>CBDCKU010000001.1:0-9342 GCA_965218395.1 uncultured Binatia bacterium (SeqCode) | reverse complement strand
CCGTTCTTTCCCTTGTTCATCTTGGCAAGATCCCTGGCGGAATCAGGGTCGGGACTCAGGAACAGCGTCTTTCCCTGCTCTATGTACCTCGCATCGTTCTGGGCATAGGTCATGTGCAGTCGCGATTTCTGTTTGGCGGGTTTCTTCGCGTCCGTTTCCATACCTGCGGGTAGAAAACAGTGATCTTTTTGCATTTCGGATAAAAATCGCTGACTTTTTAGCTAATGTTTCCTGATCTGGTGCGGAATGCCCCGTTTGTAGACACGTATGGCCAATTTTGGCAGATTGGGAGGGTGCCGGACTTCGGCTCTAGGCAGGGTTGTGCAACTAACTATGGATTTCATCACACTTATTACATAGTTGCCTAAAAAATGTGATATATGCATGCGTTTATGTCATTTAAAGCAACCGAAACGCGCCTTGTTGCGGTGATTTGCCGGGGATGCAACCCACGATCCCCGTAGCGTTAATCGTCATGGTGGTCGTGGCCTCCTCGTGCCTTGCAGCTGCAGCACTGGGCGTCGAGATCCTCCAGCCGGCCGGCGCCGACTCGGAACCGCGCGCCGACAACAGGAGTACACACTCCGCGTTCGTCACCACGTGGAGGACCACCACTGACAACGAGGAGATAACCATCCCCGGGACCGGCACCTACGACGTGGTGTGGGGAGACGGCGCATTCTCCAACGACACGTCAGGCAGCGCGAGGCACACGTACGCGGCCCCCGGGACCTACACGGTCAGAATAACCGGCGACCTCGTGGGGATCGACCTCGGCGACGATCCGGAAAACGCGCAAAAGCTGCAATCCATTAATCAGTGGGGCGACATGGAATGGACCACGATGATCTCGGCGTTCCGGGGCGCCTCCAACATGGAGTACAGCGCGACTGACGCGCCTGACCTGTCCAGGGTGCCTGACATGGACAGCATGTTCCGCGATGCCACCGCCTTCAACGGGGACATCTCCTCGTGGAACGTCTCGCAGGTGACCCACATGAACAACATGTTCCACGCTGCCACCGCCTTCAACGGGGACCTCTCCTCGTGGGACGTCTCGCGTGTGACCTCCATGCACAGCATGTTCCGGGACACCACCTCCTTCAACGGGGACATCTCCTCGTGGAACGTCTCGCAGGTGACCCAGATGCCTAACATGTTCCACGCTGCCGCCGCCTTCAACGGGGACATCTCCCCGTGGGACGTCTCGCGTGTGGCCTACATGCACAGCATGTTCCGGGACGCCACCTCCTTCAACGGGGACATCTCCCCGTGGAACGTCTCGCAGGTGACCCAGATGCCTAACATGTTCCACGCTGCCGCCGCCTTCAACGGGGACATCTCCCCGTGGAACGTCTCGCGTGTGACCTCCATGCACAGCATGTTCCGGGACGCCACCTCCTTCAACCAGGATCTCAACGACTGGGACGTCTCGCGTGTGACCTCCATGCACAGCATGTTCCGGGACGCCACCTCCTTCAACCAGGATCTCAACGACTGGGGCGTCTCGCAGGTGACCCACATGGGCGACATGTTCCAGGACGCCACCTCCTTCAACGGGAACGTCTCCCCGTGGGACGTCTCGCAGGTGGCTGACATGGGTTACATGTTCTACGGCGCCTCCTCCTTCAACCGGGATCTCAACGACTGGAACGTCTCGCAGGTGATCAACATGAACAGCATGTTCCGGGACGCCACCTCCTTCAACGGGAACGTCTCCTCGTGGAACGTCTCGCAGGTGACCCACATGAACAGCATGTTCGACACCGCCTCCTCCTTCAACCAGGATCTCAACGACTGGGACGTCTCGAAGGTGACCGGCATGTCTGGCATGTTCCGGGACGCCTCCTCCTTCAACCGGGATCTCAACGACTGGGGCGTCTCGCAGGTAACCCACATGGACGGCATGTTCCAGGACGCCACCTTCTTCAACGGGAACGTCTCCCCGTGGGACGTCTCGCAGGTGGCTGACATGGGTTCCATGTTCTACGGCGCCTCCTCCTTCAACCGGGATCTCAACGACTGGAACGTCCCGCAGGTGGATGACATGAATTCCATGTTCTATGGCGCCACCGCCTTCAACGGGAACGTCTCCTCGTGGGACGTCTCGAAGGTGGCTGACATGAACAGCATGTTCGACACCGCCTCCTCCTTCAACCAGGATCTCTCCCTGTGGGACGTCTCGCAGGTGGCTGACATGGGTTTCATGTTCTACGGCGCCTCCTCCTTCAACCAGCCCCTCAACGACTGGGATGTCTCATCGGTCACCAACATGGACGGCATGTTCTCCGGCGCCTCTGACTTTGACCAGAACTTGGGCAACTGGTACGTCACGATAAACAGCACGTCCATAGACAGGGCGGACGTGCCAGGTACGGTAGGGACCATCTCGGCGCAGAATGCAGTGCTTGACGGCCACGGACCCGTGTACGGGATAGCCTCGGGTGCAGACTCGGGCCACTTTGAGATCGACGGGAGCCTGCTCATTATGAACTCGACTGATGCCGATAGGGACTCGTACACGGTCAACGTGAACGCGCCAGGCGACTCGGTATTCGAGAACGGCAACAACTGGCGCGCCCTCACGGTAACCCTTACCGGCAGTGCCAACACCCCCCCGACTGTCACGTCGATCGTGAGGAGCGACCCGGCAGAGGCGACAACATCAGAGCGGACCCTCGTCTTCGAGGTCACGTTCAGCGAGGACGTCACCGGCGTGGATCTGAGCGACTTTGCGCTGTCCCCGGGCAGCACCGGGGCGGGCAGCATAGCGGGCCTGACAGGCTCCGGCGACACGTACCTTGTTACCGTCTCGGCCACGCGGGATGGCACCTATAACCTTGGCGTCACACAGGACAGCGGCATCGCAGACGCCGCAGACAACCCGCTGGCCGACACAGACCCGACGGGCGCGGACCACACCTACACCGTCAGCACGGTATCCGCGGACACGACCGCCCCGACGGTCGCGTCGATCGTGAGGAGCAACCCGGCAGAGGCGACAACATCCGAGCGGACCCTCGTCTTTGCGGTCACGTTCAGCGAGGACGTCACCGGTGTGAACCAAACAGACTTTGCACTGTCCCCGGGCAGCGCCGGCAGCGGCAGCGCCTCCGGACGGTTCGCGCAGGCCAGCACACCGGCGCTCGCCATACCCGACAACGCCCCAGCCGTGTCAGACACGATCACAGTTCCACGCGCCGGGACGGCCACGGCCGTCTCCGTCGCAGTGGACATCACGCATACGTACATCGGCGATCTCAAGGTGGAGATCGTCGCCCCCGACGGCACGGCCCAGGCGCTGCACAGCCACACCGGCGGCTCCGCAAACGACATAGATCGGACGTACACACCTGACTTTGGCGGCACCGGGATCGCAGGCGACTGGACGCTGCGCGTACGTGACGACGCGGGAGCAGACACCGGCACCCTGAACAGCTGGGCGCTCACGATAGACCATGGCGGCGCCGGCAGCCCCGTGACCGGGCTGACAGGCTCCGGCGACACGTACCTTGTTACCGTCTCGGCCACGCGGGACGGCACCTACAACCTAGACATAACACAGGACAGCGGCATCGCGGATGCCGCAGACAACCCACTCTCCAGCCCGACCCCGACGGGCGCGGACCACACCTACGCCGTCAGCACGGTATCCGCGGACACGACCGCCCCGACTGTCACGTCGATCGCAAGGAGCGACCCGGCAGACCAGGCTACCTCCGCGCAGACCCTTGTCTTTGCGGTCACGTTCAGCGAGGACGTCACCGGCGTGGATCTGAGCGACTTTGCGCTGTCCCCGGGCAGCACCGGCAGCGGCAGCACCTCCGGACGGTTCGCGCAGGCCAGCACACCGGCGCTCGCCATACCCGACAACGCCCCAGCCGTGTCAGACACGATCACAGTTCCACGCGCCGGGACGGCCACGGCCGTCTCCGTCGCAGTGGACATCACGCATACGTACATCGGCGATCTCAAGGTGGAGCTCGTCGCCCCCGACGGCACGGCCCAGGCGCTGCACAGCCACACCGGCGGCTCCGCAAACGACATAGATCGGACGTACACACCTGACTTTGGCGGCACCGGGATCGCAGGCGACTGGACGCTGCGCGTACGTGACGACGCGGGAGAAGACACCGGCACCCTGAACGGCTGGGCGCTCACGATAGACCATGGCGGCTCCGGCAGCCCCGTGACCGGGCTGACAGGCTCCGGCGACACGTACCTTGTTACCGTCTCGGTCACGCGGGACGGCACCTACAACCTAGACATCACACAGGACAGCGGCATCGCAGATGCCGCAGACAACCCGCTCTCCAGCCCGACCCCGACTGGGGCGGACCACACCTACGCCGTCAGCACGGTATCCGCGGACACGACCGCCCCGACGGTCGCGTCGATCGTGAGGAGCGACCCGGCAGAGGCGATAACATCAGAGCGGACCCTCGTCTTCGAGGTCACGTTCAGCGAGGACGTCACCGGTGTGAACCAAACAGACTTTGCGCTGTCCCCGGGCAGCGCCGGGACAGGCAGCGTGACAAACCTGGCAGGCTCCGGCAGCCAGTACCTAGTGAACGTCTCGGCCACGCGGGACGGCACCTACAACCTAGACATAACACAGGACAGCGGCATCGCGGATGCCGCAGACAACCCGCTCTCCAGCCCGACCCCGACTGGGGCGGACCACACCTACGCCGTCGACACGACCGCCCCGACGGTCGCGTCGATCGTGAGGAGCAACCCGGCAGAGGCGACAACATCCGAGCGGACCCTCGTCTTTGCGGTCACGTTCAGCGAGGACGTCACCGGTGTGAACCAAACAGACTTTGCACTGTCCCCGGGCAGCGCCGGGACAGGCAGCATAGCAGGCCTGACGGGCTCCGGCAGCCAGTACCTCGTGAACGTCTCGGCCGCGCGGGACGGCACCTACAACCTAGACATAACACAGGACAGCGGCATCGCGGATGCCGCAGACAACCCGCTCTCCAGCCCGACCCCGACGGGGGCGGACCACACCTACACCGTCGACACGACCGCCCCGACTGTCACGTCGATCGGGAGGAGCGACCCGGCAGACCAGGCTACCTCCGCGCAGACCCTTGTCTTTGCGGTCACGTTCAGCGAGGACGTCACCGGCGTGGATGCCGGCGACTTTGCGCTGTCCCCGGGCAGCGCCGGGGCGGGCAGCATAGCAGGCCTGACGGGCTCCGGCAGCCAATACCTCGTGAACGTCTCGGCCACGCGGGACGGCACCTACAACCTAGACATAACACAGGACAGCGGCATCGCGGATGCCGCAGACAACCCGCTCTCCAGCCCGACCCCGACGGGGGCGGACCACACCTACACCGTCGACACGACCGCCCCGACTGTCACGTCGATCGCAAGGAGCGACCCGGCAGACCAGGCTACCTCCGCGCAGACCCTTGTCTTTGCGGTCACGTTCAGCGAGGACGTCACCGGCGTGGATCTGAGCGACTTTGCGCTGTCCCCGGGCAGCACCGGGGCGGGCAGCATAGCGGGCCTGACAGGCTCCGGCGACACGTACCTTGTTACCGTCTCGGTCACGCGGGACGGCACCTACAACCTAGACATAACACAGGACAGCGGCATCGCGGATGCCGCAGACAACCCACTCTCCAGCCCGACCCCGACGGGCGCGGACCACACCTACGCCGTCAGCACGGTATCCGCGGACACGACCGCCCCGACTGTCACGTCGATCGCAAGGAGCGACCCGGCAGACCAGGCTACCTCCGCGCAGACCCTTGTCTTTGCGGTCACGTTCAGCGAGGACGTCACCGGCGTGGATCTGAGCGACTTTGCGCTGTCCCCGGGCAGCACCGGGGCGGGCAGCATAGCGGGCCTGACAGGCTCCGGCGACACGTACCTTGTTACCGTCTCGGTCACGCGGGACGGCACCTACAACCTAGACATAACACAGGACAGCGGCATCGCGGATGCCGCAGACAACCCACTCTCCAGCCCGACCCCGACGGGCGCGGACCACACCTACGCCGTCAGCACGGTATCCGCGGACACGACCGCCCCGACTGTCACGTCGATCGTGAGGAGCGACCCGGCAGACCAGGCTACCTCCGCGCAGACCCTTGTCTTTGCGGTCACGTTCAGCGAGGACGTCACCGGTGTGAACCAAACAGACTTTGCACTGTCCCCGGGCAGCGCCGGCAGCGGCAGCGCCTCCGGACGGTTCGCGCAGGCCAGCACACCGGCGCTCGCCATACCCGACAACGCCCCAGCCGTGTCAGACACGATCACAGTTCCACGCGCCGGGACGGCCACGGCCGTCTCCGTCGCAGTGGACATCACGCATACGTACATCGGCGATCTCAAGGTGGAGATCGTCGCCCCCGACGGCACGGCCCAGGCGCTGCACAGCCACACCGGCGGCTCCGCAAACGACATAGATCGGACGTACACACCTGACTTTGGCGGCACCGGGATCGCAGGCGACTGGACGCTGCGCGTACGTGACGACGCGGGAGCAGACACCGGCACCCTGAACAGCTGGGCGCTCACGATAGACCATGGCGGCGCCGGCAGCCCCGTGACCGGGCTGACAGGCTCCGGCGACACGTACCTTGTTACCGTCTCGGTCACGCGGGACGGCACCTACAACCTAGACATAACACAGGACAGCGGCATCGCGGATGCCGCAGACAACCCACTCTCCAGCCCGACCCCGACGGGCGCGGACCACACCTACGCCGTCAGCACGGTATCCGCGGACACGACCGCCCCGACTGTCACGTCGATCGTGAGGAGCGACCCGGCAGACCAGGCTACCTCCGCGCAGACCCTTGTCTTTGCGGTCACGTTCAGCGAGGACGTCACCGGCGTGGATGCCGGCGACTTTGCGCTGTCCCCGGACAGCACCGGCAGCGGCAGCACCTCCGGACGGTTCGCGCAGGCCAGCACACCGGCGCTCGCCATACCCGACAACGCCCCAGCCGTGTCAGACACGATCACAGTTCCACGCGCCGGGACGGCCACGGCCGTCTCCGTCGCAGTGGACATCACGCATACGTACATCGGCGATCTCAAGGTGGAGCTCGTCGCCCCCGACGGCACGGTCCAGGCGCTGCACAGCCACACCGGCGGCTCCGCAAACGACATAGATCGGACGTACACACCTGACTTTGGCGGCACCGGGATCGCAGGCGACTGGACGCTGCGCGTACGTGACGACGCGGGAGAAGACACCGGCACCCTGAACGGCTGGGCGCTCACGATAGACCATGGCGGCTCCGGCAGCCCCGTGACCGGGCTGACAGGCTCCGGCGACACGTACCTTGTTACCGTCTCGGTCACGCGGGACGGCACCTACAACCTAGACATCACACAGGACAGCGGCATCGCAGATGCCGCAGACAACCCGCTCTCCAGCCCGACCCCGACTGGGGCGGACCACACCTACGCCGTCAGCACGGCCGTTGTATAGTGGTACTCCAAAATTCGTTCCATACAAACTAGCCAAATCGGGTTCTTCTCCAAACTCGGGTCAGCCGACACTCGATGGTCTGATCACAATCTGAATTGCCTACCGACACACGCTACTAGTCTGCAACATGTACCTGACATGCCGTACTAGACTCCGCAACAGCCAGCCGACGTTTCTCAGGATCCCGCCTGCACGCGCCCATCGGTGCTGAGGCATGGCTGGAAACATGAGACATGATCCGTAATTAAAAATCAAGCCGCCTCTACCCAGATTTTCCGGGTCGCCCCGTCAGGTTGCTTGAGCCACCCTCCAAAGCACCCTCTGGTTGACAAGTCCGCACACGATATCGTTGATGCGGTCGTACTTTTTCAGCGGATTTCGGTATCTGTCCCCCATGATCCGGTGGGTTTTGATCCGGCGGATCGCATTTTCCACACGGACCCGAATCCTGGACTGTAGCCTGTTGATCTCCCTCTCTTCTGGGGAGAGCTTTTTGCCAGGTTTGCACCTGATTGGCAGCACTGCCTCCACGTCCGGGTCTACCTTCTGCGCTCCCTGATACCCACGGTCGCCATAACTCCGCAGGTTCGCGCGCTTTCCCTCTCTGGCCGAACCGTCCCGGCTCGGCAGATTCATGGGGAACGTCGGGCGCTTCGTCTTGTACACCTTGAAGTCGTGTACGCATCCTGGGGAGTGCCTGGTGTTGTGGATGATCAGGCCGTAAACGTTCACGGTATACTGCGTCTTGGCTGTATGTCTTCCAGCCTTGCCCGAATAGTGGGACTTTTCCATATCCTTCCGCTTCGGCCCCTGTATCGGTTGCTCTGATGCGTCCACGAGGGCCGCGAGTCCTGGGAAGAGTTCCTCGAGCTCCTCTACCGTGGGTACCCTCTTGGACCTTGCGTAGAGCTTTGTCGGTATGGGCACGCACTTCTTTACGACAGGCGCTATCTGCTCTATGGAGCGCGATACGGTGGCCTGACCGACTCCAAAAACCTCTGCAGCCACATCCTGGGTAACGCATGTCCTGTAGTAGAACAGGAGCAGCCGCGTCCGATCCCGCACACCCAACGCGAATCTGCGGCCTGCCCCGATCTCGCGCTGTCGGGACCGCTTGGAGAGCCTCTTTCTCTCCTCCTCAGGGTGCGCCTTCTCCATTTTTGTGAGCAACAAATCAAACTCTTGAAGAGACATGCCCATCAGCATCCTGAACCTTCTGGCATTGCTTGCCAGTTTGTCGAATCCTAGCATGATCTATGACTGATAGTGACAGTATTTGATCCTGCTGGCATCATCCGGTCACCCAACTGCGGCAAATCGGCTAATTACGAATCACATCTATGGTCCTTGACAACGCCTCCTACCACAAGTCGAAGGCGGTCAGGGAGTACGTGGAGTCCATCGGGGGCGACGTCGGGCTGGAGTTTCTCCCGCCCTACACTCCGCAGCTGAACCCTGCCGAGACCGTGTGGAGGGACCTGAAGAAGAGGCTTGCCGGCAGGTTCTTCCGGTCGCTCGACGAGCTGAAGGCGGCGATAACCGCAATCCTTGAGCGCGAGATGGGCAACAGGCTCAAAGGCTACCTCGTCGCCTAGGCTGGGCCGCCTGGAAAACCGCAATTTCGTACCGAAACGGCGTACGGCATCCGCGAGTTCCTTCATACATCCTTGAAAAATTGCAGGGCGATGCGAATAATATCAGAGGAGGTCCGGTGTATTCTTGCATTTGTTCGTCAAAATGAGTGGATTGTTCTGGCCAGTACTATGCATTAAGTCAGGCGTAAAAACCTGCATTGCCATACAAACTCGTGCCTGAGTAAAGGGGGTAGCTGACCTCGTACGATCCCTGCCTCTCAAAGTTTAAGAGCAACATGGCCGTTGGTT
>OZ244620.1:3125000-5009064 GCA_965218395.1 uncultured Binatia bacterium (SeqCode) | reverse complement strand
GTTGCTATCCAAAACGAGACTGAAGGCGAAGGGAGATTCCTAGCGCCACTCAACAATGATGCACAATAAGCAAACGATATTCATATCTTATTCTTGGGCTGACGCGACCTTCGCTCAGTGTGTCCGAAACATGGTACAGGCTGCTGGCCTCCGGCCTTGGATAGATTTTGAAAGACTGGACTTGGAACAACCCCTTGAGCCACAGTTGAGCCGAGCGATTTCGTCCACTGATTGGATGATCTTGTTAGATTCGTCTAGCGCAAGATCGTCTCGGTGGGTGCAACTAGAATTGGAGTTGGCAAACCAAATGAAGAAACCGATAGTACAGCTGCCTATAGAGCCATCAAATTGCTCGCTTCACCTCTGCAAAATTGCCAAACTCCTGTCTCCAAAATCATCCCAGCCGGTTACGAGTCCGAGCTGAGTATTTTTGATCCGACACTCTACCCACCACCGTAACGTCAGGTAGGCAGGCAGGTGGCTGTCGTTCTTGACGCACGATATCATGTCAATTAAATGTCGTGCATGAAGACCATCGCTTCACGAATGTTAACCGCAGCGCCAGGGAAGGTGTGGGCGGAGCTTGAACGGGAAGGGGCGCTGGTGGTCACCAAGGATGGGGTCCCCCGCAGCATTATGATTCCTACCAGTGACGCCACACTCTTTGAGGATATCGGCGAAATCGTGTTTGCCCGTGCCCGCCGGGCGGTGCGCGCGATGCGGACACGAGCTCCTCAGAATAATGCGGAGGTCGTCACGCCCGCAGACCTAGAGCGAGAGATAAGAGCCGCACGGCGGGCACGGAAACAAAGAGTGCGGCGTGGCTGAGGTCCCTGTCGGGGTGCTGGATACCAACGCCTTCTACCCTCCGCATAACGAAACAACGGGACGGCTCAGCTCGTGCGCTGGAACACCAGTTCTGGTACAACGACCTCCCACTCCTCGCATTTGAGAGTGTCCTGGTACTGCGGCTCCGAACCAGCACGGCTGCGCGCCACAACGGCCAGGACCGTTGCCGACCGCAAGCGCATGGCGGCCGGTGGCGTATAGCTTTTGGCCAGGTGGCCCACCACGTTACCGGCGCGATCCAGCAAGGCCCACGGCTGCTGCGTGGTACGGACTCGGAGCGGGTCGCCAGGCGAAAGAGCGGTGATGGCACGCTGAACCGGGTTGCCGGCCGGCTGGCGTCCCGCGAAGCCTAGATCGACATCGCGCAGGCTGAGCCGCTGATAGCGGGTTGTCATCTCCGGGGTGGGCGGTGGCAGTGTGACCGGGGACCGGTGCAGGACCGAAGGGTGAGCGTGCAATATAGCCTGTAACGCATGGGGTCTTTCAAAGCAGGTCAGCGCCAGGGTCTGCCGGGCGCGGGTCATGGCCACGTAGTAGAGCCGGCGCGGTGCGTCCGGGTCTTCGCCGCGGCTGAGGCTGTTCCAGCCGCCGTCAAGAACGACCACGTGGTCGAACTCCAGTCCCTTGGCGCGATGCGCGCTCAACAACAACAGGCCGCGCTGCTGGCGGCGCACGTCTCGGCCCCACTCCGCCAGCCACTCGATGAAGTGATCCAGCGGAGTTTCCGTCCCGCCGGTTTCCAGGGCGTATTCGTCTATGGCTTCTCGCAGCAGTTCGACCCAGGGATTGGAGCCTTGGGCGTCCAGCCAAGCGTTGAGGACGCTGCTGTCCACGAGGTCGGTTTCGCGTTGGCGTAGCCAGGCAAGTAACGCCTGGGTCTCTCGCAGCCGCCAAAACCCCGGAATTTCCTCGTTACCCATCTGGACCGGAATGCCGTGGACTTCGCAGCCGGCGCGTACCGGTTCCAGGTATTGCCACTTGCGGGCAATGACCGCACAGCCGGACCAGTCCCAGTCCGCTGACAGGGCGGACAGTCGCTGCAACTCCGCTATTGCCCCCTGGGCCTGTGATATCGGGTCACGCTGGATGGGGATAATCTGCACCCGTCCGCGCGACACGAGGTCCAACTCCTCCCAGACCCCACCGGGCGGCTGCTGGGCGCGTGCCCGGTCAATATGGATGGGATGGTCGGATTTCATGCGCCGTGCGGCTGGCGCAATGACCGTGTTGGCCGCGGCAATGATATGGGACGTGGAGCGGTAATTGTCCGTCAGGAAGGCCGGTCTGGCCCGATAGTCTACCTCGAAACGCTTGATAAACTCGACCGACGCGCCGTCGAAAGCGTAGATGTTCTGGTCGTCGTCACCCACGGCAAACAGGCTGAGCTTATCGTCCTCGTCGGCCAGGGTGCGGCCGGCCAGGGCCGAGATCAACTCATATTGCTCCGGGCCGATGTCCTGGTATTCGTCCACGAGTATCCAGCGGAAACCAGCCAACAGCCGCGCCCGCTGCTCATCGGCGTCGTCCGCTGGCAGCCCTGCGCCCCGCAGCAGGTCCACCGCCTGCCGGAGTATCTCTCGGAAGGCGTCGTTGTCCAGGCGTTCCGCGCGCCCGCTGAAGCTGGCGCCCACCAGCCGCATGGCGAAGCCGTGACAGGTGAGCACGGTCACGCCACGGGCATCGTCGCCGAGCAGGTCGGCCAGGCGGCGGCGAATCTCTACCGCGGCATGACGATTATAGGCGAGCGCCAGAATGCCGCGCGGGTTTTCACGTCGCACGCGCAATAAATAGGCAATCCGATGAACCAGGACTCGCGTCTTGCCGGAGCCAGGGCCGGCCAGCACCAGGACGCTGGTCTGTTCCCGCTCGTCGGCGACAATGCGCTGCTGAACGGGATTTCTCAGGTTTTCTACAATGGCCCGCCACGATCCCGGCGTGGTCTGGCGTGTAAATTCCTTGTCGCGGTCGGGTAGCCAGCGGCGCAAAAAGTCCTGTTGCTTGAGATTGAAATAGTCCATGACGAGAGCCAGCGCGTCGGTCATGGCCCGCAAGCCACGCTGGACATACTCCGCCATGACGTGAATCTGGAGCACTTGGTCCTGGTAGTGAAGTTTGAGCGGTGTGAAGTCGGTGTTGGTGAAGCGGCGCTGTTCCTGACTCAAACGGATGGACATGGCGGGGCGGAAGATGGCCAATCCCTTATTGAGACGGATGATTTCCTGTTCGTGCAGCCACAGCAGGGCACGGTCCAGCAGTCGTTCGGGATTCCTGATCGTAGTCTTCAACTCCAGGTCAGACCGAATCGCGTTCAGCAGTTGGCCGAGGGTTGTTTCGGCTAACAGGTCCGTGCCTCGACTTCCTGGCGGCAGGCTGGCGAGCAGGTGGTCCAACAGCACCCGGCCCGCGGTCCGACGCCGCTCCGCGGTCTCTATCAGCGCGGTCCACTCGCGCTGAAGCGTGATCTGTACGGCCTCCCGGCCCAGGCCGCGCAGACCTAGGCTGCCCCGGCCTCCCTCCTCGCCGCGTCCGTCCAGGGCGAGACCGCGCAGAATACGTACCACGCGTTCCGGTAGGGCGGAGGTGTGACCGGCGTCCTTAAGCCGTTGGGTGGCGAGGCGCACGTGCAGCGTTGAGGTGTCATCCTTCTGCATGTTCGGGGCCGCTTCTTGCAGGGCGACGATAAGGGCGCGCTCCAGGTCCGCGGATTCGTCAAAGCGTTTTAGCGAGGCACGCTGGACCCCGGCGTGGACAAAGGCAGTCAGTACGGTGTCGTTGGTGGCGATCCCCAGCCGCTCCAGGTCGTGCAGGGCACGACGTACCTGTTCCGCGGGCAGCCCGGAGACTGTCATCAACTCGTCGGTAGAAATGCCCTCGTCGGGGTCGGCATCGATCACGCTCGCGGTAATGGCCAATAGGCGCTTGCGATAGTCGGTCGTAACGGTGGCCTTGGCCAGCTTGGCTCGGGCTTCTTCCAGTGAGCCGACTCGCAGGGAGGACGGGAAGACCTGCACGCGGTCCTCCTCACGGGTCAATAATGCGGCTTCCTCCAGCCAGGAGATGGCGGTCCGCACACGCGTGTCGTCGGTCGCGGAGTCGCGCTCGAACGCGGCGTCCTCGTCCTCGCCCAGAATCTCTCCCACGGTGGCGACGACCTGACCGTTCAGGCGCTTCTTGCGGTCCAGATTGCGCAGCGCCTTGAGGATGGCGTGGATTTCTGGCCGGGTCAGCCGCGAACGGGCCGACATACCGAACTGTCGCTCGATATCATCGGTCGTGTAGAGCAGCACGCAGCGCGCCCTTGCCCGGTCGCGTCCGGCTCGGCCCGCTTCCTGCACATAGTTTTCCAGCGAACCGGGAATATCGGCGTGAATGACCAAGCGCACATCCGGCTTGTCGATGCCCATGCCGAAGGCGTTGGTGGCGACGATCACCCGGATGTCGCCGCAGATGAAGCGCTGCTGTACGTTCTTCTTGGTCTCCGGTGACAGACCGGCGTGGAAGTGGGCCGCGTCGATATTCTTGGCGCACAGATACTGGGCGATATTTTCGGTTTGGGCGCGTGTAGCACAGTAGACGATAGCGCCGCCGGGCGTGTCCGACGGTAGGTCCGCGGTCAAGATTTGGTGAATATGAGCGAACTTCTCGCCGCCCGTCGTCGGCACAACCACGAATTCCAGGTTGGTGCGTTGAGCGCCGCCGTCAAAGACGGTCAGGTCAACGCCGAGCTTGTCACGGAAGTGGCTACGGATGTCTTCCCGCACCTCGGGCTTGGCCGTTGCCGTCAGGCAGACTATTTGTCCGTCGGGTGCCTTCTCGCGGATAAAGCGAGCCACGTAGCGGTAGTCGGGCCGGAAGTCGTGGCCCCAGCGTGACAGGCAATGCGCCTCGTCCAGCACCCAGGTGCCGATCTCGCGTTGGTCAAGGACGCGGCGCACAGCTCGGCTGCGCAGTTGCTCGGGTGAGACAATCAGGATGCTGGCATCGCCCAGGCGCACCCGCTCCAGGGCCGCGGCGCGCTCGGGCATGGACAACATGCCGTTGATGGTCACGCCGGACACGACGCCGTGGGCTTCCAGGCCGGTGACCTGGTCGGCCATGAGCGCCACCAGCGGCGAGATGACCACGGTCAGCGCGCCGGTCTTGTCGTACCGGGACAGGGCCGGGATTTGATAGCACAGGGATTTGCCGGTACCGGTCGGCAAAATGCCCAGCACGTGTCGTCCGGCCATGATCGTCTCGACAATGGACTGTTGCATGGGCCGACCGTCCTGGTCGCTGGGCTCCGGACGAAAGTCCGCAAACCCAAACCAGCGGGTCAACTCCCTGCGGGCGTCGTGCCGTTCCCGACACCACTCGCAGGCGGGGCTGGTGCAGTCCGTGTCGCGCAACCGGCGTACCAGCACCCCGGCTTCGGGGAACTGATGCCGCACCCAGGGGGGCATGACGGAGTTCCCGCCGGCCACCGACAGCCAGGCCAGCGCATAGGCCAGCCCCCAGCCGTTGCCGGCCGTATCCGTCAGGACTTCTTGCAGCACCGCGCGGCTCTGGGTGAGACAGGTCGTACCTGCGAGCCGGTCGCGGACCGCCCTATAGGCATCGACGTGGGACGGTCGGGCCGCCCCTCGCAGGGCCGTAAAAAAAGCGTCAAAGCCGACCCCACTATCATCCGCGCTGGTCAGCCAGTGCCAGGCGGTCAGCAAGTCGGGGGCCGTTTCACTCAGCGCTTTTTGCTGGTCGCTGAAAACGTCCAGGCAGAGGCGAGCGTCCAGTTCCGGGTCGTTGACGCGGCCGCGTTTGAGTTGCCCGTCCTGATAGTGCTTGACCAGATGGTGATAGGGGTGGCGGGGGAAAGCCAGGGGATTGAGCCGCAAGGTATCCACCGCCGGCAGGCGCAGCAGCCGCAGGTCGGGTTTTGCCGTGCTCAGATGAGGCAGGTCGAACGCGATCAGATTATGGCCCAGCAGATAATCCGCACCCTTGGCGAATGCGTCCAGGTTTGCCAGGGCCGCGTTTAGGTCGCCGCGGCGAAACGTCAGGGATTGACCGCTGCGGGCGCGCACCGCGCCAAAGGCATGAATGCGATTGTCGTGCCGTCCGACTTCGAGGTCTAGGGCGAGAAAATCCACGGCGAGGCAACTGGTTTCCGGGTGAGAGCCTTATTTTTGGCCTATTCTTCCAAAGGGCACCGTCAGAATCCGGCGACGCCGTCGTCGAGTTGGACGCCGAAGGAATTGAGCGCCATGGAGACCATATTGTACTGGCCGACGGTGAAGACCACGTCCATGAGTTGCTGGGTCGTATAGCGTTCGCTCAGGGCCGCCCAGGTGGCGTCGCTGATAAACGCGTCTGCGTGCAGTTCGTCCGCGGCGCGCAGCAGGCTGGCGTCAAACGGCTCCCAGCCGTCTGCGTCCGGGCCGGCTTTGATCCGCGCGATTTCTTCGTCCGTCAGACCGGCTTCTCTGCCGAAAATCACGTGCTGGCCCCATTCGTATTCGGCCTGACACAGCCAGCCGATACGCAAGATCAATAACTCGCGCTCTCTGGGGACCAGGGTCGAGGTCTCGCCCATGATGTGGTAGGCCCACACCTGGAATTTTTTCGAGGCTTCCCAATGGCGCGCCAGCGTACCAATCACATTATACACCCGTCCCTCACGGGAGCGGGCCTCAAGTGAGGCGCGTTGTTCGTCCGTCCATTCGTCTGCGGTGAGTGGGCTGATGCGGGGCTGTGAGAGTTTCATGTCATGCTCTTTCTATCGTAGGTATAACTCTTTCTCTAGCAAATATAATAAGGCCGAGAGCGTGCCCTCAGCCTTGTCTGTATGTTGTAACCGGTAGTGGTAACGGCTCGGCTTTACTCCAGGCCGTATAAGCGCGCGGCGGTATCGTGGACGATCTTGCGCAAATCTTCTTCGGGAAGTGCGCCCAGACGCTTGTTGACGATCTCCCGCGAGCGCGGAAAGGTTGCCGCGGTATGCGGATAGTCGGACGACCACATGGTGTTGTCCGGGCCGTAGCGATGGAGCGAATCCACGAACACCGGGTCGGCGATAAAGGTCGCATACACCTGACGCTTGACATAATCACTGGCGCGCATGGGCAGGTCCATATTGCCGAGTGCGCCCAAGCGATGCTGCACGATGTCGAGCCGATACATCAAATAGGCCATCCAGCCGACGTCGTTTTCCGCGGAGACGATTTTCAGGCCGGGAAACTTTTCAAGCACGCCGCCATAGACCAGCTCGGAAATCGAGCGCTCAATCTGGTGATGGAGGGTCGCCAGGGACAGCAGAAAACCCTTGCCGCTCGCCTGGTTTGCGCCCGTGCCGCTCCGGGCGGTGAGAATGTGGAGCGAGAGCGGCATATTGAGATCCTGGGCGGCCGCCCAAAAGGGCTCATAGTCGGGATGGCTATAGGGACGGTCGTCCGGCGGTTCCGCCCAGATCATGGCGCCCCGCATGTCCTGTTTGGCGATGCGTTGCAGTTCGTCCACGGCCAGCGGAATGTCTTCCAGCGTGATCAGGCCCAGCGGGACGAGGCGTTTCGGGTCGTAGCTGCAATACTCGGTGGCCCAGTCGTTAAAGGCGCGAAAGCAGGAATAGCGCAGTTCCGCGTCGTCCAGGCCGAACAGCGGCATACCCATGGAGGTGTAAATGACCTCCGCCCGGACGCCGTCGCGGTCCTGGTCCGCGATCCGATAGGCGGGGTCCCAGACGCTCTTGGGGGCTTGATCAAAACCCTTTTTGTTGTGTTCGGGCAGTTCCGGTGAGGGCACGCCCGCCCCAAAGAAGCCGGCGACCGACATCGGGGTGATATTCTCACACACGAACCACTCCCCGGCGCGGCCGTTCAGCCCCTTGACGGTGCGCGGAGCACGGTCGCGAAATTTTTGATCCATGCGCTCGGCCCACATGCCGGGCGGCTCGACGAAATGGGAGTCGGCTGAAATGAGTGGATACTCTGACATGAGATTTCCCTCCTTAACTGGTTACGCTTCAACTGCTTGCTCTTCGTTGTGCATACTCTACGTCAGATCCGGCCGGTTTTCCATGCCTTGCTTTCGAGCTTCCGCATCGTTTATAGAGGAGGCATGCAATACGATCTGCTCATCAAAAACGGTACGCTTATTGACGGCTCAGGACTGCCCCGCTTTCGGGCCGACGTGGGTATCAGCCACGGAAAAATCGCGGCCATCGGCCGAATCCGCGACGGTGCCCACGAGGTGATTGATGCCGAGGGGCATGTGGTCGCCCCGGGCTTTGTCGATGCCCACACCCATATGGACGCCCAGGTGTTCTGGGACCCGCTGGGGACGTGTTCCTGCTGGCACGGCGTCACCAGTGTGGTGATGGGGAATTGCGGTTTCTCGCTCGCCCCGTGTGCCGAGCAGGACAAACTGCTGGTGATGCGCAACCTTGAACGGGCAGAAGATATTGCCCCGGAAGCCATGGAAGCCGGTATTGCGTGGAGTTGGACCACCTACCCGGAATACCTGGATGCGGTTGAGGCGCTGCCGAAGGGCATCAACTATGCCGCCTATATCGGGCACTCGGCGCTGCGGACCCATGTCATGGGTGAGCGCGCATTTACGCACCAGGCGAGCCCGACGGACCTGGAGGCCATGCAGCGCGAACTGCGGGCTGCTATTCAGGCCGGCGCTATCGGACTGAGCACCTCACGCACCCACAACCATCAGACGCCGGACGGTCAACCGGTCGCCAGCCGCCTGGCGACCTGGGCGGAAGTGCGCCAACTGGTGGGCGTCATGGGTGAGCTGAACGCCGGTGTGTTTGAAATTGCCAACGAAGATGCCCGCTTCGACCCTGAGCGGATTGATGAGTATCTGGGCCGCCTCAAAGCGCTGGCCGTTGACACCGGCGTGCCGGTCACGTTTGGCATGTTCAGCAGCCGCCAGGCGCCCAATATGTGGCAGCCGTTCTTTGCCCTGGCCGATGAAACCGCCGCGGCCGGCGGGCGGATGTTCATCCAGGTGCATAGTCGCCCGCTGAATGTCGTGCTGTCCTTCGAGACGGCCACGCCGTTCGATACCCTGCCCGTGTGGAGCGATATCAGAAAACTCCCCTTAGCCGCCCAGGAAGCCGCCCTGCGTGATCCGGAAACCCGCCGCAAGCTGATTGCAGCCGTCCACCACGCGCCGCGCAATCCGCACAAGGGGGTCGGCGCAGAGCCGCGCGCGGCGAATTTCAAGTGGCTGTTTGTCATGGACTCTGCCACTCCACCGTACCGTTCGATCGCCGAGATTGCCGAGGAGCGTCAGCAGGACCCGGTCGCCGTGTTTATCGATCTGGCCCTGGAGCAAGGCTTGAAACAATTCTTCCTGCAACCGCTCGTCAACCACAATCAAGAGCATGTGCTGGCAATGATGCGCCACCCGCGCTCGGTTATCACGTTTTCAGATTCCGGGGCGCATGTCTCCCAGATCATGGACTCATCCCTCCAAACCCATGTCCTGGGTCACTGGGTTCGGGACAAGCAGGCGCTGACCCTGGAAGAGGCGGTGCGCCAGTTGAGTTTCGTACCGGCCTCGCACTGGGGTCTGAGCGGACGAGGGTTGTTGCGTGAGGGCTGGAACGCCGATGTGGTGATCTTCGATCCCCAGAGCGTCGCACCGCAGTTACCGGAGGTCGTCTACGATCTGCCGGCTGGCGCGCGGCGACTCAAGCAACAGGCGCAGGGCTTTCTGGCCACCGTCGTGAACGGCGAGACCGTCTTGCGTCACAACGAACACACCGGCGCCCTGCCCGGTCGGTTGCTGCGCGGACCACGGGCCACTGGTTAAAACCTGACAGGACTGGGAGGCCGTTTTGTGAGGCGAGTGTGGAAATTCTAGAAATTATCGCTATCCTTGCATGCTCGATTTTTGCTGGTGCTGCGATTTACGGTACTGTGGTGGAGCATCCGGCCCGCCTCGCATGTGGAACGGAACTCGCCGCCACTGTTTTTGGGCCAAGCTACAAGCGCGCCGCAGTTATGCAAGCTTCTCTCGCGCTTCTCGCAACACTGGCAGGCGTTGCGGTAGCGATAAACGGGGGGGCAGGGCTCTGGTTCGTGGGGGCTTGCCTCATCTTCAGCGTCGTGCCGTTCACTTTCTTAGGCATCATGCCGACGAACAAGCGGCTGCTTGACCCAGCGCGCGACCGCACCTCAGAAGGAACCCAAGTGCTGCTTGAGAAGTGGGGCAGACTTCATGCTGTCCGCAGCGTTTCAAGCTTTGCCGCGTCAATCTTGTATGTGTATCTTGGTGTTACAACCTAACCGTAAGCCCTGATTTTTGACCCTACCCCTCCCCCTGTTATGTCAGCATACAAGGGCTAGCGCGTTGCACGCTAAGTTGTAGCCGTGCCCGTCCGCGCTCGTCGGGAAAGACAAGGGCTGGCCCCAAGCGGCCAGGGAGGGGATGGGGGGGGCTCCCCGCCTGGGAGGGCGGCCATCCTGGCCGCCATGCGGGCTGGAAGCCCGCCCTCCTCAAGGAGGAGAGAGACGCGCTACACAGCATCGTGATTTGCTCTAGGATGAGCTCTCCTCTTGTCTGGAGCCCCACACAACTGCAAACCGCTCTACACCGCCTGTGGCTCCGGCGCCACGACCGCGGCCCCGGCGCCCATACAAAACACGCCGACGCAAGACACGAATGCCCAGTCATAACTGCCGGTGTTATCGTATAACACGCCGGCAATGACGGGTCCCAGCGCGCCGCCGATACTCAGCCCCAAGGTCCCCAGCACACCGGCAATGGCTCCAAAAGCCTGCCGACCAAAATTATGCCCGACGATCAAAGGCCACAGCACAATCATGCCGCCATAGCCCAGTCCGAAGAGCGACACGAACAGCGCCAGCGCCCAGAACCCGAGACTCTCCAGCAAGAGCAAGACCCCGATGCCGGCGGCCTGCATGACCAGACAGCCGGCCAGGATGGCGTGTGGGTGGCGGACGTGTTCGCTGACCCAGCCGGCCAGAAACCGTCCGGCCATACTCATGCCCAGAGAGATGCCGGTAATCGTCGCAGCCGATTCGAGGCTATAGCCGACATCCTGAAAAAAGGCGACCTGGTGGGCGTGTACGGCCCCTGCCGCCATCAGCCCCAGACAGAATGCGGCCCCTAAACGCCAGAAGGTTGGCGTGGCCAGGGCTTGTCTGAGCGTCCAGTCCCGCGCCTCATGTTCTGGCTCCAGCGGTGCGTGAGGCGCTGTCGGGCTATCCTGCCCCAGGGGTGTGAGGCCCTTTTCCTCTGGGGAGTTAACGACAAAGAACCAGACCAGGGGCAGCATGCCGAACAGGGACAGGCCGGCCAGGACCTGATAGCCCACCCGCCAGCTAAACTCGGCGATCAAAAAACCGCACAGCGGGACGAGCACCAGCCCGCCACCACTCGCCCCGACCAGGGCGATACCCATCGCCAGACCCCGCTTGGCCACAAACCATTGGGTAATGACCTTGCCCACGGGCATGGGCCCGATGCCGGCCAGCCCCACCCCTAAGAACAGGTATAAGGCGTAGAAGCCGGGCAGGCTGTGGACGGCGCTGAGCAGGAACAGAGCCACGCCGTCAATCAGGGCGCTCAGCAGAAAGACCCAGCGGGCCCCGATATGGTCGATGAGCCAGCCCCAGGCGGGCAGAACCAGGCCGGCCACCAGCAAATACAGCGAGAAGGCCGTGGCGGTCTCGGCGCGTGACCAGCCGAACTCTTGGGTGAGCGGCTTCAGAAAGGTCGAGAAGGTATAGGTGAACCCCCCGTCGATGATGGAGATAAAGAACAGGACGCCGACAATCAGCCAGCCATAGAAGATCCGTTCGTCGCGGTCTGCTCGCCCGCCCTCGCTCTTGGGGTCGTCCAAGGAAGCTGGCTCTCTCATCAGCCGCGATTAGATAGAGGATATCCCGGTCTGTCAATCTGAAATAAGGTGATGTATCCGAGCTGTCACACGCCGGCGCGACAGATCACAACATTATTGATATAGGGTCAAAGTAAATGCGCCGGATACACGACAGGGCGCAAAAAAGAGGAGGGTCGAATGAGCGATCTGACGCTACCGAAAGAGAAAACCGCCATTCTGGTGATGGACTGCCAGAACGATATTGTGCATGAAGACGGCAAATTTGGCGGGCACCTGACTGGCGGGGCTATGCCCAGGCTCATTAAGGAAAAGAACATCCTGGGAAATATCAGCGCCCTGGCTGCCGCGGGCAGGGCGGCTCAGGTGCCGATCATCCATGTACGACACGCCTACCGGCCGGATTACGCCGACTTGCTGGAGCACGTGCGGGTCTTTCAGGGCATCAAGCAACTGGAAGCCTTGCAGGACGGGACGTGGGGGGCTGAGATCCATGCCGACCTCACCCCCGAGCCGGAAGACCTGGTGATTACCAAAACGCGGGTGAGTTCCTTTTACGCCAGTCCTCTGGAAGCCATTCTCAATTCCCAAGGCCGCACCCACCTGGTGCTGACCGGTATCGCCACGGATGGCGTGGTCGAAGGCACGGCCCGGGATGGCACCGACCGGGGCTATCATATCTTCATTCCCGAAGACTGCTGTGCGGCCACGACCGAAGAGGCGCATGGGGTTATTCTAGGCGCAGCGCTGGGCGGGCTGACCACGGTGTGTACCTCGGACGAGGTGATCCGGGCCTTGGCGTAGGGGCGCAGCCGGCTGCGCCCCCTGGTCTTGTCGAAGCGGCCGTCTGAGAGCCGCTACAGTTCCGGTGGCGCCAGGATGGTAAAGCCAAAGAAGGATTCGTTCCCGGTCCGCAGCGTATGCGGAGCGCCGGCCGGGATCATGAGCACATCGCCGGCTTTGATATCCTGCTCTGTGCCGGACACCTTGGCGGTTGCACAGCCCTCGACGACATAAATAATCTGGTCGCCCTTATGGGTATTCTCGGTGTCGTTGCTATAGCCGGCCGGCAGGGTGAAGGCCACGGTTTGGCTCAGCGGGGTTTCCTGGAGCTTGGCAATCTCACTCCCGCGGTGGTCGAAGACGTTGGCAACATCAAGCCCGCCTGACGCGCCGTTCTCCCCAATGTCCTGCATCTGTTCGGCAAAGAGTTCGTCCGAGATCAGCCCCTGCCGATACGCCTTGAGAATTTGTTTGACCTCAAAATCTTTATTCGCCATGTGTAACTCCCTTCCTTTGGTGTGGATGACTCAACCGTTCTCCTGGCCATAGCGCCGGACTGGCCGAAAAGCAAGACGTTCTCTTTCCCCGATTGAATATCTCGATTGGACATCTGCATTGAACGTCTTGCAGAAAAGAGGGGAGGGAGCATATGGTTTGGGAATTCCAGTGCGCGGGGAATACATAATATATGCAATACACCACCCTCGGACGAACCGGTCTCAAGGTCAGCGTGGCTGGTTTGGGATGCGGCGGCCACAGCCGACTGGGACAGAAAACCGGCAGAACCGAGCAAGAATCCATTCAGGTCGTTCGCCAAGCCTTGGATTTGGGAATCAACCTGATTGACACTGCCGAAGCCTATGGGACTGAGAGTATTGTGGGCAAGGCGATACAGGCTGTCGCTCGGGACCAACTCGTCATTTCCACGAAAAAGCTGTGTCCGGACCGTGAGAGTGACGACCCAAGCGCTGAACTCCGGCGGGGCGTGGAACACAGCCTCAAGCGCTTACAGACCGACTATGTCGATGTCTTTTATCTGCACGGCGTACGGGCTGGGCAATATCAATACGCCCGCGACACGCTCTTACCCGGACTGCTGCGGATGCAAGCGCAGGGCAAGGTCCGCTTTGTCGGTGTGACCGAAGCCTTTATTCCCGACCCGCAGCACGCGATGGCCGAGCAGGCGCTTCAGGACGACTGCTGGGACGTGATGATGATAGGGTTTAATTTTTTGAACCAATCCGCCCGCCAGCGGGTGTTTCCCCACACCCAGGCCAAGAACATCGGCACCATGGGCATGTTCGCCGTGCGGAAGGCGCTCAGCCGACCGGCCCACCTGAAAAAAATTCTGACCGAACTCAGACACAAAAACCAGATCGATCCCGCCCTGTGCGAGATACCGGACCTGCTCGGCTTTCTGACCGACACGGGCAAAGCCGAAACGATTCCCGAGGCGGCCTACCGCTACTGTCGGTATGAGCCCGGAATGGACAGCGTCCTGACCGGCACCGGCAGTGTCGAGCATCTCAAGAAGAATATTGCCGCTCTGCTCAAAGAACCGCTGCCGGCGGCGGACTGTGAGCGGCTGGCGGCCCTGTTTGGGCGGGTCGATAGCGTGTCGGGAAATTAAGGAGGCCCCTATGAGCGAGACCACGAGCGAGTCTACCCTGACGGTTGAAAGAGATGTAGCCATCCCCATGCGGGACGGCACGCTGCTGCGCGCCGATGTCTATCGTCCGGCAACGGGAAGGCATCCGGTTATCTTGCAGCGGACCCCGTACGACAAGGGGCTGACGACGATTGCCATGCTCATGCTCGATATTATTCGGACCGCCAGCGCGGGCTATGCCGTTGTTATCCAGGACTCGCGCGGACGCTACGCCTCGGACGGCGAGTTTTACACCTTTCGGGATGATATAGCCGACGGCTATGACACGGTTGAATGGTGTGGCGTACAGCCGTGGTCGGACGGCAACGTCGGCATGTATGGCGCGTCCTATGTTGGAGCCACCCAATGGCTGGCTGCGCTGAGCCGGCCGCCCCATTTGAAAGCGATCTTCCCGCTGATTACGGCGTCCGATTATCACGAAGGCTGGGCGTATCAGGGCGGCGCCTTTGCGCTGGGGTTTAACGCAAGCTGGACCATGACCGGCCTGGCGCCCGATACAGCCATGCGGCTGGCCAGAGAACGGCCCGAACTGCGGGACGCGGTCGGACAGCTCCTGTCCGGGATCGACGATATGTGTGAGGCCTTTCGCCACCTGCCGCTCAAAGATTTTCCGTTCTTTCAGCAGTCTGCGCCGTACTTTTACGACTGGCTGGCCCATCCTGATGACGACGACTACTGGGCGCAGCTCAATATCGAGAACCGGCATGACACGATTCCGGTTCCGGCGTGTAATGTCGGCGGCTGGTACGACATCTTCCTGGGCGGCACCATTCGCAATTATCTGGGGATGCGCGAACGCGGGGCTACGCCGGCGGCGCGCGACGGCCAGAAACTCGTAATCGGTCCGTGGCACCATGCGCTGCCGCTGAGCAATATCGTTGGTGAGGCGAATTTCGGGCTCTCAACGACGCAACTGGCCGCGGGCCTGGACGGGCTGCACCTGCGCTGGTTTGACTACTGGCTCAAGGGCAAACAGAACGGTCTGTTGGAAGAGCCGCCGGTGCGTATTTTCGTCATGGGCGAGAATGTGTGGCGGAACGAGAACGAATGGCCGCTGGCTCGGACGCAGTACACGCCCTACTATTTGCACAGTGCCGGCAACGCGAACAGCCTGCGTGGTGCCGGCAGCCTGAGCCCCGCGGCCCCGCGCAGCGAACCCGCGGACGTCTTCGTCTCCGACCCGCGTCATCCCGTTCCGACCAAAGGCGGCGGGTTATGCTGCTGGCCGGCGGCCGTTCCCGGCGGGGCGTTCGATCAACGTTCCGTGGAAGAGCGGGAAGACGTCCTGGTCTACACCACCCCCGTCCTTGAGCAGGATGTCGAGGTCACCGGACCTGTCACGCTGACCCTGTATGCGGCCACCAGCGCGATGGATACGGATTTTACGGCCAAGCTGGTGGACGTGCATCCCGAAGGATACGCCCAGAACCTGACGGACGGGATCATGCGTGGCCGCTACCGTGCATCAAAGGTACAGGCAACGCTCCTCAAGCCAGATGAAGTCTACGCGTTTACCATAGACCTATGGGCGACCAGCAATGTTTTCAAAGCGGGTCACTGTATTCGGCTTGACATCGCCAGTTCAAACTTTCCGCGTTTTGATCGCAACCCGCAAACCGGCGAGGCCAGCGGCGAGGCCAGTCGCCTGGAGCCGGCCCTGCAGCACGTCTTTCATGACGAGGCGCATCCCTCGCATGTGGTGCTGCCGATTATTCCCCGCTGAAGGCGGGCGGAAGTGAAAAAGCGGGTTAGAAAAACAGGTCATTGACCGCCATTGTCCAGCCGGCAACGGCGGGTTCGGCTTCGGCAGTCTCGTCCCGCTGATAGAGGGTCGGCGTATCGGGGTTGTCGGAGCGATACACACGCACAACGTTGTCACTCAGCAAATCGACATCCCAGACCACCAGCGTTCCGGCGGTAAAATAATCGGCCCGTTTGGCTGCCATCTCCAGTTCGGCCTGGGGTCCGTAGTCATGCTCGCTGCGGACTTCAACCGCAAAAACGGGCGCGCCGTCAAAAAATCGCATGCCCGCACGCGGGCCAGTGTAGAAGGCGGCATCAGGACTGAACGATTGGCGCTGGGGAAGATTGACGCGGAAACCCTTATTATCGCCCACCGCCCGACCCCGACCAACACGTTTCGTATAGGCTCGCAAAGACACAAATATCTCGTCACCGGCATAGCCTGGCTCATCCCCAGTGGGTGCCAGGGGTATCAACTCTCCATTCACCAACTCAGCTTTCCCATTGTCCGGCACGCGATACAGATCTTCGATTGTCGCGGCACCAGACTGCGGTACGGGTTGCATCGCTTGCTCCGTTTTTTCGCCTGAGACCTTTATCCGCTCCCGCCGGCTACCGGCGGGAAGATGCTGACCTGGTCGCCGTCCGCGAGCGCCTGATCGAACTCCCGGGTTTGCTCGCCGTTGACCAGGACCATTTGGGCCAGGTCGAGCGGAATGTCGAGCTGGTGAATCAGATCATTGATGGTTGCCTGCTCGGTGAGATCAAGCGTGGCTTTCCCCAGAGAGCCTTTGGGCAGTTTTTTGCGCAGATTGGCAAAGAGTTTGATACTGACCTGCATCGATTAGTCACCCTTATTAATGCCTGGTGTCGGGGTCCGTGGCAGGGTATCCAGCGCGTCCGGGCGAGAGCCGATAAGCGGGGCGTGTGCGCCTTTTTGCCAGGCCGGGGGTGTCTTGCCGTCCACCCGGTAGGCGCGCGCTGTGGCGGGTGCACCCAGGAGGGTATGACCGACCAGTTGCTGCGCGGTCCCGGTGGCGACATAGGCGCGGCGCACATCGGTCGGGTTCTCTTTGACGTAGTCCGCCCAGTTTCCCAGGGCGCGCTGGGTCTGAATGAGTCCTTTGACCATGCCGACATCGTTCAGCATGGTGACATCATCAATCGGTCCGACGAACAGCGCCCCGACCATGCGATCGCCGTCCCAGACGTATTTGCGATAGAGCGGGCGCGTCGGGTTCCAGACGGTGGTGATCGACTCACTCGCAGCTGTCCGCCACTGGCCAAAGCTGGCGCAGTGCAGATTGATGACATCCAAGACGTTGAGCAGCAGGCTGCCCGGATAGTGGGTCTCTTTGCCTGCCATGTTTGCGCCGGCAATCCGACCGTGGTCCACGGCCGTGGGTTGAATCGCGTGCACCGCGGCCGAGCCGTTCAGCAGGTCCGGTCCGGCGGCGACATCACCGGCCGCATAGATGCCGGGCATATTGGTCTGCATGCGGTCATCCACCACAATGCCGCCGTCAACCTGAATGCCGGAGCCGTCCAGAAAGCCCAGGTTGGGCTGAATGCCGGTGGCCAGAATGACAATATCCGCGCTCAGGCTGGCCCCGTTGCTCAGCGCGAGGCTGAGGGTCTCGCCCTCGCGGCTAATGCTCTGGACCTGGGCGCCGGTGTGAACGGCGACATGCTGGCTGGTCAGCCAGCCCTCGACCGCCTGCGCGCCGGTGGCGTCGAGCATGCGGGGTAAGACCTGGGCTTCGGTTTCGACCACCGAGAGGTTCCAGTCCAGCTTGGCCATGGCGTTCAAGACGATGAAGCCGATAAAGCCGGCACCAATGAGCACCGCCCTGGGGGTGCCCTGGGCTTTCGCCATCACCTGTTTGGCGTCTTCGAGCGTCCAGAAGGTGTACACGCCTTCCTGCTCAACGCCGGCAATAGGGGGACGTTGGGCCGAGGAGCCGGTCGCGATGAGCAGGGTATCAAACGCGTGGCTTGAGCCGTCACCCAGTGTGACCGTGCGCGCCTGGGTATCGACCTTCTCGACCTGGCCCAACACGGATGTAATGCCGTGTTGTTCAAAATAGGCCGCGTCGCCGGTCAGCACATGCCGCTCCGGAATATCGTTCGCCAGATAGTAGGGCAGGACCATGCGCGAGTAGGCCGGCTCGTTGGAGATGAGCGTAATCTGCGCCTCAGGGCCTGCGGTTGCCCGGATCGTTTCCGCCGCGGCTACGCCGGCCGGTCCCCCTCCAATAATGATGTGGTGTGCCATGGCTCTTCTTCTTTTTTTCTTATCCCCTCTCCCCTGGAGGGAGAGGGCCAGGGTGAGGGGGTCTAAAGTCTTTACTCCAGCCCCAGTTCTTTCTTCTTTGCTGCGGAGATTTTGCCGTCCTTATCCCAGCCGCGCAGTTCATAATACTCGGGCAGCATTTCACCCAGGCGGTTGACCTCGCCCTTGGCCGGGCCGGACGGGATGGGCTCTTCCAGAATCCGCTTGGGCAACGTATCGTCCTTACCGGTGAAGCCCGCTCGCTCGTTCCAGAGGCGCTCCAGGTTCCAGATGCGCTCCCCAATGTGGACCAGTTCTTCCAGCGTATACGGCACGCCGGTGGCTGCCGACAGTTGGGGCAGCATCTCTTCCAGACCCACCCCAAAGGTGAGGAATTGACACAGGCCGGTGGCGTCAACGGTTGAGGTGGCGTCCTGGAAGATTTTGGTAATCTCCGCTTTCTCTTCGGTGGCGCGCGGGTCCATCTGACGCGGCAGACCGAGAATTTCGGCCGCCACCGTATACGCCTTTAAGTGACACGCGCCGCGGTTGGAGGTGGCATAGCCCAGGCCCATGCCCTGAATGGCGCGGGCTTCATACGCGGCAAATTCCTGGCCGCGGACGCCCATGAAAAACTCGGGTCGGCCCAGCGTCTCGGTCATGCGTTTGGAGCCCTCGGCCAGGGCATCGCCAAAACCCTGGCGGTAGGCCGTTTTTTCGGCCATGACGATCAAGGCTTCCGCACTGCCAAACTCAATCGGAATCTCGGTTTCACTCTGTGTGATTACACCCTTCTCGAACAGCTCCATGGCCGCGGCCACGCTGGCCCCAAAGCTGATGGAATCCATGCCCAGATCGTTACACAGCCAGTTGGCCTTGATCAGCGCGTCCAGGTCGCCGATTCCACATTCGGAGCCCATGGCCCAGGCGGCTTCATATTCAGGGCCTTCCCCGGCGATTTTCCAGTTCTGCGGATTGGTGGTGACCGAGTATTTGGAGGAGGCTTCGCCCGGCAGAGTACTGACCCGGCCACAGGCGATGGTGCAGGCAAAACAGGCTTTATTGGCGACCAGGCGGGTTTCGGTCAGGGTTTCGCCGCTGATGTTTTCGGCCTCTGCAAAGACGGTTTCCTGGTGGTTGCGCGTCGGCAGGGCGCCGTGCTCGTTAATCACGTTGACCAGCACTTCGGTGCCGTACATGGGCAGGCCCTCGGCGGTCACGGGCGACTGCCGCAGCTTTTCCTTCATGGCCCACTGGCCTTCCATATAGGCTTGCGGGTCGGCCAAGGACACCCCGCCGGTGCCACGCAGGGCAATCGCCTTGAGATTCTTGGAGCCCATGACCGCGCCCACGCCGGACCGGCCCGCGGCCCGGTGCAGATCGTTCATGATGCAGGCAAAGCGCACCAGGTTTTCCCCGGCCGGGCCGATGCTGGCGATGATGCTGTCCGGTACGCCGAGTTCGACGCGCAGGGCCTCTTCGGTTTGCCAGACCGTCTTGCCCCACAGGTGGGTCGCATCACGCAGTTCCACCCGATCGTCATAGATCCACAGATAGGACGGCTGGGCGGCCTTGCCCTCCAGGATGATCATGTCATAGCCGGCGAATTTCATCTGCGGCCCCCAGAAGCCGCCCGAATTCGAGGTGGTAACCGCATTGGTCAGGGCGCCCTTGGTGACGACCATATAGCGCGAGCCACACGAGGCGTTGGTGCCGGTCAGCGGCCCGGTGGCAAAGATCATTTTGTTCTCCGGGCTGAGCGGATCGACGCTGGGGTCCATCTCTTCGTAGAGATATTTGACGCCGAGCCCGCGGCCGCCGACGTAGTCTCTGGCCCACTGGGCGTTCAGGGGCTCCTTGCTGATGCTGCCGCTGGTCAGATTGACGCGCAGGACAGTACCGGTCCAGCCGTGCATTGTGTTGGTCGCGCTCATGCCTTGCCTCCTTCTTCGTCCTGCATATGTTGAAAGCCCCGGTTGACCTTGTCCGCCCAACTGGCCAGCCAGTCCGGCCGGTCCATATCCACATATTCGAGTGCGCCGGTCGGGCAGGACTTGACGCAAGCCGGGTCACCGCCACACAGGTCACACTTGAAGGCTTTGTGGCTATCCGGGTTGTAGAACATGGTGCCGTAGGGGCAGGCAACCGTGCAGACCGCACAGCCGACACACACATCGTCCATGACGACTTTCGCGTCCGTGGCCGGGTCAATGCCGATCGCATTCACCGGACAGGCCGTCAGGCACCAGGCCTCGTCGCACTGAAAACAGGTATAGGGCGCGTAGACGGCTTGCTCGTCAAAGATGTGGACGCGAATAACGGAACGGGATGGCTGAAAGGTCCCGGTCTGGACGAAGGCACAAGCCAACTCGCACTGCATGCAACTGGTGCATTTCTCGGTAATCACGCGGAGCTGTTTCATACGGTGTTGGCCCTCCTGCCCCTCCTCTAACAGATTCGTCCGAGGAATGCCACAAAAGTCAATTTTCGGTAGTGTCTCACTTTGAATTCCCCCCTCCCTGGCCCTCCCCTCCAGAGGGAGGGAAGGTCTGCTCCCTCTCCCCTGGAGGGAGAGGGCTGGGGTGAGGGGAATTCCTCACGTCCCCTATGAAGCCGCCTTGCCGACCACCCAGGGAAAGCGCTAGGCTACGGAAATCAACACCATATGGGAGGGCGTAGTATGAAAGTCAATTGGGATGAGGAAGTCTGCACGCATTCGGCAAATTGTGTGAAGAGCCTGCCTCAGGTTTTTAAGGTCGAAGGCGGGAAATTCGTGATTGATCCCAGCGCGGCGTCAGAGGACGAGGTCCGGGCCGTCGTGGCCAAATGCCCGTCCGGGGCGCTGACCGTACAGGAAGATTAAATCGAGAGAGGGCCATCTTGCCGTATGTCGCAGGCTTCGATACTGCCCACATTTCTCAACGGACGTGTTTCCGTGCTGGTGGGTGACATTACCCAGCAGCGGGTCGCCGCTGTGGTGAATGCGGCCAACTCCAGCCTGCTGGGTGGCGGGGGTGTGGATGGCGCCATTCACCGGGCGGGCGGGCCGGATATCCTCGCGGCCTGTCAGGAACTGCGGCGGACCCGTTATCCTGACGGGCTGCCCACGGGGGAAGCCGTCCTCACCACGGCTGGACGTATGCCGGCCCGGCGGGTGATTCATACGGTCGGGCCGGTCTATAGCGCGGCTGGAGAGCGGGCGGCCGATCTGCTCGCGGCCTGTTACCGCAACTCCCTCTCGCTGGCCGTACAGCATAGCCTGACGACGCTGGCCTTCCCGGCCATCTCCACCGGCGTGTACGGTTATCCGCGTGAAGAGGCCGCAGCCGTTGCCTCGCGGGCAATTGCCGACTTCTTGGCCGCCGACGCGACTATCACAGCAGTCCGTTTGGTATTTTTTGCTCAGCCGGATGCTGATATTTTCCTGACGCACCACAGGTTTTTGGCTGCATAAGAATCTGCTCGACCCACCACCTGTTCCCCTCAACCTCTCCCTTTCTCGGACCGAGTATGGTAGGGCTGACTGCTCAGGAAGGGAGGGATGTATGTCGGGAGGGCAGACTGCTTCGAGCGTCGCACTGAGGCTGTGGGGAATCCTCGTCTTGGCTTGCTGGCTGGGGGGGATACCGGCTGCGGCCGAGGACAACCAGAGCCGGACCTGGCGCATACTGGATGAACTGTCCGAAGAAGAACTCGCCCGCTTCGACTTTTCAACCGACACGCCCCGCCACGCAGACATCCCGTATATGCCGGCGGAAGCCTATCCTTTCAAGCCGCCCTATACGCCCGAAGAGGTCGGCTATCGGATCATGGAATTCCCGCATATGCCCCGCTGGAACTGTGTTCAGATTGAGGACACGGGAACGCTCACGCCGACCGGCTATCTCTTTGTGCAACAGATTATCGCCTTGGTGAACTATCGCGACCCGGAAGGACTGATGGGTCAGATTCTGTCCGAGCCGGGAGAAGTCTACTCGCGCTGGCTCACCCAGGATGTCGCTCCCCCGGAAAACTATGGCAACCAGATGCTCTTCAGTACGTTTCGGACCGACCAACACCTGACCAAAAAAGCGGACCTGTTCGGCTATTCCCTGAGTATGCGCCGGGTGCGCCGCTTTCCCCAGCCGCGCCGGCAGGAAAAATTTCCAAACGCGCCCATGGCCTATGACGATTTTCTGGGCCGCGACGCCTGGGAGTTCTCCTGGCGTATTGTGGGTACCGACGTGCTGTACAAAACCGCGCGCTTTCCAAAGACGCGCCAGTCGATCACGCTCCAGAGCGAGGACGGCAGTTTTCAGGAGGTACCGGCCGACGCCATAAAACTGATGGGAGACGACTATCCGTTTTATACCGAGGATAGCGGCGTCAAATGCTATCTGGTCGAGGCCATAGCCAAGTCGGACTGGTTGCCCGATTACTACGCGCCCCGGATTCTGTTCTGGGCGGACCAGCACTATTTCTATCCGCTACGGACCGAAATCTACGGCAGGAACGGCGAGCCGGTTATGATAGAGGAGCGCGTGGCCAAGCTGATGAACCCCCGCCTCAAGGAGCGCGGCTATCATAACCTGATTACCCTGTGGTGGGACCCGCAGCAGGACTTCTACTCCTACGGCATCCACGACGCCATGCAGCTCCGGGACTGGTCACAGGAGGACAAAGATGTGTTCTTTAACCCGGACTTCATGCGTCGCACCTGGTTCCCGGCGCCGCTCAAGACGCAAGCCGGGATCAGTGTTCCCGAGGAGTTTTTTCTCCGCCCCCAGCTCCATCGCGGCAAGTTTCCCAAAGAGCGCAGCCTGGTCCTGCCGGCCTACCTCGAAGAGCGAATTCAGGCCCAGGAGGACGCCGGCTATATTGTCTTTACCGGGGAGACGACTGGCGCGGAGTAGGGCCGATCGCTCCCACCCGCAAGGCGGGATCGAGGGTGGGGCGGACGCCGCAAGAACCGCAACAACACTTCTGTTGACATTACTAATGCTGGCCTATCCTGTTGTACTCGAAGATGATGCAGGCTCATTGCTCGCGACGTCCCCGGATTTCCCGGAACTGACGACGTTTGGAATTGACACAGACGAGGCGCTCGCGCGGGCGGTTGATGCCTTAGAGGAGGCGATAGCGGCCCGTATCCATGACGGTCGGGATATTCCACCTCCTTCGCAAGGACGGGCGGTCGCCGTGCTGCCGACGCTCACCGCCGTCAAGGTGATGCTGTATCGGGAGATGCGGGCGCAGGGTATCGGGAAGGCAGAGCTGGCACGTCGCCTCGGCTGGCACCTCCCACAGGTGGACCGGGTATTGGACGTACAGCACAACTCGCGCATGGACCAACTGGACGCCGCACTGGGCGCTCTAGGCCGGCACCTGCACGTCAGGGCCTCAGCCCAACGTGAGGATCGGCAGGTCAGCGGAACGCAGCGATGAAGGATGATTTTGACAGTTGCTCGGTTAATCTCTTCCAGGATGAAGATGGCGACTGGCTGGCGCATTTGGTAGAAATGCCCGGTATTTCGGCCTTTGCCGATACGCCAGGCAAAGCGTTGGCGGAACTGACTGCGGCTTGGGAGGCGGCCAAGGAAAGCTACCGGGCGCACGACGAGCCCGCACCGGTCGCTCCTGCCCGGAAAACGTATAGAGTCAGTAGGTCGGATTAGCGGAGCGTAATCCGACACGTACGGGCTGTCGGGTTACGCCTACGGCTAACCCGACCTACGCGGCTACACAAATTTGGCAACTCCAAGGAAAATCCGCGACTCTCTACGCCCCGCCTGAGCCGTTGGCCCCATTGCCGCGCGTGGCCCAGAAGATCCGTTCCGGGTTCATGGGCAACTCGTACAGCCGGGTGCCGGTAGCACGGTAGATCGCATTGGCCAGGGCGGCGCCCGGCGGCACGATAGGCACCTCGCCGACGCCGCGCAGACCGTAGGGACCTTCCGAGGCCGGGACTTCGGTCAGGACGGTTTCGATCATGGGCAGGTCCAGCGCCACCGGACAGCGATAGTCCAGCAGGCTGGCATTTTTCAGCTCGCCGTTATCAAAAATGTATTCTTCATTCAGCGCCCAGCCGATGCCCTGCACGGCTCCGCCCTGGATCTGACCCTCGACCTGGGTCGGATTGATGGCCTTGCCGACATCCTGGAAGCAGGTATAGCGCAGGATAGTCACCTTGCCCGTGTCCGGATCAACCTCAACATCCGCGACATGGGCGGCATAGGCGTGGGCCGGCTGCATCCGGGTGGTGCTGCCCTTGCCGATGATCGGCCCGCTGCCCCAGGCCACACTCTCGCGTGCCAGCTCGGCCAGGCCGACCTCGTTCCGGGCGTCGTTCCTGGCCCAGAAACGTTTGGCCTGGTATTCCACCTCAGCGACGGACACCTTGAGCTTTTCTGCGGCGCGCTCCTTGAGTTGGGTCAACACGTCCTGACTGGCCTGATGGGCGGCGGCGCTCATGGTGTAGGTAATCCGGCTGCCGCCGCTCAGGTCGGCAAAGGGCGCGCTGTCGGTATCACCTACTGTGATGGTGATGTCTCGGGGGTCGAGCTGGAGTTCGTCGGCCACCATTTGTAAAATCGTGGTGCGGGTGCCGGTCAGGTCCACGGTACCGACAAAGATGGAGGCGGTGGCGTCCGGGTTGAGCTTGATTTCGGCACTCGAGGTGAAGGAGCCGCCGATCCAATAGCCCAGGGCCAGTCCCCGGCCGCGGTGAGCGCCCTCCAGCGGCGTGGTCCAGCACGGATGCGTCTCAATCTGTTTCAGCATCTGGGTCAGGCCGATACGGTTGAGCGGCATACCCAGGGGCAAAGTATCGCCTTCCTCGGCGGCGTTCTTCTGACGAAACGCCAGCGGGTCGACGCCGACCTCAGCCGCCAGGGCGTCCATCAGCGCCTCAACCGCAAAGGCCGCCGGCGTGCCGCCGGGGGCGCGGTAGGCCTGAACGCGGGGCTTATTGGTCAGCACGTCGAACCCTTCGGCGACCATATTGTCCAGCTTATACGGGGCTAAACCCACCAGCAGGCCGCGGGCGACCGGCGAGCCGGGAAAGGCGCCGGCATCGTAGCGCATGGTCGTCGTCAGCGCGGTAATCTTGCCGTCTTTCGTCGCGCCGGCTTTCACCCTGATGACCGCGGGTGCCCCTGGGCCGGTTGCGCGCAGCACCTCTTCCCGGGAGACCACGAGTTTGACCGGCCGGCTGGTCTTTTGGGCCAGCACAATAGCCGTGGGTTCAAACAGTGCCAGGGCCTTGCCACCAAATCCGCCCCCAATCTCCATGGGCACGACCTTGAGTTGGCTGGCGGGCAGACCCAGCAGGGTCACGAGCTGGGTCCGAACGGTGAAATGCCCCTGGGCCGAGGTCCACAGGGTGACCCGGCCGTTGGGCTCGACCCGCGCGGCGCAGGCCTGGGGTTCCAGATAGCCCTGGTGGACCATCTGGGTCGTATACGTTTTCTCAACAACCGCATCGGCCGCTGCGAATCCGGCCTCGACATCGCCGCGGGTATAGACCATATGGGTGGCGATATTGCTCGGCTGGTCGGATTTTTCCTGGGTCGCCTCTTCGAGCGTATGCAGGTCTTCGTGTACGAGCGGGGCGTCCGGCTGCATGGCCTGGAGGACGCCTTCCACGACCGGCAGGGGTTCGTAGGCGACGTCAACCAGGCCGGCCGCCTCCTCGGCAATAAACGGGTCGGTGGCCGCCACCGCAGCCACGACCTGACCGTGATAGCGGACTTTGTCTGAGGCCATGACGATCTCGCGGATGGCGCTCATGTCGATGCTGACTTCTCCCACCAGAGGGGCGGTCGCCCCTTTTGGCAGGGGCGGCAGATCGTGGGCGGTGATGACGGCTTTCACGCCGGGCAGCGCTTTGGCCCGGCTGGTATCAATCTGCTTGATACGGGCGTGGGCATGCGGGCTGCGGACGAGTTTTGCCCACAGCATGCCGGGCAGGTCGAGGTCGGCACCATAGGTCGCCTTGCCCGTGACCCGCTCCGGGGCATCGACTTTGGCCAGAGACGTTCCAATCACACTATACTCAGCCATGCTGTCCCTCCTTAGGCGGTCTGTGAAAGCGCCTGCGACGCGGCCTGAATCGCGCGAACAATTTTGTCATAGCCCGTGCAGCGGCACAGGTTGCCGGAAATCGCCAGACGAATCTCGGATTCGCTCGGGTTGGGGTTGCGTTCCAATAAGGCTTTGGCCGACATGATAAAACCCGGCGTGCAAAACCCGCACTGCAAACCACCGTGTTCAATAAACGCCTGCTGCACGGGGTGGAGGTTGCCCTCAGCCGCAACGCCCTCGACCGTGGTCACGTCCGCGCCCGCGGCTTCTACCGCGAATACCAGGCAGGCATTAACGACTGCGCCGTTCAAGACGACCGTGCAGGCTCCGCAGTTGCCGTTGCCACAGCCCTCCTTGGGGCCCATATGGCCCAGCTTGTAGCGCAGGGTGTCCAGCAGCGTTTCACGCGTATCGACCAGCGCGTCGTGTGGCTCGCCGTTGACGTTCAGTTCAATCGCCTGTTTCATGCTGCTTATCCTCTCGCTCTCTCCAGCGCCCTGCCCAGCGTGCGCCGCGTCAGCACCTTCACCAATTCGATTCGATAGGCCGCCGAGCCACGCACATCGGAGATCGGACTGGCGGCCTGGGAGGCCAGCTCTCCGGCCTGGGCCAGCGTTGCGTCATCCACAGACCGGCCCGTTAAAAACGCCTCGGCCTCTTTGGCCCGGAGCGGAGTGGGGGCAACGGCGGCGAGCACGATACGAGCCTGCTCACAGGTGTGCGCGTCCGGGCTGAGCCGGACAAACGAGCCTACCCCGGCAACCGCGATGTCCATCTCTTCGCGCGGGATGAAACGCAGATAGGCCGCCCCGGAATGGGTTGGGGGAGGCGGCAGCACAATCTCGACCAGGACTTCGCCCTTTTCCAGGACGGTCTGGCCCGGTCCGACAAAAAAATCTTCTGCCAGCATCTCCCGCTGTCCGTTCGACCCGACAATCACCAGCGTCGCGCCATACGCTACCGCCGGCGGAACGGCATCCGCGGACGGGGCGGCGTTACAAAAATTGCCGCCCAGCGCGGCGCGATTCTGTATCTGGTACGAACCGACCAGGGCGCAGGCCTCGGCCAGGGCCGGGTAGTGGACGCGCACCGGCTCGAACTCGGCGATCTGCGTACACGACACGGCCGCACCGATGCGGAGCCCAGCCTCGTAGGAGAGAACATTCAGCTCGGGAATTTTTTTGACATCCACGACCAGCGACGGATTCCGGCGGTTCTCCTTCATCTGGGCAATGAGATCGGTCCCGCCCGCCAGGGGGCGGGCCTCACCACTGGCCTCGGCCAGCAACGTCACGGCGTCTTGCAGATTCTGCGGAGCAGCGTACTCGAATGCGTCCACGCTCAGACCCTCCTTCTTCATTGGACACCCATATTCCTATCCCCTGAAGCAGGAAAAGATCAAGAGAATTGTTCTGCTCCAAGTGAAGAAGAACGTGTGGACAATTCGGGTCGGGCCTGATTAAGTAATCCGGTCGTGAGGGGGAGGCGGCGTCTGAGTGCGAAAACCTTACGTAAGGAGGAAAGATTCTTGGCAAACTGGACTGAACAGAAGGCTCATATAGCCGAAGCTGAATTAACGCTCATTAAGGGCGGAGCAGGTAAACCCCTGTTAATGCTGCATGATGAACTGGGATTCCCTGGCTGGGTGAAATGGAATGACGAGCTTGCGACAGACCATGAGTTCGTCATTCCGCTCCAGCCCGGTTTTGGCAAAACCCCACGTCTGGAGTGGGTTCGGAGTTTCCGCGACCTGGCCGGCCTGTATAGCATGGCGGTCAGAGAGATGGGGCTTGACCCGGTGGACGTCGTTGCGTTCTCGGCCGGTGGATTCATTGCCGCCGAGATGGTCGCGGCCGACCCCAAGATTTTCGACCACCTGATTCTGGTCGGCCCGATGGGGCTCAAGCCCGAGAAGGGCGAAATCTGGGACATCTTCCCGGTCACGATTCGGACCCATTTGCGGCGAACGGTGGCCGACCCAGGCAACGCTGAGTTCGGAGGCATTTACGGCGGCGAGATGACGCCGGAGCAATTCGAGGCATTTGAAGATGCCCGGGCGGAAAGCGCGCGCCTCGGCTGGGAGCCGTATATGCATAACCCCAGCTTGCCCTATCTGTTGCGCGGCGTGAAAAACGTTCCGACCCTGCTGATCCGCGGCTCCGAAGACCAGATTGTGCCAGCGGGCTGCATTGCCGCCTACACCAAGGCCATAGACGGGGCCAGGGCAGTGGCAATCGCTGCTGCCGGCCATCGTCCGGAAATCGAGAACGCCGCCGAATTTGTACAAATCGTGCAGGACTTCCTGAAAGAGTAAACGTGTCAACATCTGTCTATTTATTGGGGGACACGTTTACTCTTTGCGTCGTAATGGCGTAGGACGTTTTCGTCCGAAGGAGCTGGCCTTATGCAAATTTCATATTTCACCGAGCGGCCCTATCGTGGCCTCGACGAAGACGAGATACTCAAGAACAAAGCCTACTTCGCCGTGTCCAACGCCCTGTTTGACCGCGAGCAGGCGGCCAACGATTACAATTATTATCTGGACGAATACTGCTATGCCGAAGAACTCGGTTTCGATGCTGTCGCGCTCAACGAGCACCACGGCAACCCCTTCTGCATGGGCAGCGTCATGAATGTCGAAGCCTCCATCCTGGCCCGCATTACCAATAAAGTCCGTATTGTCCTGATCGGCAATCCGTTGCCGGTGCTGAAGCACCCGCTCCGCATGGCCGAAGAGCTGGCCGAGATTGATCTGATCTCGCGCGGGCGTCTCGTTACCGGCTGGGTGCGCGGGGCGGGCAGCGAGCAGTTCTTTAATAATGCCAACCCGGCCTATAACCGGGAGATGTTCAATGAGGCCCACGACTTTATCGTGCAGGCGTGGACCAGGCCCGGCCCGTGGCGCTATGAGGGCAAGCATTTCCACTATCGGCATGTGAACCCCTGGGCGCTGCCCTATCAGAAGCCGCATCCACCCATGTGGATTCCCGGTGTGTTGAGCCCGGAGACGGTCCGCTGGTGCGCGGAACACCGCTACCCCTATCTGGGTCTGGGCACGGCCTTGGGGCCAACCTGTGACCTGTGGGATTTATACGCCGATGAAGCCGCCAAACACGGCTATCAGGCCGGCCCGGAAAACTTTGGCTATCTGATCCCGACCTTTCTGGCCGAGACGGAAGAGAAGGCCCAGGAAATCGGCAAGAGCTTTGTGTTCGGTGGCGGCCAGAACGCCTTCGCACGTCCCGAGCATACCCTGCCGCCGGGCTATAACTCCAAGGGCGCGATCCGCATGTTGTCCAAACATCCGGGCGGGAGTTGGCTGGGCGTCAGCCCCGAGAAATTGCGCTCCCAGTCGGACGATGGTCGGCCCGACACCACCGATTTTGATACCGTCCGTCAGAAACTGCTCAAGGGCTACGGCAAGGCGCAGAAGAAGCTCCAACTCCTCATCGGCACCCCGGAGTCCGTCCTGCCCAAAGCCAAGACTCTGCTGCGGGTGCTGCGTCCGAGCATTTTTGTCTTCTTCAATATCCAGGGGCCGGTCGGTGACGAGGAGCGCAAAACGAGCATGCGGCTGATTGCCCAGGAGTTGACCCCGCAACTGCGGGAATATGCCAAGGAAATCGATCTGGTCGATCCGTTTGAACGCAGCCCAGGCTCGGTCGCCTATCGCAACGGGGTAACGCGCGACCCGGTCGTGGACCGCGAACCGCTGGCCGCCTTGGGCATGGCCGGCTAGGTCGCAAAGCCGTGTCGAGCGCCGTTTGTGTGTGAAAGTGGAAAGGGTGGTCGTGAGGCCACCCTTTTTGCTGTGCGCAGGATGCAGGCAGGAGAAACGCCGCTCCCGGACTGAGGAGGACGCGCAAGATGAGCGACGCTCACGAACATGATACCGGCGCGGCCTTTCAGCAGCGTCTGCTGACACAAGACCAGAACCGTGAACGCGAGATCCGGGTCAAGGCGATCGAGGCCCTGCTGGTTGAGAAAACTCTGGTTTCCACCGCGTTGCTCGATACCGTTCTGGACTCGTATGAGAACGATATCGGTCCGCTGAACGGCTGCCGGGTCGTCGCTCGGGCCTGGACGGACCCCGCCTATAAGGCGCGTCTGCTTGAGGATGGTAGCGCCGCCGTAGCCGAGCTGGGCTTTGGCGGCTTGCAGGGCGAGCATCTGGTCGTGGTGGAGAATACGCCGCAGACACACAACGTGATCGTGTGCGCCTTATGCTCGTGTTACCCCTGGCCGGTCCTGGGCCTGCCGCCATTCTGGTATAAGAGCCAGTCGTATCGCTCCAGAGTCACCGGCCGACCGCGCGAGGTGCTGCGGGAGTTCGGGCTTGAGCTGGACGAAAACATGCGGATTCAGGTCTGGAACAGCACCTTTCAGACCCGCTATATGGTCCTGCCGGAGCGACCGGCCGGTACGGAGCAGATGACCCTCGATGAGCTGACGGCCATTGTCACGCGGGATGCGATGATCGGGGTGGCGCGGGTCGAGCCCGAGAAAAAACAGCCGCCCGGCCTTTCCCAGAGACAGGTGTCTGACATGCAAGGCCCTGCCGCTCTGCCCCGGCGGAGCGGCGAACTCCAGTTCCAGGACCCCTGGGAAGGGATAGCCTTTGCCCTGGCGGTCGCCCTCTGCGAACAGCGTCTGTATGCCTGGTCCGAGTTTCAAGAGTGTTTGATTGCCGAGGTTGCCAGTGCGGACCAACAGCCGCCTGGGACGCGACCAACGTATTATGAAAGCTGGCTGGCCGCCTTTGAAAAGCTGCTCGACGCCAAGACTATTCTGGCTCAGAGCGCAGTCAATCGCCGCGTCCGACAGATCAAACAGGGCCTCTCCCTGCGCCGTACCCGTCTACCGTTTGGCATTCGGCCCTGGCCGGATGATGAAGGTTAGGAGACAGGGATTGGGAGATGGGGCTTGGGGACACGGCACGGTAAACCATCCCGGCGCGCGCCGTCCTTTCCGGCTCCCTCTCCCCTGGGGGGAGAGGGCTGGGGTGAGGGGGGTAGCTGGAAATGGAACTGTGCGGGAAAGGCTCGGGCTTCCGTATCCGAATCCCCTCGGTGGGAGACAATAACTACAGTCAGTAGGTCGGATTAGCGGAGCGTAATCCGACAAGGACGGGATGTCGGGTTACGCCTGCGGCTAACCCAACCTACGAGGCTATCACGTTGGGAGATACGCTCCTACGCTGGGCAACCACAGGGGGTTGCCCCTACCTTCTATTCCCTCGCCCCTGGTGGGAGAGGGTTAGGGAGGGGGGTCCCCGCCCGTGAACAAGACTTCAGGCATTCCCCGCTGGTGGGCCGGCGATAATCTTTTGGGTTTCCAAGTCCGTTATGTTCTCTGGAGCCAGTCCCAGGACTTCCTTGAGGACGAGGTGGGTGTGCTCACCGGGATGGGGGGCGCTGGGCAGGTCGGCGGGTTCCAGGTCGCGGGCTTCGATCACCGGGCCGGGCACCCAGATCGAGCCGAGGTCAGGATCATCAACGTGATGGAAGCAGGACAGGGCCCGGGCATACTGTTCCGCTTCGACGCTGTCCCGACACGGCTCGACCACCAGCCCGGCCTGGCGCAGGGTCGTGAGCACTTCTTCCTGCGGACGGGCCGCGATCCAGTCGGCAATCTGTTGTTTAATCGTATCGACCTGCTCGTAGCGGGCGTGGTCGCCGTGAATCTCGTGGCCCTGCTCGTCGAGGGCCAGGCGGTGCAGGCCGGTGGCTTCGCGCAGCCGACGCAAGACCGAATCGCCGATCAGGTTCAGGGTGACGAACTTGCCGTCCCGCGCGCAATAATGCCCGTGGACGGCGTCCAGGAGATTGTCGCCAATCGGCTCGCGGCCCTCGCCGGTGGTCTCCGCCTGGGCATACCAGCCCAATTCCGCCAGGGTTTGGAAGGCGACCTGTTCCAGCGCGATCTGATAACAGTCGCCCCGCCCGGTTTCCGCCAGGCGGCGCAGGGCGACGTGGAAGGCGTTCAGACCGTGCAGGCCGGTGAGCATATCGAAAAACGCCACCGGAATAGTGAGCGGTCTGCCGTGCGGCTCGCCCGTGGCGTGGGCCAGCCCTGTCGCTCCCTGCATGGAGTAATCGTTGGCCGCCCGCCCGTCGTTCCCGCCGTCGAACTGGATTTTAATGACGGACGGGCCGCAGTGCTCGACCAGATGGGCGTATTCGAGCCAGGGCGCCATGCGCGGCGGCCAGTTGCTGACCAGCACATGGGTTTCCCGAATGAGGTCGAGCACGAGTCGCCGGCCGGCCTCCTGGCGAAAGTCGATGGCTACCGCCTGCATGCCACGGTGCAGCATCTGCCAGGGGATGCTGACCCCGGCTCGATTCAGGGGGCCACGCTCCCGGTCGGGCAGGCCGCGGCCGTGGTGCGCCCCCAGAATGGGCTCGACCAGGATGACGCGCACGCCGAGCCGCATCAATTCGAGCAGCATCTTGTTCGGGGCGACAAACAGCCCAATGGCGACAACGGTAATCTCTTCGCCGTCTATGCTGTAGCGTAATTGGAAGGACACGCTCCACCTCCTGTTTACCTTAACGATACCACACCACCTGGTGTGCATCTCACTGGCAGGCGATTATTGTAGGGGGCCGTCTGACTGTCAAGCATTCTCTTTGGGGCGGTTCGGTAGAAATTGTGCATCGTCCTTGATTCTCAATTCTCATTACGTACGTTTTGCAGAATAATACATAGTCGTGGAGAAAAAGCGATGCAAAAGCTGGTTCGGAAGAATATCTTTCTCGATCCGCAAGCGCTGAAACGTGCTCAGAAGATATTGGGAAAAAAGAGTGAGTCAGAGACTATCCGGGAAGCGCTCAATCTTGTGGCCTTCCGTAACGAGGTCATGCGCGGCTTTGATCGGGTGGCGGGGAAAGCGCCAGATTTCAGGGATATCTGGGAAGAAGATTGATATCCTCTCTGCTGTTTGACACGAGTGTGTATATTCCGATTCTGCGCGATGAAAATTTTGCGAGAGAATTTCGACCCCGTTATCTCCGCGGACTTCCGCTCACATACTGTAGCTCTGTCGTGATAGAAGAACTTCTTGCTGGAGTTCGAACGCTACGGCATCGAAGGCAGGCGGCTGCCCCTTACCGCCCTGGAGGCGCTCGCCACGCTTGAGGCCGTGCAGACGATCCGCCCCGCCGACCGGGCGCAGACGCGAGGTCTGGCCCCGACCGAGTGAGCGCGCCGGTGGGCCGCTTGTGTTTCCCCCTGCTGTTTCCTCTCGGGTCAGGATCGAGAAACGAGGGTTTCATTCCCAGCGGGCGGTGCTTCTTTTGACGCTGCGGTGGAGCCGCCCGCCCCCCGGCGGGGACTGAGGGGGATTTTTCAGGTGGCAGCCCCGCGCTCCGGAGCGGGCGCGGCGGCGCCCGCATCGATTCTGTGGGCGCTGGATTCCGGGTCACGCCCGGAATGACGCCTTCCACGTCCTCCAGGAGATGTCCACCGGCAATTTTTTTTCGGATCCTAGGGCGTGTTCACACTTCTGAGGGCTTCGATGATGAGCGCGAAGTGGATGAAGAAGGCGAACACCACATCCAATTTGTCGAACCGGGAAAAGATACGGCGGAAGCCCTTGAGGCGGCGAAAGAGCCGTTCTACTTCATTGCGTTTCTTATATTTCTCGCGGTCGTACGGCCACGGCGCGGTACGATTGCTCTTGGGAGGCACGACCGGCGTGGCCCCTAAATCACGCACACACTGACGTGTCTCCTCCCCCTCATAGGCACGATCCATCACGACGTAGTCGGCCCACAGGGCCGTTTCACTCAGCAATTTCCGTCCCTCAGGCGCAGCGCCAGCTTGGCCCGGCGACAGCGAAAACCTCACGGCGGTGCAAGCATCCGCGGCAACCAGATGAATCTTGGTCGTCCAGCCGCCGCGAGACTTCCCGAGGGCTTGCGGCCCGTTTTTTTTCGCGCCCCCGTCCCGTCCGGATGAACTTTGATCACCGTACTATCCAGCGAGACCACTTCGACCCGCACGCGGATGATCTGCTGCTGCTGTAACGCGGCAAAGACCCGGTCCAGGACCCCGTTCTTCGCCCAACGATTCAGGCGCGTATAGAGCGTATGCCAATTCCCAAAGTGCTCCGGTAAGCCCCGCCACTTACACCCCTGCTCCACAATGTACAGAAGCGCGGCCAGCACTGGCCGATTGTCTCCCTTCACATTCCCGCGCTGCCGCGGAAGCAGATCCTTGAGGTGCTCGTACTGCTGTTGGGTAAGCTCCATTGAGAAAGTATAACAAATATAGTGTGAACACGCCCTAGTAAGGTTATGAGGGACAAGCACGACGACATGTGTAAAGGAGTGACTCTGTAGAGAAGCCAAAGGAAGGAAGATAGTCATGCAGAAACGCGCTAGTCTGGAAAGCACAGCTCCCTTGACGCTACCCCTTACAGGATGTCTCGTCAGATGCATCACACGTAGGAAAAGAGGGGGAAGGAAGGCCAAAGGGGCTACACAGAAGAGAAAACTGCTCTGGCGTTTGCCGGAGGAGTCGCGCTCTGCATCGCCGGGGCTGTGGCCGCCATGCTGACCTGGGCCAACCCGGCCTTTGCCCAAGCGCCGACCGGCACGCCCAAGCTGATAATATCGCCCCTTGAGCTACACGTCAGCGAGGGGGAAAGTAAAACTTACACCGTGGAGTTTGACAGGAACCCCGCAGGGTTTGAGGGGGTGGGGTGTGGCGAGCTGGTGTACGTCAATATGACGACTGGAGTCGCTTTTTTGGAGTTTGGTGTGGAACCGCGCAACACGGATTTCGAGACCGGCAACACGAACTGCGAGGAGGGCGACTAGAAGAACAAGAGAACTATCACTGTGAGGCCAGTCGACAACATGGCAGAAGATGAGCCGAAGGAATTCACCATCTCCCACGCGGTCTGGGACAATCACGGCGGAACTCCACTGGACTACGATGAAACGCCGCAAGTGCGGGTGATGGTTTACGATAATGACCAGACGGGGCCTACGGTCTCTATTGCGCCGGGGAATGCCACGACCGAGGGCACGGACGTGACGTTCACCCTGACGCGTGCCGAAGACGACATGATGCAGCCGCTGACGGTCAGCGTGAGCCTGTCGGAAACCGGTTCCATGATTAGCGACTCCCGGTCCGGGTCGGTTGAGTTCGCTGCCAATAGCGCCACCGCGACCCTGACGGTGGAGACGCACGATGATAAGGTGGATGAGGACGACAGTGTCATCACGGCCCGCATCACGGCCCCTTCCGGGTACCAAGTCGAGGGCTCGCCCCGGGCCACGGCTACCGTCAGTGACAACGACTTCGCAAAGCTCAGCATCTCCGCCGACCGGTACACCATCGCGGAGGGAGAAAGCTCCACGGTGACCTTCTCCATCAAGGACGGCGTCACCTTTGCGGCGGACCAAGTCATCGAACTTTATTTCACCGGCAGTACGGCGGTGAAGGACACGGACTTCCGCGTCAGTCCCGAACCTCTCACCTTCCGGGCCGGGCAGAGCGAAGCCACCGCCACCATCACCGCTGTGGACGATGATGACAATGAACAAGAGGAGAAGATTGAGGTCTCTGCCATATATAGCGACAGGACGTCCGCTTCCATCGTCGTATTTTTCATCACCATACAGGCCAGCGACCTCCCCATGGTGTCGGGGGTCCGCATGACCGATATCACCGACGCTGACGCCAGCGCCATCGTTGAGACGGTCAACGCCAACGGCAGGACCATCTATCTGCAGTATCGCGTCAAGGACACCGATTCGTGGTCAACACCGAATCCACAAGACCAAACAGTCCAGCCCGGAATGACGTCGGTCCAGTTCGACCTGACGAACCTGATCGACGGCACCGAGTATGAAGTCCGGGCGTCCCTGGACAGCACCTTCATGACGGGCATCGTCTCGACCACCTTCACGGCCAGCCAAACGCCGTCACCGCCCCGCCCGCCCGGTCCCGGTCCTGGTCCCGGCCCTGGTCCCAGTGGTGGGGGAGGCGGCAGCAGCCGTGACCGGCATGGCAACACCGCCGCCCAAGCAACTCGCGTGCGGCTGGACAGCACCGCCCCGTGGGCATCGTCCACCGCTGGACAGATCAACACCCGGCGCGATATCGATTATTTCCAGTTCACCGTGCCGCACGCCGGGGTGTTAGTGGTCGAGACGACCGGCTCGACCGATACCGTCGGCACGGTGTGGCAAGATGGCGAAGAACTCGCGAGCGCGGATAGTGGTGGTGCACGGCGGAACTTTCGGTTGAGCACCCGCGTAGCGGCGGGACCGGTCGTGGTGGCCGTGGAGGGCAATGGCAGTCGGACCGGGGCCTATAGGTTGGAGACCCGCTTAGTGGTGGGGTATTTGGAGAATCCGGGGCCGGAGTCGTTCCAAAGCGGGGTGGGGGTGATTTCGGGCTGGGTGTGTGCGGCGGAGGGGGTGGAGATCGAGATCGAGAGCGGGGAGGTCAGGCGAGAGATGGCCGCGTATGGGACGGCGCGGGAGGACACGGCGGCGCTACCGGACGGGACGCCGCTGTGTGGGGACACGGACAACGGCTTTGGCCTCTTGTTCAACTGGAACCGGTTGGGCGCGGGAGAACATACGGTCGTGGCCTACGTAGACGGTGTCGAGTTGGGCCGGGCGGTGGTGCGGGTGACGACGGTGGGGGCAGGAGCCGAGGAAGAGTTTCTACGGGGAGCCGAGGGGGAATGTGTGGTGGAAGACTTTCCCATGCTGGGCGAAACCGTCACCCTGGAATGGCAACAGAACAATCAGAACTTCGTGATCACGGAGGTAGAGTGAGTAGGGCGTTGCCCTCACCCCAACCCCTCGCCCACTGGGCGGGGGGCTTACTCTCGTATTCCTGTTTTTAGGTTCTATCCAGCAGGTAAAAATATTCATCCCGAGATATGCCGGCTGTCTTCAGATTATTCCGAATAATTGACACCGGGACTTCGTTATATGTTGGAATAACGATGGGCCTGGAGACCCCAGGCTTCGTATACGAACGGTGGCTACCCTGTTGCCGGGCGAGCTGAAAGCCGGCTGAGAGAAATATTTTTTCTAAGGTTTTCCAATGGACTGGAGTAATCCTTGGCATCCTCAAGTACCAACTGCTGCGGAATGCCTCTCAAGTGCGATCCAGGATGGGCTCACCCAAGTCCCATCTCTCAGTTCATAGCCGGTCTCCAGAAGGACTTCCTTCAGGGTGCCTATATCGGTCGCTGTCGCTAAAAAGAGGGAGACGGCTTCGTTTAATGCCTGCCTGGCTGCATCTGGGGTCTGGCCTGCGCTCATGACATCAAGCGGCATGGCATGAGCGATAAATTGATTGCCTTCCTGCCAGATTAGTGCGGTGAAATCGATCTGTCCTGCTGGACTCATATGACTCATATATTTCCTTTCAGCAACGAAAAATCTGTCGGGCCAGACTGCCTGGATTCTAAAATAGGTAAACGTGCCAACATCTGCCTGTCTGTTGGCGGGCGCGTTTACTCATTACCGACAGTGCGGAATGACTTCCCTGGCAAAGCGCTCCATCGAGCGTTTGACAATGGCGTGATCGACCAACCCGCCCTGGTTGAAATAGCCAATGAATTCGGCCATGGGAAATTCCTGCTTGAAGTGTTGAATGCGTTCGATGCAGTAATCCGGGTCACCGAACACGCCCATCTTTTTGTCCAGCCCCTCGTAGTTGACCCGCTCCAAGCGCTCCACCACCTGCTTGAAGGCTTCGTAGCTTTTGATGGCGGTCTTGCCGAGCGGACGGAGCCGTTCTCCCGCGGCGCGAAAAAAATTCATCAGGCTCGGCTCGTATTCTTCCCTGGCTTGGGCGCGGCTGTCGGCCACGTGGACGGGAAACATCAGCGCGACATCGGGCCGCACGCCGGGTGTCAGATTTTTCTGGTAGTCCGCAATATAGCCCTGTAGTTTGTCGGGCGGGTTAATCAACGGGGAGGCAAAGATCGACAGACCGAGTTGACCGGCCAGGGCAAAGGTGTCCGGGCTGTTGGCCGCCATGCGTAGCGGCGGATAGGGCTGCTGAATGGGGCGCGGCACGACCGGCAGGTCTTCAGCCTGGAAGTATTTGCCCTGATAGGACAGCCGGTCCGTTGTCCAGGCGGTCCGAATCACGTCGAGCGCTTCCGCAAAGCGCTCCCGACTCTCCTCCATGGGCACGTTATAGCCCTGGTAATGCACCGGTGCGGTGCCGCGTCCGATGCCAAACTCCAGTCGCCCGCCGCTCAGAATATCGGCGGTGGCCGCTTCTTCCGCAATTTTCAGCGGGCTGTGCAGCGGCAGGAGGGTGACGGCGGTGCCAAGGCGGATGCGCTCGGTCTGCTGCGCCGCGCTGGCCAGCACCATCAGCGGCGAAGCCATAATCGAGCTGCTCGGCCCGAAGTGCAGTTCGCCCAGCCAGACGGTATCGAAGCCGACCGCATCGCCCAGTCGAATCTGGGCCAGAATATCGTGGTAGCGCTGGCGCTCGGACTGCGTGGGCGCGCACGGCAACTGATCGAAAAACCCAAAGCGCATGAGTCCCTCCTTTTTGCTTGGGCGTAGTGTCCACTCTATTTTAGCGGGTCGTATATCCTCCGTCGATAACCAATTCTGCGCCGGTCACATACGAGGACTCATCCGAAGCAAGATAGAGCACGCCATACGCGACTTCTTCGGCCGTGCCGTCCCTGCCCAGAGGAGTGAGCCGCAAGAGCATCTCACGTCGTTCCGGGGCCAGCGGGGCTGTCATTGGAGTTTCGATCCGACCGGGATGAACGGAGTTGACCCGAATCTTATCCGTCGCATACTGGACCGCGGCGTTCTTCGTGAGAAGCCGTACCGCGCCCTTGCTGGCTTGATAGGCCGGGATATTGGGCAGGCCGATCAGGCCGGCAATAGACGAAATATTCACAATAGAGCCACCACCGGCCCGACGCAGGGCCGGAACTGCGTGTTTCATGCCGAGAAAGACCCCGGTTTGATTCACGCCGATTACTTCATTCCAGGCTTCGAGGCTGGTTTCATCGAGCGGCGCCATGCGGACAATACCGGCATTGTTGACTAAAATATCCAGCCTGGCGTAGGTCTGTTCGGCAGTCTCAACGGCCTGCTGCCAGTCTTGTTCGTGGGTGACATCAAGCGGGACAAATGTGGCGCTTCCGCCCTGTTGAGCGATGTGCTCGACGGCGGCTCGGCCTTGATCTTCAAGGACATCGCCCAGGACGACCTGGGCTCCCTCACGTGCGAATAAGCGTGCCTCGCTCTCGCCCATGCCACGGGCAGCCCCGGAGATAAGGGCAACTTTTCCAGCTAGTCGTCCCGCCATCTAGCGTCTCCCCTCAGGACGTGTGGGGCCGTGACTCGTGGTAGTGGATGACTTTCCAGGCCGCATCTTTGCGCCGCAGGATAAAGGTGTCGCGTCCACCGGTCACAAAGGGCTCGGCCAACCGCCTGAGCTCGGCCTCAAAGTGGAAATTGCAAAAGGCGTAGGCCGTATCGCCGAACACGTCGATGCTGATGTCGCTCAGTTGCATGGCCCCCACGCGGATGACCGACTCCGCGGCATGACGAAAATAGGCCTCAACCTCGGCCCAGCCTCGGAGCGGCTCCGCGCGCTCCTCGGGAATATAGAGGATGTGTGCGTAGTCGGGGTCCTAGATGCTCTTGAGCCCTTCCCAGTCCATGGCTTCCCAGCTTTTGGAATAGCGCTCAAGAACGGCCCTGATCTGGTGTGTGTCCTGTTCCGTAGTCGGCATGCGTACCGTCCCTCCGTCCGTCATTATCCGAGTTGGGCAACAAAGTTCTCCAGCGCCTGGTTGAACGCCAGCGGCTGCTCGATCTGGTACATATGGGCGACGTCGGTGATGAGCTGTAAGTCCGCGTTGGGCATGTGTTCGGCCAGAATCCGGTTGGCTTCGACCGGCGTGGCCTCGTCCTCTTCGCCCACCACGATCAGCGTGGGCTGGCTAATCTCCGCGAGCCTGGGCGTAATATCCCAATTCCAGACGCCGTCCGGGTGTTCGACCAGGGCGCAGGCCACGCGCCGCGGAAAGGCGACACTGTCGAGCAGGTTGTTTTTGAGCAGGTGACAGATCTCGGGCCGCTCGCGGCGCGTCCGCCGCGAAAAACAGCGCCGCACAAACTCGTCGCTCATCTCTTCGTATTTGGTCCGCAGGTCTCTCAGCAGATCGGTCGAGTCCACAAAGCGGGTCAGATTTGTGGCGCTGCTGATAATCAGATTGGCGGCCACGAGGTCCGGGTTGTCCAGGCATATCTGCATGGCCCGCATGCCGCCCATGGAATTGCCGACCAGAATCGCGCGGTCTATGCCCAAGGCGGCCAGCACCGCGGCATCGTCGGCGGCCATGTCCTGAATGGCGTAGCCGCTCAGCGGTTTGCTCGAACGCCCGTGGCCGCGGGCCTCAATCACGATGCAGCGATAGCGGTGGGCCAGCAGCGGGACCTGGTAGGCCCATATCCAGGCGTTACAGGAATAGCCGTGCAGAAAAACGAGTGGCAGACCCTGCCCATAATCGTCATAATGCACCCGCACCCCGTGTTCTCTCTCAACGAATGGCATGGCCGTTTCTCTTCATTGTCTTTTTGCCGACGACCGGGGTGTGACCGCATTACGTGCTAGCAGATCGACAACCTTGCTCTTACCTTCGCTGCCCCACTGCATACCGGCGATGACCAGAGTGCTCATGTACTGCTCCTTTCCGTCGATAGAGTCATCAATCCAGTTGAGCTCCACTCTGTATTGCTATTCAGAAAATACAAGCTGGATGGCTGGCCGGTCTGCCGTCGTATGTCAGCCCTGACCCTCAGTGTCCGTCCTTATGCTTTCAACGGTTTTCATGATCGTGCCCACCAGGGAGCCGATGTCCCCGAGGTTGGACGGCAGGATCAGGGTATTGTTGGTCCGAGCTAGTGCACCGAATTCTCTGACATACTGCTCGGCAACACGCAGGTTCACCGCGTCAATACCGCCAGGCTGATTGATGGCTTCAGCGATACTCCGTAAGCCGTTCGCCGTAGCTTGGGCAATCAGAGTGATCTCCTGGGCCTTACCTTCTGCCTCGTTGATCTGCTTCTGTTTCTCCGCTTCCGACAGGTTGATAACCTCCTGCATCTCGCCTTCGGACACGTTGATCTTGGCCTGGCGCTGGCCTTCGGACTCGGCCACCACGGCTCGTCGCTCCCGTTCTGCCCGCATCTGTTTCTCCAGAGCGTCCTTGACGGAGGCCGGGGGGACTATGTCCTTGATCTCGTACCGAAGGACTTTCACACCCCAGGGCTGAGATGCCCGGTCAACCCCGTCCACCACCTGGGTGTTGATGGATTCGCGTTCCTCGAAAGTTCGGTCCAGTTCGATCCTACCGATTTCGGAACGCAGCGTTGTCTGGGCCAACTGGGACGTGGCAAAAGCGTAATTTTCAATGCCGTAGCTGGCGGCACGAGCGTCCACGACCTGCATGTAGAGGATGCCGTCGATAGACACCGAAATATTGTCCCGGGTAATACAAGTCTGGGACGCTACGTCCACCGCTTGTTCCTTCAGGGAGTGGCGATATGCCACCCTGTCCATAAACGGGACGAGTATGTGGAAGCCGGCATCCAGGGTACGGGAATATTTGCCAAGCCGCTCAATCACAAATTGTTCTCTCTGGGGTACGATCCACGCAGTCTTGACGATTGCGACAACGACTAATATTGCCAACCCCAAGGAGAGAATGAGAGATATGTCCATATTCCTAGTCCTTGTCTATTATCAGGACTGAACCTTCGCGGTCGACGATCTGTACCTGAGAGCCGATTTCCAACGCACAACCATCCGCGGCGCGGGCATCCCACTGAGTGCCACGATAGATGATCCTACCGGCGGAACCCCGCGATTCATCGAAGCCGGACGCCACCTCGGCCTTGTGACCGACAAAATCATCGTCTTCACCCGTGACCTGAACGCCGAGGGACCGGCCTGTAAACCAGGGTTTGAACAGGCCGCGCAGCAGCAGCAACGAACCAATCGAAACACCGGAGAACACAATAAAGGGCAGTGATCCCTCTCCCGACATCCCTGCCCAGAGCAAAAGGCCCACAGCTAGTGCGCCGAAGCCGAAGAAAATGGCAATGAGTCCCGGCAGTACAAACTCTGCCAGAATAAGCGAGATACCTAGAAGCACCCAAATCAGTTCAGGTGTTATCGATTCCATGCACAATCTTCCTCCTCTATCGTCCTGAGCGTAGCGGTTCTCGTCAGGGCATTGTCTTTAAGTGAACCCGTTCGGCCACAATCGCCCTGCTATTGCCCAAGACGTTACTGCCCCAGGAAGGGTGTTTTCAGCCAGCCGTCGCCGTAGGGCGTGAAGAAGAAGGGCGTCACGCTGAGGTGTTTGAATTTCCACTCGCCGTCACGCTTCTCATACGTCTCTGTGTATCGACCGGTCAGCCAGGCGGCCTGGTTGCCCTCGGCCAGGGTGCACGGCTGGAATAGATACCACTGCCCGCTGGCGGTATCCGCGTCCACCTCGATAATGGGGTTCATGACGTTGTGGACCGCAAACGGAAAAATGGCGGACGCGCCCTGAAAGAAGGTGCGGATGGCCTCGCGACCCTCGTGCCGGCCAAAGTCGCCGCCATCCCAGACCGCGTCCTCGGCAAACAGCTCCGCAATGCCGTCCGCGTCGTAGTGCGCGTCACACAAGGCACAGTAGCGGGCCTTGAGTTTCTTGATGGCTTCAATGCTCTCCAGAGTTTGAATGCGTTGAGCGAGATCGTCAGCGTTCATGTCTGCTCCCTCCTTGGTGAGATGTTATTGTTCCGTTGTTGAAGAACCGGGCGGTGTTGCCTGCTCCGCCCTGACCAGCCGACACGGCAGACCGCGCAGCAGCCAGGTGCCCATCATGGGGTCGCACTGCGCCGGGTCGTCGTCGGTACACATATTGATATTCGTTTCCCGCAGGCCGTACAGCTCCGGGTCGTGCCCTGGGCGCTCGGGATACCACCAGCGGTCGGCCTGAACGACGCGCGGATGGAGGGTCTCATTCAAACGGGCGACGTGCCGTACGCTGCCGGTCGGGGTCTCGATGCTGATCCACGTCCCGTCCTCAATACCGAGTTCCGCTGCGGCCTGGGGGTGAAGCTGGGCCTCCGGGTGGGGATATTTCTTGCGGAACCAGGGCATCTGCTGACTGTTCTGGTGAAAGCCCTCGATCACCCGCCCGCCGGTCGTCAGCACCAGCGGATAGTCGCTTGACCAGCGCGTAAAGATTTCCGGTTCCGCGTAGACGGGCAGGGCCGGGTAGTCGAGTTCGGCCAGGATGGCTGAGCGCAACTCCACCCGCCCGGATGGGGTGCCAAAGCGCGGCCCCTCGTCCTGGGCAGACCGACCCACGAATTTGCCGTGGCGGGGCGCGGCGGACATCCACGGTCCGCGCTGCCGCGCCAGGGTGTGGAAGTCGAGGCCGGCCGGTTGCAGGCAACTATCCCAGAACTCCTCAACGCTCTCCGGCCAGTCGGCCTGCTGACCCAGCCGCCGCCCCAGGTCTCTCCACAGCTCATAATCGCTCCGGTGACCCTGCTCGGGCTCAAGCGCCGCGTGGCTCGCCGCGGCGTAATCGCCGGCAATGCCCATATAGCCCAGGCCGGTCGAGAAGGACGGCTTTTCGAGCCAGTGACTGGCCGGCAGGACGTAGTCGGCCAACTGTGCGGTCGGAGACAGAAACAGGTCGTGGACCACCAGCAGTTCCAGGTTGGCGCTCCGCAGCGCCTGTTCGACTCGCTTGGCATTGCCGCTTCCACCCAGCGGGTTATGGTGCTGGACAATCAGACCCTTGACCGGGTAGGGCTCGGCCTGGGTAATCGCCTGCCACAGGCTGGGCTCATGCGCCGAAGCCGTCCAGCTCAGCAGGTGATGTTTGCCGTGCCAGGCCGGCGCCATGGCCGCATCCAGCCGTTTATACCCGTCGCCCAGCAGACGAAACCGCTCAATCCCCAGTCGTTTGCGCCACTGTTCTGCGGGCAGTCGGTCCATCAGCATGGCGTCCCCGTTGGCCACGATCTGACGGGGCGGGCCGGGCAGGCAGTGGCCGCCCTCTTTATCCAGATTGCCACTGATGGCCACCAGACAGGCAATCGCCCGCGTACTCTGGAGGCTGGTTGGGCCGAGCTGGCACACCCCGTTGCCACTATTGATAAGGCCGGGCCGACTGCGGGCAAACAGCCGCGCCGCCTTGACCAGGAGGTCTGCTGGGACCCAGCTGAGTTCGGCGGCCCGCTGGGGTGGATAGGCGGCCACGTGCTGTCGCAAGGCGTCGAACCCGGTGGTGTACTGCTCGACAAACTCCCGGTCGTACAAACCTTCTTCAATCAGCACGGACAGCCAGCCCAAGGCTAAGGCCGCATCCGTCCCAGGCCGGAGCTGCAACCACAGGTCGGCCCGCTTGGCCTCGGTCGTATAGTGGGGGTCTATCACAATGAGTGTCGCACCCTGGCGGTGGGCCTTGACGATCTGCTTCCACAGCAGGGGCAGCGAGGCGCTCGGGCGCATCCCCCACAGCACAATGCATTTTGTGAGACCGGGCACGGGAGCGGTGTGCGACGTTGGACCATAGCCATAGGTCAGGGCCTCGGCCATGGCCGTTGGGCCGGAGCAGATTTTATCCTGTCCGGCACTATTGGGACTGCCGAAGAGATTCAGAAAACGCTCGCCCAGACCCCAGTCCGCGCCGTGAAAGGTGCCGAAGGTGACGGCCACACTTTCGGGGCCGTGCTGTTGCTTCAGGGTCTGGAGCCGTGCGGCAATATCGTCCAGGGCCTCGTCCCAGCCGACCCGCTGCCAGGCGCCCTCGCCTCGCTGCCCGGTGCGCTTGAGCGGCCAGTGAACGCGCCCCTCCTGATAGTGCAGCTCGGCGGCCCGGCGGCCCTTAATGCAGACAAAGCCCTGACTGATGGGATGGGCTGCATCGCCGCTGATCCGGGTGACCCGTCCCTGCTCCACATGGGCGAGCACGCCACACTGCTGGGAGCAACTGCAACATATGACGGGCCTGACGGCTGTCGGCTCTTGGGTGGAGAGAGTCATGGCGTACGCCTTTCATGCAAAGAATATGGAATCGCTCTAGTCCATCTCAGACCCGGTGTCAATGAAAAAGTGTTTCAGGTGCGCGGGACCACACGCAAGAATATGTCTTGCCAACACGGGGGAAAAGGGCGTAGAGAGAAAAACGATTCTGAAAAAGGGAGGGCTCGGTGAAATTCGGAATTTTCTCTACCGTGACAAAAGCCGACGAGCGCAGTGTCCGGCAATTATTCAAGGAAAACCTGGAACAAGTCGTGTACGCCGAACAGCTCGGCTACGACAGCTTCTGGTTTGCCGAACACCACTTTTCCACCTACAGCATGATTGCCTCGCCCAACCTGATGGTGGCTTCGGCCGCTCAGCGGACCAGCCGCATCAAGCTCGGACCGGCGGTGAATGTCCTGCCCTTCCACCATCCGATTCGGTTGGCCGAAGAAGGAGCCATGCTCGATATGATGAGTGACGGCCGCCTGCTGTGGGGCATAGGCCGGGGCATCCAGCCCGGAGAATTTATTCCCTGGAAGGTGGACCATAACCAGAGCCGTGAGATTTTTGACGAAACCCATGAGGCTGTCCTGCGTGCCTGGACGCAGCCCACCTTTTCCTACACCGGCCGGTTTATCGATATTCCCGAGACGACCCTGGAGGTTCGACCGGTCCAAAAACCCCATCCCCCGGTCTGGACCGCGGGTCTGTCCGAACCGTCCGTCCGCTGGGCGGCGCAACACAACTATCCGTGTATGGAAGTGTATACCTTGCTCCCTACCATGCAGCAGCATTGGGACATCTACAAAGAGGAAAATGCCCGGCACGGCCATACGATCGATCACGTCGGCCTGGTGCCGACTCGCCACGTGTATCTGGCGGCGACGGATGAACAGGCAAAAGCCGAGGTCTTACCCACCTTAGCCACCCGTTGGCAACAACTCCTCAAGCTCGCCAAACCGGCTGAAATGGCCCAGTCGTCTTCCTACTCCTATCTCAAGGGAACGTTTGAGGCCGCGGCCAGAGGTGACCTGACCGAACGGACCTGGGTATGCTCCTGATCGGCAGCCCGGAAACCTGTGTGCGGCTGATTCAGCGCCATCAGGAGTTTTTGCCGGACCTCCAGTACATGATTCTCTTTTTTGCCTATGGCAGCCTCAGTCAGGCGCAAATCCGGAACTCGATGCGGCTGTTTGCCGAGGAGGTCATGCCGGAGTTTCCGCAGGCCGCAGCCCACATGTCCATGGTCAACGGACAGAGTGTACAGGAGGGGCTATGACAGCCGTCACTCAGGAGGTCTGGTTTGGGCAGGCGCTCGTGCCGGGCAAAAAACCGATCAAGAAAAACCTGTTTGAAGAAGTCATGCACGCCACCGGAACCCTGGAGCTTGTGCCGGTTTTTCCCTATCTCGACGATGGGGCGATCGTGCCGTGTCTGAGCGTCTCGATCGGCGGGCCGAGCGCCAAAAAGTTCCAGTTTTTTCACGAGAATGTCGTGCCTGAGGTGCTGCTCTGCCTCGCTGGCGAAGACAGTGCGCTCCAGGCCGGCCAGATGATGGTGCTGCCCAATATGCACGGGGTGAATAATTTCTTGAGAGACCTGACGAACGAACACGCCTATATGGTCGTGCTGATTACCATTCGCATGAACTCCCAGGACAATCAGAACGAGGGATTTACGATTCGGTGCGAGCAGTGCAACGAGGTCGTCTATCAGGGCGAGGCCAATATCAAGCGCGGACCGGAGCGGCCGTATTACCCGGAGTTCTATGCGCTGGGCTTCTATGCCGATGCGGTTGATGCGTTCAACGCCTCGGCTCGGGAGTGCCCCAAGTGCGGGCATGTGCAGCAGCCCTTTCCGGCCGAGCAGCTTGGCTGGCGACGTTATGCCCAGCAGGTTGCGGTTGCCAACCGCGCCCGGGCGGCAAGCGAGCAACGCGCCGTGCGCGACGGGTAGGAGGAGCGGCTATGGAACGCAGACGCATGGTCCAGCTCTTTGAGGCGGCCGAGCAGCTCTGGGGGTCGTTCGACGATTTTCCCGCACTGCCGCCCGGCATTGACCCCATGCCGCATCTCAGTCGGAATACCATCTCGCAACCCTTCTTTCTGGTCAGCGACCAGGACCAGACGCTGATAAACCTGAGCGGAGCGGGAGAGGTCCGGTTTGGGGGGGAGCGGCCGGAGCAGTTGCAGCTCGCGGTCGGGGACAGCCTCTATATGCCAGCCGGTATTCCCAGTCGAGTGATAACCCACACGCCGAGTGTACAGGTCCGCTTCAAGGCCGAGACCGCAGGCAAAGAAGCCGTGGTGTGGTATTGTCCCGACTGCCGGGCTGTGGTGCATTGGCGGTCCATTGATACCCAGGCTGAAATCCCCCAAGCAGCCTATTGGCAAGCGGTTCAGCAGTTCAATACCGACGCGGCCCTCCGCGTGTGCCCGGCCTGTCAGGGCGAACATCCTCGGGCTGAGTTGGGTGATATTGCCTGGCCGACAGTTGTTCAAGCCATTCAAAACACCATGGCTAAAGCGGAGGGAGAACAGGGATGAGTACTGCACAGCTGCTTAATTTTGTGGATGGCGAGTGGAGTCATTCGAGCGCAACGGAGTCGCTGACCATTCCGAATCCGGCGACCGCGCAGGGAATCGCAGTCCTGCCGGTCTCTCCCGCTGCTGATGTTGATGCTACGGTCCAGGCGGCCACCCGTGCTTTTCCTGGGTGGCGGCGTACACCGGCGGGTGAGCGGATACAGTATTTATTCAAATTCAAGACCCTATTGGAGGAACACCTCGACGAATTGGCCCAAACCATTACCACTGAATGTGGCAAGACCTATACGGAAGCGGCTGGAGAAATGCGGCGCGGCATTGAGAATGTCGAGGTTGCCTGTGGCGTCCCGAGTTTGCTCCAGGGTCTGTATAGCGAGGATATTGCTCGCGGTATTGATGAGACCATGATCCGGCAGCCGGTCGGAGTGGTAGCAGCGATTACACCGTTTAATTTTCCGGGCATGATTCCGTTGTGGTTTCTGCCGTATGCCATTGCGTGTGGGAACCCCTTTATTCTCAAGCCGTCGGACAAAACGCCCCTCACCGCCCAAAAGATATTTGCGCTGTTGGAGCAAACGGATTTGCCCAAAGGTGTGGTCAATCTGGTGAACGGCGCAAAAGAGACCGTAGACGCGCTGGTCGATCATCCTGAGGTGCGAGCCATCAGCCTGGTTGGTTCCACGCCGGTTGCCAGGGCGGTGTACGCCCGAGCCACGGCAAACGGCAAACGCGCCCAGTGTCAGGGCGGTGCCAAAAATCCGATTATTATTCTGCCCGACGCTGATATTGAGGATGTCGCCCAGGTCGCGGCCGAGTCGGCCTTTGGCTGTGCCGGTCAACGCTGTCTGGCGGCTTCGTTGGCCATCACGGTTGGTGACGCCGAACAGCCATTTGTTGAGGCCATGGCCGACGTGGCAGTCCGTCGAAACGTCGGCTACGGGCTGGACGCCGGAGTGGAAATGGGACCGGTGATCCGAGCCGAGAGTAAAGCCCGTATCGAACGGCTTATCCAAACCGGGCTCGATGACGGGGCGCAGGCCGTCGTAGACGGCCGCCAGGCCCAGGTCGCCAGCTACGAACAGGGCTATTTCGTCAAGCCGACACTGCTGACCGCTGTCCAGCCGAGCAGCCAGATAGCGACCACCGAGATATTTGGGCCGGTCCTGAGTGTGATGCCGGCAAAAGATATTGACCACGCCATTACGCTGGTGAACGGCCAGCGCTACGGCAATATGGCCTGTCTCTTTACCCGGAGTGGAGCTGCGGCCCGAAAATTTCGATACGAAGCCCAGGTAGGCAACCTGGGGATCAACGTCGGCGTTGCCGCGCCCATGGCCTTCTTTCCCTTTAGCGGTTGGAAAGACAGCTTCTTTGGCGACCTGCACGGTCAGGGGCGCGACGCCATCGATTTTTATACGGAAAAGAAGGTGATCGTAGAACGGTGGGGATGAGAAAGCGCCGTTGAAGAAGGGGGCTCCCATGTCACTCGACAGTCTGTCTGACGCCGGAACCGAAATGCGAACCGTAGCGGCCCATCGTCCGACCATCCGGGGCACTCGCCACATGGTCGTGGCCGGGCACTATTTGGCGGCGCACGCCGGCTTTCACATTCTTGAAGCCGGCGGCAATGCGGTTGACGCCGGTGTGGCTGCCGGTATCGCCCTGGGCGTCTTGCAGAGCGACCTGGTGAACGTGGCCGGGGTGGCTCCGATCATCCTGTATCTGGCCGCCCGGCGTGAGGTGACGACGATCAGTGGTCTGGGCCACTGGCCGCAGGCCGCCTCGCTGGAGCTGTTTCAGAAAAAGCACGCCGGCCATATTCCTACGGGTATTCTCCGCACTGTCGTACCCAGCGCGCCCGACGCCTGGATTACCGTGCTGGAGCGCTACGGAACCATGGGCTTTGGCGAGGTCGCGGCGGCCGCGATCCGTTTTGCGCGAGACGGGTTTCCCATCCATGCTTTTACCGCGGGCATCATCAAGGCCAACGCCGACAAGTACCAGCGCTGGCCCTCGAACGCGGCCATTTATCTGCCCGGCGGTCAGGCTCCCCAGCCGGGCGACATCTTCAAACAAACCGACCTGGCCGGCACCTTGCAGTATATGGCCGACGAAGAAGCACACGCCCGCAGCCAGGGACGAAAGGCCGGGCTCCAGGCGGCCCGGGCGGCTTTTTACCACGGAGACATTGCCGCCGCGATTGTCAAATTCCACGCCGAGAACGACGGGCTGCTGACCGCGCAAGACCTGGCCGCATTTCGGGTTGGCGTAGAACCTCCGACGCGGACGACGTTCCAGGACCTGGAGGTCTACGCCTGCGGCCCGTGGTGTCAGGGGCCGGTCTTGCAGCAGACGCTGAATCTGCTGGAAGGCTACGATCTTGCGGCCCAGGGCCACAATTCGCCCCAGTATATTCACACCGTGACCGAGGCGCTCAAGCTGGCGTTTGCCGACCGGGAGCGCTACTACGGCGACCCGCGTTTCGTTGAAGTCCCCATCGACGGGCTGCTGTCCAAAGACTATGCCGAGCAACGCCGTTCCCTGATTCGGCAGCACGAAGCCTGGCCCGAGATGCCGCCGGCCGGCGATCCCCGGCGCTGCCGGGCGGTTGTTGACGCCGAGACCCAGCCGCTGCCGAACGAGACGGCCCAGCCCGGCCTGGACACCTCGTATGTGTGCGTCATAGACCGGCAGGGCAATGTTTTCTCCGCCACGCCGAGCGATACCTCGTCTGACATGCCGGTCGTGCCGGGGACGGGGCTGTGTCCGTCCTCACGCGGTTCGCAGTCCTGGGCCGACCCGCATCATGCGTCGTGTGTCGCCCCCGGCAAACGGCCCCGCCTGACCCCCAACCCGGCCTTGGTGCTGCGTGACGGACGCCCCTTTCTGGTGTTGGGTTCTCCCGGTGGCGATGTCCAGCCCCAGGCCATGTTGCAGACCCTGCTCAATAGCGCGGTCTTTGGCATGGAGGCCCAGGAAGCGGTCGAAGCACCGCGCTTTGCCAGCTACAGCTTCCCGGACTCCTTTGAGCCGCACGCCTATCATCCCGGTCGGCTGAATATCGAGAGCCGTATCGCCGATGAGACCGGGGCGCTATTGTCCGAACGTGGTCATCAGGTGCACTGGTGGCCGGACTGGGTGTGGCGGGCCGGGGCGGTCTGCTGCATTCACGTCGAGCCGACAACCGGCGTGCTGGCCGGCGGCGCCGACCCGCGCCGTCCGTCGTATGCCGTGGGCTGGTAACGGATATATGGCTGTAAAGGAGGGAAGACGATGGCATCCACACAAGAGTATCTGGTGAGCTGTGGCACGACCAAGACGCCGGCGCATCTGCCGATTGACCGGACCCGCATCCCGCCCGGACCGCCGCCCTCGGTTGCTCCCCTGCCTGACGCGGCGGCCGCCTTTCGGGCCGCGGTCACCCAGCCGGTTGGCATGCCGGCCCTGGAGAAGCTGGTCAGGCCGGGCGCAAAGGTCACCATCGGCATTCAGGACGGCCGGGCCACGCACTACCATCCCGACGACCAGGATTTGCGCATTCTCGGGATTCCCATCTTACTCGATTTACTGAACCAGTACGGGGTCCGGCCCGAAGATATCCAGATCAAGGTTGCCAATGCGCTCCACCGCATGTGGACCCGCAAGGAGATGACCCACATCCTGGGCCCGAAGCTGCCCTACACGCTGGGCGGTCGCCTGGCCTGCATCGACGCGACCGACCCGAACCAGTTCGTCAATCTGGGCATGACCCGGCGGGGCATGGAAGTCATGGTCCACCGCTCGGTCGTTGAGTCTGACCTGTTCATCTTCATGTCCGTGCCGGGCGGATTCTTTCAGGGCGGCTGGAAGTCCATTCTGGTGGGGATGAGTAACTGGGAGTCCATCCGTTATCATCACCGCCCCTGGCCGTTCGCCTCGGGCCACTCGGTCCAGGACCCCAAAAACAGTTCCTTCCACAAGCTGCTGAACGAAATGGGAACCCTGGTAGAAGCCGAGTTGGCGCGTCGCGGCCACCCGCCCGTCATGAAGATAGAGGGCGTCCTGACCACGAGTACGCCCCAGCGCTTTGCCGCCATTGACGCCGGGCTGATCACCCCGGTGCGGGAGATGCATATCGATATGCTGCTCTCGCAGCTCGTCACCGACGTGGAGGGGCAGACCGACGTGCTGCTGCTGGGGATGGCGGATGGGGACGGCTACTCGCGCCTGTCGGTATTCAATCCCATACACTGTCGCAACAAGGCTTTGTCCGGGTTGTTCAACGCCTATCACGAGAATCCCCTGGTCCGAAAAGGCGGGATACTCATCGCCGCCAACCCCTTTGACCCCAAATTCAGTCTGCTCAACCATCCCTCGTACCACACGCTCTACCACGAGGTGTTGCCCGCCATGCAGGACCCGCTCGAGGTATGGGATACCTATTCCGAAGAGTACGCCCACCGCCCGGAGTTCGTGCACAAGTATCGCAACGGCTTTGCGTTCCACGGGGCGCACCCGTGTATTCTGTACGGACAGGGCCTGTATGCGCTCAACCATCTGGGCGGCGTCCTGGCGGCGGGCGTGCCCAAGGAAAACGAGGCGGTCGCTCGACGGATGGGCTTCGAGCCCTTCCCGACCGTTGACGCCGCTCTCAGCGAGGCCGAGGCGCGTCTCGGCAAGGACTGCACGCTGACCTATCACCAACACCTGGAGGAACACGGCTATTTCACCCGGGTGCACGTGAACGGCGAGACCGCCCGGCCCTGAAATGCGCTATGCTCTACACTGTTTTTGTCGGAGACCAGACCGATGAACGAACCTCAGCCCCACAATGATGATGCGACGCTTGAAGACCTGACGTATACGTCGGGCAAAGCGGAATTGGTGGATGGAAGGATTGCGGCGATGGCACCGACTGGCGGCGCTCCAGGCTACGCTGGCGATGAGATATTTGTTTCCCTGCGGGCCTATGCGCGTCGGGTTCGGAGAGGGATTGCGGTTGGAGATAATAAAGGCTTTCGTGTCAATCTGCCGCAGCGCCAGTCCTTCAGCCCGGACGCGGCCTATTATACCGGCCCCAATCCCGGGATGGGTTTTTATGCGGGTGCTCCTGCGTTTGCTGCCGAGGTGAGAAGCGAGGGCAATTATGGCGCAGAGGTCGAGTTGGCCCGAAAACGGGTAGACTATTTTGCGGCTGGGACGCAGGTCGTCTGGGATGTCGATTTGCTCAGCGACGAGGTTGTCACAGTCTACCGAGCGAGTGATCCCGCCCACCCGACGGTCTATCGGCGCGGTGAGGAGGCTGAAGCCGAACCGGCAGTGCCCGGTTGGTCCATGCCGGTCGATGATTTGTTTTTCGACCGTTCAGTCTAGCTCAATCCCGTATAGCTTTGCGGCGTTGTCGTACACGATCTTGTGCGTGATATGGGCCGGAACGTTGGCGAAGTCCCGTTCAATCACCTGCCGTGAATGGGGCCAGGTGGTGTCCGTGTGCGGAAAATCGGACGCCCACATACAGTTATCCTCGCCAAAGACCGCGGCGTTTGCGGCGCCGATCGGGTCGTCCTGAAAGGTGGCCCAGACCTGGCGGCGGACATACTCGCTCGGTTTCAGGGGGAGGGGATGTTCCACCATCACCCCGAACTTCTCATAGGTATGGTCGAGGCGCTGGACATAATGGGCCAGCCAGCCGATGTCACTCTCCGCGGAAACGATTTTGAGTTCGGGAAAACGGGCCAACACCCCGCCGAAGATGAGGCTGGTCAGGGACTTCTGGACTTCGTGAATGAGGTGCACGAACCGCATAGCCGTCTGGTTGACCCAGCCGCTTGCGCCGCGGTCCATGACCACCCGGGTGTTATTGTCCCGGCTGGTCACGACATGCAGGGAGAGCGGCATATCGAGGTCTTGCGCTGCGGTCCAGAACGGATCGTACACCGGACTATAATACGGCCGGTCTTCGGGTGGAGCGCCCCAGATCATACCGCCGCTGAGGCCCAATTTTGCCGCCCGTTCGAGCTCTTTGATTGCGGCCGGAATATCTTCCAGTGAGATCAGCGCCACGGGATAGAGCCGTTTTGGATCGTGCGACCGAAACTCCGCCACCCAGTCGTTATAGACCCGAAAACAGGCCCGTTGGAGTGCGGCGTCCGCAAGCTGGAACAGGGCCAGACCCAGCGTGGTGTAGATCACCTCGGCCCCGACCCCGTCGATATCCTGGTCCTTGATGCGCTCAACCGGGTCCCAGCCGCCGGGCCGGGCCGCTTCATAACCACGGGTGAGATGTTTTTTGAGTTCTTCGCCACTGCGGCCCGCAGAGAATCCACCCGCCACCGGGAAGGGCGTGATACCGGGAGCCCTGAAAAAATGTCCGGGTTTTTCTGTGTCCTCGACCACCCGCGGGGCGCGCTCCCGGAACCGTTGATCGAGCCGGGTGGTCCACAGGTCGGGCGGCTCCGTCATATGCGAATCGGCAGAAATAACACGCAGCGCTTCCATCTGTCCCCCTGTGTCCGGTCATCTGTGGGCGGCAAGTCCGTACCCCGACCGAGCAACGCCTAGCATTTTCGCTTCCGACGTGTCAAACCACTCTGTCTGGGGATAGTGTCTCAGTTTCAAAGCGCCCTTTCTGCCTGCCTGGCGTCCCCTCACCCCAGCCCTCTCCCTCCAGGGGAGAGGGAGCAGACCTTCCCTCCCCCTGGAGGGGAGGGCGAGGGAGGGGGAAATTCAAAGTGAGACACTACCTTATATGGGAAATCGTTTTTCTCCCAGGTGTATGGTAAGACGCGGATGACAGGAGGTGTCCCAGATGAGCCATTCGACAGTGATACGCGGGAAGAGCAGCATCATGCTAATAGCGCTGATAACCGCCATCGTGCTGAGCGGGCCTCGGGGTGTTGCCGCAGAGCCGGCCAGCCGCTTGCAGGATGAAGCGGACATTCGCAAACTCACTATCTGTTATGCCCACGGAACGGACGCCATCGGGCGGGGTGACGTCGCGGCAGGAAGGGCGATCTACCAGCCGTGCTTTACACAAGACGCGACCTTCTCGGTCGTCTTTCCGAACGGACAAGAGGAGAAAAGAACCGGCTCGGACGCCTGGGCGGATTTTGTGGCGACGGTATTTCAGGGCGCTGGTTATACGAATACGCAACATCTGATCGGAACCATCAGTATTGAGGCGCAGGACAAGAGCGCCACGATGAGCACCTATCTGCACGCAACCCATGTTCTGCCCAACGGCAGTATGGATATTGCGAATGGCACCTACGAAGACAGCGTGGTGCAGACCGCAGAGGGCTGGCGGATTCAGAGCCGCAGGCTCACCCTCATCACCTTTCTCAACCTTGCGCCGACGGCACCGCATCCGAGGAGTGAAGAATAGACTCTACCCTCCGGTCAGAATAATCCTGGATGAAAGGTCCCGCTGGTATCTTCGGCCGCACACAGGGCGGCGGACACGGGGTCTGCGGTATCCGCGCAGCATACGTCCGTTGGACTACAGGTAAAGCCGTCAAACAAAATTTGGGCGGCCACATCCTGACCCTGAAGCGATGGATGGAAACAGTCACAGCAGGAAACCTGTTCGCGCGTAAACTTGTACACCCAAGTAGCATTGCTGAAGCTGAGAGAGGTTCCGGCTGCTTTGACTTTCCCTCCAACTGTCTCGCCGCCGACTTCTATTTCAGGGGAAGTTTCCCTCTCAGGCAAGGCGGCATACTCTGAGGAGACGCGATCCATAATGTCGCGATAGGCACGAGCTGTTTCGTAACCGTCTTGAAGACGTTCGTCTGAGCAGTCGATAGTGATAGACCCGCACAGGCCGGTCTCGCGTTGGCTGAGTAGAACATTCGACCCCCACAGCGATTCACAGCTTCCGCCAAGAAAGGAACAGTTTGTTTTAGTCGCGTGGTTGCACAACTGGGTTACCCGCACGGGTGCGGCAATGCCGATTTTCAATTCCGGGACGGTAATCAAAACATCGAGCCCTTTGCGAAACTCGCGCTCAAACGCCGCCTCTGTGGTTCGACAGTGGTTCATCGGGTCCTGATCGTCCCCTTCTGCACAGTCGGTTTGAATACGCTCAATGGTGCCGCTGCAAATATCGTTATGGCCCATCTCGACCGTCACATAGCGCGGAGCGGCCGGTGGCTGCGTCCCGAAAAGCATCGCTGATTCCTGCGCCTGGGCGGCAAAATTCTTGAGCATCTCGGCGCCGGATTCCGCGCTATTGGGGTCGGCGTTCACAATCATAGCGCCCTGCCGACATTCGATCCGTTCCGCCTGGCTATAGACCCCGTCTCCACCATCGCCGCAAAACGCCCCGCCCTCGGTGATGCTGGTTGCCCAGTTGAAGCTCTCCTGGTCTCTATTCGTACAAAACCCTTGGGCATTCTCTCGGGCGTTCACTGCCTTGCTGATGCTGTCCCCGATGGCGTCGATGGAAGCAATTCGGGGCGCGAGATTATCGAGCCGCGCAATCGTGAAGTTCTGGAGCGACTGTTGCCAGGCGACAATGAGGTCCGTCCCGGCCTTGGGGAAATCTTTCAGCCGGGCATGTTTGCCAACGTTTTCCTTGAATTCTTCCCCGAGGGTGGTGACCGTGAAGGTGGCACTGCCAAACTCCACCCCGTCGGCTAATGCGCTGACCATATGCTGACCATCGTCGAGCCGATTCCAGTTGAACAAGAGCCCAAAGCCGTTGTCGGTGTCCCCGCAGAGGACCTCCCCCTCCTCCGTATACTCCGTGTCTGGCCGGGTGGTCTTATAGCCGGCCCGCCAGGTCTCTTCCTTGGCGGTGCCGGGATTAAAGACAATGTCAATCCGCTCGGCGTCACACACCCAGCCGGAAATCACGCCTACGCCGCTCTGAAACGAGCCCGGCTGCGGGTTCCCCAGAATACGCGGTGGCGTGCCGCTCGTCCCTCCGCTACTCCTCATGTCCCCCTGAATCACGAAGTTCTGGAGCGACTGTTGCCAGGCGAGGGTGACATCCTTGCCCTCAGTCGGAAAATCTTCAACGACAAACTCTCCGCTTACGTTTTCCTTGAATTCTTCCCCGAGGGTGGTGACCGTGAAGGTGGCACTGCCAAACTCCACCCCGTCGGCTAATGCGCTGACCATATGCTGACCATCGTCGAGCCGATTCCAGTTGAACAAGAGCCCAAAGCCGTTGTCGGTGTCCCCGCAGAGGACCTCCCCCTCCTCCGTATACTCCGTGTCTGGCCGGGTGGTCTTATAGCCGGCCCGCCAGGTCTCTTCCTTGGCGGTGCCGGGATTAAAGACAATGTCAATCCGCTCGGCGTCACACACCCAGCCGGAAATCACGCCTACGCCGCTCTGAAACGAGCCCGGCTGCGGGTTCCCCAAAGCCGACTGCGCCCAGAGTGATTGAGGGAAAGAGAGGCCTCCGGTAAGGGTGACAAAGAGTGCAAGAATGACTGTAATTTTCATGACTATGCCTCGTAGCATTCCTCCGACAGGTTGACAAATCCACGGTAGGGGTATCCCATGGCCGGCTATAGTAAGAAAAGCCTCTCAGGTTGGTAATCGTTCCAGGAGAAGGAGGGAGAATGCAGTACGATCTGATTATTAAAAATGGGACCGTTATTGACGGCTCGGGCATGCCCCGGTTCCGCTCCGATGTGGGTATCGTGGATGGGAAAATCGCCTCGATTGGTCGCATTCGCGACGCCGCACAAGAGACAATCGACGCCGAAGGCCACGTCGTCACCCCCGGCTTTATCGATGGTCACACCCATATGGACGCCCAAGTCTCCTGGGACCCGCTCGGCACGTGTTCCTGCTGGCACGGCATTACCAGCGTGGTGATGGGCAATTGCGGATTTTCGCTCGCGCCGTGTAAGGAGAGCGAAAAGGACATGGTCATGCGCAACCTGGAGCGGGCCGAAGACATCGCGCCCGAGGCCATGAATGTCGGCATCAAATGGACCTGGGAGACCTTTCCCGAGTATCTGGATTCGGTTGAGCGTCTACCCAAGGGCATCAACTATGCCGCCTATATGGGGCATTCCGCCCTGCGCACCCACGTGATGGGCGAGCGCGCCTTTACCGACCCGGCCACCGAGCAGGATTTGGAGCAGATGAAACAGGCGGTGCGCGAAGCGATCCAAGCCGGCGCGATGGGGTTCACCACCTCACGCACCCGCAACCACCAGACGCCGCAGCGCCAGCCCGTGGCCAGCCGGCTGGCCACCTGGGATGAGGTCCGGCAGTTGGTTGGCGCGATGGGCGAAATGGGCGCCGGCATCTTTGAAATTGCCGGAGAAGACACGGGTCAGAACCCGGAGCGCATCCGTGAATACATGGATCGCCTCAAGGCTTTGGCGGTCGATACCGGAGTCCCGGTGACCTACGGCATGTTCAGTATGCGCCGGGCGCCGGACTGCTGGCAGCCTTATCTCGATTTAACCGACGAAACCGCGGCCGCGGGTGGCCGCATGTTCCTCCAGGTGCATAGCCGCGCGCTGAATGCGGTCCTGTCCTTTCAGACCAATACGCCGTTCGACCGGCTGCCGACCTGGCGCGCGCTCAAGAAGATGTCGTCACTCGAAGAGAAAGAAGCCGCCCTGCGGAATCCCGACTACCGGCGCAAACTGGTTGAAGAGGCCCACTCACAAGAAGACGACGGCAACCGGGGAGTCGGTCCCGAAGCCCGGGCGGCGAATTTCGAATGGCTGTTCTTGATGGACCAGCCCAACCCGCCCCACCGCTCCATCGCGGAAATCGCCACAGAGCGAAACCAGGATCCGGTCGAGACCTTTATTGATCTGGCCCTGGAGAAAAACCTCAAGCAGTTCTTCCTGCAACCGCTGGCCAATGAGAACCAGGAGCATGTGCTGGAGATGATGCGCCACCCGCGTTCGGTCATCACCTTCTCCGACTCCGGCGCCCACGTGTCCCAGATCATGGATTCGTCCTTACAGACCCATGTGCTGAGCCATTGGGTGCGCGAGCAGCAAGCCATCACTCTCGAAGACGCGGTCCGGCAGCTCACCTTTGTGCCGGCTTCTCAGTGGGGCTTGCACGGACGCGGCCTGCTGCGCGAGGGAATGACCGCGGACGTCGTGGTCTTCGACCCGGAAACGGTCGGGCCGATGATGCCGGAGCTGACCTACGATCTGCCCGCGGGCGCGCGGCGTCTCAAACAGAAAGCCGCCGGCTTTCTGGCTTCGGTCGTCAACGGCCAGGTGGTCCTGCGTGAAAACGAGCATACCGGCGCGCTGCCCGGACAGTTGTTGCGCGGGCCCTTGGCGCAGCGTTAAGCGTTGGATTTTTTGACTTTCCGGACGGGCGGATGCGAGTGATCGTGTCCGCCCTTTTGCTTTCACCCGAGCAGCGTCCCGCCCTCCTGGCCGCCGGAGAGCTGCGGGTCCAGCCCCACCGTCTCGCCGGCCACCTGTCCGGCCGCATAGCCCTCAGGGTCAACCTTCAGTGAGCGTGGTGTACCGGACAGTTTACGCAGGCGCGTCCCCTGGCCGGCCAGATAGGTATAGACCTCGTCGCGATAGTTTTTCCGCACCGCGGGCAGGGTGGTCTTGGCCGCGGCCGGCTCCCGTTCGGCGATCAGGGTCTTGATCTTGTCGGTGATGGACTGGGCGCAGCCATAGGCAAAGGAATCCAGAAAACGCCGCCCCTTGCCGTAATGCTCCTTGCGCAAGCGTCGGACGGTGTGGATGAGATAGTGCAGCATTTCTTTGGCGACAACGACATTATGGGAGCGCCCGATAATGAAGGACCGGCCCACGGACAGGGTCGAACAACAAAAATACAGTTTGCAGGTCGCGAGCCAGAGCAGTCGTTCCCACGGCAGCAGGCGGCTCGTTTTCCAGCCTTCGACCCGCATGGCCTGTTGGCTGTGTACGCCTCGTGCCTCGACCTCGGTCAACGACAGATTATACGTGGCCAGGAGCTGGTGGACCTTGGCGGCAGCCAGGGCGGCTTCGTGCTCGGTCGCGGCTTCATCCCGGCTGAGTTGGAGTAATTTCTGGATTTTATGGATAAGGGAATCCGGAGCAACGAGATCGATTGCGGCAGCCATTCCTACCTATTCTACTGTCCACCCTGAGAAAACACTAGGCCGTCCTGTCGCCACCAGTGCTGTACTCAGCTCCCGAGCTGACCGATACCCCAGCGAATGCCGCGCCTGAGCAGTTCATAATATACCGGGGACTCCCACGAACAGCGCTCGACAGAGCAGACCGGCATAAAAGGCTGCATGTCATATTTCCCCCGACAGTGACCGAGCGTCAGGTAGAGGACTTCACCCTGGCCGTAGGGATGCAGATAGAGCTGCGGGCGCGGATCGTCATTGCCCAGGTCTTCGCGGACATAGCCCTCCGATTTGGCATTATAGCGCGACTCCAACAGCGTATGGATTTCCCCATAAAACTCGCAGTAATACGGCTCGTCCAGCACCTCGAAGGCTTGAATGTCGTGGACGAGCGGATGGCTGGGGTCGGCGACCGTGACGTGAATGGGCTGAATGGGCGGATGCGACACAAAGTGGTTGCCCAGCATGTCGGACAAGGCCGGTGCTTTGCGGGGCGTATCGACCTTGCCCGGAATCACGATCCCGTCGGTCTCCAGGCTTTCGCCGACAAACTCCAGCAGGGCACTCGTGCCGTGCAGGCCAAACCAGCGGCCGCCGCTGCTGAGAAACTGCTTGAGACCCTCCTGCTGCTCCGGGGTCGGACACACATCGCAGGTATAGGTCACGAGCAGCCTGGACTGCCGGATGGCGTCCTGGTCGCGGTAATCTTCGGCGACCCGGACCACTATGTCCTCGTGTTCGGCCAGGAGTGTGAGCAACTCAAGTCGAGCAAAATTGGTGTCGTGATATTTGGCATTACAGATGAGATAGACGTCAATACGGGTATCCCCATTACTATTTGCTGCCATAGCGCTCTCCTCTGGCTGGTATAAGCTCGACCCCATTATCCGGTTCGTCGGAGAGAAAGATATAGGGAGGGGGGCACTGCACAGGCAGAAGGGGGAGGGGCTTTGAAACCGAGATGCTCCACACATCTTTGCACCTGGGCCTGGGAGTGCTATGCCGTCAGTATCGAAACGTATTCTCAGCATTCAGGAGGGGACTATGGAAAACGGACATACCATTTGTGTCGGAACCGTCGGTGCGGGGGTGTGGTATAGCTCGGATAGCGGCGCCCGTTGGCGGCGGAGTCGGATGAAGCTGCCGTTCCACGCCGAACCGGGAGAAATCCAAATTCGCTCGCTGGTGGTGTCTCCGCACAACCCCAACGTGGTGTATGCCGGCTCCGAGGTGGGACTGTATCGCAGCGAGGACAAGGGCGCGGTCTGGGAGCTGGTAGAATCTCCCGTGGACGGCAAACAAATCTGGTCCATTGCCGTCCATCCCGACGACCCGAACGTTGTCCTTATTGGGACCAAACCGCCGTGTGTCTTTCGCACCAGGGACGGTGGTCAGACCTGGGAAGAGCTGCCCATCAATGCGGCCGAGCGTTGCCTGGCCGGCGCGCCCAAGGTCACCAACCTTCTTTTCGATCCGCGCGACTCCGGCACGGTCTGGGCCAGTGTTGAGATCGACGGTATCCATCGGAGTCTCGATGGCGGCGACACCTGGGAGCATCTGCCCGCCCTGGGCAAAAGCGAGCTGAACCAGGATATCCACGGGCTGACCATCAGCCCCGACCCGCACCGAAAAATCATCGCCACCACCCCGGATGGTATCTGGACCAGCACGGACGAAGGCCAGAGCTGGACGCTGCACGCCTTCCCACGTTTCGCCGAGCGGGGCATCTCGTACTGTCGTGGCGTGGCGCTGAAAGCCGACGATCCCAGCGTGATGTTTGTGGGCAACGGCGATTTCATTCCGGGCAAGGTCGGGGCTATCCAGCGTTCGACCGACGGCGGGCAAACCTGGCAGGCCGCCCCGTTACCCGTGGTGCCCAACTCCACCATGTACTGGTTTGCCACGCACCCGGCCGACCCCGACTTTATCGTGGCCAACAGCCTGCACGGCTATGTCTATACCAGTCAGGACGGCGGAGCGTCGTGGAGCAAATCGGACCGAGAGTTCGGCGAAGTCCGGGCCTTAGCCTGGCTGCCAAACTAACAAGTCCCCTCTCCCCTGGTGGGAGAGCCTGTCCCGAGCAGAGCGGAGTCGAAGGGGGCCAGGGTGAGGGGAATAGTAGTCTTGTAGGTCGGGTTAGCCGTAGGCGTAACCCGACATCCCGGACTTGTCGGACTACGTTCCGCTCATCCGACCTGCTTACTCCAAAAACAGTCGGACGCAGCCTAACGGGTGCTGTGCATGTGCCCACTGTCTGTTTATAGCAGCCTGAAGTCAGGAAGGTGGAAGAAGCAGGATGCTGCGCTACCTCGTAATCATTGAAAAAGGCGCGGCGAGTTGGGGTGCTCATGTCCCTGACCTTCCGGGTTGCATTGCTGCGGCAGAGACACGTCAGGAAGTGACAGCACTCATCAAAGATGCGATCGACTTTCACCTGGAAGGTCTACGTGAGCGTGGCGAGCCCATTCCCCCTCCCGCTTCCGAAGGTGAGTTTGTTGAGACAGATGCAGCCTGACTATCAAGTCCAAGACAGCACTCGAACGGTAGCTGATACGGTAATACCCGATGGTCTATAGAGGGCGTCTGCCTGATAGAGAAACGGAGCGGACACTCACAACAACCGAAACTGCCGCAACACATCCGCCACCCGTTCATCGCTCTTGCCCAGGGAGCGGAAAGCTTCGAGCAGGGAGTGCAGGTTCTCGCGGTCACGGGCGAACTCGTCTTCCATAACCTTTACTTTGCTCTCGAACGGTCGGACCATCGTCCGACGGTCCCACAGGGCAAAGCCAATCGTCACCGCCACGAGGACGGTGAAGGCTCCGAGAATCCCCAGCATGAATTGAGTGAGTTCGGCGAACCGGGCATCCACCTGCTCGAACCGAGCGTTCATGTCTTGCCGCAGTTGTTGGAACTGCGTCTGCATGTCAGTCCGAAGCTGGATAAGGGCTGTGGTGTTGGCGTCGATTTTGGTTTCCACTTTGGTCAAGCGTTCGATGATCTCCCGGTCGGAGAGGGGTGGGGCCGTCTCAATCGCCCTTGCCTCTATTGGGCTCAGCAGAGCAAAGAGCACGAATAGAGCGGCGATTTTCCCGAGCCTCGGCATAGCCCCTATGAAACGAGACTGAGATGGGGAAGTCAACCGGCGGCTCGGCCAAGGTTGTATGGGGGCCGAGAAGCGCATATGAAGGGACGGGTGCAAAAAACGGAGGCAGATATGCAGGCAGCGAGCAGTGTGACAACGGGCGATTATGGGGCGGCTGAAGCGGCCATGCAGGCGTATCTGCGCGAGGGGGAGAAACGGGCCTATGCGCTCGATAATCGCGGCCCGATTCGGTTTCACGCCGATGGTCGGGTCCACACCGACATCCTGGCTGCCTATTGGAAATATGGCTTTTATGTCTTCGAGGGGGTGCTCAGGGAAGAGGAACTGAACGATATCGAAACCGACCTGTTCGATATCCTGGAACGCCTCCCGGCCGAGCGGGGGGCTGCGCTCGATGCCCAGGGTCGCCCGGCCCTGGCGGCTGAGTGTGAGGCACCGACGCTGTTCTGGTCCAGACCGCTCGGCGATCCCTTTGGCGGAACCGATCTCGCCAACGGTCGGCATCCGGTCAAGATGCTGGAGCCCACCCCGGCTGCCGGTCTGCCCCGGGAAGTGGTCTATCTCATAATCGGCTCGCTGCAATTTTCCGAAGCCAGCCTGCGTACCTATGCCCATCCGCAGCTCTTGGCCGTGGCCGCGGCCGTCAACGGCGAGGATTTTGTGCCGTTCGCCGATGCGCTGTTCATCAAAGAGCCGGGCAAAGGAGCGTCGGTCGCCTGGCATCAGGATGGCACGACGCATTGGGACAGTCCGACCTGGGACCAGGGGAGCCACGGCTTTAACTTCATGGCCCAGCTCTACGGCTGCACCCCGGCAAACGGCGTGTGGGTCGTGCCGGGGACGCATAAAGTCGGCCATCTCGATATCACCCAGCGGGTGGCCGAGGCCGGCTCGGAGCGCCTGCCGGATGCCGTTCCCATGGTGTGTCAGCCGGGTGATGTGGTCATCTCCAACCGGCAATTGCTGCACTGTTCGTTTGCCAATACCAGTCCGGACTGGCGCGTCACGGTAAACTTCGGCTTTCATCGCCGTGCGTCCGTGCTGGGGGTGAAGGGCGGGGGCGTGCATAGCGCCCCGGCAGTCTACGATGCAGACCGTATCCGTGTCCGTTCACGCGTGATCGGCTATGCTATTGATGCGCGCCGGCAGCGCTTCCCGGACGAAACGCCGTTTCCCTATCAGCCGTTTGCCAAATCGGGAGAGCGCTACTGCTGGGACGCAGCAGCCAAAACCAGTATGAAGGATTACAATCTGCTGGATTTCAGCATCTGAGGACGGACGGCGCGCCGCCGTTCCCTTCCTCAGAATTTCACCCGCACGCCGCTGAAGGCGGCCAAGGGTGCGCCGGGGCTCATGAAGCGCTCGACGCCGGTTCCGTCCACGACATTCTCAAAATACGCGCCGTAGCTTTCGTATTCTTCGGCAAACAGGTTTTCGAGCCGCACAAAAATATCGAAATTCTTATAGCTGTACGCAAGCATGGCGTTGGCCACAAAATACGGCTCCAGCCGACGGCGTTGATTGGCCTCATCGCCCCGCAGCCGCTGTCCATCCACATAGGCCGCGTCCAGGCTCAGCCGTAGCTGCGAGCCGATGAAGAAGTCTATTCCGCCATTGACCCGATGCGGCGGGACCAGCGGCAGACGGTCGCCGTCGCGGACCAGGGCGATACGCTCTTCAGTGGCGAAGGTAAACAGCTCAATATCATCCCCAAACGTGGCATCCGTGACGGTGTAATTCAGAAACCAGTTGCCCCAGTTCCACACGCCGCGCAGGAGGAGTTCGAGGCCCTGGCGACGGGTGGCATCCACATTCTGGAAAAACCCCAGCACGCGGCTCTCCGGTTCGTTGCGAAACAGGATGTCGTCTGTGAGGTCCGTCCGAAAGAAGGCCAGGGTGGCGTCAATATAGGGCGGCAGGGCCCAGCGGACGCCCGTCTCCCAGGTCTTGCCCTTGACCGCATCCAGGGGTGGGTCGTCCACAATCGCGGTCGGCACCGGGCAGGGCGCTTCGGGATTGGCACAGGTCAGCTCAATCGCGGTCGGCGCGCGGTAGCTCTCGCTATACCCGGCATACAGGCTCAGCCGCTTGGTGAAAGCATAGGTCGCCCCCACTGCCGGATTGAACCGATCAAAGGTGTGGTTGCCGCTGGCGTCCGTTCCCGCCTCGTCGTCATCGTCCACGTGTCCGGCCAGGCGGTCTGTAATGGCGAGATGGGTGACCTCATAGCGCCCGGACAGGGTCAGCGTCAGCTTCTCAATCGGCTCGACGGTGAGGGTAAAAAACGGGCCGCCGGCGTGGGTTTCGGTCTTGACATTGGTCGCCACCTCAAAGGCGTCCGCCTCGCCTTCTCCCCTGGCCCGGAGCAAGGCTAGATCGTTCTCCAGCTCATCGCCATCCTCATCGTTGTCCTCACCCCGCTCGCCAATGAGGTGGTCGAGACGGGCGCCGCTGTAATCGCCACCAAGCGTGACAGAGACCGGCCGTTCCCACACGGCTCCTTGATACGCCAACTGGAGCGCGCCCCCCCAACCCTTCTGATTCGTGCGGGCGTCGATGTCTTCTTCGACATCCAGGTTAAACTGATCCACGTCCAACAGACGGCCGTACAGATTGGCCGACAGCGCGAAGCCGCGACCCAGGTCGCGTTTGTACTGGCTGTTCAGAAACCACAGGTCGGGTTTGAAAATATCAGGGTGGGTGAATACTGCGGAGCGGTCGCGCTTGAGACGGCTTTCGGGCAGCGGGCCGTTGCCGGTCAACTTGTTATTGACATGGGTCAGGGAGAGGGAGAAATCGTCATGCGTCCCCAGATAGCCGACCTTGCCGAAGAGCTGGCCGACATGACTCTTTGAGAAATCCCGAAAGCCGTCTTCGAGAAAGAGATTGCCCGACACAAAATAATCGAATTTGCCATGACTGCCCCCGTGTTGCAGCAAGGTCCGATAGCGGGCGAAACTCCCGCCCCAGACCTCCGCGGTGGTGCCCGGATGCGTAAAGCCGCGTTTGGTTTGCATCACAATGGTCCCACCCAGCGTATTGCGACCATAGATCGGGTTTGAGCCGGGGATGAGTTCCAGACGATCTATGGCATCGGTCGGCAGCAAATCCCAGTTGACCTGGTCGGCCAAGGGCTCGTTGACGCGCACGCCATCGACAAAGACGCTCAGCCCCGGCGGCGTTCCAATCAGAAAGGAGCTGGTAAACCCCCGATAGCTGACGTCGGGCTGGAAGGGGTTGTTCTGGACGTGGTTCAGGTTCACCCCGCCCAGGCTGCGGGACAGGGTGTCGGTCAGGTTGAGCGCGCCGCGTTGTGTGATCTGCTCGCCGGTGATGGTCTGTACATTGGCCGGTATGTGTTCGCGCGCGACGGGAGAGCTCATCAACGGCGTTGTGCCGCGGACTTCAATGTCCGGTAGGGCGACGGGCGGCGAAGACTGGGCGCGGACCGCTGACGCGAGGCTCAGCACAGCGACACTGACAAGGGCGTACAACAAGGCAAAACGAGTCCTTTTTCTTCGCAACGAGAGGTCCTCCGTGGCCCTCCCATATATCTGGATACGGGAATCGAGGGGAAGAGCGGTAGCCGGGGAAAGCCTGCAAAGCGGTCAGAATGACGCTGAAGAGCCGAAGTGAATGAGAGGAGAGGGTCGCGTGGCGGGCCGTGAGGCGTCGCTGTCCACCCAAGCCGAGGCGGAGGGTGTGGCACAGGGCCCCGCGTCGGGGCCCTGTCAGGCTTATTCAATCCGATACACGCGCGCGGCGGTGTCGTGGATGAGCTTCCGGCGGTCGGTCTCGGACAGCTCGCTGAAGGTCGCCTGGATAAACTCCTGTGAGCGCGGCCAGATGGCGGCCGTGTGGGGATAGTCCGAAGACCACATGGCGTTGTCTGCCGCATAGCGGTGATAGCCGTCGAGCAGGATGGGCTCCTCAATGAAGGTGGCGTACACCTGCCGCTTCACGTAGTCGCTCGGCTTCAGGCTCAACTCGACCGAGGAGAGCGGGCCGATTCGCCGGTGGGCAAAATCCATCCGCCACATGAAATAGGGCATCCAGGCCACGTCATTCTCGGCCGAAACAATGGTCAGTTTGGGAAAGCGTTCCAGCACGCCGCCGAGAACAAACACGGCAATCGAGCGCTCTACTTCGTGATGCAGCGTAGAGACCTGGAGTGCCAGGTTATCGGCAAAGAAGTCAATGCCCATGCCCTTACGGCCGGTCAGGATGTGTAAGGAGAGCGGCATATTGAGGTCTGAGGCGGCCGCCCAGAACGGATCATAGGCGGTGTGACTGTACGGGCGGTCGTCCGGCGGCTCGGCCCAGATCATGGCTCCGCGCATGCCCTTTTTGGCGATGCGTTCGAGTTCCTTGGTGCCGGCCTGAATGTCTTCAAGCGTGATGAGCCCGAGCGGCAGGAGCCGCTTTGGAGCATGGCTGCAATACTCGACCGCCCAGTCATTATAGGCCTGAAAGCAGGCGTCCCGCAGCTCGATATTATCCAGGCCGTAGAGCGGCATGCCCATCGAGGTATAAATCACCTCGGCTTCCAGACCGTCGCGCTCCTGGTCCTTGATGCGGGCGGCGGGGTCCCAGACGCTCGCCGGGGCAGCCTCAAAGCCCTTCCTGTTGTGTGCCGGCAGCTCTTCCGAAGGAACGCCTGCACCAAAAAACCCGGCCACCGGTATCGGGTTGATGTTCTCGCACACAAAGAACTCGCCCTCTTTTCCGTTGAGCCCATTTACTGTGTGCGGGGCCTTATCCCGGAACTTCTTATCCAGTCGTTCCGCCCACATATCGGGTGGTTCTACAAAATGCGAATCTGCCGAAATCACTCCAGACTGTGCCATAGTTCCCCTCCTTGGCTGCTATGAATATATCCCGAAACGAACACGAACCAGACCTTCCGGTTACTCCGACTCCTTTCCCACTAGCACGCTTTGTGCGGTGGTCAAGAGGCAAAGGATGGTCTATATGAAGCGGCATGCAATACGATCTCCTTATTAAAAACGGTACGGTGGTTGATGGCTCCGGGCTGCCCCGCTTTCAGTCCGATGTCGCAATCGCCGCGGGTAAAATTGTCGCCATTGGTAAAATTCGTGAGAACGCCAGGGAAATCATCGATGCCGAGGGCCATGTCGTTTCCCCCGGCTTTGTTGACGGCCATACGCATATGGACGCCCAGGTGTTTTGGGACCCGCTGGGTACGTGCTCGTGCTGGCACGGCATTACCAGCGTGGTGATGGGCAACTGCGGCTTCTCGCTCGCCCCGTGCAGCGAAGAGGACAAACTGCTGGTGATGCGCAATCTGGAGCGGGCGGAAGACATTTCGCCGGAAGCCATGCAGGCCGGCATCAAGTGGAGTTGGACCACCTATCCGGAATACCTGGACGCGGTCGAGCGGTTGCCCAAGGGTATCAATTATTCGGCCTATATCGGTCATTCCGCGCTGCGAACCTATGTCATGGGGGAGCGGGCTTTTAGCGAAGAAGCGACCCCGGACGATCTCGAAGCCATGAAACGTGAAGTCCGCAGTGCCATACAAGCGGGCGCCGCCGGCTTTACCACCTCGCGCACGCGCAACCACCAGACGCCCGATGGCCAACCGGTTGCGAGTCGGCTCGCCACCTGGGACGAGGTCCGCCAGTTAGTTGGTGTGCTTGGTGAGCTGAACTCCGGTGTGTTTGAAATCGCCGGCGAAGACACCGGACTCAACCCGGAGCGGATTCAGGACTATTGTAACCGGCTCAAAGCCCTGGCGGTGGATACGGGTGTGCCGGTCACGTTCGGCATGTTCAGCGCGCCCAAGGCCCCGGACTATTGGCGCCCGTTTTTTGCGTTAGCGGATGAGACCGCCGAAGCCGGCGGGCGCATGTTTATTCAGGTCCACAGCCGGCCCATCAGCGTGTTGCAGTCGTTCGAGTCGGTCACCTCGTTTGACAAGCTGCCGGTCTGGCGCGACATCCGAGAGCTGCCATTGGCCGAACAGGAAGCAGCCTTACGCAATCCCGACATGCGCCACAAGCTGGTGCAGGCCGCCAATCGGCCGCTCCAAGAGGGGACGCGGGCGGTCGGCGCGGAAGCCCGCGCGGCGAATTTCAAATGGCTGTTCCCCATCATCGACCGGGCCGTGCCGCCGTATCGATCAGTGGCCGAGATTGCCGCCGAACGCAACCAGGACCCGGTGGAGACCTATATCGATCTCGCCCTGGAAAAGGGGCTGAAGCGCTTCTTCATGCAGCCGCTGACCAACACCCATGAGCCCAGCACCTTGGAGATGATGCAGCATCCCCGCTCGGTGATTACCTTCTCCGACTCGGGCGCCCATGTTTCACAGATCATGGATTCTTCCCTGCAAACCCATCTGCTGAGTCACTGGGTGCGTGAGCAAGAAGCCCTGACTCTGGAAGACGCGGTCCGCCAACTGAGCTTCGTGCCGGCGTCTCATTGGAAGCTGGCCGGCCGTGGCCTGCTGCGCGAGGGCTGGAACGCCGATGTCGTGATTTTCGATCCGCAAACGGTTGAGCCGCAGGTGCCCGAACTGACCTACGACCTGCCGGCTGGCGCCCGACGGCTCAAGCAAAAAGCCAACGGCTTTCTGGCAACCATCGTCAATGGCGAAGTCGTCCTGCGGAACAACGAACACACCGGCGCCCTGCCGGGGCAGTTGTTACGCGGCCCATTAGCCAGCCGCCAACAGGGATGAGTGCATTCAATCGGGTTAAGGGAATAGGGAAAGGCTAGCTTATCCGTTCGGAAGTGCCTATGCGGGAACTCTTGCTCCAGTATGGGATAAGGATAGGTGCTGTTCCCTTTGTCCTGCTCTTCGTGCCATTCCTCCCTCTCTGCGCGTGGGCGCAGTCGGTTTTTGAGAACCCGCCGCCGGGCTCGTTTCAGAGCGGCGTAGGGGTCATTTCCGGCTGGGTGTGTGACGCCGAGCAGATCGACATTGTCTTTAACCCCGGCACGGCCAAGGAAGAGACCTGGCGGGCCGGCTATCGGACCACCCGCGAAGACACTGAGAGTGTCTGCAACGACATCAATAACGGCTTTGGCCTGCTCTTCAACTGGAATCGGCTGGGCGCTGGCGTCCATACGGTTCAAGCTCGGGCTGACGGGATGGAGTTCGGTAGCGCTACGGTCACAGTCACCACCTTTGATACAGACTTCCTGGAAGACGCAAGCGGAGAGTTTGTCGTTGAAGATTTTCCGACTGAGGGGAATGAGATCACCCTCGGTTGGCAACAGTCTCTCCAGAACTTCGTGATTCAGGGGGGCATGAGGAGTAGCGGTGGGACGAGCGGTACGCCACCACGTATTCTGGAGAACCCGCCACCGGGTTCGTTTCAGAGCGGCGTAGGCGTCATTTCCGGCTGGGTATGTGAGGCCGAGCAGATTGACATTGTCTTTAATCCTGGCACCGCCACGGAAGAGACCTGGCGGGCCGGCTATAGGACCACCCGCACAGACACCGAGAAGGTTTGTAATGACAGCGACAACGGCTTTGGCCTGCTCTTCAACTGGAATCTCTTGGGCGACGGTGTCCATACGGTCAGCGCACGGGCCGACGGGGTGGAGTTCGGCAGCGCTACGTTCACGGTTACGACCTTCGGTCAAGAATTTCTCACCGGAGTCGAAAAACGCGCCCGGCTGAAGGATTTCCCCGCCACCGGAACGGACCTCATTGTTGCCTGGCAACAGTCTCTCCAGAACTTTGTCATCCTTGGAGCCGGCCCAGTCGAGCCGCCTCAGTATGCTGCCCCGGTTCGTGTAACAGAGCCCCTCGGAAGGAACGAAGATGGAGAACAATTCTCTGCTGCTGCGGCTACCCCCTGGGATATCAACGGGGACGGCCACGAGGACGTTGTGTTCCAGCTATGGGCAGGGGATTTAGCTGCGCCTAAGCCTCCATCTCCGATCGTCATTCTGCTAAACGACGGGGTAGGAAGCTTGGTCGATGGGACAGCGACCTTAATTGCTGGACCTATCCCCGAGGTGTTTGTTGTTCGACAGTTCATTATCGAGGATTTCAACGGGGATGGTCAAAACGATATTTTCATGAGTAATCACGGTCGTGAAGATAAGCCTGAGCACTTCGATGGGGAACAGAACCGCCTCTTGTTGTCAGGGCCGGACGGCAGGCTGCGCGATATGACCGCGCAGAATTTGCCGCAGGTGTCCGATTTTTCGCATGGGTCGAGCGCAGCCGATGTTGATGGGGACGGGGACATTGATGTGTGGGTGAACAACCTCGGTGGTGGAGAAGCACCATCCTATCTCATGCTCAATGACGGCAGCGGAGCGTTCAGTATCGTGGCCGATATCGGGTATCCGGTGCCGGACTTCAGAGGTAGAGAAACGATTGTCGGCACAAATGGCCGTTTGCCTGATATCCTGATCGGATCGTATCCGTTTTGGACCCACTTTATTGATGCGGAGAACGATGGCGATGCCGATCTTTACCTCGGGCTAATAAAGAACGTCGATAACTTGGATGGGAGTCAGTCGGACCGGACGGGGGTCCTGCTGAACGATGGGACCGGTCGGTTTACCCTCTCCGGTGCGGAAGCGATTCCTCCACCGCTGATAGGTGGGATAGGGCAAGCCCAGGACTCCATTCGTGCGGACCTGAATCAAGACGGCCTGCAAGACCTCCTTCTGTATCAATCGGACCAGATGTTTAGGGGGCATTTTGTCCAGGTCTTGATCAGCAACGGTGATGGGAGCTTCCGGGATGAAACGTCCCTCCGATTGCCCGAGCAGACGGGAGCCTTCCAAGGAGGAGGGGCGCCCATATTCTGGTTTCGGGACATTAATGGAGACGGCCACAACGAAATCCTCATCTTTCTCTACGGTCCAGACTTCCAGCCATCGACGGATTTGATTGATTCCTATCTGAACATGGGCAATGGGGTCTTCACGCCGTTACCCGATGACTTCGTCAACGTTCGTCCGATCGTTACGGCCGTGGACGTCAACGGCGACGGCTGGATCGATCTTATTGACGCGAAATATGAATTTAATCCGTTCGGAGAAGCTGAACTCTTTCTTACGACGGCCATGAATCCGAACAATCCGCCATAACAAGGAGGGCTCCTCATGGCTGAAGAGCGCACGGAATGGACAGAGGACGATTCCCAACTCTACCGCGAGCTGGCGGCGATTGCCGTGCCGGCGCGGGATGAGCAGGTCGCGACGCTTTTGAGTCTGCTGCCCTTTCGGCAGCAGGACGCGTTCCGCGCGGTTGAGCTTGGCTGCGGGGAAGGGGCCTTGTCGTTTGCCGTGCTGGACTGTTTTCCGAACGCCACGGTGCTGGCCCTGGACGGCTCGGAAAGCATGCGCGAGCAGGCCGGCCGTCACCTCGGGCGATTTGGGGAACGAGCTCGGGTCGCGGCATTTGATATGGCCTCGCCAGACTGGCTTGGCTCGCTGGATACCGCCGACTGCGTGGTTTCCTCCCTGTGCGTGCACCATCTGAGCGGGCCGGAAAAACAATGGCTGTTTACGGAAATAGGTAAGCGGATTTCAGACCGCGGCGCGGTCCTGCTGGCCGATATCGTCAAACCGCAACGGTCGGAGGCCTGGGCGTCCTTTGGCGAAGGTTGGGATCGGATTACGCAGTCTCTCTCAATCGAAAAGACGGGCTCCACCCGGCTCTTTGAAAAATTTACCCAGGAAAAGTGGAATTATTTCCATACCCCCGATCCCTACGATAAACCCTCGCCGCTGTTCGAGCAGTTGACGTGGTTCAAGCAGGCCGGCTTTGCCGTGGCGGATTGCTTTTGGCTCCAATCCGGGCACGCCATTTATGGCGGCTATAAAACACCGGGGGATGCGGGGCCGCCACCGGCGCCCGCCAGCGTGTCCTTCGCCGTTGCCCTGACATCCGCCCGGACGGCTTTACAGGCCATAGAGCAGCGGGCCGGGGCCTAGGCGCTCTCGAAAGGAGGCTCGCCGGGATGCGTGACATCAGCCGCCGGAAGTTTCTGCAGGGCGCGGGTACGGTTGTCGCCGGGGTGGCAGGCTTACAAGCGGGTTCCGCAACGCCGTCTGAAGCCGGGACGCCGGTCGGCCAGGCAGTCCAGGCAAACTCGGCGAAGGAGTGGCGCTTCGGTATCCAAATCGAGCCGCAGTTCGGCTTTAGCTACGGCGAAGTCGCTCAGATCGCAAAGGAAGCGGAACGGCTTGGTTTTTACGGCTTGTGGGTCTCGGACCATCTTTTTTGGGATGCCAGATCCGAGCAGCGCAACTGCCTGGAGGCCTGGACCCTGCTGACCGCGCTGGCTCCGGTGACGACCCGGCTGCGGCTGGGAACGCTGGTCACCTGCAATTCGTATCGTCCGCCCGGCATCCTGGCAAAGATCGCGGCCAGCCTCGATCATCTCAGCAACGGCAGGATGGAGTTTGGCATCGGAGCCGGCTGGAAAGAGCTTGAGTATCGGGCCTACGGGATTCCCTTTCCTTCGATTGGTACGCGCCTGGCTCAACTCGAAGAGGCGGTGCAGGTGGTGCGTCTGTTGTGGACCCAGGATCGGGCGTCTTTTTCGGGCAGGCACTATCAGTTGCAGGAGGCGCTGTGCGCGCCCAAGCCCGTGCAGCAACCGCCTCGAATCTGGATTGCCGGCGGCGGAGAGAAGGTCATGCTGCGCATCGTGGCCCAGTACGCCGATGGCTGGAACATCCTGCTGGGGTCTTCATTCGCAACCGTGAAAAGAAAGACCGATATCCTGCGCCGGCACTGTGACGCGCTGAAGCGGGATTTCTCAACGATTGAGAAGTCGCTGTTTCTGGCTGTGGTGCTGGCTGAAGACGAAAAAGAACTCAAGCGGCGAGAGGCCGAGTCAGCCCGGGCCTTGGGTGGGCGGGGATTGTGGGCGTCCCGAGAGCTGGGGACGGCGGGAACGCCGGAGCGCGTGGCCGAAACCCTGCGGGAGTTGCGGGCGCTTGGCTTTCACCATTTCCAGATGGTGTTTCCGTACCAGCAGGAACAGGAGATGCTTCAGCGCTTTGCCGAGTTGGTTATTCCTCAGTTGAGCTGAAATGACATTCCTGCCTGGGCAAGGCATGAAGGGTCTCCCGGCCCTGGTCGGACTCCTCATGCTGCCGACCCTGATTGGTTGCGCACCACGTTCTCAGCCCGCCGCGCGCGCAGTTGCAAGGGCTTCTGCCGCAGCCGTGCTTGCGAGTATGGAAGCGAACCGGGTCGCGGCACAGGCCGAGCCACTGGCCGAGTTGTACCGGATCACCGATACGGACTTATCGTGTGAACAAGCCCAGCATCTCGCGTATAAGACAGTCGAGCGGATGGGGTATCGCGTAACGAGTGCAACCCAGGCTACGCCAGGAAAAACCGGGGCGATACGGGCGCAACAAAGACGGTCGGGTCAGACGGCGCTGGTCCAGGTGACGGTTCAGTGTCAGCCGCAGGGCGTGGTTGTCGATGCTGCCTCGCTCAGCACACTGGACGTTGCCTCCCATACGCCGCACCCGCTGGTGACGGATTATCACGAGCGAGAGGCTCCGCGTCTCACCGAGAACCGCCCGCCACCGACAACCTACTTCCGGCGCGCTTTTTATTCCCTGTTTCACGGGCTGGCCGATAACGTCAAACGCTACGGACCCGAAGGCCAGGTGTATGTGCATATCCGGCCCCTGCCGCCGATGGAGGCCGAGTTGCTCTTCGGCGTCCACACACCGGACATCTTTATTGTCGCCGTAGAAGTCGCCAATCGGACTCCACAGACCTATGTATTCGATACGGAGCAAGTCCACCTCCTCTCGGCCGGAGGGGCCACAGTCCGGGCCTTAGCAGAAAACGACGCTGCTAGTCTCCCGCCACCCATGGTCAGTCAGGCGCTTGCCGCTCAGGTCGCTACGCACGGCTATCTGTATTATCCGGCGGGGGAGTATCTGAGCGTGCAGGGCACTCTGACGGAGGTGCAGAGTCAGGAACGGTCGGGCTTCCAGATTGAATTCTGATTGGCCTGTCCCCGCTTCTTTGCTACGTTCCTTTGACAACGCAAGTAGAGGGAGGGCTCGCCCATGTATTCCGTTCGGAAAATTACCGGCATCGAAAAATTCATTCACCCCGCAGTTATCCACCAGACCCTGGTGAAGGAGGATTCTCGCAACGTCGAAATCTGGATGCAGACCTCACAGCCGGGCAAGCCGACCCCGACCCACTATCATTCGGGCGAAGAGATTCTTATTGTTCTCAAGGGAACCGGCTGGTGCCAGGTGGATGGCAAGCAGATCGATTTCGGACCCAACAGCGTTCTCACTGTTCCCGCCTACACCCCGCACAAAATCTGCACAACCGGTGAGGAAGAGATGCAGGCGATCGCGGTCCTGGAAACCCCGGTCGAAATTTTTAATCGTGCCGGCGAGCCGATTCAGTTGCCTTGGCCCTACGGCGAAACGCCGGGCACGCTTGAGCCGACGCCGTCCGAAGCGAGTTAGAGCGTTTCTCGCAAATTGCTCTGCCCTATTTCTCCGTAAGGCCCGATAGTCCAGCGAGCACGAAGAATATCAGCACATAGCCCATAATTTTGTGGAAATAAAAGTAATACTTGGCCCATGTGTTGAGGTCCACATCGGTGTAGTGCAGCTCTCGCAGATGGATGATTGGAAGCAGCATGTCGAGGCTGTAGCAGAAGCCCAGCTTCATACTGCGTCTGTTACCCTCCTTCGCAAGACGTAGGACGGCAGTTCCGAGTACAGCCAACCCAGCGACCCAGGCTAACGCCCAGAAGACCCGCCAGCCGTAGCCGTAGCCGATGATGAGCCTGAGCATCCATAGACGCCACCACTTGAACTGCGACGTCTTGGATTCTCCAAGCTCGCGATCACGGTTGGCGATGAGAATATCGTCCGCCATGTCTTCGTGCCCAGCGGCGCGGAGGACATAGGCCAAGTGCCGGTAGGGTTGGGGCGAATAGGATTTGTCCTTCGCAAGCCACTCAATGAACCAGGAGCTTCCTCGCTCATCAGGCTTCTCTTGTTCGCTGGCACCGAGTCCGCCGAGGCGATCATATGTGAAGCCCTCGAACTCCCGTTCCAGATGACCGGGCCAAGTGTTTTTGGTATCCTGGAGTGCGCCGACACTGGCGTTTCGCAGGGTCAACTTGGGGGCGTGGAAATTTTTATTCTCGTCTTTGTAACTTTCCCATTCGATGTCCGTCCGATTGGCCGATCCGAGCCGTAGCTCGCCCTTAATCCTGGAACCTGTAAGGTCCAGGCCTCTCAGCGTGGCACCTCGCGCATCGAGATTGGAGCCGATACTGAGAAACATCAGGTTGGCTGGACTGTCGAATTTTACTTGCCGCAAGAACAGGCTGCTGCCGACCGAGATGGAAGGCATAACTAGTTGGCCCTTGAAGGTAGTCTCGCCCATATTCAGTTGGGCGCCGATCTTCGCCCCCCTCAAGTCCACTTCGCCGAAGTTCGTACCCCTCATGTGTAGACTGCCACCGACCGAGGCAGAACTCATGATCAGTGGACCCTTGAAGGTAGCCCCCTCCATATCTAGCTGGTCGCCGATCTCCACCCCTCTCAAGTCCACTTCGCTGAAGTTCGCCCTCCGCATGAACAGGCTGTCAGCCGAGACAGAATCTATGATTAGTTGGCCCTTGAAGGTAGCCTCGATCATGATTATCTGGGCGCCGATCTTCGCTCCCCTCAAGTCCACTTCGCCGAAGTTCGCATCCCTCATGTGTAGACTGCCACCGACTGAGACAGAACCCATGATCAGTGGGCCCTTGAAGGTGGACTCGGTCATATTCAATTGGTTGCCGATCTTTGCTGCTCTTAAGCTAACCTCGCCAAGTTCTGCTTTCCTCATGAACAGGTTGACGCCGACCGAGGCGGAATCCATGTCCAGCTTGCCCTTGAAGGTAGCTCTGTCCATATCTAGGTAGTCGCTAATCTCCATTCCTTTTAAGTCAACCTTGTCAAATATCGCATCCCTCATGAACAGATGGACACCGACCGAACTAGAGTTCATGTTGAGACCGCCGTCAAACTTTGATCCTTCGAGGGAGATCAAGGCTGGCGTCCTCAGGCGGAACATGTCAACCTGGGACTTGAAGCGGGACTCGTGGACCATCAGTGGTCGCTCAATCGATGCGTCGGTCAAATTGATTTCATCTGGAAAGTAAGCTCCAGAGATGCGGACGCCCTGGCGCGGGATGGCGCTACGGAAGGGCTCGTGCAGGAGGATCGTTTCCAGAAAACGCGAACTCAGTTTCCGCTCATCCGACCACTTGCCATCATGAGCTGGATTTCTCGGATCGAGTTTCTCGTTCAAGTGTTTGTTGAAATTCGCGATTCGTCCCTCACAGATTTCTATCCATGCCCACTTTTCCGGCTCGGTCCATTTGGGTAGCCGAGAGACTCTACATTTTTCACCTGGCAAGGCCATGCCGAAGTTACGTTCCTGGGGCATGTTCGTTCTCTCGGCATGGACGACCGACGCGAAAGCCAAGAGAACGCCAACCAACACGAAGGCATTCAAGCGATAGGTCCGCTCTTTTGTAACGGCAACTTGAATTCGTGCCATAAGAAGCAAAGCGGTTATACGGAAGAAAAGGCTCCAGAGATGCAGATTGCTACGATCAGACTGGATATGGCGAAGCCGGATTCTCTGCTACCCTGACAAAAAGATCAAGCGAGGGAAGATAATATGAAGAAGTTTCTGACACGGACGCTCATGCTGATTGGCGCCTGGGTCGTCGTCATGGCCATTGTCGGCGTTATCACCACCTTGATGAGTCAGGAGAGTCTGCCGGAGCGCATCGTGCTTGAGATCGACTTCGAGCGCGAGTTTGCCGAGTATATTCCCGCCGATCCACTGGCGAGTGTCCTCATGGAACGGACCGTGTCGGTCCGGGATATTGTTGACGCGCTGCACCAGGCGGCCAGCGATGAGCGCGTCCTGGCGCTGGTTGCGCGGGCGGGCAATACGCGTATGGGCCTGGCTGAAATCCAAGAGGTTCGGGATGCCGTTCTTGCCTTTCGGGAAAGTGGCAAGCCGACTGTTGCCTATGCCGAGACCTTTGGCGAGTTCGGGCCTGGCAATGGCGCGTACTATCTGGCGACCGCCTTTGATCGCATTTATCTCCAACCGTCCGGGGACATCGGCCTGACCGGCCTGATGGCCGAGTCGACATTCGTCAGCGGGACGCTGGAAAAGCTGGGGCTCTCGCCCCGTATGGACCACCGTTATGAGTATAAAAACGCGCTGAATATGTTCACCGAAAAAAAATACACCCAGCCTCATCGGGAGGCGCTCCTCCAGATTATCGAATCCCAGTTCGGCCAGATCGTGCAGGGCATCGCCGCCGGTCGCGGCCTGGAAGTTGAGGCCGTCCGCACCCTGGTTGACCGCGGGCCGTTTCTCGGAGCGCAGGCCCTCACGGAAAACCTGGTTGACGGACTGGCGTATCGGGATGAGGTCCGGGCTGGCATCGACACTGACCTGGGTGAGGAGGCGGAACGCGTTGGGCTGTTTACCTATCTCCGCCAGATGGGTCGGCCGCACAGCGCCGGGGAGGCGATTGCGCTCATTTACGGCGTCGGTGGAGTGCAGCGCGGCAAGAGCGAATACAGCGCCGCGCTGAGCGGGCCGACGATGGGCGCGGACTCGGTGTCAGCCGCGTTTCGGGATGCCGTGCAGGACGACACGGTGAGGGCCATTCTGTTTCGGGTTGACAGTCCGGGCGGTTCCTATGTGGCCTCGGATACGATTTGGCGCGAGACCGTCCGGGCCAAGGCGGCGGGCAAACCGGTCATTGTCTCGATGGGCAACGTGGCCGGCTCGGGCGGCTATTTTGTGGCGGCGGCCGCGGATAAAATTGTGGCCCAGCCCGGCACGATCACCGGCTCCATCGGCGTGTTCGGTGGCAAGCTGCTCACCGCCGAACTCATGGAAAAAATCGGCATCTCATCGGACGAGGTGCATACCAGTACCAATGCCACCATGTGGTCCAGCGCGCTCGATTATACGCCCCAGCAGTGGCGACGGATCACGGCCTGGCTCGATCATGTGTACGAGGACTTTACGCACAAGGTTGCCCAGGGAAGGGGGCTTACTCAGGGACAGGTGCACGCCGTGGCAAAGGGCCGGATCTGGACGGGTGAGGATGCTAAGGATATTGGCCTGATCGACGAGCTCGGCGGCCTCCCGCTGGCGCTGAGCCTCGCCAAACAAGCGGCGGGGATTGCGGCCGATACGCCGGTGCAACTCAAACTCTTTCCCGCGCAAAAAACACTGCTTGAAACGGTCCTGTCTCACCTCCAGGGTCGAGAGGATGCCGCAGCCAGCCCGACAGCCGCGGCGCTGCGTCAGGTCATGCAAGCCGTCCGACCCGTTATCCAGATGGGCCAGCGCCTGGGTCTGTGGTCCGAGCCGGGCGTGTTGACGATGCCCTACTGGGAAACAGCCTGGTAGGGACAGCCCCCTGTGGCTGTCCGGTACTGGGCGGCGGATTCCGCTCCGCTCATTCGATCTGCGGGACTCTTGTGTCCCCTCTCCCCTGGCGGGAGAGGGCTAGGGTGAGGGGGCCTGCGTACCGTGTTCCGACTGCACGGCTGACCGCGCCCGAACCGCCACCGGGGTGAGGTTCATCAGATTGTCCGAGACCGGACAGCGCGTCTCTATGGTCGCCAGCCACCGGTCCAGGGTGGCTTGGTCCACATCGGCGTCAACGCTGAGCGTGACGTCAATGTTTTTGTAACCGGCCCGGTCAGCGGTCTGTTTGCCGAGTAATTTTTCCGGGTTCAGCGGACCGGCCGCATCGATGGTCAGGGACCGAATCGTAAAGCCCATTTCTTTGGCAATAATATGGCCCATCACATTGAGACAGCCGGCTAACCCGGCCAGGATATACTCAACCGGATTCGGTCCTTCGTCATCCCCACCGAGACCCGGCGGCTCATCCACAATCAACTCAAACCCCCTGACCTGAACGGCCAGGCGAGCGGGCGACTCCGACTGGCCCGAGACCTTGAATGTGACATCAGACATGAAGTGTCTCCTTTACGCCGCGAGTCTGCGGCTGCCCTGGGCGGCGGGTAGGGAGGGATCGAGGGCGAAGCGGAGCTGGGGCAGGTCGGTATCACATTTCGTCATGGTGGCAATAATAGGGCTGGTGCACTGCAACCGCCCGGAGTCCCCCCAGGCACCGGCTTTGAAGCTGAGGAGGCGGGGCTTGCCGCGCTGCGCCGCCTGAAACACGTATTCCGGGTCAACCTGGACGATGACCGGCTTGTCCTGGCCCTGAACCCGCGCCAAATGCAGGCTGTCGAGATAGGTAATATCCGCGCCTGAGACATGCTCGGGATTCTCCAACTCGATCTCCAAGAGCGTCTCGCCGTCGCGTTCGACCTTGCCGATCACCCGATCGTGGCGCGGCTGGAGCGAGACCGCGGCGGTCTCGACCGTAAACCCCCAGCGGGCTTGCAACTCGCCCACCGCCTGCTCGGTACTGGCATAGGCGTACAGCAGGTAGCCGCGGGGCCGAATCCCGGCCCGCACGACAATGCGGATCTGGGCGAGGGCGAACGGCCCGACCGGACTGTCGGGATAGTGCATGACCGAGAACGTGGCATACGGCGGGATACTCGGATGGAGGGCGGGCGGAATAAGCCATTCCGCCGGCTCCTCGGCAATCTCATAGCTGAGCTGAAGAATCTCCGCGCCTTTGAGCTCCCAGGCATCGGTATCAAGGCCGCTCATCAGCGGCGCTTGGGCGGCGGCGGCTTCGACGTCCTGTTTCCCAAACACCGGCATTAGCTGGCTCCTCCCGCGACGGCGTGTTGCGGCTGGGAGTCGGCAAACGCCGGCATGACCTGTGTGGCAAACAGACGCAGGCTGTCGAGGACCTGGGCCTGCGGAATGATCTCGGCGGCGTTGAGGAGGAAATTGACGCGGTCCACGCCGCTGGCTTCCCATTTTTTGAGCTCACCGATGAGATGTTCGGGATTCCCGACGGCGATCCCTTCGGGTGCCTTGAACTGGTCGCCGGGGCTGGACGCCTGACGCCGCAGGGAGGGCAGCAGACCCGCGGCCGGGTAGGACTTGGCGGGATAGGCCTCTTTTGCCATATCCAACTGGGCCGCCATATAGTTGAAATGGCGAATCATATTCATGCCGGTTTTTGCGCCGGTTTCATTGTCCGGGTGGCAGTACAGAAAGTTGACGGTCGCGACCTGGTCATTCACGAATGAGCCAACCGGATTGCAGTTCTGCACGCGGCGACGGTACTCTTTGACCTTGGCCTCCTGCTCGGCAAAGCTGGTAAAGGTCACCCCCAGACAACCGATGCCGCGGTCGGCGGCGTCAAGCTCGGTGCCTGGGCTGGTGACGGCCACCCACATGGGCGGATGGGGTTTTTGATACGGTTTGGGCAGCACCGCGCGTGACGGCATGGAGAAATACTGGCCCTCATAGCCGAAGCGCTCCTGGGTCCACATCTTGGGGATGCAGTGCACAAACTCGTCCCAGCTTTTTTTGGTCTCGTCCGGACTGGCCCGAAAGCCACCCAGCTCGGTCCAGGTTGCCGACCGCCCGGTCCCGAACTGGAGCCGCCCGCCGGATAAAATATCCAACACTGCGGCGCGTTCGGCAATCCGAATCGGGTGGTTGAATTCCGGCACGCAGATGACGATGCCGTGGCCGACGTTGATCTGCTTGGTCTGCATGGCGCAGGCCGTCAGAAAAAGTTCGGGAGACGAACAGTGGGAGTATTCTTCCAGAAAGTGATGCTCCACCGCCCAGACCTGCTCAAAGCCGAGTTCGTCGGCCAGACGCACCTGCTCCAGCGCATTCATATAGACGCTACGCTCGGCCTCCTGGTCCCAGGGCCGGGGAACGGATAGCTCATAAAAAATACCGAACTTCATGCTGACCTCCTTGTGACGCCGACGAACGACGGAACGCCTCTCAACTTCCCGTTGTGTGTATCCTACATTTCGGGTTTCCGTAAAGAGGAAACCCGTCTCGCTTGGCAGGCGGAGCGGAGATGTCGGATTACGCTCCGCTCATCCGACCTACCGACGTGTGGTGTAGAGGCGGTTCACGAATCGCCCTGATGGCCTTTCCGAAATGGCGCCAGGGCCTCGGCGGCGCGCTGTGCCTCTCGACGCAGCAGGATCAGGTCGGTGCCGTACAATAGATATTGCGCGCCGCTGTCGACAATAGCCTGCACCTTATCGAGTTGGGTCACTGCCGCCGCCGTCGCGATGCCCCGCTCTCGACACAACGCATTCACCTGGGCGGTCGCTTCGAGCAACTCGGGATTGTTGAATTGGCCCGGCGTGCCGAGACTCTGGGCCAGGTCCTGATAGCCGACCAGGCAGAGGTCGATGCCGGGAATCAGAATCTCGTCCATATTCTCCACGGCTTCTCTGGTTTCGATGATGACGCCGAGCAGGGTGTGGGCATTGGCATGCCGCATGGCCGTCTGCGTCTCAACGTCTTCATACCCGGTATTCGCTCCCAGATAGATGGCCGTCCCGCGCCTTCCTTCGGGATGGTATTTGGCCAGCTCGATGAAGCGTTGCACCTCGGCCCCGGTTTTGACATGCGGCACAATCAGGCTCTGACAGCCACAGTCGAGCAGGCGCGTCACGTGCTCATATTCAAGGTCGGGGATGCGGACCACCGGGGTCATACCGGCTGCATGGGCGTAGTCGCACAGATCGACCACCGTTTCCAGGTTATAGGCCGAATGCTCGGTGCAGATCATGATATAGTCCATACCGGCCCGCGCCAGCGTATGGATGGCCCCGCGGCTCTTGAGGTCCCATACCAGCGTCCCCAGAACACAGTCTCCGGCCTTGAGTGATTTTTTGAGTGCATTGTCTCGCATAGCGTTCCCCTCCTGTGAAGAGATTATTCTGCGGAGACGAGGGCCGTGTCAAGGAAGGCCAAGAAGAGATATGCTGCCCCGGACGTATGAAATGGAAAGACCGGGAACAAACTGTCGTGCTGGGCCCCCCTCGTGCGCGGAGCGCCCATTCCTCAAAACCGATGCTCAGCCCACCCCGTCTCATGCTCTCTATCTCTATCTTCCTCTCTGTCGTCCTTGCCCCTCACGCCCGGGCCGACGTTATTGCGGCCATGGGGGCGAAGGAAATCCGCGCCAGCAAGGCGCTGGTTGGAGCCGTCCAAACCGTAAAGACGGAAAGGGCGCTGTTCGTGAACCCGCCTGGAGAGCCGGACACCTGGATCGAGGACGAACGGATACTCACGGCCAGCGCCCATTACGGGACGAACGGAGCACTCACGGAAAGGATAGAGTACGCGCCTGACGGAGCAGCGATGGTCCGCGCCGTCCGCAGTTATAACCGGGCGAACAGGCTGAGCACCGAACATCTGTATAATTCCCAGGGGGCACTCTGGCGGCAGACCAGCCATACCTATGATGCGGCGGGCCGTCTGACTCAGGCGGTGAGTACCGACGTGGATGGCGATCTCTGGTTTCGAGATGTCTATACGTACACCGCAGACGGGCCGCCGGCGCACATCGATCACCACGATCCGGACGGGAGCTTTTTACATCGAGCCAGCTTTACCTACGACGGGGAAGGCCGGGTCGCCAAACGGTCATTGTCCGATGCCGATGGCTCTCCGATCTCTAGCAATACCTATGGGTATGACGCCGATGGGAGAGTACAAACCGTGATCACCCACGGACGAAGCGGGGCGCTGACGTCCCGCTGGCTATACGCCTATGACGAGCATGGGAACGAACGGGAGTGGGTAGAGTCTGACACGGACGGCGCTGTTCAGAAAAAAGAAGTCTATACCTACGAGTATGACACCCACGGAAATTGGGTAAAACAGGTCACGGCGGAGTGGATTCCAGACGGTGAAGGAGGTTACCTCGAACCCGCCGAGGCAATCCATCGGACGATTACCTATTACACGCAGGAAGAGGCCCGGGGCACGGAGCGTCAGAAGAAAAGCGAGGGGCCGTAAGCATCACCCCAAGGCAGAATCCCCTCCTTGGACGTGTGATGCATATTCCCAGGAACCCGCGCTCGCCAGACGCGCGGTGGCCGCCAGGCGGGGTGGGTTCCGCTGGCTCCGACCCCTCCCGATCTCGTTTTCGACGTGCGACGCCACACGGGATTTGCATCACACGTCCTAAGAAGGGAGATTCAAAGATAGGATATTACGCCTTCATGCCCGCGGCTTTGGCCTTTTCGTGGATGCTGGAGGCCGCGCTGGCGCGCCCATCGACCCGCGCAAACCAGGCCGTCAGGTTTTTCAGGTCCGGGCTGATCTTCTGGCCGACACCGGCCCCGAAATCAAAGGCGCAGTACAGAATAATATCGACCAAGGTAAACCGATCGCCCACGATGAACTGTTTGCCTTCCATCAGGCCATCCAGCCAGGCGAGCTTTTCTTGCACGATTGCCTTGAGGCCGGCCGCGGCTTCGGGCAGACAGTGCATACGCTCCTTAAACATGTCCAGGCCCTCGGCATAGCGGAAGCCGTTATACATATGCTCCGTGATCTGGAGTTCAATACGCCGCTGCCACATGCGGGTTTCGGCTTTTTCTTCCGGGGTTGAGCCGATGAAGGCCGGGCTGGGCTGGGTGTCTTCGAGGTATTCGCAAATGGCGGTGGTTTCCGCCAGGACGCTGCCGTCGTCCAGCTCGATCGACGGCATCTGGCCGCCGGGGTTCTTATCGGTATACGGCCCCTGCCGGTTTTCCGCACCCAGAATATCTACTTCGATCGTATCAAGCGTCATGCCTTTTTCCGCCATGAACATGCGCACACAGCGCGGGTTCGGACCGAGTGAATTATACATTCTCATAAGAGCCTCCTTTAGTGGGGTATATTTTAGAGCGGTGTAGCCTATTTGCTCCACGCGGCGCAAGCAGGGACACGAGGCAGACTTTTTCCCCGCTCCGTCAATATACAGGGGTCAGGCTGGGGTTCTTCGGAGGGTGCTCATCTTTAACGAGGAAGAGCGCCGGGGTCCAGCAGGCGAGCCGCGGCTTATCGATACGCCGTAACCAATCGAATGGAACGACGCTCACCGGATGCACTGCCGGCCAGCGTTGGCCGTGCCGAGACTCGCTACCGGGTGGCGAGCCGGCAGAAGCAGGATGCGGTGATCGGGACGTCGGTGCGGGCCAGAGTGAGGTCCAGCCGCTGCTTCACGACCGCCGCCTCCTGAGTCCACCCGAGCCGCTGGAGGCACTCGTGATAGCCGTGCAGGCTCCAGACGTTGTCCGGGTGCTGGCAGGCGCGGCTCAGCGTATCGTCGTACCCGAGGTCCGCTCGATACACCGCGGCCGCCTCATCGACCCGAGCCTGTTCGAGCAGTAGGGCGGCGAGCGCGTGGCGCGTCGGCTGCATCCATCCCCAGGGCTCGTCGTAGGGCAGGTTGTCGTCCAACTCCACGGCCGCCCGGAGATGTCTGAACGCGGTGTCAAAGCGGCCGCGACGGTACTCGATCTCACCCCGCATCATCTCCCCCGCGATCGCGAGAATGTCGAGGCAGCGGTTGTTGAACACGTAGCGGCTCTCCGGGACGCGGGTGAGCGCTTCATCGAAGCCGGCGGCCTCGCGCTCCGCCGCGTCGACGTCGCCTGTCACCGCGTGGGCTATCGCCTTGGCGTATCGCATCATCGCGGTCGTCACGCAAAAGAGATTACGGTTCTCCGGCAGCTCTTCCGCACCGATAGCGTTCCACTTCCCGAACCGGATGAGCACATGTTGCTTCATCGAAACAAAGCCTTCCAGCCAGTCCGCCATGGGCGGCGAGGTGAGGGTGAGCAACTCCTCGGGAAGCGTCGCGCTCATCTCCTCGGCCGCCGCAAGTGCGGGCCGGAACTGTCCGAGGAACATCGCCCCGTAGATCTTGAAGTGGTAGTTATGGCACCGGTAGAGCGAGTAGAAGTTGCCCGCACCCTCGCGCGCGAGAAACTTGCGGTCCGCTTCGATGGCCGCCTGGTTCGACTCCACCGCCGCCTGGTAGTCGCCGCAAAGCACGTCGATGTGGGTCGGCATGTGCTCGAGATGGCCGGCGTCCGGCACGAGCCCGCGTAGCCGGTCGCCGGCCGTGAGCGCCCGCTCCGGGTGCGGCGACATCTCCATCAGGTGGATGTACATATGGAGCAGGCCCGGGTGCGCCTCCTCGCCCCGTTCCTCGCGCCGCCGCATCGCCTTTTCGAGGACCTCGATGGCCTCTTCCGTATCCGCCCCTTCCGCCGTCTGGCCGGTCTTCAGGTCCCAGAGCGCCCAGGGGGTGCGGTTCATGGTCGCCTCGGCGAACAGGGCTGCTACGTCCGGGTCGTCCTGGCCGTGCTCCGCGTAGACCGCCCGCATCGCACCCGCGTACGCATCGTTCCACGGGCACATGTCCGCCACGGGCGAGCGTGATGGGTAGCGATGTTCGAGGGCGCCGATGAGGGACCGCTCGGTATCCGTCGCGTTCGGGGCGAGCGCCCGCGCCCGTGCCGACGCGTCGTACGCGGTCTCGAGCGAACGGGCCGCGTCCCCCTCGTCGAACGCCTCCCACGGCTTGTTGTAGTTTGGCCCGGCGGCGTAGGCGACTCCCCACCACGCCAGGGCGCACGCCGGGTCGGCCGCGAGCGCCCGGCGGTAGCACGCGATCGCCTCGTCGTGGTTATAGCCGTAGGTCCAGGCGAGCCCCCGGTCGAACCAGCGCTGCGCTTCCTCGGAGCCGGTCGTGACCGGCCGGCTGTAGGTCCCCAGATCGTAGTAGCCTTCGGACATGGTCTCTCCTTCGCGCATCTTGCCGTCGGTGTCGCACCTGCCAGCCTGCATATCTCACCAAGTGTCCTCGTGCGAGAGAGCACTTATCCTCTCCGAGGTCACACCGCCCCTGAGTAAGGCGAAGAACGATTCAATCTTCCGTGAGGAGGAGAGCCAGAGAGGGGGGCCGTGCGTCGGCAGGAGGCCAGGGAGAGGCTCTACCAGGCTCGGAGTGTCGTAGCCTTGTCTTCTCCCGGTCCTTATTTTAGGCTGCAAGCCGGTCACACCACCCTGGTGAGTTCGACTACCCCAGGGTCAGGAGCCCCGGATGCCTGCTGAGCCGCCTCGTTTTTTAGCCGATCGTATGGTCGGCACCCTAGCAAAATGGCTGCGTATTCTGGGCTATGATACCGTCTATATGCCCCAGGTTTCACCCGCGAGCGTCAAACGCGAAGCGCGCCGCCAGGGCCGTATCCTGCTGACCCGCCGGACCTGTTTTCTGAACCAGAAAGACGTGCCGCCGTTTGTGTTTATTCGTGCCGACCGTTTTCGGGAGCAACTCAAACAGGTTTGTAGCGACTTGCAACTGTCCGTCTCATCCTCATTGCTCAGGCGGTGCAGCGTGTGCAACCGGGAATTGGAAACAATCGACCGCGGGCGGGTTCAAACCCGCGTACCCGCCTATGTGTGGCAAACGCAAGCGACCTTTTTCCACTGCCGGCAGTGCCGGCGCGTCTATTGGAACGCCACCCACCGCGAACGCATCATAGAAGAGCTGAAACACATGGGGATTGGGTAAGGAACGATGGAACCGGCCGGAGCCCAACCCAGTTGGCTGTTCTGGGACGGAGCCTGCGGCCTGTGTCGGCGGGCCGTTACCTGGGTCAAACACCACGACGTGACGAATCAGATTCAGGCGGTTCCCTATCAGGCTGCGCCCCGACCCCCGATGACGGACAGTCTGGCCCGGCGGTGCGAACGCGCGGTCCAGGTCGTTACGCCCGACGGGCAGGTTTTGTCCGCTGGGCGGGCGAGCCTGTATGTGCTGGGGAAGGTGGGGTTCCCGCGCCTGGCCTGGGTGGGCGGTCTGCCGCCCTTTGTGTGGGGGGTTGAACTCGGCTATTGGATCGTCGCCCGGAATCGGCAGTTTTTCAGCAAGTGGCTGTTCACGGAAAAGTGAGGCTCCCGGAGACGGCCCTGGCCTAGACCTGTCCCAACTGGCGCAGGGCCTCATACAACACGATCGCCGCGGCATTGGACAGGTTCAGGCTGCGCACCCGCGCTCCCGGCATCGGAATGGTGTACAGGCTCTCGGCATATTCCGTGCGGATTGCCTCCGACAAGCCCCGTGTCTCGCTGCCAAAGACGAGCAGGTCGTCGGGCCGATAGCGAATCGTGGTGTAGGACCGCCGGGCGCGGGCGGAAAAGGCCAGCAGCCGGCCGGCCGGGCGCCGGCCAAGGAAGGCGCTCCACGACGCATACACGTGCAGGTCAACAGCCGGCCAGTAATCGAGGCCGGCGCGCTTGAGGTAGCGGTCCTCAAGAGAGAACCCCAACGGGCCAACGAGGTGTAAGGGACTGTGCGTGGCCGCGCACAACCGGGCGGTTGTCCCGGTGTTGGGCGGAATCTCGGGTTCGACAAAGACGATGTGCATGGGGGAACAGACGTCCGGCCTAGTCAGGTTCTTTGACCTGAATGGGGTAGGTGGTCTCACCGATTTGTAGAACGAATCCTTCGCCCGTGGCCGCCGGCTGGACGTACTGCGTGAGTTGATAGTAGGCCGGTCGAAGAAAGCGGGCCGCGTGTTTTTGCCCTTTGACCTTGCAGTACAGAACCTCGTTGGCGCCAATGACCAGGGTGTGGGGGGACAGTCGCTCTTGGCTCTCGTCGTTCAGGCGTAGGCTAAAACCCCGCTCGGGGTCTCCGGCGACCTGGGTGACGACATAGGGGGTGTCTTCAATGTCAACCCGCGCCCGGTCACGCCCCAGCACGATTTCATACTCGCCCCGCTCGTTCTTTCGGAGACATTGGCTGAAGAGTTTGTTGATGCGCTGATTCTGGATGCGCTCATCGTTGGCATACCACCAGCCATCTTTTCCAAAGTGGATCGTTCGGGTGGGGTCAATGGCCCAAAAACCGGCTTGTGGCATCGTTCCTCAGCTCTCCTGACGTGGGCCGCGTTCCGCCGTATCCAGAACGAGTGTCACCGGACCGTCATTCACGAGTTGGACGGCCATATGCGCCTGGAAGTGGCCCGTGGCAACCGGGATATGGCGGCGCTGACAGCAGGCGACAAAATAGTCATATAACGGTTTGGCGGTGGCCGTGCCTGCCGCGGCCGTAAACGACGGGCGGCGGCCTCTGCGCGTATCGCCGTACAGCGTGAACTGCGAGACAATCAGGAGTGCTCCATCCACGTCCCGGACTGAATAGGCAAATTTTCCGGCCTGGTCCGAGAAAATCCGCAGCCCGATAATTTTCTCGCTCAGAAAGTCGGCCTCGGCTTCGGTGTCGGCCGTTGTCACGCCGAGCAGGACAAGCAGCCCGTGCCGGATCTGTCCGACGATATTCTCCTCAACCGAGACCTGTGCCTCGCTCACTCGCTGGATAACGGCTCGCATACTGTTGTTGCTTCTCTGTGTGATAGGTAGCGGAGTCCTCCGGTTCAGACAAGATGAAGGCCGTCCAGGTGTTCACTGAACTGGCATCCGGTCAGGCCCTCCGCTATGATCGCCGCATGTATCCCGTCCTGCTCGAACTCGGCCCCTTCACGATATACAGCTACGGGGTCATGATGGCCCTCGGCTTCGTGGCCGCAGCCTGGTTGCTGGGCAAAGGGCTGGCCTCTCAAGGCCGGAACCCGGAGCTCGCTTCGACCCTGGTTCTGTGGGCTGCCATCGGAGGGCTGATCGGTGCCCGGCTGCTTTTTATTCTGGATAATTGGACCGCGTTTCTGGCCGATCCGTGGGCTTTGCTTTTCACCGGTGCCGGCTTTGTCTGGCACGGTGGCTTAATCGGCGGTATCGCCGGCGCCAGTGTGTGTATCCGGCACTATAAGCTGCCCTGGCTGGAGACCATGGACGCGATTGCCCCGGCGATCGCCCTGGGCCATGGGACCGGCCGCATTGGCTGTCAGCTAGCTGGGGATGGGGACTGGGGACCGCCAACCGAGCTGCCCTGGGGGATGGCCTACCCGGATGCCATTGTCGGCTGGGGCTATCCACCAGACGTGTTCGTCCATCCGACGCCGCTCTACGAGATGGCCGCGTATTTTGCGATTGCCGCCGTGTTATGGAACCGCCGGACGGCAGTGTCCCGTCCCGGCTGCCTGTTCTGGGGGTATTTGCTCTTAGCCGGGATTGCCCGGTTTTGTCTGGAATTCGTGCGCGTCAATCCTTCGCTCTGGGGAGCATTCTCCCAAGCCCAGGTAATCAGCATCGGCCTGATGCTGGTCGGGACGAGTTTCTTATTCACAAGGAAGGCGCAACGCCTCCCAGCCGTTCATAATAAAATGGAGAAATCGCGGTGAGACCCTGGTTGATCCTCGGGGGCGTCGGTCTGCTTGTTCTGCTGGGTATGGTGATGCTGATCACAACACCCTCTCGGACCAGCCTGCCCCGCCCGGCTCCGGATTTTCTGCTGCCCGATGTGAGCGGTCAGGCCGTCCGTCTGTCTCAACTCAAGGGGAAGGTTGTTTTGCTCAACGTCTGGGCGACGTGGTGCGGCCCGTGTCGGCAAGAGATGCCGACCATGGAAATCCTGGCGCACAAACTCGGCGGCGAGGACTTTGTGCTGTTGGCCGTGAGTCAGGACGTCGATGGAGTCGCCACGGTGAAGCCCTATCTGCAAGAAGGTGGCTATACCTTTCCGGTGCTGCTCGATGTCCGGGGAGAGGTTGGCAAGAAATATGGTGTCACCGGCTATCCCGAAACGTTTGTCATTGATCGTCAAGGGCAAGTCGTTTATCACCATATTGGCTATAATGACTGGGCTCAGCCGCAGATGGAGGAGACGCTCCGGCGTTTGATCCAACAGGGGGAGTGGCGGGTCGATACGGGGATGCCGGCGTCCGGCGCCCATACCCCTGTCCCGTCAATAGGCTAAGAGGTCCTTATTCCCAAGCAGCGTGAGGAAGACAAGACCGGAGAGCCGGCCCGTCCCATATCGGAGAGTATGAAGTATGCTATACTAGACGGCTAGCAATAGCGTACACAGCCGAGCGCATGGCAGATAGCAGGGGAATACAATGATGCACAGGAAGCGGCGGCGGATCCTGACCGGATTGGTTGCTGGTGGTGTTGGGCTCAGCCTGGTTCTGTTTGGGGGATATGGGCTCAATCTTGTTTCAGCCGTTGACCGCAGCACCTATGAAGACCTCGAGGCGTTCACCAACGTCCTGGCTATTGTTCGCAAGAACTACGTTGAGGAAACAGAGACCCAAGCCCTTATTGAAGGGGCGATTAATGGCATGCTCGGCGCGCTGGACCCGCACAGTGCCTATTTGACACCGGACTCCTATAAGGAACTCCAGGTTGATACGGAGGGCAGTTTCGGTGGCCTGGGCATCGAGATCACCCTTCGCGATGGCGTTCTGACGGTTGTTTCACCCATTGAGGATACGCCCGCCTACCGCGCCGGAGTCCAGGCCGGAGACCAGATCATCAAGATTAACGATGAGCTGACAAAAGACATGTCGCTCATCCAGGCGGTCAAAAAGATGCGGGGCAAGCAGGGAACCCAGATTACGATCTCGGTCCGGCGTGAAGGCGTGCCCCGGCTGATCGATGTGTCCCTTGTGCGTGAGGTAATAAAGATTCGCAGTGTGAAATCGAAAATCCTGGAAGAAGGCTATGCCTATATCCGGGTCACCCAGTTTCAGGATCGAACCAGTAATGACCTGGACGCCGCCCTGAAAAAATTCGGCCACGAAAACGTCCCACTCCAGGGCATGGTGCTGGACCTGCGCAATAACCCCGGCGGACTGCTCAGCCAGGCAGTCAAAGTCTCCGACCTCTTTTTGAGTTCCGGCATGATCGTGTATACCGAGGGCCGGCTCGAAAGCCAGCAGCAAAAATATTTCGCCCATCCCGGCGGCTATACGGACATCCCGCTGGTGGTCTTGGTCAACGGCGGCAGTGCCAGCGCCTCCGAGATCGTCGCGGGTGCGGTCCAGGATCACGGCCGCGCGGTGGTGCTGGGAACCCAGACCTTTGGCAAAGGCTCGGTGCAGACGATTTTGCCGGTCGAGGGCGGGGCGGCTCTGCGGCTGACCACCGCCATGTATTTCACGCCGAATGGGCGCTCGATCCAGGTGACGGGCATTGCGCCTGATATCGAACTTGAGAACATACCCGAAGCCTACATCGTAGCCCGACGCCGACACGGGGTGCGCGAAGAGAATTTGCGCGGCCACTTTGGCAATATCAGCGACACTCCGAACGATCCATCGGGCGACGCTCCCGCCGAGGCCGAGCCCCAGGCCCTGCCTGAGATTGACATTAAAGAAGGGGAGCTGGGCAAAGACCCGCAGCTCGACCGGGCGCTTGAATTGCTCAAGTCGTGGAAGGTCTTTCAGACAACGGTTGCTGAGGCAAAAGGCTAGAGCGGCCGGTATGCCGGCCTGACTCCCGCGGCTATGACGACTTCCGTCTCCCAACCCGGCCACGCGCGTGCGCTGTCTGTCACCGACCTGGCGAGTGTGATCCAGGGCCGGCTTGAGGCCGATTTTGGTGCGGTCTGGGTTGTTGGCGAACTCTCCGGCCTGCGCACCCCCGCCTCCGGGCATATGTATTTCACCCTCAAGGATGACTCCAGCCAGTTGCGGGGCGTGATGTTTCGCGGCTATGCCCGGCTGCTCCGTTTTCGGCCCGAGGACGGTCTGGAGGTTCTCATCAAGGGCCGGGTCAGTCTGTATTCCGCCCGGGGCGATTTGCAGGTCTATGCGGCCAGCATGGAGCCGCGCGGGCTGGGCGGGCAGCAATTGGCCCTGGAGCAGCTCAAAGCCAAACTCGCCGCCGAGGGCCTGTTCGCCCCGGAACGCAAACGACCCCTGCCGTTCTTCCCGCGTCGGGTCGGCCTCGTGACCGCCCTCGGCGGGGCGGCTCTTCAGGATATTCTGACCATTCTGCACGCACGCTGCCCGTATACGCAGGTCGTCGTTCGGCCCACCAAGGTGCAGGGCGCCGGGGCGGGTGTTGAAATTGCCGCGGGCATCAATGACCTGAACGAACACGGGCAGGTCGAGGTGATTATTGTCGGCCGCGGTGGGGGCTCGCGTGAGGATTTGTACGCCTTTAATGAAGAGGTGGTGGCCCGCGCCATCGCCGCCTCGGACCGGCCCGTTATCGCCGCGGTCGGCCATGAGATAGACCTGAGCATTGCCGACCTGGTGGCGGATTCCCGCGCCCCAACGCCGACCGCCGCCGCAGAAATGGTTGTGCCGCTATGGGTGGACCTGTCCGACCGGGTGGGAAGTACCGCCCGGGCCTTGAGCACAGCCATGCAGCGGGCGGTGACCGACCGGCGGCGTCAGGCCGGGCGGCTGGAAGAGCGCCTGCGTGACCCGCAGCATCAGGTCGACGCGCTGCGCGAGCGGACACGGATAGCGCTGGCCCGCCTCCGCTCGGCGTTTCAGCGCAAGAACGAGAGTGTCCGCGCCCAGCTCGAAGACGCCGCCGCAACCCTCAACAGCCTGAGTCCCCTTGCCGTTTTAGGTCGGGGGTATAGTCTCACCCGGACCATACCTGAGAATGCCGTGGTGCGGGATGCGGCAACATTGCGTCCCGGAGAGAGTCTGCGCTTGACTTTTGCTCAGGGAGAGGCGCGCGCCCGCGTGGAAGAGGTCATATCGTAGATGGAAATTGCCGCGGATAAAAAATTCGAAGACGCCTTGCAGGATTTGGAAGGCGTGGTTGAAAAACTCGATGGCGGGAGCCTGTCGCTCGAAGCCTCCCTCCAGGCCTTTGAAGAGGGCGTGTCGCTGGTCCGCTTTCTGGAAGAGAAACTGACCGAGGTGGAAAAACGGGTCGAGATCTTAACGCGTGATAACAGCGGCCTCTTTCAGACCCAGAGTCTGGAGACTGACGAAGAAGGGGACGTGTGAAACTCGAACAGTATTTACAACGGCGCTGTGCGCTGATTGACCGGACGCTCAAGCAACTGCTGGCCGACCATGCGGCCCCGCCCAAGAACCTGGGCAAGGCCATGCACTACAGTCTGTTTTCCGGGGGGAAACGGATTCGACCCATTCTGGCCCTTGCCAGCGGGGAGGCCGTCGGCGCGCGGCCGCAGCCCATCCTGCCCTTTGCCTGCGCGCTGGAAATGATCCACTCGTATTCGTTGGTGCACGACGATCTGCCGGCCATGGACGATGATGACCTGCGTCGCGGTCAGCCGACCAATCATGTCGTGTTCGGTGAGGCCATGGCCATTTTGGCCGGTGATGGGCTGCTGACCGAAGCCTTTCGGATCATGGCCCAGGCCGCGCTTAAACGCGGACAGAACCGCACCGCGGCCCTCCAGGCTATATGGGAAGTGGCGGCCGGCGCCGGTATGGCCGGCATGGTGGGTGGACAGGTGGCGGATATCGAAGCCGAACACCAAAAGCCGACCCGCAAACGGGTTGAGTATATTCACACCTGCAAGACCGGCGCCCTGCTGCGGGCCTCGGTCCGCGTTGGCGCCCGGGTCGGCGGGGCGGGCGCGAAACAATATGCCCGCCTCGACCAATATGGGACGGCCGTTGGGCTGGCCTTTCAGGTGACGGACGATATTCTGGATATTGAAGGCGGCACGGCAAAAACGGGCAAACGGGTCGGACGGGATGCCGAGCTCAACAAAGCCACCTATCCGGCCGCCCTGGGGATGAAAAAAACCAAGCAGTATGCGCGGGAACTGCTTGCTGAGGCCCTTAGTGCCCTCCAGTCGTTTGGGCCCAAGGCCGAGCCCCTGCGTCAGATCGCCCTTTTTGTGGTCGAACGAGCCGTCCCTTCGACGGAACTCAGGACAGGTCCGTCTGAAACGTGAGCCAACGCAAGCGCCTCGATCTGCTGCTGGTTGAACGGGGTCTGGTCTCCAGCCGAGAACAGGCCCGGCGGCTGATCATGGCCGGTGCCGTGGTTGCCGGCGAGCAGCGGGTGGACAAGCCCGGCACCTTAATTGACCCTGCGAGCGTGGTGCGGCTCAAGGCCGACGCCCAGCCCCCGTATGTCAGTCGAGGTGGCCACAAGCTGGCGGGTGGGCTGAAGGCTTTTGGTGTGGACGTGAGCGGAGTCACGGCCCTGGATGTCGGGGCTTCAACCGGCGGGTTTACGGACTGTCTTTTGCAGCACGGCGCAGCCAAGGTCTTTGCCGTTGATGTCGGCTATGGACAACTGGCCTGGTCTCTCCGCCAGGACCCGCACGTCGTGAATCTGGAACGGCGGAATATCCGTAGCCTGGCCCCTGAAGAATTGAGCCCGACCCCGAGCCTGGCGGTGATAGACGCCTCGTTTATTTCGCTCACTTTGGTTATTCCACGCGTCATCAGCTTGATTGCAGCCAGGGGAGAGATCGTCGCTTTGGTCAAGCCTCAATTTGAAGTGGGGAAAGGGCGGGTGGGGAAGGGCGGTGTTGTGCGTGACCCGGCCCTCCATGCGGAAGTACTGGAGGACTTGCAGGCGCGTGCGAATCAGTGGCAGCTTGAAGTCAGAGGGGTGACGGAGTCTCCCCTGCGAGGACCAAAAGGCAATAAAGAATTTCTGCTGTATATGCAGAAGTGCTGAGGCCGGTTTTATCCGATCCGCAGCGCTCCTGCCCAGCAGCCTGTGAGGGAGCCATGTCACTCAGTCAAAAATTACACGCCGCTACGCCGACCTGGCAAAAGACGCTCGCGCATCCTTTTGTGGTCGGCCTTGGAAACGGCAGCCTGCCTTTGGAAAAATTCCAGTTTTATATGTGTCAGGACTACATATTCCTGATTGAGTACAGCCGCGTCCTGGCCCTGGCGACGGCAAAGGCGCCCGACCTGGACACCATGGGGCGTTTTGCCCAGTTCCTTGATGCCACCCTCAATCAGGAAATGGCGCTCCACCGCGCGTTTGCCGCGGAGTGTGGCATCAGCGCGGAGACGCTGGCCGCAACCCAGGCTGCGCCAACCACGCAGGCGTATACGAATCATTTAGTCCGAGTGGCCGCGCTCGGCGACCTGGCTGCCATAGTCAGCGCGTTGTTGCCCTGCCAGTGGGGCTATAGTGAAATCGGCCAGGCTCTGGCCCGACAGGGCAAGCCGAGCGCTCCGGCATTTTACGGTAAATGGATTGATATGTACGCCGACCCGGAGTTTGCCCAACTCTCGACCTGGCTCCGAGACGTGCTTGACCGCCTGGCACCCACCGCGGATGAAAAGCAGCTCACGCCTATTTTTCAAACCAGCGCCCGCTATGAGTATCTCTTCTGGGAGATGGCCTACCAAATGCAGGCCTGGCCGGTATAAGCGGATAGCCTGTCAGTGGCTTGTTCGTATCAAAAGGGGTTGTCCTATTCGGCTTCCGTTTGCCGGTGTTTGTTCGTTAGATAGGCGGCAAATGATGCGCAAGCCCCGAACATGAACATTGCTTCGTCCAGTCCGACATCAGCCGAGTCCTTAAATACCAGCGAATGGCGGACACCTTCTTCGCTGTTGGTGTAAGCGTATATTTGCTCAAATCCTTCTTTGAGTTGATTATTTCTGAGAAGTCCTTTCTTTTCCAAAGATTTTAAAGCCCGACCGAGCGTATTGCCCTTAGGGGCAATACGCCGGGCGACAGATTCTACCGCGTTGATGCTTTCTCTAATCGAATCTGCAAACTGTGGATCGTTTATGTGTCTCGCGTCGTTGATATGTTTCGCAGCTTGGCGCAGGTGTGTTACCGCACCTTCCATGCTGTTCTTACGAAGCGTCTCGATAGCCTGCCGCGTTGCCTCACCAGCTTCACGACTTCCCCGAGGCATGATCGTGGGAAGTCCGTCTTTGTCATCCACGAAATAAGCGACCGGAGCTTTCTCAAAGGCATCAACCAAGCCATTCCGTAGGTTTTCTGAACAGCATTCATGCCGCAGGACGAATTCAATCAGTGTCAGGAGTTGGTAGTAATTCCCCTCACTTATCAATTTCTTAAAAAAAGAGGTGGATTCTATTGGTCCGCACCATTCTATTTCATCGTGAAGTTGTCCAAGAACATCGAATTTATATGAGTATATGATTGAGCCTATATTTGGGTTACTTAAGAAACTAGAATAGGAATCAGGCTTATCATAAAAACTGTCGGCTGAATCTCTAATTTCTTTGTCTATAACTTTCCACGCCAACTGTCTAAATCTCAGAGGAATATACTCCAGCCGCATAGGTTCAGGGAGCGGAACTTTGCCTTCTCTCTGTGAGAAATTCAGCTTGTAGAAATCATTGTTGTTTTCGTGTGCCATTATTCCTCTCAAACACCCGCAGCATTCCTATCTCGTTCAATCCTCGTAGGTCGGATTAGCAAAGCGTAATCCGACAGGGGTAGGGCGCGGGATGTCGGGTTAGCCAAAGGTGAACCCGACCTACGAGACTAGAGGGTGTTATGCACTTTTTTGCTACGATTCGTTTTCATCAGAGAAATCGCCCACTTACGGACTCTAATTCAATGAGGGGCTATTGCGTCGTCGCGTGAGAACCTGAGTAATATCAATAGGTTGCCAGAAGTCTCTAACACGCTCTAGGGACAGACCTGTTTGGCATTCCCAGCAGCAAGACGCTCCCAACCCGAAAGGACTTTTTCCTTGGCAGCGGCCCCCCCGATAAGCACACCGTACGTCCTAATCACACCAAACTTCACGAAGGTGCCGCCCTCTGTAGTAGGGGTGAAATCCGCCCGTCCCAACACAAAATTAGACCGCGCCGCGCCATACGCTCCCACTAGATACAGATCACATGTCACCTCGCCATTTGGGCGTGGTGGAGAGCACTCAGGAACGCTGTAATCTGCACCGCAGTATCTCAAACCCTCGTAGAAGTTGCTCAGCACCTCAGAGAGCGGTTTCGGAAAAGTGACCGTTTTCGAGACGAAATCTCTCTGTGTCAGTTTGCCTGGTGGCGTTGAACATCCTACGATGAAAAACCAAGCAGCCAAGACGGCAGGAGTCGGGAAAAGTTTCATGTCAATTCCTTCAAGTGGCGAAATCTCTCAGCTACGCTTTCGATGACTGCATCATAGCATTGCTTCGCTTTTCTTTTGATAGATTAAAGCGCGGGATGTCGGGTTACGCCTGCAGCTAACCCGACCTACGGGACTCGTTCTACGGGCCTAGGCCACTCGCTCGCGGGTGATTGCCTCCCGGAGGCCCTCAAGCAGTCCCTCCAGGTGTACCATCCGCTCGCGCAAAGCAGCGAGGTCCTCACGCTGGGCGGCGATCTCCTCGCGCAAGGCGGCGATCTCCTCGCGCTGGGCCGCCTGCTCGGCACGGATAGCCCGTTGGCCGGTCAGGATTAAGCCGGCCAGGGCCACTCCTACGGACGCGATAGCAACAATTTCCGGGCTCATATTTCTTCCTTACTGGTTCGCTCCCTCAAACGTCAACTCCCGGAATACCCGTTGGATTGTTTGGACAGTCCAACGCGCTTACCCGATCCATATAGCTTTCCCCGCCTGCCGACGATGTGGGGGTGGACGGGACGATCCCTTGACAGTCAGGAGGAACGGGGGTACACAGAGGGCACCTTTAATTTAGCCCCGAGAGGCTAGGAAGGGCGGTTATGAAACTCTTTATCTTCCTCACTGCACTGACGAAAGTAGAATAAGCCTCCTTGGACTTCCAAGGGGGCTTTTTTTTGACCTATGCCACAGGCGACACAGCGTATCGTTCTGGATTCGGCAGCAATCACCCGGGCCCTGACCCGGATTGCACACGAGATTCTCGAGCGCAATCAGGGCGGCGACCAACTCGCACTGGTCGGCATACACACCCGTGGTGTGGACCTGTCGGTCCGCCTGGCGGACAAGATCGCCGCGGTTGAAGGGGTCCGCCCGCAGTGCGGAGCAATTGATATCACCCTCTACCGAGACGACGTGGGGCGGACCCGCACCCAGCCCGAGGTGCACGGCACCTCCATTCCTTTTGCGGTCGAGAGCCTGCGCATCGTGCTGGTGGACGATGTGCTGTACACGGGGCGGACCGTCCGTGCGGCCATGGATGCGCTGGTGGACTTTGGCCGGCCCAAAAGCATTCAACTCGCGGTTCTGGTTGATAGAGGCCACCGCGAGCTGCCGATTCGGCCTGACTATGTCGGGAAAAATATTCCAACGTCGTACCAAGAGCGCGTGTCGGTCTGTCTGGTCGAACGGGACGGACACGATCGGGTCGTGATCGAGTAGGAGGTCGCCATGACGTTCAGCCAGCGCCATTTTCTCGGCATCGAAGGCTTGTCTCGGGACGAATTATTATTCGTGCTCAACACGGCGACATCCTTTCGAGAGATTTCCGAACGGGAAGTGAAAAAAGTGCCGACGCTGCGCGGGAAAACCATTATTAACCTGTTCTACGAATCCAGCACCCGGACGCGCTCCTCCTTTGAGATTGCGGCCAAGCGCCTGTCCGCCGATGCGATTAATATCTCGGCCTCCACGAGTAGCGTGAACAAAGGCGAGACCCTGATGGATACGGCCCGCAACCTGTGCGCCATGCGTCCGGCGGCCCTGGTGATTCGTCATCCGGCGTCCGGCGCCCCCCACCTGCTGGCCCGGTTGAACCAGTGCCCGGTCATCAATGCCGGTGACGGCACCCATGAGCATCCGACCCAGGCGCTCCTGGACGTCATGACCATGCGTGAGCATCTCGGCGACGTTGGGGGGAAAACCATCGCCATTGTGGGCGACATCCTGCATAGCCGGGTGGCACGGTCCAATATCCTGGCCCTGACAACCCTGGGTGCCCAGGTCCGGCTGATCGGCCCGCCAACCCTGCTGCCGCCGGAATTCAGTCGCTGGGGGGTTGAGCGGCATACGGATTTACGCGCCGGCCTAGCCGGGGTTGACGCGATTATGATGCTGCGCTTGCAGCGCGAGCGACAAACGCGGAATTTTTTCCCCAGCCTGGACGAATACGCCCGCCGCTTTTGCTTAACCGTCGAGGCGCTCAAGGAAGCAAAACCGAACGTCATCATTTTACACCCCGGCCCGATGAACCGCGGTGTTGAGATTGACTCCCGGGTTGCGGATGGTCCGTATTCCGTAATTCTCGAACAGGTGACCAACGGGATTGCGGTCCGCATGGCCGTCCTCTACCTGCTCACGACGCAGGAGCGGCTGGCGACGGCGGACACCGGACAGGAGACAGTGCGGGAGAGGCCCGAGGTGCAGACCGAGCCCGGCGCGTGGGATGAGCGCCCTCACCCGGCCCCCTTCGACGCTGCTCAGGACAGGCAGAAAAAAAGGCCCCTACGGCAACCTGAGCCCTTCCTCTTACCCAAACGCGCGGTGGGGCAATAAACCATGCGCATAGTCGTGCAGGCCGGAACGGTCATCGACCCGGCCAACGGGTTGGAAGCGGACCTCGATCTCGTCATCGAAGCGGGCGTAATTCGTGAGTTGGGCCGGCCCGGCAGCTTTGCCTCGGTCGAGGCGCAGCGGATTGACGCCGCCGGCTGCGTTGTCGCCCCCGGACTGATTGATATGCATGTACATCTGCGCGAGCCGGGCTATGAGTATAAAGAGACGGTCCTGACCGGCACCCAGGCCGCGGTGGCCGGCGGGTTCACCACGGTGGCGTGTATGGCCAATACCAGTCCGGTCAATGACAATGGGGCGGTCACGCGCTTCGTCGTTGAGCAGGCGCGCACTGCCGGGCTGGCGCGGGTGTTCCCGATCGGGGCGCTTTCAAAGGGTCTCCGCGGAGAAGAGTTGGCCGCAATCGGGGAGATGGTTGACGCCGGCGCGGTCGCCATATCCGACGACGGTCGCCCGGTTATGGACGCCAACCTGATGCGCCGGGCGCTGGAATACTGCTCGATGTTTGACGTGCCGATCAGTGTGCACGAAGAAGACCTGCACCTCTCGTCCGGGGGCAGCATGAATGAGGGGCCGACCTCGGTACGCCTGGGCATTCGCGGCGTCCCGAGTGAGGCCGAGGAGGTCATGGTGGCGCGCGATATTGCCCTGGCGCGTCTCACCGGCGGACGGCTGCATATCGCGCATGTCAGTACCCGTCGCGCGGTAGAGTTGGTCCGCCAGGCAAAGGCCGAGGGCCTGGCGGTCACGGCCGAGGTGGCTCCGCACCATTTTACGCTCACCGAAGAAGCGGTTGAGGGGTATAATACCAACGCGAAAATGAGCCCGCCGCTCCGCCTGGCCGACGATGTGGCGGCCATGCAGGCAGGCTTGCGAGACGGGAGCATAGACGCCATTGCGACCGACCATGCCCCCCACCACCGCGACGAGAAAGAGGTCGAATTTGACCAGGCCGCCCACGGCGTGACCGGCTTGGAGACGGCCCTGGCGTTGACGCTGAGTCTCGTCCGGGACGGGGTGCTGTCCCTCTCCGAAGCCATACGGAAACTGAGCCTGAACCCGGCTCGTATTCTGGGACTGCCCTACGGCACGCTTGCGGTGGGCCGGCCGGCGGACCTGACAATTTTTGATACCCAAGCGAGCTGGCGGCTGGACCCGCTCGCCTCTCGGTCGCGCAGTCAGAACACGCCTTTTGCCGGCTGGGAGTTGACCGGCAAGGTGCGGCTGACCCTGGTTGAGGGTCGGGTTGTGTACGCTGAGCGTGAACAGGAGGGCAAGCCTGCGTGAGGTCCACCGCACTCTTAGCCCTGGCCGATGGCACGGTTTTCGAGGGCAGCGCGTTTGGCGCTCGGGGAGAAGCGGTCGGCGAGATCGTCTTTAATACCTCGCTGACCGGCTATCAGGAGATTCTGACCGATCCCTCCTATACCGGCCAGATCGTCACCATGACCTATCCCGAGATTGGCAATGTCGGGGTCAACGCCGAAGATGTTGAATCCCGCCAGCCCTGTGTTGAGGGCTTTGTGGTCAAGGAATACTGGGAACGGCCCAGCAACTGGCGGGCTCAGAAGAGCCTGGCCGCCTATATGCGCGAGCACGGTATTGTCGGCATTCAGGGCCTCGATACCCGGGCGCTCGTTCGCCGCATTCGCGACGGCGGCGCCCAACAGGGCGTGATCTCCAGCCACGACTGTGATCCAAAACAGTTGGTGGAAAAAGCCCAAGCCGCCCCCGGCCTGGTCGGACGTGATCTAGTCAAAGAGGTCACCTGTCGCGAGCCGTATGACTGGTCCCAGGGCTATTGGGAGTTGGAGAGCGGCTATCGCCAGCAAGGGACAGGACAGGTGCCCGAGCCGCGCTTCTCTGTGGTCGCCTACGATTTTGGGGTGAAGTTCAACATCCTGCGCCACTTAGTTGAAGCGGGCTGTCGGGTGCGGGTTGTGCCGGCGCATACCCCGGCGGCAGAGGTCCTGGGCCTCAAACCGGATGGCGTTTTTCTGTCGAACGGGCCGGGCGACCCGGATGCGCTGCCGTATGCCAAGGAAAATATTGCCGCCCTGGTCGGAAAAGTCCCCCTGTTTGGCATCTGTCTGGGACACCAGATTCTGGGTCTGGCGCTGGGGGGACAGACCTATAAGCTCAAATTCGGCCACCACGGGGGCAACCAGCCGGTGATGGACCTCACCACCCGGAAGGTTGAGATTACGGCGCAGAATCATGGTTTCTGTGTGGCCGTCGACTCGCTATCCGAGCGGGCGGAAGTCACCCACCTCAACCTGAACGACCGGACGGTAGAAGGCTTGCGGCATAGGCAGGAGCCGCTCTTTTCCGTGCAGTATCATCCGGAGTCTTCTCCGGGTCCGCATGATGCGGCCTATTTATTCCGGCGCTTCACCGCGCTGATGGAGCAGTTTCGCGGCTGATACCTGACCAATAGATACCCACCATGCCCAAGCGTACCGACCTCCATTCCATCTTACTGATCGGCTCCGGCCCCATTGTGATTGGTCAGGCGTGTGAATTTGACTACTCGGGCACCCAGGCCTGCAAGGCGCTCAAAGAGGAGGGCTATCGCGTCATCCTGGTCAACTCGAATCCGGCTACGATTATGACCGACCCCGATTTTGCCGATCGGACCTATATCGAACCGCTGACCCGGCCCGTCCTTGAGAAAATTATTGAACGGGAACGCCCGGACGCCCTGCTGCCGACCATTGGCGGCCAGACCGGTTTGAATCTGGCCATTGACCTGGCTGAAGCCGGTATTCTCGACCGCTACGGCGTGGAACTCATCGGGGCCAAGCTGCCGGCCATCAAGAAAGCCGAAGATCGCGACTTGTTTAAGGCGGCCATGCAGCGCATCGGGCTGGACCTGCCCCGGAGCGGCTGTATCCACTCTCTTGAGGAAGCCTATGCCGTATGCCAGACCCTGGGCCTGCCGTTGATTATCCGACCGTCCCGCACCCTGGGCGGGACCGGGGGCGGGATCGTTCAGACCCCCCAGGAATTTCAGGCTATTGTCGAGTGGGGCTTACAGGCCTCTCCCACGCATGAGGTCCTGATTGAAGAGTCGATCGCCGGTTGGAAAGAGTTTGAATTGGAAGTGATGCGTGACACCCAGGACAATGTGGTCATCATCTGCTCCATCGAAAACTTCGATCCGCTCGGCGTCCATACCGGTGACTCCATTACGGTGGCGCCCGCCCAGACCCTGACCGATAAGGAATACCAACTCATGCGGGATGCGGCGCTGCGCATCATCCGCGAAATCGGGGTTGACACGGGTGGCTCCAATATCCAGTTCGCCGTCCACCCGGAGACCGGCCGGCTGGTCGTGATTGAAATGAACCCGCGCGTGTCGCGCTCCTCGGCCCTGGCCAGTAAAGCCACCGGCTTTCCGATTGCCAAAATTGCCGCAAAGCTGGCCGTAGGTTACACCCTGGACGAAATTCCGAATGATATTACGCGCGAGACGCCGGCCTCTTTTGAGCCCACGATCGACTATGTGGTGGTCAAGCTGCCGCGTTTTACCTTCGACAAATTCCCCCAAGCGCGTGATTTGCTCGGACCGCAAATGAAATCGGTCGGCGAGGCCATGTCCATAGGCCGGACGTTCAAGGAGGCGCTCCAGAAAGCCCTGCGGTCGCTCGAAATCGACAGCTACGGGTTTGAATCGACCCTTCGACTGGACTCAGGACAGGCAAACGGCAGCGTTGAGACGCGGCTGGATGCCATTCGCGCCTCCCTGCAAAGTCCGAACGCCCAGCGGCTGTGGTTTGTGGCCGACGCGCTCCGCCTGGGTATGGGGGTGGATGAGCTCTATCGGCTCTCAAAAATCGATCCGTGGTTTCTGGATAATATCGTCCAGATCCTGGAGTGTGAGAAGGAAGTCCAGCGGGCGAAGGGACCAGCGGAGGCCAGCGGGACCGCCGCCAAACCGGCCGAGGTCGTGGCGGCCTTACCGCCCGGCCTGTTACGCCGGGCGAAACAGATGGGCTTTTCCGATGTCCATCTTGGCCGTCTGCTCGGCGTCAGCGAAGATGCCGTCCGGGCCGAACGCGAACGCCTGGGTGTGATTCCGGTCTATAAAACGGTGGACACCTGCGCGGCTGAATTTGTGGCGCATACGCCTTATTTATACTCAACCTACGAAGGGCCTGTCCTTACTTCGACTTCGCCCCTTCAGGGCTACGCTCAGCCTGCACGGCTGTCCGTTCGCCCTGAGCGTAGCGTCAGCGAAGTCGAAGGGGAGCCAGTCGAAGGGCCTGTCCTGAGCCCAGTCGAAGGAGAAGACGAGTCCCGGCCGACCGACCGCAAGAAGGTGGTCATTCTGGGTGGCGGGCCGAATCGGATCGGCCAGGGCATCGAGTTCGACTATTGCTGTGTGCACGCGGCCTTTGCGCTCAAAGAAGACGGTTTTGAAGCCATTATGGTGAACTGCAACCCCGAGACCGTCAGTACGGATTATGACACCTCGGACAAGCTGTATTTTGAGCCGCTGACGCTGGAAGACGTGCTGAGTATTGTGCAGCGCGAACAGCCGTACGGGGTCATTGTCCAGTTCGGCGGGCAGACGCCGCTCAAGTTGGCCGTGCCGCTCGAACGGGCCGGGGTGCCGATTCTGGGCACGCCGCCGGATGCCATTGACCGGGCCGAGGACCGCGAACGGTTCAAGCAGATGCTGGAACGGCTCGGCCTGCGACAGCCGGCCAATGGCACCGCCCGCTCGGTTGAGGAAGCCGTGGGCATTGCCCAGGCCATTGCCTATCCGGTGCTGGTCCGTCCCTCCTACGTTCTGGGCGGACGGGCCATGGAGTTGGTGTATGACGAGGCGAGCCTGCGACGCTATATGCGCGAGGCGGTGTCCGTGTCCGCGGCGCGACCGGTCCTGATCGATAAATTCCTGGATGACGCCACCGAGGTCGATGTGGACGCCCTGAGCGATGGCCAGCGGGTCGTGATCGGCGGCATTATGGAACATATCGAGCTTGCCGGTATCCATTCCGGTGACAGCGCGTGTTCGCTCCCGCCGCGCACCTTGTCTGCTACTGTGCAGACTGAGATCCGGCGGCAGACCAGCCTGTTGGCCCAAGAGTTGGGTGTGGTTGGCCTGATGAATATCCAGTTCGCCGTCAAGGAGCAGCAGGTTTTTCTGATCGAGGTGAATCCGCGCGCCTCACGTACCGTGCCGTTTGTGAGCAAGGCGATCGGCATTCCGCTGGCAAAAATAGCCGCGCGTGTCATGGCGGGCAAAAGCCTGGACGAGTTGGGTTTTACCCAGGAAGTCATTCCCGGCCACGTCAATGTCAAAGAAGCCGTGTTTCCGTTTATTAAATTCCCCGGCGTGGACACCCTCCTGGGACCGGAAATGAAGTCAACCGGCGAGGTCATGGGGGTGGACCAGTCCTTTGCCATGGCTTTTGTCAAGGCGCAATTTGCGGCGGGGAATATCTTGCCGGAAACGGGCCAGGTCTTCTTGAGTGTCCGCGACCGCGATAAGCCCGCTACTCTGCCCATTGCCAGACAGTTGGCGGAGAATGGCTTCTCCCTGGTAGCAACGCGTGGCACCGCGGCGTTTCTCCGACGGCACGGGCTGTCGGTTGAGATGGTGAATAAAGTCCTGGAGGGCTCCCCGCATATTGTGGATGCCCTCCAGGCGGGCTCGATCGACCTGGTCATTAATACGACCGAGGGGGCGCAGTCCATCAAGGATTCCTTTTCGATTCGGCGGAGTTCCCTGGAGTGTCAGGTGCCGTATTTTACGACGGTGGCGGGAGCGGAAGCCGCGGTCGAAGGCATCGCCCGTCTCAAGCAGGGCCTGCTCGGGGTGTGCCCGCTCCAGGAATACCACGGATAAGAGGGTATGGCTGGCGGAAAGTCGAAAGGCGGGGAGGCGGAGGGTCGAAAGGCGGGGGAAACTCCCCGTCTCTTTGATCGGGAATCCCTCCCAGCCCCCCTTAATAAGGGGGGAGAGAAGGGGGATGCCTCTTCTTCGGCGCGTTCTTTTCGGCCGCGTCCGCCGCCGCTCAAAAATTCGGTCCAGTATGTCAAGGGCGTGGGTCCGCGCCGGGCCGAGCAGTTGGCGCGGCTGGGCATAGAAACGGTCGAAGACCTGCTCTACCACATTCCCTTCCGCTATCAGGACCGGCGCGAAATCAAGAAGATTTGTCATCTTCAGATGGGGGATGAGACGGCGGTCAGCGGCCAAATCGCCCGCATGGAACGGCGCTTTCTGGTCCGCCGCCGGCGCTGGGTCTTGGAAGCCGTTGTTCGAGACGAAACCGGTTTTCTCTTTCTGCTGTGGTATCATCAGCATCGCTATTTTCAGCAACGCTATCAGCTCGGCCAGCGGGTTCTGCTGTTCGGCAAGGTCGAGAAGGGCATGAAGGGTGGCAAGTGGATGATCCACCCGGACATGGAGCCGCTGGAAGAAGACGACGAGACCGCCCGCGTCCTGCCCATTTACAATAAGACCACCGAAATGACGGTGGCTGCCATGCGACGGATCGTGCATGGGGCGGTTGAGCGCTATGTCGATCAGGTCTCCAACGGCGTGCCGCAGGAAATCTGTGAGCGCCTGCACCTGATGCCGCTCAATCACGCCCTGCGGCAGTTGCACGTTCCCCCGCTGGATGCCGAGGTTGTTGAACTCAACGCGGCCACCTCTCAGGCGCATCGGGCCGTGGTGTTCGACGAACTCTTTTATTTGCAACTGGGCATGGCGCTGCGCCGGCGTGATACCGTCCGGGAAGAGGGGCTGTCCATTGTGCCGGGGCCGCTCGTCCGGCAGATATACGGCATCCTGCCGTTTCAATTGACCGCGGCCCAGGAGCGGGTGGTTGAGGCCATTTTTCTGGATATGGCCGCGCCCCATCCGATGAACCGCCTGGTCCAGGGGGACGTTGGGTCGGGCAAGACGATCGTGGCCTTCTTTGCCGCTCTGGCCGCTCTCGATAGCGGCTACCAGGTGGCCTTCATGGCTCCGACAGAACTCCTGGCCGAACAGCACTACCGGACGCTGACGCCGCTGGCCGAGCAGCTCGGCCTGTCCATGACGTTGCTGACCGGAGAGATCCGTCCCAAACGGAAACAGGAGATCTATGGTCTTCTGGAACGGGGCGAGGTCGAGATTGCGGTCGGCACCCACGCCCTGATCCAGGAGGGCGTGCGCTTTCGGCACCTGGGCCTGGCCATTGTGGATGAGCAGCATCGATTCGGGGTGATGCAGCGCGCCGCCCTGCGGAAACGGGGTGCGAATCCGGATATCCTGCTGCTGACCGCCACCCCGATTCCTCGCACCCTGGCCCTGACCCTGTACGGCGACCTGGATGTCTCGGCTCTGGATGAACGCCCGCCGGGCCGCAAGCCGATCACGACTCGGATTTTTCATGAGGGCGAGCGGAAAAAAGCCTATCAGCTCGTCAAAGACCAGATTGAGCAGGGGCATCAAGCCTATGTGGTCTATCCGCTGGTCGAGGAATCCGAGAAGTCCGACCTGAAGGCCGCGACCTCGATGGCCAAAGAGCTGGCGCAGACCTTTTTTGCCGCCTATTCGGTCGGCCTCGTCCACGGCCGCCTGAAGGGCAACGAAAAAGAAGCGGTCATGCAGCGTTTTAAGGCCGGCGAGCATCACCTGCTCGTTTCGACCACCGTGATTGAGGTCGGCATTGACGTGCCGAACGCGACCGTCATTGTGATCGAGCACGCCGAACGCTTCGGCCTGGCCCAGTTGCACCAGTTGCGCGGTCGAGTCGGACGCGGCCAGGCGGCCTCCTTGTGTCTGCTGCTGGCCCAGTACGCGCCGGGCGACGAGTCCATGCGGCGTCTTCGGGTCATGACGGAAACCGACGACGGTTTCAAAATTGCCGAAGCCGACCTGGCGTTTCGGGGGCCGGGCGAGTTTCTGGGCACGCGCCAGTCGGGGATGCCCGACTTCCGGGTGGCCAATATCGTGCGTGACAGTAAGATTCTGGAAACCGCGCGCGACGAAGCCCTGGCCTGGCTCGAACGCGACCCCAACCTGACGACAGCCGAGTCCCGCCGGCTGCGCACCGTCCTCGAAGACCGCTGGGCCGGCCGGCTGGAGTTGGCTCGGGTGGGCTAGAACTGTTTGAGACACTGGGCTGGGCGTAGAGACGGATATTGTTCAAGAGGGGAGCAATCTGGGTTTCAGCGGGTTTCTGACTTGCGCCGTGGTTCCTCCCCAATCAATTCTCCGTTCTCGTTTACTGTTGGAACCGAGGGTGGAGGCGGATCGCTGGGACTGAATGATTGCTCCACGCTGGCCTGCTCGGCGATCAGCGCCTTGGCTTCTCTGGCCAGCCGTTTCCGATGGGCTCGGAATATACGCCCCTCGTCAGTTGTCATGTTGTCTCGATATAATTCACCGTGAAAAAATACAAGCCATAACGACACAAGGAACCTGGGCATATGAACATTGAGAGTGCGGTAAAGGGCAGTCTGTTTGCCCGCGATTTTCTGACAGAATCCATCTCGCAGTTATCCGACTGGCAGGCTTTTGACGATGCAGCACTGGACGAATTTGAACGTGCACTGCGGGGCGTCTTCGACCGCTTCCCGACGGCCCTCACCCCCAACGAGAGTCAGACTGAAGACGATCTGATCTGGCCGGTACTCGGAGCCTTAGACTGGACAGCCAGCCTGCGCCAGCAGAATCTCTCACCTCGCGGTCGGGACGATGTGCCTGACGGTTTGCTCTTTGTCGACGAAACGGCCAAGGACCGTGCCAACCGCTGCCGACAGGAATTGCAACGCTACGAGTATGGCTTAGTCGTGGTCGAGTCCAAGCGTTGGCAACGCCCGCTCGACCGCCGGTCTGGGCGTGCAAGCGAGCAGACCGCACCCTCGACCCAGATGCTCCGCTACCTGCGGCGGGTGGATGACCTGACTGCCGGACACCTCCGCTGGGGTATTCTCACCAACGGCGCCAAGTGGCGGTTGTATTATTCGGGGGCGCGGTCCGTGTCGGAACAGTTCTTTGAGCTTGACTTGGCCGTGGTTCTGAATCTGCCCGGCCATAACGACGGCCTGTTTGCGCTATCCGAGGCCGACCGTCGGCACTGCCTCAAGCTGTTTTTGCTCTTTTTTCGCCGTGTTGCCTTTCTGCCCGACCCGGACACCGCAGACCCGCGCAGCCTGCATCAGCGTGCCCTTGACGAGGGTCGGTTCTACGAAGAGCGGGTAGCTGCTGATTTGTCCAAGCTGGTTTTCAAGTAGGTCTTTCCCAAGCTGGCCCAAGCCATTGCCGAAAGGGCACCCGACGCGCCCCTGTCTGAAGTGCGCGATGCGGCTTTGATTTTGCTCTACCGGCTGCTGTTTATCCTCTATGCCGAAGACCGCGACCTGCTACCGGTACGGGACTCCCGCTACGACGATTACAGCCTGCGCAAGGTGCGGGGCGACGTCGAACGCCGTAAGAGCCAGAATGATACTTTTTCGGCCAGCGCGACCCTCTATTGGTCAACCATCGGCAACCTGTGCCGGTTGATTGACCAAGGCGATGCCTCTATTGGCCTCCCGCCCTATAACGGTGGCCTGTTCGATCAACAGCGCACGCCACTGCTGGGCACTATTCAGTTGGATGATGAGGTCATAGCTGACGTGATTGACGCACTATCGTTTGAGCAGACGGAAGATGGTCGGCGCTACATCAACTACCGTGACCTGAGCGTGCAGCAGCTCGGCTCGATCTACGAACGCCTGATCGAACATGAGGTGGTTCGTGACAATGGCCAGATTACCGTTCGGCTCAACGTGTTCGCCCGCAAGGACTCTGGTAGTTATTACACCCCGGCTGACTTGGTTGGCCTGATTGTCCGGGAAACGGTCGATCCGCTTGTGCAGGCTCGCCTGGACATGTTTACCGATACCGTGGCCAAGTACGCGCGGAGCCGGGTGAGCGACGGGTTCAAGCGGAAAGCACTCAAGCGGGTTGACCCTGCTGAGCAGTTGCTTGAACTGAAAATCTGCGACCCGGCTATGGGTTCCGGCCCTTTCCTGGTCGGTCTGGTGGACTATCTGGCCGACCAGGTGATTACGGCCATGGCTGAAGCCGAGGCCGCAACCGACGGCTATGTCTCCCCACTGACCGACCGCATTGACGATATTCGTACTCGCATCCTGACCAACGCGCGGGAGCGCGGCTGGACCATAGACGCGGAACAGCTTGACGACCGCCATATCATTCGCCGCATGGTGCTCAAGCGCTGCGTGTACGGTATGGACAAAAACCCGATGGCCGTCGAACTGGCCAAGGTGTCGCTCTGGCTGCATACCTTCACCGTGGGGGCACCGCTGAGTTTTCTGGACCACCACTTACGCTGCGGTAACAGTCTGTTCGGCTGCTGGGCGCGCCAGGGCATAGAGAAGATGAGTTCCGGCGGTCATGGGCTGTTCATCCATGAGCCGGTGAACCGGGCAGCGGCCGCGGCCAACGCCATGCAGGTTGTTGAGCACCTGACGGATGCCGAGATTGCCGAGGCGCAGCAGTCCGCGCAGACCTTTGCGCAAGTGGAGGCTATGACCGCGCCGCTCGACGCGTTTCTGTCGCTCCTGCATGCGTTCGACTGGTTGGACGTAAAGGACCGTGACGACACCGCCGCATTGCACGCTTTTTTCGAGGGCCGCCTGGGCGACCCGCTCGATATTGCTCAGGGGCGGTGCGCCGTCTCGACTGCTACACCCGACGGCCAACGGTTCGCCGGGCTGTTGGAACGGGCGCGTGGTCTCATGGCCGAAGAGCGCTTTCTGAACTGGCAGGCCGCGTTTCCCGGCGTTTGGACGAATCTGAAAAACGTAGAGCCGGACGGCGGCTTTGACGCGGTGATCGGCAACCCGCCCTGGGATCGCATTAAACTGCAACAGGTCGAATGGTTCGCGGCCCGTCGCCCCGCGATTGCCTTGGCGCAACGCGCCGCGGATCGCAAACACATGATCGCTGCGTTAAAGGAGGAAGGTGACCCGCTGAGCCGGGATTTTGACAGGGCTAGCGAGCGTGCGGCGTCTGCGGCACGTATGGTGCGAACCTGTGGTGATTACCCCTTGTTGTCGCGTGGCGACGTGAATTTGTACTCGCTGTTTGTCGAGCGGGCCATGACGCTGGTCAAGCCAAAGGGCATGGTCGGATTACTCGTGCCGTCCGGCATTGCGTCGGACAAGACCGCAGCCGTGTTTTTTCAGGGCGTGGCAACGGCGGGAAAACTGAAGGCGCTCTACGATTTCGAGAACAAAAAAGTTTTCTTTCCCGACGTTCATGCGTCCTTCAAGTTTTGCGTCTTTGTTGCTAGCCCATCGCCGGTTGAAGACCCCGCCAATTGCGCCTTCTATCTTCACAGCATAGCCGAGCTCAACGACGGTGATCGATGCTTTCCACTGACCGCCGAGGACTTCGCCCGTGTCAATCCGAACACTGGCACTGCGCCCATATTCCGCACGAGCCGCGATGCCAAGCTGACGACCGCAATCTACGAACGCCTGCCGGTTCTGGTAGATCGTTCCGGCGGCGAAGAAGTCAAAGCGTGGCCGGTGAAATACTCAACGATGTTTCATATGGCGAATGATTCCGGCCTGTTCCGCACGCCGGAAGAGTTGGAAGAAAGGGAGGGCGCGTGGTCCATTGGTGGTAACCGCTTTGACAGTCCGAGCGGAGAATGGGTGCCGCTGTACGAAGGCAAGATGGTGCAGGCGTTCGACCATCGCGCCTCTGATACGACCTTAAACCAGGAAAACCTCTTCCGTCCCGGTCAGCAGGAAGCCATTCCGGTCTCAGAGAAGACGGATTTTAGTCGCAGCCCGAAACCGCGTTACTATGTGATAGACGATGCGGCGCGCTGGTCCTGGCAGAGCCAGTGGGTCATTGCGTTCAAGGACATTACCGCCGCCACCAATATGCGGACGATGATTTCGGCTATCATCCCGCGTGCCGGTGCGGGACATACGCTTCCCGTACTCCCGTTCTTTGCTGGCGTCGATGATATGGCGTCTCAGGCAAGCCTGATTGTCGCGAATCTGAATGCTGCGCCGTTCGACTTCGTGGCGCGGCAAAAAGTGCCGGCAACCCATTTTACGTGGTACGTTTTGGAACAGATGCCTGTCGTTCCGCTCAATCTTTTCCAAGCGGTCCGTTTCGGTCCCAAGACCGCCGCCGAGATTGTCCGCGAGGCCGCGCTGGAACTCACCTACACCGCCCACGATATGGCCCCGTTCGCCCGCGACCTGGGCTATGTGGATACGCTGGGCAACGCCAAGCCGCCGTTCGTGTGGGACGAGGAACGCCGGTTGCGCCTGCGGGCCAAGCTCGACGCGGTGTTCTTTCATTTGTACGGCGTTACTGACCGCGATGATGTGCGTTACGTCTATTCCACCTTCCCCATTGTCGAACGCCAGGAAACGGCGACCTATGGCCGCTACCGCTCGCGTGATTTGTGTTTGGCGTGGCTGAATGCGCTGACAGCGGGACAGCCGGACGCGAGGGTTGAGGGGTGAGGGAACTCGCGACGATACCCGTGTCGCCATCTGGGAGCGCAGGCTTCCAGCCTGCTTCGGGAGCGGGCAAGATGCCCGCGTTCCCAGTGAGGAAGAAAAGCAGGTCGAATGAGCGACGCGGAAGCCGACGATACGGCTGAGGACGACATGTTCGAGGACGAGAATCAAATATGAACAAGGAAGAAACTCTCGCGCTTTACTCGCAAGGTAAGGAGGCTTGGAACACCTGGGCCAAGAAGATGTTGGATAAGCGTAACGATAGCCCAGAGTGGAGGGATGCAGCGGGGGCGAGTTTCGTATCTCACGCCTTTCATGATGCAGATTTCTCAGGATTTGTTTTTCCTGGTTACGCTTTATTCATCGGGGTGACCTTCATGGGTGCCGCTCGATTCGATAAGGCGAGATTCCTGAGCGGCGCTAGGTTCAAGGAGGTGGCCTTCAAGGGTTCGGTTTATTTTGAACACGCGGTCTTTGAGGGGGCTGCTGAGTTCGAGGAGATGACTTTCAAGGGTCCGGTTTATTCTGAACGCGTGACCTTCAAGGGCAGGGCTCAGTTGAATAAGGCGACCTTCGAGGGAGACGTGGATTTCGGGTGGGCGAGATTCGAGAACGAGGCGGCGTTCAAGGAGGCGACCTTCAAAGGTTTCACTCTGTTCCAGGGGGCGACCTTCAAGGGAGACGCCGAGTTCAATGGAGCGACCTTCAGGAGCGCCACTGTATTCAATGGAGCGACCTTCAAGGGAGGCGCTCAGTTCCAAGAGACGAGATTCACGGATGACGTCATATTCTGGCAGGCAACCTTCAGGGGGATCGCTAGGTTCGAGCTTTCCACCTTCGAGCACGGTACGAGCTTTTCCAATGCAACATTTTGCGCCGAAGCGGATTTCAAGGCCGTTCAAGGAGACTCCGCATTTACAATGACCGACGCGGAATTCCTGGAAGTGCCCGATTTTCAGCAGGCAACCTTTGTGCAGGCGCCGCGTCTGGATAACGTCAAGATCGGGCCACAATTATCCCACTGGGACAAGCTCAAGGCATTCTTCACAAAGGGCGATTCAGAGAGAGAAGGGCGCTGGCGCGCGCTGAAACGATTGGCGACACAAGGCCATGACCACACGAGCGAACAACTTTTCTTCCGGGGTGAGTTGCTGGCCCGGCGCGGGGTGACAGATAGGTATTGGCACGCATCTTTCTGGCTTGGCGTGTTCTATCAACTTTTATCGAATTTCGGTCTATCACTGAGCCGTCCGCTAATAGCATGGTTCATAGTGCTATTGGGATTTGCTTATGCTTACGGGGGTGATGAATCCTGGCAGGCTGCGTTCTTGTTGTCTCTACACAAAAGTCTACCGGCAGTTTCAAGTTTCAGCGGCGGACTGCCAGGGTTGTACGCCCGCCTTTATGGCGTAGCTAGTTGTGATCCGTTTCAGCCGATAGTTCCTGATTCTGTAGTCGTTTTAGGCATAATACAGACTCTATTCTCTGTAGTTCTGATCTTTCTGTTCTTGTTGGCGGTACGGAACCACTTCCGTATCAGGTGATCTGAGACGGAGTTGCCGGCGAGGTTAAAACGGTAGAGTTTTGGCTGGATAGCCCTCAGGAGAAAATAGAATGGGTAAGAATAAGAAAGCGGTCCCATCTTCCCGTACTGCCCATAGGAAAGACGGTCTCCAACCCAGGCGCGTTATAGGCGGTTATCAGCCGCTAGCCAGCGATTTCTCTCCGACAAAACCGCCGCCTCCCCCCAAGATAGGAAAAAGCAGCGGGAAGAAATGACCTCCGATACGGTCCGCCCGAACATGTAGGCTTACGCCTTCTGCTCACCCGCCCTACGGGACTTATCGATGTTGTTACTCTAGCCTGCTAAAATAGAGTGATGAAAACAAACCTGACATTACAGCTTGATGCCGATCTCATTAGAGAGGCCAAAGTTTTGGCGGCAAAGCAAGGGACTTCCGTCAGCCGTTTGCTGACAGATCAGCTAGAGGCCCTTGTTCGGCGCGATAAGGGATACGAGCGGGCAAAGCGTCGTGCATTGACAAGGCTGGAGCACGGTTTCAATCTCGGCTGGACACCCCCTGTTTCACGAGACGAACTCCATGAGCGCTAGGTGTTTTGTTGATATCAACATCCTTGTCTACGCCCATGATAGGGGAGCAGGGACGAAACACAAACAAGCAAAGGAACTCGTCCGGAGTTTATGGCAAGACCGCGCTGGAATTCTCAGCACGCAGGTGATTCAGGAATTCTACGTGAACGTGATGCGGAAGGCTAAAACAGATTCCCCTGCGACAAAAGACGACCTAGTTGTTTTGGAGGCCCTGCCGGACGAAGACATTGATACGAGCGATATCCCGGAGGCCACAGACTGGAGCGATGCCGTCCGGGGGAAGTTTTATCGTCCAGTGAAAAAAGAAACGTCGGATTAGTGGGGCGTAATCCGACCTGCGGGACTATTGAAAAGAGCGAAGAAAATCGTACCATCGATGAAAGTGGCCTCAGGACTTAGCGCCTCACGCAAAGCATGGAGAAGGTCGCCAAAAATATCGAATCGGTTGCGGACATCCTGGAAAATCCTCACTTGCTCATGGAGAAGACTCCCGCCGAAGTCCAAGAGCTTTTAGGAGCGGTGCCAGAAAACTGGAAAATTGAGAAACTACGTAAGGGCTCTCGTAAAGGTCAGGGATGGGTCCTGCGCGAATATATAGCGAGCGGAGAGCGGGCAACCGGGCGTGTGATTCGTTGGCACCCGGGCGGGGGCCATCACGGACCAGAGCCATATTGGCGTGTGAGTAATCCCAACGGGAGGTCAGAAATTATTCGAGCTGGGTCAGAATCTTAAAGAGGGTTTGTACGATGGCAGAGTCATCATCATTAGAATTAGAGGTTCAGCTTTCAACCCTGTGGGACGCTGTACTGAACCTCGCCCTGCCTGCGAGCGAGCAGCTTGCAATTCTCGAAGCCAGCGGAGATAGCCGAGCGGTTGACGAACTCGCGCTCGACTACGATGACACGTGCTGGATTATCACCGAAGCAGAGTCTCAGAACGCGCTCACGCAGGACGAACTTTCGGCGCTCCGATCTTTGGACCGACAACTCGACCAAATGAGTGGCGAAGCGAATGCCAGAAATTGGACGGTCGAAGCCCTGCGGTTCTCCGATTGTTGGAAAGAGGTCCGTGAATTAGCCACTCTTGCCCTGGCGACGCGACAAATCGCAAAGGTCAAGAAATCAGCGGCATGATGAGGGGCGAAGCTGGAGGAGTTCTGCCCCTTCTCTCTATAGATATCGAGGCCGGGACTACGCTCCCGGTGGTTTGACCGGTTTCGGTAAATCCCCTATATCCTTAGCAGTAATGGAGGCCCTGCCGGAGATGGGCTGAACGGCCTGTCTCCCCCGAGCTGAGACACTATGGAATTTCCACGGATTAAACGGCTGCCGCCCTATCTGTTTGCCACCCTGGATAAGATGAAAATGGAGGCACGCTGGGCGGGGGAGGATATTATTGATTTCGGGATGGGCAATCCCGACCATCCGTCTCCGCAACACGTGGTGGACAAGCTGGTGGAGGCCGCGGCCAAGCCGCAGAATCATCGCTATTCGACCTCGCGCGGGCTGTATAAGCTGCGCCTGGCGATCTGCGACTGGTATAAACGCCGCTTTGAGGTGGAGCTTGATCCCGAGTCCGAAGCCATTGTGACCATTGGCTCGAAAGAGGGTTTATCCCATCTGGCGCTGTCGATTCTCGGTCCGGGTGATGTGGCCATATGCCCGAGTCCGACCTATCCCATTCACCAGTATTCGATTGTCATGGCCAACGCCGATTTGCGGGTCGTTCCGCTCCGACCGGGGGAAGACTTCTTTACCTCGCTTCAGGAAACGGTCCAGCAGTGTTGGCCGCGGCCCAAGGTCCTGCTGCTGAGCTTCCCGCATAATCCGACCACGGCGGTTGTGGACCTCGAATTTTTTACGCGCGTGGTGGAATTCGCCCGCGAGCATAAATTGTTTGTCATTCACGACTTCGCCTATGCCGACCTCTTTTTTGATGGGTATAGGCCGCCGAGCTTCCTGCAGGTGCCCGGTGCAAAAGAGATCGGCGTCGAGTTTTTTACCCTGTCGAAATCCTACGATATGCCGGGCTGGCGGGTGGGCTTTGCCTGCGGCAATCCCGAAGCGATCATGGCCTTGGGCCGGCTCAAAAGCTATTTTGACTACGGTATTTTCCAGCCGATTCAAATCGCCGCGATTCATGCTCTGAACGGTCCCCAGGACTGCGTGGAAGATATGCGCCAGCGCTATCGGCTCCGCCGCGATGTCCTGATCGACGGCCTGGAGCGGGTGGGTTGGCAGATCCCCAAACCCAAAGGCACGATGTTTGTCTGGGCGCAAATCCCGGAGCCGCTGCGGGCCATGGGCTCCATGGCCTTTGCCGAATTTCTTCTGACGGAAGCCAAAGTCGCGGTGTCTCCAGGAATCGGTTTCGGGCCGTATGGAGAAGACTACGTCCGCTTTGCGCTGATCGAGAATGAGCATCGGACCCGGCAGGCGATCCGCGGCATCCGCAAAGCCTTTGGTGGCGTTAGTGCCCCAGCCCTTCGACCTGGCCCTTCGACTCCGCTCAGGACAGGCTCAGGACGGGCCGAGCCGGCGGGCAAAAAGCTTCGAGCGGTATAATGGCGAGGGAGGGTGTCAAGCTTGGTCTCGTTGGCCTGGGGACGGTTGGTTCCGGTGTGGTCCAACTCCTGGACCGGCAGCGCGAGGCGTTTGCGCGAAAAATAGGCGCGCCCCTGCAACTGGTCCACGTTGCGAGTCGGAGCATCGCCACAAAGCCGCACCCGCCTCTGCCCGGTGTGCGTTTATCGGCCGACCCGTGGAGCGTCGTGCAGGATGCCGAGGTCGATATCGTTCTGGAACTCATTGGCGGCACCGACCCCGCCCGCTCTCTGGTTCTGGAAGCGATGGCGCGGGGCAAAGCCGTGGTGACGGCCAACAAAGCCCTGCTGGCTCTCCACGGCGACGAGGTGTTTGCCGCCGCCGAAGCGCACGGGGTACGCCTGGGGTTTGAAGCCAGCGTGGCCGGTGGCATCCCGATTATTCGGACGCTGCGGGAAGGCTTTGTCGCCGACCGTAACAAGGCACTGTTCGGGATTGTGAACGGCACCTGTAATTATATCCTGGCGACGATGAGTGAGGACGGCGCCGAGTTTGCGCCCGTCCTGCACCGCGCCCAAGAGTTGGGCCTGGCGGAAGCCGACCCGCGTATGGATGTGGATGGCATTGACGCTGCCCAGAAACTGACGCTGCTCATCATGCTCGCCTTTGGCGTGCGGGTGCCGGTCGACGCCGTGTATACCGAGGGGATTCGGCAGCTCGACCAGATCGATATCGCCTTTGCGCGCGAGTTCGGCTACGCGATCAAGCTGCTGGCGATTGCCAAGGAAGAATCCGGCGGGCTGGAAGCCCGGGTCCATCCGACCATGATTCCGCAGGACAGTCTGCTGGCGGGTGTGGGCGGCGCGTATAATGCCATCTTCACGCAGGGGGAAGCCCTGGGCTCTTCCCTCCAGTTCGGACAAGGGGCGGGCAGTTTGCCGACCGCGGCGGCGGTCTTATCCGACGTGGTTGAGAGCGCGCGGGCGCAGACCAAGCAACAGCCGCCCCAGCCGCCGCTGGGCTGTGCCTGGACGGAGCTGAAGCCGGCCGCCGTCCGGCCTATGGATGAGTTGGTGAGCGAGTATTATCTACGCTTCATGGCCGTTGACCGTCCTGGGGTGCTCACCCAGATCAGCGGAATTTTAGGCGAGCAGGACATCAGCATTGCCTCGGTGATTCAGCGCGGGCGGAGCGAGGGCGATAATACCGTGCCCCTGGTCATGCGCACGCATGCCGCGCCCGAACGGAATTTGAAGGCGGCTATGACCTTAGTCGACCGCTTGCCCATCGTACAGGGCAAGTCGGTGTATGTTCGCATTGAGGAGAGTCTTGGCTAACGCAACGGACCCGAGGGAAAAAACCGGTCAGAGACAGCTATGACACACAGCGCGATGACAGCCGCTCCCGCTCTTCCCCTGACGGCCCCCAACCCGTCTCCGTTTCGGGCCTGGTTTGGCTGTGCGACCGGCTGTCCGGGTGAAAATCCGCTCAACGAGATCCTGTACTACTGCCCGACCTGCGGCGGGCTATTGGATGTGCAGCACGATATCGCCGCCCTCAAGACGCGCCCGCCCCAAGAATGGCGGCGTCTGTTTGACGAGCGCTATCGACGCACCCTCTACCCGTATGGCAGCGGGGTGTGGGGCAAGAAAGAAATGGTGTGTCCGGCTATTGACGACGCAAACATCGTTTCCACCTATGAGGGCGGCACCAATCTGTTCTGGGCCGAGCGACTCGGACGCCACATCGGTATCGACGATCTGTGGGTCAAACAGTGTGGCAACTCCCACACCGGGTCATTCAAGGACCTGGGCATGACGGTGCTGGTCTCCATGGTCAAGCAAATGATTGCCGACGGCGTGTCCATTCCCGCGGTGGCGTGCGCCTCAACCGGCGATACGTCGGCCGCCCTGGCCGCCTACTGCGCTGCGGCTGGCATCCCGGCTATCGTGATTCTACCCCGCAATCGGGTGTCTACCGCCCAGCTCATTCAGCCCATGGCCAACGGGGCGCTGACCCTGTCGCTCGATGCCGATTTTGACGGCTGCATGCGGGTCGTGCGTGAGCTGTGTACCAAGGAAAACATCTATCTGGCCAACTCGATGAACAGTCTGCGGCTTGAGGGGCAGAAGACCATCTCGATTGAGATTGTGCAGCAGTTTGACTGGGAGGTCCCGGATGTGGTGATCGTCCCCGGCGGAAATCTGGGCAACGTCACGGCGATCGGGCGGGGCTTCCTGCTCATGCAGGAACTCGGGATGATAGACCACCTGCCCCGTCTGGTGTGTGCTCAGGCCGAACGCGCCAATCCCTTATACAAGAGTTTTACCACCGGCTTTGAAAAATACCGTCCGGTCAAAGCCAAAAAAACCCTGGCGTCCGCCATTCAGATCGGCAACCCGGTCAGTGTACACAAAGCCATTCGGGTCCTGCAGACCTTCGATAGCATTGTTGAGCAGGCCAGCGAAGCCGAGCTGGCCGAGGCGTCCGCCCTGGCGGATTTGACCGGGCTGTTCAACTGCCCGCACACGGGCGTGGCGCTCGCCGTCCTGCGGAAACTGGCGCGTAGCGGGCAGATCCGGTCACACGAACGGGTGGTGGTGATATCCACGGCCCATGGGCTCAAGTTTACCGACTTTAAGCGGCGCTACCATGAGGGACGTTTGCGCGGGGTGGCCGCGCACGCTGCCAATACGCCGATTGAATCGCCGGCCGATTATCACAGTGCCCGGGCTGCGATTTTCGGCGCGCTCGAGCGCCGGCAGGCAGCTCCTGTGTACGGATTCCTAGATGGGTGAGACGTATGAAATATATCATTCTCCAAGGTGATGGCATGGCGGACTGGCCGGTCGATGAACTCGGCGGGAAAACGCCGCTTGAGTACGCGCGGACGCCGCATATGGACCATATTGCGTCCCACGGCATATATGGCCTCACCCAGACGATTCCCGAGGGCTATCCCTCGGGCAGCGACGTCGGCACCCTGAGTTTGCTCGGCTATGACCCGCGTCAATACCACACCGGACGCTCGCCTCTTGAGGCGGCCAGTATGGGGGTGGACCTGGGGCCGGAAGATATTGCGTTTCGGTGCAATCTGGTGACCCTGGGCCGTGCCGCCGACGGAACCGAAACCATGCTCGACTTTGCGGCCGGCCACATCCCCAGCGCCGACGCGGCCGAGTTGATTGGGACGCTTCAACGCGAGTTGGGCGGCGCTGAGTTTTCCTTTTATCCCGGCGTGAGTTATCGACATCTGCTGGTCTGGCACGGGGGCAAGGAAAAGATGGCCACCACGCCCCCGCACGATATTACCGGTCAAGCCGTCCAGGAGTATTGGCCCCAAGGCGACGGCGGCGCGCAACTGTGCGCGCTGATGCAGCGTGCCCGGGAGATCTGTGCTCAGCATCCGGTTAATGCCAGGCGTCAGGCCGAGGGGCATAAGCCGGTCTCGTCGATCTGGCTGTGGGGACAGGGCCGCCGGCCTGCCGTGCCGACGATCGCCGAACGCTTTGGTCTCAGTGGTTCGGTCATTTCCGCGGTTGATCTGGTCCGCGGCATCGGTGTCCTGGCCGGGCTGGAGGTGATCCAGGTGCCCGGCGCGACCGGCTTTCTTGATACGAATTATCTCGGCAAGGCCGAATATGGTCTGGCCGCTCTGCGTGATAAGGATTTCCTCTTCCTGCACGTTGAGGCAACGGACGAGGCCGGTCATATGGGTGCGGCTGATAAAAAGGTCCAGGCGCTCGAGGATTTTGATGAGAAAGTCGTTGGGACGATCCTGGCGGGTCTGACCGCTTTTCCCGAGTGGACCATCCTGCTGATGCCCGACCATGCCACGCCCGTCGCGATCAAGACCCATTCGTCCGACCCCGTCCCGTTTGCCGTGCTGTCGTCGCATGACCGCACGCCAGCGTCTCCGGCTATGGGCTATAATGAACCGTGTGCCAAGGCGACGCAGGTGTTCGTGGCTGAGGCCTGGCGTTTGATGGAGCACGTGATTCGCGGCCAGGTGCGGGCCTTGGTGTAAGTGAGATCGGGAGAAACAAAGAGAGTCGGCATGGATCGGAACCTCGCGCTTGAATTCGTTCGGGTGACAGAAGCCGCGGCTTTAGCCGCAGCCGCCCATATGGGGCGGGGAGATGAGGCGGTTGCCGACGCCGCCGCTGTGGAGGCCATGCACCGGCTGTTCCCTGATATCGAGTTCAGGGGCCAGCTCGTCCTGGGCGAAGGAGACGAAGATTCGGTGCCGATGCTGTACGTCGACGAAGTGCTCGGGACGGGGACGGGCCCGACCATTGAGGTCGCCGTCGATGCGCTTGAAGGGGCAACCACCTGCGCGCTCGGCGCGCCGAATGCGATTGTGGCCATTGCGGTTGCCGAAGAAGGCGGCTTTCTACGCTGTCCCGCCGATGTGTATATGGAGAAGATTGCGGTCGGACCGTGGGGCCGCGGGGTGATTGATCTGGATAAGTCGATGGGTGACAATCTGACCGCCCTGGCCGCCGTGAAGGGGATCAAACCGCAGAATCTGGGGGTGGTCATGCTAGACCGGCCGCGCCATGCCAAGCTGCTGCACGAACTGCGCGACATCGACGTGCATGTCACCCTGATCAGTGATGGGGACCTGTCGGCGGCCCTGGCCACCACGCGGGAGGAGTCCGGGATAGACCTGTTGGTTGGCACGGGACGCGCCGCCCAGGGCATTTTGGCGGCGGCGGCCCTGCGGTGTCTGGGCGGGGAGATACAGGCGCGCTTCCAGCCGGGGAATGCGGCCGAATTTGAACAGCTGCGTGAGAGCGGAGTGGACGATATTCGGAAAAAATATACGGCCGAAGAACTCGCCCGAGGCAGCGTGGTCTTTGCCGCAACCGGGGTGACAACCGGCAACTATCTGCGCGGGGTGCGGTTTTTTCCTGGGGGGGGCGAGTCGCATTCGGTGGTGATGCGCTCAAAGAGCCGGACCATCCGCTTTCTCAACACCTTGCACCACTTTGAGGAGCAGCCGGAGTATTAATATGACGTATGAAAATATCGTGTTTGAAAAAGAAGATGCGATTGGCATTGTGCGCGTCAATCGTCCCAAGAGCCTGAATGCGCTGAACCCCGCCACCCTGGATGAGATTGCCGACTGCCTGGACGCGGTCCAGCAGGATGCCGGGCTGCGCTGTCTGGTGCTGACCGGCGCGGGCGACCGCGCTTTTGTTGCCGGGGCGGATATCTCGGCGATGGTCTCGATGTCCCCTTTGGAGGGGAAGGCCTTTGCGGCCTTGGGACTCCGCGTGGCGCGGACACTTGAGGAGATGCCCATTCCCGTGATTGCCGCGGTCAATGGCTTTGCCCTGGGGGGCGGCATAGAACTCGCCCTGGCCTGTGATATGATTATTGCCGCAGACACGGCCAGGTTCGGTCAGCCTGAAATCAATCTCGGGGTCATTCCCGGCTTTGGCGGCACCCAGCGCCTGGCGCGTCGTATCGGGCTGCCGCTGGCCCGGGAACTGATCTACTCTGGGGATATGATTGATGCCGAGGCGGCGTTGCGCTACGGCCTGGCCAATCGCGTCGTGCCTGCGGCCGAGTGTGTGAAGGAGGCAAAAGCCCTCGCCCATAAGCTGGCTACAAAGCCGCCCATTGCCATTCAGCAGGCAAAGGTGGCCATTAACGCCGGGATTGATATGGATATTGTGAATGGCTGTCGTTTTGAAACCGAGGCATTCGGGCTGACGTTTGCGACGCAGGACAAGGCCGAAGGGATGGCCGCGTTTCTTGAAAAACGAGCGGCGAAATTTATTGGAAAATAAGATGGGCGCTCCCCTATTCCGGGCGGGTTGGTCGTGCTATGTAGCCTAAAATTTGTTGCTCCCAAAAGGACTTGGGACATAAAGAGTAAACGTGTCCTCCCATTAGATATGAAATGCTGGACACGTTCACTCTTCAGAGCGAATAGGCTGGAGAGACGGTTGGTTCTTTCGGAGGAAGCATGAGTAAGCAAGAATGGTTGAATGACAAATATCCTCATCAGGAGGAACGTTCGCAGCGGTTCTCGACCGTATCCGACATGGAGATTGAGCCCGTCTATACGCCGGACGACCTCAACGGCTCAAACCTCGAAGGGATAGGCTATCCGGGGGAATACCCCTACACCCGTGGGGTCTACCCGAGTATGTATCGGGGCCGCTACTGGACCATGCGGCAGTTCGCCGGGTTTGGCTCGCCTGAGGATACGAATAAACGCTTTAAGCTGCTGTTGTCCGAGGGCCAGACCGGCCTGTCAACCGCCTTTGATATGCCGGTGCTGATGGGCTATGACGCGGACCATGCGCGCTCACTGGGCGAGGTTGGTCGCGAGGGCGTGTCGGTCTCGACCATACAAGACATGGAGCGCCTGTTCCGGGACATTCCGCTCGATAAAGTCTCCACCTCGATGACGGTGAACTGCACGGCCAGTATTTTGCTCGCCATGTATATTGCGGTGGCCGATAAGCAGGGCATCCCCCGCAGTCAGATCAGCGGGACGATTCAGAACGATATGCTCAAGGAGTATATTGCCCAGAAAGAGTGGATTTGCCCACCCGAACCAGCCGTCCGTATTGTCACCGACATGATTGAATTCTGTGCCAAGGAGGTGCCGCGCTGGCACGCCGTCTCGATTTCGGGCTATCACATCCGCGAAGCCGGCTCGACCGCGGTCCAGGAATTGGCCTTTACCCTGGCCGACGGTATCGGCTATGTCCAAGCCGGCATAGAACGCGGGCTCGATGTTGACGAATTTGCCCCGCGGCTGTCTTTTTTCTTTGATATCCATAACGACTTTTTTGAAGAAATCGCCAAACTGCGAGCGGCCCGCCGGATGTGGGCCACGATCATGAAGGAGCGCTTTGGCGCCAAGAATCCCCGTTCGCTGCTGCTGCGGACGCATTGCCAGACGGCCGGTGTCAGCCTGACCGCTCAGCAACCGGTCAACAACGTCGTGCGGGTGGCGATTCAGGCCCTGGCGGGCGTCCTGGGTGGCACCCAGTCGCTGCATACCAATTCCATGGATGAGACCCTGGCCCTCCCGACCGAAGAGTCGGTCACGGTCGCGCTGCGCACCCAGCAAATCATTGCGGAAGAGAGCGGGGTCACCAACTTCGTTGATCCGCTGGGCGGCAGTTGGGCCATCGAAGCCCTGACGGACCGTATGGAAAAAGAGGCGTTCGCCTATATCGACCGAATTGACGAACTCGGCGGTATTATCCGGGCGATCAATATCGGCTTTCCGCAAAAGGAAATAGCCGATGCGGCCTATCGCTATCAGCAACAGCTGGATGCCAGAGAGAAGGTGATCGTTGGGGTGAATTCGCACACGGTTGAAGAAGAACGACCGCTGGAAATCCTCAAGATTGATCCGGAAGTGGAGCGCAGCCAGATTGCCCTGGTCACACAGGTCAAACAGGCGCGTGACCGGGCCGCAGCCGAAGAACAGCTTGGCCGGGTCCATGCCGCGGCGCGGAACGGACAGAACCTGATGCCGGTCCTGATTGATGCTGTCAAGGCGCACTGTACGGTGGGCGAAATCTCCGATGTCTATCGTGAGGTGTTTGGCGTCTATCAAGACCCTGCCTGGCTGTAAAGAAAAGGGGGTTGGGAACTGGGGTCTGGGGAAAGCCAACCCCTAACCCCCAATCCCTAACCCCCAATCCCTAACCCCTAACCCCTAACCCTCAATCCCTTCCCTATGGAGGTTGGTGTGTCCGAAGAAAAAATACTCCGCATCCTGGTGGCAAAAGCCGGACTCGATGGTCATGACCGCGGCGCAAAGATTATTGCCCGCGCGCTCAGAGACGCCGGCTTTGAGGTGATCTACACCGGCCTACATCAGACGCCCGAAATGATCGCCGAGGCGGCCGTGCAGGAAGACGTGGACGCCGTTGGGCTAAGCATTCTTTCCGGCGCGCATATGACCCTCTTCCCCGCTATTCTGGGCGCGCTCAAAGAACGTGGAGCCGAGGATGTGGCTGTTTTTGGTGGAGGCATCGTCCCGGAAGACGATATGCCCGGACTGACGCAAGTCGGGGTGAAAAAAGTGTTTACCCCCGGAGCCAGCACCCAAGAAATTGTGGACTGGATTTGGGCCAATGTCGAACCGCGGTCGGGTCTCTAGGCGGGGATGCGAGCCCCGTCTGGTACGTGTGATGCAAAAAGGCACCCACCCGGCGGCCTCAGCGTGTCTGGCGAGCGCGAGTTCCTGGGAATATGCATCACACGTCTGATAAGGGGGGAGTATGGTCAAACTTGTCGTCTGTGTAAAACGCAAGCCCGGCATGGCTGTCGAGGAGTTCCACGACTACTGGCGGACCCAGCACGGAAGTCTGGTGAAGGGCATCCCAGGGCTGCGGCGGTATATTCGGAAATATGTCCAGAGTCATACCATCCCGCAGGCGTACGAGCACAATGCCGCGCCCTTCGACGGTATTGCGGAACTGTGGTTTGACGATTACGCCGCGGTAGAGGCTTTTTTAGCCGACTCGGACTACCTGGCCCAAGTGCGACCGGACGAACTGAAATTCAGCGATCACCCCAATTTAGTCTGGTTCGTGACCGAAGAAGTTGCCATGATTGAAGGCTAATCAGCCGCTTTCGGACGGCTCCCCCGCTGTGGAGTGCTTTGACGTCATTATTATCGGCTCCGGCCCGGCCGGGACCGCAACCGCGCTCAATCTGTTGAGGCTAGACCCCTCGTTCGCGCGCAGTATTCTCCTGCTCGACAAAGCCGTTCATCCCCGCGAGAAGATCTGTGCCGGGGGACTCATCCCCCATGCCCTCGACTGTCTCAACGCCTTAGAGATTCCGCTGACCGTTCCGCACGTTCAGGTCAACCGGACTCGTGTCCAGGTCTTAGCTCGACACGAGGTCGTGTGTGAAGAAGGGGGCATGTGCTCCATCATTCGCCGAAACGAGTTCGATTTTTTACTGGTGCGCACGGCTGCGGAGCGCGGAGCGGAAATCCGCCAGGGGGAAAGGGTCCTCCAGCTGATTCGAGAGCCGGGCGGCATTCGAGTGGTGACCGAAAGGACGACCTATCGCGCGCGGATTGTGGTCGGGGCGGACGGGTCCGGGAGCCGGGTGCGGCGGCAATTGATCGGGCAGACCCGCCAGCCAGTCGGCAAAGCCATAATGGCCGATGTCCCGGTCTCAGACACAGACTGGGACGGCTTCGTCCAGCAGCGCTACGACTTTAATTTTCTGCCCGTCCAGGACGGGTTGCGTGGCTATCTGTGGGCCTTTCCCTGTCTGATTGATCAGGTTGCGTATGTGAACCTCGGTATTTATTCACTGGGCGTCAATTCTCTCTCAAACGCGGCCCTCCAGGAGTGCCTCAGCGCAGAAATCGACGCCTGCAGTACCGCGACGGCAGCCAGGCACACCCGCCGCCTGCGGGCCTTTCCCATCTATGGCTATGCTCCCAAACGGCCGCTTGCCGCCCCGCATGTAGTGCTCGTCGGCGATGCGGCAGGAGCCGAACCGCTGATGGGAGAGGGCATTTCCTTTGCGCTTGAATACGGAGCCTTTGCCGCGCGGGCCATCCGCATGGCACTGCGGACCAAAGACTTCTCGTTTGACTCCTATACCCGGACGCTCGCCCAGGCGTGGTTGGGCAAGAAGCTGGCCCGGCTGTCTTTTGCCACCAAGCTGTTCTATGGTCGGACCGCACGTTTATGGTTCGCGCTTGCGGCTCGGAATACGCGTCTCCAATCCGTTGGCTTGAAATGGTATAATGGGGTGGATGGTTGGCACCAGCGGAGTGGATGGGATGCCGTCCGAGCGGTCATCAACCGCTCTCCGCAGCAGCCGTAAGGAGGCAAGAGCGTGGCACGGCAGAAAAAGACTCGACCGGCAAAACCAACGCGTAAAAAGGGACGCTGGCTGTGGATCCCGAAACTCATGCTCCTCATGGCGTGTGTGGGGCTGGTGCTGTTTATCGGTGCAATTTTTGTAATGGAAGAAGAATTACGTCGGATTGGCCTGTTCGGCCCTGAGGAAGAGCAGGCGACGGCCCACAGCCAGAGCCTTGCTCAGCCGGCTGCTGAAAAGAGCCACGCCGCCGCCGTCGAAGAAGTCACCCAAGAGGAACGGCGAGAACTAGAATCAATCATACAGCAGGGGAAGGACAAACAGAGCAAAGAGTAAATGTGTCCAGCATCGCATGTTTAGAGGAGGACACGTTTACTCTTTCCACCCTGATCCGAGACGATGGAATTTCTGGACGCCTATAAACGTTGTGTCGTTCTCCCGCGGGTGCCGCGGCGCATTATCTCGCTCGTCCCGAGTATTACCGAGACGGTGTTTGCGCTGGGGGCCGGCGAGCGGGTTGTCGGCGTGACGGCCTATTGTACCCATCCGCCCGACGGGCTGGCAGGTGTGACCCGCGTTGGCGGGACAAAAGACCCTGACCTCGACACGATTGAGCGCCTGGAGCCCGACCTCGTTATTGTCAACGATGAGGAGAATCGGCGGGAGGACTTCAGCGTGTTGGAGAAACGGGGGGTGCCGCTGTATGTCACCGCTCCGCGCACGGTCGCGGAGGGGATACGGATGGTGGAGCAGCTCGGCCCGCTCGTCGGCTGCCAGGCGCAAGCCCGGACGCTGGCGCTGTCACTCCGGCGGCAGTACGCAGAGAGCACGGCCGGGCTCGAAAGCGTCGAACGGCTGCGCGTATTTTGTCCTATCTGGCGCAAGCCCTGGATGTCCTTTAATCGCGAGACGTATAGCGATGATATGCTGTGGCGCTGTGGTGGCGAGAATATCTTTCGCGCACAGGACGAACGCTATTTCTCTCTCTGCCTGGATGAAGTCGTTGCGGCCGACCCTCAGATCGTTCTGCTCCCGAGTGAGCCCTATCCCTTTGCGGAAAAGCATTTCGTCCATCTCTCGCCACTCCAGGAGACCGCGGCCGGCCGCGGCGGTCACTGCTACTGTGTGGATGGTATGGCGCTGTGTTGGTATGGACCCCGCATCGCTCACGGTTTAACCCAACTGGCCCGCCTGTTTACTTTTGTGCGGGACACGCTGGACGAGTAAGCAGTCTTTGTGTGCCGCCCCGCCCTGTGGGTGCTGTCCGCAGACAGCAGGAAGGACAAGGTCCGGTGTCAACGCTTGAAGATGCCTTACGCAAAGTGCCGCCGCAGAGCCTGGAAGCGGAAGAGTCCGTCCTGGGCGGTATCCTGCTGGACTCCCACGCCCTCGACCGGGTGATTGAGGTCATGGGTCCGGATGATTTTTATCGCGAGACGAACCGGAAAATTTTTCTGACCATGCTGGCCTTAACCGAGCGGAGCGAACCGATTGACCTGATTACGTTAACCGATGCCCTCAAGACGCGTAACGAATTGCAGGAGATCGGCGGCGCCACCTACCTGGCCGAACTGAGCGATAAGGTGCCGAGTGCGGCGAATATTGCCTACTATGCGCGCATCGTGAAAGAAAAGGCCGTCCTGCGCAGTTTGATTACCGTGTCCGGAGAAATCGTCAGTCGGGCCTATACCGGACAGGAGGACATCGAGCGATTTCTTGATGAAGCCGAACGGTTGATCTTTGACGTGTCCGAACAGCGGATTCGGCCGGCCTTCTCCAAGGTCGGGGATATGATCATGGACACGATCAAGATGATTGAGCAACTGTACGAACGCAAGGAATTGGTGACCGGCGTTCCGACCGGTTTTCTGGATCTCGATAAAAAAACGGCTGGATTCCAGCCATCCGATCTCGTTATTATCGCGTCACGCCCGAGCATGGGCAAAACCGCCTTCGTGTTGAATATCGCCCAATATGTGGCCATGCAGGCCGAGACCGCGGTCGGTATTTTCTCGCTTGAAATGGCCAAGGAACAACTGGTGATGCGGATGCTGTGTGCGGAGGCCCGCGTGGATAATGCCAAGGTACGCGCCGGCTATTTGGCGGAAAGAGATTTCCCCCGTCTGGCCATGGCAGCCGGGCGCTTGGCCGAAGCGCCGATTTATATCGACGATACGCCCGGACAAAATGTCCTGGAACTGCGGGCCAAGGCGCGCCGGTTAAAACGCGAGACCAACCTCGGCCTGATTATTATTGATTATCTCCAGTTGATGCGTGGCCTCACCGCGCAGGAGAATCGCAATCAGGAAATGACGGAAATTTCACGCAGTCTGAAGGCCCTGGCCAAAGAGCTGGCCATCCCCGTTGTGGCCCTCTCCCAGCTCAACCGCCAGGTCGAACTCCGCGGGGACAAACGGCCCATGATGTCAGACATTCGCGAGTCGGGCGCGATTGAGCAGGATGCGGATGTCATCATGTTCATTTACCGGGATGAGGTGTATCACCCCGAGTCGGCAGAAGAAGGGACCGCGGAAATCATTATCGGCAAGCAGCGCAACGGTCCGACGGGTATGGTCCGGCTGGCTTGGCGGAGCGAGTACACGCGGTTTGACAACCTGGTCGATACCTTTGCCGAACCCGAAGAAGACTTGGTGGAAGAGGGGTGACACGCTTCTGGAATGTCAGGCGCGCGAGCCATATGCTGCCCGCCCATTTTTCCTTTCAACGTTCGAGGCTGTCGAGTTGCCGCAGCAGGGTCTTGACCCGATATTGGATATCGGGGGCGAGAACAATATCGCTAATCAGGGCGACCGCGTCGGCGCCGGCCCGGAGTACCGCCGGCGCCCGTTCAGCCGTAATCCCGCCAATCGCCACAATAGGAATACGGACCTGCTGACGCACCTCTTGTAACTGCCCCAGGCCGCGGGCAGTGTAGCCGGTCGTCTTGGTCGTTGTGCCGAACAACGGCCCAAATCCAATATAGTCAGCGCCCGCTTGTTCCGCGCTCAGGGCTTGCTGAGCGGTGTGGGTTGACACGCCGATAATCTTCTCGCCTCCAACGATCTTGCGGGCCGCGGCCAGTGGCAGGTCCTCCTGGCCGAGATGGACACCGTCAGCCCCAACGGCCAGGGCAACATCCAGCCGATCATTGATGATGAGCGTACACCGAGAGTCACGGCAAATGCGTTGGACTACCGTGGCAAGCGAGACAAAATCTCGTGTCGGCTGCTGTTTGACGCGAAGCTGGAGGAGGCGCACGCCTCCGGCGCACAACTGCCGGGCCAGTTGCTGGAATGACAGCGCGGGCCGGTTCAAGGTATCGGCCATGGCGTAGAACGGACTGGGAAAGGAGAAGGGCATAGGCGGATGAGGGGCGGCTCACTTTCTGACGGCTATTTTGAGGTCCGTCATTTTCTTGCGTAGGGTATTGCGATTGATTCCCAGAACCTCTGCGGCCTTGAGCTGATTGCCGCGGGTATGGTCCAGGACGAGTTCGATCAGCGGCTTTTCGACTTGGCTGATGACGACCGCGTGCAGGTCCCCGGTCTCAAGCAGGTCGGGTTGCTGAAGATAAGCCGTAAGTTGACGCTGGATGACCTGCTCGAATGAGAGTTCTGCGAGGTCGGCCGGCAGCGGAGCTCTGGTCTGTGGGAGCGAGAAATCTGCCGGCGTCAGTAACGGACCCGGGCTGAGGACGGCAGCTCGGATGAGGGTGTTTTCCAACTCGCGCACATTCCCCGGCCAGGAATAATTGGTGAGCAGGGCCTGCGCCTCGGAGGTAATCCCTGCGGCCGAGGTGCCCACCTCCTGCGTAATAGTATCGAGAAAATAGGCGGTGAGCTCGGGAATATCTTCGCGCCGTTGGCGCAGTGGGGGCAGGGTGATCGGTACCACGCGAAGACGAAAATACAAATCTTCCCGAAAACGTTTTTCTTTGACCGCGGTTGCCAGGTCCTGATTCGTGGCCGCGATGATGCGCACGTCCGCCCGGAGCGCCTGGCTGCCTCCGACACGGGTGAACTCACGCTCCTGGAGGACGCGGAGCAGTTTGGCCTGAAGCGATGGGGGCATGTCGCCTATTTCATCCAGGAAGAGCGTCCCCCCAGCCGCCTGCTCAAACTTCCCGGCATGCCGCTCAACCGCCCCTGTGAAGGCTCCCCGTTCGTGGCCGAACAGCTCGCTTTCGAGCAAATCGAGCGGAATGGCTGAACAATTCACCCCGATAAAGGGCGCCCGCCAGCGGGCTGAGTAGTGGTGAATCACTTTTGCCACCAGCTCTTTGCCCGTCCCACTCTCCCCCTGGAGGAGGACGGTTGCATCGCTACGGACGATACGCCCGATGGTTTTATACACCTGCTGCATGGCGGCGCCGCTGCCGATGATTTGCTCATCGCGGCCCTGAATGGCCGGCAGTGGATGTTCGGTCGTGGCCGTGAGCCGTTTGGTTTCTATGACGTGGGAGACCAGCGCGTGGACATCATCGAGGTCGAACGGTTTTGGCAAATAGTCAAAGGCGCCATGCTTCATCGCCTCAATCGCGTTGGTCAGGGTGGTTTGGCCGGTCATAATGATGATCGGGAGGTCGATCTGAGCGGCTTGCGTCTTCTGTAAGAGCTCTAAACCGCTGAGGCCCGGCATACGAATATCGACAAAGGCCAGATCGAACGTCTGCTCCTGCAAGGCCGACCAGGCTTGAGAGCCGGTTGCGACTGCCTCGACGTGATAGCCCTGCTCGGTGAGCGCATCATACAGGACCTGGCGGAGGAGGTCTTCATCCTCGGCAATGAGAATCGTTCCGTTCACCACCGCATCCTATACCGGCGGGACGGGTAAATACACCTGGAAGCCCGTCCCCTGCCCCGGACTGCTCTCCACCCGAATGGTCCCCCCGTGTTGAGCAATAATCTGTTGGCTGACAGGTAAACCCAAGCCTGTCCCCTGGCTCTTGGTTGTAAAAAACGGGGTGAACAGATGGGGGAGATGATCCGGGGCAATCCCTGGCCCGTTATCGGCAAAAATAATGCACAGAAAACGACCGTCGGCGTGGTTGTCGTGGGGAGGTGGAGCGGATGGGGGCTGCGCTTGAGCAGGAGGAGCACTGCTGCCCGGCTGAAGCGGGGCAGTCCGCTCAAGGGGCGAACGCACGAGATGAAAGCCGGTCGCCATTTTTGTTGCAATGCCGAGCACCCCGCCACGTTGCCCCCGGAGGGCCTGCAGACTGTTTTTGATCAGGTTGCGAAAGACCTGGGAGAGGCGGGCTTCATCGCCCAACACGAGCGGCAAACTCGGGTCAAAATGGGTCTGGACGGTTGTCCCTTTGGAGGTCGCTTCTTGTTCAAGCAGCAGGACATCGGTGATTGTCTTATGGATATTGACCGGCTGGGGATCAAATTCGGGACACGCCGAGAGCTCAAGCAACTGCTCAAGCAGCGCACTGAGGCGGTCAATCTCGTGCACCATGATGGTAGTATATCTGAGCGCAGACTGGTCGGTCTTGACCCGAGACTGGAGTAATTGCGCCGCGCCCCGGATGCCGGCCAGTGGGTTCTTGATCTCATGCGCGAGTCCGGCGACCACTACACCAAGAGAGGTCAGCCGGTCATCCCGCTGTTTCTCCTCTGCCAGTTCTCTCTGATGACTCAGATTATGTAAGACCAGGACAAGCCCGAGGGGGCAGTCGTCCTGGTCGAAAATAGGAGAACAGGTGACCCGGACCGGTACGACGCGGCGAAAACGGTCGCGTAACTCTCCCTCGCCTGCCGTCCGGCTATAGCCAGGTTCCTGCGCCCTGCGGATGAGGGTCACAATCCACGGATTCTTGTCAAAAACCTGGGTATACGAAACCCCCCGGACTTGCGTTTGGGCGGCGCTTGTGAGGGATTCCGCGGCCGCATTAAAGAAGACGATATTGTGCTGGTTATCGATGATTGCCAAGCCTTCTTCGAGATAGGTGGCAATATGCTCCCAATAGCCCGAGGGAAAAGTTTCAGGAGATGGGCCTGAGGTGGGTCTTTGATGCGTCACTTAAGGTCCCATCTCAAACCTTGTTTTTCTTGTCAAGACGGGGGTTGCCAAACAGCGCCGACGCCAGCTATGGTATTTCGACATGCAAGACCCAGAAGCCCTCTGTCGCCATGTGAGCCAGGTTCTGGTGGAGGCATTATGCACGAAGGGTGCGGTCCGCCTGAGTGGGCAACGGGTTGCGGTTGCGAACAAGGTTGCGAGTGCCTTACTCGCGAACTTCCGCCAGGAAGCCGCCCTTGAAAAGGAAGCCGAGCGGTTAGCTGAAGAGCATATCCAGAACTCGCCCATGGTTGATCGCTATAAGGTCGTCCAGCTCATTAAGCGCCGCTTAGCCGAAGAGCGGGACTTCGCGCTATGAGCGATCTGTCCGACAACCGCATTACCGCCCTGGCGCGTTCGGCCTTACGGGCCATCGCCGCGGAGGGCAAAATCGTCAATGAAAGAGGGGCATTGGTCGAGAGTAAACGGATATTGAGCGCTTATTTTCAGCAGGGAGGCGCCATCGATGCTGCGGTGCGGCGAAAGATTCGTTCCCTGTCGAGAAAAGTCGCCCCAGGAAGTACGGAATGGGATGTCCTGTATCGTCGGTATTTTGAAGAAGAGTCACGAAAGCGAAAATTCTGAACGCTGACGGTTGACAACACCAGAAGAGTGATTATTTTCCCCCCAGCCTGAGCGGGGGTGGAATCCCTCCCACAGAGAAGACCCACAGTCAGGAAACACGTCTGAGAGAAAGGAGACGAGGTATGAAAATTCGACCTCTACAGGATCGGATTATTGTTAAGCGGATTGCGGAAGAGGAGAAGACCGCGGGTGGCATCATCATCCCGGATACCGCAAAGGAAAAACCCCAAGAGGGGAAGGTGACCGCCGTCGGAAACGGGAAGGTCGGAGAAGATGGCAAGGTCACCCCGCTTGATGTCAAAAAAGGAGACAAGGTGCTCTTTGGCAAATACGCCGGGACGGAGATCAAGATCGACGGCGAAGAGCACTTGATTATGCGCGAGGATGATATCCTCGGCGTGATCGAAGGATAATCTGGGATATTATGGAGGATCAGGAATGGCTGCAAAGCTTGTAAAATTCGGTCAAGACGCGCGAGATAAAACCCTCAAGGGAGTGAACCTCCTGGCCGATGCGGTGACCGTCACCCTCGGTCCAAAGGGACGCAATGTTGTTATCGAGAAATCCTTTGGCGCGCCCAATGTCACCAAAGACGGCGTGACGGTTGCCAAGGAGATTGAGCTTGAGGACAAGTTCGAAAATATGGGCGCTCAGATGGTCAAAGAAGTCGCCAGCAAAACCTCTGACGTCGCCGGTGACGGGACCACGACGGCGACGGTCCTGGCGCGGGCCATCTATGCGGAAGGCGTGAAAATGGTCGCCGCCGGCCACGACCCGATGAGCATTAAGCGGGGTATCGATAAGGCCGTGGCCACCATGGTCAATGAGCTGCGCAACCTGTCCAAGTCCACCCGCGATCAAACCGAAATTGCCCAAGTCGGCACCATCTCGGCCAATAACGACTCGACCATCGGTGGCATTATTGCCGAAGCCATGAATAAGGTCGGCCGAGAAGGTGTGATCACGGTAGAGGAAGCCAAAGGGCTGGAGACGACGCTCGAAGTAGTCGAGGGGATGCAGTTCGACCGGGGCTATCTCTCCCCTTACTTCGTGACCGACCCGGAGCGGATGGAGGGGGTGTACGAGGACGCCTACCTGCTCATTCACGAGAAGAAGGTCTCAGCCATGAAGGACCTGCTGCCCGTGCTCGAGGCAGTGGCAAAGAGTGGCAAACCGTTGCTCATCATCGCCGAAGATATCGAGGGCGAAGCCCTGGCCACGCTGGTTGTGAACAAGATTCGTGGCACCCTGCAGTGTGTGGCGGTCAAGGCGCCTGGTTTTGGCGATCGCCGCAAGGCCATGCTTGAGGATATTGCTATTCTGACCGGTGGTCGGGTCATCGCCGAAGAGCTGGGCGTGAAATTGGAGAGCCTGACGCTGAACGACCTCGGCCGGGCCAAACGTCTGGTTGTCGATAAGGACAACACCACCATCGTTGACGGCGCTGGGAAGAAGGGTGACATCGGAGGCCGTATCAACCAGATTCGTGCCCAGATCGATGAGACGACCTCAGACTATGACCGGGAGAAGCTGCAAGAACGCTTGGCCAAAATGGTCGGTGGTGTGGCCGTCATCCAGGTTGGTGCCGCGACTGAGATCGAAATGAAGGAGAAAAAGGCGCGCGTCGAAGACGCCCTGCACGCCACGCGGGCTGCGGTTGAAGAAGGTATCGTCCCCGGTGGCGGTGTCGCCCTCATCCGCTCTTCCAGTAAGCTCGACAAAGTTGAGGCGAACGAAGAGGAACAGGTCGGCGTCAACATTATCCAAAGAGCGGTCCAAGAGCCCTTACGCTGGATTTCTTCCAACGCGGGAGAAGAAGGTTCCATTGTCCTGGATAAGGTTCGTCACAGCAGAGGGGCGAATGGCTTCAACGCGGCCACCGGTCGGTTTGAAGACCTCATCAAAGCCGGCATCGTTGACCCCACCAAGGTCGTGCGGACTGCATTGCAGAACGCCTCGTCCGTGGCTGGCCTGTTGCTGACAACAGAAGCCACCGTTGCCGATAGGCCCGAGGAGAAAGGCGGCGGCGGCATGCCTCCAATGCCTCCGGGTGGCATGGGTGGTATGGGCGGTATGGGCGGTATGGGCGGCATGATGTAGTCTCCCTTATACCGAGTACTCACCAAAAAAGGCCCTACTCTTGTAGGGCCCTTTTTATGGCTGTGGTGGGGAAATCGGATGGGTCTAGTTTGCGGAGAGCCCGGTGATCCGAATCCCGGCGGAATGGACTTTATTTCGGATATTCAAACGAATGAGCAGGGCGGTAATCGGCTCTATCAAACTGGCGGCGGCCAGCGGGCCCACGTCCACCGGGCGAATGCCCAGCTTCTGCACCAACTCAATCACCCTTGGTCTGGCGTCTTTATCCCCACAGACCAATACATCACAATCAATCTGGGCGTTGACATCACGTAAGAGGTGAGCGGAGATGTTCTGGAGCGCGCACACGACCTGGACCTCGTCGCCCAGGATGTGTTTCGCCTCTTCTGTGGCAGAGCCCGCCTCCGGCATGAGCACCCGCCGGGCGTTATCCGGGTCGAGCGGAACCGACACGTCCACAAAAATTTTCCCCTTGAGTTGATCTTTCACCGACTCTATCGTCTTGACGTGGGCCGAGTACGGCACGGTGATAAACACCACCTCGGCCGCGGCCGCGGCCGTGACATTATCCGTGCCGCGCAGGAGGTCCTTACCGAGTTCCTGATTGAGCTCGGCCGCCACGCGTTCTCCTTTTTCCTGTTGGCGTGAGCCGATAATGACCTCTTCTCCGGCCAGCGCCCAGCGCAGGGCCAGACCAGGACCTTGTTCTCCCGTTCCTCCCAAAATAGCAATCTTCACGCGTGCTCCCCTCTCTTGCCTGCAAATGGTTTTTTATTGGCTGCCGCCAACCGAGGCCTTGATATACTTTTCCGTGACCGGCGATAAGTCACGCGGCGACACCATAACCTCAATGATGACAAAAGACGAGGTCCGGTCGGCTTCCACTAAGGCCTGGCGTAGCTCCTGGACTGTGGTGGCCTGTAAGCCTTTGCCGCCCCATTCTTGGGCCAGGGTGGCATAGGGCCAGGGGGGAATGGTGAGCAGGTCCTGCCGCTCGGAAACCGGCCGAAAAATGCCCCAGCCGCCGTTATTCATGACCAGGACAATGGGATTGAGTTTGTGACGGGGCGCATGCGAAATCTCTGCGCCGGTCATTTGAAAGGCGCCGTCCCCGCACAACACAAGCGGCCGTTGCCCGGTCCCCAATTGCGCGCCGAGCGCCCCAGGGACGCCAAAGCCCATCGAGGCATAATACCCTTGGGCGAGATAGCCCCCACCCTGGCCAATTTTAATATCCAAGCCGGCGAACAGCATGTCACCGGCTTCGGCCACCACCATATAGCCTTCGCGTCCATCCAGGAATGTATTGACTTCCCATAACATATCCGCGACCTGGAGCGTCCGATTCTCTCCGGGCGGTTGCGGAGCGAGATTGTCACAATAGGTAATCTCTTCCCGATGGTGTGTCAGCGGAGCCTGCAGCAAGGACTCGACATAATCCTCAATGGTGACCTCGGTATAGGTATGAAAGCTGACGTGCACCTTATTCTCCGCGGCCCAGATTGAGTGGTGACGGTCGATGTATTGCGGCTGTGAGCCCAGATTCATGTCGGTCAGCAGGGAGCCCAGGTGAAGCACCAGGTCGGACTCCTCAAGCCGTCGGCGGATGGGCGCCGGCGAGATGGCCCCAATATGAACACCCATGTATTGGGGATGATCCATGGGGAAGGCGCCCTTGGCCAAAACGGTTGTCAGGCAGGGCCCGCCGATCTTTTCGACCAGCGCAATGATGTCGGTGGTGAGATGATGCCGGAAGGTTTCAATGCCAATGATAACGGCTGGTTTGTGGGCCTGATTGAGACGTTCCGCTGTCTCCCGGACCGCTTCCTCGACCTTTTGGGCATCGGACCGGACCCGACAAAAGCTGCCGTCCCAGTCTCTGATCCGCGCCGGGACGCTGACTTCCCGCTCAACCATATCCTGATGGATCTCAATATAGCCCGGTTGCTGATGACGCCAGATATTCCGGACAACCTCATCAATGTCGGTTGCCGCGGTGCGCGGATCGTCGATGATTTTTGCGGTACAGGTAATCTCGTGAAAAATATGGAACTGGGACTCAATCTCTCTGGCCTGGTGATGGACCAACACCCCGAGTTTGCGCTTCTCCTCACCCGGCCCACCGCTGATGACCAAGACCGGCACCCGCTCGGCATATGAGCCGGCAACGCTATTCACGACGTTATGCCCCCCGGCCCCGTAGGTCACACACAGGACGCCGATTTTTCCGGTGGCCCGCGCATAGCCATCGACGGCGAAGCCGGCACCCGGCTCGTGCGAAGACGTAATGACTCGGATATCGTGGGGTTGGCCGAATTTCATGAAAAGCTGAATGACCAGATCACCCGGAATCCCAAACAGGTGGGTCAGACCCATCTTGCGCAAATACGCGACAAGATAATTCCCAAGTTGCATCTGCGCTTCCATACGCCCTCCCTCTGTCTAGCGTATCAGACTCACGGCAAGAACTCTGAATATTGTATCAGACTCACGGCAGGAAAGGGCTGGCGGGGCACGCCCAAAGGGAGGAGGGCGCCCACCGGGTCGGGGGAGCTTTGACGGACGGTTGTTGACAGGAGCGGCGCTTAGCCGAAAAATTCCTCGACGTTGCCGGAAACAACCGGAATGCTCTGGACGGCATTATTCCGAAAGACCCGGAACAGGACGGTCTCGCCGGCCGGCCGGCTCCAGAGTTGTTCATAAAAGGCGCGGCGGTCGGCTATTTCCTGCTCGTCGATGGCAAGGATCACATCCCCGGCTTTCAGCCCCGATTTGGCACCCGGACCGTCGGCTAACAGGCCGGCGATGACGAGGTGCTCTTTGAGCGTATACGAATACATGCCGATCCAGGCGCGTGAGGGCCGGGTGACCCGCCGTCCATAGCGCAGGAGTTCGTCTCGATGTTCGGTGAAGTGCTCAACCGGAATAGCCAGGGAAAACTTGCCGATTTCATTGAGATTGAGGGAAACGACGCCGACCATACGGCCGCGCATGTCGAACATGGGACCGCCGCCCAAGCCCGGATTCATGGCCGTACTCGTCAAGGCTCGCTCCAGGCTATACTCCCAATAGGCATCAAACTGGGCCACCGAGGTGAGGCCGCCGCCATTCACCCGCCGGCCGTTTTCTTCTCCCGCGCTGGCGACCAGGAACACCTCATCGCCGGCGTGCAGGGCTGTGGAGGGCTGAAGGGGGACGGCCGGAAAGCCGGTTTGAGATATTTTTAATACGGCAATACCGCTCGCAAAATCCTGAGCCACGACTTCGGCTTCGAGTTGAGTGTTGTCGATCATGCTGACCTGCACCTGAGACGCGCCAATAACGATGTAATTGACGGTCAGGATATAGCCGTCCGGACTCACCACCGCCCCGGACCCCATACGCTCCGTTCCTAATAACGGGGCGGACTGGTGCTGTGAGGGAACGGTGACCTGAATGGCGACCGTTGAAGGAATCACTTGTTCGATAAGCCTGACCGAAGCGTTCACGCCGTCCCCCTTTCGTCTACGAGGTCCACAATAACTAATGCCTCACCTGGGTGAAAGCAACCCCTCAAGACCCCGGCCGGCGAGTGTCTGCCCGAGCAGCCCGGCGTGTGCTAGTATCCCATACTTTTCAGGCCCGCTGACTTTGTTCATTATGGCGAGGCGCGGACACGACTGACCAGGAGGGGTAACCGGACCGTTATGGAACGTTCGACTGAGCCGCAACTACTGACCCTGTCCGAGTATGAATCAAAGCGTCTGCTGGCTGGATACGGGGGGGTCATTTCTCAAGAAGTCCTGGTCCAAGACCCGCACGAGGCCGGGCGGGCGGCAACGGATATTGGCTTTCCGGTTGTGGTGAAACTGTGTGGGGCGCGCATTGCTCACAAGACCGAACGCCACCTGGTACGCCTCGGTCTCGATACGGTCCGGACGGTTGAGCGGGCTGCGCACGAGCTGTGGGCGCGCCGGCAGGCTGACGATGGCGAAGTCGGTCTGCTCGTCGCCGAGATGGTTGCCGGGCGGCGGGAGTTGATCGCCGGTATGGTCCGCGATCCTCAATTCGGCCCGTGCGTCCTCCTGGGACTTGGCGGCGTCCTGACCGAAGCGCTCGGAGATGTGGCCTTTGCCCTGGCGCCGCTCTCCCACGCCCAGGCGAAAACCATGGTTGAGGGGCTGCGGTTCAAACAGCTCGTCACCCAGCCGTTTCGAGGCGAGGAGCCGGTTGATCTCGATGCCCTGGCCGACCTCCTGCTTGGGCTTGGCCGCCTGGCCATTGAGCGGCCCGACATCGAGAGCGTTGACGTGAACCCGCTGATTGTTGTCAACGGCAAACCCATTGCGGTTGACGCCCTGGTCGTCACGCATGAGACGCCCCCCACCAGACCACCGGTGCAGCGGCGCGACCCTGAAGACATCCTGGAACGCTTCCGCCCCCTGTTTCATCCGCGCGGTGTGGTCGTCGCCGGGGCTTCCTCACATCCGGGGAAATTCGGCTTTGTCTCTCTGCACAACCTCAGACGCTTCGGCTATCAGGGTGAAATCTTTCCGGTCAATCGTGACGGCGCGGAGATTCTCGGCCAACCAAGCTATCGGACCGTAGAGGAGATTCCGCCGGATAGGGCTGACCTCGTCTTTGTGTGTACCCCGGCTGCGGCCAACGTCGCCCTGCTGCGTTCCTGTGCCAAGATCGGTGTGCGGGCCGCCTTTGTCGCCAGTGGGGGATATCGGGAGGCGGGCGAGGCCGGCCGCCGCCTGGAAAACGAACTGGTCGCAACCGCCCAGGAGTTGGGCCTGCTGCTGGCCGGTCCGAACGGCCAAGGGGTGATCTCGACGCCGGTGTCCATGTGCGCCCAGATTGTGGCGCCGTATCCCCCGGCGGGTCGCCTGTCCGTTGTGAGTCAGAGCGGGAACCTGCTGTCGGCCTTCTTGAACTATTCCGTCCAGACCGGAGTCGGCGTGAGTAAGGCGGTTTCTGTCGGCAACTCGGCCCACACGCATATCGCCGATTATCTGGAATACTTTGCGGCCGACCCGGAAACCGAGGTCGTGCTTGCCTATCTTGAAGGCGTGCCCGACGGTCCGCATTTTATTGACGCAGTCCGCGTCCTCACCCAGCGCAAGCCTCTGGTGGTGGTGAAAGGCGGAGTTGCGGCAGAGGGACAGCGGGCGGCCTTATCGCATACCGGTTCCCTGGCGACGGACGACCGTGTCTTTGACGGGCTGTGTCGCCAGTTTGGCATACTGCGGGCACCCACGATCGAACACGCCTTCGAGTGGGCGGCAACCCTGGCGACCCAGCCGCTCCCACCAGGCCGACGGGTGGTTGTCTTTACCACCGTTGGCGGCTGGGGCGTCCTGACCGCAGATGCCTGCGCCCAGGCCGGGCTCGACCTTATCCCCCTTCCCCAAGACCTGGTCGAGACGATCAGTACCCTGGTTCCGGCCCGCTGGAGCCATAATAATCCGATTGATCTGGCGGGCGGCGAGACCCGCGATACGGTGCCTGAAATCCTGGACCTGGTCTGTGCCCACCCCGAGGTCGATGCGGTGCTGCACCTCGGCCTGGGTATCCAGGCCGCCACCGCCCACGGCTTTAAGGGCGGCGCATTCTATCCGGACTACGGCCTGGAGCGTATGGCCGGATTCCATGAGAACCAGGAGCGGCGCTATGCCGCGGCCGCGGCCGCGGCTTCAGACCAGCATCAGAAACCCGTCCTCACGACCACCGAACTCGTCTATACTGCCGGGGACTACGATAACGCCGGCCCGCTGGCCGTCCGCGCAGCCGGCCGGGTGTGCTACCCCAGCGCCCACCGGGCGGTCGCCGCGCTCCGGGCCGCGATAGACTATGCGGAATTTCGTCGGCGGTATGCTACGACCTAGCCAGCAGTCGGAAAGAAAAAGACACAGGAGGGAAACATGAGACCTGACTATACCGTCATTGATGCCGATGGACATGTCGATGAGAAGGCCGTCAACTGGGTTGAGTTACTGCCCGAGCGCTATCATAAGGACGCACCCTGTTGGGTGAGCTATCCTGATGGTCGCAAGCATCTGGTGGTTGAGGGTAAAATGTGGCCCAGCCGGCGTGACTTCTATGGCCGACTCGGCATGTGGCCCGAGCCCAAGAAGCCCGACCACCAATGGGGCTGGGACCGCGCCGGGATGCAGGACCCGCACAAGCGTATCCCCGATATGGACCTCGAAGGGATCGACATCGCCGTCCTGTTCGGGACCTTTATCGGCCTTGGTGCCGCCGCGTCAATTGAAGACCCCGGCCTGGGTATGGCGGTCTCGGTTGCGTATAACAACTGGCTGGCCGAATACTGCAAACCCTACGCCGAGCGCCTCAAAGGCATCGCCATGATTCCCATGCAGGACCCCGAGGCGGCGCGGGTCGAAATCCGACGGGCGGTCGAACAACTGGGCATGGTCGGCGTCCAGGTCCTGACGAATTTCGGCGGCAAGCTCCTGCATGAAGCCGAGTTTGATCCGATTTGGGAAGAAGCCCAGGGGCTGGGCGTCCCCATTTGCGCCCATATCATCTCCACCAACTCCGCGGGTGTCGATCGATTTGATCGCTACGTGTTCAAGCATGCCTTTTATTCGCTCGATACCATGCTGGCCGCGGCCTCGTTTACCACCGGGGGGATTCTGGAGCGCTTCCCGAAGCTGAAAGTGGCCTTCATGGAGGCCGGCGCCGGCTGGGTGCCGTGGATGATGGATCGGCTCCACGAACACTATGAATTGCTGCCGCAGCAAATGCCCTGGCAGCAACGCAGTCCTGAAGACTGGATTACGAGCGAGAACTGCTTTTTCGCGGTCGAGCCGGAAGAAAAGACCATTCCGTTCGTGGCCCAACTGATCGGGGAAGAGCGCCTGATCTATGCCTCGGACTACTCCCACTGGGACTGCATGTGCCCGGATTCGGTCAAAGCCATCTATGAGCGGACGGATATCTCGGACGGACTGAAGAAAAAAATCTTGAGCGAGAATGCCGCCCGCTTATTCAAGCTCTAAACGCGGATGGTCATATGCAGGACTATATCACGCCCGCAGGTTGGCGGACTGGAATCGAGGAGGTCGCGCCGAAAGTCTACGCCTATATTCAGGCCTATGGCGAACTGGGGGTGAGCAACGCCGGCCTGCTGCTCGACCGTGAAGGCGTCATGGCGATTGACGCCCTCATGGTCCCGTCCATGACCACCCGCTTTCTCGCGGCGATCAAGAAAGTGACGAAACGGCCGGTCTCCCGGCTGGTCAACACCCATCATCACGTCGATCACAGCGGCGGCAATTTTCTCTTTCGGGACGCCCTGGTCATCAGCCACACCTTTTGTCGTGACGAACAGCTACGGGAGGGCCTGCCCGTCAAACAACTCCAGCAGCGCATACCCCGTTTTGCCAAGGAGTTCTCCAAGCTCAAACCCAAGGTCCCGGACCTGACCTTTGAGGACCGGCTGGTCTTCCATCAATCCGGACGAGATGTGGAATTGCGCCACCTCGGACCGGCCCACACCTATGGGGACGCCTTTGTCTATCTCCCCAAGGACAAGGTCCTCTTTGCCGGAGACCTGGCGTTTTATTATGTCACGCCCCTGGCCTTTCAGGGCCATGTCGGCAATTGGATCAAGGTTGCCGAGCGGATTCTGAAGCTGGACGTGGACCTCATCGTGCCGGGGCATGGCCCGCTGGGCGGCAAAAAAGAACTAGGCGAAATGCGGTCCTACCTCAGGCTCATCCGGCGTGAAGCCAAGAAGCGTTTTCAGCTCGGTATGAGCCCCGAAGAAGCCGCCCGCGACGTGAGGCTGGGCATCTACGCCCGCTGGCGTGAGCCCGAGCGGATTCTGCCCAACATCATGCGGCTCTACCAGGAGTTCCAAAACGAACTCGACCAACCCATCGACCGGCAGCGTATGCTGGACGGCATGCGCCAACTCCGGGCCGAACGCCACGGCCACGCCGCAGGCGAGCCGGACTGGTGTTGTACGTAAAATCCCCTCCTTGGACGTGTGATGCACATTTCCAGGAACCCGCGCTCGCCGAGCCGAGGTAGGTTGCGTCGGTCGGCGTTTCGTTTAGCAAAAAAGGGCAGCCACGCGGGCTGCCCCTCCACAATTTTAAGCCACTCCCATAGGTCAGATGAGCCCAGCGTAATCCGACGCCACAGGGCTAACCCTCCGCCACCAGCGCCCGTGCCTGCGATTCGACCACCGTTCCCGTAAAGAAGTCCGGGTTGACGGCGCTCCAGAAGCGGACGGGGTTCGCGAACACAAAATCTCTGAAATTATCGTTCGTCATTATCCCGTCCTCAACGCCCTCATACGCCTCGGGCAACACCCCGGCCATGTCCGGCACATCGAAGTGGCCGATGTCCGAGCCAAACAGGGCGTTGATCTGGGCGCCATACGGGTTGACGGTAGTGTTGAAGGCCCAGGCGTTCAGCGGGTCGTCGGCCTCGCAGCCAAAGTAAAAATTCGGCACAAACAGGTCGCGGATGTCCTCGGCGCGCTCGATCTCGCAGGACGCAAAATCGTCCAGTTTCTCCGGCTCTTTGGTGAGCAGGCCGAGATGGGCCCGCGTCGCTTCCTGGCCCAGCTTTTCCACCGCCGCGGGCGGACCATATTTCTGGAACAGATCGACCAGCATTTCCTGGTTCAGGTTGGCCGGATTCACGTTATCCAGAGCCTTGGGATTGCGAATTTTCCAGTGGCCGATGAGGTCGCTGTACAGGCCGCAGGCCCAGCCTACGCCGCCTTCCAAAAAGGCAAAGCGCAACTCCGGGAAACGCCGCGTCACGCCGTTCATGAAGATGGATTTACACACCGCCTCTCCGGCCTGGGCAAAATGGCCGATGTGGTTATACACGAAATTGGAGATCGAGGCCCGCATGCCAATGCCCGACGAGGCCGAGTGAAAGCTGGGCGGGATGCCCACTTCGAGACATTTCGCCCAGACCGGGTCATAATCATGCTGGCTGTCTATGCCCAGGGTGTCGTGCCAGATGGCGTAACGGCCCGCCTCGGGCGCCTTGCGTGCCACCGCCGGAACCTGCCGCCGGATGAGGCTCGATAGCATGGCCACCTTAAAGCCCTTGCTCTTGATGAACTCCAGCTCGTCAATCGCCTCCTCCGGGGTAAACATCGGCACCACCGCGGCGGGAGTCAGGCGGTCCTCCAGGCCCTTGAACTGATCGGCGGTATACATATTAAACGCACGACAGGCCGCCCGGCGAATTTCATCATCGCGCAGAAATGGGGCAAACAGCGCGCCGCCGGTCGGGTAGATCACCCCAAAGTCGATGCCGAGCTCATCCAGGCGCTCATACAGCAGCTTGGGCAGCATCGCGGTCGCCCGGTCGCGCGTATTCTTGGTCGGTAATCCCCACCAGGCCGGCTGGAGCATACGCCGGTCGCGGCGTTCCTCTTCCGAGAGTCCCGCCCACTTCTTATTGCCAAACTGGTTGGCAACCCTGGTATAGCGCTCGACCACACGCTCTCCCGCGACCTCGTGTAAATAATCCATGGCCGCAGGCTCGAACTCGATCCAGTGACCGTCCGAGTCAATAACCGGATGGCTCAGTTGTGAGTGAATATGCTCGGCTGTCTGGTGTGACGACATCGGCTCCCTCCTTGGCGTAGCGGAAAATGCAACGTAATCGAATTGTTCTTGTAGCAGGATCGGAGGGAAGGGAAAATATCTGCTTTGCAGAGGTTTCAGGATGAGAATATCTTGTCACAATTCACCACATAATAGTGGTAAATAGTGTGAGCCTCCCGTCTGCTAAAGTTCTTCAAATCCATCTTCAGGGCGGGTGAGTTCTATATCCGTCCGGACATCATCAAGATACAGAACGGGCGCCGATGACTCTTCCGCCAACTCATGGGATAAACTATCCCGGAAGGCAACGATCTCGACACGAAGGCCGTAGCCTTTAATGATTTTGACCGTTTCAAGATAGTCTTTGTCACCAGATACGAGTATCGCTGTATCGAAAGCTCTGTTCATCGCATGGGTAAGCATTTTGGTTGCGAGTGCAACGTCTACTCCTTTCTCAGCTGGAGATCGCCAAGATTCCCCACATTTTCTACATCTCTGAGTTCTCTGCCCGAGGGGGAAAATTGAAGTTTCCCAGTGTAAATCGTTCTTGAGTATTCGGTAAAAGTTTTCCTGAGCAAATCGTGGGGGGTCAGAGACCGCAGCAAAGAAATGCGTTTGCCATATTGCTCCCCTTTCCTGAAGCTTTTCAAAAAGTCTTTTAGCGTCGATTCTCCACCCTGCCTGCCGTTGAGAATGAAAGACGTTCGAGTTGTCAAAGTACATTATGGTTTTACCCCGTTGTGACATCAGACTTCCTTCCTTTATCGGAGAGGTTCTTATATTCGTTCTCGAATGGGCTAACAAGTCCAGAGCAAATTCTTGCTACCGCAGCCAAGCCAGGGATGTTGCAAACGCGAAAAAGTATTGGAAAGAGTATCAGAGCCATGCGAAAACTTAGAACCTTAGACGCCGTAGAAGCAGACTACCTCCGTGACCATCCTGACGAGATGGAAGAGTATATGTCTGTCATTTTTGAGGAGTACGCCCGTGATGGGAACACCGGTGCGCTGCTGGCGTCGTTGCGAACTATGGGCAAGGTCAAAGGCATCACGACGACCGCACGTGAAGCTGGCCTGTCCCGAAAGGGATTACAAAAGGCACTCTCAGAGAAGGGTAATCCGAGGTTTGAGAGCATCAATGCCATTATGCACGCCCTCGGCTACAGTCTCAGTCCGCGGAAGCTCGACATGACAGCGGCAAAATAGCACGATTAAGTGTCGAAGGATTTTCTCCATGTCGCAGCAACCGTCCTATCAAGAGGTGCTTCAACTCGTTGAACAGCTCTCACTCGCAGAGCAAGCGCAGTTGGTCGTTGAAATCCGGGAACGCTCTCAAGGGTTTGGCATGTGGCAGAATCGGCCTGATGTGGAAAACCCTGAATTGTATGTTCTACGCCTCCGTGAGGAGGATGCCAAAAAAGAGAACGGGGAGCTGAAAACGCCGGAAGAATACCTCGCAGAAATAGCAGCTTGGGATGAGTGACGCTACGTGGTCAGACGTACGTTCCGCACTCGTCGATACTGGGGTATTCGTCTACTGGTTGCTGCGTGTAGACCGTTACGCTCAGGAGAAACCTAGCGCGTGAAAATTTCTCCGAATCGTTTTCGGCCTAGAACAAGGAAATAATGCATGAACGACATCCGTTTTGACAACAAAGTCGCCGTCATCACCGGTGCGGGAAATGGTTTGGGGAAAAGCCATGCTCTTTTCCTCGCTTCGCGTGGGGCGAGGGTGGTGGTGAACGATCTTGGGGGAACGGTTGCGGGCACCGGAGGCTCGCGGGCCGTGGCCGATGCGGTCGTGGAGGAGATTACAACCTCAGGTGGGGAGGCGGTGGCGAACTACGATACGGTTGCCACCGAAGAGGGTGGAAAGCGTATCATCCAAACCGGGCTGGATGCCTTTGGTACGGTGGACATCCTGATTAACAACGCCGGAAACGTGCGGGATAAAAGCTTTGCCAAAATGGACCTGGACGATTTTCGGTCGCTGATTGACGTACATCTCATGGGGGCAGTCTATTGCACCCATGCGGCCTGGCCCATTATGCGCGAGAAGGGTTTTGGCCGCGTGGTGATGACCACGTCGTCCGCCGGTCTGTACGGCAATCACGGCCATACCAACTATGGGACGGCAAAAATGGCCCTGATTGGACTCATGAACTCCCTCAAAGAAGAAGGGCAGCGTTATAATATCAGCGTCAACGCGATTGCTCCTATTGCGCTGACGCGTATGTCCGAACCGGCAACCACACCGCAATACGCGCCGTTGATGAAACCCGAGTTTGTCACCGCCGCGGTCGCCTGGCTGTGCGCGCCCGACAATACGGACTCCGGGCATATTATCCAGGCCGGGGCGGGCTATTACTCCAAGATAGAAGTCCGGGAAGCCGCCGGGGCGCTGTTTGACACCCAGACGATTCCACGGCCGGAACAGATTCGGGAGCGCTATACGGAGATTACGGACATGGGCGAGGCTGCACCGTATGCGAATGCCTCGGCCGTGATCCGTAAAGTCTTCAAGCTGGTAAAGCCGAAGGGGTAGGGCAAGTATCAGGCGTCGTGACCTTGATTTCCCTAGAGGTATTCAACTTGGCCGTGCATCTTCCGGGGTTGTCGTGGCATCAATACCACGCTGACGTAGGCCGACAGCGATAGCGTGGGAGATATGCTCATCAAGATGAAACCGAATCGTCCCTGGCATGGCGGGCCTTCAGAATCTCAGCGAGCCTTGAGGGATGCTCTTTTTTGAAGGACTCAACAAACTCCTCGTCTTTTTTCATCCGAGCACGGATTTCATCCCGGTGGTCATGATAATACGCAAGGGCCGCGTACACATCCGACAAGGTGATGCCCTGGTAATGTAGAAGGATTTCTTCTGGTGCGAGCCCGTCGGCTTCATGCCATAGCGCAATGTCTTGTACACGAATCCGGGTTCCGGCGACGCGGGGTCTTCCTCCGCATGTTCCTGGGGTGCAAACAATGTGTTCGACAGGTAGTGCTGGCGTGGGCTGTTCGGTGCTTCCTGACATGGAGATACTCCAAAAAACCGCAACTCACAGGGAATGATAGGCCGTTTTGATAGAAAAACCAAGGATTTCTCATAGTCAAGTCGCAATCCGAGTCTACGCGGGAGCTGCTTTTGAGGAGCGGCGCTTCGGACCGCGTCAGCAGTTGCGTTCCGTGGTTCTTTCGGGTTTGGAAGGGCCTGTTCGCCCCCCTTTTCTCTGAGAATACCCTCAGGCACGGTCCTCTTTCGGCCTATAAATCCTCAACCAGAGCCGTACTCAAATACCGCTCAGCCGCACTGGCCAGAATAATAACCAGCTTTTTCCCGGCGTTCTCCGGCCGGGCAACGACCTGGGGCGCGGCCCAGGCTGTGGCGCCGCTGCTGCCGGCAGGAATGCCCTCGTACTTGCTACTGCGCTCTGCCTCTGCCGACGCAGAGGCCCTGTCGGCAAAGATAAATGCCCATTCTCTTTTTTTTTACTTCTTGAGCTGAAGCGAGATGGAGTTCATGCAGTAACGCTGCCCGGTTGGCGCTGGGCCATCGTCAAAGACATGACCCAAGTGCGCATCGCAGGTGTTGCACATCACCTCGGTCCGGGCCATGCCGTGGCTCTGGTCCGTTTCCAGGCGCACGCTGTCCGGCTGCGCCGGCTCCCAGAAGCTGGGCCAGCCGCTGCCCGATTCGTATTTGGTGGTGGAGTGAAACAATTCGGTGCCGCAACACACACACCGATAGATGCCCTCATCCTTGCAGGCGTTGTATTCGCCCGAGAACGGTCGCTCGGTCGCCTTCATCCGACACACGGCAAACTGCTCGGGGGTGAGCTGCGTGCGCCATTCCTCTTCGGTCTTCTCGACTTTACTGCCCATAGTGTACGCTCCCTCGTTGGTCTGTACTCTTTGCTCCGGTCTGATAGCTTCACCTATATACAGCGAGAAGCACCCGTCGGAAAGAGTGCGGAGGAGCAGCATGAGTGGCGTAAAAATCGGTATCGGCTTTGGACAGTGGAAGTATGGCTTACCCGACCCCGAACTCCTGTGCAGCAGCGCAGCAGCGGCAGAGGCCGCCGGGCTTGATTCGTTATGGTTGTCCGATCATATCGTGACCCTTAACCCCACACTGGACATCTCCTGTCTGTTCGCCATGATCGCCGGTCGCACCTCCCGTCTGAAAATGGGACCGAGCGTCTTTACCCTGCCGGCGCGCCATCCGGTTCATGTGGCCAAGACCTATGCCACCCTCGACTATCTTTCAAACGGGCGGATGATTATGGCCGTCGGGAGCGGCAACGACCCGCGCGATCTGGTTGCGTGTGGGGTGCCGCCGCAAGCCCGTGGCCGTCGCCTCGAAGAGGGGATCGAGATTCTGCGTAAACTCTGGACCGAGTCGCACGTCACGCATCACGGTGAGTTCTACCATTTTGAGGACGTGACGCTTGAGCCCAAACCGAAGCAGGGCGCGCTTGATATCTGGATTGGCGGCAAGAGTGACGCGATTCTCAAGCGCGTCGTCCGTCTCGGGGACGGCTGGTTCCCGGCACTGACTTCACCCGTCGAGTTTCAGCGCGATATGGAAAAGCTCAAGGCGTTTGGGGAGGAGTACGGGCGGACGATTGATCCGCGCGAGGCCGGGGTGCTGCTCTTCACCCACGTGTGTGACGACCGGGCCGCGGCCATGAAAACGGTTGAGCCCTTCTTCCACGGCCTGCGGGTCGATCCGGAGGCCATCATGCGGCGTTCGCTGATCGGCTCGGCCCAGGAGTGCGTGGAGCAGCTCGAGCGCTTTGTCGAAGTCGGCTGCGATAAATTTGTGCTCCGGCCCATCTGCCCGCCGGCCGATATTCCGTCCCAGCTTGAACACTATGGACAAGACATCCTGCCCCATTTTGTGTAACGGCAGACGGAATCACCGGATGGCGCGGTTATGATTAAGGCCAAGTCTGAAGTCGAGCAGCTTGCGCCCTATGTCGCCCCGCTCGAAGGGCGGCGGCCCATGCTGCGCCTCGACTTTAATGAAAATACGATTGGCCCGAGCCCGAAAGTCGTTGAGGCCATTCGCCGCCTGCCGCCCAACGCCTATGCGACCTATCCTGAATATGCCGGCCTGAACGAGGCGTATGCGGCATCCATCAACGTCCCGGCCCGGCACGTTGAAGCCTTTAACGGGGTCGATGCGGCTATTCACACCATCTTTGATGTGTACGGCGAAAAGGGGAGCACCTTTCTGACAACCGCGCCGACTTTCGGCTATTACAAGCCGTGCGCGCTCCAGCACGGCATGCAGCCGGATGAAGTCCTGTATCCGGCGGACCTGAGTTTCCCGCTCGAGTCCCTGCGCGAACGGCTCAGGCGTGCGCCCCGGTTATGTTTTATCTGCAACCCCAACAATCCGACCGGCACCCTGCTCGAACCGCAGGCGCTGCTGGAATTAGCCCAGGCTGCGCCCGATACCCTGGTTGTGGTGGATGAGTTATACGCCGACTTCACGCAGAAGTCGGTCCTGCCGGCCGGCCTTGAGTTGGACAACCTGGTGGTGCTTCGGTCGCTGTCCAAATCCGCGGGCCTGGCCGCCTTGCGCCTAGGCTTTGCCATTGGTCAGCCCGAGGTGGTGGGTCGGCTCAGCCGCGTCACCGGCCCCTATGATATTAACGCCTTCGCGGTGATCGCCGGCAAAGCCGCGCTGGCCGACCGTGACTATGTCGAACGATACGTCCAACAAGTCCAAGCCGCCAGGGAATGGGTGACGCACCAGCTCCGGCGTTTGGGCGTGCGCTATTTTGGGCAAGGCGGCAACTATCTGCTCGTCTGGCCGCCCCGAGCGTGCGAGCTGGTTGAAAATGCCCTGCGCGAGAAAGGCATCCTGGTCCGCAATATGCGGGGCAAGCCCGTGATTGACGGCAGCTTTCGGCTGAGCCTGGGGACGCTCGAACAGATGCAGCGCTTCATGCAGACGTTTGCCGAGGTCATCGAGTCCTAGCCTGGGGGAAACGCGCCGTACCCGCCGAGCCAGGCTATCTATTGCCTGTTGCTGTTGGGGGCTAGGCCCGCTCGCCAGGCAGCGAGACTTGACGGACACCCGCGATCTTTCTAGGGTCACTAGGTGAAGAGGTATTGACGCAATACAGAGAGGAGTCACGCATGACTATCAAAAGAAAGCTGTTCGACTATCTGCCTTGACCGTTCGCCATGAGAACGAGGATCGTTCTCAAAGAAAAGGCGCTCGACTTTGACCGCATTCTGATCGACCTGCCGAGCAAAGAACAAAAAGAGCCCTGGTTTCTGGCTATTAACCCCTACGGGAAGGTTCCGGTGCTGGTCGAAGAAGGCGCCTGGGTCTATGAGTCGGCCATCTGTAACGAGTATTTGGAAGACGCCTACCCAACGCCGGCCCTCTCCCCGTCGGCGCCGGCTGCCAAGGCCGAGATGCGGCTGCTCATCGAACTGTGTAACAGCCAGTTCGTACCCCCGATCATTCGGCTACTCTATACCAGCCGGAAACCCAAGGCGGAGCAAGACCCGCAACGCCTGGCGCGGAATGCCGACCAACTCAACACCCTCTTTCCGCAACTCGAGGAGCGACTCCAGCACCAAGACTATCTCATGGGCGACTATAGCCTGGCCGACCTCACCTTCACCCCGTTTCTCGGGTTGTGCGACACCTTGGGGATCGACCTCAGTCCATTCCCGCACGTCGCGGCCTGGGCTGAGCGGCTGAAAATCCGGCCCAGCTACGAGGAGGTTCGGATCGGCCTGACCGGCTAGAGCCTTCTGTTTTTAGGTTGACGCATAGCCAGCATGGGTGAAGTAATGGCGGCATTCCTCAGGTCCGAAGCGATCAAGGAGGGTTCCGACCCGTTGCCATGTCGCCTCGACCGTGCGTTCCGCCGCGTGGCGGAGGGAGGCTTTGAGCTTGGCGAAGACCTGTTCAATCGGGTTGAGATCGGGCGAATAGGGGGGCAGGAAGCGCAGCGTGGCGCCCGCCCGCTCGATGGCGGTCCGCACGGCGGCGCTCTTGTGGCTGCTGAGATTGTCCAGGATGACGATATCGCCAGCAGTCAGCGTGGGGAGGAGGCATTGTTCCACATAGGCGAGGAAGCGGGGACCGTTGATCGGGCCGTTGAAGACACAGGGGGCGGTCAGGCGGTCGCGCCGGAGGGCCGCCACGAAGGTCAGAGTTTGCCAATGCCCATAGGGCCGCGTGGCGGCCAACCGCTGGCCACGCGGGCAGCGGCCGTGGCTGCGGGTCATATTAGTCTTGGCCCACGTCTCATCAATAAACACGAGCCGGTGGGGATCAAGCTGGCCTTGCGCGCGCTGCCAGCGGGCCCGGCGCCGCGCGATGTCCGGGCGCGCCTGCTCGGAGGCCGAGAGGCTTTTTTTAAAGCTGATCCCGGCCCCTGTGAAGAACCGGGACAACATCCCTGTATCCGCCCTCACCCCCCGCTCTTCCAACAACCGGGCCGCCAACGCGGCCAGCGTGATGTCCGGCTGCACCGCGATCACCGCCAATAACCACGCCCGCTCCGGTTGCACCTGCGAGGGCCGATGCCCCCCGGTGCCCGCGCTCCCCCGCTCCCCGGTCCTGTGCACGCGCTGGAGCCACTTGATCGCGGACGCGCTACTGACCCCAAACCGCCGCGCCGCGGCCCGCCGGCTCAGCCCCTCCCGCGTCACGGCATCAATCACTCGGTCCCGCAAGTCTTGAGAATACGCTCGGGCCATCTGCTGCTCGCCTCCTTCCTCCCGCTCCCCGCAGCTTGCCACACCGCCCCCCTGGCTTGAAGAACCCCCCCCCGATTCAATCTATTCACAGAAGGCTCTAGTCCACTTTTCCCACTTTTTCTCGGACGACGCGCACCTGGGGCGGTGAAGCCGCCGGCCCCGTGCGTGGAGGGGCCGGGCAAAGCCGGGCTGGATTTTTCCGGCTGCCTCGCCGATAGTAGGCGTTGCGAAAGCCGAGAGAAGCCCGGAACACAGAGTCCGAATGAAAAAGCGGAGCACTATCAGTATTGCGACCCGTCTGGTCTGGGGGGTCTGTCTGCCGCTGCTCTTCGGCCTTGCTCCTGCATATGCCCAACCCGCCAAGGTGTTTGTGAACTCGGCCGTGCTCGCCATTGGCGAACGGCCCGTCCTGCTGGACCTCAAGAGTCAGCGGATTACCAGTCATGGCGAGAATTTTGAGCCCGAACTGAGTCCGCGGCCCGGAGCCGAGCCGCGCAAGGTGTCGGAATTTCGTTACGTGCTCTTCCGAGATTTGGAGAAGGGCCGCGTGCGCTATGAGTGGGAGCGCCGGCTGGTCTATCCCTTCCGGAAAACCTGGGCATACACGGAGATCATGAGCGGACTCGATGGAGCCATACTCGGCTGCGATGGCTTTGAGCGCCCCTGCCGCCGGGCGATGTCGGCCGCCCGGATTGCCGCCCGCCACAAGGAGCTGCGCCGTTCGCCCGTCTCCGTCCTGATTCATGCCCTGAGTCGTGCGGACTCCTTTCTGCGTCTGATGGATCAAACGATTCGGGGCCGCCGCCAGGTGGTTGTCTCGTTTAATGACAATACGCAGCTCGTGCTGCTGGCCATAGACGCGGAAACGCGCCTGCTGACCAAGGTCGTCTTTGTTGAAGACGACCCGTTGTACGGCGATGTGCAGAACGAGGTGTTTTTTTCTGACTGGCGTCAAATCGGTAAGCTGAAACTCCCGTTTGAGCGCACCTATCGGGTCGATGGTCAGACCATCATGGTTGAACATGTTGAAGTCATTCAGAACGATGTCGATCTGTCGTCCGTGGACTTTACCATTCCGGAAGAGATCGAACATCCGGAAGAGTGGGACGGAGCCCGCGGAGAACAGAGCTCTCACTGGGTGCTGCGTCAGATTGCGCAGGGTCGCCCGGTCGATACGCCGGCCGCAACGGTCGCGCTGCGTGACCTTGCCCCAGGGGTGCTGCATATTGTCGGGGGACGCCATCAGAGCCTGGCGGTTGAGATGGGCGAGTACTTGATTGTGGTCGAGGCCCCCCAGGACGACGCCCACTCCCGCGCGGTACTGGATACCTTACGCCAGCGATTTCCGACCAAGCCGGTCCGGTTTGTCGTGAATACGCATTTTCATAGCGAGCACGCGGGTGGGCTGCGGGCCTATGTGGCGGCCGATACGATTGTGGTGACCAGCGCGCTGAACGTCCCCCTCTTTCAAGACGCCTTTCGGGCCCTGCACACCCAAGTCCCGGACAGCCTCCAGCGTCGCCCGAGAGTTGCGGTCATTGAGGCGGTCAGGAATGAACGCAAGTTTTTCGTGGATGAAAATCGGGTGGTTATTGTCTACCCGATTGAGACCGTGCATGTGGATGGCATGCTGATCGTCTATCTGCCCGAGGAACGCCTGCTTTTTGTGGCCGACCTGTTCACGCCGGGAGCCGTCCGACAGGTTGCCGATTGGTCCCGGGACCTGCTCAACGCCATTGAGAGTTACGACCTGGTGGTCGAGAGCATTGTCGGCAGCCGGGGAGGGGTCGCCACGCTGGATGAGTTGCGCCGGGTTGTGCGTGACCAGAAGCGGCAGAGCCAAAAACAGGTGCCGCTGCGAGCCGCCGAAGATGTCAGTTGAAAACGATGTTCCCATACCGGACCGACAGGCCGAGCACGATCAAGCCTGGATGCAGGCCGCCCTGGCACAAGCCGCCCTGGCGGAGGCCGCGGATGAAGTGCCGATTGGTGCGGTCGTCGTCCTGGAAGAGCGGATCATCGGCCGGGGCCATAATACGCCTGTTTCAACCACCGACCCGACGGCTCACGCCGAAATCCAGGCCGTGCGGCACGCCGCGCGGCAGATAAAGAATTACCGGCTGGTCGAGGCGACGCTGTACACAACGGTCGAGCCCTGTCTCATGTGTATGGGGGCCTTAGTGTACGCACGGGTCAAACGCCTCGTCTTTGGCTGTTTTGACCCCAAAGCCGGCGCCGCGGGATCGCTGTATAATCTTGCCCTGGATACCCGTCTGAATCATCGCCTGGACATCACGAGCGGGGTCTGTGAAGAGGAGTGCCGGACGCTACTCCAACGCTTCTTCCGAGAGAAACGGTATCGTCACAAGAAAGAGCCTGCGGACTGACCCGTCTTTGCGCCTGTCCGGAAATCGCCTATAGTGGAGAGCAAGTTTCGCTAAAGAGTCGGAGAGGTGGCAGAGTCCGGTCGATCGCGCACGACTCGAAATCGTGTATACCTTCGGGTATCGGGGGTTCGAATCCCTCCCTCTCCGTTCCTATACGTATGTAATGCTTTGTTTTATAAAGATTTTTTATGTCACATGAGATTTAGTTATCACTTAAAATATCATATCCATGAGCTGCGGTGGCGTACACTGGGTGTTGGTGTTCGATCATTGCTCAACGAGATACCGGCGGCGGCTGACTGCGAGCGAAGCGGTGAGCGCAGGAACAGCAGGTTTGGGGCGAAGTGGTTCTGGCCACACTTCGGGGCGCGGCGATGAGCAAGAGGAGCGATGTTTGAAGAGCTGCAGCGCGAGCTGCGCCGCCTAGGCGGGCGTCGCACGATTTCCGTAGCACTGCCATCCGATGAAAACGGATATTTTGACCGCGAATGCCCGTCGTCCGAATGCCAGTTCACCTTCAAAATTCATGAGGACGACTGGCGAGACAAGGTTCGCGACGAGGAAGTGTTTTGCCCTTTCTGCGGCTACGCTGCCGACTCGGATTCGTGGTGGACCCAGGATCAGATCAAACACGTCAAAAAGGTCGCAGTGGCGCAGGTTGAACGCAGCATCGGTCGCGCCCTAAGACGCGATGCGGATCGCTGGAATCGGCACCAGCGGCGCGACAGCTTCATCACGATGACGATGAAGGTCGACAACCGGCCCCGTCATGTCCCGCTGCCGTTTGCGGCAGAAGCCATGCAGCTCAAGATCGCCTGTCCGAACTGCGAATGCCGTTACGCAGTGGTCGGCGCAGCGTTCTTCTGCCCCGTCTGCGGCCACAACGCCGCGGAACAGATGTTCAGCCAGTCGATGACGGCCATTGTGAATGCGCTCGATGCGCTCGACGTCATTCGCAAAGCTATGCCTAATCGGGATACGGCGGAGAACACGGCACGGCTTCTTGTTGAGAATGGGTTGCAGCACGCGGTCACCGCGTTCCAGCGTTTCGCGGAGGCGCTTTACGCCCGATATCCGGGCGCACCGAGCGCGAGGCGCAACGCGTTTCAGAATCTCGCGGAAGGTAGCGACTTGTGGTTCGCTGCCACCGGCCGCCGATTTAACAACTACATGACTGGACAGGAACTTGAGGCCATCACCCGCCACTTTAATCGGCGGCATCTTGTCGCGCACACCCAAGGGATTGTGGATAACGATTATATCGAACGGACTGGTGATACCGCTTACCGGGTTGGCCAGCGGGTCGTTATTAGCGAGTCTTCAGTACGAAACTGTGTTGCTCTGATAGAGAAACTCGCCGCGTGCATGGCGTCCGAACGACCCGCCGAGAAACAAGGCGGAGTATGAGCGGAGGGTAAAGTCAAAAGAGGCTCAAGGACGCGACGAGAGCTTATACCGAAGCGGAGACCGGATTGGTGAGAGCTACGAAGCGCTACGACTGACCAGTTCGCGACGAATGAGGCAGTGGACGCCCCGCGCGCGAGACAGTTCGGCGCGCGTGAGCTCACTATGGAGGGTCGCGACCGGGGGATAAGGATCGAGGGGCCGATTGCAAGGCGTAGCGAACGCGATCTGAGGAGAGAAACCAAAGCACAAGCACTGCTTCGAGCTGTTCTGGACGAGAGCGGCTAACTGGTGGGTGTCAGATGGACAACGCAACACGGAAAGAGGACTTTGACGAGCGGCGGCGGTTCGACGACCGCCCCGCAGACGATCGCCAACCGGGGCCGGCCCGCGTGGTGGACGTCAGCGGGCGGTGCGCGGATTGCTGGGGGCCAATTGTGGGAACGAAGGAACAGGCGGGCGGGTGGCACCGCATCGAGTGCCTGGTGTGCGGCAGAGCCGTCGATGGGGAGGACGCTGCGCGCGAAGCCGACGCCATGCGGCGTGAGGCCGACGACAACATGGTCGTGGCCCGCGTCGGGCGACCGGCGGAATACAGGTCGGACGCGCGCTTCGTGCTAAAGGTGCTGCCAGACATGGATCGCGACAAGGCGAAGGTCGCCCGGCGCATCGAAGCCAGCCTTGAGGAAGGACGGAAGCGCCGGCGGTTGACGCGGCACGACATCCCGCCGGGCACAGCGGGCTACCTGTACGCGCAGGCGCGGGCGTTCCTGGCCGGCGTCGAGAACCTCTCCGAGGAGAAGTCCGCGATCGCGCTCTCGGACTTCGAATACGGCGAACCGCAGGTGGTCGGTATTGACGGGTCGCCGGGCGACGGAACCCTGCACGTCACCGGGAGCGTACCGGTCGTCCACCGGAAGCCCTCAGGCCGCGAACTGATGGAGAGGATGGGCACGGCGCTGGTTGCGGGAATGGCAGGGGCTTTCGCCTGCGAGGTGGGAATGAAGGCGATCCTCGTCACGAGGCTGGACGGGGCCGCCAAGACGCACGACCTGCTGGCGCTTTACCGAGAACTGCCGGACGACAGCCGCCGCCGCCTCGAAGGCGACTTCGCGGAGATCGCCGAAGTGCTTGACCACAGCCGGGAGACGTTCGGCAGGTGGCGGTACTTCGAACAGGGCATCGGCGAGGACGCGATCCGGGCGCTCGTCGACACCGACCGCGTGTGGGGGCTCGGCAAAGCGGCCCGGGTGATCGCCGACGAGTGCGTGGTCGCCGGACTGAACTACGACATAGATATCGACACCACGTTCGAGTTCGAGTGGCAGCCCAGCGATATGCGCACGTCGCAACGGATCCACCTGTCGCTAGAGGGGGGTGAGTCCTCCGTCCCGTGGGACGAAGTGCTCCGAGGCGGAACCGACGACGAATGAAACGGGATCGACGCCACTATGCGCCGAGACCTCGGGTGGCGAGAGCCGCTCGCGGCCGGGCCGCTATCCATGCGCCGCAGCATCGCCGCCGCTATAGTCGGCCCATTCGCCATCAACCGGCCGCGGCGCTCGAACAGGTCGTCGGTAACGTGTGCGAAGAGCCGCAGCAACGCCCAGCGCGCTGTATCGCCGTCGCCGTCCTTGCGACCTGACGTTCACCCCCTGTGACCTGCACAGCAAACACACTATAGGAAGGAATCATAGAGTGAAGAGTCGAGAACACCGAGACGAAACACCGTGCGCTTCCTGCCGAAGCACGCGCGCACCACTCGCCTAGACCTGCGAAGCCTCCTCCTTTGAATAACCAGTAGGGATTCGAGCCGTGAACGATTGGTGGCCTTGGGCCCAAGCAACCTTTCCAAACCGCCAGATTGCTACTGGCATCTGGCTCTTGATTGCGTTTCTTCTTTCCTTCTCAAGCAAGAACATTCGCTCCAGCATTGGAGGCGTCCTGAAAGCACTTCTGCAACGGAAGTTGGTCCTCCTCTTCGGATCGTCGATCCTGAATGTTAGTATTTTATGTTGGCTTTTCTCCACGTTCGGACTCTGGAGTCCAGACCAACTACCTGCGACCGTCTTGTGGACTGTTCTGTCGGGATTCTCCCTGATTGGCAGGACACTTTCTGCAAAAGATGACCAAGGCTACTTCAAGCGTCTTTTCCTGGATTGTTTCAAAATAATAGTAGTCTTGGAGTTTCTCATTGTCGGGTACTCGTTCAGTTTGCCGATCGAATTGGTACTCGTCCCCCTCATGACATTCCTCGTATTATTGATAGAGTTCTCGCGAACGAAGGTAGAATATGCTTCGGTCAAGAAGCTCTTCGAGTGGATCGCTATTGCTGTCACGGCAATCGTCCTCTGGAAAGCTGTCGGAAATATCTGGGACCAGCCCGACGCCTTTTTTACAACGAAGACCGGACGCAATTTCCTACTCCCAGGGTTATTGACGGTAGCGTCGATTCCATTCCTCTACATTTGGTACTGTTACTCCCACATTGAGAACGCCCGCATTCGGATCAACCTCAAGACCTTTCAGTCGGACGACGTAAAGCATTACGCAAGAAGACGATTTTTCCTTACGTTCATGACCCGCCCCCAGCTCCTTCGACGTGCTACCAGGCAATTTCATAGCATGCCCGCACGCACTAGCGGCGACGTCGATCAGATCGTCTCGGATATTCTTGTTCATGAACGACGCCGGAAAAGTCCACCCGACGTTGACGAGAACTTGGGCTGGAGTCCCTACTTGGCCCGCGAATTCCTCAAGCTAGAGGGGTTCGAAACAAGCGACTATCACAGAGCTCCCGGCGGGGACCAATGGTGGGTAGACTCGAACCACGTTGACCTTGATAGCCAAGTCCTTCCGAATACAGCCAGCTTCTATGTCGAGGGACTTGAAGATCTTGCGACTACCTTGAAGCTCAAGGGTTATTTCAACAGTACCTTTGACCCTACTTTAGCCAAAGAGAGGTTCAATGAGATTGCTCAGGTCCTCCTCGAACGGAGCATCACTGGGAACCTCTGGCGCGCCCAAGTGGCGACCCAGTCAGACGAAGACTTCGTTCTGGTTATCGAAAAGACGCGGGTTGCGCGGAAAACCGAGTGGTATCCCAACCAAGCTGGTTTTGAACTGAACTTCGTTCTGGTTCGAGGCAACTCCCTAACCAGCGATACGTTGCCGACATGCTGATTGATCACAAGAACATCCTGACCCGGTTCGTCGAACATCTCACTTGGGCGACTGATGTTGATATCGCTACCGCTTGGGCCACGAGCAACGATGGTCTCCGCTGGCTGCAACGGCTTGACTCGTCAGTCCGTGTTCGCGCAGTTGTCGGCCTTTGAGGGTACCTCACAGATCCCATGGCTCTCCGCACACTGTCCGAGATCGGCGAACTGCGCCTCGTCGACGCAACGCGGCGATTCCATCCCAAGGTGTTCCTGTTCCGGGGGTCCGGTAGGCTCGTCGCGTGGATCGGTAGCGCCAATTTCACGTCCGGCGGCTTTGGCATGAACGAAGAGGTGTTGTTCGAGACAACGGACGCTCAAACCGTGGCAGGCTGGTTCGATCAACTATGGAACCAATGTGGCCCGATGGGGGACCGCGACATAAATGAGTACGCAGTATCCAGACGCCGGAACCCACCCCAGCAGACTGTGCCACCACCACTACCGGCGGCGACCACCTCGTCGTAGGTTGCTATCGCGGCTGTCAACTCACCCCGCTGGAGATAGAGTTGCCGAGGTTGCCTCCCGATACGCTGGCCTGACCGTCCTCGTCCAGATGGTTTCGTTGTGGCTCGGTCCTAAGCCGCCGTGAATCTCTCCACCGTCAGCTGCTCAGCACGGGACTGAGCCTGCCAGAGGTCATAGGCCATCTGCATCCCCAGCCATGTCTCCGGGCTCGACCCGAACGCTTTCGAGAGCCGGATAGCCATTTCGACCGAGATGCCAGCTTTTTCGTTGACCAGATCGGACAACGCCTGCCGGGTCACACCGAGCCCTTGCGCCGCCCGCGTTACCGATAGGCCAAGTGGATCAAGGCACTGCCGTCTCACCACGCCGCCCGGATGTGGAGGGTTGTACATGAGGTGCTCCTTTGTTTTGCTTGTTTCTCTGCTCTCATCATGCCGGACTTGATCAGGCATCCAAAGGTTGGGAGCCTGTTTGACAATTTAAGAAAGACTTAATACTTGGGTTAAACCGTAAGGGGTTTAAGCAAATACTAAGGATTTTCATGACAAAGAGCCAACGGTTGTGGTTGAGAGCCGCCAGTGACCGTCTGCGGCGTGAGTTTGGCCTTGAACTTTCCACCGGAACAGTGTCGTGTCGCTTGGGTTTCATGGCCGGACACATCCAAGTCCCCGACGACTTCGATAGCATGGGCGGCCCTGAGATCGAGCAGATGTTCGGGGGGGCGGCGTGACGTTTTTGCTGGATACCCATCTGTTGCTGTGGGCGGCGGGTGACCCCAGCCGGTTGACACCAGCATCCCGCGACCTGCTCGGCAACCCCACCGCGGAGTTGCTGTTCAGTACGGCAAGCATCTGGGAGGTCGTCATCAAAAACGCGCTCGGTAGACGAGACTTCCGCGCTGAACCGCGGCAATTGCGGGACGGCCTGATCCAAAACGGCTACAGCGAACTGGCGATTCGATCCGAACACGCCCTCGCGGTCGGCCTACTGCCACCGATTCACACTGACCCCTTCGACCGCATCCTCATCGCCCAAGCGCACGTTGAAAATATCACGCTACTGACCACCGACAACAAGCTGGCCCGCTATCCCGGCCCCATCCAAGCAGTCTGATGGAGAGCCTCAAACCTTAATCATGCAGATTGTCGACGAACAGCGCGGCACGCGCGGTTTTCAGACTTATGTGGCCATGCGCGACGGGGTCACCCTCAACACCTTTGTGTTTCTGCCGGCCGACGGTGGTCCGCGCTTTCCCGTCATCGTGCACCGCACGCCCTACGGCATCACGACCCCAGCGGGCGCGGCGGTGACCGACCCGGCCCAGGGCTGGGTGCCCAGTGCGGCCGCCCCGCTGTACGGCCCCATCCTGCGCGGCTGGCAGGCCATCGTCGCCCACGGCTATGTGGCCGTGTATCAGGATACGCGCGGCCGCTACGCCTCACAGGGCGAAGACCGCGTCTATGCCGACGATGCCGCCGACGGGTACGACACGCTGGAGTGGATCGCGGGCCAGCCCTGGACCAATCAGCGTGTGGGTGTCTCGGGCTCCTCTGCGGCCGCCACCACCGCATTGGCGGCTGCCAGCACCGGTCACCCGTCGCTACGGGCCTTTTTTGCCCAGGTCGGCGCGTCCAGTATCTATGACGATGTCGTGTACGAAGGGCAGGCGATCGAGCTGGAACGGCTGTGGCTGTGGGTGGCGAAGAACATTCCCGGCTTGTCGGCATCCCATAAGCAGGCCGCCATGCGCCGCGCGGGCGCGACCGAGGCCAGGATGGAAGCCGCGCGCCACTCGGCCGGCGCCTGCTACGGCCGGCTGGAAGCCGCCAGCCACGGCACGCCACCGTTCATTGATTGCCAGGACTGGCTGCGCTTGCCGTTGACGAATCACCCGGACTTCACCGTCTGGCAGCCGTTCATGAACGAACTCCTCACGCATCCGACGCCAGACGCGTTCCGGACGGCGCACGATTTCCGCCGCACCATTGCGATTCCCGGCTTTCACGCCACCACCTGGTACGACATCTTTCTGCCCAGCGTGCTGGACGCGTTTCAGGAGATTCAGGCGCGGACGGGGACGCAAAAACTGTGGATCGGCCCCAACGCGCACCATTTCATTTATCAAACCAACTGCTGGCCACGCGACCCCTATTTCGAGTGGTTCGGTCACTATCTGAAAGACGAGCAAGCCGATTTGATCGCCGAACCGGCCGTTTTCTATTCGCCCCGGGCGTGGGTCGAGGCGGAAGAGAGCTACACACCCGATGATTGGCGCCATGCGGACACCTGGCCGCCGGCCGGCGCGAGAACGCAGCGCGTATTCCTGACGGGCGAGGGCCGCCTCGGCGCGGCACCGGCTGGGGACCCACGGCGGTATACCTCCGATCCGCGCCAACCGAACCCCACGCTTGGCGGGCGCAACATGCTGATCACCGCCGGCCAAGTGGACCAACGCCCGGTCCAGGCACGGCGGCACTACGGCCTGATGTATACCGGCGAGAAGCTGGCCCGCGACCTGACGCTGGCGGGTGCGGTGCGTGTCATGCTCCATGTGAGTTCCGACTGCCCCGACACCGACTGCATTGCCAAGCTCGTCGAAGTCACCCCGGACGGGCGCACGCTGTTGCTCATGGATGGGGTGACCCGCGCCCTGTATCGGGAGTCGATCCTTGACCCCGCCCACAATCAGCCGCAGCCACTCGAACCCGGCACGGTCTATCCCATCACGATCAACCTGGCGGACATCCACCATACGGTCCGCGCCGGCAGCCGCCTGCAGGTCGACATCGTCGGCAGTAATTTCCCGCGCCGCGCCCGCAACACGAACAGCGGCCATCCAGTCCTGGCGAACGACAGTGAGGCCGATATCCGCGTGGCGACCAACACGGTCTATCACGCCGCCGGGACACCCTCCTTCGTGGAGATGTTGGTGCTGGTGGAGTAGGGCCACGTCGCGGTGCGCTATCGGTCATCGATCCTAGGGAAAGGTGGCAGCTCCCCTCTTTATGAGAGGAGTTCTCGTTTCCGTCCGGCAGAAGCTTACTCATTTCAGTAGAGGCGATCCCGGTTGGCTTCTTCACCGTGCGGATAAGCGCGGCTGAAAGGGCACGCTCGGGATGCCGGCCCTGCTGCTTCCTGTCGCGCTTCGCGTGTCCCTCCCGCCATATCGCTCCCCCGTTCGTTCTGTGGTATGCTCGCCAACGATGGATATCGGACTTGGTATTGCCCTGCTGGCAGGCTTTCTGTCTTTTGCCTCGCCGTGCGTCCTGCCCATTGTGCCGGGCTATTTGACCTTTATTACCGGCATGAGTTTTGAGCAACTGACCGACCGCCAACGCTCGGCACAGCTGATGACCGGTGCGCTGCTCAAGAGCATACCCTTTGTGTTGGGTTTCTCTCTGGTGTTCATTGCCCTTGGCGCCTCGGCCTCTGCGGTGAGTGGACTGCTCAGATCAAACCTGGGCATCCTCAAAGGCATCGCCGGACTTGGCATTATGGTCCTGGGGCTGCATCTGGCCGGGGTCTTGCCCATCCCGGCCTTACTCCGACAGCGGCGCTTTTCCAAAGAGCCCGCGGAGCCCGGGATGATCCGGGCCTTTGTGGCCGGGCTGTTTTTTGCCTTTGGCTGGACGCCCTGCGTTGGCCCGATTCTGGCCGGTATTCTGGCGATAGCCGCCACGACCGAAACGCTCAGTCACGGGGTGCTCCTGCTGGCGGTGTATTCTCTGGGACTCGGCATCCCGTTTATGCTCTCGGCCGTATTCCTGAACGGCTTTCTGTCACTCTTCCAAGGCATGAAAGGCTATCTGCGGCAAATGGAAGTGGCGGCCGGCATGTTGCTCGTCCTGGTCGGCCTGCTCATCTTTACCGATAAGCTCGCCTGGGTCTCGTCGCGGCTGACCTTTTTGAACCCGGAAGCCCTCCTCGTCAGCGAGGCGCAGGAAGCCGGCGAGCCCGCGCCGGGTGCGTCCGACACGCTGCCGGGGCGAAACAGCTACGGCGACTATAATTTTACCCTGACGACCATTGACGGCGACCGGGTGAGTTTGTCCGACTATGAGGGCAAAGTGGTCCTGGTCAATTTCTGGGCGACCTGGTGCGGTCCATGCGTTATAGAAACGCCGGCCTTGGTTCGCATGTACCATAAGTATAAACGCCAGGGATTTTCCGTTATCGGGGTGGCCTTGCAGAGCGAAGAAGACGGGGTGCGGGACTTTGTCCGGAAATACAATATCCCGTACGCCATTGGCCGCGACCCGTCGGACGAGATTGGGCTGCGCTATCAGGTGTTTGCCCTGCCCAGCAGCTTCCTCTTTGCCCCTGACGGCACGGTGCAGCGCGCATTTACCGGCTATGTCGCCGAAGCCGTCCTGGACCGCGAACTCGAAAAAACCTTCCAGACCAATCCGGCTCTACAGCAGACTCCTCAGGTAGAAGCGATTGCCTATCCGCTTGAGGCTCTGGACGTGAATGAGTAAACATACCCTCAATAGATATGTAGATGTAGGGATGTTCACTCATTGAGGGGGGAGGAAGCCATGATTCAAAGTATTTTTCATGTCAATATCAATGTCTCCGACTTTGAACGCTCGCTCGCCTTCTATCAAATGCTGGGCTTTCGGGTGGTCAACGACCTCGGGACCGGCGGCAGCCCGCAGTTGGACGCCGGCCTCCAGATCCCGAACGGACAGGCCCGGGCGGCGCTCCTGATGCTGGGCGACAACCCCCATGCGACGCGCATCGACCTGATCGAATGGAAGCAGCCCAAGACGGACGGGACACCCTATCCACATCTCGCCCATGCCGGCATCGCCCGCATTGCCCTTAAAACGAAAAACCTGCTGCAAGAGTACGCAGACCTCAAGGCCAAGGGGGTCGAGTTTCTCTCGCCGCCACAGGAGACCATACTCGGCGGCGGGCTGACCCGTTTTGTGTGCTTCCACGACCCTGACGGAACCGTATTGGAACTGATCGAGTTCTAATCGTAGCGGCGGCACAGTTTGAAAAACGGGAAACGATGAAATGTCTCGGGGAAAGAAGAGATGGATTGTCGCGGCCTCCGTTTTTGTCTTGGTGACTGTTGTGTTGACCACGGCCTTTTATTGGATTGAGAATTCGATAACAGAAGAGACCGCAGCGAGCGTACACGCCTGGGTCGGGTTGTTGGGTGGGACTCTGCCAGATTTAGACAAGGACAACATAGATCGGATGACCTATGGGTTCGCTTCGACGATCACAGTAAAATTTTATCTCTTGCTTCTTCCGATATTGGGTATTATTGGGTTATTCTATCAAATTGTAACGATCGAAAGGAGGCAATTTATGCGGTGGATGGACCTTCTGGAGACCCGAGACGGAGCAATTAAGACTGCTATTTTGAGAAATCTTATCAACCAAGAAGGAGTTGACGATCCAGAGTCTCTCAAGCGGACATCTGACATTCTGGATCAACTCTTCCAAGAAGCTGGCCAAGTCTGGGAAGAGGAATACCTGCCTCGAATGTTTAATCAGGAGACGGTTGAATCTCTGCGAAGAGAGTTGCATAAAGTCCAGTGACGCTGAGCCACCTTGTGCAGGTTGCTGGTTATGCTGTCAGTGTATCTTGATCCCGCCTGCAACTCGTTGCAAAACAAGGGTCTAACGAACGATCAGATTATGGATATTCTTACGCAGGAGGCATCGAAACTAAAAAGTCCCCCTACCAAGAAAGAACTCGATGATTACTTCCGCAGTAAGGGACTGAAGTAAGCTGTTTCCATCACCTCTTTTTTGATTCCCCGTTGTTACTCTAGCACGTTCCATGTCTCTGCTCCTCAGTGTTGTGCGTTATCATAGGGTGAGTGGGAGTATCAAGTTTGGGATATAATCCCCTAATCAAAAGCGCGATGGACAGTAACACGGCGCCGGTTCAGGGTGGTTTTCGTCATGCGGTGGGCGCCCTTGCGAGCGAGCCGGGTAGGGTTGAACTCCGGGCCGGTCAACATGCCTGGACGCTTGATGAGCCCAAAGCATTAGGCGGCAATGGCGCCGCCCCTGACCCGATCACGGCCTTCCTGGGCAGCTTGTGTGGCTGTCTGCTGATGTCCCTTGAGATCACTGCGCGGGCGCGTCAAGTTCCGCTTGCCGGGGCGTCGGTTTCCGCCAGGTCGAACACAAAAGGGTTTGTGAAAACCATAGACGTTGACGTGACCGTGCGCAGTGCCGCGTCCGAAGAGATGGTGCGGACTGTGGTCGCACGCGCAGAAAAGGGCTGCTATGTGCGCGGCCTCCTGAAAGACAGTATTGCCTATTCCCTCCATGTTAGCGTCCTGCCTGCCTAGTATGCGAAGCACCCGTTTCTCCTTTGCGCCGCTTCTTTGCCACTGGGGCTTGGTCTGCTGTGCGTTTCTTGTCTGCTTATCGAATGCTGGCGTCACTTTCGCGGCCTGTGGCGAGCGCCTGGCGGAGGTCGAGCGGAGCGTCGGCCTTCTCGTGCTTGGGCTGCGGACTGCTCAGGGAACGGTCCGTGAGGCCGAATCGAAAACCCAGGGACAGGAGGCCATCTACCAGAATTTACGCCTCCATCCCCCTGAGGACTACGATCAGGCATTAGCTCGACAGATTGGAAAAATCCGTCGGACCATAGTGCGGCCTCAGCGCAGCCTGCTTGCCCAGCTGAAAGAACAACACGCCACGACGCGCCGGCAGTGGGAGCAAGGGCTGCGGCTGGCCCATGAGCAGTTTCGTGAAGCCGAAGCGGCGTATCGGAAACAGATGCTCACGGAGGAGGTATACTGCCAGGCCCGTGAGGTCTATGTCGAGGCGTTGACCCGCTATCGGGGCGGGCTGGAACAGTATCGAACCGGACTCAGCCTGTACACGGACGCCCTGAACGCCTACCGTGAACAGTTCGTCGTCCCGTGCATTCGTGGCTATACCGACCCTGCTTTTTGGCAGGCCCTCATCACACGGTTTGAAAAGGACGATTTCCTACAGGAACTTTTGAATTCTCTGACCGCCAACGCTATTCGCCGCCTCCCGCCGGAGCTGCCTCCGGATGTAAGCTGACAGGCACGCAAGCGCCCAATACGAAGGACAACCATGCCTCCGACTCCTCCGACGCTGTATTTAATCCGCCACGGACAGGCCAGCGCCGGTTTTGACCAAGCCTATGACCCCGGACTCGATGCCGTTGGTTTGGCCCAGGCTGAGGCGGTCGCGACCGAATTGGAACCGCTCGGACCGCTGCCCCTTGTCACCAGCCCGCTCCGGCGCACGCGCCAGACCGCCGCGGCGTTTGAGAAACGCTGGAAAGTCCGGGCCCGCGTCGAACCGGCGGTGGCCGAGATCCCGTCTCCAACGCAAGACCTGCAAGCCCGTGCAGACTGGCTCAGACAGGCCATGCGCGGCCGGTGGAGCGAGCTGGCGCCCCAGTATCAGGAGTGGCGGAACCAAGTCGTTGCCGCCCTGCTTGGCCTCAAGACGACAACCGTCGTCACCTCTCACTTTATTGCCATTAACGTTGCGGTCGGTGCGGCCACCCAGGATGACCGGGTGATCTGCTTTGAGCCCGATAACTGCTCGTGTACCCGTCTGGAAGTGGGCGACGGCCGGCTGCGTTTAGTCGAACTCGGTCGCCAGCGCGAGACGCGGATTCTCTAAACGCGGTGTGCTACGTCCTTGCGTTCTGCCGGCGGGAGTGTTTGAAACAGGTCGAAAACCGCACGCCCGAACGTTTCCGGGGAGGGAAGCCATGACAACACCCGAAGCCGCAATGATGCTGACGCCGCGCACGTCTCTCACCACAGAAACCGCGCCGGTGCTGGACCAGCATCGCTTTGATGAAGCCGCCCTTGAAGGCTATATGCAGGAACACGTTGACGGCTTTAGCGCGCCGTTACACGTCGGTCAGGTCCGGGGCGGCATGTCCAACCCGACCTTTGTTCTGACCGACGGTGCGGGCAGGCGCTATGTGCTGCGCAAAAAACCGCCGGGCAAACTCCTGCCCTCGGCCCACGCGGTTGACCGTGAGTTTCGGGTCATTTCCGCCCTGTGGCAGACCGAGGTGCCGGTCGCGAAACCCTATGTCCTGTGCCAGGACCCCGGCGTCATCGGGGTGGACTTCTATATCATGGATTTTGTGGATGGGCGGGTTTTTCGTGGCTATGAGTTGCCCGAGTTGGCACCGGCAGCGCGGCGTGAGATTTACCAGGCCATGGTCGACGTCATGGCCAAACTCCATCAGGTCGATTTCCGAGCGGTCGGGCTGGAAGGCTATGGCAAAGTCGGCGGGTATATGGAACGCCAGGTGCGACGCTGGTCCAAACAGTACGAAGCCAGCAAAACCGACGACCTGCCGGCCATGGAAAACCTCATGCAATGGCTGCCCGAACATCTGCCCGCGCATCACGAAACAACCATTGCTCACGGGGATTTCCGGCTGGAAAACATGATTTTTCATCATACCGAACCCAGGGTGCTGGCCGTGGTGGACTGGGAGCTGAGTACGCTGGGCGCGCCCTTATCCGACCTGGCCTATAATTGCCTGCCATACTACGTCCCGGATGATATGCGCGGCGACCTGACAACGCTTGACTACGCCAGCTACGGCATCCCGTCCGAAGAGGAATATGTTGCCTGGTACGGTCGGAAGACGGGCAAGCACGACATCCCGGAGTGGAAATTCTATCTGGTGTTCTCGCTCTTCCGGCTGGCCGCCATCGTGCAGGGCGTCTATAAGCGCGGCCTCGAAGGCAATGCCAGTTCGCCCGAAGCCATCACCCGCGGGGAAAAGTGCAAGCAGCTCTGCGCGGTCGGCTGGAACTTGGTTGAGCAGGGAATCTAAGCTCTCTTCGGTGTGCTGCACGGCTAGCGCGCTTCACGCTAAGCTCTCGCCGTGCAGGGGGCTTCCGTCATGCCGGACGTGATCCGGCATCCAGCGAGCCGGGGGCTGAGGGCCTGGATTCCTGCTTCCGCAGGAATGACGGGCGGCTACACAGAATCGCAATTTGCTCTAGACGGATGCCTACTCGTGTCCGGCTCCGCCGATTGGTGTCACGCTTGCGGGCGGCGGCGACAGGAAAAAGGCGGCGCTGGATCGGATAAGCTCCGGGTCGGTCGTCTCCAGCAATACGCCAAAGGCTGAGAGCCGATAGCTGCCCGCGTCCAGCCGCGCGATATTGGAAAAATGAAAGCCGAAAGACGGCTGCCCACTGTGCGGTGGTCCGGCGTTGGAAAAATACGTCCGTTGCGTAAGTTTCTGGAGTCCGCCTTCGAGACGCATGACCAGTAAGAGCGTCTGGCCCGTGGGGAGCTGTAAGGCCGCCCAGCGAGGAGACTGTTCTTCCCCCACGGGCGGCCTGTCTGCCTGCAACAACTGAGCCTGACCGAAATCGAGAAAATTAAAATAGGTGCTGACCTCGCCGTCTGCCAGAACAAAACGTGGCGGAATCTTGAGCTTGACCAGGGCCGTGCCCTCGACAAAGTCCGGATAAAAGATGAGATCGATCCGCCCCCTCGCGCGGAGGCCAAAGGGCAGGGGAAACCAATAGCGCGCGCGGCGAATCAGCCGGACCGGACCCTGGGTATAGCCGTACAGCCGGGCGTGCAGGTCTTTGTCAGTGCGCCGGATGTTCAGCAGCCCACCCAGAAAACTGACCTCAGCCGCAACGGCAACACCCGAGATGAGGTTCCGGCCCAAGTCGCCCGGCGATTCCACAAAAGCGAGGTGGCTAGGTAAAGGCGTGTCAAAGGCCACGCTATAGCCTCCGGCATAGACATGGTCCTGTTGGGGGTCGTAGCGAACCAGACCGGGCCGGGTGGGCTGAGCCGATTTCACTCCCACTCGAATATAGACAAAGCCGAGAGGGGGCTGGTGAGAGCCGAGGCGAACCTCGTGCCACCCGCCTGCCGGAAACGCTGCCGCGGGGGCGCGCTGCCCCATATCCCGCCTCAGAAAAATAATCGCATCGTTGGGGTCAAACCGACCTGGCTGGTCGTCTCGACTGGGACGTGGGCCGGCCTTGATGACCCACCGGCCACGTCGGTCGCGTTCGTCAATCTGGAAGGGGATAGGCGTCAGGGCCGCGGAGTGGAAGGCGAACACCTGAATGTGCGAGAGAGATTGTCGATAGAGGAAGGGCAGGGCCCGCCCCTCAAGGACAATCGCGCCGGGCCGGGCGGGTGTGGTTTCCGCCCAGAGTTGGGCTGGCAGGGTCGTGAGCGAGCAGGCGATGAGAAGCGCAAGACGGATAGGCGGCACGAACTGTCTCCGGGCTACGGAGGACAAGGAGAGGAGGCAGGGGCAGCTCTCAGTGCTGCCCCTGCCAATCTTTTTGATGTGGCTTGTCCGCTATTTGCCGCTGGCTCGCCGCCACTCGCCGTCAAGCCCCTCCGCCACCTCTTGAATCGCCCTGCCCAGCGTATTCACCATTTCGTCAATCTGCTTTTTGGTGATGATTAAGGGCGGACACAGCGCAATACTGTTCGCGCCCGCCACGCGGGTAATCAGGCCGTTATCCAGGGCTTTTTCCCAGACCTGTTGCGCAATGCGCAGCTCGGCCGGGAACATTTCCTTGGTGGCTTTATCTCTGACTAGCTCAACCGCGGCGATCAGGCCCTTGCCGCGCGTATCGCCCACGATGGACAGCTCGTGCAGAGCGGCTAACTGTTTCTGCAAATAGCGTCCCTGGGTGCGGGCGTTCTGGACGAGTTTTTCCTTTTCGATGATTTCGAGATTGGCCAGGGCTGCGGCACAGACGGTTGGATGGCCGGTATAGGTGTAGCCGTGCCAGAAGGCGTAATCATCGCCCGTATCCAGGAAGGTCTGGAAGATGTCCTCTTTGAACAGGACCAGGCCCAGCGGCAGATAGCCACTCGTGACGCCTTTTGCCGAAACAAGAATATCCGGCACAACGCCAAAGCCGGTCGAGGCAAACATCGTCCCGGTGCGACCAAAGCCGGTAATGACTTCGTCACATACCATGAGGATATTATGGCGCGAGCAGATCTCCCGAATCTTGGGCCACCAGTCATCGGGCGGCACGATCACGCCGCCCACGCCCTGAATCGGCTCGGCCACAAAAGCCCCAATGGTATTCGCCCCTTCGCGCCGGATGATTTTTTCGAGCTCCTCCGCGCCGTTATTCTCGCGATAGCTATACGGGCGGGGCATATGGATGACGCCCGGCAGACCGGGGGCGACTTGGTCGTTAAAAAGCGGAATACCGGTCAGCGACGCGGCACCGCTCGAGGTGCCATGATAGCCCTGTTCCAGCGTAATGAACTTCGTCTTTGTGGGCTGCCCTTTGGCTTTCCAATAGGCACGGACCAGACGGATCATCGATTCGTTCGACTCCGAGCCGCCGGAGGTCAGGATCACCCGAGTCAGACCTTTCGGCGCGATCTTGGCCAGCTTGGCCGCCAGTCGGACCGTCGGGACCGAGGTCGGGCCGATCAGCGTGGGGGCAAAGGCCAACTGCTTCATCTGCGCGGCCACGGCCCGATTGATTTCTTTGCGCCCGTGGCCGATATGCACATTCCACAGGGAGGCGAGGCCGTCGATATATTTCTTGCCTTCCGTGTCCCACAGATAGATACCCTGGCCCTTGACAAAAACGGGCACCCCTTTGTTTTGCTGCAAGCCGAGCGGAACAAAGCCGTGGACCAGGTGGGCCGCGTCCTGCTTGCGTAAGGCTTTTGCCTGCCGTGGGGGCAGGGCAACCGAAGACGGTTTCTTGCGGGGCCGTAACGGAACGACCTTTGCCTGCGTTTTTGTCTGGCGTGCCATATCGATCTCCTTTCGCTGTGAGCTCTTGCGCGACGGGACGAATGCGATCATATACGAGTCACGCTAAAAATCCCAGACTGGCACCGGACTAGTCAAACGGAAAAAAGAGGAGGAAGGATGCAAACAAAGCGTATGGGGCGAACCGGCTTGAAGGTTTCTGAAATCTGCTTGGGCACAATGACCTTTGGGCGTCAGTGCGAAGAAGCGCAGAGCTTCGCCATTATGGATACCGCCTTCGAGAACGGCGTGGATTTCTTTGACTGCGCGGACGTGTATCCGGCCGGCGGTGGCGTTGAAACCGCGGGACGCACCGAGGAGATTGTCGGCAAATGGTTAAAAGGTCGGCGCGAGGACATTGTCCTGGCCACCAAATGTTGGGGCGCAATGGGTGACCGACCGAATGATCGGGGTCTCTCGCGCAAGCATATCTGCGCCGCGGTTGAGGCGAGTCTCAAGCGCTTGCAGACGGATTATATCGACCTCTACCAGATCCATGCGCCCGACCCGAAAACGCCGATTGAGGAGACCCTACAAGCCCTGGACGACCTGGTCCATCAGGGCAAGGTGCGCTACCTCGGCTGCTCAAATTTCCAGGCCTGGCGGCTGGCCTTGGCCTTGTGGCAGAGCGATAAGCTCGGCCTGGCGCGCTTCGAGTGTGTTCAGCCGCGCTACAATATGCTGTTCCGTGAAATCGAGCACGAACTCTTTCCTCTGTGTCGCGAGCAGGACATCGGCATGATTCCGTACAATCCGCTGGCCGGCGGGTTTCTGACCGGCAAACACCAAGCCGACGCGGAACCGGCCGCGGAAACGCGTTTTGCCCTGGGTGGCAGGGCCGGGGAAATTTACCGCCAGCGCTACTGGCAGGAAGCCCAGTTCGCCGCGGTCGAGCATCTCAAAGAATTCTTTGCCGCGCGCAATAAACCCCTGGCTCAAGTGGCGATCGCCTGGGTGCTCGCCCAGCCCGAGGTCACCGCGCCGATCGTCGGCGCGACCTCAGCCGAACAACTCAAACAGTCCCTGCCGGCAGTCGATATGACCCTCGACGAAGAGGAGATGGAACTGTGTAACGACCTGTGGTTTTCGCTGCCGCGCCTGCGGGACAAGGCGGTCGCGTTGCGGTAGAGGGAGACGTGAGGGGTCTACGAGCCGGTACGCTGTTGTACTTTCTCGATTAAAGCTAACTCGTAATCGATGCGTTCTGCCAGCCAGCGCTTGGCTAATGTCTCAGCGTTGTCGACGCCATGGAAGGCAGCAAGTCGAGTGAGCCGTTTGGCCAGGGTTGGTGTAAGCCGGAGAGCAGCCGGGCGTGTGACCTTTGTGAACCCTTCGACTCGCTCCCATAACTCCGGACGGTCCGCATCTGCCCGAAGCTGGGCTACTGTTTTTTTCGATGGCCCAGGCATACTCCCGCCTTAATCCTCCTCCTCTATAAACACCAAATGCCCGGCCTCCTCCTGGGCTCGGATTTTCTCTTCAATGTTAGCCGAGAGTTCTATCTTTCGATGCTGGGGAAACTTCTCCCGGTCTACGGTCGGACGTAGAAAATACTGCTCCGGGACGGGCACTTCTGACTGACTTTTGAGCTGAGCAAAATACCACACGCGAGGCAGCACTCCAGGACTGAAAAAGACTGCTTGATCCTCGGCTGACCATTCTTTGAGATGGTGTGTGTCGTGGACGCTATAGCGCATATAGTCCAGTGTCACATCCCAGTAATGATTGAATAGCAACCCGTACCCTTGATCCCTCATATTTGGATTGCGGTATGTGGCAATACGGGTTTCCACAAAAATAAGATTCCCGTCTCGTCCGTACTGTTCGATCCGCAAGGGATAAAAGTAGTGTTTATCTAACCAATAAATAATCTTCGGAGCATAATAGTAGGGGAGCCACTCTTCTTTTACTATGGTTTCAAGTACCCAACAATCAATGCCGCCCTCTCTGGTATAAAAAGGGTAGTCATCCCCCATCATCTTAATCTGATCCGTTGGGACGTCGTGGAGCGTACCATCGGACCTGCCGAGGGTCACGGTTGGCCGGGTATTAGGGAAGCGAACGGTTTGTGACAGCGTGTCTACGCCAATCAGCTTCCAAGAAAACTCCCAGGGATCACGGCCAAAGATATCGTCAAAACTCTCAGCTCCCTGCGCCAATTTATCACCCCTGCGTGGCTGAGGCTGACGACGGACCCGGCGCAGGGTAGGTGAATACACAAAGAGATCCCACCGGGTGAGCGCCTCTTGTCCAGCCCGGTACTGGGTCATAAACATCTGGTTGCCGAGGTTTTCTGGTGGGAAAAAGGTTTGTCCGGTTATTTTTCGTGTCGGCTCACCTGGCTTCGTTCCGTATAGCTCGCCTTCTAAGCCCTGCATGCCCTTTGCATTTGGAACATAGAATATCGGGCTGTGCATTTTATCCGTGATGAGATACCCGTGTGCGGTCAGCGCCCCACTAACATCGACAAAATTGCACGACCAGCGCGGCGAGTGGCTGAACTCCATGGCCCGATAGCCCATCTCCTCTGCGGTATAGGGCGGCTGAAACGGATAGCGCTCGGCGGGCATATATGGCTGCTCCGGGTCGCGGGGCGTGTCGGTCCGAGGGTCGAACAGTTGGCGCTCCGCCTCGGTCAGCTCACCGACTACCCGCCAGGTTTTTGCCGCCGCGGGCGAGTCGGCCCATACCGCGGGCGCACAGCAGATGCTGAAAACAAAGAGTGAGAGAGTCAGACCTAACTGCATGGCTCCGTCCTCGTGTCCCGCCTAGCGTCGTCCCTCGGTCAGTTTATTGACATCGTACAGACTCAGCACCTCTTCCGCATCCACCTCCGGATAGCCCATGTCCAGCGCCGGAAATAACGACGCCTGGCCGGTTTTGACATCAACGACCGTTACGCCCAGGTAACGACTGATATGCGCGCCCGCATTCATTTCCGGCAGGTGCTGCGCGTCTTCGGACCAGGAATGCTGCATGCCCCACACCTTCCACAGCGTGCCTTCCTGGTTGAACGCCATGCCGGCAAGCACGCGATAGGTCTGGGCGTCAATAAACAGGAGCTTGCTGCTGTAGGGATGATTCTCCCGCTTGGGCCTGAGCTCGACGATCATGGCCTTGCGCAGCTCCCACGGCCCGAGCGGCGCCCGGCCCGCGGGCCCGTAATAGCGCGCATAGGCATGGGGCGAATTCATGATGTGCAGCACGTCTTTCCAGCCGTGGAAGGTCCAGTTATAGTCCAGCACCCGCCCGGAAAAGCCGAAGAAGTCATCCAGGGTCGTATCCGATCCCTGGAAAGAGTCGGCCTTCTCTTCCGCGGACACCCGCCGGACCTTGCGCAGGGACGGGACATAGGTCCAGGCCTGGTCGGCCCGGTGCGGGTCGCTCGAACGCTGGATGAGCACGCGCAGGCCGCGCATTTCATACGGGTCGGTGAAGTCGTTGATATCTTTCCACTCAAATTCCGCGGCGCCGTCAACCGGCAGGGTGTAATTCTGCTCGGGCAGCATGGACAAATGACTGTGATAGACGCGCTGATAGCGTTGCTGGAGCACCCGCTCAACCGTGCCTCCCGGTTGAATCATATCATCGGGTAAGCCTGACAGCGCACCGTGCGTCCCCCCCGGTTTGATCATGACCGTGGCGAAATTACCGACCTTGATACCATAATGCTGCCAGCGGAAATTAAAGTTCCAGCCGACCTTGAGACCCGCGGTCGGGTCCGCCGGGTCTAAGTGGTCCGCGGGAAACGGCTGGCCGGCAGTATAGTTTCTCAGACCGCCGTCCTCGGCGAGCTGGGTTTGGCCGGCGAATTTCTCTGTCGCGGCGAGATAGTCTGTCCGCGGGGAGTAATCGCCTGGGGGGCCGATGTCGAAGGTCACTTCCGGAAACTGGAACTCTTCAAAATAGCCGGGTGGCAGAAAGGGCCGGAGCTTTTCCATATCGCCCAGCCCCAGCGTCTCGCCGTGCTGAAAGGCCGGTCGGGCGTCTGTATACTGCTGCGTCCATTGCAGTACGGTTTCTCGGGTCATGGCGCTGCGTTCATCTTGTGCCCAACTCGGCCCGGCCCAGACCAGTAATCCTACGAATAGAACAATGAACGGCATTCGTCCTCCCTTACGTTCTCTCTTCTTTGCTTACCGGCCAGCCTAACGGTTCTCTGCAAGGCAGGCTATCCCTCCCGATTGCCGCTCGGACAAAAAATGTCTTTGCAAAAGATACAAGCTTGGCTATGGTGGCGGCAGGTATTTGTCCATACGGTTCCTCAATCTGAAGCGGAGAGACACAGGAGGCCAGCATGAAAACGATCTCGGTGAGCCCTGAAGACATGGAAGCCCGTATTGCCCGCTTCCAGAACTTGAAGCCCATTCCAGCCATGCAGAACGACAAAATTCCGTTGGAAGCCCGGGACCACATCTACGCCCGTAAGCTCTTGCCCATTATCTCCTCTAAGGGCGGAGAAGGACCGTTTGGGCCGGCCCCAATTGCTGAAGCCGATGGCTATTCCATGACTCTGGCCGTGTGCCCACCCAACCAGGGACCAGGACTGCACGCCCATCACAAGACGCACGAGATTTTTACCTGCCTCAAAGGGACGTTCAAAATCCAGTGGGGCGATGACGGAAAACACGCAATTGTCCTGAATCAATTTGACACGATCTCGGTGCCGCCAGGCGTGTGTCGCAGCTTCACGAATATAGGCGCTGACGAAGGCTTCCTCCAAGTGTTCATTACCGGCGGCGTGCACGATATGCAGGACATCGCTTTTCCACCCAGCGTGGCCGAGCAGATAGATCAAACCGGCCCAGGAGTGTTAGCGGAGATTAAGAAGACCGGCCTCGCGTTTAACGCAGGCCAAGAATAGCGATTCAATAGTAGCGCCGTAACCGACGAGTTTCATAAGGAGGCCAGCATGAGTGTTGACGAATTAGTCCAACGGCTCCAGGTTTTGGAAGACATCGAGGCCATTAAAAAAGTCAAGGCCGAATACTGCGCCCATTGTGACAACGGCTATAACCCGGACGGGATTGCCGGGCTGTTCGCCGAAGACGGCGTGTGGGACGGCGGGGTTGACGTGTTTGGCAAATACGACGGTCGGGAAGCCATTCGGAAGTTCTTCACCGGGGCGACCAAAGTCATTCCGTTTGCCGTCCACAACGTCATGAACCCCATCATTGAGGTCGATGGCGACTCGGCCACCGGCCAGTGGTATCTGTTTCAGCCCTGCACGATGACGGAGAAAGACGGAGATAAAGCCGTATGGGGTGCGGCCAAGTATAGCGACGACTATGTGCGGATCGATGGCGAGTGGAGAATCCAGACCCTGCGCGTCAAGTTTGAGTTCTGGACGCCGTTTGAAAAGGGCTGGGCGGAAAAGCGCATGATTCAGGACTAGCCGTCCCATCCGTGGAGGAGCAGCGTATGCAGTTTTACAATTTTCACCTGATGCCGTGGCCCGACCTGCCCGCCGACTTTGACGACAAGACCAAACATCCCTCGGCCTGGGTGACGCTCTCGAATAAATACTACGATCCCGAAAAGGGGCATACGCTCTACAACCAATATCTGGATCAGTTGGAGTATGCCGAAAAGCTGGGGTTCGAGGGCGTGTGTGTCAACGAGCACCACCAGAACACCTACGGTACCATGCCGTCGCCCAACATCATGGCCGCCATGCTGGCCCGCCGGACCTCGCGGCTGAAGATTGCCATGATCGGCAACGGCCTGCCGTTGCGGGACCACCCCCTCCGCGTGGCCGAAGAAGTCGCCATGCTCGATGTCGTGACCGGCGGGCGGATTATTTCCGGCTTTGTGCGCGGCATCGGGGATGAGTATTTTTCCCTGGGGATCAATCCCACCCATTCGCTGGCGCGCTTTCGCGAAGCCCACGATCTGATCGTCCGCTCCTGGACCGAGACCGGCCCGTTCTACTTTGACGGCGAGCACTATCAGGTCCGCTACGTGAATGTCTGGCCGCGCCCCTTCCAGAAACCGCATCCCCCGATCTGGATTCCTGGATTTGGGAGCAAAGAAACCGTGGAATGGTGTGCGCACCCAGACCGCAAATATCCCTATCTTGCGGTGTTCATGCCGGATGACCTGGTGAAGTGGTTCTTTGATGCCTACCGGGAAGCCGCGGACGGGTACGGCTACGAAGCCTCGCCCTACCAAATGGGCCATCTCCTGCCGGTCTACGTGGCCGAGACCGACAGTCGGGCGGAAGAAGAAGCCGCGGCCCATATCCTGTGGCTCTACCACTACGGCCTGCGCCATAAATGGGAAATGTTCTTCCCGCCGGGCTACACGTCCGCGGCGTCCATGAAGCGCATCCTGGCCCGCGCGGCCGACTTTGATTGGGAAAGCATGGATTTCAAGGAGCTCAACGAGCGCGGCTACTGTGTCGTGGGGAGCGCCAAGACCGTGCGTGAGCGCCTTTCCCACCTGGTCAAAGAGCTCGGCTTCGGCCTGCTGCTGCCCCTCCTGCATACGGGCGATATGCCGCATCATCGAGTCATCAAAAACATGGACCTGTTTGCCGCCGACGTGATGCCCGCCTTACGCGCAGAATTCAGCCCGATGTCGCAGCGCTGGCTGGAGGCGGCCTAAGTGTAGGGGTAGCCGCATGTGATTGCCCTTTTTCGCTAAGTATGAATACATATTCAAAAATACATACTTCAGACTCTTATGAAAGCAACTGTTGCCGAACGGGGCCAAGTCACAATCCCGAAACGTCTGCGTGAACAACTCGGGCTACGGCCGGGCTCCATTTTGGAATTTTCGGAAGAAAATGGGCGCCTGGTTGCAGTCAAAGTCATAGCCGCTGATCCGGTTGAGCAGGTGTATGGATGCCTCGGGCGAGGGAAGCGTACTGACCAGCTTATGGCCAAACTCCGGGGTAACGAGTGAGCACGGCCATCGATACCAATATCCTCCTTGATATTTTTGGTGCTGACGCAAGATTTGGTCCGGACTCTGCACAAGCAGTGAGGCGTTGTCTGGCCGAGGGGACGGTTGTGGCCTGCCCTGTGGTGTGGACTGAGGCTGCGGTCGGCTTCTCTAACGAAGCTGCATTTCTCACAGCCATGCACACCTTAGGAATCGAGTTCTCGGAAATGTTAAAGCCAGTTGCCCTGAGCGCGGGCGATGCCTGGCGGCAATATCGAGCAAGGGGGGGAAAGCGGAATCGGGTAGTAGCCGATTTCTTGATTGGGGCGCATGCCGTAACCCAATGTGAGCGCTTGTTAACTCGCGATCGCGGATTCTATCGAAGCTACTTCAAGGGGCTTGTTATTATTGACCCCTCGCAACAAGCCGGTCAGTAGCGTCGCTGCACCCACAAACCACAGCAACGTCTTGAATTCCTTCTCGCCGAGCGACTATAAACCCTGTATTCACACCCGCTCATCTCCACGCGCGCCACAGCAAAAAGGAGAGTCTCATGGAATTCGGACTGACCGCAGACCACATTCGTATCCAGACAGTTGCCCGTCGGCTCGCCGCCGACTTTGCGACCCGGGCGACCGAGCACGACCGGGACGGCTCTCCGCCCCAGGAGAACTATGCGGCGCTGCGGGAGGCGGGCTTCTACGGCCTGGTCGTGCCCAAGGAATATGGCGGACTGGAGGCCGGGCTGCTGGGCTATACCATTGCCGCCGAGGAAATCGCCCAAGGCTGTGCCTCGACCGCGCTGTCGTTCAATATGCACGGCGCGACCCTGGCGTCTTTGATGCACTCGGCCCTGCCGGACGAAATAAAAAAATGGGTGGCTGAGTTGGCGGCCAAACAGGGCAAGCTGATTGCGGCTATTCTGTCCGAGCCGAGTACCACCAGCATCGTGCCCACGTCGTTTGCGTGTTCCACCCAGGCTCGCCGGGTCGCCGGGGGCTATCGGATCTCCGGCAAGAAGTCGTTTTGCTCCATGGGCGAATCGTCCGACTATCTGTGCCTGTTTGCCCATCCCGAGGAAATCGCCAATCCCCAGACGGCCCTCGTGATGATGGTGCCAACCGACTCGCCTGGGCTGCGCTTCGAGCATGTGTGGGACACGCTCGGCATGCGCGCGACCCGCAGCGATAATCTGATTCTCGAAGACTGCTTTGTGCCGGACGCGGCCATCCTGGGCGCGCCCATTCCAAAGGTTGGCGAGTGGCTGGCCACGAATGAGCCGAGTTTCAATATTCCGTATACCGCCGTGTATCTGGGCGTCGGCTTTGCGGCTCTCCAGGCGATTAAAGATAATGTGAGGCAGCGCCAACCCAAGGGCTACGGGCAGCCCCTGGCCTATCATCCCGACATTCGGCGCCGGGTTGCCATGATGAGCGCTCAACTGGAAGCCGCCCGCTGGCTGCTGCGCTATGTTGCCTGGCTGGCCGACGAAGCCTATGAACGCCAGCGCTATACCGACCGCCCCAAGCAGTTTGGCACGACGGTCGAAGGCCAGACGGCAGAGGTGTTAGCCACCTACTTCAAGGCAAAATACATTGTCGGCGAAGCCGTCACCGCCGCGACCCGCTCGGCGCTCGAAATAGGCGGCGGTCACGCCATCTTCAAGTCCTCGACTCTGGAGCGTCTGTTTCGCGACGGCGCGACCGCGACCATGCAGCATCCACCCAGCGACTTTTGTCTGTCCTCGTTGAGCGTCCACGAACTCCAGCTCGACCCGCAGCAGATTCAGCCGCCCCTGGTTCCGATGTGGGAGTAGGGCGGCTGAGCGGTGCGTCCCCTGACAACCGCGCCGACCCCGTACGGTGCGGCAGAGGTTGAGGGTCCATTCTCTTTTCTATAGGAATGGGCTGGTACCAAGGAGAATCCCATGAGCAAGCGTATCTATTTCAACGCCTTTCATATGAATTGTGTGGTCCACCAATCGCCTGGCCTGTGGGTTCGGCCGGAAGATAAGATGGAGAACTACACGGACCTTAATACCTGGATTGAACTGTCAAAAGTGTTGGAACGGGGCAAGTTCGATGCCCTGTTTTTGGCCGACGTGGTAGGCGTGTACGATGTGTTCCGGGGCAATCGGGAGGCCGCCCTGACCCAGGCCGCGCAAACACCGGTGAACGACCCCATGCTGCTCGTGCCTGCTATGGCCGCGGCAACCGAACATCTGGGTTTCGCCTTCACCAGTTCTATCTTCCAGTATCATCCCTTCACCTTTGCCCGGCTGATCTCAACCTTAGACCATCTGACAAAAGGTCGTGTTGCCTGGAACATTGTGACCTCGTACTTGGAAAGTACCGGGCGCAGCTACGGTCGGTCCGGTTTGGTTGAGCATGACGAGCGCTATGACATGGCGGATGAATATTGTGAGGTGTGCTACAAGCTGTGGGAATCGAGTTGGGAGGACGGTGCGGTCGTTAAGGACAGGCAGCGTGGCATTTATGCGGACCCGACCAAGGTGCGAAACGTCGTCCACGCGGGCAAGTATTATAAAGTAGACGGGTGCCATCTTTCCGAGCCCTCACTGCAACGTACCCCTGTTTTATACCAGGCCGGCGCATCGCCGCGTGGGCAAGCGTTTGCCGCCCGACACGCCGAGTGCGTGTTTATCGCTTCCCCGACGCCTGACATTGCGCGACAGATCATCCAGGCGACCCGAAAAAAGGCCGAGCAGAACGGACGCAACCCGGAGGATATTCTTTTCTTTGCTTATCTCAAAGTGATTACCGGCGGTACTGAGGCGGAAGCCAAGAAGAAGTACGACGACTACTTCGAACAGATCAGCTACGACGGTGCGATGGCATTACTGAGTGGCTGGGCTGGATACGACTTTGGAAAGTTTGATCCGGACGAACCGCTCGAATACATCGAAACAAATGCGGTTCGGACACTCTGGAATTCGTTCACCCGGGCAGACCCGGATCGCAAATGGACCGTACGTGATCTCGCCAAGTCTATCGGTATCGGCGGCGGTGGTCCCGTGGCGGTCGGGACGCCGGAACAGATCGCGGATGAATTTCAGCGATGGATCCAGGCTGGAGTGGATGGGTTCAACCTCGCCTATGCTGTTACTCCGGGCACGTTTGAAGACTTTGTTGACGGCGTCGTGCCCGTTCTCCAGCAGCGCGGGATGATGCAAACGGAGTATCAGGACGGCACCCTGCGCGAAAAACTCTACGGGGCCGGACACGCGCGGCTGAGCTCGCCGCATCCGGCAGCGCAATACCGGCGCTCCGCCTCGGCTCCTGCGCCCGTCTCCTCTCAGCCTCGCCAAGACGACTCAGCCAGCGTTGCCGTGGCGAAATAAAGGCACCATAGCCTCTCTCGCGGCGTTAGATACCGCACGGACTGTAAACGATATGGACATCCCCGGCTATCGGCTGCACCGTCTGAAGGGCAAGCTGAAGAGACGTTGGTCAATATGGGTCAGCGGCAACTGGCGCCTGACGTTCGAGTTTGAGGACGGAGACATACACGTCCTGGACTATGAGGACTATCACTAATGGCTATGCATAATCCCCCGCATCCCGGAGAGTTTATCCGGGCCACCTATATTGAGCCGTTCGATATCAGCATTCGTTCTCTGGCGAAGAGTTTAGGGGTCAGCCCTTCAACGCTGACCCGCCTCATTCGTCGGCAGAGCGGCATCAGTCCGGAAATGGCGCTGCGGTTATCAAAGGCCGTGGGGCGCTCTCCCGAGAGTTGGTTGGCGATGCAGCACAACTATGATTTGTGGCAGACAAAAAAAACGACCGATCTGTCAGGTGTCCAAAAAGTGGGGTTTGAAGCGGCGTAACAACGCGCCACAGGCAGGGCGTCGGAAGCGCCCCCAGCCCGCTCTCTTGAGGGAGAGGGAACAGGTGAGGGAGATTCTCTATTCCCTGTCTTCACTCGCCAGTTCAGGAATATGTTCTGTTTCGTACTGTTCAATCAAGACGCCAATGACTTCCATCAACGAGGCCAGCGGATGCGTTTCCTCTTCACCAACTGTGTCAACAAGGCGGTCAAGCAAGGCTACAAGACGGCCGTACTCGGCCTCAGTATGCGGAACGAATAGACAATCCGCCATGTCTGGCCAATGCGATATGGCAGTCGAAATATCAGGGTTCGTCATACTCATGGCCTATTCCTTCCTCACCCACTCCACACGGTTATACAAAGGACTCCAAAGGGAGCAGGCAGGGGTGGGGTGGTAGCCGGCCAAGGCAGGGTTACGCCTGCGGTTCACCCGACCTGCACGGCTACCCAGAATGGTGAATTGCTCTACGCGTCCACCTTATCGAAATACTGAATCTTGGGCGGGGCGGCCACCAGCGCTCCGAGGCGGTCCAGGGTGCCGGTTTCCGAGCGCCACTGTAAGTAGCGCTCCTGATGGGCGCGGGAGTCCCATAATTCGTACAGGACCATGCTGCCTTTGGTCTCGGTGTTGTCATAAAAATCAACACTCTGGCAGCCGTCATACGCCCGCGTGTCGGGCAATAATTCCTTCATCAGCGTCTTCATGCCATCAACCGCTTCCGGTTTTACCGACAACTCGATCAAGACCATTGTGCTCATACCTGTATCCTCCTTCGCGGGCATGAATAACCATCCGCATCCCGACCAGATCATGACTCCCAGACGGAAGCAAGCGGCCGCCTGAACAGGGTTTTCATCTCGACGAGAAGTGGTATAGGGGGAGGGGCAGATTACGGATTGTAAGGGAGACCTCATGAAAATCGGTTTTATGCTGCCCGCATTCGGTGCGATGGCGACCCATGAGAATATGCTGGCCATGGCGCAGCTTGCCGAAGAGCGCGGCTTCGAGTCGGTCTGGGCGCCCGACCACGTCATCATGCCGACCAAGATCGATACCCCGTACCCGTACAGCAAGTCGGGGCGCTACATCGCCGACCCCAAGGGCGCCCATCTGGAACCGTTTACCGTGCTGTCGTTTGTGGCGGCCTGCACCCGCCGGGTGCGGCTGGGGTTTACCGTGATCGTGGCGCCGTACCGACATCCGGTGGTGACCGGCAAGATGCTGGCCTCGTTAGATGTGCTGTCAAATGGCCGTCTGATTGTCGGCGTGGGCAGCGGCTGGTTGGAAGAGGAATTCCAGGCCCTGGAGGTGCCCTTTGCCAAACGCTGGACGCGCACGGACGAGCATATTCAGATCTGGAAAGAACTCTGGACGGCCGAGGAGCCGCGCTTTGAGGGCGAGTACCACCGGTTTATGGATGTCCAGTGCCGGCCTCAGCCGCTGCAAAAGCCGCACCCACCGATTACGATCGGCGGGCGCGGGCGAGCCGGCCTCCGCCGGGTGGTCAGCATGGCCGACGGCTGGCAGGTCGTGTCCGAGCATCCCGACGACGTGTATAGTACCGAGGGCGACCTGGCGAAGGATTTGCAGACGCTCAGGCAGATGTGTGACGAGGCCGGTCGCGACTTCTCGACCATAGAAATTACCGCGGTGATCATCGCCGGTACGGCCGAGGGCGTCCTCACGGACCTGCCGGGCTGGGAACGCCTGGGCGTGAGCCGGTTAATCCTTGACTTTCCGTCGTTTGTGGCCGAGCCTGACGAGATGGCGGCCATATTGGAAAAAATTGCCGCTGAGGCCGAGATGGAAGCGACGTAGGCCGAATCCCGTCTCACGTCCTCACCCACGCGGTCGAACCGTGGCGCGAAGGTCACATAAACCTGGGGCGAGAGCTATGACCAAGCGGAGTGCCGGGTACGATGTCGTCATTGTTGGTGGAGCCATTATTGGCAGCGCGGTTGCCTATTTTCTCACCGCGGACGAGAGCTTTCATGGCCGCGTGCTCGTCATCGAGAAAGACCCTTCTTATCAGGACTGTTCAACCACACGCTCTTTAGCCTCGATTCGGCAGCAGTTCTCCACGCCAGTAAATATTCAACTGTCTCAGTTTGGGGTGGAGTTCCTGCGGGCCGTCAAAGACCGCCTGGGGGCGGATGTCGAAGTCGGCTTCCGGGAAGCGGGCTATCTGTTGCTGGCCAGCGAGACCGGGAAAGCCATTCTTGAACGCAACGCGCGGGTCCAAACCCAGCAGGGCGCCGATGTCTGTCTGCTGGGTCCGGCCGAGTTGCAGGCGCGTTTCCCGTGGCTCACGACCTCGGACCTGGCTGCCGGTTGCCTGGGGCTGTCCGGGGAGGGCTGGTTTGACGCCCATAGCCTGCTGTATGCGCTCCGCAGCACGGCCGAAGCACGGGGCGCCGAGTTTCTGACCGGTGAGGTCGTTGGGCTGCATGTTGCACAACAGCGTCTGGAGGCTGTGCAACTCGCCGACGGACGGATCTTTTCGTGTGACGAGCTCGTAAATGCCGCCGGTCCGGCCGCCGGGAAAATCGCTCGTATGGCCGATATCGAGCTGCCGGTCGAAAGTCGGAAACGGTGTGTGTTTGTGTTCGATTGTCGGCAGGCCGACGCGCTGCAAGCCTGCCCCTTGGTCGTGGATGTCTCCGGCGTCTATTTTCGGCCCGAAGGCGAGTACTTCGTGTGTGGGGTGTCTCCGCCGGAAGACCAGGACCCCCCAACGGAAGATTTTCGGGTTGAGTACCATTTGTTCGATGAGGTCGTCTGGCCGGCCTTGGCGCACCGCGTGCCCGTTTTTGAGGCGATCAAGCAGGTCAATGCCTGGAGCGGGCATTACGCCTATAACACGCTCGACCAGAACGCCATTGTGGGCCGGCATCCCGTGCTGAAGAATTTCCTTTTTGCCAACGGCTTCTCCGGCCACGGGGTCCAACAGGCTCCTGGCGTTGGTTGCGGGATTGCCGAGTTGATTGTGCATGGCGCATACCAGACGGTGGACATCACGCCGCTCGGGTTTGAACGCGTGGTCGCGGGGCGGCCGCTGCGAGAACTCAATGTGATCTAAATACTCTCAGGAGGTAGCAGTATGGCTGAGTACAAAGTTATTTCATCCGATAGTCATGTGTTCGAGCCGTCGGATTTATGGACCGGCCGGGTCGACGCTCGGTTCAGAGATCGGGCTCCGCATGTCGTCCGCCGTGAGGAAGACAATACCGATTGGTGGGTCTGCGACGGGGTAAAAGGGGTCAGCGGGGGTTCCGGCGGTTCACAGGCCGGCAAGCGGTTTGTGCCCGAAGAGCGGGACTCAATGAGGTTTGGCGACGTCATGGAAAACGTCCGACCCGGAGCCTATCTCCCCGAGGAACACCTTAAAGACCTGGACCTGGACGGCATTGATGCCGATGTGCTCTATCCGACGCAGGGACTGCTGCTGTACAGCATTCCGGATAGTGATCTCCTGACCGTCTTGTGCCGGGCCTATAACGACTGGCTGGCCGAGTTCTGCCAGCCCTTCCCGCAGCGGATCAAGGGCATCGCCATGCTGAATGTTGACGATGTCGCGGAGAGTGTCAGGGAGTTGGAGCGCTGCGCCAAGCTGGGGTTGTGCGGCGCAATGATCACGGTCTACCCGTTGGAGGGACATAGCTATGATTCTCCCGAGTACGAACCGCTGTGGGCCGCGGCCCAGGATTTGGGCCTCCCGCTGAGCCTGCATATTGCGACCAACCGGCCCGCTCCAAACTCGCCCCTGGTCGATCTGGAAGCGGTCAGCACCGCCTTTTTGACTAATGTCGATTACTGGGTGCGTATGTCGCTGTCGCATATTATTTTCAGCGGCGTGTTCGAGCGCTATCCGAAACTCCAAATCGGGTCGGTCGAGCAGGAGTTGGCCTGGGTGCCGCATTTCCTGGAACGGATGGACTATAATTTCATCCAACGCCCGGCGACCGGAGGCCGGCAGAAATTCAAGGAAGATATGCTGCCGAGCGACTATTTCCGGCGGAACGTCTTCCTCAGCTTCCAGGAAGACGCCCTCGGCATCAGGGACCGCGCTATCATCGGTGTGGATAACATCTTGTGGGGCTCGGACTACCCCCATCCGGAGTGCACCTTCCCCCATTCACGCCAGGTGCTGGAAACCGTCTTGGCGGACTGTAGCGAAGAGGAAAAGGCGAAAATTGTTGGGGGGAATACCGCCCGGATTTATCATTTTGATTAAAAGAGGGGGTAGGCAAGAGCGAGAAAGAGCGAAAATCGAAAGAGGTCCGATGGCGCATACTTTACAGCCTCCTGGTATTGAAAATGCCGAAGCTTTGTATGCTCGGATTCGAGCCGAGAATCAGGGTCATTGGCCCAGGTTTTCGGCGGCGGAGTACCAGCGTCGATATGAGGCAATCCGTACTGCGATGGCTGACCGTAGCATCGACTGCCTGCTCATGTTCAGCAACGGTTATGTCTTTAGCGCGAATCTCATCTATGTCGGCAATTATATCGATATTGCCTATGGAGCCATTGTCTTTCCGTTAGACCAGGAGCCGACCCTGTTTGCGAGTCTCTATTCGTTCCTGCCGCAGGCGGCCGCGCAGTCGGGCATCCAGGACGTTCGCTGGGGAGCCGGAGTGAACCACCAAGCGCTCGTGGAGCGGCTTAAAGAGGGCGGGCTGGAAACGGGAACGGTGGGTATTGCCGACCGTGTGCCCCACGACCTCTGGCTCTTCTTGCACGATGCCCTGCCTGAAGCAAGATTTGTAGAGGCTCAGGACCTGATGCATCAGATCCGGCTGTGCGCCAGTCCAGAAGAAATCGAATGGTATCAAAAGGGCGCGGAACTGTGCGACCGTGCCTTTCGTGCCGTCGTTGATACGGTCGAGCCGGGCATGAAAGATTATGAGATCATCGCAACGCTCCATGGAACATATCTCAAGTTGGGTGGCTCGCTGTATGGGGCGGCACTGGCTTCCACCTCAATGGCCCAGCCTTCTATTCCCTACTCCTGGTGGGTAGCGGGCGGGTCTACCCGAACGATTCAGCCTGGCGATCTGATTCTGACCGAGACCACGGGAACGTATTATGGTTACCCAGGGCAGCTCATCCGTCCGGTCGCTTTGGGAGAACCCCCGCCGCAGCTCAAAAAATTAGAGGAATTAGCGGTCACACTGTACTCAGAGGTCCAAAAAGTTGTGAGGGTCGGCAATACGCCGAGGGATGTGTTTGCGCTGTCTCAGCGTATTCTGGACGAAGGGTATACGGTTCAGTGTCCGGTGATCCATGGCTATACCCAGGTGATCAACCCACCCTATGCCTCTGTGCCGGGTGACCCGTGCTGGGCGGTCGATCTTGACGTCCCTTTTCAAGAGAATCAGCTCATTGTCATTGAACCCAACCCCACCACACGTGATATGCAGTCTGGGTTCTTCATTGGGGATATGAATCGGGTGACACCGCAGGGCGCGAGCTCGCTCCACCAGTATCCGCTCCAGCTGACGGTGAAGGCGGTATAGCACATCCCCCTGATTCTTCTCGCACTCCGCCCGGCCCAACGGGCGGGACCTGGGCCTTTCCGCTCGTGCTATGTAAACGGACGGGGTCAATAAGGAGGGACGCATGGGGCAAGAGTCAGACCGTCTGCTGCGGGAGCTTGTTGCAAAAGAAGACATACGCGAGTTGGTCCATCGCTATTGTTGGGCCGTGGACCGGGGGGAATTGCAAGACGTGATGGCGCTGTTTCACGCTTCGTGTGACCTGATCGTCAGCCCCCCGGGCCGCCGCCGAGCAGGACGCGCCGCCGTCGAGCGCTGGTACGGACGCTATATGCGCCATCGTCTCGGGGTCTTACGGCATCTCATTCATAACCAGGTCATCAGCCTCGACGGTGATCGGGCGTTTTCAAAAAGCTATTTTGATGCGGTCGGCGATCTGAAAGGCGAATCTGTTGTTGTTGCCGGATTTTACGAAGACAGGCTGCTATGTGTTGAAGGCGAGTGGAAATTTACGGAGAAAGTCATTGGTACGGACTTCATGGTCCCGCTGCACGAAGGTTGGGGTGGAGAGAAATTCAAAGTCCGGCCGTGGTGGTATGACGGAGAGAAGACGCCGCAGGAGTGAAAATCCCCTCCCAAACGTGTGCGGCAGATGCCTTGACAGGAGCCTGTCCCCCGCCCCTCCGGCGTCATGCCGGGCGTGACCCGGCATCCATGCTTCGCCTCCGCCCTTGCGGGCGACACCGAAGGGCCGGTCCGCCACCAGCAACTTTTTTTCTACTTTTTTCTACTTTTTTTCGAAAACCTAGTAACCTTACTAGGGTCATCCGCGGCGGATTGTTGTATGGGGAGCGTGTAAAGCCTGGTCGTGCACCACAACGACGGGCCGGAAACGCCCCCATGAACAGCCATCTCTCCATCAATACGCGGTCACCGGTCGCCTCGCCTCGCCGACCCGACCCGACCCTCTAGCACATTTGCCCCCCGTTGTCAGCGCCGGGCGCCCGTCCCGGCCCCTCGGCAGGGCCGTTCTCCCCCCGTGGCCGCCCACAGGCTGGCCCGTTCCCGCTCGTCTGACACGCACCGTCACACCCCGACAGGAGACATCCTGAAAGGAGTCATCTATGACCTCGCATCGTAGTTCCCCTCGCCCGCATCTTCCCCACCTGGCGTGGCTCGTCAGCGCCCTCCTGCTCCTCAGTCTGCTCGGCGTTCCGGCCACCTCCGCCCCGCCTGCCCTCACGCTCCACAGCCCCGCCCCCGGGGAGTTACACCTCACCTGGCCCGCCGTCACCCCGGCCCCGCCGGCCTACCACGTCCGGTATGCCCCCGCCGACACCCCCCTGCTCATCAAGGAGGCCACCTCGGCGACAAATACCCTGACCCTGTACGACCTGGAGCCCGGCGTACTCTACACCGTCCAAGTACGGGCCGGGACCGGGCCGTGGAGTGTGCCGGGGTTACAGCGGATCGACGACTACCGGGCCGACCCGGAGACGGTCGGGACCATCGGCGTGGGGGCGGCGGAGGCGGGCTACATAGAAAGCGCAGGGGACACGGACTGGTTTTTCATAGACCTGGCGGCCGGGGAGGGCTATCCCATCGAAGTAACGGGCGCGGCAGCCCCGCCGCTGGCGGTCTATGATGCCACCGGCGCAGTCGTCCAGCAGGGCCTAGCGTGGCACCATGCCAGTGCCCTGACCTTCACCCCGGCCACGGCGGGGTTGTATCATGTGGCCGTCGGTGGACCGGCGGCGGCACCGGGGCACTACACGCTCACGGTGGACGAGCCGCCCACCCCGGGGTCCCGCCGGAGCCGGACCCTGACGGGGGCGACCCCGACAGCCGCGCCCGCGCCCCCGCGCTCCACCGCCGCACCCGACAAGCCCAGGGGGCTGACCGCCACGGCGACCCACGACGGGGTGGTCCTCACCTGGGACGACCCCCAGGACGCCAGCATCACCGGCTACGTCATCCTGCGGCGGGTGCGCGAGAATGATACCGGGGGCAAGTTCCGTGTATTGGTGGCGGATACGGGCAGTGCCGCGACCACCTACACCGACGCCACGGTGTCGGCCAATACGACCTACACCTACCGGATCAAGGCGATCAACGCGCACGGGGTGAGCGAGCGTTCGCGCTGGTTCCACATCGACATCCCGGCGGCCCCGGAGCCGGCGGGGCAGGCTGCCGAACCACCGGCCAAGCCCACGGGGCTGTCTGCCACGGCGACCCACAACACCGTCGTCCTCACCTGGGACGACCCTGGCGACGCCAGCATCACCGGCTACGTCATCCTGCGGCGCGTGCGTGAGAACGATGTCGGGGGCGAGTTCAGCGAACTGGTGCCGGACACGGGGACAGCGGCGACCACCTATACCGACGACAGCGTACAGGCCAATACGACCTACACCTACCGCATCAAGGCCATCAACGCGCACGGGGTGAGCGAGCGCTCGCGCTGGTTCCACATCGACACGCCGGCCGCGCCGGAGGCGGTCGAAGGCGACGAGCAGGACGGGGAGGACGGCGGCGGTGCGCCCGGCCATGCCACGCCGTCCGGTCCCGGCGGGCGGGCGAACGTCTCGGAGGGCGACACCGACCTGCCCGCCAACACCAACACCACCGGCGAAGTCGACGTGGGCGGCTCGGTCACGGGCAACATCGGCTCCTTCGCCGACCGAGACTATTTCCGCGTCGTCCTGGAGGCGGGCACGCGCTACCAGATCGACCTGGAGGGGGCGCCGACCGGCCGCGGTACCCTGGCGGACCCGGCGCTAACACTCTACGACGAGTCCGAGAACAACCTTCTGGATGATGTCAACAGCGGTATTGGTGCGAACAGCCGGGGGATATTCACTCCGACCACGGCTGGCACGTACTACCTACGTGTGGCTGATTTTGATGAAACCGACACCGGCACCTACACGCTGTCGGTGATCGTGCTGGGCGCAACCGGCGTCTCGGAGGCCGACACGGACTTTCCCGCCGACAACACGACCACCGGCCGGGTCGACGTCGGAGCCTCGGTCACGGGCAACATCGGCGCCGACGGCGACGACGACTGGTTCCGCGTCGACCTCGAGGTGGGCAAGATCTACCAGATTGACCTGGAAGGCGCGGATAGCGGCAGCGGCACTCTACCGGACCCGGTCCTGTGGCTCTACGACACGACTGAGAGCCACATTGTGAGCAATGACGACGGGCCCCTGGGGTTTGACAGCCAGATCATACACGAGGCGACCGCGACCGGCGCCTACTACTTGAGAGCGGCCGCCCTTCCTACAGCAACTACAAAGATTGGCACCTACAGGCTGTCTGTGACCGAGGTAGAAAGGAGAAGTACGGAGGGTGACACGGACTTCTCCAGCAACAACAACACCCTCGGCCGGGTCGACGTCGGAGGCTCGGCCACGGGCAACATCGAAAGGGCAGGAGATTTGGACGGGTTCCGAGTCGACCTGGAGGCGGGCAAGGCCTACCAGTTCGACCTGGAGGGAGCGCATACCGGCCGCGGCACCCTGGCGAACCCGCTTCTGCATTTAGAAAACAGCGGTGGACACCCACAGGCGGCCAACGACGACATCGATCGGGTAAATAACTTCAACAGCAGGTTTGAATTCAGAGTCACCGCGACCGGCGTCTACTACCTGCTAGTGGGAGATTCTGAGAGGGCTACAGGCACCTATACACTGTCGGTGCGTGACATCACGTCCGACCGTGTCCCCGACGATTCCGGCAACGTCTCGGAGGGAAACCTCGACCTACTCCACCACAGCAGCTCCCTCGGACAGGTAACGGTCGGTGGCACGGTCACGGGCGCGCATACAGACGGGGACAAGGATTGGTTTGCGTTATTCGACCTGCAGGCGGGCAAGCGATACCAGATCGACGTGGAGGGCGCGGATACCGGCCGCGGCACTCACCCGGATCCGGCCGTGTCTCTCTACTCTATATCCGAAGTTTTTATTGTATCGGACAACGACTCAGGCATGGGCACTAATGCCCGGATTATCTTCACGCCCATAGCCGAGATACACGGCCGCCTCTTCTTCGTGGAGGCAGCAGATGACTCTAAGGGAGGAGGCACCTACACACTGTCGGTGCGTGACATCACGCTGCCGCCCGAAGCCGATTTCAGGGAGGGCGACGGCGAAGACCTGCCCGCCGACACCACCACCACCGGCGTGGTCGAGGTGGGCGGGTTGGGGGCCAGGGGCGCCATCCACGAACCGAACGCCGAGACAGTAACATGGACGGGCATCGACGAGGAAGGGAGAGAAGTCGTACACGAAAGCATCGTCTACGACTTCGACACCGACTGGTTCGCGGTCGTGCTGGAGGCGGGCGGGACCTACCGGATCGACATGAAGGGCCGGATTCTCAGCAGCCCCGGCCTCGACACCGCCGGCGAACCCGTCGACCCCGAGCTCACCCTGAGCCTCCCGCAGATCAACGCGATCTACGATGCGGACGGGGACTACCTTCTCAACACGTGGGGGGCGGACGAATCAAGCGCCCACCACCTGTTCCGGGTGACGTTTCACGCCCGTGCCGGTGGCACCTATTACATCGCGGCGAGCGGCGAGTCGTTCGAGTGGGGCGGCTACGAGCTTCGGGTCATCGACATCACGGAGGATACCGACTAGCGCGTTTCACGTTAAGTTGTAGCCGTGCCAGTCCGCGCTCGTCGGGAAAGACAAGGGCTGGCACCAAGCGGCCAGGGAGGGGATGGGGGGGGGGCTCCCCGCCTGGGAGGGCGGCCATCCTGGCCGCCATGCGGGCTGGAAGCCCGCACTCCTCCAGGAGGAGAGAGACGCGCTACACAGCGGGGCAACGGACCCTCGTAGGGGGCTAGCGCGTTTCACGTTAAGTTGTAGCCGTGCCAGTCCGCGCTCGTCGGGAAAGACAAGGGCTGGCACCAAGCGGCCAGGGAGGGGATGGGGGGGGGGCTCCCCGCCTGGGAGGGCGGCCATCCTGGCCGCCATGCGGGCTGGAAGCCCGCACTCCTCAAGGAGGAGAGAGACGCGCTACATAGCAGCGTGATTTGCTCTCATGACACAATTTGCATCACCCGTCCCAAGAGGGGATTGTACTAGGCTGAATCGAGAAGAATTGAGGTGTCGGATTTATGCGCTCTCGTCCGGAACCATTGCTATTAAATCAATCACGACCTTGCAGCCCGGAACCGGCAGCGGACCGGGGATACGGACGGTGGTGCTCGCCGGTGGGTCGGTCGGAAAGGATTCGGCCCAGGTCACAAAAGAGGTAAAAAACTCGCCGAAGTCCGTATAAAACCCGCGCCGGCGGAGCAGTTGGTCGCGCGAGGTGCCGGCCGCCCGGCAAATCGCCTCGATGTTTTTCACGATATAGTTCACCTGTTTTTCCGCGGCGGACGAATAATACGGAAAATTCGGGTCAACCTGCGCCTCGGCCGGCACTCCGGTGCGGTAATCGGTGGCCATCTGGCCGGAGAAAAAGAGGAAGGGCCCGGCCTGAACGGCTTGCGGTTCATGGGCCAGAGGAATCGGAGCCGCCTCGGTCCGAATGGTGCGCTTGGCCGGTCCGTCCTGCGGGACATAGGCGATCAGATTAACGGCGATACGCAGACCCGGCACGCCCAGGTCGCTGACCGGGACGGTGGTCCGGGCTGGCGGGTCGGTGGGAAAATGCTTTTTCCAGACCTGTTCCAGTCGGTAAAAGTCCTGGATGTCGGTCATATAGACTTCGGCCTTGACCACGTCCGCAAGCGAAGCACCGGCAGCCTGAAGAACGGCCTGCTGTGCTTCAAGAATGTATTCGGTCTGCGACCGGGCGCTCTCGGCATAATAGGGAAAGTTGGGATCGACCTGGGCCTGGGGCGCAACCCCTGCCGAAAAGTCGGTGGCCGTCATACCCGTAGTAAAGATAAACTCCCCGGCTTTGACTCCGTAGTGATACAGGGCCTGGCCATTAAGCCCGTGTATGGCCGGCTGGGGCAGGGCCTCGGCCCGAATAATCTCCGGTCGCTGGCCGGTCTCGGACACAAAGCCGACCAGATCGACCTCCAGGCTACAGCCCGGTACGGGCAGTTCTTCCAAGAGCACAGTAGTATGCGGCGGCACGCCCATTGAGCCAAAAGTCTGCTGCAAGACCTGGGCAGCGCCGTGCAATTCATGTGCGTCTGTATGGTAGAGCGTGAATGAGACACATTGTTCCAAAGAGGAGCCCGCGGCCTCAAGCGTGGTGCGCAGATTGTCGGCAATGTAGTTGGCTTGTCGTTCAATATTGAGTCCATGATTGGGAAAGTTCGGATTGATAGTCGCCTCTGGTGGGATACCGGTTTTGAAATCCGAGGCCACTTGTCCGGATATAAAGACAAACGGGCCAGCCTTAACGGCAGGAGAGTAGGCGACGCGCGGCAAGGGCAGGGACTCAGGAAAGATAGCTTCTCTTTTCATGGCTGCCTCCTTTACCCTGTGGTCTTCCTCCTTCCCCTTAGCTGTGTCAAGACTCAAGGAGTTTTCGCTTGCAGATTGGGCCGATCAACGCTACGCGGAGGAAAAGGAGGAAGGCTATGCAAAAAATCCAACGCGGCGAGGTAACAAAATATGCCTTCGATAACCGGGACGAGCCCGTCCTGCGGGTCCAGCCTGGTGAAGTCTTCCAGGTTGAGACAGACGACGCGCTCTCGGGCTTGATCGAGGACGCCAGTGATAACCCGGTTGTCCACCAGTTTGTGGATGACCCCCATGTTGCGGCACTCGCGGTCGCCTATCCACCCAAATACAATCCCGTCGTCGGGCCGATTTATATAGAGGGCTGCGAGGCGGGTGACGTGCTGGCCGTGCAGATCGACTTTATCGATCCCTGGCGCTACGGCTTTTCGGGCATTCTGCCCGGCATCGGCCCGTACGGCAATTCGACCCTGTTTGACGGCCAATGCGCGCGGGCACGGGTACAGGTGATTGAGCATCTACCCGGACCGAGTGGCTATACCCGTGACGGCAAGGGCGTCTATTCCGATAGGCTGAGCTGGGACCTCCAGCCCTTTTGCGGCACGCTGGCGACCGCACCGGAGCGTGAAGTCTTTACGTCTTTACTTGGCCAAGGCCCCTTTGGCGGCAATATCGATTGCCGCGATATTTGCGCCGGGCATACGGTCTATCTGAACTCCTATAATCCGGGCGGCCTGCTGTATATCGGCGATATCCACGGCAGCCAGGGAGACACCGAGTTTACCGGCATTGCCGACGAAACCCGCGCCACCGTGCAACTGAGCTGTACGGTAGTGAAGAATAAACGCCTGCCCTGCGTGCGGATTGACAAGCCCGACAGTATTGTGGCGGTGGGTATTAACCGACCCATGGAGCAGGCCGTGTACGATGCCGCCCAGAACATGCTCGAATGGCTGCGTGAAGACTACGACATCAAGCCGCAAGACATGTATATCCGCATGTCGTGCGACCCCGCCTTCCGGGTGCGGACCTATCAAATGGTCCGGGCGCTCACCATCGAACACGTAGTGGGGGCAGAATATCCCAAGGAACGGCTGACCGCGGCGTTTTAGAGCACGGGATGTGATGTTTGTATGGATAGCCAACCAAGAGGGACCCTCACCCTCTCCCTCAGGGAGAGGAAAACAGGAGCGGAGCGACTGTGGGTGAGGGTGAACCGATCTCATTGAGGAAAGGAAAGGCATGGCAAACATACTTGTAAAAGGGAAATATCTCCTCAACCCAGCCCAGCCAGGAGAAAAAACGGCCGTCCTGCCGGACGCGGCCGTTGCGGTGACCGGTAGCAGCATTGCCGCGGTGGGGAATTATACCGCGCTCAAAAAGCAATACCCCGACTACCGCGAGGTCGGTTCAAACGACCATCTCATTCTGCCCGGCCTGATAGACGTGCATCATCACGGCTGGGGCCTCAGCGCGGTCCAGCAGGGCGCGTTGGACGATACCCTGGAACCGTGGATCTACGATCTGCTGATGCTCAAATCGCCGACCAACGTCTATCTGGATACGCTCTATGGCAATATGAAATTGCTTGAGTCCGGGGTGACGACGGTTCTGCATAGTCATTTCTGCCGAACGGGGAACTACGAGGACGAGGTCAACGCGACGCTCAGAGCCTATGAGACCTCGGGCCAGCGGGTTGCCCTGGCGCTTGAGGTGATGAATCAGCATCCGTTCGCCTATGACGACGACTGGTTTCTGCAACACCTGAGCGCGCCGCTGCGCAGACAGGTCGAAGCCGCGCTGAAAGCCCGCCCGCCCATAGACCGCGACACCTATCTGAACCTGGTTGAGAAGTATTATACCGAACGCAATCAAGCCGGCGCGGCCAAGGTCAAAATTCTCTACGGGCCGATTAACGCCGTCTGGACAACACCGGATATTCTGGAAGCGATTGGGGAGCGGGTCCAACAGGGGCGGGGGCTCCACCTGCACGTCGTCGAAACGCCGTATCAGGCCGAATACTTCTTCAAGCACTACGGCAAGAGCAATATCGCCTGGCTGCACGATATGCATCTGCTCGGCCCCCGGACCTCTTTTGCCCATGCCGTCTGGACGACCCGGGACGACCTGGCCCTCCTGGCCGAGACCGGGGTGACGGTCTGCCACAACGCCAGCTCCAACCTGCGTCTGCGCAGCGGCATCGCCCCGGTGGCTTTTATGCACGAGCGTGGCGTCAATATCGGGGTTGGGACGGATGGCGGTACGCTCAACGATGATGACGATATGGTCCAGGAACTGCGTCTGGTCTCCAAGCTGCACCGCCTGCCACGTCCGACCTCGCCCTGGGTCAGCCCGCATGACGTCATTCGCATGGCCACGCTGAACGGGGCGCGGGCCACCCTGCGCGAAGACGCCATCGGCCGGCTCGAACCGGGCCGGGCCGCGGATATCATTCTGGTAAATCTGCGCACCATGACCCAGCCGTATCTCGCACCCGACATCCATATGGCGGACGCCTTTGTCTACCGGGCCAAAGGGACGGATGTGGAGACGGTCATTATTGACGGTGAGCTGGTCATGGAAAATCGTATCCACCTGCGTTTCAACAAAGAAGACCTGCTCGCACAGCTCCGCGAGGCCGCGGCTCAGCCGCCGACCGCCCAGGACCTTCAGCGGGCCGACCTCTTTCGGCAATGCCGTCCGGTGTGTGTCGAGTTCCTGAATCAGTATCTGGACCGGGAGATGGCCCCGCAGTATGTGCTCAACCGCATGGCGTGAGCAGGGGTGGTTCAGTTTGCTTATTCCCCCTCACCCCAGCCCTCTCCCTCCAGGGGAGAGGGAGCGAACATTCCCTCCCCCTGGAGGGGAGGGCGAGGGAGGGGGGCGGCGCTACGCCGGCAGAGGGCAAGAGCGATGTGAAACTGAACCACTGCCCGTGAGCAGGGTGATATGGAGACGCACATCGCGCGCCGCGACTTTCATAAACTGGTGCTGAGGGCTGGGGCGGTCGTGTTGTCCGGTTGTCAGCCTCAAAATCATTCTGCCGTTCCCCCCGGCGGCAGAGTCCTTATTATTGGGGCCGGTGTAAGCGGGCTGGCCGCGGCCCGTGAGCTACAGCGCGCCGGCTATGCGGTCACTATTCTGGAAGCGCGGGAGCGCATCGGCGGCCGGGTCTGGACTGACCGACGCTTTGCAACCCCCATCGACCTCGGGGCGTCCTGGCTGCACGGCGGGCCGGGCAATCCGCTCAAGCCCGTTGCCGCAAGCCTGGGAATACGGACGCGGGTGAGCGATTACGGTAATCTGGCCGCCTATCAGGCAGGCACGGTCGGGCGGTCAACCGTCCCCCGCGCCGCGTTTGAGGCCGAATATGCGAAATTGGAGGCCGCGGTGTATCGACACAGCGGCTGGACCTATGTCTCGACCCTGGTGCGTCGCTGGCTTGGGCGCCCCGGCACCAGGGTTTCGGTCGCCGATGTCTTGAGCACGATTCCCGCGCCATCGACTGCGGCCGGTCGTCTGGCGCGCTGTCGGATCGAAAGGGGGATGGAAAATCTCTACGCCGCGTCTCCGCACGACCTCGGTTTTGCCAGCTTATTATACGAATCGATAACCGGGCCAAGCGGGGCAGGCTTCGCCGCGGGAGAGCAATTTGTGCTCGACGGGATGGACCGGCTCGTCCGGCACCTGGCTGAAGGTCTCCCGGTCCGATTCGGTCAGACTGTCAGGCGAATTGCGTATGGAACAGACGGTATCCGGGCTGAGACAGAGCGGGAAATGTTTACCGCGGACGGGGTGATTGTCACCGTCCCGATTGGAGTGCTGCAATCGGACCGGATCGCCTTTGAACCGGCCTTGCCCCACTCGCATCGGACCGCCTTGTCCCGCCTCGGAATGGGGCTCTTCAATAAGGTCATCCTTCGCTTCCCGCGCGTGTTTTGGCCCGAGGAGCCGGACTTTGTTTTTGTGTGTGGTAACAGCCTGTGCTCTTTTTATGTCAATTTCGCGGCCTATGCCGGTGTACCGATGCTGGTCGGTCTCAGCGGCGGGACTGCCGCCCACGCCATTGAGGAGCTGTCAGACCAGGCCATTGTGACGCGGCTGCGGAAAGAACTCTCCGGTGTGATGGGGACGGCTGTTCCCGAGCCTACTGATGTGATTGTCCAGCGCTGGCGTTCGGACCCGTTTGCGCGCGGGTCGTATGCCTATCTGCGCGTCGGGGCGAATGGCGGGGAGCCAGAGATACTTTCAAGACCGATCGCCGGTCGGCTGTTTTTCGCCGGGGAAGCCCTGCACCTCCATGACCCCGGGACGGTCCACGGAGCGTACTGGACGGGCCAGCGCGCGGCCCGGCAGGTCCAGGCTCAATCTGTCCAATCGACCGCCCAATCCGATAGTGGAATGCACCCAGATAAGAGGGCATAAGACATCACACGACAGAAGGAGGTCAGCATGCAAAGTCAGGATGTGAAACGGCAAGTCAAGGAAGTGTACGGAAAAGCGGCGCTCCAAGCAGCCCAGGGTGGCCGGGCTTCCTGCGGGGAGGCAACAGCGAGTGCCGATGATCCTATTACCTCACACCTCTACGACGAGGACCAGCTCACAGGGATTCCTCTGGAGGCGATTGCCGCCTCGCTCGGCTGTGGTAACCCCACCGCACTGGCTCAGCTCAATCCAGGCGAGACGGTACTCGATCTTGGCTCGGGTGGCGGTATAGATGTTCTCCTGTCGGCCAGACGAGTCGGTCCCACAGGAAAAGTCTATGGCCTCGATATGACAGACGAAATGCTGGACTTAGCGCGTGAAAACCAACGGAAGGCTGGGATCGAAAATGTCGAGTTTCTGAAAGGCGAGATGGAAGACATTCCCCTTCCTGACAACTCGGTTGATGTCATCATCTCAAACTGCGTGATTAATCTGTCGGCAGACAAAGATCATGTCCTATCTGAAGCGCTGCGCGTGCTTCGACCAGACGGACGGTTTGCGGTTTCTGACATTGTCGTGCGTGGAGAGATCCCTGAGCAGATTCAACGCAACGTTGAACTGTGGATTGGGTGTATCGCCGGAGTGTTAGAAGAGCAAGAATACCGGACCAAACTCGCTCAGGCTGGCTTTGTTGATATCGATCTTGAACCCACTCGGATTTACCGTGTAGAGGATGCCCGTGCCTATCTTGCCGACAAAGGGATTGATGTTGAGGCCGTTGCATCTGAGGTTGACGGCAAGTTCGGCAGTGCCTTCGTCCGCGCGCGTAAACCATCTGAGGGCTGAGCATAGAGCCACCTCTTGACCCGATACAAGTGACAGAACATCATGCCTCGGCGTGGTTCTTTATTGAGTAGAAGGCAGAAACCTACGCCTAAAACGTTTTCAATTCCAGAAACTCGCCTACGTCCTGACCGAGCCCTTGGTGGACGGCTTCTTTGTAGACGGTGAAGCCGGCGGCGACGTCTTGGATGGCGGTGCCCACGGATTTGAACAGGGTGATCTCGTCCGGGCCCGAGCGGCCTGGGGCGCGACCGGTGACCACTTCTTTGAGTTCCGTCACTTTCGCGCGGTCATACGTCCCGGCTGCCAGTGCGGCTTTGAGGTCGCCCGACTCGCCTTCCAGCTGTACTCGTGAATCCACCACAATGCGTTCCGCGTGCTGGAAGGTCTCCGGATCAATCTCACGCAGTTGCAAGCCGGTTGAGCCAATCGAATTGACATGGCTGCCGGTTTCCAGCCACTTGCCACGATAGGCGATCAGATCACCGACACCGGTGGTGTTGGTCGCCACCACCACAATATCAACCTCGCTGACCGCTTCCTCCGGGGTCGTGACCGCGCTGAGGTTGATGCCCAGTTGCTCGCTCATCCGCCCGGCAAAGCGCTCTCTATTCGCTGGGGTGGGGCTAAAGACTTTGCCGGTTGCAATCGGTCGGACGGCGCACACGGCCTGCAAGTTGGTCGTCGCTTCCAGGCCCGAGCCGATCACGCCCACGGTCCGGGCCTCGGGTCGAGACATATATTTGGTGGCCACGCCGGTCGTGGCGCCGGTGCGCGTCGCGGTCAGATAGGCGGCGTCCATGAGCGACAAGAGTCGCCCGTCTTTTTCATCATAGACGGCAATGAGATAGCGCACGCCGTGCTGGACCGAGCCGTGAAACACCTTATACCCCATCAGGCCGCTGTCTCGCATGACCGCCGGCATGACGCGAAAAAAGCCCGAGGTTGTTGCCAGGTTCAGCCGCGGGGGAAGGTCAACCGCATTTCTGGCCTCTTCATGCAGGCCCTGTTCTATGCTGTCGATCTGAGTCTTGATGTCCGTGGCTCGTTCCACGTCTTTATTCGTCAGGAGTAAGGTCACGCGCTCCCCCTAGGCCGGATTCCGCCCGATAAAAAACTCCTTGTCGTCTTCAACCGGGACTTCAAGCCCGGAGGCGATCAGCCCCTGGCGCAGGGGCTTCATCTGGCGGTCGTTCAGGCGCATGGTCGGCGTGCGGAGCGGGCCGCCGTTAAAGCCGCTCAGCCAGCCTTGGTATTTCCACAGCATGCGGTGCAGGAAGTTTGAGCCCGCCAGCATGGCCATAGCCTGCATGCTGGCCTGACGCGCCGGGTGAATCTGCCAGTATAATTCCATGGCGGCCTCGAACTGCCCGTCCTGGATCAGGCCGAAAATCCTGGGGATCATCGGCCCCCAGTATTCATAATTGCTCGTCCCCATGAACTGCATCGGCACCAGGCTGGCCATGGGCAGACCGTTGGCCTCAATCGGTTCGGTGACAACGACCCGGTCGCCGAAGCGTTTATACACGTCCACAAAGCCACCGATGGACGGCATGCCGCCCTCGGCTTTGATCGCGGCGATATTCGGTACCTCGTCGAGCAGGCGCCGGATCAAATCCGGACCAAAGCCCGCGGCCGGATGGATGCGTTCAAAACCCCACAGCGGCACGGGGAAGAGCATCACCGCCAGATTGGTGCTGTCACAAAATGTTTTGGTGTAGCGATAAATATCGTCGGCGCTGTCCGGGTAAAAGGTCGGCGGGTAGGCGAGCAGGACGAGGTCGGCGCCGGCCCGCTCGGTCGCCTGGACGGCTGCGATATTTTCTTCCAGACTATTGAAGCTGGCATGGTGGATGAGATGCAGCCGCCCCCCGGCTTCATCTGCCGCCCACTCGGCGAATTGCACGTACTCGTCAAAGGTTGTCGCGGTTTCGGCCACGAGCAGGGTGCCCCAAAAGCCATACTCGATTTCCTTGCGCACATCGTGCCGAATGGCGCTTTCGTTCAGGCCGCGTAGGTCCTGGGTAAAGGTCGGGGTGATGGTATTGGCCACCCCCTTCATGCTTGCCTTGGCCCACTCGCGGGCTTCGTGTTTTCGATAGTCTGCCATGCTGTCACCTCTTATCCTTTGAGAGAGTCGAGAAAATTCCGCACCAGGGCTTCACATTCACCACGTTTATGCGTGCCGTAATACAGAATCCGGTTATTGATCGGATCACCGGCAAAAAACCACTCGTATAATAATTGCCGTCCACCAAACTGGGTGCTGATGGCGTCCCAGGCCAGCTTCATGATGCGCACCCGTTCCTGGGCCGGGGTGTCGCGGCCGCGCAGATAGCGTGGCAGGAGTTCTTGCAGGGCGGGGTTGGCGAAATCCTGCTCGGTCGGGGTCATGACCAGGCCGCTGCTGCCCGCCAGACGGATAACCTCAACCGCCCGGGCGTGGACGAAGGGAAAAAATATGCGCAGCGTGGTGATGCCCAGCATGCCCTTGTCGGGCGCTCCAAAAAGGGTGGCCAGACCCGGCACGAAGCTTTTGGACGCCGAAACCGCTTCCGATGTGGAATCCGTCTCGCCTTCGCCGGCCTGGGCGTTCGCCCAGACTTCATGCGCCGTGGCGGTCACCAGGCCGTCGGCCAGTTCGACGTAGGAGACGAGTTCGCCCAGCAGTTCCTGATAGCGCGTAATCTCCGAGCGCCCGATGCTGTGGGCGACCAGACAGGCCAGACCGGTCATGAAGCGCAGTTTGACCGCGCCACGAATAACGGCCTGCAAGGCAAAATAGCCCGGCATACGGGGCGCAATGAGATTATACGTTTCCACATCCCGGGCCGCAAAAACCCGCTCCCACGGGACGAGCACATTGTCAAAGACGGCAATGGCGTCGCCCTCGTCAAACCGACTGCTCAGCGGACGGTTAAAGTCTCCGGCCCCGACATCGTACGGCTCGCGGCAGATAAACTTGAGCCCCGGGGTCGCCACCGGGATGGAAAAGCTGACGGTATACGCTTCTTGGCCCGGCTTGCGCGGCATATACGGCGCAACCCAGATATCGTCGCTGATCGGGGCGAGGGTAGACAGCATGCGCGCACCGTTGACGATCAGGCCGGCATCGGTCTCCTTGACGATTTTGATGCTTTCCTGGTCCTCGACGCCTTTGGTCTTGTCAATCTGCGGATCGACCAGGGTGTGGGTCAGACACAGGTCCTTTTCGCGACACAGCTCATAATACGTCCAGGCGTTGTCTCCAAAGCGCGGCTCGTTGCGTCCCAGCCAGGCGGTGATGGCCGCCATATCGGCCACAAAGGCGTTCATATAGTCGGGCAAACGGCCCATCATGCCGCACGTCAACTCACACCGCGCCGTCTCTCCAAAGCGCCGTTTTTCGATATCCGCCCAGCTTTCGGCCAACACAAACGAGGTGCTGACCGGCTCGTTCGAGGTGGGAGAGGGATAGGTCAGAATATCTGTATAGGTTTCTTCATGCTGGCGGTCGTATAGCTGGGCCATCTCCCGGATGACGCCTTGAAAGGCGGGGTAGCGGGTCACGTCACGGACGAGTTCGCCGTTGACGTATAGCTCGCGGTCGTCTCGGAGTCCGTCAATATATTCCTGGCCACGCCGTACACCCATAATTGCTCCTCTCGCGGCGGATTACATCATGAGCATCAGGCCGCCGTCCACATATATCAACTGACCGGTGATATAATGCGCCGCTCGACTGGTGAGCAGCAGCACCGCCTGGCCAATATCAGTCGGTTGGGCCCAGTCCCCGAGCGGAATTTTTTCCGCAAACGCGGCGTCCAGCGGCTCCGTCGTGTCGTGTCCCATTTCCTTGGCCAGATTACTCCGCACGCGCAGCGAGCCGGGCGTTTTCACCGCCCCCGGCGCGATGGTATTGACCGTGATTTTATGCGGCGCATACTCCAGCGCGCTCGCCCGACTAAAGGCGTTGAGGCCGCCCTTGCTGGCGTCGTAATGGGCCATGCCGAGATAGGTCCGGGCGGTATTGATGGAGGAGATATTAATGATCCGCCCGCCGCGCCCGCCGGCTATCATCTGCTCGGCGGCAAAGCGGGTACACAGGAACGGACCGCGCAGATTCACCCCCAACACCTTATCCCACAGCGCGGTTTCCATTTCAGCCAGCCGGGCCATAGGATAGATGGCCGCGTTATTGACCAGAATATCGATGCGCTGGAACTCGGCCATGACCGCGGCAACCATATTTTTGACGGAGGCTTCGTCGGACGTGTCCGCGCCGACCGCCAGGGCTGTCCGGCCCTGAGCGTTGAGGGCTGTGGCCGTAGCGGCTGCGGTTTCGGCGTCCGTATCCGCCAGGGCAATACGGGCTCCGGCCGCAGCCAGGATTTCCGCAACGCCCCGCCCGACGCCTTTGGCGCCGCCGGTGACGAGGGCGACCTGGCCGTCGAGGTTGAAGAGTTGCGTGATTGAGGCGTCCATAGCGTGTCCTTGCTGAGAGCCTGAGTTGAGAGAAGGGAGAGGGGACAAAATTAGAAAAATACGGTCATATTCTCCAGTATATTATGATCGAGCAGGATAAAGCGTTCTTCGTTTTTCCAGGTATTGTCCATGCGCCGCCACCAGTCCTCCCGGCAGCCGACAAACAGGTGCTCGGTGCCTTCCCAGCGACTGCGGAAGACCTGAAAATTCGAGCCGACCTTTACTCGGCCGGGTAGCCGGTCCGGGCCGTCGGTCTCAAGGATTAGCACATTCGAGACAAAATGCCGGATGCGGGAGCGTGGCTCCTCGGCATGCGCCGCCCCGGTTCTCAGGCGTTTGACGCGCAGGCTCAGGCTGGTTTTGTCATCATCAAAATGGGCCAGGAGATGGGGCTGAGACAGGTCCTCCTGTCCCCGCTCCAGATTGCCGCGGACCGGAGCCCAATAGCGAAGCGTGTCGCTAAACAGCGCCAGCCATTCTTCGAGTTTGTCATTATCCAGCAGCCAGGCCTCGTGATAGAGCAGCTCTTCGAACTCGTGACGGAGTCGGGTGCGGTCTGCCGCGTTCATCCTGCGCCACCCATGAGAGCCTGCCACTGTTCATATACGCCAAAGATGCTGATTTCCGTTGAGGGTGGATGGATCAGCCCGGGCTTGTCCGGGTCGGTGCGGCCATGCCCGGCGCCCATCTGGTAGTTGAGGGGAAAGTTCCGGCGGTATCTGCCACGCAGGGCCTTGACGCTATTGCCCCACATCTCGCCGTCGTCCTGCTCGAAGATGCCACTGGGCGAAAAGGTCAGCACCTGCATCTTCCGGGCGATCTCGACCACCTCAGGCGGCGCTTCCTGCTCGATCATGCCCCAGGAATACACCTCCATATTGTGCGGGCCGCGTGGATGCCAGACCCGAATGGTCAGGAAACCCAGAAAGGTCAGGATGGAAAAATTCGGGAAAACCGTGCCGACATGGACACAGCCGACCAGCTCGCTCTGGGCTGGTGTCAGGCGTTGTCTGGCCGCGGCCTGCATCCGCTCCATATGCTGTGCCAGCGGGGCGGGCACGCCGCCTGCCAGGTCAATCTTAAAATTGATCCAGCCATGCCCGTTCTCCAGCTTGGCCTCAAAGTCTCGCACCCAGGGCCGGTCACCCAGAAATTCCCCGCCTGCCGGGCCGAGGCCGATTTTAATCATGCTCTCGTGGGCCGCTCCGGTGTGATAGTTGTCGCCGTTGAACTGCTCGGCGGCCAGCTTCCAATTGCCGCCCAGATTCCAGCGGTGCAATCCGGGCATGACCACCATGCCGCCCTCGGTCTTGTTGAAGATGAGGTCAAGATACCATTTCATATCCCCGAGATAGGCATCCAGGCTCTGGGCGTTTGCGTCGAGACTGGCAAAGATGAGGCCACGAAACGATTCCACGCGGGGCACTTCGAGCAGACCCCAGTCTTCCCGTTTGAGCTCTTCGTAATAGGCTTCCTTGAATTGCGGCACACCGATAAGCCGGCCCCGGTTGTCATACGTCCAGCCGTGGTAGGGGCAGGTAAACGTTTTGGCGTTGCCGGCGTCCAGGCGGCAGATGCGCGCGCCGCGGTGGCGGCAGGAGTTCAGAAAGGCCCGGATTTTTCCGTCTGCCGTGCGGCATACCAGAACAGACTCCTCGCCCATATAGTGGGTCGTGAAGTCGCCCGGATTCGGGAGTTGGGATTCATGCGCCAGATAGAGCCAACAGCGGCCGAAGATCCGCTCCTGTTCGTCCCGGTAGACCTCCTCGTCAACAAAGACCCGGGGGCTGACCGTGCATTTCTCCAAGTCAACCAAGTGTGTCCAGTCCGTCACGCCGCGCGCTCCTTCAAGTCCCTCAAATTCCCTCTCCCCTCAGGGGAGAGGGCCAGGGTGAGGGGTGTCTCTCCAGGGTGAGGGGTGTCTCTCCAGGGTGAGGGGCATCTCTAATGACTCACGTGCTTATGGCCCCAAATGCTGCCGGTGCGATGCAACTGGACCTGCCAGGTCGTGTCATCGACCTCACGCGCGCCCCAGCCATATTCGACGCTAAAGCCGGACGGGGTTTTGAGATAAAAGGACAGCATCAGGTCATTGGTATGCCGACCCAAGGTCATATCAATCGGCACCTGCTCGTTCTGACACAGGTCATAGGTTGCCCCCACATCGTCCAGATTGTGGAGCTGCAACATAAAGTGGTGCATGCGTTTGGGCATTTTGCCTTCCCAAAAGGCCATGCTGTGGTGACGCGGATTGCAGTGCAGAAAGGCCAGGTTGAGCGTGGAGGCCACGCCGCGCTCGGGCTGGGGCCGTACCCAATCGCTCAGGCGGAAGCCCAGCACATCCCGGTAGAAGTGCAGACTGTGGTCTAAGCTATCGACCGTCATGGTGATATGGCCGAGCCCCATCTCTCCGGTGGTAAACCCGGCAATCGGCCGCGGGGATTGAAAGGGCCGATCCACGCCCACCAGGGGCCCGTAGAAGACCTCGGTTGCCAGGCCGTTCGGGTCTTGGAGTTTGAGCAGACCAACGACTCGCCGGGCTTCGGCCTCTTCCGGGCTTCCCCATTCGACGGCAATTTCATTGGCGCTGAGCTGATCGGCCATCGCCTTGAGGGTTTCCTCGTCCGCAACTTCCCAGCCGACCAGGGTGAGGTCGTCCGCGTCACCGGGGGAGACAATGAAACGGTGGTGGTAGTCGTCCATCCGCAACAGTAACGAGCCGTCCGGGTCGCGGGTATGCGCCTGGAGTCCGAGCACTCCGGTGGCGAATTGTTCCCATTCGTCAACATTGCTGACGCCCAAGCCGATGTAGCCGAGTTGTGCCACGCGTGCCATACAAGCCTCCTTTACTACTTGTGTTTCCATAGCGCGTTTTGGCCGCAGCGCAAATCCCTCTTGCGCGGCATGACGCGCGCTTTGACCGTAGACAGTGCGCTCGCCGGTATGACACAGTATCGGGGCCAAACACTCAGAAGGGAGCCGAGTGATGGACAGCAAGCGAAGCATTGGTATCGTTCTCATCGTGATTGGGGTGACGGTTGCGGTCCATACCATAGTTGAGCCGCTCTATCACGTCTCAAGCGTAGCGTATCCGTACAGTCCGCTGTGGACCCTGCTGGACCCGTTAATGGGGCTGGCGATCGTGCTGGGGCTGATAGTCGGCTATCCGCGTATGCAACGCGCCAGCAGCGCCGGGCCGGACGCGCCCGTGACCTGGGAACGGCTGGCGGCCACTACAATGTTCTACGGCTTTCTGGGCGTGGGCATCCTCTTCTTCTGGAGTTGGTTCAACACCATGTCGGTCAGCGCCGGCTTCGCCCCAGGCAAGAGCGAGAACGTAAGCGTCTTGGTCTGGATGATTATCGATACGCTGCTGCCGCTGTTTTTGGGTGCAACGGGTGTATCCCTTCTCCGTGACGGCACGTAAGGGGAACGATATAAAGACCTACGCTTCGCCCATACAATCTGTAGGAGTCGGAAAAATATGGAGTGTGTCGGTTTGTATTTCCCCCTCACCCCAGCCCTCTCCCTCCAGGGAAGAGGGAGCAGAAAAATCCCCTCCCCCTCACAGGGGGAGGGCTAGGGTGGGGGTATGTAGTTGAGGAAAGTCCGATGATTACATCCATCCGACTGAAGAACTTCAAGAACTTTGCTGACGAGACGCTACGCGTCGGCCCGTTCACGATCCTCGTGGGGGCCAACGCCAGCGGCAAGAGCAACATCCGCGACGCCTTTCGGTTTCTGAGCGGTATCGGGCGGGGTTACACGCTGCCAGAGATTTTCGGCGGCAAACACGCGGCCGGATGGAAACCCATCCGCGGCGCGATGAATGAGATTGTGCGATTTGGACAAGAGGCGTTTTCTATTGAGGTCGAGCTGAAGCTGGACGGAAAAGAATGGCGCTATTCGATCGAGGTTGGCCGCTCGATGAACAACACTCTCCATGTGACGAAGGAAGAACTAAAAATTGGATTGAATACGGTTTACAACTATGCATTTCGAGACGGGGCCGACCATCTTCAGGCCATGGAAAATGATCTGCCCTATCCAAGACACCTTGATAAGAAATTGACGCTTGAGTTTGGGGTGGAGCATCTGTTCCTGAGTGTGTTGTCTCGACGTAGTGTTGAGCCGGATACTGAATTAGACTTAGTCTCCGACCTGCCGGAAAGCTTCCCATTCGGGGATGTAGAAAAAGCTCTTCAAGAGTTCGCGCGAATGCGTTTCCTGGAACTCTCGCCGGAGCAAATGCGTGAGCCTGCTTTCCCAGGCGCGACCCTGTTGGGCGACAGGGGTGAGAACTTGCCAGTGGTTTTGCGAGAAATCTGCACCGACCCCAAACGCAAGAACCTTCTCACTAGTTGGCTTGCCGAGCTTACCCCCATGGATGTGGAGGACTTCGAGTTTCCGCCTGACCACAGCGGACGGACCTATCTTACAATTTGCGAAAAGAACGGCAGACGGGTCTCAGCTTATAGCGCGTCGGACGGCACGCTGCGCTTTCTCGCCACGTTGGCTGTGCTACTCGGTAAAGACTCGAAGGGTCTGTATTTCTTCGAGGAAATCGACACTGGCATTCACCCGGCGCGGCTGTATCTTTTACTCGAACTGATCGAAAAGCAGACCGCAAAGAACAACATTCAGGTGATAACCACCACCCACGCGCCTGACCTGCTGACCTTTGTCAACGACAATACCTTCGAGAAGATGTCCGTCGTCTGCCGTCTGGAAAACTCGCAGGATGCCATCATCCGTCCGGTTGCCGAACTGCCCAATGCCAGGAAACTGCGTACTTCCCAAGGAGGGTTGGGACGGCTGCTTACTTCCCGCTGGATGGAGACTGCGCTTGCTTTTACCGAAGACTACGACGAAGCGGAGGATGACCTGTGAGGGTCCTCGTTATTCCTGAAGATTCTCGCAAGGATAAGGATATTCTCAAACCTCTGTTCGAGTCTCTTTTTACATCCATAGGCAAGCCAAAGGCGCGGATTCAGGTGTGCGAAAACCCGGTGCTTGGCGGCGTCGTGGAAGCGTTGAAATCAGAACGCATCGAAGAGATCGTCAAGGATAACGAGGGAATGACGGACATCTTCATCCTGTGCGTTGATCGGGATGGCAAGGCCGGACGGCGCGGTCGGCTCAGCGAACTCGAAGCGGAGTTTGGAATCGGACGAATCTTTTTTGCCGAGAATGCTTGGGAAGAGATTGAAACCTGGGTTCTAGCCGGTCTCAATCTGCCCAGCGAGTGGCGATGGACGGAAGTGCGCGCCGAGGTGGAGGTCAAGGAACGGTACTTTGAGCCGTTTGCCTCTCAACGGGGCGTGGCTGGCACTCCCGGCGGTGGCCGTAAGCCGCTCGCAGAAGAGGCCGCCCGCAACATCCCTGCGATCCGCCGGAAATGCCCCGAAGACTTTGACGTCCTAGCTCAGAGGCTAGCAACTCACCTCCAAAGCGGTGGAGCGATGCCGTTATGACCAAACCCCGAACACCTTTTCCCCGTGGACCTCTGTATGCGATTTAAGGCGGTGATCTTTGACTGTGACGGGGTGCTGGTTGATAGCGAGACACTCGAAAACCAGGTGTTTGTTGAGTGTGTAGCCGACCTGGGCCTGAACCTGACGGTGGCGGAGGCGGTTGAGCTGTATAAAGGGCGCAAGCTGGCGGAGTGTATCGCCGATGTTGAAGAGCGCCTGGGTCGCTGTGTGCCGGACTCTTTTGTTGCCGATTTCCGGGCGCGGAGCGCCAAGGTCTTTCAAGCCCACTTGCAGCCGGTCCCTGGGGTTGAGGCCGTTATTCAGGCCGTACAAGCGTTGTCTGTCCCGTTTTGTGTGGCGTCCAGCGGGCCGCGTGAGAAAATAGAAGCGAACCTCGGCACTACCGGTTTGCGGTCGTATTTCGAGGAATCTATTGTGAGTGCGTATGAAGTCGGGAGCTGGAAGCCCGACCCCGGCCTGTTTCTCCAGGCGGCCCGGACGCTTGGGGCCGCACCCGAAACCTGTGCGGTGATTGAAGACAGCCTGCCCGGAGTGCAGGCCGGTGTGGCGGCCGGAATGACCGTATTCGGCTATGCACGAGACACACCGGCGGAAACCCTGGCTGCCGCCGGGGCGCAGGTCTTTCAGGACATGAAGCAGCTTCCCGCTTTGCTCCAATGAAACATCGCCTTTCTTCCGGCCCTGAACGGCTCTATGCTGAGATAAACGACTGACTGTTAGGAGCTGTCGAAAAAGTGACATCCATGAACGCCGAACAGCAGGGGCCCATTCAGGCCCGAGAGCGAATCGAACGGTTGCCGAAATCGAAGATTCGAGCGATTGCCAACGCCAGCCTTGGGCTCGAAGGCCTGATCCCACTCTGGTTCGGGGAGTCCGACCTGCCCACGCCGGAGTTTATCAAACAGGCCGGTGCCGACGCCCTGATGCAGGGCTGTACGTTTTACACTCATAACCGGGGCATTCCTGAGCTGCGGGCGGCGCTGGCCGAATATGCCTCCGGTTTACACGCCCGCCCGGTGAACGAGGATCGCATTACCGTCACCGCCTCCGGCTGTGTGGCGATCAACCTCATTCAGCAGGTCCTGACCGACCCCGGCTCCAATACGGTTGTGGTTGGTCCCTTGTGGCCCAATTTGATTGAGACCATCCATATTATGGGTGGGGAGACCCGGATCGTACCGCTGACGTTTGGTGAGCAGGCCTGGACGCTCAATCTGGATCGGCTCTTTGACCAGGTCGATGACCAGACCACCGCGATCCTCATTAACTCCCCCGGCAATCCCACCGGCTGGGTCATGGACAGAGACGGCCAGCAGGCCGTGCTCGATTTTTGCCGGCAGCGTGGTCTGTGGTTTATTTCTGACGAGGTCTACCACCGTCTGGTGTATGACCGGCCCGTTGCGCCATCTTTGCTGGACCTGGCGGAGCCGGACGACAAGGTCCTGGTGATCAACAGTTTCTCCAAGACCTGGGCCATGTCGGGCTGGCGACTGGGCTGGGTGACGGCTCCCCTCAGACTGGGTGAGGTATTTGAAAAGGTCATCGAGTTTCACTACTCGTGTCCGGCCCATTTTACCCAGCGGGCCGGAGTCACCGCGGTGATGGCAGGCGAACCATTCGTGCGTGACATGGTGCAGCGCTATCGAGCCGCCCGCGACCTAAGCGTGGAACGGCTGCGGGCCATGCCGCGCGTTCGGGTCCACTCCCCGCCCGGCTCTTTTTATCTATTCTTCGCCGTGGACGGGATGACCGATAGCGTGACCGAGTGTCGCCGCTTTGTCTCCGAGGCGAGGGTAGGGCTTGCACCGGGCGCGGCGTTCGGTGAGGCCGGCGAAGGCTTTATCCGGCTGTGTTTCGCCAATCGTCTGGAAACGCTGCACGAAGCCTTTGACCGGCTTGCGCCGTTACTCGGATAAGAAAGCGGACGACTATACTATAACGAGCCTGCGACTGCTTCTTGCAAAGATGGGTGACGGACTGTCGCCTGTGTCTCAGCTTCTTTTTGTGTAATGCTCAAAAAATGACTGACTGGAGGAGACGTAAGAGTCGAGAGGAGGAAGGCTGCTTTATCGTGGGCTTCTTCGAGCCTGGATAAACTGACCTCCCGCCCAGTCTGGACGTGGACGGAATAATTGAAAATAGTGAGCCCCGCTGCCTTTTGCGTTTGTGGATCAATACGAAGCAAGATTTGGTCAGAGAGTTGATAGCCCGTCGCAGCACTCGCCTGTCCAAAAGTAATATATAAGATATCCTCTTCAGGATCGTAGGTAATACGAACTGGATTCATTGTCTCCCTCTATCCTCGGTGAGATAAATCTCGTGGCCCCATCGATCTGTCACAAATCGCCGCATCAGAGGGCTCAACTGTAAAGCATGAGAGCGGTTGATTCCACTTTGTCTGTGAGTTGATCCCTCAGTAGAAAAGACGGCCCCTCTTTACTTCCCGCCCATACGCCACATAGGGTGGCCGCATCTCATTGCGGGGAGGACAGTATGAAAATCCATGACGCAACAGCCGCTCCCAATCCGCGCCGGGTGCGGATATTCATCGCGGAAAAGGGCATTGAGGTGCCATGCGAACAGGTCGATATCGTCAACGCGGTCAATCGCGGTGAGGAATTCCGAACCCAGAAGAATCCCATGGGCACCCTGCCCGTACTCGAGCTCGACGACGGCACCTGCATTGCCGAAAGTGGGGCGATCTGTCGCTATTTTGAAGAACTCCATCCCGACCCGCCGCTCATGGGGGTAGACGCGCAGGACAAGGCGATTGTCGAGATGTGGAATCGCCGCATGGAATTTGAACTCTTTCAGCCGACGACCCTGGCCTTTCAACAACAGCACGCCTTCTTCAAAGGCCGCGTGCCCCAGGTGCCGGAGTATGCGGCGGTGTCAAAACAAAAGGCTGAAAAGAGTCTGGCCTGGCTGGACGACGTGTTAGCCGACCGCCAATACGTTGCAGGAGAGCGCTACACCGTCGCCGATATTGTGGCTCAGTGTGCGGTGGATTTTGGTCGGGTAGTAAAAATTGCGATCCAGCCGGATCAAAAAAACCTGGCTCGCTGGCACGCAGCCGTATCCGCCCGGCCGAGTGCCAAGGCGTAGACCGAACGACTCACCCGCCCTCTCGTGTACGTGGTATTTCGTGAGGTAGAAGAAGTGAGGAAAACGGCCGCTTGGTAGGAGTCACACCCTGATGGAGTATAAGGGATACCACGCCACGGTTGAATTCGACGAGTCTGTGGGCCGGCTTCACGGACGAGTCGTCAACAGCGGCCCCTATCCGATAGTGACTTTTGAAGCAACCGACGTCGAGGGGATTCAGCGCGAGTTCCAGCGATCTATCGACGAGTACCGTGAGTCCTGCCAGGAAGATGGCGTTGAACCCCGCAAGCCTTTCTCCGGCAAGCTGAACGTTCGGCTCGGGCCAGCCTTACATCAACGCGTTGCGCGCTCAGCAGCAGAGAGCGGTTTGAGCCTGAATAGCTGGATTGTCCAGGCGCTGGAGAAGAGCCTCTCCCACTGATCCGCCTCTCGGGTCGCAGCGTGCCCACGAACATAGCCTCGGACGAGGGCGGGACGCGCTTTATTGAGGTGTCAGTGCGCTGGCGCATCCCGGGAAATCCGAGGGGCAGGGGAGGTCAGCCGACCGTGCGGATGTAGGGGCCGGTCTCTTTCAATAAAAGAAACAGCAGGGCCGACAGCATGTAACAGCCGCCCCAGAAGTAGAAGCCGGCCACCGGCGTAAAGCTGACCAGCCACATGCCCACGACCGGGGCGAGCACGCCACCCAGATAGCCGGCGGTGATGGCAATGCCCACCGCGGAGCCGGCCAGGTGGAGACCGACGCCTTCCATTTCCAGCGGAACCACGAACGCCAGGGGGGCTGCTCCGGCGAAGAAGCCCCACAGCAGGGCCACAATCCACAGCGGCGTGCCCAGCGCGTAGCCGGACAGCACCATGCACGCCCCGGCGATGAACATACACGGGGAATAGAAACGTTTTCGCAGGCCGGCCCGGTCCGATACGGATGGCAGGACCAGCGCGCCGACTACGAAGGCCCACATGACGAGCGAGACGATGATGCCGGCCGTGGCCGGCGTCATGCCCTGCACGTCCGCAAAATAGGTCGGCGCATAGCCGATGATGCCGATATAGCCGCCCAGAAACAGCATGTGGCAGACCGCCAGAATCCAGGCGTCCCGGATGCTGAGGACCTGGCGGATCGCAGCCAGGGTGCCGATGTGCGCGGCCCCGGCCTTGGACGGCTCGGGCGCCCGGTCTCGGACGATCACGAACCACAGCACACCAATGGCTATTGTGGCCCCGCCCAGGATGGTGGTCAGGGTGCGCCAGCCGCCGACCGGCTCCAGCACCATCGGCGTCAGCGCCAGGGCCAGGGCCGCGCCAACGCCGTAGCCGGCTTGGGTTGCGCCATTGGCCAGACCGAATTCTTCCGGCGCAAACCACATGCCCAGCGCTTTGGGGACGTTCGGAAATGTCAGGGCGAGGGCGATCCCGAACAGAAACATCCAGACATACATTGAGCTGAAATCTGTGGCTGTGGCCCGCATGAGCAGGGTGACACCCATCAGCACAACCCCAAGCCCGACGATTTTTTGGACCCCGTAGCGATCGCCCAGCGCCCCGCCAATCATGGCCGAAACAAGCGTCCCAAAGGAGATGGCCGACCACAGCGTCGCCCAGCTCGCCAGCTCCAATTCCAGGTCGGCCAGCACCTGGGCAACGACCATGACGATATACGTCCAGCCAAACCCAAAGGCAAAGGTAAAGACCAGCACGCTACTAGCAAGCACAACCCAACGATAGCCCTCTGTGGGCGCCTGTGTGTCTGTCATAGGCATGACCCTGCCATAGGGAGCCGAGCACGTCTATGGTCCAGAAGTGAGTCCTCCCAGCGCTCTGTGAGGCGCAGCGGCCGGGTTGTTCTTCAACTATCGAGCGCAGGAGTGTAAGAGAAACTGTGCTGCTGATCTTTCTCTCCTTTTATGACGACACCGTCCGTTTTGGGAAAGAAATCGTGCCCCTGCTCAAGCAGATGGATGTGGTGAAGTAAGACGGGGGCTCGCTATGAGACCAGTTGACGGAGTGGCGGGTACGGGTGGGGGTGTGATATTCAATTTACCTCATACCGGTAGCTTTTGTTGGAGTTGCTATGCCCGGACTATTGATACGAGATATCTCACCTGAACTGTACGGCCAGTTAAAAACCGAGGCCGCGCGGCATCACCGGAGCCTCGGGCAGGAGGCCCTTTCCATTCTGGAGCAAGCCCTTTCCTGTTCTCCTCCCTCAGGAGTTATACCGACTCCAGTCCAGGGCCGCTTCCCCGTGACCCAAGCTTTCCTGGATGAGGCAAGGCACGAGGGGCGTGAGTGATCGTTGTTGATACGAATATCATCGCCTATCTTTTTCTCGTTGGCGAAAAGACGTCGTTGGCGCAAGCAACTCGGCAGCAAGACCCGGAATGGATAGTTCCTGCCTTGTGCTCTGCGTGACCGAAGATGCCCGACTGCTCAAGACCTTCCCCACTGTGGCGCGTTCTTTGGCAGAGTTTTGCCACCAAACCTGAAGCGAGCCGGACCTATGGACGCCAAAGACGAACACCACATCGACTTTTTGTATCGGGCGCTGAACGATGCTCAGGAGACCATTCGGTCCACTGATGCCAAGGCCGAGATTGTCATCGTTCTCGTTGGCGGGGTCCTGGCCTTTATCGGAGCGATCCACGGCCGAATTGATACGTTGCCTTTACAGGTCCTGACGACCATTGGATTAGTCCATGTGCTGATTGCCGCCGTGTGCGCCATCTGGGCGCTCAACCCACGGGTCAATCCCGAAGAGTTTATCGATGTGGATGGGGTGAAACCGCCGCCGCTGTATTACCTCCATATTAAACCCGCGGTGACCGGGTGGCGTATGTTTCTGCCGTGGCGCGCGGGGAATTATATGGAGCTGTCGGCCACGGAATATCTGCGCCTCCTCGAAGCGCTTGACGCGGACGGCCTCCGCCGGGTGCTGGTCTATGAACTCCTCAAGGTCTCATTCATCCGAGAGGAAAAGCGGGTGCAGGTTGCCTGGGCTGTCCGCTTTATCCGACTGGCCGGTGGATTCTTCGCTCTCCTGGTAGTCAGCCTGTATCTGCTGTGACCGTTCGGGCCGAATGGGGAGGGGGCGGCGTGACCTCCAAAGACCTGACCGCATATCGACAGCGGTTGTCGGACGGCGCGTGACCGGGCCGTCCGCAGTCTGTTGGGGGCATAGATTCTTCACCCAAGGGGGATGGACAATTCTTGTAGGGTGCGCCCTGTGCACCATCCGGGGGCCGAGATGCCTGCGGTAAATCGGCCCTGACAGACCGTCGCCGCTACTGCGCCGTATAGCCGCCATCCGCGGCCATGCTGTGACCGGTCACAAACGAGGCCGCGTCCGAACACAGCCACACCACGGTCTGGGCAATTTCTTCCGGCTGCCCAAGCCGGCCAACCGGCTCCAGGGCCAGGAGTCCTTCGGTCAGCTCGGGCTGGGCATTAATGACGTCCTCAACCATGGGGGTTTGAATCACGCCCGGACAGACGGCATTCACCCGAATGCCGGACTTGGCGTATTCCAGGGCGGCTGTCTTGGTCAGCCCGACCACGCCGTGCTTGGCGGCAACATACGCCGTCTGGCCGATAATGCCGACCAAACCGAGCACCGAGGCGGTATTGACAATGGCGCCGCTGCCCTGCTTGAGCATGTGTGGCAGCTCGTGCTTCATGCACAGCCACACGCCCCGCAGATTGATGCTCATGACCCGATTCCAGTGCTCTTCCGAACAGTCCGCGGTCAGGGACAAATCACCGGCAATGCCGGCATTATTGAACGCGCAGTCGAGTTGGCCGTAGGTCTCGACCGTTTTGCCGGTGAGGTGTTCAATCTGGCTCGCCTGGGCTACATCGGTTTGAATAAATAATGCCTCCCCACCGGTATTTTGAATAAGGCTGACGGTTTCCTCGCCGCCCTCAACACTCACATCCGCCACAACAACCCTGGCCCTACGCTGCGCAAACGCGAGTGCCGTGGCCCGCCCAATGCCTGAACCCCCACCGGTCACGAGCGCGACCTTGCTCTTGAATGTCTCCGTCATACGTCCTCCTTGGGTTCAGGGTAGCATGGGGCCGAAGCGTTCTCGACATGGGTTCCCGGCGCCGACCTGTCGCCTCCTCTGGCCTGATTGTTTTGGGTTTGGTATGGTCCACATTTCAAAGGAGGAGGGGCTGTATGCATACGCCCAAATTGAAGGGTCGTGTTCTGATTGGTCTGTGTCTGGCTGGAATCCTGACGGTTGGCTGCACGTCCGGCGAACAGCCGGAAGTGGCCTCGCCGCCGACCGAGTCGAAAGAGCCCGAGGCCGTTCAGATGGCCGCTGAACTGGCCCCGCTTGCGCCCACGGACGAGTACGATGTGATAGACCCGGACCTGAGTTGTGAGGACGCCAACCGCTTCTCGGTCCGGACGGTTGAGCGCTTGGGTTATGAGGTGACAGCCTTCACGCCGGCTTCGGACGACACACCGGGCGTGATAGCGGCGAAGCAGATGGGCCGCTGGGGCGGCGAGGAGGGCGTCACCGTCACTATCGCCTGCGGTCCGAACGGCGCCCGCATCGCCACTCGCTCAGATGTCACCCCGTGTGAGCAGGCCAATATGATCATGCGCCGCGCCCTGGAGAGTAGCGGGTTTACCATCACCACCTATACCCCGGCCAGCCTGATGAAGGCCGGGGAGGTTGCAGGTGAAAAGGAAGGGACGGAGCCGACCTCCATCACCATTACCTGTTATATCGAACGCAACCGAGTCGAGATGGACACCAGCGAGGATAACCCGGCCCTGGACAATGTCGCCTTCTACCAGGCTCTGAGCGACTTCCAGCTCGGATTTTTTACCGCCTTTAACAAGCTGGAAGAGCGACTGGCGAGCAATCCGGCGGATCAGGACCGTCTGTATGTGGCGCTGCGGCCGTTCAATGTGGTTGATAATCAGGTGGTCTTTGGAACCAAGGAGCTGGCCGTGCTGCCGATCAAGGTCAATATCTCAAATCCGACCCGGCAGACCTATCTGCTCGAAACCCAGCGGATCATGCTCATGGACGCTGCCGGGCAACGGGTGAAACCCATCAGCGAGGACGTGTCGTCTTTCCCCGCTCCGTCGCTGACAGACCGTCCGGTTGGGCCGGGGGCGAATGTTCAGGGCTATTTATACTATCCGTTGGGAACGTATACGGGCGCGCGCGGGTCGCTGGCCGATCAGCGCAACCAGGAGCGCGAGGGATTCAGCGTCGAGTTCAAAGCGTGGTAAAGAGTGAACGTGTCCTCCAATAAACATGCACATGCTGGACACGTTTACTCTTTTGAGCGAAAGCAACGCAAAAACAGAATGGAGGACACCGCATGGCAGACGAATCGTATAAGCCGCAGATTGATCGTGACAAGGTCGAGAAGATGGCCGAACACACCATGGGCTTTCTTGGTGGAGCCGTGATTTCCGGGATGATCTATCTGGGTGACAAGATGGGGCTCTACCGGGCTCTGGACGGCGCCGGCCCGGTGACGAGTGACGACCTGGCGCAGAAGACCGGTCTGCACGAACGCTGGCTGCGAGAATGGCTCGAAGGCCAGGCAACCGCCGGCCTGCTTGAGTATAAGGGCAATCGCCAGTTTGAGTTATCCGCCGAAGCGGCGCTGGTCTTATCCAACGAAAACAGCCCGGCGTTTTTGGCCGGCGGGTTCTGTTCGCTGCCGCAACAGATGGGTGTCATAGAGCGCCTCCCGGAGTCGTTCCAGACCGGCCTGGGTCTCCCCTATGATGCCTTCGGACCCGAGGGCGCACGCGGCATTGAGCGTTTTCTGGCTCCGTGGTTCCAGGCCCACCTCGTCCCCAAGGCGTTGCCCGCCCTGGACGGGGTCGTTCCCAAACTTGAGGCCGGGGCAAGAGTGGCCGATGTCGGCTGTGGGGCCGGGGTGGCGCTGCTCAAGATCGCCGAAGCCTTTCCGCAGGCTGAGTGTCACGGCTACGATATCTCGGAATACGCCCTGGCCCGGGCCGAAGAGAACAAGGCCAAGGCCGGCGCGCAGAACGTCGCCTTTCACGATGCGAACGGGGACGCCATTCCCACGGATAACAGCTTTGATTTCATTACCACCTTTGATTGCCTGCACGACATGGCCAATCCCACGCCGGTTATCCAGGCGATCCGTGATGCGCTCAAACCGGACGGCACCTGGCTGATCGCGGACATTCACAGCATGCCGACGTTCGAGGAAAATCTGGAGCAGAACCCGCTCGCGCCGCTGATGTACGGTTTTTCGGTCATGTGCTGCATGTCTTCCGCCATGTCCACGCCGGACGGCGAGGGCTTGGGCACCCTGGGATTTACCGAACCGGTCGCGCGCAGGATGGTCGGCAGCGTCGGCTTCAGCCGCTTCAAACGCCACGATTTTGATAATCCGATCAACGCCTATTACGAGGTCCGACCGTAGGGCTTTGCCCGTCTTCCTGTGTAGGGGCGGTTCGCGAACCGCCCCTACAACTAATAGCGCTCAATGACCTGCTGGGCGAAATCCTTGAACACGTTCCGCGCCTGGTCCATGGACGGCAGCAGGGTGACTTCCTGGAGCCCGGCTTTTTCTGACTCCCGGAGTTCATGAATGATCTCGTCCGGCTCGCCCACCAGGCAGGTGCCCTTGATCGTCTCGGGGGTGACAAAGCGACGTTCCTCGGGCACGAGGAAGGTGCAGTGGCCGTTGTGGATTTGGAGGTAGCGCTTTTCACGCGGCGTTTCCATCTTCTCCACCGAGGCGCAATACTCGTCCCATATGCCCTGATAGGCTTCCGGCACGACGCTGTCATCTTTTGTTTGCTGGTAGATCTCCCACACAAAGTGAATAATGGCGGTGACGTAGGAGCCGCATTCGTCAATCACCCGCTCGGAGGTCAGGGGCTCACCCGGCTTGAGCACCACCGCCGACGTAAACGCGGCCACGAAGAAGTCATCCGAAAACGTCCGGCCGGCCCGTTCCGCGCCTTCTTTCACCACAGACAGATGCTGGGAGACGACGGCCGCGCGTTCGTTGAAGACCGACACCAGGCCGTCGCCATACTCGCCCGCCGTGCGTAAGGCCCGCGGGCCGTTGGCCGCGACGTAGATGGGCACCGGGTTTTCGAGATTGACGAAACGCAGGTCCTGATGCAGGAAGCGAATCGTGCGGGTGGTGTCGCCATAGGTATACTCGACTTCTCCGCCGCCCAGCAGCGCGCGGACGACGCGCAGATACTCGCGAAAGTCGCGAATCTTCATCGGCTGCATGCCCATGACGCGCATGGCGGTATGGCCGGTGCCGATGCCGAGGAACACCCGGCCCGGCGCAAGCTGGTTGATGGACGCAATCGAGTGAGCCGTGACCGGGGCAATCCGGGTGCCGGGAATCGCCACGCCGGTGCCGATTTGAATGCGCGACGTGTTCTGAGCCGCCAGGGCCATGGTGGCATAGCAGTCTGACCAGATCATCTGAGAGTCGGGTATCCAGGCCATATCAAAGCCGCAGTCCTCGGCGTATTTGACGAGCTGCCAGTCATCGATTTTTGTCGAAACGGAAATGCCGAATTTCATGCTGTCCTCCTTGGGTATAATCGGGCTCCCCTCACGTTCAGTCAGGAATGCTATGGCCGGTCAGTCCAGCCGTCAAGTTGGGCCGCACGCTTCTCTTTCCCGAGAGATTCAGATACACCGGCTGCAAAGAGTAAACGTGTCCAGCCTTGTATGCTTGTTGGGAGGATACGTTTACTCTTTTGTTCGTATACGGAGGGAAATGTGAAACCACTCGAAGGTCTGCTTGTCCTGGATCTCACCCGCTTTCTGGCCGGCCCGTACTGCACCCTGCTGCTCGGCGGACTGGGGGCCGAGGTCATTAAAATCGAGTCGCCCCAGGGCGGCGAAGCCCACCGCAACCGCGCCCCCTTTGCCGGGCCGCAGGGGGCGAGCATGTCCCGGCAAACCGAGGACGACATCGGGCTGATGGTGCTCCACCGGGCGCGCAATAAAAAGAGCATCACCCTCAATCTGCGCGACCCGCAGGGCACGGCGCTATTCAAACAGTTAGTGCAAAAAGCCGACGTGGTGGTGGAGAATTTTTCGCCGGGGACGATAGACAAAATGGGTCTCGGCTATGCGACCCTGCAAGAGTGTAACCCGCGCATTATTCTGTGCTCGATTTCGGGCTTCGGCCAAAACGGGCCGCGCCGCAACTGGCGGGCGTATGATCCGATCATTCAGGCCGCCAGCGGCATCAACAGCGTCACCGGCTTTGCCGACCATCCCCCGGCTCGCTGCGGGGCCGCAATCAGCGATACCACGGCGCCCCTGTTTGCCCTGATCGGGATTCTGTCCGCGCTCCAGTTGCGCGAAAAAACGGGCAGCGGTGAGTGGGTCGATACGTCCATGCAGGACGGCACGTTCTTCCTGCTGCCGGACCTGATTGAGCATATGGCCGCGGGCCTGACGCCCGAACGCCGGGGGAATACGCATCCGGGCGGGGTGCCGTTCAATGTCTATCAGGCCCAGGACGGCTATGTGTCCATCTGTGCGGTGTCGGCCCAGAACTGGAAGAGTCTGCTCGGGGCTCTGGACCGGGAAGATTTGCTCGACGATCCCAGATTCGCCAACCTTCAGCAGCGTATGAAATATCGTGACGACGTAGACGCGGTGGTCCAGGCCTGGATTGGACAGCACACGGTCGATGAAGCGGTGGCGCATCTCCAGCAGTGTGAAGTGCCGGCCGGGCCGATCCTGAGCCCGGCCGAGTTGGTCGAGGACGCCCATCTGATCGAACGCGGGATGGTCGTCGACGTACCGCATCCCCGGCATGGAGCGCTGTCGGGCGTGAAGGGGTTTGGCATGCCGATCAAGTTCGTCGGCAAGTCCTTCGGGTTCGACCAAGCCTGCCCGGAGGTCGGCCAGCATAATGAAGAGGTCTACCGAGGGCTGCTTGAACTCGACGACGGGCAGCTCGAAGCCTTACAGGCGAAGGGCGTGATTTAGTCCAGCCTGGTAGATAAGTCGAGCTGAATCTGACCTTTCCGTTGACGAATACGTGATATTGTTTCATGGATATCGTATACCGACTTCAGGGCATCGAATTTCAGTGGGATGAAAACAAAGCCGCCATCAATGTGCAGAAGCATGGGATCGCTTTTGAAGAAGCAGCCGAAGTGTTCTTCGATCCCTTCCATCAAACAGGTGATGCCTCAACTGATGAGGAGCAACGAGATTTCGTTCTTGGCTACTCGCTTTCGCCGCGTGTTTTGCTGGTTGTGTCTATAGAGCGAGACGAGCGGACGCGTCTCATATCTGCGCGACGGGCAACGCAGTATGAAAGGAAGTTGTATGAAGAAGCCTGAGTCTGAATCAGAAGAAAAATTCGATCTCATCTTTCATCCGTGCGCAATGGAAAAGCTCTCCATAGCAGTGCCCAAGGAGGCGCTTGCCTCTCTCAAGCAAGTCGCTGCCCGCCGGGATATGTCAGTTCAGGCATTACTCAAGTTCTATATTGGGCAAGGGCTGCGACAGGATATCGCGAGCCTTTTTGGCACTCGAGTGCTGGAAACGACGGAGACCGTTCTGGCCCGGCATCTCCAATCCGAAGAAGAGATCCGTTCAATAATCCGAGAGATTCGCACGGAAACGGAACTCGGCCATGAGGCGTCGGATGAGCCGAGTGGAATCTGATACCGCCCCAACGCTGGATGCCGCTCGTCATGCTGAGCACAGCCTGACTTCGGATATATACCAGGACCCCCTCACCCTAGCCCTCTCCCCCAAGGGGGCGAGGGAGTCGGACGTTGACTGAAGGAGACCAGGCGTGCCGGAATCCGAACGTGAGCCGTTTCAACTCGGCATCTTCATGCCGAATTGCAGCCATGCCTATTGCATCAGCAGCTATAAACCCGAACCCGACGACTGGACGTATGAGTCCAATAAAAACATCGCCCAGGCGGCCGAGGCTGCGGGCTTTGATTTTCTGTTTCCGGTCAGCCGCTGGCGCGGGTTTGGCGGCGAGACCAATTATCTGGGCACCTCGCTCGAAACCATGACCTGGGCCTCGGCTATTCTGGCGGTCACCCAAACCATTCGGGTGTACTCCACCGTCCACGTGCCGGTCTTCCATCCGCTGGTGGCGGCCAAGATGGGCGGGACGCTGGACCATATCGGGCAGGGCCGCTGGGGCATCAATATCGTCAGCGGCTGGAGCGCTACCGAGTTCGGCATGATGGGCATCGAACTCCTGCCGCACGCCGAACGCTATCAACGCACCACGGCCTTTATTGAAATCCTCAAGGGACTGTGGACCCAGGAGCCGGGTTCTTTTCGGCATGTTTCCCCCTGGTACCAAATCACCGACGGCTATGTGATGCCCCAGCCCATGCAGCAGCCCCACCCGCCGATTGTGAACGCCGGCACGTCCGAGGCTGCGCGTGACCTGGTGGCCCGCCTGTGCGACTGGGCCTTTATTGCCCCGCCTTCGGCTGAAGCCACGCCCGACATGGCGGACGACTTCAAGCGACGGGCGCAGGCGTATGGCCGACAGGTCCGCTGTGCCGGGATGCCGTTTGTGCTGTGGCGTGAAACCGAGAAAGAAGCACAGACCGAAGTGCAGCGGATTATGGATCAGACGGATATGGTTGCCGCCCGAAACTGGGCGAGCGGCCTGAGCATCGGCAGTGAGTCCATGAGCGGTTTCAGCCTCAAGATGCTGGCGCTGGGGGCCGGGGCGCTGCCGGTGGTCGGCACCGCAGACCAGGTCGCCGAGCAACTGGCCCGTTTATACGAGTTGGGTATGGATGGCGTGCTGATCGAGTTTCTGCACTATTATGATGACACCGTACGGTTTGGTAAGGAGATCGTTCCCCGGCTGCGGCAGATGGGGGTGGTCGAGTAGGGGAGGCGACTCTCTGCTTCTGCAGGAATGACGGGCGGCTACACAGCATCGTAATTTGCTCTAGCCTTCCCCCATGAAGACTACGCCTCCGCCTGTGCCGGCGTGCCTAAGACCTCTCCGGTCTCGGCCGCTCTTTGCGTGCCGGCGTCCAACTGAAGACCGAGTCCGTCGGCCAGGCGGGTCAAATGGTTAAAGATGCCGACGATGTGGGCGACTTCGAGGCAGGCGGTATCGTCAAAGCCGAGGTCGCGCAGCGGTTGCCAGTCGGCGGCGGTCATGCGCGTGGGTGTGGCGCTGAGCTTGTCCGCCAGCGTACACAGGGCGCGCGCCCGTTCGGACAGGCCGGTCAGGGTGTTCCAGCTTCGGGTTTTGATGGCTTCCACCAGCGCCGGGTCGCCGTCTTCGACACGCAGAAACTCTGCGTGGGACTGGGTTCAATAGTGGCAATCCTGGGCCGCCGCGGCCACGCCGGCGACCATTTCCCGCTCCGCCCGACTCAGATGGCCGGGCGCGAACATAATCTGCATGAACAGATTCCCGAACGCCTGTCCGATACTGGCATGGGCGGCAATTAAGCGACCCATGGCCGGGATAGAGCCGAATTCGTATACGCCTTTTGCTCCCGGCGGCCTTTTTGCCAGATATTCCTCCTGGGTGGGGATGCGTATCCAGGCTTCCGGTACGGCTGAACGACTCATGCATGAACCTCCTTCTGGTATAAACGGTCAGCAGTGAAAAAATTTGCGTCAATCTAACACTTCGTCGAAGGGTGGCCTATCCCGTTTCATTCCGATTTGCTCAGGCTTGAGACCTGGGGTATTTTGCCCTGACTTGACGGCTGAACAGGGGTTTTTTCAGGAGGAGGACATGCAGGCAGTCTCCCGTCGCCAGTTCCTTACACACCTTGGGCGCAGTGGCGCGTGGCTGGCGTTTCTGGCGGCCTGCGGCGCGGGTGCGGATACCGCGCTCAAGGGATTAGTCGGACGCGGACTATTGCCGGTTGCCTGGGCCGACCCTTCGACTGGGCTCAGGACAGGCGAGGCCGACCTGCTGAGGACAAAACCCGGTATGACGGTTCACACCCAACAACCCATTAACGGTGAGTTTGCGCCCCATCTGCTCGACGATCCCATCACCCCCTCGGCCCGCCATTTCGTGCGGAATAATGGCTCGGTTCCGGCCCGAGCGAAGAACACAGACCCTCAGGGATGGAAGCTCGTCGTTGAGGGTGAAGTGACCACGCCGCTTGCGCTGAGTCTGGACGAATTGCGGCAGTTGCCCTCGGTCACGCAGCAGCTTGTGATCGAATGCGGTGGTAATGGGCGGGCGCTGTTCGAGCCCAAGGTCCGTGGGAACCAATGGACGCGCGGAGCGGTGGCGTGCAGTCAATGGACCGGGGCCCGGCTGCGGGATGTCCTGAAAAAGGCCGGCCTTAAATCAAGCGCAGTGTATACGGCCCATTACGGCGAGGATCAGCCCGTGGGGGCAGCCCAACCGTTCTCGCGTGGCATCCCCATAGAGAAGGCCATGGCCGAGCATACGCTGATTGCCTACCGGATGAACGGGGCTGCGCTGTCGGCGCTCAACGGCTATCCCGTTCGGCTGGTTGTGCCGGGTTGGATCGGGAGTTGCTCTCAAAAATGGCTGAATCGCATTGTGGTGCGTGACCGGGTACACGACTCCCAAAAGATGACGGGCTATTCCTACCGCGTGCCGGCCTATCCGGTTGAGCCTGGTTCCAAGCCGCCGAAGGAAGATATGGTCATCGCCACAGCTTGGCGTATCAAGTCTCTGATAACTGTGCCCCAGGCCAATGCCCGGCCGGGCAGTCGATCAGCGTGCGGGGGCACGCCTGGGCTGGGGAAGAGACGGTCAAGGAAGTCTTGGTGTCTACGGACTTTGGCCTGCACTGGAAAAAGACCACGCTCGTGCAGCCCGCCAATGCCTATGCCTGGGCCCACTGGGAATGCGAGCTCACCTTGAAACGGAAAGGCTATTACGAAATCTGGGCGCGCGCCTTTGATGACAGCGGGAAGGCCCAGCCCTTTCGCCAACCCTGGAATCCAAAGGGCTATCTTGGGAACGTCATTCACTGGCTGCCGGTTATGGTCACGGCCTGAGTATGCGACCCAGGAGTGCGTTGAGCCTTTTGATACTCGGCAGCGTGCTTGCTCTGGTGTATGGACCAGCCGCCGGAGAGGAGGATAATCAACCATCGAGCACAGTACAGGCAGTCCAGAAGCCGGTGATCGATGAGGCAAATCCCGGCCCGGACGTGCTGACCCGAGAATACTGCTCGGCCTGCCACAGCTTTCAGCTCGTCCAGGCGCAGCGACTCAATCGCGCGACCTGGGAATGGGTGAGGGAGGACATGGTCGAGCAGTTCGGCGCGGGCTGGATTACACCGCCGGAGCAAACGGCTATTATTGATTATCTGGTCGAACACTACGGACCGGAGAAGTGAGACAGACGAAGAAGGAACAGGAGGGTACAGCATGGGACAGTTGGATGGAAAAGTCGCGCTCATCACGGGCGCGGGTTCGGGTATTGGCCGGGCGTCGGCCCTGGCGTTTGCGCGTGAGGGGGCCAAAGTCGCGGTCGCCGATATCGTGGTTGAGGGCGGCGAAGAGACGGTGCGGATGGTCCAAGAGGCCGGTGGTGAAGCATTTTTCATTAAGGTCGATGTTGCAAACGCGGCCGAGGTCGAGGCTATGGTGAACACGGTGGTAGACACTTATGGCCGGATTGACTGCGCCTATAATAACGCCGGTATCGAAGGACGGCTGGCTTCGACGGACGAATATCCTGAAGACGTGTTTGACAAAGTGATCGACATTAACCTGACGGGCGTGTGGCTGTGCATGAAATACGAGCTGCCGCATATGCTCAAGCAGGGCAGCGGCGCGATTGTGAATACGGCCTCGGGGGCCGGTTTGATCGGGGTGGCCGGCATGTCTGCCTATGTGGCCAGCAAGCACGGTGTGGTCGGGTTGACGAAAACCGCAGCCCTGGAATACGCCAAGTCCGGTATCCGGGTGAACGCCGTCTGCCCTGGGCTGATTCAGACGCCGATGGTGGAACGCATCACCGCCGAGCAGCCTCAGCTCGGCGAAGCGTTGGTTGCGGCCGAGCCTATCGGTCGAACCGGCAAACCGGAAGAAATCGCCGAATCCGTGGTCTGGATGTGTTCGGACGCGGCCTCGTTTGTGACCGGCCACGCCATGTCGGTTGACGGTGGGTTTGTCGCCCAGTAGTGGTGCACGTAACCGTAAAACATCAATAGCGAGACTCCCTCTCCCCTGGAGGGAGAGGGCCGGGGTGAGGGGGAAATGGCAAACTGAGACACTACGGAATAGAGCGAAGTCAGTAGGGCGGATGAGCAGCGCGTAATCCGACAAAGGCGGGCTATCGGCTTACGCTTGTGGCTCACCCGACCTACAAGGCTACACAGAATGGCGAATCGCTCTCACTGAAAACAGGCCCGGGTATAGTGCAAGGTGGAGGAACGGTCATGGAAGCACCACTGTGGTTATTGCTCGGTTGGGGTGGAATTGGCGCCATAGATTTTGTCTATAACCACATCTATCGCTACCGCCTTCACGCCCACGCCTCCAGTTTTCGCGAGCATGGTGTCCACACCCTGCTGACACTGGTGCTCACTGTCACGGTGGTGATGCTGGTCTTTGTTGAAATGGGGAGAGTCGGCTTTGCCATATTTCTCGGCATTCAGGCCCTTGCCGTGATCTTCACCCTGTGGGATGTGTCAATCGAGCGAGCATCGCGGGCACCCCTGGGAGGACTCCCGACGCACGAATATGTGTTGCATACGGTTATTTTTCTGTTGCATGGCGCCTTTGTGTGGGCGGTGATTACCAACGCCGGTCAGTTAGTTCACGGCGCGGGGTTCGGGGTATGGCGCTGGCCGCCACTGCCCCTGTTTTTGCTGGTTGAGGCGGTGATCTTTGCGCTCGTAGGAGGCGGCATCCTCGTCTTACACGTCTATCTGATAGGCGTGGGCTACCGAACGCTCAAAACAGGTGCCGCGGCTGGCTGATGGAACCGTAGGAGGACGCCTACGCGCACCCGCTCCCTCTCCTGATGCTACGGCACCCGCCCCGGCAGCGGACTGGCACCGATGACGCTGCGCGGGGTCTTGAATTTGGGAATGACGTATTTGCCAATGAGTTTGATCGAGCGCATAATCTGTTCGTGCGTTCCGTCCAGACGCATGATCACCTCGTCCGCTCCGACCTCCCGGTAGCGCCCAATCCGTTCGATGAACACATCCGGGTCGCCGACGAGAACGGAGGTTTCGTTGCGGAGCCAGTCGAGGTCTCGGGAGCGATCCCGAATCTTTTCCAGCTCCAGCATATAGGCGTAGGATTTGGCCTGACGGCCGAGGTCGGGATAGATGGACTCGATGACCGGCGTGGCAAAGTTGAGAATGGACTCGCGGGTCTCTTCGACCGCTTGGGCGGTTGTCTCGGCGCAGGCGCAATTGAGCGTGACCGCGCTCAGACAGTTGGTCACGAACGCGCCCACCGGCTCTGCCTGCCCAATCCGCTCCTTATACAGGCGGGCGCTTTTCTCAAAATAATCCCAGCCCATATACATATCCCACGACAGGGCGCCGATGCCCTTACGGGCCGCAATCTCATGCGAGTCCGGAGATTGGGCCACCATATAGACGGGCGGGTGGGGGTCCTGCACGGGCTTGGGTGTGAGCGAACGGGGCGGAATCTGAAAATACTTACCCTGGTGCGAAAAGGGATCATCCTTGAAGGCTTTCATCACGACTTCGAGCGCCTCTTCCCAACGGGCGCGCGTTTCGTCGAGTGGGCAGGCAAAGCCTTCGAGTTGTATTAACGTATTGGCCCGGCCCGTGCCCAATTCCGCCCGCCCGTTTGAGACAATATCCAGCGTTGCGAGTCGTTCGGCAACCCGAATCGGGTGGTTAAACGGAAAAGGCAGAAGGACAACCATGTGGCGCAGCCGAATGCGACTGGTGCGCATGGCAATGGCCGGATAGAAGACCTCGGGTGCCGAGACCGTGGCCAAGCCGACCAGAAAATGCTGCTCCGAGGTACCGAAGAAATCAAACCCCATCTCCTCGGCCAGGACGACTTCGTCCATGACCTCCCAGTAGCGCCGATGATGGGTGGTTCCTTCCGGCGTTTCACATTCCGACAGAAAGCCAAATCGCATGGGCGTACCCTCCTCTTAGAAGCCATTAGCTCCGGCGGCGGCAGCCTGTCAACCTTTGGCTAGTGGGCCACCCCGCCAGCCTCCGTTCGTGCTGAGCGTAGCCCCGGAGGGGCGAAGTCGAAGTACGCTCCGGGGGGAGAGGGCCGCCATCGGGCAACCACAGGGGGTTGCCCCTACGACTAGGCCGGCACGATCAGTGCCTTGATCGTCTCCTGTCGCTCCACCGCTTCGAGGGCTTGCTGACTCTCTTCGATCGCGAAACGGTGGGTGATGGCCTCGGCCATCGGAAAGTCGGTGTGATGCGCCTGGGCCACCCGGATGGCCTCGTAATAATGCTGCGGCTGGGTGAGGGCCGAGCCGATGATGCTGAGGTTGCGGTTATTGATATAGCGCGGGTCAATGGGGATCTCGCCATGGCCGGACCACAGGCCGACAATCACATAGCGCCCGTTCGGGGCGGCGAGTTTCAGCCCCTCGGCAAAAGCCGAATACGCCCCGGTCGCCTCAATCACGACATCCGCGCCCCGACCGTCCGTCAGCTCGTAGACCTGGGCAAGCCGGTCTTTTTCATCGGACAGGGGTTCAAAATTAATCGTTGCCCGAGCGCCCAGACGGCAGGCCATCGCCAAGCGGTGGTCCGGCGCACCGATGGTGATGACCGTCTTGGCGCCGGCCAGATGGCTGAGCAGGGTGGCGGCCAGGCCGACCGGACCACAGCCCTGGACCACGACGGTTTGATTGGGCGCGAGACCACCCAAACGCTCGAAGGCCTGGATCATCGTCGGCATGGCACAGCCAAAGGCAATCACCGGCTCAGACGGGGTGTCGTCCGGGATTTTATAGAAACACATGCCGGATGGAAGCCAGGCGTAGTCCGTATACGTATTCCAGGTGGGCTCATCGGCCCCACTGAAAAGCACCAGGTTTTCACACAGCGAAAAGTCTTTGGCTACCGTGCAGTAATAGCAGTGATGGCAGGGCCGGATGGGCCCCCAGTAGACCCGGTCGCCGACGCCGAGCGGCAGACCGGCATGATCCGCGCTGACGCCTTCGCCCAACTCTTCGACCAGGCCGACGCCCTCGTGACCCAGGACAACCGGCAGGGGCGGCGAGGCATGCCCCCGCCACAAATGCACATCCGTCCCACACACGCCGCCCATTTGCATCCGCAGCAGCACCCCGCCCGGCTCCGGGGCCGGAAATGCGCGTTCCCAGACTTCTATGGGCTGATCCACCCCCACAATCATGGCCTGCTTCCCGAGTCGTTGTGTCATTGGTCTGACCCTCCTGTGTGTGAGATTGATGTTGGAAACGGGGGTAATGTCTCACTTTGAAATTCCCCCCCCCTCGCCCTCCCCTCAAGGGGGAGGGGATTTTTGCTCCTTCACCCCTGGCGGGAGAGGGCTGGGGTGAGGGGGACGAGAAACTGAGATACTACCGAAATAGCGGAACGCTTGCCTAGCCCTTTGATTGTGTCATATCCGCCGGTCGGACCCAGGCGTCAAACTGTTCCGGGCTGAGATGCCCGTGGCATATCACGAGTGGGATTGGCTGAGAAGTGAGGACGTAGCCCGGATGTAATCCGGATGGAATATAATCCGGGCGTAGGGTCTGAAAGCGGTTTCCTCTTACGTTGAGGAGTAGACAAAACGATTTATTGTAAATATCTTGGCGGCCCGTTTCGGTTTGGCTTTCTCTCAATGTTTTTCTGTAGTTAGAGATTATGCACATTGAAGTCCTCAAAGTCTTCTGTGATTTGGTTAAAACTGAGAGTTTTTCGCTCGCGGCCTCGAAGAACTTTATTACTCAATCTGCTGTGAGTCAGCAGCTCCGCAACCTCGAAGAGCACTACAATCGGGAACTGGTCGAGCGTTCGAGGGGATACATCCGGCTGACTGAAGCTGGAGAGGTTTTGTACCAGGCTAGTAGGGAGATCATCCAAAAACATCGCGAGATGGAAGAGGGTCTTCAGGCTCTCTCGCATTCGGTAGCTGGCACAGTGCGGCTGGCTACGGTGTACAGTGTCGGATTATATGAGCTTTTCTCCCCTCTCAAAAGATATCTACGGACCTTCCCAGAGGTTGAGATTCATCTCGAATACATCCGAGTCAACAAGATTTACGAGGCCGTGAGTCGAGGGGATATTGATCTGGGCATAGTCGCTTATCCTCGCAAACGGCCACAGATTCAGATCACTCTCTTTCGCAAAGAGCGTCTCGTGCTGGTCTGTGCCCCACAGCATCCTTTTGCCCAGTTGAAACGCCTCACGATTAAGCAGTTGGATGGGGAGAAGTTTATTGGTTTCGAGTGTGATGTCCCTACTCGACGAGCTCTAGACAGGATTTTCCGCCAGCACCGTGTCAAGGTGCAATACATCGCAGAGATGGACAATATTGAAACCATTAAACGGGTCGTCGAGGTTGGGTCGGGCCTTTCTATGGTGCCAGAACTCAGTGTTGTCCAGGAGGCCAGAAGCGAAACCCTCAAGGCGATCCAATTCTCGGATGAGGCAGTAACACGGCCACTGGGGATTATCTCCAAGCGGAGCCGGCGTTTCACGCCCGCGGTACAGGAGTTCGTCAACTTCTTGAAGGGAGAGTCCCAGCCGGGCGCAACCCAAAAGTCAAATCAGGCGTCCCAGGCCACACTGTAATCTCGCGTCAGGGATTAGCTCTTCGCCGCCCAACGGACCTGAGGGCTCCGTCCGTATGCAGCCGCCAGCTTTCTGTGCTGCTGCTCTCTCACGCAGGGACAGCGTGTCTGCAGGGGCTTCGTCTCTATCGGGCTAGACAGGTTTGGTAAATTTTGGCATCCTTGCCCTCTTTGGGCGATAGGAAAGCGTTTTTGTGGTGTGCAACGTGGTCTTCGTTTTCCTCCGTAGCCTGTCACCACATGACCATTTGGAGCATAAGGTATGGCACGTAAGAAAATCGCACTGATCGGCGCGGGCAACATCGGTGGCACCCTTGCTCATCTGTGCGCCCTCAAAGGACTCGGAGATGTCGTTCTGTACGACGTGATTGACGGACTGCCACAGGGCAAGGCCCTGGACCTGCTTGAAGCCGGGCCGATCGAGGGCTATGACGTCAACCTCGTTGGGACCACGAGTTACACCGAGATTCAAGATGCTGACGTCTGTATTGTAACCGCTGGGCTGGCGCGCAAACCGGGTATGAGCCGAGATGATTTGCTTGGAATCAACTGCAAAATTATGCGAGAAGTCTCGGAGAACATTGCAAAATATGCTCCCAATAGCTTTCTCATCGTTATTACTAACCCGCTTGATGCAATGGTGACCTTGGCCAAGCGGGTCACTGGGTTTCCCAAGAATCGGGTCGTTGGCCAAGCCGGGGTGCTCGATTCGTCCCGCTATCGGACCTTCATTGCCCAAGAGCTGAACGTGTCCGTCCTCAATGTCACGGCTATGGTCTTAGGCGGGCATGGCGACGATATGGTGCCGGTGCGCAGCTACTGCCAGGTAGCCGGTATCCCGATCGAGCGGCTGATCTCGGCCCAACGGCTCGAGGAGATCGAGAATCGGGTGCGTCAAGCCGGAGGGGAAATCGTGGCCCTTCTTAAGACCGGCTCAGCATTCTATTCTCCAGCCTCTGCAGCGATTCAGATGACTGAGGCGTACCTGTACGACAAGAAGCAGATCCTGCCCTGTGCGGCCTACCTCGCAGGAGAGTATGGGATTGAGGGCGTGTATTTTGGCGTGCCGGTGAGCATCGGTGCTGGGGGTGTCGAGCGGGTCGTGGACATTGCGTTGAGCGACAAGGAGAAGCAGGAGATGCAGGGGTCGGTCAGTCATGTGCAGGAACTGATTGCAGCGATGGACAATGTGTTGGCGCAAAGCGCATAGTGCCAGTAGAATAGATAATCTGGACGAAGTAGAAGTGCTTTCATCTCCGTATTGATGAAGCTCAGGACAAGCAAGCGTAAGGGAAAGTATGGCACCAGTACATGACATACTCATTATAGGGGGCGGAGGAGCGGGACTCCGCGCTGCCATTGCCGCCGCCGAAATAAATCCTCAGCTTGACATCGCGCTCGTCTCCAAAGTCTACCCGATGCGGAGTCATACGGTTGCGGCTGAGGGTGGAACAGCCGCCGTCGTTAAAGAGAATGACAGCCTGGAAGACCATATTAACGACACGATTACTGGCTCCGACTGGATGGCGGACCAGGATGCCGTCGAGCTGTTTGTCAACGAAGCCCCAGCCGAGCTCATACAATTGGAGCACTGGGGGTGCCCCTGGAGCCGCGAGCCCGACGGCCGTGTCGCCGTACGCCCGTTTGGCGGGATGCGGATCGAGCGGACCTGGTTTGCTGCCGACAAGACCGGTTTCCACCTACTTCACGCGCTGTTCCAAACATCCCTGAAGTACACCAGCATCAGGCGCTATGACGAGTATTTTGCTACTACACTACTAGTGGAAAACGGCCGCTGTCAGGGAGTGACGGCGGTTGAGCTGCGCAGCGGTATGGTCCAGCCAGTTCTCGCCAAGGCAGTGATTATGTGTACAGGAGGGGCTGGCCGGATCTTTCCCTTTACAACCAACGGGTCTATCAAGACTGGCGATGGCATGGCCTTGGCCTACCGAGCTGGGGTGCCACTTAAGGACATGGAGTTCGTTCAGTACCATCCTACCGGCCTACCAGGGACAGGGATCCTGATCACCGAAGCCGCCCGTGGCGAGGGGGGGGTTCTCGTCAATAAGAACGGCTACCGCTACTTACAGGACTACGATCTTGGTAAGCCGCTTGATGTGAACGACCCCGGACATCCCCAGAAACGGACAATGGAGCTTGGTCCGCGGGACAAGTTGTCCCAGTGTTTTGTCAAAGAGCATGATAAGGGTAACACGATACCGGGACCACACGGTGACGTGGTATATCTCGATATCCGTCACCTTGGGGAGCAAAAGATCGACAAGAAGATCCCCTTTGTGCGCGAGCTGGCCACGAACTATGCGGGTATCGACCCAGTGTACGAGCCCATTCCGGTCCGTCCGGTGGTGCACTATATGATGGGTGGGATCCATACGGATATAGAAGCGGCGACCCCACTGCCAGGCCTCTTTGCGGCAGGCGAGTGCGCTTGTGTCAGCATTAATGGGGCCAACCGGCTCGGCTCAAACTCGCTCACCGAACTGTTGGTGTTTGGCGCCCGGGCTGGCCGTGTGGCTGCCGCATTTGCCCAAGAACAGCCAGCGTGTGACACGCAGGCCCTCGAGGCCCAGGCCAAAGACGAGCAAGTGCGCATCCAGAAGCAGTTCATCAACAAGACGGATGGCACCGAGCGCATCGCCAGCCTGCGTACCGAGATGATGGCGACCCTGGAGGCAGGCGCTGGCATTTATCGTACGGAGGCGTCACTTAAAGAGACCTGCAACAAGGTGTCTGAGCTCAAGGAACGATTTGCCAATATCACCCTGGATGATCACAGTTTGACCTTTAATACCGACTTAACCGCGGCGCTGGAGTTGGAATGTATGCTCGACGTGGCCGAGACCGTTGCCTATTCTGCCTTAGCCCGGACAGAGTCGCGTGGCTCTCACCAGCGCACTGATTACCCCAAACGCGACGACGACAAATTCCTGGCCCACTCCTTGGCGCACCGCACGGATGGCTCGCCACGCATCGAGTATCTGGATGTCGTAATCACTCGCTGGCCCCCTGCCGAACGTAAATATGGAGATTAATCATGGCTGAGCCCAGCATCACGCTCGAGGTTTTCCGTTATCGGCCAGAGATCGAGCAAGAACCAACCTTCCAGACCTACACCGCACCGTACCGTGAGGACTGGGTTGTCCTAGATGCGCTCAACTATATTAAGGATGAGGTGGATGGCAGTTTATCCTACCGCTGGTCCTGCCATATGGGCGTGTGCGGCAGCTGTGGCATGATGGTTAATGGCGAGCCGAAGCTCAGCTGCGCGGCCTTCCTCAGAGACTACTACCCGGCACCAATCCGTGTCGAACCGCTGGCGAATTTTCCGGTCGAGCGTGACCTGGTCATCAACATGGATGACTTTATGGACAAGCTCAAGGATGTTCAGCCGTGGATCATCCGTGAGGAGGAGAAACCGGTTGCCGAGGGGGAGTATTTGCAGAGCCCGGCCGAGCTGGCCAGCTATAAACAGTTCAGCATGTGTATCAACTGCATGCTGTGCTACGCCGCCTGCCCGGTCTACGGTCTGGACTCGTCTTTTGTTGGTCCGGCGGCGATTGCCCTGGCCCAGCGCTACAACCTCGACTCCCGCGATCAGGGTCAGGACGCCAGGCAAGAGGTGCTCTCAAAGCATGAAGGCGTGTGGGAGTGTACCTTTGTGAGTGAGTGTTCTGTGGTCTGCCCCAAGCACGTAGACCCCGCCGCTGCGATCCAGCAAGCCAAGGTCTCAGGAGCTATTGACTGGTTCAAGTCTGTGCTGCTGCCGAGAGGATCGCAATGAGTGAACCGTACCACCGCCCGATATCCTCTACGACGTGGTGGCTGAGCAAGCGCAACTATGTGCTCTTCATGCTGCGCGAGCTGACCAGCGTGTTCATTGCCGCCTTTCTGATTGTATACCTCATCCAGCTCGCCCAGCTTGCCCAGGGAGCTGAAGCGTACACTGCTTTTCTCGATCGGCTGGCGTCACCAGGGTGGATTGTCTTCCATCTGCTGGTGCTGATTGCTGCGCTCTACCACACCATCACGTTTTTCAACCTGACCCCAAAGATCATAGTCGTGCGGAGGGGAGAAGAAAGTGTCCCGCCAGTCCTCATCGCGGGCTCCCACTACGCCGCCTGGTTGGTTACCTCTGTTGTGATCATGTGGATTGTCCTGAGGAGCTGAAGACATGGCCAAGTCCAACGAGGCTTTTTGGTGGGTTCTTTTCGGGGCTGGTGGGATGGTTGCCGCCCTCCTGGTGCCGATTCATGTCGTGCTGACTGGGATAGCGGTTCCTCTTGGCTGGGTGTCAGCGGAGGCGTTTGGACATCGGATGCACGCTTTGGTCTCCCATCCGCTCACCAAGCTCTACCTGTTCGTCCTGCTCTCTTTGCCTTTCTTCCACTGTTTTCACCGCATCCGGCATACTCTGTATGATACGGGTTGGAGAGGGTATCAGACGCCTATTGCGGTTATATGCTATGGGGCGGCTGTTATTGGCACGGTGGCGACTGTCTTTGTCCTCGTGGCGATTTAAGCGAAGGGCTGTGTATGAAAACGAGAATCGAAACGGATAGCATGGGAGCAGTCGAAGTCTCTGCCGACCGATACTGGGGTGCCCAGACCCAGCGCTCGCGGACAAACTTCCCTATCGGCGTCGAGCGTTTCCGTTTCACTCGGCCTATCATCCGCGCCCTCGGTGTGCTCAAAAAGGGTGCGGCTTTAGCCAATGGTGAATTGGGACAACTCCCCCAGGAGAAGGTAGACTTGATCGTGCGGGCGGCGGACGAGGTGATCTCTGGTGCTCTGGATGAGCACTTCCCCCTGGTTGTCTTCCAGACTGGCTCGGGCACTCAGACCAATATGAATGCGAACGAGGTGATCTCGAATCGGGCCATCGAGTTGGCGGGCGGCGAGATGGGGTCAAAGAAGCCGACCCACCCCAATGACGATGTGAACCGCGGGCAGAGTTCAAATGATACGTTTCCAACCGCTATGCATATCGCTACGGTTGAGCAACTCGAAGACGTCCTTATTCCTGCCGTCAGCCAATTACGCAACACGCTGCAGGCCAAGTCTGAGCAATTTAAGAACGTGGTGAAGGTTGGCCGCACGCATTTGCAAGATGCCACGCCGATTACGCTTGGACAGGAGATTGGCGGCTGGGCCGCTCAGCTGGATGCAGCCCTCGACGGGGTGCGGCGGACGATTCCTGGGCTGTGTGAGTTGGCAATTGGCGGAACGGCGGTCGGCACCGGCTTAAACGCACATCCCAAGTTTGGCGACTTGGCCGCAGCCAAGATGGCGGCGGAGACTGGACGGCCATTCATTTCGGCGCCGAATAAATTTGCCTCCTTGTCCGCTCATGACGCTATGGTCACAGCCAGTGCATCGCTGCGGACCCTGGCCGGGGCATTGATGAAGATCGCGAATGATGTGCGCTGGCTGGCGTGTGGACCGCGGGCAGGGATTGGGGAGATACTGATTCCGGAGAACGAGCCAGGTTCCTCCATCATGCCGGGCAAAGTCAACCCGACGCAGCCGGAAGCAATAACGATGGTGGCCGTGCAGGTGTTCGGTAACGACGCGGCCGTTGCCTTTGCTGGTTCACAGGGCAACTTTCAGCTGAATGTCTTTAAGCCCGTGATGGTCCACAATCTCCTCGAGTCCATTCAGCTCATCGCTGACGCGTGCGGCGCCTTCAACGACCACTGTGCGGTCGGTATCGAGCCCAACCTGCCAACGATTGAGGAGCACCTGGGGAGCTCTTTGATGACGGTGACGGCACTCAACCCGCATATCGGGTATGAGAAGGCAGCCGAGATTGCCAAGAAGGCGCACAAAGACGGGACGAATCTGCGGGAAGCAGCCTTGGCGCTTGGCCACGTAACCGCTGAACAATATGAAGAGTGGGTGCGGCCAGCGGAGATGACCGGCCCGAAGACTTAGTCACTCGTCCACCCTACCGTACAGACCCCCTCTCCCCCCAGGGGAGAGGGACAGAGCCTGCCCTGGGCCTTTCAACTGCGCTCAAGACAGGCTTGTCGAAGGGATAAGGGGTATTCGGCAAAACTAGGAGCGCAGCCCGCCTCGATTCTTACCTAACCCCTTCCAAAGCTTACACGGGCAACTTGGTCATCACCTGCAAGGTCTCATCTTCAATACATTCTTCAATCACGGGCACCCATTTCTGGAATTCGGGGTCCTGAGACGCGATTTCCAGGGTGGTCTGGACTGAGTTGGCATCCGGCACCTCCCACACGTCAACCACGGTGTTCAAACGACCGATGACGTTGAAGTAACTGCCGTGGAGCTTCCAGCCGCCGTGTTTTTCCACCAGCGGGGCCAGCGAGCTGAGCATTTCGGTGAATTTCTGGACCTTGCCCGCCCGAAGTTTGATGTGTGCAAATACATACGCCATACTGCCTCCTTTGGTTAGAGGTTAATTGGTTAGAGGTTAATTGGTGAGGGGTTAATAATACCGGTGTTGGTGCAATCCGCCCTGACTCAGCCGGCGGCCTCGCGCGACCTCCCGAATAATGCCTCGCGCAGGCCATCCAGGGCCCCTTCCAGACGCGCCATACGCTGCTCCAGCGCATCCAGACGGTTCTCCATGCGCTGCTCCAGTGTATCCAGACGATTCTCCACGCGCCGCATACCCTCGCGCAGGGCCCGTACCCCTTCGCGCAAGCTATTGACGCTTGTCAGCAGGAGCGCGGCCAGCGCCACGCCCACACTCAGAATACCAATCAGTTCAGCGCTCATAGTGTGTCCTTAGCATGGTGTAAAACGCTCGCTATTGGAAGAGCGGACTTTAATTGCGGTCCACCCACTCTTTGCCGGTCTGAAGGGCATACCCGTCGGCTTCTTCCGCGCTGGCAAAGGTTCGCTCAGTTTCCCGGAGCGGATAAAACTCATCGACCACCCCATCGATTAAGCGAAAGACCCGGGCGACCGGTTTCCACTCGCCACTATCGAGTTGTTTCGAGCGCGGCTCAATGTAAAAGCCCTCATACTCTTCGGTATCTGGCATCTTTGGACCTCCTTCTCCTGCCCCGCCTTCAGGCAATGCCCAACAACTCCCGGAGCCTGGCCTTCTGAAAGCCGATAACGACGGCCTCATCGACACAGATCACCGGTAAAGAGACCCGGCCGGGGAGTTGGCGGAGACGCTCCTGGGCCGCCGTGTCGCTACTGACATCATAGGCGGTGAATGCTATGCCTGCCTGCGAAAGAAACTCCTTCGCCAGGGTGCACGGACCTCAGGTGGGCGTGGAATAGACGACAACCCGTTTCTGCATACCGTGTTTGTATCGCTTCGGCGCGGGTTCGGTCAATGTTTCACAGATGAAGGATCGTGCGTGCGACGACGGACACGTGATCTATGCGCATTCGGGCCGAAAAAGAGAACGACCGGGCGGCCGTCTATCACATCAATGCCGCGGCTTTTGAGACGCGTGCCGAGGCCGAGCTGGTTGAAACGCTGCGGGCGGGTGTCCAACCGCTCATTTCGCTGGTTGCCGAGGTTGACGCGGCAGTTGTCGGTCACATCCTGTTCTCGCCGGTCTCGGTGTCGGCAGACTCCAAGCTCAGGCTGATGGGGTTGGCTCCGATAGCAGTGGCACCGGCCCACCAACGCCAGGGCATAGGTTCGGCTCTTGTTCGAGCCGGCCTTGAGCGCTGCAAGGCGCTGGCATGCCGTGCAGTCGTTGTTCTCGGTCACCCGGAGTATTATCCACGCTTTGGGTTTTTACCGGCCTCCCGGTTCGGGCTCCGTTGTGAATACAATGTTCCTGACGAGGTATTTCTGGCTATGGAACTGGAACCCGGAGCCTTCGAGCGGCGTATGCATAATGGCCAGCGCGGCGTGGTGAAATATCATGCCGCGTTCAGCAAGGTCTAACACGCCGGGTGCGGAGTGCGCGCACGGAGCGCTCGTGAACTGCGCCGCGAAGAAGGACAACCTCCCCGTGGCCTGCTGGCCCCTCCTCACGTATTATTCCCATCGATGAATTGTCATGTCATTATCTGCGCCGTCTTTGTTGTGGGTCTTATCTTTTCCGCCAGTCCGGTACACGCCGACCCGACTCGGCAAGACAACCACCATCCCCATACGACTTCCGGTGCCACCGCCATGCAGTCTTCCGCACCGGAGACCTGGCACGAAGCCCAGCTCGTGCGCAATACCCGCCAGTTGACCTTCGCCGGCAGGCGCGCCGGCGAGGGCTATTTCAGCCCGGATGGTTCGCGGCTCATCTTTCAGAGTGAACGTGAGCCCGACAATCCATTTTTTCAGATTTATGTCATGCATCGCCTCACCGGGCAGACCCGCCGGGTCTCGCCCGGAGTCGGCAAGACGACCTGTGCCTGGTTCCACCCCTCACAAGACACAGTCCTGTTTGCCTCAACGCATGAAGACCCGGACGCTGAAAAAAAGCGGCAGGCGGAACTGGAGGAACGCCGGGCGGGCACCCAGCGGCGTTACGCCTGGGATTTTGATGCGCAGTACGACCTTTTTGAGGCCCGGCTCGACGGAGGCGAGCTAAGGAAGCTGACCGCTGCCAAGGGCTATGATGCCGAGGCTTCCTGGTCTCCGAACGGCCAGTTCATCGCCTTTGCCTCGAATCGCCACGCCTATACCGAACCCCTGTCAGCCGAGGAGCAAGCGCGCTTTGGGCAAGACCCGTCCGCCCAGATGGACATCTACCTCATGCGGGCGGATGGGTCAGATGTGCGTCGGCTGACGACCTCGCCGGGCTATGATGGCGGGCCGTTTTTCAGCCCGGACGGCAAACGTCTGGTCTGGCGTCGGTTTTCCCCCGAGGGGGCTCAAGCCGAGGTCTGGACCATGCGCATTGATGGCACCGATCCCAAGCAGATTACGAAGCTGGGTGCCATGTCCTGGGCGCCGTATTATCATCCGTCGGGTGACTACCTGATCTTTACGACCAATCGCCACGGTTTTGGGAATTTTGAGCTGTATATCGTGGACACGGACGGGCGCTCCGAACCGGTGCGGGTCACCTATACCGCCGGCTTTGACGGCCTGCCGGTGTTCGCGCTGGACGGCCAGCATTTGTCGTGGACCAGCAGCCGGACCTCCGACAAAACCGCGCAGCTCTTTTTTGCCGACTGGGATGACGGCGCGGCGCGCTGCCTGTTGGGGCTCGACTCCAGTGGCGCGGCATCCCTCCGAACGCACGAGGTGCGAACCTGCGAGCTGCGTCGGACCGTTGCCGCCCTGGCCTCCGAGCGCATGGCCGGGCGGCTCACGGGAACGGACGGCGAAAGGCTGGCAACGGAGTATGTCGCCGAGATTCTGGAAAAAAACGGGCTCGAACCGGCCGGCGACAACGGCACGTTTTTTCAGTCTTTTGCCTTTACCGCCGGCGTCTCCCTCGGTCCGAAGAATGTGTTGAAACAACAGCCCGAGTCGGCGTCCGGTCAGGCACGGGCGTATACTATTGATACCGACTGGCGACCGTTGACCTTCTCGCAGGTGGGCGACTTTGCGCCTGCCGGCGTGGTCTTTGGCGGGTATGGCATCGTCGCCCCGGCCGTCGCTGTACACCCGGAATATGATTCCTATGCCCATCTGGATGTGCAGGACCAATGGGTTTTGGTGTTGCGCTATCTGCCCGAAGGCATAGACGCCTCATATCGCCAGCATCTCAACCGCTATGCCAGCCTGCGCTATAAGGCCATGGTTGCCCGTGACCGGGGCGCGCGTGGACTGATCATTGCGAGTGGGCCGACGACCAGCGTCAAGGCGCAATTGGTCTCCCTCGTCTTTGACGCCTCGCTGGCAGGCAGCAGTATCGGGGCGGTGTCCGTAACCGACGCGCTGGCCGAGGAATGGTTCCGGCAGACGGGTAGGTCGCTGAAAGAACTCCAGGAGACCTTAGATACCGGACAACTCATACCCGGCTTCAGCCTCGACGGCCTGACGCTCGGCGCGACGATCGATATTCAGCAGGAGAAACGCCAGGGCCGCAACGTCCTGGCGCGGTTACGTGCCGCCGAGAGGACGGCGGACGCTGGCAGCGTCGTGGTTGGGGCGCATATCGATCATCTGGGCACGGGCCTGAGGAATGGCTCGCTGGCCCGCGAGAATGAAAAGGGCCAGATCCATTTTGGAGCCGATGATAATGCCTCCGGCGTGGCGGCTGTCCTGGGTATTGCCCAGACGCTCGCCGCCCAACAGGCCGCGGGCGAGCCGGTTCTGAAGCGCGATATTGTCTTTGCCTTGTGGTCGGGCGAAGAGCTGGGTCTGCTGGGGTCGAACCACTTCGCCAAGACCTTCGGCCAGACCGACAAGGAGCTACAGACACTTTCTCCTGCCATTAGTGCCTATCTCAACCTGGACATGGTCGGTCGCCTCGATACCGCCCTGGTGCTGCAAGGCGTTGGCTCAAGCTCGGTCTGGCCCCAGGAAATTGAACAACACAACGCGCCCATCGGTCTGCCCATCACCCTCCAAAACGACAGCTATCTGCCCACCGATGCGACCTCGTTCTATCTCAAGGGCGTTCCCGTTCTGAACGCCTTTACCGGCGGGCATGCGGACTACCACTCGCCCCGCGATACGGTAGAGAAGCTCAACTATGCCGGCCTCACACGCATCACCCGGCTGATGACCGGCTTGACGCGCTCGTTGGCCGGCACCGAACAGGCGCCGGATTATATCGCCCTCGAAAAGCCTCAGAGCCCTGTCGGACGCGTCCGTCTGCGCGCCTATCTGGGCACTATTCCGGACTATGCCCAGGGCAATATCACCGGGGTCAAGCTCTCGGGGGTGGTGACCGGCGGCCCGGCCGACCTCGCCGGCGTTCGGGCTGGGGATGTCGTGCGTGAGCTGGCCGGTAAGGCGGTTGAGAATATCTATGACTACACCTATGTCCTGGGGAGTCTCAAGGTTGACGCGCCGGTCGGTATGACGGTTATGCGTGGTGGGCAGCGGCTTGAATTGACGATTACACCCGCGTCACGGGAATGAGGCCGGAACAGTATGTCTTGCTTACGGCGCATTCTTCTTGTCGCCTGGGTGCTGCATCTCTCGTGCGTCGCCGCGCGAGGCGCGCTTCCCCTGGCATGGACCGCCCTTGGGCCTGGCGGACAAACAATCGTCCGTGTGGTGTCAACCGCGCCGGCCTGTCCGGCGGTACAGGTGAATGCCGAGCGCTTCCCCTTACACATACGCGTGCGGCCATCCCAACCGGACTTTCCGGTCCTGGTCTGCGAGGCTGCGTTGCCGCCCGATGCTGTCAGCGTCACCCTGGACGGACGCCAACTGCCTCTCTTATCGCGCCCCCCGGAAAAGATCGTCGTCCTGGGCGACACCGGCTGTCGGATGAAAAACACCCTGGTCCAGGCGTGTCACGATCCGCACGCCTGGCCCTTTGCGCGTATTGCCCGGAGTGCCGCGGCCTGGCGGCCCGACCTGGTGCTGCACCTGGGCGATTATTTTTACCGCGACTCGGCCTGTCCGAGCGGTAACACCGCTTGTGCCGGCAATCCGTGGGGAGACACCTGGGCAGCCGCCCAGGCCGACTTCTTCGCCCCGGCTGAACCCTTACTCAGGGCGGCGCCGTGGATAATGGTCCGGGGCAATCATGAGGCCTGTCAGCGGACGGGCAATGCCTGGTTTCGCCTGCTTGACCCTCGGCCTTTACCACAGGAATGTAGCGACGAGACTGCGCCCTATGTCGTGCCCATCGGAGAGCGTGATGTCTTCGTTCTGGATACCACGACGGCGCACGACATCATGGCTGCGCCTGAGACGGTGACCCACTTCGCCAATCAGTTCGTGGCCCTGGCAGGGCATCGCCCGGCCTGGCTGCTGTCTCACAAGCCGCTGTGGGCCTTTGGCGCGCGGGGACAGGCGCAGGGCAGGGAGGTGCTCTTCCGCACCAACCCGACCCTCCAGGCCGCGGCCCGGCAGCAATTTCCGCCCGGCATCGAATTGGTCCTGTCGGGCCATCTCCACACGACCGCGTTCCTGGCCTTTGCGCAGGGAAAGCCGCATCAGTTCGTGGTTGGGAATGGTGGAGCGTTACTCGACCCGCCACTTGCCACCGAGCTGGTCGGACTCGACATAGCCGACCGAACGGTCTCACACGCAGAAACGCTGACAGGTTTTGGCTATGTGACCCTGGAGCGGGGGAAGGCGGGCTGGACGGTTACTCCACGCGACGCCGCCGGGCGGCCCCAGGTGTGCCGCTTCAGGAGTACGGAGATGAGCTGTGCGCCGCAGGACTGAGCAGGTCGCCCACGTCTTTCACCACGATGTCGGCCCCGTTGGCTTTGAGCAGGTCGCCGTGGCCGCGGCGATCAACGCCGATCACCAGACCAAAATTCCCGGCGCGGCCCGACTGCACGCCTGAGATGGCGTCCTCAATCACCACGGCCCGGGCCGGTAAAACATTCAGTTTCTCTGCCGCTGCCAGAAACATATCGGGGGCGGGTTTGCCGGCGAGATTTTCCTGGGCAGCCACATCTCTATCGACCCGCAGGTCAAACAGGTCCGTAATCCCGGCTGAGCTGAGCACGAGTGTACAGTTCGCGCTGGGCGTGACGACGGCGGTTTTCAGTCCGATGCGCCGGACATGGAGGGCAAAGGCTGTGCTGCCGGGGAAGGCCTCCACGCCGTCCGAGGCAATGACCCGATTCACCAGCGTGTCTTTCTGGTTGCCCAGTCCGTGAACAGTCTCCCAATCGGGCGGCGCATCCGGGCTGCCGTCCGGCAACTCGATATGGCGGGATTCGAGAAAGCTCCGCACGCCGTCGAGCAGGGCTTTGCCGTCCACATACAAATTGTAATCGGTCTGAATGTCAAAAGGCTGGAAGGGCAGCTTGTGAATTTCCGCGTACTGACGCAGAAAGCGGTCAAACATTTGTTTCCAGCAGGCGGCATGAATTTTTGCCGTGGCCGTCAGTACGCCGTCCAGATCGAACAGCACGGCGTCAAAGCGCTCGGGGGTAATAAGATTGGAATCACTCATCCTGGTATGTTTCTCGGCTCCTTTTTTCGGTCCTCAGTCTCCGGGGACTTACTCTAACATAAATTCCGATGAAATGATTCCGGGGGTGTTAAAATGAAGTAATACTTCATTTTATCATGATAGTTTGAAGTGCATGTTCACACGACTATTGACTAGAGAGGCGCACCTGGCGAAGCTGTCTCCCATACGAACAATGCCTTTTCAACCCCCCACGTCCCGAGGTGAATACAGGCGGAACCCACTGTACGTCGCTCTATTCCTGTTAGTGATGACTAGCGGGCTTGCGGAGGCGAAGGACAGCGAGATCATCACGGTCACGGGTCTGTATAATAATAATCCTGGGGTGGAACATGAAAACGTGTTGCACCCGTGTCATGTCTTTGCTGTGTGGAACGTGATGCCCACGGCGCGGCCTTTACCGCCCTCTATCAGGCGTATGCGGAGGTAGATAGTACGCAGTTGTCGAAGTCAGGCGGACTCTTTGTCGAACTCCGAGGACGCTATACCGCCTATGAGGGAGAGTCTCACAGCGATGGGGTCTTTGAGATCACCGAATTCGTACGTCACGGCGCGGCGGCAGACATCACGGCCTGCGAGTGGACCTGTGAGAGGGCATATGGGGCGGACTCACCGACGTGTCTGGCCGAGGTAGACGGGCAATGCGGGAGCAGTCGGGATAGCTGTGTGGCCGGACACTCTTTTGACAACGATGCGTCATTTGGGACAAGGGATACGGCTACCGAGTACCGCTGGGTATGCCTGGGATTATATGGGGGCGATATGTCCGCCGTCTGCACGGCGCCCAAAGCCGGACTGCGCGAGACCGAAGCTGACGAGTCGGAATAGTAACAACTTCGTGTAGTGTAAGACTCTGAAGGGTGAGAGCCCACCGCTCTTTCGATGAGACGAAGCATGACGCAGCCATACGAACAAGGCGTGCTCTTCCCGGAAGAGATGACCCCTCAAGCAGGGCAGGAGGCTCCGCTTGGGGCCCTGCCCGGGTGTGAGACGCCTGAGTACACCTTAGTGACGGAACCCGCTCAGCTTGAGCGCCTGCTGCCCGGCCTGCGTGCCGCGCCCGTCTTATCCTGTGATACCGAAACGACCGGGCTCGACTTTCGGACAGACGCGCTGCGGCTCGTCCAGATCGCGACACCCGACCACGCCGCTCTGTTTGACGTGCGCCGCATCCCCGTTGAAGCGCTCTTCCCCCTGTTCGGTGCGCCGCGTCGCTGGCTGTTCCACAATGCCAAGTTTGATCTGAAATTTCTTGTCTCCGCCGGCTGTCCCTGGCCCGCTGGCGTTTTTGACACCATGTTGGCCAGCCAGGTGCTCAAAGCCGGGCTGCGCGTCCGCCATAGTCTCGAAGAGGTGGTGGGACAGGAATTGGGTCGGGCTCTGCCGAAAAGCCTGCAAACCGCCGACTGGTCGAGAGCACTCAGTCCCGCCCAGTGTGAATATGCCGCCCGGGATGTGGGGGTGCTGTGGCCGCTGTACGAGCGTTTGCGTCCGGCCCTGGCCGAGGTTGGCCTAGAACGGGCGGCGGAGATTGAGTTTCGCTGCGTCAAGGCGCTGGCCTGGATGGAAATCGCCGGCATCGCCTTTGACGCCCAGGGCTGGTTGGCGCGGACGCTGGAAGATGAAGCCCAACTCGAAGCGCTCAGCCGCCAACTGCAGACCCATGCCCGGGATGTCGGCATGAGCATCAACTGGGCGTCATCGCCGCAAATCAAGGCCTTGTTCCAGACCCTCGGCATCGAGCTGCCCAATGCCCGCTCTGCCACGCTCAAGAAAATCGACCATCCCATTGCCGAGTTGCTGGTCAACTATAAAGAGGTCGCCAAACGGGTCAGTACCTATGGCCGGAGTGTGATCGACTCGTTTTTTGATCCCGACTCGGGCCGGGTGTATCCGGTGTATTTTCAGAACGGAACGGCCACCGGTCGCATGAGCTGCGGTGGCCCAAACATCCAACAGATCCCCAAGGCGCGCGCCTTTCGCGCCTGCTTTTGCGCCGCACCGGACAGGGCGCTGATTAAGGCCGATTACTCACAGGTCGAACTGCGGATTGCCGCGGCCCTGGCCAACGACCCGACCATGCTGCAAGCCTTTCGAGAGGAAACCGACCTGCACGCCCTGACCGCTTCACGCCTGCTGCACATCCCGCTGAACCAGGTCGAACCGCACCACCGCCAGCTCGCCAAGAGCGTCAATTTCGGCCTGCTGTACGGCATGGGGGTGAACGGCCTGAAACAGGATGCGGAAGCAAAGTACGGTGTCCGCATGTCCGACCAGGAGGCGGCCCAATACCACCGTGCGTTCTTTCTGACCTATCAGGGCATCGCCCGCTGGCATCAGCAGGCCAAACAACAGGCCGAGCAGGTACGGCATCAGGAGGTCAGCCTCGAAACCCGCACCCTCACCGGACGCCGTTTCCTGGGGGTGCGACACTTTAACGTGCTCCTCAATATCCCCGTGCAAGGCACGGGTGGCGACGGCCTCAAGCTGGCTCTGGCGCGCTTGTTTGAACACCGCGACCAGGTGCCGGGGGCGACGCCCGTGGCCTGCGTACACGACGAAATTCTGGTCGAAGCGCCGCTGGCCGACGCCCAAGCCGCCCAGGCGTGGCTGACCAGCCATATGGTTGAAGCCCTGCGAGAGATCGTCGCGGATCAGGTCCCGATTGCGGTCGAAGCGGTGATTGGCAAAAACTGGGCCGGCACGCCGCTGGACGGTTAGAGCAAATTACACTGTAGTGTAGCGTCCGAGAGGGCCGGCGATCAACCCGCCTGGGCTCCGGTCCTGGGGCATCCCCCCGCTCCGCCACTCTGCACCCGGCGCTCAGGGGGTGAGCGGCGCTCCAGAACCGTAGGGTGCATCCCATGCACCAGCTTCCTGGTGCGCAGGGCGCACCCTACGGGCTGGTCTCCGGTCCTTTGACGCCCTCCCGCTCCGCCACTCTGAAAACTGCTCTAGCCGCGGACCCCATGCCTCCACAAGAGGAGGACCGGTATTGTCGGAGCAATGCGGGCTGCGCTACAAGTACAGGCGCGAGGGCAGGGGCAAGACGGAAATCTCGGAGCGCTCTCGTTGCGCGTATGCCAAGACAACACGCCACCGACATTCAACTCCTGCCCCGAGGGCGCTGGAGTCGGAAAAAATTTCTTGAGGCCCTGGCCGACACGTTCTCCATCCATAGAGAGCCGCTCAAGACCGAGCGGCGCACCCAGTACGACACGGCTGACTGGCAACTCAGCCTGTACCGTTTGGCCCTGTGTGTGAATGCCAAAACGCTCGTGCTCCGGTCGTATGAGGCCGTCTTCCCGCTTGAAGAGCTGACCTGTCCCAGTCGTCCCGCTGCGGCAACGGATGTGCCGCCCAGCCGTTTGCGAGAGCGCCTGGTGATGCTGATAGACGATCTCCCGCTCGCTCCGCTCTTCAGCCTGCACACCCGGACCCTGCCGATACGGATACTCGACCAGCGCCAGAAGACAACCGTCCGCCTGATTATTGAAGAGCACGCTGTGGCGAAAAAAAATCAGCCGCCTGCCCTCCGGCCGCGTATCTGGGTCCATCCGCTCAGAGGCTATCAGCAAGAAGCGCAACGCTTGGTGCTGTGGTGCAAGGAGCAGGACCTCATACCGACGACCAGCAGCGTCAACCAGGAGGCGTTGGCGACAGCCGGTCGCTCGCCGGGTAAATATTCGGTCAAACGCCCCTTGCCGTTCCAGCCGGGGGACCCGGTCGAGCGAGCGGTCCGCCGCCGCCTGCGTTTACTCTTGGCGATGGTACGCTACAACGAGCGGGGTCTGCGTCAGGGGGATGACTCGCTCTATTTGCACGACTTTCGGGTTGCCGTCAGACGGGCGCGTTCCCTGCTCGGACAGACGCGTGAGGTTTTTCCTCCCAAAGCCACCCAGCGGCTTCGAAAGGCTCTGGCCCAGCTCGGCCGCTCAACCGGGCGCGCGCGGGACCTGGATGCCTTTCTCCTGGTGCAGGCCGTCTACCGCCAGCGGCTTCCGGCTGACCGCCGGTCCGCCCTCCAGCCTTTTTTCGCGTTTCTCCAGCAGGAACGGCGGGAACACTACCAGGCCCTGGTGCAGACATTTGAGACCAAGCGCTATCGGGCCGTGATCCGAGAGTGGGAGGCATTTGCGAGCCAGCCTGAGGCAGATGGTCCACATATCCCGACCGTCAAAGCCTTTGTCCTCGAACGTGTGGTCGAGAAATATCGGGCGCTCGTCTCAATAGAGCCGAACAGCCTGCAACACGCCGGCAGCGAGCGGCTCCATAGGCTGAGAATCGACTGCAAAAAACTCCGCTATCTGCTGGATTTTTTTATTACCGCCCTGCCGGAGCTGCCCGTCCGCAAGCTGCTCACCCACCTGAAGCGCGTCCAGCGGACCTTGGGCCGGATACAGGACATCAGCGTCCAGAGCGTCCTGATCCAACAGTTCTGCACGAGCAGCGGAGGTTTTACCTTTCACGAGAATGGTACGCGCCCTGCCCTGGAAGCCCTGCTTACTTCGTTGACTTCAGAGCGCCAGGAATTGCAACCGCAGGTTGTGGCAGAGTTTCGGGCGCTCGCCGCGGTGATTGCTCCGCTGATTCCGCCCCTGAACGGTCCTGACCGGGCTGAGCCTGCCGCGCCGCAAGACCAGCCGGACCAACCAGAGCAGGCGGAGAGCCGGGGTGGGCCTGATTGAATAGCGCCTCCATTTCCGTCCACAACCGTTCATACGCCTGGGACGCCCGCGAATGCGGAACGGAGACGAGCACCGGTTCCCGGTGGATGCCCATGTTTTCGACCTCGACCAGATACGGGATAGCTTGGGGAAGGGCTTCGGGGCGGGAAGCGGTCAGCTCCCGCATGACGGACTGATGCAGCCTTTTTTGCCGTTCCACCATGGAGAAAAACGTGCGGAGTTTGTTGGGGTTGTAGCCGTGTTTGGTGTAGAACGTCCGCAGTTGCTGATACGCATGGACCGACAGGGGTGAGGGCACAACGGGAATCAGGACGTAATCTGCGGCATAGAAAACGTTTTGAACCATCAGGCTCACCCCGGACGGACAGTCGAGGAGCACATATTGGTATTCGTCCCGGAGCGTCGCCAGGCTGCGGTACAGGCAGCGGGCCGGATGTTTGGCCTGCTGAAACACCTCCGTCAGGTGGCGGTGAGACAAGGCGCCCGGCAGCAGGTCCAGGTGTGCAAAATCGGTCGCCTTGATGCTGGCTTCAAGATGCTTCCCACCCCGCGCAAAAACCTTCTTCTTGGCTTTGAGCTTGGGTTGGATGCGAAAGTAATAGGTGGCCGACGCCTGCGGGTCGAGGTCGCACAGCAAGGTCCGGGCCCCGGACCGTGCCGCCAGATAGGCAAGATTGACGGCTGCGGCCGTTTTCCCCACCCCGCCTTTCATATGGTAGAGCGCCAACACCCGCATTGCACTCACCCTCCGGCGGCGTCCTTGCCTCGCGCTGAGTCTAGCCTGCAATAGTGACAAGGGTAGCGATGAAGCATAGGCTGTCTACACTATCATGCGAAGGAGGGAAGCCAATGGCGGGCATGAGCATAGACAAACTGAAGCAGATTTTACGCGAAAAACAGCTTCCGGCGGAGGTTGAGCCGCCAGTTGAGGCCATGCGCAAAAGTATGGAAAAGCTGGCCTTCAGGGCCGCCGACGACATTGAAACGGAAGCGCTGAGCGTGGCGAATCGTGACGCGGAGTGGGTCCGAGCGCCCGGCAGTCAGGCCGCGCGGGCCATCCTGTATCTGCACGGCGGGGGCTATGTGGTGGGCTCGATCAACACCCACCGCTCGCTGGCGGGAGAAATCTCCCGGAGCGCCCAAGCCGCGGTATTGCTGGTTGACTACCGGATGGCACCCGAAGAGCCCTTTCCGGCCGCGGTTGACGACGGCGTGGCGTCACTCAGATGGCTGATCGAGCAAGGCTTTGCTCCAAAAAATCTCGCTATTGGCGGGGACTCGGCCGGGGGCGGGCTGACCCTGGCGACCCTGGTTGCGGCGCGTGACAAGCGCGTCCCCATGCCCGCGGCCGCGGTGGCGATCAGTCCGTGGTCGGATATGACCTGCTCGAACGAGTCGTATCAGACCAGAGCCGCGGCCGACCCCATGGTGACCGTCCACGGCCTCAAACGCATGGCAGGACTCTACGTTGGTGACAGCGACCCCAGGCATCCGTACGCGTCTCCCAATCTGGCCGATCTCAGCGGCTTGCCGCCGGTGTTGATCCATGTCGGTCGGGACGAAATTCTCCTGGATGACGCCATCGCCTTCGACACAAAGGCGAAAGCCGCGGGTGTCGAGTGCAGCCTCGAAATCTGGGACAATATGATCCATGTCTGGCACGCCTTTCACCCCATGCTGGCTGAGGGCAAAAGAGGCATCGAACGGGTCGGGGAGTTCCTGCGCGAAAAATGGGCCGCGGCCTAGGAACGCCTGAATGCTTGTCGGGGCGGGCCTGTGTGCCCGCCCTTTTGGGGAGTATGTCAAGTATGAAAAACCTTAAACCGATCAAAACAGAGGGAGACTATGAAGCAGCCTTAGAGGAGGTTGAGCGGCTGTGGGGGGCTCCGTCCGGCACCCCAAAAGGCGACCGCCTCGATATCCTTGCGACACTCATAGATGCCTATGAAAACGATCACTATCCCATAGACCCGCCTGACCCGATTGAGGCGATTACATTCCGTATGGAACAGCAAGGACTCACGCGTAGGGATTTGGAAGGAGTCTTAGGAAGCCGCACCAGAGTAGCTGAGGTGCTCACTCGACGCCGCGGACTATCTATTAATATGATCCGTCGGTTACATGAGAAATTTGGAATCTCAGCAGAGGTGTTGATACGCCCGACAAAATTAAGAAGAGCAGCGTGATCTCCCCGCCTCACTCTCCCCGATACTCCGCATCCAAAACCTGCTCAACAGGAAACGGGCACTGCGCCGGAAATGCCTCCTCGCTGAGCCCGGTCTCATCGACAGCATCCGCCCGGGCCGCGGGATAGGCGTTCGCCAACATCCGGGCCGGTTGGCTCGTCAGGCTCGGACTGTCCTTCAGCAAGGCCTGAATCTCAAGGCGTCCATTCCGAATAGACTTGCGCCAGGAAGGCGTGCGCTTGTCTGACTGATAGTGCCACTTGAGCAAATGCAGGGTCACGTTTCTGATGTGGTTTTCCAAGGCCCGACGCTCGCGTTTCCCCATATCTTCCAATTCCTCCGCAACATGTGCGGCGTCAACTTCAGCCAACCGTCCTTGTCGAAGGAGGGCCGCAGTCTGAAAAAGCCAGGCGTGGAAATCTTTGTCGTACAAGCCGAGATCGGGCAACGGAGTGGATACTGCGGTACTCATGAGGATGCTCCTCACTGTAAGAGATGCTGTCGAATATACGCCTCTTCTCCCACCCTGACCACTGTTTGCCCGTCGAACGGCTTCCCCGTTTTCCAGGCTTCTGATAGGTTCCCGGCCATGAACCCGGCGCGCAAGCGAGCCACCTATGCGGACCTGCTCCAGGTCCCCGAGCGTTTTGTTGCGGAGATCATTGATGGCGAATTGACGACCGCGCCACGGCCGTCCTTCCCCCACGCACGCGCCGTTTCGATTATCTCCCGCCAGCTTGACTCCTTTGACCAGGGTCATGGTGGTCCGGGCGATCCTGGGGGCTGGTGGATTCTCTTCGAGCCGGAGTTGCACCTTGGCGCGGATATTCTCGTGCCTGATATTGCCGGCTGGCGCAGAGAGCGTATGCCGGTATTGGAGGACGTGCCGTATAGCGAACTGGCTCCTGACTGGGTGTGTGAGGTTGTCTCGCCCAGCACGGGCCGGAATGATCGGGTGCTCAAAATGCCGATCTACGCCCGAGAGCAGGTGGGCCACTTGTGGCTGGTTGATCCCGGCCTGCGCACCTTGGAAGTGTATCGTCTGGAAGCGCACCGCTGGGTTGTGGTGAGTACCCACGGCGGGAGTGGCATGATCCGGGCCGAACCCTTTGAAGCCATTGAGATTGACCAGGGCCGCTGGTGGCTGGAGCAAGAAGGATAAGTACAAAATATGAACGACGAACAGATTGCCCAATTCAACGCGAAACAAGGCCAGGCATTCGATAACGTGTACGACCGTTTTCTGGTCGATTTACCTCAGGATGTCTGCGCCCGTATGGAACGCATCGTTGCCGCGCCGGACATTCAGGCCGGAGAAAACGTGCTGGATGTCGGGACGGGGACGGGCGCCCTCATGCCGGACATTCGCAAGTATCGGCCCGGCCGCATCTATGCCTGCGACCTGTCGGGTAAGATGCTGGCGCAGGTCGCCCAGCGCTATCCCGAAGTCGAACGCCACCAGGCTGACATCCGGGACCTGGACCTGCCCGAGGCCTGCGTCGATGTGGTCTTCATGAACGGCATGTATGGCAATATCGCGGACAAGCCTGGGGCGCTGCGCAATATCACGCGCATGCTGCGACCGGGCGGGCGGGTCGTGATCAGTCACCCCGAAGGCCGGGCGTTTGTTGACGGGCTCGTCCGCTCGGAGCCGTTTCCGATTACGTCACTGCCCTCACCGGACGAAGCGCAGGCCTTCCTCGGGTCGTATGGGCTGACGGTGACGCAATATACGGATGAGGAAAAATTGTTGATCGTCGTCGCGGTCAAACGACAGTAGGGATGTCGGATTACGCTACGCTAATCCGACCTGCGGAGCCCTCACTCCTGGGGGACTCGGCCAGATTACGCATTCTACCCATGCGTGTCCAGAAAATAGTCGATCAACCGGCGGGAGATGCTGATGCGGCCGGGGATAGCGGGCAGGGCATCCGGGCTGAACCAGGCCGCTTCGGCGATTTCTACTCCGTCTACTTTAATCTCGCCGCCCGCATACTCGGCGGTAAAACCGAGCATGAGCGAGTTCGGAAACGGCCAGGGTTGGCTGGCAAAATAGCGGATATTCTCGACCGTAATGCCGACCTCTTCCTTGATTTCTCGGGCGACGCATTCCTCTATGGTCTCGCCGGGTTCCACAAAGCCGGCCAACACGCTATACATCTTGGTCGGGAAATGGGGCGAGCGGGCGAGTAGGATTTTTCCGTCGCGCTCCACCATGACAATAATGGCGGGTGACAGGCGGGGGAAGCTCAGGAGTTGGCACTTGGGGCAGCGCTTGGCCCGCTCATCCTGTTTGGTTTCATTGCGGGTGCCGCACCGCCCGCAGTACTGATGGGTGCGGTCCCACTCGACAATCTGGACGGCGCGGCCACCCAGCACAAACAAATCCTCGTCAATTCCGCTGTGCGCCTGGCGGAGGTCCTTGAAGTCCAGGTGGTCGGGTACCGATGGGTCCGGCACATCCACGGCATAACACGCCCGCCCGTCATATCGGCCGAGATAATGCCGGTTCCCCGCAGATACTCCCAGCTCTTCAAAGCGCTCCAGACAGGGCACCTGGAACGCGGCGTCAGTCTGCTGAAGCAGGAGTCGGTTGCGGTGAAAACCGAACCACCAGGCCGGGCCGGACAGGTCGGGGGGCGGGGCAACTTCGGAGATAAATATTTTTTGCATGCCAAAGATCGGCTGGCCGTGGGCGTGCGGGGCGGTGCGGGAAGACATACGCAAATCCTCCAGTCGTGCGTTGTCGCAGGAGCATAGCAAACCGTCTACCGGCTGTATCCCCCAGGCCCTTCGACTTCGCTACGCTACGCTCAGGGTGAACGGATACCTGACAACATGTGAGGCACATGAACCTCCGCTCGCCTGCCCCGCAGTTGACGCCGGGGTGGGTTCCGCAGGCTCCGACGGCCCCTGGTCCCGTTTACGACCCTCGACTTGCTATTGTGCGTCACGCGTTGACAAGGGCGGCGGCGGGACGGGACCCGGACTAGGATTTCCGTAATAGCCTGATACATAGGACACACCGCCAGAGAGGAGTCGGTTATGGATCTCAACTATTCTCCCGAAGAAATGGCTTTTCGTGATGAAGTGCGCGCCTGGCTCAAAGACAAGCTGCCGGACGAGCTGCGCGACAAAGTGGTCAACTATGAAGAGCTGACCAAAGCGGACCTGTTGGGCTGGCAGAAAATTACGGCCGAGCGGGGCTGGGGAGCGCCCGACTGGCCGGCAGAGTGGGGCGGCACGAACTGGACCATCGTGCAGCGGCATATTTTTGAAGAGGAATGCGGCTATGCCGGCTGCCCGCCGCGGATTCCCTTTGGCGTGCCCATGTGTGCGCCTGTCCTGCACAAATTTGGCACCGAGGAGCAGAAACAGCGCTTTCTGCCCGGCATGTATAACGGCGCCGTGTTCTGGTGTCAGGGCTATTCCGAGCCGGGGTCGGGTTCGGACCTGGCTTCACTCAAGACCAGCGCGGTCCGCGAGGGCGACAGCTATGTCGTCAACGGCCAGAAGATTTGGACCACCTGGGCGCAGCACGCCGACTGGATATTCTGTCTGGTTCGGACCAGCACCGACTTTCCAAAAAGACAACAGGGCATTTCCTTTTTGCTGATGGATATGAACACGCCGGGCATCAGCGTCCGACCGCTGATGCTCATGGATGGCGGCCATGAAGTGAACGAGGTCTTCTTTGATGATGTGCGCGTCCCGGCGGAAAACCTCGTCCACAAAGAAAACGACGGCTGGACCGTCGCCAAATATCTGCTGGGCCATGAGCGCCTCGGCACGGGCAACACCGGTGCGTCCAAGCGAGAAGTGCTGCGCCTGAAAGAGCTGGCGGCCCAGCAACCCAAAAACGGCAAACCGCTCATTGACGACCCGCGCTTCCGCGACCGGCTGTCCCGGGTGGAAGTCGAGCTGATGGCTTTGGAGATCACCAATCTGCGTTTTCTGGATCAGATGCGGGGCGGACGGGCGCCGGGCGCGGAAGTCTCCCTGCTCAAGATTCGTGGCACGGAAATCCAACAGGCGCTCACCGAACTCATGCTGGAGTCGGTCGGGCCGTTGGCCCAGCCGTTTCGGTCGCTGCACGCCACGGACTTTGACCAACACACGGCCAGCATCGCCCCGCGCTACTGCAACTACCGTAAGACTTCGATCTATGCGGGCTCCAACGAGATCCAGCGCAATATCATTTCCAAGGCGTCCCTCGGTCTGTAAACCGGGTCTGTAAACAGGAGAGCGCAGCGTGAATTTTGACTACAGCGAAGAACAACAACTGCTGGCGCACAGCGTCCGGCAATTTCTGACCAAGGAATACACCTTTGCCGCTCGCCAGGCGATCATCGAGTCCGACCAGGGCTATAGTGAGCAGGTCTGGGCCACGTTCGCCGAAATGGGCCTGCTGGGCCTGCCCTTTGCGAGCGAGGTGGGTGGCTTTGGGGGCACTGCGGTAGACCTGATGCCGGTCATGGAAGCGATAGGCGACGGGCTGATTGTCGAGCCCTACCTGGCCAGCGTCGGTCTGGGCGGCCAGTTCATTGCCAGGGGCGGCAGTCCGGCCCAGCGGCAAGAGCTTCTGCCGGCTCTCATCACCGGTCAGTGCAAGCTGGCGTTCGCCCAAACCGAACGCGAGGCGCGCTACAATCTGGCCCATGTCGCCTGTCGGGCGGAGAAGACCGATAACGGCTATACGCTTGAGGGCGAGAAATGCGTCGTCCTGCACGCGCCCTGCGCCGATAAGCTCGTTGTGTCGGCGCGCACCGCAGGGCCTACTACCGCCGCGGACGGCATCAGCCTGTTCGTGCTAGACGCCAGCGCGCCGGGCGTGACGCTCACACCCTATCGCACGATTGATAATTTACGCGCCGCGGATGTACGTTTCGCCGGGACGGTTGTTCCGGCTGAGGCGCTGCTAGGCCAAGAGGGGCAGGCCCTGCCGCTGATCGAAGCCGTGGTGGACTATGCAACTGCCCTGGTGTGCGCCGAGGCGGTTGGGGCGATGCAGTTTGCGAACGACACCACGCTTGAGTATCTCAAGACCCGCAAACAGTTCGGGGTGCCGATCGGTTCGTTTCAGGCCCTGCAACACCGCATGGTGGATATGACGATCATCCATGAGCAGGCCAAATCCATGGCCTGTCTGGCCTGCGTGAAGGCCGATAGCGCGGACGCCGACGAACGCCGTCGGATCATCTCCGCGGCGAAAATCCATATTGCGGATGCCTGCCGTCACATCAGCCAGGAGGCCGTTCAGTTGCATGGGGGGATGGGCATGACTGAGGAATTGAAAGTCAGTCACACCTTTCGCCGGCTGACGATGATCGCCCAAACCTTTGGCGACGCGGATCACCATTTGGAACGCTTTGCCGCATGCGAATGAGGGGGAGGGGGCGGTGTGGTGTAGGACGACGTCTTCTCTGGGAGTGCGGGCTGGAAGCCCGCACTAGTGAGTCTGGGAGAACAGCAGGCTGTGGGCAGATGGGCATGAGGCCCGCCCTCCCAGGAAATAAGAAACAGGCTGCGGCCAGGATGGCCGCGCTCCCAGTGTATAAAAAGGAAGAGAGTAGGATGGCCGTACTCTCAGCGTTTCAGCCGACCGACAACGACGGTCGGTTGTTCAATGTGTCCGGGTCGAAGCCGGCCGTGCGTTTATAGACCGACGCGATGTCTTCCAACTCCTGTTGGCTGATCACGGCGTCAAGATTGGTAAAACCATCCGGGGCGCGTTGCTCGACAAGCTCCATGCACTGCTCCGGCCCGACTTTACGATTGGCCTGCACGACCGCCGCCGTAGCCGGACGCCGCTCGGCGTCATAGGCGGCCACGGCCTGCTCAATTGAGGGCTGAAGCGCGAGTTGCCGGGCCAGTACGCGCGCGTCAATAATCGCCTGGGAGGCGCCGTTCGAGCCGACCGGGTACATGGGATGGGCCGCATCGCCCAGCAGCGTCACCCGCCCGAAGTCCCAGGTCGGCAGCGGGTCGCGGTCGACCATCGGATATTGGTAAATCGTCTCGGCCTGCCGCATCAGCACCGGCACATCGAGAAAGTCAAAGGTAAACGCACTGAAGGGGGCCAGGGCTTCTTCGAGACGCGCCGTGTGTGCCCAGTCCTGCGGGGGCATGGGTTGATCGTCGGCGACCTTGAATTCCGCCACCCAGTTGATGAGCGCCTGTCCCCGGTCTTCGTGGCGTTTTGAAATCGGATAGACAACCACCCGCCGCTGAAAATAGCCGGCCATCAGCATCGTGCGGCCCGACAGAAACGGCTTGCCCGCGCTGACCCCGCGCCACATCGTAATCCCGTTCCACTTGGGCGGGCCCTCGTCAGGGTAGAGCTGCTGGCGGACGACCGAGTGGACACCGTCGCAGGCCACAAGCAGGTCGGCCTCGACCCGACGCGTGGAGGTGTTCCCGGCCCGCTCGACGAACTCGCCCCAGACCCTTCCCGCTGCCTGTCCGAAGCGGACCAAATGGTGGCCGGTATGGATGCGTGTCTGGCCGAGCCGCTCCGCTACGGCTCGGTGGAGCACTTGCAGCAGTTCGCCGCGATGAATGGAGAACTGCGGCCAGTGATAGCCCGCGGCGCGCCCGCGGGGTTCGCCCCAGATGCGCTGGCCGTGTTTGGAGTAGAAGACCAACTCGCCGGTCGGGATGCCGACCGCGGCGAGGCCGTCCAGCAGGCCGAGTTCGGTCAGCTCGCGCACCGCGTGCGGCAGCACGTTGATGCCGACTCCCAACTCACTGATCGTGTGAGCGGACTCATAGACCTCGACCTCGGTGAGGCCGGCGTCATGCAGCGACAGGGCCAGCGTCATGCCGCCGATACCACCACCGACAATGGCGATTCTCACAAGGCTTCCCCTACAGTGAGCGGACACTAGAGATCGCGCACGTGCGGCAGCACATCCTTGCCGAAGCGTTCGAGCGAGCGCAGCACCTTGTCGTGGGCCATGCCGCCGAAGTTGACCTCAAACAGCATATGGGTGATGCCCAAGCCTGCCTTGATGTTCTTGATGCGTTGAATGCAGCGCTCGGGACTGCCGAACATCAGTGCGTCGCCTTTGTCCAGCACGTCATACTTGAGCTGAGAGAAGATATCGCCGAGTCCCTTGCCGTAGGCTTTATACTGGTCGGACTGCCAGGGCTTATCCAGGCCGGCGAAGAATTTGAAATAGTGCTCCAACTCCGTTGCGGCCTCGCGCCGGGCCTGCTCGTCGTCTTCGGCGACATACAGATGGTAGGTGCCCTGCACCTCTTTTTGCGCCGGGTCGTGGCCGTTGTCGATCAGGGTTTGGCGATACAGATCGACCCGCTCGCGGAGCGGTCCGAAGGTGGGATAGGCGAACGGCACCAGCATGATGTTATAGCCCCGCTCACCCGTCCAGATGAAGGACTCTTGGGAGGCCACGGCCGCGGCCCAGATGGGCGGGTGGGGCTGCTGAACCGGCTTGGGCAGGGTTTTGACCTGATCGACGCTGAAGTATTTTCCGGTACAGGTGACCTCGTCCTGGGTCCAGGCCTGGAGGATGATATCGAGCGCCTCGTGGTAGCGGCCCTGGCTGTCGTCCGGATTGATCCCGAACAGGTCGTACTCGCGGCGCAGGATGCCCCGCCCGATACCGAAATCGAGCCGTCCATCGCTGAGGACGTCCAGCATCGCATATTCCTCGGCCGTCTTGATCGGATTGGTCAGCGGCAACAGCGTCACCGCGGTGCCAAAGCGGACGCGCTTGGTGCGTTGGGCCACCGCGGCGGCAAAGATCGGCGGGGAAGGAAAGGCATAGCCGCCGACGTAGTGTTCGGCAAACCAGATGCTATCCAGACCGATTTCTTCACACAGGTCGATCTGCTCCAGCATCTCGCCGTAGTAATGGCTGGACGATTTGTGGCGCTCTTCGTAATAGTCGGGAATATACAACACTCCGAATTTCATGCCGTCCTCCTTGTTACAGATCAATCGGATAGGGTGAGAGTGCGCCGCTGTCGTATTTCTCGGGCAGACCCGGCGTGGCGTTTTCCCAGACCAGCAGCATGGCCCGCTTGGGCGAGAAGCCCTGGTGCCGAATATCGGCCGGCATGGCCGCCACATCACCCGGCTTCATGACCACCCTGGCCCGCGGTTGGCCGGTCTCCTTGTCGCTGACCTGCCAGGTGATCTGATCGCTGACCTGGATAAACCACTCGACCCGATCATTACCGTGAATGACCGGCAGAATGTGTTCCTCGGTGGTCGGGCAGAACAGGCTGTTGCGACACACGGACACCACCGACGGGTTCCAGGTCACGTCGGAGCGGGACAGATATTTGAACAGATTAAAGGCGTGGACCTCGTTCTCAAAGCCCGGCTCGACGTGCAGCTCGGGTTCGTCCTGTTCGACATCGGCAAAGGCGCGGTTGATCGGGTAGCCGTTGGCGTCCGAGCGGAGCGCGGCATCACCGGCCAGACCGGGCATGCGCCGGCAGGTTTCCCGGTGGCGTTCAACCGCGGCGGTATTGCTCCCGTTCTTTTTGCCGAAGACCGTGGTGGCGGTCTCCGCGGGCGCGGCAAACGGGTCAAAGCCGGCGTTGGTCCAGTCGCTCAGCATGGCCTTGAAGGTGGCCAGAATCTCCGGCGTCTCAAAGGTCTCGACATAATCGAGGCCGGAGTCATGATAGCCGTCGTTATAGCGGCCGGCGTACAGCTCCACCCGCCCATACCGATTCCGGGTGCCGAGCACGGCATCAAAATTGACCCAGCCGTAAAAAAACCCCCAGGCCACATCGCGCACCAGCGCCCTGAGAAAGGCGTCCACCGGCAGGGTGTGGGAGAGCTGTGTTTCTCTGGCCGGCCAGCCCACGGTGACGAAATACTCGTCACGTGAAAAAGAAAACCGCCCCAGTTCAAAACGCTTATAGCCGGTCTGCTTATCGGGCGCCGAGGCTTTGACGTCGCTCATGGTCTGTCTCCTTAGGCTGCGCAAATATCCGCCCATTTTTCGAGCGTGAGCGGACCCTTCAGCGTTTGCAGCAAAATCACACTCGGTCGTTCGGCCATAAACTGATAGGCCGCACCCGCCGGGAGCAGGGCCTGATGCCCGCGCCGGAGTTTCATCCAGCCCATTTTTTTGCCGGCGGGCGGTCCGGGCAGGCGCACCGAGCCTTGAGTGTCCGCTGACACAACGGCGGCCGGGTCGTCGAGTTTGACCAGATGCAGCTCCAACTGGCCGTCCATGACCACCGCGAACTCATCGTGCGCCGCCGTAAACCAGTCCGAGCGGCCTTCGGCGCGCAGGACCTCGACCACGTACTCCAGGTTTTTCGCCACCGCGATCTTTTCATACGGCCGGGCTTGAGCGGCCACTTCGAAGATATTGGAAAAGGCATAATGCCGGGCCTGGTCCTGGATGATCTCGACTCGGCCTTTCTCGTAGTGTGCCAGGGAACCAAACACGGTCGTGTACTCAGCCATACCGATCCCTCCCTCCACCGACATATACTCTGTGTCAGCAGCGTTGCGCTACCGCAACCATGCGCGAGACTTTGCCAAGCGCGATATCGGTTGTGCGGCGGCCCAGGCCGCAGGACGGCGCAATCCACAGCCGGTCTGCGGCGACATATTTGAGCACCTCACGAATGCGCTCCTCAATCTGGGCGTTGGTCTCGACCGGAGCCTTGACATCAACAATGCCGGCAATGACCTGCATGCCGCTGGGAATATCGCGCAGACAGGCCCGGTCGGCCCACTGGCCGGAGTGGGAGCATTCCAGGTGGATCTTATCGATCACGCCGGCCAGCCGCTCAATATAGGGCAGCAGGGCGTGCAGATTATGGGTGGTGACGGCCGACTGCGAGCCCAGGTCGCCCAGGCAACAGTGGATGGTTTTGAGCGTGTCCACCCCTTCAAAGCTGCCGGCAATCAAATCGGCCGCCTCTTCGGGAGCCAGGCGGCCCAGGACGGAGCGAATGGCGACCGTGGGAATATCCAGTTGGATCTCGCGGACTTTGGCTGCCGCGAGCCCGCGCAGTTCCCGATTCACGATTGCGATTGCCCGCGGAAGCTGCGCCCGGACGGCCTCCGTCCATTTGAGGTGTCCGAGCACTTCCAAGGGACCGGGGACGGCGACTTTATCCAGGCGCGGTTCAATGTGAGATTCGCGGCGGAAGGCCTCGACATAGCCCAGACCGCGCGGGGCCTCGATATCGCCCGTCAGTTCGTAGCGGGCCACATCCGCATACGTCCGTAATGTGTCGGCCTGCGGTTGCACCAGGCGGACCCCGGTGAGTTGGCGGGGAATGTGCTGAATGAAGACCTCGGCGAAAAACTCGCCGCCCATGAACTGGGTCACCCCGGTCGCCTGCTGCTCGCGGATGGCCACTTCTGCCGCACCGCTTAGCGTCTGTTTGACCAGCATATGCGGCAACTGGCCACGGTGATACTGCAACAAACGGTTGCGGTACTGTTCAGGCAGAGGCCAACTTCCTACGACCGTGGTGCGGATCATGGCAACTCCCGTCCTGCGCCATCGCCTTCCTGATATTCGTCCCAAGTCAGATTCGGGCCGTCAAGCAGAAGAGAACAACGATTCAAGACATTCCGTAAGTACCGGCACGCGGTGAATAGACGCTCCACTCCTGGGCGAATGGACCGTCACCAGGGCTAATGGTGCCGGCGGGTCAAACTACGAGGCGTCATATTTTGGCATCGCTCACATCTTCGACTTCCATCTCGAAATGTTGAGCCTGTTCCGGATGAACGAGACGAGGGCTGTGGATGCTTGCGGGTGGGCGGGTGGCTTCCTCGTGTACCGTCAGCCACACGCGGCAGTTTTCCGGCAAATGTATGCCCGCAGGCAGCACGACTTGGCCATTTGCTACGGCGCACTCATAGATTTTGCCAGCCATGACCTGAGCCTTTGTTTTCGTAGTCTCCCTCGCATCATTACACCGCTCTAGGACAAAGATCAAAGCGGCGCGAAAGCGAACAGTGCTCACCTGCTCTATTCATCCTGGCCTTCGGACGGTCCGAGATAAAGATAGCAGCCCGGTATTAAAGCCCTTTGTCTTGACAGTGGATTTTTGTCTTGTGTACTTGATTCTGATATTCCGAAGAAACGACCGCTGTTTTTCTCAGTGCCCGCATGCGGCAGCCTCATTGGACCACACAAAATCGAACCGGGGCGCTGCTATCAAAAGGGAGTAATCAGACAACCAACCTTTAACCGCAGGAGGAAACAATGATTCACGTCACAGAGCTGGGCTATATGGGTATTGGTGTCAAAGACCTCGACACCTGGAAGCATTTTGCGGCCAATATCATTGGCTGGGAAATTGTGGATGAGGGCGAAGACGACCGCTGCTACGCCCGCCTGGACTACTGGCATCATCGGATAGTCCTGCACAACGACCCCAGCGACGATCTGCGTTACCTGGGGTTCCGGGTTGCCGGGCCCGAGGAGTTCGGGCAGATGCAACAGCAGTTGTCCGAGGCGGGTATCGCCTACCGCCTGGGATCGCCGGACGAAGCCGCCGAGCGGCGCGTGCTGGAGGTCTTGAAACTCGCAGACCCCAACGGCAATCCGGTCGAAATTTTTCACGGCCCGCAGGTGCAGTTCAGCCAGCCTTTTTATCCCGGACGCCGCATGCACGGTCAGTTCAAGACCGGCGCGGGCGGCCTGGGGCACTGTATTGTCGGCCAGCAGGATACGGACGCGGCGTATCGCTTTTACCGCGCCCTGGGTATGCGCGGCAGCGTGGAATACAAGATTCAACGGGGCAAGCAGGTCATCGCGCCAGTTTTTATGCACTGCAACGAGCGCGACCATTCCGTGGCCTTTGGCATCGGCCCATCCGAGCAGCGCCTGAATCACATTATGGTCGAGGTGGACAATCTGGACGACGTGGGCCTGACCTACGAGATCGTCCGCGAGCATAAGGTGCCGGTCGCCATCACCCCCGGTAAACACTCCAACGACCACATGTATTCCTTCTACTTTCGCACGCCCTCGGGCTGGCTGATCGAGTACGGCTGGGGCGGGCGACCCGCGACGCATCAGTCCGAATACTACGTGCGTGACGTGTATGGACATGCCCCCGAAGAGGGCGGCTTTGACGCACGCAGCGAATCCCGCAAGGCCGGGTAAACGTGGTGGCGCAAGGAGAGAGGAGGTCGGGCATGAAAATCGATGTTCACACCCATTTCTTATCCGAGCATATCGCCCGCACGCTCGAAAAACGGAGTGACTTTCCCTACACCCGGCTGGTGGACGGCACGTATCACTTTCACTGCTGTCAGGGCCTGACCATTCCCATGCTGCCGCCCCTATACGACATGCAGACCAAGCTGGCGCATATGGATGAGGCCGGCATCGACATCTCCATCCTCAGCCTTGCCGTGCCCGGCCCGGACCGGGTAGGGGGCGCTCAGGCGGATGAGTTGGCCCGGATTGCGAACGATCTCCTGGCCGAACTCATTGCCGCTCACCCGGACCGTTTTTGGGGCTACGCGACTCTGGGCTTTGGGGACACCGAGGTGACGCTCAGAGAACTCGACCGCTGTATCTCGGAACTCAATTTTCGGGGTCTCCAACTGTATTCCAATATCAACGACAAGCCGCTCGACTCTCCCGAGTTCCGTCCTGTTTTCGCGCGTATGGCCGAGCTTGGCCGGCCCATTTTTATCCATCCCACTGTTCCCTTGAATCAGCGCTATTTAATGGACTTGGTGCCGGTGCCGGTGCTGGCATTTATGGTGGATAATACGCTGGCCGCCATGCGTCTGGCCCTGTCCGGGGTGCTGTCCGACTATGCGGACGCGCCGATCATCATTCCCCACGTTGGTGCGACCGTGCCGTATCTGATGGGCCGACTGGACGGCATGCTGGGGGCTTTTGGTGGGGATGACGTGGTGCAGGAGCCGAGTCGATTTCTGAAGAAGCTGTATATGGATACGGTCGCCTATGAGCCGGAACCGCTTGAGTGGTGTCTGTCGATGATGGGCGCCCATCAACTCGTGCTGGGCACGGATCATCCCTACGGTTCCTGGCAGCGGCCCATTGAATTGGTGGAGCAACTGGCCTGCTCCGATGACGAGCGCGAACAGATATTACACGGCAACGTCGAACGTTTGTTTGCGGCGTGAGCAGAAGGCTCGATTGCGGTGAGGAGGTGCAGCCCATGCGGAGCCGTGTAAAGCGATTGCTGTGTCTGCGGTGGACCGTAAAACCCCTTTGCGCTGTTCTGCTGCTGCTCGTGTCGAGCGTGGCGGCCACCGAGGAGCCGGCCCCTCCTGACTACCCCCATGAGCGAGCCAAGGATCTCACGTCGCTCTACGGGCGGTATGAGATTTATGAGGCGGTTGAGTACCGGGGCTCGATCACAAACACGGCAGACGAGGGCCAGGCATGGGTGGGGCAGGAATTGATTGTGACGGCCTCCCTGTTTCGATATCCCACGGGTTTACGGATCGAGAATCCGACCTATACGGTGTGGTTCTATCCCTACCAACCGGAAGGGGTTGTGGTGCATAAGAGTGAGTGGTGGAGCAGTGCGTATCTGGAAGGGGGAGGACAAGCCGAAGGGGATGAAGTCATCAAAGTCTATAAGCCGGGGGGCAGCGAGCCCGATGGCCCCTGGGTCTACTTAGAGATCATCGGGACGAACGAATTATGGGTCAGGTTTGACGGATGGTACTACAAAGCGCGCAAGACGGACCGCCCGGTGCTGTCAGCGGGGCATGCAGATTACTGTCAAGTCATGGGGCCGTGCAGTGCGGGGCAAGGGGACTGTGACAGCGACAGCGAATGTCAAAGCGAGCTGACCTGCGTTAATGATGCATGCCAGTAAATGATATTCAGATGACAGGGGCCGAATACGCAAACATCGGAACATTCGAGGTACGGATATGCGGAGAATGACAGGCTTCTGCGCCGTCCTGCTGCTGTTGGTGCTGACCAGCGGTCAAGTAGGAGCGCAGGACAGCGATATCATCACCGTCACAGGCCTCTACAGTGATAATAGTGCTCCCCCTGGCTATAGCGAGTACGAAGAAATCTTGACGCCATGTGGTTCCTTGGAAGTGTGGGACGTGGTGTCGAATGGCGCGGCCTTCACCGCCCTCACGCAGGCATATGCTAGTGCAAAGACGAGTGGGCAGTTGACGAAGTACGGGGAACTCTTTGTGGAACTCCGAGGACGCTATACCGCCTATGAAGGGGAGTCCCACTCAGATGGGGCCTTTGAGATCACCGAGTTGGTGCGCCACAGCACGGCGACAGCAGATATTACGGCCTGTGAGTGGACCTGTGAGCGGATATATGGTGCGGGCTCGCCAACGTGTCTAGCTCAGGAAGACGGGCAATGCGGAAGCACGCGTAATAGTTGTGTGACGGGAGACCTTTTTGACCATGAGACGGCAAATCTAGCGGACACGGCGACCGAGTATCGCTGGATGTGCTCGGGGAGTTATGGAGGTGATAATTCCGCCGTCTGCACGGCGCCCAAAGCCGGGCTACATGGGGCCGAAGCTGACGAGCCGGAATAACAACAGTTCTGTGTAGCGTGAGGACTTTGAGGGGTGGCATCTCTCTTGTCAGGTACTCCTTTTGTGCGTACAAAATGATGAGGAGTATGCCAGGAGGAAAACCATGCCGACAGCAGCCGAGGCTAAACAGGAACGGTTACAAATCCGGCTTGACGCCCAGGCGAAGAGTATTTTGCAGCGGGCAGCCGGGCATCGCCATAAGACGCTCAGCCAATTCGTACTCGGCACGGCCCTGGAAGAAGCCGAGCGGATCATACGAGAGAACGAGGTAGTTACCCTGTCCGGCGCGGATTGGCAAGTGTTTTATGACGCCCTGACCAACCCACCTACACCGAACGCCGCCCTCCGCAAAGCGTATGCGCGGTACCGGAAGGCCAATGGGTGACAGTGGTGTCCGCTTGGCGCATTGCACCGTTCAACAGCAAGGTGCATGACCGGTCGGCCTTTTCTTGTGGAGCGCCGGAGCTTGATACCTATATTCGTCGGTTGGCTTCGCAGGATATGCGGCGGGACGTTGCACGGGTGTTCGTGGCGACCGGCCCTGATGCCGAGGCCGTAGTCGGCTATTATACGCTGAGCGCGGCGCACTTCCGCCGTGAAGCCCTGCCCGCAGACCAGGCCAAACGGCTTCCGTACTATCCGGTTCCTGGGGCACTGCTGGGCCGTCTCGCTGTCGATAGCAGCCAACAGGGCCTGGGGCTGGGCGCGTACCTCTTGATGGATGCGATTGACCGCGTGCATTCGGCCAGCCAGATTATTGCCGTGCAGGCGTTGGTGGTTGAGGCGCGGGACGATGCCGCGGTCGCGTTTTATCGAAAATTCGGGTTTGGCGAATTCGTCGATGACCGCCGGCGTTTGTTTCTCCCGATGGCAACGATCCGGCGGCTGCTTGCCGGGTAAGGCAGATGAGGTGATGACATGCGACTAAAACGCTTGAGAATCGTTCTGCTGTTACTGCTACTTATGGTCGGGCGAGCCGTGGGGTATGAGCCGGTCCAGGAGTATACCCCGCCGTATGAAGTGCCTGATAAGGACCTGAACCCGCTCTACGGGCGGTATGAGATTTATGAGGCGGTTGAATACCGGGGCTCGATCACAAACACGGCAGACGAGGGTCAGGCACGGGTGGGGCAGGAGTTGATTGTAACGGCCACCCTTTTTCGAGCCCTCGGGGATCGGATCGAGAATCCGACCTATACGGTGTGGTTCTATCCCTACCAACCGGAAGGGGTCGTGGTACATAAGAGTGAGTGGTGGAGCAGTGCGTATCTGGAAGGGGGAGGGCAAGCCGAAGGGGATGAAGTCATTAAAGTCTATAAGCCGGGCGACGCCGCGCTCGATGCTCCTTGGCTGTACTTAGAGATCATTGGGACGAACGAATTATGGGTCAGGTTTAGCGGGTGGTACTACAAAGCACGTAAGACGGACCGCCCGGTGCTGTCCCCGGGGCACGATGATTACTGTCAAATCATGGGACCGTGCAGCGCCGGGCAAGGGGACTGTGACAGCGACAGCGAATGTCAAAGCGATCTGACGTGCGTGGAAGATGTCGGGGCGGACTATGGCTTTGCGGCGGATGTGGGCATATGTGTGGCCGACGACCACGGTGATATTTCTGGGAGCGCGGCCTCAGACGGACAATAACGGGAAGCCGGCCTCGGACTGCCGTATGGGACAATGTATGTACCGCCGCCCGAAGGTGGGACTTCACAGCCCGCCCATGTCGTCGTACAGTTCCCCCAGACACAGGTGAAGTATGAGTCGGACTATCCAGTCGCGCCGGTTGGCGCTGCACGGCGTACAGCTTGACGTATATGAACACGGACAGGGCCGTCCGATACTGGTCTTACACGGGGAAGACGGGCCGTGTCCCCAGGCTCCGTTTTTTTCTCTGTTGGCCGAGCAGGGCCGGGTGATCCTGCCGACCCACCCCGGCTTTGGCCAGGCGCCCGATGCGGCCGATATCGACACGGTGGATGACCTGGCCTATCTCTATCTCGACCTGCTCGACGAGTCTGATCTCCACGAGGTGGTCGTCATCGGCTGCTCGCTCGGTGGCTGGATAGCCGCCGAGATGGCGGTCAAGTCTACCGCTCGTCTCAGCCAACTGGTCCTGGTTGCGCCGCTCGGTATCAAGGTCGGTGACCGGGAGACGCGCGACATCCCGGATATTTTCGCCCTGCCGCCAGAAGAAGTCACCCGGCTGCAATACCACGATCCCGCTCGGGTCGCGGTCGATTACGCCAGCCTGTCCGATCTTGAGCTCCTTGTGATTGCCCGCAACCGGGAAGCGACCGCCCTGTACGCCTGGGAGCCGTATTTCCATAATCCCAAGCTGCGCCAGCGCTTGCATCGGGTCGCTCTTCCGACGCTGCTCGTCTGGGGAGCGAGTGATCGTTTTGTGACCCCCGACTATTATGGCACGGCCTATCGTGACGCTATTCCCGGTGCGCAGTTCACCGTCATTGACCAAGCCGGACACTGGCCGCAGGTGGAACAGCCGGAAGTCTTTGTCGAGCGGGTCGGTGCGTTTCTTGCCGCGGTATAAATATAAATAAAGGAGTCGTGTCCATGCGCGCCTGGCATTTTAGCGAAAACGCCTATCATCTCCTGCCCGATGCGAAAGAGTACGACTCGGTCCGCGTCACCCTCCCGAATCGTCACTACGATCCGAAAATCGGAGCCGACCTGTACCATCGCTTTATCGACGAATGGTTGATTGCCGAGGAACTGGGGCTCGACATCATGGTGAACGAGCACCACCAGACCGCGACCAATCTCAACCCGGCCGGCCCCGTCATCATGGGCATCCTCGCCCGTGAAACCAAGACGGCGCGGTTGCTGATTCTCGGCAACCCGATTGCCAACCGGCGTGAGCCCGTGCGGGTGGCGGAAGAGATGGCCATGGTCGATGTGTACTCGCGCGGCCGTCTTGAGGTCGGCTTTGTGCGCGGGGTGCCGTATGAAATGTCGGCCGGCAATCACCGGCCCACGCGCATGATGGAGCGCTTCTGGGAAGCCTACGACCTGATCCTCAAGGCCTGGACGAGTCACGACGGACCGTTTAACTGGGAGGGCAAATACTTTCACCACCGTCAGGTCAACATCTGGCCCCGACCCTATCAGCAGCCGCATCCGCCCGTCTGGATTACGGCGCTCAGTCCGGGCTCCGCCCAGACGGTTGGCGAGCGCGGTGATATCGTGGCCTGCTTTTTGACCGGCTTCGACGGCTCAAAGCAAGTGTTTGACGCCTATCGAGCCCGCCGGGCCGAACTCGGCCTGCCGGCTGCCGGCCTGGATCGTTTTGCCTATGCCGCCCTGGTCTACACGGGCGAGACGGACGAGGAAGGCTATGCCGGCGCTCGCAAGCTGATGTGGTATGTGGAGGCCAATAAGGTGCCGTTCCAGTTCACCAGCCCGCCGGGCTATCATCCGCCGGCAGCAATGGCCGGCGCGATGAAAGGACCGGCCTCGGGCGTGTTCAAGATGTTCCAGAACCCGAAGCTGGAGAGCTTTATGGAGCACGGGCTGGTCTTTGCCGGCAACCCGGATTCCGTCTATCGGCAGATCGTCAAGTTCTACGAACACGTGGGCGGCTTCGGTCAGCTCCTGCTGATGGGCCAGGCCGGTTTCCTCGACCATCAAGAGACGGTCAAGGGTATGACGCTCTTTGCCCGAGAAGTGTACCCGCGCCTGAAAGAATTCAGCCCTGCGGTCGCGGCCTGAGCCCCGTGCGCTCTGACTTGACAGAACTCAGGCGTCTCTGCTCCTGTGGCCGCGCGTATAGAAATATATTTTTAAGTCTGAAGGAGGTTGAATATGAAGACGCCGTTTTCCGGCGGCTGTGCGTGTGGTGCGATCCGCTATAGCTGCGCGGCCGAACCGCTGTATATGGGGAATTGTCATTGCCGGGACTGCCAGCGCGCAACCGGCAGCGCCTATTTTGCGGCGGTCATCGTTAAACAATCTGACTTTTCTCTCACCGGCGAGCTTGCCTGGTTTGAGAAGCCGGCCGACCGCGGCCACGCCATGGGCCGTGGGTTCTGCCCCGCCTGCGGCTCTCCCGTCCTGCTAACCAACGCCGCCGCACCGGACTTCAGGGTCCTGTACGCGGGCAGTCTGGACGACCCGAGCTGGTATCAACCCCAGCGGGATATCTATGTGGCCAGTGCCCAGCCGTGGGATGTCATGCACCCGGATGTGCCAAAAGTGGACGGCATGCCGGAGTCGCTTTAACGCATGCCAACGGTCCTGAGAGCCGGTCCATACCGCTTCTTTTTCTATGCGGGAGATAGTACGGAACCCCCACATATCCATGTGGAGCGTGACGATAACATTGCGAAGTTCTGGCTTGATCCTGTCCGTCTGCAAAGGAGCGACGGATTTTCTCGGGTAGAGATAGGCCGTATTCAGAAACTTGTTGCGAGACACCAAACAGCTTTATGGGAGGCTTGGAATGAGTATTTCCGCGCTTGAGATTACAGTCCCCAAAGCAGAAAGGGTGAAGATCTCTGCCGGCACTTTGTGCGTCGACCTGGACGACGGACGAACCATATCGGCTCCCCTTGCCTGGTTTCCACGGCTGTATCATGCGACGAAAGCAGAAGCCGCTAACTGGAGATTGATCGGTAAAGGACAAGGGGTGCGTTGGGAAGATATCGATGAGGATATCAGTGTTGAGGGCCTGCTGGCGGGGAGACCGTCGGGGGAGAGCCAATCTTCATTTCAGAAGTGGCTGGACACCCGGTCGACTCGTCCTCCTCGGCGTCCCAGCCGTCACGCGAAGCAGGGAAGCTAAGTTTACGTGTAACCCAATGCCGGAATTCAGCGACAGACAGATCGTGACTTCGTGGCATACGAACGCCCGCCCCTGGATGAAAGCCGTCCAGTCCTCCGAGACAGTGGTTTCGATATCCTGGAATGCCGCGAGCCGATCCATCCGCGGACGGGCAAGCCCGCTTCGATCCTCTTCGTGAGCCGTCTGAGATAATAGAGTTTGATGGACTGCGAGCCATGCCATAAAAGTTGATTCAGCTTTCGGCAGCTTGGGAGCAATGATAGTGTGGCTAACAGCATGGGAGGATATGATGCGTGCCCATAAAATACAGGTCACCGTTCCAACCGATCATCAACTCGCGGTCACGTTACCTGACGATTTTCCTGCCGGTCCCGCGGAGATGATTGTGCTGGCAGACGCTGCAAAAGAGCGGTCTGGCCGTAAAACCTGCGTCAAACTGGCCAATGTCCTTGCGCCGGATGACGCCCCGCCGACAGACGCCGACTTCATTGCGGACGCGCTTCGAGAGCTGCGCCGAGAACGGGAACGAGACTTGGATCAAATAAGGGGCGCGGAGAGGCTCAAAGAAGACTCCTAGTATGGAGTATGTGACAGACGCGCACGCCTTGCTGTGGCATTTGTATCAGTCGCCGCGCTTGGGGCCGGTCGCTCGGCAGATATTTTTGGAGGCGGATTCAGGGCAGAACCGCATCCGTGTTCCCGCAGTTGTCATTGCAGAGGTGCTCATGGTGGTCCAGAAAGGTCGCCTACCGGGCGCGTCTCTCAATCATCTGCTCCCCCAGCTTCGAGCAATGGCTGAGAGTGATAACTATTCATTATCCGCGTTGTTGCCCGCAACTGTCATCGCGAGTCACGAATATACTCGTATCCCGGATATCTTCGACCGCTTGATTGTCGTTGAAGCAATTTTGTCTGAATGCCCGATTATCACTCGTGATCCCATCATTCGAGAATCCGGACTTGTCACCACGGTGTGGGATGATGTGTCCCGGGTCGATTGAGCGGAGCATCAGCCGATAAGACGCTACAGGTCGCGCACGCTCGGCAGCACCTCTTCGGCAAAGCGCTGCATCGCCACCTTGACGTGTTCGTGGAGAACCGTTCCGCCGGGATTGAAGGAACAGATCAGGGAATCCAGTTGCGCCCGTTGCTGTACCTCTGCAATCCGGTCTATGCACTCTTGCGGGTTGCCGAATATGGCCATGTTCTCTTGCGCGGTCTCATACGTGGTGCGCTGGCCTATCGGGTGACGGGCAAAGCTGTCGGCCATCTGCCTGCGCACCGCGGCACGGTCCCGAGCCGTGAAGACAAAGAACACGGCCGATACCTGCGCGTTTCCCGCGGTCCGTTTGGCTGCCGAATCGCGGTACAGCCCGAGATGATTCAGAAAATCGTCCGGCCAGGGGTGAATGGGGGCGGCCATCAACAGGCGCAAACCGCGCCGACCGGCAAACTCGGCCGTGCCCGGACTGTTGGCGGCGATATGCAGCGGTGGGCCGGGCTGCTGAAGCGGCTTGGGAACGACGTTGACGGACTCGAACCGGTAGTGCCGGCCGTGGTAGGTGAGCGGGGCATCGGTCCAGGCCTGTTCCAGGATATCAACCGCTTCTTCCAGTCGGGTGGTGCGTTCTTCCCACGGAATGCCAAACCCGTCGAAATTATGATTCCACGTCCCCCGCCCGATGCCGAAGTCCAGCCTGCCGCCGCTGACAATATCAACCGTTGCGGCTTCCTCGGCGACGCTGACCGGATTATGCAGCGGGAGTTGGCTGACCCCAATGCCCAGGCGGATACGCTCGGTGCGCCCCGACAGCGCCGCGGCAACCACCAGCGGCGCCGGCATGGTGGAAAAGCCGGCGTCAAAATGAGCCTCCGCCAGCCAGGCGGAGTCAAAGCCCAACCGGTCCGCGTAGACAATCTGCTCGAACGTCTCCCGATAGCGTTGCGGAACGGACTGCCCGGGAGCGCAGGGTAACTGATAAAAGACGCCGAACTGCATAGGTGCGTAGACTTCCTTTGAATGAGGTATGGGTCCGTCCGAGGGTCTAATCTAGCTGTCCAATCTGGCGGAGAACAGTGGCCTGGTCCCAATAAATGCGCTCGGCCGACATTTTGCCGGCACGGAATTGCACGACCAGGACAATATCAAACTCGATCGGCTTATTGGTTGGAGGAATGCCGGGCAGAAACCAATCCATCTGCTGCGTATGGATGAGCTGGATGTGGGCCTCTTCGACGATACAGTCATCCGTGACGACTCGATTGGTTGTGGTGTGGGTCCACGAGGGCGGGATCGAGGGAATGAACTCGTCCCGGTAGAGGGGCTTCAACTCGGTCTTGCCCTTGCCACCCCAGCCGGTCGGCACGGTCAGGACCGAAGCGTCCTCGACCATGGTGGACAGCGACAGGTCCTCATCTTTGACCATGAATTCGCCCCGAATATGGTCATTCCAGAGTCTCAGATTCTCTTGCGCCGACATGCCGCCCCCCTCGTTCTACTGAATACCGTACTTCCCCGGTGAGAGAATGCCATTCGGGTCCAGGGCTTTTTTGAGGTCCGAGCACACCTGCGGAAAGGTTTCGAGCGGTTGCATGGCTTCCGCCTGAAAATCGAGCGGGGCGCGTGAAACCGGATAGCCCGCCTCCGTATAGGCCGTCAGCAGTGCTCGGTAACAGCGACTCATACGCTGGCATTCCTCAGGGTCCTGGCGATTAAAGATAATGATATGCAAGGCCCGGCTCAGGCGTGGTCCACACACGTATTCGGTGATGTACTCGAAGCCATGTTCGTGCAGAATACGGCGGGACAAGGCTTGGTGTTGGTCGGCGATACTCCCAATCATAGGCATAGCCGGAAGAAACCAACACGCCCCACCGCCCGGTCGCCAGTTGAGCAAGCCGAGTTCCTCTCGCGTGGGATGGCCGCTGAATGTATCGCTATGAATCTTGAGGGGGGCCTGCTCCTGGGCTTCTTCATGAGCAACATAACGCGCTTTGCCCGACTGTCCGAAATGGGATTGCACGCGCGCAAGCATTGATTCGAGCGCTTCATCCGACGCACCGTAAAACGCGCCTGACACACACCAGGCACCAACGCCATACTCATTTTGGAGCTGCCGGCGGATATCATCCGGCAGAGGCGTCTTGCCTGCCGTCCGCTCAAAAGGATAGGGGGCGACCGTCCCGATGCCGTACAGATCGCTCGTGACCTTGATGAGTGAAGGAACCACATTGTTCAGCTTGAGGGGGCGGACGAGTTCGATGATATCTCCAAAATCCTCGTCATCCGGAAAGAGGAAGAAAAAGGACCGAATCGCCGGCGGGCGTGGCATGAGCCACACGCCGAGTCGGGTCACGATGCCGAAATTAGACTGGAGAAATAAGCCATCCAGATACGGGCCATAGCCATACTTGGCGACATGCCAGGTCTTCGCTCCGGGCAGCGCGCCGTCGGCCGTTCGGAGAATCCGCCCATCACCCAGCACGACTTCCAAACCACAACTCATCCCAAAATGATCAAAGTAGGGGGTATAGCCGGCGCCCTTATCAAGGGTGTTGCCAACAATACCGCCTTCTGGTGGACCCGAGGTGGTGTCCATCATCAGCGTGTGGCCACGTTGGCCCAGGGCGTCGTAGAGGTGTTGATAGCTTGCCCCTGGCTCAAGCTCGGCAAAGCATAAGGTTTCGTCGATTTCGAGAATACGGTTCATACGTTTGCCGACATCGACGATAACCCAGCCCTCTTGAAAGGGACTCCTTAAGCCCAGCCCGCTATTCTCGCCGGTGCTGATACTGTACAGGGGGGTCCGAAACTCATTCGCCAGCCGAACAATCGTTTGGACCTCAGCCGTTGAACCAGGGTAGACGACGCCAGAAGGATGGCGGTCGCCTCCAGGCAGACGGTTCCGGCTATAGTGTGTCAACGTCTCTTCTCCCGTAGAGACTGCTCCGTTTCCCAGGGCAGCCCGAACGGCTCGAAGAAATTCAGCAGACGCAGCAGACATAGCTGTTGTGTATGCCTGCTGCTGTGAGACTGCAAGCAAGAGCGGTCGGGCCGTCAAGACGCTTATGCCGTTCAGCGGGGTAGGGGCGGTTCGTGAACCGCCCGCTCTTGCTTGCGCTCCACCAGGGACAAATGCTCACACGCCAGCACGACCTGGCCGTCCTGGTTCATGACCTCAATCAGATCAACCAGCACGCCGTGGGTGGTCCGCCGGGGATAAGCGCGCTTGTCCTTGACCGTCAGGCGAACGTGGATCGTGTCGCCGATGAAAACCGGGCGGATAAAACGGACGCGGTCGTAGCCATAGGAAAACGCGACCGGATTGATCTCCGTGGCCGTCATGCCGGCACCAATACTGAGAATCAGCGTGCCGTGGGCAATGCGTTGGCCAAACTCGTTGGTCTTGGACCACTCGGCGTCCATATGGTGTGGAAAAAAGTCTCCGGTCTGTCCGGCATGGGTGACAATATCGCTCTCGGTAATCGTCCGGCCCAGGGTCTGGCGAGACGCGCCCAGCTCGTACTCTTCAAAATAGGTAGTTTTGACCATGCGGTGTCCTGCTCCTCACAGGCGAGCGCCCGCCCAACCTCGTCCCCTATCAAGTCCGCCAGGAAGAGGCAATGCAAAGGCCGGCCCCCGGTAAAAAGACCGCGCCTATCGGAGAGAGAAAAAATCAGTAAAGACAGTCAGCTCTAGCCCGGCTGGCTACCGCGGCCAGAGATCGTCCTCCGCTCCCGGTATCCCCGCAGCCGAATAGTGTTGACATGCATTCTGGATATGTATATTGACGCATGATCCATTCAATCTGTTTGTATAAAAATATAAGGCAATATCGTAAAATTCCGATTCGCTGGCGAGATATATAAGGGTGCGAGGCTCTCCCCCATACGAGGAGAGGAGGAGCTATATATGAGCAGAGCGTACTCGTTGGATTTGCGGGAGCGGGTGCTGGGTGCAGTGGCGGCGGGCCAATCGGCGCGCAGTGCGGCCGCGCACTTCGGGATAGGCACAGCGACGGCCGTGCGCTGGGTGCGCCGCTGGCGTGAGACGGGCGAGCGGCGCGCGCACAAGCAGGGTCATCCCGTAGGATCGAAGCTGGATGTACACGCGGAGTATCTGCTGGGACTGATTGCGGACAATGGCAAGCTGACACTGGAGGAGTTGCGGACCCGTCTCGCCGGGGAGCGCGGGGTGCAGGTCGCCGTTAGCACGCTCTGGGGTTTCTACCGTAAGCGTGGGGTCACATTCAAAAAAAGACCGGGCACGCGTAAGAGTCCGCCCCGCAAGACGTATAGAGCCCCCGGGCAGCCCGAGTCAAAAGGCAGCCCGCCCTCGACCCCACCCGTTTGATATTCCCTGCCGATTTGATCCTGGGGGACCTCCAGTATTTTCCCCAGGCTGTGCGTCCCCTGTTCAGACGTGTGCTGCCTATTCCCAGGAACCGCGCTCGCCAGACGCGCTGAGGCCGCCGGGCCGGGGTGGATTCCTTTTTGCGTCACACGTTTCAGTGAGCAATCATCCCAAACGGATCAAGACTCCGAGGGGACTGCCCGAGAAGACGGACGGCCCCTAACTCTTTGTCGTGTCTGACCGCTCTCCGTCCCTGGAAGATTGGGTAAAGAAATAGTCCAGGCTCAGCCACAGGCTTTTCGAGTGCCGAAAGCACAGGACAGGAAAGCCGATGGCGAAGGCGCTCCAGACCAGCATTTGGTGCGTCAACGACCACTCCGTCCAATAATCCAGAACCAAAAAGCCGGGGATGGCAATCAGCACGGTTGCGGCGTAATTGAGATAAATCGCGCCGACGTAATAGCCCTGTTCCGGTTCAAAGGACAAGGCGCACGCCGGACACTGCTCACGGAGCGTAAAGGCACGCGCAAACAGGCGGCCCTGCCCGCAACGGGGACACCGCAGGCGGAGACAGCGACCGAGGATGGACAGGAGGCGGCGGAGCATAAGGGATGTCTTTCTAGGTGGTCATGGGCTGTACCGCCACGCTGAGTGCCAGGATGACGGCTCGGTATCGGCTTGAGCGCGTGCAGCGCATTCCACAACCACTTGAAACTGTTTTCTCATTTTTCGCTGACGCGGGAAACCTGGAGCGCATCTTTGATTATCGACGCACGGTCATCACCGCCCTGCTGGGTTGACCGGTGGCGAGCGGAGCGTCATGGTGTGGGCCAGCCACAGCAGGCCGGGCACGACGAGGCTCCACACGATTGCCAGGGCCGTCAGCGTGACCCCCGCCGCCGGGACAAAGGTCAGCGCACCCAGACGCGCGCCGGCATAATAGCTCAGCGGCCCGCCAACCGCACCAAAGAAAGAGGCCAGGCCATAGCGTCCGTGCAGCCAGCGCATAGAGTGATTCAGGGTTGAGGCAAACCCCATCCACAGCGCTGTCAGCCATACCGGACACAGCCAGGCGAGGGTATGATTCGTGAAGGTGTACAGACCGCTCAGCATGAGCAGCGAATCCAGACAGGTCCCGAGCAGGCCCGTGACCAGTATGAAGCGCAGTTCCTGGCTGCGGTTTGCCGTGAGCACGAGATGCAGAACCAGTAAGGCGGTTATGACCAGGGCACCCAGCCTCGGCATATTCTGGGTCGCGCCCAGGAGGCAGGCAAACCAGCCGAGGTAAAAAGAGGCGATGTTGATGAAGGGGTGAACCATAGGCGGTCAGGGGTGGATAGGCTTCAGTCAGGACACTCCAGAATCGCATCGCTACACGGGTTTCGTCGATACTTTCCGTATATTGCCAAGCCGTTGTTCTCAACACCACCCGCACAACAATGAGTGATGCAAAAAGGAACCCACCCCACCGCTGACGCGGCACCCCCTTCGACTGGGCTCAGGACATGCCTCCCAAGAGGGGATGTTTTTTCGCTCCCCTCTTGGGAGGGGTGATGCAAATTAACTTGTCTGGCGGCCAGCGGACTATTTTTCCCTCACCCCACCCCCTCTCCCGCTGGGAGAGGGGCTTTGTTTGCCCCTCGCTCCCTGGGCGAGGGGGCCCCTGAGCTGGTCGAAGCCTGGCCTGAGCCCGGTCGAAGGGGGCCGGGTGAGGGGCTAGAGCAAATCACGATGCTATGTAGCGCGTCTCTCTCCTCCTTGAGGAATGCGGGCTTCCAGCCCGCATGGCGGCCAGGATGGCCGCCCTCCCAGGCGGGGAGCCCCCCCCCCTCCCTGGCCGCTTGGTGCCAGCCATTGTCTTTCCCGACGAGCGCGGACTGGCACGGCTACAACTTATCGTGAAACGCTCTAGCACACGGCCGACCGCAGGTTCCTGGAAATGGGCATCGCCCGCACAACAGCCGGAGGGCTTCTCAGTTTATGTCAGGTCTATACAATGGGAGGAATCTGACAGAAAGAAAATCAGGGGAAATTGTCCTGGCGTGGGAAATAGAGGGAAGGAGCAGGGGGTGGGTAGTCCGCTGAGCAGGCAGGAGCAGGCGCACGGCCCGTATCGCAGTCAGGCCGGCCCGGGCTGGCCACTTATTGCCTTACGAGACCTGACCAAGGTGTATCAGGAAGGCGAGCGCCTCCATCCGGTCTTGCGCCAGGTCAACCTATCCATTTACTCCGGCGAATTTGCCGTTCTGCTGGGACGGAGCGGGTCCGGAAAATCCACCCTGCTCAATGTGCTGAGCGGTATCGACCTGCCGACCAGCGGTGAGGTCGTCTTTTCCACCGACCGGGGCGAGGTGAATCTCACCCGCCTCAGCGAACGCGAGCGGACCTTATTCCGGCGCGCGCATATCGGTTTTATCTTCCAGTTTTTTAATCTGATTCCGACCCTGTCGGTCGAAGAAAACCTGCTCCTGCCGCTGGAGCTCAACGGCCGGGCCGGGCCGGCGGCGCACGACCGGGCCGGCGACCTGCTTGAGGCCGTCGGCCTGGCAGACCGCGCCCGGAGCTTTCCCGACCGTCTGTCCGGCGGAGAGCAACAGCGCGTCGCCATAGCCCGCGCCTTGGTCCACGACCCGTTGCTACTGCTTGCCGACGAACCAACCGGCAACCTTGATCTTGAGACCGGACGGCGGGTGCTGGAGCTGCTGGACCAACTGACCCGACAACGCGGTAAAACGCTGATTATGGTCACCCACAGCCCCGAGGTGATTGGGGTGGCCGACCGTTTGCTCACGCTGCACGCCGGTCAGGTGGTGGCGCGTGACTACCCTGCCGAGGCGGCCGGATGAGTCGGCTGTTGTGGCGTTCCAGCCGCCGCTATTTACGGCAGCATGTGTGGCAGGTCGGCCTGGCGCTGCTGGGCGTTGCCCTCGGTGTGGCGGTCGTGGTGGCGATTGACGTGGCAAACGAGAGTGCCCGGCGGGCCTTTGGGCTGGCGACCCAGAGCATCGTCGGACGAGCGACGCATCAAATTGTCGGCGGGCCGAATGGCGTATCCGAGGCGGTGTATCGCCGGCTGCGGCTGACGGGAAAGGTCCGGACGCTTGCGCCCGTGGTGGAAAGCGATGTCGCCGCGACAGACTACCCCGGTCGGATTTTTCATGTGCTCGGGCTGGACGCGTTTGCGGAGGCTCCCTTTCGTCCGTATCTCAGCGGCGGAGGCACGGCTCCCGACAACGACTTTGTGGCCTTTCTGACCCAGCCGGCCACCGGCCTGATTGCGGCTCGGACTGCCCGCCAGCTCGGCCTCGCGATTGGAGACCGGCTCAGCGTCCGGGTTGGGACCCGGCAGCAGGCCGTGACCCTGGTGGGCCTGCTCGACCCGCCGGAGAGCAGCACCGCCAGCGCGGTGGAGAATCTGCTCATCACGGATATTGCCACGGCTCAGGAAATCCTGGGGCTGGTCGGTCGGTTGAGCCGGATTGATGTGCGTGCGCCCGAGGGCGAGGCCGGCCAAAGACTCCTGGCCACGATTCGTCAGCTTTTGCCGGCCGGGGTGGAAGTCCTGTCGGCGCGCGGCCGCTCCCAGGCGGTTGAGCAGATGACGCGCGCCTTTCAGCTCAATCTGACGGCCTTGAGCCTGTTGGCGCTGATCGTCGGGGCGTTTCTCATTTATAACACCATGACCTTCTCCGTGGTCCAGCGCCGCGGCCTGCTCGGCCTGCTGCGTATCCAGGGCGTGACCCGCCGCGAGATTTTCCTGTTGGTGCTGGCTGAAGCCGCGTGCCTGGGCGGAATGGGGACCGTGGGCGGTCTTGGGCTGGGGATTCTGCTCAGCCACGGTTTGGTGCAGCTCGTGACGCGCACGATTACCGATCTGTATTTCGTCCTCACCGTGCGTGAACTCGCGCTGACCCCGGTCGTGCTCGGCAAAGGCATGGTACTCGGCCTGGGCGCCAGCCTGCTGGCCGCACTCAGGCCGGCCTGGGAAGCCACGACGACGCCCCCGCGGGTGGCCTTGCAGCGTTCGAGCCTGGAGACGCGCGCGCGGCAAAGCGCGCCGCGGACGATGCTCATCGGCCTGCTGGTGCTGGCTGCCGGACTCGGCGGTCTGTGGCTATCGGGTACGAATTTATGGCTGAGTTTCGGTTCCCTGTTCGGTGTTCTGCTCGGCTGCGTGCTGATGACGCCGCTGACGACGATGGGCTGCATCCGGCTGCTCCAACCCCTGTTGAGCGCCTGGGGCGGGACGCTGGGGCGCTTGTGCGGCCGGAGCGTGGTGGCCTCGCTGAGTCGGACCGCGGTGGCGATTGCCGCCCTGATGGTGGCCGTGTCGGTCACGGTCGGCGTGGGCATCATGGTGCAGAGCTTTCGCCAAACCGTGGTGCGTTGGCTGGAATCCTCACTCCACGCCGACGTCTATATTGCCCCGCCCAGTCTGATTGCCCGCCGGAGTGATGCCACGCTCGACCCGGCGCTGGTGCGGCGTCTGGCCTCCGCGCCTGATATCGCGCGGGTGAACACCTATCGAGGACTTCAGGTCGAATCCCATCTGGGTCTGACCCAACTGGTCGCCATTGACTTGGCGGAACGCAGCTATGCGGCCTTTACCTTCATCGCCGGTGAGCCGCAGGCCATCTGGCCGGCATTTCAGAACGAGGCGGCGGTCATTATTTCCGAGCCGTATGCCTATCGGCACAAGCTGAGCCTCAATGATACGCTGCAACTGCGCACGGACCGAGGTGAGCACGCGTTTCGGGTCGTCGGGATTTTTACGGATTACGGCTCGGATCAAGGCATCGTAATGATGAGCCGGCACACCTATGAGCAGTGGTGGCAGGATGCACAGGTTTCCTCCCTCGGCGTGTATGCCGAGCCGAACGTCGATGTTGAGCGGCTGGTCGAATCCCTGCGCCGGCTGGCCGGAGCCGAGCACGCTGTCCTCATCCGCTCAAATCGGACCTTACGCGCCGCCTCGCTCGAAGTCTTTGATCGCACTTTTACGATCACCACCGTCCTGCACCTGCTCACCACCCTGGTGGCCTTCGTCGGGGTATTGAGCGCGCTGATGGCCCTCCAGCTTGAACGAGCGCGCGAACTGGGAGTGCTGCGGGCAATCGGCTGTACTCCCGCTCAGGTCTGGGGACTGATGACCTCCCAGACCGGGCTGATGGGCCTCATTGCCGGTCTGCTGGCCGTACCGGTCGGGGTCGGGCTGGCCCTGATTTTAGTCCTGGTGATCAATCGGCGCTCGTTCGGCTGGACCCTGCAAATCGAGCTTGCCCCGGAAATCCTGGTGCAGGCGATAGCGATGGCGGTGGTGGCGGCGCTGCTGGCCGGCCTCTACCCGGCCCTGCGCATGGCCCGGACCTCGCCGGCCCTGGCCTTGCGTGAGGAATAAGAGTCGAATGAGACTAGCCCTTTTTGTTCGTATCGTGGGCATCCTGCTGCTGCTGGCCGTCCTGGTCGGGGGAGGGCAGTGGTATCTCGCCGGGCCAGCGCCCGACCATACGAGCGCGGAACCTGGGCTGTCACTCGGCCAGGCGCTGGGAGGAGAGCTGACCGGCTTTGCGCGCGCCGACCGCCCGCGGGCATTTCGATTCCCTGACGATCACGGGCCGCATCCGGCCTATCGGACGGAATGGTGGTATTACACCGGCAATCTGAAGTCTGCCGCCGGCCGCCATTTCGGATTCCAGTTGACGTTCTTCCGCACGGCTCTGAAGGCGCCACCAGACCGGGCCGGACGTACCTCGGCCTGGGCTACGCAGGATGTGTATATGGCCCATTTCGCCCTGAGCGATGTGGCAACGCAGCGTTTTTACGCCTTTCAGCGCCTGAGTCGGGCGGCGCTCGGTCTGGCCGGTGCGTCGGCCGTTCCCTTTCGCGTCTGGCTCGAAGACTGGTCGGTAACCGGAGCTGCGGAGCAGCCCGTGTCCATGCAGTTGTCCGCCGAAGAACAGGACGTGGCGCTGGACCTCAGGCTGATGCCGGACAAGCCCATCGTCCTGCACGGCCGGAACGGGCTGAGTCAGAAAGGTACTGCGGCCGGCCAGGCTTCATATTATTATTCCCTCACCCGTCTGCGTTCAGCCGGCGTCCTTCGACTGGGAGACGAAGAGTTCCAGGTACAGGGGCTGAGCTGGATGGACCGGGAATGGAGTACCAGCGTGCTGGGTGGGGCGCTCCGGGGTTGGGACTGGTTTGCCATTCAGTTGACAGACGGACAAGAGTTGATGGTCTATCAGATACGTCAGCAGTCGGGCGACATCCATCCCCTCAGCAGCGGCAGCCTGGTCGCCGCGGATGGGACAGCCCAGACCCTGACCGCGGCCGACTTTCAGGTCGAGGTGCTGCAAACCTGGCGGAGTCCGGCTGACGGAACCGCCTACCCGGCCAAGTGGCGGCTGCGTATTCCGGGCGAGGCGATTGAGCTGACGATTACGCCGTATCTGGCCGACCAGGAAATGCACACGCTGATTCGGTATTGGGAAGGTGCGGTCCGGGCGCAGGGGACGGTGCAGGGCCGGCCGCTTGCGGGCGACGGCTATGTTGAGCTGACCGGCTATGGCGAAAAAAAGGCCGACTCCGCTGTTTTTGGCAGGCTGCCATGAGAACGGAAGTTTTCATCCGTCGGGTGCATATTCCCGCGCCGGCGGCCGAGGTCTTTCAGTGGCAGGCGCGACCGGGAGCGTTCGAGCGCCTCACGCCGCCCTGGGAGTCGGTGGAAATTATTGAGCGTAGCGGTGACATTTGAACTATGGAGGAAGACCGATGAAGGTACTCGTCTCCGGTGCAAGCGGTTTGGTTGGCTCCGCGCTCATTCCTTTCCTGGCAACGGGTGGACATAGCGTCACGCGCCTGGTCCGTAAGGACGGGGCGAGCGGGGGAGACGCTGAGGTTGCCTGGTCTCCAGCTGCCGGAACGATTGAGCGGGCCGGGCTGGAAGGATTTGAGGCGGTTGTCCATCTGGCCGGAGAGAACATCGCCGCCGGGCGCTGGACCCCCGAGCGCAAACGCCGCATTCGGGACAGCCGGGTCAAGGGCACCCGGCTGCTGTGCGAAGCGCTGACCCACTGTGCCCGGCCGCCCAGGGTCTTTGTCGGAGCGTCGGCGATTGGGTATTACGGCGATCGTGGAGACGCAACTCTGAGCGAAGAGAGCGCGGCCGGGGAGGGGTTTCTGGCCGAGGTCTGCCGGGACTGGGAGGCCGCCACGGCCGGGCTGACCGAGAAAGGGATACGGACCGCCCTGCTGCGGGTCGGGGTTGTCCTCAGCCCTGCCGGCGGGGCGCTGAAAAAAATGCTGCTGCCTTTTCGGCTCGGCCTGGGCGGCGTGATTGGCGCGGGCAGCCAGTATATGAGCTGTATTGCCCTGGACGACGTTGTGGGGGTGATACAGCACGCCATCACCCATGACGAAATAAGCGGTCCGATCAACACGGTGTGTCCCGAGGCCGTGACGAATCGGGAATATACCCGGACGCTGGGTACAGTCCTGGGCCGTCCGACCGTGTTCCCTGTCCCGGCTGTTGCGGCCCGGTTCGTCTTGGGTGAGATGGCCGACGCCCTGCTGCTGGCCAGCACCCGGGTCGAACCGCGGCTACTCCTGCGGACCGGCTACGAATTTCGCTATCCCAGGCTGGAAAGCGCCCTGCGGCATGTGCTGGGCAAAGAGGTTGGGGCCGGGCGATCCGCATAAAGGGCGTGCTATGAAGCTGTTTTTTGATCGACTCTTCGTCTTTATGGAGACGCTGGCCGCCGGCGTCTGGGTCGGGGCCTTGGCCGGGTTCGGCTTCGCGGTGGCCGGCACGGTCTTTCAGGAACTGCCCACGATCAACCTGGCCGGAAACGTGAACGCCGCGGTGCTGGCCAAGCTGAACCGGCTCGAATTTATTGCGGCTGCGGGGATGGCCGGGTCGGCGATTTACTTTTTGCTGCGTTCGGACTGGTGGACGGCCGTGCGCTTGGTGAAGACCGTGCTCGTGGTGGTCATGGTTGCCACGCTGATCTATTACGCCCTGGTCGTGGGCGACCGGTTGGAATATCTGCGGGTCGTAGAGATTCAGGATTTCGATACGTTCGATGCGACCAAACAACCCTTTCGAGACGAGTTTACACGGCTGCACCACCGCTACACCCAACTGGTCAAAGCCAATCTGGGCATGGGGGTGGTGTATCTCTTGCTCTCCGCGTTTGAACGGCGCTAGAGCGTTTCACGATAAGTTGTAGCCGTGCCGGTCCGCGCTCGTCGGGAAGGCTACGGGCCTGCCCCAAGCGGCCAGGGAGGGGATGGGGGGGCTCCCCGCCTGGGAGGGCGGCCATCCTGGCCGCCATGCGGGCTGGAAGCCCGCACTCCTCCAGGAGGAGAGAGACGCGCTACACAGCATCGTGATTGGCGCTAGGGATTGGGGGTTAGGGATTGGGGGTTAGGGGTTGGGGGTTAGGGGTTAGGGGTTAGGGTGCGGAGGGCGTTCAGAATGTTGGCGCGCTTTTGGGCCGGGTCGGTTTCAAACGACTGCATTTGCAGAAAGACGGTGTCCACCCCGTTGTCCAGATAGCGCTGCACCCGGGCTCGCATCTCTTGTGGCGAGCCCTGAATAAATAAGTCCTGCATGACCTCCGGCGGCACCGCGGCCACGGCCGCCTTGCGGTCGCCGCCGGCCCAGGCCTGCCACATGGGACCCAGCAGCTCCGTCCGACCCAGCCATTGGTGGAAGGCCTTATACACCGGCACGTTCAAATAGGTATTGATATGCCGCCGGATGCCGGTCTCGACCGCCGGGCCGGGCGGGTCAACGCTGACGAAAATCCGGGCGGTGATTTCCACCTCGTCGGGACTGCGGCCCGCTGCCTGAGCCGCCTCCTGCACGACGGCGACCGACTTCTTGACGTCGGCGGCGGAGAGCCAGTTGATAATCGCTCCGTCGGCATGCTGCCCGGCGATCCGCAGCATCATCGGTTTCAGCGCGCCGACGTGGATGGGAATGGGGGCCTGTGGCGGGCGGCTGAACCGAAAACCGGTGACGGTAAAGGTCTCGCCCTCAAAGCTGACGCGCTCCCCGCTAAACGCCTGCCGCAAAAAGGCCAGCATTTCTCGTACCCGGACGGCGGGGCGGGCAAACTTGCCACCGTTCCAGAACTCAACAATCGGCTGCGAGCCCGCGCCGATGCCCAGACAAAACCGGCCCGGGGCGAGTTCGGCCAGGCCGGCCGCGCTCATGGCCAAGGTCGCCGGCCCGCGCGTATACACATTGGCAATCGCCGTGCCCAGGCGCAGGGCGGTTGTCTGGGCCAGGGTTGCCAGCGGGGCAAAACAATCGACGCCGTCGACCTCCATGGACCAGGCATCAGTATAGCCGGCCCGTTCGGCTTCCCGCGCGATGTCAACCTGCTCCGCCAGGCTGAAGCCCTCCAGAGGCACCGATAACGACCAGCGTTTCTGAGCCATGTCTCACTCCGTGGCAAATATGCGCTGCCGACTATAGCCGTTCGGGCGGCGCTTGTCGAAGGGCTGGGGAGAGGGGAGAGTGGAGAGTGGAGAGTGGTGAGTGATAATGGCGAGACATCCGTTCGCCCTGAGCGTAGCGTAGCGAAGGGTACGCGGGGTCAGTCGTGTTCGATCCAGTCGATCAGATGGTCTTCAAACGCCTCGGGCGGGACGGTCTCCTCGGAGACCACTCTGCCTCGGACCGAGATGCCGGCCTCGTGGACGGTCTCGGCGCGGCCGGAGACCAGGGGGTGCCACCAGGCCAGGTCGCGGCCCTCGGCCAGGCGTCGATAGGCGCAGGAGTGCGGCAGCCAGCCGATCTTCTGAACATTCTCGAGCGAGAGTCGCACGCACTCGGGAACGAGCTGGGTCCGCCGCTCATACCGCTTGCAGCGACAGCGAGTGAGGTCGAGCAGCCAGCAGGCCACATTCGTATAATAAGTGGCCCCGGTCTCGCTGTCCTCCAGTTTATTCAGGCAACAGCGTCCGCAGCCATCGCACAAAGACTCCCACTCCTGCTGGCTCATGGCGGCGAGTGATTTTGTCTTCCAGAACGGGGGTGGGTCGGTGCTCATGCCGGGTTTATATTTCCTCTCCCCTGACGTGTGATGCAAATTAACTTGTCTGGCGGCCAGCGGACTATTTTTCCCTCTCCCCTGGAGGGAGAGGGTGGCCGAAGGCCGGGTGAGGGGGCAACGGACCCTCGTAGGGGGGTAATGACACAATATGCATCACACGTCCCTGGAGGGAGAGGGGGCCTCACCGCCCAATCGTCACGCCGTCAGTCTCACTAAAGCCACCGTCAGGCTGACCGTCAGACCGACAATACCGGCCGCTATCACCCAGAGATGGCGGTGCAGCCGGGCCTCCAGGTCGCCCAGGTCGGTCTTCAACTCGGCCCTGACCTCAGCGACCTCTGCTTTGACTGCGACGATCTCTACTTTGACTGTGGCGATCTCACCCTTCAGTTCCGCCTTGACTTCCGCCAGGTCCGCTTTGGTCGCAACGTTGCCGCCCACCGCGTCTCCGACTGTTGCCACAACGGCTTCGGCCAGGGCTTCGTCGGCCCCTGCGGCGGTGAGCACCTTGACGGCCTGATGGGTGTCGAATGCGAGTGCGGTCATACCTTGCTTTCCCCCGTACCAGGTCTTCTTCCCTAACCCCTAGCCCCCAGTCCCTAATCCCTTCTCCTACGCTAAGCGGGCGATGATTTTGATCTCAACCAGGGCGCCCGGAAACGCCAGCTCGGTGATACCGATCGCGGTCCAGGCCGGGTAGGGGGCTGCCATGTAGTTGTCTTTGACCTTCATGAAGGCCTGGATATTTTTTTGAAGCTCGACGTGAAAAGTCGTCATCTCGACCACATCGTCGAATGACGCGCCGGCCGCCTCCAGCGTGGATTTGACATGTTCAAACGCCTGGGTGAACTGCGCTTCCGGATCGTCCGAAACCTTATACCCCTCGCCCACCCCGATCTGGCCGGAACAGTAGAGACGATCTCCATCCTTGATTGCCGGAGCAAAATGAAAATCGTTGTAATAGGCTTCCATTCCCTTTGGGATAACAACATCTTTGGCCATACGGTCTCCTTTCCGTTATTCGAGTTTGGCTCAGACCTTAGCATCATGCGGAAGGAGTTGAAACGGCTCGTTCCTGCTTCTCCTCTTGGGATGCCTATCCTGAGCCTAGTCGAAGGGGGTGCCGGCCCCCGCCCGCCTCCAGCAACTTTTTTTCTACTTTTTTTGAAAACCTAGTAGCTTTACTAGGGTCATCCGCGGCGGATTGTTGTATGGGGAGCGTGTAAAGCCTGGTCGTGCACCACAACGACGGGCCGGAAACGCCCCCATGAACAGCCATCTCTCCATCAATACGCGGTCACCGGTCGCCTCACCTCGCCGACCCGACCCGACCCTCTAGCACATTTGCCCCCCGCTGTCAGCGCCGGGCGCCCGCCCCAGCCCCTCGGCGGGGCCGTTCTCCCCCTGTGGCCCACAGGCCGGCCCGCACCATTCCGTACCACGCTCGCAGTCACCCCGCCTCGACAAGAGGCATCCTGGAAGGAGTAGTCTATGACCTCGCCTCGCACGTCCCCTTACACGCATCTCCCGCCCCTGGCGTGGATCGTCAGTGCCCTCCTGCTCCTCAGTCTGCTGGGCTGGTCGGGCGTTCCGGCCACCTCCGCCCCACCGGCCCCGGCCCTCACCCTGCACAGCCCCGCCCCTGGGGCGCTACACCTCACCTGGCCTGCCGTCACCCCGGCCCCGCCGGCCTACCACGTCCAGTATGCCCCCGCCGACACCCCCCTGCTCATTGAGCAGGCCACCTCGCCCACCACGAGCCTGACCCTGTACGAGTTAGAGCCCGGCGTAGTCTACACCGTGCAAGTGCGGGCCGGGACCGGGCCGTGGAGTGTGCCGGTGTTACAGCGGATCGACGACTACCGGGCCGACCCGGAGACGGTCGGGACCATCGGCGTCGGGGCGGAGGAGACCGGCTACATAGAAAGCGCAGGGGACACGGACTGGTTTTTCGTAGACCTGGCGGCCGGGGAGGGCTATCCCATCGAAGTAACGGGCGCGCCGGCCCCGCCGCTGGCGGTCTATGACGCCACCGGCGGGGCCGTCTAGCAGGGCCTAGTGTGGCACCATGCCGGGGCGCTGACCTTCACGCCGGCCACGGCGGGGTTGTATCATGTGGCCGTGGGTGGGCCGGCGACGGCACCGGGGCCCTACACCCTCACGGTGGATGAGCCGCCCACCCCGGGGTCCCGCCGGAGCCGGACCCTGGCAGGGGCGACCCCGACAGCCGCGCCCGCGCCCCAGCGCTCCACCGCCGCACCCGACAAGCCCAGGGGGCTGACCGCCACGGCGACCCACGACGGGGTGGTCCTCACCTGGGACGACCCCCAGGACGCCAGCATCACCGGCTACGTCATCCTGCGGCGGGTGCGCGAGAACGATGTCGGGGGCAAGTTCCGTGTATTGGTGGCGGATACGGGCAGTGCCGCGACCACCTACACCGACGCCACAGTGTCGGCCAATACGACCTACACCTACCGGATCAAGGCGATCAACGCGCACGGGGTGAGCGAGCGTTCGCGCTGGTTCCACATCGACATCCCGGCGGCCCCGGAGCCGGCGGGGCAGGCTGCCGAACCACCGGCCAAGCCCACGGGGCTGTCTGCCACGGCGACCCACAACACCGTCGTCCTCACCTGGAACGCCCCGGGCGACGCCAGCATCACCGGCTATGTCATCCTGCGGCGCGTGCGTGAGAACGATACCGGGGGCGCGTTCGGCGTGCTGGTGGCGGACACAGGGACGGCGGCGACCACCTACACCGACGACACCGTGGCGGCTGAGACCATCTACACCTACCGGATCAAGGCGATCAACGCGCACGGGGTGAGCGCGCGCTCCCGCTGGGTCCACATCGACATCCCGGCCGCGCCGGAGGCGGTCGAAGGCGACGACTCGGACGGGGAGGACGGCGGCGCGCCCGGCTATGCCACGCCGCCCGGTCCCGGCGGGCGGGCGAACGTCTCGGAGGGCAACACCGACTTTCCCAACGACACCACCACCACCGGCGAGGTCGAGGTGGGCGGCACAGTCACGGGCAACATCGGGACGGTCGGCGACTACGACCGGTTCAAAGTGGAACTGGAGGCGGGTACGCGATACCAGTTGGATCTGGAGGGCGCGGACACCGGCCGGGGCACCCTGGCGGACCCGCACCTGGGCCTCTACGACGCGATCGGGAGCCACCTTCAGGGTGACAACGGCCAACTGGGCGACGACAACAGCGGCGTGGGCGCCAACGCCCGGATGATCTACACCCCGGACGCGTCCGGCGACTTCTACCCAGTGGTGACCGAAATCAATGACAATCTTACAGGCACCTACACGCTGTCGGTGATCGTGCTGGGCGCGAACGGCGCCTCGGAGGCCGACACGGACTTTCCCGCCGACAACACGACCTCCGGGCGGGTCGAGGTCGGGGCCTCGGCCACGGGCAACATCGGCATCGCCAATGACTATGACTGGTTCCGCGTCGATCTGGAGGCGGGCAAGACCTACCAGATCGACCTGAAGGGCATTGGTGGCGGCGGCGGCACCTTGGAAAACCCTTATCTGGTCAATATCCGCGACTCATCCGGCACCGCGATTGACGGCACCGAGAATGACGATGTCGACCCCTCAAACGACATCTACGACAGCCAGACCGTCTACACGCCGACCGCGGCCGGCACCTACTACCTGGTAGCGGTTAGCGGGGTCACCGGGGGGACGGGCACCTACACGCTGTCGGTGCGTGACATCACGACGCCGCCGTGCACGCTGAACACCGGCGACATCTGGTGCGGCGTGGTGACGGTGGGAGAGCTCAAGTCTAGCGCCGACGTGCTTGTCGGACACGGTTTTGCTGATGGAGCCGGCCTCAGCGCGGGCGGCCTTGCCGGCAACCCTGACGAAACGATGTTCTCGGTCGGGGACAACGACTACACGATCCAAGGCGCTTACATCCAAGTCCCAACTGGGGCCAACCCCACGGGCACCCTGTTCGTCTTGCTCAGCGCCGATCTCACCGACGATGACAAGGCGGGCCTGCTGCTCACGGTCGACGGCACCACCACCCCATTCGCGTTCAGCGGTGCCACGCAAGGGAGCACCGGCCTCTACTCTTGGGGTCTGTCGGGCCTGGACTGGTCGTCGACGACCACGGTTACGGTTCGTGTGCGCCCGCGGACGCTGAGCGTCGCGGATGCCTCGGACGCCGAGAACGATGGAGAAGTGGAATTCACGGTGACGCTGTCGGAAGCGGCCACAGAGGAGGTGACGGCGACCTGGACGGCCTCGATCGAGCCCGGCGACACGGCGGCCGCGGCGGACCTCGGGTCGACGAAGACGGGGACGGTGACCGTCGCGATCGGCGACACGACGGAAACGTTTACGGTGCCGGTGGTGAACGACGCCACCGACGAGGGCGACGAGACCTTCACGGTGACGCTGTCGAGCCCGTCGTCGAACGCCAAGCTGGAGACGGACCCGACGGCGAAGGGAACCATCGAGGACGACGACCCGACGGCGCTCTCGATGGACGCGACGCTGAGCGGGCTGTCGCTGGGCACGGGGGTGACGCTGAGCCCGGCCTTCGCCTCGGGCACGGTCACCTACACGGCGTCGGTCGCCAACAGCGTCGGCGAGGTGACGGTGACGCCGACGACGAACCACGCCCGCGCGACGGTCGAGATTCTAGACACGGACGACAACGCGCTCGACGACGCGGACGACATGGAGGACGACTTCCAGGTGACGCTGTCGGTGGGCGACACCGTCATCAAGGTGAAGGTGACGGCCGAGGACGACACCTCGACGCAGACCTACACGGTGACCGTGACGCGGGCGGCGGAGATGACGCCGGACGATCCCCCGGACGATTCCGGCAATGTCCCGGAGCCCGTCACCGACCTGCTGAGCAACCTCGGGCAAGCCAACAACGTGAATTTTGCAATAGCCGTTGGCGATTTTGAGAACGCCCAGGGGTTCACCACCGGCTCAGATAGCTACGGATACTTCCTGGCCAGCATCAGCTTGGATGTGAACGCGGTCCCCAAGACCCCGGCCGACGTCACGGTCTCGCTGTGGTCCGCGACCAGCGACTCCCCACCGAAGCCCGACGCCTCGGTCGCCACGCTGACGCATTCCACGGGTACCTGGGCCACCGGCGTCAACACGTTCAACGCCCCAGGGGGCACGGTACTGGACCCCGGCACGACGTACTTTGTGGTTCAGTCCTACAGCGGCGCTCGGGCGCATCTCAGCCTACGCGTAACGGCTTCAGGGTCCGCTGACGACGATTCGACGGGATGGAGCGTCGCCGGTGCGCGGCTAACCCGTAGTCGCACCGACCTAGGCGATTGGTCGGGACAAAGCGGCGAGTATACGAAGTTCAGCGTCAGCGGCGCGGCCGTCCCCGCGCAAGGGGTCGCCGAGGGCGCCACCGACCTGCCCGCCGACACCTCCACCGGCGGCGTGGTCGAGGTGGACGGGTTCGGGGCCCGCGGCGCCATCCACCCACCGATTGGCACGTCAATAGACATCGGCACCTTGAATGACCCGGAAATTTCCACCACTTACGTCTTCGACACCGACTGGTTCGCGGTGGAGCTGGAGGCGGGCCGGACCTACCGGATCGACATGAAGGGCCAGATTCTCAGCAGCCCCGGCCTCGACACCGCCGGCGAACCCGTCGACCCCGAGCTCACCCTGAGCCTCCCGCAGATCAACGCGATCTACGATGCGGACGGGGACTACCTTCTCAACACGTGGGCCCGCGACGAATCAAGCGCCCACCACCTGTTCCGGGTGACGTTTCACGCCCGTGCCGGTGGCACCTATTACATCGCGGCGAGCGGCGAGTCGTTCGAGTGGGGCGGCTACGAGCTTCGGGTCATCGACATCACGGAGGATACCGACTAGCACACGGCCGACCGTGGCAGTTTGTACGACCCGTATCTGCGCGGGATCTTTGATGCGGACGGCAATCTGATTGACGGGGCAAAATGAAAATCGTTGTAATAGGCTTCCATTCCCTTTGGGATGACAACATCTTTGGCCATACGGTCTCCTTTCTTGCAGTTGTATGAGTGAGGCCGAGACCTGAGCACCATGTGGAAAGAGTTGAAATCGAGGGGTAGGGGACAGCCCCGTATCGGACACCTTCAGGAGACCAACTTCATGAGAGCGACCGTCAAGCCGACCGTCGCCAGCACCACCTTGAAAAGGTCGGCTCGCAGGTCGGCTTTGAGTTCCGCAAGGTCGGTTTTTGTTGCCAGGTGGTCGCGTTCGTGGTTGAGCGCCGCGCCGGTCATCCTCACCAGGGCTTCGGCTAGCCGTTCGTCGGCTCCGGCCTCCTGTAAGTCCTTCACCGCCGCATGTGTGTCGAAAGTTCCCGCCATACCGCCCGCATACCGCACGGCGCGGCACGCCGTCAAGCCCGCGCTGTCAAGACGCTCTGGGAAAGCCTTTTATTGCTTGGTCGGCTCGTCCGGCTGGGGAGTTGCCCGCAGGCTGGCGATCCAGAGCAGCACGACGCCGCCCGTTATGGCGACATCGGCGATATTGAAAATACCCGTTCGGAGTGAGCCCAGACCCAGGTTCAGAAAATCGATGACCCGCCCGTCGTGCACCAGCCGGTCGATCATATTCCCCAGCCCGCCGGCCAGGACGCACGACAGCGCAATGAACGAAAGACGCGGCATATTCCACTGGACGATGAGAAAGACGGCCAGGCCCAGGAGCAGCACGGCGGTCGCCACGGTCAGCAGCCAGAAGCGCACTTCGGGCGACAGGCTGTTGCCGAGTCCGAGAAAGGCGCCCTGATTCTCCGCATAGTGCAGGCGCACCAGGTCCTGCATGAAGGAGATGGGCGGCACTCCGCGGAGCTGTTGGGCGGCAATCTGTTTGGTGGCCTGGTCGCAGCCCACGCCGGTCATGACAATCAGCACGGCCAGCAGGAATCGTGCCCGTTTGGTGACGGCGGTCATGCCTCCCCCCTCAGCCGAGGCGGCAACCGGCGACGGGCCCGAGCCGGACCCCGATTAGCTGCCGGCACTGATCTGATCGATGATTTTCTGGGCATTGGCATGGCCCTGTTTGGCCGCCTTACGCAACCAGTCGATGCCCGCGTCGTCGTCTTTGGCCACCCCCCGGCCTTCCAGATACATGGCCCCCAGGTTGTACTGCGCGCCGGAATGGCCCCGTTCGGCGGCCTGGCGAAACCAGTGGGCGGCTTCCGCATCGTCCTGCTCTATGCCGCGACCGGCGAAGTAGATGGTGCCCAGGTTGAACAGCGCCCCCATATGGGCCTGGTCCGCGGCCTTGAGATACCAGCCTCTGGCCTTGGTCAGGTCTTGCTCCAGGCCGTAGCCGTTATCGTACAGTACGCCGAGATTGTATTGGGCCTCGGCGTGATTCTCATCGGCCGCGCTCCTCAACCACAGCGCCGCGGTGGCATAGTCCTGCTCAACGCCGCTGCCCTGGACATAGAGCATGCCCAGGCGGTACTGGGCTTTCGCATGCCCGTTCTCGGCCGCTCTTTGAAGCCACTTGGCAGCCTCTTGCTTGGCCCGGTCGCTATTTTTCCCGGCGAGATACAAGAGGCCAAGATTATACTGTGAGCCGACGTGGCCCTGCTTGGCGGCGCGGCGAAACCATCTGACGGCTTCCTTGGCGTCTTGCTCGACGCCATCGCCCTTGACATACAGGACGCCCAGGCTGTTTTGGGCTCGGGCGTTGCCCTCTTCCGCCGCCTTGCGGACCTCATCGAGGTCGGCCGCACTGGATTCCGATTGCCCGAACGGGGGGAAGAAGCCGAGCAGCCCGAGGACCAAGCCAACCCGAGCGTATCGTACGAGCGTTTTCATAGCACCTCCTTACGTCACACCCCACAGATAATCAAAATAGAAGAGCGACTCAATACACTCCTGACCGGACTGTCAACCGCAGCCCAACCCCGATTCGGTTTGACCGCCGTCTCTCCGGTGGTTAGACTGCCCGCCGTATGCACCAAGATGCGGATGGGCGGGCAGGCGCCCGGACGGTGCACGGGCTGCGCGCCCTGTTTGTCCGGGGCGATATTGACGGCTTCTTTGGCCTGTTTATCGATAATCTCCTGCAGCTCATGCTGATCGCCGTGCTGTGTCCGTTGGTGTGCGGCTTTCCCCCAGAGTTGGTGATTGGCCGCATCCTGCCTGGGGCGGCCCTCTCCATCCTGTTTGGCAATATCTTTTACGCCTGGCAAGCCCGGCGGCTGATGCTGCAAACCGGGCGAAACGATGTGACGGCCCTCCCGTACGGCATCAATACGCCGAGCTGCTTTGCCTACATCTTCCTCATCATGGGGCCGGTCTATCAGGAAACGCAAGATCCAACTTTAGCCTGGCAGGTCGGGCTGTTGGCCTGTCTGCTCAGCGGCGTGATGGAAACGGCGGGTGCTTTTGTGGGCGACTGGCTGCGCCGGCATACGCCGCGGGCGGCGCTGCTGACGGCGCTGGCCGGCGTGGCGATCACGTTTATTGCCGTCGGTTTTATCTTCCAGATTTTTGCCCGGCCGCTGATTGCGATTGTGCCCATGATGATGATCCTGACCGCCTACGCCTCACGCCGGGCCCTGCCCGGTGGCCTGCCCGGTGGCCTGGTGGCCGTGCTGACGGGGGTCGCCCTGGCCTGGGGGCTGCGCCTGCTGGGGCTGCCGGTTTTTGACCCGCCGGCAGAGCAGTACGAGTTGGCGCTGTATCTGCCGACGCCGGTCCCGTCCGACCTCTTGGCCCTGCTGAGCAGTGAGCGGGGTTGGCGGTATCTGGCCATTATTTTTCCGATGGGCCTGTTTAATATCATAGGCTCGTTACAGAATCTGGAAAGCGCGGAGGCCGCCGGCGATCGCTATGAAACCAGACCCTCCCTGCTCGCCAACGGCGCCGGGACGCTCCTGGCGGCCGGCTTCGGCAGCCCGTTTCCCACGACCATCTATATCGGCCACCCGGCCTGGAAGGCGATGGGGGCGCGCGTCGGCTACTCGGTGATTGATGGGCTGGTCATCGGGTTGCTGTGTCTGATTGGCGCAATGACGATCATTCTCCAGGTCGTGCCGATCGAGGCGACGCTGGGCATTCTGCTCTGGATAGGCATCATTATGACCGCCCAGGCATTTCAGGCCGTGCCCCCGGCGCACGCGCTGGCGGTGGCCTTCGGGCTGATTCCGGCGCTGGCCGCCTGGGCCTTGCAGTTGATTGAAACCAGCCTGCGCAAAGCCGGCGCGTCGCTCTTCGACATCGCCCCAAAGTTTGGGGGTGATCTCTATATTCACGGCGTGATCGCCCTCAGCCAGGGCTTTCTGCTGAGCGCCATGATCCTGGCGGCCATTCTGGTCTTCATTATCGAACGCCAGTTTCTCAGCGCGGCGGCCTGGCTGCTGGTCGCCGCCGCCCTGTCGTTTGTGGGGGTGATACACGCCTATGAACTGACTCCCGCGGGCGTACAAAACGCCTTTGGTTTTGCGGCTGCGCCGGAGTTTGCCCTCGCCTATGGGCTGAGTGCCGGTCTGCTGGTCATATTCCATCTGACGCCGGACCGGCCAGACGACTCGAGGGCGGAAGGTTGAAGCGGAAGCGAGAACGGCCTATGTTCGACAGGCGAGAGTGGGGTCTATGAGTCAAACGCTGATCAACACCCTCCGCTTTGCCGACCGGCTCAAGGAGGCGGGATTTGCCGGAGAGCAGGCGGAAGCCCTGGCGCGGGTGCTGGGCGACGAGTTGACCGAGCAACTCCCGTCTAAAGCCGACTTCATGACCTTGCAAGCCGACTTTAGGACCCTGGAGGGACGGTTCGAGGCGGTAGAAGCTAAGGTTGACGGTTTGCGCTACACTCTCAACCTCGTGCTGGTGCTGGTCGGGCTGCTGGTGGCGCTCGGGCTGGTCGAGCCAGTCTCGAAGCTGTTCGGCTCCTGATTAAACCGCGCTTCAGTCGTACGCCTCGGTAAAAGCCTGCCGCTGCTGGGTGCTGCCCAGCATGATGAGTTCGCTTTCTTCCTGGAGCTTTATCGAGGCGGGTGGGTTGGTGATAAGGCTGCCGTTGTGTTGGATACCGATCACGTTCAGCCCCGTCCGGGCCCCAATTCCGCTGTCGGATAAGGTCAGGCCCACCAGCATCCGTGGCAGTGAGACTGCAAACAGCTCAACTCCCTCGCCCAAGAGTCCTAACTCACGGCCTTGCAGCAGGGAGAGAGCCTGCTCAATCCCCAGCGAAGAGTAGCTCAAGGCGAAGTCCGCGCCGGCGCGGTGGATGGCTTCGAGGTTGCGTTCATGCGTAATCCGGCTGACGATGCGCAACTCAGGATTGAGGCGGCGACAGTAGACCGTCAGGTAAATATTCATGGCATCGTCGTTGGTGGTCAGCAGGACGGCCGGGGCAGCCTGCAGGCCGGCGCGCATCAGGACCTCGCGGTCGGCCGCGTCGCCGATAAAGAGCTGGTCCGGGATGTGGGTGATGCGTTCCCGCAAGGATTCGTCATGCTCAACCAGATGCACCGGGACCTCTTTGCGCTTGAGGGCCTCGACCGCGGCACAGCCGACCTTACCGCCCCCAATGACCAGGACCGGACTGTAATTGGTATCGTAAATGACCAGCAGGGTGTCGAGTTCCAGCATCTGTTCTTCCGAACCGACCACGACCATGACGCTGCTATTGGAGAGGTAGGTGTCGGGAGTCGCCGGCAATAAACGACCCCGTTCCCAAATCCCGACAATATTGAGCCCGATGACCTCGCGCAGCCGTATTTCACGGATCGTCCGGTTCGCCAGGGGGGTATTGTGGACGGGAAACTCTGCAACATGCAGGTTCCGAAAACTGCCGATCACATGCGCCTGGGCGTGCCCGATGTTAATGCGGTTGGTGAGCCGTTCTCCCAGGTGCTGCTTGAGGGGAACCACGTGCGTACAACCGCTCAATTCAAGAATATCAATAGAGTCTTTTTCCTCGACGGTTGCCATGATGGGAACCTCCGGGGCAACCTCCCGCACGTTCAGGGCGATATTCGTGTTGACGGTGTCGGCACTGTTGGCCAGGATCAAACGGGCCTGGGCGGCGCGGACTTTCGCATACGTCTCCCGACTGTCGATCTCACCGGCAATGACCGAAATGCCGTCCTCATGCCTGCGCGCGGCGGCCGTTGGGTCGGGTTCAAGAACATAGTAGGGAATGTCCTGGAGGCGCAGTTGTTTAATCAGGCCGGGAGCAATGGTGTCGTAGGTGCAGATGATGACGTGTCCCTGGGTATCCGGCGGCACTTCGCGCGGGGCCTGGAAGCGTATCCGGGCTTCCAGCCAGGGCGCGTAAAAGGAGCGGATAAAGGTAAAGGGCAGGACGATGAGCAGCAGGACAATCCCGGACAGCAGCACCACCATGCTGAAAAGCCGGCCAATATCGCTGTGAAAAGTAATGTCACCAAAGCCCAGCGTGCTCATCACCGTCAGGGTCCAATACACCCCGGTCAGCCAGGAATGATTCTGCTCTTCCGCGTGCAGCATGATCACGTGGAAGAGAATCGAGAAGAGCAGAATAATGCCGAGTAAGAAGGCAACAAATTTGAGGAGCGTACCAATATTCCGGCGCGTTGCCGGCTCATTCAGAAAATAGGCGAGTTGCGTGCCGAGCAGCTTCATGGGAGGTTTCAACCAAGCAAAGGACCGGGGGGCCGTCAAGGGCTGGTAGTGGACGGGAATACGCCCGTGGATAACCCGTTTGTGCGGGAGATATGGCCACGTAGAAACGGGGGCGGTCTGCGCCGCTCCTGTGGAACCATCAGGTACGCAGGGTTAGGGTCTTTAGGGTGCCTGCACGAACTCGATATCAATCGTGATCTCGACCTCCTCGCCAATCGCGACCCCGCCCGATTCCAGGACCGAGTTGCGGCTGAGCCCATAGTCGGTGCGATTGATCGTGGTGGTGGCGGCCCCACCCAGGCGGGGCTTGCCCCGGAGGTCGGTAATGGCCTGGGGCGAGCCGGTAACCTCGAGTACGACCTCTCTGGTGACACCCATGAGGGTCAACTCTCCGGTGACTTTGTAGGCGTTGTCCTGCACTTTTTCGACCGTCCTTGATTTGAAGGTGATGGTCGGATGTTTGGTAACATCAAAGAAGTCCGCACCGCGTAGATGATTATCGCGCTTCTCATTGCGGGTATTGACGGACGCTACCTCGATCGTGGCTTCAACCGATGACTGGCTCATATCGTTCTCGTCTATTGTCGCCGTCACATCGAATTTGTCGAACGTTCCACGAACAGTGGCGACCATTAAGTGCCTCACGGCAAACTGCACGCTGGCGTGATTCGGGTCACTCTTCCAGGTCGCCGTCTGACCCAGACCCGGAACCAGGAGCGCGACTCCGGCCAGCGCTGCCACCATCATCTGTCGCATAGACTTCTCCTTCTTCTCAGAAGGTCCCTACCAAGCCCGCCTGGGGGAAGCAATCCCACGTCCTTGCCACCGTCAGAGTGTGAAGGGGGACGGAGAGTGTCAGCCTGGCGACCAGGTCGACTCCCAGCCTCCACCCAGGGCGGTGTACAGGGCAATAACGTGAGCGGCCAGGGCGGCTTGGCTCTGGGCAAAGGCATCCTGGGCGGTGTGGAGCGCGCGGCGGGCCAGGGCGACGCTCAGATAGTTTTCCAGTCCGCTCAGATAGCGCTCGGTGGCAATCTCCACGGCATCGCTGTGGGCGGTTATTGAGGCGGTCAGCCAGTGCTGGCGGGCCTGCTCTTGGCTGTAGGCCACGAGGGCATTCTCAACCTCTTCGAGCCCGCTGAGAATCACCTGCTCATAATGGGCCAGGGCTTGGGCCTGGCGGGCGTCCTGGACCTTGATGGCCGCCCGGATGCGGCCGGCGTCGAACATCGGCCAGCTCAGCGCCGGGCCGGTGGCCCAGGACAGGCCCGCCCCTTTGGCCAGGTCCGTCACATCCAGGCCCTGCGTCCCCAGTCGCCCGGTCAAGGTCAGCCGCGGGAACAGGTCGGTGGTGGCCACGCCAATCCGCGCGGTGGCCGCCTCCAGTTCACGTTCGGCCCGCCGAATATCGGGCCGCCGGCGCAAGAGCTCGGACGGCAGTCCGATATCACCGGCCAGGTCGGCCTGCGGGATCGGCCAGTCCTGAGACAGGGCGGGCGGGAAAGCGGCAGGCGGCTCGCCCACCAGGACGCTCAGACGGTGGAGGGTGTGTTTGACAGTGGTTTGGAGGGAAGGGACCTGAGCGCGGATATTCGCCAGCAGGGCCTCGGCCTCGGCCGTGTCCAGGGCGCTCGTCAGCCCGGCTTGATAGCGCGCCTGGGTGACCTCGACCGAGTCGTGCTGGGCTCGAATATGCCGCTGGGCGACACGCAGTCGCTGTTGCGCCCCGCGCAGGGCGATATAGTTACGCGCGATCTCGGCCAGCAGCGCCACCAGCACGGCGCGCCGGTCTTCTTCCGCCGCGCTGATATCCGCACTTAATGCCTGCTCGGCCCAATGCAGCCGACCGAACAGGTCAAGCTCCCAGCTTGCGTCCAGGCCCATCTGGTAGAAGTTCCGTTCTTGTCCGAAACCCAACGACGTCCCGACCGGACTGGCACTGCTGTCCGTGCGGGTGGCCTCGTCGTCCAGAAAATCGGACGACAGCGAGGTGGTCGTACTGCTGCTCAGACTGCGCGTGTACGACGTGGACGAACCGAGGCGCGGCCAGCGGGCGGCCAGGTTGACCCGCCGCGCCGCGCGCGCCTCCCGAACCCGGGCGGTGGCTTCGCGGATGTCTCGATTGTGGCCGATCGCCCGTTCGATCAGCGCCTGGAGCGCCGCGTCCTGAAAGGTGTTCCACCAGCGCGCGAGCTCCACGGGTTGCGCGCTGCTGGCCGGCTCGGGTCGCTCGCTCCACGTCTCGGGCAGCGTGACCGAGGCGACCGGCCGTTTCGGGCTGACCGTGCAAGCGGCGACCAGGCACAAGAGGAGGGCCAGAGCCCAGGCGAGACGCTCCGTTCTTTGCGGACTCCAACCAGAGCCGGGCAGGGGGGGCCGCGAAATGGCGAGTATCCGGTGCCGTGTCAGTGTCTTCTGCATATCCCTGTCACACACTCCGACCCTATAGCGCGGCACTCTTGTTGGCATGGCCCGCACCGGTCTCCGGGTGCTCTTCGTCTTCCATCAGCTGCACCCTGGGGGGGACCATACCGATCCCCAGCCGTTCGCCCACATAGGTCACAAACAGATACACCACAGGAATGACGAGCAGGGTAAACGCCGTGGAAAAGGCCAGCCCGCCAACCACCGCGGCCCCAATCGGACGCCGGCTTTCCGCGCCCGCTCCCGTGGCCAGAGCGAGCGGCAGGGCACCAAAAATAGAGGTGGCGCTGGTCATCAGAATAGGCCGCAAACGGCTGCGTCCCGCGGCCAGCACCGCGGCCAGCAGCTCGGTGCCGCGGGCTCGGGACTGATTGGCGGAGTCCACCAGCAGGATGGAGTTTTTAGTCACCAGCCCGATGAGCAGAATAATGCCGATCTGGCTGTAGAGGTTCAGCGTATGGCCGGTCGCAAACAGCACCAGCAGGGCCCCGAAGAGGGCCAGGGGCACGCTGCCGAGGATGGTCAGGGCGTGCAGGAAGTTCTCGAACTGGGCCGAGAGGACGAGATAGATGAAGACCAGCGCAATCAGAAAAATCACATACATCTCGGCCGAGGATTCCACAAACTCGCGCGCGCTGCCTCCCAGGGCGGTGCTAAAACCGACCGGCAGGACCTCGCCGGCAATGCGCTGCACATCGGTCAGCATGGCGCCCAGGGTCGCGCCGGGGGCCAGACTGCCGGTGATCGTGGCCGAGCGCTGGAGGTCGTAGCGGTTGAGTCGGGCCGGGGCAATACTGGGCGCGGCATGCACCAGGCCGGACAAGGGCACCATCGTTCCGGTCCGGCTGCGGACGTAAATTTCGCCGATTTGTTCGGGCAGGCTCCGATAGCGTGAGGCCAGCGCGGTCACCACGTCGTACTGCTTGCCGCGCATAATGAATTCGTCGATCTTGGCCTGCGACAGGAGAATCTGCAAACTCTGGGCCACGGCGGAAACCGGCACCCCGAGGTCGGCGGCCCGGTCGCGGTCAAAGACGAGGTCCAGTTGGGGGTTGTCGAGTCGCAGGTCGCTATCCACGTTAATCAGGCTGGGCAACTGGCGCACCCGGTCCAGCATGGTGCCGACCGTCCGGGTAAATTCCTCCTGGGTGGCGGCGGCGTTCTTGAGGATGAATTCCAGATCGTTGATGCTGCGCTGGTTCAGGGACGGCGGGTTAATCGGAAAGACCAGCGCGCCGGTCATGGCGAAGAACTCGGGAAAGAGCTGAGCGATAAGAGCCTGCTGTTTGACGCTACGTTTTTTCCAATCGGTCAGGCGGGCGAAGAGGATGCCGTCACTGGTGTTGGGCGGCCCGCCGATAGACAGCCCGATGGCCTCGAAGAATGCCTCGACCTCTGGAATGTGCTGGATGCGTTTTTCCACCCGGTCCAGGGTCTGGGCGGTATAGGCCAGGGTCGAGCCCTGGGGCGCTTTAATCACCGTGATAATCCGTCCCCGGTCCTCGGTCGGGACCAGCGTGGCGGGAATGGCTTGCAGCAGCAGCAGGCCGCAGCCTATGGTCGCCACCAGAAAGAGGCCCATGGACAGGCGATGCTGGAGGGCCCAGCGGAGGGCTCGTGCATAGCCCCGGTTGAGGCCGGCGAAGAAGGGCTCCAGCACGTAGTAGAAGCGTCCATGCGTTGCCGTCACCGTCAGAAACTGCGCGCACAGCATCGGCACCAGGGTCAGGGCGACAAAGGTCGAGATGAGGACGCTGGCGGCCATGGTCAGGGCAAACTCGCGAAAGAGCCGACCCAGGTTGCCGGTCAACAGCGAGAGCGGAATGAGCACGGCAACCAGAGACACGGTGGTGGCGATGACCGGAAAGCCGACTTCTTTTGCCCCGCGGCGGACGCTGACCTGGCGCGTTTCGCCCAACTCTTGGCGGCGGTAGACGTTCTCCATGACCACAATGGAGTCGTCGACCAGCAGACCGATCGCCAGGACCAGGGCGAGCAGGGTGAGGACGTTGACCGAAAAGCCGAGGGCCAGCATGACGGCAAAGGTGCCGACCAGAGAGACGGGAATCGCAATCGAAGAGATAATTGTCGTCGCCGCGGAACGGAGAAAGACCAGGTTGACCACCACCACCAGGACAAAGACCACCCCCAGGGTAAACCACACCTCGGCCAGGGAGGCGCGCACAAAGATGGTACTATCGACCGCGACCCGGAGATCGACTCCGTCGGGTAAGGCCGCCCGAATGGCCGGCAGGCGGCGACGCACGGCGGCCGAGACCTCGAGCTGGTTGGAGCGTGACTGGCGGACGATGCCGACGCCGACCGTCGGGCGGCCGTTGAGGCGGGTGAGGACATTATAATTCTCGGACCCCAGTTCGGCCCAGCCAATATCCTTGAGGCGCACCCGGGTCTCACCCTCCTCGCGGATAATGAGATTTTCGTATACGGCCGGGTCGGCGATCTGGGCATCCGCCAGGACGGTAAATTTCCGGGTGGTGCCCTCGACCTCACCCGCCGGAACCTGGAGATTGTTCTCAATAATGGTGCGGCGAATATCGGTCGGGTCCACGCCGTGCAGGGCCATTTTCGCCGGGTCGAGCCAAATGCGCATGGCGTATTTCCGCCCGCCGATAAATATCTCGGCCACGCCGGGCAGAATCTGGAGCGGCGGCTTGACGATACGATCCGCAATATCGGTCAGCTCTTCGGTCGAGTAGGCCTCGCTCTGCAAACCGATCCACATAATCGGGAAGGTATTGGCCCCGGACTTGGCGACAAGCGGCCGCTCGGCTTCCTGCGGAATATCGTCAAACGCGCGCTGGATGGCGTTGCTGACATCGGTGACGGCCAGATCAATATCGCGCCCGGCAACAAACTCGACCGTAATCGAACTGCGACTGAAACCGCTGATCGAGGTGATATTGCGCACCCCCTCGATGCCGTTGAGGGACTGTTCAAGCGGCTCGGTGAGGGTGCTTTCGACCGTCGTCGGGCTGGCCCCGACATAGGTCGTGGTAATCGAGACCACCGGGTTGTCGATATCGGGGTATTCGCGAACCGGGATGGACAAAAAGGCGGCAGTCCCGGCCAGGACAATGAGCAGGCTCAGCACCGTTGCCAGCACCGGCCGGGTAATGCACAGCTCGGAAAGAATCATGGCTTAAAAATCACACGTCGTCAGTAGCGCATCGCTCGCCCCGAGCTCCAGATTGGTGTTCTCAACCGGTTCATACGGGGCGGGCTGCACCCTGGCGCCGGGCCGCAGTTTCTGGTGGCCGGCAACAATAACGGTATCGCCGGGCTTGAGCCCGCTGAGAATCTCAACCTGCTGCCGGGCGAACTGTCCGAGTTGGACGTACTGACTCGCGACCCGATTATCGTCCTGTAGCGTATACACCAGCCGCTTCGTGCCCTGCCGAATAACGGCCTCCAGGGGAATGGCAATCGCGTCCGAGACCGTGGCGACTTCGAGGCGTAAGGCCGCGGCCATGCCGGGCAACAGGCTGCCCGCTTCGTTCGGGACGAGGGCCTGGACCGTGACCGAGCGCGTTGCCGGGTTGAGGAAGGGGTCTATCACGCTGACGGTCGCCGTGAAGCGACCCGTACACTGACCGGCGACCCCGCGAATGGGCTGGCCGTTTTTGAGGGCGGACACATGGTGCTGGGGCAGGCTGAAGACCAGGTGCAGGGGATGGGTCTGGGTGATGCGGACCACGGCATCGCCGGGCTCCAGATAGGCGCCCAGGCTGACCCGGCGCAGGCCCAGGCGACCGCCGAAGGGGGCGCGGAGGGTCATTTTGCGTAAGATCGTTTGCGCCTCGTCCAGCTCTCCCTTGGTCGTGCGGACGGCGGCCTGGGCGTTGTCCAGCGCCTGCTGGGAGCGCGCCCTGGGCGGCAGCGTGCTGAGCCGCTCCAGGGTTGCCTGGGCGTTCTGATACTGGGCCTGGGCGACGTCAACCGCGGCCTGCGCCTCGGCCGCATCGATCCGCGCCAGGACGTGGCCCTGCCGAACCTCCTGGCCTTCCGGGATATCGAGAAAGACGATCTTGCCGCTCCGGTCGGCGGTCACCTGGGTAGTCTGGGGACTCTCCAGCCCGCCGACCGCCGAAATCGTGCGTGGCAGGTGCCGGGCCGTGAGCGTCAGCGTTTGGACGGGGATGGGCGGCGGCGTCGGACTGCGCGACGGCTCCGCGGTTTTCTGACAGGCGCCGAAAAGCAGACAGCCGACCACCAGGAACAGCGGAACGGACTGAGACCCGGACGGCGCGCGGGGGGCGGGGTGCGGATGAGCGTGACGGGTATGCATGAGTGACTGTCCGGAGAGACTATGCCGAGAGAGAGCGTGCCTGGTCCGGCTGCAAAATGTCTATGCGCATGATCCCTCAACCGCTTTTCAGCATGGCATAAACACCGGGGCGAGTCACTACGAGCGAGCCATGACAGACAAACTTCTCTTGACGCGGGTGCGCAGGTGCGTCATGCAAAACGGGACCCGGCTCGCCGGGGGTGGCCTGAGCCGGGGAACAGGAGGAGAGTATGAACACGCCACGAGTACGCTTTGGACTGTCTCTCACCACGGCTCATCCGGCCAGCGCCGACCCGCAGCAGTGTGTGCGGGATGTGCCTGAGTGCGCCGGGGTGGCCCGCGCGGTCGGCTTTCACTCCGTCTGGGTGGGGGATCATCATGTGACCGCCCACCATTATTTGCAGAACCTGCCGCTGATTGCCCGTATCTCCGCCGTGTCCGGCCAGATGCAGATCGCGCGCCTCAAAAATCTCCGAGGGAAAGACTGAGAGGATATATATGCAAGCCATGCGTCTGGCCGAGTTTGGTAGCCCGGAAAACTTGCGTCTTGAAGAAGCGCCTGATCCTGAGCTGAGAGAAGGTCACGTGGTCATCCGGGTCAAAGCCACCGGGATCAATCCTGCCGACCTGGTACGCATGTCCGGAAAGTATCCGCAACCGCTTCCACTTCCGTATATCCCAGGTACGGATGTAGCGGGTGAGGTCGAAGCGATTGGTGCGGGAGTGGGCCACGTCCGGGTTGGAGAGCGTGTCTTTGGCCGCTCGCTGAACGGGGGTGGCTATGCGGAAAAAGCCTGCCTGCCAACGAACGAAACCTTTCCGCTACCGACCAACCTTTCATTTGCTGAAGGAGCAGCAATCCCGGTCCCGTTCTACACCGCTTATATCGCTCTCCATCACAAGGCACAACTCAAAGAGGGGGAGACCGTCCTCATCTCGGCCGGGGGCGGTGGCGTTGGTGTCGCGGCCATACAGCTCGCCAAAGCGGCTGGGGCGCGGGTGATTACCACCGTTGGTTCCCAGGAGAAGGCCGAACGAACAAAAGAGTTAGGTGCGGATATCGCGCTGAATTACAAAGAGCAAGACTTTGCGGCTGAGGTGCAAAGCCTGACGGACGGCAAAGGCGTGGATGTCATTATCGAGAATGTTGCGGCTGATAATTTTGCTCGAGACTTCAGCGCGCTTGGCCGACACGGCCGCATCGTCCTCATTGGCACCGGAACCGGTAAAGCGCCTGAGGCGACGTTTATGACCGGCGCGGCGTTATTTAAGGAAGCCACGATATACGGTATGGCCTTGCCGAACTCGGTTACCCTCATCCCCGCTATTGCCAACGCCCTCATTCCATTGTTCGCAGACCAGAAGGTCAAAGCCATGGTGCATAAGAGCTATCCATTAGTGGAAGCACGACAGGCGCTCCGGGATCTCGTTGCGGGAAAAGTGTTTGGGAAGTTAGTGCTTGCGCCATGAAGAGGGGCCATTGCTAACCACCTCTATCCCTCTGGCTGCTCTCATGTTCGGCTTCCTGCGATCCTGTCACATCGGTAAAACGCCCGCGCCGGAAAGGCTGGAGGGGGATTGCAGGTTGTTTCTCGACTGTGAGTTCGCAAATGAACTGTCCGATCATAGGGCCCAAACAAAAGCCGTGCCCAGAAAAACCGGCAGCAATGACGAGCCCGTCGACTTCTGAGGTTCGCTCAATAACGGGGAGGCCATCCGGCGTGATATCGAGCAGCCCGCTCCATACCCGGTCAATCTTTGCCTGACCAAATGCCGGCAACACCTCAGCCACACGGTCACTGATTGTCGCTATGACACGAGCGGCAAGCTGTTCTTCATGCGGCAACCCCTGCCAGGGCCCAACTCTCGCGTTCATCAGTAGCCGGCCGCCTACCTCTTGACGGCCGGAAAAGTCGGCGCTGGCTGTGCCCAGCACCTGTTGCAGGATGGGTCGTAACGGGGTCGTTTGCACAATCGACGCAGGCGTGCTGGTCTCCTTCTAAGGATTTTCAGCGTGAATGCCTCATACATCATTTTCGGATGTGGGTGCGTGCTTATGGCCCTGTGCGTGTTCGTGCTGTGGGACCTCTTTCCCCAGAGACCTTTGTATTGTGATGCGGACCATATGGTAGACCGCTGCCTTCCCTCTCACATGATGCCCCACGAACGAGAAAAGATTCGTATCCGCAATGATCCTCGAAACATCTATATGTCAGGCGAGGATGTCCCTGAGAGTACCCTTATAGAGCCACCGGGCGCTGTGGGCATTTACTCCGCATAACTTGGATATGGGAGGGTCCGAGACCGGGGGCGCGGTCGTGGTGGCAAGTCAAACCACGCTCCCAGTCTCGGCTTCCAGTTCATTCGCCAGATTTTCTCAGCGACGGATTGCAGCCTGGGCGAGAGGCAACTCAGCCGCAGCTCGGCCAGACTGTCGTACGCCGCCCAAGCTCAAACCCGAGGCCATGCTCGCCAGCGAACCTTTTTCAACGAGCATCACAGACACACCGGCCCGGGCTAATTCATAGCAGGCGGCTGCGCCACTAATGCCTCCTCCAATGATGACGACATCCTGAACGTGTGCGGTCATATTGCCCAACCTTGCCTCGTCTCCCCTACCATGTCCAACTGAAGATTGCACACCAGGTGGTCATAGACTAAGAGGGAGAGGAAAGAATGCGCGGGTGACAACGGCGCCAGACATTGTTGCACCCGGAAGAGAGCGATATGGGCAAAGTCGGCGTGTATGGCGAGCGTGTGAAGATTACCCGTGGCCCCTTCGACCCTGGCGGGCAACCCCGGGTAGACAGCCTCCATCCCCTCGTCCTCGGCTTGTTCGCCTGGAACCTCACCGGTGGCGCCACTATCTCCAAGGCGGTTCAGGCGGATCCTGCGCGCTACCGTGACTTCTGGCACTGGGATACCGCCCGCTATTTGGTCCAGTTCGCCGAGCGTATTGGGTTTGAGTTCCAAGTGCCCTTCGGGCGCTGGCTCGGCCACGGCGGCCCGACCCGCTTTAATGAGGATCAGCTCGATTTTCTGACTACTGCGGCGGCCTTGGCGCCCCTCACGCAGCAGATCCTGCTCTTCTCCACGGCTCACGTCACGTATGGCTTTCACCCGCTCCACTTTGCCAAGTTTGGGGCCACGATCGACTACTTATCGGGGGGGCGATGGGGGCTCAACATTGTGACAGGCTGGATCGAAGATGAGCAGGCGTTGTTCGGACAGACGTTTCCCGACCATGATTTACGCTATGAGATGGCAGACGAATTCACGACGTTGATGAAGTGGGCCTGGGCGAGTGAGGAGCCCATTACGTATGAGGGAGAGTTTTACAAGTCGTACGGGGCGTATGTCAGCCCCAAGCCGGTGCGCAAGCCGCGCCCGTATCTTGTGAATGCGGGATCGTCACCGGCGGGCATCGAGTTTACCGCAAAGCACTGTGACTGGCTGTTCTCTTCCGGGAATGTAGACAAGATACGGGCGGCAGCGGATGCGGTACAGGAACGCGCGCGCCACTACCAACGCCAGGTAGACACACTCACCACTGCGTACGTCATTATCGAGGGGAGCGATGCCAAGGCGAAGGAGGTCCGCGACTGGGTGGCAGCCGAGATTGACGAAGAGGCCACGGATACGTTTATCGAGCGGGCGACGGCGCAGCCCCACTCGTTTGCGCCCGAGCGGCGGCGGGCGCCCGACACCCGGATTCGGCAGCAGACGGGCGAGGAAGCGTATCGCGACGTTGCCCTGGGGCTCACCGCCCATAATATCTATGGCAGCCCAGAGACAGTCGCTGAGCAGCTGCGTGAGGTACACCAGAAGGGCGGACAGCGGGGAGTGATGCTGTCGTTTTTCGATCCGATCAAAGGCTTACACATGTTTCATGATGAAGTGCTGCCGCTGCTGCGCCAGATGGGCCTGCGGAGGTAGGCCTGCGGCGCATTGTCCGGCCGGTTGGACACACATGTCTCTCTCAAAACGCACTATGGTTTCGATCCCGACAGCAATGACGAATAGTGGCGTCAGTGCGACTCATTGGCGACAGGGTGATGCCTGCGTTTGCCGGATGATGCAACCGCACATTGCTCCAGTGCGCTGTCAGGCCCAAAAGAGAGGTCGGTCATTCTGGACCAAAGCAGCGCGCGGGTGAAGAATTTCTCCGTAAGATTTGAGAGGGGAATTCAGCCCAGATAGCGATACACCGTCTCGGCAATACACGCGGGTTTCTTCCCATCGTTCACTTCAAACGACAGGGCCAAGGTCGCTTCCTGCCCGTCTTGAACAGGCTTGACGCTCCGGACACTCAGTCGCAGACGGACGTGGCTGCCGACGCGCAGCGGAGCGGGAAAGCGCAGGCGATTGATGCCATAGTTCATGCCGAGCCGCGCCCCCTGGAGATACCAGATTTTTTCAGCAGCCCCGGAGCCAGGGCCAGGATAAAATAGCCCGGCGCAACCGTCCCGCCAAAGGGCGACTCTTTTTTCGCGCGCTCCACGTCTTCGCAAAACCACTGGTGGTCATCCGTTGCCGCCGCATAGGCATCGACCGCCCGCTGGGTGACGAGATACCAGTCCGATACGCCGACCTCCTGGCCGGCAAGAGTGGGCAGGTCCTGGAGGAGAATCCGTTTTGCCGTCATGGCGAGAACCTCTTCCTCTTCTTAGCGCCGTCCTTCCGTGAGCTTATTGAGATCGAACAGGCCCTCGATATCGACCGGAGCCAGCGCGGGATAGTCCATCTCAAACGTAATGTAGAGCGTGGCCTGCCTGTTTTGCAGGTCGATGGTGGGCACTCCCTCGTACCGGGCGATAAAGGTGCCTCGGTCGGGATTCGGCTGTTCGACCGTGTCCTCCGACCAGGAGTTCTGCGGCTGCCAGACCTTCCACAGCTTGCCGGCCCGATCAAACGCGAGGGCAAGCGCAGTCCGGTAGGTCTGGGCATCCCAAAACAGCACTTTGCTGCTATAGGGGTGTCTGGGGTCCTTGGGAACCATCTCGACCACCGCACACCGCCGCAACTCCCAGCGGTCATAGGGAAGCCAGCCGTTGGGGCCGTAGTAGTGCGGATACCGATAGCGCGAGTTCATGACGTGGAGGACCTCCTTCCAGCCGTGGAAGGTCCAGGTGTAGTCCAGCGGGTGGCCCGAGAAGCCATAGAAGTCGTCCAGGGTGGTGTCGGTGCCGGCAAACGAGTCGGCCCGTTCTTCGGCGGAAAAGCGACGGACGCGGCGGAGCGAGGGTGAGTACGACCAGGCCTGGTCGGCCAGATGCGGGTCGGCCGGCCGCTGGATGACGGTGCGTTGTCCGCGCTGCTCGTAGGGAGCCAGAAATTCGGAGTAATCCTTAAACTCGAACTGCTCGGCCTCGGGCGCGGGGAAGGTATAGCCGCTCGCCGGCAGCATGGCCAGATGGCTGAAGTACACCCGCTGGTAGCGCTGCCACAGGACCCGCTCGATCCGCCCGCCCGTTCCCCGAATCACCTCCTCGGGCAGGTCGGCGATGGGTCCGTGCGTGCCACCCCCCTGGACTAATACATAGGCATATCTATCCACGCGCTGGCCGTAGTGCTGCCAGCGGAAATTAAAATTCCAGGCGGCCTTCAGCCCGGACTCCGGGTCCTGGGTATCCAGGCTGGCGTTGGGAAACGGTTGACCGGCGACATGGTTTTCAAGAGCGCCGTCGGCTGTCAGTCGGGTCTGGCCGGCGAATTTTTCCGTGGCCGCGCGATAGGCCGGGTGGGGCGGATAATCGCCCGTCCGGCTTATCGCAAACTCGACCTCGGGAAAATTGTATTCCTCAACATAACCGGGCGGAAGAAACGGGTGGACCTGCTCCAGGTCACCGAGTTTTACCGTTTCGCCCGCCCGGAATGCGGGGGTGGCGCTCCGAGCGGTCTCGGCCCAACGCAGGACCGTTTCCTTCGTCGGGCCCTGCGCATGGGCCGCCCAGCCCGCACCGGCCCAACAACACAGGACAAGCAATCCAAGAAAATGTTTCATTCCAACCGCTCCTTATACCTAAAATGATGACAGGCCCCTGTCGGCCGGCGCTCCTAGAAAAACGGCTCGCCCGGCTCAAGCCCGAGAAACATCCGTCCCGCGGACTGGTAGGTCTTCTGGGACACGACGACGTGTTGGTTCAGGGTATGGATATCGCGGAAATGCCGGTCCAAGGGATGGCCGGCGTATAGGGACGAACCCCCGCCGGCCTTGTACATCAGCGCCACCGCCCGGACACAGGAAGCGGTCAGATGGGTCATGCCCAGACGGTAGCCGGCCCGCTGCCGGGGGGACGGCGGGTCGCCCGCGCACAGGGTTGCCCACAGGTCGCCCATGACCTCGAACAGATAGCTGCGGGCCGAGCCTAACAGCGCCTCGGCCTGGGCCACGGCGACCTGGATATGCGCCTCCTCGCACAGCATATTCGTGCCGAACATCATGGGTTTATGGCCGGCCAACTCAACCAGCGTGTCAATCGCACTCCGGGCAATACCCAGCGGCACGCCGGGCAGATTGGAGAGAAACAGCGAGGGCAGGGCGTACAACGGGCGCTGGCGCCGGCTGACCGGCCTGGCCAGGTTAAAGGTCCGCTCCGCGGGGACAAACACCTCTTTGGCCTCCACATCGTGGCTGCCGGTCCCGCGCAGCCCGGTGGTTGTCCAGGTATCGATGATCTCACACTCGGGCGTGGACATAAAACACACCAGCACCTCCGGGCTGCCTCTTTTGCTCAGCCGCGGGGTCGTACCCTCAAAAACCGCGCAGGCGTTGGCGATCCAGGTGCTGTGCTGACAGCCGCTGGCAAACTTCCAGCGCCCGCTGACCCGGTAGCCGTCTCTGACTGCCAGCGGCCGGCCGGACGGGCGCAGCACCGTGGCGGTGACCGCATTAATATCCGCATACATCTCGCGGGCGACCGCCTGGTCCAGAAACGCGCTGAAATAACCCCCGTCCGAGCCGATCATGGAGCACCAGCCGACCGAGCCGTCGGCATAAGACAGGGCTTCGACTATCCGCACCTGGGTCAGCGGGTCAGCCTCCGGGCCGCCCCACTCGCGCGGCATCGTCATCCGAAAGGCGCCGGCCTGCTGCATGGCCCGCACAATGGCGGCGGGTAAACGGCGGCCCTGTTCCATTTCCCCGACTGCGGCCCGAATCTGTGGGTCCAGGGCGCGTGCGGCTTCCACGACCTGCTCGGCTTCATCCGTCGTGACCCTCGTGTCGTCAGCCATTGCTGTCCTCCCGAGTTCCTGCCCGCCTTCAGCGGCGGCTGTGTTTCGTATAGCGCACATATGCTAGGCTGCGAAATCGCCTGGAGGAAGCGCGCAGTCCTGTAGGTCGGCTTAGCCGAAGGCGTAAGCCGACATGGCCATACTTGTCGGCTTACGCTGGGCTAATCCGACCTGCTCGCTACGCTCTCGCCGTGCCGGGGGCTACCGTCATGCCGGACGTGATCCGGCATCCCGCGGGCGGCGTTGGCTCTAGCCGACAAAGGAGGCTGGGCGCTCAGATCGAGACGCCGAGCAGCCAGCCTATCCCATAAGACAGGATAAAACTCAGCCCGCCCAAGCCGACCATTTCCAGTCCCTTTCTCAACCAACTGCTGTTCGCCAGCACGCCTCTCCAGCACCCGACGCCAAACAGCCCGACCGCTGTCAGCCCAACCGAGGTGACGAGCGCGACCGTCCCCTCACTCCAAAAATAGGACATCACCGGGACTATGCCGCCGAGGGCAAAGGCAATCCCCATGACCAGGGCGGCCATGTAGGGATTCAGAACCTCCCCGGCCAGCCCGAGTTCCTCGGCCATCATCACCCGTAACCAGCGCTCGGGATTTTCGGTTAAACGGTCCAGCACCCGCTCCAGCTCTGCCCCGGCAAATCCCTTTTGGCGGTAAATTTCCGCCAGTTCCTCCCGTTCCAATTCGGGGACATGCTCGATTTCATACCGCTCGCGTTGCTCTTCCGACTCCTGAAACTCGCGCACGCTCTTGGTCGAGACAAAAGCGCCAATCGCCATTGAGACCGTGCCGGCAACGACGCCGGCCAGACCGGCTATTAAAATGGCGCTCCGATTCGGGGTCGCCCCGGCCATTCCCGAGACTAAAGCCAGGCTGGAGATCAAGCCATCGTTGGCGCCAAACACGACTTCTCGAATCGTACTGCCGCCAGCCGGATGACGCTCATGCCGAGACAGGATGGCCTGGAGCGGCGCATATCGGACAGCTTTGTCTGTCAGCTCAGGTCTGTCAGGTTCCCGAGCCGATTGGGACGCATCCATATTCTTTCCCCTCGTGTTCTCCAGAGCCGAAAATGTCTGTCCCTTACCACCACAGCCCGCCATCCAGATAGTCCCAGACGAGAGCGGCGCCGATACGATAATGAAAGGGATCTGTCCCGGCTATGGGAATCTGGGCGCCAACACGTAAGGCGACATGACCGCGAAGGCGCAGACTGGTATAGAGTTGAGGCGTCAGGAGGAGCACATTGTTGCTCTCACCTTGCAGATTATGACGGAACTCGACCTCCAGGCTGGGGACCAGGCTGGGTCTGAATGGCGAGGGCAGATAACTCCCGGCGATTCGATAGCGCATCTGTCGAGCGGCTCTATCCTCGTTGAGCGGAAGAACCGCCTGGAGCTGGTTTTGGAATACGAACTGGCGCAGCGCAATCCCGCTCAAAAAGGAGGGCTCGAACGTGAACGTGCCGTCGCCGAGTCCGCGGTCGTGGTCGCCCGAAGGAACAACCACTTCGAGGCTGGCAGCCGTCAGCGCGTTCTTTTCCGTGTGAACAGACAGGACGTGTTTGTAGGAGAGTGCCAGGTCGCCCGGGCCCTCGGTCGTCTTCTCGCGGGTTTCCCTGACGGTATACGGCAGGCTGAGCTCCCACTGACCGCGGGCGCCCAGCCGTTGCTCATACGCGAGGGTTGTGGTCCATTCTTTTGTGCCGTGCTTGCCTTTGACGAATTCCTGTTCGAGCACCACCTCATCTTCCGGAAACGCTTTGGACGTAAAGAGGGGCTGGCGGAAATTCAGGTCGCCGGGCGGCCAGCCCTCTTCCTGACAAAAATTTCGGACATAGGTTAAGACAGTCCGCATTTCTTCCGGGCTGAGGACCTCGCCAAAGGAGGGCATTTGATCCGAGAGGCCCATGAAGGCGCCGCCCTTGGCAATGACAGCGGTCCAGTCATTTGTGGGTTCACGACTGCTGAACGAGCAGTCCGTAAAATCCGGCAGCGGAACGGTCAGGCCGGTGCCCTCAGGTGATCCCCGGCCATCTTGTCCGTGACAGCTCTCACACGCCCCTTCATACACGGTCGGGCCGTCGAGGGGTGCGGACCAGCCCGTCCCCCCCAGGAGCAGGATCAAGACGCTGCCGAGGCACCATCTGCGTCCGAGGCGTTTTCCCATCATAAGAATCTATCTGGTCTGGTTGCCTACCAAAAGTGGACAGGGGAGGGTGTCCGCCCCAGACCGGACAACCGATATCCTACATTTAAATAAATTGCTTCGGCGAGGCCCCTCAAGGCCCAGCAAAGAGGCGGACGAGGTTTACACCAGGGTGAGAGTAATTATACGCTAACTAATCGTCAGTGAGGCCGTGGGCAGCCTCGCTGGCGGAAGAGCGACAATAAGGGGGAGATATGCAAACACCTGGGATGTTGCTGTTCACCGGATCGACCGGCGTTACGCTGGGGCGTGCGACCGAGTATGCAAAGATGGCTGAGGAGCGTGGCTTTCGGAATTTCCTGGTCACCGAAGCGGCCTCCGACGCCTTGGCGCTCACCCAACACCTGGCGAGCGTGACTGCCCGGATTCAGGTTGGCACCGCGATCTTTAATATCTTTCTCCATCCACCCCTCCAGGCGGCTCTGCACGCTTTGACGATTGAAGAGATTGCCCCCGGCCGACTCTTCCTGGGGCTCGGAACGAGTCATGCTGCCCTGAACCAGGCGTATGGCCTGCCCATGGACAAACCGCTGACGGCGATGCGCTCCTATATTGGAGAGCTGCAAAGTGTCTTTCATGGCGATCATCCCGGACTGTCGTAGCTTGGAGCTGCGGGTCTGCCCATCCCGAAGGCCGACCGAAAAATCCCAATATATCTCGCTGGCGTATCGCCCAAGAGTATTCGGCTGACCGGCGAACTCGCCGACGGGAGTATTCCGGCCCAATACGGCCCGACGATGTTGAAAGAAATTGTTGAGGGTGTTGCGGCCGGGGCGGAGAAAGCCGGTCGTTCGCCCCGCGACGTAGAGATTGCGCCTATCGTCCACTGCTGCGTATGTGACGATCGTGGCCTGGCGCTCCGCTCGGTTCAACAACAGTTAGCCTTTTACGGCCAGATGCCGTTTTACAATCGCATTTTTGCGCGGCACGGCTTTGAGCGGGAAGCCGCCCAAATCATGGATGCCGCGCTCACGGGAGACCCGGCCGGTGCGGCTGATGCCGTGTCCGAACGCATGGCGGCCGAATGCGCTCTTGTCGGCACTCCGCAAGAGTGCCGAGACCAGGCGGAAGCGTTTGAAAAAGCCGGGGCGACGTACTCCATTCTCTATCCGATGGCCATTGACGGAGACCTGGACCGGAGTGTCCGGGCCGCATTGGACGCCTTCGCGCAGTAGTCAGTAGGTCGGATGAGCGCAGCGTAATCCGACAAGCGCGGCCGTGTCGGCTTACGCCCACGGCTAAGCCGACCTACAAGGCTTCCCAGACCATGCGGATATGCCTCTCGGTCGCGCCACATTCCTTGAAACCAAGCCTGCGGTAGAGCTCGATGGCCCGGTTCTCTCTGAGGACTTGAAGCCGGAGTGGAGACTTCGTGTCCCGTCCGCGTTGCATCTCCGCGTTGAGGAGTCGAGAGCCAATACCGCGCCCTTGAAATGGGGGGGGTAATCGCGATCCATCTCACATAGATGTGATCGGGATGGTCTTCTATTGAAAGGAAATCGCAGGGATTGTTATCACAGAGGATAATCTCAAATTTGTCCGGTATCCATTCCTCCTCGAACAAACGATCTTGTAGCGCTTCATCCCACGTTCCGAATTGACGAGAGACGACGTCGCGGAATGCTTCATGATGAGTGGTGCGGGCAAATGCCGTATCACTCGAAGTGGCTGTCCGACGCTCCAGGATCATAGAACCCTCCAGGGTAAGGAGAAATCGTCATCAAATCCGGTATTGCGGTTTGTGGCGAATCGCTCGCACAAACACGTACGCAGGTACCAGAACCAGCAGGCCCAGCGTAATCACATTCCCGATCTTGTCCAGCGTCGAAGTGTACACGTGCAAATGCATCATATGGTAGGCGAAGTGCGGAATCTGAGAGACGAGCCAGCCGAGGGCGGCGGCCAGAACCGTTTCGCGGGTTTGGGCAAAAATCGCAATCAGGGTCACCGCGCTCAGGGCTAAATACAGGCCGCCCACATCCCGAACCAGATGTTCATTAAACGGCCCATCAACCGAAACCCAACTGCGGCCCAGGCCGGGAAAACTATCGTAGAATGCCTGGGGAAAGAACTGTGCCCAGGCGCCAACCATGACACCACTCACAACCAGAAACCAGAGACCGACTCGCAGACGCGTATCAACATTCATGGCTACCTCCTATTCAGCTCTTGAGAATCTGAGGCCAGCCCTCTCTCACACTGGGATAGCGAGGGGTCCAGCCTGTGGTTTGTTTCAGGCGCTTATTGGAAATGCGCTGCGAGCGGGTTAAGGCTTCAAGACTCCCCGGCAGCTCTCCTGGTATGGGCTCGGGTGGGGCAGGCGACGCCACCCCTTCACACTCGGCAATGGCAGCAGCCAAGTCTTGACGGGTCAGCGGCCGGTCATCGGCAACATTATAGATACCGGCGGGGGCATTGAGCACGGACACGACGGCCGCCGCGGCATCCTCGGCGTGAATATGGCTCATATAGCTGGTCGGGTCGCCCAGAAACGGCGACCGGCCGGCACGGATTGCGGCCTGAAATTCCAGGGTATGCGAGCTGTCAGAGGCGTAAAACAGGGCGAAGCGCAGCACGATGCCTCGTCCGCCATTTTCGCTGAACCAAGCGGCCTGTTCCTCTGCCACGCGGCTGCTGGCCATCTCCGGCGGGCAGTTGTCCGCAGCGGTTTCCTCAATCCACTCCGCGCCTTTATCCGCGTACGGAAAGGTAATCGACTCTTGGATAAACGTCTGACAGCCCGCCTCGGCGGCCGCTCGGGTCATACTGCGGGCCGCCTCGTTGCGGAGGCGATTATGCATGTCCCAGGCGGTCGGCTCCAGCGCCCGCTCCAGCGGCGGAACATTGGTCACCAGATTGGCGACGGTATCGTGGCCGGTCAGCACCGGCGTCAGCGCCGCCGTGTCAAACAGATCGACCCGAACCGGGATTGCGCCGAACTGACGCAGGAGCGCCGCCTTCTGGTCGGTGCGGGCAACACCGGTCACCTGATGCCCGGCCCGGATGAGTTGGGGAACAGCGCGCCGGCCGATGACGCCGGTCGCGCCCGTCACAAAAATTTTCATATTCATACCCCCTCGTGCCGAAGCAGCCAGTGTTTGCGTTCCAACCCGCCGGCATAGCCGGTGAGTGCGCCGTTGGCACCAATGAGACGATGGCAGGGGACGACAATGGAGATCGGGTTGAGGGCGTTCGCCCTGCCGACGGCTCGATATGCCTGTGGCGCGCCTAATTGCCTGGCCAATGCACTGTACGTTCGAGTTGTTCCGGGTGGAATGCCTCGCAGAGCCGCCCAGACTTTTTGCTGAAACAGCGTCCCGCCTGGGTCTACTTGAATGCTGTCGAGCGCGGCGAGTTCTCCTCCGAGGTAGGCCCTGAGCTGTTGGGTCGCGCCGAGGGGTTTGGCGGCTTCCGATAGCCGGAACTGATGGTAGCGCCGCCGCAACAGGCGGGTCAGCCGCCCGCGGCAGTCCGCGTAGTCGAGCGCGCACAGCCGGCCTGCGTCGAATACGAGCAACAGGCGACCGATGGGCGACGCCAGTGTGTCGGTGAGTAAGGCCGTCATGCTGACTCCTTCAGCCGGACGGGGCGCTGGGTCCATGGTGTCGTAAAAATCGCATACCCATAGCAGAAGCGCAAATGAGTAGTGGTTCAGTTTGCCTTTCCCCCTCACCCCAGCCCTCTCCCTCCAGGGGAGAGGGAGTAAACATCCCCTCCCCCTGGAGGGGAGGGCTAGGGAGGGGGGTGCTCCGCCGGCAGAGGGCGGGGGCGATTTGAAACTGAACCACTACCCGCAAATGGCGCAAATTGGGCTGTATGAAGCAATGCGGACGCTCCGATTCATACCTCGCCTGCGGACGATCACATCCCCGATGACGGCGTCTACAGGATACTGGAAGCGGCTACCTGGGTCCCCAGGCGCCTCGGATTACAGCCAGCCGCTACGCGGCGGCTTGATATTATTGAGCCAGTAATTTCCAATCGCGTGGTATTTCCACCGGACGGGATCGTGCAGCGTGTGGGTGCGGGCGTTGCGCCAGTGCCGATCAAGGTTGTACTCCTCCAGCGTTGAACGGGTGCCTGCCAACTCAAAGAGTTTATTGGTGGCGAGAATGGAAACTTCCGTTGATAGCGCCTTGGCCTCCGCCACGGCAATGGATGCTACCGCAACCGTCTCATCGGTCGGATTCGCCGCAGCCGCGTCGGTCAGGTGTCCGGCACGTTCGAGTAGCGCGTCGACCGCGTGTATTTTGATCTTGAGATCCCCGACCATCGAGATCGTATACGGATCTTCATAGCCATGCTCTTGGCCACTATCGATCCAGGGACGCGTATACGTCCGCACGAATTGGATCGTCTCGGCGATTGCCGCCCGGGCAATGCCGGCGTCCACGGCCGCGTGCAGGATTTGCGTGACGGGTCCCATCGTGGTTGGCCGCTCATACACTGCCTGATGCTGGACAATATCGAATGCCCCCAGTTCAACATCCTGAAGAATGACGGAGCCGCTGGCCGTGGTCCGCTGCCCGAATGATGACCAGTCGTCGATCACGGTCAAACCCCGAGCGTCTCGCTTCGCCATTGCAATGACAAGCCGATCATTGTCGTCGAAGGCAAAGACCGGCACCCAATGGGCGAACAACGCGCCGGTGGAATAAAATTTCTTACCGGTGAGGAGAAATGTATCGCCCTGGGCGGTGACGCGGGTTTGCAGGTCCAGGAGCGTTTTCGTTCCGACTTCCGAAATCGCATTCCCGAAGCGGTCGCCGTCCAGCACGCGCTCGAAAAAAAATCGCTGCTGATCCTCCCGCTCGCTTAACCGAATAGCCTCGACCATGGCATAGTGGTTTTGCGGGATCTGACCAAGACTGGAATCAGCCGCTGAAATAATGGCGGTGACTTCCGCCAGGGTGGCGCAGGACACCCCTGCGCCGCCATAGGTTTGCGGCACACTGATCCCCCACAGACCACTCTGCGAAAACGCATCGATCTCCTGATACGGCAAACGGCCCTCCCGGTCGCGAACAGCCGATTCTTCGGTAAACTGTTCCGCCAGCCGCCGCGCGACGTCGATGGCCTCGGCATCATCACGGATGCGGTGGGCGGGGGCCTCAACGCGCGGCATGGGTGGCGCTTCTCGTCCATGTCCAATTGAAGCAGCTATCGAAGGCGTCGGAGTGGCACTCATAATTCCCCCCTGAATCGAGACATTCCACATCCTCATGAAGGGTGCTACTCAGGCTTAACGTGGTCGAATATCTCTTGTCCATACTCAGCCAAGGAGGATAAGCAATGGCAGAGCAGGCCTGCGTAGACTTTACGTGGGGACATGCCAATCAAGGCGGCCAGCATGACTGGCCCTTTGTGATGGCGCTTCAGCAGGGATTTTTCCTAGAGGAAGGGATCAAGCTTCACATCCGGGTCGTACCCGGCGGAGACGCCTTGGCGCAGGCGATGGGGCGCGGAGAAATTCAGGTCGGCAGGATGGGGAGTCCGCCTTTTTTGACGGCCGTTGGCAATGGGGTGCTGCCGGGCAAGATTATTGCCAGTAGCGTGATCGGGAATCTTGATCACTTCTTGTTTGTTGTCCGCCCGGAAATCCGGGAGCTGGCCGAACTGCGGGGGAAGACCGTCGGCGTGTTATCCCGCGGGAGCTGCGACGGGCATCTCCTGAAGCTGGAGCTGAAGCGGGCCGGCCTTGATCCCGAGCGAGACGTTGCCTACCGGGAGCTGTGGCAAGACTATAATAAGATTGATGGCCTCGCTTCCGGGGAACTGTGCGCCCAACTGATAGTCGAGCCGTGGGTCTCCCTGGGCGAGCGGCGGGGAGCGCTGCGAGTGGTGGAGCCGGCCAGTCGAGTGAAACCCCATTTTCAATGGGGGCTGTTGGTGGCGCGCGAGGATTTTATCGCAGAGCAACCAACATTGCTGCGGAAGCTGTTACGGGGATATCTCAAAGGCGCCCAGTATTGCACCGCCTATCCTGAAGAAACCAAAGCCATGGTCTGCGCGTATATGCCGGAGTACGAGCCTGCCACCGTCGAGCAGGCATTGACGCGGACCTTGCCGATTTGGAACACGACCGGCCTGATTGATATGGAAGGTCTGGCGGTGGCGGTGGAGACGATGTGCGCGCTGGATGCGATTCCTCGTCAACTGGGACCTGAAGCGCTGGTTGACTTGAGTGGCCTGCCACGGGAAACCTTCCATGAGACCTAAGCGAGTGTTTGGAAATTCGTAACGGGAGACTGGCGAATGGGCAGAGTGGGGCACTATGGAGAACGGGTCCAGATTACCCGGGGGCCGTTTGATCCGGGCGGGCAGCCTGCGGTCGAGAGTCCGCATCCGCTCTTATTAGGCCTGTTTGGTTGGAACCTGACCGGTGGGGCGACCATCTCCAAAGCCGTGCTCGACGATCCGGACCGGTATCAAAACTTCTGGCACTGGGACACGGCCCAGTATCTGATCCAGTTCGCCGAGCGGATGGGACTCGAATTCCAGGTGCCGTTTGGCCGCTGGCTCGGGCACGGCGGGGTGACGCGCTTTAATGAAGACTCGCTCGATTTCCTGACGACGGCCGCTGCGCTGGCTCCGCTCACGCGTCGGATTCTGCTCTTTTCCACGGCCCACGTGTCATACGGGTTTCACCCGCTGCACTTCGCCAAGTTCGGGGCGACGATCGACTATCTCTCGCAAGGCCGCTGGGGCCTGAATGTGGTGACGGGCTGGATCGAAGATGAGCAGGCCTTGTTCGGGCAAACCTTTCCCGACCACGATCTGCGCTACGAAATGGCGGACGAGTTTGTCACCCTCATGAAGTGGGCCTGGTCGAGCCAGGAGCCGATCACCTATGAAGGGGAGTTCTACAAATCCTATGGGGCCTATGTGAGTCCAAAACCCACCCGTAAGCCGCGGCCGTATCTGGTCAACGCCGGGTCCTCACCTGCCGGTATCGAGTTTGCGGCCAAACACTGTGAGTGGCTGTTCTGCTCCGGAGGCATCGAGAAGATGAAACTGGCCGGGGATACGGTAAGGGACCGCGCGGCGCATTATGGTCGGCGCGTTGACCCCATAACGTATGCCTATGTCGTTATTGAGGGAACCGACACACAGGCGGAAGCCACCTATAAGCGCTTAGTCGAAGAGATAGACGAAGACGCGGCCGATACCTTTGTGGAGCGGGTCACGTCGCAACCGCACTCCTTTGCGCCAGACCGGAAACGCGATACCACGAAACGTCTGCGGGAACAGGTGGGAGAAGACGCCTACCGTGAGATCGCACTGGGGCTGACCGGGTATCAGATGTGTGGCAGCCCGCAAACGGTGGCAGAGCAGCTCCGCGCAGTCCACGAGCAGGCCGGCCAACGCGGGGTGCTGCTATCCTTTTTCGATCCGATCAAAGGCTTGCATATGTGTCACGATGAGGTGTTGCCCCTCCTGCGCAAAATGGGGCTGCGTAAGTAGGCACTCCTGGGAAGCGCCGTTTCGGTAGACCGGCTGGAGAAGGTCGGCCCAACGTCAGCTCTGTGCTGCCACCAGGGCCGCGTCCTCGAAGTCCACCAGACCCAACCGTCCACCAAAGGCGGACGGCTGAGGATGATAGGAGCGGTAGCCCAGGAGGTGCTGGGCCCGTTCGGGCAGTTGGCGGGCGACTTCAAAAGGAACGGCCAGGGAATGGTGCTCCTCCGGGCGCAGCCAGCCGAGCACAAAGCCGACGTGCATCCCGTGCCGCCAGGCGTCCGGCGTACGGTTCGCCCCGGCCCCGTGAATGACTTTGCCCGTGTAGAGCAGGACGGAGCCGGCCGGCATGACGGCCTGGGCCAATTCTTCGGGCTGCGCCTCGCGCGCCGGGTCCTGCCAGCGATGGCTGCCCGGCGCGACGAGCGTGGCGCCGTTCTCTGCGGTGAAGTCGTTCAGGGCAAACATCGAACTGACGGTGAGTTCCGGGCCGGGCCAGGGGAAATGGGGCCAGTTGGCCTCATCGCGGTGCAGCATCTGGGCCGGTTCGCCCCCGCCAACGATCATGGTCTGAGAGGTGTTCAGCCAATACGAGCCGCAGTTGGGCAAAAGAGAATGATCCGCAAACGCCTTGAGTACGGGGTGGAGCAGGACCTCAATAAATGCCCTTGATTTGGCGGCCAGCCCGCAGAAACGGATCGTTTTCTGGCCATGAAAGACCTGCCAGAGTTCTTCGTCGCTGCGACTGCCGGGCGGGTGGGTGGCGATATAGTCGGCGAGTTCGGTGTTGAGCCGCCCCAGCAGGTCGGGCTCAAGCAGGTTTTCGATAATCACCCCACCGTCCCGCTCGACCGCGGACAGGTAGGCGTCCGGGCTGGCGTCAGGCCCCACGGTCGTGAGTGTGAGTTTGCTCATATGCCCTCCTTGGCGATTATTGCTGCTCTGACCCGCTCTACATACCGCTCTTGAGCGCTTCTTTCCAGCCGCCTTATTTTCTGACCCGGACCACTCTGCCGCCGTTGGCCCGCAGGAGTACCTGGGGCGAGACCCGGACCAGGGCGGTTTCCGAGCCGCCGCCGGTATACACCTCATCTTTCTGCATGACCCGAGGATCAATAAGAAACGTCGCGGCAAATCCGAATGACGGCGTCCCGCCACACGGATAGCCCGTTCTGGCCAGCATTTCATCCGGCGTCATGGTTCTCACCCGCTCGGTCTGGAGCACCTTGGCAACCCGTGAGGTGCTGGCTCGATCTTCGCCCTTGACGATGGCGACAATCACCTGCCCTTGCGTGTCGGTCATGCAGATATTCTTGACAAAATTCTCCGGCTCCGTGCCGACCACCGCCGCCGCCTCGGCCACCGAGTGACACGACTGCTCGAAGGATAGCTGTTCGGCCTCAAGACTGCCGGCGGCAATGAACTGTCTGAGCTTGTGTTCATAATCGTCCATAGTTGCCTATATATAACACTTTCTTTGCCATTCCCTATGGAAGCAACGCGCTCTTTTGCAGCACATGTTCGGAGTGCGGGCTTCCAGCCCGCAAGAAATCCCCTCCGGGGAGGGGTGGCCGTAGGCTGGGGTGGGTTCCTTCCCCGGCGGTCTAAGAAGGCTGCGGGCAAGATGCCCGCGCTCCCAGGGAAGAAGTCGAAAGTGATGTCCCGGGATTCCGTCTCCCCACTCCTCAACACACTCACGCTTGCACCTGTCACCCCCGCGTGCTACGTGGCGGAAAAACACAATACGAGGTCGGCCATGACAAAGCGAGTGCTGTACGTGAATCCCATTCATCTCGACGCTAATCCCGCCATAGACGCGCTCGCCTACGGGCTGCAATCGGTCCTGCACGCCGCGGATATCCGGATGCCGGTGCTGTTTGCCGATTTTCGCGAACCGGACATGCGCAAAAAATATGAGGCCGCGATCGAGGCCGGGGTCCGCGCCCAGGTCGACGGCATCGTGATTTATGCCCTCAATCCGACGCTGTTTGGTGAGGCGGTGGCCCAGGCCCGCTCGGCCGGCATTCCCGTTTTTTCCTTTGTCCGGCCGCGCTATGCCGTCAACGCGGCCGTGGTGTACCCGAATTTCAACCACGGCGTGTTCATGGCCGAATACCTGGCCTCGGTTCTGCCGCCGGACAGCGGCGTGGGGGTGATCGGCGGACCGGATACGGTGGACGATGCAGAAGAAGTGGCCGGTCTGGTCTACGCGCTGAAACGCAGCCACTGTCGCTTGCTGAACGACCCTGAGGATACCCAGTATTGCAACGTCCAGGATGTATCGGAAGGCGCGCGCGAGCCAACCCTTCGCCTGCTGGAAAAGGTCCCTCCGTCTCAGCTCCAGGGTCTCATTCCCTATAATGACGAGACCATGCTGGGCTGCCTGAGCGTGCTCGAAGAAACGGGCAGGGTGGGCGATATCAAGATCGTCTCCCGGAATGGTTCGCCCCAGGCGGTCGAGATGGTGCGGGCCGGGAAAACTCTGGGTACCTGGGACCTGGATGCCTCGGGCATAGGCACAACGCTGGGCGAGCTGGTTGTGCGTCATCTGGTGGGTGGCGAAGGCCTTGAAGATTATTTGAGCATGAGCCCGGTTGGCCGGATGATTACCCTGGACAATATTGAAAGCTGGCAGCCCTGGTCGGAGCGGGTAGACTGCACACCGCTATCAGTCGGGCTCTAAAGCGGGGGATGCCGTGCGTGTACTCTACGTGAATGTGATGGAATACGGGGCGCATCCGGGTCTGGATGCCCTGGCCCATGGACTCGACCAGCGTCTGCAACAGTCGGGGATCGAGCTGCGAACGCTGACGGTCGATGTGCGCCGACCGGACTGGATAGCCGGACAGGACCAGGCGATTCGACGCGGCATGCAGGCCGGGGTGGACGGCATCGTTGTCTACGTCCTTGACCCCCTACAGCCCGCCGAGGCGGTTGAGGCCGCCCGCCAACACGGGATTCCGGTCTTCTCGTTTGAGCGACCCCGCTATCCGGTCGCCGCCTCCCTGGTCTACCCGAACTTTAATCACGGCGTGTATATGGCCGAGTATCTGGCCTCCCTCCTGCCCGTCGGGGCGAGGGTGGCGATCATCGGTGGGCCGGAAGTCATCGACGATATCGAGCTTGTCACCGGCCTCGTGCACGGCGTCAGACAGAGCGGCTTCAGCCTGGTCAACGATCCGTTTGAGGAACGCTATCGGAACCTACAGGACGTTGCCGCCGGCGGACGGGAGGCGGCCCAGCGCCTGCTGGCTGATTTTACGGACCTGACCGGCCTGATTCCGTTCAACGACGAAACCATGCTGGGCACCCTCGCTGCGATTGAGGCGGCCGGCCGCTCCGGTGAGATGAAAATGGTCTCGCGCAACGGCAGTCCAAAGGCGGTCGAAGCCGTCCGGGCCGGCAGGTCGCACGCAACCTGGGATATTGAGATTACCAATATCGGGGCAGCGGTCGGCGAGCTGGTCGCGCGGGTACTGGTTGATGGCGAAGACTTACACGGAGAGTCTTTCATTGCCGGTCTGGGACGGCTCATCACGCCCGAGAACGCCCATACGTATAAGCCGTGGACGGAGCGGGTAGCGCACACGCCGCTGCGGGAGGGGTTGGAGTAGGGGCGTTTCACACTAGGCTGTCGCTATGTCGTTCCGCTCTCGTCATGCCGGACATGATCCGGCATCCAGAGACTAGGGGCCAGAATCCAGGCAGGGACCATCTGGCTATACGGAATCGTAAATTGCCCCAGTGTAGCCTTGTAGGTCGGGTGAGCCGCAGGCGTAAGCCGACATCCCGGACGTGTCGGATTACGCTCCGCTAATCCGACCTACCTGCTCCCTCACCCTTGAGGGGCGGGGGCAGCGTAGAAAGGGTCCTACGCCGCCAAGGGCGGCTTGTCCAATAGGCGCTCAATCGGCTCAACCGAGCTGTCCGTCTGACCTTCAATCTCACGCAGGGTGAACTCCAACAGGGCGCGCTCGTGTCGAGTAATATGCTGTGCGATGGCCAGCCCGTCAGATGGGGCTGTCTTCTCATGCTTTTCAAAGTAACGGATATACTTCTCAAGCGCGGGTTTCAGCTGATCCATCGCCTCGGACCAGGACAGTTTGGCCCACCTCTCGGCCCAGGCTTTTCCCTCGGTCCGTTTTTCAGGGTCTTCCTCGACCGCTTCGCCCAGGGCTTCGAGCGCAGTCCGAATCCGGCCTTTGGTCTCGCGTTCGAGCTGCTCCACAAAGCGCCACTTTTGGCTGTGAGCGAGGTCCTGCGCCGCTTCGGCGAGTGTGGCCCCGAGGGCCTCTCCCAATACCTCGCCCTGAAAACATTCGTGCAGATACGCCACAAATTGATCGTTCATGGTCCTTCTCCTTTTTCTATCTCTCTATGAGTTGATTATGCAGAAACGAATGCAATCCTGAGGGGGGTACACTCTGCCCCGTTGGGTCGCTGGCCGTCAATTTCTATATCATACGGACAGGCCGAGACCGCGACCAGGCAATCCATCAGCGCTTTGAGGGCAACGTATTCGCCGGCCTGGGTTGCCGCGGGACGCGCGTCGATGCTGCCGTCGGAGCGGACGCGCGTGTATTGGAACAGGTTGATGGGGTCGGGCACGTCGAGATAGCCCAGCCCATACGGCTCCACTGCCTCGGTGAGGTTGTCCCGACAATTGCGGTGGTTGAGGGCGCCGGCGGCCGCATACAGCGCGCTGCTGCACGGCGCAAACAGGGCGTCGTGCACGCCGTGGGCCTGGTCCTCGACAATCTCGAACATGGGCCGCTGGAGATTTGAGTAGAACCTGCTGCCAAGCGTGAAATGCAGGGAACCGCTCCCGGTCAGGGTATTGAAATTCACGGTTTCGCCGGTAGACAGTTTTTCCGCCAGGTGATGCAGGTGAAAGCAGACGAAATCGCAGATCTGCTGGCCTGCCACATCAACGATGCGTATCGTTTCCCCCTGCCGGACCACGCAGGCCGCGCCCTGGGTTGCCGGAACATGTAGGTCTCGTTCGTCAGCCATGACAGTGTTCTCCTCGCCGCGCTCTTCAGGTGAGTCCTCTTTAGCGTCTCGGGAAGAATGGGACAAGCAGTTTTCACAAATAGCTGCGCTTATCCTGTTTGCATGCAGCGCCGTTGACCCGAGCGTCGCCGGTTGGATAGGATGCCGAGCACGTCCTTTAGCCTGAACAGGGAGAGATGAAACCAATGAAAGACTATGCACATCCTGAGGTGCTGGTTGATCCACAGTGGGTTGCCGAACATCTGCATGACCCGAAGGTGCGGATCGTTGATACGCATATTGATCCCGCGCCGTATGAATCCGGTCATATTCCGGGGGCGGTTTTTTGGAACAGCTTCGGGACACTGCTCAAACCGGACTGGAGCATTAATTTTGATAAAGCCTCAGTAGAACAGTTCTGCGGACAGTCGGGCATAGCCAATGACACCACCGTGATCGCCTATAGCGACCATAGTGCGGTTGCGCCGTGGGTATTCTGGTTTCTCAAATCCGTCGGTCACACGGATGTGCGTGTCCTCAATGGCGGACGCAAGAAGTGGGTTGCCGACGGCCATGCGCTGACGACCGAGCTGCCGGCCGTTGCGGCAACGAGCTACACCGCCCGAGAACCCGACCCGGACCTGCGGGCGCTACAGGAGCGCGTCCGGGCTGCCGTTGGGAAAGAGAACCAGGTCTTGCTGGACGTCCGTACACCCGAGGAATATCGGGGTGAATTATTCCTGCTGGAGCCGCCCCAGGGCAGCGAGCGGGGCGGCCATATTCCGGGCGTAACCCACCTGTATTATGAGGATGCGCTCGACGAGGACGACACGTTCAAGTCCGCGGACGAGCTGGCCGCCCTGTACGCCAGCCACGGCGTCACCGCCGACAAGGAAACGATTACGTACTGCGCGGTTGGCATCCGCTCGGCCCATACCTGGTTTGTGCTGACGCAACTGCTCGGCTATCCGGCCGTGCGCAGTTTCGATGCCTCATGGAATCTGTGGGGCCGGCTGGCGGATACGCCGGTTGAGGCGTAATAACGAGCGCGGTTCACCATTAGGCGTAGCGGGTAGGCTGGCTAAGCCGACCTGTAAGACTAGAGCAATTTACACCGTAGTGTAGCGTCCGAGAGGGACCGTCGATCAGCCCTCCTGGGCTTCCGCCTGCGGAGGGCGCCCCTGGGCTTCGGTCCTGTGGCGGCGCCCGCCACGCCCATCTGAACACGGCACCCAGGGGGTGACCGGCGCTCCAGAACCGTAGGGTGCATCCCATGCACCAGCTTCCTGGTGCGCAGGGCACACCCTACGGGCTGGTCTCCGCTACTTTGGAACCCGCCCGCTCCGCCCATCTGAACACAGCTCTCGCCGTGCAGGAGGCTTCCGTCATGCCGGACGTGATCCGGCATCCAGCGGGCGGCGGGGGGCCTGGATTCCTGCTTCCGCCGGAATGACGGGCGGCTACACACAATCGCGATTTGCCCTAAAACTGGTACGTCATCCGCACAACGGTCTCGTCCCGCTTGCGATACAGTCCGCCCAAACCCCAGCTCTCGTCCACTTGGCCACCAAAGCCGGGCACGAAGAAATAATTCTGGGCGAGCCGGACGATCAGCCGGGGAGTGATATAGTAATCCACCACCCAGCCGAGCTGGGAACTGTAGTGGTTGATCGGGTCAATGACAAAGAAGGCCACCGGCAGGAGCTTGCCCCGCATATAGGTGGTGCTGGCGGCAATCGTGCCGACGGCTTCCCAATTGCGGACTTTATCCGTGGCTGAAATTTGCCCCTGAAAACGGGAGGTACTGGTCGGAATATATTGCCAGAAGACCTGCGAGGTCAGGAAAAACGTGGAGCGGCGGTTGAGGGTGCGAATCCAGGTCGGCCGGTCAAAGCCGATAAACGCCTGCCAGACATCGCTCTTCTTAATTCCCAGGAAGCCGCTCTCCATGGGCCGCTCGGCCTCATCCAGGATCATAATGGGCTTGCGTTTATCGGCAAAGGGCTTGCCGAACTCATAAATCGTTTCCATGCGCCACACGCCCTCGGTATAGTCATCGTCCGCATAACTGGCGGAGATGCCGACCGCATGGGTGTAGGGATAATAGGCTTCCGCCGGCAGAATGCCGCGTCCCAGCAGGGCGGCATTGCTGCGCGCCACATCCGCTATCGTCTCGCAGCCGACTGCGCCGAGTTGGCACTGGTTGAGGCCGCGCAGGCCGGAGGTATTGACGCCGTCATCGTGGGCCGTGCGTTGGTACAGATAGTTCAGCGTCACGGTCACGCCCTGCGGCGTGGTCGCGCCCACACGAAAACCGACCTGGCTATTCTCATCGATGCTTTTGCTGTAATTGCCCCGCCGGCCCAGGACCGTGCGGTTGAGCAACCTGAAATTCCCCCCGGTCGGACTCCCCCCAAACGGATTCGCGCTCGGCGAACTCCAGGGACGGCCCGGAGAGAAGCCAAACTTGAGCGGCACCCACAGGCCCGGCACCCAATAGGACTCGGTATACACATCGCTCAACTTCCCAATCCGCCCAAAACTATAGGTGGCGCGTATCATCCAGTACGGAATCCGCAGATCGTCCCAGGTTTCCTGGCCGACGCCCCCGCCGTGCCAGGTGGTATCCAGCGCGTTGGTCCGGTCGAGCAGGCGCAGGTTGTCAGACTCGCCCCAGACCACCATTTGACGCCCGAGTCGCAGGGCCAGGGGTATCCGGGCGAACTCGATGTCGGTGAAGACTTCGCGAAACGTGCTCTCAAAGCGCAGGGCGTGGGCCGCTTTATGCGAGAGATCGGATAATGTGCCGTCCCGGCCGGCCGGGCCGCGATAGGGAAACACGTCCTGGCGCGGACCCGGCTGAAAATCGTACACGCTGTCATACACGCCCCGATACAGACCGACGAAGTGGGCGTAGTCTATGCCCGGCAGGGAGAAACGGCTGAAGGCTTGGCCGTTTTTGATCCAGTCATATTCCAGACGCAGGCGTACGACGTTGCGCTGCTGAATGATCGACCATTTGTCCGGTTCCGGGTGACGAAAGATCTGCTGCGTTTGCAGATTGCCGGACAGGGAAAGATCACCATAGGTGAAGTCCGCCCGGGCGAAGGAGAGGGGCAGGGCAAGGAAGAGCAGGCACAGCGCAATGAGAATACAGCCAGACCGTAAGAGAGCCTTGTGATAAATTGTGTTCATAACGAGATGGGATGTCGTGGGAAGGTCGGAGGCCGGAAGCGACCCGCCGGCCTCTCCGCTGGAGCCGCTAGCGTCCTCTGGCAACAATCTTGTTGAGATTGAAAAAGTCGGCAGGTATGGGCTCATTATAGATGACTTTGGTCACTTCGGTGACCGATCCGAACGCACTCTGATAGTCAATCATGGTCTCGCCGGTCCACACCGGTACGCGCGCATGTTCGTTGCCGGGATTGAACTGCGGGTTTCCGTACAGCTCGAACAGGGTCTTGGCATGCGCCCCGGCGCGGTCATACATGAGCGTATAAACGGGCACAAACATCTGACGGTCGATATACAGCACACGTTTGCCATACGGATGATCGTCGGCCTTTGGCACGCCTTCGAGGATCATCATCTCGCGTAACTCCCAGGGATCGACCGGATACCAGCCGCCACGCCCGCCAAAGGTCGTTTTTACCGCCTGGACACCGACCGGGGCGAGCAGCGTCTGCGTGCCTACCAACTTCCACGTATAGCTGCGGATATAACCGGAGAAGCCAAAGTAATCGTCGTTCAGCAGGCCCGAGTCGAGCGCAGCATCTTCGTGTTTCACAATGATCTTGCGAAGCTTGCGCCCGGCCGGGGAATAGACCCAGTCGTCATCCTTGGCTTGGTCACGTACATGCCGGTGCTTCAGACTGATCGTATTTTTCAGATCAAACGGCGCGGTGATGTGGTAATATTCCTTATACAGCAAGCCCTCTTCCTGCCAGATGTTGGGGTCGGAGCCATCCGTTGGCGGTCGATGCATGCCGAAGGCCACGACATAATAGTTTTCGATCTCCCGATTGACGGAGCCGGATTCTTCTATGAGGCGAAACGTATTCCAAACCTGCATGATATTGCCAAAGTCGCGGTGCCGATAATTCCACGCCGCTTTGAGCCCGGCGTGTTCATCGGCCGGGTCGAGAATGGGGAAGGGCATGCCGGCCACGTAGCTGCCGAGTTCGCCGTCAGCGCCGAGTTGTACGTGTTCGGCGTGGTTCTGGGTGGCCGTGATATAGGCTTCGCTCACCGGCAGGTCGGTCGTTTCCCGGACCTCAAAGGCCAGTTCGCCAGCTTTGATCTTGTCCAGGATTTCGACTGGCAGATAGTCCTGGGCGGCCTGCCACGAGTCTGGTCCGATCCGGGTTCCGGGAGCCAGGCCCTCCACCGCCGGCTTGCCGTTGGCATAGGGATGAAACATCGCCTGTATGGCCGTGGCAGACATCTCCGCCCCGGCAGACGACGACCAGAGCAGGCTACAGACGCTCACGCTCAAAACCCAGAACAATTTTTGCATATGTCCCCCTGTTGGCCGGTGGTCTTCCCAGTCCGTAAAACCGACCGGGCCGCCAACCAATAAAGCCGCCTTATACCAGTTCGTTCAATTTCCAGCAATTATGACGGCTGACAACAACCTGCCGTTAGAGTGTCAACACGCTCTAGACAGACCCTGGAGTCAGGCCGAGCCACTATTGATCTGTCGCTCGCCGTGCACATAGGTCACGTCCGATACAATATCCCCATCAGCACGACGCATAACCCAGTGGCCGTGCAGCTTGCCATTCACATACGGTCCTTCCCAGACATCCCCGTCCGCCTCGCGCTGGATCCAGTGGCCGTGAGCCTTACCGTCCACATACGGCCCTTCTCCGATGGCCCCGGACGCATAATGCACGACAAAGTGGCCGCGCCGTTTGCCGTCCTGGATAAGTCCAGTGTACGCGTCTTTGTGGCCATCCTGTGCAAATATCAGTGTCCCCATTCCGTGGGCCAGACCGTCGGCACACTCGCCGGTCCAGGTCGCGCTATCACCCGGTTCAAAGTTGACCATGAAGACGTGGCAGCCGGGCCGACCGGCCAATTCTATCCAGCACTCGGCACCCTCCGCCCGTCCTGCGCAGGTTTGCCGCTGTCGTTCTGCTTCGGCCCGTGCCTGCCGCTCCGCTTCGGCTGCCCGCCGTGCCTCCTCTTGCCGTTGACGCTCCGCCTCCCGTGCCTGCTGCTCCGCTTCGACTGCCCGCCGCCGCTCTGCTTCCTGCGCCTGCCGTCGGGCCTCCTCTTGCTGCCGCTTCCGTTCCGCTTCCGCCCGCGCCTGTCGCCGGGCCTCTTCTTGTTCCCGTTGCTCGGCCACGGTCTCCCGCCCCAGCGCAAGTAGCGTGTCCGCCTGCTCTCGCGTTAAATACCCCGTCTCTTCCATCCTCTTGGCCACCTGCCACGCTCGAATGGCCGTGCGCGTGCGGGTTCCCGGCTTCGCCCCGAACAGCCCGTCCGCCGGCCCAGGGTCGTACCCCATGGCTGCCAATCCCTGCTGCACCAACCGTTGTGCGGCCCTATCCAAGCCAAGCTGCCCCTCCAGACATGCGTGTGCTTCCGCCACATACGCCCCGTTCGGATAGGTCTCCAAGTACAGCTCGACCTGCCGCGCACTCTCACATTCCACACTCCGCCAGAACAAATCTTCTATCTCTTGGGCTGTCTGACCGGGGGCTGGATCAGCCTGTGTGAAAAGCAGGAGCCCCAAGCCCCACTTAACAAAGGACTTGCGCATGGAGGCATACAATGGAACACCGCCTGGAAAGTCAAGCGCTCACAATACGTCGAGCCATCCCTCAAATAGCGCGAACGAAACCCATACCGGACCTTGACTTTGACGCGCCGTGCAAAGCAGAATGGACCCCATGACCACACTCGCATTCGACACGCATGCCGCTGTCAAGACGCTCAAGGAAGCCGGGTTTGAGGAAGCCCAGGCCGAGGCCGTGGTCGCCACCGTCGGCGGTGCCATGGACGAGAACGTTGCGACCACAGCCGATATACAGGCGCTTGAACAACGGATGATGGCGCACATCGCCGCGACCACAGCCGAGATACAGGCTCTTGAACAACGGATGACGGCACACATCGCCGGCAGGTTCGAGACTCTGTATCGCAATCTATGGGCCATGGCGGTTGGTATCGTCGCCGTCACGGTCACCTTGGTCAAGCTGATCCCGTAACGGCGACGTGCAGCCCTTGGGCCTCAAACGCACTGCACGTGCCGTGCATAATGGCTGAAGACGAAACGTTTCAATAGAGGGAAGGTGCAATGATATCCAGAATTCCGTCATGGGCGGTTGCGGTCGCTGGTGCTTTCATCGTGATCGCGGCTACAGCTACGAGTTCCATAATGCTTTATAAGATCAGGCAAAACGTGGAAAAGGCAAAGTCGGAAATTACGGATAATCGGCGCAAAATAGACCGGCTATGGAGTAGCCATCGCCAAGCAGACCAAAGAGCCACGGCAGCGGATATTTTTCTTGCGATAGCGCTTGGAGAAAGCTCAAAGTTGTCCCTGCCCGCGCGACGTATTCCCACTCTGCTTCACTCAATAAACGGTACCGTTTGCCTGTCTCCCCCGACAACCACTCCGCATAGGCTTGGGCATCCTTCCAATTCACACACACTACCGGGTCCCGCTCCGTCTGTTGGAACCCTGGGTCGCGCCATGTCCGCCCCGGTCGCTCTTTCCAGCCTTCCTCCTCATACGTAGAGCAACTCTTCCCCCCTGCGTATCCTGTCGCCCCGACAAATCCCTCATAATCCCCTACCGTCACTTCGTATACGCCTACGGCAAACGGCTGCTCAATAGTCACTTGGCGCACCGGCCCTTCATCGTCATACCGCCCCACCTCATGCGAAGGGGAGCCCGGCCGGTAGGAACCCGCCGGTACGACCACCATCTGCGGACACGCCGCACAGTCCCGAAACGTCTCACCGGGCTGGGGTTGCTTACGTGCCGTTTCGGCCTGCTGCCGGGCCTCCTCTCGTTCCCGCTGCTCGGCTACGGCCTCGCGCCCTTGCGCCATCATCGTGTCTGCCTGTTGCCGCGTCAGATACCCGGTCACCGGCTCGCCTTTGGCCCGCTGCCACTGTCGCACCGCCGCCCGCGTCGCACCCCCGAATAACCCGTCCGCCGGACCGGGTGAGTAGTCCAGCGCCGTCAGCCCCTGCTGCACCAACCGCCGCTCCGCCCGGTCTAAGCCAAGCTGCCCCTCCAGACATGCCCATGCCTCCGCCACATACGCCCCATTCGGATAGGTCTCCAGGTACAGCTCGACCTGCCGTGCACTCTCACACTCCACACTCCGCCAGAACAAATCTTCTATCTCTTGTGCTGTCTGACCGCTGGCCGGTCCGGGCTGCATGAGAAGCAGGAGACCGAGGCTCCAGGCTACACTCCGGAGCCGCGGGCTGCGCACTCGGCGGTTATCGTGGTTCTGTTCTCTTTCCGGCATCGTGGCCCATCCCTTCTGGAGAATGTCTCAGTTGAAGATGTAAGCCACTATTTCTACTATTGATCGGAAAAATTAAAGTGGGATTCTACCAAGACTCTTCTCCTTGTGTCTCGAAGGTTTGCCTGCTAGGTGTCGGCTCAGCGCACTGAGGAGGGACCTATGGCAGCTCCGGTCATTATTTCGAGTGATAGTCATATTGTCGAACCGCCCGATCTCTACACCAAGGGCATGCCCTCAAAGCTGTTGGACCGAGCGCCGGTGATGAAGCGCTATAAAACCGAAGAGGGCAAGGACGGAGACGCCTGGTTTCTTGGCGACACCCAGATCGCCACCTTGGGCGGGGTCACCCAAGCGGGCCGGCGCTTTGATGACGGTTCGACTATCGATTTTGTCAGCATCTGGGAAGACGTGCGAGAAGGGGCGTATGAGCCGCGGGCGATGCTTGCCGAGTTGGCAAGGGATGGCATCTGGGGAGCCGTGCTGCAGCCGAGTCAGGGGCTGTTCTGGTACCACCTGGAAGACAGCGAGTTGCTGTCCGGTATTTGTTACGCCTATAACGACTGGATTGCCGATTTTTGTACTGCCTATCCTGAGCGGCTGCGTGGCATTGGTATGATCAATGTCGATGATCCCGCCCAGGCGAGTGTCGAACTCAAGCGCTGTGCCGAGCTCGGGCTAGCCGGGGTCTTTATTCCAGTCACTCCGCTGCCCGGACGGCCCTACCGTGATCCCCTGTACGGCCCCTTCTGGGCGGTTGCCCAAGAGACGGAAATGCCGCTCTTATTTCACTTGGCGACGCAGCGGGCCAACGTACCCGGTTGTGAGATCTCGATCAGTTTTTCGACTTTCACGCCAGCCGGACTCCGGCCAACGCAAGATTACTGGGTTCGCTATGCGCTGACCGATATTATTTTTGCGGGGGTGTGCGAGCGCTATCCGCGCCTCAAGATTGGCTCTGTCGAGCACGAGATCTCGTGGGCGCTCCACTGGCTGAAGCAGATGGACTTTACCTATACCGACCGGCCGGTGTACGCGAAATTCAAGTCCAAAGAGGGGCTGTTGCCCAGTGATTACTGGCGCCGGAATATGTTTGCCGTGTTTCAGGAAGACGAGGTCGGTGTTCTGCTGCGACACCGGATCGGCCTGGACACCATGCTGTGGGGGAACGACTTCCCGCACTCGGAATCGACCTGGCCGAAATCGATGGAGTTCCTGGAGAAGATGTTTGCCGGGGTGCCTGCCGACGAACGGCGTCAATTGACGCGGGATAATGCGGTGCGGCTCTTTGGCTTCTCTGCCCCAGAGGCATAATGTGAACGACACAAAGCATTGAACTGTACAAGATAACAAGGTAGGGTGTCCCAGTCGTGCAGACGAACCAGAACAAGAACTTTCTTTCCCATAACGGATAATAGCGAGGGGGCAACAGCATGCGTATGAAAAAAGGACTGCTGATTGCGCCGGAATTCCCGGCTGACTCCTTCTGGAGCTTTAAGTATGTGATGGAGTACATCCGGCGTAAGGCGACGTTCCCGCCGCTCGGGCTGCTGACCTTGGCGGCCCTGCTGCCGCAGGACGAATGGGAATTTGAACTGGTTGACCTGAATGTCGAGCGCCTTTCGTCTCAGAAGCTCCGCAAGAAAATTCAGGACAGTGACGCCGTCTTTACCGGGGCGATGAATGTCCAACGCGACTCCCTGGTTGACCTCCTCAAAGGACCGGCCCGCGGCACGGACACGCCCTGGGTTCTTGGTGGGCCCCTGGCCTCGACCTATCGCAGCTCCATTATGGACCCGCAGAACGAGCTGGACGCGGTGCTGCACCGGGGGCTCGACTACCTGGTCTGGGGCGAGGCGAGTCCGTGGATTGCCGAGCTCAACCGTCGTCTGGAGGAGGTTCCCACACATAGCGACGAGTCGCCCTTTCTGTTCATCCCCGAACGGGTCCTCAACGCCCCTGAGGCATCCCGCAAGTATCTCCTGGATCGTTCCATCTTCGAGCCTTTTGACGGCCTGCCCAGCCCGCGCTGGGATTTGATTGAGGTCGGTCACTACCGCGCCCTGATGTTGCAAACGACCGCCGGCTGCCGCTTTCGATGTAATTTCTGTGACATCATTCAGTTCAACGGCGGCTTCCCCCGGGCAAAGGGGGGCAGCGATGTCACCCGAGAACTCCAAGCCATCTATGACACCGGCTTTCGGGGCGGGGTGTTCACGGTTGACGATAATTTCGTGTCCGAACCCAAGGCCATGGAAGAGATCCTGGACGCGATGACCGAATTCCAGCGTCAACACGACTATCCCTTTGAATTCTTTACCCAGGCGAGCATAGACCTGGGCAAGGAATCGCTGGCCTATCTGGTGCCCCTGATGCAGCAGGCCGGGTTTGCTACCGTCTTCCTGGGCATCGAGAACCCCGACCCCGCGGCCCTGCGGCAGATGAACAAGATTCAGAATATCAAAACCGCCCCAAAAGATACGATTAGCGTGCTTCAGAAACATGGCATCGAAGTCCAGGCCGGTTTTATCTTTGGCGCCGATACCGATACCCCACAGACGGCTGACACGATTGTTGACTTTGTCGAAAAGAATGGGCTCTTCTCGGCCATGACCGGCACCTTGACCCCGCTGCCGCATACGCCGCTATACGTCGAGCTCAAAGAGCAGGGTCGCCTGCTCGAAGCGGACCTGGCGTGCAATAATGTTGACGACACGGTCCAGTTCAAACCCGTGATGGGCCTCGACAATATGCAGAGAGGCTTTCTGCATATCCTGGAGTCGCTGTTCAGCCCACAGGCGATGTACGGACGGGCGGAGCGCCTGATCGGTCGCCTGGATGCCCATATTTTTAGGAACAGGCATCTTGATGTGACCCACGTCTCGGCCGCTCTGCGCTCATTTGCCAGGCAGAGCCTGAGCGGAGTATGGACGCAGGAACAGCGTAGCTACCTGCATCTGCTCAGGCGCGCCGTCCAGCTTGACAGACAATTCCTGCGGGATATCCGCACCGAAGCCCGGAATCTGGGCTCGTATTGGGACAAGGTCGGGACCGCGGCCAAGAGTTATATCGAGCTGGACGGACAAGATGCGAAGCGGTTTGCCGAGATGCTGTCCTACGCCCAGGGTGCGTTGGTGCGCTACCGGCCCGATATGGGCCTGACCGAAGTCCAGGACTTTGTCCAACGTGTCCGAGAAGCGGTTGCCCAAGGCGTCCTGCCCCGCGCAGAAGCCCAGTCGGTCTATGAAGCCGCCCGCGAGTATTTGCAGACGAAACGCGCCCTGTTTCGGTTTCCGGGCTCACATCTGGTGAAGGCGCTTGAACTGTCGATTATTGGCATCCACTACGGAACGGTGGTGGAGCACGTCCTCACTAAAATGCGTTCGGGGGATGCCCTGACGCTTTCCACCGAGCCCATGAGCGCGCGGCCGGCCTAAGCGCCGCTCCTGCCGAGCGACGCGCGTTTGCCGCCCGCGTGGGATCTCCGCTCCCCTTATGACTCGCCCTCCCTACGAATGCGTCCTGCCGTTTGCGGAAGCCGGGTATACGCGGACCTTTGAGGCCGAGATTGACTATCTGGCCAACTCGGAGATTCGGGTTCGGGGAACGCTTACCGACCCTCGCTGTGCACTGGCCTCTGAATGGGTCGTGCGGCTGCCGGCGTATGAAATCCGCCACGCCTCCGCGACGCATCTGTCCGCCGCCGCTGTGCTCTCGTCGGCGCTGACCGCGCTCCTGCCCGCCATTCGGGGCGCAACGATCGGCCAGGGCTTCACCCGGACCATAGCAGCGGCCCTGGGCGATGTGCCGGGTCACACCGAGCACCTGACCTTGGCCACGGAAATGGCGCGTGTCAGCCTCCAGGCCTTCCCGGTTCCCAAAGACGACCATGAACGCTTTGCGTCGTGCGTAACGGACATGCCGCCCGGACCGAGTCGGCTGGCGCGCATGCTCTGGGAACGGGATCGTGCCGATCTCAGTACGCTGCAGAACTCGTGCTTTACGTATCGTGACCAGTCGGCCCGGCTGTTTGATGAACGGACGATTGAGCCCTTCGATCCCGATATGGCTGCTCCGGAACCTGGGCAGAAACGCTTCTTTTGGCGCACGAAACGTCTACAGATTAGCCCACGTCCTCAGCAGACGGGTTTTCACTGCCGGCATGCAATGGATGACCCCTTTCAGCAGATGCGGATCGCCTTTGATATCGACGCTGAGGGGACGCTGAGCAATGCCACCAGTCGGCCCGGACGGCTGCCCTTCCGCGGGCTGTGCGAGGAGCCCCACTCCCGAACGGCCGGGCTCAACGGCCTCACGCTCGGGAAAGATTTCATGCCCCCGGTCGCCGACCAAATCGGTGGTGCGAGCGGCTGCCGCCATTTGTTTGATCTGGCGACGGATTGCCTGCGGCTCTTTACCTGGCGGGAGTAGTCGGGCTTCTTCACACCGTTTTATGAGAGTGCGTCTGCCTGCACGACCCAGGTTGCGCTCGAAAGAGAGACGCTGTTTCCGTCCGCATACGGCAGCAGGGCTGCCCGGATAGACTCCGCAACGCGGCTGCGCGTGTCGGCATCCGACTCGCGCAACAGGGACGCAACCGGCCCGATGGTGAGGAGGAAGGCGACCGCTCCGTCTACGCCTGTCGCTCCGCCGACGCTCATATCCGTTTCGTGGGACTGGCAGCGCACAGTGCGAAACCCGGCTGCGTCAAGAATGTCGCGCACACGAGCAGGATCGGCCAAAGAAAAGGGGCCGGGAGCGCCGGGCTCGGGGCGGGGCGGAAGCGGCACATGTTGGGCCGCGGCTTGCAGCGGAACCCGAACCCAATCGTTCTTCGCCAGCTCCTGCCAGCACAGGAAACACAGTCGCCCCCCAGGGCGGAGCGCGGTGCGCAGATTGCCAAAGGCCTGGAAGGCATCCTCGAAGAACATGACGCCGAAACGAGAAAAGGTCAGATCAACGCTGGCCGGCTCAAACCGGTGCGTCTGGGCATCGGCAGGCAGGAAGGTCAGGTTCTGAAGCTGTTGTTCCTGCTGACGCTCGCGGGCGCGACCCAGCATGGGACGAGAGATATCAACCCCCGTCACCGAGCCGCGAGGCCCGACCTGCTCTGCCAGGGCGAGCGCGGTGTGTCCGCAGCCGCAGCCAACGTCGAGCACGGACTCGCCCGGTTGCGCGGCCGCTTGCTCCAAGGCGACCAGCCCCAACGGACCGATCTGGGCATCGAGCCGTTCCTGGAGTTTGACCCATTGCGGGCCGCCCCGTTCGTTCCAGTACTCAATCTGCTCTGCATTCGTCTGTCCGTCTGCCATACGCTGCTCCGCCGCTACTCTCGTTATCAGCCCTCGATAGCCAGTCGCTGCCTCAGAACACAATCGGGAGTTCCAGATACTCCTGATAAATAAAATCGCGGTGCTCCAGCAGGGCCGGCGTGAGCGCCGCGACAACGACCGGTTCCGTCGTCACATAGAAGGCACGAAACGCGCTGGCCATCGGGCATAGCTCCTCCGGCAGCGGCTGAACCAGGGCGGCAAATGCAGCCCAATAAATATCGAGCGCGGAAAGCTGGTTGCCGATAAAAAACCGGCTGCCCCGCGCCTGCTGCTGCTCCAACCGAGCGGCGAGCGAGCCAACAACGGTCGCCATACGTTCCGGCGCGGCTTCGGCTGCTTCCGGGCTATAACCGTACTTCTTGCCAAAGCCGGCCCAGAATGCCTTGGTGCCCTCGTCCACGTCCGGGTTGGTCAGCATGCTGTGGACCATCATCAGCCGTTTTGACCAGGCATAACCCTGCTCGCCGCAGATCTCGTTGCAATAGCCAAACATGCGCATCCGGTCTTCGATATTGTCCGGAATCAGCGGTGGGTTGGGTTCGAGACGTTCGGCCAGGGCGAGCTGCTCGAACCACTTCGAGCGCGCTGGCTCGTCATTCCAAATGGCGACCGGCGCGCTGGACTGGGCCGTCCACTCGCGCAGAGCCGTGTCGTTGCCATTCAGACTGGCCGCCACGACCGGGGTGTAGGGGATGTTTTTGACGTAAAAGAGCCCCTTGCACGCCTCCCGCCACGGGCCGGGAACGGCATAGTTGCCCAAGACGAGCCGCAGACCGGACATCTTTTTTGCGTCCTCAATACTGGCGTACTCGATGGTGATGGCGTCGAGACCAATTTCTGCCATGCTGTTCTCCTTTTTGCTTGGGGGCTGGCGTTCTGGTGTATCAGTCTGAGGTGCTGCTGGCCAGTGAGCGCCCGGCGTTTATGCCGCGGCGATCTTTTGGCGCGTCAGCGTCAGCGGCTCGTGAAAATGTGTTTCCACCAGGGTAATACCTAGACTTTCCGCCCTCGCCCGATCCTCGGCGTCCCAGCCATCCTCGACCCACACGATCTTTTTTCCCGGCCCGACCAGGCCGGCCAGCCCCTCGGTTTTTGTGGCCTTCCAGGACAGTGACGGCAGGTGGATATCGAGCGCTGCGAATTCCAGGTGGATATGGGCCTGCCACGACGAGAGGATAAGGACGACGTGGAACTGTTCCTGACACCACGCAACGAATTCCTGGACTCCCTCTTTCCAATCCGTCCCGCGTATGGTGCCCGCCGCACCCTGGAGAGATTTCAGCACACCATCGACATCGAGCAAGAGAATATTTGTCGTCATAGGACAGCAAAACTCAGCGGCCGGTGAAGACGGGCGGTCTTTTCTCCCTGAAGGCGCGCACCGCTTCTTGAAAATCCTGCGTCCCCGACGCCCGAATCAGCCGGTCGGCTTCCATGTCCAGGCAGGTATGCAGGTCGTGGGTCGTGGCCCGGTTCAGATTTTCCTTCATATAGCGCAGGGCCAGCGGCGGGCCGGCGGCAATCCGTTTGGCAAAGGCGAGGGCTTCCGTCTCAAATGCCTCGTCCGCAAAGACCCGATTAAAAATACCCAGACGCTCGCACTCTGCGGCATCGATGCGCTCAGAGGTATAATAGAGTTCGCGCGCCTTGGCCGTGCCAACCAGTTGGGTCAAAAACCAGCTTCCTCCGTAATCTCCGGACAGGCCGATTTTCCCAAAGCCGGTGGTGACAAACGCCCGCGCCGCGGCAACACGGATATCGCACGCCAGGGCGATCGAAAGTCCGGCTCCGGCAGCCGGGCCGGGCAGAGCGGCGATCACGGGTTTTTCGAGTTCATAGATCATGCCGGTCAGCGTTCTTTGCCGCCGCCGCAAGAGCTGGATCTTGTCCTCCGGCGTCTGTTCTTCTCTGGACAACGAGCCAAAGGTTCTGACATCGCCGCCGGCGCAAAAGGCCGTCCCGGCTCCGGTCAGCATGATGCAGCCCACATCGGGGCGGATCGCCAGCTCCGGGATGATGCTGCGCAGCGCCGGGGTCAGCGTATCCGACAGCGCGTTGCGGACTTCGGGGCGATTCAAGGTCACGACTCCAACACGCTCTTCGATATGGCACAGGAGCTGGTCGGTACCGGTATCTAGGGATTGTCTATGCGACTCTGCGGACATGCTTTCTCCTCGTTCACGGAATATTACTGCTCCGCTGTATCCAGAAAAATTCTCGCTTCTTGGAGTGCCTCGGGTGCATTGTTGTTGCCACGGATTACGAGCAGCTTTTGATAACCGTGACGCGCAGTGCTGAGGTCGCCGCTTTTTGCGGCTGCACGCGCCAGGCCCCGCAGCGAAAGGCGCCGGTTCGGGGTCCGCTGCAAGGAGGCCTCGAACTGGGTCAGCGCCTTTTGCGGCTGGCCCAGCTCAAGCAGGATTTCTCCATACAACTCGTGCGCGGGTTTGATTGGTATGGCTGCGCCATTGGGTAAGCCGAGACGGTTGGCAAGAGCCACGGCTTCGTCCATGCGGGCGACCGCAGCATCGCCCTGGCCCTGGGCCAGACGGACCAGGGCTGCAACCTCAAGACGCATAATAGTCAGCGCCTGTTGGCGGTGTTTGGAGCGGGACGGGGGCTCTTCCTGCTCCAGAGCTCTCAACTTGGCTTCCGCCTGTTGAGCGCTTGCCACATCTCCCAGGCGGACCGCACTCATGCCGGTTGCCATCAATTCGTGCGCAGTCAGGTCGGAAGAAAACGGTAGTTGCTGCCACTGTTCGCTTTCGACGATAGCGCGGGCCGTCATTTCTCCGACCCCTTCCTTGACCCACCGGACGCTGCTTTTCTCTGCCACCGGCCGCAGAAGCTCAATCGCCTGTTTCGCCTTGGCCCAGTCCGCCTGTTGCAGCGCGCCGTACTGGCCCCAATCCAGAGCGTGCCAGATATACACATCATTAAAATAGCGCTGGGTCTCGGAAAAACTGTCTCGCTGCGGCCACTTGGCGAAGGCGGCGTGGTAGGAGGCGTCATTGGACGCAACAACCTTGGCCCACATGCCGCGCTGAATAAAAATATGCGAGGGCATGTGTAAGGCATGCGAGACATCCGGAGCGATGTGCGCGTAGCGTTCGGCGGCCGTCAGGGCCAGGGGGGCGTGAACAGGATCATCGAAGGCGTGAATAATATAATGGGCCGCGCCGGGATGGTTCGGGTGTGTGCGGAACACCTCCTGGGCTATCGCACCCGCTTTCATCCGGACCCGAAAGGTTGACTCTGCCCCCCAACTGTCCCCGAGGTGGCGGACCGTCCCCAGTAGAGCCACGGCGTAAAACGCCTGAAGTTCTTCGTCCTCGGGATATTGGGCAGCCAACCGACCCATCGCCTCCGCGTAAGCAGATGCGCGCTCGGCAGCCTCTCCCTCTCCATACAGAATCTCCACCGCGGCCAGTAAGCCGGCTTCACGCGGGGTCGGGGCTTTGGCTGCCCGCTCGACCGGTGAAGCACCGAGACGGGCCAGCACGTTTCTCGGCGTTTCCAGGTCACGCGCAGGCTGGAGGGGATGATTGTGACTCAGCGCCTCTCCCCAGTAGGCCAAGGCAAAGTCCGGCTCTGCTTTCGCGGCAGCCTGGAATGCCGCGGCCGCGTCTTCGAATCCAAAATTATGCAGATATTTGACGCCCCGAAGGAAGTGCTCCTGGGCTGCTGCCGAACCGGAGGTCGGGAAATTCAGTTCTCCAAGCTGCTCGGCTTGGGCCGCTGGCAGGCCGACACAGACACTCACGAGCAGTAACCCGACTTTGACGCTGTGTGTGACTCTTTGCTTCATAATTGGCCTTCCTTCACGCTCGATTGGGTTTCTCATTGGGTCGTGTCAGATTATAGGCAAGCGAACTCCGTGCGGCTAGAGCGTTTCACGCCAGGCTCCAGCCGTGCGGAGGACTCTCGTCATGCCGGACTTGATCCGGCATCCAGCCGGCGGCTACACAGCATCGTCATCTGCTCTAGTGACCGAATTTCCGGGTAGCTGTCCAGAGTGCCATTCTGCATATTTATTTCAAAGCGTCATGGAGTTACTACAGCCAACTCGCTATATAGGCCACAAGCGAAAAGGAGAGCGCTGAACAATGAGTAAACCTGTGTGTGTCGTTATTGGTGTGGGACCGGGAAACGGGCTGTCCTTTACCCGAAAATTTGCCGCCGAAGGATACGAGGTCGCCATGTGCGCCCGGAATGCAGCCTATTTAGACGAACTGGCGGCTGAAATTTCAGGAACGCATGCGTATCCCTATGACGTGTGTGATACTGCGGCGGCGTCCGGTGTCTTTGGTCGCATTCGTCAGGACCTCGGCCCGGTGGCTGTCCTGGTCTACAACGCGGGGCCGGGCGAATTTGTCAATATCGACAATACTTCGCTTGAGATGCTCCAGCAGGCGTGGGAGATCAATACCCGTGGCTTGTTTGTCACCGTCCAAGAAGTGCTCCCCGATATGCGGAAAGCTGGCGGCGGCAATATCGTGGTGAGTGGTGCGACCGCCTCACTCCGGGGGGGAGCAAATGCGGCTCCGTTTGCCTCCGCCAAGGCCGCCCAGCGGAGTCTGGCCCAATCCATGGCGCGCCACCTTGGGCCGGAAAAAATTCATGTCTCCTACGTGATCATCGACGGGATAATTGATATTCCCTACATCCGCGAAATGATGCCGGATAAGCCGACCGAATATTTTCTCTCACCAGACGATATTGCCGCCGCGGTGTTCCATCTGACGCAGCAACCGCCCAGCGCCTGGACGTTTGAGTTGGATGTCCGGCCCTTCGGCGAAAAATGGTAAAACCCCGTGGCGCGGATGAGCGCAGCCGCGGTAACGATAATCGGTGAAGGAGAACAGCATGGACATACAGAGTTTGGAAGCGGCCTTTCACGCCTGGAATGACGGGCTCAATACCGGTGACCTGGACGCCTTCTGGCAGGCGTTTGACGCCGAGGCGGAAATTCTGGACGAAGACTTTCCGTGGCGCATGGACCTGGACGACTTCAAGGACCATATTGCCTTCCACGCCGGCGGGAAGGGCATGTGGGAGTCGTTTGAATGGAAGCCGCGCGAAATGCACTTCAAGGTGTTTGGCGAGACCGGCCATGTCAGCGGCTTCTCGACGTTTCGGGGCAAACCGCGCGATGCCGGTTTTCGGCAGCGCTTCATGGGTTTCACCCTGACCTGGGTGTATCGGGATGGAGCCTGGAAGCTGGTCTGCTGGCACCAGAGCCCCCTAATCGGACGAATACTCGAAGCCTCGCCGAGTTAGAGCAAGCCCCCTCACCCTAGCCCTCTCCCTCCAGGGGAGAGGGGATGAAAAATGTAGGGGCAACCCCCTGTGGTTGCTCGGTCCCAGGGGCCCTCACGTGACGGAAGTCGCCGCATACGTTCCGGGGAGGGGACTTTCTGTAGGGGCAATTCATGAATTGCCCCTACTCAGGCTAACGCGGCCTCTACCCGTTCCCGCAGGCCGCGCAGGCGGCTGACGGGTTCGTTTGAGAAAACGAAGCGGACAAAGTGCGCGCTCCGCTCACCGCCCCAGCCCGTCATGGCCGTCGCCGCGATTTTCCCTTTGTCCAACAGACGCTGAGAGGCCTGCGCACCCGTCAGGCCAAAGCCCGAGACATCCAGCAGCATGGACCAGCCGCCCTGAGGTTTGACTATGGGGAAGCCCTCAAGTTCCTGCAGAATCGTATCTCGCCGGTTCTGCCATTCCGCGCTGGCCGCGGCAATATCAGTGTCGGGCGCTTGCAGGGCCACGGTTGCCGCGGCTTGGGCGATACCGACCGGGCAGACCACGTTGGAGATATTCACCAAGCCGATATCATCAATAATGGCCGGCGGGGCAACGATCCAACCGATCCGCCAGCCGATCATCCGATACTCCTTGGACACCGCGCCCACGGTAATCGTCCGCTGGGCCATGCCGGGGAACGCGGCCGGATGCATATATTCCAGACCATCGAACAGAATGCGTTCCATGGCGCTGTCGTACAGCAGCCAGGCGTCGGCCTCCCGGCAGGCCGCGCAGATGCTGTCCCAATCCTGGCGGGTAAAGACGGCGCCGGTCGGCATGGAGGGGCTCATCATCAGCAGGACTTTTGTTTTGGCGGTCAGGGCCTGCTGCAACCGCTCGCGGTCCAAACGCCAGACGCCGTCTTCAATCTGATACGGAGCAAAAACCGGCACCCCGCCGGCCAGACGCACCCGGTTCACCAGGCCAATATAGATCGGGTCGGTGAGGATGACCTCATCGCCGGGCTCAAGCAGGGCCAGCAGCACGTTGAGAATGCCGTTCAGGCCGCCGGCGCTGACAATAGTAGAATTACGCCAGTCATACTCCACACCCGAGAGGCGACTGACCAGGGCGGCCGCTGCCTGGCGCAGGGGGTCGGCCCCCAGAAACGGCAGATAGCTGTTGGCGTCGTCCTCCCCTACCGCCTGCCGGGTTGCTTCTTCCACTCCGGGCGGTGGCCGCAAATCGGTGTCGAGATTCTCCAAACGCAGTATGGCTCCGTCCTGGGACTGGTCGGCCAGATTGCCCATGCGGTCAACCCCAATCCCGGCCATTCCGGCTAGTCTGCTCACTGGCATGCTGCTCCTCCTGTCGCCCTGTCGAGACGATTGTTTGCATAGCGCTTTTTCGGCTAGGATGCACCTCAATTCGAGACGACAAAAAGGGGAAGACCATTTTGCGGTCGGGGTGGCGCTGGGTGAAGGGATGCGTCGTTGATCTGAGTAGTGAATACGTTATCTTACGGTCGCTGATTGTAAAGCCGAATGAATCCTCCAGGAGGGAGGATCAGGACTCCTCTCACTGCTTGACCGTAATACGACCCGAAGTCCGTTTTGTCTCCGGTAATAAGGTAATGACAGTGCGCGGCTATCGCCGCTGCCAGGATAGGCCGATCTTTTGCCTTGAGATCAATCGTTTCTGGCAGGTCTGGAACCTGGGCTGGATCGCTTATGACCCTCGTCTGCGTGAGGAGGTCTTGGAGAGTGGAGAGCCGGTCAGGTTTGGCAAGGATGATATTACGAGTAGCTTCTTCTACTGCGTAGGCAGAAGTCACGAATTCCACGTCTGGAAGCTGCCATAACTTGGTCAGCGATGAGTTCGTCTTATAGGCCGCAGAGAAGAGGACATTGGCATCGAGAAAGGCACGTTTCACGACTTAGTCTGTTGAAATCCGGTGATGAGGAATTTTATCCGGGTCAAGACCGAGCTTACGTACCTCTTGGATCGCCTCTGCATAGTCGTCTGCGTCAATGGCGTTTGACAGCAGGAATTCTGCTCTACGCTCCGGAGTATAAATTTCAACGGGAGTAACGACGGCAGGACGAATGAGAATACCCTCGGCACACTCCTCAGCAATCACAAAGGAGCCTTCTTTAATGCCAAAACGACGCCGGAGGCGGGCTGGCAGAACAACGGTCCCCCGCTTTCCGACTTTGCTGGTGTCTAGCGTTCCCATAATTTGTTCCTGCCCGATATTCAGACTTTCAGACATTCTATGTTTTTCCAAGGGATAGAACAATATAAAGATAGTCCTAAAGAATAGCGGGCCACGCTACGGCGTCACGTCGGTAATCACGAAGTTCTGCAAGGGGTGGGACCATTGTACCGTGAGCTTCGAGTCAGCGTCGGGAAAGTCCGACAGTTCGTATTCCTGGAAATTGGGCGGGCCGTAATATCCCGATGCGAAAATCAATCCGTCGTGGCGGATGGCCCACGTATGCTTGGGCTCTTCTTCCCCGCTTGCAGGATTGGGGACTGTGTAATGAACCCAGTGCCCGTCCTCGGTTGCCTCGGCGATCCCCGGCCCTGACTCGGGCCCATCCGAGCCTGGTCTGGTTTTGACGTCTAGGCCCACCCACTCGGGCGCGGTCGGATGCGCAATATAGAGATCATTCTCATCAATGATGAACACATACCACTCTCCCTCAATACTCGTCTGGCTGTTGTAGTGGGCGACCGTCGCCTCACGGCCCTCCTGATCGTAGCGGTCCAGCGCGGCTTGCACGAACTCCTGAGTAAAGTCCGCTTTTTCTTCATCACCGAGCATTTCATCCCCGAAGGTGGTGACAATGACCTCGGAACTCGCGAAGCGGACGCCGTCGATGAATGCCTGTACAGTATGGGCCCCGTTCCCGAGGTTGTTCCAGTTCCACAGCAGGCTGAAGCCGTTATCGGTATCGCCGCAGACCGCCGCGGTATCCTCCCGAACGGTGCCGTAGGCAGCCGTAAACGGCTCTCCGTTGATTTCAATGACAATTTCCTCGGCGTCACACGCCCAGCCGGAAATTGCGGAAACTCCGCTGCGGAACGACCGCGGATTCTCCAGGACGGCAGCGATACCGGGGCTCCGGGCATAACCGAAAAACTCTCTGCTACAGCCGAAGCAGTCAGCTATAGAAAAAGATCGGCAGACAGGAGTCGTCAACTCATAATAGCCCGACACGAAGATGAGCCCGTCGTGACGGACCGCCCAACTACGCTTGGGCTCTTCTTCCGGGCACGTTACATTGCGGGGGGTCGGGGGAGGGGCTGTGCCTGGATATGCAGCCCGGGGGTGGGGCCACAGGTGATGAACCCAGTGGCCGGCCTCGGTTGCCTTGACAATCTCCTTGCCTAATTCATAGCCATCAGAGGCGACAATGGTTTTGATATCCTGACCTATCAACTCAGGCATGGCCGGATGCGAGACGAAGAGATCGTTCTCATCGATGATAAACAGATACCATTGTCCCTCAATGCTCGACGGATCGTTGTAATAGGCCAGCGTTGCCTCGCGGCCCTCCCGGTCGTAGCGGTCTAGCGCGGCTTGTACAAAGTCTTGGGTGAAAGCCGCCGGATTATCCCGGATTACAAAGTTCTGAAGGGATTCGACCCATTTGATCTGAGTCTCCTCGCCGATGGTTGGGAAATCGTCGAGAATATATGAGCCCTGAGCCTCGCGCAGAAACGTCATGCCAAAGGTGGTCACGGTAACAGTGGCCGTCCCAAACTCCACCCCATCAGACAAGGCCCGGACCGTATGCTCTCCACCCCCACTATTGCTCCAGTTCCACAGAAAGCTGAAGCCGTTATCGGTATCGCCGCATATCTCCTGGGTGTCCTCGCGAACAGTGCCGTAGGCTGCGGTGAAGGACATATCGTCAATCTCGATCACAATATTCTCTGCATCGCAGGCCCATCCCGAAATAACCGAAACTCCGCTCTGGTACGAATCGGGCGCGGGGTTCTCTAATATCGCCCTGCCGTTTCCGGTCTGGGCAACGGCCACTCCGTTCCACAGCAGCAAACACAAGGCAACAACCGTCAGCACTCTCTTCTTCATCGTTGCCTTCTTAAATCCCATAAAACGCGGCGGCATTCGCTCCCAGGATTTTGTCGACCGACTGCGTTGGTAGGGCGGAGAGCAGCTCGCGCATGGTCTCCACCGGCTTGGTAAAGCCCTCGGCGTGCGGATAGTCCGAGCCGACGAAGAATTTCTCATCTCCGGCAAACTGGACGATATACGGCAGCAGCTTTTCACTCGGGTCGGCATTGATCCAGATATTGCGGGCCAGATACTCTCGAATCGGGCGCTTCATCTGCGAGGTGTGGCGCATGTATTGGTAGCGGTAGTCAAAACGCTCAATCCACTCCCCGACCCAACTGCCCATGGACTCCACGGTTGCCGCGCGCAATTTGGGAAAGCGCTCAAACACGCCGTCATACACCATGGTGCTCAGCGACATGCGGGGGTCCTGGATGATGTTCATGGAGATAAACATGAAGCCGGGGTTGCGGTTCTTATACCAGGCGCTGCCCAGATATTCCTTGTTGCCGGCGGGGTGAATGCTGACGGCGATATTACAATCCTGAGCGGTTGCCCAGAGCGGGTCGTAATCCGGATGGCCGAAGCTTTTGCCGTTGATGGGTGCGGAGCCGATCATGATGGAACGCGCGCCAAGTTTGGCCACGCGTTGTATCTCCTGTACGGCCAGCGTCGGCTCACGGAGCGAGATATGGGCCGAGGGAAAGAGGCGGTCACGATGGCCGGCGCTGACCTCAAACGCCCAGGTGTTATAGGCCCGACAGAGCGCCGCGGCGAGCTGCGGGTCCTGGACTTCGCCTTCCCATAAGAGGCCCAGGGTGGGGTAGAGGACCTGATAATCGATGCCCTCGGCGTCCAGAAATTGCAGGCGCTTGTCCATGTCCTGCCAGTCGCCACCCTTATATAGAGACTGGTCAAACTCGTTGAGCGCGCTGCCGTCTTCCTTCTGTCCATAGCCGACGACGATGCTGAGCATCTCGTCAATTTCGCTCCCCAGCCGCATGGATTTATTATCCACCACCATACGAAGCTTGCCGCTGGCGCTATCCTGCTCCACATGCATGGCCCGCTCGCGGTAGGTCGGCTCAATGTATTCAAGGTATAAATCCAGGGGTTCGATCAAGTGACTGTCGCCATCGACGATTTTCATACTGGGCTCCTCTCCTCTTTCCTGTAGGACCTCTTTTATATCGGAAAAACTCTATCCCCTTCCGGGATGTGCCGAAAGACAACGGCTCGGCTCAAAGCTGCTTCTGCAAAAATCGATTGATGACCGTGGCGACGTAGACGGGCGCTTCCTGCTGCGGGTAGTGACCGGCGTTACGGCAGACGGCCATTTCGGCGTTGGGGTACCAGGTGAGAAAAGTTTCCCTGGTGATCGCCGCGGTGAACGGCTCCATATCGAACTCGCCAATGATGATGAGCATGGGCGTGGTATTGCCTTTCATCCGGTCGAGAAAGCCTTGGCTGGCCAGGCTGTTCAAATAGCCGGTCTGGGCTGCTTTGCTGCGGGTCGAACGAGTTTGGCGGATTTTGAAATCGAGCCACTCCCGGCACAGCCGGTTGCCGGTCAGGACGTCGAAGGCTTGGGCCAGGGCGTCGTTGTCGGTAATCGAATCGGTGATGACGGCCAGGCCCTCGGGAGAAAAAGCCAAGCCGGTCGCGGCAACCGGCGTGTTGAGGATCGCCGACTTGACGCGCTCGCCACCGTCGAGGACGACCCTTTGGGCCAGCATACCGCTCATGGAATGGCCAACGATATGAAATTGTTTCCAGCCCAGATTGTCGGCCAGGGCCAGGATATCGGACGCGGCTTCAACCGGAGTGTATTCGCCGGGAATATGGCGCGACGCGCCGTAGCCGCGTACCTCAACAAAGGCGAACGTGAAATGCCTGGTATCAAAAAAATTGCGGGCAAACGCCCAGGTGTCCCGGCAGCCGTAGAAGTCGTGCATGACGATAACGCCGTCCGGGCCGCTGCCGTACAGTTCATGACCAATAATCATACTGTCCTCCGTATCTTTCATGAAGAATGCAGTGATATTATCAGCCCCTATTAGTGGACCGCTACCGCGACGAAGGACGAACGTATGGCTGACAACAACGAAGTAACCCCTGAATTTCTGGCGAATTTTACCCAGGCCTGGAACGACAAGGACCTCGATAAACTGATGGAGCATATGGCCGACGGCTGTGTGTTTATGGCCTCGGTCGGCACCGAGGTCGAGGGGGCGAAGTGGGAGGGCCGGGAAGAGGTCCGCAGAGGCTTTGCCAGTCTGTGGGAAGGCTATCCGGATGCCCACTTTGAGCCGGTGGGTAAAGACTTTATTGCGGGCAATCGGGGGGTGTGTGAGTGGATATTTACCGGAACCAGGGCAGCGGATGGGACGCAGGTGAGGGCGCGCGGTTGTGACGTGCTGACCTTTAGGGGCGGCAAGATTCTGGTCAAGAACTCGATGCGCAAGCAGCGCCCGTAACCACTGGGTTGCTGAAAAAGGGACCCTCACCCTGGCCCTCTCCCAGAGGGAGAGGGAACTGAATCGCGGCACGCTCCCAGAGGGAGCGCGAAGTGGAGCGAAACTCGACCGCTCGCTTACTGAGCATGAGCAAACTCGGGAATAATCTTTGTCCCCAAAATATCCAGTTGTTCTTTCATCTCATCCCGAGGTAAGAATCCCTGGTCAGAGAGAATCATGAACCAGTCCGGGTTGAGTTTTTCTCTGACCGCTTCCAGTTGTCGCCGGATATCATCGACCGTCCCGACAAAGGCAATGCCGGCCTCGATCATTGGCTCAATCGTGGTTGGAATCTCTTGGGCAAACTTGGCGTGGAACCGGCTGAACAGGAAAATCGCCCCGTTGTGGGCCCGCCGCAGGGCTTCCTCGCGCGTCTTGGCGACATACAGGAGTCTGGCCAAGCCGACGTTCTGGCCGAGCTGTAGAGCGTGTCCTGCTTCGTTCAAATCTCCTGTATCGGGCCGATATTACACCAAATACCGAGCGATCGCGTCCTCGTTCCAGGCGATGCCGGTTCCTGGGGCTGAGGAGGGCAAGGCATGGCCGTCTTCAATCCGGGCTGGTTCCTGGAGCACCGGCTCGGCCCAGTCCACATACTCCAGCCAGTGGCGGGTCGGGGTCGCGGCCAGCAGGTGGAGGCTGATTTCCGGGTAGAGATGGGAAGAGACGGGAATCCCGCCCGGCTCGGCCAGGGCGGCCGCCCGCAGCCAGCCGGACACGCCGCCGATTTTATTGACATCGGGCATGAGAAAATCCCCGGACCCGGCCGCGATTGCCTTAGCCATGTCATGCGGTCCCCAGAAGTTCTCCCCAAGCTGGATGGGCGTATGGGTGGCCTGGCGAATCTGCGCATAGCCGGCGTAATCGTCTGCGCGCGTCGGCTCCTCGATCCAACACAGCCCTTCGCCGTCAAGCGCGTGGGCACGCCGGATGGCCTCCGGCACGCTCAACGCCTGATTGTAGTCCGACATGAGCGTAATCTCGTCCGGCACGGCATTGCGGATGGCCCGCACGATCTCGACATCCGCGCGGGCGTCTGCATAGCCCAGGCGCACTTTTATGGCGCTGAAGCCCGGCTCGACCAACTCGCGGGCTTCACTCCGCACCCGGTCCACGTCCGTAATGCTCAAGCCGGTACTGTTATAAGCCGGAATGGGTTGTGACTGCCCGCCCAAGAGTTGCACCAGGGGTTGTTCTACCGCCTTGGCGCAGACGTCCCAGGCCGCCACGTCGATCCCGGCCGCGGCCATAGCCGTAAAACCCTGCGGGCCGAGCAAACGGAACGCTCTGTGGAGCTTTTCTTCCAGGGCGAGCGGGATAACCTTGTCGCCAACAATAATCTCGCCCAGATTTTCGAGCAGTTGCACCAGCGGCAGCATGACAAACGGGGCATAGCAGAAGATATAGCTACAGCCGCAGATGCCTTCCTCGGTCTCAAGGTCAACCAGGACCATGGGAAACTTTGTGACCGAGCCACCCCCGGTATAGATGGGGCGATTCATGGGTAAGCTGACCGCGCGGGCGCGGAGGGCGCGAATAGTCAGGGCCTCGGCAGGCATACAGTCCTCCTTGATATTGCAAGACACTCATGCGGAACGCTGCGGCCTGAGTATAGCGCAGGGTCGGGAGAAAGATAATCTTGTCCGCCGCGTTACAATTTATTATTGATATTCACGCTGTCTGGATTCCGACGGGCTCGTGATGGAGGAGGGGGGATTTGCATGCAACACAGCGCCGATCGTATGCTCACCACGCATGTTGGCAGTCTGCCGCGCGGTGAAAGACTTCTTCAGCTGCTGGTCGATCGAGAAGCCGGGAAAGCGGTGGATGAAGCCGCGTTTGAAAAACAGGTCGCGCTCGACCTCGACTATGTGCTGCAAAAACAGACCGAGGCGGGGGTGGATATTGTCGGTGATGGCGAACTGCCCCGGCTCGGCTTCTCGTTTTATGTCAAGGACCGCATGTCGGGCTTTGGGGGTCACTCGCCCCGTGGCACGGTGACTGATTTTGCAAAATTCCCAGGCTACGCCAAATTGAAGCAACAGCAGGCGGCCAAGGGAGACGAGATTTCCAAGAGCGCCACCCTATACGCCATGCCGGAATGCCAATACGCCGTGCAATACGACACAGAGCAGCGCGCCGCGCAGCAAGAGCTGCGTCTCTTCAAAGCATCCCTGGAACGAACCGGGGTCGGGAACCGCGCGACACAGACCTTTGTGACCGCCGCGACTCCGGGCATTGTCTCTACCACCCTGCTGCGCAATCCGGACAACCCGGACTACGCCACCGACAGAGACTATGTGCTGGCCCTGGCCGAGGAACTGCGGAGCGAATATGAACTCATTGTTGCGCACGGCCATATTCTTCAGGTCGATGGACCCGACCTGGCCCTTGAGCGCCAGATTCTGTATGTGGACAAACCGCTCGACGCCTTTCTCAAACGGGTCGAGCTGCATATCGAGGCGCTCAACGCCGCCCTGATCAACATTCCCAAAGACCGCGTGCGCCTGCATGTGTGCTGGGGGAATTGGGACGGCCCGCACATCGACGACATGGATTTGGAACCCCTTTTGCCGCTCCTCTACCAGGCCAAGGTCGGCGGGCTGAGCATCCCCTTTGCCAACCCGCGTCATCAGCATGAGGGCGAGCTGTTTGTGTCCTACCCGCTCCCGGATGATATGCTGCTCTTCCCCGGCGTGGTGGATGTGACCACGAATTATCTCGAACACCCCGAGGTCGTGGCCGAACGCCTGGCGCGTATTGTCGATGTGGTTGGCGAGCGGGAACGCATCATCGCCAGTACGGACTGTGGGTTTTCAACTTTTGCCGGCTATACCATGGTGGCTGAGGACGTGGTATGGGCGAAATTACACGTGCTGAGCCAGGGCGCGGCCTTGGCGTCCGAGCGTTTGTGGTAAGACTACGAGTCTGAAGGAGGGTAGCAATGGCAAATCGAAACATGACCAAAGAGGAAATTGCCCGGCGGGTAGCCCGGTTTGATCGGCTCCAGCCCATGTCCACGGCCAAGGATATGGCGGACGTGCCGCCGGCCGCGATGGATGTCATCTTTGCGCGTCGCCTGATGCCGGTCATCTTGGAAAAGACCAAGAATCCGTTTGGTGACACGGCCGCCATATTCGGCGCGGCTGGCACAACGATGAACGTATCCGTCTGCCCGCCCGGCCAGGGGCCGTGTTTGCACGCGCACAACAATACCTACGAAACCTTTATGGTCCTTGACGGTGCGTTCGAGTTTGCCGTGGGTGAGGAGGGACAGGAGACGGTCAGGCTCAATAAATGGGATGTGTTCTCCTGCCCGCCGGGCGTGTATCGCGGCTTCCGCAACGTCGCGGACACAGACAGCGTCTTGCTGACCGTTATTACCGGCGAAGTCGATGCGCGTGACGACGTCGGGGTCCCGCCGAAGATCACCGAACAGATTCGGGCCGACTACGGGGAAGGGGTGCTCAACAGGTTTCGGAAGATCGTGACGTTTAACGAGCGGGTGAGCCCAGAAAATTAGAAAGATTCATTTGTCGATTTCTCCTCGTCGTTTCCTGGGATATAATAACGTCATCGGGTGGTGAACTTCTGCTCTCTTTGGTAAGGAATAGCCAGATGGATGTTACGCATCAAATCGCTCAAATTGCTCGGGAACTCTCTGCCGAGAAGCAAGTCGAAGTGCTTGATTTTGTCGAGTTCCTGGTGGCCCGTCAGAGTCGGAACTCGTGGACAGTCGAGCAACGTAGAATGATGACCAAGCGAACAATGGGCTCTTTAGCGCGGACTCGGACGAGTAGCGGCGCTTTTGCGGAGAGGAAACAAGAGGAGAAAGCCCGAGAGGAACGTCCTTCATAGGCCCTGCCGTTGCACTTCCTGCGCAGGTTTCATAGATTTCGAGGGGACAAGGAAGGGAGACATGCATGGATGCCGAGCAGAAACAAAAACTCGCGGACCTGTGCGCCCAGCAGCATGTGGCAGTCCTCACAACCCAGGGGGAGTCCTGGCCGACGGCCCACCTACAGGCGTTTGGGCAGACCGACGAGCTGGATTTGATCTTCATTATGCTGGCCGACGCGGAGAAGTATCACAATCTACTCACGCGTCCCCAGGCGACCGTTGTGGTTGATAATAGAGACACGGCTGATGTCTCAACCCTGCAAGTGGCGCGGGCGACGGTACAGGGACTTGCGAGAGAGGTCGCTCGGGACAGCGCCGAATGGGATGAGTTAAAAGAGCAGTTCCTGACAAAGAATCCGTTTGAAGAGCCGTTCTTTGGCTATGACAGCCTACGCATGATGCGCCTCACGCCCAAACGGGTCTCGTATGCCAACGGTCTGGCGGATACCTTCAAGGCTGAACTGTAGGCAAAAGACGGGGCCTCAGACCTGCTCCGCGTTTCATGGACTACGGAGCCATGGCGCCGTCTGCGAAATATCTGGCCGCCAGGTCTCTGGCTTGCTCGCGGCTGAGGCCGTGCGACTCCCAGGCGTCACGCGAACGATCCAGGATGTCTTCGAGGTCGGTGGTCTGCTTGAAATCACCGAGTTGGTCGCGCTCGGTCTCAAGCCCCAAGGCTTCGGCAACGATGGAGATATAATTGCGGACGCTGAGACGCGTATCGCCGATGTCGCACCACTCGCGGTGACAGGCGTGTGAGATGGTTGCCAGGGTGTCCGCCGGGCTCGTGCTCTTGAGCGAGTGGACCAGCTCGGTCCGAATGGCCTGAAAGCGTTGCGGCGGCAGGCGCAGGCCGGCCGCACCGCAGTCGTAGTCCAGTTCCGGCGGAGACTGAAGCTCGTCTAGCAGTTCGATACCCGGAATCGAGCGCAAGAGTGTCGCTGCGGCCTCTCGGTCGATCTTGGCCCGCCGCTGTCCCTCTTCATGCCCGGTGCGGCCCACGTGGGTATGGAGGGCGACCTTGCCAGCAACCGCCCGTTCCCACGCGATCTCTCCGCGCTGGACCATCTCGGCCAGGAACTGGGTGGTATGGGTGATCTCGAACTGCGGCTGGCGGCTGTCGCGACCAATGATAACATCCTTGAAATGGACGTTGCAGGACGGGCACCACATGACCACTCGTTTGGGCTGATAAGATTCCAAGCGCCCAACCGTCCGATCAGAAACCTGACTGCCTTTCTTCGGGCCGTCGAATTTGTCCCAGACAATGCCGCAGCAGAACTGCACCCCGCCGACGGGAATAAAATCGATTCCCAGGTGGGTGAACACGTCGATGACCTGCTTGGCGATATGGGGCGTGCGTAAAATATTACAGCCCAGATACAGCACGGTCTCGTAGGTCCGGTCGGGCGGGTGGTGTTTCTCGACCCAGGAGACGTCTTCCGCCCTGATCTGCAACTGCTTGAGGTCTTGAATCCGGCGAAAAAACGCTGAGTAGTTAAAGTCTGGCATAAGCCCGGCTCCTCAATACGTCACCCCTTCGACATCTTCAAACATTTCGAGTGGGGTCTCGCGGGTTTGCAGTTCACTATCCCGGCCATCGACCCAGCCGAGGAAGGTGCCGTGGGCCTGATAGCCGAGCAACTGCTGCAAGCCTTCCGGCAGTTCTTTTGCGATATCAACCGGGACGGCTAAATACTGATTCTCTTCCTGCCGCAGCCAACCCACGCTAAAGGAGAAAAACAGGCCGGTGCGCGGGCTGTCGGTCGTATTCGTCCCCAGCCCGTGCAGCGTCTTGCCGAGCCACACCACCGCAGAGCCTTGCGACATGACGGCCTGGCAGACTTCCGCTTCGGTGGCGTGCCGGTCTGCCGACCAACGATGGCTGCCCGGCACGAGCCGGGTTGCGCCGTTTTCGGCGCTGAAGTCGCTACCGGCAAACATGAAAAAGAGAATATATTCCGGGTCGTCCGGCTTGGGCTGGATAAACGGTGTATAGGCGTCGAGTTCTCGGTGCAGCGGTTGGTTCTGCCCATCACCCCAGACCTGTATCGCTCCGGTGGCATGGAGCTGGTAGGTGTTGCAGCTCGGACCGAGAACCGTGTCTGCGAGTGATTGTACGACCGGGTTGAGCGGGAGTTGGCTCAGCTCCGGCCCGTGGGAAAACAGCGCGCCTATACTGCGTTTACGATACCCGAAAAACTTGCCCCCGCCCGTTTTGCGCTCGGCGAGTCTGGGCTCGATCTTGCCCATAAGGCCCTGCATGGTGGTCCGATCAATCAACTCCCGGATGATGACCACCCCGTCTCGTTCGAGAGTGGCGAGGATATCGTCCGGCGCAGCCGTGCGCTCTACGCTCTGAATCGGCATGGGCTCCCTCCCTCAATTGTTGCCGTACGCTTTCCGCCATACCACTTCAGGCCGGTTGAGGAAAGACTTGGACACAGCGGGTGTTGCGGAGGTGGGCAAAGTGGGAATGGATGCAACGTCCGGGAGGAGTGACTTCGCCCCCCCCCCCCCGGACGGTCGAGCGTGCTGTCTACTGCAGAAAGGTCGTGACTGCCCGAACGAACGCTTCCGGTTGTTCGTAGGGCAGCATATGCCCGGCTTTGTCGATTTCAACAATCTCGGCGTTGGCAAGCTGCGCCTTGAATCGCTCGGCGTAGACCGGAGGGATGAGGGCGTCACTCTTGCCCCAGACGAGCAGCGTCGGCGCGCTGAGGCGGTACAGGCGTTTTGAAAGCCGCCGGTTGGGAATCGGGAAAAGAATTTTTCCGGCCATACTCAACCGGCGGGAATTGCCGATATAGAACTCTTTGAGCGCCTCGGGATTTTTGAGGTCAAGGCCACCGGTCAACATGGCCTCACCCTGAGACCGGTCATGAAACAAATACTGCGCGAACTCGTGCGGCAGGAAGGAAAAAATATCCGGAATCGGATGCTCCGCCAGCCACAGCCCGGCCGAGGCGACCAGGACGAGCTGGGCAACGTCGTTCGGCGCCAGGGCCGCCATTTCCGCGGCAATCATGCCGCCCATCGAATGACCGACAAGATGCGGCCTGCTCAAGCCCAACTCGTGCACCACATCCCAGCCGTGCAGGCTGAAGTCCAGCATATCTTCCAGCAGTTCCTCGCCGCTTGACTCGCCGAAGCCGGGGAATTCTGGGGCAAACACCTGGTAGTGTTGGGCCAGTTGGTCGAGGAAGGGATTCTCCGGGAATAAGCCGCCGGCGCCGTGCATAAAGACCAGCGGCTGGCCGCTGCCCGCCTCAAGGACGTGGACCTTGGCTCCGCGTCCCGTCTCGATCATGCGGCTGTTCATAGCGGCATCCTTGCATCCTGACGCGCCTGCTCGATACCGGTCTCGGGTCGCAGCCGTTCGTCGAGCGGTTGGCACCACCAGCGATTGTCGTCCTTCCACTCCGGCCACATATCGCGCAGGTGGGGCATGACCTGTTCGGCAAACAGCTTGGTCGAGTAGCGCGTTTTCCAGTCGGGCATGTTGCCAATATGGATCAGGCAGAAGATATGTCCCACGCGCAGCGACTTGATGAGGTCTTCCATGCGTTCGCGGACCGTGGCCGGGCTGCCGGCAATGATATAGCCGTCGTCAACCAGTTCTTTCCAGGTCAGGTTCGGAAACAGATTTTGCATCTCCTCACTCAGGGCGTTGAGCACATCCGCCTTCAGGGTCTTGATGGTGCGATAGCCCGGCGCGTCGGCAAAACCGCCGTAGACGTGGAGGCAGCGGTTATAGAAATAGCTGACGTGCTCGGCGTACATCTCTTCGGCCTGCTGGTCGGTATCGGCCACGCAAATGGTCTGGGCAAAGGCCGCCCGATAGGGGGATTCGTCTTTGCCGCGGGCCGCCACGCGGTCCCAATAACCGTCCAGCAGTTTCTTGCCGCGCAGATAGCCGGTGAAGGACAGGTAGGAGTAGTTGTAGTCGTTATCCAGGCAGAAGTCCCAGGTTTCGACCGAGCCGCCACCGGGGATATAGATCGGCGGATTCGGCTTTTGAATCGGCTTGGGCCACAGGTTGACATAGCGCAGTTGGTTGTATTTGCCGTCAAAGGCAAACGGCTCGTCCTCGTGCCAGGCGCGCATGACCAGCTCGTGCGCTTCGGCGTATTTATCGCGGGTCAGGCCCGGAATCTGGCCGTAGCAATAATTGGTGTCCATCGAGGTCCCGACCGGGAAGCCGGCCAGCAGGCGACCGCCGGAAATCACATCCAGCATGGCAAACTCTTCCGCCACCCGAAGCGGCGGGTTGTACAGGGCCAGCGAGTTGCCAATCACGGCCAGGGCGGCCTGGGAGGTGCGCCGGGCCAGGCCGGCGGCAATGATATTCGGCGAGGGCATCAGGCCGTAGCCGTTCTGGTGATGCTCGTTGACGCCGATGCCGTCATAGCCGAGCGAGTCGGCGTATTCGAGTTGGTCCATATACTCGTGGTAGACGAAGTGGCCCTTGTGGGGGTCGTATAGCTTGTTGGGAATATCCACCCACACGGAACGGTGTTCTTCGCGAAAATTATCCGGCAGACTCGGCCACGGCATGAGATTAAACCACGTGAATTTCATTGCTTCCTCCGTTTCGTGGGTGGTGTGTTTCCGACAGTGCCTGTCCCGAATCTAGCGAACCTCGGCCAAGAACTCCAGTAGTGGCGCCTTCCGGGCCGCTGGGGTGTAGGGCCGGGGTCATTCCTGTAGGGTGCGCCCTGCGCACCATCCGGGAGCGCCGGCCTCCAGCCCGCCCAGGGCAGGCAAGATGCCCGCCTTCCTAGGGAAGAGGGCAGGCAGAACGAAGGCACGATTTTATGCCGCCTGCACCTTGCGGGGTGCGGTCAGCGTCTCCACCACATTGTGCATCAAGCGCAGGCCCAGGTCTTCCTGAAGAGTCAAGATGGACTCCGGATGAAACTGTACCGCGGCGACGGGCAGGTCGGTATGTTCAACCGCCATGACCACCCCATCATCGCTCTCGGCGGTGACGCACAGGCAGGCGGGCAGGCTGTCCCGCAGGGCGAACAGCGAATGGTAACGCGCCGCCCGAAACTCTCTAGGCAGATTGTCATATATCTGTCCGGCACGGACATGAATACGCGACGGTTTGCCGTGCATCGGGTAGGGGAGCGTCGCGAGTCTGCCCCCAAAATACTCGACAATGCCCTGGAGGCCCAGACACACGCCAAAGACAGATAGATTCCGTTTCAGGACCGCGCCGAGCGTCTCCGAGAGATTGAAATCTTTCGGTTCGCCCGGACCGGGGGACAGGACAACCAGGTCGGGCCGGTGGGTCTCAAACTCGCGCTCGGGAAACCCGGCGCGCAGGGTGAGGACCTCGGCCCCGGTTTGACGCAGATAATTGGCCAGGGTGTGGACAAAGGAGTCCTGATGATCGATCAGCAGGATTTTTTTATTCCGGCCAACGGGGGCCAAGGGCAGGCCCTTTTCCGGGGTCAAGCCGCGCGGCCGGCGGATAGCGTCGAGAAAGGCCGAGGCTTTGATGTGGGTTTCTTCCTCCTCCGCCTGCGGGTCGGAGTCGTACAGCAGGGTGGCGCCGGCCCGGACCTGGGCCACGCCGTCTTTCAGGCGAATGGTCCGCAGCGTCAGGCCGGTATTCAGGCTGCCGTTGAAACCAATCAGGCCCACCGCGCCACCGTACCAGGCGCGAGGCGATTTTTCGTGGTCCTCAATAAACTGCATGGCCCAGGCCTTGGGAGCGCCGGTGACGGTCACGGCCCAGGTATGGGCTAAAAAGGCGTCGAGCGCGTCAAACTCGTCTCTGAGATAGCCCTCGACATGATCGACGGTGTGGATCAGGCGGGAGTACATTTCGATCTGACGCCGCCCGATCACGCGCACGCTGCCGGGTTTGCAAATGCGCGACTTGTCATTGCGGTCCACGTCGGTGCACATGGTCAGCTCGGACTCGTCTTTCTTTGAGGTCAGCAGTTCAAGAATCCGGTCGGCATCGGTGATGGCGTCCTGCCCGCGGGCAATGGTGCCCGATATGGGACAGGTCTCGACCCGCCGGCCTTCAACCCGGACGTACATTTCGGGCGAGGCGCCCACCAAGTATTCATCCTGTCCGAGGTTGATGAGAAAGCCGTAGGGCGAAGGATTACGTTCCCGGAGTCGCCGGAACAGTTCCGCGGGCGAGGCCGCGCAGCCTTCAGAAAAGGTTTGCCCCGGCACCACCTCAAACAGGTCGCCTTTTTTGAAGGCGGCTTTGGCCACCGCGACCCCGGTGGCATACTCCCCCGGCTCGTGGTCGCAACTCTGCCTCACCTGGGGGTTGGCCTGATACGCCCGGCTTGCACCGCTGCGTGGGATGCCGTGCGTCGAGTGTCCGTCTACTTCAAATTCATAGCTGCGCCGCATCGCCCGCTCGCGCCGGTGGTCAACCACGATCAGTTCGTCCGGGAGATACAGCACCAGGTCGCGCTGGTCGGCCGGCCGCTCCAAACGCAGCCGTAGCGGCTCAAACTGAAAGGCGAGATCGTAGCCAAACGCGCCGTACAGACCCAGATGCGGCTCCGCGGTGCTATAAAAGAGTTGCACCAGCACGCGCAGCACGGAAAAAAGAGACGGTTGCTGACTGCGCTGCTCCTCTGGAAAGCGTTCACGCGTCGGCGCGATGGAGCCAATCAGGTCCGGCCCCTGGACCTCCAGCGAGGCGACTGCGGAAAGATTCTCAAGCACTGCGCTCATGGTCGGCAAGAGCAGGCTGCCGCGCTCGTTCAGGGCTGACACCCAAAAATTCAGGCCACGCCCCCCGACCGCCAGGGGCGGGTTGATAAAGCCCATATCCCAGCGGGTGTAGCGCCCTGGATATTCATAGCTTGAGGCAAACAGGGCGCCGCGCTGGCTGTCGAGCGCGTCCAGAACGGGTTCGATGGTGTCTGCCGCAGGCAGGTCGTCAATCACCCGATGAACGGTGATTCCCCCACGGGTATGGTAATGGTCTGTGTGTTGGAGCAGAGATGTCATAGTGGCCTCGCTATCCTCCGTTGTTCCAGAGCCGGGCCTGTATAAAAAAGGCCGCAACCTTGAGAGAGGCGGCGGCCTGAGAAAAAGAAAAGCCGCCTCACATTTACAAGGCGGCTCCGAGTGCAGTCGTTATCCTACGTCCGGGCCACCTCCTCGGGCAGCCACCGCCAATTCCGGCGGTTCTGGAGCGTATAATGGTTCGGACGATTCATCATGATTGGGCTATTATACCCGGCAAAAACAAAAAAACAACGTTCCCGAGAAAGAAGGCGGACAACTGAGATGCAAAATGCGATTGCGGTTGGGAGTCGGATCTCTCTCCGCCCTCTGACCGGCGCGGACGCCGTCGCCTTTGTGCCGTGGGTCAATGACCCTGAGGTGACTCGTACGCTGGCTATTGGAGCGCGTGTCATGGATGTCCGGGCGGAAGAAGTCTTTATAGAAAAGACCAATGCCAGTGCACACGCTGTGCTCTTCGGCATTGTCGTACGGGAGACCGGCCGGCTTATCGGTTCAACCGGACTGGATCAGATCGACTTTCGGAATCAGAGTGCCAGCTTTAGCATTATGATAGGCGAGAAAAAGGCCTGGGGTAAAGGATACGGAACGGAGGCGACCGCGCTCGTTGTGCAGCATGCTTTTAGAGAACTCCGCCTGAACCGCGTTCAGCTCCAGGTGTACGAATATAATCTACGCGGAATGCGCGTGTATGAAAAAGTCGGTTTCCGGCGGGAGGGTGTGCTGCGACAGGAGCATGTATACGACGGCCGTTTTTGGGATACGGTCGTCATGGCGATTCTGCGTGAGGAATGGGAGAAAATGAACTCTTCGCCTTTGTCTGAGGCCAACAGAATCTGAAAAATCCCCTCCCAAGAGGGGAGATATAATGCATATGCGTAACCCCTTTCGTATTGGAACGGTCCTCTATCTCCGACCGCTGGAATCTGAGGATGTCCCGCTACTCACCCGCTGGACAACCCGGCCAGCAATACGGATTGCCTTGGACCTTTTTTACCGTTCGTGTGACCAGTCCGCTGTCGAGCTGTTTCTGGAACGCACCAAAAGCGACGCGCACGATATCGCCCTTGGGATCGTCGCGCGAGAAACCGAGACCCTGTGCGGTTTCATTGGCCTCAATAGCATTGACCAGGAAAACCGCCAGGTCCAATTAGGATTTTTTCTTGGTGCGCAAAAGGAAGATGGTGAGCGCTGTCTGTCTGAAGCCGTCGGCCTGATGAAACGCTATGTGTTTGAAGTCCTCGGTATGAACCGTGTGTGGCTATACGTGGATGCGACGGAAGCTCAGACGATCAGCAGGCTGGAAGGGCAGGGTTTCAGCCGTGAAGCCACCCTGCGGCAGGACCGCCGTCGGAACGGACGATATTACGACACGGTCGTGATGGGACAGGTAAGGGACGGAACTAGGGGAGAATAACGCGGAGGGGCAGAGTGCCCGCCCCCAGCAGGTTTCGCACCTTTATCCCTTCGGTAACCCCAACACCCGCTCGCCCATAATATTCTTCTGAATCTCACTCGTGCCGCCGGCAATGGTGTACTGCCGGGCGCTGAGGACACGGTTGAACCAGCGCGGAGCGTCGGGGACGCTGTCGGTCGCCTGGTTGGTAATGGCGGCGCCGGCCAGGAGTTCGCTGGCAAACGCGGCAATATCAATACCCAGCTCCGAACCGCACAGCTTCAGCATGGAGCCCTCCGGGCCTGGGGGCACACCCTTGAGCAGTTTGGTCAGACCGCGCAAGCGGGTGTATTTCAATGCCTGGCTTTCAATGCGGAATTGGACCAGCCTCTGCCGCACCCAGGACTGCTCCCAGGCCGGGCTACCGTCGATATGGACCTGTTGGGACAGCTCCACCAGACGGCCGATCTGGTCGTCATAATTCCCGACCCCGGCATAGGCGCGCTCGAACATTAAGGTCGTCATGGCCACCTTCCAGCCTTCGTTGAGCGGGCCGACCAGGTTGGCCTTGGGCACACGCACGTCTTCGAAAAAGACCTCGTTGAAATGCGCATGACCATTCATCAGCACCAGGGGCCGGACCGTCACGCCGAGAGTTTTCATATTGACCAGAATATAACTGATGCCGCGATGCTTGGGCGCGTCCGGGTCGGTCCGCACCAGCATGAAAATCCAGTCCGCGTACTGCGCGCCCGAGGTCCAGACCTTCTGGCCGTTAATGATGAAATCGTCGCCCTCGGCAACCGCCTTGGTTTGCAGACCGGCCAGGTCCGAGCCCGCACCGGGCTCGGAATACCCCTGACACCAGACGTCATCGCCGTTCAGTATCCGCTTGAGGAAGCGTGCCTTCTGTTCGTCCGTGCCCCAGTGCATGAGCGTCGGACCGCACAGGGCAATGCCGGAATAACCGGGTAAGACCGGTGCATGGGCATTTGAGTATTCTTCGTCAAAAATGATCTGTTCCAGCAGGCCGGCGCCGCGCCCGCCATATTCTGTGGGCCAGGCAACACCGACCCAGCCGCTGTCGTACATGCTGCGCTGCCAGAGGCGGCGTTTTTCAAACGTTTCGCGGTCCGGGGCGACCCGCTCGTCTTTGGGGTCGTCGACACACAGGGCGGGGTCCAGATTCGCCGCCAGCCAGCTGCGGACCTCAGCCCGGAAGGCGTCCTGTTCAGGTGTATATTGAAAATCCATACTCTTCCTCTTCTTGGGTTGCCGTTTATGCCAGCGTCTTGAGGGTCGGCAAGACTTCTTCGCCCAGCCGTTGGATGCATTCGATGACCTGCTCCGGCTGTGGCCCCATGGGGACCCGACAGCGGAGCACGAAATGCTCAACCCCGAGTTCCTTTTGCCACAGGCTGAGATGTTCGAGCCAGTCGTCTTTGGTGCCGATCACCATATAGGGACGGACCTTATCCAGGGTGAAATCCGCTTCTGATGCAAAGTCTTTGGTCGGCGTGAGCATGCCCTGACGCAGATAAAACTTACACTCTTCAATCCAGAGCCGGCCAAACGTCTCCTCGGCCTCTTCCATGCTGGAGGCCAGCCAGCCGTCCCGCAAGAGGGCCACCCGCGGCGTTTTCCCGGCCCGTACGGCCGCTTCCTGATAGATTTCCAGTTGGGCCTTGAGGGTATCAAAGCTGTCAAAAAACGGTGCCATCGACCAGACGTCGCCCAAGCGTCCGGCGCGCGCGATGGACTTCGGACCAAAGGCGCCTATCCAAATGGGAGGGCGGGGTTTTTGGTAGGGCTTGGGCGTGATGTGGATCGCGTCATAATCGTAATACCGGCCGTGATGGGCAATCGGTCCCGGTGTGGTCCAGGCCTTGTGCAGAATGTCGAGACACTCCTCAAAGCGGCCCTCGCGTTGCCGGATCGATACGCCAAAGTGGTTGAAGTAATCAACGTGATACCCCACGCCCAGGCCCATGATGAGGCGGCCGCGTGACAGGACGTCAATCATGGCGGCCTGCTCGGCCAGATGGACCGGATGATACAGGGGCGGCATGATGACGTAGGAGCCGATCTTGACGTGCTCGGTGCGGGCGGCCAGGGCGGTCATGAGGGTCAGGGTCGAGGGAAACATGCATTCCGTGCGGGCGTGTCGTTCGGGCACGAACAGGGCATCAAAGCCGGCCTGTTCCGCCTGCTCGGCTTCGTGCAGCAATTGCCGGGCAAAATCGGCCGCACGCTCCGGGTCGGGTTCCGGTTGTTGATACGGGCCGCCGTGGGTATCGGGAACATAGCCAACCGAAATCATGTTGCCTCCTTTCGCCTGCGCTGGAACGCCCACCTGTTATACGCGCTTGGCCCGGCGGGCTCAATGCGAGCCAGAGGTTGGCTTTCAGCCGGCGACGCAGGAGGCGGTTCCCCGGTCTCCCGTTTAGACGGGAGTAGGTGCCCCTGCAACGTAAATACCCGCTGCAGTACGCGATTTTGGTTTTGGCTTAAAGTGGATGGTCACGTCGAAATCGAGCTTCCGCATATACCGCATCAGGCGGTCAATGCTCAATGTGTCAAGTCGCCCGCGAACCAAATCTGATACCTTGGGCTGCGCCAGACCCAAGAGTTCACCGGCCTGTTTCTGGGTCAGTCCACGCTCACGGATAGTGCGGGCGATCGCCAGGGCAATCGTTGCTTTCACGAGATACTCTTCAGGGTTAGGCAGACCAAGGTCTGCAAAGACATTCCCGCTACTGTGCTCGACCTGAATCGCTTGCTGTTTTTTAGTCATTGCTATAGCGCTCCCGATAGTCGTGCTGTGCTTCTCTGAGCCGCTGTTTGATGATGTTCAGTTCTTTCCTCGGAGTTTTGATCCCGGTCTTCGCCTTCTTCTGAAAGGCGTGAAGCGTATAGACCACTCCACGAAACCGCACGGTATAAACTGCCCGGAACGTGTCTCCATCATAATCTGAGATGACTTCGACCACACTCGCCCCGCCAAACCCTCTCAGCGGTTTCGCATCTTGATGTTTGTCTCCGAGTTGCGCGGCATACAGGGCTTGGCCAATAACCTGGCGCACGGACTTTGGAAACCCCGATACGGCCCGGCGTGTGTTGCCGAGCCATTCGAGGGGTTTGACCTGCGGCAACCCTGCCATAAATTATACCTTATAGGGTATGGTATGCCAGTGTCCAATTGCAAGGTCCCCGTTAGGTTCGATAAGAGAATACTGTGCCCCTGGAACAGAATGGAGGAAACTATGATCAAACTCGTGTCATTTTTTAAGCGTAAACCGGGCATGTCGGTCGAAGCCTTCCAGGAATACTGGCGAACGAAACACGCCGACGTGGTCGTCAAGTTGCCGGGCATTCAGCGCTATGTGCAGTCGCATACGCTGCTGGGCGGCTACCGCAAAGGGGAGCCCGTCTACGACGGCGTGGCCGAGGTGTGGGCCGAGGATACCCAGGTGCTGCGGGCTCAGGGCGAGACGCCGGAGTACGCCGCGGTGCGGGCCGATGAGCCGAACTTCATCGACCTCTCAACCATGGGCAGCATTATCACCCAGGAACATACGATCAAGGATGGAGCTGTCCCGCCCAACGCGGTCAAGAATATGGAGTTTGTCACGCATCGGGCCGACTTATCGATCGATGCCTTTCAAAAACACTGGCGGGAAGTTCACGGCCCGCTCGGGGCGGCCATTCCGGTGATCAAACGCTATGTGCAGAGCCATACCCGGCTCTCGGCGTATAAGGCCGGAAAAACGCCGGTCTATGACGGGGTGGCCATTACCTGGTTTGCTGACACGCAGGCCATGCGCACCTCAGCCAGCATGCCTGAATATGCGGCAACTCGGGCGGATGAGGCCAATTTTATCGATGGCTCGAAACTCCCGTTTATCATTACCCGCGAGCACGTCATCGTGGGCTAGAGCAAATTACACCGTGGTGTAGCGTCCGAGGGGGGCCGGCGCCCCGCCCGCCTGGGCTTCCGCCTGTGGCGGGCGCCCCTGGGCTCCGGTCCTTGGGCGCCCGCCCGCTCCGCCACTCTGCACCCGGCATTCAGGGGGTGAGCGGGTGCTCCAGAACCGTAGGGTGCATCCCATGCACCATCCTCCTGGTGCGCAGGGCACACCCTACGGGCTGGTCTCCGGTACTTTGGAACCCGCTCGCTCCGCCACTCTGAAAACTGCTCTAGCCGCGGTCACGCTGGGCTGTAGCTGTGCTGTTCCGCTCTCGTCATGCCGGACGTGATCCGGCATGACGAGAGCGGCGGGGGCTGGGGGCCTGGATTCCTGCTTCCGCCGGAATGACGAGCGGCTACACAGAATCGTAATTCGCTCCAGGCACGCTCACGCTTCCGCCTCAATCCGGGCTGGCATTGCCGGGAAGAGTTGCGAGCTGTCCATTTTTCTCTGCCGGCTGAAAAACGACAGATTGCCGTGCCGATTGGAGGCCGGGCTCAGCACGATATTCCCCCACTCGTTGAGTTCAATCTTGTACGGCAAATCCTGGAGCAGGGTATCCTTGCAGACTTCGTCCCACTTCATGGCAGTCCTCCCCCGGTCCGTCTATCCTAGCCCATCCCGTGTGATCTGATAAAGTGCCGCTGGGAATCTGACCAAAGAGGGAAAGGGAAAATGAACCCAGAACGAAGCCGTGTGGGCCATGAGATTGAGGCGGCGTTGGGCGAGGTGCTCGCCCATGTACGCGGTGAGGTTGAGCTGCCGTGCCGGGTGATAGATGATCCAAGCGCGGAGCGGATTCGCGCGTTGCGCAAGCGCCTCAAACTGAGCCGTGAACGGTTTGCGGAGCGGTTCGGACTCGATGCGCGGGCTGTCCAGGATTGGGAGCAGGGCAGGCGCGTTCCGGACCGTGCGGCGCGTGTACTGCTGACGGTCATTGACCGAGAACCGGAGGCCGTCATACGGGCGCTTAGCGCGTAAAGAAAGAATGTTTCAAGGAAGAGGAGTCGGGATGCGCAAAGCGTGGGGAGCGATGGTAGGGGCCCTAGTGTGCGTCACAGACGCTGTTGCTGTTCCAGGACCTGTGCCCCAGGACCACAGGCGGTTATCCCGGGTAGAACAATCAGCGCCAGGGGGACGGTCATCGGATACGGACGGGGCGGTGAGATCATGCGGCAGGTCTCCATGAGACGAGAGGTTGGGTTCCGCCCCTGTACCAAGTCCCCGATTGGCCGTCAACGTTTTTCTTGCAGATAGCCTCCAAGACCGGCGGTAAAGAGGGATCGCACTTCCGACCCGCGTTGTGTCGCGCGATTTCATTCGCGTGCGTCCTTATGTGCTCAGGGAGTGCCGCTGGTCTCCTGCTGTTTCCGGAGGGTGACCAGGGTGGCGAGTTTGCCAACGGGCGGCAGACCCCGGATGAGCCGCCCGTTTACCACCAGGGTAGGGGTGGCTTTGATCTCAAGCCGCAGGGCCTCGTCAATATCGTTCTTGACCAGCGCTTCGGTGCGCCCATCATCCATACACGCGCTAAACTGCTCAAAATCCAATCGGGCGGTCCTGGCATGGGCGTCAAAGTCGGTCCGCTTGAATTTGGTTTGATCCGCAAACAGCAGGTCGGCATACTCCCAGAATTTCCCCTGCTCTGCGGCACACTCGGCCGCCATGGACGCCGCACAAGCGCCCGGATGTACCTGGCTCTTCATGCCGGTATTGCACTGCTGGTCAAGCGGATAGTGCCGAAACACGATACGGACATCGTCCGGGTTGGCCTGCTGAAATTTCAGCAGGGTGTCCCGGGCATTGGCGCACTGCGGGCAGCGGAAATCAACGAACTCGTGAATGGTGAGCACGGCGTCTGCGGGGCCTTCGACGTGCCGTTCTGACCCGCGCAGCACAACCGCCGGCTGGTCGTAATAATAACGCACAAAACTCATGTCCAGTTCCGCTGGAGGGGGGGCGAGATATTCCTGCAGGGGGGTCACGTGGGCGGCGTCCTCGGTCTGGGTCAGCCCGATGCCCAGCAGCAATACGGAAAAACCAAGCGCGGCGTACGCCAGCCGAGGCGGGGTAAGCGTCTGGTTCGCCCGGCCCTGTACAACGGCACTCACCAAGAGGCCCAGGTTCACCAGATACAGCCCGGTACACAGGAGACACACCGCCCCTATGGTGAAGAATGAGATTGCCGCCATATACAGCGAGAAGACAAACATCCAGCCACACAGCAGGCTGGTCAGCCCAGGCGCTGCCAGGAAGGTGCCGGCGAGGAGGATCGCATAGCTGCCGGCGGCGAGGACGGCCACCGGAACCCCAAAGAGCGTGGCATAGGCGCTACTCAAGACCAGGCTACAGTTGACCGTGGTCCCGCTGCCGCAAAAAGCCGATTCAATACTGCCGCTCGTCCCGGCCTGATAGTGCAGGACCGAGAGGTAGACCCCGAGGATGAGGCCGAGCGCTCCGAGGACACGGATGGCGAGCGGCGGCCAACTGGGAGCGTGACGCGCTGTCTGCAAGGCCGGGTCGTGTGTGGCTGCCTGACGGCGGGCCGCCTTTGCTTTCTTTGCTGACATGGGCTGAAGCATTACCATACCCCTTTCTGAATCGCCAATAGGGGGCGGCGGGCAGGGCTGCCTTGCGCGATGCGGGGAAAGCGGGTAGGGGCGAACGGATCGCTGTGTGGCAAGGGAGCGGGTATGGAGACTGATGATCTTGGCTGGATTCCCCGCCCTGTTCGAGCCAAGCTCGACCGGGTCGGAATCAAACTCCACTTAAAAGAATGGCAGGCCTTCCCCCTGGAGGACCGCCAAGCCCTGTGCGCCTTGCCCTGCCAGACGTCGGTTGAAAAAAAAGCGTTCCAGGAACGCCTCGATACCTTAGCCTTGCGCCACTGCGGAGCACCACCACGGCGGCTGTCTCCAGAGAGATCGGGTGGGACAGGCTAGGGGCGACCGGCAGGTCTCCCGTCCCTTGATAATCGCACAAATATGTGCCGGAATAGACTCGTGAACGACAGGGAGTTTCTTAGACGAGCCCGGTGATATGCCCGCAAGCACAGGTTGGACTTCTCTTTCACCCCCAGCCGCGGGAAAGGCAGTCACGGGGAGGTCCGGCTTGGTCTCTACCGGACTACCGTCCCTCATGGCGAGATTCCTACGGGAACTCTGGCTTCAATGTTGAAAGACTTGCACGTCGATAGAGGGGAGCTATAGATCATGCGCTACGCTTATCCTTGCAGTATCGTCCGCGACGAGGAAGAAGAACGAGCGACCGGCAGAGAAGCCTACACGGTGACCTTCCCGGACGTGTACGGGGCCAACACCGGCGGATGGTCCTGGGAAGAGGCCCTGGAGAGGGCCAAGGATTGCCTGGGAGTCGCCTTGGGCATGTACGTCAAGGCCCGTGAAGACATACCCGTTCCCAGCCCCCTGGCGAAGGGCCAAGTGCTGATCTCCGTAGCGCCCATCGTCGCAGCGAAGCTGGCCCTCTATGCGGCGATGCGGGAACAGGGAGTCACCAACGTCGCTCTTGCCGTCCGGCTGGGCCTGCAAGAGAACGCAGTCCGTCGGCTTCTCGACCCTGGGCACAGGTCCCATATTACGTCGGTCGAGAAGGCCCTCGAAGCCGTTGGGCGTTCCTTGGTGGTGGAGGATAGGGCCGCCGTCCAATATCCCGAAGCCTCTAACTTCTTGACATCGGCCTGATAACCGTCGCCAGACTAGAGCAAATTACGCTTCTGTGTAGCCGCCGACTGGATGCCGGATCACGTCCGGCATGACGGGCGCGTAACGGCAGGGCTACCGCCCAGCGTGAAACGCTCTGGAGGCGACCGGCAGGTTACCCCCCAGACTACTGCGCCGCCAGCATTTCCTCGATCAATTCGGCAAACGCCGAGTAGGGTTGCGAGCCGGACAGAAAACGTCCGTTCACAAAAAAGGCCGGCGTCCCGCTCACCCCGAGTTGGGTGCCCAGCGCCAAATCCTTGCTGACCGCCGCGGTATAGGCATTATTGTCCAGGCAGGCCGCAAACTGCGCCGCGTCCAGTGTGAGGTCGGCGGCGTATTGTTTCAGTTCCTCGGACTGTAAGGCTTTGGGGTTGGCGAACAGGATGTCGTGGTACTCCCAGTATTTGCCCTGATCTCCGGCACAGCGCGCCGCCTCAGCCGCTTTATACGCCTGGGGATGAAGCCGGGTTAACGGAAAGTCCCTGAACACAAATTTGACTTTATCCTTGTAGTTTTGCTGAATTTGGGAGAGTGCAGACTGCACTCGGGCACAGTAGGGTCATTGATAGTCGGAGAACTCGACCAGCGTAATGGGCGCGTCCTGTGGTCCTTTTGCGGGTGCTCCGGCGGTCGGGACATCAACAATCGGTGGTGCCAGCGTAAAGTCGATCGTGGCCGCTTTGCGCAGTTCGGCAGCAAATGCCTGTTGGCGCTGTTGCTGCTTGCGGGCCTGGAGGGATTGTTTGAGCTGCGCCTGCACCTCTTCCAGCTTACGCTCTCCAAACCGGGTTTTGTTCTGAGTATAGTAATCCGCTACCTCTGCATCGGCCACCGGTTCCGTTTTAGCGGTCACTTCCTGCTGGCGGAGTTGTTGGCGGGTGATGCCCCGCTTCTTTGCCTCCTGCTCTTGCAGATGCGCGTCGATGATCGCATCGACCGCCTGCTTTTTGAGCGAGTAGATCTGATTGTGCAAACGGAGCATCCGACCTTTAATCTGGTTTTCAATCTCCGCCTCGGTGATGCTTCTCTCGCCGACCGTGGCCAGTACCGTGCCGGTGGCGTCGGCTCCGAGTGCGCCCGGAGCCAGCACCACTCCGACCAGAAAGGCGCAGACAAGGCGGAGGCGCTTCTGCCCGTATGGTTTCATCATTGTTCTTTCTCTGAATTCTGTTAGCCGGTAAAGGTCAAAACAAGAAAGAAGAGCAGCAAGGGGGCGAGCATCCACAGCAGAAAAACAACCCAGGCCGGTCCTTGTCCCTGATTTTCCATGTCGTCTCCTCCAACGGTTTTATTTCAGGCCCCCTACCATACGGAAAACCGCGCTCCGACTCAATGCGGTCGTGACACAAGAGGGCGGACTCCACGCCGCCCCTACTGAGACTGGTCGAAAAGGGACTGCCGGGTGATCCAGAACCGAATGAGGCTCCACAGGATGATCGCGACGAGAAGCAGGCTCCACGCAACGTGTCCCAGACGCTGGATAGAAACGAGAGCGGCGTCAATCTTGGCTCCAAAGGAATAGGCCAGCGTAAAAATGACCGGCACGTAGACAACGACGGCAATCAGAGAAATCCGGACATAGGTGGGAGTCGGCATCCCGTGGGCACCAACAATAATATGGGCCGGGAGTCGCAGGCCGGGCAGGAAGCGGGTCAAAAAAAGCGCCCGATTCCGATGCTGGTCAAGCCAGGTCTGAAATCGCTCGATCCATTTGCTGCGATGCAGAAAGGGAAATGCGGCGCGCGGACTGCTGCCCCGCCAGCGCCGTCCCAGCCAAAAGCCGACAAAATCGCCACAAAAAACGCCCAGACCGAGCAGCATGAGCATGGTGGTCAGCTGAACCTGATCCGAGTAGTAGAGATAGCCGGCGGCAACGAGTGCGATTTCTTCGGCGAGTGGGATGAACCAGATCCCCGCAATAAGCAGCAGAAAGATGGTCACATAGGGTGAGTAGGTGAGGTAAGAAACCCAGGAATCAACAGCGGCTGCCGAGAAGAATTCAAACACGGGAGAAGAGACTTTCTTGCAATGATACTGCCTGGCGCTCAACGAAAAAAACAGCACGGCGCATTAGAGAATGTAAGCCTTATTCTATCGGGATCAAGTCCAGTGAGAAAATACCGGCGGCTGGACGATGCCACTCAACAGCGTCAGGGGGCATTATTCTTTCCTTCTCGGGCTGTTCTGCGTATATTGAAACCTGACTTCAGCAAGGCTGGGGGATGAAGAATGACATGCTGGATCGTGTTGCTGAGTGGTCTGCTCTGGGTACAGTCAGCCTGGGCGACCGCGGATATTTCCCCCGCTCTCCTGGGCATGTACCGCAAGACCATTGAGATCGAGACTGACCTCTTCACCCATGCGGCCCGCTACGGGGTAGACCATCGGCTGGCGCGGGCCGTGATTCTACAGGAATCGGGCGGGAATGCGGAGTGGGTCTCCCCAGGCGGCGGTGTCGGGTATTTTCAGATGTCCCCCGGACTCGTCCGCTTACTGGGCAGTCAAACCAATATTGAAGCCGGCGTACAATACCTGGCGCAGCTGCAAAATCAGTTCACGCGTGAGGACTATGTCCTGGCCGCCTATAAGCTCGGTCCTGACCGGGTGCAAGAAGACGAGCCCATCCACTTCAAAACGCTGCAATACGTGGTGAGCATCGGGCACTATAAATCCGTTTTGCAGGAATATGAGCCCGAAGTGCGTCGCCGAGCAGCACGACTCACGCTCAGAAAAGTTCTCCCTGGAGAGTCGTGGGAATCCGTTGCCCAGGCCCTGCGGCTCACGCCGACCGTCCTGCGTTTGTACAATCCCATGCTGGCGAAGCGTTTTCTCCAAAGAGACTCGACTGTTGCCTATCCTGCGGAGACCCCCGCGGACCTGGTCGGCGTGGGGGAAAAGCCGGAGTATGTGGTCCGTATTGGGGACACGCCCGAGTTGCTGGCCAACGTCTTTCAGCTCGACCCGCAGGCGTTTCGTCAGCAGCATCAGCTCTGGTATTTACACCCGCTTCCGGTTGGAAAAGCCATCTCCCTCCCAAGGCCTCCGGCGGCAGCGTCGGATAGACGGACGGTGGCGTCCCTGCCGACCCAGGCGACCCCTGGCGCCGGGCGTGGCGCTGAAGAAAAGCCGGGCCTCCGGTATACTGTGCGCCGCGGAGATTCCCTGGAGAGAATTGCCCGGCGTTACGGGACGACGGTGCAGGCTCTGAGGGCGGCAAACGGTCTGCGCGGGACCCGGATTAACATCGGCGCGGTGCTGCGGATTCCCACCGGCCGGACCGAGACCACGCTCTACCGGGTGCGCTGGGGGGACACCCTGGGGGATATTGCCCGCCGCTACAATACGACGATTGCGACCCTGATGCGGCTCAACAACCTCCGCAGTCACCAGATTCGGGCGGGCAAGCTGCTGCGTATCCCCGCCTCATAAAGGCAGGGACAGGGGCGAGCGGCCCTCACTCAGCGGTGTCAAGCCGGGCGGGGTAGTGGTCCTCTATGGCTCTGACCGCCCGATAGGCAAACTCGGTGTAGGGAACCGGAATGCCGAGGCGCTGGCCTTCCTTGAAGACGTGGCCGACGGTTTCTTCGATCTCCGTTTTTTTCCCGGCCAGAACGTCTTGGAGCATGGACGGAATAATATGCGTCCGCCCACTCCGCGTCACCTGTTGTCCCACCCCGACGAGCATCTGCACCGCCTCGTCGAACGGGGCGTCCCGGAGCGTCTGCTGCTTGAACAGGCTCCAGGCCGCATGGTCGGACAGCGGAATGCCGAGCGCATCCGCAACGGCCACGACTTCCCGAAACATATGGACTGAGAGGGTCGCCAGTTCCGGGCTCGACCAGACCAGATGGACGGGCAGGCGGGTCAGGGCCGCCAGCGGGGCAAAGGGATTTTGGATGGCTTGCTTGGTCCATTCGATCGAGACGATATTCTCGACCGCGGCAGCCTTGAGTCCGGCGTCAATAAACGTCTGGGCAAGACGGTCCACTCGTTTTGAGCGCCTGCCGTCCGGTTCGCCAAAGAAGGTAATCCCATCCAGGCTGTAATCGACCTCGCCATCGCGGACGAGGGTCGCGCCGATCATGGTCGTTGCGCCCACGACGCTGCTCGCACCAAAAACACGAGTCATGTGGGCGTTTTTCACCACGCCATTCTGCAGTGAGGCGATAGTGTCAATCCGCAGATGTTTGACGCCGGCCAGGGCACGCGGCATATCCTTGGTCTTGACGCTAATCAGCACGACATCGGCGCTATCGAGTGTTGACGCATCGGCGTAGGCGGGCAGCCGGACTCGAAAGTCAGACAGTCCGGTGACTCGCAGCCCGTTTTGCTGCACGGCCCGCGCGTGACCCGGCCGGGCAATCATCACGACGTCTACTCCATGCCGGGCGAGATGCCCGGCGACAACCGAACCCACACCGCCGGCCCCCAGAATCACAACCCGCATATCTGTACTCCCTTATTTTATTGTGGGATTTCCTAGTTTAAGGTCTATGGCTCTACCTCTTCATTCTTGCGTGATTCCATATGCATTGCTAACGCGCCATCAGGCGTATTGGCAGTGACGTATCCAACCTCCTTATATCCGTGTCTGCGTAGCCGTCTGACTAGGAGTTTATTTCCCATTGCGCCCATCACAAGGAATAGCAAGATGAACGGCAGCGAAAGCGCTGAGAGGTTGATTGGCAAAGCTATTGTCACGAACAGAATGATCATGCCCACAAGCCACAGTCTTTTGACAAAGGCCCAAATCCAAGTGAAACAGAATGCTGGCCAACTCCAGCCATCCTTGACCGCTTCATAGCCCCGGACAGGGTGTTTGAACACTGCATAATGCTTCTTCATTGTGTTACCTCTCGTCAAACGGCAGCGGGATTATGGCGAGTCCGGCTCGATATTGTCAATGAACCCGCCGAGGTCTAGGGGTGCTCCGGGAAGCGGACCCGATACACCCGCGACAGATGGATGAAATATCCCTCGCCCGGTTTCAACCCTGCCAGATTTGCGGAGGTGACCTTTCTGCCGACGGTCTGACTGATCGCCTCGGCCTCAGCTCCTGCTGAGCGCAAGAGCAGCGTTGTTTCGTACCGCCCGAAGATGAGGCGGGCCGGGTCTGGAAGAAACTCGACCACCACCATGCCGGTGCGCAAGAAGAAGGTGAGCGTGTGCTCCCAGTCGATAGTCTCTTGTGCGCCATCAATGATGAGGAGGGGAGGCAGGGCGGGCGTCGCCCCAAGACCGGTCTGAAGCGTCTGAAGCACCCGCTGCGCGATATCATCCGAAACCCTACCCTCCGCCGGCAGGGGGATATAGGCCACGTCTTCACGCAGCAGGAGGCGAAAGGGCATTTCGAGTTGCTGGCGACCGTGGGCGTCCAGACATACCACCCCACCGTGTTGGCGCGCCTGACGCAGGGCGAGGCTCAGGCATAGCTCGGTCCGGTCGCGTGGCTGTCCACCCAGCACGGCCAGACGGCCGCTGAGGTCGGGCAGCGGAAAGAGACGCTCCTGGGCCATGCAGCGGAGAGCATAGCGTCTCTCCTACAGCAAGGAAAGTTGACCAACTCTCGGCCATGTACCGTCTCCTCCTCTACTCAGGCCGTGCCGAAGCGCGTATAAGGTTGGCATGGCAACGGCGCGTTCGTACAAAGGCGTTTTCCTGGTGATGGGGCTCCTGACCATCGGCGTGGTGGCGGTGACGATTACCTATCGCTATCGCACCCCGCCCACAGAGACCTTACAGAGTGTCCTGCAAGCCCGTGGGATGCCCGCGGCAAAACGGGGGATGCGGCTCTCCCAAGCCGGACGTCAGCTTTTAGCGCCCGCCGAGCGGGCCGAAATGGACGCGCTGTATGCCGAGGCCCTCCGGTCGCTACCCGAGCGGGAAGGACTGAAATTTCAGGAGCTGTTGAAGCGTGGCGCCGAGGTCGGCGAGCAGGAGGTGACGGAGATGGGTCAGTTGGTCCAAAAGGCGCTTCAGACGCTGCCGGCGGAAAAAAATCAGCGCCTGTTCGCTCTGGTCGAAAAGGCGGTTGACCTCCAGCTTGCCAAACAACGAGCCGCCGCCCAGGGCGCCCAGCCGAAGTAGGTGGTATGCGGCAGCCGTTCTCAGTCCACCCCGCGGCGGTCGCCCGCCTCCGCCTGCTGTGTTTGCTCGTCTGTCTGGCCTGGCCCGCCCCGGTTGCCGGCCTCCGCTCTGACGCCACGACGTTGTTCGGGATTGAGGGTTTTCGGGTTGTTATTGCGGCCCTGAGCCCTCCGGCGCGGCGACTGGGGTTGTCGGAAACCCAGCTCCACACGCTGGCTGTCACCCACCTGCGCCGCAACGCGCTGACGAGCGGAGATTTCCCGGCCGTGCTGGATATTTCGCTCCGGGTCGTGGAACATCCGGCCGCCGTGTTGGCCTATTCGCTCGAACTGCAAGTACACCAAGTCGTCCATTTGAAACGAACCGAGCAGGTCCACTTAATGGCCCCAACCTGGACGGAAGGGACGCTGACCATGGTGCCGCGAGCCGGGCTGAGACGCAGCGTTGACAGTGCTCTGGCTGAGCTGTGTGACTCCTTGGGCCGCGATTATCGTCTGGTCAACTCATGAATGGCTGTGCATGACGCACCTGCTCAATCCACACGATGGTAGTCTGCTGGTCCGCATCCCGGCGGGAGAGTACTGCATGGGCAGCGAGACCGGGACGCCGCCCGAACGTCCGCCCCACCGGGTCTCGCTGGGGAGTTTTTATATGGCCCAACATCCGGTGACGAACGCCCAGTACCGGCGGTTTGTCCTGGCCACCGGTCATCGGTTGCCCTATCTGGATGACGCCCGGGCGGAACGCGAGAATTGGGACCGGGAGCGCACCGCACCGCCGCCAGGGCGAGCAGACCATCCGGTGGTCCTGGTGAGTTGGCACGACGCCCAGGCGTACTGCGCCTGGGCCGGAGGGCGGCTGCCAACCGAGGCCGAATGGGAAAGCGCTGCCCGGGGCGGACTGGAAGACCAGCCCTATCCGTGGGGAGAAGGCATCAATCGGGACCTGGCAAATTATGACAGTCGGGCCGGAACCACCCCGGTCGGGAGCTATCCGCCCAATCCTTATGGTTTGTATGACCTGGCCGGTAACGTCTGGGAGTGGGTGGCGGACTGGTACGCTCCGCAGTACTACGCGGTCTCCCCGACCGCAGACCCGCCGGGCCCCGCAACCGGAGCGGTCAAGGTCTTGCGCGGAGGAGCCTGGCTGCTCTTCCCCGAGTTTTGCCGGGTGTCCTACCGTTTCCGCAACAACCCCAATTTTCGCTTCAACCTGATTGGCTTTCGGCTGGCGAGGTCGGCCTGAGCAGGCCCTCTTGATACAACTGGGCGAGAACTTGACGGATTTGGGCAGGAGCGCTCTGCCGCCCGTCGGGATGGCGCTGATAGGCCTCCAGAATGTCCGCAACAGAACGCTGTGTCTGCACACAGTGCAGCAGGGTCGGGACGTTCACCCCGGACAGAAAGCGCAGGCCGCGCGGGTGACGTGGGGTCACAACCGCAGGCCGGAGCTCGACATACGCGCCTTCGATGACCGGCTGCTCCCGGATACGCAGGTCCGGCGTGACCGCCAGGTGCGAAACCGGCTGTGAATCAAACGGAGAAAAGGCAGCGGACGGCGGCTGCGGAGCGGCGGGACCCGGGTCGGGCTCAGGGCGCAGGCGACGGCGCTGCCAAAAGGGCCGGTCCGGCCAGCGGCCCTCTTCCGCGTAATAGCGAACCGACTGCTGATAGTGGCTGTGATAGGTGTCTCGCTGACCGGCTTCGTACAGCATAGCGGCATGGGGCTGCATGGCGGGTCGCTGGAGGAGGGTATTGATAACCACGGCGCCCGTAATGGCGGAGGCCATGGCTTTGCGGACTCCCTCTGAGGACAAGGGATCAATGAACAGGCCGGCGTCACCGACGAGGAGGGTGCGGCCGGTGACAAACTGCCGCGCGGTATACAGGCTGGCATCAAAGACCTGGGGTGGGCGGGGGAGACGCGCCTCAGCCAGAAAGCCCAAGACATAGGCCGCTTTGCGGAGTTCTTCCGTATAAAACGCGTGCAGTCCGACCCGCTTGATGGCGCGGCTCTGCCGCCAGTCAACCAGCAGCGTGATATTCCGCTCACCGGTGTGCAGCGGCACGGACCAGACCATGCCGTCGGCATAGGTTTCAAGCAGGGTGTTGGCGAAGTCTACGCCGGCTGGATTCCCCGCGTTTTGCCAATAGCCCGTCAGGGCCAGGGTCTGAAAGACGCTGTCCCGCTGGCGCAGGTTGTGGCGGGCGTATATGCCCGCGTGGCCGGTCGCATCAACACAGAAGGTGGCCCGAATGCGCTCGCCCGAACCATAGCGGACGAGCACGCTATCCTCGCCGTCAGGCCGGACGTCCCGCACCGGCTGTCCTTCCACAACCCGCACGCCGGCCTGGCGGGCATGCTTGAGCAGAATCAGGTCAAAGTCGGCCCGCACGGACTGAAAACCGCGTCGGTGGTGATCCGAGCTGTAATACGCGGTGCGTGGCCGGGACGAGCCCCAACACACACTATGACCGGCCATACGCAGAAAGCCGGCTTGTTCCACCTGGGTTCGGACGCCCAGAAAGTCGAGCAGGGGGAGGATGCTGGGTGTCAGGGACTCTCCGATCTGATGCCGCGGAAAACGGCGCTTCTCAATCAGCACGACGCGATAGCCGAGACGCGCAAGTTGGTGGGCGATGGTTGCCCCGGCCGGACCGCCGCCGGCAACCACGATGTCTGCTGCGGAAGGGAGTGTCACGTCAGACCCATAAGACTGTCGATATGGAATCGTGGAATTGTTGTTCGGAGCTTATGCCGTCGGACCAGGAAGAGCAACTCAAGCGCCGCGTCTATTTCGTCTCCGGCCAAGCTACTGTACAGTCGGCCTGGTATCCGTCCGCTCGAACGCGCCGCCAGGACTACTGCTATGCACCTTGCTTCGATACTCTCCCGCTTCTATCGGCTGTCGCCCTTTGTGAAGCCGTATCTGCGACGAATCGGCCTCGTCTTCCTGCTGTCCTCCTTTGGCACCGTTCTTGGCCTGCTGTGGCCGTTGTTCACCAAAATCCTGATCGACGATGTGCTGCTGGCGCGCAACGCGTCGCTGCTGGTGACGTTGTGCGGGATCATGCTGGGTGTCACGCTGCTTGGCTACGGGATCGGAGCGGTCAACCGCTATCTCTACACCCAGGTCACGGCGCGCGTCTTGTTTGCGCTCCGACAGCACCTCTTCGCCCATTTGCAGAAACTTTCTCTGCGCTTCCATACCCAGGTCAAAGTGGGCGATCTGCTGTCGCGCCTGAATACCGATATTGCCGAGATTCAGTCCGTTCTGACCGACGCGGCCTTCACCTTTGTGACCAATATTTTTGTCCTTATGGCAACCGTGGGATTTCTCCTCTGGCTCAACTGGAAGCTCTTTCTGATCAGCCTGCTCGTCGTCCCGCTCCAAATATATGGGGTACGCAAAATACAGCCGCATATGGTCGAGGAAACCCGTAAGGTGCGCGAGTTGAACGCCTCGATTTCCGCCTTTCTGGTTGAGTCCCTGTCGGCCATAAAATTCGTCAAGCAGTTCGGCGCGGAGCACGTCCAGTTGGGCCGCCTGGGCCGACTCGGGCAGCGCTTTGTTGCGCTGGTGACGCGGTTTGAAATGCTCGGCTATATCGGCAGCACGACCGCGACGGCCACAACTTTTCTGGGGAGTATCCTGGTCACCCTGTACGGGGGCTATCTGGTGATTGAGGGCCAGATGAGTATTGGCGGCCTGGTTGCCTTCTCGGCCTATCAGTCGCGTGCCTTCAGCCCTATTCAGGTCCTGATGGACCTGTATCTGCGTATCGAGCGGGCCGGCGTGTCCGTGGACCGCGTGTTCGAGTTTCTGGATATCGGGCAGGAATATACCGAACCGTCCGACGGGACCGTACGCCTCGAAGACCTGCGGGGCGAGATCGAATTTCGTGACGTGTCGTTCGGCTATCAGACCGACGCTCCGGCCAGTCAGCCGGTGTTGCGCCGGGTGAGTTTCCGGGTTGCGGCCGGGCAGCGCCTGACCATTCTGGGACCGAGCGGAACGGGCAAGTCCACGCTGGTCGATCTCCTGGTACGACTGTACGAACCCCAGGCCGGGACCATCCGCCTGGACGGCCATGACGTGAGAGAGTTGGACCTGGAATGGCTGCGCCAAAACGTGGTCGTCATCGGCCACGAGCCCTTTCTGTTTCACGCCTCGATTCTGGAAAACGTGTCGTACGCCAGCCCCGAGGCAACCCGCGAAGAGATCGTTGCGGCGGTCACCGCGGCTGGCCTGCACGAGTATGTAAGCGCCTTACCTGACGGTTACGAGACCACCGTGGGCGAACGGGGCGCGCGCCTGTCGGCCGGACAGCGGCAGCGTATTGCCCTGGCGCGCGCCATCCTCAAAAAACCCCGGATTCTGGTGCTGGACGAAGCCCTGTCCGGCCTTGATGTCGAAAGCGAGGCCGACGTCCGCCAGGCCCTGTCTGCGTTGATGCAGCGCTGCACGACCCTGGTGGTGACCCATCGGTTTACCTCACTCCACGCCGACGATGCGGTTGTCGTGCTCAAGCACGGCACGGTCGAGTGGCAGGGAACCTACCGGGAACTGACCCAAGCGCCCGATATATTACAGAGAGTCACCGAGTAGGCTGAGACCCTTCACTCCACCCCTTTTCCACAGGGCCGAAGCCCCGACAGTTGTGGCGATGGTGCACGGCGACGGGTCTGCTCTCCTATCCCCTCTTGGGAGGGGTGGCCCTGAGCTTGTCGGAGGGCCGGGGTGGGTCGGGTCAGGTCATCTCAGATTCCGTTCTCAAGGGAGGAGCCAGCGGGCGTCCGGGCCACGCTCCTCTTCATCTATCCTCCTTAAAATAACGCGCTTCCATTCACTCCCATGTTTGCGGATCAAACGGATTGACTATCCGCGCCCCGGTATCTTTCACGTCGGCAATATTGCGCGTAGCAAGCGTCAGGTCCTGGACCTTGGCGGTGGCGGCCAGGAGACCACCAATGACAGACAGGGTACGAGCGGCGTTCATCCGCCTCCACTCGTCAGCGATACTCGGATCAATAGGCAGGATGCGGCCGCTAAACCGTTCGGAAACAGCCTGTAACCAGCGCTCAAGGGCAAGGGCCTTGCCGGGGTCTCGGGGTCTGGCCTGCTCTATGCCTTTACGGATTTCCCCGAGCACGAGGACGCTCAGATAGATAGCGTCGCTGGTCAGCGCGGCATACCAACGCGTGACATTGGCATCGCAGCGCGGCCCCTTTCGGACCTCCGAGATAATGGTGGTGTCGATCAGATAGTTCAGAGGTCCACCTCACGGCCCACATCGTGCTGGCGGGACAGATCAATACCTTCGAGCGGGGCGGCAGCGAGCAAGGTCTTCAGGTCAGCTTGTGGGTCATGATCGACCAGGCGGTGCAGATGTCTGCGAAGCTGGGCCGCGCGCCCAGGGTCACCGCGCAGGGTCTGGGTGATGTGGCGAATCAAGTACGCATCTTCCTTTGGCGTTTGTACTTCAAGGCGCACCCAGCCACATTCTTTCAAACGCTGCCGATAGGCTTACACTGCTTTGTGTCGTGTCGTTTGGCTCGGGTAATCTATCTGGACATATAGGAAGCAGCAATCGCACAGAGTGGGTTGTACCGGGGCCTTGCTCACGGCCGAGACCGCTGGGTTCACGCCTGTCCAGCTTGATGAGTAGATGAATATATGGACAAGCTCGGCTGTGTGCGGGGTACTCCATACTATGAGGAATACTCAGCTAAGTACTACTACGGAATCCATTCATGGCTTAATAGTGTGGCGAGGCTGACAGGTTATCCCAGGAGCAAAGAGATACGGGTGAAGACCAGGGCGGACGGGACCGTAGAACAGGTCCTAGTGATCGCAGGAACAGCGGCGGCAACCGAGGCTTTTGGCCAGCTTAATTGGCTTGAAGATCAGTAAACGAACGCAGGGGGAAGACCCTTCAGTAGGGTGCGCCCTGCGCACCATCCGGTAGTCGCCGACCAGGGGCCTGGATGCCAGCCCCTGTGTTCACTGTGGTGGCGGATCGCCCTCACCCTCTCCCAACTGGAGGGGCAGTAAAATGTAGGGGCAACCCCCTGTGGCTGCCCGGCTCCTGTGGTTGCCCGGCTATGGCGCGTTGCTTGTCTGTCGGAGGTAGGTCCGGGCCGTTTCTGCCGTCAGGTCTGGGTGGCGCTCGGCCTGGAGCGCCAGGGCTGCCGCAATATGCGCTGAGGCAAAACTATGGCCGTAAAAGTTCTGCGTCTGGGCCGGGCCGGGCAAGGGACGTGGATAGGGATGGGCACGAAACGGAACCGGGCTGTGTGTAAGGACGCGGTATTCGTCCCACGCGCATTCGTCATCCGCGGCCACGCCTATGACGCCGGGTAAAGTGGCGGGTAACACATCCGAGCGGTCCGGAGGAGAAGACGCAATAAGGATGAGATTTTCTTCCTGCGCCTGGGTGACCAGGGTCGAGAGCGGCTGGCGATGGTTCGCGTTAATCAGCCCCAGACTCAGATTGATAATTTTCATGCGCTGTCCAATCGCCCAGCGCAAGGCCGCTTCCAGGACCGGAAACGAGGTGGCCAGATGGTCGGTAAAAATCTTGACGGCGTAGAGTTCGGCTTGGGGGGCTTTGGTACGCACGACACCGGCGAGTGCGGTCCCATGCCCGATGTGGTCGGGGTAGTCCGGGCTGGTTTGGACCACATTCTCCTCGTTCAGGAAAAAATGGATGCCGCCGGCGACGCTTTCCACATGGGAATGCTGGGCATTCACCCCGCTATCGATAAGCGCGATTTTGACACCCGCCCCGGTCGGTAGACTGTCCCGGTCCTGATCCATGCCCTGCTCCTGTGAGCACAGCATACCAAATATATCCGTTTAGGCGAGGGAGAAGACGGCATCTGCTCCCTCGGCTCTTTCCGTTTGACTCTCACTCAGAGAAGTATAGAATCCGGCTGTTACGTCGGAGATGGAGTCCAGTGTTCCAGCCTGGAGGAGAGGACTGGTATGACGACCGGAAAGACAGGCAAGCGTATGAGATGGCACATCTGGGTGCTGCTCGTGTTGGCGGGGCTGGTTGGCTCGATCCACGACGGCGGGGCCGCAGAACACCAAGCAACGCCTTCCGCCCGAGAGCTGTTGGTGATCCGCTGTTTAGTTTGTCACCCGCCGCAAGAAGATGGCAAGCTTGACGCGATTGAGGCCCAGCGCAAGTCGCCCGAAGGCTGGAGCATGACGCTCAGCCGTATGGTCCGAACCCATGGGGTCGAATTACAGGACGGGGACGCCCGCATTCTGGTCAAATATCTGAGCGATCACTACGGGCTGGCGCCGGCAGAAGTCGAGCCCTATCGCTTTATTCTCGAACAGCGCAATACCCGAACCACCCAGGACGTGCCCCAACCCCTCCAGTCCGGCTGTATCCAGTGTCATACCTATGCGCGCATTGCCTTGCAGCGCCGGACACCGGATTCGTGGCAGCGGCTGCCGGACGCCAAGGTCGCGCTCATGGCAAATATCGGCAGTGAGACCGCCTCTGCCGGCCAGTTAAAAGACTATTGGTTTGATGACGCCAAGAACAAGGCCGTCCCCCATCTGATCGAGCACCAGCCGTTTGAGACCGCAGCCTGGACGGCCTGGCAGGCAGCCAAAAAGCCAAGCTATGCCGGAACCTGGCTGGTGGTTGGCCACGACCCCGGACGCGGCGGCGATTACACCGGCCAACTCACCCTGACCGCCGGGGAAGACGATCAATACACGGGCGAGTTTTCTTATACGTTTGCCGACGGCTCTCGGCTGGACGGCTCCACGACCGGGACGATCTACGCCGGCTTTCAGTGGCGCGGCGTTGCCCAGGCCAAGGAGAGCAGCCCGGCCGGCCGGGAGATGCGGCAGCGCGAGATTTTCTTTGCCTCCGAGGACGGGCACACCGTGTCCGGGCGGCGCTTGCTGACCAACCTCGGCGACCTGGGCATGGACGAAACCTGGTATCGCAGTCAGGGTGGAGCACGGTTGCTGACGGTCAGTCCGGCCCTGATCCAGACCGGCTCGCCTCAAAGAGTAAAAATTTTCGGGCGGGGCTTCTCCGGGGACATTCTGTCAGCCGACAAGTTCTCCTTTGGTGAGGGCGTGGGCGTGTTGTCCCTGCGGCTCGACGGCAACCAGACGATAGTGGCGGAAGTCTTTGCCAAGGCCGGTGTGGCAGAAGGGCCGCGCACCGTCTCCATTAGCGGGGTCGCGGGAACGGGGCAGGTCGCGGTGTACGAGGCGGTCGATTATATCCGCATCACTCCCGAACGGGGCTTCGCCCGGCCCGGTGGCATTCGGACGCCGAAAATTTTTCAGCAGTATGAAGTGGTGGGCTATGCGAACGGCCCGGATAATGCCAAGGGCACGGACGACGATGTCAAGCTGGGACGGATCGGCCCGGTCACCTGGAATCTGGAAGAATATGTGAAACGTCCCAATGACGACGATATTCGGTATGTCGGCGCGGTCGATCAAACCGGCTTGTTTCACCCCAACGAGGATGGACCGAATCCGAAACGACACCTGATGGAAGGCAATGTGGGCGATGTCTGGGTAGAAGCCTGGTATACGCCCGAGGGCGCGAAACGGCCCATGGGGGCACGCGCCCATTTATTGGTGATGCCGGCCAAATTTGTCTTCCCACCCATCGAATAGCATGGTAAGGGGTATAGGGACGGATTCTAGGAGGGCATAATGGAATTACACTTCCGCGCGGAAAACGCCCACGCCATAACGCAGGACAACCAGAACATTCTGGTCGCGGCCAAGAGCATGTCCATGTTTGTCATGGACCCGGTCTCACACGCCGTCCTGGAGTATGCGCAGGCGCATCCGCACGCGACCCAGGAGGAACTGACGGCCACCCTCGCTACGCACTTCCCGCTGGACGAAATAACCGAGACGATCCAGGAGTTTATCTCCTTAGAGATTCTGCACGTCCAGGAGCGTTCCCCTTCTCCTTCCGCCCCTCTGCCGGTACTCGATGTTGAGCATTTCCCGGTGAGTTCGCTGGTCGTCAACGTGACCAATAAGTGCAACCTCCACTGCACCTATTGCTATGAACCCGAGGGCGCGAAATACGGTCCGTCGCCGGTCCAGATGGATTGGGAGACCGCGCGCGACAGCGTCGATTTCCTGTTTAGGAAGTCGGGCGCCAGCAAAGAGGTCAATCTGATTTTCTTTGGCGGCGAGGCGCTGCTGAATTTCAAACTCATGCGTCGGGTCGTTGCCTATGCCGAAGAAAAGGCCCAGGCCGAGGACAAGGTCATCGACTTTTCGCTCACGACCAATGGAACCCTGTTGACCGACGAGGTGATCGACTTTTTCCAGGCGCATCGTTTTGGCGTCACCATCAGCATCGACGGGCCCAAAGACCTGCACGACAAACGGCGCGTTTTTCTCACCAAGCGGGGTGAACAAAAAGGCTCCTACGATCTCTTACGGCCCCGCCTGGAACGACTGCTGGAACGCTACACGGTCAGGCCGGTGGTCGCCCGGGTGACGGTCACAAAAGACGCCATCGATATCGTGCGCACCTATGAGCATCTGACCCAGCTCGGTTTTTTTGAGGTCGGCTTTTCGCCGGTCACCGCCCAGGCCGAGACCGACTACGGTTTGGAGCCCACGGATCTGCGCGAATTGCTGCGGCAGTTTCGCGAGCTGGGCGCGGTATATGTCGAGCGGGCGCTCAACGGGCAGTACACCGGGTTCTCGAATCTGAGTACCATGCTGACCGATATCCACCTGGGCACCAATAAATTCTTTCCGTGTGGGGCCGGCCTGGGCCTGTTGGATGTGGACGGCAACGGTGACGTGTATTTATGCCACCGTTTTCCGGGCACGGAGGAACATAAATACGGTAATGTCAAAGACGGCATTGAATACGACCGTCTGAACGCCTTTATCAACGGTGCCCATCTGGGCAATAAGCCGGTGTGTCAAACCTGCTGGATTCGGGGCCTGTGTGGCGGTGGCTGCTATCACGAAGCCATGACCGAGTTTGGGGATTCGACGCTGCCGAATCTGCACTACTGCGATTTCTTGCGGGAATGGACGGAGTATGGCATCGGCGTGTATATGCAGTTGCAAGCGCAAACCCCTGGGTTTGTCGAGCAATACGTGCTACGCGGGCGTGGAGACGCCCCAAAAGAATTGACCTAAAGGCAGGGAGAGCGTGGTATGAAACACCTCAAGGCAGCGAATGGCAAAGCCCGGGCCGTCATCGCCAGTGTGGCACAAACGACGAGCAACACCGTAGAGGAAGACGTCGTCGGGATGGCCCAGCCCATCGGCTGTACGACGATCTTCAATCCGGGCTGGGAGGCTAATCCGTGGGGTGGGGTCAGCAGCATGTGCGCCCCCATGGAAGCCGACCTGCTGAGCTGTGCGAATCTGTGCTGGTGGCCGGCCCAGGTGCCGGACAGCCTCCAGAACGCCCCCGAGTGGGCGAAAGGCTGCTCAGGCATGAACCAGGAAGACTGGCGCAACCTCGACGTTGTCTTCCCCAAGACCGACACGTCCGGCTAAGCAACAGCAGCGTACTGAAGGAGCGGGTGGTGCACGGGAAAAACGGGCCGCGGATGTGGGGTGTCCTTTTTCTGTTCGGGCTGCTGGTCCTGCCGCAGCCGACCTGGGCCAAGTGGTATCTCCTGGCCAGTACGCATCCCAATAATCTGGTCGTCGTCGATACCGAAACCGACACGGTCGTCAAAGACATTGCCCTTGAGGGCCGCGGGCCGTCACTGTATATCGCGCCCAACCCGGCCCAACCGCAGTTCGCCTATGTGGTGAATAACCTGGCCAAAAGCGTCGCCATGGTTGACCTGGACGAGGGCAAACAGGTCACAAGCTTTGACCTGTCGAGCGACAATGAGCTCGTGCGCACCATGGCGATAGACGTGAATACGCAGGGCACGCGGCTGTTCGTGCACGAAATGCCGATCACGCAGGACCTGGGTCGCTACACGGCTCAGGACAACCGGATACGGGTCATTAACCTGGAGACCAATGAGACCCTGACCACGTTTCCCGCTCCCCGCCAGGTGATGGGGCTGGCCTCTTCACAAGACGGTAAACGCCTCTATCTGTTCAGCGTTGGGCAGGACATTTTTGTGCATAGTACGGAAGACGGCACGCTGCTCGACACCATTCCGCTGGCAAACCGCAACATCAGCGGCGTGGCCAGAACCGACGGCCTGCCGCTCGGCGGGACCTATCAGGAAAGCGGCCACCTCGTCTCTTTCGGGACCTTCACCACCGATTCCATCACCAACCAGGTGACGCTCGGTATTGGCTCGCTCGACCTCACCCAGGAAGACCCGGAGCTGAAAATTGTTGAACTCCAACCCTTTGTCGAGGGTGACTATGTGATCACTGGTGCGCTCTCGCGGCATACCAACAAGGCCTATTTCGCGTATAACAGTTTGTGGAAGGTTGACCCGACAACCCGCTACATCGAGAAAAAGGTGGCGCTGTCCAACACCTATTTTGCGCCGCTCGTTCACCCCGAAGGCAAGAAGGTCTACTGCGGCAGCAACTGGCACGATGTCGCGGTCTACGACGCCGAATCCCTGGACCTGATTACCAAGGTTCCCCTGGGTCATTCCCAGACCGGAGGGGTGAGCGTCTTGCGGTTTGTGAATCGTTAGCGCCCGGCATGTCGCAGACAACCCTTACCCGCCGGCATATCCTCCAGGGCCTCGGCACCGCCGCCCTCCTCGGTCAGGCGTACAGCCTGGCTCAGGCCGTTGAAACAGGCGATCCCGCCAGCTTCGCTGCGGTCGTGAAACGCCGGCGCATGATCCGCAAGTATGAGGACAGGCCGGTCCCCGAAGAAGAGATCAAAAAACTGCTGCGCTACGCGGCGCGCGCGCCCAGTGCGGGCAATCTGCAGCCGTGGGAGTTTATTCTGGTGCGCGACCCCGAGGTCCGGGCCAAGCTGGCGAAGGCGGCGATGAATCAGAACTCGGTTGCCACCGCGCCGATTATCATCGCCACCTGTGCCGATATCCAGCGTATGGGCGAGAAATACGGGACGCGCGGGGCTTTTTACAGCCTGGTGGATACCGCGTTTGCCTCGTTGCTGATTCTGTTGGGCGCAACCGAGCAGGGGCTCGGGGCCTGCTTTGTTGGCGCGTACAACCCGGAAGAAGTCACCAGGATATTTCAACTGCCCAACCACGTCCGTCCGGTCGGACTCATCACTCTCGGTTATCCCGCAGAAAAGCCGCGCAAACCCACGAATAAGAAAATCCCGCTTGAGAAACTGATCCACGAGAATACGTGGTAGGCGCGGGACCCGCACTACCTCAGAGGTGCGGAGGAGCTTTTCCGTTATCGGGGTCAAGCGTTGCCAGCTTTGGTATGGCCTGAATAGCCATTTTGTAATACTCCCGGTCTATTTCGACCCCAATACTGCGATACCCCACCGCACAGGCTGCCGCTACCGTCGCTCCCCCACCCATAAAAGGATCAAGGATAATCCCTTCCCCCAAGGGAAGGGCGGCACGAACGATCCGCCGCATGAAAGCCTGCGGTTTCAAGGATGGATGGGGAGCGATTTCTCGTTCCAGCCCTCTGGTTGGAGCGCTTTTGATGACATCCCCAAAAGGCTGCTCCTCCGAGATACGCCGCAAGCCGCCCGTCTTCCATTCACGAAGATTATCCTGCACCCGGCCCTGACAGGGCTTTCTAAAGAGCCCCCAAGGTTCCCAACAAGAGCGAGGCATGACGGTGACGTTCTCAAATTCTTTATGGGCATTCTTTGGCCGATCACCACCCCGGAGAGTTTGTACGAGGCGGATAATCTCCCCTCTTTTCTCGAAGCTGGCCTCTTCCAGGGCAGCATACACGAGATGGGAGAGAAGGGGGTTGGTCGCAATGAACACATGTCCACCCGGGACGAGAACGCGCTGAATTCTTATTGCCCACTGCGTCAAGAATTTCTTTAAGGAGTCTTTCTCTTCCTGCGTCAGAACAGTGAAGCGAGGCAGCGGACTCCGGGTATATCCGTCGAGAGTTGGCGGTATGCGCCAGACGCCACCACGCCCACGCCGGAGTTTTTGCTTTTCCTCGGAAGTGTATTCTTTCAAACCGTAGGGCGGATCGGTGACGACCGCATGAATACTGTCGGGAGCACAGCGTTCCAACCAGTCAAAACAGTCGGCCTGAATGAGTTCATAGGGCTCCTTTTGAAGCGGCTCTCTGCGCTGTTTCTTTTGAGGAATTGTCTTCGCTGTATTACTGGATTTACGAGAAGTAGCGGGAGAAGCATACGCTCCGAACGTCTCTCGGAGGAGGGTGGGAGCGTCTTCAGGATGATGATAGAGGATCTGCCTCACGTCGTCGGGGAGGTCGCCGGCAAGCACCCTCAGCGGACCTGGGTCAGTCTTCAGAGCCCGTGCTATCGACTCGATAATGCCCTTCGAGGGTTTCGCCTTTCCGCGCTCCAGGCGAGAAAGATAGCCTTTTGTGACTTGGAGGGTCCTGGCCAAGTCCGACAGCGAGCGGCCTGTTGCCTGACGCTCCTCACGCAGACGCTGCCCAAACGCAGGACTATCTTCCACGCTGGACATGATTCGTTGTCTACTCTGGGTGCTCATCATCCCCAGCTTAGAAAGGTTTACTCAAAAAGTAAACCCTCTTCTTTCGGTCGATTATGGAGGAGCGAAACAAAGACTCATGATGCCTTGAATGAGGTATAGCGCTACATGTGTCTAACCTGTCTACCGCTATTGAGCCTTAAGCTGTTGACAGTGCTTTTTGTAGTGGCCTATAGGTGTTGAGAGGTTTTAGACATCCACAGGTGTGAACGCATAACCGGAACGTGGGGGGAGCGATCATGCATACCGTATGGGAGAGACGCAGTTTGTTGCTGGGCAAACTCGGCGGATTCGTCTTGGGCGTCACGCTCTGTTTTGGGGGACAACCCGCGTGGAGCCAGGAGATGACCGGGCCGGCTCTGCTGGAGACGCGCTGTTCGGGCTGCCATCCGCCCCATGAAGAAGGGGGCAAGCTTGAATCGATCGAACATCAGCGCAAGACTCCCGAAGCCTGGGAGATGACCATCTATCGCATGCTGCGCACTCACGGGGTGAATCTGGAGGCGGGTGAGGCCCGTATCCTGATCAAATACCTGAGCGATCAGTATGGGCTGGCACCGTCGGAAGTCGAACCTTTTCGGTACGCCTTAGAGAAACGCAATAACACGATAGAACAGCATGTTCCCAAGGAAGTGAAGGGCACCTGCGTGGCCTGCCACTCCTATGCGCGTATCGCCTTGCAGCGACGCACGCCCGAGCTGTGGGGGCGTTTGCCGGACCTGACCGCGGCCCTGCTGCCGAATATCGAAAATCAGGTCGCCTCAACCGGTCTGCTGGGCGACTTCTGGTACACGCTGGTGCGGCAGGAGAGCGTCCCCTATCTGACGCAGACCTACCCGTTTGACTCGGCCGCCTGGCAGCAGTGGCAGGCCAAACCCGAACCGAACTACGCCGGAGTGTGGAATGTGGTCGGTCACGACCCCGGAAAGGGTGGGGCCTACACCGGTCGGATGACACTCAGCGCATCGGAGAACGATGGCTATGCGGGCCGGCTCGCTTACGACTTTGCCGACGGGTCGCGCCTGAGCGGCACAACCACGGTGACGATGTATACCGGCTTCCAGTGGCGGGGCGTGGCCGAGGTCGATGGCGGCCAGACCCACAAAGAAATCTTTTTTGCCAATGAGGACGGGACGCTTATCAGCGGCAGACGGCTGCTGACGCTTGTTGGCGACCTGGGGATGGAGGAAACCCTGTACCGGAATACGGGTCAGGCCCGGTTCTTGGCCGTCAGCCCGACCGCGCTCAAAGTAGGCGAGCGCGCCACGCTCAGGCTGTTTGGCATGAACCTGCCCGAGTCCTTGACTGCGGCTGCGATTTCCCTGGGACCGGGCGTGACGGTCCAGTCTCTGCGGCGGGTGGATGCGGATACGGTCATGGCCGACGTGGTTGTGGGGAAAAAGGCAAAAGTGGGCGCGCGCCAGGCTCGGATTCGGGGGGTTGATGGGGAGCGGCCGTTGGCTGTCTACGAGACGGTTGACTATATCCGTCTCTCGCCGGAACAGGCGTTTGCTCGGCCCGGCGGTATCCGCACCCCAAAGATTTTTCAGCAGTTTGAGGCGGTCGGGTATGCCAACGGCCCGGACGGGCGCAAGGGGACTGACGACGATATGAGGCTGGGGCGGGTCGGTCCGGTGACGTGGAACCTGAACGAGTATGTGAAGCGCGTCAACGACGACGATGTGCGCTTTGTCGGTGCCCTGGACGCCCACGGTCTTTTTACGCCGGCCGCGGACGGCCCGAATCCGAAACGCCACTTGTCACAGGGCAATGTCGGCGATGTCTGGGTAGAGGCCTGGTATCGGCCGAACGGCGCCCGTCGGCCCCTGGGGGCGCGCGCCCACCTGCTGGTCATGCCGGCAAAGTATAATTTTCAACCGATTGAATAGAGATTGAACAAACCCTGGCGTTGTAGCAGATGGTATGCTACGAGGCTGGGAGGAGAGGCGAGAATTCTCCGTCAGTCCAAGGAGGGCGTTATGAAACATCTCAAGGCCGCCAACCATAAAGCGGAGAGAGTCGAAACCGCCCCGGCCGTCACAAAACGGCAGGTTCAGGAAGACGTGTTGGGCATGGCTCAGCCGATGGGCTGTACGACGATCTTTAACCCCGGCTGGGAGGCGAATCCCTGGGGCGGCACCGCGGGCATGTGTGCGCCCATGGAGGCCGACCTGCTCGGCTGTGCCAACGTGTGCTGGTGGCCGGCTCAGGTGCCTGACAGCCTGCAAAACTACCCTGAATGGGCGAGTGCCTGCTCGGGGGTCAACGCCGAGGACTGGCGCAGCCTGGAGCTGGTCTTCCCCGAAAAGAAATAGCCGCAGCGTACCGGCCTCACAATCCGTGGTGAACAACGAGGGGTTTCCAATATGAACCCTGAGCAAAGACAGCGTCTATGGACCCGAGGCGTTTTCTTTGCCGGACTGTTGCTGCTCCTGCACGGCTTCCCCCCGCTCGGCAAGGCGGGCTGGTATATCGCCGCGACGACCATCCCGCCAAACTCCTCCCCGTCTGCCTGGCGCACTCCTCAGGTTGTGACGCGGGTTGCTCAGAACCGGCTGACCTACGAGACCCGAGCCTGGACGCAGATTATCGACCTCAATACCCAGCAGCTCTCGGTTATCAGCCATCTGGGGCAGGTGTACTGGCAAGGACCAATCGAGGCATACGCCACGCTGATGGCCGCCCGCACCCAGGAACGGCGGGCGCGGGCGGAACGGTTGATGGACCAGCTCCCTCGTGGTCCGCAACCACTCGTGGCAAGACGCGCCGGTCCATTTGATAGTCTGAATCCTAAGCTGACGATTACCGTCACCCCGCTGTCGGAGGTAGAGTCGGTCGCCGGGTATACGGCTCACAAGTATCGTATCCAGCGGAACGGTGTCGCGTATGAAGAAACCTGGCTGGCCGGAAAGATCAAGCTGGGGACGGATGTTGATATGTCCCGGCTGAACGCCTTTATCGGCAAGCTGCGGACCTCTCGAACGACGCCGCCAGGAGCCGTGCTCGCCGAGTTGACCGAGCTGATCAACCGAGGCTACCCGGTCAGGACGGTGAATCTGGTCACCCAGGTGGTTAAGGAAGTGGTGCAGGTCGAGCAGCGGCCGATTAGGGCCGAGGCGTTTCTGGTGCCGAATGGCTATGCCCACAAGGCGCTGGTCGAGATCATGTTTCCAACAAGGAGGCGTTTATGAAGGGCAAGAGTCTGGCATGGACAGTGTCAACGCTGAGCGCGCTGATCTTGGTTTGCAGTCTACCCGGCCTGGTGTGGGCCAAATGGTATATCCTGACCGGAGCCCACCCCAACTCCGTGTATGTGATCGATGCGGAAACCGATACGGTGGTGAAGACCATCCCGCTTGAGGGCAAGGGGCCCATCTTTACGGTGGCGCCCAATCCGGCCCGGCCCCAATTCGCCTATGCGGTCACCAACCTGAGTCAAAGCGTGGCCCTGGTCGATCTGGACGAGGGCAAGGAGGTCCTGCGCTTTAATCTCTCCAATGACAACGAACTGGTCAGGACCATGGCCATTGATGTCAACCCGCAGGGCAACCGCCTGTACATACATGAGATGCCGCTGAAGAAAGACCTGGGCAAATACGAGATACTGGAAACCCGTATCCGGGTCATCGATCTGGACACCAATACGGTCGCCAATGTGTTTCCCGCGCCCCGCCAGGTGATGGCGCTGGCCTCGTCTCAAGACGGGAAAAAGCTGTACGCCTTCAGTGTGGGCAAAGATATCTCGGTGCTGAATCCGGAGACGGGTCAGGTTGAGGACGTTATCCCCATGGCGAACTGGAACGTGACCGGCGCCGGGAAGCTGGAGGGACTGCCCTTATGGAATCCCTATCAGGAAAACGACTACCTGGCCTCGTTTGCCGTGTATATGACGGACACGATTACCCAGCATGCCACCGTTGGGGTCGCCACCCTTGACCTCAAACAGGACAATCCCGCCCTGCAAGTGGTTGAGCTTCAGCCCTACGAGGCCGAGTGGTGGACGGCTCACGGCGCCGTATCGGCCAAAACCCAGAAGGCGTATCTCGGCTGGGACAAGCTGTGGAAGATGGACATCCCGACGCGCCAGATGGAACAAGTGACGCAGTTCGACACCAACAGCGTCTTTGGCTCTTTCATCCATCCCGACGGGACCAAAGTCTACTGCGGTGGCAACTGGAGCGCCTTGTCCGTGTTTGACGCCGACACGCTCAAGCCGCTCAAGAAGATTGACCTTGGGCACTCGCAAGCCGGCGCAGGCATCCGGTTTGTCAACCACGAGCCTGGGTTTTAGCGGGAATATGCCGAACCGTGCTGACCCTGGATACAGGTCGGCGGGCGCGGCCTAACCCGACACCACGGGGCGGAAGGCGGAACTGCTGATGGAATACGACCTCCTCATCAAGGGCGGCCGGGTCATTGACCCCGGCTGGTCGCAGTACCAAACACTTCAACCCGCCGACGTGGCGATTCGGAACGGCAAGATAGCCGCCGTTGCAGCCGATATTCCTGTGGCCCAAGCGGCCCGCGTGCGCGAGGTGTCCGGTCAAATTGTCTGTCCTGGGTTGATCGATATCCACGCCCATACCTTTGTGAACGCCCACGACATGGGCACCGAAACCGACCGGCGCTGTGCCGCGAGTGGGGTGACAACGCTGATTGACGCCGGCAGCGCCGGTTCGGCCACCTTTCCCGGATTGCGGCAGTATGTGGCGAATGCGAGCGAAGTGCGGCTGCGCTGTTTCATCCATCTGTCGGCCCTGGGTCTGATTCACCTGCGGGTCGGGGAGCTGATGCATCTGGATTATGCCGACCCCGAGGGCTGTGCGCGCACGATTGCCGACAACCGTGACCTCGCCATTGGCGTCAAGCTGCGCTTCAGCAATAAGGTCGTGCCTGACTCTGCCGGGACCGAACCGCTGCGGCTGGCCCGTCAGGCGGCCGATATGGCCGCCGTGCCCTTGATGGTGCATATCACCGACGCATTGCTGCCGGTCCCTCAGATTCTGGAATTTCTCAAGCCGGGCGATGTGGTGACCCACTGCTTCCACGGGTTTGCCTACGGCATCATGGGACCGGAAAAGAAAGCCATTCTCAAAGAGGTCTGGGCGGCCCAGCAAGAGGGCATTATTTTTGACTGTGCGCACGGGCGCATGCACTTCCCGTTTCCGTTTGTTCGGCAGGCCCTGGACGCCGGATTTTTGCCCGACACGATCGCGACCGACCTGACCCTCCCCAGCGCGACAAAAGGGCCGGTCTTCGATCTGCCGACGACCATGTCCAAGCTCTTAAACCTGGGCATGGGCCTGGAAGACGTGATTCGCTGCGTCACCACCAATCCCGCCCGCGTGATTGGAGAGGCCGAGCAACTCGGAACGCTCAGGCCGGGTGCCGTCGCCGATGTCGCCGTGCTCAGCCTCGAACAGGGAGAATTTGATTTTGTCGATACCGACCAGAACCATATGACCGGCGAGAAAAAACTGGTCGCCCAACTGACCGTCAAAGACGGGCGGGTGTGGTATCAGGCCGACCGAGCGAGATAAGGGGACCGTCCAAGGCGGTATCATTCGTAGACTGGACGAAGCAAGGGACACCTTGTTCTTCACATTATCACTAGCGTATAGTGCAGGTTATGGCAGCCGCCGAAGACAAGTCCTGGGAATATACGCTCGGTCGTATTGATGAGCGGACTGAGCAAACCGGCCAGCGTCTTGATCTCCTGGATAAGCGTCTTGACCTGACGGAACAACGTCTCAATCAGCGTCTCGATAGAGTGGAGCAGCGCCTTGATGGAGTGGAGCAGCGTCTCGGCCACGTGGAAGAGAAGATGCTGACCAAGGGAACCTTCCTTGCGGTACTGTCCGTTGTCACCGCTCTCCTGGCCACACTTATTACGCTGAACTGATCCCTCCTATTATCCCCCCCCAAAGTCCATTGACGGCACTGCTCAATCCCGTGCCCCGTTCGCTGGCACGACCTTGGCGGACGTGGTAAGCAGACAGCCACGCCTGCCCGTGTGTGAGCGGGCTGTACTGTAAGGAGGATCGCATGGCCGGAAAACATTTTGAAGAACTGAACGTTGGTGACGTCTTTCAGCATCAACCCGGACGAACCATTACCGAGACCGATAATCTGTTGTTCTCAACGATGACCCACAACCCCCAGCCGCTCCATCTGGATGAGGAGTTTTCAAAAAAAGCCGAGTTTGGCCAACGCCTGGTGAATAGTATTTACACCTTGGGGCTGGCGGTGGGCCTGTCGGTCGGCGATACCACCCTGGGAACAACGGTCGGCAATCTCGGCTTTGAAAAGGTGGTCTTCCCCAAGCCTGTTTTCATTGGGGATACCTTGTATGCCGAGTCCGAAGTTGTCGAGAAGCGAGAATCGCGTTCCCGCCCGCAGTGGGGGATTGTGACCTTCGAGCACCGGGCCAAGAACCAGCGGGGCGAAATTGTGATGAGCTGCCGCCGGGGTGCCATGATGCGCAAAAAAGAAGCCCGGATCTCATAGTGAGAGAGGGGAGATAGAGAGGGGGAGAGTATGACCCGCTTGCGCCGTGCCGTCCATTTCGTGCCTGGGGCGAATGAAAAAATGCTGAACAAGTCGCTGGCGCTGGAAGCGGACACGCTGGTGCTGGACCTCGAAGACGCGGTCACGCCGGACAATAAGGACGCCGCTCGGGAAACGGTGACAGACTGGCTCAGGCATGTGGACTTTGGTCGTCAGGAACGCATGGTCCGCATGAATCCGCTGGATACCTCCTGGGGGGTCACCGATCTCGAAGCGACGATGCGCGGGCGACCCGATTCCTACCTCGTCCCCAAGGTGAGAACGCGGGACGACGTGCTCAAAATTCATACGATTATCAGCCGCATGGAAAAGGAGTACGGCTATCCGCAGGGCGAGGTCAAGCTGGTGGTGTTAGCCACCGAGACGCCCGAGGGCTTACTCAATATCAAGGATTTCGGCTCCTGCCCGCGGGTCGATGCGCTGTCGTGGGGGGCCGAGGACTTGTCGGCCGCGATTGGCGCCCGACGGAACCGGGCTGAGGACGGCTCCTTTCTCGAAGTGTTCCGCTATGCCCGGATTATGACCCTGCTGGCGGCAACCGCGGCGGGTGTCCAGCCGCTGGATACGGTCTTCGTCGATATCCGAGATGGTGCCGGGCTGCGCCAGGAATGTGTCGAAGGGGCGTGGATGGGCTTTACCGGAAAAATCACCATCCATCCCAGCCAGCTGGGAGTCGTCAACGAGGTGTTCACGCCTTCGGCGCAAGAGGTCGCGGAAAGCCAAGAGCTGTTGGCGGCCTTTGAAGAAAACCAAAAGGCCGGAAAAATGGCATTCAGCTTCAAGGGCCAGATGGTCGATGTGCCGCATCTCACACGGGCGCGGACCATTCTTGAACGGGCCAAACAGGCCGGGCTGGCAGAGGCCGAACGATGATCGGCATTACAAGCTGCGGCTATCATGTGCCCTTCTGTCGCCTGGAGCGGGCGCATTTTGGTCAGGCCTGGAACCGCCGCACGGGGAAGGGGGAGCGGGCCGCCATCTATTTTGATGAAGACGCCCTGACCCTCGGCCTTGAGGCGGCCCAGCGCTGTCTGGAATACACCGGGAATAAAAAAGTCGATGCGCTCTTCTTTGCCTCAACCTCCGCCCCGTTTTGGCAACGTTCGACCGCCAGCTTCTTGGCCGCGGCCTGCGACCTGTCAGTATTATGCGAAACCTCGGACTTTGGGGGCAGCTTGCGCTCAGCTACCGCCGCCCTGCGCGCGGGCGTAGACGCGCTCAATAGCCGCCGCCTGTCCACTCTATTGATCGCCAGCGGCGAGGTGCGCGACGGCCAGCCGGGAGAAACCGAAGAAGAGTGGTTTGGCGACGCCGGCAGTGCGGTTACCCTTGGGCGGGAGAACGTATTGGCCGAAATTATGGGTCTGGCGACCTACTCCAGCGACTTTTGGGATGAGTGGCGGCGCGATGGCGACGACTTTATCCAGACGCAGGCGTCCCGCTTTTCGACCGAGCGAGGCTACCAGAAAAGCCTCGTCGCGGTCGGGAAATCTCTGCTTGAAAAGCATGGGCTGCAATCCTCGCAGGTGGCGAAGGTGATCCTGCCCTCCCCGGATGGCCGAGCTCAGAGCGCGACCGCCAAGCAGCTCGGCTTTCAAGAGGCGCAGCTTCTCGATCCGTGCTTTGGGGATATGGGCGCCCCCGGCAGCGCCACGCCTTTCCTCTTGCTCACAACCGCTTTGGAAGGAGCCAGTCCGGGCGACCTGCTGCTGCTGCTCAACTATGGCGACGGCGCGGACGGCGTCCTGTTGCGCGTGACCGAGGAGATTCGGAAACGTCCGCTTTTGTCGTCGCTGTCGGACCATCTGAGTGAGAAGCGGCTGTATTCCTCCTACCAGATTTTTCAAAAAATGCGCTCCTACTATAGGGACCATCAGGAGGCGGCCGAGTTGTCCAATGTCCTCTTGGAAAAAGAAGAGCGCCAAAACATCCGTCTGCACGGCACGCTGTGTCTGCGCTGCGGGACGCGCCAATACCCGATTACCCAGGTCTGTGGCGGGTGTAAGAACCGCGACTCCCTGCACGAAGTCCCGCTCGAACGCGCGGGCCAGATTTTTACCTTTACCCGCGATCATCTCTATGTGGCCCCTGACTCGCCGACCATTATGAGTGTGGTCGATGTCGAGCAGGGCGGTCGTCTCTATCTCCAGATGACCGATGTGGACCCGGAAGACGTGCGTATTGGTGATGCAGTTGTCCTGACCCTGAGACGCAGGAAGGAAGGACCCACGATGCACAACTACTACTGGAAATGTCGGCCGGCGCGCTAGGCTATAAAGACAGGTCCTCTCTGGTGAGGACGGTCAGGCGTTTGCGATTTCCGATTGTAAGTCCAAGAGCAGTCAGCCTGACTGACCACGAGCAATTAGCGCCGCGCGAGTACGCACCCGTTTTGGTTCGTTCATCCGGAGCAGCCCAACAGTTGCTCGACCTTCCGGTGTACGCTCTACAATACGTGCTCCCTGAAATTCAAAATGGATGTCCCAATCATCTCGGCGGGGGTGGAAGAGCCGGACCAGCTGTCCAGTCGTCGGATCAACGCTAGAGAGGTTGGGGCCTTTCGTTCGGTTACACCGACTACATGCTAAGGCGAGATTTGCCGAGTCGTCTGTCCCACCGTGTTGCTTTGCCACGATATGTTCAACGTGAAAAGCGACCAAGTCAGCGTGTTGTTGGAGTAACCGACAGTATTCGCAGCGGTTCCCTGCGCGCTGCCGCACGAAGTCCCGCTGAGCGGCATCCATTACGCTGTGTCGTGGGTTTTGAGAACGTCGCGGGCTTGGGTCTTCAATACCGAAATAACATCTATTACGTCTACGAAACTATCGTATTCGGCAGCTTCTTTGGGGGTGAGTTCGCCTTCGTTGCACTTGTCGGCGAGTTCGTCGATTCGTGCTTGCAGATCGGGTGTCGCACGAAGGTCAGCAATTTTCTGAGCGAGCTCCAGAGTCAGGTATTCTTCTAAGGGCTCAAGGATCTGGGCCAAGATATTGCTGCTATGATTTGTTGGATCAATTGCCATCGGCTAGTTCTCTATTTGTTCGTTTATACACGATAAAGCGTTTATGGTATATGTAGGTATCGTAGGAGTAGGGAGACGTTTAACGCTCGCCACGATCATCATTAAAGACATCCACTATCGACCCAGAGAATTTTGACAAAATGCGGCGCGGGTTCTCAATAGTCAGCTCTTCTAGGACCAGTCTTCATAAGAGCAAATATGTCCACCTCCGGGCTGACTCATATCGGCGCGGCTTCTCCTAGTTCGGGGTTGCCCCCTTCGCCCACCTTAGTCTAGGTTGCGGATCAGGCACGAGGTTGCGGGATTTTGCACAGCCGGAAGCCGTATGTTATTGGAATCTCACAGCTCGTATCTCTATGTCAGACCTGCTGTGGTGGTAAGTAACTAGTGGATCGGACCAGACGGTATTGGAGAAAAAGCTATGGCTACGTCACTCAAGGATCATGTCGCGGTTATTGGGGTGGGCTGTATCAAGTTTGGCGATAATTTCGATCAGGGCTATGAAGACATGGCGGCTGAGGCGGCGTATGCCGCCTTTCATGACGCCCGCATTGCCCCGGAAGAGATCGAGGCCGCCTGGCTAGGCACCTATTCGCCGGCGCAGGGCCACGGCAAGGCCGCGGTTTCTCTTGGGGATGCGCTACGCTTATACAACAAGCCGATTTCGCGCGTGGAGAATTTTTGCGCGACCGGGACCGATGCGTTTCGGCACGCCGTCCTGGCGGTCGCCTCCGGCATGTATGATACGGCGCTCGTCTTGGGGGTTGAAAAATATAAGGATCGTCCCGGACGCGGCCTCGCCCGAGAGGGCGTGCATCCGTATTATCACGACGGCTCAACCGCTCCGGGCCTGTTTGCCCTGGCCGCCACCCGCTATATGCACGAGTTTGGCCTGACCCGTGAGACCCTGGCCAAAGTCGCCGTCAAGAACCACCGCAACGGCGCGCTCAACGCCAAGGCCCATTTGCAGAAGGAGATCACCCCGGAAGCCGTCCTGACGGCACCGATTGTGGCCTATCCGTTTGGGCTGTACGACTGTTGTCCGACGACCGATGGCGCGGCCGCTGCCGTGGTGTGTCGGGCCGATCTGGCAAAAAAATATCGCGCCGACCATATCCTGGTCAAAGGCGTGGGTCTGTCCGTGACGAGCGGGCGGCCGTTCATGGACCCGAATTTTGATTATCTGGGTTTTCGGGCCACCCAGAACGCCTCGGCCCAGGCCTATGCCATGGCCGGCATTACCGACCCGCTGAAGGAGATCGACGTCGCCGAGGTGCACGACTGCTTTACCTGGACGGAGATTTCCAACTACGAAGACCTCGGCTTTATCCAAAAGGGCGAAGGCGCGCGGCTGATTGAAGAAGGCCGCACCGCCCTGGAGGGTGATATCCCGGTCAACCCCAGCGGCGGACTCAAGTCGTTTGGCCACCCCATCGGCGCGAGTGGGGTGCGCATGGTGTATGAGATTGTGACCCAACTCAGAGGGGAGGCCGGCCCGCGTCAGGTCACAGACCCGAAGCTGGGTCTGGTGCATAATGTGGGCGGTCCTGGGGCCGTGTCGTGCGTGGCCGTGCTTGGCCAGCCCTGAAGCCGCGTCGAGAAAAGAGCATGAGGAGCAAATATGTCACAGCCTTCCATTGTTGATGTCATTTGCCAGCGTGCCCTCGAAATTGCCCCCGAGGTGCCCTGGCTGGTTGAGCCGCTGACTCCGGGACGGGGCCGGGCCTTTATCCTGCAACATATTCTGCGAAACCGGCTGTTCAGCGCGGTCATCCGCCCGTCCTGGATAAGTCGCTGTCCCGACCTGGCCATCGTCCGCAAGACCATCGGGCAGATGCGGGAAGAATTGGTGTTTGATGACGAGATCGCCCAGCCGCATACCACCCTGTTGTGGGAGATGGGCCGCAACGTCGGCCTGACCAACGAAGAGATGGACCATACCCGGGCCGTGCCGCTGGTCGATGTGGCGCTGAACGTGTGGGAGAATATCGCCCGCTCAAAACACTGGGTCGCGGGCTGGCTGGCAACTTCGGTGGATGAGTTTATGCTGACGGCCATGTCCGGCGCGCATAATTATCGGCCTGAAGCCTGGCAGGCCACCTTTCAGCTCAATGACGAGCAGGTGTTCTTTTTCTCCTACCATACCAAGGCCGACGACGATCATGCCGGCCGCAAGGTCTGGGAGCCCATCGCCCGGCATGTGACCACTGAAGCTGAGCGTCGGGAAGTCCTGGCTGGCATGGAACTGGCGCTGACGGCGGACAAGCTGTTCTACCAGGGGATTTGCGAGCTGGGCGACCATCTCGATGCCAATAAAAACGCCGCCTAGCGTAGCAGAGCGCATGTGCTGAGGTAGAGTTCGGATGCCGATAGACGAAAATCTCAGACGTCTGGTTGATCTTGCCGCTCCTTTGTGGGCGGGCGAGGAGGAGATTGTCCGGACCTATTTTCAGAGTCCGCAGCGCACGAACCAAACCGATCTGGTGTGGCTCAAGCGCCAGTGTTTCAAGGAGATCTGGGGCTCGGGTATCGGCGACAAGAAAAAGGGCCTCTTTCAGGGACCGGTCGCCTACCTGGATGACGTCTTTACCAAGATCGACGCTGAGGTTGATCGCCACACGGTTCTGAGTGTCATCGACGACCTGCGCTCCGAATTCTACCACTACTGCTTGTTTGCCGACATCTACGATTCTATCAGCGGCACCCGGCTGAACCCGCGGCAACTCACCGGCTGGCAGGCGGACGAAACGCTCGCCCGGCTGCGCTACGACTACAAGGAGCAGCGGGGCCAACTGGGCCATTTTGCCTCGCGCTTTACCGAGGGCGGGTATTGCAGCATGTTTGTTGCGGGGATGCGGCTGGCGGGCACGGGCGAACTCAACGACCGTATCGCAAAAGCGTGCGAGCAGGTTTATAACGACGAAATCGGACATATGCATTTGGGTTTTGTCGGGCTGGCGCAGCAGACCCTGTCTGCCGAGGAGTGGGACGCGGTCGCCGACATGGTCCGCACGATTCTGGTCCAGCGGCTCCATATGCGCAACGAACAATTCGGCTATCCGCTCTCAGACACTCGTCTGGCGGCCATTCAGACGGGTGATATCGAACCCAGGCCCTTCGACTACTCCGGTCTTGAGTAGGAGCATAATCTGCGCTGGCTGTGCCGGCCGCGCCGGCTTCCAGCGCGTATCCAGCAACCATGCCGCAGCACCCACAAGAGCCCCTCAGGGAACCGGCCCACGCCTGGATCTGGGCAACCTTTATTATCCTGTTGTTTGGGTGTGTGCCGTATGGGTTTGTCGGCAGCTATCAGCCGCTCGTCTTCGGCCTGCCGCTGTGGTTCCTGGTGACGCTGCTGGGTTCCTTCCTCCTGGGTGGCTTCACCATGTATGTGGCCTTCCGGCACTGGCGCCTGGCCGCTGTCATCCTTGACGAGGAAACGGACTAAAGAGTAAACGTGTCCAGCATCTCATATATTGGAGGACACGTTTACTCTTTTGAGGTCGTATGAGCAGTCCGGCTGAGACCGTCGGCCTGGGCTTTGGCGCCCTGGTTCTCTTGTCGGTGTATCTGCTGAGTAATCTGCTGATCGGGTTTTTTGCCTACCGCTCGGGTGGGACCTGGACGGCCCGCGACTATTTTCTGGGTGGAAAAACAACCGGCGCGCTGGTGCTGTTCTTCGCCATGCTGGCGACCAAATTCAGCGGCAACACGTTTTTTGGGCTGCCCGGACAAGCCTACCGGGTCGGCTTGATGTCGGTCCTGCTGGTGCCGTTTATGATTGCGATTACTATTGGCTTTCTCTCCTACGCGCCGCGTCTGTACGTCTTGTCAAAGAAATATGACTACCTGACGCCGGCCGATTTCTATGCCGACCGCTTTCAGAGCCGGCCTTTGCGACTCCTCGTCGCCTGCTTCCTGATCCTGTCGGTCATTCCCTATCTGATGATTCAGACCACGGGCATGGGCCATGCCTTTGTCGGATTCACCAACGGCCAGTATTCGTTCACCAGCGGCGTCGTCTATATCTCCGCCGTCATGCTGGTCTATGTGCTGCTGAGTGGCTGGCGCGGCGTTGTCTGGGCCGAGGTGCTGCAAGGCAGTCTGCTCCTGGGCTCAATCGTGCTTGCCGCGGTGGTGCTGGTCGCGTCCGAAGGCGGGTTGGCCAACGTCATTCAGCAGGCCGTCCGGGTCGCACCTGAGAAAGTGGCGGTTGTGGGCTCGTATAGCACGCTGACGCGTTCGTACTTCTTGTACGCGGTGATTTTTGCGCTGGGCGGCTGTATGTATCCCCAGATCATCCAGAGCGTGTACGCCGCCAGGACCGAGGCTGATTTACGCCGCAGTGTCGGCCTGATGGTTCCGAACTACATCCTCATCCTGCTGTGCGTGGTGTTGATCGGTCTGGTCGGGGTGGTGCGATTCCACGAGCTGGAAACCATACAGTCGGATCAGATTCTGGGTCTGCTGCTCGGCCGACAGGCCGAGAGTCTGTACTGGGTCGTTGTCCTGGTCTTTATCGGCGCCGCGGCGGCCATCATGTCTACCGCGGCGGGCGTCCTGCTCACCCTCTCGTCTATTGTGACGCACGATCTCTACCGGCATTGCTTTCGTCGCAGTGCAAGTGAAGACGAGATTGCCCGCGCCGGACGGGTTTTCACCGTGCTGCTCCTGCTGCTTGTCATGGGGCTTTCGCTCCGGCCCATTACTACCTTGTGGCAGCTCACGATCATCAAGTTTGAATTTCTGATGCAGCTCTATCTGCCTCTGATTTTGGGCTTGTACTGGCCGCGCTTTACGCGCCAGGCGGCCTTTGCCGGGATTCTCGTCGGGACTCTGGGCGTGACCGCTATGCTGCTGGCGGGCTGGAAGTCCATCTTGATCTTTGAAGCCGGCCTGGTCGGCTTTCTGCTCAACGCGGCTGCGTGCGTCGGTGTCACCCTGCTGACACGGACCAATACGGACGAGCAGCGCTGGGTGCGGGAACGGTTCTTTTCCCTTTTTGACGGGGCGCGCGCGATCCAAGAAAAATCAACAAAGCATCCATGTCTCTCCATCACCTAAGCCAATGACACTGGACGCATAAAGCGAACACACTGCGAACCATGGAATTCGGCCTGCAATTTTTTCCTGACGTCAGTCCGGCCCAGCGCTCTGGAGAAGATTATTGGGCCGATGCGCTCTACCTCAGCCAATTAGGTGAAGAGCTGGGTTTCACATCTATTCGGACAGTCGAACATTATTTCCACCCGTACGGAGGGTACAGTCCCAACCCCCTGTTGTTCCTGGCTGCGGCGGCCATGATGACCGCTAAAGTCCGGCTGATTACTGGCGCGGTCTTACCGGCGTTTAATCATCCGCTCAAACTGGCAGGTGAAATCGGAATGCTGGATGCGATCTCACATGGCCGCTTAGAAGTCGGATTTGCCCGGGCGTTTCTCCCGCATGAATTTGAGCGTTTTGGGGTCACGCCAGACGAAAGCAATGCGCGGTTTGAAGAAGGGATTGAACTTGTTCGGCGTCTGCTTGAGGAAGAACATGTGTCTGCTGGGGGACGATTTCACCAATTCAGAGATGTGACCTCTTTACCCCGCCCGACCCAAACTCCACGTCCTCCGTTTTGGCTTGCTGCATTGGCGACACCCTCTAGCTTTGAGCGTGCCGGACGGCTGGGCTACGATGTGATGGCTATTCCCCTAGCCGGTGGCCAAATGGCCGACCTGATCGGCTGTTATCGTGAAGCACGCCGACAGGCCGGCCATACCGGGCCAGGCCGTGTCATGCTAGCCTTTCATATGTTGTGTACTGCTAGTGAGGAGCAAGCGATCAACATAGCCCGCGATCCTTTGAATGCGTATCTCAAATCTCTGGTGGACGGTGCATCGGGCTGGTTGGCAGGTCAATCATCTGCGGACTACCCCAACTATGACAAGATTATTGCCGTGCTGTCCAAGGAAACCTTTGAAACGCAATGTGAGAAGGGTGCAGCCTGGATAGGCACGCCCGACGCTGTCAGCCAGCAGATCAAAGACTATTACTCCAGTGTGGGTGGTTTTGATATTGCCTCAATGCAGGTGAATTTCAATGTATTGGAGCGGGTAGAGGCCGAAGCGTCCATGCGTTTATTTGCCGCCCAGGTCTTGCCGCAATTCACGCACCAGTAACGTACCGAAAGCAAAGCAGGAGAACCCCGGCTTGTGCTCATGCTGCAAATCCCACATGGTGATGGCAGAATAATCTAGCTCAATTGCTATTACACACAGGAGAAAAGAGCGTCCATGTCAGCCCAAGAACCCCGCTTTGCCATTATCACGGATGAAGCCCTGGATTCCCTGCGCAAGCTTATTGGTGTCCCTATCGAGGATACCCTGGAACCGTGGTGCTATGAGGCCACCCGCGACAATATCCGCCATTATGCGCACGGCATAGGGGACGATAATCCGCTGTGGTGCGACCCGGACTATGCCGCCGCAACCCACTACGGCACGATTACCGCCCCGCCGTCGTTTGTCTTCCCGCTCAATCGGGTCTTGAGCGGATATGTGGGCGGTCTGCCGGGCATTCACGCCATGTGGGCCGGCGCGGATTTGACCTGGCATAGGCCCATATTTCGCAACGACGCCTTTACGACCAGAGCCTACTTAAAAGACCTGGTCGAACACGAGACCCGCTTTGCCGGTCGCGCGATTCAGCAGATCTATCATGTTGATTATTACAACCAGGACAACGAGCTGGTGATCGCAGGCGATAGCTGGTGTTTTCGGACCGAGCGCGACACCGCCCGGGAGCGCGGCACAAAATACACCGAGGTCAAACAGCAGGCGCCGGTCAGCTATAGCCGCGAACACATCGCCGAGATCTTCGCCCAGTACGCGCAGGAAGAAGTGCGCGGAGCGACGCCGCGCTATATCCAGGATGTCAGCATTGGCGACAGCCTGCCGACCATGGTCAAAGGCCCGATGACGGTCACCGGCTTTATCGCCTATGCCCAGGGCTGGGGCGGGCTGTATATTCGAGCCAACCGCCTGGCCTGGAAGCAACTCCACAAACATCCTGGGCTGGGCATTCCCGACCGTTTTGGCATTCCCGACGTGCCCGAGCGCGTCCACTGGGATACCGACCTGGCCCAACGGGTCGGCACGCCCGAAGCCTACGACTACGGCCCGGAGCGCACCTCGTGGATGACCCACCATCTGACCGACTGGATGGGCGACCAGGGCTTTCTGCGCCAGATTTCCGTCAAGATACGGCGTCACAATCCGGTCGGCGACACGCTCTTTATCAACGGTGAGGTGACTCGGATTTTCGAGCAAGACGGTCATCACTACGTCGAGGTGCAGCAGAACGCTAAAAACCAGGACGGCGAACTGTCCGTGCTGAGTACGGGCGTGGTACGGTTGCCGTCTCGGACCTGAGCCCCGTAGGGGTGGAGACTCAATCTGGGAGCGCAGGCACTGTCCTGTTATAGCGCAGAGCGGCGCTACACAATCCGGTGCTCTTCGGTAATCAGGGTGAAGGTTGATGCCGGGTCAACGAACTTTGCACCGTCCGGTTGGGCATGATCTTTGTACTCCGAAGACGCCAGGGCAAAGTGCAGATCACCCAGGGTCTCAAACCACAGCTCGGCCACCCCGTCGTACTGCGGCTCGCCCTGCGCATACGCCGAAGGCAGGGCGTGGCACTGGACGTAGCGCTGCACACCAGGCATGGCGAGTGCCAGTGGGCCGTGCACATCTTTCCAGTAGCGGAAGAACTCGTCCCGGTCCCAGTCGGGCTTCCGTTTGATAAAAGACAGCCGTTTGATCCGTGGCTCGGGACTGGTGTGCTCTTCTCCTTCGCGCAGCACATGGTCTGCGGTGACGAGACGAACCACGTTTTTGACATTCGCAAAATTCGGTTCATCCGCGTACGCGCCTTCACGATATTCCTTGCTCTGAAAGGCGGCGGTGATGGCGTCTTCACTGTCCATCCAGATTTCCACCATACCGTCATAGGCTTGGCTCCGGCTCACCACGGACGAACTGTGGTTTTGGACATAGCCGCGCAGGCCGGGCATCCGCTTGGCGAGTGGGGCGTGCACCTCGCGCCAGTGGTGTGAAAAGTCCGCCAGGCTGAGACTATCTTTCCGTTTAAAGGCAATGAGTAAGTGGGCCATTGCGTACATCCTCCTTGCGGTAGGGAAGGTATGATTTTTTCTCACCCTGGGCAAGCTCGAACCGGTTGCTTCCTTTAGGATGGGCGCCTCCAGAATGCGACCCCGAGCCTCAACTGTGACTGCGGGTGAACGGTGGGATATGGAAGAACGTCAGAACGACCCTGCCTCGACATCCTGAATGAATTGCAGCACGTCCCGAAAATACGCTTCCTGATCGTCATACATGGCGCAGTGGCTGCCGTTTTCACACACGGCCACGCGTGAGTTGGGGATCAACTCGCCCATGCGTTCAATCTCGGACACGCGCATGGTGTCGAAGCGCGCGCCGGAGACTAGGGTCGGACACTGAATCCGGTCCAGGTCTGCCCAGCGGTCCCAGTCTTTGAAGGTACCGGTCACCACAAACTCGTTCGGGCCCTGCATGGTGTTATAGACCGGCTTGGCCAGGTTGCGAAACATGCGCACCAGCGGTTCCGGCCAGGTGTCGAGCCGACACAGATGCTGTCGGTACACATGGGTGAACAGGGTCTCCTCGTATTCCGGCGCGGCGTAGTCTTCGGTCGCCTCATATTTTTCGAGAATACGCAGGACCTCGGGCGGCTGCTGGGCGCGTAACTCGTTAATATACGCGACATAGGCCGGAATACTGGCGGTCATATTGGAGAGCAGGAGTCCCTTGATGTGCTGCTGATAGGCCAGGGCGTACTCAATGCCGAGCAGCCCGCCCCAGGAGTGGCCGAGCAGGTAGAAGTGCTCAAGCCCAAGCGCACGTCGGACCTGCTCGACTTCTTCCCGAAAACGCTCCACCGTCCACAGGCTGGTATCGTCCGGCTGGTCGGAGTAGGCCGAGCCGAGCTGGTCGTAGTAAATAATCTGAACATCATGCTGCGGCAGGAAGTCTTCAAAACACTCAAAATACTCATGCGTACAGCCGGGCCCTCCGTGCAGGGTGAGCAGGGGAATCGACCCGGAGCCAAAGCGCTTGGTCCAGACGGTGTATTTGCCATCAATCGGGATCATCTCAACCCCGCCGGTTTTGACACTTTGCATAGTCCTATTCCTCGTGGTCGCGTGGTGTGCCTGTCTGGTCTCCCGTATAACACTGCTCGGCGTGGCCTGACCAGAGCGGCCCGCGTTTCCCCCTTGACTCTCCTCCGGCTTCAGGATTAGGGGAGCGGACGCCAACCCGGAGCCGTTCAACGCAAACCCGGCCCTGAGACCCCTGAAATGCACACGACAACCAAGGAGGAAACGCATAATTACGCTCTACACCTCACCAACTCCGAACGGCTGGAAAGCGTCCATTACTCTCGAAGAAATGGGCCTCGATTACACGGTCAAGGCGATAGACCTGGCCAAGGGTGAACAGAAAGAAGACTGGTATGTCGCCCTCAACCCAAACGGCCGTATCCCGACCATCGTCGATCATGACAACGCCGACTTCGCGGTCTTTGAGACCGGTGCGATCATGGTGTATCTGGCCGAGAAAACCGGCCAGCTCATGCCGCAAGACGAAAAAGGGCGCTCGCTGGTCATGCAATGGCTGATGTTCCAGATGGGTGGTATCGGGCCGATGATGGGCCAGGCCAATGTGTTTTACCGGTACGCGCCTGAGAAAATTCCGTTTGCGATTGAGCGCTACCAGCGCGAAGGGCGACGACTCTTCGAGGTGCTGGACACGCGACTCAAAGAGCACGAATACCTGGCCGGCGAGTACTCGATCGCCGACATTGCCCACTGGAGTTGGGTGCATACCTATACCTGGTCGGGCATTGACGCCGCCGGCCTCGTCCATCTCAAACGCTGGCGCAATGCGCTCCGGGCACGTCCGGCGGTCCAAAAGGGCCGGGCTGTGCCAGAGCTCCTTGATCTCGAAAAAGAGGAAAACAAAGACACGTTTATTCAGGGCGCGCAGAAGATGCTGTCCTGAGGTATGCCTCAGCATAAGACGGCCCTCCAGCGTCAAACCGCCGAAAATGAGAAATCTCTAATCTTGGTCTCATCTTTCTCTCATATGCAGTTGCCATACTGCACATCAAAGAGCTGAACGTCACAGAACACGGCAATCTCATACGAGGAGGAGTACGATGCAGACGAAGAAGAAAATACTGGCTGGAGCAATGGCGGTTTCCCTGGCGCTGGGTGGCTTTACCTTGGGTCGGCTGACCCAAATGGATGTGGTCCAGGCGGCGCCGGAAACGGCGGCTCCCAGGCTCTCCGTAACGCCGTCCGGATTACCCTCATTTGCCGACCTGGCCGACCATGTCTCGCCGGCTGTGGTCCACGTCCGCGTTGTTGGCGTAGAAAGGGCGTCTGAGCGTGGCCACCCCTCTTTTGGAAGAAGAAGGGGCGGCCCACGGAACCCGTTCGGTCCCCAATTCCCGTTCCCGCCCGGATTTGGCGGTCCGCGTCCTCATCAGGGTGTCCCGCGTCGCAGCTCCGGCTCCGGATTTATCATCCGCAACGACGGGCTGATCATCACCAATAACCATGTGGTTGAGGGCGCCAGCGAGATTATGGTCAGCCTCCCGGACGAACGCGAATATCAGGCAAAGATCCTCGGCCGTGACCCCAAAACCGACCTGGCCGTGCTCAAGGTCGAAGCCGAGCAGGATTTGCCGGTCGCCACTCTGGGCGATTCCGAAGACGTCCGCGTCGGTGACTGGGTCATGGCCATTGGTAACCCATTTGGGTTGAGCAACACCGTAACCGCAGGCATTGTCAGCGCCAAAGGTCGAACCATCGGGACCGGACCGTACGATGACTTCATCCAGACCGATGCCTCCATTAACCCCGGTAACTCGGGGGGACCACTGTTTAACGAAGAGGGCGAAGTGGTTGGCATTAACACCGCGATCTTCGGCAATGGCGGCGGGAACATCGGTATTGGTTTTGCCATCCCGATCAACCTGGCCAGGCAACTCGTGCCCGACCTGGAGACCAAAGGCCACGTGACGCGCGGCTGGCTGGGGGTGACCATACAGAAAATGACCACACAGCTGGCGGAGTCCCTCGGTCTCGGTGATCCACATGGCGCCCTGGTAGCCGATGTCACCACCGACAGCCCGGCCGAGAGAGGCGGCCTGGAACGCGGTGATGTTATTGTCGGCTACGACGGCCACACGGTGAAAGAAAATGCCGACCTGCCGCTGCTGGTCGCCACTACGAAAGTCGGAACGAAAGTCCCCATTGACGTGGTGCGCGACGGAAAGACCCAGACGCTCACGGTCGAAATTGCCGAACTTGACGAACTCGAAGTCGCCAGCGGCCCTGAGGCTGCCAAAAGAGGCAAGTGGGGGATGGCGCTGCGGGAGCTCACGCCGGAAGAGCGAGACCGGATGCAACTCCAAGCGAGTGAAGGGGTCAGCGTGGCTGGCGTGCGGCCCGACAGTCCGGCTGCGGACGCCGGGGTGCGTGAGGGAGACGTAGTCCTTGAGGTCAACCGGACGCCGGTCAAAACGGTGGACGAACTCAAAAAGGCAATCGCCACGGTGACGGAAGACAAGTCACTGCTGCTCCTGCTCCGGCGGAATAACGGGGTGAACCAATACGCCTCTCTGTCGGCACCATAGGACATCGGCCTCATTCCCCTCTCCCTCTGGGAGAGGGGAGGGGTATTGCAGAAACGTCTGGAACGGGTCAGGCTTGCGGGCAGACGGTGAATGCACGACACAAGAAGGAGAAGGATTCATGCGCAAAATATTCACATCTCGGTTTTCTCAATGCTGCCTCGCCCTGAGTCTCGGCCTGCTCTTCGCCGGCCAGACCTTTGCCGACCATCACGCTGCGGCAGAGGGAGTCGATCCTGCCCTGCAAGCCGCCATTGACGGGGAGCATCGCTCGGCCGAGTATAAGGCGCGCGACCAATACCGCCATCCCGCGCAAACGCTGACTTGGCTGGGACTCAAGCCGGATATGACGGTGGTCGAAATCTCACCGTCGAGAGGCTGGTATACCGAGATTCTGGCCCCCTGTCTGAAAGACCAGGGGCGCTTATATCTGGCCGGGTTCGATAGAGAATCGGAGGTCGCGTACATGAAGAAACTGAACGCCCTCCTGGACGAGAAGCTGGCCGCCAAGCCCGAGGTGTACGGCACGCCAACGGTGACCGAACTCGCCCCGCCCAACAAGGTCGATATCGCCCCCGCAGGCTCGGCGGACATGGTGCTGACCTTTCGTAACGTCCACAACTGGATGAGCGCCGGGACGGCCGACGGAGTTTTTGCCGCCATGTATGCGGCGCTCAAGCCCGGCGGGATTCTCGGTCTGGTGGAGCACCGGGCCGACCCCAACACGGAACAGGACGCCAAGGCGGGTTCGGGTTATGTCACCGAGGCGGCAACCGTTCGAATGGCAGAAAAAGCGGGCTTCAAGCTCGTGGACCAGACTGAGATCAACGCCAACCCGAAAGACACACACGATCATCCCAAAGGCGTGTGGACCCTGCCGCCCGCTCTGTCGCTCGGAGACGAGGACAGGGAAAAGTATCTGGCGATTGGCGAGAGCGACCGCATGACGCTCAAGTTCAAGAAGCCGGCGGAGTAAAGCGCCCCTCAACCTGGCCCTCTCCTTGGGGGGAGCAAGGGTGGTTGTTCTACTCGCTGCTCGTCTGCGCCGCTTTCTGGACCGCCTTGATAATGCTGGCATAGCCGGTGCATCGACACAGATTGCCGGCTATGCCGTGCCGGATATCCGCCTCGGTCGGCTGCGGTTTTTCCTGTAAAAGTTGCTGCACCGACAACACCATGCCGGGGGTGCAAAAGCCGCACTGTAAGGCGTGGTGTTTGACAAAGGCGGCCTGGATAGGATGCAGGTCGCCCGATTGCCTCGCGTCTTGGGTCCAACCCTCAATGGTGGTGACTGCGGAGCCCGCAACGTCAGCAGCCAGAATGGTACACGCCTTGACCGTCAGACCGTCAAGCACAACGGTGCACGCGCCGCAATTGCCGGTGGCACAGCCGAGGTGGGTGCCGGTCAGGTCGAGTTGATCGCGCAAAAAATCGACCAGGAGCGTGCGCGTATCGACCGTGGCCTCACGCGGTGTATTGTTCACTGTGAGCTGAATGGTGGTCTGCATAGCCTTCCCATACCGTTCCTTAATCCGCCCGTTCCAGGGCCGTCTTCACCGCCCGACGGGTAAACACCCGGACCATCTCTCGTTTGTAGTCCGCATCGGCGTGCAACTCTGCGACCGGGTCGTGAGCCGACTCATACGCGGCAGCCGCAACCGCATCAACAAAGGCGTCGTCCACGGCCCTGCCCGTCAGCGTGTCCTCGATAGCGGTCAAACGCACCGGGACGGGGGCTGCGCCACACATGCCGACTCGGATGGAGCGACAAGTTCTATCCGGGTTGAGCCGAAGGCAGGCGCCAACGCCGACAATGGCAAAGCCGCCTTCTACCCTGGTGAACTTGACGTAGGCCGTCCCGGTGTCCGAGGACAGGACCGGGACGCGAATTTCGGTCAGGACCTCATCCGCACTCAGACTCGTGGTCATGTAATCGACAAAGACGTCTTGGGCGGTAGCGGTCCGCTCGCCACCTGGGCCAACGATCTGACAGGCTGCGTCAAGCAGGACGAGTACGGGCGGATAGTCAGCCGCGGGATCGAAGTGGCCAATCGAGCCGCCCAGCGTCCCCCGGTTGCGAACCTGGACGTCGCCAATACAGGCCGCGGTCTCGCTGAGAATCGGACAGTGGGCTTGCACGACCTCGGACTCGGCCAGGGCATGATGGGTAGCCCCCGCGCCTATGACCAGCGTCTCGCCGTCCCGGCGAATAGAGTCCAAACCGGCAACATGGTTGAGGCTGATGATATGGGCCGGCGCGACCAGGCCGAGGTTCATGCTTGGCAGCAGCGACTGCCCCCCGGCCAGCAGCTTCGCGTCTTCGCCGTTTTGTAGGCACTGGGACAAGAGACGGACGGCTTCCTCGATCGAGGGCGGCCTATGCAGTTGGAAGGGTGCGCGTATCATGCGTCCGCCCCTCCGTTATTGTCATTCTTCGCCGCCTGAATCATGCGCCAGACGCGTTGCGGCGTCAGCGGGGTGTCGTGAATTTTCACCCCAAAGGGCGCCAGGGCGTTTTCCACCGCGCTGACGATGGTCCCGAATGGGCTGGACACGCCGGACTCGCCCGCACCTTTGGTGCCGAGTGGCGTGAACGGGCTCGGGACCGCCTGGTGGTGAATCTCCACACTCGGCACTTCCACGGCGGTGGGCAGGGTATAGTCCATGAAGGTCCCGGTCTGGAGTTGGCCGTTGTCATCATAGCTGAGCTGCTCATAGATCAGGCCGCCGAGTCCCTGCGCCACCGCGCCCTGAAACTGCCCCTCAACCAATAAGGGATTGATGACCGTGCCGCAGTCGTGGACGGTCACATAGCGCAAGAGAGTGATGACGCCGGTTTCAACATCGACCTCAACCGTGGCCACACAGGCCGCATAGGGATAGGACGGGTAGGTGTTGATGCGCCCCTTGTCGTCCGGCACGTGGTGGATATTGCCCATGCGGAAATAACGCGTGGACTCCAAACCCGGCTCCATATCAAAGGCGTGATGATCGAAAGCGCGTTTGTGGACGTACTCGGCAATATCGTTGAACGCCACCTCGCGGTCAGCCTGGCCCCTGACGCGGATGCGGCCCTGTTCGCAGTCGAGGTCTTCAGGCGCAGCTTCTAGCATGCTGGCCGCGACCCGCAGAATCTTGTGCTGAACCTCCCGTGCCGCATACAGCGAGGCCGAGCCCCCCATGAACAGGCTGCGCGAACTCCAGTTGCCCAACCCATACGGGCAGGCCTGGGTATCGCCCTGTATGACCCTGACAGTGCCGAGCGGTACGCCGAGGGTATCCGCCACAATCTGGGCAATGCCGGTTTCATTGCCCGAGCCGGGCGAGGTGACACCGGTCAGGACGGTGACCTGCCCACTCGGGCTGACGCGGACGGTGGCGCCCTCATAGCCGCCGATGAAGGAGTCGGGGATGCAGCCGCCTTCGGGCGTGAGTTCAAAGCCCACGCCCATACCGATATAGCGGCCTTGGGCTCGGAGGTGCTGTTGTTCCTCGGCGAAGGTATGGTAGCCGGCCTTGTCCATGACGTCTTGCAGCGCCTTGACATAATCGCCGCTGTCCAGGGTGGCTCCCGAGATTTGCACGTAAGGAAACTCGTCTTTGGGCACAAAATTCTTGAGCCGTACCGCGGCGCGGTCCATCCGGACCGTATCGGCGACACGGTCCATGACGCGGTCCATGAGAAACGAGGCGGCCTCCTTGCCAAACCCACGATAGGCGTTCCAGGGGCCCTTGTTGGTCACCACGATGGATAAATCCACCTCACAGTTCGGGATTTTGTACGGGCCGGGCACGACAAAGGACGCCACATAGGACATGCCCCAACCGCCCAGCGCGGCCAGGGCCCCGACATCGCCGATGATGCGAACCTTGAGCCCGACCACGCTTCCGTCCGCCTGGCAGGCGACCGAGAATTTGAGGGTCTGCTCGCGAGCGTGACCGCCGGCCATCAAATGTTCGGTGCGCTCTTCGACCCATTTGACTGGCTTGCCTGTCCGTTTCGACAGCAGGCAGGCCAGCGGGTCTTCCTGATAGGTCGGAATCTTGACCCCAAATGCGCCACCCACCTGGGGCTGAATCACCTGGATGTCGTTCTCATCCATATTCAAGGTGTTGGCCAGGGTGGTGCGCAGAGGATGGGGCGCTTGGGTGGAAACCCACAGGGTCAGGTGTTCGGTGCGGTCGTCATAGTGGGCCAGGGCCGCCCGCGGTTCCAGCGGCGTGGCCGTATGGCGGTGCAGGCGGAGGGTGTCGTCCAGGATATGGTCGGCGTCGGCAAATGCCTGCTCGACATCGCCGCCCTGAAAGCGCACATGCATCAGTTCGTTGGTTCCCCATTCGGGGTAGAGCAGGGGGGAAGCCGGCTCCAGCGCCTGTTCGGCATCGATCACCACCGGCAGGTCTGCGTACTCGACTTCGATAAGATTGGCCGCCTCGGTCGCGGCGTGTCTGGTGTCGGCAACCACCGCGGCCAGCGGCGTTCCGACATAATGCACCCGGTCAATCGCCAGACAGTAGATGTCGGTCGTTTTTCCCCCAAAGGCGCTGGGATTCAAGGTGTGCGGAATGGGCTTGCTCCACTGCTTGATATCCGCCCCGGTGACAACGATGCGCACACCCGGATGCTGCCGGGCCGCGTTGGTGTCGATGCTGAGAATCCGGGCGTGGGCATAGGGGCTGCGGACAACGGCCATATAGCCCATGTCCGGCAGACTCACGTCTGCGGTGTATTGTCCCTTGCCGGCCACGAGCCTGGTATCCAGGATGCCACTGACCGAACTGCCGATATATGCCATGCTGAAGGACCCCTTTTCCTCTGTATCGTGCTGGAGCCTAGCGCTATGAGGTTTTCAGTGTCAATGCGGTTTAGCCTGATCTTGTTGCCCTGCTTGCTGTGTCCACTTCTCCGTTTCAACCAAGGCGTGAGCGATCCGTTGGCGTAGGGCGTCAGCCGACTCTGGTGTCCAGTCATAGAACCCTTTACCCGTTTTTACCCCAAGCTCGTCCTGGACAACTTTTGCGGATAGGATCGGCGGGATCTTCTGCGACGTTGTGAGATGTGGATACAGCCCTTGCATGGCGGCGGAGATCAAGTCCCAGCCGGCCAGCTCAAAAACCTCAAAAATCCCGGCGACCGCCCAGCGTCGGCCAATACTATTCTTCATGGCCGTATCAATATCCTGCGGGCTGGCAATACCGTTTTGCACCATGTGAAGGGCTTCACGCAGCAGCGCACCCTGCAAACGATTGAGAATAAAGCCAGGCACTTCTTTTTGCACGACGACGGGTCGTTTGCCCATGCGCGTGAGTAATCCGGACAGGGTGTCGAGTGTCTCATCTGACGTGGCCGGCCCACGCACAATTTCGACAATGGGAATCAGATAGGGGGGGTTGGCATAGTGCGCGACTAAGACCTTGTCGACGCGCTGCACGGTATGCATGAACTGGCTGGGCATGAGTGTCGAGGTATTGCTCGCCAGGATGGTATGCGGAGGACAAAGCAGGTCAAGCTGCTCAAAGATGCCTCGCTTCAGTTCTCTCTCTTCAAACACCGACTCAATCACAAGATCGGCATCCTCGACCGCTCCTTTCAGATCAAGCTCGGCCCGAATATGGGACAGGACCGGCCTGGCTCGGTCCTCGGTCAGCGCGCCGAGTGCGATCAAGCGGGCAAGATTGGCCTGGATATTTTCCTCCGCTCGGGTCAGACTCGCTTGGGTGCGGGCATGCATGGTCACGCGATAGCCGGCCAAGGCAAACTCCTGTGCAATACCATGGCCCATTAAGCCTGCGCCAACGACGCTAATACGTTTGATCGCCTGATCGCTCATGTGATTGCTCATGAGTGAGTGATTAGCGCACTCTTCGCTCTACTCCTAGTACCGAGGTTGTAGCCTCTTTATCTCAAGCGTGGTTGTATACGGGCGAAAAAAGATTGAGGAGACAGTATGACACGAGCGCTCACAAACATGTTCGGTATCGAATATCCTATTTTTGCCTTTACGCACTGCCGCGACGTTGTTGTCGCAGTCAGTAAAGCTGGTGGACTCGGCGTGCTGGGGGCGGCGATCCACACGGATGAGCGCTTGGAAATCGATCTGGAATGGATAGACGATCAACTCGGCGACGTCCCGTATGGCGTGGACCTGATGATGCCGTCAAATTACGTTGGCGCTGCAACCGGCGGGATGGATCAAAAAGCGCTCCGGGAATACATCCCGGACGAGCACCGACACTTCGTCGAGAAGCTGCTTGCAGACGCCGGGGTACCCGAATTGCCGGAACATCTGACCGCCTCCAAAAAGGAACGGGGCTTACGCTATTCCCAGAAACAGGCCAGAGGCATCGTGGATATTGCCTTTGCCCACAAGGCCAGGTTTCTGGTGAGCGCGCTCGGCACGCCGCCGGATTGGGTCACTGAGGCGGCCCACGAGCGGGGCCTCTACGTTGGGGCCTTGGCCGGTAAGAAAAAGCACGCCGAGCGTCACAAAGCCGCCGGTGTGGACGTGATTATCGCTCAGTCGTACGAAGCCGGAGGACACACCGGAGAGATCGGCGGCATGGTGCTGATCCCGGAAATTGTCGATGCCGTTGCCCCGACCCCGGTGCTCGGCGCCGGTGGCATAGGCAATGGCCGGCAGATGGCCGCGGCCCTGGCGCTCGGCGCCCAGGGCGTGTGGTGCGGTTCCGTCTGGTTGACGACAGCCGAGTCCGAGCTGGACCGGATGGCCAGGCAAAAGCTGCTGGTCGCGGGGACGGATGACACGGTGCGAACCCGGTCCATGACGGGCAAGCACGCCCGTTTTTTACGCTCCGCATGGACCGAGGCCTGGGATCGGCCCGACACCCCGGACCCCCTCAAAACCCCCCTCCAAAGCGTTCTGAATTATGATTCCCTGCGCCGGATCAACCACGCCATGAAGGCCCCCGGCGTCACTCCGGAGTCCGGGGCGTATCAGTTGTATTCCTATCCCGCCGGACAGGGCATCGGCACGCAGAACAGCGTGCAGGCCACCCGCGATGTCGTGCGGGAAATGGTTGAAGGCTATGTCGAGGCCATCGCCAGATTGAATGAGCAGCTTGAGGGTTAGAGCAGTTTTCAGAGTGGGGTAGCGAGCGGGCGCCACAGGACCGGAGACCAGCCCGTAGGGTGCGCCCTGCGCACCAAGAAGTTGGTGCATGGGATGCACCCTACGGTTCTGGAGCGCCGCTCACCACATGAGCGCAGTGTTCAGATGGGCGGAGCGGGCGGGCGCCCAAGGACCGGAGCCCAGGGGCGCACGCCGCAGGCGGAAGCCCAGGAGGGCTGAGCGACGGCCCCCCTCGGACGCTACACCACGGTGTAATTTGCTCTAGGCCACAGTCCCCAGCCGCGAGTCTCAATACCTGTGCATCACCAGCTCGGCAAATTCCGTCAGCATCTCCCGGTTTGTCTCGGTCGGAGGCAGGACGGTCAGCTCGCGCATGCCCGCTTTCTCGGCCGTGCGGATGCGTTCGATAATCTCCTCCGGCGTGCCGACCAGACTCGTACCCTGAATCGCTTTGGGCGTGACAAAGCGCCGTTCGGCCGGTACCAGATATGTGCTGTGGCCGTCGTGGAGTTGGAGATAGCGTTTGTCGGCCGGGGTCTGCATCCGATCGACATAGGCGCAATACTCCTCCCAGGTGTCTTGAAACGCGGGCGGAATGACCGCCTCATCCTTGGTCAACTGATAGACCTCATACACAAAATGGAGCGCCGTGGTGACCCAGGCGCCGCAGGCATCGATGACCCGGTCCGATTCCAGGGTTTCGCCCGGACGCAGAATCACGGCGGCGGTAACGGCAGAAACATGAAAGGGGTCCGGCAGGCGGCGTTCGGCCTTGGCCGCTCCTGCCCAGATCAACTCCAAATGATCGCTCAGGGCGCTGGTATCTTCGTAGAGCAGGGTCGTGACGCCATCCCCGAATTCACCCGTGAGGCCGAGCGCCCGTGGTCCGTTGGCGGCAACATAAATCGGGATGGGGTCCTCCAGGTTGATAAAGCGCAGGTCCTGGTGGAGAAAGTGTATCGTACGGGTGGTGTCACCAAAGGTGTAGTCCACTTCTTCCCCGCGCAGGAGGGCGCGCACAACGCGCAGATACTCGCGGAAGGGTGCGATCCGCATAGGCTTCATCCCCATGACGCGCATGGCGGTGTGACCGGTGCCGATACCGAGGAAGACGCGGCCCGGTGCAAGCTGGTTAATCGAGGCAATGGAATGGGCCGTGACCGGAGCGATACGGCTGCCAGGAATCGAGACTCCGCTGCCAATATGAATCCGTGAAGTATTGTGCGCGGCCAGCGCCAGGGTGGCATAGCAGTCCGACCAGATCATCTGGGAGTCCGGTATCCAGGCGCGGTCATAGCCCAGGTCCTCGGCGTCTTTCACCAGTTGCCAGTCATCGATGCGAGTGGGAAAGATAATACCAAACTGCATGCGTCCTCCTGTCGGTGATTCACCCTGTCTGTGCGTCTCTTTTCGGTTGAATCCGCAGGCTCAATACTCCACCGGGCGGACCAGCTTCGGCTCCAGCGTGCGCACGCTGGTCTGCCCGCACAAGGCCAGGTTGGTTTCCAGTTCGTCGCGGAATAATTCGATTGTCCGGTGCACCCCGGCCGCGCCGTCCGCGGCCAGACCCCACAGCATGGGCCGGCCCAGGGCGACCAGATTTGCGCCTAAGGCCAGGGCTTTAATGATATCCGTGCCCCGCCGAAAACCGCCATCAATCACAATCTGGGCTTTACCCTCAACCGCGGCGACGATGTCCGGCAAGGCATCAATCGTCGCCAGGGTGGAATCGAGCTGGCGGCCACCGTGGTTCGACACCCAAATGATTTCGGCTCCGACCTCAACGGCGAGCTTGGCATCTTCCGGGGTGAGGATGCCCTTTAAGCCCAGCGGAACCGACAGAATGCTCTTGAGCCAAGCCACATCGTCCCAGGTCAGGCGGGTCTGATAGTCGAACTCAGGCGGCTGTTCGTTGGGGGCGATTGCCCGTGCCCGCTGCGGATCGAAACGCAACTCAACGTCCCGCTCACGGCGGCTATAGGTCTGCACGTCAACCGTCAGGCAGACGGCGTGATAGCCCGCGGCTTCCACCCGGGCGAGCAAATCCCGACACCAGGAACGCGGGCCGCTCCAGTAGAGCTGATACATCAAGGGGCCGCGTGCCGCCTGGGCCAGGTCTTCGACCGACCAGCCGGTGACACCACTCACGAAGGCCAGGTTGCGGCTGGGGCTTGCGCCGCGCACCATTTCGAGGTCGCCTTCCGGATGAAAAAGCACCAGACCGCCCATTGGCGCGATGGCAAAGGGGGTGGGCAGTTCGAGGCCCAGAAAGGTCGTGCTGATATCGATATGGCGGACATCGCGCAGCACCCGCTGGCGGATGGCCAGACGCTTGAGCGCCCGGCGGTTGCGGCGGCGGGTGGTTTCCGTTTCCGCGCCTCCGGCGCCAAACGCCCACGGCCCGGGCGGCAGTATGGTTTTTGCGGCGCGGCGAATTTCGCGCAAGGTCATAAAGCGGTGTGGCATGGCAGAGTCCTTTCAGGCTGGCCCTTTTTTCTTTCCATACCATACTCTTCTGGAAGCCGCTGGGTCTCTTTGGCTTTACTCACTTGGGCCACTCCACAAGGCAGAGCAAGGCGCGAGATGTCGGGTCGAGCCCGGCACGACGAGGGTGTATCCGGGCGGTAAAGCGCGTACGCTCAGCCCTGGAGGATCAGGACAACCTATGAAGAGGTGGCCGACGCCGGGCGAATGCGTAATCTGCCGGGCTCGGCGGTAATGATCGCTCCAGCTTCCAAATCCGTACCATGCGTAGCGAGGACTTGAATGCAGGCTGCCGCTTGTTGACGTGCTGAGAGATTGACGAGGCGAAGAATGCCCGAATGGCGCTGGCCGCGGACGATAACAAGTTCGCCAAAGTCCTTATCTAAGGTCACGAGGATACGACTGTCACGGAAAGCTCGCCTGAGAATTTCTTCATCGCCGGGGTCTTCATCCCACTCGCCGGCCCACAGGACATCATGACCAGCGGCTCTTATATCCTGGCGGACTCCGCCCCAGACACAGCTATCAAGCAGAAGCCTCATGCGGGGGGCTTAACAAAGAATGGCTCGACACGTTCATGACCAATGAGCTGCCGCGCATAGAGCAGGCACGCCTGGATGTCTTCCGGCTCAAGCCAAGCATAGCCTGAAAGTATGGTATCGGCTGTATCTCCCGCTGCCAGCATGCCAAGAACATGTTCGACCGCGAGCCTTCGTCCTCGGACAATAGGCTTACCGCCGAAGATTTTCGGATTGATAGTAATGCGTTCGAGCAGCTTCGCCTCATTCATGCCTGTCTCCCAAAAACATGTTCCAAGGCTCTCCGTATATTGTTGTCATTGTACTGGCTCCTGACTCTCGTGCAATGCTTATGCTATGAGACTCTGAAGCGTCTGAGGGCCTATGGACAAACACATACCCCCAACCGACCCAGCCGAGGCCGCGGCCTGGGTTGAGTTCTATTACCGGCAGGGCTGGAGTGACGGCTTGCCGCTCGTCCCGCCGACCGAAGAGTCGGTCCAGGCCATGCTGGAGGCCGGACAGGTCAGAGCGGACGAAAGTCTGGGGACTATTGCGGAACGGAATGTGACCATCCCGGTCGAGAAGGTGGCTATCAACGCGGTGATGGCCGGCTGTTTGCCCGAATACTTCCCCGTTGTGTTGGCCGCGGTGCGGGGTCTGTGCCGGCCCGAGTTTCATTATCATAATCCGGCAACCAGCACCGGCGGGTCGGCGCTCAGCCTGATCGTGAATGGCCCGATTGGTCCCGCGCTCGGGATCAACGCGACCCATAACGCCTTTGGACCGGGATTCCGTCCCAATGCGACCATCGGCCGGGCGCTGCGTCTGGTCATGCTTAACGTGCTCAATACCCGCCCTGGTTTGCTGGACAAGGCCACCTTGGGCTCGCCGGGGAAATATGCGTTCTGTTTTGCCGAGAACGAGGACAACCATCCCTGGCTGCCGCTGCACGTTGAACGCGGCTTTCAACCCGAGGACAGTACGGTGACGCTGTACGCGTCCAATACGCTCATGGGGGTGTATAATCAGTTGGCCAGCAGGCCTGAACCATTGCTGCTGGAATTTGCCGATGCCGTGTGTAATCTCGCCTCACCCAACGTGTATGGGTTTAATCAAAGCCTGCTGGTGCTCGCCGGCGAGCACGCCGAAATCATCAAACACAGCGGCTGGAGCCGGCGGCAGGTCCAGGAGAGTGTGATTCAACAGGCGCGGCGGAGGGTGGCCGATTTCAAACGGGCCGGGCGGCTGCCGGGGGAGATTCGTCCCGAAGATGACACGACCTGGCGCTATGTGATGCGCAACCCCGACGATGTGCTGATTGTCTGCGCGGGGGCCCAGGGCGGGAGCTGGTCGGCGTGTTTACCCGGCTGGGGGAATAAGTGGACGCGCAGCGTGACCGAACTGGTGAGGGTGTAGAGGGGAAGAGAGAGACAGAGAGGGGGACTCTGATGCGTCGTGCGGTTTTTGATCCGACTCTGCCCTTGGAAACCCAGGAGTTTGCGTATGCGCCGCGACCCGGCTCGTTTCGGGGGCTGCGGGTCGGACTGGTCGAAAATACCAAATTCAATTCCAAGGAGTTGCTGTGCAAGGTGGCCGAGCGCCTGGAGCGGCAACACGACATGCGCCTGGTGTCCGTGAATCGCAAGCTGTCATCCGGCCATGCCGTCAGTCAGGAAACGATTGCGCTATTTCAGCAACAAGTCGATATTGCGCTGGCCGGCGTGGGTGATTGAGGGTCGTGCAGTTCGAGCAGTGTGCTCGACGGACTGAAATTGGAGCGCGCCGGTATCCCCACCGCGGCTATCGTGACCACGCCCTTTATTGCCACTGGCCGCGCCATGGCAGCCAGTTGGGGGGTCAAGGGCTACCGGTTCCTGGTGACGGCTCACCCCATCGCCAATCTGACAGAAGACGAGTTGGACACGCGGGCAGACGAATTGGCCGGACAGGTGCTGGACTTTTTTCACAACGCCGGTCCTGCTTCGGATTGACACCCCCAGAGGAGCACGGTAACAATAACGCCTCATACGAACGGGAGTGTCCAATACGCACAGGCGCATTGACGGAGGAGGGACGGTGTTTCAAACCTCACGGTTACCGTATGCAGGGGCCATTGATGCCGATGGCCACATTAATGAACCCGCCGATTTGTGGGAACGGTATATCGATCCGGAATATCGTGAGCGGGCCATTCGGATTCGACCCGGTCCGGACGGCCTCGACCATCTGGAACTGAACGGCCAACGCTCGCGCTATTTTGACGCGGAAATCCTGGCCCGCGGCACCAGCATGGGCACTACGTTTGAAGAGCGTAGTGGCATTAAGCAACAGGGCTACACCAAAGGTGTCCCCTTTGGGGGAAACGATCCCCAGGAACGTCTGGCCCTGCTCGATCAGGAAAACCTGACCAAGGCGCTGATCTATCCGACGATCTGCCTGGAGTGGGAAGCCGAAGTCACCGAGCATGATCTGGCCCAGGCCTATACCCGCGCCTATAACCGCTGGATCGTCGATTTTTGTTCCGATTCCGGTGGCCGGCTGATTCCGATCGCCCATATCTGTCTCACTTCCGGTGAGGCCGCGGCCCAGGAACTGGAGCGGGCGGTCAAGGCCGGAGCCAAGGGCGCTTTTATCTCCCCCTATACGCTGACCGACAAGGCCCACGCGCATACGGACCACGATCCGTTCTGGGCCACGGCCCAGGATTTGGGGGTCCCGATCGGGATTCATCCCGTCGCCGAACCGCCCAAACGGCGCGTCTACCAGCGGTTCCGGGAGATGTATAAATGGGGCGAATGGTGGGTGGATATGCTGGGCGGCCAGGGTCCCCAACAGGCATTTTTGGGGCTGTTTCAATACGGTCTGTTCGACCGCTTCCCCAGCGTAAAAGTCGTTGTGCTCGAATCCGGGGCGGGCTGGATCGGACACATGCTCGACCGCATGGACGCGGCGTATAAGACCGCCCTCGGCCGAAGTGTGCCGCTCAAAGAAGTCCCGAGCTATTACTTCCAGCGTCAGTGTTGGATATCGGCCGACCCGGATGAACGCGCGCTGCCCTACCTGATTGAGTATATCGGCGCGGACAAGTTCTTCTGGGCGAGCGATTTTCCTCACGACGATCATACCTGCGACTATATTAAAGACCTGACCAATATGGTGGAGCCGCTGTCTGAAGAGAGCCGGCGTAAAGTCCTGGGTGAGAATGTGGCCGGCGTGTATGGATTGTCCTGATCCGACGCGCTCATCCGTAGGGGAAAGAAACGAACAACCAGTGAAAAAGGAGTACGCTATGCAATTCGGTCTTCTGTATGAAATGGAAACGCCCCGCCCGTGGAACAAACTGAGTGAGTACAACGTCTACCACGAAGCCCTGGCCCAGATAGAACGGGCCGACCAGGTGGGCTTTGACTATGTGTGGGAGGTTGAGCACCATTTTCTGGAGGAATACTCCCACAGCCCGGCCCCCGAGGTGTTCTACGGTGCGGTCTCGCAGCGCACCAAGAACATCCGCATCGCTCACGGTGTGCGCCTCCTGCCGCACCGCTTCAACCATCCCATCAAGGTGGCGGAACAGGCCGCGGTGCTCGACATTCTGAGCAACGGACGGATGGACCTGGGCACGGGTCGGTCAACCACGGCTCAGGAACTGGACGGCTTTGGGGTGGATTACGACCGGACGCGTGAGGAGGTGCGTGAGGCACTCGACGTGATCGTCAAAGCCTGGACCGAGGAAATCCTGGAATACAACGGCAAGACCATTCAGATCCCGCCCCGACGGGTCGTACCCAAACCCATTCAAGAGCCGCACCCGCCGATGTGGATGGCCTGCGTGGCACCGGACAGCTATGAGATGGCGGCCGACCGTGGCCTGGGCGTGCTCAGCTTCAATCTGAACTGGGAACAGGTCCAGAAGACCATGGAAACCTATCGTGAGAAGTGTAAAGACCGCAGCGACGTGGTGTCGCAGGTGATTAACGAGCGGTTTGCCGGGGTGGCCATTTGTCATGTGGCCGAGACCAAAGAGGAAGAGACGATCGGGCTCGACGGGGCGCGCTGGTTTCTGCACAACGTGGCCAAGTTATTCGAGCCCCTGATGGTCAAGAACAATCTGTACTCGTATGAATATCTGCGCAGCCTGTTCGACCTGGAAGCGGACGCCAACGATTTGAGCGACGCGCAGATCAAAGAGCACCCCATGGTCACCGTCGGCAACCCGGATGAGGTCAACCGCAAGCTCGAAACCTTTGATCAGGCCGGGCTGGATCAGGTGATTTTCTTCAAGGAGGCCGGTCGGATTCCGCACAAGAACATCATGCGCTCGATTGATCGGATCGGGCAGTACGTGATTCCGTATTTTAATCCGCACAAAGCGGCGCCGACTGAGGAGACGCTGTTCTCGGCGAAATAAGGCCGCCACACAAGGAGAAGCCATACATGCTCAAACCCATTATTTCTTCTGATTCGCATATCACCGAACCACCGGGCACCTATGTGGATCGCATTGACAAGAAGTATAAAGATACCGCGCCGCATATGATCCACGACGAGAAGAAGGGTGATCTGTTCGTCATCAGCGGCATGAAGCAGCCGGTCCCCATGGGCCTGGTTGCCGCGGCCGGGCAGAAGGCCGAAGACCTTGCCATGTTCGGCGCCAAGTTTGAGGACCTGCACCGTGGCGGCTGGGACCCGGAGGCGCGTCTGGCCGACCAGGACCGGGACGGCGTGGCTGCCGAGGTGATCTATCCCACCGTCGGCATGCTGCTGTGTAATCACTCCGACTTTGACTACAAAAAAGCCTGTTTCGACGCCTATAACGAATGGATTGCGGAATACTGCTCGGCCCATCCGGATCGCCTGATCGGCCTGGGCCAGACGGCCATGCGCTCGGTTGACGAAGGCATCGCCGACCTGCGCAAGATAAAAGAGTTGGGGCTGCGCGGAGTAATGATGCCGGGCAACCCCCAGGTGTCCGATTACGACGACCCGCTCTATGACGTATTCTGGCAGGCGGCCATCGACCTGCAGATGCCGCTGAGTTTTCATATCCTGACCAGCCGCAGCGACGTGGTCGGTTCCTCTCCGCGCGGGCCCAAGCTGAACGGCTTTCTGTCCATTATCCGGGGCAACCAGGACCTGATGGGGACGTTTATCCTGGGTGGCGTGTTTGAGCGTAACCCCAAACTGAAAATCGTGTGCGTCGAAGCCGACGCCGGCTGGGTGCCGCACTATATGTACCGCATGGATCATGCCTACGACCGGCACCGCTACTGGCTGAAACCCGGCCAGGAATTGTCAAAGATGCCGAGCGAATATTTCAGCGAACATATCTACACCACCTTTCAGGACGACTGGGTAGCGTTTCGCATGAAAGACATGTGCAACCCGCGCCGCCTGATGTGGGCCAACGACTTCCCGCACAGCGACTCGACCTGGCCGTGGTCGCAGGAAATACTCGAAAAGCACACCGCCCATCTCACCGAAGAAGAGAAGAACTGGATTCTGCACGACAACGTGGCCGAGCTGTATAACCTGGACTAAAAGGCTGGCAAGCGGACAAACCGGGGCGTCCAGAAAGGGCGCCCTTTTTTTATGTCGTCCCTCGTGCGCGAGTGTCAGGCGTCAACCTTCTCGGCCAGCCAGACTTTGATGAGCGACTGGTACGGGACATCCCGCTTGTTGGCCGCGATCTTGATCCGCTCCAGCAGATCGACAGGTAACCTGAGGGAAATCGCTTTGGTAGACGGTTTGAGATGGGGGAAGCGGACACGTTCGGCCTGACTCCAGTCCACATAATCGGTCGAATCGTGGCTTTCCCAAAAGGCTTGCTCTTCCGCCTCGTTCTTGAAGGGGGGAGTGGGTTTACGTTTCCTGCTCATAACGGCTTCGCTCCTTGCGGCTCATATCTCGGGCGGAGATGACGCGAATCAGGGTGTTTTCTTCTCGCAACGTCAAGGTTACATGCAGCCGGCGTCCCACTTTGGTAACGCCGAGAGCATGGAACCGTAGCTCGGACCGACTATGGCCGGGATCGCTGACGATCAGAAGCGGTGTATTGAAAAACACCTCCTCTGCTTCGGACTGACTGACGGCGTGCTTCTCGGCACTCTTCCGGGCGTTGCCCTGGTCCCACTGAAAGCCGACGATCCGGTCAAGATCAATCACCTTTGTATATGTCCATAATATACAGGGTGAATCAAGGGAGTCTATAATGACCAGCGTCGAAGAGATGTGATACGGTCAAATTCCGCCGCGCATTGGCGGCTAGGCAGAGAGACGTGGGCATGAAGAAAACAAAGGACACGAGGAACAAGGAGCCCCAGGGCGTCATCGACCTCAGGCAAGAGCTGATTGACCTGTATGCCGGCGAGCAAATGCTGGCGTTCTTTGAGTTCACGCTTGAGCGTCCCGGCAACCAGGCGCTCTCCGGGCTGTGCCGCATTGCCCGGCCAAAGCCCCACAGCTCGACGCTACGCTACCTCTCCCTCATTTTTCTGGTTGACACCCCCGACTCCGCAACCCGACCCGTCGCCCAGAAAGCCCTGGCCCGGCTTGAGGGCAGCGCCCTGAAAACAGCAGTGCCCGGTATGACCGACAACGCTCTCATCTCAAGCCTGCATTCCAGCACCGAGAGCCATATCGCCCAGACCGACCTGCTGCTGGAGAGCGAGGTGAACCAGGCGTTCATCACGACCCAACTCATTCCCGCCATCACCCGCATCGCTCAGCTCCACCTGACCCACGTCGAGTGGTGGGAAGAGAGCCGCAGCCTGGCTGCCCCTCCAGCAGACACCCCATCCCAGCCGTCCTCCCTGCTGGCGACGGTCCGGGACTGGTTCCGGCGGAATACCGAGCGTGGCTAGTCAGGAAGTCCTGAAAACTCTTGCCCAATTTAGCACTGTATGAGATGACTCAAATGACCATGCTGAAACGTATTCACATTGACAACTACAAGTGCCTCACCAATTTTGACCTACGTCTCGGGGAGATAACGCTGCTGCTCGGAGCAAACGGATGCGGCAAGTCGACCGTGTTTGAAGTTGTGGGAAAACTGTGCAATTTCATCCGCGGCGATGCGCGGGTCGGCGAATTGTTTTCTCCTGCCGACATCACGCGCTGGAGCAAAAAGGTTGAGCAACACTTTGAATTGGAAATCGACATCTCCGGCGACATCTGTCTGTATCGGCTTGTGATTGAGCACAACCTGGAAAGACGACTTGCCCGAGTGAGCCGCGAGGAGTTGCTGTCCGATGGCAAGCCACTCTTTATCTTTGAAAACGGCGAGGTACAACTCTACCGCGACGATCATAGCAAGGGGCCACAATATTCTTTCGACTGGACACACTCGGGGCTCGCGCCAGTGGCCGAACGCAGGGACAATACCCGATTGTGCGCATTCCGAAATCAAGTCAGCAGTTTTGTAACGCTCTTTTTGGAGCCGAGACGTATGAGAAGCGGTTCGGATTCCGACACCGATAGGCTCAGCGACAACGGTGAGAATTTTGCGTCGTGGTATCAAGGACGCTTACAGGAGAATCCGCGCCGGATCTTTGAGGCGATGGGTCGCCTGCGCGATGTTCTGCCCGGCTTCGTGGACTTGAGACTCGTGCAAAAAGGCAGTGATTACAGGGAACTGCAAGCCGAGTTTTCCCCGCAAGATGGGGAGGACGGCAATATCTATCGGTTCGACCAACTCTCAGATGGTCAGCGTGCGTTAATCGTGCTGTATTTGCTGCTCTTTGCCGACGGTGCCGGGCGCTCTTTGTTTTTGGATGAACCGGACAACTATGTAACCCTCCCGGAGTTGCAACCCTGGCTCGCCGAGTTGGAGGATGGCTGTGGCGACATTCTACCGCAGACCATATTGATTTCGCACCATCCTGAAGCGATTGATTTTCTTGAGAACAAAGCTGTCTGGTTGGGGCGTGAGCCGGAGAGTCATACGCGCATCCTGGACGTCAAAAACGACACACTGCTGAAAATATCAGAACTCTACGCCCAGGGGCTTGTTCCATGAATCGTCCAAAAATCACCATCCTCTGCGAAGACAAACAGCACGAAGCGTTCATTCGAAGATTCCTCAAAAAACGCAAGCGAAGGATATATGTTGTGGTGAGACCCAGCGCGGGTGCCGGCGATCAATTTGTTCGGAATAATTATCCGAAATACTTGGACGCTGTGCGCAAACGCGGCGGCATTCTCGTGGCGATGATTGATGGCGATAATGACAGCATTGAGGAACGATTGAAACAAATGGATGAGGCTTGTAATCAAAGGGACGTTTTGCGGCGCAAGCCCGGTGACAAAGTCGCCGTCTTTGTTCCCAGGCGCAACATCGAAACCTGGCTCGCCTATCTGGGTGGCGAGCACGTGAACGAGACGGACACCTATCCCCGACTTGAACGGGAGCGGGAATGTCAAAAACATGTGGACGTGCTCGCGCAGATGTGTACAGAGAAAAAATTGCGAATCCCCGCGCCGTCATCGCTAGAAGCCGCCTGCCGTGAATACGACAACGTCTTTTGATTCCTTGAGGCGGCCCGGCTGGCCGAGCAGGTTTCTGTCTTAGTCGTGCAGAGTTAGTTTCCGCGTCTGGAAATCCACGATGCACCTTTTTTCGATCTTGCTGGGCTTTCTCATTTTTGTGTTCGTCATTTTGTTCGGAGCTTTCCTGATTGTCGTGCTCTCGGACATTCTCGTGCCCTCGAACTGGTCCGACTGTATTTCCAAACTCGTAGGACTGTCCGAGAAAAACAAGGTCTTGACATTTCTGGGAGTCGGCATGGGCGGCGTCCTGATCGCCCTGCAAGCCTTGGCGTCGCACCGACGCGCCAAAGCGATGGAAGGCGCCGCGAAGGCTCAAGCCGATGCTACAAAAGAGCAGGCAAAAGCCAACCAGAACACCGAACAGGGACAGCGGCAGGAACGCCTGAAAAACGCCATTGAGCACTTGGGGCATGACAATGCCTCGGTGCGTTTGGGCGGAGCCTACGAACTGTTCCATCTGGCGCAAGACACGAAAGGCTTGCGCCAGACTGTGTTGGACATCCTCTGCGCCCATATCCGCCGGGCGACGGGCGAAGACGAGTATCGGAAAAAGTATAAGTCGAAACCTTCGGAAGAAGTCCAAAGCCTGCTGACCCTGCTGTTCGTGCAGGAGCACGAGATTTTCAAAGGTTGCAATATCAACTTACAAGGGAGTTGGTTAAACGGGGCCAAGCTAAACAGAGCGCGTCTAGAAAAAGCCGTCCTGACCGGGGCATACTTACGGGGCGCGACTCTTTCTTTTGTAGAGATGCAAGAAGCTCATCTCTCTGAATGTCAATTCCAAAAGGCTCGTCTTATGGAGGTGAAGATACAATTTGCTGCTCTTGATAGTGCCCAATTCCAAGGAGCCCACCTCTGGGGGGCACAATTCCAAGGGGCCGAGCTTATCGAGACGCAACTGCAAGGAGCTTATCTTCCCGGGACGCGGTTCCAAGGGGCTGATCTCTATCATTCCCAATTCCAAGGAGCCCGTCTCACTAACGCACAGTTCCAAGGAGCTTATCTTGAGGGAGTGAATTTACAGGGAGTCTCCAGTCAAGATGGACATTTTTTGTCATTTGAAACGCTTTTAAGAAGTTGCGTTGGTAAAGAGAGCGATCTCTGCGAGGTAACTTTTGAGGGAGGGCTGAGTCAAGAAGACCTGGATTTGTTTACTCAAGACTTCCCCGCCACAGCCGCAAAGGAGTGGCAGGATACCTTGTCCCCTCAAGTCGGTCAGCCGGCTAGCCACAAACTACCAGAAAACAGTGGTGCCATTACCGGAGCCTACACCGCCGAAGAAGCCGAGCAATGGATTGCCGAGTACAACAAGGCTATGGCGAATATCCCAAAGGCGGAAACTGACTGATGCCCACCCTCCACTGGCTCACCCGAGACGAGGACCTCCGCACCGCCTCCCGCGTGCCGTATCGGTTGTTGGAGGAAGCGCCCGACCTGTCGGCAGGGGAGCCGGACACGGGCAATATGCTGATTCAGGGCGACAACCTGGAAGCGCTCAAGGCGCTGTTGCCGTTCTACGCTGGGCGGGTGAAGTGCATCTATATTGACCCGCCCTACAACACGCACTCGGCCTTCGAGCATTACGACGACAGTCTCGAACATACGCAATGGCTGGCGATGATGTGGCCGCGCCTCGAACTCCTGCGTGACTTGCTGGCCGAAGACGGTTCGATCTGGATTCAACTTGACGACAACGAAGCCCACTATCTCAAGATCATTATGGATGAGGTGTTTGGACGGAAAAATTTCGTGGCAAATGTTGTTTGGCAGAAAAGAACTTCGCCGGATTTTCGCGCCGTGCTTGGAGACGGACACGAAAACCTTCTTGTTTGTTCAAGAAACGCGCCTTTGTTCCAAGAGCGAGCGAATTTGCTTCCGCTCAGCAATCGCCAGAAGGAAGAATATAAGAACCCGGATAACGATCATCGCGGTCCGTGGGTTTCACGAGATTTCAGCGCTCAAGGCTACCGGCCGAATCAGATGTACAAAATAGCCACGCCAGGCGGTGCCGAGCACTACCCACCGGAAGGGTCGTGTTGGAAGAATGTGGAAAGCGTTTTCTTGAAACAAGTCGAAGAAGGTAAATTCTGGTTCGGGAAGGATGGAAAGGGTGTTCCTCGTAGGAAGAATTACCTATCGGAAGCAAGGGGAAGGCAATCATGGACGTGGTGGCCAAACGAAGAGGCTGGCCACACTCAGGAGGCAAAACGAGAGAGCATTGAACTCTTCGGAAAATCCGAAGTTTTCGACACGCCCAAACCCGAACGCCTCATTCAACGCATCCTCCACATCGCCACCAACCCCGGTGACCTCGTCCTCGACTCTTTCCTCGGCTCCGGCACCACGGCGGCAGTCGCCCACAAGATGGGCCGGCGCTATATCGGCATTGAGATGGGCGAACACGCCGTCACGCATTGCGTGCCCCGCTTGCGCAAGGTCATTGACGGCGAGCAGGGCGGTATCTCAAAAAGTGTGGGTTGGCAGGGTGGGGGCGGGTTCCGTTTCTACCGGCTCGGACCGCCGGTGTTTGATGCGGCGGGGCAGATTCGGGCTGATATCCGCTTTCCAGTGCTGGCTGCCCATGTCTGGTTCAGCGAGACCGGGCGCCCGTGGAACGGAGGCGGGGATTCGCCCTTTCTGGGTCTGCACGACGGCCACGCTTATGCGCTGCTGTACAATGGCATTCTGGGCGACAAGCGTCCGAATGGTGGCAATGTGCTGACGCGAGCCACACTTGCTACGATTCGGGAGGAAATTGAGCGAACGTATGGGCATTTCAAAGGTCCGTTGACAGTCTACGGTGAACAGTCGCGGCTGGCTTCTGCGACCTTGGAGCGGGCGGGTATTACCTTTAAGCAGATGCCGTATGATGTGAAGGCGCGGACGTAAGGAGATGCGGTTGAGTTTTTGATCCCCCTCACCCTAGCCCTCTCCCTCCAGGGGAGAGGGAATAAGACCAAAGATCATGACTCCACAGGAGGATATCGGAATGCAACAGACCTTTCGAGTGAAAGCCGTGTGGGACGCTGAGGCAGAAGTATTCTACTCCCAAAGCGATATTGAGGGCTTGCATATCGAGGCGGCCACCCTGGATGAATTCGAAGCAATCATGTTGGACGTAGCGCCCGAACTCATCATGGTGAACCATCGCAGCACCTCCGAGCTTGCCGAGCATTCGCTCAAAGAGTTGATACCCGCCATTGTGTGGCAACGCCCAGAGATTGAGAAGGTGGTGGCGTAATTTGGCGGGCAATCTCTATAAGACGGTCACCAAAGAAATCTCAAAATTTGGGTTTGAGTATTGGAAAAGTGCAAAAGGCTCACATGAAAAGTGGAAGAGCCTGGCAACTGGTAAGATTTTGCTGGTCCCGCATAACTTGAAAAGTCGCCACACGGCAAACGCTATTCTGAAAGAAGCAGGAAGCACGAAGCACGAAGAAAATATGAAGTCTCTTAAGGCGAGGGCCTGAGCCGTGCAACTGAAGCAGTATCAGGCCGATACGCTGGCTGTTCTGCGCCGCTTCTTTGAAGAAGCCCGTATGGCCGGACCGAAGAACGCCTACGAAACCATTACCAAGGAACCTGAATATGCGGACCGGCTCGGGCGCTATGGCGGAACGTATAGCGCTCCGCTCACGGACCTGCCGAACGTGCCGTATGTCTGCCTGCGCCTGCCGACCGGCGGCGGTAAGACCATCCTGGGTGCTCACGCCGTTGCCATTGCTCGCGATACCTGGGTAGAGAAAGACTATCCGCTGGTCCTGTGGCTGGTGCCGACAAAGACTATCCGTTCGCAAACCGTCGAAGCGTTGAAGAACGCCGGCCACCCGTATCGACAGGTCCTGGATGAAGACTTTGACGGCCGGGTGCGCGTGTTCGACATTGCCGACTTCACGCAGGTCCGCCCGCACGACCTGCGCGACCACTGCTGCATTGTGGTCGGCACCATTCAGACGCTGCGCGTCAAGACTACCGAAGGCCGCAAGGTGTACGCCCACCACGAAGAGATGGAACCGCACTTCTCCGCTGTCCCAGATGTTACGCCCGGCCTGGAGAAGCTGGACAGCGGCGGCGTCAAGTTCTCCTTCGCCAACCTGATGCACATCCACCGCCCACTGATGATCGTGGACGAGGCGCACAACGCCGTCACCGGCCTGACGCGCGAGATGCAAACACGGGTCAATCCGTGCGCGATCATCGAGTTCACCGCCACACCCCGGCCCAAGTCGAACATCCTGTACAGCGTCACCGCTCAGGAACTCAAACGCGAAGATATGATCAAGCTGCCGATCATGCTGGCCGAGCACGACACCTGGCAAAACGCGGTAAACGGCGCGATTGCGAAGCGGGCGTCGCTGGCCGAAGCCGCCAAACGGGACGCCGACTCCCTCCGGCCTATCGTCCTGTTCCAGGCCCAGAAGAAAAACCAGGAAATCACAGTCGAAGCCCTGAGAAAACATCTGACGGATGTCGAGCACATTCCCGACCACGCGATTGCTGTCGCCACTGGCGATCAGCGCGAATTGGACGGTATCAACCTGTTCGACCAGCGTTGTCCGATTGAATACGTCATCACAGTCGAGGCCCTGAAAGAAGGCTGGGACTGTTCCTTTGCCTATGTATTCTGCTCGGTCTCGCGTATTCACAGCGCAACAGATGTGGAACAACTCCTGGGCCGCGTGCTGCGCATGCCTTACGCCAAACGGCGCAAAGTTACTGAATTGAACAAAGCGTACGCCTACTTGTCCGAGCCATCCTCGGGCGCGGCGGCGCGGACATTGACCGATAAGCTCGTTGCGATGGGGTTCGAGGAAGACGAGGCGCGTGACAACATTGAGCAGGTACAGGGAGAGTTGGGCGATGAGGACGGTCTTTTCGGTCCGCGCGATAAGCCGCAACCAGCCTTCCAGCATACGTTCACAGTGACACCAGAGATTCTGTCGGCCTTGAAGCAGACACAGCGAGACGGCGTGACAGTGAGTGAGACCGACAGGGGGACGGTTGAGATTACGATTGCTGGCCAGGTGGATGCCCACCTGGAACAGGCGATCTGTGCGGTGCTCCCAGAGGCCGAGCGCTGGCGGATTGCCGAGTCCTTTGAGACATATCGGAAGCTGGTAAAGAAGCAGCTCTCGCCCGCCGAACAGGGCGAAAAATTCGAGGTTCCCCGTCTCATGGCGGAACTCCAGGGGGAGCTTGAGTTCGCTGATACCGACGTATTCATGGAAGATCACGATTGGTCGCTGCTCAACCACTCGTCGCACTTGGACGAGCACGAATTCACGGTCCGTGAAACAGCGCGCGGCTTTGAGATCGACATTGACGGCAGGCATGTCAGATATCAGTTTGCCGGCGAGGAAGAACAACTCACGCTAAACGTAGACGTAGCAGGCTGGACACCTGAGGCCCTGGTCCTGTGGCTTGACCGTCAGGTGCGCCAAGCCGACATCGGGCAGAGTGAATTGCTTAACTGGCTTTCCAACCTCATTGGCCACCTGCTCAAGGCGCGCGGCCTGCCTCTCGCCGCGCTCATGCGGTGCAAATTTATTCTGGCGCGGAAGATACGAGACAAGATCAGTACCATTCGTCGGCAAGAACGGAAGAGCGCCTATCAGCAGCGTCTCTTTTCGCCCGAGGCAAAAGTCGAAGTATCCTTCGACGACGCTTTCTCATTCAAGGCCGGGATGTATCAGGACCAGCGGCGTTACCGAGGACGTTGGAAGCCGGGAAAGCATTTTTTAGGCCCGGACCACGTTCCGGCCTTCGACGGCGTTGAGGGCGGGGAGGAAATCCGGTGCGCGGAGGCTATCGATAGCCTGCCCGGCGTGAAGTATTGGCTCCGCAACGTCGCGCGCCACCCGGAGTCGTTCCGGCTGCCGCTTGCAACCGGATGGTTCTACCCGGACTTTGTTGCCTTGCTGGAGGACGGTCGTCTTTTCGTCATCGAGTACAAAGGGGCGCACATCGTGGAGAAGTCGGATACCGATGAGAAGCGGACGATTGGCGAGTTCTGGCAACGCAAAAGCAACGGCACGGGCTTGTTCAGCCTTGTGGAGAAAAGTGTCAACGGAAAGGATATTCGGCGGCAGTTGACGGAGAAAATCGAAGCTGGGTGAGCATACTCGGTCGATCGACATGGGGAATTGTGAGGTTATGGTGCAACCACTGGCTGGCTTTCGTATCCTTGATCTCTCGCGCATATTAGCCGGGCCGTTCTGCGCCATGACCCTGGGCGACCTTGGGGCGGAGGTCATCAAAGTTGAACGGCCGGGCAGCGGGGATGATACCCGCGCCTGGGGTCCGCCGTTTGCGGGCGGGGAGAGTGCGTATTACCTATGCGCCAACCGCAATAAAAAAAGTATCACCGTCAATCTCAAATCGGAGGCCGGCAAGGAGTTGATCCGTCGTCTCGTCCGCATGAGCGATGTCCTGATTGAAAACTTCAAATCCGGGGAAATGGCGTCGCTGAAGCTGGGCTATGAACAGCTCAGGCAGGAGAATGCCGGACTGGTCTATTGCGCGATTACCGGCTACGGCCAGACCGGCCCGGACAAAGACCTGCCCGGCTACGATTTCATTATTCAGGGCCGGGGTGGGGTGATGAGCATCACCGGCGAGGCCGAGGGCGAGCCGATGAAGGTCGGGGTCGCCATTACCGATATCACTGCCGGTTTGTTCGCCGCCAATGCCATCCAGGCCGCCTTGCTCGCCCGCACGAAAACGGGCCAGGGGCAGGCGATCGATATCTCTCTGCTGGACGCCCAGGTCGCCTGGCTGGCCAACGTTGGCAGTAATTATTTGGTGTCCGGCACCAAACCCGGTCGCTATGGCAACGCCCATCCGTCCATCGTGCCGTATCAGTCCTTTCAGGCCCAAGACGGCTATTTTTGTCTGGCGGTTGGTAACGATGGCCAATGGCAGAAACTGTGCCAGCTCATTGCACGCCCTGAGTTGGCGGCTGACGAACATTTTTCTACCAACCCCGCGCGAGTGCAAAACCGGGCGGTCCTTATCCCTCTCCTCCAAGACGTGTTTGGTACGGACACGGTGGACGGCTGGCTGCGGAAAATTCGTGCCGTGGGCATTGCGTGCGGGCCCATTCAATCCATTGATGAAGTCTTTGCGGATAAACAGGTGCTTGCCCGCGACATGCGCGTAGCCATGCCGCATCCGACCGCAGGAGAAGTCCTGCTTGCCGGCTCGCCGCTCAAACTCTCTGCGACTCCGGTCGAGTTCCGCCTCCCGCCGCCCCTCTTGGGAGAGCATACGGACGAGGTGTTGACGGGGTTGCTCGGCTATTCGGCGCGAGAGGTCGGGCGGTTACGTCAGGATGGGGTGGTCTGATTAGCGGCAGCGTATATGGCAACATTCATGGAGATGGTTCGTACAGGCAGGCGTCGAGGATGCTCAGAACCTCGTCCAGAACAAAACCAGAAGCCTTTTCGACGAACTTGACCCGTCTGCTGTTGTAATCGACCGACTTGATCTGTTCGGCCATGATGTGCCCGGTCAGGGAAGATTCTTGGGGAACTGCTACGTGAAAGGGGATATTCCTAAACGTATTCGTTATGGGGTACACCATGGCAAGCCCCGTATGGCGGTTGAACAAGATATTACTGACCACCAAGGCTGGTCGGCGGCCTTTTGCTCATGCCCCGCTTGCGGGTCGAGGGTCAAAACAACAAAATCCCCTTTCTTCGGGATATAGTCGGGCATTTACCAGGTTTCCTTGCCGACCGGTGGTCCCCAATCCAACTCTTCAGTCCGATAATCTTCAGGTAATTTTGATACCAATTCCTTCAAGTCATATTTCCCCCGTACTGTGCGTACGGGTTCAACGATGATGCGCCCCTTCCGAACCGAGACGTTGACTTGGTCGCCTACGCGGATTTGGGCTTCGTCCAGAATTGCCTTTGTGAATCGCACCCCCTGGCTGTTTCCCCATTTCTGCAATTTGGTCAACATGTGGGCTGCCTCCTCACGTTAGCGCCGTCCCTGGCTCAAGATATTCACATCGTAGCGTTCTTCGACGTGTTCCATATCAGCCTCGGGGTACTCGATGGTGTAGGCGGAGAAAATAGTGGCCTGCTCCTGTTTGACATCAACAATGGTAAAACCGATATTGCGTGGCACCTGCTTGCCCCGGTCCGCCTCGGCCTGACTGGGGTCTTCGGACCAACCGTGCAGCAGGTCGTTGACCTTCCAGAGCTTGCCCTCGGAGTCAAAGACCAGCACCATCGCCGTCTCATAGGTCTCCGCATCCCAAAAGTAAATTTTACTACTGTAGTTGCGGGTGCTGGTCGGCGTCTGTTCGACAACGGCGCACAAACGCAGCTCCCAGCGATCGTTGGGCAGCCAGCCGTTGGGACCGTAGAAGCGGGCGTATGGGTGCTGGGAATTCATGACGTGCAACAGCACTTTCCAGCCCAGAAATTTCCACTCATGGTCCAGGATACGGCCGGAGAATCCGGTAAAATCGTCCAGCGTCATCTCTGTGCCGGCCACGGAATCATCCCGCTCATGCGTGGACAGGCGGCGGACCTTGCGCAACTGGGGCAGGAAGCCCCAGGCGTCGTCCGGCTGCCGAGGATTATCGTAGCGATAGATCATAAACCGTTGTCCGCGGACATCGTACGGCTCCAGCACCTCGACATAATCCTTGTATTCAAACCGCCCCGCGTCATTGAGGGGCAGGAGATGCCCCTGGTCGGACAGTTGTGCCAAATGGTTGTGGTAGACGCGCTGGTAGAGGGCAACGAGATGGCGGATGGCTCTCCCGCCGCCCTGAATCAGATCCTCCGGGAAACCGGACAGGCGTGACGCGCTGCCGCCCTTGGCAATCAGGGCGCCCAGATAGCGCTCGACATCCATGCCGTAGTACTGCCAGCGGTAATTGAAATTCCAGGCGGCTTTCACCCCCGAGGTGGGGTCGTCGGGGTTGATCAGCGCCTGGGCAAATGGCCGCCCGGCAATATAATTCTCAAGCGCCCCGTCGGCGGCGAGGCGGGTCTGATTGGAGTACTGCTCGGTGGCCGACAGATAATCGGGGTGGGGCGGGTAATGGCCCGTGGGCGTAACACGAAACTCGACCTCAGGAAAATCAAACTCGTCAAGATAGCGCGGTGGCAAGAAGGGACGCAGCTTCTCCAGGTCGGCCTGTCTCAGCACATCGCCTTCTTTGAATTGGGGCAGCGTGGTCAGATTCGTGCTGATCCACCCTTGGATATCTTCCCGAGTGGGTAGACCCTGGCCCTGCGAGTGGACCTGGGTTGTCAGCACGACGCTCAGCACGAGCGCAACCAGTACGCCGCACAGAAGTGTAGAAAAAGCCGCTCTACGCATGGATTCAGTTTCCTTCCAGGTCTGCTGCTGTCGCCGCCACCCTAACCGAGCCCTCGTACTGCCGCAAGGATACGGCCGGCTCAAGCGCCTTGAGAAAGTCCGCTGAAAACGATTGTGGATGGACAGGGGCCGGAAGCAGGGTATGGAAAAGAATGCGTCAGCCCTCGGGCTGGGCGCTTTCTCGCGTCCCCCCTGCTGCTCCGAGTGCGCCGATGAGAGCCACCCCGCCCGCGCACAAAAACATCACCGTAAAATCCGTGTATTCGAGGACCGCCCCCAGGACGATACTGCTCAGCCCCACCCCAACATCGAACGCTCCCATCAGCGTGGCGAGTGCCGCCCCGCGCTCGTGCGGGGGCGAGCGATCAACCACCAGGGCCATAATGGAGGGTTGCACCCCGCCGAATCCCAAGCCCTGCAAGGCGGCTGCAATCAGGAGGCCGAAAAGGGACAACGAAAACGCGAGCGTGGTCATTGCGACCGTAAGACAGACCATGCCGGGAACAATCACCGCCGCGCGGCCAAAGCGGTCGGACAGTCGTCCGGCAAAGGGACGTGAGACCACGACCACAATGGAATACACGCTAAAGTACAGGCCCGGATTGCCCAGGTCGGCGGCTTTGACAAAGAGCGGCAGAAAGGAGACCACCGCCCCGAAGGTGACCGTCATGCAGACGGCAATAAAGCCGGGAAAGAGCGCGGCCCGGCTCACCCATTTGTGCGGTTGGCTGCCCGCCTGGTGTGGGGACGGGGCGCGCGCCGGCTCCCGGATCATTTGTGACAGGACAAGGCTGCCGAGGCCGAGCGCCGCGCACAGCCAGAATAAGGAATCATAGCCGATGGAGCCGATGAGCATGACTCCCAATGCCGGACCAATGGTCATGGCCAGGTTGAGGGACATGCCGTAATACCCCATCCCCTCTCCGCGACGACTCGATGGGGCCAGGTCGGCCACGATGACTCCGGCGGCGGTGGTATAGGCGGCTATCCCCAGGCCGTGAAAAAAGCGCAGGCCCAGCATGACCGGGACGGACTCGGCCTGGGTATACAGCGCCGGGGCCAGACAGTAGATGAGGGCGCCAATACTGAGAAGGGTCTTCCGACTCCACTGGTCAACCAACCGGCCGGTCATGGGACGCACGAGCAGGGCGGAGACGGCGAACGCACCCATGATCAGGCCGACCTGGGAGTCTGCGCCGTGGAGTTCCTCAACCACAAAGACCGGCAGGACGGCAAAGAGCAGGAACATGCTGCCGGCAAACAAAAAGGTGCCCAGACACAGCAGGACAAAATCTCGTGTGAACAAGGCTTCCGGGTGTTGCGAGGGGGAGGGCGGCTCAGGCACGGCGGCTGAGTCTATAGGCGGCAGTGGGGAGGAGCAAGAGACGCGAATTTAGAGCATGATATCTCCGCCGTTGGGGCTGAGGCATTGCCCGACATAGTGGCTTGACTCGTCGGAGGCCAGAAAGACATAGGTCGGCGCAATATCGTCTACGGTTGCCAGATGGCCCTTGGGGATACTGGCCCGAATCGCCTCAAGCGCCTCGCTGCTGATGCCCGTGAGGATCGGTGTCTGCGTCGCGCCGGGGCCGACGCAATTCGCATTAATATTGCGGGTTCCGATCTCACGCGACAGCGAGCGGGTAAACGCAATGATGGCGGCCTTGGCCGCGCAGTAATGACTCAGGCCGGGCGAGCCGAGATAGGCGAGCTGCGAGGCGGTGCTAATAATCTTGCCGTAGTCCTGTTTATACATCAGCGGTAAGACCAGGCGCGTACACAGAAAGACACTTCTCAGGTTGACGGCCAACATCTGGTCCCACATCGAAACCGGCATGTCCCCGACGGTTGCGGCAGAGGCAATCCCGGCGTTGTTGACCAGAATGTCGATGTGGCCATAGGTCTGGAGCGTCGTATCAACGAGGTGCTGCACCTCATCTTCCTGGGAAACGTCCGCCCGGATGGCGACAGCTCGACGGCCCAGGGATTCAATATCGTTCTGGACCGTCGCGGCGTTGTCGGCCTGGGAGTCATTCGGGTAGTTGAGGGCCAGGTCGGCCCCCTCTTTGGCAAAGGCCAGGGCGACCGCTTTGCCGATCCCGCTGCTTGAGCCGGTGATGAGGGCGATTTTATTGTCGAGTTTTCCCATCGGTCTCTCCTCGCTTTTTTTGGGGTGCTGCGGTTATATGGGTTTGTTCTTGACCTGCATGGCCACCAGGGTCTGGTCCGTTTTTTCAAACAGGAGTTGGAGCGCGGTTTCGGTATCAAAGGCATGCGGCGCTTCGAGCCGGGCACCCAGGGCGGCCTTCAGAAACGGATAGTGTGTTATCCAGGCGGTGAGCTGGGGTGGCTGCTGCTCCGTGTGCTGTTGCGCCTGCCACTCCAGCACTTTGTCTGCGACGTGCAGATAGGCCATGATGGTCTCGACGTAGGGCCGCATTTCGTAGGGTGTGACCTCTATCTTTTGTTGCACGACAGTTTGAAACGCTTGGAACTCGGCATGGTAGGTCGGATAGTCCGGTCCGGCATAGGCCAGGTCCAGCAAGGGTCGGAGCGCGGCGGCAATGTCGCGGTGTCCGGTCAGTGGCTGGTTGCGGAGCTGGTCACAGGAGGAAGGAAAGAGGAAGGCGAGGGCGAGCACCCACACGGCTCTTCGATGCAAACTGACAGGGGGCGTGTAGGGGACTCTCATCGGTCTTAAATTCGTTTCCCTCTCCCTAAGAGGCAGGGAAAGAGAAAGGTCAGGCCGCAACTTTCTTTACCCCGTTTGTTTCCCAGCCGGGCGGTAAGCTGGGAGCCGTGGGCGGCTCCAGGCCGGTCTCCTCTTTACAGCGCGCCAGGAGTTCCTGGAGTGGCGGACCAAAATCGAACGTCAATGTCTCGCCCCGGCTCTCCTTCATGCGCTGACGTAGTGCATGTGTAGGAGCCTCGTCCACTTCAGACGTTTCCGGGTCGCATACCACGCCGTAATCGGAGGCAGCTTTTCTCACGGACACCAACTCGCGCACGACATCAACCCGGACTTTTTCAGTGTCGCGTTCCAGCGGGTCGCCCCAGCCGCCGCCGCCCGCAGTCTGAAAGATGAGCTGGTCGCCCGGTTCGACTTTGATCTGGTCGCATTTTGAGGGCAGGACGGTGCGGGTTCCGTCGGTGTGGACCAGGATTTTCGTCGAGCGCATCCCCGGTTTGCCCCCGAGGATACCCCAGGGGGGAGTCAGCCAGCGGTCATCATGAATGGCGATCTCGCCCGGTTCGAGAAAGGTGTACCATTTGTCGATGCCGTTCCCGCCCCGATGCAAACCGGCTCCGCCAGAGTCGATGACCGACGAATAGCGATCTACGCGCAGGGGGCAATAGCTTTCGAGGTATTCGGTTGGAATATTGGTAAAGAGCGGCCACCAGGAATGGCCGTCCATGCCGTCGCCTATCGGCCGGCCCGGAATGCCGCCATAGCCGATCTCCATAATAAAGAAGAAATTGTCGTCCTTATCGTTGCCGCTGTACAGCAGGTGGGGGCTGGTGCCGTAGCCGGCCGCAGTCGTCAGTTCCGGGCTCTGCTGGCCGAGACAGCCGCCCATGACATCGAACAGGCGGGCCAGGGCGTGGGTGCGACAGCCCAGCGGGGCGGGGAATTTCGGATGGAGGAGGGAGCCGTCCGGCATGCGGGCGTCAATCAGATCGTAAAAACCGTCGTTGAACAGAATCTGCGGGTCGTAGACCATGATGAGGTAGACGCCGATGAACATCTTGAACATGCCCGGATTAAGATAAAAATTGATCGGCCCAACCGCCTGCGGGTCGGTACCGGTCCAGTCAAAAATCGCCTTATCGCCCTCACGCCAGATAGTGAGTTTCATTTTGAACGGGCCGTTGCCGAGTCCGTCATCGTCAATATAGTCCTCGAAGGACTGGGGCTCAGTCGGGATATTGCGCCGGATGAGGGTCTGGACGGCCCGGTAGGTCCGGTCCAGCAATGCCTGGCAGGCGGCCAGATAGGTATCCCGTCCAAAGCGCTCGCACAGTTCCTGCACGCGCTGCTCGGCGGTTTTGCAGCCGGCCACAATACCCATGAGATCCGAGCGGTTCATCAGAGGAATGCGGACATTGTTCAGAATCAGGTCCAGGACGGCCCGGTTGAGTTTCCCTTTTTCAAACAGTTTGACGGGCGGAATGCGGAGCCCCTCACCAAAGATTGAGGTCGCGTTGGTTGGAAACGAGCCGGGCAGCGGGCCACCCACGTCCATTTGATGGCCGAACATGGAGGTCCAGCCAATGAGTTCGTCGCCGTCAAAGACGGGCACCAGCACGAGAAAGTCGTTGATGTGGGAAATGGCCCCGCCGCACAGATAGGGATCGTTGAGCAGAATGACATCGCCGGGATAGAGCGGCTGGTCAAAGCGCTCCATCATCTCTCGGATATAGGAGCCGAACTGCCCGACGACCATCCGGCCGTTGGGGTCGCAGATCATGGGGAATTCGTCGTGCTGCTCACGGATCACCGGCGACATGGCGGTGCGGAACAGCACCGCATCCATTTCATGGCGATAGTTCTTGAGCGCACTCTCGATAATGTCGAGAGTAACAGGATCGACGTCGATCTCTGGAATCTCGGCAATTTTCACATCGCGCATGGCAGTCTCCTTCATGTATTTCTCAGTACTTAACGCTCATAGTTCCCAGCGTTTGAGAGCCACATTCGCCAGTTCAGCGCCTCGTTCTTTGATTTCTTTGGCTCCCCAGTTCATCTTTTCAAGAATGGTTTTACTCAGCTCGAAATGGGTATTTTTCAGCAGCTCTTTCTTGTCTGAGAATGGCGCATTGCTGAGCTCGGCGTTATAGCCAGTTAGCGTGAGATTTCCGATGGTGTCCAGCCATTTTTCATGAACTTCTGCATAGTTCTCGCCCAGCGAGTTCTTCCATGAATCTGATAACGACTGAGGCATGATATGTTCTATGGTTGCCGTTGCAGTATCCACGGCCTCTTTGTGCTTAAACGATTCCTCGATAGATATGAGCATGTAACGCGCAATCCTCCTCCGCGGGTAGATGGGTTTGCTAACCAGCGCGTCGAAGAACTCTCCATCTCTGGGCCATCGACGTCCGCCAGAACCGTTACTGAGCTTTTCCCGGAGCCATGAAACCGGACCGCTTTCAGAGAGACCAAGACAAATTTCCATAGTAATCTTGTTCAGTGCATTCGTAGGGACGCCACATACAAGCCGCCTAACATAAAAGGACTCAAGCATGTTTAAGCACTCGACAACATCATTCACGATGTATACTTCCTTCTCCCATCCTCGATAAAGTCTTATCAAGAGCGGATAGAATACCGTAGAGTCGAAATCAAGCATTGCTTGGAAGCCTTTAGCAATACGATTGTTTCGCTCTTCATCTGGTCTCAGAAATTTCTCGTAGGCCAATGCAGCGAGCTTCATCTCGTTCAGCTCGGACTTGACGTCATCAGCCTGCGTTAGCTGCTTAAACTCAACTTTGTGTGCCGTGTAAATATCTCCCTTTCGGACATTCCTACCGTGACGCATCCCATAGTGTCGGAGAAATTCAGTCATCGAGTCATTAAGGCTCGTTTCCATTGGTCGCCAGAGTTCTTCGTAAATGGCTTCCTGTTCGCCGCCTGCGGCTGTAGAGTGTTGAAACCGCATCAGCACATAGTTGCGTACCAGATCAGATTGATTTAACGGCTTACCTTTGTGATTCAAGCTCTCGAAGATAAGGTAAGGATCGTCAGACTCTCCGAGATTGATCATTACGACTTGTAAGGACTGCTGAATCGCTTGCAATATTTGACTAGGTACCAATGGTTCGTCTTCTGTATCGAAGCCGTCTAGTTTGTCCAAGAAGTAACGGTAGGCTTGTACTACACGAGATTCCTCATATGGTTCAAGTTCGCGGCTATAGATCAAAGCGTTGTACGCTGCGCGGTCCACCTGCGTCGGAAGCAGCTTGAGGTCGTCGGGCGCGTCGTAGTGTCTGTTGACCAATAAATCGCCAACGATTCCTTTTGTCGTTGAGTCGTCAAGATTCGACGCTTTGTCTCGAATTGCTGCCAACAGAATAGAAAGGGTAGTAAGTCTCTGTTGACCATCAATCACGAGGTGCTTCGTTACGCCAACGGGCACAGACTTCACCGGAACCGTTACTATTGCGCCCATGAAATGGGAAGCTCGCTCAGACTCCTCGTATTGAGCCATGAGATCGGCCCATAGGGTGTCCCAATCTTTTGGCTCCCACGAATACGGCCGCTGAAAAAGCGGGATCACCCCCTGCTTAGAGCCATCGAAATACTGAACGACGTGAACAGGTGAAGCTTCCATTGGTGTGTTCCTCATTATTGTGAAGCGTATCGCGGACTACTCCCCACAGACGAACGCAAGGACAAAGAGCTATCCAAGCTGCCCTAGTCTCGATGGCGGCCTCTTAATCCCACGTCTCCGGTCGAATCAGGATATTCGCATAGCGATCCACCTCTGCCGCATAATCCGGTAACACGACCGTGGTGGAGTCCATCTCGGTCACAATCGCCGGACCCGGCAGGCGGTTGCCCGGTGTGAGCTTGGCCCGATCATAAATCGGGGTGGTCAAAAAGTCGCCATCAAAATAAATCCGGTGTTGGTCAACCTGGGCGTGGGCCGCGGACGGCCCGTCCGTTTCGCCTTCGGGCCAGTGTAACGTCGCTCCCGTACCGAGGGCAACCGCGCGCAGGTTGACGATTTCACACTCGGCATCCAGACGGAAACGGTAGAGCTGTTCGTGTAAGGCGTGAAACTGTTCCGCCAGCGCCGCCGTGCCGTTGGTTTGCAGCTCATCGAGCGTTGTGGTCATCGGCAGCTCATAGCCCTGGCGGAAGTAGCGCATATCGGCGTTATAGAAAATCCGCTGCTGCTGTCGAGAGATGCCTTCCTGCTCCAACCAGCCGGTCGCTTCCGCGCTCAGCCCTTCGAGTATTTCAATGACTTCCGGCGCGGTGATCCGATCCAGGGTGCGGAAGACGGTCCGGGAGAATTCTTCCCGGTAGTCGCAACACACATCGCCCATTGCGCATAAAATGCCCGGTGCGGGCGGGACGATAACCGGAAATGCGCCAATCAGCTTGGCCACCGCGTTGGCGTGCAGCGGCCCGGCGCCGCCAAACGCGGCCAGGGCAAAATTGCGCGGGTCGTAGCCGCGCTGGACGGAGACCAGACGCAAGGCACCGTGCATATTCTCATTCACGATGTCCAAAATGCCCTGGGCGGTCTGATACACGTCCAGGCCGAGTTTTTCCCCAATGCGCTCGACCGCGGCGTGGGCGGCTTCGGTATCCAGCGTCATTTCGCCGCCCAGCAGATTGGGCGGCAGATGGCCCAGGACAACATTGGCGTCTGTCACCGTGGGCTCCGTCCCGCCCTGGCCGTAGCTGGCCGGACCGGGAGCTGCGCCGGCACTCTGCGGGCCGACCCGGAGCGCGCTGGTAATCTCGGGCACATGCGCAATGGAGCCGCCGCCGGCCCCGATACTGCGGACATCGACCGAAGGAACTTTAATCGGGAAATAGCCCAGGGTGGTTTCCCGCGAAATCGTCTGGCTGCCGTCCTGGCACAGGGCCACGTCGGTAGACGTGCCGCCCATATCGAGGGTCAACAAATGCGGGAAGCCGGCCTTTTTGGCGATATACAGCGCCCCCGCGACTCCACCGGCCGGGCCTGACATCACGGCGTACACCGGCCGTTCCTGCGCCATACGTAGCGTCATCAGCCCGGCGTCAGAGCGGAGAATGTTGACGTCCGCCTTCAGGCCGTGCGCGGTGAGCTGGTCCGCAAAGCTGCGCATATACTGGGCGACTTTTGGCCGCACGTAAGAATTCATCACCGCGGTCAGGGCGCGTTCGTATTCCCGAAACTCCGGCAACACTTCGGATGAAGCGGTAATCGGGGTGTTGGGCAGGACCTCCTGGGCAATCTCTTTGACGCGCTTTTCATGGCTTTGGTTGGCGTACGAGTTGATGAGAGAAATCGTCAGCGCCTCGATTCCTTGTGCGCCCAAATATTGCAGGTCTGTGCGCAGCGCGTCTTCGTCCAGCGGGGTGAGCACCTCACCTCGGGTGTCTATGCGTTCGACGGCCTCACGAGTATATTCCAGCGCCGCGGGCGGGTCCGGTTTCTCCATAATCATCCAACCGGCGAGTGGGCCCGGCGTCCAGGAGCGCGCCAGGTGGAGGATTTGCTTAAAGCCCTGGGTCGTAATCAGGCCAACCTTGGCGCCCTTGCCCTCGAGGACGGCGTTGGTTGCCACGGTCGTCCCGTGCATAATCTGGGCGATGTCACCGGGTGAGATGTTGGCCGAGCGGCAGATTTTCTCAATCCCGGCCAGCACGCCAACCGACGGATCACTGGGGGTAGACGGAGTTTTGGCGCGGACCTGCCGACCACTCCCCTCGTCAAAAAGGACGAGATCGGTAAACGTTCCACCGACATCAACGCCAAGTTTGAAGGACATGCAGAGCCTGCACTTTCTGATTCGATTGCGTATCCAAGTTTTTGTGGGTGAGTGAATTACAGGTGTGATTAATCGCGTCCTGGCATCGCGTCCCGCGCGGTCCCGAACAACTCGTCGGGATCGCGCGCGAGGGTCGGCAGGTCAGTGTCTCTCGCAAAGTCCTGGTAGGCTTCGACAAAGTTGCGCCGGCCCGTTGCCAGCCGCTCGAACGCCCGCCGGCTGATGAGCACGGCCACTGGTTCTCCGCGCCGGGTCAGCTCCACGGCCTTACCGCTTTCCGCTTCGCGAATCAGTGTTGGCAGGTTACGGCGCGCCTCGGCGATCGAATGTCTGGCAGGCATCACTTCCTCTATCTATCGTTATAGGACCGCCGTCCCGGCATATGGCTAGGACGAAACCGCGCGCACCGCGGCTTGGTAGGTTTCCGTGGTCTCGCCCTTGTCCGTTTCTTCCAACTCCTGATGCACGACGCGCAGGACCCGTTCGATGTATTCCGCCCGCCAGCGTTCCCGTTCGGCCAGAACGGCGTCATCCGGGCGATAGGCTTCGAGGTCGTGCTGAGTGAACAGGCCCTTGGCCGCAGCGAGGCGCTCGACGCTATCGAGGCGCTCCCGCAGCACGGAGACTTCGCCGGCCAGAGCCATGACTATCCCCATAACCGTGTCGATCTGGGGATCGTTGAAAAAAGTCGGGCGCTTGCCTTTTGCTTTGCGCGGCATGAAGGTCTCCTGCTACTTGGTCGCGCCAAAGACAAACCACGCCCCGCCGCCGCCGAAATCGCCCCCTTGAAATTTCTCGGTGCGGGCTTGGGCCCGTTCCAGGGCACTCGGAATCATCGTCTGGATGACACTCTTTGCGGCAAAACCGGACTCTTCGGCCAGCTTTTGAAGGTCCATGGAATGCACCGTGCCCCAGAAGGGTTCGTTGTTGTTATAGGTGTCCCAGTCAAGAATAAACGCCTCGTAGGGCGGCAGGCCCTCATACTGCGGCACCTCTTGGTGGAGCATCCGGCCCCCCGGCCGTAACAAGCGGTGGCATTCTTGCATGATATTGCGAATGGCCTGACTCGAAGTCTCGTGCAGCAGAATATGAGAGACGATGAGGTCAAACGAGCCCGCCTCGAAATTGGTCCGTTCCGCATTCTGCTGAGAGAAATGGACGCGTTTGCCCAGTGCCTCGGCGCGCGCATGGGCATAGCGCAGGACGGGTGCGCCCACGTCAATGGCAAAGACTTCGGCTTCGGGATAGGCATCGACATAGGGCAGGGTGCTATGCCCGACGGTGCAGCCCATATCCAGGATGCGAGCGGGCCGGAAGTCCGCCTGCTGCTCTTTGAGGTGCAGCACAACCGACTGACCCATTTCATCGTTCAGGCTACCTAAGCGGCTCATGGCGTAAATATAGACGGCCCGGTCATAGGTCGCTCCGGCGGCTACGTCGTCCTGTCCCAGCTCGGTATGATAGCCGCCCGGCTGACAGTGAATGTCTACCGCAGTGTGGTAGGCCGGAATGGCCAGGTCCGGATTCAAGCTGAGAGAGCCGAGCGTATTCCCGTTTGTCGCGGCGCGCTCCCGGAGCTGCGGGAGCTGGCGTTCCACGCTCACATTAACCGCATCCCACATCATTTCCTGGCTGGTCCGCAGCAGCGTACTCCACATCTGGTAATAGGGTTCGTCCTGCATGACGCTACGGACTTCGTGCCGGTCTTGGGGAGGACGCTGATGTTCGCGCGCAAAGCGGGGAGCCGCCTTCTGCTCGTAAATAGTCTTATTGCCGGGCGAGACTGTGGTTGCCAGATGGACCTTGAGGCTGTGGACAAAGTTTTGCCGGGCCAACTCATCATGGCTGGCTGTCGGGAGCAGAGCGTGCTGTACTTGCGTGTTCATAGTGACTCCTCCATTCAGTGCGTACCCTCTCCATAGCGTCATTCGGCAAAGGCGGCAATCATTGCGGCGTTATTGCGACGCACCTCTTCCGGGTCGGCAGCAAAAGAAGGGCTGAGCAAGAGCAGCGTATCAAACAAACCGTCAAACGCGCTCAGTTGTTGCCGGACATCGTCAGGGGTCCCGGCTAAGACCAGGGCATCAATCATAGCGTCGCTCACGGCCGCAAGCATGGCCGCAACGTTATTCCGTCTCATCGCGTCCCGGATGGTGAGCTTGGCCTGTGTAAAGCCGGGCGGGTCAAGGATCACATCGAAATAGGGCAGGGTGGCGTAAAAGGCGACGGCATGTCTGGCCAAATCGCGCGCCTGCTGGCGGTTGGTATGCACCGCGCAGCATTTCACGGCGCAAATCTCGAAGCCGTTTCTGCCTCGCCCGCTGCGGCTGAAGCCTTTTTTCAGATTCGGGTGGACGATATCCGTAAAATATTGAGGCGTATTGAGCACGTTGAGGATAATGCCGTCGGCCAGTGCCCCGGCGAGTTGGATCATATTGGGCAGCACCGCGGCCAGATAAATAGGGACGCTGGGATAGGCCGGCTCCGTGAGACGCTGATAGTTGCGCACCTGATAAAATTCACCGCTATATTCGACTGCCCGCGTTGGTGCGCCCTGCCACATGGTGCGAATACACTCGACATACTCACGCATCCGAGCGACGGGTTTGCGGTAGTCCAGGCCGTGCCACTGCTCGTTCCAGTCTTTCGGCGCGGTCCCAAGGCCCAGAATGAACCGCCCTTGGGTGTATTCGGCCAGGGACATTGCGCCTAACTCGGTCAACATGGGCGGACGCGCAAAATGGGCGACCGCCGTCCCGAGGCGGACGGTCCGGACCGCGCTGGCTATGGCGGTCAGGGGCACAAAGGCATCCCGCCACAGCTCGGCAGCCCAAATGCTTTCCGCCCCAGCGTCCTCCGCTTGCGTGGCAAAGCGGACAATATGATCGAGGCTCAGTTTATCTCCGTTAAAGAGAACGCCCCATTTCAATGACTGGACTTGTGTCATGTGAAGAATCTCCTCGCCCTTCCGGTTCTATGCTTCCGCCCGCGCTAGCTTACCCTATTTGTGAGAGGTAAAGGCAGTAATATAACATAGTTTGATGCTATGTGGCCAAAAAAATGTAGAGTAATGCTTCCGAGTATGATATAGGGGGCCGTTACTTTTGTAGAGGATGCAAGGACCCGAGAGGTCCTGTTCGGAAAAGCCTTGAAAATTCTTTTGACGATTTTGATTGGTTGTGCCCTGACCGGATGTGCGAGTCGTCCGACAAAACCTCTAGTTTTGACGGAACAGGTGGGGGCGATTCCTGTCGAATTCACGACGACGAATTGCACGATTCCCATTCTTAATTCTCCTCCAGAGTTAGCCCATGAGGTGATCGCCCGCGTGAAAACGTATGGCAATCCGGGTACGGGCATGGAAGCCATGCAGGCTGCCCTGCATCGTGAGGCATGTTCGATAGGGGCGGAGGCTATTATCCTGCAACGGATGAAAGCCGGAGAATTCCAGGACGAAGTAACGGTGGCACATGTCGGGGCGAGTACCGCCCGAGACTATCGAAGCCGGGCCGACTACGAATTCCAACTGGTTGGTTTGGCTATTCGCTATAAACAACAAAACTGAACCGGAAACACCTTCAATTATCCTGGTGAAGCGGCCCTTGAGGGGTCCCTTGACAGTTCTGTCCGTACTTCATAAGTAAGGGAGCTTGACCTCGGGACCTGACAGACGACAATACGTTCCCGGCATCAGTAAGGAGAGAAAATCTTGAAAAGACAAATGTATCTGGTGTGGCGCCGTGCGGCTTGGAGTGTTCTTGCAGCCGGCCTCTTTACGCTGTCTGCTTGTCTTGAAGCAGCCGATGAAGAGGTGCTGCGTGAACTCAACGAAATGGGCGCGTCCAGGGGGAATGTCTTTCCCGACCGTGAAGATCTCTACGATGCCTTTGTCCTTGACGCCAATAATGCCTGGGTCGCCGGCGGACGGGGGCTTATTCTGCATGTGACCAATAACGGTCAAGATTTTGCCATGCTGGAGACCGGGGTCCGGGGGGCAATCTACGAGATTGATTTTGCGACTGCCCAGGACGGGATTGCCGTTGGACAGGATGGAATCGTCCTCAAGACCAGCGACGGAAAAGCCTGGAATAGAATTCCAATAGAATTGCCCCTTCAAGACTGGCAGGTTGCCCAGCCTCACTATTTTGCGGTCAGCCGTGGTGCGGACGCGCAGCACATTTGGGCGGTCGGTCCGGTGGGCGCCATTATCCGCTCACAAGACGGGGGAGAGACCTGGGAAAATATCTCGCTGTGGTGTGATATGAGCTTCGATAATTTTGCAACGTCGGACCCCGCGGATGATCCTGAGTCAACCCTGCCGCCGCTGAATCCGTGCGATGTGACGCTGAACGGGGTGTCCTTCCCCACGAATACGGACGGGTGGACCACGGGTGAATTTGGGATTATTTTGCGCACCCAGGATGGTGGCGTCACCTGGCAGCGGCAACGCAACGTGCGCAACCTGCCGAAATACACCCGCCCGGAACTCCCTGAAGAGGAAGCGATCCGACAGCGTATCCCCCCCCTCTATATTGAAGACCTCTTCCTGATTGATGTGGATTTTCGGAACGCTCAGGAAGGGTATGTCACCGGGGAGAGTGGCACGTTATTACAAACGACAGATGCAGGGGAGACGTGGACAAATATTCCAAGCGGAAGTTTTAACACGCTCCTGTCCGTGACTGCTGCTCCAAATGAGAACCGTAATGACTTTGCGACCGGCGTCCTTGGCACGATAGCCTCGGCCACAAGCGATGCCTGGCAGCTTGACGAGGATGTCCGTCAGCATGTGCTGACGTGGATCCGCACGGCGTCTTTTGCTCCTGATGGGCAGTTTGGCGTCGCGTGCGGAGGGAAGGGCACGGTCCTGGTCACCGCCGATAGTGGCAAGAGCTGGACTACCGCGGATAAGGCAAAGCTGTATGCCGCGAACCCGTCTCTCTAGGGTGGATGTAGTCACTAGAAAAACGGCGCTGTCATGACTGACATGCCTATAAACACGACATATTACTTACACACTACTACGCCCTTGCTCGCGTAAGGAGGAATAACATGGCCCATACCCCCCCAGGTCAACCAAAAGGCACCGCCGATCGTATCATTGAAGCCTATCTGGCAGTTCTCTGGCGACACCGTCTTGCGTATATGGTCGCTTTGGCGATCGCGACGGTCCTCTGGGGCTATCAGGCCCGCAAGGTCGAAATGTACAGCCAGTTTGCCGACCTTCTGCCCCAAGGCCATGACTATATCCAAGCCTACAATCAGCATCGGACGACCTTTGGCGGGGCCAATATTGTGACGGCGGTTCTCCAGGTAGACGAAGGGGATATTTTTACCCAAGAAAGCCTGGAAAAGGTGCGCTACCTTACGGACCAACTCGACCAGATTACCGGTGTGGACCATAACCAGGTGGCTTCGCTCTCACACGTCAAAATCCGCAATATCAGGACCTTGCCGGGCGGCATGGTGCGTTCGTACCCGGTGCTTCCCATTGACATACCGGACGACCCAAATGAGCTCAGCGCGCTGAAGTTCGAGATGTTCAATAACGATATCGTTATGAACAAATACGTCTCGGAAGACGGTAAGGCTGCACTCGTTCTCGCCGGATTTAATGAAGATCGGCTGGATTACCGGGAAATTCAACGTGAGATCACCCGCATCCGGAGTGAAATAGAAGACGACAACACAAAAGTGTACGTCGCTGGCGAGCCGGCGCTCAAGGGCTGGGTCTGGTTTTTCACCGGCGAGCTGTTCCTGATCTTCTCCTTTACCGGAATAATGGTCTTTCTTGCGCTGATTATCTATTTTCGGCGGGCCTACGGAGTGCTCGTGCCGTTGATTGGCGCAGCCATCCAGACGGTATGGGGCCTGGGCTGGGTCGGCTGGTGGGGCTTTAACCTTGACCCGCTCATCCTGGTGATCCCGCTGCTGATCACGGCTCGCTCGGTCAGCCACGCGGTGCAGATGATTGAGCGCTATTTCGAAGAACTCGCAGTCTCAAAAGACCAGGAGAAAGCGGCCTTTACTTGCTTGAGCGATTTGTTCCTGCCGGGTGTGACCGGTGTGATCAGCGATGCCGGTGGGATTCTTGTCCTGTCCGTTGCCACCATTCCTCTGATCGAGAAGCTTGCCTATTACGGGAGTTTCTGGGCCTTTGCCAATATTTTCTGCATCACCCACACCATGCCCATCCTGTTATCGTATTTCCCGACTCCAAGGACAACGGAACATTTTATTCCGCGTTGGATGGAATTTACGCTGACTTCGGTAGGAAAAATCGCAACTGGGGCAACCAGCCGCTGGGTGATTATCGCCGTGGCTACGGTGACGATCTTTTTCGGCATACGGACCGCTATTACGGTGCCGATTGGTGAGCAGGAAGCCGGCTCTCCACTCCTCTGGCAGGATGCCCACTATAACGTGTCCGCCCGGACTATTAACCAGCGATTTGCCGGGGCCAACCAACTGGTGATCTATCTGGAAGGCGAGCGTGAGCATATCCTCAAGGAGCCGCACGTGCTCGATACGCTTGAGGAGATGCGCCGCTATCTGTTGGAGCAGGTTGAGGCGGGGGACACGCGCGAGCTGTACACTTTGGCGCGTAATTTGAACCGCCGCTATCATTACGGTGACCCACGCTGGCAGGTCATTCCTCCTGATAGATCCATTACCGGGAATTTGATTTTTGTGTACGAAGCCTCAGCTCCCATATCGGGTGTTATTCTTGAGTACACCGATATGCGCTACCAGAACGGCCAGTTTGTCGTGTTTTACAAGGATGTGAAAGGTGACACCGTTCGTGAGGCGATCGCCCGGGCAAAGAAGTTCATGGCTGAGCACCCGATTGAGGCGGTGAATCTGCGCCTGGCCGGCGGATTTATCGGAACGACGGCTGCACTGAACGAGGAGATTGATCGCTCCGAGAAGCAGGCCGCCATGCTCGTCATTATGACCGTTTACACCCTTGTCCTTTTGAGCTACGGTTCCCTGATTGCGGCAACCCTGGTGATGCTCGCGCTGGTTGCCGCGGGGGTGGCCAGTTATATGTACGTCTCCTTTATGGGTATCGGCATTAATATCAACTCGTTGCCAGTGACCGCGGTGGGGATGGGCATTGGGGTGGACTACATCTTATATGTCGTTGACCGGATTCGACTCGAAGTCCCACGGGCAGGGGGGGATTTGATTGCCGGTATTAAACGCACCGTGTCAACAACGGGTATGGCTGTGACCTTTACCGCCACGACCATGATTGCCGGGGTGATTCCGTGGTATTTTCTGTCGAGTTTGCGCTTCTCTGCGGAGATGGCTTTATTACTCGCCATTCTGTTGGTGACACACTGGTTGTCAGCGCTGACGATGATTCCGGCTATGATTGCGATTGTGAAGCCGAAGTTTGTGGTTGGGCAGCCTGTGCAGGTTGAGGAAGAGCAGCCGATGATGGCGGAGCCCAGCCCGCAACCAACGAGTTGAGAAGAATTAGAGGGATTGTTGTGACAGATGGCCCCTCTGGGGGTAGTAAATATTTTCCCTTCGTGAGGGCGAAGGGCAAGGAAGGAGATCTCGTTATGAAACGAGCAGGGAGAGGGATATTTGCCGGGTTGTGGTCGGGCCTTGTAGCCGTCGGCCTGAGCTTGGCGCTCGCGGTTCCGTCTGCGGACGCCGCTGGAAGGGGCGATAAGGGCTTCCTGGACAGCTTCGATAGAATGGCCATCCACGGCTACGTGGACAACTTCTCCATTCTACGGAACGATACCTTCAAGACCAACTATCACGTCGCGTCGTCCCGCTACCGGGCCAGCGTACAGTTGGCCGGCCCGCTGTATATGCTCCAGGACTACTTTGACCGCTTCGAGTATTTCATCGAACTGCGGCCTCAGTACGAGTCGATCTACGACATAGACGACAAATTCGGAAACGGCCGGAAAGGTGAGAACAAGCGCTTCGTCTCCGGGCGTTCCGGTCATCCCAAACCGGCCAATGCGGGATTCCTGGAAGCTTTCGGACTTAATCCAGGCCATTACGCCGGATTCTGGCCGAAGGAAGCTGGGGCAGGGGGCAACGTCGAGTTCTTGCACGCTCTGGTCCCCGGCTCGAAGTACGGAGTAGCCGGTCGCGACCGGGATTCGCGAAGCAGAGGGTATTATGGCCTGGACGCCAGTCAGAACGACTTGCGCTTCGGTATGACCCGCGAGACCAATATGGACCTGTACTATCCCGTCCGCGAGGCGTATTTCGACTTCTTCTGGAAGGGCCTCGGCGGTCGTAACTGGCTGCGTGTCGGGAAGCAGCAGCACGTGTGGGGGAAGGCCGACTTCTTCCGCCTGCAAGACATCGTGAATCCCGTCGACTTCGGCGACCACTTCTTCATTGACCTGTTTGACGACACGCGCGTGCCGCTCTGGTCGGCCCTGTTCGAGCACCGCTTCGGCAATATCGGTCCGCTGCGCGATGTGGCTGGTAGCATAGTGTACGTCTTCGACCGCCACACGCCGACCGGTCTCGGTCACCCGGCCCAGCCCTGGGCCACCGGCTTCGGCCGGACGATAGACGGCTTCGTGTTCGGGAACGATCTGTTTGCAACCGCCCTTTTCCCCGGCACGGCCGACGACCCGACTATGGCAACGGAAGATAGGCCCTATCTCCCGTTCAAGAACATGGCGCTGTACAAAAACCGTGCCCCGCACTGGAACCTGAAGAACGGCGGCATCGGTATGCGCTGGGAAGCCACTGCCGGCAACCTGCGTATCCAGGTCACCGACTATTTCGCGTTTGCCGACTTGCCCGCAACCGGCTGGGATCGCCTTAACATCTCTAATAGGCCAGAGTGCACGACAGACGGAAACGGGAACAGCATTCTGCCCGCGGACCGGAATGAAGCGCCGGGTGTCGGTATTACCGCCAAGGACGGTGGCACCGTTCTTAGTTCCTCAGGTGTTGGTCCAGTCATAGTCGGCGTCAAGCCGAAGCAGATCCAGGTAAGGAAATCGGCCATCTTCAAAGAAGGTGGGTCGTCATACGGTACCAGGAAGAAATTCCGCCACGCCGAATATGCCAACCACTGCGCCTTCGGCGGCTCGCTGTCCGCCAGATACCGCAAGACCAACACGCTGGGCCTGTCGCTCGACTGGTTCGAGCCGTACACCGGTTTCGTGGTCCGCTGGGAATCGTCCTGGACCGCCAACGCGATGCTGAACGACACGACCAAGGTTGATCTGATCGGGGACGGAAACGCCTTCAAGTGGGTGCTGGGGATCGACCGGCCGACTCTGATCCGCTGGCTCAACCCGACGCGGAGTTTCTTCCTGAGCGCCCAGGCGTACGGCAACCACTATCCCGACGTGAGGGCTGGCCGCCGCGGCATCACCGCCGAGAACAACAACTTCATCTTCACCGTGTTCGCGCAGAACCACTTCATGCGCGACCAACTGGTCTACCTGGTCTTCGGCGCGTTCGGCACTGCGGCCCAGGACGGCACGACCGGCGGTAATATCGAATATCTGATCAGCAACAACTGGTCGGTCACGCTGGGTTTTACCGCGTTTCTGGGTGGACGGCATAAACACGACCTCGGCGCGTTCGGCGCTTTTACGGGCGACCCGAACAACCCGTATACGGAAGCCGGTTTCGGCCTGTTCCACATGCAGGCCGGTGGCTCGGAGCGGAATAAGATGAACGAATTCTGGAGCCGACTGCGCTATCGTTTCTAGTAACAAGGCTCTCCCCCCTCAAGGGGGAGGGTCAGGGCGGGGGCTGGTCCCTTCGTTCTGGCTGAAATTAGAAAAATACCTGCTGAGGTATTATTGACTTCCTAAAAACGGCGACCAAAAATAGAGCGGTAAATTTTCTTAGAGGAGGATTTATGAGGCGACTCACAGTATTTTCGTTTCTCGCGGCCTGTAGCCTGTTGTGGGCACAGACCGGCGTACTGGCGCAGGGCGGCGACGCGACCACGTACACGCGCGATACATTCGTGCAATGGTTCGAACAGACCAAAGACGCCGAGCCGGAATTTAAGGGCGGCGACGTGCTGGCGCACGCCGACCTGCCTAAGGTCCAACCGTTCATGTTCCCTGGCTATTTTGAGCAGTTCGAGAAGTGGAACGACGGCTCGCTGCAAATGGAGGTGGCCGACACCTATCACGTGACGCCGCACCAGGTCGTGCGGGAGTGCGACGAGAAGTTCCAGAAGCAGGTCTCGCTGGCCGCGGACGGCGCGCTTGAGAACTATATCTGCGGCTATCCGTTTGCCAACGACGACATCATGAACGAAGCCGACACCAGCATCGCGGGCCTCAAGGTGGCCTGGAACTATGACAAACGCTTTTACTGGCGCGGCTATTTCGTCGCCAACGCGCTGAGTACGTGGCTGAGGTTCGGCGGTGAGCACGAGACTCCGGAGCCGACGAAACCACCGGATGCCTGGATTGGTGGTGAAATCGATATCGACACCGACTGGGATTACGATTACGAGAAGATCTACGGCGGCGGTGGCACCTACGAGCGCAGCCTGGGCACCTTCTATCACAAGGCATATCACTCCCAGATGGCCATGTTTCCAGACAACAACTACAACCTGCCCGAGAACGATGACGCCGGGACCGTGCACTGGAAAGAGTTCACCGGCTTCTTCGAGCCGTACGATGTGCGGGGTACTGCGTTCATCATTCAGCGTTATATCGACCCGCGCCGGACCGACGACGGCTGGGCCTACGTTCCGAGCCTGCGGCGCGTGCGGCGTATCTCGGCCGAGGTGAAGTCTGACTCGCTGATGGGCACCGAGCATACCCTGGAAGACTTCTACGGCTTCTCGGGCCGTCCGCTCGAATGGGACTGGGTGTTCTGGGGTAAGAAGAAATTCCTGACCGTGCACGCCCTGACCAAATGGGAAGACGACGGTGTGCGCTATGGCGGGCCCGACGGCTGGCTCAACGACGACATCTGGCAAATCCGCGAGCTGTTCGTAGTGGAACGTATTCCGAAAGACCCGCGCCATCCGTACAAGAGCGCGATCATGGCGATTGACCCGGAAACCTGGGAGACCTGGAACCACATTGCTTTCGACCGCAAAGGGAAACTGTGGAAGCTGTGGCAGTGGGGCTACCAGTGGTCTGACGATTCCAAGAAGTACACGTACATGAACTCCAACCCCAAGCGCGGCGCGATCCACTGGCGGAACGTGGACACGGTTGACATCCAGAACGGTCGCGGCAACCTGTGGCGTGAGTACGCTGGCGGTCTGCCCGACTTTTCAATGGACTACATTAATGGCCTGTACGACCTTAACCGTCTGACTGAGCTGCACCGCTAAGCAGCCTCAGAAGACATCTCCGGGGGGAGCAGATATCTGCTCCCCCTTGTACGTTTCGGCCTACAATAAGAACGCTGAACGGTGAGAATATGGGCTTCGGTATGAAAAATATCCTGACTATCGTTGTGAGCCTTGGCGTTATGTGTGTCGCCGGCGGTCTCCGGGCAGAAGGAGAGCCGCAATCAACTGGACACAAAGCTGCCGCGTATTACGGTTGGCTGGATAAATTTGAAAACCCGTCGCACCGACCGATGACCCCGCCCCGGAAAAATAAAGCTTCTACGCTGACTGAAAAAGATCAGGCTGAACCGGCCGCGCAGCCTGATATCGCGTCCGTCAAGCAAGCCCCCGTGACACAGGACGCAAATGCTGCGGGTTCCGCTATGAGTGCCGAAGAAACCGCCGAGCCGGGTGAGGGTCTGGGCTGCTATTATCACCGTGCCTACTATTCTCACCTCCCCATGTTCAAAGATGACGTCTATTCGTTGCGCGGCTCTTTTGACGTGGCGGAAACCTTTCATAAGCCCTCTGAAGACGTCATTTCTTTGCCTCCTGATCAGGCGACGCCGACGGAATAGTCTGTCTCGCCGGGTTATGACCCCCTCCTCATGTCTCGGCGCTCACTTGTAGTGAATAGTCCAAGCCGAATCCTCAGTGTCGTTGTTTCCATTACTGTACTCTGTTTTGTGCCGTTTGCTTTTGGTGCGGACGAAGCGCCGGGCAGCCGCCTCAAGCAATTAGCCGAAGAAGCCGGGCGTTTGCACGCGGCTGGAAAATTTCAAGCCGCCATTCCCGTTGCGCGCGAACTCCTTGAACAGACAGAAAAGGTCGCCGGCCCCAATCATCCGCTTGTCTCTCAAAGCCTGAATAACCTGGCCCTCCTCCTTCAGCAGACTCGTCAATACGCGGAAGCTCGTCAGCTTTTCGAACGGGCGCTGGGCATTGATGAAAAGGCGCTTGGGACCAACCATCCCGGAATTATCCGCAGTCTGACCAATCTCGCCCTGGTGCTCCAGGATCAGCACCAGTTTGATGCTGCCCGTCCGCTGTTCGAGCGAGCCCTGAGCATTACAGAGGCAGCCTATGGGCAGTCGCATGCCGCGGTTGCCGTGAGCGTCGGCAACCTGGCAATGCTGTACAAAGAGCAAAAGCAGTATGAGCAGGCCCGCCCGCTTTTTGAACGGGCGTTGGCGATCCACCAACAGCAACTCGGGAACGAACATCCGGCTGTTGCGCTGAGTATGATTAATCTGGGTGAGCTGTTGATTGCGACTAAACAGTATAACGGAGCCCGAACCTTACTCCAGAGTGCGCTCTCCATTCATGAGCGCACGCACGGTGATCAGCATCCGGTGGTTGCTGACGACCTGACTCGGTTGGGGCTGCTGATGAAGGAAATGGGTAATTACACCGAGGCAGGGGAAATACAGCAACGCGCACTTGAAATCCGAGAGACGGCGCTGGGCCCGTCACACCCCGATGTGGCGGCGAGTCTCAACAATCTCGGATCGGCCTTATATCAAATAGGAGAATTCGCCAAAGCAAGACCCATGTTTGAGCGGGCTGCCGAGGTCTATACCACTGCCTATGGTCTGACGCATCCGGACGTCGGCACCAGTCTGAACAACCTGGCCTCCCTCTTGTATCAGGTCCGGAACTACGCTGAGGCCGCGGCGGTCTACGAGCGCGTGATTGCGATCAACGAACAGGCGCTGGGCAAAGACCACCCGGTTGTGGCCATGAATCTGAACAATATGGCCCTCGCCCTGCGCGAGGGAGGGGATAGCGTTCGTCCCTTGCCCTTATACGAGCGGGCGCTTCAGATTACCGAGACGGTCTATGGCAGCGTTCATCCCAATGTTGCGGTCAGTCTGAATAACCTGGCTTCGCTGCACCATCAGAACGGCAACTTTGAGACCGCCCGGCCGCTGTTTGAACGGTCGGTACAGGTTATGAAGAGCGCGCTGGGCGAGGATCATCCGAATATTGCCACGAGCCTGAATCAGTTTGCGCTGTTCCTCAAAGATGCCGGGGACCTCACCGCCTCCCAGCGGTATTATGAAGAAGCCCTGGCGGTTGAGACCAAGGCGTTGGAGCCCGGACAGCGTGATATTGCGGTCAGTCTGAATAATCTGGCCACGACCCTGAGCGGCCTGGCTGACCTCCTCCAGGACACCAGGGATTATGCGACCTTCTTACCCCTATACGAGCAGGCCGCCTCAGTTATGGAGGCGTCGCTTGGCCCGGATCATCCCAATGTCGCGCTGAATCTCCGTACCCAGGCGAGGTTCTATGCCGAGCAGGGAAAAGATGAAGCGGCGCTGGCGCTTACCGAGCGAGCGGTCCACATCCAGGAGGAAGCCCTGCCCGCAGACAGCCCGGTGACCCGCGAGACGCTTGAACAACTCGCTCGGCTGTATGAAAAGACCGGCAAGACGGACGCGGCCAAACAGACGCGTGACCGTCTGAGAGCGCTGCCGGCGGCTTCTTCTCAAGAGTAAGACCTTTCCCGGAGAGAAGCCCAGCCTTTTCAGCAAACGGAATTCTTGATTAGGTAGGGCCGTCTCGGACAAAAAGGAGTTGTGTATGCGTCGGGTTGCCCTGGTGGGGGCGGGACTGTCACGCTTTGGGGTGCGCGCCGCCGGCTTTCGGGAATTGCTGGCCGAGGCCGGCCGGGCCTGCTTTGCTTCTGTTCCGCACCTGACACCCAAGGATATCGAAGGGCTGGTCGTCGGTGCTGTCCTGCCTGAGCGGGCAGCCTTTCAAAGTCATATTGCTCCGCTTGCCGCGGAAACGCTGGGCATTCAGCCGCGCAAGCTCTCGGCCCGGACCGAACATATGTGTGCCAGTGGCAGCGTCGGGATACGCTATGCCTATGCATTTATTGCCGCCGGTCTGGCCGATATCGTGATGGTGCTGGGGGTCGAGAAGCTCAATCTGCCCAATATGGGGGAGGCCGTGCTGAATATGGGGGCTGGGGTGGACCGAGACTGGGAAGCCTGTTTCGGACTCACCGCCCCGCCTGCCTTTGCCCTGGCGGCCCAACTGCATATGGCTGAATACGGCACAACGGAAGAGCAGTTGGCCCAGGTGGCGGTGAAAAACCATACGCATTCGAGCAGGAATCCGTACGCCCATTTTCAGAACGGCGTCAGCCTGGATGCGGTGGTGTGCTCGCGCATGATCGCCTCCCCGCTCCGGCTGTTTATGTGTTCGCCTATCACCGATGGCGCGGCGGCCATTATCCTGGCGAGCGAAGAGCGCGCCAGGGATATGACGGACAAGCCGGTCTTTATTCGCGGAACCGGCCAGGCGGTCCACGGGTTTTCTGTCGCCAGCCTCGACCCGGATTATGCCAGTTGGCCGGCCCTGAAACAGGCCGCCGGGGACGCCTACGCCATGGCCGGGATACCGGCTAGCGCCGTCGATTTTGCCGAGGTCCACGACTGTTTTGCCATCGCCGAGATTATTGCCTCTGAAGAGCTCGGCTTCTGTCCTAAGGGCGAAGGTGGCCCGTTCGCTGCGGACGGGCGGTCCGATTATGGCGGTGAGGTAGTCGTGAATCCGCGCGGCGGGCTGATGGGCTGCGGACATCCGCTTGGGGCCACGGGTGTGGCGCAGGCGGTCGAAGCTTTTTGGCAGTTGCGTGGGGAAGCCGGCGCACGCCAGGTCCCGGAGGCGCATATCGGGCTGACGCATAATAATAGCGGCATGGGCGAGCATGTGGTCATGCTTTACGGGCGGGAGTAGCAGCCTATGAGCGAGTATTTCCGCGCTATCGATCCCTTTCCGCTCCAGGGCAGTAAGAACACCCGACTGGCGCCGTTTTATGCCGCCCTACGGTCGCACAAGTTGCTCACAACATTCTGTTCGCCGTGCGCCCTGCGCCACTGGCCCCCGCGTGTGGTCTGTCCGCAGTGTCTCTCGGATCGGCTCGACTGGCTTGAGCTGCCGAGCCGGGGGACGATCCACGCCTATACCATCCAAGACGCCGGCGTCCCGCCGGGCTTTCCGCGCCCGTTGATTTTCGCCGTGGTCTTGGTCGAAGGGCTGCGCATCTTCACTCGACTGGTTGAAACGGAGCCCACCCAGGTTGAGCGGGGATGCACTGTCCGCCTCTGCCCGTCTGCGGTCGGGCGGGACCCCGAGGGTGACGAACGCTATGTGCCGACGTTTGCCCTGGTCCACGAAACCGCATGAAATACAAAATCGGCATTGACGTCGGCGGCACGTTCACCGACTTTCTTGTCACGGACTCGCAGGGCGCGGCCCACGTCTATAAGACGCCGACCACGCCCCACCAGCCCGAGGTCGGCGTCTTGCAGGGGCTGCGCAAGATCGCTGCTGCTTTTGATTGTGAGCTGTCGGATTTCCTCGGGCGCGTCAGCGTCATCGTTCATGGGACGACTATTACGACCAATGCCGTCTTGACCGGGGAAGGGGCCAAAACCGCCTTGCTGACGACTCGCGGCTTTCGCGATGTGCTGAATATGCGGCGTGGGCTGCGCGACCGTCAGTACGATAGCAAATACGGTCCGCCGCCGCCTTTGGTTCCCCGGACGCATATTTATCCCATTACCGAACGGGTCAATGTTGAGGGCGCAGTGGTGACCCCGCTGCACGAGGCGGAGGTGCTGGACGCGATTGCCCACATCCGGGCGCATGCCATTGAGGCGGTGGCGGTCAGTTATCTGTGGTCCTTCTTGAATCCGGCCCATGAGCGCCGCACCGGCCAGCTCATTCAGGCCGCCTTACCCGAGGTGTATGTGTCCCTATCCTCCGAAGTGCTGCCGCAGATTCGGGTCTACGAACGCCATTCCACCACCGTCCTCAACGCCACCGTCGGTCCTCCGCTGGCGCGCTATCTGACTCAGCTTGAAAGCCGGTTGGACGGCTCGGGATTTGCCGGCGTGCTGCTCATTATGCAGTCGAACGGGGGTGTGATGTCGCCCCATCTGACCCGGCGCTTTGCCGCCAACACCCTCCTGTCCGGCCCGGCCGGTGGGCCCATGGCCGGCATGTTCTATGCGGACAGCTATGCCCTGCGGGATGTGATCACGGTTGACATGGGTGGAACCAGTTTTGATGCCTGTCTCATTCACGACCGTCAGCCCGTGACAACAACGGAGGGTGAGATTGGCGGCCATCGGCTGGCGCTGCCCGTGCTGGATATCCACACGGTCGGCGCCGGCGGGGGCAGTATTGCCTGGATCGATGCCGGGGGGATGCTCAAGGTTGGACCCAAGAGTGCCGGCGCGGAGCCGGGTCCGGTGTGTTATGGCCGCGACGGAACCGAACCCACGGTGACGGATGCCAACCTGGTGCTGGGCTATCTTTCCCCGGACGGGTTGTTAGGCGGGGAGATGCCGCTTGATTATCACGGGGCTCAGCGCGCGGTAACCAACACGATCGCCGAGCCCTTGGGCCTATCGCCCCTTGAGGCCGCCGAGGGTATTTACCGTATTGTGAACGCCAACATGGCGGCCGCGCTTCAGGGCGTTTCGGTCGAACGGGGCTATGATCCGCGTGAGTTTGCGCTGGTGGTTGCCGGTGGAGCCGGGCCGCTGCACGCCGGAATGATCGCCCGAGAATTGGATATTCCGCTGATTGTGATTCCCCAGGAGTCGTCGGTGTTCTGTGCGGCCGGCATGCTGATCTCTGACTTGCAGCACGACTACGTTCGGACCTTCACCCAAGACTGGGGCGACATTGTTCCCGACGAGATCAACCGCAGCCTGAGGGAGATTGAGGAACACGCCCGCGCAACCCTAGCCTCGGAAGGCATCCCAACGGAGAAAATACAGATCCGCGCAACCCTCGATGTGCGTTACGTGGGCCAGTTTCATGAAGTCGAAGTCCCACTTCAGCCCCCGCTGGCCGCATCCGAGCTGGAGGCGGCAGCCGCCCGTTTTCATCATCTCCATGAAACGCTGTATGGCTACGCCATGCCGGAAGCTGCTTTGGAAATGATCAATCTGCGGGTCAGGGCGCTGGGGCTCACGGACAAACCCCGACTCACGCCCCGCCTGCTGGTGGACGCAGACCCGGCCGTCGCGCTCAAAGGCAGGCGTCAAGCGTACTTCTCGGGTACGCCGTATCAGGTTTCCGTCTATGCTGGAGACCGGTTCGAGTGTGGTATGGCGCTTGCCGGACCGGCCTTGATCGAGCAGTCCAACACCACCGTCCTGATCCCGCCCGGCTATCGTCTGGTCTGTGATGCCTACCGCAATTATGTCATGCACCCGGCCGAGCGAGCGCTTGACGAACTCCTGGCCGCCTTGGGCGGTCGCTCGGCCGGTGCGGGAGGGGCGTGAAATGCAAACGGACAGGATTGATCCGATCCTGGTATCGGTCATCGCCAATCGCCTGGACTCGATTACCAAAGAAATGGGCCAGACCATGCTGCGGACCTCGCGCTCGCCCATTTTTAGCGAGGCGCGCGATTTTGTGACCGCAATTTATGACCGCCAGCTCCGTCTGGTCGCCCAGACGGCCTATATCCCGATCCTGCTGGCCGCCACGCCCTGGGCGGTCCGCTCGATTGCCGAGACCTATGCCGACGATACGCACGAAGGCGATGTCTTCATTCTCAACGACCCGTATCGGGGCAATAATCATCCGCCCGATTTTACGATTGCCAAGCCGGTGTATACGGATGGCGAACTGCGCTTTTGGTCGGTCACGAAAGGACATCAAGCGGACACCGGCGGCGGCGGCGCGGCGGGGTATCACCCGGAAGCGCGCGATGTGTGGGATGAGGGGCTGCGGATTCCACCCGCCAAACTCTATGCGCAGGGCAAGGTCAATCGCGGTCTGTGGGAAATGATTGTGTCCAATGTGCGCCTGCGGTTTTTGGTCGAAGGGGATTTGCACTGTCTGGTTGGTGCGGCCGGCCTGGGCGAACGCAATATCACCGCGCTGGTGAAGAAACACGGAATCGTTGCGGTCGAGCAGGTTATTGAGCAACTGCTGGATGCCTCGGAAAAACACATGCGCGAGGAAATTCGTGCGATCCCGAATGGCACCTATCTGGCCGCGCGACAGATCGACAACGACGGTGTTGTCCACGACCGGCCGGTGACCATTCGGGTCAAAGTCGAAGTGCAGGATGAGTCTGTGGTGTTCGATTACTCAGACTCGGATGGTCAGGTCCCCGGCTATGTCAACAGTCCGTTTGCCAATACCGCTTCGGCGACCTACCTGGCGCTATTTACGCTGGTTAACCCCGAGGTGCCACATAACGCGGGGGCTATGCGTCCGGTTTCTATCGTGGCGCCGAGTGGGAGTGTGGTGAACCCGGTCGAGCCAGCGCCAAGCACGGCCTGTACAGTGCTGACCGGCGAAACCATAACCGAAGCGATCTGGCTGGCCCTGGCGGAGGTTCTCCCCGAGCGCGTTCAGGCCGCCTGGGGACGCTGGTGCGCCCCGGCCACCACGGGCATGAATCCGCGGACCGGGCGGCCGTTCGGGGAGATTCACTTTTTAAGTAAAGGGGGTGGCGGCGCCACCGCCGGCTTTGACGGCTGGGACCACATCGGCACGGTGATTTGCCTCGGCGGGCTGCGCTCGCCGGACCCTGAACTGCATGAACTCGTGAATCCGTATTTCATCGAACAGTTTGAGTATCGTCAGGATAGTGCCGGAGCGGGGCAATGGCGGGGCGGTATGGGTGTGAGCTATCGCTGGCGGGTCGAGGCCGACAATATTGCGTGTGCAAACTTCGGGAGCGGTGCCCAACCCGCCACCGCACCTTTTGGCCTGCGGGGAGGACAGGCCGCACCGCCCAACCGGCAGGTTTTTCACTATGCCGATGGCCGCACCGAAGAGGCGGTTGTCAACTCCATGAGTACCCTGTCCACCGGCGATGAAGTAGAGCTGCTCTCAAGTGGCGGCGGCGGATTTGGCGATCCCAAAGAGCGCCCTATCGAAAAGGTCGTGCAAGACGTGCAGGATGGATTGGTCTCGATTGGAAGCGCCCGGCGAGACTACGGGGTGGTGCTGCATCCCACAACGTTTGTTGTTGACGAATCGGCAACCGCACAGCTACGCAATGGTAGATCAGAGGAGGGTGAGACCCACTCCAAGCTGAAGGAAAGAGGAGATGCGATTTAGCGTCATGATCTGGCCCTACTCGGGCCAGACGATAGAATCGGTGGTCCGCCTCGCCCAGTGCGCCGAAGCCGGTGGCTTCGAGACGGTGTATGTCGGCGACTCGCAGATGCTGTGGAACGATGTCTATATATGCCTGGCCTGCTGCGCCCAAGCCACGCGACGGGTGAAACTCGGGCCCGGCGTGACGAATCTGGTCACCCGCCATCCAACCGTGACGGCCAATGCGCTGGTCTCGCTCAATATGCTCAGTCAGGGGCGGGCCGTGCTCGGTATCGGTGCGGGGGACTCGGCCGTGAGAACTGCGGGCCTATCTCCGGCCAAGCGCGATCAACTGCGTCGGGATGTGGCCTTCATTCGTCATTTATTGTCCGGACGAGAGGTGGAAGCTCCGGCGGTGGCCAACCCTGGGGAAAAGAAAACCTGGGGGCAGGAAGTGCGGTTGAGGGTGGCCGGGGCTGAAGAGTGGGGGCAGGTGCCCATCGAGATTGCGGTCATGAGTCCCCAAGCCGCGGCGCTGGCCGGTGCAATAGGCGACGGCGTTATTGTCGATGGCCATATGGGCGGAAACGGCGAGGGCGCGCGGGCGACGGTCGAGGCGGCGAGCGAAGGTGCACGAAAAGCGGGCAAGGACCCTGCTCGGCTCCGCTTTATCGCCGCGATTGACGCGGCCATAGACGCTGATCGGAGTGCGGCGCTCGATCAGGTACGTCCCACCGCGGCGCGGAATATCGCTAACAAACTCTGGCTGCCGGATACGCTTGGCCTTGAGCATGCCGATGTGGTGAAAGCGCTGACCGAAAGCTACCGCTTCTCTGAGCATCTTGACTTAACCGCCAAACATCGGGAACTTATTCCTGATGTCGTTGCCCGGAAATGTACCATTGCCGGAACGCCGCAAGATTGCATTGATAAAGCGTATGAACTCAAAGCCGCCGGTCTGACCGATATTGCTATCTTTGTGACAACCCAGAATGAGACCGCGGCGCGCACGACGATTGAACGATTTGCCACAGAAGTCATCCCGTCAGTGAGATGACCTGTGGAGAGCCGGAAAAAGGGAGACGCCGAGATGGCTACGCAAGGTCTGGTCAAACTCTGGGAAGAGCACGTGATAGGCGAGTTTGTCGAAAAAGACGAAGAGCTGTCCCTTTCGACCATGGTGGAAGACGCGTCGGTTATGCATATGCCGACGCGCTCCGGCGGAAAGGGCAAGACTGAGCTGCGCGCCTATTATCGGGATATGTTCATTCCTTCGATTCCCGATGAGTGGGAACACAGCATGACAAACCGGGTGGTGACGGACGACTGTATTGTCGAGGAAGCCACAATCCGTATGGTCCACTCGAAGCAGATGGACTGGTTCCTGCCCGGGATTCCTCCAACCGGCAAGAGCATCAGCGCGGAATTAGTCATTATCATTGAGTTCCGGGATGGCAAGATGTCCGCCGAACGCATTTACTGGGACCACGCCGCGGTACTGCGACAGGTCGGCCATCTCGCATAGTCGATCCGTTGCTCTTTGAGAGAGCTGGCACGGGCGTTCCCCGGGTGCCGGACGAAAGGAGTCAGCATGAAGAAACGCTGTCATGCCTACGGTCTGCTCATTCTCTTGCTGCTCGTCAGCGAGATATCCTTTGCCACGGCCACTGAGGACGAGTCCGCAGTGGACCAGGCCAGGCAGGGCGATTTGCTCGGGGCGGTGGCCACCTATAAGGCCAGCCACGATCCGGTCGCAAGGCACGGGCTTGTCGCGCTCCAGCAACTCGCGCTTGAGGTCTTGCGCCTGGGCCTGCGCTTGGGCGACCCGCATGAGCGGAATGTGGTGGCCGGCATCCTTGGGCGCCGGGGTGATTCCGCCGGAATAATAGTGCTTGACGAGGCCCTGCGGTCCAATAAGCCCATGCTCCGCCGGACCGCGGCCGACGCCCTGGGTGACATGGCGACGCCTGACGCGGTCGGGCTGCTGCGGCGGCTCTATTATACAAACTCGGAAGGAAAACGCCTGGCCTTGTCTGGACTGCGACGGACGCGGGACCGCACCGCCCACTTGCTCTATCTCGATGCCGTGAACAGTGCGGATACGCGCCTGCGCACCCAAGGGGCGGGTGGTTTGGGCGAACTCCGCTCTGCGGTGGCGTCGCCGGTGTTGCACACCCTCCTCAAAACAGAAAAAGACCCGATCGTTGCCGTCACGCTGGCCTGGTCGCTGGCCGCGACGGGTGATGCAAACGGACTCGCCTATCTCACCGCGAAATTGAGCGATGCGAGTGAGCAAATCCGTGATGCCGCAGCCGGATTGCTCGGGTCGCTGGATGACCCGAGTATCGTCGAGTTGCTACGAACCGCTCTTCAATCCGACTCGTCTGAAATGGTCCGCACCACCGCCGCCGCCTCCCTCACCCATTTCAAAGACGCGAGTGGCCTGCCCCTCGTTCAGCAAGCCTTGGAGCATATGGATTTTCGCATTCGGCTGGCTGCGGCCGTTTCCTTTAGCCGGATGGACTATGCAACGGCGAAGCCGCTGATTATGAAGGCCTTGCAGTCCCGGGACCCGTTGACGCGCTCCAACGTGTATCAGGTGATTGGTCAAAATCGGGATGGGAGCGTCGTGTCTGAGGTGATTGAGGCGGTCGGACGCGAGCGGGACCTGTATGCCAAGGTGCAGGGCTTATGGACGATCGGGCGGATTGGTGGGGCCGAGAGTGTCCCCCCACTCCTGGACATGCTTGCCGAGGAAGTAGAAACGGTACGGCATGCCTCTGCGGAAGCCCTCATCTTCATCAGTGAGCGTCTGTTACAGCAAGGAGGACGGCCACCACAGTAGAGGCTATTCGGCCCTTTACGTCCGACAGGTGGCTTGATAAGAAGCCGTCCTGTTCCGGTTCAGCCTTCGGGGGCCGGGGTAAAGAATCCGAGAGAAATCAACACGGGAGGAGATATATGGCTGCGTTCGATACAGGCTGGATGGAGCGCTGGCAAGCCCTGGTCAATCAGGACAGCGTGACCAAGATCATAGGTAGACATTTGACCACGGATGTCCTGCTGGCTTTCGGTGAGACCGCCCATATCGTGTCGTTTGTGGGCGGGACGATACCGAACGTCTCGTCCGATATAGGACCCGAATCGACCTACGCCTTTGCCCTGCGTGGCCCGGCGGAAACCTGGGCAAAATTTGTCCAACCCATCCCCCCACCTATGTATAACGACATCTGGGCGATGGCCCATCCGCTCCACGGACGGCTGCAAATCGAGGGCGACGTCAAAGTCATGTGGCAGAACCTCCGGGCCTTTACCTGGACGCTTGACCTCATGCGGAATGTGGAAGAATAGGAGAAAGAGCCATGCCGAATATTGAACCCATTACTGGTCATTATGTTCGTGTCCCGTACGAGGGAGAAGACTATCGGGTGTTTTATGAGGAAGCCGGGCAGGGCGTCCCCCTGGTATGTCTCCACACGGCGGGTACGGATACGCGCGAGTGGCGCCACCAATTGTGTGATGCCGATATCAACGGCGACTTTCGGGTGATTGCGCTCGACCTGCCTCGACACGGAAAATCCATTCCGCCCACGGGCTGGTGGAAAGAAGAGTATAAACTGACGGCCCAGTTTTACTCGGAATTTCTGATGGCTTTCTGTCAAGAGCTCGAACTCGACAGTCCGGTCATCATGGGCAGCTCGATGGGCGGGAATATCTGTTTGCACCTGGCGCGCAACTTCTCGTCCGACCTGCGCGCCCTGATTGCGATTGAAGCCTGTGACTACTCGCCCGGCTGGTGGTTGGACTGGCTCTGGAATCCCCATGTGCACGGTGGCGAAGCGTGTGCCACTTCGGTGTATGGACTGATGGCACCGCAGAGCCCGGAAGAGTATCGTCGAGAGACCTGGTGGTATTATTCACAGAGTGGTCCGGGCATCTTCAAGGGTGACCTGTATTTCTACAGCGTTGATCACGATTTTCGCGAAATAGCGGAACACCTGCCGGGCGATATTCCCATATACTTCATGACGGGCGTGTACGATTTCGCCTGTACGCCGGAGATGACGGAAAAAACGGCCAAAAAGGTCAAGAACTCCGAGTGTATCATCATGGAAGAAATCGGCCATTTCCCCATGTGTGAGAATCCCGTCACGTTCAAGAAATATCTGATGCCAGTGCTGGCCAAGATTCTCCAAACGAGTTAAGGCTGAGAGAGCACACTGGAGCGGGACCGCAGCGGCAATCCGCTCCAGGTCAGGAGGAAGTCCCATGAAGTTTAATCTTTTTGTTTTACCGACCATCCCGGCGACCTTCGAGGAGCGCGAAAGACTCCGACCTATCGGCCGCAACAACGACAAATATCAAGAAATGCTCACGGAGTTGCGCGAAATAGCGCAACTGGCCGAAGAATTCGGCTTTGATGCCATGTCAACCACCGAGCACCACTTTCACTCCGAGGGCTATGAGGCGTCCGTTGCCCCGCTGATGTTGTATACCGACCTTGCGGCGCGGACCGAGCGTATCAAGTTCGCCTCGCTCGGATTGGTCTTACCCACCTGGGACCCGCTCCGGGTCGCGGAAGAGATCGCCGTTCTCGATCACTTGACCAAGGGTCGCTTTATTGCCGGTTTTGCCCGGGGCTATCAGGATCGTTGGACCAATGTGCTGGGGCAGCACTATCATGTGACCGGTACACCCATGGACGGCTCTGAAGTGGATGCGCATAACCGGGCGGTCTTTGAAGAGGTCTTCAAAATCATGAAGACCGCCTGGACCGAAGAGTCCATCCGGCTCAAGACCAAGTATTACGAAGTCCCGACCCCCTATGAACACGGCATTCAGCGCTGGCCGGTCGCCAAAAACTGGACCTCGAAATACGGGGCCAAGGGAGAGGTGGATGAAAACGGGGCCGTGCAGCGCATCTGTGTCGTGCCCAAACCCTACACTGAGCCTCACCCGCCGATCTGGCAGCCGTTTTCGGTCAGCGAGCGGACGATCCGCTGGTGCGCCTCTGAGGGGATAGTGCCGTGGATTCTGATTGCGCATCCACCCTCGTTCCGGGAGCTGTGCGAGGCCTATCGTGAGGAGGCGGCCAAACATGGCCGGAATCTCGAACTCGGCGAGAGTATCGGCGCTTTTCGGTCGGTGCATATCGGGAATACGTACACCGAAGGCTATTCCCTCGGAGCGGAGACGCAGGGAGCCGGCTTCATACAATACTTCGCCGGGTTCGGCTTCTTTGAAGCCTACCGCTACCCTGGTGAGACGACACCCGTCCCCTGGAAGTTCGAGCGTATGGTCGAGGCGAAGTACTCTCTGGTTGGGACCGTCGATGACGTCAAGCGTGAGATGGAAGCACTCCAGAAGAATGCCAACATTGAGTGGTTTGGCTGGTTCTTCGATCAAGGGCTGATGCCCTGGGAGGAGGCTAAGCGTCAACTCGAAATCTTCGGGACCAAAATCCTGCCGGAATTCAAAGACTAGGCTTGCCTATCGAGATTCCCTTTCTCTTTATCGGGCGTGTCACAGGACACGCCCTTTTTTGTTGGTATGATGGTAATATCGATGTCTGACTTTCTCCCGGACGCTCTTGAGTAAGATCAAAGAGAACAGCATGCACATCCTTCTCACTGGTGCCGGCGGTCAGTTAGGCCAGGCCGTTCAAGGAATTTTCAGCAGTCACGAGGTTGTTGCTTACGGCCGGCAGCAGCTCGATATTACTCACCTTGAAGCGGTCCGCGCGGCGGTCGCCACGCATGCTCCCGACCTGGTACTCAACGCCGCCGCGTATAATGCCGTGGACCAAGCGGAGCAAAACCCCGCGGCCGCGTATCGGGGCAACGCTCTCGGCCCGCGCAACCTTGCCCTGGTGACCGCGGCCCGTGGCATTCCACTCCTGCATATGTCCACGAATTATGTTTTCGATGGACTGAGCCACCGGCCGTATCATGAATTCGATCTGCCCCACCCGCAGTCTGTTTACGCGCAAAGCAAGCTCGCCGGAGAAGAGGCGGTGCGGGCCTTAAATCCGAAGCATTATATTGTGCGCACCGCGTGGCTGTATCACACCCACGGCAAGAATTTTATTAAAACCATGCAGGCCCTCTCTCAGCAGCCCGAAGTCCGGGTGGTAAACGATCAATTCGGTTCCCCGACGTATGCCCCGCATTTAGCCGGAGCCTTGGCCCAGCTTGTGACCACTGAAGCCTTTGGGACCTACCATATGGCCGGTCGAGGTGGCACGAGCCGCTTTGACCTCATCCGGACTTTATATGCACTGCTTGGCGTTCGTTCTCAGGTGCAACCCATTCCGAGCACCGAGCTGCCTCGCCTGGCAAAATGTCCCTCTTATGCGGTACTGACAACGCTCCAAGAGCCGTCTATACAACTCCCTGCCTGGCAAGATGGCCTTGCCCAGTTTGTGCAGTCTGCGCTATAGCCGGACCATTCACGCCTGCAAAGACTCGAAACGCCGGGGTGAAACCTGGCGGCTGATACTCTCGGAAGGGAGCCTGCACATGGAAGAAGGGCCTATGCCTGGAGAAGAAGCCCCTGCCCAAGCGGCGAGGAAAAGCCGCCTTTTCGGCAAAATTGCGCTTATTATTGTCGGGGTCGTCTTGCTCATCTTTTTAGGCCGTCAGGCTGGGTCCTATGTGCCGGTGTTTGCCGCCTGGGTGGAGACGCTGGGGGTGTGGGGACCACTGGTCTTCATTGCCGGCTATGCCCTGGCGGCTGTGGCTTTCATCCCCGGCTCTGTCCTCACCCTGGCTGCGGGCGCAATCTTCGGGCTGCTGAGCGGTATTGTGTATGTCTTCATTGCCGCCACCCTGGGTTCGTGTCTCGCGTTTCTGGTTGCGCGTCACCTTGCCCGGGAGGCTATCGAGCGGAAGCTGGCCGATATCCCCCGATTTGCGGCTATCGACCGGGCGGTCAGTGCTCAGGGACGGAAAATCGTCTTTTTATTGCGCCTGTCTCCGGTTTTCCCGTTTAATCTGCTGAACTACGCGCTGGGTCTGACCAATGTGCGCTTTGTGGACTATGCCATCGCGGCATTTGGGATGCTGCCGGGGACGGTTCTGTACGTCTATTACGGGAAACTGGTTGGCGATGTGGCTGCTCTGGCCGGAGGGGCTGCGCCGGAACGAGGGACTGCCGACTACGCAATCTTACTCCTGGGTCTGGTCGCCACTATTGTGGTAACTACCATTGTCACCCGAACGGCCCGGAAGGCCCTCAAGGAAGCAACCGGAGAAGACTGACGCGCTGTGACGAGCCGGCTCAGATACGGGCCGGCGCGACACGCACAAAGATAGCGGGAGGCTTGGATGGATTTTGGAATTTGTGTTGCCGCAAAAATTGATGATGTCGGTTACATCACCCATGCTGAAAATCTTGGGTACTCCCACGCCTGGGTCGCTGACAGTCAAATGATCTGGTCAGACTGCTACGCCGTGCTTGCCCTGGCCGCCCAGCAAACCCGCACGATGAACATTGGCACTGGGGTTTCTGTTGCCGGGACGCGCATAGCTCCGGTGACGGCGCATAGCATAGCCACGATTAACCGCTTAGCCCCAGGTCGCACCTTTCTTGGGATAGGCACCGGCAACACCGCCATGCGGATTATGGGCCACAAGCCCATGAAGCTGCGAGAGTTCGGCGAGTATTTACGCGTGCTGCGGGCGCTCCTGCATGGGGAAGAAGCGACCATGACCTGGCAGGGTCAAACCACGCCGGTCCAATTCCAGATGCAGGAGTACACGTTCATTGATGTCGAACACCACATTCCCCTGTATGTCTCCGGCTTTGGTCCAAAGGCCCAGGCCTTGGCGGGTGAGTATGGGGATGGCTTGGTTGTCTCCATCCCTCCAGACCCGGAATTCATGCGCCGGGCGCTGCTCAACGCCAAAGCTGGCGCCGAACGTGGCGGGCGGAGTGGAGATAAGTATTATACGTGCGCCCTCAGCGCGGTTGCCTTGTTAGAACCGGGTGAATCGTTCGGCTCGGAGCGTATTCGGCGTGAATGCGGCCCGTTTGCCATCGCGTCGCTCCACTATCTGTACGATAAGGTGCGCCAGTTTGGTGGACAGCCGCCCCGGCACTTCGCCAATATCTGGGACGAATACAGCGCGCTGGTCGAGCGCACGCCGCCCTCGCACCGGCATCTGCGCATTCACGCCGGCCACTGCGTCTACCATCTGCCTGAAGAGGAAAAATTCATTACGCCCGAACTCATCAAATCGACCTGTCTTGCCGGTCCACCAGAGGAAGTCATCGCACAAATCACACGACTTGCAGCAACCGGCCTGGATCAAATCATGCTTCTCCCCTCTCTGGCGACGCAGTATCGGGTGATTGAGGACTTTACGCGCAAGGTCATGGAGAAGCTGTAGGACAGGTTTGAAAGAGGAGCGGGACCGGGCAACCCCGCGTTGATACGCATGAGCGTAGTGACTGAGCATGAGGAGCGCGGGAGCCGGTCGCTTCTCGGCACGCTATTCAAACGCGGTCGTCACCAACTCCGTATCCAAATATTCCGTAATCTGCTGAATTTTACTGTTCTGAAGCTGGATGACTAAACAGTAGGTATTGTTATACGACTTGCCCGTCTTTGTTTGTGACTTGCCTTGGGTTTGCAAGACGACATAATCCCCTTCGGCAATCGTATTCAGAATGGTGTTGGTGATGAAGCCGTCGAGTTGCGCCGTCAGCGGGGTAAAGAGGCGCTCAACGATATCCGCTTTGCCGGTATAGGTGTGCGAGTATTTTGTGGTGCCGATAATGGTCCAGCGAATATCAGCTGACAAATGGCTGAAAAACTTTTCCGAATCACCGGCATTCAACGCGGCGAATGTGTCGTGAACCAATCGTTTATTCTCAGCAGCGTCCATAGTAGTCCCTCCCGTAAAATGTCGAGTAACGGACATATCGCACGTTTACGGGCGGATTACCATCGCCCGGACGACGAAAACGCTACCGGCAGAGCGCGTGGGTTGGCGCAGGCTTTAGAATGACGTAGTATAGCGACAATATCGTCCAAGTGTATGTATACCCGGACTCCGAGCATTTCTCTCTCGTGTACGGGATCAACTGCACGGAACTGGCGATAGGTCGGGTAGGGATTCTGACGGAAATCCGGCTGAAGGAGGTTGAATTCTGGCGGTATTTCTGGCTGAGTCGGTGTTACGGCATCTGGGCCGGACGATTGGAACTCTGCCAGTATAGTAGCATTCCCTTCAATATGTTACGGTAACTCTCGACGCTACCACCACAAACAGCATAGACGGGTTATATGAGAGTCAAGACAAAAAAGGCTGTACAATCAGAATTCACCCGCAAGGCTTTACTCAAGGCCGCAGTTGAACTCTTTACGGAGCGCGGGTATGCCGAAACGGCAACCGAAGATATTGCTAAGCGGGCAGGGGTGACACGCGGAGCCCTCTACTACCAGTTCCGCGACAAATCCGGTCTCTTTCATGCTGTCCTGGAAGACCTCAATCTGAATATTGTCGCCAAAGTCGGGAGTGCCATGCAGTCCAGCCCGGAGGGGCGAGGAGACCTCTGGACTCAGCTCGTACACACTGGCACGGACGCGTATATGGATGCCTGTCTTGACCCGGCTGTCCAACGTATCATGGTGATTGAGGCCGCCGCCGTCCTGGGCTGGGAGGAACGTCGCAGTTTGAACGAAAAATACGGACTGGGCCTCATACGCGGCACCATCCAAGAACTCATAGGAGCCGGGCTGCTTGCTCCGCAGCCGGTTGAACCGTTGGCCAACCTTGCTTTAGGCGCAATAACCGAAGCGTCTATGTATATTGCCCGAGCCGAGGATACGGTCTCTGCGCGAAAAGAAATGGGGGCCAGCCTGCAACGCTTCTTTGATGGTCTCCGGACGAAAGGCTGAGTCTACTCCCAGAGATGAGGATGGCGGAGCGTGGCCAACTCCACGGGTTTACAAATGACTCAGCGCCCCGCCTTCAATCCAGACGGTTTGGCCGGTGATAAAGCCCGACATGTCTGAGGCCAGATACACTGCGGCCGCGCCGACTTCAGATGGCTGCGCCAGGCGTTTATGCGGCAAATAGCGCCGCAACTGTTCCTGTACGGCGGTGTCTTTGAGTAGGCCCATGCCCTCGGTCCAGCCCGCTCCGACGGCGTTCACCGTGATCCCGCTTCGAGCCCATTCAAGGGCCAAGGCACGGGTCAGATTAAGGACCCCAGCTTGGGCCGCACAATACGCGCTGCCATTGATTATGCCTCGCTCGCCGAGCAATGAGACAATATTAATAATCCGTCCGCTGTGTTGAGCCAGCATGGGCTCGGCTACTGCCCGACAGGCAAAGTAAACGCCGGTCAAATTGACCTCCAGCACCCGTCGCCATTCCTTGGATGAAATGTCACGCAGCGGCTTGGCAAACGGCAGGTCGTGCGCATTGACGAGAATATCGAGAGCGCCAAGTTCTGAAACCGTCTGCTCTACCAGTATCCGCACCTCAGCTTCGTTCGCGGCATCTATCGTCTGAGCCAGGCTCTTTCTGCCCTGGGCTTGAACCGCAGCCCGGCAGGCGAGGACAGCCTCCTGTTCGCGCGGTGTGATAAGCGTCGAGCCGACTGCGACGTCCGCGCCGGCCTCGGCCAGCGCACACGCAGCGGCCCGGCCAATGGCCGAGCTGGCTCCGAGCACCAAGGCGTTTTTGTCCGCTAAAGAAAACGCGGCCAGGCTCATACGCCATCCCCTTCCAGGGGGACGACAGGCGCGAATCCGCATGGGACCTGTCCGCCCGCCAGGCCGCCGCCTTCCAGCGCAAGCATCTGACCGTTCATATAGTTGGACAGGTCCGACGCCAGGAAGACACAAGCCGGTCCCAGCTCGGCATCTTGGCCGACCCGCCCAACCGGTATGAACTTCCCGCCGCGCCAAAATTCGATCAGTTCGGGATCATCGTGTGGAAAGATGCCGGGCAGAATCAGATTGGCCTGGATGTTGTGCTCGGCGTAATTCAGTGCCAGAGCGCGGGTAAAATTGATTAAGCCCGCCTTGGCTGCCGTATACATATAATTATTCTTTGCCGCCCGAACACCAAAACCGGAGGTGATGTTGATGATCTTCCCACCGCCTTGCTCGACCATGGAGGGCAGGAGGGCTCGGCAACAGTACACCGCACCCGAGAGATTGGTATCTATGCCCAGCCGCCAATGCGCATCGGGAATGGTATCGAGTGGGCGGAACATGCCTTTCGTCGCTCCGCCGGCGTTATTGACCAGAATGTCAATCTGACCGAACGCGGCCCGCCCGGCTTCGATCAGGGCGTTGACCGAACGCGAATCCGTAATATCAACGCGCACCGCCAAGCTGCGGCGGCCCTGAGCCCGGATGAGAACGGCAGTTTCGTCGATTTGATTCTGCGTTCGTGAAGCGACAACCACATCAGCTCCCGCTTCCGCAAGATCGAGGGCCATTGCCCGGCCCAAACCACGTCCCGCCCCGGTCACCAGGGCGATTTTCCCGTCCAGCCGTAATTTATCGAGTACGCTCACGTAACCTCCTCCGTGTCCACGTACCCCAGGAAATGGACGAATTCCCAGGCTATTGCAAGGGCCGAGAGATGAATGCGAGTATCGGAAGGGATGGTTGACTTATCCGCTCCCGAATCCTGGTCTGACTTTATCGAGGGCCCGGTCTACCCTGACAACGCAGTCCCCTGGCGGCACGACCCTGCCTACGCGACCATGCTCGAACAGCCCGGTCTGCGCGACAGTATCGGGAGCCATATTGCTCCCGCCTTGCGGCAAGCCATCGGGCTGGTCCAGGCACTGGCCCAGGTAAATTTCTTGGACGTCGTCCGCAGTCACCGCCCGGCAGTCGGTCTCAGCCTGGGCTTTGGCAGCAATACACAAGAGCCCTACGAGCTACTCCAGACCTGTGAATTGGACTGTGTCCACGCCTACGAATGGGTGGGCGAACATATCGTTGAGGCAGCCAAGGCATTTGAGACGCTCCGCGTGAATGCGCCTCGGCTCACCACCCGCCTTCGGCTGCATCACGGGACGGTGAGCGACCTGAGGGCGCTGAGCACCTCTGCCATCCATCTCATCTACACCGCCAATATGTTCAACCGTGAGATTCCTATGAGCGCAGACACGTTTGCGCGGTCTGTGCAAGAGATTGTGCGTGTCCTTGCTCCCGGGGGATGCCTGATCAGCCGCGGTTCGGCCGGTGTGCTGGAGCGGTCTCTTGCTCAATATCTGCATGTCCTGCTAGAGAATCCGCTGGTGTCGGTTCTGCAAAAAGAGCCCTGACCGGCCGGGAGTGAGTAAATCAGCCATGATCCGTCTTGACCACGTTCACATCTTTTCCTCTGACATAGACAAGACGCTGCGCTTCTATCAGACCATGTTTGGGGCGCGGGTCGTGTACGATGCCAGGCTTGTGGGCCAGCGGAATATCCGCCTCGATATTGGTGGGCAGGCGCTGCATATTTACGCACAAAAACCACGCAGTGCGGACCGGGGTTTAGTGCACCATCTCGGTATTCGGACCGATGACCTGGAGGGATTGATCGCCCATATGCAGGCAAACGGAGTCGTCTTTCGGAAAGGCATTGTTGAAGACACGCCTTTTCGCTACGCCATGTGCGAAGCGCCGGACGGTGTCCTGCTGGAACTGTATGAGGTGAAACCGGGTGGGGAATGGATGGTGGGAGAGGGGAGGTAGCGCACTCCCGGCGTGGCGCTGAGGGTCGTTGGGTCTCCTCTGCTTCAGGCCAAACCTTGCCTTCTGTTCCACACGTCTTACATTCTTGTAGAGAGCAGCAATGATGAAATTTCAGGACTACTACAAAACACTCGGGCTTGCACGGACCGCCTCGCAGGAAGACATTCAGAAGGCCTATCGCAAGCTGGCCCGGAAATATCACCCCGATGTGAATAAGAGTCAGGCAGCAGAAGAAAAATTCAAAGCCATTAACGAAGCCCATGCCGTCCTGAAAGATCCGGAAAAGCGCAGCAAATACGACACCCTCGGCCCCAACTGGCAGGCCGGGCAGGACTTTCGGCCGCCGCCGGGTTGGGGAAATTTTAGCAGTCAAGCCGGTTGGCCAGGCGGCGGCCGGACGACCTTTCACTTCCGTAGCGGATCAGGCGGCCCCAGTGGACCAACCGGACCGGGAGGGTTTGACTTTGGCGGCTTTGGCCCCAGTGGGTTCAGCGACTTTTTTGACACCCTCTTCGGGCAGCATTTCGACGCCGGCACGAGGCGCGGGCCTCAGGAGGGTCGTCAGACTCGCCGGAGCGCGCAAAAGGGCGGGCCGGCGGTGCGTGGCCAAGACCACGAGGTCGATATTACGATCTCGCTCGAAGAAGCCTATCGAGGCACGTCGAAAACCCTGACTTTACAAAAGACAGAAGGCGGGGAGGGGGTTGGAAAGGCCAAACGCTACGATGTCAAAATCCCGCCCGGCGTGACCGAAGGCGCGCGTATTCGTTTGGCAGGCCAGGGCGGCGCGGGCACAGGGCTGGGAGAAAATGGGGATGTCTTTCTCCGCGTGCACATTGCGCCGCATGAGCGCTTTACTCTACAGGGCCGCGACCTATCGGTTGAGGTGCCGGTCGCTCCGTGGGAAGCCGCGCTGGGGACGAAGGTCGAGATACCCATATTAGACGGGCGCATTAAGCTGACCATCCCTCCAGGCACCCAGGCAGGACAGAAATTTCGGAGTCGCGGCAAAGGGCTGCCCCAAAAGGGGGGCGAACCCGGCGACCTGTACACCATCGTTCGGATTGATATTCCGAAAACCCTGACGCCCAGAGAAAAGGCCCTGTTTGAAGAACTCCAACACGTCTCGGCCTTTCAGCCGCGGGAGGAAGGCTAAGCATCCCTGCAGCGGTGCGCTCCACGTCCCTTCTTGTGGGCGGGTCGTGCTTTGCGCGGATGTGTGAAACGCGCTACAACCGCAGGCAAACCTGCATGAGGGAGAAACGGATTCATGGCCAGCCTGCCACTCGAAGGTCTCAAGGTCGTTGACATTGCCGTCTTGTTTGCCGCCCCAACGATTTCCCAGAATATGGGCGATTTCGGAGCAGAGGTGATTAAGGTCGAGCATCCGAAAATGGGGGATAGCCTGCGCTCACTCGGGGCAACCAAGGATGGCATCCCGCTGTGGTGGAAGATTACGAATCGGAATAAAAAATGTATTACGCTCAACCTGAGCGCTCCAGAAGGCCAGGAACTGCTCAAGCAACTGATCGCCGATGCCGATGTCCTGACAGAAAATTTCCGACCGGGAACCCTGGAAAAATGGGGTCTCGATTGGGAGACCTTGCACGCGATTAATCCCCGCCTAATCGTTGTCCGGGTATCCGGGTTTGGTCAGACCGGACCCTATAAAGACAAACCCGGATTTGGCACCCTTGCCGAGGCCATGAGCGGCTTTGCCCATATTACCGGCCAACCGGACGGGCCGCCGACCCTGCCCGGTTATGGCCTGGCAGATTCCATGGCCGGCCAGTTTGGCACCTGGGCGGTCATGTTCGCCCTGTATGAGCGGGATCATAAGAGCGGCACAGGCCAGATGCTTGACCTGAGCGTCTTGGAGCCATTGTTCACGACAACCGGCGACCAAGCGCTTGCCTATGACCAGCTTGGCGTCATTCAGCATCGAACCGGGAACCGGGTGCCGTCCATTGGCGCTCCCCGCAATACCTATCAAACCAGGGACGGTCACTGGCTGGCGCTTTCGGCCAATGCGCCCGCCCTGGCCAAACGGGTCTTTGTTGCCATCGGTCGGCCCGAACTGAACGATGATCCTCGCTTCGCCGACAACCGCGCCCGGGTTGAGCATATTGACGAAGTCGATGCCCTTGTTGGCGGCTGGATTGGCGCGCACACTGCCGAAGAAGCCCTGAAACGATTTGACGAATTCGAGTGTGCCTGCGCACCGGTGTACGACATCACCGGAATTCTGTCCGATCCCCATTTCCAGGCGCGTGAAACGGTCACCACCGTTGCTGACCCGGAGCTGGGACCCATCAGAATGCAGAACGTCGTCCCGAAATTTTCTCGGACGCCGGGCGCGATACGCTGGCCGGCGCCCACCCATATGGGACACCACAACGAAGAAATCTATGGACAGCAGCTCGGTCTGTCAGCGCAGAAACTGGCGGAATTAAAGGAAAAGGGAGTGATCTGATGTCACGGCTGCGGCGGAGTTTATTATTTGTACCGGCAAGTAGCGAGCGCTTTTTTGCCAAGGCCAAAGAGTCGGCGGCGGATACGCTGATCTTTGATCTGGAGGACGCGGTCGCTCCGGAGCGCAAGGCCGCAGCGCGTGAGACGCTGCGGGAGGTCCTGCAAGACGCCGACTTTGAGCGCTTTGAGCGGACCGTGCGGATCAACGGGCTTGATACCCCATACTTCCTGGATGATGTGTTAGCCATGGTTGAGGCTGGCGCCGACGGCCTGGTCGTACCCAAGACCAACCGCGCCGAGAACATTCGGTTCGTGGATCAACTCGTTTGCCTGGCCGAGCAACGCGCCGGACGCCAGCCCGGAGACGTTGGCCTGATTCCCTTGTTTGAACAGCCCGAGGCCATCGGCAACGCGTTTTCCATTGCCGCGGCAACGTCCCGGATTGCCGGCATCGCCTTTGGACATGGTGACTTCTCCTTGTCCATGGGGATTAAAGCTGCACCCTCAACCGACGGCGTGGTTTTACAAGCGCGCTGTCAGGTGGTCATGGCCGCCAAGGCTGCGGGCGTGACGCCGATTGACAACGTCTATCTCGATATTAAGGATCTCGACGGCTTGCGCGCCGAAACGCAGCAGGGCCAGGACCTCGGTTACGAAGGCAAGGCGTGTATTCACCCCGGCCAGGTTGAGCCGGTGAATGCCGTGTACACACCGACGACAGAAGAAGTCGAGTACGCGTGCGCCCTGGTCGCCGCTTTTGAGCAAGCGGTGGCCGCGGGTCATGGGGCCGTCTCCTTCCAGGGGCGGATGATTGACGGGCCGATTGCCGACATTGAAAAAATCGTACTGGACCGCGCGCGCCAGGCCGGCATGGACGTACCCGCTTAGGAAACCGTGGCCGATGACTCACGATGCGCTGAAACACGGTTCGGCCTATGTGAACGGAGTCCGTTTACATTACGTCACGCAGGGTGCCGGTCCACTGCTCATTCTGCTGCACGGGTTCCCCGAATTTTGGTATTCGTGGCGATATCAAATCCCGGCCCTGGCGAAACATTTCACCGTCGTGGCACCGGACATGCGCGGCTACAACGAGAGCGATAAGCCGAGCGGCGTAGCCAATTATCATATTGACCGGCTCACCGGGGATGTCGGGGGTCTGATACATGCCTTTCATGCAGAACGGGCCGTCATTGTCGGGCATGACTGGGGTGGTGGTGTGGCCTGGTCGTTTGCCGCCAACCATCCCCACCTGACTGAACGACTTGTTGTCTTGAATTGTCCCCATCCGGGAGCGTTTCAGAAAGCCCTGCAAGAGAATCGTCAGCAGCTGCGACGCAGCTGGTATATATTCTACTTCCAGATTCCGTGCTTGCCCGAGCTGGGTCTGCGTGTGTTCAGGCGTCGCTTTATAGCCCAGGCGTTTCGTGGCATGGCCGTGCGGAAAGAAGCCTTCCCCGACGAAGAACTGCATAAATATGCCGAGGCATTGGGGACCCCCGGCAGTGCTCGGGCCGCCATCAATTATTACCGCGCGGCGTTTCGCCATCGTCTCCGCCACGGTGCCGTACACCTCCCCCAGATCTCATGCCCGACCCTCCTGATTTGGGGTGAAGAAGATACGGCTCTGGGAAAAGAGCTCACCTACGACATGGACGGGTACTTCAGCGATCGTTTTGAGATCAAATATATCCCCAAATGCAGTCATTGGGTCCAACAGGAACAGCCGGAATTGGTAAATCAGCATCTGCTGGAGTTCCTGCTGGCAGAAGAGAGTAAAGGAGAGGCCGAGCTTGCTCCCCACGCACCTTCGACTCAGGGGGTTTCATCAGGCTCCGGTTGAGGCCGGCGGTGAGCAGCCGCAGCCCTTACTCTACCGGCCGAAATGCAAAGCGCGGGTCTGCGGCCCGAATTTCAGCTTCGGGCAGCCCGAGCTCTCGACGAACCATATTCGTGCCTTGAACCAGAGCGATACACTTGTAAAAGGCAATCCGCCGCGATAAGCCTTCCCGCCCAAAGCCGCAGTCTGCGGTAATAATGAGCCGTTCCGGGGGGACGTATTCGAGCGCTCGACGAATCAGGTCGGCGATCATCTGGGGTGGCTCGACCGTGGTGACCGTGTGGTTGATGACGCCAATGGCGATTTTTTTGTCCGTCTTATAGTGCTTGAGCAGCGGCAGGTCGCGGCCTTGGTTGCTCGCTCCTTCCAGGGTGAGGACATCGGCGTTGAGTTGGAGCAGGTGGGGCAGTGAGCGTTCATAACTGGGCCGCTCCCAGTAGAAGCTCTGCTGGTTGGGGTTACCCCAGCAGGTATGCGCCCAGATCTCGGTGTTGACGCCCTCGACTTCACGGTTGAACGCTTGGGTATAGCCTTCCAGTTCTTTGTCTGTTGCCGGCGGGGTGGTGCAGCAGGCGAAGTGATGGGGCGGTTCTTCGATCTGGATGACCGGGCAACCCGCATCCGCCAACTCCCGTAACTCTTCATTCAGCGCCGCGGCCAGGTCCATGACCAGAGCGTGATCGGTTTTATAATACTCGTTCCACAGCATCATGGGCAGGCAGGTGGCGCTGATCGAGCCGAACTTGACCGGTTTGCTGGTCATCTTCTGGGCGGTTTTCCAGATGGCAGAAAAGTGCAGGGGGCCGCGCGTCACTTTGTCCGTGACCGCCGGCGGGTGGTAGGCTTCCTGGACCTCGTACAGGATATGGCCGGGCTTGATATCCGCATAGTCGAGAAAGTGCGAAGAGTCGCGAAAGCCGCTCACCCCGTTGAGGCGTTCAATCGTATAAAAAAACCAGGAGCGCCCGCCCACTTCCAGATCAAAACGGGTGTCCCCATCGGTGAAGATGTCAAGACCGGCCTGTTCTTGCTCGTTCATATAACAGGCAACCGCGTCAATATACTGCTCCCGATAGAGTGAATCGCCCAGCGCGACCTTGAACGGCCGCCCGCGTAAGCTCTCGGTAAACCAGGTTGGCTTTGGAAATGAGCCGACCATAGCCGTCGGCAGCTTTTTATCTTGTGTGGCATTAAACATGGTCACTCCTCCTGCTTGAGCCGTATCGCTGGCGAATCATACACTCTGGGGCCGGGCGGCTGTCAAGCGGGAGAGTCGTCATCCGCCAGCCGGTAGCCGCGCTGGGCGCTGAGTGTAAAGTGTGCTAGAGGCTGCTGAGAGACAAGGCACCACCGACCAAAAGAAGAAAAAGGAGCGGGCCATGTTACGCGGCATTTATTCGGCGCTGATTACGCCGTTTGACGAAAATGAGGACATCGATGAGCGCGGCTTAGAGACGCTCCTGGAATGGTCAATCGGGAAGGGTCTCAACGGCGTGTTTATCGTCAGTAGTACGGGAGAGTCCTGGGCGCTCAGTTTTGAGGAGAAAGTACGGCTCTTTCGACACACGGTAGCAATCGTCAACAAGCGCATTGCCGTTATAGCTGGCGTGGGTGTGCCCTCAACGCGTGAAGCGGTGCGGCTGACCGAGGCAGCGCAAGCCGCGGGTGCCGACTCTGTGTGTGCCGTGCCGCCGAGTTTTATTCGCCCAACCCAAGACGAAATGATCCGGCACTACGGCGCCATTGCCGAGGCAACGACGCTGCCCCTGCTGCTGTACAATATCCCGATGTTGGCCGGCAATGTCCTGGAGCCGCCGGCAGTCCGAACCTTGGCCGAACGCTACGCCCATATTCAGGGGATAAAAGACAGCAGCGGAGATTTGACCCTGCTGAACAATCTGCTGTTGCGGCGACGGTCAGATTTCAGCGTCCTGACTGGTATCGATACCCTGCTCCTGCCCGGTCTATTGGCCGGCAGTCAGGGAGCAATTTTAGGTAGTGCAAACGTGTGTCCTGAACTCTCGCTGGAAATCGTTCGTCTCTTTGATGCCGGACAGCATGACCGTGCCTGGGAGGTGCAAAATCGCCTGACGCGCTTTTGGTTGGCCATGGGCCTCGGCTCGTTTCCTGCGCCGATCAAAGCCGCTATGCAACTCCGCAGTCTTCCGGCGGGCCCGACTCGGCAGCCGATTGCAGCGCTGAGCGCTAGCGCTCGGGCTGAGTTGCGGCGAGAGTTGCAAGCCCTGGGGGTAGTGGATTCATAGCGCCGCCGCCGAAAGAGTGGCTCACAATGTTTGGGCGGTTGATCGCTTGCAAGAGTTAGCGTTTTTTGTTAGCATAGCGTCCATGGCTCAGAAACGCCCGGACCCCTACGCCACGCTTGGAGAATTTATCAAGCGTCAGCGTGAGCTGTCGCAGCTTTCTCTGCGGCAGCTCGCGGACATATGCGGAATCTCCAACCCCTACCTCAGCCAGATCGAGCGCGGGCTGCGGACGCCGAGCAGTATGATCTTGCAGTCGCTGGCCAAGGGACTGCGCATCTCGGCCGAAACCCTGTATACCCACGCCGGCATCCTTGACCCGCAAGAGGCTGAGGAGAGCGATGTGATCAAAGCGGTTCTGCACGATCCCGACCTGTCCGCCCGCCAGCGTGAAATGATGATCGATATGTATCGGTCTTTCCGACAGGTGAATGAGGCCAGCGGCACGGCTTAAAAAGCACACTATTGTCACCCAGGTGACATTTTTTTGCCCTGGGCGCTTGCAAAAGTTAGCGATTGTAGTTAGCATTAAACCAGTCAAAAATGAGCCGACAGCGTCGGTAATCTCACAACCAAACAGGGAGGTTTCTCATGGCCGATAACGCATGGAACTGTGGTGCTTTCAACAAGATGTTCGACGCCAGCGACAATCCGTTTGCCAAGATGATGGGCGGGATGAATATGCCGTTCAGCGAATCGATGAAGCAAATGGCTGCGCAGTCGCTTGAGTCCGGCGAAAAATGGGCCAGCCGCGCTCTTGAGATGAACGAAAAGGCGACGGGGTGGGCGAAAGACACGCCGTTTGCGTCAATTTTTGAAACCCAGCGCTCGTTCGCCCGTCAGATTTTTGACTCGTCAGCCGCCCTGACCCGTCAGCTCTGGCAGCTTGAGCCCAAGGCCGAAGAGACGGCAAAAGAAGCGAGCAATTAAAGCGGTCGGCTCTCTTGCACGGAGGACATCTCCATCCCGGTGGTCTCCTCCGCCTATCCTTCACTTCTCGTCCAGCAAGAGGCCGGCGACTTCTCGCAGGCGGTCCGGCTGGACGATGAGCTTACGCCCGTCTCGGAGCAATACCTGCTGTCGTGCCAGTTCCTGCATATGCTCCGTCACTTTCTGGCGTGACGCGCCCACCAGATCAGCGAGGTCTTCATGGGTGAGCTGTAGGATCAGCATCGTCCCCCGGGCATCCTGAATACCGAATTTTTGCGCCAATTCGAGCAGAGCCAAGGCCAGCTTTTGTCTCAGGCTAGAGCCCTGAAAATGCGTATAACGGTAGAGGAGAGCAAACCAACGGCCTACGGTTCCTTCCATCAGGGCACTGAAATCCGTAAATGGAACGTTGAGCAGTGTTGTCACAAAAACATCCGGGCGGACGGAACTGACCCAGCAATCGCTAAACGCTTCCGAGCGAAAGGCGCGGTACATACCCGGCATCAGGGAGGTAATACCAAATAACTCCCCAGGTGAGATGAGACTGACCAGAACGCGCTCTTCATCCGGACTGCGTAAGGAGAGTTTGACCACGCCGGAAATCAGGAAATACACCGAGTCTGAGGGCACTCCCTCGTTAAACAGGACGGTGCGTTTTTCGATATGACGCAGAGCCATCTGCCCCAGAAGCCGCTCTACTTGCTGATCTGAGGCCCAGGGAAAGGCCTTCAGCCGCCGGATCGTTGTCACATTAAGGACAGGTGTACGTACCATACGCGCTCTAGCATAGATTGGGCATAAGATGGCTTGATAGTTCACTACCCGAGGGGGATACTGTTTTCATCTGCTCTCCCTTTATTGTCACCCAAGTGACAATAAAGCAAGGCGTCCTTCTGCTTACTCCGCACGACGCTGGGCAGGCCTGCAGCCTGCCATCCGTAGACCCAGGCGTCTTTTCATTGTAGTATACCTCCCCTATAGAAAACGCAGCGGGACGCCGAGCCTGCTATTCTGCTATGGAGGAGGGCGGATGCGAAAAGTATACGCGTATCAGAAGCTATTTTCTTGCGTGCTCATGGCCAGTTGTCTTTCTCTCTGGGCATGTGGCGAACGGCCCATGGGACAGAAAGAAGAATTGGCGATTCAGATCATCAAAGCGCATGCGACTGAAGACGGGTTCAGTATTGTTTCCAATATAGAGAAACGGCGGGATATGGCCAGGCGTGCCGGGAACCCGTGGACGATGGGACCGTGGGAGGCTGGGTTGCTCTCTCAGGGAGACCGGATCAACGACGAACTCAGTCAGTATTTCAATCTCTTCGAGGCTCCGGGAGACCGGTGGGTTCGCTTCACCTACACGGATAAGGATGGGACCCACGAGGCGCTCTGGGAGACCCATATCTACAAGAAGAATGTTGCGGGGAAAAACGACCTGGCAAAAGAGTTCATGACATCGCCGTCCGAGTAAGACACCGGTCTCCTCTGATCGGTCGTTTTTTCAGAGAACAGCGGCGGCTTGGGGCAAGGGCCGAGTTGCCGCTGCTGAGCACCTCTCCCGCACTTTCCTCTGCACTTTTCAGGTCTGGGTATTGTCCTGTGAAGACAGGGCAACGGTCAGATGGGGTTCTCGCCCCTGTTTTTGTAAGCGAGAGAGCACGTCTGCCAGGATACGGTAGACCTGCGGGTTCACGATCAGGCCAATATGGCGTCCGGTGACTTCCCGGTTCTCGCGCTCAGGATCGATACTCGCGTTCCACTCCACGACTTCGTCCTGTTTGGAGAAGACCGAGGTAAACCCGACCTCTTCGGGCATGGATGAAATAACGCTGCGGTTAAAGTGGCAGTTGCAGTGGAGCGTCCCGCACTCGGACGGCAGCTCTCCGCGCCAGCGCCGAAAGGGCTGCAGCACGCGTGAGGCAAACAAAACCAGTGGGCTCACATTATTCGTGCGTTGAATGGGAGACCCCATAGTGACTACGTGGCGGACCTGGTCGGGGAAATTGGTCCCCAGAAAACGGGCGAGCATACCGCCGAGACTATGGCCAAACACAATCAGCGGATAGCCCGTCTCCCGAATGATTTGGTTGAGACGCCAGCGGAGCAAATGGCCTGTTCGATTCGGACAATCGATATTCCAGTCCAGCCCGGAGAAATACGGGTTATAGCCCATGCGCCTCAGCCAACCAGCTAGTAATTGTAAGGTCCAGTCGCCGGCCAGAAATCCAGGGATCAACAGAACGGGCTCCCCTGACGCCTGAGGGACTGGGGGACGGCGGTAGATATCGTCTCGGAGCAGGGCGCACAGTTGGCGGTATGAGTCTGGATAGGCCGCGGTCAATTGCCAGAAAAGCGTACTAAAACGCTGGGTGTCTTCCCGTTCGGTATATGCGTCAGAAAGAAGATTATCCGGTGCCATGCTGTCCGCTCTCCCTCAAGGGTGTCGGCTGAATTTTTGCTTGCAATAGGTGGTAACTTTTGCAAGCGTAGCAAAAAGCCGGGGAGAAAGAAACCGGATGGTCCTCGCCCGAGATGGGGTTGATGCGATTGGCTCTTGCACGGATATCTGCTAGCATTGCCCGCTCACTCTTGTGAGCGCTCACGGCGCGATTGAGGTGGCTTGAAGGAGGCGCATATGGCTGAAGCACGGATGCACATCGAACGTCCTTATCCTCATACGATTACGCTCCGTGACGGGTTGAGCGTGACGTTACGCTTAATGACCTCCTTCGATGCTGACCGCATTGTGAGTTTTGCGCATAGCTTACCCGCAGACGATCTCCTCCATTTGCGGATCGACATCACCGACCCTGAAGTCGTGAAGCAATGGGTACGTAATCTTGAAGCCCGTAAGACCGTGACTATCATTGCCGAAAACGGGGAGGAGATGGCCGGGTATGCCATTCTGCACCATAATATGGTGACCTGGCAGCGGCATCTTGGAGAAATTCGTCTCTTACTCGCCCCGGAGTATCGTTCTCAGGGCTTGGGCCGGACCTTGGCGGAGGAAATTATTGCCATTGCGCAGGATTTAGAACTGAGCAAAGTGGTTGCTCAGATGATGCCGGACCAACCAGGAGCACGGGCGCTCTTCCTGCGCCTCGGCTTCCAAACAGAGGTGCTCCTGCCGGATTTCGTCATCGACCGTTCCGGACAGACGCGCGACCTGATTATCATGGCCTATGACATGACGGGTCTGTCCGGCCATGTGCATTCCGCCTAGGATCCAGTGCGTGGAGAGCGCAACGGCTCAGGCTGCACTCGTACCGGCAGCGGCCGGGCGGGCATCGGCACTCGCCGAACGCTTTGAAAACCGCTCCGCCGCTGCCCGTAATTCGAGGAATGATGCCTTCAGACAGTCGGCATACTCCCACCCGTCCGGCATGAGTTGTGGGTCAAGCGTGACGCCTATCGAGAGCTTCTTATTATAGCTGGCCACCGCATGGAACAGTCCTACTCGTGCCGCTAACGGGCCCATAGGAAAGAACGCCTGGCGTTTATGCCCAGCCAGGTACAGCGGGACCTGCGGACCAGGAATATTCATGACCACCGTATTCGCCAGCGCACTCAGCGAGGGCGCTTGGCCGGCGAGCGCTTGCCAAGCCGGCGGGATACCTATCGCCAAGGATTGCAGGGTATGGAAGGTGCCAGCCTGATCCTGCTCGTACAGTTCCTCAATCGTCGCCTTTTGTGCGGACAGCCGTAAGATCGGGTCGGTGATACCCACATACAACGGGATTAACATGGTCGCCGTCCGGCCTGTGGGTCGTCGTCCGCGTCTGCTGCGGGGCTCGTGGCGTTTGAGGTTGACGGGAGAAGCAACCCGGAGCTCCAGGCCGTCCGTCTTGTGTCCCTTGGCCCGTAAATAGCGTCCAATACCCCCGGCAATAATCGCCAGCACAACATCGTTTACGGTTCCTCTCAGAACCGAACGAATGAAGCGTGCTTCGGCAAAAGAAAATTCGAGCCAGGTCAACTGTCGCTGTCCTGACAGCGCGGCATTAAACGGGGTGCGCGGCACAGGTTGCATGAGGGTTGGCATAACACTCATCAGCGCATTGCTTAACCGCGTTGACCGCGAGCCTTGGAACGGAGAGCGAAAGACCTGGAAACTATGCTCGGCCCACCACTCGACAACCTCGGTCATTCGGTCTCGAACCGCTTCCTGCATAAGCGTCACAGCATCGGGAATGGCTTCAGGCTCCCACGAAGCGCGCGGTGGTGAGCCGTGTCCACTCTCGGGTTTCAGGTCATGCAAGACCAGCATCAGATCAATGCCCGAGACGCCTTCCAGCATCGCTTGGTGGACGCGAGCCAGGACCATGGTGTCGCCGTCCGGGCGTCCGTGCAGAAGCGTCAGTTTCCATAAGGGCCGGTTTCGATCCAACGGAGCGCTAAACAGTTGACTGCATACCTGAGAGATCACCCGATCGTCGGCAGGCGGAGGGAGGGTGACTTCGTCTATATGATAGTCAAGATCGAAATCCGGATCATCCTCCCAGGTCGGATGGGCAATGTTCAGAGGAGCGAAGACAGCCTTCTGACGATACTGGGGCAGGCGGTCGAAACGACCTTCAATTAATGAACACAGTTCATCTTTTGAAAGAGTGCCGGCATACAGACTACAGCCCCCAATATGCATGGGAGCGTGGGGTTTCTCTGTGTAGAGAAATGCTGCCTCAGTCTGGGTTAAACGTCGATGTGTCCTGTCCTGAGCCATATCTGAATTGTTAGAGGATATGCGGGTAGAAAAAAAGAGGAAGCGCGGTCCCTCTTCTGTTTCAGTGAGCGCAGGAAGCCGAACTACGCTGCCACGCGTTTGAGAGGAGTAGCAGCTTGCTCGACCTTTGGAGATACCTCTGTGCGCTCTGGAACTCCCCGGAGAGCAGTCACTTCTTCCCTGAGTGCGCGAATTTCGGCTTGGAGTGCCCGAGTCTCGTTTGCTGACGGTAGTCCCGCCGCTTGGGTCAACCCAGTCAGAACGGTCCTGGTCAAGGCATTACTGACCTGCTGCCAGCGCAAAAACCCGTCCAGGGCGCGCGCGGTTGCCTCTGCAAACTGTGGGGTGCGATACAAGTTATCAATGCCCTGGGAGCTCAGCCGGACCATGGCATCATAGCCACCCCAGGCGCTGGTCGTTGTTTCTTGATCATCTGCCAGGCCCAAACCCTGCCGTATGCCAGCCACAGGCAAGTCGAAGAATAGGGCCTTATATACCTTCATGGTATCCGTCATCATATTCGCGACATTATTCTCTGCCATTGCCATGCTCTCCTTCATGTGTTTCGTGTGAACATCTTCCACTCTACGACGATTTCAGGACCCAACCCAGCAAGCCATCGTCACCTATGTGACCATCGTTTCTGTTTCCTTGAGACTAACTCTTCTTTTTGTCTCCTGGGTGACATCGACATGACTCCTGCATGAAAAAAGAAGTCAGAGAGATAAAGCAGCAAATCAAGTGCCAATCCTTGGGGTAGAAAATATAGATGAAATACAAAGATTTTTCTCTCGTAAGTAGCGTTCAGCCAAGAGATTGCCCGTTTCCTGAGCACCAAAGTGCTGCCTGGGAAACAGGGACCTCCGAGGAGCGCTGCACATTGCCGTTCGGGGAGCGACTCTTTATAGTGCTCTTCGTTGGTGCCTTGCTGATACGGAAGAAAGGAGCAGGAGAGATGACCCACGAGGAAATGGTTCAAGAACTCTGGGACCGGGAACACATCAAAGAACTGACCTACCAGTACGGTTTGGCAATCGAGGCCCAGGACGAAGAAAAAATGGCCGATTTGTTCGCCGCGGACGGCGCAGTGGATTTCAGTGCCATGGGCCGAGGCGTGATACAGGGGACAGACGCCATTAAAGCATTTTACCGCTCAACCTGGCCCCTCAAGGTCAAGCCGTTTTTCACCAATCATGTTCTGCATATTCAGGGAGACGCCGCGACCGGCATCTGTTCGGTTGAGAACCGGGCCACCCGCGGCGACGAGAGCCTAATTGGCGCGGGTCGCCTGCACGATGAGTACGTCAAGGTGGACGGGGTGTGGAAGTTCAAATCCCGCCGGGTGGATATGTTCTACTTCACTCCCCTATCCGAAGGCTGGGCCAAAGCCGATGGACTCGGGAAATTGGAGGTCAAGCAAGAATCCTGACAACAGCCCAAGGGCAGGATACCGCTGTGGCCAGAACGGGTTAGCAGGATGGTTGGGGAGGGTTGAATATGGGAGTCGAAGATGTTAGCGAGAGAAGGTTGACGAAGTTTGGCGAGAGCAACTGTACGAAGGGAGGCTACAGATGAAGCGTTGGACAACGGTGATGGCATGTGCCCTGACCCTAGGGCTTATGAGTGCTCCTATCAGCGTGTACGCAGATAGCCACGAGGGTGGTGAAGCTGCTGCCGAAGGCTCGGAAGAGATGGCTGCCGAAGGCTCGGAAGAGATGGCTGCCGAAGGCTCGGAAGAGGCAGCGAGCAGCGAAGAAGCGGCTCCTGAAGCATCCGAAGGCGGCGACGGTGCCTGCGGCGGTGGCGATGCGTCGCATGAGGGCTCACACTAAGCCCTTGGGCCCTGTATCTCCCACACAGTAGATAATACGGAACGGGGCGTTCTTCTGAGGAGCGCCCCGTTTTTTTGTGCAAGAACTATCCGGGGGAAATACTTTTGCCGGCTCCATTCTAGTGCTAGGCTAGAAGGAAACCCAGCGCTGCGAGAAGGACAATGGGTCGGACCCCACTGAAGAGTGCTTTCTTTTCGGACACCACATCGGCCGACATCCAACGTGAAAAAAATCGCGCCCGTGCACTCCGTCGCTCAGCCTGGTGGAAGCGTAAACGCGCGAGCGGGGTGTGTTACTACTGTCAGCAGCAGTTTCCACCGGCGGAACTGACCATGGATCATCTTGTTCCTCTCGTCCGGGGTGGGAAGTCGACCAAAGGCAACCTGGTTGCTGCGTGTAAAGACTGCAACAGCAAAAAGAAGTATGCTCTCCCCTGGGAATGGGAAGTCGAGCAAACGCAGTCTCCGCCTCATGAATGAGGAGTCATCCGCGGACCTCGATTTCGAGAGTGTCGCCGGTTCGTCGCACGGGATAGGTCCAAACCGGCTTGCGAGCCGGGCCACGCAGGGCTGCTCCGGTTTTCAGATCAAAACGGGCGCCATGGGCTCGGCATATCAGGGTGTGACCCGTCACGCTTCCGCTCGACAGCGGAACCCGATTATGCGGACAGGCATTATGCAGCGCATAGACCTCTTCGCCCAGCCGAAAAACCACGATTTTTCTTCCAGCAACGACGACCGGCTTACCTTGGCCGTCGGGGAAATCGTCCAACCTGCCGAGCGAAACCCATACCGGAGGTGGTGGGGGCAGGAGATCTGGGAATAAGGAGGGGAAGAGGCGACGGAGAAATTTTTGATACAGACTCAAAACAGCAGCCCCCGGAACACTCCCATCAGGCCGCCGAATCCCCAGTTCCCATCCCCCGGTCCTTCATCCTCTCAACTCTACTCCGCCGGAAAACCATACAGCCTGACACAGTTATCGTGCACGATCCTGCGGGTATCGTCTGCTGGAATAGCCGCGAAATTATTCGCCACCTGCTTACGCGAAAACGGCCACACCCCTTCGGTGTGCGGATAATCCGAGCCCCACATCAGATTCTCGACGCCCATCAACTCACGGGTGAGCACCCCGGCTCGATCATCCTCGAAGGTGGCATAAAACTGACGGTGGAAGTAGGTGCTTGGCCGCTCGGGCAAGCGTGGCTCCATCCAGCCCTTATGGTCCTGCCACCAGTGATCCATAAAGCCCAGCGCCGCCCCAATCCAGCCGATCCCGCTTTCGACCAAGGCCCATTTCAACTTGGGGAAGCGGACCGGAGCGCCCCCCCAAATAAGCTGCTGCAGGGTATCGTTCATCTCAAACTTCACAATACCGATGATGATGCCACCGGCACCCGGACCGTGGGCTCGGCCAAACGGGTCGCGACCGCCAATGTGGATGCTGGCAATCAGGTTCATGTCCTGCAGCGCGGCCCACAGCGGATCCCAGTCGGGTAGATTATACGGACGGTCGTCCACCCAGGCCGGCAGCATCACACTGACGAGACCCAGCTTGGCGCAGCGTTCCGTTTCCGTAATGGCCCATTCAATCGGACCCCGACACGGCACCATGCCCACACCTTTGAGACGATCCGGATAGGCCGAACAATATTCCGCCAGCCAGTCGTTATACGCCCGGCAGCAGGCGTACAGGTATTCGGCATCCGGGGCGCGCACGAGCGTCAGCCCCACCCCCGGATAGATGACCTCGCCGGACACCCCATCCATGTCCTGGTCTTTCAGCCGTTCGTGCGGGTCCCAACTCCCCGGACGATTATCCGAGTACCGAAAACCCTTCGGGGAAGGAATATCCATACCCTGGGCCTTGAGGTCCTGCATCGGACCCTCAAAGGCCAGAGGCCGTGGCCGCAGGCCGTCAATGACAATATAATCCCCGCTCTCGTCCAGGGCCTCAATGCGCGGCGCCCGCTCCCGCCATTTTTTGTCCATCCGAGTCAGCCACAGGTCTGCCGGCTCCACAATATGAGAGTCGGCCGAGAGGAGGCGTTGAGTATACGGCTCGGTCATCTCTTCACTCCGTCCGTCTTACTTCTTGGAGGCCGCCGACTTTTTGGCCGTCGCTCGCTGCTTGGATGGCGCCCGTTTTGCCGATACGGTTCGTTTTCTCGCGGGCTTGAGCGCAACCTTATTACACGTACACGTCCCGACCTGATGCAACTCGATGATATTATCAAAGGGGTCGCGGACAAACACCTGATCCGAGTTTTGACCGACTAAGCCCTGGATGCCCCAATACCAGATACCGCGTTTATCGAGTTCCTTGCGCGCTGCCTTAATATCTTTGACCGCAAGAGCGACGTGGGGCAGGGTCGGGTCTTCTTTTTTGGACCGCGCCATGGGTGACTTACCTTTGGCACCCATCAGATGAATCTGGGTGGTGTTTTTCCCCTCACCCACATACATCCAAAAGCCGGGAATGGATGCAATATTGGGCCGGGCCGGATCAGTCCCTAATCCCAGCACGCCGGAATAAAACTCCCGCGCTTTTTCCGCATCCTTTTGGGTGTTGCCGATCCGAATCCCGTGATGATGCAGTTCCACAACTTCAATAGCCATACTCGGCCCTCCTTACGTGTAGTGAATAATACTCTCCTGCTATAGCACAAGCCGCAGCACAAGGGAAAAGCGTCTTCTCTCTCGGTCGTGCATCGGGTTGCATTTTTCCTTGCGCTTTATGCCCTACACTTTATGCCCTACACGAGGAGGGGCGGTGAGGGCGAGTGCAACGGTCTCAAGAATAGTATAGGGTGCGGACGGAGAGAAGAAGTACACTTTGCAGCCTATCCAGGGAAACTCCATACATCTCGCTTCCCGGCCAGAGGTATACCCGGAGGACCTGGGAGTGTAACAAGGAAATAGAGCTTGCCTGTTGCGCAAAAAGGAATACTGAGCCGTCTATGTCTTCACACCAACGCCCAACGCCGCCCGCCTGCCTGGAGATTGTGAAAAGTCCCTGGACGCCTGCGGCCAAACAGCAGGCGCTCGAGCGAGAAGTGCTGGGGCATTATATCGAGTATTTCAACCGGGCCATGAAAACGCGCAATTGGTCACCGTGGCACGATTTCCCGCTTGAAGAGATGCGCCAGTTCGGGGGCCGACTGAGCAAAGAAACGGTCAGCCTGCTGGAAGGCTTCCTGGGCGTGGAAGAATACGTGGCCGACTATGTGACGGCCGGGCTGGAACTCTTTCGCCACAACCGCACCCGGCGGAACATGCAGTTACAGTGGGGGGCGGAAGAAGCGCGCCACGGCGTTGCCTGGGAACTCGTGTTGCAGCATTCCGGGGTGCGTACCGAGGCGGAAATCCAGGCCTATCTCACTAAGGTGCAGGCAACTCGGTGGAAAACCGAACAGCATCCCGGCCTCGACACGCCGCTCGGCAGCACGGCCTACGCCATGGTTCAGGAGCGAGCGACCTATTTCAACTATCAGGAAATGCGGGCGCGTATTCGTGAAGAATATCGCCTGCCGGTCGCGCCGACACCGCCGGAGAAGAAACGCGGCTCTGAGATTGGGGCCTCGGAAGCCGTGCGCCTTGTTGGTCAAGACGAGATCACCCACCATGGTCTTTTCCTGAAAATTGTCCAGAGCCATATCAAATACTTTCCGTCGCTCGCGTTCGAGACGATGAACACCGTTTTCCGCGGGTTTGAGATGCCGGCCCTGCGCTTCATTCCCAACGCCCGCAGTTATCTGCGGGCGGTCTTGCGGACCAAGCTGTACAGCGCTGAGATCCACCTTCAAAAGGTCCATAACCCGGTCTTGAAAGCCTTGGGGCTGGAGGGCAACGACGCCTTTGAGACGGCGGTTCAATCCGCCCGCCACCTGCCTGATAATCTCGGCCCGGACGGTATTACGCTCAGTCGGGCCGGCGAGTGGATTGTCGCCTACCGCTAATCAATGGGGCGGCTGAAGCCGACGCGTCTTAGCGCCGGGCCGCCACCCCAACGCCCACCAGCACAATGAGTCCGCCCACCAGATGGGGCAGCGTTAAGGCCTCGTCGAGAAAGACATAGGCAATCCCGATGGCCATGACCGGCACGAGGTTGATAAACACACCCGCCCGGCTCGGCCCCAGGATTTGAACCGCCTGGTAATACCAGAAGTGGGCGAACGTGCCGAGCGTGCTTTGATACGCCACGGCCAGCCAGGAATCCCAGCGCGTTGCGGCCACCTGCCAGCCCTCCCATTCGGTCAGCCAGCAGGCAATGAGTAAATACGTGGCACCGGCAATATAGGCATAGGTCGTGGCCGCCAGCGGAGAGACCACCTGCATGAGGTGGCGACCGTAGGTCGTATAGATGCCCCAGGCAAACAGCGTGGCCACAATAATCAGATCGCCCGGGTTATAGGCGCTGGCGGTAATGACCTGCCACGAGCCGCGCGCGACAATCACCCCAACACCAACAATGGAGATACCAATGCCCAGCAGCATCTTGGCCGACATTTTCTCTCTCAGAAACACGCCGGCCAGGAGCGCAATGGCAATCGGCGAGGCGGCGTTGAGCAGGGCCGCATTCGTGGCCGTGGTTAACCGCAGGCCCTGATAGCTGCCGCCCACAGACAGCAGATAGCCGGTAAAACCGAGAAAAAGAAAACTGCCGACCAGGCGGGGTGTCCAGTGGACCGGCATCTCTTGCGCGTCGTTCTTACGCCGGAGATAGAGAAAGAGGAGCGTCGCGCCAATGCTTAAACGAATGGCCGCAAACGGAAAGGGCGGGATGCTGCGCAGGGCGACTTTCCCGGTTGGAAACAGACCGGCCCACACCAGGGCGGTCAGAATCATCAGCACCAGGGCGCGGCGTTGGGGGGACATGGCCATGTGAGTGCGGGATAACGGGTCTGCGGTGTCAAAGCGAACACAAGAGCGCTAGCGCAGGGCCGGCATGATCTCTGAGGCAAAGACCCGCACGGCCTCTCGATCGTACAGGCCCGGACGGCGCAGATTAATAATGAAGTGGGTGACACCAATATCGATATAGGCCTGGAGTTGGGTGCGGATTTCAGCCGGCGTACCGGCCAGAATCGTCCGGCGTGCTTCCGCCTCAGTCAGACCGCGCATGGTCATCGCCCGTTGCAGCACCTGTTGCAGAACTTCGGGGCTCGGATTGAGGTACATCGGGGTCAGATAGGAGCGTTCAATTTCGCTACAGTCCCGCTTGAGGTCTGCACAGTATTGCTCCAATACCTGATTCTTTTTGGCAAACTGGTCGGGCGAAAGGATAGGCACATTCCACATTTGGGCATAGCGGGCGACAATCGGCAGGGTCAGCTTTTCGCCGATACCGCCAATCATAATCGGCGGCATTGGTTTTTGCACCGGCTTGGGGGCAAACGGCGCGTCAACCAGCGAATAATATGTGCCCGTATGCGACGCGGTCGGGTTGGCTTGCCACAGCCTGGTAATCACGCGCAGCGCTTCGTCCAGACGCTGGGCGCGGCCTCTCATCGTGGAGAACTCGATCCCATACGCTTCGTGCTCACGTTTGAACCAGCCCGAACCAATCCCGAAAATAAGCCGGCCGTTGCTCAGATGATCCACCGTGGCCGCCATTTTTGCCAGGATGGACGGATGGCGAAAGGTATTGCTGGTGACCATACAGCCAATCTGAATCTTTGAGGTGGAGACCGCCATCGCCCCGAGCAGGGTCCAGGACTCCAGCATGGACCCGTCTGACGGACCCACGCTGGGCAGCAGGTGGTCGTTCACCCACAGGGTATCGAAACCCAGGGCTTCGGCTTCCTGCCACACGTCCTTGAGTTCTGCGACCGTGGTTTGCTGTTGTGCGACTTGCAGCCCGAAGCGGATGGTCGGCTGCTTTTCTTCGGCCTGCGTCGGAACGCTCAAGAGCACCAGACAGGCAGTCACCAGCCAACCCAGAGATGTACGCATAAGCTATCCCCCTCCCTGGCACGCCTACCAGCTATGCCGAGACGGCTCAAGTTCCTGGGCGTGGGGGAGTAGAGGGGAAGGAGGTGTAGAGGGAGAGCTTACGCTCCACTGCGTGCGTCTTCGCCTGGCAGGTCTTCTTTCTCTACCTCAAACCCGGCGGCTTCAACGAGTTGATGGGCGTCTCGGGCCTGCTGACCCGGAGTGGTGAGATAGCCTTCGACAAAAATCGAGTTGGCCGGATAGAAGGCCAGGCCCGACCAGTGGCCGAGATAGAGTTCGCGTCCCGCGGCCATGCGGATTTCGCTGCGCGGATTCAGGAAGCGCATCAGGCACAGCGCCTTGAGCCCGCGAACGGGATTGAAATCCTTACGCGAGCCGAGCGGCGTGCCGTCGATGGGATACAGGAAATTGACCGGCACGGAGTCAATGTCCAGCGCCCGGACGGCGTAGGCTAACTCAACGACGTCCTCGTCCTTTTCACCCATGCCGATAATGCCGCCGCTACACGTGGACAGCCCGGCTCGCTTGACGTTTTTGACGGTCTCGACCCGGTCCGCATAGGTATGCGTCGAGCAGATCTGGGCGTAAAACTCACGGCTGGTGTTGAGGTTATGGTTGACCCAGCCGACGCCCGAGTCTTTGAGCGCGCGCGCCTGGGGTTCACTCATGAGCCCCAGCGAGACACAAATCTCCAGGCCGGGAAACTCGGCTTTGATCCGGTGTGTGGCCGCGCTCAGATGGGTAATATCGCGCTCGCTGGGGCCGCGCCCGCTGGCGACCATGCAATAGCGCCGGGCGCCCGCCTGAGCGGCCTTGCGCGCACCGGCAAGTAGTTCGTCCGTCGAGAGCAGGCGGTATTTGTCGATCGGGGCCTTGGAGATGGAGGACTGCGAACAGTAATTGCAATCTTCCGGACACAAGCCGCTGCGGGCGTTTTGTAAGACGCAGATCTTGACCCTGCGCCCAAAGAATCTTTCCCGCACCGTGAAGGCCGCCTGCAGCAGGTCGGATAACTCCTCGTCGGCCGTGCGCAGAACCGCGAAGGCGTCCTCACGCGACAGTAACTCGCCGGCTAATGATTGGGTCGCGAAGTGCGAGAAATTGTTCATACTTTCCCTTTCCGTTCAAACGTGCTGGGCAGGACTCTGCTCTATCCGAGCAGTCCGGGAAGATCAACTGCTGTGGAGAACAGCTCGCCCAGCCTCGCGCGCTCCCGGTCGATATCTTCACTCAACGAAAGATGGGGAATACTGCCCCGGCAGGGTACATCGGTCAGGCCGGCCAGGGTCGCGGCGTTGGTTGTGGTGGCGTCATCCGTGGTCGGGGTCGGATGGTTGAGGATATAGCCGGCCAGGGGTAAGGCGCGGGCCGCAATGCAGTCCAGCGTCAGCAGGGTATGATTCAACGCGCCCAGCTTTGAGCCGACCACGACGAGAATCGGAATACCGAGGTCGCGGGCCAGGTCGGCAAATGCATAACGGCCCACGAGCGGAACCAATAAGCCGCCGGCGCCCTCGACCAGCGTCACCTCGTGCCGGTCGGCAATCGCATGAAACACCTCGACAATCCGTTCCGGCCGAATGGTCACGCCGGCCTGCTCGGCGGCGACGCTCGGGGCGACCGGTGGGGAGAAACGGTAGGGACAGAGGGTCTCAAGCGGTAGGCTGCTGCGGGCATAGCCGGCCAGGCGCAGGGCGTCGTCCGGATACAAGACCCCGTCTCGTTCGTCGCAGCCCGTTTCTGTCGGCTTGAGCACGCCGACCCGCTTGCCTTGAGCGGTCAGGGCCGCGGCAAGGCCACAGCCCACCAGGGTCTTGCCGATGCCGGTATCCGTGCCGGTGATAAACAGGCCGGTCATGTGACACTCTGAATGGCGCCGTGGACGACATCGAGCAGGTGTGACAATTCCTCCTGGGTGATGCTGAGCGGCGGCATGAGAATGATGCTGCTGCCCAAGGGCCGAATCATCACACCGTGTTTGCGCGCTTCCCGGATGACCCGCATACCGATCTTCTCGGCGGGATCATAGGCGACCTTTTTGACCGGGTCGCGCATCAATTCGATCCCGACCATCAGGCCCCAGTGTCGAATATCGGCCACGTGGGGGAGAGCGGCAATGTCGGTCCGCAGGCGGTGGGTCAGCAGGGCGATCTTGGGTTGCAGGCGCTCAAGGACCCGCTCTTCGGCAAAAACCTCCAGGCTGGCCAGGGCCGCAGCGCAGGCCACGGGATTGCCGGTATACGTATGGCCATGAAAAAAAGTTTTGAACTCTTCGTAGGGCGCGAGAAAGGCGGAAAAAATTTCCTCGGTGGCCAGGGTGGCCGCGAGCGGTAGATAGCCGCCGCTAATGCCCTTGGCCAGGCAGAACAAGTCCGGGCTGATGGCGGTATGTTCGCAGGCAAACATTTTTCCGGTGCGGCCGAACCCGGTGGCCACCTCATCACAGATCAAGAGGATGCCGTGCTGCTGGGTGAGTTGTCGCAGGGTGCGTACATATTCGACCGAATGCGCCCACATCCCGGCCGCACCCTGCATGAGGGGTTCTATAATCACGGCGGCCAGCTCGGCCTGCTGCCGGGCGAGGGTGTGTTCGGCTTCTTCCTGGGCCGCGGCCAGCGCCTGCTCGGCCGACATGCCGCGGACAAAGCGAAACACATGTGGCGGGGTCAGCCGGACCGTATCTGCCAAAAGGGGTCGATAAAAATGATGAAAGAGTTCGGAGTAACCCACGCTGACCGCGCCCAGGGTATCGCCGTGGTAGGCCTCGACTAAGGAGGCAAATTTCGTGCGTCGAGTTTCTCCGCGCAACTGCCAGTACTGAAACGCCAGTTTGAGCGCGATTTCCGTAGCGGTCGCCCCCGCGTCCGAATAGAACACACGGGTCAGCCCGGACGGCGCCAGCTCAACCAGTTTTTTGGCCAGCAGGATGGACGGGATATTGGCCAGCCCGAGCATGGTCGAATGCGATATCCGGCTGACCTGCTCGGTAATGGCCCGGTTGAGGCGGGGATGGGCATGGCCATGCACGTTGCACCACAACGACGAGACCCCGTCCAGATAGCGCCTGCCGTTGACGTCAATTACATAATTGCCCTCGCCGCTGGCAATAATGATCGGGTCTTCCTGCAACCAGTCCTGCATCTGGGTAAACGGATGCCACACATAGGCATGATCCCAGGCTTTGAGGTCGGCATACGACGGAGTGCTCACCGTATCCCGACCTCCCTGCCGGCCGCGGCAAAGGCGTCCAGCGTGCGTGACAGCTGGTCCTGGGTGTGGGTTGCCATCGGGGTCACGCGAATACGCGAGCTGCCTGCCGGAACGGTCGGCGGGCGGATGCCGTGGGCAAAGACACCCCGCTGGAGGATGGCCTGGGCCACGACCATAGTCTCGCGCGCCTCGCCGATGATCACCGGCAGAATCTGCGAGCGGGTCGCACCCAGCGTATAGCCGAGCGAATGGAGTCCGTCAGACAGAAACCGGGTGTTGTCCCACAACTGCTGGCGTCGTTCAGGCTCCTGCTCCACAATGTCGAGGGCGGCGAGTACCGCCGCCGCCATCGCGGGCGGAATCGCCGTGGTATAGATGAAACTCCGCGCCCGATTCACCAGCCAGTCAATCAGCTCGTGACTGCCAGCCACAAAGGCGCCCACGCAGCCCAGCGCCTTGCCCAAGGTCCCCATCCGGATATCGACCTGCCCGGCCAGGCCGAGTTCTTCAACCAGGCCACCGCCGTGCGGTCCGAACACGCCGGTGGCGTGGGCCTCATCAACCATCACCCAGGCGTCATACTGCCGGGCCAGGCCGACAATCTCCGCCAGTGGGGCCAGGTCGCCGTCCATGCTGAACACGCTGTCCGTCACAATCAGGCGCTGGCCGGTCGGTGGACAGGCTTGCAGCAGTTCAGCCAGATGTGCGCTGTCGGCGTGACGATAGACGCGAGTATCAGCCCGCGACAAACGGCAGCCATCGATGATGCTGGCGTGATTCAGGCCGTCGCTCAAGATCGTATCGCCCGCTCCCATCAGGGCCGACAGCACCCCGATATTGGCGTGATAGCCCGTCGGAAAAACAAGGGCGGCCTCCGTTTTTTTGAGTGTCGCCAGGCGCTGTTCCAACTCGTGATGGACCGCCATGGAGCCGGAAATCAGGCGCGAAGCGCCACTGCCACAGCCGTATTGCTGGGTCGCCTCTCGGGCCGCCTGCTTGAGGGCCGGGTGATTAGCTAAACCCAAGTAGTTGTTGGAAGAAAACAGCAACACCTCTTGGCCTTCAAGGATAATGGCCGCGTCCTGCGCACTCTCGACTGCCCGCAAGCGACGATACAATCCACTCTCTTTCACCTCGGCCAGACGGGCAGTGAGTATATCCTTGAGCATGCGTATCTCCGGGCTGCTCATACTGCCGGTAAAGAGTAAACGTGTCCAGCATCTCATATCTATTGGAGGACACGTTTACTCTTTAAATCACCGCACGCGGCTACCCTTTTGAGAAGACGCTCAAAAGGTGGTACGAGGAAGTATGCTTTCTCCTGTCGAAAAACTGAATGCCGCCCTGCGCGAAAATCGGCCCGAAGAGTATGTCACCCAGGCACACCGGGAGATCGGTCTGCGGCCGGTGCGGTTTGGTCCCGGTACGTCCGAATGGGAATGGGATGCCAGCCAGCCGCGCGTGCTGAATCCGTTCGGCTATGTGGCCGGTGGCTATCTGAGCGTTTTTGCGGACGAGCTGCTGAGCAGCGCTATCGGGTCGGTCATGGATGAGGGCGAATTTGCCACGACCGCGGAACTGAAAATCAGCTTTCTCAAGCCGGTCAAAAAGGGCCTGGTCACAGGAGCCGGCAAAGTCCTGCGCAAGGGCCAGCGGGTCGCCTTTGTTGAAGCGAGCATACGCAATGCGCAAGATGAAATCGTTGCCACGGTGAGCAGTACCTGGACCGTGGTGGCAACAAAAGGGTAGGGGCTCGGCTCCTCTTCCCCTCTCCCTCTGGGAGAGGGCCAGGGTGAGGGTTCCTCTAATGCAGATAATTCAGGCAGCTCAAACGAGTGAGCCAAACCGACCTGAGAGAAAAAGGAGATCAGCCCATGGGCGTTGTCGAACGGTTCCTGGAATATGCACAGGCTTTTGAAGACGCGTATGACAGCGATGACTGGTCGCTGCTTGAGCCCTATTTTACCGAGGACGCGGTGTACGACTTTGTTGCCGGGCCGCCGCTCGGTGGACGGCATGAAGGCCGCGCCACGGTCCTGCGCGATTTTCAGGCTGCGGTCAATGGCTTCGACCGCCGTTTTACCTCGCGTCGGGTTGAGTTCCTTGAGGGACCAATGGAAAAGAACGGTGAAGTCTGGATGCGCTGGGCGGCGACCTTCACCCTGGACGGCGCGCCCGACTGCCGTATGGAAGGCGAGGAGCGGGCCGTCTTTGAGGGTGACCGGATCAGTCTGCTGGAAGACAAAGTTTCTGACGAGGAATGCCAACGTCTTGTCGCGTATATGCAGGCGCACGGCGGCAAGCTGAAACCGGCAGGCTAAGAAAATCGATTCCAACCTTCTTGGAAAGGTCAAGGATAGACAGGGTCTATGACCATATTCTTCTCGGAGGAGTTCTGGAAATCCGCCACACCGGCAGAGGTGCAAGCCGAACTAAGGAATGGGGCGGATGTGAAGGCGCGGGATGCGTACGGCTGGACTCCGTTGCATATGGCGGCGCAGTCGAGTCAGACTTCGGCGACAGTCAAGACCTTGCTGGCTGCGGGGGCGGATGTGAAGGCCCGGGATACGTACGGCTGGACCCCGTTGCATATGGCGGTGCAGTCGAGTGACACGCCGGCGATCGTCAAGATCTTGCTGGCTGCGGGGGCCGAGTTGGAGGCGCGGGATAAGAAGGGCCGGACCCCACTGCATGGAGCGGTGCGGTCGAATAAGACCTCGGCGATCATCAGGATCTTGCTGGCTGCGGGGGCCGAGCTGGAGGCGCAGGACGAGTACGGCTGGACCCCGCTGCATATGGTGGCGATATTCAACGACACGCCGGCGATCGTGACGACATTATTGGCTGCGGGGGCCGAACTGGAGGCGCGAGATAAGGAGGGCAGGACCCCGCTGCATGGAGCGGCGGAGTCAAGTCGGACGCCGGCGATGGTGACGACGTTATTGGAAGCAGGGGCGGATATCAAGGCGCAGGATGCGAACGATTGGACTCCGCTCGACAGGGCGGTAGCGTTCAGTGAGACGCCGGCGATGGTGACGACGTTATTGGAAGCAGGGGCGGATATCAAGGCGCAGGATGCGAACGGCTGGACTCTTCTGCACGGGGCGGCGCAGTCGAGTCGGACGCCGGCGATGGTGACGACATTATTGGCTGCGGGGGCCGAGTTGGAGGCGCAGGACGAGTACGGCTGGACCCCGCTGCATATGGCGGCGATATTCAACGACACACCGGTGATCGTGACGACCCTCTTGGCTGCGGGGGCGGATATCGAGGCGCGGGATAAGCTCGGTATGACCCCGCTGCACGGGGCGGCGGAGTCGAGTGAGACGCCGGCGATGGTGACGACATTATTGGCTGCGGGGGCAGAGATCGAGGCGCGGGATAAGCTCGGCATGACCCCGTTGCATAAAGCGGCGATATTCAGTGAGACGCCGGCGATCGTGACAACCCTCTTGGCTGCGGGGGTAGATATCGAGGCACGGGACGAGGAGGGCAGGAGCCCGTTACACGCGGCAGCGATGCTCAGTGGTACCTCGGCGATAGTGATCGCCCTGCTGGACGCCGGAGCCAACCCCGCAGCCAAGACTGCCGCCGGCACGACTGCCTTTGACCTGATACAGCAGAACGATGAGTTGAAAGGTTCGGATGCCTCTTCGCGTCTGAACCCTTTGCAGTCGGACTGAGTACAAAAGCAATCAACAACAGGAGGGTGTGTTATGCAAATCGGGACAATCGCGCTCTTTCAACGCTATGGCTATGACGACAGTGTGACCGACAGTCAGGTCTACCGGGAAGAGTTGGCGTTGGCCTCGCAGTTAGAGGAACTCGGCTATGACGCGCACTGGTCGGTGGAGCATCATTTTGAGGACTACTCCTTTTGTCCCGATAATGCCGTCTATCTGGGCCATCTTGCGGCCCTCACCACCCGGCTCAAGCTGGCCACCGGTGCGGTGATCGTGCCGTGGAATACGCCGTTGCGTTCGGCCGAGAAGGTCGCGCTGTTGGACGAGCTGTCGAACGGCCGGGTGATTTTTGGCATGGGCCGTGGCCTGTCACGCCGTGAGTATGACCAGTTCGGCATAGATATGGACACCTCGCGAGAGCGCTTCGACGAAGCCGTGCCCATGATTCTCAACGCCCTGGAGACCGGCATCATTGAGGGCAACGGTAAATACTACAAGCAACCACGGGCGCCGATTCGGCCCAAGCCTACGCGAACCTTCAAGGGCCGCACGACCCAGGTGGCGATGTCGCCCGATTCGGCCCTGGAAGCGGCCAAGCACCGCGCCCAGATGATGGTCTTCACCCAAAAATCGATTGAAGAGCACAACGCGGACTTTGAGCCCTATCGGGCCCTGTTTCGCGAACTCCACGGCGTTGATGCACCCCCGCCCATGATGGCCGGCATATCGGTCTGCCACGAGGATGCCGGCCGTGCCGAGGAACTGGCTCACAAGCATATCGCCGGCTATCTGCTGTCGGCCATGCACCATTACGAACTCATGGGCGACCACTTCAAGCAGGCCAAAGGCTACGAAGCCTACGGCGATGCAGTGGACACGCTACGCGAGTTGGGCCTTGAGGGCATGGCCGAGATGTATGTCAACGCCCAGGCCTGGGGCACCCCGCAGCAGATTCTGGACAAGCTGTCCCACTGGCGAGAGGTGGTCGGACGGTTTGATCTGATCTTCGGTTTTCGCGGAGCCGGGATGCCGTTCGAAGATGCCGAGCGCTCGCAGCGTTTAATCGCGCAAAAAGTCATTCCCGAACTCCGGCAGTGGGACGTTGAGGCAAAGGCGGCCTAGGCCGGTTGTTTCGTCCGCATTCCTCCCCACCGCTTCCGCCTGGATTCCTGTGAAAGCGGGAATCCAGGCTTCATTCTTTGTCAGCCCAGCCTCCACTTTTTGCCCAGTTTTGTCATGCTGGGGGCTCAAAAATCCTTTGAATTCAAAGGGTTGATTGAAACCCCGCCTCATCTCCCTGTTTGCGCATAAAATTGGCGCCGTAAATTCTCTTCTCGATTACAGCAGACGAAGGACCGAAAAAGGCTTGACATGAAGGGAATAGAGCAGTATGTTCCATTCAGGCTTGGAGTGGAACTACTTAATGCAACCCCTAGGGGGGTGGTAGGTGGCAAAAATGAGGACGTTAGTTTCCAAGAAATTAAAGAGAATACAAGGGGCACTCAAACCGCTGGAAATACCAGGCAAGCCAGCGGACGCGCCCGTCAGGCCGGCCCATCTCGCTAAGCTGCTGGACGTTGCCCCATCTTCTCTGTCTCGCTGGATGAAGGATGAGGTCGTACCGAGAGGGAGACAAAAGGAACGGCTTGATATCCTATATCGAACTGTCCTTGAGGCTGAAGCTGGGAATACGGAGGCCAAGGAGATGCTGAAAAAACTCGTCAGTCCAACGCCTTCTATGGGCGTAATGGCTGGCGTTGGGCTTACTGCCCCATCCTTCGCAGTCAGTCCGATCCGGTTAGGTTTGCTTGGAGCAATTGCTGCCGCTGGGTTGGGCTGGCTCCTTTCCGACAAGGAAGACAACGGTGAAGAGTAACCTGGGGGAGGATTCATGTACACGGCTCACGCTAAAGTCCGAATGCAACAGCGCGCTATACCGCCAATCGTTATGAGTCTGCTTCTCGACTATGGCGAACGAGCACCCGCCGGCCGTGGTGGCGAAATATTCTACTTCGGCAATCGTGGCAGGCGGCGAGTTTTTCGTTCAAAAGGGAAAGCCGTTTCGCGGCGGCTTGAAGGACACTGGCGCGACTACGTGGTCGTGGCCGATGGTCAAGTCGTGACGTGCGGCAAACGATATCGACGGATTCGGTGGGGTTGAATTTTAAGGACCTGCGTTTTTTGGGAAGGGCAAGGAGACAGAGAACCTATGGACGCATTCTTCTCGGAAGAGTTTTGGCAATCTGCCACATTGACGGAAGTGCAAGCCGAGCTGGAAAATGGAGCTGACGTTCAAGCCCGAACGGAGAACGGCGGGACTCCGCTACATATGGCGGCACTTAATGGAAATCCAGAGGCGGTGACAGCATTAGTAGAAGCCGGAGCGAATGTTCAAGCCCGGTCCAAGAGTGGTGAGACCCCGCTGCATCAGGCGGCATGGAATGAAAATCCGGCGGTAGTGTCGGTGTTGGTGGAAGCCGGGGCGGATATCAAGGCACGGACTGGAGACGGCGAGACTCCGCTGCATCAGGCGGCATGGAATGAAAATCCGGCGGTAGTGTCGGTGTTGGTGGAAGCCGGGGCGGATATCAAGGCACGGACTGGAGACGGCGAGACTCCGCTGCATCAGGCGGCAGAGTATAATGAAAATCCGGAGGTGGTGACGGTTTTGGTAGAAGCCGGGGCGGATATCAATGCCCGGACTGGAGGAGGGCTGAGTGGGGGTGAGACTCCGCTGCATAAGGCAACGCGTAATAAAAATCGGGCCGTGGCTAAGCTGTTGGTAGAAGCGGGGGCGGATATCGAAGCGCAGAATGAGAACGGCCAGACCCCACTACATAAGGCGACGGGCCTTGGGGGAAATCCGTCCGTAGTAATGGCGTTAGTAGAAGCTGGAGCGAATGTTCAAGCTCGGTCTAAGAGTGGCGAGACCCCGCTACATAGGGCGGCGGAGATGATGCCCTTGGCCGTAGTGAAGGCATTATTGGAAGCCGGAGCGGAGGTGCAAGCCCGGTCGCATCACCATTCCCGTTCATTCCCGTTGCATAGAGCGGTGTGGTTTAATAAAGACCCAGCCGTTGTGAGGGCCTTGGTCGAAGCCGGGGCGGATGTTCAGGCGAGGGACCAGAACGACGATATTGGCAACACTCTACTGCATTGGGCAGCAGGGTTTAATGAAAATCCGGCGGTAGCGAGGGCATTGGTAGAAGCGGGAGCGGATATCGAGGCCCGGAACGAGTTGGGCAATACCCCGTTACATAAGGCGGTGGAGTCTAATGAAAATCCAGCGGTGGTGAGGGTATTGGTGGAAGCTGGGGCAGATATTCAGGCTCGGAATGAGGACGGCCGGACCCCTATGCATCTAGCGATAAAAAGTAAGAAAAATCAGGCAACCATGATGGTGTTGGTGGAGGCGGGGGCGGATGTCCAGACGCGGACTGAGCAAGGCTCTACTCCGTTACATCGGGCGGCACGTACTGAAGATCCAGCGATGGTGAAGACGTTGGTGGAGGCCGGGGTAGATGTTCAGGCTCAAGATAAGGGCGGTTTAACCCCGCTGCATGTAGCGGCGCAGTCTAGTGGCAATCCGGCGGTGGCGAAGGCACTAGTGGAAGCCGGGGCGGATATCGAAGCACGGGACAAGAACGGCTTGACCCCGCTGCATAAAGCGGTGACGTTCAGTAAAGCCCCGAAGGTGGTAATGGCGTTACTGGATGCTGGAGCCGACCCCAAGGCCGAGACCAATGATGGTAAGACCGCTTTTGACTTGATGCAGGAGAACGAGAAGCTGAAAGGCACGGACGCCTATTGGCGGCTGAACGACCTGCAATATGACTGAGGGCCGTTCACAACGATGTTTACAGAATCACCGTAGCATACGGAAGATGTCGGATTACGTTCTGCTAACCTAACCTGCGGCTGAGCAATTATGTGGCTTGCAGTGAACAATTAAGTGATGAACGATAAACGAAGGTCGAGAGTTGGTTAACATTCAAATTGGAGGATAGCCTGTGGCGGGGTCAATTGAAGATTGCGTAAATGCTGGAAGACTCGTATCTGTCTGCATGAAGATTCCACCACCCGAAGTCTTTGAGGTCGGCGATACATGGAAGGAAAAACCAATGGGTGCCTTCACGTGCGAGGCCAATAGTCGATGGATTGTAGAAGGTATGAATGCTCGTGGCGAATCAGATTGGCATATAGTCGGCGGCTTTGCTTTTCCCGTATTCCCTAAATGGGTGCTAGGTCCAGAAGATGATCCGCCTGACAACCGGCCTAGAATACATGTATGGGTTAGAAGAGGGGATGTACATTTTGATCCGACATGGTCACGTTCTGTCGGAAAAATTCTGGATATTTCACAGAACCGTTATTTCGCCCTTGCTAACAATATTCCTCTTGAAGACAATGGATTGGAACATCTTAAGAGGCTCGCAGATGGATGGAATCTCGAAACTTTCTATCCTAATTTTTGGCAGGATTAATCCATGTGGGAAACGTACACCGCAGTAGTCAAACAGTCCGGCCCGTGGTGGATCGGCTGGATTGAAGAGCTTCCAGGCGTCAATTGCCAAGAGCGAACGAAAGCGGAATTGCTCGATACGCTCAAGATAACGCTGCAAGAAGCGTTGGAGTTCAACCGCCGTGAGGCGTAAAGTGAGCCTCATAACATTTACGGTAGACATTGAAGAGAGGCGGAACGTAATGAACAGCATACCGAACAGCATCAAAACCGTGGCTCGGATACTTCTTGTCGCTGCATTTGCGCTCGTTCCAATCGTTCCCGAGTCAGTGCTGGCTGATCCATACAGCCGGCCGTATTCCAGCCCCCGTAGCAGCCCTTCGTATACGAGTCCGTATTCCAGTTCCTACCGCAGTCCATCGTATACAAGTCCATCGTTGCCGAACTACACGTACAAATCACAGAGCAAGAGCTACAGCGTCGGGGATTACAGCCGTCACACGTACAAGTACAAAGACAGCCTCGGCAACCGCTACAAGAGCAAGACCCAGGTCCTGCCCGGCGGGACGACCGTAACCAAGGGTAAATACCGCAGTTCGCGTCCGAGTCCATTGTTGCCGGATTATACATACAAATCGCAGAGCAAGAGCTACAGTGTGGGTGAGTACAGTCGTCACACCTATAAATACAAAGACAGTCTCGGTAACCGCCATAAGGGTACAATCGAGGTGTTCCCTGGTGGTACGGTCAGACATAAGGGCAAGGTCAACGGCAGGAAGTTCAAAGGGACACATCGAAACAGGTGATAAGCCGCCATGCTAGAGCAGATTGCGATTCTGTGTAGCCGCTCGTTATTCCTGCGAAAGCAGGAATCCAAGCCCCCAGCCTCCTCCGCCCGCTGGATGCCGGATCACGTCCGGCATGACGAGCGCGCAATGGCATGGCTACAACCTATCGTAAACCGCGCTAGAGATTCTTTTCTATGCCAGAGAGGATGTCGGATTACGCTACGCTAATCCGACCTACGGCTAAAACAAAAACTATAGCAGTATGGCAGAATATACCATCAAGCGTCCGCTGAAACGCCCTCCCATCCATCCTGGTGAAGTGGTGCGAGAGGACGTTTTACCGGCTTTGAGCCTCTCCATTAGCGAAGCGGCCCGCCGCCTCAGAGTGTCGCGTCAGCAGCTTCACCGGGTACTCGCTTGTACCCATCCGGTCTCGACTGAGATGGCACTTCGGCTTGGTAAACTTGCCGGCAACGGCCCTGGGCTCTGGCTTCGGATGCAGCAGAACTATGATGTCTGGCACGCGGAGCAGCGTCTCAGGGGCGAATTGAAAAAAATTAGGCCAGGGCTTGTGGAGGGAGCCGGGGCCGGCGCTTAACCACCCCCATACGGCTGAAGCAAAAGCGGCTAAAGACGATGGAGGCAACAAAACTCGACCGTTCTGTCACGCGCCTGACACGCCTGGAAGCTGACGATGACGGGTATGTCAAAGGCGACCCCGCGACCCGAATCGCCCTGGTATGGCCGATTACCCGCGAGACGTGGTCCTTCATGAAACAGGCTGATGCTCAACGAAGACTACAAAGAGATGTTGCAACGCTTGTTAGACGCCGACGTTGAGTTCCTTCTGGTTGGGGCCTATGCGCTTGCGGCTCATGGCCATCCGCGTGCGACAGGAGATATGGACATTTGGGTGCGTCCCTCGCCCGATAATGCACAGCGTGTCTACACCGTGCTGGCAGCGTTTGGCGCTCCCCTCCGGGATGTGACACCGCAGGATTTTTCACATCCCGACGTGGTATTTCAGATTGGTGTTGCTCCACGCCGGATTGATATTATGACCGGTATCAGCGGACTGGAATTCGCTGAAGCCGCTCGAAACGCTGCACATGTAGATATCGAAGCACTAGCAATTCCGGTCTTATCCCGTACAGATTTGATTGCAAACAAAGAGGCCAGCGGAAGAGAAAAAGACCTGTTAGACGCGAAGATTCTCCGTCAGCATGAGGAATAGTCGGTTTGCATTCCCCCTCACCCCAGCCCTCTCCCCTCAGGGGAGAGGGGGCAGATTTACGCTCCCCCCATTGGTCGCGGGGTGTACTTATACAAATCCTTCCAGTAGTGATCCAGCACCGCGTCGTCGGCGCAGTCGAGACACTCAAGCTCGGGGTCGGAGACGTCCAGCAAGCCCTTTTTGATTAACGTCTCAGCATACGGTCCGCGATCGATCAGCTTGACCGGGCCGCGCTCTTCGGCCAGTTGTTTGCGGAGTTGGGCTGTGGCCGATTGATCGACCTCGTGCGTGATCGGGTCCAGGACGACGCCGTAATCCCGCTCGGCGCGCTCGGGCGAGACGAGCTTGCGCACCACATCCATACGCACGGCGTCGATATCGCGCTCCAGGGGGTCGCCCCAGCCGCCACCGCCTGGGGTGGTGAGGCGAATAATGTCTCCTGCTTTCACTGGAATAGCATCCCGGCTGAAGTAGACCGTCTCTTCCTCCGGGGTGCCGGGGTTCTTGACGGACGAACTCGGCGCGCCCCACTTGCCGCCTTTGATGCCCGTGCAGGCAAAGGCGGTCCGCTCCGTGACCGTCAGATAATAGCCGTCAACCAGGGTGCGTATCTCTTTCTCATAGCCCAGCCCGCCGCGATATTTCCCGGCTCCGCCCGAATCGGTCGCCAGACCAACCCGCAGGACTTCAACCGGGAAGCGCTGCTCGATGAATTCCGCCGGCAGGTTTTTGGAGTAGGGCACCAAATCCACGGCGTCGGTGCCGTCCGCATACGGCCGGGCGCCCGAACCCGCCCCAAAAATTTCCCGCATCAGAAACAATCGGCCCTCAAAGTCCTGTCCGCACAGGCCGTAGATCTGAATGTTCTGCATGTCGGCCACCACCTCGCCGTCAAAGGCTTTGGCCAGGGCGACGGTGTAGGCGCTGATCATGCGCAGCATACAGGTCATGCGGCTCACCACCGGAGCCGGAAACTCCGGGCTCAGAATGGTCCCCTGTGGAATACGACAGCGAAACACCTGGGTCACGCCCTCGTTAATGATGATGCCGGGAATCTGCGCCTTAAAGAACGCGCCGAGCCATTTTGAGTAATGACGGCCGTCGACCGGCCAGTTGATCGGCCCCTTGGCCTGGGGACTGGTGCCGGCGAAATCCAGTACCATCTTGTCCGCATACTTGCGCATGGTGATCTGGAGCTTGACCGGCTTGTCCAGGGTCAGGCCGTCGTTCTCAATAAAATCCTCGCCGATGAATTCTCCCTCCGGGAACAGGGGCAGGCCCTTCTCGCGCACCACCTCGGCGCAGCGGTCGAGAATTTCATAAAACGCGGCTTCCACCTCATTGACGCCAAAACGATCGCATAATTCCGTCACCCGGCGGCGGATGACCTCGTTTGCGCCCACAAAGGCATCGATGTCGCCCCGCAGGTCCTCGGGAAAACGACTGTTCCGCAGCAGGATATCGTACAGCCCCTCGTTGAGCTGACCCTTTTCGTACAGCTTGACCGGCGGACAGATGGTGCCCTCCTCAAAAATACTGGTCGAGGTGCTCGGCCAGGAGCCCGCCATACGGCCGCCCACATCGTTGACATGGCCGAAAATCTGCGCAAATCCAATCAGCCGCTCGTTCCAAAAAATGGGTGTGACCACGCAATAGTCCGGCAGGTGTCCGATCGTTCCGGCCGACTCATAGACATCGTTGTAGATGAACACATCGCCCGCATGGATGCGTTCAATCGAAAACTTCATCCGAATCGGGTCAGCGGTGGCGGCCCAGGAAACGCGCGAGACCGACAGACAGTCGAGCGTGTTGAGCGAGGCGCGGTAGTCGTGCTGTTCGCGGATAATGGTCGAACGGGCGGTCCGCTCGACCGCAGCCTCGGCTTCCATAATGGCGGCTTCAATGCCACCGTCCACGATATCGACCAGGATGGGGTCCAGGGTTTTTCTCAGCACGTCGATGCGGCTGATCGCGTCGGGGTCCTGGGCAACCCGGCCGTACCGAAAGGGGGCGTAGTCCTGAAAGGCGACGTCCTCATCGGCTTTGTCATAATAGGTTTGTGAAAACTGTTTGTGGTCGGCCATGCTGACACTCCGTGTCAATGCGTTTCTTTAGTGCGTGCGCTCAAGCCGCAGCGTCCCCCACTGGTCCACCCGGCCGCTCCAGCCCGGTTCCACAACCGTGGTGGCGTCGTACTGCTGGATGATGGCCGGACCGCTCAGCTCGTTACCCGTTTGCAACGAAGACCGATCGTACACCGGAGTATCCAGTGTGCTTTTGGAGAAATAGACCGCGGTCTGGCCCGTCCGGGCCTGCTCCGGGCTCTTGCCTGCCGGTTGCGCCTCCGGCACGTGGGGGCGTGTGAGCAGCCCCAGCCCGGTGACGCCCACGTTGACCAACTCGACCAGTTCCTTGCCCGCATAGGAATAGCCGTAGCGATCCTTATGGCTGGCGTGAAACGTGGTGATAGCAGCCTGAATATGGGTGTGGATGTCCGGTGTTGCCGGATCAATCGAGAGGGGCACCCGAATCTCGTAGGCCTGGCCGGCGTAGCGCATGTCCACAAAATGATCGAGACGGGTCTCTTGAGTGAGCAGGCCCTCGTCCTCCAGACGGGCGGTCACGCGGCGCTCCAGGTCCTGAATCTCGGCCGCAATCCGGTCCACATCCAGGCGGTCCTCACGCTGGACATCCGTATGCACCAGATCGACGCGCACATCGGTCAGCAGCAGGCCGTAGGCCGAAGTCACGCCGGGGTTGGGCGGGATAATGACCTGCTGCATGCCGAGCCAGTCGGCGAGATAACAGGCGTGCAGCGGTCCCGCTCCGCCGAACGCGACCAGGGCATAGCTGCGCGGGTCGCGCCCGCGCTTCACCGAGACGGTCCGAATACCGGCCGCGATATTTTCAATAGCAATGCGCAGAACGCCTTCCGCCGCGGCGACCGTATCGAGTTTGAGGCCCGCGGCAAGTTCGGCGATAGCCTGGGTGGCCTGACCGAGATTCAGGGCGACGCTGCCCCCGGCGATGGTCGGCGTGATACGGCCCAGCACCAGATTGGCATCCGTCACCGTCGGCTGGCTGCCGCCCCGACCGTAGCAGGCCGGCCCGGGATTTGCGCCCGCGCTGTCCGGGCCCACTTTCAGGCTCCGCCCGCCCGCCAGCCAGGCAATCGACCCGCCGCCGGCCCCGACGGTATGTAGCTCGATCATAGGCGTTTTGAGGTCATAGATATCGACCTTGCCCTCAGTCAGCATGCGCGGCTGGCCGCCTTCGACCAGGCAAATATCCGTCGAGGTGCCGCCCATATCAAGGGTAATAATGTCCTGGTTGCCGCTCAGCGTTCCAAAATGGGTAGCGGCAATCACGCCCGCGGCCGGGCCGGACAGGGCTGCGGCAATCGGCAAGCGGGCGACCTCCTGGGCCTGGGCCAGTCCGCCGCTCGAGCGCATGATGTAAAACGGTGCGCTGATGTCCTGTTCGCGCAGGTGCTGCTCAATCCGGGTATGATACGCGGACAGGAGGGGCATCAGCGCGGTGTTCAAACAGGTCGTATTGGTCCGTTCGTACTCGCGGTATTCGCGTAAGATGTCCGACGAAATGGAAATAAGGCAGTCCGGATACACCTCGTGAATAGTGCGTCGGACTTCTTCCTCGTGCGCCGGGTTGCGGTAGGAGTGCAATAAGGAAACGGCCACGGCCTGAATGCCGCGCGTCTTGAAGTCCTGGGCAATGGCCGCTACCTCGTCCCGGTCCAGCGCCTGGGTGACCATGCCCCGGACATCCATCCGGGCGTTGATCTCACGGATGCGTTCGAGTGGCACCACCCGTGGCGGTTTGATCCACCAGGTGATGTCCCCAAATTCTCCGGGGACGGTCTGGCGCGCGCACTCCAGGGCTTCCCGGTAGCCGGCGGTGATAATCAGGCCGAGCTCCGAATACTTGCGCTCCAGGATGGCGTTGGTGGCAACGGTCGTACCGTGAAAGACCGCATTCACCTCATGAGCCGCGATCTCCCCGTGCCGCGTGATATGCTCAAGACCGTTCACAAAGCCCTGGGCCGGGTCGTCCGGCGTGCTGCGCACTTTTGCCAAACGTAGCGTCCCGCTGGTCTCTTCGAGCGCAACAACATCAGTAAACGTCCCACCAATGTCTACCGCTAACCGCCAGGTCATGCTGTCCCTCCTTCCGGCTAATGTAGGGTGCCTGGCCGGACCTGTCTACAGAGGGAGAAGGAGTCTTGGACAAATCCAGGTGATGGTGTAAAATACCATCAGAATGCCGAAGGCCCGTCAGCTATTATACCTCAAGGACTATCTGCCCGGCGGGCTGCTGAGAGAGATTCGGATACATGAAGTCCCAGTCACGCGAACTTATAGAGAGGGCGTCAAGTACTCGTGCTATTTGGTCAATCCTGAAAATGGAACGGAAATTATTGGGTATGATATTCACCCTGGGAAAGGGCATCACCGACATATCCGTGGACAAGAAGCCCCATACATCTTTCAAGGGCTTGAAGAACTGCTCGACGATTTCGCCACGGATGTTCGACACGTTCTGGAAGGGAAGCTATGAAAGTCCGACGCATTAAGATTGGAATACGACACCCGGGAGATTCTCTCAAAGAAGCGCAATCAATAGCCAGGCGGATTGATGCGGGAGAGAAACTACCCGAACGAGAAGAGGAATTATATTTCTCCAGCGTGGAGATGCTACGCAGGGCACTCTCGCCGAAACGTCTGGCTCTCCTGTGGGCTATTGCCGAACATACACCCCAGTCGGTGCGCGAGTTGGCCGGGCAGGTAGGCCGTAACATTAAAAACGTGAGTCAGGACCTTGCCGTGCTCTCCCGTCTCGGCTTGGTCGAACTCAAAGAGCAGCGCCGTGGAGTTGCCCACGCCCCCACTCTTCCGTACGACGAGATCAATCTGCATATACGCCTTCAGCGCTGAGCTGCGCCAATCTGAACACTGCGCTAAGGGGGTGACCGGCGCTCCGGAACCGTAGGGTGCATCCCATGCACCATCTTCCTGGTGCGCGGGGCACACCCTACTGGCCCCTGTTGTATAAGGGCCGGCGGCTAACGCCCATGACACCGGAGTGTAGCGTCCGAGGGGGGCCGGCGATCCGCCCGTCTGGGCTTCCGCCTGCGGCGTGCGCCCCTGGTCTCCGGTCCTGTGGCGCCCGCTCGCTACGCCAATCTGAAAACTGCTCTAGGCGTTCCTCTTCTGCGCCGAACGCAGCGTCATAATTGCAATCTCCGGCGGAATCCCCAGCCGCATGGGGTAGCCGTAGAAGCCGACACAGCGCGTGACAAACATCTGCATATCCGCGCGACGATATAGCCCTTGGTCGGGAATACCGAGCAGGCCGACAATGCTCACTGCCCGGTCTTTTCCCAACTGAATGCCGGCGTGCCCGCCGTGGGTATGGCCGGACAATACCAGGTCGGCGCAGCGCGCCGGCAGGCCGACAAAGGCGCGCGGGTCGTGGTTGAGCAGAATACGCGGCACCGGCTGGCGTGGACCCCAGGAACTGATGATGCGCCGGTAGAGCCCGGCGCGATCAAAACGCTGGAAGAGGAAGTCCAGGCCGGCGAGTTCCAGGGGCTGGCCGTCAATCGAGAGCGTCGTCACCCGATTGCGCAAGGTGGTCACACCGGCCTGTTGTAAATATCGGACGAGGCGGTCGGGAGCGTCGAAGTCATGGTTGCCCAAACAGGCCCACTGGCCGTACGGCGCGTCGATCCGAGCCAGCGCCTCGTACAGCGGCAGGTCAAAATCGCCGGTCCGATGCGTCAGAAAGTCTCCGGTATGCAGCACGATGTCGGGTTTGGCTGCATTCGTCAGCGCGGCAACGCGCAGCAGCTTGGGGCGGTCCATCGCCCCGCCGACATGGATGTCCGACAGATGGGCGACCCGCAGCCCGTCGAGCGCCGTGGGCCAGGCGGGCAGAACCAGGTCTCGCTCCTCAACCTGGAAATCATAGGTGAGTTTGACGCTCGACAGCGAAAAGAAAAACGGTGCCCCCGCGCCCAGCAGGCCGAGTTGCTGCATGAATTGACGCCGCTCGGGGGAGGGCAGGCTCTCGTGTCGGGCGTGCCGGGACTGGTGCCGTAGGAACCATGCCCTCCCGCGCTTCGCCAGTTGGGCCAATCCCCGGAGAGTGTCAAGACCGACATAGCCAAACACCAGGATGCCGTAGGCGCTATACCACAGAGCGCCGATCCAGGCGATGCCGGGCGCGTGCAGGATCGGCAGCGGACTACCGGACCGGGCGGTCAGGATCTGCATCGCCATAATGGCATCGAACATCATTCCGACCAGGCTGAAGAGCGCCAGCGACAGGGAAGCAGGCCCCAGCAAGCCGAGGCAGTGGTTGTGCAAACGCTGCCGGGCATACGAGAAGGGCATGATGGCAATCGGAACCATGGCGACCAGATACACCGCCCGCCAGGTGACCCACTGCCACATGGCACAGGCTGCCAGGAGCAGAAAGAGATTGAGACCGATATGCCAGACGCATTGGGCGCGACGGCTGACCAGGGTGTTGAGTCGAGCGTGGCTGGGCATGGAAATAAACAATTCAACCTATTGGGAAATGGTGCGCTTCAAAATAAGAGTGCCAAACCGATCGACCCCGGCCTGACAGTCCGGCGGGACGAGCGTGGTGGCATCGTACTGTTCAACAACCGCCGGACCAGTCAGAGTCGCCCCCGCCCCCAAGTGCGTCCGCGCATAGACCGGACAGGTCAGAAAGCCGCGCGCCTCAAAAAAGAAGACCGAGCGCCTGTCTATTGGCTGCACGGGGCCGGTCTGTGCGGCAATCGTGGGCAGCGCCGGCTTTGGCCGCGTGGCAATGGCAGTTGTCCGCAGGGTGGACAGGCTGACCTCTTTTCGACCCTGGAATGAAAAGCCGTAGAGCTGCTCGTGCTTATGATGAAACTGGGTGACTGCCCGCTGGAGGATGTCGCTGGTGAGCCGGCCCTGAGGAAGGTCGATAGTGAGCTGGGTTGACATATCGACATAGTGAAAATCCACCGACCGCCTGAACTGCCTGGGTGCGTCCGGTAGGTGTTGCTGGCTCAAGGTGGCCTGAGCCTGGTGTTCGAGCTGGGTAAAGAGCTGAGTCAGCCGCCGGGGATCAAGCGCGGCGTCGGGCGGAGCGGGGGCGGCACCATCCTCCCGGATATCGGCACAGAACAGGCCGAAGGGCGCGGCAAAGCCCGGCTGGGCCGGAATCACGACGGTTGATATGCCGAGCAACGCTGCCAGGTCGGCGGCGTGCAACGGACCGGCCCCGCCGCCGGCCATCAAAACCGCCTGGCGAGGATCGAGGCCGCGCCGGGTACACACCCGACGAATGGCCCCACACATGGTGTGATTCACCAACTGGACGAGGTCTTGGGCGGTTTCTACGGCGCTTTTATGGCGTGGCTGTCCGAAGGCAAAAAGTGCCTGTTCGGCCGCCTGCCTTGAAAGCGGCAGCGCCCCCTCAAGCAGCGACGCAGGGAGACGATGCAGCAGGAGATTGGCATCGGCGACCGTCGCCTGTGTCCCGCCCTTGCCATAACAGACCGGACCGGGGTCGGCGCCGGCGCTGAGCGGACCAACACGCCAGCGGGTATCCGGGTCAACCTGGGCAATCGAACCACCGCCCGCCCCAATAGAGGTGATATCGACCATGGGCGTGCGGAGCGGATATCCGCCGACCTGGCCGTGGGTGGTGAGCACCGGCTGGCCGGCCCGGACGAGGGCGATATCGGTTGAGGTGCCACCCATGTCAAACGTCACCAGGTCGGAGAATCCGCTGGCGGCTCCAACGCGGGCCAGAGCGACTGCTGCCGCACTCGGCCCCGAGAGAACGGTTGTCAACGGACGCTGACCGACCCGCTCTCCGCTGTGCAGTCCGCCGGACGACTGCATGATCAGCGGCGGTTGGTGCAGGCCGCCCTCCTGCATGGAGAGCCGCATCCGATTGAGATGCGCTCCCAGCAATGACTGCAGGGCCGCGTTCAGACAGGTGGCCGCGGTGCGCTCATACTCGCGCGCTTCGGGCAGGACCTCGGACGAGAGCAGCACGTGTAAAGAGGGCTCTGCCGCGAGCAGCAACGCTCTCAGCCGCCGCTCCGGTTCAGGGTTGCGAGCGCTGTGTAAGAGCGAGACGGCAAGGGTCTTCAGGTTTTGCTCGTGACACCACACCACGATCGTCCGTACCTCTTCTGGAGCAATAGGTGTTTGCACAGTCCCCTGGGCATCGAGACGTTCGGTCACCTCGTGGATGTCCTCCAGCGGCACCAGCGGCCGAGAAGGCAGGGGCGCAGAGGAGCCGTCGTCTGGCTCTTGTTGGGGCTGGTTCAACTCCAGAATATGGCGGAAGCCGGCGGTGATGAGCAGGCCGATACGCGGCAGGCGGTGTTGGAGTAAGGCATTTGTGGCCAGCGTCGTGCTGTAGAGCAGTGTGCTCGGCCGCAGCTGCTGCGTGCGCAGGACGGAAAACGCCGCGTGAAGGCTCTCGGCCGGGTCGGCGGAGGACGGGATTTTCTTGTGAAAGACGGACTCGTTGCCGTTATAGACCAGGACATCGGTAAACGTCCCGCCAATATCGATGCCAACGCTCGTAGTCATTTGCGTCCGGGATCTGCGTCCGGCGCTGTCTCGTGTGATGCCGCTGCACGAAAGAGGACAGCCTGGGACAGCATGTGCGCGCTAATCGGCAAAGCGAGGCATGACCTTGTTGGCGAACAGGTCGAGCGAACTGAGCACCTGTTCGCGCTCGTGAATGCCCTGCGGGATGAGGAGAAAGCACTCTTTGATGGGGAATTTCTTGCTCGCTGCTTCAATCCGGCGAGAAATCGTATCCGGGTCGCCGACCAATAACTCAGGATGCCCCTGGCCAAACGGGGTAAACCAGGTGTCCCACATCCACATCGGGTCGGTCAGCCATTCCTGCGCCGTCGCGGTGCTTTTATGGCAGATCATTGCGCCGCCCCAGGCGGCCTCGTCGCCGGGCTGAATATCATGGCCGTGTTTCAGCGCCTCCTCGTGATAGCCGGACCACAACCGTTGACAGAAATCGAGGTCTGAGGCCAGGACAATCGGCTTGCCGCCGTAGCGCGCCCAGAAGAGTGCCGTGCGCATGCTATGGGTGAAACCGCCGTAGATGGGCGGGTGCGGGTCCTGGTACGGTTTGGGCGCAATACCAATCTCGCGAATGCGCATATCCGCATCCACGCCCGTTCCGTACTGCGTATACACTCCCTGCGGGTGCGGATTGACAAAGTCCTCGGGCGGAATCGTCCAGTATTTGCCCTTGTAGTTGAAGGTGTCTTCTTTCAGGGCGGTGAGCACCACTTCGACGAACTCACGAAAATATTCGCGGTTCATATTGTCGTCTTCCGAATTGCGATTCCAGTCGCCGACCGCGGTCAGGTCGGGACGGACCCGAAAATTATGCACCCAGCGCGCCTGATAGCCCCGCACCATGCCGACCGCCAGGCGGCCTTTGAGCATGTGGTCGAGGGTCGCAATATACTCTGCGGTGCGGACCGGATTATGCGTCGGCGCAACCCAGCCGACCATATTTACGCGGAGCTTTTTACTGTGCTGACCTATCCACATGGACAACAAGCCCGGCTCGTTACTGGCTTCAAAGCCCTCGATTTGCAGATGATGTTCGGGGTGCCCAAAGCCGGCGTAGCCGACCTCGTCCGCAAACTGGGCATACTCCGCCACTTCACTGAGCATGCGCTGGTAGAGTTCGGGCCGCCTGCCCGCCATGCCGGCTTCGAGCTCGTGGCGACGGCCTAGGGTAGCATAGATAAAAAGGTGAAATTTCATGTAATAAACTCCCGTCTGGTCGAGACCGTGCCGTCCGTTCCCGATACCCCATGCATAGCCGGTCTGCTGAGGAATGTGAAGGTCAAAGGGGACGAGTGCGGTCTGCTCTCGTGAGGCTACACCGGGACGCTACGACTCCAGGCAGGCAACAGCAGCGCAGGAAGAGGGGTGCAACTACGACTCGGACAGGGGTGTTGAGGCGGACGGCGCCAGCCCGGAGCCACCCGCCTGTGTGGCCGGTGCCGGGGGAGCGTCTTCGTCGATAGGGAGTTCCACCCGCACCTCGGTGCCGCGACTGTGCTGGCTTTGCACCGAGAAACGACCGCCACAGGAGACCGCCTGTTCCCGCATATAGAGCAGACCGTAATGGCCGGGAAGGGACTGCTCCGGCTGAAAACCCTGCCCGTCATCCTTAATCATGAGCGACACCCCCTGCTGCTCGAAGGTCAGGGCAATCTGCACATGATTGGCCTTGGCATGCCGCTGGACATTGTGGAGGGCCTCCTGGGTAATGCGAAAGAGCGTCCGGCTGGTCTGGGTCGGCAGGGGCCGCTCCCCGTCGTCCGCCTGCATCACCACCTCAAAGGGCTCCTGCTCCTGCAGGTCGGTGACATAGGCCCGCAGGGCCTGAACCAGGCCGAAGTCTTCGAGCACCGGTGGCAACAAGCCGTTGGTAAACTGACGGGCGAGCACGGAAATCGTATCCAGCTCAGAGGCCAGTTTGCTGAAACGCTCACGACCCGCCGGAGCATGTTGCAGGACGAATTCCTGAAAGCCGTGAAAGTCCTGGAAGACACGAAAGAGCCGTTCTCCTATCTGGTGATGCCATTCGCTGACAATGCGCTGGCGTTCTTCTTCTTGCGCGTTGAGCACGGCGTGGAGAAGGCCGCGCAGCTCCGTCACCGACCGCTGCGCCTCAGCAAGGGTGTAGGCGCGCTGCACGGCCGGCAGCGCATACTGAGCAATATCTACGAGGACCTTGCTGTCTTGGGAACGAAAGCCCTCGTGCTGCTTTCTATCCGACAAGAGCAGGCAGCCCAGTAACGAGTCATCGCCAAGCTGATGGATGAGGAGATGGCGCTGGGCGAGTTCTTTTTCAGACAGCGCTTGCAAACGAGCATAAATATCCTGCGAGGTATTGAGGACTCTGAGCCCAAGGGTGAGAGCCACCTGCAGCGCGCCGCCGGTCGCAAGGGAAGAATCCCAGGTAGCAGGGGCAAGCGTCGGAAAAGACCCTGCCGTTTTGACCTTGACACAGGCGTGGGTGTCTGGGTCAAGAAGGATAATGCACACACCGCGGCAGGGAATACGCCGCAACACTTCATGAACGAGCTGTTGGAGGAGGGGGTCAATTTCCAGGAGCGCGAGTTTTTCTTGAAGGGTCTCGATTCGATTGGCTGGCTGGGGGGCTGGAACCGCTTTCGGAGGGCTGTCCTGCTGTGCGGAAAAAATGCCTGCCAGACCGGGAATGCCAAGTAGCAGGGCACAGCGCAGGGCGAGGCTGGGATAAAGTTCAGGGATTGGGGCGGACGGCGGCGGAACCAGGAAGAACAGCAGCCCCGAGGCGAGACTCGTAGCGAGGGCCATACCAAGGCCGGCCTGCCAGCCGAAGCGGAGCGTCGCGATCAGGGTGAGTCCATACAGATAGATGGACAACGGGCTCAACAGACCGCCGCTGATTCCACACAGCACAGCGGCAAAGGCGACGTCACTCAGCCCAATGGGAAAGGGCAGCGGCGTCCCTTTATAGTGACGGTAGGCAAAATATTGACCGAGGAAACAATACAGGATGCTACCAAAAAGACAGTATGGCGTGGCGGCTTGGAAAAGAGCAGGCGGATTGAACCAGAGGAATCCCGATCCGACCCCTAAGGCGAGCCAGCGCAGCCGTGCCAGAATTTTCTCGCTTGGCGTGTGGCGGGCTACCGCCCCTTGTAGGGGGGGAGCCCAGAATGCACCAGATATTGTTGCCATACGGATACAGACACCATACCTGATGCCGTATCAGTTTTCCACCGTTCGCGGAAAATACGGGATCAGGTGAGAGCGCTGGGGGAGATATATTTGACGAATGCGGAGCAGGTCGGTATAGGTCGTGTCAGCGTACTACACACGACAGAAAGGAGACCGTTATGCTTCTCATGTTCAAGGCGAGGATTAACAAACCCGCGGATATGTCGAATAAAGACTTTTATACCGTCTGGCGGAAGGAGTCCGAGGCGGCCCTGGGGGCGAAAGAGGCCGGCGTCATTAAAGGTATTTGGAAGGTTGCGGGCAAACCCGAAGTGGTGGTGGTCATGGAGGTGGAGTCGGGCGATATGCTTGACCAGGCGATCAATGGGCTGCCGATCTGGCAGCTTGGCTATGCGCATATTGTCTCAGACGTTGAAGTGCTGCCCCTGCGCCCGTACGAAAACTGGGCCGAAGATTTGAAGACCTTGTCCCAAGGCTAGAGCGGGCAACAGGAAGGGCAGGGCCGTCTCAGCGCTCTGCTTGCTCAGCCCTTTTGTTTCACCTCGACTCCACCGAGCCGTTCCAAGACCTTGACCAGGGCTTGTGTTCCCTCGTCTCCGCCACCCTGGCTCTCAAGGGCATGAAAGAGGTGGTGGACGAGGCTTGTGGCGGGCAGGGACAGTTTCAGCCGGTCGGCCTCTTGCAACACCAGCCGCAGGTCTTTTTGTTGGAGCTTGACCATAAAACCAGGCGCAAAGTCTCGCTCCAGAACCCGCGGGGCGAGGTTCGAGAGTTGCCATGAACCCGCGGCCCCGCCCTGGATGGCGTGTTGCATTTTCTTCAGGTCCAGCCCGGATTTCGCGCCAAAAATCAAGGCTTCGCTCATCGCCAGATTGGTCACCGCTACCGCAATCTGGTTGCATAATTTGGTGAGCTGACCGGCACCGCACCGCCCGACATGCACGATATTTTCCCCCAGGGTCTCGAAGACGGGCAAGCACCGCTTGAAGACGACCTCCTCTCCACCAACCATGATGGACAGCGTTCCCGCGATGGCCCCTCCTTCCCCGCCACTGACCGGGGCGTCGAGCATAGACGCGCCCTTTTCCTGAAGGATACTCGCCATTTCCCGGGTTGCCGTGGGAGAGATGGTGCTCATGTCAATAACGACACTGTCCTGCTCAATGGCGTGTATGGCGCCGTTTTCCCCGAGGAGCACCTGCCGAACATCAGGCGTGTCCGTGACTATGGTCACAATGATGTCCGCCTCCGCCGCCACTGCTTGGGGTGATGCCGCGGCGACGGCCCCTGCGGCGACTAATTCTTCAACCGGACCGTCGCTCCGATTATAAACGGTCAAGGGGTAGCCGGCTTTGAGGAGATTCCGGGCCATGGGCTTGCCCATAATTCCCAGTCCGATGAAACCCATCCGTTCCATAGCGTGCTCCCTGTCTTCTGCGGTCCGGCCTGTTTCGGGCCGGACTCCTTGAAAAACCGAATGACACCCGCGTACAGCCTATACAAAAAAAGGACACCCACTTCAGAGTATCCTTTTTCCTGTTTGTCGAGTGCGTTGCCGCGCCAGTCTTACGAAACCTCCGGCGTTCCCTCAACGTCTTCTATCTCATCGATCAGTTCCTCTTCGTTGGCTGCCACCGGCTTCGTAGCTGGTGGGGCCACGGGCCGTTTTACGCGACCACGTATCGGCATTCGATTGCGGACTTCACGCCAGTGAAAACTACTCGGCGGACTCTGGAGACGTTCAAAGCTGGCCAGCAGCAGGTCCTTGCTATCCGCCCGCCCAAAGCAATGGTCGCCAATCCACATTTCCCAGCCGGGGCGGGTACTTCCATCCGGTCCGGTCAGGTCCCGCTTCACAAAAACCGGAGGCGTGGCGGCAGGCGAGGATTCCTCTTCGGGTTCCTGCTCGGAAGCTTGGGGGGGAGGAGGCGGAGGAGTGACGGGTTCTGGAGGAGGAGGGGGGGGGGGAGACTCGGTTTTCACCTCAGCCGGCTCTGGAGGGAGTCTCTTGGCGGCCGCTTTGGTAGGTGTTTTTTTCTTGGCGGCCGTTGGGCTTTTTTTTGCGGCTGTTTTTTTCTGGGCAGAGGCTCTGACCGACTTTTTCGCTTGTTTTTTCACGGATTTCGCCGCCGTCGTACTTTTTGTCTTCTTCTTGGCGGGCTTTTCAGACGTGCGGCTCTTCATGGTGGCATTCCTCTCAACTTCCAGCCCAGGATTCCATTTTTCCTGAGAAAATTCAATCCCCTGCCTGCATTGAGAGTCCTTTATCGGAGGGATTTTCTCGACCGGAAGGGGTCATTCCGGCTGATGTGAGCGTCCTGCTCTGACGTAGGTGCCGCTTTTTCCACCACTCTTGTGTTTGAGGCTGATGTCCGAAATGGTTATATCCTTTTCCACGGCCTTACACATGTCATAGATAGTCAGCGCAGCGACGGAAACCGCGGTCAGGGCCTCCATTTCCACTCCGGTTTGTCCGTTGACTTTGACCCGTGCCTCAATGTCGATGCGGCCCCTTTCTTCGTCCGGCGTACACTCAACAGCAACCGAGGATATGAGCAGCGGGTGACACAGCGGGATGAGTTCCGGCGTTTTCTTGGCCGCCATGATCCCGGCGACCCGCGCGACCGCGAGCGTATCGCCCTTGGGCATCTGACCGGAGGTAATGAGCCGCAGCGTATCCGGGCGCATCGAGACGCTGCCGGTCGCGACGGCCTCCCGCTCGGTTGCGGATTTCGTTCCCACATCAACCATCCGGGCGCGACCCTGGAAGTCGGTATGACTCAGTTTTTTCATGCTGGCCCCTATCCAAATCGGAGCATCCGGTCCGCCCGGAGCAGTTTGGCCTGAATCGGAATCTGGTGGGGACAGGCGCTTTCGCACGGGGCACGACAGTCGATACACTGGGAGGCGTTCCGGGCGAGTGGCAGCCGGGCGTATTCTTCCATGCCGACCCGCTGCTGGCCGTAGTTCTCATAATACATGGCGTAGCGCAGGACATCATCGATCGGAACATCGGACGGACAGGCAGACAAGCACTCGCCACAGCCCGGCGGACAATAGTCGTGCGCAACCAGACGGTCGTATTTTTCGAGCAACGCCAGGTCGGTCTGCTGAAACGGCTGCCCGGAGGCGTGCAGGTATTCGTCGATGTGGTGGAAGGAGCCGATCGTGACCACCAGCCCGCTCACGTCAGGATTGGACAGCACCCACTTAAAGGCCGCCTGGGAGAACGATTCCCGTTCGGTTGGGGTAAAGTCCGACAAGGCGCTGTGGCGCGCCCCCTTGAGGGTCTTCATGGCCACCACGCCGACCCCCTTCCGCTTGGCGTCGTGGAAAATATTCGTCAACTCGGGCCAGTTGCGGAAATTATAGGCGACCATGATGACATCGAAGCGGTCGCTGTCCACGGCGTGACGCATGACCGCTTCGAGCCGTGGGGTATGGGACGAAACCCCCAGAAAACGCAGTTTGCCCTGCTCCTTGAGTCGATCAAAGGCTTCGTGGATGTTCGGATTCATGAGGCGCTCGACGGAATTGCAGGCGTGAATGTGGGCCAGGTCAAGATAGTCGGTGCCGATCCTCTGGAGACTGGCTTCAACTGCGGCCATGACCTCTTTGACCGGGGTCGTATCGCTCAGATGGCCCCGGGTCGTGCAAAACTTGGAGACGATACAGAGTTTGTCGCGCCGATAGCCCTGAATGCCCTGGCCTAATGTTTTTTCCGACCCGGCGCGCGAATAATCCGGCGAGGTATCAAAATAATTGATGCCCCGATCAATGGCCCGCCGCACGACATCCGCGTTGTCGAGCCCTGAGCAGCCGAACGAGATATCCGACATCTCCATTCCGGTGCGGCCCAATGGCCGATAGCTGCGCACGCGGGCTGTTTGCCAGTCCGGGCTTTTTTCCTCTGCTTCGGTTTCGGGCCGGCCCAACAGAAACAGTTGGGTTTTATACTCACAGCCGGCCGCCAGCGCCGCACCGCCGCCGACCGCACCCAGGGCGGCCTTTCTCAGAAACGTGCGCCGACTCGTCGGCGGCGTGACCTGCTCATCCTGAGCCTGGGACTGTTGCTTACGCATGGCGGACGGTCTCCTTATTTTCGCGTGGTCATGGACAGGCGTCGCAGGCTCGCCTGGACCCGGACAAAAGCGCACCCGGATTCAGGCCAGTTCCACCCGATGAATCGTTCCTGCTCTCGTCCGGGTATCAAACAGCGCATAGGCGCCTCGCCGGTCTCGGTCTCGTGGCTGCGAACACGAGCCCGGATTAATGACCACCACGGCGCCGGCCTGGTGGACCAACGGAACATGGGTATGCCCGAAGCAGACCATATCATAGGGCAGGGAGGCGAACTCGTCCAAGCGCTTGCTGCCCGGATAAATATATTCCTCATAGGGTTCCCACGGACTGGCGTGGATCATGAGAATCCGCAGGCCATCGCACGCAAACTCCTGGCTGAGTGGGGCGTTTGCCAGAAAGGCGAGCGCTGCCGCCGGGAATCTCTCCTGACATTTTTTCAGGTAGGCGGGGTTACGGCCACCAAAAAGAACGACCTCGTGATTGCCCTGAATGCAGTGCACGCCCGCCTCTTGCAGCAGAGCGACCGTGTCCGGGCAGAAACGGTATTCACTCACCGCGTCTCCGGGACATAATAATAAATCGGTCGCGGGCATGTCGTTGAGCGCGCGCCGCAGGGCCGGTGCGTCGGCGTGGATATCGGAGACGATTCCAATTTTCATGGCTGTACTACTCCCTCTCCCCTGGAGAGAGAGGGCTGGGGGACATAGCGGCTGCTCGCCCCGTTCCTTCCACCCCCTCTCCCCTGGAGGGAGAGGGCTGGGGTGAGGGGGAAAGTCCAAATTGAGACACCATCGTGTTGGGTCTGTTGAGTCGTTGAGTCGTTGAGTCGTTGAGTCGTTGAGTCGTTGAGTCGTTGAGTCGTTGAGTCTGTTGAGTCGTTGGGTCAATGTGTATTGTGTGCTCGGCGCTCATGCAAGAGGGACGCGCAAAAACGGCTCGCTATTCCAGGCGTTGCTCCTCTATCCGCTCCTCAGCCCGCAGCAGTCCGTCGAGGCTCACCCGCAGACCGCACGCCCGTGCCAGGACCGCCAGCAGCAGGTCGCTGACGACCCGTTCTTCAGCCTGTCGGTCTCGGGCGCCCTTGGTCAGCGTGCACGAATAGACGCGGGTTTCCGCTGCGGTGCTGATGCCGATGTGCGCGCGGTGTTCCCCTTTTTTGAGTCGGTCCGTCGCCAGCGCAGCCGTGCAGGCGAGGCCCAGCAGCGCTCCCTCAGCCGCGTGTAATGCGACGGCCCGTTTATAGGCCGCCCTGGCCAGGGCGGCTGCGGTTTCCACGCTCACGGCCTGGTCTGGATAGTCTCCCAGAAACTCGGCGAGCGCTGTCTCACTATAGGGGACGACCACTTCAAGCACGGTCCGTGAGGCACCCGGAACAGCCAGCAGGTCTGCGATTGCCTGGGTCCCACCGCCGGTCACCACAAGCATGGCCCTGAGAGAGCTGGCATGGACCTGGGCAATGCGTGTGGTGCGGCCGGATTCCATGGCTAGGCTTCTATGATAGCCCGTGCCTCGTCCGGCGTCGCAACCTCGTGCCCCATAGCGGTAATGGTCGCCACGGCGCGCTCGACGAGTTGCGGGTTTGAGGGCTGTCCCGCCTGCGCATAATGGTGGTCTTCCAGGCCCAGCCGGACATGACCGCCCAGGCTGACGATCTGCGGGATAAACGGCAGATTATCGCCGCCGAGCGTGGCCGCAAACCAATTGCAGCGCACGCCGTGCAGCATGTCCAGATAGGCTTCCAGGCTCTTGAGCGAAGGCGGCAGGCCAAACGGCAACTCCGCTCCGCCAAAATAGAACTTGAGCAACAAGGGTTCGGTCAGCAAGCCCTGGTCAAGAAAGACCAGCACCGCCCGCAGAAAGCTGGGATCAAAAATCTGGAGGGTAGGTCTCACGCCGCACGCCCGCGACTGTTCCAGAAAATACCGATTGGCATCATACGAATTCTGATAGATGAAATTTCCGCCCGAGAGCGTTTTTGTGCGCGCATCATACGAAACCAGGTTGACCGAGCCGGGGTCGGCCCAGCCCAGGTCCGGTTTGGTGGCGGGGTCTTTGGCGAGTTCCAGAAAATGGGCAAAGCGTTCCACCGGGTCGTCGCCAAACGGAAACGTGGGCCAGAGAATGGGATTGCAGTGCGCGCGCGTCCGCCTGAACACCTCGCTGTAATATCCGACGTCCTGCACCCATTCGCCCGTGTCGGGCTCCCTGACATGAAAATGAACCGCCGCCGCGCCGGCCTGACAGGTCGCGATGGCATCCTTGGCGATGTCCTCCGGGCTATAGGCAATATGGGGGTTGCGGGCTTTATCGGAATTGCCGTTGATGGCTGCCTCAATCATGATCTTGGCCATACTTCCTCCTTTGGATCGTCTGATTCACGCCTGAGGGTCTGAGAGCCGCACCCGGACCCCGCGCTCGTCCAGGAAGCGCTTGCACTCCTGGATGGAGTGTTCCTGGTAATGGAAGATCGAGGCGGCCAGGGCGGCGTCGGCTTTGCCGGCAGTCAGACCCTCATAAATATGCTGCAAATTCCCCACCCCGCCCGAAGCAATGACCGGAATCGTGACCGCCTCGGCTATCGCGCAGGTGAGCTCAATATCATAACCGGCCTTGGTGCCGTCCCGGTCCATACTCGTCAGCAGCAGTTCGCCCGAGCCGGAGGCTTCCATCCGTTGCGCCCATTCGATGGCGTCGATGCCGGTCGGGGTGCGGCCGCCATGAATAAAAACCTCCCAACCGTCCGGCTCGGCGGCTGGCTTGCGCTTGGCATCAATCGCCACCACGATGCACTGGCTGCCAAAGCGCTCGGCCGCTTCCTTGACAAACTCGGGCCGCTTGACGGCCGCGGTGTTGATCGAGACCTTATCCGCGCCGGCGTTGAGCAGGTCGCGAATATCCTGGTTCTCACGCACGCCGCCGCCAACGGTCAGCGGCATGAAAACGGTTTCGGCCGTTTTTTGGACGACATCCAGAATAATCCGCCGCCGTTCGTGCGAGGCCGTAATATCGAGAAAAGTCAGCTCATCCGCACCCTCAGCGTCATAGCGCTGGGCGACTTCCACCGGGTCGCCGGCATCGCGCAAATCCACAAAATTCACCCCTTTCACCACGCGGCCCTCTTTCACATCCAGACACGGAATAATGCGTTTGCTCAGCATGCGCGCAGTGTCAGGCGTTTCCAGAAAACTGTCAAGAGAGGCGTCAGCGCTCAACCGGCTCAACGCTGGACAGAAGGCGCTGGGGAGACCGGAGAAGCCGTGAGGTCGGGCTGAGCCGACGCGGGCGGCGGTGGCGGGTGCGCCGGCTCTGCGTCGGCATCTTCGGCCCAGATGATGTTCCGATAGTCGAGCCGCTGCGAGGCGATGGTATTGAATTTAATCGTGCTGAAATAGGGCGACAGGTCGAAATCGCGCGGGGTAATCAGGGTCGGGTGTCGCCGCCGAAAGACGGGCCGTCCGGTGTCCTGCCCCTTGGCAAAGAAGCGGTGGTAAAAGGGTGGATGCGTTTCCTGAGCGTCGGGGCTGGACTCGACGTGGGGCAGAATGGGAAAGCCGACCTTGCCAAAGGCCGAGGCCAGCATGCTGGAGCAGATGACCTGGGTGGGCAGCCCGCTCCCAAACTGGAGCGCCCGCCGCCGAAAGCGGCGCGGGACCAGACTGACCGGCAGGAAATAACGCGCCAGGTCCAGGATATTCTGCAGATTATACGTATAGCCGAGCTGACCGATCACATCGTCCAAAATCACCTGGAGATCATCCGCTTGCAGATTGTACGGGCGGCACAGGCGGATATTGTACTCGACGTACTTCGACAGGGGGGACAGCATGACCCCTTCCTCAACCAGCGCTTCCACCAATAGAAACCGGGCGTCGTCGCCAAAAGCGGTCCGGGTCCGCTCCGCCAGCGGATGGTTGTCGCGAATCAGCTCGTCGCCGATGTATATGGCCGAGTGCGACCAGGAACTCTGGGTGAGATATTTAACGACCTCGCTAATCCGCTGAGAGCCCTCCACCAATAGGACATCCCCTTTGCGTATCTGGCTCTTGAGCGCATCCAGATTGTTCGGAAAACGAACCGCATAGTTGTTGAGGGGTTTGGTCAGTAGGGCGGCGAACTGCCTGATAATCGCCTGGCGGAGGTGCCGAAGTGGGTGAAATTTTGATATCGCTGCCATCCCCTGCATTCCCTGTCCGCATTGTAGAGGAAGCGTACAGGCCGCGGCAAGGCAAAGAGGATAGCTCTCCGGGTAGTGCCTCAGTTCCCCATCTCATCCTCTTTGCCTGGATTGACTTTTCTGCGTTTCTTCCGTTCGATGGAGAAAAGCGTCTTGAAGGGAGAGAAGATGAGAGCGCACATTAGCATAGATGCAGCCGTGCAGCATGGGAAACCGGTCATCCGTGGCACGCGGGTCCCCGTTGTTCGGCTCATTGGAGGGCTGGCCGGCGGGATGACCGTCGAACAGGTTGCTGACGAGTACGGGGTGACTGAAGAAGACGTGCGGGCCGCCCTGATCTATGCGAGCGAGCTGATTGACCAAGAAGAACATCACCCCTTACCCCCCTCATAGACTCACACGGTGCGATTTCTTAGTGAAAACGCTCAGACGGAGTAGGGTCGCATGGCAGCTCAGACAACCTATCCGCAGCAGGTCAAAGAGGTGATGACCCGAGACATCGTTGCGCTCAGGCCGCAGCAACCCTTTGCGCAGGCCCTCGCCCTCCTGGCCCAGCATCGCTTCCGGCATTTGCTGGTGACCGATGCCGAGGCCCATTTGGCCGGTGTGATTTCCGACCGCGACCTGCTGCGCTGTATGAGCCGGGAGACCGACCTCGAGCGGCTCACGGTCGCCGATATCATGTGGTCTGCCGTGGTGACCGTGCGACCCGACACTCTGCTGTCCGAAGCCGCCGCCCAGATGCTGAGCCGTCGCATCAACTGCCTGCCGGTGGTCGAGCACGACCGGGTCTGCGGCATTCTGACTTCGACCGACCTGCTCCAGGCTTTCCACACCGTCCAAACCCATATTGAACAGGGAGCCGTCTCGGAAACGCCACCGGAATGAGCGCACGGGCCAGCACGAGATGGCGTCTTATCCCTGGGAGCTGCCCAGCCGAAGCGCTTCCCCCAACTGCACGCCTCCGGTATACAGCGCCCGCCCGATAATCACCCCCATGACCCCGGATGATTCAAAAGGCAGGAGGCGTTGAATGTCGGCGGTGCTCGCCACCCCGCCCGAGGCAATGACCGGGACTGAAACTGCCTGGGCAAGAGCGCCTGTCGCCTCATGGTTCACACCCTGCTGGGTCCCGTCGCGGCTGATATCCGTATAGACGATTTCACTCACCCCCTGGTCCTGACAGCGCAGCGCCAGGTCCGTGGCCTCCAGGTCGGTCGTTTCCGTCCAGCCCTGGACAGCCACCCGACCGGCCCGGGCGTCAATGCCGACCGTAATCCGGCCGGGGAACCGGGCGCAGGCTTCCGCCACAAGAGCCGGCTGACGATGGGCGACCGTTCCCAGGATGGCGCGCCTGACACCGAGAGCGAGCAGGCGTTCGAGCGTGGCCAGGCTGCGGATACCGCCCCCGACCTGGACCGGAATGCTCAGGGCCTGACAGATGCGCTCAATCGCACCGGTATTGACCGTGGTGCCGCTGACCGCGGCGTCAAGGTCCACCACGTGCAGTCGCGGCGCGCCTTCCCGTTGCCAGCGCAGCGCGGTCTCAACCGGGTCGTCCGAGTAAATCGTGGCCCGGTCCATATTTCCCTGATAGAGGCGGACGCACTGTCCGGCTTTCAGGTCAATGGCCGGAATAATCAGCATGGCGACACTGAGACAGACGAGGAGCGGGAGAGGGTTCCTGAACGGTGCTCGCGGACGAGTTGGCCGAAATTAGCCAGAATTCTCAGGCCCATCGCCTGGCTTTTTTCCGGATGAAACTGGGTGGCAAAGATATTGCCCGACCACACGCTGGAGGCGAACGGCAGCCCATACTCCGTGGTCGTAGCAATAATCGCGGGGTCATCCGGGACCGGATAATACGAATGCACGAAATACACGCTCGCGCCCTCGGCCACGCCGTCGAGATGGGGGGGGCGGTGTTGCATCTGGAGCTGATTCCAGCCCATATGCGGAATTTTCTGCCCGGCCAGGGTAGTCGGATCAAACCGCACGATCTTGCCTTTCAGAATATCCAGCCCGCGGACCCGACCAAACTCGATACTTTCCGAAAACAGAATCTGCATGCCCACACAGATGCCGAGAAACGGTGTGCCGCGCTCAACAACCCGATAGACGGTATCGACCAGGCCGCATTCGGCCAGGCCGTCCATGCACGCCCCAAACGCGCCCACCCCCGGCAGCACGACACCGCCGCCGGCCTCAATCCGGGCAGCATCCCGGGTGACGGTTGCCGCATGGCCCATCTTCTCAAAGCCCTTCTGGACACTGCGCAGATTGCCCATGCCGTAATCAATAATCGCGATCATAGTGGACGGCCATTATTGCCGCCGGACGAGCGGGAATCAAGGGAGAGCCGCCCCCTTTTCATCCCCTCCTCGGACGTGTGATGCACATTAACTTGTCTGGCGGCCAGCGGACTATTTTTCCCTCACCCCTTCTCCCAGAGGGAGAGGGGCTCTTTTCTTTCCCTCTCCCCTGGAGGGAGAGGGGGGCCGAAGGCCGGGTGAGGGGGCAACGGACCCTCGTAGGGGGCTAGAGCGTTTCACGTTAAGTTGTAGCCGTGCCCGTCCGCGCTCGTCGGGAAAGACAAGGGCTGGCCCCAAGCGGCCAGGGAGGGGAGGGGGGGGGGCTCCCCGCCTGGGAGGGCGGCCATCCTGGCCGCCATGCGGGCTGGAAGCCCGCACTCCTCCAGGAGGAGAGAGACGCGCTACACAGCAGCGTGATTTGCTCTCATGACACAATTTGCGCCACCCGTCCCGAGAGGGGATACGCGCTGTTTCCGCTATAGGGGTGTTCCCACAGGGCGCGCGCTGTTCCGTGTGGCAGCGTCTCTTTCGTCTTTTCTTCGCCTTTTCCCGTCATTTTTTGACGATTTTCGTCACTTTTTTCGGAAAACCTCATAACCTTACTAGGGCGTGTTCACACTATATTTGTTATACTTTCTCAATGGAGCTTACCCAACAGCAGTACGAGCACCTCAAGGATCTGCTTCCGCGGCAGCGCGGGAATGTGAAGGGAGACAATCGGCCAGTGCTGGCCGCGCTTCTGTACATTGTGGAGCAGGGGTGTAAGTGGCGGGGCTTACCGGAGCACTTTGGGAATTGGCATACGCTCTATACGCGCCTGAATCGTTGGGCGAAGAACGGGGTCCTGGACCGGGTCTTTGCCGCGTTACAGCAGCAGCAGATCATCCGCGTGCGGGTCGAAGTGGTCTCGCTGGATAGTACGGTGATCAAAGTTCATCCGGACGGGACGGGGGCGCGAAAAAAAACGGGCCGCAAGCCCTCGGGAAGTCTCGCGGCGGCTGGACGACCAAGATTCATCTGGTTGCCGCGGATGCTTGCACCGCCGTGAGGTTTTCGCTGTCGCCGGGCCAAGCTGGCGCTGCGCCTGAGGGACGGAAATTGCTGAGTGAAACGGCCCTGTGGGCCGACTACGTCGTGATGGATCGTGCCTATGAGGGGGAGGAGACACGTCAGTGTGTGCGTGATTTAGGGGCCACGCCGGTCGTGCCTCCCAAGAGCAATCGTACCGCGCCGTGGCCGTACGACCGCGAGAAATATAAGAAACGCAATGAAGTAGAACGGCTCTTTCGCCGCCTCAAGGGCTTCCGCCGTATCTTTTCCCGGTTCGACAAATTGGATGTGGTGTTCGCCTTCTTCATCCACTTCGCGCTCATCATCGAAGCCCTCAGAAGTGTGAACACGCCCTAGGGTCAAACGCGGCGAGATGTTGTACGGGAACCTTTTACAAGGCGGTCGTGCATCACACGGAAAGGACGGGTATGCCGTTATGACATCCCTGCTACAGGACAACATCCACCTTCCAGGTAACCTGCCGTCCCTCCAGCACCTTATTCCCCATGCTGTCCGCGCTGGCCGCTGTCGCGGGCCTTCTTCTCCTGGGTGCGCTCGCCCTGCCGGTCTCGGCCCAGGCGCAGACCTGCACGTCGGACCAGAAAGACATCTGGTGCGGGGTGGTGACGGTGGGAGGAACCGAGTACGAGGACTTTACCGAAGAAAGAGGCTATTGCAAGGAGGCGCCGAATTGCAACTGTGATGATGAGGAGGGTTATATTTGTCAGACATATGGGAACGCGAACTACGGCGAATTGAGAGGGAGAAGTTTCGTTATTGACTCGATAAAATACATCGTTCAAAGCGTCCGATGGGAGGGTAGCGAGGGCCTTGTCGGTGGCCGCAGCATCTTCCTGACCCTGCATGCGCCGCTGGCCGCCGAAGACGTGGCAGACCTGACCCTGAATGTGAAACGATCAAATGTTAACACCCCCATAGCCCTTACATTGGAGCGTGCCGATAACAGGACGACCGACGGCCCATTTTCTTTCGTTGCGAACTACGTTTGGAGTTGGGACCAGACAGCTCCAGCCGGAGGGGAAAAAGTCGTGGTGTGGCTGAGCGAGGCCGACACGCCCCCGCCCGGCACGCCCTCGGCCGACGCGACGCTGGACGGTCTGGTCGTGACCGCCGGCAGTTCGGACCTGCCGCTGACGCTGAGCCCGACCTTCACGTCGGGCATCACGGATTACACGGCGTCGGTGGACAACGCCGTCACCGAGGTAACGGTGAGGGCGACGACGAGCAACGACAACGCGGAGATCGCCTGGCTGGACGGGAGCGACAATCCGCTCGCGGACGCGAACGGCATGGAGGTCGGCCAGCAGGTGACGCTGGCCGTGGGCGAGAACGTCATCAAGGTGCAGGTGACGGCGGACGGCAGCACGCCGCAGACCTACACGGTGACCGTGACGCGGCGGGAGGTGGGCATGACACCGCCCCCGCTCGACCCGTCCGATGCCCAATGGTCGGCCGAATTGACAGTGGGGCAGAGCAGCGATCTCTCCTCCTTGGGATTTGATGCAGACACAAATGACTCCTTTGGGATGCTTACCCGGCCCACCTTTACCGTTGGGAGGACGACCTACACGGTGGAAGCCCTGTTCTTGGGGAGTGAAGGCCTAACTTTCATTTTGGGTTCGGATCTCGAGACCGGTTTTGCACTGAAACTGGATGGCCACTCATTCCTTCCCGGCGAGGCATTAACAAGTTCGGAGTTCAACTACTATGTGTGGGATGCTCCGGACCTGTCCTGGTCCGATGAGGATGAAGTTGCCGTCGAGCTTTACGTCCTCAACCCCACGCTGTCGGGGGTCAGCGTGTCCGAGTTCCGCGCCTCCTCCGCCGATGCCATCGTTGAGACGGTCAACGCCAACGGCAGGGACATCCATCTGCGGTATCGCGTCCAGGACGACCCTCCGTGGTTAGAACCGGCCTCATCAACACGATCACCCCGACAAGTCATGCCCGGAACGACGGCGGTCGATTTCAGCCTGCCAAACCTGGAAGACGGCACCGCGTATGAAGTCCAGGCGTCCCTGGACGGCACCTTCCCGGCGGGCGACATCGTATCCGCCACCTTCACCTTCCAAGTACCGTCTCCCCCACCGCCCCGACCGCCGGTCTCGTCTAGTCCGCCCCGGGTCGGCACTCCCGGCGGCGACGCCACTCAGGGCGACGACTCCACCGCGGCAGAGCCTACCGGCTATCTGGAGAATCCGGGGCACAACTCCTTCCAGAGCGGCATCGGGGTGATTTCGGGCTGGGTGTGTGAGGCGGAGCAGGTAGAGATTGAGATAGAGACAGAGAGGGGTGAGACGGAGCGGTACGAGGCCGGGTATGGGACGGAACGGGCGGACACGGCGGTACAGCCGGACGGGACGCCGCTATGTGGGGACACCGACAACGGCTTTGGGTTGCTCTTTAACTGGAATCGGCTGGGCGCGGGCGAACATGCGGTGGTGGCGTGGGTGGATGGCGTCGAACTGGGCCGGGCGGTGGTGACGGTGACGACGGTGGGGGAAGGGGAAGAGGAGGAGTTTCTGCGGGGCGTGGAGGGCGCATGTGTGGTGGAGGACTTTCCCATGCTGGGCGAGACGGTGCGGCTGGAGTGGCAACAGAATAATCAGAACTTTGTGATTACGAGCGGCACGCGCCCGGCTGGGACGAACCGGGCCGGGGTCACAGGCATGGGGTATCTGGAGAACCCGGGGCCGAATTCGTTTCAGAGCGGCATCGGGGTGATTTCGGGCTGGGTGTGTGAGGCGGAGGGGGTGGAGATTGCGATTGAGACCGAACAGGGCGCGGTCCTGCGGTACGAGGCGGCGTATGGGACGGAGCGGGCGGACACGGCGGTGCAGCGGAAGGACGGGACGCCGCTGTGTGGGGACACGGACAACGGCTTTGGCTTACTGTTCAACTGGAATCGGCTGGGCGCGGGCGAGCATACGGTGGTGGCCTACGTGGATGACGTAGAGTTAGGCCGGGCGGTGGTGCGGGTGACGACCGTGGGAGAAGGGGAGGAGGAAGAGTTTCTACGGGGCGCTGAGGGGGAGTGTGTGGTGGCAGACTTCCCCACGATGGGCGAGATGGTCACGTTGGAGTGGCAACAGAGCTGGCAGAACTTTGTGATTACGGACGTGCAGTAAGCGGGGCGGGAGTAGGGGGGGAGTGGGCACGAGGTCCACTCCCCTGGACTGGAATCAGGTCTCCGTTGTCGTAAAACAAATCGTAGGCTGCCGAAATCGTGGGTCACGTCTGGCCGCCACTGGATATAATAGCCTATGCCCGGAGGTCGGGCGAGATATTTTTTCTCTTGATTGCAATGCAATCGTAGCGTAATCTCCTGCTATACGAGATGGAGAGATATCTATGGCCAGCATCACGATCCGCAATCTCGAAGACGGGCTGAAACGCCAACTCAGAATTCGGGCCGCGCAGCATGGTCAATCAATGGAAGAGGAGGCGCGGCAAATTCTGCGGACCGCGCTGAGTCCGAATTCCAGAGACCCGGTCAATCTTGCGAGGGCGATACGCGCCCGCTTTGCCCCATTGGGCGGCGTAGACCTTGATCTTCCCCCACGCGAGCCGATGCGTGAGCCGCCCCGTTTCGATTGAGTTGCTCGTCTCGTGATTCTTCTCGACACAAATGTCGTTTCGGAGCTGATCCGTCCCACGCCCGATCCACGGGTTGAAACGTGGCTCTCCAGACAGGTTGCCAGCAGTATCTTTCTGTCTGTCATTAGTGAGGCCGAGCTCCGTTACGGTGTTGCGCTCCTCCCGATGGGGCGACGACGTGATAGGCTGACTGTCGAAATTGAGAATATGCTTGAGGAAGACTTCGCGGGACGCCTGCTACCGTTCGACCGGGAAGCTGCCCGCGCTTATGCCGAAGTTGGAGCTGCCCGGCGTGCCGCCGGCTTGCCGATCCACCATGCGGACTGCCAGATAGCCGCCATTGCCCGCTCGCGAAATGCCAGTATTGCGACCAGGAATGTGAAAGATTTTGAAGGGTGTGGGATTGACGTGATCAACCCATGGCGAACGAGTTGAAGACGGCCCGGCAGAAAAGCTCCGGCCTTGAGGCTCCAGCCTAAAACCGATACGTGTTCACTCAGCTCGCAGTCACGGGAGCCGAATGGAGGAAGCCTATGAAAGCCGGAGTCTTTATGATGCCCTCACACCCACCCGAAAGAGGTCTCTACGAGGGCCATGCCTGGGACCTGCAACACCTGGAGTTTGTTGATCGCGTCGGTTTTCACGAGGCCTGGATAGGCGAGCATTTCACCGCCCCCTGGGAACCCAACCCGGCCCCGGATTTGCTCATTGCTCAGGCCCTCCTGCGCACCCAGCGCATAAAACTCTGTCCCGGTGCTCATCTCCTGCCGTATCATCATCCGGTTGAGCTGGCCCACCGGGTGGCTTTTCTGGATCATATGGCCCAGGGCCGTTTCATGCTGGGGGTCGGCACGAGCGGCCTGCCGAGCGACTGGAAATTGTTCAATGTGGACGGTGCCGCCGGCGAGAATCGGCGCATGACGCTGGAAGCGCTCAATATCATGCTCCGGCTGTGGCAGAGCGAGGAGCCGTTTGAATATCAGGGCGAGTTCTGGTCGTTCAATCGGATTGACACCATGCTCGACAGCCTCAAGTTCCACCTCAGGCCCTTTCAACAACCCCATCCGCCCATCGGTATCGCCGGCCTCACCCCCGGCTCGGACACGCTGAAGTTCGCCGGCGAGAACGGCTTCCTGCCCCTCAGTATCGCGCTGAGCAACAGCTATCTCACCACCCATTGGCAGGCCGTGGTCGAAGGCGCCGAGCGGTCCGGCGTCACGCCGTCTCGGAGTGACTGGCGCATCTCGCGCGAGGTCTATATTGCCCAGACCGACCAGGAGGCGCGCGAGCAGGCCCTGAACGGCATGTTGGGCCGGGTGTGGGGCGAGTATCTGCTGCCGCTCTTCAAGTCGTTTGACATGATGAGCCTGTTCAAGCATCACCCCGAAGTCCCGGATTCCGACGTGACCCTGGAATACCTGGCCGACTATGTGTGGCTGGTCGGCTCACCGCAAACCGTGACCCAAAAGCTGGGCGATATGTACGAACAGACCGGCGGTTTCGGTTGCCTGCTGGCCCTGACCTTCGATCAATCCGAAAACAACGAAGCCTGGGAGAACTCACAGCGCATGCTGGTTGAAGAAGTGCTGCCCCACTTCGCAGACGCGTAGGAACAAAAAGAATGGTGGTCGCTTCGCAAACTGACCCGACCCCGACGATCGACTCGCAGGTCCATGCCTATGAACGTGACCACCCGGAGCGGCCATGGAGGGGGACCTTACCCGGCCGCCCCGAGGTCACGGGCGACGACATGGTTGCGGCGATGGATGCCGTTGGCGTCGACGGGGCCCTGTTGGTCTCGCCGTGGACCATGTATCGCTTCGACGCGAGTTACGCGCTCGAAGTGTATGCCAGGCATCCCGGCCGGTTCGGTCTGATCAAACCGTTCGATCCCCGGGTAGAAACCGTCAGCGACGAGATTGCCGAATGGGCGGCAAGGCCGGGCGTGGTCGGGGCGCGCATCATGCTGATGGGTGACCCGACGGCCGACGATCCGGGCCTGAATCGGATATTGGCGGCTGGTGCACGGCACGGCCTGCCGGTGAACGTGCTGTGTTGGGGAAAACTGCCGCTGTTGGGTGAACTGGCGCGCAGGAACCCGAACACTCAGGTCGTCGTGGATCACGTGGGTCTGCGGCAACCCTTCCAGCCTCCTGCTCCGCCGGAGCCCTTTGCCGATCTCGGCAAGGTCCTCGCCCTTGCCGAGCATGACAATGTCGCCCTCAAGATTTCCGGGGCGTGCACCCTGTCGCACGAGCCCTTCCCCTACGCCGACATTTGGGAGCCCCTGGGACGGATCTTCGAAGCCTACGGCTTTGAGCGCTGTCTGTGGGGCACGGACTGGACCCGGGCCGTCGAGTTGCTGACCTACGAGCAGGGTGTCGAGGCCTTCCGGGTCACCGACCAGTTGTCCGACTCCGAGCGAGCCGCGTTCATGGGCGGCAGCCTCGCCCGCATCTATAACTGGTCGCCCACGGTTGCGCGCTGACCGGCCCCGTTACGCCTGCTCTGGAAAATCATTCCAAGGAAAGGAGAAGAATCACATCGCCACTCAAGTGCCCTGAGGGGGAGGGCACCCACACCCGTCCTCAGGGCAGCGAGCCCAGAAAATCGACCGTACGCTCGAAGGCGTCGTCATCGGCCAGAAAGCTATAGCCACACAAATCGGTCACGCCCAGGTCTTCGAGCCGTTTGATTTCTCCTGACACCGTTGCCGCATCGCCGATCAGCGCAACTTCTGTCGGCTGGCTCAGCCCGCCGCGATCCAGCATTGCCCGATACGCAGGCAGCGTCGGATAGATGGCAAACACTTTGGCTGCCACTTCGAGCGCCTTGGCTGTATCATTGGTGATGGCCAGCGGCAGGCCGGCAATCACCCGTGGTGCCGGGCGGCCAGCCGCCTTGGCCGCCGTGGTGATACGGGGCACGATGTGGTCACGAATCGCTGCCTGGCCGGCCATCCACGTCAACGTTCCGGCTGACTCACGCCCGGCGAAGTCGAGCATCTTGGGACCCAGCGCCGCTAACACGACTGGCACTGTTTCCCTAACGCTTGTCGAGGTCATTGTTGCCTGATAGGGCTGGCGCTTAAAGGAGGAGAGACGCATGAGTACGCATACTGACGAACGGCCGAACGCGCGCGCACGGGAACAACGCCTGGGGTTTGTGAGCCGGCCGCGGTTCGAGGACTATCGCGAAAAATACGCCACATACTTTAACATGGAGCGCCGCAACGGCATCCTCCAGGTGCATATGCACACCGAGGGCGGGCCCGTCATTTACGGCCTGCCGATTCACAACGCCTGGTCCCAGCTGTGGCTCGACATCGGCAACGACCCCGACAACGAGGTGCTGATCTTCAGCGGCACGGGGGATAAGTGGATCGCCGGGTTTGACCCGGAAATGTCCAAACCGCCCTTCCATGAGTTGCCTGCCGATGCGTTTTACGATCAGCTCTACATGGACGCGACCAAGCTGTTGGAGGCCTTCATCTTCAATATCGATATTCCCACGATTGCCTGCATCAACGGCTCAGGTTTGCACACGGAATTCGCCCTGCTCTGCGACATTACGCTGTGCGCGGAGCACGCCGAGCTGTTCGATCCGCACTTCAAGTTTAACCTGGTGCCGGGGGACGGCCAGGGCTTGACGTTCCAAGAGTTGATGGGGCTGAAGCGCGCCGCGTACTTTCTGTACACCAGTGACACGATCGACGCCCAGATGGCCAAGGAACTGGGCCTCGTCAACGAGGTGCTGCCGCTCGACCGGCTGCTGCCACGGGCCTGGGAGATTGCCGAAAAGGTTATGCAGAAGCCGCGTGCTATCCGGCGTATGACGAGTGCGGTGCTGCGGCGACAGTGGAAGCAGCGGCTGGTGCAGGACCTGGGGTTCCATATTGCACATGAGTTGCTCGGCATGCACCTCAACAAGTCGGAGTGACCCACGCAACCCAGGTCCTCAGGAGGACCATGAGGCCGCGAGGCCACAGAAGTGCCACGGCAGAATTTTCAGCCGTATTGCGTGCCATCCACATGGTTCTGGATCCGGAACCATGTATCTTCGTCGATCGTGTTGCGCAGCCGTTGCTGAAGCTCGATCGGCAGGTGTTGTAATACGCCCGGACCTCGCCGGTCCGCGTGGAGAATGACGACCGGTTGGCGATGCCATGGGCGAGGTTGAAGAAGTACTGCCCCACTTCGCAGAGGTCTGACCTACTCGCCCATCACATAGGCGAATTCGGACGTTATCCCCAGTTTCCCGGTCCAGCGCCGGAGATAGGTCCGGTTCAGACCCCGGCGGTGCTGGGAGATGATCCGGCGGGCATCGTCGAAATCGCGGTCCCTGCCGACTTTCAGCTTCATGATGATCAGATCTTCCGGCGTAGGGAACCAGAGGCGATGGCCGGCGAAAACGACTTGCCGGCGGCGGCGGAGCACGTTCCGGTCGTGGGTGTCGCGAGGTCGTAGGAAATCCACGTGGAGACGATCAATCCGGCAGCGGACCATGCTGCCGCGAAGCAGTGGGTTCAGGTCAAGAAATTCCGGTTGGGGCTGTAGGCGATACTGGCCTGCCAGGTCGATGAGTGAAGTAAACTGAGAGGGGCGGCCACCGACGAGAACATCGATATCGAGCGTGGCTCGCTCAACCCCCCACACACTCGCGGCGTAGCCGCCAATAATCGCGTAGGGAATGCGGACGTGACGAAAAAGCCGCTGAATCAGGCGGAACGTCTCGTCAATGATGTCGGCCAAAACGATACGACCTCTTGGGGTGGCGGTGCTCAAACTGGGTCAACTCGGACAGGTGGCGAGTCATTCGGTCCAGAATATCCGCCCGGGACTCGTGCGGATATTGACGGCGGAACGACTCTTCAAAGGCTGCCAGGGATTTCAGGAGCAGGGCTTTGAAGAGCTTGTCGTCCCGTTTCGGCGGCGACGGGCGGCGACGGGCGGCGGCAGCACGGTGTGCCGTGCGCTTTTTGGCAGGCGCGGGGCGTGAGACGGATTTCTTCATGACGGCACGAACCTTAGAGCGTACCTTTTGTGGATAAGACGCCCTGAACCCGCGGATCATATTCCACCGCGCTGCTGAGCGCCCGGGCAAAGGCTTTGAAGCCGGCCTCGATGATGTGGTGGGGGTTGCGGCCCTGGGTCATATTCAGGTGCAGATTCATACCGACCTGATTCGTCAGGGCCAGAAAGAAGTCGTGGATCAGTTCCGTCGAAAAATTTCCCACCCGTTCCTGTCGAATCTCCAGGTTATAGGCCAGAAACGGCCGCCCGCTCAGGTCAACCACACACTCGACCAGGGCCTCGTCCAGCGGCACGCTGGCCGCGCCGAAGCGGCGGATACCGTGTTTGTCGCCCAGGGCCTCCCGTAATGCCTGGCCGAGCGCCAGACCGACGTCTTCAACCGTATGATGATCGTCGACGGCAACATCACCGCTCGCCTGCACGCTGAGATTAAAGAAGCCGTGGCGGGCAAACAGCTCCAGCATATGGTCGAGAAAGGGGACGCCGGTCGAAACCTCGTACTGCCCCTCGCCCTCAATTTGAATGCTCAGGTGGATATCGGTTTCAGTGGTCTGCCGATGTAGGTCAGCTTTGCGTGCGGCCATGCCTGCCTCCGTCTAAACGATATTGCACGGCCCGCGCGTGGGCCTCAAGTCCCTCAAGCTCGGCCAGCCGCACCACGTCGGGACCCAGGGCGGACAGGGCCTGCGCCGATGCCCGTATCACGCTGGTGCGTTTCAAGAAGTCGTACACGCCCAGGGGCGAGGAAAACCGAGCCGTCCCGCCGGTTGGCAGCACGTGGTTGGGCCCGGCCATATAATCGCCAAACGGCTCGGTCGAAAGATGGCCCAGAAATATCGCTCCGGTATGCCGGATATCCTTGATCCAGGTGTGGGGGTCTTTGACGGCCAACTCCAGATGTTCGGGGGCAATCGCATTGGCCAGCTCTACAAGCTCCTGCCGATGCCGGGCGATAATGACCGCGCCGAAGCGACGTAAGGAGGCCGAGGCGATTGCGCGCCGGGGAAGCTGGGCGAGCTGTTCGGTGAGTTCTCGGATCACCGCCTGTCCCAGGCGTCGGGAGGTGGTCAGACACAACGGGGCGGCCAGGGCGTCATGTTCCGCCTGGGAGAGCATGTCGGCCGCAATATAGTCGGGCCTGGCCGTCTGGTCGGCGATCACCAGAATCTCGCTCGGCCCGGCAATCATGTCGATATCAACCCGGCCAAAGACGAGCCGTTTGGCTGTGGCGACATAGATATTGCCCGGTCCGACGATTTTATCGACGCGCGGTATCGTCCGGGTGCCATACGCCAGGGCGGCCACCGCCTGGGCCCCGCCGACCCGGAAAAAGGCGTCCGCGCCTGCAATCCGAGCCGCAGCCAGCAGGGCCGGGTTGTCTCCTTCGGGAGACGGCGGCGAGACCACGATGACCTCTTTGACCCCGGCAACTTTGGCCGGAATCACATTCATCAGCACCGAAGACGGATAGGCCGCGGTGCCGCCCGGAACATACACCCCGACCCGTTCCAGCGGCGCTATTTTTTGACCCAGGGTGACCCCCAGCTCGTCGCGATAGGTCCAGGATGACTGACGCTGTTTGCGGTGAAAGCGACGGATACGTTGGGCCGCGGCTCGCAGCGCCTTTCTGATGGGTGCTGACAGGCTCTTGAGGGCGTGCTCCAGCTCGTCCTGGGTCGCGCCCAGTTGGTGAGGTGAGAGCGACACTCGATCGAATTTTTTGGTGAGAGCCACCAGCGCCCGGTCGCCGCGCTTGTGCACGTCGTCCAGAATGGAGCGGACCGCGGCCTCAACCTGGGCACTGGCGCTCTCGCCCCGCGACAGCAGCTTGGCGAGATGACGCTGGCAGGCCTCATCTGTCGTGGCGAGCAGCGGCAGCAGGGATTTTGAGGCGTGTGTCATTGGACGGGCCGGCCTGCCTGACGCTGGATTTTTGCCCCGAGTTGAGACAGCTTGGCTTCGATGTGTTCATAGCCGCGATCAAGATGGTAGATACGGGAAACCTCCGTCTCGCCGCGTGCGGCCAGGCCGGCCAGGATCAGCGACACGCTGGCGCGTAAGTCGGTCGCCATGACGGGCGCGCCGCTCAAAAACGCGACGCCCCGAATGGTCGCGGTATGGCCTTGGACACGCAGGTCCGCACCTAAACGGACGAGTTCTTGGGCGTGCATGAAGCGATTCTCGAAAATGGTTTCGGTGATGCTGCTGTGCTGCTCACCCAGGGTCAGCAGGGCCATCATCTGGGCTTGCAGGTCGGTTGGAAAGCCTGGGTAGGGCTGGGTGTTGAGTCGAACGCCGGTCAGCCGCCCATTGCCCCGGACACGAATCCCTTCCGGCTCGTGGCTAATGACGACTCCCGCGCGTTGCAGGCTCTCCAAAAAGCTGGCGAGATGATCGGCGCGGGCACCCCGGACCAGGACATTGCCGGACGTGATCGCTCCGGCGATAAGAAAAGTCCCGGCCTCGACGCGATCGGGAATAATCCGGTGGCTGACGCCGTGTAGCGCCTCCACGCCCTCAATCACGATGGTCCGGCTGCCCGCCCCATGCATACGAGCCCCCATCGCACTAAGCAGGGCCGCCAGGTCTTCAATTTCGGGCTCACGAGCGGCATTGTCCAGGACGGTTGTGCCCGTGGCCAGGGTCGCGGCCATCATGAGGTTCTCTGTCGCCCCGACAGAGGGAAAATCGAGGCTGATACGCGCGCCCGTCAGCCGGCTGGCGCGCGCCTCGACATAGCCCTGCCGAATGCGTATGGCTGCGCCGAGCTGCTGCAAACCCGCCAGATGGATATCGACCGGACGGGTGCCTATGGCACAGCCGCCCGGGGTTGAGACGCGGGCTGTGCCAAAGCGCGCCAACAACGGCCCGAGCACCAGAAACGAGGCGCGCATGGTCTTGACCAGGTCATACGGCGCCTCAAATTGATCCACCCGCCTGGCGTTGAGCCGCACCTCATCCGTACTCAGCCAATCGGCCCGCACTCCGAGTTCGGTCAGCAGGCAAAGAGCGGTCCGAATATCGACCAGACGCGGTACGCCGCACAGGGTGCATTCCTCCGGTGTCAAAAGAGAGGCGAAGAGCAGCGGTAAGGCGGCATTTTTCGCTCCGCTGACCGTGACCTCCCCATGCAGAGGGATACCGCCCTGGATGAGAATCGTGTCCATTTATAAAGATCCGAAGCAGGTCCGTGAAAAATGCATGAGCGTCCGTCCCGCTCCCTCACTCCTCGTTACTGCTCAACCAGCGGTCTTCCGGAAGACAACAACCCGGTCCCGACCGGCATGGTCTTGCCCGCATGTCCGAAAACGCAGGCGGCGCTGCTTGTGTCCGAGCCGCACCACGGCGTCTTTTTGCGTATCCCCAATTTCCGCGACGAGCCAGCCGCCGGGCCGCAGGTAGTCTGGACTGTCGTACAACAGGCGGGCGTAAAAATCGAGACCGCCCGCTCCGCCGTCCAGGGCGGCGCGCGGCTCCCAGGCGCGGATCTCGGGCTGAAGCGTGTCGAGCAGTTGTGGGTCGATATACGGGGGATTGGTCACGAGCAGATCAAAGAACGGTGGGCCAGGCGGCACGGGGGCGAGCAGGTCGCCGCAGCCAAACGTGAGGCGGTGGCCGACCCGATGCGCGTGGGCATTCTTCTGGGCAATGGACAGGATTGCCTGCGTTCTATCGACCGCCCAGACCTGCGCGTGCGGCAATGCGGTTGCGAGGGCAACGGCAATGCAGCCGCTGCCCGTCCCAATATCGAGGAGGCGTGGGGCGGTGAGCCGAGACGCTGCCAGCAGGCGGAGAGCCGTCTCGACGACGACCTCCGTATCGGGCCGCGGAATGAGCACGCAGGGGCTGACCTGGAACTCAAGCGACCAGAATTCCTGGTGGCCGGTGATATAGGCCACCGGCTCACGCCGGGTGCGGCGGACCACATATTGCTGGAAGTCATTTTTCTGGGCAGCGGAAACCCGCTCTTGAAGCCGAGCGTACAGGCCAGACCGGCTGACGCGGAGCGTATGCGCCAGCAGGACTTCCGCGTCCAGGCGCGGCGTATCAATCTCGTACGTCCCGAGTATATTTTCGGCCCAGGCGACAAGCTGGGCAAGCGTCTCAAGCCGGGATAAAGAATCCGGCTGGAGACGGGGGGGTAGTGCGAGCGGGCTAGGGAGAGTCTGAGCGTTCTTCACCGGAGACCATTCCATACCGGGGACCATTCCATACCGGAGATCATTCCATACCGGGGACAAGCCCATACCGGGGACAAGCCCGTCGGCCCGGATTCAGCCGGCGGCGGCCTGGAGCATTTCGGCTTGATGCGAGGTGACGAGCGCATCGACGACGGGGTCGAGCTCGCCATCGAGAATACGCTCAAGCGTGTGGAGCGTCATATTGATCCGATGGTCCGTCATGCGCGACTGGGGGAAATTATAGGTTCGTATCCGCTCGGAGCGATCTCCCGAGCCGACCATGCTGCGTCGGGAAGCCGTGATTTCGGCGTGTTGCTCTTCTTGTGCCCGCTCGAGGAGTCGGGAGCGCAGGATTTTGAGCGCCTTGGATTTATTTTTGTGCTGCGACTTCTCATCCTGGCAGGAGACCACCAGGTTTGTTGGCAGATGCGTAATGCGGACGGCCGAATCCGTAGTATTCACACTTTGTCCGCCCGGCCCGGAAGACCGAAAAACATCGATGCGGAGTTCTTTTTCGCCAATGGCGATATCGACCTCATCCGCTTCGGGCAGGACCGCGACCGTGACGGCCGAGGTATGAATCCGGCCGGACGCTTCCGTCTCGGGGACGCGCTGGACGCGATGCACCCCGCCCTCGAATTTGAGACGACTGTACGCATTCTTGCCGGTGACCATGCTGATGATTTCCTTGAATCCACCCAGACCGGTTGGACTCGAACTCAGCACCTCCATGCGCCAGTGACGCTGTTCGGCATAATGCGAATACATCCGAAACAAGTCTGCGGCAAACAAACTCGCTTCCTCGCCGCCCGTGCCGGCCCGGATTTCAAGGATCACGTTTTTCTCGTCAAGCGGGTCCTTGGGCAGCAGTAAGCGGTGGAGTTGGTCTTCAAGCTCAGTCGCCCGTTGGCTCAGGCCCTCGATCTCTTCTTGCGCCAGGTCGCGCATGTCCGGGTCGTGGTCCTCAAGCAAGCCTTTGCTGTCTTCGAGGTCGGCCTGCACCTTGCGCCATTCTCGAAAACACGTCACCACCTCTTCCAGGGTGGCGTGCTCCTTGGCCAGTTTTGCATACTCCTTGGCGTCGCTGGCGACCTCGGGACGGCCCAGCGTGCGTTCCACTTCTTCGTAACGCTTCTCAACCTCGGAGAGTTTTCCGCGCAAGGCAACTGCTTCACTCATAATCGTAACCAAGGGCCAGAGCGGAGATAAATATAATAAGGGGCGGTAGAAAACCGCCCCTCCGCTCGCTCTTGCTCTGCGTCCGTCCGACGCAGACTAGGCGTCTTCTTCTTCTTTCTTCTCCGGGTCTTGTAACCCATATCTCCGGCGGAAGCGCTCAACGCGTCCTGCTGTATCAACAATGCGCTGTTTCCCGGTATAGAACGGATGGGAGGCGCTCGAAATATCGAGTTTATACAAGGGATAGGTCTTGCCGTCTTCCCATTCAATCGTTTCGTCCGTCTCGATACACGCCCGAGTCAGGAAGGCGAAGTTCGCCGCCGTATCCTGAAAGACGACCGCCCGATATGCCTGTGGATGAATTCCTGCTTTCATTCTCAACCTCCAGCGGCTAGTATTACCATCTCGTCAGATGGGCCGCAACTCAAGCGAGGAGGGTATGGACGCAGACCGCTTGCGCGAGATCCAGCGCGCACTGCAAGAGGAGGCGCTCGACGGGTGGCTGTTTTATGACTTTCGGGGCAGCGACCCGCTCGCCTACCGGATTCTCGGGCTCGATGCCACCGAGCTGTCGACGCGACGCTGGTATTACTTCATTCCGGCTGAGGGCGTGCCCGTCGGACTCGTTTCCAGCATTGAGCCGTATCGTCTCGATAGCCTGCCCGGACCAAAGCTGCCGTTTTTCACCTGGCAGCAGCACGATGACCGGTTAGCTGAGCTGCTGCGCAATCGGCGGCGCATTGCCATGCAGTATTCGCCGGGGAATGCCATTCCGTACATCTCGCGCGTCGACGCGGGCACCATTGAAACAATACGCCAGCTCGGGGTTGAGGTTGTCTCGTCTGCGGACCTGGTGCAGCGTTTTGAGGCGGTCTGGACCCAAGAACAATGGCACAGTCATCGCCGCGCCGCCAGCGTGGTCCGTCAGACTGTGGATGCCGCCTTCGGCTATTTGCGCGGCAATGTGCCGCTGTCCGAATATCAGGTGCAACAATTCATCCTGGACCGCTTTGCCCGGCATGGGCTGACGACCTACCATCCACCTGTGGTGGCGGCCAACGCCCATAGCGCGGACCCACACTACACGCCAACGGCTGACCAGACGGCGCTGATTCGGCCGGGTGACTTTGTGCTGATAGACCTGTGGGCCAAAGAACCGGACGGGGTGTATGCCGACATCACCTGGACCGGCTTTATGGGAAAAGTCGTCCCCGAGCGCTATCAGGCGATATTTCAACTCGTTCGTGAGGCGCGGGATGCCGCAGTATCCTTTGTGGAAGCGCGGGTGGCAAGCGGCCAGACGTTTTTCGGCCACGAAGTTGACGCCGCGTCCCGCCGCGTCATTACCGAGGCCGGCTATGGCGACCGGTTCTTCCATCGCACCGGCCACTCTATCGGTACGGAAGTCCACGGCAACGGCGCCAATATGGACGGCGTCGAGACCCGCGATACGCGCCGGGTGCTGCCCCATACCTGCTTCTCGGTTGAGCCCGGGATTTATCTGGCGGGCGACTTCGGGGTGCGCAGTGAGGTTGACGTCTATGTCACGCAGCGTGAAGCGATTGTGACCGGCGATCCGGTCCAAACGGCAGTCGTCCCCATTCTCACCTAAGGAAAGCTGAGCCTATGGCAAAAGTATGGTTTATCCGGCAGGAAAATCGGCTGATTGCCGTCGGCGGCAAGCCGGCCTACGAGCGACCTTTCGAGAGCATCCAGTGGCCTCTGGATATTGGCGTCCATCGATTTTACACCGACCACGCGCCTGATTCCGGCCTGCCGGCGCCGGATGTGTCGTCTGCCGACCTGGTGCTGGTCGAACTCCAGCGGAGCGACGTCGCTGCCGGGTCGAGCTATCAGGTCGGTTTCTACTCGTCCCCGTATTCCCCGCGCGCCGTCGCCGAGCGGCTCGGCCAACCCTGGGCCAAGGACTCTACGGCCTAATCCCGCGTCCGACAGCGTTCCGCGGGAATAGCCAACTGGGTAATCAGATACGCCTTGAAGCGGGCGGCGTAGGGCTGTTGCTCCAGCGCCTTTTGCATACATGCCAGCCAGGCGTCGCGCTGTTTCGTCCCGATGTTCAGGTGGGCGTGCGCGCTCGGAATCCTGATCGGGCCGTATTTTTGGCGATACAGCTGCGGTCCGCCCAACCAGCCGCATAAAAACCGGGCCAGCTTGTCGCGGGACTGGGTGAGATCGGCCGGGTGCAGGGCTCGAATTTCCTGGGCTTCGGGCAACTGTTCCATCAAATCGTAAAAATCATCGACTAAGCGCCGTATCCCCGTCACACCGCCGGCGGCCTGAAAGGAGGCAGCGCCGTCGCCATAGCTCGGTTGGTCGCTGTGCGCGCGTGTCGTCATGTCCTCAGCCCGGATCTTCTGTTATGTTCTCTCGCCCGAGATAGTGTCGTATTTTGTTCGGAAGGGATAGTCACCATGCCAGACTTTGATCTCCGCATTTTTTCCTATCTGCCCAACCCGCGCATCTGGAAGGCCACCATTGCGGCCCGCCTGTGTGATATCCGCCTTGATATCCGGGGCAGCGCTCCGCCCGACTTGCAGCACTGGTTGTGGGATTTTGAGGCCCGCCCGCTGACCGAGGAAGAAAAGACGGCGCCCCAGGAGACGGAGCGGCAGGCCCGCGCCGGTTTTAGCGGGCGTTTGTTCAAGACCGACGCCTTTCTCGAAGCGCACCCGTTCGGGACGGTGCCGGCCGCTTTCAGTCCTGACGGCAAGACCGGAATTTTTGAATCGAACAGCATCATGCGCGCGGTCGGGCGTCTGGGCCAGGAGACCTATCCGGTGTATGGCACGGACGCGTATTCCGCTACCCGTATCGATAGTTTTCTGGACGCCAGCCTGGTCTTTGCGCGGGACACGCAGATTTATCTCCTGGCCTTGATGGGCGGCGCACTGACGGCGGATATTCATGCCCGAGCGAAAGATGCCTTTGGCATTTATCTTTCCGGCATTGAGCGGGGGCTGGCCCCCAACCGGGACTATCTCGTCGGCGAGAGCGTCACCCTGGCGGATATCTGCTTTGTGGCGGAAATCGCGCTGTTCTCCAACGAAAAGGCTCAGGCGAAGCTGTTAGCCGACAACGGCCTCGACCCGATATTCCATGCCGGCGCGGAAGCCGCATATCCGCGCGCGCTGGCGCATTTTACCAGGCTGGCCGAGCATCAAGCCTTTGCGCCGGATGTCCAACCCTATCTGGAGAAGCTGCGCAAGCGGATTGAGCGGCAGAGCACCTAGGCGGGGAAAGGGAGTCTCTACGGCTAGCGCCATTCACGATAAGTTGTAGCCGTGCCAGTCCGCGCTCGTCGGGAAGGATACGGGCCTGCCCCAAGCGGTCGGGGAGGGGATGGGTGTGGCTCCCTTCCTGGGAGGGCGGCCATCCTGGCCGCCATGCGGGCTGGAAGCCCGCACTCCTCAAGGAGGAGAGAGACGCGCCACACAGCATCGTGATTTGGGCTAGGTCTCCTTGGCCTGTTTCCGGCTGGTCCGGTTCAGGCTGACCTGGGTATCCGTCAGGGTCACTAATCTCTTCTTATACAGCGCTCCCAGGGCTTTCTTATAGGTCTTCTTGCTCACCCCGAACCACTGCCGGATAGACTCGGGCGTGCTCCGGTCGGTGACGGGAATCTGTCCGCCGTGTTGTTCCAGAGCGGCTAGAATTATTGCGCTGATATCCTGGACTTTTGCATAGCCCGGCTTGTGCAGACAGACGTCAATCTTCCCGTCCGCGCGCACGGTTTTGACGAAGCCGGTCAGCCGTTGTCCGCTGTGGAGCGGCTCAAAGATGTCGCTGGAGTGCAGCAGGCCCCAGTGGGCGCGATTGATAATGACCTTGCGGCCCAGCGCCGTCTGGGTGCAGACGAAAAGCTCGACTTCCTGACCGGCCTGAAGATCGGTCGCGGTATCGGACAGAAAGCGGTCGAGTTTTGCCGAGGCAACGGCCCGCTGACTGCGCTCATCCAGATAGACTCTGACAATATAGGCGCGTCCCTTTTTCATAGGAATATTTTGTTCTCGAAAGGGAACCAGCAGATCCTTGGCTAAACCCCAATCGAGAAAAGCGCCGACCGGTGTTTCGGCAACGACCTTGAGCCGCGCAAAGTCGCCGGCCATAGCCAGGGGCGACTGGGTGGTGGCAATCGGACGGTCCTCGGAATCCGTATAGAGAAAAACGGTCAGGCGGTCGCCCGTCCGACAATGATCGGGCACATATTGCTGGGGGAGTAGTATTTCGCCAAGTTCACCCGCGTCGAGATAGACCCCGCTGTAGGTTTCTTTGACGACCCGGAGTTCATTCAGCCTGCCGATGTGTGGCATGTGGGTATGATCCTCACGCTAGCGGGACACAAACTCGAGCATGACATTCTTGACGAAGAGTGCCTGCGTATTCCTGGATGCCGCGATGAGGATGAAATAGGTGAGGCCCAGGTCTTCAATGCGGGTGGTGAGATCACGCCTGACCTCGTCCGGAGTACCCATACAGAGCAGCGGTGAGCGGCGCGCCGTTTCAACATCAGGGAAGCCCAGGCGGGCGGCGATTCTGCCGAACGCGGGGTCTTCGGCCGTATCGGACACACACAGCATGAGCATGCCGCCCAGCTCGATGTGTTGCGGGTCACGGCCGACCTCGCCGACATACTTGCGGAACATGCCAATCCGGCGTTTGAGTTGGGCCGTGTCAAAGGCGACGGTGGCGACCGGGTCGTTCACAAAATCCTTGCCGTTAAAAATAGGCGGGATGATATTGAGGATGTCGGCTTCGGCCGCGGCGATTTTGAGCAGGCCGCTGCCCGAGCCGCCCAGCATGAGCGGCGGGCGGGGCTGTTGCACCGGGCGCGGATTATTATACGCCTTGTCGATTGTGTAATACTGGCCGTGAAACGTCGGCTCTGCCTGGGTCCACATGGCTTTGAGTACCTGGATGGCCTCGGCCATTTGGGCCAGACGTTCCGCGTTGGCGGGATAGGCATAGCCGTGGGCATCGTATTCCGACTGCTGCCAGCCGGCTCCCAAGCCCAGGGTCAGCCGCCCATTACTGACCTGGTCCAGGGTGGAGGTAATCTTGGCCAGCAGCGGGGGCGGACGAAACGAGGCGGCGGTGACCGTGGGCGTCAGACGGATGCGGTCGGTCACGGCGGCAACCGCGGTCAGGGTAGTAAAGCACTCCAACTGCGGCACCTGCGGCGTGCCCAGCGGAGAAAAAAAGTGATCGTTAATCGACACCGAATAAAAGCCGTCGTGCTCGGCCCGGAGCGCGACCTGCTTGGCCGCGGCAAAGTCGCCAGTGGGTAGGAATAAGCCAAACTTGACATCGTGCATGCGTCTCTCCTCTGCCTCCCGCTGCTGTCGCTGACCGATTCGGTCGAGGACAAAGGCCGATAGGTATATCAGATGGCTGTCCGCTGCAAACGCTTGTCCCTTTCTCCGGCTACCGGTAGGATGTGGGCTATAATTCTTCCGAACGAAAGGACGTTCTTATGGCAGAAAAACCAGTTGTTGCAGTGCTTGGAGTTGGTCCGGGTTTGGGGGCCGCTTTGGCCCATCGGTTCGCCAAAGAGTATGCGGTGGCTATCAACGCCCGCCGCGCGGAATATCTCAAATCGCTGGCGGAAGAGATTCGCGCCGAAGGGGGACAGGTCTGCGAGGCTCCGGCCGACCTGAGCGACCGAGCCCAGATCGAGACGCTGTTCAAGACGATCCGTGAACAGCTCGGCCCGCCCGAGATACTGCTGTATAACGCCGGCAGTGGCGCCTTTGGCACAATCGTCGATATGACCCCGGAACAATATGAGGACACCTGGAGAGTCAACGCCTATGGCGCGTTTCTGAGCGCGAAGGAAGTGGTCCCGGACATGCTTGAGCGCGGGCGCGGGACCATGTTGTTTACCGGCGCGACCGCCGGCGTCAAGGCCGGCCCCCGCTCGGTGGCCTTCGGCCCGGCCAAGTTCGCCCTGCGCGGATTGGTACAATCGATGGCGCGTGACCTGGGCCCCAAGGGCATTCATGTGGGCTGGGTCAATGTCGATGGCGTGATCGACATCCCGGGCCGCAACTACCCCAATATGACCGCGGACGACATGCTCAAGCCCGAGGCCATTGCCGAGACGTATTGGCATATGGCCCATCAGGACCGCAGTTCCTGGACGACCGAGATCGACGTGCGGCCGTTCAAGGAAAAATTCTGAAATGTCCAATATCGTATATGTTCTGACCAACCCAGCGATGCCGGGTATCGTCAAAATTGGAACAACGACGCGGGAGAACCCGCAGGTCAGAATGAATGAGCTCTACACCACGGGTGTTCCGCTGCCGTTTGAATGCGCTATCGCAATTCAGACCGACGACGAACGGGCAGAAGCACTTGAGAAGGCGCTACACATAGCGTTCGGACCATATAGATTAAACCCCTCCAGGGAATTCTTTGAGATTGAAACATACCAAGTCGAGGCGCTCCTCAAAGCGTGGCCCGGAACCGACGTGACCCCGCAGGTCAACGAGGAAACGGACAAGCTGGAGGCCGGGGAGCGCGAAGCGGTGAAGAAATTTAAGAGTCGCAGGCCGAACCTGAATTTCGTCGAGATGGGAATCCCGATCGGATCGACGCTGGGATCCATCGAGACCGGTGAGGAAGCAACTGTGAGCGGAGATAAGGCGGTGACGTTTCGAGAAGAGGAGATGTCGCTGACCAGGGCAACCCGAAACGCACTAGAAATTAACCATAGTGTTGCTCCTACTCCTCACTGGAAGTTCGAAGGGCGATTTCTCCAGGAAATTTACCGAGAGACCTACGGCGATAGAGAAAGCTAGAGCAACTTTGACTGGATTGCGTTTGAATACAGGGGTGAAAGGATAAGTGCTCAAGTAAGGGTTATTCTCCTGAGCGTATGCCGTCTCCGGGCGGGCGCTAATTCCTGAGAAAGTCTAGGAACTCGCCGAAACCGTCTGGCGGATTACAGGAACCTTCCTAGGGCGTGTTCACACTTCTGAGGGCTTCGATGATGAGCGCGAAGTGGATGAAGAAGGCGAACACCACATCCAATTTGTCGAACCGGGAAAAGATACGGCGGAAGCCCTTGAGGCGGCGAAAGAGCCGTTCTACTTCATTGCGTTTCTTATATTTCTCGCGGTCGTACGGCCACGGCGCGGTACGATTGCTCTTGGGAGGCACGACCGGCGTGGCCCCTAAATCACGCACACACTGACGTGTCTCCTCCCCCTCATAGGCACGATCCATCACGACGTAGTCGGCCCACAGGGCCGTTTCACTCAGCAATTTCCGTCCCTCAGGCGCAGCGCCAGCTTGGCCCGGCGACAGCGAAAACCTCACGGCGGTGCAAGCATCCGCGGCAACCAGATGAATCTTGGTCGTCCAGCCGCCGCGAGACTTCCCGAGGGCTTGCGGCCCGTTTTTTTTCGCGCCCCCGTCCCGTCCGGATGAACTTTGATCACCGTACTATCCAGCGAGACCACTTCGACCCGCACGCGGATGATCTGCTGCTGCTGTAACGCGGCAAAGACCCGGTCCAGGACCCCGTTCTTCGCCCAACGATTCAGGCGCGTATAGAGCGTATGCCAATTCCCAAAGTGCTCCGGTAAGCCCCGCCACTTACACCCCTGCTCCACAATGTACAGAAGCGCGGCCAGCACTGGCCGATTGTCTCCCTTCACATTCCCGCGCTGCCGCGGAAGCAGATCCTTGAGGTGCTCGTACTGCTGTTGGGTAAGCTCCATTGAGAAAGTATAACAAATATAGTGTGAACACGCCCTAGGGAAAATGGAAATCTTTGATACGAAGCGTGATAGATGAGCTCTCATCGTTCTCGACGGCATCACTACATACCGGAGATGCTGCTCAAAAACTTTTGTGGTGATGATGGTCAACTCTGGGTAAACGATAGGACTGTAGGAAAAGTTTATCCTAGTACGCCCAAAAGTGTCTTCGTCAGAAGAGATCTCAATACGAGCTTCGATTTTCCTCCCACCCCAAGAAACGGCAAGGAGGAAGAGTTTTTTGACTCAATAGAAGTGCATGACGAATACGAACAAATCCTCAGTCGGCTCGAAAGTGAAGCCAGCCCTGTTGTCCAGAAAGTCATTGAGCAGGCCCGACGCCAGCAATGTCTCCAATTATCCTCAGAGGAACGCAATGCCTTGAAGCGGTTTATTCTGGCTATGGCACGGAGAACCCCAGAATCTCAAAGGCGCATAACACCAGACAAGAGTTTTGACGAAATTTTCTACGACGCCGCAACGGCGACTGCCGAAAAAGAGAGCTACAGTGGGCTCCCCGAGAGAGCCGCTTTCTATCATGACCCTCGTATTGCAAAACTTAAAGACATGGTCGGAGCGAATGTCACTGCGAGGTTTGCGGCCGGGTCTCATCCCCGCGAACGGAAGATGGAAGAACAATTCTGTCGCGAGACGGGGTTAGGTATTGCGGTCATTTGCTCGCCAAAGAGAGGATTCGTCATCGGCAGCCATGGCTTGGCCATCGTTCAACACTCTCAGGGAAACGCTCGTGTGCAGGGGAGTTGGCTTCCCATCGCTCACGATGTCGCTGTGGGAACCACATCTTTTCCTGATAGGGAATTCCTTCTCTCCCTCGACCGTTCCCGTGACGGAATTATTAAGAGTATTAACGGCGCCTCCGCCGCGCAGAGTCAGATAATCGCCGGACGCTCAGAAGCTCTTGTCCGTGCGCTCAGGCGGAAAGGATGAGGATGGAGCCTCAGTTCATCACTTGAGTCCTTGCCGGAACCGCATGATCCTCAAACGTGCTCTTAGACTCGCCCTCATTGAAGTGGGGGCATACTTATTGATGTCTCCAGAACAGCCAATTACGGAGGCGTCAGAATGACGAAATATCGAGAAAGATCAAGCGAAATGCTGGACGCAGTGGGGCGATCAGGGCGACTGTCTCTGTAGTTTCTAGGCTCGTCTGAACCGGCTGCCCGGTGCGGGCGGCTCTTCCGGTGGGCCGGCAAAGCACTGGGCGATTGACATCCATCTGGTGGCCGTAGCGCCACTCACGCGAAGTGAGGTGTCTGCGATATTACGCACCTGCGTGACCACCTGACAAAACTCGACCGCGCTGCCCTCGATACGGTTTGCTTGGTCCGGTTGATTCCACTCCCACACCTCTCCCGACGGGGCGCTGAGCCGCAGGTGGGGGATGTCCGTCGGGACGGCGAGGTTGCGGTTGGTGAAGGTCCAGCCAAAGGTGTTCACGCCCATGACGACCACATTCTTGATCCGGTCGGTGTCGGTACGCGTTTGACCCAGCAGGTCGTAGATGGCCTGACTGTGCGCCCAAGTCTCCATCTGACGCGCCGTAATACTGGAACGCACGCTCATGTCCGGCCCAAACCATTGCACCCGTTTTTTCGGGTCCGCGGCGGCAAAGCGGTCCGTCATCTCAAGAGAGAAATCACGCCAGCGCTGCAACAGCACCCGATCGTGCAAACCATCGAGCCAGACATGGGTGAAAGCGAGACGGCCATACTGTTTGCTGCCGGCGGCGAATTCTTTCACCAGGTCCAGAAAGGCGTTCGTATCTTGTAACGAGAGGTCTGCCGCATAGTTGCCCATGTGCAGATGGGCGAGGATGTCGTTGAGCGTCCACTCTTTGAACTGCGTTTTCCTTCCCCAGTCCTGATCGTCCAACCCGTCAAGCAGGGTGAAGACTGCGTCGCTCTCTTGCCGGAAGTCTAGGGCTTGCTGCAACATCGGCTGCTCCTGTCTGCGCTGTATCGCTCATTTGGCCGGGCAAACAAATCATACCCAGGGTGAAAAGGCTACGTGGTTTCTCCACCGATTTTCCTATACGTAGAAGCAATTCTCTTCCACAGTATTGAGGTTCTCTATGCACGAACGCGGGCAGCGAAGCATTGCCGCCGCACTTGGACACATCGCTCGGATTGTCTTCCTGGTCGTCGTCGGCGTGTGCCTGGGAAGCGCAGCGGCCAGGGCGGTCGAGGAGACGCGTTTACTCCAAGCCCACGCCGAGCATGACAACTGGCTGACCTATGGACACGGCTATGCCAATCAGCGCTACAGCGGGCTTGCGCAGATCACGACCGATAACGCCCACCGGCTGGTGCCGAAGTGGATCTATCAGACCGGCGTACTGGGTACGTTTCCAACCAATCCCCTTGTGGCCGACGGAACGCTGTATCTCACCACGCCGTATAACCACGTGGTTGCCCTGGATGCGGCCAGCGGGGCGGAGCGCTGGCGCTACACGCATGAGATGTCGGTTGATGCGCTGTGTTGCGGCACCCACAACCGGGGGCTCGCCCTGGGCTACGGGCGGCTGTATATGATCACTGCGGACGCGCGTCTGGTGGCGCTCGATGCCGATACGGGAGACCGCGTGTGGGATATGCCGGTGGTCGATCCGACGACCGGCAACCCGGCCGACCTCGCGGTGCTCAGAGCAATCAAAGCCACAGACGCGGCCAAGCCCGAGAATGTGGCTACCCTCACCGCGCTGACGCGCTTTGCCGGGAATATGGCGCCGGCCGTATACGACGGCAAGGTCTTCGTCGGCGTGAGCGGGACCGGCTATAGCGGCGTACTGGGTGAAGCCGAATCGGACGACCCGTCTCTGCTCGGTCGGCCCGGACCGCGGCGCGGCCTGCGGGCCTTCCTGTCCGCCTATGATGCAACGACCGGGCGGTTGGTCTGGCGCTGGTATTCGACCGCCTCGGAAGGCTGGGAAGGTGATTTCGTCGGCCAGACCGCGTTCGGCGACGTGCTGGAGCGCGATCTGGCCGCCGAACGCGCCAATGCGGACAAACACCGCGACGCCTGGAAGACGGGCGGCGGCTCGATTTATTCCTCCCCGTCGATCGACCCGGAGCTGGGCCTGATCTATTTCGGGACCGGGAATGCGTCGCCCGGTTATGCTGATTACAAACGTCCCGGAGACAATCTGTACACGGCCTGCCTGGTTGCGCTCGACATACAGACCGGTGCGCTACGCTGGTATCACCAGATCGTCCCGCATGACATCTGGGGCTATGATGTGGCCTCACCCCCGGTTCTGTTTGACTTCTCCGTCAATGGCTCAACGGTCCGGGCCGTGGCGGAAGCCTCGAAGTCCGGCTGGCTGTATATATTTGATCGGGAGACCGGCAAGCCGTTACGCCGCTCAGAAGCCTTTGTGCCCCAGAACGCTTGGCTCTTCCGCAGACCAACCCCTGAAGGGATGTTGATTGCGCCCGGAGCGGCGGGCGGAGCAAACTGGCCGCCCACCTCGTACAGCCCCCAGACCGGCTGGTTATACGTCTCGGGGACGCATAACCCGACGCGCTATCAACTCAAACCGGGGGAGGCAGGACAGCCTGAGCGGATCGTCATTTCGTTTGATAAAAGCGTGGAACGCTGGGGAACTCTGAGCGCCATTGCGCCCCAGGACGGCAAGATCAAATGGCAGGTCAAAACGGACCTACCGCTGGTGAGCGGCTCGCTCGCAACCGCGGGCGGGCTGATCTTTCACGGTGAGTCGAACGGACAGTTCGTTGCCCGGAATGCCCAGGATGGCACGGCGCTGTGGCATTTCAACGCCGGGGCCGGGGTCAATGCTCCGCCGGTGACGTATGCCGTGGACGGGAAGCAATTTGTGGCGGTGGCGGCCGGTGGACACAAGTTGTTCGATTTTCCTCTGGGCAATGCGGTCATCGCCTTTGGTCTGCCTGAGTGACCTGAAGGCGACCCTAGAGCGGTTCACCAGAACCGTAGGGTGCATCCCATGCCCCAGCTTCCTGGTGCGCAGGGCGCACCCTACGGGCTGATCTCCGGTCCTTTGGAACCCTCCCGCTACGCCAATCTGAAAACTGTTCTAAGCCGACCTACAAGACTGAACAGCTTGTTCTATTCTTTATCTTGGGTTTCAAGCTGACGGACGGAGTGTTCGAGTTCGGTCACATGCGCATCCGTTACACCCAGGCCGCGTAAGCTCTCGGCGAGTCGGAGCAGGTAGTCCCGATTCGAGCCGCTCGGCCCCTTGGCATGAAAAATATGGCGTGCCATCTCCGGTACGGAAGCCGGACCGAGATAATGGGGATTGTCGTCCCGAGCGACGTAGACAACAGTATCGGGAATGGGGTGTGCGTGCGTGTCGATCCCATCTGACCGGGCGACTCTGGGATAAAAGTCCACCTGATGACGCCGAAACCCGCCTTGCTCGCGCTCATCGAGATAGGAAAAAATCGATGCCAGGGACTCTCCGGCAACCTGATAGGCCACACCCCAGCACACAGACTGGGCATCGGCGACCAGGGTCACGACGCGGCCTGGGGAGCCTGGAATCCCTCTATGGTCGGTTGAGCCCTGGTAAAAACGCCGCGCCCAGCCTCGGATATAACCGACCTGACGCTGCTCAAAGGCAAAGCCTGGGTGCCAGACCAATGACCCATAGCCAAAAATCCAGACCTTGGTACGCATGTTTATTGCGGGGATGGCTAGAGGGAAGGGGAGATAGGGTGGGTGTTGGGAACGAAAAAGGTGGGGTCATTCGACCCCACCCTGTGTTACAAACGCACGGTCTACGGATTTAGCCCATATGGATGGCGTTGAGCTTGTTGCCGTCCAGATCACGAAAATAGCCGATGGTCATGCCACCGCCACCCCGTGGTCCGGGCGCACCTTCGTCCGTACCGCCCAACTCCAGCGCCTTCGCATGGATTGCGGCCACCTGTTCCGCGCTGCTCGCGGCGAGCGCGACCATCACGCCATTGCCGACCGAGGCCGCACTCTCATCAAACGGCTTACACACCGCCAGCATGGGAGCCCCTGCGGTGCCCCATAAGATGATGCGCTCATTCTCCATCATGCGCTTGGCGCCAAGTTCGGCCAAGAGTTCGTCATAATACTTGGCCGCACGATCCAAATCGTTCGTTCCGAGCGTGACATAACTAATCATATGCTACCTCCTTCTTGTTTCGTGACAGGGTTAAGACTGAATAAAATCCCGGACCAGGCCGGAGACCTGCTCAAGCTGCTCTAACTGAGGAACGTGGGCCGCCTGCTCAACCATGGCAATCCGTGAGCCGGCAATCCGACTGCCAAACTCCTCAGCATAGACCGGTGGGACGAGCTTGTCCCCGGTGCCCCAGATAATCAAAGTAGGCGACGAAATCCGGTGGATACGTTTCTTGAGCCCTTTATCCGGAATGGGCCAGATAAACTTGCCGGTACAGGCCAACGACCAGGTCACCCGAATTTGCAGGTCCTGGGCTTCTTTCTCGTCCTCCGGCACGCTCAGCATCTGCTGGGCGAGGGGACCGCTGGCGTCGTAGAAGGCGGCTTTGACCACCTCTTCCAGGGGCAGGATCATCCAGTTTTTGACCGGGACGTCGTCCCGCCAGAGGCCAATCGGACTCACCAACACGAGTTTGCCAACCCGTTGCGGATAGCAGGCGGCGATCTCCGCGGCGACCATGCCGCCAAACGAATGACCGATGACCGTCGGATGGTCTAAGCCGAGCTGGGCAAACATCTCGTCGTAATACAGCACCAGGTCCCATAAATTATCCAAGGGCTTAATGCCATCCGGGTCGCCTAGGGTCGTACCGGGATGCTCGGGCGCATACACGGTGCAGTGCTCTGCCAGGCCATCTAAAAACGGATCCCAGGTCAGTCCATACGCGCCGTGCAGAAACACCACCGGTGGTCCGCTGCCGGCGACTTGGACTTTGGGGTTGATCCGGTTTTCCCAGACACTAACGGTTTGTTCTTGGACTGCGACCATCTGTTTTCCCTTTTACCTTTGCCCTTACAGCGCCGCAATCGAGGCCTGGCGCTTGGTCCGCAGCTTTTCCGGCCACCAGTGATTCTCCCACTGGTTGTCCCATATATCGTGGATATGGGGCATGACTTCGCTGCTGAACATATCGATGTTTTTGAGGGTGAGGTCATGCGGCATGGAGCCAATGTGCAACAAGACCATCAGATTGCCGACCCGCAGGTCTTTGACCGCATCGGTGAGCATGTCGCGCACGGTTGACGGGCTGCCGGCAATCACAAAGCCTTCGTCCACAAAGTCTTTGAACTTCCAGTTGGGGATTTTGTCGAGCTTATCAAAATAGCTCTTGAAGATGCCCTTACGCACGTTGTTTTCCAGGCTGCGATAATCCTGATGGCCCGGCGGGAAGAAGTACTCGGGTGGGATGTGCAAGGATTTGTTGTAGAAGTATTGGATGTGCTTTTCATACAGGGCTTCGGCTTTGGCGTCGGTTTCGGCGACGGCCACGAGTTGCAGAAAACCGGCCCGGTAGGGGTTGGGCTCAATGTCGCGTTCGCCGATGAATTGCCAAAAGCCATCCATCACGCTTTTGCCGGTCTTGGGGCCGTAATAGCTTAAAAAGCAGTAGCAATGGTTGTGTTGGGCCGCAAATTCCCAGGTGCTGAGACTGCCGAATCCTGGAATCCAGACGGGCGGATGGGGCTGTTGGATCGGCCGCGGCCAGACGTTGACCTTGGGGAGCTGATAGTATTTGCCGTTCCAGGCAAAGATATCTTGAGCGGTCCAGGCCTTGAGGATCAAATCGTGGGCCTCGTAATAGCGCTCGCGCTGCTCAATCGGCGTGATGCCGGCGCACAACGTGGCATCCATTGCCGTTCCCAAAGGCATACCGGCAACTAAACGGCCGCCGCTGATGGTGTCGAGCATGCCGTATTCTTCGGCCACGCGCGTCGGCGGGTTGGTCGTCGGCAACGTGGAGCCCATCTGCACCACCGCCACGTCCATACCATTGGTGGCGCGGGCCAGGACCGAGCCCATCAGGTTGGGGTTGGGCATGAAGCCATAGGCATTCTGGTGATGCTCATTGACGCAGATACCGTCCATACCGGATTTGGCGGCATGGATCAGCTCGTCCAGCGACCAGTTGTAGTACTGGCCGACTTTCTCGGCGTCGCCCAGCTCCGTCCAGGGCGGATCGACCCAGACCGAGTGGTATTTTTTCTCAAAATCGTCCGGCAGGTCCCGGTAGGGCATCAGGTGAAACATGGAAACTTTCATCCCTGGCCTCCTTTATGTGTGCTGTGTCCGGCCAAACTACCAATTGTGGCGTAGTTTGACTAGGCGGCCTCAGCGCCGGTTCACGCGGCGGCCGGGGAGGGGGCCCCTATCATTTGAGCTTCAACAGCGGATAGTCCGGCGACTCGGGCCGTGGGGTGAGGGTGCGGTTTGTACAGTCAGCGATTAAATCCAGGGCTTCGAGAACGATTTGGCCGATCAGCGGCTCACTCAGGGGAGGGCCGACCACACAGTCGGTGCTCATAAAACGGTTGCCAATGCGGATGGTCAGGGGACCGGCTACCGGACGTTCTTCCTTCCGCTCGTCTGCATAGGAAACAATCACGGTTCGGCGGATTTCCAGTCCGAGCCGCTCGACTACGTTTTGGGGTAAGACCAGCATGACGGCGCCGGTATCGACAATCGCGTCAATGCTGGAACGACGAATGGCGGATTCCTCGCCCTCTCCTCGCTCAAAAACACCGCGATCAATCGGATTTTCAAGCGTAACGTTGACCGTAATCTCTCCCATTCTGTCCTCCTACGAGGCCCATTTAGTCTACTCATGCTTGAAGCCGATTGCAGCTTCTAACGCATTTCCCTCCCATGCCTCCATAACTCGTACTCGCTGATGTCTATGCTGTCGTTCCACATCACTGCATATCCACCCGGCTCGACCTTCACAGCCCTAAAAAGCGCAGGATTCTTTAAGGGGGCGAACATGGTTCTCTTGAGCAATGGCGTGACGTCGTATTTCTTCTTTTGTGTATTGTCAAACTCAATCATAAGCGTATGGTCGTCCACTGCTACGACTGACAGTATTTTTGGAGGGTTCATTGTCTTAGTTCAGTGGTGGCAGTTTACGGAATTCCTGGCTATCCCACATTCGTTTCAGTTCTTCTTTATGTAAATGAGCCCATTCAACGACTAAGCCTCTGGCCCTGTTGGGCAGGTCTCCTTCCATCATTTCGAGCTTATCTATGCTGAAGAGTCCTACATACTCGCCATAGACTGCGTGAAAATGTGCCGGAGGATGGTCCCCGAAAAACATTTTTACGACTATTCCGTAAAATCGCGCTACCTCAGGCATATTCGCTTCTTATGTTTTCTTCCGTTTTGACACCAGGGGCTGCTGCCGTAGGTTGGGTGAGCGGAGCGTACACCGACAGTCTTGCTACCTCATCTATATCTTTCGACTCTCATATTACTATCGTATATACGATTCTGTACACACAGAGAACAGGAGATTGTTATGCGCTTTGTGAGCGTTCGTGAATTGCGCAGCCAGTCAGCCTCGGTATGGAAGGCGCTGTCCGAAGAGAAGGACTTGGTCATTACCTCCAACGGCAAGCCCATCGCCCTCCTGTCGGCGATAGTAGAGGAAGACCTGGAAGCCTCGCTGGGGGCTGTGCGTCGTGCGCGCGCCCAAGCCGCTGCCTCAGCCCTACAACAAGCCTCGCTGCAAGCCAGGACCGATCACCTCTCGCTGGAAGATATCAATGCGGAGATCAACACCGCACGCCGGGAACGCACTCGATGAGAACCGTACTGGACAGCGCGCCCAAGCCGCTGCGCGTTAGAAAAACTTTACGCAATAGCTGATACGCGCGGCGCTGTCGTAATCCGCGTCGGCCGGCACGAGTTGTCTGTCTTTCACGAGGTCGCGCAGCTCGGTATCCACCGCGCTCGAAAAGACCTCAAAGCCGCGTGCCAGATAGGCTTTGGGTGGCTGTCCGCCCATGAAGGCCATGACCGCCCGGGGGGTAGGGGTTGCCTTGGCCGTCACCGCCTCGAAGCCGGCCTGCTGGGCCCAGTCCAGAAAAGAGTCCAAGAGGCGCAGGCCAATACCCCGGCCCTGATAGCGGGCGTCTCGGTCGTCGGTGTCGTCGAGTTGGCCGACGTGGTAGCAGTAAACGGACAGGCTGCGGTCGGGTAGCGCGGGCGCGGCGCTGCCGAACTCGCCCCAGTACAGCGGGTCCCACAGCCCCTTTGGCGAGCGGGTGTCCGCGGCGTAGCGCCGAAACTGGAGCTGGCCGACGTGCTGGGCGGCGTCGAACGCCAGGATCGCGCTTGAGCCAAGGTCCTGGATGCGGGCGCGGACTTCCTGCTCGTCGCCCTGATGACCAATCGGCACCGTCCCGAGGTCTTCTGATGTCATCGGTCGGAAGGTCATAGTATCGGTGTCTTTGAGCATGGTTTTCTCCCTCATTCGTGCAGGGTCTAACACTATCTCGTCTGGCAGCTTAATCTACCTTCAGAGAGAGTCTGTATATAGGGCCTGAACGGTACGGGGCTACGAAAACGCAGTCAGGATAGATTGTGATAGAGGACTGCGCGGGCGAAGTTCCTCGCCCGCGCGGAGCAGTGTGTCTAGCCGGCGCGTCTGTGGCCGCGCCCACGGCGCGCCGCATGAGGCGGTCTGGTGCGCGCCTGTCCGCCGGGTCGCCTGGGCTGCTCGTTGGCATCGGGCTCGAAGCCCTCGACCTGCAGGCGGGGGATGCGTGAGCCGATCATGCGTTCGGTCGCCCGTACCCAGCCGGAATCGCCGGCCGTCACGAAGGTACAGGCCTCGCCGTGGCGCTCGGCGCGGCCGGTACGCCCGAGGCGATGGGTATAGGCCTCGGGTGTGTTCGGTACATCGAAGTTAATCACGTGGGAGACGCCGCTCACGTCGATGCCACGCGCCACGATGTCTGTTGCCACGAGGATGTTGTGGTGGCGTGAGCGGAAGCTGCGCATGGCCCGGTCGCGCTGAGACTGGGACAGGTTGCCCTGGAGACCCACGGCCCGGTGTCCGGTCTGGCCGAGCCGTTCGGCCAGGCGCCGGGCACGGTGCTTGGTGCGGGTGAAGACGATGGCCGAGTCGCAGTTGTCTTGGGTGAGTACGTGTTCGAGCAGGGCGTGCTTGCGCTGCTCCGCGACGAGAACCAAGGCATGTTTGATCGTCGTGGCCGGTGCCATATCAGCTAACTCGACCACGTATGGAGTCTTCAACAGATCGTCGGCCAGCCCACGGACTTCTTTCGGCATAGTGGCTGAGAACAGCAGGTTCTGTCGGTCGGCGGGCAGCGCGCCGAGAATCTTGCGAATGTCGGGCAGGAAGCCCATATCGAACATATGGTCAGCCTCGTCGAGCACCAGGGTTTCGACCTGGCCGAGGCGGAGTATGCCCTGCTGGAGCAGGTCGAGTATGCGGCCTGGGCAGCCGACTACGACCTCCGGGCGCTGACGCAGCGCACTGACCTGACTCTGCATTGAGACACCGCCGTAGATGGTGGTTATCTTGAGGCGGGTGAACCTGGCCAGCGTTCGGATTTCTTGTGTGATCTGGCTGGCGAGTTCCCGAGTGGGAGCAAGCACCAAAGCGCGCGGGCCCTTGCGGCGTTCTCCGAGGAGCCGGTCGAGCAGGGGGAGGGCGAAGGCGGCCGTTTTGCCGGTGCCGGTCTGGGCTAAGCCGAGCACGTCGCGGCCGTCGAGGCCGGGGGGAATGGTTTCGACCTGGATGGGCCAGGGGGTTTCAAAGCCGGCGGCGTGGATGCCGCGGATGAGGGCTTGGTGGAGCCCGAACCGGTCAAACCTGGCCGGTGCAATTGATACTGAATCAGACATAAATAGGTTAATCTCCGCCGTAGGCGCACAGGTTGCTCCTGTACGGCTCGGCCGTATTTTCCGACCCAAACAACAGGGAAAGGGAAGAAGGGTTGTTTTTAGCGGCGTGCCCTCGGCGGGACGGAGAGGGCCTGCTGTTCGCCGCGGTCGAGCTGATGCTCAACCATACAGTTCAGGCTACACGGTCTGCACGATTGACGCTACCCCACGGGCTTAGCTCTTGTTTTTGAAGGCCGCGAAATCGCGTTGCATGACGGCATCGACCGCGTTGACCGCCGGACGTTCGCCGACCAGGTGCAGGTACTCGCCCAGGCCGGGCACTTCAGTCGTAATGTCCCAGTCGTAGATTTGGGTGGTGTGCAGATTGGTGAAGCGCAGCTCGAAATAGGCGGTCAGGTCGGCGAAGGTAAACGTGTCGCCGGCGATATACGGCTCGAAGCGGCCGAGTTGTTTGAGTGCCCGCAGCCCGTTTTCCAGTAATGGCCGGACTGCGTCATACACAGTCTGATCAACCGGCGCGCCGAAGTACACCGTCGGCAGGTGGCGCCGCGCCGGTGTGTCGAGATACAACTCGACAAAGCGGATAATTTCTTTGGTTTTGGCCCTGGCCCAGGGGTCGCTGGGATACAGCGCCGGCTGCGGCTGGATATCTTCGAGATAGTCGAAGATGACGTTCGTCTCGGTTAAGGTCGTGTCCTCGACCTCAACATAGGGCACCTTGCCCATCGGGCTTTTGGCCAGGACTTCGGGGTCCTGACTCGGCATGATCGAGACTTCCTCGAAGGCGAGTCCTTTTTCGACCAGGGCGGCCTTGGCCGTGCTGTAATAATTGCTCAGGGTCGTACCGTAGATTTTCAGCATGATATTTGTCCTCCGCTGAAACACCATACACGTCAATGAGCGTGAGTGTACACCCTTATGACGAAGCAGGGCAGCCTTCGCCTCGGCGTTACTCCAACAACGCCTCAAAAACACGGGTGAGCCTGGGCAGCTCTTCATCGCTGGCCTCATTGACCAGCCCGTCCAGCTTTCGGCGGAGTTCGACGGGAGGATATCCTTCCTCCGGCCGATACTGGAACAATTCGGATAGCGGAACCTCCAGACCCGTGGAAAGACGCTCAAGCAGAGAGAGTGTCGGATTCGCTTCTCCCCGCTCAATGACGGCCAGGTAGTTGGCGTTGATGTCGATGATTTCTGCCAGCCGTTCTTGCGTATGTCCCTTTGATCTTCGCAGGCTTTTAATCCGATTTCCTAACAGCTCTCGGTCATTCATACCTGCCTCGTGGTTCAAGACCAGTATGGGTAGACCACTATGTTAGGTGAACCGTCTGAAAGAGATAGTTTATTGACAATCTATCTTTATTAGTAATAATATACCGTCTCTCAGACGTAATTTATAAGCAAAACTATATCTGTCAGACGTTGTAAAAGAAGATGGGAACATGAGTCCCCAGCGGACAAACGAGTAAATCCGAAGCGAGAAACAAGGGAGAAAGGTAGTGTCTCACGTTGAACTTTTTGCCTCTCCCCTCCCGCCCTCTCAGCCTTGTCGGCCGCATTGGGGCGGTGCCCGCGTCATTCTTAGTGAAATTACCTCCCAAATGGGAGGGACAGGGGCGACAGAATGTGGTGCAGTAGTCTCTTTTTCTGAGGGACCCAGACGCTGATGCCTGCGGAATCTCAATGCCTCACACACCCTAGAGCGAAACCCAAAGGATTCAAACTGAGACACTACCAGGAGGAGGGCGAGATGAAGGAATAGTTAGATGTTGAGATCAGAGGGCGGGGTATCAAGCGGATTACCCCTTGGCCGGCCTACCTCGTAAGAAGACCAAAACCCATCGTTACAAGAGGCGACTGAGAGAAGGAGGAAAGCATGCAAGTAATGAGACAGGCGAGCAAAAGGGCGAGTGGATTAAGGTCTTGGAGCAGAGCGCTGGGAATAGCTGTATTCGCACTCGTATTCACCGCGAGTCACGCGTGGGCGGCTCCGTTCACAGGGGCTGGGTCAGGTTTTTTTACTGTAAACCTCATTTACGGCCCGGATGGCACCTTCTCTCACGCTGTTGGCACTAACACCCTCCGCGGCTATACCACAATGGGTGGCGCCATGGTGTGTCACGGAGCACAGATGAGTCTTGAATTTCTCCAAGAGCCCACGGGAGCGTGCGGTGCGGAGGAAATCGAAAGCGTGGCCACGAACCATTGGCACTGCCAATTTGAAGGCACCGAAGATATTTTCCATTCGACAGGCACGGGCACGGGCTGCGTACCTCCTTCTTGCTATGATGAGAATGGGAACCCGCAAGAAGGTTGCTCTTATCCCTTCAATGAGAGTATCACAGCAGCCGGGGGAACGGGGATTGCAGAAGGTTCGAGTGGAAGCTGGACGTCCTTGGGGGCCGTGCTCATTACTCAGATAGGGGAAACGGGGCCTGAAGGCTTCTTCATCTTTGCAGGAACAACAAGTTTTGAACTGGAAGGGGATTTTGAACTCGCCGATGGGAGCGTTGCACCGGATGACGCGTTCCTTGATATCCCGTCCCCTGGTACAAACGTGAGTGGTATCGGGGCGATATCAGGATGGTCGTGCTTGGGTGGAGAGCTGGAGGCGGAATTCAGTGACGCGGATGGAGTCATCGAGACCATGACGGTTTTGCAGGGCTCAGAGCGGCTGGACACAGAGTCCGTATGTGGCGATATCCATAATGGCTTTTCCGCAACCTACAACTGGAGCCGCTTGGATGACGGCGAGAAAACGGTCCGCCTGATACGGAACGGCGAAGAGATCAGTTCTTCGACCTTCTTTGTGACAACGTTTGGCGAGGAGTTTGTGGTAGGGGCCGAGGGCATGTGTACGATTGCCGACTTTCCCGACATGGGCAAGAATGCCACCTTCGTGTGGGAACAGAGTCAACAAGGCTTAGTCTTAGAGTCGGTCAACTAGTCCGCTCATGTGGGAGGGACGACCGAGTCGGTCGTCCCTCCTCAGCAGTCATGGAAGAGACGGCTCAGGCACTCAGCCTATGGGTTCATCCGGTAGCTGGGCACCATGCCATACGCCCACGACCCAGACCGTGTTCTGTTCTGGACGATAGAAAAAGTGATACGGAGCAATAATGACTTCCCGGTAGGGTAACTCTGGAAACTCGGGAATGACTCTACCCGAGTCTGGAAATTGTCCGAGCCGACGGAGAATCTGATCAGCGCGTTGGCGAAACTGTCTCGCCGCTTCCGGGTTGTCGCGACGGATGTACGTAATGGCAGCCAGGAATTGTACCCGAGCAGATGGGGTGAATTGGACGGTCACTGCTCGTCAGCCTCAAGCAGCTCATCGGCCTCGGCCAGCACCGTATCCAAGTCAGTCCCACGCCCTTCAGCAATTTCTTTCTCTCCTCGGACGAGGAGCCTGAGTATCTGCCGTTCTGACTCTGCCTGACGGGATAAACTCGCCATAAGAAATTCTCCTTAAAACCGTATCGCTCATTTGGCCGGGCAAACAAATCACACCCAGGGTGAAAAGGCCACTGAGCGGGAGCGGGGCTGTCTTCCATCTCCCCTCCTGGGAGGGCGGCCATCCTGGCCGCCATGCGGGCTGGAAGCCCGCACTCCTCAAGGAGGAGAGAGACGTACTCCGCAGCCTCGTGATTTGCTCTAGGGTCAGGACTCATAACCAATAGATGACGATGGCGGCGAGCGCGACAGAGGCCAGGTAGTTGTGGGCGAGTTTGTCGTAGCGGGTGGCGACGCGGCGCCAGTCCTTGAGGCGGCAGCAGGTGCGCTCGATGACATTGCGCGCCCGATAGGCGGTTTTGTCGAAGGGATGTTTGCGCTTGCGGGTCGGGTGGTTGGGGATGACCGGCTGGCAGCCGCGGTGCCGCAGCCAGGCGCGGAGCGCATCGCTGTCGTAGGCGGTATCGGCTAGGCAGCGGGCCGGCCTCAGGTCGGCGACAAGAGCAGCGCCGACGGGGGCGTCCCCGCGATGGCCCGGCCGGACGATCAGCCGCCGCGGGCGGCCGGCTTCATCGACCGCGGCATGGATTTTCGTGGTCCGCCCCCCCCGCGACCGCCCAATCGCCTGCTGCTGCGCCCCCCTTTTCCGCCCGCCGCCGACCGATGCGCCTTGACGTGGGTCGCATCCAGCATCAGCGTCCCGGGCGGGCCGCCGGCCGCCGCAAGCTCCGCGAACACGTGCGCCCAGACCCCCTTCCGCGCCCAGCGCACGAACCGGTTGTACAGGGTCTTGGACGGCCCATAGACGGGCGGCGCATCACGCCACCGACACCCGCTCTGTAACACCTGGACGATCCCCGAGATCACCCGCCGGTCGTCCACCCGTGGCACCCCGCGTGTGTCCGTCGGCAACAGCGGCTGGAGCCGGGCAAATTGGGCTGCGGACAGCCAAAAATGATTGCTCCTCGCTTCTTCCCTCCACGGCGGAGAGAGAATCATAACTCCCTGGCCAAGAACATCCCCTTTATAGGTCCTGACCCTAGGGCCTTCGGCGCGCCAGACCCACCTGATCGAGGCCCCCGGCCCCAAGCGGCCCAGGAGGGGATGCGGGGGCTCCCCACGTAATTTTAGACACATGACCGAGCAACAACCCCTTTGTTTATACCAGACATTTTTCCATATCTATAGAATTGCTTTGTTGTCCGGTCTCGGGCATACTCCCTAATGCAAAGCAAAGAAGCTGCTTTTTGGGAAAGTTGGAATGCTTTCAACTGGCAGGCGTGGACTTATAGTTCAATTCCTCAGATCACGAACTACCTCATTTTCACGCTCGTAAACCGGACAAGTGGGAGATACGCATCTTTTTTGGTGCGTGTAAGCGCAGAAAATTGGCTTTCAACGTGCAGTTTCCCCCTTCCGGGTCTGGCCCTTCGGGTAAAGAGCGGCGGGAACTTTTAAGTCTGGTACTCCGGCATAGAGACGCGCTTTATATCGAGTGGGAAGCCAAAGTAGATAGCAAGTAGAGAGAAGGAGCTGAGAATGTCAAAGCCTGCCGAAATGACCGTCTGGGCTCAAGACCCATTTAGCTATGACATCATTCCGCCTTTTTTCACCATTTTTCGGAAGCCGGATTTGAGAAAGGTCAATGCGCGGAATGTTTTCGTCCTCACCTCTGTTGCCGCCCTGTCGGCGGTCAGTGAGTTTGTCCGGGCTGCAAAACATCGCAACCATCTCCGCACTCTTTTCGTCCGAGAAGATGACAACGCTCGGTTTTTACCCCAGATGCTTTGTGAGGCAAAACTCCGAATCAGCCGACATATCCTTGTCCACTCGGGGAAAGAGGTCCCAAAGCGGGTGCTCACGGCCTGGAGTTTGGGTTGTCCGAGTCAACTCATTGCCGCTGCGCAGGTCACTCATGATGAGCTCTTTGTCATGGCCTGTGACCACAGCTTGTTCAGAGTTGGTTTTGGAGAAATGCCCGCACTGAAGGGCATTCCACCACTACACCGTTCTTCATTTACCATCTCCAGCGAAGGCAGTTATATGCACTGGTCTGAGGGCGATGTACATATCGATCTTGACGCTGTTCGCTGCCTGAAAGATGAGGCGTGGCGTGAGAAAAAGGAACGGGAAAGACTGCTGTATGACATTCGATTCGGAGCGACGGTTGCCGCATTGCGAAAGCAGCGTGGGATCAGGCAGGCCGGGATTCACGGCCTTTCTGAACGCCATGTGCGAAGAATCGAAAGGGGGGAGCGGACAAAGATCGATACGCTGGCGATTTTGGCAAGAAGCCACGGATTGTCCCTTAAAGAGTATCTCGATGAAATTGCCGAAATGCTCTCTGTATAGGCTTAAACGCCCTCGAACACCGCCTGGAGGTGCGACTCGGGTAGTGGCCGGGTCACTTTGGAGACGATGATGGTGAACGCCACTGAGGTAAGGCTGGCGAGGGACGAGCAGGAGAACGGGTTGACGCCCTCGATATAGAGCCAGGAGACAACGCTGTGCAGCAGGCCGGGCGCAAACCAGGCCGGGTCGATCAGTTGGGCGTGCAGGACCAGAAAGCTGACAAAGCCGCTGACCAGACCGGCGTAGGCCCCAGCCCGGGTGACCCCGCGCCACAGCGCCCCGAATACCAGGGAACCGGCAAGGGCCGACATGACACAGCCGGTGCCAATCCAGACAATCAACATGACGTTGGTTTCAACCCACGACCAGGCTATCGCCGCGCAGACGACAAGCACGACAACGGTCGCCACCCGGCTGATGTATAAAACCTGGCGGTCGAGTTGTGCCCCGGTTGGCGGATGCTTCAACCGCGGGACCACGCTCCGACGGTAGAGGTCGTTGGCGATAATCTGGGAGGAGGACACGACGAGTCCGTCCGCGGTGGACATAATGGCGGCCAGGATGCCGACACCGACCAAGGCCGCCAACCAGGTCGGAAACAGCTCGATGAAGAGTGTCGGCAGGGCGTGATTCGAGGTCGCGCCCTCGGCAAACAGGGCGTCACCCAGCAGCGCCCGAGCCAGCAGACCACCCAGAGTCAGCATGGCCAGCGTGATGATGAAGGCGATGGTGAGGCCCAGAAAGCGATTCTGGTAGGTGGTGTCTTTCAAGGCCCAGAGCTTATTGCCTAGGTGGGGCAGCACGCCCAGCGGAATGAACGAAATCACCAGCGAGACAATGGACCACCATGAGTGGTAGAGCGGGGTTTTCGTATTGAGTGTACTCACCAGGTGTTCGTCCTGGGTGGCCAGATTATCGATCAGTCCCAAGAACCCGCTTCTGCCCGATTCGCCCACCTCCAGCCCGAAGCCGATGAGGAAGAGCACAACGACCACAACGGCGACCAGCAGCATCAGACAGGCCTGGATTCCGTCGGCGATAATGTCGGCATGCGCCCCACCCAGGACAACGTAAATCAACAGCACGGTGGTGGTGATGAGCAGTGCCCAGAACGGCGGTAAACCCAGCATAATCTCGAACATGACTAGGCCCGACACGAGTTGTCCGGCCAGATAAAAACACAACAACAGGGAAAACAGCGATATCAGCACCCGAATGCCTTCGGACTGGTAGCGGTCACCCAGGTACTCGGGGATGGAGCGGTTACCGAACCGGTGGCCGGAGCTTGTAATCAGGCGCATGGTGAGCAACATGCCCACACACAGGCCGACCGGCCCCAGAAAGACGCCCCACATCGTGGTTATCCCCCAGGTATAGCTCAGTCCCGGCATACCCAGGAAGGTTGCCCCGCTCACAGTGGTCGCCGAAAATGCCAGGGCCAGAAACAGGGGGCCGTACGCGCCACGCGCCGTGGCAAAGTCGTCGGCATGTTTAACCCGCCGCTGGGCCACAACCCCGATGGTTATCATGACGCCGATATAGATGACGAGGAAGAACCACGACCAAGTAATGAGAGTCATGTGTGGGGAGATCAGGTTGAATGCGAGACGGGAAGGAAGTTGATCTCTATGCGATAGCCGACCGCCTCTGCATACGCCTCAATTGTTGTCAGGGTTGGTGAGACCGGCGAATTCACGTTTTCCAAGCGGGAAATAGCGCTCTTGCTCGTATGGAGCCGCTCCGCCAGTTCCTCTTGGGGAAGGCCCGCTGCTTTGCGCAGGGCAATCAGCTTTCTACGAAGAGCATAGGCAGGAGAGAATGCTGCATACTCCGCTCTGACTTCTGGATCATTCAGCGCCTTTTGCTTGAAGCTCGCCAATGTTGGACGGGTCATTTTTTGATCTCCTGCATTTCCGGTAGGGTATCATATGTGATAACCCGAGCAAAGACGTAGAGATAGAAGCGACCGGGGTTCTGATGCCAGGAGGTCAGAAGAGGCGTAGGAGCGGATTTCAAACCCGCCCCTAACTTAATTCCGCTTTCTTTTTCTCCCTGAGCGAGGAGCCTGAGCATCTGCCGTTCGGACTCCGCCCGCTGGTACGCTACTCAAGACTCGCATTGTTTCACACGCCCTCGAACAGTTCCCGGACGTGGGGTTCGGGTAACGGCCGGGTCGCCTTGGACACGACAACGGTGAACACCACCGAGGTGAGGCTGGCGAGGGCCGAGCAGGAGAACGGATTGACGCCCTCGATATAGAGCCAGGAGACGACGGAGTGCAGCAGGCCGGGCGCAAACCAGGCCGGGTCGATCAGTTGGGCGTGCAGGACCAGAAAGCTGACAAAGCCGCTGACCAGGCCGGCATATGCCCCGGCCCGGGTGACCCCGCGCCACAGGGTCCCAAAGACCAGAGAACCAGCAAAGGCCGACATGATGCCGCCGGTCCCAATCCAGACAATCAGTATGACGTTGGTATCGACCCAGGCCCAGGCGATGGCCGCACACAGGACGAGAATGACTACCGTGGCCACCCGGCTGATGTATAAGACCTGTCGGTCAAGCTGAGCCTCGCTTGGCTGATGCTTCAACCGCGGGACTATACTCAGACGGTAGAGGTCGTTGGCGATAATCTGAGAGGAAGATATGACGAGTCCGTCCGCGGTGGACATGATGGCGGCCAGCACGCCGACGCCGACGAGCGCCGCCAGCCAGGTCGGAAACAGCTCGATGAAGAGGGTCGGCAGGGCGTGGTTCGAGGTTGCGCCCTCGGCAAACAGGGCGTCCCCGAGTAGCGCCCGGGCCAACAGGCCGCCCAAGGTCAGCATGGCCAGGGTGAGGATGAAGACGACCGTGAAGGCCAGAAAGCGGCTCTGGTCCGCGCTGTTCCTCAAGGCCCACAGCTTATTGCCCAGGTGGGGCAGCACGCCCAGCGGGATGAGCGAGATCACCAGCGAGACAATGGACCACCAGGAGTGATAGAGCGGGGTCTTCGTGTTGAGCAGGCTCACCAGGTGCTCATCCTGGGTGGCCAGATTATCGACCAGTCCCAGGAAGCCGCTTCTGCCCGATTCTCCCACCTCCAGCCCAAAGCCGATGAGGAAGAGCACGACGACCACCACGGCGACCAGCAGCATCAGACAGGCCTGGACTCCGTCGGCAATAATGTCGGCATGGGCTCCACCCAGGACAACGTAAATCAACAACACGGTGGTGGTGATGATCAGTGCCCAGAGCGGTGGCAAACCCAGTAGAATCTCGAACATGACCAAGCCCGACACGAGCTGGCCGGCCAGATAGAAACACAACAACAGGGAAAACAGCGATACCAGCACCCGAATGCCTTCGGATTGATAGCGGTCACCGAGGTACTCGGGGATGGAGCGGTTGCCGAACTTATGGCCGGAGCTTGTAATCAGGCGCATGGTTAGCAACATGCCCAAACCGAGGCCGACCGGGGTCAGAAAGACGGTCCACATGGTGGTCAGCCCCCAGGTGTAGCTCAGCCCCGGCATACCCAGGAAGGTTGCCCCGCTCACGGTGGTGGCCGAAAACGCCAGGGCCAGAAACAGGGGGCCGTACGCACCACGCGCCGTGGCAAAGTCGTCGGCATGTTTAACCCGCCGCTGGGCTACAACCCCGATGGTTATCATGACGCCGATATAGATGACGAGGAAGAACCACGACCAAGTAATGAGAGTCATGGGCAGGTTTCCTTACACATCCAGAGGGAAGTAGGGGGTTCCACGCCCCCGGGTGAGCCCCTCTGCGCACGCAGGGCCTCTCGTTGCCGATTGACCCTGTCTATTGACGGTGGACCCTTAGCGATCGGCAGTCATCCGCAGGGCGACCCGTAAGTGTTGGTACTTCCACTCCCCGTTGACTTTCACGTAGTCGTCGTCATAGCGCAGGGCCAGCCATTTCTCATCGTCGTTTTCGGCATACGTCCACGGACCCATGATATACCAGACGCCGGTGGCGCGGTCTCCGTTGACCTCGATGATGGGGTTCGTGATGTTGTGCTGAGAAAAGCTGAACATTCTTTGGAATCTGCGAAATAATTCGCGGATAGCGTCATGGCCCTCGGCTTTACCGAAATCGGCACTTTCCCAGATGGCGTCTTCAACAAATACCGAATTGACTCTGTCGGGGTTGTGCATATCGTCACAGATTTCACAGTAGCGAGCCTTGAGCTGTTTTATTGCTTCAATATCTTCGAGCCGGGTGATGCGCGCTTCCAGTTCTGACGTGGCCATACTCAACCCTCCTCCTTGGCCGAACTCTTGATGTCATTCTTACTACACGGTTCGCTGGCTAGGCGGCAATGCCTTTTTGTTGATGCCGCACAAAGAAATTGCCTGGATGGTATAGGGATGTAAATGGATAGAGCACGTGGTTAAGCAACCTGTACTACTTGGCCAGGCTGAATCGTCTCCAGCACTCGCAACACCTCGGGCATCTTGGGTCGCAAGTCATTGATGTCGTTGCTTGGTGCTTTGATAATGACCAAAGCCAGAGAGAGGCTCCCAATATTCTGTTGATATGAGATTCCTTGGTCTACGGTCAGCAGGACATCGAACTCCGAAGCGGCTCGGCGGAGCAACGCTCCATTCTTGGTGCCTCCCCAGCCCATCTCGGCTACGGTCTGCACATCATGGCTCGGCAGTTCGCTTCGAATCTTTCGGGGGGCGCACTCATCAAGCAGAACGCGCATGAACACCTGCCGGCAACTGTCCCTCCTGCTCCAAGACTGCCACTGCCTGAGCGCGCGTTACCGTAGGAAAATCATCAAGAAAGTCATCCAGGGTATGTCCCCCAGCGACGTAATCCAGCAGCGCTTTCACCGGAACCCGTGTCCCGATAAAGATGGGAGTGCCACCGAGAATGTCAGGGTCGCTATGCACGACAACGCTTTGATCTTTCATACGGCTGCCTTTCCTGTGCAGAGTAGCACCGAAACCCGTGTACGCCCTCGCACACCAAGCGATGATTGCGAAAAGAACGGGATTTTCGGTAGGCGTCTGTCCTCAGTTGACGCCCTTAAAAGCTCGGCTTGGTCGAAAATGGAGTCAATTGGAGTTCGTGCGTCCAACAGGATTTGTCTTGGGTGTGTAGATAATAGTACGCCTCCGCGATCTTCACGGGATTCATCACCACTTCGGGCCGCTGCTGGGCTAACGGCAGGGCGCGGGTGCCTGGAGAGTCGATGAGACCGTCTATCACGACATTGGCCACGTGTACGCCATGCTCGGAATATTCCTCCGTCAGCACCTGCGCCAGCGTACGCATCATCACTCTCGGATAGTACAGCGATTGTCCTGTCAGTCGCTTTCGTCCGCGCAAGGACGCCGCGTTATTAGAAATGAAGAAAGAGCCGGCGCCGCGTTCCCGCATGGTGGGCAACACCTCCTTGGCGACTAAGAACGGTCCTCGGCTGGAGATGTGCTGCGCGGTGTCAAAGAGTTCGACCGGGATGTGTTCAAGCAATTCTTTCTCTGGCGGCAAGTCACGCCCCTCCAGGTAGCCCGCGTTGAAGATCAAGACATTCGGGTCACCGGCTTGCTCTCGAATCTGGGCGAACGCCTGTGATATGGAGTCGTGCGACACGAGGTCCAGCTCGACAATCATGCCTTCGCCACCCTGCTCTCGGATTACCTGCTCCAACCCGGACGCATTGGCGGCATTCCGGGTCGTCAACACGACGAAGAAGCCTTCTTTGGCAAACTTCTGAGCTACGGCACCGCCGATGCCCCAGCGCGCACCGACGGGCATATCGCTGTCGTCGATCACCTTACCGTGCGCGAGTTTGGTATTGCGGCCATCTGACTGCCACTTGGATGTTGCTCCCACCACGACAGCGACCGGTTTACGGGTCGAGTTCATATCGGATTCCTTTGCCCTTGTTGCAAGTCCCCCAAGCGTAAGGAAAAATAGCCATATTCACAACGGCAAACAGCATTAAGTGACACACTACCACATTACGATATCTAGTTGCTGGGGCCTGTCATGTACAGCCGACCGCTTGAGGTGCGGATTGCAAAATCCAGAGAAGCTCATGATTATGCTTGAAGGGCATCACGATCCGGCGTAAGCCGCTCCACCTTAATTTGGTCCGCCTTCTTCATCGCCTGGGCCAATTCGTAGGCCGATTGAAGCCGGTACCAGGTCTCGGCGCCGCCGCTGAACGCCTTGTCGAGACGGATTGCCATTTCAGGCGAAATGCCGGAGCGACAATTCACAATATCCGAAAGCTGCTTACGGCTGACACCCAGCTTGCGCGCCGCCTCCGATACATTGAGCCTCAGGGCCTCCAGGCAATCGTGGCACACGGACAGGCCCGGATGGGGCGGGTTCTTCATTGGCATGTCACGATCCTCCTAATGGTAATCGACCAAATCCATGTAGTTCACAATCCAGCAAGGAGTCGTCCTTCCGCAACCGCAGCCTACGTCCCTTCAAACAACGCCTTCACATGCGGCTCAGGCAGCGGTTGCGTTGCTTTTGATACAACATAGGTACAGGCGACCGACATGAGTTCCCCCAGCGTTGCGCAGGAGAATGGACTCGGTCCCTCGGCGTGCAGCCAGGCGGCGGCGGTGTGCAGCAGGCCGGGCGCAAACCAGGCGGGGTCTATCATTTGGGTATGCAGCACGAGGAAGGTGACGAAACCGCTGACCAGGCCGGCATAGGCGCCTGTGCAGGTGACGCCGCGCCAGAGTGCGCCGACCACGAGGGGCCCGGCAAAGGCCGCCATCATGCCCCCGTTCCCGATCCAGACGATGAGCGCGATATTAGTCTCGACCAAAGCCCAGGCCAGGGCGGTACACAGCAGCAGCACGACAACGGTCGCCACCCGACTGATGGCTAAAATCCGTCGGTCCAGTTGCTCAGCCTTCGGAGGATTCTTGAGTCTGGGCACGATGGTCCGACGGTAGAGATCGTTGGCAATCACCTGGGATGAGGAGATGACCAGCCCATCGGCAGTGGACATGATCGCCGCCAGCACGCCCACCCCAATGAGGGCGGCGAGCCAGGTTGGGAACAATTCGATGAAGAGGAGGGGCAGGGCCTGATTCGGGTTCGCTCCCTCGGCATAGAGCGCATCGCCCAAGATCGCGCGGGCGAGGAGACCGCCCAGGCCGAGCATGCCCAGCGTCAGCCCAAAGGTGAAGGCCAGCTTGATAAACGATTTCTGTTGGCTCTCGCTCTTTAACGCCCAGAGTTTGTTGCCGAGATGGGGCAGCAGGCCGAGCGGTATGTGTGAAATAAAAATAGCCACAACGGACCACCAGGAATGATACAGCGCGGTCTCGGCATTCAGCACACCGACCAGATGCGCATCCTGCTCGGTAAGACTGTCGATGATGCCCAGCAGGCCCGCTCTTTCGCCGTCTACCCCAAATCCGGTCAGAAACAGGACGATCACCATCAGCGCGACCAACAGCATCATGAAGCCCTGCACCCCATCGGTCAGGATGTCGGCATGCGCGCCGCCGAGCACGACATAAATCAACAACACGGTGGTGGTGATGAGCAGCGCCCAGACTGGTGACATGCCCAGCATAATCTCGAACATCACCAGCCCGGACACCAACTGCCCGGCCAGATAGAAAAACAACACTAAGGAAAAGACCGCAATGAGTATCCGAATGCCTTCGGATTGATAGCGGTCGCCGAGGTATTCCGGTATGGAGCGGTTCCCAAACCGATGGCCCGAGGTGGTAATCAGGCGCATGGCGACCAACACGCCGACATACACGCCGGTCGGGTACAGAAAGCTGCCCCAGACCGTGGGCAACCCCCACTCGTAGCTCAGACCCGGCGCCCCGAGAAAGGTTGCGCCGCTGGCCGTTGTCGCCGCAAACGCCAGGGCCAGAAAGAGCGGCCCGTACGAGCCGCGCGCGGTTGCAAAGTCATCGGCGTGCTTGACCCGTCGTTGGGCGAAAACGCCGATGGCCAGCATTCCGCCGATATAGATGAGGAGAAAGAGCCACGACCAGGTAATGAGTGACATAGAGCGTCAGATCGCGCCTTCGGCCCGCGCTTGCTCGACCTCCTTGTCGCCGTAGCCGACCAGCTCCCGCAGGATTTCCTGGGTATGCTCGCCAAGGCGGGGCGAGGTCGTGACCTCGACCGGAGAATCGGACAGCTTGAGCGGACAGCCGACCGTCTTGAACCGTCCGCGCTGCGGATGCTCGACTTCGGCCACAATATCCCGCGCGGCCAGCGACTCGTCTTCCAGCAGCTCTTGCATGTCCAGGACCGGGCCGCAGGGCACGTTGGCCGTGTTGAGGCGTTGCATAGCTTCGTATTTGGTATGCCTTTGGGTCCATTCCTCGATCACCGCGAAACAGTCATCCAGGTGGGACAGACGCGCCTCCGGCGTGGCGTAATCCGGATGGTCGATGAGGTCCCCACGGCCAATGAGTTTCATCAGCGGCTGCCAGACCTGAGCCTGGACGACCACATAGATGTAGTCGTTGGGGCCGCCGGGTTTGCATTTAAGGGCCACCCCCGGATGGCCGCCACCAGAGGCGTTGCCGGAGCGCGGCACGGCTGTGCCAAAAGACTTGTTGGGATATTGCGGGTACTCCTTCAAGGGGCCGTGAGCAAGCCGCTGCTGGTCGCGCAGTTTGACCCGACACAGGTTCAGCACCGCGTCCTGCATGGCGACCTCAACCCGCTGGCCGACTCCGGTCTGCTCGCGCTGAAAGAGGGCCGCCAGAATCGCGGCTACCAGGTGTATGCCCGTGCCGGAATCCCCAATCTGGGCTCCCGTGCTGGTCGGCGGGCCGTCATCCCAGCCCGTCGTGCTCATGGCCCCTCCCATGGCTTGGGCGACGGTCTCGTAGGCTTTGCAGTCTGCGAACGGACCGGGGCCGAAGCCCTTGCCGGAGGCATAAATCAGGCGCGGATTGAGCTGCCGGATGGCCTCCCAACTGAAACCCTGGCGGTCCAGCGCGCCGGGCGCAAAGTTTTCGACCAGTACGTCACACACCTCGATCAGCTTGCGGAAAATAGCCTGCCCTTTCGGGGTTTTGGTGTTGATGGTGATGCTGCGCTTATTGCAGTTGAGCATGGTGAAATACAGGCTATCGACATCGGGCAGGTCCCGAAGCTGTTGGCGGGTAATATCGCCCCGACCCGGCAGTTCGACTTTGATGACGTCCGCGCCGAGCCAGGCAAGAATCTGGGTACAAGAAGGCCCCATCTGGACGTGGGTCATGTCAAGAATACGGATGCCGTCCAAAGCTTTCCCCATGGTTTTCTCCTTGCCAGACAAGATAGCTGTTTCGCGCTTACTTGTACCGTGTCTGATTCCTGACGCAAAGAGGGGCGCGGGGCGGCTCCCTTGCCGTGGTCAGGGCCATCCAATATCATGCCGCCGACGAAAACGCCTGGTAGGACAATGGTAGGGTAGTTACATATTCCCCCTCACCCCAGCCCTCTCCCTCCAGGGGAGAGGGGGCCGCTATTCCCTCCCCCTGGAGGGGAGGGACAGGGAGGGGGTGTTGAGACACCACTCAATAGAGACAAAATGAGAGTACCTGTATGAGCAAACAGACTGCGACCGCAGCAAAATCAATGGACCCTATTGTGTCGTTATGCAGACGCCGGGGTTTTATCTTTCAGTCGTCCGAGCTGTACGGCGGCATTAACGGCTTTTGGGACTACGGCCCGCTCGGCGCCGAACTGAAACGCAACCTCAAGGAAGCCTGGTGGCAGGACGTGGTCCGCTGTCCGGCTCCCGGTCCGAACGGTCGGCCCATTGAGATCGTTCCGGTGGACGCGACCATTATTATGAACCCGAAAGTCTGGGAAGCCTCGGGCCACGTGGGCGGGTTCTCCGATTTGATGAGCACCTGCCGTCACTGCAAGAAGCTTGTGCGGTATGACCACATATGGGAGATGATTCACGAGAGTGACTGGTATGCATTCCTGTCGGAACAGTTGAGAAATAGTCCTGGCGGAGTAACCCTTGCAGAAGTGCAGGGATGGGCGAAAAAAAAATTGAGCAAGCTGGCACCGGGCTTGGCTCTGGTACGTTCGCCCGAGGAAACTATTCGCAGCTTGGAAATCTATCTTGACGAGAGGCATGTTCATCAGACGAGCGTCCCTGCTCAGGAGGAGAGAGAGGGGAGGGCGCACATGATTGTCGAGGGGGCTCCCTCGCTTGACAACCTGATCCGCCTCCTCAACACTACGGAGCCGGTCAGGAGCGAATCGCCGCCGTGTCCGTTTTGTGGCGGGGAGATTACTGAGCCGCGGCCTTTCAATCTGATGTTCAAGACCACAACCGGCGCGGTCGAAGACCCGTCGGCGGTCACCTATCTGCGCCCGGAGACGGCCCAGGGAATTTTTACCCAGTTCTGGAATGTGTTGGATAGCAATCGGGTGCGGGTGCCGTTTGGGATTGCGCAGATCGGCAAGGCGTTTCGCAACGAGGTCACGCCGCGCAATTTTACGTTCCGGTCGCGCGAGTTCGAGCAGATGGAAATCGAGTTTTTTATTCATCCCAGTGAAGCGGCCGAATGGTATCAGTACTGGCGCGACACCCGTTTTCGCTGGTGGCAGTCGATTGGTCTGGCGGGCGAGAACCTGACGCTGCGTGAGCACGACCAGGACGAACTCGCCCATTATGCCAAGGAAGGCGCGGGCACGAGTGATGTCGAGTACCGTTTCCCGTTTACCGCGCCCGGCTATGGTGAACTGGAAGGCGTGGCCCATCGGGCGGACTATGACCTGCGTCAGCACGCTATTCATTGCGGCCAAGGGGACAAGCTGCGCTATTTTGATGACCAGCGCAACGAGCGCTATTTCCCGCACGTGATTGAGCCGAGCGCCGGCGCCGACCGTGGCACCCTGGCCGCGCTGTGTGAAGCCTATACGCCCGACGAGAGTCGGCCGAGCAAGGTCTATATGAAGTTCCACCCCCGGCTGGCTCCGATCAAGGCGGCGGTGTTTCCCCTGGTCAACAAAAGCGGCATGCCCGAGGTGGCCGAGAAGCTCTACCAGGAGTTGCGCCCGCAATACGCCGTCCAGTTGGATGTGAAGCAGAACATCGGCAAACGCTACGCGCGTATGGACGAGGCCGGCACGCCCTACTGCTTTACGATTGACGGCGACACGCTGGCGGACCAGACCGTGACCGTGCGCTACCGTGACACCCTGGAGCAGGAACGCATCGGGATTGATAAGGTCGGCGCGTTCCTGGACGAAAAAATGGGGAAGTAAGCCGGCTATGCTTAGAGCAATTACGGTTCCGTATAGCCAGCCGATCCCTGCCGTCATTCCAGCGAAAGCCGGAATCCAGGCTCTCGGCCCCCGGCTTCTGGATGCCGGATCAAGTCCGGCATGACGAGAGCGGAACGGCATGGCTACAATCCCGTAGGTCGGGTTAGCCGTAGGCGTAACCCGACAGCCCACGCCTGACCCCTGTCGGATTACGCTCCGCTAATCCGACCTACGGACTTCCTGTTCCCCTCTCGGGAGGGGTGGCCCAACGGGCCGGGGTGGGTTGCCCTATTTACGCAACGCTCAGTTCCACCTCGCCCAGCCCATCCATCGTCAACTGCACCCTGTCGCCCCGACTCACAAACTTGGTCGCCACCACGCTGCCGGTCATGACGACCATGCCTCGGGACAAGGTCTTGCCCTGGGCGGCCAGCGTGCTCGCCAGCCAGGCCAAGGCGTCGAGCGGATGGCCCATCACATCCCGGCCGTCACCTTCTCCAACGACCTCGCCATTAATGCGCATGGTACCGTGGAGGGCCGCCAGGTCGAGCGGTTGCCAGTCTGTCAGCGGCAGACCCAGGACAATGCCGCCGTTCCAGGCGTTGTCCGCGAGCAGGGTCAGTATGTGGTCGGCGATCTTGGTGTAGTCCGCGTGACGATCATCAACCAGCTCAAAGGCGGCCATGACAGCCCCGATTGCCTCGGCAACGCTGTCGCGTGTATAAGGCGCCCGCTCGGCTGGCAAATCCTGCGCGAGCTGTACGGCAATCTCACATTCGACTCCCAGGCGACCGTAGTCGCTCAGGTGTACCCGAGCCGGGGTATGATGGATGGTTTTCTCCATGATGGCGCCGGCAATGGGCTCGTCAAAGCCGACCATTTTTTGCATCACCGGCGTGGTCAACGCAATTTTATGACCGGCAATAGGGCCGTAGGTCTGTGTCAAGAGTTGCTGAAGTTCTGTCTGAACGGCATAGGCGTCTTCAATGTGGCGCGGTGTATGCGGCTCCGGGATGGGGACAAAGGGCCGGCGGGCTTGGCGTTCGTTCCATAAAAATCTGGCGGCCTCTTGATACGACCGTGTGTCGGCCATTGCGATATCTCCTCGTCTGCGCCCCACGCTACTGAGTCTGAAAAAAGCGATTCTCCGGGCGCGGCAGGCCCAGGTTCTCACGCAGGGTCGCGCCCTCGTATTCGCGCCGGAACAGGCCGCGGCGCTGGAGTTCGGGTACGACCCGGTCCACAAAGTCGTCCAGTCCGCCCGGCAGATAGGGGAACATGACGTTAAAGCCGTCCGACCCTTCGGTCAGGAGCCATTCCTCCATGTGGTCGGCGATCATGCTTGGCGTGCCAGTGAGTTCCAGGGTGCTGAAACTGCCGCCCACATACTGGGCGAGCTGTCTGATGGTCATATTGTCTCGCTGCGCCATTTCAACCAGTTTCTGCCGTCCGGATTGGCTGGCGTTGCTTTCCGGGATGGCGGGCAGCGGACCGTCCAGGTCATAGCCCGACACGTCATGGCCCAGCATGATGCACAGCGAGGCCATGCCGCTGTCCGGGTGGACCAGGCTGTCGAGCTTCGCCTTCTTTGCCCGCGCTTCGGCCAGGGAGTCGCCAACCACAACAAACGCGCCCGGCAGGATTTTGAGATAATCCCGACAGCGCCCGCAGGCCTCCATCCGGCCTTTGACATCCGCATAATAGGACTGGGCGTCCTGCAGATTATTGACCCCGGAAAACACGACCTCAGCGGTCTCGGCCGCGAGCTGGCGGCCAGCTTCTGAAGCACCGGCCTGGACGATGACGGGCCAGCCCTGGACGGGCCGGGCGATATTCAGCGGCCCGCGCACGGAGAGGTGGGTGCCTTTATGGTCGAGCACGTGCAGCTTCTCGGGGTCGAAATAAATGCCGGCCTCGACATCGCGGATAAAGGCGTCGTCCGCCCAACTGTCCCACAGGCCGGTGACCACATCGTAGAACTCGCGCGCCAGACGATAGCGCGCGTCATGTTCCATATGCGCCTCACGTCCAAAATTTAGCGCCTCGTCCGGGTTGGACGAGGTGACCACATTCCAGCCCGCCCGCCCGCCGCTGATATGGTCGAGCGAGGCAAACTTGCGCGCCACATGGTACGGATCGTTATAGGTGGTGGAGGCCGTGGCGATCAGGCCCAGGTGCGTGGTGACCGTGGCCAGCGCGGGGAGGAGGGTGAGCGGATCAAAGGAGGTGACCGTCGCGCTCCGTTTGAGCGCCGCCATCGGCATATTGAGCACGGCCAAGTGATCGGCCATGAAAAAGGCGTCGAAGCGGCCCCGTTCCAGGGTCTGCACAAAGCGCTGGTAGTGCGCAAAATTGAAGTTGGCATCCGGAAAGGCCCCCGGATAGCGCCAGGCCGCGGTATGAATGCTGACCGGTCGCATGAACGCGCCCAGCCGCAGTTGTCGTGACTGTGCCACACTCCCTCCGTGATGGTCATGAACTCAGAGACAGCGTAGCAAATCGTTGAGTTATGGCTATACCGGCGGCGGGTTTTCAGCGGGCTAGGGGGTAGTGGTCGGGAGAGTCTTATTCCCTCTCCCCTGGAGGGAGAGGGCTAGGGTGAGGGGGTCTGATATGTCGAACCGTCTCAATGTATCGTTCTCAACCCCTACAGCGAAGCTCGCCCGGCATCTCTGACGACCTGCCATACGACGTAAATAATCATTCCTGCAACCATGAGGAGTCCGGCAAATCCAATAAGTTCATACACGCTCATTCTTCAGACCTCCCGATCTCTTTCATGAGCAGTTCGATCCGTTGATGCAGGTGTTTTGATGGCTATTTATGAGAACGGTTGCGGACGTATGTTACTGAAGCCCCGACCCAGGCGATAATTGCAATCACTAACAGTGTCCATTCAAACATTGTCATCTTTTATTCTCATGTGAATTGCCTGGTGGTAATTTGTTCAGTCGTTCTTGGGCGGCTTGCGCCCACTCTTCATAGCCTTCTTCCGTTGACAATTCTAAGGCGCGTTGGAAATCTGCACGTGCCTCCTCGTACCGCTTCAGGTGGCCCTTGGCGAGTCCTCTGTTGTAGTAAGCAGCCGCATCTTGGGGCTTGAGGCGGAGCGCCGCGTCAAAGTCCACAATCGCATCCTGGTAGCGCCCGAGGCGCTCCTTGGCGTTGCCCCGGTTGTTGTAGGCTTCGGCAAGTTGGGGCTTGAGACGGAGGGCCGCGTCAAAGTCCGCAATCGCATCCTGGTAGCGCCCGAGGCGCTCCTTGGCGTTGCCCCGGTTGTTGTAGGCTTCGGCAAGTTGGGGCTTGAGACGGAGGGCCTTGTCAAAGTCCACAATCGCGTCCTCGTGCTGCCCAAGGTGACCCTTGGCGAGTCCTCTGTTGTGGTAAACGGCAGCCTCTTGCGGCCTGAGGCGTAGCGTTGCGTCATAGTCCGCAATCGCTTCCTCGTATTTGCCTAATGAGAATCTGACGTTGGCTCTTTGAAAATAGTTCTCGCTGAGTGCTTCTTTATTCATTGCCCTGGGTCTCTGCTTTTCTGATTTCTTCGGTGTAGTAATCCTCTGTGAGGTCCCTGTTGTAAGTCGATTCGGCGGTATTTCTTTCAAAAAAACCTGCCAGGTCTGAAAAGAGGATTTTTTCTGAAATAGCCAGCGTCTTCAACTCTCGCAGCAACGTTTCCTTGTGGCCCTTGGGAATCAGAATTTCCCGCTCAATCATGTTTGGTTCGACTTCAGGCAAACCGAACAGGAAGACGGACTGCTGCACGCTAATGCGTTGGGCATTGACGGCGGAATTGTCTATGGACGGTTGCCAGAGATGCCACTGGCCGTCTTCCTCAAAAAACGTCTTGAGTTCCTGCTTCAAGGCTCCTTTAGTCTTGACTTCCCTGATCTTGTCGGGTTGGACATTGACCACAAAAACCTTGCCGTCCGTTGCCCCATCGGTTTCACACGCAAACCAGAGAGCACCCAGGGGATTGTAGGTAAAATCTATTAGACCGGTGGCCACTCTGTTGTGCTGCAAATGCGCCATGCACTCCAGTGCCGTCAGATTATTATAGACGCTGGAGTAGCGGAGTTGAACTTCGTCAATAAGCTGGTGGATGTATCCCCTGAAAAGATACGGCACCAGCTCAGGATATTCCAAAGCTTCCTTTTGTAAGCGACGGAGAGCCCCACTCTGTAGGTGCCAGTGTTCATTTTTTTGTCCGCGATAGATGTAGCGGTTATCAGCGTTAGAAACCGCAATTTTGTTTATTGCTGCGATGTAATCCGCCAGGTTGGCTATCGGTCTTTGAGCGCTGTTCATCTGTTTTCCTCTACGATTTTTACTTCTCCGTTGGGCATCCCATACCCCCCATACACCAGTCGGTCAATTTCCTTTTTATATATACGAACTATACGAATCTACCGCCTGCGGTCTATGGTGACACAGGAATCCGAAAAGATAATCGTATCTTCATTGGGATAACTGTGGGCGGTTTTGAGCGCCACACGCTGGCTCGGTTTGTCGAGCATGACCCAGACCAGCGTTTGGGGAGCTGGGCCTCGGGGGGTCGCCGGAAAAGAGTAATCAAGACCAATGCTCGATGAGCGCGCCGTGTCCGCACTGGCCTGGACAATGCGCTGTGCCAGTGCCCGAAAGGCGGGCTGGCCACGCTGGCTGTCCGTCTGCTGGGCTACAAAATGGTAGTGCAGTGCGGGCGTGAGCTGGAGGTCAATAGGGCGGGCCAGGTTCACAATCCAGTCCGAGAACGCCGGTTGTAACGCAGGGGGGATATCCGTGCAGGCCAGGATTTCGGAAACATGGTGCGTATTGTCATACGCTATGTGGATGATGTGGCTGGCGCCGATAATACTCGCCTGCACCTGGAACTGGGGCTGTTCCAGGCGCACCGTGGCCAGCGGCCTGAAGTGTTGAAAATCCACCCTGTCGGCGAGAACGTGAAGCCGCAGCTCGGCGGCGGATTGGTCCTTGTAGATGAGCGTGCTCATGCGGCGGCTGGCTTTCGGCAGAGGTCAACCTACGTCATGGCTGAGATAACGCCAACACTGGGCGGAGCCCTTCCCATACCCCGAGCAACTGGAACGCCATGACCACGACTGTTCCAGCCAGCACGACCCGAATCCAGCCTTCGCCCGTGCTGACACCCCAGTGCGCGCCGAACCAGGCGCCGATGCTGGTCGTTATCGATAGGAGCAGCCCCACGCTCCAATCGACTTTCCCGTTCAGCGCAAAGACGCAGCAGGCAATGCCCGTCAGGCCCATGATAACAACGACTTTCACTCCATTTGCCAGCTTGAGGTTCAAGCCGCCCACAGTGCTCAGTGTCACCAGCACAAAAATACCGGCCCCAATCTGGAGGAGGCCACCGTAGAGTCCAATACCGAAAAAGATGCCTTGGAGCAGGCGTCGGCCCCGGACTGTCCCGCTTACCGCCAGCAGTTTGGAATTGAGGAACGGCTCAAACACTATCGGGACGAGCATGACTATCATCATGCTGGCCAGCAGGGTCTGGAAGACCGCATCGTCCAGACGGACCGACACCAGCGCGCCACCCACCGAGCCCAGCATGGCCGGGATCACCAGGGCAAGGGCTAGGCCTGAGTCGGTCTGGTTCAGTTTTTTATACGCCGCCAGGGCGGTCAGGCTTTGCAGCACAACTGCCAAACGATTCGTTCCGTTGGCCACTCCGGGCGGCAGTCCGATCAGGATCAGGACCGGCACGGTCAGCATGGCCCCTCCGCCGGAAACCGCGTTGAGAAAACCGGCGGCCAGACCGCTGAGGGTAATGAGGAGCAGATCGGTGAGTGACAGCATAATAAAAAGGGCAGCCACAGGGGGCTGCCCCTACCATTTCGGTGCCTGAATTATGGGGCGATTGTTGCCTGTCTCAGCGAGAGCGTCAAGGCGAAGACGCCGGGCGGGAAAGATCGTCGGAAATCAGGGTTGGCCGGAACTGGTCCAGGTTTCCTTGACCCCCACCGTGTCTCTGCCTATGATCCGAGGACGCTGGCCTAAGGAGGGCGGGATATGCCTGCGGGGAACCTCAAAGATGTCGCGGCTGTGTGTGGTGTGGGCCATACGCCATACGGCCGGAAAATGAATCGGAGTCAGATCGACCTGGCCGGTGAAGCTATCCGCAACGCGCTGGATGACGCCGGGCTGGGACGAGACGATCTGGACGGGCTCATCGTCAGTTTCGGGACGCCGATTGGGGCGGACGCCGACACCCTGGCGTATGCCCTGGGATTACAACTGCGCGCGTATAACCAAACCTGGGCGCACGGACGGTTTACGGCCAGCAGCATACAGTGGGCGGCGATGATGGTCAGTGCCGGGCTGGCCAATGTGGTCGCCTGCATGGCGTCGATCAGCTTCTCCGGTTTCCGTAAACCCATGATGGGCGGGTCCGGAGACGCCGAGGGTGGGCGGGAGGCCGGCGGCGGGCACGGCGAAGACCCGGTGTTCGGCATGACCTCACCTGGGGCCGGGGCGGCGCTGGTCGCCCGGAAGTATTTTGATCGCTTCGGTGCAACGAGTGAGCAGTTGGCCGCGGTGGCGGTGGCGTTTCGGAAGCACGCCGCCCTGAATCCGAACGCCATCATGCGGGCGCCCATCAGCGTCGAAGATCACCAGAACTCACGTTTTGTGTGCGAGCCGCTGCACCTGCTGGACTATTGTCTGATTAACGATGGCGCGGCCTGCGTCCTGGTCACCACCCAGGAGCGCGCGCGGGACATGGCCAAACGGCCGGTGTGCATCAGCGGCATGCAGGGCCTGCCCGCGGGACGGGAGGAATTCATCTGGACCTATCCCGGCTTCGGGACCTCTCAACAGACCGCCTTTGATTATGTGCCCGGCCCGCAACCGGTGTACGAGATGGCGGACGTAGCGCCCAGGGACCTGGACGCGCTGTTTACCTATGATGCGTTTGCGATTCTGGCCTGGACGGCGCTGGAGCGTTTTGGGTTCTGCAAGCAGGGCGAGGCCGCGGCGTTTACCCAGGACGGGCGCATCGAGTTGGGCGGGGAGCTGCCCATGAACACCAATGGCGGGCTGATGTCCGAGGGCCATATCATGGGCTGGAATCACCAGGTCGAGATTGTGCGTCAATTACGCGGGGAGTGCGGGGAACGTCAAATCCCGAATGCGCAACTCATCCAATGGGCCAACGCCTACGGGGACTCGTTAGTCTATCGCGCGGGCTGAAAAAAGGGAGGGGGCATGGCCGAGTATACAAAGCCGCTACCGGCGATTTCGACGCTTAATCAACCGTACTGGGATGGCCTGAAACAACGCCGGATGGTGCTGCCCTACTGCGAGGCGTGCGAGGCTGTCTGGTATCCTCCGACTCCGTTTTGCCCGGACTGCTGGTCGCGTGATTTTCGCTGGCAGGCGGTGAGCGGTCGGGGTATGGTGAACTCCTGGGTCGTCTTTCATCAGGCATATTTCTCGTCGTTCAAGGATGACATTCCGTACGCTGTGGCCGAGGTCGAACTGGAGGAAGGACCCCGTTTGCTGACCAATCTGGTCGAAGTCGAACATGAGGACATTGCCATCGGTCTGCCGGTGGAAGTGGTCTTCGATGACGTGACCGACGAGGTCACGCTGGCAAAGTTTCGACCCCGGAAAGGGTAAACAGGCCGATACGGCTGCACTGAAGGAGGCGTTATGCCCGGTATTCTCGACGGTATTCGCGTGTTTGACCTCAGTATTGCCGCGGTCGGACCCTGGGCGTCCAAACTGCTGGGCGAGCTGGGGGCGGATGTGATCAAGGTGGAGTCGCCCGGCGGTGAACTCTCGCATGCCATCCCGCCGCCGATTAAGGGTACGGCCGTTCTGTATATCTCGGCCAATTTCAACAAGCGGAATATTGTGCTTGATCTCAAAAGGGAAGGGGACCGGGCCATTGCGCTCAAGCTGGTTGAAAAGAGCGATGTGTTTGTTCAGAACATGCGTCCGGGCGCGGTCGAGCGTCTGGGTTTGGGCTATGATGTGGTCTCACAGCTCAATCCGCGCCTGGTGTATGTGTCCGCGTCGGCGTATGGCCGGACCGGTCCGATGGCAAAAGAGGCCGGGATCGATCCGACCGTCCAGGCCTTCGGCGGCTGGTGTAGCATTACCGGCAGGCCCGGTTCGCAGGGCGAGATGTTCCGCCACCTGGCCCATCTCGACATCACGACCAGTACCATGATTGTCGAAGCCGTTTTGCAGGCGCTGCTGGCGCGGGAGCGCTCGGGCAAGGGGCAGCAGATTGAGATCGATATGGTCTCGGCCGCACTGTCGCTGCAAACCAGTCGCCTGGCCGAGTATTTTGCGACCGGTGAACAACCTCAGCCCCTGGGCAGCGCCGCGGCGACGACTGTGCCGCACCAGGCCTTTGTGTGTGAGGATCAGGAATATCTGGCGGTCGGGGTGGTGAGCGAAGACCAGTGGCCGCGCTTCTGTCGGGCTATCGGCCAGGAGGCCCTGGGTGACGATCCGCGCTTTGCGACCAATCCGAAACGAGTCGAAAACCGGGCCGCGCTCGTCGCCGTGCTTGAAGACCATTTCAAAACCAAGCCGACCCGCTGGTGGAGTCTGCGGCTGACACAGGAAGGCGTGCCGAACACGCGGGTGGACCGCACGGTCAATTTTCAGGCGCTCCGCACCGACCCCCAAGTCACCCGCAATCAGCATATTATTGACCTGGAGACACCGCACTGGGGCACCCTGAGCGTCGATGGGCTGCCGTGGAAGTTTGAGAAAACTCCGGCCGGTCCGATTCGTCCGGGCGGACTGCAAGGCGAGCAGACCGAGGAAGTCCTGCGCGAGTTCGGGATAGCGGCCGAGCCGCCGGAGCGGGACGGCAGAGACAAGAGACTGGAGCCGTAATGCCCGGCGCACTGGATGGCTTTACCATTATTGACTTCACCCAAGGGCTGTGTGGGCCGTTTGCCTCCATGCGCCTGGCGGACGCCGGGGCCGAGGTGATCAAAATTGAGCCGCTGGGCGGCGATGCCGCGCGGAGCATGGGGCCGCCGTTCATCCAGGACGAAAGCGCGGTCTTCTTGAGTCTCAATCGCAATAAAAAGAGCGTGGCCCTCGATGTCACCACACAAGACGGCCGGGAGATTGCACGAAAACTGATTGCGCGGGCCGATGTTGTGTTAGAGGACTTCGGGCCGGGCCGGGCGGAAGAATTGGGGCTGGGCTACGCCGACCTCAGCCGGACGCAAGCGACATTGGTGTATTGCGCAATCAGTGCCTTCGGGGAGGAAGGGCCACTGCGCGACCAGCCGGGGGCGGAGTTGGTGGTGCAGGCCCTGGCCGATTACACCCACTCGCTGGGGAAGATTGGAGAGGCGCCGGTTCGCCTGGGGACGGACGTGGCCAGCCTCAACACCGGTATCATGGCCTCCCAAGCGGTCACGGCCGGGCTGTTTCACCGCGTTCGCACAGGCGAGGGGCAGCGGGTTGCGGTCAGTATGCTGGGCAGCCTGCTCCATATGCGCGGCATTATGTGGACGTCCATGACGGACCCGGACGAGTGGTACGGCTTCCATCTCGACCATTACACCCGTCCGCCCGACGAAGGCTATAAAACCAAGGACGGTCAGGTCTATTTCGGCTTACGGCGGGGCAATAGCGAGGATTGGGACCGGCTGATGCTGACGCTGGGCTTGACGGACTATATTACCGATCCGCGTTTTGAGGGCTTCGGACGAGAGGCGACCAGCATCGGTCGCTATGCGCCCGAGGTCAAGCCGATTTGGGAACAGGCGTTTCAGCAGTTGACGAACGCTGAGGTAGTCAAACTCGTCCACGAATTCCGTGGGGACGCCGTGCCCTTTAACGATTACCCCACCTTATGCGCCCATCCGCAAGTGGCCGAACTCGATATCCTGAAAGAGGTTGACCACCCGGCAGGAGGTCGCTTTCGGACCGTTGGCCCGGTCTGGCGTCTGGCGGATACGCCGGCGGAAATTAAAGCCCCCCCACCGACGCTTGGCCAGCATACGGATGAGGTTCTTACCGGGCTGGGGCTGGGGGAGGCGGACCTTCAGCAGCTCAGGACGGCCCGGATCGTGGGTTGACGTATCGGCCAGCAGAGAGGAGCGCAAAGAAACCCGGGCCCGGAACCGGCCCGGGTCTATTAATTCGCCTCAGGCGATATAGCCGCTCTCGTCGTGGTCGGTCAGGTCGAGGCCCTGCTGCTCACCTTCTTCGCTGATGCGAGCCCCTCCGGTGAGGGCATTGGCGACAAAATAGGCGATCACAGAGACCACACCACTCCAGATGATGGTGACGCCAACGCCCTTGGCCTGTGCGGTGACCTGGGCCGCGACGGTCACCGCTTCGTCAAGACCGGCGCCACCCATGAACTCGGCCGCGCACAGACCGGTCAGGATCGCTCCGACAATGCCACCGACGCCGTGCACACCGAAGACGTCGAGGCTGTCGTCATAGCCGAATGTCCGCTTTATTGTGGTGGCGGCCAGATAGCACAGGATAGCCGAGGCGCCGCCGATCAGAATCGCGCCCATGGGGCCGGCGGTGCCGCTGGCCGGCGTAATGGCGACCAGGCCTGCCACCGCGGCGGTCGCCATACCGAGAATGCTCGGCTTACCATGCCTGAACCACTCGATGAGCATCCAGACAACGACTGCCGTGGCGGTGGAAATCTGGGTGACGAGCAGGGCCATGCCGGCCGTGCCGTCCGCGGCAAATTCACTCCCGGCGTTGAAGCCAAACCAGCCCACCCAGAGCATGCTGGTTCCGACGACGGTCAGGACGAGGCTGTGAGGTCGCATGGGCTCTGTGGGGTAGCCGGTGCGCGAGCCGATCATGATGCAGACAACCAGCGCGGCGATCCCGGCATTGATATGCACGACGGTCCCGCCGGCGAAGTCCAGCATGCCCCAACCGGCGAACAGGCCGCCGCCCCAGGCCATATGCCAGATCGGGACATAGCTGAAGGTGAACCAGATAATCATGAAGATCAACATGGCGCTGAACTTCATACGCTCGGCAAAAGCCCCAACGATGAGCGTCGGCGTGATGATCGCAAAGGTCATCTGGAAGGTCAGGAAGACCGACTCGGGTATGGTGCCATAGAGAGCACCGACAGTCAGATCCTTGAGGAAGAGCTTGGAGGCGTCGCCGATGATGGCGTTCCCCTCGGTAGCGGCATAGCTGTAGCCGTAGATGACCCAGAGCAGGGTCATGACCCCGGCCATTGCCAGGCATTGGCCCAGGACCGACAGGACATTCTTGGTCCTCACCAGGCCGCCGTAGAACAGGGCCAGACCCGGAAGGGTCATGAAGAGCACCAGGGCCGTGGCGGTAATCATCCAGGCGGTGTCTCCGCTATCGAGCGTTGCGGTTTCCTCGGCCCAGGCTGGCCCGGCTGTCCCGAGCAGACTGAGTAAACCGAGTGAGAGATTTCTCCACCCACCCCAGGCGGATTGTCGCGTCTTCCGAAAGAATTTCACTGTAGATTCCTCCTTTCCTCACGCCTAAGGACCAAATATGACCGTTGCCGATTGCCCCGTACTAGCAACGGAAGGCGAGGGTAATCCTTGCCTGGTCCCTTACTATAGGCAAAAAGAATAGGCAAAAAGAATGCCGACCGAAAAATGCCCAATCTGCTTGACCTTTTCTGCTTTGAGGGGACCCGCGGCCCTGCTGCTGCTGACTGGATTTTAAGCAGCGCCTATTTTTTCGTCAGCTTTGCGCCGGCAGCAGGCACGGTTGCGGGCAGGCGGCCGCTATTGAGGCGACCAGAAGGCGATATGGCCGTCCGAAAGCCGCCGCGGTGTGGCATCCTGCGTGACTGGGACGACGTAGACGGACGGGCCCTGAACGCCTTGGCTGGGGTTCGGGCTGGTGCTGGTCTGTCCGCTAAAAGTAAAAAACCGGCTGTCCGGAGACCAGAGGCGATGCGAAAGCGCATACTGGTCGAAATACTGGAAAACCAGGATCTGGGGACGAGACGGAATGAAATTGACCACTGGCATAGATGTTCGGCTGTGGACATCCACGACCACCCAAGTCCAGTCCGCGCGATCCGGGTTGCGTTTGGCATACAGGATACGAGTCCCGTCCGGGGACCAGAAAAAGGCCGCCAGAGGCTCTTGAATCAGGCTCTGCAGCGCGCCCGATGCCACGTCGAATAGGCGCACCTCCTCAAAGAGGGGGGCTCTGATAAAGGACGTGCTGGCAATGGCCAGCAGCGGTTGAGTCGGGGACCAGGCGAGGGCCATGCGTCTGGGCATAAGCGCGACAGATTCGGGCTGACTGCCATCGCCGCCGGCGATCATCAGCGCCGCTTTTTCCTGGCCTTCCAGCGTATTGCCATAGGCCAGCCAGCTGCCGTCAAAAGACCATGACGGTGGTCCGAAGACCGAGGGTGAGCGAGAGAGCAGATGCCGTTTGCCAGTGGGAATAGTGACGACGCTAATGGCGTGGCCGGCCTCTCCGCCACGATTTCCTCCGGTATGGGTGAGCACCGCCTGCCCATCCGCGCGCCAATGAAAGTAAAAGGGTGCACCCTGGGCAACCCTTTGGGGGCGCTGGCCGCTTGAGGGCGGCCAAAGGTTGAGGGAAAAGGGCCCCCGCCCGCCCAGCAGGACGCCCAATTGCTGACTGGTGGGTGACCAATAGGCATAAATGGGTTGGAGACCAGGCTCTTTATAGGCATGGAGAATGCGGGCGCTGAGACCGTCGAAGATATACAGGCCATCGGTGAGTTGCCCGCCACTCAGCTCAACCCGAAAGCTGGCCAGACGCCGTCCGTCGGGTGACCAGGCCGGCCAGCTATAAAAGTCCTGACTGCGCTGGACCGAGCGGGGGGCGAAGCCGGCTTGCTGGAGCATTTCGTCGGCAGCCATTTTTTGGCGACCGGTGCCGTCTGGCCGAATGGTATACAGCGCGCCGGCGCGATCAATATAGGCGATCCGATTGATGCTTGGGGCCGCGCTCAGACTCGGCGCGTGCGTCAGGAGAAGAGCAGTCGCCAGGAGAAAGGAAAGAGAAACGTGGCAGCGTGCAGTCATGATTGCCCCAGTCCACGGCCACGATAGCAGAGTGGGTGAGAAGGGCAACGAGCCGGAAGGGCTGTACCGGCTGAGCTTGACGACCCCGCATCCCGTTCGGTACGAATGCTGGTCAGGACGACAAGTATCCCGTTCATGCGGGAGAACTCTGAAGCATAGCGACAGGAGGGGTGGAGAAGATGAAGCGTATTGCCATTCTCGGTTCGACCGGCTCCATCGGGGTGTCAACGCTCGATATTGTTGGACGCTTTCCTGAAAAATTTCGGGTGGTTGCCCTGGCGGCCGGCAAAAACCTGACACAACTCATCGAGCAAATCCAATCCTTCCAGCCGCTGTTGGTCTCTCTCGCCCAAGAAGAGGATGCAAAAAAGCTGCGGAACGAACTGCCCGATTTCGAGGGAGATATCGTCTGGGGGGCAGACGGACTGCACGCGACTGCGACGCATGCAGACGCGGATATGGTCATGGCCGCCCTGGTGGGCGCCATCGGCTTACCCCCGACCCTGGCGGCGATACGGGCGGGCAAAGATGTCGCCTTGGCCAACAAAGAATCCCTGGTCGTGTCCGGCGAACTCATGACACGTGAGGCGGCGCAGTACGGTGTGCAACTCCTGCCGGTTGACAGTGAGCATAATGCGGTCTTTCAGGCTCTGCATGGACATAAACGGGAACGGGTCAAGCGCATTATTCTGACCGCCTCCGGCGGGCCGTTTTTACACCGCCCGGCTGAAGACTTTCAGACCATCCGTATAGAAGAAGCGCTGCAACATCCGACTTGGAAGATGGGTAATAAAATTACGATTGACTCGGCAACGCTGATGAACAAAGGGCTGGAAGTCATTGAAGCGCGTTGGCTTTTTAACCTGCCCCCGACGCAAGTATCGGTGATCGTGCATCCCCAAAGCATTGTGCACTCCCTGGTGGAGTATGTGGACGGTTCCGTGCTGGCCCAGTTGGGCATTCCTGATATGCGGGTGCCGATCTCATACATTCTTGCCTATCCGGACCGTTTACCGCTCACGCATCTGCCGCAGTTGAATCTGGCCGAGGCCGCTCGGCTCGAATTTGTCGAACCGGATTATGACAAGTTTCCCTGCCTGGGTTTAGCCTATACGGCGCTGGAGCGGGGGGGGACGTGTCCCGCAGTACTCAACGCCGCGAACGAAGTAGCGGTGGCGTCGTTTCTTTCCGGACAAATAGCTTTCACCGATATTGCCGACATCAATAAGCAGATCCTCACATCCCATGCTGCGCAGCCGGTGAAAGACCTGGAGAGCGTGCTTGAGGCCGATGGCTGGGCGCGCGCCCAGGCGAAAAAGATAGCCGGCATATCCGAACAGACCGTAGCGGCCTAGGCGGACGCGAGAGTCGGGCAGGATGAGTGAGGACGCCGGCATGTTTGAGGAGCGGCCTGCAGCAGGGCTCTGGCCGTCACCGCAGGCAGGCTCGCTCGCGGATGCGTACGCCTATTGCCGCGATATTACCCAGCGCAGTTCGTCGAATTTTTATTATGCGTTCCGACTCCTGAGCCGGGAGCGGCATAATGCGCTGTGCGCGCTGTACGCCTTTTGCCGATTCGTGGATGATATCGCGGATCAGGACCTCTCGCCCGTTGACGGGCAACAACCCCAGAACCGAAAAGAGCGGCTCGCCCAACTCCTGGACACCTGGCGAGAGGAACTCAGCTGCTGCTATGCGGGGACTCCGCGCCATCCTATTTCGCGCGCCTTGGCCGATGCGGTGCGGCGCTTTCCCATTCAGCAGGAACACCTGGCCGGCATTATCGACGGCGTTGCCATGGACCTCAGTCGGACTCGCTACCAGACGTTCTCGGAATTATATGAGTACTGTTACCGGGTGGCCTCTCTGGTCGGCCTCGTCTGCATAGAAATCTTCGGCTACCAAGCGCCGCAAGCCCGCGACTACGCCATTAATCTGGGTATCGCCTTTCAACTGACGAATATTATGCGGGATGTGGGCGAAGACGCGCAACGGGGTCGGATTTACCTGCCGCTTGAAGACCTGAACCGGTTTGCATACTCGGAGCAGGAACTCCTGAGTCATGAGTATAACGCGGCATTTCTGAAACTGATGACCTTCGAGGGCCAACGCGCCGAGGAGTATTACAGCCGGGCGGTCGGCTTATTGGACCGTCAAGATCGCCGCTCTCTTGTGGCCGCAGAAGCGATGCGGCTCATTTATCATGGACTGCTCAAAAGAATTGCATTGCAGCAATTCAACGTGTTCCAACGTCGGGTAACGCTGCCCACCCCATTCAAGGTAGGCTTCGCCCTGGCTGCTTGGGGGCGGAGCCTGTTTGTTTTCCCGTAGCCTGACTCTCGGGGTTTCCCTATCGCAGGGAAAAAGTGGCAGGGAGAAGGGACGTGCTCTCCTGGGTTGGTTCTGATGGGAAAGCCGGGAATCTCGGCGAGACGCACGACATCCCTGGGGTTCATGCAGGCTGAGAGAGAAAGAAGAGGCCCGCCAAACTCGCGAGTCCGGCTGAAGCGCCTCCTGTGCAGACGTTTTCCTGAGGACAGATTCAGGCGACGGCGCGGAGCTTCTTCCCGCCGCGGGAGGAATTCTTCATTCCCTCGTTGTCCGGGAGATGGTCCGTGATGTTCGTCTTGGCGTAGTGCGAGCCTGGAAACAGTGAACGGATGGCAAACGCGACTTGTCCCATCAGGCGCTTGACTCCCACCGTTTTTTCTACTGGGGAAGTCGGCTCGAGGCGAACCATGGCCCCGTTACTCTTTTTACACACCTGGATAAAAAACTGTTGTTTTTTCCCCGGCTCGATAACGAGCGCTTCGAGCAGCAGTTTGGTACATTCGGTATTGATATAGTACTCGCTGACGCGTTTGATGCCATCCGGGTCGCGGAGAAACATCTCTGGCCGACGGATAATGATCTGGCGTAGGTCGATCGGCCCTTGGATTGTTACGTTTGGCATAAGCCCTCTCCTTATATGAGACGCCCTGTCCGGAATCACGTTTCCCCTGTTCTCAGCGTGTTCCAGAGCCCTCTCTTCGCATCTTTTTTGCCTGCCCCTCCGCAGGCGGGTGCTATGCTATGTATCTGTCGCATATCGGACGGTCAAGTCTCAGGGGTCAGGTGAGGAGCATTCGGCCACTTTACAGATTGTCAGGACACCAGTTATAAGCTCCTGTAAGAACGTCGAAATCCATGAGAAGAGAGAACGATTATGTTTTCGGTCCCCTCGCGTGCCCCCGAACATAAGAGCCCGCATATTGCCTCGATTCAGGAAGCGATCGAAGAAATTCGGGCGGGACGCATGATCATCCTCATGGACGATGAAGATCGGGAGAACGAGGGTGACCTGTGCATGGCCGCGGAAAAAGTGACGCCCGAAGCCATTAACTTTATGGCAAAACTCGGACGTGGGTTGATCTGTATGCCCATGGCGGAGGAGCGTATTGACGCCCTCGGGCTGCCGATGATGGTGGCCAAGAACACGGCTCCTCTTGGGACGGCCTTCACCATGTCTTTTGACGCCCGCAAGGGGGTGACGCGGGGAGTTTCGGCGGAGGACCGCGCCACCACTATTCTGACGGCGACCCGCAAGGACGCGCGGCCTGAAGATTTTGTCGTGCCCGGCCATGTGTTCCCGCTGCGCGCCCGGAAGGGCGGCGTCCTGGTCCGCACCGGACAGACGGAAGGCTCGGTTGACCTCTCCCGCCTGGCCGGCCTCGACCCTTCCGGGATCATTTGTGAGATTATGCGAGAGGACGGGACCATGGCCCGTCTGCCTGACCTGGAAGAATTTGCGGTTGAATACGGACTGAAAATCGCCACGATCGCCGACCTCATCCACTATCGTCTTGAGCATGATTCCTTGGTCCATCGTGTTGCTGAGGCCCGCCTGCCAACCCAGTATGGAGGAGAATTCACGGCCTACGTCTATACCAGCGACGTGGATGAGGCCGAGCATTTTGTGCTGGTCAAGGGCGAGATCAACCCGGATGAACCCGTGCTCGTTCGACCGCACGCCGAGTATGTGCCCGGAGATGTCTTCGGCTATACATTTGGGAATACCAGCGCTCTGCTGCAGCAATCTATGGCCATGATCGCCGCGGCAGAGAAGGGTGTCATCCTCTACTTGCGCCAAGGAGGCCAGGGAGAGCAACTCTTTCGTGACACGAGCCGGGCGGATAAACACACCAAGAGTGCGGAGCAGGCGAGTACGAATCCGGGCTCTCAGTTGCGGGATTTTCGGGATTATGGCATCGGCGCACAGATTCTGCGCGATCTGGGTGTCCGCAAGATGCGACTCTTGACGAACTCTCCGCGCCGTTTGGTGAGCCTGCCGGGATACGGACTGGAGGTCGTAGAAACCGTTCCATTAGACCTGCATTCCCGTCAGCAGTCTGCCGCCAAGAAAAAAAGACGATCGGCCTCAGACGTGCGTGTCTGACCCCAGCATGAATCGTTCAACTCCTGCCGATGTGTTGGTCAAGGCAACGGCTGCCAGCAACACCATCCGTGCCCTGGCTGTGGTCACCACCGGCGTTGCGGAAGAAGCCCGCAGCCGCCATCAGACTGCGCCCACCGCGACTGCCGCTCTCGGACGTGTCATGACCGCGGGATTGCTCATTGGCAGTATGATGAAAGAGGAGGAGCAGCTCTCTATTCAGTTTATGGGCAGTGGACCCCTCCAAGGGGTCGTGACCGATGCCAATGCCACAGGAGAAGTCCGTGGCTTTGTGTATCAACCCCGAGCGCATCTCCCCGTCAAAAACGGTAAGTTGGATGTCGGTGGCATTGTTGGAGCGGGTACCATGGCTGTCGTGCGACGGCAGCATTGGGATAAAGAACCCTACCGCTCCGTCCTGCCGATTGTGTCGGGAGAAATTGGCCAAGATATTGCCAACTATCTGCTGACCTCCGAACAAGTGCCTTCTGCGGTGAGCCTGGGGGTCTTTGTCCGGCCTGACGAGGTCGTCTCTGCCGCCGGTGGTTTCATCATCCAGGCCATGCCGGACGCGGATGAGGCGACGCTGGCTCGCATAGAAGAGGCGGTGGCCCAGGCGAGGCCGGTCAGCCAGATGGTGCGTGACGGGCTGGCTGCGTGGGACATTCTGGGGCAGGTGCTCGCAGGTTTTTCGCCAACGCTGCTGGACGAAATGCCGGTTCGCTTTGCGTGTCGCTGTTCACGCCAACGTGTGCACGGCATTATTGTTGCCCTTGGTGCTGAAGAAGTAGAAGAGTTGCTTGAGCAAGAGGGCCGCATCTCGGCCGCGTGTGAATTCTGCGCTGAGCAGTACGTCATCGAGCCAGAAGAGGCGCGGGCGCTTTTGGCTGACGCCCAGCGCTAAGCCGGTATTCTTCGCCTGTGTCGTCCGACGCTATCAATCCTTACCGGTGGAGAACCGGTGAAGAAAACGGAGAACGCTTCAGGGCGTCCAGTCATATTTGCCGCTGCTGCCGCTGAAAGAGAATGTCCCTTTCGTGCAGGTTGCGTGCGTGCCCGCCACATCCACGCTGGTGGTGTTGTCCGTAACGGCGATGGTGACGCCATCACTTTCGACCTTCACCGTCGGGTCATACGCCTGACTGTCCGTATAGGTGGCCTCTTGGGTCGTGACGGTGTTCCTCACGTCCGATTCAACCCGGGCACACAGCGCCTGCGCGCGATAGGAGGCAAATTGAGGAATGGCAATAGCCGCTAAAATGCCGATGATGGCGACGACAACGAGCAGTTCGATGAGTGTAAACCCGGCTGCGCTCTTTTTCGGCGGGCTGGGCTGCCCTGCAGCGGGCGTGGATGACGGGGACGAGCAAGCTCCGCGCTCACCCCTTTGTCGCCGTCTGCTTTTCTCTTGTGTGTACATGTGGCCACCTCACAACGTTTCGAGCAGTGTCTTCTGAAAATGCCGACCCGGTTCTCTGACAGCATACAACCTGAATCCCAGAGAGTAAACGCATGCATGTTTAGTTGAGAACCGAGCCAAGCTGGAATATGGGCAGATACATCGAGACAATAATGCCGCCGATGACGACGCCGAGAAACAGAATGACGACGGGTTCCACCAGGGTCGTCAGATTCGCGGCCGCGGTATCGACCTCATCATCGTAAAAATCGGCAATTTTAGACAGCATGGTGTCCAACGCGCCAGTCGTTTCCCCGACCTGAACCATTTGACACACCATGGGCGGGAAGACTCGACTCTTGATGAGTGGGTCCGCCAGCGTTTTTCCTTCGTTGATGCTCTGGCGGGCGGCAAAAACGGCCTTTTCAACGACGGCATTCCCCGCGGTCTTGCCGGTGATGGCGAGCGCGTCCAGAATGGGGACCCCGGACGAGACCAGGGTACTGAGCGTTCGGGTAAACCGCGCGACCGCCGCCTTACGAAAAATGTCACCAGCAATAGGTAATCTGAGCACAAGGCCGTCAATCATGTGTCGGCCGCGCGCCGTCCGGTAATAGCGGCGAATGCCGACCATTGTCCCAACAATCCCCGCAACTATATACCAGAAATAGGCGATGGCGACGGCACTCAGATTGATCGCGATTTGGGTTGGGAGCGGAAGCTCCTCGCCAAAGCTGGCAAACATATCACCAAAGACGGGGATGACGTACACCAGGAGCAGAGCGGTCACGAGCACGGCGACACTGATAACGCTGAGGGGATAAATCATGGCACTTTTGATCTTGGCCTTCAGCTTCGCGGCTTTTTCCATATACGCGGCCAGGCGGACAAGAATGGTATCCAGCCTCCCGCCCAGCTCACCGGCTGAGACCATATTGGTATAGAGCTCGTCAAAGATTGTAGGATGTTTGGCCAGGGACTCCGCAAACGCCGCGCCGCTTTCGACCTCGTGTTTGAGGCTGGCAATCACTCCCGAGAAGGTTTTATTTTCCGTTTGCCGGGCCAAGAGGTCGAGCGCCTGCACGATGGGCAGTCCGGCGTCAATCATGGTCGCAAGCTGACGGGTAAAAACGACCACGTCTCTGGGTTTGACCCTCTCCCCCAAGCCGGGAATATGGAGTTCTGTGTCAAGACCCCGGCCTTTGGCGCGGATGCGGTCCGGGAGCGGACGGATGCGCCGCAGGCGAAGACGAGCCGCAACCGCCGAGGCGTTCGGGGCGTCCATTTCGCCCCTGACGGTTTCTCCGTTCGGTCCGACTCCTTGCCAGCGAAAGATGGCCATGCGGATTGTTCTCCGGAAAAAGGACTGACACTCAGATCGTAATAGAGGAAAAATGGTAGCGCAGATGTGAGGCGGAGTCCAACCTCTGGACCGGCCCGGCGGGTGCAGCGGGCGTGGCGGTAGAAAAGGTAACTTACGCCGAGACGCTGAGCGACCGGGTCAAGGCGTTCGACATGACCCTGAGGGGGGCGGAGTGGCCAGTCCAGAGTTCGAATGCGAGTGCGCCCTGGTGCAATAACATGCGGCGCCCGTCCAGTGTCGGGCGCTGGGCGTGGTGAGCGCGCTGCAAGAAGATGGTCGGCTGAGGTCCGTAGACCAAATCATAAAAGAGACATCGGCGCGGCGTCGCTCCGTAGTCGAGGGCCGGGAAGGTGTCGGTGTGAAGGCCGAGCGGAATACTGTTCACAACGAGAGCGGTGCGTTTCAGGCGGGTTGGGTCTTGGAGCGCGTCCAGCGGGGTGGACAGGAGCTGGGTTGTGCCTAGCGATTGGTAGGCCCGTATCAGCCTTTGCGCATTGGCCGGCGTTCGGTTGACAATGGTAATCTGCGCGCAGCCGGCCTGAATGAGTGCAACCAAAACGGCCCGGGCCGCCCCGCCGGCGCCAATCAGCAAGACCTCCCGGTCCCGGACCGAGCGTTTGCGTTCCGCCAGCGAGCGTAAAAATCCTGGCCCATCCGTATTCTCTCCGTAGAGTCTGTCGTGCCGATTGATGACCGTATTGACGGCGCGATACAGGCGGGCCGCCGGGCTGAGTTCATCCAGATAGCGCAGAATCTTTTCCTTGTGAGGGACGGTGACGTTGACCCCGACAAGATTCAGGGCGCGAATACCGGCGGTGGCTTTCCCGAGCGTAGCCGGAGGGACGCAGAAGGGGATATAAATATAGGCTAAGCCCAGCGCTCGGAAGGCGGCATTGTGCATGGCCGGCGAGTGGGTGTGGGCAATGGGATGGCCGAAAATCCCAATGACCCGGGTTTCCCCATTCACGTTCAAGCTAGAGCGTTTCACGATAAGTTGTAGCCGTGCCAGTCCGCGCTCGTCGGGAAAGACAAGGGCTGGCCCCAAGCGGCCAGGGAGGGGATGGGGGGGCTCCCCGCCTGGGAGGGCGGCCATCCTGGCCGCCATGCGGGCTGGAAGCCCGCACTCCTCAAGGAGGAGAGAGACGCGCTACACAGCATCGTGATTTGCTCTAGCCATGCCGAAAAGAGACTCCGATGTGTGAGGGCATGTCCGCCGCTGCGACGGTTCATCCCTGCACGAGGACAGCGCTCGATGGCTTGACCGATTCTTTGCGCGCAGTCCGCGGCTCGGTCGCCATCTGTTCCTTCAGGACGGCGTGGGCCGCGGCGAGACGCGCAATCGGCACGCGATAGGGCGAACAGGACACATAGTCCAGGCCGATATTGTGGCAGAACTCAACCGAAGCCGGGTCGCCGCCATGTTCGCCGCAAATCCCCATTTTTAATCCTTCTCTGACGGCGCGTCCCTTTTGGACGGCAAGGTTGACAAGCTGGCCGACGCCGGCGAGGTCGAGGGAGGCAAATGGGTCCTGAGGGAAGATCCCCTGTGAGACGTAGTCAGGCAGAAATCTCCCGGAGTCGTCTCGGCTCAGCCCCAGTGTCATTTGCGTCAAGTCGTTTGTCCCAAAGGAAAAGAAGTCGGCGACTTCTGCAATATGATCTGCTCGCAGGGCGGCGCGTGGAACTTCTATCATCGTTCCAATCAAATAATGCGGTGTCGCGCCTTGGGATGAGATGACTTCAGCGCACACATGCGCAATCCGTTTGCGTAAGATTTCAAGTTCTCGCTTATAGCCAACCAGGGGAACCATGATCTCGGGGAGCACGTTCACCCCGGCTCGTGTCAGTTCACAAGCGGCTTCCATAATCGCCGTGACTTGGGCCTCATAAATTTCTGGAAATGTGATGCCCAGGCGACAGCCCCGATGGCCTAACATCGGGTTCAGTTCGTGCAAAACGTTCCGTTTTGTTCGGAGGCGTCCGGCTGGAATGTTTAGCTTGGCTGCCAACTCGTCAAGATCCTTATCCGTCTGAGGCAAAAATTCGTGCAGGGGTGGATCAAAGAGACGGATCGTCACCGGGAGGCCCTCCATCGCCCGTAAAATACCGGTAAAGTCCGCCTTTTGCATCGGAACAATTTTTTCCAGGGCACGCATGCGACCGAGCGTGTCATCGGCCAGGATCATTTCTCGGACGGCATCAATACGATCGCCCTCAAAGAACATATGTTCCGTTCGACACAGGCCTATGCCCTCCGCGCCAAAAGACCGGGCGACCTGCACATCATGCGGGGTATCGGCATTCGCGCGGACACGCAGGCGACGGGTACGGTCTGCCCAGGTCATGAGGGCTTTGAAGGCCGGACTTTCCATGCTCGGCTCACTGGTTGGAACATAGCCCTGAAAGACTTCTCCGGTTGAGCCGTCCAGGGTCACCAAATCGCCCGCCCGCAGGACGATATCCGTGCCACGTACCCGTACCTCTTGCTGGCCGTAATCGATGTCGAGCGCCTCACAGCCGACGACGGCGCACTTCCCCATACCACGACTCACCAGGGCGGCGTGCGAGCTCGCGCCGCCTCGGGCGGTGAGGATGCCTTCCGCGGCATTCATGCCATTGATGTCTTCCGGTGAGGTTTCAATCCGAACCAGGATAACTTGTCGTCCGGCTCGCGCCGCGCTTTCGGCATCCTCAGCGGAGAACACCACTTCTCCGCTGACGGCTCCCGGAGAGGCGGGCAAGCCACGGGCGACGGCTTCCTTTGGGGCATCAGGGTCAAGAATAGGATGGAGCAGTTGGTCAAGCTGAGCCGGTGCGACCCGCAGGATGGCTTGCTCCTCATCAATACGACCCTCGTAGACCATGTCCACGGCGACTTGGACGGCTGCCGCCGCGGTTCGCTTGGCCGTTCGGGTTTGGAGCATCCATAACTGACCGTGCTCTGCGGTGAATTCGATATCTTGGGCGTCACTGTAGTGGGATTCAAGCGTTTGCGCGATCTCTTTCAACTGATCGAAACAGGCCGGCATCTGCTCTTCCAGGGCCGGGTAGCGTTTTTTCCGCTCATCTTCCGAATACCCTTCCCGTTGGGCGCGCTGGCGTGAGGCCGAGAGGGTAATCTGCTGGGGGGTGCGGATGCCGGCAACGACATCTTCCCCTTGGGCGTTAATGAGAAAATCGCCGTTCAGATCGGGGGCACCGGTGGACAGGTCGCGGGTAAAGGCGACGCCGGTGGCACAATCATCCCCTGAGTTGCCAAACACCATGGCCTGAACCGTGACCGCGGTGCCCCATTCGTCCGGGATGTTTTCTATCCTGCGATACGCGATCGCGCGGTTATTATTCCACGAGCTGAACACCGCGCCGACCGCACCCCAGAGTTGATCGTGCGGGTCATCGGGAAACGGCAGGCCCAGACGTTCCAGGATAAGAGCCTTGAATGCTGAGACGAGTGCCTGGAGGTCCTCTGCCGTAAATTGGGTGTCGTGCTCTATGCCTTGTGCGGTTTTTTTCTCCTCAATAATACGCTCAAAGGGGTCCCGTTCTACCTTTGATTGCGGCTTGAGGCCGAGGACGACATCGCCGTACATCTGAACGAAGCGACGGTAGCAGTCATAGGCAAAGCGGGGGTTGCCGGATTGCCGAATCAAACCTTGCACCGTCTTATCGTTGAGGCCGAGGTTCAGCACCGTATCCATCATGCCGGGCATGGAAACGCGGGCGCCCGACCGGACCGACAAGAGCAGTGGATTAGTCGCATTGCCAAAACGCCGCCCAATGGTTTTTTCGATGCGCCGCAAACCGGTCCGAACCTGCTGTGAGAGTTCCGGCGGATAGGTATGGCCATAGGTATAATAATGGGTACAGACTTCGGTCGTGATGGTCATACCAGGTGGAACGGGCAGACCCAGGCCGGCCATTTCCGCCAGATTTGCGCCTTTGCCACCGAGGAGCCAATTGAGACTGGCCTTTCCATCGGCCTGTCCCCCGCCAAAGGAGTAGACATAGCGGTTGCGCCGTGGACGTCTCTGCCGTTTTTGTCGCCCGTTTTGTGCTTTGGTATCCATGCGTTGCGCTCAGTATGACGTTTGTATGCCCAGGATTCCAGCCGTCATGACGGAAGGGGGTCGAGCCTTGCCTAGGCGAGCAGCCCTATCACCCACCCTGCGGGTCGTCAATGCAAGCGGTGGGGCCAGAGACAGAGGCTGACGGCGAGACATCTAGGTGCTCAAGAAAGGCGAGGGATTTGAGGGGCCGAGGTAAGTGCTGAGCCAAAAGGCGCGACACCAGGGAGCGCGTTTCCTGGGAGATTCGTGGCGACCTGTCATCCGCGCCCGCGGCGGGCAGGTGGGCGCTTGCCAGCCAGGTCTGAAGTAGCCTGAGCGTTTCAGGAGCAAGGCGAAACGTTGCGCCTCCCTGCGTATGGCACCGAGGACACAGCAGGCCGCTGAGACTCGGAGAGAAGCGCAGGGCCGGCCCGTCCGTTGGGCGCGGGAGTATGGCGGTCCCGCAGACGTGACAGGTCCTCAGGTTTGGGGCATAGCCAAGCTCGACCAGGAGGCGCAGCTCAAAGGCCGGCAGAAACAAAGCCGGGAGCGGCGACGACGCTTCAAGCGAGGCCAAAGCCTGCAAGAGGAGGGCGTAGATTTCCTGGCCGGCTTCCCGCCCAGCCACCATGACGTCCGCCAGTTCGACCATATAACTCGCCAGAGCAAAGCGCTGGAGGTCTTGACTCGGACGACGAAAGGCTTGGACCAGCTCGCAGCCCAGGATAAAAGCCAGTTCAGCCGAGCGACTTGGCCGGAATCTGAGGCGAATATGGGTGAACGGTTCAAGAACGTTGACAAACCGTCGTCGTGAGCGCTTTGCCCCTTTTGCAATGCCGGTGAGCTTGCCCCAGTCCTGGGTGAGGAAGGTAACGATCTTATCCGATTCTCCGTGCACTCGCGTACGCAGGACAATCGCACGGGTACGTTCTTCTTGCATGTGCGGCTTGACAGTCTGGGGGGTGATTCTTACATTCCCTGCAACTTCTCCTCTTCCCTACCATAAACAAACGAAAAAGAGAACAAAGAGGACGGTGAGAAGAGTCCGGCGGGGGAGCCAGGGATAATGAGGAAATGTATGGCAAGACAGGGAAACGGTCAGCCTGAAGAACAGGAGCAGGCGTCCAACCAGGCTTCGGAACAAACCGTGTTTGAAGAAGCGCCCCAGGCCGCCAATGGGCCCAGCGCGTACCCACAGCAAGCAGGCAATCAGGCTGGGCCGGAAGAACAGGACGGGCAGGCGCAGCAGCATGAATCCGCCGGGGGTATTGAGCCCGCGGCAGCCGATGAACCCGCCGACCGGGATACGCCTGATGAACTGGCACGCATACGGGCACAACTCGTCGCCCAAGAAGCGCTCGCCAAGGAGAACTACGACCTGTTGCTCAGGGAACGGGCTGAGCTGGAAAATTTCAAACGGCGGATGCAGCGGGAAAAGAGCGAGGCGTTGCGTTTTGCGAGTGAACCACTGCTCCGTGACATCCTGCCCGTTATCGATAATCTGGAGCGTGCCGTCGCGCACGCCAAGGGGGACGAGGGCAGTCAGGCGCTGGTTGAGGGGGTGGAATTAGTCTTGCGGGCGCTGCTGGACACCATAGGCCGGCACGGCGTGAGCCGGGTGAGGGCAAAGGGGGAGACCTTTGATCCGAGTCAGCACGAGGCCGTGGCCCAGGTCGAAAATACCGAGCTTGCTCCCAATACCGTGCTGGACGAACATCAGTCCGGCTATCAGCTGCATGACCGTCTCTTGCGGCCGGCGATGGTGAGCGTTTCCAAAGCAGCGCCGCAGGCGGGGCAAGACGGGGAGGAAAAGTCGGGGTCGTAACGGTTGCCAACGCGCCAGGTGATGATTAACAAATGCTGTATAAGGGGAGCCGCGCGGGCGGGCTCTCGATATAAGGAGAACAGGCATGGGAAAGGTTATTGGGATTGATTTGGGAACAACAAACTCGGTTGTGGCGGTGATGGAAGGTGGTGAGCCCACGGTCATCACGAATGCCGAGGGCAATCGGACGACTCCTTCCGTGGTCGCTTTTTCCGATAGTGGCGAGCGGCTGGTTGGGCAGATTGCCCGCCGGCAGGCCGTCACCAACCCGGAAAACACGATTTTTTCGATTAAACGACTCATTGGCCACCGCTATGGAGATAAAGAGGTGGACAAGGCGCAACAACTGCTGCCCTACCAAGTGGTCAAAGCCGAGGGTGGCGATGCCTGGGTTGAGAGCCGCGGGAAACAATACAGCCCACCCGAGATTTCGGCCTTCACCCTGCAGAAAATGAAACAAACGGCCGAGGATTATCTTGGCGAGACGGTCTCTGACGCGGTGATTACCGTGCCGGCGTATTTCAACGACTCCCAACGCCAGGCCACAAAAGACGCCGGTCGAATCGCCGGCTTGAATGTGCAGCGGATTATCAATGAGCCGACTGCGGCTTCGCTGGCGTACGGACTCGACAAAAAGAAGGACGAAAAGATCGTGGTGTTCGACCTGGGAGGCGGAACCTTTGACGTTTCCATTCTCGAAGTCGGCGACGGCGTGTTTGAGGTCAAGGCAACGAACGGCGACACGTTTCTGGGCGGCGACGATTTCGATCAATGCATTATCGACTATCTTGCCGACGAATTCAAAAAGGATCAGGGCGTTGATCTGCGCACCGACCGGATGGCCTTGCAGCGGCTGAAAGAGGCCGGCGAGAAGGCCAAGTGTGAACTGTCGTCTTCGATGGAGACCGAAATCAACCTGCCCTTTATTACCGCGGATCAGAGCGGGCCGAAACATTTGACCATGAAACTCACGCGGGCCAAGCTGGAAGCGCTGTGCGCCGACCTGGTCAACCGCCTGGACCGGCCCTGCCTCACCGCCCTGAAAGACGCCGGGCTGTCCGCCCAGCAGATCGATGAGATCGTCCTGGTTGGGGGGATGACGCGCATGCCTGCGGTGCAGGAGCGGGTGGCCAAGATTTTTGGTAAAGAGCCGCATAAAGGCGTGAATCCTGACGAAGTGGTCGCCGTCGGGGCCGCTATTCAGGGAGCGGTGCTCTCCGGCGATGTGAAAGATGTGCTGCTGTTGGATGTCACGCCGCTCTCCTTGGGCATCGAGACGCTGGGGGGCGTCTTCACCCGGTTGATTGAGAAAAATACGACGATTCCAACCAAAAAGAGCCAGGTCTTTTCAACCGCGGCCGACAATCAAACGGCAGTGACGATTCGCGTGCACCAAGGCGAGCGCGAGATGGCGTCGGACAATAAGCTGTTGGGGCAGTTCGATCTGGTTGGGATTCCGCCGGCGCCGCGTGGCCTCCCCCAAGTCGAGGTGACTTTTGATATTGACGCCAACGGCATCGTCCACGTGAACGCCAAGGACCTCGGTACCGGAAAAGAGCAGTCGATTCAGATCACGGCCTCCAGCGGCCTGTCCGAGGAAGAAATCCAGGATATGGTTCGGGATGCCGAGTCTCACGCCGAAGAGGACCAGAAGAAAAAGGCACGCATTGAGGCGCATAATCAGCTCGATGGGTTGGTCTATGCAACCGAGAAATCTCTGGCTGACCATAAAGACGAAACGGACGCGGAAACGGTCGGGAATATCGAGGCCGCATTAGAGCAGGCCAAAAAAGCCCTGGAGGGGGATGAGACCGAGGCCATGCAGGCGGCAACGGAAGAGTTGACCCAGGCTTCGCATAAACTGGCCGAAGCCATGTATGCCAAAGCGGCCCAGGAGCAAGCAGAGGCGCAGGGTGCCCAAGCCGCGCCCGGCGAGGGGGCGGCAGGCCCCGGCGCGGGCAGCCAACAGGCAAAAAAGAACGACGACGTCGTTGACGCGGACTTCGAAGAAGTCAAGTAAGATACCCCCCCCGTCTCTCGGGACCCTTGTCATAAGACCCCCACTTCTCCTACAGTTGGAGGAGTGGGGGTCTTCCGTATCAGGGAATAGAGGTCGATATGGCAAGCAAAGCCGATTATTATGAGCTATTGGGCGTGAGCCGCGACATCGGCGCAGAAGAGCTGAAAAAGGCCTATCGCAAGGCCGCGCTCCGCTACCACCCGGACCGTAATCCTGACGATAAGGCGGCCGAAGAGAAATTCAAGGATCTGTCGGAGGCGTATCAAGTACTCAGCGACCCGGAGAAACGAGTTCAGTACGATCGCTTTGGGCACGCCGCATTTGAGCAGGGCGCGGGCGGATTCAGCGGCGGATTCGACTTTTCAACTCATAACTTTGAAGACATCTTTGGTGACATCTTTGGCGATTTCTTCGGCGGGGGAGGCCGGGCCGGACGTCAGGTGCGCGGGCAAGACCTCAGCTATAGCCTTGAGGTCTCCTTCGAGGAGGCCGCCTTCGGGACGGAAAAAACCGTTTCCCTTCCGCGCCGGGCGACGTGTGCGGCCTGTCAGGGGAGCGGGGCGAAACCGGGCACGCGGCCACAGACGTGCGGCACCTGTCGGGGCAGTGGCCAGATGCGTTTTCAACAGGGCTTCTTTACGGTAGCCCGGACCTGCAATCGGTGCGATGGGCAGGGGTCAGTGGTGACCGACCCGTGTGCGGAGTGTCGGGGTGCCGGCGCGGTGCGGAAAACCTCGAACCTGCAGATTAAAATCCCCGGTGGCGTGGACGCCGGTTCTCGGCTCAAGCTGCGGGGAGAAGGGGAGGCCGGCCCGGCCGGCGGGATTGCCGGCGACCTGTATGTCACCATCCATGTGGGAGCGCACCCTCTTTTTGAGCGGCAGCACAACGAGGTGATCTGCGAGTTGCCCATCAGCTTCCCCCAGGCCGCTCTGGGCGCCGATATCGAGGCCCCCACGCTGGAAGGCAAGATCAAGATGAAGGTGCCGGCCGGCACGCAGTCGGGCAGCGTCTTTCGGCTGCGCGGAAAGGGCATCGTCGATTTGCGCGGCGGGGGGCGCGGCGACCAACTCGTTCGCGTCGTGGTGGAAACCCCCACCGACCTTGGGGCCAAGCAGAAAGAATTGTTGGAAGAGTTCGCTCAGCTCAATGGGGGAGAAGTGCATCCCATCTCCAAAGGATTTTTCGATAAGGTCAAAGAACTGTTTGGATAGGCGGGTATGAACATACGGGATCTCGGTGAGTTTCCCTTTTTGCGCCACCTGCGTGAGCGCCTGCCGCACGCCAACCACGACCCTCGGATTCGGCTCGGTGTGGGCGACGACTGCGCCGCCCTCTCCCTCCCAGGGCTGACGGTATTAACCACCGACGCCATGATTGCCGGAGTCCACTTCCAGTGTGAGTGGGCTCCTTTTTTTGTCTTGGGGCAGAAAGCCTTTGCCGTCAATGCGAGCGATGTGGCGGCGATGGGCGGCGAGCCGGCCTTCGCCCTGCTCAGTTTGGGTGTCCCCCAGGACTCTGCCGTCGAAGACCTGGACGCCTTTTTTGACGGGTTCCTGGAGGCGGCCCGGCAGATGCGAACCAGCCTCATCGGCGGCAATATGAGCGCGGCGCCGGTTTTGATGATTTCGGTTTCCCTCCTGGGGCAGACCCCCCACGGGCCGATCGCCCGCTCCGGCGCGCGCGTCGAGGATGAGGTGTATGTGACCGGGACTCTGGGGGATGCGGCCTTAGGCTTACGCCTCCTCACTGGGGAGCTGGCTGGAGATGCGGAGAGCCTTGCCGCCCGACACCTGAAACAGCGCTTCTTATGCCCGACTGCCCGTGTCGCAGTCGGAAAAGAACTCGCGGCTCAACACCTGGCGACGGCGATGATTGATGTCAGTGACGGACTGCTCCAGGATTTGGGCCACCTGTGCGCAGCCAGCCAAGTCGGGGCGGTGGTCGAGGCCCAAAGGCTCCCGCTGTCCGAGGGCTATCGGACATTCCTGGGCGCACAGGACTGGACGCTGGCCCTGGCCGGTGGGGAGGATTACGAGTTGCTCTTCAGCGCGCCGGTTACGGCCCGTCCCGGGATACGGCAGCTCGCAGACCGAAGCGGCTGTGCGATCACACGTATCGGTTCGCTCCTGCCCCAGGCAGACGGGGTGACCGTCAGCTTACCGGACGGGCCGCGGGCGGCGAGCGCGTTTACCGGGTTTAACCATTTCGCGCAGAGCCGACCATGACACCAGACCGCCTGGCTGAAATGCTCACCCAAGTCCAACAGGGGGTGTTGCCGGTCGAGCAAGCCCTTGAACGACTCAAGCACCTGCCTTTTGAAGACCTGGGTTTTGCCCGCATCGATCACCACCGGACGCTGCGCAAAGGCTTTCCCGAGGTCATTTGGGGGCCGGGGAAAACGAGTCAACAGATTGCCGCGATTGCCACCCGTCTGGTTGAGAACGGCCAGCCGGCCCTGATTACCCGTCTGGACGAAAAAAAAGCCCAGGAGGTCCAAATCTCCCTGCCGGCCCTGGTGTACTATGTGGCGGCCCGCATCGGAGCCCTGGGCGAACAACCGATTCCCCATACATCCTTGCCCATCCTGGTGGTTGCGGCCGGTACCGCGGATATTCCGGTTGCCGAAGAAGCCGTGATTTCGGCCGAGTGGCTCGGCAATACCGTCGAGCGTTTATACGATGTCGGCGTGGCCGGTCTGCACCGCCTGTTTGAGAGTCTGGACCGACTCCGGGCCGCGTCCGTGTTGATTGTGGTGGCCGGTATGGAAGGCGCGCTGCCGAGTGTTATTGGCGGGCTGGTCGATCGGCCCATCATCGCGGTGCCCACGAGTATCGGCTATGGTGCCAGTTTCGGTGGCGTCGCCGCCCTCCTGGCCATGCTCAATTCCTGCGCGGCGGGGGTGACCGTGGTGAATATCGACAACGGCTTTGGGGCGGCCGCCGCGGCTACCTTGATCAATCGGCCCCACGCTGAGCAAGCCGACAAGAGCTGAACAACGACCGCTTGATTGCGCCCGCTGGTCCACGCTCAGCTCGCCTGATCACAATAGGATGGACTTATGCTTATGGCCTGACCACTTCGGCAGCTCATCGGTCATATCCAGAACCCGCATCCCATAGAAAATATGACAGGTGGGTTTGAAGCTCGTCGGCACCTGGGGCGGGCGCCCGAAATCAAACAGGGAGGGAAACGCCAGCCACATCCTGCGTCCCTCATCCGCAATCAGCGTTCCACACCCGGCGCAGCTGACCTTGCAGGGCAGAATTCTCTCGTGCCGATGAAGCTCGCTATTATAGAAGCGGAGCTGGTCGATGCCGTGCGTGATGCGCACGTGGCGTTTGTGAAAGATGGCGGCCCACTGCATGGGCGCGCCGTGCAGCGTCTGGCATTCCACGCAGTGACATATTTTCGCGTCCACTGGATCTGCGCTCACTTCGTATTGGACGGCCTGACAGTGACAACTGGCGTGGTATTTGGCCGTAAACGCCTCATCCCCAATCGACGCAAAGGCTGCTCCAAATTCTTTCATGATCCCATCCCACTCTGGGGGCGACCGCTACTCTCTCGTAGGGGGGAGGTTCAAGCTGGCCTCGGCCAGGCACACGAGCGAGCCGAGTTGATTGGTGCCGCGCACGCGACAGCCGACCTGCTGCTGACCGTTTATCGCCTGGGTCGCTGTCACCTCGCCCTGTAGGGTCACTACCTGTCCGGCCCGAAACGGCTCAATGGCGCGCATGAGCAGGCGGCCGCCGGAGTAAAACGCGGACAGCGGAAACGACAGGCTGAGCATCTGCTCCACGTAGGACAGGGTGGCCGGCCCGGCATTGACGGCCCCACCAAAAATATTGTGGCGCGCAAACTCCTCATCCGTATGGATATTGCTGGTCATGAGCCGGCCCGCCAACTGGACATTATTATAGCCCAGAATCGTGTCCGGGCTCTCCGTGACCCGGAGCGCCGGCAGCGCGGTGCCGGGCGTGGCCTGTTCGGCCGTCAGTACCCGACGCGCTTCGGCCACGGGCTGGCCGGGCTTGACTGGAGTTCCCTCCGTCTCGGCCTCCCCCGAGGCGGGTACAGTCTTCTGTCCCAGGGCATAGGCGAAGATGCAGGTGTAATCATAGTCGGCGACTCTGACCCCGCGCTGGTTGACCGCTTCCACGCGGAAGGTCACAAACTTGCTGCCGCGGCGTTCATACTTGTCCAGGACCCGACGGCTGGCGGTGATGCAATCGCCGACCACGACCGGTGCATGCCACCGCATATCGCACTTGGCAAACGGCGTCTGGCGGCGCGCGGTCTTGGCGTCTTCGAGTGCCACAAAACCGTTGTGCTCGGCCAGGTCGTAGCGCAGCAGCGGCGCGTAGGCCAACACCATGCTGGGCATCGCCAGGACTGCGGCCGGGTTGGTCGCATCGTGGGTCTGAGCCAGTTCCAAGCCGCGGGCATGTTGGGTGGCCCGGGCGTACTCGCGCAGCGTATCCAGGGTGATGCTGACCCTGGTCTCGGTTCCGGTCTGACCGATGGCCACCGCGTCATAATCCCACAGCTTCTCGGGCTCGGTTGACATGCGCCCCTCCCTGTTGTTGCTCGTCCGTCCGGCGATCTAACCGATTGCAGCGGCTTTGGCAGCGGCAACGTAGCTCTCCGCGTCTTCGGCGAGCAGCAGGCGCGCCTCCTGTAGCTCGGCGGCAGCGCGGGTGACAGCGGCGACGTAGGCGTCATGGCTGGGATAGCGCTCTGCCAACGAGGGCCGGGGGTCGCCGTTGGCCAGCCGCTCCTCTTTGGTCGCCGCAAACGGGAAATACGAGCCCACCAGCATGAGCGCGCCCGCAGAGAATCCGGCCCCACGCAGATTCCAGCCGGTATGCGTACCGAGCGGGACGCTGATAGCGGGCAGGCGGATACCGGCCAGCTCATTGCCGTCCGCATCGACCTTGGGCACCAGCACGCGATAGGCTTTGCCGGGGACGGGCGCGGGTGGCTGCTGGCGGTAATCCATTGCCGACAACTCGTTCATCCGCTCCGGGTGACGGACGCCCGGGATGGCCGGAAACCCGGTCTCCGCCTGGGGCGATGGGGGAACGAGGGTGCCGTCGCCCGAACGCGGCACACGACTGTCCGGCGGCGGTATGCCCTGAGTGGCCCATTGGTCCAGGGCGACCAGGAGCGAACGATTCAGCGGATTATAGTTCAAAAAGTTCATGGCATAGGCCGGATTCTGAGAGAATACGGCGGCGTGGCTCAGCATAATCGGCCCGGCATGGCCCGTGCCTGAGAACAGAAAGACCCGCACCTCCTCCGGGACCTCTATGTCCTGGCCGTGTTCGTCGGTCACCACCAGCGAACTGCGCCCCAGCCAGAATTCGGTGCTCGAATCGACGTGGATGATCTTGGGGCAGGTGTTGGTCGCCAGGCTGCGCGCCAGGATGCCGTCGGTCCTGCCACTGACCGAATCCGTCCGGGTGGCATAGCTGAACGGAAACTGATCGCCCGGATACAGATGGTCTTCCTGTTGGCGGTGAAAGCGACCCGGCTGGGCAAACGCTTCGTTCAAGAAAATACGCCGTGACCCGGCGATACTGGCATAGATACCGTCGAAGACCTGGCCGCCCTTCAGGTTCTGGTTAAACCCCAGGCGGACAAACTCGCGCAAAAAGCGGCCGGGCTGTGAGCGTCCATAGGCAATCACATGATCGATGGCCGGTGCGCCTGGGTCGGGGCTGAGCGGGTGAGGCTGGCCGGCGGCGTCCGGCTCGGTGGAGCGCATATAGGCCACAAAGTCACGCACCGCCACAAAACCGAGGCCCATGACCATGGGATCGCTCGCCGGGTAAATGAACTCGTATATGGCACCCGCATCAAAGCCCTCAGCCAGGTCGATTTCGATCTGCCGGGCTGAGACATACCGCCAGCGCTCGGCAGGAACGGGGACGCGCGGGTCTGCTTCATACAGCCTGACGCTCAGCGTCGCGTCGCTTTGGTCCAGGGAATGCGCCGGATACGTGAGCGGCAGTACGGCCGGGCTGTCGGTATGGCCGAAAATCATTTCCTCGCGTGCGTCGCCGACGATGGGCTCACCATTATGGGTCGCAGCCGGAAACTCGGCGAGCATATGTCCCTCGCCCGGCTGGGCGTCCCCCTGCCAGGCGCTGAAAACCAGCACATACCCCTGTCGCATGAGAAAGCCGTTACCGGCGTCGGCTGCGCTGACCGGGTCGTTGGAGGTCGGACCCTTCTGGGCGTCGTTGATGTCAATCAGGGCCAGCTTGTCGCCCCGATTGGAGGTGTCGTACAGAATGCGCCGATTACTCTTGCCGAGGTCGGTGGGTTTGAGCACGCAGAAATCCACCGCGTATTCGACCCTGCCCGCGGTATTCGTCGGCGCCTGGTCGAGGTTGACGATAGCCTGGTTGAGCGGATGCGTCGGGTCGACCTCGCCAGAGGCCCGCCCGACTATTTTCTGGTACGTCCCGGCGTTGCCGAAGGACCTGTCTTCAAACACGTTTTCAACCCGTTGAATTGTTAATCGCATGGGCACACCTCGCATTGCTCTGAAACGCGACTGGAGTATAATGCCCCAGCTATAGAGAAATATGGCGGGATTGACCACCTCGTCGGGCGTGGCGATCGGAACGGGGTGGACACGCAGGCTGTGGGAGACCGACCGCACACAGGAGGGCGGCGTGGCAACACCAAAAGTAATCGTGCAAATCTACCCCGTGCTTCCGGCCGAGGACCGTGCCGACCGTGAGCGCAAGCGCCCGCTGGGACGCAATCGTGACGTGTACCATCAGGTGCTGCATGAGACCTTCGACCTGGTGAAACAGCTCGACGAAATGGGCGTGTGGGGCATCAGTACCATTGAGCACCACCTGCATTCCGAGGGCTACGAGGTGGGTCCCAACCCCGGCGTCCTGAATGCCTGGTGGGCGAGTCAGGTGAAGCAGGCCTATGTCGGCGCCCTCGGCTACGTGATGGCGACCCGCGACCCGATTCGGGTGGCAGAGGAAACCGCCATCCTGGATCACATGACCCAGGGCCGCTTCTTTGTGGGTTTGACGCGTGGCTACCAGTCGCGCTGGATGGACATCCTGGGGCAGCACGTCCGGGCCGTGGCGACCGTGTCGGACGGCAGCGCCGCGGACCAGCGCAACCGTGAGATGTTCGAGGAGAGTACGCGCATATTGCTCCAGTGCTGGCAGCAGGAATCCGTGGAGACCAAGCAGCCGCATTACGAGATTCCGTATCCGTATGAAACCGGGGTGCAGGGCTACCCGGCGCGCAAGAGTATCGAGGCTGCCGGCGCACCGGGGGAACTCGGACCCGACGGAGCCATTCGCCGGGTGAGCGTGGTGCCGAGCCCGTATAGCGACCCCTATCCGCGGGTGTTCGTCCCGATGAGCGGCAGTGCCGCCTCGGTTCCCTTTCTGGCCCAGCACGGTTTTCGGCCGACCTATTTCACGGCGCTCGATACCCTGGTGAACTTCGCCCGGCTGTATGTTGAAGAGGGGCGGGCGGGCGGCCTGGATTACCCGCTGGGGGCTCGCCAGAATATTGCGCGCTGGATTCATCTCGGGCGTGACGAACAGGAATTTACCGACAAACTGCTGCGCTACGATTACGAAATGTGGGTCCAACACTACTCGACGTTCTACGCCGGCATCCCCAAGTTCGACACCCAGGCGGCCACGCTCCAGGGCATGAAGGACAGTGGTATTTTTCTGGGCGGTACGGTGGAGCAGCTAAAAACGGAATGGCGCCATATTTATGCCTCGCTGCCGTGCGAGTACATCACGCTCATCTGGCACTACGCGCACTGTCCCAAAGAACTCCTGCTGGAGGAACTGGGCGTGTTCATGACCGAGGTGCTGCCCGAGCTGGACGCCGCGGCCTTGGACGACTAGGGACCGGTCTTCGTGGCTGGGCCGGGTGAGGGCAAAACCACGCAGGCCCGTGCCCGGCTTGCAGGCTGAGAGAGTCATGACACGCATCAGCTCCGCACCCTATCTGCAACAGCTCGATGGCCTCACTTCGTTTGAGCGAGCGGTCCGCCAACCTCTGATGCTCGGGCTGTTCATGCCCCACCAACAAGGCGCCTGGACACCATCCAAAGCGCCCCGGCAGACCTCGTGGACCTTCGAGTACAACGCCGAACTCGCCGTCCGGGTTGATGAGGCCGGCTTTGACCTCATCTTTGCCCTTGCCACCTGGCTCGGCAAGGGCGGCTATGGGGGTGACATTCATTTTCGTGAGCACTCAATTGATCCCTTTATCACCAGTGCCGCACTCGCACCGCTGACCCACAATGTCCTACTCATATCAACGATCCATGTCCTCTACGGCTGGCATCCCTTGCATATTGCCAAATATGGAGCCGTCATCGACCATATCAGTCAAGGCCGCTGGGGCCTGAACGTCGTGACCGGCTACCGGCCGGACGAAGCCGCCATGTTTGGCCAGGCATCATTCCCGCACAACCAACGCTACGCCATGGCGGATGAATTCACGACCGTGATGAAGCGACTGTGGACCGAGGATACAAACCTCGATTATGCCGGCGAGTGGTATAAGACGACCGGCGCTTTTGTTGCGCCCAAACCGGTGAATGGCCTGCCCGTCCTGGTCAGTGCCGGCTCGTCGCCGGCGGGTATGGAGTATGCCACCAGTCACGCGGATATCATCTTTGCGACTGCGCCCACGGGCGCTGACCCGGATAAAGCCTGCACGTCCTTACCCCAGCGCATTATGCCCATCAAGGCGCACGCCCGGAAAAAGGGCCGAGCGGTCAAGCTTCTCGTCAATCCGCATGTGATTTGTCGCCCAACCGAGAAAGAGGCGCAGGCCTGGTATAAGCGGATTCGGGCTGAACGGGATGAGGTGGCAGTCGCCAACTTCTTCAACGCCTTCAGGAGCGGAGACCAGTCTTCGTGGCGTCAGCATAGCGCGCTCGAGTGGGCAGTGGGCGGCAATCTCCATCTTGTGGGGACACCGGAAATGATCGTGGAGTGGTTCGTCCGCCTGCGTCAGGCCGGCGTGGACGGGGTGCAGGTCAATTTCTTCGACTTCGGGCCAGACCTCGACTATTTTATCAGCACGGTTTTGCCCCTTATGCAGCAGGCCGACTTGCGCCATGCCATGCCCAAGGGTGGGGGTGAACGTCCCCGTGCGCAGGCGGCACGGGGAAGGTGAAGTCTGAATCTCACCAGCCGCGGCTGCGGTGCGGTTGGGTCAGGAGGAGAGAGGCAGTGAATCGCACGGCAGGATCAAGGCAGCCCCTCGCGGATGTCAGAGTGATTGAGTTTTGTAATGTGGCGGCCGGCCCTTTTTGTGGCCTGCTGTTCGCGGATTTTGGTGCGGATGTGGTGAAGGTTGAGCCACGCCAAGGGGACGCCCTGCGGCAATGGCCGCCGATAACGGGCGGGTTCAGTGAGAACTTTGCCTCACTCAATCGCAATAAGCGCTCTATCGCCTTGAATTTGAAAGACGCGACCGATCACGACCTGGCGTGCCGATTGGTCCGGAGCGCGGATGTGGTGATCGAGAACAACCGGCCTGGGGTGATGGGCCGTCTCGGGCTCGGCTATGAGGACTTCGCCGAGACGCAGCCGCAGCTGATCTATTGCTCCCTGTCAGCCTTTGGGCAAAGTGGCCCGCGGGCCCAGCAGGGGGGCTTCGATGTCACCATACAGGCGATAGCGGGGATCATGAGCGTGACCGGCGAGCCGGATGGAGCGCCCGTCAAATGCGGGGTGCCGTTAGTGGACTTTGCCGCCGGCCTGTATGCCGCCTTTGCCGTCTCGTCCCTGCTGGCCCAAGTCCGGGCGGGTGGACCCGGCGGCCATATTGACGTCCCGATGATGGGCGTGAGCATGGCCATTGCCGCCCTCCAAACCAGTGAATTTTTTGGGACCGGAAAAAATCCTGGGAAACTCGGCGCGGCGCATCCCCGGAATGCGCCCTATGATCTGTTTCGGGCCAAGGATGGCAATTTTGTGCTTGCCGCCGGTAATAACAAGCTGTGGCAGATCGTCTGCGAGGAGGTCGGTCAGCCGGACCTGGCTATCGATCCTCGGTTTCTGACGACGACCGACCGCGCCGCCAGCCAGACGGTGCTGAAAGAAATCCTCGAAAAGGTGTTCATCACCCGCACGGTGGCCGACTGGCTTGCAACCTTTGAAGCTCGGGGGGTGCCGTGTGGCCCCACCAATACCTACTCCGAAGCCTTGTCAGACGCGCAGGTTGTCGAGATGGGCTGGGTCCAACCTCTAACGCTCCCCAACGGTGCAACCACCCGGACGTTCGCCTCGCCCTTGCGGATCAATGGAGCGGCTCCGTCGATTCGCCGCGGACCGCCTGCGCTCGACGGGCATCGCACCGAGCTCTTGAACGAGCTTCTCCCCCCGACCGGTCGAACTCTGACCTGAGGGGAATTCCCCTTCCACCTCACCACACGTGAAGTTCGGGCGTGGGTAGCGGACGACTTGCAATTTCGCTAAAGAGAGAGGCGAAAGATCTCGTAATCGCACAGAGGAGGAGACAAGCAATGCCCTATGTTGACATCAATCAAGCCATCAACGCGGATGGCCTGCGTCTTATTTTAGTGCAGGGGATGCCCAGCGCCTGGGGCGTCGCGGTGAAGGCGATGATGGAGTACAAGTCCTTGGACTTCACGCTCGGGCCGCAAAAACCGATGGCGGAAAACCCGGAGTTGCTGGCGTGGTCGGGTACGAACAGCGGGCCGGTGGTTGCCTGGAACGACGAAAAGCCCATCAACCGTTGGGATGATATTTTGCTTTTGCTCGAACGACTCGCGCCGGAAAAGCCGCTCGTGCCGGAAAACGCAGCCGAGCGGATTCAACTGTTCGGCATCGGTCACGAGATTTGCGGCGAGCTTGGTTTGGGCTGGAACCGCCGGCTCGACATGATGCGTCCGGCCGATGACGCAACCGGGCCGTCCGCATTCGGGCTGAAATATGGCTACCGCGACGCGGACGCGAAACTGGCCAATCCGCGCGTCATCGCCTTCATGACCGAACTCGCCGCGACCCTCAAAGCACAAAAAGCTCGCGGGAGCGATTACATCATCGGCCAAGCCGTGACGGCCGCCGATTTTTACTGGGCCGCGTTTAGCAACTTCGTAGTCCTTCAAGCGCCCCAAGACATTCTGCTCGACCCGTCCGTTCGGCCCATGTTCGAGAACACGCCGGCCGAGGTCACCGCCGCGGTCGATCCCATATTGCTGGAACACCGCGACCGGATCATGCCCACCTACTTCACAATGCCCTTGGAGCTGTAACCCACAACGAGCCCTGCCTCAGGGGGTCGGTGATAAATGATTCTCGTTTTGCCTGGGTGCATCACCGGCCCCCATTTCTCGATCAACCGTGAGGCCTCGACTGCTGAGCGCGCTCGGTCCGATGCTCGGGCAGACGATGTTTTTTCAGCGCGTCGCGGCCCCGAAGGGCATCGTCGCCGACTAGGCGATAGCAAGAGAGCGCAGCCTGAAAATTCGTCATGCTGAAACCTGACTCCGCGAGCACTGCGGCGGTGCTGTTCATCGGAACCGAGTTGGCCAACTGGTAGGGTCATTTGTAACACCAGGGTGAATCAGAAAGAGGAAGGATGCAGACAGCACTCCTTCACCGATTGCGTGTGACCTAACCGATATATATGCTTTGGGCCGCGCCTGAGCGTAAAATCAAGAACAAGGAGAAGATATGGCAGCAGAGAATACCTATACCCCACCGAAAGTGTGGGAGTGGAACCAAGCGAGTGGCGGCCGTTTTGCAAACATCAACCGGCCCACTGCGGGCGCGACGCATGACAAAGAACTGCCGGTCGGCGAACACGACCTACAACTCTATTCTCTGGCTACGCCCAATGGCGTCAAGGTGACCGTCCTGCTGGAGGAACTGCTGGAGCTCGGCATCAAGGCGGCCGAGTACGATGCCTATCTGATCGACATCAGCGAGGGGGATCAATTCGGCAGTGGGTTTGTGGCCATCAATCCCAATTCCAAAATCCCGGCACTCCTGGACCGCAGCACCACCCCCCCGACCCGCGTCTTTGAGTCCGGCGCCATGCTGGTCTATCTGGCGGAGAAATTCGGCGCCTTTCTGCCGACCGAGCCGCCAGCCCGCGCGGAATGTCTGTCGTGGTTGTTCTTTCAGATGGGCAGCGCACCCTACATCGGTGGCGGGTTCGGTCATTTTTATGCCTACGCCCCGGACAAGATCGAGTACCCGATTAATCGTTACACCATGGAGGTGAAACGGCTGCTCGATGTGTTGAATCGGCATCTCAGCGAACACCAATATCTGTGTGGAGATGCGTACACCATCGCCGACATGGCCAACTACGCCTGGTATGGCGCGTTAGTGACACAGAATATTTATGAAGCCGCCGAGTTCATTGACGCGGCCGCGTACACGCATGTGATCCGTTGGGCCGAGGCGATTGAAGCCCGGCCGGCCGTGCAACGCGGCCGACGCGTGAACAAGTCCTGGGGACCGGAGGAAGAGCGGCTCATTGAGCGACACAGCGCCAGTGATTTCGATGCGCCGGCCAGCTAAGTGAACTCTCCGCTCAAAAACGCGGAGTTTTTCGAGCTGACGCGCGAGGCCGACTTGAGCGACTGTGTCACCGAAAGGAATACACCATAGAGCCCCAACTCTTTTGTCGCTGAGGCTCCCGGCCTTTGCCCCAATGTGGTCATCGGCAACGATGGGAGAGAAACTGGGCCGGTTGACGGAAAAGCCAGGGCAGATACTGCTGCTAGTCCACCGAACATCACCCGCTACGAATACTCCACTCGCGCACGCGCTCCTGAAGCCCCGGCCACGCCATCCTCGCGGCCCCTGCTCTAAAACCCCGGCCTGCGCTCCCACTCGACCCTGTCTCGTCTCAGGGTACGACGAATGCAACGCTAAATCGTGCTCGCGTTACTGCAACATAGAGCCTCTCTGGAGCCTTCAGCTTCGCCGCATCCCCATCCTCTAGGTATTTGAGCATGGGCACCGTCGAAAATAGCACGATGCGATCAAACGTGCTTCCTTTGGCGACCCCAATATTCATTGCGGGTAACCCTTCAGTCTTAAATTTTTTATCGTGCCGAAGAACAGTAACCGGGCGGTACTCCGAGCAGTATTGGGCAATCTCGCTCTTAGGGATTTCAAAGATACCGTCGTGACCGGTGGCCGGTACGTCGACTGATGTTGTCGCCGGCATGTTCGGGAAAATCGTGTCAGCGAAGTCACAGATAGCCTGATTGCAACGATAGTTGTGGTTGCGTGTCTCAAGAGTACAGACGTCCGAACGTTCCGCGAACCAGTCAGCAAGCCCAATACCTCTGTACTTCTTATTTCTCGGACCGATATTTGTAGCCAAAGTATGTTGTCGGGGATCCCCAACGAGGAGGAGATTAATGTTTGACGACATTAAGAGGTCAATGACATCAAGGTCATAACCGACGAGATCCTGCACTTCATCGACAAAGACGTGTGTGTAAATCCTCTCAAGCCGTCTAATAACTGCTCCTTTCGTTTTTTCATCGAGAGTGATGACGAAGTCAGATACACTATCTCGATATAAATCTGCATTACGGTCTAGAAAAAAACGGAGATTGGACTTCTTGGTGAATCGGTCCCTGCGGCCTTTAAAATTAAGCCCGTTAATAAGAAGAGGCTCATTAGTAAGCGCCCGCTGATAGGGTTTTGCGCACTGAGAGATGAGAAACGAAAACCAGCCCATAACCGTGATAAACGGAGGAACGAAACCGACTTTCTGCTGAATCCTCCTAACAATCTGCTTCTGGTTTTCATTCGTGTATGTCGTAATGAGAACCTGCCCCTCGGTGACGGCAAGCGCGGAATTTACAATTTCCTCGGTCTTCCGTGAACCTGCTGCCGCCAGGATCGCGACATTGTTATTCGCTGAAGACATCTTGAATGTACTGAGGCATTACAATCTTTGTCTCAGCCTCGAAGATTGCGAGCGCTGAACCAGTCTTGTCATTAAGCATAGCCTCACATACTTCCTCCTTTGAGCCGCATTCCCTCCCGAGCGCTGCGTTCAAGGTCGCTAGGTCATTGGCCGCTACAATCTGTGGTTCGAGCGTATTTAGATTTGGATCACTTCCGGTGTGTAAGGAAACACATGGGCACTCAAGATACTCGGAGAAACGTTCTTGCATCTGTTCTAAGGTCTTGCCGTCGTTGTCAGTGACTACCCAAACACGCCGGTTAAGCCGAATCGCGAGATCAAGAAATCGCTTATGGGACAAGACAACACTGATAACATCAATGCCGTCCTCAATAGGCAGTCTTCCCTTGGCATCCAGGTAGCCCCGCTGAACAATGAGCTCATCGGACGGCCCTTCTACGAGGATTGCTGCATTCGCGAGGACAAGTCGTAGAGTGTCGAATCCAGCAAGTTTCTTAAAGAAGTCAATCGTGTCCTCTGGTAAGTCTGCAATCCGTGTGATCGCACCGTCGCCTAGAAGGATCAGATTCTGGAGTCCAAGTTTGTTGAGGACATAAGTACTATGTGTGGCAATGATGACCTGCTTATCAGCACAGCGTTCCTCGATGCGAGTAATCAGCCTTCTCAGCGAGGTAAATGAGAGATGCGTCTCAGGTTCCTCGATGAGGACGACGTGAGCATCATTAGCCTTGTGGCCGATAGCCAACAGAATCTTTAAAGCGCTCTGTTCACCCTTACCGATAGACTGAAACGGGAGGTCATCGAGATGTGCAACAAGGCTCCCTTCCCACGTGTAACGCTGCGAAATGTCTATCGCGAGACCTAGCTCGTGGTCGGTGAGAGCCTCGTTATCAGTCTTCAATCGGTCGTTGATTTTCTTAACGCTCTCCTTATCACTGAACTCCTCGCGTAGGCTTCGATACTGCCGTGATAACTCAACGCGCTCCTTGGGTTCGAGGTATGTCCGGATTATCTCCTGCAAATGATAGTCAACACCCGACTGAAGGCGTATGGTCGTCGGATCGATAACTGAGACAACCGCGGGAACACTCCTCGCGGATACGGCATTTCCCGAGAAGCCGAGCCAGTCGACCTTGTAATATTCCGTCGGCGCTAGGGCGTGTCATCAGTTAGGAAGAATCCTTGGGGTTTTCCTCCCCTGCTGAGCTATACTTCTCGCGGTAGCCAGAGCGAGGAGGGTTTTGAGAATGACGAGACGGTATGCCCTACGGGATGACCAGTGGGAGCGGATTCAGGATCTCTTGCCAGGGCGAGAGGGCCATGTGGGGGGCACGGCGAAGGATAACCGCCGGTTTGTGGAAGCGGTCCTGTACCGCTATCGCGCCGGCATTCCCTGGCGTGACCTCCCCCTGCGGTTTGGGGATTTCCGCGTGGTGCATACTCGGCATATGCGCTGGAGTAAGAGCGGGGTGTGGGAGAAGGTGTTCAGGCACCTTGCGGCCGACGCCGACAACGAATACGCCATGATCGATGCCACGATTATCCGCGCCCATCAACACGCCGCCGGGGCAAAAGGGGGGACCCAGAGACGGAATGCCTTGGCCGCTCCCGAGGGGGGTTGAGTACCAAACTCCACGCGACCTGTGATGCCCTGGGCAATCCGACCAGCTTTCATCTCACGCCGGGCCAAGCCTCGGACCTCGCTGGCGCGGATGCGCTGCTCCCAGATTTGGTGAAGCACATCCAGGCCTTGCTCGCGGATACCGCGTATGATGCCCAGGAGCGCGTCCTTGACGTGTTGGAGAAGGCGGAGGTGACGATTGTTATTCCCCCCAAAACGAATCGGCGCCAGCCACGCTCCTATGATACGCACCTCTATCAGGCGCGCCATCTGATTGAAAACTTCTTCGCGAAACTGAAACAATATCGTGCGCTTGCCACCCGCTATGACAAACGCGCGGTCAGCTTTCTGGGAGCTATCTATCTAGCCGCCTCGGTGATCCTCCTTAACTGATGACACCCCCTAGGCTTACCGCGCTTGGATCTTCGATGAAATTTTCATATTCCGCATAGAAATCCTGCGATAATTGAGCTTGAAGCCGTACGCCAACGGCATCCTCGCCATAAACGTTATTGGTCCCCTGGAGAATTGCGGTCTCCTTTGTTGTCTCTAAAAAGATATCGATAATCATTTCAGGCGGGGGAGGGGTATTCCCGTCGCCCGATTGGAGTTGTTCGACGTATGATCGCGTAGCGTCCTGGTTTATTAAGTATGGCGATAGCTCTTGGGCTAGTGCCCTGCCTCGTATTCGGCCAGTCAAACCTAATTGGATTGCTTCAATGAGAGTAGATTTGCCAGAATCGTTGCTGCCGACGAGAATGTTAATTCCTGGTGAGAATTCAAGATCAAACTCGCGGAACAAGCGGTAGTTTCGGATGGCAACTTTGCGAATCAAAGCGTTTCCTCTTAATCGGACAAATTATTTTACAAATTACCTATCAACTGTACTTATTCAAGTATGAGGCAATAAGCGAGTGGATCTTACACGTTCAAGCTTGGCCTTTAGCCTCGAGAGCCCACCGCTGTACTGGTAGCTGGCAAGGGAAGGGGGCCACGCCAGCCTCGCTACCCCTGCTCTCAAACCTCTGCCTTCTTTCACACTGCGCGTGCGTATCCGCGCTCCCCCCTAACCACAGGAACCACTCGGAGGGAGTCAGAGTCCCAAAGGGTCCACTTTCCCGCGAATCGTTGCCGCTGCCCTGTAGGGCTTTATCCATGATAATCTCGGTTGCCAAGTGTTAATCGAGACTGAAAAACCTGACTCTCAAAGTTCATTTGAATGGTCGGCTTGCTTTGGCCGAGTATTGATGTTACCTTTTACGTAACATTGATAATATATTTAATGTTACGGATTAGGTTGACAGTGGATATTGAGGTGGGTAACAAAAAACTCAAGGCGGCTCTGGAAGACGACGCGGTGTGTCAAAGGCGTTTCGGCAAGCCAATGACTCGGTACATCCGGCTCCGTGTAGGCGCGCTTGACGCGGCGGAGACGCTCCACGACTTCTGGCCACCCAAGTCGAAGCCAGAACGCGTCCACGAGTTGACTGGAAACATGGCAGGGACGTTCTCCGTCGATGTGAAGCAGCCGTATCGGTTGCTCTTTCAGCCCCTGAACGAACCTGCGGACTCACCCGAGAACGAGCAGGAGCGTTGGAAATTGATTAAAGCAATCGAGATTCTCAGTATCGAGGACACACATGGGTAGCAGGACATTTCGCCCTATTAGCGTTGCCCACCCGGGCGGGACGGTTGTCGATTACCTAGACTCCCACGGATGGACGCAACGGGACCTTTCGCGTCGCTCCGGCCTCACGCCAAAGACAGTCAGTGAGATCTGTAATGGGAAGGCGCCAGTTTCGTCCTCCACATCGATCGCGTTTGAACGCGTCTTTGGGCGGCCGGCGCACTTTTGGATGAATCTCCAGAGCAGGTTCGATGAGGCACTGGCTCGACGAGCAGAGGCCGAACGATCCGTCGAGTGGAAGGCGTGGCTCCGTCAGTTCCCGCTCAACGAGATGAGGAAGCGTGGGTGGCTTCCACCCAAGGGAGCCGCTGGCGAGAGTGAGGTATCGGCGCTTCTCGGGTTTCTGGGAGTCTCATCGCCAGAGAGCTGGAACGCCGTTTGGAAAGCCTCTCGTGTCTCATATCGACAGACTCGGCGGTTCAAGACCAGCGACCAGGCGGTCTCGGCTTGGGTGAGGCAAACGGAACTTGAGGCGGCCGAGCTCGATGTAGCTGAGTTCGATGCAGCCCGCCTCCGTGAAGCCATCCCTGACCTCAGACACAACACCCGATTGGACATCAAGGATGCTCTTTCAAACGCCCAGCAGATCGGCTCTCAGTGTGGAGTGGCTGTAGTCCTGGTGCCGGCTCTCCCTCAGACCGGAATCAGTGGCTGCGCCAGGTGGCTTGGAGACAAGCGGGTCATTGTCGCGCTCTCTCTTCGCTACAAAGTAGACGATCAGATCTGGTTCACGTTTTTCCACGAACTTGGGCATGTCCTTCTGCACCGAAAGCAGCAGTCATTCATCCTAGACAATGCCGATGAGAGCCTGAATGACGGAGTTGTGGACCCGGAAATGCAACGGTTCGAGGATGAAGCCAACAGATTCGCGGCAGACACCTTGATCCCTCCGTTGGCATTGAAGGATTTCATGTCGGCAAACGTCTTCACAAACGAGTCCATCTATGACTTCGCGGAGGCGATAGGCATCGCACCGGGGGTTGTTGTTGGCAGGCTCCAACGTGAGGGACTGCTCAAGCAGCAGGAAGGGAATAGGCTAAAGCAAGGAGTCAAGATTTCGATCAACGCCAACGGGGATGGTTAGCAAGATGATTGGAAAGATCTTCATTACTCGCACGGGTTATGATCCACAGCTCGGGCGACACATTAAAGACCCGTACCTGGGTGACACACCAAGCATTGGAGCGTGCCGTCCGGACTTTCGCAAGAAACTCGAGCGTGGAGACCATCTGTTCGTCATTTCGGGGCGGGTCCCCGACGCCAACCAATTCGTTATGGGTGGGTTCGAGATCGACAAGAAAATGAATGCTGTGGACGCATACGCAGCTTATCCAGAACAACGGCTTCGAGCACTCGAAAACGGAGAGCTTGCCGGAAACATCATTGTAGACGACTGCGGACACCAGCATGTCCTGGACGATCACAAGAACTTCGATCGTCGCATTGAGAACTACATCATCGGACGAAACCCGATTGCCCTCAAAAGCGACGATGAGATCCAACGGGGACGCTCAGAAACGATGGACGCCTTACAGGAAATCCTAAAACGGAAGGGTACTACTCCCTGGCATGTCGTCACGCACTTTGGCCGAACTCTTGATGAAAAACAAATCGAGCAGTTGCGACATTGGCTCAACGGACTGAAGGATAAGGCAGCCTAGCGAGAGCGCCGAGAACGCACCTATGAGCATTCCCTCAAATCCTAAGTGTCAGATCGTTGCTATTGGAAAGCGACGGGACGGAGGCACTCGGTACTGGTGCCGCACACACCACGACAATGCGACCGCGAAGTACGGCAAGCGTGCCAAGAAGTGCAGGTATGCGAGCATTCCACCTGTGTTGCCGAGCCAGACACTCCGACTAGACCTTGACGAATATCCCGGAGGCATTGCTCTCTGGGGTGCTGTTCCACCCGTCTACGATACAACGACGCTCCCCATCGACAAGGGCATACATGTACACGCGCGCCGCGCAATCGATGAGACGAAAGCGATTGACTACACCTATCGGAGGGTTGATGTTCTTCGTTCATCTCAAGGGGAGGGACCGTTCTCTGTCTCGGAGCTTGATGCGATCTATTTTATGGTCTCTTCCGTCTTTAAGTTTGACATCAAGTATATCGCCTGCTCGCGCTGCAGCCACGCTCACTTGGATCGAGACTGGTTTAGTGTTCACCCTCATCAGAGCCATCTTTGCGCGGCCTGCGGGAGAACGTTCCGTGATCACGAGACGGCTGTTGGGAATCCAATCTCCCGAGTCGCAAATCTGGACTGCGCGTCGCGAAGGAAACCCAGGCGCACGAGAAGGGTCCTCCGGCTTCGACAGGCCAAATACGCGGGAGGGATCCAAATCTGGGGGTCCAACCCTGCCATTCTTTGGACGGCGGGCAATGCTCCAGAGAGCGGGATACACGTTCACGCGTATGAAAGTGATGATTATTCCCTAGCGCCTTCTGTGGATGAGACCTTTTCTCGGGTGATTATTGATGGCGTTGAGCTCGATGAACTTCAGGTCCGCACACTAATGGCCCAGCGGGCACTTCCGCACATCGCAGACCGAGTCGCTCACCTCAGTTGCCGCAAATGCGGCTTTGAGCCGTTTGATGAGGATTCTGATGCATTCTCTCCTCGCGTTCGTAGCGAGTGCCCGAAGTGTCTGGGGCGCTTCTCGACGCCCGGACGCCTCCGCAAACTCATCGTGAACCCACTATTGAAGCGCCTTGACCTACTCGCAACGTCCGCCCCGCGGCGTCCTCAAGTGCACGATCTTGGGCTTATCCCAGAAGTTCTTTAGTAGACCAGGATCGAAGTAGCACTGACGATTATCGTCTTCCAAACTGGGATAGCCCGGCGGGCCCACTGTGGTCATCGGCAACGATGGGAGAGAAACTGGGCCAGTTGACGGAAAAGCCAGGGCAGATACGGCTGCTAGCGCAAATTACACCGTAGTGTAGCGTCCAAGGGGGGTCGTCGATCAGCCCGCCTGGGCTTCCGCCTGCGGCGTGCGCCCCTGGGCTCCGGTCCTGTGGCGCCCGCCTGCTACGCCCATCTGCACCCGGCGCTCAGGGGGCGGGCAGCGCTCCAGAACCGTAGGGTGCATCCCATGCACCATCTTCTTGGTGCGCAGGGCGCACCCTACGGGCTGGTCTCCGCTACTTTGGAACCCGCCCGCTCCGCCACTCTGAAAACTGCTCTAGTCTTCGCCGCCGAGAATCCAATCGAGATTCCGCCCGCCATACAGCACCCGCTCAACATAGACGGTCTGTTTGCCTGCCCGATAGAAAATCAGATATTTCTCGAAGCCTTTGACTTGCCAGACGCGGAGCCCCTGTAAGCGGGGGTGTTCGGTCTGATAGGGCCGCCCGATACCGGGCCGCTCGGTGAGGAGGTCAAATGCTTCCCGAGCAGCAGTGACAAACTGCGGCGCAGGGGCAGGGCGCTTTTCTCGGATATAGGCAGCGGTTTCTAACAGGTCGGCTTCCGCTGCTCGCTCAATGAAAAGCCGTCGCTTCACGACTTCTTCGGCTTCCGCTTCCGTACCGCTTTCCCGGTGGCGGCTGCTTCCATGCGTTGCCAGAAGGCCGGTGTGGCCTCACGATAATCGCCCCGCTCGATGGCCTCCAAGAGCTGGGCTTCCACCTCATGACGGGAGGCGGCTTCGAGGTCGGCCCGAATCAGGGAGCGTATATACTCACTGACTGTGTGAAATCCTTTGGTTTTCACCCGGTCCTTGATGAAGGCATCCAACGCGGGGGGCACGGGGACGCTGAGGGTTTTCTTTTCTGCGGGTTGGGTACGCATAGGTAGCGTGTATCAAGTGTATGATATATTCACAATAAAAAATATATTTGTGGAGTGCCAAAGATCGTTCGATTTCTGAGGTTGCAGGCATACCGGCATATCGGTTGCTAGGCGCTGCGCACGATACGCCCCGGTCGAGCGCCGGTGTCTTTGCCGTTCTCTTGCACGACTTCACCACTCACAAAGGTCTTTTCATACCCGCTCGCGGTTTGCATCAATCGCGGCATACCAGCACAGGAGATTCCATAATCTTGAGGATGCAATCCCCCAGTTCGAGAAACAGGGCGCGGATCTCGGCGCTCGACTGGGTCAGCGCCCATTCCAGATCGACGCCGTTAGAGAAGAACTTGTCGCCCCCACACAGCATCACCCCTCGGGCACTCTGCTCGGCCTCTGCCAGCGCGGCGGACAAGGCGCCTAGCATCTCGGTGGTCAGCACATTCGTCTCGCCGGACGCTAAGCGGATCTGAACGCAGTTGGCTCTTCTGTCGCTGAGTATCTTGGTCACTCCAGTACTCCTCATCTCAATACCTTCCACGCAAACAGGCGGCTCATTTTTGAGCACCTCTGCAAAAGTTCTCGTAGCATGGAGCGGTATCGAAATTACCGTTTCCCGCCCGAGATTATCATCCATAGCACCGTTGTAGTCTCAGCTTCCGTGCAGTGTCCGCCTGTATTTTCTTTGGAGCGGAGTCACGACGTTGCTACTACAAAAGGGAGAATGCCTCGTTTATGTTAAGCAGCAGCTTAACCGTTACCGTATCCAGCTTGCGGTGGTCCGCCACAATTATTCTTCTATTCCTGAACGAGCAAACATACTTCATCTCGTCTATGCCCTCCAAAACATCCCCCAACACCCTGACCCGAGGGCGGGCAAAACGCGCTCTTCAGGTCGGTTCGCTCGCGACCTCGGTCAGCACTAGCTACGCCTGGAACGCTCTGAAACAGCCCTTCCGGTCAGCGGATGAAAAAGAGCAGGAGCTGTTTGAGCTGCATCTCAAAAACGCGCTGAAGATTGTGGAGGGCTCCCACGAACTCCGCGGCGCCTTCATGAAGCTGATTCAGATGCTGAGCATGCGCGGCGATCTCTTTCCGACCGAGGTCCTCGACATTCTGGCCGTCGTCCAGTCGTCCGTCCCGCCGATGGATTATGACCTCATCCGAGTCCAGATCGAAAACGAGCTTGGAAAAGCTCCGGACCAGCTCTTTCGGCGCTTCGACAAAAATGCCTTTGCCGCGGCCTCGCTCGGGCAGGTCCACCGGGCGCAACTCCAGAGTGGCGCCCAGGTGGTGGTGAAGGTCCAGTATCCGGGGGTTGACGAGACCGTCGAACAGGATCTCAAGAACCTGAAAGTACTGCTCAATATTTTGACCCGTCTCGCCCGCGATGTCATGCGCCAGAACTTCGATGCGACTGAGCTCTATCAAGAAATGGAGCAGCGCTTACGAGAAGAGCTCGATTATGTCAATGAGGCCAAAAACATCGCGATTTTTCAGCGTCTCTTCGCCGGCGACGATGAGGTCCTCATTCCGCGTGTCTATCCGGCTTTTTCCTCGCGGCGCGTCTTAACCCTGGAATGTATTGAGGGCTATAAATTCCAAGAGGTGTTAGCCCCCGGCGTTGACCGAGAGCTCAAGGACTGGGTGGCGGTGAAGTATTTTGAGATTACCTGGCGACAGATCTGTTCTTTTGGGGTGCTCCATACCGATCCGCACCCTGGGAATTATCTGATTACCTACCAGCCCAGGATTGCCCTATTGGACTTTGGCAGTGTACGTCTTTTCCCGGATGAGATTCGAGCCGGCTATCGGCGGCTGGCGCAAGCCGTCTTAGGGCGAGACGAAAAAACCATGGCGCGGTGTTTTCTTGAGCTGGGCTATCTCGACCCCGGTGATGATCCCGCGCCGCTTGTGCGGATCATGTATCTTCTTTTTGAGCCCGTCCTGGAAGACCGCCCCTATGATCCCCGCGATTTTCACGCGGTGGAGCGGGCCAGGCAGGTGACCAGTATCAGTCTCCGACATCGAATACTCAAGACGCCAGGGCATAGGCTCTTCTTGGTCCGGGCCTTACTTGGCCTTGAGTCGTACGTGCAGCAATTCGGGACGGTGACCAATTGGCACCGGATTTTCCGGCGGTGCGTGACAGCGGGGAGGGGAGCAGCCGCAAAAACGAAAGGCCGCAAGAAAGCGAAAAGGACCCGGCGGGCTTGAGGCCGGCTGGCGCGGCCCAAGCGCGTGGTTACAGCTCCACGCCCTCATCGGTTTCAAGCATATGGCAGCGGAGAATCGTCCACAGGGCGACAAAACCGTCCTGCCAGCCGATCTTCTTGCCCTCGGCATAACTGCGTGGACTGTATGAGATCGGGACCTCACGGATGCGGACGCCACCGCGCGCGATTTTGGCGGTAATCTCGGGCTCAAATCCAAAGCGTTTTGAGCGGAGCGTGAGACCCTGTACCACCTCGGCGCGGAAGGCTTTATAACAGGTCTCCATGTCGGTCAGTTGGAGGTGGGTGCAGATATTGGAAAGCGTTGTCAGGACCTTGTTGGTGGCCGTGTGCCAGGAGAACGAACCGGCCGGGGAATCCAGAAAGCGCGATCCATACACCACATCGGCCTGACCGGTCAGGAGCGGGATGAGCAGTTGGGGGTAATCGGCGGGAGAATATTCGAGGTCGGCATCCTGGATCAGCACGAAAGAGCCGGTGACGTGACGCAAGGCGGTCTGGACGGCTTGACCCTTGCCCTGATTGGTCGCGTGAAACAGGGCTTTCAGCCGACACGGTGCCAAGAGTGGACCGCCATGCAGGAGAGGCCTACCGTCGAACACCTCTCTGAGTAGATCGCGAGTGCCATCGGTGGAGCCATCATCGACAACAATAATCTCTTTAGGGAAGGGCGTTCGGGTAACGCGTTGTAATATCTCAACAACAGTCTGAACCTCGTTATAGACGGGGATGATGACTGAGAGCAGAGGTTTCTGAGGGAGAGCCCTGCTTCCAGTTATGGACGATTGGTCTGTAGGATTCTGGTGAGACTCTCGGATTTCAGGAGTGTCTTGACTCATTATGGCACTTTTCTAGAAGCTGTCTCAGCGGAAATGCGCAGTCTCTTTATCGTCTGCGGTACGGACGAGCAACCAATTTGCTCTGGGGAGAGGAAGTCTGCCGAAAATCAATAGAATATCTAACCAATCTTCCACCGTCCCAATATGATTTTCAGGGCGAGCGCACTCCCCACCATTACACTCATAACCAGCCAGGCATGGAATCGACCATCTGTACTAGGAGCAATGAGAGGCATTGCTAAACTATATAATAACCCACTGCTCATACATATGATTACAAATCGTTCTGCATATTGAGAGCGGTATTTGAGAGCAAGCGTAAGAACTCCTACCGAGCCAAGTAAGTAGAGCCACCCGTCAAAGAGCCAGCATCGAGTAGTGCCTTCTAGATAGCTCACCACGTACCTGTTCAACGGGCCATTGTTCGCTTCAAATATAGGATTATCCTTATAGTGCACAATCCCATGAGAAAAATCCATGTGTTGCTGCTCTGGATACGGGGATAACCTGTATAGCGCTTTCGTTACTTGCCAGCGATGAAGAAAATAGGCTCTGGGATGATCCCATATTGCTTGAAGCCAAGTAAGGAGCAGTTCTCGATATTGGGCTCTGGTGTAAGGAGCAGTATCTAAACCATTATAGACTCTCCTCTGAAATAGAGTGGTATTTGTCCACGGTTTGAGGACTGCTCGCAGCTCAGATGTCGTCATGCCAGGAGCAACCGAAAAGTCTGGCATCAAAAATTTATCAACTTTCACTGAAATCCAAGCAAGGTCCCATAGCACTAGCGTAGGCCACACGACTTGGCGACTGACAGGTGGTAACGAGTTGAGGAGGGACCCGATCGTTCCTGTGAGGACAAATAACGAAATAATAACTCCAGCAACTATCTTTTGATATGCTTGGACTGAAATCTTGGACTTTATTGTTGTCGTCATTTCAACCGCGCAATACCAAAATATTGGCAGTGCGGCTGGAAACGCATTATGTCTGAGAAGGGAAGCATATATGGTGAATCCCAAAGAAATCCATAACCACCATATTGTTCGAGATCGTCCGTGCTGAAGAAGACAGGCGATCGACATTAAAAAACTGACAAGTACACCCACATCTTTCCAGAGGTGGGGTAACAATAGGAGATTGTAAGGCCAAAAACCAACAACCAATACAAAAAAGACTCTCCAAACAGATCGATCAGAGATGGACAAAGAAATGATGGATAAAGCAAGCCAATAGAGGACTACATGGAGTAAAAATAATCCACCCGGCCCTTGAACAATCTGGTCGGTTAATATCCAAATGAACACCATGAGCGGAGGGTGTTGGGTGGTGATCTGGCCTGTCCTAACCTGCCAATATTGATAGGCAGAATCGAACGACATATAGCCAGGATAGAATGCGCTAATGACAAGGGTGGCGCTCACTCCCCCCACCACAAATGGGATTAATCTTGCTAAAGATTTACTCTCACGATGGGAGCGGACTCTCATGCTATCCAGTTCGACGCCGAGTGCGAGTCACCTCGACGCTGAAATTCTAGTAGATTGCTCAAAAAGATACCACATCAGAGTAGGACGCTTGACAACTGGTATGAGAAAACTCCTGGCGGGACCATCCGTAACACGTGTCGTTCTCCCTGTGCAACGAATCATCGAGAGTGAGGATTTCCATGCGGATCATATACTACGGGGTCATCGGAGCGAGCCTCCTCCTCTTGACCCAGGCCCTGGCAGAAACCGTGCCCACAGCGCTGCCCGGCCTGGAGCCGTTTCCGGCCGCGGTGCGGCAACAGCTTGAGCGGGCCCTCCGCGCGAAGGGAGACGCGTATACGCCCCGCACCCGGCATCTCTTTGAAGATGGGCGTCCGCAGTATACGAACCGACTGATCCTTGAACCCAGCCCCTATCTGCTCCAGCACGCCCACAATCCGGTCAATTGGTACCCGTGGGGAGATGCGGCCTTTGCCCGCGCAAAAAAAGAGAACAAACCGGTCTTCCTGTCCATCGGCTATTCGACCTGCCACTGGTGCCATGTGATGGAGCGGGAGTCTTTTGAGGATAGTGCGATTGCCGCATACCTGAACCGCCACTATATCGCGATCAAGGTTGACCGCGAACAACGGCCGGACGTGGATGGCATTTATATGACCGCCGTCCGGATGTTGACCGGCCGCGGCGGCTGGCCCCTGAGCGTGTGGCTGACTCCCGAGCGCCGGCCCTTTTATGGCGGCACCTACTTTCCGCCGCGTGACGGCCTGCGCGGGCAGCAGACCGGACTGCTCAGCCTGCTGACCCGATTGCAGGCGGTCTATCACCAAGAGCCGAACCAGGTGGCCAGGCTGGCCAAGGACCTGACCCAGGGTATCCGGACGGCGGTTGCCCCGGAGGCGTCAGCGCAGCAGCCGGCCCAGGCTGCCTTGACGCAGGCAAGCGACCGTTTCAAGGCAGGTTTTGATACGCAGTACGGGGGCTTTGGCCAGGCGCCGAAATTTCCGCGCAGTGTCAGCCTGGAATTCCTCCTGCGCTATGGTCGCCGGACCACTGACCCTGAGGTGCAGGCCATGGTGGTGCAGACCCTGGAGGCCATGGCGAGCGGTGGAATATACGATCAGGTCGGCGGCGGATTTCACCGTTATGCAACGGACCGAAAATGGCGTATGCCGCATTTTGAGAAAATGCTGTATGACAACGCGCTGCTGGCAGTCGCCTATCTTGAGGGGTATCAAGTCACCGGGCGGGAAGACCTCGCCCGTGTCGCCCGGGAAGTATTGGAGTATCTCGACCGCGAGATGAGTGCGCCGGGCGGTGGGTTTTATTCGGCGACGGATGCCGATAGCGGAGGTGAAGAGGGAATATTCTTTACCTGGACGCTGCCCGAACTCGAACAGCTCCTGAGTCAAAAACAGCTCCGGCTGGTCCAGGCCCATTACGGCGTGACGCGCCGGGGAAATTTCGAGGGGAGGAATATCCTTTATATGGCGCGTCCGCTTGAGACGCTGGCAAAAGAACTCGGTCTCAGCCTGGAACAGGCGCGGCGCGAACGCCAGGCTGTCCGCGCGATTCTCTATCGGGCGAGGCAGACGCGCCGCGCGCTGCATACGGACACCAAGGTGCTGGTGGCCTGGAACGGCCTGGCCATTTCGGCTTTTGCCAAAGGGGCGCATATCCTGAACGTTCCCGACTATGCCGCGCGCGCCACCCGCGCCGCGACGTTTCTGCTGACGCGGCTGAAACGCGATGGGCGGCTGCGACGCAGCGTGCTGGGAACGCTGACCGGCGGCGCGGCCTACCTCAACGATTATGCCTGTCTCATTGCCGGCCTGCTCGATCTGTACGAGGTCACTTCTGAACTGCGCTGGCTGCGGGAAGCTATGGCGCTGCAGGCGGTACAGGACGCCCACTTCTGGGACAACGAAAACGGTGGCTACTTCCTGACCGCAGATGATGCCGAGCAACTCCTGGCCCGTGAAAAGCCGGCGTACGACGGAGCCGAGCCGTCGGGCAATGCGGTGGCGGCGCACAACCTCCTGCGGCTGGCGGAATGGACCCTGAAGGCCGGCTATCGCCAGCGCGCGCAACGCTGCTTCAAGGCGTTTGCGACCGAGCTGGAGCAGCGCCCGACGAGTATGCCCCGGCTGCTCAGCGCGCTCGATTTTTTTCTGGATCGGCCCAAAGAAATTGCGATCGTCAAGGCGTCAACCGACGATACTGCCGAGCCTTTCGTAGAGCAACTGCGCCGACATTTCCTGCCGAATCGGGTCGTGACTATTGTGACGCAGGGAGACCAACTCGCCGCCCACCAGCAGCTCGTTCCGTGGCTTGAGGCGAAGCGGGCAATCAGGGGCAAAGTGACGGCCTATGTGTGTGAACAGCACGTCTGCGCCTTGCCGACGGCCGATCCGGGTATATTTGCGAAGCAGTTGGCCGCGACGCTGCCGCTGTCGGTTGTTCCCTGACCTGATTCGGAGTCACCCCCAGCCCGGTGAAGACTGAACGCCAGGAGATTTGGGGCTACTCTCAGGAGAGTGGAGCTGCCTGGGCTTCCTGCTGGAGTCGGGTCATGTCCTCTCTCGGACCGGCCAGGATAAGCGTCTCGTCTGCCTGGAGCGGTTGGTCCGGCTGGGGGAGACTATCTTCATAGCCGGACGCCGTGGTGTTGCGGATGGCCAGCACCGTGACCCCATAACGGACCCGCAGGTCCAGTTCTTGCAGGGTTTTCTCCCGAAAGGGAGCCGGGACGGGCAGGGCCAGGACCGTATATTGGGACGGCATGGCCAGCGTTCCCTCGTCCTGGGCAGTCGGGTCCGGCAGCGTCCCGAGAAATTCCTTGCGCAGGACTTCTCGATCATACACCTCAAGCAGGTCGGTCTGGGTGACAACGCCCATCACCTGGCTACTGGCCGCATCCGCGGTGACGGGTAAACAATCGAGCTGGGTCTCTCGGAATTTGCGCAAGCACTCCGTCAGGGGCTCGTGCATATGGGCGACGGTGTGGACCGGCCGCGCCATGTCACGCGCCACGACGAGCCCGTCGAGCCCCCCTTCGCTGAGAAAGGTTTTAATGTCGTGCAAGGAAATCACTCCGGTGAGTTGGTCGCCGGGGCTGACGGTATAATAGTAGGGATCGGGCGAGCCGAGTACGCGGCTCACGACCTGTTGAAAGGCCGCATCGTCCGGCAGCGTCGGGGCCGGGGCGTGCATGACATCCGCGACGTGAAAGGAGCGCATCACGGTCTCTTCTCGACCCAAGGAGAGCGAAACGCCCCGGCGGGCGAGTTTGAGGGTATAAATAGAGTGGGGGTGGAGATAGCGCGCCGTCACTGTGCTCAGGGTACACGCAATCATAACCGGAAGAATGATCTGGTAGCCCCCGGTTAACTCAAACAGCATGAGAATGGCGGTTACCGGCGCGTGGGTTGTCCCGGCCACAACCGCGCCCATGCCTATCATGGCATAGGCTTCAGGCGTGGCGGTCATGTTTGGAAAGACGAAGTGGACGAGGTGCCCGAAAAGGCCGCCCGCAACCACACCAAGAAAGAGCGACGGCGAGAAAATCCCCCCGGAAGCGCCCGACCCCAAGGTCGTACAGGTCGCGAGGAGCTTGAGCAAAAAGAGGAAGATCAGCATCCGCCATGCGGTTGTCTCATGCAGCAGGCGAGACATGGCCTCAAAGCCCGTCCCGTATACCTCCGGCGCGATCAGCAGTAGTCCGCCCACACACAGGCCACCAACCGTCGTTCTGGAGAAAGGCGGCAGCCGGCTGTGTTCAAACAAATCTTCGCTTTTATACAGCGCCCAGATAAACACCACGGCCACCAGGCCCATCAGCATGCCGAGCACGGCGTACAGCGGAACCTCCCCGTAGTGAACCAGGCTATACTCCGGGACGACAAAGGCGGGTGCATCCCCCAGATAGGACCGGGCGACGGCGGTGGCCAACACCGAGGAGAGCACGATCGGCGCGAAGGTCGGAATGGAAAAATTCCCCAGAATCACTTCGAGTGCGAAAAACGCTCCGGCAATCGGCGCATTAAAGGTGGCGGCAATGCCGCCCGCGGCCCCGCAGCCGACCAGGGTCCGGATGCGTTCCGGGGTGAGCCCCAGGAGTTGTCCACACGTCGAGCCCAGGGCCGACCCGATTTGGATAACCGGACCTTCGCGGCCGGTCGAGCCGCCCATGCCTATGGTCACCGCGGAGGCCAGCGCCTTGGCAAAGGCCACCCGGGCGCGCATCATCCCGCCATGCAGCGCCACGGCCTCCATCACCTCAGGGACGCCATGACCCCTGGCCTCGACCGCCCACTTATAGACGATCGGCGTCACCAGCGCGCCACCCAGGGCCGGCAGCCCGACTTTCCAATACCACGGGAGGGTGGGGAGAAGCGACAGGGGCGAATCGCCGCCCAGGGCGAGCCGTTGGACCAAATGGAGCAGTTCGTGAAAGGCAATGGCCGCAACCCCGACCAGCAGGCCCACCCCGCAGGCCAGGGCAATGGTGAGTCCCTCTCGACCGGTTTGGAGCAGGTCGGTCAGGTGCTTGCGCCAGGCTCTACGCATAGTTCCGATATCTGAAGGAAAGGGTGGAAGGTGTGTTGCTCGTTTGTATACATGATGTGATCTCAGGCACAGCCTATGCTCCTTGTGCTGGTGTTGTCTCCTCTGTCATATCGGTTAAGCGACGCAGGTGTTCGGCCCGACCGACGAGGACGAGCGAGTCCTCCTGGCGCAAGGGCGTGTCGGGGTCGGGGAGTGCGTCCGGACTGTGGAAGCCGCCGCGGCGGACCGCGATAGCCGTCACATTAAACCGGCGGCGCAGCTGTGACTCGCCCAGTGTTCTGCCGATGAGCGGCGGAGGAGTATGCACGATTTCGACGATATATTCATGCGGCAGATGGACCTGTTGGTGGGCCATCTCGGTGAGCGCTTCGGACCGCAGACTGACGCCGAGATATTCGTTGCGCAAGATCTCCCGATTATAGAGGTCCAGCACATCGTACCGCGAGACGATCCCTTCGAGTTTCTGATCAACGGAGAGAACCGGTAAATACTCCTGTTCGCTCAGGCTGAATTTTTCGAGACAGCGCGCCAGCGTCTCTTGAGCGGTGGTGACTGTGTCCGGCGGTCGGGCCAGGTCAACCGCCACGACCAGCGGTGCCAGGCTGTCATCCTGAAGAGTCGCCTTCACGTCGTGAATGGAGATGATCCCGAGCAGGCGCTGGTGCTCGTCAGCCACAAAGCTGAGCGGCAGCGTGCTGGCCAGGAAATGGTCCATGACCTCGGGGAAAGGGGCTCCTTCCCGGAAGGTCGGCGGCTCCGGGCGCATGACCTGTCCGACGCTGAAACCCTGCATCAGGGTTTGTTCGCGCCGCCTGACGTCAATGCCGCGCCGTAAGAGCTGGAGGGTGTAAATCGACTCTTCCCGAAAGAGTTTGGCAACCAGCGTGCTGACCGTGCAACTGACCATCAGCGGCAGGATAATGTGATAGTCGGTGGTAGTCTCGAACAGCAGCAAAAAGGCGGTGATCGGGCAGTGGACCACACTGGCCAGGAAGGCGGCCATGCCGACCAGCGCGTAACCACCGCTCGGACCGGCAATCTCGGGAAAGGCTGCACCGACGCTCAGGCCACACAGGCTGCCCAATACGGCCCCCAGATAGAGCGCCGGGAAAAAAAGCCCGCCCGAGCCACCCGAGGCCAGGGTCAGGCTGGTTGCTCCTATTTTGAGGGGGAAAAGCAACAGTAAATAGGACCAGTCCAGGCCGCCCCGCAGAATGATGTCCATGGTGCCGTGGCCCGTGCCGTAGACATGCGGCGCGACCAGAATCAGACCGCCGACCAGGAAGCCGCCCAGGGCGGGCTTGAGCGTATGGGGCAGGGGAATCGTTTCGACTCCTTTTTCCAGACGATCCAGGATGAACATAAAGGCCAGCCCGCCGAGGCCACACACGATGCCGAGTCCGAGATAGAACGGCAGCTCCCAGGTGCTCAGCAGCGCATAGGCGGGGACCACGAACGCGGGATGATCGCCAAAATAGGCCCGGCTCACCACCGTGGCCATGACGGAGGACAACATCACCGGGCCAAAGGCCGGCATGGCGAAATTGCCGATGACGACCTCAAGGGCAAAAAAGGCACCGGCAATCGGCGCATTAAAAGCCGCCGCAATGCCACCCGCGACACCGCAGCCGGCCAGGGTCGGCAGGCGATTGGGCGGCACTTTGAGCAATTGGCCGAGAATAGAGCCCAGCGAGGCGCCGATATGGACGATGGGACCCTCGCGTCCGACCGAGCCGCCGGAGCCAATAGTGAGGGCGGAAGAAACGGATTTGGACAGGGCCGTCTGCCAGTGAAACTTGCCGTTCCCCAAGGCCACCGACTCAATGACTTCCGGGACGCCGTGGCCCTGCGCGTCCCGTGAACGAAAAAAAGCGACCAGCCCGACCGCCAGGCCACCGAGGGTGGGCACAAGCAGAATGCGATACCAGGGCAACTCGGGCAGCACGTGGAGCGGATGGTCGTCCGAACTCAGCGCGACCCCCTGGACCAGCTGAATCAGCGCGTCGTACAGAATGGCGCCACAGCCGGTGATAATGCCGACGGCGCAGGCCTGCGCCATAATGGAAAACGGTTGGATACGGTTGAGCTGCTGGCGAATATGGGCGGGGAGAGCAAGACGTGGAGTGTGCGTACAATACCTCTTTCTGGGGAGTACCGGGACGGACCCACGGCCGGGCCGTCCCGGATACCACACCTCACTCGGGCAGGCCAAACATACGCGAGAGCGCCCGGACCTCGTCCTTACGCCACGGGAGCGGTGCGGGTTCCTGTATCATCTTCTCCTGTTTGAGCCGCTCGACGACGGCCGGGTCACGCTGCATCGGCACGCCATACTCTCCCTCAAAATACAGGCTTTCAAGCGCGGGCCGCGGCCGTTGTCCACCCGCCTCCCAGGACTCGGCCGGATAGCCGATAAGCATGGCGTAGAGCGGCATAAAATGGTCCGGCACCTTGAATATCGCTTTGGCCTTTTCCGCGTTAAAGGCGGTCAGCAGGGCGCCCAGTCCTTCGTCAAAGGCGGTCAGCAGGGCTTGATTCATCGCCACTCCGCTATCCATGGAAACCGCAATGGGATTAATATTGGGGTCCTTTGAAATCGGATCTAAAATTTGCGCCCAGACGGTCTCCTCAATGAATTTATGACTCCAACCGTGGGTGGGGTTGAGGGCGCCGACATCAAAGAGTTCCTTCAGCGTCTGCCCATGGCTCTCCTGAATCGCGTTGAGGTTGCCGTAAAAATAGATATGCACCGGTGCCATGTCGAGTTGGAGGGTCGTTGTCGGGACCTTGAGCGCTTCCAGGTCTTCGGGTGCGAGTTTATCCCGTTCCACAACGATGGCCCGCAGAAAGGAAGCATTGACCGCACAGGACGAGAGCCGCGTCGCCTCCATAATGGTCTGAATTTTTTCCCGCTCAACCGGACGGTAGGGCAGGAAGTAGCGAATAGAACGACGCCGGCCAATAACCTCTTTGAATTCCATACAACAGACCTCCTTGAATGCGGCTCTGGAGCCTCCTTAGCGTAGGGGCGGTTTGCCTGTCAAGGCCGTAAGTCCCTCAATCTCTTGACTTTCTGAGGGAAATCCCTAAGCTGGGCGCAGGATCAACCCAACACGGGGTCCCCAGCCGGGAGGGGGTGAGTCAGCCGTATGGCAGGTGTACGAGTCAAAGACAACGAGCCGATTGAAAGCGCCATTCGCCGTTTTAAAAAGCAGTGTGAAAAGGCGGGTATTCTGCAAGAGTTGAAAAAACGCGAACACTACGAGAAGCCGAGCGTGCGTCGCAAGCGGAAGGCCATTGCTGCACGAAAACGGGCGTTACGCCGAGCAAGTCGATCAATGTATTAAGACGATGTGTCGCATTGCTTGAGAGACGAGTGACTGAGAAACACCCACTTCAAGAAGGTGGGTGTTTTCTTTTTCAGCGTCCTCCTCCGCTGTCCTCAGCGATGTGCAGGAGCGCTATGGCACACAAAATCCCCGAAGAGACCCTGACTGAGATTCGCTCGCGAACCAGCATCGTCGAGGTGATTTCCGTCTATGTGTCTCTGCGCAAAGCGGGCAAGAATTATACCGGTCTGTGTCCGTTCCACGAGGAAAAGACGCCGTCGTTCAGCGTGAACGACGAGCGCGGCTTTTTTCACTGTTTTGGCTGTGGGGAGGGCGGGAATGCGTTCACTTTTCTGTGCCGGCTCGAAGGCATCTCCTTTCCGGAGGCCGTCAAACGCCTGGCGGCAAAGGCCGGGGTGTCGCTGCCCCAGGCGCCCGACGATCCGCAGGCGCGGGAGCGGGACCACCTCTACCGGCTGACAAGTCTGGCAAAAACCTACTTCCGCCACTGTCTGCTTGATGAGCAGGCCGGCGCCTCGGCGCGGCGCTATCTGGCCGAGCGTGGCATCCCTGCGGACCTGGCCGAGCGCCTCCAGCTCGGTTACGCGCCCGGCGGCTGGAACGGCCTGGTTGGCTTTCTTGTAAAGCGGCAAGCGCCCCTGGACAAGGCCGCCGCCTTGGGGCTGATAGGCGAACGCGGCGGACGGGACGAACGGAGCAGACCGGAAGCCCAGCAGTGGTACGACAAATTCCGCCAGCGCCTCATGTTTCCGATTACGGATGTGACCGGGCGGCCCGTCGGATTTGGTGGCCGACTGCTGCCCGACCCGCAGCGAGACGCGGGCAGAGAGCGGCCCCAGCCCAAATATCTCAACTCGCCCGAGTCGGCCCTGTATAAGAAAGGGTCGCTGCTGTACGGCCTCTTCCAGGCCAAAGAGACGATGCGAGACACCGGCCGGGTGCTCGTGGTTGAGGGCTATACCGACCTCATTGCGCTCGTGCAACGCGGCTTTCACGAGACCGTCGCCGTGCTCGGGACCGCCCTGACCCTGGAGCAATTACGCCTGCTCAAACGCTTCTCGACCGACATCTATATTTTTTTTGATGGTGATGAGGCCGGGCGTCGAGCGGCGACCCGAGCCTTTCCGCTGTGTGTTGAAGCCGGACTGACCGGGCGGGGGGTTTTCCTGCCTCAGGGCGAGGACCCGGACTCGTTCGGCCAAGCGCAGGGGCGGGCGGGGCTCGAAGAGTTGATCGACACGGCCTCGCCCTTAGAGGAGTTCTATTTTACGCAACACGCCCCGCCCCCTGAGGCCTCGGTTTTTCAGCGCGCCCAAGCGGCGAAGGAAGCCGTGGCGGTCTTGTCGCCCATGACCGACACCCTGGCCCGGGGAGCGCTGCTGACGCAGGTGGCCCAGCGTTTTGGGGTCAACGAGGAAGAGCTTCGCCGGCTGCGACCGAACCGGGCTGCCCGGCACTCGGCTCGTTCTTCCGACCAGCAGACGGCCGGGCAGGACGACGCCCCCGCCTCGGCTGAACTGGAGTTAATCCAACTCATGCTCGTGGACCGGCAGGTCGTGACGCATGTCTGTGAGCGCAAGCTGCTTCCAATCTTTCAGGAGTGGGGAGAGGTCGCCGCAGATATTGCGCAAGCCTGGCAGCAGGCCGACCACACCAGCATCGACATTGGTGCCTTCCTCGATCGTTTACCCAAAAGCGTCGCCGACCGTGTCTCAAGAATGTTGGGTGAAGAAGAGTCTGAAGAGCGCGCGGCGACGCAGGAGCAACTGATGTGGGACTGCATTCAGAAAATTCAGCAGGTGCAACACAAGTCCAAGCGAGTCCGGCTTCAGCGAGAAATTCGGGAGGCGGAGCTACGCGGGGATGATGCTGGAGTCCGCCAGCGGCTCGAAGCCTTGCACGCCTTAGGCAGGTCGTAGGAAAACGGCGAGGAGCATGGTATACAGGGGACCGCTGAGGCGGAGAGATGGGCCCATAGCTCAGTTGGTTAGAGCGACCGGCTCATAACCGGTTGGTCCCAGGTTCGAGTCCTGGTGGGCCCATACAGGACGGAGGGGGTGCCCCTCCACGAAAGCCGGATGTGCCAGATGTGAAAGGAGGTCAGCATTGACCACGCAGATCGCCCAGCTGGTCAGCCTACAAGAGCTTGATCAGCGCCTTCAGCGGAAAGAGCAACAACTGGAAGATCTCCATCAGCAGGTTGCCACCATCAGGTCTGAGAGGGACCTGCGGCAGCGGGAGGCCGAAGAGCGGCAACAGCGTATCGGCGAACTGGAAAGCCAACAGCGCGAGACGGACGGACAACTCAAGCTGGAAGAAGAAAAAATCAAAGAGAAACGGGTCCGGTTGAATCGGGTTCGGAATGAACGCGAACAGCTCGCACTCCAGCATGAAATCGACTTGATGAAAGAGGCGAACGGTCAGATCGAAGAAAGCATCCTGAGTGTGATGCAGCAACTCGAAGAGGAGCAGCAACGACTCGCCGACATCCAAACCCGCCTCGAAGAGCTCCAAACCCAGCTCGCCGAGGAGGCGGCCCGGGTAGAAACACAAATCGCGACCTTGGAAGAGGAGACGCAGGCCGACCGCCGGCAACGGGAACAACTCGTGGCGAACTTGGACGCGAGTTTATGTGCGCGCTATGATCGCATCTTCGGGAATCGTGGAGCCCTGGCGGTCGTGGAAGTCCGCGACGGAACCTGCCAGGGCTGCTATATGCGTATTCCGCCCCATATGTGCAATCAGATTCAGAGTAGTCAGATGCAGGGCAGCGGTGAGATCTTTCACTGTCCGCATCCCTACTGTGGACGGATTGTGTATATACAGGCCGAGGCGGACGGGGCGGCCGACGCCTGACACAGTGTGGGAGGAGATTAAACGGTCGCGGTCCTGTACAGCAGGAGCGAGGAAAGTCCGGACTCCGTGGGGCAGGGTGGCCGCTAATGACAGCCTGCCGTGAGGCAGGGAAAGTGCCACAGAAAAGAGACCGCCGGCAACTTCGCCGGTAAGGGTGAAAAGGTGAGGTAAGAGCTCACCAATGCCTTGAGAGATCAAGGCGGCTGGGTAAACCCCACCCGGAGCAAGATCAAATAAGAGGAGCCCGTATGGGCAAGAGTCGCCCCACTCTCCCTCTGGGTTCGATCGCTCGAGCGTATCGGTAACGATACGCCTAGAGGAATGACCGTTACCCTTCCTTATTAGGGAAGGGCACAGAATCCGGCTTACCGATCTCCTCCCCTTTTTTAACGTGTGATGCACGTTCCCAGGAACCCGCGCTCGCCAGACGCGCCGTGGCCGCCAGGCCGGGGTGGGTTCCGCTGGCTCCGCCCCCTCCCGATCTCGTTTTCGACGTGCGCCGCCACACGGTATTTGCATCACACGTTTTTATAGAGTTATAACGGTGTTACCTAAGCCCCCCGCCCGCTACCTTGTGCCTAGGACGAACCCCGAATGCAGCGAGACATCGAGCTGCACATGGTCATACGGAACCCGAGGGATCAGCTTGCCGCGCAGTCCCGCTTCCAATTCCACGAGGCCGTAGTGGGCCAGGGTCTTCAGCGTGCGCGACAGATTGGACTTCTCCCGCCCGGCAAGCTGCGCCAGCTCGGTGAGCGAGCCGGGGTTCTCCCGGGCAATCGAGGCCAACAGCTCCTGATTGCGCCTGGAGAGCACCTTTGCGAAGCTTTCGACCGAGGGGAACCAGACGATCGGCTCCTCTCGCGCGGGCTTGTACTCGCCGCGTGCGATCGCCAAGGTGTGGGCCTTCATCTGATCGTAGCTGGCGATACCGATTTGCAGGGTCTTCATGACAACACCCCTCTCTCCTTCAGAACTGTATCCTATGCTGATCTCCTTGCCGTCTGGGTAAATAGCTATATACTTCCCTTTTTTATAGACGGGCTTATACGGGTAGAAACTCTTCAGACCGCCTTGCGTCCCAGGATACGCCATCATGCCGCCTTCCAGACTCGCGTTGTTGCTGTGTATGACCGTTCCCCTGACCCTGTGGGAGGTCCGGAGTTTTGCTGCGGACGGCGAAGGCAGGGCGGCCGTTCGGTCTATAGAGGTCACGGCCGAACAGGTCACGATCCATCTATCAGCCGCTGCGGTGTATACTCAGGCGGCGTTGCCCAAGGACCCGCGGCATGGGCGTGCCGACCGCTGCTACGTTGATGTGGCCGGTGTGTTAGGGCAAGGGGTCCAACGCGTATACGCTGGGGACTCGCAGCAGGTCCAGCAGGTCCGGGTGGGCCAGTTTCAGCCCCAGACGGTGCGCGTCGTTCTTGATCTCCTCACCGCTCAGCCCTGCCGGGTCAAGCAGGCGGTGAACCCGGACCGGTTGCAGATTGTTGTTGGCCGTCCGCCGTGGCCGGATAATATGAACGGCGCAGGCTTCATGCCGGCGGAACCGCCGACTCAGCCGCTTCAACAGGAGCCCGCTCCCGAAGAGCAGGCCCGCCCAGTCGCTCGACAGGAACCCGCCGCCGAACCGCCAACTCAGGCGATCAGGCAGGAGGCCACTCCCGAACAGCCGGTAGACCCAGTCGCTCGACAGGAACCCGCTGCGGAACTCCAGGCCTCCGGAGCGCTCGAGTATCTGGACCTGCGCACCTCGTCGTCCGGAGCCCAACCGGCGCAAGCCATCAGTATTTTCGATCAGCAGCCGCCCGAGGGGACACCGTCTCAACTCAGTCTGCTCGATCAGCCGACGCCCGAAGGGGGCACTTCTCAATCCAGTCTTTTCAGTCGCCGGGCGATCGATGAGACCGCGCTTCAATTGGCGCCCCGTGGTCTGTATCTGCTACAGGAGCAAGGCCAAGAGTCGGGTTCTCCGCCCGCCCAGCGGCTGGAATGGTAAGCCCCGCCCGTTGCGCCGTATAGGCATTTCGGATAGTCGCTGAGTGTGTTGATACATCTTCCCGCTATGCAGCTCGGCGCTCCAGTGGGCGCACTGTCTCGCTCATGATTTGACTCAATGAAGTACGCTCTCCAGCCGCACGCTTTTTTCAGCTACGCCTCTTTGTGGTGGACAGGCGGTTGGGTCGGCATGTGTATACTCCTGCTCGCTCCGGTGGCTGTCGCCTCTTCCTATCCCGTTCGGTCAATAGCAGCCGAGGCGGACCGCGTTCTCATTACACTGTCAGAGTCAGTGTCCTTCTCCCAAGCGGCGCTGCCCGGAGATGCCAAGCGTAACCTCAAGGACCGCTGTTATGTGGACCTGACGCCCGCCGTACTCGACCGGCAGGCGCAACGCTATGTGGCTGTAGACTCGGCAGTGATTCTTCAGGTCCGGGCCGCCCAGTTTCGAGCCAATACGGTCCGGGTCGTTCTCGACCTTGCTTCCTCACGGGAGTGTCAGGTGACGTTCTTATCCGACCCGCCACGTTTGCGGATTGCAGTCGGCCCTCCCGCCGAAGAGCCCCCTCGGGCTGACGCGACACCTGAATCCGAAGAGGCTGTCGTTCGCGTCGAAGAGGAGAGTCCTGCGGCTCCCGCAGCCACACCGGTCAGAGAGTCGAAAGTACAGCCACCGGAGGCGGCTACGCAAACCGCTGTCGAGCCATCCCCGCCAGAGGAGGCGAAAGCGGAGCAAACCACGACAAGGGCGAGCGCGACCATCCACCCTCTCACCGAGAGTCCGAGTCGGGTGATCGCCCTGGAAGAGGCCTACCGGCTGGCTGTCGTCAACGAGGAACAGGTCGCCATAGCGGCGCGCGAACTGGCAAAAGCGAAACTCCTGCCGTGGCGGGCGGTGGCACTGATGACGCCCCGTGGGGAAATCGGCGGTGCCTATTCCCGCAACAAAGACGAGATCGCCTTTAATGCTCCGCCCGAAGCGCGGAGTCTTTTTGGTGGCTCCTCGGTCATTCGCCCGCGCAATAACTGGCTGACCACATTCCAGGTCACCCAGCCGCTTATTGAACCCTCGTTTTTCCCGTCCTGGCGACTCGGCAAGGACGCGGTGCGCGAGGAGGAGGAGCGCTACGAGTTCACCATTCGGGGCGTGTTGTTCGGCGTTGCCCAAGCCTACTACGAAGTGTTGCGGTTTGAGGCCCAGGTCAAGGTCGCGCAGGATACCCTGAATCTCGCCCGAGAGGAACTGAAACGGGCGCACGTCCGCTTCCGCGTCGGCGAGGTCACCAAGACCGACATCCTGCGCGCCGAGGTTGCGGTCGAACGTGCCGGACGCGCCCTGGTCGTTGACCGGAACCGTCTGAAACTCGCCCGGACGGTGCTGGCTCGAACCGTGGGGCTGTCGGAAAGGGTCGGCGTTCTGGAACCCACTCCAGCGCAGGCAGTCGAGAGTGCCTATACCAGCCTGCTTGACCAGGCGTATGCCCATCGCCAGGACCTGCGCGCTCAGAATCTGGCCGTTCGGGTTGCCAGTGAGCGTAAAAATATGGTCCTGACCCGCTACTTCCCGCAGGTCAACGCTCAGTTCTCCTATCCCCGGCTCGATCCGGAAACCTTTGCCAACCGGGACGAATTCTGGACCTTGTTTGTGAATCTCCGCTGGCCGCTCTTTGACGGCGGGAACCGGGAGCTTGACCTGCTTGAGGCCAACGAGACGCTCTCTCAGACGAAACTGCGTGTGACTGAACTGGAGAAACAGATTCGGGTTGAGGTCCGGGAGGCGCTGTTGAGCGTTGAGACCTTACACGTCACGCTGGAGACCCTGCACAAAGAGGTCGCGCTGGCGCGTGAGAATTATGAGATGACGTCGAAACAATATCGGGTCGGGCTCTCGACCAGCCTCGACGTCAATACCGCCCTCAATGCGCTCAACCAGGTCCGGACGCAGTTGATCGATCAAACCTATACCCACCAGATCGCCTTACTGAATCTCGACAACGCCATTGGCGTCTTTGCCCAAGACTATCTGCCTCAACGCTGACGCCCGTTGACGAGGGTAATGAATTCTTCGCGGGTCTCCTGATGGGTCCGAAAGGCGCCCAGGGTGGCGCTGGTGGTGACGATCGAGTTCTGCTTTTCCACTCCCCGCATCCGCATGCACAGGTGTTCGGCGGTGATGATGACGCCAACGCCGAGCGGTCTCAGCTCTTCCATGAGGGTATTGGCCACCTGGGTCGTGAGCCGTTCCTGGACCTGCAAGCGCCGAGCGTACACATCAACCAGGCGGGCAATCTTGCTGATCCCCACAATATGTTTGTCCGGAATATAGGCCACGTTGGCGCGGCCAAAGAAGGGCAGGATATGGTGCTCACACATCGAGAAGAAATCGATGTCTTTGACGACAATCATCTCGGAGTAGTCTTCTTCGGTGAAGACGGCCCCGTTAATGACTTCTTTCGGGTCCTGTTGATAGCCTTTGGTGAGATATTCAAACGCGCGGGCGACCCGATACGGAGTCTTGAGCAGGCCTTCCCGGTCCGGGTCTTCTCCCATGTGTTGGAGAATGTTGCGTACGTGGTCCTCGATACCTTGTGCTGGTCGCGAGTTCATACCAATATACCGCTCCTTACTGCATACGCCGTTACTGCCAAGGGAAGAACGGAAACACTATAGCGGGTCCGGACCGTCTGGATAAGCGGGGGGCTCCCTGCGCTACATGCGAAAGACCCCGACCTGATGATCGGGAATGGGCGCGTTGAGTGACATGGCAATGCTGAGCCCGAGGACGGCCCTCGTCTCTGTGGGGTCAAGGAGGCCGTCGTCCCACAACCGCGCGGTAGAGTAGTAGGGGCTGCCCTCTGCCTCATATTTCGCCAGGGTTGGCGCGCTGAAGGCCTGCTGTTCCTCCGCGCTCATCGTCTCTCCTCTGGCCGCCAGTTGCTGTAACTTGACCGTCAGCAGGACAGACGCCGCCTGCTCTCCGCCCATGACCGAAATTCGGGAATTCGGCCACATAAAAAGCAACCGGGGCGAATACGCCCGACCACACATGCCGTAGTTGCCCGCACCATGCGACGCGCCAATGAGCAGGCTGAACTTGGGCACCTGGGCGTTGGCTACGGCATGGACCATTTTGGCCCCATCTTTGGCAATGCCGCCTTGTTCATACTGCTTGCCGACCATAAAGCCGGTGATGTTCTGGAGGAACAGCAGCGGGATTTTCCGCTGACTGCACAGCTCAATGAAGTGGGTGGCTTTGAGGGCCGACTCGGAGAACAGCACGCCATTATTGGCCACAATACCGACCGGATAGCCGTGCAGGCGGGCAAATCCGGTGACGACCGTCGGGCTATAGCGCGGCTTGAACTCGTGCAAACGGCTGCCATCGACCAGGCGCGCAATGACCTCATGAATATCGTACGGGACGCGGGTATCGTGTGGGATCACGCCGTACAGCTCGGCCGGGTCATAGGCCGGGTCTTCGGGTGTTTCGCGGTCCAGCGAGAATTTCCGGGGTCGGGGTAAATTCTCAAAAATCGAGCGGGTGATTTCCAGGGCGTGGGCATCATCCTCGGCCAGGTGGTCCGATACGCCCGATACGCGCGTATGCACGTCTCCGCCGCCGAGTTCTTCCGCCGTCACCTCCTCACCCGTGGCCGCCTTCACCAGCGGTGGACCGCCCAGAAAAATGGTGCCCTGGTCTTTGACAATCACGTTCTCATCCGCCATGGCCGGCACATACGCTCCCCCGGCCGTGCAGGAGCCCATCACCACGGCGATCTGGGGGATGCCCTGGGCCGACATGCGGGCTTCATTGTAGAAAATACGCCCAAAGTGTTCGCGGTCCGGAAAAATATCGGCCTGGAAGGGCAGGTTCGCGCCACCGGAATCCACCAGATACACGCACGGCAGGCGGTTCTCCTGGCCGATTTCCTGGGCGCGCAGGTGTTTTTTGACGGTCATGGGATAATAGGTGCCGCCTTTGACGGTTGCATCGTTGGAGACAATGACGGTCTCGCGGCCCTGAATCAGCCCAATGCCGGTGACAATGCCGGCCGAGGGCGGATTGTCATACATGCCGTGAGCGGCCAGGGGAGAAAGCTCCAGAAACGGCGTATTCGGATCGAGCAGGGTCTCAATCCGCTCGCGTGCCAGCAGTTTCCCTCGGGCTTTATGTCGCTTGCGCGACGCTTCCGGCCCACCCAGCCGGGCCGCGGCCGTCTCTTTTTTGAGGCTGTCCACCAACGCGGCCATACGGGCGGCGTTGTCTTGGAATTCGGGTGAGTGCGTTTTGATCTTGCTTTCAATGCGATCCATAATAATCCGAACCGAGTAGCTCATGCCTGACCTGAGCCCAGTCCAATATCGGGTCGGCGGGGTCGCGAAGCCGCTCCAGGGCTATAGTGAGGTCGTCAAAATCCTCCAGATAACGTTCTACCGCCTGGCGAACAATGTCCGCGCGGCTCCGGTTCAATTCCTTGGCGGCCGTGTCCAGCGCTTCGACTAATGTATCTGGCAGGCGTGCCGTTATCTGGTGCATCACGGACTCTCCCCTCCCCGGAGCCATCACGAGACGAAGTGGGGAACAATTTTTTGTCCAAAGGTCTCGACTTGGCCCACCAACTGGTCCGGTGGGGCAATAGGCCAGAGCACGAACTTGGAGCAGCCCTCATCAATATAGGCCTGGACTTTCTCCATGCACATCTCTGCCGGCCCGATCGCGGAACGGGCGATTAGCGGTTCGGCTGACATGGTGGGAAAATCAGACAAAAACGCGCGCGCGATCTCGTCGGCCTTTTTTTGGTTCTCGTTGATGTGGGTGAAAATCAGCACACCGGTTTCGTCCGGGTCCACCTCGCGGTCGTACTGTTTGCCGTAGGCGATCAGCTTCTCTAGTCCAGCCGCATATTCCTGGGGAGTGACGAGCGACGGAAACCAGCCGTCGCCATAGCGCGCCGTGCGCTTGATGGCCAAATCGCTCCCGCCCCCAATCCAGACATCGAGCGCGCCCTTCGCCGGGCGGGGTTCAATGGTTACGTCTTCAAACTGATAAAACTCGCCCTGATGGGTCACGTTGGGACCTGCCCAGAGCTTGCGCATGACGGCAACGGCTTCCGCCATCCGCTTGCCCCGTTTTTCCAGCGGCACGCCGCAGGCTTGACAGTCTTTGGGGTCGCTCCCCAGGCCGACCGCCATGATCACCCGGTTGCAACTGCCCGACAGATAATCCAGGGTGGCATAGGTTTTGGCGACCTGAACAGGATCGCGGGCCGGCATCGTCAACACACTCGGACCCATTTTTATTTTCTTCGTGCGACCGGCCCACATCGCCATAATACAGGCCGTATCAAACGACGGATTGCGCGCCACAATATGATCGGACAGCCAGATGGAGTCGATCCCCTGATCCTCGGCCCGCTCAGCGTAGTCACAGATTGTGTCCGGACTCGGTAAACCCAGCCCCCACAAGCCAAAGCCAATACCTATTTTCGTTCCGCCCATGTGAACGCTCCCTGTTCTGGTGAAGATTACCGGCTACTGTACCAGAAAGCGCAGGACGCGGGAACGGCACTTTGCTTTCCCGACCTTGCTTTCCCTTTGATCGGAATGTTAGTTCTGGTTGAACATTTGAGTAACATAAAGGATGGCCACATGAAATTTGTCAGTGTTCGAGAACTCCGGATTCAAACTCCCGAGGTGCTCAGACGAGTGGCCAAGGGAGAGAAAGTCATCGTGACGAAACATGGAAAACCGCAGGCTGCCCTGGTGAAACTGACCGAAGACGATATTGACGATCTCGTCTTCGCCCGGCCGCATTTTCTTGAGGAAATCGACGCCGCGAAGCAGGAATACGAAGAAGAGGGTGGCCTATCGCTCCAGCAGGCAAAAGAGCTGTTGGCGGACTGATGGCGCAACGGTTGGTTGAGCTCGCCCCGCGCGCCCTGCGAGACCTGCGCGCACTTCCCGCCGTCGCCAGGAAGCGTATTCTCGAAGATTTCTCGATTCTCGAAACAACGACTTGGCCCGAGCCGCCAAAAATTAAAAAGCTCAGGGGATACGAACTCTATTGTCTCAGAACCGGGACGTATCGGTCGATTTTTGAGGATCGCGGACAGACCCTCGTCATTTTGAGAGTGATAGACCGCAAAGACCTTGAGCGACTCTTACGGGGATTGTGATTAACACAACTCGGCGGACAGATGATGCCGGTCGTTCAGCGCGGCCAGCCGCCACATTGCAAAAGGGCCGAACTCGGTAAAAATCAGGCGGCTGATCGAGGCTAGATCAATTTTGAGACGATGAACCTGAGCCAGATCAAGACCGAGCGCGGCGCAGATCATGACCGCGGTCGTCAGGGTGTGGCTGACCACCACAACCGGCCCGGTCAACTCGTGCGGGTCGTGCTGCCGCAGCCGGTCAAGAATCGGCCAAGCGCGCTGTTGGACGGCGCTTAAGGGCTCACCCCCTGGTGGCGCCGTCCCGGCGGGGTCGGCCAGCCAGCGCTCAAAGAAACCCGGATAGTCTTGCATCAACTCCGGGCCGGTCAGCCCTTCCAAGCTGCCCTGATCCCACTCTTTGAGTTCGTCATAACACTCAAGCGAGAGCGCGTGCGATTGGGCGATCAACGCTGCGGTGTCGCGAGCGCGCAGCAAGGGGCTGGTCAGGATGCGACCGATGGGCTGGCGCTCAAGTGCTTTGGCCACCGCCTGGGCCTGGCGGCGGCCTTTGTCGGTCAGTGGGATATCCGTCACGCCCTGGCAGCGGCCCTCTTCATTCCAGGCTGTTTCTCCGTGACGGATCAGATAGACTGTCAGCGGCTGCTGGCTGGACATAACCGTGTCTCAAGACTTTCTTCACGAGCTGTGATTATGGATGACACCACCCGCTTGACGCAGGACCTCCAACAGATCAACGCCCTCGAAGCGGAATACCGCACCTGGCGGGTTGCCGTCATCCGTCTCGGCCGAGACATTGACGACATTGAGCGTCGCCTCTCTGAGAGGAGTCAGGACGCTCCCGCCCGTCCTGCTGACCCCACCTCCAGACTGTCCGAAGTCCGAGAACAGCATGACAGACTCGAAGCCAAACTCGACCGCATTCGGGCCCAGCTTGACGCAGCCCAGGCGCGGTTGGCGCAGATATCCTCATCTTACTCAGGGTAGAATCGCAATAATCCGAACCGGTGCGCCCGAGCCTTGGGCGATCTTCATGGGCAGGGCGATAAGCGTTGCCCCGCGTGGCGGCAGTTGGTCCAGATGGGCGATATTTTCCAAACCCGGCTTATTGGCACCGTTCAGAATCTGGTGGGCAATAAAATCTTGCGCCTGGCCGGAGTCAATGCTGGGCGTATCCACGCCCACCGCATCTATGTCGCGGTGCGAGACCAGGAACTCGGCCGCCTCGCGTGAAAAGCCCGGAAAGTGGAGATTGGCGACATCGCCCGGCTGGTCCGTGCCCAGGTAGCGTTTTTTATCCGGCCAGTATTGTCCCCAGCCGCTGAACATGAGTACCAGCGCGCCTGGGGGAATCTCGCCGTGGGTGGACTCCCAGGCCTGAATATCCGCCACGCTGACGCGGTAGTCGGCATCCTGAGCGGCCTGGGCGCTGACGTCAATCACGACCGCCGGGCCGACGAGCTGTTCGACCGGCACCTCGCTGGCGGTCCGTTTGCCTTCCGCAAAATGAATCGGGGCGTCCATATGCGTGCCGCTATGCTCGGCCAGACAGATATTATTAGCGGCATACCAATAACCGGCGTCCGTTCTTTGCGCGGCCACGACTTCGAGTGCATACGGCTTGGCCGTGGGCCACGAGATGGTGTGTTCATCGTAGGGATACGTCAGATCAATAATTTTGCTCTCGTCCAGGGCCAGTCCCGGCCGACTCATCAGCCACAGACCCAACAGCACAAATAATGTCAGGGACCGTTTCATAGGGCGTCCTCCTCCAACTGCACTGTGTCGAAGAAGTGTGAGACCCGCAAGAGGATGGGCCTGATACCTTAGCCTTTACCAAACCGTATCGATAATTTCGCTTTTTATGATTGTAGGGTCTTTTGTGAGGAGAGGACAGTTCAACTCATAGGCGGCGCAGGCGATGAGACGGTCGTGCATCTCAGGGATGGCAGAAAGAGTATCAAAGTGGGTGATGGCAGAAGCCTGAAAATCAATAAAACGAAATTGCCCAGCTTCGGCTAGCCGCTGGTATTCTTGAGAAAACTCAAGTGGCTGCTGGTGTTTGACGTTGAGGTAGTAGAGTTCCGCTAGGACAATACTCGGTATATGAACTATAGCTCGTCCCTGCTCTGCTGCGAGAAAGATTTGCTGAGCGTTGGGTCCTAACAAAGGATGTGCGGTGAGATACCAGTAGAGCGCATGCGTATCGGTAACATAGTCAGGCACTTGTAGGCGGCTCCTCGACGTCAATCTTCCATCGGCTTCGGATATCCCGTAAATCGTCCTCGATATCTACGTCCTCCGAAAACTTTCCCTTCCAGATTCCATACAGAGGCTGGGGATGGCCCTCTTCTATCTGCCGTAATCTCTGGGCAATGCGTTCAATAAGCACGAGCAACTCTTCACTGCTGAGTGTTTCCAAAAGGGTTGTAATCTGATCGTTCGTCAAGCCTTTCATCGCAAGATACGGAACAGTACTCTTTCCCAAATGTCAACCTCAGGATATCCTGCCTCATCGTGACAAGGAGGCAATATGATTCGCGAGTATAAATTCCCCATGCTTGAAAAAGTGATTTTTGGGGTTGGAGCGCTGGAAAAAGTGACTGAAGAGCTGGACCGTTTAGGCAAAAAACGAGCGCTCGTCCTGACGGGTAACAGCCTTTCGACCAAGACCGATCTGGTGAAAAAACTGGAAAGCCTGTTGGGCGAGCGCTGGGCCGGCACGAATAACGGTATTCGCCAGCATGTGCCGAGTCAGACCGTCACCGCCGCGGTCGCCCAGGCGCGCGAGGTCCGGGCCGACTCCATTATTGCGTTTGGCGGTGGCAGTCCGATTGATGCGGCCAAGATCGTGGCCATGGAATTACTCCAGGAGGGCCAGCCCCAGGAGGCCATGCCCCAGATTGCGATTTCCACGACCCTGTCGGCGGGCGAGTTTACACCCTTCGCTGGCATCACTGACGAAGACTCGCGGGTCAAGGGGCTACGGACGGACCCGCGCATTTGCCCCAAGACGGTTATTCTCGACCCTGAGGTCACCCTGCCCACACCCAAGCAACTCTGGACCGCTACCGGCATGAAGGCCATGGATCATGCCATCGAAGCCATCTGGTCGGTCAATCCCCAACCGGTGACGGACGCGCTGGCCATGGAGGCCATTCGCAAACTGCATCGCTATCTTCCCGTCTCGATCACAGAACCCGACAACCTCGACGCGCGGGGTGAGTGTCAGGTCGCCGCCTGGCTGTCCATCTTCGGGCTGACCAATGTGGGCGTGCGCTTAAGCCATATTTTCGGGCATCAGATCGGCGCGCGCTGGGACGTGCCGCACGGGGTGACCTCGTGCATCACTATCCCGCACTGCATGCGTTTTCTGGCTCCGCAAACCCTGAAGCAGCAAGGCATGATCGCCGAGGCGCTGGGGATTCAGACCAACGGGCGCAGTCCTGAGGCCGTGGCGGCCGAAGCGGCTGACACGGTTGAAGCCTTTATCCGGTCGCTCGACGTCCCGACCCGCCTGCGCGATGTGGGGGCCATAGAGGAGGAGCTACCCATCGTTGCCGAGGAAGTGATTAAAGAGAGTTCCCTGTGGCATAACCAACAGGGGGGAGAAGAAGCGCTGCTCGGGCTGCTCCGGCAGATGTGGTAGGGGGGGACTGGGGATTAGGGGGGTGGGGGTTGGCATGATCCATAGCGATTGTCAGCTCCTCACTCGTAAAAGGCTAAACTCCCTCTCCCTCTGGGAGAGGGCTGGGGTGAGGGTCCTATGGCGAAGCCGCTGCGTTTCATCGAAGAGCCTCCGCGCTCAACACCCGTTAAGGCCGAAACCCAAGTCCTCGTTGTTGGCGGCGGCTCGGCCGGCGTATCGGCAGCGGTTGCCGCGGCCCGCCAGGGGGCTGACGTGATCCTGGTTGAGCGCCTCGGCTATCTGGGCGGCCTGGCCACCGGCGGCATGATTATTCTGCTGCTGACGCTTGATGACGGCCGCGGGCGGCAGGTGGTCGGTGGCTTATGTCAGGAAGTGACCGAGCGCTTGGACCAGCGCGGCGCGGCCCAGTTTCCATCACAGGACGAATGGGGTAGCGCGGATGAAGCCCTGGTGCGGCGCGATCAGTCCTGGGGGCTGGTCTGGGGTCATGGCCCGCACCGCGTGCGCTATTCGGTTGCCTACGATCCCGAAGAGCTTAAGTTTGCCCTGAACGGTATGGTCGAAGACGCTCGGGTGCAACTGCTGCTGCACACCCACGCCTGTGAGGCTCTCGTCGCGGGCGACCGTATTACGGGGGTGACGTTTCAGAGTAAATCCGGCCGTTTTGCCATCCTGGCCGACGTCGTCATCGACGCCAGCGGGGACGGCGATATTTTTGTCTCAGCCGGGTCTGCGTATGAAAAAGAAAAAGTGTTGCCCTGGCTGTGGTTCTCCATGGGCGGGATAGAAAACGCTGATGACGCCATTCGCGCCGGTGGCTGGTTTTTCCGTACCATCGGGAAGGACAAGGTCCTCTTGCCCTGGGGAGCGACCGACAAGGTCTCCAGAAAGATTGACGCCACCGATCCCGACGATCTGACCTATGCCGAGTTGGAATGCCGTAAGCAGGTCATGGCAGAGGTTGACCGTTTGCGGAAAGAAGCCCCCGGCTTTCGGCAGGCCTATCTGTGTCATATTGCCGACCAACTCGGTATTACCGAAAGCCGGCGCTTAGTCGGCGAGTATATGCTCAGCCGAGAAGAGGTGGATACTCCCTGTGAGGACGTGATCGCCCTCACCGGCCACTGGACCAAATACGAAAGCCTCTATTATATTCCGTACCGCTCCCTGCTTCCCAAAGAGTTCTCAAACCTGCTGGTGGCTGGTCGCTGCATCTCGGTCGATCACCGCGTCCATCACGCCACCAAAGAAATCCCGGCCTGCATGGCAACCGGCGAAGCCGCCGGGACCGCGGCCGCCCTGGCCGTACAAACCGGCCTCGGCCCGAAGGCCCTGGACGTGAAAAAGCTTCAGCGGCAACTCGAAGGCCGGGGAGCCATTCTGCGGGTATAATACGAAGAAAGCGGTATTTCAGAGATGTTGCCTTCTCACCAGCAGGAAATCCAAAACACCGGAGTGCAGAGCCATGTTAAATGAACTGAAAGTTACGCTGCCGCAAGAGGTCTCCGTAGAAGAAGCCAGACTGCTTCTCATGATAAAACTGTTCGAGACCGGGCGTCTGTCCTTGGGACAAGCCGCCCGGCTGGCCGGACATTCGAAACGGACGTTCATGGAAATGCTGGGCAAATCGGGAGTGGCGGCAGCCGGCTGAAGAACTGGAAGAGGCTCTTGATGATTCTGTACGCCGTATTAAGGCCAGACGCATTCTCGGGCTGGCACACTCTGGTCTCTGGCAAGGTCTCCTTGCCAGAGACCAGAATACTACTGATGGTTCTCATTATAGGCTCTAGCCGTGCCGGGGGCTCCCGTCATGCCGGACGTGATCCGGCATTCAGCAGGTGGCGGGCGCGGAGGTCTGGATTCCTGCTTGCGCAGGAATGACGGGCGGCTACACAGCATCGTGATTTGCGCTACCCCTGTTTATTTGCGGCCCTCCCCCCAGGTATTCCAATAGGTCACCTCTTGCCCCGGTCGTCGCCGCGCGGGCTTGAAGTCTTTCCCTGTGTAGTAGGCAACCGGCAGCAGGACGGCCTGGGTGACGGAGTCGGGGATGCCGAGGGCTGCGGCAACCTTGCGTTCTTCAACCAAATGCAAGGTTGTCCAGGCCGAACCGAGTCCGCGGGCGCGCAGGGCCAACATCAGCGACCAGGCCGACGGCAGGATCGAGCCGTACAAACCAGCCTGCGCCGCCGGGCTGGGGTCGGTCGGCCGGCCCTCGATGCAGCCGATAATCAGCACGGGCACCTCATGCATATGATCGGACAGATGCCACGCCGAGGCGGCAATGCGCTGACCCGAGGTTGTCGGCGTGCCAGTCGGACGGGGACCGGCATAGCTCTCAAAACTTTGCCGGTATAGCTCCCCGATGATCTTTTTCTTGTCCGGGTCGGTCACGACCATAAAGCGCCAGTTCTGCCGGTTGCTGCCGCTCGGCGCCTGGAGGGCGATCTCTATGGCTTCTTCAACAATCTCCGGTTCCACCGGACGAGTCAGGTCGAGCCGTCTCCGCACCGTGCGCGTGGTCGTCAGTAATGTATCGACAACGGCAAGATCAAGTGGAGCGGCCAGTGGGGTGGAATGCACCTCCCCTTTGTCAGCGGTCGCATGCTGGTCTCCATACGACGGGAAAGGCTGGAAACCGAAGCTGGTGGCGATGAGCGTTGTCATGAGCCAGACCTTGGCGTTGGTGAGTCTGCAAATATGCGTTTCGTGCTCCATGAATGCTCCTTTCAATCCTGCTAGCTGCGCACTAATTGAATTCTTGGTGAAGACATGCGGATATTCCGCTGATTCTCCAGGTCGCGCCGCACGCGCTGGCGGAGCGACTCCAAGCGGACTCCGGCACACTCCTCCGGGAGTGGCGAGACCTTCTTCAATCCCTTTCCCAGCATTTTGACTCCGCCCGGATAGCCGGAGACATATTTATGATAGCCCACCGCGATTTGAATCAGGCCGACGAACATCTCCCAGGTATTATCATCGTCCTCCACCTCATCCAGGGCCTCTTCCAAATGCTCATGGGCTTCAAAATAGCGACCGGAGTTAAAATCCTTGACTGCTCTGAGCAGGGCAGGGTGGTATGCCATGGCCAGGTATTGTAGCTTCTCCTCTACTAGGAGAAAATGCTCAGGGACAATAAAAGAAGGAGGGCTACGCTATGGCAGACGTTGCTGAACTGTGTACGAAAACGCTGACCGAGGTTGCCGGGCTGATCAAGACAAAGGAGGTTTCGCCGGTCGAGCTGACCCAGGCCGTGCTTGAACGCATCAGCGCGCTCGACGGCAGGCTGCACAGCTATATTACGGTCACGGCCGACCTGGCCCTGGAACAGGCCCAAGCCGCGGAACAAGAAATCCAAAGCGGCAGGTATCGCGGGCTGCTGCACGGGGTGCCGATTGCGGTCAAAGACCTGTGTTACACCAAGGGCATTCCCACCACCGCGGCCTCGCCGATGTATGCGGATTTCAAACCTGACTTCAACGCAACCGTGGTTGAGAAGTTTTATGCAGCCGGCGCCGTCCTGCTGGGCAAGCTGGCGATGACCGAGTTTGCCCTGTCCGGCTACCACCCCTCCATGCAGCCGCCAATCAACCCGTGGAGCGCCGAGCACTGGCCGGGGGCGTCGTCGAGCGGGTCGGGAGTGGCGACCGCCGCCGGCCTGTGTTTTGGCTCCCTAGGCTCGGACACGGGCGGTTCGATCCGTTTCCCGTCCGCTGCCTGTGGCATTGTCGGGGTCAAACCAACCTATGGCAGGGTCAGCCGCTATGGCGTGTTTCCCCTGGGGGAAAGCCTGGATCATGTCGGTCCGATGACGCGCAGCGTGGCGGATGCCGCCGCGATTTTACGCACGATTGCCGGCTTTGATCCCAACGATCCGACCACCCGGCGCGAAACGGTACGCGATTATATGGACAGCCTCTATAACGGAGTCCAGGGACTCCAGATCGGGCTGGACGAAGCCTACTGTACCACCGGCGTTGACCCGGTCGTGCGCAACGCCGTGCTGGCCACGGTCCAGGTCTTTCAGGATTTGGGAGCCGAGATTCACGAGGTGGACGTATCGCAGATCAACGAGGCCACGCCGCTCTGGTATGCCATGTGCGCGGCAGAGGCGGCGGCGGCGCACGCAGAGACCTTTCCGTCTCGGGCGGATGAGTACGGGCCCACATTTCGGGCGCTCTTGGAAGACGGGGTCAAAGTCACCGGTGCCCACTACGTCAAGGCGCATGTTGCCCGGCAGCACACCCGCCGGTTGATTGACGAAGTCTTGCAGCAGGTGGATATGCTGCTGTGCCCGGCTATGGCGACCCCGCCCATGGCGATCAAAGACTTCTCGCCGCAGGCCGTGCTCCCGCCGGACAATATTCCGGCCCTGTTGGCCTTTACCGCGCCGATGGATTTCAGTGGCAGTCCGACGGTCAACCTGCCGTGCGGATTTACGGACGACGGCTTGCCGCTCAGCCTCCAGCTTGTTGGTCGGCACGGAGAAGAGGGCACGATCATGCAGGCCGCCCACGCCTACGAACAGGCAACCGAATGGCATACCCGGCAGCCGGAGGTATAGGCGAGGCCGGCTCTGTACGGCAGGCGAGATGAACAGATTGGTTGTGGCGGTGGCTCGAGCGTAGCGTACGATGCGCTAGCGCAAATCACGATGCTGTGTAGCGCGTCTCTCTCCTCCTGGAGGAGTGCGGGCTTCCAGCCCGCATGGCGGCCAGGATGGCCGCCCTCCCAGGCGGGGAGCCCCCCCCATCCCCTCCCTGGCCGCTTGGTGCCAGCCCTTGTCTTTCCCGACGAGCGCGGACTGGCACGGCTACAACTGATCGTGAAACGCGCTAGCGCCGGTGCCGGCGTCGATAGATGGAGACCAGCAGGCCAAGCAGAAGAATCACCCCAGGCTCGGCAACAATGGTGATGAGGAACAACTGTCGCGTCTGTTCGGTGGTGAGTACCAGGGTGGAAATCTTTCGCTGAATGGAGGCATCCCGGGGGCGTTCGGTAATAAATTTCTCGTCCTGCACCAGCCATTGCACCGTGTTGAGGAAGAGGTCTCTATTGCCCAGCAAGGACAGCCGGGCATTGCTGGCAAAATCGCTGTCTCCATACACAACCAGGCGGGCAAGCTGTTCCGGGGTGTCTTCTCCGGTGGTCGGCGGCGTGTTCCCGTTGGTCGGCTGGTCCGGGCGAATCGTTGCCGCCACCGCCAGGGAAATCGGTCCCGGCCGGGCTTTGGTGCCCTCAAAGTCTACCGCGCCTTCGGGTGACTCGGCTCCGGCGCGAAAGCGCGCCCATGAACCCGGCCCGGTGCGGCAGAACGGCTGGGCGGAGAGTACGCCGCTCGGCAAGGGGTCGGCCGGCTCAACCGAACGGGAGAGCGGAAAAATGGTGCCGACCTGGAAGTCCTTTACAATCTCGACTTCGGTATTATACAGCGACACCAGCGGGCTCAGCGCGTCACCGCCAAAGAGCCTGTTCTGCGGATCATACACAACGTCCTGGTCCAGCCCTACCCCGTACCGGGCGAGGAAGGCCGTCAGGTTTGGCGCCTGCATGGGGTCAAGCATGAAGAGGAGACTCCCACCCGTCGAGAGATAGCGGGCGAGACGCTCAAGCTCGTCCGGCAAGAGGTCGGTCTGCGGACCGCTGACCACGACGAGGGCGGCGTCCTCGGGGACGCGCTCGGTCCGCGCCAGGAAGACGGGCCGGACCACAAAGTTTTCGTTGCGTAAAGCGGAAGCGGCCTCACTATAGCCCAACTGGGGTTGACCGTTGAGCGGGTCTTTTTCGCCGTGGCCACCCACAAAATAAATGGTCTTTTGCTTTTTTCGGAGAAACTGAAACAGGGCCTCGGTGATGACCTTCTCGCCCGCACCCGGCAATAATTTTTGCTGCCCGTCGTATTCGAGTACGGCGGTGCCGTAATGGGTCGCCCCGTACTGCCGGGCCAGCCCCACGTTCCGGTCGCGGTGCAGGATGCGATACCGAAAGTAGGAATTTTCTGCGGTAAAGCGCTTGAGCACATCCTCATAGCGTTGATACGTATCCGGAGAGCCGCCAAAAAACAGGGTCAGCAGCGCGTCTTTATCCAGGTCGGCCAGCAGACCTTTGGTCTGCTTGGAGAGGGATAAGGTCTGCGTGGGGGTGAAGTCCCAGCGCTGATTATTGCGAATGGAGAGCGTTTGGAGACCAATCAGGCCGCTCAAAATCAGCAGGTCCAGCACGGCCACCGTCACCCACTGCTTGCGGCTGGGCGTGGCCAGAAACGTCCGCAACGAGGAGAATTCCCCCTTGCCGTGCCACCGCCGGGCGCGCAGCGCCTGCCAGGTCAACAATAAAAAGAAGGAGAAAAAGAAGAGAAAAAAGGTGATTTCCTGGCTATCAATCGCGCCTCGGGCGAAATTGTAAAAGCGGTCAAAGAGCGAAATTTGCAGCAGGACCTGGAGCCAGGCTACACTCACGGCCTGCTCGTTCCACGTCAGTGACCAGAACAGGACCAGGACGCCGAGGGTCGCCATGGCCGCAATCGCCTGACTGTCGGTGAGCGCCGACAAGAGCAGGCCGACACTGATAAACACCAGGCCAATAAGCAGCAGACCGACATAGCCGGGCAGCAAGGCCGACCAATACACCTCGGGATGCCACCACGAGAGGACGAGCGGGTACAGCAGGGTCAGCCCCAGAACGACCAGCAGCAGGGTGGCGGCAGCCAGAAATTTGCCCAATAAAACGCTGCTCTCCGGGATCGGGTAGGTCCATAACAGGTCGAGCGTGCCGAGTTTTTTTTCTTCCGCAAACGAGCGGGCGGTGATGGCCGGGACGAGCAGCAGCAGGACATAGCGGAGGTCGTGGAAAAAGAATTCCCACAGGCCGCGCTCCAGGTTCTGGCCACCCCACATCATAAAGAAGCTGATGTCGGTGTAAAAGAAGAAGCCGCACAAGGCCAGGGCGACCGCCACAATGGCATAGGCCAGAAACAGGCCAAAGGAAGATCGCAGTTCTTTAACAAAAATTGCGCGAAGAACCATACGTGGGTCTCATTGATGCTGTTGTTTACGGCTGCGGCTGATCGACCACCCGATGGAAGATTTCCTCAAGGTCCATCTCCCGGGCGCGGAGTTCAAACAAACGCCAGCCGCGTCCGGACACGGCTTCCACAATGCTGGGCCGGACGTCCTCGTGCTGAGCGGCGCGCAGCGTATAGGCGGTCGGACCGTTATGCTCTTGGGAGGTCACCTGGACCGCGTGGACACCGGGCAGGCCGTGCAGGAGCGCTGCCACTTCGGCCTGCGGACCGTCAATATGGGCCACAATCTCACTCGCATCGCGCAGCCGGAGGGTCAGGTTGTCGGGGGTATCCAGGGCCAGCAACCGGCCCCTGGCGAGGATCATTACCCGATCACACGTCATACGCACTTCGGGCAAAATATGGGTGGACAACAAGACGGTCCGATTCCCCCGCATGCCGCGGACGAGCTGTCGAAACTCGGCCGCCTGCTCGGGATCAAGACCGATGGTCGGCTCGTCGAGAATGAGCACGCTGGGGTCGTGCAGCAGGGCCTGGGCCAGGCCGACACGCTGGCGGTAGCCTTTTGAAAGTGTGCCGATGTAGACGCGGGTAACGGAGCCGAGGTCCAACTCTTCAATGACCTGGGACACGCGGACCCGCCGCGCCGTGCGGTCTAACCCTTTGAGCTGGCCCACAAAGTCGAGATAGGTGGCCACCTCCATCTCCGGGTAGAGCGAGATGTGTTCCGGCATATAGCCGAGCTGGCGCCGGACGGCGAGAGATTCGTTCAGTACGCTATGGCCGGCCACGCTGGCCGTACCCGTGGTCGGAGACAGAATACAGGCCAGCATGCGGATGGTCGTAGACTTGCCCGCTCCGTTCGGACCGAGGAGACCGACGATCTCTCCGTGGCCGACAGAAAAACTCACATCTGAGAGGGCGCGAAACGTTCCGTAGAGTTTGGTCAGACCTGAGGCTTCGATCATGATAGCTCGCTCATTTCGAGTAGACGCAGACAGTATCCTGCCCGATGCTGTCGAATCAACTCCCCCGCCCCCCCGGCATCCATGCTTCACCTCCGCCCTTGCGGGCGACGCCCTTCGATTTGGCTCAGGCCAGGCGCAGCCCAAACGGCCTCCACGTTCGCCCTGAGCCTGTCCTGGGTCCCCACGAAGGGCGTCGCGGAGCGCAGGCGAAGGGCCGGTCCGCCTCCAGAAACTTTTTTTCTACTTTTTTTTGAAAACTAGTAGCTTTACTAGGGTCATCCGCGGCGGATTGTTGTATGGGGAGCGTTGAAAGCCTGGTCGTGCACCACAACGACGGGCCGGAAACGCACCCATGAACAGCACACTCTCCATAAATACGCGGTCACCGGTCGCCTCGCCGACCCGACCCGACCCTCTAGCACATTTCCCCCCCGTTGTCAGCGCCGGGGGCCCCGCTCCGGCCCCTTAGCGCGGGGCCGTTCTCCCCCCGTGGCCGCCCACAGGCCAGCCCGCACCATTCCGTACCACGCGTGCAGTCACCCCGCCTCAACCAGAGACATCCTGAAAGGAGTCATCTATGACCTCGCATCGTAGTTCCCCTCGCCCGCATCTCCCCCACTTGGCGTGGATCGTCAGTGCCCTCGTGCTCCTCAGTCTGCTCGGCGGGCCGGCCACCTCCGCCCCGCCGGCCCTCACCCTGCACAGCCCCAACCCCGGGGCGTTACACCTCACCTGGCCTGCCGTCACCCCGGCCCCGCCCGCCTACCACGTCCAGTATGCCCCCGCCGATACCCCCCTGCTCATTGAGCAGGCCACCTCGGCGACAAATACCCTGACCCTGTACGACTTGGAGCCCGGCGTACTCTACACCGTCCAAGTGCGGGCCGGGACCGGGCCGTGGAGTGTGCCGGGGTTACAGCGGATCGACGACTACCGGGCCGACCCGGAGACGGTGGGGACCATCGGCGTGGGGGCGGAGGAGGCGGGATACATAGAAAGCGCAGGGGACACGGACTGGTTTTTCGTAGACCTGGCGGCGGGGGAGGGCTATCCCATCGCCGTCACCGGTGCGCCGGCCCCATCGCTGGCGGTCTATGATGCCACCGGCGCAGTCGTCCAGCAGGGCCTAGCGTGGCACCATGCCAGTGCCCTGACCTTCACGCCAGCCACGGCGGGGTTGTATCACCTGGCCGTCGGTGGGCCGGAAGCCGCCCCGGGGTACTACACGCTCACGGTGGACGAGCCGCCCACTACGGGGTCCCGCCGGAGCCGGACCCTGGCGGGGGCGACCCCGACAGCCGCGCCCGCGCCCCAGCGCGCCACCGCCGCGCCGGCCAAGCCCAGGGGGCTGACCGCCACGGCGACCCACGACGGGGTGGTCCTCACCTGGGACGACCCCGGCGACGACTCCATCACCGGCTACGTGATCCTGCGGCGCGTCCGCGTGAACGATGTCGGGGGCGAGTTCAGCGAGCTCGTGCCGGACACGGGCAGCGCCGCGACCACCTACACCGACGACACCGTGGCGGCTGAGACCACCTACACCTACCGCATCAAGGCCATCAACAAGCACGGGGTGAGCGAGCGCTCCCGCTGGTTCCACATCGACATCCCGGCGGCCCCGGAGCCGGAGGAGGAGCAGGCTGCCGAACCGCCCGCCAGGCCCACGGGATTAGCGAGCGCAGCGGCCTCGGACCTCGTGCTGCTCAGTTGGGCTGATCCTGGCGACGACAGCGTCACCGGCTACCGGATACTGCGGCGGCAGGGAATCGCCGACGAGGCGGAAGACTTCCTGACGCTGGCGGAGGACACCGGCACGGCGGAGACCAGCTACGCCGACGACACGGTGGAGAACGGACGGGTGTACGTGTACCGGGTGCTGGCCATCGGCCCCGGCGGGGTGAGCGAGCCGTCCCGGGATGTCCGGGTCCGCACCACTACTCCCGTGCCGCCGCCGGACCCGCAGCGCGGTCTGCCCAGCCAGAGCACCCCCCAGCCCCGCCAGAGCGTCTCCGAGCCGTCGGGGGACGACTTTCCTGACGACGGCACGAGCACCGGCCGTTTGGAAGTGGGCGGGTCGGTCACGGGCAACATCGACTCAAATCGTGACCGGGACGCTTTCGCAGTCGAGTTGGTTCGGGGTCGTACCTACCGGTTCGACCTGGAGGGGTCTGCAACAGAACAGGGAACGCTGGCGGACCCGGAGATCACGTACATCTTTGCTTGGGAGGGCAACAGTGCATCAGTGCTCGGGGGAACAAGCGACGAAGACAGCGGCGAAGGGAAAAACTCCAAGCTGACGTTCACGCTAGGCTCGAACCCGGAGGGAACACCATACCCAACCGGCACCTATTACCTATTGGTCGCAGAGGCGGGTGACGACGCCACCGGCACCTACCGGCTGAGCGCGATGCAGGTGGCCGCCAACAGCTACGGCGGGGTCTATCCTGTGGAAGGGAACTTGCAGCCGGGCGGCACGCTGAGCGGCACGTTGGACGTGCCAACCAACTACGGGTTCTACTCGTACTACTTCGCCCTGGAAGACCTGGAGGTCGGGCGCTACACCGTGGACTTCGGCACCGGCACCATACATTCCATCCACGCCACCGTGCGGAGGGACGGCGAAGACGACGTCATGATCATACGGGCGCAACCCGATCCGACGGGTCGCAAGGGAAGGAGCACACATTCCTTCGACGTCCGTCCGGCCCTGAAGGGGACCCACTACGCTCTGCTTTATATTCGCAACGGCGACGTCGGAACCTACACCGCGACCCTGGAGGAGGCCATGCCCAGCCTGAGGGTCGGCGGACCGGCGGTGGAAGGCAAAATTAGGGAACCTAAAGGTAATAACTACCCCGGATACGGCACCTATATGCTGTTCTACTCGGTGGACCTGGAGGATGGGGAGACCTACCAGGTGGACGTCAAGGGCAAGGCCACCGGCGACGGCACCATGAACCGCACCATGCTGGGTCATGTCCAGGCACCCGACGGCAGCTTCGTGGAGGGTGACAACAACCTGTTCGTCTACGGCGGCGGAGAGGGACACAACACCCGCTACTTCTTCACTGCCGACCAGGACGGAACCCACTTCCTGAAGGTGGGCGGCCGGATATTTACGGTCAGCGATGGCGTCAGCCGCTACCGTGCCGGGACCTTCAAGGTGTCGGTCCAGGATGTCACCGGCATGTTGCCGAGCTTCTTGACGGACGCGACGCTGAGAGCGCTCAAGGTCAACGACGGCAGTTCGGACCTGGCGCTAAGCCCGAGCTTCGCCGGGGACATCCGGACGTACACAGCGGCGGCGGCCTACGATGTCGGTACGGTGACGGTCACGCCGAGGACGAGCCAGCCCTCCGCGACGATCGCCTGGCTGGACGAGAACGACATGATACTCGCGGACGCCGACACCAACGAGTCCGGCCACCAGGTGGAGCTGGAAGAGGGCGACAACGTGTTCAAGGTGCGGGTGACAGCCCGAGACAACACGACGACGAAGACCTACACCGTGACGGTGACGCGGGCAGCTCCCGACTGCACGCCGGACGCGAGCCAGAGCGAGCTGTGGTGCGGCGTGGTCACGGTGAAGCGCGGAGGCACCGCCGTTCACATTTATGGATACCAATCGGTTGACAACGTCGGGCGCCTGTCCGACAGGACGTTCACAGTCGGGAGCAACAACTACACGATTAGCGCTATTTACGTTTCAGTCTCGGGGCTTCAAAAGGGAGATCCCGTCTTCACCCTGACCAGTGGCCTGTCCACCGCCGACAAGGCGGCGCTGGTCCTGCATCACGGTGGCGAGGAGTTCGCGTTCAGCGCGGCGGATGTCTCCGCCGGGAAATCATATTCATGGGCCGGGAGCCTGGACTGGTCCTCCGAGGAACATGTCGAACTGCGGCTGCGGGCCTCGCCCGCGCCCTAGGCGCGGGCGTTGCAGCCTCGTTTCATGTCGCCGCCAGCGCGGCACGACGGCACGAACCGAGTCAAGGTGTGGGAGGCATTCGGCGAACCGGTCGATGAGACCCTGGAGAACGTGCGGGCAGGGAGACTGGTGCGCCCGGCACCGGCCTCCCTGCCCAAGCCCTCTGCTGCCCCTGCACGGGCGTCCCAACGGGTCTATGCCCCGCTCCAGCCGGGTGCGGCAGATGTCTGGACAGGACACGTCCCAGGAGGGGATAGAAAAAGCTCCCCTCTTGGGAGGGGTGATGCACATTAACTTGTCTGGCCACCAGCGGACTATTTTTCCCTCACCCCACCCCCTCTCCCCGCCTGGGAGGGCGGCCATCCTGGCCGCCATGCGGGCTGGAAGCCCGCCCTCCTCCAGGAGGAGAGAGACGCGCTACACAGCGGGGCAACGGACCCTCGTAGGGGGCTAGCGCGTTTCACGATAAGTTGTAGCCGTGCCCGTCCGCGCTCGTCGGGAAAGACAAGGGCTGGCCCCAAGCGGCCGGGGAGGGGATGGGGGGGCTCCCTGCCTGGGAGGGCGGCCATCCTGGCCGCCATGCGGGCTGGAAGCCCGCACTCCTCCAGGAGGAGGGAGACGCGCTACACAGCAGCGTGATTTGCTCTAATGACACAATATGCATCACACGTCTTGGGAGGGGTGGCCCGAAGGGCCGGGGTGGGGAGCGAAAGAGCTGACCTAATGCGCACTGTGGCCGCCATCGACCGGAATGACCGCGCCCGTCATGAAGCTGGCCTCATCCGAGGCCAGATACAGGGCCAGGGAGACCACTTCGTGCGAGTTCCCAAAGCGCTTGAGCAGATGCGTGTCGGCAATTTGTTGCCACACGGCTTCTTTATTCTCCATGTCCTTGATGTATTCGCGCGGCATAGGGGTATCGATCGCGCCCGGACAGATGGCATTGACCCGAATATTATACGGCGCCAGGTCCACCGCCATACACCGGGTCAGATTCACCAGCCCGCCTTTGGCCGCCCCGTAGGCCGACATCTGCGGATAGCCAAGAATGCCGCCGGCTGAGGAAATATTAATAATCGAGCCGCTGTGTTGTTGCTCCATATGCGCGACCACCGCCTGGCTCATCAGGAACGGTCCGGTCAGATCGATCCGAATGATGCGCTCCCACTCTTCCAGGGTCGTCTGCTGAAACGGTTTGCCTAGAATAACACCGGCGTTGTTATACAAAATATCGATGCGACCAAAGGTGGCGGTGGCTTTTTCGACCACCGCCCTGATCCCGTCCGGGTCCGCGGTGTCAGCCTGGACCCATTCGACTCGCGCTCCGGCTGAGGGAATATGCGTGGCGGTGTGTTCGATCTCCGGCAGGATATCGCTGATCAGCAACGCAGCGCCTTCCTGGGCAAAGGTCTGGGCGGCCACCGCACCTTGGCCGCGCGCGGCTCCGGTAATGATAGCGACTTTTCCATCTAAACGGCCCATGGGTTCACTCCTTTCCGTTTCTCCTCCTGAGGAGATAGCAGAAACGCGCCTTGGGTCCAAATACGGCTTGCTGAGGAGGAGTCGGCTGGGCTATGTTGCTTACGGTGCGTATGGACCGCTTTTATCGGTAAAAGAATATATCTCGTATCGCAAAGCCGTGGAGGAGCAACAGAAAGAACGTGAGCGCATAGCAGCAAAACGTGACGTTGCTATTAGACTGATTGAATCTGAAAGAGAAATTATTCTGGAATATTTCGCCCAACGTTTTGCGGAGCGAAAAGTCGCGCTGAACGGGTTCTTTGATATTCTTCACACAGCGGTGCAGGAAAAAGACGAACACGCAATGGATACAGCTCTCAGCGGTATCCTTGGGTTTGAGACGTTCAGACAAGCGTGGGCGGACAACCGTGTGATTGAAATCTAGGGGGTGAGATCCACCCGCCCATATCTGGCGGACTTTGGGGAGAGTCTATGGTTGTCAGTTTCAACGACATTGAGGACAAATTCGACAGAGTATTTGGCTTCATCCGCCGTGACTTGGAGCGAATTCTTACTCTTGAAACGGGGGGGAATTTCGCCGTCGCCCTCCTTGCTACTTGCGCGTGCGATACTTTGGCTGAGTATAAGTATGGGAGAGGCCAGGGAGAGAAAGTTTTCAGGAAGCTCTTGCCCGCTGGTCCCTATAGGAAGGCCGCAAAACCAGTATACGATGCTCTCAGGGATGGCTTTGCTCACGGCTATAACGGTTATGATATTCTGTTCGACGGACAAACCTTGCAGATTGCTATTGCGTGGAAAAGAGGCACACATCTTTCAGTAAGGAAAATAGATGAAGTTCCTAACCTGATACTCAACGTGAGACAGCTTTGCGAGGCTCTTTTTCTGGAATTCGAGAAATACAGGCACCTCTTAAAAGAGAACGGGACATCGAGAGAATCCTTTCTTAAGAGGTACGACAAGAAGAAAGTCGTTCAGGACGCGAACCAAATCCTCGCCCTCAAGGCAATAGTCAGCAAGGCTGATACCGAACCACTCGTAGACGAAAAGGAAGCTCCCTGGATGGCAGGGTTCGGCGAACTGTCCGATCTTTCAAGCGAGAACCGGCACATCCTGGCTGCGATTGAAGAGGAGTTTGAGACGCTGTCTCCTGAAGACCTGATATGATTCTCGACCCGAACGCTTTGTCGGCATGGGCGGAAGGGCTCCCTGCGATTGAGCCTCACCTTCTGTCCGCCGACCGGCTCGTTGTTCCCAGTATCGTTCTTGGTGAATATTATTTTGGCATTCGCCAATCCCGCCACCGCCGCCGCTATGAAGTCTGGCTCTATCGCCGTCTTCCGCTGACCGAAATCGTCACAGTCACCCAAGAGACCGCAGATGCCTATGCCGAGATCCGCCTGGAATTGAAACGCGCAGGCAATCCCATCCCGTCTAATGACACTTGGGTAGCTGCGCTCGCACGTCAGCACATTCTTCCAGTGTTAAGTAATGGGAATTACGTACTCTAGTTGATACGTCCCATTTTGATGTTTCTTGACCGTCCGAAAGAACGTTTACTGAATTCTCGGTTTCCTCTTCCCCGGCCCAAACGCTTTGTAATCAGCCACGTCAAAGATGATTTTTGCCAGGGTTTCCGGGTCTTTCGGCATATCGGGATAGGGACCGTGTTTTTGCCGTTTCGGCTTCTTCAGGGCGGTGACGACCCGCTTCTTCAGCTTTTTCAGAATGGGCATATAAGTCTGTCTCTCCTTCTCCTTGCTATACAGAAGGGGAGAAGAGAATTACAAGAGCTAGACGTAGTGAACAAATTGTGATGTAATCTGTTGTGAGGAAAAGGTGCTCCGGCTGGTTTCAAGACTGAATGGGGACGGCACCCTTTTCTCGGTGTCAATTGATTGGTAGCGATTGATGCCGAAGCAAAAATCGACGACGAAGCAGATATCTATGTGGCAGCGTTTCAAAAGAGGGCTCACGTCCTGGCCGTTCGGTGTTTTGGCCTTATTTTTTATGCTGTGGGACGTGCCGACCATGCCAGAGAATGCCGAGCAATGGGGCGAGGTGGTCGCACAGGTAGGCCGGTGGCTTGGGCCATATTTTGGCTGGCTGAATATACAGCTCGTCGGGGTGGCAGCGATATGTATCCACGGCACGGCCGTATACCAAAGAGGAGGAGACCCCTATCGGGCGTGGTGGAATCGAGCCGTCGGGAGCCTCCAACTGTTCCAGACCAAATGGAAAGGCGGGTGGCTGATTGCGGCCATGACGGGCTACATTCCCGTGCGGTACTGGTGCCTGGATGAGACGACCGAACGAACCTCACCCACTAACACCAAATGGCTCTCTAAGGGCAGGGAGACGCTGATAGAGTTGCCCTGGGCGCAGGCTCTAGATCATTCAGTCGTTGCCCAATTTTCTGTACCGGTGGGCTGTCGCCTGACTTTCGGGAGCCAATCCGAATCCCCGCAGGACAAGATTCTCCTGAGAGGGACAGGCGTATCAGCAAAACACGGGGCACATTACACCATAGGAATACAGAACATCTTCCACCCCTCTCTCAAGGTTACAGGGCATTGGGTCGGGAACCCCGGCATTTTCGACAATAGGACGGAAGGGGAGGAAGAGGAAGAAGTCGAAGTTGAAGAAGGAGATACCTAAATGCGTTACACCGTTAGCTACGATTTGCTGAGTGCGGAAAGAAAAGAATACCAAGCCTTATACGATGCCCTAAAGGAGTTGGGCGCAATCCTCATCCTTGACTCCGGGTGGGCCGTGCGACGAACCGGAACTTCCGCTGAGGGATTGCGCGACTACCTATGGCAGTTCATGAACGCGGGCGACCGTTTGCTCGTCACCAATTTAGATGGAAGAGGGTGGGCAGCTAAGAATATGAAAACCCGTATTACAGGAAGTATCTGATTATTCGCCGTAAGGCCCGTCTGGACCAGTCGGCTTTCGGGGTGGATGCCCGACTTTCACCGTCCCGCTCTCTAACAACGCCATCACCGCCTTCAAACATTCGCTCTCTTCATCGTTCTCGGATTCTATGTGTAAACCGCCTTGCCACCAATACACACGCATGACTACCTCCTTAACATCAGTGTTGTCATGCTATACGACCCACCCTTTCATTTTCCCCTGAAATATCAAAAGCTTGACTTGCGCCTGCCCTTCGTCCTATTCTACTTCTCGCAACCGTTTCTTAGATATCCCGCTACGTCGGGTTATCCGCTGAATAGAACAGCCTGAAAACCCGGCATGGGGTAGCTCCCCACGCCTTGGCAAATAGGCGGAAAGCGTTCCTCACTTATCTGAGAAATGGTTGCAAACGGCCCGGCATTCCTTCGGGAATGCCGGGAAGAGAATTGCGACGTATGCTCCTGGGCCGGAATTGCAGTCCAGCCCAGGAGTCCAACAGCCGCTCAGTGGAAGTGAGCACTGCTGGCACGGAACCCAGCTACCTTATCCATCGAGCGGAGAAAGGCAAAGTGCACCCAATGGGCACTCGTCGAGAACGGGCGCGGCATCTTCTTCGCTGGCTCGTCAAACAACACAAGCCTGTAACCTATCAAGACGCAGCTAACGCTATCGGGGGATGCCCTCAAGGTATAGCCCGCGACCTTGGCTGCATGAGTGACGGTCTCCAAGCCCTTCGTAAGCGAGACCGTCATCGTTCCATTCCACACATTCAGTTGATCGTCGTCAGCAAGAAAACAGGCGCTCCTGGGTGGCGCGCCGGACAGTTCCTCCCCTCGTTATACGAACAGAAAAAGTATCCTAAACTCACGGCTGCCGAGCAACGCGACAGGATGAAGCCCCACCAAGACAAGGTGTTCAAATATGGCGGCTGGGACCGCGTCCTGGGCACTTTTGCAGTGGATTTCTCGTCTAGTAGTCAAAGGAGGTAAGAATAAACATGAGTGATGATCCTGAACGCGATAAGAAAACGGACGAAGCTATCGCTGACGTGAAACGGCAATTATGGAGAACCGCTGGGGAAGGCGTAGGCTGCCTTGGAATTAGCATTGCGACTTTTATTTTCATGTTCGCCGCGTTCATTGTTGTGGGAGCCGTAGGTATGCTCATGGAAAGCTGTTAGCCTACCTTCCTTGTCATCTGCACAGAAGACTAATACGGTAAAATACCTTTGCGTAACGTGTAACGCTGTGGGTGATGGTATTTCCCTCAGTTAGAAGTGGGGACGGCGGGACTCGAACCCGCACCTAATGGCTCCGACACCATTTCTCTATCCAAATTGAGATACGCCCACTTCAATTCGTTTTATGGTACTTCGGTACCATATAGAGGTAGGGGTGACGGGATTTGAACTCGCAACCAGCGCTTCGGTAAAACGCCGCTCAATCCTGTTGAGCTACACCCCTACCTCTAACTCGTTTTATGGTACTTCGAGTTCGAGAAGGGGTGTAGCAAAATGTCATCATTGTAATTGACCCGACCTTTTGCATTGGTACAATGAAGGAGAGGATAAGAATAAACGCCAGGATGCAAATGTCACCACCCCGCTACATTTGCATCCTCCGGGTCTCGTGGAGCTGAGAATGCCGAGTATAAGTGATATGGGTGCTCTTGCGCCCTAGTTGCTGAGGGCGTACTGAGGCACAGTGGTACAGGGGACATCCACTATTTTACAGGAGGGAGACGCTATGACAAAAAGGAAGACTGAATCGCGTTCAGATTCTAAACGCACGCAACGGTATGCAACAATGCTTAAAGAGGCCCTAGCCCGTCCAGGTGTCCAGGAGGTCATGGATGTTTATTGTAACTGGCAAGAGAAGGACCACGAGATTGACGAATACCGTTTGGCTACGGAAGTGATGGAACAATTCACAACAGCGAATTATGCGAACACCCGATAATCAAGCAAACTCAGGAGCCGCACATTGCCTATTTGGAGCGATATCTTATCGGAATTAGGTCATACTCAGCAAAAGGGGCGTACTGACTTTGACGGCGTTCGCCGTAAATACCTTCTGAAGATGCAGCAACACTCTGGGCGTGACACTGTCCTGTATGCTTCAGGATGGTTGCAGAAGGAAGGACCACCCGCACTTATTTCTATCAGTGATGAAGATATACAAGCTTTCATGGAAGTCACCTATGGTCTGAACGGCGATAAGCTCGATCTGATTCTGCATAGCCCCGGTGGGTCTCCAGAAGCGGCAGAGGCAATCGTCTCTTATTTGCGATCTCGGTTTTCTCATATTCGTGTGATCGTCCCGCAACTTGCCATGTCTGCGGCTACCATGATCTCCTGCGCTGCCGACGAGATCGTGCTTGGTAAACACTCGTTTCTTGGTCCCACTGATCCACAAATTTTACTATCCACATCACTAGGCCGGCGTTTGGTTCCAGCTCAGTCGGTCTTGGATCAGTTCGACCACGCCCAACGGGAATGCGCCGACCCGGCTAAGCTATCATCTTGGTTACCAATGCTAAGTCAATATGGTCCCGATTTGCTGGTGCAATGTGAATCGGCACTCGATATGTCAAGGGAATTGGTAAGAACGTGGCTAGAGACGTATATGTTTAAGGAACAGGCTGATCGTTCGGACAGGGCTGAAGCAGTCTCCAAATGGCTTGCCGATCATAAGAACTTCAAAAGCCATAGTCGGCACTTGTCAAGAAGCGAGGTCGAAGATCATCAATTGGCAGTATATAGACTAGAAGAGGATGCCGAGTTCCAAGATTTGAGTCTTTCCGTATTTCATGCAACGACTCATACGTTTACTGGCACATCCGCGGTCAAGATCGTCGAAAACCACGCAGGGCGCGCCTTTATAAAGCAGCAGGTTGTTAAGCAGCAGGTTGTTAAGCAGCAGGTTGTTAAGCAGCAGGTTGTTCAACCAGGACCGACGGTTCAAGTCGGTCTTAAGAAGGGCAAACGGGCCAAGCCCAATAGAAGAAATTGATTGACGACATTGGATGATCAGAACTGGGCCCCAAGAGACTCAAACTCATCCGCTTCCTTCCTTGTCGCATGGCTAGCTTGGTATGTAGTCCCCGGTTGTTGAATCTGGAACGCAACTCTCGGATTACTTGCTCCCGACAACCATTGCGCGGTTCGACAGACGATTAGGTCTGCAATTTCCGTTTTTCTCTATCGATCCTGATACTGGCGAAACGAGTGGCATGTAATCGTCTTTCACAGCACAGCCCTAGGTGGGCTGTGCTGTGTTCCTTACCGAATCAGGTCTTTATATCTTAGTCGCTTCCCGACCATTCCCACCGCCAACGCCGCCATCTGCTCAATCGTGTCCAGACTGCGGATATTGTGGCGTCCCGCAAACTCCGCCACGTAGCGATGAAGATGCTTCACGCTCATTTTGTGGTACGTGCCGTAGTAGCCACGTTTCAACGTCGCCCAAAAGCTCTCTATTCCGTTTGTGTGGGCCTGACCTTCCACGTATTGCCCCACGCTGTGTTTCACAGACTCGTGATTTTCTAGGCCGAGGTAGCCTCTGTGGTCGTCGGTGTAGATTGTCGTTCCCGGCTCTATGTTCTCGTTGACAAACGCCTGGAGTGTAACTTGATCGGCATGTTTAATCGCCGCAGCCCGCACGCGGTTCGTTTGACGGTCTTTCATTCCCACAACGGTTGATTTCCCGACCGGACCGCGACCAGATTTGAGCTTTTTGCTGGCGTGTTTGTTTTTGTTCTTGCCTCCCATATACGTTTCATCCACTTCAACAGGACCATTCGCCATCATTACGGTATGCACAGCTAACGCTTCTCGAATCCGATGGATCATATACCACGCTGTTTTCTGCGTGATTTTCAAGTCACGGTGAATCTTCATGCTCGACACGCCTTTCAGGCTCGTCGTCATCAGATAGAACGCGATCACCCACTTCCGTAACGGGATTGGGCTCCCATGTATCGCGGTTCCGGTTTTAATGCTGAAATACTTGTGACAATCTGAACACCAGTAGGGCATCGGTTTGTCGTTCGGAACGCGCTTCGTGTTCTCCGAATCACAATACCCACAATATCGCCCATCGGCCCAGCGTATTCCCTCGAACCATTCACGGGCAGACTTTTCATCCGGGAACATATCGTCAACGAGTTCCAAGAGGGACACGCCTTTTCGGTAGGATTTTCCGGGGCCGGACGGGTACGTCACATGGCGCTTTTTCAACGGTGTTTTGGCGGTAACGGCGCGCTTCTTTAGCGGCTTCTTCTTTGCCGTGACCGTCCGTTTTTTCTTGCCGGTAATCGTGTACTCTCCCAGAATTTTTTCCATTAGTTCTTGCTGGGTTATTCTCTTTTTCATACCCAGAAGCGTACACGAAATTGACGAATTTATCAAGTCAAGTATATTGGAATTTTCCTCGATTTGAGGGTGCTTGACGGAACCAGAAAAGTGTAGAAATAAGGACTATGATGAGATGAAAAACAGGTAAATTGCAAACTGAACGTTGCGGATAGGACTGGTCGGCGGCTACCGACCAGTCCTTTGCCGTATCAGATCATGGAGGGAGCTATGGTAAACCCCGACCTGATAGACACTGATATGCTAACGCTGTGGACATGGGAGCATATCGAGGAGAATTATGGCTTGCATCCCCGTCGAATGCTGAGCGATAAACACATTCAAATGCTATCCTCGCTCAGCGCGTGGGAAATGATTTTAGCGGCGGAACAGCGATACGGATTATCTCCTGGCCTTCTACACCCATTTCATGCTGGTGTATGTACCAGAATCAAAGAAAAGTTGCGGTGCTGGGTGCGTGAATTTTTAGAATAAAACTCTGTTATCAACTAGAGGATCTTCTATGACTACCACGGATCGATCGGGCGATCTTTGCCAAAAGACGGGATACTATGTACCGAGCTGTGGGTGCATCTGGAAAGTGATTTATATTGGTCAGACATTTCCGTATTGCTCACTCCATACGATTGTCTCGTGGACCTTAAAAATCCCAGTCGAGTAGCTCCTCTGAATCCACGAATAGGTTGCTGAGCGTCGTATTTGGCTATCTCCAGCGGAGTGTACCCTAGCAGCATTCCTAGCACGCGGCTGCGATGGGGCTCGTCTAGGGAATCTATGGCCCACCGGAAGGTTTCAAAGACCCATCTACTGGATGCATACCCTACCCAAGCCGTTTCGGAGGAGTCTTCCCATACAAAAGGAAGAACGCCCATACCTTCAGCGCATTGTTCAATTCGTCCTGCAACTTGTCCCATCAACAAGGGGTCAGCGTCGATAAGGTGAAAGAGCATCATCGGGCGGACACCACGCGCAATCAAATAGGCTTGCTCCGAGATAAGTTCGTCTGACATGCCGAGGGCGTCATTTACAATGTCATGGCCCTTCCGACTCGGAGCAGGAATGTCCGTTCTTGCCTTCACTTTGCCTTCACTGTCCTTCTTTATTTTGGAGAGATTGATAGAGGGGTTTTGCGGAACTAGATCGTTTCGGCAGTCCTGCATCAACTAGAGTATGTAATTCCCTAAGTAATGATACCCATTTCGACGTTGTCAGCGGCGTCAGCCGGACCGCTTTCTGAGTCGTGGTCGTCCCGTTCCATACCTACGCCAGGCTATTGCCCCAGCACACCGACCTGATCGAAAATCCCTAACTCCAGACGAACCTGTTCAATACGCGCCGCGCGCTCGCGGCGCGCCTGCAAAGCCTCGTTAATACTGACCTGGTGAAAGCGGATATGGCAACCGGGAGAAGCCTGCGCAATCAGATCGAGGTCGGCTGTGATGACCGTGCCTATGGTGGTATAGCCACCGCCCGTCACCGCGTCGTTCAATAGGACGATGGCCTCCAGCCCGCCCGGAATCTGGATCGAGCCGATCGGATAGCCCAGATCGACCACATTGGAGGGATCGGCGCCCGCGCCAAACGGCCGCTCGCCCGCGTTAAACTCGAACGTCGGGCCTTTGAGACGATAGCCGATCCGGTCGGCCTCGGTCGATACTTCCCAGTCCGCAGCCAGAAATTCCTTCAGGCTGTCCGGAGTCACACGATGGCTGCACATACCCATCACGACGCGGACCTCAAGTTCTTTTTGTGGGACCGGGATCAGCGCCGGATCGAGGCTGCGGCCCAGCATCGTGTCGGGTAGGGTGTGTGGCGTGCCGAGCGGGAGAGCGTCGCCGGCCTCAAGTTTGCGCCCGTCCAGGCCGCCGAAGCGGCCCAGCATATACGTCGAGCGGCTGCCGAGCCGCTCGGACACCGTAATCCCACCGGCCAGACAGACATAGGCCCGCGCCCCGCGGCGTACTCCGCCCAGGCTGACGCGGTCGCCGGGGTGCAGGGCGTGGGCGCGCCACTGTGCCGCGGGCTGGCTGTTGATCGTACACGCGATGTCCGCCCCGGTTAGCGCGATCAAACTCTCACTCGTCACCTCGAACGACGGCCCGGAATAGGTGACTTCCAGCCCGGCGGCGTCCTGTGGGTTGCCGACCAGCAGATTGCCGACCCGGAAGGCGAAATTATCCAGCGCGCCCGCAGGCGGCATGCCGATGTGGTACCAGTGCAGGCGACCCAGGTCCTGGATGGTGGTCAACAGGCCGGGCTCAAGGACGCTAAGCATGGGCCGCTTCTTCTTGCAGGCGTTTGAGGTAGCTCTCCGGATCGCGCATATATTCGCCCGGACGAAAATCCTGTTCAATAATGCGGTAGCGATAGCTGCCGGCTTCGACCTGCGCGCGGATGTCATTATACTCGTCCATATCAATAGGCCGGAACTGCCAGCGATCTCCGGCATTGGCCAGAATATAGCGCCCCTGGAGGTCTGGCAGACGCTCCTCCGGGTCATACACCGGCACCGCAGACATGCCGATCATCTGATACCCGCCCGGTCCCTGCACGGGGTAAATGCACAGAAACACGCCGGCATGGGCCACGGCGCGCTCAGGGGTGTCCGTGCGTGGGCGGATGTATTTGGGAGCCTGAATGGCCTGCTCGGGCGGGCACATGCGATAGCACCAGGCCGTACCGGGGACAAAACCGACCATGGAGATCCAGTACGGCCGGTCGCAGTAGGCGGTAATAAATTCCTCCTTCGAGGAATAGCCATTCACCCGCATCAGGTATTCGAGGTTGGACACCGACGGGTCCTGATGCCGGTCGGCAAAGCGTTTGGCGCACTCCTGGGTCCAGGGATCGTCGAACAGCACCGGGATATCGACCAGCCGGGAGGTCAGCGTCTCCGCGGACTGAATCTCGCGTTCGAGGTCCTTGAGGGTTCGGATCAAGGCGTCAGGATGGGTCTCTTCGGGACGGAAATGGACCAGATAGGAGGCGTTGGCCGGACAGACCTCAATGACGCCGGGGAGGTGCCGGCGCTCAATCTCGCGACAGATTGCCTGTAGTTTGAAGTTAATGGCGAGGTCCATCGCCTCGCTGAAGACCACCAGCAGATATTCATCGCCACCATAGTCATAGCGCGTCTCTGACATCGCTCCACCCTGTTCCACGAACCGCTGCTCCAGACCAGAATCGCCGCGGAGAGCCACCAGAGACTACACACTCGCCCGCTGCCGCAAAGGCAGAATGTCCGTATTCTCGGTATGAATCGCGCTCCGAATTGCGATGCCTTCCCGCTTGAGGGCGGCATGCAGCCCGTCCAGGACTTCCGGCGCGTTGACCACATCCCCGTGGACGCACACGCTTTCGCCCTCAACCTCGATCACCGCTCCGGTGTCTGCGCTTGTCTGTCCGTCAACGGCAAAGCGCAGCACGAGCTCGACGATCTCTTCCACGTCTTCGGTGCCGTAGGAGCGCTTGACGGTAATCGCGCCGGTCTCGTCGTAATTGAGACCCGGATAGAATTCCTTGACCACCCGAAACCCCATCTTTTCCGCGGTCGAGACCAGCGGGAAAGAGGGCAGGGCGGGCAGGTAGACGGTGAGCTGAGGCTCAACCGCCTGAAAGCCCTCCAGAATGGCGCGGGCGTTGTCTTCGGACTGTATGCCCCACGAATAGAAGGCGCCGTGGGGCTTGGCAGCCTGAAGCCTGAGGCCGTGCATTTCACAGAATGCCTTGAGGGCGCCGGCCTGATAGACGACATAATCGGTCGCCTCCTGATGGGTGATGTTCATCAGCCGCCGGCCAAAGCCCAGCAAATCGGGAAAGCCGGGGTGGGCGCCCACCGTGACCCCATACTTTTTGGCCCATTCCACCGTGCGGCTCATCCAGCTCGGGTCGCCGGCATGAAAACCGCAGGCAATATTGGCGTGGGAGATGCGCTTCATGACCTCTTCCGGTCGGCCCAGCACGAAGTTGCCCAACGACTCGCCCATATCACTATTGAGATCGATCCAATTTCTGCGCATGGTATCCTCCGTTCTTCAGTCTTGCCTCCGTTGCTCAATGTTGAAAATGGGGCATCACTTCTGTGGCAAATAAGCGCATGGCGCGCACGGTCTTGGCGTGATCCGCCCCCGGATAGTGCATCCAGCAGATCAGATAATCCATGCCAAGCTGCCGCTGATATTTCTCAATTTCTCGAATGCAATGATCCGGGTCACCAATAATGAAGCGTTCACGATGGGTATCAAATGTGACGCTGTCGGGATTTTCCACCACCCGACCGGCGTCATCTCTCAGCGGCCGAACATTGGCCCATTTGCCGTACATGCCGCCATGGATGTACATAATGCCTGCGCGCGCCTCTTCTTCTGCCTGAGCCGTGCTTTCCGCCACATAGACTTCCCGAATGACCGGTGTTGCGCTGGCCGTTTTATGAAAACGCTCCAACTGCTGCCGATAGAGCCGGTAGTGCTCTTTCAACTCGTTGATATGATGCCGCGGGGACGCCACCAGCGCGGAGCCCCACTGGGCCGCTCGGCGCACGCCGCCGGGGGTTGAGGCCCCGATCCAGATGGGGGGATGGGGCTGCTGGTGGGGTTTGGGTGTCACGCACAGGTTCTTCACTGTGTAATATTGACCCGAGAACGAGAAGCTGTCGGTTGTCCAGCTCTTGATGATGATCTCAAGCTCCTCCTCCATGCGTTTTTCGCGTCCGCTGCGCTGCTCCTCGTAGCCGGCATATTCCTCCGGACGATAGCCGGTGGCCACACCGAAGATCAAACGACCTGTTGCAATCGCATCGAGCACGGCCACATCTTCCGCAGTCTGCACAGGTCTATGCAGCGGCAGGAGGTACATACTCGTCCCGATGGTGAGCCTGGATGTCCGGGCTGCCATGGCCGCGGCGGTGACGAGCAGGGACGGGCACATACCGTCTTCCATAAAATGGTGCTCAACCAGCCAGGCGGATTCAAAACCGATGTCCTCGGCAATGACAATCTGCTCCAGCATTTCCCGGTAGAGCTTGGTGTGCGTCTTCCCGGAGCCCGGCGGCGACTGCATCGAGAATGGACCAAGGCCGAATCGCATGATGGATGCTCCTCCTGCAGCGACTGAAAACGTGAAGAATTATCGCTCTCCACAGATACCCTGTCAATGTTTGTGTGCGACCGGGGCGCCTGCCTCGTTTCGGTGAAATGCCGCAATAGCCCGCACCACCTCTTCCTGCATGGCCGGGGTGAGCTCCGGATAGATGGGCAGAGCCAGGCTGCGCCTTGCCGCGTATTCGCTGTGGGGGAAGGCGCCCCGCCGATAGCCCAAAGCGGCAAAACAGGGCTGGAGATGCAGCGGCGTCGGATAGTAAATTGCCGCGCCGATACCCTGGCGCTGAAGCGTTGCCAACAGGGCATCTCGGCGTGGGCTCTGGACAACAAACTGATTATAGATATGTCGCCGCCGCGGGGCCTCGACCGGCAGGCTCACCGCTCCCAGCCCGTGGGAAGCAAACAGCCGACGATAGGTGTCGGCATTGCGCTGCCGGGCCGCCGTCCAGGCATCCAAGTGTCGCAGTTTGACGCGCAGCACCGCGGCCTGGAGGGCGTCCAGACGAAAATTCCCTCCCACCCGCGTATGCTCATACCTGGCCTGCTCGCCATGACTCCGTAGCTGTCTGACCCGTTGCGCAAGCTGGGCGTCATTGGCGGTCACCATCCCGCCGTCACCATAGCCACCGAGATTCTTGGACGGAAAAAAACTCAAACACCCCAAATGCCCAAGCGAACCGGCGCGTTTATCTTTGTATTCTGCGCCGACGGCCTGGGCGGCATCTTCGATCAGAAAAAGATTCCGGCGAGCGGCAATCTCAAGAATCGGGTCCATATCCGCCATCTGGCCAAACAGATGCACCGGAATAACGGCGCGCGTCCGCGGGGTGATGGCGGCTTCAATCCGGGCCGGGTCCAAATTATACGTCAGCGGGTCAATATCAACAAAGACCGGTCGTGCTCCGAGACGGGCAATGCTCCCGACTGAGGCGAAAAAGGTATACGGCGAAGTGATGACTTCATCGTCCGGCTGAATGTCGATCGCCATCAGGGCGACCAGCAGGGCATCCGTACCGGACGATACCCCGATCCCGTAGCGACATGCGGAGTAGGCCGCGATCTCATGTTCCAGGGCTTCCACCTCTGGTCCCAGAATGAATTGCTGAGACTCCAGCACGCGCTCAACCGCAGCCCGGATTTCCTGCCGGAGTGTGGCGTATTGCGCTTTGAGATCGAGCAGCGGAACAGCCATACCGCATCTTCCCTCCCTTCTCTCCGCTCAGTATGGGTTCCCTGGGGCAGGGTCAAGAGCGCACGGTTTAGACGTGCAGGAGAGCGGAAAAACTACGACGTATTTTGCGTGCGGCGAGGAGGAATGATAATCTGAGCTATGAGAGACGTTCGCGTGTAAGGAATTCTCTATGCAGGGCTTGTGGAAGCGCTCTCGAATCATCATTGTCGTCGGACTTCTCCTGTGTGGGCTGGCGGGAGGACTCGCCGGTTGTACGCAGGAATCGCAGAACATGCTGAGCCGTTCCATTCAAAACTGGACAGGGACCAACGGCGTGTTGGATATTTATGCCGGCGAAAAGCTGGTGCTGCGCTTTATTGAGATCGATAAGCTCAGCACCGCAGCCGCAACCGGTGACGGCAGTACGCCGAGACCCTACCGTTTTGGCTATGGCTATGCCGACCGGAATTTGAACTTCCGGGTCGATGAGGGCGAGAAGAAGGTCTATTTTGAATTTAGCGATTACTCAACCAGTTATGTTTTTTACGAGAACTACACCGAGTAACAAGGCGTGACAGAATTTTTAGATTTCATACCGCCGGATTGGCGTTTCGGTTGGGAATTTCGCTGGCGAGATATGATCGACATCGCCTGTATGGCGTTCGTCGTCTACCAGGCCTATATCCGCTTTCGTGGAACGCAGGCCGCCCGGATAGGCGTTGGGCTGGTCGTGCTCGGCCTGTTCTACTTCCTCGCCAGCCTGGCCGGGCTGTTTTTAACCACCTGGGTACTGGGCGGTATTTGGGCCGCGGCCTTTATTCTGGTTGTGGTCGTGTTCCAGGCTGAAATTCGTCAGATTCTTGAGCAGGTCAATCCTGTCCTCTCCACCCCCAGAATTTTTCGTCGCACCTCTGCTGAGGCTCGGGTTGCCGATTTCCTGGTCACTCTAGCGGACACGTGTTTCAGCCTGGCGAAAAAGCGTCGCGGCGCCATCCTCGTTTTTGAGCGCAACGACCCGGTAGAATCCCTCTTGCGCAGCCAGGGCGTCCTGATTGATGCCACAGTCAGCGATTTGCTGCTGGAGAATCTGTTTACGCCCTCCAGCCCGCTGCACGACGGCGCCGTTTATCTGCGGGCCGGACGGGTCTGTCGCGCCGGCTGTATTCTGCCGCTTTCAGAGTCACGCTCGCTGCCCTATACGTATGGGACTCGTCATCGGGCCGCGCTGGGGATTACGGAGCGTTCCGACGCGCTGGCCGTCGTTGTTTCGGAAGAGCGGGGCGCGGTCTCCGTTGTCGACCGGGGCGGGATGGTGACGTTGCCGGGATCGTCCGAGCTGTTGACCTGGCTGAATTCGCGTCTTTCCGGTACCAGGAAGAGGCGGGTCCGATGGCGCTGGCGTGACATGCTGGAGACCAATATTCGTCCCAAGCTGGGTGCCCTGGCGGCCGTATGCATCCTCTGGCTGATCCTGGTTGGCCCGCAAAACACCGAGGTTGGGTTTGCGGTTCCTGTGGTCTACTACAATATCCCAGGGAATTTGGATATGACCGGTAAGAATACCCAGGAAGTCTATCTGCGCGTACGAGGATCGCGTGAACTGTTGGCCTTGCTTGACCCACGCGGCCTGCGGGCGCAGGTTGATCTCTCAAGTGCCCAGGCTGGGCGGAGCCGCTTTCCCCTGACCGCGCACGATGTCAATGTTCCCCTCGGCCTCCAAGTCGCCGGTCTGGACCCGTCGAGCGTGAGCGTTCGTCTCAAGGAACGTCCGTCTCCACCACAACAAACAGAGCAAAACGGCAATACGCGCCAGACGTCGTAAGGCCGTCTTTTATGCCGACTGCTCCACCGCGGCCTGCAATAACGCCCATACCCGCGTGACATGTTCATGCTTGGTGGCCTGGTTGCCGATGGCAACCCGGATGGCATATCGGTCATTCAGCCTGGTGTGCGACAAGAAGGCTTGCCCGCTAGCGTTCACCGCGTCGATGAGGGCGGCATTATGCGCATCCGGGTCTCGGTCGCCGGCCGGTACGTGACGGAAACAGACGGTGGAGAACGGGACCGGTGCCAGCCGTTCCCAGTTTGGGGCTGCGTCGATTTGCTCGGCCAGCCAGTGTGCTTCCCGCATATGGCCGCCGATGATGGCGGCCAGCCCGGCCCGGCCATAGGCACGGATGACCATCCACAGTTTGAGTGCCCGAAAGCGCCGGCCCAGAGACAGGCCGTAGTCCATAAAGTTGACGACATCCTGCTCGTCGGTTCTGAGATATTCGGCCACCAGCGAAAAGGCGCGTTTGAGATCGTCGGGCCGGCGTGTATACAGCAGGCTGCAATCGATTGGAGTCAGCAGCCACTTGTGGGGGTTGGTGACAAACGAATCGGCGCGCTCACAGCCGGCCAGTACATCTCGATGTGAGGGGACCAGGGCCGCGGCTCCACCATAGGCGGCGTCAACGTGCAGCCACACCTGATATCGTTCGCAAATATCCGCAATGGCCGGAATCGGGTCAATACTGGTTGACGAGGTCGTGCCGACCGTTGCCACAACGGCGACGGGTTTGACCCCGGCCGCCAGGTCGCTCGTAATGGCCTGCTCCAAACGGTCGGGTCGCATCCGAAACACGGCGTCCGTCTCGATATGCCGGGTCCAGCGTCGCCCGATTCCCAGCGCAATCGCGGCTTTATCAATCGAACTGTGCGCCTGGGTTGAGGTGTATATCGCCAGTGGCGGCAGGTCGTCCCGACCAGCCATGCCGTGCTCGCGAATGTCCAGGCCGGCCGCTTCACGCGCCGCGGCCAGCGCGTATAAAGAGGAGGCTGAGGCCGTATCCGTGATTTCTCCGAACCAGTCAAGGGGCAAACCGAGCATCTCGGCCACCCATTGCAGCGTGCGCTGTTCCAGCTCGGTTGCCGCCGGCGAGGTGCGCCACAGCATGGCATTGACGTTGAGCGCCGCCGAAATCAGCTCGCCCACAATACCGGGTCCCGACCCGCTAATCCCGAAATAGGCAAAGAAAGCCGGGTGATTCCAGTGGGTAATGCCGGGCAGAATGAGACGGTCGATGTCGGTGAGAATGACCTCCAGCGACTCGCCGTGTTCGGGTGGGCCCTCGGGCAGGCTGGCCGCGATATCGCCCGGTGCGACCCGCGCCAGGACCGGCCGGTCGCCGACGTGTTGTAAATAGGCCGCGACCCAGGCGGCCGCTTCAGACAGGGCGCGTTGGAGCTCTTGCGGACTGGGGCCTATCTTCATGCCGAAGACCGTAGCACAAAAGAAAAACAGGGGAGAACGGCGCTTGGTGGTTGGTCGGGTGTGTCCTGCGCATCATCCGACTCCCTGGCATAGATTTTTCAATGACGTTAGAGTGACGGACAGTAAGCAAAGACGAGGCGTCCCATGAGTACGGCCATACACGTTGATGAACCGGCGCAGCAACCTGAGGAGCAAACCGAGTCAGCCTCATCAACTTCAAGCAGAATCGAATTTGTGACTCAGCCCGAGCACTATCGGCACTGGACCCTGTCGATTGACGGCCGGGTCGCCACGCTGGCGATGGATGTGCAGGAAGATGCGCCCCTGGTTCCGGGCTATGAGCTCAAACTCAATTCGTATGACCTGGGTGTGGACATTGAACTCTACGACGCGGTCCAACGCCTGCGCTTTGAGCACCCCGAAGTCGCGGCGGTGGTGCTCTGTTCGGCCAAGCCCCAGGTTTTTTGTGCCGGGGCAAACATTCGTATGCTGGCCCAGTCTTCACACGCGCATAAGGTCAACTTCTGCAAGTTTACGAACGAGACGCGCAACAGCATTGAGGACGCCAGCGCCTACTCCGGGCAAACCTATGTGTGCGCCGTGAACGGGGCGGCGTCAGGCGGTGGGTATGAACTGGCCCTGGCGTGCGAACATATTATTCTCATTGACGATGGCGCAAGCGCGGTGGCCCTGCCCGAGCTGCCGCTGTTAGCCGTCTTGCCCGGAACCGGTGGCCTGACGCGACTGGTCGATAAACGGCACGTGCGGCGTGACCGGGCCGATTTCTTGTGCACCACGTCCGAGGGGCTGCGTGGAAAACGAGCCCAGGAGTGGAATCTGGTTGACGAAATCGCTCCACGCTCGCGTTTTGAGGAAACGGTTCAGGCCCGCGCCTTGACTTTTGCCGCCCAATCGGATCGGCCCGCCGATGCGGTCGGCATCGCCCTGACTCCCCTGGCTCGATCCATTGAGGAAACTACTATTACCTACGATCACATTACGATCGAGCTGGACCGGGCGCTGCGAACCGCCTCGTTCACGATCCACGCGCCGAGCGCAGACCTGCCGCCCACACTGGCAGCCGTCCATGCTGCCGGTGCGCGCTTCTGGCCCCTGGCGCTCGCGCGTGAGTTGGACGACGCCATTCTGCACCTGCGGCTGAATGAAGAAGAGATCGGAACCTGGGTTTTCCGTACCAGCGGCGCGGCCGTTCTGGTCGAGGCCGTTGACAGAATCCTAGCCGAGTATGCCGATGACTGGCTGGTCCGCGAGATTACCCTCTATCTCAAACGCACCTTCCAGCGTCTGGATGTGAGCGCGCGCAGCCTGATCGCCCTGATCGAGCCGGGCAGTTGTTTCGCCGGCACTCTGCTCGAACTCGTGCTGGCCGCCGACCGGTCGTATATGCTGGACGGCCGGTTTGAGGAGGGCGGGCTGCCTCCGGCTACTCTCCGTTTGACGCCGATGAACTTCGGGCCGCTGCTCATGAACACCGCCAGAACCCGCCTGGCCGGCCGTTTCCCGGCCCAAGCGGAGCATATTGCGGAATTGCAGTCGTATATGGGCCGGGATATCGACGCCGAGACGGCTGACGCCCTGGGGCTGGTCACCTTTATTCCAGATGATATCGACTGGGAAGACGAGGTCAGACTGGCCCTGGAAGAGCGCGCCAGTTTCTCGCCCGACGCCCTGACCGGCATGGAGGCCAGCCTGCGTTTTGCCGGTCAGGAAACCCTCCAGACCAAGATATTCGGGCGTCTGAGCGCCTGGCAGAACTGGATCTTTCAGCGGCCGAATGCCGTCGGCGAAGACGGGGCGTTGACGCTGTACGGCACGGGCAAACAGAGCCGTTTTCGTAAGCAGAGGGTGTAAGCATGGCGATTGATTATACCGAGCGCATTCCGAACAATGTTGCCCTGGCCGACAACCGCCGCCTCCAACGCGCATTAGAATCATGGCAGCCGAACTATTTACGCTGGTGGGATAGCTGTGGTCCTGAAGGAACGCGAACGTATGACGTCTACCTGCGGACGGCCATCAGTGTCGAGTCCGACGGCTGGGCCCATTTTGACTATGTGAAAATGCCCGACTATCGCTGGGGGATTTTCCTGGCCAAGCCGCAGGCGGAACGCCAGATCGCCTTCGGCGACCACCGTGGCGAGCCGGTCTGGCAGGAAGTCCCCGGCGAATACCGCAGCCTGTTACGCCGTCTGGTCGTGACCCAGGGAGATACCGAGCCGGCCTCCGTCGAACAGCAGCGCCGTCTGGGCCAGACCTGCCCCTCGCTGTACGACCTGCGCAATCTGTTCCAGATTAATGTTGAAGAGGGCCGTCATCTGTGGGCCATGGTGTATATCCTGCACGCCTATTTTGGTCGGGATGGCCGGGAAGAAGCCGAGCTGATGCTGGAGCGCCATTCCGGCGATGTGGATAAACCGCGTATCCTGGGCGCCTTTAACGAGGAGACGCCGCACTGGCTGGCCTATTTCATGTTTACCTTTTTCACCGACCGGGATGGGAAATATCAGCTCGCCGCGCTGGCCGAATCCGGCTTCGATCCCTTAGCCCGGACCTGCCAGTTCATGCTGACGGAGGAGGCGCACCACATGTTCGTGGGTGAGACCGGGGTGATGCGGATTATCCAGCGCACCTGCGAGGTCATGAACGCACTCAAGACGGATGACCCCGAGCGTATCCGGGCGGCGGGAGCCATAGACCTGCCGACCTTGCAGCGCTTCATCAATTTTCATTACAGCGTCTCGCTCGACCTGTTCGGCCAGGAGCGCTCGACCAACGCCGCCGACTATTTTACGACCGGCCTCAAAGGCCGCTATCGCGAAAGCCGCATCAAGGACGACCATCGTCTCGCGGAGCTGACCTGGCCGGTCCAGCGCCCGGCAGACGGCAGCATCGTATGTGAGGACGTGCCGGCTTTACTCGCCATTAACGAACGCCTACGCGACGATTATATTGCCGACACCCAGCGGGGTCTGGACCGCTGGAACAAGGTGATTGAACGCCAGGGTATCGAGAGCCCGCTGTCCCTGCCCCACCGGGGCTTTCATCGGCAGATCGGCGCTTTTTCTGATGTTCACATCTCTCCGCAGGGAGATGTGGTGACGGCCGAAGCGTGGAATCGCCAGCTTGCCTCATGGTTGCCGACCGAGGACGATCACGCCTTCGTGGCTTCGCTCATGCGGCCGGTCACCGAACCGGGCGCCATGGCAAGCTGGATTGCCCCGCCGGCCCGCGGGATCAACAATCAACCCCTCAACTTTCCGTATGTGCAATGGGCAGCAAACGCATAGCTCAAGAGGACAGCAGGCATGCGGGCCAATACCGTCAGCATTGATCCGACAGGCTCTTCCGCCTCCATTCGGTTTGCTCCGCGTTTCAACGTGGCCGTGCCGTTTATCGACCGGCATCTGGAAGAGGGACGGGCGCACAAGACTGCCATCCGCACGGTCCACGGCGAGGTGACCTATGGGCAGTTGGCCGAGCAGGTCAATCGGTGCGGCAATGCTCTGCGCTCGATGGGCGTCGGGAGCGGCCACCGGATGCTGATGATCGTGAAGGACTGTCCCGAATTCTTCTCGCTCTTCTGGGGTGCGATCAAGGCCGGGATCGTACCCGTGCCGGTCAACACGCTGCTCCGGGCGACCGATTATCAATATATGCTGGACGACTCCGAGTGTGTGCTGGTGGCCTATTCCGCGGAGTACGCGCCGACCGTAGAGTCCGCCCTGGCCGGGGCCGAACGCCCACCGCAGTCCCTCTGCGTGGCAGGGGAGGACTCCCCCTTTGCAGCGCTGCTGCGGGCCGCGTCGGCCGAGTTGGAACCCGCGCCGGCTGCGGCCGAAGACGACTGTTTCTGGCTGTATTCGTCGGGTTCGACCGGCCGGCCCAAGGGCGCGGTCCATCGTCAGCGCGACATGGTGGTCACCTGTGTGCAGTACGCCCAGGGGGTGCTGGGCATGACCGAACAGGATGTGTGTTTTTCCGCGGCCAAGCTGTTCTTTGCCTACGGTCTGGGCAACGCCATGACGTTTCCGCTCTGGTGCGGGGCAACCGCCGTCCTCAGTGACCAGCGTCCCTCACCGGATATGACGTTTGCCCTGATTGACCGTTTTCAGCCCACGCTCTATTTCGGGGTGCCGACTCTGTACGCGGCCCAGTTGCTTGCCCTGGAGCAAGAAAAAGAGCAAGGCCCGCGCGCCTTCCCGTCCTTACGCGCCTGTGTCTCGGCCGGCGAAGCCCTGCCGGCCGAGGTCTTCCGCCGCTGGAAGGAGCACACCGGCCTGACGATTCTGGATGGCATCGGCTCGACCGAACTACTGCATATTTTCATCTCCAACCGTCCGGACGATTATCAGCCGGGCAGCAGCGGCCGCCCGGTGCCCGGCTACGAGGCCAAGATTGTGGACGAAAGCGGAAATCCGGTCGCTGCCGGCGAGCTGGGCCGCCTCCTGATTCGGGGCCAGTCCGGGGCCGCCTATTACTGGAACAACCCCGAGAAGACCGCGCTAACCATGCTCGGAGACTGGATCAACACCGGCGATACCTATGTCCGAGACGAAGCCGGGTATTTTACCTACTGCGGCCGGGCGGACGATATGCTCAAGGTCTCGGGTCAGTGGGTCTCGCCGGCCGAGGTCGAGGGCATTCTGTTTGAACATCCGGCCGTGCTGGAGGCCGCGATTGTCGGCTGGGAAGACGACAACCGCCTGCTCAAACCCAAGGCATTTGTGGTGCTCAAAGCAGGCCAGTCCGCCTCAGCAGATTTGGCCCAGGAACTGCGCGTGTTTGTCAAAGACCGCACCCTGCCGCACAAATACCCCCGTTGGGTCGAGTTCGTAGCCGAGCTGCCCAAGACCGCGACCGGGAAAATTCAGCGCTATAAGCTGCGCACGCCGGAATAGCGTCTTTGCGGCCCGGCATACGCTCAATCAGAATAGCTTTTGAAATGGAGCAGAGAGGCCCAAAAGGGGCTGTTCTTCGCCCTCTGTCTTGGTAAAGTATAAAAAACCGAAAATACCGGGCGGATGGATCATTTATTACTCAAACTTACGAGAAACTTATGGATACACATATCCTTTCGGTCCAAGAAATCCGAACCCAGTATGATGGGGAATGGGTCCTTATTGATGACCCGGAGGTAGATGCTTCTCTGGGTGTTCAGCGCGGACGGGTCTTATGGCACAGTAAGGACCGAGATGAGGTCTACCGTCAGGCACGTCTGTTCAAACCGCAACACTGTGCCGTGCTTTTTGTTGGGAGCCTGCCCAAGAATACGGCCGTGGTGTTGTGAGTACTCGTTTTGATGCAAACGAGGGCCTCATCGTCGTCCCTGCGCGAATTTCCGGACCTTCAATCGATTTTCAGACCGGAGAGGTGACGTTCACCTCGCAGACCTCTTAGGGCTTATCCGTGCGATGTCTCCAGTGTGACACCGACAATCCGGACGGCGCAAAGTTTTGCATCGAATGTGGCAGCGCGCTCCGGAACCCCTGTCCGAACTGCGGCGGTGAGAACGTCGCCAGAGCCAAATTTTGCATGGAGTGCGGCACATCGCTTGCCCAGTCTTCCAACCCTCAATCTCCAGTCCCGACCCCCCAATCCCCAGCCCCCAACCCCCAGCCCCCACCCCACCTGGCCGAGCGTATCCGCGCTGAGCAGGCGGCGCTCGAAGCTCGCGGGGTGGTTGATGGCGAGCGTAAAACTATCACGGCTCTGTTCGCCGATATCAAAGGCTCGATGGAACTCATCGAGGACCTCGACCCGGAAGACGCGCGCTCCATTATCGACCCGGCCCTGCACCTCATGATGGATGCCGTGCATCGCTATGAGGGCTATGTGGCCCAGTCTATGGGCGATGGTATTTTTGCGCTCTTTGGCGCGCCGCTCGCCCATGAAGACCACGCCCAGCGCGCCCTGTTTGCCGCGCTCCGCATGCAGGCAGAGGGTCAAGCCTATGCCGAGCGGCTCCGGCGTGACAAAGGGGTCAATCTTCAGATGCGGGTGGGTGTCAACACCGGCGAAGTCGTGGTGCGCTCAATTCGTAAAAACGACCTGCACACCGACTATGTCCCGGTTGGTCATGCGACCAGCCTGGCGGCCCGCCTGGAAGGGCTGGCCACGCCGGGTACGACGGTCGTGAGTGCGTATACTCACCAGCTTACCGAGGGATACTTCGAGTTCAAGGATTTGGGTGCGGCGAAGATCAAGGGTGTCAGCGAGCCCTTACAGATTTATGAAGTCCTCGGGGTTGGCGCTCTGCGCACCCGTCTCCAGGTGTCAGCCGCACATGGCCTGTCTCGTTTCGTCGGGCGCAAGCAAGAGCTCGAACAGCTCAAACAGGTCCGCGAACAAGCGAGCAACGGACAGGGCCAGATGGTCGGGGTCATGGGCGAGCCGGGCGTTGGCAAGTCCCGGCTGTTGCACGAATTCAAGCTGCTGTCTGAGCGGCACTGTCTGGTCCTCGAAACATTTTGTGCCGCCCATGGCAGCGGCTATGCGTATCTGCCCCTGATTGAGTTGCTGAGGAATTACTTCCGTATTCGCCCCCAGGACGACGAACGGACGCTGCATGAAAAAGTCGCCGGACGGGTGGTGGCGCTTGAGCGTGAGCTCGAAGACGGACTGCCCTATCTGCTGAGCCTCTTGGGCCATGCGGAATTTACGGCCGCGCTACAGCAGATGGACCCCCACATCCGTCAACAACGTTGCTTTGATGCTATCAAACGACTCCTGGTGTGTGAGAGCCTGACCCAGCCGGTAGTGCTGATTGTTGAGGACTTGCAATGGCTGGACGAGGGCACCCAGGCCTTTCTCGATAGCCTGAGTGAGAGCGTGGCCACCGCGCCCCTGCTGCTGCTGGTCAACTACCGCCCGGAGTATCGGCACGCGTGGGGCAGCAAGACCTATTACAGCCAGCTCCGCCTCGATGCGCTGGGTCTAGAAGATGCCAAAGAACTCCTGGCCGCGCTTCTTGACGAAGCAAACTGGCCGGTCACGGCCGCTTCGCTCGAACCCCTCAAACAACTCATCTTGGAGAAAACGGAGGGGACGCCCTTTTTTATGGAGGAAATGGTCCGGGCGCTGTTTGACAACGGCGTCCTGGTCCACAGCCTGGGGGGTATTGCCCTCACCAAGCCGCTCGATGAGCTCCAGGTCCCGGCGACGGTCCAGGGCGTGCTGGCCGGTCGTATCGACCAGTTAGGCGCCGCGGAAAAAGAGCTGCTCCAGACCGCCGCGGTGATGGGCCGGGAGTTCTCGCTCAGCCTCCTGACCCAGGTCGCACAACAGGCCGAAGACACGCTCCTGCCCCTGCTATCCCGGTTGCAAACGGCCGAGTTCATCTATGAGCAGCCCGCCTTTCCCGAAGTCGAATATACCTTTAAGCACGCGCTCACCCAGGAGGTGGCCTATCATTCGCTCTTATCCGAGCGCCGCCAGACAGTGCACGCCCGGACGGCCCAGGCCATTGCCTCCCTGTTCCACGAGCACCTGACCGACCATCGCCTCAGAGCACTCGCCTATCATTCCGCCCAGAGCGGAGATGCGGAAAAAGCCGTCGAGTACTATCAACGCGCCGGAGAGCTGGCGCTGAAGAGTTCGGCCTATACTGAGGCCATTCGTGATCTCAACCAGGCGCTGGACTTGCTGCCGGCGCTGCCCCCCAGCCCGGACCGCCCGCAGCAAGAGCTGACCCTGCTCATCTCACTTGGCTCCTGCCTGATGGCCACCCAGGGCTATGCCGCGCCCGAGGTGGAACGCGTCTATACCCGCGCCCGCGCATTGTCGCACACGATTGGAGACCTGCCGCAGAAGTTTCCCGTGCTTTTTGGGTTATGGCGTTTGTATATCGTGCGTGGGGAGTATGCCGCCGCGGGGGAAGTGACGGAAAAGCTCCAACGTCTGTCCGAGTGCATGCCCGGCTCCCAGCAATTTCTGCCGGCCCAGCAGGCGCTTGGATTGACGGCCTTTCGGCTCGGTGCGTTTGCCGACGCCAGAGCCTATCTGGAACGGGCCGTGGACATGTATGATCCAAGTATCCACGGCCCGGAGAATGCGCAGGGCGTGATAGGCCAGGACCCTGGTGTGGCCAGCCTGGCCTTTCTGGCCTGGATGCTGTGGCATCTGGGCTATCCCGACCAGGCCCTCCAGCGCAGCCAGGAAGCCGTTGCGCTCGCACGAGATATTTCGCATCCGTACAGCTTGGCCTTTGCCCTGCATTTTGGAACGTCGGTCTATCGCTTTCGACGCGAGGGGGCGCCGGCCCAAACCCAGGCGGAGGGCGTGGTCGCCCTGGCAAGTGAGCAGGGCTTCCCCTATTTTCGCGCCGCCGGAACCTATTTGCGTGGGTGGGCCTTAGCCGAACAGGGGCAGGTCGAAGAGGGCATAGCCGACATGCTGGAGGGCCAGCGCATCTGGCAGGAGTCCGGCATTCGGCAGCTCGGCCAGGTGTCTCTGCTTTTGGCAGAAGCCTATGGCAAAGTCGATCGCGTCAAGGACGGCCTGGCCGTGCTGGCCCAGGCGGAAGCCGAGCTGGACAAGAGCAACGAAAAATGGTGGCAGGCCGAACTGCTGCGCACCCGGGGAGAATTATTGCGCGTTGCCAAAGACGGCGCGGATCACCACAGTCAGGAAATCACAGACTGTTTTCAGCGTGCCATCCGGACCGCCCACGACCAGCAGGCAAAATCCCTGGAACTCCGCAGCGCAATGCGTCTGGGCGCATTCTGGCAAGAGCGCGGAAAGCCGGACGACGCCTACCAACTCCTGTCGAATATCTACGGCTGGTTTAGCGAGGGATTCCATACGCCGGACCTGCAAGCCGCGAAAGCATTGCTGGATGAGCTGACGCCTGTTCCGGCGTAGGGAGGGGTTGGGGATTGGGGGTTGGGGATTAGGGGTTAGGGGTTGGGGGTGAAGCATTGTAAATATCCGTCTGACTTCCTATACTCGGCCTAGTTTTCCTAAAAAGGAAGCAACCGTCGGAGGGGCGGTATCTCTCTCGGGGAGGTTTTTATGAGCAGTAATGGCCGGACCAACGGGGCGAGCATCCGCGCCCGATTACAGCATCCGATTATAGACGCCGACGGACACTGGCTGGAGTTTGGGCCGCTGGTGCGCGAACAGTTGAGAAAAATCGGCGGTGCCAAGGCAGTCGAAGGTTTCTCGGTGTTCACCACCCTCGTCCAGGAACAGTTACGCCTGTCGGTGGCCGAACGGCGCCACCAGCGGACCGCGCAGCAAGCCTTTTGGGGGATTCCCACCAAGAATACGCGCGACCGGGCCACGGCCATGATGCCCCAGTTGCTGTATGAACGCCTGGACGAGTTTGGCATAGATTTTACCATTCTCTATCCGACTGCGGGTTTGGGGCTGACCCGTGGCAGCGATACCGAACTGCGGAAAGCCGCCTGCCGGGCGTTCAATATTTTCAGCGCAGACTATTTTCGGGCCTATGCCGACCGCATGACCCCGACGGCGGTGATTCCGATGAACACGCCGGAAGAGGCCCTGGAAGAAATCGACTATGTGACCGCGCAGCTCGGCCTGAAGGTCATCATGCTGGGCAGCATGATCAAACGGCCCATTCCCGCCGCGGTCGAACACTACCCCGGCACCGAAGAGTTGCTGACGTGGCGTGACGTGCTGGGCCTGGACAGCGAATACGACTACGACCCGGTCTGGGAGATGTGCGTTGAGCGGGGCCTGTCGCCGACGTTTCATACCGGCTCGCGCGGATATGCGCTACGGATTTCGCCCTCCAATTTTGTGTACAACCACATTGGTCATTTTGCCGCGGCAAACGAAGCCGTGTGCAAGGCCCTCTTTCTTGGTGGCGTCACCCGGCGTTTCCCCACGCTCAAATTCGCCTTTCTGGAGGGCGGGGTCGGCTGGGCGTGTCAGTTATACACCGACCTGATTGAACACTGGGAGAAGCGGAATATCGAGGCCCTGGCAGAGGTTGATCCGGCTAACCTCGACCAGCAACTGCTAGGCGAACTGGTGCGGCAATACGGCAACGCCGACATGGCCGAGGCGTTCACGCAGGGCGACGCGGCCCTGGACACCGTACTGAGTGCACCAGGCTCAACGGCCGTCGGCGGTATTGATAATCTGGACGACTTTTCAGCCTGCGGGGTCACCCAGGCGTCGGACATTCACGACTTGTTTGTCAAGAATTTCTATTTTGGCTGTGAGTCGGATGACAAGATGAACGCCTGGGCCTTCAATCGACAGGCTAATCCGTTTGGCGCGCAGCTCAACGCACTATTCGGGTCGGACATTGGCCATTTTGATGTCGCGAATATGAACCAGGTGGTGCCCGAAGCGTATGAGCTGGTTGAAAAAGGTCTGGTCGGCGAGGCTGGTTTTCGGGATTTTATGTGTACCAATCCCGTCCGCTTCTGGGGCGAGGCCAACCCTGACTTTTTCAAAGGAACAGCGGTCGAAGAGACCGCCAGCGCGATTCTGTCCGAGGGGACAGTCGAAACGGGGCTGAACGGTCACACGACGAGTCAGTTGTCGAAGTAGTTAGGAGTGCGGGCTTCCAGCCCGCAAATAGTCGCGGGCAAGATGCCCGTGCTCCTATTATTAGACTTCCCCTACGCCATCAAGCGGGCGATATCTTCCTCCAGACCGTTGCGGATCTGCTCGGCCAGCGCGTTCCGGGCGCGCCTCTTGGTGCGGCCGTAGGAGGGCAGGTCGAGGGCCGCGAGACGACGGGCTTCACCGAGCGCTTCGTCTAACAGGGTTTCGGCCGGGCACACCCGATCCAGGAAACCGACATCGACCGCCTCGGCCGGGCTGTACAGGCGGGCTTGGATCACTGCGTTGGTAAAATGACGCTTGGACAGCCGTTCACGCGCGAACATCAGGCCAAACTCCGGTAGCGTCATCCCGATAGCGACTTCATTGAGTCCGATTTTGAAGTCACCCTCCGCGCCTAGCCTGGTATCACTGGCCAGCAGCATAAAGCCGCCGGCGGCAATGGCGTGGCCGGTACTGGCGGCAACAACCGGTTGCGGGTGGGTAAACAATTTGAGCAGCATCCGCGCGCCGGCAGTCACGAGCGTGTGGCCGGCCTGCGGACCGGACTGGAGGACAGCCAGATCGAATCCCGCGGAAAAACGACCGGGCCGACCCGTTAAAATCACCGCCTTGGCCTCCTGCGCGGCTTTATCCAAAGCGGCATTTACGCCGTCAATCAGCGCATGGTTGACGGCATTGGCCTTCCCGTCGTCAAGACGCAGAATGGCAATCGCCTCGTTCAGTTCATAATATACCGGGTTGTTTGACATGGATTTTCTCCTCTGCAAGTTCAGCGTCCCTTATTCTTCTGCACCTGGGCCGTATAGGTTATCTGGACGCGGGTCTCCTGGGCCGTGCGGACGGACACCGGCTGGGTTTGTTCTCCAAGCCGCTCGTGCCACAGGCGCAGGCCATACTCTCCCGGCGGGATGTGGCTGATGCCAAACCGGCCGGCGGCATCCGTTACCGCGGTATAGGGATGGTCGGTAACAATAATATGCGCTCGCATCCAGGTATGCAGCACATCACAGTCAACCCGAATACGGCCCGGCTGCTCAAAGCGATAGGTTTTCTCGGACCAGTACGGCAGACCCAGGTTGAACACCGTCTTGTAGCCATTTCGGCGGGCATGGACATTATGCAGGATGAAATCGCTGTTGCGCAGCGCGAGCGTTTGCCCGACGGCTATGGTTTGGACGCGGGGGACAAAGGCGCAGTTTTTGTTGTCCAGTAGGGCGGGAAGGGCGGGGGTGCCTTTTCCTGCACGGACGCCTTCAAGGATGACAACAACGTTTTTGAGTCCTCCGTGAGCATCGACCAGAAGACTCTCATCCGGGGTGCTTTCCCCGCAGACCGCTTTATTCTTGTGAACGGGAAGGGTGACCAGTGGTGGTGTTTCCCCGTCGAATATGACTTGTCCGCTTATGCTGCCGCCATGCTCAACTGTGATTTCTCGGTAGGCGTGGGTAGGTGGGACAAGGGTAAATAATATGAGTTGGCTGGCGTACCAGTATACTGATTGGTAAGGCGTCACGCTTTATACATGACGGCTTTCGTGAAGGCGGGTCAAGTAATCACTCAACCGACACTCCCGCAACCCAATTGGCGTGAAAGCCGTATGGTACCCGGTGGGGGAGGTGGACGGTGGCCAGTGGCTCGTGCGCAATATTTTCGGCGTCGAGAATGACCAGGTCGCTCCGATTTTCCTCCTTGCGGTATACTCCCACGAGCAGAAAGCCTTCGCCTTCGGCTGACTGCGTGGAGCGCGGGACAAAAATCGGCTCCGAGGAATAGCTGTTCGGGCCGAACGTATGGGTGTGGGAGCGTCCGTTTGTATGGTCATACCCAATGACCGTGTTAAAAAGACCTTCCGCGGGAGGAACGGCACCCTCTTGGCCCGCCGCATATCCCTTCCGATAGGGCAGGCCGGCATAGCGTTCGTCCAGGCGGGGAAACTCGCTGAGTCGGTCGTCTCGTTGGGCCTGGGTGATCGAGCGGGCCGTCAGGTCAAGCGACCAGCGGGTGAAGACCGGGATGTTGGTCTCCAGGTCTTCTCCGTCAACCTGAAACAGCGGCAGCAGACGGAACTGACACACATCGGCAATGACCGTATTGCCCTGGGTGTAGGCGTTCATGGCATGAAACACAAAGCAGGGGTCGGTTTCAAACCAAGCGATATCCTCGCTACCCCCGTCGCGTGGCATGACCCCGATACGCGTTCCGAGTTCCGGCTCCCAGCGTACGGGGGAACCGGAGGTCAGATTTTCCGGGCGGAGCGTGGCCGGAAAAACCATGAAGATGACGTGCTCTCGGGTGACAATGAAATCGTGCATCATGGTCGGCAGCGGAAGGGGAATCTCTTCGTTCCGCGTGATATCGCCGTCCGCGGAGACGACCGTGTAGCGCAGATAGGGTGGGAACGGCCCATAGCCAAAAAAGAGGAGTTCGCCCGTTTCCGGATCGACCTTGGGATGAGCGGTCATGGCTCCCTGGAGGGTGCCGTTAAAATCATACACGCCAATGGTTTCGAGGGTTGAGGGGTCAAGCTCGTAGGGCGGGCCGCCTTCCCACAGGGCGAGCAGTCGCCCGGCATGGAAAATAATATTCGTATTGGCCGCATTCGGAAAAACTCCCTGAGCCCGTTCGTCCGTATTGCTCAGGTCACTGAGACCGGCAAAGAGCGCTTCCCCGTGCTGGCGCTCCAGTGTGAAACGCTCCGTGCGGACCCAGCGATTCCGGTAATGCGCCCTGCCGTCACTCAGGCTAAACGCATGGATCATGCCGTCACCGTCAAACCAGTGATAGCGTCCGCGTGGCGCAAATTGCGGGTTTGAGCCATTGCGGTACAGGGTACCGTTCAACTCGACTGGGATTTCGCCCGTGACGACCAGGTCGTGAATCTCGCCCTCCATGGGCCAGGGCGCATAATTCCCCCGGAGAAAGGGGTCGTCAGGAAAAGGCCGGCTCATTTTGTCCTCCCGGTTCTCGGTCAAGAATATTCGTATTGGACTGCATATTCGTGTGCCTTTCAAGCGCCGTTGTCCTTTGACGGCACTGACGCTAGGCTGCTCGGGCGAACAGGAGGGACGGGCTCGTATAAGGGGGAGAGTATGTCTGCTGCCGAACTCTGTTTTCTCAGCGCAACCGAACTGGCCAGGCGCATTCGCACCCGCGAGGTGTCGTGTCGGGAAGTCATGGAGGCCCATCTGGCGCGGATCGATCATATCAATCCGCGGGTGAACGCGATTGTGACCCTGTTGGCCGAGCGTGGCCTGGAGCGGGCGACCGCAGCCGACGCAGCGCTCGGGCGAGGTCAGGCGGTCGGCCCGCTGCACGGCCTGCCCATTGCCCACAAGGATCTGGTCTTGACCAAAGGCGTACGCACCACGCTCGGCTCGCCGATCTTCGCCGACTTTGTGCCCGACCAGGACGAGATTCTTGTCGAACGCCTGCGGGCCGCGGGCGCGATTGCCATCGGCAAGACGAATACGCCCGAGTTCGGGGCCGGCTCGCAAACGTATAACGAGGTGTTTGGCGAGACGCTCAATCCGTACGATCTGTCCACAACCTGCGGCGGCAGCAGCGGTGGGGCCGCGGTGTCGCTGGCGACCGGGATGCTACCGATTGCCGATGGCAGCGACCTGGGCGGCTCGCTGCGCAACCCGGCCAGTTTTTGCAATGTGGTCGGGTTCCGACCCTCGCCCGGCCGGGTGCCGACCTGGCCGCACCGGGTCGGCTGGTTTCCACTCGCCGTCGAAGGGCCGATGGCCCGCAGCGTGCAGGATGTGGCGCTGTTGCTGAGCGTCCTGGCCGGACCTGACCCACGGGTGCCGATTGCCAATACCGAATCGGGCGAGCAGTTTCTTCAGCCCCTTGAACGCTCCTTTGCGGAGACCCGGATTGCCTGGAGTCCGACCCTGGGTGGCCTGCCGGTGGACGCCCGCGTGACCGCGGTGCTCGAAAGCCGGCGTGGCGTATTTGCCGACCTGGGCTGCGTCATCGAGGAAGCGACGCCCGATTTCAAAGATGCCGACGAGGTCTTTCGCGTCTGGCGGGCGTGGTATTTCGATCTGTCCTTGGGCGAGCTGCTGCCCGAACACCGGGACAAGATGAAGGACACGGTCATCTGGAATATCGAAGAAGGGACAAAACTCACCGGCCCGCAGATTGGTCAGGCCGAGAAAAAACGCACCCTGCTGTATCATCGGGTGCGTGAGTTCATGGAACAGTACGAGTTCCTGATTCTGCCCGTCTCTCAGGTGCCGCCATTTGATGTCAAACAGCGCTACGTGCGGGAGATTAACGGCGTCCGGATGGAGACGTATTTGGACTGGATGCGCTCGTGTTACTACATCAGCGTCACCGGCCTGCCGGCTATCTCCGTGCCGTGCGGCTTCACACCGGAGGGCCTGCCCGTTGGCGTACAGATCGTCGGCCGGCACCAGAACGAACTGGGTGTGTTGCAGTTGGCCTATGCGTTTGAGCAGGCGACGCGGGTGGGGGAAAGAAGGCCGGGGGTTGGGGGTTAGGGGTTGGGGATTGGTACTTTTCCCCCTCTCCCCTTGGGGGAGAGGGCTGGGGTGAGGGGTATCCCCTCTTGGGAGAAGTGCCACAAAGCAGCGGGGTGGGTTGCCCCCCGGACTCCGGATGCCGGATGGTGCGCAGGGCGCACCCGACAAGTATGACGCAGGCGCTTGAGGCCGTGTGAGTGGTGGATACAGCCAAGGACGGCGACTTTTTACAGCTTCAGAAGAGGAGGACTAGCCTATGCAATTTGGTTTTATGGAGGATTTTCGGAACCCGGAGCCCTGGGCGCGGCCATTTCCCGAGCTGTATGACGCGCTGTTAGCCCAGACCATTCGAGCCGAGGAACTCGGCTATGACCACGTCTGGCTGACCGAGCACCACTTTACCGAGGACGGCTATAATCCGTCGCTGCTGCCGACCGCGACGGCGATTGCCACCCGAACCAGCACGATTCGGATTGGGACGTTTATTCTGCTGCTGCCGTTTCAGCATCCGATTCGGGTGGCGGAAGATGCCACCTGTGTCGATATCTGGTCAAACGGCCGGTTCGACCTGGGTGTCGGGCAGGGCTATTCGTATATGGAATTTGACGCTCTGTGCATGCCGCGCAAAGAACGTTCGGCGCGTCTGCGCGAGGGCGTCGAGCTGATTCAAAAAGTCTGGACTGAAGACGCGGTCACGTTTGACGGGCGTTTCACCCAGGTGAAAGACCTGACCCTGAGCCCCAAGCCGGTGCAGCAGCCCATGCCGCTGTGGATCGGTGCGCGGGCCGAGAAGGCGACCCGTAACGCGGCTCGACTGGGCTGTCATCTCATGGCAACCCTCGGTCCCGATCCGGCGCCGTGGTATATCGACGAGCTGAAAAAATGCGGGCGCAACCTGGACGATTTCAATATCGCGCAATTACGCCTGGTGTATCTGGCTGACACCGAAGACCAGGCCTGGGCGGACTGCCAGGATCATTTGTTCAGTATGATGGAGTTCTACGGCCATATTCTGGCCGAGGCGAATGATGCGCCTGGGGATAAGGACGTGTGGACCTACACCAAGCCGGAGGAACTCCGTCACTCGGCCTTTGGTGAAGCGGTGATGATCGGCACCCCGGACCAGGTCGCCCAAAAAATGGAACGCTTCAAGAACGAGTTCCAGTGCACGCATTTCATCATGAGCACACAACTGGCCGGCATGGACCCCAAGAAATCGACCCGCTCGCTGGAGCTGTTTGCCAAGGAGATCATGCCGAGCTTTCGGGGCTAGGGGAGGGAATGTCCCGCCCCTTTGATGATGCGCACCGAGTAGATCGGTTGGTAGGGGTGGACTTATGCCGCGAAGGGGCGCAGCAGGTTGTGAAACGGTTGGGTGTCCTTCCACCGATACGTCTCGAAATCGTGCTGATCTGTGGAAAGAATCCGGCCTTCTCCGAGTTCGGTCGCTGCCACCACAAGTGAGGCGTCCGCCAGCTCCATAGGCAGATTCGCGTAGCGCTCCATCAACTCGTGGATAGCGCCGAGATGTCCTTGCCCGATTGTGTGGATGTCCACGTTTTTCCACACTTGCTCGACGAAGCGTAATTCCGCGCGTACTCCCAATCGCGAGAGCATGAGGTGGCAGGTTTCCGTCACCACCGGCCAGGTGACGACGAGAGTTTCGTCAAGGCCACGACTGGCCTCAAGCGCGGCTTCGTGCCAGCGGTCCCGGCTATTAACCAAGGCAAGCCAATATCCGGTGTCATCCAATACCATGCTTTTCCTTCAAGTCGCGTATGAGGTAACGCTTGTATTGGCTCGCCAAGTCTGCGGGACCTGTGGCGCAGCCCACGAAGTCGCTGCTCAACAAGGCGTCGAGCTTGTCGCGGGACCGCCCGGCTTGTTGGCGATGCAAGAGGTCGATTGCGCGTTTGACGATCTCGCTAGTGCTGAGCCGTGTCAGCGATTGGAGTTGTTGCAGCTTCTCCGCACGCTCGTCATCCAATCTCGCATTGATTCGCATGTGACATCTTCTCGTGGGACAGATGCACACGAGCATAACGTGTATGACGCCGTCATACAATTCCGCGCTAGCGGCACCCGACAGGCTAAAAAAGCAAGCGCATTTAGGATATAGGAAGGCCAACAGGAGGCAGTCATGCGGTTTGAAAATACGGGTATTCTGATCACAGGCGCGGGCAGCGGGATCGGTCGGGCGGCCAGCCTGGCCTTTGCCGAAGAGGGCGCGGCTATTGCCGTAGCGGACCTCCGGCTTGAAGCGGCCCAGGCAACCGCCAGCGCGGTTGAGGAATTGGGGCGGACGGCCGTGGCTCTCCAGGTCGATGTCACCCAACCGGATTCGGTGCAGGCCATGGTTGAGCGGGCCGTGGCCGGACTCGGCTCACTCGATGTGCTGATAAACAGTGCAGGAGTGCGGGAGATCGTACCGTTCCTGGAATTGCCCGCCGAAGAATGGCTGAAGGTCATCGGCACCAACCTGACCGGGACGTTTTTGTGCAGTCAAGCCGTTGCCCAGCACCTGATTGCCCAGAACAAAGGCGGAAAAATCATTAACCTGTCGTCGGTCGCCGGTCTGATGGGCGTGCCGAACCGGGCGGCCTATGTGGCCTCCAAGCATGGGGTGGTCGGCCTGACCAAGGAAATGGGTATGGAGCTGGCCGATAAGCATATCCAGGTCAATGCCATTGCCCCAGGCGTGGTCGAGACCGCCATGACCGCGGGCTATTTTGATAATCCGGCTATTGTGGCCTCGCTCAAAAAGGTGCATCCGGCCGGGCGCTGGGCTCAGCCTGAAGAAATCGCCCGGCTGATGTTGTTCCTGGCGTCCGAGGACGCCGACTTCATGACGGGCGCAACGATTCCTATTGATGGTGGGTTTGTGGCCGGAAAGACTATCTAAGGGAGCGCGCAATGACCGAACACACACAGATTCTCGAAGGGGTGCGTATTCTTGACCTGACCCAATGGCTGGCCGGACCGCAGGCCACGCGACTGATGGTGGACCTTGGGGCCGAAGTCATCAAGGTTGAACTCCCACCCAAAGGCGAACACAGCCGGCATATCCGCATCGTACCCAAGGACGGCAAGGATGGCGCCACGCCGAGCTATTTCATCATGCACAACCGGGGCAAGAAGAGCCTGTGCGTGGATATCAAAGCCCCGGCCGGCCAGGCCGTCATCAAGGATTTGGTCCAGCACTGCGACGTGCTGTTCGAGAACTTCACGCCCGGCATCATGGAGCGCTACGGCCTGACCTACGACAGCCTGTCCGCCGTCAACCCCAGCCTCGTCATGTGCTCGGTCTCGACCTATGGGCAGACCGGGCCGTACTCCCGCCGCATCGGCAACGACCTGGTCGCCCTGGCGGCCGGCGGCTTGCTGCATCTGGTCGGCGAGCCGGACGGCTATCCGGCCTATCCGGCCTCGGCCATCGGCGATCACATGACCGCGCTCAACGCCTTTGGCGCGATCATGGCCGCCCTGTTTCATCATCAGCGCACGGGCGAGGGCCAGCATATCGACCTGGCCCTGGTGGACTGCACCTATAACTCGCACGACTGGGCGCTGGCGGCCTACAGCGTGACCGACGGCGCGGTTGATCCGCAGCGTGGCGGCTCGCAGCGGGCCGGGGCGTTTCCGTATGGCGCATTCAAATCCAAGGACGGCTATATCGCCATCGGGCTGATTACCGAGGATCATTGGGTCACCCTGGTCAAACGCATGGGACACGAAGAGTTACTGACCTCGCCCGAGTTCAAGACCAACCGCTGGCGCATTCAGAACGCGGACGCCCTGCGGGTCATTATCGAAGAGTGGCTGCAATCGCTGCCGAGTGACGCAGAGGCGATTCGGATTATGGCCGACGAACTCCGCCTGCCGGTCGCCCCGATCCTGTCCATCGGCCAATTCGCTGACGACCCGCATTTAAGCCAGCGCATGATAGAAACCATGCCCAACCCGGACTACGGCGAACTGAAACTGCTCCAATCCCCCCACAAATTCTCCAAGACCCCGCCGCGCATCCCCGGACCGGCCTCACGTCTCGGCCAACATACGGACGAGTTGCTGGGCGGCTTATGCGGATATACGGCCGAGCGGATACGGGAATTAAAGGACCAGGGCATCCTTGTTGAGAATACGGACGGGTAGCTGATGACAAGGAGAACGTATGCAGAAGCGGGAAAAAATGACGGGCAGTTGGAGGGTGAGCAGGGTGCTGACAATCGGGCTCGTCTGTGCCGTGGGTCTGCTGCCGCTGACCGCTCAAGCTCAAAACGCGGCCCACAACCAGCCCATTCTGGTCGCGCTGTGTAAGATATCCGCCGCCGGCACCTCAGGCCAGTTCGACACCGCCGAGCAGCTCTTCAGCGAAGGCAAAGACGCCGGACTCAGCGAACTCCAGATGTACGAGGCGGTCTTGAACCTGCTGCCCTATATCGGCTATCCGCGGACCCTGAGCACGCTGGGACGCTTCCAGCAGGTGTATCCCGACTACATCAGCCAACGTTCCCAGGGGCAGAGTCCGCAGCCGACCGAACCCTGGCCGGAGTATGCCCCGACCATCTGGGGAGAACGCGGGATGCGGGTTCAAGAGCAGCTAACCGGCGGCAGCGAGGAGAACAAAAAGCTCATCCAGCGGCTCAGTCAGATCAGTCCCGAACTGGCCGAATGGGTGCGCTATGACGACTTTGGTCGGGTCTTTGGTCGAGCCGGACTGCTCCTGATCGAACGCGAGGCCATTGTGCTCGGCGCGCTGATTGCCCAGGGAGCACCCCAGATCGCTTTTCACTACAAAGCCCTGCTCCGTGTCGGGGGCGATGACAGCCTGGTCGATGCCCTGCTTGAGGCGGTAGCGGGCATCGTGGATGAAAAGGCGCTGACCTCCGCGCGGCAGCATATTGCCGAGGCACGTAAGTAGGAAACGATTCCTCATCTGCTGCGCCGGGCAGACTGCCAGGACGAGGCGCTCGCGCCGGAAGCCACGGCCAAAGAAATCCGGATCACAAGTATGTTGACGCTGTCAGAGATCACTAAGTAGGGAGGGCGTATGCCGCATCAATCTGAAGACTTAAATTTTGCTGTTTTGACGTTTTCAAGGTCGGAACTTCGGAAAGCTATCAAATCAATCATACCGAAGACAAAAGAGGTTGAGGAACAGGGCGTAGCCCTTGCCCGAAAGCCCACTGCCGCCTCTTCTTTCAAATTTAGTAAGGATGTTTGCGATTGGGCGTCAGGTCAAAGAGTTTGGAGAAATCTGGAAAGATACAATCCAGATAAAGATAAACTAGCAAAGGAATTATGTTCTTGGTTCCAGGATGCCAACAAAACACGTGACGATGGGGAGGCAATTGCGCCCGGCATAAAAATAAAAGGTCTTGGCGTTTCCTTCGCAAGTAAGCACCTCAGGATGCTCTACCCTCAAAGGTTTGCTGTCTTGGATAGTGTTCTCAGTGAGGAGCTAGGTTTTGCCTTAAACATCGCAGGGTATAAGCTCTTTCTGCAAACGCTTCGCAAATTTCGCCGGCAATACCGTCTCAAGGATAATGTCAGCACTCTCGAAACGGGAATCTACGGGCTTGTCCAGGAGAAAAGGGGTGCCCGGTAGACAGCCCGGTAGGTCGGATTAGCGAAGCGTAATCCGACGCCCTCGAATACATTGGAAAACCCTCACCCGGCCTTCGGCCACCCTCTCCCAGAGGGCGAGGGGATGGAAGCGGCCGCGCCACTTCCGGCTCCAAGCCCCGGCGATAGACAAGCGAGGGAGTTTTTGTTTTTCTAGGCAGCCTCTACTACGAACCATAAGTCCGGTAGGTCGGATTAGCATAGCGTAATCCGACGCCCTCAATAGAGAAACGATTAGCGGAGTTCGACGCGGTGGCCCTGTCGAGAATTTGATCTCATACAGGACGTGGCCTGCGGTGCAGCTCTTAAACCGTTCAAAGGGTCTTTGATAAACGGAAGGCATGGGTCGGTTTGCGCGGACGATGAATCAGGGTAGGATGGCTTGCAACCAAGTAATCCACGACGGGTAAGAGACATGGTTACCGATCAGACTCGAAACACCATCTGGCAAGGACTCCTGGATATGGCCAGGCTCGTCCGTTACTACGAAACCCTGGCTGATCGACATCGCCGCAAACACTTTTGGATTCGCGTTGTGTTACTCGCCGCCGCGGCGAGCGGCATTGCAGCCCTGCTCGATCTGTTTCCGGAGGTCGTTCAGATTGTTGCTGGCGGTCTGGTCGCCCTGTGTGTCGTGTGGGACTTTGTGTCAGACTACGCAAAAAAAGCCGCCATCCTGCACGCAATCAGCATTGAATGCAGCGCCCTTGAGGTTGAATGGCAAGACTTGTGGGGCGATCTTGAGAACATCGACGACACGGATGCCCGACAACGCAACACCCGCCTGTCACGGAGACTCGCCGAGGTCACCAGCTGGGCCGGGCATACCGATATTCAAGAGGACTCGAAGCTGAACGAAAAGTGTGAAGCCGCAGCCTACCGGGTGATGCAAAACCAATATGGCGTCTGACATGAAAACCCGGACAGCATCAGGGAAGCCTGCAAGGCCGGGCAAGACGCCGCCGCCGCCACCACCTCCCAGACCCAAGCCGGAGCAGGACAAGCCGAAATCCAACCAGGGCAAGAATTAGTCCCTAGAGTTATTGCCGAGACCAGCGGCTAGCGCGTTTCACGATAAGGTGTAGCCGTGCCAGTCCGCGCTCGTCGGGAAAGACACTGGCTGGCACCAAGCGGCCAGGGAGGGGATGGGGGGGCTCCCCGCCTGGGAGGGCGGCCATCCTGGCCGCCATGCGGGCTGGAAGCCCGCCCTCCTCAAGAGGAGAGAGACGCGCTACACTGCTCGGCTGGAATCGACCCCTGTTCGGATACCTCGATACGCTTAGTTGATCTCCCCAAAGCGCCGCCGATACCTTTTAAGGAGGTGCCCCGCTTGGTCGGCGCGTTGCTGTGTCATATCTGCATCCCAATGGCGAGCGGTTTCGATATTCTCAAGCCTTGCGGCTACGCGCCCCGGCGATAGACAAGTGCGGGAGTTTTTGTTTTTCTAGGCAGTCTCTACTACGAACCATAAGGAGAACGCGTATGCTGCCAGTTGGTTATCTCCCCTGTACTCAAGACCCCCCGTCCGGGACGAATATGGGGCGGGTGATTGATGAAATTATTGCCGAAGCCCAGGCCGCGGAGGCCAGCGGCTGGGACGGCTGCTTTCTGACCGAACACCACCAGCAGGAAGACGGCTATCTGCCCAACCCGTTGCTGCTGGCCGGCTTGGTTGGGATGAAGACCGAGCGCCTGAAGGTCGGGACGTGCGTGTTGTTGATGCCGCTCCACCATCCCGTTCATGTCGCGGAAGACTGTGCCGTGATTGACCAGGCGACCAAGGGGCGCCTCGTCCTGAGCATCGGTGTAGGGTATCAGCCGCACGATTTCGAGGCGTTCGGGATTCCGATCACCGAGCGGGCCTCCCGGACTGAAGAAGCCGTCGATATTATCCGCAAGAGCTGGACGGGTGAGCGTTTCTCTTTCGAGGGCAAGCATTTTCACTATACGGACACTTTGATTACGCCCGGCCCACGCCAACAGCCCGGCCCGCCGATCTGGATGGCGTCCTGGACGCCGGTCGGGCTGCGCCGGGCGGGCCGGCTGGCGGATGGCTGGATCGCCGACCCGGTGCAGAGCCTCAGCGTTATTAAAGACTATGCCGCCCGCTATCGGGCCGCCGCGCAAAAGGCCGGCCGCAAGCCGTATATCTGCCTGATGCGGGATGCCGTGCTGGCCGACAGCATGGCCGAAGCCGAAGCCGCCAGCGCGCCGACCATGTATACCCACCGGTTCTACTTTCAGTACGACGCCTATGTCCCGGATGAACACATCAAAGATGTCAAGACGCCCGAAGAGCTGACCTTTGCCACGGCCTCCAAGGAGCGGCTGATTGTGGGTTCGCCCGAAGACTGCCTGGAGCAACTCCAGATGTGGAAAGAGGCGATTCAGCCGGATTATCTGATCATGCGCTTTCGACAGCCGGGCGGCCCGTCGCACGAGAACACGCTGCAAGCCATACGGACCTTCGGCGAAAAGGTGATTCCGAAGTTGTAGGGAGGGTTTCTTTTTCGGTGACCCTCACCCCGGCCCTCTCCCAGGGGGAGAGGGAGGAGGAAGTGACCCTCTCCCAGGGGAGAGGGAGAGGACAAGATGATGGAAATTCCGCTTACCCAACATCTGGCCGCATTCTGTACCCGGCTCGATTATGACCGCCTGCCGGCCGAGGTGGTTGATCGGGCCAAATACTTCTTTCTCGACTATCTGGGCGTTGCGGTGCGTGGCTCGTTGTCCGAGTCCAGCCAGCCGCTCTACCGCCTGGCGGACAGCCTGGCCTCGGCCGGGCGCGGGACGGTCCTGGGCCGGGCGGAGACAGTAAACTTCCCGTATGCGGCCCTGGCCAACGGCACGTCCGCCCACAGTCTGGAACTGGACGATACCCATCAGGCCGGCTCGATTCATTTGGGTGTGTCGGTCTTTTCCGCGGCCTTGGCCGTGGCAGAGCAGGTGGGCGCCAGCGGCAGGGATTTTCTGACCGCCAGCGTAGTCGGCTTTGAGGTCGCGGCCCGGCTGGCCATGGCGCTCAAACCGACCGAGCACTACGGCCGTGGGTTTCATCCCACGGCGACCTGCGGCACCTTTGGGGCTGCGGCCAGTGCGGCCAAGCTGCTGGGCTTGAGTGAGGCGCAACTGCTGTCCGCCCTCGGCATTGCCGGCAGTCAGTCTGCCGGGTCGATGGAGTTCCTGGCCGAGGGCGCCTGGACGAAACGCCTCCATCCGGGCTGGGCCGCGTTCAGCGGGGTGCATGCCGCCCTGTTGGCAAAAGAAGGGTTTATTGGTCCACGGACGATCCTCGAAGGCCGGGACGGCTTTCTCAAGGCGTATGGGCTGCGGCCCGACCCCAGGAAAATCAGCGCGGGTTTGGGTGAGGATTTCCAGATTCTGCGGACCGCGGTCAAACCGCACGCCTGCTGCCGCTACACCCAGGCGCCGATTGACGCCGTGCTCAGCATCGTGCAGGAACACGATGTGCAACCGGAGCAGGTCGAGCGGGTCACCATCGGCATGCTCGAAACCGGCATTCCGGTCATCTGTGAGCCGGCCGCGCGCAAGTCGCGGCCCACGAATGTGGTCGAGGCCCAGTTCAGCCTGCCCTTTGGCGTGGCGGTAGCGCTGCTCAAGCGGCGGGCCGGCCTGGATGAATTCTCCGAAGCCATGCTGGCGGATGCGGCCGTCGGCGCGCTCATGTCCAAGGTCGGGTACGAACCTGACCCGCAACTGGAAAAAAACTATCCCAAGGAATGGCCGGCCTGGGCGCGGGTCTCTCTGAACACCGGCCATGAAGTATCCGCTCAGGTGCGTTTCCCGAAAGGCGACCCGGAGAATCCCTTGTCGTGGGACGAGTTGACGGCGAAATACGTCGATCTGGCGACCGCGGTCTGGACGGACGCACGCGCCGACCGGGTATGCGAGGCGGTCCGAGCGCTGGAAGACGCATCCGATCTGCGCGGTGTGACCCAAGAGTTGTAATCGAAGGCGAGCGTCGTAGCCGGCGCTCGGCGGGAGGAGTGAAGAATGGACTATGGTTATGTGTTTCCTGGCGGGGTGCATGTCTACAAAGATGTCATGCTGGCGGAAAAGCGCGGCTATACGCACGCCTGGCTGTATGATTCCCAGATGTTGTTCAGCGATGTCTATGCGTCCCTGGCCCTGTGCGCGGTGAATACCAAAAAGATCAAGCTGGGGCCTGGGGTGACCAACCCGGCCTCGCGCATCGCCCCGGTCACGGCCTGCTCCATTGCTTCCATAAACGAACTGGCGCCCGGCCGGACCATACTCGGCATCGGGACGGGGAATACCGCCCGGCGGACCCTGGGCATGCCGGCGGCCCGGCTGATGGACCTGCGCGAGCACGTCGAGACCTGCCGCGAGCTGTTGTCCAGCAAGACCACGCCCTACCAGGAAGGCCACCGTCGCCGCATGGTGAAGTTCCTCAACCCCAAGGGTGGCTGGATCAACATCAAGAAAAAAGTGCCGATTTATGTCGCGGCGAGTGGTCCCAAGACCTTAGAACTTGCGGGTGAAATCGCCGACGGCATTATTCTGTTTGGCGCCGTCAGCCCCAGCCTGATTGAGTTTGTGATGAATCACATCCGGACCGGAGCCGAGCGCGCCGGGCGCAACCCCAAGCGGATTTATACTTTATGCATGACGGCCTTCCATCTTACCAACAAGGGCGAGTCGCTCGAAACCTCGCAAGTCCGCAGCGCGGTAGGGCCGTTTGTCTCGTCTTCCAGCAATATTTTTGCCTTTTCCTGCCCCGACCCGAAGGACCTGCCGGCTGATGTGCGGGACGACCTGATGGCCTTCAAAAACGCCTACCGGGCCCCCGAGGGTTCGATCGAAACCCGCCACCTCAAGCTCTACGCCGATTATCTGCAAGGCTTCAAGAAGGAGCACGAGCCGCTGGTCACGGAGAAGATGATTCGGGCCACCACGCTGGCCGGCACCAAGGAAGAGGTGCTGGAATCGGTTAAGGCCATGAAGAAAGCCGGCATCAATCAGGTCGCGGTCCAGCCAGTCACGGACGCCCGTGAAACCATTGACAATTTCGCCCGGGCCGTGATTCGCAAGATGAAATAGGCGACTGACAAGAAAACCGTGTCTAGCGCTGCGGAGGGTACGGAACCAGCACGGCGGTGCCGGTAATGGCGCGCTCGCCGTGCTCGTTCTCAACAACTAAATCGCAGTACACGGTCGGCACGCCGTCCTCCTCGTTTTTCTCGGTGATCATGCCCCACAGCGCAATCGTGTCGCCGTGGCGCACGGGCGTACGAAAGGTCGTGTTCAGGCTGCGCAGCCGCCAGCCCACAAAAAAGTCTTTGAGCATCTGACATAAATATGTGGTGCTCAACGGGCCGGGCACGATCGGCCTGGTCAGCCCGGCCTGCTCGGCATCCTTCTGATGAAAGAAGAATTTGAGGCCGGTGATCCGGACCGCATCCGCATAGCGGAGCACCGTCTCTTGTGTCGGGGTTTTCCAGACCGGTCCGATCTCGTCGCCGATCTCTATGGCGTCAAAGGATAGTGGCTGCTGCATGGCGGCTTACCGGAAGGCGGGCATGACTTCGTTGGCGAAAATTTTGAGCGTGGCCAGAAAATCGTCCTGAGCCAGATCGCTGAACATCATGGTGAACAGCGTCACGCCTTTCTTGTTTTTCTCCCGCAGGGCGCGGATGACCCCGTCCGGGTCGCCGCACACGCCGCATTTGTCGAGGTTGGCCAGCCGGCCCAGGGTCTTTTTGGCCCGAGGATATTTGTTGTCAAAATCTTGTTGGTCTTTGCCCAGGGCAACCAGCGTCTGTTCGGATATCTCGATCTCGTCCGGGTTGCGTCCGATGGTTTTGCAATGGTCGGTAATAACCGTCCACTTCTGCTCGATTTTATGCGCCGCGGCTGCCGGGCAGTTCCAGCGGTCGGCGTGTTCGGCCACAATCTTGAGGCCCTTGCGCTCGGCCATCGCCCCGATCGTGATGGGCGGGTAGGGCTGCTGAATTGGTTTGGGGTTACAGTGCGCCTCCGCGATGGTGTAGTGTGCGCCCGCATACGAGGCGGCGTCTTGGGTGAACATTTTTTTCATGATTTCGACGCCCTCTCTCATCTGGTCCGCTCGGGTGCCGCCGGACGGGAAGGGATAGCCATAGGCCTCATACTCCTCGTTCATCCAGCCGGCTCCCAGACCGATTTCAACCCGACCTGCGCTGATATTGTCCAGGCTGGCCGCCATCTTGGCCAGAAAGGCGGGGTTGCGATAGGAGTTGCACAGCACCAGACCGCCGATGCGGAGCGTGGTGGTGACCATGGCCATGGACGACATGACCGTCCAGCCCTCCAGGAAATCGACCTGGGTCAGCCCGCGCGGCCACATGTGATCGGTAAACCAGATAGAGTGGAAACCGTACTCCTCGCAGGCCAGGGCGCGTTCCTTGAGCAACGGAAACGGCAGGCCGATTTGGGGCTGAAAAAGACCAAACTGAATGGGACGGGCCATAGGATTCTCCTCTCGTGCGTCAGGGCGTGTGGCGGGCTCGGTCGTGCCTCTCCAACAGGCTTCTTATCGTCTCGACCGCGCGGCGTCTATTGCCGTGGTTTATCTTGACAAGCCTGAGGACCCCAGCCAAGATGCCAGGAGCGTCCGAGACGCCACGGGCATACAATACGTCCAATCTTGTCCGACGCTGCTGGAGTAAGACGACTATGGATTTTGAACTCACGCAAGAACAGCTCATGATCCGCGACCTGTGTCGTGATTTCGCCAAAAAAGAGATCGCGCCGTACGCGGACGAGTGGTCCGCCGCGGAGCATTTCCCGACTGAGGTCTTTCACAAGCTGGCCGAGTTGCAGTTGATGGGGCTACTCATCCCCGAGGAATATGGGGGCTCCAACGCCGGTACCATGGGTATGGTCATGGCGATTGAGGAGTTGGGCAAGGTCGATCAGTCGATTGCCACCACCCTCCAGGCCCATCTGACCATCGGCTCGCTGCCATATCTGCACTTTGGCACGGACGAACAAAAGAAAAAATGGCTGACCCCCCTGGCCACGGGCGAACACTTGGGGGCCTTCGGCCTGACCGAACCCCAGGCCGGCTCGGATGCCGCCAACATTCTGACCACGTCGCGGCTTGAGGGCGACTCCTGGATTGTGAATGGCACCAAGAGTTTCATCTCCAACGCGGGCACGCCGCTGAGTTACGGCCTGGTTGCGCTCACCACGAACGGCAGCAGCGACACCGGCAAAAAACAGTACAGCGCGCTGATTATTCCCAAGGGTACGCCCGGTTATACGGTCGGCCAGCGCTATAAAAAAATAGGCTGGCATACGGTCGATACACGGGAGCAGATTTTTGAGAACGTCCGCGTGCCGCGTGAAAATCTCCTGGGCGAGCAGGGCTCGGGCTTTCGGGCGTTTTTGAAGACGCTCGAATGCGGGCGCATTTCAGTCGCCACGCTTGGCCTGTCGCTGGCCGAAGCCTGCCTGGATTTGTCGCTCAGATATGCCTTGGAGCGTAAAACCTTTGGTCAGCCCCTGGCCTCTCATCAGGCCATCCAGTTCAAACTGGCCGACATGGCGACCCAGGCCGAGATGGCGCGGCTGATGATCTACCGTGCCGCCACGCTACGCGACGAGGGCAAACCCTACGCCACAGAGGCGGCCATGGCCAAGCTGGCCTCGTCTGAAATCGCAGTCAAGACGGCGGAAGAAGCCGTCCAGATTCACGGCGGGTATGGTTATATGCGCGAATCGCCCGTCTCCCGTTTCTATCTGGACTCGAAGATTCTCACCATCGGTGAAGGAACGAGCGAAGTGCAGCGGATGGTGATTGCCCGCCAGTTGGGCTGTTAAGAATGGGGGTTAGGGGTTGGGGATTAGGGAATGGCTCCCCAACCCCCAATCCCTAACCCTTAGAGGACTCCTACGATGCTTCCATATTTTGATCTTTCCGGGAAAACGGCCATTATCACCGGCGGCAGCAAGGGCCTGGGCGAACAGATGGCCTACGCCCTGGCTGAGGCCGGGGCGGATGTGGCGCTCGTCAGCCGGACGCAGGCCGACCTGGATGCCGTCTCGGCCGCCATCCGTGCCGCCACCGGACGCAGCGTGATTGGTGTTGCCACGGATGTCACCAAAGACACCGAGATTCGGGCCATGGTGCAAACGGTCATGGCTGAATTCGGTCAGATCGATATTTTGATTAACAACGCCGGTATCGGCGGGACGACCCCGATGCATAATCTGAGCGAAGAAGAGTGGGATCGCTTCATGAATCTCAACCTCAAGGGTCCGGTGCTGTGTGCCAAGCATGTCGGGGTAGAGATGGCCAAACGCAAAAAGGGCAATATTATCAACGTGTCTTCCCTGTTCTCGAAAATCGTTGCGCGTTATATGGCCGCCTACGGGGCGACCAAAGCGGCCCTGGTGTCTTTTACCCGTACTCTGGCACTCGAATGGGCCCGGGATAATATCCGGGTGAACGCCCTGTGTCCGGGCTATTTTGATACGCCGATGAATCACGAGTTCTGGGAGACCAAGGGCGGCAAGGGGATTATCGGCAAAATCCCGATGCAGCGGGTCGGTAATCCTAAAGAACTCAAACCGGCGATTATCTTTCTGTCCTCGGACGCGAATACCTTCATGACCGGTACGACGCTCTTCGTCGATGGCGGTCATAGTTTGGTTGGGTAAGAAAAACTCAGACGGAGATATTACCTTCTGTCTCGAACGGCAAGGCTGTTATGTGCAGGGATATACGTAATCCCCTCTCCCCTTTGGGGAGAGGGCTAGGGTGAGGGGGAATCCAGATGAAAGCTGCCCCTTCCAATCTTCGTGACTCTGCCCGCCGATTACGCCGCGATCTGACAAAAGCTGAGCGATACCTGTGGAGACACTTACGTGGCAGACAGGTCGTCGGTACTAAATTCCGCCGTCAGCACGTTATTCCTCCCTTCATCGTAGATTTCTGTTGCCCGGAACGAGGGATCATCATCGAACTTGATGGCGGACAGCACGCAGTACAAGTAGAGGCCGATCAGCGACGGACAGCGTTCCTGGAGGATCAAGGGTATCAGGTCGTCCGCTTTTGGAACCATGAAGTACTCACAAACCTTGATGGAGTCTTGGAACGTATTACGACCGTTCTGAGCAACCCTCACCCCAGCCCTCTCCCTGCTAGGGAGAGGGAGCACATGTCTGCATAACCGGGAGGTAAAGTATGGCACCCTGGCAGCATACGTATAAGGACAAACTCATCTCAGCCGAACAGGCCGCTCAGTTCGTCAAATCGGACAGTCTGGTCCGGCTGCATATAGGCAAACCGCCCATCCCCATTCTGGACGCCCTGGCCGCGCGGAACGGAGAGCTGAAACAGGTGACCCTCATCCAGTGTTATCCCTTGTACGAGCACCCCATCTGGAACGCCGCGACCTACGACGCCTCGTTCAACCGGATCGTTGACTATGTGGGGGCCGGCTGCCGGGTGGGTATGAAAAAGCACTATGTAGACTTCATGCCGCTCGACTATCCCCAGTACGCCAAGCAGGCCGAACAGGGCCGGACCAATACCTGGAACGCCGATATTTTCTTTGGCGTGATCTCGCCGCCGGATGAAAAAGGTTATTGCAGCTTTGGCAACGCCCTCTGGTATAACAAAGACGTAGCCAGAGCGGCCAAGTGTTTTGTCGCAGAGGTTGATCCGGCCTGTATTCGGACCCATGGCGATAACTGGATTCATGTGTCTGAGATCGACTATCTGGTCGAAGAGAGCAAACCGTTTCCGCTCGGGACCCCACCGCCGCCGGACGAGGAACAGGGCACTTTGGAGGTCATTGGCGAATTTGCCTCAACCCTGATCAAGGACGGCGACACCGTCCAAATGGGTATCGGCGCGATCTCCGAAGCCATTGGCCTGTTTCTGATGGATCGGAACGATCTGGGGATTCATAGCGAAATCATGACCGCCAGCCACGTTGAATTGGTCAAACGCGGCGTGGCGACCGGCAAGTATAAATCGATGCACAAAGGCAAGGCGGTGGCGGCCATGGTCGTTGGCGGCGCAGACCTGGAATTCGTGAATGACAACCCGGCCTTTGAGTTGTACAGCGTGCTGTATACGAACTCCCTGCTGACCATTGCCGCCCAGAAGAGTCAGGTCGCGGTGAACAGCACCCTGTCTATCGACCTGACCGGGCAGGCCGCGGCCGAGTCGCTCGGCCCGCAAATGTACTCCGGTATCGGCGGGCAGATGACGTTTATGATGGGCTCGATGTACTCGGAGGGGGGGCGGTCGATCATGGTGCTGCCGTCCACGGCGCGCCGAGGCTCGCTGTCCCGTATTGTTCCCATGCTGGAGCCGGGGAGTACGCTGACCACGCCCCGCCAGTACACGGACTATGTGGTGACCGAGTTTGGCATGGTGAATCTTCAGGGGAAAACGCAACGCCAGCGCGCCGAGGCCCTGATCAGCATTGCGCATCCCGACTTCCAGCCTGAGCTGCAACACGCGGCAAAGAAAATGTTCTGGCCCTAGGCCAAACAGCGACCCAAAGGAGAAACATTGCGAGTGCGTTGGTTTACGGCCCTTCAGGACACAAGCGTAGGGGCAGCCCCAGGGGGCTGCCTTTTTCGTCGGAGCGCCGTGGGGCTGGCGGTGCTGCTCGGCCTGCTCCTGCCCGTGCCGACCTGGCCCCAAAGCGTTGACGAGCTGCTCTCCGACCCAGCCGCGTTCGACCGGCAAGAGGTCAGCGTGGCCGGTCAGGTCACCACCCTCAGCGTTGAGGAGGGCGAAAAACCGTACACCAAGTTCAAGCTGGGCGACGCGGACAAGACCATCCCGGTCTTTATGCGTGGTGTTCAGGCGCTGACCGAGGGCGAGTCGTATGAGGTTGGCGGGGTGTTTCTGGTCAAACCGACCAGTGACGGCTCGGCGCCGATCAGCGGGATCGTGGGCCAGACCGTTCTGCCCCTGGGGGAGGAAGCCTTGACGGGAGAACCCCTGGAGTTCGCGCAAGATGAAGCGGCTGAGGAGTTCGCCCCGCAAGAACTGGAGGACGAGTTGGCGGAATTTGAAGAAACGAGCATGGATGACCCCCCAGGTCTCTTGGTGGCTGACCTGTTGGAGGACCCGGCTGCGTTTGATCGACTGGCGGTCAGCCTTGCGGGTGAGGTCACGACCCTGAGAGTCACCGAGGGCGAGAATCCCTCCACGCGGTTCAAGCTGCACGATGTCAGCGGCGAGATCCCGGTGTTTATGCGTGGCGTCGGGTTGCTGACTGAAGGTGAATCGTATGAGGTCGATGGCGTGTTTCTGGTGAAGCCGACCAATGACGGAACGGGCGAGGTGAGCGGGATTGTGGCCGGGACGGTTGAACCGGTCGAGGCGGAAACCGCGGCAGTACCGGTAGCCGAGGCGCCGACCGACGAGCAGGCAGCACCCCCCGCCTATACGGCCACCACCTATGCGGTACGCGAGCTGCTGGCCGATCAGGCGCAGTTTGATCGACGCTTCGTGAGTGTGACCGGACAGGTGACCACCCTGACCACCCGCTATGGGGCACGGACCTACCAGAAGTTCAAGCTCGCAGACGGCAGCGGGACGATCCCAGTTTTCATCCCGGGCACTTCCTCGTGCGAGCTGGGTCAGATTTGTAGAGTCACCGGCGTGTTCCTCATTAAAAGAACCCAGGATGGCGAGTCCGAGATCAGCGGGATTAAGGCCGACGCGGTCGAAAAGGTGGAAGATGCGCCCTATCTGCAGTGGGCCAGCATCGTGTTCCGGGAGCGGCTGGAGGGGCGGAACTCCAACACCCGGTTGCCGGGCGGATTTGCCATCCCGGAATAAGGGCGACGGGAGCGTCGCCCTTATGAGATATTAGCCAACCAGAGTTTCTTTGGCGTGGATGGTATCCAGGTATTCCCGCACGGCTGTGATTTTGCCGTCCGATAATTCGACCAGAAAGTGATACTGGTTGTTATAGACCTTGCCGTTGGCCAACTCGCCATACGACTCGGCTTCAACCGCCACCCGGTCCCCCTCGGCAATCACACCTTTGGGCGTGATTTTCAGGCCGTTCGGCATGGCCGCGCCAATGCCTTTGACCAGTTCGCCGAACTCCGCTTTGGTCTTGGTGCCGGACAGCTCGAACTTGCCGGCCACCCACCACGTGGCGTCGTCGGTCATCAGGTCCAGGGCGGCGTCAAAATTCCCGCCGGAAAAATTCTCAAAGAAACCCAAGACAACACCCTTATTCGCGTCACTCATACGGAGCCTCCTTTGCTGTGCATCGTCATACCGATGCCGATCTGGGTAAGATGTCCCCTTATAGCCCACCTGCCTGAGACTACGCAAGCGAACCGGCGTTGGGGACAGGGTGTACTCCCGTTCACAGTTTCGAGAGTTGGCTGCGTATCCTCATCCCTACTTGTCGTGCCTCATGATAAAGAGAGCGGGCGAATACGCCAAATCTCGAAGATATAGGAATAGACGATATGATGGCTACGGTAACAATCGTGATACAGGAAGGAAGCAATGGCAACAGACTTCAGCTTTGCGCGAAACCTGATTGACAAGCTCGACGGATGGGTGAACGAACTCGCCGCTCCTCTGATGCCGCCTCGTATAATTAACACTGGACAGGGGATGAGTCGGCTTGAGTTGCGCAAACACACACCACATACGGTCATGATTGGAAAGTGCGTTCGAGCCGTGAGCGGTATTCGTGCGGCGCTCATTCTTGCCGACCTCGGCTACGTGGTAGAATGTGCCGTCCTGTTGAGAATAGTCTCCGACTTTTGCACCGAAATTATGGCTATTAGCAGTGCGTTGAATAGGGAGGGCGAACTGCCACACGCCGTGCAGACTTGTGTGAAGCAGTATTTTACTCCAATACCGAAAACGCCAGAGGAATTGGAAGCAACCGATCGCACCCGCTACGTAAGCCGCGAGAAGCTGCTCAAGGAAGTAGGCAGTTTTTTGTCTGAGAGCGCGAATGTAGACAGTGAGCAATCGCTTCCCGTCCTTAGGTTCCTTAACATGATCTACGATAAATACGTGCATGGCGCTTATGAAACTACTATGGAACTGTGTGACCCCAACGCCAGTCGCTTCATGATGCGCGGTCATCTGTCCCCATCGAAGCGGCAGGAGTTTGCCGAGGCTGTGTTTCTGAAACTTCATGAAGTTGTGGTTGCTGTTGAACACACTGCCGCAGTTACCGGGCAGGCGGAAATTTTCAAGGCGGCAGGCACAGCGCGTCGTACCATGGATGGTTCGATTGCTTTACCTACGACGAAGCCACGTTAAGTCCGATATGCTTTTCGACACTGGGAGAATTGAAATGAGGCGATATCTTCAGTCATTTTGGCTTTTGTTCTTGCTTGCTGCCAATCCAGCAATCGCGGACGCGAATGTAGAAGTTGATGTCGGTGGCGTAAAAATTGACGTTCAAGCACCAAATAGGTTCTACGAGATTAGTTCTCTCTCTTCTGAAACACGAGAAATTGCGGAAATGGGAACACCGTCAACTAATCGTCTTTTAGCGGTGTTCGTATCAGAAGAAGATTTAGGAAGAATAGTGAAGAGCGAATCGCCTATATTGGAGCGCTATATACTTTTACAAGTTTCCCGAAGACTGGAAGCCGCAAATATTTCCAATACGGATTTTTAAAAATTGGTAACTCATTTTAAGGATCAACAGAACGTACTCTTCAACAAGCATAAAGATAAGATTGATAGCCTACTTGAAGACGCCACTAAAAAAATGTCTAAGGAGTATGATTTATTGCTAAAAATGAAACTTGGAGAGAATATATCATTAGGTGTCTTTCTCGAACAACCAAATGCTTTTGGGTTCACAAATTTGATGAAATACCGAGTTGCTACAGAAGGGGAAGAACTTGATTCCATCGTCGCTGTGGGAAGTTCATTCATTTTAACTAGGGGCAAGATGCTGTTCACATACGTTTACAGTGTTTATGAAACACAAGATGATGTTGATTGGGTTAGGTCAAAGTCCAAGGAATGGGTAAATTCACTCTTAGTATCCAACGAAACGGCCACATCCGATTCCGTCCAGAGGAGTTCTCCGATAACGGGAATCGATTGGGAGCGGATTGTGGGTAAAGGAATCGTCGCCGCTGTAGTGGGTGGTCTGCTCGCTTTGATAATAGGGCTATTTCGTCGTATGAAAAGTTCTTTCAAGAAAGATAAAAACAATGTTTAACCAACGTTTATATTCACTACCCTATGTAAGGAGAAAATATTCATGCCCTATACTAAGTATACGCCTCAAGAAGTCGAATCGCGGGGGGAAGCAATGTATGTGCGGCAGATTCGGAATAAGGTAGACCCTCAGCACAAAGGCCTGTTCTTGGTTATCGACATTGAAACAGGTGATTACGAAATTGACGAGGACGATTTGGTCGCAACGCAACAGTTGCTGGCCACCCATCCCAATGCAGTTATTTACGGTTTGCGGATTGGCTTTCCAACTGCCTATCGCATTGGTGGTGGTTTCTCGGTGGAAACACAATGATGACTGGACAGATTACAGCGAACCGAGGAGCTGTTATCGAATTGGAAATTGTTGGCTCAGAGCAGATCAGAGAAAAAGCTGAGGCAGTGATTGATACGGGCTTCAATGGCTATCTGACCCTGCCGAGTGATGTAGTCAGCCATCTCCAACTTCAACTGGCAGGAAATCGACGGGCCACCCTTGGTGACGGGAACACTGTGGTGCTGGATGTGTATCTTGCGAAAGTGGTATGGCATAGCCACCAGCGCGAAGTGCTTGCTTTAGAAACAGAAGGTAGTCCGCTAATCGGTATGTCATTGCTCTACGGAAACCGCGTGATGCTAACGGTTGTAAACGATGGTGACGTAACGATAGATCCTCTTTCGTAAATCTCTAAAAAATCCGTCGGTTTGAGAAGTTGGCAACGAATTTTATGGATTGAACGGCGCGCTGTCTCATCAGTGAGCAAGACCTGCCATGAAGAGACGAGAGGTGAGACTGTCAGGAGGTTGGTGATCTGCTGGAGGCTGAAATCAGTGGGCACTATCGAGCACATCCCGGAGAGCTTGCTGCCATGCCTCTAACATGACAGTCGCTCCTTTCCACTCCATCCACTCGTCTTCTTCCTGCATGGATGCCGTCTCTTTCAGCACCTCGGTATGCTGATCAAGCGTGTGCTGATATCTCTCTTCGAATGTCTGTATCTGATCTCGATAGGTCAAGACTTTCCGCTCGATAAGCTCAACTGCTAAGGCTCTGAGGGCGGCCTCTTCATTCTTGTAGATACCGGCTGTGACAAGACTGTTCGCAATGGATTCCAATACTGCTTGAGAGGTCATGACAGTAGTCTTTCAGCTCGTCCGCCTTGTTCGGAAGTTACCATCTGAACCTCTTGTATCAGCTATTGCCCGGCTGGGTAACCGCGCCCTCGGAGGCGGAGGTGACCTGGGCGGCGTATTTGGCGAACACGCCGGCGGTGTAATGCGGGGCCGGTGGCTGCCAGTCGGCCAGACGGGTTTGTATCTCGGCATCGCTCAACTCAACGTTGAGCTGGCGGTTTTCAATATCGATCACCACCACGTCGCCTTCCCGGAGAATAGCGATAGGGCCGCCAACTGCGGCTTCCGGCGCAATATGACCGGCCATGAGGCCGCGCGTCGCCCCACTGAAGCGTCCGTCCGTGATGAGGGACACGGAGTCGCCGAGCCCTTCGCCCACGATGGCTGCGGTCACGCCCAACATCTCTCGCATGCCCGGCCCGCCTCTCGGGCCCTCATAGCGAATGACCACGACATCGCCCGCTGTGATGCGACGCTGCGTGACCGCGGCCATGGCGTCTTCTTCGCACTCGAACAGCCGCGCCGGCCCGCGATGATACGGGCGCTCATGCCCGGCGACTTTGATGACACAGCCGTCAGGCGCGAGATTGCCCCGCAGAATGACCAGACCGCCGGTGTCTTTGAGCGGCTGGGCCAGCGGCAGAATGACATCCTGGCCCGGTGTTTCAACGGCTTTTGCCGCCTCAACCGCCAGGGTTTCCCCGCTGGCGGTCAGTTGTCCGCCGTCAATCAGGCCGCCCTCAACCAAACGTTGGGCAATCAGTTGGATGCCGCCGGCTCTATCCACATCGGTGGCCACATATTTCCCGCCGGGTTTGAGGTCGGCAATCAGCGGGGTGCGGCGACTGACCGTATCAAAATCGTCAATACCGAGCGGAATACCGGCCTCGCGCGCCATTGCCAGTAAATGCAGCACCGCGTTGGTTGATCCGCCGGTTGCGGCCACACAGGCAATGGCGTTCTCAAACGCCTGACGAGTCAGGATATCCAGCGGGCGGATGTTTTTGTTGAGCAGGTCCATCACCCGCTGTCCGCACTCGACCGCAACCGCGTCTTTGCGCGCGTCGGTTGCCGGCACGCTGCCCGTGCCCATGGGCGACAGGCCGATGAATTCCATGACGGTGGCCATGGTGTTGGCGGTATACTGTCCGCCACAGGCGCCGGCTCCCGGACAGGCGAAGTCTTCGATATGTTTGAGGTCGGTGTCGCTCATGCGTCCGGCGGCATTGGCCCCAACGGCCTCGAACACGTCCTGAATGGTCACGTCTCTGTCCTGAAAGCGGCCCGGCGCGATCGAGCCGCCATACAACAACAGCCCTGGGACATTGAGGCGGGTCAGGGCGAGTGCCCCGGCGGGAATGGTCTTGTCGCAGCCCACGATCATGACCATGGCGTCAAACAGATATCCCCGACCGACCAGTTCAATCGAGTCGGCAATGACCTCGCGGCTGACGAGGGAGGCTTTCATGCCCACCGTGCCCATGGTGACGGCATCGCTGATGGAGATGGTATTGATTTCCATGGGCGTACCGCCGGCCTCCCGCACGCCCTGCTTGACCTTGTCGGCCAGCCGGCGCTGATTGAAGTTGCACGGCATGGTCTCAATCCAGGTATGCGCCACGCCGACCAGCGGTTTGGCCAGATCGTCATCCGTAAAGCCGATGGCCTTGAACATGGAGCGCGCCCCGGCGCGGTCGCGGCCCTCGGTAATGATGTGACTGGAGTGTTTGGGATTGAACGCCATAGTCCCCTCCTTAGCGGTAAAGCATAGTGACCAAGCAATATATTCTCTTCCTGCTCTATAGTCTTGTCGGACGACTCGGCGCAAGCCTGACCCCTGCCTTCACTCTTGACAGTCGAGAGTCATCTTATAGCCTGCACTCTTGCCCGAACCGGGCTGAAACACAAAGGAGGAGATATGCTTGAGACCATCGCTTCCGGCTACGGACTGCTCGAAGGCCCGCGGGTGGACGCCGCGGATAATTTATACTTCAGTGACGTGACCAACGGCGGGGTGTACTGCCGCGCCCCAGGCGGAGCAATCTCGACTGTTGTGCCGCGTCGGCGCGGGGTGGGTGGCATCGCCCTGCACGCCGCTGGCGGCCTGGTCATCTCCGGCAAGAACGTGTGTCACGTCAAGGACGGCACGACGCGCATCCTGTTCCAGCGCGACGATATTCCCGGCTTTAACGATCTCTTTACGGATTCTCAGGGCCGGGTCCTGGTCGGCTCGCTGCGCTCCGACCCCTTCAAGCTCAAGGCCCAGATCCCGGGTGAGTTATGGCGGCTGGCGGGCGAGGACTCGGCGGTCGAACTATACGGCGATGTCGGCGTCACCAACGGCATTGGCTTCTCACCGGACGGCAGCAAGCTCTATCACTCGGACAGCGTGCCGCGTCATATTATCCTGCACGACGTGGCGGCTGACGGGTCGATGAAAAATCGCCGCGTTCTGGCCAGTCTACCCGCCGATTGGGTGCCCGATGGCCTGGCGGTTGATGAGGACGGCTACGTGTGGGTGGCGGTCTATGGCGGTGGCTGTGCCCTGCGCTACACGCCTGAGGGCAAGGAAGACCGGAAGGTTGAGGTGCCGGCCAAGGCGGTCACGAGCTTATGTTTCGGCGGCGCGGACCGGCGCGAGCTGTATATTGTGACGGCGGATAATACCGAAGCGCCGGACCGCAAGGGCACGATTTTCCGTACTCGGGTGGATACCCCCGGTCTGGCGGTGACGCCGGCAAGCATTTAGCGCGTAGGGTGAGGACCTCAAGCCATCGACTTCACTCGACCTTCATGATGCGGTCCAAGAGCCGACCTCGGACTGGCGCGTTTGTCGCTAGGTCAACCGCGGTCCAGGCCAGTGACAGCGCCCCGTCAATAATGGCCTTATCCGCGGCCTCGGTTACGCAGTGCGCGGTAAACTCGGGCTGATGGTTGACGGCCGGCAGCGAATCAATCCCAATGGCGGGGTGAATGGCGGGCATCGCAAGAGAGACATTGCCCATGTCGGTTGAGCCCGCCGCCCGTTTGAGAGACACATCAACCGGTGGAAAAACCCGGCCCAGCGCTTCGGCATTCCGACGATAGGCGGCGGCCATATCCGGGTCGTGCAGCATCTCCGCATACGGTTTTTCACCGCCGTGTATTTCGAGCCTGGAGCCGGTTGCCAGCGCGCCGGCTTCAAAGCACCTGACGACTTTCTGCCTGATCCCGTCGAGGTCCGCCAGGGTGTTCGCCCGGACAATATACTTCGCCGCGGTGTGGGCCGGGATGATGTTGGGCGCGTCACCCCCTTTGGTAATCATGCCGTGAATCCGATCCGTCGAGCGGATGTGTTGGCGGAGCAGACCAATGGCGGTTTGGGCGACGGTCAGGGCATCCGCGGCATTAATGCCACGCTCGGGAAAGGCCGAGGCATGCGCCTCTTTGCCGTGGTAACACACCTCAAACATGGAGGCGGCGATAATGGGGAATTCGACCACGTCCAGCGGTGCGGGATGGACCATCATCGCCGCGTGCAGGCCCGCAAACGCGCCGCGTTCGAGCAGGAGAATTTTCCCCCCGGCGTCACACACTTCTTCTGCCGGGGTGCCGATCACGCTCACGCTCAGACCCACCTCGTCCGCAATTTTTGCCGCGGCAATCCCGGCCCCAACCGAGGCCGCGGCAATAATATTATGACCGCAGGCATGGCCGATCCCGGGCAGGCTGTCATATTCGGCACAGATGCCGATATGCAGCGGTCCACTCCCGGCCCGGGCGATGAACGCGGTCGGCAGATCGCAGATGCCGGTTTCAACCGAGAAGCCCGCGTCGGCCAGCGTTTCCGACAGCCAGCCGGCAGCCTGCTCTTCTTCAAAGCCGATTTCCGGATGGGCGTGAATCCGATGACTCAGGGCAATGAGTTCGTCTCGTGCCTGCTCAAATCGTTCCTGGGCTCCGTCCTTGGTATCCATAAACACTCCTTTTTCTCTGTCTGCCTTACCACACGTCCTTCTCCGGCGTCCAGGAGAAAAGGTCCTTCCAAATCGACGGATTGTAAAGAACGTGGTACATGGGGGCAGGGCGTGTGTGAGAGCGAGAAAAAAGAAGGAGGATTGCGCATGGATACCGTCTGGTGTGGACAGCTCGCTGTTTCGGCTTTTTTTGCCATCGCTTTTTTGCAATCAGCCGCCGACAAGTGGGTTGATAGCGCGGGGAATATCGAGTTTTTCAGCGGGCATTTCTCCAATAGTCCGCTGGCCGGCATGGTCCCGGCGATGTTCTGGACCATTACGGTCCTCGAATCGCTGGCCGGCGTGTTGAGCGGCCTGGGCGTGCTGATGCTCCTGCTCGGTATGGGAACGAGTCTGGCCGTGTGGGGGCTGGTGTTCGCAACCGTCTCGTTGCTGTCCCTGTTCTTCGGCCAACGCCTGGCCCAGGACTATGCCGGTGCGGCGGTGATCGCCGCCTACTTTGCCGTGGCGCTGCTGGGCTTTGCCCTCCTGGGTGGATAATACCCTAGGCGATCGCCCCGGAGGTTTTCCGCCGTAGCAGTCGGTCACGTATCCGCTCATCCGTCGCCATATCAATAGCCGTCCAGGCCATGGACAGGGCGCCGTCGATCAGGGCTTTGTCCGCGGCCGGCGTCACACAGTGTGCCGTGAATTCGGGTTGGTGATTCACGGCCGGCAGCGAGTCTATCCCGATAAACGGGTGGATCGAGGGCAGGGCCAAAGACACATTACCCATGTCCGTTGAACCCGCGGCGCGCTCGATTGCCGGACCACGTTCTGGGAAAACGCGCCCGAGCGCTTCTGAGTTACGTTGGTAGAGCTGCGCGATCTCCATATCGGAGCGGTGCTCCGCATAGGGCTTGTCTCCGCCAACGATTTCGAGCCTTGCCCCGGTTGCCAGGGCGCCCGCTTCAAAGCAGCGCCGGACCTTTTCCTTGATGCTATCCAACTCGTCCAGGGTTTTGGCGCGGACAATATACTTGGCCTCGGTCTGAGCCGGGATGATGTTCGGGGCGTCCCCACCATGGGTGATAATACCGTGAATACGGTCCGTTGAGCGAATGTGCTGGCGCAGCAGACCGATAGCCGTTTGGGCCAGCGTCAAGGCGTCAGCCGCGTTGATGCCGTGTTCTGGAAAAGCCGAAGCATGGGCGGCCTTGCCCGTATAGTGCACGTGAAACATGGAGCAGGCGATAATGGACGGGTCAACCACATCCATAGGGGCGGGGTGGACCATCATGGCGGCCTGGGCGTCTGTGAATGCGCCCCGTTCCAGGAGGAGAATCTTACCCCCGGCGTTCCCGGCTTCTTCGGCGGGGGTGCCGAGTACACTCACGCTCAGACCCACCTCGTCCGCGACCCGAGCCGCCGCAATCCCGGCGCCGACCGCGGACGCGGCGATGATATTATGACCGCAGGCATGACCGATGCCGGGCAGGCAGTCGTATTCGGCGCAGATGGTAATATGCAACGGGCCGCTGCCGGCGCGGGCCACAAAAGCGGTTGGCATATCGCAAATGCCGGTTTCAACACTAAAGCCGGCATCGCTGAGCGTTTCGGCAATCCAGGCGCAGGCCTTCTCCTCCTCAAAACCAAGCTCGGGATGGGCGTGAATCCGATGACTCAGAGCAATCAGGTCATCTTGAGCTTGCCTGAATCGTTCCTGCGCGCCAGACTTCGCATCCATGATGTTCTCCTTTATTGTTTCTTGTTAAGCGCCCTCATAGGCTGTCTCTAGGGCTTCGTTGCCAAAACTTTCAATATGAAATTGGATGGCTGACTTGACATCAGCAAGGGCCTCTTCATAGCTATTCCCCTGTCCGACAACCACTCCTTTGACACCCAGCGGATACGCGATGTAGCCATCCGAATTCTTTTCAACAATGACCTTGATTTGACGCATAGCGCTTAGGATACGCTCTTCATCTTTCTTCTGCCATACTCCTACCTCTTGCATCCTGCGCAGAAGATTTGAATCCGTCTTGACTCCGTATCGGGGTCTGGGGTGTATGATATTGTGTGGATGGGAGCCTGCTATGATAGACAGCAGCGGACTAATTATGGGCGAAGTGGCAAATCAGGCTGAAGCCGCACAAAATCCTACCTCGACCCGCATCGGCATTCGCGGCATGCACTGTGCCGCGTGTGTTGCCAAGGTCGAACGGGCCCTGTCCCAAACGCCGGGTGTCCTGCGGGCGAGCGTCAATCTGGCGAGTGAAGAAGCCCTGGTGGAATATCGGTCCGCTCAGGTCGGCTTGCCCGGCCTTGGCGCGGCGGTTGCCTCAAGCGGCTTTGAAATGGTCGAACGCGGAGAGGCCGCCGAAGAGGAAGTCGAGCGCCAACACCGGGACGACTACCTCCGGCTGAAAAGGAAGCTAGTCGTCAGCGCCCTGTTGACCGTCGTGATCCTGCTGGGGAGCATGACCCCGCTCTTGTCTTTCCTGCCGTTTGGTGTCCCGGTGTGGCTGTTCGTCCTCACCACTCCGGTCCAGTTCTGGGTCGGCGGACAGTTCTACCGGAGCGCCTGGGCCAGGGCGCGGCATGGCTCCAGCGATATGAATACCCTGATCGTGGTCGGGACCTCGGCGGCCTATCTCTACAGTACGGTGGCGGTGTTTGCGCCCGGTTTTTTTGTGACAGTCGGCCAGCGTCCCCAGATGTATTTCGATACTGCCGCAGTGATTATTACCCTGATCCTGCTGGGTCGTTTGCTGGAAGCGCGGGCAAAGCGAAGAACGACCGAAGCCATTCGGCGGCTGGCCCAGTTGCAACCCAAAACGGCGACGCTGTTGCGCGGAGAGGGGGAACAAGAAACCGTTTCGGTCGAACAGGTCCGGGTCGGCGACCGGGTCCTCGTCCGGCCCGGTGAGTCCATTCCTGTAGACGGCATCGTCCAGGCCGGCTCATCCGCGGTTGACGAATCCATGCTGACCGGTGAGAGTCTGCCGGTTGAAAAGCAGACCGGAGACAGCGTAACCGGTGCGACGCTCAACACCATGGGTGCCCTGACCGTGCTGGCGACCAAGGTGGGCAAAGCGACCGCCCTGGCGCGCATCATCGATCTCGTCCGCCAGGCCCAGGGCTCAAAAGCGCCGATTCAACGCTTGGCCGACACGATTGCGGCCTATTTTGTGCCGGCGGTTATTGCGACCGCCGTTGTCACGTTTTGCCTGTGGCTGATGCTCGGGCCGGAGCCGTCTCTCAGCTTTGCCCTGATGACCTTTGTGGCCGTGCTGATCATTGCCTGCCCGTGTTCGCTGGGCCTGGCCACCCCGACCGCCATCATGGTCGGCACCGGGCGCGGGGCCGAGTCCGGCGTGCTCATCAAGGGCGGAGAGATATTGGAGCGGGCGCATACGCTGACCACCGTGGTCTTCGACAAAACCGGCACCCTGACCACCGGAAAGCCGGCGGTGACCGAGGTCATTCCGTCCGAGGCGCTGCCCGAGCGGGCAAGGCTGAGCCGCGCAGAAGTCCTGCGGGTGGCCGCGCGGGCAGAATGGCACAGCGAGCATCCGCTGGGACAGGCCGTCGTGCAACACGCCCAGACGCGGGGCATAACGCTCGGGCCGGTCGAGTCGTTTGTGGCCCTGGCCGGACACGGCGTGGAAGCCCGGCTAGAGGGAAAGCTGGTTTTGGTTGGCAGCCGGCGGCTCCTCGCCCAGCGCGGCATGCAGTCTGCCGACCTGCCGGAACACGGCGAGCGCCTCTCGCGCGAGGGCAAGACGCCGCTCTATGTTGTGGTCAACCGGCGGGTCGTCGGGCTGATCGCGGTCGCCGATACGCTCAAGCCTCAGGCTGCCGAAGACGTCCGTCGGCTTCAGCACATGGGGCTCGAAGTGGTCATGCTGACCGGAGACAATCGCCACACCGCCCAGGCGATTGCCCGTCAGGCCGGCATTGCCCAGGTGTTGGCCGAAGTCTTACCCGAGGAGAAGGCGGCCGAGATTGCGCGCCTCCAGGCCAACGGCGCTGCCGTCGCCATGGTCGGCGACGGGATCAATGATGCCCCGGCCCTGGCCCAAGCCACGGTCGGCATTGCCGTGGGGAGCGGGACGGATATTGCCCTTGAGGCGGCGGATATTACGCTGCTGCGCGGTGAATTGAGCGGCGTGGCGACAGCCCTTGAACTGTCGCGGCGAACGGTCCAGGTCATCCGGCAGAATTTATTCTGGGCCTTTGCCTATAACACCGCCGGGATTCCCCTGGCCGCCGGGCTGCTCTATCCGTTCTTTGGGGTTCTGCTCGATCCTATGGTTGCTGCGTCCGCCATGGCGCTGAGTTCGGTTTCGGTGGTGACGAATTCCTTGCGATTGCGGACGATGCGCTTGGCAGAGTCCTCCCCTTGAGACGTTGGGCACAGCCGACAGGATGCGTCGTATGAGCTACTCCACCACCGTTCGCGGCCAGCGTTTTTCCTTCGCCGAGCTGCGCGAGGTATTTGCCAAGGCCAACGAAGACAAGTCGGGCGACCGCTTGGCCGGGGTTGCCGCAAGCTCCGAGCAGGAACGGGTTGCGGCCAAGCTGGTCCTGGCCGATATCCCGTTGTCGGACATCGTGGCGAATCCGCTCATAGACCCCGCCCAAGACGAGGTCAGCCGGCTGATTCTTGAGACCTACGACCAGGCGGCGTTCCGTCCGCTCGCCCATCTGACGGTCGGCGAGTTGCGTGAGTATGTGCTGGACGAGGACCAGGACGGCGCGCGTTTGGGCGCCCTCCACTGGGCCATTATCCCGGAGGTGGCGGCGGCGGTCACCAAGCTGATGAGCAACAAAGACCTGGTTGTGGCGGCCAGCAAAATCCGTAATATTACGCGCTGTCGGAATACCCTGGGCCAACCCGGCGTCCTGGGCATTCGGGTGCAGCCCAATCATCCGGCTGACGATCTCGGCGGAATCCTGCTGTCCGCAATTGATGGTTTGCTGTTTGGCTGTGGGGACGCCGTCATCGGCGTGAACCCGGCGACCGAGTCCGTGGAAACGGTCAGCCGGATTCTGCACGGGCTCCAGCGTTTGATTGCAGCCTATGACATCCCCACCCAAGCCTGCTGCCTGGCGCATATCAGTACCCAGCTCGACAGCCTGGAGCGGGGCGCACCCGTGGATTTGCTGTTTCAGTCTATTGCCGGGACGCAAGCGGCCAATGCGAGTTTTGGGATTAATCTGGACATTCTACGTGAGGGCCGCGAGCGTGTGCTCGAACACCACCGGAGTCGTGAGGTGGCCTGGGTGGGCGACGCGGTCATGTATTTTGAAACCGGGCAGGGCAGTGCGCTGTCGGCCAACGCCCATCACGGCGTGGATCAACTCACGCTCGAAGCCCGAACCTACGGCGTGGCCCGCGCGTTTGCGCCCTTTCTGGTCAATACGGTCGTGGGCTTTATCGGGCCTGAATACTTATATGACGAACGCCAGATCGTGCGCGCCGGTCTGGAAGATCATTTTATGGGCAAGCTGCTCGGACTGCCCATGGGGTGTGACGTGTGTTACACCAACCACGCCCAGGCTGACCAGAACTCGGCAGATAATCTCTTGCTGCTGCTGACCGCGGCCGGCTGTAATTATTTTATGGGGGTTCCGTGCGCCGATGATGTGATGCTTAGCTATCAATCGACCAGCTTTCACGACGCCCTCGGTGCCCGTCAGCTCTTCGGCTTACGGCCGGCCCCGGAGTTCTTGGCCTGGTTGGAGCAGATGGACATCGTGCGGAACGGGGGCCTGGTGACATCGGATAGTTCCGCTCGACAACGCCTGGAGGAAGGTGTCAGGCTGATTGCGTAGCCGTGAGTATGATGAAGACTCCTGCGACATCGGACAATCGCGACCCGCTGGCTGCAATTCGGACGCGGACCCCGGCCCGGATATTTACCGGTCGGTCCGGGTCGGCTTATCGGACGCAGACGCAGCTCAGCCTGCGTGCGGATCATGCCTCGGCCAGGGACGCGGTGCAGACCGATATCGATTGGGAAGGGGACCTTGGGCCGGACTTTCTGCACGCCTGGGAGCTGTTTGCCGTCTCCAGCCAGGCGCGGAGCAAAGCCGAATATCTGATGCGTCCCGACCTGGGCCGCCGACTCGGTGAGCACGCCCGGACGGAGGTCGCGAGCCGTTGCGCGGCGGGCGCCGATCTCCAGGTTGTTATCGGCGACGGGCTCTCGGTCGCTGCCGTTATCAGACAGCTGCCCCACCTGTTGCCGTTGCTCCATGCCGGTGCGGAAAAACGTGGCTGGCGCTTTGGCCGGCCCTTTGCCGTCCGCTATTGCCGCGTCGGGGTGCTGAACGATATTGGCGAGGTGCTTGCTCCGGTCGTCCTGGTGCTCCTCATTGGCGAGCGGCCCGGCCTGCTGACCGCGGAGAGCCTGTCGGCGTATATGGCCTATCGTCCCCGTGGCGGACATACGGATGCCGAGCGCAATCTGATCTCCAACATTCATGCCCGCGGCGTGGCTGTTGAAGAAGCCGCTGAGCGTATCCTGCGTCTGGCCGACCGCATGCGGCGGGCGCAACTGAGCGGGGTGGCCGTTAAAGAAGAGCTCGGTGGGCTGGCGCAAAACGCTACGCCGCTCCTTGCTGACGAGTAGCCGTGTTCCGTTGCGGCTTCCGTCGGCTTGTGATTTGAAGAGCTGATCTCACCTCAGGAGGACTGTGTATGGCAACGCCCGGTATGTTGATAATGAGCAATATGGCTCCAGGCTCCTTGGAGCAGTACACCGCCTATGTCAAGAAGGCAGAGGAGCGTGGTCTGCGCAATTTCCTGGTAACGGAATCGTTTACCGACTCCTTGGCGCTCGCCCAGCACCTGGCGTCCGTGACCTCGAAAATTCAGGTCGGTACGGGTATTACCAACCTCTATCTGCGCAACCCGCTCATTGCGGCCCTGCACGCCATGACCATCGATCGGCTGGCGCCGGGGCGGCTCTTGCTCGGCCTGGGCACCAGTCATGTCCCCTTAAACAGCATGTTCGGTATAGACATGGCCAAGCCGCTGACCGCCCTGCGAGAATATGTGCAGGCGGTGCGGAATATCTTTGATGGGAAAGATGAGGCGGCGGCGGCGCTGGGGCTGCCGCCGATGAAGGCCGATAACAAGATTCCCATTTATCTGGCCGGTATTTCGCCCAAGAGCATTCACCTGACCGGTGAACTGGCCGATGGCAGCCTGCCGCTGAATTACGCGCCGCACGGGCTGCACGAAGTGGTGGAAGGGATTGCGACCGGTGCGCGGGAGGCGGGGCGTTCACCCGCGGATGTCTCCATCGGGCTCATCATGCACTGCTGCTTGTGCGAGGATAAAGCGGTTGCGCTGCGTTCCGTACGGCAAACCTTGTCTTTTTATGGCCGCATGCCGTATTACAACCGCCTCTTTGTCCGCCAGGGCTTTGAGAGAGAAGCGGCCGGTATTATGGCGGCGGCCGAAAAGAACGACATGGCGGCGGCCGCCGAAGCGGTGTCCGAAGAAATGGCCGAGCAGGTTGCCGCCCTGGGCAGCCCGCAGGAGTGCCAGAAGAAGGTTGAAGAGTTTGAGCGGGCCGGGGCGTCGTATGTGATCCTGTATCCGACCGCGATTGACGGAGATTATGAGCGAGGTGTCAACGCGGTTCTGGATGCGTTTGGCGGGTAGGGCGCTCTCCGCGTGAGGCATTTCCTCCATGAGTCGAAGAGCGAAAAAAACGCCTGACTCGATACTCGATACGAGCGCGCCGGCGGTGCGGGCCGACCGCTGGCTGTGGGCCGCGCGGTTTTATAAGAGCCGTTCGCTGGCGGCCGAGGCATGTGAGGGCGGGAAGGTCGAGGTCAACGGGCATACGGCCAAACCGCATAAGCTGGTGCGGGCGGCCGACATGCTTGAGTTCAGCCATCCGCACGGACCCAAAAAGCTTAAAGTGCTGGCGGTATCCGAACGCCGAGGGCCGGCAACGGAGGCTCGCCTGCTGTATGAAGACCATTCGCCGCCGCCTCCAAAAGATGAGTTCTTTGATTTCTTTGAGCAACCGTCTGCCCGGTCCCGGGGAAGCGGGCGTCCGACCAAGCGGGAGCGCCGCGAGACCGAATGGTTGCACGGGCGATAAGACGATAAATGGATAATTGGAGTGAGGAAAATACGATGATTGATCTGCGGAGCGATACGGTAACCTTGCCGAGTCAGGCCATGCGCGAGGCCATTGCGCGGGCCGAGTTGGGTGACGACGTCATGGGGGAAGACCCGACTGTCAATCGGCTGGAAGCACTGGCCGCGGAAAAGCTGGGCAAAGAGGCCGCGCTGCTGGTGAGCAGTGGAACCATGGGAAATCTGGTCGCCCTGCTCAGCCACTGCACCCGGGGACAGGACGTCATTCTTGGCGACCAGTGCCATATTTTCAAATATGAAGCCGGGGGGGCGTCGGCCCTGGGTGGGCTGGTCTTTCACACTGTGCCTACGGGCCGTTTCGGAGAACTCGCCCTGCCGGATGTGGAACGGGCCATATATCCCGCCGATGTGCACTACGCCCCGCCGGGTCTGATCTGTTTGGAGAACACGCATAATCGTTGCGGCGGGACGGTCCTGCCGGTCGAGTATCTGCGCGCTGTGCGGAGCCTGGCCGATGCGGCCGGGGTGCCGGTGCATCTTGACGGCTCGCGCATCTTTAATGCCGCCGTGGCCCTGGGCTGTGACGTGAGGATACTCACCCAAGCCGTCGATACGGTTCAGTTCTGCCTGTCCAAAGGACTGTCCGCTCCGGTCGGCTCTCTCGTGTGCGGGAGTCGGGAGTTTATCCAGCGGGCTCGGCGTTATCGGAAAATGGTTGGCGGCGGGATGCGCCAGGCTGGCATTATTGCCGCGGCCGGAATCGTGGCCCTGAATGAAATGGTCGAGCGTCTGGCCGAAGACCACCGGACCGCCCGCCGGCTGGCTGAGGGCCTGGCCGAGCTGCCGGGCGTACACATCGACCTTGAGACGGTCCAGACCAATCTGGTGATTTTTTCGGTGCCGACCCTCCACGCCAACGGCGGTTCTTTCGCTGAAGTGCTCGGACAAGCCGGGGTCAAGATCGGCGCTATCGGTGGCGAACGCTTCCGCGCCGTGACGCACTACGGCATCTCGCACGCGGATATAGACGCGGCGTTGCAGATCATACGCCAGACCTGGCAGCCGGCAGCGGCATAAGCGAAGCGCTGCGCCTATACATCTTTTCCGGGCTGGGATAGAGGAAAACGATTAACGTAATAGGAGGGAACTATGGCAAAGGTACAGACCGTTCTTGGTGATAAGACTTCGGACGAGTTGGGATTTACGCTCGTACACGAACATCTGACGGCTGGCTTCCCCGGTTATGAATGGGACAATACCAGTTTTGATCGCCAGAAAGAGCTTGACGGCGCGGTCGAAAAGCTCAAAGAGATCAAAGAGCTGGGGGTGACCTCGTTTGTCGATCCCTGCCCCATGGAATTAGGCCGCGACCCGGAATTCGCCGCCGAATGTGCCGAGCGGTCCGGGCTGAACGTCATCATTGCCACCGGCCTGTACAACGAAGCCCTGGGCATCCCGCCGCATTTCCGCAGTCTTGGGGCGGACGATATCGCCGAGGTGTATGTGCGGGAGATCACCGAAGGGATCGGGAACACCGGTATCAAGGCCGGTATCATCAAGACCGCCACCGGTGGCATTCCGGGCATGACCGAGACGGCGACGAGCATCGGCCAGCACGAGGAGACGTGTTTGCGAGCCGCGGCACGGACGCATAAGGCCACGGGGCTACCTATTCTGTGCCACAACGACGAGTTGGGTCCGTTCGGACGGGAGACCCTGGACGTTTTTGAAGACGAAGGGGTCGATTTTAACCGGGTGATGATCGGCCACGCGTGTGGTGTGGGTGATATGCGCTATTATTTTGACGTGCTTGAGCGGGGCGCCTGGATCGGTTTTGACCGCTTTGGCGTCGAAACCATTGCCTCCGATAAAATGCGCCTGGCCTCCCTCATCGGTCTGCTGGCGGTCGGGTATGACCGGATTATGCTGTCACACGATGCCGTGCACTGCATGATGGGCCGCCCGAGCAAGGCGTGGGAACAGTTCATTAAGGCCTGCCCGAACTGGAACTATTCCCACATCCTGAAGAATATCATTCCACAACTGAGCAGAGCCGGGGTGAGCGAGGGCACCATCCATACCATGACGGTTGAAAATCCCAAAAACTATTTTGGGGGATAGTGCGTAGAAATCTCTCTCCGGTGTTCAGGCCGACATCCCGTAATTTTCATGCCGAAAAAAGTCGTGACAATTTGTAAAATAGACTTTATAAATTGTCACGACTGAGCTAAACTCCCCACACCGTGGGAAAAAATCGTCTCCTTGTAAAAATTATCCATGAACGTCTGGCCGAAAAACAGCCGCATCTCCAAGTCGTTGTTGGGCCCCGTCAGGTTGGAAAGACGACTGCTCTCCAGGCTGCGCTCGGTACCCGTGGCGTCTATCACTCTGCGGATTATCCGACCCCTCTGCCGGCCGAAGTCATAGCGGAATGGTGGACCGAGGCCGAGCACTCCCCAGAGCGGATTTTAGCTATTGATGAAGTCCAGAAAATTACCAACTGGGCCCCAGCTCTCAAAGCGGCCTGGGACCGGGGGGCGGACATAAAAGTTGTGGTGGCCGGCTCTTCGGCTCTACTTGTTGAAAAAGGCTTGACCGAAACATTGGCCGGACGTTTCGAGCTGATACGCGCAGAGCACTGGAACTATCAGGAAGCCCAGAGTGTCTTTGGGCAGTCTGTCGCAGAGTTTATCGAATTTGGCTGTTACCCTGGGGCCGTCCCACTCCTGGCCGATATTTCACGGTGGGGAGCCTATGTGAGGGACGCGATTGTCGAACCGGCCTTGGGCAGAGATCTGTTGCAGTTGCACCCTGTTGCGTCGCCGGCCTTACTGCGCCAAGTCTTTGGTGCGGCGGTCGCCTTACCGGCCCAGGTGCTAAGTTTGCCCAAACTCCAGGGAAATCTGCAAGAGCGGGGCAGCCTGCCGACCCTTCAACATTATCTGCGTCTCTTAGCCCACGCCTTTCTGGTGACCGGCGTGGAAAAATATAGTGCCTCACTGTTTCGGAGTCGGAAAAGCAGCCCCAAACTCATCATGCACGATAATGCCCTGCTGCGAGCTTTTGAACGCCCGATTACCGCTCCACTCAAGGCCGAACGTCTTGGACGGTATTTTGAGAACGCCATTGGTGCGCGGTTTCTCGAAGCCGGCTGGGAGACCTTCTATTGGCGGCACCGACACCACGAGGTTGATTTTGTGGTGATCGGCCCCCTCAACCAACGCTATGCGGTGGAAGTGAAAACCTCACCGACCGACCTCAGGGAGCTCGGCGGCGTGTTTGAATTCTGCAAAATCCACCCGGATTTTGAACCTCGTCTGGTGAGCCTGCACGACCAAAAGATACCCGGCGTTGAAACCCTGGCCGTGGCCGACGTGCTGGGCCTGGACCGCCTGTCATGGGAGCACTCAGTCTGAGCGGTCACAAGTAGCCCGCCCGGACTCTCAGCGGCTACTCTTTCAACTCAATGGATATCTGGCTGTAGCGCGTGTCGCCGACATTGGTCACCGTATGGGTCACGCCTTTGACCGGGGACATAATGACCTGGCCGGCCTCGGGGTAATGCGTCTGACGTTCGGGCTCCGGTCCGGCTTGTGTTGCCCGGAGCTTTGCACCGGCAAGGCAAATCACCACTTCGTCAAACTGATGGGTATGCTGCCTGGTGGACTGGCCGGGCTCCAGCACGAGTTTCCAGACGGCGATGCGCTCGTGGTCGATCAGCAGGATCGGTTTGACTGTGGTGCCGGCGGCGCTCACCGGCGTGTAGAGCAGCACCGCAAGGCCCGCTCCGAGGCCGCCCAGGGCCAGCATCAGGCCGGCACCCAGACCCAGGAAAAAACGTTTCATGTCCGCTGCCTTCTCGTGTTGCTGGTTCGGCCTATTTGGCCCGGGAGACATAGGCTCCGGTTTCGGTGTCTACCCGAATGGACTCGCCAATGTCGATAAAGCCGGGAACGCGGACGACCAGGCCGGTTTCCATGGTGGCCGGCTTCATCTCGTTGGTGACGGTGGCCCCCTTCATGGCCGGCGGGGTGTCGGTCACGGCGAGATCGACCGTCTTCGGCAGGCTGATGCCGACCGGGTCTCCTTCGTACAGATTGAGAGTGATCTTCATATTGGGGACAAGATAATGCACCGAGTCGCCCAGCAGGTCTTTCGATAACGTAAGCTGCTCGTAATCCTCGGAGTTCATGAAGCAGTACTCCTCGCCGGATTCGTATAGATATTCCATTTCCCGCTGTTCGAGCGTGACCCGGTCTACCTTGTCGTTCGAGCTGAATTTATGCTCGGTTTGTAAGCCGCTCCGCAGATTGCGGAGTTTGGTTTGCACAAAGCCGCGTTTATTGCCGGGGGTCACGTGTATCAAATCCATGATGCGGTGGAGCTCGTTTTGATAGATAATGAGCGCCCCCACGCGCAGCTGAGTCGCTGGTATCAGCATCCGTCCTCAATCCTCCTGTTCGTGGCTCTTTTCAGTCGTGTTACTCTACCATTGGCGTGGCGAAACGAGCAAGGTGAGTCGCGCTAGTGGAGTTGATCTGCCGCCGGAGTGGGCGGCGCGAAAATCGGCGAGCCATGATGGTGCACGATGAACCACTGGCCAGCCCGCTTTTCAAACAGATTCGTCGTCAAAATCCGTGAGCGGGAGGTGCCGTCCGGTCCGCCCGATTCGAGATTCTCGATGAGGACAGCCCAGCCCAGGCTGCCCGACACCTCGACGCGGACATCGGTCAAATCAAACCGCATGGATTGCGTATTGGCAAAAATCCGCTGCCAACTCGCCATCACCGGCCCCCAGCCTGCCAGGAGCGGCCAGCCCGGATGGATGCATTTGATGTGGCTGGCTTGCAGCCAGACCTTTTCCATCTCGGTGAGGTTCAGCGTTTCAAAGGCGCGGTAAAAGGCCTGGTTGGCCGCAGTGACGGCGTCGCGTTCTTCCATATGCCTTCCCTATGACGGTTTTAGGGCCATGAAAACCAGGACGGTCATTTGGTCGGCGCTGGTATTGCTGACACCGTGCTCGGCCCCGGACGGAGCCAGCGCGATTTCGCCAGCTCCCAGTTCCCTGGTTTCCTGCCCAATCCGGACCGTGGCCCGTCCGTCGAGCACATAATAGATTTTGTCGGAGCCGGTATGCGTGTGAGGCGTCTGTTCCTGTCCGGGCTCAAAGCAGTACACGTCGCAGAACATGCGGTCGGTCGTAAACAGGTTGACTTTTTTCATCTTCTCGGACGCAAAGGCAATCTGGTCGGCGACCTGCTTAAAAACATCCATTGTCATCCACCTTGCTCGTCTCTTTGTATGCGGACGGTCGATTCCGGTTGGTCCGATTGATACTGATACGTCTTCACCCTAGGGATGCATACCACCTTTATTGGAGGGTCAAAAGCCCTGAGTCGGACACCTGGGGAGAAGATGGACCCTGCTCAATGGGTAGCGCGGTTTTAAAAAACTCCTTGTCTCTCAAACCCTTTCTCTGGCATACTATAAGGGACAGGTTCAATTGGTTGCCCTTGGAGGTGGTTGGCGTGGATCTCCCTCGATGTCGAAAGTGTCCAAAAGGAGTGCTTGTCCCCTTATCCGATTATGGTCCGCGTGGATCAGACCTCGACTTCAAGGTCTGGGTGTGTACGGATCAAACCTGTGGCTTTATTATCCGGATTGACAAAGGGGTTATTAATTACGGCCCCCGGGAGAAGGAACCCAGACGTCACCACGAGCATCGCCGCTCGTAAGGACGACTCCCGGTCGGCCCCTTCTTTTCTCTGCCTGCTTGCCTGCCTGTTTTCTCCGGTTCAGAGCGTTCCGTGAGCGATCATCCACTCAGGTCCGCGCTTGTTTTGCCCGGTTCATCCTTGGTATGAGAACGGCGAGCCCGGAAGCAATGAGGAGAAGATATGAAACAAGCACTCGCGGGGGTCCGCGTCCTGGAATTTACCCAGGTCATGGCCGGGCCGTTTTGCGCCATGCTCCTTGGGGACTTGGGGGCCGATGTCATTAAGGTCGAGCCGCCCGGCGGCGATACTACCCGGCGCATGGGCCAACGGCAGGGGATGGAGAGCGCCGGCTATTGGGCGGTCAACCGGAATAAGCGCGGTATAGTGCTCAATCTCAAAGACCGCCGCGCCCAGGATATTGCCCGGACACTCGTGCGACGGGCTGACGTTGTGGTGGAGAATTACCGTCCGGGCGTGATGGCCGGATTCGGCTTGGACTACGGCAGGCTGAAGCAGGAGCAGCCCGGCCTCATCTATGCCTCGGTATCCGGCTTTGGCTCAACCGGTCCGTATGCGCACAAAGGCGGCTTTGATCTCGTCGCCCAGGGCATGGCCGGCATTATGTCGGTGACGGGCGAGGCAGGCGGACCACCAGTCAAATGTGGTATTCCCGTGACCGACCTTGGGGCCGGTCTCTTTGCCGAACAAGCCATTCTGGCCGCCTATATTCATCGGCTCAAAACCGGCGAGGGCCAATATATTGATACCTCGCTGCTGGAAGCCGGGGTCGCCCTGTCGGTCTGGGAATCGACCCAATATTTCTCAACCGGGGGTATCCCCGAGCCCATGGGCTCGGCGCATCGGATGTCGGCTCCGTATCAAGCCATTCGCTGCGCAGACGGCTATATCAATTTGGGCGCGGCCAATACCCGCACCTGGGAGAAGTTTGCCCAGGCCATCGGACGCCCCGAACTGCTGGACCGGCCCGAATACGCAGAAGACGGTCTCCGCGTCCAGAACCGCCAGCAACTCACACGAGAAATAGAAGCCGTCACGACGCAGCAGCCGCGCTCACACTGGCTCGCCGTGCTCGAAGAAATCGGCGTGCCGTGCGGACCAATCTCAAATTACGCCGAGGTGTTTGCCGACCCGCATATTCAGGCGCGGGGTATGGTCCAGGAGATGCAACATCCGGTTGGGGGGAGCGTGCGGGTGCTGGGTCCGGCAGCGAAGCTGTCCGCGACGCCGGTCCGGCTGGCGCGTCGTTCTCCGTTGTACGGTGAGCATACCGCCGAGGTGTTAGCCGAGATTGGCTGTACGCCGGCCGAGATTCAGGAATTGGACAGGGCCGGAGTCATAGCGACGCGGCCGGACTCGCCTCAATGATGCGTCAGGAGCTGTGCCCCATAGACAAACAGCACGCCGGTCAGGGTGGCCACCGGAAGCTGGCGTGAGTGACTGGCGTCGTGCGCTGCGGGCAGGAGACTCCCGGCTCCCAAATAGAGAAAGACCCCGCCAAACCAGGCCAGCAACAGGGCGAGCAGGGCTGTTTGAAAGGTCACGAACGACTGGGCATAGACGCCGGCAAGTGGAGCCAGGGCGGTGAGAACGAGCATGATTCTGGTGGCCCGAACGGTCTGCTGCGTCCCGAGCATGACGCCGACAATACTCGCCCCGTCCGCTATTTTGTGAAGCGTGATACCTAGGGCAATCGCCCAACCCACCTGCTCGCCAGCGTGAAAGCCCTGGCCTATGGCAAACCCATCAAAAAGACTATGCACCAGAATGCCGGTTGCACCCCAGATACCGGCGTGCGGGGCGTGGGCGTGGTGCGCGGCTTGCTCAGCCGGAGTCTCTCGCTGATGGGTGAGATGCTCGACGAGATAGAAACACAGAAACCCCAAGGCACAGGACAATAAGATATGATGGTGATGGAAGGTTGAGCCGGTGGTTGAGAGCAATTCCAGCGACTCCGGAATCACCTCCATCAACGCCCCGGCAATCAGTGCGCCCGCACAAAAAGCAAAAACCACGCCCTGGTAGACCTGGAGGCGCAAGACGAGCAGCCCGCCACCCAGGGTCAGAACAAAAGTCGCACCAGCTACCCAAAATGCTGTCATGATCGCCTTCCGCCGCAAGCCGTGCTCGGAGCATCCCCGACCGCAGTGGGTCAGCCTACCAATTTGGAGCACACGGTACTATCCCCTCAGAGTTGCCAATGCAGGCAAGATGTAGTGGTTGTCCTGTTGTAAAGCTGAAGCAGCTCACCCGCGTGGGTATATGTCATGAAGAACTGACGGAGGCCGGGGCGACTCGTGACTCGGTTTCATGCTCCTTGCCTGATAGGCCCTCCAGCCCTTCTTTCACCAGCCAAGGAATCATGAGGAGAGCGGCGACCGGGTCCGCCCACCACCAGCTAAGAGCTGCGTTTGCCCCAAGTCCAAGCAAGAGAGTAAACGACAGATAGGAGCAGGCCAGCGTCTCTTTGGCCTCAGCCCGTAGTGCCCGACTGCCGACCTCTGTTGCCGCTCGCAACTTTCCGAATGAGACCAGCGGCATAATGATGAGGGAGGCTGTAGCGAGCAGCAGGCCGATAACACTCACGTTCGGGACCTCTTGATGCCACAGCATCCAAACGGACTGGATCAGGACATACAGGGCGAGAGCCATAAAAGACAGGCCCACAAAGCGATGGACTACAAGGTCGGCGCGGGCGACCCGCTCAGAATCCGCCCCGCGCGCCTCAAGGCGGAGCCGCCAGATGAGGACGCTGGCTGCTACGATTTCAATGACGCTGTTGGAGCCAAATTCAATCAGGGCAATACTCGCCGCTTCAACGCCGGCCCACAGCGCAATACCGGCCTCCACCACGTTATAGAGCATCGTGGTGATAACCAGGATGATCCCGACCCGCAGCCAGTATGGGGAGCCCTGTGCTTTCTCCATCTGTCGCCCTCCCTCTGCCTCGCCGAGTCCAAGATCAGAGATAGTTTCACTCTCACATCCTTTCATGGACGGAGAAGAAAGAAAAACTCGACGAGCAGGAACGGCAGCTAGCGCAAATCAGGATGCTGTGTAGCGCGTCTCTCTCCTCCTTGAGGAGTGCGGGCTTCCAGCCCGCATAGCGGCCAGGATGGCCGCCCTCCCAGGCGGGGAGCCCCCCCCATCCCCTCCCTGGCCGCTTGGGGCCAGCCCTTGTCTTTCCCGACGAGCGCGGACTGGCACGGCTACAACTTAGCGTGAAACGCGCTAGCGCGGTTGCATGGCACGAAAGAGCCAGGCCGCGGCTAACAGCAGAGCGAGGCAGGCGGCGGCCATCTGGCCGGGAGGGTAATCGTACGCATTGGCCACAATGAAGGCAAAAACACTCACTCCGAGCGAGACCAGCGGAGCCAGGATGAACAGACTGCCGGCCGTTCGGCCCAGGCTCTTGGCAATCAGGGCCGGCAGCACCAGACTCGCAAAGGCAAACACGACGCCGGAAACATGTATGGAAAACCCGACGGCCAGACCGAGCCAGGTTGAGAGCAGGCCGTTCCAGAGCCCGGTTCTCAGACCGGCCGCACGGGCCATGACCGGGTCAAGAGTGACCAGAAGGACGGAGCGGTAATACACAACGAGGGCCGAGCAAGTCAGCAGCGTCATACCGGCAAAAATCCAGACATCCTCCTCTCGTGCCCCAATGATCGTGCTGGACAACAGGCGGTTGACTTCTTCCATGCCGTGCGGGCTATGGGCGAGCAACAGAATGGAGGCGCTCACCGAGAACAGAAAGACCCAGCCGGTGATGGCCTCGTGTGTTTCCTGACCGGCCCGCCGTCCGCCGCTGGTTGTGAGAAAGGCGGCCAGCACGGCAAACAGTCCGCCCATGAGGGAGTGGACCAGATCGGAGTTCCACCAGGAATCCGGCCTGAGCAAGCTGCCAGACCAGATTGCCACGGCGATACCCAACAACGACGCTTGTGAAACCGCCGCGCCGATAAAGATCTGGTCACGGGCCACCACGAGTACGCCGATCAGCGAGAGGAGAATGCCGATCAGCCAGCCGGACAGATAGGCGTTCTGGAAGAGCGGCCACGAACTCACGAAACTGTCGATCATCGTGGAGCCTGGGAATGCAGGTCGGACGAACCTTCTGGCGAAACGTGCAGATGAATTCGCTGGCCGCGCCCATAGACGCGATCCAGGTTGGACTCGTTCAGCACCTCGGCTTTGGGACCGGCAATAACGGTCCCCTGGGCGACCAGGCCGATATGGGTGGCGTAGCGTTCGGCAATGCCAAGATTATGGGTGACGAACAGACAGGTGCTGTTCTCCTGCTTGTGAATGTTGATCAAGGTTTGCAGGAAGTCGTTTTCCGCGGTGAGGTCAAGGTTGTTCGTCGGCTCGTCCAGAATCAACAGAGCGGGGCGTCTCACCAGCGCTCGGGCAACCAGCGCGCGTTGGCGCTGGCCACCCGACAGCGTCCAGTAGTTCTTATGCCTCAGTTGGGCCAGATCAAATGTGCCCAGCGCCTGGTCCAGATACTCCCGTCGTGTGGTCCGGTTCAGGCCGGTACCGACCAGACCCAGGCCGACGAACTCACGGAGGGTAATCGGCAGCGTGGGATTGATGTCACAGCGCTGCGGTACGAATCCGACTCCGTTGGGTATATGCCGGTAGAGGCGACCCGTCTGCGGCTTGAGCAATCCGAGCAAGGTCTGGAGCAGGGTGGTCTTGCCGCTGCCGTTTCGGCCCAGCACGAACCACAATTCGCCGGCCCGGATAGTCAGATTGACGCGTCCGAGCACAACAAAGTTGCCGTATCCGACCGACAGATTGGTCGTTTGCAGAACAATATCACTGTCCATGAGGTCGTACTGTACTCGTCGCAAGCCTGACCCTGCAAGCCGGTTATGTTGTCCCCCCCAGCGCCGCCGAGAGCTGCCTCACGTTGTAATCCACCATATCGAGATAGTGTTCCGTCCCAGGGCGAGAGTTGGCTTGTTCGGCCATAGGAACGACCGTAGCGTTAGAGTTATCGGAGACGAATTGCGCATAGCGGGGAGCGTAATAGGCTGCTTTCAGAACGGCTTTCACACTGTTCGTTTTCATCAACTCGATCACTGCGTTCAGATGTTTCGTGGTTGGGAGCATGCCCGGCAGGGGTTCGAGATAGGCGACGAGGTCGAACCCGAAGAGTTCGGCAAAGTACACCCAGGCGTTATGGTCGCCGACGAGCTTGCTGCCGGCATAGGGCCGCAGGCTGCCGAGCCAGCCGCCCAGCAGAGACTCCTGTCCCTGACTCTTGAGAAAGGTTTCCAGCCGTCCATGCCGGGCCAACACTGCCAGCTTCTCGAAGTCGTAGGCGTCCGCCAGAGCTTCGCCGACCAGGGCCACGCCCAAACGCCGCCGGAAGTCGGTATAGCGCTCGGCGAAATACGGGGCGCTGGCCGGCCGGAGAGCGCTCAGCCGGTCCCGCAGCAGCCGTGCGACACGCAGGCCGTTCATGGGGTCGAGCAGATAGTGCGGGTTGCCGAATGGATGGACATCTCCCATGGAGCGGTCGACCGGAGTGCTGGGAATCTCAAGCGGAGCGATGGCCGTGGACGCATCGATATAGCCCTGGCCGCCAGGGAGAATAGTACCGTTCCGGGCATTTCGCAGCAGAGGTGGCATCCAGCCAATTTCCAGGTCCAGACCGACCTGGACGTACACATCGCAAGTACTCAGGGCCTTGATGAAGCTCGGCTTGGGCACCACGAAGTGGGCGTTTTCCGTCCCTTTGGCAAAGACCGTCAGTGTCGTATGCTCGCCACCAATCTCCTGGACCAGGCTGCCGAGGTCGGGCACCGTGGCACAGACTTTGAGCGGTTGTGCCTGAGCGAACGGGGTCAACCACAAGCCGCTAACCAGACTCACGAGTGTTATTACAGAGATAAGAAAACGGATCATCAACATGGGCCTATTCTCCTGCTGTTCGCTTAGAAGTTGTGCGCGGCGTGGGCACCGTACAGCCACTCGAAGCCGAGCCAGATGGTATGCGCGTCGTTCTTGAGGTGGCTGGCCATATCGTAGTTGTACTGGAGTCGGATGCGCGAGAACTCAGACGGCCGCCAGACCAGCAACGGAGAGAGGCGGTGGCGGTCATCCCGGAACGGATCGTTCTTGCGTCCGCCGATGCTGTGCCCACTCCCACCGGCGTATTCATAGCGTAGGCCGGCAGCCCATCTGGTCTGAAATCCGTATAAAAGCTGGGTGTACAGGCCCCAGTCCTTGAGGGTGCGGCCCGGCAGGCTGGCGAAGTCGCCGGTCTCGGTTTCCTGGGTGTAGCGGGCCGCGTGGTAGTCGCGCTTCATGATCTCGGTCTGCCAGGTCAGGAACGGATAACCGAAATTGCCGGCCGGCTGCCAGCGCCACTTCATGTCCAGCCCGTACAGCCAGGTGTCGGCATCCCGCCCGGTTGAGTTCGGCCCGTACAGGCCGGACAGGCCGAACACCGCAGTCACGTCGTCGGTGAAGTCGAACGAGTTTTCCCAACGGGTCAGATAGAGGAAATCTCCAAAGCCGCGCACGTCCTGAGCGACAATCGGCCGGCCGGCGATGCCGTCGCCTTGAATGCCTTCGGCGTGTTCTTCAGCGCGCTCGTCTTCACCCCCGTGGTCGTGTTCATCGGCGTGTTCGTCAGCCTGTTCGTCTTCACCGGCGTGGCCGTGCTCGTCGCCGCCCCCGTGACCGTTACCGCCCCCGTGGGCATGGGCCAGTTCTCCGCCCAGGAAGCTGGCCATGGTCACACCGCCCGCGTTCTGCATGCCGAAGTGGAACTCGGAGAACCACGGCGTGGGGGGAAGCCACGAGATCCGAAAACCGGCTTGCCGCATGCCGTCTCCGCCGAACATGCGGGAGTTGACAACCGGTTGATCGATCCAATCCCAGAAGTGGGGGTGTTGTGGGTTGATCAGTCCGAACTCGGTCAGGAAATGGCCAACCTCAAGCTGGAGACCGTAGGGCAGGGCCGACGAGGTGAGAAATGCCTCTTCAAGCTCAAGTGCGGTCTCGCCGGTGCTTGGGTTGACCGAGGTGAGGATATGCGCCTCGCCGGTAAAGTAGGGGTCAACCGCGCCGGACAGGGAAAATTCGGCCTGACCCAGGGTGAAGCCTCGTTGTTTCGGGTCGTGGCCACCACCCTGTAGCGTCGAAATCGCGGCGTCCCGTTCGCTGGAGCCGCCGGCGAAGAACAGCACATCGGCCGAAATGTCAATGAGGCGCAACTGCGTGTTTCCGCCCAGCGGCTGTGACCACAGCGCCCGCCGGTCCGGCTCTGGCTCAAAATCCGGGACGCCGAGTTCGTCAAGCGCCTGGTCTAACGGGGAGTCAACCTGGACGGCCATACGGTCAACTTGTTGTCGCTGTATTGCCTGGACTTGCGCCTCTTGTGTCTCGACTTTTTGCTTGAGTGCCTGATCTCGTGAGTTCGACTCCTTTTGCATTTGTAAAAGGAGTCGCTGGAGTTGCTCGACAGTTTCCTGAAGACGATCAACCTGACTGCGGAGTGCTTGGACCTCATCCGAGTCGCTGGCCTGTGCGTTGGTGTCGGGCTGGGATAAAAAAATGGAGACGACCGAGATGAAAAAAATGCGGATTATGCTGCGCATATGATTTCCTCTTTTGCATAGTGAATGTAATAGAAACATAATTAGATAAAGGTGCGGGCTTGTCAAGCCGACACCCTTCCGTTGTCGGTTGTACGGAGTGGAGGTGAGGCACTTTTTCCTTGCCGGAAGGCCTCGAAGTGGGTAAGATAGACGGCGCTATGAAAAAGGAAAGAACCGTTCGGTCAATAGCAGAGCTACGCACCCTGATTCGATCTACCGGGTTGCGTAGCACAGGTCCCCGGGTTGCTGTGTTGCAGCGGCTTCAGCAGGCAATTACTCCTATGAGCCATGCGGAGATCGCCGAAGCCCTGGAGCCGGCGGGATTGGACCGGGCGACGCTCTATCGGAATCTCATTGACCTCACTGACACCGGTCTCTTGTCGCGAACGGATCACGGCGATCACGTCTGGCGTTTTGAACTGCGTGACACTGCGCACGGCCAGACCGAAAAACATCCCCATTTTACCTGTATTGACTGCGGCGAGGTCGAGTGTCTGCCCGATACGAGCATCGAGGTATCCGCACCGCGTCGCTCGCCTCGCGCGATCAAAAAACACCATTTCGAGGTACAGCTCACCGGCCTGTGCGACCGCTGCGCGGCCTAAACCAAAAACCTATAAGCCGTACCGGTCGCGAAGAATGGTCGCGGCTTGGGTGATGGCCGCCAGCTTGTGTTCGGCCAGCGTGGCTGAGACGATGGGATTATCCGCAAACGTGGCAAAACCGCAGTCGGGGGTCAGCAGGAGACGCTCGGCCCCAAAAAGACGTATGGCTTTCTCTGCTTTTGCCACAATCTGGTCTACCGTTTCCAGGCTTTGCGTCTTTTGATTCACCACTCCAACGCCGATGCGCCGGTCGTCCGGCAGGCCGCGCAGCACGGCCTCATCGCCAGCCCGAGGCGTGCAGAGTTCAAGCATGAGCGTGCCAACCTTGACGTTTTTCAGGAGAGGCAGGAGGGGCGCATAGTCGCCGGCCAGGGCGACGCTTTCATCCGGGGTCCAGTTGCCGCGACAGATGTGCAGCCCCAGGCGCTCCTGGGGCAGGTCGGCGACCACTTGGTTAATGAGCGATTCGGCCAGGGCCAATTCCTCCGCAGCCTCACGTTTCTCTCCCAGCGCGCCACACATAAACGTGCGATTGTTTGCGCTGCCGCTGAAGACAACCTCGGTCAGGACCGGTTCGTCCAACTGCACCAATGAGACACCCGCGGCGAGCAGGGAGTGGAGTTCCTCGCGCAGGACCCGGACGACATCCGTGGCGAGTTCTTCCCGCGTGTCATAGGCCCGGTCGGAGATGCACTCCATCCACATCGTGCGGGTCAGCAGATAGGGGCCGGGCAGGGCGACCTTGAGTGGCCGGTCGGTCAGGCTGGCAAGAAAGGTTGCCTCGTGAACGGTCAGCGCGCGGCTGCGGCCCAGCGGCCCGAAAACGGCCGGGTGGCGCACCTTGCCGGCCGGGACGTCCAGGGCGCGCAGCTCACGCTCGAACTCTTCGGGATCATCGACATACGGCAGCAGGTCGGTAATGGGAATCAACTGGCAGTTGTCGAGCAGTCCGCCGACGAAGCTGGCGTAGTTATCCCGGCGCTGCTCGCCGTCGGTGAGCACGGCAACACCAGCCCGCTGCTGGGCGGCCACCGCCAGCCGCACGGCGTCATCCGCGGTTTGGCCAAACTCTTCGTCTGACATGCGGCCTTCGAGATGATCGTTGAGGGCCCGCAACAGCCAGGGCGGCCGCGGCCAACTGCCGACGCCCATGACGGCCAGGGGGGCAATGCTCGGAGCCGGGGCCGGCGATGGAAGACGGTCGGGAATCACGACCTCGGCGATGGGCTGGGTAATCGGGGCGTATTCCTTTTCGCGCGCTGAACGGTGTTTCCTCGTCTTTTTTTTCTTTTCTGAAGGAATCGCCGGCTCGGGTTTCGCGGTGCGGAGGTCTGGAGCCGGACCTTTTGAAACCAGGAAGCTGTTCTGTTTGCCCCGGCTGATGTGAGAGACCAAATCGTTTCCGGTCAGACGGCACCAGGCCGGCAGATCCTCGACCACCGAGGTTTCGGTGGACAGGATTTCGAGCAGTTGGCCTGGGGTAAGGGGGTCAATATGCTTGCGGATCAGCAACAACAGGCCGTTGCCGCAGTCGAGGTCTCCGCCGTCGAAACTGTCTGCCGGCTGATACGGATGCGTCTGCGTATCGGAATCCATGATACTTTGCCCCATGTCCTCTTGCCGCTTCCCTCTCCCTCTGGGAGAGGGTGAGAGTCCTCCCTGGAGGGTCTTCTCTCTAATACGACACGCTTGGCGTTCCACCGGCCAGGAACTCGACCAGCTTGGCGCCCCCAACGATCTTGGCCCCCGGCACAAGACTGTTCTCATCCAGGCCGCGTTTCTTGAAGCAGGGCGAGCACACGTATATCGTGCCGCCGGCCTCGGCAAAATTGGTCATCAATTCCTTGAGCGGAGCAAAGCCGTCCTCATGCATATCGTCGGCATAGCCGAGGGCGGCCAACCGCACGCCCTCGGTGCTCAGGAAGACCAGGGTTTCCTGGTCCGAGCCCAGCGCGGCGTTGGCAATCACAAAGGCGACCGTTGCCTTGTCGGTATTGTCCTTTGCGTGGGTCAGTGAAACACAGAATTGTCCTGCCATTGTGTACTCCTTTGCCGTCCTTCTTTGTCGAGTGCGGGTATCATACCCAGCCACGCTGACCGAGACAATAAGGCTCAGCCGAGCAGAGTAGCATCCCCTCCCCAGAGAGAACAGGGACAAGAGGAGCCCGTGTTATAGCCCTATGCGCCGGAATCGGCTAAGAGTGTGGGAGCCACGAAAGGAAGAGGAGAATCGCATGGGCGCAGACGATACCAACGCACGCAAATACGGCTTTAATACGCGTCAGTTGCACGCAGGCCAAAGCCCCGACCCAACGACGGGCAGCCGAGCCGTTCCGATCTACCACACCACGAGTTACCAGTTTAAGAATACCGAACACGCGGCCAATCTGTTCGCGCTGAGCGAACCCGGCAATATCTACACGCGCATCATGAACCCGACCAACGATGTGCTGGAGCAACGGGTCGCCGCCCTTGAGGGCGGGGTGGGAGGGTTGGCGGCCAGCAGCGGCCATGCCGCGCAGATGATGGCCATCATGGCGCTGTGTGGCCAGGGCGACCATATTGTGACCAGCAGTCGGCTGTATGGCGGCACGTTTAATCAGTTCGCGCATACCTTCCCGCGCATGGGCATCAGCTCGACCTTTGTGGACCCGACCACGCCGGAAGGATTTGAAAAGGCCATCCAGCCCAATACCAAAATTATCTATGGCGAGACCCTGGGCAACCCGGATATTACGGTTTTCCCCTTTGAGGAAGTGGCGGCCATTTCCGAGGCGCATCATATTCCGGTGATGATCGACAATACGTTTGCCACGCCGTATCTGTGCCGGCCGTTTGAGTGGGGCGCGCATATTGTCACCCACAGCACGACCAAGTTTCTGAGCGGCCACGGCACGGCCATCGGCGGCATGATCGTGGATGGCGGTAATTTTGACTGGAGCAGCGGACGCTTTCCGAATTTTACCGAACCGGACCCGTCGTATCACGGCCTGGTATACGCCGACCTCGGGGCACCGGCCATGATACTCAAATCGCGGGTGCAAATCCTGCGCGATGTGGGTGGCTGCCAAGCGCCGTTTGACAGTTTTACGACCCTGCTCGGGGTTGAGACGCTGAGCCTGCGCATGGAACGCCACGTCGCCAACGCCCAGCGGGTCGCCGAGTTTCTGGAGGGTCATGCCGGTGTGAACGCGGTCGCTTTTCCCGGACTGGCCAACAGCCCGGACCATGAAAAGGCCAAGAAGTATTTACCCCAGGGTGCCGGCTCGATCATGGGCTTTCAGATCAAGGGTGGCAGACAAGCGGGTGAGAAATTCATCAATAGCCTTAAACTGCACAGCCATGTGGCCAATGTCGGAGATGCCAAGAGTCTGGCGATTCACCCGGCCAGTACGACCCACAGTCAGCTCAACGAAGACGAGTTGATCAGTGCTGGTGCAACGGTGGACTTTGTCCGCCTGAGTGTTGGCTTGGAAGATATTGACGACATCATCTGGGACCTGGAACAAGCCCTGGGCGCGGCCACCAAGTAGGCCGGTCGAGGCGGAATGCGTTTTGATGCGAAACCCACCCCGCTGCTTCGCAGCACCCCCTTCGACTGGGCTCAGGACAGGCCTCCCAAGAGGGGATTTTTTTCCCTTCCCCTCCTCGGAGAGGTGGCTCTGAGCTTGTCGAAGGGCCGGGGTGGGTTCCTGGGAGTAACGGGATATAGAGCATGAGCATGGATGGCTCAGTCGGGCTCGTTCAGCCGCAGCGGCTGACTTTTGCTGAGGACGAGCCCTTTCAGTTGGACAGCGGGGCAACCCTTGGTCCGGTGACCTTGGTGTATGAAACCTATGGCCAACTCAACGCCGACCGAACCAACGCCATCCTGATTACGCACGCCCTGAGCGGCAGCGCGCATGCGGCCGGCTACCATCAGCCGGACGAGGCCAAAGCCGGCTGGTGGGACGACTGTGTCGGACCGGGCAAAGCCTTTGATACCAATAAATTCTTTGTTATTTGCAGCAATGTCCTGGGCGGCTGCTACGGCTCGACCGGACCGTCAGACCCCGACCCGGCGACCGCCAAACCGTACGGCATGCACTTTCCGGTCGTGACCATCGGGGACATGGTGCGCGTCCAGGTCCGGCTGATCGATCATCTGGGCATAGACAGCCTGCTGTGTGTGGCCGGCGGCTCCATGGGTGGGATGCAGGCGCTTGAGTGGGCGACGCATTATCCGCACCGGCTGAAAGCCGCCATTCCCATTGCGACCACCGCCCATCATAGCCCCATGCTGATTGCCCTGAGCGAGGTGGGGCGGCAGGCGATTTATGCCGATCCGGCCTGGAATAACGGGGACTATTACGCCGCCGGCCTCAAGCCCGATGCCGGCCTGGCGGTCGCCCGCATGGTGGGCCATATTACCTATCTGAGCGAAGAGTCCATGCAGCAGAAGTTCGGGCGGCGGCTCCAGGACCAGGTGCGGTACGGCTATGAGTTTCGTTCCGAGTTTCAGGTCGAGAGCTACCTCAAATACAAAGGCCATAATTTTACGCGCCGGTTTGACGCCAACAGCTATCTGTATGTGACCAAGGCGATGGACTATTTTGATCTGAGCGCACAGACCGGCTCGGTGGCAGCCGCCTTTGCCAACTCGGCCGACCTGCGCTACCTGGTGCTGAGCTTTACCAGCGACTGGCTCTACCCGAGCTATCACAGTAAAGAGCTGGTCAGCGCGCTCACCGCGGCCGGTGCGGACGTGACCTATTTGGACGTCCAGAGCTCATGGGGCCATGATGCCTTTCTGCTTGAGGTCGAAACCATGACCAAGCTGCTCAGCGGCTTTCTGGAGCGCTTGGTCCAGTCGGAGCAGGTAGCCTTCCCGTCCGGTTTCCCGCCAACCAACTCACCAAAGGAGCCGACAAAGACCGAGGCTGCGGCATGAGTGCTGAGACTGAACCGTCTGCGCCGCCGCGTCCGGCCCTATCGAGCGGGAGTCCGGTCCTGCTGCGGCCAGACCTGCTCGCCATTGCCGATATGGTTCCGGCCGGCTCGCGGGTGTTGGACCTGGGTTGCGGGGACGGGGCTCTGCTCGAATATCTGGTGCGCAGCAAGCAGGTGACGGGACGGGGCGTGGAACGCAGCGAAGAGGGCATGCTGGCCTGTGTCCGGCGCGGGCTGAGCGTGCGCCAGGGAAATCTGGAAGAGGGCCTGGCCGATTACCCGGAGGCGAGTTTTGACTCGGTGATTTTGAGTCAGACCTTACCCTTTCTGAACGATCCGGCCATGATCCTGGGCGAGATGCTCCGGGTTGGCAGCCGCGCGATTGTCAGCTTTCCGAACTGGGGCTTTTGGCGCTGTCGGCTCGAAATGCTGGTTGCCGGTCGCATTCCACAGGTCCTTGATCTGGCCGAACGCTGGTACGAAGCGCCGCGCTGGCAGGCGTTTACGGTGGCTGACTTTTGCGACTTTTGTCAGCATTTGGGCTTCGGCATCCTGGAAGAGATCTATTTATCCCGGAGTCGGCGGTTGAAGGGGCTGCGCTACAAAAACTTACGCGCCACCACCGCCGTCTTCGCGTTGCAGCGCTCTTAGGGCGCTGGGTGACGTTTTCCAGCAAACATGGCCGACCCCCGCTCATCTCCCCCCGTGCTCCAACACAAAGCCTACGACCGGCCCTCGCAGTTTGTACCGGAAAATCTGTTGCGCGAAGCGCGGCGTCAAATGGGCCTGCCGGAAGGTCGGGTGCCACGTATCTGCGTACTTGACCCGGACGGGGATATTGTCGCCAGCCTGCTGGAGCGGGGCGTAGCGCACGAACACGACACCTGGGCCTGTTACCATACGACCTTATATCGGTTCACGCTCAACGGGGTTGAGATCGGCATTATCCGGCATGTGGTGGGTGCGCCGTTTGCCGTTTTGGTCGCTGAAGAGTTATTTGCCTCCGGCTGTCAGTTGCTCATCCATGTCACCTCCTCCGGGCAGATTGTCCAAAGAGAAGAGCCGCCGTTTTTCATCCTGGTAGAAAAAGCCCTGCGCGACGAAGGCACGAGCTATCATTATCTGCCGCCGTCTGAGTTCTCGTTTCTGAGGCCGGACCTGTTGGAACTGTTTACCCGCGCCCTCTCAGAGGGAGACCCCCCAGTCTATCGTGGAGCAACCTGGACAACCGACGCCCCGTTTCGAGAAACGCAAGAAGCGATTCGGCACGCGGAACAGCGCGGGATTCTCGCCGTCGAAATGGAAGCTGCCGCCCTGTACGCCTTCGCCCAGGCCCGAGACAAGGCGGTCGTGTGTTTTGCCCACGTCACCAATCAGATGGGCCAGGTCGAGGGCGATTTTGAAAAGGGCGAAGGAGCCGGTAGTCGCGATGCCTTGCGGTTGATCGCGGCGGCAGCTCGGGCGTGGCTGGCGGCTCAGAAGGGGTGACGAGAATCTTCACTGCTTCGGCGGCTGTGACTGGACAAGTTCATTACTGAGGGCCAATTCGTCAGCCGTATCAGCCTCGATCACGTCGTGAAAACGCCCATAGTAGTCAAGGGCTTCCTCAAGAGCCGCCACGGGGAGGGACCAATCTTGAGCGGCGCTCTCAAGACTCTGGCTATTCGCCCGCATGGACTCGATAACACGGGACACCGGCAACTTAGGCCGCCCAACAAAGAATGCCTGCCGGAGCCAATGGTCCGGCTGCTGCATCAGATAGCGATAGACTGGCGCGGCCTGCGTCGTACCGGCGGTTGCGGCGGGAATAGCTAAGGGATTTACGTTGGTCATCGTTATCACCGGTATTTTTGCTAACGTAGCGCTCTAACTCTCTACGGGCAATATATTCCTTGCAACCGGTGACCTACGCCCCGGAGACGATTCTCCATGACATCCCAGGTCGGAGCATGCTACATACAGCCAGAGGAGAAACCGTATGAGCCAGATGCTTGAAATTCCCGATGCCCTGTATACCGCTTTACAGGAGGCTGCCGCCGCTAGTGGCCTCAGCCCGCTGGCGTGGATTGCCGCCCACCTCCCCACCCCTCAAGTGCCCTCGGACGAGGGCTTAGACCAAGAGTATGGCCCTAAGACGTTGGCAGACCTTTTTGCAGGCCGGGTCGGACGTATTCGGAGCAGCGGCAAGGAGTGGCTATCCGAAGAGCATGGAGCAGCGTTCACGGACTATCTGGAAGAGCAAACAAGAGAGAAAGAAATGTGCCACGACGTATTCTTAATCGGATTCGAAGGCTAGTACGCGAAGCGTCATACGACATGACTGTTCATGCGGTGGAGGAGATGGCCGAGGATAATCTGGACTTTCTTGACGTTGAAATCGCAATTCTAAACGGAGAGATAGTCAAGACGGAAAAGCAGGAGCCCCGAGGAACAAAATATATCGTTCACGGAACCGGAGCAGACGGGATGACTCGTGTGGGGACTGTTGGCCGATTTACCGAAACCGGTCGCTATCTCATTATCACCGTGTACGAAGTAACGGAGCCAGCACCATGAAAAAACACTTTGGCTATCGGTGTGAGTATTGCGAAGGGACGGTTCGAGAGAAGCGCGTTGAGCGGGAAGCTTTCAAACACAGAGCCGGCTTTGTCATTCTGGAGGACGTTCTGATTGGGGTCTGTGATACGTGCGCCAATCGCTATTATAGCGCCGAAATCCTCAAACATGTTCAGGCTGTCGCAACCGGTAAAATACTCCCGCAGCGCACCGAGCACGTTCCAGTGTCCCAGGCTCAGTGAGGATGGCGCTCTATGCCACCCGGACAAACCCGCCCGCGCCGAATGCACACACCCAAACATGACACGCAAAGCGTCCAGCGATTATCTGCCGGCCCTGCGCTTCTCTGTGCTGACGCCACTCTACGATCCCCTTGTTGCCCTGACCATGCGGGAGCGGACGTTCAAGCACGAACTGCAACGACTGGCGGACGTCGGACCGGGCCAGACCGTACTCGATGTCGGCTGTGGTACGGGAACCCTGGCCATATGGATGAAGCAGGCGCGCCCGGAGATTTCCATGACCGGCATTGACGCCGACCCGGCCATGCTGGCGCGGGCAAAGGGGAAGGCGGAGAGGGCAGGAGTGGACATTGCTTTCGAGCAGGGGTTTTCCTCCCACTTACCCTATGCCGACCGGGCGTTTGACCGGATCGTTTCGAGCCTGTTTTTTCATCACCTCACCCGGGCTGAGACGGAAAAAACCATTGCCGAAATGTTGCGGGTGTTGAAACCGGGCGGACTGCTGTGTGTCGCGGACTGGGGAAAGCCCGCCAACGCCCTGATGCGCTGGCTGTTCTGGCCGGTCCGGCTTTTTGACGGTTTTTCGCGCACCCAGGACAACGTGGCCGGTCTGCTGCCGCGGCTCTTTCGACAGGGCGGGTTTGCCGAGGTAGTGGTGCAGGGCTCCCTGGCGACGGTGCATGGCAGCCTCGCCTTCTATCGCGCGGCCAAGCCCAGAGCGGACGGAGACGGGCAGGGCTAAGAAACTGTCATCACACCTCTTCCCCCGTCGGTGGGCTTACCATAGCGACAACGCGGCTTTGAGGTCGGCGTCTATCGTGTCCATAATGTCCACTGGCAGCGTACCGATACGGCGCGACAACTTCGTCCGGTCAAGCGTCGTGACTTGATGGCATAACGCGATGCCGTCCTTACTCAACCCTGCTGTGCCTTTGGGCAGGGCAACGGCTGTCGGACCGCGCTGTCGTTGCGAGGGAGATGTTGAGAGCGGCACGATAATGACGGAACGCCAGCCGCGTACCTGATTGAATCCATCATGGGAAACGATGACCACGGGACGCCGACCCCTCTGCTCCGAGCCGGAGCGAGGCGCTAAATGCGCCCAGTAGACCTCGCCACGTCTCACGCCTCGCCTCGTCCACTACCAAGAAGATGTTCGACTGCGGCTTTTTCCACATCCGCATCCAGGTCGTCGGAAGTCCCGGCAATTGCCTGAGCGTAGTGGGCGATAGCGTGATGCAGCGCCGCTCTTTCCCGTTCCACCAGCCAGGTTTCAATAGCTTCCCGGACCAGGACGGTTGCGGGCTGCCCGGAGCGTTTTGCTTCCGCTTTGAGACGAGTATGGATGTCGGTCGAAAGGGGAACGTGCATATTGTGGAACGATGTTGACATGACATATACTATGCCATGAATTTATGGCTCTCACAAGAAAACTCTCAACTGCATAACCGGGTACGAAGTCAACGCATGGCTGAAAAAATAGGGCGAATCCATCTGCTTTTCGAGACCCTTTCTGCCCCTAACGATATCCCGTAGAGGAGTATGCGCTATGGAAACGTGGATTCGCTTCTGGCCCTTTCTCGCGGTCTTTTCCATAATGGTCACGTGGGAATTCCTCTGCCCGCGCCGCATGCTTTCCCAAAGAAGAGCAGAACGCTGGCCCACGAACCTGGGGCTGACGCTGCTCAATGTGGTTTTGGTCTGGGCCCTCGTAGGGGCCGTGGCATATATGGCCGCCACTTTTGCGGCAGAACAGCAGATCGGACTGCTGCATTGGGTGTCAGCGCCTTTCTGGCTCGCCGTCCCGGTCACCCTCCTCGTCCTCGACTTCGCCCTCTACATCCAGCACCGTCTCTTCCATACCTTCCCCCTGTTGTGGCGTTTGCATCAGGTCCACCATGCCGATCTTGGATTCGATGCCACGACCGGCCTCCGTTTTCATCCGATCGAGATATTCCTCTCTCTCGCCTACAAAGCGGTGGTCATTATTGCGCTGGGAGCACCTGTTTGGGCCGCCCTCGCCTTTGAAATCATCCTGAACGCCACGTCTGTTTTCAACCACGGTAATGTCAGTCTTCCTGAACGGCTGGACCGGCGTCTGCGTTGGTTCCTTGTGACGCCGGATATGCATCGGATTCATCACTCCACACGAGCGGTGGAAACCGATTCAAACTTCGGTTTTTCCGTCCCCTGGTGGGATCGGCTGTGCGGAACCTACCGGGCCGAGCCGGCTTTAGGACAACTGGGACTTGAGATTGGACTGTCATATTATCGAGATGCGTTTCACCTCGGGCAGTTATTACTCCTCCCCTTTCAGACTCGCATTCCCCTGGAGAAAACGTGGCAAGCAATCTCCCCCCTTCAGCTGTGCGCAAGGCTGGCAGAAGAAAATCCACCCTATGTGCTCGACGTGCGAGACCTGGGCGAATTTACAGGCGAGCTTGGGCATATCGAAGGCGCTCACTTGATGCCGGTCTCCGATCTGGACAAACGCGTGAACGAGCTGGCTGCCTGTCGCTCCCAAACCGTCGTCCTGGTGTGAAAGACGGAACGTCGCTCAGGCAGAGCGGCGGACTTGTTAGGGCAAAACGGCTTCTCTTCTCTCCTGGTCCTGTCCGGTGGCATGCTCGGCTGGACAGGAGCCGGGCTGCCCGTATCGCATAAAGCCTAGACGCGCGACCCGAAGACGACGCCACCTGACACTCCCTGCCGGGGCGTGCTACATACAGCCGGAGGAGAAGATGAAAGGAGAGAACATATGGCACAGATACGTGAAATAACCTCCGGCCTGGAATTCCCCGAAGGCCCGATTGCCATGGATGATGGTAGCGTCATCCTGACCGAGATCAAGCGCGGCACGCTGACGCGGGTCAAGCCGGATGGAACCAAGGAAGTCGTGGCCGAAACGGGCGGCGGGCCGAACGGCGCGGCAATCGGGCCGGACGGCAAATGCTACGTGTGTAATAACGGCGGTTTTGAATGGATCGAAGCCGGCGGGCTGACCGTGCCGCACGGCATCCCTGACAGCTATACCAATGGCTCTATCCAACGGGCCGACATCGATACCGGGGCGGTGGAAACGGTGTATACCGAGTGTGACGGCAATAAGCTGTGCGGCCCGAACGATATTGTGTTCGACGCCCAAGGCGGCATGTGGTTCAGCGACTTCGGCAAGATCCGCGACCGCGACCGCGACGTATGCGGCCTCTATTACGCCAAGACAGACGGCTCGCTCATCAAGGAAGTCGTCTATCCGATCCAGGGACCGAACGGCATCGGCTTGGCCCCTGGCGATGCCACCTTGTATGCAGCCCAGACGTTTGAAGCGCGGGTGTGGGGCTGGAACGTTACCGGTCCGGGCGAATTGGAGCGCGTGGAAGGGGCGGGTGGTCCCCTCCTGGCCGGTCCGGGTGGAGGGGTTCTGGTGGCGGGTTTGCCCGGCTACCAGTTGCTGGATTCGTTAGCGGTCGAGGCCAACGGCAACGTGTGTGTGGCGACTATCCTGAATGGCGGCATTAGCGTGTTTGCGCCGGACGGCTCGTCGGTCGAACATGTGCCCGTGCCCGGCGACCCGGTGGTGACCAATATCTGCTTTGGTGGACCGGACCTGAAAACGGCTTATATCACCCTGTCGGGTACGGGCAAGCTGGTGGCCATGGACTGGCCGCGTCCGGGTCTGAAGTTGAATTTTACACGCTAGGTACGGCGTAGAGATACGACCGTTCCGAAATCCCCTCACCCCAACCCTCTCCCAGAGGGAGAGGGAGCAAAATAGGGGGAGGTTCAGGCCAGATGCTCGTGGCCGGGCTTGTGATGATGCGCCTCATGCGTCTGCGGACTGGTCGGGCGCACATCCCGGCCTTTCTCCTGGCTGAGGCGGATGCGGCCCAGAAATTTGACATTGGCGCAGGCGTCAACCTCGCCCACATGGCACTCCGAAACGTTTGGAATAAAAAAACGATACGGCCCGCCTTTGTTCTCCGGCAGGGCAGCATCGTTGAAACGATAGGCAATGATTCCCCCCTGCACGGCTTCCAGCGGCACACTGGCGGAAAATTTTCCGTCGGTGGACTCCAGGGTGACGTAGCGGACGGTTGCTTTCGGTCCGACCTGCTCCAATATCGTTTGGAGACGGACGGCGCTGCCTTCTCGGCCGGGAATAAGCCGGCTCACGTCCTCAATCTGATCCGACAGCGCCCGCAGCTCGGGAAAACCAAATGCTTTTGGCGACCGGACTGCTCCTTCGATATGTAATTGTGTCATGTCTCCTCCTTCGGCTCACGAGAGATATGGTCCGTATTATACCCTGGTCACAGGAGGCCGTCTTGTAGGGCAGAGCGGGCCGTTGACCCTCTACTGCCGGTCGGGCAAGCTGGCACTCAGGCTGCGTGGGGAGGAGTATTGAGATGCGGATCATTAGCTGTAACCTGAACGGCATTCGGTCGGCCGCCAGCAAAGGGTTTTTTGCCTGGCTGGAGCAACAAAACGCCGACGTGGTGTGTGTCCAGGAGCTCAAAGCCCAGGAAAAAGATGTCATCCCCACCTATCAAGACGCCGCAGGCCTGACCGGGACGTTTCACTACGCACAAAAGCCGGGTTATTCCGGTGTGGGCATCTATGCCCGGCGGCCACCGGATCGCGTCCGGGTTGGCTGGGGCTGGCCTGACGCCGACCGCGAAGGGCGTTATCTACGGGCGGACTTTGGCCGTCTGTCGGTGATTTCAATGTACCTGCCGTCCGGTTCGAGCTCCGAGGAGCGCCAGCGGGTGAAATATCGGTTCATGGACAAGCTCTTACCGGAGCTGAAAGCGCTGCGCGCCAGCCGCCGTCATGTCGTGCTGTGCGGGGACTGGAATATTGCCCATACGGAAAAGGATCTCAAGAATTGGCGGGGCAATCAGAAGAACTCCGGTTTCCTGCCCGAAGAACGCGACTGGCTGACGCGGGTGTTTGATGAAGCCGGTCTTGTGGATGCGTTTCGACGGGTCAATCCGGAAGTGGAAGAATATACCTGGTGGTCATTTCGCGGCCAGGCTTGGGCAAAAGACGTTGGCTGGCGGATCGATTACCAAGTGGTCACACCGGGCTTAGCCAAGCTGGCCACGCAGACCGCGATCTACAAGGAAGAACGTTTTTCCGATCACGCCCCACTGCGGATCGATTACGACTATGCGTTCGACGGTCCAAAGTCACGCAAACGCGCCGCGGCGGGTTCAAAGGGCGCTCGTTCATCGAAAAATTCCGTAAAGCGGCCTGCCCGGAAGCGCAGGTCGGCTTAACGTAGTGTCATCCGACACTGGGCGAAGACCCTCACCCCAGCCCTCTCCCAGAGGGAGAGGGGGTAAGAAGTAAGCTGTCTCTCAGGCCATCAGTTTTTTGCATTCCGCGGTGACTGTGGCACATGCCTCGGCGGTCTCCATGCAGAGCGGATGGTGGGTATGCTTGCGACATTCCTGTTCACAGGCGTCATGAACGGCGATGCAGGCGGGGACAAAGGCTTTGAGTTGAGCGGAATCGGCCGCGGCGAGCACTCCTAGCGCTTCGCTCACCGCGTTCATCTCCTGGATGCGTGCGGCACAGGCGGACAGCGACGTGTCACCTGTCGCAAACAGGTTCAGGCAATGTTTCAGACACATCGCTCCGATTCCCACGCAGGCTTGGGCCGCCAGGACGAGCGTGCGGTGTTTTGGGGCGGCGTCGTGTGCATGCTCAGCCTGCTCGTGGTGGGCGGCCAAGGCTGGAGAGGCGACCAGCCCGGCCAGGGCAGCGCTCGATACGCCTAGCAAGACATCGCGACGTTTTATGGCGGGCGGCTCGGCGGAGGTAGTATCGCTCTTCTTGTGTACGCGCATGAATGACTCCTTATAACAGTCTATGGAGGGTCGGCTTTCGACTCTTGCCAAAGTATACCATACTTCGTCAGTCTCGGACTCGTACCAGTGAGGGCGTGTCTTGCTCCTGAGAATCGCGTCTTATAGTAAGGGAAGGACTGGGGGACTTGTATTGAATTGGCCCTATATGACTCGCTGGCTCGTTCTACTGCTCGTTCTCGCCTTTATGGGCCAGGGTCGAGTCGGGCAGGGGCTCCAGTTGCTCCTTCTTGCAGACCAGCACGCCTGCTGTCGGGCGAAACAGCACTGTCCCATCTCATACGGGAAGAAGACGCACGCGCATTCCTCCCATAGCCCGGATTGTCCGCATGCGCATCAGAAGTTACGGGCCAGCTTCCAGTGTGCTTTGCAAGCCTGCCATTCGTCCGGGCCGGATGGACTGGTGTCAGCCCAGTCTCTTCGATTCGTGTTGACGCGGCGCGCCGAACTGCCCGGCTTTCAGCGTCAGCAACGTTTCCATTGTGCACAGCCGCTCAGTCATGCCGAGTTGGCTGTTGCTCCCCCCACGCCCCCGCCACGTTCTCCACAGTTGGTGTAGTCATCACTCACGCTGTCTCATCCGACAACGAGCGTTAAGAGGCCGCCCGCTCGTCGTGGCGCGGACGCTGCCCTGCGAGCGGGGTGAGGCGTTGGACGACTCGCGTCCAGCCGACTGAAAGTGGAGAGCAACACCATGTTAGAACTGTACTCGTGCATCTGGAGAAGATGCGTTTGGAGTCTGGCTGTACTCAGCCTGTGGGCGGTGGCCAGCGAAGACCGGACGAGCTTGGCACAAGCCCAAGCAGCGACGCCGGACCTCGGAGAAGAACGCGCCCAAGCGGACGCGATTGAACTTGAAGACCTGCTCGTCTCGGTCGAACGTATTACGCCTGTCAGCGGAGCGGCGACCGCTCTGGTGACGGCTGAGCAGGTCCGGGAATATCAGGCCAGGGATGTGGCCGAAGCCCTGAAAAGCCGGGTCCCCGGCGTGACCGGCAAGCGGAGCGGCGGCATCAATCTTGACCCGGTTATTCGCGGGCTGCGTGAAGACCGTTTGAGCGTCATGACCAATGGCACGAAGATATGGGGCGGCGGGCCGTCTCGCATGGACCCGCCGACCTCGTTGCTGGATGTGGATGAGCTGGAAGCCATCGAAGTGATCAAGGGGCCGTACTCGGTGACGCGGGGTCCGAGCAGCATTGGCGGAACGATCAACCTGGTCACCAAGAAACCGGAGCTCTCCCCTCACTGGGATGCGCAGGGTTCGGTTGGAGCGGCCTACACCAGCAATTACAACGGTTTTACCACCAAGGCGGCGGTCAGTGCCGGTGGGCCTGCCCTGGCGTTTCGGCTGGCCGGCAGCTACCGCGATTATCAGGACTATGACTCGGGTGACGGCGAACGTATCCAGTCCGGGTTTCAGAGCCAATCGGTATCCGGCACCCTGCTGTGGCAACCGCACGCCGAGCATCGTTTTCTCCTGTCCATGAGCCGGGAATCCGACCGGGATACCCGCTTCGACGCGCTGCCGCTGCACATGGAAGAAGACGATGCCTATCTCGGCTCCGTGTCCTATACCCTCAGCAACCCGTTCCCGTTTGTGGAGAGCCTGCAATTCAGCGGTTACTACAACTACGTGCATCATCGCATGAACAATGACCATAAGCCCCATCGGGCCGGGAGTGGCGCCGGGGGAGGCAGGCAGGACGGCTCCGGGCACCCTGCCGGGCAGGGGAATGAAGAACACGGCCAGCCTGACAGTATGGCGGGGCATGGTCAGAACGCTGCCATGACGGGTAGCGGTCATGGCGACACGATGAACACCGAACCGGGAGGCCCTGCCGGACATGCCCACCCGGTCAGGCGCGTTGTCTTTCCGCTGGACGCCCGAACATTTGGCGGACGGTTGCAGGCCAACATCCTGCCGGGCTTTGGAGGCCGCCTGTCTCTCGGCGGGGACGTGTACAGACTCGAACGCGAGGGTACCAATCATCTCTCGTTTCTGAGCGGCGACCTGGCCGGTACCACTCGCTATTTCCATGCCTGGCCGCAGACGCACATCACGGACGGTGGTATTTTTGGCGAGTACGTCTATCTGCCGGCTCCGAAGTGGCGGCTGATCGTTGGTGCGCGGGTCGATTTTGTCGATGCCGGTGCGAATCCGGGTCCGACCGAGCGCAGGCAGTATCGCAGCTATTATGGTGACGGGGCCGACGAGGTGGACGCCTTCGAGACGAATGTGAGCGCCAACACTCGGCTGGTCTACTCTCCCGTGTCCTGGCTCGACCTGTTCATCGGGGTGGGTCGCGCCGCGCGCACCGCGGACGCGACCGAGCGCTATTTGGCCTTGGGACCCGGACCGGGCGGTTTTTATATCGGCAATCCCGGTCTTGACCCGGAAGAGAGCCTTGAGGTCGATACGGGTATCCACACAAGGTGGGGCCGATTGGCCGTGGACGGGGCGCTCTTCTACAACCGGATCGAGGACTACATTCTGCAATATATTCTGGACCGCGCCTTCCGGTGTCCGCACGGTCCGTGCAACCTGCGCGGCTTTCGCAATATCGGTCATGCCACCCTGTTCGGTGCGGACCTGGGCCTGAGCTATGCGCTGCGCGAAAACCTGTCGCTGCACGGCTCCTTTGCCTATGTGCATGGAGAAAACGAGGCAGACGACCGGGCGTTGCCCGAGATGCCCCCTTTGGAGGGCCGGCTCGGACTACGCTACGAGCATCCGCGCTGGGGTCTCTGGTTCAACCCGATGCTACGTCTCGTCCAGAGCCAGCATCGGGTTGATAGCGCGTTCGGCGAAGACGCGACGCAGGGGCATGTGACGGTTGATATCGGCGCCGGCTGGCGACTATTCGGGCGTCACGAACTGATGCTGCGTGTCGAGAACCTGTTCGATAAAAACTATAATGAGCATATCACCCGAGAGAATCCGTTTAGCGGCCGGGAAGTGTCCGAGCCCGGACGGGTGGTGACGGTCGGTCTGCGGACAACGTTTTAATCTTTTAGAGATTTTCTAAGAAAATCAGCATCTTACATATAAAACTGATCCAGTATCCGACACTCCTCGAAAGTTGTACAACTCGCTGCTTGGTGTTAGGATGATCCTGGTTGACTAGCTGCCCATGTGGTGGGGTGGTGGTTGGAGGTGGTTTGTGGCACTGGGTATCAAGGTGGTTCTTCGCTCGCTACGAGTGATGGGAGAGCAGGGGAGACCCATCGTCCCCCTGGGTGTGAAAAGTCATCAGCCCGATTCGGCATTCCGGGCTGAGAAACAAGGCCGGGCTCATTCGGCCAGAGATGTCACGGCGCGACGCGTCTCATCCTCACTCCCTTCAATTAACATATTCGCCCCTATCTGCCCGTTGCTACGCGTGTGGCTGCTAGGGGTGCTCCTGCTGCTGGGCGGGTCCGTCTACGCCCAGGAAACAGAGAACCAGGCACCGGTGGTGGAATATCAGCTGTATCCCCAGTGGCTGCGGACGGGAGTGTCGGATGAGGTGTCGGTAGGGTATGCGTTCAAGGATTCGGACGACGACCCGTTGACCTATGCGGCAATCTTTAAATCCGGCGAGGCGGTCGTCACGGTGAGTGTGGCGGAGGGCACTGACGTCGTGAAGCTCACGCCTGTGGCCGTTGGTGGGCCGGCGACCATCACGGTAACGGCGACCGATAAGGATGGGTCAGACACCAGCGTGGAACAGGATTTCACGGTGACGGTCCTGCGCAACTACGACACCGACAGTGACGGACTGATCGAAATCACAACCCTGGCGCAACTCGACGCCATACGCCACGACCTGGATGGGAACGGCAACCCGGCATACGGTACAGACACGGCATATGCCGAGGCATTCCCGCAGGGGGGAGTGACCGAGAGGGGAAGCCTCATCTGCGGCCGTGGCTGCAAGGGGTATGAATTGACGGCGGACCTCGACTTCTTCGACACCAACGGGGATGGCCAAGTCGATACGAACGATGACACCAACGGGGACGGTCAGGTCGATGCGGAAGACAACACCACCTACTGGAACGAGGGCGCTGGCTGGATGCCTATCGACGCTGAAAACACAGCGTTCACGGCGGCCTTCGACGGCAACGGACACACCATCCGCAATCTGTTCATCGATCGGGAGACCACCTTCTCCGTGGGATTATTCGGCCAGACCGACTCGCCCAGTGTCCTGCGCAACGTCGGGCTGATTGATGTCGATGTAACGGGCGGAAGGCTCAGTGTTGGCGGGATCGTGGGATCGATCAGTAGCGGCGCTAGAGCCTTCTGTTTTTAGGTTGACGCATAGCCAGCATGGGTGAAGTAATGGCGGCATTCCTCAGGTCCGAAGCGATCAAGGAGGGTTCCGACCCGTTGCCATGTCGCCTCGACCGTGCGTTCCGCCGCGTGGCGGAGGGAGGCTTTGAGCTTGGCGAAGACCTGTTCAATCGGGTTGAGATCGGGCGAATAGGGGGGCAGGAAGCGCAGCGTGGCGCCCGCCCGCTCGATGGCGGTCCGCACGGCGGCGCTCTTGTGGCTGCTGAGATTGTCCAGGATGACGATATCGCCAGCAGTCAGCGTGGGGAGGAGGCATTGTTCCACATAGGCGAGGAAGCGGGGACCGTTGATCGGGCCGTTGAAGACACAGGGGGCGGTCAGGCGGTCGCGCCGGAGGGCCGCCACGAAGGTCAGAGTTTGCCAATGCCCATAGGGCCGCGTGGCGGCCAACCGCTGGCCACGCGGGCAGCGGCCGTGGCTGCGGGTCATATTAGTCTTGGCCCACGTCTCATCAATAAACACGAGCCGGTGGGGATCAAGCTGGCCTTGCGCGCGCTGCCAGCGGGCCCGGCGCCGCGCGATGTCCGGGCGCGCCTGCTCGGAGGCCGAGAGGCTTTTTTTAAAGCTGATCCCGGCCCCTGTGAAGAACCGGGACAACATCCCTGTATCCGCCCTCACCCCCCGCTCTTCCAACAACCGGGCCGCCAACGCGGCCAGCGTGATGTCCGGCTGCACCGCGATCACCGCCAATAACCACGCCCGCTCCGGTTGCACCTGCGAGGGCCGATGCCCCCCGGTGCCCGCGCTCCCCCGCTCCCCGGTCCTGTGCACGCGCTGGAGCCACTTGATCGCGGACGCGCTACTGACCCCAAACCGCCGCGCCGCGGCCCGCCGGCTCAGCCCCTCCCGCGTCACGGCATCAATCACTCGGTCCCGCAAGTCTTGAGAATACGCTCGGGCCATCTGCTGCTCGCCTCCTTCCTCCCGCTCCCCGCAGCTTGCCACACCGCCCCCCTGGCTTGAAGAACCCCCCCCCGATTCAATCTATTCACAGAAGGCTCTAGCATCACCACCAGCTATGTCACCGGTCGAGTGGTGGGAATGCACAATGTGGTTGGCGGGATCGTGGGATCGATCAGCAGCGGCGCTAGCATCACCACCAGCTATTTCACCGGATACGTGAAGGGTAAGGGCACCGCGGTCGGCGGGCTGGCCGGAACGAGCGGCGGCGCTATCACCGAGAGCTATGCCACCGGCCAGGTAGTGGCGAATTCCCATGCCGGTGGGCTGGTCGGAATAAGCAGTGGCCCCATCACCGCCAGTTACTCTACGGCCTGTGTGGTAGCGGGCAACAACGATGCCGGCGGCCTGATCGGAGCGAATAGGGGCAGCATCACCGCCAGCTATGCCACCGGGTCCGTGGCGGGAAGGATCCGGATCGACGGGCTGGTCGGATGGAATGAGGGCAGCAACAGCAGCATTACTGCCAGCTATGCCACGGGCCATGTGATGGGTAATACCCAGGTCGGCGGCCTAGTCGGGAACAACGTCAGGAAGGACGCCCAAGATAACATCACCGAGGGGATCATCACCGCCAGCTATTGGGATACGGATACCTCCGGGATGGACGTGGGAGTCGGTACGGACGATGCGGACAACAACGGCATAATTGACGGCACGGAATCGCAGACGGCCGGCGTGCCGGGCCAGACCACGGCTCAGTTGCAGGAGCCCACAGACTACACCGGTATTTATGACACCTGGGACGACATAGACCTGGACGGCGACGGCAATAACGACGCCCCTTGGGACTTTGGGGAAGACGACGAATATCCGGTGCTGGTAGTGGATTTCGACGGGGACGAGGAGGCGAGCTGGAGGGAGTTCGGCTATCAGTTTCGGGAAGGCATAGTGCTGACGGCGACGATGCCCGAAGGCGTGGCTCAGGTAAACTTGGCGTGGACCGGGGTGACGGTGAGTCACTGGGACCCCGAGCCGGTCGTGACCTACGTCCTCTTGCGCGACGACGGGACCACCGTCGAGACTCTGTCGGAGAACACCGAGGCAGGTGACTATTCCGACCTCAGCGTGACTCCCGGCTCCACCTACACGTATCGGGTAGCGGTCGTCGTGATGGGTGGCGAAGCAACGTGCACCGGAGTCAGTGTCACCATACCAGAAGACGCGAACCGGCCTCCGCAGGTGATAGGGGAGTTAGACGACCTGTCGTTACAAGTAGGGCAGCCGGATAAGGAAGTGGATGTAGATGGCGTATTCCAGGACCCGGACAACGACGTGTTGACCTACGGAGCAACCTCGTCTGCCTATACCGTCGTCGAAGTAGTGAGTGTGACGGGGACCGTGGTAACGCTCAGGCCTGTGGCCGTTGGTGGTCCGGCGACTATCACGGTAACGACGACCGACACGGGCGGATTGAGTGCGACGCAGCAGTTCACGGTGACGGTCTCGGCGCCGCCACCACCACCACCACCACCGCCGCCACCACAGGATACGAACACTCCGACGGATACGGAGCCAGAGCCGGAGCCACAGACGCCGAACAACCCGTCTGGTCCTATCGGTACTGTAGGCAGGACTGTTAGTCGGCCCTCTGCTCAGCCCTCGCCGGTCGGGTTTTTCGAGAACCCAGAGCGATTTTCCTTCCAGAGTGGTATCGGGGTCATCTCGGGCTGGGTGTGTGAGGCCGACGAGGTCGAGATTGAGATCAGGACTGAGAGTGGCGACACGAAGCGATACGTGGCGGGGTACGGGACAGAGCGGTTGGACACAGAGAAGGAGTGCGGGGATACGAACAACGGCTTTGGGTTGTTATTCAATTGGAACCGGTTAGGCAATGGGAGACATAGGGTCGTAGCGCGAGTGGATGGGACGGTATTAGGCCGAGCCACCGTGCGGGTGACGATGCCGGATGAGGAGATGCTGCGGGACGTGCAGGGCAGGTGTGAGGCGGCGGACTTTCCGAGTCCGGGCGAGACGGTCACCCTGATCTGGCAGGAGTCTCTCCAGAACTTCGTGATCGCGGACGGCGAGGCCCCCAACGGCACAAACCGGGCCGGGTCGATAGACATCGGGTTTCTGGAGAATCCGGGCCCCAATTCCTTTCAGAGTGGTATCGGGGTCATCTCGGGCTGGGTGTGTGAGGCCGACGAGGTGTTGATCGAGTTCAACGGCGAGGCACAGCCGGCGGCGTATGGCACCGAGCGCTTGGACACCCAGGACTACTGTGGGGACACGGACAACGGCTTTGGGTTGTTGTTCAACTGGAACCGGCTGGAGGATGGTGAGCACACCGTGGTCGCGCGGGTCGATGGGGAAGAACTCGGCCGGGCCACGGTGCAGGTGACGACCTTAGGGGAAGAGTTTGTGCGAGGAGCTGAGGGCGCGTGTGAGGCGGCGGACTTTCCTAGTCCGATTCTCCAGGTGGGGGCAGGGGGATGGCTTCGTCAATCAACATGACCGGGATATCGTCTCGAATGGGGTAGCAATAGCGCTGGTCTTCGCGGACCAGGGCTGCGTCCAGGGCGACGGAGACGACCTCGCCCGCCCGGTTTTTGAGGGTGCCGTTTTGAATGTGGGCGTTGAGTGTGTCTACCAGCTCGGTCGGGGCCAATGCCACGGGTTGCTTGGTTTCCGGACAAACCAGGATAGCCAGTAGTTCCTGACTAACCGCCATATACGTTCCCTCCTTCCGGGATAGCGTCGATAGACAGTATGACCTCAAACAACACCCGCACGGCATCCCGTAAGGCCGCCAGGGGTATCCGTTCGTTCAGACCGTGTACGCCGCGCGCATCTTCCGCTGCGAGGGCGAGGCCTGAAAAGCCATAGCTGGTAATGCCTTTTTCTCTGAAATAGTGGGTGTCGGTGAAGCCACCCAGGACGCTGGGCAGGACCGGAGCCTGCGGGTCTGTGCGCGCGGCAACGGAACGGATCGCCTCGAAGAGGGGCGTGTCCGGGGCCGAGGCCACGGAAGGAAAATTTAACAGGGTGGAGAACTGGATATGCGGGTCGTCCACCAACCGTTTGAGTTCTGCGATGAAGTGGTGCGGGTCTTCTCCCGGCAAGAGGCGGCAGTCAAGGTGGGCGGACGCCGAGGCGGGTACGACGTTGGTTTTCGGGCTGCCGTTGAGAACGGTCAGGGAGATGGTATTTCGCACCAGGGCATTATGGCCCGGCGTTGCCGTGAATTTCTGGCGAAACGTCTCGTCCTGGAGCGCCTGTTCAAGCGCCCGGTAGTGCTGCGCCGTTTCCGCATCCTCGGAGTCTGCCAGGGCACTGAAATACGCCTGGACCGCCGGCACGACCTTGAAAGTCGTCTCATAGCGACGAATTTTCTCCAAGGCCCGCACAAGGCGGGTCACCGCCGTCTCAGGCCCAGGACTCGCTCCATGGCCTGCCGGTCCTGTCGCTTTGAGCTCGATCCAGCACGGCGCCTTTTCCGCCACTGAGACGCGATACGAGCGCTTGCCATTGCGCTGTCGAATGCCGCCCCCTTCGGTCAGGAGAAACTCCGCGTCGGCAATGAGGTCGAAATGCGTGTCAACAAACCAGCCGGCGCCTTTCCTGCCACCGACCTCTTCATCCCCGGTGCCGAGAAAAATAATGTCGCGCTCAAACCTCAGGCCACTCCGTTTGAGCAGCGCCAGCGCAAGAAACTGGACGACACTCACGCCCTTGCAATCGATCGCGCCACGGCCGTGGACGTAGCCATCTTTGACAACCCCACCAAACGGGTCGAACTCCCATTCCGCCGGGTCGGCCGGAACAACGTCCAGATGATGCAGGAGGATGAGCGCTTTTTTCTTGCCGCTGCCCTTGAGCCGGCCATAGATAATGCCGCGGCCCGGCTCCGACTCGTAGACCTGGGCCTGAATACCTTCCCGGGTGAGGATGTTCTGCCAGAATTGTGCCGCGGCCGTCTCGTTCCCCGGCGGGTTGGAGGTGTCAATTTGTACGACCTGACTGAGCAGCTCGCCGGCCTCTTTTTCAACCGTCGGCCAGTCTATGTCCGGGAGGGCCTGGGTCTCCGCAGGAAGGGGCCGGAGGAAGACGAGTGGGTAGACAAGGAGCAGAGACAACCAGACACGGCGGTCCGGGCCTCTCAGCGTTCGGGTCTGCGTCATCCTACGGATGGTCATGCGTCTCCTTATCCATACGGAATCCTGTTCCGCGCTAGATATGTCACACCCCAGCGACTTCTTCAACGGCGAGGGGCGCTCGGACCGGACGACTTGCCTTGTTCCGGCTGAAGAAGCTCGATACAAACAGACTCCGAAAAATGACCAGAAAAGGACGGGCCATGAGCGGACATAGTCTATTCGATGTCAGCGGCAAGAGGGGATATATCACCGGCGGCGGCTCGGGACTGGGGCGAGCTATTGCCCTGGGTATGGCCGAGGCCGGCGCAACGGTTGTGGTGAGCGATATCAATCGGGAGGCGGCCCGGACAGTGGCGGAAGAGATCCGCGCCCAGCACGGGGAGGCCTGTTCTCTGGCTATAGATGTGTCGCAAAAAGATCAGGTTGAAACGCTGATCCGGACCACCACGGCAGAGCTGGGCGGACTGGACTTTGCCTTTAATAATGCCGGCATCCTCAAACTTGGCAAGCCGGAAGATATCAGCCAGGAAGACTGGCAAGAGGAACTCAACGTCGATTTGACCGGCGTGTTCCTGTGTTGCCAGGCCGCGGGTCGCTATATGATAGCCCACGGCGGCGGGAAAATTGTGAATACGGCCTCTATTTCGGGCCTAGTTGTCAACTCGGGGCTGGCCTACTCGACCGCCAAGGCGGGCGTCATTCAGCTCACCCGGGTGCTGGCCCTGCGGTGGGCGAGACACGGCGTGTATGTGAATTGTTTCAGCCCCGGCTATATTCGCACCGGAATGACGGCCCCGCATCTCACCCGGCCTGAGGTCGAAAAAGAAATGCTGCGCCAGACCCCGTTACGCCGGGTGGGTGAGCCGCGCGACTTGGTCGGCGCTGCCCTGTTCCTGGCCTCCCCGGCTTCGGACTTTGTGACGGGTCAGAACATTATTGTTGATGGCGGGGTCACCCTGGCCTAGGATGCTCGTCCGCCGTGCTCAGAGCAGGACCGCGTCTGCACTGGTCTCCCGTTCGGCTGCCCGGCTCGCCCGTTTTGTGGTGCGTCGCTTTCTGGGTGTCGCGCTCTTCTTCGGACGGGCTTTTTTCGGTTTTACCTTGGGTGTTGGCCGTTTTTCGGTGACCTCGATTTCATACTGTTCAATGTGAAAGTCGGCGGCGGTCCGAAAAAAGAAGCGCGTACTGAGCTGGGTCTCAAGGGCGTCCAGCCCTTCTTCCTCCTCCTCATATAAAAAAGCGAGGACATCCGCATGGGCATAGACGGTGACGGCCTGGGCGTACGGCTGAAGCGCCGCTTCTTTGTGTAACTGGCGAATGAGATTGTAGGTAATAGTGGGAACCGACTGTCTATGCCCCCGACCGTCACAATAATCGCAGGGGGCGTGGAGTTGCTGCTGGAGGCTCTCGCGCGTCCGTTTGCGCGTCATCTGAACCAGCCCGAGTTCACTAATCTTGCGCATATTGCTGCGGGTTTTATCTTTCTTCAGGGCCGCACGGAGGGCTTCCGTGACTTTGGTGCGGTTGGCCGCTCGCTCCATATCGATAAAGTCAACGATAATGAGGCCCCCAATATTACGCAGGCGGAGCTGTTCGACCACGACCTGGGCGGCTTCAAGGTTGGTCTGGAGCATGGTCTCTTCTTGGTTCCGTTTGCCGACAAAGCGGCCCGTGTTCACATCAATCGCGGTGAGCGCTTCGGTGTGATCAATCACGATATGACCGCCGGATTTGAGGGGGACGCGTCTGTCGAGCGCTTTGGTAATCTGCTGCTCAATTTTGTAGTGCTCAAAGATGGGGGTCTGTTTGTCGTGGAGCTTCGCGCGACCGGTTAAACGCGGCATGAAGGTCGCGATGAATTCATTAATACGTTCGTAATCATTCGCATTATCGATAACGATCTCATTGATATCCGGCGTGAAGACATCCCGAATGATACGCAGGATGACGTCCATATCGTCATGCACCAGGGTCGGGGCGGCGTGCTGCTCGCGTTTTTTGGTGATCCTGCCCCAGAGTTTGAGCAGGAATCTCATGTCGTCATGAATTTCTTTTTTGGTCAGACCCTCACAGGCGGTGCGGACAATAAAGCCGCCCTCGGCCGGCCGCAGGCTGGCGACCGCCTCTCTGAGTCGGCTACGCTCTTTGCCGTCCGCAATGCGCCGGGATACACCAATATGTTCTATGGTCGGCGTGTACACCAGCTGCCGGCCGGGCAGAGAGAGATGCGCGGTGAGTCGGGGACCCTTCGTCCCGATCGGCTCTTTGGCGACCTGGACAAGAATTTCCTGATTCTCTTTCAGCTTTTGTTCGAGTGGAATACGCGGCTCGGAACGGGAGCGGCGGCGACCAGGTGGAGGTCTGCGCTCGGCATTCGAGGGCGGCTCCTCTGGCTCGTCAAGCTCGCTCTCGGGATCGGCCAGGTCAAACGCGCTCAGCAGATCGTCGGCGTCCTGGTCCTGGTCATCGGCGTCATCGATCATACCGGGGGGCAACGGGCCGCCAAACACATCCGAGGCATGGATGAAGCCCGCCTTTCCCAGTCCGATATCAATGAACGCCGCCTGCATGCCCGGCAGGACGCGATTCACGCGTCCGAGATAGATGTTGCCCGCGATATTGCGCTGTTGAGCGCGCTCGATGTGAATCTCTACGAGCGTTTCGTTTTCGAGCAGGGCAACCCGGGCCTCTTGGTGGGTCGAATTAATAATGATTCTGTGACGCACGATGATTAGCCTGTTGTCGGACGCTGCTCTTGCGCATAGTTTTGGGGCCCGCTCTGTGGGAGGGTCTCCGAGCAAAATTGGGTCACGGTTTTTGTCACCCGTAAGAGTTTCACCTCTGGTGGGGACAAGCTGAAGAGGGCACCCAGGAATTCATGCGGCTTGAGGGTGCCTACCTCTGTCATAGCGATGTCGACTGAGAGCGTGAGCGGTGTTTCCAGCGTGATAGCCGAGACCAACCGCTTGGCATCAAGGGTGCGTTCCCGATGACGGGTCCGTTTGCGCATGGGGAATGTGGCCGCTTGATGAAAGTGACGGAAGCGCTCCTCCAGAAAACTCGGCTCGCGTTTTTCCGGGGGAAGCGTATCGAGGGCAACCTGGTAGCGCTGGGTTGCAATGCTCACATCGATGCTTGGTCTGTCCAGGTCGATCTGCTGCGCCTGGTGGATCTGAAAGCCGCTCGGCAGCTCGACATTCAGGCGCTGTTGTACTTCCTCGGCCGGCAGCTCTGCATGCAGCAGGATATCAAGAAATTCCTCTTCGCTCTCCATGCCGACCGGGAGAGCCGGGCCAAAACTCATCCGGGGTAAGGGATGAAAGCCCTGGCTGTAGGCCAGGGGGAGGCAGGCCCGGCGACAGGAGCGCGCCCAGAGTGTCGCGACCTCTTTCGCGCCCAGAAAGCGGGCCATGCCGAGCTTGCTATACCGCAGGCGAAAACGGACGACGGCCCGCTGCTGACTGCCCTGGCTGGCCGCAATGGTATTGGGATCACCCGCCAGCCATTCATCGGCGTTGCCCGAAACTGGAGAGTGAGCGTCAGGCTGGGGTGCCTCGGATTGAGCGGTGCGCAGTGCTCCAAGGGGAGCCGCTTTCAGTTGCTCCTCATCCAATACGTCACGAGAGCGCTTGATTTTTACCGGCTGTTGTTCCGCCTTCTTCTGCTGCATCATCTGCCATTGCCGGGTACCCCACACCTCATGCGTGGGCAGGGTCGCCTGCGCCCAGGGATCGACCGCCGGCCCTCTATGGTCAGCGCCTTTGGCGCCGTTCAGATGATAGGTGACATTGCGGACGCTCTTAAAGTCACACGCTCCGCAATACGAGCAGCGTTCGACGCTACAGTCGGGGGTGAGGGTGCCCTCAAATGCTTTTGCCAGGTCACGCTGGAGCCATTGCTTGGTGACTCCACTATCCAAATGGTCCCAGGGAAGCGGCTCATCAAGCAGGCGCCGGCGGAGCTGGAAATTGGGCTCTATATGGTGGGTGCGAAAGGCCTGCTGCCACAGGTCGAGCCGGAATTGCTCTGTCCAGCCATCAAACCGACAGCCGAGGCGATAGGCGGTCAAGAGCGGGGCCCCCAGGCGACGATCGCCCCGCGCGAACACACCCTCAAGGAAGGACAATCGCGCGTCGTGCCACTTGAATTGAATACCGTAGCGCCGCAGTTCGCGTCGTAAGAGCCGCTGCCGCGCTTCGGTTTCCTCCAGGTCTACCTGGGCGGCCCACTGAAACGGCGTATGCGGTTTGGGGATAAAAGTCGAAACACTGGCCGTGACTTGGCGCTGATGCTTGCCGGCCGCAGAGACCTTCCGGCACAGGTCGACGATGCCCAGCAGATCCTCTTCTGTCTCAGTTGGCTGTCCGAGCATGAAGTATAACTTGACGCTTTTCCAACCGAGACTGAACAACAGCCGCGCCGCCTCAATCAGTTCTTCTTCCTGATATTCTTTTTGGATGACATCACGCAGCCGCTGGGAGCCGGCCTCAGGGGCCAGGGTAAAGCCCGTTTTTCGTACCCGGCGGATTTCCTCCAGAATATGCGGGGAGAGGGCGTCTACCCGCGTTGAGGGCAGAGAGACCGATACTTTGAGGTCCGCAAAGCGATTCATAATCGACCGCAGGAGCGGGTTCACGCAGCTGTAGTCGCCGGTACTGAGACTGAGCAGAGAAACCTCTTCATAGCCGCTCTGTTTGACTAACTGGTCTATCTGCTCCTGAAGGGCACGCGGGTCGCGCTCCCGCAACGGACGATAGATATAGCCCGCCTGGCAGAAGCGACAGCCACGCACGCAGCCGCGCATGACTTCCACCGCAACGCGATCATGCACGATGTTCACATTCGGCACGACCTGGGTGGTGAGCTGGGGGACGGTATTGAGGTCTTCAACAATGCGTTTTTTGACAACCGTGTGGTCGGCATAGCGGGGGCGGGAGCCGCTCAGCGTGCCGCCCGGGGCATATTCCGGCTCAAAAAAGGCCGGGATGTAGACCCCTGGAATATGGCACAGCGCGCGCAGGAGAGCTTCTCGGTCTTTTCCATCCCAGGCTAAATAGGCATCACAGATATCAAAAATCGCCTCCTCACCATCGCCCAGGAGGAAGGCGTCGATAAAGTCAGCGATGGGCTCCGGATGAAAGGCGCAGGGTCCGCCGGCAATAACCAGTGGATGAGACGCGCCGCGCTCCCGCGAGAGCAGGGGAATCCCGCCCAGGTCCAGCATGGCCAGGACGTTGGTATAGGTCAGTTCATACTGGAGACTGAAGCCAATAATCTCAAAGGCAGATAACGGCCGGTAGGTTTCAAGCGAGACGAGTGGCAAATGCTGCTGGCGCAACTGCTCCTCCATATCCAGCCACGGCGCATAGGCGCGTTCCGCCTGAATATCGGAGCGATTATTGAGTAAATTATACAGAACTTGTAAGCCGAAGTGAGACTGGGCGATCTCGTAGACCTCGGGGAAGGCCAGCGCGAAGTGCAGGCGTATATCCGCCGGGTCTTTGATGATGGTCCCGCGTTCGCCACCTGTATAGCGAGAAGGCTGTTCAACCAACGGCAGAATGGTGGCGTACGCCTGCCGGAGGTCGGTCTCCTTCCTCATCCCCGCACTCAATAGATACCTCTCTTCATATCTCTTTATACCGGAAATCCCGACAGCCCCGCAAGGAGAAGACTTTCAGGCGGGCTGGTGCGTCGAGCCTGAGCGTTAAATTCTGGTGAAAACCTTGACACAGAGAACCGGGCTGGGTATACGGGTCCGATATTCTCGGTCAACGGAAAACCCTGTTTTTTTTGATGGGTTAGGGGCACATGAGCGTTCTCAATACCAAGGTGCTCGTTCTCAATCGGTCCTATTTCCCGGTGCACATCACGTCGGTCCGGCGGGCATTCTCCCTGCTCTATCAGGGAATTGCGAAAGCGGTGGATCAACACTATCGCACGTTTGACTATGAGAGCTGGAGCGCACTGTCAGCAACGGTCCACGACGAGACCGTTGGTCTTATTGGTCGCGCCATCCGGGTGCCGCGCGTCATTCTGCTCGTTTCGTATGACCGGGTTCCTCGACGTCAGGTCCGGTTCAGCCGGTTCAACGTCTTTGCCCGGGATAAGAATACGTGTCAGTACTGTGGCCGGCGCTTCTCGCGCAGCGAGCTGAACCTCGACCATGTCATCCCCCGCTCACAGGGCGGTCTCTCGACCTGGGCAAATATCGTCTGCTCCTGTTTGCGGTGTAACCGCGTGAAAGGCGGCCGCCGGCCTGAAGAAGCAGGTATGCGGTTGGTCAAGAAGCCGGTTCAACCCGAGTGGACCCCTTTTACGCTTGAGACGTTCACTTTCAAACGCTACCAGGAATGGTTGCCCTTTCTCAACGAAGTCGATGCGGCCTACTGGAATACCGAGCTCCTGGAACGATAGTCTTCTTCCCTGATGCTCTCTGATTCCTGCTGGATTTTCTTGTATCCACAAGATATAGTAGCAGCATGATCCCAGAGCCCTTTCTCTTGCGTGCGTAGCCCGGTCGTTGGTGCTACCCTGGGCCTGAGGAAAGAGGCGGGGAGGATTTGGAGGCGTTGTGGGGCACATGCGGATCAAACAGCTTGAACTCCTCGGATTTAAGTCCTTTAAGCATAAGACGACGCTTACCTTTCCAAAAGGAATCACGGCCGTCGTTGGTCCAAACGGCTGCGGGAAGTCGAACATCGTAGACGCCTTACGCTGGGTCTTGGGCGAGCAGAGCGCGAAACATCTCCGTGGCCAGGAGATGAGCGATGTCGTCTTTGCCGGGAATGAGGGGAGTGCGCCGCTCGGCATGGCCGATGTCTCCCTCCTCCTGGAGAATCCGGCTTCCCCCGGCCCGCTCGCCAACGGGAATCACGGACAGCATGACGCCCATGAGAATGGCACCGGGCCGGACTGGGCCGAGGTCATGGTCTCGCGGCGCTATTTTCGGTCTGGAGACTCTGAGTATTTATTCAATAAAGTCCCCTGTCGTCTGCGCGATATCGTTGAATTCTTCCTTGGGACCGGGGCGGGCACGAAAGCCTACTCCATTATTGAGCAGGGTCGTGTCGAGGCGCTGATTAATGCCAAAGCCCAGGATACCCGGGCACTCGTGGAAGAGGCCGCCGGGGTGAGTTTGTATCGCAGTCGCCGTCTGGCTGCTGAGCGCAAACTCGAACGAACCCGAGAGAATTTGTCCCGGGTGTCTGATCTTCTGCATGAGATGGACCGTCAGTTGGGCACCCTCCGTCGCCAGGCAAAAAAAGCCGAACAATATAAAGTGCTCCAGGACGAGTTGAAAACCATTGACCTCACCCTCCAGAGTCGCGCCTACCAAGCCTTGACGGCAGAGGTTCGTAGCCTGGATAGCCGGCAGGCCGCGGTCGGACGAGAAGAAGGGCAACTCACCCAAAAGGTTCACACCCTCCAAGCAGAGCGGCTGTCCACAGCCGAGCGGCTTGCGGGTGAGGAAGGCGCGCTCCGGGAGTGTGAGGAGCGTATCCATGAACTGGAGGGTAGGCTTCAGCGGTCCGAGCAAAAACAGTCTTTCCGAGCACAACAGGAGGAACAGGTCCGAACACGTCTCGCCAATGCGGAGCATGACGACCGCCTGGTGTCAGAGAAAAAAGTGCAGGTGGAACAAGAGTTGGCTCAGCGAGCGGCGAGTGCGGCAGAGGTGGCGCAGCAGATACGACAGGATGAAGACTCCCTGCAGACGCAAGAGCATACCCTCGTTGACCTGCAAGACGCCGCCCTGCAGCACGAATCTCAGCTTGAAGAACTCAAGACCGAAATTGTTGATCTCCTCACCCAGGAATCACAGGTCCAGAACGCGCTGGCCTACTCCCGTAAGCGGACTGAGGAGGCCTCCCAGCGATTAGAGGTTCTGGCTGACCAAGCCAGGCAGGTTGGCCAACTCCGGGCAGAGCGGGAGCAGGCACTTGCCGCGCTCCAGGAAAAATCAGCGGCTCTTCAGCGGCGGGTCCAACACGGGCAGCAGCAGCGCGAAGAAAAGAATGGTGAGCTGCGGGCGGCTCTTCAGGCTGGAGAACAACTTGATACGGTGCTCTCTGCGGCGGGGGCCAGGCAGGCGGAATTGCGGGCGCGCCTGACGACCCTGGAAGAGCTCGAACAGGAGTACGACCGCTATGACCAGGGCGTCCAGTCGGTCATGACCGACGGCGACTTTCCGGCGGCCATTCTTGGGGTCGTGGCGCAAATGATAGAAGTGCCGCAGGCCTATGAGCGCGCGGTTGCCGCGGTGTTACGGGAGAAGCTGGAGTATATGGTGGTGACGGACACCGAGGCCGGTGTCGTTGCGGTAGACTATTTGAACCAGAGGCAGTCCGGGCACGGACATTTTATTCCGCTCCAACTCCAGTGTGACAAACCGATGCCAGGTTTCACCGAGGCTGACGGGCCGAGGTGGGCGACTGTTGGCGAGGGGGTGTCACCCCTCATCCGCCATGTTGATATTCCGTCCGACTACAGACAGATGGTCGAAGCCCTCCTGGGTGATGTGGTGCTCGTCCCCAACCTGCGGGTTGGGTTGGAGCTGTGGAACCAGCGCGGGGACGCCCGGACCTATGTCACGCCACAGGGAGAGGTGATTTCCGCTCTGGGCGGAGTCAGCGGAGGGAGTGGTGGCGTGGCGGAAGCCGTCTTCCTTGAGCGGCGGCGTGAAATTCGAGGGTTACGGCAGGAACTGTCCCAGCAGGCTGAGCGCGTGACCGACCTGGTCGAGCGGCGGCAAACCCTGAAGCAAGGCCAACAGGCACTCGAAAGCGAGTTGCGGAGTCTTGACACGCAAGCCCAGCAACTGGGCCAAGAGAATGAAGGGCTTCAGCACGAGGCGGGGCAGCTTGAAGGTGAAGTGCGACGCTTGCTCGACCGTGGAGAGGGGGTGAGCTACGAGCAGAACGCCTTGGAGCAAGAAAGCCGATCTTTACAAGCGGACATGCAGCAGGCCCACACCCAGGAACTCGCGATTGCGACGCAACGTCAAGAGCGTGAAGACCTGCTGGCCGTTCAGCAAGCCGAGCTGGAAGAAGCAAAGGTCGCGTGTGACCAGCAGCGTACGCAGATGGATGATCTGCGTGTCCGCCTTGCCCAACATCGAGAACGCTCCGAAGGCCTCCAGACTCAGGTGGACCAACTCAGACGACAGATTCAGGAATTGGAAGAACGGATACAGGTCGGCCGGGCTGATATCCAGGCCGGTAAGCAAGAGGCCGAACGTCTGCTGTTGGAAAAGGCTGCCTTAGAGGAGCAGGTGACACAGACGCTAGCCTGTCTTGATGCGGCGAAAGAGGAACGCGCCCGGCGCGGCGCGGAGTGTGCCCGGCTCCGGACGACTGCTCAGCAGTGTGAAACGCTGATCGAAGAGAATCGACAGGCGGCAACTCGGCTGCAAGAGGAAAAAACGCGGATTGAAGTGAGTCTGGCTGAAAAGCGGGTGAGTCGAGAACATCTTGAGGAGACGGTCCAGGAACGCTATCAGGTGAAGCTGACGGAGGTCTTCGCAGCCTATAGTCGCGAGGACCTTGACCAGGCCGAGGGAGAAGCGCGCCGTCAGGAATTACGTGAGAAGCTGGTACGACTGGGTGAGGTCAATCCGAACGCTGCGGCTGAGCTCGATGCGGTCCAGGAGCGCTTTACTTTTGTTGAATCCCAGAAGGCCGATTTGCTGCGCTCGATTGAGGATTTGCAAAGTACAATCAATAAGTTAAACCGGGAGTCACGGGACCGTTTTCGAGAAACCTTCCAGCGTGTGAACGCGAAGTTCGGTGAGGTATACGCGCGTTTGGTTGACGGTGGTCAGGCCCATATTACGCTGACCAATGAAGCCGATTTGTCTGAGAGCGGCGTCGAACTCGAGGTCCAGCCCCCAGGCAAACGCCTCCGTTCTATGCAACTGCTTTCCGGAGGAGAGAAGGCCCTGGCTGCGCTGAGTTTCACCTTTGCCCTGTTTTTGATTCGGCCGAGCCCGTTCTGTATTCTGGATGAGGTCGATGCGCCGCTGGACGACGCCAACGTTGGGCGGTTCAATCAATTATTGCGAGAAATGAGTGAGACGACCCAGATCGTTTTGATTACGCATAATAAGCGCACTATGGAGGTCGCAGATACGCTCTACGGCGTCACCATGCAGGAGCCGGGCGTGTCGACCATGGTGTCCGTGCGTGTGTCCTGATGGCTCTCCGGTTTTGGCGGCGAAAAAAGAAAGCGCCGGCGACCTCTGCTTCTCCCTCAGGCGCAGACCCACCCGCCCAAGAGACTACACCTGCCCCGATTACGAAAGACGCGCGCTGGCGCCGTGGACTCACCCGGTTACGGGACCTTTTGGGTCGTCCTTTTGATGCCTCGTCGGAGCACAGCGGGCAGTCGAGAGCAGGCTTCTTCTCCGACCTGGAGGAGGTCCTTATCCAAGCCGATGTCGGCGTTGCAACCTCCTTGCAGATTATCGAGCGTCTGCGCGCAGGTACGCATACGGTCCGGACAGGCAAACCGTCTCAGGACGAGGCCGAAGCGCTCCGCTCTGATCTCAAGGCCGCGCTCCGCTCCCTGTTTGAGCGGAGGGCTCGGCCCGTTGAACGGGGTGATGAAGCGCGTCCAAGAGTCATTCTTGTGGTCGGTGTCAATGGGGCGGGGAAGACGACCTCCATCGCGAAGCTGGCAGCGCGGCTGAAAAAAGAAGGGAAAACGGTCCTGCTGGTCGCCGGGGATACCTTTCGAGCCGCGGCCATCGAACAACTCTCAGTCTGGGCCGAACGCTTAGGCCTTGATATCATTAAGCATCAGGACGGCGCCTCGCCCTCAGCGGTGGTCTTTGACGGCGTCCGTGCTGCGACGGCACGCGCGGTCGATGTCGTCCTGATTGATACGGCTGGGCGGCTCCATACGAAAACGCCGCTTATGGAGGAACTCAAAAAAATACATCGCGTCATTGGGCGGAAGATTCCTGGGGCACCGCATGAGGTCCTGTTGGTCCTGGATGCCGGAACTGGACAGAATGCTCTCAGCCAGGCCCGGACCTTTCAGGCGGCTTTCCCGCTGACCGGGGTGATCCTGTCGAAAATGGACGGGTCGGCAAAAGGCGGGGTTGCCCTGGCCGTCGGCAGCCAGCTTGGAGTGCCGATTCAGTATATCGGACTGGGGGAACAGCTTGAAGATTTGGAAGTTTTCTCCCCGGATGATTTTATGACGGCACTGTTCGACCAGCCTGCGGATAAATATTTCCCTTGACGCCACGTCCAAGAGGCAATAGGGTAAACTTTTACTTTATTCTAGGGTGGTAATGGCGCTGGAAAGCCTAAAACTTCTTGAGGTGAAGCTGGGTGGATTTTTGGAACACCACGAGCAGGTTCGGAGTGCAAATAGTGCACTGCTGGTTCGGATTGATAAACAAGAGCATGAATATGCGCTCTTGCTCAAGCGAATCCAGCAATACGAGGCTGAGCGGAACGAGATTCGTGGCCGCTTAGATAAAATCCTGACTCAATTCGGCCATTTAGGGATCGCCTGGGAGGATGAAGGTTAGGCGATGAAGCGATTAATGGAAGTGCATATTTTTGGACAAACCTTCACTGTTACGAGTGAAGATGATGAGCAATATGTTCGAGAAATTGCTTCTTTTGTTGACCAGCGCATGCGCCAGATTGCGGAAAATGCAAAAGTGACGGTCCCTTTTCGAGTCGCGATTATGGCGGCGTTGAGTATTGCCGACGAATTGGCCAAGTCCGGCCAGCCGGAATCGAGCCGGCAAGAATCCCAACTCATGCAGGAAGCTGAGCTGATTTCAAGCCGACTCCTTGAGCGTTTGGAAAAAGCCGAAGGCCTCACAAGTGAGGCAACGGCTGATAACACCTTGAACTCACAATCTGCCGGCTCGTTGTCTGCAACGCTCGACCGAGAAGAGAGAACGTAACACCACTCGCATTCTGAAGGCGAGTGGCCCCGATTGCACGCCCCCCCTCTTGCGCTCCTTCCGCCCTTGGGTGAAGAAGGAAGGAGATCGTGACAACCGACAGGTACCGGTTGTTATTTCAGGAGCCGCTCTGTGTGGAGTCTGGCTTCTGAACCCATATTGATTGATCAGAAAGGATATCGACGAAGCGGATGCGTATAGGGGGTAGTAGCTACCACAGCGAGGTCCTGCGACCTGAGCGTGGTAAGGAGGGCAATAATGGAACTTTTCTTAGGACTGCTGGTAGGGGCAGTTGGTGCCGCAGGACTCGTCTTCCTGCGGAAAAAATGGAACCAAGAAACCATACACAATGCAGAGGAGGCTGCGCAACAGATTCTTGATGAGGCAAAAAAAGAAGGCTCGGTCATTAAACGAGAAGCCCAGGTTCAGGCCAAAGACACGATTTTGCAGGCGAAAAGCGAAGTAGAGAAGGAAATAAACGAAAGACGAAAAGAAACTCAACAGATTGAGCGCCGCCTCCAAGGACGTGATGAGGCGTTGGAGAAGCGCTCTGAGGCCCTGGCTGATCGGGAAGACAGCCTGAATCGGCGCGAACAGAGTCTCAAGAGTAAAGCCGACAGTCAGCAGAAAAAAGAGCAGGAGTATGATCGCTTAATAGACCAAACGCGCCAGAAGCTCGAACAAATAGCCGGCCTGAGCCGGGATGAGGCGAAACAGGTCCTGGTCGACCAGATGACCGAGGAGGCCCGCCAGGACGCCTCACGACGGATTATGACCATAGAAGAGGAAGCCCGGGAAGAAGCCACCCGGCGGGCCCGAAAAATTATCAGTATTGCGATTGAACGCCTGTCCGGCGAGTTTGTTTCCGAGCGAACCGCGTCGGTCATTCATCTCCCCAGCGACGATATGAAGGGTCGTATTATTGGCCGTGAAGGACGAAATATCCGGGCGTTTGAGGCTGCGACCGGGGTCGATCTGGTTATTGATGATACGCCGGAAACGGTGTTGATTTCGAGTCATAGTCCCATTCGACGAGAAATTACGCGCGTGGCGCTTGAGCGCCTGATCTCGGACGGGCGCATTAATCCGGGCCGTATCGAGGAGGTCGTCAAAAAAGCGGAAAGCGAGGTTGAAGACTCGGTCCGTGAGGCGGGGCAACGAGCCGTGCTTGAACTGGGGATCCACGGGGTCCATCCCGAGATCGTCAAGCTGGTTGGAATGTTGAAGTATCGATATAGCTATGGCCAGAATGTCCTCATGCACTCAATAGAAACGGCGTATATCTGCGGTATTATCGCCGCCGAATTAGGGCTGAATGAGAAGCAGGCCAAGCGTTCCGGACTGCTGCACGATATCGGCAAAGCCGTCTCGCATGAGATTGAGGGGTCGCACGCGATCATCGGCGGCGAGGTGGCTCGGAAATACGGTGAGTCGGCAAAAATAGTCAACGCCATTGCGGCCCACCACGAGGAGGTCCGGGCGGAAACCGTGCTGGCCCCTATTGTGGATGCCGCGGATGCGTTATCCGGTGCCCGGCCCGGCGCGCGGCGGGAGGTGCTGGAGAGCTATGTCAAACGACTCGAAGACCTGGAGCGTATCAGTGCTGCATTCAATGGCGTAGAGAAGTCGTTTGCCGTGCAGGCCGGCCGCGAAGTGCGCATTATGGTGAATCCGGGCTCGGTGTCGGACGGCGACGCCTCAAGTATCGCCAGAGAGGTGGCCAAGCAAATTGAGACTGAGATGACGTATCCTGGTCAGATTAAAGTCACCGTCATCCGTGAATCACGCTCCACCGAATACGCACGCTAAAGGTTAGTGAGGCTATGACCCTGTCAGTTGCAGTCCAACTCAAGGAAATCGAACGCGGCGCCGTGGATATTATTCCGCTGCAAGAACTCGGGCAAAAGCTCGAACGCGGCAAACCCCTACGGGTAAAATGGGGTGCGGACCCGTCCGCCCCGGACCTGCATCTCGGTCATACCGTTGTGCTGAATAAACTCCGCCAGTTTCAGGAGTTGGGGCATACGGTCATTTTCTTGATCGGTGACTTTACGGCGATGATCGGTGACCCCACCGGTCGTTCCGAAACGCGCAAGGCCCTGACCCGCGAGCAGGTCCAGGCGAATGCCGAGACCTACACCCAGCAGGTCTTCAAGGTGCTTGACCCGGACCGAACCGAACTCCGCTTTAATTCAGAATGGATCGATGCCCTTTCGCCCTCCGATATGGTCAAACTGTGCGGCCATTACACCGTAGCCCGGCTACTTGAGCGGGATGATTTTTCCAAACGTCTGAAAACCGGGCTGCCGATTCATGTGCATGAGTTTCTGTACCCGCTGATCCAGGGCTATGATTCCGTTGCCCTTCGGGCTGACGTCGAACTCGGGGGCACGGATCAGCGCTTCAATCTCCTGGTCGGACGTGAGATGCAGCGCGGCTTCGGTCAGGAACCGCAGGTGATTCTGACGACGCCTATTCTCGAAGGCATTAACGGCACCCAGAAGATGAGCAAATCGCTCGGCAATGCGGTGGGTATCACCGACCCGCCGGACGATATGTACGGTAAGATCATGTCGATCTCCGACGAACTGATGCTGAGCTATTACGAACTGCTGAGTGCCGTCGATGCCGCCCATGTTCAGGCGGTGGCAGAGGGGCGCATCCATCCGATGGAGGCCAAGAAACAGTTAGCGGCCGAGTTGGTGACCCGTTTTCATACTGGCCCGGCGGCCACACGAGCGGCCGAAGCATTTTCGCGACGTTTTCAGCACGGGCAACATCCGGAAGAGATACCGGCGTACACCTGGCCCGGTACCGAGCCCCAGGTGTGGGTGTGCCATTTGCTGAAGACCCCGGACCTGGTGAAATCCACGAGTGAGGCGCGCCGGCTCATTAGCCAGGGTGGGGTGAGAATAGACGGTGAACGGATCAGCGACGTGGAGTTGCAGGTCCCCGCGCAAGGCGAGGTGGTCCTCCAGGTTGGGAAACGGCGCATCCTGAAGGTCGTCTTCGGACCAGCGGCAGCGACCCCCTCTTGACGTGCCATGTCATCCTCGCCTGACCTGACCCATCGGTGTGGTTTTATCGCGCTCGTCGGCCGTCCCAATGTCGGGAAATCAACGCTGCTCAATACGCTGATAGGGGCGCCGATTGCCATTGTCTCGCCCAAACCCCAAACCACCCGCACGCGCATAACCGGGATCAAAACCCAGTCCGATGCCCAACTCATTTTTGTCGATACGCCGGGGATTCATGGCGGTCAGCAGTCGCTCCTCAACCGACACATGGTTGATACTGCCCGGCGTGCTCTGCAAGAAACCGACGTCACGCTCTTCCTGCTCGATGCGGCGCAGGGGCTGACTACGGCCGATGCCCGGATTGCCCAGCAACTCGCTCGGCTCAAGACGCCTGTCCTGGTCGGGCTGAACAAGATTGACCTGGTCCAAAAAAGAGCGCTCCTGCCGCTCCTCGAACAGGTCGGGCGGCTGCTGCCCGAGCGTGAGGTGATTCCCATCAGTGCGCTCAACGGGGAGAATACGGCTGAACTGCTGTCCACCCTGCTGGCCGTTCTGCCGCCCGGTCCGGCGCTTTACCCGGATGATAATATCACGGACCAGAGCGAGCGGGTTCTCGCCCAGGAGATGGTCCGGGAACAACTGTTTTTCCACACTCAGCAGGAAATCCCCTATCGTACGGCTGTTATTGTTGAGCAATTTGAGGAGCGTGCCGAGAAGCGGCTGTTACGTATTTACGCAACCATTCACGTTGAGCGGCCGTCCCAGAAGGCTATCGTGATTGGTCAAAAGGGAGTCCGGCTCAAGGCAATCGGCCAGGCGGCACGCCAGCGTATGGAGGCCTTTTTTGGCTGTCGGGTGTATCTGGAACTCTTTGTTAAAGTTTCAAAAGGCTGGACGAATAGCCCTGGGATGTTGCGCGAACTGGAATTGTTGAAGTAAGGCCCTCAGCACCGCTGACGCGCGCTCACAGCCCGCCGAACGAGCGGTCATAAAGGAGTCTGATAATGGGAGGCTTGGCTCGCTGGGGAATGATGCTGACGCGCTGGACGGAGCGCTGGATACCCGACTCGTGGGTCATTGCCGTCATGTTGACGCTGGTGGTGGCCCTGCTGGCCCTCACGGTCGGGGGCGCTTCTCCGGCGACTGCACTGACCGCCTGGGGGGATGGCTTGTGGGCCCTGCTCAGCCTGACCATGCAGTTTACCGTCATGATGGTCGTGGCCTACGCCTGCGCCGTATCTCCGCCGCTCAAGCGGGTGTTTGTGTGGCTGGCCTCGCGTCCCGACCCTGACAAGCCGCGTCAGGCGATTATCCTCATGGCGGCGTTTTCGACCCTCACCGCCTGGCTCAACTGGGCCTTGTGTCTGGTCACTTCAGCCGCGTTTCTCCCTTTTATCGTGCGCGCCAACCCGCGCGTGGACTTTCGTCTGCTCGTCACCTGTGCCTATCTCGGGGTCGGAACCGTGTGGCATACCGGCCTGTCCGGCTCGGCGCCGCTCATTATTGCCACCCCAGATAATTTTCTCATCCAGGCCGGCGTCTTATCGGAAACCATTCCGACCACGCAGACCATGTTTGCCGCCTTTAATTTATGGTACGCGCTGGTGGCCGGGCTGGTGGGTATTCTCATTGCCGCCATTCTCGTCCCGCCGGCAGCGGACGCGGTGACGGCCTCGGCCGAACAGGCCGACCGTCTGGAAGCCTTGAACACCTCCATACAGAAACCGAAGGCGATGCGCCCGGCAGAGAAGATGGAGTGGTGGCCCGGCTGGTCTCTGATTGCCAGCAGCGCCATGCTGCTCTACTTCGGGCTTCAGATCCTTGAAAAAGGTTTTGGCCGGGCCTGGACGATTGATAGTTATAATCTCTTATTCCTGGCCCTGGGTCTGCTCCTGCACTGGCACCCCAAGTCCTTTTTGCACGCCTGTGAACACGGCATTCGCAACACCTGGGGGATTGTCATCCAGTATCCCTTGTACGCGGGAATTTTTGGGTTGATGTCCTATACCGCCCTGGGTGAGGTACTGACCGCCTTTTTCATTGACGCCAGTTCGCCGCGCACCTTTCCCTCGATTGTGTATCTGTATTCCGGGATACTGAACTATTTCGTGCCGTCGGGCGGGTCGAAATGGATCGTTGAAGCCTCCTATCTCATCCCGGCCGGCCAGACCCTGGGACTCTCCATCCCCACCGTCACCCTGAGCTATGCGTATGGAGATATGACGACCAACCTGTTGCAACCATTCTGGGCGATTCCCATTCTCACCGTTGCCGGGCTGCGCTTCGGCGATATCATGGGCTATTGCCTGCTCTTGGCCGGGTTTCTGGTCGTGTTTAATCTGTGTGCGTTGTTCCTGATCCCGTTGCAGCTCTGATTCTCCGGCTGGGAGAACAAACACCTAGGTGTCTGCTTTCGGCGGCGTATACATTGGGGTGGAGAGGTGGGTGACTTTCTCGTTCGAGGCCGGAGCAGGGTGGATTTTACTGACCCCGCGTCTGGCGACTTCATCGATACGGACCACTGAGTGCAACGGGATATAGGTGCGGTCCACGCCGGCGAATTCGTGCTGCAAACTCTCTTCCGACGGGTTAATGACGAGGGTCGATTTTTCGCCAAAGAGCAGTCCCTCCACTTCGACGAATCCGAATAATCCGCCGTGACTGATGTTTTTGGCGTAGATTTCGTACACCTTGCCTTCATTCAGAAAGACAATCTTATAGACTTTTTTTCGAGTTGGGCGTGCTGTTGCCATAGGGTTGTATGCTACTCCTACTCGTCCCCAAAAGCTGTCTGTTGGATAGAGACAAACAGCGGGAAGCGGGTCAGATTCTTTTCCCCAGACACCCAATTTGGTCTTCCCCTCAAGATTGTCAACCCGTCAACCGGCTCAATCGTCGGCCGTAGCTCCATTTGCATTTTTCCTTACCGGACCGGTTCGTCCCGCCCCCACTCCCCAACCCCCACTCCCCAACCCCTCTCTTCAGTAGGTGCGTCTCCAGTATGCGAGCAGGCCCTGCTCAAAGGCTTTGGCCCGCTCGGTCCAGGCTTCCGCTTCCGGGGGCGTCTGTACTTTCTCGGCATTCCGGGTCGCGTCAAACGCGGCCCGTCTGGCAAAGTCGGTCAGCAGGAGGGCGAAGCCTAACCGGTGTCCTGTGCGTGTGGTCAGTATACCGGTCAGACCATCGGCATAGCTCATCGTGCCTGACTTGGCTTTCACCTTTTTTTCGAGTTCCGCCGGCGCTGTCTTCCACTCCGGGTACGGCAGGAGGTCAGGCAGGGGCGGGGGCGCCTCCGGCCCGCCCCGCCCGGTTTGTCCGGAGGTGGGGCTCGCCCCGTCATGGATTATTGCGCTGAGATGGCGCGGTGAGTGGCGGGAGCTGCTGCTCAGGCCCGAATGGTTCGTACTCACAAATCCGCTCCAGTCGGTGTGCGGCAGACGCCGCCGGTACCAGCCTGTCAACAGGGCGGCTGAGTCTGGGATGGATAAGGGCTGGTCTCTCAAGGCGCGTGAGGTGACGAGGCCGATGAGTTCCGCGGACAGATTATTACTGTGGAGCAGCATCCCGCTCAGGATTTCCGGCAGGGGCTGGCTGTAATGCGTATACAGCAGGCGGGCGTTGGCCGGGGCTGGGGCGGCCTGGGGCTGGGGCAGGGTGATGCCGCGTTGCAGACAGTAGGTGCGAAACAGAGAGGCCGCGACCTTGCCTGGGGCACGCTTGACCGGGAGTTCTTTGAAGCCCCGTGCCGGAAGTTGACGCGAGAGCAGCCAGCGGTCCGTACTTCCTCCGTCGAGGATAAAGAGGTCCTGAGAGTGCCGGCCTATGGGAATCAGCCCGGTGCTGACGCCGGCAACCGGAAGAAAAATCCCGTCCGCCGGCGACCGCAACCGGGTCTGAAAATTTTTGGTCCCGGGCCGGCCCCTCCAGCGTAACTGCACCCGGTTGTAATTGAGCGAGAGGGCGCTCACGCTGGGGTTATACGCGGCCGCAACCGGCTGCTTGGGATTAATCTCCTGCGTCGTTGTGAGCACGCTCTCATCAAAAATAAACCGGCCCTTCACTCGGGTCAGGCCGGCGGCTTTCAGGGCGTCAACAAAGCCCTGGAGGTCATTCGTGGATAAGGTTGGATCTCCACCTCCGACCAGATACAGGTCTCCGTGCAGGCTGGGCTTGTGGACTTTGCCCGTTACCAGCAGGCGGGTCTCAAACCGATAGTCCGCCCCGAGAATTTCAAACGCGGCCAGGGCAGTGACAAGCTTTGTGGTCGAAGCCGGGATACGGGGCGTGTCGGCGTCGTAGGTATCAACAACCCGACCATCCGTCAGACGAAACAGATGGTAGCCAAGGTCGCGGGGGTTGAGCCGATGCTGGTGGAGCAAACGCTTGAGCGTCTGCGGAGCAGCTTGCACCCGGACCCCCGGTGGGGAGGCGAAGACCACGGCCCCCAGGGCGAGGCCGGCCAGGGTGAGGGCGAGGCCGAATACAGAGCGGCACCGGCCCGGGGACGAATCTGCGGGGAGCGCGGCGCGGCGCGTCCGAGTAGTGCGCATATTCCTGGGGCTTCTCTCTGCGAACAGGGTTCTGTGCTAACGCAGTAATGCCCGCGCAATCACCATCCGGTGGACCTCGGACGGCCCTTCTCCGATACGCCGGACGCGGGCCTCACGATACCAGCGTTCCAGCGGAAACTCTTTTGACACGCCGTAGCCGCCATGAATCTGGACGGCGTTATCGACCACCCGGCCCAGGACTTCGCTCGAATACAGTTTGGCGATCGAGGCTTCAACGCGGGCATCTTCTCCGCGGTCGGCCTTCCAGGCGCCGTCCCAGATGAGCAGGCGCGTTGCGCGCAATTCGACCTCGGCATCGGCCAGCATCCACTGAATCGCCTGGCGCTGGCTCAAGAGCTCGCCAAACGTTTCCCGCTGCTTGGCGTGTTGGATAGCCATACGCTGGGCAGCCACGGCAACCCCGAGGTTCGCGGCTGAGTAGGGAAAGCGCGCTTTGGTCAGCAGGTCAAAGCACAGGTAGAGTCCCTGACCTTCTTCGCCAATCATATTTTCGGCCGGCACCCGGCAATCTTCAAAAGACACTTCGTTGGGCAGCGAGACGGTCCTGATAGTCTTGAACGGGCGGGCGGTAAAGCCCGGGGTTCCCTTGTCAATAATAAAGCAACTGATGCCCTTGCGGCCTTTTGCCGGGTCGGTCCGCACAAAGACCACGCCCCATTCGGCTTCATGCGCGTGCGAGATGAAGGTTTTTGAGCCGTTAATCACCCAGGCATCCCCATCGCGCACGGCCCGGGTTTGAATGGCCCCAGCCGGGTCCGAACCGCCGCTCGGCTCGGTAATGGCAAAGAAGGTGTACCCGCCGTTTTTCAGCGTGGGCACGGCATATTTTTGAATCTGCTCCGGGCTGCCGGCATAAATGGGGTTCGGAGGATAGCGTCCGAACGTCCCGCAGCCGGGATTGTATAAGCCCATGCGGTGCTGGGCCATCTCTTCCAGGGCGAGGGACATGCTGAAGGTGTTCAGGCCTCCACCCCCGTACTCCTGGGGAGCGCCGGGACACCACAGGCCGGCGGCCTTGGTTTTGGCCGACAGCCGCGCATAGACGTCGTCGGGCAGGTCGGCTGCATCGGGATCAACGCTGTGTTCAGCCGGGATAATTTCCTCGCGGACAAAACGCCGAATTTGGTCTTGCAGCAGGGTGAGTTCTGCGGGCAGGCTATAGCCTTGGAAATCGTTCATGAGACATGCTCGCGGTCGGGGGAGGCTCAACCCGCCCGTCTGAATTTGGGTAAGGTCACGTCTGGGGTGACATCGTCAAACACGACCTCAAGCGGCAGGTCGAGCTGCAAATCGGCGTCTTCCACGTCGGTCAGCCAACTGAGCATCCGGACTCCTTCTTCCAGTTCCACCACCACCGGGCTGTAGGGCACCAGGTCGGCAAACTGGGGCAACATGGGCTGCATGGCCGTCGTCCAGGAAAAGAGGGTGCCCTTGCCCGAAGACTTGGCCCACTCCCACGCAAACGAGCCGCACTTGGCACACATATCGCGCGGCACATGCCGCCAGGTAGCGCAATCCGTGCAGCGCTGAAAGCGGAGCTCGTGCTGTTTACAATACGCATAAAAATCGGCTGCGAAGCCCCGCATTTTCGGGATCGGACGCTTGTATTCGTGTGTTCCCGCCATGATCAGCCTCTCCCCTGTTAGCGGCGCATAATTGCCAGGCTGCCGTCGCCAAAATCTCCCCAGCCCGTGACCAGGCCGAGCTGGGCGTCTTTGACCTGCCGCTCACCGGCTTCATGCCGGAGTTGATGGGTGGCTTCTACAACGTGGTTCATGCCCCACACATGTGCCTCGGAATGCAGGCCGCCATGGGTATTCAGGGGCAGTTCGCCGTCAAGCGCAAACCGATTCCCCTGCGCGTACTCACCCACCTCACCCCGTTTGCACAAGCCCAGGGCTTCCATCTGGAGCAGCACGACGTAGGTAAAGCAGTCGTATATTTCGGCAAAGTCGAGGTCTTTGAGGGCGACGTCAGCCATTTGCAGCGCATTCGGCGTGGCAAAGCTGAGCCCGATCGTAAACGGATCAGGCCGGGCAGGAATGTCATCCGCAGGGTAGGGGTGGCCCTCGGCAATCCCCGAAATATACACCGGGTCGTGTCTGAGATCGCGCGCCCGTTCCGGCGAGGTCACGACCACTGCGGCAGCCCCATCCGTTTCCAGACAACAGTCAAACAGCCGAAAGGGTTTGGACACCCAGCGGGCGTTCAGATAGTCCTCCATGCTGAGCGGGCGACCCTGCATATAGGCTTTATCGTTCAGTTGGGCATGTTGGCGTGAGGTGACCGCCACGGTGCCCATGGCCTCGTCCGGGGTGTTATACAGTTCTTTATGGCGGGTGGCGAGCCAGGCGTACCACTGCACCGGCACGTTGGCCCCATAGGGCAGATAGTATTCGCCTATCGTGTTGGCCAGGGCGCCGGGTGCGCCGCTCCCCCCCCCGCCGTTGCCTTTACTCTTATTGCCCATATCGCGGACGCGCATCGTCGAGTAGCCATTCCAGCCCAGCGGCACCAGGACATTTTTCGCCACCCCGCAGGCAACCGCCATGGCCGCGCTTTGGAGCGACGTGACCGGACTGGCCCCGCCCATGTGTACCGTGACCGCATAGCGCAGATCCTCGACTCCAAGGTTGGCGGCAAAGTGTTCGGAGGTTGACGGCAGCGGGGGAGGAATGATGCCGTCGATATCATGCGGACTCAGGCCCGCATCGCTCAGGGCGTGCATTGAGGCTTCGAGCATCAGCGCGAGATCGGTCTTGCCCGACCCTCGGGTATAAGCGGTCTCGCCCACGCCGACGATACAGGCTTGGTCTTTCAGCGCGTACATAAGTCCTCCTTCGCTTTCCATCTGCGGGCTGAATCGTATACCGGGACAGCTCGGCTTGTAAAGGTGAAACGGCAGCACGCCCGACGCGAACCGGTTTTGACTCGCTCCGGCTTGCTTGGTAGCATAGGGCACAACTCACTAGAAGTTTTGTCTGAAAGGGAGAAAATACAACTTGTCGAATATGAAAATCCGAACACTCTTTGATACTCGCCCGCAGACGTTTTCGTTTGAATTTTTCCCCCCCAAGACCGCAGCAGATGGCGAGGCGCTTTTTGATCGAGCCTGCGAACTCCAGCAACTGGGGGCCAGCTTCTGCTCGGTGACCTACGGCGCGGGTGGTTCGACCCGAAAGAATACCATCGATCTGGCGTGTCGCTTCCAAGCCGAACTGGGGCTCATCGGCATGGCCCACCTGACCTGTGTGGGGCACAGCCAAACGGAACTCAGCGACATTCTGCTTGAGCTGCAAGACCGGGGTGTCGAGAACCTGATGTGTCTGCGCGGCGACCCGCCCCGCGGCGAAACCGCGTTTACCCCGGCCCCGAACGGTTTTGCGCAGGCCGCCGAGTTGGTTGCCCTGGCCCGCCGCAGCGGCGACTTCTGTATTGGGGTGGCGGGCTATCCCGAAGCCCACCCCGAAAGTGCGGACGCGATTCGGGACTTGCAGCACCTCAAGGCCAAGGTAGACTGTGGGGCCGACTTTGTGACCACCCAGTTGTTTTTCGACGCCCAGGACTATTTTGATTTTGTGGCGCGGGCGAGACAGCTTGGGATTCGGCAGCGCATTATTCCGGGCATCATGCCCATTCTGAACTACCGTCAGATTGTGCGCTTCACCCGGATGTGCGGCGCGTCCATTCCGTTGGCGCTGCACGAACGCCTGGAGCCGGTCGCTGAGGATAGCGACGCGGTGTTTGAAATTGGGGTGGACTGGGCGTGGCAGCAGTGTGAAGCCCTGCTCGCCGGCGGCGCGCCCGGCATTCACTTCTACACCCTGAACCGCTCCCGAGCGACCCAGCTCATTTTTGAGCGGCTCCGCCACAGCAGCGTGAGTGCCCTCCTGCCGCCGGCGGCGTAAAGGCGGCTGTAGCTATTCACAAGGGGGCCTGAACCGTGTATCTGTGGCTCTATGGATACCGCCTCCATTGCCCAGGTTCTGCAAGAGGCCGGATTTGAGCCTCGGCAGGCAACTGCCATAGCACAGGTGCTCAACTTGTCCCAGCAGGCGCCCCCCGGGAGCGCCCTCACGAAAGCCGACCTGGAGCATTTAGCCACCAAAGAGGACATCGCGAATGTGAAAACCGATATCGCGAATGTAAAGGCCGACATCTTTCAGTGGCTGTGGGGGCTGGGGATTGTCGGCGCATTGGCGACCTTGCAACGCCTACTCACTCCTGAGAGGCTTTTGAAATGACCACCCGACGAGCCATGCTGCTGCTGACCTATACCCTCGGGGAACACGTCAATCATGCGGAGTACGAGCAGTGGCTGCGTGAGGTGGACAATCCGTTTTTCAACCGCGTTCCGGGTGTCAAGCGCTACGCGAACTGGAAGGTGCTGGCTGAAAAACTGGGGACGGTGCAGTTTACGCACTATGACCTGCTTGAGATCGACGATCTGGAGGCCTGGGAGAAGGTCTGGGGGAATGAGGAACTTCAGAAATTTGCCCAGGGCTGGACGCAGCGCTGGTCCGTACACGGTCCTGATGAAAAATACGCCGGTCTGAATTTTCAGGTCATGCTGTGCGAGGAGATTGCCGCGCCGGATTAAACGACAGCGCTGAGAACTGAGCACGACACTGTGGCGCAACCAACCCAATCGCACGAAGTGGAAACCTTTCTGGCCGGCCTGTCTCAGTACGCTGTCGGGCCGCTATGGCAGGTGCTCGGCAAACAACTCACGCCCACGCCCGAAACGCCGGTCAAACCCTATCTGTGGCGTTGGACAGACCTGCGTCCCCAACTCCTGCGCTCAGGCGAGCTCGTCTCCACGGCCGAAGCCGAACGGCGGGTGCTCATGCTGCTCAACCCAGGGCTCGAGGGCCGGGTGGCGACCACCCACACGCTGTATGCCGGGATTCAGCTCATCCTGCCTGGTGAAGTCGCCCGCACCCACCGGCACACGCCCAACGCGCTCCGTTTCATTATGGAAGGACAGGGCGCCTATACGGTCGTCGATGGTGAAAAACTGCCCATGCAGCCAGGGGATTTTGTCTTAACGCCAAACTGGACGTGGCATGAGCACGGCAGTGAAGGTAGGCAGCCGGTCGTCTGGCTCGACGGGTTGGACCTGCCCTTGGCCGGCATGCTGGCCGGAACATTTTTTGAACCCGGTCAGAGCGAATCGCAGGCCTTGACCAAGCCGCCGGACAACTCAACGCACGGCTATAGCCGTGGCGGACTCTTGCCCACCTGGCAACGTGCGGCTGGCGGGCAGTCGCCCTTACTCAAATACGCCTGGAGCGAGGCGCGTCCCGCGCTGCTGGACCTGGGTCGGGACGCGGACAGTCCGTTTGACGGCACCATGCTGGAATATGTGAATCCGGTCACGGGTGGTCCGTCGCTGGCGACGATGGCCAGCTTTCTGCAGCGCCTGCGACCCGGACAAAAAACGCAGGCGCGCCGGCAAAGCGTGAGCAAGGTGTATCTCGCGGTCGAGGGCACCGGGCAGACGGTCGTCGAGGGCAGGACATTTGAATGGCGGCCGGGTGACGTGTTTGCCATCCCAACCTGGACCAGCCACGCGCATGAGAATACCTCGGCGTCCAAAGACGCGATTCTCTTTTCTTTTTCGGACGCGCCGGTCATGCAGGCCCTCGGTTGGTACAGAGAACAGGAACTGTAGATGCTGCAAACCATGCTGGTCGGGAGCCTCCCCCGTCCGACCTGGCTCGTTCCACCGAACGCCATGTATGTCTCGTGGAAGCTGAAAGACGACGCGCTGCGTGAAGGCCAGGACGATGCCGTTGTGCTCGCGCTGGCCGACCAGGAAGATGCGGGCCTCAATATCGTGACCGACGGCGAACAGCGCCGCCGGCACTATATCTGGGGATTTGTTGAGGGGCTGACGGGTTTGGACTTCAGCCGTCTGGTCGAGATTGAAACGCGGGGGAATCGCTACGGCATCAAAGTCCGGGCCGCCCGGGTGGTTGAGCCGTTGCGTCGGCCGCGGTCGGTGTTGGTTGAGGCGCTCCGTTTTCTGAAGCGGCACACGACCAAGCCGGTCAAAGTCACCTTGCCCGGTCCGATGACCATCGCGGATACGGTTGCGGATGAGTACTATGGGGACCGCCGAAGGCTGGCCGCCGAACTGGCGCGGCTGGTGAATGAAGAGGCGTGTGAGCTGGCAGACAACGGGTGTGATATCGTGCAGTTCGACGAGCCGTGTTTCAATATTTATCTCGACGCGGTGGAAGAGTGGGGCATCCGGACGCTTGAACAGTGCGCTCAGGGGGTACATGCCAAAACGGCGGTCCATATCTGTTATGGCTACGGTATCCCGGCGGTAATCGAGTGGAAGAGTCAGAACACGGACTGGGGCCATTATGCGCGCACGCTGCCGTTATTGCGGACCAGCACGATTGATATGATCTCGGTCGAGTGTGCCGCCTCCGGTGTCGATCCGGCAGTATTAGCCGAGGCCAAGGGAAAGGATTTAATGGTTGGTGTCATCGACGTGGGCACCGAAGAGGTGGAAACGCGCGAAACGGTCGCGGAGCGTATTCGGACGGCGTTGCAGTATGTGGCGGCTGAGCATCTCTACCCCTGTACGGACTGTGGTATGATTCCGCGCTCGCGCACCGCGGCGCGGGGAAAGATGCAGGCCCTGGCCGATGGCGCCTGGCTGGTCCGGGCCGAATTGCAGCAGGGGCAGCCTGGCTAGGTGGAGCAGCATGGGCGCGCTGTATGAGTTCTTTTCGGACAGTCCGATTCTTGTTGGCGCGGCTCTGGGCGTGATTATCGCCGTTCTCGTGATTGCCGTTTCAGAAGGGAAGAAAAACGCCTAGCGGTATGGCTCATATTCCAAAAGAAGAATTTGTCGCCCGTGTGGCAAGAGGGCTGGATATGCCGCCCGCGCTGCTCGACGCAATGACGGACCCCTGCACCTGTGGCGCGGCGCAATGCGAGGGCTGGAAGGTCACGCGCATGCCCGGGCTCGACGAAATCAAGCAGTACGGCCTGGAGCAGCGCTTTGCCATGTCCGGCTGGCGGACGTCGCTGAGCGCCATTATTGAAGACTGAGCGGTTCCCGGCTAAGGGCCTCCGACGCTGTATGAGCGAACAAGGCGACTCCCAAGCTGACGCCGGCAAACCAACCGTCGCTCCCGCCGACGAGGCAGGCCGCCACCTTCCGGACCTCAAGGACCCGTATGAACGCTTTATCTGGGAGAACCGACAGAAGTTCGGCGCGCTGAGCTGGAGCGGGCTGTTGCGCTACGGCCGAGGCGTCGTTCTCATGGACGCGCGGAACTGGCCGAGTGAAGATGCCCAAGACATAAACGAGGAGACCGCGTCCAGAGCAGCCCAACTCGGCTACCTGCCTGAGGGGCGGGTTGCCGCGTTGTCACAAACTCCACAGAAAAAAGACGCGATACGCCTGCTGCGGACGTATAATCCGCGGGAAGAGATCATTGTGAACGTCTTACGAGCGGACGGAGGCGGGAGTTTCTTTCAGGTGGCGCTCGCCGACTGTCCGCCGCCCGAGGCATACCGAAAGCTCATGGGCGGAGAAGACTTCCAGCCCAAGTGGAAGAAACAGGATCGGTAAATTTCAGGGCGTGTGGTCCGGTTCGTCCTGAGCCCTGTGGCGCGTTCGAGAAAAGAGCTAAGCTGGGAGAAGGGGCAGTCTGCTGACCGCCCCGCTCGGGTCTAATCAAGGCCGAGTTTTTCTTTGCCTTCGGGTGAAATCATGGCCGGCGTCCAGGGTGGGTCCCACACCACCTCGACATTCGCATCTTCAACCCCCGGGATGCCTTCAATCCGCGTCTGGGCGTCCATGGCAATAGCCGGTCCCATGCCGCAGCCCTGGGCGGTCAGGGTCATTTTGACATCCACGTCGGTCCCGCCTGCCGGCCGGTCGTTCACGCTGAGGTCGTATACCAGGCCGAGATCGACGATATTCACCGGGATTTCCGGGTCGTAGACATTCTTGAGTTGCGTCCAGACCTGATCCTCAGTGACCTGACCACTCGCACCCGGAGCGACTTCCGGAGCAGGTCCCTTACTTTCTTTTCCAATAGCGTCCGCATCCGTATCGGAGACACGGTAGAGACCTCCCAGGGTTGGAAGCTGGAGGGTATAGGTATCGCCCAGGGACTGGGTAATGACGCCGGGCGTGCCTTTGGGAATAGTCACCTTGATGCCTTGTGGGATTTGGACGGCATCACAGTGCCGGCTGAATTCAATTTCTTCGTAGCTCATGGTCTGACTCCTTCACCAGATACTGAATCTGTCCCCCAAGCTAGACTGCTAAGGTCCATATTGTCAATTGGGCTGTGGGTCTGCTCTTCAGCGTTTGTCTATCCATTCTTTGATTTGCTGTCGGACATCTTCCGGCCGGTCTTCAAGGATGAAGTGGCCACTGCGGGTGACGACCTGTAAATCCGCACCTGGAATAGCCACATCAAGCTCGCGCGCAACATCCATGGAGGTAAATTGATCCTGGCCGCCCCAGAGGAGCAGGGTTGGCATGCTGAGTGCGCCCAGATTGGGAAGAATGTCCTCTTCAACGACGCGTGAGAGATCAAATTCGCGGAGAAACTTACGCAGGGCCGCGCGAGCCCCGGGATCATCGTTGAGTGGCTCAAGATACTGTTTGACCATGGCCTCTCCCATGGCTTGCTTGTCGGACACGCCCTCCTGAAGGATACGCTTGAGAAACCAGTCTCCGCTCAGCAGGCTGCCAATCAGGGGAACCCCGAGCAGACGTATCTTGAGCGGCAGACTCTCATGCGCCGAGATGGGGGCGCTCATCAGAATCAGTTTATGGACCTTGGCCGGGTTCTGGAGGGCATAGGCTGCGGCGATGACCGCACCGAAGTCATGCCCCGTAAGAATAATGTTTTCCAAGTGGAAGTTCTCAATATAGGCCGCGAGTTGCGCCAGATAGGTGTCCAGATCATAGGTTTTATCCTGAGGTTTCTCAGACAGGCCAAAGCCCATCAAGTCCAGCTCATAGACCGTATTGCCATAGGTCAGGCCTGGGGTGACATGTCGCCAGATACGGTAATCCCCGAGCAGGCCGTGGATAAAAATAAGCGGACGGCCCAGGCCGGTTTGCTGGTAATGCAGCGCAACACCCTCAATTTCCACATAGGTATGCTTGGGATTCCTGGCTTGAATCTCCTCTCCCGTCAGGCTCGGCGCCGAACCTCCACAGCCGGTCAAGATGAGGGCGACCGCCAGGAGTACGCCTGTGCCTATATCTGATCGTTGTCGGTTTCGAACTCCAGCCATAACCTGCTTACTCCTTAATCGTGTCGGTCTGAGAAGACGGGGGTGTTCTATTTGACACGGGGCGGGCGGACACGCACAATGCACCTGCACCATGCATCCGCTACCTTGTTTGTTGGATCATGCAATTCTGGCCGGTCACTCTAGCCGTGCTGAGGAGTTCCGACAAGGGGACGGGGAGAGAGCATGAACAAAAATCAAGCAGCACCCGGTAAGGAGGCGATTCATGGCACAGGCGGAATTGTTTGACATTCTGTTCTCTACCCGGAGTATGCGTCGGCTGAAAACCGACCCGGTCTCGGACGATATGATTTATCAGATCCTCGACGCCGGTATTCGGGCTCCGAGTGGGGGCAATACCCAGCACTGGCGCTTTCTCGTGGTGAAAGATGCGGAAGTCAAACGGCAAGTCCAACACATCTATCAAAAGGGCTGGGAACAAGCGCGGACCATGTATGACGGTCGGCCGGGACCGAGTCATATGGAAGAAGGAAAATTCAGGAAATTATTAGACGCCGCCAGCTATTTGGCCGACAATCTGGCTGAAGTGCCGGTCCTTATTTTTGCCTGTCTCAAAGACCGGCCCATGCCGCCGGGTGAGGCTGGGGCGCAATTAGCGGCCAAGCTGGCCCGTCTGTCAGGGTCGAGCATCTATCCTGCCGTGCAGAATATGCTGCTGGCCTGTCGCGCCCTGGGGCTGGGGGCCACGCTCACCACGGTCTGTTCGCTGCACGAGGAAGAACTGAAGCCGGTCCTCAATCTGCCGGATAACATCTCGACCTACGCCCTCCTTCCGGTCGGCTATCCCATGGGAAAATTTGGCCCCGTGCGTCGGATGGCAGTTGAAGAAATTACCTGCGTGGATCAGTGGGACACGCCGTTGAAACGACCTGCCTAGAACGATGGCAATTGTGCTCCCTCTCCCCTGGAGGGAGAGGGCTGGGGTGAGGGGGTTCTGCGCAACAGTAGCGTCCGTCCGTCGTACCGCACTGCCTCACGGCGCTGTCGGATGACGCTCCGCTCATCTGCCCTCCGGGGCTAACTGCGCTATTTCAGTCCACCAAGCATTAAGAGCGTTCCGTGCCATTGCGACAGGGCAGTGAAGAGGAGGAAAGGGATTCCACATGCCGACCCTGGACTTCAAAGGCAAACAGATCGTCTATGCCCACCACCTGACCGTCCCTTCGAGGACCCTGGAGCCGGACGCCCCCAAATCTCTCCCGCTCAAAGACCAAAAGCCTTCCCTTGACGACAACCTGATTATTCATGGTGACAACCTCCACGCCCTCAAGGCGCTCATGCCGCGCTACGCCGGCCGGGTGCACTGCATCTACATCGACCCGCCCTACAACACCGGCAACGAAAACTGGGTATACAACGACAACGTGAACAGCCCGCTGATGCAGGAATGGCTGAAAGGCAAAAGCCCGGTGGACGGCGAGGACCTGGAGCGGCACGATAAGTGGCTGTGCATGATGTGGCCGCGCCTGCACCTGCTGCGCGAACTGCTGGCCGAGAGTGGCGTAATTTTTATTTCGATTGATGACAATGAAGTGCACCACCTGCGGATGATGATGGATGGGATTTTTGGGGAGGAAAATTTCGTAGCGACGGTCATTTGGCAAAAAATATTTTCTCCGAAGAATTCCGCGAAATATTTTTCGGAAGATCACGATTTCATTCTTGTGTACGCAAAAGATATTACACGGTGGACTCCTAATACCCTTGAACGTAGCGAGTCGGCAATCAGTCGATATAAGAATCCAGACAATGATCCTCGCGGTGTGTGGTCATCAAGCGACTTGACTGCTCGGAATTATTACAGTCAGGGGACTTATGAGGTCACAAGTCCGTCGGGAGTAAAGTTCAAGCCCTCGGTCGGAAACTACTTTCGAGTCTCTCCCGAGAAATTTGCCGAACTGGACAAGGACGGTCGCATCTGGTGGGGACCAGACCAAGGGAATATGCCTCGCCTCAAGCGGTATTTGTCTGAAGTCAAAACAGGTGTAGTGCCGCAGACATTATGGCTCCACACTGCTGTTGGCCATACACAAGACGCCAAGAAGGAAATCGTCTCTATACTGGACTTCGAGAAGTCCGAAGATGTATTCAACACGGCAAAACCTTCGAGCCTTATTAAGCGCATTCTTCAGATCGCTACCGACAAAGATTCTATCATCGTTGACTCTTTCGCCGGTTCCGGCACCACAGCCCAGGCTGTCTTGGCACTCAACAAGGAAGATGGCGGCAACCGTAAGTTTATCCTGACGGAGTGCGAAGATTACGCTGACACCATCACCGCCGAGCGCGTGCGCCGCGTCATCAACGGCGTTCCGACGGCGAAGGACGAAAGCCTGAAAAACGGGCTGGGCGGCAGCTTCACCTATTGCACGTTGGGCGATGAAATCAGCTCTGAAAAAATGCTCACTGGTGAGCATCTACCGGACTACGATTCCCTGGCCCGCCACCTCGTCTACACCGCCACCGGTCAAGCACCGGACAACATCCGCAAAGCACGCAGCAAGGACGGCCTTTTCCATGAAACGAACGACCGGCTGTTCTATCTAATCTACGAGCCGGACCTTGCCTTTCTGCGTAGCGCCGAGTCTGCCCTGAACGGCGACCGCGCCGAGCGCATCGCCAAGCAGGCCAAGACCAAGCAGAAAACCGCAGTCGTCTTCGCCACGCATAAATTCATGGGGCAGAAGGAGTTGACGGGCATGGGGGTTGTGTTTTGCGGGTTGCCGTATGAGATTCACGGGACAGGGTAATGAAGGAGAAGGAAGGCGTACGCGATGGATAAGCTAATAATACAAGAAATTGAGAATCTTGTTGCCACGGGCGAGAAGTTGGTAGCGGATGCTTCTGTTTCCGATAGCGGGCTCGGTCATGAGCGTGTTCAGGAACTCATGTCATTTACTGCACGCGGAGGGCAGTTGATTAGGCGGTTATACGGTTCTGATAGCCAGCATTTTCAGATGTTTAATAGCGCGACCCAGACTGGAAATTTTCACAACATGCACAGGACTTGGTACCGACACGTCGCTGACATTGTCGGGATTCTGAAGGCGGTGGAACACGACATCAAGTCGGGCATGCTTAGCGACTTCCGCAGTTTAGTTCAGGCAGAGATTTTTGCGGATTTCCTTGACATGGCGGAACATCTTCATAGGGAAAATTACAAAGACGCTGCTGCGGTACTACTTGGAGCCGTTCTTGAAGACTCTTTGCGAAAGGTCGCTGATGTAAATGGGATAGACATTCTGAACTCTAAGGGAAAGCCGCTTACCCTTGACCCGCTGAACATAGCGCTTGCCAAGAAGGGCGTGTACAACGCTCTGGTTCAGAAGCAAATTACATCTTGGGCAAATCTTCGGAATGATGCGGCGCACGGGCATTTTGATAGGTATGACTCTGCGCAAGTGCAACAAATGTTGCTCTTCGTACAGAAGTTCTGTGCAGATTATCTGAAATAACTTCAAGGTGACGCCCGAGAAATGCGCATAAGTAGCGACCGGAGGTCTTAGAAAGATGAGATTCAGCGTGACAGTTGACCGGGACGAAGACGGCGTCTGGATTGTCAAGTGTCCCGCCATTCCGGGCTGTGTCAGTCAAGGCAAAACGAAGGGCGGGGCGCTCGATAACATCAAGGAAGCCATCGTCCTCTGCCTTGATGTACGGGTGGAAAAAGAGCTGCCACTGACTATTGAGACTCGACAAATAGAGGTGGGGGCACTGTCCCTGACCGAACCACAGGAGCCTCAGCGGACTCGTCAGTCCGGTGTATCGCCCGACTTCTGACCGGAACCGTCGTCGGAGGGGGTGGAATCTACAACGGTGAAGCTCACGTGGACGGGCGGCTCCACTGGTTCGTCCTGTTCCGGCTTCGGATAGACGGTGGCCTGGAGCTGGTAGGTCCCCACGCGCAGCATCCCGCTCTTCGGTGGGTCGCCATACAGGAAATAGGGTTTATGATTCTCTGTTTTGGTGGTGGTGCTGGGTCCGCTCAGCTCCAGCACCATGCTGCCAATAATCGCGTCACTGGCCACATCGGCCCGAATGTTGAATGCCGAAGTGCCCACGCTCGCCAAGTCCACTTCCGTCCCCTCGGTTAGCGGCATGATCTCCTGCCTAGTGGTGGCGTCCACGAGGGAGAAGCCGGCGATAGTGGTGATACCGGGCAAGGGAGCCAGGTCGAAAAATACAAGCAAAGCGCCAGTCCTTTTATTGGTTGCGGCCAGTCGCAACGGACGTCCATCTTTGCTAAAGATGAGAGGCCCACTCAAAAACGCTCTGTCCTGCAAACCGACCGCCCACTCAATCGATTTCTCGAGGTTGCCCGCGATGGCATCGACCATCACCATCGTGTCGAACCGGCTGATAGGAGAGACGGTGGACCACAAGTACAACTTCTCTGAAGCCTTTTCTTCGGATAAACGAATTAAAACATTGCGGCGACCTCGATCCAAAGAAAGAGCCGAGGTTTCAATTTTGTTCTTGCCACTTTCAAAGTAAGCTGGACCAACCTGGAAGGCACTCTTACATTCTTCTTCGATAACACGTTCCTCCATGTCCCTCTCAGAAGGAACAAAAAGATCGACCGTATTCTCCTTCAAACAAAGAACAGAGCGAGCGAAGGCTCGATCAATATACCTTTGAGTCTTGTCGTTGGCAGCGGTCTTGAGGAGACCGGAGGCTCGTTCGCCATCCTCCTCTACCCTCCAAAATGGTCCGCTGACCACCATCCGTAGACGACGAGTATCCGTCTCCAGGATAAACTTCTGGTTGGCAACAAAAAAGTCGATAGTCGATTCGATGCGTCTCGGCTTTCCTTGAGGCCCTTTTACGGACACCGCATCACGCGCAACGATTACTTCCGCGCGTGTATTGCTTGGGATCTCATAAAGCCAACCGAATCCGCGAAATTTGGGATATCGCATGTCTGGGCAGGAATCCGCGGGAGCTTGAATTGAGGTTTCATTGAACGAAAATATAGCCATGAAGAGGCCCTCTAGATCGCTGCCTCCTATGTCTTTAATCGGGATGATTCTGAGAAAGTCGAGACTATCTTTGCGCGTATTCCTTTGAGTGTCGAGATCGCATTCTGCTCGGGCGGACGGGAGCACTAAGAGCGCCATTGAGAAGACAATCCCGGAAAATCGTAACCCCATGACCATTATCTCCTCCTCACCGACGTGACAGCGTCATTGTTCTTCGCCCTCGGGACTGAGCAGCATATCGCGCACAAAAACCATGGCGTCGAACGTGCAATGAGATATCTTCTCCGCATTGACTGAATCGGGAAACTCAAGCAGCAATTGATGTTGGCGATGCGGGTGCTTCGAGCTTGTCCAAATTGTCGGAATTACATCAGACCCTCCTTCCAGGTCCTCTTTTGTCAAAGAGCACTTGTTCCACTCCGTGGCGACCGGGGTCTCGGCCGACTTGACTTCATAGCTGTTTACGCTCACCGCAAACTCCGGCAACTCCTTCACCTTCAACCAGCCCTTTCCATCCCGCGTGTTGCATCTCAGTCGATACAATAAGGTGACTTCGGTCTCAGATGCTGCTGAAAAATAGAAGGTTCTGAGGACGGCCTCCGGAGAACCTCGGGCGTGTCTGGGAAAATACTCGTACTTGTAGCTGAAAATCGTGTCCTCTGTTGCAGATAGTTTCTCCTGAATCTTATCAATTTTCTCCTGGACTTTGGTAAGCTCAGATTTGATTCCACAGAGCCAGAGGGCAAGTCCCCCGATAACAGCGACAATAATTATCTCAATCCAGCGGATAATACGTTTCGCCAATTCTTGATATGACTGCTGACGAAAGGCTTCAAGAAATCCAGTGTCTTTCTGTTGAGGGGGGGTGCCGTTAGCAGTGTCTTTCTGTTGAGAAGGCATGCTGTTATCCTACATAAGGATACATCTCATATGTCAATGTGACGAGCTTATTACAAGACTGTGGAGAATTTTCTCGGCCTTCTGTACCTAATCCCAAGGATGTCACCAGACTGCCGGTCTTACTGTCGATGAATTTTTCGTGGGCGTATAGATTGATGCCTAAGAAAAGTTTCCCGACTGGGGACCATCTCAGCACCAGCGGGGCCTGAAATGCAACTCAAAACCTACCAACAAAACGCCCTCGACCAGCTCGACCGCTGGCTTGAAGCGCTCAAGGAAGCCCGTCTGAAATGCGAGAAGGCATCGAAGGCGCTCGAAGAGAGCGGCGTCGATGTTCCCGAGGAACTAAAAAATTATCCCCTGCCTGCCTGGAAAAGCCTCAAAGAGCAAAACGTCCTTCCCGCCGTTCAGAATCAAGACGGTGCTTCCGAAGTCCCCGACTACATCCCCCGCACCGCCACCTCCGGCGAGCCTGTCCCGCATGTCTGCCTGAAAGTCCCGACCGGCGGCGGCAAGACGCTGCTGGGCGTTGCCGCGCTTGAGCGTATCAAGCAGGACACCGGCTTTGTGTTGTGGATCGTGCCGACGCGGGCGATCTATGAGCAGACGCTCAAGGCGTTCAGAACCCGTGAACACCCCTACCGGCAAATGCTCGAAAGAATCTCCGGCGGCAAGGTCAAGCTATTGCAGAAGGACGACCGCTTTACCCGACAAGCCGTCGAAAGCCGTCTGTGCATCATGCTGCTGATGCTGCCGTCCGCCAACCGGCAAAAGGGCAAGGACTTTCTCAAGATATTCCGGGACAGCGGCGGCTACACCTCATTCTTCCCGGAACAGGATGACATGACCGCCAACCATGAGCTTTCAGAACAATTCCCCGACCTGGAGAAGAACAGCAGTGGCGATTGGGTCAAGCAAAGCCTGATTAACGTCCTGAAACTCATCCGTCCCACCGTGATCCTGGACGAAGCGCATAAAGCTTACGGGCCGAATGACAAAAATAACCGGGAATTCGTCAAGTCCGTCAACCGACTCAATCCCCGCTTTGTGCTCGAACTGTCCGCCACACCGAAAATCGGCATCAGCAACATCTTGGTCAACATTTCGGGCACCGAGCTACAAGCCGAGGAGATGATAAAGCTCCCCATAGAAATCCACAGCTTCACCAATTCCGACTGGAAGCATACGCTCGCCGAAACGCAGAAAAGAGTAGAACAACTGGAGCAGGAAGCGCGGCAATTCCAATCGAAGGAAAACCGCTATGTCCGTCCTATCGCCCTGGTACGAGTGCAACGAACGGGCAGGGAGCAGCGCGGCCAGGGAAACATTCATTCCGAGGACGTGCGCGAATACCTGATACGGAATCTCTCCGTACCGGAGGCGTGGATACGGGTGCAGTCGTCCGAAACCAAAGAACTTGGGCACGAAGATTTATTGAGCGAACACAGCTCCGTCCGCTGGATTCTGACAAAAGACGCACTCAAAGAGGGTTGGGACTGCTCGTTTGCGTATGTGCTGACCCTGCTGGATAACACCACGGCGACGACCGCCATGACGCAAATGGTGGGGCGGATCATGCGTCAGCCATACGCCCGGAGAATTGAGACACGTAAGGCTCTGAACCAGTGTTATATCTACTGTTACAACAAGGACGTGGGTAAGGCGGTTGAGGGGGTGAAAGCCGGGCTGGAAAACGAGGGGCTGACCGGGTTGGGCGATACGGTTCAGGGCTACGGTCCAGGAGACGCTCCAAAGCCGATAACCGTCCGGCGTCGCGGCAGCTATAGCAGACTGAAAATTTTCCTCCCTCGGGTTTTGCACAAAAAGGGCAAAGGCTGGCGTCCTATTGATTACGACCGCGACATATTAAGCGCGATGAACTGGGGTACGATTGACGCGGGCGGGGCGGTGAATCTGGACGACGAAGACACCATGCGGGAGATCGTCGCCACGGTTGACGTTCAGGGTGGGGGCAGCGTCTCTAACGAGGCTTTTGAGACCGGCGAACGGTTGAGCCTGGACTATTTTGTCCGACGGCTCACGGACATTGTGCCTAATCCGTGGCAGGCGGCGCGCATAGCGGAGAGCTTTCTGCATAAGCACGAGAGAAAGGGACATGACGGTTCAAAACTGTTGAGTAACCGGGTGTATCTCTCGGAAGTATTGAGACGCCGGGTGAAAGAGGACATCGACGCCAAAGCCGAAGCGGTTTTCCGCACTAAGGTAGCGAGTGATGAGATACGGTTTCAGCTTGAGACCGACGAACGGCTGAACTATGAGTTAGGCCGGTCGTTTGAAGTGTTTGCATCCAAGGAGGAGAGAATCCTTCAGGGTGAGCACGCCAGCCAAATACAACGCAGCCTGTTCGAGCCCCTTTTTGAAAGCGGGTTCAACGGTCTGGAAAAGGACTTCGCGCTGTATCTGGAAAAGAGCAACGCGATATATGGGTGGCACAGAATAGCCGCCCGGCAAGACTACTATCTACAGGGCTGGCGTCGCCAGCGGGTGTACCCCGACTTTGTGGCCTGTCGTAAAGACGATGGAAAGCTGCTGATCCTGGAAACAAAAGGCATTCACCTGAAAGGAAGCGACGACACAGGCTACAAGAAAAAGCTGCTTGAGACCCTTGAAGAGGCCTACTCAACCGCCTCTGAGAGAGGACAAATGAGAATCGGCAAGCCGCCGGCTACCTTCAGGATGATGTTTGAGGAGAGATGGAAGGGACAGGTCAGTGAACTGCTGAACGAGACATACCGGAAAGGCCAGCGATGCGTGTAGCAATGGCCGGGCGCGTTGCGGCCATGTCGTGCAGAATGGTCACCGCCCGGTCAATACCCTCTTCCAGGGCGGTGTTGACGCTGGGTTCGGTCTGTTCGCTGCACGAGGAAGAACTGAAGCCTGTCCTCAATCTGCCGGATAACATCTCGACCTACGCCCTCCTCCCGGTCGGCTACCCGATGGGGAAATTTGGCCCCGTGCGTCGGATGGCGGTTGAAGAAATCACCTGTGTGGATCAGTGGGATACGCCGCTGAAACGACCTGCCTAGAACGATGGCAATTGTGCTCCCTCTCCCCTGGAGGGAGAGGGCTGGGGTGAGGGGGTTCTACGCAACGATGGTGTCCGTTCGTCGTACCGCATTGCTACGGCGCTGTTGGATTACGCTCCGCTAATCCAACCTGCGAGGATCGCTTTGATTTCTCCCGTTCCCATTCACCGTAGGTCTTAATGTTGTGCTCTTGAACATCGAAGAAATGTGCAAGCCAACGCTGATAAAACCGAATACGGGCAAAATATTTTTTCTCATAACCCATCGCACGTGCTAGCTCATTATGGCACATCGCATCAAGGACCCGGAGAACGGGTGGTTCGTCTCCTTCAATTTTAAGACGGTGTGCCCTGAATCTGGCTAAAGATTGCGCATCTATCGGCCCTGCTGCGAGTTCCATCTGACATTCAAGTTCGATAAATTGACGGCTCAGGTCATAGTGGAGGCGTGCCGCTGAAGCAGTCCCAACAACCAGATCAATTGTAGAAAAGGCAGTCACTAGGGCCGCTGTGATGGCAGGGGAAAGCTGGTCTTCTAGCTTATTCAACAAGATAAACAACGTTGCCGAGCCAAAGATAACCCCAATAGCATTAGTGAATCGGTGGAAGAAGTCGAAGAAGCTCCGCCGTCGGGTGTGATAACGAATCGACCGCCGGACGCCAAACAGCAGTTTGCGCCACTCATCGTCAAGCTGCTTTTGGTCCCGTTTTGTAACAGAATCGCTCACTGTCCCATCCTAAGAAAATTCGGAAGGTGCAACTCTATGATTAGTCACCCTCGTCTTCTGGTTCTGGCGATGATGGTTCAGGGGGCGGGGGAAGTGTATCGCGTGTATCTTCTAGTATGGGCGTTCGCTCGTACGTCCCTGAATCATCGCTCCTCTCTCTCTTCTCAATTTGCTCGGGTTTCTCGGGAATTTGCTCAATCCGTCTCTCTTCTTTTTCAGCCATTAGCAACATCCTTTCTTCAACTATCTACTATTTTACTCGTTGATGGAAAACCTAATGTCAATAGAGGTTGTGTGAGTCATTAGACCACAAGCCTAGCAGTCTTAGGGTGGATCTTCCCCCCGTGTACCGACGGCTCGGCGCACCATTTGGCGGCCAGGCGGCGGACCGCGTGGTAGGTGTCTTCGTCGAAGCCCAGCAGGTCACAGACGACGCGGCGGTCGAGCCGGGCGCGGTTTGGGTCGGCATCGGCTAAGTAAGCCGGCAGCAATTCGGTATCCCGAAACTCGTTGAAAATGGCCTCAGCGGTCAACAACTGCTCATCACTCAATGCACGGAGGTCGAGAACGGGTAGGGTTTCGGCGGAGCGGATAGTGATATCGCCTCTACCCGCGACTTGGCGGTTGGAATGCCACCAGTAGGACAAAAGGCCCAGACTACAGTTAGCCCATACTGTGAAGGCGTAATCGAATCTTTCATCATCAAAAATCACATTCGGCCACGCACGACCGCCTAGGCTGTCTTGGTTGGTGAAAGCTACTGCCAAAGGTTGAGAGTTGAAGCGAAACCCCCGGCTAAGATGTGCACGGCTGGCTGTCGTCCAGACCTCGGCCGCTTTCGCTTCCATTCCTGCCCTAACTCGCAACGACGAGTCAGCAACGCACACCATCCGCATCTCGTTTCTGGCATTGTGATTCCACAAAGCCGGATACGTAGCCGTTGGGCTGGCAACTGTCTTGATAAATGGTCCACGCGGTGGAGGACCAATAATGTCGCGATCAACGAGACCCAGCTTCCCCACGACGCCCAGCAGAGCAGTTTTCAGTTCAAGCGCCGAGGGGCTACCGGGCAGCCACAGCCTGGCATCTGCTAGAGCATAGGCAGTTTGCGCCAGTGAGTAATCCACTAAGCGTACCGCGCCCCATGTTTGTCCACCGACTTGACACGGAGCGGTCAGCATCTCGCCAGCGCATTCATCCCCGACCATCACTGGCGTCCCACCGTATGGCCCGTCCTCAATGCGCCGGATGTCACCACCGTCCAAGATTTTTGTGGCGGTTTCGTTGGCATAGGCGAACCCATGAGGACGGCGAAGGAGGGAGGCGAAATGCGCCATCTCAGGCGCGGTGTCTGACTTGGGTTGATCGCGCTTACAGGCGATAACCAGACATTCCGCCATTCCTGTGTCTGAGGAGAAGGCCATATCATCACCATTGGCCGCAATACTGCACACGGTGACATCCGTGTAGCGCTGCACGAGCATTTGTCGAAATTCCTGCCATGACAAACCGGCAGCAGCAGACAAGGGTAAGACCAGGGCCAGCACGCCGCCGGGCTTGAGTTTGGAATGGGCAAGAGCGGCAAAAGCCGAAGCAATACCGGCATTCCCATGATAACAAGAGCCCCGACCCAGCGCATTCAAACGCTTGCCCATATCTGTTTGGTCAACGTCCGTAGCACCGAACGCAGCAAAGGCCGGGTTGGTGATATCGGCGTGTGCGCCCTCGTGATTCGTCGCACGGGTGAACGGTGGATTCATTATCACCAAGTCAAACCCTTGGTCTTCGATGTCGGTAATGATTTGAGAGGCGGTTTCCTCACCCACGCTGCCGGTCCGTTTGGCCGGGTCGCTCGTGTTAAACAAGGTCATGGCCTTAGAGGATTGCAGCAGCTCCAACGAGCCGATTTTCACACTGTTGTCCGACTGCCGGCCATAGGGCAAGGTGTATAGCCGCGATTTGCCGAATTGAACCTGCGGCTGCACCCCGGACAGAGTCGAGCCGGTAATATGAATCGCCGATGGCATCACGTCGCAGCCGTACAATACCTCTTCCATAATGGCGGGGTGCAACTGAGCCGGGTTGCCGCCAGCGCGCTCGTGATGGACCGCTACCTGTTCATACACCGCTGACAGGAGCGCGCCCGTTCCGCAGGCAAAGTCTCCGATACGCAAATTGGCGATAGCGTTGGCGTCCGTCCAGTCCACGCCGTCCAGCTTGGCAACCGCTAGGCGAGCCAACAGGGCTGCGGACGCCGGCAGGGTATAAAAAGTCGCCAAGTATTTGCGGTCGGCAATTAGACGCTGGAAGATACGCCCGGTCAGGTCGTGGGCGTTAGTGACGCCTGCTGTGGTAATGTCCTGAGCAGTCTCGCGTAGTGCACTCAGGATGTGGGCCGCAGTATCGGGCGGTAATTGAGCCACAATATCGCGGGCAATGGCGAAGATAGCCCAATAGTTGATTTCCAAAATGCGAGACCATGCGGCCAGGATTTCAGCCTGTGGGTTGGCCACGGACGGGCCGCACACCAAGTGCAGTGGCTTGACCTCATCGTGCATACCGGCCAGCCGCTCGTGGAATACCAGCGCGTTAGCGAGGATAGCGCAGGCCATGCGTCGGGTCTGGGATACATCAGCCATGCCCAGCAAGTGGGCGATGCGTTTAGCAATGGCCGGGCGCATTTCGGCCATGTCATGCAGGATAGCCACGGCTCGGTCAATACCCTCCTCCAGGGCGGTGGCTGCTGCGTCTACTGCGTGCTGAGGAATGGACGCCAGACGAATCAGATCCGCCAAGTCGGCTACCGAGCCGGTCAGCCAGCCGGTGGCTGGAAACCGCGTAAGGTCCTCTCCCTGCTTGGTGAAAAGAGCGTAGGACAGCTCAGCCCCGGTGAGGGCTATACGCAAATCGTCTGCATAGCCGACATCTTGTGGGTAGCGCAGGGCAATGGCGGCCTCAATGGGATTGCGTTCTCCGACGACCGGCAAACCAAGCCGGGCAGTCGCTTCGGGTTCCACGCTATGCGCTGGCAGGTATTCGGCTTCGACTGCCACGGGAGCCCGGTCCGGGGCGGTAATCAGATTGTCAAGCTGGAGTCCGGGGCGTCCAACAATGAGCCGGGTGTGCTCAGATCGCACGGTACAGCCGGGCAGCATCCCTTTCAGGAGTTCGCCTAGAGCGACGTTGACGCTCGGTTCGGTCTGGCGGGGAGTGTGGTGGGACATGTTTTTTTGTCAGAAAAGAGGGGGGAGGACACGATAGTTTAGGGAATTATATACAATCTTACCCACTCAGTTCAGCCAAAAATCAGGGTACCCTTCTTTACGTCCACTACCCTTTTTCCCTGTATGTCTGGCGGAAGGAAATTGAGATAGGCGATCCGTTCGTTGATTGAAGAGCGAAAAGCATGTTTCGTGTATGGGACCACCACGGCGCTAAGAAGGTACTCTTTTCCTAACAAAATACACATCCCGGTCTTTGTTGAGTCACCCAAAAAGTAGACGCTTTCTTCTCCGAAAGTTTGTAGGTGGGGATGGTGAAGCACTTTGTCCATTGCCGCTTGGACCTGTACTCTTTCCCTTTTAGCTTGTGTTCTCGCATCGGCATACAACGTCAATAGTACTTGATGAATAAAATAGCCGCCCACCTGGAGCTTTTCCTTCGGCTTCAGGCAGGAGTTGGTCTCCAGAAAATAGGCGCCCCTCACGACCCATTTTAGCCATTCTAAAAAGGCATTGGTGGGGGCATCGTCGGCGTACACGGTCCAATTTCCATCTGGCCGCTCGCGTCTGTCGGGAAAATTGAAATGTTTCAGAAACGCCCTCAAGGATTTCTGTCCTTCATCCGAGCGGATCATTTTGTCAAAACCTGCCTTGAGATGAGGACTCCAGTTGCCCATCCTCGCTATACTGACAAGGGTATCGTCATACTTGGACTTTTCGTTGTTGCATTTTTGACAAGCCAGAAAGTCATACGGCCTCCCTCCCGTGAGTCCTCTAGGCAAAAGGTGCTCTTTCGTTCCGGTGCCGGGCGCCAGACGACGGGCACAATACGGACAGACCCTGTTTTCCAGGGCTTGTCCGTATTCTATGGGACTCTTTTTCTTGTGTTCTCTGCCCACCTCTTGTCCTCAATTTGGTACTGGAAATAGTAGATATACCAGGTAGTATTTTCCGGCCTCCCCGCCTCCTTCGCCCCAGTTACATTCGGGAATTATGGATGTCCAAAATACTGCCGTATCTTCTCCTCTACCTCTTCGGCAAGATCGTTATTACCAGCTAGGCCGGGGCCGGCAAGCATAAGAACAGCTAACAGTGCTAAAGCGTCAACAAAGCCAATTATGTCTTCGATCTCGTTTTCGTCGTAGCTCGGTTCGATGTGTTCCTGCGTATTTCTCCGTGCTATTTGGTGGAAGCCGGTATGCGTCAAACTATTGAATGATCTCCAGTGCCTTTTCTTGACTTCGTTTAGTACTTGTCCAAGATACTTCGGCTCTTCTTTTTCTTCTATATCCGAGAGTAATTCGCTAAGGGATAGACCAATGTCATCTTTGTCTATTATTTTCTGAATTTGCTCCTCGGTAGCGCATTGCCATATCCACAATCCTCGGACGAGTGTTTCATATGCGGGCCTCACTAACGCAAAGGCCGAACCATACAGGCGGTTCGCAACGAGAAGCACAATACTTCTGTGATGCTCGTGCACGATATCGAAGCAACTTGCAGAAAATCGGGCGTGCCTACCGCTAGGAAGGCCAAGATTTCGTATCTTGTTATTGATCCAATCCACCAATTCTTCTGATTTTTGGACATTCATGGAAACTCCCTGCTACCACGAGCGCAGCAGCATGCGTTCGGCTGCTCCGGGCTCGTCGTCAACCCCGCTGCTGGGTGTGCCCGTATAATAAGACAGGCGGTACGCTTTCCCATTGTTTTTTCCCAACCCGTCTTGTAGTACGAGGTCATGGAGCAATGGCTGGTGCAAAAGGCGTGGGAACTAGCGGTGCCGGACAAAGATCGCATACTTCTTGGAGTATCACGCCATATGCCTACGTGGATGCCGTGGAGTCAAACCTATCACCAATACATCGCTCGTCGCAAAGCGACCATCATCGCCAGACAATACCTGCCCGAAATCCAATCCGCCCTAGAGAAACTCGACTCGGAAACCCTATGGGAACTGCGGAACTACCTGACGAGACTCTATATCGGGCTCGCGCAGGAAGGGCTCGCCGTCCCTGAGTATTTTGATGTCAAATTCCTGAACGAACAGCTCTGGAAAAATCTTCAACGTTCCTATCTCAACTTTGTTCGCAACGTCGCTACCTCTTCCCTGCCGCCCATGAGTTTGGAGGAGTTCGCCCGCGAGGTGCGAAAACGGGAACGGGAATATGTGGAGCGGCCCGTTGTACAGGCTATCGGAGAGGATTTACAAAGATGGGGTAGGGCCGGTGGGTAGGATTGGATATAAGTCCCTTTTCTTTCTCTCCTCGCCCCTTGGGAGAGAGGCCGGGGGTGAGGGAGTCTCCTACCCAAAAAGCTCACTATAGACGTCGGGATGAAAGCCGACGACAAGGAGCTGTCCGGCGCGTATGGCCGGGGCGCGTAGATTGCCCGACGGGCCGATGACGGCCGCAAGTAAGGCGTCCGGTGGTTGCTGTTCTTTTGTCAGGGAAAAACGAAGAATCTTTTTGCCCTTCACGGCAATGACTTCGCTGAGCGGCCGCAGCAACGCCAGGGTCCGAGCCCGGTCAAATTGCTCTTTGCGCGCATTCACCACGCTGGCGACCGTCAGCTCTTTCTGCACAAGAAACTCTTGCGCTTTTTTGCAGCTCACTCAACTCGGGCGATGATACTGCCAGTCCAGGCGCGTTTTTGGCATCTCGCTTCCTCTTTCTTTCTGTTAGCGCGACATTTTTTTCTGACGAGATTGGGTAATAATCCACTCATACCCGTCAATAAGGGCGAGCCAGGCTGATTCGAGCAGGTCGCGTGATTGACGCATGGTGCTCCACTGCCGTCGGCCATCACTGAACTTCATGATGGAAACAACCTCGGCCGCCGTCCCGGCACCACCACGGTGGGTATACAATTCAACCAGCCCCACGCCTTCAAGAAAGGGGAAGTGCTTGGTCAGGACCTGGCGCAGGGCTTGGTCCAGAGCATGAACGCCGCCCACTCCTTGCGCTGCGCCAAAATCGTGTTGTTTATCCACTTCAACCAGGACAACCGCATCGATGGCGCTTTGCCCGTTCCACACTTCATCGATGACCCGCCAGCGGATAATACGAAACGGAGGGGGATAGTCGGGGTCTTGACGCCAGCGCTCGACTTCTTGCGAGGCTTGCGGTGCGGTCGTCTCAGGGAAAAATTCTTCGCCGTGTTCCGGTTGCTGTGGCATACGTGCTCCAATGCTGGTCAGGTTGAGTCAGGTCGCCTGTTGCATGAATAGGAAGGGAAGCGGCTAGGTGTCTCCGAGTGTCTCCCAGTGGATGTCCCAAAAGTCGGGGAGCGGAGCGGACAATTCAAAATGACCGCCAAAACACTGAAAACTGGGTTGGTGGATGAGGCGTTCCTTCAAGTAGTGCAAATGGTCTTCAAGCGCCCCGTTGTGGGGAGCGCCAATGTCCAGCCGTTTTTGCTGCCCACATTTTCTGCAACTCACATCAACGTACATGCCCACCTCTGGATTTGTGTGGTCAGACCAGATAAACAACTGCCTAACACGAGGGCGAAGGAGGCTGCAAGCGCATGCCGTCAGTAACGTTTATTAAGCAGGAATTGACAATTGAAGTGGCCAAAGGATCGAACCTGCGTGAGGTCGCCTTAGCAAACAAGATAGACCTCTATCCGCTCTTCGGACCCGATCCCTTTACCGGAATGCCGTTTCCTGCAAAATTGCTCAATTGTCGGGGCAAGGGTTTTTGTGGGACGTGCCGGGTGAAAGTGAACGACCACAGAGCCCTCTCGCCGCTGAGTGTCAAGGAAGAGAAGCACGTTGCCTGGGAAGGCAAGGCCTACCGTTTGGCCTGCCAGACCCAAGTCCTGGAGGATGTTGAGGTGGAGACGAATCCGCGCAAGGTGTCCGGCTGGATGGACCATGCCACCTATCAGAAAATGAAAGAGATCGCCTGATTTGAAAATACGCAGAAACCCCTATATATTGTGCCTCAGGCTTCGACTTGCGAAAGGGGTAGGGGTTTGATAAGGAGAGGCATGGCAGCCACGACTGTCTGACACGACAAGAAATAGAGCCCATCCTATCCGCAGATGAGATGGGCTTTTTTGCAACTATGAGCCGAGGAATATGCCTATGCTGCCCGTAGAAATTCCCGAAGGTCTCACTTTCGACGACATCCTCCTCCTGCCTGGTGCATCTGATTTTTTACCCAAAGACGCGGATGTCTCGACCCATGTAACGCGGACGATTCGGCTGAATACGCCCTTGGTGAGCGCGGCTATGGATACGGTGACTGAGGCGCGGACGGCAATCGCCCTGGCCCAAGCGGGCGGCATCGGGGTGATCCATCGCAATCTGGGCATTTCAGCCCAGGCGGCAGAGGTGGCCAGGGTCAAAAAGCATGAAAGCGGAGTCATCATCAATCCCATTACCATTGCTCCTGACATCACTATCGCCCAGGCGCGGGAGATCATGGACCGCTCCCATATATCCGGGCTGCCCGTCATCAAAGATGACAAACTGGTCGGTATTTTAACCAACCGTGACCTCCGTTTTGAAAAACGGCTCGACCGCCTGGTCTCGGAAGTCATGACCAAGGAGAATCTGGTGACCGCCTGGCCGGGGATCAGCCGCGAGGAAGCGGAAGAAATTCTGCATACGCATCGGATTGAAAAATTGCTGGTTGTTGATGAGGCCATGCATCTCAAGGGGCTCATCACCGTGAAGGATATTGAGAAAACGAGCCAGCATCCATATGCCTGCAAGGATGAGTACGGGCGGCTTCGGGTCGCGGCCGCTATTGGCACCGGGGATGATTGGGAGGCGCGGACGGAAGCCGTGGTTGAGACGGGTGCCGATGTGGTCGTCCTTGATACCGCCCATGGGCACACGACCAGCGTCGTTGAGACGCTCAGAGCTCTGAAACAGAATTTCAGAGGGGTGGAGGTTGTGGCTGGCAATGTGGCCACTGCCGAGGGTGCGCAAGCGCTGATAGAGGCCGGTGCGGACGGTATCAAAGTCGGTATCGGGCCCGCGTCCATCTGCACCACACGGGTTGTCTCGGGTGTTGGGGTGCCGCAGCTGACGGCGGTGGTCGACACGGTCCGCGTGGCTGAACGAGCCGGCGTACCGGTGATTTCTGACGGCGGGATTCGGTTTTCCGGTGATATTGTGAAGGCCTTGGCCGCCGGTGCGCAGTCGGTGATGATCGGCAGCCTCTTCGCTGGCACAGAAGAAAGCCCAGGCGAAACCATTCTGTATCAGGGTCGTTCGTATAAACAATACCGAGGCATGGGCTCGCTTGAGGCCATGCGCGAGCGGGAAGGCAGCCGCAACCGGTATTTTCAAGACGCGGAAGAAAGCGCCGGCAAGCTTGTGCCCGAGGGGATTGAAGGCCGCGTGCCGTACAAGGGCGCCTTATCGGCCGTCGTCGATCAGTTGGTTGGCGGCCTGAAAGCCGGTATGGGCTATACCGGCTGCCGCAATCTGGAGGAGCTCAGAACCAAGGTGCGATTTGTCCGTGTCTCTCCGGCCGGGTTGCGAGAAAACCACGTTCATGACGTGATTATCACAAAAGAGGCGCCCAATTATCGCTTGGAGTAGTGAGAACCAGGGTAGGTATAGCGGCACCCATACCGAACAGCCGTGATAGGCAGTTATGATTCTTGTTCTTGACTTCGGCAGTCAGTATACGCAACTGATTGCCCGACGTATTCGCGAGGCACACGTCTACTGCGAGATCCATCCGTACAATATCCCCGTGGAGCGTATTCAGGCCCTGCATCCCGAGGGTATTGTCCTGTCGGGTGGGCCGGCCAGCGTGTATGACGCCGACGCCCCAGGCTTGGCCGCTTCTATCCTGGGTATGCCGGTGCCGTTTTTGGGTATCTGCTATGGGATGGGCGTCCTGCACCAACTGGCTGGGGGGCAGGTTGTGCAGGCGGAACGGCGCGAGTTTGGTCCGGCCCAACTGATGATCGACGATACGACCGACCTGTTCGCCGGTTTTTCGTCTACGGCACCGACCCAGGTCTGGATGAGCCATGCCGATAAAATGGAATCCCTGCCCGCCGGCTGGACGGTCCTGGCCCATTCGGACAATTCACCCATAGCCGCCTGCCGCGACGATGCGGGCCGGTATTTCGGCGTTCAGTTTCACCCCGAAGTCGTGCATACCGAGCGGGGCAAAGACATCCTGCATAATTTCCTTTTTCGGATTTGTGGCTGTGCCGCGAACTGGACGATGGAGGGATTCATCGAGCGTGAAATCCAGCGCATCCGCGCCCAGGTGGGAGACAAACGGGTCGTGTGTGGTCTGAGCGGCGGGGTTGATTCGGCCGTGGTCGCCCTCTTGATCCATCGGGCGATCGGCGATCGCCTGACCTGTATCTTTGTGGACAACGGCCTCTTGCGCCACGGCGAGGCCGACAGCGTCGTGCGGGTGTTTTCCCAGTTGGGACTGCATATCCGGCCGGTCAACGCGGCCGAGCGTTTCCTTGAGCGCCTCGCCGGGGTCGACGACCCAGAGCACAAACGGCGCATTATCGGCCACGTCTTTATTGAGGTATTTGAGGCAGAAGCGGCCTCGCTGCCGGATGTGGAGTTCTTGGCTCAAGGCACCCTGTATCCTGACGTGATCGAATCCGTTTCCTTTAAGGGGCCGGCGGCCACTATCAAGAGTCATCATAATGTCGGTGGTCTGCCGGAACGGATGCGGCTCCGCCTGGTGGAACCGCTGCGGGAATTATTCAAGGACGAAGCGCGTGGGCTGGGCCGGCTGCTCGGTCTCTCTGAGGAAATCGTCGGCCGCCAGCCTTTCCCTGGGCCGGGGTTGGCTATTCGTATATTGGGTCCGGTGCGGGCCGAGCTGCTGGACCTGCTGCGCGCCTCGGACGCCATTGTCGACGAGGAAATTCGAGCCGCCGGCTATTATGACCGGGTCTGGCAGGCCTTCGCCGTGTTACTGCCGGTCAAGACGGTTGGCGTCATGGGTGATGCGCGGACGTACGAGTATGTGGTAGCCATCCGGGCGGTTGAGAGTGTGGACGGCATGACGGCGGACTGGGCGCGTCTGCCCGCTGAGCTGCTGGGGACGATATCCAATCGTATTATTAACCAAGTCCGTGGCATCAACCGGGTCGTCTACGATATTTCTTCCAAACCACCGGCAACCATAGAGTGGGAATGAGGGGGGGACGCCGTGCAGGAGTTTGTACATCTCCATTTGCACACGCAGTACAGCTTGCTTGACGGGGCCAATAAGGTCTCAAATCTCATGCCGCGGGTGGCAGCGCACGGCATGTCGGCGGTGGCCATGACCGATCATGGCAATATGTTTGGCGCGATCGATTTTTATCGGACCGCCGCCAGTCACGGCATCAAACCCATCATCGGCTGCGAGATGTATGTCGCGCCCAAGAGCCGCCTTGATAAACAGCCTCTGGGCGCGGACGACCTGGAGCATGGCGGGAATTTTCATTTGATTCTGCTGGCCATGAATCTGGAGGGCTACCGCAATCTCTGCCGCCTGGTGACGGCCGGATTCACCCAAGGCTTCTACCGCAAACCCCGCGTTGATCGCGAACTGCTGCGCGAGCTCAATACCGGCCTGATCGCGCTGTCCGGCTGCCTGAGTGGAGAATTGGCCAGAGCCATGCTGCGGGACGACGGCAAACGCGCCCGCGCCGCGGCCGAAGCCTACGCGTCGATTTTTGATGAGCGTTTTTATGTCGAGATTCAGGCCAATCACCTGCCGGAACAGGAAAAGATCAACCCGGCACTGATCGAACTGGCCCGCGAGCTCTCGCTCCCGCTGGTGGCCACCAATGACTGTCATTACCTGAAGGCGGAGGATGCCGAAGCCCACGAAGTCCTGCTGTGCGTCCAGAGTGCCAAGGTGATGTCCGACGAGAATCGCTGGCGGTTCGGGACCGACCAGCTCTATGTCAAGACTCCGCAGGAAATGGCGGCAGAGTTTTCCCACTGTCCCGACGCCGTTGCCAATACGGTCGAGGTCGCCGACCGGTGCACGCTCGAACTGTCCTTTGGCAGCTTCTATTTCCCGAACTACGATGTGCCGCCGGGTGGAACGCTGGAAGACTGTTTAGCCCAGACGGCCCGCGAGGGCTTGGAAGAACGCCTCAAACCTCTCCGCGCCGCCGAAGGCTGGAACCCCGCTGAAGAAGAGGCGTATCGGGAGCGCCTGGAGTATGAACTCACGGTCATTGGGGAGATGGGCTTTCCGGGCTACTTCCTGATTGTGGCCGACTTCATAGGCTATGCCCGGTCACAGGGGATTCCGGTTGGTCCCGGCCGCGGGTCGGCGGCCGGTAGTCTGGTCGCCTATGCGCTCAAGATTACGGACATTGACCCCATCCGCTACCAGTTGCTGTTTGAGCGGTTTCTGAATCCGGGCCGCAAGAGTATGCCCGATATCGATGTGGACTTCTGCTACGAACGGCGGGACGAGGTCATCCGCTATATCAAAGACAAATACGGCGAGGACAAGGTCGCCCAGATCATTACCTTCGGCACCCTCAAAGGCAAGCAGGCGATTAAAGACGTGGGCCGCGCCCTAGAGTTCTCGTACGCCGAAACCGACCGCATCGCGAAACTCTATCCCGCACCGAAACAGGGCAAGGATCACCCGCTGGAGAGCGCGCTGGATATGGAGCCGCGCCTGCGCGAGGTGCGCGAACGCGGGGAGCGCGAGCACAAGCTCTTTGAGCACTCACTCAAACTCGAGGGCTTATTGCGTCACGCCTCGAAACATGCGGCTGGGATTGTGATTGCGCCGACCCCGCTGGTCGAACACCTGCCGCTCTATGTTGACAAAGAAAAGAATGTCCTGACCCAGTACGCCGGTCCGGATGTCGATACCATCGGGCTGATCAAGTTCGATTTTCTGGGCTTAAAAACACTGACGCTGATTCACGACGTGGTGCGGCGGATTGCGGAGAGTCGAGGCATAGGCATTGATCTGAGTGCGATTCCGATTGACGACCGGCCGACCTATCGCGCGCTGACCCGAGGCGACACGGTCGGCGTGTTCCAGATGGAGGGCAGTGGCATTCGCAAGCTGATCACCCAGCTCAAGCCGAGTTGCTTTGAAGACATCTTTGCCGTGATTGCACTGTTTCGACCCGGACCGCTCGACAGCGGTGCGGCCGAACAATTTATTAAGCGCAAACACGGCAAAGAGGCGGTGTCCTATCCTCACCCTTTGCTTGAACCCGTTCTCAAAGAAACCTACGGGGTCACGATTTACCAAGAGCAGGTCATGCAGATCGCCCAGACCCTGGCCGGCTACTCCCTGAGCGATGCGGATAATTTGCGCCGCGCCATGGGGAAAAAGAAAAAGGAAGCCATGCAGGCGGAGCGGGCGAAATTCCTGAAAGGCGCGTCGGAGCATAAGATTAAGGATAAACTCGCCGGAGAGATTTTTGACGCCATGGAAACCTTTGCCGCGTATGGATTTAATAAATCCCACGCGGCCTCCTACGCCCTGATCTCCTATCAAACCGCGTATTTGAAAGCCCACTTCCCGCAGGAATTCATGGCCGCGCTCACCAGCCTGGAGATGGGCGATACCAATAAAACGTATAAAAACATGGCCGAGTGCCGGGTGCATAATATCCCGGTGCTGCCCCCCGACGTGAATGAGAGCGGTGAGGATTTTACCGTCCGCGGCCAGACCATTCGCTTTGGACTCGGCGCGGTGAAGGGTGTCGGGTCGAAGGCGATTGAGGTGATTCAGGACGCCCGTCAGGCCGGACCCTTTACGGACGTGCATGACTTCTGTACCCGGGTGCAGAGCTCGCAGGCGAATAAACGGGTCATGGAGAGTTTGATTAAATGCGGGGCGTTTGACTCGTTTCAGGTGCCCCGCGCCCAGCTCCTGGCCGGCATTGAAGACGTCGTGCGCTGGGCCGCCCAAAAGGCGAGCGGCCACAGCAATGCCAATCAGATGGGCCTGTTTGCGAAGGGCGGGGCGGACCCGGCTCGGCCTGATTTGCCCCAGACTGAGGAGTGGTCGGATATCGAGAAACTGAATAAAGAACGGGAGACGCTCGGCTTTTTTATCACCGGTCATCCGCTTGATAAATATGTTGGGCGGCTGCACGGCGTGACCTCCCTGACAACGGCCGAGCTCAAGGGACGCAGCCATCAGGAAAAAGTCCGTCTCGCCGGCGTGATCCAGTCGCTGAAACTCAAGAATAACAAAAAAGGCGATCGCTACGCGACCTATACCCTGGAGGACAAGGCTGGGGGTGTTGAGGTCATCGTGTGGCCGGAAGCCTATCGGCGTTATGAAACCGAAGTGCATTCCGACCAGCCGGTCCTGGTGAGTGGCTCACTCGATGTCGATGAAGAGCGGTGTCAAATTATTGCCGGTGAGATCGTGCCGCTCGACTCTGTGGCGAAGGGTGAGGTCAGGCAGGTCCATATCCAGGTGCCGGCTGACAGCACGACCAAGGAAGATATCGTTGAACTCAAGACGGTCCTGACGAAACATCAGGGCCAGTGTCAGACATTTTTACACGTGCTCCATGCGGACCATTCCGAAACGATTATCTCCTTGCCGGAACAACTCAAGGTTGCGCCGACTGCGGAGATGCTGACGGACGTCGAACAGTTGTTTAACCGCGGCGTCGCCTCGTTTCAGTAGCGGGTGCACCGGCAAGAAAAGGAGACAACCTGCTGTGGCTGGCCGCCGGCGTCGACACATACTTGAACGCACTCCACCGCCGGAGCACGCTTTTCTGGTCGGCGCAGACTCCGGGCGGCCAAATGGGGCGGCCGGGGTCGGGCTCTTCTCGGCGCAAGAATCGCTCGAAGAACTCGCCCGTCTGAGCGAGACCGCCGGCCTGACGGTCTCGGGTCAGACTATTCAGCAGCTGCGCCAAGGGGTCCATCCCGCCTCGTTTATCGGGAGCGGTAAAATTGAGGCAGTGAAGCAACTCCGGGAGGAGCTTCAGGCCGGCGTTGTGATCTTTGACGAGAGCTTGTCCCCGGCCCAGCAGCGCAATTTAGAACGGGGGCTGGGTTGTAAGGTCATTGACCGGAGCCAATTGATCCTTGATATTTTCGCCCAACGCGCCCACAGTCAAGCGGGGAAATTACAGGTTGAGCTGGCTCAGCTCGAATACCTGCGGCCCCGCCTCACGCGCCAATGGACGCATCTGTCGCGCCTGGGTGGCGGGGTGGGGACACGCGGCCCTGGCGAATCGCAGCTTGAGGTAGACCGGCGCCGCATTCGCGAGCGCATTGCGACCCTGCGCCGCAAACTGCGCGAGGTCGAACGCACCCGTTCTCTGCATCGGCAGGAACGGCGGCGGGTTCCCTTCCCCTGTGTTGCTCTGGTCGGGTATACCAATGCGGGTAAATCGACCCTGATGAATCGGCTGACTCAAGCCGAGGTCTTTGTCGAAGACAAGCTGTTTGCCACGCTGGACCCAACCAGCCGCCGGCTCGATCTGCCGGACGGCCAAGCGGTGCTCCTGATTGACACGGTCGGGCTTATCAATAAACTCCCGCACCAACTCGTGGACGCCTTCAAAGGGACGCTGGAAGAGATGCGGACGGCGGAGGTGCTGCTGCACGTGATTGATGCGACCCATCCGCGTTGGTCCGAGCAGCAACGCATTGCCGAACGTGTACTCGAAGACATGGGCGTACGGAATAAACCGACCCTCACTGTTTTCAATAAGATTGACGGGCTGACGCCGCCGTCAGATGGTCAGGCCCGACACGCGGCCGCATTCGATACGGACGACTGGTGGGGCGCTCCCCCGGCGGGTACGACGAACGGGCCAGGGTGTGAGCGGGACGGGGTGTTTCGCATCTCTGCCAAGCACGGCATTGGCATCGACCCGCTGCTCGAGGCAATCGCCCGGCTGTCCAGCCTGGATCAAGAGGTGATCGAGCTTGAGGTGCCGCTTGACAGTGGTGAGCTGATGGCCTGGTTGCGGCGCAGCGGAACAGTGATAGAAGAAACGTACACGGAGACCGGCGTACAGGTGGCGACGCGGGTGTCGGCGAAAGTGGCCGGCCAGCTCAAGAAACGTCTGGCCCAGACCAGCCGGAGCGCTCAGGTCTAGATATTAAAGAAGAGGATTCCTGATTCCCGGTGTTCTCTGTACTCAATCTTCCAAATTTTATTACCCTATTACGCATAGGGGCGATTCCGGTCTTTTTGATCCTGCTGGTGGACGAACGCTACACCGCAGCGCTGATCGTCTTTATTCTGGCGGGCATTACTGACTCACTCGATGGTTTGCTGGCTCGCTGGCTGGACGCGCGCACGACCTTAGGCGCCTTCATTGATCCCCTGGCGGATAAACTGCTGCTGGTGAGCTCCTTTGTCATTCTCGCCTTTTTAGGTGATATTTCTCGCTGGCTGGCGGTCCTGGTCATCATGCGGGATGTCATTATTCTGATTGGCTATAGTGTGCTGTTTTTTGTCACGGGCCATGCCATCGAAGTCCGTCCGACGCTCATTGGCAAGGCCAGTACCTTTTTTCAGTTGTTGACGGTCATCATGGCCCTGGTCGCCCTGCATAATGCCGCTTGGCAAATTCCACTCCTGCGGGATACCAGCGAGCTTCTTGCTGGCGCCACCGTCACTATCTCGGGATTTCAGTATTTATGGCGCGCCTTCCGGTGGTTTAACGAACAAGAAGAGAAGCTCACTACGACGGAGTCGAGGTGACACCCGCCCCACATATGTCAAAGCGTTTGTTCAGATAGCTCAAAAAGTATACAAGACGGGGAGTGAGCAGAGGTATCAAAAGGAGGAAGAAACATGCTGCACTTACTGTATTTTATTACCCGGAAGCCAGCCTTGAGCGCTGAGGAGTTTCATCGCTACTGGAAGGACACCCACGGCCCGATTGCCGCGCGTATCGCTCAGACCTGGCGCTATGAGCAGAGTCACCGTATTCCGTTGGCGGGCACGAACTCGCCCTATGACGGTGCGGCGGAAGCCTGGATAGAGGACCAGGCGGCGATGGATGCCCTGCGCACGAGTACCGAATATGTGAACGGCGCGCTCGTCGATGAACCCAATTTCATTGATATGAACCGCGTGGAATGGTTGGTGACCCAAGACCACGTCATCAAGGACGGGCCGCAAACCCCACAGCAGGTGAAGGGTATTTTTCAGCTCAAACGAAAGCCGGGCATGAGCCTTGCAGACTTTCGGCAATACTGGATCGAGGTCCACGGCCCGATCGTGTGTGAGCTGCCGGGCCTCCAGCGCTATGTGCAGTGCCATACCATCGACGCCGCCTATAGCTATGCCGAGCCGAAATGGGACGGCGTGGCCCAGCTCTGGGTCGAAGACCTGGCGGCCTGGGACAGGCTGGTCAATTCAAAAGAGTTTACTCAAGGCTCATGGCCGGATGGGGCGAAATTCCTGGATCAAGCGGTCATTACCAACTTCATGGCCCGAGAGCATCAGGTCAAGTGGCCGGGGTAAGTCGAGACTTTTTATACTCGGTCCGCATCTCAGACTGGAGACGACCTAGGCGATAGGTCTGCCAATCGAGGAAGGTGGCGCTGCGGGCGAGGGTGGGGTGGATCTCGCCGATGAGCCGCCACATCTCCTGGACAATAAAACGATAGTCCGGGTGGCCCTGCGGCAGGGTGCGGAGTTCGCCCAGATGGATGGCCTCGCGCAGGTTGAGTTTCATATACCAGCGGACCCGGTAGGCAAACGGCACGACGTATTGCGCCTCGGCCGGAAAGTCGGCGGAGATTTGCTCATACACTGCAGCCGCCCGTTCCATGCACTCCGTAAATGCTACCCGAAATCCGGCCTGCTCGATCTCGGGCGGCGTGTCATAGCCATGCGCGGTGGTGAAATCCTGGCGCTCCTGGGTGAGGATCCTGTGCCGTTGCAAGTCGCGGTAGAGTCCCAGATTGCCGATGATGTCAAACGTATAATAGGCGTGCTCAAGCGCGCGGCCAGGTTTGTCGCGGCGATGCCGGCGTTGCCCGATGTAGGCGTCGAAGATCTGTTCCCGTTGTTCTGCCGGAAGTTTTTTGACCAGCGAGCGAACCTGACCGAGCGGTAGGCGTGCATTTGGGTAGAGAATGGCCGCGAGAATCTGATCTTCCGCGTTGTGGTCGTAGTCGATAAGACTGACCGGATTGGTCGATTGAACGGCATAGCCGTCCAGGAGGGTCTGCGCCAGCGCCCGGCTCTCAGCCGCTGTCTGGACCAGGTATTCACTTCGCCGCGCGCGTTTGACGAAAGAGGGGATCAGCAGGTTGAGAGCCGCGTGCATAGGTCCGGCAATGCCACGAGCTTCGGCAATATGCAGTGAATATAGTTTGTTGAGCAGATGTTCAAACGCTTGGCCGACACCGAAGAGTCCAACGTTCGTCAGCGTCGCTGCCGGGAGATACGAACGCAGGATGTCGCACGCCTGCGCTCTGACGGTCGAGCGATACGCTCCCTCGGCCCATTTTCTGAGGGTTTCATCCTTCTGTGCGTCTGTATAGGTGAGAGGGTCGCCCGTTTGTGGATGCTTCCACTCGATGGTATCGATGGGCAGACTGTCTCGCACGAAGGCGATCATGGGCTCAATCTGAGCGGCATAGGTCTCGAACAGATGACGCATGCAGGTGAGATACGCCGCTCGATGCGACGAGCCCATAATCGTCGGCTCCTTATAGAAGAGATAGTCGCCGTCAGGACCGGGGGTATCAAACCGGACATAGCGGGTCGACTTCTCGAGCGGGGCAATGCCGATCCGGGCGTCTTCAAGAATCTTGGCGGCAACGTTTGAGATTCCTTCACATGCGATATGCGCGCCACCAAGTTGAGCCACCGAGTCGTCTCCATAGCCGACCAGGACGCGGTCATAGAACGCCCGCGCCTTTTGGATGGCCTGGCTATCGTCGCCGGGCGCGGCTCCGCCGCCAAACTGGCTGCCCTGTAGGTCCGCCTGACCGAGAAATTCATCCAGAAAAATTTGACGCAGGCTTTTTGACGACCGGCTGTAGCGCGAGAAGAGGGCGCCGGCGACTTCTTGGGGGAGTTTCAGGCCAAAGATGGGTTCAGTCAGGCTGGTGAAGAAGGGGGCAAGTTTTTGCGTGTCTGGGGGGAAAAAGGTTGCGCTCATACTGGCGAATCGTGTGGCCCTGCAAGCGGCCACCCCCAGCGAGGGGATTCTTATTCAAGTTCGACCAGCAGTTCTCCGGACTCAACCGTCTGGCCGGCCTCAACGTGAATGGCTTTGACCGTTCCGGCAACCGGAACGCGGATTTCATTTTCCATTTTCATTGCTTCAATGATGATGACGCCCTGGTCTTTTTCCACCGCGTCGCCCACCTGAGCCAGGAGTTCGACCACTTTCCCCGGCATCATCGAACAGACCTCTTTCTCGTCTGCTCCACCCAGACTCGCCCCGGCTCCGCCCCGGCGGGCTTTACGTTCATCGAGCACGCCGACCTGAAAGCTTTTACCCTCATAGGCGACGATATAGTCATCGTCTTTTTCCGCCACATCGACGGTAAAGGATTGGTGCTCAACAAGGAGCGAGTACATATGGTCGGTCAGTTGTCTGCCATCGATGATATGCTCTTCATCGTCGATGACGATCTTGTACTGGTGTTCGTCCAACTCGTGTACGCTGATGGTATAGGTCTGGTCGCCGAGCGTTGCTTTATACGCCATAGAGATGCAGTCCTTGACGGTGATTTTTGTGATTATACAGGATTTACTCTGATTCCCTCTGAGAGAAGGCTAGGGCTCTTTTTTTGACATTGCCTTTCGTTCGCTACCGGACGCCTTCGCGCCAGCCAGCGGCGCGCCAGGCCGAGACGTTTCCAGGGCTTGCCGTCGGGCTGGAGACCGATTGGGCGAGTTCCTTGTCTTTATGGTAGGCCGCCAGGGCGGCCGCCGCCAGAATGATTTCATGCCGGAGGTGGTCTTCTTCTTCCGGTAAGCCCCGATACTCCTGCGGGATAAAGCCCGTGTCCAGGTCGCCGGACACAAAGCGCGGATGGGTCAGCGCCCAGCGGTGAAAAGGAATATTGGTGATAATCCCTTCGACGGTGTATTCCTGGAGCGCCCGCAGCATGCGTTGGATGGCTTCGTCTCGGGTGCGACCATAGGTGCACAGCTTGGAGATCATGGGGTCGTAATGGATCGGGACCTCCCAGCCTTCATACACGCCGCTGTCATCGCGGACGCCATAGCCGCCCGGAGTGCGCAGGATTTGTATTTTCCCGGGGGACGGAAAGAAGTCCCGCGCCGGGTCCTCGGCATAAATCCGACATTCGATCGCCCAGCCACGCTGTTGGACCGCGTCTTGCCGTATGGCCAGGGGCTCTCCGGTCGCGATCTCGATTTGGGCTTTCACCAAGTCCACGCCAGTGACGAGTTCGGTAATAGGATGCTCGACCTGGATGCGGGTATTCATCTCCAGGAAGTAGAAGTTCTGCTGGGCATCAACCAAAAACTCCACGGTTCCGGCCCCGACATAATTCACGGCCTTGGCCGCCTCAACCGCAACTTTGCCCATGTGCTCGCGGACGTCTTGATTGATTGCGGTTGAAGGCGACTCTTCGATGACCTTTTGGTGCCGACGTTGCAGCGAACATTCACGTTCGTACAAGTGAATGATATTGCCGTGCATATCGCCCAACACCTGGACCTCAACGTGGCGTGGCTTTTCAACAAATTTCTCCATATACATGCGGTCATCGCCAAACGACGATTGCGCCTCGGAGCGCACTCCACGCAGGGCGGACGGCACGTCTTCTTTTTTCTCGACCAGCCGCATGCCCTTGCCGCCGCCACCGGCTGAGGCTTTGAGCATGACCGGAAAGCCGATTTTTTCCGCCGCGGCAACAACTTCGCTCTCAGCGCCTAACACATCGGTGCCTGGCACCACCGGGACGTTGGCTGCTTGCATAATGGCCCGCGCGGTCACCTTATCACCCATCTTTTCAATCGCTTCAGGGTGCGGACCAATAAAGGTAATGCCGGCCTGACTACACGCTCTGGAAAACGGGGCGCGTTCAGACAGAAAGCCGTAGCCTGGGTGAATGGCGTCCGCGCCGCTGCGCTGGGCCACGTCAAGGATTTTTTCAATAACGAGATAGCTCTCTGAAGACGGGGCCGGGCCAATCGGGTAGGCATGGTCGGCGTATTGGACATGCAGGGCGGAGCGGTCCGCGTCCGAGTAGACGGCAACGGTCTCGATGCCGAGTTCACGACAGGCGCGAATGACTCGAACGGCGATTTCTCCCCGATTTGCGATCAGTACACGTTTGAACATAAGTCCTACCTTGGCGGGCTGAGGAGCTGGGGTGGCGTGATTGTTTGCTCATCCCTCATCCGTAGGTCTCCCTTATAAGGGGATATTGCCATGCTTCTTGGGTGGATTTTTCTCACGTTTGTTCTGCAGCATAGCCAGTGACTGGATGAGGCGGGGACGGGTATCCGCGGGCAGAATGATTTCGTCGATATAGCCTAACTCTGCCGCTTTGAAGGGATTGGCAAAGGTCTCGCGGTATTCGTCAACTAATCTGGTCCGCTCGGCGTCTTGGTCTTCCGCGTCTTTAATGGCGTTACGGAAAATGATGTTCACCGCGCCGTCCGGGCCCATGACCGCGATTTCGCCGGTCGGATAGGCGAGGTTGATATCCCCCCGAATGGCCTTACTCGACATGACGACATAGGCGCCGCCGTAGGCTTTGCGGGTAATGACCGAAATCTTTGGCACGGTGGCTTCGCAGTAGGCGTAGAGCAGTTTCGCGCCGTGACGAATAATGCCGCCGTATTCCTGGGAGGTCCCTGGGAGAAAACCCGGCACATCGATAAAGCTGATAATGGGGATGTTAAAACAATCGCAAAAGCGGACGAACCGACTCCCTTTGACCGAGGCGTCAATATCGAGCACGCCGGCCAGAAAGGCGGGCTGATTGGCGACTACGCCGACGGGTTTCCCGCCAAGCCGGGCAAAACCCACGACGATATTGCGCGCATAGTCCTTCTGGACCTCGAAGAAATGGTGCTCGTCCGCCACCGACCGAATGATTTCTGTGATGTCGTAGGGTCGGTTGGGGTTATCCGGAATAATCTGGTTGAGGGCTTCATCGCGCCGATTCGGATCATCTGTGGTGGGCTGAAACGGTGGGTCTTCCATATTATTGCTGGGCAGATAGCTCAGCAGCTCGCGAATCGAGTGGAAGCACTCATCTTCATCCGGGGAAGCAAAATGAGCGACCCCGCTGGTCGCATTATGCGTGGCTGCCCCACCCAACTCCTGCATGCTCACCTCTTCATGCGTGACCGTCTTAATGACGTCCGGCCCGGTGATAAACATATAGCTGGAATTCTCAACCATGAAGATAAAGTCTGTGATGGCTGGAGAATAGACCGCTCCGCCGGCACACGGACCCATGATGGCGGATATTTGGGGCACGACGCCTGAGCTCAGGACATTGCGCAGAAAAATCTCTCCATAGCCCGCCAGACTCTCGACCCCTTCCTGAATCCGGGCGCCGCCCGAGTCATTAATACCAACCACCGGACAACCCGTTTTCACGGCCAGGTCCATGATTTTGCACACTTTTTCAGAAAACGCGCTGGAGAGACTACCGCCAAAAACGGTAAAATCTTGTGAAAAAACAAAAACCTGACGACCATCGACTGTCCCATAGCCGGTGACGACGCCATCGCCCGGAATCTTGGTCTGATCCATCTCAAAGTCGGTGCAGCGATGGGTTTTCAGCCGGTCCAATTCAACAAAACTGCCCGGATCAAGAAAGGCGTCGATCCGTTCCCGCGCCGTTTTTTTGCCGAGTTCGTGTTGGCGTTCAACACGTTTTGCACCACCACCCTGGAGCGCTTGCCGGTTGAGGCTTTCAAGTCTGTTGATGGTTTCCTTGAGACCCATACTCTTTCCTATTCTTCCGTGTGCAAAGTCGCGAGACCCTGGTCTTGTATTATGCGAGACAGAAAAGATCAAGGAAGGGGTGGTCAGATGCCGGCGATTCCCGGATCGTGACATCTCACCGAAAACGGGAGCGAGGAGAGCCGGGCAGGGGAGATTCGGGGCAATGTCTGTACGGTCTCTCGATTATTGGAGTGTGGTAGTTTCCTGTTCAATCAGCCTGAGCCATTGGCGCGCTTGCTTGGCTGCAGCTTTGTGGACGGTCGCCTTGGTAAAGGCGGCTTTGCTCTCGTCGAGTTTGCCGGATCGGTACTCGGCAATACCCAGGAGCATGAAGGCCTTGCCCGTATTGGTCAGGCCGCCTTTGCCCAAACCCTCGGAGACGCTGGTGACCACTTCCGGCCAGCGTTCCAACTGGGCGAGTATCTCGGCCCGCCGGAGATCAATCTTACCCGTTTGAGCCCGACCGGCGAGTTGCTCAAGGACATCCAAGGCGCGCTGACTCTCGCGCGCGTGGAGCCAACACGTCACGAGCAATTCGTGATTGGTCTCTCCATCCTGCACGAGCTTTTTCTTCAATCCATCCATCAACAGGTCTGCGGCTTTATAGGGCAAGCCGAGATGCAGATAGTACTGCACGACCTGTACGGCTTCCTGTTCATTCAGAATGCCTAATTTGTAGGCCATGGCCAGGGTGGCAACGGCTCGTTCGTGCTTTTCTTCTTGGCTGTAGAGCTGTGAGAGTTGCTGCCAATAGGTTTTTTTGTGTGGGTACTGGCCGAGCAGTTGCTGGAGTGTGGAAGTGGCCTGGGAGAATTTCTGCTGCTCAATCTGGACGACCACTAACATCTGGTACCAGGCCTCGTGGAAGGTCGTTGTCTCGTCGATTGCCCGCGTAATACTCTGCTCGGCACGGGCGTAACGTCCAAGCTGAATATATGCCTGAGCCAGAAAAATCCGAGCCTGGGGACGAGGCTTGTCCTGGCTGGCCAACCAGTTTTCCAGAGCGCGAGCCCCCTCTTCGTAACGCTCGGCGCTCATCAGCATTTGGGCCAGATTGTACTGAACGATTTGGGCGCTGTCCGGTGGTAGGGCTCCGCCGGTCAGGCTTGTTTGAAAGGCGCGGGCGGCTTGATCGTATTGCTCCAGGCCGGCATGAGCGTAGCCCAGAGTTTGCTGGACAAGAGCGGCTTCATAGGGACTTAATGCGGGGTCTGCGGCGAGTGTCTGTAATTGGGTCAGGGCTTTTTGCTGGCGTTCGTTTTGGATCAGCTCCTGCACGGCGACCAACTGCTTGTGGACCTCCTGCGACAGGCTGGGCTCTTCGCCGAGCGCGATGCCGGGCGCGGCCAAACAAAGACACACCACCCCCAGGCCGCCCAGCGCGCGGAGCCAAGCTGCAATGCGGCACACTTTCCCGATCAGCATCAGCTTCCTCCCAGGGCAAACTCAATCCGCTGCGACGCCCGCGACTCAACCGCCTGTCCATTCTCCACGCGTGGTTTGAATTTCCACTGGACAATGGCTTGCAGCGCCGCCTTATCAAAGACGCGCGGGGGGTCGGATTTGATAACGGCGGGGTCGGCTACGCTGCCGTCTGCCGTAATGGTGAACTCAACCGTGACAGCACCCTCGATCTGAAGACGCGCGGCGCGCCCCGGATAACGGGGCGGTACCCGCACCAAGGGCATCAACTCATGACCTGACAGGACCGTTTGCTTGCTGCTGACCGGTGCAGCCAGGGGGGTCATATCGAGCAAAGGACCCGAGGAAATGGCGGCTGTCATCTCAATCTGTGGTGCCGGAAGTTGGGGCTGGTTTGCCGTCTGTAATGTGAGGCTCGGAGTCGGTGGCACTTCGGGCGGAGGGGGTTCCTCGGGTGGATCGCGCTCATCTCGCGGCGGGGGCTGTAACTCGGGTGCGAGACGCACGAAATCAATGATGGGATAGGTATCCGGGTACGAACGCGCCCGCTGGGAGCGTGCAATCATCGCCTGCATGATCAGAAATAGCAGGACGGCAATTGTCAGGCCGACTATCCCTGACACGGCGGCTCGCCCGAACATCCTCAGCCCTCCTGTTGTCGGGCGGCAACCGCGATATCAGTCACGCCGGCCAAGCGAACTTGATCCATGACCTGGACCAGCAGTCCGGTGTAGGCCGTTTCATCGGCTAATACCACGACACTGGCCTCAGGGCTCTCGGCCAACATCCGCTCTACGTTTGCCCGGACGGCCCGAATATCGATCGAGCGCCGCTCCATCCAGATTTCGCCCGTTTCTGAGAGTGCAATGCGAATCGTACCACGCCCTTGTGTCTGAGCCGTCTGCGCGACGGGTCGGTTGACCTCAATCCCGGCTTCCTTCACAAACGAGGACGCGACCAGAAAGAAGATAAGGAGGATGAACACCATATCAATCATCGGAGTCAGATTGATCTCAGGGGCACTGTCGTGTCTGTCCCGGCGACGTCTCATTCGACACCATCCTTCATGGTCTTAGTCCACACGTAAGAGGCTTGCTATCTTCCGAGCGGATTTTGCCGCTCGGCGGTCCAAGTTGGAGCTGAAATAGAGCCCAGGGACGGCACACACCAATCCGGCCATCGTCGTCACCAGCGCTTCGGAAATTCCGCCGGCCAAACCGTTGGCATTGCCGGTTCCAAATAATTGCATGACGGTAAACGTGAAAATCATGCCGTTGACTGTTCCCAGGAGGCCTAAGATGGGCAGTATCACGGTCAAAGTCCGAATCAGCGGCAGCCCCCTGCGGAGCTGATAGCTCATCTGGATGATCTCCATCCTGCGGACCTGGAGAGCATACCACGACTGGTGGTCGCTGCGCGCCTGCCAGCGAGAGACAACCTCATTCTCAAGAGACGGATAGTGTGTCCAAAAGAAGACAAAGCGTTCGATAATGAGTGCCCACAGGGCGATAGCGACCACAAAAATAGCCCACAGCGCCGACCCGCCGGTGGCAAAAAACTGCTGGAGTGGAGCAAAAAGATTGTAGAGCATCAGGCGGGCTCACTCCGGCTGCTCGGTGAGTAAGGATGATCGCCCGGCCAGCAGGGCGATCATCCCCGCACTCTGTTCTTCTAAGGTATGAATAAGGCGGGCGCTCTTGCTGGACAACAGGGAATGCAGCAGGACGATCGGAATCGCGACGCTTAACCCAAGCTGGGTGGTCACCAGCGCTTGCGAAATACCATCCGACATGACCCGCGGGTCGCCCGCTCCAAACAGCGTGATGGACTGAAAGGTATCAATCATGCCGACGACCGTGCCGAGCAGCCCGAGCAGCGGGGCAACCGCGGCAAAAATTCCGAGGGTCGCCAGGCCGCGTTCCAGGATCGGAAGTTGTTCCAGGATGGCTTCTTCCAGGCGCGCTTCCAGGGTTTCAACATTTTGATCCGTGTCATACTGATAGACGAGCATGACGCGTCCCAAAGCGTTGTCGGCTCGGAGTTCATCCATTTGGCGCTGCGCCTTCATGCGTCGGTCTTCCTGCCACAGATAGGCCGTCCGCTCCACAATCAACACGGCGGCAATCAAACCGATGGCGAGAATAACGAAGCCGATAAGACCCCCTTGCTCAATCCGTTCCCACGTGTCTGGCCTTTGCACCAGCGCCGCCAGAATGGCTCCTCGGGACGGGTCAACCCCAAACGCACTATACCCCTCGGGTGTCTGCTCGAGTTCTTGCGCCGCGCTGATATAACGCCCCTCGGGCTGGCGTGCCAACTCGGCGAGCTGGCGTGTCTCCGGCACATAGCGGAGATACTGTCCCTCAGAGACGGCGTTGAACGTCCCGACCCGGACAACTGCTCTCTCTGATCGGGCGCCATCCGCCTCGGTGACGGCCGTGGAAAACTTTACCACTTGTCCGGACTGGGTCATTTCTTCCAGCAGGCTGATCCAGAGCCGCTCAAGCTCTTCCAGCGAGGCGAGTTCCGTGCTTTCGGCCATCGTGTTGAGAAAATCGGCGCGGTCGCCGGACTGGACGGAAACGAACGACCCCTCTATCATCCCGGCCGTATCGCGTGAGATCTGCCGGACGACGCCGAACAGTTCGCCCAGCGAGGCGGCCCGCTCCTTGAGTTGGCTGCGGAGCTGTACCAGATTGTCTTCGTTTTGCCTGAAGAGCACCTGTTTCTCTTCACTCTGTTGTTTGACACCGGCGAGTTCGCTCTCGGCCTGCTGGAGCAGGCTTTGACGTTGGTCACGCTCCGCCAGGAAACGCGACTCGCGCTCGCCGTGCAGCTTGGAGTCGGCCTGCCGCTCAGCCCGAACCTGGTCAAGCAATTCCTGGAGAGATCCGGGGCCTTCTTGGGCAAAAACCTCCGGTCGAGGAGACCCGACCAGGAGGAGCAAGCACACAACACCCCAGCGCAATATGTTCACGGAGTCACCTCGCTTGGAGCCGGGACGGGAAGCAGCAGGAGGTTGGGAACGGATTGTTTCGCCGCTATCTGTAACCCCCGATTGATGGCGCGTCGATAACTGCTCGGCAGGGATTCCCACTCCTGGGTGAGCCGATTCCAGTGTCCCACCTCTTGGCCATCCAGACCTTGATACAGCAGCGCCAGCCGTCCGATCCGCAAAAAGTCAACCGTGCGCTCCTGCCCGTCGATATTGACTGCCCCACGATAGCCCTCAATCGTCCGACCGTAGTCCGTTTCAATCTGATACGCCTCCATGATGCTCCGATACTTCTCGGTAATCGTCAGATCCGATTGATCGAAGGTGTTCCGGAGACGATTCAGCCGCTCCTGACGTTCTTCGGGTAAAAAAGGAATATCCAGGGCGACAAACTGGACGAGATGGTCCAACATGCGGACGAGCAAGGGCACAATGTCGCGTTGGGTGACCTCAATTTCCTGGAGTTGCGTCTCGAGCGATGCGGCTTCTTTCTGTTGGGAGTCTAGGAGACGACCGAGTTGCTCGATATAGACTTGAAGACTTTCTGTCTGTCGGATGGTGTTCCGATAGGTGCTCAGCAGGCGCTGTGTTTCGTCTGCAAGTGCATCGATTGTGTCTTGAGAGCGGATGGCCTCCGTTACCGCATCACTTTGCGCTTCTATCATGTGTTCAAGGGGCTGGGCGCTGACGCGTTCCGACCAGCCGCTCAAACAGGCCCACACGAGCAGCCATACGAGATATGTCCTGTGTGTCATAATTCTCCTGTGTCTCCTTCGTGAACCGCTTCTCCCGCAACCATATGGGATCACACAGCTTGCTAATACATCCTGGCGTAGAAGTCAAATTTTTACTCTCAGTGGTCGTGTCTCATTTTGAAAAATCCTGACGGGGGAATTCATATGCATACTATTAGCATTCTTAATGACCCTATTCTAGTATGCATACTGTCAGTATTCTTAATGCCTCATCCGGGAACGCCGGTCGCTGTCAATCTCCCCACGGCCCGGCCGCCCCCCGCCCCATTCCCAAAGTGCTACTATATCAAGGACTTACAATGGGTATGTTGACAGAAAAGGCGGTATCGGACGTCAGTGAATGGAGTAATGGATGCCAAAGAGGAAAAATTTCAAAGTGAGACACCACCAATTTCTACTCTCAGTAGTCGTGTCTCATTTTGAAGAATTCTGAACAGTAAAAACAACGGCTTACATCTCAATTTCAGACACTGCGGTCTGAGTGTTCAAGAGCACGGCGGAGCGTCTGGGGCATAGAGTTGTGACGCATCAACGTAGATCAGATATTCCTGAATCAGACGACCCTGCATTTTGAACACATTGGCGAATGGGACGCGGAGTTGACTGGAGTCGTGGCGAGTATAGGTCACGATGCCGTGGCAGGCCGTTGCCCCTTCCTTCTCCCAGACGTCCAGGACGGCATGATGAATGGCTTTAATGCTCAAGAGAAATTCGGCCACTGTTTGGCGCGCGGCCTCTTTCCCGACGACCGGCTCCTGGTTGGCAAACCTGAAGAGCGCATCGGGGGTGAGGAAGCTCGCAAAAATATCGGGATCGTTGGTATCTATGGAGTGAAATAAACGGGTAATCCATTCTACGCTTGCCATGCTGTTTCCTCCTGAATATTTTAGTGGCTGGTTAGTAGCTGGCCCGAGGGCCTTTCGGATAGAGGGGCGGTCTGGCGTGGATCCACTCCGCAGTGCCGCGGCTGTCCTTCTTCTTCAGGGCTGACCAGACGTCTTTCAGGTCTGTATCAAAAAGCGTTGTCGGATCAGCGGGCATAACGTGCCAGTCGCCCCGTGCGACTTCGGAGTCAAGTTGACGGGCTGACCAGCCGGCATAGCCCGCGTACACGTGAAACTGGGCCGTCGCTGTCGCGGCCAGCCGGGTCAAATTATCGGGGCTGGACGTCACTGAAACCTCTGCCGTGATAGGCAGCATTTCTCCACGTGAAAACGTCTGTGAACGAACGAGCAAGAGCATCTGAGCTCGTCCGACCGGACCTCCGGCATAGATCACATCCTCCGCATGCGGCTGGTCTGCCAAATGTGGCAGTGCACGCGCCAACTGAATGTCCGTCGGGCGATTGACCACCACGCCCAGGGCGCCCCGTTGGCTGTAGGCAACGAGGTAGATGACGGTCTGTGAGAAATCGGAGCCGTTCAGATGGTTTGCTGCGACGAGAAATTTCCCTTTCTCCAGTCTTTGGTCTGAGACGACAGGAGGGGAGGAGGGCAAGAAGCCGAGAGGGGCCGACGAGTGCTCAGGGAGCGGCCTCACCCCGAGCGTGAGCACGGCGAAAACAGAGAGGAGGACGTAGGCTGCAACCGTCACAATGCAGAACCTTACCATTTTTTGACTGAGTATCCAAATGATTCCCTCCGCCTCAGTTCATATAAACGGCGGAGGTTACAGGAGGGTTGAGACAAGCTGTGAGAACTCAACCCGATCCTTGGCGGTGATGCCATGTCGCTGGCAAAATCCGGCATTGACTTCAAGCACATATTTGGCCGGGTGTTTGGAGGGGATGCGGGCGGTGGAGTAGGGCGTGGTGTTTTCGGCGATCTGGACGATGCTGAAGTCCGCGTTGATATAGATGATATCGAGCGGCAACGAGGTGTTTTTCATCCAGAAACTGAGCGGGCTTTCCTGCGGGAAAATAAAGAGCAGGCCGCCGAACGCCGGTAGTTCGTTGCGATACATGAGGCCGAGCTGACGCTTTTCCTGCGTGTCGGCAACCTCGACGGTGACATGGACGGGGGCTCCGCCTTGGGGGTGGATGATGACCTGGGGAGAAGAGGAAGTGGCGGAGGAACAGGCTGGGAAGAGGCAGGGGATAATAAGGATAAGGACAGAGGAGCGGGCGAACGGCCTTGGTGGCATGGGCTTTTGTTATCTTGATTCCTCAAGCGCTACTCTTAACGTCTTCTCCTGATAGCGCAGACCTTAGACCTCTCTCAGAAGGTCCTTTATTGCATTTTCTATCGGACGTTGAGAAAAAAGGTCTTTACTATAGAGGTAGCTATGCTGTCTGAGACCAATATCAACCAGGCCGGTATGGACGGATTTCGACAGGACGTTGATAGGGGTACTCCCGTTAGTCTGCGCTTTCAAGGCGTCCTTGCGTATTGATCGGTTAATGCGCGGCTCTGGTTTTCGAACATCATCAAGAACGAAGTATAGACGTTCTTCAGTTGCGACAAGCCAGGTATGCTGTCTTGAGGTTTCAAAAATAAGCAGACTCTTGGCATGTTCCGGAGCTTCTTTCGACGCGTTATAGTTCTTTGACTTCGTGATCGTTTGGCGTATTTGGGACTCACTCGAGAACTCCCGATACCCGAGAAGGCTTTTTGCTAGACTCATAGGGTCTCCTCCTCTTCGTTTTGCTCTTCCTCTCTCTCGGTCTCAGCTACCATTGCAAGCAGCCGAGGAAGAACGGTGGGCCAACCCAGTCCGACAATCACACGCGCATTGATACTCTCTATATCGAACAATTTTACGAGACCTCCGAGGTAGGCGCCAAGGCCAGCTCCGAGCCCCCACAACAAGATTGATTGGAGGGTGCGCCAGCTACCAAAGCCCACTCCGAGAAGACTGGACCGACCTAAAAGTAGAGTTCCAATCCAATCTAATATGCAAATAATAAGCGCGATCAAGCTTGTTGCAATAGCAAAGGACATGAGGGCCGGGCTATAAATGCTCCCAATCGCATCCTGAAATATCTGCCCGACTGTGCCCATAGCGGTATCGAGAGGTGTCGCCGCGTCCGACTTATGCCATGAATATTCTATTCTAGGCCTCTTCCGTATGAGCCGTCTCTTCCGCGTCATTGAGCGACTCGGAGACGAGTTCAACCAGGTCTTTGACCTGAACCTTCTCGTCGAGGTCCTTCCCTTTGACGGCATCGTCCAGCATGATCATGCAGTACGGACAGCCGACGGCAATGGTCTGGGGTTCGGCTTTCATGAGCTGGTCCACGCGGGTGTAGTTAATGCGTGAACCCTGGGTCTCTTCTTTCCAGACCGAGCCGCCGCCGGCCCCGCAACAGAAGGTGCGGTTTTTCGACTGCTCGACGTCATTGAGCTTGATGCCCGGGATGGCCCGCAATGCCTCCCGCGGCGGCGCGTAGCGACCGTTGTGACGACTGAGATAGCAGGGGTCGTGGAAGGTCGTGTTGTGCTCATTCAGGACGCGCGGGCTGATCTTGTCTCGCTTGACCAACTCCTCGATATATTCCGAGCTGTGGTAGACTGTGTAGTTCCCGCCCAGGTCCGGATATTCGTTGGCAATCGTATGGAAGCAGTGCGGGCACTGGGTGATCACTTCCTTGACATGATAGCCATTCATGGTCTGGACATTTTGTTCAGCCAGCAGGCTGTAGAGATACTCGTTGCCCAAACGCCGTGCCGGGTCACCCGTACAGCCTTCCTCTTTGCCCAGAATGGCGAAGCGCACGCCGGCTTTCTGCAAGATATTGACCATGGCGCTGGAGACTTTTTGGTTGCGTTCATCAAACGAACCGGCACAGCCGACCCAATACAGCACCTCGGCGTCGGGGTCTTCGGCCAGGGTCTTCACCCCCAGACCGGCCGCCCAATCCGCGCGTTTGTCAAAACCCAGGTTCCACGGGTTGGAGTTGGTTTCCAGGCCCTTGAAGACGTTGACGACTTCCTGCGGAAAGCGCGCTTCCATCATGACATCGTAGCGGCGCATGTCCACAATGCGCTGGATATGCTCGATATTGACCGGACAGCCCTCCTCACACCAGCCACACGTCGTACAGCCCCAGATGACATCCTCAGTCGCTACCTCGGTAATCATGTCCGCCCCGTCCCAGACCGGCAGTTCGACCTGCGCGCCGTTTTGCGCGTTCTGGGCCTTGACCGCGGCCAACTGCAAGAGAAAGGGCGTCTTTTGGATGAGATGCTCGCGTTGCACCATGACCAGATTTTTGGGATTCAGCGGCTTATCCGTATTGACCGTGGGGCAGTTGAGCGTACAGCGCCCGCATTCGAGGCAGGATGCCATGTCGAGCAGTTGTTTCCAGCTATACTCCTCCACCTGCGAGACGCCGAAGGTCTCCGCGGTTTCAAAGTCGGTAATCGGTTCCAGGCGCCCGCGTGGTTTCAGATTGCTGAAGAAGATATTGACCGGTGCCAGGAAGATATGCCGCATTTTGGTAAACGGAATCAGACCGAAAAATGCGGTGATAATGAGCAGGTGTACCCACCACACGATTTGATGCATGCCTTCGCCGGCGTCGGCCAGGGCAAAGACACCGGCGAACGCCATGCCGGCATAGGCCCAGCCCGGATGACTGGCGGGGTTGGTGTGAATCCGAACCCCTTCCAGCATCAGGCCGGTCACCCCAATGAGCAGGATGAGCAGCAGCGGCAGGCCATAGCCGACGCGGTTCTCGAAGTTATCAACCATTTTTTCTTCGGCCGGGCCGGCCTGGGCCGCCGGCCGCTGGACGTAGCGGCGATACAGAAACAGGCCGCAGGCGGCAATGAGCAACACCCCGCAGGTGTCGAGCACAAATTTATAGACTTTGTAAAAGGCGCCAAAATAGAAGTGCATGGGCGTGTCATGCTCAAGCGTCACCAGCCCGGTCCCAATGAACAGGCCGAAGAAGGCGACAAAGAGGGTCAGATGGTAGAGACCACCCGGCTTTTCCTGCACGACGTTGCCCTGCCCAAAGGCTTCGAGCAGAAACAGTTTGGTCCGTTCCGGAATATTATCAATCCGCGTGGCCGCCGTCCCGTGCTTGATCCGATGCCACCATGCGTAGGCGAGATACAGCGGCGCACCAAAGAAGGTCGTGAACAGCAGGCTATACATCACGACCTTGCCTGCCAGTGAGATGTTCCACAAAATTTCTCTGGTGACCTCTTCCATGCCTGTCCTCCTGTACGGCTCTTTTTTGTGTCAGCTTTGAGGCCGAGCCGCAAGGGTGTCTCTCGTGAGGGGCGGGGCCACCGACTAGATAACGCCGTCGTCCTTGAGTCCGGCCAAATCCCCCTCGGTCAGACCCAGCAGGGAGCCGAAAATATCGGCATTGTTCTGCCCCAGGAGCGGCGCTGGTCGCACTTCGGCTGGAGAATCTGACATGTGTACTGCGCAGCCCGGCATCGTAAAACGGCCACGAGTTGGATGCTCGACACTTGTGATCATGCCGCGCTCTTTGAGATGTTCATTGGCTAAAATATCACCGCTGTCGAGCACGGCTCCACACGGCACGCCGGCCTTGCCAAAGGCTTCCATAACCGAAAATTTGTCGCGCTGTTGCGTCCAGTCCGCAATGATGCCAAACACTTCGTCAAAGTGTTCATTGCGACTCTTTTGGTCGTGAAAACGTGGATCGTTGATGAGATCCGCCCGTCCGATTGTTGTCAGGGTACCCTCCCACATCGCCGGGGTGGTGTTAATGATGTAGGCATAATCGTTGGGACCACCCGGTGCGCACGGATAGAGATCGGTTGGGGCCAGACCGGCAAGCCGATTGCCCGAGCGTTGGGCCGGGACGCTGCCGTAATAATGACTCATCATGCCAATGCGGCTCAGATTCACCACCGCATCCTGCATGGCCACCTCGACCCGCTGCCCGCTGCCGGTTTTCTCGCGCTGGAGCAGGGCCGAGAGAATGCCAACCGCACAGTGGATCCCGGTTCCGGTGTCGCCTATGGTCGGACCAGGGCGCAGCGGTGGCGTGTCCTGAGTGCCGGTGACACTCATGGCGCCGCCGGTGGCCTGCGCAATCATGTCAAAGCTCTTGAATCCGGAATAGGGACCGTAGGTCCCAAACCCTTTGACCTGAGCGTAGACAATTCGCGGATTAATGGCCGCGACCACGTCATACCCCAGACCCAGGGCGGCGATTGCGCCCGGGCCGTAATTCTCAACCAGGACATCAAAATGCGGCACGAGCTGCTTAAACAGGCCCAGCCCTTTTTCGCTTTTGAGGTTGATGCTGATGCTTTTCTTGCTGGCGTTCAACAAGAGGAAGTAGGGCGAATCGAGTCCCGGCTTATCGGTAATGAGATACCGGCCCTGGTCCCCGCCTTTGGGCGGCTCGACCTTCACCACGTCTGCACCCAGAAAGGCCAGAATTTCAGTACACGACGGGCCGGCCTCAAATTGGGTTAAATCGAGTATTCGAATATGATCCAGCGCGCTCACATTGCACCCCCTTTTTTGTTTGGCTGTAGCCTACCTGTTGACGAACCTCGCAGTGAGTCCGGGCCAATACTAGCGCTGTTGTCGGCCTTCGACCAGACCTCGCCTGAGACAGTCCGGTCGATAAGCTGGAAATCTCCCAGTCTAGCCTTGCGGAACGGCAGATGCAGATAATGCGAACACTCAGATTTTGAAAACCGCGCCACGTGTGTTAGGGGCATAGGAAGTAGGAGCGAATCTTTAAAGGAGGTGTCTGATGCGGACTAAGCACGTATTGTGTGGTCTGGTCGTTGTTGCCCTGATTGGCGGTTTCAGCTCGCGCGCGATGGCCGAGTTTTTCCCGTGGTGGGCTTTCGACAGCGTCATTGAGGAGGTCCAGGATCGTGGGACTCTGAGAGTCGGTCTCGGTCTGTTCGAGCCCTGGTCGGCCTGCAATGCAGACGGCGAGCTGATCGGCTTTGAGATCGATGTCGCGACAAAAGTAGCCGAGGACATGGGGGTTGAGGTCGAATTTGCTCGGACGAACTGGACCTACATCATCTCGGAACTGATCGCCGAGGAGTTTGACGTCATTATCAGTGGTATGGCGATCCTTCCGCACCGCAATCTCCGGGTTAATTTCACGTCATCGTACAACCCTACCGGTGTCTATCTGGTGGCGAATACAGAGCAAACCGCAGACCTGGAAACGCTGGCAGATTTTAACAGTTCCGATGTCACGATTGCGACCCGTCGGGGAGCATCGTCCGTGGGTTTTGTCGAGAATACTTTTCCTGATGCCATGTTAGTGCTCTTTGATACCGATAACGCTGTCCTCCGGGCAGTCGTCGCAGGTGACGCCCATGCTGCTGCGGCGTTCGCGACGACTCGAACAACATGGGTTAAGGCTCACCTGAAGACGCTGAATCTGCCCTTCGAGGAGCCGTTTGCCTCGGAAGTGGGAGCGATAGCCGTGCGCAAAGGTGACCTCGATACCTTAAATTTTTTCAATAGCTGGATCGAGGCCAATGAGGCTGACGGTTGGCTCAAACAGCGCCGCCAGTATTGGTTCCAGACCCGCGAGTGGGCCGATCAAGTCGCTACCGATCCTGAAACCGTTGCTGAGTGCGATGAATCCTTTGAATAGTTGACTGCGAGTGGAAGCGTCCGGACGGTCCGCAATGTCCCGGCTGGACGCTTCCCCATGGTGACATCTCCAGTCAAATCCTCATGACCTCCACCGAGCGACTACTCATCCACATCCCGCTTTAGTCTTCAAACGCATTGCTGGTGTCTGGGCCGAACGGCTCATCCCGACCGAGGGCGAAATCTTCGTCCCGTCCGACCTGGTCGCCTTCAGCTTCTCTTTCCCCTTGGTTGAATATCTCTTCACGCTCAGTGGCGTCAGCGGCCGTGTCTGCCGGCACCCCTTGGGCGGGCAGGGCCGGGGGCGGTGGTGCCGCTTGCGACGCGGAATCCGGCTGCGTCCCGAAACTCGCCGCCGGTGGCAACTCGTCATCGATCGAGCGGGCCTGGCCGGTTGGTGTGTCGGAATAGTGGACGCTCCCCTTGCCATCAACCCAGGTGTAAATCGTTCCTTGCCCAAGTCCGACGTGCGGCCAGGCAAAGACTCCGACACTCCAAATGATGATGATTATGCCTCTTGCCATACGCCGGCCTCCTGGACGACATACCCGGAGTGTGGCATAGCCCGTGGTGAGGAAGCAAATAAACATAGGCGCTGTCGGTGTCGTGATTAGTTGAATTGTCCTGGGGCAAAAGGTAGCCTCAGAGCATCTTCAGGCGTTGACCGTGACCGCTGGAATCTTTTGTGGAGAGGTGCTATGCCGCCGACTGATCTACCCAGCCACCGGACGAATACCTCGCAGGAGCCTCTCTATTCTGTGTGGGCAGTGATCTTAGCCACCTTCCTGGGTTCTCCCCTTGCCGGTGGTGTCCTGTTGTCAATGAATTGCCGGAGACTGTCTCAACCTCGTGCCGTTCGAGATATTTTCCTCTGGACAGGGCTACTGACGGTCGGCTCGTTGCTCCTCAGCAGATTGATCCCGCAAGAGCAACGTGTGATTGAGGCGCTCCTGGTTGGTCTCCAGGTGTTTGTCATGTATTTCTTGGCGACTCGCCTGCAGGGACGGGCTCTTGCCCTGCACCTCCAACAAGGTGGTGAGCTTGCGTCGTACTGGAGCGCGATTGCTATAGGGATTGTCTGCGGCATTGTCCTGCTCTGGGTACTGGTCGGATTGGGACTGGTAGCCGCCCCTGGAATCGGCGTGGAGGGAGAGGGGCCACTGGGGCTCTTGTAAACAGCCTCCGCAGGTATCCGCTCTGTCCTCCCCCGCTGTCTTGATCGCCATGGCACAAAAGACCTCACAGCAAAAGGCAAAACGTCCGCCGCCACGGCATCAATTGACTTTGGATGAGGCCATTGCCCGTTTGGGACTGACGGAGGTCACGCAGCGCCGCATGTTTGGCGGCTTGTGCTACTATGCCAATGGGAACCCCTTTTCGTTTCTCCTGGGTGAGGACCTGGCCTTGAAACTCCCGGCCATGCAGTTGGTTGCCGCCAGTGCCAGTCGGGCCGGAGACCTTTTTCATCCCGGTGGTGGGGAGTTTGTGATGCGGGAATATCTGGCTCTCAGCGTAGAGACCTTGACGGACGAGGACAAGATCGACGAGTTCGTGCAGGCCAGCTATGGCTTTGTGAGTGGTCAGGACAGTCCGGTAGAAGAGCTGGCCCAGCGTGATTTATTGGAAGGGCGGAGTGGCTTATATCAAAAGAAGAAGCGCCCGACCCGCCACAACGAGAAAGCATAGGAACAGCTCGCGCCCCTCTCTTCAGCCCTCGCGAGCGGGGTAAATATACCGTGATCAGCATGACGCAGACCGTCCTCGGCTGGAGTGCCTTTTTGGCCTCGACGTTCGTCGCTCCGGTTGAATGGCTGAAGAACGCTCTCCTTTTCCATCCCAGCCCGACTGTCAACGTCACGCCCGCCGCCTATGGGCTTGCCTACGAGGACGTTCGCTTTGGAGGAGAGAATGGGCGGCTCTTACACGGCTGGTATATCCCCGGTCCGGGAGACGTCATCTTTATCTGGTTTCACGGCAATGGCGGCAATATTCAGAACCGCTTAGAGCACGCCTATTTGATGCATACTCACGTTGGCGGCAGTCACCTGCTGTTTGACTACCAGGGTTACGGTCTGAGTCATGGTCGTCCGTCGATTCCCGGCATCATATCCGATGGCCGGGCCGCTATCCGACTCGTTCAAGAACGGGGCTGGAGCAAAGGAAAGCAACTCGTCTTCTTTGGCGAATCCCTGGGCTGCGCGGTCGTGATTGCCCTTGCGGTTGAGCCCGCACTGGAGGTGCGCCCGGAGCGCATGATTCTGGAAGCCCCGTTTTACTCCCTGCACGCGATGGGGCAAGCCCTGCTTCTACTCCGACCCCTGGCCTTCTTAGTGAAAGACGACCTCAACTCAGCTAGGCTTATTCCACAACTCAGGGTGCCACTACTCGTTATTCATGGCACCCGGGATGGACTCGTGCCCTTTCAGCAGGGTCGCGCCCTGTATGAACTGGCCCCTTCACCCAAGCAGTTTTATCCCATCCCAGGTGGAGAGCATGTCGGCCTGTACCGGGTCGCCGGGCAACAGTATTTCCAAACTATTCACGCCTTCGTCGCTGATGAACCTCCTACCGGTATGACTGAATAGACGTAAGTATGGCCCAAGCTGAGACGGGGACGGAAGAAGCACGACCCCGAATATTTCGCTATCTGCGGGGACTACGGCGACTGACGCTGGGTCTGATTGCCCTTGGGTTGAGTGGTGTCCTGCTGGGACTGTTACTCGCCGGCTGGTTCTTATCCGAGCAGCGCTATGTCGCCTTCCTTGAACAGGAACTGGAACGGTTCTTACGCGCAGAGGTGGAGATTGCATCAAGTACGCTCTCCTTTCGGCAGGGGGTGGGGGTTCAGTTCAAAACGGTTAGCGTGCAGGCGTATGGCGGCGCCGATCCGTTTGTGACGGCTGAACGCATTGATCTCGTGCTTGATCTCAGAGCGCTCTTGCGCGGCCAGCTCCTCTTTCGTCAGATCTTTGTCTTGAAGCCGAGCGTCCGGCTCGCACAACCGACCTCGCCTGCCGAACCAGCCGCTCCGGTTGCGCGTCTGTTCTCCCGCCAGCTCAAGCCGTTTGCCCAGGAAACTGAGGCTGAGGAAGCTCCGTCCGAGACCCAGCTCTGGTTTTCACCCCAACTGCGGGTCCACCAACTTGTCTTGGAAGATGCGACGTTTGTCTTTCAGCCGGCGTCTGCCGGGGTTCCCCTGGTCTTCACCCGCGCGCGGCTGCGGCTTGCTCTGGAGCCGGGCGGCGGAGTAGGGGCGCGGTTGAGTGCGGATCTGGGACAGAACGGGGAGGTGGGACAGTTGACGCTCCGCTCTCACGCCGCACACTGGCAGCCGACAGCGAACGCATCTCCAGCAGTATGGCAAGGCGATATTCGCCTCCAGAATATTGCCGTCCAGGAGTTGGGTGAATGGTTCGGCGCCGATTGGCCCTCGGCGCGCGTAGACTTTTCGGGAAAGTACACCGGAAGGGCGGATGCGAGTACGACCGTCTCGGGTAGAGTGAGCGTACGAGCTGCCTATTTTTCGCAACTGGCAGTCGAGCGTGGTAGCATCGGCCTGACGGACTTGCACTGGGATAATCCAGCGTATGCTTCCTCATGGTTGGTGGCCGCCCCGCTCGCTGGGTTGCTTGAAAATCTGGCTGAAAGTCCAGAATCACTCACCTTCAACGCTACTATTGAGGAGATGCAAGGTCGGTTTGGAAAAACTAACGCCCCGGTTCGTCTGACCTCGGGACAGCTTCGTTTGCAGGACGGTCAACTGCGTGCCTCAAAACTGCAGGGCTCGTACGGACGCTCCTCGGCGCTCACGGAGCTGAGCGCTGACTGGGGATCGCTGTTCTCAAAAGAGTCGCCAACGCTCACGGTGCACCTCGCCGCGCAGTTGAACCTCGCCGATGATCTGGACTCTCTGCTCTCATTCGTGCCAAGCGAAGCCCGCGCGGCGTTCGGACAAGCAGTCCGGCATCCGTCGGGCCACGCTGACCTTCGGCTGAGTGCGCAGCTTCCCCCTGACAAGAAAAACCAAAGCGCGTACGACGCGACGCTGGAATGGCGTTCAGCCGGCCTGACCCTTCCCGAGTGGGGACTGAGCCTGTCCGAGGTGAATGGCGCCGTGCACCTCACGCCGGAGTTGGCCATATTGCAGGATATCCGTTTTCGTATTGGGACCTCTGCCGGGGTGCTTGAGGGGAGGATAGCGCGTCCTTTCACTTCCGCGCAGCAAGGACGGGTGACGCTCGCCATTCCACAGGCGACCATCCGGGACGTTGTTCCGCTGCTTGCTGAGGCGGTGGTGCAGCCACGCTACGGACAGATCAGTGGTCGGGTGGCTGCTCGGTTCGGTCCGGAAGGTCACCGCCTGGAAACTGAGGGGAATATTGTGCTGAGTCAGGCCCGGGTGGACGTGCTGTCGTTTTTTGAACCGCTCGATATCGCGCGCGGACAATTCTCTTGGGGCGGACAGCAGGGGCGATTTGTGATTGAGCAGGGCAGCCTGTCCGGGGCGAGCGTGACGGGCTCGGGTGAAGTGCGCAGCCTTGAGCCCCTGGAGCTGGATGTTAGCGTGGAGTGTGATGAGCTGGATTTCGAATCGATCTTGCTCCCCGACTCCGTTCGACCGGACAAGAAAGAGACAGCAGAACAGAACAAGGTGCGGGTCGATGTCCGCTGCGACCGGGTGCAGTATAAGACGTTTCGTGCGGCACCGGTCCGGGCGGCTGTCTATCGGCACGACCGTCAGGTCGATTTTCGCCTCGAAGAAGCCGGTGTCTCGGCCGGCCAGCTCCGAGGCGAAGGGACGTTGTGGCTCGACTCGTCCGCCCTCTCGTTCGCACCGCAGGTGAGTCGGGTTGATACGGCAGATTTTTTTGCCGCGCTAGGCCATCCAACCGATACCCTGTCAGGCACCTTAGACGCCAGCGGCGATATCGAGGTTGTCAATTGGGAGTTCTGGGACGATCCGGAGGAATGGGAGGCTGCATTGACGCTCTCGGTTCAAGATGGTGCTGCCCGGCAGCTCCCGATTCTCGTTCGGCTCTGGACCGCCCTCAGCCTGCAAAGCCTGCTCAGTTTTTCGTTGCCGCAGTTCTCCCGCGAAGGACTGCCCTTTTCTTCTCTGACCGGAGAGGTAAGCGTGAAACACGGGCAACTCACTACCGAGAATCTCTCTCTCATCGGAGAAGCCGTGCGCCTGGACGCCCGCGGCCGGGTGAACCTGCGGCAGAAAATGCTCGATATCACGACCGATGTTATTCCGCTGCGCGGCCTCACGAGTGTCGTTGAAAAGGTGCCGTTAGCGGGCAAACTGCTCGCCCAGAGTACCGACCGACTCACGGCGCTGCCATTTCAGGTCAGCGGCCCCTACCACGATCCTCACGTCAGCCTCCAGTTGCTCAAAAAAGTCGTGCCCTGAGGCGCGAGGCGGTCGTGGCCGGACGGCTACAGCATCGACGTATCGGCCCTGAGGCCAAACAATACCCGCCCGGCAAGTTCATACAGGGGGGGCGCGATGACCGCGTGTTGGGTCAGCACGTGGATGTCGCGGAAGGCCCGCTGGAGCGGACTGGTGTCCCAGATGGCACTGGTCCCAGCGAGCGTATACATGGCGTCAACAACGGCGGCTGACTCGCTGGTGGCGTGGTTGGCGGCCAGACGAACCGCGGCCCGCTGCTCAAGGGAAACCGCTTCCCCCCGACACGCCATATTCCATATCTCCTGGGCGGCTGCCAAGAGTCCGGAGCGGGCCGCCTGGAAGCGGGCTTGGGCCTGTGCAAGCTGCATGTGGACGAAGGGTCGTTCGCGGAGCGGGCGCCGTCCTCCGGTTGGAATCTTGGTGCGGGCGACCGCCAGCAGACAGTCAAGGCTGCCTCGGGCAATGCCCACGGCGACGCTGGCAACACCGATTGCCAAGAGGCCGAAGGTCGGGAAGGCATACAGCGGGCCGGGCTGCGTCGGGGGCTCAAGGCCATAGGCGACTGTTCTGGGTGCGGGGACAAAGAGGTTCCGGACCGCAATATCGTGACTGCCGCTTCCTCGCAGGCCGGAGACCGACCAGGTATCGATGATGTCGGCTTCCGCCGCCGGAAAGAGCATCAGACGAATGTCCGGCTGTCCGTCCGAACGCAGCCGTGGGGCCCCATCAGCCGTATGGATAATGCAGTTGCCCATGAGCCAGGCGCAATATTCACACCCGCTGTTAAAGGGCCAACGTCCCGTTACGCGGTAGCCGCCCTCGACCGGCCTGGCCCGACCGTGTGGAGCGAGGGCACCGGCAGTGACGATATGCGGATCGCCGCCATAGATCTCCTGAGCGGTTTCCGGCGGAAGATAGCCGCTCGTCAGTCCGCCTGTTGCACCGATCATGGCCGACCAGCCGACTGACCCGTCCAGGGCGGCAGTCGCCTCAATAGTCCGGATGAACGTCGAGACGTCGACCTCAAGACCGTCCAGCGAGCGAGGGATCAGCAGCCGAAAGAGGCCCGCGGCGGCCATGGCATCAACGAGCGACTGGGGGAGGCGACGCTGGGTTTCGATCTGCTGACTGAGCGAACGAACCTGGGCCGCGAGGTCGTGCACGGCCGTGAGGAGGCTGGTGTGATCGGGGATATCCATACTGAGTCCCACCGGAAAGCGGCGGCGGGCTGTCCCGCTGCCGTGTCAGTCTCGGGGAGGGGCGCCCTTAATAATGAATCACCGACCGAATGCTCTTGCCCTCGTGCATGAGCTCAAATGCCGTATTGATCTCATCCAGCGGCAGGGTGTGCGTAATGAAGTCGTCAAGCGGGATCTCGCCCGTCAGGGCCCGCTCGACAAACCAGGGGAGTTCCGAGCGGCCCTTCACCCCGCCAAATGCGGTGCCGCGCCAGACGCGGCCCGTGACCAGCATGAAGGGCCGGGTCGCAATCTCCTGACCCGCTCCTGCCACCCCAATAATCGTCGCCTCTCCCCAGCCTTTGTGACAGCATTCCAGCGCGGCCCGCATGGTATGCACGTTACCGATGCACTCGAACGAATAGTCGACGCCGCCGTCGGTCATATCCACAATCACCTCCTGGATGGGCGTGTCATGATCGTGTGGATTGACGACCTCGGTTGCCCCGAACTTCCTGGCCAGGTCGAACTTGCCGGGATTCACGTCAATGGCAATGATGCGCTCGGCCTGGGCCATACCGGCGCCGACGATGACGGCCAGGCCGATCCCGCCCAGACCGAACACTGCGACCGTACTGCCCGGCTCCACTTTTGCCGTGTTTTTGACCGCGCCGATCCCGGTAGTGACGCCGCAGCCGAGCAAACAGACTTTTTCGAGCGGGGCGTCTTTCTGGATCACCGCGGTACTGATCTCAGGCAGCACGGTATATTCGCTAAAGGTGCTGGTTCCCATGTAATGGTAGATGGTCTTGCCGTTGAGCGAAAAACGGCTGGACTCGTCCGGCATGAGTCCCCGGCCCTGGGTCCCGCGTATGGTCTGGCACAGATTGGTCTTGCCCGATTTGATGAACGGGCAGTTCGGGTCTTCCGGCGTGTAGAGGGGAATGACATGGTCGCCTTCCTTGACGCTGGCGACGTCCGCGCCAACCTCGACCACAACGCCCCCGCCCTCGTGACCGAGAATAGCGGGGAACACGCCTTCCGGGTCATCGCCTGACAGGGTAAAGGCATCGGTATGGCACACGCCGGTCGCCTTGAGCCGGACCAGCACTTCGCCTTTTTGCGGACCCTGGATGTCAACCTCTTCCAGTTCGAGTGGTTTGCCGGCTTCCCAGGCTACTGCTGCGCGTGTCTTCATATTGCCTCCCCGTATGCGTGCGTACTTGCCCCCCGTACCACAGCCCTCAGGCACGCACAAGCGGAGTCTTGACGCGGGGCCCCGTATCGCCTCAAGGGTGTGAAGAATCTCAACAATATTGCGCAGGACGGGGCAATCTGGTAGGGGGAAGTGCGCTGGTTTTCACGGCTTTCCGTCCGTCCAGAGCATCCTGAGTCAGGGGAGGGCAGAGAGGACGTCGCATGGCTCGGCAGTTTCATATCCCGGACTTCTATAAAAGCCCGATCATCTCGCGGGTGAAAAAATACCGCCAACTGCACGACCCCCGCAAGCAGGACTTACTGCCCACGGAGCTCGACTTTGGTCCGGTTCGTTTTATTCTGGCCCGCCATTTCGGTTTCTGTTTTGGCGTGGAGAATGCGGTTGAGATCGCGTATCGGACGCTTCAGGAGAATAGCGACAAGCGTATTTTTTTCCTGAGCGAAATGATCCACAATCCGGCGGTGAACCGGGATCTCCAGGAGCGGGGAGTGCGCTTTATCTTCTCCTCTGCGGGCGAACACCTGATCGCCTGGGACGAACTCACCGCGGAGGACATTGTGGTCGTGCCCGCCTTTGGGGCGAGTGTGGAAGTCCAGGACGCCTTGGCCCAACGCGGCTTGGACCCGTATACCTATAATACCACCTGTCCGTTTGTAGAGCGTGTCTGGAAACGCAGCGCTCAGCTTGGGAGTAGCGGCTATACCGTTGTCGTGCATGGCAAAGCTTCCCATGAGGAAACCCGCGCGACCTTCTCGCATAGCATTCAAAATGCGCCGACGGTTGTCGTCCTCAATCTCGAAGAAGCGCATATCTTGGGTGACATTATTCGGGGCCGACTTGAGCCGGCCGTTTTCTTTGCGCAGTTTGGGCATACCTGCTCTCGCGGCTTCGACCCCGAGCGGGATTTGCAACGGCTGGGGGTGGTCAATCAAACCACGATGTTGGCTTCCGAAACACGCCAGGTTGCCCAGATTTTGCGTCGGGCCCTGGCCGACCGGTATGGAGCGGAGCGGCTGAGTGAGACCTTTGCCGACACGTCCGACACCCTGTGTTATGCGACCAATGAGAACCAGCACGCCACGTATGCGTTAATTGAGCATGACGCCGATCTAAGCCTGGTTGTCGGCGGGTATAACTCGTCAAACACCTCGCATATTGTCGAGCTGTGCCAAGCGGCCATGCCGACATATTTTCTGCAGGGGGCGAAGGATATCGTCTCCCCGTCCCACATCAACCATTTTGTTTTACACCGGCAACAGGTCGAGACCACGCAGCACTGGCTGCCCGAACACCGCCCGCTTGATATCGCCCTCACCTGCGGGGCGTCCTGTCCGGATGCCATTGTGGACGAAGTCCTGCTGCGGGTGCTGTCCTTCTTTGCCCAGAGGCGAACGATGGAAGAGGTCTTGCAGCCCTATCCCTCCACTCCGCCGACAACGGCCTGAGGCCGATCCCGCCAGGAGACGCCTATGCAGCTTGAAGCGGCAGACTATATCATCCTGATTGTTGCTGACCTCGACCGTGCCCTCGATTTTTATACCCAGGTTCTCGGACTCAAACTCGGCCACCGTTCCGGAGACTACGCCCAACTCGACACCGGGCTGACCCGCATTGGATTCTATACCCGCCCGGCCATGGCCGCCGTGGTCGGTGTCGCCCTGGAGCCCGCGCGCCAGACTGCGCCGGGGTTCGAGCTGGGTTTCAAGGTCGCCGATGTGGATGCCGCCTATGCGGAAATAGTGGCGGGCGGAGCGACGCCGGTCACCCCGCCGACCACCCGCCCGTGGGGACAACGGACAGCCTATGTGCGCGATCCGGACGGCTATCTGATTGAGTTGGCTCAGGGGCTATAAGCCTGGGGTCTGCTCGCGTTGTCGGTGCGCTGCCGTTTGCCTGAATAAGCCAGGCAGCGCAAGAAACTGCGGGGCGCCAGTCGCCCCGCAGGCGTCTTTTAGCCTGGTTTACGGAGGGCGAAGAACGACGTGAAATTTCCTCGACGGGCCAGCAGCAGGAGGGTCTCTGCGTCTTTGACTCCTTTGACGGCCGTGGTGAAATCGCGCACCGATTTCACGGCTTGCCGGTTCACCTCCTCGATCACATCTCCGGGACGGATGCCGGCCAGTTCGGCTGGGCTGCCGGGCTCGACGGCCGTGACCACGACGCCCTTTTGATTGTCTGGCAGGCGGTAGCGTTGGAGATGTTCGTCTGAGATGTCGGCGACGGTCAGACCCCAACTGGCCTCACTCTCTTCGCCGCTGTCGGCTTGGGCGAGTTGGTCGGTCAACTCGCCCAGCGCGACGGAGATGGTTTGTTCTTTCCCACCCCGTAGAATGGTGACTGTGACCTTTTCCCCAACCGGGGTACGCGCCACCATGGCCGGCAGATCGTGCGATTTCAGAATTTGTTCACCCTTGAAGTGGGTAATGATATCGCCCCGCTCAATACCCGCCTTTTCTGCCGGTCCGCCCTCAGTGACCTCGGCGACCAGGGCGCCGCTGGGTTCTTCCAGGTCAAAGGATTTTGCCAGCTCTGCCGTGACCGTTTGAATAGCGACCCCCAACCAGCCACGGGTCACTTTCCCCGAGTCTTTGAGTTGGTCAATGATCGACTTGGCCATATCGATGGGAATGGCGAAGCCGATACCGATATTGCCGCCGCCCTGACTGAAGATGGCCGAGTTAATACCCACGACTTCGCCCTGGAGATTTAAGAGTGGGCCGCCAGAGTTGCCGGGGTTAATCGAGGCATCCGTCTGGATAAAATCGTCATACGGCCCGGCACCGATCACCCGCCCTTTGGCGCTGACGATGCCCGCCGTCACCGTTTGTTCGAGTCCGAACGGGTTGCCGATGGCCATGACCCAATCGCCAACCTGCAAATTCGACGAGCTGCCGAGTGGCACACTCTGAAAGGGCTCTGCTGACTCGATTTTGATCAGCGCCAGGTCTGTCTTATCGTCGGTCCCAATAATTGTCGCCTCAAATTCATCCTCGTCTGAGAGACGGACCGTAATTTTTTCGGCATCCCCAACAACATGCTCATTGGTGACAATATAGCCGTCCGGGCTGATAATGAAGCCGGAGCCTAGACTGCGCTGCTGGCGCGGGGGAGGTCGGTCGCCAAAAAAGCGACGGAAGAACTCTTCAAAGGGGTCTTCCCCGCCAAATGGATTTGGCCCCGGCAGCGGTCTCTGACGACGCTGGAGCCGCCGGGCCGATGTCTGGGTCGTCGAGATATTCACGACCGCGGGCATGGTTGTTTTCGCTATATTGGCAAAATCGGGCAGCCGGCCCACCCCGGTGACCAGCGGTTGCCGCGCCTCCGGTTTGCTCTTTTCCTCCTTTTTTTTCGAACCGAATAATTCCAGGGCGTGCAGGGGCGGGCGGTCCACCAGCAGCAATCCTGACAGGAGGAGGAGGCCAACGGTGAAAACGCCGTGTCGTACCGATCCTCTCTTACGCATGCATTCCTTCCCTTTCCAGCAACAATCCAGAGGCAAACATATTCCAGCCACACCCAAGGATTACGGTTTCTCTCCCTTAAGCTTTTCTCGCAGTTCAACTTGTTTCACGAACGATGGGACAACCGGAGCGAATTCCGGCGAGAGGCGGTGACGGATATCCATGGCGGCGTCAGCCGCCAGCCTCCGTAGCGGGACAGATTCCTCGATACGGGAGAATTCGTCGAGAAAAGTGAGGACATCCTCCGTCCCCACTTCTTTCAGGGCAAACAGGGCTGTACCCTTTGTCGGCACATCCAGGTCGCGTCGAAGAAACTCCATAATGGGCATGGCGCCCCGCGGGTCGCCAATTTTGCCTAAGGCAATCAGGACCTTTTTTTTGACCCCGGCATGCACGTCACGGAGAAACAACTGCTGGGCCAGAGCCGGGGTGGCATCGGTCGCCCGCATATTGCCCAGATATTCAATGGCTTTGACTTTGACACGGATATCAGCATCCGCGGTGGCATTGAGCAGATAGTCTATCGTCTTCGGGTTTTTCATCTCTCCGAGCGACTTCACCGCGCTCATACGTGTTTCCGGCCGGTCATTCCCCAGACGACGGATAATCTCTTCCAGTTCCGGTCCCGACCCTCTTTTTTGCTTTTCCTGGCGGAGCCGCACCCGACTCTCGCGCGTCAAGCGGTTGCCCAGGCGCGTGCCCTGGCCCAGGAATTGCGCCTCAGAGACACGCGGCACGGTCCAGTCGAAAAGACTGCATGCGAGGAAGACCATGATGCCGAGCGCCAGCCCCGACCTCTGTCCACAATACCGCTGCGTCACTCCTGCACTCATAGGTTTGCTGCCACTGGTAATTGACCGAGAATGCCCCACGCAGAGACCGGATGCAAGGGCGCTAGGTCGAGAATAAAGGGTCTTGCTCTTCACGCCGAAAGACCTGGACCTCTTCCGGGAAGAGGCCCCCTTCGGGAATATCCTTGAGCGGCGTGCCGTCCTTGAGCCGCCCTTCTATAACCTCGCGATACGTACAGACCAGATACCGATGTCCGTCACGCGGCTTGGTTGGCAGACGCGCCTTTTCGACCCGGGTCTCACCCTTCGCCTCTGGTCCGAGAATGCGGATAACATAGCGTTTCTTCATGAGTCCTTTCAATGCCCGGATAATTGAGGCGCGGGACAGGCCCGTCATCTCACTGATTTCGGCATAGCCGGCCGTAATCAGTGGAGTCCGCCGTAAACCTATGGAGTGCCGCCACAGGGCGCGGTAGGTTTTCCACTCGCGCGGGTCCATGAGCCTATTGAGCTCGTCTTCCAGCAAATAGTCGGGGAGGCGCGGGGATGGTTGCCAGGGCGGCCGGCGCGTCAGGCGAATCTGAACATCAGCCCCCTCGCCCGTGGCCTGTTCGTCCAATAGGGTCGTCGGCTCCTCTTTTTTTGCCATAGTCGGGTCGCTCTATTTTTCGCGTACATAATACTGATAAATGGAAACGCTGCCAATGGGCAGCAGGTGGCTGGGATACTGCTGGAGCTGACTCCGTCCGCCGCTGCTGGAGGGGAGAAGCGATGAAGATTCGGTCCATTACGATAGGGCTCGACCCTGGCTTTCCGCTGAAGACCGCTCGGATCACGCAGGGCGGACGCTTTGCCCAAGAGGTCAAGACCATCTGCGAGGCGGAGGGATTCGCTGTGCAAACTCTCCGTTTGGCCACCCCCCCATTTCCGCAGTATCTGGCCAGCTGCTCTCCTGCTGCGGTCCTGCGCTTTGCCCAGGAACTGGAAACCTGCTGTCTCGCCAATGGGCTGGATTATTGCGCGCTCGGCCCGCTAGACCCCGGCCTGCCCGAGGAGCAGCCCTTTGTTGAGCTGTTGCCGGACCTCATTGCCGAGACTGAAATAGTGTTCGCCAGCGCGCGTCTCGGCAACGCCGACCAGGTGCCAACTCGGCCCGTGACCCAGGCGATTGCCGGCATCATGAAGACAATCGCGGATACAACGCCAGACGGATTTGGCAATCTCCGGTTTGCGGCAGGGATCCACATCCGTGCCCAGACCCCTTTTTTTCCAGTCGCGTTCCACGCTGGAACGCCGGCCGTCTCCGTTGCCCTTGAAGCCGCCGATGTGGTCGCGTCCGTTGCCCGGCCGGATCTCGGTCCGGTCGAGCTTGTCGCCCGGATACAACAGGCATTTGAACGCCAGCTTCGTCCCCTTGAGCAGCGTCTGAAGCGCTTGGGAGCGCAGCCGTTTCGCTTTGCGGGCTTTGACCTTTCACCGGCGCCGGGGCCTGGGAGCAGTATCGCCCGGGCGATTGAGCGGATCAGCGCCGTTCCCTTTGGCAGTCCGGGCACGCTGGCGGCAGCCGCCCTGGTCACCGCCGCACTCAAGGCGACCGGCCTCGATCAATGTGGCTATTGCGGACTCATGTTGCCAGTGCTCGAAGATGCCGGTCTCGCCGAGCGCAATAATCAAGGAAAAATCAGCCTGCCCCAACTGCTGACCTATTCCGCGGTGTGCGGCACGGGGCTGGATACCATACCGCTGGCGGGCAACGTCTCTCAACAGCAGCTCATGGGGCTCCTCTCAGACGTTGGGGCTTTAGGCTGGAAATTGCAGAAGCCGCTCTCCGTTCGTCTGCTGCCCATCCCCGGCAGGCGGGTCGGTGAGATGACGACGTTCGACTTCCCCTATTTTGTGAATACCCAGATCATGGCGGTCAGCTAGGGGAAGGCTCAGGAGGCGTGGAAGATCATACCATGCTGCAAGAACAGCCAGGACAAAAGGGGCGGGCGACCTGGGGGCGACAGCTCCTCGCCTGGTCCGCCGTCGTCAGCTATTGCGGGCTGCTGTACTATCTGTCCGATCAACCCCGGCTGCGTTTTCCTCAGATGCTTCCTGCCTCTGATACGCTGGTCCATGTGACTGCCTATGCCGTATTGGGTTGGCTCTGGACGGTGGCGCTCAGAGAGACCTGGGTGGGATGTTCGTCCCTGGCCGCCTTGCTGTTCGCCCTCAGCTTCACCCTTGGATACGGGCTCGGTGATGAATGGCATCAGAGCTTCGTGCCGGGCCGTGTAGCCAGCCCGGTCGATGTCGTTGCGGATATGATAGGCGGCGGACTGGGTGCGGGCGGTTTCTTTCTGTGGACACGAAGACGGGCCGAGGAAGACGCCCGACCCTCAGGCGCCCGCCGACGCCTTAGGGCTGCCAGGGGAGGGGCATGGGCTCGTTGTCCGCGGTGCAGACTCTGACCGGTGCCTGGCTGAGAGCCGCAACGATGAACAGGTCTTCCGCCCCGGTATTGACGATCTGATGGATCGCATCGCGCGGTATCTGAAGGGTTGAGTTCGGGCCGAAATCGATATCCTCTCCCTCGACCGTCAAGCGCCCCGAGCCGCGCAGCACCACGATGGCCTCTTCACAGTCGTGACGGTGAACGGGCGTCTCGCTGCCGGCCTTGATGGTTTGCATCCACATTTCCAGGGTTTGCATTCCATGTTCCGGACCGGCCAGGGTCTGGTGTTCCAAGCCGGGCAGGGCAAATTTCTGTACTGTTTGGTTATGGACGACGGGCATGGGGTATTCCTCCTCCAAAAGGCATTGGTGCACCCATACCACACAAATGGGACGTCTTCGAGCCGACCGGATGATGCCGTGGATGAGCAGGGTGGCAGAGGAGATGCCGACGCCTGGACAAGCTCGACGTTATCCGTTGAGTGTGTCACAATATCCGGGCTTGACCCAATACACTCGGTAGTGGAGAGAGGGAGGTGTCAGTGAAAGGGCACGCCCGACAATTTATGGCGGTAAACGACGTGGTCGTCTCGCCTGAGACGACCCTGGCCGAGGCGGCGCGCCAACTCGCCCGGTTGGACATCACCGGCCTGCCCGTCACCGATGCGAACGGGCGGGTTGTTGGCATTATCACCGAAAGCGACATGCTCGATGCCTTTCTCGCTCAGCGCGCCAGCGACGTAAGCGTGGAGACACTGATGACGGAACATGTGATAACCGTTGACGAATTCACCCCCGCGGATCAGGTGCTCACCATTTTACGCCAGCAGCAAATTCATCATCTGCCGGTGGTCCGCCAAGGTATTGTGGTCGGTTTGATCACCCCCCAGAGTGTGCTCCACTATATTGTCTCGCATGAATTCCCCGCGCCCCCGGACGCCGCCTAGTTGATTGTCGTCTCGGACAAAGACCTCGGCTGTGTCTCCTCAGATTGCTCCGTCTGGCCCCTCAAGAGGTGTGTCGTATATGAAAAATGACTCCGTAGCTCACCTGTCCGCGCGTGCCTACTGGCGCACGAATCTGCGCATTGTCGGAGCCTTGCTCAGCGTCTGGTTTGTGGTTTCTTTTGGGCTGTCGATTGTCTTTGTTGACGAGCTGAACACCCTTCGGCTGGGCAGCTTTCGGCTGGGTTTTTGGATGGCGCAGCAGGGCTCGATGTACGTCTTTGTCATCCTGATCTTCGTCTACGTATGGCTGATGAATCGTTTGGACCGGGCCTATGATCTGGAGGAACAAGCAGAGGCGCGCGGCGCGCGGGGTGGCCCGTGATGGACCTCTTGCCGACAGACCCGGTCAAAATTTGGACCTTCATCCTTGTCGGCCTCTCGTTTGCGCTCTATATCGGGATCGCCTGGCGCGCCAAAGCCGAGTCAACGAGCGACTTTTATGTTGCCGGCGCACGGGTCGGTGCCCTGGCTAACGGCATGGCGACCGCCGCCGGTTGGATGAGTGCCGCCTCGTTTATCTCGATGGCGGGCATGATGTCCTTTCTGGGGCGTGACGGAGCGATGTATCTGATGGGCTGGACGGGCGGCTATGTGCTCCTGGCCCTGTTGCTTGCCCCGTACCTGCGGAAGTTCGGGAAATACACCGTGCCGGACTTTGTGGGCGAGCGCTATTATTCGCAGACCGCTCGGGTCGCCGCGCTCGTCTGCGCCATCTTTGTCTCGTTTACCTATGTGGCCGGTCAGATGCGGGGTGTGGGTGTCGTGTTTGCGCGCTTTTTAGAAGTCCCGGTTGAATTCGGAGTGATCATCGGCATGGCCATCGTCTTTATCTACGCCGTCACCGGTGGACAAAAGGGCATTACCTATACGCAGGTCGCCCAGTACTGTGTGCTGATCTTTGCCTATATGCTGCCGACCTTTTTCATCTCTCTCATGATGACGGATACGCTGCTGCCCCAAATCGGTTTCGGGGCGGAACTGACAACCGAGCCCGGAACGTCTCTGCTGGATAAGCTGGACGGCCTGAGTCAGGAACTCGGTTTTGCGGCCTATACCGGTCGGGGGAGTAAAACGATTATCGATGTCTTTTTTATTACCCTCTCGCTGATGGTCGGGACGGCCGGTCTGCCGCATGTCATCACCCGCTTCTTTACGGTCCCGAGAGTGAAAGATGCGCGGCTCTCAGCCGGCTGGGCGCTGTTGTTTATTGTCATCCTGTACGCTACCGCGCCTGCGGTGGCGGCGTTTGCCCGGACCAATCTCCTCACGACCGTGCACAATGCCGAATACGCCCGTGTGCCTGACTGGTTCTCAAAATGGGAGGAAACCGGCCTGATTCGGTTTTCCGATAAGAACCGGGATGGCCGTATTCAGTATTATAATGATCGCAACCCGGCCTTTGCCGAGCAGGCTGCGGCGCAGGGCTGGCAGGGCAACGAGTTATACATCGACCGCGATATTATCGTGCTGGCCAATCCGGAAATTGCCCAACTGCCGGCCTGGATCGTTGCCCTGGTTGCGGCCGGCGGCCTGGCGGCCGCCCTGTCTACCGCCGCCGGTTTGCTGCTCGTCCTGTCGATGTCGGTCTCCCACGATCTGATGAAAAAGGTGATACGCCCGGACATCACCGAGCGGCAAGAGCTCCGCTATGCCCGTCTGTCCGCGGCCGGCGCGGTGGTCATCGCCGGTTATTTCGGCATTCATCCGCCGGGGTTTGTCGCCCAAGTGGTGGCGTTTGCCTTCGGCCTGGCCGCTTCGAGCTTCTTTCCGGTCATTGTCCTGGGCATTTTCTCCAAACGCATGAACCGAGCCGGGGCGATTGCCGGCATGATCTGCGGCATGAGTTTTACTACCGCCTACATTATCTATTTCAAATTTATCAGCCCTGAAGCCAATACGGCTGAGCACTGGCTCTGGGGTATCTCGCCCGAAGGCATTGGCGGGGTTGGTATGTTGCTCAACTTCGGCGTTGCGCTCGTCGTCTCCGCGTTCACCAGCCCACCCCCAGCCGCAGTCCAAGACATGGTTGAGAACATCCGCGTACCGCGGGATTGAGTGACAGGATGTCGCCGAGATCATGGTAGAGGGAGGGAGCAGATGCGACCTACCTCAAAAAGATCGACTACTTGGGGTGGGAGAATGTCCATTGTGACGCAGTTGGGCGGTGGCGACATCTCTTTTTTCATCCTGTGCTTTCCGTATGCGAAGCGAAAGCCACTGATTGCCTTCTCGATAGGCATGTCTTCTTTCCCTGGGTAAACACCTGCGAATGGATGTCTCCCCATAAGAAGAAGATGAACGAGTGACGACAAAACCGAGCGGGGAGGGGGGTCAGAAAGGGAAAAAAGAGTGCTGTGGAAGGAGGAGTGTTACTCCCAACATACGAGCGAAAATCGACGGTAGCGCTGAATGTCCTCAAAATCGCGGCGGTTCAACGTCATAACAGTGGCTCCGATAGAGCGAGCAGTGAGCGCAATGAGAACGTCAAAGGAGAGTTCTTGAATTTTCCGTTTCTCATAACCTTTTTCAGCCGCAAGGCGTGCAACGATGGTCGCACTATCCTGCCAATCTTTCGCCGTTGGGGTAATCAGACGAAGATTTGTAGCCAAGTCCCGAGCAAACGCCTGTTCAGTGGCAGTCTGAGCCCCTCTCAGCAATTCATGAATGACAACGGAGCTACCTCGAAACAAAAATGGGCTCGCGAGAATTTTTTGGGTGAAGCGGCCGGTACGGAAGTTATCGATGTAAACCGAAGTATCCAGAATGGCGAGACTAACTGTTTTGGAAGGCATCCGGCTCGCCAACCCCACTATACTTCTTTATGACCTTTTCATGTGCGGCTTTCTCGGCAACAAAGTCAAGCGCTGCTCTCACTGTCTCGGCCGGACGGTGGGTCTTGAGATAACGACCGACCTGGCGTAATTGCTTTTCTTCTAACCGGGCGGTCACATTCTTCTTGGGCATTAGGAATTCCTTTCGCTCTCCTATGACGAATATCAGCCTACCGAGTTCTCCTGGGGCAGACAAGCGTTTGGAGATGCAGAATTGGAAAGTCGAAACAAAAAATGTGGGCAGGGGCGGAATCGAACCGTCGACACGAGGATTTTCAGTCCTCTGCTCTACCGACTGAGCTACCTGCCCGCATGGTGGGGCATCCTCTTAGCAGTTAAGCCGGTTTCTTGGCAAGCCCGGTTGCGGGTGCGCACGGGGTGAGGCGCGAACCGTTGACGTTGACGAGTCGGTGATGATAGCGCGTGGAAGAAAGGCGGACGATTTGACCACTGGCGGGCGGCGGTCAACGTCCAGTCCGAGTGACGTTGGGCGGGGAGGGACGCAGCAATGTCGGGGAGACGAGACGCAGGACACAATACGCCACTGATATCGGTAATCCTGCCGACTTTTGATCGAGCGGATTTGTTGTCGCGGAGTATCTCATCGGTGCTGGCCCAGACTTTCACCGACTGGGAGCTGGTCGTGATCGACGACGGCAGCACCGATAATACGGCCCAAGTTGTCGCGGCCTGGCAGCAACGGTCCGACCGGATTCGCTATGTCCGCCAGGCAAATCAGGGGGTGGGGGCCGCGCGCAACCGTGGCGTTGCCGAAGCCCGTGGAGAATATATCGCCTGTCTCGATAGTGATGATGAATACCGGCCGGCCCATTTGGAGACGCGGCTTGCACTGCTGCGGCGGCATGAGCTTGATTTGATTCAGGGTGGTGTCCAGGTCGCTGGCAAGCAGTGGGTCGTTGACTTCTTTGATCCGACCAAGCTCATCCGTATCTCCGAGTGTGTCATCGGCGGGACGCTGTTCGGAAAGCGTGCCGTCTTTATCGAGTTGGGCGGATTTTGCGACCTGAACTACGGAGAAGACCTCGACCTCTGGGAACGAGCCCAAAAGGCGTTTCGGGCCAAGACCTTTCGCCAACCCCTCACTTATATTCTGCATGAAACACCGAATAGCCTGCGCATGGTCCGGTTTGAGGAGTGGGCCGCCCGGCAAGCTGACCGGCAAACTGAGTAGCCGGCTGACACGGCCACGGCGCCCGCCTGAGCGCGCCGGTCATACTGCGGGCTGACCTTCGTCTGCGGTGGAGACGCGATCTCTCAGACAATACACTCCCAGATAGAACAGGGGTGTATCGAGCAGGGCGAAGACGAGCTTGAAGGCATATGAGGACAGGGCCAGCGGAATGAGCTTGTCAATCGAATCAATGGCCGAGCCGAGCGCGCCGGAAGCATACAGAATGGACGAGATGAGCAGCGTATCGACGATTTGGCTGAGCATGGTCGAGCCGTTATTGCGCAGCCACAAATGCCGCCCCTTGGTGAGTTGTCGCCAGAAATGGAAGAGCTGCACATCAACGGACTGCGCGACCAGATAGGCAATCATGGAGGCGACCACGCCCGGCTTCATAAAGGCGTACACCGTGTCAAACGTTGCTGCCGCGCCCGATACGCCCGAGGCGTCCGGCAACACGTGGCCAAACCACATCAGGAAAAGCATGAAGAAATTCATGCAAAAACCAACCCAGACGATGGACTGTGCCCGCCGCCGGCCGTAGAGCTCGCTGATCAGGTCGGTGGCCAAAAAGGTAAAGGGGTAGGCCAGTAGCCCGGCCGGAATCACAAACCAGCCAAGATCGACGAACTTCGTAATCCCGACCACATTTCCCAAGGTGAGCGAGGTCAGAAAAATTCCGGCCAGAAAGGAATAGAAGACCTCGCGGGTATGCGCCGACCAAGCCCGGCCGGTCGGAGTGTGGGCCGTCGTGTGGGCGTCGTGCGGCATGGGCTGTCGGTTACGCCCCGGTACGCGGCTGCTTGGCTACCTGCTGCTCGGCAAAATCAATGACCAGGGCTTCCAGACAGGTCTGGTTGAGCCGATCAATTTCCTGCACCCCGGTTGGGCTGGTGACGTTGACCTCGGTCAGGTAGTCGCCGATGATGTCGAGCCCGACAAAATACAAGCCGTCTCTTTGGAGCAACGGGGCGACGGTCCGACAGATCTCCGTATCGCGCTCGGTGATATCCGCCTTGACGCAGGTTCCGCCCACGTGGATATTGCCCCGATTTTCGTCGGCTCGCGGCACCCGCAGGGTACAGCCGATGGGTTCGCCGTTCAGGGCGATGAGACGCTTATCCCCCTGCCGGACTTCCGGGATATACTGCTGGGCAATGATGGCCTCACGACCGTCCCGGGTCATGGTTTCGAGAATGGAGTTCAGATTCCGATCATCCGTGCGGACATGAAAAATGCCGGCTCCGCCATGACCGTCTATGGGTTTGATAATCATCTCTCCGCCCAGCTCATCCAGAAAGGCCTTGAGGCGGGTGGCGTCGTGGCTGACCAGGGTGGCCGGGATGACGTTGGGAAAGTTGAGGGCGTAGAGCTTTTCGTTTGCCGCGCGCAGGCCAGCGGGGCGGTTGAGGACCACCGCACCCTCAGTCTGGGCCAGGTCGAGCAGTTGGGTTGCGTGCAGATAGGCAATATCGAAGGGGGGATCCTTGCGCATGAAGATCGCGTCAAACTCACCCAACGGGCCGGTGCGTTCTGCGCCCAGGGTAAAATGGTTGTTCGCCTCTCGGCGCAGTTCGAGCTGGCGAGCCCGGCCCATGGCGCGGGCACGTTCAATAAACAGGTCGGACATTTCCAGATACCAGACTTCATGGCCACGCGCCTGGGCCTCAAGCATAAAAACAAAGGTAGTGTCTTTATCGATCAGGACGTGTTGAATCGGGTCCATAATAAAGGCGAAACGCAATCGACTCATGCTGGCGGGCCTCCTGTGGGATTATGCGAATGGGCATGGGATGTATCCCGATTGAGTGCGGCAATCAACGCCGGAGAGAGATATATAGATTCATACGTCCTTTCGGAACGCCCAAGCAAGGTTGATTGGGTAGACCGCCCGGCCGGAATTTCTACACGGCTGAGATGGAGCGATTGGGGGAGGGGTGCTCCATACGTTTTTCCCCCCGTTCGCCCGTCATAAGAGACGGCAAAGCGCATATGGCGGGTATTGAGACGGTCTAATGCGGCGCAGAACTCCTGGTGGTTGATTTGTGCAAGATACCGGCCATCCCGATTCCCACCCACGCCTCGGTACGGCGGGTCCATATAGATAAAATCTCCGGCTGTACACTGCTGGAGTACGGCCTTGTAGTCCCAAGACGTGAGACGTGTTCGGCCTGCTAAGAGATGCGCTGTCCGGAGAAGACGAGAGCGCATCCCTGTGGGACGTGCACCTTTTCTGCGATTGTCCGGTGTATTATTGAACTCCCCTTGGGCATTATAGCGAACGGCGGCTTTGACACACCGGGCCAGGAGGTACAAAAAATCAGCCGGGTCAGGCCCGCCGTTAAAGCGCTGGCGCACCATATTGAAATACGCGCGTTCATGCCCTTCTTGAGCGTTCCAGAGGAAGCTGTATTGATTTGCCAATTCCTCGGGGCGTGCCAGAATCTTTGCCCATAACTGCATTAAGGGGCGGTTGGCGTCATTCAACCAAAACCGCGTGGCGGGTTGGCACTCGGCTACTGCTATGGATAGCGCCGCAGAACCGGCAAAGGGTTCTACTAAGCAGGAAATCTCTGCCGGAAAATAACGCAGCAGCACGGCAGCAAGTTGACGTTTGCTGCCTTGATACGGAATGGGCTGAGGGGCGCGCCGTGTCATAAAAACGCCTTACCCCCGAACCAAATCTTGATTTTGCCAGGCTTCAGGGCATCAGACGTGTAAGGATATCTGTCAAGCAAAATATATATGCCTTCCAGCTTAAGGCCAGGGGAGGAATTGAGGCTCTCGCCACAGAAACTGACACAGGGCGACCGCAGTTATACTGGCCGTCTCCGCCCGCAGGACCGAAGCCCCCAAACTGACCGACACAAACCCGGCGGCCTGGGCCTGCTCAATTTCTTCAGGAGCAAAGCCGCCCTCCGGCCCGACGAGAATATGCAGGGCGTCGAACCGAGTGGCGTGTCGGGCAAACTCCTTGAGGTGCAGCGCCCGCTCCCGTTCCGAGAAAATAATTTTTCCTGAATGCTGGGGGATGGACTGTAAGAGCGCGGGAAAAGATTGCGGCGCACGAATCTCCGTCGGCCGGCTGCCCGACTGTTTTACCGCGGCGCGGGCGAGGTGCTGCCAGCGCGCTATGCGCTCAGTCCGTTTGCCGTCAGGAATCCGGGCAACCGTAAGGGTCGAGATAAAGGGCGCAATGGTGTGCACGCCAAGCTCGGTGGCCTTTTCAATCACGAGGTCCATTTTGCGCCCTTTGAGCATGCCCTGAGCCAGTGTGAGGCGAAAGGCGGGTGGCACAGGTGGCAGGTGGGTCGTAATGCCGACCTCGGCATAGGTTGACGTGAAATGGAGAATCTCGCCCTGATAGGTCGCCCCGCTTTCATCGTACAGGCTGACTCGGGCGCCACGGTCGAGCCGCAGAACGTGGCGCAGATGATGAAACTCCGCCCCGCCGAGTTGAGCCCGGTCCTGAGCGATGGCCTGGGAGGAGATGAAGAAGCGTCGCATGCCCGGTCAGTCCTCGGTCCGACGTAAGACCAGGGTTGTCCAGTCGTCTTTGGGGCGGCCTTCTACCAGGGTCCAGTCCGGCGCACGGAATGCCTCAAGCACGGCCTCGGCTTGGTCGCTCTGGATACCGGACAGGATGGCGTGGCCGGGTCGGGTCAGTATCCGAGTGATCGCCGGACCTAAGGCTATCAGCGTTGAGGCAAAAAGATTGGCGACGACCAGTTGAAAAGGCGCCGACAGTTCGTTGAGGCTGGCGGCGCTGATATGGACGGCTGTCAATACACCGTTCACCCCTGCGTTCTTCCGCGCTTCTTCGCGCGCGGTCGGGTCGATATCCGTCGCCCAGACCGAAGGGGCTCCCAGCTTGGCCAGGGCAATGGCCAGGACCCCGGACCCGGTGCCCAGGTCCAGGGCCTGCGCTGGAGGACCATAGGTGTCGCATAACGCTTCGAGCGCTTCCAGACAGGTGTGTGTGGTGGCGTGATGCCCTGTGCCGAACGCCATGCTGGGATTAATCTCAATCACCTCTCGTTGCGATTGCGCGGGCCGTACCTCCCAGGGTGGCAGGATAAGCAAGCGTTGTCCAACCGGGAGGGGTGGAAAGTGGGTTTTCCAGTGCTCTTGCCAGGACTCGCTGGAGATGACCTCAGCCTCAGGGACACAGCTGACCAGGGCGGGATACACCGTGGCGCTACGCCGGAGATGTTGCCTGAGGCTGGCCAACAAGGCCACGCCGTCCCGGTCCGCGGGAAAAAAGCCCTGGACGAGCGTCCGGGTCGGCGCTGGCGTGTCCGGTTGCCATTCTCCCTCGGCAATACCGATTGAGCCGAGTTCGATCAGGAAATAGGAGACGGCCTCGACCGCCTCGGTGGGGACGGACACCGCAACCCGCAGCCATTCCTCTGCGCCCATAACCTACTGAACTCATTGGCCAACAATAACCAGAATCTGCTCGGCCGGATTGAGATAGGTATTGGCCACGCGCTGCACATCTGCCGCCGTCACCTGCCGGATATGGTCGAGATAGAGACGCCCATGCGTATGGCCGAGACCGTATAGTTCGTTGAAGGCCAATTCTTCGGATTGGGCGGCATTTGACTGGAGTGAAATCTCATAGCTGCCGGTCATATATTTCTTGGCCCGCTCAAGCTCATCGGACTCGACTTTCTCCCGGCGGAGGCGTTCCAACTCCGTTTGGGTGGCGCTGAGCGCTTCGTCCACGCTGCCTGGGTCCGTACCCAAATACACGCCAAACACCCCTGGGGCGAGTCCCTCAACACTGAACGCGGTCACCGAATAGGCCAGGGCGCGCTGTTCACGCACCTCGTAGAACAGCCGTCCCCCCTGGCGAGACAGAATGGTATCGAGGACTTTCAGCGCATACCGATCCGGATTGTCAAGGGTGACACCCTGAAAGCCCAGGACCACGTGGGCCTGTTGTTTCTCCGCTCTCCTGGTGGCCGTCCGAACACCACTCGGACGGGCCTCTGGCGCCGGAGCGGCGGGGGGCGTGACCGCGGGCAGGCTCGACAAGCCGGCACTCAGGCGGTCAATCAGCTGCGTCGTCTCAACGTCGCCCACAACACTCAGCACCAAACGTTGCGGGTCGAGGAGGGTTTTGTAGTACGCGGCAACCTGCTCTTGCGTCAGGGCGCCGATGCTGGCTTCGCTGCCGAGGGTGAGCAGGCGATAGGGATGCGTCTCGTACAGGGTCTGGTAAAACAAATCAAAAGCAACCTGAGCGAGATCATCCTCACGATTCTTGAGGGCCAGCAAGATCTCACGCCGACGTTTTTCCACCTCATCGGCTGGAAAGGTCGGGTGGAGCAGGGTCTCAAGGAAGATATCAATACCCGCATCGACGTGGGTGGTGAGAAACGAGCCCGATAAGCCTAAACTATTCCGTCCGGAAAAGCCGTTGAGGCCGCCTGCCAGCGATTCAACCGCTTCCGCCAGACTGAGGCGTGAGAACTGTTGGCTACCGCGAGTCAGCAGGCCGGCAATAAAATTGCTGATACCGGCGTTGGGTTCGCTTTCAAATAACAGGCCACCCAGCGTGGCCGCCTGAACCGCCATGACCGGGACGCCGTGGTGTTCCTTCACCAGCAGACGAACGCCGTTATCGAGGCGAATGGCTGTCACCGGGCTGCCGTTCGCCCCGTTTGTTCTCGCTGGGGCGCCGGCCGTGCTGACCGGTCGGTCGAGGCGGTGGCACAGTTGGGTGATGTCCTCGGCGGTCGGGATGCTGCTGTCCTGCGTCTTGCCCAGGATGATGGCATTCAGCCTGGCGGCGGAGAGATACTGACGCGCGACGCGCTGAATGTCCCGAGGCGTCACGGCAGCCAGGCCGGTGAGATAGCGTTGCTCATAGTCGGGGTCGGAGAAGACCGTGAGAAAATAGCCCAGTTGGCGGGCCTGGCCCTGGACGGTTTCCCGCCGGTAGACAAAATCACTGGCTAAATTTGTGCGGGCCCGGTCGAGTTCGGCCTGGGTCACCAGGGTGTGCTTATACTGGAAAAGCAGGGCCAGGCTCTGTTCGAGCGCCGGTCGGACCTTCTCCTGTTCCAGTGCCGCGGCCAGGATGAAGAGACCCGCATCGGCCGGCGTATAGGCACTGGCCGTAATCCAGTTGACCAATTCCTGTTCGGCCTGGAGCTTTTGGACCAGGGGCGAGCTCTCTCCGCCGCCCACGATAAAGCTGAGGAGGTCGAGGGCGAAGATATCTTCATGTTCGGCCGGCGGGAGGGGAAAGCCCATATAGAGGTAGAACTCCTCGACGTTCATATCCACGACGGACAGGCGTAGCTCGGTCTGGGCCGGTTCGGGCGGACGAGGACGGACGGGCAGTTGGGCGGAGGGTGTAGGGTCAAACAGCCGCCGGACTTCTTGTCGGGCTTGTTCGCGCTCAATATCCCCCACAATCACCACCGTCATATTATTGGGATGGTACCAGCGTTGGTAGAAATGCACGACGCGCTCACGATTCAACGCCTCAATGGTTGCGCGATAGCCAATAACCGGACGCCCGTACGGGTGCTGTTTATAGGCCAACTCGAACAGCTCGGTTGCCGCTCGGGTGGTGGGTGAATCCTCGCCGCGCTTCCATTCCTCCATCACGACCTGGAGTTCTTTGTCCAGTTCGTGTGACTCAAAAGTCGAGTTCTGGATGGCATCGGTCAAGATATCGAGCCCGTCTGAAAAATGTCGGGAGGCCAAGACGATGTGGTAGACGGTATGATCTGCGGTGGTAAAGGCGTTGATGCTGCCGCCGGATGATTCGATTTCCGTGGCGATGGCCCCGACCGGACGACGCTGGGTACCCTTAAAGAGCATATGCTCATGGACATGGGCGGCACCGGCAACATCGGGCGTCTCATCCGCACTGCCGGCCTTGACCCAGACCTGGATGGCGACGACGGGCGCAAAATGGTCTTCTTGAATGGCGACGCGCAGGCCGTTTTCGAGCGTGAAAAGAAGACGCTCCGGGTTCTGGTGTGGGCCAGTTGGGTGAGGTGAGGCGAGGTTCGACATGGCCCAACTGTGTTTCACACCCCCGGAAGGGAGTCAAGGAAGAGGTGAGCAGCAGGCTTGCCGATAAATAGGGCAGGCCGGGAACCCGGCCTGCGAGGAGGGGGACTTGAACCCCCACGGGTGTTAGCCCACTAGTCCCTCAAACTAGCGCGTCTACCAGTTCCGCCATCCTCGCGAAAATAGGACACTTTCACCATAGGGAGATGGGTGCGACGGGGGATAATACCGCGCTCTCCCTGGCTGGTCTAGGGGGGCGAGGGGCGCGCGCTTATCTGCCTAGACCACGGGCCTTGGCGAGGGTGGCAGCGCCGGCGGCGCTGGCTGCTCGGATTTATTCTGCCACCAGCGCCGGAACGTACCTTTGGCAACGCGTCCCATGACTGCCGGTGTAAAGAAGCTGGAGGGTGGCTTGAGCATCTGCAAGACCTCACCGACGTGACGCCGGAGGGTCATGTCTTCGATCGCGGCCATGAAGAGGGCATTCATATAGGGGCCAACAAGCCGTGTACCTTTTGGACGTTCGCCTTCCGTTGTCGGCAAGCTAAAGTCGGCCCCGGTGGCGAGACCCCACGGGGCGGCCTGGACCCGGGCCTGGGCCTTGAAGAAATGCCGCGACAGGTCCGGCTGCGTCGGACCGTATTTTTTGAGGCACTCGTCCAGCGCGCCGGCCGAGAGGGTTCCGGTGGTCATGCCTTGTCCATACACCGGATTAAACGCGCAGGTGGAGTCTCCTACGGCAATAAAGCCGCCCACGCCGGCCTTCCATTTTTCATAGCGGCGGAATCTATTCTCCATTTTCCGGTAGGCATAGACCGAAGAGAGAGGCTCGGCCTGACGTACCGCGTCGGACACGATCGGAGAGCGCAGTTGCGACAGCGCCGCCGTAAATTCCTCCTCGTCCTTGGGCGGATAATGTTTGGAGACTCCGGCCAGGGTGACAATCCAGCGCTTGTGTTCGACCGGGAAGAGCACGCCGGCCAGGGGGTGCTCCGGCAGTTTGAGGTCGAGCCAAACGCCCTTCCACCACCACTCCTTGGGGAGGTGGTCCGGCGCTTGATACCACCGTGAACTATAGCCCGTGTGAGCATTCACAATCGTCTCAGGTGGAGGCGTAATACCAAGCGCTTGGAGCCAGTCCGGCGCTTTTGACGCTCGTCCACTGGCGTCAACGACCAAGTCGGCCTGAATCGAGGTGGCTTCCCCTGCGTCGCGCGGTACGAGGTGGACGGTATTGATGCGCGGAGGGCCGGCGGGAGCCATGCCCAGGCCGGTCGCACTCGTTTGCTCGCGCAGCTCAACATTGGGCAGCTTACGGAATAACTCGCGGACGGTTGATTCAATGAGATGGCGACTGGCGAATAGCGTCATCATGCCGGTAGGGCGACGGTATTCCCAGCCCCAGTCCCGGAGGGTGGCAAAGTCGTTCCCAAAGTCAATCTCGTGTGCTCCGCGCTCAAGCATCAGGCTGTCAAAGCCTGGAAAGAGACGGTTGAGTTCTTGTCGCCCACGCACGAGCAAGGCATGGACGTGGCGGCCCTGCGGAACCCCGGCCCGTTCCCGCGCGCCGGCGGGACAGCTATCCCGGTCCAGGACGGTGACCCGGTCGAAATGAGCGCTGAGTATGCGGGCGGTACACAAGCCGGCCATGCTGCCACCAATGACGACCGCGTGAGTATGCGACATGCGTTGCTCCTGGGTATTTACTGCTGCAAGATCATGTCAGACCGAATCGAGTACCTGTCGGACGGCTTGGGCCAGCGCACCTGCCCGAGACCCGGCGCAGCGCCTGCGGCAGGCGAGTCCAACCCAAGGCTCTCAAGGATTAGTTGCTCGGTGTTGCCGTCGCCGCTGCGGCCTGAGGCGCTTCGCTTTCGGCGGCCGGCGGGGCTGCCGATTCTGAGCTGGCTTCCGCTCCTGCTTCGGTCTCAGTCAGCGGCGGGGCGGCGGATTGGGCGTCTGCGGCCTGGCCCTCTTCGTCAGCCGGGGGCAGCCCGTCCGTTGCCTCTTGGGGGACAGCCGGGGCCGGAACGTCGTCGAACAAACTTTGTGAGGTTTGACGGGCGAGCCCGTAGGTCATGACCAGCGAGGTCAACATAAAGAGGATGGCGATGCCGGTTGTCAGTTTGGTCAGAAAATTGCCCGCCCCGGAACTGCCAAAGACGGTTTCGCTCGAGCCGCCGCCGAACACGGCTCCCATGTCAGCACCCTTGCCGGTTTGTAAAAGCACGATCGTAATCAGAAAAATACAGGCGAAAACATGCAGGCCAATCAAGGCTGTATACATCATGGGAGCGTATCCTACTCAAAGTGAACGATACGAGCAAACGAGTCCGCCTGCAAGCTGGCTCCGCCGACCAACGCGCCATCAATGTCGGGCTGGGCCAGCAGTCCATCGACGTTGTCCGGCTTGACGCTGCCGCCATACACAATACGGACCGCAGCGGCAGCGGACCGGCCGGCGAGTTCGACGAGCGTCTGCCGGATGGCGGCATGCACCTCCTGCGCCTGTTCCGGCGCAGCGGTTTGCCCCGTGCCTATGGCCCAGATTGGCTCATAGGCCAGGACGAGGGCGGCAATGGCCTGGGCGGTCTGACCGACAAGACCGGCCCGAATCTGGCGCGAGATCACCGTCAGCATAGCGCCGCGTTCGCGCTCGGCCAGGGTTTCTCCCACGCACACGATGGGCGTCAGACCGTCCCGCCGGGCGGCTTTGACTTTTTGAGCGACCTGTTCGTCGGTTTCTCCACCATACTGGCGGCGTTCCGAATGACCGATAATAACGTACTGACAGCCAACCGCCTTCAGCATTGGCCCGGACACCTCGCCGGTGAACGCGCCGTGCGTCTCAGCGTGCAGATTCTGGGCGGAGAGACGGATCGGGCTGCCGCGCAGCGCTCGGGCCGCGGTCTCCAGGGCGGTAAAGGGGGGAGCGACTACGACCTCTCGATCCGAAAGCGTATCTGGAAGCCGTGCCACCAGGGCTGAGAGCAACTCGGCTGTCTCAGCCGGAGTCTTATGCATTTTCCAGTTGCCGGCAATAAGGGGCAGCCGCATGGCCATGGGATTATCCGAGTTGGCTGCCGATGAACAGGGTCATATCGCGCATACGATTGGAGAAGCCCCACTCATTGTCATACCAGGCGAGGACTTTCACAAAATTGTCGTCCATGACCTTGGTGAGTGCCGAGTCAAAAATAGACGAATGTGGATTCCCGTTGAAGTCGACTGAGACCAGTTCTTCCTCGCAGTATTGCAATACGCCCTTGAGCGGACCTTCGGCTGCGGTGCGCATGGCCGCGTTGACCGCGTCCGCCGAGACGGTTTTACCGAGTTCGGCGACCAGATCAACAACCGAGACATTCGCGGTTGGAACACGCACGGCCATGCCGTCGAGTTTCCCCTTGAGTTCCGGGAGCACCTCGCCCACGGCGCGGGCCGCACCGGTCGAGGTCGGAATCATCGACAGTGCGGCGGCTCTTGCTCTGCGGATGTCCGAGTGGGGCAGGTCCAGGATGCGCTGGTCGTTGGTATAGGCATGGACCGTCGTCATCAGACCGCGCGTGATACCAAAAGATTCGTGCAGGACTTTGGCTACGGGAGCCAGGCAATTGGTCGTGCACGACGCATTCGAGATGATGTGGTGGGACGCTGGGTCGTAGTGCGTATGGTTGACGCCGTAGCAGACCGTAATATCAGGATTTTTGGCTGGGGCAGAAATAATGACCTTTTTGGCGCCGGCCGACAGATGCAATGAGGCCTGTTCCCGGGCGGTAAACAGGCCGGTTGATTCAAGAGCAATGTCGACCCCAAGATTTCCCCAGGGCAGCTTGCCCGGATCACGCTCTTGGATGATCTCAATCCTTTTGCCATCGACGACCAAGGCGCTGTCTTCGGCAACAATATCGGCGTCAAGTTGACCATGAATAGAGTCATAGCGCAGCAGATGCGCCAGAGTTTTGGCATCGGTGATGTCATTAATGGCAACAAACTCAAGTTCGGGTTGGTTGAGACTGGCACGAAAAACGTTGCGTCCAATACGGCCAAATCCATTGATTCCTACACGTATCGCCATACTCTCCTCTTTTGCACGGTCGTGGCCTCGCCCAGTTTTCTTTCATACTTTCGTGTCCGGTGAAAGCCCGTCACCTCAAAACGGCTGAGCCAGGAGAACGATTGACTCGATTCTCCGCATGTATTAGTCCTACCAATTAAGGCCATGATTTGAGGCTTTCCCGAGCAGGATAGGAACCGAAGCACCCAGTGTATGCCAACCGATGTGGGTGGAGGGTGGAGAGTGGATTATGGATGGTTTTCTTGGGCGTTTTGCGATTCAAGCCGACGTTCCGCTTCGGCAGCCCCACAGCATTGTCGATATGGTTATCGGCTCAGGGCCGGTGGTGCTGGCCGTCCTCTACATCCTCTTGGGCTTCTCCATCGTGAGTTGGGGCATTATGCTCTATAAATTCCGCCAACTGCGTCAAGCCCGGCGGGAGTCTGAGCGCTTTACCACGATATTCTGGGAGACCAAGAATCTCCCCGCTATTCACACCGCGGCACTCGAAATGAAGGAGAGTCCGCTCGCCCAGATCTTTCGCGCCGGCTATCAGGAACTCATGCGCCTCACCCGGACGAGGAAGTCGCCCGAAGCGTCCGCCGAGTCTGTTCCGCTGACCATTCCGGAAGAGGGCGGGATTGATAATATCGAGCGCGCTATGCGCCGCGCCTCGCGCGAGCAGGTGACCCGTTTGGAGCGTGCCCTGACTTTTTTAGCCACTACGGCCAGTACCGCGCCCTTTATTGGTCTGTTTGGGACGGTCTGGGGGATTATGAATGCCTTCCGGGGCTTGAGTCTCACGCGGACCTCGACCATTCAAGCCGTCGCGCCCGGTATTGCCGAGGCGCTGATCGCAACCGCGCTTGGCCTGGCCGCTGCGATTCCCTCGGTGATGGCGTATAATCACTTCAGCCGAAAAGTCCGAGTCCTGGCAACCGACATGGAGAATTTCTCAGCCGAATTTCTCAATATCGCCGAACGTCATTTTCTCTAGCACGGGGATGGCAGACCATGGCCTTTGAGCAGTACGATGAAGGGAGTATTTCGCAGATCAATGTGACACCGTTTGTTGACGTCATGTTGGTCCTGCTGGTCATCTTTATGGTGACCGCGCCTATCCTGCAGCAAGGCGTCAACGTCGAGTTGCCCGCCGTAGAGGCCGGACCCCTTGTCTCTGATACACAGGAGCAGTTGGTTGTGGCGATAGATGGCGAGGGGCGCGTCCACCTGAACGATACGCCGCTCGACCTCGTCGCCTTGGGTAAAAAACTGACTGCAATTGTGAAGCTGCGGGCTGACCGGACCGTCTATCTCCGAGCGGATAAAGACGTTGCGTATGGCAAGGTCGTGGCGGTCATGGCGGCAATACGGAGCGCGGGGATAGCCAAGCTGGGCATGGTAACCGAGCCACTCCCGGCAGGTCACTTTACACAACAAAACGAATCCTGAGCTGTGATAAAAAAAAATCAAAAAAATCCGGACCCGCCCGCCGCTCCGCCCCAGGATAAACGGCTCGGCCGGATGGTGATGCTGTCCGGGCTGCTCCACGTCGTGCTGCTCCTGGCTCTGGTCTCTGCTGCCGACCCTCCCCAGTCAAAACCCTGGACGCCCCAAAGCTATACCGTCTCTTTGGTTGCTCCGGCGGCCTTGGGGCTCGCCCCCGAGCCGCCGCCAACTCCCAGCCCCAAGAAGGCAGAAGCCGCGGCTGTTGCGCCATTACCAAAACCCAAGCCGCCGCCAAAAGTTGAAACCAAGAAACCGAAAGTCGAGACCAAGAAGCCTAAAAAAGCAGAGAAGAAACGCACAGTCGCCAAGCCTCAAAAGAAAAAGAGCGTCAAAATAGCGTCGAAGAAAATACCACCACAGAAAAAACCGCCGCCAGAAAAAAAGAAGAAGGCGCCGGCAAAAACGGCGGTGAAAAAACCTCAGGCCAAAAAACCCGAGCAGGCCAAAAAACTGCCGCCGCAACCATCGTCCCGCCAAGAGCCCGAGGGCCAACGCCTGAGTGCCGAGGAGCGTGAGCAGCAGATCGTGGCGGCCTTAGAGAAGGTCCGGCAGCGGGTGCAGACTGACCGTCGTCAAACCGCCCAGACCCCTCACCCAGCCTCGGCGTCCGGGGGGAACGCAGGCGGTGATACGCTGCGGGGGCTGCCCTTTATTTTATACACGCAGGCGGTGAAACAGCGGGTGAAGCAAAGTTGGATCGTCGCTGAGCCCAAGCCCGGTCTCACGGCGGTGGTGCGGTTTGGTATCCTGGCCAATGGCGAGGTGGTCGGGCTGGAGCTTGCCGAACGGTCCGGTGATAGTATTTTCGATGAATCCGCAATGCGTGCGGTGAGAAAGGCCAGTCCGCTCCCCCCCCCGCCAGAGGCCTATCGGAACGAATTTACCAGGCAAAAGGTTGAAGTGGTTTTTGGTGAGGCGCGTGGCGTGCAGCCGCAGACGGCTCGGAGCGAGTAAAATGAGCTGGGGAAGCCAAACAGGGACAATACGGGAGACTCGGCTGGCAGCCCTGTTGACGGCAATCACCGTGCTGGCTGTGTGTGCTCCGCCGGCGCTGGCACAAATACGTATTGAAGTGCCGAAACCGGGTGGAGCTGGCGTTCCGATTGCTATTTCGCCGCTGTCCAACCCGGACTCCCACGCCGAAGGGACAATCGGCGCAACCTTTGCCCGTACTATTGCCAGGGACCTCAGCCTCTCCGGTCTTTTCCGGGTGCTCGACCGGCGCGCCTATATCGAGGGACCGGGGGGGTTTGTGCTCGCCCACATTAATTTTCAAAACTGGTCGGTCTTGGACGCGCTGGCCTTAGTCAAAGGCGGATTTTGGCTGAACGGGGAACGCTTGACTATCGAGGTACGCCTGTTCGATGTGACCCAGCGAAAACAGCTTGGCGGAAGACGCTATCAGGGACACAAAAGTGAAGTGCGCCGTATGGCCCACCGCTTTGCCGATCAGATCATGCTTTTCCTGACCGGCGAAGAAGGGCCTTTTAATTCGAAGATTGCTTTTATCTCAAATCGCGCTGATGGACGGGCCAAGGAAGTCTATGTGAGCGACGTGAGTGGAACCGAAGTCCGCCGGGTGACACGCGATAAGACGCTGAACCTTGGACCGAGCTGGAGTCCGACTGGAGCGGACCTCTTATTCATCTCGTACAAGCAGGGCGGACCCTATCCGTTTAAGCTCGACCTGGCGACCGGCCGGTCGGCTCGGGTCTATGCCCGTATTGCCTATGGGGCAAGTTGGTCTCCGGACGGCAGGCGTGTTGCCGTGAGTATCGATCAGAATGGGAATTCTGATCTTTTCTTGATATCGCCCCAAGGACAGCTGATCCGTCGTTTAACCCACCACACTGGCATAGATGTTTCTCCAGCCTGGTCGCCAGACGGGCGCTGGCTGGCATTTTGTTCGAGTCGGAGTGGCAGTCCCCAGATTTATGTGATGGACCTCGAAACCGGACAGTCCAAACGCCTGACGTTTCAGGGCGCCTATAATACCGATCCGGCCTGGTCGCCAAAAGGAGACCGGATCGCCTACACGGCTCGCTCGGGCGGATTTCGGGTGATGTGGATCGATCCGGATGGCGGAGAAGCTACGCACATTGTCCGTGGCGAGCACCCTTCGTGGTCACCGGACGGACGCTATCTCGTTGTGACGCGACGCGGGCGAATCTATCTGGTGAGTCGAGATGGTCAGAACACACAGCAATTGACCGGAGGAAGTGGAAATGCTACTAGTCCGTCGTGGTCACCGCGCCTCCCATAAGTACGCGCGGGACGAGGAAAAATGGTGAAGAATGTACGACAATAGATTCCGCGGTGGGTGGCTAATCAGCGTGCTCCTTCTCTCCCTTGGTTTGATCGGATGTCCGAAACAACCTCCCACGGGGATGAGTTATGGTACTCCGAGTACGGGCTCGGGTTCGCCCAGGATGGATGAGTCTGCGGTTGGGGAGGAGGAACGCATCCAAGAGCGCGTCCAGCAGGAGGGGGAGGGCGGGCCCTTACACGACGTCTTCTTTAGCTATGACTCGTTTGAGCTGTCCGAAGAGGCACGGCAAAGCCTGCAAGCGAATGCCGACTGGTTGCAAAATAATGCCGAGGCGAAAGTGGAAGTCGAAGGGCACTGTGATGATCGGGGGACGGTCGAATACAATCTCGCCCTTGGCGCAAAACGTGCCCGTGCCGCGCAGGATTATCTGACTACGTTAGGGGTGCCTGCCGAGCGGCTTTCCGTCATTAGTTATGGGGAAGAACTGCCCGTGTGTACTGACTCGAATGAATCATGTTGGCAGCGAAACAGACGCGGCCATTTCTCGGTCCTACGCTAGGCAACGGGCGTCAGTCCTGGCTTACACACCTGCTGTGAGAGCGAGCCGCCGGGCGCTATGCCCCTTGATTCTTCTAGGCTTCTGGCTTGCTGGATGCGCAACCCAGGCGGACCTGCAACAGGTGCAGAGCGACCGGCGGGCCATACGTACCCAAGTGGCAGACACCGGCGCCTCGATCGATAGCCTCCAGCGCAAGGTCCAACAGCTTCAAGGTCAGATTGAAGAACTCCGGCATGGTCTGACCCGAGTTTCCAAACAAGAGAGTGCCAGCCTTCCACAACTGCGCAGCCTTGAGAAACGTTTAGTCGCCCTTGAAGGCCAGATGCGTTCCGTGAGACGCAGACCCGAGTATGGATCGGACGAACCTGCTTTACCCAGCCCTCGGACGCAGACCAGCCCGTCCGCCCTGCCTTGGGATCCGCCGAGAACGCCTCCACCCTCGCCCTCGACTAATGATACCCCGGAGTGTCAAGACCTCTACCGCAGAGCAGTCCGGCTCTTTCAAGACCGGAAATATAATCCGGCGATTCAGGAATTCCGTACCTTTCAGCGGCGTTGCCCTGAATCCCAAATGGCAGATGATGCACAGTATTGGATAGGCGAGAGCCATTACGTCCAGAATGACTATAATCGAGCCATCCTTGAGTTTAACGATGTCCTCTCATACCGACGGGGTGATCGCGTTGCCGCAGCCCTCCTCCGGCAAGCCCAGGCATTTCTTGCGATTGGAGACAAGACTGATGCCCGCCTGATTCTTCAGAAACTCGTCAGCGACCACCCGTCCGCTGCCCAAACGGTTGAAGCCCAAACCATGCTCCGGACGCTTGGGCGTTAGCATACCCGCCCCTGGACTTCTTCGGGGCACTCAGCATGAAAATTATCCGCCACGCCACGCGCCACGCGCCGCTCCCCCATCCGGTCATTGGGCTCGGAAATTTCGATGGAGTGCACTTAGGCCACCGGAGGATTCTCGCTCGGCTTATCGAAGCAGCCCGAGCGCGCCAGGGGACCGCTCTGGCTATGACATTTTACCCTCACCCTCTTTCGGTGTTGCGGCCCGGCAGTCCGGTGCCGTTAATTCTCAGTTTACGTGAGAAGCTCCGCAGGATTGCTGAGTTAGGTGTTGATGGGGTCGTATTACAGCGGTTTGGGCCCGACTTTTCTCAGCTCGCCCCCGAAGCGTTTGTGCGTCAATATCTGCTCGACTCAATTGGCGTAGAAAAGATTTTGGTCGGCCATAATTTCAGTTTTGGCCGGGACCGGGCCGGCAATGCCGGCCTGCTGAGTGCCCTGGGAAAACGGTGGGGATTTGAGGTCGAGGTCATAGGGTCGGTTACGGTGGGACAGCAAGAGGTCAGCAGTACCGCCGTGCGCTCACTGCTCCAGGCTGGCAAACTGCACGAGGCAAGCATCCTGCTAGAGCAGCCGTATGCGGTCAGCGGCCGGGTTGTTCAGGGATTTCGGCGCGGTCGGCAGATCGGATTCCCGACGGCGAATATCCGTCCTCGGACCTCAGTCCTGTTACCGAATGGCGTGTACGCGGTCCGGGCTGGTGTGGGCGACGGAGAGTATCATGCCGTAGCAAATGTTGGGGTGAATCCCACTTTTGGCGAAAATCAGAGAACGGTTGAAACGAACCTCTTTGACTTTTCCGCCGACCTGTACGGAAAACGCCTGCGGGTGAGCTTTGTCAAGCACCTCCGAGCAGAGCGCAAGTTCTCGTCGATCGAAGAACTCGTACAGCAGATACGAGAGGATGCCGACCGGGCGCGTCGCTTCCTCTCCTCGACTGGAAATACTCCCTCGTGACAGTCCAATATTTTCGGGTTCCGCTCGCCCGAGTCAGTCAGCGTTTGGACTTGGTGGTTGCCTCCCTGGCGGAGATCAGTCGGTCCCAGGCAAAACTGTTAATTACCCGTCGCCATGTTTTGGTAGACGGCACTCCCCAAAAGGCGAGCTATCCTGTCCGCAGCGGTGAAAGCATAGAAATCTCTCCCCTGCTTTCCCAACCACCGACTGCTACGCCCGAAGATATTCCGCTCGATATCTTGTATGAAGATGACAGTCTGGCCGCGATTAACAAACCGTCCGGTATGGTTGTGCATCCCGCTCCTGGGCAGTGGCACGGGACGGTGGTGAACGCCTTGCTGTCCTACTGGGGATGGAATGTCGAGGCAGCCTCGCTCCGTCCGGGGATCGTCCATAGACTGGATAAAGACACGTCCGGCGTCTTGCTCGTCGCAAAGAATCCGGCGGCGCTGGAAGCCCTGGCCGAGCAGTTTAAGTCGAGACAGGTGCGCAAAACCTACCGCGCGGTCGTGGTCGGTTGCCCGTCGCAGCCTGAGGGGGAGATCTCTTTTCCTATTGGTCGGCATCCCCATGACCGGAAAAAAATGTCCATCCACGCCCGGAAGAGCCGTCCGGCGGTCAGTCGGTATGAAGTCCTGGAGTCGTGTCGCACCGTGTCCCTTGTCCAGCTCTTTCCCAAGACTGGCCGGACCCACCAACTGCGGGTTCATCTGGCTGCGCTCAACCACCCTATTATTGGAGATGCGCTGTATGGCTCTCGGCGTATGGAGAAAACACTGCCCGCTGAGATTCGGCACTTTCCCCGTCAGGCACTGCACGCTGAGGCGATTGAATTCAGGCACCCCCAAGACCATACCGTGATGACACTTCAGGCGCCTTATCCCGCTGATTTTGCTGGTCTCCTACTGGAATTGGCCGCTGTCTGGGAGTGAGTCTTTTCGTTGACAGGTTTGTGATGATGTATTATATGAAAGAATCTCTCAGCCGATAAACCGTCCTCTGTAGACCGCCCCGAAAAAGAATTTCTCACCGGTCATACTGCTATTTCTTGATGGGTTTTCCCCTAACACGGGCAATCGGCGTCCGAGGCGGATATGCCTCGGCAATGCGTAATACCAAGGATACGTCCCTCCAGTTTACTACTGCAGACAATGAGGAGGAAGATATGGGTCGAACGGCCGCAAAGACTAATAATGCCAATGGACTCCAGGAGGTTCGCATTAATGGAGACGGCGAAGATGTCGGTCTGAACCTGAAGTCTCTGAAATCAAAGAAAATTGAAGAGCTGGCGGAGATCGCCCGAAATTTTGATGTCGAGGGAGCGTCCAGTCTTCGTAAACAAGACTTGATTTTTTCTATTCTCCAAGCCCAGGCCGAGCAGAGCGGCTTTATCTACGGCGAGGGGGTGTTAGAGATTCTCTCTGACGGGTTCGGTTTTCTCCGTTCTCCCGACTACAATTATCTGCCGGGGCCGGATGATATTTATGTGTCCCCGAGCCAGATTCGGCGGTTTAGTTTACGGACCGGAGACGTCGTGGCCGGGCAAATCCGTCCGCCCAAAGAAGGCGAGCGCTATTTTGCCTTGCTGAAAGTTGAAGCCACGAACTATGAGGAACCCGAACGCGCCCGAGACAAAATCCTCTTCGACAATTTGACGCCGCTCTACCCGGAAGAACAACTCCGGCTTGAGCACAATCTTGAGGAATATACCACACGGACCATTGATCTGTTCACTCCCATAGGCAAGGGGCAGCGTGGTTTGATCGTTGCCGCTCCTCGTACGGGCAAGACCATGATGCTGCAAAATTTGGCGCATGGCATTGTGCACAATCATAAAGAGGTCATTTTGATCGTCTTATTGATTGACGAGCGACCGGAGGAAGTCACCGATATGCAGCGCTCAGTCCGTGCCGAGGTCGTGAGTTCGACGTTTGACGAACCGGCGAATCGGCACGTGCAGGTGGCGGAAATGGTCCTGGAAAAGGCAAAACGTCTGGTCGAGCACGGAAAAGACGTTGTCGTCTTACTCGACAGTATTACCCGCTTAGCGCGCGCGAATAACGCGGTGGTTCCGCCGAGTGGGAAATTGCTGTCGGGTGGTGTCGATGCCAATGCCTTACGGATGCCGAAAAAATTCTTTGGAGCGGCACGGAACATTGAAGATGGGGGAAGCTTAACCATTATCGGGACGGCCCTGGTCGATACCGGCAGTCGTATGGATGAAGTCATCTTTGAAGAATTCAAAGGGACTGGTAATATGGAAATCCACCTGGACCGCCGCCTGATGGATAAGCGGATTTTCCCGGCCATGGATGTTGGCCGCTCCGGGACACGCAAGGAAGAGATGTTGCTGACTAAGAAGACCTTGGACCGAATGCGGCTTCTCAGACAATTGTTGACCCAAATGAACGCCGTCGAAGCAATGGAATTTTTTATGGATAAAATCCAGGCGACCAAGGATAATCAGGAATTTCTTGAGTCCATGAATCAATAGCCTTCTCTGGCGCGTTGCAAATATTTTTCGCCTTTGATACAAAATTCCTCCCTGGAATTAAGAATATTCCACCCATAGTGAAGAAAGAAAGGTGACCTGTACATGGTTGAAATTACGATCAAGCAACTGCTTGAAGCTGGGGTGCACTTCGGCCACCAGACGAGTCGCTGGAACCCCAAGATGAAGCCCTATATTTTTGGCGCCCGAAACGGCATCCACATCATCGACTTGCAGCAGACCGTGGGCATGTTGCGTGACGCGTGCGGCGTCATTCGTGATCTGGTCGCAGATGGTGGTCAGATTCTTTTTGTCGGGACCAAGAAACAAGCCCAGGAAGTCGTGCGCGAGGCAGCCGAGCGGTGTGGGATGTTTTATATCAATAACCGCTGGCTGGGCGGGATGTTAACCAACTTTCAAACTATCCGGAAGTCCATCGATCGCCTGAAACGAGTCGAAGAGATGCTTGAGACAGCCGCGATTGCTGACGCGCTGACGAAGAAAGAACGCTTGGGGATCAGCCGGGAGCGGGATAAGCTGATGAGTGTGTTAGGTGGTATCAAAACCATGCGCAAGCTGCCTGATGCGATGTTTGTGGTTGATACCAAGAAGGAAGAAATCGCTGTGCGGGAGGCGAATAAGCTCGGTCTGCCGGTTGTCGCCGCGATTGACTCCAACTGCGATCCGGACCAGATCACGCATAAAATCCCAGGGAACGATGACGCCATTCGTGCCATTCGTCTCTTTGTGGAGGCGATAGCCGACGCATCCATAGAAGGACGGGCGCTCTACCAAGAGCAGCAAGGCGGACCCGATGATCCGAGCGGACCGGGAGACCCGTCCGCAGGCCTGGTCGAGCCGATAGAGCCTGGAGCGCAAGCCGGACAGGCTGCGACAGCAGCTCCTGCGCCGTCTCCCGAGGCGCAGGCCGCAGGCGCTCCGACGGAGGCGACGCCTGTGGCGGAAGGGGGCGAGGCGTGAGCGCTATTTCGATGGCCCAGGTCAAGGAACTGCGCGAGCGGACGGGTGCTGGCATTGTCAACTGTAAAAAAGCGCTCGCCGAAAATAGCGGTGATATTGAAAAAGCCATTGACTTTCTTCGTGAGAAAGGATTGGCCGCTGCCGCAAAGAGGGCTGGACGCGCGGCAGAGCAGGGAGTGGTTGGCTCCTATATTCACGGTGGGGGTAAGATCGGCGTCTTGGTTGAAGTCAATTGTGAGACCGACTTTGTGGCCCGGACTGAGGAGTTCCAACAGCTTGTCAAGGATCTTGCGATGCAAGTGGCAGCCGCAAATCCGGGCTGCGTGCGTCGGGAAGACATCACTGCGGCAGAGCTCGAGCGGGAGCGGGCGGTCTACCAGACCCAGGCCGAGGCGTCCGGAAAGCCGGCGCAGGTTATTGAGAAGATCGTCTCCGGGAAAGTCGAGAAGTTTTACAGCGAAGTGTGTCTGCTCGAACAAGCCTATATTCGGGAGCCGCGCAAAACCGTCCAAGAGCTTGTCAATGATGCGGTGAGTAAGACGGGCGAAAATATTGTCGTCCACCGGTTTGCGCGTTTCCAAATTGGAGAAGCAGGTACGGCTGAAAAAGGGACTGAGTAGGTCGCATGGCGACGAAGTCTGCACCATACCAGCGCGTCCTGCTCAAGTTGGGAGGAGAAGCGCTCGCTGGCAAACGCGGCTATGGGATTGACGACGGTGTCTTAACTCGTATCGCGAGAGAGATTCAGGAGATTCATGCGCTGGGGTGTGAGATCGCTCTGGTCCTGGGTGGAGGAAATATCCTGCGTGGAGTAGACGCGAGCTCAAGAGGGATTGCGCGGGCGACCGGCGATTATATGGGGATGCTGGCCACGGTGATCAATAGCTTAGCCATGCAGGAAGCCTTGGAGAGCCTGGAGGTCCCGACGCGCGTGATGTCAGCCCTGGCAGTAGCGCAGGTGGCGGAACCGTATATTAGACGGCGCGCAACGCGCCATCTTGAGAAAGGCCGTATCGTTATTTTTGCCTCTGGTACCGGTAATCCGTATTTTACCACGGACACCGCAGCCGGCTTGCGGGCGATGGAAATTGGGGCCCAAGCTATTTTCAAAGCAACCAAGGTCGATGGGATCTATAGTGCTGACCCGCTGAAAGATCCGACGGCCGAGCGGTATCAAACCCTGACCTATCTTGAAGTCTTGCAGCAAAACCTCAAGGTTATGGACTCCACTGCGATATCCTTGTGTATGGATAATCATCTCCCCATTATTGTGTTCAGTATGCTTGAGCCTGGTAATATCCAGCGGGTGGTACGTGGAGAGCCTATTGGAACGGTGGTCAACGGGGGGGAGCTATGAGCGCCGAAGTTTTGGAACAAATGAAGCAGGAAATGGAGCGCACGCTGGGGTCGCTCCGGGTCGAGTTTTCGAAGGTTCGCACCGGTCGGGCCTCCACGGCGTTAATCGAAGGGGTGCTGGTCCAGTATTACGGCTCCCCAACCCCACTCAATCAACTCGCCTCTTTGTCCGCACCAGAAGCCCGCCTGCTTGTCGTGCAGCCCTACGAAAAAAACATCATCGGGGACGTGGAAAAGGCGATTTATCAGGCCGACTTAGGCCTGACTCCGGTCAACGATGGGGAAATCATTCGCGTCCCTATCCCCGAACTCACCGAAGAGCGGCGGAAAGATTTTGTCCGAAAAATCCGTAAAAGCGCGGAGGACTACCGGGTTTCTATACGGAACCACAGACGCGATGCCAACGACTATCTGAAGGAAATGCAAAAAGAGAAAGAAATTACCGAAGACGAATTGCACGCCGCCCAGGAGCGTGTACAAAAGATGACGACTGAATATATCGAAAGACTTGACCATATCCTCAAGCTCAAAGAGGAAGAGTTGATGGCGGTATAAGGGTTGGTGTTTCCCTGTGGCTGTCCAGGTGAGCAATCCATTCTAACCCACTATTTGCACGCGTGAGCGTTATTATTGAGAAAGACCAATTGCCCCGTCACGTTGCCATCATTATGGATGGCAACGGACGGTGGGCGCAGCGACGCGGGCTGAGTCGCATTGAGGGCCACAAGCGCGGGAAAGAAGCGGTCCGCAATATTGTCGAGACGAGTCGCGGCATCGGCCTGTCGTATCTGACCCTCTACGCGTTCTCTTCGGAGAACTGGCAGCGGCCGCCGCGTGAAGTCCGGGCGCTTATGGGGCTCCTCAATCGCTATCTGCGGACGGAATTGCGCCGGATGATGCGCTACAATATCCGCCTGCGGGCTATTGGTGATCTGGGCCGCCTTCCAGCGACTGTTCGGAAATCGCTGCTTGACGTGATTGCGGCCACCCAAGACAACACCGGCCTGACGGTTGTCCTCGCCGTGAGCTATGGTGCGCGAGAAGAAATCGTTGCCGCCGTACAGACGCTGGCGACTGCCGTACAGGCGGGACAACTGAGGCCATTCGAGATTGACCAACAGGCTATCGAACAATCTCTGTGGACGGCGGATATTCCCGCCCCGGACCTCCTGATTCGGACCAGTGGGGAGTTCCGGATCAGTAACTTCATGCTCTGGCAGTTGGCCTACACGGAACTCTATGTGACCGATACCCTGTGGCCAGATTTCGACCGCGACGCCTTCTTGCAGGCCCTGGCTGACTATCAACAGCGGGATCGGCGTTTCGGTCGGACGGCCGAGCAGCTGATTGGGACCGGGCTCAAACGTGCTGCGCACTAGGCTCCTGACCGCAGCGGGCGCGCTCCCCCTTCTGATCTTCCTGATAGGCTATGCTCCGGCCTGGGGCTTTGCGAGTGCCATTCTGGTTCTGACCGGTGTCGGCTTAGGTGAATACTTCTCACTCACGCGCGCCCAATCCAGCCTCCCTCCGCTCAGTGGCGAACTGTGGGGCCTGCTGGTCGCACTCAGCATGCTAGCGGGCGATACGCGGCTCGTCGGCGCCGCATTGAGCCTTGGTTTTATCCTGATTTTTATCCTGAGTCTGCGAGACCGTCAGCCCGCGCGGGGAATCCAGACAACCAGCCTGGGCGTGCTGGGCGTGGTGTATATTGGGTTTCTTTTTCCGCACGTGGTGTGGATACACCGCGGCCCGGAAGGCGCGGCCTGGGTTTTTTTCATACTGCTGGTGGCCATGCTTGGAGACAGCGGGGGATATGCCGTCGGACGGCTATGGGGCAAGCGGAAACTGCTGCCGCATATCAGCCCCGGCAAAACCATAGCCGGCGGCGTCGGATCGCTCTGCGGGAACGGCGTCGCCGCGCTCATCGCCTGGCAGTATCTGCTGTTCAATCGATCGGCGCTCGAATTAGTGGCGCTTGCCCTTCTTGTGGGGTTGCTCGCCCAGTTGGGTGACCTGTGTGAGTCTGCCTTGAAGCGCGCCTGCGGCGCAAAAGACTCGGGCCGTTTCTTTCCCGGCCACGGCGGCGTGCTTGATCGTATCGATAGTTTGCTTTTCCCGATTGCCTTTATCTATTACTATACTACGCTGTGGTATTAAATCTGGCTCGAAAACTGAGGAGCACGCGGACATGGATCTTTCGACTTTTGACGTTGCGCTACGAGTGATTGTTGTCTTTGGGTTAATTATTTTTGTGCACGAATTGGGGCACTTTCTGACCGCTAAATGGGCCGGTGTCGGGGTTGAGCGCTTCTCGCTCGGATTTGGCCCGAAACTCCTGGGTCGTACGGTCGGCGAAACGGAGTATGTACTCAGCGCCATTCCTCTGGGTGGCTATGTGAAGATGATTGGAGAGGAAATCGGTGAGGAGGTGGATGAGGCTGACCGCCACCGTTCCTTCACCCATAAATCCTTGCCCAAACGTTTTCTGATTGTCGCTGCCGGGCCAGCGGCCAACTTTCTGATGGCTTTCGTTGTCTTTAGTCTGGCCTTTGCCCAATTCGGCGTCAATGTCCCGCTCGATCAGCCCACGGTCGGTGGCGTCGTGGCGAACATGCCCGCGGAAGCGGCCGGTCTCGAACCGGAAGACGAGATCCTCAAAGTCGATGGGGTGGCCGTCCACACCTGGGAGGAACTGGCTGAGCAAATTCAGCACAGCAACGGGAATGAGATTCAGCTCGTCATGAAAAAAGCGAACCACGGCCAGATTATTGTCACACCGGTAACCCCCCAACTGCGTGACAACCCCGTCGGCGAACAAGTCTACGTGATTGGTATTGAGCGCGCCTTTACGACCGAACCGGTCACGGTCGGGCGCGCGGTGACGCTCGGAGCTGAACAAACCTGGCTGTGGACGCACCTCATTTTGGACAGCGTTGCAAAGCTGGTGACCGGGGAGGTTTCAACCAAAGAGCTGGGCGGCCCCATTCTCATTGCCCAGGTGGCTGGGCAGCAGGCCCGTCTGGGATTGGATTATTTACTGCGTTTCACGGCTATCGTGAACGTCAACCTGGCCATCTTTAATCTGCTGCCTATCCCCATCCTTGACGGTGGTCATCTGTTGCTGATGCTGATTGAGCTCCTCATGGGTCGTCCGTTGAGCAATCGTTCCAAAGAGATGGCTCTGCGCGTCGGCTTCCTGCTTATTGTCTCGCTCATCGTCCTGGTCTTCTACAACGATATTTCACGCCTGGTCAGTTGATCGCTCGACATGCTTGTTCTCGGCATTGACGCGGCGACCCCGATTGCGAGTGTCGGCCTGATACGGGACGGCCGGGTGCTGGCCGAACAGTCAGGTGGCGCTACGGCGAGTCATGCGGCAAGTCTCTTACCCTTGATCCGGTGCGTCCTTGAGCGCTCACACGTCAGCCTGCCTGAGATCGCAGGCATAGGGGTGACGATCGGCCCTGGAGCCTTCTCCGGTCTGCGCATCGCGCTTGGCACGACAAAAGGTTTTGCCTATGCCCTGTCGCCGCGGGTTGCCGGTGTCTCGACCCTCCTCACGCTTGCCCATGCAGTGACACACTGGAGCGGCAGGCTGTGCGTTGTGCTGGACGCGCGCAAGCGCGAAGTGTATGCCGCCTTCTTTGCGCGTGACGCCCAAGGGCAAATGAGCCGTCTGACTGACGATATGGTCCTCTCGCCCGAAGAGCTGGCCAGCCACATCGGTGCGCCCTGCCTCTTTGTTGGGGATGGCGTTGAGCGCTACGGTGAAATACTTCGAGCCCACTGCGGGGCACAGGCACAGTTTCTGCCGCTGGCCGCTGTCCCGCCCCGCGGCAGCATTGTCGCCCGCTTGGCCTGGACGCGATTCAAACAGGGAGATCACGACGACGCCTCCCAGCTCGTTCCTCACTATATCCGCCGCTCCGACGCCGAACGAAACCGGCTGAAACAACGTTCTGGAGAGTTGGGTCGATGAAGATGGGTTGCTCCTTGGTGCTCTCCGGATAACGAAGCGCGACCGTTCCGCCTCCCAGGCGACAAAATCGAGTCTTTCAGCACCCTTCCGGCCTAGACAGGCGGTGGGAATTTTGGCATCCTGCCCCAAAACCTTGCCGAACAAGCAATATCTCAGCGGATTGAGATGAGGACAGCCGTCCTGACTGTCCTCCTTCTATATTATTCATGGATGTGAGACCGGAGGGAAGAATATTATGGCGCGGAAGAAAATCGCACTCATTGGCGCGGGAAATATCGGCGGCACGCTTGCCCACCTGTGCGTGCTCAAGGGACTTGGCGACGTAGTCCTGTTTGACGTGATTGATGGCCTGCCTCAGGGCAAGGCCCTGGATATGCTCGAAGCCGGGCCGATTGAAGGCTATGACGCCAACATTAGCGGGACGACCAGCTACGCCGATATTGTCGGCGCGGATGTCTGCATCGTGACGGCCGGCATTGCCCGCAAGCCGGGCATGAGTCGGGACGACCTGCTGGGCATTAACTGCAAGATCATGAGTGATGTGTCCAGCAATATCAAGCAATATGCGCCGGATTCGCTGGTGATTGTGATTACCAATCCGCTGGATGCCATGGTGACCCTGACCAAGCGCGTGACCGGTTTCCCCAAGAACCGGGTTGTGGGCCAGGCCGGTATCCTGGACTCCGCCCGCTACCGGACCTTTATTGCCCAGGAACTCGGCGTGTCTGTCCAGAATGTGACGGCTATGGTCCTGGGCGGTCACGGCGACGACATGGTCCCGGTGCGCAGCTATTGCCAGGTCGGCGGGGTGCCGGTCGAGAAACTGATCTCGGCGGCCCGTTTGGAAGAAATTGAGCAGCGCACCCGTCAGGCCGGCGGTGAGATTGTGGCCTTGCTCAAGACGGGCTCGGCGTTTTATTCTCCGGCTTCGGCCGCAGTACAGATGGCGGCGGCCTATCTGCAGGACAGAAAACAAATTCTGCCCTGCGCCGCCTACCTCGAAGGCGAATACGGCATTGACGGCGTATACTTTGGCGTCCCGGTGTCCATCGGTGCCGGCGGCGTTGAGCGCGTCATTGAAGTGGACCTGAGCGACAAAGAAAAACAAGAGATGGAGGTGTCCGTCGGCCATGTGCGCGAACTGCTGACGGCCATGGACGCCATCCTGGAGAAGGGCGAGTAATCTCCCCCAGTCAGGTAAGAGTGTATGAATATTCACGAATACCAAGCAAAAGAGATATTGCGGAAAAATGGGGTGGCCGTGTTGGACGGCAGGGTCGCCACAAGCCCGGACGAAGCCGAAGCCGCGGCCCAGGAACTGGGCGGTGGTCTGTGTGTCGTCAAAGCCCAGATTCATGCCGGTGGGCGTGGCAAGGCCGGTGGGGTCAAGCTGGCCAAGACGCCGCAGGAAGCCCGCGCACACGCGGCGGCGCTGCTGGGCACCACCCTGGTGACGCACCAAACCGAGCCCGAGGGCAAGGAAGTCCAAAAGGTCTTTGTTGAGCAGGGCTGTGATATTGATAAAGAGTTCTATCTGGGCATGGTCATTGACCGTGCGACCTCGCGGGTGACGATGATGGTCAGTTCCGAGGGCGGCGTAGAGATTGAGGAAGTGGCCGCGCGCGCGCCCGAGAAGATTCTGCGCGCGACCATTGATCCGGCCGTTGGCTTTGGGGCTTTCCAGGGCCGCCAGCTCGCCTACGGCCTGGGCCTGCCCAAAGACGCGGTCAACAAAGCCGTGGCCTTCATGCACGGCTTATACCGGGCATTTTCCGAGAGCGATGCCTCCATGGCCGAGATTAATCCGCTGGTGCTGACGAAATCCGGCGACCTTTTAGCCCTGGATGCCAAGATGGGTTTTGATGACAACGCGCTGTTCCGTCAGGCCGATATCCGTGAGATGCGGGATGTGACCGAGGAAAACGAGAAAGAGGTCGCCGCCTCCAGGTTTGACCTCAATTATATTGCCTTGGACGGCAATATCGGCTGCATGGTCAATGGGGCCGGGCTGGCGATGGCGACCATGGATATCATCAAACACTACGGGGCCGAGCCGGCCAACTTTTTGGATGTCGGCGGGGGCGCGACCACCGAAAAAGTCACCGAGGCGTTCAAGATTATTCTGTCGGACGAGAATGTCAAAGGCGTTCTGGTCAATATTTTTGGTGGGATTATGCGCTGCGATGTGGTGGCCAACGGGGTGGTTGAAGCCGCCAAGCAAGTGAATCTGTCGGTCCCCTTGGTCGTTCGCCTGGAGGGCACGAATGTCGAGTTGGGCAAAACGATTCTGGCCGAGTCGGGGCTGGCTATCATTCCCGCGGACGATTTAGCCGACGGTGCAAAGAAGATCGTCGAGGCGATAGGCGCCTAGGCCGCAGCGGCTCAACCGTTCGTCCAATTCGCAGGCTGAGAAGTCGAGGAGCACGCTCGTGAGCATTCTTGTTGATACAGACACCAAGGTCCTGACGCAGGGAATTACCGGCGCAACCGGCCAACTGCACACCCGAGGCTGTCGAGACTACGGCAGCCAGATGGTGGCCGGGGTCACGCCCGGTCGCGGCGGCACGGATTTCGAGAGTATTCCTATTTTCAATACGGTTGTGGAGGCGGTTGCGGAAACGGGGGCCAACGCCTCCGTTATCTATGTACCGCCGCCGTTTGCCGCCGACGCCATCATGGAAGCGGTCGATGCCGAGGTGGAATTGGTGATTTGCATTACCGAGGGGATTCCGGTGCTCGACATGGTCCGGGTCAAGCGCTATTTGGCCGGCAAAAAGTCCCGCCTGATTGGTCCCAACTGCCCCGGCGTGATTACCCCAGGTGAGTGCAAGATCGGGATCATGCCGGGCTATATCCACACCCCCGGAGCCATCGGCGTGGTGTCGCGCAGTGGAACCCTGACGTATGAAGCTGTGCATCAACTCACCCAGTTGGGTATCGGCCAGTCGTCGTGCGTCGGGATAGGCGGCGACCCGGTCAACGGCACCGGCTTTATCGATATCTTACGGCTCTTTCAAGACGACCCCCAAACCGAGGGCGTGGTGCTGATTGGTGAAATTGGCGGTTCGGCGGAAGAAGAGGCCGCCGCGTTTATCAAGGCGCATATGACCAAGCCGGTCGCGGCGTTTATCGCCGGCCAAACCGCGCCGAAAGGCAAACGCATGGGACACGCCGGGGCGATTATTGCCGGCGGCAAGGGAACCGCGGCCGAGAAGGTCCAGGCCTTCCGGGAGGCCGGGGTGGCTATTATTTCGAGTCCGGCCGAGATGGGCAAAACCATGGCGGCCGCCCTGGGCTGAGGGCTGCGGGCCGACCCGAATCTTGCCAAACAGGGGGGGCGGTTCACGAACCGCCCCTACGAGTTTCATGTCAACACCGCTGGACCACACACCCCAGGCCCTGTTTCAGCAAGGCGAACGCGCCCGCCAGAAGAGCCGCTTTGCCGAAGCGCTGGCGCTCTACCGCCAGGCGCGCCAGGCCGCAAAGGCCGTGGATATGGGGGAATGTGAGCTCGATGCTCAGCTCGGTATTGGCGATTGTCTGCGCATGCAGGGACAATTCGGGCTGGCCAAACGCGCCTATGAGCGGGCCGGGCGTCTGGCTGGCCGTCTGGCTGACGTGGAAGGGGGAGCGGACAGTCTGGCCGGTATCGGCCTCAGCGTCCGTGCCCAGGGGAACCCGCAGCAGGCCTTGCCGTATCTGGCCGAGGCGCGGAGCCGCTATCGTCAAGCCCAGGTGTACGACCGGGAGGGCTTTATTGTCTGGGCCATGGGCGGGACGTACCGCTTCTGTGGCGACCTCAAAAAAGCGCTGAGCCATTTCAAACACGCCCGCCGACTCGCCGAACGTGAGGGCGACCCGCTGGGCGCCGGATATGCGCTGTGCGGTCTGGGGGGCGCCTCGCGTTTAATGGGCCGATTTGCGGATACCCAGAACTATTACGCCGAAGCCAACGAGGTGTTTGAGGTTGAAGACGATGTGTACGGCCGGGCCTATTCCTACTGCGGCCTGGGCAACGCTGCCCGTATGCGTCAAGAGTTTACACCCGCCTTGCGGCTCTTTGCCAAAGCCGAGCGCTTATACCGGCGGATCGGGGATAAGGCCAGCTTTGCCTATACGGTCTGGGCGATGGCCACGGTCTTCAAAATGCAGGGTGACTATGAACGCAGCCGAGCGACGTTCGGCCGGGCGCAACAGCTCTTCCGCGAGACACGCGACATCCGCGGCACGGTCTACTGTCGTCTGGGAACCGGAGAATTAGCGTTTTTACAAGGAAAGCACAAACAAGCCGCGGTCGCATTTGCCCGCTGCTCCGACCTGGCTCAGCGCTTCGGCTATCAGGCCGAAGCCTGCCATGCGCTTGCCGGTCTCGCCCTGGTAGCGGAGAGCCCCGACTGGCGGGCGGTGCAACAAGCCTATCGCAGTTGCGGCTTGTATTTCACTCCTCTCCCGCCCCCGCTCAATCTGCCCTGAGAGCAGACCCTAGGATGAACATTGACCCCTGTAGCGGGCGTGGATAGACTCTCTTGGAGGACAAGAAAGGACGCGTATGACCGAACGAACTCTCTCCATTATAAAGCCTGACGCCGTCAAGAAGCATGTCATGGGTGAAATTCTCCGCCGTTTTGAAGCCGCCGGGCTCACAATCGTGGCCACCAAGCTGGTTGCCCTGAGTAAAGCCGAGGCCGAAGGCTTTTATGCGGTCCATAAAGAACGCCCATTTTTTGGCAGCCTGACCGACTTCATGTCCTCGGGTCCGATTCTCGTCTCCGTGCTTGAGGGGGAAGGGGCCATTCTCGCCCACCGGAAAATTATGGGCGCGACCAACCCGGCTGAGGCGGATGCGGGCACAATCAGGAAAGACTTTGCCACGAATATCGAACAGAATGCCGTGCATGGTTCCGATGCGCCCGAAACTGCCCAATGGGAGATCGGTTATTTCTTTAGTGGGCTGGAACTCGCCTGAGTCGCTTCTGCCGCGTCTGAGGCTTGCCCCGTGACCCGTGAGTGTCTGTCTGATCGATATGGATATCAAAGATTTCACCCAAGACGAACTGGCCCGTTGGCTGATCGCGCGCGGCCACAAATCTTTTCGGGCGCAGCAAATTTTGAAGTGGGTATATCACCACCGGCTCACCGACGTGCGGCAGATGAGTAATGTGTCCCTGGCCCTGCGCGAGGAGCTGGCGCAGCACTTTAGCATCGCGCGTTTGGATTGTAGTAAACAAACCACGGCGGCTGATGGCACGGAAAAATATCTCTTCAGCCTGGCCGACGGACGTCGGATTGAGAGTGTTTTTATTCCGAGTGAGCACCGCCGGACGCTGTGCATCTCTTCCCAGGCCGGCTGTGCGATGGGTTGTCAGTTCTGTGCAACCGCCCGAGTCCGGCCCGTGCGCGACCTGACTGCCGGAGAAATAGTCAGCCAAATCTGGGAAGTCGAGTACCGACGGCCCCAACACCAAGCGGTGACCAACGTCGTCTTTATGGGCATGGGCGAACCCTTGGCCAATTACGCTCAGGTGGTGAAGGCCGTCACCATTCTGACAGCCGCCTGGGGGTACCACCTCTCCCCCCGCCGCGTCACCGTATCGACGGTTGGACTCGTGCCGCAAATGCAGCGGGTGTTGCACGACACCCTGGTCAACCTGACCATATCCTTGAGTGCAACAACCGATGCCGTGCGCGATGGGTTAATACCGATTAATCGGCGTTATCCTTTAGCCGCGGTATTTGAGGCGTGTCGCGCCTTCCCGCTGGCACCGCGCAATCGGATTACCTTTGCCTACACCTTGCTGAATGGGGTGAATGACGCCGAGGCCGACGCCAAACGCCTGGTGGCGCTCCTGCATGGCATCCGGGCCAAGGTCAATCTCATTCCGTTTAACCCCTTCCCCGGGACCGCATTTTCCGCCTCGCCGCGCAACCGACTGCTGCGTTTTCGGCAAATCTTACTCGACCGGGGCATTCATGCCAGCATCCGCGAAAGTCGAGGCCAGGATGTCCAGGCCGCGTGTGGGCAACTCGCCGCGCCTCTGGAGCAAGCGGCATAGGACAAGAGGGTAGTATGATCACGCTTGGAGTTATTGGTGGCAGCGGTCTGTATCAGATGGACGCCATTGAACACGGCGAATGGGTGAGCGTTGAGACGCCGTTCGGGGCTCCGTCGGACGAATATTTTGTCGGCGAGCTGGACGGCATTCGCGTGGTTTTCCTGCCGCGTCACGGCCGCGGCCATCGTCTCCTGCCCTCCGAGCTGAATTTTCGCGCCAATATCTACGGGATGAAAAAGCTGGGCGTTCGGCGTCTGATTGCCGTCAGTGCGGTGGGCAGTCTGAGGCAGGAGATTGCGCCCGGCCATATCGTCATCCCGGACCAATTTATCGACCGCACCCGTGGACGCATCGGTACCTTCTTTGGCCGCGGCATTGTCGCCCACGTCGCCTTTGCCGACCCGGTGTGTCCGCTCTTATCGCAGGCTTTGGTTGAGGCGAGTGATAGCCTGAACATATCCGTTCATCAAGGAGGAACGTATATCTGTATGGAAGGTCCGCAATTTTCCACGCGGGCCGAGTCTCTGCTGTATCGGAGCTGGGAGGCTGACATCATCGGCATGACGAATCTCCAGGAAGCCAAGCTGGCGCGTGAAGCCGAAATCTGTTTTGCCACCCTGGCCATGGCAACCGATTACGACTGCTGGAATACCGAGGCCGGCGATGTGGTGATAGAAGAGGTGCTGGCAATTCTGAATAAAAATGTTGTCACCGCTCAAAGCATTGTCCGGGACACTGCCGGGCGGCTGTCTCCCGAGCGGGTGTGCGGCTGCGAAACCGCGCTCACAAATGCGATCATCACCGACCGGGCGATGATTCCAGAGACGCTGAAACACGAACTCGAGCCGATTATTGGGAAATACATGAATGGATAAACACAAAGAGGCTGGCATGAGCATCGTGGTTGTCGGTTCGGTCGCCCTGGATTCGATTGAAACGCCGTCCGGTCGGGCTGACGAAGTCCTGGGTGGCTCGGCGGCCTATTTCGCCGTCGCGGCGAGCTATTTTGCGCCGGTCAACGTTGTTGCCGTTATTGGTGACGACTTTCCCGCAGAGGCGCGGGCAACTCTGACCGCGCCGAATATCAACCTGGACGGGTTGGAGGTCGGCGCGGGACGGACGTTTCGGTGGGCCGGCCGCTATCATGAAAATCTCAACATCCGAGACACCTTGGACCTCCAGATGAATGTGGTTGCAGACTTCGCTCCGCAACTGTCGGAACAGTATCGGCGCTCGCCCCTTGTGTTTCTGGGGAATATCGACCCTGGCTTGCAGAGTCAGGTGTTAGACCAAATCGACGGGGCGCGCCTGATCGGTTGCGACACGATCAGTCACTGGATTGAGCATGAGCGCGCCGCGCTTGAAGCCGTACTGCAACGGGTCGATGTGCTGGTCATCAACGACGAAGAGGCGGGAATGCTCAGCGGCGAGTCCAATGTCGTCAAAGCCGCCCGCAGGATTCTGGACCTGGGACCCAAGACGCTGCTCATCAAGCGGGGCGAATACGGGGTATTACTGTTTTCCCCCCAGTCGGTTTTCGCCGTCCCCGCCTATCCCCTGGAAGACGTGGTTGATCCGACCGGGGCGGGTGACTCCTTTGCCGGCGGGTTTCTGGGCTATTTGGCCGAGTCGAACGACACGTCCGAGGCCGGACTGCGCAAAGCCATTGTCTACGGCAGCGTGGTGGCTTCGTTCACCGTGGAAGACTTCAGCCTGCGGCGCCTGCATGTCCTGAGCCGGGATGCCATTGAAGCGCGCTATCGCCAGTTCGTGAGCCTGACCGAATTCTAGCCCGTTAGCGCCGAATCGCTATGGACCTATCCATCGTCGTCCCGATCTATAATGAAGTCGATAATCTGCGTCCGTTGTGCCAGCGCGTCCATGCCGTACTGGCACCGACGGACTGGAGTTACGAACTCATCCTCGTCGACGACGGCAGTCGGGACGGGAGTAGTGAGCTGCTGGCCGAGCTGCACGCCGAAGACGATACGCTCAAGGTCCTCCGCTTTCGGCGCAACTTCGGCCAGACCGCGGCGCTGGCCGCAGGGTTTGAATACGCCCACGGCGACGTCATTGTTTCGCTGGACGGCGATCTCCAGAATGATCCCGTCGATATTCCGCGTTTGCTGGCAAAGCTGGACGAGGGCTATGACCTGGTGAACGGCTGGCGGGTCAATCGACAGGACCCGTTTTTGCGCCGGCGTCTCCCGTCTCAGATCGCCAATCATATGATCTCGCTCACCACGCGGGTCAAACTGCACGATTATGGCTGTACGCTCAAGGCGTTTCGCCGTGAGGTGGCAAAGGGCCTCAAGCTGTACGGAGAGATGCACCGGTTTATCCCGGCCCTGGCCGGGGATATGGGCGCCCGGATTGCCGAACTGCCGGTCAGCCATCATGCGCGCACGCACGGCAGCTCCAAATACGGCTTGACCCGGACATTATGGGTCGTGCTGGATTTACTCACCGTCAAATTCATGTCGAGCTATGCGACCCGCCCGAGTCATTTATTTGGCTTTCTGGGGCTGATTGCCGCCCTCGTTGGCGGGGGGATAACGACCGTCCTGGGGATACAACGCCTCCTGTTTGATGTGCAATTAGCCAACCGGCCCATTTTGCTCTTGGGGATTCTGCTGCTGGTCACCGGTGTCCAGTTGGTGACCACCGGCCTGATCGCCGAGATGTTGTCCCGCACCTACCACGAGAGTCAGGAAAAGCCCGTCTACTGGATTAAGGATGTGTTAGAATAGGCGGACTGCCCGGTTTCCGCGCGTCGCTACCCGAGCGCGAGTTGAGAGGAGAAGAGTCATCGCACGCATCTTAATCACCGGCGGGGCCGGGTTTATCGGCTCGCATCTGTGTGAGCGTTTCCTGGCCGACGGGGATGAGGTGGTGTGTCTGGACAACCTCATTACGGGCGATATGGACAACGTGGCCCACCTGTTTGTCAATCCGCGCTTTTCCTTTGTCCACCAGGATGTAACCAACTATATTTACGTCAGCGGCCATATTGATGCGATTCTCCACTTTGCCTCGCCGGCGAGTCCGATCGATTACCTTGAACTGCCGATTCAGACCCTGAAGGTGGGCTCGCTCGGCACCCATAAAGGACTCGGCCTGGCCCGAGTGAAAGCCGCCCGTTTCCTGCTCGCTTCGACCTCCGAGGTCTATGGTGACCCACTCGTCCATCCGCAGCCGGAAGATTATTGGGGCAATGTGAATCCGATCGGCCCGCGAGGGGTGTATGACGAGGCCAAACGGTTTGCCGAAGCCCTGACCATGGCCTACCACCGTAGTCACGGCGTGGCGACCCGTATTGTCCGTATCTTTAATACCTATGGTCCACGGATGCGCCTCGGGGACGGCCGGGTCGTGCCCAATTTCATCACCCAAGCGCTGCGGGGCGAAGCGCTAACGGTGTACGGCGACGGGAGTCAAACCCGGAGCTTTTGTTTTGTGGACGATCTGGTCGAGGGGATTGTCCGCCTCCTGCGCTCTGATTGCACCCAACCCGTGAATCTGGGGAATCCGCACGAATTATCAGTCCGCGCATTTGCCGAGACCATTATCCGGCTGACCGGGAGTGCCAGTCCCCTTGTGTTTCAGCCTTTGCCGGTGGACGACCCGAAAGTCCGCCAACCCGATGTGAGTGCTGCCCGCCGGATATTGGAGTGGGATCCCAAGGTCTCCCTCGAAGACGGACTGAGCAAAACAATCGCCTATTTCCGGGACAAGCTGGAGGTCGGTTAGCTGCCGGTCTCTGGCAACACGGGCGCGGAAAAGGCAGCTATACGGCTCAGTAGAGGACGCAGCGCATGAAGATCATGGTCACCGGGGGAGCGGGCTTTATCGGCTCTCACGTCGCGGAAATCTATCTCGGGGCGGGCCACGAAGTCTGGGTTGTCGACGACTTGTCAACCGGCAAGCCGACCAATATTCCATCCGACGCGCACTTCGTCCACGCGGATATCACCGCTGCCGCAGTACGGCGGCTGCTCGTTGACGAACATATTGAGGTGGTCAACCATCATGCGGCGCAAATGGATGTCCGTCGCTCGGTCGCCGATCCGCTGTTTGACGCCCGGGTGAATATTCTCGGACTACTCAATATTCTTGAAGGCGCGCGGCAGGCCCAGTGCCGGCGCATTATTTTTGCGTCTTCGGGCGGGACGGTCTACGGGGAACAGGACACCTTTCCGGCAACCGAAGACCATACCACCCGTCCGATCAGTCCGTATGGCGTCAGCAAACTGGCCGGCGAACGGTATCTGTATTTTTACCACCGAGAGCATGGTATCCCGTCGCTGAGCCTGCGCTATGCGAATGTGTATGGACCGCGGCAGGACCCCCACGGCGAAGCCGGCGTGGTGGCCATTTTCACCCAGCGCCTGCTGGCGAGAGAGACGATTACGATTAACGGCGACGGTCAGCAGACGCGCGACTATGTGTTTGTCGAAGACGTGGCCCAGGCGAACCTGGCCGCCCTGACTGCCGACCATACCGGTGCGCTCAACATCGGCACGAGCCTTGAGACGACGGTGAATACCCTGGCCGAGCATTTACAGCGCATAACCGGCTCAGACGACCGGGCGCAGTACGCTGCCGCCAAGCCGGGAGAACAGCGCCGCAGCGTCTTGTCCTGGAACCGAGCCGCGGACAGGCTGAACTGGAAACCGCTGGTATCGCTGGCTGACGGCCTTGAGAAAACAGTTGCCTCCCTGCGGACAGCCTATGAATAGTGAACACATCCGAAACTTCAGCATTATCGCTCATATCGATCATGGCAAATCGACCCTGGCCGACCAACTTCTCTCCCAGACGGGCTCCATTAGCGAGCGTGAAAGCGGGGCGCAGTTTCTGGACACCATGGAGCTCGAACAAGAGCGGGGCATTACGATTAAAGCCCGGACCGTCCGCCTGCGCTATCAGGCCCAGGACGGGGCTGCCTATTATCTGAACCTGATCGATACCCCCGGTCATGTTGATTTTTCCTATGAGGTGTCGCGCAGTTTGTCCGCCTGCGAGGGCGCCATCCTGGTCGTTGACGCGACCCAAGGGGTCGAGGCGCAAACGCTGGCCAACACCTATCTGGCGCTCGATCATCAGCTTGAAATTTTCCCCGTGATTAACAAAATCGACCTGCCCAGCGCCGAACCCGAGCGCGTGCGGCAGGAACTCGAAGACATCATCGGACTGGACGGCAGCGAGGCGGTCTTAACCAGCGCAAAAGAAGGACGGGGGATTTCTGAGGTGCTCGAAGGCATCCTGCGGCTCATGCCGCCTCCTCAGGGCGATCCCAGCGCGCCGCTCAAGGCGCTGCTTTTCGATAGCTGGTTTGATCCCTACCAGGGGGCGGTTGTACTCGTCCGGGTGTTCGACGGGGTGCTGAGGCCCGGCATGTCCATGCGGCTCATGTCGAGCGGCAAAGAGTATGAAGTCGGGCAGGTTGGGGTCTTTGCTCCGCACGCCCAAGCGGTCAAGGCGCTCGGGCCAGGGGAAGTCGGCTTTGTCATGGCCGGCATCAAAGAGGTCCGCGAAGCCCGCGTGGGTGACACGATTACGGAAGCCCAGCGTCCTGCGGCCGTCAGCTTGCCGGGCTTTAAGGCGGCCAAACCCATGGTCTTTAGCGGTTTGTATCCGGTCGAATCGAAACACTACGAGGCGCTGCGCGACGCGGTCGAAAAACTGCGTTTGAACGATGCCGCCTTTTCGTACGAGAAAGAAACCTCGCTGGCCCTTGGGTTTGGGTTTCGCTGCGGCTTCCTGGGCCTGCTGCATATGGAAATCGTCCAAGAGCGTTTGGAACGCGAGTTCGGCCTCGACCTCATTACCACCACGCCAACGGTCGAGTATCAGGTCCTGACGCTTGAGGGAGAAATCCTCCACGTCGAGAATCCGTCCGCCCTCCCGCCGGTCCAGGAAATCGAGTCCATCCAAGAGCCGTTTATTCTGGCGAGTATTCATGTGCCCGAAGAATACGTGGGCAATGTGATGCGGCTCTGTCAGGAGCGCCGCGGAGAACAACGCGCCCTGAAATACCTGGGGACTGCCCGCGTCGCCCTGGAGTATGAGTTGCCGCTCAACGAGATTGTGGTTGATTTCTACGACCGGATCAAATCGATCAGCCGGGGCTATGCCTCGTTTGATTATGAATTCCTGGATATGCGTCCGGCCAACTTGGTGCGGATCGATATCCGCATTAACGGCGATATGGTCGATGCCCTGTCCCTGATCGTTCACGCCCAGCACGCCTATGCTCGTGGACGCGAACTCGTGCAAAAAATGCGCGCCCTGATTCCGCGCCAGATGTTCGAGGTGGCGATCCAGGCCGCCATCGGGACTCGGGTGATCGCCCGAGAAACCGTGAAGGCGTTGCGCAAAAATGTCACCTCCAAATGCTATGGTGGGGATATAACCCGTAAACGAAAGCTGCTAGAGAAGCAGAAAGAAGGCAAACGCCGGATGAAACAGGTTGGGCGGGTGGAAATTCCCCAAGAGGCCTTCCTGGCCCTGCTTCAGGTGGGCGAGAGTGAGACGCAACGGCGAGGCTAGAGAGTAGTGGATATGGCCAGAGAAAAAACATCGGCCCCAGCATCGACCGGCTCTGTCGGCCTGGCGAACCAGCAGACAAGCGACCGGCTGCTCGCCTCGCCGACCACCCCCAAAAAACAGAAATCGGCCGTTCGTGAATACACCGAAGCGCTGCTGTTCGCCCTCGTGCTGGCGCTTTTTATCCGGAGTTTTATTGTTCAGGCGTTCAAAATTCCATCCGGCTCCATGCTGCCGACGCTCCAGATTGGGGATCATATTCTGGTCAGCAAGTTCGCTTATGGGCTGCGCCTGCCGTATCCCTTGGAAACCCTGGTGTTCGAATGGACGCGACCGGAACCGGACGACGTCGTTGTTTTTGTCTATCCAAAAGATGAGACCAAAGACTTTATTAAGCGGGTCGTCGCCGTGGCCGGTGACGAGGTGCGGATTCGCAATAAGCAGCTTTTTGTCAACGGCGTGGCGGATGAGAGTCCGCATGCCCATTTTGCCAATCCTGACCGTATTATTCCCGGTCCGCGTGACAACTATCCGCCCCTGCCGCCTGCCCGGTCCACTGAATCGGTTGTCGTGCCGCCCGGCAAATTATTTGTCATGGGGGATAATCGGGACCATAGCCACGACAGTCGCTTCTGGGGCTTTGTCGATACCCAAGACGTGAAGGGCAAGGCCTTTCTGATATACTGGTCGTGGGACGGCCGGGACCGCTGGGTGCGTTGGGAGCGACTCGGAGCGCTTATTTACTAGCATAAAAAGTAAACACGCCCAGCCTTTCCATGGATTTTGTAGGGCGTGTTTACTTTTTCGTCCATCTGGGGAAGTCAGAGTGCCAAGGCTCGCAGACATGTTGCTTGAGAGTGGCAAAGTCTCTCAGGACGACTTGCGCCGAATCCAGCTCGTCCAGCAGGAGCGCGGAGAAACGCTTGAGCGTTTACTGGTAGAGCTCGGATTCATGTCTGAGGACGACCTCCTGCCAGTCCTGGCCGAATACTATCAGGCCCCCCTCATGAGCGCGCGGGACTTTCCGTCGCAGCCGCCCCCCCTGTCCGCTATGAATACCGATTTCCTGCGCCAGGCGCGGGTCTGTCCCCTGGCGGTCCACGAGGGCGGACTGACCATTGCCATGGCTGACCCTGGCGATTTCTACGTTATTGAGGCCCTGGAGAAGGCGACGAAGCTGCGTCTCGCACCCCGCCTGGCGCGTGAGCGCGATATTCTTGAGAGCCTGAACGCCTATTATGCCGACGGGGTAACGGGCGGTCAGTCCGACACTCAGGAGGTTGGCGCGGTCGAGTACCTGGAAGACGATCAAGAAGACGAAGCCCATCTGCGCGACCTGGCGAGTGAGGCGCCCGTCATTCGGCTGGTGAATATGCTCATTGCCCGGGCCATGGAACAGCGTGCGTCGGATATTCATATCGAGCCGTTTGAAAAGGAACTGCGCGTGCGCTACCGCATTGACGGCATTCTGCACGATGTCGAAGCGCCGCCCCGCAAACTGCAAGCCGCGCTGATCTCGCGGGTCAAGCTCATGGCCAAGCTCAATATTGCGGAACGCCGTCTGCCGCAAGATGGGCGCATCAAGCTGCGGATGCTGGGGCGTGAGGTAGACCTGCGGGTTTCAACCCTGCCGACCCTGTATGGCGAGAGCGTTGTGCTGCGTATCCTCGACCGGTCGAGTATTGATGTCAGCCTGGAATCGCTGGGTTTTCCCGAGGATACCCTGTCCGCGTTTGAAAACCTCATTTTTCAGCCGTACGGGATGATTCTGGTCACCGGCCCGACCGGGAGTGGCAAAACAACCACCCTGTATGGTGCCCTGGACAAAATCAACTCGCCTGAGAAAAAAATCATTACGATTGAAGATCCGGTTGAATACCAGCTCAACGGTGTCAACCAGATTCATGTCAAGTCGCAAATCGGGCTGACCTTTTCCGCCGGGCTGCGCTCCATTGTGCGCCAGGACCCGGATGTGATCATGATCGGTGAGATTCGTGATTACGAAACCGCGGAAATCGCCATCCAGTCGGCCCTGACGGGCCATTTGGTCTTCTCGACCCTGCATACCAATGACGCGGCCGGCGCGGTCTCACGTCTCCTGGAAATGGGCGTGGAAGATTATCTGCTGGCTTCGTCCCTGCTCGGGGTGATGGCTCAGCGGCTGGTGCGACAACTGTGCCCGGCGTGTCGCCGGCCGGTCGGAGAGGATGCCTCGTCCCCTCACCTGGAGTTGCCCACGAACGGGCGGGCGCCTGAACCCGTGCTCTCGTATGAGGCCGGGGAGTGCGAAGCATGTGCCATGACCGGCTACCGAGGTCGAAAGGGGATTTTCGAGCTCCTGCCCGTTGACGAAGGCTTACGCCAACTCGTTCTGAAGCGCTCATCGGCCGATGTGCTCAAGGAGTACGCGGTCGGGAATGGTATGCGCACGCTCCGGGATGATGGCTGGCGCAAGGTCCGCGCCGGCATTACCACGGTGGCGGAAGTGATGCGCGTCACCCAAGACGAACCCCCTTCTTCCGAAGAATATGACGCCGGTGCCGAAGAGCCGGCCTGATTCGTCCGAACCTTTCGGTCCGTCCGCGTCCGGTTTTCCGAGGCACCCGTCCGGCGACCTATGCTTTCCTCTTCTTCAGACGCTTTTGAGACCGCTGGCCCTTGGCCAAGTTGACCTCGGCGACTTCATTCGGACCAGTCGTCCACGTGCGGTGATGTTGCCAGACGAGGGGGTCATGACCGGGAATGAGGCGTTCGAGTTCGCGGCTCAGCGTTTTGCGGATGCGCTCATAGGTAAAGAGCTGGTTAAACGGGTTGCCCTGATTATAGCCGGGCGGCCACATCTGCTCGATATTGGAATACCAATACACCGCATCACCGGCGATGGCAAAAAGACCGTTGCCGGTTTGGACCTCAAACCACTGGGTGCCAAAGGTATGGGAATCCTTGGCCAGGCGCGCCGTAATACCCGGCAAGACCTCGACATCACCCTCAATCAAGGTGGCCTTGTCCTGGCTTATCGCTATGGCCACATTATGAATGTCCTGCGGGTCGAGCGAGGACAGTATCCAGCCTCGCTCACCGCCGCCAAAGTCTTTTGGCAGTGACAGGGTGCGCAGCCAGCCCATGTATTCGTCCAGTTGAATATACAGCTGGGCGTTGGGAAAGGCCGAGAAATTACCGATATGATCAAAGTGCAGATGCGTCACCAGAATGGTATCCACATCTGCCGGGCTGAGTCCGATCTTTGCCAGGACGGTCGAGGGCTCTTCCCAGCCAAAGAAGTGATAGCGCGACAGCCAGTCCTGATTGCCGAACCCGGCATCAACCAGCACGACGTGTTTTTTCTGACCTTGGGCCCCCCCGACGAGCACGGTGTAGAGCATGGGAATCTGGAGCGTGCCCCGGTTACTCATCAGGCCTGAGCCACCGAAGAAGTCATACGGCATGTCCGCCTGGCAATAGGCCAAGGTCCAGATGGAGTAATCCGTGGGTGGCTTGTCGGCGACGAGACGGGGCGATTGCACGGCCCGCCTTCTTTTTTTGACCGCTGGCATAGAGGCTTCCTTTCCTTGACTGCTCAATACTCATCATGAAGTGCGCCCGCGGACAAGCTATCGTGCAAACTGCTGTGTCCTGCCGAGCGACAGGTCAAAGAGTGGGTTTACCGTGACAACTTTTCTGGGGTCCCGTCTTGTCGCTCGCCGGATATTTCGATAGTGTCATCAAAACTTTACGGCTTCGCGCACGAAGAGCGACGGTAAGCGGAACGTTCCTGAGGTGCAAAGTGAGGAGGGGGACGCTCTAGTGGCTGACCGCATGGATGGAATACGCGGAAGTCAGACCAGAAAGGAGTCAGTATGCGCATTGGTATTCAGATGGTGCTTCAAAACCATAAGGAGCACGATGATCGGGTAATGTATAAAAACGAAACCCGCCTGGTGATTGAATCCGAGGAGATGGGGTTCGATGTGGTGTGGCCGGTGGAGCATCATTTTTTTGACTACTCCATGTGCCCGGATAATATGCAGTATCTGAGCTATATCGCCGCCAGGACGGAAAAGCTGCAATTGGCCACCGGCGCTATCATCCTGCCGTGGAACAACCCCATGCGGGCGGTGGAAAAGATGGTCCTGCTCGACCACCTGTCGGACGGACGGGCGATCCTGGGGCTCGGACGCGGTCTGGCCCGGCGCGAGTATGCGGGTTTTGGCGTGGACATGAGTGAGGCCCGCGACCGTTTTAACGAGGCCGCCGAGATGATTGTGAATGGCTTGGAAGACGGATTTGTTGAAGCCGACACCAAGTACTACAAGCAGAGTCGCATTGAGGTGCGGCCCCGTCCGATCAAGAGCTTCAAAGGCCGGCGCTATATGGTGTGCATGTCGCCCGAGTCTTTTGAAGTGGCGGCCAAGCTCGGTCTGGGCGCCATGATGTTTTCTCAGATGACCTGGGATAAAGTTGCCGACGGCATCCACAACTACCGTGACCTGTATCGTCAGCATAACAATGGCGAAGAGGCGCCTCCGGTGAACTGCGCCGACTTCGTCGTCTGCTCGCACGACGCCAAGAAGGCCGAAGCGATCGCGCGGGAAAAAATCGTGGGCTACTACTTCAGCGTGATGGAGCACTACGAGATGCTGGGCGACCACTTTGCGCAGACGGGCAAATCCTACGCCCACTATGCCGAAGTGGCCAAGATGATGAAGGAAGCCGGCAACGAGGCCATTCTGGAGGACTTTCTGGCTGCCAACCTGTGGGGCACGCCGGACATGATCATCGAGAAGTTGGAAACGCGGCGTGGCCAGATCGGTGACTTTGAGGTCAACGGCTGCTTCAGCTTCCAGAGCCAGCCCTTTGATCAGGTCGAAGACAGCATGCGTCTGTTTGCCAAAGAAGTCGGCCCGATGATGCACGCCTGGACCCCGCAAGCCCAAGCACCGGTCGATGTGGCTGCTGCCGAAGCTCGGGTTGGCAAGTAACCCTCCTCTGTCATAACGCCACGGGCGGAGTGTTACTCCGCCCGTGGACCTCTCCAACTGTCCTGATGGACCCTCAGAAGACGGCCTGCTGGACTCCCCCGGAATCACAACCGGTCTGCTTGAGGCAATATTTCCACGAGATGGGGACTATGCGGGCTCCGGCTCCAGAAAACGATTGCGTAGCAAAGGCCGCTGGGCTCTGGCAGTACTCGCAACGACCTCGGGCCCGTTCGGCGACCAGTTGTCGTTGTTCTGCCCTTACGCGGGTTTTAGGCATAGTCGGGAGGACTGATACCTAATGCTGCCATCAGAGCTGGAACCGATATCTTGCGGAGTCGAGCCAGATCAGTCAGGGCTCGTGCCCGTTCTGCATCTGCTTGTTCAACCCGATCAATCAGCGTAAGCAGTTCCTGGTGCTCCTCAGAGGTCAGGGTTTCGGCGCGTCTCTTGGCGCTCAGTACGTCATAACGCTGCCGGACATTCTGGGGCATTCCTGCATTGATCTTCTCCAGTAATGCAGCTTCTCCTTGCGGAAAACTGGGAGCTAGTCGCTGGGCGCGTACGGTCAGCACTTGAGAAACGAAACGCTCTAATGCTGGGGTGTCCAATTGGGCGACGTCGCTCAACAATTCATCCAGAGATATCTGAGATCGAACCTCGCTGATTGTCATTATTCTCCACTTTTAGAATATGTCCCTTATGAGATGCAAGGGGAAAGAGTAAGCTCTTCTTCTGTGAACTGTATATGGTGCCGTGAAGACTCAGCCCCAAGGGGGTTAGCGCTCAGCCAGCCGCAGCGAGCGACTGCTCGGCGTTATAAGGCAGAGTATCCCATGGATGCCGAGCCACAGTCGGTCAATAGCACCACCCGGCAGCCACCGGACGTCGCCATAGTAGACGATGTCCCACCACAGATGGCTTGCCAGGCCGACGCCATAGCCGGCCACCAGGATATGCAGAAAGCGCGATTGCCGTCTGACCAGCAGGACCAGGCCAAAGAATGACAGGCTGCTGTGGAAGAGCGGGTTGCGGTGGCCGCCAATACCCAACAGCCTGATATCCAGGTCCGGGAAGACCGTGCCCAGGTAGCACGGCACAAGGGCCGCGAGAAAAACGCCGACCGCCTGTCCGGCATTGGCCCGGTTGCCCGCGCCCGCCGCCATATAGCCCAGGAGCAGCAGGATGCCGACCAGACTGTGCTCGGCCCGGTCGGCGCTGTCTTGGCCGAAGAAGCCGAGGACGCCCCAGTTAAGCACCAGGGCCAGGCCGAAGGCCACGGCAAGCGTGACAACCACGGTGACGACCGGCTTCCTGTGGACCATCTCGGCTCCGTTTATGGGGCGGCTGGCTGCCTGTGGTTACCCGTTTTTTCGTTGTATCCAATACTGAGGAGGCTCGGCCGACAGAAGGCTGTGGCCGGTGAGGCTGCACCAGGCTGGAATGTCCTCAGGGGCGCCGGGGTCTTGGGCTATGAGGAGCAGCACTTGGCCCGGTTGCATGGACTTGAGACGCAGGCGGAGTTTCAAAACCAACTCGCCGCAGGCCATGTCTCCGGCATCCCAGGTGTCGTTTGGGGCGGCCGATGTGTCTACTGCCGGAGCTGCCATGGGCGTCTGAGGTGGTGAGGGAGCAGCCGGCCAGATACAGGCGGGCTGTTCAATGGCTTGGTTTTCTTGTTGGCTGGCCCACTGCCAACCGCTGCGATAGCAGGTCTGGCGGCGGATATAGGCGTAGGCGTCTCTCACAAAATCTGCCGGTGAACGCCCTAAGCCGCTGGCGAGGCAGGCAGTACAGTGCGGCGTTGTTTTGAATCCGGTTACGACGCTCAGGACATATTCGTGGAAGCAGACAGACCGCGAACAGCGAAAGCAGGTTGGGGCGTGAAGCTGTTTGAGTTCGGTGAGGATTTCCGCTGTGCGCTGCTCTTCCGCATCCAGGTCGTCGTCGATAGCGGGGAAGGGGGGCCGGTTGGGTTTCATTTCCTGTGCATACTGACCATTTTTGACCGCTTGGTGCAAGCTGGTCGTGCTAGCAACGATCTTGACCCTGGCACCCGGAGGGCTTATCGTGCCCGCGAAACACTAGGCGCGCTGATATGCGGAACGATATGGGAACAAAAGGCAGTCAACCCGGTGGTCCGCTGGTCGGTATTCGGGTTATTGAATGTGGCGCTCTCCTGGCCGGTCCCTTTTGCGCCCGGCTCCTGGCCGATTTCGGGGCTGAAGTTATTAAAGTCGAAGTGCCTCGCAAGGGCGACCCGATGCGCACGGTCGGCCAGTCTCTGGTGGACGGCAAGAGTCTGTGGTGGCCGAGCGTTGCGCGTAATAAGAAGTGTATTTCTCTCAACCTGCGTGACCCGGAAGGACAGGAGCTACTCCGCCGCTTGATCTCTCAGTCCGATGTGCTCGTGGAAAATTTTCGTCCAGGGGTGTTTGAAGAATGGGGCCTCGGCTATGAGGTCCTGCGTGAGCTGAATCCGGGCCTCGTCTTTGCCCGCGTCTCCGGCTATGGCCAAACCGGCCCCTACCGGGCAAAACCCGGCTTTGCGGCAGTGGCCGAAGCCTTTGGCGGGCTGCGCCACCTGGTCGGCTTTGCGGACCGACCGTCCTGTCGGGTGGGCATCAGCCTGGGCGACTCCCTGGCCGGCATGTTTGCCGCGCTGGGCACCCTGATGGCGCTCTACAATCGTGATGTCAATGGGGGAAGCGGCCAGGTGATCGATACGGCTCTGTATGAAGCCGTGTTTGCCGTGTTGGAGGCGACCCTGACGGAGTACGAAAAAACCGGCTACCAGCGGACGCGGACCGGAACCCTGCTGCCCGGCTTCGCGCCGTCGAATCTCTACCCGTGTAAAAATGAGCAGTGGATCGTGATTGCCGCCAACACCGATGGGCTGTTTCGGCGGCTGTGTCGGCTCATGAAGCGCGAAGAATTACTCACCGACCCCCGTTTTGAGAATCAGGTTGTCCGGGCCGAAAACCGTGAGGCCATCGATGCCATTGTCTCGGCCTGGACGGCGACGTATGAACTATCAGCCTTGCTGCCGCTGGTTGAGGGCGCAACCATTCCCGCCGGCCCGGTCTATAGTATCGCCGACATTGTCCAAGACCCGCATTTTGCGGCGCGGGATATGTTGTTGTCGCTCCACGACCGGGTGCTGGGCGAGCTCAAAGTGCCCGGCATCGTCCCCAAACTCAGCGCAACCCCCGGCGAGGCACGTTGGCTGGGACCGCAACTCGGAGAGCATAACCAAGAGATCTACTCCCGTTTATTGCAGTTGAGCCCGGACGAGCTGGCTGCCTTGGCAGAACGTGGTGTTATCTGAAAAGTCAAGATTCATATGAAGGAATAATGAAGGAGGAATATCATGGCTGAACAACTCCTGTCTGGGATTCGCGTGGTTGAGTGCGGCAATATGGTTTCTGCCGCCTATACTGGCAAACTGCTGGCCGACTTCGGCGCGGATGTGGTCAAAGTCGAAGCGCCGAGCGGCGACGTTGCCCGCCAACGCGGCCCCTTTCCCGGAGATACTCCGCATGCCGAAAAAAGCGGTCTGTTTCTGTATTTGAACGCCAATAAACAGGGTGTGACGCTGGACCTGCGCACATCCAAAGGGCAGGCGGTCTTGCAGAGTTTATGCGCCCAGGCCGATATCCTGCTGCATAATTACAGCCCGCGCGATATGCCCGCGCTCGGTCTGGATTACGAAAGACTGAGCCAGATCAATCCGGGTCTGATCATGACCTCGATTTCCTACTTTGGGCAGACCGGCCCGCACCGGGACTATCGCGGCTATGAGCTGACGGCGAGTAATGCCGGGGGCTGGGCGTTTATCAGTCCGGGCGCCTCCGATTACCCTGACTTTCCGCCCCTCAAAGCGTTTGGCCATCAGGCCGACTTTCAGGGTGGGGTGCACGCCGGCGTGGCCACCCTCGGGGCGTATTACCATAAATGTCTGACGGGCGAAGGCCAGCATCTTGATGTCTCCATCCAGGAATGTATTGCCGCCATCCTGGAAATGAATTTCATGCACTACACCTATAGCGGCCTGGAAACCTCGCGGCTGGGACGGCGCTCCATCTATCCCTGGTGCATGCTCGACTGTAAAGACGGCAAGCTCTTTGTGATTTGTGTCGAAGAAGACCAGTGGCAGCGCTTTGCCGAGCTGATGGGCAATCCCGACTGGGCAACCCTGGAGATTTTTGAGGATCGCGTCGTCCGCGGCCAGAACCATGATGCCCTGGTGCCCTTTCTCCAGGAGTTCGCCGCGGAATGGACGGTTGCCGACCTGTATAAAGCCGGTCAGGAACGCCGCATCTGTATGGCCCCAGTCAACACCATGGCCGACCTGTTAGCCTCGGAGCATCTGAAAGCGCGTCAATTCTTTACCGAAATCAGTCATCAGGTTGCCGGAACGCTACACTACCCGGGCGCACCTTTTAAGGTGGATGAAGTTGGTTACGCCGTGCGGTGTGCGGCACCACGACTCGGCGAGCATAATAATGAAGTCTACGCCCGGATTGGGCTTTCTCAAGCCGAGATCGACGAGCTGAAGCAAGGCGGGGTTATGTAGTGTATCCGGCCGGCCTGAGCTTCCTGACTGTGGAACAAGACAAAGGAGAACGTCATGGCACGACGACCACTGGAAGGCATTCGCGTAACCGATTTCACCTGGGCCTGGGCGGGTCCGTACTGTACGCTCCAAATGGCGCATATGGGCGCGGAAGTGATTCGGATTGAGAGTGAAAAACGCCCGTGTATCACTCGGATGATCCCGCCGTTTGCGGACAACGAGCCAGGGCCGAACCGGGCGGGCTATTTTAACCAATACAGTCAGGGCAAGAAAAGTCTCCAACTCGATCTGGCTCGGCCCGAGGCAACCGAGATTGTCAAAAAGCTCATTGCCAGGAGTGATATTGTCGTGCAGAACTTTTCAACCGGCGCCATTGACCGCATGGGCCTTGGATATGACACGCTCAAGCAACTCAAACCCGACATTATTATGATTTCCATCTGCGGCTACGGACAGACCGGTCCCGAACGCAACTATATGGGCTATGGTCCGGCTTCCGTTCCGCTGGCGGGGATTTCATCCTTGACCGGCTATCCCGGAGTCGGGCCGGCGGAGATCGGTATTTCATACGGCGACCCGAACGCGGGTATCTTTGGCTCGTTTGCCGCCATGGCTGGGCTGGCCTATCGCCAGCGCACCGGCAAGGGCATTCACGTGGACCTGGCACTCTGGGAAGCCCTGCTCGTCCTGATGCCCGAAGGCATTATGGATTATGTGATGAATCGGACCCAGCCGGAACGCGCCGGCAACCGGGACCGCTGGATGGCGCCCCACGGCTGTTTCAAGTGTAAAGGCGACGCCGAGAAATGGGTGACCATCGTGTGCGGCAGCGACGCGGAATGGCAGACGTTATGTCAGGCCATGGGTCAACCGGAACTGGCTACGGACAAACGTTTCACTGATGCGGCTGCTCGGAAAGCGAATGAGGATGCGCTCGAAGAAATCATCACGGCCTGGACGAGCGAACGCGACCGCTGGGAGGTAACCGAAGCGCTCCAAAAAGTTGGTGTGGCTGCCTACCCGTCTCAGAGCAACAAAGACTTGGCAACCAATCCGCATCTGGAAGAGCGCGGCTATCTCGTACAAAAGGAACATCCCGAATTCGGCAAACGGATTCATGCCGGCATCCCGTGGCAGATGTCCGGCTCGCCGTGTGAAGTACAAGCCGCGGCCCCGCAGCGTGGGCAACACACGGACTATGTGTTGCGGGACCTGCTCGGCTATTCCGGCGACGAAGTGCAAAAGCTGCGGGACGGGCAGGTGCTGACCTAGCTCCATGGCGGGGAGAGTCGCTTGGTTGCTGAGCCATGGTCGTCGAGCGGGTCGCGCTCAGCCCACCCTCGTCCCGTGAGAGGGTGAGCGGAACCCCCACCTTGCATCGGTAGTGGCTTGTGGCTAGGATCGCGGGGTTCGTGTAACTGAACCTTCATTCAGCCACTCGGCCAAACTACACTATACTATTGAGGGAAGGGGACTCAGTATGGCAGGCGCATCACGTCAGGGTATGTTAGCTGGCTATAAGGTGCTGGACTTTACACAGATCGTTGCCGGACCGACGACGACGCGCCTGCTGGCCGAAATGGGGGCTGAGGTCATTAAGGTTGAGCAGGCGCCGAAAGGAGACCCGGCCCGCCTCAACGGGATTCTGAAAAAGGGCCGGAGCGGCTATTTCATCCAGCACAATGTCTGCAAACAAAGCCTGTGTGTGAGCCTCAAGACGGAGGAGGGGCGGGACATCGTACGCGGCCTCATTCCACATATGGATGTGGTGGTCGAGAACTATAGTCCGGGTGCGATCAAACGGCTCGGTTTTGCCTATGAAGAACTCCAAAAGCTGAACCCGCGTATTATCATGTGTTCCATCTCGGCCCTGGGTCAGACCGGCCCGCTGTCGCATGTGCCCGGCTATGATTACATCGCCCAGGCGTATTCGGGCTTTAACGAAGTCACTGGCGAAAGGGGCCGGGCGCCGGCCATGCCCCAGGCTGCGATTGGCGATGTCAGCACGGGCGTGCATGCCTTTGGGGCGATCGCCTGCGCGCTGTTACACCGCGAGCGGACCGGCGAGGGCCAGTATATCGACGTGTCGCTGCTCGATGCCTATATCCATTCGCACGATTTTGCGATTCAGTCGCATAGCGCCTCGGGCGGCAAGTTCGTCCCGACCCGGAGCGGCGCCCACCATATGGGTTTGGCCCCGTGCGGTATTTTTCAGGCAAAAGACGGCTTTGTGGTCATCGTGGGCGCCCTTGACCATCAATGGCAGGGCGTGGCACGGACAATCGGCCATCCGGAATTTGTGGAAGACCCGCGCTTCCGCACCAACCGGGATCGGGTCCATCATAAAAAAGAACTCATTGAAGCCATTGAGGCCTGGCTCGACACCATGCCGAACCGGGAAGAAGCGGTTGCCGCTCTGCACCGCGAACGCGTGCCGGCCGCGCCTGTGCTGACCATTCCGGAAGTGGTCAATCATCCCCATCTGCTTGAACGGGAGGCCATCCGGCCGATCCAGGATAAGGTGTTGGGCGATTTTGTCCTGCCCGGCTTTCCGTTCCGCTTTTCGAGTCCGGCCCGAACCGATGCCCCGTTTGAAGCGCCGGATTTGGGCGAACACAACGCGTCCATCCTGCGCGATTATCTGGACTATAGCCCTGACCAACTGGAGCGCTTAGCCCAGGACGGCATCCTGGTCAGCCGCCCAACGCCGGTAGAATACGAGTAAGGAAAGATATTTCATGCACGGTAAACGCGGGCTCCTATCCGTAGTCTGTAGCGTCCTCGGCGGACTGTTACTCCTGGCGGTCTCGGCCAATGTTTCTCCCTGTTACGGCTATTTCATGGATAAACAGGTTGATAAGGTCGTGAATACCTGGTCACGCTTTGATCGCTTTCTGTCCACCTTTGATCCGGCGGGCCGGTACGTCCGCCAGCCCATCGAGCGTCAGGTCCCGGCCCTGACGTTCCGGGGATTTCTCCGCCAATGGTCCGATATCCAACTCTCGGGCGACCGTCGCGTCGGCAATCGGCAGAAAGACTTCCGTTTTTCCCAGATGCAGAATCTGTTGGAGTTGGAACTCCACTACCAGGTCTCACCCAGTATCGAGATAACCAATATCAACAACTTCATGTACGATAGTGTGTACAACTGGCAGGATTCTGCCGGTCTGTTTGCCCCCCGGACGAGTGAAACCTTCCGTACCTATCATAATTTTGAGCGCATCGTGCGCGAATTATACGTCAGCTATCGCACCCATAACCTCGATGTGGTCCTGGGCAAACAGCAAATCGCCTGGGGGAAAATGGACGGCCAGTTTATTGACGTCATCAACGGCATGGACCGGCGCGAGTCCGTCCAGCTTGAGGCGAGTGACTACGAGTGGCGACGGCTACCGGCCTGGATGGCAAACGTAACCTATTTTTTTGGGGCAAACTCGCTCAACTTCCTGTGGATTCCGAACTTTGAGCAAGACCGGAATCCGGTCCCCGGCTCGCCGTGGTACTCGCCCCTGGCTCCGCCCAGGGATACGGAAACCAAAGCGCTCCTGGACGGCCGGCAAGACGCGACCGGGGATCAGTTCAGGGAGACGAAGCGGCCGTCTGCGGGCGACTTCGGCGACCATCAATACGGCCTGCGGCTCGATGTTTCCATGGAACCGCTCACTTGGGGTCTGATTTATTATTACGCCTGGAATAAAAACTCGACGTCCTTCATCGTCGATCGCGATATCGATGCCAGCGGAGACCCCTATCTGACCTTTCAGCCGCGTTTTACCCGCATGCACCATCTCGGCATCACTGCCGACTATGCCTCCGCCCTCTCGAACATGCCGCTGGTCGGCGAACTGCCCATGGTGCTGCGGGTTGAGGGTTTGTGGACCAAAGACGTTCCCTTCGCCGACTTCGACCATCAGCAGGCGGCCCGGGACGGGAGTCTCAACTCGGGCATCATTCGGCGCGATACTCTGCGGGCGGCGATTGCGCTGGAGTTCGCCTTTCCCGGCAATACCTCCGCGATTATACAACCCTCTCTGTTGTATACCTTTGACTGGCGGCGCAAGCTCGGTGGGGGCTTTGGCGGAGGGATCGGAGATGAAATGAGCCTCCTGCCGGTTATGTTTATTGGGCGCCCGTTTCGCTTCACCCGTGACCGTTTGCGCCTGGAGCTGACCGTCGTTCCGGTTATCAGTCTGCCGCAGAAGAAGTGGCAGGGCATAAAAACGAAAGTTGTTTCGAGCTACCGCTTTTCCCAATTTGTTACCGGTCGGCTCATTTATACCGCGTTCAGCAGCGGTGATCGGACTGATTTATACGGCCAATTTAACAAATGGGACAATATCGGCTGGGAACTGAGTTACGAGTTCTGACCGACCTGCGTGAAAGGGAGAGTGGCCCTGTTTCGGGACGCTCCCACCGGGCGACCATCTTATGCATAGACGCCTTTTTTCCCTGACGGTACTGGCCCTTTCTTTTCTCTCCAGCCTGACGATATCGAGCGTTGGGGCTGCTGAGCAGAACGGCAGCCACCGCGAGACCTGGAAAACGGTAGCAGAGTTGTCCGAGGCGGAAAAATCGCGTCTTGATTTCCGGGTCGATACCCCCCGAGATTCGACGATTCCCTACCTCCCGGCCGAAGCCTATCCCTTTCAGCCGCCTTATACCGCGGAAGAGATGGGCTATCGGGCCATGGAATTCCCGCACATCGCCCGCTGGTCGCACGCTATGGCCGATGTGTTCGGCGCCATTACCAGCACCGGCTTTCTGGATGAAGGCATCACGCTGGCCTATAGCCATTATATCCCGGACGAGTATGGGGTGCCCGGCCAGCTCAGCATGACGCCGGGGGATGCCTATTTTCGGATGGTCTTCTTCTATACTTATCCACCCGAGAACCAGGGTCTGCAGGACCTGTGGATCTTGAGACGGACGGACAAGGAAGAAACGACCAAACTCGACAACTTCATCTACAGCCCCAACCTGCGCCGCGTGCGCCGCCAGCCTCAGCCCCGCCGGGACGCGCGCTTCCCCAATAATGTCCAGACCTTTGACGATGTGGTGGGGCGCGATGCCTGGGAGTTCTCGTGGCGCCTGCTGGGCACGGATGTGCTGCACGAGACTATTCGTTTCCCGAATACCCGTCCGACGGTCACCCTGGCCAAGCCCGACGGGAGTTTTTATGAGATCCCATCCGATCAGATTAAAATGCTGGGCGACACCTATCCGCATTATACAGAAGACGGCGGCGTGGCCTGTTACGTGGTTGAGGCGACTCGGCGGGAAGACTGGTTGCCGCACTACCGTATGAGCCGGTTGATATACTGGTTCGATCAGCACAGCTTCTATCCGCTGCGTATCGAGCAGTACGATAACGACAATCAACTGCGGATGATTGAGGTGCGGAATGCCTATCTCGTCAACCCGGCCCTGGAAGAACGCGGCTATGCCGGACTGTTTACGGTCTACTACGACCTCGACCTCGACCTGATGAGCTATAGCGCCCATGACGCCCACTGGGTGAAGGAGTGGCCCCAGGAAGACCGAGAGACGATGTTCGAGCCCGACTTCATGCGCCGCAGTTGGCTCAAATATCCGCTCAAATCCCAATCTCTGGTCTATTCTCCGGAAAAATTCTTTCTCCGCCCGCTCTTGTATCCAGAGAAATTCCCGCAAGACCGGAGCGTTGCCATCTCCGCAGAGTTGGCGCAGCGCTACCGTTTGCAAGAAGAAGCCGGACATCTGGTCTTCGACATCTCCTCTCCACTCATTGAGGTCAAAGCGCAACAGTAAGATGGCACCGCGCGCGCAACCGCTCTTGTGGCTGCTTGTCTGCTGCCTGCTGTCTTCCGGCAGTCTGGGCGCCGCGACCGTGGCGGCAGACCAAAGCGGTCTGCCGCCGCCCAAAACCTGGAAAACGGCTGCCGAGCTCACGGCCGAAGAAAAAAGAGCGCTGGATTTCCATACGGACACGCCGCGGGATGCCAGCGTGCCCTATCTGCCGGCCGAGTCCTTCCCGTTTCAGCCGCCCTATACGGCGGAAGAAATGGCGCTGCGGGCGATGGAGTTCCCCCACTCGCCGTTCTGGGACTGCATCCTGATCGACATGGCGTTCTCGGTGACGAACTCGGGATTTATGGACCAACGCGTGACGCTTATTCCCATTCTGTATTTTCCTGAGAACGGCTTTGGGGAACATCTGTACGCGGCCCAGCCCGGCCAGGAAATCTATCGCTGGCTCTCCCAAAGCGTCTCTCCACCCGAACGGTACGGGAATCAGACCTTATGGATAGGCTATCGGACGGATAAGACCTTCCGGACGAAAATAGACATGTTCGCCTATTCTCCATCGCTGCGGCGAATCCGTCGTCAGCCGCAACCGCGGCGGGAAGACCGTTTACCCAACAGTGCCGCAACCTTCGATAATCTGATCGGACGCGATGCCTGGGAGTTCTCGTGGCGCATTCTCGGGACGGATGTTCTGCATCAGACGGTACGTTTCCCCAAGACGCGCCAAACCGCGGTGCTGACCGACGAGAAAGGGCAGTATGTTGAAGTTGACGCCAAAGATCTCTCCCTCATGGGCAAAGAATACCCGCTCTATACCGCCGATGGAGGAGTCAAATGCTATGTGCTGGAAGCCATACCAAAATCCGAATGGCTGCGTGACTACTATGCCCCTAGGCTTATTTACTGGGTTGACCAATATGCGTTCTTTCCCCTGCGGATGGAAGAATATGACCGCCAGGGGAATCTGAGCTTTGTGAATACCCGGATTGCTTCCCTTGCCAACCCGGCTCTTCAGGAACACGGCTACGCGGTTCAGTTTGACCTGTGGTGGGACGTGTCGATTGACTTCCTGTCCGCTTCGATCCACGGTTTTGTCCCCCAGACCTGGTCAGCGGACGATAAAAAGATCTTCTTCAGCTCCGGATTCATGCGCCGCGAATGGTTTCTGGTGCCACCCAAGGGCCTGATGAGTCTCAACTCGCCGGACGAATTCTACCTGCGGCCCCCGCTCGAAGAGGGGAAATTCCCGGACGCGCGCCCTATCAGTTTGTCCCCCGGTCTACGGGCCCTGATTGAGGCCCAAGAGCGCGAGGGCAAGCTGGTGTTTGAGGAGGGAAGGGACGGCTAAGCGCGTCAGCACGGAAAGGATAACTACGGGCGTTGCGGTTGCCGGTCCCCTCAGCGTATCCTACTCCGTCTCGTGCGCGGCCTGCCAGGCACGGCCCATCGAATCCGCGGCCAGAATGGCGTCGGCAACCATGTCGGGCTGCACGTCAAACGGTTCGTTATGGATGGTTTCTCCTTCAGCGGTCGCCCGCGTGGCCACTTGCTCAAGCAGGTCTTCCGAGAATTCGCTGAGCCCGATCTCGGCCAGGGTAAGGGGCAGGCCGACCGCCGAGGAAAACTCCAGCACCGGATCGATAACCGAGTGGGGCTGACCTTCGAGCACCAACTGAGCCATCAGGCCGTAGGCGACTTTTTCCCCGTGATAGTAGGGATGGGTGAGCGGGGCCGCGGTGAGGCCGTTATGGATGGCATGGGCTGCGGCCAGCCCCGAGGACTCGAAGCCCAGACCAGACAGCAGGGTGTTGGCTTCGACCAGCCGCTCCAGGGCGGGATTGACAACGTGCCGTTCCACGGCCCGTTTCGCGTCCGGACCGTCTTCAACCAGGATGTTGTAGCACAGCTCCGCCAGCTTTTCGGCGCTACGCGTTGAGGCTCCCCCGCGCATATTCTGGACATGACCGGCCACACAGGTTTTGGCCTCGAACCAGGTGGCCAGCGCATCTCCCATCCCTGCCACCAGCAGCCTGGCCGGCGCTTGGGCGACAACATAGGTGTCCACCACAACCAGATCCGGGTTCTTGCGATAAAAGCGATACTCCTGGAATACTCCTTCGGGAGTATAAATCACCGACAGCGCGCTGCACGGCGCGTCACTTGAGGCAATACTCGGGCAGTTGACGACGGGCAGATCAAGGTCGTCTGCGGCCGCCCGGGCGGCGTCCAAGACCTTGCCTCCACCCGCTCCGATAATGACCTGGGCCTTATTCGCCCGCGCCGTTTCTTTGATCCGTTCGATCTCGGGGTAGGAGCATTCTCCCCCGAACTGGTGGACGGCGTGGGTGATGCCGGCATCGTTCAAATGTTTCTGCCAGACTTCCGAGAGTAGCCGAATGGCACTTTTCCCGGCAACAATACAGGCCGGTCCCTGCAAACCAATACGCTGCATTTCCGTTCCCAGGGCTGCGGTGGCGTGCTTCCCCTGTACGTAGTGGCTGGGGGCTGAAAAAACCGAGAGCATACGTCCCTCCTTACCGATTGCTATTCCCTCAGATAGAGCGTGCAGTATAAACTGAGACGTGTTGACGCGGCAAGCAGGAGAGGGCCAGTGGGACAAGCAGAGAGACGTTACTGTCGCTCCATATTGATGGGCAGGCTTCAGTATCGGGTGCTCTGTCTCGTTGTCTTCGTCCTCTGGGGGGCTGGATGCTCTGAATTGCCAGGCGAACTACCCACGTTAGGCCGGCACATGTATAGCGATGGCCCCAGCGCCGAGCCGTGTCCGCTCGGAGAACGGAGCGGCCCGGGTGGTATGAGCAACGACGAGCAGACCAAACGCGGGATTACGTATGCGGTGCGGACGCCGGCCAACTACAATCCAAAGATTCTGCACCCGCTCCTCATGGTCTATGCCCCGGCAGGCTCAAGTCGGTTTCGCTCCGAGCGCCTGACGAATCTGACTTTTGAGGCAACGACGGCCGGCTTTGTCGTTGCCTACGCTGACGCCCGCCGTCTTTCACTCGAAGTCATTCCCGAACTCGGGACGATCCCGCGGCTTATCGCTCGAAAATGGTGCGTTGATGAGCGACGGGTCTATCTGACCGGCCACTCTGACGGCGGAACGGTCGCCCTGGCTCTTTCGCTTTTGGACGAGACCCGCCACATCCCGACTGCGGTGGCGCCAAGTGCCGCCGGGTTCAGGCGGGCCGACCTCGAAACCTTCTCGTGTCCCGAAACCCTGTCTGCCCTGATTATGCACAGCGCCAACGACCATCTTTTCCCCGGTTACGGGGCTGAGGTGGCTGCCTGGCTCGCGTCGTGTAACAAATGTCAGTCCCGTTCAGTTGACAGGGACGAAAACGGCTGTATGGCCTACTCGGGATGTCCGGCAAACAGCAAAACCGTATACTGTGAAGGAGTTGGTTCTCACAGGCAGTGGCCTGCGCTCAATACGGCCCTCCTGTCGTTCTTTATCGATATTGACCGCTCCCTTCGCTAGGTCGGGTTCACGCCCTGGAGTTGTCCCCGCTCCCTCATCCTGTTATCTCAGGGTCTTTGCTCAATGCTGAAATTCCATAAGAATGACTGATGAGACGCGTTTGCCGAATCTCTTCTCCTCTCGCTGTCGTAGCGGCGCTTTGCCTGGTGCTTCCCGTGCCGTCCTGGGCGCATCGGGACAGAGGGCCTGGAGACCCGTGCCGCCGAGAGGTCGGCGCTTCACTCTTGCATATTACGTTTTATCAGACCCAATTTGATCCGGTGACGGAGTATTGTGAAGAAATCCCGCGGGTGGGTACTGCCTTCCTGGTCGTGGACGTGACGCCCGATCTGTGGGAAATGCCGATCGGCGTTGAACTCCTTGCTTCGGATGAATCCGGGCAGTCGAATACGATCCTGTCCTTGCCTTTCCAAGTGTATGAGCGTGGCGTGGCCAACGCTGAAGTCGTGGTGAAGGCGGGGCTGCGCTACGAAGTGCGTGTCCTGCTCGGTCTTGCTGATGAACGCGAACCGCGCAAATTCGCATTTCCCTTTCAGGTTGCGGCATGGTATAAGGCTCTGGTCGGGCCAGTGCTGATCGTGCTCGGAGTGGTTATCATTCTTGCAGTCTCGGTGATTCGTTATAAGATGACTGCTCGGAGTAGAGAAGAACTGGTGAAATAAAGACAGAGAGTATACACTCACAGCGTTATTACTATTGAGGAGGGATAGGTATGGCTCAGGCGCAAGCAGTACAAAATGCACCGAGAGGTTCCGGCGATGGTTCCATGACAACTGGCAACCCGGCCAACCCGACTGATTGGTCAGTCGGCTGGCATCCTCTCTTCTGGGGGTGTGGGCTTATCATGCTGGCCAATGTCTTTTTCTGGTACTGGAACTACGCCTTTATGTTCACTGCTGGACTGAACTCAGCAAGCGCTGAATTCACGATGTATTACTGGACACTGTTCTGGGGTGAATTGATTGTCTTAGGCGTATTCAGCGGAGTGTGGTTGGGCTGGCTCATCCGGAATGGCCGGGCCATTGAAGGACAAGAATGCTCACCCGCCGAAGAGACGCGCCGGATTGCGATTTTGTGGAGCCTCATTGGCGCGACGAGTCTGGCTATCTATCTGATGGCCAGCTTCTGGCCGAACTGGGATGGATCGTGGCACCAAACCATGGTGCGTGACACGGCATTCACCCCAACCCATATCCCGATGTTCTACTTCTTCTTCCCGCTGTCGGTCATATTGGCCGTGGGGACCTATATCTATGGCCGCTTTCATATCCCGGCGCTGTACGGGAAGGACAAAGGCTTTCCCTGGTCGTTCTTTCTGCTGATCGGTGCCTGCGTGCTCGAATGCATGGCCGTTGCCGCCAATGAATGGGGCCACAGCCTGTGGATCTCCGAAGAGATTTTCTCCGTTCCGTTTCACTGGCCGTTTGTGATTTATGGCTGGCTTGCCGCCGGCATGTTTGCGGTGTGGGGTGAAACCCTGGTGCGCATGTTCGAGGTAGAGAAAGCCGAAGAGGAAGCTCATCCGGAATCTTCACTTGAGTCGCCGCTAGCTGCTGATTAATAATCGGCTCAGGTTTGGCTCGATAAACGTATCGACAATCCTCGTGCAGAGAGGAAGGGCGCATGGCGACGGAAACCACAACCGTAACCGACCTCGCAGATGCGGCGGAACGGCAACGGCGGCTCGAACTCAAGGAGCTGCTGAACAAGAAATACAAGTGGCTTGGTTGGAAGTGGGATCTTGTCTTCTGGACCACGGCCATTTTCGTGGTGGCCGGTGCCGCCGACATCACCAAGCAGTTGTTTGCCGGTGACTGGGATTTCTGGACCGACTGGAAAGATCCCCAGTGGTGGCCGGTAATCACGGCTTTTGCCACGATTATCATTCCGTCGACGCTCCAATACATTCAGTGGGCAGCCTGGCGATTCCCGACTGGCGCGACCTACACCGCCTGCTGTCTCTTTCTGGCTGCCTGGGCCGGGCGTTATTTCCAGTGGGACTTAGCGGCCAACTATCCGCTGAATTTCGTGTGGCCGGCCTCCGTCGTCTGCGCCGGGATATTGATGGACTGGACCTTGATGAAGACCAAGAGTTTTATCCTCACCTCGTTGATCGGTGCCCATGTCTGGGCGATCGCGGTGTGGGCCTATAACTACGTCCCCTTAGCCGCCTTTCTCCAGCCGGCCTATTTTATGGACCATGTGGTGACCGTTGCCGACGTCCAGGGCATTGCCTATATCCGCTCCCAGACGCCGGAATACCTCCGGCTTATTGAGCGGGGTGCGTTGCGGAGTTTCCTGGGTGAGACGCAATACGTTTCCCTGGCCTTTGGGGGAACGGCGGCTTTTGTTGGCTACTGGATCGGTCAGTTTATTGGCCGCTATCTGGCAGTGTGGCCGATTCGGCGCTATCTGAAAACTGTGTGAGACAAATATGAGGTGCGGTATGTCTTTCGAACCTCAGCAGTCCGTCCGATACGGAAGAGTCTGCTTTGTTCTCATGGCTCTTCTTGCCGGCCTGTCTCTGTTTCCTTCCCCCGTGTATGCGCACGGCATGAATATCTCTGAAATAGCCCCGCCCGTCACTACCGCAGGCATCTTAGCCTTTGTGTGTTACTGGCTGGTGGTTTTGTGGCCGGCATCGAAACGTGTGGAGACGGACGGACGCGGGTCACCGGAAACGGGTCCGGTTATTCGCATCAAACGGAAGCCCCGATTGCGTGTCATAGAAACCAAGCCCCAGCTCCCGGACGAGCAGCCCGAAATCAGGAGGGCGGCCGATGGGTAAGCGATTCGTGCTTGGCAGTGTTGGCGCGCTGTGCGTCATCCTGGCCGTTGTCGTCGCCAAGACGCCCAGCGCCTTTGCCCACGGTGAGGCGGCTGACGAACCGTTCTTGAAAAACATGACCACGGCTTTCTTCAACGTGAGTGTTTCACCGACCGAAATCGAGGTGGGAGAGCCGGTCAAGGTGACGGGCTCGGTCAAAATCCTCGAGACCTGGCCGCATACGCTGGAGACCCCGGAAATCGCTTCCATCATGCCGGTCGTCCCCGGGCCGGTCTTTGTGCTCAGGGAGCGTTTTGTCAACGGAACGGCCGCCATCGGCTCGTTTTTCGCTCAAAAGGGGGACATTTACGAGTTTGAAATGGAGCTGGTTGGCAAAGAGCCTGGGAACTGGCATGTGCATCCCGGTATCGCCATCTATGGGACCGGTACCCTGATTGGACCGGGCGAATGGGTGAGCGTCAAACCGAGTGACGAGCCGTTCTCCTTCCCGCTCACCCTGATGTCGGGTGAGACGATTGAACTCAGCACCTATGGCGGCGCCTTCGTCTGGTGGTGGTCGTTCGCCGGATTTGTCCTGGGGGTGATCTGGATACTGTACTGGACGACGAATAAAAGAACGGTGACCAATCTCGCCGTGACCGTCCAGCTTCCGGTGAACGATGATGCCCCCGATATTGGCCTCATCACGCCCCGCGACCATATGTGGATGAATGTTATCGTCGGCGTGACCCTGGTAATGCTGGTGGTTGGTTGGACGTATGCCACCTCAAATGCGCCGGTTCGCTGGCCGCAGCAGACAGACTGGTTTACCCCGGAATTCATCTCTTCCGGTGAGAAAATGGCCGAGGCTCGGGCCAGCGGGGCGACGTATGACGAAGCGAGTGAAACGCTTGAGATGAAGGTCCGGGTCACGAATGTTATCGAGAGCGACATCGAACTCAGGCAACTGATTATGGCGATGGCGACCTTCGTCAACGGACCGGAAGCCGAGCAAGCCCAAGCCGGGCCGAGTGATTTTGTGGGTCGCCTCGAAGTCCAGCCGGACGGACCGATCGCTCCGGGCGAAACAAAAGAGCTGACGCTGACCATTTCAAGTAGTATTTTCAGTGAAGAGCGTCTCATCCCGACGCAAGCGCCGCAGCAGTTTATTGGCGCGGTCTTGCGCTTTGAGAATGGGAACAACGGCCATGAGTTAGTGACGGTCCGTTCAAATATCGTTCCCACCCAGTTTCGTTCAACCTATCTGCCATAAGCTCCGCAGCGGGGGACAGACCTCCCGCTCCGGAGCCCCCTTGGACAGCGCTGTGAAACTCTTCTCCCTTGTCGCCCTGCTCCTCGTCCCAACGGGAGCCTGGGGACATGGGGGCGTCGCCCTGGATCTGGACCCCTGCATAGAACGGGCCGGCGTCTATCTGATCCATTTTTCCGCCTACCAGCCGCAGGAGTACGCCACCGAAGAATTCTGTCGGAGCGTTCCCCTGACCGGGAGTGCGATTCTCGTTTTTGATCTGATTGACCCTGAACTGCGCAAGAAATTGGCCGCGGTGCGCATTATTGAGGAAACCAATGCAGCCGAACCTCGACTGTTGCTCGACATTCCGGCCCGGGTGTATCCCAGCGGCGTGGTGAACGCGGAGGTCAATTTTGACACGCCCGGCCAGTATACCGCCCTGATGACGCTTGACGGGGTTGACGGCTCTGTGCGGTTTCCCATTCGAGTCGCTTCACTCTCAAATACCATGCTGGTCTTGATCGCGGGCCTGCTCATGGGCGGTGGCCTTGGCTATTACGTCGTCGGCGGTAAACTCGGTTGGCCGCCGTTTCCGGCGAAAAAGGCCCCGCCCCTTCCATTGGTCAAGGGATAGGTGCGAAACCAGCCAGCCCCCCTTTTCCTAAGGTCCGCTTCACAGTACAGATTGAACGATGTGGTTGCGCGGTCTGCTTTTCTTCTGCCTTCTTCTGAGTGTGCTCGCTATCGGTGCGCTTTTTCTGCTTCCGCGCGCCTGGCTGCCCCGCCCGATACAAGACTTTGCGTATCAATATATCGGTGAAGAATCCTACCAGAAGCCGCCTCCCAGCCGTGAAATAAGCCCTGTCGGTGTAGAGCCCTTCTGTCTGGACAGACATCCGGACTGGCGGAAACCTCAGACTATTGAGGGCGTTGCCGTGGAAGCATCACCGGTGTGTGCTCCGGACAACCCAGCGGAGATTGCGGCCTTTGTCAAAGGAACAAACAATATTGCTCTGCACACCCTTATGGAGACCCGGCTGACGCCCAATACGGTGGTGAAAGAGAACGACAGAGACGGGGATGGCGATCCGGACGAGATTCATATCCGGCTTGAGGTCGTAGAGCTGAACGGGCACTCACCGGATGACCCCGCGCCGTTTCCCGCCTATGCCATTGCGCCCGGCGTACAGCCCGGACTGTGGGTGTTTGCGCCAAAATCGCGCGGCATGGCGACTGAGAATTTTGAGAGTGAGCAGGCGCATCCGACCCTGCGCGCCCCGTCTCCGGTGATTCGCGTAGAGCAGGGTGATACGCTCCGGGTGACCCTGGAGAATGCGCACTATCTGCCGCACACCATACACTTCCACGGGGTAGACCATCCCTTTGTCGACGCCACCGGCGAGGGCAATGACGGCGTGCCGATTGCGAGTGAAATGCCAGTCCTACCAGGGGCGAGTCGCACCTATGAAATGACCCCACGTCAAACCGGCACGATGTTTTATCACTGTCACGTCCAACCTCAGGTCCATATTCTGATGGGACTCCAGGGCATGTTTGTGGTTGAAGCCAACCGGCCGAATAACTGGCTCCAAACGCTCAATATCGGGGCCGGTCGGGTGCGCTCCGTTTCTGCCGCGGTTAGAGAGTCGTATGACCGGGAATTCGATCTGCACTACCAGGACATTGACCCGGCGTTGAATAATATCATTCAGACCGCCGGCGATCCGCGCTTAATCGCCGAGGCGACCAATCGCCGCTATGATATTACGGATCAAGAGCCTGACTATTTCTTGCTCAACGGCCGCTCCTTTCCCTACACGACCCGTGAGTCGCTTATTGTGGTCGCCCCGAATGAACGCGTCAAACTGCGGGTGCTCAACGGCGGAGCGGAAGGCATCTCGCTGCATACGCATGGGCATAAGGTCAGGCTGACGCATTATGACGGCGTCGAACATAATCCGGCTGCACAAATCACTCGGGATGTGGTCTGGATCAGCCCGGCCCAACGGGTGGACCTCCTGCTCAACACCACCGATGATGGCCTGCATAATTATGGACCGGGCATCTGGCTGCTGCACGACCATAAGGAAAAAGCGATCACCACTGATGGGATCAACCCTGGTGGAAATATCAGCGCCATTGTCTACCAGGACTATTTGGACACATCCGGCCGGCCGAAAACGCAGGGCATGGACTGGGCGCCGTTTTTCACCCAGGAGTATTATCAAAAGAAGCTTCCGGTCTGGGCTGGACTGGAGGATTTCAGGTTGCTGGGCGAGGCCAGCGCGCGCGCTCTGCCCTGGAGTTACGCTCTCATACTTGGGATAGGCATCGGCTTTCTCATCGGTGCGGCGTATGCCTTGAGATGGCGCTGGACTCGACAGTGGTGAGGGGAATCTTCAATGGGGTTTTTTCTGAGGGAAAACAGCCAGAGGGGAAGGGGAGTGTCCTGGAGAAGGCCGCTCCGGAGAACCGTCTCTACACTGATTGTATGTGTCTTGTGCAGCGTACTTTCCAGCGTGGGCAGCATGGCGCAAGAGCATGCTCACCATCATCACGGCATGCAGCTCGATACGGCGGGGATGGTGATGAATGAAAACACGGACCAACTCCCCCGGGGCTGTCCACGTATTTCGGGCGAACACGAGATGACTGTTCGGGCCGGAAAAGAATTTGCCCAGCCGGGGACGATGTTCGCCTATGATCGAAGCGAATGGAATTTTGAGCCATGTACGAAACTCACCGTGACCCTCATCAACACGGACAGTGTTCGTCACCAGTGGATGCTGCACGGCCTGCCGCGCTATATCTACCCCCAGGGTATGTTTACCCTTGAAGTGGCGGGCAAAGGGCAGCGGACCAGCACTTTTATTCTCCCGCCCGGAGACAAGACCTATTTGGTGCACTGTGACGTTCCTCAGCATATGGAGAAGGGCATGAAGGCGCAGCTCAAGGTTGGGGCTGGAGATGGGGATCTGCCCAGCATTCCTGGCGTGACCGGACCGCGTCGGCCCGACCCGTATGCACTCGCCTGGAGCTGGTGGATGCATGGTGCTGTGGTTGTATTCAGCAGCGTCGGGATAATATTCGTGGGGAGAAGGTTACGCCTTTTTCCATAGGAATTGGGGGCGTCATCGGCCCTGTTTGCCTTGACCTTCAGTCTAAAAATCAGTAGGGTTCGACCACATTTTTATCGCCAATTCTCTCTGAGGAGGCATTATCCATGCGAGGTTTCTGGTTGTGGAGATTTTTACAGATAGCCGTCACGCTCACCCTGCTATCTCCAACCGCACTGTACGCTGACTCTCATACCAAGAACGACGCCGCGCTTCAGCCGGTTACGCACGAGCGCTTGATCAAGGCGTCGGCCAACGCCGCTGACTGGCTGATGTACGGCGGGAATTATGCCGGCTGGCGATTTAGCCCGTTGACAGATATTGACCGCCAGAATGTCAAAAAACTTCAGGCTGCCTGGATTTTCCAAGCCGGTGTGCCCGCACAAATGCAAGCCTCACCTTTGGTTGCCGATGGTGTCATGTATCTCACCGCGGCCTACAACAAGCTCTTTGCCCTAGACGCCGCAACGGGCAAACCGCTCTGGAAATACGATCATGAATTGCCGGACGATATGCGGATTTGCTGCGGGCCGGGCAACCGGGGCGCTGCGCTGGCCGGGGATAAGGTCATCATGGCCACCCTGGACGCGCGTATTGTCGCGCTCAACAGAAAAACCGGTGCGGTCGTGTGGAATACGCAAGCCGACGACTATGCGGGCGGCTTCAGCTTTACTCTGGCCCCCTTGATTATCCGAGATAACGTCATCGTTGGTATTGCGGGCGGCGAATACGGCATTCGCGGATATATCGACGCCTATGATCTTGAGACCGGGGAGCGGAAGTGGCGCCGCTATACCGTACCTGACGAAGGCGAGCCCGGTGTCGAGACCTGGGCCGGTGATTCGTATAAACAGGGCGGCGGTCCGGCCTGGGTGACTGGCTCGTATGATGCAGATCTCGACCTGGTCTATTGGGCAACCGGCAACCCGGCCCCGGACTGGAACGGTGATGGCCGTGAGGGCGATAATCTCTACACCAACTCGGTGTTGGCCCTTGACCCGGATAGCGGTGAGATCAAATGGTACTTCCAATTCACCCCGCACGACGTCTGGGACTATGATGGCAACACGGGCATATTCCTGCTCGACGTCACGCGCAGCGGACAGCCGGTCAAAGCCTTGGCCCAGCCCAATCGGAACGGCTATATGTATGTCCTGAATCGTGGGGATGGGCAGTTCCTGCACGGCTCTCAATATGTTGAGCAGCTCAACTGGGCAAAAGGGCTGGACGAAAGTGGTCGGCCGATTGTTGACCCTCAGTATGTTCCCATGGAGGGGGGCAATCCTGAACTCATCTGTCCCGGGAATGTGGGCGGACAAAATGGCTCGTACGCTGCGGCCTACAGCCCGCTGGCCAACCTTATCTTTGTCCCGACGATCGAGAGTTGCGGCAAAATGGAAAAGGCCAGGTCTATTTTCATCAAAGGTATCCCATTCTGGGGCGGCGGGCCCGGACAAACGCAGGGCGACCTCGGCACGGCCTACGGTCACGTCACGGCCATAGACCCCACCAGCGGTGAGGTGAAGTGGCGCTATAAGGACGAGTGGCCGATGGTGGGTGGGGCGCTGGCCACAGCCGGTGGACTCGTCTTTACGGGTAACCAAAAGGGATACGCGCTTGCTCTGGATGACGCCACGGGTGAAGTCTTGTGGAAGTTTCAGACCGGGTCAGCAGTGCGGGGACAACCGATTTCCTACAAGGTCGGTGGTAAACAATATATTGCTGTTCCGAGTGGCGCTGGGGGCCTGGTCGTGGATATCGTTGGCAAATATCCTCACACCACACCGGGGAGCGCTGTTGCAGTCTTTGCGCTGCCGTAGAAGCGCGGCACCACTATCAGTCTGATACGGAGGGGCACTGCATGAACTGCCCCTCCGTTCACGTGAGCCTACGTCTTCTAACCCAAAACCTGCCTGATACGCCGGCTGACCTCATCCGGTGCGGCATTGCCATCCACCCGTTTCAGCCTTCCTTGGGCTTCATAAAAAGGGATAATGGGTGCCGTTTCCGAGTGGTATTTTTCGAGTCTGGCTCGGCAGGCTTCTTCGGTGTCGTCCTTGCGCTGCATCACCCGACTCGCAACATCTACCGGCGGCGGCTTGAATTTCGTGTGGTAAATATCGCCCGTATCGGGGTCCAAACGCCGACCGGTAATGCGTTCGACAATCAAATCGTCCGGGACCTCAATTTGCAGCACGACATCCAAGGCAACTCCGGCTCTCCGCAGTTCGACATCCAGCGCCTCAGCCTGGGGCCGGGTACGCGGAAAACCGTCCAGCATGAATCCTTTTGTACAGTCCGGTTTTCCGATCCGTTCTATCACCATGGCGATGACGAGTTCATCCGGTACCAATCCGCCAGCCTTCATATAGCCGTCCGCCTGTTTGCCTAACTCGGTCCCTTCACTCACCGCGGCGCGTAGCATATCGCCGGTTGAGATATGGGAAATCTTGAACCGCTCGACGAGATGCACGGCCTGCGTCCCTTTGCCCGCCCCCGGTGGTCCGACTAAAATCATCCGCATAGATGGCTATCCTCCCTCTGGTACGACAGCTTGCTGTCGCCTGAAATCATGAAGACGGCACGAATACTATCGAAGGAAGACTGGCTCTGCTAGGCGTGCCAAGAGGCGCGTGATAGAGTCGGGAGCGCTGTATCAAGACAGAAGAGAAGGAGGAATATATGAAAATTGGAGTTTTCGAGTTCTGTATTGATCGATCGGTTGATCCGGCTGTCATTGCAAAACGGGCCGAGGAATTGGGTTTTGACTCCTATTGGGTGCCTGAACATACGATTATTCCGATGAAAACCAGCTCGCCCTATCCCGGCTCGGAAGACGGCATCATTCCAGACGAGTATGGCCGCATCACCGATCCGTTTGTGTCCTTGGCTCGGGCTTCGGCGGTGACCAAGACGATTGAACTCGGCACGGGCATCTGTTTGATCCCGGAGCGTAATCCGCTCGAATTAGCCAAAGAAGTCGCGACCTTGGACCACTTCTCGGGTGGGCGCTTCATCTTTGGTATTGGGGCCGGCTGGCTGAGAGAAGAGACGCAGATCATGGGGGGTGACTTTGATCACCGCTGGGGACAAACCAAGGATGCCATCCTGGCCATGAAGGAACTCTGGACGCAGGACGAGGCCGAGTATCACGGCAAATACTACGACTTCCCCGCCGTCCGCTCATTCCCGAAACCCGCCCGAAAACCTCACCCGCCGGTGTATATGGGCGGCTCATCAAAGTATGTCTTCAAGCGGGTGGTCGAATGGGGAGACGGCTGGATGCCCGTCCTTTCCCCTGTGGAGCACATTAAAGAAGGGCGGCAGCGCCTCAACGAGATGGCCGAACAGGCCGGCCGCGATCCCAAAGAAATCTCGGTCCTGGCCTTTGGCTGGCCTGAAAAATTTCGGACCAAAGAGGAAATCAACGAGCTACAATCCGCCGGTGTGGACCATGTCACCATCTGGCTGATGCAGAGTGAAGCGGGCGAGGCGGCCGTCCTTGCGGAACTGGAATCTCTGGCCAAAGCAGTGCTCTAGGCAGAACGGATTGTCGGCGGGACAGGGAAGGGGCGGTCCTGTGACGGCCCTTTTTCTCCGGGAGAAGCAGCATGATCAAATTTGGCATCATGGCCATGCCCCAGCATCCCCGAACGGATTCGCCCGTCACACGCTTCAGGGAAACAGTTGAACTGACCCGATTGGCCCGTGATGCCGGCCTCGACTCGATTGCCTGCGGTCAGCACTTCCTTGCCCCACCGTATCAGAATATCCAAAGCCTGCCCTTGCTGTCACGGCTGGCGGCCGAGAGTGGCTCGATGTCACTCGTGTTGTCGGTGATTCTGCTCCCGCTGTACAGCCCGGTGGGTCTGGCTGAAGATGTGGCGTCGCTTGACATCATCAGCGAAGGGCGGGCCGTCTTTGGCGTTGGCCTTGGCTACCGAGATATCGAGTATCAGGGATTTAATACGCGCCGCCGTGACCGTATTCCGCGTTTTGAGGAGTCCCTGGAACTCATCCGTCGCCTGTGGACAGAAGAGCAGGTGTCCTTCCGGGGCGCCCACTTCAGTATTGAAAACGCGACGAGTACGATTCGGCCCGTCCAGCAACCGCATCCGCCTATCTGGATTGCCGCCAACAATGATAGCGCCATTGAGCGTGCCGGCCGGCTGGGGTGTTCATGGCTGGTGAATCCACACGCCACCACCCACACCTTGCAACGCCAGATGGCGCTGTATAAAGCCACTTTGGCCGCCGCTGGTCATACCGCCGCGCTGGAGGTCCCCATCATCAAAGAAATGCATGTCGCCAAAACGCATGACGAATCGCTGGCCATTGCCCAGCCGTATCTGGAGAAAAAGTATCAGGCCTATGCCGACTGGGGACAGGACAAGGAATTACCCGGCGCGGAGTCATTTCGCGTATCGTTTGAGGACCTGGCCAAGGATCGTTTCATGCTTGGCAGTATCGAAGAGGTCATTGAGCAAATCGAAGCCCATCATCACCAGCTCGGCATTGACCATTTTATTTTCCGCATCTGGTGGCCGGGCATGGACGCCGCTCATGCCTACCGTGTCGTGGAACTGCTGGGCGAGTACATTATTCCGTATTTCCGAAAGTGAGAACGGAGCGAGGAGAGATGCCGCAGCGTCTCTCCTCGTTTAATGTCTGGCTAACTCGCTTGTAAACGCTCAACCAGTTCCTGGGTGGGTAAGACCTCGGCAAACATCGACGCTTGGGTAATCAGGGTGGAGCGGTGTAATTCACCGTGCGCTATTTTACCCAGGGAGGGATGTTCACCGTCGCGCGTCGCCGTTGCGTCATTCAGAAACAGGACGCGAAAGTCCCGCTGAAACCCTTCCCGGGCGGTCGTGTCGCAGCACATATGCGTCATATAGCCCGAGATGGCCAGGGTCTCGATACCCTCTTTCCGGAGTATTTCTTCCAGATCGGTTTTTGAAAATGATCCGGGATAATGCTTGACGATACGCTGGTCTTCGGGGCGAGGTGTGAGGCGCGGGTGGAGTTCAAAGCCGTTGGTCCCTCGAATGAACAGCCCGCGCTCAGGATTCAGGACTTCGTGCTGAACATAGATGATCTTTGCACCCGCCTGCTGGCTGGCTTCAATCGCTGCTTCGATGTTGTCCAACGCGACGTTCCCATCAGGGATGGGCCATTTGCCCTCAAAGTATTCATTCTGAACGTCGATGACGATCAGCGCCGTTTTCTTGGGATCAAGAGCCATGAGTGCCTCCTCTTCATTCTCACTCGATACGTGTGAGCTGTAACGGAAGAGGGGCGGAAGAGTCAAGCGATAGACGAGCTTGACTTCTGACTCGGGTGGGATAGATGGAAGACTCTAGCCCGTATGGAGGAAGCCGTATGATTTATGAACTGCGCACCTACCAACTCGCCTTTGGCGGCCTGCCTGAATATCTCGAAGTGGCAGAAACGATGATCCTGCCCGGTGTAGCCGAACACGGGATCAAACCCGCCGGATTCTGGTATAGCGAGGTCGGCCAGCTGAACGAAGTCGTCCACCTCTGGGCCTATAACGACCTGAATGAGCGACAGGCAAAGTGGGCAAGCTGGGCCAAGGACCCGCGCCGGGCCGAGGTGGCCAAGCGGCTGCGTGGGGTGATCCTCAGTCAGAGTAATAAAATTCTGAGCCCAACGAAATTTTCTCCCATGCGATAAGACGCCCGCCCATTTGTTAGCGTGAAGAAATTCAGCCTTGTTGTGTGGGTGCTCTTTGGGATGAGTGTGGGCTGCGGCCCTGCACCCGCCCCTGAGATTCTCACGGGCGAAGGGATTGTCGAAAAGGTCGTAATCCCGGACCGGCGCGTCGTCGTCGCCCACGAAGACATTCCCGGCTTCATGCATGCCATGACCATGAGCTTTGAGGTGAACAAGCCCAGTCTGCTCCACAAACTCAAGCCCGGCGACCATATCCGCTTTACCCTGGAGCGGACAAAGCTGACCTTGCATCTGGTTGCTGTGGAGAAAATTGCACTACGAGCGGCGGAGGGGGAAGAAGGCAGCGAATAGTGCCCCGCCGAGTTTTGGGTCTTACTCAAGCGTGTCTTTGTCTTTTCGGGGCCAAAAGAAACGCCAGACCTTGACCGGCGCGCTTAACAGCGAAAATGGATCAGGTTCGTCTTCCTTTTCAAGTTCCTGCTCATACAGACGATCCTCATACATTTGCTCCCAGGTCGTCCCGTCGTAGTCGTCCTCTTCAAAATCATCAGCTTGGTGAGGCGAGGCCGACCCCCATTTCCACGTTCCCAGGTTGTCCCCCGTATCGCCATAGTGTGAGGGCTGCGCCCGGATGGGCGCGTTGAGCGCAAGACTGAAACAGACAATGCTAAAGAGAACGGCCCGTATCATGCCCATCTTTTTTACCACAGGCGTCCGCCCAAGCCAACGCAAGCGCTTGCGCCTCGACCGAGACACGAGAGGCCGGGACAGGGCTGCCCAGCCTATGCTACGAAGGTAAGCACGGAAGGGGAATCTGGGCGATGAGTGTCGCATCAATTCTGGTCTTTGGATTTTTACTCGGACTCAGACACGCTTTTGAGGCAGACCATCTCGTTGCTGTCTTAACCCTGGTTACGCAGAAGCGCTCTCTCTGGAAGAGTGTCCGTTTGGGCGTCATATGGGGGGTTGGTCACTCGGCTATGCTCCTGACCGTTGGCGGAGTTGTCCTCATTCTTCAGGTGAGAATTCCCCCATTACTGGAGCTTTCGTTGGAGGGCTTGGTTGGGGTCATGCTCGTTGGTTTAGGACTCATGACCTTACTCGACTGCTGGCGTCGACGGGTTCACCTCCATCATCATACTCACGGCGGAACCACTCATCTCCACTTTCATACGCATGCGGAGGGTCCGGCACACCGCCATCAACATGGCGGGGAAACGGAATGGCGACCCCTCCTCGTCGGCAGCATCCACGGATTAGCCGGCAGCGCGGCCGTGCTCCTGCTGAGCGTGGCGACGGCTCCGTCTCCCGTGGAAAGCATGCTCTATATCGTGTCTTTTGGCTGTGGATGCATACTGGGCATGGGAGCCGCGAGTCTGCTCTTCGGTGTCTTCTTTGCGCTCACACACGGACACTTCCAAGGGGCCAGCCTGTCGATCCGTATTGCGACCGGTGCTACAAGCGTGGCCTTAGGAGTGTGGATTATTTGGGAACTGGGTTTCTCCCACGCGTATGCCCTGGTTTGATATATTCCTCTTCATTCTTGCTCAACGAGAGGCTAGGGCCATTGAACGCCGAGGCAAAGCCCGAATGAAGTTCGGGCGTGATACACTGTGAGTGAGCTTATGAAGATAGCCTACTTCGATGCTTTTTCCGGTATCAGTGGCGACATGGTCATCGGTGCGCTCCTTGACCTGGGTCTCTCGCTTGAGCTGCTGCAAGCCGAATTCTCCAAGCTCCCGCTCGAGGGGTACACGCTTCGTCAATCCGAGCGGATTCAGCATGGCATTCGTGCGATCAAGTTCGATATAGGAGTTGCCGCGCAACAGCACGAACGCAGCTTTCGTTCCATTGCCGACATGCTGGAGGCGAGCGGGCTGAGTGGAACGGTCAAAACAACCGCGCTCAAAATTTTTACCCGATTGGCCGAAGCCGAGGCCCACGTTCACAATACCTCAGTTGAGGAGGTCCACTTTCATGAGGTTGGTGCGGTCGATTCGATTCTTGACATTGTTGGTGCGGCCATAGGATTTGAGGCCTTAGGGATACAGGCGATGTACACCAGCCCGCTCCCTATGGGGAGCGGATTCGTGTCCTCACGCCACGGTACGCTGCCCGTGCCCGGTCCTGCCACCGCAGAGCTGCTCAAAGGACTGCCGGTTCGATTCGAGGACGGCCAGTCTGAACTGGTCACGCCTACCGGGGCGGCTATTCTCGCCGCGCTGGCCCAGCCGCGGCCACCCCTGTTTTCCATTGCGCAGGTCGGCTATGGCGCGGGAGAACGTAGCCTGTCTGACCGGCCCAATGTCTTACGGGTCTGTCTCGGACACCCGGTCTCTGAGGTGCGACACGAACAACTGCTCGTCCTGGAGACGAATATTGATGACCTCAATCCGGAGTGGTACGAGCATGTCATGGAGCGGCTCTTTGCTGCCGGTGCCCGGGATGTCTTTCTCTCGCCGATTCAAATGAAGAAAAATCGACCGGGCGTTTTCCTGTGGGTTTTATGTGACCCTCAAGACCAGGGCCAGCTTTCCGGCATTCTCTTTAACGAGACCTCGACCCTAGGCATCCGCTCCTATGCGGTCGATCGCCTGGCACTCCGGCGGGAGCAGAAAGAGGTGCAGACCAGGTACGGCACGGTCAGAGTCAAAATTGCCTATCAGCCCAACGGGCAGGTCAACTGTGCTCCGGAGTATGACGACTGCAAACGCCTCGCCCAAGAAAAAGATATTGCGCTCAAGCTGGTATATGAGGCGGCTTTACGGGGGATGACGCGCGAGTCCGGGCAGGACGAAGCTCTTACGCAACAAGATCGGCCAAAACCTCAGCGGGATGAACGCGGGGATTGACCGAGGCGTACACGCGCTGCACCTTGCCCTCCTCATCGATCAAGTAACTGATCCGATTGGCAAAGCCCGCGCTGGCAGCCTGACACGCACCATAGGCCAGCCCGATACTCCGCGTCGTGTCGCACAGGAGCGGGTACGGAAAGTCGAATTTTTTCGCAAAAGCGGCGTTTTCCTCAACCGTATCAAAGCTGATTCCCAAAACCTCGATATTTTGTGAGGTAAAGGCTTCAATCTGGTCGCAGAACCCACGACCCTCAATCGTTCAGCCAGGCGTATCGGCTTTTGGATAAAACCATAAAAGGACCTTCTTGCCACGCAAGGCCGATAAGGACAGCTCGTTGCCTGCGTGTGTCTTGACGCTAAAGTCCGGTGCGGTGTCTCCTGCTTGTAACATGTGTGCTCCCTGTGGCTCTGGTCAGCTTGAGCTCTTTGCCGTTATAGCGCGCTACGCAGATTCCGCTGATTATATTCAATCTGTGCCCGCTCTTTTAAGTATTTTGTGAACTCCTGATGGGCCGCCGTTTTTTTACGTTGGAGGAGCGACTGACGCAGGTCATCCCGCTGCTCTTCGAGTTGCTCCGGGTCGGCAGGCATATATTCTTTCAGAACCGCAATGAAGGCACTCCCTCCCCATATATAACTCTGGGAGGCGACAGGAGCGTCTGGCCTTAATCGAAAGGCCTCGGTTTTCAGGTCCGGCACAATACCGATCTTCGGAATATAACCGCCCTGACGCGCAAACGCCCCAGTCTCTTCTACTGTGAGTGCCTCTGCTTTTGCCAAACTGGTCAAATCCTTGGTCTCCTTGAGTTTTGTGAGGAGTTTGTCCGCCTTCTCTAGGGCCAAGCGTTCGGCTTGTTCACTCCGATAGCGTTCTTCAGCCTCTTCTTGCACTGCCGTAAATTCTGGAATCCGAGAGGGGGCCCGTTCCGCGAGCGACACCAGGAACCAGGTATTATCAACTTGAACGGGGTCGCTGATTTGCCCTGGTGACTGTCCGAGGGCTGTTTCAACCAGTTTTGGACGACGCCCGAGACCTGGAATCGTCTCGTTCTGAGTGATAAGCGGGGTTTCCTCTGCCTCTAATCCACGGGATTCGGCAAACTGTAGGAGCGTCATGCCGGCTTCAATGTTTTTCCGATCCTCGCGTGCCCGTTTCTCTGCAATGGCCCGACTTTTCTGTTCCAGCAATTCTTCGGTAACCGTAGCGGCGACTTCTTCGAGCGGTTTGCTATGCGCCGGCCGGATTGCCTCGACCTTGATGATATGCAGGCCGAAGGCTGTTTCTACGAGGTCGCTCACCTGTCCAACGTCCATGTCGAAAGTGGCCTCTTCAAACGGCTTGACCATACGGCCCCGACCAAAAAAGCCGAGATCGCCGCCGTTGTCTGCCGTTCCCGTATCTTGTGAATATTCCTGGGCCAGGGCGGCAAAATCTTCTCCTGCGCGGGCTCGTTCGAGTATCCCTTGCGCCGTGCTTCGCGTGTCCGCTTTCCTTTCGTCTGAGGCGCTGTCAGCTATGGAGAAGAGAATATGACGGGCTTGTACCTGTTTCTCTTCCGTAAAGCGATCGTCTTTATGGGCGTTGTAAAAATCGAGCACCTCCCCTTCAGAGACCGAGGCCCCTGCTGCAAAGTCTTCCGGTGCATATAAGACATAATGCAGGCGGACACGCTCCGGTATCCGAAAAGACTCTTGGTCGGCGGTGTAGAAGTCACGTACCTGCTGTTCGGTGACTGTGACCACATCAACCAGGTCTGCCGAGGCGATTTTGAGGAAAGCGAGATTCACCTGTTCTTGTTCAAAGCGAAATAATTCCTCTACCTCATAATCCGTAGCGCGGATTGAGCCGTCAATGAATTTTTGGAATCTGGCGATAACGAGTCGGTCTCGTTGCTGCTCCTCGAACTCCTGAGGAGTCATGCGTAAATACCGCAATAGCCGACGGTAGCGGTCCGGGCTGAAAGAGCCGAAGCTGTGAAAGGTAGGGGAGGCGGCGATCTCTTGTCGTACGTCTTCATCCGAGGCCCCGAAGCCGATCCGGCGCCCTTCTTTGGCCAACAACTTCGCCTCAACGAGCTGATCGAGCGTCTGTTGGCGCAGATTCATTTGCTGGGCGAGCTCTGGAGTAAAACGTTCTTTATAGATTTCCCGGTAGTTGGACTCGACGTTCCGATAGGCTCGCTGGAATTCTTGAAGGGTGATGGGTTCATCATCGACCGTCACGACTATTTGTACTTGTGATTCGTCTCCAAAGCTCCCAATACCAAAGAACACGAAGACCAGGGCAATAACCAAAAAGAGCGTTTTAATCCATACTGACCGAGCCCGTTGGCGCATAAAGTCAAGCATATGGGTTGACCTCCTGTTCCATCATGCCATAGTGGATAGTTGAAGAAAAAGCAACTGTATTACAATGACTTGCCCAAATATCAAAATTCTGCTAAAACCTCGTTCCGTTAGGCTCGCCTGGATAGCGAAGGAAATAAAACATGGTTCTTAATGCGCTGTGGGGAGCGCTGTCGGTTGACATGGCAGTTGACCTAGGCACAGCAAATACCCTGATCTATGTAAAGGGTCAGGGGATAATGTGTAATGAGTCTTCCGTTGTCGCAGTACAACAGGAGGCGACTCGCGGGGCCCGTCGCGTTCTTGCGGTCGGTATCGAAGCAAAGCGGATGCTCGGCAGAACACCTGGAAGTATTGTCGCTATCCGACCACTCAGGGATGGAGTGATTGCGGATTTCGAAACAACCGAGGCCATGCTGCGCTATTTCATTCGGAAGGTTCACAGCCGGCGCGCCTTGATGCGGCCACGTATTGTTATCTGCATACCCAATGGCAGTACGGCGGTAGAAAAGCGCGCCGTCAAGGAGTCTGCCGAGTCCGCAGGGGCACGTGAGGTCTATCTGATGGAGGAACCGATGGCGGCGGCTATCGGGGCTGGACTCCCGGTTACCGAGCCTATTGGCAGCATGATTGTTGACATCGGTGGCGGGACGACAGAAGTCGCTGTGATTTCACTGGCGGGCATTGTGTTCTCGTGTTCGGTGCGGTCTGGCGGCGATAAAATGGATGAGGCGATTATTCAGTATATCAAACGGAGATATAACCTCTTGATTGGTGAACGAACCGCCGAGTTGATAAAAATCACCATAGGCTCAGCCCATCCCATAGAAGAAACGCTCACCATGGAAATTAAAGGCCGCGATCTGGTGGCGGGGATACCAAAAACGGTAGAACTCTCTGCCGAAGAGATTCGTGAGCCCTTGATTGAGCCCATCAATCAGATTGTCGAGGCGGTCCAACTCGCCCTGGAACGAACGCCGCCTGAGCTGGCCTCGGACATCGTTGATAGCGGGATAGTGTTGGCTGGAGGCGGTGCCCTCCTGCGCAACCTCGACGTTCTGTTAAGTGCCGAAACTGGATTACCGGTGGCCCAGGCAGAAGATCCTCTGACTGCGGTTGTGATGGGAGCGGGAAAAGCGCTCGAAGAAATCTCCTTTCTCAGAGAGGTTGCGGTCCCCTGAGTGTGAAGCATGCTTGAGATCCTCTACAGATATCGTCTGCTCTTATCCTGTGGATTCTTTCTCCTTGTATCGTTACTGTTGGCGACCGTGAATGCCCGGTCCCCGTATCGTATCGACCCTGTTGGCGTGTTGTTTCTTGAAGTGATGAAACCCTTTCAAGTCGGAGCGACGGTCGTGGTCCAAGGCACAGGAAAAATCTTTGATCAATATCGCGACCTGCTCTCCGTTCATCAAACCAATGAGGTGCTCCGTACTCGGCTTGAATCGCTTCAGCAGACGCAGGAACGGCTGTTCGAATTAGAACTGGCGAATCAGCGTTTAGAACTCTTGCTGGGTTTACGGGCGCAAAGCTCAGATACGTCCATTGCCGCCCGTGTGATTGGACGAAATCCTGGGACGTGGACCCACACGGCTGTGTTAGACAAAGGGGAGCGACACGGAATCCAGAAAGAAATGGCAGTGCTCACCCCAGCTGGTGTTGTCGGAAAAATTGTGTCTGTCAGCCCCCACGCCGCCCACCTGCTCCTTATCTCCTCCGCCAATAGTGGAGTCGATGCGCTCGTTCAGCGTTCGCGTGTCTCCGGTATCGTATCTGGATCCATTGCTGGGAACTGTCAATTGAAATATGTTCAGCAGGGTAGTGATGTCGTGGTTGGGGATGTGATCATCACCTCTGGACTTGACGGGGTCTTTCCGAAAGGGCAGCAGATTGGGCGCGTGACGCGTGTCGCCACACGAGATGACGAGATATTCCAGGACATAGGGGTGACGCTCAGTGCCGAGCTCGCAGAGATCGAAGAAGTCTTGGTGGTTGCCCCGGCTGTCGTCCGAGCAGGAGCCGGGCACTTCCGAAACGAATAGGCTCCGGACATTTGGACTCCTTGGAGTCTGCGGAGTCGGGGCGGTCCTTTTACAAACAACTGTTTTTTCTCATTTCCCATTCGTTCCTGATCTGCTACTCATCCTGTGTGTCTATCTTGGCCTGTATCACGGCGCTCTGGCTGGGGCAGCGAGCGCTTTTTTCTTAGGATATCTGCTGGATAGTTGTTCAGGAGTTCCGGCGGGAATGTGGACTCTCGCCATGAGTCTTGTTTTTACCGCGTCAAAACTCCTGTCCCAAAGGCTATGGATTCAGAATCCGCTCTGTGTACTCGGACTCGTCGCCGGTGCGGTGCTCTTGAAGGCAGTCACTTTTCTCGCTCTGCTCGAAGCCCACTGGGCAGTCGCTCCCATCTGGTCTTTTTTCACCCAGTACGTGCTGTGGGATTTACTCCTAGCTCTCTTCCTGACCCCACTCATCTTTGCCCTCCTGGCGACGGGGGAGCGCGCTATCGCTAGAGCATAAATGGACGAGCCGTCAGAAGTCTTTGCATCTCAGGAAACGCTGACCGCGTGCTACCGCCGCATCGGTGTCATCAGTCTCATCGCCTTGTTTGTTTTTTGCGTCCTGGGCTTTCGTTTGTGGCAGCTTCAGATCGTTGAGGGTGATCGCTTCCGAACCCTGTCGGAAAAGAATCGTATTCGCCTGAAGCGGCTGCCGTCCATACGGGGGCTCATGCTGGATCGAACCGGACGTGTCGTCGTCGGGAATCACCCGTCGTTTGATGTCATTCTGGTTCCGGAGGACGCGCAAGATCGGCTGACAACGCTCCATACCCTCGCGTCGTATCTGCCCGAGGCCGCGGGTTTTTTAGAGGGGAGGGTTCCACGGAATCCGCGTCGGCCCGCATACGAAGGCATCGCGGTCGCCCGTGATATCTCTTGGGATACGCTGGCCACGATCGAAGCCCACCAGTTAGACCTGCCCGGTGTCAGCGTTGAGGCGAGTCTCAAACGCTTCTATGCTGCCGGGAACCTTGCTGCCCACCTCGTCGGCTACATCGGTGAAGTAAATCAGGCTGAAATGACTGAATACAAGGGGTACCGGCAGGGCGACCTTATTGGCAAGATCGGCTTAGAGAAAGCCGGGGAGGAATTTTTGCGTGGATATAACGGCGGACAACAGATCGAGGTGGATGCAACGGGCAGAAAGTTGCGTGTTTTAGACGAAGTCAAGACCCAGCCTGGGTATAATTTACACCTCACGCTTGATCTTGCACTGCAAGAACAGGTCGAACAGGCTCTGGGAGAGGCGCAGGGGGCCGTTGTGGTCCTTGCCGTCGAGACTGGAGAAGTCCTGGCCCTGGCCAGTCGGCCCACATTCGATCCGAATCTCTTTGCGCTCAGCATCAAGCCCAAGGAATGGCAGACGCTCGTAGAGGACCCCCTCCGCCCGCTGACCAATCGTGCCCTCCGCGGCCAATATCCTCCAGGCTCTACATTTAAGCCCTTGATGGCACTGGCGGCGCTGGAGGAAGGGATGATTACGCCCGAGACGCAGTTCAACTGTCAGGGCGGCCTGCCCTTTGGTGGACGAACCTTTCACTGTTGGAAGCGGCCCGGACATGGCCGGCTGGATTTGAAACAGGCCCTCGCCCAGTCGTGCGATGTCTATTTCTACAAGATTGGACAACGTCTCGGGATACAGAAGATTGCGCAGGCCGCCCGTCGGTTTGGATTAGGCCAAGACCCCGGTCTTGGCCTGGCGGCGTCACCGGGCGTGATTCCCGATGTCGAATGGAAACGGCGTCGTTTCGACGCCCCGTGGTATGAGGGTGAGACGCTGTCCGTCGTGATCGGACAAAGCTATGTTCTCACCACACCGCTCCAAATGGCTGTTGCGACTGCGGCTCTCGCCAACGGGGGGCGCGTCTATCGCCCTTTCTTCGTCACACAGGTGAGCGGTGTTGATGGAGAGCCTATTCAGACCTATTCTCCAGAGCTCGTAACGCGCATTAACATCCCTGAAGAGCATCTCCGTATCGTTCGAGACGGGATGCGAGAGGTGGTGCATGGCGAGCGGGGGACAGGCAAGAAAGCCTTCCTCCCCGATATTGAAGTCGCCGGTAAGACGGGAACCTCTCAGGTGGTGAGTCGTCTACTAGGGAAAGAGGAAAAGGTCCCGCGCCACCATCGCGATCACGCCTGGTTCATCGCATTTGCACCGGTACAGGCCCCTCAAATTGCGGTGGCCTGTCTGCTTGAGCACGCCGGTAAGGGCGGGGGAGCCGTTGCGGCGCCTGTTGTGCGTCAGGTTTTGGAGGCATATTTTCGTATCGCTGAGCAAGGGAAGCGAGAAAATGATGGGATTCGACCGACGGCTGGTTGAGCATTTCGACTGGATATTATTTTGTCTGACGGTCGGGCTGCTGGGGCTTGGCCTGCTGGGGCTCTACAGCGCAACCTATGACGGGTCACCGCAGGCGAGTCCGCAGTTCATCCGGCAACTCATCTGGGTCGCCGTGGGTTTTTGCGGGATGGGTCTCGCGTTTGCCATTGACTATCATCGGCTCGAGCAGTGGGCCTATCTCTTATACGGCGCGGCGCTTGGTCTCCTCGTCTTAGTGCCCCTTATTGGCTCCTTTGGTGGCGGAGCACGCCGCTGGATCTATGTTGGGATGTTTTCTCTCCAGCCGGCTGAATTCATGAAAATTGGCCTGCTCCTCGTGCTGGCCCGATGGTATCACCGCGTTATACCTCCAGAGGGGTATGGTATCAGAGATCTTTTCGCCCCAGCCGTATTTTTCTCTACTCCGGCGATCCTCGTTCTCTGGCAGCCGAATCTCGGGACCACCATCACGCTGGGACTCCTCTTGCTCACGCTGACTTTTACCGCGGGTCTTCGTTGGCAGTCCTTATCCATTCTTGCCCTGGCTGGCGGCAGCATTCTGCCTTTTATCTGGAGCTATCTCAAACCCTACCAGCAGCAAAGAGTCCTGTCGTTCTTATACCCGGATGTCGACCCACTCGGCGCGGGCTATCATATGATTCAATCACAGATGACGGTTGGGTCAGGGATGGTCTGGGGCAAAGGGTTTCTGTTGGGGACGCAGAATCGTCTCGACTTTCTGCCCGAAAAGCATACGGACTTTGTCTTTGCCGTCTTTGCTGAAGAGTGGGGATTTGTCGGGGCCCTGGGCTTGTTAGTATTATACGGCATCCTGCTCGCACGTCTGCTCGTCATTGCCCTCCGGGCGCGTGAACGGTTCGGTTTACTCCTCACCGTTGGGGTCGCCGGGATCATATTCTGGCAGCTCGTGATCAATATTGGGATGAATATCGGGGCGCTACCCATCGTCGGGGTTCCCCTGCCTCTTTTGAGCTACGGGGGCTCCTCCTTGCTCACGACGCTGGTGGCGATCGGCCTAGCGCTCAATGTGAGCACGAGACGCCTGTTCTTTTGAATGTTGGCCGACTGCCCTAGACGACGTCGTCAATGGCTTTCACCAGGTGGGCTTTGGGAACGGCCCCTACAATTTGTTGCTTGACTTCGCCAGCCTTGAACAAAATAAGATTCGGAATGCCACGCACCCCGTACTGCGCCGGTGTCTGAGGATTGTCGTCCACATTCATTTTTACGATCTTGAGCCTGCCATCATATTCGCTGGCGAGTTCTTCAACAATCGGCGCAATCGCCCGACAGGGGCCACACCACGGCGCCCAAAAATCGATCAGAACCGGGACCTCCGCCTTCAGGACGTCACCGTCAAAACTGGAATCTGAAACCTGCTGAATATCGGCCATAAGCTGCCTCCTCACAAAAGATTTTCCTCTCATAGCAGACACAAGCCGGTGAACCTATACCCTTGACACCGGACCGACGGCAATTTAGGGGAAAGAGCTATGCCCGTGTTGGTGACTGGTGCGTCTGGTTTTGTTGGTGGAGCGGTTGCCCGTGCACTCGTGCAGGCCGGCTTGCACGTTCGTGTCCTCATGCGCCAGACGGCCAAGGCCGATTTGGTGAAGGACCTCCCGCTCGATATCGTTACTGGCGATGTACGGAATTATCACAGCGTCCTCCAGGCGACCCGTGGCTGTCAGCAGGTCTACCATGTGGCCGCGCTCTATAAATTATGGGTGCGCCGTAAGCAAGACATGTATGACTGTAACGTCCGCGGCACGGAGAATATTTTACGAGCGGCGCGGGAGGTCGGGGTGGAAAAAGTCGTCTACACGAGTTCCGTCGCGACGCTCGGCCTGCCGGGTGATGGTCGTCACGGAACGGAGGACACGCCCGTCAGTCTGTCCGATATGGTCGGGCATTACAAACGGAGTAAATTCCTGGCCGAACAGGTGGCCCTGCAATATGCCCAAGACGGTTTGCCTGTTGTGATCGTGAACCCGAGTACCCCGGTTGGTGGAGGTGATATCAAGCCAACCCCGACCGGTAAGCTCATTGTGGATTTCCTGAACGGCAATATGCCGGGCTATGTGGACACCGGGCTGAATGTGGTCGATGTTGAGGACGTTGCCCAGGGCCATCTTTTGGCCGCAACCCATGGGAAAATAGGAGAGAAATATATTCTCGGCAATGAAAACCTGACCCTCCGGCAGATCCTCCAGCACCTGGCTGACCTCACCGGCCGTCCGGCGCCGCGCTTCAAGGTGCCGTATGCGCTCGCCTTAGGGGTGGCCTATGCTGATGCGGCACTCGCCCGTCTGATTCCCGGCCGTGAGCCTTTCGCCCCTCCGGTTGGAGTCCGACTGAGTAAGAAAAAAATGTTTTTCAGTCCGGCCAAGGCCATACGCGAATTAGGGCTCCCGCAAACCCCGGTACGGGAGGCCTTCCACCAGGCCATTACCTGGTTCCGCGCCCACGGCTATGTGCAAGGGTAGGGGACGCCGCCAGCCCTCTGGGAGTAAAGCTGTGGCAATCTGTCTTGTGCTCGGGGCGTTTGCGCTGCTCGTCTGGGTCAGTATCGCGCTGCATCCGGCGCGTCCGTGGGATTTCCGGCCGGTTGGGGAGGAGCGTGCCTTGCCGCTTGAGCCGTCTCACTGGCCGTCTGTTCAGGTCTTGATCCCAGCCAGAAACGAAGCCGCAGTACTGCTCAATACGCTGCCCGCGCTGCTGAATCAAGACTATCCGGGGCCATTTTCAGTGAGCGTCATTGATGATCGCTCCCAAGATCAGACGGCGAGCGTTGCGACTGCAATCGCCGAGCGAGTCAAGGCGACGGCCCGTTTGCGGGTTGTGTCAGGGACAGCACTCCCTGCGGGCTGGGTCGGCAAGGTGTGGGCGCTCCGGCAAGGAGCCGTGGCGGGTGGCTTTGGGCGGGACTCGAATGAGGACCTGCCCGACTATTTTCTTCTGACCGATGCCGACATCTGGCACGCTCCCGATTCTCTCCGACACTTAATAACAGAAAGTGAAGCCGAGCAACTCGGGCTCAATAGTCGAATGGCGCGTCTGCGGTGTGTGTCTTTTGCCGAACGCCTGCTCATCCCGTCCTTTGTCTTCTTTTTTATCCTGCTCTACCCCCTGCGTTGGGTAAATGACGCCCGGAAAACAACCGCCGCCTGTGCCGGCGGATGTGTCTTGCTCTCCTCTCAGGCTCTCGTCCGCATCGGTGGATTTCAGGCTTTACGGGACCAGCTCATAGACGATGTGACTCTTGGCCAACTGGTCAAGGGGGCGGGGCTGCCGATTCGGCTCTGCCTGAGTCGCACCGCCGTCAAAAGTCTGCGGGTCTACGCTAGGGTAGACAGTATCTGGAATATGGTCCGACGGACCGCCTTTACCGAGCTCAATTATTCCTGGCTACGGCTCAGTGGCACCGTTATCGGTCTGGCCGTCGCGTTCAGCCTCCCGCCCATTTTTTTTCTTTGGGGTCTGGTGCTGTTCGGCCTGCCCTCAATTGTTGCGGTCGAGATTCCGACACAGACGGCTCTCCTTTTGGTGCTCGAAGGCGGGCTCGCCTGGGGATTGATGACCTCGGCGTATCTCCCCGGCGTTCGTTTTTTTGATCTACGCCGGGTCTGGGGCTTCAGTTTACCGTTGGCGGCAACGCTGTATGCAGCGATGACGCTCGATTCGGCATTCCGCCACGTACGGAGAAAACGCGTTGACTGGCGTTAGGTCTCGGAATGCGTTTGGACGGGAGATAATATGACACGGCCTATTATTGTCTTTACCGCGCTTGCCTGGGAAAGCGCGGCCGTGCGTTCGGTGTTGCGTCAGGTCCGACGAGAAGGAGAGGGAGTCTGGCGCGGCTCAAGCGGGCAGCGTGACATCCTCGTTGTTACCGGCGGGATAGGTCTGCGTCGGGCTCGTCAGACGGTTCAAGAATTTGCGGATACACCGCTTGCAGCCGTACTCTCCGTTGGCTGCGCTGGGGCGTTAATTCCAGGGCTGACCACCGGCCAGCTTGTTCTGGCTCCGACTGTGCGTATGTGTGCCAAAGAGGCAGACGGCCCGCTCGATACTTTTGGAGTCGATCCGCGCCTGCTCGGTGCCGCTCAGCAGGCCGCCCGGCAGGCCGGTATAGAAACGTGGGAAGGGGGCATAGTCACGAGTCCCCGTGTCCTCTTGACCCAGCAGGAAAAAGAACAACGAGGACGAGAGACAGATTGTATTGCCGTTGAGATGGAAAGCGGAGTACACGCCGCCTTTGCCGCGCAGCGCAGGCTCCCATTTTTGGTCTTACGCGTTATTCTTGATTCGGTTGATATGGCCATTCCGCCCATGAAAGGGGTCACAACCGCCCAGGGGAAAATCCGACTCTCCAAAGCGGCGACCCATATCGCAACCCATCCGCACCATCTGCCTTTTTTCGTGCGCCTGCAACACTGCCGGAAGCGGGCTGCCGAAACGATCTCGCGCGTATGCCGGACCTTCTTCCCCAGGCTGGACGCGCTGGACCTGTCGGGCTGAAGGCGATGGTCCGATCGTTTATTGCTGCTGCCCTGAATTTTTTTCCGCCAGCAATTTCTTTTGGAGCTCATAGGCGGGTCTGGCCTGTTCCCGTTCACCGCGGACGAGATAAAACCGAACCGCCTGTCCGAGCGTCTCTATGGCCTTCTCTCGCTGCCCAACTTGACTGTACGCCACGCCGAGTCCATCGTGCGCGGCCGGGTCTCGGGGATGCTGTTTAATGACCTCTTGGTAGGCCTGAATGGCCTGCTCATACTGCCCTTTTTCTGTGTACGCCGCGGCCAGGCGGGTATGGGCGGTGCTCTTACCTGGGTCGAGTCGAATCGATTCCTGGTATGCCTGTATGGCTTGATCGAGCTGTCCCTGGCGTGCGAGCTCCTGGCCCAACTCAAAATGGGCGGTCGCCGAGGAGCCATTAATCCTGAGGGCCTGTTGGAAGGCGGCCTTCGCCTCGTCAAATTTCTGTTCGCGGCGAAACGCAATCCCTTCGTTCACATGATAGCCTTCAAGAAAACCCCTTGCCCCAGGATGGCTGGGGCTGAGTTGCAGGACCCTTGTGTAGGACTGAATGGCATCTTGTATTGCACCGACTTTTTCGCGCACAACGCCGAGACGGTAGTGCGCCTCCACATGGTTCGGATCAATTTCGGTGAGAATCCAATGGTATTCGGCCATGGCCTCGCCCCAGCGCATCTCGCTCTCAAATTTGCGGCCGCTGTCGATATAATTTTGAGGATTCGCGGCGAGTAGTCCAACCGCGCCGGCGCTGACGACGAGGGCCAATAGACCCGTATATATGCGTCTCACAATGCCTCCGCTATGCCGTACTAGAGTACGAGCCTGACACACCATCCAGGATGGCTGGTATCAGAACGCTTTTCCCTCCCGTGCGTCAAGACCGCTGCGTGGGAGTCAGGCAAAGATAGCTGCCACTAGGCGACGCGCGGCGGGTCGGCTACAATACCCTCCATGGGAACACTGCTCAATGAGACGGAGGAGGCGATGGCTCCATGCGAGCATCTCATACAGGCTGAAGAGCAGATGCGAGAGCTCCTGTGTGTCATCAACGATCACCTCAAATTGTATGATCCGGACGAGGATACCTATGGCTCACTCTTGTCCGTCGCCTACCATATGAATGAAGGGCTGCGGGAACTCGGTTATTTACTCGATCAGGCCGAGGAGACTGGTTCCCAAGGAATAGTCAAAGAAGTTGGCCACTAATCCAGACTCACCAGAAGAATCCGCTCACACACTATGCAGCCTCCAGTCAAGCAATCGCCCAAACGGCAGCGCCTTTTGACAGCAAAAAATGGCTTTATCTTACACGTCTCCCCGCGGACCAAGCCCAAAGAGCTGAAAATGGCAAAGTCTGCGGGTCCGCATCTGATTTATGGCATCTCGTATGCCTATCCTATCCCGATGCCGGTGACGCTGAGTAATTGAGGCGGAAAGCAGGCTCACGCGAAGAGCGAACCTGTAATCCTCGGGGACCACGACGGGCCTGCCTGAAGATGACGCCTGCCTTGATTTCGTCTGCCAAGTTCTCGCCGCTGGCGGCGGCAAGGCTGGAAATCCATGCTATCGCTCCGACCAAGGTCAACCGCGGGGCGCTGTGTAGCGCCCCGCCCGGTTTGATACCGGCCCACCCCAGAGAGGCCCTCAGCTCCCGTCCCCGCTTATGCTGCCCCTTGCCTCCCGTTCCCCACAACAGGTTCTCTACCCCGCTGAGCTCAGTCTACGAACAGCCGCTGGTTGAACCACAGTCCAGGCATTTATAACACGAGCCATTCCGGATCATGATTGAGCCACAGTCCGCACAACTTGGCGCATCGGCTTGGGTCTGCCAAGTCGGGCGGGTGTAGGTAGTGTCAAGCGGTGTTGGCCGTATACGCCCGTCAATAGCAGGCGGTGCGGTCTGTGCGACGCGTTGAACCGAGGCGACCGGCTGCGGAGGGTGAGCCTCGGTCTGGAGGGATTCGGACTCCATTTCGGCTAATCCGGCGCCTTGTTTCTGCTCGGTGGACAAGAAGCGGGTACCCAGAAAACGGAAAATATAATCGGTTAAAGATTTCGCAAACGGAATATCCGGGTTCCGGGTGAAGCCCGACGGCTCAAATCGGACGTGGCTAAACTTGGAGACCAGGGCTTCGAGCGGCACACCATACTGCAATGAGACCGAGGTCAGGGTGGCAATCGTGTCCATTAAGCCCGAGATCGTGCTGCCTTCTTTCGCCATCCGGATGAACATTTCACCCGGCGTCCCGTCCTCATAAAAGCCAATGTGAATATAGCCTTCATGCCCCGCAATTTCGAACTTGTGACAAATCGCACTCCGGTCTTCCGGTAAATGCCTGCGAACCGGTTGTGGCTCGGCCGGAGCGACGGCCTGGTTGGCTTGCCGCGCCGCTTGATGAGACTGCTTCTGCGTTCCCAGCGGCTGCACCCGCTTGCAGCCATCCCGATAGACAGCCACGGCTTTCAGTCCGAGCTTCCAGGCCTCGATATAGGCCTGGGTTATGTCTGTGACGGTGGCATCATTGGGCATATTGATCGTTTTTGAGATGGCCCCGGAAATAAAGGGCTGGACCGCGCCCATCATGCGCAAATGGCCCAAATGATGAATCGTGCGACTCCCATTCGCCGGCTTAAACGCGCAGTCAAACACGCTGAGGTGTGCGTCCTGTAAATAGGGAGCGCCCTCAATCGTTTCATGCTCGTCGATATATTCAACAATCGACTGGATTTCCTGGCTGTCGTAGCCGAGGCGTTTGAGGGAGCGGGGAACCGTATTGTTCACGATCTTGAGCAGGCCGCCACCGACCAGACGTTTGTATTTGACCAGGGCGATATCAGGTTCAACGCCGGTGGTGTCGCAGTCCATCATGAAGGCGATGGTGCCGGTCGGGGCTAACACGCTGGCTTGTGAGTTGCGATAGCCGACGGCTTGTCCCAACAACAAGGCTTCATCCCAGACCTTACGCGCGTCCGACAGCAGGTCAAGCGGAACGAGGGCGGGGTCCAGCTTATACGCATAGGAGCGGTGCTGGTCGATCACTTTCAGCATGGGCTTGCTGTTTTCCGCATACCCGGAAAACGGTCCAAGCTCTTCTGCCAGATGCGCCGACTGGAGATATGCCTGGCCCGTCATCAGGGCCGTGAGCGCTCCGGCATACTGCCGGCCGGCTTCTGAGTCATAGGGCAGGCCGAGGGACATGAGCAGGGCGCCGAGGTTGGCATAGCCGAGACCGAGTTCACGAAACGCCCTGGCATTGGCCGTGATTTCCTCCGTCGGATAGCTTGAGTTATCGACGATGATGTCCTGGGCGGTGATGCTGATATCCACGGCGTGCTTAAACCCGGCGGTGTCAAAGCTCCCGTCGTCTTTGAGGAATGTGAGCAGATTGAGAGACGCCAAATTACAGGCGCTGTCGTCGAGGTGCATATACTCCGAACAGGGGTTCGAGGCATTAATCCGACCGGTGTTCGGACAGGTATGCCAGTTGTTAATCGTGGTATCGAACTGCATGCCCGGATCGCCACAGTGGTGCGTTGCGGTGGCAATCATGTGCATGAGATCGCGCGCCTGATAGGACGTGCACGGATCGCCGGTCAGGACAAAATGCGTCTGCCACGCGGTGTTATTCACCACGGCCCGCATAAAGCCATCCGTCGCGCGGACCGAGTTGTTGGCATTCTGGAAGAAAATGGAGCTATACGCAGCTCCGTCGATGGAGCTGTCATAGCCAGCCTCAATCAAGGTCCAGGCTTTTTTCTCTTCTTCCGCCTTACACTGAATAAACTCGACGATGTCCGGATGGTCGGCGTTGAGGACCACCATTTTCGCGGCCCGGCGTGTTTTCCCGCCGGACTTAATGACCCCGGCGGAGGCATCGGCGGCTCGCATAAAAGAAACCGGCCCCGACGCCGTCCCCCCCCCACCGAGCTGTTCTTTTGCCGAGCGGATCGCGGAGAGATTGACCCCCGCGCCTGAGCCACCCTTAAAAATCACGCCTTCCCGGCGATACCAATCCAGGATGGAGTCCATGGTGTCGTTGACCGACAGAATAAAACAGGCCGAACACTGAGGGTGGGGCTCGACGCCGACGTTAAACCAGACCGGACTATTAAAGGCCAGTTTTTGCTGGACAAGTAAATGGGTCAAGTCGTCTGAAAAGGCCTGGGCGTCGTCTGCGCTGGCAAAATAATTGCCCTGCTTCCCCCAGGTGGTAAGCGTGTTGACCACGCGCCCGATCATCTGGCGGACGCTGGACTCGCGTTGGGGGGTCCCCAGCGGACCCCGAAAGTATTTTGAAACCACGACATTGGTCGCGAGTTGAGACCAGGATTTCGGGATATCTACCTCGTGTTGTTCAAAAACCACCTCGCCGTTTTCGCCCGAGATCACGGCACTCCGCTTCTCCCATTCAACCGCATCGAACGGATTGACGTTCGGCTGGGTAAAATAGCGCTGCATCGTCAGTCCGGCGCTTTTCCGGGCCGCTTGTCGTTTGGGTTGTTCTGCCACGGATACTCCCTCTGCCTCGGCTGTTTCCTCCACCCCATCTCTCCTCCGCACCTTCGCTGCCATGGCCTCCTCCTCTCCCCATTAAACGAAATGTTGTATGAATAAGAAGCTGATGAATTGAAAAGCTTGCATACAACATGTGGTATTGTCAAGGTCTGAGGCCACAAGTCCTGGTAGACAGCGAAAATCTCTTCTGTTTTTGCGGATTTTGCTCTATCCTGGTGCAGAGATGGGCCGTCAAACGAAGAATGCGCACTGGAATTCCGTCGCCGGGGTCTTACGGACCGTTTTCCCCGACAGTGCCGAGCCCGAAAAACTGCGCGTGTATCGGGCCTGGGAAGTGTGGTCCGAGGTCGTCGGGCCGGCCAATGCAAAAAGGGCGCAGCCGACCCGGTTTCGGAACGGAAAACTTTTTGTGACGGTCTTTCATCCCGCCCTGATGCAAGAGTTACAGTTTGTGAAGGAGCGTATCCGCCGCCGGCTGAATCACCACATTGGCGCGGAGATGATTACGCATATCTATTTTGGACGAGGGCCCATACGACAGGCGGAGGCCATAACAACCTCACCCCCGCGGCGGACACTGCCGCCGTTTCGGGCTGTCCCCGTTCCGCCCATCGACAATCCTGAGCTCAGAGTCGCGTTTGCGTCCCTCCTGACCGCCCGCCGTCGCCGCTTGGAAAAGCCGCCTGAAGACGGCTAAGGGGCAAGAATTCGGCGGTGGTCCTGGGTCACGTCGTCTCAGCACCGGTCTTCTTCTCGTTCCGTAATGCCTCGGTTGCCGCTGCCTCCAGCGTCAACGTGTCCGGATCAATAACGACGCCATAATCTCGCTCGGCGCTCGTCAGCGAAATATATCCATTCCTGACGTCACTCAGTACCTTTTCCGGCGCGCGACTCAGCGGATTTCCCCAGCCGCCGCCGCCGCCCGAACAGTTCACCAGAACCTCACCCGGAGCCATGGCCTCATAGACCATGCCGGTGGTCTGCTCTCGGTCCGTTCCGGGACGAAGAATCACGTGGCAATTTTCTCCCGTCTGGCCACCGGCCATGCCCCAGGGGCGGGTTTTCGTCTTTTTAATCAGCGTCAGCGCCGACGCCTCAGCCAGGAATCGATACTTTCGGCTCACGCCCAGTCCGCCCGGATGTTCACCCGCACCGCCCGAGTCTTGACGCAAACCGTACTGTTCGATCAATAACGGCGCTTTCGTTTCCATGACCTCAATCGGAACGTTCTGGCAGCCCGGTTCGGTCAAATGCATAATGCCGTGTTCCCCATCGCCGCCAGCGTGGCCGCCAAAGCCGACCCCCTCGTTCGTGCTTTCGAGCCAGATTTTCCCTGTGCGCGGGTGGGTGCCGACCCCCATCATGGAACACAGGTCTCCCCCCGAACAGGCCGGAACAATATCCGGTATGCCTTGGGCGAGCGCCTTGGTGACGACCTCGGTCGCCAGGATGCCCGGCCACAGGGTAAACGTGGCCGCCGGCGGGACGGCATGCATCAGGCTGCCCGGCGGAGCCTCAACCCGCAGCGGACGGAAGTTGCCGTCGTTGGCCGGCGTATCCGGTGTGGTAATCGCTTTGAAGATAAGCGCTCCCACGCCCATGGTCAGCCCGATGGGAATATTCACTGGGCCTTTGACCGCGGCTGAAGAACCGCTGAAATCAATCAGGAACTCGTCTTCTGAGATAGTCACGGTCGCCTTTATCTTGAGCATCGTATCTTTATCAATCCCGTCATCATCCACCCAGTCCTCGGCCGACCAGCTGCCTGTGGGCAGGGCCGCCAGGCGCGCCCGCGCCAGCCGCTCGCCGTGGTCAAGTATCTGCGCGGTTGCCTGGGTAAAAGTCTCAAGACCAAACTTCTTGACCAGCTCCTGGACGCGCCGTTCTCCCGTCCGACACGACGAGATCTGGGCATTCATATCGCCCAGGACACGCTCGGGCATGCGGCAGTTAAAGCGGATGATATCTTCGAGTTCCTTATTGAGTACCCCGCGCTTGTAGATCTTCGAGCACGGGAAAAATAAGCCCTCCTGGTGCATGTCGGTGGTATCGAGACAATAGCCGGCATCTTTCTGGTCCAGGTCCAGCCAGTGGATTTTGACGGCGGTAAAACCGACCAACTGGTCCTCATGGAAAATCGGCGACGAAGCCGTCACATCAAGGGTATGGGTCGAACTCCAGAACGGATAATTGAGCAAAATCACGTCGCCCGGATGAATATTGTCCTCACCCAGAAACTCGACGATTTTTCTGAGGGCGTAATCGTTCGCCCGCGTAAAAATCGCCAGCCCCGGCGCTTCGGCCAGTAAGCGGCAGTGACGGTCATACAGGCCCAGTCCGAAATCCCGCACCTCATACACAATCGTGTTATACGCCGTGCGCATCAGGTTGCGGTTCATCTCGCGGGCCGCGGACAGTAAATAATTGTGGATCACCTCAACCGTAATGGGATCGACCGTCTGCATAGCCTTCTCCTGTCCGTCTTAGGGTAACTCGCCAATGGTCAGCACCAATTCGCCATACTCCCCCACCGTCAGTGCATCGCCCGCATGGAGGAGCGTGGTTGACGTCGGCTCCTCGATGATGGCCGGACCGGCAATCCGATCCGCTCGGTGCAGTCTGAGGCGATCATACACGGCGTAACCGGCCTGGTACTCACGCTGAGTGAGGCCCGGCCGGTAGACCGGTCGCTCGCCCTTGCGCGCGGCCTCGACCCGACCCGTCCCCGAGGCGATTTTTGGCAGGCGCGGGCGCGGCAGCAGTCCGACCGCACGCAGGCGTAGCGTCACCAGCTCAATGGGATCATCCATGCTATGGCCGTACTGAATGCGGTGAGATTCGTTAAACGTGGTCGTCATCCGGCGGAGATCACCGGCGCTGATTTCATGTCCAGGGAAGGCCACATTCACCGTGTGCTCCTGGCCGTGGTAGCGAAGCTCTGCCGAGCGAACCAGGCGCTGGTCGGCGGGGCCGAAGCCGTCCTGCTCAAGCGCCCGCGTCCCCTGTTGGGCTAGGAGAGCATAGGCGGTACGAATGGCCGCTGGGTCGGCCGCCTGGAGGTCGGTGACCAGGGTCTGGGAAAAGTCGTGGACCACGTCGACCATCAGCATCCCCAGGGCAGAGAAATTTGCCGGACCGGGTGGAATGATCACGCGCGGCAGCCCAAGTTCCCGCGCCACGCCGGCCGCCACAAAACCGCCGCCACCGCCAAAGGCGAACAGGGCGAAATCTCCGGGGTGAAAGCCGCGCTCGATTGAGATCTCACGGATCGCGCCCGTAATTTTCGCCTCACTCATGCGTAGCATGCCGGTTGCCACCTGGGGCACGGACAGGCCCAGCGGAGCGGCGAGCTGCTCCTGGAGAGCCCGGTGGGCCGGCTGCGGATCGAGGCCGATTTCACCCCCAAGAAAATTGGCCGGATCAAGATAGCCGGCCAGCAGGGCGGCGTCGGTGAAGGTCGGTTGCCGACCGCCCTTGGCATAGCAGGCCGGTCCCGGCACGGACCCGGCGCTGTGTGGCCCCATCTGAAGATGCCCGCCCTGGTCTATCCAGCCGATGCTCCCGCCGCCGGCGCCAATCGTCTTGATATCAAGAATGGGCAGGCAGATCGGAAAATGCTCGAAGGCGGCGTCGGTGTCAACTTGGGTGTGGCCGTCAACAATGAGTGAGGCATCCAGGCTCGTCCCGCCCATGTCCAGCGTGATCAGGTTGTGCGCCCCAACCAGCGCGCTCAGCGCGCTGGCGCCGATCACGCCGCCTGCCGGCCCGGACAGCACCAAATGCACTGGCTGTTCTTTGGCCGAGGCCACGGTCATGGCCCCACCGCCCGAGCGCGTCAGCAGGAAGTGGCCCGTAAAGCCACCGGCCCGCAACTCGCCGTCGAGTTGCTCCAAATAGCCGCGCATGATGGGTTTGATGCCGGCATCAATCACGGTGGTACTGGTGCGCTCGTACTCCCGATATTCGCGGCTGAGCTGATGCGACAACGTCACGAAGAGAGCCGGGCACTCCTCCTGCAAGACGGCCTGCGCCGCCAGCTCGTGTTGGGGGTTGGCATAGCTATGCAGAAAACACACCGCTACCGCCTCGACTTCGTGTTCGCGCAGTTTGCGGGCCACCGCTCTGGCCTCCTGCTCGTCAAAGGCGGTCAGCACATTGCCCTGATAGTCCAGACGCTCAGTCACCTCAAAGGCCAGAGAGCGGGGCACGAGTGGCCTGGGCTTCCGGTAGGTGAGGTCATACATGGGGTCGCGGGCCGTGCGGCCCAGTTCATATACGTCGCGGAATCCCTTGGTGGTCAGAATCGCCACCCGGGCGGCCGTGCGGGTCAGCAAGGCGTTGAGTCCCAGGGTTGTGCCATGCACGAAATAGTCGATCGCACTGGGTGTCGCGTCTGCCTTATGAAAGCCTTGCAGGACGCCGCTGGCCGGATTGTGCGGCGTGGTCTCAACCTTTTCCAGGCGCAGTTCCTGGGTCTCCTCGTCCAGCAGGATCACGTCCGTGAACGTGCCACCAACATCAACGGCAATACGCATAACAATCCCTGCCCACTCATACCAATCGTGAAGTTTTGCGTTACTGGCGACTCCTGCTCGCCTTAGCTATACGATGAATCCGGCGCTGAGGAAAGCTTTTGAAGAGCGATCGTGCGTGTAATGAAGTCGTCTGAGGCGGAGTGTACCGAGGAATTTTCGTATCAGGAGAGATGGGTGATGGATCGGGGAGGAGGCAAGGAATAGGTTCACGAAAAGAGTCTATAAATGAATTTAGTTGACTATAGTCAAAAACTAGTATTCCAGGTATTTTTCCTATCCATTTGCCTAAAATGGACATTTCTGACTGGGTGCCCATGTAAATTTTACAGGGGATGCGTCAACATAAAGAGGAGGGGAGTCGCCGTAGGGCCAACTATCCAGAGACTTTTACCTGACCAGGTTGGAAGATTTCGTGTAAAGAAGAATCTGCCCGAATTTTCTATGATCTCGGCTGACAGACCAACTTCAGGTCTCCCTGGACATCGGCAACTGGGAGATATTGAGCGTCGTGCCGATAGCCCGGCCTTCTACTGACCGGTTTTCCTAGAGCAAATGACGATGCTGTGTAGCCGCCCGCTAGATGCCGGATCACGTCCGGCATGACGGAATCCTCCTGCACGGCGAGAGCCGAGTGTGAAACGCTCTAGTCGAACGGGAGAAGATCATTCTGGTTGTTCTGATCGTTTTCCTCGCCGCCTTCAACCGGTGGTGACGCAGCTTCCTTCTTGAGCAGTAATTCGGCTTGCGTCTCGCTGCCGGGCATATCAAACCCAAACCCCTCGACGCTCCAGAGTTGAAATGTTCGCTTGCGCGGAGTTAAGAAGCCCACAATGGTTAACGGGGTTCCGGGGAGAGACTGGGCTACTTCAGACAGCAGGTCCTCGGGGCCGACGATATCGAAATTGAGTCGCCATTTTTTTACAATCTTGAGCAACCGGCGGGGAGTCAGCCGGGGTAAGTCCACGGCTTCAATCGCGACGAGGACAAACGGATACTGCTCGCCATAGCGCGTAATCCCCAAGGTGACGACATCGAGCTCAGGTCGTTGGCTGACTGCCGGCATATACCGCAGGAATCCTTCCAGTCTGACCTTTATAGGGAAGCGTGAGTTCTCGTCTCCTGCGCCCGGCCTGCCCGTCCCCAGCCCTCCGAGTCCAGGCCCACCAAAGCCCTGGGGATAGACAGAAGCCGGGCCAAGCAGGCAGAAGGTGACAACGGAGACAAGCAGAAGGGGCGATTTCAGGACGGCGGCATATGTTTTCATCGTTGCTCTTCCTCAACCTCATACCGTCCTCAGACTGCCCACCGCCTTGACTTTGATCCGCACCGCATTGCCCGGCAAATAGGCCAGGGGGACTTCTTCGAGGTCGAGTATTTCAACTCTATCCGGGGCGGTACCGGCGGCGATGGCGCGCTCAGAGGCCAGGGCTGTGGCCTGGTCCAGGGCTTCAGTCCGACTCAGCTTTTCCAGCGAAAACACGCCGTCCACCGTCCCGCTGACTTGCGCAATCGCCACGCCAATGGCATTGGCAACGCCAGCCTGTTCCGGTCGGATAATATCCGACACGCCTCGGAGCGCATCGGGCAACAAGATGTTGCCACCGCCGACGGCAACAACCGGAACCGGGTCGGCCGACAGTTTTACGCGGTCAATATACTCTTCAAGGGTGCGCCGGATATAATCCAGCCCCTGGTCGAGCGTCGTCCTGGGTAACGCCCGGACCCGACCGGGATTGCCGAGCCGGATGCGTCCGGCTGCTACGGCCAGGTCGGTCGCGGTCAACTGGGGGCCGCCAAACACCCTGGCTTCCGTCTGGAGTTGATAGCCAACGCTGTCCGGTCCAACGCACACCGCCTCTTCCGGGTGTACCCGACTCCCGCCGCCCAAACCGATCGAAATCAGGTCCGGCATGCGAAAATTGGTGGCCACGCCGCCAATCTCGACGGCTAATTGCGATTCTCGTGGGAAGCCTTTGTGCAGTACGCCGATATCCGTCGTGGTCCCGCCAATGTCAACCACAATGGCGTCTCGCAACTGGCTTAACGCGGCCGCCCCACGGATGCTATTGGCCGGGCCCGAGGCAATGGTGAAGATGGGATACTGCACGGCATAGTCCAGAGACATCAGGCTGCCGTCATTCTGGCCCAAGAACAGGGCGGCTGGGATGTTGAGCTGGCGAACGGCTCGCTCAAAGCCTTTCATCGCCCGCTGAGCCACCCGCATTAAAGCCGCATTCAGGACAGTGGCGTTTTCGCGCTCCAGCAGGCTGACACTGCCGATTTCACTGGACAGGCTGACGGGAATAGCCGCGCCCAATTCGTCCCGGAGGATCTCACGAACGCGCAACTCATGGGCGGCATTAACTGAAGAAAACACCCCGCTGACGGCAATAGCCTGGACGTGGTCTTTGAACGCGCGGGCCGTCTGCCGCACTTCCTGTTCATTCAGTTCGGACAAGGTCTCACCGTTATACTCATGTCCGCCGTGAAGAATCGCATGCCGGACACCGACGACGCGCTTGAGATCGTGCGGCCAGGTCAGCAGCGGCTCAACCGCGCGGGTCGCCGGTGCCCCAAGGCGAATAACCCCGACCGTATTCAATTCCCGGCGCGTGACCACGGCATTGGTGCAGTGCGTGGTGCCGAGCATGGCGTAGGCGATCGCGGCCGGCGGGAGCCGAGAGGCGGTCAGGACGTCTCGCAGGGCCTGGACAATCCCGGTGCTGACATCCGCAGTGGTCGGCGTCTTGGTGCTGGCAATAACCCGGTCCGTAGCCTCAAGAATCACGGCATCGGTGTGGGTGCCGCCGACATCGATGCCGAGCCGAAACGAGCGGTCTCGACGACGGGCCGGCTCGGCCTGGTCGGTGTGTTCAGCTGTGGAGGGGGACATAGTCTATGCCGTAGCCAAAATAACGCGGCCCCACCAGCGCCAGCCCCTCGGGGGTACGCCACTGGGCATGACATGGAAAGGCTAACACGGCGATGCGCAGGCCATATCTGAGCGCCTCGGTGGTAATCGGCAGCCCGGTCTGTTGGTCAACTACGCTCAGCAAATCCGGTACCGTGACCTCGGGCCGGTCGCCGCGCCAGAAAACGAGATTTTCATTTTGGAAGGACAGCCGAAATGCCTGTCCGGCATCCGGGCCGGCCCCCGCGATCTGCAACTCGCCCCGCGCAAACCCACCCTCGGTCCGGCGCTGAACGTCCGTGATCTTTCCCTGACACAGTTGGCGGCCGGCCAGCAGGCTGGTCAGCGCTTGCAGCGGACTGGTCTGTTTACTGCTGCGGAGGGTGTAACCGATCCTGGCGGCGAGGCTGAGGGTGCCCGGAATCAGGGCGCGTTTCGCAACGCGGCCCTGCATGGCGTACAGCGCAATACTGGCCGAACAGCCCATGGCTATGGTCACCGTTCGGGCCAGCCGTTCGGTCCACTGATTGTCCGGCGTTTGCAGCAACACCTGGTTGCCTTTTTCATCGGCGACGACCATCGGGGTCGCCGCGACCCCGTGCAGGGTCGGGGTGACCATTTGCAGTTCGGGAAACGCGCGTCCCATGCCGTCCGCGTCGAGCACGGGAATACGCAAGGTAGCGGCCACAACCAGCGGCAGCATGGAGTTGACGCCACCCGCCTCGATTGACGCGGTGGCGGTCGCCTGGCATTGCAGGTGACGCTCGATCATCTGGAACGCCTCGATCACCTCGTTCCCGCTCGGAATCTTCTCAACTAAAACCGTTGGCGCCCCCATCATGGCGGTGGGAATCACCCACTCCTCATCGGCGAGTTCATTAAGCGCAAGCAGCGTAATAGGGCCGTGTCGGGCAACGGCCTGTTGCGCCATGAGCCGGCCCAGCGTCGGGTCGCCGCCGCCGCCGGTTCCGAGCACGGCCGCTCCCACGGCAATATCCTGAATTGCCTGGGCGTCAAGCTGCGTCATGGTCTCAGAATCTCCCGGTCCCGACGATAAAAAGACCGTCAAAGTGTGTCATTTATCCCGTCCTACGGTTGGGCGCTGCGGCTGTCAACCAAAACGCGCCTCACCCATCCCTATTTTTGTTTGCTCTGATATCTGAAACCTGTTAGCTGGAAGATATGAAACCAGCACCATTCAAATATGCACGTCCCGGCTCTGTTGACGACGCCCTGGCTTTGCTGCAGGCGGGTGGGGATGAGGCCAAACTACTGGCCGGTGGGCAGAGTTTTGTGCCGCTGCTCAACCTGCGCATGGCCTCGGTTGAGTCTATTGTCGATCTGAATCGCCTGGATGATCTGGCCTATATCAAGCGGGACAACGACACCCTGTGCATTGGCGCAATGACGCGGCATAGACAGATCGAGGTGTCCGATGAGGTTCGGACCGCCCAGCCGCTCCTGTGTCGGGCCGCGGCCGAGGTCGGCCACCTGGCGATACGCAACCGGGGAACTATTGGGGGTAGTTTGGTCCATGCCGATCCTGCCGCGGAATGGCCCTTAGTCGCCGCGGCGTTGGACGCCCAGTTCGTGCTGCGCTCCCAGGGCAACTCGCGTACGATTGCGGCGCGTGAGTTTTTTCTCGCTCCGCTCATGACCGCGATTGAGCCGAATGAAATTCTGTGTGAGGTCCGTTTCCCGGTCGCTTCTACCGGAGCGGTCTGGGGCTTCCAGGAGCTGTGCCGCCGACCGGGTGATTTCGCCATCGTGGCCATTGCGTGTCAGTTGACGCTGGACGCCAGCGGAACCTGCGCGGCGGCCTCAGTGGCGGTTGGGGGAGCGCATTCCACGCCACTCCACGTTGCCGACGTGGAACCGATCCTCATCGGCAGTCAGGGCGATGCCGCGGTGATGACCGCCGCCGCGGAAAAAGCCGCCGCCGCGGTCGATCCCTCAGGCGACGTCCACGGTTCTGCCGACTATCGACGCAGAATGGTCAAGGTGCTGACCCAACGCGCGCTGAAAGAAGCCTGGGGCAAGGCCGTAAAGAGTGAACGTGTCCTCCAATAGACATGCAGATGCTGGACACGTTTACTCTTTGTAACAGGGGGAAAGAGATATGGCAGAAACGCAATTCGCCGAGAGTCAAACCATCCGCGTCCGCGTCAATGGCCGCGAGTACGAACATGAAGTTCCGGTGCGTCGTCTCCTGGCCGACTTCATCCGGCACGACCTGGGTCTGACCGCGACCCATCTCGGCTGCGAACACGGCGTGTGCGGCGCGTGTACCATCATCATGGACGGCGAAAGCGTGCGGTCCTGCCTGTTATTTGCCGTTCAGGCCGACGGGGCGGAACTCCAAACGCTTGAGGGGCTCGCCAATGGGGATGAAATGCATCCGCTGCAACAGGCCTTTTGGGACAACCATGCGCTCCAGTGCGGTTTCTGTACATCCGGGTTTCTGATGAGCGCGGTTGATTTGCTCAACAAGAATCCGCAGCCGAGCGAAGAAGAAATCCGGTACGGACTGTCCGGCAATCTGTGCCGCTGTACCGGCTACGCGAACATTATCAAAGCCGTTCAGGCCGTCGCGGAACAAGCCCGCTCCTAGGATACCGGCATATGGCAGCCTCCCAAGGTGGAAAAAGAGGAAACGTATCCTCCACCAGCAATGAGATGCTGGACACGTTTCCTCTTTCCGGCAAGATGGTCGGCGCGCAGGTACGCCGGGTCGAAGACCCGCGCATCCTGTTGGGCAAATCGCAGTATGTGGACGATCTCGACCTGCCCGACGCGGTCGCGCTGGCCTTTGTCCGCAGCCCGTATGCGCACGCGCGGATTATGTCTGTTGACGTGGACCCGGCCCGGAATCAATCCGGCGTCCAGCTCGTGTTAACCGGGGCCGACATTGCCGGGGCCATTAAGCCGCTCCGAGTCGAATACGATCAAGACAAAGCCCCCACGCATAAGCCCTGCGACTGGCCCGTGCTGGCCCAGGACAAGGTGCGTTTTGTGGGCGAGGCCGTGGCGGTTGTGGTGGCCGCCGACCGGTATGCGGCCGAAGACGCCGCCGGTTTGATCGACGTGGAGTACGAGCCGCTTGCGCCGGTGTCCGATGTCGAACAGGCCCTCGCCGCGGACGCCCCGCTGGTGCATGAGGAGTGGGGCGATAACGTCATGCAGACGCTCCGGGCCGAGATTGGTGACGTGACCGCAGCCTTCCAGGCCGCCGATTGCGTTGTTTCGGAACGCCTCACCACCGGCCGTCATATGGCTCTGCCCATGGAGACGCGGGGCTGTGTGGCGTCTTTTGAGCGCGCAACCGACACGCTGACGGTGTGGTCGTCCACCCAGGTGCCGCATGTCCTCCGCTCGCATATTGCCCTGGTGCTGGACTTCCCCGAACATCATATCCGGGTGGTGGCCCCGGACGTTGGGGGCGGCTTCGGGCAAAAGGCGCATCTCTTTCCCGAGGAGGCCGTGGCTGCCTATCTGGCGCGCCGTCTCGGCCGACCGGTCAAATGGATCGAAGACCGCCGCGAAAATCTGTCCGCCTCGCTGCACGCCAAACAACAAGTCGCCCAGGCCGAACTCGCCGTGCGGCAGGACGGCACCATCCTCGGCATCAGAGGCCGGTTTGTCGGCGATGTGGGCGCGTATTCCGAATATCCGTGGGGGTCGGCGTTTGAAGCCGGCCACGCCGCCTCAAGCATGCCCGGACCGTATAAGACCCCGGCCTTCGCTTTCGAGGCCGTGTCGGTTGCCACCAACAAAACCACTATTGGGGTGTATCGCGGGGTGGGGCTGCCGATTGGGGTGCTGACCATGGAGCGGCTCATGGACCTGGCCGCCCACAAACTGGGCCTCGACCCGGCAGAGATTCGGCTGCGGAATATGATCCGCAAAGAGGAACATCCGTATACCACCATTATCGGCGCGGAAGTCGAGAGCGGCAGCCATCGCGAATCCCTCCAGAAAGCGCTGGACATCCTGGGCTATAAGGAGTGCAGAGCCGAACAGCAGCGCGCCCGCGCCCAGGGCCGCTACCTGGGCATCGGCATCGGCTGCTACCTGGAAGGCACCGCCCCGAGTTCGGCGGCCTTTGCCTCGATGGGCCTGCATATGGGCGGCTATGAATCGGCAACGGTGCGCATGGACGTAGCCGGCACGGTCACCGTGCTGGTCGGGACTCACTCCCACGGTCAGAGTCATGAAACAACCCTGGCCCAGGTTACAGCCGACGAACTTGGCCTGCCGCTCGCCGCTATCAGAATCATCGAGGGTGATACCAACGCCGTTCCCTACGGCATGGGCACCTGGGGCAGTCGGAGTGCCGTCACCGGCGGCGGGGCGATCTCCAAGGCGTCCCAAAAGCTGCGCAGCAAGATGTTGCGTATCGCCTCGCGGATGACCGAGGTGCCGGACGACGATCTGGAACTGGCCGCGGGGATGATCCGGCGCAAAGCGGATGCCACCCCGCTGCTGCCCATCAAGGAGCTGGCCTACCGCGTGCTGGTGCAGGCCGGCAGCCTGCCACCGGATGAAGAGCCCGGTCTGGACGCCACGGCCCACTATGAACCCCCGCCGTCCACCCATGCCAACGCGAGCCATATCGCCCTGGTCGAGGTGGACAGCGACACCGGCAAGGTGGACTTGCTGCGCTATATCGTGGTTGAAGACTGCGGCACGATTATCAACCCCACCGTCGTCGACGGTCAGATTCAGGGCGGCGTGGCGCAGGGCATCGGCTCGGCCCTGTACGAACACGCCCTCTACGATGAGAACGGCCAGTTTCTGACGGGGACGCTGATGGATTATCTCATCCCCACCGCCGTTGATGTGCCGCAGGTGGAAATCGGTCACATTGAGAGCCCGTCTCCGCATACGCCCCACGGCATCAAAGGCGTGGGAGAAGGCGGGGCGATCGCTCCGCCGGCGGCGATAGCGAATGCGGTTGCCGATGCGCTGGCTCCGTTTGCGGTTCGGGTGAATGCCATCCCCCTCACCCCGGAACGGGTGTTGGGCTGGATAGAACAGCGCCGGGCCGCGGCCTGATAGCGAACGACAGCAGTCTGTCTTCAGCCTGAGAAGACCTTTCGGGAGGGTCAGCCATGAGTCGTGAGGGAACCGGGAAAATGCTGGGCGCGCAGGTCCGCCGGGTCGAAGACCCGCGCGTTTTACTGGGGAAAACCCAATACGTTGATGACCTCGTACTCCCCGACATTCTGGCGGTCGCCTTTGTCCGCAGTCCCTACGCCCACGCCAAAATTACGAATATCGATGCCCAGGCCGCGCTGACCACGCCCGGTGTGGCGTGTGTCCTGACCGGCCAGGACATTCTGGAAACGATCAAGCCGCTCCGGGTCGAGTTTGATACGCAGAAAGTCCCTTTTCACAAATCGTGCAACTGGCACGTCCTCACGCCTGACAAGGTCCGTTTTGTGGGCGATCTGGTCGCGGCGGTGGTGGCGACGGATCGCTATACCGCCGAGGACGCCGCCGAGCTTGTCGAGGTCGACTATGAACCACTTGAGGCCGTGGCCGATATGGAACGCGCCCTGCTCGCCGACGCCCCGCTGGTGCACGAAGAGTGGGGTGACAATGTCATGGAACGGCTCGAAGCCCAACTCGGCGAGGTGGGCCAGGCGTTTCAGGCGGCCGACTGTGTGGTGGCCGAACGGTTTGTGACCGGCCGTCACATGGCCTCACCCATGGAAACGCGGGGCTGTGTGGCCCAGTTTGAGGTGGCAACCGAGGCGCTGACGGTCTGGTCGTCCACCCAGGTGCCGCATACCCTGCGGGCCAGTCTGGCGACGCTGCTGGGCCTGGCGGAGCATCGCATCCGGGTCATTTCTCCGGACGTGGGCGGCGGCTTTGGCCTCAAGGCGCATCCTTTTCCCGAAGAGGTCCTGGTGACCTATCTGGCCAGAGCCCTGCGCAAACCAGTCAAATGGATCGAAGACCGGCGAGAGCATTTGTCGGCCTCTCTCCAGGCCAAGCATCAGATTGTCACTGCGGAACTGGCCCTCAAGAGCGACGGCCGCGTGCTGGGCCTCAAGGCGCGCTTCCTGAGCGATGCGGGTGGCTATTCGTCCTATCCCTGGAGTTCGTCCTTTGAGCCCAAACACGCGGCCGGGACCATAACGGGTCCGTATAAAATTCCGGCCTTCGGGTTTGAAACCTGTACGGTCGCCACCAACAAAGCCTCCATCGGGGTGTACCGGGGCGTGGGTATTCCGATTGCGGCGCTGACTATGGAGCGTCTGCTGGATATGGGTGCCCAGAAGCTGGGTCTCGATCCGGCAGAGATTCGGCTGCGGAATATGATCCCGCAGGACGAGCATCCGTATACGACGCTGATGGGTGCGGAGATCGAGAGCGGCAGCCACCAGGCCGCATTACAACAGGCGCTGAGTCTCCTCGGCTATGACGATTTTCGGGTCGAACAGCAAAAAGCCCGAGAGAACGGCCGCTATCTTGGGGTGGGCATAGGCTCGTATGTGGAAGGCACGGCCCACAACTCGGCCGTGTTCGATTCCTTTGGCGTCAAGATCGGTGGTTATGAGTCAGCCACGCTGCGCATTGATGAGTCGGGCAAGGTGACGGTCTTCGTCGGAACGCACTCGCACGGCCAGGGCCACCACACCGTCTATGCCCAACTGATCGCGGACACGCTGGGCGTGGCGCTCGAAGACGTGGCGGTTGTCCAGGGCGATACGCAGGCCACCCCGCGCGGCTGGGGGACCTGGGCCAGTCGGAGTGCGGTGACGGGTGGGGGGGCGGTGATTTCGGCCTCGCGAAAGCTGCGGGATAAGCTGCTGCGCATTGCGGCGCGCCTGACCGAGGTGCCGGCGGAAGACCTTGAACTTGCCCAGGGCGCTGTCCAGCGCAAAACCGGGGCGGTGCGCCTGCTGTCCATCCCCGAACTGGCGCATCGGATTATCGCCCAGCCGACGAGCCTGCCACCCGACGAAGAACCGGGGCTGGATGTGACCGTGGCCTATGAGCCGCCACCGATCACCCACTCCAATGCGACCCATGTGGCTGCGGTTGAGGTCGATATCGAGACCGGTCAGGTCCAACTCTTACGCTACATCGTGGTTGAAGACTGCGGCACGATCATCAATCCCATTATTGTGAACGGTCAGATCCAGGGCGGGGTGGCCCAGGGAATCGGGTCGGCGCTGTACGAGCACGCCATCTATGATGACGCCGGTCAATTCCTGACCGGAACATTTATGGACTATCTGATTCCGACGGCCGCGGATGTGCCCCAGGTAGAAATCGGCCATATTGAAACGCCGTCGCCGTATACCCTGCACGGCATCAAGGGCATGGGCGAGGGTGGGGCGATTGCCCCGCCGGCGGCGATTGCGAATGCCGTGGCCGACGCGCTGTCACCCTTTGGCGTGCGGGTCAATGAGGTACCGCTGACCCCGGAACGGGTGCTCAGCATATTGGACCGGGCGGCAAATGAGGAGAAAGGAAGGAGGTTGTAGTCAGGTGAAACTTCAAGAATCGATCCCACTTTCATCCATCTACAGACGAGAAGAGGATTTCTCGGAAGACCTTGCTGGTAGGCTTGATGTACTCGAAGTCGGTAAGTTTGACGACAAAGACGTGGAGACAGAATCCCTGGTCGGGACCGGCAAGCGCAGGGCGGACATCGTCGCTTCCGATGGAGATAGCACGCTCGTCGTCGAAAACCAGTTCGGCGAGGCAAATTGGGATCATTGGGGCAGGCTTGAAGCTTACGCCCGGTTGAAGAAGGCCGAAGTGGCTGTGCTGGTAGCCGAACATTTTGAGGACTTGATGATCGAAACGTGCATGTTGCGCAATGAAGAGAGCAACATGGACTGGTATCTCATTCAAGTACAGGCGAATTCACACGAGGAACTATCCTTTCATCACGTTGTCCGACCGGCAAGAGATATCAAAGTCGAAAGGAACCTAGGGAACGAATATAGCGAATTCTGGGCACCGATTCGCGAGGGGGACGGACTATTTCAGGGAAAGCCTGTACCTCGCTCTTACGAAGGTTGGGTTAGCAAGAAAGTCCATAACATAGCAGTGGCTCTCAATCTCAATCAGAAAGACTGCTATGTTCGATTAACATTCGATGGGGAGGACAGAGTGAGACGCAGAGACGAGACTCTGGCACTATTCCCAGAGTTAGAGTTCTCTTACGAATGTACAGAATCAAACAAGGAAGCACACATTAAATTCCCCGTTCTTGATAAAGGTAAGAACGCCAGGGGCGATTGGGACGAAATCCGCAAGGAATTGGACTATATGGGCACGCGTGTTTACAATCAGATCGCGGACCAGCATGAGTGAAAGCAAAACCAAGGGGCTCGTGTCCGATTACCAGGAGACGATCGCCAAGATCGGCAGCCACGGCCCGCGCCCGTACGGCCTCGGGCTGGCGCACGGCTCGATGTTTACGCTGGTCTACCGTCCACCCGACCCGGACGACCAGGAGCCCCACGACCAAGACGAACTGTATATTCCCATGAACGGCGGCGGGACGCTCATCGTTGATGACGAGCGCCACCTGTTCAAGACCGGCGATATGCTGTTTGTCCCGGCCCAGGCCGAGCATCGCTTTGAAGACTGCACCGAGGGTCTGATGCTGTGGGCGGTTTTTTATGGACCAAAGGGTGGGGAGTAGACGGTTCGGTCAGGGGTCTCGTTTGTCCTTCGACTTCGCTGACGCTACGCTCAGGATGAACGGAGGTGAGGGTCAAACAGCGCGCCGGCCGCCGGACAATGTCATTTGTTCCACACGTCCGAGGCGGGGAGATGTTGATGCTGTCCCTTATCGTGCTGTTTCTGCTTTCCGCCTGTGATCTGCCCGGCTCAATCGAATCCATGCCACCCACCGCATGCGCTCAAATCGGCGTGCAGTGTCAACTTCCGGGCGGGCCGCTGGGCGTGTGTCAATCGGCCCCATGCTCCGCGGGTCAGACTCCTCCCTGCTTTGTCTGTACCCCGCAGCACTGAACCGACTATTGTGGGGGGCGCATCATCCGTCCGAGAAACAGCATGGTTCCCGTTCGCTTATCCCGAATGAGAAAGAGAAATGGTCGGTCGGCCCGGAATGTGGGAATTGGCGGTTCAATAACTGCGCTCAGGGCTCTTCCCACTACCATAGTTGCCGCCGCGGCCTCCGTTCCTTCTTCATTAACATCCACATAGGCTTTATGAGCAATATGTGAGATATAGAGCTTCCAGGCATCGGTCGCATCGCTCATACCGAGGAACCCGTTTGGCTCGAATGCTTTCGGCATGCCCATAGCGGAGAGCGTTGGCTGGAGGGATATGTTCTCCTCCAGCTTGAATTTTGGAAGAAAGACATGGACCTCCCGTCTCTCCGCGGTATCCAGCCACTGAGTCAATTTGTCGGTTGTCAACCCTTTTTCAAGAGCGGGCAATCCGGCGTGTTTTTTAGGCAGGAGAATGGCCATAGCTAAATCTCCGCCGCGATATCCAAGTTCCAGAATCTGAAAACCGTCGGGATTGGGTGGGCTGTCGAATGACAATGTGTCCTCGTTCAGCGTAGCGCTATTCGGAGTCCCATCCGGTCTCAGCTCAGCATAATGAGCGAACAAGGAACGCTGTGACATCAAGGGGACCTCAACCGACGATCCATCCAGCAGAGTGAAGTCTTCCGGTTGAGTCTCGCTCTCGTCAAACTCATCTGCCCAATTGCCTTTGAAGTAAATTGCGTTGGCGAGTACGAACCGAGTGTCTGCGTTGAGCACACCTGGCGCAAGAAGGTCTTTAATTTTGTTTTTCGTTTGTTCTTCAACCCATTGATTGATCTGAATCCGAGTCGGGTCCGGGTTGAATATAAAATCGACTTGGCGTGCCGCCGCACCATACGTCTCGTTGAGGATTGCGAGAAATTGGGGGTGGAAAGGGTAGGTCTGTTCCAGCCAGAGAGCATTGGCGATATTGATTTCATAGGCAGGGTCTTCATCCAAAAGAAGACGTTTGAGCGTTGCCATCTCCACATGAATGCTCGCCGTATCCCACGGGACTACCTTGTCATCGGACCGTCGCGCCTTTTCGGGAAAGCGGAGGACGGTTCCCATTTGCAGGGCAGTCTCACCCCGGGCCCCTTCGGCGGTCATCGTCAGGGCGCTCAAAATGGAGTAGGGCGAGAAGAAGAGGTTCTGTGCTGGGCTTTCTTCCGCGACTTGAGCGTACAAGTCCAGGGCGAAGTCGTTGTTCATTTGCGGGGCAAATTGCAATGCCGGTCTTTTCACGCTGGGATGCAGAGAGGCAGAGGCCGGGGCATCAAGCTGTGCATGGCCGACAGCGGGATAAAGTGTGCATCCCATAAGAATCGACAAAAAGAGAAGGACGAGTTTCATATTCTCTGGAACTTGCCAGACTAGAGAGGGCCTATCAACCTTTCCTCGCTTGCATTCGCCGGCATTATCCGGTGTGATGTGCGCCGCTATATTGTGAAGGGGTGAGCCAGGAGAAAGAACGTATGGGTCGCTACGATTATGATTTCTTTGTGTTAGGTGCAGGTTCCGGCGGCGTGCGGGCGAGTCGAATTGCGGCCTCGTATGGGGCCAAGACCGCGGTCGTTGAGGAACGCTATCTGGGCGGGACCTGCGTCAACGTGGGCTGTATTCCGAAGAAACTCCTGGTGTACGCTTCGGAGTTTCGGGACCATTTCGAGGATGCCGCCGGCTTTGGCTGGACGGTTGGCCAGCGAAGCGTCGATTGGCAAAGGCTGATTGAGAATAAAGACAAAGAAATCAACCGTCTGAACGGCATTTATCGCAATCTGCTCGAAGGCGCGGGCGCGGAAATCATTGAGGGCACCGCCCGCCTGGTAGACGACCACACCATAGACGTGGACGGCCAGCAGTACACCTCGGCCTATATTCTGGTTGCGACCGGAAGCTGGCCGACTTTTCCCCAGACTCCAGGCATTGAGCACGCCATTACCTCGAATGAAGCCTTTTATCTGGACGCGCTGCCCAAACGGGTGATTATTGTGGGTGGCGGCTATATTGCGGTCGAGTTTGCGACCATCTTTCACGGTCTGGGGTCAGAGGTGACCGAACTCTATCGGGGCGAGCTGTTTCTGCGCGGCTTTGATACCGATGTCAGACAGGTCCTGGCTGACGAAATGCGTAAGCGGGGGATGGATTTGCGCTTTCAGGCGGATGTGAGCAGTATTGAAAAAACCCCGCACGGAATCAAAGCCATGCTGAACGACAAGAGCGAGCTTGAGGCCGATATCATCATGTACGCCACCGGCCGCTTGCCCAACTCGAAGGGACTCGGTCTTGAAGCAGCCGGCGTTGAGACGAACGAGATCGGCGCCGTGTGTGTGGACGTCTACTCGCAGACCAACATTCCCCATATCTATGCTGTCGGAGATGTCACCAATCGGCTCAACCTGACGCCTATGGCCATTGCCGAAGGTCATGCCGTGGCGGAAACCCTGTTCAACAATAACCCAACGCGACCGGACCACATGAATGTGGCAACCGCGGTCTTCAGCCATCCGAACATCGGGACGGTCGGCCTGACGGAAGAGGAGGCGCGTCGGGAATACGGCGCGATAGATATCTATAAGTCCTCGTTCCGGGCGTTGAAGCACACGCTCAGCGGGCGGGATGAGAAGACCTTTATGAAGATTATTGTTGATCCGAAATCAGACCGGGTGATTGGCTGCCATATGACCGGCCCGGAGGCGGGGGAGATCATTCAGGGCTTGGCCGTGGCCATCAAATGTAACGCCACCAAAACGCAGTTCGACGCCACCATCGGCATCCATCCGACCTCAGCCGAAGAGTTTGTTACCATGCGACAAAAGGCGGCCTGAGCCGAGGACTCCCCGAGTCTCTCCCACTGAGAGGGCGGGCTGCGGCCCTATCCCTTATCCAGAGGAAATATGAGCCGATTTTCCCTCTGGAAAGTGTGAGAAGGTTGTCTTCTCTGATTGTGAGCAGGGTGCCCAGGACTTGAAACGCGCCGCGATGCGTAAGAGATAAGCATAACGGGAAGTGGCCGCACTGGTGAGTCACTTAACCCGCAAAGGACCGGAAAACCATTTGACGCTAAATCTGACTTGGATTTGTTTGTGGTATCGGGCAAACTGTTCAATCTATTTCGAGATGAATTCAGCCGATGGGCTGAGGACTACGGGCGTGGTGTAGTTTGGCCTCGCCATGAGGGGGAGGAGAAGTACTGGAAGGATCATAAAGCTAGGGGCCCAAAGGTTATTCAAAAGGGGTTTATTGACGCAAAGATGATCCCCACTTGGAAGAGGTACCAGATGTCACAAAGAACGGCTAATTGCATGTGGCAATTGGTAGAGAAATTGACTGGCAAAGGGCCAAAGCCACTGCGGGTATCTGTTCGCATCTATGCTGACTGGGATAGTCTTATTAATCGTATCTCTTACAATCTGCGAAGTTTGGCAGAAGCAACGACGAGAGCTTCGTGACGACCGGGATTTGCTGCGAGGTTGCTTGACAAGAGGCGGCGCTTGAAATTACCAAACGTGCATCGGGCGCAGATCGAACGGGGAAAGATCACGGATTACCTGCTATCACTCGTCAATCCGCGTAGCAGAGCCAAGGCGGATTTTTTTCTGAGTTTCGGGTTCAGCAGAGATCGCTGGGAAGAGTTCGCGAAGGCATTGAAAGCTCATGCCGCATCTTATGAGGTCGCCCGAGTTGTAGAGACCGCATACGGTCCGCGCTATCATGTGGACGGCGCGCTGGAGACACCGGACGGGCGCAATCCGGTCATAAGGACCGTCTGGCAAACTGACCAGGGAAGCGCATATCCCAGATTCATTACAGCGTACCCGCGCAGGAGGTGAGAAGTGTTCAAGGAACATGAGCAGATCGTGCTTACCGCTGAGGTGCTTGGTGATGAGGGAGAAGCACTGAAACCGGGCGACGTGGGTACCCTCATCCACATCCACCCCGATGAAGAAGCCGCTGTGGTGGAGTTCCTATCGCTGGACGGCGGCACGGTGGCTCTCGCTACGGTGTTGCCGTCACAGATGCGTCTCGTGACGGGTGCTGACCTCACTCATGCACGAACGGTTACGATGGCGGTCTAAGAACGAGTCGTGAGCGATCTCAAAAATTCCTCATGAGGTAATCAAATGACTCGACTGCTTGAAGAGGCCTTCGAGAGAGCTTCCGAGCTACCGCGAGAGGAACAAGACAAGTTCGCGCGGTTCCTGTTGGCCGAATTGGGTGCTGAGCGGAGATGGGCTGAATTGTTCAGCCGTCTAGAATCGGAGGAGGTGCTGGAACGCCTAGCCGATGAAGCTCTGTCGGAGCACTGGGCGGGACGGACGCGGCCCCTCAAAGTGGAGGAGAGGAGCAAGATAGTCTCATCACAAATGAGGGAGTAGCAGTAATGAACCCACAGATATCGGTACCAAAGACCGCCCTCGCCGCTTTTTGCCAAACGCACGGCATCAAACGGCTCGCTATCTTCGGCTCGGCGCTGCGAGAGGACTTCGGACCAGAGAGCGATATAGACGTGCTCGTTGAGTTCGAGCCGGGGCGTATTCCTGGGCTGCTGGGCATTGCTGGCATGGAACTGGAGCTGTCCGGGTTGTTCACAGGCCGCAAGGTGGATCTGCGCACCCCCGAGGATCTGAGTCCCTACTTTCGGCAGGATGTTCTGGCCACCGCGGAAGTTCAATATGACCAGGGATGACGAAATCCGCTTACGCCATATGATTGAAGCAGCGCGCGAGGCCGTGTCGTTTGCACGAAGTCGCGTTCGCGCTGACCTGGAAATCGACCGTCAGTTGGCCCTGTCGCTGGTCAAAGCCATCGAGATTGTCGGTGAAGCCGCAGCCCAGATAGCCGAATCGACTCGTACCGAGTTGGCCGACATTCCCTGGATCAAAATTGTTGCTATGCGAAACCGGCTTGTTCATGGGTATTTCAACATCAACCTCGATGTAGTCTGGCAGACTGTCCAGGAAGATCTGCCGACACTGATCTCCAAACTGGAGCGGCTCGCACCATCTGGATCTGGTCATGACTGACCTCAGCATTACCGAAGCCGCCACCGTCCAGTTCCCGATGGTTCGCCACGCCGCGGAGATCGGCTGGACGCCGCTTCCGCCGCAAGCCGCGGTGCGCAAGCGCGGGGGCGAGGCCGGGATGCTGTTCCGCGATGAGGTCGAGGGAGCCCTGGAGCGGTTCAACCCCTGGATGACTATCGACACCATCCGCGCCACCGTCGAGAAGCTCGAAGCGCTCCCGCCGACAATCGAAGGCAACCGCGAAATGCTCGCTTGGCTGCGCGACGATTGCACGTCCGGCCGCGGCTGGTGAGGGTCCAGCGCATGACGCGGAAGTGGGGGTCTTGCTCGACATCGGGAACCATTACCCTTGCCATTGATCTGGTCAATCAGGAAGCGGGATTTCAGGACTTCGTCATTGCGCACGAGTTGCTGCATCTACGCGTTCCCAACCATGGGAAACTCTTCAAGGCAGTGATGACAGCGCATGTTCCCGATTGGAAAGAGCACGACGTACGCAGGGGACTGCGTCCGGTTCCTCCCAAAGCTCCGATTTCCCTCCGTATCGTTCGTAGGTCGGATTAGCGGAGCGTAATCCGACAGGGGTCCGGCGCGGGCTGTCGGGTTACGCCTACGGCTAACCCGACCTACGGGACTATGAACGCCCCATAATATACATCACACGTCATATACATCACACGTCATATACATCACACGTCCCGAGAGGGGAGCGGGGCTTCTCTCAGCTCAGCGCTTCCCAACTCCACAACTGTCGGGTCCTTAGCCATGAGAGGGCAGGCGAGCGGATCAGAATAGGGCAGGATGCTCAGGGCCAGATAATGCGGATTTCTTCGACCAAAAGACCAACCGAGTTCTTGAGGTCAATGAAGTTCGGCACATCGCCCTGAATCTGTTCAATCTGCATCTCGTCCGACTGCCAGCCCTTTTCAAAGGCGGCCATGTCAGCCCAAGACAGCTCCGCGACACCGTCGAAAGCGGGCGGCGCGGTGTCGTAGGTCTCGGGGGCGACATGGCACTGAACGTAGCGTCTGAGCTCCGGCGTTCTGGGTACGATGGGGGCGTGGACGGTGCGCCAATGCGCTTGAAACTCGGCAACGCTGAGCCCCGGTTTGCGTTTGAGCAGAAAGAGAGCCTTGACACCGGGCGCGTCTTTGGCCAACTCGGGCCCTGGGACGACAATATTTTCCCGCGTCATCAAAAACGACGGCCCTTCGTCGGCAATGAAATTCGGCTCATCCGGGTAGGCCCCATTGATATAGTCGGGGTTGCTGCCCAGTCCTCGACCGGTTTCCAGGTCGTCAAACCAGATCTCGGCCAGACCTTCATATGGACTGGGGGTGACTCCGGGGATGTCGTCTGGCCTGCGGTGGCTCTGCACATAACGTCTCAGCGCCTTGATGCGGACGGCCAGGGGAGCATGGATTTCACGCCAGTGGCGATGAAACTGCTCGTGACTGATGTCCGGCTTCTTTGGTATCAGCGCAAATCCTTTGATCATTGGCGTGCTCCTGTCAGATGTTTAATCTCCGGCTTTATACAGGGTTGGTTTCGGCGCCGCTCCCGAGGGCAGATCGTGCACCGGGACAAAGCGTGAGGCCTCGATCGCCTGAAAGCCGCTGGGATTGCCCTTGTATTTCTCTACGGCAAAGGCCACTTCCGTCATGCTGAGGGTCAGGTTGAAGAGGTTTTGCTCTTTGGTCGGCATAGCATCCAAAGAGAATTGGTCCAGATAATCCAGGGCTGCTTCAAGGCGGGGCCGAACCGCGGCATAAAATGCGCGCAACTCTTCGGTTGTACTGGAGCGCCGTTTTCTGGTGCGTTCCCGTTCGGTCGCCAGGCACCAGCCGGCCTGGGCCAGCGATTCCAGGTCGGCGAATTCCTGGGGCAGGAGTGGATCGGGCATTGTCAATCCTCATCGAACAGGAAGTCGCGGACGCCATCGCGTCTGGCGCGAATCTCCTGCTCGACCGCCCAATATGAGTGCCGGACAAAGAGTTCTTCGTCTTGCAGATAAATCTGCTCAATCGCCCCGGTCTCTAGGGCGTCCTGGGTATGTTCATGCGTGGCGCCGTCTTCGAGCAGGGCATCCCGCAGGAGAATTTTATTGTATTCCTGACCGAAACGCTCGCTGGGGCTCGCGGCGCGCGGCATGTGAATTTTGAGTTCCCACAGCGCTTCGTTTTCCGAAACCGGCCAGAACTGATGCGTATGCCACACGCCGGGCAAAATGAGGATGTTGAGATTCGGAAAAATGTGGACAATATCAAAGCCCCAGTCGTCCGCGTTGGTGACATTGATGCCCTGACCGGTGGGCAGAACGAAATCGTTGTCTCTGGAGGTGATAGCGGCCGACTTGCCGAGTGCCAGCCCCTCAACATCTTTGGGCTGAAAATACTTATTGCCCGGCCAGTTGCCGACGCGGTGGCGGTCGTACAGGTCCAGTTCATAGGCATGACCGTAGGGATTGTCCGGGCGGGTAAAGATATCCGGCCAGGAATGACTGTGCAGATAGCGCACATGGTAGATTTCGGACTGGGCGTCCTGCATCAGCTTCCAATTGGCGCGCTGATAGGACTGATAATGAAACTGGAGCGGGACGCGCTGAAACGGAAAGTCCTTCATGCGTTGACCCGCTTCTCCCAGATATTCCTCCAGGGTCTCGGTCGGATGGGGGTCGAGATTGACGAAGATAAAGCCCTCCCACACGGCGGTATGCACCGGAATGAGGTTGGCCCGGCCCGCAAGATTCTCGTAAAAGCGCGCACTGTCGGGCACGTCTCTGAGGGTGCCTTCGGCGTCATAGACCCAGCCATGAAACTTACAGCTCAGATAGCACGAGCTTGAGCCTTTATGGTCCCAGACCAGTTTATTGCCCCGATGGCGGCAAACATTGTAGAACCCCCGAACTATATTGTCCTTGCCCCGAATGAGGACAATGGATGCCTTGGCAATGGCGATCTCATGCACGAAATAGTCGCCTGGGTTGGGAATGGCATCCACCGTTCCGACGTGCAGCCAACATTTTTTGTAAATATATTCGCGTTCGGCCTCAAACCACTGCTTGGAGACCAGAGGTTCGATGGAGACCGGCCCGGTGCCGAGTTTTGGATATTTCTCGTGCCAGCGATGCACGCCGGCATCGAAGTTTTTCTTCAACGAAATATTCACCCGCTCGGTTGCTTGGACAGGCAGGGCGGCATCCAGACGTGTGCTCATTCGACTCTCCTTATTGGCTAAGAACGCTAAGCGCGCAATCTTTCACGTGGCTTGGGAGATTGCAAGAGAAACCCGCCCGACCCGGCGCAGCATGAACACGCAGGCGCGCGTTCATTCAAACAAGCCCTCAAACCAGGGCAGAATATATGTTTCGTTAATCGAGTAGGTATAGGCGTGGCCCCATTCCGGCAACTCGGTAAAAGTCACATCTGTGAGGCCGTTATCGATAAGCGTGGCGTGCGCCAGGCGAGCGACCGCCGCCGGAAAAATAAAGTCCTGACCGCCATGGATAATCAGAAAAGGCAGGGTGGTGGCCTTCTGCATATCCAGCCAGGGAGGCAAGACCCCGGCGACCGGAGCAATCGCGCCAAAGAGATGGGGACGACTGGCGCCCAACGCATACGAAAACGTGCCACCGTCCGACAGACCGGTGACAAGAATCCGGTCGGGATCAATGCTGTAGCGTTGGCGCACGGCCATAAGCGTGGAGGTTACGGACACGACGTCCGGCTCCGGCTTCTCAATCGCCCAGGTCGGGCCGAGTGATTTGGGCGCGAGCACGATATAGCCCTTGCTCTTGGCCGGCCGCAGCCAGGTCAGCAGGTATTCGTGGTTTGCTCCACCAGCGCCGTGCAGGGCGATAATCAGCGGCCAGTGGTGTTGCGGGTCATACTGCTCCGGCACATAGAGTGAGTAGGCAGCGTGATTGCTCGACGCTGGATGGTGGGCAATACCGACCCGCTGCGGCTGGGCAGGGACGCGCTTTTCCAGCTTGGGGAGGCGCGCTACTGCCTCGGGCAGAACCCAGTAGGAGTGTAGTATGGGTGTGTCCAGGCGGATTGCGTACAAAAGATAGCGCGCCTGGGTGAAGGCCGCGCGACTCTGCATAAACGCCCCGATAAAACCGGACTGGTCGCTCCGTACAAAAATACCATAGGCCGTATCCAGCAGGCCGACGGCCTCAAGCCAGGTCTGGTGGAAATCCTGTCGCTCCGGGGGGGGCTCCAGGCTGCTCAACTCAGACCGGAGGCGGACAAACAGCTCGCCGGTCGCTTGGCTGAGGTCGGCCTGGAGCTGAGTGAATTTTGCCGGGTGCAATTGTTCCTGTACGCGCTCAAAGGCCCGCAGGAAGCGCAGCACCTCCGCTTCCTGACGCGCAATGACGGAACGGTAGTCGTCGCCTCCCAGCGTCGGCAAGGGTAGGAGAGGTACGGAAAAAAGAGCGAGAATCAAATGCAATCGGGTCGTCAGCCAAGCGACAGGCATAGTCGGAGATGCTCTCAGTCCAAAGAATGCCGGTCGGCTGTCACGCACGTTGACGGGGAGGCGTTAACGGGCCGCTTTTTTCTTTTTTTTCTGTTTCCGCTTGGCCGGGGTGAGGAGAGAAACATAGCTGATCCCGTCTCTGTTGTCGGCCGTGACCGGCAAGGCGGCGGCTTTCCAGCCGGCATGACCGGCTTCCATGAGGTGTACGTTTTCATAGCCGGTGGCAACGAGTCGCTCGGCCGCCTGCTTTGCCCGGGGCCCTTGCTCACAGCCGACAATCAACGGGGTCTGTTTGGGGCACACCTCTGCCATGACCAGGTCAAAGCTTTCGTTCTGGAAGACTGCCTTCGTGGTTGGATAAAAGAAGACAATCGGGACGTTAATGACTTTTCCTTTGGGATGGCCGGTGGCGAATTCGGCCACCGTGCGGACATCGACATACGTGGTAGCGGCGTCGTTCTTCATACGCTCAAACGCCTCGTGGGGGGTGAGAGTCGTGCTACTCATGAACGGGACTCCTGTAGAGTCGGAAATTCCGGTGGGTCGAATTCGCGCACAAAGGGCGGGATGATGCGGCAGCGTTCTCGGCCGGCCGCCGGCGGTGCGCCTGTCAGCCGGTACTCGATCTCGCCGTCCGTTTCTCCACCGCTCTCACTGGTGCTGACCTCCTCAAGATGATGATGTGCGAATCTCCCCGTTGGAGAGAGGGCGAAGACGCACTCCAACACTTTTCGGGCCGGCAGGCGACCCAGCGCGGGATGAATCAGGGTCTCACGCTTTTTCATGCTGCTTCCTTCCAGGATAGACTCTCCAGCCTGGGCTGGTGGTATTTATTTACGGGGTTTTGGCTTGACAGGCAAACCGCATCCGGCATAGCATGCGGCCTTAATTAAGGAGGGTGCTTATTCCTATGCAGGAAACCAGACAAAAAGAACTCGTCAACGGGGAGGTATGGTACTCGCCCGGAGACGATGTCCCCAACGTCCCAACCAAGCTCTTTGCGCTCCAAAACCTGTGTACTGACTGCAAAATGTGCGAGGTGGTGTGCTCGCTGATCCACTCACCCGAAGGGGAGCTGAACCCGGTCTGGACGCGCATTAAAATCGACCATGCGCCCCAGGTCTCGCGCGTCTCAAAGGACGGCTTCGGGTTTATGCCGGCCATCTGTCATCACTGCGCCAATCCACCCCCGTGCGCTGAGGTCTGTCCGACGGATGCGTTCTATTATGATCCCAAGACTCAGGCGGCGGTGATTGACCAGGACAAGTGCATTCAGTGCATGGAATGCGTTCCGGGTTGTCCGTTTGACACGGTCTTTGTTGCGCCGACCGGTGAGCTGCTCAAATGTGACTTGTGCGGCGGGGACCCGGCCTGCGTCAAAGCCTGTTCCACGCGGCCCGAGATGCTCAACGCGGGCAAACAATACTCCCGCATGCCGGTTCTCTTTTATGAAGAGAAGGCCGCCTTCGGTCAAATTCTCCGTCAAAAACCCGAAGCGAGAGATGAAGTCGGGATCATGCAGGCCATGTTGTCAAAGGGAAAAGTGAGTAGTGCGGCGTAAGCCGCATGGCGTTGTCGCAATTGGAGTGGAACACAGCGGACGGAAGACAAAGGAGTCAGCATCATGGAAAGTGGCTTATTACGAGTCGATCTCACAACAGGGGAAATTAAACGCGAAATACTCCCCCATTCCATGTTTGAACGCTGGGTTGGCGGCTCGGGGATTAACGATTGGCTTTTGTGGGAGCATTTCCTCAAGCACGATATCATGTGCGATGCGCGCAGCCCGGAAAATGTCCTGATCTTTGGTGTGGGTCCGCTGGCCGGTGTCGGGTCGGGTATTGGGGTGAAAGGCCGGCTGACGTTCAAAAGCCCATGTTATGGCTCTTTCGGTGATTCGACCGGTGGCGGTAAATTTCCTTACGTCGTGCGCTTTAGTGGCTACGACTATATTGTTGTCACCGGCAAGGCGCCCCGACCGGTGTATATCCATATTTGTAACGGAGAAGTCACCATCTGCGACGCGACGCATTTGTGGGGAAAGGATAGCTCCGAAACCCATGAAACCCTGAAAAAGGAATTGGGCGATTATCCGTCAGAAGCCTATACGCTCTCGATTGGTCAGGCGGGTGAAAACCAGGTTGGCATTGCTGGTGTGATTACTGACGGCTGGCGCATTCATGCGCGCTGTGGTGGTGGCGGAGTCATGGGTTCAAAGAATCTCAAGGCCATTGTGACCCAAGGTACTCAGGGCATTAAGATTGACGACCCATCTAGTCTGCTCGAATGGTCGGATGGATTTCGCCAAAAGCTCGACGCCAACGAAGCCGCCTATGGCTTTAAGCGCCGTGGCACCCTGGGTGCTGTCGAGATGTACCAAAAGATCGGCGGCAATTTTTGGCGTAATAACCAAGGGGCGATGTTTCGTGGTGAGGAAGTGCGCTCCGACAACTGGGTCAAGAAATATCATAAGTACTCGGAAGTCTGCTCCTCGGACTGTTATATTGCCTGCGATGGCCGTTATAAGATCGAAGGGCACGAATCCGACGCAGCTCAAAAGTATGTCGGCGAGTCTTTTCGCCACCCGGAATATCTGACGACGGGGAGTAGCGCCGGCGCCCTGGATGTCCGGGATTGGGCCGAGGTCGCCCACTGGGGCAAGATCACCAACGACTACGGCATCGATAATCAAGATTTGTCCTGCTCGATTAGTTTCCTCATGGAGCTCAAACAGCGTGAGATTATTTCCGACCGTGACGTGGAAGAGCTCTTTGGCAGACCCCAAAGTCTGGAATGGGGCAAGATGGAAGACATCGAAGCCTTGGTTGAAGATGTCGTCTACCAGAGAAATCCCTTTGGCTGGCTGTTCCGGGATGGGGCCTATCATGGCGCCCTGCGCTACTCGGAACAACAAGGCCGGAATTTCATGAAGTATGCCATGTATGGCAAAGGCGGGGCGAGTTTCACCGAAGAGATGCGACCTTTTCCCACCTGGATGAACAACATGGCCGTGGCTTCGCGCGGTGCCGACCACCTCAAAGGCATAGGCCTGATCGAGAAATTCCAACGCAGAGACTTGTCGAAGGTCTATTTCAACGGCAGGACCGAAGCCGGAGATCCGACGATTCCGGACCTCAAGGGAGCGAGCACGGCCCTCATTGAGAATCAGGTTGCCCTCATTAATTCGTACGGTGTGTGCATGTTCCACTGGATGCTTGATCCCCTCGGATATGCACCTGAGAGTTATTACGGCGAGGTGTATACGGCAGTGACCGGTATTGATCGGACCAAGGAAGAGCGAATGCTTGATGGGGAGCGCATTTGCAATCTCGAAAAGGCCTTCAACTCCCGCCTTGGCATGCGGCGTGAGCACGATACGATCTGCGAGCGCTGGATGCATGAACCGTGTCCCGAAGGACCCAACAAAGGCCGTGTGGCCGGCGACATGTTTGAGCAGGTGCTTGAGGAATATTATGAGTGGCGTGGTTGGGACACGGAAACCGGACTCCAAACGCGTCAAAAGATGGAGGAACTGGGGTTGGAAGATGTCGCCGATGTGTTGGCCGCAGACAACGCCATGGCTGGGGATAGTCGCGCGAGTCGTGCCGTTCACGTGGACGTGAAGGTAGCGGATGATCCGGGCATTCCAGACTGATTGAGTGGAAAGGAACAGGACGTGATTACGGTCCAAACAGAGTACACGGCTCGTTTTAAGGAGATCACGCAAGTCACCAGTGAGGCCATTCAACTGGAACAGCCGGAAATGGCCGAGTTGGCGCAGAAGCTGGCTGATAAATATGGGCCGCAAATGCAGGCGCTGCTTATTGATCCCAATACGCAGGACCTGAATACGAACGGGACGCTGTTCATCGATTCCAGCGGACGGCGACTCTTTATCGAGGATACCCTGGCGGATGGGGAAACCGTTTCCTTCATGGTCGGCATCGCCGGAGGCTAGACGACGCCTGAGGAAGAGCAAACGTGGTTCAAGACGAGTAGGGGCGCAGCATGCTGCGCCCCTACGTTTTTGTGCGATCCGTCGAGAAGAATATGCCCGAATCTATCCCTGAAATCGATTGCGACGTGGTGGTCATCGGGGGCGGTATTGCCGGTCTTTCGGCAGCTATCAGCGCGCTGAACGAAGGGGCTGAGGTCATCTTGATCGAAAAGGCTCCCAAGCTGCAACGGGGTGGGAACTCTGCCATTGCGGATGCCCAAATCCGCTATCCCCACGAAGCAGACGAATACTGTCCGACTCGACAGACCAAAGAGGATTTCTTCGACGCTTTTATACGGGTTTCGCGTGGGCGGGCGAATAGAGACTTGGTTCAGGCCGTGGTGGATAACGCGGCCGAGGTCGTCGATTGGCTCACCGACATGGGGATAGCATGGGAAAAGGGCTATCCCAACGTTGCCGGCTACCGCCGTCAGCCCGTGGGCGGCGGCTGGCAACTGGTTGACACCCTCTACAAGCATTTGGAGCGGGGTGGGGTGCACGTGGCGTATGAGACTGCGGCTGAAACACTCCTGACTAGCCGGAGTGGCCGTGTTATTGGTGTGCGCGCGCTCGAACCCGAGGGCTATACCGACATCAAAGCCCGTGGCGGGGTGGTCATTGCCTGTGGCGGTTTCGAGGCCAACCCGGAAATGCGGGTACGCTATCTCGGGCGGCATATGGACGGACTTATTCTGCGCGGCAGCCGCTACAATACCGGCGATGGGCTGCGGATGGCCCTGGCAATTGGGGCCATGCCGGCCGGCCAATGGGGAGATTTCCACTCGGCCGTGCTTGATGCGCGTTCCACGCCTTTTGAGTGCGGGGTGACGGCGATCTATATCTTTCAACTCGGCCTGTTCATTGACGAGGATGGCGAACGCTTTCTCGATGAAGGCGAAGACTTTCGCGATCAGACCTATGTGAAATTCAGTAAGGCGATTATGGCGCATAAAGGCGGGGTGGCCTTTAATGTCTTTGACAACAAACCGCGCTCCGAAGACCCGGAAGCCTGGAAACGGGCGATTCGGACAGAAGAGGAGGCGTTTGAAGCGCCGAGTATTCGGGAGTTAGCGGCACGCATCGAGGTTCCGGTCGACCGCATGGAGCGCAGCATTGAGGAATACAACGCCGCCTGCCAGGCCGGGATATTTGATCCGCTCACCCTCGACGGCCTGGCGACACGCGGCTTGGTCGTCAACAAGACCAACTGGGCCCGCCCGCTCGACACGCCGCCCTATCTTGCCTATCCCGTGACTGGGGGCATTACTTTCACCTTCGGCGGCCTCAAATCCAACCCGCAAGCCCAAGTCATCCACTCCACGGGCCGCGCCATCCCCGGCCTGTACGTCGCCGGCGAGCCGATGGGCGAGTTATATTACTATAACTATATGGGCGCGACGTCGGTTTTACGCGGCGCCGTGTTTGGGCGCATTGCAGGACGGGAAGCCGCCCGACAGGCTGACGCTTACTGATAGTCTCCGCTTGGATCAAATCCGGCGTCTTTGGCTAATACGCCCTTACCCGGAACATAATTCACCTCGACCCGGATGCCGTCCGGGTCTTCAAATAAGACCGAGTAGTAGCCCGGTGCCCACGGGCCTTGTTGGGGTGGGGTGACGATGGTCGCGTTAAGCTCTTTCAACAAGTCATAGACCTGATCGACATCCTGTGTGGAACGGGCGCGAAAACAGAAATGGTGCAGCCCGGTCCGCGTTTGGACGAAACGCTCGTCTCGATGCTCGGGGTCGCAGCGTTGTAGGCCGACCCCCGTCCGGGCGCCGACGTGGTAGCACATGTCTTCGCCGTCAAAGACGAGCTGGAGGCCAAGAAACGGCAGCAGCTTTTTATAGAAGGTCCGGCATTCTTCGAGCTTACTGACCGTCAGAATAATATGTGCAATACCGTTCACTTCAATCATGAGGCTGTCCTAGGATGTGACTTTCACGACCGAGATAAAAGGCGCCACGGGGTTTGGGCCCGGGAGGATATTTCGGCACCGACTTCCCCTCGTTTCGCCGTACTCTCCGGTCGAACTGGGCAAGCAGGTGCCAAATGCGTAACAACTATGCAGGTTGGGGCGGGATGTCTCCCGTGGGACGTAGGTCTTCAAATTGACGCAGGGCGCGCTGGAACTCCCGCGTGGTGACACGAAAGCGTTGGAACAATCGACGGGCATCGACGAGGTCATGCGGCTGGCGCAAGAGATGTTGGACTAAGCGTTCAGCGGGGTCTTCCGGTGTGTCCGAGGATGATAATGGTTGGTCAGGATCTGACATATATTACTCCTTCTGTGTGTATTTTCTTCTATATGTGCTGATTTTGTAAGAATCGGCAAGACCCCCTGAAATGCTCAGCATCCATATGTGATATTTCAGGGGAAACGCCATTATTTTTCAGGGCGATGCGGGTTGAACACTTCCTCCGTATGCTCGCCTAAGCGGGGGGCGCGAGACCGAAAATCGGGCCGTCGGCCATCGATCGAAAAGGGGAGACCCATGACCTCAAGAGCAGTGCCGGGCACCTGGCGAATCATATCCATAGCCTGGGTTTGGGGTTGAGCAATCACTTCAGGAATGGTCAGAATCGGGGCGCACGGAACGCCTATCGCTTCCAGGCGCTCCAGCCACGTTTCTTTTGTCTCTTGGGCCATATGCGTGGCGATTTCCTGCATAAGATAATCCCGATGCTCCATGCGGCTCGCATTCGTTTGATAGCGGGGGTCGGTCAGCCATTCGTCGCGGCCAAGGGCTTGGGCGAGTTTCGAGAACAGCCGACTATTGGCAACACCCAGGACTAGGGGGCCGTTCTGCGTTTCAAAGGCGCCGAAGGCAACCTGACGAGGACTGCCGGTTGCATGACGAGCCGGAGCTTTACCGGTCTTCTTATATTGGACCAGCGCCGTGCTGACATAGAAGACCGCGGTCTCAAAAAGCGAGGTCGTAATCACGCAGCCGCGACCGGTCGTATCTCGTTTACGCAGGGCTGCCAGCGCGGCAATGGTTGTCCACATGCCGGTGCCATAATCGACGACCGAGGTACCCATACGCACTGGCGGACCATTTTCTTGGCCGGTCATACTCATCAGCCCGCCGAAGGCTTGCAGCAGAACCTCATAGCCGGGCTTATCCTTGAGTGGCCCGGTATGCCCAAAGGCCGTCACGCCGCAATAGACGAGCGTGGGGTTGCGGGACAGGAGGAGGTCGGCTGCCAGTCCAACCTGCTCGGCAACCCCAGGCCGGAGATTGTGGAGAAAGACATCGGCCTGTTCGATGAGCTGATACAGTCGTTGCATGTCCGCCGCGTCTTTGAAGTCAACTACGACTGAGCGTTTGTTGCGGTTCATATTATGAAAGGGCAGGGAGGTGTCATCCACAAACGGCGGCCCCCACGCCCTGGCATCATCGCCGGTTTCAGGCCGCTCGACTTTGATCACGTCAGCGCCGAGATCGGCCAGAATAGCTCCGGCTAAGGGGCCGGCCAGGTTCATGCCAACCTCAACAACTTTTACTCCCGAGAGCGGCATCATCTTCTCCGTTTTACTGCCCGCGCAGTCCGTGCGGGCTGTTGCCTGCGCTGTTTTTGCATGGGCCTGGTATAGGTGCTTTCTAGCGCCCCCGAAAATGGGGCTTACGCTTGGCCAGAAACGCGGCTACGCCCTCACGAAAATCCTCACTCATATAGGCGCGGACGATCAAGTCTTCTCCCAAAATATCCTGGCCGACCGCACGCCTATGGTACTGTAAGCGCCGAACGGCCTCTTTGGTGACCTGGAGGGTCAGGGGAGCGTTCTGAGATATTTCCTGGGCTATCTGACGGACCTGTTGAGAAAGCTGGTCGGCTTTAAATATCTCGTTGACCAGACCGAGTTGCAGAGCCTCCTGAGCCCCGACCAGTCTGGCCCGAAACATCAGCTCCTTTGTCTTTGTCGGACCTATGGCGTCAATAATACGGGAGTGGATAGCCACGCTCAGACAGTTTCCCAGGGTGCGGGCAATGGGAAACCCCAGCCGACTCTCTGGGGTGCAATAGCGCAGATCACTCACCAGTGCCAAAGCCGCACCGGCCCCGACGGCAACGCCCTGAATGGCGGCAACCACCGGCTTTTTTACGGTTTCCAGGCGACTGATAAGCTGTTCGAGTTTGCGCTCGTATTCGATCGCGTCTTTATTTTCCTTGAACGCGGTAAACTGGCTGATGTCCGTACCGGAGACAAATGCCTTGTCTCCGGCTCCCCGCAGGATGAGCACTTTGATGGCGTCGTCCCGGTCAACGACCTCGCAGGCTTCTTCCAGCGCGGCGTACATATTCCAGGTCAGGGCGTTGCGCGCCTCAGGCCGGTTAAAGGTGACCGTTGCAATTGATCCAGTGTGATCGAAAAGGAGTTCGCTCATGGGGGTGTGGTCTCTCTTCGGCTACCACCCGTGGGAGAGGGGCGCGCGCTGTATCATGCCGGTGATTGGAGGGTCAATTGTTCGCCTTCGCTCTTGGCCATCAGGGTGGTGATCGCCAGGTCTCCGGTGACATTCACCGCCGTCCGAAACATATCGAGAATACGATCGACGCCGAGGATCAAGGCCAGACCCACCGTCGGAATCCCGGTCGAGGTCAGGACCAGGGCCAGGGTAATAATCCCGGCTCCGGGAACACCCGCCGCCCCAATCGAGGCCATGGTTGCGGCCAGCACAATGCCGAGTTGACTGCCGAACGACAGGTCGGTTTGGAACACCTGGGCAATAAAAATTGCCGCCACGCCTTGATACAGGGCCGTGCCGTCCATATTCACGGTAGAGCCCAGGGGCAGGACAAAACTCGCGACCGGATTACTCACGCCGATATTCTTCTCGGCACACTCTATGGAAACGGGCAGGGTGGCTGACGAAGAAGAAGTCGAAAAAGCGATGAGTTGAGCCGGGCGGACGGCGCGCATAAACGAAGTCCACGACAGGCGACCGATCAGGCGAACCAGGCCACCGTACACAATGCCGCCATGTATGGCCAAACCCAGGACGACCGTGCCACCATACACCAGCAGGGCCGTCAGCACGCTAATGCCACTCGTCCCGATCACTTCGGCGATCAGGGCGGCAACGCCGTATGGGGCCAGGGCCATAACCCAACCGATGATGACGATCATCGCGTTCTGCAGCTTCTCAAAGAGGGTGACCATACTGGCGCTCTCCTCGGGACCCAGCGCCGTAAGCGCGACACCCAAGACAATCGCGAAGAAAATAATTTGGAGCATATTGCCGCTGGTGAGCGAGTCGATGGGATTGGTCGGAATAACGTCGAGCAGGGTATCGACTATGGAGGGGGAAACGGCCGCAGCGGACATGCGGTCGCCCGCCGCGGCACCAAACTGGGCGAGCAGGACGGTGCGGTCGGCCGGGTCAATAAACTGCCCGGGTTGGACGACGTAGGCACAGACGAGTCCGATGGAGACCGCGACGGCGGTTGTTCCCAGGTAGAGGCCCAGCGTGCGACTCCCCAGGCGGCCAAGTTTGCGGATATCGCCCAGGCTGGCCACGCCAACAAGCAGTGAGGCAAAAACCAGGGGGACGACGACCATCTTGATCAGACGCATGAAGAGCTGACCTATGGGGCGTACAACGGCGATCAGTTGCTCACCCAGCCGGCTGATGGGCCGTGGGGAAAAAGCAAAGCCGCCGCCCTCCAATGGCGTCCTGGAAATCTGCAACCAGCCTTCCACCTGGCCGCCTGGGGAGGTCACTCCGAGTTGTTGACGAAGGTGGCCAGACTGGTCTGCCAGCGCCAGTCTTTGACTAAAAGGAAAGCGGACTTTTGCCCACACGGGGACTGCTCTCGCGTCTCCAAGAAGATCGGGCTGTTGCTCGAACCTGGTTTCGAGCAACCTCATCTGGAGCGGGACACCGGCCGGCAGCCGGATCCGAGAGGACGCCTCAGCCGGGTTGTGCTGAAAGACGACCGGCGCGGCATCGCGAATGGCATAGACATCGTGCGTCAGCAAGAGTGAATTGGGGCCGAGCAAGAGACCCACCAGCGCGCCAACCGCCATCCCGATGAGAATCTTTGTATAGAGCTGCATGCCGGCCCCTACGACTCGTTCGCGTCGTCCCAGGTGCCACGCACAGTTGTCTCCGTCTGTTGTTCGAGGGCTTTGATCGTCGCCAATACGTCTTCCTGGGCAAACCCGCCCGACTGATAGCCTTTGAGCAGCCCGTGTGCGGCCGAGGCTATGGTCAGGGGCACGTCCAATTCCGCGCCAAGCTCGGTGGCGAGACCCATGTCTTTGCAGGCGAGATCAATCGTAAAGGTTGGCGCCAGCCGGTCGCGTAAAATGGCTCTGGTACCCGACTCCCAAATAAAACTATTCCCGCTGCTGGCTTTGACGATTTTCCACAGCGCATTCGGATCGACGCCAGCCTTGGTTCCGAGGATGAGGGCTTCGGCGGCACCCATCATATGAATAAAGGCCAGCATATTGTTGGCCAGCTTGGCGACGTTGCCCGCGCCAATAGCCCCGACATGAAACACATTGCTGCCCATGCATTGCAGTACCGGCTCACACGCATCGTAGGCCGCCTTCTCCCCACCGACCATGATGGCCAGCGTGCCTTTGCGTGCGCCGCGCACCCCACCGCTGACCGGCGCATCAAGAAAATTTACCCCCTGGGCATTGGCCTGTTCTGCCAGGCGTTTGACGACGGTTGGCGCATTCGTGCTCATGTCGATAATGGTTTTTCCTGTGGCAATACCGGCCAGGGCACCGTTGTCAGCCAGAACGACTTCTTCGACGTGGGTGGGCATGGGTAAAGACAGACAGACGGCTTCCACACCGGTGGCCGCGGCCTTGGGACTCTCGACCCAGGTTGCACCATCTTCGATAAGATTACCGGCCGCCTCTTGTTTGATGTCATACACCTGAAGGGAATGGCCGGCCTTCAGAAGATTGAGCGCCATCGGGTTGCCCATATTGCCAACACCAACAAATCCCAGCTTCATGCGGTCCTCCTTTGATCGTGTGAAACGGATGCTGTGAGGTCTATATGAATACGTAAGTCATCTGCAATACGGTCGAGTTGGTCTCTCAGGGTCGTCTCAGCAACGTCACTCGGAACGGCCAGAGAGATCTGCATATGATAGATCACCGTGCCGTGGCCCGGCTCTGGCTGAGTAGAGGTCTGCATTTGCACAATATTCACCCCCTGCTCGGCCAGGCAGCGGGCCACGCGGGCGACTATGCCGGCTTTATCCACCCCGGTGGCCACCAGTTCATAGCCGCGCGTCTCGTTGTTGGCGCCATAGGGGAGGGGTTCTTCTTCAAGCGGGCGAAAAAAGACGGTCAGCCGTTTTTCCCATTCGAGCCGTTTGCAGGCCGCTGATAAACGTTGGTGGCAGTCCGGACTCTGACCCGAGAGGAGCAGGAGTACGGCAAATTCGCCACCCAGAATGGTCATGCTGGAGTCTTCGAGGTTGCAATCGCACTCGAAAATCAGCTCCGCCAGATCGGCGACTATGCCGGGCCGATCTCGACCGATGGCAGATAATGCGAACCATTGTTTCACTGGCAATTCCTTGGCGTCTATGCGCGGTAAAGATTATGAGCGTTGCGCTTTTACGGCTTCAAGCAACTGACTGAGGATGGAAGCAGACGTGCCGCGCAGGCTCAGCGTGCATAAGGGAGTTAATTCGCTTTCGTACAAATTCACCTCGATCAGCGTGCCGCCTTTCTGGCTGACCGCAATGGGGAAGCCGGCGGCCGGATACACGGTCGCCGAGGTGCCGGCAACGATCATACAGTCGCACAATTGCGTTTCGCTATAACATCGCTCAATCGCATCCTGCGGAATGGGTTCGCCAAACGACACGGTATCGCTTTTGAGAATACCCGAACAGTTGGGACATTCCGGCGGCAACTGGTGCAAAGGTACCTCGGCGCCCGGAAAGCGGGAGTTGCAGGCTATGCAGCGCACCAGGGTATAATTGCCATGGATTTCGATGAGGTGCTGGCTGCCGGCGCGGCGGTGCAGGTTGTCGACGTTCTGCGTAATCATGCTGCGCAAGATGCCCATGTTTTCCAGCTCAACCAAGGCGCTGTGGCCCTCATTCGGCTCTGCCGTGCCCAGGGTCTGCCATATCTCCTTGCTTGGTCCTGAGGGTGACAGGCGCTCTTCCCAGGCTTTCTTCGGGTCTTGGAGAAACAGCTCGTAGCCGTTCATGGGTGGCTCTCCGTACTTTGTCCACAACCCGCCCGGCCCACGAAACGGCGGAATCCCGCTTTCAACCGAGATGCCGGCGCCTGTCATGGCCATGACATAGCTGGCCGAAAGGAGGTGGCGGGCGGCTTCCTGAATTATTTCGGGTTGGCTTGTTTCTGCCATATGCACTCTCTTTTTGTTCTGCGCTACGTGCCTCATCGCCGCTCACTTACCCTGCCAATTCGGCGTTCGTTTTTCGGCAAAAGCGAGGGCGCCCTCGCGGGCGTCTTCGGTCTCTTGCAGTTCACTATAGAGCGCGCGTTCTAATTTCAGTCCTGCCTCAAGGGACACATCCAAGCCGCGTAAGGAGGCTTGCTTGATATGCTGCACGGCCAGCGGTGCGCTTTTACAGATCTCTTCGGCGATCTCTTCACATTTGGGCATAAGCTGACGCATGGGGACGAGGTGGTCAACCAGACCGAGACGGTAGGCTTCTTCGGCGGAAATACGAGCCCCAGTGTATAGCAGTTCTAAGGCCCGCCCCAGAGGAATGATGCGGGGTAAGCGTTGCGTCCCGCCTGCGCCCGGCAGCCAGCCCAGGCGGACTTCACCAAACCCGAATTGAGCGTGCTCCGCAGCCACACGGATATCACACGCCAGGGCCTGCTCCAGACCACCGCCATTCGCGTGGCCGTTGATGGCCGCAATGATGGGCTTATACAGATCGAGCAGAACCGGGAAGAGGTTGGTGTTTTCGTTTTTGGGACGATTGACATAATTGGCTTTCACGTCACTCCCGGCACTGAACGCCCGCTCCCCGGTTCCGGTCAGAATAGCGACCCGTAAGTTCGAGTCATCCCGAAATTCGACCCAGATATCGGCCAGCATATTATAGGTTTCAAAGTCACAAGCGTTGAGGCGTTCCGGGCGGTTAATGGTCACATAGGCAATCCGGCCTTTTTTCTCAAAAAGCACTTTCGACATAGCTCCCTCCTTATCACCGTCAGCTATCAGGTGAGAGGTTGGGGAGGCAAGGGGAATAGGGGGATGGAGACTGGGGAGCGGCCTTACCATGTGGTAAGCCGGCCTACATTGAGAGCATCCCAGATGATGGCGCAGGTATCTAAAACAATCACTGCATAGCATCCCATTGAGCATCTATCGGCGAGGTAACATCGTGAATCTTAGCGGTCTGAGATAGCCTTTTGAGCTTGGTTTTCGCTTGGCAGTATACAATTTCGCAGCTTTGGCGAGGCTCGTCGTACTCCCAAATTTCCACATCCTTTGGGATCAGGTGTTGATACGTTCGTATATAGTAGTGCGTAAGGGTTTCCTTTGTTTTTGGTCTCTCATGGCGGAGAACAAAGAATATCTTTCGATATTTTCTTGGGCTGCAATCGAAGTAGTACATCGCTTTGTTCCAGCCTGTCATCTTGGCGCTAGGAACGTTCTCGCTGGAAGTCCATTTATGAGACTTGCATTCGACGAATACCGGCGGTTCTTCAGAACCAAGGTCAAAAGAATGAGGTTTCTTTTGCCTGTAAACGCCAATATCTACAGAAAAGTTTCTTACCACATGAATACCCCTTTTCGCTAATGCAGCCATAGCTAATTGTTCAAAATGTCTGCCAACATGGGGGTTGCTGATTGAACCGCTTCTTTGAAAATTCTCAGCCATAATATTATTCGGACTCCTTCCGGGGCGCTTCGACTTGCTGGGCTTCTTGCCTTACTTGCTTCTCGGACTTGACCTGAATGGCGGCCGCTTCGGTTACCCGTCTGGCGACTATAATAAATCCCGTATGTGCGACCATGCGGTGTTCCGGGCGTATGGAGCGCTCCTTGACATGCCAAAACCGGAGCATATTTTCCATGACCTCTACGCAGTCAAACCTGGGGTCCGCGTGGAGTGCATCTACCAGCTCCTTGACTTGCAGCACCGTGGGGAGATAGCCCACGAGCACCCCCCCCGGCCGGACGACTTCGCGTGCATGCGGCAGGACCTGCCACGGCTCGGGGAGATCGATCAGGACACGATCAACCTCCCGGACCGGTAAGCCCTGATAGGCATCGGCTTGGGCTAATATCCAGTGTGGCGCAGCGCCAAGAAAGCGTTTGACATTGTTGCGCGCCATCTTGCAGTGGTCGGCCCGGATATCAACCGTGAGTAAACGTCCCGCTGGTCCTATGGCCCGCAGCAAAGCCATACTCAGAGCGCCCGGACCCGATCCAACCTCAAGTACGCGGGCGCCGGGGAAGACATCTCCCCAGAGCAGGATAGGGCCGATATCCTTGGGATAGATCACCTGGGCCTGGCGCGGCAGGTTGGGAATCAAGCGCGCATACGTTGGCCGTAAGATACGGAATCTTTCGCCCTGACCAACCTGGACCAGGCTGCCTTCTGCAAGCCCGATAAACTGCTCGGCAGGAATATTCCCGCCGCGCAGCGCAACGACACTACCGGGGTGCAGGATACGGATATATTCGCGCTCTTTCTGGTCAATGAAGAGAACACTGTCGCCCGGCTGCAAGATCGCCCGATCTGATACGGACGGCGGCGTCATCCTTCCCCCCGCAGGGTTAGCACAGCCCTTCCGATATAAAACATAAGTATTTGATTTTTAAGGATAATTTTGATAATCATGTAGCGACGGTACCACGAGCGTCAGGGGCTGACAAGAACCCTTCACCCTTGACAGTCAGGCAAGCTATCGCCTATCTTGGCAGGAACAATAGCGGAGGAAAGAATATGGCAGAGAAAGCGAAAACCGCCCAAAAAGACAAAAAATATGGCTCACAACAGGCATGCCCAACGTGTGGAGCACAAAGTCGGGTCGTGCAGTTTGCCGGGTTCGGGAAAAAGGGGTTCTACTGGGTGTGTGAAAAGAACGTAGAACACGCCGTCACAACAAGCTCGCTCCGGAGTCTGTAAATGCCGCGGGCGAAGCACGCACGCAAGACGCGCGCCCCAGGGCTCTTTGACGAGGAAGAGCAGGGGGAGGACCTGGATGAAGAGGAACTGCCAAAGGACGAAGCTGGACGACGCAAGATAAAAAAGCGCTATGAAGAACTCCTCGGGATTCGGGTCTCCAAGCTGCGTGGACGCGTGTTGAATCGGGAACGGATCAATAAGACCATCGAGGGGATCTATTTTATTTGTGTACGCTGCTCTCAGATATGTCATAGCCTGGATGAAGGCATCGTTGAAGATCCGGATAATGTTGACAATCTGTGTGTCGCCTGCTCGACGAGCACAGCGGACTGAACAATCGTAGAGACCCCTGCCGTTCTTCCCGCCATTACCTGATTGTCTATCCCTTGCGCATTCCGGTGCAATAGACTAGCAAGAGTGCAGCGCCGCCAGGCAGCACACCGGGCGCCGCCAGCGCCCTGTTTTCCGTGCATACGTTCATCAGGCTTCCCTCTGAATTCGAGGTCGCATGCGACAGCACCAGACTCATCCTTCCCTCCCGTTCTGGCTCCGCTCATCTCGGCGCGGTCTTCTCGCTGGCCTGTCGGTTTTCGCTCTCTTCCTCCAGCCCGGCCGTGCTCTTGCCGTGTCTGCCGTGCCGGTTCAGGTCCATCATGTCGGATTTGATCGACACGCGCAGGCTCCTGTGGTGATTCTTGCAGACACCGAGACGACGCGATTTCTCCCGATCTGGGTCGGTCCATTTGAAGCGCGGGCCATTGCGCTGGCACTAGCCGGGACGCCCGCTCCCCGCCCTCTGACGCATGACCTGCTGAAGAACGTCCTTGAACACATGGGTGTTGAGTTTCAAAAGATTGTGGTGAGTGCGCTCAAGGATAATACGTATTTTGCACGGATTCATTTGCTCTTCACCGACCGGTCGGTCGAGATCGACAGTCGCCCGAGTGATGCCATTGCGCTTGCGCTCAGGTTCGATCGGCCTATTTTCGTTGCACGGGACGTCTTTACGGAAGGCAGCCAGCGTTTGCCCGCACCACTCCAGACCATCAGCACGACGGTCAGGGGTATTGAGGTGCAGAACCTGACCGCCGAACTTGCCGAGTATTTTCAGCTACCGACCGTGGAGGGGGTGCTCGTGACCAATGCCGCTCAGAGTCGAGGAAGGCTGCAACGCGGTGATGTCATTCTGGCTCTGGAGGGCGAACTCATCCGGAATATCTCAGACTTTCGGCAGAAAACTTTGCAGGAAAATCAGTCCGTCCGTCTTCTCGTCCGACGTTCCGGACTGAATATCAATATCGTCCTTATGCCGAGATGAACAACGGTAAAAGAGGAAATCAAAAAGGAGTGATCGCTATGAACGCTTTGGAGGATAAAGAGGCTATTCGCGACTTAATGACCCGCTACTGCCTCTCGATTGATGCGGGACGCTATGAGGACTGGGTTCAATGTTTTACCCAGGATGGTACTTTTAACAGTCCGATTCTCGGCACCTGGCAAGGGCCGGAAAAGCTGCTGGCCTTTACCGGACGCTATAAAGAATGGACTGGAGACGCGCAGCCTCGTCACTGCGTCATGAATATTCTCATTCAGCTCGACGGCGATACCGCTACCGCAGAGAGCTATCTGCTCATGACGCACGCGGCGCAGGGAAAAACAGAACTCGTGATTTCTGGACGCTATGAGGACGAGATTGAGAAAGTCGCCGGACAGTGGCGTTTCAAGGAACGCAAGGTTTGCCCCGATACCTCACCGGCCGGCTAAAGCGGGTCGGTGCCGTCAGCCTGCCGTCTTCTCCATCCCCCCTTTCAAAGTCGAAGAAAGCCGGATAAGACCGGCCTCGTGGAGGGATGGCCGAGCGGTTGAAGGCGCCGGTCTTGAAAATCGGTAGAGTCCAAAAGGCTCTCGTGGGTTCGAATCCCACTCCCTCCGTTCTTTCTTTCCCACAATATATTGAAATAATTATGGCTTCAAATTCAGGGCCTTAATTTAGTGTAAACTTTTAGCGAGCTGAATCCCCTTTATAGAGGCAGTCATGAAATCAAACATCCCTCGATATGAAAGCCCCCCAATAAGAAGCACTGTGGTCGCACCAGCAAGAATACAACTGCTTATTATCCATTCAGTGCCCCGATAAGCAGGAGCGTCGCGTCAGTCATGATAATCTATGAGAAGTCGTTGATAAATTCTTAGAACCCTTGCTCCCCTTAGATTGACGAAGTTCTAGGTATAGGAGAAAACGATACCATGACTGAGTTCGAGGCCGCGACGATTGCTTTCCAGGCCGCGACGATTGCTTTCCAGAATGCTTCCCTATGGGCAACCTATGCTCAGGCCGGAGTAGCGGGCCTGGTAGGACTGGTGCAATGCCTTTTGATTGCCTACGGCCTCAAGCTGATGCAGCGGAGCAACGCCGACCGACAACGCCAAACGGACCTCGCCGAGAAACGGCATGAGGAAAGTCTGCTGGCCTTACACCAGCAGGGGGAAGCCTTGCGGACGCTGATCGAACGGACCGCCCAGCGGTGATAAAAACCGGGCCTTCTGTCTGGAACTACAGCACGCCGAGGGGCGGCATGAGGTGAATCTCGTCGGTATGAATGCCGGCCGGCTGGGCAATGACGCTCAGCATGACATCTGCCACATCGTCCGGGGACAGCATTTTTGCCCGGTCCAGGTCCCCGCCGCTCTTGTCCCACAGGGGCGTGTCGACCGCGCCGGGAATAACCGCGGTGACTTTTATCCCTTCCGAGCGGACCTCGGCGGCTAGGACCTTGGTCAGGCCGAGGGCGCCGAATTTGGAGGCCGTATAGGCGGTTGAGCCAGGGAGGATCATGTGGCTGGCAATAGACAACACGTTGAGGATATGGCCACTTTTTCGGGGCAGCATATGTTTGAGGGCACTTTTACAGCAGAGATACGTCCCACGCAGATTGACGTTCATGAGCATGTCCCAGTCCTCGGTGCGGGATTCCATGACGGGACCAAAGGCTGCGCCACCAGCGCTCGTGACTAGAATATCAAGCTGTCCAAATTCTTCGACCGCTCTATCCATCAGGCTTGCGATTGCGTGCTCGTTGGTGACATCGGTTGGAACCGCAAGGGCTCGGACGCCGGACTGAGCACATTCCTGGGCAACTCCGTCCAGCGTCGCCTGGGTCCGGGCGGCGAGCACGACCTGCACGCCAGCCCGAGCGAGGGCGAGGGCTGCGGCGCGACCCAGGCCGGAACTCGCACCGGTAATGACGGCAACCTGTCCGTGGAGCGTGTGGGCTGACATACTGGATTCCTTACGTGCGGCTCTCAGGCGCGCTCTCCGTGATATTCAAAGAAGTTCTTGGGGGTCTCCCATAGCCCCACCCGCGCCAGGTGAGCGTCCAGACGCGGTTTCAGCAGGTTCCAAATAACGTGGACAATGTTTTCTCCCGTCGGATTCAGATTGTGAAATTCGGCTGTGTCGCGATTGAGATGTTTGTGGTCAAAACGCTCGATTACCTCTTCTTGCACGACCCGCATAAGCTCGACCAGGTCAAAAACCATACCGGTGTGCGGATCGATAGTACCGGTGACGGTCACTTCCAATTCGTAATTATGCCCATGGCCATGCAGATTATTACACTTGCCAAAGAGCTCTCGGTTCTGCTCGTCGGATAAGTGCGGACTATGCAGCCGGTGAGCGGCGCTGAAGCTGAACGATTTTGTGAGTGCGGCCATAGTATTTCCCTCTCCGCCCGATACCTCGGACCAGAGTGTTGGTTCCTCATACAGGCGAAGGCGCAAGAGCCGAGCGGCGGGCTGCTCCGCCCGCAGGCGGTCTTCAAGAGAGTCTCGCATATAGGATGCGAGGTTTTCCGTCGTAGGAATGCGACGGCTGAAGGCCGGATGGTCGAGATTAATGAATTTATGGTCAAACTGGCCGGTGATCTCTTTGAGGAAGCGATCAAGTTCCTTGATATTCATCACCATACCGGTTTGCGGGTCGCTCTCGCCGTGAACGGTCACGCGCAGGACATAATTATGCCCATGGCCGTACGGACTGACGCATTTGCCGAAGATTCGATAATTTTTTTCCTCTGAAAAATCGGGATTCCAATAGCGGTGAGACGCCTCAAATTCAACAAAGCGGGTGAGATGATACATGACATCCTCAGCGGGGCTACCTCCCTGAAGATGCAGTAATGGCCGCAGGGGGTCAAGTAGGATAATCGCTCCGCCCGATGTGAGCAAAATCCGGCAGGGCGGGCCTTGCTCTCAGCGTGCCGGGTGTGGGTTAGGCCCGACAGGTCAGGAGGGCGATCTCGCGTGGCGTAAAGAGACGGATACGCTGACCGGTGACGCCCAGGCCTCGATTCACATACAGAAAACAATTCCCGAGGCTATACCGGCCGCGTGGAAAGCGGGTAATAAAGCGGGCTAAATTGAGCTGCTGCGACTGGAAGGGCAGGGCAAATTGACCGCCATGGGTATGGCCGGACAGGGTGAGATCAATATCGAGACCGGCTGCCGCGGGGAAGATGTCGGGCCGGTGCGACAATAAAATCGTGGGCTCCTGGCTCGGGAGGTCTGCTCTGAGATGGGTGAGGATGGTATCCGCGTCGAGCCCTCGGGCCCAATCCTTGCCGCGGTCGTCCAGGCCGATGAGATGGAGCGTTGTACCGGCAATGGCAAGCTGGACGACCTGGTCCCGCAGCAGCGTAATATGGGTATGGTCTGCCAGGCCAGCCGCAACAGCCTGCGTTCCCGCGTAGCCGTCATGGTTACCCAGGCAGGCAAAGACGCCGTGCCGAGCGTGGAGCGCGTTCAGATACGGAAAGAAGTCCGGGATATGGGCGGGATTGGAATCGAGTATATCGCCGGTCAGGAGAATGAGGTCTGGCCGGAGCTCATTGACCCGTTGCACATAGGTTTCGAGTTCCTGTGGGGTGAGATTCGTCCCGATATGGAGATCACTGATATGCGCAATGGTTAGGTGAGGACTTGTGGTGGGCCAATGGGCAAGGGGGAATTCTATCCTGGATACGCGGAGCTGGCGCTGGCCTCCAAGGTAGCCATAGATGAAAAGGCCGGTAATGAGCACGAGGCTCACTCCGGTAAAGAGTTGAAAGCCCTGTGTCAGTACGGGCTGCACCGACAGGTGGAGTTCTGCAAAGGGGAGGAAGAAGTCGCTTGCGGCGACGAGGAAAGACAGCAGGGCCCAGAGCACTCCACACAAGACGAGAAAAACAAAGCAAAAGGCGGCGATAAAAGCCGAGGCAAAATAAATCCGGAGAGGGAAACGGAGGGCTGTGAGCAGGCTGGGCCGGCGTCGAGAGTAGCGCAGGAGGAAGAGATTCACGCAAAAAAGGATCGGGGTGATAGTCAGGGCCGTGGCCGCCGAGGATGGAGCCTGAACCGGGAAAAAGACGCTCAAAAACCAGACCGGTACGAGCCATTGAGACAGGCTGATCGTGATTAAAAGGAGGATGAAGAAGTTGGCAAAGAAAAGGCTCGAAATCCACCGCACCGCTCTCGATGCTCGTTGGGGTGGCGGGGTTTTCGTCTGAGCGGTTGACACAATAATGCTCCGGAGGATGTGGGAGAATAGGATTCAATACAGCTAGAGCGGAACAGGGCTGAAGTAAAGACGGGCCGGTCCGGCAGAGTTGGGCGTCTGATCAGGCAATAGGGTCGGCCAAGGCTTGCAAGATGCGCATCAGACGTTGAATCTCCTCGGGTTTAATATCCTCAGGCAACTCAACGACTGCCCGCCGACCCGTGCCGAGTGGGATCTCTTGTCTACACAGGGAAGGGTCAGTCATGGCCTGAAAGGGGGGCGAGGGTGGTTGAGAGGGTAGAGGGGGGGCGAGCATCAGCGCCTCTTCGGCGGCCGGCCGGGTAGCTTGAGGCGGCAGAGGTGGGGGAGCTATTTGAGGACGAAGAAGGCCCAAGCCGGCGAAACGGGATGAGTCCAGGAATGCACGGGAAACGACTTCCGCGTTTTTTTTCGTAAATCTATGTTTTATTATGAGTTGGTTTGTCAGATTGATATCCGAAGGCAGTCCCGTCTGTTCATACTGGGACAGCAGTCGTTGAAAGACGGTTGGCCGGCCGAGCGCTTCACGTAGGGCCCGACAACGTTCCGTCTCGCCCGTCGCATGTTCTATTCTGATGAAAAGATCGCTTACGCGGAGATCTTTACCGATAGCTTCGAGGAGGCCGTACTGGCGTAAGCTGCTGAGTTTTCTATTAAAAGGTCCAGATTGCGGAGCGAGGACAATGTGTTCAGCAATGGATTCCCGACTTGTTGCGACCTGATTTTCGATACGAAACACCTTCCGCGTATCCTCAAGGCACTCCTGGAGGCTGTAGGAAGGAGCATTCGGACTTTTCGCCCGGGTGGTTTTCGCCCCAAGTGGCAGACTCTCCATATTTGACCTCCCAGCGTTATCCACAGGAAACGATAGATGTGGATACAGTAATATATTATCCGTAAAGTAATATTTGACTATAAATAGTAAGTAAATATTACTCGATAGAACTGGACAGTTCAACATCCAACCCGCGAATCGTGCGCGCCGCCGGTTAAGGGGATTGCGTGTCCGAGTAATCCGGGCTGCCTTGCGCGGCCTGAGTAAAAAGATCAGCCAGCATCAGACAAAAGAATGAATAATATATGAGTAAATGTTTCTTCTAATAAAATATTAAAGCTTAATAGATTACTATTTGATAGCTAAAAATCGTTAGAGTAAATAAATTACTATATTTTAATATAGTAAAGTTTATAAATATCTGGTTATTACTAATTAAATCAGGTAGCGAGCTGAAAACGTCAAGGCTGTATAATGCACGGTGTTTCTTGACCCTCCGAGCGAGACTTCTTATGCTTTAGACAGGGGTATTATGACGAACCAAGCTCTTGGTAAGGGTGTGAAAAAGAAGCGGCAGCCCAAGCCGGTAGAACGTTCTGGCGGAAAGATCTCCATTATTCTTGTCGATGACCACCCGATTTTTCTGTCCGGCCTCCAGCAGTTATTTCGAAAACAGCCCGACTTTGAACTCCTCGGCGTGGCGGAGAGTGTGGCTGACCTTGAGAAGCTCCTCGAAAAGGAAAAGCCTCAGGTCATTCTTATGGATTTCGAGTTGCCCGAGGGGGATGGGATCAGCGCGACTGCTTTTGTTCGTAAGCAATCACCGGAAACGAAGGTTGTCATGCTCACCGGCTATGACAATCCGCCGCTTATCTTTCGTGCCTTGAAGGTTGGGGCGGTCGGATACCTGCTCAAAAATACCCGCTCTAAAGAGATTCTTGAAACACTCCGAAAAGTCGCGGACGGAGAAGTGTTTTTGAATCCCGACTTAGCCAGTAAGTTCCTGCACGAGTTTCAACGAGATCAAGAGGTCGAAGAGCTGAGACGCCTGGTTCAAACCCTTACGAATCGAGAGGAAGAAGTGTTACGTTTAGTGGCAACCGGCGCCTCGAATAAAGAAATCAGTCAACAACTCTTTATTAGTGAACTGACGGTCAAGATGCACCTCGCGAGTATTTTCCGAAAATTGCAGGTGAATGACCGGACGAAAGCGGCGGTGCTGGCGCTGAAAGCCGGTTTGGGGGACGAATGACGCGGCTGGTCCGGCTGGTGCTGTACACGCTCTGTCTGGTGGTGTTTGTCCCAAGAGGCGCAGCTGCCGAAGCGACCGAGACGCGTGTGCAGGAACTCCTGGCCGAGTGTCAGGCTGCGTATCACCGCCTGGTCGACTATCGCGGTATATTACGGCATGAGATATGGGAAAAGGGCGGTGTCCATAGGCTGCATGAAATTGGGGTCACCTTCCGTAAGCCCTCTTCTCTGCTCATGCAGTGGCAATCGGGTTTATACCGCGGGACAACCCTGCTCGCCAGGCCAACCCGGGCTCTGGGAACAATTTTCATCAGACTCGGCGGCTGGTTTGATTACGTCCGGGTCAGCATTCCCTCCACGGAAATCAGCGACCCTTTTGCGCCCGCCCTCAAGGATGTGAACGCGTGGTTATACGCACTGAGAGCCCTCTCGCAACGGCCCAGCGCTGACCGCAGCCTCCAGCTGGTCGCGCTTCAGCCGGGAGACCCCCAATTGGCCGAAGGGCGCGTGATTCTGTCCGTGCCGGCCTTCCTCATTCCCTTTCGTGACAATACGGTGGCGACGTATGAGTTTGTGATCGAGCGGGGAACCGGCCTGCCGCTTGAGCTCATACTTCGCGGGGCATCCGGAGAAGTCCGCCAGCGCTTGTCGTATACCGACCTCCAGGTCAATACCGGGATTTCACAACAGGTCTTTGCGCGCGAATCTCCCGCGTCCGGGGACCCGAGCCTGTTTCGACCCGGGACCGACCTGGATGTCCGCGGATTTACCCAAAATTGGTTGCGCCGGGCAGGTGAAATACAAGACTATACCGGGGTCTGGGTGACGGAAGCGCGCCGGGGAGGTCAGCTGAGCCGTCGGACGGCGAGATTCAAGTTTCGGAAACCGTTCGATGTGTATATCGCCTGGGAACAAGAGAGGGACGGACTCCAGGAAGCCCTCTTCCGGGCGGGTTGGAATAGAGAACGGGTCCGGGTCCGCACTGCGCTGTTCGGTATCCCGGTCATTGGCGACCTGGTACCGGACGGCGCCTGGATGCGACGGGAATTGCACGCTTCTCTCAAGGAGTTTGGGTTTGGTCGGGTTGTCGACCGGCTGCAGACGCAGCTCTTACAAGGCTGGCTACAGAGCGAGTTAGAAGTGCAATTCCGTGGTATTCAGCAGCATGACGGCCGCCCCTGCTACGTCCTGGAATTTGTCTTCCCGAATAGTCAATGGCGGACCCATCCGTATTATCGTATCGTGCTGCACTGGGACATTGTCTATCGGGTGCCGGTCAAACAAGAAGCCTACGATTGGAACAATCAGTTGGATACACGCTACGGGTTTCAGGATCTCCGTTTCAACGTCTCTCTGAATGAATATGACTTTACCTCCGCAAACCTGGAATACGGTTTTCTCTTATTCCGGCGGGTCCCGTGGCTTGATTGGTTTCTGACGGGACGGGAGTGATGGGCGACGAGAGGCTGCTCAGCACGCTTCGAGCCGGAACCGCTGGAGGCGTGTCCGGTCTCCTGTTGGCGGCGAGTGGTTTCGCCGCGTTTAATCTTGGCTATCTTGAGCTGTATCAGGCGTTCGTGCCCCTGCTGTGTATCGGGGTGTTGTTGCGGGTTGAGGTCGGACAGGACTGGTTCCTGTCTCTCTTACTCTTTGCGGTAACGAGCTCCCTGCTGTACACGGTTGGGCTGTTTGCCTTGCCCTTACTCCTGGGGTCCATACTCCTCAGCCTGCCGCTGGCTTGGGTGGTGAGATGGTGGGGCGTGGATAGCGTGCCCCAAACCGTACGCGAGGACGCCCGCCCGGTCCGACGGATTCTTGAGTTGTGCGCGCTGCTGCAAACCGCGCTCTTTTGCCGCTATATGATCTACCGTTCCAGCGGTGGCCGCATTCCCATTCATATCGGAGAATTTGAAGAACTGGCGCGATTCCTCCTGAGTGAAGCCGGCGGCTGGGCCGTTTTTGCCCTGGGGTATGGCTTACAGCACCGGGCGCGGTATGGAACACTCTATACGTCTGGGCTCGATTTTGCCGGCAATTTCCCGACGTTGATGATTACGGGGCTGCTGCTGGTCACGCCGTATAGTGCAATCATGATCCTCGGAGTGAATACCTTTGGGAGCGCGGGGCTCTACCTGAGCGCTATTCCGGTTGGGGCGGCGCATGTGCTGATGCGGACACTCACGCTCCGCAAAAAGGAAATTGAGCGTCAAAATACCCAGCTGCAATTGATGAATGTAGACATGGCCAGAAGCGAGCGCATGGCGGCAATCGGACATATGTCGTCTACCATCTCGCATCAAATCCTCCAAAAAATCGGCCTCTTGGGTCTGCAGTGTGACCTGTTGCGAGATACGCTGGACGAGACCCAGCCGCCCACCCGTGAGACGCAGGAAGAGGCCTCCCAACGGGTCGAACAACTCGATGCGGCCATTACCGACTTGAACACCACGCTGTCTGACCTGTTGGTCTTTTCCCGTGACTTTGCCGTCCATCGCGAGCCGGTGTTATTGAGCAAACTCCTGCAAGAGGCCGGGCGAGAAATTCACGAGGCCGCGCGGACGCGCGGGGTGAGCCTCCGCTATGAGCTGGACATGCAGGGCGAGGGACCGCTCGTGCCTCTTGATCGGATCAAGCTCAAGCAGGCCATTTTGAATCTCTTGACGAACGCGCTGGAAGCCTCACCCGGAGATGGGCAGATTACGATTGGGGCGCGACAGGGACAGGATCAGATGCAGGTCACCATCCGGGATACGGGCACGGGTATTCCGGAAGGAGTGGGCGAACAGATCTTTGCCCCCTTTGTTTCCACCAAGAAAACGGGTTCCGGCTTGGGCCTGGCCTTCACCCAAAAAATTATCGAGCTCCATAATGGGACGCTCTCTGCACAGAATAATCGAGATGGAGGCGCGACCTTTACCTTTGCCCTGCCACTCACCGTGCCCGAACACACAGGATAGCGAAGCGTATGCAGTTACGGGGGACACTCGCGCTGGTGACAGGTGCGGGCCGCCGCATAGGGCGAGCAATTGCCGTTGCTCTGGCTCAGGGGGGAGCGGATGTGGTCCTGCACGCCCATACCTCGTCAGGAGAGGAAACGCGACGGGCGGTGCAACACTATGGCCGCCGCGCCTGGATTGTACGCGGCGATTTGGCAAATCGCCGCGACGTAGACCGTGTAGCCCATACAGCGCTGGAAAAAACAGGGAAAATAGACATTCTCATCAATAATGCCGCCGTGTTCTTTCCTACTCCCATCGCCAGCCTGACCGCCCAGGAATGGCGCGCTTTCCGTCAGACGAATATATCCGCGCCCTTCTTCCTCTCGGTGCTCATCGGCCGACAGATGTATCAACACGGGCGGGGTAAAATCGTTTTTCTGGGCGATTGGAGCGGCCGGCGACCAAGTCGAAACTTTCTGCCCTACTGCGTATCCAAGGCCGGAGTGCATACGCTGACGCAGGCACTCGCAAAGGCCCTGGCTCCCCATGTCCAGGTCAACGAAGTCGCCCCTGGTCCGGTCTTACTCCCCGCAGACTATGGTCCGGCCCGGCAGGAAGAACTGCGCGCTCGCACGCCGCTACAACGCCTCGGGAGCCCGCACGATATTGCGCGCACGGTCCGCTTTCTTCTGGAGTCGGGCGATTTTGTGACCGGTGTCAGCTACGTGGTTGACGGCGGTTGGCTGGCTCAGGGGCCTGCGGGCAGCGAGACTTCACTATAATCGGTTTGACACGGCGCGCCAGGGGCAAAATGATAGATAAATCGGTGCTGTCGAGCGGAATAGGCAAGCAATGTCGAAGAACAGGTGCCATAGCCGTCGAGGTGGATACACAGGCCGTTGCGCGGGTCCTCGGCTCGGGGGTCGAGCGGTGTAGCATGGTCTGCAAGTCGCTCATGGAGGAGGCGAAAAAGCTCCGTTAGAGAGAAAGACGACTCGGCTGCGGCGATCATTTTTTCTGCCACGCTCTGAAAATGCTGAAAAGAGTGCGCGATCTTGGGACATTCGGGGTCGTTAAGATTCATATTGGTCAGCAGATGGACCCCAGGCTGGAGCTGCTGGACACGCATGGTCCGTTCCGCTGGGTAGACGACATAGGCTGTCTGACTATCAACCAGGAGGAGATTGAAGGGGTTGTAGCGATCGGCAGGTTGGCGCTGAATGGACGTCGCAGCCTGGCGGGCGGACGGCGCCTGAAGGGCGTCCAGGCTTAACAATCCACGCGAACGCCGGGCCGGGTCGGCCGGTTGAGGCGTCTGCCGGTTTAACATGCCAGCCACCAGCCCCTGCGCGTTGACACCCAGCCAGGTTCCTCCGGCACTCAGATCCTTCCCACCGAAAATCCAGGGTGAGGGCTGGAGCACGACGGGTGGGGTGGAGGGGCGATTCAAATATTCATCCCGGTTTGCGGCTATCACGACAGGATAGTCCGCAAAGATTTGAAAGTACAAGGCGAGGGTACACATGCCGCGCGGCAGTATAAGGTGGGGAAGGCGGCGTCGCAAGAGGGAAGGGGTTCACATTGTGTTTCAGCCACCCCTATGATAGGGTCTGCCGGCATGTCTGCACCGAGGAGGAAGAATGTTCGAATCCGTTGATGACGTTGTTTCAAGGCTCTCAGACCAGAAATATATTTGTAATCGACAAATCGCGACCGTTGTCTATTTAGCCAGCCAACTGCGTAAACCGATCCTGGTCGAAGGGCCCGCTGGTGTCGGGAAAACGGAACTGGCCAAGGTGGTGGCCGGGGCGCTGGACTGTCAATTATTACGCCTACAGTGCTATGAGGGTCTGGATGAGGCGAAGGCCCTCTACGAGTGGGAGTATGCCAAACAATTGCTCTATACTCAGATCCTCAAGGACAAAATCAGTGAAGTGCTGGAAGGCACGAGCACGTTGAAGGAAGCGGTCGAGCGCATCGGCAAGCAGGACAGTGTCTTCTTCTCGGAACGCTTTATTCTGCCCCGGCCCTTGTTGCAGGCCATATCGGCCGACCATCCGCTGGTCCTCCTCATCGACGAGATCGATAAATCGGACAGTGAGTTCGAGGCCTTTTTGCTTGAGGTCCTGAGCGACTTTCAGGTGAGTGTGCCAGAGCTGGGCACGATTCGAGCCCGACATCTGCCGGTTGTTGTCCTGACCAGTAATAATGTGCGCGAGATGTCAGACGCGCTCAAACGGCGCTGCCTGCACCTCTTCATAGATTTCCCGAACCAGGAGCAGGAGCTCCAAATTGTGAAGCTCAAGGTGCCGGGGATCGCGACCCAGCTCGCCAATCAGGTGGTGGAAGTCGTCCAGTCGATCCGCAAGCTTGACCTGAAAAAAATCCCCAGCATTAGCGAGACCCTGGACTGGGCGAAAGCGCTCACCCTGCTCAATGTGCACCGGCTTGAAGAATCGCAGGTGAATGAGACCCTGAATACGATCCTGAAATATGAAGGCGATGTGCGCAAGGCAGAGGCCGAGTTAAAGGAATATATCAGCCGTCAGAAGGCCAAGGTCGAGACCCAGGCGACGAGCCCGGAACAAGACGACAAAGACCTCCTCCACTAGCCAGGCCCGCGTGAGGCTGTGTATGGACGATAAGATTATCGAATTTGCCCACCTGCTGCGAGAGAACGGCCTGAAAGTCTCGGCCGCGGAAAACATGGATACCTTTGCCGCCCTGGGGTTGGTTGGGATCCGGGATAAACAATTACTGAAAGATACGTTGCGCGCGACCTTTGTCAAACGCCAGGTGGACATCTCCGTCTATGACGAACTCTTCGACATGTTCTTTACCGGCCTGGGTGAGGTGATTAAGGCCGCGGCCGCCGCAACCCGGCAAGCCCTGGAGATGACCGAGGAAGAGTTTCAAGCCTTCCTCGAACAAATGGAAGATGCCCTGCAAAATATGGGCAAAGAGCTGTCAGATTTAGCGCGTGCTTTGCTCGGCAATGATAGCGGGCAACTTGAAAAAATGCTGCAAGAGGCTGCCGAGCAGGCAAATCTCCAGGATATCCAGCGCTCCTTTCAGGAAGGGCAGTTTGCGAACGCGCTCGCCCAGATGATGGGCTTCGGCAATATTCAGCAGGAATTGCAGGATCTTAAGGATGCCTTGCAACAGGCCGGTTTAAGTCCGGAACAAATTGAACAATTGTCTCAATATATTGACCGTCGCCTCCAAGACCTCGCCCATATGATCCGCAGCTATGTCCGGGCTGAGTTGGAGAAAAAAGACTCGGAGCTGCGCGACCAGCAAAAGATGCGGAGTTTAGCCGACAAGAGCTTCTACTATTTGTCTGAGGACGAAATTCGGAAAATGAAGGAGGCGGTCACCAAGCTGGCCCAGCGACTCAAACATATTATTGCGATTCGGCGCAAACGGGGCAAACGGGGGCGGTTGGACTTGCAGCGCACGCTCCGCAAGAATCTGCAATACGGCGGGGTGCCCTTTCACATTATTCTTAACGTGAAAAAGAAAGAAAAACCGCAGGTGGTGATTCTGTGTGACGTGTCCGACTCGGTGCGGAACGTTTCACGCTTTATGCTGCAATTTGTCTACTCGGTGCAGGACCTCTACTCCAAGGTGCGCAGCTTTATCTTTGTGGCGGACATTGGCGACGTGACCAAGCTGTTCGAGGATAACGAAGTCCACCAGGCCATTGATTTAGCCTTACGGGGCAATTTTATTAATATCTACGCGCACTCGGATTTCGGGCGGGCGTTCAAGACGTTTCATCGGGATTATCTTGCCATCATCAATAAGCGGACCACGGTGTTGGTGCTGGGTGATGCGCGCAATAATTATAATCTGCCGCACGACTGGGTCATTCGGGACCTGCAACAAAAAGCCAAGCAGGTGATTTGGTTGAACCCTGAAAGCCGGCTGACGTGGGGATTTGGGGATAGCGAGATGGATCGCTATGCGCCGTATTGCGACCTGGTTGAGGAGTGTCGCAACCTCAATCAGCTCTACCGCGTCATCGATCACCTGGTGACCGCCTAGAAGAGTAAACGTGTCCAGCATATTATGTCTAGTGGAGGACACGTTTACTCTTTGCGGTAGGCATGCTCTCTTGAAGATGGTATCCTTTTTGTGATCGTACCCAAATGGAGGAGGAATGGATCGCGAGGGTTTTATTAAGATGAAAGTCGGCGGGTTGACGCTGGACCCGGTGACCAAGACCCCTATCGTCATCCTGAAAGATGCCGAGAACAAGCTGAATCTGCCCATTTGGATAGGCTTGATGGAAGCGACTTCCATGGCAACCGAGCTGGAAGGGATCAAAATGGCGCGCCCCATGACGCATGACCTGCTCCACAATCTGATCCAGGAAGTCGGTGGCAGGGTCGAGGCGATTGAGGTGACGAGTCTCCAGGACAATACGTATTATGCGGCCATTCGCCTCAAGGTTGGGGAACGAGACATCGTGGTTGACTCCCGGCCGAGCGATGCCATCTCGCTGGCGCTGCGCACGAAAAGCCCCATCTTTGTGGCGGCCCAGGTGCTTGAATCATCAAGCGTACTCCAACAGCTGGAAGACAGTGAGGAAGAGGCCGATTTATCGAGTGTCTCGCGGGATAAATGGGCAGAGATTCTGGAGAAGATGTCTCCGGACGACTTTAAGTACAAGATGTAGTCTCTGGAAGAGACTCCTCGATACGGTTCATGGCACGTACGCGTAAACAAGCACTCTCCCCATCTTCATACCCGTCAGCGCGACTGGTCGAATGGCTCCGGCGGCAGTCGAACACCGTCACCCACTACAAGCAGCACATTGTCTTGGGGAGTGTCGTCGTCGTCGTATGTGCCATATTCGGCATTTCCTGGGCAGCCTGGGCACAGTATCGTCAGAGTCAGGGACTGGAACATTTTCGAGTTGGACTCCTGGCGATAGAATCGAAGGAGTACGCTGTGGCTGTTGCCGAATTAGCCCAGGCCGAAGCGGCGCTTCAGGGTGAGAGGAGGGGGGTCGCGGCTTTGCACTTAGGGGAAGCCTTTGAGAAGAGCAATCAGTTGTTGGAGGCGAAGGATACCTACGAGCGAATCGCCACGTCCCATGATGCCGGAGCGTATGTGAAACAGATTGCGCTCTTACGTTTGGGCCACGGTGCGGAAGAAGCAGAAGAGTTCGATACTGCGGCACAGTGGTACCGTGAGGCTTCCGGACTGGATGGGCCAAGTAAGAGTGAAGCCTTGCTGGCCTTGGGGGAAGCCCTGGAGCGCCAGGAGGGGGCAAGCGTTCCCCAAGCATATTTTGATTTGCTAGAGCAATTCCCCGACTCTCCATTTGCTGACATGGTTCGCACCAAGACGGGTAAGTGAGTTCTCGAAATATATATTTTATGTCTGATAATATATATTTTGTAAAATTATATCCATATAGCCGGCCGTTCATTCCTTTCACGCCGCAAAGGGGGTCAGAGCCGGCCGTCCAACTGTACTGCTCCATGGCCGACCGCGCGGCCACTCCAGGACGCCCTCCAGGCCACGCGCGAAACCACGGCTCCCCCAATACCTCTGCGTGCCCCCGGTCGGCCCGAGATCCCGAAGAGGAGACGCTTCAGGCTTAGTCTCGGTGACAGCCGTCAGATGATAGCCCTCCCCATTCCGTCACACCGTCGATCAGATTATCCCCCAATAAAATTTCAGGCGTCCTTGAAACCGATATTCTCCGGGCTAGAGGATGGCTCGGCACATTCAAAAGAAATAAGATGACTATAGTCATAAACATCTATTCCAATCCAATCAAGACGAACAATCCCAATTACTTGTCGAGAAATTAAAGTTATGAGGTGCTATATTTTTTGGAGTTATTGATTTAGACTATAGTCAATATATTCTCTATGAGCATAGATACACACAAATACTTCAGTAAAATCAGAAGGGCCTGAATAGGCGCAACTCTACATTCTCAGCATAAAAAAGGGCGCCCCATTTCGGGCGCCCTTTTTTATGCTTCTGAAGCGTAATCCGCTCAGGACTGCGAGAGCTCCACCGCAAGACTGGCATCACTCCCAGCTTCCACCGTCACTTTTTGCATGGTTTCCCCCAAAGTCTCATGCCAGATCTTAAGCTCATACTCGCCAGCTGGCACATCAGTCAGGCTAAACGCGCCGGCCTCATCAGTTACTGCATAATAGGGATGGTCCATAACAACGATCCAGCCCTTCATCCAGCCATGAGCATCACACTCGACCCGAACGACCTCGGGCTTCTCAAATGTCTTTTTGAGCTTTTTCCTAAATTTGGGCTGGGCCTGATTAAAAGCCGCGTTCGCTTCGCTATAGGTATGAATGTTGTGCAGGATACCGTCGTTATTGAGAATCTCGAGTTCCGACCCGGCCGGCGTGAGCACGATATGCGGCGTGTAGACACAGTCTTTTTGATCCAGGGGCATTACCGCGCCAAAATCTTTCCCGCCGGAAATATTCGAGATTGAGATCACGGCATTTCTTATGCCTTTATTCCCGCCAACCACGAGGCTCTCATCATACTTTTGCGTCTGCGCACAGACTTTTGCGTCTTTGGTTACCTCAATGGGCGCGGCTTCGGGTGCGTCACCCGCAAAGGTAATAGTTCCGCTAATGCTCCCGCCGTTGCTGACCGCGCCAGCGTCGTACCCGAGCGCCACAGAAGCCAGACACAGACTGGCTCCTACGACCAGGGACATACCCGTTGTGATATTTATACTACGCATTCTTCCTCCTCTACATAGGTGTTTCGGTCGCTTCGGTACTGTCGGCCTCTCTTGCTTCGTCGGCAGATTGAGCTGGCTCCTCCACCAGCGTGGCTGTCTCATCAGCCGCTTCCTGAACTGTCGCAGCCGCCGCTCCACTCGCTCCATTCCCGTTCATACTGGCAAACGGCGCATCGATGCCAAGCAGCATAATATAGTCACGCATGGCAACCATTTGTTTATCCTCGTCCCCGGCAAAGATGTCATCTGGGCCACCCGGGTAAAAGGTCGGCATCTTCGTCCCCGGCATGAGAACCTGGGGGTCCCTGATCCACTCGACAATCCACTCCGGGTTCAGGCGCTCTTTTGCCAAGCCCAAATCAGGCGCCCAGCCGTCAGGAGGACCTTCCGGCTTCTGGTCTCCCTGCTGGTGACACGAGAAACACGCAAAATAATCCTCTGACATCAGGGCAGCGCCCGCATGGAGCATGTCCGGCGAGGTGCGTGAGTGGTCAAAATAGTTGTACGGAATCTCCAGCTTGCTGAGGGCATTAAAATAGTCCACCAAACCGCTGGCCTCGTCATTGGCGAAATGAAAGGTCGGCATCCGCAGTTCCAGCCAGGGACGGATGGGAATAGGCCGTTTGAGAAAGCCGTAAAACCACTCCGGCTGCACCTTTTTCCCCTGGCCGGTCAAAATGGGCGGGGCCAGGGCCGGATTGTCCAAATAGAGCGAGCGAATATCTCCGCCACTGCCTTCGATGACATGACAGCCGGTACAGTTGTAATACTGGACCAGCCGCTGGCCTTTGACAATAGTATCGGTCCAGTCACCGTGGGCGGTGAATTTCTCAGGCACATGGTGTCCGGTCTGGCTCTTCAAAAAGACGCGCACCGCCAGAATATCCTCGTTCGAGAGATTGAACGACGGCATGAGCTGTTCAATGCGTTCCGTGGCATACCCCCGCGGGGCATTCACCTTTTCATACGTCCAACTCTCCCAGGTATGCGGGACGTCGGTGCGGTTGCCGAAGAAGAGTTCTTCCAGGCTCTTCTCGCCAAATGAGGTCAGCTCGACCCCAATCCGCGCCTCTCTTTCCATGCCCGGGATGTCGTGGCAGCCGTGGCAACCATATTGTCGGACCAAGCCCTCCCCTGCGAGTATCAAGTCCGGGTCCTCCAGCTCGGCTCGAATGTCCGGGCGCTCAATCTCGGTCTTGAGGGTCAAGAGATAGGACACAATCGCCCGCGCTTCTGCATCGCTCAGACGCAGGTCCGGCATGGCCGTATTCGGCGCGTAGGCGCGCGGATTCTTGATCCAGTGATATAACCAGCGCGCGTTCGTCTTCTCTGCCACACGAGCGAGATTCGGCGCGTGATTTTTATTCTGCCCGACCAGGGTGGCGGTCTGTTCCGCGTTGAATCCGTGGCAGGCTCGGCAGCCGAGGGAATTGACCAGGCGCTCGCCTGTTTGGACGAGTTCTACGTTATTCGGATCAATGCCTTCCGGCTCAGCGTGGGCGTCCAGCCAGGCCTGGCCTTCCTCCCTGCTGGCCCGCAGCAAATAGGCCGTCACCGCGCGCCCTTGGTCCTCGGTCAAGAAAAAATGCGGCATGCGGGTATGCGGGCGAAACTCGTGCGGGTTGGTGACCCATTCAACCATCCAGGCCGGGTCGGACTTGGCGGCCACCCGCCGCAGATAGGGACCGATTTTCTTGACCTCGCCATACCCCTCGACCACATGACAGCCGGTACAGCCGAGCTGCATGAAGAGCCTTTCGCCGCGGGCGATATGCTGGCCAACGGTTGCATTCCGCGTTGCCACGGTCTGCATATCGGCGTGGCAACTCAGACAATTGGCTTCCATTTTGGGACCGAGCAGCAGCGGATGCTCCCAGAATTGCACATAGCCGTGGGCAATATCCACGCTGCTGGTGGCGACCCCCTGGCCGTTATGACACGAGGTGCAGCCGAACGATTCGGGTGGATGGTTCGCCATCAAGACGTCATACTGCGGATGCGTTTTGTGCGGATTCGGCTGGTCCTCAAAGCCACGCTTGTCGATGCCGACATGGCAGGATTGGCAGCGGTCAACCCGCGCCAGGGAGGTATCAAAATTGCTCCGGTCGAATTCCGGCACGACCACCTGGGTAATGGCTGGAATCGCCGGCAGGACGAGCCCCGGTAGCGGCCGCAGCACGTAATTGCCGATACGCTGTTCCAGGAAATCCTTTTGCTGGTTCATGGTGCGCAAGGTTTCCTGGGCTTGGATAATACGCGCGTTGATCTCATTGATTTCGTTTTCAATCCGGTCACGCTCGGATTGCTCGGCCAGAAAGACTCTCTCACGCTCGACCGCCTCGGCCTGGAGGGCGTCGAGATGGGCTTTCTCGTCTTTCGTGGCGTGTTCCAACTGAATCGCATGGTCGTATTCATACCAGGCCGCCTCGATCTCACTGCGGACGATCCGGAGGGCATTCTCGGCGTCACCCGTCCGAATTTCGGCGGCCGCCAGTTCGGTTTGCAGCGCGGCCAGACGCTGCCCCCCCTCCCCGCCCATGATATCAGCCTGAGCCGACTCTACGGTCGTCAGAGCCTCCTGATAGGCCGGCTCTGCGGCCAGCCGCTCTTCTTCAGCCTGAATTTCCGCCAGGGTTTGGTTGTAGGCTATCATCGAGAATTCGGCCTGGTATTTCTTCCAGGGCCGGCGCGACACCGCATCGTCCCAGACCGACCAGATCGACCCGATCAGCAGCAACCCCACTGCGAAGAGAAACACTCCACTATACGATCTCTTTTCGTCGTCAACTTCTCTGCGTGCCATAACAATCCACTATGAGCCGGCCACTATGAGCCGGTTGCTCGCGTCTCCAGGAAGCGGCCGAGGTAGAATACCACCACCCCAACCCCAAGCAGCCATAATTCCTTACCCATGCTCTTTTCCTCAGTCATACCCACGAAGAGCGCGTAGCCAACATCTGCAATCCCAAATGCCTGAAGAAATTTTGCCAGGTAGAACGCCATAGAGCGTAAAGATGCTGGATACGTGTACTCTTTTCAAACATTAATCCACGGCGTGACTAAAATATACTTCACATTCAGTATGTGACGCAGCAGCATCTTAATCACCACGGCAATCATATTCAGCGTAAGAAAGGACGTTAAGAAAAAGCGGGCCGCGCCCCAGCGCTGCATGAATGCGCGGCCCTTGAGCCACACCACCCACCAATACATGGCCGCGGTGCCGACCACAAAGAAACCAATGATGAGTGACAAGCCGAAAACGGCCGCGGTCCAGTAGTCCCGGATGCCGACCAGATAGGGCAGGTCCTGGTTGGTCAAGGCCTCAACCAGGTGCGCATCCCAGACCTCCCAGGGCCAAAACCAGTTCCAGCCCGGTCCTCTGACGAAAGTGCCGATAACAATGGTCGAAATCCACAACACATGGAAGCCGAAGATAAAGGTCAGGATTTCATACTTGCGTTCCTTAAAGGTGTAATAGCCGTTTCCCTTGGGATTAATATCAATAAAGGGAATAACCATCAGCCCCATGATGATAAAGGTCGGCGCCACCACTCCGGCGTGCCAGGGATCGAAGAAGACCAAGATTTCTTGCAGCCCAAGAAAATACCAGGGTGCTTTGGACGGGTTGGGCGTGCGCCCAGGGTCGGCGGGCTCTTCAAGCGGCGCGTCGACCAGCAGCGACCATAAGAGCAGGAAGATAATCGTAAACAGGGTGCACAGGAATTCCGCTCGGACCAGAGTCGGCCAGGTATGGACCTTGTCGTCCCCAGGGCCGCTCGCTTTTTTGAGCGTGACTTCGACACGCGTGGCAGCTGAGCCCATTTCCGCCATAACAGCTCCCTTTTTTTACTGGTCTTCAGAAGAAGATGCTTTGGGTTTTGCTACCAGGTACAGCAGCCAGCACACGACTCCTATTAAAATAGGAATGACAAGCACGCGCATAATACACCTCTGCTAGAGGGCGGGTCCTGAGAATCCGTCGCGCCGGATACGCCAGAAATGAACCGCCAGAAATAAGCTCGTCACCAGCGGAATAAAGATGCAGTGCAGAATATAGAAACGGAGTAAGGTATGCGCCCCAATCTCCCCACCACCAAAGAGAAAAGCCCGCGCGTCGTAAATGGGGTTCACCCCGAGCACCTCGGCAAACGGGCCCTCGTTTCCCAGCAGGGGCGTCGCCCGGCCCATATTTGACCCCACCGACACGGCCCAAATGGCGAGTTGGTCCCACGGCAGCAGATAGCCCGTAAAGGAGAGGAGTAGGGTCAGCACCAGGAGCAGGACCCCCACGACCCAATTGAACTCACGCGGGGGTTTATACGAGCCGGTCATAAAAACGCGAAACATATGCAGCCAGACGGCAATCACCATGCCGTGGGCGGACCAGCGATGCATATTGCGCATCAACATGCCGAACGGCATATCGAATTCGAGATATTTAATATCGGCGTAGGCATATTCCGCCACCGGGCGGTAGTAAAACATGAGATATACGCCGGTGACCACCGTGACCAGATACATCAGAAAGGTAATGCCGCCCATACACCAGGTAAAACGCAGGCGGGTGGCATGCTTGCGGACTTTCGAGGGGTGCAGATGGAGCCAGACATTGCCTGAGACCATCAGAATGCGGTTGCGCGGCGTATCTTCGTAGCCGTGGCGGAAAATGGACTGCCAGGCCTGCGACTCCATGACCTGGCGTTTGAGTTCATCAAATTGACTGCTCATACTCTTTCCTTGCCTTTACGCTCACCCTTCCACCGACAGCTAAATACGCAAAATGCTGTCCGGATGTTGTTTATTCGGGTCAACTCCGGGCTGCATCTTATAGACTTTACTTTTATCCACGACGAGTTGGCCGTCATCAGCCAAGGACAACTTGAAGCGATCCATGGGACGCGGGGCCGGGCCCTCGAAATTATAGCCGGTACGATAATAGCCGCTGCCATGACAGGGACATTTGTATTTGCTCTCGGTCGCGGACCACAGCGGCGTGCAGCCCAGGTGGGTACATTTGGCAAAGATGGCGTAGAATCCCTGCGGTTCTCGGACGATCCAGGTGCGTTGGGCCGAACGGTATTTCTCGCTCACCTCACCAACCGGATAGTCGCCCGGAAAGCCCGCCTTGAAGGTTAACGGCGGAACGAAGAGCACCCGCGGAAAGGCGGAACGGACAAAGGCCAGCAGGCTCACCAGCGAAACCAGCCCGAAACCGCCCCAGCTGAGCCGGCCAAAAAAATCACGCCGTGACCACAGGCCGCCTCTTTGGGCGCGTTCCCGGAGCCGTTTCTCACGCTCAGCCCGTTGCTCAACACGGCGACGCTCTTCGTATGCCCGGATTTCTTCAGGAGAAGTTGGTTTTTTTGCCATGGAGCTTACTCCTTAGTGATAGTGCTTATACCGTTTCCGTTATTTTCTTCTGAACATGAGAGCGAGCCAGCCCCCTACCCCCATGACCACAGCCACCAACACCAGCATCAACCCGACCGGGGCAAAGAGCGGGAGGAGAATGATACCAATAAGGAGAAATGGAATGCTCAAAGCAACTGGGCTAAAAGGAGAAGGGGGCTGAGCCGAGTCTTCCTCCCCAGGCTCTTCCGTTTGTGTTGTTTCCGTTTCGCCCTGCAGCAGGCTTACTGCGTAATCACGCAATTCTTCACGCCCGTCCGTCCCGGCTTCGTTGATTAAGCGGGACAGCTCTTTCGTCAGGTCCTCGATGGTATTTTCGACATCCTGACCGGGCGCTGGTTTGTGCGCGTCTTCTGCCACAGAGTTTCGCCGTCTTCTTGGGCAATTTAGTAACGGGCTACCCCTCGGTCGTCAACTCCCCCTGCCCTCTCAGGGAGCTGATCGTTGAGCCCTGTCAATTTTCTCCTGGCCGCCCATATAGGGCCGGAGGACGTCTGGTATCACAACGCTTCCATCCTCTTGCTGGTAGTTTTCAAGAAGGGCGATGACAACCCGTGGGAGAGCCAGTCCGGAGCCGTTCAGGGTGTGTACCAGCTCGGGTTTTGCACCAGGTTCGGGCCGGTAACGTATTTTCGCCCGACGGGCCTGGAAATCACGAAAATTGGAGCAGGAGCTCACTTCGAGCCATTCGGCGCAGCCCGCTGCCCACATTTCAACATCATATTTGCAGGCCGCAACAAAGCTCAGATCTCCGGTACACATCTGAACGACCCGATGCGGGATACCAAGTTTTCGGCACACCTCCTCGGCATTGTCGACCAGAGCCAGCAGCTCCGTATCCGAGTGCGACGGCTCAACAAATTTCACCATTTCCACCTTGTCGAACTGATGGCCGCGTTTAATGCCGCGGACGTCGCGGCCGGCTGACATTTTCTCGCGGCGAAAGCAGGGCGTATACGCCACATGATACACCGGGAGCAGTCCGGGGTCGATCACTTCCTCTCTATACAGGTTGGTCACCGGCACTTCTGCGGTGGGAATAAACCAAAAGTCTTCTTCAATATCCCGGTAGAGATTGTCCCCGAATTTTGGGAGGTTACCGGTCCCGACCAAACAATCCTGTTTAACCATGACCGGTGGGTATACCTCAGTATAGCCGTGTTCGTTGACGTGCAGGTCCAGCATCCAATTGATCAGTGCGCGCTGAAGTCGCGCGCCCAGCCCTTTGAGTATGTAAAAGCGGCTGCCCGAAATTTTCACCCCGCGCGCAAAATCAATAATGTCCAGGGCTTCGCCAAGTTCCCAGTGCGGGCGAGGAGAAAACGCAAAAGTCGGCGGTTTGCCCTCCGTTCGGATCACCACGTTTTCGTCTTCGTCTTCCCCGACCGGGACGTCGGGATGGGGCAGGTTGGGCAACTCCAAGAGCCGCCGCTGGAAGTCTTCTTCTGCCTGAGCGAGCCGTTTCTCCAGTTGGCTCAGGTGCTCTCCGAGCGCTCGCATGGACCCGACGGCAGTGTCGCGTTCGGTCGGGTCGGAAATTTTTCGGATTTCTTTTGAACGTTGCGTTCGTTCCGCACGCAGCGCCTCGACCTCGCGTATGCGCGTGCGTCGGGCCTGGTCACTCTTGAGCAGGGCGTCCACCTCGGCACCCGGAACGCCCACTGTTGCCAGTCGCTCTTTCACCCCGTCTGGGTTGTCTCGGATCAGTTTAATATCAAGCATACGGTTTCTTCGTTGTCTAGCGTGCAGTTGGGAATTCAAAAGCCGCTTTGATATGGGTCAGCTGCGCCGTGTCGCCTTCCCCCATAATCCCAATAACGTCAAAGCGTGCCGCCTGGTCGTGGAGGTGGAAACGCGAAAGATAATGCAGGGCGGTCATGGCGATTTGGCGCTGCTTGCGCGTATTGACTGAGGCCAGAGGATCTCCAAACTCCCGAGAACGATGCGTCCGGACCTCAACGAAGACCAGCGTTTCTTTATCCTGCGCAACGAGATCAATTTCCCCGCGAGGGCATCGATAATTTCGCTCAACTATCGCATAGCCGAGCTTGCGTAAAAACTGCGCGGCGCGCTGCTCGCCGTGTTGACCCAACAGGCGTCGCCGGTCACTGCTCGCCATACAGTGTAAGGTAGCTGACACGGCTTGCGTGGATCAAGAGCGTCCTCTGGCGGAGGACCTCTTGCGTTGAATTGCAGAGTGGGGTGTGACACACTGGCAGGCGACGAAAGAGGAACCGACATGCGCGTGACACCGGATGAAGTGCGACACATTGCCGCGCTGGCTCGCCTCTCATTTACCGAGGAAGAGCTGGCGGAACTGACCCAACACTTTGATACGATATTGACCTATGTCGATAAACTGGACGAATTGCAGACCGACAGTGTTGAGCCGACCGCCCATGCCGTGGCGGTGTCTGCTCCGCTGCGCGACGATGTTGTCACCAATACGCCCAGTGCCGCCCAAACGGACGCCCTGCTGGCGAATGCCCCGAGTCGGAAAACTCATTTTTTTCGCGTTCCCAAGATTATTGAGTAATCATGTCGCACCACGCCCTGACCCTGCACCAGGCCCAGCAGAAACTGCGTAGCCGAGAAGTCAGTGCAGTCGAACTGGCCCAGTCCGTTCTGACCCGCATTCAACACACAGATGAACGCTTGCAGGCCTATCTGAGCGTGTGTGCCGAAGAAGCCCTCGCCCAGGCAGCAGCCGCAGACCGGACGCTTGCCAACGCGGCCGGCCCTCCCCCACTGTGCGGCATTCCGGTTGCGCTCAAGGACGTCATCCTCGCCCAGGGGGTGCGCTCAACCGCGGGTTCAAAAATTCTCGAACATTTTATTGCGCCCTACGACGCCACCGTGACCCAGCGCCTCAAGGAGGCCGGTGCGGTGATTATCGGCAAGCTCAACTGTGACGAATTTGCGATGGGCTCGTCGAATGAAAATTCGGCTTTCATCCCCTGCCGCAATCCCTGGGATACGGACCGGGTGCCGGGCGGCTCCTCCGGCGGGTCGGCGGCAGCCGTTGCGGCCGACCAGGCCTGTGCGACCCTGGGAACGGATACGGGCGGTTCCATTCGCCTGCCGGCTGCATTCTGCGGCATTGTTGGTCTGAAACCAAGCTACGGGCGGGTGAGTCGCTTTGGCGTTGTGGCCTATGCGTCGTCCTTGGACCAGGTCGGCCCGTGCACCAAGGATGTCCGGGACTGCGCCCTCCTGCTGGAGGTCATTGCCGGCCATGACCCGCGGGATTCGACCTCCGTCAACACACCCACGCCGCGCTATACCGCCCACCTGGAACGAGGCGTCAGCGGCCTGCGGATCGGTATACCCCAAGAGTATTTTATTGAGGGCATGCAGCCGGAGGTAGAAACGGCGGTCAGAGATGCCATTGCCCATTTACAGTCATTAGGTGCGGAGGTCGTCCCCATCTCTCTGCCCCATACCGAATACGCGGTTGCCACCTATTATATTATTGCCATGGCTGAGGCGAGCTCCAATCTGGCTCGCTACGATGGAGTTCGCTATGGCTACCGGGCGGCTGAGGTCGAAGACCTGGCAGCGCTGTATCAGACGACCCGTGCCCAGGGATTTGGCAGCGAGGTCAAGCGCCGGATTGCGCTCGGCACCTATGTCTTATCCGCCGGATATTATGACGCCTATTATTTGAAGGCGCAGAAGGTCCGGACTCTTATTCGGCAGGATTTCCTGAGCGCTTTCGAGGCCTGCGATATGATTGCCACTCCGGTCGCTCCGACCACCGCGTTTCGGCTGGGAGAGAAGCTGGCCGACCCCCTGACCATGTATCTCTCGGATATTTTTACCATAGCGGTCAATTTGGCGGGCCTGCCCGGGCTGTCCGTACCGTGTGGCTTTGATCAGCAAGGATTACCCATTGGACTCCAGTTGATAGGCCGCCCCTTTGAGGAGGACGGCTTGCTTCGGGCCGGGTACGCTTACGAGCAGGATCATGACTGGCGAACCCGGAAGCCGCCTCTCTGACAGCAGAAAATTTACCGAGTATGAGTATGACCTACGAAGCCGTCATTGGCCTGGAAGTGCACGCCCAGTTACTGACCGAGTCAAAAATTTTTTGTGGTTGTTCCACTCGCTTCGGCGCCGCTCCCAACCAGCATACCTGCCCGGTCTGCCTGGGCCTGCCCGGGGTCTTACCCGTGCTCAATAAGAAGGTGGTCGATTTCGCCCTCCGCGCCGCCCTGGCAACCCACTGCACCATTACGCCCACGAGCCGCTGGGCGCGCAAAAACTATTTTTATCCGGACCTGCCCAAGGGCTACCAGATCAGCATGTACGAGCTGCCCATTGCCGAACACGGCTGTGTTGAAGTCGCCGTCCTTCGACCGGGCTCAGGACAGGCCCAAGACCAGGCAAAAAAGGTGCGTTTAACCCGAATTCATATGGAGGAAGACGCCGGCAAGAGCATCCATGACGCCGAGGCCGGCGCGAGTCTGGTTGACCTGAACCGCACCGGCGTTCCCCTATTGGAGATTGTCAGCGAACCGGACATCCGGTCCGCCGCGGAAGCCGGCAGTTATCTGCGCAGCCTGCGGACCCTGCTCCAATATATCGAGGTGTGTGACGGCAATATGGAAGAAGGCAGCCTGCGCTGCGACGCCAACGTGTCCATACGTCCGCAGGGCAGCACTGTATTCGGCACCAGAACAGAGACCAAGAATCTCAATTCCTTTCGTGCCGTCGAAAAGGCGATAGAGCATGAAATTCAGCGCCAGACCGAGGTCGTCGAAGCCGGCGGTCGGGTCGTCCAGGAAACCCGCCTGTGGGATGCCGACCGGGAGGTCACCCGGCCCATGCGCAGCAAGGAGTTCGCCCACGATTACCGCTATTTCCCCGACCCGGATTTGTTACCCTTGGTCGTCGACCAGGCCTGGGTCGAACACGTTCGGGCCGAACTGCCCGAACTGCCGGCCACGCGGCGGGCGCGCTTCAGGCACGACTACGACCTGCCGGCCTACGATGCCGAGGTACTGACGGCCCGCAAGGATGTGGCTGACTATTTCGAGGCCAGCCTGCGTGCCTGCCCCGCCGCACCCAAAGTCGTCAGCAACTGGGTCATGGACAGCGTGCTGCGCTTCGTTAAGGAAGAAAAACTGGACGCCGCACTGAAGATCGAGACCTGGCCCTGCCCGCCCGAACGTCTGGGCGCATTAATCGGGTTGATACAGGACGGCACCATCAGCACGACTATCGCCAAGACCGTCTATGAAGACATGCGCCACACCGGACACGACCCGGCAGCAATCATCCAAGCCAAAGGGCTACGCCAAGTCAGCGACAGCGACACCTTACAGGCCGCCGTTGCCGAGGTATTAGCGGCCAACCCGGACAAAGTCGACGCCTATCGGGGCGGCAAAGAAAAACTGCTCGGCTTCTTTGTCGGGCAGGTCATGCGCGCCACCCAGGGCAAGGCCAATCCCCAGATGGTCAATACGCTCTTACGGCAACAGCTCGCCCAATAGCGTCGCCAGCGATTCGATCATCTCAGTACAGGAGCCCAGCATGGATTTTCATTTTACCCCGGCTCAGGACGCCTTTCGGCAGGAACTCCGCACCTGGCTCGCGGCCAATATTCCACCAGACCAGAGCCCGCTGCGTCACCTTCAGCCGCAGGCCTCAGCCGCGGACCTGGCCTTCCTCAAAGACTGGCAGCGCACCGTCTTTGAGGGTGGCTGGACCGGGATTTCCTGGCCCAAAGAGTACGGTGGTCGCGGCGCCTCTCTGATCGAACGGATGATCCTTGACGAAGAAATGGCCCGCCACAAAGCGCCTGGGCTGCTCAACGTCCTGGGTTTGGAGATAGTCGGGCCGACGATTATTACCTATGGGACGGAGGAGCAGAAAAAAAGGCATTTAGCCCCTATCTTGAGTGGTGCGGATATCTGGAGCCAGGGCTATTCCGAGCCGAACTCGGGCTCAGACCTGGGCTCGCTCCAGACCCGCGCGGTTGACCAGGGTGATCATTTTTTGGTGAACGGCCAGAAAGTGTGGACGAGTTTGGCCCGCTATGCCAACTGGTGCTTACTCCTGGTGCGGACCGACCCGGACGCGCCCAAACATAATGGCCTGTCAGCTCTCCTGGTTGATATGAAGAGTCCGGGCATCACGATCAAGCCGCTTCGGACCATGACCGGCGAGAGCGAGTTTAACGAGGTCTTTTTCGAGAACGTCCAGGTCCCCAAGGTCAATCTTCTGGGAGAGATGAACCAGGGCTGGAAGGTCATTATCACCTCGCTCATGTTTGAGCGGCAGGGGCTGGGCTTCTATTTCACCTTCGCCCAAAAACGGACCTACGAAGACCTGCGTTCTTGGGTATGTCATGCCGGCCCGGTCTCAGGTCGGACGGACCGCCGGCTGCGCCAAAAAATGGCCCAGGCATATATGGATTGCGAGGTCTTGAAGCTGAATAATTATCGCGCCCTGACGCGGCTGCTACGCGGCAACCCGGCCGGGCCGGAGGGCTCGATTGCCAAGCTGCACTGGGCCGAAACCAACCAGCGCATGCAAGACCTGGCCGTCGAGTTGCAGGGAGCCTCCGGGCAACTCTATGATGAAGCCGGAGCGGGGAATTATTGGCAGTACGGTTTTCTCCGGGCGCGGGCCAATACGATTGAGGGCGGCACGTCCGAAATCCTGCGCAATATTATTGCCGAACGCGTCCTCCAACTGCCCAAGGGCCGCTGATGCAGGGCCGCCGCCTGTACCCCTACCCTCTTTTTTCCCCTCCTGAGAGCGACGCCTGAGCCGACCAGCCCGGAGAACCCACCCCGGCCCTTCGACGGGCTCAGGGCCACGCCTCCCGAGACGTGTGATGCAAATCCCGTGTGGCGGCGCACGGCGAAAACGAGATCGGAAGGGGTCGGAGCCAGCGGAACCCACCCCGGCCCGGCGACCACCGCGTGGCTGGCGAGCACAGGTTCCTGGGAAGGTATATCACACGTCCCAAGAGGGGATGCAGACAGGCTTTTAGGTCGTATAGGCCGAGTTGAAGTGGACATAGCCGGTGGACAGGTCGGAGGTGACGACGTGGGCGCGGCCCCGGCCCAGATGTAAATGGACGTCTATGGAGAACTCGTCCTGCTGCATGATCCGGGCGGCGCGTTGCTCGTTGCGTGGTCCGGTGCTCATGCCGTTGCGGCCGATGGGAACATCGCCGACACTGATGGCCAGCCGGTCTTGATCGAGTTGCGCGCCGGCATAGCCCACCGCGCAGGCAATGCGGCCCCAGTTCGGGTCGCCCCCGAAAAAGGCCGTTTTTACCAGGGGCGAATAGGCGATGCTGCGGGCGACCTTTTCCGCGTCGGCCGTATTCTTTGCACCGTTGACGTAGATATCGACCACCTTGGTCGCCCCCTCCCCGTCTTTGACACACATCCGGGCCAGGCTGCACAGGACCTCCCGGACCGCGTCTCGAAAGGCCGGGTACCCGCGGCCGCGCGGCCTGATCTCCCGGTTGCCGGCCTGACCGTTGGCGAGCAGGACCAGGGTGTCGTTTGTACTGGTATCGCCATCGACCGAGACCGCGTTGAAGGAATCGGGCAGGGTCTGGTCGAGCACCTGCCGGAGCGCGGCCCGGCTTACGGCCGCGTCGGTGCATACATAGCACAGCATGGTCGCCATATGCGGGTTAATCATGCCGGCGCCCTTGGCCATGCCGGCGATGGTCAGAACCCGGCCGTTCAGTGTCACCTGCCGGGTTGCGACCTTGGGAAAGGCGTCGGTCGTCATGATGCCGGCCACGGCGTTCCAGAAACCGCGTGGCGACAGCGCCGCGGCCGCGGCGTGCATACCGGCCTGCATTTTCCGCCAGTCGGGCAGCACGCCAATCACCCCCGTGGATGACGGCAGCACCAGTTGCGCATCGATGGTGAGTTCGCGGCCGACCAGCGCGCAGGTGTCCCGGGCCAGCTTGAGTCCGGGTCGTGCAGTCGAAGCGTTAGCATTCCCGCTGTTGACGACAATGGCCTGCAAGCGTCCGGCCCGGAGGCGCTCTTCACCGATGATGACCGGCGCGGCCTTGACCTGGTTGGTCGTGAATGCGGCGACGGCCGTCGCCGGCAGGTCCGATACCAGCAGCGACAGGTCTTTTTTGCCGCTCGGTTTGAGCCCGCAGGCCACCCCGGAAAATCGAAAGCCGGGGATAAGGATCGGAGATTTTTTAACGCTGATCTTCATGGCTTTTTTACTTTTTCTATGCGCCGTGACACTTCTTGTATTTCTTGCCGCTGCCGCACGGACAGGGTTCGTTGCGGCCAACCTTGGGCGTATCCCGTATGGCCTGGACGGGTCTTTCCGCGGACGGCTGTCCGTTCGGTCTTCCGTGTATGGGTTGCGTTGCCGGCTGTGCCTGGAGTGCGGCCTGTCCGCCGTGCAACATCTGCATGGGCCGCTGTGCGGCCTGTCCTTCCTCCAGCCGCTGGACATCTTCCTGGCGGGCCACCTGGACGCTATAGAGTTTCTCAACAACATCTTCCTGCATCCGACGGGAGAGATCGTCAAAAAGAGCAAACGCCTCTTTCTTATACTCTTGGAGCGGGTTTTTCTGGCCGTAGCCGCGCAGACCAATCCCTTCTTTGAGGTGGTCCATGGCAAACAGGTGATCTTTCCATAGACTGTCCATGGTTTGCAGCATGATCACCTTTTCGAGATAGCGCATAACAGGCGGGGTAAAATCCTGCTCTCGCTCTTCATAGTGTCGCAGCGCCCGGTCTCGCACCAGGTCCCGGAGCTCTTCCGTGGCCAGCTCTTCCTGCTGTTCCGCACTCAGGCCAAGACGCATATTGAATTGGCGAAACACGGTGTCATCGAGCCCTTTCCAGTCCCACTCCATAGGATCGATGCCTTTATCCGCATAGTTCAGCACGTTTTCTTCCGCCATCTCTTCAACAATTTCCAGCACCTGGCCTTTCAGGTTCTCGCCCGCCAGGAATCCCCGGCGCTGCTCATAGATGACTTCGCGCTGCTTGTTAATCACGTCATCATATTCCAGCAGATGTTTGCGGATATCGAAGTTATGGCCCTCTACACGGCCTTGGGCGTTTTCTATCGCCCGGGTGACCAAGCCGGCCTCTATGGGTTCGCCCTCTTCCATGCCCAGCCGGTCCATTATCTTTTGGACGCGCTCCGCGCCAAAAATACGCAGGAGGCCATCTTCGAGCGAGAGGAAGAACCGGGATGAACCCGGGTCTCCCTGGCGGCCCGCCCGCCCGCGGAGTTGGTTATCAATCCGCCGCGACTCGTGACGCTCGGTGCCCAGAATGTGGACGCCACCGGCAGCGACAACTTTTCCTCGCTCCTCGCTGCATGTTTTCTCGTATTTCTCAAGGACTTCCTTGAAATCCTGACTATACACGTCCGGTGTTTTCTCCAGTTGTTCTCGCACCTCTTCTATGACCTGCACGTGTTCCTTGCGCTCTTGCTCATACACCCGTTCTGCCTCGGCAATGGCGGCTTCATACGGTTTGCGCGCTTCTTCATAGCACCGGTCCGCCTCCTGGTAGGCGTGCTGGCTTTCTTCATACGTACGGCGGGCGGCTTCGTATTCCTCTTGGGCACGACCGTTTTCACTCAGGGCCAGACCGGCCATCTGGATAATGGACCGACAGTAGTCTTCCATCCAGCGCTCAAAGCGGCCGCGAGTCAGGCTCAGCCGCTCAGACACCTCGCCCTCGCCTATTCCATCTTCAGTCAAGACGGCAATGAAGTCAGTCCGCGCGGTCTCATATTCCTGTTGTTGCTCTTCATTCAGCGCCGGACCTACCACCTTGTCATATTCCGACAATGCCGACTCATACGCCTCTCGTGCCTGGCTATACGTTTCTAACTGGGCGGCTGAAAGGAAGTCTGTAGGGTCTGTTGAGTCATTGGGTCTGTTGAGTCCTGACCCTAAAGACTCAAGGGACTCAACGAACACGTGCGCGGCCTCTCGATAGTCAGCCTGGGCTTTCTGCAGCGTGGCGTGCAGGTAGGGCCGATAGGTCTCCGCCATCCGCTTCAAGGCCGCATTCCGCGCCTCCTCGAACGGCGTCCAGGCCGGCTCATATTTTTCCTGGGCCTGGGCGATCGCGGCGTTATACTCGGCGCGGATTTCCTCCAGGCGGTCTTCGTAGCTCTTTTCGGGTGTCGGCGCTGTTTTGGCGCCCTTCTTGGTCCGAGCGGCACTGGCCTTATTGACCCATTTTTTTTCGATCTCGGAGCGAGCCAGGAATTCCGGGTTCCCGCCCAGCAGAATATCAGTCCCCCGGCCAGCCATATTCGTGGCAATAGTCACCGCACCGAAACGACCCGCCTGGGCAATAATGTTTGCCTCAGCCTCATGGTTGACCGCGTTCAAGACGTTGTGCTTGATCTTTTTTCGCTTGAGGAGTCGGCCCAGATGCTCGGACTTTTCGACCGAAACCGTGCCCACCAACACCGGTTGGCCGCGTTGGTGACAATCCAGGATATCGTCGATCACGGCCTCGAATTTCTCACCCTCGGTCTTGTATACCACGTCGGGATGGTCCAGCCGGACCATCGGGCGGTTGGGCGGAATGACCACGACATCAAGGTCGTAGATTTTCTTGAATTCAACCGCTTCCGTATCCGCCGTCCCGGTCATGCCTCCCAATTTGCGGGACATACGGAAGTAGTTCTGGATCGTGATGGTCGCAAGGGTTTGATTTTCCTCACGAATGCGGACGCCCTCTTTGGCTTCGACGGCCTGGTGCAGCCCATCCGACCAGCGTCGGCCGGGCATCAGACGACCGGTAAATTCATCCACGATGACGACCTCGCCATCCTTGATCACGTAGTCAACATCACGCTTAAAAATGGCATGGGCCTTCAGCGCCTGGTTGACATGGTGCAGAGCGCCGATCTCAGCCGGGTCGTACAGATTACGCACGCCGAGAATACGCTCGACCTTAGCCACCCCCTCTTCTGTCAGCGTCGCGGTTTTGAGTTTTTCGTCAATAGCGTAATCCAGCTCGTGCTGGAGACGTGGAATGACGCGATTGAGCGAGTAGTATTTCTGGGTGGATTCTTCTGACGGACCGGAAATAATCAGCGGCGTGCGGGCTTCGTCAATCAAGATGTTATCAACCTCATCCACAATGGAAAAATGCAATTCACGCTGGACATACTCTTCAAGATCGAACTTCATGTTATCGCGTAAATAGTCGAAGCCGTATTCGTTATTCGTTCCATAGGTGATATCGGCCGCATAGGCCTCTTTGCGGCTGACCGGACGCAGATTCATATACCGATAATCGTTGACCACATGGCTGGGGTCAAAGAGAAAGCTGGTGTCATGCACGATCGAGGCAACCAACAGTCCAAGGGCATGATAAATGGGCCCCATCCACTGCACGTCGCGGCGGGCCAGATAGTCGTTGACCGTTACCAGATGTGAGCCGCGACCGAGCAGGGCGTTGAGATAGAGCGCCAGGGTGGCCACCAGCGTCTTGCCCTCGCCCGTTTTCATCTCGGCGATGCGCCCCTGATGCAGGACAATCCCGCCCAGGAGCTGGCTATCGAAATGGCGCATGCCGGTGACCCGACGCGAGACCTCGCGGACGGTCGCATAGGCCTCGGGCAGGATGTCCTCAAGCACATCGGCTTCAGCCGCGTAGAGTTCTTTTTCCAGAGTGGTTCGTTCTTCCTGAAAATAATCCAGCCGCTCCACCACCTCTTCGTCAGGGATGCCTTCCGGAGTAATCTCGGCCGCCTGCCGGGCAAGCTCATCCAACTGCGCCCGTGTCGCCGCAGTGGCTTCTTGGATGCGGCTGCGGAAGATATCCGTTTTCGCGCGCAGTTCAGCCAGGCTGAGCGCTTGCAGTTCGGGCTCAAGCCGGCCGATGTCTTCCACCAAGGGCCGCATGCGTTTGAGCTCGCGCTCGTTTTTGCTCCCAAAAATCTTCTGTGCCAAACGTGCTAACATGATCGTGTTACCTTTAGATTATGCCTGAGAACATGCGGCAAGAGGAGGAGAAGAACAAGGGCAGATGGGGCGGTATCCGCGACAAGGTTCAAACGCCCCTGCCTCCTTCGCCTGCCTCCATCCCTAAACTATTAACGTTCAAGACGTACTGCCGATTCAACCACGTCCCCGAGAAAACGCGCGCCAACCTTAATGAATTGATCCGGGCTGTCCGTGACGAAAAAGCTGCCCCGACCCGGCCCGTGCGACGGGGTCCGACGGTTGTCGGCTAGGGTTGCGATCACCACCTGGGCGGTTTCCTCAGCAGAATCAATGAGCCGGACAGAGCCGCCGAGATACGCCCCAATCGTCTTTTTTAATAAGGGGTAATGCGTGCAGCCTAAAATCAAGGTATCTATGCCGCTGTGTTTGAGACTGCCGAGATAGGTTGCCACGGTCGAGCGGGCCACCTCGTTCTCCACCCAACCCTCCTCCACTAAGGGCACCAGCAAGGGACACGCCCGCGTATAAATCTCAAGAGAGGGATCCAAGGCGCGCAGCGCTTTTGTATAGGCGCTACTGGCTATGGTCGCCTCGGTCCCTATCACCCCGATTTTTCCGTTTTGACTGGACCGAACGGCTGCCGCAGCACCGGGCTGTATCACGCCGATAACGGGTATGGAATAGCGTTCCTGTAAAGCCATGAGCGCGACTGCCGAGGCGGTATTACACGCCACCACCAGCATCTTGATATTCCGTTCAGCCAGAAAGTCACTATTCTCACACGCATACTGCGTCACAACATCGTGTGACTTGGTCCCATACGGACAACGCGCCGTATCCCCGAGATATATCAGGTTTTCAGCCGGCAAGAGAGCCGCAATTTGCTGATAGACCGTCAGTCCACCTATGCCGGAGTCAAAAATTCCGATGGCGGCGTCTCCACTCACACTATGCACTTTCATGGTTTTTAGCTCATTGACATCGGTTCGGCACGTATTCCTTTGAGGCCGGAGGACCCGCGGAAACCATCCCAGGCAGTACCGGCCCATATATCAAAAAGTGATGTTACACCTGAGCATACTTCCCATCTCAGCATCTAACTGCTTGATATATTTTCAATTTACCAATCGGAGAAAATCCTTGAAAAACCTGTATTATCTCACCTAATCCCTGAGCTGTTTCACACGAAACATTTTTCTGCGGTGACACCAGGCTGGCCTTTACTGACCAAAGGTCTCAACAATGAGTCGGTGGTTCTCTCGCACGCGATCAGCCTTGACCCCCGCGGTTGGGGTATACAGAATAGGCAGATCCACAACGTCTTTCCACTTCTCAATCTGCTCACGGCATTCCTCCGGCGTGCCCGCAATCGCGATCTGTTCAACCATATCGTCCGTCACGGCAGCCGCCATCTTCGGCAGGTTAAAGGTTCTGAAATGTTCCCATATCGCCCGTTTCTGTTCCTCCCAGCCGTGCAGGTTCAGAATGCCCTCGTAGGATTTCACCGAGGCGTAAAAGGCGATCTGATTTTTCGCATCCCGTATGGCCTGCTCACGATCATGGCTGATAGCGGTGATCAGCAATGTTGTCAGGTCAATATCCTTGAGGCTCCGCCCCGCCCGCCTCGCTCCGACCTCTATATTCGGTCGAATAAATTCGGCGATATATTTGCGGCTGTAGAGCGGGTGGCCGACCAGGCCGTCGGCAATCTCGCCAGTCGTCCGCAACATGCCCTTCTGCACTGCGGCCAGATAGAGCGGAATACGCTCGCGAACGATATACGGACGCACGTACGCCGGGATGTTCAAGCTGTAGTAATCGCCCGCAAACTTCATCCCGCCGCCCGCGTGCGAGGCCCATATTTTCCGGATCAGGGCGACACACTCTTTCATTTTCAGCGCCGAACGGGGCTCGAATTTTTCCCCGTACCACGTTTCATTCATGGAACGCGTCCCACTCCCCAGGCCAAGAATCAGGCGGCCGTTCGAGAGTTCGTCAATATCCATCGCCCCGGTCGCATTCAGCACCGGGTTCCGCATATACGCATAGGCGATGCCGGTGGCAATTTTGGCGCGCTGGGTACAGGTGGCGACTGCGGCCAAGGTGACCAGGCCGTTGCGATTAAAAAACTCACCGTTCCAAAGAGAATCAAAGCCAGCCTCATCGGCGAGCCGGGCGATTTCCAGCATGTCGCGGATCGTCGGCGTAAAAAGAGCGATGCCATAGCGCCGCATATATCCTCCTAATTTGACAGAAGAAAAATTATCAGTCTTATATTGGTCAAATGAGAAATATTTCAGCCTACTCCAGCACCTGTCCACCACACACTGGCAGGTAGTGGCCGGTGACGAAGCTGCTCAACTCGGACGCAAAAAACAGCGCCGCGTTTGCCGTATCCTCAACCCTTCCCGTTCTGCGCAAGGGCACTTTACTCTCATGTTTTGCCCGAGTTTCTGGTGTCAGCATGTCTCTTACTTCCTGGGTTAAGGTCAAACCGGGAGAGACGATATTGACCGTGATATTATACTGACCCAATTCAACCGCCAGATTCCGAGAGAAGCCCAACATCGCCGTTTTTGCTGAGGTATAGGCATGGTAGTTCGGATTTGGTTGATGAATGCCTATCGTGTTGATGCTGATGATCCGTCCCCAGCGGCGCGTTTTCATGCCGGGCAAAACTGCCTGCGCACACAAAAAGGCGGCTTTGACTGTCGTATCGAGCTGATACTGCCAGTCTGCCCAGCTTGTGTCCTGAAACAATTTCTGCGGGATACTGCCGGCATAATTGTTGACCAGGATATCAACCTGACCGAATCGGTCTTCGATTTGGCGCACCATATCAGCGACTTGGGCTTCATCAGTAATGTCGGCCTTGACAAACAAGGCTTGCCCGCCGGCCGACGCGATCTCTTCAAGCACCTGTTGCGGATTGCCTTCCCCCTTGACCTGGTTGATGACAACCTTGGCTCCTTCGCCGGCGAAGACACGGGCAATGCCGGCTCCAGTCCCGCGTACCGAGCCGGTAATAAGCGCAATTTTATTTTTTAGTAGCATAGGCACCCCCTCAGCCGGAGCCGACCGACCTGTCTCACAAATATCAGGTAAGAGCGGCGGCCCGCTCTGATGTTGTCCTGATGAGTAAACGTGTCCTCCAATAAACATGCAGATGCTGGACACGTTTACTCATTCTACCCTGGCTGTAGACCAAGGCCGCGGATCGCAATGATATTGCGCAGGATATTGCTCGTCCCGCCCTGGATCGTGTAGGCCGGAGCGTATAGATATTCTCGGGCCGCGCGGCCGGCTAAGCGGGCATGAGGCGAGCCCGGCAGCAGGACCGCATAATCACCCAGCAGTTCGCTCACCGCTTTGGCGATACGCTGTTCCACTTCGGTGCAAAAACACTTGGCCATGGCGGCCTCATAGTTCGGCACGATCTTCTGGGTCAGATACCAGGCGACCTTGTAGACCATGGAGCGGCCCAGATCGAGTTCGATCTGAAGCCGAGACAGGGTGTCCCGGACCAGCGGGTCTTTGGTCAGCCCCCGCTCTTTTGCGTACCGAACGGCATCCTGAAAGAGGGGATAATTACTCAGCAGCCGCTCGATACCGCTGCGTTCGTAGTCAAGCTGAGAGGCGATCTGATACCAGCCTCGATTTTTCTCCCCGATCAGCCGGTTTTTCGGTACCTCGACATCATCAAAAAAGACCTCATTAAAATGGTGTTCGCCGGTTGCATCGATGAGGGGCCGCACCTCGATGCCGGGTGTATCCATGCCAACCAGGAATTCACTGATCCCCCTATGCTTCGGGGCATCCGGGTCCGTGCGCGCAACCAGATAGGCATAGTCGGCAACATGGGCGAAGCTGGTCCAGATTTTTTGGCCGTTCAGGCTATAGTGATCACCCTGCTCGTCTGCCCGGGTCTGGAGCGAAGCCAGGTCTGAGCCGGACCCCGGTTCACTCATGCCCAGACAAAAGACGACCTCACCTTTACAGACTTGCGGGAGTATGTCCTGTTTTTGCTCCTCACTGCCATACGCCAGCAGCGCCGGACCAACCTGACGATCCCCCAGCCAGTGCGCCGCGACCGGAGCTCCGGCGCGCAGCAGTTCTTCGGTCAGGATCAGGCGGTCAAGATACGACTTTCCCTGACCGCCGTATTGCTTGGGCCAGGTCAGCCCGATCCAGCCTTGCTGGCCGAGTTTCCGAGAAAATGCGCGCGAGTAGCCGCTGATCCAGCCGTCCTCAACCCGACCCTCGGCCGGCACCTCGCTCGACAGGAATTCCTGAATTTCTGCGCGAAAGGCTGCTTGTTCTTTGCTGAGAGCGAAATCCATACGATCTCCTTGACTCAGACCATTGTGTTTATACGGGATACGTTGGTTCTTTGGGTCGCTTGGGTCGCTTGGGTCTCAAGGACTCAAAGGACTCAAAGGACTCAAAGGACTCACATAGCCCCTAGCCCTCTTCCAGCGCCTCATACTCGCCCCCCGGAGCGATCAAAACCTCCGAGTCACGTGAACAATTCAGGTGCAGGGTAAAGGGGCTGTCGTCATCAAACTGCTGAGCAATAATCCACATCTGTTCAATCTCAGGACTGACCTGAGGCAAAATTTTCAGCGTCTTGCGGGTACGCTGGGCGTCAAAAAAGGCGAACGGCTCGTCAAGGATAAGGCTCTCAACGCCACACAGCGAGGCACTAATCAGGGCTTGCGACAAGGCCAGACGGATGGCCAACATGACCTGATTATAGGTTCCTCCCGAAATTTCGTTCAGCTCGACAAAATGACCCTTTTCACTCGACCAGACCCGGACGTTGAGATCATTATCGATTTGCATGGTCTCGTAACGTCCCTCGGTGAGCTTCGGCATGATTTTACTCACCACATGCCGCATTTCCAGGTTAAACCGACTGAGTAAACGCCGGTGCGAGCCGGCCAGGAGATTTTGAGCGACCCGCCGTACTTCAATGCTGCGGGTTTTGGCCTCAATATCCTTTTCGAGCGTCACGATCTCCAGGTCCAACTGCGCCGCTTTATTGAGTCGGCGCTCTTCTTCCGTAATGGCCTGATCCAAACGCTCCAGGTCCTGGTGGGCGGCAGCCAGGCTCGCCTCACCAGACTGTATTTCTTCGGTGATCCGCCGGGTGATGACGTCGGCGTCCTCCTGGCAGGTGAGGCCGGCCGCCTCCAGCGGAGCAAGGAAGGCGGCGAGCGCCTCCGCTTCGAGCAGCGCCGCCCCAGGGCCACCCGCAAACCGGGTCAGGGCTTCTTTCAGTTGCCCATCATCACAAGCATCAAGAACCGCCACCTCAGTGACCAGGGACTGCTGCGGGAGGTCGTCCAGCCTGTGGAGCTGAGCGTTGATTTCTTCCTGGTCGGCCTGGAGACGCGCGGCCTCCTGCCGGACCGTCATAATCCGCTCCGTCAGGACGAAGACCACAACGAGCAACACCAGGCTCAGCCCACTGGAGAGCGCGGCGACAAGGAAAAGCACAGTATTGTATATCCCCTGTAATTGCAGGTCGGTGCTGAGCCACTGTCCGAGGGCGTGGTCTGGCATATGGTTCAGAAACCAGAGTGCCGACCAACTCATCAGCATCAGCAGCAGCGTGACAAAAAAGCCGCTAATAGGGCCGCTCCGCTTCCCGCGCAGGCCCTCTCCCTGACTGAGGAGAAGCGCCCGCTGATCGGGTAAAGAACGCGCCCGAGCATCAGCCTCAGCCGGCCGCTCGGCCTGGCCAATGAGCCAGGCCAGACCGTGGCGATACGCGGCTGTCGCGGTACGCACGGGGGTAAAAGCCTGAAGACGCCCGCGCAGATCCTCGCTCCAGGACCGGAGCGCCCCGGTCAGGCGTGGACCCGCCCCGGATTCTGCCCCTTCACTCGCCGCGTCCACGGCTTTGGTGGCGGCATCGATGCGGTCCGCATAATGCAACCACTGCTCCAGGCTGGTATCGAGATTGGCCTGCGTCGTCTTTTCCACCTGCTCGGCGATCTGTGCGGTTGCCGCCCGCAGGCGGTCGAGCGTTAAGCCACGGGCCGTATTCTCTTTTTTTCGCTCAGCAATAGCTGCGGTGTGCGCGTTCCGTTCCGTCTTCAAATTGGACAAGGCATCTGCCTGGATATTGAGTTCAGTGCGCTGCCGGCGAGCCTCGGCAATGTCCCGCTGCAGCGGGGCGAGTTCTTCCTGGAAGGTCTGAATATCGGACTCACACTCAGCCGCCACCTGCTCAAAGGTTTCGATACCGGCCAGCGCCTTGGCGGTCTGCAGGAGCATGGACGGAGAGGCGATATTGCGCTGAGCCAGATAGAAGGAATCGATAAAGCGTTGATAGCTAAAGCCACACAGTTGGGCCACATTCTCGTTCACCGCGGCGGCCCCACGGACAAAAGGCTCGGCTTCCCCTTCCCGGCGAAGCTGGGCCAGGTTATTCCCGTCTACGTCAAAGGAGCGGGTAATCAGATAAGCGTGTTTATCCTTGGCAAGAAAGCCAACCGAGACGGAAGCGTTAAACTCGCCCCACTTGATATTTTTTTGGAAGTCGTCCTCAGCGTGAGAGAATGTCCGGCCAAACAGCGCCAGACACAGAATCTCGGCAATGGTCGTTTTGCCGGATTCATTGGAACCGCTTATCCCAATCACTCCCCGGCGGGGGAGCTTCGTCAGCTTCAGCTCCGCATAACGCAGCACATTTTTCGCGTGAACACTCGTAATGATCATGAAAGCTTCCTTGGCTATCGATAGCGGCTGAGTTTCCGCAGGACGAGGGAGACGGCTTCGTGGTAGAGGTGCTCGTCAGAATCGTTGTCGCTGCCTAAACGTTCGATTTCTGCCTGGCTATGCTGCTCAAATTCCGCGGCCAGACTCGTGAGCCGAAACTCTTCTATCAGCGCGGGCTGCTTGACTGTTGCCGGTTCTTCCGGGGTCCTGGGCCGCAATTCTCTCACCGGGGCGATATCTTTTTTTGTTGCCATTCGGTCCTCCCTTGCCACCTTGGTAGACAGGCTTCCAGTCTATATGTACGGGCAGGTTGATTACAACGACCACCCCGGTCATGGAATCACTCGCCCCTTCCGTCCGGCTTGGCAATTGTCGAGTCCTCAGCTACGCTAGGGCCTCAAAATGGCGGCTGAAGGAGGCACGCATATGAGTGGCTATACGATCATTGACGTTGACACCCACGTAACCGAGACGCCGGACCTGTGGACCAGTCGGGTACCCGATAAGTTGAAAGACGCGGTTCCTCGCGTTGACCTGGACGCCAGGGGACGCCAGTGGTGGTTCCTGGGCGACCGGCGCATAGCCAATCCGGGTCTGACCGCCACCGCCGGGGTCGGCGATATGACCAACTGGCCCAAGTCGTATGACGAGATGCACCCAGGCGCGTTCGACGCCAAGGAGCGCCTCAAATACATGGATGACATGGGCATCTGGGCGATGGTCATGTATCCCAACGTCGGGGGATTCGGCAGCCAGGAGTTTCTGCGCCTCGAAGACGCCCAGCTCAAGCTGACCTGCGTCAAGGTGTATAACGACTGGCAGACCGAGTGGGCCTCAGCCGATTCGCGCCGCCTGCTCCCGATCACCTCAACGCCGTTCTGGGATGTGGACGCCTCGGTTGAAGAAGTCCGACGCTGCCACGCCATGGGCCATAAAGGCATCCTCTTCACCGGCGACCCGCAATCGCTCGGCCAACCCCTCCTGGGCGACCCGCACTGGAATCCGTTATGGGAAGTGGCCTGCGAGCTCGACCAGCCGATCAGCTTTCATATTGGCTCCGGCAATATGGACGGCGGACTGCGACGCGACAAGGTGAAGGCCTACGGCAAAATGGCGGCGTTTGCCGAGCTCTCGGTCGATATCTTCATGCGCAACGGCATCCAGTTAAGCGACCTGATCATTTCGGGTGTGCTGGCGCGCTATCCCAGCATTAAATTCGTCTCGGTCGAGAGCGGCATCGGCTGGATTCCGTTTGCCCTCGAAGCCCTGGACTATCAGTTCATCGGCAATCGGGTCCCGGAAGAACGGCCCGACCTGGACATGCTGCCGTCCCAGTATTTTGCACGGAACATCTACGCCTGTTACTGGTTCGAGCAGATCGCCCCACGGCGGCTGATCGACAAAGTCGGGGTTGACCGGATCATGTTTGAAACCGACTTTCCCCACCCGACCTCGCTCTACGGTAATGAAGTCCACGCGCGTATCAAGGAGGGTCTGGAGGATTGTGACGAAGAGGTCCGGCGTAAAATCCTGTGGGACAACGGACAGAAACTGTATAGAGTCGAAGGTCCGACCGCAGCGGACGAAGCCAGGTTGAACGCCTGAAATTTCAGTGCATCACTCTCAAAAGGAACGGCCAAGGGTATCTGCCCTTGGCCGTTTTGACTGGAGTCGGCAGCCACCTCCGCTATGGACCGCCTCCTCAGAGAATCCGGATGTCTTTGTGGTACACGCACCGATAGCGGACCGGAAACGTACCGCTCTCTTCCTCAAGAATTTTTCGGCCCGTCCGTTCCTCAAACACCGCGACCCACCTCACAATATGTTCCGGTTGGAGGCGGAACCCGGCGACACCCAGCTCCTGCAGAATATGCCGCACAATGCTGCCGGCCGTCAGCCCGCGGTCGGGCCGGCCGCGATACGCCTTGACCACATAGTGCGCAATGTTTTCTCCAATCAGGTGATAGGCCGAGCCATGTCCAACCCCAATATCGAAACTCGGCATCCCAATCACCCGCTCCCATAGACACATGCAGCGCTCCTGACACTCTCCCCGCTGGTGCGACTATACGAACCCGCGGCCTTTCACGTCAATGGAGAAACCGAAAGCCCTACCCGTCCACAAAAAATCCCCTCCTTGGACGTGTGATGTCGATGAGGGCAGGTCGGATGAAGTACGGCGGGCGCCCCCTGCCGGCCCGCCACGACCGCACCTCCCGGACCGACACCGCGCAGTCTTGTCGGTCGGGTGAGCCGCAAGCGTAAGCCGACAGTCAGTAGGTCGGATTACGCCCCGCTCATCCGACCTACTGACTGCGTGAGCGGGCCGCGCCGCCCGGGATTCCTGTTGGCTCAGTCCACCGGCCCGACCTCCAGGCGGTAGGTGCCGACGTTCCGGTGGCAACTGGTGAGCAGTTCGCCGTCGGCCCGGCGCGGGCAGCGCGCCGACACGCGGATCAGGTACGTCCCCGTGGCGGTGGGATTGATCACGACCTCGCTGTTCCGGTGGTAGCCGCCGTCGTCGTCGGAGCTGTCGTCCAGCAGCGCACCGTTGTTGTAGACGCCGAGGATCTGCGGGTCGGGCAGGCTGCCGTCATCCGTCGCCGACCCCAGCAGCCGGATGCGATAGTCGAGGTCGGCGTCTGGAACACTGAAGGCGTGGCAATCGACATCGCCCGGCCAGTTGAGCCGCCCCTGCTTGCTGCTCGGCGTCTGTGGATTGGTCCCCGCAGCGAGCCGGGCGCCTATTTGATCGACGCCGCGATAGGTCCGGCAGTCCGCGATCGAGGCCCGTGCGTCGAGTTCGCGCACCCGGACCGTATAGGAGCCGACCTCGATCTGCGGGCTGTAGCTGGGCTTGGTCGGGTTGTCGCAGGGACGCCGCGACGGGCCGACCAGGGTCATGCCGTCCCCGCCGCGCACGGCGACGTACGCGGAGAACGTGTCGCTGTCTCCCACAACGCCCAACCTGCCAGAAACCAGCAGGAAGTCGTCCACTTCGAAGGTGTGACCATTCAAGTTGTCTTTGTTGATGATTTCAGCATCCCCAGTATCTTCGACGAACACAAGCGCAGAATCGGAATCGATATCGGTGACGAACCGCGGCTTGAGCGCGCCGCCCGTGCCCGAGGCGCGGCGCTCGACGCGGACCTCGTAGGCGTGGCTCTTGGAGAGCTCGAGCCGGACCCAGTCCACGTCGCCCGGGTGGTCGATCTCGCCCTCGTAGCGTCCCAGCAGCCGCGTCTTGAGCACGGGATCGACCTGGGTCACGCCGATCTGATTGCCGTGCGAGTCGATGAACGGCTCGTACTGCGAAGCCGGGTCCGACACCGAGCTCTCGTAGCGCGAGACCGGCTGGAGCTCGATCACGGCGTGGGTCGAGAGATCGGCGGCCTCCTCCAGATGGTCCCTGAGCCTGACTGTGTAGATCCGGGTCGTCACGCCGTCCTCAGCCGTCACCTCCACACTGATCACGCGGTCATCGGCCGGGGTGACCTCGGCGATGGCGGTCGTGGTCTTCCGGGCGCGAGTCGTGCCTTCCCATACGATCTCGACGGTGGCGTGCGGGTCGAGGGCAGTTGCCTTCACCGTGGTCTTATACAGAGTCTGAAGCCGACCTGTCTCGTACTGTTCGGTGTCGCTGCGGAAGCCCGGCACCAGCCCGTAGTCGCTCAACTCCAGGCTGCGCAGCCCGGCATCGATGCCCGTATGCTCACGGAACACTTCAACCGCGTAGTTCGCGGTGTATGCGGGGTTCTCGGCGGTCACTTGCCACCAGACGTCGGTCCGGGTGTTGCGCAGTTCGGCCTGCAGGCCAGGTGTGGTGGGGTCGTTGTCGAACTGCTCGCCTTCGGCGGCTCGGATTGAGCTGGGTCCGATCCCGGCGTTGGGGTTCTCCGTGGTGGGGGTGATGGTCAGTGAGTCGTAATTGCCGACCATGGCGCGGTAGGTGGGGTAGGCGGAACTGGTGGTACCGGGCGGCTCGAACTCAGGGATCAGCGTGCCGGTGCTGAGGGTCAGGGCGCTGAGGCCGGTATCGAAGGCCGGCCGGCAGGGCGGAGCGCCCCCGAGGTAGAGCGCCTCAAGCGCGTTCAGCCTGGCCCTGAGCGCCGCTTCCGTCGGCGGCGTGGGGAAGCGGTTCGCGTCCAGGTCCAGGTACGTCAGTGTTTCCGCGAACGGGTCGAAGACGTCCAGTTCCAGCGCGGTCAGCGCGTTGCAGGAGAGGTCCAGCCCTCGCAGGCCGGTCAGTCCGTCGAAGACCCCATCGGGCAGCGCCGTGAGTTTGTTGTCTTGCAGGTAGAGTTCGCCCAAGCTGGAGTCCAGGTCCTCGAACACAGCGGCGGGCAGCGAACCGAGGCCGTTCGAGTAGAGGTCGAGCCGTTGCAGACTGCGCAGCCCGTCGAAGACATCCGCATCCAGCGCCGTCAGCGCGTTGCCGTCGAGGTAGAGCCTTTGCAGGCCGCTGACCCCATCGAAGACATCAACGGGCAGCTCGCTGAGGTCGTTGTCGTGCAGGTAGAGCCACGCCAGCCCGCCGAGTTCGGCGAAGATGTCCTCGGGCAGCTCGGTCAGGCCGTTGCCGTGCAGGTAGAGCAGCCAGAGGCTCGTCAACGGATCGAACAGGTCGGGTTCCAACTCGGTCAGCCCGGATCGGTGCAGGAGCAGGTAGAACAAGCCGCTCAGACCCTCGAAGACGTCCGCCGGGAGCGATCTGAAGCTGTTGTCGCTCAAGGTCAGTTCGATCAGGGTGTCGCCCAGACCGTCGAAGACGTCCGAAGGCAGCGTCGTCAAGCGGTTGGTGTCCAGCCACAGGTTTTCCAGGGCGGCCAGGTCCTCGAAGATGCCCTCGGGCAGCGAGGTCAGGCGGTTCCGCTCCAGGTACAGGCTGTCCAGGCTGGCGAGACCGTCGAAGACGTCCTCGGGCAGTGAGTTCAGTCGGTTGTCGTAGAGGTGGAGTCGGCTCAGATCGGAGAGACCGTCGAAGACATCCTCGGGCAGCGAGCTGAGCTGATTGTCGTTCAGGTAGAGCCAACTCAGCTTGGGGTTGTTATCGAAGATATCTTCCGGTAGCGAGGTGAGCCCGATGTTGTCCAGAAAGAGCGTACTCAACTCGGTGAGATCTTCGAAGATGTCTGGGTGGAGAGAGCCGAGATCGTTATTTTCCAGGTGGAGCGTTCGCAACTTGGAGAGCTGGCGGAACGTATCGGGGCTCAGCGACGTGAGCTGGTTGTCGTCCAGGTAGAGCTTCGTCAGCGGGAGGCCGTCGAATATGCCATCGGGCAACGCGCTGAGCTGGTTGTGCTCCAGGCCGAGCCAAATCAGGCTGGAGAGACCGCCGAAGATGCCTGCGGGGAGAGAGCCGAGATCGTTGTACTGCAAGTCGAGAGTCTGCAGGCTGGAGAGACCGTCGAACGTGCCAGGTTCCAGCGAGGTGAGGGCGTTTTCATACAGCCGCAGGCCAGTCAAGCTAGACAAGCCGTCGAAGATGTCCTCAGGCAGGGAGGTGAGATCGTTTTGATACAGGTAGAGCCGGTCCAGGTTGGACAGGCCGTCGAAGACGTCTACCGGCAGCCAGGTTAGGGCGTTGTTACTCAGGTAGAGGTTCTGGAGTTCGGAGAGACCGTTGAAGGCATCGGGGTCCAGCATTCTGAGCCCGTTATCTTGCAGCTCGAGTCGGGTCACCGGCGAAGGCGTTCGCAGGCACGCTGGTCAACTGCTCTGAGTTCTCGATCCGTAAATCATTGAGACCGGTCAGCCCGACGAAGTCTGAGGGCACGATGGACGCGCTGCTGCAGCCGTCCACTTCCAGACGAGTGACGCCGGCGAGCTGCGCGTCCGTGACGGTCGAACAGGTGACGCCGCCCCCGATGGAGTCGAGCAGCGTGGCCTCGACCTCCGGCGTGCGGTTGCAGATGTTGACCGTGGCCCGCGAGGTGATGGCCTTGCCTTGCGGGGAGCCGACGGACTTGCCCTGCTTGCCTGTCGTGGGCTCGTCGCCCTCCTCGTCGGCCGCTCCGCTCCGGTTCGATGGATCGGTGCGAGGCCGGAACTGTTCGAGGTCGTGCACGCCCGCGTTGTGGGCGTCGATGTACTCCGAGGTCCGCTCCGAGGCTACCGGCGTCGCTCCGGGGACGGCCGGCGTGTCGATGTGGAACCAGCGCGAGCGCTCGCTCACCCCAGCCCCGTTGATGGCCTTGATCCGGTAGGTGTAGGTCGTGCCAGCAACCACTGTGTCGTCGGTGTAGGTGGTCGCCGCCGTCCCCGTGTCCGACGCCAATTCTCTGAACTCTCCCGAGGCGGAGGTCTTGCGGTTGCGGCGCAGGATCATGTAGCCGGTGATGGTGTCATCGTTCGGGTTGTCCCAGGTGAGCACCACCGTGTCGTGGGTCGCCTCGGCGGACAGGCCCGTGGGTTTGGCCGGCCGCTCCGTCGCCTGCTCCTCCTCCGCCTCCTGGGGTTCCCCGGACTCGTCTTGTTGGTTGTTCTCGTCGTCGCCTTCGACGAAGGTTTCCTGCGGTTCGGCGGGTGTTGCCTGTTCGGGCGCGGCGGGCGTATAGCCCCGCGCCCAACTGGAGAGGGCGCTCACGCCGTGGATGTTGATGGCCTTGATGCGGTACACGTACTGCTTCTCGGGTTCCACTGTCGCGTCGGTGTACGTCGTGGCCACCGTGCCGGTGTCGGGCGCGACGGTGAAGAACGTTCCCTCCTCGGGTTGCAGGGCCTTATCCCGGCGCAGAATCACGTAGCCGCTGATGCTGGCGTCCTGGGGGGCGGTCCAGGTGAGGGTCACGGTGTCGTGGGATGGCGTGGTCGTCAGCCCCGTGGGCCGGGTCGGCACCGCCGGCGCGGGCTCCGGGACGGCGGGTGTATAGCCCCGTGCCCAACTGGAGATGGCACTCACGCCGTGGGCGTTGCGCGCCTTGATGCGGTACACGTATTGCTTGTCCGGCTCTACGCTGGCGTCGGTGTAGGTGGTCGCCGCCGTGCCGGTGTCGGGCGCCACGGGGACGAAGGTGCCCTGGGGGTGGATGGCTTTGTCGCGGCGCAGAATCACGTAGCCGGTGATGGAGGTATCATTGGGGGCCGCCCAGGTGAGGGTGACGAAGCCGGGGGCGACGGTCGCGGACGGGCGGCCCGGCTTAGCGGGCACCGCCGTGGGGCTGCGGGGCTCTGGCGGGGCTGTCGGTGTCGCGCCTGCCAGGGTCCGTGGCCGGCGGGGCGCAGGCGCCGGGGTGGGCGGCTCGTCCACCGTGAGCGTGTAGCGCCCGGGTGCGGCCTCCGGCCCGCCTACTTCCAGGTGATACAACCCCGCTGTGGGTGGGGTGAAGGTCAGGGCACTGGCATGGTGCCACGCTAGGCCCTGCTGGACGACTGCGCCGGTGGCGTCATAGACGGCGAGCGATGGGGCCGGCGCACCGGTCACTTCGATGGGATAGCCCTCCCCCGCCGGCCAGGTCTACGAAAAACCAGTCGGTGTCCCCTGCGCTTTCTATGTAGCCGGTCTCCTCCGCCCCCACGCCGATGGTCCCCACGGTCTCCGGGTCGGCCCGGTAGTCGTCGATCCGCTGTAACCCCGGCACACTCCACGGCCCGGTCCCGGCTCGCACTTGCACGGTGTAGACGACGCCGGGCTCCAAGTCGTACAGGGTCAGGGTATTTGTCGCCGAGGTGGCCTGCTCAATGAGCAGGGGGGTATCGGCGGGGGCATACCGGACGTGGTAGGCCAGCGGGGCCGGGGTGACGGCAGGCCAGGTGAGGTGTAACGCCCCGGGGGCGGGGCTGTGCAGGGTGAGGGCGGGCGGGGCGGAGGTGGCCGGCCCGCCGAGCAGACTGAGGAGCAGGAGGGCGCTGACGATCCACGCCAAGTGGGGGAGATGCGGGCGAGGGGAACTACGATGCGAGGTCATACGGGACTCCTTTCAGGATGCCTCCGGTTGAGGCGGGGTGACTGCAAGCGTGGTACGGAATGGTGCGGGCTGGCCTGTGGGCGGCCACGGGGGGAGAACGGCCCCGCCGAGGGGCCGGGACGGGCGCCCGGCGCTGACAACGGGGGGCAAATGTGCTAGAGGGTCGGGTCGGCGAGGCGAGGCGGCTGGTGACCGCGTATTTATGGAGAGATGGCTGTCCATGGGTGCGTTTCCGACCCGTCGTTGTGGTGCACGACCAGGCTTTACACGCTCCCCATACAACAATCCGCTGCGGATGACCCTAGTAGGGTTACTAGGTTTTCGAAAAAAAGTAGAAAAAAGTAGAAAAAAAGTTGCTGGAGGCGGGCGGGGGTGATGCCGATGAGGGCAGGCATGACACCGGGGGGGCGGGGGACAGGCTCCTGTCAAGGAATCTGCCGCACACGTCTTGGGAGGGGTGGCCCTGAGCTTGTCGAAGGGCCGGGGTGGGTTTTCTCGGGAAGAAAGTCGAAAGCGGGTTACGCTCCGCTCATCGACCGGCGGGTCCGTACTTTTCCATTACACATACGGCGCTTGACTGCCAGCAGGATTCATGACGATATCCTTACTTTGGGTCGTGTTTGACTGTGGAGGTCACTATGGCGAATTTAGCCAGCGTTGGTCGGCCGGCGGGTCATGTCGAAGGACCGTCAAAAGTAACCGGGCAGGCTCGCTATACTGCGGATATTCGGCTGCCCGGTTTGCTATACGGCAAGTGCCTGCGCAGCCCGTTTCCCCACGCGCGGATTGTCTCGATTGATACCGCGCAGGCAAAAGCACTGGCCGGCGTCCACGCGGTCATTACCGGAGCTGAGCTGCCGGACCGCCGTATCGGTCGTTTCTTTTTGGATAAGCCGGTGCTCGCGCGGGATGTGGTCCGTTTTGTGGGCGAGAAGGTGGTCGCGGTGGCGGCGGAGTCCATGGACATTGCCGAGGAAGCCCTCACCCGCATCGCAGTCGAGTATGACGCCCTGCCCGCCGTCTTTGATCCCGTCGAGGCCATGCGGGCAGACGCGCCGCGCGTCCATACCGACACCAGCACCTACACCCATCCCCCCGTGCCCGATTTTGTGCATCCGGGTGATGACCGCCTGTACCCGGACATTCCCAACGTGGTATCCCAGGTCTTCTACACCCACGGTGATGTTGAAGCCGGCCTTGCCCAAGCCAGCCGCGAGTTTAGCCATACGTTTACCATTCCTCCGGTTCATCAGGGCTATATCGAGCCGCACGCCAGCGTGGTCCGGATTGAACCGGACGGCAAAGTCAATCTGTGGATATCGAATAAGACTCCTTTTGTGGCCCGAGCTCAGTTTGCGGCTGCGCTAGGCGTGACCGAGGACCGCGTCTGCGTCAACACCGTGCCCATTGGCGGTGATTTTGGCGGCAAGGGCTCATTGATGGACAGCGTCGTGTGCTACCACCTGGCCGCGGCCTCGGGCCGGCCGGTCAAAATGGTCATGACCTATACGGAAGAGCTGTTGGCCGGCAACCCGCGTCATCCGGCAGTCATTACGCTGCGGACCGGCGTAGACACGAGCGGGCGGATTGTTGCACGCAAGGCCAGGCTGGTTTTCAGTTGTGGCGCCTATAGCGCCTTCACGCCGCTGCATACCGTGCACGGCAGCGTCCACGCCGCCGGTCCGTATCGGATGCCCAACGTCGAGATCGAGGTCTTCAGGGTCTACACCAACACCGTTCCCGCCGGGCATATGCGCGCGCCGGGCGCACCCCAGATCGTTTTTGGGGTCGAAAGCCATATGGATCTCATTGCCCAGGAACTGGGGCTTGATCCCCTGGAATTTCGGCTGCGCAATACGCTGGTCGAAGGCGATACCGCCCCGCTGGGTGAAAAATGGAAGAAGATCCGCTGCAAAGAGACCTTGCAGGCGGCGGCCAAAGAAGCCGAGTGGGACACGGAAAAGGCGGCCAATATCGGGCGCGGCATAGGTATGTATGATCGCGAGCCCGGAGCCTTCGGTCCATCGGGTGCAACCCTGAGTATCGCCGCCGACGCCAGGCTGACCCTCATGACCGGTGCGGCAGATACCGGCACGGGCTCGTATACGGTTTTGCAGCAGGTCGTCGCCCAAGAGCTACAGCTTCCTTTGGAGTCCGTCACGGTCGTACAAGGCAGTACCGACTCCGCGCCTTGGGAAGTGGGCGCCGGGGGGAGTCGTCTGACGCATATGGCCGGTCAGGCCACCCTGGCCGCCGTTCGAGAATTAAAGGCAGGACTCACTGCCTTTGCCGCCCGGCATATGGAAAGTCCGCCGGAGCAGGTCGCCTATGAGGCCGGTGAGTTTATCAATACAAACGGGCAGCGCCTGGCGCTCTCCACGCTAATGGCCACCCTCGCCGACCCTTCGACTCAGCTCAGGACAGGCCGGGAAGAGCTGCCGTTACGCTATACCGGAGAATATGTGGCGCAAGACCCCGTGGAGGTGACCTCGTTCTGCGCCCAGATAGCCGAGGTCGCAGTTGACCCGGCAACCGGCCAAGTGACGCTCAAGAAACTCACCACTGCGCACGATGTCGGCACCGTCCTCAATCCGCTCACCCATCAGGGACAGATTGAAGGCGGGGCCGTCCAGGGGGTCGGCCACGCACTGACCGAACATCTGATTGTACAGGACGGCGCCGTAACAAACGTCCATTTAGGTGACTATAAACTGCCGACCAGCATGGATATTCCAGAGCTGAAAACCGTGCTGGTCGAAAGCGGCGCCGGCCCGGCGCCCTACGCCGGCAAGGCGATTGGCGAGCACAGCAATGTGGCCGTACCCGCGGCGGTGGCCAACGCCGTCTTTGATGCGGTCGGGGTGCGGCTGATGGATTTGCCCGTGACCGCAGAGAAAGTCCATGCCGCCCTGCAAGCAAAAAACATCCCCTCTCCCCTGGAGGGAGAGGGCTAGGGAGAGGGGGACAGGGGGAAGCCCCCCATCCTGACCTTCCCCCTCAAAGACGTGTGATGCAGATTGTGGCGTAAGCCTCCCGGAACCGGTCTGGCGGCCCCCGCCTCGGGCCGCTCGCCCTCCCGCTTCCTGGGAGAGCGGCCATCTTGGCCGCTTGCGGGCTGGAAGCCCGCACTCCTGGCCCCTTGTCGCAGACAGGCACGGCGCAGGGGAGCGGGGGGTCGCCGAATACTGTAATCTGCATCACACGTCAAAGGGGGGAAGGAAACGGAGAAACACACATGAAATCCATTCGACTCCGAGTAAACGGCCAATCGGTTGAGCAAGACATCCCGGACAATCTCCTGCTCATCGATTTATTACGCAACGGTCTTGATCTCACCGGCACCAAAGAAGGCTGTAGCGTGGGCGTGTGCGGGGCGTGCACCGTTCTGCTTGACGGTCAGCCCGTCAGTTCCTGTTTGACGCTGGCCGTCACAGCGGACGGCTGTGCCGTCACCACCATCGAAGGACTGGCCGAAGGCGATAGCCTGCACCCGCTCCAAAAGGCGTTTATCGACTACGGCGGCTTTCAGTGCGGCATCTGTACGCCGGGTCAGATCATGTCGGCCAAAGCCCTGTTGGACGAAAACCCGCAGCCGTCAAAAGACGAGATTCAAAACTGGATGATGGGCAATCTGTGCCGCTGTACCGGCTATTACAAAATAATCGAGTCGATCCAGGCGGTGGCGGACGGAAAGGTCACAACATGATTGCCTTTGAATATATTGAGCCGGAAAGCCTCGGGGAGGCATTAGTCCTGCTTGAACAGCACGGCCAGGACGCCAAGGTCCTGGCCGGCGGCACCGGGCTGGTCAACCTGATGAAGCAACGTCTGGTGCAGCCCGCGTATCTGATCGGTCTTCGCCGCCTGGCATACGGACCGGAACTCGCCGAGATTCGGCCCAACGGCGGTCTCACCATTGGGGCCTTGTGTTCGCACCGGAGTATAGAAACCTCAGCCCTGATTCAGCGTCGTCTTCCCCTTTTGGCCGCGACCTTTCAGCATGTGGCCAGTGTTCGGATTCGGACGGCCGCGACCATAGGCGGCTCGCTGGCCCATGCCGACCCCAACCAGGACCCACCGCCCGCCTTGCTCGTCCTGGACGCGCGGATTCGGGTTCAGTCGAGCCACGGCGAGCGGGAAATTGAGCTGAGCGATTTTTTTGTCGATTATTATGAAACCGTGCTCGAACCCGAGGAACTCATCACCAGCGTTGTCATCCCGCCCCAACCTGCCGGCGCGGGGACAGCCTTTCTCAAATTCCTGCCCCAGACGCACGACGATTACGCAACCGTTGCCGTCGCCGCACGGGTCTCCTTGGACGGCGACGCCATTACCCACGCCCGCATCGCCTTGGGTGCCGCCGCGGCCACCCCACTCCGGGCACGAGCGGTTGAAACCGCCCTCCAGGGCCAGACGCCGACCCCCGATATCCTTCGTGACGCCGCCGCTCTTGTTGCCGAAGAAGTTGATCCGCTGGCGGACTTTCGCGGCTCGGCGGAATACAAGCGCGACATGGCCGTCGTCTTTACCCAGCGGGCCATCGAACAGGCAGTGACACGGGCCAGGGAAGCGAGAGGAAGCGTATGAACTTCGAGCATAGCTGTACCGTCCCGGTTGGACGCGAAACACTATGGAATTTTCTCATGGATGTGCCTCAGATGGCGGCCTGTATACCGGGGGTGAGTGAGGTTGTCGCCACCGGTGAGGATCAATACGCGGGCCGGATGAAAATCACCTTCGGTCCTATTCGGCTCACCTTACAGGGCGAGTTCCGTATCCAGGAACTCGATCAAGCCCATTGGCGCGCGGTTGGCAGGGCGGAAGCCAACGACCGGCGCGTTGGCGGCGGCGTCCATATCAGCGCTACATTGACTTTAGTCGAACACGAAGAGACGCAGACCCAACTGTCCATTCAGACCGAAGCCCGGCTCCTGGGCAAACTGGGGGAGTTCGGTCAACCCGTCATTCGGAAAAGGGCGGATAAAGTCGTGGCCGAGTTCGCCCGGAATGTCGCCAAACACTTCTCGACGTGAAGCTCCTCGCCCGCTGGGGCGCGTCCTCAAACAGTCGTGACCGAAGGACACAGAGAAGCCCTACCCTATCCCCCTCACTCGACATTGGTCACCACAAAATTCTGACTATTCTGCTGCCACTCCAGCGTTACCGTCTCACCCGGACTCGGAAAGTCCTTCAGCACACACTCGCCCTCGGCCCCCCGCAGAAACTCTTCCTCCTCCCCTTCCCCCACGGTCGTCACCCGCACCGTCGCCCACCCCAACGCTTCGCCATCCACCAGCGCCACGACCGTATGCTCGCCCTCCCCCAGCAGATTCCAGTTGAACAACACCCCAAAGCCATTGTCCGTGTCCCCACACAGCAGCGTCCCGTCCTTCCGCCGCGCCGTGTCCGCCCGCTCGGTCCCGTAGGCCGCCTCGTACCGGTGGACACCGCCCTGGGCCGTCTCGAACACAATCTCCACCCGCTCGGCCTCGCACACCCAGCCCGAGATCACGCCGATGCCGCTCTGAAAGGAGTTGGGGCCCGGATTCTCCAGATAGCCCTCGCCCGCCACCCCGGCCATGTTCGTCCCAGCCGGACGCGGGCCATGCGTGATGACAAAGTTCTGCTTCGTCTCCTGCCATGCCAGCGCCACCATCTCGCCCGCCGTCGGGAAGTCCTCCACTACACACGTCCCCACCACGTCCCGCAGAAACTCTTCTTCTTCCCCTGCCCCCACCGTCGTCACCGTGACGGTCGCTCGGCCCAGTTCGACGCCATCGACGAGGGCGACGACGGTATGCTCCCCATCCCCCCGCAGGTTCCAGTTGAACAGCAACCCAAAGCCGTTGTCGGTGTCCCCACACAGCGGGGTCCCGTCCGGCCGCCGGGCCGTGTCCGCCCGTTCCGTCCCATACCCGGCCTCGTACCGGTGGACGGTGCCCCCCGCCGTCTCGATCTCAATCTCCACACTCTCCGCCTCACATACCCAGCCCGAAATCACTCCAATGCCGCTCTGGAAGGAGTCGTCCCCTGGGTTCTCCAGATAGCCGGGGCTAAAGGTGACGACGAGGGCGTACTCCCCGGTCGCCCCGCCCTGGCCCTGTACGGCCACGACCACGGCACCGGCCTGCACGAGGGCTCCAAGGCGGGCCCCCGGCCCCCTGCCTGTGGGACCGGTCGCTAAGACCTCCTCGTTCTGCCAGAGCGTGCCTCTGAGATTCACGCTGCCGGGGGTGTCCACAAAGACGAGCCCTCGCCCTGGAGCGGTGAGCGCAAAATAGTCCACGTCGGCGGCTGGACAGATGGCGCCGGCCGTCTCGGTGGCCAAGGCAATGCCGGTGGCTTGCGCAGCGGTGTTGCCGTGTAAGTCCTCCGTGCAGGCAGGACCCCCACCGCCGCCCCCACTGGGCGGACCCCCGCCGGGCGGCCCCCCAGGTGGCCGGCGGCCGAACTGGGACTGGTTCTCGACCGCCTCGTCGCTGAAGCTCACGACCGCGTGGCCGGCCGGGTCCTGCAAGACCGGAGGAGCCGGCAGACCGGTGGGCATGGTGTACCCCACCGTCACCGCTTGGCCCGGGCGAACCGGGCTGGTCAGCCCCAGGACGACCTGCGCGCCCGAGACCGTCACGGTCATCACTGCGCGCGGCTCGCCCGCCACCATGACCGTGAAGGCTGTGGCCGCCGGCCGGGCGGCTTCGTCCAAGGGTTCGCTGAAGGTCAGCCGCAGGCTGCGCCCCGCGCGCGGCACTTCGGCCTCCTCCAGGGTCGGCGGCTTGGTGTCTTCGCTGGCCTCGATGGTCAGGGTCGCCGACCCGAACAGCTTACCGTCATGCTGGACCGCAATCCGCACGGTCTCGCGTGGCTCCTTGGCACCGTCGTCTATGATGGTGAGGGCGGTCGTCACGGCCGTCTGCCCCACCGCAAGGGTCAGCGTGTCGGACTCCACGGTGTTGTAATCCGTCCCCTGCTCCGCATTGCCGCTGAAGACAAGCCTGAGCGGCTGATCGCTGGCAAATGTGACGCCGTCGATGGTAGTGACGGTCACCTGTGCGGTGCTGCCCTCTGTGACGGTAGTCGGACTGACGGACACGGCAAACTTGGCCTCGTCATCGTCCTCGACGGTCACCTCGGCAGTGGCGGGAGACCCGACCAGGTAGAGCGGCGGGGCGTTGGTGGTGTCGGACAGCACCTCGGCCGTCACCACACTGGTCTCCGTCTCGCCTTCGACAATGTCGTCATCCTCGGTGGGAATGTTCAGGTCCACATTCTCCTGCCCCACCTCAAAGGTGACCTGGGAGGGCGGACTGCCCATCAGCAGAATGTTCCCGCTCTGGGTGACGCTGACCGCCACCATCAGCCGCGCGTTCGTATCGCCCGTCCGCGTCACGATGAAGGACGCGCCCTCGGCCTCTCCGGCCGTCTCCGTCCCGGGGTAGATCGAGATTCCGGGGGTCTCCGCCGGCTGGTCGCTGGCCCGAATGGTGACGGTCTGCTGGCCAATCTGCTGGCCGTTATGCTCGGCCGTGACGATGATCGTCTCGGCGTTTTCCGTATCGTCGTCGTCTTCTATGTGCAGGATGGTTGTGACGTCGGTCTGCCCGACCCCAAGGGTCAGGGTGCGAGAGTCTACCGTGTAGTCGCTCCCTTGCATGGCCGTACCACCGCTGAAGGCGAGGGTGACGGTCTGAGGTGTTGCGAACGTGACGCCGTTGGCGATGCGCACGGTGAGGACGAGAGAGCTGCCCTCGGAGACCTCGCTGTCGAGGCGCAGTTCCAACTCGGCCGGGTCGGTCCTATCGGCAATTGTGACACGCGTCGTGGTCGTGGTCCCTGGCTTGACGCCGGGCGGCAGGTCCCCGAACCCGAGTGCGACGGTCTCGGACTCTTCGATGATGTCGTCGGTGTAGGTCGTAACGGACACAGTCTTCTCGGTCTCGGTTGTGTCAAATGTCACAATCGTCGGGACTGTGTATTCCGTGTCCCCGGCGTCGGTCCCGCCGCTTTGTACGCGGAGCGGAATCTCCAGGGGGCCAGGCCGGTCGTGGGTTCTGTCCAGTTCCACGACGACTTCGACGGTCCCGCCCTCGGTCACGGTATAGGCGGCCTCGTCGAAGGAAACCGTGACCGGGCCGGGAATGGTAATGGTGTGCGCCGTCTCAGGGACTGCCGAGAGCGACGTACCATCCGCGGTACAGATGCCGCCATCAGCGCACGACCGACCGGTCACTAACGCGAAGCTGATATCCCCGTCGCCTTCTGGCTCCAGCGTGACAAGGTAGGCGTTGGCGGGCGCCCCGGCCTCGATGTGGGGGGCAACGTCAGTAACCTCGGCGCCCATGACGCTGAGCGATGGCGTAGTGGCGGCGAAGTCCTTGACCGGACGGCTGAACGCCACCACCACCTGCGCCGTGCCCGACCCGGTGTGGAAGGCCGAGGTGGCGGCGCTGGCGGCAATCTTCGCCGTCAGTGGGCCGGGCGTGTCCGCCAGCGCCACGAACTCCACCGGGTAGGCCCGGGTGGTCCCGGCCACATCGGGGCCAGCGTAGTAGTCGGGATGCGTGATCTTGAAGGCAAGCAGTTCTTCGTTGGTGAGTGGATCGACCTCGGTCACTGACGCGTCCGAGACACGAGACGACGTGCCGCGGCCCCAACTGATCAGCCAATGGCCGCTGTCCATGCGATGGATGTGGCCCTGGGATGCCGAAAGCCGATCACAGGTGTTGCCCGGGCAATGCTGGCGCACAAAGACCGCCTCGCCGTTGTCGGGGTCGAGCGCATACTCCACGACGCGGCTGAACTCCGAATTCGGTCGTTGGGTTTCGCCCGTCTCCGGGTCTTCAAGGCACTGATTGCCGTTGTCGAAGAGCAGGAGATGGCCGTTGGGTATCAGCCGGGCGGAATGCTGCCCGCAGAACTCTCCGTGGGGGTCGCCGACGATCTTGAGCACCCGAATGCCCTTCTGCGACTCCCACTCCGCGTCGCTCCGGTTGCTCCGTCCCAACAGCCATTCCCCGGCTTGCGTTTCGCGGTCGATCCGCCACACCTGCGAGCAGCCGCGGAACGAGGCGATGATGTCCGCCTCGTCCACGACCTGCACCGAGTTGATATGGGCGTAGTCGCGGGGAAACCGGTGCTGGAGACAATCGTTCAGGTACATGTCATCCCACGAGTTCCAGAAGAAGACGCGCCTTCCCGCCGGGTTCACTTCTTCGATGACCGAGTCATCCGTCGCCTGCATGGTGTTGTATGGATTGTCGTCCGCGTCGGTATAGGCGCTGAAGTCACGGGTGGCGGGCTCGTATGCCTCGAAGACGTAGTTGCCGTTCTCTCTGATCACAAAGTCGTGGGTGCCGGTGTGTTGGAGATCGTCGGTGGTCGTGACCCTCTCCACCACGTCAAGGTTCTCGTCGAGGATGACTATTTCAGGGGCCTCCCCGTAGGAGTATGGATATTTTCCGTCGGGGTGGGCCTTGAAATGGACCGTACGACTGTTGGGGAGCCGTTGTTGCCAGCGCGGCACGCCGTTGGCATCAATAATCGCCAGATAGGTGGCACGAACAACGTTTCTAGTGGGTTCATCTTGTGCAGAGATCGAGATCAGCTCGGTCGAAGCTCCCGGTTCATTGCCTATACGTTCGATGGCCGGATGCCTGCTGTCCATGCAGTGCACGACGTAGGTCGTGTGCGCGCCGGTGCTGCCAGTCGTGAGGGTGATCGGCACATCGCTGTCACCGTCCACCGGCACCCCAACGGTCGCATTCTGGTCGTCCGCCTGCACCCCGTTGACGGCGACGCGCGTGCCCGCGGTTGCTGCGGAGAAGTCCAGCGTCATGGTGTCGCTCTCTTCGCAGCCGACGGCGTAGTGGAGAATATCGGGACTGAATTCGGGTCGCATAGCCCATGTGTCGGGGTTGGCCGTCGAGGCGTTTGTCGTCACTGCGAGGCTTCTGAGCAACTCCGCGGTCACGACCTCGGCCGAGACGGCTTGGGCGGTCTGGCCGGCAGCGTGGGAGTCGGTGTAGGTCGCCGTCACCCGCAGGTAGGCGCCCGTATCGGCGGCCACCGGCGTGTAGCTGGCTGCCGCGGCTCCGTTGATGACCACCCAGGTGTTGCGGCCCGCTGAGCGCTCCCACTGCCACATGGCCGTCCCGGCCGTGACGCCGTCGGGGTCCGTGAGTGTTGCGGTCAGCACCGAGCCCGCCTTGGGCCGGACCGTGGTCAGCGAGATTTTGCCGGCCTCGTTCTCGTCGGTGACCGTGACGGTCACACTTTTAAGGGTGAGAGCGGAGCCGGCTTGGGCGAGCACCATCACCTCGTAGTCGTTGTTGGCGTCCCCGTCGTCGGGCATTTCGTAGTCCGGCAGCTTGGGGAAGGAGTTGTCGTCGTCCGGGTCGATGTGGAAGCGCAGGACGCCCGCTGGGTTGTCGATGCTGAAGTGCTCGGCATCGTCTCCGCCGAGGTTCCACGCGATGCCGGCCCGGTCTGCCTCGGACGAGGCGGTGTAGGTAGCCACCCGCACGGCCCCGTTCTCGGCGTAATCCGTGCTCGACGGTCCCTCCAACTCCGTGAACAGTTCAACGACATTTTGCAATGTCACGCCGATATCCGCCGTGTCGGTGTTGTCGCCATCGCTGACCTGCACGGTGACTTCATAGGTCCGGTCGCCGTTGGCGTCGTCCGGAATTTCGTAGTCCTTGGCCGCACTGAAAGCCAGGACGCCGGTGGAACCAAGCGTGAACTGGTCTGTGTCCGCGCCCGATGGAATTGTCCAGGTCAGTTGGTCGATCGGCGTGTCGTCGTCCGTCGCGTTGAGGGTCGCCACCGCCGTCTCGTTTTCCGGCACGAGAATCGGTGAGATCGTCGTGATCACCGGCGCCGTCGTATCCCGCGTGTTGTTCTCCACCGCACGGTTCGCAAGAGGCCTGGCGTCGTTGCCCACGGCGTCCTGGATCGGGTTGGCCCCCGGCGTATAGCTCATTTGGATCCCTGCCTCCCGGTGCTCGGCCCCCGTATCCAGGGTCAGCACCACCGACGTGCCTCTGACCACGATTCGGGAAACCGTCCGCTCCTGATCGCCTCCCGCCACCGTGAAGTCCCCCGCCTCAGGGGTCGAACTGGTGTCGAGCGGCTCGTCCCAGGTCAGCGTCAGCCTCGTGCCGTCCACCACCGCCCCGCCGCTGGCGGCCAGTTCCGGCTTGACCGCGTCCACCTTGTGACCCGAGTCGGCTGACAAACTCCCATGCTCCAGCACGGCGGCATTGCGGGCCTCGTCGGTGATCGTCCCTCCCGACAGGCTGTCGGCCTCGACCCCCAACCCGTCAGTGTCGCTTTCCCCATCGGCCACTTCGTAGGCAAACACCAGAGCCGCAGTGCCCGTGCCACCCCGATAGGCCGCCGTCCGCAGGCCGCCGCCGAGTTCGAGTTGCAACCGCGGCGTCCCTGTCACTTCCACCGTCTCCCTGAAGGTCACCGTCACCTCGATCTCGTCCCCCGCCGCATATGTCCGGTCAGATCCCGGGTTCGAGCTGATCTCCAGCTTGCTCACCGTCGGCGCGACGCCATCGACCTTGTGGCCGGGATGATTGGTTTGTGGGCCGTGCGTAAGTATCGTGTACAGCACAGTGCCGTTCTTCCGGATGCGCCCGCCGTTGCGTTTCAGGCCGTTGGCACGGATGATCACGCCATCGGTATCCTCGTCCGTTGCCTGCACCGTGTATTGAAAAAGGAGTTGCTGCGTGGTCGAGCCACTGACGTAGTCGGCCTGTCGCGCGGCGGATCCCACAATCAGGCCGATCTGCGGGGTGCCGTCGGTCGTAGTTACGGTCACGCCATCGCTGAACGTCGCGGTCACCTCAATCACGTCACCGAGTTTATAGGCGCCGTTCTGTCCCGAGGCCGGACTGGACGTGAACTCGACGCTCGAAACCTCGGGTTTGTCCGCCCATATTTTTTCGGTCTCGTTCGTCACGGCACTCGCCATGTAGTCCAGCATCGTTGTTGCGACGTCCTGGTTTGTGGATGCGACATCGTTTCTCTCGCTGAGGTCCTGATGCAGATCGAACAGCTCCAGCGGTTGATCCTTCGATTCCCTTACGGCTTTCCACCTGCCCCACCGCGCCCCATCCACCCTGCTGCCATTCCACCAGTAAATGAGTCGATCCCCAATCCGGGACGAGCCCCCTAGCAAATCGGACAGAATGCTCGCGCCATCGATTCCGTCCGGGTTTTCGAATCCGACGAGTTCCGCCATGGTGGGCAGGAAATCGGCGAAGTACCACACCAGGTTGCTGACCGTTCCAGCAGGGACGCGTCCTGGCCACCGAACGATCATGGGCACCCTGATCCCGCCATCGTGAAGGGATCCCTTTTCGCCTTGCAGCGGTCCGTTCGAGTTGAAAAATCGCGAGTCGTTTCCGCCTTCGGAGTGCGGCCCGTTGTCGGAAGTGAAGAACACGATGGTTTGCTCGTCGATATTCAGTTCCTTCAGCTTGTCGATGATCTGCCCCACGCCGGCATCCATGCGGGTGATCATCGCCGCAGTGCCCTTTTGTGGTCCGGGCCAATCCTCGTTCTGGTACGCTCCGGCATCCGGCACCTCCATGCCAATTCGCTCGCGATGTCCGGCCGGTCTTGCGGGTATGAGCCATCTGCTGGCTTCGTTGTTGGCATGTGGGATGGTCAAGGCCAGGTAGAGGAAGAACGGCGTGCTTTCATTTCTCTCGATCCAGTCCAGCGCGTCGCTGATAAACAGGTCGTGTGAATAATCTTCCCGTTGGGCCGCAACACCGGCCAGGTCCCTGTTCGTGGAGGGCACGACGATATTGTTCAATGGAACTCTCGTTCCCGGGTTGCGAATCAGGAACTCCGGATAGTAGTTATGCGCGTGGCCCTGATCGAGATAGCCGAAGAAGTGGTCGAAGCCTTGCCTCCATGGAGCACCGGGAGAATCTTCCTCGCCCAGTGCCCATTTGCCGATCAGCGCGGTGGCATAGCCGCTCCCGCCGAGCAGTTCGGCCACCGTCACATCCTCATCCCAAAGCCCCAGGGAATAGTTCCACCACACACGCGTGCGCCCTGCGTGCTGACCCGTCATCAGCACACTGCGGGACGGGGCACAAATGGGTGATCCAGCATAGGCATCCGTGAAACGCATCCCTTCCGAAGCTATCCTGTCCAGATTGGGAGTGAGGATTCGCGTCTGCCCATACGAGCCGAGATCTCCGTACCCCAAATCGTCGGCCATGATCCAAATGATATTCGGGAGGGCGCCCGACTCGGACCAGTCGCTCGGCCCTTCATGGTTGCGTGCCCGGACCTGCACGTAGTAGCGCCTGTTCGGGGTCAAGCCGGTGATGGTCGTGGTCGTGTTGGCGCTGTCGTGGTTCCAGTTGGTGAACGCGCCTCCAGTCGCCTTGTATCGCACGTCGTATCCAGTGATGGCCGGCCCGGTGTTCGCCGGCGCCGTCCAGGTCACGGCGAGGCTGGTCAATGAGGCCGCCCTTACCGTCGGGGCTTCCGGCGCCTCCGGCGGTTCGTCTACATCGGTCACGGTGACGGTGATTGTCTGCTCGGACGTCATCGCCCGCTTGGCCGTGCCGCCGGTCGCCCTCACGGTCACGATGTACTCGTTGTTCCCCGCGTCGTTGCGAGGCTGCGTACTGGCCATGTCTACCGCGCTCTCGTAGTCCGGCGGCGTGGTGAAGGTCAACACTCCCGTCGTTTCAGCGATATCGAACTTCGATGCGTCGGCGCCGATCAAGGTCGTGAAATGCTCACCAGATGGGACGGATACCCCGCTGGCCAGGGCACTGGTGGTGAATTTGCCTTCGAATGTCACCCTGTAGGTGGCCGATTGGGCCTGGGCGGTGGCGACCCACACCAGGGTCAGCAGGACGGCGCACAGCGTCGCCAGCAGACGGGGGGCGCCGGGGCGGACAGGACGGGGGAAATGTGCTACGCGGGAAGGCTCGGCTCGGAGAGGCCGACCGCCTGTGACCGAGAGCCCCGGCGTGGGGGATGCGGGTAGGAGGAAGAGTGCTTGCATAGCGGCATACCTGTCCTTTGCGGTGCGTTACCGATCTTAAACGCCCCCATACAACAGTCCGCCGCGTTTGACCCTAGTAAGGTTACTAGGTTTTCGAAAAAAAGTAGAAAAAAAGTAGAAAAAAATTGCCGGGGCAATCTCCTGGGGGACGTGGAAGGCGGGATTCCGGATGTGACCCGGAATCCAGCGCCCGCGGAAGCGACGCAGGGGCCGCCGCGCCCGCTCCGGAGCGCGCGGGGGCCGCCTGCAACATTCCCCTCGCTCCCCCTGAGCAAAGGGGGAAGCGCGCCCGCACCGGGGGGTGGGCCAACCGTAGGGGCAGGCCCCCGTGCCTGCCCAGGGAAACGCGCCCGCGCGGGGGGATGGGCGCCGGCGCAGTCACCCCACCTCGGCGAGCGACAGCTCCAGCCGGATCACGTCGGCTTGCCGGGTGATCCCCCGCTTCTGGTAGGTCTGATGCAAGTGGTAATAGATGGCGGCGGGCGGGTAGTTGCCCGAGGCGCGGGACGCGTTCGTCGATGGGAGGGTAGACCTGGAGGTATGCGCGCGCCCAATCTTCGCGGCTGTGCCCCCGGTAGGAGAGCCCGGCGAAGAGCCCGTAGGGTGCGCCCTGCGCACCAGGAAGCTGGTGCATGGGATGCACCCTCCGGTTCTGGAGCGCCGGGCACCACATGAGCGCCGTGTGCAGACTGGCGGAGCGGGCGGGCGCCACAGGACCGGAGCCCAGGAGCGCACGCCGCAGGAGGAAGCCGGGAGGGCTGAGCGCCGGCCCCCCTCGGACGCTACACTACGGTGTAATTTCCCCTAGTGAAAAACAGCAGAAAGTTCAACTCTCCGAAGAGGCTATGATCAGCCTTCCGTTACACCTGGGGGAGAGCCTATGCTCTTCCCGCTACATTTTTATCCGCTTGTTCTCCGGGTCGTATACAGGACGCAGCGAAGCCCGAGCCGGAATACGCCTGCCGGCGACCTCTATTTCGTAGCGGCCGGACTGAACGTATTCGGGCGTGACTCCGTCAGCATGGTTGACGTAGCCCAGGCCAATGGCCGCGCCCAGGGTATGGCCGAACATCCCGGAGGTAATAAAGCCGACAATTTCATTATCCCGCCAAATCGGTTCGTTGTGGTAGAGCAATGCCTCCGGGTCTTCCAACACAAATTGGACGAGCCTCTTTTTAATGCCGTTGTGGTGTTGCTCCAGCAGGACTTCCCGGCCTAAGAAAGAGCCCTTATTCAGCCGGACGGCAAACCCCAGCCCGGCTTCGAGCGGGGTGTCTTCGTCGGCCACGTCATGTCCCCAGTGACGATAGCCTTTTTCTATGCGTAAGGAATTGAGCGCGTGATAGCCGCAGTGTTGGAGTGACATGGCCTTACCGGCTTGGGTGATGGCGTCGTAGACTGAAAGAGCAAACTCAGTCGGGATGTGCAGCTCCCAGCCCAGCTCACCCACATAGGTAATCCGGATGGCGCGCAGACTGGCGTCGGCAAAGTCGATTTCCTGCGCGCTGGCAAACGGAAATGCCCGATTGGAGAGGTCCGCATCGGTCAGGCCGCTCAAGAGCGTCCGAGCATTCGGGCCCATCACGCCCAGCACGGCGTAGGCTGAGGTCACATCGGTGAGAAAGGCGTACTCGTCCGCAGCAATATGTGAGTGTATATAGGAAAAGGTTTTTGTCTGCGTGGCCGCAGCATCCACGATGTAGAAGCGGTCCGGAGCCACGCGGGTGATAGTCACGTCGGCCTCGACCCCACCCCGTTCATTCAGCATTTGGGTATAGACAACCTTGCCCGGCATAACGTCAATCTGGTTGCCGCACAGACGATTGAGCACGCTCAGCGCATCCCGCCCCTGGAGGAGAAATTTGCTGAAGGAAGTCTGGTCGAACAGACCGACATGCTCACGCACGGCGCGATGCTCGGCCGCCGAATGGGCAAACCAGTTTTGTTTGCCGTACGAATAATGGTATACGGGCTCTACGCCTGGGGGAGCAAACCAGTTGGCGCGCTCCCAGCCGGCGACTTCTCCGAAACACGCCCCCTGGCTCACCAGCCGGTCGTGCAGCGGCGACAGGCGCACATTGCGGCTGGTTGCATACTGCCGGAACGGCCAGTGCATATCGTATAAGAGGCCCAGGGTTTCCGAGACCCGCTTTTCCAAATAGCGGCGGTTGTTCTGAAAGGGCCGGTTACGTCGAATATCAACGTCCCACAGATCGATGGGCGGATGGCCGTGCGCCAGCCACTCGGCCAGGACCTTGCCGGCCCCGCCGGAAGACTGGATGCCGATGGAGTTAAAGCCCGCGGCAACATAAAAATTCTTGAGCTCGGGCGCCTCGCCCAAATGGTAGCGGTCGTCCGGGGTGAAACTTTCGGGCCCGTTGAGGAAGAGTTTGATGCCGGCGGTCTCCAGTGCCGGCAGCCGGTGCATCGCCTGGTTGAACACGTCCTCCAGGTGCTCCCAGTCCTCACTAAAAGTGCCAAACGCAAAATCTGCGGGAATGGCTGTACCGCCCCTGCCCCACGGCTTGGCCTGGGCTTCAAAGAAACCGGCCAGGACACAGCCGACCTCTTCCTTGAAATACGTCGCGCTGCCGGGGTCGCGCAGCGTCGGCAAGCCGGAAGCCAGCCCGGCGACCGGCTCGGTCACAACATAGAAATGTTCCGCCGCGTGCAGGGGAATACTGACCCCGGCCAAGCGCCCGACCTGCCGCGCCCACATGCCGGCACAGTTGACCACATATTCCGATTGGATGTCGCCGTGTTCGGTTGCAACTCCGCTGACTTGGCCGTCTTTTTGGTGAATGCCGGTCACCTTCACGTTTTCAAGAATCCGGGCGCCGCGCATTTTGGCGCCCTTGGCATATGCCTGGGTGGTATCGGTGGGATTGGTCTGCCCGTCGCCGGGTAAATACACCGCCCCCACCAGGTCTGAGGCATTCATGAGTGGCCACAGCTCGGCCGCTTCCCGTGGGCTAATGACTTCAACCTCAAGCCCAAAGCATTTTGCCATGGACGCGCCGCGCTTGAGTTCCTCAAAACGCTCGGCATTATTGGCAATAGCCAGAGAGCCGGTTTGCTTAAAGCCGGTCGCCTGTCCGGTTTCGGCTTCGAGTTCTTGCAAGAGCGTAGTCGTATATTGGGCGAGTCTGGTCAGATTGTGCGTTGCCCGTAATTGTCCTACCAGGCCGGCGGCGTGCCAGGTCGTGCCGCTGGTGAGGTTTTTGCGTTCGAGCAGGACCACATCGCTGAGGCCGAGCTTGCAGAGATGATAGGCCACACTACAGCCGATTATGCCACCGCCAATAATGACGACCTGCGCCTGCGAAGGAAGGTTCACCATGCAACGCTCCTTACCTGTCCCGGTACGATACTATTGATTGCCAGGCTCAGTCTAATGCCGGTACTCATCTCCACAATCGCCAATGGACTCAAAGAGGTTGTTCGAGTGGCTCAGGAGGCTATGCACCTGCTCAAACTCCCCTGCGTCGAGCGTCATATCAAAAACGCGCGCGGTGTCGGCCCGGTGCTCAGAAACACCCAGCCGGGTGCCGAGAATAACGCCAGCCACACCAGGTTTGGTGAGGATGTAATGGGTGGCGATGTTAGCGATGCTGACTGCATGCTTCTCGGCAATATCCTTGAGACAGCCCAACAGTTCCTGGAAGAGTTGCCACCCACCCCAGGCATCGATCATCTGTTTATATTTCTGAAGGCTGGCCGTCTTCAGCGACCATTGGTCCGGCTCACGCCGGCCAAGAAACTGTTCGGACAGCAGCCCGCCGCACACTGTCCCATAGGTCAGCAACTGGATGTCATGCGCTTGGCAAAACGGGATCATCTCGATCTCTGGCCGGCGGTCGATCAGGGAGAACTGGACTTGATTGGAAACGATTGTGATGTCGTGTTCGGTAATGATTTTGAGATGCTCGGTATCGAAGTTGGTCAAGGCAAGATGACGAATCTTGCCTGCTTCTTTGAGATCGGAGAGGTGTTTGAGTGCATCCAAATAGCGTTTGTCGCCGTAGTCCCACCAGTGAAACTGCAAGAGATCAAGCGTCTCCACATCCATGCGACGTAAAGAGATGTCGATATTTTGCTCTACTACCTCGCGTGTCATACGACCAGGGCGCGGGACCCATTTGGTAAAGGCTTGGATGCCAGGCAGTGCTTCAGTACTGCGCGACTGCGCGAGCTGACGCCGGAAATCGCCCATAAAATCTTCAGCCGGGCCATAGTGATCAGCAAGATCCCACGAGGTGAAGCCAGCCTCATGATAGTCAAACATCTCCCGGACCGCGGCTTGGGGATTAATGCGCCCGTGCCCTCCGGACACCTGCCATAAGCCGTTGAGAATACGACAGATGGTGAGATCCTGAGTAAATTGTAAACGACTCGATTGTGGTAGGCTCACGCTAAGACTCTCCGTTTCTGCCCTCGTCCCTCCTCGGAGGGGTGGCGCATAGTGCCAGGCTGGGTTTCCAGAAAAGATCGTAGTGGTTTCAAAAACTATGTCTACCCAGACCCCGACGAAGTATGACAACCCCCCGCTCTTCCCCCTTGATATTGGGTCTGGTAGCCTTGTCCTGTCGTCGAGGAGCGCCGGCCATGAGCGGAACCAGCCCATTCGATACGTTGAAGTTTTCCACACAACTCCGTGAGGGGGGATTCACACAACAGCAAGCGGACACCTTAACCAGTTCGCTACAGGAAGCCCTCAGCGCCACCGTTGCCACCAAGGCAGACCTGGACGAGGTGAAGTCAGAGGTAAAAGCTGACATCGTGGGCTTGCGGGAGGACATGGCGAAAGGCTTTCAGGACGTCCATAAAAGCTTTCAGGACGTACACAAAGGCTTTCAGGATGTATACAAGTTTATGCTGGTGTCTACGCTGACCATTGCAGGAACCATCATAGGCACGGCCGTAGCCTTAGTCGGTAGTGGTTCAGTTTGCTTATTCCCCCTCACCCCAGCCCTCTCCCTCCAGGGGAGAGGGAGCGAACATTCCCTCCCCCTGGAGGGGAGGGCGAGGGAGGGGGGCGGCGCTACGCCGGCAGAGGGCAAAAGCGATGTAAAACTGAACCACTACCCCTTAGTCCGTTACCTTGCCCCCTAGTGGCAAATCTGCCGGGATGCATGGCCCTATCCGCTCACCCCAGCAGAATCAGCGCTATCCCGCTCACGACAAGGACGATGCCGGGGAGCTGACGCCAGACTTCTTGTTCACGCCACAGCACGAGCGCCAGCCCTATGGCCACGACGGCTTCAATCTGGGCAACCGCCTTGGCGTACACCACCAGGGTCAGCGAGTATGACCAGAAGGCACAGATGCTGCCGCCGAAGCTCACTGCCCCGATGAGCGACATCCGCCTCCAGTGGGTTGTAATATTGTGTAATTCCTCGCGTTTCAGCCACCACAGGTAGGCCGTCAGCAGCACAACCTCCATCCAGGTGGTATGAAACACGGCGTGCACGGCGGCCTCGAAGCGACTTGTTCCAAAGTGGGGGTTTAAGACCGCAAACTCCGTGGTGGCCTCTTTCAACAGAAAACTGGCGAACACCAGAAAGACGGCGCACCCAACGGCGAGTAAGGCTCCCCAGTCAAAATGCAGGGCTCGACGCCAGCCCGCCGGCCCGCCCGCTTTGCCGAGATTCATCAGCATCACACCCAGGCTGGAAGCGCTAATACCGACCCAGCCGAGGGCCGAGGGATGTTCCGCAAAAAACACCACGCCACACAGGGCGGTGAAGAGCACCTCCAGTTTGTGCAGGACAATGGCCTGCGCGAAGTTGGTATGCTGAAAGGCCGAGACCAGGGCGATATTGGCAAGAATCTGGGTGACCCCGGTCAAAAAACAATATCCATAGAACGCGAACGACAACTGCGGTAGGCCGCTGGCGGCCATCAGCATGAGCACAGCCGGGCCCGAGAACGGCAGATTAAACGCAAAACGCGCCCAACTGATAAGGACGGGAGACACCCGGCCGGACAGGGTTCGCGCCAGCGCGTTCCGCAGGGTCAGGAAAACGCCGGCGGCAATGGAAATTTCAACCCAGGTCACGCTGTGATGCCATTAACGATCGGTGTGGCCCAGGCTCCTGTGCGGGGCGACTTTATCTCGGATGGATTGTTTGAGGGCTTTGATTTCAGGAAAACCGCCCCGTTCACGGCGTGACCAGAGCAGTTCATCATTCAGCCGTATTTCAAAGACGCCGCCTCCACCCGGAACCAACGCCACCTCGCCCAGTTCGTCCGGAAAAGTGGTGAGCAGTTCTTGCGCCATCCAGCCCGCCCGCAAGAGCCAGCGGCATAAAGAGGAAGCGTGTCCAGCATCTGCATGTCTATTGGAGGACACGTTTCCTCTTCGCGTACAATAGACGATCTCGACCCGCGGCTGCTGAGGCATCGTTCCGGCATTATTCCTGTGACGGATCTTCGGTTGCAGGCGGGGCAGCACTCTCAGTAGGCATTGCCTCGGGAGAGGTCTGAGATTCTTCAGTCACTTCCTCTTCAGCTACTTCCTCTTCAGCCACGAGGGCCGTTACCGGCGCGATGATATCCACGGTTTCAAACAGGTTCATGAGGTGGCGGGTATTGGCCCCTAAATCGTTCAAGCCGACACGCGAGGCAGACCGCGCGAAGAGCGTACTCCGCTCCTCCCCGTCAGCCTCGACCCAGATAGTGACATCGTCCTTGAACTTAATGATTTTAGTGGTCACCACGGCTTCTATTTTCCGCGCTTCAGGGTCAACCGTGCTTGACTCCCACTGAAGTGCATCAGCGGCCCGGCGGGCAACATCAAACATCAAGGCCGCCGGCGCTGCATACCTGCGTGGCCGGAGTTCGGGAAAGGCGGTGTCCGGTGTTGTTTCCGCAATATTCGTTGTCAGATAGGTCAGCAGCCGGGTTCCTACTCCTGGGGGGTCACTCCACGGCAGATCGTTGGAAATAAGCCCGGCGGCCAGGAGAGACGCCCACACCACAGCCAGAAAAAAAACAACCTGTAAGAGTCCGCTCATAAATCGCATAACCCCCTCCCATCAGGCCGGTCTCATCACACGAATCACAGTCCATCCTGCATAATCAGTGGTCGTAGCTCTTCCCAGCTTGTCACCGGCAAGGAACAGGCAAAATTATGACAGACATAGGCGGTCAGTTTGTCATCAATTCGCGTCTTGCCTGCGAGGAGTCCGGGCACACCGCGCCGCGGCGGCTGGGCCGGGTCGAAACACAGCAGCGTCTTATTGGGAATAAAACTGGCGTGTATGTTGTGCAGCAGCGCGGTGGTTTCAGAGGCGGTCGGGTCTCCCAGGAGCACGATTTCCTGGGGCCGGCGCAGGTAAAAATCCAGCCCGCACAGCATATTGCTGAAACCGAAGGGGTTTTGCTCCAGGGCGTCGTAGAACAGCCGGAAGATCGTTTCCGCCTTGGTCAGATAGTCCGGCTGCCCGGTGGCATAATACAGGCGCAGCAGGACGGCAGCGGCCACCGAGTTCCCCGACGGAACAGACCCGTCAAAAGCCGACTTTGAGCGGCTGATCAGCGCTTCGTGGTCGGAGCTGGTAAAAAAGAAGCCGCCCTCCTGGGCGTCCCAAAAGCGCTCCAGCAGCACGTCGGTCACAGCCACGGCCTCGTCCAGATAGGCTGGCTCAAAGGTCGCCTCATACACGTCGAGTAAGGCCGCGCCGAAGCAGGCGTAGTCGTCAAGATAGGCGTTGAATTTGGCTTGCCCGTTCGTATAACTGCGCCGCAAGCGGCCTGCATGACACATCGAAGTCTGAATGAAACGGATACCGCGCCGGGCGACTTCGAGATAGTCGGGATGGCCCAAGACCTTATACGCCTCGGCAAATGCCGAAATCATGAGCCCGTTCCAACTGGTCAGAATTTTCTCATCGCGGCCGGGTTTCACCCGCTGTTCACGGACGGCAAAGAGGCGGTCTCTGGCCTGACCGATCAACTGCCGCATGTCGTCCACCTCACGCCGAAAGAGCCGGGCCAGTTGCTCCAGTTCCAGGGTCGGATGCAGGATGTTCTTGTGCTCGAAATTTCCGCCCTCCGTCACATCGTAATAACGACAGAATATCTCCCCTACCTCGTCACCCAATAGCCGCATCACTTCGTCCTGGTCCCAAACAAAGAACTTGCCCTCTGTGCCTTCCGAGTCGGCATCCTGGGTTGAATAAAATCCCCCCTCCGGGCTGACCATCTCCCGCCCGACATAGGCCAGCATGTCCTCCACAACCTGCCGAAAGAAGGGCTCTCCGCTGGCCTGGTAGCCCTCAAGATAGAGCCGGGCCAGGAGGGCATTGTCGTACAACATCTTCTCAAAATGGGGCACCAGCCAGTGCTCGTCGACCGAATAGCGGTGAAAGCCTCCCCCGAGATGGTCATACATGCCGCCCTGGGCCATTTTGCGTAGCGTATGCGTGCTCATGTCAAGATAGCGCTGATTTCCAGTGGCGTGGGCATGACGTAAAAACAGCGAGAAAACGGAGGTGTTCGGGAATTTGGGAGCCTGACCCAGCCCGCCGTGGGTCTCGTCGTAATGTTGGGCCAACTCCTCAGCCGTTTTCTCCAGCACCGAGACTTCAAGCGGTCGCGTCGTTTGTTCACGCCGGGCCAGTTGCTCAAGCCGGGACAGAATCTCGGCGGTCGATTGGGTCACGTCCGCGGGTTTCTCCCGATAGGCCTGGGCGATACCCGCCAGGACGCGCGGAAACGCGGGGATGTTATGCCGATCCTCAGGCGGGAAATAGGTTCCGCCATAGAACGGCTTGCCGTCCGGGGTGAGAAACACCGTCATCGGCCAGCCGCCGCGGCCGGTCAGCAGTTGGACCGCATTCATATAGATTTCATCGACATCCGGCCGCTCTTCCCGGTCAACCTTGATGTTGACGAACAGCTTATTCATCAGCGCCGCGATGGGTTCGTTCTCAAAGGATTCGTGGGCCATGACATGACACCAGTGACAGGCCGAATAGCCGACGCTCAGCAGAATCGGTTTGTCTTCAGCTTTGGCTTTGGCAAAAGCCTCCTCGCCCCACGGGTACCAGTCCACCGGGTTGTGGGCGTGTTGGAGCAAATAGGGGCTCGTCTGTGTCGCCAAACGATTGGTGAATTTCATGATTTCATGCGGCCAACGACCGGGCCGGGCAACCACAGGGGGTTGCCCCTACATTTAGGGGTCTCAGATATGATAAATGCGCTCGGCTTCCCGTCTGAGGTCGGGCTGAAAATCGGGATGGGCAACCTCCAGGAGGGCGGCCGCGCGCTGCTTGAGGGACTTGCCCTTGAGTTCGGCAATCCCGAATTCGGTCACCACATAGTCAACAAAGGTCCGCTGCGCCGTCACCACGCTGCCGGGCTCAAGCATGGGCACAATCCGAGAGACGCGGCGGCCGCCCACGACGGCGCTCGACGGCGTGACGATCACCGACCGACCCGGATTACAGTAGGCCGCGGTGATGGTGAAAATGGTCTGGCCGCCCGTGCCGGTATACATGAACGGACCGAACGACTCGGAGCAGGCCTGCCCGCCCAGGTCCACGGCCAGGGCGTTATTGACGGCAACATAGTGTTCTTGATTGACCAGCAGGCGTAAATCATCCGTGTAGGTAAAGTCGTAAAACTCGAATTTCGGGTTGCCATCAATAATCGCCAGCTCATCCGGGAACACCCCGACCCCGGCGCTGGCAACCACCTTGCCGGGGTTCACGGTCTTATACTTCCCGGTAATCACGCCTTCCTGCACCAGGCGGGCAATGCCAGCCGGAATCACCTCGGTGTGAATACCCAGGTCGTTCTTGTGGCCTAGATACATGCCGAGCGGGGAGGACACGCTGCCCAGACCGATTTGGATGGTATCGCCGTCGTGAATGAGCTCACTGGCCACCAGGGTGCAGATGACCTCCGTCAGCGCGACTTCTTCTTCGTTGCGCTGCGTAGCCGGGAGTGCGGCCGCGGGCCGCGTGGGTTCCACAAAGTAGTCGATCTCGGACACATGGATATAATTCTCCCCGCCGGTTCGGATAAGGTCGTCCTGGACCTCGGCCACGACCGTTCGCGCCGCGGCGGCCATGGTTTTGGACATGAACAGGCCATGCCCGAAACTGCAATAGCCGTGCCTGTCGGGCGCGGAAACAGGGGTCATATACACGTCGCAGACGATGCCCGGCGGGAGTTCACCCCGGCGGTAATACATCACCGGAATGAAGTCCATATTCTCTTTGCCCATGAGCGGGCGGGTGGTCACCCCCAGGTAGGGGGTCTGAATGGTGAAGGCCTGGTCCGCGCCGGGTTGGTCCCAGTCAAAGAGCGGCCCTATGGTGCCGATTTTCACCTCGCGCAGTTCTTCTGTACGTCCGAGCAGGGCCTCGCACAGCGACAGCGGGGTTGCGTGCAGCCAGTTGAACTGTACGGAGTCGCCGTTCCGCACACACCCGACCGCTTCTTGAGCAGAGACCAGCTTGTCACCACATTGATCGCGCCAATTCATACTCTCCCTCCTGTAACACAGGGGATTTGTGATTCTTGGCCGGAGCATAAACCACACCGGTCAAGAAAGCAAAGTCAGGCCACGTCGCGCGTTTCGTTGAGTACGATTTCCCGCTATGGTAAGGATCACAGGCAGAGGAGGCAGTATGGATATTCGAATTGAATATTGCGCGGCGTGAAGCTATGAGCCGGAAGCCGTCAGTTTGGCGGAATATGTATTGACCCATAATAAACAACAGGTGCAGGGCCTGACCCTGGTCCCGTATGACGACGGTCGGTTCGAGGTCATTGTCAACGGGACAAAGATTTACTCCAAGCTCGAAACCGGCGTCTTTCCCGACAACGGAGCAATCCAGGCCGCACTGGAGCAGCACGCGGCGTAATCGGGCCGTTTCGTAGGGGAGAGAACACGGCCACGCCCTTGTTCCACCCTCAACCTCATAGATTCCCACAATGCGCCCTTTCGTTTCTTCAAGCTGATCGGGGAGCGGTTGCCGCTTCCTCTCGTCTCTACACGAAAATAGCGTACACTAGAGAAGTGTTGCCCCGCCAGTAAGGAGGGGGTTGTGAAAAACATTACCTTGAGCGCCGACGAGAACCTGATTGAAGCAGCCCGCCAGCGCGCTGTGGCAGAGCATACGACCTTAAACGAGCAATTTCGGTTGTGGCTCGAGGACTACGTTGGACGCAAACAGCAGGCTGCCGAAGCCATGAAAGTCATCCGTGAGCTGCAAGGCAGCATATTCACTGGGGGGCGGAAGTTCACTCGGGACGAAATGAATGAGCGTTGAAAACTTCCTCGACACCAATCATCTTCGTCTACCTGTTTGATGAAACCGATGACGACAAACGCGAGAGAGCAGAGCGTCTGGTTCAACAGGCATTGGAAAACGAAACCGGTTGCATCAGTTATCAGGTCGTCCAGGAGACGATTAACGTCATCACCCGAAAACTCAATGCAACGCCTGAGAAAGCTCGACAAATATTGGACCGCGTCTTGATACCTCTTTGGCGCGTCAATCCGACCCGGACGCTTTACCAACGTGGCCTCGACCTGCAAACCCGCTACAGACTCAGCTTTTACGACAGCCTGATCGTTGCCTCTGCGCTCGCCGCAGGCTGTAAAACCCTCTACAGCGAAGACATGCAACATGGGCAGCACATTGAAGGAGTAAGCATCACAAACCCTTTCAGGCCATGAGGCGACCCAGGGGCGAAGAATCGGTATTCCCGAGACCTCGCTGAACGCCGATCTGCACTTTACATGTGGTCGTCTATATGTAAAGTGCGAATACGTTCAAGCCTTGTACCTGCTGCAACTTCTACCCCCTAACCACAAGGAATACCTATGGAAATCGGCATATATGCCACCACGCACGGTTTAGCCTATCGGGACGACCAGAACGTCCTGGCGCGCTCCCTGCCCGCGGACCGGCTCCGGCCCGTAGAGACCGCCCAACTCGCCGAACGCCTGGGCTTTCACTCCATGTGGTTCCCGGACCATGTGTGTATGCCCATGGCGTCGGAAAGCGAGCATGTCGCCAACGCCTCGGGCAGCCGCGCCTACGAGTCGCGCCATACCATGTTCGATGCCGCCGTGGTGATGGGCGCCGTGGCCCACACGACGACCAGCCTCAAGCTCGGCACGAGCGTTCTCATCTCGCCCTATCGCAACCCGCTCAGCGACGCCCGCCAGTTTGCGACCATCGATCAGCTCTCGAACGGACGGCTGCTGTTCGGCGTTGGCGCCGGCTGGATGCAGGAGGAGTTTGCCGCACTCGGTATTCCCTATGCCGAACGCGGCCCGCGGACGGACGAGTGTATTCAGGTCTATAAACGCGCCTGGACGGACGATGTCGTCAGCTACCAGGGGCGCTTCTATCAGTTTGCCGCTCTGTCCATGGACCCCAAGCCGCGCCAACAGCCGCCGCCGATTATCTATGGCGGTGTCACCCCTGGCGGCGCCCGGCGGGCGGCACGCTTATGCGACGGCTTTTATCCGATTTTTCTCGATCCGTTTGCGCGGCCGGACCGTTACGCCAAAGAACAGAAAATAATCCGAACAGAGCTGGACGCAATCGGTCGCCCGCACGCTGAATTTATCATGATGGGCGTGAGTTCCGCCCGCCTCACCTCGTCCGCCGACCCGCTCAGTCAAGAGCGGCCCCGCCGCATCTGTACGGGCACGGCGGAACAAATCCTCGAAGACCTCCACGGCTTTGCCACACAAGGCTATGGGCTGCTGGTGTGTTTCTTTGACTGTCCGTCCGGGCAGTTGTCAGAACTCGAAGACCAGATGCAGCAGTTCAGCGCCAGCGTTATTCCCGAAGCCAGGAACATCCGGCCGCAGGGAGGCTGGAAACCAGCCCCCTGACTCGAAGAGGCAACGTGTCCTCCAATAGCGCCTAGATGCTGGACACGTTTCCTCTTTGCTCGTCCTCAGCTCTCTTTGTGCTTGAGTTTTGCGCCCAGGGCCTTGGCGGTCTCAGGCGGCAAGCCGGTCGGGTCCAGGAGCACGCCGTACTGCTCCAGCCAGTGGGTGTGGGCAAGTTGATGCAGGGCAAAAGACGTTTGCATGGATTGTACCCGGCCCTGTGCGTCTTCCGCCGCGTTGACCGCCTCTTTGGTCAGCTTCAGGGCAAACAGAGATTTTTTTGCGATCTTCCGGGCCATGGCCAATACGGTCTCGTCGAGTTTCTCGCGCGGGACGATTTGATTCACCATACCGAGTTGCTGCGCCTCTTCGACCGATAGCCAGTCCGAGGTGAACAGCATCTCCTTGGCCTTACGCGCGCCGACTTCCCAGGGGTGAGCGAAGAACTCGACGCCGCCGATACCAAAGTTCACCACCGGGTCGCAGAATTGGGCATCGTCGCTGGCGATAATGATATCGCAGGGCCAGATCAGCATCAGCCCCCCGGCAATGACCTTGCCTTGTACCGCGGCCAGGGTTGGCTTGGGAATATTACGCCAGCGTTCGCAAAAGCCGACGTAGATTTCTTTCTCGCGCGCCATCTGCCTTTCCGCACCGGCGCAGGTAAACCCGCACCACGTTCCCACCGTGTCGAATTCGGACATTTTTTCATACACGTTGGGCTCCCGCAGATCGTGGCCGGACGAAAAATGTGGCCCGTTTGCGGCCAGGATAATCACCTTGACCGTGTCGTCTTGTGCCGCCCGGTCAAAGGCCGCATTCAATGCATACAGCAGCTTGGTATCCTGCGCGTTTCGTGTCTCGGGTCGGTTCAATACAATGCGCACTACGTGCTCCGCAGGGGTCTCATACAAAACAGATTCAAAATCCGACATCGTGCCCTCCTTCTTCTGATATGCTTCCCACTCTACCCTGCCCTGCTCCTCTCGTGAAGCTCGTGCAGAGGGTCTGTTGGAAAGCGTCCATTTTTGGCCGAATGGATGGTCTCAATACCTCGGAATATTCGTTTTTGACTATAGTCAAATATTTTACCTAGCATAAGAAAATACTGGCTACACCGGAGATATAAGAGTGAGCTTATCCACCGGGGCACGAAGTCTCAAACAATCAACCCTCTTCTATATGGTCGGGGGGAATCCTCGCCTTAATTCTGCGGATAATCTCAGACATTGATTTGCGATCACGAGCCCAGAGACTAAGGAGGACGATACCGGAAATAAAGAAGATGACAACCACGAGGACAAAGACTGTAAAAACACGATCGGTTATGGTGGTACTCAGGAGCGCGGCGAGAAACGAGCTTGCAACGGAAAGAGAGAAGATTGCAAAATTCAGAAAGATCGAACTGGGCGATCCGGTTGCGAGCACATTGAGTTCATAGTCAGTAATCTCATAGAGGGAAAGCGAATCAACCCGTCCCCGGCGAATCTTCGGCTGTTTTTCTGGTGGACTCTCGGATTGTTCCATGTTTACAACTGTTTCCTTAACCACTCATTCCTACAACGCACTTCCTGCCACGCGGCTTCAACACCCGACTTCACTACAAACAACCGATCATCTTCATCGATATTTTTGAGGAGATAATCCCTAATTTCGACCGCGGATTCGTCCGTTACGATAGCCCAGGTTGAATCAGTAATTCGAGCCCAAGTTCCATAGGCTTTTATGGCCTTATAGAGGGATTGATAATCGCTCTGATTCCGCTTCCGAAGGTCGTATGAGATTATATAGCAGGACATAACATCACCTTGTTAGGCGAGAACGTTTATCGGCTCAGCCATTATTATCGTATATTAGACCGTGGACAGACCTTTGACAACGAGACGGCGCAGCCTTGTTGGCCGCTTGTTCGCTAACCATGTTTGACAGATATTAACAATAGTTCCCCTGACGCCCAGCCACGTTCCCTCACCTGCTTCCAGAGCATTTTCCTCTTGTCCTTTGAGTCTGGGTCTGCCATGATCTCAGCCGCCCGATATCTCAACGTACTCAACAGAAAAGGAGGAGACGCATGATCGTTATTGCGGGGACAATCCCGGTCAAGGCCGAACGCTGGGATGATGCCAAGGCACTTGCCGCCAAGATGGTGGAGGAGACGCTCAAGGAGCCGGGCTGCATCAGTTATCAATTCCACACTGCGGCAACCGCTGAACATACCTTCTTCCTCTTCGAGGAATGGGAGTCGGAAGAGGCGCTGGCCGCCCATTTTCAGACCGAGCATCTCCAAAATTTCCTCAAAGAAGCGCCCAGCCTGCTGGCCGGAGCCCTGGACGCAAAGAAGTATACGGTAGAGAAGTCCGAAGCCTTATCGGTCTGAGGACTCCCCCTCCCCGGGGAATACATGCAGGACTCTGGCCTTGCCCGAGACTGCCTGCATCCGCTTGTTCGTACTTGTGGCAGCCGGTTACCCGAGACTGGATTGGAGGCGAGCATGAACAGAGGCAGAGACGCACGAGACAGGTCCGGTCGTAGCGTCGTGAAAACAGGAGCCTTGCTAGCGGTTCTCAGCCTCTTTTGCGGGGTTGACAGCGTACAGGCGGCTGTGGACGAAGAGTCACAATTTGTTCTGAACACCTTCTCCTTCCTCATCTGGGGAGCGCTGGTAATGTGGATGTGCGCGGGCTTCACCATGTTGGAGTCCGGTTCGGTGCGCACCAAGAACGCCTCGGTCATCTGTCTCAAGAATATCGGGCTATATGCGGTTGCCGGGCTGGCCTACTATTTCATCGGCTACAATCTGATGTACGTCGAGGTCGGCTCCTGGGTCGGCTCGGTGACCTTGCTGTACGGTCCTTCGGCCGACGAACTGGCCCTGTTGTCCGGCCAGACAGAGGCCCAGGCCGCGGTCGTTGCGAACGGCTACGCCACCATGTCGGACTGGTTCTTTCAGATGGTCTTTGTCGCCACGGCCGCCTCGATTGTTTCCGGCACCCTGGCCGAACGGGTCAAGCTGTGGTCGTTTCTGGCCTTCACGACCGTTTTGACGGCCATTATCTATCCTATTGTCGGGGCTTGGACATGGGGTGGGGGCTGGCTGAATCAAATGGGCTTTCAGGATTTCGCCGGTTCCACCATTGTGCATTCGACCGGCGGCTGGGCGGCGCTGGCCGGCGCCATGGTCGTGGGGCCAAGAATAGGCAAGTTCCGGCCCGACGGCAGCGTCAAGCCCACGCCCCCCTCGAACGTCCCGTTCGTCACCTTGGGCGTTCTCATTCTGTGGTTTGGCTGGCTCGGCTTTAACGGCGGCTCGCAACTCGCCCTGGCCGGCGCGGTGGACGCAGTAGCCATGAGCAATGTGCTGGCGAACACGAACCTGGCAGCGTCCGCGGGGGTTGTGGCCGCCCTGGTCGTCTCACGGCCCTTGCTCGGGCGGGTCGATCTGCTGGCCGTCCTGAACGGTGCGATTGCCGGCCTCGTTTCGATTACCGCCGGACCGGATATCGTCGAGCCGTATTGGGCGGTCATCATCGGAGCGATTGGCGGGGTGGTGTGTTTGTCCGGCACCAAGCTGCTGGAGAATATGAAGCTGGACGACGTGGTCGGCGCGATACCGGCCCATCTGTTGGCCGGTATCTGGGGGACGCTGGCGGTCTGTATCGCGGCGGGCGGCAATATCGGCGTCCAGCTCCTCGGGGTACTGGCGGTGGGCGTGTTTGTCTTCGGGACTTCGTGGGGACTCTGGCTGGCGCTGGAAAAGACCGTCGGCGTCCGGGTTTCGCGCAGCGTCGAAGAGGTCGGCCAGGATGCCATGGAACTCGGCATCGAAGCCTACCCGGAGTTTGTTGTCATGCCCGACCCGGACGATGTGGAGGAACTGCGCGCCGGCGCCCAAGCAGCCTCGTCTCCCGAGTAGGCTCTGCCTGACGAAGGTCTGATACGAACGCCGTCCAGCCGTGGTTAACAGGATAACAGCCACTGGACGGCGACAACCGCCCCGATGACCCCCGCCAGGTCCGCCGTCAGCCCGGCGACCAGGGCGTGTCGAATGCGGACCACGCCCACCGCGCCAAAATATACGGCCAAGACATAAAAGGTCGTTTCCGTGCTGCCCTGGAGGGTGGAAACGAGATAGCCGACCAGGCTGTCCGGCCCTTCGGCTTGCATGATCTCGGCCATAATGGCGTAGGCGCCGGAGCCGGATAAGGGCCGCAGGATGGCCATCGGCAATGCCTCGGCAGGGAACCCGATCAGGCTCAGGAGGGGCTGCACACAAGCAATCATCACGTCCAATAGACCCGAGGCGCGAAACATGCCGGCGGCAACAAGAATGGCGACCAGAAACGGAATGATCCTGATGGCAACCTGAAAGCCCTCTTTTGCCCCTTCGATCATGGCATCGTACACCGCCACTCTTTTGGCAATGCCGTAGCCCAGCATCACCACGATCAGCACCGGCAGCAGCCAGCCGGATACGGCGTTACGCAGCAGCGGACCAAGCGTCTGACCCTCGCTCAGGCCGGCTTGCAGGAACAAGAGAAAGGCGACGCCTATTGCACCAACGGATGAGAGGGCCAGCAGGTAGCCCGACCGTGAGGTCGGCTGTTCAGTGCCCAGTGCTTCCTCATCCGGCAGGTCAATCTCAGCGGCGTGTTCTTCCTGCTCAGCGGCTCGGTCGTCCACCCTGAACGCGGGCAAGCCCTGCAAGAGCTTGGCCGCGAGAATGCCAACGCAGGTAGAGAACGAGGTAGCCAGCAGCGTGGGCAACCAGATACCCGCCGCGTTTTCTGAGCCTATCGACGCTCTGAGCGCGATCACGCCAAGCGGGGCCAGGGCAACATTCGAGGTATTGATGGCCAGGAATAAGACCATGGCGTTGGTCGCCGTGCCTTTGTGAGGATTGAGGCTATCGAGCTCCTGCATGGCCTTGATACCGAAGGGGGTGGCCGCGTTGCCCAGGCCCAGCATATTGGAGGCGATATTCATAATCATGGCACTCAGGGCGGGATGGTCGGCCGGAACGTCGGGAAACAGGCGCAGCATGAGGGGATGCAGCCAGCGCGCCAGGGTGTGCAGAAAACCGCCGACTTGCACGATGCGCAGCATGCCCAGCCAGAAGGCCATCACCCCGACCAGACCGATGGCCAGCGTTACCGCGGATTTGGCCGAGTCTATTGAGGCGGCCGTAACCTCGGCCATCTTGCCGCTGAAGGCGGCGGTCACAACGGAGCCGACAATAAGGCCGAACCAGATCCAGTTCATAGCTGATGGGGGAGCGGCTGCGGAGCGTTTGAAGCTATGCTACACACCGAAGAGTAAACGTGTCCTCCAATAGACATACAGATGCTGGACACGTTTACTCTTTTGTTCGGGCGGAAACATAGCAGTCTCACACACAAAGGAATATGACCTGGCTATGAAGCGGACGAGTTGGCTGGCGCTGGGCGTGATTCTGGCGCTGATGGCGATTGTCGTCTATTCGACCTTCCAGATTGGTGGTGTCCGCTGTGAGGTCTGCATTACCTTCCACGGCCGTCAGGTCTGCCGTGCGGTGGACGGGGCCACCGAGCATGAGGCCCAGATGGCGGCGATTACCAATGCCTGCGCCCTGCTCGCCTCGGGCGTCACCGACACCATAGCCTGTCAAAACGCCCCCCGGGACCGCTTGACCTGTAGTCCGTAGGCAATAAACGGCGGGCAGGAGTCACGCCCCTACCCGCTGCTGTGCTTGCCCTTATTCGACATCCGTAATCACGAAATTCTGTTGCGACTGGTGCCATTCTGCAATGGTTGTCTGACCAGCAGTCGGAAAGTCCGGTGCGACACATTCTCCCTCCACACCGCGAAGGAATTCTATGCCGAACGATGTGACGTCGACTTGCACTTCACGCCATGTAGACCCGTCAACGAGTATGCGAATCCTGTTCGGACCCTCCGGTAAGCGACTCCAGTTTATCGCGGTGGAAAAGCCAGTATGGGGATGTCCGCAATTGAATTCGGTATCGAGGCGTTCACCGCCGTATGGAACGGTAACACGATCACTCCAACCATCCTCGCCAGCTTTGTATTGAAAGCCTACCGAGTCTGCTTCACAGAGCCAGCCGTGGACAACGCTAATGCCGCTGACGTTCTTCCCATCTTGCGGAGTATCGAGAAAAGCGGTTGTACGGAGCGACGAACAGGGCACTGTTCGCCCATCATTTTCGCCGAGACACTCCCACTCAAATGTTTCGTCACCGAAATCCTTGTTTCCCATTATTCCTTCGTCACACGTATATGCACGCTGACCGCACATACCATGAATAGGAGTGAGTGCTACCCCTCCGCCCCCACCGCTCTTGTTCCCCCCGCCGCTATTGTTATCAGGGGGATTATCTGTGTTGACATCAGGAGGGGGATTGCAGTCAGCGGATTTATCTTGGCATTCAGTGAGATCGCTAGCAAGGAACGGGCACAGCATCCCGGGTAAGTATGCAGTTTGGCATTGAGTGAGAGTCCACGCGCCGCACTCTTCAGTGGGAGGGCATTCCACGTCGCAGCTAGCGGGATATGTAGCTTGGCATTGAGTGAGAGTCAACGTTATCTCTGGGCACTCGTTAGAACGGCATTCATCGAGATTTCTTTGACATCCAGTGAGAGATTCTTGGAAGTCAGTGCGTTCATTTTCGCAGGTTCTGAGATCGCCGTTGCAGGCATCGCGTTCATTTTCGCAGGTACCGAGAGATTCAACAAGGATCGGGCACAGCCTCTCGTCATCGTCGGCTTCGTATGCAGCTTGGCATTCATCGACAGTCCACGGGACCGGGTTGCAGTCAGTGGGCGTGCACGGGACCGCTTCGCCATGCGTAAATGTGATCGGCGTAATATCCCATTCGCCGGCCAGATGCGCGGTCGGTTTGGTTGTAGTGCACTCATACACCGTATCATCCACAAGTTCACCCACTACGGGATCACCCCCGTTCCATGAATCCGTGAAAGGATAGTGCGCTGGATCTCCATCAATCGCACCAGGATTAACTCCCCTAGCGTACTCATCCGGTAAATCATAATGACAACTTTTCCCTGTCTTATTCCCCGACCAGTCGGAATAACTGATTGCCTTGGGTTCACGCGTCGTCCCGTTTGTGGCCACGAGCTCAACGTACACGTACTCCCCATCCTGAGAACGATTCTCGCGGACATCCTGTCCGCAGATAAGGGATGTCGAGGCGATTTTTTGAGATGATCCATTAGTAAACAAGGCATACACGACCCATGTGCGAAAATGCGATGCCATATTCGGCATCCTGACCTGGCGCGTATCCTTACCCACTGTCACGTACAACGGCATTTTGGCCAGTGTCCTAATACTTGTCGAGAGACCGCCATCAGTCGTATAAGCATCCTCAGCCACCACTTTGTAGCCGGTGAGAGTCTTACTCCCCGTGTACGGATTCCACGTCAACTGAACCTCCGGATATGTCTCATGCTGATGCGGGTGCATCAAAGAGTTCAGGTAGTAATTCGAAAGCCAATAAGGGTTGCCGAACGATTCCTGGCCATCCAGCACCGGCACGCATGAAGCGGCATGGGCCGTCTGATAGAACAGGAATACAACACCAAACCCCAAAAGGGCTGCCGCCCATCTGAGACGTGTGAGGCATGGGACTAGCCACGCCAGGTGGGGGGGGATGCCGGCGAGGGGATTTGCGATGCGAGGTCATAGACGACTCCTTTCAGGACACCTCCGGTCGAGGCGGTGTGACTGTGAGTGTCAGACGGAATGGTGCGGACGGGCCTGTGGGTGGGCATGGGGGGCGCACGGCCCCACCGGGCGGCCGGGAAGGGTCTCCGGCGCTGACAATGGGGGGCAAATGTGCTAGAGGGTCGGGTCGGCGAGGCGAAGCCCCCGGTGATCGCATATGGAAAGGGTGTTTCATACGTGCGTTTGGAGCCCGGCGCGGGGTGGCGCGATCAGGCTCTAAACACTCCCCATACGACAATCCGCCACACATGACCCTAGTAATGTTATGAGGTTTCCGAAAAAAAGTGACGGAAATCGCAAAAAAATGATGGAAGAAGGCGAAAATAAGGCGAAAAAGATGCTTCTGGCGGCCGGCCGGCGCGCACGCCTAGGACCCCGGAGGGGGCTCACTCCACATCCGTAATCACAAAATTCTGATTATTCTGCTGCCATTCCAATGTCACCGTCTCGCCCGGCATGGGGAAGTCCTCCACCACACACTCGCCCTCGGCCCCCCGCAGAAACTCCTCTTCCTCCCCTTCCCCCACCGTCGTCACCCATACCGTGGCCCAGCCTAACGCGACGCCATCCACCAGCGCCCGCACCGTATGCTCTCCGGCGCCCAGCCGGTTCCAGTTGAACAGCAAGCCAAAGCCGTTGTCCGTGTCCCCACAGACGGTTTCGGTGTCCAGCCGCTCGGTGCCGTAGGCGGCGACTTGCCGCCCCAGCGCCCCAATCGCAATCTCCACCTGCTCCGCCTCACACACCCAGCCCGAGATCACCCCAATCCCGCTCTGGAACGAATCCGCCCCCGGATTCTCCAGATACCCCTCGCCCGCCACCCCGGCCCGGTTCTCCCCCGTCGGGCGCAAAAGCGAGCCCCCACGGCACGCGCAGGCCAGAGACGAGCGGGACCACCGTGAGTTCCGGGGCGACCGATTGGGCAGGGGCAGTGGCGGCCCACACCAGGGTCAGCAGAACGGCATACAGCGGCGTCCGCAGACGAGCGCCGCCGGGGCGGACCGGACGGGGGAACCGTGCTAGAGGCTCGGAGAGGCGCCCGGGTGACCGCGTCTTTATGGAGAGGGCTGTCATACATGCGTTTCCGGTCCCGTCGCGACGGGACGCGACCAAGCTCTGAACGCTTCTCATACACCAATTCGCCGCGCATAACCCTAGTAGAACTATGAGGGAATGTAGAAAAATGTAGAAAAATGTAGAAAAAGTGGCCGCCGGGGGGCACCTCACTAGGGGCGCCGCCGGAGGAGGGAGTAGCCGTTTGTGTGGAAACCTTTTAGCATTGCGGCAGAGATGCAGAAGAAAGGACTTCCATGTTCAAGCCCAAGAAAACAGCGGAGCAGATGGTTGAGGAGGCGAAGACCCGTATTGAGAACCTGTCCGTGGGACGATTACAACAAGAATTAGAGTCCGGGGAGACGCAACTGCTCGATATTCGAGACCTGCGTGAACGTCAGAAGCTGGGCTGGATTCCGAGCGCCATGCATGTGCCGCGTGGGATGCTGGAATTCTGGCTCGACCCAACCTCCCCGTATTGCAGCGGAAAGGTTGATCCCGAAAAGCGGATTGTGGTGTACTGTGCCGCAGGTGGCCGGTCGGCGCTGGCGGCTGACGTGCTACAGGATATGGGTTTTCCCAATATTGCGCATCTGGAAGCCGGGTTTAACGGCTGGGCCGAGGCCGGGCTGCCCGTGGAAAAGCCGGACAAATCATAATCTGTTCCCCATGCCCACTATCCTGATCCTTTTGAGACGCTTCGCCCAGCAGCTACGGAAAGACCATTTGGATGTGGTCCTCTTGGTGCTGGTTGTCATCTCCATCACCGGAATGATGGGGATCTCGTTCTTTGAGCCGCAGTTGTCCATGGTGGACGCAGTGTGGTGGACGCTGGTGACCATTACCACGGTCGGCTATGGCGACATCTATCCGACCTCATTGGGCGGCCGGATCGTCGGCATCTTTCTGATGCTGTTCGGCATTGGGTTTCTCGGCATGCTGACGGCCACCCTGGCCAGCACCTTTGTCGAAAACCGGCGGCAGGAGGGAAAAGGGATGAAACCAATCTCAAGCACCGGACATTTTGTGCTGTGCGGCTGGAGTTATAAAACCAGGGAAATTATTGAAGAGATCAGGGCGGACGAAAAGACCCGCACCCGTTCGATTGTGCTGATCGCCGACTTACCTGAGAATCCCTTGGACGGTGAACAGGTCCAATTTGTCAGCGGGGTCGTCAGCCCGGAAACCTTGGCCCGGGCCAACGCCCGAGAGGCAAAGGTAGTCATTGTGCTGGCTGGCGAACAGGGCGAGGTCCATACGCGGGATGCAAAGACGATTTTGGATACGCTCACCATCAAAACCACCTACCCGAGCCTGCATACCTGTGTTGAACTGCTTGACCAGCAAAATATTGCCCACGGCAAGCGGGCCAAGGCGGATGAGGTGATTGTCACCGGTGCATTGAGCACCAACCTGCTTGTCCAGGCCGCCCTGAACCGTGGCGTGCCCCTGCTGGTCAACGAACTCGTCAGCAACCGCTTCGGGAGTGCGCTGTACACCATTCCAGTGCCGCAAGCCTGTGTTGGCCATGCTTTTGTGGATGCACTGACTGAACTGAAGAGAGAGCAGAATCTCCTTCTTGTAGCCGTCGAAAGCCGGGCACAGGCAAGGTTTCTTGCAAACCCACCGAGCGACTATATAATCCAGGTAGAAGACCAACTCATCGTTATCGGACAGGAACGTCCCAAACAGGGATAAGCATGGAGGATACGACGTATGCCGTCAGAGTATTTTGGGAAAGTGAAAGCACTGCTGCTTGATTTGGACTACGCGATTACGCACGAGGACGAAGGCCAGGAGTTGTTTATCGTCAGTGACGAAGACAGCGGCATCAACAACCTCATCGTGGACTGCGAAGACCCCCTGCTGGTGTTGGAGCAGGCCATTATGCCCGTTCCTCAAGATACCGGGGATTTATTCCGGCGGCTATTGCAGATGAACCGGCTCCTGGTGCATGGCGCCTTTGTGTTGGACGAGGATGCGCGGACCATCCTTTTTCGTGACACGCTGCGCATCGAGAATCTGGACAGCAATGAGCTGGAAGGCTCGATTGAGGCGCTGAGTTTGGCCCTGGCCGAGAATGCAGGAGAATTACTCTCCTATAACAAGCACTAATCAATCTGGAGGAACAGACTATGGCAGGTTTTTTTCAACGCTTATTCAAAATCGGACAATCCGAAGCCCACGCCGTTCTTGACAACATGGAAGACCCCATCCGCATGACCGAGCAGGGTATCCGGGACCTCAAGAATGATCTCCAGGCCAGTATGACGAGTTTAGCCGAGGTCAAGAGCGTGGCTATTCGCCTCAGAAAAGACGCGGACAGCAGCAAATCTCTGGCGGCCGAGTATGAACGCAAGGCCATGCTGCTGCTGCAAAAGATGCAGGGCGGCGAGATGGACCAGGCCGAAGCCGAGCGTCTGGCGGCCGAGGCCCTGAAAAAGAAAGAAGAGGCCAGCCAGAGGGCTACCCAGGCTCTTAAGGACTGGGAAAATCAGGACAGCACGGCCAACCAGCTTCAGGGCAAGATCGAGAAGCTGAAATCCATGACCACCAAATACGAGAACGATCTCATTACCCTAAAGGCCCGCGCACGTACCGCGGCCTCGACCAAGAAGATCAATCAGCAACTCGCCAAGGTCGATTCATCCAGCACGATCGCCATGCTGGAGAAGATGCGCAACAAGGTTGAAGAAGACGAGTCCTTAGCCCAGGCGTACGGCCAGGTCGCCGATATTGACAAGAGCGTCGATAATGAGATTGATGCCGCCCTGAGCCAGGGCAATGCTACGGCGAATGATTCCCTGGCCGCGCTCAAGGCCAAGATGGGGATTTCGGCATAAACACAGACCTCCCTCTCCCGCTGGCGGGAGAGGGTCAGGGTGAGGGTGGTTCAGTCTATGTCTCTGTGGCAAAAACTCTTTGGGAAAAAAGACGAGCAAGCGGACCTCGATCCGCTCAGCGATTTAACCCTCTCGAACCTGAAAGTCGGCTATCTGGTCGATTATGACCTCAAGACCTGGGAGGTCAAAGGTCAGAGCAGCTACAGCTTTGACGACACCAAGAGCCAAGAGTGGGAACTCGATGCCGGAGACGACTCGTGCTTCCTTGAACGCGAAGAGGACGATGCAGTCGAGTGGAATATCTCACGCAAAATAGATTTTTCGGCCCTGGGTCAAAGCGTGCGGGCGCATATCAAGCAGCATGACGATCCACCGGAAGAAATCGAATATCAAGGGATACGTTTTCGGTTAGTCGAAAGCGGGGCCGGCTATTATCACCCCAACGGGCGGGTTGCCGGCGATGAGCTGATCTATTGGGATTATACCGACGCGTCGGAAGACAACACCCTGACTATCGAACAGTGGGACGAAGACGAGTTTGAAGCCGCAGTCGGCAAATACGTCAACGAGTACGAGTTCTCCCATATTCTGCCACGGGAACAATCCTGAAGCGCGCCTTCCAGAGAAGAAATCATGCGCTTACGCCTGAAGCACCTGCCGCGTTCCCTGTCGGATATGCAGGACATACACGGTGTCTTTCTCAATCGTAAACAGAATCCGATATCTCCCGCCACGCCGACCGTAGAGCAACTGCCGAATCTCCTCGGCAAAGAAGGCATTCTCTGGAGCAAGAGAACACCGCCCCGGCAAGGTCTCTAATCGCTCAACCTGCTTGAGCAATCCTTCCCGCCAGCGGACTGCTCGCTCTGGTGAATCCTCTTGTATCCACAGGTAGGCTTCTCGTAGCTCCGCCGCGGCTACAGCCGTAATCTCAACGTGGTATTTTTTCATATTGCTGCCCGAGCTCTGCCACGACCGCCCTTATTGGTCGCGTCCGTCCGTGTTTTATGTCATCGAGCCCGCGCTGAATTCCATCCACTGCTTCTGCTCGCTCCACAAGGTCGAGCAGGCGTTGATATGACGCTGCATCTTGTACGATCAGGGCCGCTTTCCCATTCACCGTAAGGACCTCCGGCCTTCCCGTCTCCTTCAAGTGCTTGAGATGAGACTTTACGTTCCGTTGAAAATCCGTAATCGAATGGATGTCTGTCGTATGAACCATAGTTTCCCTCTTTGAAGCATGAAATTATCTGTCTTTTTCATGCTTTCATGGCTTGATGAGTCTGTCAAATTTTCGGGTAGTGGTTCAGTTTCACATCGCTTTTGCCCTCTGCCGGCGGAGCGCCGCCCCCCTCCCTCGCCCTCCCCTCCAGGGGGAGGGAATGTTCGCTCCCTCTCCCCTGGAGGGAGAGGGCTGGGGTGAGGGGGAATAAGCAAACTGAACCACTACCAATTTTCGGTACCGCATCAACTCGAAGGCCCGAGACTCGCACCGGGTTACCCTAATACACCTCCCACCTGCCCTGCTGATAATACGACTGTAAAACCGGCCGGCTCTCCCGATTCACCTCAATCTCGTCCGTGTCCCGAAAGACACCCTTCCCAAAATTCACCATGGCAATCATCGCCTCCCGGTTGAGAAAGCGCGTCTCAACTCCTTGAAAAGACAGCTCTTGGACGGTCTTCTTCAGGGCCGCATCTTCAAGTAGCGTCGCATCCACCCCCAGCACAAAGCCCCACTCGCCCAGCGTCGGGACATGGTTGTGGTAGGGCAAAACGCTGAAGCCGGCTGCCGCCATCGTCTTTTGAATGCACACAAAAGCCTGCCGGCTGAAAAACGGGCTGGTCGCCTGCGTGACCAGGGTGCCGCCCCGTTTGAGATGTTTCTTGCACAGGCGGTAGAAGTTGAGCGAATACAGCCGGGCCAGTTCCGCGGAGTTGGGGTCGGGCAGATCGATAATAATCACGTCGAATAAATGCGGTGAGTCTTGAAGAAAGGCAAAGGCATCGGCATTGACAACCGACACCCGAGGGTCGGCCAAGGCGTGTTCGTTGAGTTGCAGGAAGACCGGATGGGTGGCGGCCAGGGTCGTCATCTCGGGGTCGAGATCAACCAGGGTCACGGCTTTCACTTGGGAGTATTTGAGCACCTCGCGTAGGGCCAAACCGTCGCCGCCGCCTAGAATGAGCACCTCGGCGCGGTTACCGGCCAGGGTCACAGCCGGATGGACGAGCGGTTCGTGGTAGCGCTCTTCATCATAGCTGCTGAACTGCTGGTTGCCGTTGATATAGAGCCAGTAATCATCGCGCCAGCGCGTCATGACCAGCCGCTGATAGGGCGTTTGCCTGACCAGGATAACCGTGTCTTTATACAGGGCCTGCTCGCCGAACAGCAGAATGGGTTCCGCCAGGACGAACAGGCCGATAAGCCCGGCGCCAACCCCGGCCCAGAGGCCGCTCAGCAGTCGCGGCGCGTGGAGCAAAGACCGAAAGCGCCACAACAGGAGCGAGGCCACCCCGAAGTTCACCGCGCCCAGAGCCACCGGGGTATAGGTCAGTCCGAAATACGGCAGGGCCACAAAGGCAAAGAACAGTCCGCCGATAAGCGCGCCGTAATAATCTTTTTCCAGCACGGAAGAGATATTGACCCGAAGCTCTTCATGGGCGGCATTGACCCGCGTAATGAGCGGAATCTCCATGCCGATCAGCAGGCCGATGGCGATACCGAGCGGGTAAATCACCACTCCCACGTTATTGAGAAAAGGAGACAGGACGTAGGCGGCGGCCGCGGAGATCGCGCACAGCAGAGACAGCGAGAACTCAAGAACGGTAAAGGTGTCCAGCAGATGCGCGCTGCAATAGCGACTCAGATGACTGCCCAGGCCCATGGCAAACAGCATGAAGGACATCATCAGCGTCCACTGCAACACCGCGTTGCCCAGGAAATAGGTCGCCAGCGTGCACAGCACGAACTCGGCGACGATGCCGGCGCAGCCTGTGGCAAACAGGCATAGCTTCAGCAGACTAGAGACACCAAGTGATGAGAAAAGACGCACCAATATAGGAGAACATCTCGATATAGGCAGCCCCGAGATTCGGCTGTTCATGCTCTACCAGTTCGGCCGTAATCGTCGTTCCGGGTAAGAGCACTTTGTCCGTAGCCCAGCGGATAATCGGCAGCGCCACCAGGCCGACCGCGGCCAGAGACCAGAAGGTCAGCAGATTGTCCTGCCAGGCATAAAAATCGCCACTGACCGCATAGCGCAGGATATTACCCATGCCCAGCAGCGCGCCGGCAAAGCTGACCCCAACGGCGACATTATCCTTTTCAATCTCGTCATGAATGCTGTACGGTGTGATCCACTCGTACACGAGTCCGGTCAGAATCAGGGCCAGTTGGCCCAGCACCCAAAAGCCGATCGCTGTCCAGACCGTGCCGCCCTCACCGGAAATGGCGCCGAACAGAATCAGACCGGTGGCGGTATACACGCTCCCGGCGATGATGCCCGTTCCGGCGTTTTGATCTTGCACGATCTCCTTGGTGTTGCTGAACTGGTAGAGAATCAAGCGGTCGCTGACCAGGGTTGAGATATTCAGCAGGATGATGGCCAGTACACCGTACAGAAACAGGTCGAGCACATCGTCAGCCAGGCCGCTCGACGGACCGACAATGGCGCCGCCAATGGCAAACACGACGCCGAGATAATAGCCCACAAGAGCCAGCGCCAGGGCTGAGTTTTTCCGCTCGACCAGTTCCTCGTGAATACGAAAATCGCGGTGCAGGAAATCAAAAACCAGCTTCCCCAGCCAGAACAGGACATACGCAGACAGGAGATAGATGCCGGCCAGAATCGCAGTGTCGAGGGTCATGACCTACCTCTATTTGCCGAAGCCAAAGCCGCGCGAGCGCACCGGGACGCTGCTGCGTCCCAAGCGATTGTTGAATTTCTGCTGGAAGCGCTGTCGTTGGGCGACATCCCTGGCACGGCGGCGGGCGAAAAAAGACGGTTTCTTCTGCTGCGTAACCGTGCCCCGCGTCCCGTATTCCTTTCCCGTCCGGCCATAGTACGGCCGTTGCTGCGAGCGTGAGCGTTGATAGGAATTGTAGTCGTTCCGAAAGATGGACCCCCGGCCGACCCCGAGCAGGTCGCGCATGAGCGCGTACTGGCCGTAAAACGCCCAGAACGACATGCCGCTGCTATTCGTCTGCCACGAGCCGTAGCGCGAATTGCCAACGTAGTCATAGCCGGGCGGATGGGGGACATTGTTCTCGCCCCCAGGAGTTTTGGAGGCGAGCGTCATGCCCAGAAAATTCTCATTGGCGCGATAGACCGACTCCGGGACCTGTAGCCAGTCGGTGGTCCAGGAGTTTTCTCCCTGGACGACTTGATATTGATGGGAGTACGAAGAGAAAAACGTCCCCTCCTCGCGCATATCCTCAAGGATGATGGCGTATTCCGGTGCGGAGGCAAGCTGGGATTTCAGTCGATCCAGCGGACGGCCGGATGAGCAAGCCGAGAGCAGCAAAGCGCAGCAGGCAACGAGCGGCAGGCAGGCGCTCCAGAGCCACGGGCTCCGTCGTTGCCGGGCTGTTCCAGCGGTCCGCCTCATCTCTTTGCTCCGCGCATCCACAATAAAATAACTGTGAAGTAACTTCCTCAGACTGTCAAGCAAGACCTGCTCCCGCTCCCCACTGGGGAGAGGGCCGGGGTGAGGGGGACAAGGCTAGCGCCAATCACGATGCTGTGTAGCGCGTCTCTCTCCTCCTGGAGGAGTGCGGGCTTCCAGCCCGCATGGCGGCCAGGATGGCCGCCCTCCCAAGCGGGGAGCCCCCCCATCCCCTCCCTGGCCGCTTGGGGCCAGCCCTTGTCTTTCCCGACGAGCGCGGACTGGCACGGCTACAACTTATCGTGAAACGCGCTAGGTGAGCTATGACCCGCCGCTCTCAACCTGTCCAGCACGGCAGGGACGCGGCCATCTCCAGGCATTCTCTCCCTTGCGTGATACGCATCTTTTCGCTACGACGTGGGCAGTTTTATTCTCTATTGGTGCCTAAAGGAGGGGATTCATGAAATACGGCTTGCACTTGGCCGGCGGCGCTTCGGTGTGTGACCGCAAGGTCCTCATGGATGTTGCCCGTATCGCCGAGGAGGAAGGCTGCGACTCGCTCCTCATCGGCGACCATATTGTCCTGCCCAAAACCATTGCCTCGCCGTGGCCGTATGAGGAGTATAACGACGGCAAACCCAATTACGATATTTACACTAGCATGGAATGGCTGGACCCGTTCGATACCATCGCCTTTGTCGCGGGGATTACCGACCGGATGCGGCTCGGCCTGAGCGTCCTGATTGTCCCCTACCGCCACCCGTTTGATGTGGCGCGGCGGGTCGCAACCATCGATGTCTTGTCCGGTGGGCGTTTCATTCTCGGCACCGGCGTGGGCTGGCTGGAAGAGGAGTTCAATCTGCTGGGTGTTCCCTTTCAGCGCCGCGGCAAACGCACGCGGGAATATATTGAAATGATGAAGGCGCTGTGGACCGAAGACAGCCCGCGCTATGCGGGTGAGTTCGTCACCCTGGAAGAAGACGTCAACGTGCTCCCGCGTCCCCTGCAGAAACCCCACCCGCCCATCTGGGTTGGCGGAGAATCGGTCTACGCCCTGAAACGGGTCGTCCGGTTTGGCGACGGCTGGCATATTGCCCTGCTGACCTTTAACCAGATTCGGCCCATGTTGGAGCAACTGAAGCGCCTCATGGATGAGGCCGGACGGAATTACGACGACCTCGAACTGACGGCCATGACCGACCCGACCCGGACCACGCCGGACGATATCAAAACCTACCGCGACCTGGGGGTGAAAGTCCTGTACACCGTTCCGCTCAGCCGCGACCCGGATAGTATCGCTCAGGAAGTCCGCTCATTCGCCAAGCAAGTCCAGGACGTAGGGTAACAAGTAGGGGCAATTCATGAATTGCCCCTACCGTCACGAAAGGAGAAGACCATGCTGACACGAGACGAAATGTCTAGCGCGTTCGCCCAATGGGGGACTGCCTGGAACGAGCACGACCTCGACGGCGTCATGGATCTGTTTCACGACGAGATTTACTTCGAGAACTGGACCGGCGGCTGGGTCCGGGGCAAGGAGAATCTGCGGCAGGCCTGGACGCCCTGGTTTGCCAATCATGGCGGCTTCAAGTTTACGGACGAAGAGACCTTCATCGACGAAGTCGAACAAAAAATGCTCTACCGCTGGCAACTCGACTCACCCTCGTTTGAGCAGGGCCAGGAGAACAAACACGAAGCCCGGCGTGGGCTCGATATCCTGCACTTCAAAGACGGCAAGATCATTCAAAAACTCACCTACTCCAAGACGACGCTTGAACTGGGCGGGGAACGGGTGCGCCTGACGCCGTAGTGGCCTCATCAGGACAGCAAAAGGAGCGTGCAGCGTGGCGACATTTTCTGTGGACCAGGTAGAAATTTTCGGGACAGGCGTTCTTCAGGCCGAAGGCGTGGTTATTGATACAGATGGTGTGGCCTATGGCGCGGGTCGTAACGGCATTGTGTACCGTGTCACCCCGGACGGGACGGTGAGCGAAATGGCCCACCTGCCGGAGGGCTCCATGCCCAACGGCGTGACCCTGGACCGCGAGGGCAATGTCGTCTACTGCGACCTGGCCAAGCAGGCCGTGCTGCGCGTCTCCCAGAGCGGCCAGGTCTCGCTCATTGCCGACCGGGTGGGCGACGTGAAGCTCACCATGCCGAATTTCGCCAGCTATGACGCAGAGGGGAATTTATACGTCTCCAATTCTTCGAGCGCGCCGACACTGGAAAAGGCACTTGACGAGTTGGCCCAGCCGACCCCGAACGGCGCGCTGGTCCGTATCCGGCCGGACGGCCGGGGCGATGTCGTTGCCACCGGTATTTACCTTGCTAACGGCACCGCCATCGCGCCGAATGAAGACGCGGTCTACGTGCTGGAAAGCACTCGGGACGACTGCCTGCGCATTCAAATCAAAAAAGACGGGACTTTTGGCCCACCCGAAATATACTCCAAGGACTTTCCCGCCCTACCCGACGGGATGGCCTTTGACGTTGACGGTAATCTCTACGTCACGCTGCCGGCCAAGATCGGCGGCTCACATACCCTCCAGGGTATTGCCCATCAGGGCGTCAACATGGCGCCGGCCCATCAGATCATCAAGGTCGATACCAATGGTCAGTGGAGTCTGTTGATTGACGACCCTGACGGGCAGAAGCTGAATTTTCCCACCAACTGCGCGTTCGGCGGTCCGGACTTACAGGACCTCTATTTTGCCAATCTGGAAGGCGACCACTTCAGCCGCGTGCATACCAGCGTGCACGGGCACCCGCTCTATCACCAGCGCTAAGAAGGAAAGTATGTATGTAGGGGCAATTCATGAATTGCCCCTACCCCTCCCTCGAAGCTCATAAATCCATGGGCAGGCCCAGGTGTTCCGCGTAGATAAAATGCCGGTGGTCCATGAGTAGCGGCGTGGCTGCGGCGGCCACATCGGGATGATGGTTCTGGTAGAGCGGCCGGAAGTCTTCGAGCATCGGGCACTCGTCGGGCGGCAGGGGTTCAATCAGATGGGAGAAGCCGGCCCAATAAATATCCAGGGCTGACAGCGCGTTACCAATAAAATAGCGACTGCCCTGGGCCTGTTGCTCTTCAAGCAGGCTGCTCAGGGCGTTCAGGATTTCGATCACCCGCGCAGGAGCCGCTTCCCCGGCCTCGGGCGAGTAGCCGTATTTTGCGCCAAAGGCTTGGAAAAAAGCCCGCTGCTCTTCCGGCAGGTCGGGCATGGACAGACCCTGATGGACCATCATCAAGCGCCGACTCCAGCCAAAGCCGTGCATGCCGCATAGTTCACTGGCGTAGCCGAACATTTTGATTCGGTCGGCTTGATTGGCCGGAATGAGCGCCGGCTCGGGTTGGATACGCTCCGCCAGATAGAGCTGCTCGGCCCAGTTTGATTTGGGGAGTTCATCATTCCAGGCAATCGTCGGCGCGGAGGCCTGCGCCGTCCAGGCAATCAGGTCGGCGTGGTCAGAGCCGATCTCAAACAGCCCGCGCGTGTACGGAATCTTCTTCACGTCCAGAATGCCTCGAATCCCTTCCGCCCATGGGCCGGGGATGCCCTGGCCCAGGACAATCCGCATCCCGGATTGTTTTCTGGCTTTTGCAACACTGACATATTCGGCCATAGATTTTCTCCTTTTGCTTGTGCTGTTAATCGCCCTGACCGGGCGGGGGAAGCTGATCCGGCGTCACCCATTCTTCGGAGATACCGTTTATGAATTCCGGCGGTAAGGCCCTGATGGGAGTCCCCTCAAATTCCGCCGGCAGTTCTGCGGGCCGACTGGTATAGACGTACACAACCCCGTCGCCGGGCCGAACCGCAACAACCCCCGGCAGTTGCGACAGGGCATGGTCAGCCGTTGTGTACTGCCTTTCGACTGTGCGGACCTGAGAAGTTTTATAGGCTTGCAGCGCCCGGCTTGAGACGGCCCGGCCGCGCGCGTCCGTGATCCCGCTCGGGATGTCGGCTCGCCGCAACGCCACGAAGTCAGCCTGCGGGCGCTGCGCGCACGCGCCCAGGAGTCCAAGCACGATCAGCCAACCATATCGACGGAGGAATCTTCTCGGACATATCGGTTCTGAGTCAGGCATACATCCCTCCGTATTCAGATGCTGCAACCCGGAGCCGGGTCAATCGGGCCGAGTCTCTTGACAATCCGTAGCCCCTCCTTGCCGCCGCGGGCAACCACGATGGGCATGGTCGCATGCTGGCTCTGCGGGTCTATCGTCACCGGACCGGTCGGCGACTCGAAGCTCAGCCCGCGCAGTCCGGTCAGGGCTGCTGCAGCACTCACCTCTCCGCTTTTTTCCCAGGCGGCCTTGAGCGCCTGCACGGCGTTATAGTGCGTCAGGGCATGGTAGCCGACGGGCGTATTGCTGCCGTGCTGGGAACGGACTCGCGCAACGAAGTCGGGCACGCCGCCTTCGGGGTCACTCGCGACAAACGGACTCGTGGTCACAATCCGTTCCAGCTCTTCAGGCCTGAGCCCGTCAACCAGGGTGTCGTTAAACCCGATCCAGCCGACGGTGAGTTTGTTCAGCACGCCGAGCTCGCTGGCCTGATGGAGAAATTCTTGACCGTACTTGCGCATCACGCAAAACAACACCGAGGCCGTATTCGTCTCCTGAATCCAGCGGATGATGGGCCGGAACTGCCGCTCATCCGTTGCGATCAGGGCTTGGCCGTGAACGTGCTGGCCGCGTTGATACATCGGAAAGCGTAGTTGGCGGAACATCGTATTTTGCCAACTGGGGTACGAGCCCAGCATGAAATAATCTTTGATCTGTTCTTCTTCGTCCAGATAACGAACCAGGGCATGGCCGTCCTGACTCGTGGTCGGGCCGAGAGAAAACAGGACCGGCGAACAAAATCCACCGGCGTGATTGGTCGCATTCACCAGGGGAATATTGCGCTCGGCTAAAAAACGGGCCGCATACTTCCGACCGGCCGCGGCCCAGGGGCCGATCAGGGCGATTGCCCCCCAGTCGTCAATCAACTCCCGACAGCGCTCGGGCAGGACCGCCGGGGTTGTTTCCGAGTCACGGTATTCGACCGCTATTTTCCGGCCCAGGACCCCGCCGCTTGCGTTGATCTCAGCAATCGCGGTATCGATGCCCAGACGCATTTGCCGGGCGTACGCATCGGCATCTCCGCTGAGGGGAATTAAGGCTCCAATACGGACGGTCTGCTCCCTGGCAAAGACAGGCAATAAGGATGTGGAGTGTCCCAGGAGCGCTGCGGCACCTGAAGCGGCCATCCATTTCAGCGCGGCCCGCCTCGGTATGTCCTTCTTCCGCACATTCCCCCCTCAGTCTCTTCCTACTTGTACCCGAATCGGCGCCAGGTCCTCAGGCGTGAGCCCCATATCGGTCAAGTCTTGGGGTAAACGCCGATCTACTATCAGGCTTGCCGCCGTGCGGCCCATGGCAGACGAGGTCTGGATGCCATAGCCGCCCTGCCCGGCTAACCAGAACAATCCGGCGCGTTCGCTATCCATGCCCACGACTGGTGTTTTATCCCGGACAAAGCTGCGCAATCCGGCCCATTTGCGGTTAATATGGGAAATGGACAACGTCGTTGCTTTTTGAATACGGTCTATGGCAAGCGCCACATCGTAATCGTCCGGAAACACGTCGCACGGCTCCAGCGGAGTTTCGTCCGCGGGAGAGGCAAGAATCCCTCCGGACTCCGGCTTAAAGTAGAACTCTTCATCGCTATCTATGATGACCGGCCAGGCCGCCAGCTCCTGTGGCGCTATCCCGGTAGGGCCATCACAGGTAAAGGCCGTGCGGCGTTTCGGCACCAGGCCGACCGGTCGCGCCCCTGCCAGCCGGCCAATGACGTCACACCACGCACCAGCCGCATTCACCACCACCCCGGCAGCGTATTGCTGCTGAGGCGTATGGACTTCCCAACTCGTGTCCGTCTGCCGAAACCGGACCACTTCGGCGTGTGTGACCACCCTTCCGCCCCTGTCTCTTAATCCCCGCAAGAAACCCTGATGGATGGCATGCACATCGAGGTCCAGGGCGTTGGGCTCCAATATCGCGTAGGCGACATAGCCGGTTCGCAAGACAGCACAGAGAGCAGATGCCTCTGCGGGCTCAACCGCACGAATAGTGGGCACCAGCCGCTGCGCCTCACCCAGCGTGGCCGCCAGCCCGGCCTTTTGATCCGCACGCGCGATCCACAGCATCTGGCGCGGGGCGGTCAGCGGGTATTCGGTAAACCCGTCCGGGGGATGTTCCAAAAAGGGACGGGTCGCCAGGGTGAGGCGGCGGATAATGGAGTTGCCGTAATTTTCGGTTAAGACCGCGGCCGACCGGCCGGTCGAATGGTGACCCGGCACGGCTTCGCGCTCAAGGACAATGACCCGACCGTGTGGAGCCAGTTCATAGGCAACCGACGCCCCGGCTATGCCGGCTCCGATAATGAGAAAATCGCACGTTTCCATTTGACGACTCCCTTCGCCTGAGCTGCGTCTCTCGACCACTCTCCTGCGGTCAACCCTGTAGGCGGTTGTCTCATTCAGCCCTACCTTTTGTCAATTGTTTCGCGCCGCTTCGGACATGGCGAAAGACACCCCGGTATGGTATGCCTCCGGTGATTCACAAGAAAATCTTGCACGCTGAGGAGGAAGCCATGGAGTTTAGTGTCACGGTGGCCACCAATATCGGAGACTGGCAACTCATTAAATTTGCCGAAGACCTGGGCTATGACCGGGCCTGGGTGCCGGATTCCCAGATGATCTGGTCTGACTGTTACGCCACGCTGGCGGTGGCAGCCCACAACACCTCACGGATCAAGCTCGGCACCGGCGTCGCCATCCCCGGTACCCGGATCGCTCCGGTCACCGCCCACTCGATCGCGTCGATCAATCGGATTGCGCCGGGCCGTGCCTTTCTCGGCATCGGGACGGGACATACCGCTATGCGCGTCATGGGCATGAACCCCATGAAAATCCGCGACTTCCGCGAATACCTGCGTGTCGTGCGGACTCTCCTGCAGGGTGAAGAGGTCGAGTATACCTTCCAGGACACAACCCGGACCATCCAGTTTCTGCACCAGGACCTGAAATTCATCGACCTGGAGCATCCCGTTCCGGTTATTGTAGCGGCCAACGGACCGCTGGCCCTCAAGGCCGCAGGAGAATTTGGGGATGGTCTGATCTCGGTGCTGAACGAGCAGGAGGCCGTCCTGAATCTGAATATGGACTATGTGGGTCAGGGTGCCGCCAGAGTTGGCCGCGACCTGAGCGACTATCATACCGTCTCGCTCACTTCGGTCGTCGTGCTGGAGCCGGGTGAGGATCTCGCCTCGGACCGCGTCATAGACGAATGCGGCTCATGGGTGTCGGCGGTCCTGCACTTTGCCTATGAAATCTACGAGTTCACCGGCAAGGAAGAGATGATTCCCCCGTCCGTCCACGATATTTGGGACGAGTACTGCGCCTATGTGAAAAGAATGGAGACCCCGGCAGAGAAGCGCTATCTCCAGATTCACAATGGCCACTGCACGTTTCTGATGCCCGAGGAGCGGCGTTTTATCACGCCCAAAGCCATTGAGGGCTCGTGCATCGTGGGCACGCCGGACGAGATCGTTGACAAGCTGCGCGCCGCAGAGAAAAACGGGCTCAAAGAAGTCAGCCTGCTCCCCCCGATGGCCAGCGCCCGCAAGGTGCTGACCGATTTTGCGGACAAGGTCATGGCGCGGTATTAAGGAAGAGCGTACTCGTAGGGCCGCCCCCACCCCGGCCCTACGGGCCACCCCTCCCAAGAGGGAATTATATACCATCTTACCCGCAGGCCACAGGGAGCCTGCATTCTTCCGACACATACCTCTATATAACAATTTTGGATGGTCCGGGTTGCCTGTAGAAGATAATAGAGGCCCGTATAGTCGGCCTTAATCTCGCCGTGCCATGCAAGATTGATGTCACTCAACCCCCATAAGAATATTCAAGAGTAGGGGGCATCCAATCCAAGCCCTTTTGCTTTCTGTCTGAGCACAGTTTACTGCAGAAATGGGTCCCTGTCCCCTCTTGTTTTACTATTCCCAAAGGTTTTATGCAGAAAGAACAATAGTCTTCCCCCGGTCTCACCTTGTCAATCTTTGCTCTTCTCTCCAAAGCAGTAGCACTCACATCCTGGCAAAACCTTTCACCCGCTCGAAGACTCAAGAACCACACTTTCCTAAACACTCCAAAGGTCCGACATTCAACAAGATGCTCCCCAATGGTCGGAAGCATCACATCAACGGGTAAAATGCTGTTCCCCGTATAATAAACAATCAGTTCCTTCGGATACTCCCCTTCATAAGGGTTCTTAAATTTCTCCGTAAGAATACGTTTCACAACATCATTTTGCTCATCCACCCTGAAAGCTTTTGTGTGTTTTTCTCTCATTTCTAACTGTGGAGCTTTCCCTACCCTTCCCCCTTCCTCCCACTCCTTAAACTTCCTTGTATATTTTTCTTGCCTGCCGTCTATTTCGCTCAGGTCTTCGCTTCTCAACTCCGTAAGCTCGAACCCGACTTTTTCTCTTGCTCCCCCAAAACCCTCTACCTCACAAAAAATGTCCGGCTTAGGCGGCTCTCTCTTCTTCGCTGTATCTGGCACAATACGCAATCCAGACAAGGAGGCGAAATGATTAAAGATTTCCAACTCTTCTAGTCCCTTTTCCTTTTCTCCCATACGTATTTACCTAATACCTTCATTAGAAACGGTGTCTGCTCGCTGGGGTCTGTCCAGTCGGTTCAAGCCCTGAAAGAATAGCCCCCTTCTTTCTCAGGGGGAATTGGGTAGCGTGGTATATAATTCCCTCCCAAGAGGGGACATCCGACGATGAGGGCTACGTTAAAATCTCGACCGGGTCACCAACCGCGACCTGTCCGGGGGTTTTCACGGTGGCATAGACCCCGAAATTTTGGTTGGCCTCCCGCACCAGGGTGCGCATGATCTTGGGGTCTTTTGGCAGGTTTGCGCAGCCGAGGGTTGTCATCACGCAGCGCAGACAGTTCATCGTCACGTCGAGGCTCATATTCCCGATGCGGAGCTGTTTGCCCGGCCACGCAGTCTCAACAAAACCGCTCGCCTCTTCGGTCTCAATCAAAAAATTCGGCCGAAAGCGCCGGGCATCAATTTGTGAAGCCGGACTCAGAGATTGCAACTGCTGCAACGATGCCTGGGTCACCAGCAGCAGCGGGAAGGCGTCAAAATAGGTGCCCGGCGGTGAGGCGTATTGCAGTATCTCTTTTGGAAAGACGGATAAATCCGGCAGGGGTTCGTCTTGCTCCAGACCGAGGAGGCTTCGTAACTCTTCGGCCGGATTGCTATGCGAAGGCTTGCCGCGTCGATAGTGGTCGAGGTTTTCGGCGGGCTGAATCGGCCAAATGGAAACCCGGTGGCCCAGGGCCTGGCTGAGTTGGGCCGCGGCGTCCGGGTCGTTGGACAAGAAGGTCGTGCCATCCGGAACGGTAATTTCAACCGGGCCGGTCTGGTCTTGCGTAGGGCTGTCCGGATAGCGCGCCTGACAGTGCATCAAAGCCGGGATTTTTTTGGCGCTGCTAATTCCCCCGCGGACCTCGTCCCGCACCGCCCAGCCCCGGTCGCCCAGCACGCCCCGAGGACTGACCTCGGCCTGCTCCAGCAACTCGCCCAGCATGCTCTTGAACGGATAGCGCCAGACCTGTTTGATCGTCCCGACTCGCATAACGTCCTCCGTAGACTCTGATGGCATTCTCTGTGAGCGTCCTATTTGCCGGAAAACTCGGGTGGCCGCTTTTCCACAAAATGGGCCACCCCTTCCTTAAAGTCTTCGCTGCTGAAACTGGCACTCATCTCGGTTAGACCGGCCTGGAGCGAGGTCGCAAAATCAACGTCCTGAGCCCGAAAGAGCTGGGATTTCATGACCCGCATGGAACGGGGCGACACCAGGCTTGCCAGTTCGAGCGCATAGGCCCGGACCTCCGACATAAAAGAGTCCGCCGGATAGAGGCGATTCACCAGGCCCATCCGGAGGGCTTCCTGGGCGGTTATTTTTCGGGCCGAGAGCATCAGGTCCAGGGCGTTCGGCAGACCGACAACCCGCGGCAGAATCCAGTCAACCCCGTGTTCGGCAATAAGCCCGCGGCGCGAGAAGGCCGTGGTGAAGACCGCCGTATCTGACGCGAAGCGCAGATCGGCGTACAGGGACAGGATCAGCCCCAGGCCGGCGACCGGACCGTTGATGGCCGCGATAATAGGTTTCGGGACGGTTGGGAAATACGCATAGCGATAGGAGAAGGCCTGGGGCAGGTCGAGCCCGCCGGGGATCGGTCCGGGAAAGGCCGCCGGGCTTTCGGTCGCCGCGGCGGTTGTGGACCGCTCTCGGACCGCGTTCAGCAAGGCCATATCCGCGCCGGCACAAAAGCCGCGTCCGGCGCCGGTGAGGATAATGACCCGGACGGCTGCATCGGCGGTCGCCTCGGTCAGGGCGTGGCGGACTTCCTGCTCCAGCACGCTTGTCCAGGCGTTGAGCTTCTCCGGCCGATTCAGGGTAATCGTCGCAATCCCATCCTGAGCGGCGTATAAAATTTGTTCGTAACTCATGCGTGTTTCTCCGTTGTCATATGGCCGGCAGACTCGGCGGCCAGGGGTTCGGTCCCGGTTTTTCCGCCAAAGCGGGGCAAGGCGTCGCCTATGGCGACCCAGTCGGCGCGATCAGAGAAATAGTAATGGGCTTGCGGTGCGCGGTCGATGGCGTCGTGCAGATTCGCCAGGACAATATCCATGACCTCCGGATGTCGGCTCGACTGACAGAACAGCGAACTGCCGCAGGTATTGCAGAACGACCGCTGGCCATGCTCCGAAGAGACGAAAACGGCAAGCTGGTCCTGGCCCGCCGTCAGACTGAATTGCGGCGTGGGCACCCCTATCCAGGTCACATAGCCGGCCCCATGCGCACGCCGACACATCGAGCAGTGACAGTGACCACAGAAGAGCGTCGGCAGGGCAAACTCGAACCGGACGCTGCCACAAAAACAGCTTCCGCGAACCAGCGTTGTTTTTGCCACGGGTTCGTCCATGACTTCCTCCTCTTTTGAGATATGGCTAGACCGCACCCCCGGTCAACTGCTGCCGGCTATTATTGAAAGGAAACCTTCCGGCGTTGGTCGGTCAGGCATTCCTGATTGACGTACAGCCCACCGTGCAGGCGACACGTCTGTTCATCCCGGACGGCCGGATTCCTATCGGGCATATAGCATTGCTCATTGTAGAGGACGCCGCCGCGAGCCTGGCAGCGGCCGGCCTTCCCTTCGGCTTGGGCCATTTGGTGATCGATGCCCTTATTGAACTCGGCAATTTTCTGATTCCACTTGCGTTCGGCATAGCCACACGCGGCAGCCCCTGCGGCCACACAGGCCAGCAGGCTGTACAGACACAAGACGCGGAGGACCGGCCTTCCGACGGACCCCATGTGCCGTTCATCAGGCGGGAATGGCACACGGGTTGGACTGTACCACTTCAGCCATTTCATACAGTAAGTCGCGCGACTCTTCCCAGCCGATACAGGCATCGGTAATGGACACGCCATATTCGAGCGTGGAGTCTTCTTGCCAGGACTGATTCCCCGGCTTCAGATTGCTCTCCAAGAGGATACCCATGACATCGTACTCCTGCTCCTGGCGCAGCCGTAACACGTCACGACAGATCGCGGCCTGACGGGTATAGTCCTTGTTGGAATTGCCGTGGGAGCAGTCCACCATAATCGGGCGGGCGATGCCTTCCTTGGCCACCATCTCGGTCACCTGCGCGATATCCGCCTGGCGGTAGTTGGGTCGCCCTCCCCCGCCCCGTAAAATAATATGCCGGTCGGGATTCCCCAAGGTCTTGATGACCGCGGTCATGCCGTCGGCATTAATGCCCAGGAAACTATGCGGGTGGCCGGCCGAAATCATGGCGTTAATCGCCCCGGACACCGCCCCACCGGTCGTATTCTTAAAACCGATCGGCATGGAGAGACCACTGGCCATTTCTCTATGCGTCTGGCTCTCGGTCGTCCGCGCTCCTATGGCTGCCCAACTGAGCAGGTCGGCCACATACTGCGGGGTCACCGGGTCTAACAGTTCGCTCGCGCAGGGCACGCCCATATGATTGATACGGAGTAAAATCTCGCGGGCCAGTTCCAGGCCGGTCGGAATATCGCACGACCCGTCAAGATGCGGATCGTTGATCAGCCCCTTCCAGCCTATTGTTGTGCGCGGCTTTTCAAAATAGGTCCGCATGACCACAACGAGTTGATCGCGGGTTGCGTCAATCACCGGTTTGAGACACTCGGCGTATTCATAGGCGGCTTGGGGATCATGGATGGAGCAGGGACCGGTGACCACCAGCAGCCGGTGGCGGTCCCGGCCGTGCAGGATATCGCAGATAGCGCGGCGCGTTTGCATGATCAGGCCAGCCGCACCTTCGGGCAGCGGGAGTTTGGCTTTGATTGTCCGAGGGGATACTAAGGGGGTCATCTCGGTGAGGTGGGAATTTTCGATTCGCTCAGGCATGGAGTTTTCCAGCGGAAAGGCAGGCGTCTCGCCAGCCTTTCCATATAGTGGCATCTGAACCTCACTCACCTGGAAGGTGAGTGAAGCTCACGGCATACCACGTCTTTTGTCCGAATACGAGAGCCCGCCTCTTAGCCTACCCGGATGGGCGTCGTCGCCTCCAGGTATTCGGGCGCGTCCTGCCATCGACACGACCGGGCCCAGACGACTTGAGAGTCCGGGAAGCCCAAGGCCAGGAACTCGGTAAAATATTTTTCGGCCCGCTTCGCACTCGCCTTTGACGGCTGGGGGTTAATCAACTCGGCGGCGACAAAGAGTTCCTCGACTATGGCAGGGTCAATCTGTACGGCAAGACGCACCCGCCCCGCCGGGTCCGCGGCCGAGCACAAACAGATTTCAAACCGTCCTTTGAACAAACGCCGCGCGGAGTCCGCATCGGGCCACAAGGCCATGGCCAGAATGAGGTCGGGCTCTTCAAGATACAGGGCCGCCAGAACAACTCCTTCGTGCGTGAACATCTTCACACGCCAGGAGACTTCGGCCAGGGCAATAGCAAAGGGTTGGATACGACGATTAAACGCTCTTTGTGGGACTTCGACCTCCAGCACCACTCCCATGGATTCCTCCTCCACCTACCACAACTCCACCACCACACAACGGATCCATTCCACACATCCACATACGACACCACCAGAGGTGTTGCTCGTCTTTAGTAGAATATAACAGATTGAAAGTAAAGTAGCATCTGTCCAGGCTCGGGTCTCAGGGGACGATCCCCCTGCGCTATCGCGCTTCCCCCTTTCTAAGGGGGACTGAGGGGGATTGTCCTCTATATCCCCTCTTGGGACGTGTGATGCAAATCCCGTGTGGCGGCGCACGTCGAAAACGAGATCGGGAGGGGTCGGAGCCGGCGGAACCCACCCCGGCCCTTCGTCAAGCTCAGGACAGGCCCGGCGGGCCACCCTCTTCGACTAGGCTCAGGACAGGCCTCAAGGGAGGGGAGTTTTTCCTATCCCCTCTCGGGAGGGGTGCCGCACAGCGGCGGGGTGGGTTGTCCTCGGCCCGGCGGCCACCGCGCGTCTGGCGAGCGCGGGTCCCTGGGAATATGCATCACACGTTTGGGAGGGGTGGACCTGAGCTTGTCGAAGCCTGCCCTGAGCAGAGCGAAGTCGAAGGGGGCCGGGGTGGGTTCAGACTCCGCGGTTCCCTCGCCCTTCCTGAGAGGGAAAGTGCGAGGGCGCACTGCATACTCTCTTCTGGCCTACAGGTCTCGGTCCAGCCCGCGCTTGGCGATGATTTCCTTCATGATCTCGGCGGACCCTCCGGCAATCGTAGTCTGACGGATGTCTCGGTAGAACCGTTCGACCGCAAACTCTTTCATATAGCCGTAGCCGCCGTGCAGTTGGACGCACTCATAGGCGACCTTGTTGGCCATATTACAGCCGTACAGCTTTGCCATCGAGACTTCGGTACTACAGTCACGCCCGCTGGCCAGCACATCGGCCGCGTAATACGTCAGCTGACGGGCGGCTTCCAGTTCGGTCGCCATGTCCGCCAGGCGATGCGATATGACTTGATGGTCAAATATGCGTTTGCCAAACGTCTCCCGCTGGCGGGTATAGGTGAGCGTATCTTCAAGGGCTTGCTGGGCCGCACTCACCGCCATACTGGCCGCAATCAGGCGCTCGTCCTGAAAATTCTGCATAATATAATAGAATCCCTTACCCTCCTCGCCCAGGAGGTTGCGGCGCGGAACGCGCACATCTTCAAAGACCAACTCGCCGGTATCGGAACTGTGACAGCCCATTTTGTCCAGCTTTTTAGCCAGGCTGAACCCAGGCGTGTCGCGCTCAACAAGAAACATGGAGATGCCGCGCGCCTGGGCAGCCTTGTCGGTTTTGGCAGCCACGCAAAAGACATCGGCGTGGACCGAGTTGGTGATAAAAATCTTGGAGCCGTTGATGACGTAGGAATCGCCGTCTTTCACTGCTGTGGTGCGGATGCTGGCGACATCGGAGCCGCCCGAGGGTTCGGTCACGCCTATGGCGCAGACCGCCTCGCCCGTAATCATGGGCCGCAGGTATTTTTCTTTCTGCTCCGGCGTGCCGTTGCGCGCGATATGGGTCGAGGACATATCGGTATGGACCAGCACACTCGTGGGTAAGCCCAGGGCTCGGCAGCGACACAACTCCTCACAAAAGACGAGCGTCATCCAGATATCCCCGGCACTGCCCCCATACTCTACGGGATGGCGGATGCCCAGAAACCCGAGTTCCCCCATGCGCCGGTAGAGCGACTTGGGGAAAAGGGCCTCTTCTTCCCACTGGTCAATATGCGGATGGACTTCCTTGGTCACAAAATTGCGGACCTGTTCGCGGAATATCTCGTGGTCTTCGGTAAAAAATCGCGTCGGTGCGGTGAGCATCGTAATTCCTGACCTCCTGATATGCGGTTGGCCTGAACCTAGACGCTGGGTTTTAAGGGGTCAAGGCGAGAGAGGGTCAGGCCCTAGGCACCGACCTTGCTCCAGACTTTGAGCTGGAGCCGGGCATAGCCGCGCTCCGTAGCGTCGAGGTGTTCTGCCACTTCTCGGTGCAGGGCGGGCAGCCCATACCACGGGACCGCCGGCCAGGCATGGTGCTCGGCATGAAAGTTCATATTCCACAGCCACCAGCTGAAAAACGGCCAGGTCTGCATGGTGCGCGTTCGGGCCAGAATGGAGCCTTCGTTCGGCAGGCCCGTATGCTCGGTGGTCACCCATATGGCCTGAAACGTATGGCTGAGAAGACCCGCAAACAGCACCCAGCCCATACCCGCGGGTCCGAGACAGGCGGCGGCAATCAGCCCGACCCAAAAGAGGGCGATCAGGCCCGATTGCCAGGCCAGTGTGGGCCGTTGGTCGGGCGGCGCCCAGGGAGCGAACGGTTCCCACTTCTCATAGGCCAGGCAAGGAAAGCGCACCAAAGCGCCTGTTTTGAACTGAATAAGGCCCCAGCCGCTAATCATAAGCAGCCAATTTTTCAATCGGGTCGGCCAAGACACCGGTTGCCCACCCAAAAACAATAGCTCAGGGTCCTTGCCGACATATTGGGTGTAGCGATGATGATCGAAATGGAAGGCGCGGTACACCGCCGGTGCCATACCAAAGGGAAAGCCGCTGAGCCACGCGCCCAGGGAGTTCAGCCAGGCGGACTTAAAGGCGGTTTGATGCGTACACTCATGAAAGGGAGCGAACAGCGAAGCCCAAATCCCACTCAGCACGACCGAGAGCAGACCCGCCGCAAGGTGAGAATACGGCGCGACGAGCAGCACGCCATACGCACACAGCAGGAAAGCGGACAGATGCAGGCTCAGCCGGATAATGGACGGTAAGTCTTGGCGCTGCTGAAGGGCGCGCAGGAGGCTGCGGTCGAGTAACGAGCGGTGTTCAAAGGTTTCATTCACACCGCCACGCTACAACCCGCGTGCGTAAACGTCAAGGAAAAACACCTCACACCAGATAGCCGCCGTTCGGGCTCAGCACCTGCCCGGTCACATAGGCGGCATCGTCTGAGGCCAGATACAAATGGGCTGCGGCGATATCTCCGGGCGTGCCCATTTGGCGCATGGGAATACGACGGATAAAGAAATCCACCACCTTCTCGGCGGCAGGTCCGGTGCCTTGTTTGACCATGGGCGTTTCAATCAATCCGGGGGCAACCGCATTCACCGTAATGCCCGACCGCGCGTACTCCAAGGCTAACGAGCGGGTAAAACCGATAATGGCGGCCTTCGCCGCAGCGTAGTGCGCATTTTGTGGACCGCCGGTCATGCCGGCAACAGAGGCGGTGTTAATCACCCGCCCCCACTGTACGGCTATCATATCGCCGATCACGGCCCGCGTGCATAGAAAGCTGCCCTTCATGTGGACATCAATCATGCGCTGCCACTCTTCAGGGCTGATATCGAGCAGGTCCTTAATCTGGGCAATCCCGGCGTTGTTCACCAGAATATTGATCGGCCCATACTCGCCCTTGGCCTGTTCAACCAAGGCGCTGACGGCCTGACTCTGGGTCACATCGGCCTGAAGGCCTATGGCCGGAGAAGCGTTGGTTTGATTGATCTCGGCGGCGACGGCCTGGGCGCGACGCTGGCTGATATCGGCCACAACGACGCGCGCTCCTTCTTGAGCAAAGAGCTGAGCGGTCGCCTGGCCCAGGCCCGACCCGGCACCGGTTATCAGTGCGGTTTTTCCTGCCAGTCGCATCTTAACACCACTTCATATACGAGCCGCCGTTCGGGCTGAGGATCTGACCGGTCATGAATCCGGCTTCTTCCGAGGCCAAATAGGCGACGGCATGGGCGATGTCCTCGGGTTGTCCCAGTTTGCGCATCGGAATGGTCTTGGTCATATTCTTGACCCAACGTTCGGGACTCTGCCGGACCATCGGCGTGTCAATCACACCGGGGGCAACCGCGTTGACCGTAATGCCCGTTCGCGCCAACTCACTGGCCATGGCAACTGTGAGGCCGGCAATGCCGGCCTTGGCCGCGCAGTAATGGGCCAGACGGACTCCGCCGGTAAAGGCGCCCATGGAAGAGGTACTGATCAACCGCCCCCAGCCGGCCGTTTTCATCTCGGGTAAGACCGCCCGAAAGCAGTGATACGTCCCGTTGAGGTGAACGCCAAACATGCCGTCCCAGTCCTCCTCGGTCATGTCCACAAACGCGACCTGGGTGCCAATGCCGGCGTTGCTGAACAGAATATCAATCGCCCCCAGTTCCTGGCGTGCCTGTGTTGTCGCCATTTCAACCGCGTTCAGGTCGGATACATCGACCCGAAGCGCGAGCGCCTTGCGGCCCAGTTCCGTGACGGCCTGGGCCGTTTCCTCGGCCCCAGCCAGGTTGATATCGGTCACCACAATATCAGCACCGCCTTTGGCTAAGACTTGTGCGGTCGCGCGCCCGATGCCCGACCCGGCCCCGGTGATAAACGCGACTCTGCCTGCCACACCCGCCACCTCAGGCCTCTCTTCCTAGGGCTACGGTTTCGACCTGCCGCACAGGTGTTTCTGCGGCCATGAGCTCGCCCAGGCGTGTGTGAATCTCGGCCGTCTCCATCTCCTTGAAGGCGATGCCTAAATTGCCCTGCTCGTCAACCGAAAATCGGGCGTGTTTATCCAGTTCCAGTGCCAGGCGGGAGACAATCGCATTGCGCGCGGGACGCTCCAGGGCGGCCCGCTCCAACTCGTCCGCGCAGACCCCGAGCAGCTTGTCCACCACACCCTTGTGCTTTTCGATATAGAACATGGAGTGGCCGATGACACACTGGCCATACTGGAGCGTGGTATACCTCCGGCCGGCCCGTTCTTCTTCAAAAATTCGCTTGGGCGGGGTGGGAAACGCCTCAATATGAGCGCGGACCCAGCCATCCTCGGGCTCGGCCTCGGCCTCACAGAACATGAGATTGATATGCTGCATGCCGTCGAGTTTGGGATAGATTTCGATCAGCATCGGACTTCTCCTGTGTATGCCTCGATACGAAGGAACCCACCCCGGCCCTTCGACAAGTTCAGGGCCACCCCTCCCGAGAGGGGATGGGGGCGGCACCCCTCTCGGGAGGGGTGCCGAAGGCGGGGTGGGTTCCTCTCTATTCCGCTCAAAGGGCGGTAGGCTTCGGTCAGGCTTCCGTCCGCAGTTCGACCACATTGCCATCCGGGTCGCGGATAAAGACCACCGGGGCCAGGCCAAGATTCGGCGGTGGAGCGAATTCCTGGAACTTCACCCGCCTCTTCTTGAGGACGCGCTTGGCCTCTTCGAGGTCTTCGACCTGGACCGCGATGTGGGTCCCGATGCCGGGAATATCCTTGTCGGCCATGGCGTTACGTTGGCCAATGATATGCACCTGGGTGCCGTCCACCTCATACCAGGCCCCAGGCACGCCCTTGATCTTGGGCCGCTCGATCTCGTCAAAGCCGAGAATCTCTCCATAAAACCGCTTGGCCTTTCTCACGTCCGAGACCGGCACCCCAGTATGTCGGATCGATTTCGCCTTAATCATGCTCCCCTCCTTTCGGGTTACTCCAATAAAAAATCTGACACGGCTTCGACAAAAGCGTCCTGTTCCTCCAGCATAATCATATGACCCGAACTCGCGAAGTGGACCAGACGCGAACCGGGAATGGCGCGCTGAAACGCCTCTCCATAGACCGGTGGGATGAGCTTGTCGGAGTTCCCCCACAGCAACAGGGTAGGCAGTTGCAGCCGATGGATACGCTTCTTGAGCCCTTTGTCGGGAATCGGCCACAGGAATTTTCCGGTTGAGGCCAGGCATTTATACATCTCAAGCTGGGCTTCGGGGGATTGCAACTGTTCAGTGAACATTTGACTCATCGGACCGCTGGGGTCATGAAACACATGTTCGACCATCTGCTGCGGGTTGAAGATAAAGAAATCCGGAATGGGATTGTCCTCAAGCCACAGTCCTGCCGGGCAGACCAGCACGAGGCGATTGATCCGGTACGGGGCGAGCGCAGCCATCTCGGCGGCCAACATGCCGCCCAGCGAGTGGCCCATGATATGCGGGCTATCGATCTGCAACTCGTCGAGAAAATCGTGGTAGTACAGGGCGAAGTCAATCACGTCGTCAATATGCTCGATACCCGTTCCGGGGCCAAAGCCGGGATGGGCCGGGGCGTAGACCGTAAAATTTTCGGCGAGTTCCTCAAGAAACGGGGCTCCCACCATGGGGCCACCGGCGCCGTGCAAAAACAGCAGCGGCTCGCCGCTGCCACCCCATTGCATCGAGGTGGTAAATTTTCCATTCCGAATAGCAACCTTCACTTCTTGCATTCCAAACGATCTCCCTTCGGGGGGTCAGCTAGAGGGCGGCGACCGGCATGCGGTCTTCTGCCTTCAGCGGGTGCGGTGCCCAGCGGTCTTCCCATTCGTTCCACAACTGCTCGCGCAGAAAGGGCAGGACCTCTGTGGCGTACAGTTCCGTATTCTTGCGGGTCAGCTCGGCGCTCAGGTTGCCGAAGTGCAGCAGGGAGAAAAGCTGGCCGACATTCATTTCCTTGATGACTTCCACCAGCCGGTCGCGCACGGTTGCCGGAGAGCCGGCAATCACATAGCCCTGCTCAACAAAATCCTTCCATTTGAGGCCGGCCAACTGCTCGAAACTGAAGGGCGACTTGAGCGACTTAATCGTCTTGAGCGTCAGATAGCCCGGCGCCGCAGCCCAATAATCGGGCACGTGCAGACAGCGGTGGTAGAAATACGAAGCCGCCTCGGCATAGTCTTTTTCCGCCTGGGCGTCCGTCTCGGACACCCCGATGAGTTGCAGATAACCGGCGCGGTAGGGGTTGCGGTCCCGGCCAGCGCGGTCGACCGCCTCCCAATAGCCCCGCATAATCTGCGTGGCCGGCTCGTAGCCGAAATAACTCAGGAAGGCGTACATATAGTCGTGCTCGGCCACCCAATCCCAGGTCTCGACGCTGCCGCCGCCCGGAATCCACACCGGCGGATGTGGCTTTTGAATCGGGCGGGGCCAGATGTTCACATAGCGGAGTTGGTTGTATTTGCCGTTAAAGACAAACGGTTCCGGCTCGGTCCAGGCCTTAATGATCAGGTCATGACCTTCCCGATATTTCTCGCGCAGGGTCAGCGGGGTCTGGCCGTAGGCAAAATTGGTGTCCATCGAGGTGCCAACCGGAAAGCCCGCCACGAAACGACCGCCCGAGATGCAGTCCAGCATAGCCATTTCTTCGGCAATCCGAATAGGCGGGTTGTACAGCGCAATCGAGTTGCCCAGCACAATGAGTGAGGAATTGGAAGTCCGCCGGGCGAGCGCGGCCAGAATGAGATTGGGCGATGGCATCAGGCCGTAGGCGTTGGCGTGATGTTCGTTCACGCATATGCCATCAAACCCCAGGCTGTCGGCAAACTCCAGTTGATCCAGATATTCGTTGTAAAATTGATGGCCCCGAGCGGGGTCGAATAATTCACTTGAAACATCCACCCACACACTCGGATGTTTTTCCTTGAAGTCTTCGGGCAGGTCTTGATACGGCATCAAATGGAACCAATGGCATTTCACGGTAGGGCCTCCTGGTTGAGTGCAACGGACAATATACCTGGACGGATATTGTAAAAAGCTGTATCAGCCTGGGATTTTAGCGACAAGAGGAAGGGGTAAGGGAACGAGGGCAGTCCTCGCCCGCACGACCAACATCAGCCAGGCGACGCACAGCAGACCGATACCAATCCCGCTAAACCCGAGTTGATAGCTTCCGGTCGTGTCATACAGAAAGCCCATCAGGGTTGGACCGACAAAGCCGCTCAAACAGATAATGGTCTGATAGAACCCGTAAATCACGCCGTGCGCTTTCATGCCGAACATACGCCCGGTCACGAGAGCGGTCAGCGGCGTGGTACCACCAAAGAAGAGGCCGAAGCACACGACAAAGCCGACCACAGCAGCCACGGGGGGGGCCCATAGCAGCAGGGCCATGCCGATACCGCCCAGGGCATAACAGCCCGCCGCCAGTTGCAGCGGATCATAGCGCTCGCTCGCCCAGCCAAAACCCAGGCCGCTGATCACCGACGCGCTGAGCAGCACACTCACCAGCAGGGCCGCCTGCTGAGCGGAAAAGCCCTGATCCGTAAAATAGGGATACTGGTGCACCATGACGGAAAAGAGACAGCCGTAGGCCAGAAAATAGATCCCGATGAGCGCCCAGAAACGGCCCGTCCGGAGCGTGGCGCGGGCGGATATCCCCTCCCCTCCTTCAACCCCGAGCGGCGTGTCGTCTGCGCTGCGTCTCGTCTCGCCGTCCGGCAGCAGCCCCAGGTCGGCGGGCGTATTTCGCAGCAGCCCAAACAACACCGGAACCAGGATAAGCCACAGCAGCCCGCCCAGGATCACAAGGGTTGGACGCCAGCCGACCCACTCGATACAAGACGAGGCAAAGGGCGTCATCAGCAGTCCGCCCACAGGAGCACCGATCATGGCCGTGCCCATGGCCCGACCGCGCTTGCGCGTAAACCAGCGCGAAATGGCGATATTGACCGGCACATGGGCCAGGGCCGTAAACCCCACCCCCACCCCGAGGCGCAGCAGATAGAGTTGCCACAAGGCCGTCAGCTGTGACAGCAGCATCAGGCACAGGCCGACCAGTACCGCCGCCGGAATCATGACCGCCCGCGGCCCGTACAGACCCACCGCGCGCCCGACAAAGGGCGCGGTGAGCGCAATGGCCAACATAAAGGCCGAAATCCCGCCCGAGACCTGTGCCCGGCTCCAGCCGAACTCTGCGCTCAGCGGCTTGAGAAAGACGGGGAAGGATAGATTACCGATACCCCCGGCCATCGACATGCTGACAAAACATGCCACCACAACCCACCAGCCGTAGAAAAACGCGGACGACCCCTCGCGGCGTCCGCCGTCCCTGCCCGCCATGCCGCCACGATAGAGGCCCGGCCGCCTATCCGTCCAGGGCGGTCGCGTCCTCAAATGGCGCGAATTTTGGGCAATACCTCTTGGGCAAAGAGTCGCAGGCTCTGCGTCGCGAGTACATCCGGCAGCGAGCCAAACTGAAACATCGCCAGTAAGGTCCCGCGTTTGCCCTCTTCGCGTTGACGTTTGATTTGGGCGATGACGCTTTCCGGTCCGCCCAGAATGACCGTCCCATTCTCAATCGCCTCGTCTACGCTATAGCCCATGGCCTTGCCCGTCTCTTTACTCGTGACATTCTTCAGCCAATCCCGCATGCCGTGGACACTCATATGTCCGGGGATAAGCGAGACCGTGCCGATATCGAATGACGCCAGCGCGCGCAGGAAGTGGTATTCCAGATGCGCTTCAGCCTCTTGGCGGGCCTTTTTATCGCTCTCGCCAACGTATAAGGCGCAGATCGAGGCAAACATATCATCAAAATCCTCGGGGATGGTGGTGCCTTGCTCTTGAGCCAGCCGATAGTAGGTCTCGTGCACCGAGCGCGTCCGCTCAATGCTGACCCACGGCGTAGCAATATAGGTACGATTCCTGACCGCAAAATCGAGCGAGTCCAAACTATTGGCCGCCATCCAGATTTTCGGATAGGGCTGCTGCAAGGGCTTAGGCCAGATATTGTAGTTCCGGACACGGTAAAACTGTCCGTCAAAATCAAACGGTCCCTCACTCGAAAGCGCTTTCAGGACTAAGGCAAAACCTTCCCGAAACCGCGCCTGAGATTCCGCCGGGTTGACATTATAGGACAGGTATTCGGTCGGAAAACCACGTAGCGCTCCCCAGATAAAACGCCCATTGCTCAGGTGGTCCAGCATGGCGACCTCTTCCGCAATGGCGAGCGGGTGGTGTAACGGAATGCAGGTGCCGGTGACCGCCACCTGAAGATGTTTCGTGCGTTGTGAGACGGCTGCCGCCATGAGGTGGGTCGAGGGCACCATGGCACAAAATCCGCCGCCGCCATGATGCTCCTGACAGGTGAAGCCATCCAACCCAAGCTCATCGCTGAGCGTGATCCGGTCCAACTCCTGCTCAAGTAAGGCGTTGCCCTGGACAGGATCAAAATACTTATTCGAAAGGGGATACGATCCAGGCGCACCAACCGGGGCATCGTCAGGCAGGTGCGGCCAGCCAAACAGCACCATATTAAAGACTCTCATGCTCCTCCTCCCTCCTGTGGCGGGATGAAGGTGTGAATAACCCGGATAACGGCCTCGCACTCTTCCACATACGGCAGGTGTCCGGCCCGCGGAATTGTCACGCTGTGAGCGCGCGGTAACGCGGCGGTCCACAGCCCGGCGTGCGCCGGGGTCAGGAGGGGGTCCTGCTCGCCCCAGACAACCAGCGTTGGTGTGGTCAAAAGGTGCAAATGATGGCGCAGGCTGCGACTGTGCAGATAGGGGTCAAACACCAGTCGGATACTCGCGTTGCGGTTGTTGATGAAGGCGTCGGTCCAGTGACTCAGGTCCGGAACATACACTGCGGCCCGCTCGGGAACCGCGTCCGTAAAAAGATACCCCGGCAAGCGCGCCGGGTCCGTATAGAAGAGATTGGGGACCTTGGTCCAGTCCTGCACTAAGCCGAGCGGGCTAATCAAGACCAACCTGGCAATCCGCTCCGGCCTGAGCACGGCGAGCTCGGCCGCGACCCATCCACCCAGGCAGGAGCCGACGACAATCGGCCGTTCGAGCGACAGCGCATCAAAGAATTGCAGCAGCAACACCGCTACGTCGTGCGGCGTCTTCGCCCACTCCGGCAATGCGGATTGCCCATAGCCCGGCAGGTCGGGAACAAACACCTCGAAACGTTCGGCTAAGCGCTGGTGGTAGTCCATCCAGCCCGGCTCGCCCCACAACCAGTGGAGCCAGACCAGCGGCGGACCCTGGCCAGCCCGACGGTAGCAAAATTGAGTAGTGGCCCGCGCCGCGCCATCTCCACGCAGCTCAAGCGTCTCTTGTTGTGGAGTCATACTCACAGGTTCCCTCTTTTGCTATTAGGGTTAGCACAAGCTGGGCAATTCTACAGCCTGGAATATCCGTTTTTGACTATACTCATGTATTTTTTGATATAAGCGAAACAATTCTCGTAGGGTGCGCCCTGCGCACCATCCGGGGGCCGGAATGATGTACCGCATCTATCCAACAAAGAGCGTATAGGGTTTGCCGTTCAGATGGATAAGTTCTTGCGGCTCCAGCAGGCATTTTTCCTGAGAGAGCACCCGGCGGGCGATCTCCCGGTTAATGGCCGGCACCTGCTCCAATCCATCGATCTGCTCCAGGGTCAGATACTCGGCGCGGTCAACCTCTTCCATATCGGGTTGCGGCTCACCGCTGAGCGGGGTCATCAGCAGGACGATATACAGGCTGTTGCCAATGTCGGGGTCACACCGATTGCGCAGGCCAATGACGCCTTGCACCTCCCCGGTCACGCCCGATTCCTCTCGGACCTCGCGGACAACGGCCTGCTCGATGGTTTCGTCCGGCTCGACAAAGCCGCCCGGCACCTGCCAGTTCCCCCTGCCCCGCCGTGAGGCCCGACGCACGAGCAGGAGGCGCTTGTCACGCACGACCGCACCACCAACGCCGAGGTTGTAGCCGCGGTTATATCGTTCGGGGATGGGCATGGAGATGGAGCGGGGCCGTGCTGCCAGGGCCACAATTTTTACGGAGTGGCCTGGGGCAACATGAATTTGAGTAGGGCAAAGACCGACGCCACAATAGTCAGGGTTTGACCAACCATGAGCTTGAGAATTTTTGCCTCAAGCTCGTTCAAATCGGCCTTTGTCGCCACGTCCGACTGTAGGGCCTCATGGAGTACATTCGTCAGCGCTTCGGCTTGTTCTGTGGGGAATCCCGCGTTCTCCAGGGCGTGAGCAGCTTGTAGGGTGTTCATCACGGCCTGCTTTGTGGCGTGAGCTTCATGTTCATAATCGGCTTTCTCCTGCGTTCGAGGGTAGCATCACGTTCAGGGCAGAGCAACGAGCTGGGAGACGCAGGCGTCTCCCGGTAGCGTTACGAAAGCACCATGGGTAGCCCGAGGTACTCGTTATACATGAAGTCCCGATGTTCGATCAGGGCTGGGTCGAGGACCTTGTCAATCGCCGGATTCGGGAACTCGAAGGCGGCGCGTAAAACATCCATAATCTTACACTGCTCAGGTGGAAGCGGTTTCATGAGTGCGCAAAACGTTGCCCAATAGAAGTCCAGGGCCGTGACATGCTCGCCCATGAGGAAGCGATTGCCTTGTGCCTGCTCAGCTTTGAGGCGAGCGGAGAGGAAAGTCAGAATATCCGTGGCCCGCTTGGTTACCTCCGGTCCGACTCCAGGTTGATAGCCGTATTTCGCTCCCAGGTAGTGACCCATCTCGGCGGGAATGGGATAGTCCACATTCGGGTCTATAGCGGCATCGCACATCATGAGGCGGAGTACCCAGCCCAGGCCCATTTCCCCGCAGATTTCATGCGAGAGCCCGAACATCAGCGCGCGTTGCTCCGGGTCGGCCGGAATGAGGCTAGGTTCGGGCTGGAGACGTTCGAGCAAAAGCAGGATTTCCGCCCAGCCAGACCGGGGCGCTTCGTCTTCATACATGGCGGACGGCGCACTATCTTCACCCGTCCACTCCACCAGGCCTTTATTGGCCGCAGGGTCACCGGGCATATAGAGCGTGGCGGTACAGGGGATATCCTTGGTCTTGAGCATACCCTTGACCGCTTCTCCCCACGGACTCGGCGCATTAGCCACAAACGTCAGACGCAGACCCGATGCCTGCTTTGCTTCTTCCAGACTCACAAACTGCATACCGTCCTCCTTCGCTTCATTCGGATGATGCGGCATTCTACCGGAATGGCGCGTCAAGCGCGACACGCGGAGGCTTGATCTCCATCTCTTCCGCCGTTAGCTTCGAGCCCATGCCAACACCGGCCGTTACGCGCAACCCCTTGCCCTGGTTTTTGCTCCTCGGCTTGAGCCTGAGCGGATTTTTGATCTGGCTGATTTACTATAAGCCGGCGGCCACGGCAGAGGGAGAATGGGTGACCTATCTCCCGGCGGCCAACGCCTGCTTCAATGCGCTGTGCGCCTGCTGTTTGATCGCTGGGTTTGTCAATATCAAGCGCGGCAATCGGGAGCGGCATATGCGCTGTATGCTGGCCGCGCTTGTGTTCTCAGTCCTCTTTCTGGGGAGTTATATCGTGTATCACCATTTTCATGGCGACACCGCCTTTCCCGGCCAGGGGCCGATTCGGCTGCTCTATTTTTTCATCCTGATCAGCCACATCGTCCTGTCCATTGTCGCCCTACCCCTGGTCTTCACCACGCTCTACCATGCGGCCCGCTCCCAGTTTGAAGCCCACAAAAAGATAGCGCGCTACACCTTCCCTATTTGGCTCTACGTCTCGGTCACCGGCGTACTCGTCTTCTTTTTTCTCAGAGCCTATACGTGAGGCGGTTATACTTGCAGCGTAATCGGCTCAAGCGCATCGCTCTGCGCCTGCACCGTGCCGATAAGGGCCGCGTCCTGATAGCCGAGGCCCCGAAGCTCCCGGATACACGCCTGGGCCTGCTCGGCCGGGACGCTGGCCAGGAGTCCGCCGGCGGTCTGCGGATCGAACAGCAGGGCGTAGTACGGATGCCGGGCCGCCCGGCCCACCTCACGAATGGCCCGTCGCAGTCGAACATTCTGCGGTTGCAGAGACGAAAAAATACCCTGCTGAACGACCTCCAGAGCACCGGGCAGGATCGGCAGCCGTTCCATATTGAGGACCGCGTCAACCGCCGAGGCGCGGACCATTTCGACCAGATGGCCCAGCAAGCCGAATCCGGTCACGTCGGTCATGGCGCTTGCGCCGTGCCGACGCAGACAGTCTGCTCCGGCCCGATTTGACTGCCGCATAGAGGCCAGCGCGGCTTCGATCCAGCGGCCTTTGGCCTTGTGGCGCATGTCCGCGGCAAACAGCGCGCCGGTGCCCAGCGCCTTGGTCAGAATCAGCGCCTGTCCCGGCTGCATGCCGCTTTTTTTCAGCACGGCCTCCTGGCTTACCAGACCGTTGATGGCAAATCCCAGCGCCAGTTCGCCGCCCTCGCTGGTATGCCCGCCGACCAGAGCAGTGTTTTCCCAGTTGAGGACCTCCAGGGCTCCGGCCATGAGCTGGGTGAGTTGGTCCTCTACCTTGTGTTCCAAGCCATATGGGATGGTGACCATGGCCAGGGCGGTCTGCGGCTCGGCACCCATGGCAAAGATGTCGCCCAGGGCGTGGGTGGCCGCGATTTGGCCGAAGACAAACGGGTCCTCAATAAAGGCCCGAAAAAAATCAACCGTCTGCACCACCGCCTTTCCGGGCGGGACGCTGACCACGGCCGCATCGTCCGGTGCGTGCAGGCCGATGATGACATCGGAGCGGTCAACCGGCTCAAGACGCGCCAGGGCCCGGTTCAGGACGGTACTGCCGATCTTGGACCCGCAGCCCCCGCACCGCATGGCCAGGGCGGAAATCTCTTTGAGGACGTGCGCGTCGGCCAGTCCCTGCTCGACCCGAGCCGGCTCAGCTTCGGGCATGTCCGGCAGCTCGTTGTATTTGCGGATAAAACGCCGGTCGATCCAGTCTTTCCACCTCCAGACCCACTTCCCTTGGAATGCCCAGCGCGAACGTGAGGCCACCGCATATCGGTCTCCGGTAGAGATCAGGCTCAGGAACTGCTTTTGCGGCATAAAGGCTCGGACCGCCCGGCCGCGCAGGAAGCGGCGCAGATTCTTCGCCAACGGCGGTCCCTGGCGCACGGCGAACACGCCCGATTTTGGGCGGGGATGGTTGACGACCGCGGCAATATCCCCGGCGGCAAAGACCTCGGGATGAGAAACGGACTGGAGCGTATCCCGCACGGAGATAAAACCCTGCTCGTCGGTGGCCAGTCCGGACTCTCCGGGCCAGTCGGCGGCGCCGGCCGTGGTGACCCACAGCATCTCATCCAGGGCGAGTTGGGTGTTATCGGCAAATCGAACGCCCCCCTCGGCAGCTTCGGTGACGAGACAATTCGTTCGGACCTCAACTCCACGTTGGGTGAGAATGCGCCGAAACGCGGCGCGGACGCGCCGGTTGTGGGTCGGCAGAATCTCGGACGTCGCGCTAATGAGGGAAAAAACGAGGTGGTCGGCCGGCCGATTTTGCCGGGCGAGCAGGCGTTCGAGACGGTATTGGACGGCCAGCAGCAGTTCCACGCTCCCGGCCCCGCCGCCGATGACCCCGATCGTCGTGCGTTCGGTGCGGGCCAGACAGCGCTCGCGGAGCTTTTCCCAATGTCGCCAAAAACCGTCTATGGGTTTGACGGCCACCCCCGTGTGCACAGCGCCGGGGATGTGCGTAACCGCGGGTGTCGCCCCGATATTAACGGACAACACATCATAGGCCACGGGCGGTCGGCTGCGACACACAAGCTGCTTGTTGGCCAGGTCCAGGCCGATCACCTCATCGTGAAAAAACCGCGCCCCGGCAAACCGGGACAGCGGCCCGAGATCGATATGGGCCTGATCGAAGCTATAATGTCCGGCGATATAGCCGGGTAACATACCGGAATATGGCGCATGGGTATCGCGGCAAATCAGCGTCAGGCGCACGCCCGGCAGCGGCTGCATCCCAAAGCGTTTCAGCACCGTGACATGACTATGGCCACCGCCAATCAGGACCAAATCTTTGACTACCGGAGTGGATGTCGGCCTCACAAAAGATACCCTTCAGCCCGGCAGGAACCCACCCCGCCGCTACGCACGCTGCAAGAGCAGATTCCCGCTCACGTCATACTGGACTGTCCAGCCGGGCGGTACAACTACCGTCGTATCCGGTTCTTCCACAATGAGCGGGCCGGGCCGCGCCTGCTCAAGAGCGGTACGCTGATAGACCGCAGCCTCGCATTCGCCCACCTGCGGACCGAAATACGCCGTGCGTGAGGCCGGAGACGCCGGAGCGCTTACGCTCCCGGCTCCAGTCAGCTCGGTAAAACGCCGGTGGCCGGAGGAAGCCAGGGCCCGCAGCCGGACGCTGACCAGCTCAATCGTATCGGCGCGGTCATAGCCAAATGCCTGCCGGTGCGCTTCGGTGAAGAGCCGGGTCAAGCGGTCCGGCAGGTCCGCTATCGACACGTCGGGAAAAGGCAGGCTCAGCTCGGCCACCTGATAACCATACTTGAGATCGACCTGGCGCTCGAAACGAATCCGCTCCGCGGCAATGCCTTCTTCGACCAGCTCGACCCGCGCCTGGGTCTCAAGCTCCCGGTAGTGACGCAGCACGGCCTGTGGGTCGAGCTGGTCCACAGCCACGGCCACGCTGCGAATATAGTCGTGGCGATAATCCGCCAGTAATAACCCGAGCGCGCTGAATAAGCCGGGGTAGAGCGGAATCTGTACCCGCGTCATACTCAGGCTGTCCGCCAGGGCGGCGGCATGCATCGGCCCGGCGCCGCCAAACGCGATCAGGGTAAAGTCACGCGGGTCGCGCCCGCGTTCGGTCGAGACGGCCCGCAGGGCGCGCATCATGGTCGCATTCGCCACCTGGGTGATGCCGTAGGCGGCGGCCTGGATTTTCACATCGAGCGGTCGGGCGATTTTTTGCGCAATCGCGGTCCAGGCGGCCTGGCGGTCGATGGCCAGGGTTGCCCCGGCGATAGCCTCGGGATTCATATAGCCCAGCACCACATTGGCATCGGTCACCGTCGGCTCGATTCCTCCCCGGCCATAACAGGCCGGGCCAGGGTCGGCGCTCGCACTCTGGGGGCCGACCCGTAATGCGCCCCCGTCATCTATCCAGGCAATACTGCCGCCCCCGGCGCCCACTTCGACGATATCGAGCGAGGGAACGCGCAGCGCATGTCCCCCCCCACCGAACAAACGCGTGGTCGTGGTTGCGCCGCCCCCGACCTCCCCGCCCGGCTTTTCGAGTGGCGCGCCGTTTTCAATCAAACAGGCTTTGGCGGTCGTGCCGCCCATGTCAAACGAGAGCACCTGATCCTGCTGCGTCTCCTGGGCGAAGCGCGCCGCGGCCAGCACACCCGCAGCCGGACCGGATTCAATCATATACGCGGGTCGGCGCCGGGCGGCCTGGGCGCTCATGATGCCGCCGTTGGACTGCATAATCAGGACGCGCTCAGTATAGGTCGCAAGGTGTTGTTCCAGTCGGGTGAGATAGCGATCAACAACCGGAATCAGCGAGGCGTTAATGACGGTCGTACTGGTACGTTCATACTCGCGAATCTCGGGGTGGACGTCACACGACAGACACACCACCGTATCCGGCGCCGCCTCGGCGATAAGCTGTCCCAACTGCCGTTCGTGCGTGGGATTGAGGTAGGAGTTCACCAGGCAAACCGCAATCGCTTCCACCCCGGCGCTCACAAGCTGGTCGATCACCGCCCTGGCCTGGGTCGGATCGAGCGGGCGCTCAATACGGCCAGTGCCCAGGATGCGCTCCGAGACTTCCAGACGCAGGGAACGGGGCACGAGCGGGGGCAGACGGTCCCAGTCCGCGTCATAGATATTGGGCCGGCGCTGCCCACGCATTTCGAGTTCGTCCCGAAAGCCCTGGGTAGTAATCAGGCCGGTCCGCGCGGTGGTGTCTTCGATTACGGCGTTCGAGGCAATGGTTGTACCGTGGACGAAGCCCTCGACCTGGGCCTGCGCATCGACCTCGCGCACACATCGGACGATGTCTTCGCCAACCCGGTCGAGCAGCGAGAGCACCTTGGTGGTAAACAGCCGTCCGGCGTCGTCAACCACAATCACATCGGTGAAGGTTCCGCCTATATCAAAGCCTATACGCATGGGGAGGCTATACCATATCGAATCGTCTATCCAAACGGTGTAGGCTTTCTTGAGGACGGAGAGAATGAGAGGGAGGTCTCTTCATGAACCCCTTAGGTATCGTCTTTCTCGTGATGTTAGGCATTGCCGCCGTAGGATTTCTCATTTTCTTTCTGGATAGCGGATTGCGCCGGAAGGGGCGACAATCCGAGTAGGGGGAGCGTATCCGGGCTAAAACCGGGCTTTGCATATTCCCCCTCACCCCGGCCCTCTCCCCTGAGGGGAGAGGGAGATAGGAAACGCCCGGCCCTCTCCCCTGAGGGGGGGGGAGATGGGAAACGCCCGGCCCTCGACTAGAGCAAATCACGCTGCTGTGTAGCGCGTCTCTCTCCTCCTTGAGGAGTGCGGGCTTCCAGCCCGCATGGCGGCCAGGATGGCCGCCCTCCCAGGCGGGGAGCCCCCCCATCCCCTCCCTGGCCGCTTGGGGCCAGCCCTTGTCTTTCCCGACGAGCGCGGACTGGCACGGCTACAACTTATCGTGAAACGCTCTAGTCTGCTGCCGCAGCCGGTTGCAGGCGGGTGGCCCGCAAGGCCTCGGTTTCCGGCATTTTGACCTCGGCCGTGGCCGCGTCAATCACCACCCCGTACTGCGCTCGCGCCTGGGCGACGGACAGCTTTTCGTCCTGCACGTCGGCCAGCACCCGGGCCGGGTCGCGCTCCAGGGGATTGCCGTGCCCGCCCGAGCCGGACACGATGTGGTGAATGCGGTCGCCCGGTTTCACATCCATATGCATATGGGCGGTGCGCGGCAGTTCCCGGTTGTCCGTTTCGGGGTTCAGAATATTCTTGGACAGCGAGCCGGGCGCGCCACCGGCCAGCCCGCCGGAGGCCCGAATGAGACGATTGGTGCGGACCATGACTTTTCCGGGGCTCAGGAAGCGCCACTGTTTATAGATGGACACCGAGCCCCGATGCTTGCCGGCGCCGCCCGTATCCGGTACATAGCCGAAGCCGTCAACGACCAGCGGGAACTCACGTTCGAGCATCTCCGCCGGAATCGTGCCGTACGACCCGAAGGCCATGGGCGCCACGCCGTCAATGCCGTCCTTGTGCGGCCGTCCGCCCCAGCCGCCAAAGAAAATGTCCATCACCGCAAACGGTGTCCCGTCTTCTTTCTCACCGGTGAAGTGCAACACATCCCCACCCTCGCCGGGGATGGGCACCCGGTCGGGCAGGGCCTGGGCCAGGGCCCGAAACAGCATGTCAAAAACCCGAAAGAATAACGGAGCCCGGCCACCGACCGCGGCGGGAAAGCGCGGATTCACCAGGCTGCCGACCGGGGCAATGACCTGTATGGGCCGAATGAAGCCGACATTGGTCAACACCTCCGGGCTGACAATGCTCTTGACCGCGCCATACACCGTGGCTTGCGTCATGCTCAGCGGCAGGTTGATGGCGCCGCGCGCCTGCGGGCCGGTCCCGCTGAAATCAACGCTCAGGGTTTCGCCCTGGGCGCGCAGGGTCACCTTGAGCGGCAGGGCCACCCCGTCGGAGCCAAAACCATCGTCCTCAAAGGCGTCTTCATACACATATTCGCCCGGCGGAATCTCTTTGATGGCCGCCCGGGTGGCCCTTTCCGCATAGCTAATCAAATAGTCACAGCACGAGTTGAAGGTGTCCAGGCCGTATTTTTCGAGCATTGCTTTCAGTTCCTGCTCGCCGCGCCAGCAGCCCGCGATTTTTGCCTCCACGTCCCCCAGCCATTCGTCGGACACCCGGACGTTGGCCAGAATCGTCTCCAGGAGGGCGTCGTTGCGCTCCCCAGCCGCGTACAGCTTGATCGGCGGCAGGCGCAGACCCTCTTCAAAGGTCTCGCTACACTGGCTGCTGAACCCACCCGGAAAGCGTCCGCCAATATCGGTGTGGTGCGAATAGGCCAAGGTGAAGGCGACCCGCTGCCCCTGCCAGAACGTGGGCGCAATAATCATCACATCCGGCATATGGGTGACCCCGGCATACGGATCGTTCACCACAATCACGTCGCCGGGCGCGAATGATTCGCCGTATTTTTTGAGGATGTGCGGCATGACCGCAATGAAGAAGGCCAGTTGAAACGGAGCCGCGTAGCCCTGACCGATTACCCGGCCCCGACCGTCACAGATAGCGGTGGCGAAATCTCCGGTTTGACCATGGCCGAGCGGCCGGTTTTCCAGACCGCAATCGCCATTTCTTCGGTAATGGCGGCCAGCTCGTTTTTCACCACCTCAACCAGAATAGGATCAAATGCCATAGCTCTCCTCCCGGTCCCCGCGTCTGCAATAGACAGGACACGGGCCGTCGCATGCAGCCGTCATACCTTCGGGTCAGACTGCGATATCGCCCGGAGTTGCGCCGTCCGCTGCCAGTCAACCTGCTCCGTGCTCTCGTCAATGGCGACTCCGTATTCCCGCTCGGCATACGCGGCTGAGATTTTCTCGTCCAACACGTCGTCCAGGACGCGCTGGGGGTCACGCGCGAGCGGGTCGCCATAGCCGCCCGCACCCGGTTGGATGTGCAGCAGGGTTTCTCCGCACCGCACCTCAGTATCGATCAGCATTTCGTTTGGAAGTCGGGTTTCGGCTTCGCCGGAGCGCAGCCTGGCGGCAAACGGGGTGCCGTCTTTTCCGCCGGCCAGCCCATACGGAACGGATTTGACCCGACAGGTTCGGAGCATCACCCGGCCATCACCCAGAAAGCGCCATTTGCGATACACGGACAGGGCGCCTCGGTATTGCCCCGCCCCGCCGGTATCCGGCAAAAAGCCAAAACCCTCCAGCATGACCGGACACTCGCGCTCGATCATTTCGGCGGGAATGCTGCGCATGGCACCACCCGCAGCCATGGGAGTGACGCCTTCCACACCATCGCTATCGGGCCGCGCACCCCAGCCCGAGGTGTAAATATCCAGCAGCATGGACGGCACACCGGCCTCAACCTGGGGCGTATACACCAGCAGATTCGCCCCGCCCTCACCCGCGGCGTAGACTTTGTCCGGAATGGCCTGGGCCAGGGCGGCAAACACCATGTCGATAATCCGCCACATCAGCATCCCGCGCGCGCCGACCGCGCCGGGAAATTTCGGATTGACCACACAGCCCTCGGGAGCGGTCACCTGAATGGGAGCCATCAGCCCCGAGTTTGCCGGCGCGTCCGTCTCAAGAATGGATCGAAAAGCCACGTACACACAGGCCCGGGTGAGATTAAAGGGGACATTAATCGCGCTACGGACCTGCGCGCCGGTTCCGTCGAAGTCAACCCGGACGGACTCGCCGGCGACGGTCAGCACCAGACGCAGGTTGACCCCCTCCCCGCCCAGGCCGTCGTCTTCAAACAGATCCGTGCACACATACGAGCCGTCCGGGATGGCGGCGATGCAGGCCCGCATGGCCCGTTCGCTGTACTGGCGCAACTGTTCGTTGCAGGCCGCAAATTGTTCCAGCCCGTGGCGGTCGAGCAGCTCCCGGACTCCCTGGGCACCGCGTCGGCAGGCCGCAGCCTGGGCATCCAGGTCGCCGCGCACATCCTCAGGCGCGCGGACGTTGGCGGCGACCATATCAACCAGGTCGTGATTCAGCTCGCCCTGGCTGAAGAGCTTGACCCCCGGAATACACACCCCTTCTTCGTAGACTTCGGCACTGGCGATGCCCATGCCGCCGGGGAAGCGCCCGCCAATATCGGTATGGTGTTCCACGATGGCGGCAAAGCCGACCAGTTGTTCCCGCCAGAAAATGGGCATGACCAGAACGATGTCCGGGAAGTGCGACACCCCGCCGTAGGGGTCGTTTGAGACAATCACATCGCCGGGGTGGAGGTCGTCGCCAAACTTCTTCAGCACCCACGGCATGACCCCCATGATGTAGCCCAGGTGGACGCCGATGGTCAGACCCTGGGCGATCAACCGGCCCTGGGCATCGACCAGCGCGGTAGAAAAATCAGAGCCTTCCTTGGCCCCCAGCGAGCGCGCCGTCCGCTTCATGGTAATGCCCATTTCTTCGGCGACCGCGGTCAGCTCGTTTTTCATGACTTCGATCAGAATGGGGTCAAACTGGGTTGGCATGAACCTGCTTCCTTCGCTTTCCTCTCATGCAGCAGAAAGTTCACGCACGTGCAAAATTTCTCGCTCCCGCATGAGGCGAACGTCGGATGGAGTCAGCGTTAATAGCGCTATAGTCTTCTCCTCCGCTGTCACGAATTCAACCTCAAGCCCTTGACCATCCTGGTAGCAATGCACCACAACGCCTATATCGCCTTCCTTGAGCCCATGATTTTCAACGTGATGCGTAAGGACGACCGTATCAAGCTCCTGGAACATATATTCCTTCCCCTTCTCTTACCTATAACGGGTAGGCCATGACAAAGCGAGGATTATGCTGACTCTGCTCCCTCTCCCCTGGAGGGAGAGGGCTGGGGTGAGGGGGAAAACGCGAACGGAGACACTGCCATTATTCTTTAGGCAATTTCACTGCACTACCTGCAGGACAATATTCCCATGCGCATCGACACTCGCCTGCCAGTGCGGCGGGACCACGACCGTGGCGTCAAACTCTTCGACAATCAGAGGACCGGCGACGGCCTGCTCGACCAAATCCCCCCGGCTCAGAATCCGGGCGTCGAGTGCACCCTGTTGCGGGCCGAAATAGGCGCGTCGGGAGTCCGGCTGCGCGGTCTTTTTTGCCGATTGGCTGAAATACGTGCCCAATTCGCCGAAGGACAGGCTTTGTGTCCGGATGGTTGCTTTCAGGCGGACGCTGACGATGGCAATGGTATCGTCTTCGCGTCGATAGCCATACGTTTGTTCATGCGCGGCATGAAAGCTTTCAGCCAACACCTGCCGGATGTCAGCCGCCTCGACCTGAGCCGGGAGCGGCAGGGTCAGTTCCGACGACTGGCGCTTATAGCGTAAATCGATCAGACGTTCATAGCTGAGACCAGACCGCTCGCGCTGCTCATGCCGGGCCTCCTGCTCCGCACGGGCCGCCAGGACGTCAAATTCCCGGAGCAGCGCTGCCGGGTCAACCGCGTCCAAATCCTGCGGCACGCTTTGCACATAGTCGGAGCGCAGGTCGGCTACCAACAGGCCCAGCGCGCTGAACACCCCAGGAAAGAGCGGAATATACACCCGCGCCATCCCCAGATTGTCGGCCAGCGTCGCCGCGTGCAGCGGGCCTGATCCGCCGAAAGCGATCAGCGTAAACTCGCGTGGGTCACGACCGCGCTCGGTCGTGACCGCACGTATGGCGCGCGTCATGGTCGCGTCGGCCACCTGATGAATCCCGAAGGCAACCTCGCGGACCGACAGCCCCAGACGGGCGCCCAGCCGCGTGCCGATTGCGGTCTGCGCGGCCGCGGCGTCAATCGGGACGGTGCCACCGGCGATGCTGTTCGGGTTCATATAGCCCAGGACCACGTTGGCATCGGTGATGGTCGGCTCGCTTCCGCCGCGGCCATAGCAGGCCGGTCCGGGGACGGCACCGGCGCTGCGGGGCCCGACGCGCAATGCGCCGCCGTCGTCTACCCAGGCCAGGCTTCCCCCGCCCGCGCCGACCTCGACAATATCGTAGGCGGGAACGCGCAGCGCATAACCGGCGCCCTTGCTCAGTCGCCCGGCCCGGTTGATTCCCGCTCCGACCTCGCCCTCGGCGGTTTCAACCGCTTGGCCGTTTTCTATCAGGCAGCCTTTGGCGGTTGTCCCGCCCATATCAAACGCGACCGCCTGAGCCAGACCGATTTCCCGCGCCAGGCCGGCCGCGGCCAAGGCCCCCGCCGCAGGACCGGATTCAATCATATGCACCGGGCGGCGGCGGGCATGCGCGGCGGGCATGACCCCGCCGTTGGACTGCATGATTTGCAGTGGTGGAGGATAGGCCCGTAGCTGCGTTTCCAACTGGTCCAGGTAGCGTCCGACCACGGGCATCAGGTAGGCATTCAGCGCCGTGGTGGAGGTGCGTTCGTACTCGCGCACCTCGGGCAGGATGTCGGCCGAAGAGCAGACCATGACTTCCGGGAATACCTCACGGATGAGAGCCACGGCCCGTTGCTCATGGCTGGGGTTGACGTAGGAGTGCAGAAAGGCCACGGCAATGGCTTCCACACCCTGGCGTTTGAGGCTGAGTATCGCCTGACGGACCTCTGCGTCGTTGAGCGGAGTTTCCACCTCGCCCCGAACGGTCAGGCGTTCGCTGACCTCAAGCCGGCGGCGACGCGGGATCAGGGGCGGCGTGCGCTGCCAAAAAACGCTGTATACGCCGGGCCGTCCCAGGCGGCGGATTTCCAACTCGTCCCGAAAGCCTGCGGTGGTAATCAGGCCGGTCCGCGCGCCCCGTTCTTCCAGGACCGCGTTGGAGGCTATGGTTGTGCCGTGGACGAGGCTCGTAATGGCGCTCTCCGGGTGCCGGCCTTCGGCATCGGCAATACAGCGCCCAACGTCCGCGCCAACGGAGTCGGGCAGGGTCAAAATTTTATAGGTCAGGAGCTGGCCGTCAGCGCCGGCTATGACGACATCGGTGAAGGTTCCGCCAATGTCAAAGGCAACACGAAGGCTGGCAGGAGTGGGCATGGGCGCAAGGCTGAGCGTAAAAAGCGAAATCGGTTCCCTTTTACGGTATGGCCTTACGCCTTGACCATGGCAAAGGCCTCAATCTCAATGAGCAGGTCTTCAAACACCAGCGCCTGAACGCCGATGAGGGTGCTGGCCGGCGCCTTTTCTTGGGGCAGATACTGGCTGCGAACCTCGCGGACCGCGCCGATCATGTCGGGCGTATAATTAACAATATACGTATTGGTCTTCAGTACGTCGTCAAACGTGGCCCCAACCGAGGCCAGCGCTCGTTTGAGGTTTTCAAAGGTTTGGACGACCTGGGCGCGCAGGTCGCCCTTGCCCACCACCTCGTTGTTCGCGTCCAAGGCGACCTGACCCGAGATAAAAACAATTTTTCCCTCGGTCGCGGTCACAACCTGAGAGAAGCCCGGCAAAACGGGCATACCGGCCGGATTCAGAAATTCCTTTTCCATGCTTTTCTCCTATTCCTCTCTTTCCCTGCGAACCGGGCAACCACAGGGGGTTGCCCCTACATTTTGCTCCCCTGGGAGCGGCCCTTCCCTTTTGCTCCCTCTCCCCTTGAGGGAGAGGGCTGGGGTGAGGGGTTTTTCTTCGTCAGGGCCGCACCTCATAATAGGCGTTAAACGGATTGTCAAAGTCGTGGCGGGTGAAGCGGGTGAAGCCGGCGTCGCGCGTCATACTTCGCGCCATCGGTTCATTAAAACCCAGGGTGCCAAGACCGGCGCCGTCCGGCTCGGATAGCGCCGAGGACATACAGCCCATCACCGAGAAGGCATACATCAGCCCGGTCATGGGCTTCTTCAGATTTTCTTCAAACGTCGGGGCGCTCTTGATATCGGCGATCAGCCAGGTTCCGTCCGGCTTGAGCGCCGACCGAATGGCCCGAATGGCTTCTGCCGGATGGGTCATATCATGGATGCAGTCAAAGGTGGTGATGAAGTCAAAACTCGCATCAGCCGGCAAGCCGTCCTGGGCCGCATGGTGAAACCGGAGGTTGGTCAGCCCGGCCTCATCTTTGTTCGCGTTGGCGCGAGCCAGGGCGTGCGCCGATATGTCATAGCCGTGAAAGTCTGCCTGCGGAAAGGCCGTGGCCATTTGGACCAGCGCCATCCCGGCGCCGCAGCCCACGTCCGCCACCTTTGCGCCGGCGTGCAGCCTGGACTCGACGCCGTCCAGGGCGGGCAGAACAACGGGGATCAGCGCATGCCGATACCAGGGTGCAAAGACCCGCTCAATGCCCCGAGCGCCCTCCGGCCCACGTGCGTCGTAGGGCAGACCCAGGCCGGAGCGAAAGGCTTCGGGCAGTTTCTCCAATATGGCCATGCGTTGCGGAAAATCGCTGAAAATACCGGCGGCGAACTTGGGGCTGTCTTCGTCCGCAAGAATCAGGGCCATTTCGGGCGAGAGGGAAAAACGCCCCTCCTCTGAATACTCAAGCAACTGGGCCGCCGCCTGGCCTCTCAGCCACTCCCGCACCCAGCGTTCACTCAAGCCCGTTTTTTCGGCAAGCTCCTGGCTGGTCACCGGTCCGGCACCGTGCAGCGCCCGGTACAGCCCGAGCCGGTCGCCCAGGTGGATCATGGCCGAGATTAACGCACCGCTTAGCAGGCCAAAGACCTTTTGGCCGCCGGCCTTGAGTTTTTCCGGGTCTATCTGGTCACGGGTCTGCGGTGTTGACATATGCTCAGGTTCTCCGGCTTTAGAATCCCCTCTCCCTGCTAGGGAGAGGGTTAGGGTGAGGGTCGCTCAAACGCCCGAACTACATCCCGCTGATCAGTTCAAGAATGGCGCCGTCCGGGTCTTTGAAACACACGACCCCAATCTCCGCGCCGCCCGGTCCTTCTATTTTTTTGAGCGGAGCCACGAATTGAACCTGCATCTTTTGGAGGTCGGCATAGGTCTGGTCGATATCGTCCACGCTGAAGGCGATACGACAAATCCCGATATTATTGAGCGACGGGTAAGGCTGGCCCTGTGGGGGCGGGTCGATAAACTGGACCAGGTCCAGGACCGGCGCGTTGTCATCGTCTCCGAGACGCATGAACACGCCGCGCAGCTTACGGGCGTCGAGGCCAAGCGCCTCACCGACCGTCGGGTCTTCGAGCGTGAAGTCGTTGACCTTGTTAAAGCCGAGTTTTTCATAAAACCCGATGGAGCGTTCCATATCGCGAACGCAGATATTGACGTGAAATAAACGAGTCAGCATGTTTCCCCTCCTTAGTTTAGAGTTCAGAAGGCGTCATGCCTTCCAGAGTCTCGTGTATCGGCAGTTTCATATCAGACTTTATCTGTTTCTTCGACTTGTCAACAAGTGCAATGAGTTCCTGTTTAAATTTCTCTCCATTGAGATATTCATCACCCTTTACTACTGCGGTGTCTATCGCGAACCATCCAACTATTCCTCCTACTACACCGCCAACTACTGTGCCAAGCGGTCCAAGGATAGACCCGACCGCCGCCCCACTAGCCGCTACACCACCCGCCCCGCCCATTTTTGCGGCCGTTTTGACTACTGTTTTAATTCCTACCGAAGTAAGCAACTTTTTTGACATGGCTTTGGTGATTGCACCAAAAAGAGCCTTACCACCAATCCCACCCTTGAAAGCGGCGAGACCTGAAGCAGGGACAAATGATGTAAATCGCTGAATAGAACCTTTCATTACTTTAGTCAGCGTGTACTCATAAGTATTTCTACACTCTTTATCTACAGTCTGAACTTCGTCCTGTATTTTTTGCGAGAGCAAGGAACGAAACTCGGTTTTGAATATTTTGTCAAACTTGACAGGGACACTTTCAAGTTGTTCATTTACTCCTGAAAGTAATCGTCTTTCCATTTCGCTTTCCAAATCTCCAAAAGCGGCTGCACTAAGCTGCTGATACTGCCCGACTACAGAGTAATACCACTTAAGAAATTTTGGTATTTGTGCATATATTGGCTCGAAGGCCAAATCGATTTGTTCATCTATGGCCTTGCCAGTCTCTTCAAATAACTCTGGATGAAGCACACTTCTGAGAATAGGTCCTTTTCTTTGTTCTGCCCTCGCCCTCAGCTCTTCTTCTGACTGTGGGCATTCTTTCCCTTGCCCTATTCTTACCTGCCTTTCTTCTTCTGGTTGAGGGTTTTGATTGAGTGTTGCCAGGATCAACAAAACAACCGTGACAGATATAAGCGTAAGAATTGTCCACCAGAAATACGTGAGCATTCCAACTGGTTTTGCCAGATTTTCTGAACCATTTGATTGTTGAACGGGTTCATTATCATTTCCACGAGCCGACATGTGGTCTCTCCTCACTCCCTGCCTCTGTCGTCTGATTTGCGGTACTTTTCAATTCCCTTGCAGACCAGCAGGCTTGCCCCTCCCAAACCTTGCACAAACCCGAGATAAACCGCAGCAGCCTTCAAGAAGAAAACGTTCCAAAGGAAGAATTTTATCCAATCTCCTGCCAAAAACGATGACACCTTAGTCATTACGTACCAAGATAGCCCTTCAATTTCAGCCGCGACCCTCAACGCATATTCAACAGGGCCGCATCGTAAGTCCACACCCGCAGTGAACGCCTCCAGCGTCTTTTTAAGTGAGTCTCGAGATATCTTATCGTCAGGAACTGGGATCAGATAATAATTTGTGAGAAAATATGCGACGGCAACAACACCAAACACCAGCCACCCTGCAATATTTTTTGCAAGGACGTTTTCGGCCCCCTCTCTGAGGTGCTTCCTCATCCCTGGGATATTGAAGATAACAGGAAACGCACAGGCTGCAAAAATGAAAAAATACCAATCGGTCGGACGAGAGAGTGCCACAAACACCGCGAGAAACAAAGTCAACGGTATAGAGATAATCAGACAGAATACCGCAGACAGTCCTTTCCCTTGGAGGCGTTTATACAGTGGAGAATTATCTCTGAGAAAACGCTTGAGATAAGAGTTTTTTGCTTCCAACCTGCTTTCCAGCAACCCATAGAACATGACGAAGTAGGCCAATACTGGAAAGATAAGGGCCAGACAAGAGAACTTGTAGAAGCTGTACCAAAGGAAAAGAATAACCAGAAATAGAACGCCAGCAGAAAAAGAGTAGATCAGGCGTTCCATGTGTCAGGTAGCGAGGACGTTACGAAGACCCCTCACCCCAACCCTCTCCCCCAAGGGGGGAGGGAGCAGAGCCCGTAGGTCAGATTAGCCGTGATCCGACAACGTAGGGTGTATTTTGGGGAATTTTATACGAGCGTAACAACATCGACGTGGGAGTCTACGGAATAGTAAGAGGTGAACGAAAAAGAAAGTAACAGCGCCGCGATTATAGTTTTTATATTCATATTCCCCCCCTTCTTTTGTATTGACGCGCTTCCAGGTGACAGGACCGCAGACTCCCTATCCGATGTCCAGAAATGGCTAAAATTATGGGGGCAATATGCGCACCGACGAGGGATTGTCAACTGCGAAGGGGGAGAGACGTCCACTATGATTATGCCCAGTCCTTACAAACCCCTCACCCCAGCCCTCTCCCCCAAGGGGAGAGGGAGAAAAATGTAGGGGCAACCCCCTGTGGTTGCCCTCTCCCCTTGGGGGAACAGGAAAAGACTACACTTGACCCGAACGCAGCACCTGGCCCGGCATGGCTCCGGTATGTTTGCCGTCGTCGAACAGCACTTCGCCGTTCACGATCGTGTACTGCACGCCCTGGGCCGGCATGACCAGGCGCCGCCCGCCACCGGGCAGGTCGGCCCGCATCTCGCCGCGGCGTGCCGAGCCAACCGTGTTGTAGTCAAAAATCGCAAAGTCGGCCGCCATGCCGGTTGCGATCTTGCCCCGGGTGGTCATACCGTAGAATGCGGCCGGCTCGGAGGTAATCCGCCTCACCGCGTGCTCAAGCGTCAGGGCCTGCCGGTCCCGCACCCAGGTGCCGAGCAGATAGGTGCAGTAGCCGGCGTCACACAGCATATCCACATGGGCGCCACCGTCTGACAGGCCGACCATGACTTGGTCGTGCGTAATCAGCTCGGGAATGCGGTCTTCATCGGCGTTGAACAGCTCATAGGTATACTGGAGTTGCAGGTCGTCTTCGATGCACAGGTCCAAAAAGGTATCGAGCCCGTCTTTGCCGCGCTCCCTGGCAATCTCGGCCACGCTCCTGCCGATCAGGGCCTGCATGGCAGGCTTACCCGCTTCATGCACGATGGCGCGTTCCCATTTACCCGAGAAGACTTTGGGCGACTCCATCTCTTTGCGGAATGCCGCCCGAAAGGATTCATCTCGGTAGAATTCCTGCTGTTGCTCTATCGACTGGTCAAAGGCCGGCTTCCAACAGGGCAGATTGGCAAAGATGAAGGGTTTGCGCAGGTCGATCTGGATAATCAGCGGACGACAGGTCACCTGCGGAACGGCGCCCTTTTTGAACAGTGGCTCAATCGTGCGCAGGGTGTTCATAGCCGCGTCCGGCTGATCGTCCCGATTCAGCAGCGCCAGCCAGGTGACCTGACGGCCGCTTTCGGTCAGGAGCATGTCCAGTAAGGCATGCTCGGTTTCGTCAACAATGGAGACACTATTGGTCAGGGCGAGTTCGATGCTGCCCTTGCCGAGTTCCCTGAGCGCGTTGCAGTAGGCCTTGAGTTCGTCCCGACTGGCGTTGCGGCAGGCAATCGGACGGCCCTTATAGCCGATGTGCTGGGCGACATTCGTGGTCGAAAAGCCAAAGGCGCCGGCAGCCACCGCCTCCTTAATCAGGGCTTTGATCTGCACGATTTCCTCTTGTGTTGCGCCCCGCTCCATCGACTCTTCGCCCATCACAAAATGGCGAAACGGTGTCAGCGCGGCCATAAAGCCGATATTGATGCCGCTGCCGCGTTTTTCGGCCGCATTCATGTATTCGGGGAAGGTGACCCAATCCCAGGTCACGCCTTTGCCCAGCACGTCAAACGGGATGGCTTCCACGTTGACCAAGTCCCAGGCGGCGATGTCATGCACCTCGGGTTTGCACGGCGCCAGGCCGACTCCGCAATTACCCATCACCAGACTCGTGACCCCATGCCAGGAAGAGGACGTGATGAGCGGGTCCCAGCAAATCTGGGCGTCATAGTGGGTGTGCGGATCGACAAAGCCGGGTGCCACAATCAGGTCGGAAGCATCCACGACCTGCTTGGCCCCGTCCGAGACTTTGCCGATTTCAGCAATTTTTCCGTTGGCCACCGCAATATCGGCCCGGTAGCGTTCTGCGCCGGTTCCGTCCACAACGGTTCCGTTTTTGATGATGAGATCGTATGACATGACACCCTCCTCTGGTTCTGGAGGCTGGGGATTAGGGGTTGGGGGTTGGATTCACTCATCCCTACCCCCCTACCCCCCAATCCCTAACCCCTACTTGTTAAATCACTCCTTCGTCCTGAAACGCGTCCATTTCTGCCTGGCTCAAGCCGAGCAATTCCTTGTAGACATATTCATTATCCTCCGCGTAGCACGGCGCAGCACGTTCGGTCGGTCCGGCCTGACTCACCAGCCCGTTGGCAAAATGAAACGGGATATCCTTGATCGGCCAGGTACCGATTTCGGTGTGCTCCAGGGGGAGCAGCCAGTTCAGGTGCTTGAGCTGCGGGTCGCGTTCGATCCGGTCTTGCGCGGTCTGACACACACCGGCGGGAACACCGGCGGCCTGTAAGCGCGCTTGCAGGTCAAAGGGCTCCTGCGCCTGGGTCCAGGCGCTGACCAGACGGTCCAACTCGTCCTGATGCCGTACCCGCTCGGCCAGCGAGGCAAACCGCTCCTGGGCCGCCCAGTCGGGGTTGCCCATTATGCGCACCAGGGCCTGCCATTCGGCTTCGGAGGTCACGGCGATGGCAATCCAGCGGTCCTTCTCAGCGCCCTGGCCGGCGCAGGCATAGGCGCCGTGCGGCGCGGCCGGCGTATAGGGCGAGCGATTGCCGGTACGCCGATAGTGGCGGCCGTTGACCGCGTGATCCAGCACCGCGGTGCCGGTCATGCCGATGCCGGGCTCTACTTGCGAGCAGTCCAGATACTGGCCCTTGCCGGTCCGTTTTTTATAGTACAGGGCCATCAGAATAGTCATGGCACAATAATACGCACCACTCCAATCCATATACGAAAAGCCCCAGCCGGCAGGCGGATGGGGCGCGGGTAAACCGGACTGTTCGGTCAGGCCGCTCACGGCCTGGGCAATCGGTCCGTAGGAAGCGTATTTCACATAGGGGCCTTTATATCCCCACCCGGGCTGCTGCATATAGATAATATCCGGTTTAATGGCTTTGAGGCTGTCATAGCCGAGCCCCCATTTTTGCATGGTCTCGGCCGTAAAGGCCTCAACCACCACATCACTGACGGCCACCAGCTTTTTGAACAGCTCGCGGCCCTGGGGCGCTTTCATATTCAGGCTGATCCCGTATTTGCCGGCATTGATATCGTTGAAGTAGCCGCCGCGATTGACGCTTTGGACCTTACTGGTATCCAGGCCGGTCAGGTCCATGGCGCCGGCCTTTTCCGCGGGCTCTTCTTTCTGTGTGGCGAACGGCGGCATATAGCGCAGAAAATCCAGCCGGTCGCGCCATTCGATACGAATGACTTCCGCCCCGAGGCTGGCCAGTAAGCGCGGTCCGCCCGCCCCGGCCAGCAACCAGGTCAGATCCGCAATCCGAACGCCTTCCAGAGGCCGTCTCTTTTTCACGCCCACCCTACACGACTCCTTTGTCCTGCAAGTCCGCAAGCTCTTCGGCGCTCAGCCCGAGCTGCTCACACAAGACCGCCCGGTTGTGCTCGCCGATAAGCGGCGCCCGCGGGCCCTGCCGCCAGGTACAGGCGTTCGGCAGCATGGGCGCACCCGTATAGGTGTAGGACTCGCCCAACTCGGGGTGTTCGACCTCAAAAAACGTGGCGCGGGTCTGCCACTGCACATCGTCGGGATTTTCTTCCGGCAGTCGAATGGGGGACCAGGGAATGCCCAGCTCTTGCGCCCCATGCCAGATTTCCTCCAGATCAAAGTCGGCTACACAGGCGGCCTGGATATCGGCAAAATGCTCGGTAAAGACCCGCCCCCGGCGATTCTTGGGTTCTTTATACTTGTCTTCATTCAGGTCGCCGGCCTTGCCCTTGCTCTCCAGAAATCCGACCAGGGTCTCAAATCCGCCCGGAAACGGATTGGGCAAAACAATGGAATAACGCCCGTCTTTGGTTGGGAATTGCACCTCGGGTCCGATGGCCGGTTGGGCGTGTCGCCCGGTCTGGCGGTAGCACGGCGTCTGGCCATAGATCCAGTGCGGGACGTCGATCTCGGTGCAGACGCTGACGGCCTGGTGAATGGGCAGCTCAATCATCTCTCCGGCTTCGGTCAGCTCGCGCCCGATGAGCGCCCCGACGGTGGCAATAAAAGCCTTATTGCCGGCGATGTGATAGGCGTGCCACATCTGCGGCGCGATGGGCGGGGTGTCATAGCCGCCATCCTGTGTGGGGCTGTAGCCGCAACACATCATTTGCCCGCCCAGCGCCAGATGGACCAGGTCGGTGGCTTTATAGTCACGCCACGGACCGCTGCTCCCAAACGGGGACAGCACTACGTAAATCAAGCGCGGGTTGAGTGCCTGCAGGGCGTCCCAGTCCAGCCCGAGTTTTTCGAGCGTGCCCAGCGGCTGGGCGTCAATCAGGACATCCGCCTCCGCAATGAGCCGCTTGAGCAGCTCGGTTCCCGGCGGGGCCTCAATATCGAGCGTCATGCCGCGCTTCCCGAAATTATAGTGCCAAAAATACAGGCTGCGTTCGGGGTGGGCCCGGTCGTGATAAAAAGGCCCGATCTCACGCGTCGCCTGTCCGCCCGGCGGCTCGATTTTGAGCACATCCGCGCCCGCCCCGGCCAATAGCTTGCCACAGAACTCTCCCTTTTCGTCTGCGAGTTCCAGGACTTTGACATCAAACAGAAATCCGTCCATAACGCTGCCCCCAGGAAGGAGGGCCAGTGGCCCTCCCCTCCTTTATTCCCAGGGTTCCCCGAAGTCTCCATGCAGCCGCCAACGCGCTGCACAGAGGGTGTCAGGAAGAGGTGTGGCGTGGCACAGGAATCGGCGGTAGCGCATATGACCTCAGCTCGTCAGCTCTCGTGAGAGGACGAACTCCTCGTCATCCTGCGCCGCGACCAGAGCAGGTGTGTGCTGGGAGTCACTCTCAAGAATCCCCAGGGCAATCGACTTTAAGGGCTCCAGATACTCATCCAGCTTGGTAAAGCTGCTGAGCGCCCAATGCCGCACCGCCCAAGACTGGGCCAGGACCAATAAGCAGTGGGCCTTGAGGCGGATATCCCCGGCTGGAAATGCGCCCTGGGAAATACCATAGGCAATGATCTCCTCGAAAAAATGCTGAATCCGTTCTTCGCCCTCAAGAAAGCGCTTGCGTTCCGCCAGCGTCAGCGACTTTGTTTCCTGATAGGCCAGGACCGTGTTGCGTCGCAGTTCGTCGGTCAGCGCGGCGTACCGCTCGTAGGCCCGCAAAAACAGGTCGCGCGGACTGGCGCCGTCCTGTTTGAGCCGCTCAAACTCGGCGCGCTGTTTTTGAAACCCGGTCTCGGCCCGAACCTGGCCGGACGAGAGCAGAAAGAAGAGAATCTCTTCCTTGCTGATAAAATAGTTGAAGACCGAACCCACGCTGAGCCCGGCTTTCTGGGCAACCTCACGCACGCTGGTGTTGTGGTAGCCGTTCTGGAGAAAGAGGTTGAGCGCCGCGGCGGCAATGCGTTCCTGGCCTTCCTGCAGCCGCCTTTCGTCGGTCACCTGAGACGGGGATTTTCGTTTTTTGCGTAAGACCTGAGATTTCACTACTGAGCGCCTTTCGCTAGAGTCCGGTGCGCGACGTAAACTGAGTGAATGTTCATTCCAAGCTCATACGATACGGGCCGGTCTTTTGTCAAGCCGGAAGAAACTCGCTAGAGTGTCCCCGGGGGCGACACATGCGACTCATCGGGGTTGACGTCGGCGGAACTTTCACGGACGCGGTCTTGGCCGACACCCAGGCGGATCGGTTGGCCATCCATAAAGTGCCGACGTCCTCGGACGATCCTTCTCTGGGGGTCATGCGCGCGCTCACCGAGCTGTGCCAGCAGCAGACCATTCCGCTCGACAGCATTGCTCTGATCTACCACGGCACCACGATCGCCACCAATGCCCTGCTGGAATACAAGGGCGCGACCGCCGGCATGATTACCACCCAGGGCTACCGCGACATTCTCCATATCGGTCGCCACCAGCGGCCGCATCACTACTCCATCCAGCAGGAGATTCCCTGGCAGGACCGTCCCCTGGTCCGCCGCCGTTATCGCACCGGCGTTCCGGAGCGGCTCATTCCGCCGCATGGCGAGGTCATGATTCCGCTCGATGAAGCCGCGGTCCGCACGGCGGCGCGCGAGCTCAAAGACGCCCAGGTTGAATCGATCGCCGTCTGTTTTTTGTTCTCGTATCTCAACGCCGAGCATGAAAATCGGGCGCGTGAGATCATTCTCGAAGAATACCCCGAGGTCTTTGTCACCACCTCGGCTTCCCTCGCCCCCCAGTTCCGCGAGTTTGAGCGGTTTACCACCACTGCCATTAACGCCTTTATCGGTCCCGGCGTCCAGCGCTATATTTCGCAATTGGAGCGGCGCTTACGCCGCGCCGGGATTGGGGCCGAGCTGCGTATTATTCGCTCCAACGGCGGGCTGGCCACGCCTCGTGTGGTTGCCCAGAAGCCCGCCCTGACCCTGCTGTCCGGCCCGGCCGCGGGCGTGCTCGGCGGAGCCTGGACGGGCGAGCGGTCGCAGCGCAGCCGGCTCATTACCTTTGACGTGGGCGGCACCAGCGCCGATATCGGCGTGGTCACGGACGGACAGTTCAGCGAAGCCACGGCCCGCGATACCTGGATAGCCGGCTATCCGCTTCTGGTGCCGATGATCGACATTCACACCATAGGCGCCGGCGGCGGCAGCATCGCCCATACTGACCCTGGCGGAGGTTTTCGGGTCGGACCGCACAGTGCCGGCTCCCAGCCGGGTCCGGCCGCGTATGGGCGCGGGGGAACCCAGCCCACGGTCACAGACGCCAATATCCTCCTGGGTCGGCTGGACACCCAGAATTTTCTCGGCGGTGCCATGGCGCTCGACGCGGCAGCCGCCGGGCGGGCCATTCATACCCTGGCGGACCAGCTTGGGCTGTCCGAGCTGGAAACGGCCGAAGGGATCGTCACCATTCTGAACAGTAATATGGCCAATGCCATACGCTCGCGCACCGTGCAAAAAGGCATCGACCCACGAGCCTATACGCTGGTTGCCTTTGGCGGGGCCGGACCCCTCCACGGCGCAGAGGTCGCCCGTCTGCTGGGCATCCCGGAGTGCATCATTCCCCCCTACCCCGGCATCACCTCGGCGGTTGGCCTGCTCACCACGGATGTCAAATACGACGCGACCCGGACCGCCTTTCAGGTCTCGACCGAGTTCGACCTGCCCCGGCTCAACGCCGCCTTTACCCAGATGCAAAACGAATTGCGGCAACAGTTCAGCGATGACGGTATCGCCCAGGCCGAAGTCAGGTTTACGCGGTTTGCCGATGTGCGCTACGTCGGCCAGGGCTATGAGTTGCGGGTCGCGGTTCCGCCCGGTCCGCTCGATGCAGCCGCGCTCGACCGCATCATCGAGCGCTTTCACCACCAGCACGAGTCGGAGTATGGCCACTTCTTTGCGGACAGCCCGCTTGAAATCGTGACCGTCCGTCTGGTCGGAATCGGCCCGGCGCAGAAAATCCAGGCCGCGCCTGCATCCGGCTCGGGCTCGCTCCGGGCCGCGCTGGTCAAAACCCGGCCGTCGGTATTTCGGGTTCAGAATGAGTTGCGCAGTCTGGATACCGCCTTTTATCGGCGTGAACGGCTCCCGGTCGATGAGGAGATAAGCGGCCCGGCGGTCATCCTGCAAACAGACTCGACCACCGTGGTTCCGCCGGATTGTCGTTTTCGGCTCGACACCCACGGGAATCTGCTCATGCGGATAGGAGGGGCAGCATGAGGACCCCGGCAGACAAGGCGCCCGAGGGCCACGGCATTGATCCGATTACGGCCAGCGTCATCCTGGGCGCGCTGGAGAATATCGCGGTGGAGATGGGCTATAAGCTCATGCGCATGTCGTATTCGAGCATTATTCGGGAGTCTGAGGATTTCGGCACGGCCCTGGTCAATGCGCGCGGCGAACAGTTATGCGAGTCAAAGCAGAGCACGCCCCTCCAGTCCGGCCCTATTCCCGGCTATGTGCGGGGGATGTGCGACGCGCTCGCCCAGCGGGGAGAGTTCATCCTGCCCGGCGACGTCATCATGCATAACGACCCGTATGGCGGGGCCAGCCACGGCCCGGATGTCGGGTTTTGCGTCCCGGTCTTTTACCAGGGTGACCTCGTCGGGTTTTCCGTCACTACGGCCCACCATCTCGATATCGGCTGTCAGACCCCGGGCAGTACGGGCATTGTCGAGGCGTTTGACGCCTATGCCGAGGGTTTACAGTTCAAGGCCATCAAGGTGTTTGAGCAGGGCAAGCGGAACGCCGCGGTATGGCAGTTGTTACGCGATAATATCCGCATCTCCGATCTGGTGGTGGGCGATATGGAGGCTCAGATCGCAGCCTGTCGTATCGGTGCCGAGCGCTATATCGAACTCATCGAGCGCTACGGGCTCCCCACGGTCGAAGCCGCCTGCGCTTCCTTGTTTGATTACTCCGAGCGCTTGATGCGGCAGGCGATCGAGCAGATTCCGGACGGTAGCTATACGGCCACCGGCCATATGGATGGCTATATCGATGATCCTGACCCAGGCCGACGCAACCTGCCCATTTGTGTGACCCTGACGGTCAGCGGCTCGGAGCTGCGCGTAGACCTGACCGGCACCGCGCCGCAGGTGTCGGACCGGCCCATCAATATGCCGCTGGTTGGCACGGTTGATGTGGCCATCTGGCTGGTGCTGCGCTCGGTCCTGCTCGATACCGAAATCTACGGCGACCTGCCGCAGAATGCCGGACTCTACCGACCCATTCAGATCATTGCGCCCCGCGGCACGCTGGCCAATCCTATTTTTCCGGCCCCGACCATTGCCCGTTTTGTCACCGGCAATGTCTTAAGCGATACCGTCATGAAGGCCCTGGCCCAGGCGGTTCCCCACCAGGTCAGTGCCGGTATCGGCAACCTCAAGGCCATTGCCTCAAGCGGGATGCGACAGAACAACAGCCCCTGGGTGCATTTGGAGATTTTTGAAGGCAGCTATGGCGGCCGGTACGGTCACGACGGCATGGACACCGTGGATACGCTGTATGCCAACACCCGTAATAATCCGATTGAAGACGTTGAGTCCCACGTGCCCCTCCGGGTCGAACGCTACGAGCTACGCGAGGATGCGTGTGCGCCTGGACAATGGCGGGGCGGCATGGGATCGATCAAGGAGTTGCACTATCTGAGTGACGGCGGCACGTCGGTGGAAGCCGACGGTTTTGTCTATGGCGCCTGGGGTTTTGACGGGGGCGGCACCGGCATCCCCGGCACCCTGACTTTGAAGACCCTCGATAACGAAGCAATCACCCTGCCCTCAAAAGTTCCCTATCGCAGCGTCAAAGCCGGAGAGCGCTTAATTACCATTGGCGCCACCGGCGGCGGCTACGGCGACCCCTATTTGCGCGACCCGCAGCAGGTCCTGGAAGACGTGTTGGACGAGTACTACACCCGAGACACCGCCCGGCGGGAGTATGGCGTCGTGATTACTGAGGATATGCGGTTGGACCGCGAGGGGACGGAGCAGCTTCGGCGCGAGCGGAAGACAGGCTCATGAGGACACGGGGATGTCAGGTTCCGCACAAAAGTGAAGAGGCTCCTCCAGGTCAGCCTCCGGGCCAGTCAGTGAGGGGTCAGGCTGCGGTAAATGCTCACCCCGCAGCAGGTTCGTCTCGGCCATGTCTGCCAGTGCGCTTGCCAGCAAGCGTCGGGCTTCCTCCAGGGTTATGCCGCAGGTGATCGTACCCGGAAAATCCAAGACTTCAGCATGGACCTCGTGGTCGAGGAATTTATACAGAGCTTTATACGTCAGCATTTTTTGCTCACAGAGTCAGTGGAAAACAGATTATCTCAATACCCCGATTGCTCCCAATGGTTTGAAAAGTTGGCAATTTCTGAGGTGAGGCAATTGAAAGCTAGAGCAGTTTTCAGAGTGGCGGAGCGAGCGGACGCCCAAGGACCGGAGACCAGCCCGTAGGGTGCGCCCTGCGCACCAGGAAGCTGGTGCATGGGATGCACCCCCGGTTCTGGAGCGCCGCTCACCCCCTGAGCGCCATGTTTAGATGGGCGGAGCGAGCAGGTCGGCTTAACCGGCCTACAAAACTGCCCCCCGAGACGATAGGGGCGGCGCTCTTATCCCATCGCCCCGTCGATATGGACCTTGCGATACGAAAACAGCCACTGACCCTCGTGTTTGACCAGCCGGTCTTCGTACTCCCCGGCCATGGCCACCCGGCTGCCGCCCTCCTTGGTGGTTGAGGTCAGCAGCAAAAAACACTTCGAGCGGGCCGTATCGCCGTCCACCTCGGTCAGAATATTGGTCACATAGTGGCGCAGCTTGGGACTCTCGGCCGCCAGCCGTTTGACCTCGGCGGTAAAGCGGTCGAGTTCCCGATGGGCGTCAAATTTGCCGATCACCCCGTCAAAGACGCCGTCCGGCGCAAAGCAGTCTGCCCAGCCCTGATAGTCGTCGTGGTCAATAGCGAAATTATACCGCGCGATCAACTCGGCGATGGCCGTTTTGTCCCGGTCGTGTTGTTCTTCGGTCATGTCGATTCCTCCAAAGTTCTTCTCAAACGCTTTTCCCGATGTCTCTTGGTGGGATTGGGGTGATTTCGGGCTGGATATGTGAAGCCTGAGGCCGTAGGGTCAACAGTCCACTCCCTAAACAAAAAATCACAAAAGTCAACCTGGCGGCATCTCGCCATGATCCCTGAGACGCTCTCGAAAAGCGCGGGATGGACTTTCACGTATTTCCGTGAGATAGCCTTTTCCCATAAGGACACGCCCATGCAACTCAATCACGCCCGTCTGCTGAACAGCCTCAAACAGCTCGCCCAATTCGGAAAGGTTGAGACTGGGGTGAATCGGCTATCCTTTACGCCTGAAGACCGAGCCGCGCGGCAGTGGCTGGTCGAACAGATGCGCGAGGCCGGTCTCGACGCGGAGATCGACGGGATCGGGAATGTGTACGGCCGGGCACGCGGGGTGGATACGGCCGTGCTGATCGGCTCGCATACCGACTCCGTGCCGAAGGGCGGCTGGCTGGATGGCGCGATGGGGGTGCTGTACGGCCTGGAGATCGCCCGGGCACGAAATGAATCGGACGGCCTGCCCGGCCTCGGCGTTGACGTGATCTCCTTTGCCGATGAAGAAGGGACGTATCGGGCGCTGGCCGGCAGCTTGTCTTTTTGTGGCGAGTTGTCGGACGCCGATATTGAAAGTGCGAAAAATACGCACGGCATCTCACTCACACACGCCCTGACCGAAGCCGGCTATGTCGGCCAAGCCCGCGCCCGGCTCGATCAGAGTCGCCACCTGGCCTATTTTGAAGGCCATATCGAACAAGGTCCGCGGCTGGAGGTGGAAGGACAAAAAATCGGCCTCGTCACCACCATCGTCGGCATTCGCCGCAGCCGTATTACCTGTACCGGTCAGGCCGACCACGCCGGCACCACGCCCATGCACCTGCGCAAAGACGCCGGCGCCGTCCTGATCCGGCTGTGTGCCGAGCTGCTCGACCGGTTTGCGCACGCCGGTAGCGAGCTGAGCGTGTGGAACCTGGGTCATATCGTTTTTGAACCGGGCGCCGGCAATGTCGTGCCCAGCTCGGCCCAGGTCCTGGTCGAGTTCCGCGACCCTCAACCGGAAGTGCTTGATCGTCTGGAGGCTGAAATCAATGCCGCGGTCGCCGAGTTTCATGGACAACAGGGCGTCGTGTCTGAGGTGGTCCATCTGCTGAGCATAGACCCGGCGGATATGGACGCGGCCCTCGTCGCTACCATTGAGGCCGCGACCCAACAGCGGGCCGTCCCGGCCCTGCGTATGCCCAGCGGGGCCGGGCATGATGCCATGGTCCTGAGTCGGCACGTCCCGACCGCCATGCTGTTTATCCCCAGCATCGGCGGTCGCAGTCATGATGTAGCGGAGGACACCAGCGCGGAGGATATCTGTCTGGGCGCAGATATTCTGGCTGACACGCTTGCGCTATTGGCCCGGCAGAAAGGACTGGCATGAAGATCAAGATCATCAACCCCAACACCTCCGAGGAAATGACGCGCGCAATCGGCGCGGCCGGCGAGTCGGTCGCCCGGCCGGGCACCCAGATCACAGCGGTCAGCCCCCGATTCGGACCGGCCTCTATCGAATCCTATTACGATGACTACCTGAGCATTCCCGGTCTGCTCGAAGAGATCCAGAAAGGAGAGGCCGAACAGTGCGACGCCTATATTATCGCCTGTTATGGCGACCCCGGCTTACACGCGGCGCGCGAATGCACCTCCAAGCCGGTTGTCGGCATAGCCGAAGCCTCCCTGTATATGGCCGCCATGCTGGCGGCGCGCTTCTCCATCGTGACGGTGATTCCTCGGACGCGCACCATGCTCGAAGAAATGGTCGCCGGCTACGGCTTTCGTGACAAAGTAGTGAGTATCCGTACCTCTCCGCTGTATGTGCTGGATGTAGAAAAAGACCCGGCCGGGGCGCTCGAAAAGCTGCGTATCGAAGCGCGCCGGGCGCGGGACGAAGACGCCGCCGAGGCCATTTTACTCGGCTGCGCCGGGTTTACCCAGTTTGCAGATGAACTGGAACGAGAACTGGAAATACCCGTCCTTGACGGTGTGGTGTGCGCCGTCAAGATGGCCGAGTCGCTGGTCGAATTGGGCAAAGCCACGAGTAAATATAAAACCTACCGCCCGCCGGAAAAGAAAGCCTACAGCGGCATCTTCGAGCATTTTGGCCGGGCATAGAGCCCATTCGGTGATACCTCCGTTTGTATTTTCCCCCTCACCCCAGCCCCCTTCGACTTCGCTCCGCTCCGCTCTGCTCAGGACAGGCTCTCCCTCCAGGGGAGAAGGAGCGGGTATTTCCTGGTAGAGCGAGGGTAGTTTATTCGACGAGCCCCGTCGGTCGGATTAGCGGAGCGTAATCCGACAGCTCCATCAGACCGGCCGGAGCATCGTGCCGGGTAGCCCGCCCTGGTGGACATTGTCCGAAAAGACGATATTTCCGCCGACAATGGTGTGCTGGACACCGGTTGCCCGTTCGATCAGGCGGGGCTTTTCGCCCGGCAGATCGTTGACCCATTCGGGTGGCTGAGGACCGATCGTCTCAGGATCAAAAATAACCAGGTCCGCATCAAGGCCCACCGCAAGACGGCCTTTCCCGGGCTGATTGAGAAACCGGGCCGGTTCGGAGGTCAGGCGGCGCACGCCTTCCTCGAGCGTCAGGGCCTGGCGCTTTCTCACCCACTCCCCGAGCAGATAGGTCGGCACCCCGGCGTCGCAGTGCTGGTCCACATGCGCCCCGGCATCGGACAGCCCGATGAGGCAGTCGGGATGGGTAATCAGCTCACGCACTTCATCGGGGTTGGTATTGATGACCGAGAGCGTAATGCCCATCTCCAGGTCTTCATCAATGGCCAGATCCAGGATCGTATCAACCGGGTCGCTATGCGTTTCTGCGGCAATGTCCGCGATGCTTTTGTTCAAATGCCGGGCGTTGTGGTCTTTCGTCACCTTGACAACATGGACCTGATTCCACTGGTTGGTAAAAATAGCACCGCCGATTTGCAGGTCCCGGCGAAAGGCCGCGCGGAACTCCGGCTTCCGGTAGAGGGCGATTTGTTCCGCAACCGGTCGATTGAACGCCTCCTTCCACGACGGCAGGCTGGCAAAGATAAAAGGCACTTTGAGGGTGTAGTACTGCTGGATGGGACGCGGGGTGACTTGAGGAGGAATCCGTAGCCCTTTGTCGAACCAAGGTTGCAGGCGGTCCAGGGCCGAGCGGTAGACACCGGGTTTATCGGACCGTCCCAGGAGCGCCAGCCAGGTCACGGGGCGCTGGCTGGCTTCGGCAAGGGCGAGCAGCAAGGCCAATTCTTCGTCGGTCAATACACTCACGCTCCGGGTCAGTGCGATTTCGATGACGCCCTTGCCCAGCTCGTTCATCACCTGGCCGAGCGTGCAGAGTTCCTTCTGGGTGGCCATCCGACTGGCCAACGGTTTGCCCTGATAGCCGATGTGCTGGTCGAGCAGGCTCAGCGAATAGCCATACGCCCCGGCCTGCATGGCCTCCCGAAAAAGCACGGTCATGCGAGCGAGTTCTTCGTTATTGGCTTCGCGCTCGGAAGCTTCGGCACCCATGACAAAATAGCGAAAGCTGGATAACGGCACCAGAAAGCCCACGTTGAGCGCCGTGCCGCGCCGCACAATGGCCTGCATATACTGTGGAAAACTCTCCCACTCATCCCAGGCCACGCCATTCAGCAGGACCTCTTGCGGCATGGCCTCCACATTGACCAGGTCCCAGGAGACAATGTCTTTCTCCTGCGGGCGACACGGCGCAACCCCGACCCCGCAGTTGCCCATCAGGACGCTGGTCACCCCGTGCCAGCCCGAACAGGTGAGCAGCGGGTCCCAGGAGACCTGCGCGTCGTAGTGGGTATGGATATCAATAAAGCCCGGTGCGACCACACAGCCGTCGGCGCGAATCGTCCGCGTTGCCGTTCCGGACACCGAGCCAAGGTCGGTAATGACTCCGTCCTTAACTCCGACAGCGCCATGAAAGAGCGCCGCGCCGGTGCCGTCACAAATCTGAGCGTCTGTAATGAGCAGGTCGTAGGCCATGCTTCCCCCCTTTATTGGTCAATCTGGCTCGCGTGGAGAATCGTAACGCCCACCAGTTCTTCGCCCCGGTAGTGGTACATCAGATCTCCCTCCATGCGGCTATCGGTGGCTTTCTGCGGTCGACGGAAACTCACATACAATACATCCGCTTCCTCGTCGTAGTCCAGCCACATCTTTTTTGCCCCCAGTTTGAGGAAATGAGCCGCCGACTCCAGGATGGCATCAGCTTCCGCCATAACTTGTATCAGCAGCCCTTATCTGGCCGGCTGAGCCGCTGCGGGCTTTGCCGCCGAGGGGTCGTCACTGCCGAGTCCGGCCTGCTCTTTGACATAAAGAGCGATCTGTTCGTGGGTGGCAAACCAGACTCCGGGTTTGCTCTTCATATAGGTGATGAGCTTGTCGAGCATTTGCATGCGGTAGCGATGACCGATGACTTGGGGATGCATGGTGAGAATATACATCGTCCCTTCTTCATAGGCGCCGTCAAATTCATCTTTCCAGATCGAGTACACGTCGTCGGCATTGCGGATGCTGACGTGTCGACTCGGCCAGCTTATTTGAAACAACGGCCAATCGTCGAGTATCCATTCGACCGGGAGTTCAATCAGTCCGGTTTCTTCCCCGTTCGCCAGCAGACTGTAGGGACGGTCATCCGCCATCATGCTGCTCTCGTATAAAAAGCCCATTTCCTTGACGATCTGAATGGTCGCCGGCGTCAGGTCCCAGGCCGCGGACCGAAAGCCGGTCGGTCGTTTGCCCACCCTTTCGACAAAGATTTTCATGGCTTTGTCGTAGACCGCGCGCTCTTCCGCTTCACTCAGCGTCAGCGGGTTTTCATGCACATAGGAATGAAAGCCGATCTCATAGTCAGAGTGTTTTTTGATTTCCTCAATGACTTGCGGATGCAGGACCATCGAGATGGCGGGAATAAAAAACGAGGCCGGGATGGCGTGCTTTTCCAACAAGGCGAAGATGCGCGGCATACCGGCGCGCGCGCCATACTCACCCCGCGACATATACGAGGGGCTTTGCTGGCCCTGAAATCCCATCCAGACCGGCTCGGTATCGAAGTCAAACGAAAAACTCACCGCCACCCGCGTCCCGTCCGGCCAGGACTTGGGCGTCAGGTCTTTGCCGCTCCTGACCGTGGCCACATGCTGTTGAAACTGCTCCGGCTCCCACTGCCAGAGCGGGACTTCATCTTCGCCCGTTCCGTGCCCCCAAGCAACCGAAGCCGGCCCCGCCAGCACGCCTAGGCCCACTATGACAACAAGGCTTTTCATCCAGTCCGACCACAGCTGCTTCATGACATCTTCTCCTGAAAAGAGGGATTTGTGTTCCATACCAGATTTGAACGGCTTTGGTAGAGGCGTATCGCACCCCTACGACCGTGCGAAGATCTGGACGATATTGCCGGCCGGGTCCACCGCGGTGAAGTATTTGCCGTGGCCGCCCATGTCCACCGTCTCGTTGACCGTGACGCCGTTTTGGGTCAGCTTCTCGCGCATGTCCCCGAGGTCCTCGACCTCCAGCACGACGGTCGCCCCGCCGCCCGGGGGGACCGAGCCTTCGCTCGGGTCGGCCAGGGCCACCCCGACCCCATTCACATCAAACTGGGTCCAGCGGTCGCCGTCACGAAATTTGACCTCAAGCCCCAGGATATCCTGGTAAAAACCGACCGCCTGGTCCATATTGTTGACCACATAATACGCGCTTGAAAACTTTTTCACTGCCATATCTGAATCTCCTCCTCTCCCTTGGCGTTCAGCTATCAATTTTTTACCGGGCAGGCTATAGGCTGGGGGCTATGCCCGAACTGCCCGAAGTGGAAACCATTGTCCGCAAGCTCACACGCGGTGAACCCGCGGAGGCCGGACTGCCAACCTACCCTCCTCTCAGCGGGGCGGAGATCACCCACGCCTGGGGGAATTGGCCGAATTCCATACGCCCGTCCATTCGAGCCGTCACCCGCACCCTGCCCGGCCACCGGATCGAATCCCTGGGACGGCGCGGGAAATACATCGTCTTGACCCTGCGGTCCGGCGCGGACGCCTCCAGTCGCTATCTCGTCATCCACCTCAAAATGAGCGGGCGGATTGAGGTCCATGAAACCGGTTATCCCCGGCATAAGCATGTACATTTCACCTGCGGTTTCGATACGGGCTATACGCTGCATTTTCATGATGCGCGCAAGTTCGGGCGAGTCTATTGCGTGGACGACCTCGCAGCCGTGACCGGCCATCTCGGCCCGGAGCCGTTAGCGCCGACCTTTACCCTGCGGCGCTTTCGACCACTGATTGCCAAAAAAACCGGCGGACTCAAAGCCCTGCTGCTGAATCAGTCTTTTATTGCCGGGGTGGGGAATATCTATGCCGACGAAGCGCTCTGGCGAGCCAGACTCCATCCCTTCTCCCGAGCGGCTGAGCTTGATGGCCGCCAGGTCGCCGCGCTGCATAAAGCAATCCGAGCCGCACTGAACGAGGGCATCAAACACAACGGCGCGGCCATTGACTGGGTCTATCCTGAGGGCAACTACCAGAATTTCTTTCGGGTGTATGGCCGCACGGGCCAGCCCTGCCGACGCTGTCGGACCCCGATTGAGCGCACCCTGGTCGGGCAGCGCAGCACGCATTTTTGTCCGCACTGCCAGCGACTTTGAGTGGCGAGTTCCTTCCGAGCACCAAACGTTATCCCTCTCCTAAAGCGGACACGATACCCGTTACAATCCCCCACGGGCTCCTTACTCGACCTCCGTGATGACAAAATTCTGATTATTCTGTTGCCACTCCAGCGTCACCGTCTCGCCCAGCATGGGGAAGTCCTCCACCACACACTCGCCCTCGGCCCCCCGCAGAAACTCTTCCTCGGCCCCTGCCCCCACTGTCGTCACCCGCACCACCGCCCGGCCCAACTCGACGTCATCCACGTAGGCTACCACCGTATGCTCCCCCTCCCCCAACCGGTTCCAGTTGAACAGCAGCCCAAAGCCATTGTCCCTGTCCCCGCAGACGGTTTTGGTATCCAGCCGCTCCGTGCCATACGCTGCCATCTGCCGCCCGGCGGCCCCAATCGCAATCTCCACCGTCTCGGCCTCACACACCCAGCCCGAAATCACCCCGATGCCGCTCTGAAAGGAGTCGGCGCCGGGGTTCTCCAGATACCCCACCAGGGGCGGCCTCTCCTCGGTCGGCGGACCTCCAGACGGCGGACCACCCGGCGGACCAGGCGGCGGACCAGGCGGCGGACCAGGCGGACGGGGTGGCCGCCGGACCGGCTCGTCCGTGATGACCTGCGCGGGCGCTTTGATGCCGGTCCCGGTCCCGTCCCCATCGGTGTAGGTCATGGTGACGCGCAGGGAGTGGCCCACATCCTCGACGGTGGGCGTGTAGCTGGCGGTGGGGTTGTCGAGCCGCGTCCCGTCCTCGTCCAGGGCCTCCTCATCGGAGACCCGCTCCCAGACCCAGGTGACGGGCGCGTCCGCCGACAGGCCGTCCGGGTCCTCCAGAATGGCGTGCACCTCCTGCCCGACTTGGGGCGCCACCGGCGGCCGGCACGCCGACGCGGACGCCGACAGGCACAGCGCGCCCGGCGCATCCCTCACTGCGACGGTGACGGGCTGCGAGCCGTCGCGAGATATCGCGCCCTCTGTCGCAGTGGCGATTACGGTCACCTCATAGCGGTTGTTCGTGTCCGTGTCCTGTCGGTCCTCATAGTCCGGCGTGTCCTTGAAGCGCAGCAGGCCGGTGTCGCCGGGGGGAATGTCGGCGAACTTGTTGGCGTCGGCGCCCTCCAGCGACCAGGTGATGGAGATGTTGTCCGTGTCCGGGTTGGTGGCCGTGTAGGTGTCCACCGGTGTCTGCTCGCCCTCTGTGTACGCATAATCATCATACGTCGTTCGCGTGGCAGCGGTACTGCGCACCGTGGGCCTTTCGTCGTCGGTGATCGTCAGCTTCACCTCAGCGGGGTTGTTCGGCTTGTCCGGCAGATCGTAAGAGGTCACGCTCCCGCTGACCGTCACGGTCTGGTGCAGCGTGAACTCAGCGTTGTCCACCGCAGTGAGCGTTACGGTCGGCGCGGGGTCGCTCGTCGTCTCACCCGCCGGAATCGTCAGCGTGGCTGGGTCCGGGCTCAGCCTGAAGTCCTGGTCTGTCGCCGGAGACTCCGCTACGGCCGACACCTCTACCGCCGTGGCGACGCTGGACGTTATGCCACCGGTCAGCGTCGCCGTGACCGTGCTCGTCTTGCCATCCTCCGTGATTGAGTCCGGCGTCAGGACCAATTCCACCGTCGGCGGGTCGTCGTTGTCCGTGATGGGCAACTCCGCCCCGGTCACACCATCCGGCAGAACCGCCAGAGCCGTGCTGCCGCCCACCGTCACGGTCTCGTTCGGCTCATCAATTTCGTCGTCTCTCAGGGTCAACTCGAAGGTCGCCGTCCCCGTCAGCGAATCCGCCGGAATCGTCAGCGTGGTGACGTTCGCCACCGTGAAGTCCTCATTCAAGGTAGCGGTCCCGGACATGACCGATAGGGTCACGTCTATGTTATCCGCAAGCGGCTTCCCATTGAGCCTGCCGGTCACCGTCACCTGCGCCGTGTTCGGGTTCTCGCCCGTGTTCTCGTTCACCGCATCCGGGCTCACCGTCAGCTCTACCGCGGTGGACACCCCCTCATCGTCTTCCACCGTCACCTCCACATCGGCCACGCTGGACCCGTCGTAGTCCCCGCCGCTCACGGTGTGGGTGATCCTCGCCTCGTCGTCCTCCTCATCGGCATCGTCCTCTGCCTTCACCGTCACCGTCAGCGGTTGGTTCCAGTTCGTAGCTGTGAAGGTCGGCCTCGACAGCGACACGCTCACGTCCTCACTCGAACCCGATGTCGTTGCGACCGTCACCGTTACATCCGCCGTCGGCTTCGAGGCCAGGACCAGCGTGTAGGTCTTCTCGCCCCCCTCGGGTACGCTCAGCCGCGGCTCGCTCAGGCTCAGCGTCACCCCGCGCTCGTCGTTGTCGGCGATGGTCAGCACGGCTCCCTCCGGCCTCGTCACCCGGCTACCTGAGGGCACCATGCCCGTCACTCGCACTATCCTCGACCTGGTCGTGTCCACATCGTCGTCCACCGTGGTGAGCCTCACTGTTCCGGTGCTCTCCTCAGCGCCCGGCGCGATGGTCAGCGTGTCCCCGGTCAGCTCGAAGTCCCCATCGACCGCGACCGTCACTACCGTTTCTGCGTCGACCGTCCCGCCGGTCAGCTTGGCTATGACCGTGACCGTCTGGCCCTCAGTGATCGTGTTGTCCACGGCCCCCTTCAGCTCCAGCACCACCTGCGGTGCGGCTCGCACCCGTGTCGAGGCGTCCGAGGAGGCGGTCTGGCTCGCGGCAAGTCTATCTTGATAGTGGGCGGTGGCGCGCAGATATCTGGTCACATCGCCGACCTGCGGCGTGTAGCTGGCCGCTGTTACCCCAGTGATGACGGTCCAGGGGCCGGTGCTGTTGTCAGACCTCTCCCACTGCCAGATGACGGCGTGGTCAGGGTTGTCCGGGTCCCGGTCAGGATCGTTCAGGGTCGCGGTGAGGGGGGTCAGGGCCTGTGGCGGGTCCGGGGACAGGCGGACCGTCCCGGCCTCGTCCACGTCGGTGACGGTGATGGTCACTGGAATATCGGTGCCAGCCTCGTTCCCGGCCCCCGCCTCGCCGTCCGCCACCAACACCACGACCTCATAGATGTTGTTGCCATCCGCGTCGGTCGGCTGCTCGTAGTTGAGGGGGGCGTCCGTCCGTAAATGGCCCTCGTCCCTGTCGATGGTGAAGGGAGTGTAATCGCTATTGCCGTCCCGGCCGGCCAGACTGTAGGTCCGGTCGGCCTCAGGGTTCTCACCCGCCACCGCGACGACCCCCTCACCCGCCGCCGTGTTCTCGGCCACGCGCCCTGACATGGGGAGCTTCAGGATCGTGAAGTCGTCCCGGATGTTCCCGGTACTATCCAGGAATATGGCGTCAAGACGGCTCCCGTTCACGTCGAGCACCATTGATCCCAGAGTCTTGTTGATCGAAACGGCCATGGCCGGGTGGTTCAGCGGCCCCCATCTGGCGCTACCCGCAGTCCCGGCTACTACGTACACGGCGCCGGCGCGTGGCGCGCCAACCGCTACGGGCTTCCGATAGGCCCCATCGCCTGTTGCGCTGCCGTCGCCGGGATTCTTCTTCATGGCGTCGGTAAAGGTGCCGGACAGCTCGTAATGGCCATCAATGAGATAGGAACGTTCGTAGGAGTGACTATGCCCGGTGAGCACCAGATCGACGCCGTACCGCTCGAGAATGGGCACGGCGTTCTCCCGCAGGGCAATCGAGCGCCTTCCCGTGTCGGAGTCGCGCTCTCCCTTGGAATAGGGGGAGTGGTGCCAGAACGCGATGACCCATTCCTTGTCGTTTGCCGCCAAATCCGCTGCCAGCCAGGTCATCATCGCCCCGTCCGGCGAGCGATCGGTTTCGTAGGAATCCAGGCAAATGAAATGCATGTTCCCGTAGTCGAAGGAGTAATAGGCTTCCGTCCCGGAGGCGACTCCACCGGCTTCGCCGTTGCGAGGGAGCGAAAAAATGTCGTAATAGGGACCGCTTTCGGTGGTTGAGTCGGCGTTACGGCCGTCATGGTTTCCGAGCGTTGGCCAGAGCACCGTCCTGGGCAGCACCTGCGGGTAGGTGTCGAACACCGCCGCCTGGTACTCGACATCGTTGCCCTCGCTATAGGCGTTGTCGCCCAACATGATCCAGAGGTCCGGGTTCCGCGACCCGGTGAATTCGAGAAAGGCATCCCGGACGGCTTCGGCATTCCTGTCGGCGGTGCCGGAATCTCCGATGACCCAGATTCGCGTCGGCTTCGCCGTGCCGGGGACGGGAGCAGTGACGACGAAGTGATCGCGGTCCCCGCCGGCCATCTGCAAGACCGATGAGCTGCCCACGGAATAGTAGTACTTGACGTCGGCGGACAAGCCCGTGAGTTGCACTGCGTGCTCGGTTGTGGAGTCGGGGTCTGATGCCGACAGCGTCAGGCTGTCCGGGTCGAGGCCGTACCGCACGACGCTATCGGTCGCTTCGTCCGTTCGCCACTTGATGATGACGCTCGACGACGTCCCGCTCTGCAAATAGGGGGCTCGAACGAGCGTTTGCGCCTCGGCCACCCAGGCCGGCAGCAGAACGAGGACGGCGCCCAACAGCCGGACTGCCCGGCGGACACGGGCCGGAAGGCGGCGGTCCCCGCACCGGTCTGTTGCCGTTCCAACGTCACCGTCTCGCCCAGCCGCGGCCCGGGCGGGGCTGCCGGCCCGAGGGAACTGTGCTATACAGGGAGGCTCGGCTCGGCTCGGCTCGGCTCGGCTCGGCTCGGCTCGGCTCGGCTCGGCTCGGCTCGGCTCGGCTCGGCTCGGCTCGGCTCGGCTCGGCTCGGCTCGGCTCGGCTCGGCTCGGCTCGGCTCGGCTCGGCTCGGCTCGGAGAGGCCGACTGCCTGTGACCGAGAGCCCCGGCGTGGGGGAGGCTGGGAGGAGGAAGAGTGCTTGCATAACGGCATACCTGTCCTTTGCGGTGCGCTACCGATCTTAAACGCCCCTATACAACAGTTCGCCGCGGATGACCCTAGTAAAGTTACTAGGTTTTCGAAAAAAAGTAGAAAAAAAGTTGCCGCCGGGGGGCGGGGAAGGATCAAGACAAAGAGCGCAAGCGGTGCCCCGCCTCTTTGTCCGCTATGGCAGCCACGACTAAGGCTTGAGCCTTGGAGACCGCTTCTACCATTCCTCGCCGAACGGCCGGACTTCCACATTGAACGACCAGCCCGAGCGGTCCTGATGGGCGACGTGGTAGGCCGTATCGGCGATGGCGGACGGCTGAATGAAGAACTCGTCCGGCTTGTCGGGCAGCATCTTGCGCGTCCAGGCCAGGTCAATCACCGCATCGATGACGATATAGGCGACATGAATGCCCTGGGGGCCCAGGGTGCGGGCCATGGACTCCGAGAGGATACGCTGGGCCGCTTTGGTCGGGGCAAAACCGGCAAAGCGCGGCTTCCCGCGTAAGGCCGAGGTATTCCCGGAGGACAGGATCACGCCCTTGCCGGCTGCGATCATATCCGGGGCGACGGCCCTGGCCAGATACAGCAGCCCCATGGTATTGACCTGAAAATTATCGGACAGCGCTTGCGGCTCGATTTCAAGAAAAGTGCCGAATGCACCGCCTACCGCATTATGGATCAAAATTTCAGGCACGCCCATGTCTTCTTTCACGCGGGCGACAGTGGCGTTGACGGCGGCTTCGTCAGCCACGTCGCACACATAGCCGCGCGAGCCGGCGATTTCTTTTTCCAGTTGCGACAAACGCTCCTGGGTCCGGGCCAGCATGGCTACGCGATAGCCGCCCTGGGCAAAGCGGCGGCTGAGCGACGCGCCGGTTCCGGGGCCCACACCAGTAATCAAACACACAGCTCCAGCCATACCCTCTCCCTTCTCACCGTTCGTACAGACTCAGCAGATGACGCCGCCAAAAGAGAGCAGCAGCAGTCCAGCCATTTTTATCAGCAGAGCCATATCGGCCTCCAAGCAATGTAGTGAGAAACTTCTACCCAGAAGCGCCGTCCCCCGCAAGCTGCTGCTTCACGGCAGCCGGATCAAACGCGCCATCTTTTGACACCTGACCAGCACTGCACTACACTGTCGTACATGCCTAAGACAGAGGTCTATAGCTGGCGGGTAGACGCCGACTTGAAAAATGCGCTCGAACAGGTCGCTCGTACCGAAAAGACCAGCCTTGCCCGATTACTCGACCATATCGTGCGCGCCTGGCTGCAAGAATCTTCTTCGCTCAACGGGGATGACGAACAATACCGTTTACACTCCACAGCTCGACAGAGTTTCGGAACGCTGAGCATCGGAGACCCCGATCTGGCGACGCGGGCGAAAGAGCGGGTTCGTCGAAAAATTCGAGAGCGGCATGCACGCCCACGGACTCATTGATACCGGAGCGATGCTCGCCCTGCTGAACGGGAGGGATCGCTGGCATGATCGCTGTGTCAAAGCCTTCGCTACGCTGCGCCTGCCCCTGGCGACGACCGCAGCCGTACTCACCGAACTCTTCCATCTGATCAGTGACCATCCACACGACGTCGAAGCGGCGTGGCGGTTCATACGCTCGGGGGCCATTGTTGTTTTGCCGATAACGGACGCCGACCTACCAGACTTGGAGCGGCTCATGAAACGCTACAGCGACCGTCCCATGGACTTTGCCGACGCAACCCTGGTGCGTCTTGCTCAGCGAGAGTCGCTGTCCACTATCTGTACGATCGATCATAATGATTTCGAGACCTATCGCATTGCCGGCAGACGGAAATTCCGCGTTGTTCCGTCACGCTGAGCGGACAAGATTTAGAAAATCGTGAGCCACAGCGAGTACAGCGCAAAGCTGCCGTAGACCACGGAGGCGATGGACATCATGATAATCGACACCGGCCCCGGTCGGGCCGAGGGCGGCAGGGTGCGCAGATTCATATACAGCATCAGGGGCACGTATAGCGCCATGGTCAGACCGCTGAGCAGGGCGGCGTTAAACAGAAAGCCCAGCCCGGTGACGGCAAAGCGCTCAAAGAACCAGGTGCTGGCCGTGCCGGCGACCATAAAGAGGACGGCAAAAGGAACGTAGAGTTTGGCCTGGTCGATCTTTGCCCCAAACGGAAACGAGGTACGGATAATATAGGACCAGACCCGGGCGTTGCCGTCGACGCTGACCAACTGGGTGCTGAACAGCGTGGCCATGCCGATCGCCAGAAAGAGATAATGTCCTGTCGCGCCCATTGAGTTCTCCAGAATGAGCGACATATCCCAGATAATACGACCCTCGGCCGGGACGACGCCGCTGGGGCGTAAGACGCACAGCACCCCAAACATGAACAGCAACATGGTGAAGCTGTTCAACCCCCAAAAGAATACGGTCTGGTCCAGGCGTATCCAGCGCAACCAACCTTTGAACGCGCGTTGGTTGGCTTCCGTTTCCGGGTATAGATAGCCGGTTGCCTCTTCCTCGTTCGACCCGCCCCGCAACGGGTTTTGGAGCTGGGGCATACGCGCCCCCATGCCGATGTTCTTGTCGCGCAAGTAAAAGGCGTACCACAGGTTGCCGGCCCCGCCGGCTCCGGCGAACACCACCGCCCCAAAAAAGCGGCTGAAGGGGAAATCCTCGGTCAATTCGATGTGACCAAAGTTCACCAGCCCGCGCGCCATCTCGGCGACGTGTTCCAGGGTGCCGACCTGAAAGGCCACGAAAATCAGCCCCAGCGTGATGAAGATCACCAGGCCGATGACGATCCGTTCCATGGCCTGGTACATGACTTTGGGGCCGAAGAGCATGGCGGCGATCAACACAAAGGTCAGGCCGGTCCACATCCAGTCCGCGCCGGGGCCGTCCGGTCCGAAAATCAGGCCCTTCAGGGCCGCGCCGGAAACCCGCGCCCAGCCGGGCAGAAACAGGCCGGCGAAGGTCAGAAACAACAGGATATAAATGAAACCCATCCAGGCTCGGGCAAAGCCGGTATACGGCGCTTCGCCGGTGACAATGGCCCAGCGGCCAATCTCAAGATTGATCCAGAGTTGCAGAAAGACGCCGAGCGCCGCGGCCCAGGCCATGCTGGCTCCGAACTTGGCCGTAATCCACGGCCACATCACCAGTTCGCCGGCGCCTATGGAAAGACCGACCAGAACCGCCCCCGGCCCGGCCAATTGCCAGAACGAGCGGGTGCGCGGTGGCAGGTCCGCGGTTTTGAGTGGCGTAATATGCGAGGCCAAGCCGCCCTCCTTATGGTCGGGGGATTGTAGGGGGGATGGTTCAGAAGGACAACTAGCGCGTTTCACGCTAAGTTGTAGCCGTGCCCGTCCGCGCTCGTCGGGAAAGACAAGGGCTGGCCCCAAGCGGCCAGGGAGGGGATGGGGGGGGCTCCCCGCCCTCCTCCAGGAGGAGAGAGACGCGCTACACAGCATCGTGATTTGCGCTAGCCACGCCATTTTTGTGGACGGTCGTCAGAGAGAACCAAAGGGTATATATTTCGCTAAATTAGGTGCAACAGTACGCCAGGAAGCACGAGGGGAAAGGGAGACCAGCATGGACCTCATTCTCAGAAATGGACGCATTGCCGGACGGGATGAGCAAACGCCGGTTGATATTGGTGTCCAGCATGGCCGCATCACAGCCATAGAACCCAATCTGTCAGCCGAAGGGCGTGAGCTTGACCTGCAGGGTCGTTTAGTCGCACCCGGTTTCATTGAAACCCATATCCATTTGGACAAGTCCTGCATTCTGGATCGCTGCCAGTCGGCCGAGGGTAATCTGGAGGAAGTCCTGGTCCAAGTCACGGCTGCCAAACAGGCGTTCACGGCGGAAGACGTCCATCGGCGGGCAGCCCGCACCCTGGAAAAATGCATCCTGCACGGTACCACCCATATACGCACCCATCTTGAGGTTGACCCTGGTATCGGGCTGCGTGGCCTCGACGGCGTGCTGCCCCTCATCCAGGAATATAAATGGGCGCTGGATCTTGAGGTGTGTGTCTTTCCGCAAGAAGGACTGCTCAACAATCCAGGGACGGATGACCTCTTGGTTGCCGCACTCAATCGGGGTGCAGGTGTTATTGGTGCCGCTCCCTATACGGACACCGATCCACACGGTCAGATAGATCGCATCTTTGAACTGGCGCGTGAGTTCAACGTTGCTATCGACATGCATTTAGACTTCGGCCACACCTCGGACGAGATGGATATTGAGTATGTGTGCAATCTCACCGAAAAGTTCGGCTATGGCGGCCGGGTCACGGTCGGCCATATGACCAAGCTGTCAACAATTGCTCCGGAACGATTTTCCGCCATCGCCCAACGCCTGGCAAATGTTGGCGTAGCGGTCACCGTGCTGCCCTCGACCGATCTGTATCTGATGGGTCGTCACCAGGATCACAATATCATTCGTGGCGTTACCCCGGTGCATAAACTCATGCAGCACGGCGTGACCTGTTCACTCTCGACCAATAATGTTCTCAATCCCTTCACGCCGTTTGGCGACTGTTCGTTGATTCGCATGGCCAACCTGTATGCCAATATCTGCCAGGTGGATAATCAGGAGGAAGTTCGGGCCTGCTTTGATATGGTCACTCGGTGTTCAGCCCAAATACTGGGACTCGCAGACTATGGCGTAGAGGTAGGAAAAGCGGCCGACTTGGTTGTCCTGGACTGTACGGCTCCTGAAGCCGCGGTAGCAGAAGTGGCAGCCCCGCTGTACGGCTTCAAACGTGGCCGACAGACCTTCACCAGAAAACCGGCCGAACTGCATCGGCCTTGAGTCCACCATGCACGACCCCTTCGGCGCATTCTGTCGCCACACTCATGTCACGCGTATCGGTTCGGAGACCGGGCCGCTCGCGGGTCTGTCTCTTGCGGTCAAAGACGTCTTCCATATCAAAGGGCAGCGGACGGGAGCCGGCAATCCGGACTGGCTCCGCACCCATCCCGCAGCCGAGACAACTGCTCCTGCGGTGCAACGTCTACTGGATGCCGGCGCCCATATTGTGGGCAAAACGCACACAGACGAGCTGGCCTACAGTCTCAATGGTGAAAATGTCCACTACGGTACGCCGGTGAATCCGAACGCAGTGGGCCGTATCCCAGGCGGATCGTCCAGCGGCTCGGCGGCTGCGGTAGCCGGTGGTCTGGTGGATTTTGCCATTGGAACTGATTGTGGCGGTTCGGTGCGTTTACCCGCCAGCTACGCTGGGATATTTGGTTTTCGACCGACTCACGGGCGTATTCCGCTCGACGGGATAGTCCCACTCGCCTCAAGCTTTGACACGGTTGGCTGGTTTACCCGAGACGCGCGGCTCTTGGAAAAGGGCGGTCGTGTGCTCCTGGACGATCAGACCGAGGCTCGGCCGCCGCGCCAACTGCTCTTCGCCTCAGACGCATTCACTCTGGCGAACGGTGCGGTTACCGCAGCCCTCCAATCCGCCGTCAACAAGCTCAGCACAGCCATCGGTCCGGCACGGCCCGTAACGGTCAGCCCCGAAGGACTCCCGGAATGGATGCAGCTTTTCCGTGTCCTTCAGGGTGCGGAGATCTGGGCCAATCACGGCGCTTGGATTCGAGAGGTTCAACCCGCTTTCGGGCCGGGTATTCATGAACGGTTCGAGTGGACGGCAACAATTCCGCAAGCGACGGTAGACATGGCCAAGGAAAAACGAGCGCGGGTCGCAGCTCGGATGGCGGCCTTACTCGGAGAGGATAGCGTCTTATGTCTCCCTACCGCACCTGGCATTGCCCCGCTTCGGAACACGCCGGCGGATGAGCTGGAGGCGTTTCGGGCGCAGGCGCTGAGTCTCTTATGTATCGCTGGCCTGGCCCGTCTACCGCAAGTCAACCTGCCATTGGGGAGCCTTGATGGTTGCCCGATTGGCTTATCCCTTATTGGGCCACGCGGGGCGGACATGTCGCTGTTACAGCTTGCCGCAAGCCTGGCCCCTTAGGCCCGAGCATCTACCACTCATTGGGCTGTATCTGCTCGCAGCCTTCTTTGATCGATTGTTGCATGGTGGCTAGATCGTCAGCCTCGATCAAGCCGACAAAACGCAACAATGTCTGCCCGGGCACACCATGCACTCGGGCTGTCACCAGGGCGCGTGCAAACTCCAGCACCTGCCGTTGTTGCTCAAGAGACAGTTGCACAAGTTGCTCCTGAATTTCTGCATCAAATGTTGAGTATGACATGACAAGGTTCCTCCCTGATAGAAAGACGAGGTCAGCTAAAGAGTCGCCTACTCCCCAATTCTCGGTGCATTGTAAGCATTTCCATCCACAAATTCGAGTGGGATCCTCTACCCTGCCCAATCCCTTTTCTCCCTGATATAGGAGGGGGTAGGCTTTTTCTTTTCTCACATCACCACAGGACGACTCAATGCGTTTCGGCACCTATTATTTTCTTCAGGCTCCGCCGGGCAGTTCACACGAAGAGGTCATTCATCGGGAATTTGCCCAGATCCTGCTCAGCGAAGAACTCGGCTACGACAGCGTCTGGCTGACCGAGCATCACTTTATTGAGTATGGCATTTCGACCAGCCCGATGGCGCTGGCCGCGGCGATTGCGGCGCGGACGGAACGGCTCAGCATCGGGCTGGCCGCGGTCATCCTGCCCTTTCATGATCCCATTCGGCTGGCCGAAGAAATTGCCTTTGTCGATATTCTCAGCCGCGGACGTTTGCGCGTCGGGGTGGGCCGCGGCAATCGGCCCATCGAGTTTGTCGGCTATCGGGTTCCGCAGATAGAAAATCGCGAGCGCTTCAGCGAAACCCTGGCCGTTATGATTCAGGCCTGGACCCAGGAGCGCGTCTCCCATCACGGCAAGTTTTTTACCTTTGACGACATCCCGGTCATTCCCAAGCCCTACCAGAAACCGCATCCGCCGCTGTCACTCGTCTGCGTCAGTCCCGAGACCATGCGACTGGCGGCCCAACGCGGCTGGTCCATGCTGAATTCCATTCTGTTTGGCCCGTTCAGTCAAATCGAACACAATCGGGATATCTATACCGCAGCGCTACGTGAAGCCGGACAGTCCGAAGCCGCCATCCAAGCGGCCCTCCGTTCCTGGGGTGTGTCGCGCCATATCTATGTCGCGCCGACGGACGCTCAGGCCCTGCGCGAGGCACAAGAAGCGGAGTTGTGGTATCAACAATCCCTGGCCCGCTTTCTCGTTCCCGAGCATATTGAGGCCGCACCGCCTAGCCTACAGCCACAGTTTCGCGCCCTGGCCGAGCGTCTGGCCACCATCACCTGGGAGCAGCTTGTGGCCGAGACCGTGCTGTTCGGCTCGCCCGAGCGGGTTGTGGACCGGGTGCGTGAAATGGAAGCGGCCGGGGTGGGCGAGCTGCTGTGCTGGATGAATTTCGGCGGGCTGCCGCAGGACCGGGTCGAAAGCTCGATGCGTCTGTTTGCGGAGAAAGTCATGCCCCATTTTCGGTAGCCGGCACGACTGGGCGAAAAATTATTGCGTCTGCTCTTGCCTTCCTCTTCTCGGGTTGAGTAGAAGAAAACGAGCCGAAACACGAAAAAAGGAGGAACAGACCAGGAGGCGTATCACGCGCCAGCACAGACCATACCACAAAGCAGTCTCACCACTCATAATAAGGAGGCTCTATGGGCAAGGTACAAGTACCGGACGGTAAAAGAATGGCCTGCTGTTTTTGTTTTGATATCGACGCCATGGCCTTGTGGCTGGGGTTTTTTCGTTCTCCGACCGCCAATCCCCTGTCACGCGGAGAATTCGGTCCTCGGGTGGCCATGCCGCGTATCCTGGACATCCTCGATAAATATTCAATCAAAGCCACCTTCTTTACCCCCGGTCACAGCGCCAAACTCTTTCAGGATGTGGTGCAGGAGGCGCATCGACGGGGCCACGAAATTGCGGCCCATAGCATGTACCACCAACCCTCCGAGGTTGGTCTGGCCATGAGCGGGGTCGAGCCGGCCTCGCCGGACCAGCAACGCGTCTACCTCGAACAACAGATTGAGCTGTTGGAAAAAACCGTGGGCGAACGGCCCATCGGGTTCCGCTCGCCGATTGGAGACTGGTTGGGCGAGCATGTCCCCCAGCATCTGATCGACCTGGGGTTTGTGTATGACAGCAGTTTGCAGGGCCATGATTTTTTGCCCTATCGACTGCGGATAGGCGATACCATCCAGACCGAGGAGCCCTTTGAGGTCACCTGGGGGCAGCCCTCGGAATTGCTTGAGATTCCCCTGCACTGGGATACCAACGACTTCGCCCAGTTTGAATTCATGGGGTATTATCTCGATCCCAAAAATCCCTGGTTCAATCCGGCCCCTTTCCACACCCCGTCTCAGTCGAAGGAAATTTTCACGTCGAGTTTCGACTATTGTTATGAACACGTGCCGGGTGGGATATGGAATACGATCCTCCACCCGCAGTGCTGCGGACGGGATTTCAAACCGGCCTGGCTGGAAAGCGTGATCCAGCACGTCTACGCCAAGCCCGGCGTCTGGTTCACAACCATGCGCGAGGCGGCTGCGGCCTGGCAGGATTAGCGGCTTGGGAGATTCAAGCAGCCCCCACCCCCAGCCCTCTCCCAGGGGGAGAGGGAGACAAGAGGAGGTCATATGCGGATTTTCATATCGGTGGATATGGAAGGCATCTCCGGAGTGGAAAGCGTGGAGGAAGTTTTTCAGGGCTTGCCGGGCTATCACACCTTTCGGCAGATCATGGCCGGAGACGTAAACGCGGCCGTGCAGGGTGCGATCGAAGGCGGCGCGTCCGACATCGTGGTCTCGGACTCGCATGGCTATATGTGCAATATCCGCCCCAAGGACGTGCATCCCAAAGCCAGCCTGAAGTCCGGGATGAAGCGCAATTTATGCCAGTTCAAGGGCTTCAACCCCGGCTTTGATGGGGCGCTGTTTATTGGCTATCACTCCAAAGCCGGGACGCCGGACGGCATCCTCAGCCATACCTGGATTCCGGCCTTTCAGGATGTACGGATCAACGGCCTGTCGGTCGGGGAGTATGGTCTGAACGGCTTTTTGGTCAGTAGCTTCGGCGTGCCCATCCTGATGCTGTCCGGTGACGACAAAACCATTGAGCAGGCCCGTCCGCTGCTGGGCGACATCGAATATGTCGAGGTCAAAAAATCGCTCGGCTATTTTAAGGGCCAGCATCTGCCCCTGAGCGAGAGCCACGCCCGTATTCGCGAGGGCGCGCGGCGCGCCCTGCAGCGCTTTGCCAAACGGAAACCGCCCAGCCTGGACATCGCCCTCCCGGTCACCGTCGAATTGGACCTCTGCCATGAGGCGAACGACCTGGTGACCGACATGGAGCAGGAGAATCGGCGCTTTGTCGATGATGATAGCCCGCGGGCGCTGAGCGATGCCGATCTGATCACCCACTACGCCCCGGTCGAACGCCGCGGGGCGGAGACAGTCGCGTATGTGTGTAACCGCTACGTCGATGCCTATAATACTCTGTTTACGCTGATGTCGTATTTTTACGAACGCGATATTGAATGGCTGGTCGAAGAGGTGGCCAAACCGGAGGAATATCGCCGCAACCTGCAACCGCTGATCGCCGGTAGTCCGTTGAATTTCATGCAATGAGGGAACTGTGGGCCGAACAGCAGCCCACGTATTCCAATATTGTCTCGGAAATCGAATCCCTAGAGCGTTTCACGATAAGTTGTAGCCGTGCCAGTCCGCGCTCGTCGGGAAAGACAAGGGCTGGCACCAAGCGGCCAGGGAGGGGATGGGGGGGCTCCCCGCCTGGGGGGGCGGCCATCCTGGCCGCCATGCGGGCTGGAAGCCCGCACTCCTCAAGGAGGAGAGAGACGCGCTACATAGCATCGTGATTTGCTCTAGCCGCAGAGTTCTGCAAAAAAGCGGGGGTGAAATGAGTGCACAACAATCGGCGCTCGGCAATCTACTCGCCGATGTCGCCAAGGCGGTGCGAGATATGTCCGACGACGAATTCGAAAAATTGATCAAAGGCGAGTTGCACCCCGCTATCTCCTTCAAGGAACGCGGCAGTAGCATCAAGGGTCGCAAGCCTTCTCCCGTCCTTTCGGAGGAGCAACTGCGCAGCATTCAGAAGGAGTTGGATGTGGCCCGGACTCGCGAAGAGGGCTATCGGATCGTGCAAGAAGCATTTCCAATGAAAGAAGGATTGTTTGCTTTCGCCAGGTTGCTGGACTTACCGGTCCAGAAAAACGACAAAGCCGAAAAGATTCGGGACAAAATCGTGACATCCACGGTTGGGCGACGGCTCAGCAGCGAGGCCGTACGTGGTGGCTACTCTGCCAAATAGTTACGCTCAGGCGTATTTACACTGCAATTCTCCCCTGTAGAATTACAGTCTTGACGACAACGCATGTACTAGGCTCAGACCCTCACAGATATCTCTCCCGGAGATGCTCCTTGTATGCGTCAGCATTCATCCGGTGTCCCTTCAGCACGCCGACAAGCGGAGCCGTAAGGGGAGGAAGTTTCTTTGCGGCTTGCGGGTTGGGCGTGCTGAGAGAATCAAAAAAATCGCCAACCATTTGAGAGACCGACTTGCCCCGGCGGTCGGCCTCGAATTTTCCTTTTTCGACGAGTCTTTCATCCATTCGTAAGGTGAGCTTTGTGTTCATGACGTACATATATTCTGACCTATACGTCACATCAAGCCGCAGGTGAGCTTTCCGGCTACCTGGAGCAATTGGCGATTCCGTAGAGCCCGCCGGTCCCTTCCGTCATGCCGGATCATGTCCGGCATGACGAGAGTGGAACAGTATGGCGACAGCCTCGCGTGAAACGCTCTCGCCTACTCCCCTCACTCCACGTCCGTAATCACAAAGTTCTGGCTGGTCTGTTGCCACTCCAGGGTGACCGTCTCGCCCAGCAGCGGGAAGTCCTCCACGACACACTCCCCCTCCACGTCCCGTAGAAACTCTTCCTCGGCCCCTTCCCCTACGGTTGTCACCCGCACCGTGGCCCAGCCTAACGCTTCGCCATCCACCAGCGCGCGTACCGTATGTACCCCGTCCTTCAGCAGGTTCCAGTTGAAGAGCAACCCAAAGCCGTTGTCCGTGTCCCCACACAGCGGGGTTCCGTCCGGTCGCACCGCCGTGTCCCCCCGCGCCGTCCCGTAGGCCGCCTCGTGCCGCTCCGTCTCACCCCTCTCTGTCTCAATCTCAATCTCCACCGCCTCGGCCTCACACACCCAACCCGAGATCACCCCGATGCCGCTCTGAAACGAATTGGGGCCCGGGTTCTCCAGATACCCCACGTCTGCCACCCCCGCCCGGCTCTCCCCCACCGGGCGCGCGCCGCGCGCAATGACAAAGTTCTGATTGTTCTGTTGCCATTCCAACGTCACCGTCTCGCCCAGGTGCGGGAAGTCCTCGACCACACACTCCCCCTCCACGTCCCGCAGAAACTCCGCGCCGAGCGTCGTCACCGTCACCCCCGCCCGGCCCAACTCCTCCCCGTCCACCAGGGCCACCCCCGCGCCACCGCGGGCCACGGCGGGTCCGAGCAGCAGCAGGCCGAGGGCGAGGCGGCGGAGCAGCGGGGATGTCCGGGCCTTTGACAGCGTGAGCGGTCCCGGCAAAGTGGAGACTGTCTGGGGCAGTAAGGGCATAGTGATTCCCGTTTTCAACCGCCGTGTAGACAGCTTCCATACGACAGTCCGCCGCAGATGACCCTAGTAGAACTACTAGGATGGCCAAAAAAAGTGACGAAAATCGTCAAAAAATGACGGAAGAAGGCGAAAATAAGGCGAAAGAGACGCTGCCACACCGGAACAGCGCGCGCCCTGTAGGAACACCCCTATAGCGGAAACAGCGCGTATCCCCTCTCGGGACGGGTGACGCATATTGTGTCATTAGAGCAAATTACGCTGCTATGTAGCGCGTCTCTCTCCTCCTGGAGGAGTGCGGGCTTCCAGCCCGCATGGCGGCCAGGATGGCCGCCCTCCCAGGCGGGGAGCCCCCCCATCCCCTCACCCGGCCTTCGGCCCCCCTCTCCCTCCAGGGGAGAGGGAAAGAAAAGAACCCCTCTCCCTCTGGGAGAGGGGGTGGGGTGAGGGAAAAATAGTCCGCTGGCCGCCAGACAAGTTAATGTGCATCACACGTCTCGGGACGGGTGACGCGAAAAGAAACCCACCCCGGCCCCCTTCGACCGGGCTCAGGACAGGCTTCGACTTCGCTCCACTACGCCCCTACTCCACCCCGGTAATCACGAAATTCTGGCTGGTCTGCTGCCACTCCAGGGTGGTGGTCCGGCCGGCCGAGTCGTCCGTATGTATACTGCGTCACGGCGTTCTTCCGCCTTGACACCCCGCACCGGTAGGCCGTATACACTTCCAAAGCGCCGTTGTCCTGACCACTGGAGAAAAGACCAGACCGAACGAAAAGACAATCATGTGTGGCATCGTCGGATTTCTGGACAAAAGCGGCAATCGCCAGGCGGCGGTGGGGCAGACCCTGCTCGACATGCTGTCGGCCCTCGACCGCCGTGGCCCGGACTCGAGCGGCGTTGCCGTGTATGCCGACCGGGGCGCGGACGCCTGCGTTCTGCGGATCAAGCTGGGCGAGCACGGGCCGTTTGAGACCCTCGCCGACGAGGTTGTCGAGCGGGTCAGAAGCCTGGTTGCGGTGTCTGCGGTCCACGTCCAGGGCCCGTCTCTGCGGTTGGTCGTTACGCCGCCGGAGAATCCGGAATCTCTGGAACGGGCCATTGAAGCGGTGGACGGCAGTATCGAAGTCGTGAGCCTGGGCAGCCGCCTTGAGCTGGTCAAACAGGTCGGCTCTCCGGCGAATCTTGAGGCCACCTACGCGGTCTCGTCGTATGTCGGCACGCACGGCATAGGCCATACCCGCATGTCTACCGAGAGTCGGGTTGACCTCAGCCATTCTCAGCCCTTTTGGGCGCATGGCCGCGCCGATGTTGCCGTCGTCCATAACGGCCATATCACCAATTATCACAAGATGCGGCGCATCTATGAACAGCAGGGACATCGTTTTTACACGGGGAACGACTCGGAAATTATCGGCCTGTATCTCGCCGACCAAATGTCACACGGAGCCGGCTTCGAGGACGCGCTCCGGACCTCGCTGACCGACTTTGACGGGGCGTTCAGCTATCTGGCCGCCAGCGCGGACAGCCTGGGTTATGTCAAAGACCCGTTTGCCTTCAAACCCCTGGTGGTGACTGACACGCCGGCCTATGTCGCTATTGCCACCGAGGAGCAGGCCCTGCGCTCCGCCCTGGGCGATGACTTTCCGGTATGGGAGCCCGGGGTCAATAGCGTAATGACCTGGACGATAGAGAATGGAGAAGAGAGATAGAGAGAGCTTCATCCCCCTCTGTCTCTATCTCGACTCTCTAACTGTTCTATAGGGACCTAGCGTGAAAGACATCGACTGTACGGGCAAAACCTCCCGAGCCATCAACCAGGAAATTCGCCAGCATATCCAGGCCGGCGAGACCGAGCTGCGCGTCCAGCATCCCCAGGCACGCCATAATCTCGGCGTGGCGGTCCTCCAACCGGTCAGCCTGACCATGAGCGGCAGTGTAGGCTATTACTGTGGTGGGCTTATTGACGGGCCGCGTATTGAGGTGCAGGGGAGTTGCGGCTGGGGCCTGGCGGAAAGTATGCTGAACGGCACCGTCATTGTGAACCAGAACGCGGGCAATAGCGTCGCGGCCTCCATTCGAGGCGGAACGGTCGTGGTCCGGGGGAGCGCGAGTTCACGCGCCGGTATTGCCATGAAGGGCGGGATGCTTATCGTGCAGGGCAATAGTGGCTATATGACCGGTTTCATGCTGCAAAAAGGGACTATCATTGTCTGCGGCGATACGGCCGAAGCGCTGGGTGATTCCATGTATGAGGGGCGTATCTTTGTGGGAGGCCGCATCGCGGACCTGGGCAATGATGCGGTCATTCAGGACGTAACGGACCAGGACCGGGCCTTTCTTGCGACCACGTTAGCCCAATACGATATTGAAGCGCCGGCTTCCTTTCAGAAAGTCGTCTCCGGCAGACGATTATGGCATTTTGATAAAAAAGACTTTGACACCTGGCGGGAGGCGTTGTGAGCGAGCGTCCGGTTGTCCGACACAGTACCACCTGGAAGCCCGAGACGATCGAAGACATCCAGGCCAAGGCAGACCTGGGCCGCTACCGTATTCGGGGCTTCAGCGCCCTGCGCGACCGGCCCCTGCCCTCTCTTGACGACCTGACGTTTGTGCCCTGTACCCTCACCCGGGTGCCGCTCGAAGGCTATCGTGAAAAATGTTCGACCAAGACCGTGCTCGGCTCCCGTTTCGCCAAAAAACCGATTGAGATCGACATTCCCATCATGGTGACCGGGATGAGCTATGGCGCGCTATCCTATAACGCCAAAGTCGCCCTGGCCAAAGCCGCGGCCCGCGCCGGCACGTCCACCACCACCGGCGATGGGGGCATGTTGGCCGCCGAGCGCGAGCACTCGGATATTCTCATCTACGAGGTCCTGCCCAGCCGCTACGGCATCAACGTGCATCATCTGCGGCAGGCCGACGCGATTGAGCTGACGGTCGGACAGGGGGCCAAGCCCGGTACGGGCGGGCTGCTGCTGGAGTCCAAGGTCTCGGACGAGATCGCCGAGCTGCGCGACCTGCCGCCGGGCGTGGACCAGCGTAGCCCGTGCCGGCATCCGGACTGGCTCGGCCCGGACGATATGCTGACAAAAATAGAGGAGTTGCGCGAGGCGACCGACTGGCAGGTACCGATTTTTGTCAAAATGGGCGCGGCGCGTGTGTACGACGACGTGAAGCTGGCCGCCAAGGCGGGAGCCGACGTGGTGGTGGTCGATGGGATGGAGGGCGGCACGGGCGCCTCGCCGGACATCCTGCTGGACCATACCGGCATTCCGACCCTGGCCGCGGTATGCGAGGCGCGCGTTGCCCTGGAGGAATGCGGTCTGTACGGCACGGTCCAGCTCATTATTGCCGGCGGCATACATGGCGGCACCGCCGCGGCCAAAGCCCTAGCGCTCGGCGCGGACGCCGTGTATGTCGGCACCGCGGCTCTGATCGCCCTCAACTGTAACAAACCGTTATACGTGGACGATTATCATGCCATCGGAGCCGAACCCTACGCCTGCCACCACTGCCATACCGGACGCTGCCCGGTCGGCATTACGACCCAGGACCCGGAGCTGATGAAGCGGCTGGATATTGACGCGGGTGCCGAGCGCGTCGGCAACTTCTTTAACGCGGCAACCCTGGAAATCCAGATGTTAGCGCGCTCCTGCGGGAAGTCGGACGTCCATGCTCTGGAGCCCGAAGACCTGCGCGCCTTGACGCTGGAGTCCTCCATGATCACCGGTATTCCCCTGGTTGGCACCAACGTGGTCTTTGGCGGAGGGCCGGGCTGGAAACCGTCGTCCGAACGGTAGTCTCCATGTCGTTTCTTCTGGCCTGTCCCAACTGCGGTGAGCGGAGCGTGTATGAGTTTCGCTCGGGCGGAGAGTTTCGGCAACGGCCGCCCGTGTCGGTTTCGTCCCACGAGTGGGCGCGCTATCTGTATATCCGCAAAAATGAGGCTGGCGAGACGACCGAGTGGTGGTATCATCAGTTGGGCTGTCGGCGCTGGTTTTTAGCCGTTCGCGACACGCGCACCAACCTGGTCAAAGACACCTATGAGCACGACTAGACGCCCGCCCCACCCGGCCCAGGTCATCGACCACGAGCACACCCTGAGCTTCACCTTCGCCGGGGAACGCATACCGGCCCGGGCGGGCGATACCATCGCCTCGGCGCTCTACGCCGCGGGCCGGCGGACCTTCAGTCGGAGTTTCAAATATCACCGCCCGCGCGGGCTGTTATGCGGCGCGGGGCAGTGTCCGAACTGTCTCATGAATGTGGATGGCACGCCCAGCGTCCGCGCCTGTACCGAACCCGTCCGGCAGGGCATGCGCGTCCAGCCCCAAAATGTGTGGCCCTCGCTCAAGCACGACCTGCTGTCCGTTATTGACCGCTTCGATTGGCTGCTGCCGGTCGGCTTCTACTATAAGACCTTTATCCGTCCGCGGTTTCTCTGGCCGCTGGCAGAAAAGTTTCTCCGCCGGGCGGCCGGCTTGGGAGAAATCAATACCCAGGCGGAACCCAAAGGCGGCTATGAGCACGAGTATCGCCACACCGATATTACGGTTATTGGCGGTGGGCCGGCCGGTCTGACGGCAGCGGACGAAGCCGCCCGCCTCGGCGCTCAGGTGACGCTGATTGACGACCAGCCGGAACTCGGGGGTCATTTGCGGTTTCAGACCGGGACCTACGATGACATCGGTGAGCACAGCGGCGCAGCCGGGTTCGCCCTGGCCCAGTCATTACGGGAGCAGGTCAGCTCACAGCCGAACATTGATATTCTTTCGTCCGCGACGGTCTTTGGCAGCTATGAAGGTGGGCTGCTGGGCGTGATGCAGGCCAAGCGGCTGATCCATCTGCGTACCCAACGCCTGATTATTGCCACTGGGAGCCACGATTATCCCGCCGTTTTTGAGAACAACGATCTGCCTGGCGTCATGCTCGGCAGCGGCGTGCGGCGACTGCTGCACCTGTATGGCGTACCGCCCGGTACCCGCGCCGTTGTTGTCTGTCATGATGAGACAGGTTGGACGCTGGCCGGGGAGTTGCTCAATGCCGGCATTCGGGTCGCGGCGGTTGTGGACTCTCGCTATAGTCCGCCGGAAGCCCAGGATTCCGCCCAACAGCTCCAACGCAGTGGCGTCGAGGTACTCACCTCCTACGCTATCCAAACAGCCCGCGGGACAAATCATGTTGAGGGGGCTCTGGTTGTTCCGCTTGATGCCCGGCAGCGACCTTTTCCTCATGCCGGCCGTTTTCTCCCGTGTGACCTGATTTGTCTTTCGACCGACCGGGCTCCGGCGACTGCTCTGGCGGCGCAGAGTGGGGGCGAACTCGGCTACGATGAGGCGCTGGGGCAGACGGTTCCGCAGCAGTTCCCGCCCCAGGTTTTCTGCGCGGGCGACGTGACCGGCATTCATCATCTACCGGCGACGCTTGTCCAGGGACGCCTGGCCGGACTCCGGGCCGCTCACAGCCTGCGCGCTTCAAAAACGTCTGCGCCTGCTTCTCATATCCAGGCATTGCAACACGAGCTCGATGCCCTGGAGCAGGCGTATCGACAGCAGTACGAGCCCTACCCTCAGCTCAGTCATGTCTGGGCCAATAAAAAGCAGTTCGTGTGCGTGTGCGAAGACATTACCCATAAGGATCTGGCTCAGGGTGTCGCCGAGGGCTTTGACGAGGTCGAAACCCTTAAACGCTACAGCACGTTTTCAATGGGGCCGTGTCAGGGCCGCATGTGCGCGACTTCGTCGGCGCGTATCTGTGCTCGCCACGCGGGTACCGAGCTGGCCGCGGTACGGACGACCACGGCCCGTCCACCCGTGACGCCGGTTCCCCTCGGCGTGCTGGCCGGCCGCAAGCATCAGCCGGAGAAGCATACGCCTCTGCATCAGCGCCATATCGCCCTTGGGGCGGAGATGATGCTACTGGGCAGTTGGAAACGGCCGTATGCGTATACCACGCCGGACGAAGAACATCGGGCGGTCCGCCAACGGGTCGGCCTCATAGACGTCAGCACCCTGGGAAAGCTGGAGGTCAGGGGCAAAGACGCCGCGCGATTGCTGGATAAAGTGTACACGCATACCTTTTCGGCGCTTCGGGTCGGACGCATCCGGTATGGGGTGATGTGCGACGACAGCGGGATCATTATTGATGATGGCACGGTTTCACGCCTGGCCGACGACCATTTCTTTTTGACGACCACAACCGGCAATGTCGAATTCGTCGAACAATGGCTCAAATGGTGGACGGCCGGCACCGACCTGTGCGCGCATGTGACCAATATGACCGGTGGGCTGGCGGCCATGAATATCGCCGGGCCGCAGGCCAGGCAGGTGTTCAGCCAGCTTACGGATACTGACCTGTCTTCCGAAGTCTTTCCCTATATGGCCTGCCGGCGCGCCACAGTGGCCGGGGTGCCGGCGCTGTTGCTGCGCATCGGCTTTGTCGGAGAGACCGGCTGGGAGATTCATGTTCCGGCCGAGTGCGGGGAGCAGGTCTGGGACGCCATTATGACGGCTGGGGCAGAGTTCCGGATTGTCCCGTTTGGCGTCGGGGCGCAGCGCATTTTACGTTTGGAGAAAAAACATGTCATCGTCGGCCAGGATACGGACGCGCTGTCCAACCCCCTGGAAGCCGACATGGAATGGGTGGTCAGGTTCAATAAGGACGACTTTATCGGCAAGCGCGGCCTCCAGGCCATACAGGAACGTGGCCGGCGGCACAAACTGGTCGGCTTTGCGCTGCGCGACTCCGGTATGGCCGAAGGCGGTCAGGCGGTCGTGGTCAACGGACAACCGGCCGGCAGGGTCGCCAGCGCGGCCTTCAGCCCGACTGCCGGGAAGTGTGTCGGCCTCGCCTGGGTGCCGGTTGAGGTGGCGAGCGGCACCAGCCCGTTGCAGATTCGCATCAACGGCACGCTTGCCCAGGCCGATATCGTTGACGACGCCTTTTACGATCCGCAAGGCGAGCGGCTCAGGAGCTAGGACATGGCAGATGCCCCCCTCATCCGGCGCTCGGCGCTGCATGCCTTTCATTTGGCTGAGGCCAGCATGACCGAAGACCACGGCTGGCAGTGGGCCGACTCCTATGGCGCGGTTGACGCCGAAGTGCAGGCGGTCCGGGAACGGGTCGGGCTCAGCGATATCAGCCCGCTGGCCAAGCTCGATATTCAGGGCAACGAGGTGTTCGCCGCGCTCGGCCAAAAGCTCTCACTGGGGCTCGCCCTTGAGACCGTCCCCGTCGGGCGTGTCGGGCGTGTCCCGTCCCAGGCCCTCCAGCTCGACGCACCGGCGGGCGGCCTGCTGTGTTCCCTGACCAGGAACCACGCGCGGCTCATTTCGCCACCCGGCACGGCCGGCGCGGTCCAGGCCCAGGTTGAATCGGTGGCGCGGCAGACAGACACCTCAGCATGCATTCACCTGACAGATATCACCTCAAACTTTACCGCCATACAGCTCGCCGGTCCGCACAGCCGAGACTTGTTGCGGAAACTCACCGCCCTGGACCTCAGGCCGGCCCGGTTCCCTGATTTGTCCTGCGCACAGGGCAGCCTGGCGGGCATCCATACTCTGGTCATTCGCGCCGACATTCAGGCGCATCTGGCCTACCAGGTCTATTGTGGACGGGAGTTTGGCGCCTATCTGTGGGACGCCCTACTGGACGCGGGCCAGGAGTTCGGCGCGCGCCCATTCGGCCTGGCCGCCCAGCGTCAATTGCACACCCAAGGATGAGTCATGTTGCAGCTCTTTCGCACCCAACCGATGTGGCGCCGGCATGAGCTGAAGGATCAATATGACGTGGTCATTATCGGGGCCGGCGTCCACGGTCTGGCCACCGCCTATTATCTCGGCAAACTGGGAGTGAAGAACGTAGCCGTGCTCGACCGCGGCTATCTCGGCGGGGGCAATAGTGGCCGCAATACGGCGATTCTGCGCGCGAATTATCGCACCGCCGAAGCTATTCCGTTTTATGACGAGAGCCTGCGGCTGTATCAGGAGTTGTCTCAGGAAGTCGATTTTAACGTGCTTTTTTCTCAGATTGGCCATCTGACCCTGGCGCATACCGACACCGGCGTCGATGGTTTGCGCGTCCGGGCCGAGGCCAACGCCCTGCTTGGCGTCAACAGCCGGCTCATTTTTCCCGAGGAGATCAAGGGCCTGGTGCCGGCCATGGATGTCAGCAAGGCGGCCCACGCCCCCATCCAGGCCGCGCTGTATCATCCTCCGGGCGGCATCATCCGGCATGATGCCGTGGTCTGGGGCTATGCGCGCGGCGCGGACCGGATGGGCATAGAGATTCATCCGCATACCGAAGTCCACGCCATAGACACCGATAACGGGCAGATTAGCGCGGTCCACACCAGTCGCGGGCGCATTGCGACCAACATCGTCGTCAACGCCACCTCGGGCTGGTGTTCGACCGTTGCGCGCATGGTGGACGTTGATCTACCCATAGTCTCCCATCCGCTCCAGGCCTGCGTTACCGAGCCCCTGAAGCCCTTTCTGGACAAGGTTATCGTATCCGCCACGCTGCACGTGTATGTGAACCAGACCGACCGGGGAGAGGTCGTTATCGGCGCGGAGATCGACCCCTACGCCTCGTACAACAGCGCCTCCACGCTGCCCACCCTGGAGATGATGGCCGCCCATGCCCTGGAGCTGTTTCCGGTATTGGAAGAAGCCCGGGTTTTACGTCAGTGGAGCGGCATCTGCGACATGACCCCCGACTTCAGCCCCATCATCAGCAGCGTGCCGGAGGTCAAAGGGTTTATCCTCAACGTCGGTTGGGGAACCTATGGTTTCAAGGCCGGTCCCGCCGGCGGAAAAACGGTCGCCGAGCTGATTGTGACGCATAAGACGCCCACATTGATCGAGCCCTTTGGGCTGACTCGGTTTTACGACGATCGTTTAGTTGGAGAGAAAGCCGCAGCCGCGGTGTCGCATTAGTCAACGAAAGTTCGACACGACATTCCACACGACATTCCACACGACAAGGAGAGACCCATGACAACAGTGCAAGACGTGGCAACAATTGTTCAGGACAACGGCATCGAGTTCTTTCTGTGCTCCTTTGTGGAGATGAGCGGGGCGCCCAAGGCCAAGGTCGTGCCGGCCGCCCATCTCCGGGACATGGCCGCGGGCAGCGCCGGCTTTGCCGGCTTTGCCGCCGGCAATATGGGTCAGGGCCCACACGATACCGATATGCTGGCCCTGCCGGATTTTAATAGCCTGGCCATTTTACCCTGGCGTCCCAACGTGGCCTGGGTCGCCAGTGATATCACCGTCGATGACCAGCCCTGGCCCTACTGTCCGCGCACGATTTTACAGCGTCAATTAGCCGCGGCCCGCGAGCAGGGCTATGCCCTCAAAACCGGGGTCGAGCCGGAGTTCATTCTGACCCGGCGCACCGAGCAGGGCGGTTTCGAGCCGTTTGATGCGCTGGATACGCTCAGCAAGCCCTGTTACGACCTGCGCGCCCTGAACCGCAACCTGGATTTCACAACTACCCTGCTGAGCTATATGCAGGGGCTGGGCTGGGACCCGTACGCCAACGATCACGAGGACGCCAACTGTCAGTTCGAGATCAACTGGACCTACTCCGACTGCCTGACCACCGCGGACCGGCACACCTTCTTTCGCTGGATGGTGCGCACCCTGGCCGAGGAACGGGGCAGCATCGCTACCTTCATGCCCAAGCCGTTTTCGCACCTGACCGGCAACGGCTGCCATTTTCACACCAGCCTGTGGGATACGGAGAGCGACGCCAATCTGTTTCTCGACGAGTCGGACGAAAACGGCCTGTCCGAGCTGGCCTATCATTTCATCGGCGGCCTCAAGCACCACGCCCGGGCGATCGCTGCGGTGACGGCACCGATCGTGAACTCCTATAAACGGCTGATTCGCGGCGCCCCCCTCTCCGGGGCAACCTGGGCGCCGGTCTATGTGACCTATGGGGCCTCAAACCGCACCCAGATGATTCGGATTCCGGGGCCGGGCCGGATAGAAAACCGGACCGTGGACGGCGCGGCCAACCCGTATTTGGCGCCGACCGTCATGCTGGCCGCCGGCCTCGACGGCATAGAGCACAAGATGGCGGCCGGGAGTCGCAACGACCGCAATTTATATGAGGTTCCGGAAGCTGAATTGAAGGCCGCAGGGATAGGCTTTCTGCCGACGACGTTAAGCGAAGCCCTTGACGAGCTTGAGCAGGACGAGGTCATCAAAGCGGCGCTCGGACGCGAGTATGCCGAGTATTATATCCAGGTGAAGCGCGACGAGTGGAAGAGTTATCACGATTCCGTCTCGCAGTGGGAAGTGGAGCAGTATCTCGGGTTGTACTGAGTTTGCGCCGGGGAGGGAGCAAAAATCTCCTCCTTGGAGGGAATTATATCCTAAACTTGACAACTGCCCTGTAGCCCAAAAAGGGGAGCAATAAGGAATAAAACTATCCCTGCGCCAGTGCTGGGAGCAAATCCGAAGAAGAAAAAGAAATACCTCTATGCCTCTCTGCCGGACGATCCGAAGGAATTAGCTGAGGCGCTGTTCTGGCCGAACGACCAGAAACTCGGGGAATGGAGGGGGAGGGAGAGACATCTTTGATTGCATTTCGTCAGCCAATGGTGTACTAGCCGCCGTAAGGAGGGTCTGGTCATGGCAGAAGGCAATTATTTCCCCTGGCACAAATTTCAATTATGGCTCCGCTCCGGCTTCTGCGCAGGATTCCTACTGAACAAAATCATGGTTGCATCATGGCCCGAGGATAAGAGGCCATATTCGCTACAAAGCGACCCGGAAGAGATTGAATTACTCCAAAAGGCTTTATTGTGGGCCGAAGAAGCTAAGAAGACAGAGTATATGGAGGTGCTGAGTCTTTTGGCGAGAATGGAGCCTCTCAGCGCATATCCCGAATTGACGAATAGCCAAGCTCGAACCCTATGGCTAGCCTTGAGTGAATACGGTACGGCAACCGAGTCGTATCAGCGTCTACAGAATGGTCTGATAGAGTATTTGGGTCAGTTCACTGATCCTGTCGAAGCAATGAAAAACAGTATGGACGCTCTGTGGCGCTCTATTGGGCCAGCATTAGATCCAAATCGCGACAACATCGAAGAGGCCGAGAAAAAGAAAGGCTATTAATCAGGTTTATGACCACAGTCTTTTTCTGGACAAGTTTGGTCCTCGGGGTTGGAGGGATAATCTCCATGCTTTGGGCAACCGGTTCGTATCCACTGTATCAGAATTAACTCCCTTCCTTTTTCATCATAGAGTTCAAGTTCCATACACTCATGACGAGAACTCCTAGGGGCGCGGCCAGCAAGATATAGGTCCAAATCCGATCAGGCAAGAGTGCTTGGTAGAGTGAGTAGATAGCCAACGTCAAGCTCCACCACAGCGAATAAGAAGCTGCTTCTGCAAAATAGCTGCTCAACCCCGTAACTTGTCGGGTTAATAACAATTGTGTGAGGATAAACAAGGTCGCGGCGGCAAGCCAAACAAAACCATATTCCAGAGACTCTACGCCTGTTTCTTGAGCCTTCCTCGCTAGGAGGGCAACACCAGCTAATATCAGGGCTAGCATGGTGCTTGAAGCTGCGATGGTCGGCATGTTCTGAGCGATCCGATTTGCGTACCTCTTAGCAAAGGCTCGGATGTTCGGCGAGTAAACATACGCTAGGCCGTAGAGGATCATAATGCTCAACGCTACTGACCAAACGATCCAGACTCCAACCTCGTGGCATTTATCCATAATTGTGAGCCGAGACGCAGGGGCCACCGGATAAAGGATGTCCTTCAGTGCAAGGCTTACAAGAACAAGCGAAGGCTTTCTCATCTTTTCTTGCTGTGACCGTGCGTGTTCTCCTTTGCGTCGTGCTACTACACCACCAGACAATTGTCCCTTGCATGGTATCATCCAGAGACAGAGAGACAAGATTACGGCGAAGTTTCACGCGAAAGGTAAGATGTCAAGTTTGGGCTATAATTCCCTCTTGGGAGGGGTGCCACCTTGCTGTGGAGTGGGTGCCTCCCACTGAAGATGTGAAACCGAGCCACTATCCTAAAGCGTGATAGATTGACTCGCGCCTCAGCCCGTCCTTCGCCACCCGCCCCACAGCAGAGCGGCGAAGCCGGCGAGGACGGTCGCCCCGACGAAGCTCCAGGCAAAGCCCTGCGCAATCAGCAGCGGCGCGAACGACACCAGACCGACTTCCAGCGGCGCCACGAACAGATAGGCGCGGGCGAACGGGTCCAGAATCTCCGACTCGTCGCGCGGATCGACCACGCGCAGCAGCGCCAGGGCGATGGCCATCACACCGGTCACCCAGCCCCAGGTGAACAGCGCCTTTTCAAACCAGAGATCGCGGAAGATGCGCGGGCCGCCGACATAGAACACCGCCCAGCACAGCGCCAGACCAAAGACAAACAGCGCCAGCAGCGGCAGCGCGTGGCGGGCCACGATCTCAAGACTGACCGCGGCGATGCCGCACACGACCAGCACATCGGTCAGCGCGCCGCTCAGCCGCATCATAACCGTGCGGTCAACCGCGTCGGCGAACCGCAGGTAAGAGCACAGCCATCTGAGACCGAAGCCGCACACGAACGCCAGACAGAAGCTCGGCGGGCGATACGCCCCCAGATATACGCTGCCCAAACCGGTCAGCAGGTATCCGCCGAAAGCCGCCGTGACAACGAGCGCCACATGGAAAATCAACGGGTCGAGCGCCAGGGGCGAGAGGGTTTCGTAGCCGAGCGGGCTGCGCCGGCTGCCGGGCACGCGACCGGTACGCAGTTCGTCGGGCAGGTCCTCAAAGCGGGCCAGAAACCGGGTGGCGCCGTTTCGGGCCGCCCACTGTACCCACAGCATACCGCCGACTACCGCACTCAGAATGCCGACCGTGGCCGAGGTCATGGCCAGTGCGCCGGCCTCGGACCAGCTTTGCTCACCCAGGCTGTTAAAGGCCGCGCCCAGCGCCGCCGCCGTGCCGTGTCCGCCCACAAACCCGCTGGCGAGTATGGTTCCGAAGCCGCGCGGCAAATCCGGCCAGACGAAGGACAGCACGCTCAGACTGAACAGGACGCCCAGCCCCCATTGGAGCAGGACGATGGCGGCCGAATACGACCCAAGCTCGGCTGCACGTCGTGACCCAGTCTCCCCGCTGACAGACCGGGAGGTGAACGGCAAAGCGGCAAACACCAGCGTGATCAAGACGCTGGGGTATTGTGGTAACAGGGTCGAAAACGGCAGGATATCGAGCCCGTTTGGCCCGCACGCCAAGCCGCCACACCCGGCGATTACGCTGGTTGGAAGAAACAGCCGCTGCACCCACACCGACGCGGTCCGAATTGCGAATCCGATCAAGAGCAGGACCGAGACACAGCCCAGATCAATAAACACGCTCCAGGCGTCAATAACTGGCATAGATATTTTTGCTGCTGTCTTCTGGCGCTTGGCTCTCGCCCCACCACCACGTAGTATCACGAGCCGAAGGCCGCTCACACGGCGTGCAATACGGCTATGCAGCACCTCATCTTTATCCCAGGTTTTTACGGAACACGACTCGTACAGCCAGGCGATAAGAAAATCGTCTGGCTCTCGGCCTGGCAGGCCCTGTTCGGTTCAAAGACAACGGCGCGTACCGGCTTGGGGGTAGCCGGGGAAAGAGCACTGGTTCCCGGCACAGTGCTGGACGGCATTCCCGTCATCCCTGGCATGTATGCCAAGGATGTGTACGCCGCATTTCTCGGCACACTCCGAGCCAGACTCGGGACACACGGGTCGTCCACCCGCATCCACCTCTTCGCCTACGATTGGCGCGAGGACTATTTTTCGGCCGTCAAGCAACTGGCCCGGCTGGTCTCCGAGTTGAAGCACCAGGGCGCGCCATCAATTGCCATTATCGCCCATAGCCTGGGCGGGCTCATCACCAGCTATTACTTGCGCTATGGACCCCAGCCTCCCGCACAGGCCGTCGAAACCTGGGAAGGGGCGACCCACATAGACAAGGTCGTGCTCGCAACCGTACCTTTCAAGGGCTCCATGGCTGCCTTCCATGATATGCAATACGGCGCTCGCTTTGGTCTCAATACCACGCTGATGAAAGCCCAGGCATTTGCGACTTTTCCATCGGTCTATGAGTTGCTGCCCACGTATGCGCCGGTTCTGCTCGACGGCAAGCTGAACCCGTTGCCCCATACGCTGTATGAGAGCGCTCTGTGGGAACGTTACGGCTGGGGTTTCCTGGATACGGCCATGTCGGAAAACACCAGACAAAAAAGAGAGGCATTGGTGACAGCGGCCTTACACACCGGCAGGCAACTGTACGAACGGCTACACGCTCCGCTCAAGCAATCACCGCAACTGTCAACGCAGATGCTGTACATCTTTGCTAGGTCGCACCCGACGCTTGCCCGGGCGGTGCTGCTCGACGCACAGCCCGCTCCGACCTTACTTTTCCACAGAAACGAGTTTGCCAGACATCTGCCACAACAGCCCTACCGAGCGCTCTTTGAAGATGGGGATGAGACGGTCAGTGTGCAGTCGGCCCAACTGCCCTCGGCCTTTACGCGCGCGTTGGCAGCAGTGACGGAACGGCACAGTCGGACCGCACATTCTCAGATATTGAATGACCGCGCAATCAGGAACAGCATCTTCGCGTTTTTAGATGCCTAAAAGCGTTCCCCGTGGACGACCTTCCCGCCTACTATGGTGAGCTCCACCTGGATATCTCGAATGGCATCGCGTTTACCTGTGAGAGGATTTTCGGAAAGCACCACACAGTCGGCAAGTTTGCCAACCTCTATGGAGCCGAGCTCATGTTCCATCCACAAGGCATACGCTCCGTTATTGGTAAAAATCCTGAGCGCCTCCTCACGTGAGATGCGCTGGGCTGGGCCAATGACTTCGCCGCTTAATCCAGCTTGTCGAGCAATGGACTGCCAGAGCGTGAACAGTGCACCGCGCGGCCCCCAGTCCGTACTTTGACTCACCGGCACGCCCGCATCGAGCCACCACCGCAGAGGAATCGCGTCTTTGGCATAGCGAGGCCCGAGGCGGCCCTTATAGACTTCTGCCCCTTTGCCCCAGATGAAATTTGTTGCCGTCGTGGGAATCACGCCAAGCTGCCGACATTGCGCAATCTGCTCCTGAGTGGGAAATTCTACATGTTCAATGACCCAACGTTTGTCATGAATCGGCGTCAGCGCCTGCACTTCGCGCATGGCACGTAGCGCGATCTCAATCGAACCTCGACCCGCGGCTTCGGCATGCACGCGCAGGCCGAACTTCGCTGCCAGGCGCAAGATCGCGACATATTTTTCCCACGGGACCAGAGGTTCCGGGGCGACCGGCTGACCGAATGGCCCGGTATAGGGAGCATCGTTCACCGCAGCTCCGTGCCAATAGGGGCCGTCGAGCCCGATACTCACCCCAACGACCTTCAGGTGGTCGGTCCCAAAGCCCCGCCCCGCGGCAAAGCTCACCGTCCGCAGATAGTCGGCAATCGTTTCAAGCGACTGCTGCGGGTCAATTTCATAGGTATAGAATATCCGCAGGGGAAGCTCGCCTTGCGCCTGAAGCTGAGCGTAGGCTCGAAGCTCTTCCGGAGAATTTAGATGTGCCTCCAGCAGGGTTGTGGTGCCACCGGCAAGAAAATCCGGCGCGAGTCTTTTGATGCCCTCACGCACGTGGGCATAGCTTGGCTGCGGAATCAGTTTGGCCAGTTCCACAAAGAAAGGATTCGGATTGTAAATCGGCTGCAGGGTGCCGCGCAACTCTCCCGTCGGCTCGCCACTGTCAGGGGCTTTGACAATTTCTATATGCTCCGGTTGCGGCGTGTCCTTCGTAATACCGGCTAAACGGAGAGCCTGACTGTTCAGCACAGCCGAATTCGGCACCCGATTCGTCGGTGCCGTAATATAGACGGGATGATCTGGAGAAACAGGGTCGAGGTCCCAGCGATTGGGGAAACGGTTTTCTTGGAGAATGTTCGGAACGTTGAAAAAATAGGGCGGATCGCCAACCGGCAGGGTCACAATCCATTGGCCGGGAGGTGTCTCCCTTGCCCGGCTGGCTATACGTTGCTGTATCTCAGCAATCGACCGAGTGCCGGCCAGGGAAACAGCCAGGGTCTCCAAGCCAAATAAGCCGATATGCCCATGGGTATCAATAAAGCCGGGGACCACGGTTCTCCCCGCCAAATCAAGGACTCTGGTATCAGGACCGACCAGCTTCTTCACCTCGGCGTTCTTGCCCACAGCGATAAACCGGTCCCCAGACATGGCAACTGCCCTGGCTCGGCTGAATGCCTGGTCAACCGTTAAAATGGTTCCGTTCAGCAGTATCGTGTCTGCCGGGGCTCGTCGTTGACGGATTGCCATGCCTGGTCTCCTTTTACTCGTCCCCCTGAAACCGTGCGCCGAAAGGCAGCTTTACCTCACCGCCTCACTCCCAGGCCCCGAACGCCATCGCTCTCCAGTTGTCAAACAGGCGACGGGCAGATTGGTTCAGAAGCCTGAGATGCCGATTGGTCTCGGCCTCAAATTGAGCCAGCGCATCGGGGCCGAGTATTTTTTCCAGGGCGGCGCGATAGGTGGGCACGCCGGCCCATTCGACGACCGTCACCGCAGATATTTCCGTGTGATACTGGGTGCTGAGCGCTTTTTTACCAACCGCCAGGCCCTGGATGGCGCACGCGGCATTCGTCGCCAGGACGGATGCGTCGGCGGGAGGCTGCTGCACTTCGGCAGCGTGCCACTGGAGGCATTTCATTGTGCCGGGCAGGCCCAGCAGAAACGGACTCTTTTCACCCGCGGCGGTTTTCTCGACTTCATATATCCCGACTTCCGGCTCAGCGGCCGGCCCGACTGTGCCGCCGAGCGCATCCGCCAGCAGTTGGTGGCCGAGGCAGACCCCCAGAAAGGGCATCTGCCGGTCTACGACGGCCTCACGGATGGCCGCCTTCTCCGCCCTCAGCCAGGGATATTGCTCCTCTTCCCAGACATCCATGGGTCCGCCCATCGCCCACAGCCCGTCATAGCCGCTCAGGTCGGGGATGGGCTCGCCTTGGTCGAGTTCGACCGCCTGCCATTCGATGCCGTCTTCCCGCATGAAATCTCGGAATACGCCGGGATGTTCGACGCTGAGATGTTGAAAGACGAGTAGTCGCGGAGTCTTCCGAGTCATGACCGCCCCTCCAGAGTCCGTCGGTGTTGTGTGAGCTGTAGCACAGCACCCCTCGGCAATGAAGCAGGCGTCTGTTACCGCCGGGGAAAAAGGACTAGGATCGGTCGGCGAACCACCCGAATCGAGAGGAGACAGACATGACCTTTGCCGTCATCGGGAAATGCCCGGAAACCGGAGCTATCGGTGCCGGAATGGCAACCTTTTCAGTTAATGTCGGTCGTGTGAGCCCGGTCGCCAGCGGCCTGCTGCCGACCTTTCAGGAGAGCGGAGCCATAGTCCTGCCCCATTCGTATGCGAATCGTCAGTTGGCGTACGATACGTTTCGGATGCTTGAGCAGGGCTATAGCCTGGAACGGCTCAGGGCAGAACTGCCGAAAACGGACCCGTATTTCAGCTACCGCCAGTATAGTGTGCTGACCGTGGCCGGCGACCTCTGGGTGCATACCGGCGACCAGGCGTTTGAGTACGCCGGTCATATTGTGGAAGAGCAGTGGGCGGTGTCCGGGAATGCCCTGACCAGCAGTCAAACCGTAGAGGGCATGGCGGCTTCGATGCGAGAGAGTGCGAGCCTGCCCTTGGGCGAGCGGATTGTCTGCGCCCTTGAAGCGGGTCGGGATGCGGGTGGACAGGGCGATGCCAGAACGGGCCAGCACTGGGGCGAGCTGTCCTGCGCCGTTTTTGTTGCGGACGGAAAAAATCCGTATCCCAAGGTTGACCTCAGGGTGGACTATCATCCGCAGGCGGTTGTCCAGCTACGGCGGCTGTACGAGTATGCCCAGCCGCTGGACCATTACTATGAAGGCATGCAGCAGCATCCGGATACCTTTTGGGATTTTATCAGGGAGCGTGGCGTGCTGGACATGCCGCACTTTCATGCGGACGAGGTTGATATAGAGCGGGATTAGAGCGTTTCACGCTCGGCTCTAGCCGCCGACCCTTATACAACAGGGGCCAGTAGGGTGGGCCCTGCGCACCAGGAAGCCGGTGCATGGGATGCACCCTACGGTTCTGGAGCGCCGCTCACACCCTTAGCGCAGTTTTCAGATTGGCGTAGCGGGGGGGCGCCAGAGTACCGGAGACCAGCCTTGTAGGTCGGGTTAGCCGCAGGCGTAAGCCGACAGCCCGGACTTGTCGGATTACGCTCCGCTAATCCGACCTACCTACTACCGCCCTCCCCTCTCCTCCAAAACACCACGTAAAAAACTCGCGTTTTCGTCTTCCAGCGCGGCGCAGGCCAGCAGCACGGCCTGGGTCTGGGCATCGGTCTCCGCGGCGGCAAAGGTCTCCCAGGTTTTTTTCCCGGCCCGCTCGCCCCGGCGCTGGATTTCCCATTGCTCTTCAAGCGACCGGTCGGCATAGACCGCCAGGACCTGGGCCTCCAGGTCAGGCAACTGAGCCAGGAGTTGTTGCCGGATTGCGGCTGCGTCCGGGTCAAGGGCTTCAATCCGGGCCGCAATATCTTCCTCGCGCGCGGCGCAGCCGAGGAAGCCAGAACGTTCCAGGTCGCCGACGTGCTCGGCCCAGCTTTGATACCGCCCGGCAGCCTGGCGTTCGGCCCAGGCAATGAGGAGTTTCTGCTGTTGGCGCGGAAAGCGGGCCACAACCGGGGCGAGTACGCCTGCAATGCTGGGCAGGTCGTTTGCGTGCGTGTTGCTCATGGCTACGATACCCTTTTCTCCTCACGGCGTGCGTGTCTGTTGGAGGGTCGCAAGCCGTTCCATGAGAGCGGACGGGAGTGGCCCGGCTTGTGCCGCTACTATTGCGTCATCGAGTTCGGCCCGGTTCTTGGCTCCCGTGACGACCGTACTCACACCGGGTAAACTTAACGCATAGCGCATGGCTGCGACGGCAAGAGAAGAGGCCGTCTCGGCAGTCAGGAAACCTAAATGCTGCTGCCCGAAAGCGAAGTCTACGGCCACGGGATGATCCGCAGGGAGCGAGCGATCAACGGCCGCGGTCAGAGACCCTGCGGCAAAGGGTCGGATGCCAAATATGCCGAACCGTGCGGACCCTGCCAAGCCTACCATTTCCAGATGATCGCGGTATGGCCCATCCTCTGCGACCCCCATCTCTCCTTCTGAATTGAGGATATTGGTCACGAGTTGAACTGTCGCCAGCCGACCATCGCTGAAGAGTTCTCTCACAACATCGTGGCGAGCAATGCCGGTAAACCCAATCTCTCGGACAAGTCCTTCTTCCTTGAGCTGCTGCATGGTCTCAAGAACACCGCCGGTTCCAACCACCTCTTGCAGGGTCAGTCGCAGAGGAGAGACTGGTTCCTGGGGTTCAATCTGGTTGTGCAGCTGGAATATGTCGATCTGTTCGCGCCCCAAGCGGGTGAGGCTGCCCTCCAGAGAGCGTCGGATGGCCCCGGACAGATCGCTCCGCTCACGGGGGCGGATGAATACTTTCGTTGCCAGCAGTGGCTTGGCGGCCAGGTCGGGCCAGGCTGTCCCAACGACCTCCTCGGCCTTCCCGTTTCCATACACAGGGGCAACATCAATGATATTGATCCCGCTGGCCACGGCGTGCTTGACCGTCTCAACGCACTCGTCTTCGGTCGTTGCCCCCCATACCATCCCGATCCCGCCCCCACCCAAGGTAAGGGTCGAGACGGAAAAGCCGGTTTTGCCCAAGACGCGCTGCTGCATAGATACTCTCAATCCTCAGGCTTGATTTACACCGCCCGTTTTCCCGCGTGGGATGAAGTGATGGTCAACTCGTAAGCATCCGGCCCGACGAGCGTAAACCAGCGATGAATCGTACCCGATTCGATTTCTGACGGCTGTAGGCCCTGATTGATATACTCCTGCCGCGTGGCGACTACGTCGTCGACCATGAGGTCAAAGGGAGCTTTTGTCTTTGGTGGGATGGGTTTGTCGGCTGGCCGCAAAACTAAATGGGTCCCGCCCCGCAGCTCCAATACGGCAAACGTTTCCGATTGATGAATAAAGCGCAGCCCCAATGAGACCAAATACGCTGTTGCCTGTGGGACATTGGTTACCCGCAACGTGACATGGCCAATGGCAACCGGCGGCCGGGTCTCAGCTTGCATAGCCATAAGGACCTCCCGTTCATCTGTGGATAATATAGGCTATTCTGTCGAATCTTACACTCGTTCAATCTGACACGGCACAAAGCGATGATGGGGGCAGCCGGTAAAGGGGTCGCGGGCGGCCGTATCCGTGTAGGCGTTCATATTGACGCCGTTCAGGTCCGCGCTCAACCCATTGCCCTCAGTCGGGTAGATTATGCCAAAACCGTTCGGCATCCAGACATGGCCCTCCATCAGTTTTTTGTCCACAACGGCCGGCAGTTCGACCTGTCCCCGCCGGGTGCGGAGCCGAATCCGGTCGCCGTCAAGCACCCCCATGCGCTGGGCATCTCCGGGAGAGAGGTTCAGCGCGCAGTGCGGACCGCGGCCCTTACGCCAGCTCGGGTCGCGCTGAATGGTGTTGGCGGTCCAGCGGGTCCGCAGGCCGGAGGCCAGCACAAAGGGATAGTCCGGGTCTTCGGCCGGTCTGGTTGCCACGGCGCGGCCAAGCTCGGCCACGATTTCTTCGGGCATGAGCCGGACTTTGCCGTCCTCAAAGCCAATACGCTCGTCAAGGTTGGCTTCCACGTCAAGCTCGGCCACCTCGATCCCCTCGGGATGGACCAGCAGACGCCGGAACAGCTCGATACCGACCTCAAAGGCGTCTTTATCCTGCCATTCCGGCCCCAGGACGCGCACCACCGCCTCCCGACGGACAACCCCGTTCATCACGGCCTGAAACCAGACGCTGGAGAGAACCGGCGAATCGAGCTGTGGCCCCAGGGTACGGTAGGCCCAGAATAAGGGAGCCGAGAACTTCGCCGCCTTGGCCGCGGTCTGGAGCGCCTTCAGGTAGGCCGCGGCCCCCGCAGGGTCGTGCGCGTCTTTCGCCAGCTCATAGAGTTCCTGGGGCGGCTCGGGAACCAGACCCATCGCCTCGGCCAGCCGATTATAGATTTCGCCTTCGGGCAGGGCTTCACCCGGCGCGGGCAGGATGGGTGGGCGTAACTGCGTCTGGACGCGCGGATAGCCACGCGGGAAGCTGGCCATTTCCCATTTTTCGTAACCGGTCGGCGTCGGCAGAATATAGTCGGCCACCAGCGCCGTCTCGGTCATGGTCGGTTCGATCACCACCAGCAGGTCCAATTGTTCCCGCGCCTCCAGCCAGCGCTGGGTATCGGGAAAAGACAGCAGCGGGTTGGCGCCTTCCACAATCAAGGCCCGCAGCCGTTCGGGATGGTCGTGCAGGATTTCTTCGGGCACCAGCACCGGCGAGAAGATGCCCAGCCGGGTCAGGGCCGAGATGGCGCTAATGCCGGAAGCCAGGGCGCGTTCGGGCTCAGCGTGACGCCGAGAGTCAGACGTCGGCGGATTCAAATTCGAGGTGAAAACATTGCCGCCCCGGCGGCCCATATTGCCGGTCAGGGCAATCAGCAAATGAATCAGATAGGAGTTCAGGGTTGAGAACAGCGTCATCTCCACCCCGAGGTCCCACAACAGCGCGGCGCTTTTCGCGGTGGCATATTCGGTGGCCGTAGCCACGACGTCGGCCACTGCAAGGCCGCAGCGCTGAGCCATGTCGGCGATATCAATATCCGCCAGTTGGGCCTTGAGTTCTTGGTAGCCAACCGTCTTGTTGGCAATAAACTCGGCGTCTCCGAGGTCTTGTTCAATAATAACCTTGAGCATGGCCAGGAGCAGATAGACGTCGGTGCCGGGTCGGACTCTGAGGTGGCGGTTGGCCTGGCGGCTGGTTTCGGTAATACGCGGGTCCACCACCACCATGCTGCGGTTTTCATCGCGGGCCAGACTCTTCAGCGCGTCGGTGGGATTATGGCCGCGATTGCTGATGTGCGGGTTGGTGCCCATGACCAGCAGAAAGTCGGCGTGGTCGTGGTCGGGATGCAGCGTGGTGCCGGACGAGCTGTCCAGCATCCATTTTTCGATCAGCCAGTGCTGGCTCTTCTCTTGGGCCAGCGAGTTGAAAAAGCGGCGGGATTTCAGCAGAGACAGAAAGGTGACGCCGTACGGCGCATCCAGGTGGTTGGCCTGACCGCCGATGCCCACCAGGCCGCAGGCGCGCGGGGAATGCCGGGCAATAATCGTGCTGAGCCGCTCGGCTATTTCGCTCATGGCCTGGCCCCAACTCACCGCTTCAAACCCACCCTCCAGCTTGCGTTTGAGCGGCTGGCTGAGCCGCTGGGCATGGTTGACATAATGGTCAACGCTGAAGCCTTTGTTACAGATATAGCCGTGCGAGATCGGGTTGGAGGCATCGGCCCGGATGTTCTCGATATGCCCCGCATTGATATCGACGGTGAGGCCGCAGTTGTGACTGCACAGCACACACACGGTCGCCTGATCCTTGGCATTCGTTTCAATCGGACGCCTGGAAATGGATGGGTCAACCTGCACTGCACTCATGGTTTGGGTCTCCTCGTCTATTCTATTCCCGCGCCCTCACCCCCACGGGCTCAGAGCACGCTCTTTGCGGGCAGCGCGGGAGCGGGAACGAAGGCGCAATCATACACCAAGAGATATCCTAAGGCGAGTCAGCCCGAGACGTGGCGGTTCAGTTTCAAATCGCCCCCGCCCTCTGCCGGCGGAGCGCCCCCCCTCCCTAGCCCTCCCCTCCAGGGGGAGGGGATGTTGACTCCCTCTCCCCTGGAGGGAGAGGGCTGGGGTGAGGGGGAAAGGCAAACTCAACCACTACCCGAGACACGGCGGTGTCTACGTTTCGCCTCTCCGCTCCGTCAACATGCGCGGTCAATCCCCTGTTCTGTTGACTATACTACGGCATTGCCGTATCCAAAGAGGAAGGAGCCGCTAAGATGTCGAAAGCAGGAGAACGGATGATCCGCAGTGCCCGGCAGGCATTGGCCTTTGCCCGAGGGGAGAAGGAGCACGGCTGTATCGTGCATATTCCGAAAGAAATCAATGTCCGCCGCATCCGGCGGAAGGCGGAGATGAGCCAGTCAGAATTTGCCTCATATTTTGGGGTGAGTGTCCGCACGGTACAGGATTGGGAACAGGGTAGACGGGTACCGTCAGGGGCGTCACGAGCGTTTCTGCTGGTGATTGAGCGCGAGCCGGAGGCCGTCCGCCGCGCGCTCACGGCAAACTAAGTCACACGAAGCGCTAGAAACGGGGCTTACATGACCACGACGCTGCGCGCCACTTCGCCCTTTTCCAGCGCGGTCATGGCCTCGTTCACTTCCTCCAGGGCATAGGTCCGGGTAATCATTTCCTTCAGTTTGAGTCGGCCGTTCCGGTAGTGCTCGACCAGTCGAGGCATATCGATGTGGGGACGGGCCGAGCCATAGCCCGAGCCCTTGATGATCTTCTCGGTCAGGAAGGTTCCCATCGGAATGGAGACGCTGTCCCGCCGCGACCCGGCGCCAACCACAATCGTCGTGCCGGCCTGGCGGGTACAGGCGTAGGCCTGCTCCACCGTGCTGGACAGGCCAATAACCTCAAAGGCGTAATCCGCGCCCCGGCCGCCGGTGAGCTTGCGTACCGATCGCACCAGCTCATCCCGACTCGGGTTGATGGTCTGGGTAGCGCCGAACTGCCTGGCGTAGTCCAGTTTATTATCCAGTAAATCCACCCCGATAATCGTGCTGGCGCCGGCGAGCACACAGCCCTGGATGACGTTGAGCCCGACGCCGCCACAACCGATCACCACCGCGCTGCTGCCCGGCTCGACCTGAGCCGTATTAATGGCCGCGCCCACACCCGTCATGACGCCACAGCCGACCAAGCATACTACGTCGAGCGGCACATCGTCCGGCACCTTGATACACGCCTGTTCTGCCACCACGGCCTGCTCGGCAAAGCTGGAGATACCAGCCATATGGTGAATGTCTTTGCCGTTCTTCTTGAGGCGGCACGTCCCGTCAACCATCGCCGCCTTGACCATGGTCTGGAACATATTGACGCACAGATTCTGCTTGCCGATGGCGCAGTAGTAACAGTGGCCGCAGTACGGGGCGAGCGACAGGACCACATGGTCCCCAGGTTTGACCAGGGAGACGTTCGGTCCGACCTCTTCGACAATACCCGCGCCCTCATGGCCGGGGACCATGGGCAGCGGGCTGCGCAAGACGCCATGAATAATCGAGTAGTCACTATGACACACCCCGTTGGCAACGATCCTGACCCGCACCTCTCCCCTCTTGGGACTGTCCAGATCAACCTCTTCCACTTTGAGAGGGGTATCAACTTCGTATAAGACGGCCGCTTTCATGCCTTCCTCCTGACTGTTTCGTGCAGGGACGTATCTTTTCAAATGTGGGCGGCGGGGTCTAGGTCTCTGGCCGGGGTGCGCCGCAATTCTCGACTTGCGGCAGAGCGGTGTGCTAGTCTCCGGTGATACCGCAGTTTGCATTGTCCCCCTCACCCCAACCCTCTCCCCTGGGGGGAGAGGGAGTAGAAAATTCCCTCACTAGGGTGAGGGAGGGGGTGCCGAACTGACAGAGGTGAAGGGAGATGTGAAACCATGCATACGGTCTATAAGATCAGTGCGGACGACCAGGACGTGGTCGAGGAATTCAACGCCAAGCCGATTGGCCACCACAGCCCCGCCTTACAGCGTGTGCTGAACGTCATTCGCGGCCAACCGGTGCGGGATAAATATGTGCTCATCTGTACCAAGCCGCATAAGGAGTGGACGATTGGGCAGCTCACCGGCGAACGGGGCAAGCCGGTCAGAATTTTCAAGGAGCAGGTCTTCAGCTCGGTTGCAGACGCGGAGCGGGAAATATTTCGGCGGCGTTGGAAGCTGCATACCGGAGATAAGAGTTGATCGGACGACAGCGCACCAACAAAAGGAAGACGTATGAAAATCACTGGCTATGCCGACAAAATCAGCGCCCGCCCCGGTGAGACTCTTCGGTTCATGGTGAACTGCGAACGACCGCGCTATCGGGCCGACATCGTTCGTCTGGTCTGTGGCGACCTGAATCCTGACGGTCCGGGGATCAGAGAACAGGTCGTGCCAACACCGGCCAATACATCGTATAAGGGCCGCTCCCAATCGATCGAAGCCGGCTCGTATGTATTGATCCCGAACAGCCCGCTACTGCAGAATCTCAAGAGCTTTACCGTCCAGGCCATGCTGTGGCCGACCACGCCGGACAGCGGCACCCAGGCCATTGTGTCGAAGTGGCAGGATCGGCGGCGGTCGGGCTTTGCGCTGGTGATTCGGGCCGGGCGGCTGGCCCTGCAACTGGGCGACGGACAAGGCCAGGTCGAGGTCGTGAGCACCAGCAAACCACTCCTCGCCCGGCAGTGGTATTTTGTGGCGGCGAGTTATGACGCGGAAACCCGGCGGGTCACGCTGTATCAAGAACCCCAGACCGACTATCCCACGGTCTTAGACGCGGCGCGCGTCCGGAAGAAAATCCAACTCGAACGCGTGGGTTCTAATCAGTCTGCCCTGATGTTCGGCGCGCTACGGACGGGTTCGGGCAAAGGCAAGCTCGACCAGAAATTCAACGGCAAAATAGACAGCCCGCGCCTGGCCAACCGCGTCCTGGACCGATCTGAGATGGAACGGCTGAAGAGCGGTGTCCCGGTTCATATCCAGCAGAGCGTGGTTGGCGCCTGGGATTTCTGGCGGGATATCAGTGCGACCAGGGTGACCGATACTTCTCCCAATCGGCTGCACGGTGAGACCGTCAACATGCCGGCGCGTGGCATGAAGGGCTACAACTGGAGCGGCGAGAGCATGGACTGGAAACAGGCGCCGCAACACTACGGGGCGATCCATTTCCACGATGACGACATATATGACGCCGGCTGGGAGGTCGATTTTTCGCTGACCGTTCCGGCGGACCTCAAGAGCGGCCTGTACGCCGCCCGGCTGCGCTCGGGCAGCGAGGAGGATTATATTCCGTTTGTCGTCAAACCGGCCAAAGGCAAGGAAAAAAAGCTGGCCTTTCTGCTCCCCACCGCCAGCTATATGGCCTATGCCAACGAACATATGGCCACCAACGCGGGCCTGATCGAGCTGCTCAGCGGTCGCCTGGCGCCGCTCGACAAGAACAGCCTGTTTCTCAACGAACACCGCGAGTACGGCGGCTCGTGCTATGACTCCCACTCGGACGGCTCGGGCGTGTGTTATTCGTCCCGCCTGCGGCCCATTCTGAATATGCGGCCCAAGCATATCTCCGCACTGGGCGGGGACGGCTCATCCCTGTGGCAGTTTAATGCGGACACCCATATTACCGACTGGCTTGAGACCCAGGGCTATGACTTCGACGTGATTACCGATGAAGATTTGCACTATGAGGGGCTCGCCCTGCTGAAACCCTACCAGGTGATTCTGTCCGGCACTCATCCCGAATACCACTCGCTCCAGATGTGGGACGCGATGAAAGCCTACCAGAATCAGGGCGGGCGGCTGATGTATATGGGCGCCAACGGCTGGTATTGGCGGGTGGCCTTTCATCCCGACTGCCCCGGTCTCATGGAAGTGCGGCGCAACGAGGGCGGCATTCGGACCTGGGCCGCCGAGCCGGGCGAGTACTATCACAGCTTTACCGGCGAGTACGGCGGTCTGTGGCGCAATCAGGGCCGCGCGCCCCAGGTCATGCTGGGCACGGGGTTCAGCGCCCAGGGCTTTGATATTTCGGCGCCGTATCGCCGCCTGCCGGACAGTTTTCAGGCGCGTGCGGCTTTTATTTTTACCGGCATCGGCAAGGACGAGGTTATCGGCGATTTCGGTCTGATCGGCGGCGGGGCCGCAGGTCTGGAAATCGACCGGGCGGATGAGCGCTTGGGCACCCCCCCGCACGCCCTGGTGCTGGCAACCTCCCAGGGCGGACACACGGATATCTATCTGGTCGTGTGTGAGGAATTACTGGTCACCACACCGGGCTTGGGCGGGACCGAGAACGAACTGGTCCGGGCCGATATGGTGTTCTATGAAACGCCGAGCGGCGGGGCGGTGTGGTCGTCGAGTTCGATTGCCTGGGCGGGCAGTTTGTCACACAATCATTACGACAATAATGTTTCGCGCATTACGCACAACGTGCTGGAGCGCTTTCTTGATCCAGCGCCGTTGGTGCGGTGACAAGGGAGAGGTCATATGCAGACAGCACAAGACAAACACACGTTACAAGAGGAATACGCGCTTACCGGAGAAACTATTCCTATTATTGACCTGGGCCCTTTCCTGACTGAAGAACCGGGCGCAGCCCGCACAATAGCCAATGAGATGCGCGACGCCCTGGAACGCATCGGCTTCTTTTTCATTATTAATCACGGCATCCCCAAATCTCTCCGAGATAAAATGGTGGAGGCAACTGCCCGCTTTTACGCCCTGCCACTTGAACAGAAGATGGCCCTCAAAGTGAATGAAGAAGGGAACGGTTATGTCCCGACCCGAGGGGAACTGCCCAAAACTTCGCCATATTACACTGGGACCAGAAAGCCTGATGTGAGCGAGTGCTATCTTCTCCAGCGTGACTGGGGTCCCAGTCATCGGCCCACGCAGAATCAATGGCCCGAGAATGAGAACGACTTTCGTACTACCGTAATGGAATTCTTTGAGGCCGCGGAAGATTTGAGTATCCGCATGTTGCCGCTGTATGCCCTGGCTCTGGGCCTGGAGCCGGATTTCTTTGACGATAAATTCCCCAAATATCAAGGTTTGAACTTCTTGCGCGTTGCGCGGATGCCGCCCGACAGGCTGGATAAAGATGAATTCAACGTGGGGCCGCACACAGACAGCTCGTTTATCACTATACTCGCCACCTCAGACCAACCTGGACTCGAAATTCTCACCCAGTCTGGCTGTTGGCTGAAAATGCCACTCATTCCGAATGCCTTTGTCATTAATTCCGGGGATATGCTGACCCGCTGGTCGAACGGCCGTGTACTCTCCACCCCACATCGGGTGATTAACGCCTCGGATACCTATCGCTATTCCATTCCGTTCTTCTTGCACCCGACCCCAGAGACAGTCATCGAATGTCTCCCCACGTGTTGTGGGCCGGACAATCCAGCCAAAGAACCACCCATTACCAGCGCAGCCTATCTACAGTGGTTTCTGGAAGAGAATTTTGCCTTAGGCGATAAAGTCTATAACGAGGCCGGGGAGCAGGTGACGGTTTCGGAAACGGCCTAAAACCCCAACTCCATTGCAGCCAGCAATTCCAGCACCTCGTCGCGTTTCAGGGTATGCAGCGGTGCGGAGCGCAGGTCGCGAAAGGCCCGCTCTACCGGACTGCCCTTCAGGTAGCCAAGCCCGCCGGCGATGCGGGTGGCGAGGTTGCCGACCTCCAGCATGTTTTCGGCCATATAGGTGCGGAGCATCTCAACCGTGGGAATCTGACGCTCAGCATACGGACGTTGCTCTGAGATGTCTCGGGCGGTGGTGTATAGCAGCGTGCGGCAGGCTTCCAAGCGATTGTACATCTCGCCTATGGCAAACCGATTCCAGGCCAGATCACCAACCCGCTGGCCGGTCTTTTGCACCTTGCGCGTCCGGGCGTAGTCCAGGACGTGGGTGTACATGGTCTGGCCGATGCCGAGATAGCAGGCCGAAAACGACAGACAATACCAGTGCGCGACCTGAGAAAACTCTTCAAACAAGCGGCCTTCTTCACCAATGCGCTGCTCGGGCGTGGCAAAGACGTCCCGCATGGTAATGGTATGGCTGCCGGTCGCCCGCATGCCCATGGCATCCCAGGTTTCCTCAACCTCCAGACCCGGCGTGTCGCGTGGCAGGAGAAAGACACAGCCCCCGGAATCCGGACCGGTATAGTCTGCCAGCGAGACGCTGATACCGAAATAATCCACCGCCGGGACGAGCGTGGCAAAGACCTTCTTGCCGTTGAGGATATAGCCACCCGGCACTGCGCGCGCGGTCGAGGCCGGCGACATGATCGAGCGCGCCCCGCCGCCCTCGGTATAAAAGCCGTTCAGGAGCATTTTTTTGCGACCGACGTTGCCCAGATACAGCTCCTTTTGCGCCGGGGTCATGAACGGCGTGTAAAAGCCGACGCTGTTGCAGTGCATATTGATGGCAAAGGCGGTGGCCGCGCAGCCCTGGACGAGCTGTTCCTGGGCCAGCACAAGAGTGAGCGGGCTGGCCTCCCAGCCGCCGAACTCGCGCGGCGTGGTCATGGTCGTATAGCCGGTCTCTTTGAGCCGGGCGACGTTCTCAAACGGAAAGCTGCCCTCGCGGTCGTGCTGTTCGGCCCGCACGGCAAACTCGGCCGCAAGCTCCCTGGCAATAGTAATGATACGCTCCTGGTCAGCCGTGAGGTCGAGAAACATGGCACCCTCCTTCGTCGCGTATAATCCGTGTTTGCAGCTTTCGTGCGCGGTGTTTTGAATATGCCTTCTATCGGAAGGCGACCTTGCGTGCGTGAAGGAGAAAATCGTTTGTCCCGCGGTGTGAGAGGCCTAAACGAATGCGATGCCCTTTGCGCGAATATACTCAGCGAAAGGTACCGAAGCGGGCAAGTCGTCGAATTCTGGCTCATGAGTACTCAGGATTTCTATGGCAGCACGGGCATCTTCGCCAATCTCATACGCCGATAGGCCTACATCCAAGACTTGACCGGGAAACTCCGCCGCCATTTCAACTCCAGAAATAAGCTGGACTCCTTCTGGAAGGTCCTGAAGCGTCGTCCGAATGTACTCTGGGTCTTCTGTCATCTTCACTTGAATTTGTTGTACGACGTTACCCTCTGCATCATATCCATAAATGTCGACATCAGGATTGCTCGTGTCTAACGCGAGACAGTAGAAGATTCCATCATTACTTTCATTGAGCTGATCACGGACTTCAAGCTCTCCATAAATTCCTTTGATATTTGATAAAAGCCCACTCAGTCGTTCCGGGGCATTTTCGAAACCATCTACGTAATCATCTATTTCAGCGATAGAAGCCGATATGTCATCAAGGTCGCTCCGACTGCGGGCGATTGCCCGGACCACGTTCTCAAACTCATCTTCGGAAAATACCTCGGGTACTCCAAGTTCCAGGACAAATATCTGCCCCAAATCGTCTTGATCGAGACCGATATCCTCAGCATCAATGCCCAGGTCCGAGAGGCTATCGACTGTTTCGTCCATGATATCATCTATCATCACGTTCCCTCCCGGCCTCCAACAAACGTGTCCATTGCTCGCTCAAGACGTTTACTAAGGCGTCCAAATGACCTTGTCTTATCTTCAAGAAACTGTTCGAGAAGTCCTATGTCCTCTTCATCTTTCTCCTGCTCTTCAACCACTTTCATCAGACGTTCGCGGAGTTCGATTGAGTGATGAAGGCTCTCCTCCGCCTCCTCCTCAAAGTCTTCTATTGTCTCATGGAGAGAGACGGCACAGCGGTAGCTTCCGAGCTTCGTCCCATAGATCAAATATGAGACAGCATTTTTCATCGACTCTTTTGTCGCATAGGCTTGCGCTAAGTAATAATAGAGATCCGCACAATCCGGTCTGAGCAATACCGCTGTTTTGAGGTATTTAGCCGCCAACAAGGGCTCTCCGAGTAATAAATACGCCCTTCCCACAGCGGCCAAGCACCAAAAGTCCATCGGATCTTGTTCAAGGAAACGCCTACTCAGGCAAAGGCTAGTTCTCGCAAGTGCGACCTCTTTCGCTATGCCCCCCTTTGCCTCACGGATCATATTACCTGCTCCATAAACGACTAGCGCACTTGGGTTGAAGACAACATTGATTCCTTTTCGTATATTTTCTGTCGTCCGACTTCGGATAAGCGCTTCCGCTAAATTCATGTAACCCATAGGATCTTGGGGGTTCTCATGAACCTCGGCCTCCAGCCGGGGAATATCGTAGAGACTTTCTACAATTGAACGCCCGACGCTCATCGTTTTGGCCAAGTCAGCAAGCGCAGTAGTTTTCTCAAGTTCCGAATAGTCAGATTTCTCAGCCATCTCCACATATTCTTGCTCAAGCGTTTCTCTATGCGCCTGCCGTTCTGCGGATGCCTGAGAGTTTTCCTCCTCTAACTCAGTGATCTCAATCAATATTCCTTCAATCTCACGGATCATCGGCGCGAGTTCTACCGGGAGAGTCTCAACGAGAGGAGAAATATCTGGACGTTCATCTATGAGATACTCGACGAGATTGTCGAGTTGATTCGAGAATTCTATATTAATCAGCTCATCTTCCTCATCAATATTGAGATCGACTTTACCCGTCCGATTTGCAAGTTCAAGAAGAACCATCATGTTGTTATTTCGTAGTTGGTTTTCTGTCTCAACATTGGGAGATTGCTTTGCCAATTGAACTACCATTCGTGCAAGAGCCGTTCTCAGCTTCTGCTCGACGTCCGACAGAGACCAATCCTGTTTAATCTCACTGAATGCGCCTTGAATATGGGTGGAAAGTGACTCCGCCTGATTGATCAGTTTATCGAACAAGCCCATAAACAAACCTCTGTTTGTGCGACGTTATTTTTGTTTCTCAACGCCTTAGACGCGATGACGAAACATATTCTATATTGCTTCCGTACTACGCAGGCGAGTCAAGCAAAGACCGCATATCCGTCCATATAGCCCAGCTCCACCAGTTCGGTATGCGGGGCGCGGCGGGCCATTTCCGCCTTGATGGGTGCGGTGTCGATCGTGCGGGAGAAGCCGGGCAGCCAGTCATCGTGATGGCCTAAGATGACACGCCGCGGACGGAGCAGCGCGGCTTGCTGGGCGACGAATTGGGCCAGCGTGCCCTGAATGGGCTCGCCGTCGATATTGCCCCGACCGGCCGCAGCCAGAATGGCCACGTCCGGTCGCAGGCCGTGCAGAATGCCCTGCCAGTGGCCGGAGGTATCCTGATACAGCAGCCTGCCGTCGGGCGTATCAAACACATAGACCAGGGCGCCGCCGTCGCCCCGGGCGCCTTGGGCCGAGGCTTGCAGGTGGGCAGCCACGTCGCCGCCCAGGGCGTTGAGCTGCTCCCACACCCCTTGCAACTTCTCCTGCTGTTCCTGGTAGGTGACGCCCAGTTCGCCTATGCACACCGCGTCTGAGGCGGGTAACGGCTCGGCGCTCCACACACAGGAATGCTGACTCGGGTAGACGCCAACCGTCACGTCCGCAGACAGGCGGACGGTTTCGCCGCCGGCTACGGGCAGGAGCTGTGCTTCGGGAACGCCCTGGGCGGCCATAATCCGGATCGACTCGTATGAGCCGATAATTTTTGCGCCCGTGTTTTTGGCGATCCGCTCGGCTCCGTAGAGATGGTCAAAGTGGGAATGGCCCACCACGATCCAGTCGGCCTGCCGAATGGCGTCAACCGTCGCGCCGGTCGGCGCGGCGCTGGGCACGCGGTCGATATACGCATCCAGCATGACGACCTGCTCGCCCAGCGTCAACCGAAACGTGGCACACCCCATCCAGTCCAAGGTCGCCGTCATGCCCTCCCCTTTCTGCTCACAGGCCCGGCTCTCGGGCCATATTGCCCTTAGGCCGCCGAGGCCGACGCTTTCAATTTGTTTTCAAACGCCTTGCGGAATTTGCGCATCTTGGGGTGAATGACCATCATGCAGTACGGCTGGTAGGGGTTCTGCTGATAAAAGTTCTGGTGATAGCCTTCCGCGGGATAAAAGGTGGCCAGCGGAGCGATCTCGGTGACAATCGGGTTGATCCACAAGTCGGAGGCATCCGCCTCCTTTTTGGACTGCTCGGCTATGCGCTGCTGCTCTTCGGTGTGGGAGAAGATGGCCGAGCGGTACTGCGTGCCGACATCATTGCCCTGCCGATTGAGCGTGGTCGGGTCGTGGGTCTGCCAAAAGATTTCCAGGATTTCCGTAAACGAGATAATCGCGGGATCAAAGCTAATCTGGGCAACCTCGACGTGTCCGGTTGTCCCCGAGCAGACCGCTTCGTAGCTTGGATGTTCGACCGCGCCGCCCGTATACCCGGACACCACGCTCTCGACGCCTTCGACCTCCAGATACACCGCCTCAATACACCAGAAACAGCCCGCTCCCAGGGTTGCGGTTTCTCGCCGATCAGCCATGGCATCCTCCCCTTTTTTCTCCGTCTCGGTCTCCTGTCCATTTACCACTCGTATGGTCCCTGCGATATTGTTCCCCGAGCTAGTGGAGACAGTCAACGACCAAACTACGCGGCAATGAATACGCAGGAACCTACCATTTTCGGATACCCTAGCTCAAGACAGGTTTGCATATTTCTGAGTTGGTTTTCAGCTTCAAGATTTTTGTTTTTTTGCGGGCTGAAGCCGCCTGCGCTGCGGACGCAGGCGGGCCCGCCGTCCTGAGCAGCTTCAATCCCTGTTTTTTGGTGGGGGCGGGTCGGCTGGGCGCGGTTGGCCTAACCGGCCTGGCACTCGAAGCCTCGACCGACCGGGGACTCAGGCCACAACAGCCCGGTGAGCAGGCCCTCCAGCGTACTGACCATTTCCTGCCGGGCGGCGGCGCTCTCCTCGGCCTGGGCAATATAAATCCCTGCCTCGAAGCACGTCGCCCATACCAGGTGGATAAACGGGTCAAGCGGCATCGGTTCGATCACACCCTCATCCATCAACGGCGCGAACACCTGCCGCAGGAGCCGCAGGACCGGCTCGGGTTCTCGGAGCTCACTCTGGATCAGGACTGATGGGCCATCCACAAAGAGAATGCGCCACACCCTCGGGTCTATGGCCTTGTCAATAAAGGCGTGGCACACCGTGAGCACGACCTGCTGCCGCGGAGCGCTCTCGGCTGCCTGGATACGCTCGTCGATGGCTTGGGCCAAAGCGACGCACTGCTCCTGATAGACCACTTCGAAGAGCGCAACCTTGTCGCGAAAATGAGCGTACAGTCCGCCTTTGGTCACTCCGACTCTCTGGACAATCTCGTCAATCCAGGCATCTTCATACCCATGCTCGGCAAACAACTCTCGGGCCGTGTCGATTAAGGCCCTTCGCAGCATTTGAGCCCGCTCGGCTCGTGAAATCCTGGCTGGCAAAAGCCTCTCCTCCGCTTCTCTAACAGTATTGCGTAGCGCTATGGGCGGGGGGCCAGCATGGAGTGCTGCACCTCCTCATGCCACACCAGCCACACTTCTGTCCCCTTATCGTTCGTGGCCGCTCGCGCTGTCCCATAGTTCGCGAACGCCTCCTAATGTACGAAGTTAGGCTTCTCACTTCCCCCCCTAAATTAAGGGTAACCGCAAAAAAAATCGAAGGCGAATCTGTTGGCCGGGCAGGGACCGCCCGCAGAATCTTGCCCTAGACAGGATCGATTTCCATAGCCTCCCAGTACTCGTCCCCGTAGCTATAGAAAATTTCCTCGCCGGGTTGGATGCGGCGCAGGCTGGCGATTCGGGCGGTCTTCCAGCGCGTCGAAATGATCAGTTCGGCGTTGGGCTTATCGCTATGATTGATATAGCGTGTGTAGTTCGAGCGGGGCCCAACGCCGTTAATCCAGTGGTTTTTGCATACCCACATCAGATACAGCGACGAGCGATGGGGGTCCCGGTTCGCGTGCCAGTCTCGCAAGATAGCGCCGGTGTAATAGCCTATGGTCTCGCCTTTTTTGATACGGACTGTGGCAAACACACCCTTTCCGCGCCCAGGAGACTGCTTGATCTCAAAGCTGTCCGCGGTATGCACGACTTTCTTCTTTGGCATGCCTCCGCCCCCTCGCCGTGGCGGCTTATTCAGGCATACACCGGCGTGCCATGCGTTCCGGACTCCCGCAACTGCCAATACAGCGCATCTAGCCGCTGGGTCAGCGGACCGGGGACCGCGCCCGGCAAGGGACGCCCGGCCACTTCCCGCACGGCGAGGGCGCCGCCGGCCGTGCTACAGGTAAACACCTCGTCCGCCGAGTAGAGATCAAAGGCGGTGACATCCCCCTCGACCGCCGGGATACCGGCCTCCAGGGCCAGATCGAGAAAGGTCTGGCGGGTAATGCCGCGCAACACCTGGCGTCCGGGGGTATAGAGCGTCCCCTGTCGGACCATAAAGACATTCGAGGCCGGCCCCTCGCTCACATAGCCGTCAGCCGACAGCCAGATCACGTCGTCGTAGCCGGCCTCCAGGGCCTCGATTTTGGCGAGCTGAAAATGCAGACGATCCAGACATTTGTAGCGCGGGTCGAGCGTGTCGGGCGTGAAGCTGCGTAAATGGCTGATGAACAGGCGAATACCGCTATGCCGCTTTTCCTCGTCAACTAAGAAGACATACGGTGCCGCCCAGATAATGATGGTCGGGTCGTAATCGCGCGGGTCGGCGACCACCTGTTTGGCAACGCCGCGGGTCACAATAAAGCGGATGGTGGCGTCGCGCAGTTCGTTGCGGCGCACGGTTTCAATAATCGCCTGGCGCCACTCGTCCGATGTCAGGGCGGTCGTCAGCCGGGCGGCCCGAAGCGACTGAAAAAACCGGTCGAGATGTTCGTCGAGTTTGAAGATCCTACCCTGCCAGGCCGAGACCACGTCAAACACGCCGTCGCCCAGCAGGAAGCCCTGATCGAGCACGGAGATGTTGGCCTGACTCAGGGGTGTATACTCGCCGTTGATATACAGCACGGGTTCGTTTCCCATAGCCGTCTCCTTCTCAGTCGCGTTCCCCGGACGAGAGCGCCGTTCCGACCGCTTCACCCACGGCCCACAGGCCGACGGCGAGCGCCGCCCCGAGCGGGCCGGCGGTGAGCGCTCCGATCCCGGCCGAGGTACCGGCCCCAACCGCCTGGCCGGTGCGTTTCGCCACGTTCTTCTCCCGTCCGAGCGCACCCGCCGTCGAGGTGGCAATCAGTTGGGCGGCATCCGCGGCGAGCAGCCAGGGCGTCGTTACCGTCCGGCCCACGGCTTTGGTGGAGAGCCTGGACGAAGCCCTGAGCGCCAGTCTGGCCGCGCCCGTGGCGACCAGACTAACGGCCACCTTGGTTACCACTTCGGAGGCGGTCTGCACGAAACGGTCCGCCTGCTGACTCTGGCGCTTGCCGCTACGACACCAGGTGACGAAATGCTCACAGTTATTCCACAGCAGGTGATAGTCCTGCTCACCGAGGCAGCTCAGCGCCCGGAGCGCGACCTCGTGCGCGGCATACGCGGCCGGAGAGGCGACGACCTCCATCGGGCGGCCTTTGGCAAATGTTTCATAGGAACTGACCTGAACCGCTGCGCCGACGCCATCCCACGCGCCACGTCCGTATTGCACGACATAGCCGTCTCCGAGATCAATCGCGTGATGGGTGTACCAGCCGCGCCGCACGCTGAGATGGTCGCCCCTGGCCATTATTATTCCAGCACTGCTCTTCGTAGCGCTCAGGAGGCCCGCCGCAGTGCCTCTTCAACTGCTGGAGGAAAATCTACAAAAACAAAATTCGTTAGAGGGTAGAGATAGTCTTCGCCTTCGTTATCTATGACTCGAATGTATTGAGATTGAGCCGCGCTTTCATCAGGAAGCACTTCATAAACTCGACGGGGGGTCAGTAAATCCGCATCGTCGGAATGGATGCAGATTGCAAACTTTTGCCTGAAAATTATCGGAGTAGCCATACTGGTCAATCCAAGAATCTCTTAATCCTCATTTTCTTTCTACCAATTCCATGCACCTCAAACCAGTGGATTTCTGCCCAGCGTAGAGTCCCGTCAGAGAGCCGAACCCGGGCGACCCCTTTCAGCTTTCGCCAACGCCCCGGTCCGTACTGTTTTCTGAGAAACGCGAGTATTCGAATGCGGCTCCCAGAGGCAATGGTCTCTACGTTGGCAATTTCTCCGATAATCTGGAAATGCATTCCACTCTACTATTGGGTCCCAGATGTAGCACCATCCCTCGCTCTTTTATAAATCGTGACCGCGCAGGGCCGCCCGACCACCTCGCCTTTTTCGTTGAACTCGCCATACTCCGCTTGGAACACATCCAGGCCCCACTCCCGGGGCTGGGTGTCGAACCAGAGCTTGGTATGCCCGCAGTAATACAGGACGTCTTTTTGGTCAAAACTCCAAGCGTGGGGCCGCTGCGTCACCCCCAGCGCCGTGGGATGGCGCGCAGAGGTGGCGGCCTTGCCCTCTTGGAGCATGCGCCCCCCGCTCGGGCAGTAGTGCAGGAAAAATTGGAACTTCTGGTCGTCTTCCTCGCAGCTGAAGTCGTAGCCGTGCGAGCGCAGAAACATGGCATAGGTTGCGGCCAGCAGGGCCGGGTCTTTGTCCCGATAAGCTTCCAGCACCGGCCGCCAGAGTTTTTCGCCCACATAGCGCCAGGCTTCTTCCACCGCGTCTTCGCCCAGTTTTTCCTGGATGTAGTCCAGAAAAACGGCAGACATATCACCATACAGGTCGTGAATCGGACGGCCTTCTTCCCATATGTCGTCGACGGCTTGCAGGGCGTCTTGGGTACGGCCGGCCCGAATGGCGGCTTTGGCGCGCTCGCGGGCGGTTTGCATGAAGTCGTGGCGGATACGTTTCATCGACTGGTCCTCCACCGTCGGCGGTGTCACACGAAAATATCGAGCGGTAAGAACGCCGAAACCACGAAGTTGGGGACATCGACCAGTTCGCTGACTTTCAGGTCGACCGCCACGCTACAAATGGCGTAGGCCTGCTGGCGGGTATAACCGCGCTCGCTCACCAGGTGATCGATCATATTGAGTAAGGCGTTGCGCGCCGCCAGGGTGGCGTCCTCGGAGTGGGCCACCCCGTCACGCGTATACGACTGGCCGGTGGTCGCAAAGAAGCGTTTGGGAGCGGCCATCTCGGGCGTCGTATAATAGTCCTCACGATAAAACTGAATCTCACGGATATTGTGCTGCGCCGCCAGGCCCTTGAGGATTTTGAAGGAACAGTAACAGGTGGCGCCCATCTCGACCGCGGTGCCGCAGACTTCTCCGTCCCCTTGCGCAAAATGGGCATCGCCGACCGAAAATAAGCCGCCCGGCGTAAAAACGGGGAAGCGGATGGTCGTGCCCTTGGTCAGTTGCTTGATATCGAGATTCCCGCCGGTCTCATGCGGGGCAATGGTCCGCATGGCGGTCGAGGCAATGCCGGCATCTGCGGGAACCGCGTCTGTGGCCTCCGGCAGCAGGACCACCCCTCCCCGTTCGGCCAACTCGGCTTCGCGCCGGTTGATCTGTCGCAGTAGCTCATGCGAGGGTGCCAGGCCGATGACCCCCATAAAAGGCGCGCCGGGAATGCGCACCCCGGGCAGGTCGTCCGAGGTCGCAAAACCGTTCTCAATCGTCCAGCGCACGATATACGGCTGGGTAAAGTCGTTCCGCAGAAAGCCGAAGCCCGGCACCTGGACGGTAAAGCCAAAAGGTTGGGGCTCGACTTCAACCAGGCTGACTTCCAGGATGTCGCCGGGTTGCGCGCCTTTGACATAAACCGGCCCGGTCAGCGGATGCACGACGCCCAGGTTGGCATTTTGTAAATCGGCCGCCGTGGTTGCCGGGCTGATAAAGCCGTCAAACGCATCCCGCGTTTCCAGCCCGACCACCTGGCCGGGCTCGACTTCCGCGACCGGCTCGATATCGGGATGCCAGCGGTTGTGGCCACAGGCCGGCTCTTCCTGGAGGGTTTTGGCACGGTCGATTGCAATATAGGCGGCGGTTTCGATGCTCATGGTTTTTCGTCTCCCCTTACTTACCGCTTTTCATCCGGCAACTGTTTCCTGGCCCAGCCTTCTGCATACGGGCTCAGCAGTTTGAGATTGAGGGCCACGCGGGTGAACTTCCACGCCCCGTCGGCCTGTTTGGCCAGTTCGCTCTCATAGGTGCCACCGATCCAAAAGGCGTCGTCTTCTCCGCTCTCCTGGTTGGGCATATTGGCCGTTTCCCATAAATACCAGAACGCTCTGGCCGTCTGGCCACCAGGGTCCACGTCTACCGCCGGCGAGACCATATAGTGCAGCGTCCAACCGATAAACGCGCCCGACTCGGCCAGAAACTGACGAATGGCTTCCTTGCCGGTGTAGACTCCAAAGCGTTCCCCACCGTCCCAGACTCCGGTGTCCGCAAACAGGGGAACCATGATATCGGGGTCATTACCCCGGTCCGCGCCCTGGGCGTAGCGTACTACCAGGAGCTTGATTGCCTCTATGTCTTCCAGGCGTTGGACGCGGGCTGCGAGTTGCCGGACATCGACTTCGGCCATGAGCCTTCTCCATCTTCAGGGTAAGCGGTCGGCGTGGACCGCGATAAAACGGGACTCGTCGAAGCTGTTGGGCACCCGTGGCTCGCCCTTATAGCATTCAACAAACGGAGCGATCTCGGCAAACGACAGGCTGAGATAAAAGAGCCGCTTGGCGTCTGCGGGGAGTGCGTCCAGTTCGTATTGGTTCAGGTATTCCAGCATGGCGTCGAGTCGGGGCAGCAGGGTCTGATACAGGGTGGTGAGTTCTCCGGCGCTACTGGCAGACCGCTGCCGTTCCCGTTCGCGCTGGGTCGCCAGCGACCAGTCCGCCACAAATACTTCGAGGTCGGCAAACGGCTGGGGTAAACGTGTGGCCATAGCCGTTTCTCTAGGTGTCCCCGTTGGTGTAAAAACCGACATAGTCTTCGAGCACTTTATAGCTGTGGCGGATCAGGATTTCCTGCTCTTGCAGATGGAAGTGGGTTTTGACCCCGGAGGAGAGCGCCGCCTGGGTTGCCTCCATGGTGGCCGTGTCTTCGAGCCAGGCGTTGCGCAGCACGGTGTTGTTGAACTCCTGGGCAAAGCGTTCGCCCGGCGTTGTGGCTGGCGGCCAGTAGGCACGGCCCTCCCACAGCGTCCGGTCCACGTCGAGCGGCCAGAACTGATGCGTGAACCACATACCCGGCAACACATGCAGAATCAGGTTGGGAAAGATCACATCCAGATCAAAGCCGAATTCCGCACTCCGGGTGGGGTTCACCTCGGGCGGGAGCTGGTCCTGGGCCACGGACCGTTTGGTCACCGTTTCGCCGAACCGATAGGCCACCGCCGCGGCCGGGCTCGGATTATGGTTGGGGTTGCCGTACACGATGCAGGAGCGATGCGGGCCGTAGAAGCGCACCTCGGGCAGATGACACATGGGGTTGTTCTTGCCGGTAAACGTGTCCGGGTAGGACCGGCCGTGGATGACGTTCACATGATAGCCCTCGGAGAAGGCGTCCAGGGCGACTTTCCAGTTACACCGCAGCTCGGTTTGATAGGCGTAGCGCGCCGTCAGGTCGGCATACGGAAAGCTGCCCATGCGTTGGCCCAGCTCGCCCAGATAGTCCGCCAGCGACTGCGCCGGCTGCGGGTCCATATGGACAAACACAAAACCTTGCCACAGCGCGGTCGCCACCGGCACGAGGCCGTTGGCGGCTTTGTCAAAATCATGAAAAAACGCCTCGTCCGGCACGCCGACCAACCGGCCTTCGGTATCGTACACCCAGCCGTGGAATTTGCACGCAAACTTCCGGCAGGTGCCGCTGGCTTCCCAGGCCAGCTTATTGCCGCGGTGCGAGCAGATATTATGAAAGCCGCGGATGCTGCCGTCCTGTCCGCGAATAAAAATCACCGAGGTCCGACAGGCTTTGAGATCACGCACCATATAGTCGCCGGGCCGGGGGATTTCTTCCTCACGGCCCACGTATAGCCAGACCTTGCGGAACACCCGCTCGCGCTCCAATTCAAAATAGGCGGGCGAGATACAGGGCTCGGTCGGCACCGGCGCGGTTCCCAACTCGGGATACTCTTCCGACCAACGCTTATTGACATCAAAGATCGCGGTTGTCATATCCCTCCCCGTGCGTTCGGCGCCTATGCGGGAGCCGCATCGAGCGCTTTGTGCGCCTCAGCCTGCATCATCGGCATGACCTTTTTGGCGAATAAATCCTGGGTTCTCAGCGCCCGGTCTTTGTCCATGCCGCCATAATGACTGATGACGATCATTTCGTCGAACCGAAACTCTTTCCACAGCGCCAGCAGTTGTTTGCCCACGCTGTCGGGCGAGCCGACGCACACGATGCCGGCGTCGATGAGTTCCTGATACGACAGGTTGCGCAAATTGGGAAAATCGTCCGCGGCATAAAACGCATAGCCGGCGTCGATCAGCCGCTGTTTTTCCGCCGGGCTGCTTCTGGCCAGCGAGTCCATGGGCGATACGTTGAAGTCAATAAAATTACGGACCGGCTGTTCGGCCTCGCGCAGGGCGGTTTGGTCATCCTCGGCAATATAGATGGCCTTGACCCAGCCCAGGTAGGAGGGTTTTCCGGCTTGACGACAGGCCTGACGATACAGCGCGGCCGGTTCCCGAAATATTGCGGTCGGAGCCGGCCCGCCAATACACACGCCCCACTCTCTCTGGGCCGCCAGGCTGAACCATTTGGCGCTGGTGCCGACCTGGAAAATTTGGGGGTGCGGTTTCTGGTAGGGTTTGGGCACCACCGACAGGTCTCTCACCTGATAATACTTGCCGTCGTACGAGAAGCGCTCTTCGGTCCAGGCTTTGATCAGAATGTCGAGCGCCTCAACATAGCGCTCCTGATTCTCTTCCAGCACGATATTGGCCGGTTCATTCAGCCAGGCGTGCCCCCGCCCGACCCCGCACTCGATCCGGCCCTTGGTCAGAATATCCGCTTCCGCGATTTCGCCCGCCAGAATCATGGGATTATGCAGCGGCAGCGTATGGCACAGCGTGCGGAAGCGAATCCGGGAAGTCCGCTCGGCCAGGGTGCAATACAGCGCTAGCGGGTTGGGGTTAATGGCAAACTGCTCAAAGAACGGGTGTTCCAGCGTGGTGAAAACGGAAAAGCCGTTCCGGTCGGCATGAATGCCGAGATCGATGACGTCTTCGATTAACTGGGCATGATCTCTGCCGGGTGGGCACTGGAATTCGACATAGGTCCCGAAGCGCAGGGGTCGTGACATGCAGTTATCCTTTTTTTGACGACTGTCCTGTATTTTCACATATGGACCGGTTCTGACAAGGCCGGGACGCTCCCATAAAGAGGGGAGAGTCTCAGCCTCACATCCCCTTTCGCCTCTACCGGCGCAGTACCCCTCCCTCATAGGGGGAGGGAATCCTCTGCTCCCTCGCCCCAGCGGGGAGAGGGTTGGGGTGAGGGGGATAAACACAGCCGACTCGACATCGACACACCCGTCCGTCTTGGCTAGGCTACGCGCTAGAGCGTTTCACGATAAGTTGTAGCCGTGCCCGTCCGCGCTCGTCGGGAAAGACAAGGGCTGGCCCCAAGCGGCCAGGGAGGGGATGGGGGGGCTCCCCGCCTGGGAGGGCGGCCATCCTAGCCGCCATGCGGGCTGGAAGCCCGCACTCCTCAAGGAGGAGAGAGACGCGCTACACAGCATCGTGATTGGCGCTAGGCTACGCCGTAGTATAATCCAAGGGGAGGAACACGCAGCATGATCGATCTGTATACCTGGCCAACGCCGAATGGGCATAAGGTCCATATTTTCCTGGAAGAGACGGGTCTGGAGTACACCGTCATTCCGATTAACATCTTGACCGGGGATCAATTCAACCCCGAGTTCCTGAAGATCAGCCCGAATAATAAAATGCCGGCCATGGTGGATCGCGACGGGCCGGACGGCAAGCCGTATGGCGTGTTTGAATCCGGCGCCATGCTGCTCTACCTGGCGGAGAAAACCGGCCAATTCATGCCCTCGGGCATGGCCGAGCGCTATACGGTGATCCAGTGGCTGATGTTTCAGATGGGCGGGATCGGTCCCATGCTGGGCCAGGCACATCACTTCCGGTTATACGCGCCGGAAAAGATCGAGTATGCCTTTAATCGCTATACGAACGAAGCCCGCCGCTTGTACCGCGTGGTGGACACCCGTTTGGCCGAGGTCGAGTATTTGGCCGGAGACTATTCGATTGCCGATATGGCGACCTACCCCTGGCTGCGCTATCACGAAAACCAAGGGCAGAAGCTGGAAGACTATCCGCACCTCAAGCGCTGGTACGACGCCCTCAGCGCGCGGCCGGCGGTCCGGCGCGGGCTGGCCGTGCTTGAAGAAGAAAGCCGCTCCCCCCAGCAGATGGACCAGCAGGCCAAGCATCTGCTGTTCGGGGCCGGTCAATACGAGAAACGCTAGGGCGTTTCTCGATAGGCTCTAGTCTTACAGCTACCCGCGCGCCCCACATCGTGCAGGAGGAAGAAAGGCGACCAGGACCCTATTACCTCCTGGTGGCTATACAGAATCGCAATTACCCTAGACTTCAGAGGCACCACGTATGCAAGATCTGAGCGAACTCATAGCTTCAATCTTGGAACAGACTACCTTCGATATGGGGCGGACCGAGATTACGCACGATTTTCAGATAATAACTCACTACAGTTCGCGACCGGAGGAGACTATCTCGCCCGAACGGTTGCGTAAGATTTACGAGCGCAACAGGTGGGGTGACGAGGAATATGCTAGAGCAAGAAGTGCTGATTTAATTGCGCCCGAACAACTGATGTCACAACTAGCCGATCAACTCCGACTATTCTTGGAGAATTACATCAACCCCGAAACGGATCGCATTGGACACGCGTTTCCGATAAACGGCAGGACCACGTCCCAGCATAGCCTCGTTAGGGGCGCCAGGGAGCAGCATACTGAATACGTGTCATCTGTGGACGACTTCACGAAAGGAATAATCAAAGGAGCAACTATTCTTGGGGTTGAGCATGTAACGCACTTACTTTCCCAGTGGCGGCTAGGAAACCCACTTGCATATCGTAGGTCAACGATCGTCAATGGCCTGACGGTCAATGAACCTTTTTCGCCGAGAAAAGACATCCATATCGTGCCGTTACCTTTATCTACAGACCAACTGCCGTCCTATCTGCCTACACGCAACGATGTGCCGGGGAAAGATTACCTAGGCCGCGCCGTATTGTCCCTCGATGTGTCCGCGTCACCAACGCTGTTCCGTCCGAAGTTCCGGCCGAATACCACGCCGGCGGAGCAGACTGTCCACACGGAACAAACAGTCGACTTCGATACCGTCTGTCTAGCTCTCTCTGGAGTTTGACAATCATATGGACGAGAGCTTTTGTTGGGACGACTACCAAGAACTCGGAGCGTTTTCGCTGTCTAGCGCTACGGAAAGTTGGTCTACCGGCACTCATCGCCTCGCAGTTCGCCCTTTGGGGCTGAGGCGCATGAACTCCAATTTCAGGACAGGCTTACATACCCTTGAGCCTGAGGACCAATCGTCACGAAGTATCGACGAAGAACAGCTTCGCCATACGCTCAGAGCGCTTGAGGAACGGAACGACAAGACACGTATCGCGGTTGCTCGGTGGAGGAAGTCGAAGGACTCAAGCGCGTCACTGGCGGATCGTTTCGTCGATCTTCGGATAGCTCTTGAGGCGTTATACTTGAGAGACTTTCTCAACGAGCAAAGCCAGGAAATGCGCTTCAGACTTGCCATATTCGGGGCTTGGCATTTGGGAGCCGATCTCGAAGAAAGGCGACACATCAGGAAGAGTTTACGTGACGCGTACGACACAGCGTCGGGTGCTGTGCATCTTGGCGAAGTGGACCCCAAGAAAGAGCTGACGCTCCTCAATGGCCAGGACTTATGCCGTAGAGGAATTCTCAAGCTGATTAAGGAAGGAGAGCCGCATGACTGGGGCGACATGATCCTAGGGTCTGACCTTCCCAACTGACCCTTATTTGCTCTGATACCTCCCGGCCACTACAGATACGCACAAGCCATACGAGCGGCCGCCCGTCGCCCAACGAGTGAGTAAGCCAGGGATGATTCGTTATGACTGGTGGTGAGGAGATTTGGGTACACAGGTAGATAATTCTCTCTTTTCTCCCTTCGGAAAAGCGTGCCCTTCAGCGAAGGAGTCGTCAGTCGGCGTCGATTTCACACGAAAGGGTTCGGGCTGCCTCTGCCAATACGGCCGGGCTTCGGCCTGATGCCGCACCCCGTGCAAGCGGATGCGATCGGTCGCATTGAGTAGCAGCGGCATGACATCCGCCCCACGGATATGGCCAAGCCCACCGCCGATCACCGCCCGTTCGTGAAACGTTGTTACGGGGTCAGACAGGACGTTGGGACCGCCGGCAAGCAGGATAGGTACGGCCTCGCCCGAATGGATGAGCGGCCCGCTGCTCGGCGTGGCGTGGTCGCCCGTCACCACGACCAGCAGATCGGATTGATTTGAGACGCGCTCGACGACCGGCCCGAGCGCGGCATCGAGCGCCTCAAGGGCGCGCATTTTGCCCAGCGGGTCTTTGTGATGGGCGGCCACGTCCGGGGCCTTGGAATGGACATGTACAAACTCATACCCCTGGGCGAAGAGGGAGTCCGCGGTCCGCAGTTTCTGCCTGAAATCCGTTGTGGTATCAGCCACCCGCTGGGTGGCAACCGGTGTCATGCCGCAGGCGCGGGCGATCCCGACATACAGCGGATAGTTTTCAATGCTGGCGGCGCGCAGACCGTTTTGCTCCTGAAACGGCGCAACATCAGGTCGCACCGCAGCCCACTTGGTGAGTAAAAAATTGATGCCGGCACCACCGCGCGCCTGGCGCTCCCGGTTGAGCGGGTGCCGGCTGAGTTGGTGGTGCACCCAGCCGAGATAGGCGTTGAGCCCGTCGGCAGTACGCGCGGCCTGCCGCGGGTGTGGGGATTCCGCCAGGGGCTGAGCGTGCGCAACATAGGCATTGTTATAGAACGGATCGACATCAGTAATGTCTCGGCTCGGCTGGCCGCGCAGCGTCAGTATGGCTTCGCAGCGTCCACACGCGGTCAACGCGAAATGCAGACCGTGCGTTTCGTACGCGGCGATAGACTCACACAGCCGGGCGCACTCCGCCTCATCCTGGGCTTGCCGTTTTTCCCATAATAGGGCGTCCCGACGCAGCTTGCCGTCGATCAGCGTTGTCTCGGCAAAGCTTGCCAGCAACACAACCGACTCGGGCGGCACATCCATGCCCCGGCCAATGGCCTCGAACGCGGCCCGACCAGGGAATTGCTCCAGCCCGTAGCCGAACAGAATGAAGTGTGACGTTTCGCTCTCCAGGGGAACACCGGGGGCGAGCGGCGTGAGCAAACCCGTCGTGCCGAGGGTCGCCAGTTGATCCAAATGTGGTGTCTGGGCCGCCTCAAGCGGGGTTTGTCCGTTCAGGACGCGCTGGGGCCGGTCGGCCAGCCCGTCAAGAATAATGAAAAGGATAGGCAAGCAGGACATGAGCGGCGCTTACGAGGGAGCGTGTCGAGCCAGTCGCTCGGGAGCCCCAATCTGCTTCAGGACTGCGCCCACGCCGCGCGGCACGAGGTGTTCCCAGCCTTGGCCTTGGATTAAGCAGCGACGGACCGCACCGCCGCTTTCCCGCTTGGTCGCGCCGGGGTCGAGCACCTGGACCTGCCACCCGTCCGCCTGGAGCCGGGCGACTTTCTCCCTGCCCCACTCCGAGAATACGCGGATAAACTGCACGGTCTCCTTGGGGCAGTAATGCGCCCAACGCTCGGGAGCGTGAATCGGAAAGGGCACGATGGAGACCCGACTCGGCTCAACCCCGGCGTCAAGCAGGGCGGCCCGAATCATCCACTGCCGCTCAAAAAAGGTAAAGGGATTGGCCTGCGGGGTATGCCGCTGCGTATCCGCGGCTTCCGCTTGCGTTTCGGACGGGTCGGGATTGGTGATGCCGATAATCAGATGCTCACTCCGGCTGAGCGCCGCCAGGGTGTAGTGCAAATGGCCGCTATGAAAGGGCTGAAAGCGGCCATGGACCATACCGTAGCGAGCACGCATATCCGCTGCCTATCCCATACGGGGAACGAGAGCAAGGAATAAGGTGAGCCAGGGGACTGAAACCCACCCCGGCCCTTCGACAAGCTCAGGACCACCCCTCCCGAGAGGGGATTAGAAAAGGAGGAAGGGCTATCGCCCTGTGGGCTCAGGTGCCGTCGAAGACTAAACGCTCGGCGGCGTTCTGGGCCTCGATCCGGGCCGCCATGTCGGGCGGCAGATTGATCGGCCGCTCGTTGGGGAATTTGTCGGCCTCAACGGCCGGACGCATGAAATATTCGTCCGGATGTGACACGGCCGCCTGGGTCTTGATGGAGGTGTCGAGATACCACTGGCGGCGCATGAAGTCCGGGCTGAAAAAAACCGTGGCTTCTTCCGGTTTCCAATCCATGAGCTTGTGGCTGTCATTGACCAGATAGGACATGATGTCCGTCCGCAGGTCCCAGTGGGAAATAAGCAGGGTGCCGTAACCCAGTTCTTTGCGGCCGGGATTGAAAAACTCAGCCAGCCTGACCTCAACATGGTCAAGCTCCCCGTCCTGTCCGTATTGCTCGCCGCGCAGCGGAAAGAATGAGGACTTCTCCAGCCAATACAGAAAACGGGGCATATAATAGTCGGGCAACCACTCTGGGCGCGCCACCGCCTCCACCACATAGCATTCAACCCCGCCGTCCAGCGTATAGTACGGAAATGCCTCACCCATGAGCTTGATGCTGGCGGTCTGGACGGTCCGAGACTGTCCGGTTTCGCCGTTGCGTAGGATCAGGGTCGGCCGCGTGTTCGGAAAACGGACGGTCCGGTGCAGTACGTCGGTGCCGATCAGCCGCCACGAAAACTCCCAGGCGGCCCGTCCCCAGGCATCGTCCGGGGTGAGGGCCATGTTGGGGAAATTGCTCTGACGACGAGGCGTGGCCTGGTGGCGCACCCGTCGAATGGAAGACGAGTAGGCGAAGCGCTCCTCCTTGGTGATATTTTCTTTGTCCGTCCGATACCGGATCGCCAGCCACTGGCCGCCTTCGGCCGCCGGCGGGGCAATCGCCTGACTCAGCGAGCGATAGATCTCTTCACCGGGTGCGGCAGACAGGACTTTGCCCACCCCGCTTGTTTCGGAATCATAGCTGACAAAGGTGATGGAAGTGCCGGGATTGAGGAGTACCCCTTGCGGCGCAATAGACGCCCAGGAGTTGGCCACCACGGATGACCAGCGCGTGCGCGGCGTGAATTCCATGGCGCGATAGCCCATTTCCTCGGCCGTATACGGCGGGACAAACGGATAGGCTTCGGCGGGAAGATACGGGATCTGGGCATGGCGGGGCGGGGCGTCCTCAAGCTGGACCTGGGCCAGCTCTTCTTCCGACAGCTCTTCGACGGTTTTCCAGGTTCGTTGGGTCTGTTGGGTCGGCGGGTCGGCTCCGAGGGCCAGAGGGAGACATACGAGGACGGTATAGATCAGGAACACGAGACAGCAGGCTATACGGCTACGGGACATGAATACTACCTTACCCCAACGTCAATGTTGCAGCACTATAAAAGCTGAACATTCATTCAGCAATATAAGCAATATGAATTCTTTGTAAAAATTGTAGTAGTTTTAGTTATATCTGGCGCAGGCCGGGCCGGGTTGCCCCGGACGGCCTTTACCCTGGCGCCAGCAGGTCGAGCGCTTTGCGGGTTGCGACCAGGCGGTCTTCGTTGACCGGGCTGACGGCCAGGACCGGCATGGCCGCTCCGGCTGCGTGGAAGGCCGCCAACTGCTCGCGACACTGGCTGGGCGGGCCAAACACGCAGACCTGGTCCACCATGAGTTCGGACACACAGGCGGCCGCAGCGCGGCGGTTGCCGCTTTTCCAGGCTGCCTGCATGGCGGTGACTTCGGCCCTGAAGCCGCAGCGGCGCCACTGTTTGCGATAGAAAGGCAGATTCCCGAAAAACGCCAGATTGTAGCGCGCCGCAGAGCGGGCCTGCTCAATATCGTCTGAAATAAACGTCGGGATGCTCACAATACAATCCACCTGGTCTGGGTCGCGCCCCACGCGCCGCGCCGCCGCTTGTGCCGCCGCAACGAGTTGCGTCAGATAGGGCAAGGCCGGCAGAAACGGCATAATCCCATCGGCCAACTCGCCGCCGATTTCGGCGCTTTCAGCGGTCACCGCCCCCACATAGACCGGCACGCGATAATTGCTCTGCTGCGGACGATGAAAGGCGCTCAGCGACTCCCCGCCAAACAGGGTATTCAGCGCCGTCACATACGAACGCATATACTGCCGCGGCTGATCCATAACGATGCCCAGGGATTCGAGCAGCGGACGGTGGCTCATGCCCAGTCCGAGTATCATCCGTCCCTGCGACAGCTCCGAAATAGTGGTGGCGGTCATGCCGGCCAGAAACGGATGGCGAAAATAGATATTGGCGATATTCGTTCCCACCTTGATGCGAGACGTGCCCAGCGCAATCGCTTCGGCGCACGCCAGGGCATCCCCCCGACCCTCGTTGACAAAGACAGCGTCAAAGCCCTGGTCTTCGGCAATCCGGCCGATTTCAACAAACTCCTGTGGGGGTGCGGCGGTTGCCGTCGAGAGGACAATACCTAATGGATGCATACCTGTTCCTTTGTCCGGCCGTACAGGACCGGTGCTGCGCGGGTGCTCCGGCCTTAGTCGAGCGGTGAAGCCGAGTCGTCCCGCTCCCGCACCTCAACCGACGTTCCGCCGGCTTTCCCCAGGACGGTATCAAAAATGATAATGGTCCCCTCCATGACCGATTGCGGCGGAATGACCTGATACCGGCCGGCCTGTGGGCGATAGGCCAGATAGGCCAAGAGGGCAATGATAAAAAACAGTTGGAAGCTGAGGAGCCGAAGAAATTTATCAACCCGTTTCATGGCGACCTCTGCGTCATTTGCAGAGCGAGTATCCTTAGGCGGCATGCGCTCTCCTTTCTCTATTCACCTCTTTATGCACCTGGTCCGAGCAGCTCTTTATATAGGCTGTCCGCGCCCGTTTCTCAATTTCCACCAGCAGAGACCTTCTTGTGGGCAGCCCGAAGCGCCTGTTGCACGGCCTCTCGGGGTGTCGGCACGACGGACACGCCCTCAATATGGGACCAGGCTTGTAGGGCAATCACCGTTTTTCCCAGCGTCAGCGCCAGGGCGATTTCGGACAGCGTTCCAGTCGCCCCCGGCAGGGCAATCACCGCATCGCCCGAGGCGACCACCAGCATATTGCGGGCGTGCCCGAGCCCGCTGGGAATGGCGACCGAAATATCGGGCGCGGCGCTGGCCGCCTCATACGTGGGCAGAATACCGACACTGGTGCCACTATTTTGTGCCGCACCCCGGGCGACCGCGGCCATCACACCGCCGAGTCCGCCGCATACGACGACGGCCTCGTGCCGGGCAATCAGCCGGCCAACCTCCTCGGCCCAGCCGGCGACTTCCGCCGAGGGCTGGCTGTCACCAATAACGGCGATTTGGATCTTGCGTGGCATGCCTGGCCCGGCGGTCATCCCGATGTTCGTGCGCGTACAATTCCCATGGAAAACACTCCCTATGGAAACAGGAGCGAGGCCAACTCCGGGATGGCCCGAATCGTATATTGAGGGCGTGGGCAGTCCGCAGGAAGTTCGGCTCCGGCGGCGTTGACCCAGGCGATATCCATCCCGGCCTGTTGAGCCCCCGTCACATCGTCATGGGGAGAGTCGCCGACAAACAGGGCCGATTGGGGCGCAACCTGCAACTGGGCGAGCGTGTCGTGAAATATCTTCTGGTGGGGTTTGCGCCAGCCGTGTTCCGCCGAGATGACCGTACAGCGAAAGCAGTCGGCGACCCGCCCGGCTTGAATCACCCGTCTCGCCGTTGGAGCATGATCGAAATTTGAGACCAGAGCGGTCGGATAGCGTGTGCTCACCCGAACGACGAACTGGGTATGCGCGAGCGGGACTTCGGTCGCCTGGGCGAGCAGGTCCATATGGGCCAAAGACAGAGAGGCCCCTAAACGAGCGGTTTCAGGGGTGTCGTCCAGGCCGGCCTGGACCAGGGTGCGACGGAATCGCTCCGCCGAGCTGATTTCACGCATTTCTACTGAACGGATTGCGCCGAGTTCCTGGTTCACTGCGCCCAGGGCCTGATGAAACCGTTCAAAAGGCACTGACGGAACCACTTCCGTCACCACGTCGCGCAGCCGACCCAGCGTGGAGCGGGTCATCTGCCCCTGCCACTCAAAAACCGGCAATTTTCCCGGATTAAACAGCGCAATGGTGCCAAAGAGGTCAAACAGCACAGCGTCGTAATGTTTCACGCCAGTCCTTTACGCATGCACTGAGCGTCTGTCAGTTTCCGCGGATGAGTCCCGACAAGATTGAGGATGGTTTTTTGCGCAGCCATTCTTTACGTTTTTATCCTCAGAGTGCCGAAGTTTTTAACCGGAGTTTCCTACTTGTGCAAGCAGAGACCATGTATTATGGTTTTGGATAGCCTTAGAGAGTACCGGGAACGATGGGAGGAGACCTATGGCAGACAGCAAGGTCGGTGCAGGGGAAGAAGTCACTGAACAGAGTGTGGTGGGGTTTGAAGAGGACCTGAGCGACGTCGAGCTTCCTCAAGATCTCCCGATCCTGCCGTTGCGGGGCGTCGTCATCTTTCCTTCCGCCATCGTTCCTCTGCTGATTTCACGTGCGTCCTCCCTCAAGCTGGTTGAAGACTGCCGGAAAAACAATAATCTTCTGGGCTTAGCCGCCCAGAAGAATCCGGAAGATGAAGCCCCTGGCCCGCAGGCCCTTTTTTCGCGGGGGAGTGCCGGTCGTATCCTGAAAATGCTGAAATACCCGGACGACAGCGTCCGCATTCTGGTCCAGGGGCTGAAGCGGATCGATATTCGAGAATACGGACAAATCGAGCCCTATTATCGTGCGCAGGTGACGCCGCTGGAGAACGAGACGGAAGCATCCCGCGACCTGGACGCGCGCCAAGCCCATCTCGTCAGCCAGTTTGCCAAATTCGTCTCCATGGTTCCCTACCTGCCGGATGAACTCCAGGGCGTGGTCATGAATATCAAGGACCCGGCCAAGGTGACGGACCTGATTGGCTCCAACCTCAATGTCTCGGTCGATGAAAAACAGGACCTGCTCAATACCCTGAGTGTCCGCACCCGGCTGGAAAAGCTGTCGGCCATTCTGAATCGTGAAGTCGAACTGGTTGAGCTGGGCAATAAAATCCAGTCCCAGGTCCAGAGCGAGCTCAATAAAAACCAGAAAGAGTTTTATTTACGCCAGCAGATGCGGGCGATTCAAAAGGAACTGGGCGAAGGCGACTCGCGTTCCAATGAGCTGGACGACCTGCGCCAGAAAATAGACGAAGCCAAGATGCCCGAGGAGGCGCTCAAGGCGGCCAATAATGAGTTCGAGCGTCTCAAAATTATTCCGCCCGAGTCGGCGGAACACTCGATGGTGCGGACCTACCTCGAATGGCTCATCCACCTGCCCTGGGCCATCATGACAGACGACAATCTGGATATTCCGCACGCCCGCCAGGTCCTGGACGAAGACCATTACGACCTGGAGAAGATCAAGGATCGTATCCTCGAATATTTGGCCGTGCGTAAGCTCAAGCAGGACTCGAAGGGGCCCATTCTGTGTTTCGTCGGTCCGCCGGGGGTCGGCAAAACGTCGCTGGGGCGCTCTATTGCGCGGGCCATGGAACGCAAGTTTATCCGTCTCTCCCTGGGCGGAGTCAGAGACGAGGCGGAAATCCGCGGTCATCGCCGGACGTATATCGGCTCGCTGCCGGGCCGCATCCTTCAGTCCCTGCGCTCCGCCGGGTCCAATAACCCGCTGTTCATGCTGGACGAGATAGACAAGCTGGGCATGGATTTCCGTGGGGACCCGGCCTCGGCCCTGCTGGAAGTGCTCGATCCCGAGCAGAATTTCTCGTTCTCCGACCACTATCTGGAAGTCCCCTTCGACCTGTCCAAGGTCATGTTCATCACCACCGCCAATTATCTGGAGCCGGTTCCGCCGGCCCTCAGGGATCGGATGGAGGTCATTGAGCTGGCCGGCTATACGGAGGAGGAAAAGCTCGAAATTGCCAAGCGCCACATCATTCCCAAACAGGTCGTCGAGCACGGCCTGACCGACGCACAGGTCGAGTTTAGCGATGAGGCGGTGTTGAGTATTGCGGTTGGGTATACCCACGAGGCGGGCGTTCGGAACCTGGAGCGCGAGATTGGGGCGGTGTGTCGCAAAGTTGCCCGAGGCGTCACCGAGGGGAACACGGAAAAAATCACGGTGACGCGGGAGAAAGTCTCGGATATGCTGGGGCCGATTAAATTCTTCCCTGAGGTGGCCGAGCGCACCCAAAGGCCCGGAGTCGCTATCGGGCTGGCCTGGACCCCCAATGGAGGCGATATTCTCTTCATTGAGGCGACCCGCATGGTTGGGAAAAAGGGCCTGACCCTGACCGGCCACCTCGGCGACGTGATGAAAGAGTCGGCCCAAACCGCCCTGTCCTATGTCCGCTCCCAGGCTGACCAGTTGCATATTCCGGCCGACTTTTATGACAATTGCGATATCCATATCCACGTCCCCTCGGGCGCCATTCCCAAGGATGGCCCCTCTGCCGGGATTACCATGGTGACCGCCCTGGCCTCCCTGCTGACCGGTCGCAAGGTTCGTCAGGACGTTGCCATGACGGGCGAGATTACCCTGCGGGGGAAAGTCATGCCCATCGGCGGTCTCAAAGAAAAAGTCTTGGCAGCCCGGCGCGCCGGCATCACGACCGTCATCCTGCCCCAACGCAACGAAAAAGACCTGGAGGATGTCCCGCCCAAGGTGCGAGAGGAAATGCAGTTTCGCTTTGTTGAGTTTATCGACGAGGTGCTTGAGCACGGGCTGGAAGCGACCCCGGTTGACGTCACCGCCACCCAAGCCGGATTTCAGCCCGAGGTGCCGCCCTCGTAAGGGCGGCTATGCCTCAAGGCCAGCGCATGGCACTCAGAACGATAGACCAGCTCTCTCTGGCACAGAAGCGCGTGCTGATCCGCGTTGATTTCAACGTGCCCCTGACTCCGGGACAGAAAGCGCCGGGACAAAAAGTAGGCGACGCCACGCGGGTGCGGGAAGCGCTGCCGACCATACAGCACGCCCTCGCCCAGGGCGCGAGCATCCTGCTGGCCTCTCACCTGGGGCGTCCTCGGGGAATAGTCACCCCGGCGCTCAGTCTCAAACCGGTGGCAGCCCTGCTCCAAGAGATGCTGGGGCGGCCGGTGAGTCTGGCTGCGGATTGTGTCGGAGCGGCGGTGCAACGCCAGGTCAGCCAGCTTCCGGCCGGGGCGGTCGTCGTGCTTGAGAATCTCCGTTTCCACTCCGAGGAAGAAGCCAATGACCCGGCCTTCAGTCGTGCGCTGGCCGACCTGGCCGACGTCTACGTGAATGATGCGTTTGGCTCGTCCCACCGGTCTCATGCCTCGGTTGTGGGCGTCGTGCCGCATTTCGAGGACAAAGGCGTCGGGTTTCTTGTGCGCCGGGAGGTCGAGGCGCTGTCAGCCCTGTTGTCCGCACCGGACCGCCCTTTTGTGGCCATACTGGGTGGAGCGAAAGTGTCGGACAAAATCGGACTGATACACAGCCTGCTGCCACGCGCAGACGATATCATCGTCGGTGGGGCGATGGCCTATACCCTCTTGCGTGCTCAGGGGGTGAAAACCGGCCGCTCCCTGGTCGAGCCGGAGAAAATTGACGAGGCCAGAAGCGTGCTGCACCAGGCCCGGCAGCGGGGCGTCCGCATTCATCTGCCCCAAGACCATGTTGTGACCGCGGAGCTGAGCGCAGGAACCGCTTCTACCGCTACGGCGGGAGCCGATATTCCCGATACTCAGCTCGGCGTAGACATCGGACCGCGCAGTATTGCCGCGTTTCGGGCGGTTGTGCAGTCCGCCCGGACTCTTCTCTGGAACGGCCCGATGGGTGTTTTTGAAATGGCTCCGTATGACCGGGGGACCCGCTCTGTTGCGGAAGCGGTCGCCTCCCTCTCCGCCTGTTTTAGTGTTGCCGGAGGCGGGGATACGGTTGCCGCGCTGAGTCAGGCGAACCTCGCCGACCGGATCAGTCATATATCAACTGGAGGCGGAGCTTCCCTGGCCTTCCTCGAAGCGGGAGACCTGCCCGGCCTTATGGCGTTACGGTCGTAGGCCCCTGAGCGGCTTCTCCAGGAGCCTTAATTTCGATCTTGTCGGATCAAACGTTTTCTGTTAGAGGTTTGCAAGTCGCTTCCCGTCGGAGGAGTCCTTTTGCGGACAGACCCACAGGAAAGAAAGGAGATCAGGAGATGATCCGAGGAGGTAGAGGCTTTCATTTCGTCTGGGTTATGGCCCTCCTCTTTCTGGTTGCAGGCTGTGCAACGGAAAGACACAAGCGAGCATTCTACGGTGCCGCACTCGGTGCCGGTATTGGAGCCGCGGCCGGGAGCGGGGTAAGTGACAACGATACTGATGCGGCGGTCGGGGCCGGAGCCGGAATTGGGGCACTGGTCGGTGCGGTCTTAGGCTATTATTCGGCGGACGATCCGCCACCCCCACCACCCCCACCACCGCCACCGCCACCACCACCGCCACCACCGCCGCCACCACCGCCGCCACCACCACCGCCACCGCCGGAACCCAAGAAGATCATCCTGCGCGGGATTACCTTCGACTTTGACAAGTCGGCTGTGAAGCCCGAGTTCGAGCCGGTCCTGGATGAAGCGGTCCAGATTCTTCAGGATAATCCAGATTGTACCGTCCTTATCGAGGGGCACACCGACTCGATAGGCTCTGAGTCCTATAACCAGAGTTTGTCAGAAGAGCGTGCTACCGCGGTACAGGCATACCTGGTCGATAAAGGCATAGACGCGAGTCGTCTCGAAGCCGTCGGGCGTGGGGAAGACGACCCGGTCGCCCCCAATACGAACGACAACGGGACGGATAACGCGGACGGCCGGGCCATGAACCGACGGGCTGAACTGATCGTTCAATCTGCCGGTGAATGATACATCGCTCTGAACAGGGCGGGTGCTTGGTTCGAGAAACCAGCCCCGCCCTTTTCGCATCCCACCCGTATGCTGCCACTGACCTACCTTTTTTACGCTCCCGGACTGTTTGTGTTCTTTTTCTTCTGTCTCGCAACAGCCGGGGAGACGCCCCCTCAACAAGGCGCTCCCTCGCCGCATGCGGGAGAGAGCCAGCCTGCGCAAAACCAGACGCCCGCCAGCCCCGCCCCTTCAGCCGGGGAAGAGGCGGAAGATCACGCCCGGGCGAGCTTTGATGTCTTTACCCGCAAATGGATGCAGAAGCTGGCAAAGACCGAAGATTTTCAGAAAAAGCGGATGCAGATCACCCAAACCCAGCAGGGGTTTGTCGCCGAATATACCGGCTATCTTCCCTATCGCTATACAAGGATCAAGCTGACCCAATCCGAGGCGACCCCTTTTATCGGCATCCTGACCTATTACAAAAAGACCATGCGGAGCGTCGGCGAGACAAAAAAACAGGCGCTCAACGGCCTGTTTGAGCAGGCCGGGACCAGCCAGGTGTCCGAGATCTTTCGCTACACCAAAGGGGAATGGGTGTACTAACCCGCCCGTCCTTTCCCTCTCAAGGCTCGACTCGCGTCCTGAGCCTTTGCCCCCTCGTTCCGGGCCGCCCTCCCCTTGCAAACCGGTCTGGCGTTCGCAACTATGACCCGTATGGTGATACAGCGGCAACCGGTGAGATGCTTTTCCGCGTTCGTTTGTCTACTCGTCCTCCTGCTAGGCTTTCGGTCCGGCCAGGGCCAAGCCCTCGACACGAGTGGCTGGCAGGTCACGCACCACGTTCTCGACAACGGGCTGACCGTCATCATATTGGAAGACCATCGGGCTCCGGTCGCTACCCTGCAGGTCTGGTATCAGGTCGGCTCACGCAATGAGCGGCCGGGCATTACGGGCATTTCTCATCTGCTTGAGCATCTCATGTTCAGAGGAACGCCGACCCACGGCAAGGGAGAATTTTCGCGTTTGATTCAGGAACGTGGCGGACGGCTCAACGCGTTCACCTCTAGCGACCAGACCGTCTATTTTGAAAGCGCGGCAGTCCAGCATCTCGACCTCTTTCTTGCCCTCGAAGCGGACCGCATGGCCCACGTCATGCTGGATGAGGCAGGCTTTCTGGCCGAGCAGAAAATTGTCATGGAAGAGCGCCGGCTGCGGACGGCGGATGAGCCAAGCTCCGATTTATGGGAGCAGGTCAGTGCCGCCGCGTTTACCGCTCATCCCTACGGCTGGCCCGTTGTCGGCTGGATGCACGACCTGGAGGCGGTCAGCCTGGCGGATGTCAAAGCCTATCGGCAGACCTATTACGCTCCCGGCAATGCCATCCTGGTGATCGCCGGGGACGTGACCCCGGATAGCCTCCTGCCCCGCATCCACCAGACGTTTGGCCAAGTTCCGGCCGGGCCGGCAATTCCCGCGGTCACCTCAGTGGAGCCGCCACAGCGGGGCGAACGGCGCGTTTTTCTCAAGCGCCCGGCAGCGCTGCCGCTGTATATTGCCGGCTATCACGTTCCGACCTTCGAGCAGGACGAGAGCTTTGCACTCTCCATTGCGGCCACGATTCTGGGCGGCGGGCGGAGCGCCCGCTTACAGCGCTCGCTGGTTGAAGAGCGGCAACTCGTCCTGAGCGCGAACGCCGGTTATGACCGGACCTCACTCGACCCGACCCTCTTTACCCTGTCCATGCGGATCGCTCCGGGGAAAACCTGGCAGGCCGCGGAACAGGCATTGTCTGAGGAGATCGCCCGGCTCAAGACCACATTGGTGACGGAAAAAGAGCTGGAGCGGGCCAAGAATCTGATTGAGTCGAGGTTCACCTATGCCCAGGACTCGTTCTTCTATCGCGCCCTGCAACTCGGGCAGTACGCCGCGCTGGGCGACTGGAACCTCATCCTCAAAGTCATTCCCGGCCTCAGGGCCGTCACCGCGGAACAGGTTCGACAGGCGGCCCAAAAATATCTGATCGATACGAACCGGACCGTCGGCATCCTGGAACCTGACGGCACACCCATTCGGGAAGTACCCCAGGGGGGCCCGGGACGCCGGGGTGCACATTGACCAATCCGTTCCTGCTTACCCCGATCCTTCGTATCGCGTGAAGGAAACATCTATGACACGACGCCTTCTTATCGGCCTTATTCTCAGCCTCGGTCTTACTCCGTCCCTGTCAGCCGCACCGCTGGGAACACGGACCGTGCTCGATAACGACGCAACGCTGCTCGTTGCCGAGCGCCCCGGCCTGCCCATGGTCGTGCTGAGCATGATCCTCAAAACCGGCGCCGCGGTTGACCCACAGGGCAAACAGGGGGTGGCAAATCTCACCGCCGCGTTACTCACGCGCGGAACCGCGAGTTATTCCGCCCAGGCTCTGGCTGAGGAACTCGACTTCCTGGGAACCTCGTTATCGGTTGAGGCCGGCAACGATGCCACGACCATCAGCCTGACGACCCTGACCAAGAACCTGGACCGGTCTTTCGCCCTCTTGGCCGAAGTCGTCCTGTCCCCAACCTTCCCCCAGGACGAATTCGAGCGCATCCGCAAGGAGATTGAGGGCCATCTGCAAAGCAACCAGGAAGACCCTGGCTGGGTTGCCGGCAAAGCCTTCAAAGAGCAGCTCTACCCGCAGCATCCCTACGGACGGCTGATCTCGGGTCAGACAGAGACGCTGGCGCGCATTACGCCGGCTGATATCAGGCAGTTTCATGCGACCTATTATCGGCCCAATAACGCCCTCATCGCCGTTGCCGGAGAGATCACCCAGGACCGGATCGGCGCCCTCCTCGCTGCTCATTTTGCCGACTGGCAAGCGGCCGACCTGCCCGATTTCTCGTGGCCGGAGCCACCCGAGCGAGCAGCCCAACAGGTCAACCTCGATAAAGAGGTCACCCAGGCCAACATCATGATCGGCCACTCGGGTATCGCCCGCTCGCACCCCGATTATTACGCCGTCCTGATCATGAATCACATTCTCGGAGGCGGGGGATTTGGCTCGCGCCTCATGGATCGCATTCGAGAAGAGCAGGGCTATGCCTACTCTATCGGTAGTTATTTCTCGGCGCGCAAGCATCCGGGGCCTTTCACGGTTGCCTTGCAAACCAAGAATGAAAGCGCCCGGCAGGCCATTGATGAAACCCTGGCCGTCATTCGGCACTTCAGACAAGAAGGGGCAACCGCAGAGGAAATCGAGGCAGCAAAAGCCTATCTCATCAACAGCTTTCCGCTCCGGCTCATTTCCAACGCGGATATCGCCGACATGCTGCCGGTGCTCGAATTTTATGAGCTGGGACTCGATTACCCGGATCGCTACCCAGGCATTATTGGGGCGGTGACGCTTGAGCAGGTCAGAGCGGCGGCAAAGAACCACCTCCAGCCGGATCAATTCGTTCAGGTCGTGGTCGCCGATCTGGAAAAGGCCGGCCTGGAACGGGCCGAAACCAGCGCCGATGTGTCCGGGGGGGATACGGAACACCCGGCAACCCAAGAGCCGAACTCTACCGCGACAAGGGCGGAGTGAGACTCACCCGACACGCGGAGTGGGCAGACATGCTTCTCCCTGGTAAACTCCCAGCCGATTTTCTCAAAACCTGTATCACCCACGCCGGGACGGAAGACCCGCGGGTTCTCATCGGCCCGCGGTTTGGTGAAGACTGCGCCGTGCTCGATGTGGGCGAGCAGTATCTGGTGGTCAAAACCGACCCGGTGACATTCACGACCGAAGACGTGGGCTGGTATGCCGTGCATATCAACGCCAACGATGTCGCGACCATGGGAGCACAGCCGGCCTGGTTTCAAGCCTGCCTCCTGTTTCCGCCCGATACGCCAGAACACAGCGTCAGACAGGTCTTTGCCCAGATTGACTCCACCTGTCGGGATTTGGGCATCAGCGTCACGGGTGGCCACACGGAGGTGACCGCGGCCGTGTCTCAGCCGGTCGTGGTCGGCAATATGACGGGCGTGGTCGCCAAGGACCGCTTGGTGACCACCCAGGGAGTCCGAGCCGGAGACCGCGTCGTGATGACCAAGACGGCCGGGCTTGAGGGAACAGGCATTGTATTTGCCGAGAAGCACAAAGAACTGGAGGCTATTCTTGCCCCCGAGCTTCAGGACGAGGCGCAACACCTCCGCGCAACGTGGGGCATCTCCATAGTCAGAGAAGCCCTGTTAGCCGCCCAGCACGGTGCGACAGCCATGCACGACCCGACAGAGGGCGGGGTGGCTATGGGGCTGTATGAGCTAACCGTTGTCAGCGGCCTCGGTATGCAGATTGACCTCGACGCCATCCCTACCCTGCCCTCCACCCGAGCCATCTGTGAGCACTTCAATCTCAATCCACTCGGGTTGATCAGCTCCGGCACCCTACTCCTGACCATTGCTGCGGATAAGTGGCCGAATCTCGAACGGATTTTTCAGTCAGAAAACATTCCCGCTCAGGTCATCGGGACTGTCACCCCGGAGGTCGGCATTCAGGCCCGGCGGAACGGCCAGGAGGTGCCGTTTGTCTATAGTGAAAGGGATGAGTTGTTGAAGGTGCTTTAGAAAAGAATTATCCGAACAAGCGAGGATATGGTTGTGGATCAAGATGAAATCATCTGTCGATTTATTGCACAATACAATTCATGCCAGGACGCTCAGTTTACGATTACTTTCTGGCCAGATAAGGCAGAACGAAACCAGCGGGCTTGTGATGCCTATGCAGAAGCTCTTGGAGTACGTCCTTTAGCCATCGAGCATACTAATGTTGAGACTTTCCGGCAGCAAAAACAAGATTCAGCGCGATTTTCGGAAGTCTGTGGCGTCTTAGAGACAGAACTGCATGATGCCTTTCCTTACGACGTTAGCCTGATTATTCCCACGTTTGGCATTCAAACGGGGACAGACTGGAATGACATTAGATGTGCATTGCGAGAGTGGCTTCTCACGCAGGTTAGTGCTTTGCCTTTCGGTCGTACCGACCACCAAGTTGATCGCGTCCCCTTTCGTATAGCCATTTGGAAGCATGATAGACTCGGCAGAGGGTTTGGCGTTGCTCGGACGGTACCGCCGAGTCTAGAGACTAGTGACGAGCTGACCGAAATAGTTGCTGGGGCTCTTAACAACAAGAACGATCAACTACAAAGATACCGTGCAAATGGAGATGAGACCGTTCTGATTCTTGAGACCGACGATATAGCTTTGATGAACCATGTCCAACTGTACAAAGCATTTCTCCAAGCCTCCGAATGTGTTCCTACGCCCAATATTGATCAAGTATGGATAGCCCAGACTATTAACCCCGAAGATTGTTGCTCTTTCATTTGTTTCGATGGTCCAGAAGCGATAATGGAGAAGGTTAATATGGCCCAGTGGATGCTAGGGGAACGCTATGCATCCTATTGGTGGGAAGAGATAGAACGCGAGAAGATGGCCGCCGAAGCATTGAGGAAGTGACATGCCTAGGGAGATGCCAGAAGAGACATTTGTAGAACAAGAGGTCACGTACACCCTCGAAGTCCACGGTCGTTTTATCATCATTGAACACGTGCCTGCTCGTGTTTCCTTGCAAACGGGGGAGCGATTCTTCTCGCCAGACACGGTCGAGCAATTACAGACCATAGTCTGGGATGAGAAAGCGCCGAGTCGTGTCATAGAGACGCCGGTATTTGATTTCTCCGGGGCCGAGGTATAGCTCATTCACTGCGTCTCAACGCCTGCCTATTTCAGTTTAGGGCAATTGACATGAAGCAATACCATGATGTGGGAGGTGTGTATTTTGAGGACAATATTTTGCATGTCACCATCGATGGGCAGGCCAGGATGTTCAACATACCCGAGATATCCCAAGTCCTCCTCAATGCTCCAGAGAAGGACCGCCAGATTTTTGAGATTTCTCCGTCGGGGTATGGGATTCATTGGCCGTTACTCGATGAAGACTTATCGATAGACGGCTTGCTTGGCATTATGCATATGCCCTCAAAGAAAAGGCGGAGCGCCTAATCAGCCCTGCCGTACAAAAACCAGCAGTCTCACTCAAACAGGATTGAGAACAAGGAGGTAGGAATGGACTACGGAGTGATTTTTCTTTCCCATGTTGAGGCATACAAAGACGTGATGATTGCCGAGGACAAGGGCTATACCCATGCCTGGTTCGGAGACTCCCAGATGGTCTGGAGCGACGTCTACCAGTGCATGGCGCTGAGTGCGACCCATACCAAGACGATCAAACTCGGCACCAATGTGACCAACCCCAGTTCGCGCATTGCCCCGGTGACGGCCTGTAGCTTCGGCACCCTGAATGTGCTCGCTCCGGGCCGGGTCATCATGGGTATCGGGACGGGCAATACCGCCCGGCGGACGCTCGGCATGCCGGCGGCCCGGCTGGCAACCCTGCGGGCCAATGTGGAGGTGTGCCGCGGCCTGCTGAAAGGAGAGACCGTTCCGTATCAGGAGGGAGAGCGCAAGCGCCAGATCAGGTTTCTCAACCCTGACAGCCAGTTCGTCAATCTGAAGAATCCCATCCCGATTCACGTGGCCGGCAGCGGCCCCAAGACGCTGGAGTTGGCCGGGGAAATCGGGGACGGCGTGATCCTCTTCGGTACGGTGGGCGACAGCCTGCTCAAATACACCCTGGACCATATCCGACGGGGCGCCGAACGCGCCGGCAAGCGCCTGGAAGACCTCTATATCACGGTGGTGACGGCCTTCCATCTGAGAAAACCCGGAGAGACCCTGGAAGACCTTCAACAGGCGGTCGGACCGCTGGTTTCCTCGGAGTGTAATATTTTCGCCCTGTCGGTGAAGGACCCCTTTCAGTTGCCGGGAGACATCCGGGATGACCTCATGGCCTTTAAGGACGCCTATCGCACCCCAAACGCCCCGATCGAGACTCGCCATCTGGACCTCTATACGGACTATTGCGCCGCGTTTAAGCCGGAACACGCGCCGCTGGTCACCGAAAAGATGATTAAGGAAACCACACTGACCGGCACGCCCGAGGAGCTTCAGGAACGGGTGCAAAAGATGAAGGAGCTGGGCGTCAGCCAGGCCTGCATAACCGGTGGAGAGCAAGAGATGACCGACTTCGCCACCCACGTCGTGCAGGCGGTGGGGTAGCTGGGATGGGTGTGATCTGACGCAATCACCTGGCGTCATTGGCGAGGCGCACACTCACCAGCCGGTTCAGGCTCACCCCCTCCTCTGCTGCCTGTATGGCGAGGGCACGGTGCGTTTCTGGGGGCACGCGCACCATAAACTTTCCGCTATAGGCCCGGTCAGCCAGTGGCGCCGGCGGAGTTTCTCCGGTGGTTTGCATATCGGCGATACAGGTATGCACCAGCCGCTGGATGCCGGCCAAAGCCTTAGCCGGAGTAGCTGCCAGCCAGCTTAACGAAGGGAATTCTGCACACAGGCCAACGTGGGCGTTATCTTCGGCGGACCAGGTAATGCGGTAGGTGTAGTGAGTCGTCATTTCATGCCCTCCAATTTCTCAATCGCTTTGAGGACTTGGCGAACTTGATAGGGTTTTGCCATCCCTTTGACATTCTGAATATTCACCCTTGGGTCATTCGGCCAGGGAGTGCGGTAGATGCGGTGGCTCGTGCCCTTTTGGCGCGGTTCCCCGAAGTAGGCGTCACACACCTTGGCGAGGTCCGCGAACCGTACCCCTTTGGGATTGTTGCGAAGCGCCTTGAGGAGTAGCGCGGTATCCGCCACATGAGGTAGGATATCAATAGTGATACTAAACAACAAGAGCCGAGAAGAAGAAAGGGATAGTACCTCGTCGCTGTTCAGTCCTCTGCCGCTGTACTGCCCGTTGCTGAATGGAACTGCCCGCACTCCCAGCTTGACGCTGGATAAATTCGTTTCTATAGTCCCATCTGCTCAACCGCCTGGATAAACAAAACGCTCTCCTGAGATCACCATGCTGAAACCGTTCCGCCCACGCTCGTCCGGCTTGACCGGTTTGTCTCTGGTCTTCGTTCTTTTTTTCGCTCCGTCCTCAGTCTTTGCCGAGCCCCCGTCCGCGCCGGTCATGCAGGCACAGACCTGGGAGCCGGACATGGACATCCGGGGCTGGTGGATGAGCGAGAAACTGGACGGCGTGCGCGGCTATTGGACGGGCGAGCAGCTCGTTTCTCGGTCGGGCAACGTCCTTGCCTCGCCGGCCTGGTTTACCCAGAATTTTCCGTCCGTGCCCTTGGACGGGGAGTTATGGGTCGGGCGGCAGCGCTTCGCCGAGACCGTCAGCATTGTGCGCCGCCACACACCCCACGACGGCTGGCAGTCGGTCCGGTATATGATCTTTGATGCGCCCCAGGCCGAGGGCGGCTTTGAGCAGCGCTTGGCCTTTGCCCGCGAGTGGTTTCAGCAGCATCCCAACCCCTCCGTGTCCGTCATCGCACACGAGGTCTGCCAGGACGAGCAGCATCTGCGGACAAAACTGGCCGAGGTCGAAGCGCGGGGCGGGGAAGGCTTGATCTTACGCCAGCCCGAATCGGTCTATAGCGTCGGGCGTTCGGCTACCATTTTGAAAGTCAAGACCTTTCAGGAAGCCCAGGCCGTTGTGCTTGAACATCTGCCCGGCTCGGGACGAAATGCGGAACGGCTGGGATCGCTACGGGTCGAATTGTCAAACGGTATCCGGTTTGCCATAGGCTCGGGTTTTTCCGATGCGGAGCGTGACGACCCGCCGCCGGTCGGCAGTACCATTCGCTTCAAGCACCAGGGGTATACCAAAGCCGGGGTTCCCCGGTTCGCCTCGTTTCTGCGTGTCGAGGAAACCTTTTGAAACCGACAGATATTTCGCCAGAGCAAATTGCGCCGCTGTGTAGCCGTCCGTCATTCCGGCGGAAGCAGGAATCCAGACCCCCAGCCCCCTCCGCCCACTGGATGCCGGATCACGTCCGGCATGACGGGAGCGTCACGGCAGCGACAGCCCAGCGTAAAACGCGCTAGGCCGGAGCCTGCGGCTCATGGGCGACCTTCTCAAAATAGGTCATATTGGGATTGGTCATGGCCTCGCCCAGCTTGGAATCAAGCCGGTGGTTCATCGCCTCTGTGGCCCATTTGCCTATGGCCACGGCCTGATCGAGATCCACACCAGTCTCAACCCCAAGACCGTTCAGCATATAGACCAGCTCCTCCGAGGACAGATTGCCCGTTGCACCCGGAGCGTTCGGGCAGCCGCCCAGCCCGCCGCAGGCACTCTCAAGAATGGACACTCCCATTTCCAGGGCCGCATAACAGTTGGCCAGCGCCATGCCGCAGGTGTTGTGAAAATGCGCGGTTAAAACAGAGGCGGGGACATCCTGGTCTTCACATGCCTGGATAATAGCTTTGATCGATCGCGGCGTACCCACCCCAATGCTGTCGCCCAGGGCGATTTCATAGCAGCCCATAGCCTGGAATCTCTTGACCAGCCGGCCGACCTCTTGAGGATCGACCTCACCCTCATACGGACAGCCGGCCACGCACGAGACCGCGCCGCGCACTTTGACGTTCTGTGCCTTTGCCGCGGCCACAACCGGCTCAAAACGGCCGAAGCTTTCTTCAATCGAGCAGTTGATATTGGCCTGACTGAACTGCTCAGTGGCCGCACCGAAGATCGTAATGACACTCACCCCGGCTTTGAGCGCATCGTGAAAGCCCCGCATATTCGGCACAAGCGCGCTATACTCCACACCCGGTTTTGGCTCGATCTGTTGGGCAACCTGATCCGAGCCCTGCATGGCCGGAATGACCTTGGGGCTCACGAATTCACCCACTTCAATAGCAGGAAACCCAGCCGCGGAGAGCCGGTTGACCAGCTCAATCCGAAAGTCCACCGGGATCAAATGCTTAAAGCCTTCCAGGCCGTCTCGGGCGGTCAGATCGACGATTTTGACTGTGCTGGGGAGTGTCATAGTCTTTCCTTTATTTTTTCTTCTCGGCTTGAGTCAGAACACAGCCTGTCATCGGAGATAACACTATGGAGAGCGGAACGGCAAGTGAGGCAGGAGCGAATCTTTATCGGCTCATTGACGAAACAGCAAAATCCGTAATGGTAAAATTCTGGCCGTTCTGCTGCCACTCCAGCGTCACCGTCTCCCCTGGACGCGGAAAGTCCTCCACCGCACATTCCCCCTCTACCCCCCGCACGAACTCCTGCCCCAAGGTCGTCACCTGCACCGTCGCCCGGCCTAACTCCACCCCATCCACCCACGCCACCACCGTATGCACCCCATCCCCCAGCCGATTCCAGTTGAACAACAAGCCAAAGCCGTTATCCGTGTCCCCACAGGCATCTATCGTATCCAGCCGCTCCGTCCCATACGCCGCCACCTGCCGCTCGACCTCCCCACTCTCTTTCTCTATCTCTATCTCTACCTCCCCCGCCGCGCACACCCAGCCCGAAATCACTCCGATCCCACTCTGAAAGGAGTTCGGTCCCGGATTCTCCAGATACCCGGTCAGAGCATCCGTCCGCGTAAAGGGAACTTCGCTCGGGGCCCCCTCACCCGCAATCACGAAGTTCTGGCTGGTCTGCTGCCACTCCAACAGCACCGTCTCTCCCACCCCCGGAAAGTCCGCCACCTCACACGTCCCTGCCGCTCCCCTCAGAAACTCGTGTCCCAGCGTCGTCACCGTCACTGTCGCCCGGCCCAACTCCACCTCATCAACCAAGGCGACCACCGTATGCACCCCATCGCCCAGCCGGTTCCAGTTGAATAACAACCCAAACCCGTTGTCTGTGTCCCCACACACGCCTTCCGTGTCCAATCGCTCCGTCCCATACGCCGCCATGTGCCGCTCGGTGTCCCCACCTTCTGTCTCGATCTCTATCTCCACCTCCTCCGCGTCACACACCCAGCCCGATAGCACCCCTACGCCACTCTGGAAGGAATCCGGTCCGGGATTCTCCAGATAGCCCGCCAGCAGGCGCGTCTCCAGGGTATACGCTCCGGTCTGACTTCCATTGCCCTCCACGGCTACCACGACTGACCCGGCCGCCACGCGGGTGCTCAGCCGAAAGTTCCGCCGCTCCCCGCCACTATCCGCGCGGGCCAGTTCCTCGCCGTCCTGCCAGATTGTCCCGACGGTATCGGTCGAGCCTGTGGTCTCGACAACCAACATGCCGGCCTGGGGTAGGCTGAATTGGAAGTAATCAATATCGTCCGCCGTGTTGATCTGCCCGACGGTGGAGGACGCCCAGGGGGCGGAACTGCCCAGCCGGACACGAGTCGCTTGGGCAGGGGTATCGCCATGCAGGTCGCGGCTGTCCCCGCCTACGCCCCCGCCGGGACCGGGTGGAGGCGGTGGAGGCGGTGGAGGCGGCGGCCTACGTGCGGCCACCGTCACCGGTGCACTCCACCTCGCTTCACTGCCCGCGACCACCGCCGCTACCTGATACGTGTAGGTGGCCCCGGTGGTGACGCTGGTATCGGTGTACTGTAGGCCATCGAGTTCCTCAGCGAGGATTTCCGGCGTCACGCCGGCGTCGCGAAAGAGCGTGTAGCGGACCGTTGGCTCCGGGGTCCAATGGCCCACGTCCACGGCGGTCCAGGTCAGGGACACCTGGGTCGGCTGACCCGACGCCCTCAGGGTCGGGCTTTCCCGTAGCTGGTAGCCCATCTCCTGCCACGTCACCTGCCCGTTGCCGTCCACATCCAGCGCCAGAGCCGGGTACTGCGCAGCTGTTCCGAAGTGCCAGGGAGACTCCCGGCGGCGGTCACCGTCCAGGTCAACACTCCAGGCCCGATAGAGACCCGTGTAGCCTGTCGGCGCCTGCAACGACCCGGTCGCATAGCCCTGGCCCTGATCGCTGCTCGCGAGACCGGACGTACGGGTATCCCAGTAGCTGTTTGTCACGTCGCCACCGTAAATCCCGGTGGACCCGAGCAGCCCACCGACATTGCTCGTCCCCGACGCCCGCCCGGTCGCATAGCTGGCCTCCACCGTCCCCCCGGACAGGAGCCCGACCAACCCGCCGATGCCGCTCCGGCCAGCGACGCGCCCCGTCGCATAGCTGGCGACAACGGTGCCGCGGTTCGCCCCGACCAGCCCGCCAACCGCAAGATCGCCGGTCACGCGTCCCGTCGCATAGCTGGCGGCGACCACGCCGCGGTTCCACCCGACCAACCCGCCGACAAGGTTAGCGCCCGTCACGCGCCCCGCCACGTAGCTGGCGGAGACGACGCCGTGGTTGTCGCCGACCAGCCCGCCGACAACGTCGACGAAGTTGTCGCCCTGCACTTCGACTCTCGTCAACCCGACGCCACGGATGACGCTGCCCGACCCGGCCACCCCGAACAACCCTTTGTCATCCACAAGGTAGGCTTCGATGAACAGGTTGGCGATGGTCTGCCCGTTGCCGTCGAAGGTCGCCGTGAACGGTCTGGTGGCGTCCCCAATGGGTTCCCAGCCGGTGCCCCCGTTCCAGTAGTCGTCGCCCGCGTCGGCGGCGCCGCTCATGTTAGTGTCAAAGTCCAGGTTGTCGGCCAACTCGTAGCCCGTGCAGCCGTCGACGCCCCCGCAGCCCATCTCATCGACTGCATTGGCGAATGCGGTGCGATACGAAGCCGCCCTACTGGGCGCGGGTACACCATCTCCATCCAGATCGTGGCGCACCGCATCGAGTTGCGCCAACTCCTGAATCTCGATCAACCCATCGTCGTCGGTGTCGTAGTCGACCACCGTCGCCGACCACACCGTAGCGATGAACCGTTGCTCTGTGCTCGTGTTCGAGCCCGCGGTATCGGTCGCCGTGACCGTGATGGTCGCCGCGCCCGTGCCGCCCGGCGTGAGCGTCACCTGCGTACCCGACACGGCTGTGGTGACGCGGGCCGTCGCCGACGAAGACACCGTGTATGCCAAGGTATCGTCCTCGGGGTCCTGGAACGCCCCCGCGATGTCCACAGTGACCGCACTTCCCCCCACGCGCAGCGTCTGGTCCGCAAGCGTGCCCACCGCCACCGGCGGCTGGCTGCCGACGCCCGCGACCACCGCAAGCACGGCGCTGCGTGTCGGTTCGCCGCCCTGCACCACCGCCGCCACCTGATAGGTGTACGTCGTGCCGGCGGCCACGTCGGTATCGGTGTACTGGAGGTCCGCGCTCTCTTCTACGAGTACCTCGAAGGTGGCGCCGTCGTCGCGGATCAGGGTGTAGAAGATGGCCGGCCCATCGACCCAGAAATTGCTCGCATTCAGCGCGGTCCAGGTCAGCTCCACCTGCGCCTGCCCCGTGGAGGTCGTCGCCATCAAAGTCGGCTCCCTGTTGAGCTGGTAGCCGCCCGCGGCGTAGTCGTACGACGCCAGGATGGGATAACTGCCGGCCGACCGGAGGAACCAGGGCACGTCGGGCGTCGCATCATCGTCCAGGTCGATATTCCACGTCCGGTAGATGCCCTCGTAGCCCGTGGACGTTTGCAGGGCCGAGGTGGACCAGCCCGCGACGCCGGGCGTCCGCGACTCCCCGGCTTCGAGCCAGCCGTCGGCGTCGAGATCGTCTGCGCCGACGCCGACGCGCACCCCGGAGGTCTCTCGGTCCCAGTAGCTGGAGCGGAACACTCCAGAGCCCGACCCGGCCAATCCGCCGACATCGGCAGCACCCAGCACGCGCCCCGTGGCGTAGCTGGCGGCGACGGCGCCGTTGTTGAGCCCGACCAGTCCACCCGCCTCCTCACCCGACACGCGCCCCGTGGCATAGCAGGCGAGGAGCCGGCCCTGGCCACTGTTGAGCCCGGTCAGCCCGCCGACGAGGTCGTCACCCGTCACGCGCGCGGTGGCGTAGCTGGCGGCGATGGTGCCGCCGTTGTTGAAACCGATCAGTCCGCCGACCGCGTAATCGCCCGAGACGCGGCCGGTGACGTAACTGGAGCGAATATCGCCCGCGCCCTCTGCGGCCAGCCCGCCGACGTAGGCGTCTCCCGTCACGTCGGCGTCCACGAGCCCGAGGCGGCGGATCAGGCTCGACGAACCGGTTTCGCCGAACAACCCGCTGAAGTCGCCCCGATCGATAAACAGGTGGCTGATGGTTCGCCGGTTGCCCTCGAAGGTTGCGTCGAACCCATCCGAATGTTCGCCAATGGGTACCCAGCCGGTACCCCCGTTCCAGTAGGTAGCGTTGTCTTCCGCATCGACCTGACCATCCCCGTTGGTGTCGTCGTTCGTATCGACTTGGCCATCCTCGTTAGTGTCGAAGAAGTCCAGGTCGTCGATCAGCTCGTAGCCGACACACCCGTCGGGACACCCCATCCCCGCCGTCCCCTCGACGAACGCTGCATAGTAGGGTTGCCACGTGGCGCCATCCACCCAGCCGTCGCCGTTCAGGTCGTACCGGATGGCGTCGAGCTGTGCGAGAGTGGAGACGTCGATGAGGTTGTCGTTATCGACATCGTAGTCTTGGTTCCCGGCAGTCACGGTGACCGAGAAGGTCTGCGGCGTGGTCAGGCCGTCGGGGTCAGTCGCCCGCACCGTCACCATGGTGGACGTCGGCCCCGCCGGCGCCAACGTCAACTGCGACCCGTTCCGCGTCACGGTCGGGGTGTCGGGGCGCAACTGCATCGTGTAGGTCAGTGCATCGTCGTTCGGATCGTCGAAGACATCATCCAGATCGATCGTCACCGGGTCGGCGCCCGGCTCGAATGTCCGGTCGGTCAGCGCGCTCGGCATCGTCACGGTCGGCGCCAGGTTGCGGCCCACATCGACCGCCACCGCCGCCACTGCGCCGGGCGCCATCACGATGTCGGCGCCGGAGTCTCTATCCACGCCCATCTCCTCGATATCGACCACCGACTCGGTCCTGGTCATCGCCGTGTGCAGTTCATCCAGCGTGACTTTGGCCGGGCCGCCGGCCGCTTCCAGCATCAAAGCCGCAATCCCCGCGGCATGCGGTGCGGCCGCCGAGGTGCCTTTGAACGTCGCAAAGCCGGGAGTCGAGGTCGAGACCGCGTCGGCCGCGGTCAAGTCCGGCTTCTGCAGCAGTTCCCCACCGGTGGACGAGAAGTTCCCCGGCGTGACCGGCGTACCGTTAGCCTCAAAGAACATGCGTCGCGGCCCGTCCGAGCTGAACGTCTCGACCGACTCCGTGCCGTTGAAGACGCCGCCCGCACCGCCCGCCGTCTGGGCGCTGACCGCGGCTACGCCTATCGCATCTTGCGAGGCCGGGTGGCCGAAGGTCTGGCCGGCCGTCGCGATTGCCAGCTCGCCTCCCGTGTTGAGACGCAGATAACGATCCGCCGCGCCGGCGTTCTTGACAATGACGAGACGAGCGCCCTCGTAGTCATTCGAGCACGCACCGCTGATGTACTCGATGGGATCCTGGCTGCCGTCCTGCGTATTCGTTGAGCTGTCAATCACGGTGTTGTTCGTATCAATCAGAAACAGGTCGTAGTCGTTCGCCGACCCACCGACTGGATCGGCCCATTGTAAGGAGATGCGGAGGGGGCTGTCCTTCACGATTTCATTCCGGGTCACGGCATTGTCGGGGTCGGGGTCGTAGTCGTGGTAGACGGCACCGGTCTTGACGCCACTCAGGCTGAGCGCCGGCCCCGCGGCAAAGTCGCCCTCCCAGACGCCGGACGTGCCGTCGTTGAGGTTTCCGCCGTTGCCGGCCGCCGAGAAGTAGTAGCAGCCGTTGGCGACCGCGGCGCTGACCGCCTGGGCGATAACGCCGTCCTGGAAGGCCGGCGCCAGCAGATACCCAATGTCGTCAACGATAATATCGGCGCCGGCCGCGCAGAGGTCCTCAATGTTCTGCGCCATCTGCGCCGCCCCGCCGCCGCCAGTGGCGAAAAACAACTCGGCGCCCGGCGCCAGATCGTGGACGATCTCGAACATGGCCGTTCCCTCGGTGCCCTTGCTCCTCCGGCCACAGGACAACTGGAACGCGCCGCCCGCCTGCCCAGGCAGGACCGTGACCCCGGCCGGTACCTCGCCCGTCGCCTGCTGGTCGGCGAGCGCATCCACGCCGTCCGAGAGCACCCCGATGCCGATGCCCGTGCCGTCCACGCTGTGCGTACTGCGCGCCACGTTCGCCTGGTGGGCGACATCGCCCTCCCTAAGGGGGGGTGGTATTGCTTACCACCGCCATTGCCTGAGCAACAGATGAGCGTGCCAGCAACTGATGCGTGATTGGCTGGTCGGCAGGCCGGATGAACTGGACGGCGTCGAGCCTGGCGAGCGGCTCCAGGGCGGTGAGGGGGAGCCGCGCCCGGATGGCCCGGTATTGCGGGACACTGTTCAGCACCGTGCCGCCCAAGGCCCGGATGCGGGCCAGGACCGCTGGCGTCACGTCCGCCCGGATATCGACGGTGACGACTTCGTCCTGGACATCTACAGTCGGGGTCTGTTCGTCCTCGACATCTACGGCCGGAGTCTGCTCGTTCTTAACACTTGCAGCCCGTGCTTGTCGGCGCGCGACGTTGGCCGACGGCTGGGCGTCTCCGGTAGCGGCCAGGAACTGGGAACTCAGCTTCCGTTGGGCCGGCGTCCGCTGCGCCTTTGCCTCCAGGATGGACGTAATCGACTGGCCGGTCGACTTATCGCTCGGCTGGGCGTAGCCGGGATCAGCCCACACCAGGACCGCTCCTACCGCCAACACTGCCCCGAGGAGCCCCACCCCACGGGCGCCTGCCCTGAGTCCTGTCATATCCGGTCGCTTCATCCCCGCTCCACGCCTTGGAACATATCTCTGACTTCTCCCCAAGGCGAGACAACGGGAGAAACACGAGCGGCACGCCGGCGCGCTCAATCTGTTAGGCACGAACCGCGCGTCTGCGCCTGGTCGGCGGGGCGGATCGACTGAACCGCGTCGAGCGTGGCCAGCGGCTCCAAGGATGAGAGCGGCAGCCGGGCCCGGATGGCCCGATATTTCGGCACGCGACTCAGCACCGTGCCACCCAAAGCCCGGATGCGGGCCAGTACCGCCGGCGTCACCTCGGCCCGGATATCGACCGTGACCAGCTCGTCCTTGACACCTGCGGTCGGTGCCTGCCGGCGCGCGCCGCCGTCCGAGGGCTGGGCTGCGTCCAGGAGCTGGGAACTCAGCTTCCGTTGCGCCGATGTCCGCCGCGCTTTTGCCTCAAGGAGAGCCTCAATCGACTGTCCGGCTGGCGGCGGGCGTTTGTCGCTGGGCTGCGCATGACCGGACCCGACCCACAGCAGCAGCGCTCCCACCGCTGCCAGCAGCCTCCAGACCAACCCGGCCCACACTCTGCTTGTTGGGTCTATTCTTCCGCCCTCAGGGATAAAATCGGCAGTCCCGGAACGGAGCATCCTTCCCTCTGATTGACTACTCAATATGTTTCCAGGCGTGGTAGGAACTGCGCACCAGCGGGCCGGATTCGACATGACGAAAACCCAGGCTCAGGGCCTCTTCCCGTAGGGCTTTGAACTCGTCCGGGTGGACGTAGCGTTCGACCGGGAGCTGCTCTTTCGACGGTTGGAGGTATTGCCCCAGCGTCAGGATATCGCACCCCACCGTTCGCAGGTCGCCAAAGACGGTCAGGAGTTCGGCATAGGTCTCGCCCAGCCCGAGCATGATACCGGTCTTGGTCTTCAGATTCGAGCGGACGGCTTTGGCTTTCTCCAGGACGCGCAGGGAGCGCTCGTACTTCGCCCCCGGTCGCACCCGTTTATACAGACGCGGCACACTCTCGGTGTTGTGATTGAAAATATCGATCGGCGCTTCGGCAACCGTCGTGACCGCGCTTTCATTGCCCTGAAAATCGGGGGTCAGCACCTCAATCGCACAGTCGGGGTTCAGGTGTTTGATCGCGTGCACGGTCTCGGAAAAATGTCGGGCGCCGCCGTCCGGCAAATCGTCTCGGTTGACCGACGTGACGACAATATGGGAGAGGTTCATTTTGCGGGCGGCCTCGGCCACGCGGCGGGGTTCTCCGGGGTCGAGCGCCACCATGCGGCCGTGACTGACCGCACAGAACCGGCAGTTCCGGGTACACGTATCGCCCATGAGCATGAAGGTCGCCGTGCCATGTCCCCAGCACTCAGCGATATTGGGACACTGGGCTTCCTGGCACACCGTATTGAGCCTGAACGTCGAGACAATCGCCTTGGTCTGCGTATAGCCCGGACCGGCGGGCATGCGGACCTTAATCCAGTCCGGGTGGCGACGCTTTACGGGACGCTTGCCGGGCGTTCCGTTGGAGGAGGCTTGAGAATGGGGGTCGGCCAGTTCATGTTCCATACAATCTCCTGATAACCGAATATCCGAGCAAAGCTTCGGATAATAGTGGCTTGCACTGTATCGAGCGAGATTTCTTCCCGCAATAATTCCTGCATGGACGTCATGCGCACGCCGGGCAGTCCGCAGGGCACGATGGCGGAGAAATACGACAGGTCGGGATTCACGTTCAGGGCAAAGCCATGCAGGGTCACCCAGCGCCGGACGCCTATGCCGATGGAAGCGATTTTGTCAGCTCCCACCCACACACCGGTCAGGCCGTCTCTCCGCGTGGCGGCAATATCCCAGGCGGCCAGCGTGGCTATGACCACGTCTTCGAGCCGACGCAGATAGCGGTGGACATCTTTGCCGTGTCGTTTCAGGTCCAGAATGGGATAGCCGACCACCTGGCCGGGTCCATGAAACGTGACCTCCCCGCCGCGACCGACCCGGTGGACCGGCACCTGACCGGGGTCGAGCAGGTAGCGCGCGTCGCCTCCCCGGCCCAGGGTGAACACGGGCGGGTGTTCGAGCAGGACGAGAGCGTCCGGGGTCTCGGCCGCAGCCCGTTGTGCGACCAGCGTCTGCTGCCATTCCAGGGCGGCAGCGTAGTCCACCAGGCCGGGGGTTATACACGCGAGTTTCATCGGAGCTGCTCGGGCCGGGCTGTCACGCCGCCCCTAAAAATTAATCCCTCGCCCTTCGGCGTCCAAGGCGGCTTCCAGAATCGCTTCGGACAAGGTCGGATGGGCATGGACGGTTTCGCTCAGCTCGGCAGTGGTGGCTTCCAGCGTTCGAGCCAGCCCGACCTCGGCAATGAGGTCCGTCGCGCCACGCCCGACGATGTGGCAGCCCAGGATCTCACCATATTCCTTATCAACCACCAGCTTGACCAGCCCCTCGTCGTGGCCGGCAGCCAGCGCCTTACCCAGGGCGCGAAACGGGAATCGCCCGACCTTGACCTCGTGGCCCTGCGCCTGGGCCTGTTCTTCGCTCAACCCAAAGACCGCCACCTGCGGCTGGCAATAAATACAGGCCGGGATGCGGGACGCATCAATCCCTTTCTCCCGTTCGCCGGTCATGTATTCAACCGCGGCCATACCTTCTTCCGAGGCGGCATGGGCCAGGAGCGGCGGCCCGTTCACATCCCCGATCGCGTAGATAGCGGTATTGGCGGTTTGCAACTGCGCGTTGACCTGCACATAGCCGCGCTCAAGCCCGACGCCGGCCTCTTCCAGACCGAGATCGGCACTAATCGGCGCCCGACCGACAGCCACCAGGACCTTATTGGCCGTGCGTTCCTTGGGGCTGCCGGCGTTATCCAGGCTGACCTCGACTCGGCCCGGATATTTTGCCAGACTGTGAAACATGGTCTGGGTCAGGATCTCGATGCCCTTTTTCTTAAACGCGCGTTCCAGTTCCGTGGCGATTTCGGTATCGACCCCGGGCAGGAGTTGCTTTTCCATTTCCACAATCGTCACCCGGCTGCCAAACGTGCTGTAGATATAGGCAAACTCCACCCCAATCGCCCCGCCGCCGATGATGACGATGGATTCGGGGATGGCTTGCTCCGTCAGCGCCTCATAGCTGGTGAGGACCTGCTTGCCATCAATCTCAAGGCCGGGCAGCGTCCGCTCGCGCGAGCCGGTGGCAATCAGAATGCGCTCGGCTTCGACCTGCTGCGTCTCCTGACCGGCGATCACCACGCGATTACTCCCCTCCAGCCGGCCCGTCCCCTTGAGGAGCGGCACCTTGTTCTTTTTGAGCAGATACTCCACTCCTTTGGCCAGCCGGCCGGCAACCTGGCGCGAACGCTTGATGACCTGGGGATAATCAAAGGACAGGCCACTCACCTTGATGCCGTAGCGCTCGCCGTGTTTGAGGTCTTCATACATCTCGGCCGAGGTCAGAATGGCTTTGGACGGAATGCAGCCCCAGTTCAGGCACACCCCGCCCGGCTGGTCTTTCTCCACTACCGCGACGTTCAGGCCAAGCTGGGCGGCTCGAATCGCTGCCACATAGCCCCCAGGCCCTGCTCCGATTACCACCAGGTCGTAGCGTTCCATTGCTCTCCTTTACACCATTAAACCGACGGGGTTTTCGAGTAGATTCTTCAGTTCTTCGAGAAATTGGGCAGCGGTCGCCCCATCCAATACCCGATGATCGCACGACAGCGTGGCCATCATGGTCCGCGAGATGACCACCTGCCCGTCTCTGACCGAGGGGCGCTCTTTAATGGCACTCGTCGCCAGAATAGCGGCCTGGGGCGGATTAATCACCGCGGTAAAGTGCTCTACCGGATACATGCCTAAATTGGAAATGGTGAAGCTGCCGCCGGACAGGTCCTGGGTCGTCGGCTTGCCCGTTCGCGCCCGTTCCACCAGCGCGTTGGCTTGGGCGGCGATGTCCAGCAGCGACATGGCCTGACAGTCGTGCAGCACCGGGACGATCAAGCCGTCATCCAGGGCAACCGCAATCCCGACATTGATCTCAGCCTTGAGCTCCCGCCCGTCACCGCTAAAGGAGGCGTTCAGCCGTGGATGGCGCCCCAAGGCAACGGCGACCGCCTTGACCAGCAAATGGGTGTAGGTCACCTCAGCGCTCACCCGGTCACTCAGCTTCAGCGAGGTCCGCAGCCGAACCGCCTCGGACATATCGATCTCGGTGGTGACATAAAAATGCGGCGCCTCACGCATACTGTCGGCCATACGCTTGGCAATCGTCGCCCGCATCCGAGAGAACGGCTCGACCCTGCCGGTGGGCGGGCGGGCTGCCGGCGAGGAGAGCGGCGGGGTGCCCAATTCAGCCGCCACCGGCAGGGTCGCAGCCTCAGCGCCCTCAAGGTCCTGTTTGATGATCCGTCCGCCCGGCCCGCTGCCCCGCACCCTGGCGAGTTCAATACCGCGCTCCGCGGCGATCTTTCGTACAATGGGTGAGGCGAGAATCCGTTCGTCCTTTTTTCGGGCCGGCGGCTTCTTGGGCGCGGCCTCACGGATTTTCCGCACCTTCTTGGCTGCCGGCGGACCGGCTTTGGTCTCCGCCCTTTTCTCGGCAGGTGGAGTCGATACAGATGCGCGTGCTGTGCGAGCCGGCGGCGTTGGGGCAAGTCCGATTTCAGCCTCTTCGCCCAACAGGGCAATCACCCCTCCAACCGGGACGGACTCGCCCTCCTGGGCTCGAATCTCGGTCAGAAAGCCGTCGTCCAGGGCTTCCATTTCCATATCAGCCTTATCGGTTTCCACCTCGGCGATAATATCGCCGACCTCAACCCGATCTCCAACCTCTTTGAGCCATGTGAGGATCTTGCCCTCCTCCATGGTATCGCTCATACGCGGCATGATCACTTCAGTCGCCATACACTCCTCCTCACCTTCCTCCTAGTATAGCCACCAAGAGGGGCTGGTTGGAAGTGAACCGGGGCCACTAGAGCAAACGAAATGAGCGGCGGTGAGCCGGGCACGGTCCATAGGTGCGCAGGGCCTCACGATGGGCGGTCGTGCCGTATCCCCGATGGCGGGCAAATCCGTACTGGGGATAGTGGCGGTCCAGTTCGAGCATGAGCCGGTCGCGGTAGGTTTTGGCAATAATCGAGGCCGCGGCAATGGAGTAGATATCCCGGTCGCCCTTCGTAAAACTGGACTGCGGTAGCGGATAGTCCGGCAGCAGGCGGCCATCTATCAGCGCGTGTTCGGGTCGAATCGAGAGTTGGTCGAGGGCCAGGCGCATGGCCTTCAAGCCGGCCTGATAGATATTGATCCGATCAATCTCCCCGGCCTCAACCAGCCCGATGCCAATGCCGGTTGCGATCTGACGGATCTCCGACTCAAGACGTTCCCGAGCCTTGTGGGTCAGGGTCTTGGAATCGCGCACGCCGGCGGGAAAAGACTCCGGCAGCCGCTCTTCGGACAGTCTAGGGGGAAAAACGACGGCGGCGGCCACCACCGGACCGGCCAGCGGCCCCATGCCGACCTCGTCTACGCCGGCAACAGTACGCAGCCCCGTGCGCCACAAGTTTTGCTCAACAATCAGTTTGGGATAAATCAGGCGGGAAGTCACCGGGTCTTCTGGCCCGCGCCGGCTGTTTCCGGGGCGTCTTGCTTGCGCGCAGAGACGGCAAACATGGGATCAGAGCCGCCCGGATTTGGACTCCAGTCCTCAAAGACCGCGGCCTCGTAGCCACCCGCCTGCTGGAAATAGGCGCTAATCAGCTCGGCCCGGCCCGTATCTCTCAACATCTGCCACAGGCGGATGGCTTTGGTTGGGAACATGCGGTTGGAGTACAGCACCAGAAAGGGGCAGCCCGGCTTCAGCACCCGATTCACTTCGGCAAAAACTGCGACCGGCCGGATCAGGTATTGAATCGAGACGGTGACGACCACCCCATCAAAACAGGCGTCAGAAAATGGGAGCTGGGGGTCGGCGTTGAGATTGTGGACGATATGGTCATCCAGGTCCGGGTTATCCGCCATCTCCGCGGCGTTGAGCCCGAGTCCGATGCATTTTTGCTTCACAAATCCTTCGGGCAGATGCGAGCGCCAACTGCTCATCAGATCCAGGAGGACGCCGTTGGGCGCAAACGTGTGGGCGATGCATTGGCCGGCGGCGGCAATCGCGCCCGCATCAATATGCACCAGTTTGCGCGGCAGCGTATAAAAGAGCGTGTCATCGTTTTCGTCGAGCCGCTCAAACATATCCGGGGTCAAACGCTGGTCCATGGCGTGTCGGCCGTTCGTCTCGTTACTGAAAAAACGCGCGTAGATGCGTCACGGTTTCTTCCGGTTTTTCAAACGGCGGCGCGTGGCCGCAGTCGGGAATCATGGCCAATTGTGAACCTTCAATCCCCTCATGATAGGCCTGCCCGTGGGCGAGCGGGATCAGTTGGTCGGACTCTCCCCAGACAATCAGGGTCGGGACGGTTACCCGGTACAATCGGCTGCGCAGCTTGGGGTTGCAGAGATAGGGATTCCAGCCCACCCGAGCCGTGGCTTCGCGGGCGCGCAGGGCGTTTTCCAGGACCTCCTGGGGTGGCTCGTCCGGGATAAAGCTCCGGGCGAGTTCCGACTCCGGCTCATGGAAGACTAAACGACGCGTTTCCTGGGGGTTGGCCGCAAAAATATCGGCCATGGGAGAGCCGGGCACGCGCAGCCCGGCCGGATTGATCAGGACCAGCTTTTTCAGCCGATTGCTATAGCGGGTCGCGAGCTCGGCGGCCAGCCAGCCCCCGAGCGAGAGACCGACCACATGGGGCCGGTCGAGCCCGATGTGGTCCATCAAATCCGTATAGTGAAAAACCAGGTCTTCTATGGTGTCGATCTGATCCAGGCCTTCGGAGCGGCTGAAGCCCGGGTGGCCGGGCACATACACGCGGTAATGCTGCGCGAGTTGCTCGAAAAAAGGCAGCCAAGCCACCTCGCCGCCCGCACTGTGGAGATACAGCAGCGGGTCTCCCGCCCCCCCGCTGAGCATTTGGATATTCTTGCCACGGATATCAAGAAACTCTTCCCGGCAGACCATGATCTCTCCTTTTTTCAGCCGCGGTCCGCGCGGTTGATGTGCACCCCGTGTACCACACCCCCGGTGGTTTGCCTAGCGATTCTGGGCCGGACGGATGACGGCTAGGGCCTGAGGAATCGCCCGTAACGTCACCGGCAGTGCTCCCAGGCACTCACCGTCGGCGTAAATATCTCCCGGGGTTTCCGAACGGATCGTTATTTCTCTTCCGCGCAGACTCTCGATGCCCGTCAGGTAGACGTGGCTGCCGTTAAAGACGCGCGGAAAAGCCCGGAGCAGGAGTTCCCACCTGCCCATCCCATGCGCCAGACAGGCGTCCAGGATGCCGTCATCAACCCGGGCGGCGGGCACGAGTTGCATGCCCCGCCCCGAACTCCCCAGGTTGCCGACCGCAATCAGCCAGCTATAGCAGCGCTGCTCATGACCGTCGCAGCCAATCGTGAAGGTCTGGGGCGCGGAAAGAAAGACCGAGAGAACGGTCAAGGCCGAATACACGGCGTTAAAGCGAAAGCGGCCCAGCAGGTTTGCCCGGCGGTTAATCTCTGCCGCCAGGCCGACCAGGACAATAGACAAGAAATAGCGCTCATGCGCCTGCCCGACGTCAATGCGGGCAGCAGGCTGGGCACGGTGTTGAGCGATCAGCTCACACGCCTCGCTCGGGCGTAGCGGGATACCCAGGCCGCGCGCAATATCGTTTCCGCGCCCGGCCGGAATAATGCCCAGCGTCGCCGGCGTCCCGACCAGACTGTTGGCGACCGCATGGACCAGGCCGTCGCCGCCCACGCCGACCACCAGGGTGCAGCCATCCCGAACTGCCTGAGCGGCAAACACCCCGGGGTCGGTGGGCGCGCTGCTGTATAGCACTTCGTGTTGGCAGCCACGCCGTTGCAGTTCCAGGCTGGCCTGGCGGGCAAGCGTCGCGCCCCGTCCTCCCCCCGAGGTCGGGTTGACAATCAGGCGTGCGCTAGGCATCCGATTTCTCGCCTTTACTCGCTCGCAGTCCACCGCGTTCGAGGTGGGCCTGCAGAAAATTCCGGCTCCCATCCGCGGCCATGCTGGCCGCGGCCGAGAGTTCGAGGCACAGCGCGGTGGCGGCAATGATTTGGGCAAACCGGTAGACCTTGCCCTCGCCCCAACAGTCCAGCAGTTGCAGATACGCGCGCGCCTGCGGCAGGCTGGTTCCCCCACCGAGCGTGCCCACTTCCAGCCCGGCAAACCGAATGGAGAGGTGCAGGCCGGCACTAACCGGGCTGACCGTCACCTGAGCCATGCTGCTCGTGCCAACCATGCCCAGGTCCTGGCCGGTGGCGGCAAAAACAGCCGCGATGGTCGAGGCTGGAGTAAAGGCAAAGGACTGCATGCCACTCGCGTGCGCGCCGTGGAGTCCGGCATGTTCCAGAGCCAGGATATCCGCAGCCTCAACGCGCAGGACGCGCCGCAGGACCGCATGGGGCAGCGTCATTTCGGCATGGACAAGCTTGCCGTGGCCGGGAAACTGAAAAAAGGCGTGACTCGGTTTTTTATCGCCGCCCATATTGGCTTCGAGAAAGACCCGCAGCGGCCTTATGCCGGACTCGGCGGCGAAGCGTTCGCTGATATAGGCATGGTTGAGCGCATAGGCGTTGCGCGTCATCATATTCGGGCCACAGGCATCGCCGGTCGTGAAACGGTATAAGACGTGGCACATGGGTCCGACCACATGGGTCTGCACCTCGTGCAGCAGCGCATGTCGGCTGAGCAAATGGCCGGGGAGCGCGGAGTGAGCTGAGTCTTTGAGCCAGGCGGCCATATCGGCGGCATGCGCGGCGACCCAATCAGCCAGGGCAAGGGCCTCCTGCGTAGAAGAGAACACAAAGCACGAGTCGCGGGTGATCCGGTCGGCCAGCACATAGGTGCGGACGCCACCGGCCAGCGCCACGGCAGTCACACCGCGTTGAATCGAGGCCGAGAGTCCGCCCTCGGTATGGGCCAGCGGCACAAAAACCCGGTCTTCCTGTCGGCCGCGCTCGTGCAGTTGGCCGTGCTGGTCGAGTTCGTACTGCCCCCAGTTCAGCCTCAGCGGCCCGACGACCCCGACGGGCAGCGTCATCTGGCCGGTCAAACACTCCTGGAAAGGGGCGAGCGCATCGAGTTGACCGTCTAATACGTGCTGGTATTCATTCCCCCAGTGGGCCAGTGCCCGCAGGCGTTCTTGGCGTTCGGCAATCCACTGGGGCGTATTGCCGCGCGGCCAACGGGGGAAGCGGGCAGCGGAAGTATTTTTGGCGGGCGGGGTCGGCCGACTCATTCTTCTGCCGGTCTTTCCGCTGCGGAGAGGTGCAGACGCCGGGCCTTGTTCTCAATGTCCCGCCTCACCCTACCAAACAAAGTCTGCCCATCGATACCGATCAGCAGCGCCTCGGCTTTCAGGGCCGCATACATCGACTCCATCAGCCGTAATAATTCATCCCGCATCTTGAGAAAGGCCGGACCGAACTGCGGTTCACGTTCCAACACCGCCCGGAGATAGAGTTCGGCAAACGCCAGGTGGCGGGCCTCGTCGCGTAAGATACGATTCGCAATGGAGGCAAAGAGAGAATCGGGGTGGGCTTTGGCTAAGATGCTGTAGAAATGGCGGGCCAGAATATCGCTGAGCAGTATGCCCCACAGCCATTCGATCCGATCGCGCGATTTGAACAGGCGCGCCTGATAGCGGAACATATCTTTGAGTTGACGGACCTCAAGCGGCCGCTGGTTCAGGGTATTATAGAAGCGGGTCAAGAGATCGAAATGACGCGCTTCGTCCAAAAGAAAGGTGGAGAGATAGAGTTGGGCTTCGGTCTCATGGGCGGCGAAACATTGCGGGATGGTTGAGCTGGCGCCGATCATAGCCGTTTGCTCACCCAGATAGATGGGGGTCAGCACCCTGGCCAAAGCACGCTGTTCGTGACGGTCGAGCGACAACGGCTGCGTCCAGTCAATTTCGGCCGCTGACCACTGCCCCTCAACGCCCTTCCGAAACAGGTCCATGAGCTTGGCGTTCTCAATACGGGGAAATACCCGAATCACTTGCCCCAACCCCCCTCCATTACCTGAAATGAGGCAGCACCATAGCAACCCCTCCCCGAGTACTCAAGTAAATGTGAGGTAAAGGCTAGAGGTTCGGGTTGCAGGACACCGGTCCGACTTGTGTGGGCAGGTCTGTTGTTTTTGGATAGGGCGTATATAAAGGCTTTTCCACATGCCCTTATTTCCGCTCATAGCCGCCGGTTGCTTCTTTGTTGTCGGTTTGGGTGTCGGCTACGTATTACGCTGGCTCCTCGGACAATCCCGCCTGATCCTTGCCTTTCTCGTGTTGGGGGCCCTGACACCCTGGCTGGGACATCACTTGGAGTTTCTCCGAGTAACGATAGATACTCTTCCTGCAAGCGCAGCTTTCCCACTCGAAGTCGCGCTTATGGGACCGGTCGTCGTCTTGATGGCCGCTATCGCCGTCGTAGCGCTCCCCTATTGGTTGCGTTTTCTAGGGCGTGTTCACACTTCTGAGGGCTTCGATGATGAGCGCGAAGTGGATGAAGAAGGCGAACACCACATCCAATTTGTCGAACCGGGAAAAGATACGGCGGAAGCCCTTGAGGCGGCGAAAGAGCCGTTCTACTTCATTGCGTTTCTTATATTTCTCGCGGTCGTACGGCCACGGCGCGGTACGATTGCTCTTGGGAGGCACGACCGGCGTGGCCCCTAAATCACGCACACACTGACGTGTCTCCTCCCCCTCATAGGCACGATCCATCACGACGTAGTCGGCCCACAGGGCCGTTTCACTCAGCAATTTCCGTCCCTCAGGCGCAGCGCCAGCTTGGCCCGGCGACAGCGAAAACCTCACGGCGGTGCAAGCATCCGCGGCAACCAGATGAATCTTGGTCGTCCAGCCGCCGCGAGACTTCCCGAGGGCTTGCGGCCCGTTTTTTTTCGCGCCCCCGTCCCGTCCGGATGAACTTTGATCACCGTACTATCCAGCGAGACCACTTCGACCCGCACGCGGATGATCTGCTGCTGCTGTAACGCGGCAAAGACCCGGTCCAGGACCCCGTTCTTCGCCCAACGATTCAGGCGCGTATAGAGCGTATGCCAATTCCCAAAGTGCTCCGGTAAGCCCCGCCACTTACACCCCTGCTCCACAATGTACAGAAGCGCGGCCAGCACTGGCCGATTGTCTCCCTTCACATTCCCGCGCTGCCGCGGAAGCAGATCCTTGAGGTGCTCGTACTGCTGTTGGGTAAGCTCCATTGAGAAAGTATAACAAATATAGTGTGAACACGCCCTAGCTGTGGCTATGCCGGGAATCGCGTTTCTAACGACGTGGTTTCTGACGTTCAGACTTGCACGCAGTGCGGTGTCCAACTCTTTTCCATTTGACAACATGGCAACGATATGGCTGTGGATTTTGAGTGTTGGGACAACGGGTGGCCTGTTGGCGTATTGCTGGCCTTCACGTCGGCGACGCCGCAGCCTCAGTCAGGGGACCGCCCAGGGAACATCTCGGTGAAAGTCAGCCCCATTGAGATGTTTAACCGCCACAGGAGGTATTCTGATCTATCAGGCCTCACACTCGGCAAACACCGCCTCGGCCGCGGCCTCGCCACTCCGCACACAGTCGGCCAGACCAACCCCGCGATAGGCATTGCCGGCCAGCGCCAGACCCGGATGCCCGGTCGCCTGTGTTTCGATCTCGTCAACGAGTTGAAGATGCCCGACGCGATACTGCGGCATGGAGCGCGGATAGCGGGCAATGCGGGTCAGGAGGGGTGCGGCCTCAATCCCAAGCAAGTGGCGCAGCTCAGCGCGGACCAGCGCCCGGATTTCAGCGTCGTCCCGCTCAAACAGCTCGGCCTGAAGAGCACCCCCGACAAAGGTGCGTAACAGAGTGTGCTCGCTCGGCGCTCGTCCTGCATATTTCACGCTCGAAAAGGTCCCGGCAAGAATGGAACGCCGCTCCACTCGCGGCACCACAAAACCGAAGCCGTTCAGCGGATGGGGAATCTGGTCGCGACGATAGGCCATATTCACTGTGGCCGTGGAGCTATAGGGGATAGCGGAGAGGTGCTGACTCAAAGCAGGGTCAAGCCCATGCACAAGCTGCGCTGCGGCAAAGGCCGGCGTCGCCAACACCAGGCCGTCGGCGTGCAGGCGGGAACCGTCGGCACAGTCCACCGTCCAGCGTGAGGGGCCGGCCGGCTGAGAGCGGACGCTCGTTACCGGACAGCCCTGACGTAGCGTTCCGCGGCTGAGGCGTTCGGTCAGAGCAGCAACGAGACGCTGCATGCCGCTTTGCAGGGTCACAAACAGACTCCAGCGCGCCCCGCTCGCGCCCTTGGCCGTCTGAGGATTGCGCCGAGCTGCCCGCCAGAGCGCATAAATCACACTCCGGTGGTCACGCTCCATGTGCAGAAAACGCGGCATGGTCGCGGCCAGGCTGAGTTGGTCGGGGTCGGCGGTATAGATGCCGCCAATAAGGGGTTGCGCAATGCGTTCGAGCGCTTCTCGCCCGAGCCGTCTGCGGACAAACGAGCCCAGGCTTTCATCGGCTTGTTCCGTGGCCCTGGGCAGCACCAGATCGAGTCCCATGCGCAATTTGCCCGGCCAGGAAAAAATACGCGAGCGCAACAAGGGCCCAAATTGGGTGGGGGCCAGCAACATGAAGCCTTGCGGCAGGGGCTCAAGCTTCCCCGCGTGCACGACAAACGTGGCCCGGTGCGCGTCGTTGGTGCCCAGGAGTTCGGACTCAAGACCAAGACGCCGACACAGGGCTAGAGCCCAGGGTTTTTCCGAGATAAAGGAATCCGGCCCGAGTTCGAGCAGAAAATCGTCCCGCTGCTCCGTTGCAATGACACCGCCGAGCCGGTCGCTGGCTTCCAGCAGCGTGAATCGCAGCGGCTGCCCACGTTCCCGGCTCAATTCTTCGAGTCTGTAGGCCGCGGCCAGACCGGCAATACCACCACCGACAATGACGATATGAGACATCTGACTGTTACGCTCTGGAGAAAGAGACATGCGCGGCAGTTTCGTGGCGGGCGATGCGACACTCACCCTGTCTATTGGTTCAGAGTCGCTTGGACCACCTCGGCGATCATCAGAATAAAGCTTGGATGCGCACTGACCGTCCGGGCACGCACCATATGCAGGCCGTTCCGTTCGGCAATCTCTCTCGCCTCCGTATCCAGGTCGTACAGGACTTCGATGTGGTCACACACAAAGCCGATGGGCACGACGACCGCATCGCGTGCCCCCTGGGCAGCCAGGTCCTTGAGCACCTCGCCGATATCCGGCTCCAGCCACGCCACCTGGGGCGGGCCGCTGCGACTCTGATAGGCAACCGACCAGTTTTCGTGTCTAAGGCGTTCCGCGACCAGACGCGCGCCCTCTTCGACCTGTCGGACGTATTCCTGGGTACTCGGCATAGAGGTCGGCACACTATGGGCGGTATAGACCAGAGGTGTGATGCCCCGACGATCCGCCGGAATCAACGAAAACGTCCGCTGCGTCAGATCGGCAACCGCCTGAATGAATAAAGGGTGATTATGCCAGCCGGGGGTGAAGCTCACCTGGGGCGCGAGCGGCCCCACACGCTCTCTGGCCTCTGCCACGTTCGTCTTATACCGCTCCCAGCCGGCCTCGCTGTGCTGAGCGGAAAGAATGAAGCCCACGGCGTTTTTCACTCCGTCCTGTCGCATCTGTTCCAGGGTCTCGGCTAGATAGGGCTGCCAGTTCCGCATGCCCACATACACCGGCAGGTGGGTTCCTTCTTGGGCGAAGAGGTGTCGGAGTGCCTGCGCTTGACGAAAGGTGATCTCGTTCAAAGGCGAGCGGCCGTCAAAAAGCTCGTAGTGTCGGACGACTTCTTGCAGACGGGTCGGCGGCACGGGACGACCGCGCAGGACATTGGCCAAGAAGAGCCGCACGTCATCCATTTTTTCCGGCCCGCCAAAGGCGATCAGCAGAACGGCGTCGTATTGCATAGGAAGTAGGCTGTGAGTTGCGTTTTTCTGATGCCGCGACGTATCAGGTTTGACGACTCGAAAGTTCATGCACCATATCGACCAGTGCAATCACATTATCAACCGGGGTTTGCGGTAAAATGCCGTGTCCCAGGTTGAAAATATGCCCTGCCCTGCCCCCGGCCTGAGCCAGGATACGTTGCACCTGCTGGCGTAAGGTATCCTGGGGGGCAAAAAGAGCTAAGGGGTCAAGATTGCCCTGCACGGCCCGGTCCGCGCCGATCCGCTGCCAGGCCGCATCAAGATCGACCCGCCAGTCCACCCCAATCACATCCCCCCCCGCTTCGGCCAGCAGTTCCAGCAGGCCGGCCGTACCCGTGCCAAAATGAATGAGGGGGACACCTGGCGTCAGCCCCTGGATGAGCGTCCGCATATGGGGCAACAAAAAGCTGCGATAGTCCTGGGGGGCCAGACAGCCAACCCAGGAATCAAAGAGCTGAATGGCCTGCGCACCGGCCGCGATCTGAGCGTTCACATAGGCGGTAATAGCCCGGACCAAGTGCTCCATCAGCGCGTTCCAGGCCCCGGAGTCCTGGTACATGAGGCGCTTGGTTTCCAGATACTGACGCGACGCGCCACCCTCAATCACATACGACGCCAGGGTGAACGGCGCGCCCGAGAAACCGATCAGGGGGATATGGCTGGGCAGGCTGCGGCGAATCTTGCGGACGGTTTCAAACACGAAAGGAACGGACTCTTGGGGCGACACCTCACCCAGAGCGTCAATATCTTGGCCCGAACGCACCGGGCGGTGGATAACCGGGCCGTCGCCGGCGGAGAATTCCAGTCCGACCCCCAGGGGCTCGACAATGAGAAGGATATCCGAAAAGAGAATGGCCGCATCCACGCCCAGGCGTTCAACCGCCTCAAGCGTCACCTGCGCGGCCAGGTCGGGCGTCTTGCACAATTCGAGAAAGGGCACCCGTTCGCGTAAGGCCCGGTATTCGGCCATATACCGCCCGGCCTGACGCATCAGCCAGACGGGGGTATGCGGGGTGGGCTCCCCCCGGCAGGCGCGCAGAAAAACCGGCGTCTCCATGACTGGTTAGCCTACCACACGCAACGGACAGCAGCAGCCCCACTCCTCTTGCCGTCCGTTCCGGGCTTCGGATACAAAACAGGAATAAAAGGAGTACAAGTATGACAGACACAGGCACCCATCATGTGGCAACCGTCAACGGCTTTCGGATGCACTATGTGATTGCCGGCTCGGGCTATCCCCTGGTTTTTGTTCACGGCTGGCCGCAGAGCAGCTATGAGTGGCACAAGATCATCGGGCCGTTGTCGGAGCAGTTCACCGTCATCACGCCCGACCTGCGTGGCCTGGGAGATTCCGAGCGCCCGCTGAGCGGCTATGACAAACGCACCCTGGCGTCAGACGTGTATGCACTCGTTAAATCACTCGGCTTTGAGAAAATCGGCCTGACCGGCCATGACTGGGGTGGCGCGGTCGCCTACTATCTGGCCTACGATCACCCGGAAATGGTCGAGCGGCTGATGATCCTGGATATGATTCCGGGCCTGGGTCGCAAGGGCGACAAAATGGATATCGCGGTTGCCCAGCGGCTGTGGCACGTCTTCTTTCACGCCGGCATGCCCGACCTGGCCGAAAAGCTGGTCAGCAATAATGTCGAAACCTATTTGCGCCATTTCTATGATTCGACCGTGTACAATTATAGCCCAAAGGTGTTCACCGACGAGGATGTGGCCGAATACGTCCGGGTCTATTCCGCACCAGGGGCGCTGCGCGCCGGGTTCCAGTATTACCGCACCGGCATCAATGAAGACCTGGAGAACCTGAGTTCGTGTACCGAAAAACTCAAGATGCCGGTCCGCGCCTGGGGCGGCCAGACCTTTCTGGGTGACCTCGTCCCCATTTGGCAAGGCGTGGCAGAAGACGTGACAGGCGGCCAGGTCGAAGAGTGCGGTCACTTTATTGCGGAAGAAAAGCCGGATTTTGTGATTGCCCAGGCCCGGGAGTTTTTTGGTCCTTTGCAAGAATAAACACCGGGTGAGCGGCCGTTCCCTCGGTCGTTGGAACCAAGCCTGACTTCGCCTATAATCCGGTGGGTGGAGGTGGATGTATGAAGAAAGCGGCGGTGGCGGAACAAATCCTGACCACAGACCTCGGGGCCGAAGCGGAAGCGCGCTATCTGAATTATGCCCTGAGTGTGATTACCGCGCGGGCCTTACCCGACATCCGTGACGGTCTCAAGCCGGTCCAGCGGCGGCTGCTGTACGCCATGCACCAAAACCTGCGGCTCGGCGGCGATGCCCGGCCGCGCAAGTCGGCGGCGGTGGTGGGTGAGGTCCTGGGCAAATATCATCCGCATGGCGACCAGGCCGCCTATGAGGCCATGGTGCGCTTGGCACAGCCGTTCTCGCTACGCTATCCGCTGGTGCAGGGAGAAGGCAATTTCGGCTCGCTCGACGGTGATAGCGCGGCCGCCATGCGCTACACCGAGGTCAAGCTCGCACCCCTGTCTGAAGAATTGTTCCGCGACCTGCGCGGCGCAACCATCCCCTATCGTCCCAACTATGACGCCACCCTGGATGAGCCGGTCGTCCTGCCGTCCGGCATTCCCCAACTCCTGCTCAACGGCGCCAGCGGCATTGCGGTTGGCATGGCCACCAGCATTCCGCCCCATAATTTTACGGAAGTCATCAAGGCCCTGCTGGCCCTGATCGATGACCCGACGCTGACCAGCACGGGACTGCTCAAGCATATCAAAGGCCCGGATTTTCCAACCGGAGGGGAAATCCTGACCAGCAAGAGCGAGCTGCGCGAGATATATGAAAAGGGCCAGGGGACGCTCAAACTGCGTGGGGAGTGGAAGGTCGAGCGCCTGCCGCGCGGCAAGCGTCAGGTCGTCATTACCTCCCTGCCGTATACCGTCAACAAGGCCCAACTGGTGGAAAAGATCGCCGAATTCGTCGGCAGCCGAAAAATCCCGCAGGTCGTCGATGTCCGGGACGAATCGACCGATGACATTCGTATTGTCCTTGAGCTCAAGGGCAACACCTCGGATGAACTGGCCATGGCGTATTTATGTCGGCATACGTCGCTGCAAACCTCCTTTTCGGTCAACCTGACCTGTCTGGTTCCAACCGGCAACCCGGAAGTCGGCCAACCCCTGCGCGCCAGCCTGTCCGACCTGTGCCGGCACTTCCTGGATTTCCGTTTTACGGTGGTCACCAAACGCTTTGAGCACGAGTTGGACGAGCTGGAAACCCGCCTGCATATCCTTGCCGGCCTGGCCCTGATTGCCGACCGGCTCGACGCGGTCATTCGCCTCATCCGGACGGCGGCCTCCCGCAAGGACGCGCGGGAAAAACTCCAGCACAGTTTTCAGTTGACCGAGGTCCAGGCCGAGGCCATTCTCGATATCCGCCTCTACCAGCTCGCCCGATTAGAAGTCGAGAAAATTCAAACCGAACGCCGGGAGAAAGAAGCCCGCGCCCAGGAGCTGCGGTGGCTGTTGAGCAGTGAAAGCCAGCGCTGGACGGTCATACGGGACGAACTGGAAGCGCTGGGCAAGCAGTATGGCGACCGCCGCCGGACGGCCCTGCGCGCGGGCGAACAGCTCACTTACGACCCCGACGCTTATATCGTCCATGAGGAAGCCACGGTCGTCCTCAGCCGTGACGGCTGGATTAAGCGGGTCAGAGAACTCAAGGACCCAACCAGTACCCGGCTGCGTGAGGGCGACGACATCAAGGCTATTCTTCAGGGCACAACCCGGGACCGTCTGGCCGTTTTCACCAACCGGGGCATGCTCTACGTCATACGCATTAATACCGTGCCGGCGACCACCGGCTATGGCGAGCCCATCCAGACCCTGTTCAATTTTCAGGACGGCGAACAGGTTGTGACCATCCGCCTTATCCGCGACCGCCCCCCGGAGAGCCCGGCCCAACCGAATGGGACGGGCGCGGCCAAGCCGGGTCAGACCGACCTGTTTGCGCCCCCGGCCTCCCCCCAGCCGGCTGGCGAGCGGGGACCCATCATGCTCCTGGCGACGGCCAAGGGCCAGGGTTTTCGTTTTGAACCCAGCGTTGAAGAAACCACCCGCAACGGGAGAAAAATCGCCCGTTTGTCCGCAGACGACGCAGTCATTAGCGTCCAGCCGGTGCGCGGCGGCCGGACGGTGTGTGCCACCGCGGCCGGGTATATATTGGCTTTTCCAACCGAAGATATTGCCGAATTATCCGGAGCCGGGCGCGGGGTTATCCTCATGCGCCTGGAGCAAGACGACCGTCTGGTTGGGGCGGTCACAAGCCAGCCCGGCGCGGGAGTGACGGTTATCAATACAGACGGCAAAGAGCGGAAAATCCCACTGCGGGAGATTCCGTTAGGCAAACGGGCCGGCAAGGGCCGGCGGGTGGTCAAACGATCAGTGCTGGTCGGGGTGCGGCAAAACGACGCGCGGCGCGAATGGCGGAGCGGAGGAGGCTGAGGCGTAATATGGCAACGCAAAAGCAAGCCTACACGGCAAAGGATATTACCGTTCTTGAGGGGCTCGACCCGGTTCGCAAAAGACCCGGCATGTATATCGGCGGGGTTGATAGTGCGGGGCTGCATCACCTCGTCTGGGAACTGCTCGATAACGCGGTGGATGAGGCCATGAACGGCCATGCCAACCGCATTGAGGTGAGCCTGCATAAGGACGGCTCAAGCGTCAGCGTGGCCGACAATGGCCGCGGGATTCCGGTAGACCTGCATCCGCAGTTCAAGAAGCCGGCCCTGGAGCTGATTCTGACCACCCTGCATGCCGGCGGGAAATTCGGCGACCGGAATTACGCCCACTCCGGCGGGCTGCACGGCGTGGGGGCTTCCGTGGTCAACGCCCTGGCCGACCATATGCAGGTTCGTATCCGCCGGGACGGGGTGGAGTGGGAACAGTGCTTTCGCCGCGGCAAGGCCACAACACCGCTCAAGCAAATCGATGCGGTACGCGGACATGGCACCACCCTCACCTTTCACCCCGACCCCGATATTTTTCCGTCGATTACCTTCACACCCGAGCGCATTGCCGAAAGACTGGAAGCCAAAGCCTATCTGCACAAAGGGCTGCTGCTCGTCTTTCGGAACGAGACAAGCGGGCACACCCAGCAGTTCCTGTATCAAGACGGCCTCAAAGCCTATCTCCGCAAACTGCTCGCCGACGGCGACAAAAAGGCGGTTATTCAGGACGTCTTCCATATTGAACGCGCCACCTCGCCCCCCCTGGAGTGTGTGCTGACCTGGACGGAATCACCCGAAGAACGCATCCACTCGTTTGTGAACGGCATCCCTACCCCCTTCGGCGGGACGCATGAAGCCGGCTTAAAGACCGCCATTGTCAAGGCGGTACGCAATTACATCAACGTCAACAACCTGACGCCCAAAGGGCTGACCATTACCGCCGACGACACGCGCGAAGGGCTGGTCGCCATCCTCAGCCTGTATCTCAAACAGCCCCAGTTTCAGGGGCAGACCAAAGAAAAACTCGGCAACCCGGAAGCCAGCGCCCAAATTGACGGCCTGGTCCGCACCGCCCTGGAGAATTTCCTGCTGCATAACCGCTCCCAGGCCGAAACGATAGCCCAGCGGGTGATCTTGGCGGCCCGCGCCCGCACGGCCTCACGCGCGGCTCTGGAAAGCGTGCGCAGCAAGGGGGCGGTCTCCCATCGGCTGAACCTGCCCGGCAAGCTAGCCGACTGTTCCTCAACCAGCCCGGCCAACAGCGAACTCTTCATTGTTGAGGGAGATTCTGCCGGCGGCTCGGCCAAGCAGGGCCGCGACCGGGGCTTTCAGGCCATCCTGCCGCTACGCGGCAAGGTTTTGAATACGGAACAGGCCTCACTCAATAAAATCCTGACCAATAAAGAATTAAACGACCTTGTGTCGGCCCTGGGCTGCGGCGTGGGGAAGGATTTTGACCTGACCAAGCTCCGTTATCACAAAATCTGCCTGTTGATGGACGCCGATTCGGACGGCAACCATATTTGCACGCTCCTGCTGACCTTTTTCTACCTTCATCTGCCTGAACTGATTCAGGCTGGCTATGTCTATATTGCCAAGCCGCCGCTGTATAAAATCGAGATCGGCAAGGAAGTTTATTGGGCAGACGATGACGCAGACAAAGAACGCCTGCTGGCCCAGCAAAATGGACATGCCGGCAAGGCCCAGGTCCAGCGTTTTAAGGGCTTGGGTGAGATGAATCCGCGCACGCTCAAGGAAACAACACTCGACCCGCGCACGCGCACCTTGCTCCGGGTCTCTAATCACGACGACGAGCGAACGAAAAAAGCCATCCGGACGCTGATGGGCAAAGATGTCCAGCCACGCTTCAGCTTTATCATGGAGCGGGCGCCCAAGGTCGCAGACGTAGACGTGTAATGCCCAAGCGTCACCCCAGCCTGGTCCCCCTGTCGCGCGAGCATCATCACGGCCTCCTGCTCGCCTTCCGTATCACGCACGGCTTACCCGAAACGCGCCGGCCACACGACAGCCGGCAAGAGCAAGCGGCGGATACGCTGCGCTTTTTTCAGCAGAGTTTGACGCCCCATTTTAGCGCAGAAGCCGACATCCTCTTTCCGGCGATTCGGGTCATGCAGCCTCAGATGTCTGCTCTGCTCGACCGGCTCCTTGAGGAACATGCGGCCCTGCGGGAGCTGGTGCATCAACTTGACCAGCAGCCCCCTGACGGGTCGCAATTGACAGCATTGCTGGCCTCATTCGGGACACTCTTGGAGCGGCATATTCGCTGTGAGGAACGTGAACTCTTTCCGGTGTACGAGGCCCATGTTTCTGAAGCCGAGGCGACCCGCATAGAGCACGCAATTTTTCAGATGATCGGCGACGGTCTTGCTTGACAGTCGGAGTCGCAACCGGATAGGGGAAGCAGAAGAAGATACGAGCGAATCTCAGCACTACGAGGAGGGCAGAGTATGGAGTTCTTACACACCATGATCCGGGTCAACGATTTGGACGAGTCACTCAAATTCTACTGCGACGGGCTGGGCATGAAGCTGCTGCGCAAAAAGGACTATCCGGGCGGTGAGTTTACCCTGGCCTTTGTGGGCTACGGTGATGAAAAGAACAGTACCGTCGTCGAACTGACGCATAACTGGGGCACGTCGAGCTATGACCAGGGGAACGCCTTTGGGCATTTGGCTATCGGCGTGGATGATATTTATCAGACCTGCGATGAACTCAAAGGAAAAGGCATCAGCGTGGTCCGCGAGCCCGGCCCGATGGCGCACGGCGGCGCGGTGATCGCCTTTATTGAAGACCCCAATGGCTATAAGGTCGAGCTGATCGACCTCAAAGGCGTTCGCGGATAGCTAACCACGAAAAGGAGTTCTCAGTGCTACAACCCGCAAAAGACTCAATAGACGTTGGTATTTTTGTCAAAGACATCGCTACCATGCTCGATTTTTATCAGGGCACGCTGGGCCTGGAAAAGACCGAGGAAGTGCCGACCGCCTTTGGCACCATCCATCGCTTCCGGCACGGCACGAGCGACATCAAGCTCATGGACCCCAAAGAAGTCCCGCCGGCCGCAGCCAACGGTTTTGGCAAACGCCTGGGCATCGGCTATCTCACCTTTGTGATCAAAGACCTGAGCGGGCTGTGCGCCGCCCTCAAGGACAAGGGCGCGGAGTTCACCATCCCGGAAACCGAAATCCGCCCCGGCACCCGGATCGCCATGATCAAGGACCCCGAGGGCAATATTCTGGAGTTTGTCGAACGCGGCTGAAGTACGGGCAGCAGGTCACGGGCCGTGGCTCGTGGCCTGCCGCATTGATCTCAACAGCAGCACGCCCTGGGTGAGCGTGCTCATCACCAACCGCTTCAGAGTATTTACGCGCTCTTCCGTCGTCGGCCTCCCGGACTGAAGTGCCGGATGGCGCCGCTGGCAATACGCGCCCCGCGCGAGGTCGCCGGCTTCGCAAACCGGCGGAGGGTGAAATGCGTAGGTTCAAACCCCTTGATCATCTTGCGGGGGACCTCTTTATCCAACAGGCTCTCGATGGCGCGCACGGCTTCGACCTCGTCGGACGAGGCAAAGGTGAGCGCTTCCCCGGTCGCCATGGCGCGGGCGGTCCGGCCGATGCGGTGAACGTAATCTTCCGCTCGGTTGGGAACGTCAAAATTCACCACATGGGAAATGCCCTCGACGTCCAGGCCACGCGCGGCCACATCGGTCGCAACCAAGACATCGACTCTGCCGCTCTTAAAATCATTGAGCACCTGGGTACGGACGCGCTGGCTCTTATCGCCATGCAGGGCGGCTACCCGGCGATTCGTCTGGGACAGCCGTTTGGACAGTCGCTCCGCCCGGACCTTGGTCCGCGTAAAGATCAGCACGTGCTTGAGGCTGCCGTGCTGGAGGAGATAGGACAGCAGATCGTTTTTGCGGTCGGCTTCCACCAAATAGAGCACGTGGCGCAGCGTCGCGACCGGCGTCGCCCGACGCCCGACATCAATCACCTCGGGCTCTCTCAAGGTGTCTTGGGCCAGGCGCTCAATCTCCTGTGGCATGGTTGCGGAGAACAAAAGCGTTTGGCGCGTTTTAGGTAGGGTGGCCAGAATACGCCGGACATCGGGTAAAAAACCCATATCCAGCATACGGTCGGCTTCGTCCAGGACGAGCACCTCGACGTCGGCGAGCCGGACGTTGCCGCGATTCAAATGATCGAGCAGGCGTCCGGGGGTTGCGATTAACAGCTCCACCCCGCGCCGGAGTTGGTCGACTTGCGGTCCGAGCGCGACACCACCGTAGACCACGGTGGAGCGGACCGGCACGTATTTCCCGTAGGTGCGGGCACTTTCCCCTATTTGGACGGCAAGTTCGCGCGTCGGGGTCAGCACTAAAGCCCGGACTGCCCCCGGCTCTGCGGGGGCGAAACGTTGCAGAATGGGCAGCAGAAATCCGGCCGTCTTGCCCGTCCCGGTCTGGGCACAAGCGAGCATATCCTTGCCGCTCTGGGCAACCGGAATCGCCCGGGCTTGAACCGGGGTGGGGGTTTCGTATTGCGCATCTTCAAGGGCGCGTAAGAGCTCGGGCATCAGCCCAAGCTCGGAAAACTCGGAACAATCGGCAAGACCGTTCCGCGGACTCTGTGTTGTCAAAGGACCATCTCTTTCTCCGCGCTACCCAGGTGCGCGGACTGATATGAGCGCTGACCATGCGTCAGCACATCGTGTTAGTATACGGAACCTGGGAAACGTGGAACTCGGGTCTGGGCAACCCGAGACCCGCTTCTGAGCGGGATTTCTTACAAGGGAAAAGAGACCTGCTCGCGGTTCGTTCTCGTGTTATGTCGGCCCAGCATACCTGACAAAGAGTGAGAATGCTAGTCGCAGATTCTTTTTTATCCCAGGCCGGTCGGTCCCTAGGCGAGGTCGGCCTTGCGCTTCGTCAGAATGATGGCCGATCCCAGCGAGACACCAACCGCAACAACGGAGTAGAGGAGATAGAAGAGACCCAACTGATTGGCCTCTGGGGCGGCGCGGTACATAAAGAGCAGGAGGTTCAGAATGACGTAGAGCGCATACGCATGCGCCATCCCCACAACGAAACGTTTCATATGCCAGATGCCGTAGGCATAGACGAGCAAATACAGGCCGGCCACGATGCCGGCTAGCGCGTTTGGCATCCCGGACAGCCGAGAACCAAACAGCACAAAGCCGGTCTCCTCATTAATTTGGAGGGGCTTCAGCAAATTTGATATTGCCAGGACGGCGAACAGGACGGCAAAGAGGGTGAGGACGCTACCACGTTCAGCTTGAGCCATTGGGCCTCCTTGTGATCCGAGGCCTCAGGTTACAATACTTCCCACAGCCCGAGCAAGCGCGCCAGAAATGAGACCGCTAGCAATACCCGGAGAGTTCCGATACCAGAATCAGAGTCGAACATACGCTCACACCTGAGAGGAAAGAGTGATGACTATACGCTTACGACAGATCTGTTTCGTTGCGGACAAGCTCGCGCCCGTGGTCGAGGACCTCACAGCCATATTCGGCCTTGAGGTGTGTTTTGTTGATGCAGGCGTGGGCGTTTTCGGCCTGGAGAACTCCCTGTTGCCGATTGGCTCAAATTTTTTTGAGGTCGTCGCACCGACCAAAGACAACACCGCGGCCGGTCGCTTTCTGCAACGTCGCAACGGCGATGGCGGCTATATGGTCATCTGCCAGTGCGAGAGCCGCGCAACGCAACAGGCGCGCAAGACCCGGGCGCAGGAGCTCGGCGTGCGTATCGCCTGGGAGCGGGATATTCACGGCTTTCAGTGTATGCAGCTCCACCCGGGCGACACGGGCGGCGCCTTCTTTGAACTCGACTGGGACCCGAAGAACGAGCCCGAAGGGCATTGGGAACCCGCCGGTGGGGATGGCTGGGACACCGCCCGGCGGACGGATGTGGTCAGCGGCTACTCAGCCGTTGAGTTGCAGTCCCATGACCCGCACTCAATGGCCCAGCGCTGGGCAGACATCGCCGGCATTCCCCTCCAGCAGGACGCTCACGGTCGCCTGAGCCTGCCGCTGGAAAATGCCAACCTGCGGTTTGTTGAGGCTACGGATGGGCGCGGAGATGGTTTGGGCGGAGTCGATCTTGTTGTTACTGATATCCAGGGGCTCCTGACCGCTGCCGAGCGGCGTGGGCGCCGGGTGTCGGACGATCAGGTGGAGGTGTGTGGTGTCCGTTTTTATCTCAAAGACGCCTAAGTCGTGCCCTGCCCTACTGGCCGTACTTCTGATCAATAAAATCCCGGATGACTTCCGGTGGGGCTCCTGCTTCAAATAACGCCTGCGCATCCTGCGCTTCGTGTAAACAGTGCATTCAGCCGGCGGCGTGATCGTCCACAAAGCAATCCAGGAGGTTGCCGTGCCCCATGGACCGATCACAGCCACAGTAGCAGTGCAGTTCGGCCAACACGTCCGGGATGGTTTGGGCGATGACATAGCCCTCTCTGACTGCTCCGCTGAACAGGTCTGGGGATAAGGTGGCGGGCGGACTGGTATGGGTCGAGAGCGGTACTCCTGCTTGGTGCTTTTCTGGCGCAGGCGTGGTTTCGGGAGCCGGACTCGTCTCGGCCGAGACAATCTGCTCTGGTGCGGCGAGCACGGCACCGAGACCCAAGACGAGCATGAGGGCGCCTACCATACGGATGACCATGCCTAGCATCTCCTTTCGGCCGGTGAGCCGCCCCTCACGCTACCATACATCCCTACCCGGCCCAACCACGCCGCGGCCGGCTCCCACCGACGGCTACAGCACGTCAAGCTGCATGGGCTGGCGCTGGGAAAACGTATAGAGTTGAGCCGGTCGATGCGCACCCCGCCGGGTTTTCGACAACGGCTTGAGCAGACCCGAGCCGATAATTTTTCGCCTGAAATTGCGACGATCCAACCGCCGATCGAGAATGATTTCGTACACCCCCTGTAGCTCCGCAACCGTAAATTCCTGCGGCAGGAGGCTGTAGACGATATTCGCATAGCCCAATTTGCTCTGGAGCCGTTGCAGCGCATATTCCGCTATGGCGTTATGGTCGTAGGCAAGCTCGGGCAGGTCGTGCACCGGGAACCAGGCAATGTCCGCGTATTTTTCCCCAAGCTGGGGAGTCTGCGCCAGCGGCGGGACGAGGGCAAAATAGGCGACCGACACGGTTCGTGCGGAGGGGTCTCGGGTCGCACTGCCAAACGTATACAATTGCTCCAGGTAGAGGTCCTGCACCCCTGTTTTTTCATACAGCTCGCGCTGGGCCGCGGCATCGAGCGATTCGTCCACCTGCACCAGACCACCGGGGAAAGCCCAGCGACCCGCGAACCCGCCCTGCTTGATTTTCACCAGCAGCGTGCGCAGCGCCCCCTGGGTAAGGGTAAAGAGCACTGCATCAACGGCTACCCGCGGATGAATTTGTTTGGCGCTACGCTGGCCCGCGTTTGCTCTGCCCACAAACGCATACTATGCATTGAGGGCCAGCATACGGTCAAGTGAACGCTGGGCGCCGATTCGGATCTCTTCCGGCAGCGTAATCTCAAAACGTCCGTCACGCAGCGAGTCCCGCACCCCTTCGAGCGTAATCATCTTCATATAGGCGCACAGCTTGCAGCTCTTGTAGAATTTCTTCTCCGGGACTTCCAACAGCAAGCGGTCCGACAGACCGCACTCCGTGACGATCAGAAACTCCTGAGCCGGACTTTCTTTGGCGTAGCGCAGCATGGCGCTGGTCGAGAGCACGGCGTCCGCCAGGACGAGCACATCTTCCCGGCACTCGGGGTGGACGAGCACTGTGACCTGCGGGAGTTTGTCCCGTACCTCCTGAATCTGCTCTGGCGTGATCTGGTGATGGACGTAGCAGTTCCCCTGCCAGGCAATAATATTCTTGCCGGTTTCGTTCTGGACATAGCGGGCCAGATTTTCGTCAGGCACAAAGAGGATGTTCTCCGTGTCGAGCGCTTCCACTACCTGGATCGCGTTCGACGAGGTGCAACACACATCGGATTCGGCTTTGACATCCGCGGTCGTGTTGACGTAGCAAACCACCTGGAGATCGGGATAGACCTGGCGCAGCTCTTCCTTCCGATCAGCCAAGGCCTCCCCGGTGATGCTCTCGGCCAGAGAGCAACCAGCCTGCAAGTCGGGCAGCAGCACCGTGCGCTCAGGATTCACGATCTTGGCCGTCTCGGCCATAAAATGCACCCCACAAAAGACAACCAGGTCAGACCCAACCTGTTTTGACTGGCGGGCCAATTCGAGCGAATCGCCGATCACGTCGGCGACCTCAAAAATCTCCGGACGTTGGTAATTGTGGGCCAGGATCACGGCATTATGCCGGCGCTTCAACTCGTGAATCTCATGAATCCAGGCTGCATATTGGGTGCAAGCCTCCAGCGTATAACCGCTGTCGAGTTGCGCCAGGTGCTCGTAGAGTTGGTGCGGAGTCTTTTCTTGAGGGCCGGTCGATCGGTTGTGCATAATCGCTCTCCAGTTGACGCGCCTCAGTTTGCGTAATATAGACGCATACTTTTGCGTCATTGTGACGCGAACCGGAGATGATTGTCAACCGGAGGAGGAGAAGGATCAGACGGATACGGAGTCCACAGCCGGAGGGTTCTCACGCGGGGAGAGCGGATGCCGGCGGCGATACTCCAAAAACTGGCCGACCAGCTGGTAATACTGCTGCCGGCTGCTGAGTTCCTTCAGGGCTAAACGCAGCGGCCGACAGGGCCCAAAAGACTTGGCATACCAATCTATGGCCTTCCTGAACTGAGTGCAGGCCAGGGGCTCTCCCCGCTGCTGCACCGCTCGTTCAAAATGCCGTGTCATAAAGGCAACGCGGGCGGCCAATGGTGGCGCGGGCGGAGCCGGACGCCCCAGCAGGCCGGCCTGAATATCATGGAAGACCCAGGGGTTGGTCAGCGCGCCGCGGCCGATCACCAGGCCCGCGCAGCCGGTTGCTTCGAGCATGCGTTTGGCGGTTGGCGCGTCACACACATCGCCGTTTCCGAAAACGGGCAGGCTCCGGACGGATGCCACGACCGCGCGAATACCGTCGAGGTCGACCGCGCCCCGGAAGGCTTCGGCCCGCGTGCGGCCGTGTATGGTCAGGGCCGCAACACCGGCATCTTCAAGAACGGGTGCCAGCACCGGCGCATCGAGCTGCGTCCGGTCCCAGCCCAGGCGCGTCTTGACCGTCACCGGAATTTTGACCGCCCGGGTCACCGTGCGGACGAAGGCGCCGGTTTTTTTCGGGTCTTTTAACATGGCCGCGCCGGCGCCGATTTTGACGACCTTTTCAACCGGGCAACCCATGTTGATATCAATGCCAGCCGCCCCTTGCTCCTCAAGCCAGACGGCCGCATCGCGGACTTCTTCGGCCACCGGACCAAAGAGTTGGACGCTCAGCGGGCTGTCTTCCGGGCGGGTTTCAATCAACTCAAAGGCGCGCCGATTTTTTTCAAGCAACGACCGGGCATGGACCAGCTCGGTTGTCGCCAGACCGAAGCCGCCCACTTCGCGCATGCACCACCGAAACGGCAGGGTCGTGTAGCCCGCGAGCGGAGCCAGGAGCAGATTGGTAGAGAGGGGTAATGCGCCGATCTGCACGGGTCACCTCAAAAAAGTCTACAAAACGAAGATATCCGGCGAAATAGCGGTTGCTGGGAAATTCGACAATATCCGCCGATCAGCCGTCACCAGAGGGTACTGTAAGTCTTGTGCTAACACCACAAATTCACAGTCATAGGCTGAACAGCGGGAAGACCCGACACTATCCAGCACGCGCCGCGATGACACTTCATATTCTCTTCCCTGCAGGAGAGATTCTGCGTGCTGCATAATGGCCTGAGCGTCATCAAGTGAGAAGGCCTGTTGGCGCAGGTATAATGCCAACACATTCCGGAATTCTGAACGCCAGGGAAGCGGGGCGGCCCATTCAGGGTCTTTCCGCAGTGCCCGCTGCGCCTGAGGCGTTCGTTCTCCTTCTATGTGGAGATAGGCAATCAGATTGGTGTCAACGACAATCACCGCCGGCCATCACTTTTTGCCCGTGCCAGCAGCCTATCCGTTAAGGGGAGCCCGGTCGTCTTTCTTCGCAGAGCTCGGGTGCGGGCAAGCACTCGCTCAACGTCAACGGGTGGAAGCTGTAACGCCCGCTCTAAACAGGCAATCGCCTGATTATTCATACTTCGGCGCTCATCAGTCGCGCTCTGCTTCAGCCTGAGGTACAGCTCATCCGGCATGTTCTTAATAGTCAATGTTGGCATCTTTATTCTCTTCTCATAAATGATCCAAAGTGGAACCATATCGAAACCATAATGAGACTATTTACTGAAGACAAGCAGGCTTGAAATGGACAGTCGCCAGCGCTCCGCTCTCAGCGCCGGTCAAACTGGCGTTCGAGTTGGCGCACCGCATAGCGGACCATGGTTGGCCGGCCGTGCGGGCAGGTAAACGGCGAGCGACAATCCAGCAGCGTTTTCACCAGGGCGTGCATGGCCTCCGGGGTCAGCGTCTGGCCGGCTTTAATCGATTTTACCTTACAGGCGATACGCGCCGCCAAGTCTTCTTGTTTGGCCTCAATGGAATTGTCCGAGCGCCCTTCGGCCTGGGCTTCGGCCAGTTCGCTCAACAGCGCCGGCGTGTCAGCCGGTCGAAAATAGGCCGGCGCGGCCTGGACCTGAAACGTGTTCCCCCCAAACGGCTGAATGTCAAAGCCGACCTGGACGAGATAGTCGTGCAGTTCCTCTAAGGCACTGCACGCGGCGGGCGATAAATCAAAAGTGACGGGTACCAGCAAGGGCTGCGTCGCGCTGGGTTGGTGTCGCAGGCTGTCGAGCACCTGCTCATACATAATACGCTCATGCGCCGCGTGCTGGTCCACAATCCAGAGTTCGCCGGCCGCTTCAACCAGGACAAACAACTCATGGCTCTGGCCAACCACACGGAATGCGCTGCCGTCGGGTCGCTGCCACAAGGTCGATTGTGAGGGGGCCGGACCCGGCGGGGCGGCCTCTGACTCGTGGACCCGCGGCTTGTCCAGCAGGCGTAGGCCTGGCTCAGACCGGGCTCCATACGCGCCAGCGGCCTGGCGACGGCTGTGGGGTCTGGGGTAATCGGCCGGGTCGGGTCTCGGGACCGCGCTGTCCAAGGCGCGACTCTCAGCACGATCCAGACCCTCGCTTCGGCTGTCGGCCAGCCGCTGGTCGCCGGGCAGATCAGCGGCCGGAAGCTCAATTTTTTTGAACAGATTGGCCCGATCAAGCGTCTCCCTGACGGTCTGGACGACCAGCCGGAGGAGTTGGCGCTCCTCTTTGAATTTCACCTCGCGCTTGGTGGGATGGACGTTGACGTCAACCTGGTCAGTCGGGACAGTCAGAAAGAGTATCCCCAGGGGAAAACGTCCCGCCGGCAGGAGTTCTGCGTAAGCGCGACTCAGGGCAGAGGACACCGGCGGGCTTTTCACCGGCCGCTCATTCACAAAGAAATATTGTCCGGTCCGGGTATTGCGGCTGCGACTGGGCGGACTGATGAGGCCGGTCAGCCCAACCCCCTCTTCGGCCAGGGTTGTTTCCGCACTCGGGAGCGCCAGGAAGTCCTGGCCCCACTCCTTGCCGATAACCGCCCGCGCGCGCAGGCCGAGCTCGGCTTGAGGCGGCGCCTGGAACACCTCGCGTCCGTCCGACTGAAAGCGAAAGTGGATGGCCGGACGCGACAAGGCCAGCGCGATCAACACCTCATGCACCTGATGACTTTCGGCGGTCGGGGATTTGAGGAAGGCGCGCCGGGGTGGGGTATTAAAAAACAAATGCCGCGTGCTCACCGTCGTGCCCGGCGGACAGCCGGCGGGGCTTGTCTCTAGCGGCGCACTGCCGGCCGCCCGGACGCGCACCCCTGCGATGGCGTCCGCTGTCCGGGAGAGCAATTCGACCTGCGTCACCGTAGCGATGCTGGCCAGCGCCTCACCCCGAAACCCCAAGCTTGTCAGGAGAAAGAGATCATTGCTGGATTGTATTTTGCTGGTCGCGTGGCGCTGGAAGGCGAGTGGCGCATCCTCCGGCGTCAGGCCGCTGCCGTCGTCCTGGACAACGATTTCATCTATCCCGCCCTTGGCAATCGACACGCTGATCGCGCGCGCGCCGGCGTCAATCGCATTCTCGACCAGCTCTTTGACAATCGAGGCGGGCCGCTCAATGACTTCGCCCGCCCGGAGCTGCTCAATCGTATGTGGATCCAGCAGACGAATACGGTCCATGCTAGGACTCACCGGCCTGCCCAAAGAGGCCGAGCTGGGCGGAGGCTTCTTTTACCAGGGGCGGGGTTTTCGTCGCCCTTGCCCGAGCACGTTTTTTGGCCGGCCGGACCAGCCCGGCCGAGCCTTCGAGATCCTTGAGAATCTCTTCCGCCCGCTCCGTCACCGCCCGCGGCAGGCCGGCCAGCTTGGCCACATGAATGCCATACGATTGATCCGACGCGCCGGCGATGACCTTATACAGAAACACCACCTCATCCTGCCATTCACGCACGGCAAAGGTGTAATTCACCAGGCCGGGCAGCAGGCGTTGCAGGTCGGTGAGTTCGTGAAAATGGGTGGCAAACAGGGTCCGGGGCCGCGGTCCGTCGTCATCAACCAGGAATTCGATAATCGCCCGGGCAATGGACAGACCATCCGACGTCGAGGTTCCGCGCCCGATCTCGTCCAGCAGCAGCAGACTCCGTTCGGTGGCCGCGTTCAGGATCTGGGCGGTTTCGATCATTTCTACGGCAAACGTGCTTTCCCCCAGGGCCAGATTATCGGAGGCTCCGATGCGGGTAAAAATCCGATCCACAATACCAATCCGGGCGCGCGTGGCCGGCACGAATGAACCGATCTGGGCCAGCAGCACAATCAGCGCGGTTTGGCGTAAATACACGGATTTGCCGCTCATATTGGGGGCGGTCAACAGCAGGAACTGCTGATCCGCCCGATTGAGCTGTACATCATTCTCGACAAAGGCGCTCCGTCCCAGCAGCGACTCGACAACCGGGTGCCGTCCGCCCACGATCGACAGTTCGGCCGCCTCTGACATTTCGGGTCGCACGTAGTGCTGATTGACCGCCAGCCACGCAAAACAGGCCAAGCCGTCAAGCTGGGCACACGCCTGCGCAAGCGCCTGAATCTGGCTCATAGACTGGAGGACCAGCTCGCATAATTCGGCAAAGAGCTCCTGCTCCAGGGCGACCGCGCGGTCCTGGGCGTTGAGAATCTGATCCTCGTACTCTTTCAGCTCAGGCGTAATAAATCGCTCCGCATTGGCGAGGGTCTGTTTCCGCATATAGGCGTCAGGCACCTTATTGAGCTGGGTCTTGGAGACTTCCAGATAGTAGCCAAAGACCCGGTTATAGCCGATTCTGAGCGAAGGGATGCCGGTGCGCTCACTTTCTCGGGCCTGAAGCGCGGCCAGCCATTGCTTGGCATCCGCGGCAATCGCCTGCAGGCGGTCCAACTCCGCATGATAGCCTGCCGCAAAGACGCCACCTTCTCGGAGGTGAACGGGCGGCACCTCGACCAAGGCGCGCGCCAGGGTGTCGGGTAAGGGACCCAGGTCGGCGTGCAGTTGTTCGCGCTGTTGCCGCAGCAGCGGACTCCGGACCGTTTCCAGCGCGCGGCTCACGCCGGGGATTTGCGCCAGGGAATCCCGCAGGGCCGCGCAGTCTTTGGGATTCGCCACGCGACAACTAAAGCGGGCAACCAGACGTTCCAGGTCGCGCACCGGAGCGAGCGCGCCGCGCACCGCCTCCAGCACCGCCGGCGTATCGACGTACTCGGCCACCCCGGCGTGTCGGGCTTCAATAGCCGCCACGGACAAGAGCGGGTTCCGCAGCCAGTGCTGCAACAGTCGCCGGCCCATCGGCGTGACCGTGGTATCTACTACGTCGATCAGCGCCTTGCCACGGATGTCGGGGTTGGCCGGACGAAAGATCTCCAGACTGCGCTCGACGACCGGGCCCAGCAGCATGGTTTCGCCGCTGTGGAGCCGTTTTGGCAGGCCGATATGCGGCAGGCTGACCTGCATATGCTGCTGGAGAAAACGGAGCACCAGGGCGATGGCGCTGGTGGTTTCCGGGTCCAGTTCCAAGGCGCGTAAGGAATCCAGCCCAAAAAAGGACCGGATGCACTCGACGCTGTCATCGAAGGCGGCCTGCCAGTCTGCCAGCGTTGTCAGGGTGAGCTGGGATTGACCGCTGCGATACTCGGCCAGGACGGGATGCTCGGCCAGGTCCTTGGTGACGACAATCTCATGCGGCGCGAGATGAGCCAGGGCGTCAGCCAGGGCAGACTCCGGCTCGTTCCAGAATTGGAACGCGCCGGTCGTTGGTTCGAGCAACGCCAGCCCCCACTGTCGCCCGCGGGCAAACATGCCCAGCAGGGTCGGGCTTGTGGCGTCGGCCTCGTTCTCGACATACGTGGACGGGGTAATCACCCGCGTGACTGCGCGCTTGACCAGGCCCTTGGCGGTTTTCGGGTCTTCGACCTGATCGAACAGCGCAACTTTTTTCCCGGCCTTGACCAGCCGGGCGATATAGCCCGCTACGGCATGGTAGGGCACGCCGCACATGGGGATCTTGCCGTCTCCGCCGTCGCGGGCGGTCAGGGTCAGATCGAGCAGGTTCGCGACCAGCCGCGCGTCCTCAAAAAATATCTCGTAGAAGTCCCCCAAGCGGCACAGCACAATCGCCTCCTGATGCTGTTGCTTGACCGCTAAATATTGTTGCATCAGGGGGGTGAGAGCCATGCTGTTCTTACTTCGCTGCCTGGGTGTCTGCGGTCCGGGGTCAGACCGTTTTCTTTTCTTAGCTGCTTTCTCCCCGTCCAGCCAGTCCGACGAGTCGGCTGTCCCTTGATCTCAGGTTAGAAAACTGGAGAATAAACACCAGTCCGTCACCACCGTTACGTCACAGCCCCAAGGCAGAAAGGATATCAACCATGCCCGAGCTCGACCCGGAACAACGACAAATCCTGTCCACGCTCAACCGCTTCGTGGAGCGTGAGGTCAAGCCGGTCGCCAGCGAGATGGAGCACCGCGACGAATACCCCCACGCCCTGGTCGAGCGGATGAAGGAGCTGGGTTTATTCGGCGCGATTATCCCAACCGAGTATGGCGGCATGGGGCTGTCCTTTACCACCTACGCCCTGATTATTGAGGAAATCTGTCGGGGCTGGATGAGCCTGACCGGCGTCCTGAACTCCCACCTGCTGTTCGCTCATATCCTGGCGCTGTTCGGCACGGAAGAACAAAAACAGCGCCTCCTGCCGGCTATGGCCAGCGGCGAGAAACGCGGTGGCCTCGCGCTCACCGAGCCGCATGCCGGGAGTGATGTGCAGCGCATTCGGACCACGGCCAAGAAGCGGGGCGACGGCTATCTGATCAACGGCTCTAAAATGTTTATTACCAATGCGCGGCATGGCAATATTCTGGCTGTCGCCGCCAAGACCAACCCCGACGCCGAGCCCGCCTATGCCGGCATCAGCCTGTTTGCTGCCGAGAAAGGCGCTCCGGGACTGACGGTGAGTCGAGACATCAAGAAGCTGGGCTATAAGGGTCTGGATACGTGTGAACTCGCCTTTGAGGACTTTCCAACCCCAGCCGCTTCCCTGATCGGGGGAGAAGAGGGTCTGGGATTCAAGCAAGTCATGGGCGGCTTGGAAGTGGGTCGGATCAATGTTGCGGCCCGGGCGGTCGGCGTCGCCCAGGCCGCCTTTGAGGAAGCCATTCGCTATTCCCAGCAGCGCGAAACCTTTGGCAAGCCGATCTGTGAACATCAGGCCATTCAGCTCAAGCTGGCCGACATGGCTACCAAGGTCGAAGCCGCGCGCTTACTGGTCCGCCAGGCGGCCGAGAAGAAAGACCGAGGCGAGCGGTGTGACCTGGAAGCCGGGATGGCCAAACTGTTTGCGTCTGAGGCGTGCCAAGAAGTCGCCCTGGAAGCGATGCGCGTACTGGGCGGGTATGGCTACACCCAGGAGTTTCCGGTCGAACGTTTTTATCGGGATGCGCCCCTCATGATTATCGGGGAAGGCACGAGCGAAATTCAGAAACTGGTGATCGCCCGCAACCTGCTGAAAAAATATCGCGTCTAGAGCCGTCGCGCACAACCGTCTTGGTTTCGCGCGATTTTGTCACCTAGGTGCCACTCCCGGCCTGGCCTGTGACTTGGAATGTCCGGGGGTTTTGTGTATTGTAAGGAAAACAATCAGTTATTCGTATTGTTCGCTATGGTTTTCTACCAACACAGGTCGGGCTCACACACCGCCCCTTCCCTCTAATCGAACGCTACATTTTTGTGTTGAATCGAGCAGACTTCTCGGAGCAGTGCACCGAGTCGGGAGCAGAACATGTCTACCACCTTAGAAAAGACTCGAAACATCGGCATCGTTGCTCACGTTGACAGCGGCAAGACCACCGTGAGCGAACGCGTCCTGTACTATACCGGGCTCTCGCACAAAATCGGCGAAGTGCACGAAGGGACGGCCGTCACCGACTGGATGCCTCAGGAACGTGAGCGCGGCATCACCATTACGGCGGCAGCCATTACCTGTGACTGGGACAACCATCAGATCAATATCATTGATACGCCCGGCCATGTGGACTTTACCACCGAGGTGGAGCGCAGCCTGCGCGTGCTGGACGGCGCCATTGTCGTCTTCTGTGGCGTTGGCGGGGTCGAACCACAGTCGGAGACCGTGTGGCGACAGGCGGACAAATACGACGTGCCCCGCATTGTCTTTATCAATAAACTGGACCGTATCGGTGCGGACTTTCATAATGTAGTCGATCAAATCAAGAATCGGTTGGGAGCGCGGCCGTTGATTCTCCAACTGCCGATCGGCACCGAAGATGCCATGACGGGCGTGATCGATCTGGTTCAGCACAAGGCCCTCGTCTGGGAGGAAGATACGCTCGGAGCGCGGTTTCACGAAGAGGAGATTCCGCCAGAGCTCCAGGCCGAGGCGGCGAAATTCTCCGAGCTGCTGGTCGAAAGCGTGGCCGATGCGGATGACACCTTATTGGAGAAATATCTTGGCGGCGCAGCCCTCACGCCGGAAGAAGTCACGGCTGCGGTCCGCGTCAAGACGCAGTCGCTCGACGTCTTTCCGGTCCTGTGCGGAACCGCCCTGCGCAATAAGGGTATTCAGCCGCTCTTGGATGCCGTGGTCAGCTATCTGCCGCCCCCGGTACGACCCGTGACCGGACACACTCTCGCCGGGGAAGAACGCAGCTGGCAGGTCACGGATGACATCCCGGCCGGCCTGGCTTTCAAAACCATGCACGACCCCTACTCCGGACAACTGACTTTTGTCCGCCTGTACAGTGGCACCTTAAAGACCGGCGCGTCGATTTTTAACCCGCGCACCGAACGCAGCGAACGCATTGGCCGCCTGGTTCGCATGCACGCCAATAAGAAAGAAGACCTGGAGAGTGCCGCGGCCGGAGACATCATCGCGATCGTGGGCTTAAAGAACTTTACGACCGGCGACACCATCGCGGTCAAGCAGCATCCCGTTTTGCTCGAATCGATTTCCTTCAAGGAGCCGGTCATCTCGGTCGCGATTGAGCCCAAAACCAAGATCGATTCCGAAAGGCTGGGGCTCGCCCTCCAACGCTTATCCTCGGAGGACCCCACCCTGGTCATTCAGACCAATGCCGAGACCGGCCAGACGATTCTGTCCGGCATGGGGGAGTTGCACCTCGAAGTGATTTTGGACCGGCTGGTGCGGGAGTTTAAGGTCGAAGTCAACACGGGCGCACCCCAGGTCTCCTATCGCGAAACCATTACCCGAGGGGCGGAAGCCGAGGGGCGCCATGTGCGCCAAACCGGCGGTCGGGGTCAGTTTGGCCATGTCTTCCTCAAGATCGAACCCAACGCCAACGAGGGTCTGGTCTTTGTCAACGGCATTAAGGGCGGCGCCATTCCCCGGGAGTATATCAACTCGGTCGAAAAGGGCATTCGTGAAGCCGCAGAGAACGGGGTGACCTACGGCTATCCCCTCCTCAACACGACCGTCACCTTGTATGACGGCAACTATCACGAGGTGGACTCATCAGAGATGGCCTTCCACATAGCGGGCTCCATAGGCTTCAAAGCCGCGGTGCATAAAGCCAAACCCGTTTTATTGGAGCCCATGATGGAGGTCGAGGTGGTCATACCCGAGAACTATATGGGAACGGCCATGGGCGACTTGCAGTCACGCCGCGGCAAGGTGACCGAACTCGGCGAGCGGAGCGGCGGCCGGCGCACGGTCACCGCCCACGTCCCGCTGGCGACGATGTTCGGCTATGCCACCGCCATTCGGTCACTCACCCAGGGACGGGCGACCTACACCATGGAGTTCGATCACTACGATAAAGTTCCCGCCAGCGTCCTGGACGAGGCGCTGGGTCGTACCAAGGAACTGGAAGCCGGCTAAGAGGAACCCACCCCGTTGCTCCGCAGCACCCCTCCCAGGAGGGGAGTATGTTGCGAGATAGTAGTCCTTCGCCTACAATCTGCCCGCGTGCCGGAGTGGTGGAACTGGTAGACACATGGGACTTAAAATCCCATGGGGCTTTGCCCCGTGCGGGTTCGAGCCCCGCCTCCGGCACTGCAAACGGGAGTCATTAGAGGCACTCTTCAAGCCTTGCCCCGCGTCGCCACTCACTCGGATCAACAAATTCTCCAGCGTGGACACCCCGCTGTTCCGCAATCGCTATCTCTTCGTGCGGCATATAGGTGTCGGAGAAATAGGCTACCGCGTGTCCGTTTGCGACCAGCCAGCCGTTCAGGTCGGTGCCGTCGCTGCTAAAGCAGACACCAAGCGCCCGACCGTACCTGTCCAAGTCGGGTTCGAGGGAGCAGGAGACCCTGTTGGCGGCTCCAATCTTCTCCTTGAGCGCATCCGTTGCATCTTGGCCACACGGGTAGCACAGGCCATCCGCGTTGAGGCAGAGTTGCTGCTCCGGCCAAGTTTCCGGCGCGTCGATGCCGACCAACCGTATGCGTTCCTCACAGAGTGTGAGCGTGTCGGCGTCAATGATTCTTGCCTCTTCGATGACGACCTCTTCCTCACAAAGGAGGGGTCCAGGGCCGTCCTCATCATCCCGCAGCTCCCGGGCAATAATGACAAAGTTCTGTTGCGCCTCCTGCCACTGCACTTTCACTGCGTCCTCTACTCTGGGGAATTCAGGCAGGGTAAACGTTCCGCCGACACCGCGTAAAAACTCTTTCTCCTCTCCTTCCCCCACAGTGGTTACGGTCACTGTGGCCCGACCAAACTCCTCCCCATCCACGAAGGCCACAACCGTATGCTCTCCATCACCGAGCAGATTCCAGTTGAACAAGAGTCCAAAACCGTTGTTGGTATCGCCGCAGGCGTCTTGTGTATCCGTCCGCCGGGTGCCGTAGCCCACTCGCCATCTATCGGTCTCATTATCGTCAAAGATAATCTCAATCTTCTCGGCCTCGCACATCCAACCGGAAATCACCCCGACACCGCTCTGATACGACCCTGGCCCCGGATTCTCCAGGACGCCTTTGCTTTGAGCCCACACGAGTTGGGAGGAAAAGACGGACAGGAGGGACAGCACGGCAACAGAGAATACACTCACCCAGCCACCTCGGCCTTTCCGCTCGTCTATGCCGCAGCCGGCCTAGTACTTCGCGATCACCTGTTCGGCAAAATCCCGGTAGACCTCACGGCTTGTTTTGAGCGGCGGCAAAAGAGAAATCTCCCTGAGCCCGGCCTGCTCCGCCTGGCGGATAGCCCCGATCAGCTCGGCGGGTTCACCGACCATGCACGATCCCTTGATCGTTTTCGGCGTGATGAATTTCCGCTCCTCAGGCACATGGTAGGTGCAGTGGCCGTCATGAATCTGAAGGTAGCGTTTGGCCTGGGGCGTTGGCATGTTTTCAACCTGATCCCGATACTCTTCCCAGACATCCTGGAACGCCTCGGGCACGCCGCTCTCATCCCCGGTTTGTTCGTAAATTTCATACACAAAATGCAGGGCACAGGTGACCCAGGAGCCACACGCTTCGATCACCCGGTCCGAGGTCAAGTCTTCTCCCGGTTTCAGTACGACCGCAGTGGTCAGGGCCGTAGTATGAAAATTCTCGGGCAGGGTCCGCCCGACTCGCTCGGCCCCGGCCTGGACCCGGCTGACATTCGCCTGCAAGACCTCAGCCTGTTCGTTAAACAGCGAAACCAGTCCGTCGCCAAACTCTCCCGCGGTTCGGAGAGCCAGCGGTCCGTTGGCCGCAACGTAGATGGGAATCGGCTGTTCCAGGTCAATGAATTTCAGATCCTGGTGCAGGAACTGGATCGTCCGGGTCGTGCCGTTCAGGCTGTACTCGACCTCCTCCCCACGCAGCAGGGTGCGGACCACACGCAGGTATTCCCGAAAATCCCTGACCTTCATGGGCTGCATCCCCATGACCCGCATGGCCGTATGACCCGTCCCAACGCCGAGGAAGGTCCGGCCAGGGGCGAGGCGGTTAATCGAGGCAATAGAGTGCGCAGTCACCGGGGCAATGCGCGTCCCAGGGATGGCGACCCCGGTGCCAATGCGAAGGCGCGAGGTGTGCTGAGCGGCCAGCGCCAGGGTGGCATAACAGTCCGACCAGATCATCTGGGAGTCAGGCACCCAGGCCGCGTCAAAGCCTAAATCCTCAACATAGGGAAAGATTTCCCAGTTATCGATTTTGGTGTGGGCCGTAATACTGAATTGCATGCTATTCCTCCTCGTCAGTGCGTCACCGCCTGTCTGTATCATTCGCTCCGGGCAACCGCAATTTCTCCGGCCTGCCCTGTGCTCGTCGCTGCTAGTTGCTCAGTCATCCGCCTTTGACTCGCCCTGCTTCCCACTTTAAGCTGGGAATGAGTCTGTGGGCGGCCAGCCGATATCCGAACGGCTGGAACGACTTCGGCAGGCTATACTTCATAGCGCCATGTTACGTCGTTATCCTGACACGACCGTAGAATTTTCTGTCAGCCTGATTTTCTGGCTTTGCCTGGTCGGGGCCGGCCCGCTCATCGCCGGTTGTCAGGCGAGGCGCCCCCCCCCGCTCATCAGCCAGGAGCCCGTACAAGCTGCCGTTCAGTCAGACCCATCGCCCGCGCCGCAGAAAGGAGCAGAGGTAGACGACCCGGAGGCAGAACTGGCCTGGGATTTTTTAGCCCGCGTGGATGAGACGGGCCTCATCCCTCCGTCTCCTCCGGCGGCCGAGTCCGTTCCACCCGACCTGCCGGCCGCTCAGCCGGCTGAGCCCCTGCCGCCCCTGCCGGCGCTCGGTCCCCCCCAGGAAGGAGCATCCTCGAGTTGGCTCACCTGGGTACCGGGCTTGTCTGCCGACGATTCAGCCCCAAATGGCAGTGCGCAGTACCGGACCGAGCAGGACCTCCTCAGGGTTGTCGCCGAGTTTCAGCGCGTGGCGACAAAAGACACCTACCGCTTTCCGCTCCCCAAAGATGTGACCGGAGCCAATGTGCATAAGGCCACCCTCACCCGCATCAACGATTATGAAACCAAGCATCCCGGGGCCTATCCCGCCATTATCGCCTTCACTCGGGGTCGGGCGTACGAGGGGCTGCACGCCTATGAACGCGCCCTGGCCGAGTACCAGCGCGTCGCCCAGGGCAGAAGCCGACTCAAACAAGAGGCAGGTCAAGCCGTCGCAGCGCTCACCACCTTTCAGACGCTGGCCCAACAGGTACCGACGGCCACAACCGCGGTGGAGTATGTGCAGGCGCTGGACGAACAGGCGCGCCAGTGGAGAGACCTGGCGCAGCAGTATGACAACACGGCCTATGGCTCCCTGGCCCGGGAAGAAGAAGAACGGCTTGACCGGGCAAAAATCGCTTTCTTTATCCTCAACCGCTACCGGATTGAGGATGGCAACGAGAGCGTTATCTTGGCCTATCAGCAGTTGCTTGATAAACACCGAGAGAGCAAAAACCGCTATCGGTATCGGCTGGAGTTGGGTGATTTTTACCTCACCCTCGCCCATGAATATACGGCCCAGAACGACCCTGAGAGTTTACGTTTTGATGCGGACATCTTTGAAGCCCTGGGACGAGCCGCGCTCCAGCATTACGCCACGGTTGCACAACAGGACGGCATCATGGAAAAACTTGAAGCCAGGGGCAAGCTCGAAGCGCTGGAAGCCTATATGGCCAAAGTCGGACGTTTAGGCCGTTAAGCCGCCCGGAAAGAAAACGACATGTGGTATCGTGTCATCCCGCTGTTCCTGTGCTTTCAACTCGTGTCCGCGGGGCCCCTGTACGCTCGGGATTTCGCCGACCCCCTAGCCCAACGGGTGACGGAATTTCTACCGGCCTATAACCCCTTTGTGCCGCCGCTGCCTCCGGAGCGCTACTTCCCGGATGAGGTCGGCGGACAGGTTGCCGACGCGATTATTGACGGCTATCTGCAGGACCCGTCAGCCTTACGCGCCAGGATCGTTCAACTGGCGCAACAGGACGCGCGCCGCCAAGCCCAGGGAGAAGAGGCAACCGGCGTCACCCCGCTGGTGTATGCCCTGCTGTACCGGTCAATAGAGCAGGCTGGGCAGGAGGATCTGCCGCTTATGGAACTGGACGCGACGCCGGATGAGCTGCTCTCCCAGGCAGACCGCCTGTACGCCTCGGAAAAGCGTCACCGGGTGGCCCGGCTGTTCAATTGGGTACTCTCGACCTTTGACGTGGCCCGGCTGTTTCTTGGCGTGCCCGCCAGTCCCAGTCCATACGCCGCCCAAGGCGTCGTCTCTGCGGTTGGCCGGCACTCCGGGCCAAGCCCCCGCGAGCGCAAGGCCCTGGCCCTGTATCGGCGTTTCCTCGAACAGGCCCCGCATGACCCGCGGGCCCCGGAAGTCCAGGCCAAGCTGGAAGCCCTGGATACCAAACGCAAAGAGGCGCTGGTCAAGGCGGAGTTAGCCCGGGCTGAGCAGGCATTCGCTGAAGAGGACTACTGGCAGGCCAATTTTCATTATCAACTCGCCCTGCTGGTCGATGAAAACGCGGCAGAAGCCCAGGCCGGGGTCCAGCAGGTCGAGTCCCGCCTGCAACACTATGACGCCCTCACCCGGCACGACCCGGAGGCTCCCCCAGACCCGCTGGTCGGCGTGAAACAGGCCGAGTGGGAGCACAGCAAAGAGACCCTGACCTATATGCTGCCAGGCGGCGGTTATGTCAAAGACAATATTGTTGTGGCGGGCCTCCAACTCGGCACTGAGGGCTTGGTCGGCGCGGCGACCTTTGGTGGGCTGACCATGATCCAGACCCTGGGGAAACTCTGGCAGGTCATGACCGGACGAGCCGTCTCCCAACAGGGCATTATTACCGAGGGCGAAAAATACGTGCAGCAGACCCCGCCGGAGGAACGCTCCCCGGAGATCTATCCCATCCTGGCCAAAGCCTATGCCAAGGAAGGCCGGACTGAGAAAGCCATTGCATATTACACCCTGGCCGGCAGGGAAGAAGAGATTCCCAAGCTCCGGGAAAACGCGGCAGCAGCCCTGCTCGAACAGGCCAAAGCCAGCCCGCATCGAACCGACAAGCAAGCCTACCTGCGTCGCCTGCTGGAGCGCTATCCCAAGACCGAGGCGGCAAAAGAGGCGGCGGAAGAGTTCCAGCAGCTCAGTCGGCCCGAAAACCAGGGCTTGCAGCTCAGTAAAAGGTTCCTGCGCGACAACCCGGACCTGTTTGGCGCCCAGGGTCTTGGGCTCAAAAGGGAGCTATACGATGGCAACTGGCGGAATGTTGAGCTCACGGACGACGGCATCATCCTCTCCCCCCATGGCGATGTCACCCTGCTGTTAGAGAGCGACACCGGCCCGCGCACCAGGGTGTACGGAATACCAACCGCGTCGTGGCAGCAGTTTTGGCGCAAGTTCCGCGAAAAGGGCTATGAAGACGCCCGCTCTCGTGGGGACCGGGAAATCGCCAAACTGGTTCAAGGGGCGGAACCCGCAGATATTACCCTTAGGAGTCAGTTTGAAAAAAACGACGCAGACGGCTGGCGCCTTCTTCCCTATCTGACCGGGAGCCTGGGAGAGGGGTTCGATGTCCGGGGGACGCTGCCCAAAGACATTCTCGGTACCCGACTGGCATTTGGCAGAGATCAGTTCAGCAGCTATGTCGGCCTCGAAGTCCCCATGCCGCTCGTGCCGGTTGACTTCCTCCTGCTCGGCCGCGACGGCCTGCCCTCACTCTACCCGCGTATTCGTCTGCCGGATCACACCCTCAAGCACGAGGAGTTATACCGCTAGAGCAAATCACGATGCTGTGTAGCGCGTCTCTCCTCCTTGAGGAGTGCGGGCTTCCAGCCCGCATGGCGGCCAGGATGGCCGCCCTCCCAGGCGGGGAGCCCCCCCCATCCCCTCCCTGGCCGCTTGGGGCCAGCCCTTGTCTTTCCCGACGAGCGCGGACTGGCACGGCTACAACTTATCGTGAAACGCGCTAGGATGCAGGCGTCGAGGTCTTCCGCTCGTTTCGACTTTACGTACTGGCGGCGTAGAAGATAAACTCCACGTCGCCGATACGGACCTGCATGCCATCTCTGAGCAGATTTTCGGCAACCTTTTTGCCGTTAATGTGGATGCCGTTCCGGCTCTGCAAATCGAGCAGCACATAGCCCTGTTTGACCTTTTTTATACGGGCGTGTTCGCGCGATATGGAGGAGTGGAGAAGAATCGCCTCGCATTCCTCTCCGCGGCCAAGCGTCATCTCATCGCGGGAAAAGGCAATTTCACGCGGCACCTCTTCAAACGGACTTTGGCGCACAAGTCGGGCGTACGGCGCAGAGTTCTTCGGCACAACAGGGGCCAGGGCTGGGTTTTCGCTCGTGGAACCGGGAGCCGCGGTTGCCGTCTTCATCAGACTCAGCACTTCAGCCGGGATCTCGTTCAGACGGACGCGCGCCAGCAGCAGCAGTCCTCCGGCGGCTAAGAGCGGAACCAGCATATTCCACACTCCATAGGCAAGAACGGTTTGCGGCTGGGTGCCGCCCGGTCCTGAGCTGCTTGAGACGACTCGCGCACCGCCTATCCCACGCACCTGATAGGACACACGCGCCTCGCCTTCTCCGTTCGGATGCTGAAGGGTCAGCACGACCTCGCGTTCCGCCCCGTCCTCGACCGGGCGGGGACTGGTATAGGTCAGGAAGTATTGCGAGGCGAGCGAACGGCCGATCTCGCCGATCAGCTCGGGAAAGCGTTCTCCCTCACTGACGATATTGTAATGGCGGCCGGCGCTCTCCTTTGCGATCCGCTGCAGGTCGGGAGCCATGAAGGGCGGTGGAGAAATGGCATAGACGTTCAGATTCGCCTTTTTGATCTCCGCCAATACTTCCGCGCCGGACAGTTGGGTGACCTCTCGACCGTAGGGATTCGTTTTTTCCGAGCCGTCCCCGCGGGTATGATTGGGAGCGTCGGTAATCAGGATGAGGACGGCCTGCGCCTCGGGCCGAAACGGAAAGCGGCTGGCCAGCAACATCGCATCGAGCGAGTTCTCGGGGATATCCCCCCCACCTGCCGGGCGCAGGGCGCCTATCCAGCTTTTGAACTCGCGGGCACTCCGGGTGAATTCCCGCTCGTCCCGAATCACGTAATCCTCAAAAGTAACCAGGCCCAAGCGATAGTCCCGGTTGGCCTTGGCCAGGCGGTCGGCAAAATCGATGGCCGCTTCTTTCATGCCGTCGATGAACGGCCCCATGCTTTCCGTGACATCGAAGACCACCACGATATCGACCGGCCGGCCCTGCTCCTCGCCTCGGAAATCAATGATCTGGGCGTCCTGCCCGTCCTCCTGCACGGTCACATGCTCCGGCGTGAGTTGTCCGATCGGCTGCCCGCGCAAATCGGTCGCATTAAAATACAGACCAACCGCACCGCCGTTGGTAAAATTCTCCAGTTGGGGGTTGGTGACAGACACAACCACTGAATCTGCCGCCGAGACAGGCGAGGCCAGAAACGAGCAGAAGGCCAGGCAACAGAGGAACACACCCACGGCTCGGGTCGCGCTCTGCTGAGAGGGACGTTTCAATCTCATGCTACTCTCCACCTGACCTCGCTCTGCGGCCGGTCTATTCCTTCCCGGCACGCTCTCGAAAGAGGAGTAAGGTTCCGCCGACCTCCAGCCGGTCGCCATTTTTCAGTTGAACCGGCTGGGTGACCGGAGTCCGGTTGACGCTGACCCGCCCTTCGTTTTTGGCAAGCACAAAGATGTTTTTACGCTTTTCGACCACGGCGTGCAGGTTGGCAACGGAACGGTCGCCAAACAGGCCGACATCGCTCTCTTCGGCTCGGCCGATCGTGGTTTTGGGCTTGGTCAGATGATATTCACGGCCCTCACGCGCATTGCGGCTCTGCGAGCGAATCACCATAAACCAGCCGCGCTTCAATATCTCACTGACCAGACCGATCCAGAGACCGATCATGGCTCCCAGGATGGCCAGGGCCACCCCACGGCCGGCCGTCTGCGGCAGGAGGGCGGTGACAAGCTGGAAGAGCGCGCCCCCGATGGCCCCGCCGATGCAGCCGCCAATCGCGCCATTGCGTAAACGGACCAACGATTGGCCGACCCAGCCGGCTCCCAGCCCGACGGCCAGCCCAAAAATTCCCCAGCCGATAACGCGCCCGCCAAGACCGCCAAACAGACCAAACACCAGCTCCCCCATGAGGAGACCGACCGCCCCACCCACCAGACCGGCCAGTCCACCCAGCTTCACGCCTTGCCAGGTCTTGTTCTTATGCCCGGCGCTGAGCCCTTCAATGGCGCCCATAAACGCGCCAACACAAATACCGGTCACCCCGCCCAAGGCCATGGCCCGCAGATGGACATTCCCCACCGCGGCCAACGGGTCGGCCGCGGCCCAGCCGGCAATACCGCCCAGAAGCCCGGCCCCGCTATACAGGACAAGTCGTTCGCGTGAAAGTTCCATACCCCTCCGCTCAATATCCCACGTTTATGCCGGCAGCCGCTAGCATGACTCGGCCTAGAGTTGGAGCGACCAATTTCCGCTCACATCCTCGGACGACCCGACACGATAGGTTCCTCTGAGCCAGTTTTCTTCACGCCAGCCCTGGAAATGATAGACGCGATTGCCAACCTTACTGGCAAACTCAATCTGGTTGCCCTGCGTCGCTCCTTCCAGAGAGGCGGCCCCAAAGCCGCGCGCGTGAATCACCAGGCGGCCACGCAAGGCTCCATTACCGTGCGGTTGGAAATGCGCTTCAAGCAACGCCTCACGCTCAGGACCGAGCCCGAGGATGCTGCCCTGGTGCGAATTGAGGATATGGGCCAAGTCCCGATCATCCCTGACGCTGAATTTTCTGGACGAGAGCGGGTAGCCGTTGACATAAAAGTCAACCCGATAGTCGCCGGGGAGAAAGGCGCCTCCACTGGCATTGCCGATTCTGGCGGTAAACGTCACCTGCGCTGTTTTATCCGAAACTTCTTTGCCGTCTTCGACCGTCCCGAGAATCTGGCCATTGGGGGCAAAATAGGTTGCGGTGACCCGGTGGTGAGAAGACAACAGCTCGTGGAGTTGGTTCTGAAAATCCGCCTCCCAGGCCAGGTAGCGGAGTTGCGACGCACCAAACGAGGTCGCCGGCTTGGATAAAGGGTCACCATTTTTTGCCGTATTGAAAAAGCGCACGGAGACCAGAGAAAGCGGTTCCTTGCTCCGTTCCTGGATGAGGGCCAGCCGTTTTTCCTCTGTCGCCCGCCGGGCGCGCTCTTCCTCCGGTGACGGTCCAATGGCTGCCGGGACATCGGCCCCACCAGCGACACCGCCTTCCTTTTCTTCTACCACGTCGGTGCTTGCGACCTGGACCGGGTCGGCCTCTATGCGGACCGTCTGACTGGCCAGCTTGGCATCCCCCAGGTAGAGCTCAAGCTGATAATCACCCGTCGCCCGCTCCTTGAGCCCCTCAAGCAGGGTCACGCCCCGCAGCTCAAGCTGTTCTTCTCCGGGCCGGACAAACCGACCGGCTTCGCTCTTCCCGGCCAGGCCGCCTTCGGGATCGAAAAAGCGGCCTTCCAGTCGATGGCTTCCACCTTCGACCTCGAACAGCCGGTTTTTCAGCATCACTTCCCAGGTCAGGTATTGCACCTCACCCAGCGTATAGCTGTCCTTGACCTCCGACAGTGGCGTGCCGTCACGCGAGGTATTCACCAAGCTCAGAGACACCAGTTCGAGCGGCTCGGCCCGCAGGGCGCGCAGGCGTTTCTCCCGCTCCCAGGGTAACTCCGCAACAAACGCCCGAAACCCGGCCCGCCGGGATTCCGGCAGCCAGGTTTCAAGCTGCTGCCACGGAATCCTTTCTCCCAGGCGCGCGATCGGATTGCCTTGCAGCAGCTCGGGAGAGGTCAACAGTCCATACGCCCCGCCGGTCAGCAGCAGCAAAAAAACAAGGCTGGCCAGCATCCGTCCCCAGCGCCGTTTCTTGTGCGGCGGCTCGGCCGTGAGGGGCTCCTCGAGCGGCGCCGACAAGGGCTCCAGGATTTGGGTCGCGGCCTGGGACGAGCCGGGCTGGGGAGCCGTGTTCAGTCCACGCCCGTACAGAAACATGTCCTTGAACGCCTCCGCGCTCTGAGGCCGCTCTTCCGCTTTATAGGCCAGGGCCTGGTCAATCGCCTGGGCCAGGAAGGGCGCCGCGTCGGGTTTCTCTGAAAGCACCGGCGGACACGAGAACGGCGGGTGTTTCTCCGGGTCACGGCCGGTCAGGATATAGTGCAGGGTTGCGGCCAGGCTATAGAGATCGGACCGCTCATCGACCTGTCCCGAGTATTGCTCGGGCGGGGCAAACCCAGGCGTACCAATCAGGGTGGCTTTGCCCTGGGGGGAGAAAATTCTGGCAATGCCGAAGTCAATCAGCGTGATGCGCCCGTCCGGTCGAAGGATCACATTGCCCGGTTTCATGTCCCGATAGATAATCGGCGGAGAAAAGCCATGCAGATAGGTCAACACGTCGCACAGTTCCCGGCCAATCTCGATGACCCGGCTCTCGGGGAGTTGGCCGCCTAGTCCGGCGATTTCCTGCTCCAGATTGACCCCTTCGACAAAATCCATCACCAGATAATGGCAATTGCCCTCACCAAAACGGTCAAAGATGGCGGGAATGGCCGGATGGGTGAGCTGGGCCAGCGTGTCGGCCTCGCGATGAAAATACTCGATGGCCTGGGCGCGTTCTTCGGGATTCGTAAACCGGTCAAAAATTTCTTTGATCGCGACCTGTCTCTCAGCCAGACGCTGATCCTGGGCGATATAGACGACGCCCATCCCGCCACCCGCCAGAAAGCGCTCAATCTGATAGCGGTCCGCCAGGACCGTGCCGGGTTCGAGTTGACCGCTTGCATTCCGCGACATCGACAATGCCTCGCTACTCGCGAAAGACAACCACCACCGAGGTATTATCGCTGCCGCCCGCGGTATTGGCCGCAACCGTCAGTTCCAGGGCGGCCTCGTGCGGAGTCCGGTGGCGACTCATAATATCGGCGATCGCCCGATCGAGCACATGGCTGGTCAGCCCATCGCTGCACAGCAGGAGGCGGACGCCGGGCTTCAGCGCTCGCGAGAGCGTATCAACCTTGACGTTTTCCTTGCTGCCCAAAGACCGAATCAGGACGTTGCGGTGCTCGTGGGTCAGGGCCTCGTCTTCCGTCAGTTGGCCGATTTCGACCAGCCGGGCGACCAGGGAATGATCGGACGAGAGCTGCTGCAATAGCCCGTTTTCCAGCAGATAGACCCGACTGTCCCCGACCCAGGCCAGCGCCAGTTGCCCCGCCCGGATCAAGGCGGCCACGATCGTGGCTCCCAGGCCGGCCGCTTCGGGATGGTCCTTTCCGTATTGGACAATCCGGGTATTGGCCGCCGCAACCGCCTCACCCAAACAGCTCTCCCAGGCGGCGGCGTCCACTTCTTCTTCCGGCCCACTCTCGGCCCAGGCTGCTTCGACCTGGCGGGCCACCGTCCGGATGGCAAGCTGGCTCGCGACCTCGCCGGCTTCGGCTCCACCCATCCCGTCTGACACAAGATACAGCCCCCGAAAATCATCGCCGGCTATGCTGCCCTGCCCGACCTCTTTGACCAGAACGGCATCCTCATTATGGTCGCGCACCTGTCCGACATCGGTCTGCCAGGCCGAACGGATGTGCACCGACTGGCTCAGCGCGAGCAAATCGTGTTTCAGCGCTTCCAGGTCCGTATAGCGCTCCGTAGGCTCAAGGGCCAAGGCTCGGCTTAAAATGCGCTCACACTCAGGGGTCAGGACCTTCTCAGGATAGAAGACGGGTGGCTCGGGCTGAACCGCCCAGCCCTCAACGGCTAAGCGCCGCCCGACCAGAACGGCATACAGGCAGGCGCCGAGCGCAAACACATCCGCGGCTGGGTTTAACACCTGGGCCTTGTAGGCCTCGGGCGCGGCATAGCCATCCGTCAACACGGGACTCTCCTCAACCGCGTCCTTGAGACGAGCCGCGTCGAATTGGGTGAGGTGCAGTCGGCCCGTCTTGTCGAGCAGGATATTTTCCGGAGGCAGCTCAACACACAAGAGTCCATGCCGGTGCAAAACATCCACGGCCTGGCATAACTGGATTCCCCAGCCGGCCGCCTCCCGCTCCGACGTCCGGCCGATGCGCCGACTCAGCGGGAGACCGGACTGACTCGGCGTAATGAGGTAGACCCGGCCGTCACGTTCACAACGTTCTTGGGGGAGAATCAGGGCCGGATGATGAATCGCGGCAAGCTGCGCGGACAACCGAAACGCGCCACCCGGCTGGGTAGCGGTCTGGTCGCTTGACCGTTCCGCTATGAGGTAGGGCCGGTCTTCGTCAGTCCGACAAACCGCCCGGTAACGATTTTCCTGTCCGGTCGAGAGGAGAGTGGTCAGCCGATAGCTATCAGCCAGAATGGTGCCGATGGGCAGCGGTTCAAAGGAGGTGACCGACTGCCCCTCACCTTCTTCTTCAAGCGCTACGCCACAGGCAGCACAAAAAGTTTCGCCGCTGATATTGGCCTGTCCGCACTCAACACAAACACAGCTCTCCTCAAGGTCTCTCTGTTCGGTCATCAGCGGGGCAGAAGCCATGCATCACCAGTCCACTCAAGGTTCCCAGTTTCGTCAGTCCCAGAACGGCCAGCCCGGCCTCATTGCCCGCGCGACACCTTAAAAAAGGTTTTGCCGATGATGATCTCGTCTCCGTCTTTGAGGGGGGCGGGCGAGCCCGGCTCAAGACGCTGTCCCCGGTTGACAAACGTCCCGTTCAGACTCCCGATATCTTCAATCGTCAGCTCGGTCCCGAATTTTATCAGCGCGTGTTTGCGCGAGATGCGCGCCTCCGGATCATCGTTTTCCATATCAACTTCAGGAAAAGAACCGGAATCCGGGTCCCACCGACCCACCAGATTGTCTCCGGCCTGAAGCTCAAAGACTTTCCCCACCGTGCCACCGCGGGTGATGGTGAGCGCAGCGCTGCCGACCACCGCCTGGTCGTCGCTGAGAGCAGCGGCTACAGGCAGGGCTTCTTCTGCCGCGGTCTCTGCGGGCTCATCTCCAGCCGCCTCCGCACTCTCCTCGCCCTCGGCTTCAGCGGTCTCAGTCTCAGCAGGCTCAGCCGCGGCTTCTTCTGCCGCGGTCTCCGTATCTGCCTCAGTTTCGGCGGGAGCCTCCTCTGCGGCTGGGCTGTCGGGAGCATCGGCGGCCCCGGCTTCCGTCCCTATCACTTCGAGTTTCGCTCCGCAGCTATCACAGTACTCCAGGCCATCCATATTTTCTTCGTTACATTCCGCACAGCGAATCATGCTCACATCTCCTTCATGGGCTGCATCTGTGGTGGAGCTTAATCCCGGAGTGCATCCTTGACGCTTTCAGGATCAAGCTGCTGCGTTTTTCGGAGGGTTGCCTGGGCGTTGAGCAACTGGGTCTTGGCGGCCCCGGTCGCAAGACTCTGGGTTTTCTTCAACTCACTCTGGAGCCCCTCCAGCGCTTGGGTTGCTTTCGTATTCCCCAGGCGTTGCGTGCCGGCTATGGCATTCCCCAATAATCGCGTGGCCTTATCCGTGTTGCCGGCGGCCATAGCCGCCTCAGCCTGCATCTGAATCTTGGCGACACTGACCTGATCGACCAGATTCATCACATAGCCATTCGCCTGGCCAAGCTCCGAGCGCTCAAGCGTATAATTCACCACCACGTCCACGCTCTCGTGTTGGTTCTTTGCCTCGGGCGTATCGTAATGCAGCTCGGTGCGCGCCAGCCGCACCCGGCCGGGTCGGCGCGGCGGTAAGACGAGTACGGCTAAGGCTGAGCTTGGCGTTCCCGCTTCGATATCTCCCAGCGGCAGGGAGAGCGTCCGGTTGGCGTCGGGCGCCGTCTCTTTTATCGGGTAAATCTGAGGGCTGGCGCGAAAGGCTTCTTTCACCTGTACCCCGGCGCTGAGCTGCATCTCGATGCGCGCGTTGGTCAGGGCGACATTCCGCAGTCCCTGGAGTTCACTGGAGAAAATATTCGGAATGGAGGTCGGGGTATCGATAAAGTGATAATTGGCGCCGCTCTCCTCGGCCATCTCCATCAGCAGTTTTTCATTGAACTCGATCCCCACCCCGAGCGTGCTGCACGAAATGCGCTCCCGGTGTTGACGGGCGAGTTCCAGACATTTGCGCTCCTCATACGTCTGGCCGTCGGTCAGGAGCAGCAGCCGGTTCAGGCGGTTCGGCGAATAATACTTCTCCACCTCGGCAAGCGCGGCTTCCATGCCCAGCGCCATCTGTGTTCCGCCGCCAATCTCCAGGAGATCGAGATCGTCAATGGCCCGTTTCACCCCGGCGGCATCCGTCGCGACCCGGTCTGCCGTGGCCGCAACTTCCGCCCGGTCGGCAAACGCGACCACCGCCGCCTTGTCATCCGGACCAAGGTTATCGATCAGATATTTGATGGCCTCGATGACGTAATCAAGCCGCTGCTCGTCATACATCGAACCGCTGCGGTCAAGGACAATGCCAAGATTGAGCGGCAGGCGCACACCCCCACCCTGCGGCTTGGTCTCCATGAGCAGATACAGGATAAAATTTTCCGCGCTGCTCAGCACGGCAGTACGGCTTGTCAGCGCTTGGAACCCAACAGCACCGGACACGAGAGACTCCTTTTACCAAGAAAATTACTGAATTTTTTATCTCACGTTTTTTGCCAGGGAGCAATATAACTCCCCCGCGGCTTATTCCTCCGGCTTGCGAAACTGGTCGTGACAGCCCTTACACGCCCCGAACATCTTCTGCATATGTTCTTTGACGGCGGCCGCATTATTTTCTCCCGCCGCCACAGTAAGCGCGTTCGCCTCCGTACTCAGCTCTGTGGCGGAGGCAAGAAAAGCGTCCCGGTTTTGCCAAATCTCTTCTTTCGCCCGAGAGGCGTCCGACGTACTGCCCTCAGGAAAGAGTGCTGCGATGCGGGTGGAATGAAGGGCGATGGCGGCCGCATTCATTTTTGCCTCAGCGAGTTTGCCGGCATCGATCTTGCCCTTCATCTCCTTGGCATTGGCTCCGATATTCTCCATCAGATAGGTGCGAAACGCCACCGTCTGCTGCGGCTGCGGCATCTGGGTGGGGTGGTTTTCATGCCCGAAACTCAGCCCGCCCAGACTATGCAGCCCCCCTGCCATCACGCTGACGCTGACCAACACTCCACGAACTACACGGATAACCATCCCTTTCATTGCACTCCCTCCTCTTTACAAAAGCTCCACGCTATTCCGCTTCTGCCTGCCTCCTTGGGGCAACCGATTTCAGATAGGCGGCAACAGCCTGGGCGTCTTCATCTGTCATATCTTTGTACCCGCCTCCGGGCACCCCATCAATCACTACCGCCATCAGCCCTTGGACGTTATCAAAATTCGGGAGAAAGCCGGTGCGCAGCAGGGAAACGATCTCTCCTTCACTCCACTGTCCGATACCCGTCTCGTCATCCGGGGTGATATTGGGTGCGACCTCGCCGTCGATGCCAGCCGGATTCCCGGCTAGATCGCGCGTCCGGTCGAGAGTACCAAACACTGTGCGCGGGGTATGGCATTCCTGGCAATGGGCGAGATGTTCGCTGATATAGCGGCCGCGGGCAATGGGCTCCGCCCAGGCTGTTGCAGGAGTTTCAACCGGTTCAAAAAACAGCCAGCGCCAGACGCGCATGGCCAGCCCGGAAAACGGAATGCCCAGCTCAGGCGGGAGGTTTTCTTGCGCGACGGGCGCACGGCTGCGCAGGAAAGCCACCAGCGCCGTGGCATCTTCATCCGTCATGCCGCTCAGGGCCGGATACGGCATGACCGGACTCATGACCGTCCCATCGGGTTTCACCCCCAGCCGGATCGCGGCTCTGATTTCCCGGTCCGTCCAGGTCCCAATACCGTGGACCGGGTCGGGCGTGATATTCGTCCCGTAAAACCGCCCATAGGGAGTTTCAATCGGCCGGCCGCCCGCGTTGGTGGGTCCCGTATCCGCCGTATGGCAGCCACACCCGCCGGCTAAGGCAAAGACATACTGTCCCTGGGCGACCAGGGCAGCATCATCGGCCCGGACGTTTTGGAGACGACCGAAGAGGCTGAAAAGGAGAAAAAGACAAAGTAACTGCCCACAGCGCTTCTCCGCGTCTTTCATGCCCGCTTGTAGAGCTGTGTGGTCTGCCATGAGCATGGGTGGAGGGTCTTGGGCGATCAGGAGCGGTCTGCTAGGCTGCCGGGCCATGCACCGGCTCGGTCTCAGCGTCGTGGGTTTCCTGATTCTTGGAACCGCAAGCGCCTTCTATCTGTTCTCTTCACTCGGAGAAACCGCGCTGTATAACGCCTGGGGGTATACCATCTATGCCGACTTTGAAAGTGCCACCGGCCTGGGACCCGGTACGCCGGTCGAGATCGCCGGTGTCCGCGTCGGCCGGGTTGATACCGTCCAGCTTACGGATGCGCGGGCGAGAGTCCGCTTAACCATAGACAGTGATGTTGAGATTCAAGAAGACGCGATCGCGTCCGTTCATACCAAGGGTTTGCTCGGCGGCCCCTATATCCTGATCTCACTTGGCGGGTCGGATAAGATTATCCCACCCGGCGGCGTGCTCAGAGAGACAGAGTCACCGATTGACCTGCCGGGACTCATGGCCGCCTATATTGCCAGTCTCAAAGAGCCGGTCGAGGAGCTTCCTGCTCCCTGAGGATTAGCCTCCCGGCTCCATCCTCAGTTGCTTCTCTACTCAGCTCGCTTCCGCCGTTTATGCCGACGGTAGGACGCGGGTTTCATGCGGACTTTGCCACACTGGGGACAGCGCCATTTTTCGTGTTTGTGGGGCCGGTGCGCCTCTACTTTCATTTTCGTTCGGCAGCGTGGACAGATCATGAGGTACTCCGCGTTCGCGCGCAGGCGCTAGGCCGTCAATACCATACCGCTTGAGCAGAGCCCACACGAATTATCCGCCGGGTATCAAATCGGGGCTTGCCTGTTCCCGCCAAGGGAGCTATGGGGGAAGGCTCATACTGATGCTGAAAAATCACCGTAATCGCTAGTGTGGGAGTCGCCGGATGCTCAACCCCTATCGAGCCCTTGACCTGACAACAGAACGCGGATTGCTGTGTGGCCAGATCCTGGCCGATCTTGGCGCCGACGTGATTAAAATCGAGCCCCCCGGCGGCTCCTCGGCGCGCAAGCTGGGCCCCTTCTATCAGGACCAGGAAGATGCGGAGAACTCGCTCTACTGGTGGGCCTATAACCGCAATAAACGGGGAGTGACGCTCGATATCACGCGGTCGGAAGGGCAAGACCTTCTGCGGCGCCTGGCACGCGACGCAAAATTTCTGATCGAATCGGACAATCCCGGCAGCCTGACCCAATACGGCCTGGGCTATGACGAGTTGGCGGCGGACAATCCGGGCCTGATTTATGTCTCGATTACTCCCTTTGGACAAGACGGCCCGAAGGCCAGCTATGCGGACAGCGACCTGATTATTCTGGCCAGCAGCGGGCCGCTCGTCATTACCGGCGACGAAGACCGCCCGCCGGTCCGCCTGAGCCTGCCCCAGGGCTATCTGCACGCCAGCGCCGCCGCAGCGCCGGCCGCGCTGATTGCCCTGTACGAATCCCACCGCTCGCAGCGCGGTCAGCATATTGACATTTCCGCCCAGCAGGCGGCGGCCCAGGCAACCCAATCGACCATACTCTCGGCTCCGCTCAACGATGCCGAAACCCGCCGGATGGCCGGTGGGGCAAAAATGGGGCCGCTGGAAATTCGCCTGCTCTGGCCGGCGAAGGACGGCCATGTTTCGATTGCCTATCTGTTTGGCTCGGCGTTTGCCCATTTCACCAAGCGGCTGATGGACTGGATCTATGAAGAAGGGTTTTGTGACAAGGCAGTCCAACAGATGGACTGGGTTGGGATGGGCGGTCCCCTGTTTGGTGGCGACCCGAAAACGCTTGAAGACTATGAACGCCTCAAACTGATCGTTGAAGACTTCACCAAGACCAAAACCAAGGACGAGCTGTTCCGGAACGCCCTGGAGCGCGGCCTGCTTATCGCCCCGGTCACCACGCTTGACGAGGTCGTCGAGAGCAAGCAGTTGGAGTCGCGTCAGTACTGGACTGCGGTTGACCACGAGGAGATCGGCAAAGCCTTTGCCTATCCCGGTCCGTTTGCCAAGTTCAGCGAGCAGCCGATTGCCTATAAGCGCCGACCGCCGAAGATTGGCGAGCACAATGCCGAGGTCTATGGCGAACTCGGCCTTGACGCACCAGCCTTAGCCGAGTTGCAAAACAAGAGGATAATCTGACCGAGACTCACTCAGGAGGGACAACCATGGCAGAGGCACAACACACCGGCGGTGAAAGCAACCAGGCCCTGGCTGGGGTCAAGGTGCTCGATTTCATGTGGGCCATGGCCGGCCCCGGCTCGACGCGTATTTTGGCCGACTACGGGGCGACCGTCGTCCGGGTTGAATCCACCACCCGTTTTGACGCGGTGCGTATGGTCGGTCCCTTTCAAAACAAGCAGCCCGGCCCGAACAACTCCGGTTTGTTCAATAATATGAACACGGGCAAACTGCCGATGACCCTGAATCTGTCCAAACCGGAGTCGCGCGACATCATTCTTGACCTGGTGCGCTGGGCCGATGTGGTGACCGAGTCCTTTTCGCCCAAAGCCATGCGGGAGTGGGGCTTTGACTACGAGTCGCTCACAAAAATCAAGCCCGACATCATCATGCTCAGCACCTGCTTGATGGGTCAGACCGGTCCGCACTCGCACTTTGCCGGGTTTGGCAATCTGGCGGCTGCCATCTCGGGCTTTTTCGATCCCACCGGCTGGCCCGACCGCGAGCCGGCCGGACCATTCGGGGCTTACACCGACTATATTGCACCCTGGTATAACGCCGCGGCCGTGCTGGCTGCGCTCGAACACAAGCACCAGACCGGCAAAGGCCAACATATTGACCTGGCGCAGGCCGAAGCCGCGCTCCATTTTCTGGCGCCGTTTCTTTTAGACCAAACCGTCAACGGACGGACCCAGACCCGCATGGGCAACCGCGACATGAACTTCGCCCCGCACGGGGTGTATCAGTCCGCCGGAGAGGACCGCTGGGTCGCGATTGGCATTGAGACTGACGACCAGTGGCGCTCACTGTGCGAGACCATGAACCGCCCGGACCTCGGCAGTGACGAGCGTCTGGCCACGGTCAAAGGTCGGCTGGCCAATCAGGACGAGATCGATAAAGCCATCAACGCCTGGAGCAGCCAGTTCAGCCCGTATGAGGCCGAAGAAAAACTCCAGGCCAAAAACGTCCCGTCCAGCGCAGTAGAAACCATAAGCGAGCTGTACGAGGACAAGCAGCTTCAGCACCGTGAGCACTTTGTAGACTTGGAGCATCCCGACTTCGGCACGACCACGGTCGAGGGCAGTCGCTTCAGATTCTCCCGCACCCCGGCCCAGATCAACCCAGCGGCTCCGACGCTGGGACGTGAGAATCAGAACGTGTTGGAGAATATTCTGGGCTATAACGAGGAGAAGATCACCGAGTTGGTGATTGCCGAGGTGTTGGAGTAGAAGACACTCCGTATTCATCGGGGCTTGGAGGGGCGCACGACGGTGCGCCCTTTTTGTTTGTGCTTTTGCGCTCGGCCTAAAATCATCGTAAAGATGGACAGATGTTACAGGCAGGAACGCCGGTTTCTTTTTGTGTAAGACTCGATTTTCCATCTTGAACAAGGTAGTGTAGAGCCATGCCGACAACGTATAAAGCAACCCTTCGCGGCAACCAATTAGAGTGGAGCGACGGAAGGCCGCAGACTCTTCCCGAGGAGCGGCCTATTCCTGTTCAGGTGACGATTTTGCAGGAGAAATTCTTAGCTCCAGCATCCGACATTGATAGTGGCCAACGCATGGCAAACGCACTGGAGAAGATTGCCCAATTGAGTACGTTCCCACAGGACATTGATCCTCTGGATTGGGAGAGAGAACAACGCCGGGACAGGTCCCTTCCAGACCGAGAGACGTAGTGCTCATCGACAGCAATATCATTATCTATGCGGCTCGGCCTGAGCACGAAAATCTACGACAGTTTATTATAGAGCGCGCCCGCGGTCTCAGCCGTGAGCTATGTCGAAGTACTCGGCTATCATAATCTCACGAAGGCGGACCGAGATCTTTTCGAGGAGTTCTTTGCCTCGTCGGTCATCCTCCCGATATCGCAAGGAGTTATAGAGCAGGCGGTACAGCTTCGCCAAGAGCGGAGAATGACCTTGGGAGATTCCCTGGTGGCAGGGGCAGCGCTTATCCACCAGCGTACACTCGTCACGAGAAATACTAAGGATTTTCTCTGGATCAACGATTTAGAGATTTTGAATCCTTTTGAGAAAGACTAAAACGCTTTCCCTATTCAATAGTGACTACCACTCAGCCGAGAGAGGAGACAGCATGGCGACGATGTACGATCCTCCGCACTTGGGTGAATTGATCCGGGAGAACGTAGAAGCGGCGGGCTGGACCGTGACCGAAACGGCCTCTTCGGCGATATCGACTGGGAAGACGCCGACCGGGTGCGGCAGCTCATTACCCAGACCATTCCTGCCAGGGTGGCTGAGGACACGGCCTTCAAGAACGCCCAGCAGAACTCGGACCGGGAGAACGCTCGCATCGAGCACGACAAGGCGCTGCTCCGGGTCATGACTTCCGTGATGAAGGACGACACCGAACTGTTCAAACAGTTCATGGACAACCAGAGCTTCAAGCGCTGGTTGACCGATACGGTATTCGGACTTGCGTACGAGCAGGCAGCTCTCACACAGACAGCTCTGTGACGACCGGCGAATGGTTTTCAAGAACAAGCTGATCGATGGTACAGAAAGGAGTCCGACGAGCCGCACTATGAGCGGACAGTAGCCGGTCAAACGGGTCGCGTGTCCATGCTATCGGCGTAGCATGGCGAATGAGGGAGAGGAGCGGAATCTCATCCACCAGGAAGCGCGGGTCGTTCAGCAGGGTTTCTGTGAACTCGGGATTTTCGATCTCTATTCGGCCTACCTCAGCCAGGTATTGCACCTCAAGCAGCGATATCGGAGAAACGCCCCACGGACGATACTTATCCAGCCAGGGAAACTCCTTGAGTCGGTTTGACCCAAGGACAAGCCAAATCAGGAAATGGGTATCGAGCAGAATAGTCACTGTTTTTTTCGGGAGATCGACACGAGGCCCTGGCTTTCTCCTTGCCAATCCCAACTCCACTGATCAACTTGGTCAGCATCAGGAACACGCAGGAGACGTGTATAGTCAGGAAACTGTTGCTTCGATTTCGTGACTTTCTTGTCTTCTCTGCGTAAAACGAGCCTCTGCCCCTTCCGCTCCAGGACAACGACTTCCCCAGCAGCGACTTCGTCAAGCACTCGAAACCAATTTTTCCTCGCCTCGGAGGCGGTGAGTCTTTTCATATGTACAATGTACAACTTGATGGTAACGACTGCCAGTGGAAGACCGACTATTTGTCAGTCGTGTCAAGCGCTGAATTGATTGTTCTTCGCAGATCAACTCCAATACGCTCGAAGCCGACACCGTAGTTCCCGCGTGGGGATGCAAGCCGAATCGCGCGTTTCACGCCGCCGCGACAGAGCTCGTGCCCTCATACCGTATCAGCGGCGACTGCGGGCGGTTGGTAATCTCCGGGCGTGTATCTGGCCAGGGTTGCTCGCGGGCTACGAGTGTTGATCCGGCTCCTCATGACGTGCGCCGTAGGAGCGCTTGGTCCACCAGTAGGCGAACGCGCCGCAGAGGAAGAGGATACCGCCGTACCCTATCGAGAGCATCAGCTCGCCGCTCATGACAAGAACCACCGGACCAGACACAGGTAGTCGGCCTTGTGCCCGACCGCATGTTCGTACGGCAACACGTAAAACACGATCATGAGTATCGTCAAGGCCACGCCACAGACCATCAAACCCTTCGCGAACCACAAGGTTTTGGCAGTCAGTAAGGGATCGCATTCGGTGGGCGGCGTTTGATGTACCTTCATGCGATAAAGATATTCCGCCTCGGTTACCCGGCCATTTCGCGATACGAGCATGATCGTGATGAAGCTCAATACAATGCCAATCACGAATGGATCGAGATAAACCGGAAGGTATATCACCTCGAATACCGAGAGGATCTTCGCTATCAGGTTCCCGACGAAGCCGACGACGATCCCCCAAAAAGCTCCGTCTGCCGTGATGCGCTTACTCCACACGCTCATGAAGGCCACCGGTCCCCACGACGATGAAAACAGCGTCGCCGCAAAATAGCTGATCATCATGATCGTGGGCGGCTGGAAATACGCGACGATCAGGATGACGATCCCGACCGCCAGCATGGTGTAGCGGCTCAACCGGAGCTTGCGACGTTCATCGCCCTCACGAATCTCGACCAGATCGTTCGCCGCGCTGAATCCGATCAAGGAGAGAAACGTCGACGCCGAGGACAGGGCGGCAGCCACCACGCCGGTCATGAACAACACGCCCGCATAGGTCGGCATGGCGTTGAAAGCCGCCCAGATCATTGCCTTTTCGTTGGGCTCGATGTCCGGGTTGAGGAGATTGACGGCGGCGGCGGACACCACCAACGCCCAATACAGCACCACGACCGACGCGCTGGCGAAGCAAGCCGATCGCATCACGGTGTGCTCGTTTTTCGCCATGAGGTAGCGGCTCGATTGCCACGGGCTCACCGCAATCGTGAACGCCCACGCGATCCCGAGCACGAGACCCCATCCAACTGAATCGAACGGCGTTTGCCAGCGCGAATCGGATCCGACGACGCCGTGCCAGGAGATGATTTCCGGCTTGGCTTCGTAGACCGCCAGGGACTCGATGGTGGCGAACCATCCACCGGTCTCACCGAGGATATGGTAGAGAGAGAGGAAACCGACGAAGGTGAACAGCAGGTACATGACGGTATCCGTCAACACCACGCCTCTCGAGCCGGAATATATGGTGAACGAGGTGTAACCGATCCAGACGATCAGCAAAGTCACGTCATAGGGAATATGCATCACTTCCGATATCGCCAGTGATGCCCCCTGGGTCACAGCCAGCAAATAGGCGGTGACACCCCCGATGACCGTCACGCCCGCGGCGGCCTGAACGCGCCGACTGTTGAAGCGCTTGCCGAAGAACTCGGCGACTGTTATCGCCTGGCTGCGTCTGACATAGCGGCCGAAGAACGCTGCGCCCAGTACGTAGCCGACGATATTGACCCCGACCAGGATCATGAGGATCGCGCCGTGCCCTTGATAAGTAAACCCGGTTTCACCCAGGAATGCGGCGGTGCTCAGGTAGCTGGCGACCAGGGTGCCGGCGATCAGCAAGGTCGAGCTGTCACGCCCCGCAACGAAATAATCATCGACATCTTTGACCCGCCGGCCGGCGTAATTTCCGATCAGCAGATAGATCACGATGCTCGTGATGATGCCGAAGGCGTAGGGGTCCATGCTGGTGCGTGTTTATCTGACGCTAGAACCCCCGCGCGACGGCCTTGGCCGTCCAGTCACCGTGCGGGCCATCGTTACTCATTACGTAAGCATTGTTCCGGTTCGGGTCGCCTGCAACGGCGATCAGAAACTTCGAGGCTTCGGTCACGATCGGCACGAGGCGTTGCGGGTCGTTGGACTCGCCGAAGACCGGCGGGATCAGACCCTCGGTCGCCAGTTCGAACAGGGTTCGGCGCCCCGCATCGATGTTGCTCCACTCGCCGATGAGCTGCTCGAACCGGGCCGCCGGCATCCGGGCCTTCACGAACAGCGCCTGCTTGACGTCATCCTTGCCCCAGCCGGATCGGGCGAATGTGCGCGCCAGCATCGGGGAAAGTATCAGCAGCGGTCGATAATGGCCCTGTCCGAGCCCGTAGATATGCGCGAGGTCCCAGCCACTGACTCGAACGAGGCCGTCGGCCAGATACGGCACGATCGCATCGCCCGTCGATCCGAAGACGCTGCCGATGATGAGGCCGCTGTTCATGCGGGCCATGGTGACCACGTCGTCGCCCCGCCCGAACCCGAACTCCGCACTCAGCGGTTGCCAGCCGATGTCGGTCAGCGTCTGCTCATCTTCGGCCAATACCACCCGGGTGCTGTTACCGAACGTGGCCTTGTCGTGTTCGTCGGCGGTGAATCCACAGACATTGCGCAGGTATAGCCGGAGCCATCGGGCGACGCTGGTATTCGCCTGGGCGCCCTCCCGAAGTACACCCTGCCGGGCGTTGAAGCCGAGTTCGGCCATCGACGGCCCATTCACGATTACGAGGGCGTCGGCCCCGGTGGTGTTGCCCGAGTGCTCGACGCCGTAACCGGGATCGGCGATAATTTCGGCGAGCGCCAAGAGCACGGGCAGGTGCCGGGGCTGACAACCGGTCATGACGGCATTGACGGCAACCGACCAGACCGTGATATCGCGGCCCGAGGGCCGGGCGGTGCCGATTATTCTCCAGGGGTTATCGTTCAGCCCGGCGAGAAACGCCGCGACCCGGTCCTGGGTCGGCGGAATGACCGGCAGTCCATCGCTCCAACCCTCAACGCTGAAACGTTCGTTGATATCGTCAAGCGTTCCTGTGGCGACGACATCCAGTGATGCCGGCTCGGCGGCGGCGCCCGCACTGACGACCGGTGCGCTAGTGAGGCCGGCTATGATCTGGTCGAGTGTCGAGTCACGCAGGTGACCGATCATCTCGTCGTGGCTCTGAGCGTCCACGTGCCCGCGCAGCACGCCGAGGGGAAGCCCATCGCATCCCGCGCCGCGACCAGTGGCCGACGCCTGGCGTTCGAAACCTTCGCAGACCAGCGACACCGACGGCACCCCGGCGGCTTCCGCAACAACCGACGCCCGCATCACGGCGGGCGTACAACTCCCTCAACATCCCACCCCGGAGACGACGGCGTCGATACGGCGGTCGCGCAACCGGTTGGGAAGGGCGGCAATCACCTCGGCTTCATCGCCCCCGTGCGTGTTGCCGAATTCGTCGTACCCGACGATTTCGATCCCGGTGAAGCGGTTCTGCAACTCTTTTTCGATGACCGGAAAAAGCTCGTGACCGCGAAACAGGAAATCCCACAGGAACCCGACTCGTTTGTCCTCGAGCGTGTCGAGCCGCTCGGCGAGATGCCGTGTCTGTACCGCTAGCGGCGATTTCGGCCAGACGACCTCGTAGTGAATTGCGCTATGTGAACTCATCGCACTCTCCCATGATTAGGCTTGCGAGCATGAATGCCGGAGTTCTGCGAACCCGTCATTAACGGGTCTCTTCCTGGGCGGCCACCCGGCGCCGATACGGCAAGGCTGATCCGGCGACAGCGTTCCGCGAGCGCTCAAAACGGGCCACGCAGCGTCTCGAACGCATGCCCGGCGCGCAGCACGACGTCGTCTTCACCGTAGCGTCCCGTGATCATCATACCGACGGGCAGGCCGTTCGACAGACCGGTCGGCACGCTCATCGACGGATGGCTCGTCGCATCGAAGGGCGCGGTGTTGCCGATCATATCGAGCGTGAGCCCCATGACGACTTCACGGGATGCGTCCGGTAGTGGGATCCGGTGTGCTTTCATCACGGTCGTCGGCATCACGAGCAGGTCGCATTTATCGAACGCGAGATCGTAGGCGGCGCGGAGCGTGCGGACGAGGTTTTGTGCCTTGGCGGAATAATAGTTGCCGTAACGTGCGCGCATGACCTGCGCGAACAACAGCACGGTCTTGGCCATGTCCGGCAGCTCCGCCGCCCGGGTCTTGCGCGCCTCCTGAAAGAAGCGGATCGCTCCGAGTGGGTGGTGGCCATCTGCGTTTCCGCCCGCCGGACCCTGATCGCTCCACGTCGACAGCGTCCCGTCGACGGAACTTGCGAACATGATCTTCAGGGCCTCGGTGTGCATGGGGATGGAGATTTCTGCGACCACGGCGCCGGCTTCCTGTAGCCGCCGGGCCGCGGCCAGCACGGATTCATCCACGTCCGCTTCCGAGCCCGGTGCGCCGAAGCCTTCGCGAACGATACCGATCCGCAGCCCCTCGATCCCCTGGCCGACGAGTTCGCTATAGGGTTTTGCCGGCAACGCCGCCACCTGACGCGGGTCGAGGCCATCGTCGTAGCCCGCGATGACTTCGAGTAACAGGGCGCAATCGACGCTCGAGGCAGCCATCGGCCCGAGGTGATCGATAGTGTGCTCGATGGGTCCGGCGCCGGTATAGGGCACGAGGCCGTGAGTCGGCTTGATCCCGACGCAGCCAGACCACGAGCTCGGCATGCGTACGGAGCCGCCCTGGTCGCTGCCGATCGCCATGTCGCATTCACCCGTCAGAATCAATGCGGCACAGCCGCTCGACGAGCCGCCGGTCATGAAGTCGGGGGCGCGCGGGTTCCTCACCGGACCCGAAGCCGACGTATGGCTGCCGCCGGAATAGCAGAAGTTTTCGCACACGGCCTTGCCGACCACTTCGCCGCCGGCATCGAGCACGCGGGTCACGACGGTCGCGTCTTCGTCGGCGATAAAGCCTTCATACAGCGCCGAGCCGTTCAGCATAGGCAGGCCCGCAACGCTGATGTTGTCCTTGATGGCGACGCGTTTGCCGACGAGCTTGCCGGACGCCGCGCCTTTGATCGAACACTTCCACTGCCAGGCACCGTAACGGTTCTCATCGCCGGTCGGGCGATAACCCTCACCGCGCGGGTATTTCGTCGGTAGGGTCGGCGCGTCCATGGCGTCGATGACATTGTAGTCGTCGACGAGCCTGCCCATCGCGGTGGCGAAGAAATCCAGGTCGCCCCGATCCAGATCGAGAAATAAAGCCTGCGCGGCCGCGCGCAGCTCGCTGTCTGTCGGCGCGCCTACGGGGCCGCCGGTTTTATCGGAACTCATCATGGTTCTCCCTCATGGCCTTCGTACAGTAAAACCTTGGCCTTGAGTCGTCTACCTCTCCTGGCGGTGATTTTTCGCATCGATTTGCCCTTTAGCTCGATGCGATAGACGTTGTGCACCAACCGGTCGAGGATGGCTGAGGCGATTGTGGGGTCGCCGACACCCACAATCGCCTCAGCTTCCGCTGCCAGTCCGTTGTCTGGTTTCTGGCGTTGTAGCCGGGTACCGTTCCCGGCCCGGTCGCCCGTTACCTACCGGAGGCCTTTCCAAACTGTCGGACGAGTAGTTCGAAACTTCATATTCCTCTTAATGGCAATTCCGCAACTTTCGGACGAGGGGGTTCGAACTCTTGGGTGTTCAAGGCCGAGCACCGGGCGAGCTTCCGCAACTCCCGAAAGTAGCCACCTTGGCTCAGGTCATTGATATGAAATGTATTAACCTGTCTAGACGAGGTTTGGGCGAAATCCAGAAGGAACGGAGAAGGAGGGGCCGGTAAAGGGGGCGAATTCGACCGGTGGGGAATGGAGCGGGGATGATGTGAGGAACGCCCAAACCTTTTAAAAATAAGGGGTTATAAGACGCACGTCTCCCCGGAGCATCACCCCGGAGAGACGAGTTGTGTTTTGAAGAATGGTGGAGGCGGCGGGAATCGAACCCGCGTCCGAGAGTAGTCCACTCAAGGCATCTACAATGCGTAGCTCGTAGTTTAATCTCATCCTCGGGCCTCCTACGAGCAGGATGCCCTCAGACCAGCCAAAGTAAAGTTTCGGGCGCGCACCCTTCGGCACGATGCGAGCCCTATCCCGATTTGTGTCGCCTTAGCCAACCCTACGGGCGCGGGTCAGTAAGACGCAAGCTGCTCTAGGCAGCAAGAGCGTAATCAAAATCGTCTGCAGTTAAATTGCAGCCTGTCCGTTTTACGGGCGGGACAGAACCCCGGCATGCAGCCCTGGCTTTCTAGCCCACGTCGAAACCAGATCGCCCCCTTATCAGAACTATTTCTCTCCCGCAGAGAGGAAGAGTAGAGAGAGTATACCCCCCTAGCCTGTTCGTCTATGCATGGCCCGTTCGACATCGCGCTTCATCTCGCGTTCGCGAATGGCAGCCCGCTTGTCATACGTCCGTTTGCCCTTGGCCAAGGCCAACTCAACCTTGACCCGACCCTCCTTAAAGTACAGCCGCAGCGGAACCAGGGTCAATCCCTGCTCCTTTGTTTTACCCATCAGACGCATGATTTCTTTTTTGTGCAGCAGGAGCTTGCGCCTGCGGGTGGGGTCACCGTTGAAATAATGGGCCGGTTTGTAGTCGCTGATATGCGCGTTCAATAAAAACGCCTCGCCCCTGTCGATCCGGCCGTAGCTGTCTTTGAGATTGGCCCGACCGTCCCGGAGCGATTTGACCTCTCCGCCGTTCAACACAATCCCGGCTTCCATAGTTTCGCTAATGATATAGTCGTGCCGGGCCTTGCGGTTGACACAGATCGCTCTCTCGGCGGATTTTTCTTTGGCCATACGCGTACGCTGCGACTAATGTAACACGCAGTTATCAATCAGTCGGACCTCGCCGACCCAGACCGCGATAGCCAACAAGGTGGGGCCGGATATCAGCTCCACTTCTTCGAGCGTGTCAGGCTGGCACAGGGAGGCGTACTCAACCCGCACCGCAGCGTTTTGGGTTAATATCTGCTGTACGGCTTGAAGAATAAGGGCCGCGGAGGCTTGTCCGCCGAAGACCAACTCCTGGGCAGCCGTGAGCGCGCGCGACACGCACAGGCTCGTCTCTCGCTCAGCCGCACTCAGCCGGGCATTGCGGGAACTCATGGCCAAGCCGTCGTCTTCACGTACCGTCGGCAGGCTGACGATATCGAGGTCAAAATTGAGGTCTCGGACCATACGTTTGATGACAACACACTGCTGAAAGTCCTTCTCGCCAAACAGGGCGCAGTGCGGCTTGACCATATTGAACAGCTTGGCCACCACGGTTGCCACCCCCCGGAAATGGCCGGGACGAAAGGCGCCGCATAGGGGTAGGCTGACCTGCTCGACCTCAACCGCGGTCTGGTAGCCGGCGGGGTAGATTTCAGAAGGCGGGGGCATGAACAACACGTCGGTGCCTAATTCTTTCAGGGCATGTTCGTCCTGGGCCTCGTCGCGCGGATATTTATCGAAATCGGACGACTGATTGAACTGCATGGGATTGACGAAAATGGAGACCACAACCACATCGGCTCGATTCTTCGCCTCGCGCACCAGGCTGAGATGGCCCTCGTGCAGAAATCCCATGGTGGGGACAAAGGCTACGGTCTTATGCTCCAGGCGTTGGTCTTCCGACCAACGCTGCATGTCTCGAACGGTCTGAATAATATGCACAGTTCTGTTTCCGGGTCTTAAAGGCAGGCCCTAATGGAACGAGTGCTCATCCTGAGGGAAGGCCTGATCCCGCACCTCGCTGATATAGGCGCTCACCGCGTCGGCAACGACCCGCTCCAGATTGGCGTAGCGTTTGACGAATTTGGGCCTGAAATCACCCGACATGCCCAGCAGGTCATGCATCACCAGAATCTGGCCGTCACAGTGCGGACCGGCACCGATACCAATGGTTGGAATGGGCAGCAGGTCCGTTATCTCGGCAGCCAGGTCCATCGGGACGCCCTCCAGGACCACGGCAAAAGCGCCGGCATTGGTGACGGCTTCGGCGTCTTCGATGAGACGTTCCCGCGCACCGGGCTGGCGGCCCGATTTCTTGCCCTGGACCTTATAGCCGCCCATGCGATGCACCGACTGCGGCGTCAGACCAATATGGCCCATCACCGGGATATCCACATTCACGATGGCCTTGATGACCCGGGCGATGTTGACCCCACCTTCCAGTTTGACGGCCTCGGCCCCGCCTTCCTTGAGTAAGCGTCCGGCATTGCCAATGGCGTCACAAATGCCGGCCTGGTAGGACAAAAACGGCATATCCCCCACAATGAGGGCGCGCGGGCGGGCCCGATTGACCAGGCTGAGGTGGTAGACCATATCGTCCATCGTGACCGGCAGGGTCGTATCCGCCCCCTGCACGGTCGTACCCAAAGAATCGCCAACCAGGAGAAAGTCGATGCCACACTCGTCCAGGATGCGGGCGAACGGGTAGTCGTAGGCGGTCAGGGCGGTGATCTTTTGCCCCAACGCTTTCAGCCGTTGCAGCTCAGGAACCGAAATCTTTGCGGTTTGCATGGCGTCCCTCCTTACAGTCTGCATCTTCTCCACGAACCACAGCCGGAGGGCGTCGGAACAGGGAAGATGGGGTGAGAACCATGCGGGCTTATGTCAAAGCTGCCCGCTGTCGCCCTTCCCTGTCGTATAGCTTTTCTGCCGTCCGTCTCGGTCCGTACAACAATTGGATCCAAGCGGTCTACCACAACTATCTTTTTGCCCCCCAGAGCCTATTTGGGTCGACCGGTTTGTCGCCCGGCGGCTCTTTCCCCAGCCTTCCGTCCGGGGCAAAGCGATAGCATGGGCGTGCTGATAGCATATTTATCCGAGGATTGTCTAGGTATTGCTGGCTTTTCTTTTCTCATATTGGCCTTCTTGCTAGAGTGCGGGTATGAGCAGCCAGTCTTTTCAAGATGATATTGGGCAATGCCTGATGGTTGGCATTCCCCATCCAAGCCTTGATGCTGAGACACGCCGGATGCTTGCTGACTTGCAGCCCGGTGGCGTCATCCTCTTTCAGCGGAATTATACGGACCCGGACACGCTCCAGGCCCTGTGTGCGGATATACATGCCCTGACCCCCGAGCATCCGCCCTTGATTGCGCTTGACGCCGAAGGCGGGCGGGTCCATCGGCTGTCACCGCCATTCACCCATTTCCCGCCCGCTTTGCAGATCGGCCAGACCGGCTCCCCGCAGCTCGCCCATGAGGTCGGTGTCGCCCTGGGACGGGAGCTGCGCAGCGCGGGCATAGATATTGACTTTGCGCCCGTACTGGATGTGTATAGCAACCCTGACAACACCGTGATTGGCGACCGCGCGTTTGGCTCCGATCCACAGCGTGTGGCGGAGTTCGGCTGTGCGCTGGCCGCCGGACTGCGCGCGGCGGGTGTGCTCCCGTGCGGCAAGCACTTTCCTGGGCACGGGGCGACCGTCATCGATTCGCACGACGACCTGCCCTACGACGAGCGCGACGTCGCCACCCTGGAGGAGGTTGACCTCATCCCTTTTCAGGCCGCGATTGCCCAGGAGATCGAGCTCCTGATGACCGCCCACGTTGTGTATCCGGCCCTTGACCCGCAGCAACCCGCCTCACTCTCCCCCGTCATTATGAACGATCTGCTACGGCAGCGCTTAGGATTCCAGGGCGTCATTGTCTCGGACGACCTGGAGATGGGCGCTATTGTTGGACATTCGTCGGTTGCCGCCGCCGCGGTTCAGGCGCTCAGCGCCGGAGCCGACCTCTTATTGGTCTGCCAGAGCCTGGAACACGCCCGCAGCGCTCGGGATGCGTGTAGGCGAGCACTCCAACAAGGCATTTTGGCTGAGGAGCGGGTGACCGAAGCGCAGCACCGGGTTGAGCGGCTGAGGCAACGTATTGCAGACCGGACCCCTCTCCCGTTGCCCGCAATCGGAGCGCCGGAACACCACACCCTGGTTGAGACGATTGTCCAACGATCAGCAGGGTGAGTGCGGATATCCACCTCACCGTTTTCTTTTGACAAACTTCGGCAACGACTGCGAATAGGGACCACGGGCTATCCCCTTCTCCGTGATGATCGCGCTGACCAGGCGATGGGGGGTCACATCAAAGGCGGGATGAGCAACCGCGATCTCGCTGGGGGCAATCTGCTGGCGCAGCACATGGGTGATTTCCTGGGCGGACCGTTCTTCAATCGGAATCTTCTTGCCCGAGGGACAGTCCAGGTCAATCGAGGTGGTTGGGGCGGCCACATAGAACGGCAGCTTGTGTCGCCCGGCCAGCACGGCAGACGTATACGTGCCGATCTTGTTGGCGACATCCCCATTGGCCGCCGTGCGGTCGGTGCCCACAACGACACAATCAATCGCGCCCTTTTGCATGAAATGGCCGATCATATTGTCGGTAATCAGGGTGGCGGGAATCCCCTCGCGGACGAGTTCCCAGGCGGTTAAACGCGCGCCCTGCAAATACGGCCGGGTTTCCGGCACAAAGACGGAGATATTCTTGCCCTGCTCCCAGGCAGACCGGATCACGCCCAGGGCGGTTCCATACCCGGCCGTTGCCAGCGCCCCGGCATTACAGTGCGTCAAAACGGTCGCCCCCTGAGGAATCAGTTTTGCGCCATAGCGACCGATACGCCGATTGGCGGCTATGTCTTCCCGATAGATTTTCAAGGCCTCCTGCTCCAGGGCTTCAATGAGGGCATCACGGCCTTTGGCCCGCACTTTCTCATACCGGCGTCGCATGCGGTCAATGGCCCAAAAGAGGTTGACCGCGGTCGGCCGGGTGGCGGCAAAGACCTGACAGATGCGCGCAAACACGTCGGCTTGCAGACTCCGTTTGAGCTGTCGCACTCCAAGCGCAATCCCCATGGCGGCAGCAACCCCAATCGCGGGAGCGCCGCGAATCACCATATCGGTAATGGCTCGCGCAACGCCACGGTAATCCGTATAGGTGCGGTAGACTTCCCGGGTGGGCAAGGCGCGTTGGTCTATCATCACCACGGCACCATCCCGCCAGGCTATAGTGAAGAACGAATCTGGTTGCATGCCTCCCTTTCGCCTCGTATCCCCGTTATTCCCGTGAGGTCTCGGGTCTCTTCGCCCTCGTATCCCTACTGTTTTACGATGCAGTATCTCCCTCGACGAGTTGGACCCCGTCGTCAGGCGTCCAGACCGCCACAACCGTGTCGTCGCCCGCGCTTTTGAGCGTCACGCTTTCTACTCCGACTCCCGGCTCGAACAGCACTAAGTCCTGGCTGTTCTTTTGCCAGGTCGTCGCCACCAGTTCGACCACGGTGGCGCGCTGGTCGGACGTCAGGTTCGTCCATTCTGGAGAGACGGAGACGGATACCGAGCGTCCGGCATTACTCGCTTCCATGCCGTAGTACACATCTGCCCAGCGGCTTTCGGAGAGCTGCGTGTCGGTGCGGTAGACACAGGTCCAAAAGGTCGGACTGATATTGGCAGGCAGATCGGCCGGTGGCTGCGGCTCTTCCTGGTTTATCGCGTCTTCGGGTGGTTGCTCTGGCGGCTGCGCCTCGTCCGACGAGCGAAAATAAATAAAAAGTCCGATCAGCACCAGGACAAAGGTGGTCGGTATTTTCCGCAGCCCGGCGCCGAGGGCACCCAGCAGGGTCTGAAGCGGGTTTTTCTTGGCGGCCTGCTGAGATGCAGAGGGTCGAGGAGATTTGGCCATGCCTGCAATATACCACAGGCTGTCCGAGCGGCTGAAGCCCTGCCCCTCTCCGGGTCGGGCGGAAACGGGACGACCGCCCGTATGGCCGGGTCATTCAGCCGGCAGCGCAGGGCCGGCCGATTACAGAAGACCGGCGCGCCGCGCTCTTGCCTTGACGCGCCGCCGGGGCATGGCTATAGGTGGCCCACCGCGCCTTGTCCGCCCTGACCCGGCGCGCATCCCAGAAAGGAGCACAGCTATGGAACGCCTCCACCCCGGAGATCCTTTTCCCGCCATCAGCGGTCCGAGCGTCGGCGGAGGGACGGTCAATCTGCCGGCCGACATCTCGACCCCGTACGCTATCGTCCTGACCTATCGGGCTCACTGGTGACCGTTCTGCGATCAGCAGTTGGCTGATTATCAGGCCAATCTTGAGCAGGCCCGGACGACCGGGATTTCGGTCTACGCCATCTCAACCGACCCGCTCGACAAAGCCCAGCAGACGGTCGATAAGTCGGGGCTGACGTTTCCCGTCATCTACGGCGTGGACGGCCCGGCCACGGCCGCGACCCTGACCTGCTGGTACGAAGAGAAGCGCAATATCATCCAACCGGCGGCGTTTATCATCGACCCCGCCCGCACTATCCTGAATGTGACCTATACCTCGGGGCCGATCGGGCGCCTGCAGATCAAAGACGCCCTGGGGCTGGTCGGCTTTTACGCCTCAAAGAAGATCTCAGCCACAACGGTCGATAGAGACAAAGGCTGGACGGCAAATGTGACTGGAGCCTGACGCGACACGGGGCCGCCTGCGGCAGTGCGCGACGGCATCACGGGCGGCCTCCCGTATCCAGAGTCACGCAGATCCTGAAGCGGGGTGTTCTGCTAGAGCAAATCACGATGCTGTGTCGCGCGTCTCTCTCCCCCTTTAGGAGTGCGGGCTTCCAGCCCGCATGGCGGCCAGGATGGCCGCTCTCCCAGGACGCTTGGGGCAGGCCCTTGTCCTTCCCAACGAGATCGTACTGACACGGCTACAACGTATCGTGAAGCGCTAGGCCCCGGGACCGCCTGGGGTGAGTTCCCGCGCGTTCAGCGCGGATCGCTCACCCTGCCCCTCCCCACAAGCGCTGCGAGGCGAAGCGTGCGCCTTCGGCACACGCCCGCAGCTTGGCCCACACCACGCTCTCAGACACCATCTCCCAGCCGGCAAACGTGCCAAAGCCGCAGTCCGAACCGGCAATGACCCGAGTCCGGTCGCCGATAGCGTCAACCACCTGGCACAGGCGGTCGGCGACGATTTCCGGATGCTCGATATAATTGGTTGTGGAATCGATCACGCCGGGGATGAGCAGCATCGAGTCGGGTAAGGGATGCTGCCGGAAGGCTTTGTATTCGTGTTGGTGGCGGGGGTTCGCCAGCTCGATGGACAGGGCTCCAACCTTGGCCTGATAGAGAACGGGCAGAATATCGGCCAGCGGCACATCGTGGTTGTGGGGACCGTCATAATTCCCCCAGCAGATATGCAGCCGGATACGCTCGGCCGGGATATTCTCGGTGGCGCGGTTGACGGCCTCGATATGGGTCTCGATGGTCTTCTGAAATTCGGCCAGGGTCTGATCCTGAAAGAGGAAGGTCCGCTCCATAGCCAGGTCGGGGGCGTCGAGTTGCAGCAGCAAACCCTGGGCATGAATGTACTCGTACTCCTTCTTCATCTGCTCGGCCACCGCCAGCACATAGGCCGCGTGCGAGTCGTAATGGGCGTTCAACATGGTAGTGGCAACGATGCCGGGCGAAGCCGCGGTCATGAAGCGTTCGGTGAACGCGCCGGGCGGCTGTGCCGTACAGCGCAGAAACAGCGCACACTCGTGTTGCACGCCGGACAGGTCATCGTAGGCGACCTCGGCGACGGCCTGCGGGGCGTTGAAGACCTTGGCCCGCATCATATTGCGACGCTGCATCATAGCCGTGAAATCCGGGAATTCGGCCATGTCCTGCGGCGTCGGGCGCTGGCTCTCGCCGCCAAAACCCCGCATGCGCTGCGGCACATAGGTCTGAAAACCGATGCGCGGCTGTTCGCCGTCGTTGATGATATCCACACCGGCTTTGAGCTGCTCGTCAATCACATGTTGGACGGCGATTTCGGATTGGCGCTCCAGGGCCGCGGCATCTATGGCCTGGCCCTGCTCCTGGTCAATCAACAGATCGGTCAGTTCAGGGCTGCGCGGCAGGCTGCCGACATGGGTGGTGAGAATACGTTCGTCGCTCTTTTGCATAACAAGAAGGCTCCGTATGGTTAGCGTTGATGATATAAGGGGTGCCCCGGGACCGAGGTGCGGACCTTATTCATATGATCCCCTTCCAGATTGGCGATAAAGAGGTCCTGCATATCGGGGCCGCCAAACGCGCAGTTGGTTGGGAAGGCCAGCGCGGTGCCGTCCGGGTCGTGGACAAAGGTCTCCCAATTGCCGTTCGGATCGACCTTGATGACCCTGTTTCGGGGTTCCAGCTTGCCGTTCTCGGGTACGCCGGGCAGGGTGATATACAGGTTGCGGTCCACATCAAAAGCCATCCCGTCCGGCAGGGCCGGGAAGTCCTTGGCATAGATTTCGGGCGGACCGAATGTGCCGTCTTTGTTGATCTGAATACGGACGCAATCGTTGCGCGAACTCTCCAGGACGTAGACCGCGTCTTCGTTGGGGTCGATGGCCGTCCCGTTGGCAAAATAAATCCCGCTGGCGACGACCTCGCCCCGGCCGTCGGGACGGATGCGCACAACCGCTCCGTTGGGCTGGGGATTCTCAAACTCCTGAAACACCTCACGGCCCGGCCGGGAGCTGGAGTTCGAGACGTAGAGATTGCCCTCGGCGTCATAGCTGGCGAAGTTCGGAATCGAAATCGGAAAGTCTCCGGCGTGGTCGGCCACCAGGGAAACTTTCCCGTCGGGCGCAAGCCGCATGACCGCTTTATGCCTGAGATCGCAATAGACAAAGTTGCCCTCCCGGTCCAGCGTGACGCCGTTGGGGATGGCCCGGTCCGGCAACTCGGCAACCTCGTGAACGACACCGTCCGGACTGACTTTATACACAATACCGTTACGCCCGCCGCCCCAGGCGTTGCCTTCTTTATCAATGACCACACCCTCGGCTCTGAGCACGCCGGAGCCAAAGATTTCCACCTGTTCAACGGGAATCATCGCTGCCATACCTTCTCCCTGTCTTGTGTCTTGACGGACAACCGGAGACCGCTCTATCTGGCCGGGACATGCTACCGGTCCTCCGCGTACAGCACCCCTTTCTCCTGGAGTGCAGCTATGGTTGCGTCGCTATAGTCGAGTTGCGCTCGCAGCACCTCGGCGCTGTGCTGGCCTAAAAGCGGAGCCTGAATGTCCGGGAGCCGGGGGAACTCGGAGTATTTGAGCGGGAAGCCGGGGATGGTGACTTCGCCCAGGATGGGGTCGGGCACCGTGCGGACCATCTCGCGCGCCTTGAAATACGGGTGGGCCAGAATATCGGTGATGGACATGACGGGCGCGGAGGGCACCCGATGCTCTTCAAAGACTTGGAGGACGGCCTCATCGCTCGGCTGGGCCTGCATCCACGCTTCGATAATCGGAATGAGTTCGGTCTGATTCTCCCCGCGGGCGGCATTGGTCGCAAAGCGGGCGTCTTCAATCAGCTCCGGCCGGCCCATGGACTTACACATATTGGCCCACTGGCGGTCCAGGACGAGGACGACGATCCAGCCCTGGGGGCCTTTGAACACCCCACACGGGCATACCAGGGGATGGTGAGACCCCATGCGGATCGGCACGAACTCGCCCTTGCTCAGGGTATGGCCCTGCACATTGACCTCGTGCATATGGAACATGGCGTCTATCATGGACAGGTCGATATACTGGCCGACGCCGGTCCGTTCCCGGTGATATAAGGCATAACCCAGGGCCGCAAAGGCGTGGACGCCACTGCTGACATCGGCAATACCGAGCCCGACAAACTGCGGCGGTCCGTCCGGACTGCCGGTCATATGCATGATGCCGGAGAAGGCTTGCGCAATGAAATCGTAGCCGACCTTGTGAGACAGCGGACCTTTTCGTCCAAAGGCGGAAATCGAGACCATGATGATCTGGGGATTGATGGTCTTGAGCGAGGGATAGTCAAGATTCCGTTTTTCCATCACACCCGGCCCGAAATTCTCAACCACAACATCCACGGTCGGAATCAAGGCACGCAGAATTTCAAGGGATTCGGGCTGGTCGAAATCGAGGCAGAGGCTTTTTTTACCGCGATTTTGCTGGACAAAATACGCGCTACGCTCGTCCTGAATAAACGGCAGCAGACGCGACGGATCACCCATGGGCGCCTGTTCGACCTTAATGATATTGGCACCCATCTCTGCCATGAGACGGGTCACGGTCGGTCCGGCCAGGTATTGGGTAAAATCCAGAACGGTCAGGCCGGAAAGCATATAGGTCTGTGGGGTCTGTTGCATACTGCACCTCCGCTTCATCCGTGCCGGTACGACGGCTGTGTAACACGGGTCCTCTGAAAAAGCGAGCCTTTTTCAGGTGCTCACAAGCGGAGCGGTGCTGTTCGAGAGGTCTGACAGGCGTGAGAAACGGCCGAAGGCTTTACGACGCAGATTCTTTTGAGGAAGGAACCGGGGCCGGGTATTTCCAGGTCAGCGACAGCAGCGTGTCGCCCCCGGGCAGCGGGTTGGATTCCGACTCGGGCGCAACATCGGCGGGGACTTCCGGGTGGCGGTTGCGCGCCTCGGCAATCGCCATCTGAATCAGGTCCTGCTGCGCTGCCGGCGCCTCACCGTTCAGCGAGTCTTTGAGTTCGGAAGCCCGGAGCTTGACCGTCACCGTCACCAGCATTGCCGCAGAGCTGCGGGGTGGCGGTGCGGGCGGTCCGCCGACCTCAAGGTCAACCTCAAGTTCGGTTGGGGCTTCAACCTCTTCCGGCTCAACCGCCACAGCCGGTATCTCCGGCTCTACCGCCGGTATCTCTCGCTCTGGGGCGGGAGGCGTTTCGTTCGGTCCGGCAGCGCGTGTTGGCCGGGCTTCTCCTTGGGGTAGCTGGGTTTGATCCGCTTCCTGTCGCACCTCTGTGTCGCGCTCCTGATCGTCTCGTCTCCTCCGACCCCGGCCCGGCGTTCCACGCCGCCGTCCGCCCCGTTCGTTTGCGTCGGCCTCCCTCGATTCTTCCCGGCGGCGCTGCACACGCTGACGACCGGGGACGAGCCCGAAGGCCAGATATTGGCAGGCCTCCGTCGAGATATACTCAAAGGCATCATTGGCAAAGTCCAGCGCCTTTTCTTCGGTGTAGGCATCGACATCGCAGTCGACGAACACCATGTAGTAGGAATTGTTCCCGGCTGACTCAGCGCTGGGGCCGGCACTCATTTCGTGCTCATGGTAACGGACACGTTGATGCGAGAAGGACGCGAAGAGGGATGAAACGGCTTCTTGGATCTCTTCTGTCGAAGAGCCACAGGCTTCAAAAACGGCTAAGGCATGAAAGTTGGGCATGTCTCACAGGACTGTATAGAGCGCGGCGCATATCCGCAAGAGCCGTCAGAACGGAAAAAGGGCAGTAACCGACTGTGCCTGCTCCTGTGGACACTGGACCTTTGGGACATTTGGGCGTAGGCTAGGGGCAGTTTTTCGGTCGGGCTGACACAGCCCGCGGCGCTTCTGTCCCTATAATGCGGTAGGACAGAGCGGACCGAGCCTCGGGCCGGTAGCGGCGATCGGTTCCTGGCAGAGCGGATTCTGGACCCGCGCTGGGTGCGCCGAGAAAGGAGGTGGTCTAGTGCAGTTATCAACGACGGTGATCAGTGAGGTGGTGGCCTCTTAGGCCGACCTATCCCAAATCGGGTGGTCGCTTGGGAGGACCAGGCACCACCGTGACCCCGGCAGCCCGTGTTCATCACCCACGGGACGTCCCCGCGGACGTAGCACTGTCGGGGTTTTTTCTGAGGCTCAGGGGCTCCGTTTGGCAGAAGCGCCCTTTATTTTTTCGGGTAGCTGGAGCCTTAGCGCAAATTACGATGCTGTGTAGCCGCCCGCTGGATGCCGGATCACGTCCGGCATGACGGCAGCCCTCTGCACGGCTAGAGCTTATCGTAAGACGCGCTAGAGCAAATCACGATGCTATGTAGCGCGTCTCTCTCCTCCTTGAGGAGTGCGGGCTTCCAGCCCGCATGGCGGCCAGGATGGCCGCCCTCCCAGGCGGGGAGCCCCCCCCATCCCCTCCCTGGCCGCTTGGTGCCAGCCCTTGTCTTTCCCGACGAGCGCGGACTGGCATGGCTACAACTTATCGTGAAACGCGCTAGCGTTTCTTGGCCTGGGCCTCAATCAGCAACCATTGCGCCTGGCCGATCCCGCGCAGGCTGCGATATTCAGCCTCGGACCAGCCCCGGCCCCCCCTTTTCCGGGCAAGGTCGAGTCCCCGTGTCAACACCGATTCACACAACTCGAGTAAGGGCCCGAGTTCCCGGTCCAGCTCGTCCAAAGGCGTCTCAAGGAAGGCCGTCTGGAAATGGGGCAGCAGGGCGGCAAGCGATGCCTGAGAGCGACTCCCGTTTTCTTGACGCGGAGGGACAGCCTCACTGGCAGCAGAAAAAAAAGCAAAGCCGAGTTGACCGGAGTTGTGTGAGTGAGCCGTTTTGTCTGTCACAGCCTGGGCCTACCTTCAACCGCCCCCCTCCCACAGACGTCCAGAATAAAGGCGTCGAACAACAGGCGGGGGGAGGTCGGACTCGATTTGAGGGCGAGGTCTAATTGCGAGGCATGTCGCAGGATGCGGCGCAGGTCCGCCTCTGAAAAGACACGGCCCTGCTCCACGGCAGCGCGCAGCCGCTGGCCGCGCAACCCGACCGCCCGTTCAATCTGACTGCTCGGGGCATTGGCCTGGGACAAATCCTTGACCTGCCACAGACGCCGGAAATGACTGACCAGGGCGTGCAGGGCGGGCAGCGCTCGCCTCTCATCGCTCAATACTTCCTGGACCAGGCGGACCGCCCGTCTGCTGTTGCGTCGCCCCAGGGCCTCGGCCAGATCAAAGGCCGAGTGCTGATGCACATCCCCGGTACACTGCCGGACCACCGCCTGATCTATTTCGGTTGCCGGAAAAACAAAGGCAACCAGCTTGTCGATCTCGGTGGACAGGGCAAGCAGATCGGTTCCGATATGATCGGCCAGATACGAGGCCGCCTCGGCGTTGAGACGGACCCCCCGTTCCCGCGCAAAACGCTGCGCCCAGCCGGGGATCTGGTTGATAAAAGGCGGACGGAATTCGCCGACAAAACCCCGCTTTGCACACAGGGAGAAGAACTTCTGAGCGAGATTGGCCCGGCCCTGCACGCAGACCACCAGGGGCTGACTTTCATCCCGGAGTTCGGCCTCGGCCGCCAGACCTTCCCGGTCTGCGGCAGACAGTTGGCCGGCGCCCTTGAGCACGATCAATTGACGTTCGGCAAAAAGCGAGGCGTTGCCCCAGGCCTCCAGCACCTGCTCAAGAGGGGCTTCTCCCGCATAAAACGTCTGTACTGCCGGGTTTTCACCCAGACGCGCCCGCACCTGGGCGATGGCGCGATCAATGAAATATGCCTCCTCACCGTGAAAGAGGTAGAGCGGGCAGAGCGGCTCTTTGGCCAAGAGCGCAAAAATTTCGTCGGGTTGGCGAAACGTCTTTCTCGTCTGCTGTGTCGCCATAGTAAAAACAGGATGTAGGGCCGAAAAATTTTTCGCCCCTACTATGATCGGATACTGACCTCCAGTTGACGCGAAACGGCTTCGGTCGAAACGATGTGCCGCTGGAGTTCCATTTCTTTCTCATCGAAGCCAAAGGCCAGGCCCAGGAGCTGAGGCAGATGGATAATCGGCATCCCGATCTGGGTCCCGGCCTGTTTCTCGGCCGTCGGCTGGTTGGCGTCAAGATTCAGATGACACAGCGGACAGGGAGTCACCATGCAGTCGGCCCCCTTCGTCTTGGCGTCACCGGTATGATCGCTCACCATCCGCATTGAATTTTCTTCGTTGACCGTCAGAATCGGAAAGCCGCAGCATTTCGACTTCCCGCTCGAATCCACGGACTCGGCGCCCAGAACGTCGATCAGATCCTCCAAATAGGTTTTCCGCCCCGACAAGCCTTTGGGCGCAATGATGGAGGTTGGACGACGGATGTAGCAGCCGTAGAACGGCGCGACCTTGAGCCCGGTCAGTTTCCGCTTGATATACGGCTTCAGGTTTTCTATCCCATAGTCTTCCATCAGCACCCATAAGAGGTGCTTGACTTCGACCGTGCCCTTGTATTCCAGCCCCTCCTCGGCCAGGTATTCGGTATTGATCTTGTGACGATACTCAGGCTCGTTTTTGAAGCGATGATTGGCCTGGGTAAAGACCCCCTGACAGGTACTGCAGATCGTCATGAGGGAGGAAAGCCCCATGGCTTCCACCTTGGCCAGGGTGCGGGCGTTGATGGGGTCGGACAGATCACGGCTCAACACCCCGGCACCGGTACAGCCGACATCGGTCACTTCCTCGATTTCGATCCCGAGTGTTTCCGCCACCTTGACCGAAGCGGGATAGAGTTCAGGACAGGCCCCACGCGACACACAGCCAGGATAAAATGCATACTTCATACTTCGCTCCTCTGGGCTTTGTCTATGATGCGTCGAATCGCCTCGGCGCCCGGCCGTTTGTGATGGAAATACGGCAGCGGCGCCTTGCCCTTGGGAATGGCCCGGAGCACCGTGGGCAGGAGCTTCGCCAAGCCGACAATATTGGTCAGGCCCTCACTCTCGATCGCCAGCCGACCCTCATCCAGCCAGCCGCTGCGCTTGACCGAATTCAGGAAGCTATCGTAATGCCGCTGCACCTTGGGATTCTGGGTGCCGGAGCGAATGCCCTGTCGAATCGCCTCGTCGCGGACCTCGAAGAGTCGGTCCGTCGGTTCCAGGCCCAGGGGGCAATGCCCATTGGCCTCAAAACAGTGCGTACAGTCCCAGACGCCTCCGGGCTCGCTGACCAGCGTTAAGCGCTCGTCGTGCTGTCCGTCGCGCGGGTCAAAAACGGCGCGATACGCCTTGGTGAGGGCGGCCGGACCGACAAAGTCCTTGTCAATTTTAATCACCACACAGCCCTCGTCACACAGGCCGCACATAACACAGCTCATCGCCTTGCGGACTTCGGCCAGTTGCTCCTCGGCGACCACGTATTCGCCCTCGGGCTGCGGCTCGCGGGGGGTAATCCAGGGCTGGACCGCCTTGATTTTCTTCCACAGGAAGTCCTCGAGGTCATACACCAGGTCTTTCAGCACCGGGATATGACGGATGGGTTCGACGGTCACCACGCCATTCTTGACCGTTTTGGCGATTTTCAGGGTACAACCCAGCCGGCCCTTTTTGTTTATACGGAGCGCGCAGTCACCGCACGACCCCCGCTCGCACGAGGCCCGAAACGCCAGGCTGGGGTCCTGCTCGTCCCGAATATGCCTGAGCCCGTCCATCACGGTGGCCGAATCCGGCAGGTCTACCTGGTAGGTCGCAAAATCCGGTTTGCTGCCGTTTTCAGGGTCGAAACGGTAGACCTTAAATGTTGTTTCCATAGGTCCCCTCCATTCTCTGCCTTCAGTACGAGACTCCCGTCACGCAGACTGCCCGGCATCGACCGGACTGGTCGTCAGGTGTGGGCCATCGGGTCCATGCCTCACCAGCGAGTGATGCTGCCACTCCGTATCGTTTGTTGCCGGAAAGTCACTCCGATGGTGGACGCCACGGCTTTCCTGCCGTTCCTGGGCCGCAGTCACAATGGCTGCGGCAACGTCGAGCAGCGCGCCCAGTTCATAAAAGGTGAGCAATTCGTGGTTATACATTTTTCCGTGGTGTCGGAGCCCGGCCCGAGCGTAGCGCGCCTGTAAGTCAGCCACACGCCGGGCGGCCTCCCGCAGCCCGGCCTCGTCCCGTACCAGTCCAACCTGCTCGGCCATCGTGCTCGCGAGTGCACGCTGAATCAAGACAACCGTATCCCCTGACGCAGGCCGGGAAAAAATAGATTCGAGGGTGTGTTGGCCATCCTGCAGGGCAGCGTCGGCAATCGTCCGGGGAGCGGTGTTCGACACCTGGGCAGCCGCGGCGCTGCCGGCCCGCCGACCAAAGACAACGCTGGCGGTCAGCGCATTCCCGGCCAGGGCGTTGGCCCCGTGCACCCCAGGTGAGGCACACTCTCCGGCGGCAAACAGGCCGGCAACAGCCGTTGCTCCGCTGATATCGGTCCGGATGCCACCCAGGACACGATGCATGCGCGGCATGACGGGCAGCGGCGCGCTGTCCAGACTGATACCGGCCATCTCATTGGCCGCCCGCTCCAAATAGAGAAATCGCGCCCGAATACGCTCCTGGCCGAGCGAACGGAAATCGAGTGTCACGACATCCCCGGCGGAAGCCAGCGAGCGACACAGCGCGTCCCGGAGCGGCAACTCGTTCGGCTGAAAAATGGGCTGCCCGTCCGGGTTGCACAGCACAGCCCCCTCGCCCAGGGCGCCTTCCGAGGCAAAGGCGGCCCGTTCACGGAAGCCCAGGGGGTGGTATTGCACCATCTCCATATCGCTGAGGCTCAGCCCGGCCCGATAGGCCAGGCTCATGCCGTCACCGCAGCACGACTGCGAGGCCGTGCTCGGGGTATAGACACGCCCGGCCCCGCCCGTGGCCAGCACGACAGCGGACGCACTGAACACTGCGAGGGTGGCCGTTCCGAGTTCGAGGGCGAGCACCCCGTGACAGATGCCGTCCTCAACGACGAGGGAGGTCACGAGCCACTCTTCATAGCTGGGAACATCCTCCCGCATACATTGCTCATGGAGCGTGTTGAGCACGCTATGGCCGGTCATGTCGGCAGAAAACGCCGTGCGCGGGAGGGTATGCCCACCGAGGCCCCACCGGTCGAGTTTGCCCTCAGCATTGCGGTTAAACGGCACCCCGATATGGTCGAGCCGAATAAGGTCGTCTGAGGCGGCGCGGCACATCTCCTCAACCGCCGCCTGATCGCACAGGCCCGCCCCGGCCCGGATCGTATCCTGGGCGTGCTGCTGCCACGAATCGTCGCTGCCAAAGGCCGCATTCAATCCGTCTGACGAGGTCGCAGAATGGCTGCGCAGCGGATGGGTCTTGCCGAGCAGGGCAACCTGTACTCCAGCCTGCTTGGCCGCCAGGGCGGCCCGAAGTCCGGCAACCCCACCGCCAACAATCAGAACATCATATTGGGGCATGAGCATTCTCTAGCGCCAGACACTATAGCCGAAATGGTAGGAGAAGGGCAAATCCAACCGGCGCCGCTCGCCACACCTCCTCGTATCGTGTTCTTGCCGCCTTTCACTGTGCGGCCTACGCCTCTTTTTCCACTCTGGTCCCGGCACATTCGATCAGCCGCTTTTCCGTGACAATATAGTCGACGCACTCGTCGTGCTCATCAACCGGGATGTGGGGGACGACCTGGTAGTCATAGGCCAGACCAACGCGCAGCGCGCCGGCTAACACGCCTCTCAAGGCCCGGTCGTAGTAGCCTCGGCCCCGTCCGAGCCGGTGTCCGGCCCGATCAAAACCAACACCGGGGATCAGCACCAGATCAGTCGTTGCGACACTCGTGAGCAGGTCTTCTCCGGGTGGGACCGGGATACCAAAAACTCCCGGAGTCAAAGGCTCGTTGTCGTGACGCCGGACAAACTCGAGCACCTGTTTATCGGCCGTCACGCGCGGATAGTAGACGCTTATTCCTCGCCGCCGGGCCGCCTGCCACAGTCCTCCGGTGTCCACCTCATTTTCATCGGGACTGTACAGCAGAACCTGCCGCGCCTGGTGAAACATCGCCCGCGCACCCAAACGGGCCGCAATCCGCTGACTGTTTTTCTTGACATCCTGGTCTGAGAGGGCCCGTCGCTGCCGGCGGAGCCGCGCGCGCAGCCATCGTTTTTCAGCCAACATAAATGCCCCCCGACCCACCCCCCCCCCGACCCAATCGACCCAATAGACCCAATGGACTCAACAGACCCAATGGACCCAATCCACCCAACAGACCCAATCGACCCAATAGACCCAATAGACCCAATAGACCCAATGGACCCCCCTAGCCACGTTTCGGCAAGGTAAAGGTCGCCTCACCAGTCAGAATCTTCTCCCCTTTTTGATTCTGCTGCCAGACCTCGCAATCGACCCGGGGCTCGTCATGGGCATGATACGTCCGCGTCACCACTCCGCCACAGGTCAGCCGGTCGCCCGGAAAAACGTTGGCGGCAAAGCGCAGCCTGGTTTTGCGCAGGTCCCAGGGACGGTGCAGCCAATCGGTCAGAAAGCGATACAGAAAAGTTTCGTTGAGGGGACCTTGTTGGACAACGTCGGGCAGTCCGCGTTCCTGGGCGTAGACCCGGTCAAGATGCAGCGGATTGGTGTCGCGCAGAATGATGGCGACGGGGATATGCGCCAGACGGTCCATCGGACCGTAGGTCGCCTGGGGGAGCGGCAGGCCCGCATGCGCCTCTTCAAAAAAGATTTTCGGTCGGGTGTCCATGGACTATTTGAACAGGATATATGACTGCGCACCCTGAAAGGCGACCACCTCGGAGTCGTCCGTCGCGCTAAAACGGACCTGGATCACGTCAAACGTGTTTTTCCCCTTCTTCTCGTACACATCCGCAACTTCGGACCGAACGATCAGCGTTTCCCCCACATGCAGGGGCCGCAGATATTCCAGTTCCTGCTCGCCGAACATGGCGGTTCCGGTCCGGTAGTTGAACAGAAAATCTTTCTCCCAATCAAAAGCCCGCAGCAGCGCCTGGACCGCAACAAAGGGGGCAAACGAGGGCGGGATAACCCGGCGTGCATACCCCGCCGCTTGGGCCGCCGCGTCGGTCAGAAAGGCGGCCTGCTCCTCGCCCGCAACCGGCAGATAGTCGTGTATATCGTCCTCACGAATAGTGTAGCGAACCGGAGACAGGACGCGCCCGATCAGCGTTGTACGGTCAGGAGTCATAGCAGCGGGAGGGTCGGATTACGCTACGCTAATCCGACCTACGGGCTTCCCTCATCCGTCCGTCATTTTCCAAAGACCGCGTTCACCAGTTCGGTATCCAGGTATTCCGTGACCTGCTGCACCTTCCCGTTTTCGAGTCGAAAGACCTGGGCATAGGTGTTGTTATACGCCTTACCGGACTTGGTCATGGACTCGCCGCGGCCCTGCATGACAACATTGTCCCCTTCGGCAATCAGATTATCCACGTGCATGGTCAGCCCGTTTTCGAGCTGCGCCCCGAGGGGAGCCAGGACTTTTTCAACGAACTCCGCTTTGCCTTTGAACGCGCCCGAGAATTTGGTCGAGCCGATAATGGTAAAATTGACATCATCCGCCAGGATACTCAAAAAGGCCTCCGCATTCCCTTTCGAGAGCTCGGCAAACATATTGCTGATGATTTCCTTATTCTGTGCTGCGCTCATAATTTCCTCCTGTGAAATATCTTTCGCCGGGAGAACTGTACGCCGGATGATAAAAAGGTGTCAAGATGAAACGCCCTCGCGCCGTTTGAACTCGCAGCCGTCCACCTCCCTAACGTCCAGGGAAGCGCGCGCGCAGCCAGTCGACAATCACTTGCATCGTCGCGTCGCGCCCGCCGCGGTCGGGCTGTGACGCCAGCGGAAACCCGAAGTGGTCGGCGTCCACATGCGCCAGGTGTTTGTCGTCGGCCGGCGAGTGTTGATAGACGGCCTCTGACTCCTGGGGGTAAATGGCGTGATCTCCGGTGTGATTCACGACCAGGGTCGGCAGGCTGAGGCGGGCCATATTGTCGAGCACCGCCGCGCGCGACGACTGGCCCGACCAGGTGCTCAGCCAGGCGCGCGGCGTCTGGTATTTGGCAAAACCGGCCTCAAGATAGTTGAACAGGTCCGGCCGCGGCGACCAGAGCGAGCCATAGTCACGCGCCGAGGGGTGAACCGACGGGTCCGTGTAGGCCAGATTCGCCTCGGTACGATGAATCTCCATATAGCGCCCGACGAGGGCCCGCCGGCTGACAAACGTTCTCCGCTCAAGCGGCTGGTCGTCGAAGTCCGGCTGTCGAATCTGTTCCTGAAAATAGCGTTGTTCGTCCACATGGCGGCGGGCGATGGCGTCAATCCGCGCCACTCGCTGTATCTGAGCGGCCCGGTAGCGGGCGATAAATTCGGCGCTATACGAGCTGGGGCGGGGCGGCTCACAGAAGCCGTTGGCCGGCTGATACATATCCAGACCGGGATCACAGGAGAGCGGGTCGTCCTCGTCCGTCACCGAGGGATCGATTGCGCCCTCCAGGAATTTCCCTTCCCCAAGGTGGGCCGCCAGAAAAACCATCCCGTCTGCGCCGGGCAGTTGAAATCGATTCAGATCGTACGGGTCGCCGGCCGGGGTCGTGGTCAGCCGCTCCGGCGGGGCGGTCACGGCCTGGGCCAGATAAAAGGCATATAGGGAACCGCCGCCACTATTGCCGATCAGCACGATCTGCTCAAAACCCCGCTCTTCTCTGAGGTAACGCAGGCTGGCGGCGACATCCAGCAGCAGCATTTCGTGGATACAGGCAATATCGTTGCCGGGCCAGCGGCCTTCCTGGCCAAACGCGGCATAGCCGCCGTCAAGCAGATAGGGAATGGCATAGTGACGGCTCATGTCGGCCCGCGGGTGCATCAGGCACACCACCGTTTTCTCTCCGCCGCGGGTGTATAGCACGCCTTTTGATTCGCCCCGGTCTTGGGCGGTGAACGGAATAACCTCGGCGTTTGTGGGTGACGGGAGCGTCTCAAACGAAATCAGGCTGAGGCCCTGGGCCGAATAGCGCGGAATACGGGCGAGTGCCATAGTCGATATTCCTTTCTCACACAGCCCCATGAGACATAGAAGACCTCGCTCCAGTTGTCAAAACATGATGGGCCGGCCTTCCCTGACTCGCCCTTGCACCCCTGCCCTTTTCCTAGCAGTATAGGGTCAGAGGAGAGGCTTATATGACTACACCGGCACGTGAACGTTTCACCGCCCTGGTCTCAGGACCAGAAGCCGAACTGGACCTGGCCGAAGCCGCCCTCCTGATTGCGCAGGAAGAACAGCCCGACCTCGACGTGGCTCACTACTTGAAGCGTCTCGACCAGCTCGCGGAGGCGGTGCGCGCCAAGCTGCCCGAGGCCCCTACCCCCCAGGACCGGATTCAGGCCCTCAACACCCAGCTCTTTTTTGAGGAGGGTCTGAGGGGCAATGCCGGCGAATACTATGACCCGCGCAACAGCTTTCTGAATGAGGTATTGGAGCGTAAGACCGGTATCCCGATCACCCTGTCCGTTCTGTACATGGAGGTGGGCCGGCGCCTGGGCCTGTCCTTGGCCGGGGTTGGCTTTCCGGGTCATTTTTTGGTCAAATACACAGGCCCGGACGAAGAGCGGGTTCTTGACCCCTTTGCCGGTGGGGCGGCGCTGAGCGAAGAGCAACTCGCCGCCAAGCTCAAGAGCATGTATGGGGACAATAATCCCTTTATGGCCCAAATCCCGCAGTTGCTCAGCCCGGCCACGAAAAAAGAAATCCTCATCCGTATGCTGCGCAACCTAAAAGGCGTCTATCTGCAAAAGGGTGACTTTGAACGAGCCCTGAGCGTTCTTGATCGGATTCTCTTGCTGGCGCCGGATTTTGCCATGGAAGTCCGCGACCGCGGAGCCGTTCAGCAACGCCTGGGCCGCATGCAGGGGGCCGTGCGTGACTTCAAGAAATATCTGCAACTGGCACCCAAGGCCGAAGACGCGGCAAACATCCGCGCCCTTATCCAGCGCTCGGTCGCCCAGCTAAACTGAGATAATGGCCAAGCCCATTCGGCCGGTTCGCGTCTCGGCCGGTCTCGTGACCCGCTCCGCTCGGCTGCTCATCTGTCAGCGGCGCAGAGATGGCCTGCACGCCCTGAAATGGGAATTCCCCGGCGGCAAAGTCAAAGCCGGCGAAGACGAGGCGGCCGGTCTGCTGCGGGAATTAGAGGAAGAACTCGGGATTCAGGCCACCCTGGGAGAAGAACTCCACCGGACCAGCCATGCCTATCCGAACGGTCGGAGCGTGGCGCTGACCTTTTTCCATGTGCCCGCCTACCGCGGCGCTCTGGCCAATAAGGTCTTTGAGACTCTGGCCTGGGTGGAGCCGACGCAGCTCCTCGACTACGATTTTCTTGAGGGCAATATCGCCTTTGTCACCAACCTGGCACAGGGCCGGTGGAGTCGTATTTTCTCCACCGACTGAGACCTAGAGCAAATTATACCGTAGTGTAGCGTCCGAGGGGGGCCGGCGCTCAGCCCGCCTGGGCTTCCGCCTGCGGCGTGCGCCCTTGGTCTCCGATCCTGTGGCACCCGCTCGCTCCGCCACTCTGCACCCGGCGCTCAGGGGGTGAGCGGCGCTCCAGAACCGTAGGGTGCATCCCATGCACCATCCTCCTGGTGCGCAGGGCGCACCCTACGGGATGGTCTCCGCTACTTTGGAACCCTCCCGCCACGCCAATCTGAAAACTGCTCTAGCGTTCTAGCGCGCTCCATTTCGGCGCAGGCTCCGTCTCACACCTTGAAGCGGAAATGGACCACATCGCCGTCCTGCATGACGTATTCCTTGCCTTCGAGCCGCATTTTTCCCGCGTCCCGACAGCCCGATTCCCCACCGTGTTCGATATACGCCTCGTAGGCGATGACTTCGGCTCGAATAAAGCCGCGTTCGATATCCGAATGAATTTTTCCGGCGGCTTTGAGCGCCGCCAGGCCGCGTTCTATGGTCCAGGCGCGGGCTTCCATCGGTCCTGCGGTGAAAAAGCTCATGAGGTTCAGCATCCGATAGGCATACTGAATGAAGCGGTCGCGGGCCGACCCCTCCACGCCGAGGTCGGCCAGGAAGAGACCCCGTTCGTCTTCTTCCAGCTCGGCGATTTCCATCTCCACCTTGCCGCAGATAGGCACGGCGGTGAGCCCCTGTTCCGCAATATAGGACGCGACTTCCGGCGGCACTGCGGCGTGCAACTCTTCTTCTGCGCGGTTATAGACGATGAGCAGGGGTTTTTGACTCAAAAAAGCAAAGCCCGACAGCAGCATCTCCTCTTCAGGCAGAAACGCTTCGTTCCGCAACGGCCGCTCGGCTTCGAGCACGGCCTGGCATTTCTCCAGCAACTCGCGTTCGCGCTCCTTGCCCTTTTCCTTGCGCAGGCGTTCCAGGCGTTTCTCAATCACCCCCATATCGGCCAAAATCAGTTCCGACTGAAAGTCACGTAGCGCGCGGAGAGGATCGGCCGGGGCAGTCGCCATGGGATCGTCAAAGGCGCGCACCACCTGCGTCAGGGCTTCGACCTCGCGCATCTGGGCCAGCGAGCGCGTATCGAGCGCGGCCTTGCGTTCGGCCGAGGGCGGAAAGTCGAGAAACGTCACTTCCGCGTATTTTTTCCGGTCCGGCTGAACGATCTCGGCCAGGGCATCGACCCGGGGGTCGGGAACTTTGACCACCGCAATCGCGGCGTCGCGTTTGGCTTCAAAGCCGCCGACCTCGGCCCTCATGCCGGTCAGGGCGTTAAAGATGGTGGTTTTTCCCGAACGAGCAAATCCAACTAAGCCGACTTTCATAGGCCGGAGTCTAGCAGCTTAGGCAGGTCGGATCATCCGGCCCGCGCTAGCGACGAAACTCTTGAATGGACGTCGCCGGCCGGCCGTCCTTGAGGGCAAGCTGACGGGTGACGGAGCGGGTCATGGCTCCGAACGTGGGCAGCCAGCAGGAGTGGCGACCCGGACCGCCGACGACGAGAATCATGAGCCGTTCCGGCTTGCGAATCAGCGGGATGGCGTCCGCGTCGGGAAAGGCGTCATCCGGGGTAAACCCCATACCGATCATGCCGCCCGCCTCCCACTGTTGGCGTGGCACCCGGGCGTGCTCGAAGACATAGGCACGAATATCGTCTTTTGAGATGCCGTCTCGGGCCAGGATATCGGCGTGCTCCGGTCCGAGGGCGAGAATCGGTTCACCGAACGCGTAGGCGTTATTCGAGCCCATACCGGCCATGGTGCTGGCAATGGTGGTCAGAATCCCCGGTGCGGCACTGCTGATATGGTCGTTGATATTATGCGGTCCCTCCGCTCCGCAGACCGTGACCGTGCTGGTCTCGGCCGCAAAGCCGCGTTCGACGTGCAGCGGCCCCCAGGGGTTTTCCTCTTCGTTCTCGGCTATGCAATAGCTGTACTTTGCGGGCTGGCCCTGGGTTGAGCGGTCCAGCATGCCCGGCGTTCCTCCACCGATATTCAGTAGGACCAGGCGAATCGCGCGGCCGATTGTGGCGTTGGGCCGCCAGCCCTGGCCAAAGGCGTTATAGCGTGAGTTGACGCCGATCTCCGCCGCAATCGGGCCGTTGAGAATCAGCAGCGGCGCGCAGGGGTGGGTCGTGCTCTGCACCCCGTACAGATTGAACGGTCCTTCGAGCAGCGCCTCGACCGCGGCAATAATGACCGGGAAGTATTCGGGCACACAGCCGGCCATGACCGCGTTCACGGCTAGTTTTTCCAGAGTGGCACTGCCGTATTTGGGCGGTATCGGCCCCAGGGCGTCTTGGGGGGCGCGGTCCGTCCAGGCCAACATCTTTTCCACCCGCTCGGGTGTGGGTGGAATAATCGGCAAGCCGTCCGTCCAGCCCTGGTCGTAAAACCAGTCGTTGACGGCTTCGAGGGAATCGTCCAGGGAGATGCGGTCCGATTGGAAATCCATTACGCTACTACTCCCTCTCCCCTCAGGGGAGAGGGCTGGGGTGAGGGGACTGATTAGGCCGACACCCGCTCGATCTTTTTCCCCATCGGCTTGAGAAACCGGCCCCGATAGGCGTCGGCCAACTGCTCCGCGGGCTGGGTCAAGATGGCCAGAATTTCATCCACCACCGCCGCGGCCTTGGCCTGCACTACTTGCGGCGTATTGCCGGCCAGGGGATGGGGAATCACGGCGATGGGCACACCGCTCATGCCCAGGGTGCGGGACTCGGCCCGACCGAGCGGTGCAAACTCGTCGCTGCAAATGATGGCGGTCGGAACGCCCTGCTTTTCCAGTTCAATGGTGTCGTGGAGACCCCACGACGTGCACGAGCCTCAATCGCCTATGGCCACGACAACCACGTCACAGGTTGACAGGCGGGCCATGACCTCCTTGGGTGCACCGAGTGAGGCGTTTTTCTCACCCCTGATAACAGCGAAATCTCCGCAGCGTTCGTGCAGCAGCGCCTCCACCTGTTCGAGCAGCAGGCCGGCGTTAGCCTTGCGGTTATTCAGAATGCCGATTGTTTTCCCTTGTAAGTTACGGTCTCGTCGGGCCAGCGGCAGGTCGCCGACTTGCGCTTCTCCAAGCGGACTGAGGACTTCAATCTGTCCCATACGCACCTCCTGCGATGATTTCACGGTCTTGTGAATCTCCAGACAAACACCCCAAGGGTCGCCAAGATCGCCAGCCCGACCCCTGCGGCAAAAATCTCTATCCCACTCATGCTGTCTCCTTAATCTCCTCGACGAGTTGCTGAATCCGAACGCGTTGTCTCCAGCCCGCAACCGCCAGACCAAGGATGACGAGTAGACCGCCTACGGCCGATATCAATCGTAAAACGGCTATTCCTTTCTCTTGAGGTGAACAGAGTCGAGCGTTGATAGCCACTCTAGTCCAACCCTCTTGCCCGTGCAATGGAACGCCGGGTACAGTTTCGGCTACCAGAAACGAAGCGGGTGCATCCTCATGGCCAACGTCAAAATCCCGGTCTACTACGATTATGCCTCTTCCCTCAGCTATATCGCCCAGCGGGTGATGGATCAACTCGACGGCCAGCTCGCAATCGAGCTGGTGTGGAAAGGCGTCCACATCGCCCGCCGGCATAAGGGCTGGAGAAACGGCGAAGTGATCGGAGATGACGCCAAGGGCAAAATTGTCCGCATCTCGCGCGAAACCGGCGTCCCTTTGCGTATCCCGGCCAAATGGCTGGACTCGGCCTGTGCCTTGGAAGTGGCCGAATTCGCCAAAGACCGCAAGCTGTTTGCCGCCTATCACGAAGCGGTGTTTGCGGCCGCGTTTGAGGCAGAGCAGGATATTGGCGACCGGTCTGTTTTGCTTGGTGTGGCCGAACGGGTGGGTTTACCCGTGGCCGAATTGGAGCGGTCTTTACAGTCCGGCGAGCTGACCAGACGGGTCCAGGCAACCGAACAGGAAGCCGCCACGTTTGGCATAGTCGGCTACCCGACCTTTATGCTCGGCGAGTTCCCCCTCATCGGCATCCAGCCCGCGGAAACCATGCGCCTGCTGATTCAGCGTTATGTTGATAAAGTGCGCGAGCAGGTGGGGCATTAGGGTAGAGCAGTTTTCAGATTGGCGTAGCGGGCGGGCTCCAAAGTAGCGGAGACCAGCCCGTAGGGTGCGCCCTGCGCACCAGGAGGATGGTGCATGGGATGCACCCTACGGTTCTGGAGCGCAGCTCACCCCCTGAGCGCCGTGTGCAGAGTGGAGGAGCGGGCGGGCGCCACAGGACCGGGGCCCAGGGGCGCATTCCGCAGGCGGAAGTCCAGGAGGGCTGATCGACGGCCCCCCTCGGACGCTACACTACGGTGCAATTTGCTCTAGGCAGCCCGTCCTTAGGACGGTATAGAGGGATACGAACGCTATGAATTGTCAGGATCGGATTATCCGGGACCCACGAGTCTGTGGCGGCGAGCCTGTCATCAAAGAGACACGAGTAACGCTGCGGACGGTGTTATCGAGCTTAGCCGAGGGGGCAAGCATCGCAGAAATCCTGGCCGATTTTCCCTCCCTCACAGAAGAAGACGTTCGCGCGGCAATCGCTTTTGCCGCCGCTTCTGCCCACGAAGACCTTCCCGTATCTGGCGTTCCAGATAATCTGTGAAGAGAATCCACCCTTGGACTCCGCTTCGCTAACTCCGGGTCGCCCTCCATATCTTTGGTCGAATGACATTTACGACGTCAGCAGTGCAGCAAAGATACGTGGGGAAATCGCCACTCAACATACCGTCCAAAATATGACGTGTGGGTGATTCAGGAGTGTTCGTAACCAAGCCACTTGCAATGACGTTTGTGTCGATAATGGCGAGGGGTGGCTTCATCCCCGCCTCTCGGCCTTCGTCTCTTTGACAGCGAGGGCCATAGCTTCTTTCTCATTGAGGGAAGAATGCTTCCGAGCACGGACAACAAGCGTGGCTGCGTTTGCCCTCGTTTTGATACCGTAGAAATCCAGACTTTCTTCTATGAGTTCGCGGATAGTCTTCCCCCGCTGGGCCGCCGCTTCTTTGAGCGCCACATGCCGCTCATGGGATAGCGTAATAGTCAATCGAGGCATGCCTACTCCTTACCCTTTTCTCAGAACTGAACCGAAAACCCCTCGCGTTCGTCGTTCTCTTTGTCAATCACGGAAGTGCGGGCGGAAGAATAGTTACCGGCCGGGTAGTAGAGAAAGCCGGACGCACTCTGGCCGGGCTCAATCGTCATATCCTGGAGAGAACTCCCCCCGCCCGGTGAGGAGACCGGGGCAACCCGCCCGCCGCCTTCGGGCACCAGAAAAATCTTGCTGGTCTCAATCGCATAGGGTCGGGGCGTGTTGTTCTGGACCGTCACCCGCACGGGCAAAATCCCACTGGCCTGCATATCGCTGCCCAGGATATTCTGCGATTCAAAACTGTTGAGCGGCACGATGGTCAGTTGGAGGGTGCCGGTTTCGGGGTTCGCGGTTTGATACGCCTCGCGCCGTTTGATCATCTGATACGTCATGGGAAAGCTGTTCACGAAATGGTGCGGCCGCTCGGCCGCACCCAGCAGCGACGGCACCTGGACCGCATTCCGGGCGTCAATCGTGGCACTGTTCTCGGTACACGTAATGGTGACCACGCCGCTGGTCGCGCTTTCCTTGGTGGCCGAGATGCGCCCGGCCTGCCCCGGTCGTGCCAGGTTATATTCGGCGATGGTGTAGCCCATGGTCTGGACGGATTTGTAGACCAGCCGATTCGCCTCTTCGCATGAGGCTGCCGTCAGCTTGGGCTTTTCTCGCACCACTCGCGGCGGCGTCTTTTGGGCGGCACAACCGACGAGACAAAACGAGAGGGCAGCCGCAATCAGGTGAATAGGACGAACGGTCATCTTCATGGAACTTGCTCCTTGCAGTCGTGTCTGGATGGCGGGCATCCTACCATAGCGTCGGGGGGAGATCGACTGGAAGAGCCCTCCGCCTACCCTTCCGGCAGGTCGGAAAAATCGATACACTCCTGCCGGTCACGCGCTGCTCACAGCGCAGCCTAGCTTGACGGAGGACAGATCGGTGGAATTCAAAGAGGTTGTTGGTCGCAGACGCTCAATTCGATATTTCCTGCCGTGGCGGCCGGTGGAACGCGACAAAGTCCAGACGATTCTTGAGGCGGCGCGTCTGGCGAGCCGAGCCGGGAATGCCGACTTTGCGCGGGCCATCGTTGTCGAGCGGGATGCTCTCTCGAAGGCCGACCTTGCGTCGCTGACGCTGCCGGTGAACGCCGGCATGATCGAAATGGCACCCATCCATATCTACTGGTGGGGCGACCTCAAAGCCTTTGCCCGCGACATGCCCTCCCGAGCGGCGGAGCAAGTCGATATGGGCGTCCTCAATATCAGTCATGGCTGGACGCATACCTTCATCAACGAGGTCGCCTACCCCCAGGTCGTCCAGGCCTTCAGTTCCGACGAGGTGTTATGCGCCAAGGTGACGGGCTGTGAATCGGGTCTGGCCATCTCGCAGGCACTCCTTGCCGCGGTCGATGAAGGGCTGGGGACCATGCTGTGTACCTATCCCGAAGAACCCGCCCGCCAGGTGCTGGGGGTGCCGGATTCCTGGACCTCGTTGTGGGTCCAGTTTGTCGGCTACCCGGCAGAGAGCTGGGAAGCCGGCGGCCAACGCCCCCGTCCCCCGCTGGGCGAGCTGTTCCATGAGGGGAAATATGGCCAGCCGTTTCGGGGCACCGAGGAAGGTGCGGCCCGGCTCCGAGCCGAAAAAATGATTCAGGCCCCGGCGCCCTTCTCGTGGCGCAAAGAGGAAGTCCGGGCGGTGAGCCGCATGCTGGGCCTGCCGGAAGAATAGCCGGAAGAAGAGAAGGACACGCACACGATGACGACAGATATAGAGCACACCAAAACGGTTCAGGCCTGGCTGAAGGGCCTGGAAGACCAGTCCGGCGTGTCCCGCGACGAGGGATTGCAGCGCGTGGCGGTCTTACAAGATTTCTGCGCCCTGATAGACAAAGAGCCGGATCAGATCATTGCCGAGTGCCTGCGCGAGGTTGAGGGCGGGAAAAAAATTCGGGCCAAGGGTCGGCGTTTTTACGCGGACCGGATCACCGAGTTTGAATCCAGCATCGGCGGGGACGCGGGCGAGAAGCGGCAAATGGGGAATTATATCCGCAGCTTTTTGATCCATAACGGCGTGCTGTTACAAACAAGCCCACTGTCATAAGCTGACACACGGCATAAGGAGGAGACGATGGATTTTCTCGAAGTTGTTGGTTCACGACGCAGCATTCGGATTTTCAAGCCCTGGGAGCAGGTCGAAAAGGAGAAGATACAGCGGATTCTCGAAGTGGTCCGTTTGACCACCTGTCCGGGCAACCTCCAGCCCTGGCGCGCCATTGTTGTCGAACGCGACGCCCTGTCAAAAGAAGATCGGGAAACCCTGCTGGCGTGTGACAACTATCAGGGCGCGCACGTCAACGCGCCGGTCTGGATCTACTGGTTTGCCGATGTGGAGGGTTCTACCGCAGACACCTTTCGGACTCGAGTCCACGACCTGGTAGACCTGGGTGCGCTGCCGACCTTCTACGGCTGGACGCATGAGACGATTGATTCGGCCATTGTCAAAGGCGAGACCGCACCCGAAGGCATGCCGGCCATCCACTCGCTGATTCACGGCCTCCCGCGTGAGGCCGCAGAAGCGGTCGCCCGGCAGGAAACGGTCGGGGCGTGCGCGGTCGCCGTCCTGGCCGCCGTCAACGAGGGACTCGGCACCTGCCTGCATATGGCGGCCTCGGCCGAGAAAACTCCAGATCTCCACGCCGTCCTGAAGGCTCCTGAGGGCTGGGTCCCGGTCTGGTGTCAGTTAGTCGGCTATCCCGCGGAATCCCCGGATGCGGGCGGTCAACGACCCCGCCTGCCCTTTGAAACGCTCTATTATGATGGCGCCTATGGCAAGCCGTTTGCGCGTGATGCCGAGATTGTTGAAACGTTGAAAGAAGAAAAATTGCTCCAGGAAGAAATGCCCAAACCCGGACGCTTTGAAGAACTCAAGCATCTGGCCCGCATGTTGGGTTTTCCGTTGTAGGGGCAGATACACCCTCATCCGCGTACACCCTCACCCGCATGTACACCCTCACCCCCGGCCCCTCTCCCAGAGGGAGAGGGGAGAGAAAATGCATCAGCCATGAACGACTTGCAATCTTATCCCAGCGTCCAAAAGTGGATCGAGAACGTCAATCGCTATTACAATCTCAGCGACGAGGAATGGGATAGTCGCCTTCAGACCTTGGCTGATTTCTGCCGGTCTGAGGAAAAAGACCCGGATAGGGTTATTGCCGAGGCCCTCGCGGACAGAGGAGAGAAGGTTGACTTTATTCGCCGTCTCAAGAAATTCGTCAAAACCCAGACCTCGAATCCCCGCGTCGGACACGATTTGGAGAACATCGTGCGCTCGTTCTTTATTCATAACGGCGCCCGGGTGGTGACCCGTCCGTATCGGGGTGACGCCTGAACTCGTCGTGAGACTCCAGCCTAGCCCACCTTGGCTTGGAGCGACTCTTTGAATTCCTTGAGATCGCGCAGCGCCGCGACAATATCGCTCAGCGAGTAGTACGCATTCCGCGGGCTGGTCGAGGGCACCGCAAACACCTGAGCACCGCCAAAACGATGGTCCCGGTCGCCCAGCCCGGCATCTTTCCCGCAACAGATGCGGTAGCCGGTCAGACCGTTAAAGCACACGATACGCGGCGCATAGTGCACAATCTTCTCGTGGAGCGCTTTTGCGCCGCGACGAAACTCGGTCCGCGAGACCTCATGAATGCCCCCGGTCGGACGCTTGACGATATCGGTCAGCCCGATGCCCCAGCCCATGAGTCGGGCGTCATCTTCCGGCCCGACCGGGTCGGGCACCAGGCCGGAAGCAGACAGCGCCTCCCAAAAGCGATTGACCTTGTTGGCAAAATAATGGCCGACTTGGGCCGAATAGAGACCGGGATTCAGACCCACAAACACGATGTCCAGGTTTTTCCGTAAATAGTCGGGCAAGGTCCGTTCCTGCCAGGCGTCTCGGCGCAGCCTCTGTCCGGGGGTTTTCGGTGTTCCTTTTTTCATCGGGTTCTTTTTTTCATAGGAAGAGGGCAATCCGGTCCCTGGCGTGAAAAGCGGACCGCATGGTACTGGCGTGTCAGCGCCCGATTTGACCAGACCGTCACCACAGAGCCGAGCAGGAGCCGATACAGGTGGGCACGGGGAATCTTCACCCGGACGGCCGGGTCGAGCAGGTCGGGCGCCTCACGCAGGCGACGCACGGTGGCGGCCCCGATGAGTAGGGGCCAGGCGCAGGCCAGGCGCAGTTGCCACTCGCGTCTGGGGATGGCCTGGGTATAGGCCCAGCCCGCTTGATAATGACTCAGGGTGAGCTCCAGCAACTCGTTCAGCAGCGGCCGGAGCTTCTGCAGGGCTTCCGGCCGGTCTGCGCCGCATAATTGTTCCGGTTCCACCCCGACGGCCAGGAGATCGGTCCGGGGGAGATAGCAGCGTCCAATCCGCAGGTCTTGCGCCAGGTCGCGCAGGATATTGGTGAGTTGTAGGCCTTTGCCAAATCGCACCGCCCGCGCCAGCATGTCCTCGGCATTCCAGTGGTGCAGCGAGGCGACGTGGTCCAGCGATATTTTCGTCCAGAATTCGCCGACACAGCCGGCCACAAAATAGGTGTAGCGGTCCAGGTCGGCCCGCGTTTCGAGTACGCCAATCCGCCCCGCCTCTTCGGCCGGGAAAAGCGTCAAATCCATGTGCATACCCTGCGTCAGGGTTAAGACCAGCGTCCGGATATGAACCTGGTCCTGCGGGTCGAGCGCGTCCAGACAGGCGAAACACTGTCCGAGGCTGGCGAGCAAGAGGCGCTCGGCGGGATTGTCCTGGCGCGGGGCAAGCTCGCTCGCCAAAGTCTGGCAGATCGCCAGGTTCTGCTGTTCAAATGCGGCTCGATACTCCTGTAGACGTTCCAAGCGTCCCGCGCGCGGAACGAGACGCGTATCCGCGATGGTGTCCGCCGCCCGGCAGAACAAATAGGCCAGCCCGATCGGTCGGCGGAGCGCCGTGGGGAGAATACGGACACTCAGGTAAAACGATCGACTCACCCGCGGCAGGATGTCGAACAGGAGCCTGTTTTCAACGGAGCGCGTGCCCACCATGCGCGTCAGACTCATGCCGGTCAACGGCTCAGCCGTCCAGCAAACCCGACGCCCGGAATGCCTCAAGCGCCTGGCGCCGCATGGAGAAACGATCTTTTTCCGCCGCACTCATTTCGGCAAAAGTACGGCCGCTCGCCGCCGGCTGAAAAATCGCATCCCAGCCAAAACCAGCCGTGCCTCGCGGGTGATCGGGGATGGAGCCCTGGACGGTTCCGGCAAAGGTGCGCAGGCTTTCACCGTCGCAATAGCCCAGCAGCGTGGTGGCGGTTGCCGCCCGATTCGTCTCCGCCCGCATCAGCCGACACAGGCCCTCGGTCCCCAGACTGCTGAGGAACCATTTGATTAACGCGCCGGGCAGGCCATTCCAGGCGGCAAAGGCCAGGCCCGTGTCTTCAACCAGGACGGGCCGCTTGAGGGCGGCGTGGGCCAGCCGGGCCTTGTGCTCGACGACCGGGAGTGAGTCGATAGCCTGAATTTCGTCGAGCGGCAGCGACGCATACGCCAGCGCAGCGCCCAGCAGGCGTTCGCATTCCCGGACCTTGTTTGTATTTCCGGAGATAAAAGTCAGCATGACGACACACGACAGCCGATATTATCGTCTACGGCGGGGTATGCGGGTGGGGGTTTCATGCGCCGCCCCAGAGCGGAAGGCATGAACGCGGTGCCCTTTCACCTGCAAGGACCGCAATCTGAGAAACTCGTCCTGATCGATCAACACCACGCCTTGCTGCAACGTGGCCACCTGGACTTGGGCCGACGATTTGTGCGGACTCAGGACCATGACCTGGTTACACTCGGTCTTTTTCAGCGCCTCAAGGGCGGCGTCAATAACCGCCTCGTCCACTGGCGCATATTCAACCAGACACCAGACCCGTTCGTCCCCTCTGACCAGCAGCAGATAGGTTGCCGAGTCATCCGACACGTTCTGTATCTGCGTTTCATAGCCCTGGGCCTGCAGGACGCCCACGGCCTGTTCCAGGAATTCCGCCCCCTGCATCTGATCGGGCTCAAGCAGCCGGGACGCTTCAGCCTGGTCGGAGCGTTCGGTCGCATTGGAGCGCCGTCTAAAAACACTGATGAGCAACCAGGCCCCAATACCACCCGCCAGCCACACAACGGAACCCGGACCAAAGTAGCGCAGCAGGGTGGTCGTGCCGAAGATAATCAGCAGGAGAAGCGCCGTTCCCTTCATCAGATTGTCTCGTGAGCGCCTCGCACGGCGCAGCTTTCGCACCTCAACTGGACGAGAAGGCTCTTGCATAGTGTGCTCCTCCGTGGAGAGGTTGTCCCTCTCGCCCTATAGCCGATACGCCCCTCCTCTCGCAAGCGCATCTGTACATTCTGTTGTGAGAAACGAGCGGGAGCATCATCGCTTTGTCGTCAGCACGACGCCGCCGATCACGCAGGCCGTCCCCAGGATCTGTACCCGAGTGATGTGTTCATCCAGAAAAATGGCTGACGAGATCATCACGATGATCGGAATGAGGTTCATGAACACCGCCGCCCGGTGGGGGCTCACTCTGGTCAGGGCCTGGTAGTACAGCAGATTCGTCAGCGGCGACAGCAACGAGAGATAGCCCAGGGCGATCAGAACGAGGGGCGAAAAATCAAAGCCGGCGCTGAACGGCGCTTCAATCAAACACAGCGGGACCAGGATAAAGGTCCCGGCGATATACGAACTCGCCGTTGCCGCGGCCGCCGAACGCTGCGCCAGAGCTATCCGACTGTAGACGGTATACGACGACCAACTGAGTTGGCCGAGCAGAATATATAAATCTCCCCAATTCAAAGACAGCTCAAAGAGGATGGCCAGCGAGCCCCGACAGATAATGGCAACCAGACCCGCAAAGGACAGCAGCATGCCCGCGACGTTGATGAGGGAAAGCTGTTCCTTCAAGAAGGCCCAGGAAAAGAGGGCAACCCACATCGGGGTGGAGGCGGCAATAATACCCGCATTCGAGGCGGACGTCGTCTTCAGGCCAAGATAAAAAAGCGTGCCGGCTCCAATCACGCCGGTGAGCGTCATCACGACCGTACTCTTCAGGTCTTTGCGGAGCTCGGCCCACCAATCGGGTTGCGACTTCCAGCCCAGGAGCGTCAAGAGCACCGCGCCGACGACCGTTCGGATAGCGATCAGGGTCAGCGGCCCAACCGCACCCAGCATGAACTTCCCGGCCGGAAAGTTCGTTGCCCATAAACACACCACGCCAAAGAGGAGAAAATAGGCCGCCACGTAGGCATTATCCTTTACTCACAGCCGGGGGGGGGGCGGCCACTTGTTTACCGCTGCCCGCGTCCTCACTCCCCGTCATACTGGATAAAGGAAAAGACCGCATGCGGGGCGAGGCGTTCTCGGCCGCCCAAAAAGGACAGCTCTATCAGAAAGGCGGCTTCTACGATGTGGGCCTGGAGTTTTTCCGCCAGCGAAATGGCGGCCTGGGCCGTGCCGCCGGTTGCCAAGAGATCATCGATCAGCAAGACGCGACTGTTCGGCGGAAACGCATCCTGATGCATCTCTAGCGTGTCGGTTCCATACTCGAGTTCGTAGCTTGCCGCAAAGGTCGCCGCCGGTAGCTTACCGGGTTTTCGAACCAGGGCATGGCCACAGCCCAAGGCATAGGCCAGTGCCGAACCAAAGATAAACCCGCGGGATTCAATCCCCAGGATGATGTCGATTTTGTTTCGATACCGGGCGACGAGTTGATCTATCACCTGCTGCCAGGCCGGCCCATGAGTGAGTAAGGGCGTAATATCCTTAAAGACGATGCCCGGCTGGGGAAAATCCGGGACCTCACGAATCAATGTTTTCAGGTCCAGCATGCGTCTCTCCTCAATCTCGGGTCTGCTTGTCTTTAGTCCGGTTTTATTTCCGCTGCGTCGCGTGGCGCACCGGGCGCAAATAATGGAGCGGGTTGCGGGCGTTTTTACCACTGCGGACCTCAAAGTGTAAGCTTGGGCCCGTTACCCGGCCGGTTTCTCCAACCTCGCCGACAATATCGCCCCGCTGGACCGCTTGACCGTCTTTCACCAGATTGCGGTGATGGTGGGCGTACACGGTGGTAAAGCCGTTCGCATGCTTGACAATAACAACATTGCCATAGCCGCGTAAGGCATCGCTGAAGATGACCCGCCCCGCGGCGGCCGCACGGACCGGGGTGCCGACTGGGGCGGCAATGTCGATGCCATCGTGGAAGCTGCCCTTACGCGGACCGAAACGAGAGGTCAATCTGCCGTTGAGCGGCCAACTGAAGAGCTTTTCCGTATCCTTGGGAATAGGCGGGTAGACTGGGGGCGATTTCGGTCTCCAGCGTGACCGGGCATGCCTCTTCTCTGACCTGGAGCGGGGAGACCGGGCTGTTGCTGCCCTGGACCTGTTGTATCTGGCTCCGTGCGGCATACGGAGATGCTGCCCAGCCGCTATACGGTCAGGATTGCGAATCCCATTCAGCGTTGCCAAATCCCGCCACGGAATGCGGTACGCATACCCAATCTCGGACAACGTCTCTCCGGGCCGAACGACGTGATATCTGTACTGGGTGCGGGAACAGGCCGAAAGGCTGACCAGTACACATAGGAAGACGCCGAGGACCACTCCACCCCACCGCCACACTGCTTCTTCCTCTCCTAGAGAAAACTATTCACCCGCTATCATGCGCGCTATCAACCATTGTCAGACGCCCGCGCCGCTTTGTCAAGAAATAAGGTCGCTGAAAGACACACTCAACGCGCCGGAGCGGCGTGGTTCTTGAGCCGGTCCAGGCCGAGGGTTATGCCCGCACCAAGCGCGACCAAGCCCAGCCCAGCGCCTATCTGCCCAGCGCTGGGCGGGAAAGGCTGGACTGGCCAGTCTTCGGCATCGAGCCGAGCCAGGGTTTCCGGGGTGACCACCTGACCGTGCAGCCGCTCACCGAGCTGAGGCGGGACGCCAGCCTGAAATGGCCACAGGCCAATAATCGCGCCGAGCACCAGGCCCATGAGGGCGCCCAGGGTGGCCGTTCGATGGTGTTCCAGCAGCCAGCGGATGAGATTGCTGACCCCAACAATACCCGCCACCACGCCCAGGCCGACCGGTATGACGACCCCTAACGCCTCGTGAACGAGGGGCCAGTGCAGCCCGGCCTGCTCACCCGCTCCAAACAGGCCCAGGCGCAGCTTTTCTATGCTCCTGAGGATGGGCATATATTGGCCCAGCAGGAGGAGGAGATACCCGCCGGATACGCCGGGCAGCACCATCGCACTCGCCCCGGCCAGACCGGCAAGAAAGAGCAGCCCGAGGGATTCGTCTCCCGGTCCGGTTTGCAGCGGAGTCCCGCAGGCGAGCAGGACCATCAGCCCAAAAGTCCCCCCAGCGCCGATGAAGAAGCGCCGCGACACCGGCTGGGACAGACGCCAGAGGAGTGGCACACTCCCCAGCGTGAGGCCAATGAACAGGCTATACATGATCCAGCGATGCGCAATAACGAGGGTTTTGGTCGGTCCGGCCAGGAGAAGAATAGCCAGGACTGCGGCGGCGACTATCGTACCCAGCAATACCACAGACGACCGACGCCAGCGCAGGGTCGTAATTTCAGCTATGGCTCCAATAAAGCCGGGATAGACGCCGGTGATCAGCAGCATGGTGCCGCCGCTGATACCCGGAACGAGATTGGCCAGTCCCATCAGCGCCCCGCCAATGACGGCGGGGACGAGCGGACTGGATTGTGCGGCCATATCAGTGGGTATCTTTTTGCAGCTTGAACTCCATACTGTCCACCAGTGCCTGCCAGCTCGCCTCGATGACATTATGCGACACGCCCACGGTACCCCACCGGTCGGTTTCATCCCCGGATTCAATCAGGACTCGAACCGTGGCGCTGGTTCCCTCGCCCGCACCCAGCACTCGGACTTTATAGTCGTGCAGTTCGACCGATTCGAGCTGAGGGTAAAATTTGGTCAGGGCTTTACGCAAGGCCTGGTCCAGCGCATTGACCGGCCCGTTGCCCTGGGCCGCAGTATGCTCTATCTGGCCGTCCGGTCCTTCCAGCATAATGGTAGCTTCGGACAGCGGCGGCTCATCCTCTTTCCGTTTTTCGTCTATCACCCGAAAGCCGATGAGCCGAAAATGACGGACCGTGCCATTCAGGGCTTTGCGCATGAGGAGTTCAAAGGAGGCCTCGGCCCCCTCGTACTGAAAACCCGAGTGCTCCAACTGCTTGACCTCATTCAGGATGTTCTTGACCGCGGGGTCGGCGCTCTCAATGTCCAGGCCGAACTCTTTGGCCTTGTAGATGACGTTGCTCCGCCCGGACAGGTCGGAGACCAGCACGCGCTGGGTATTGCCGATGAGTTCCGGGTCGATGTGTTCATACGTCTCGCTGTTTTTCTGCACCGCGGCGACATGCAGCCCGCCCTTGTGCGCAAAGGCGCTCGCGCCGACATAGGCCTGGCGTTTATTCGGCTCGATATTGGCCAACTCATACACCAGCCGAGACAACTGCGGCAACTGCCTGAGCTGCTGAGGACTGATACAGCCGTAGCCCAGCTTGAGCTGCAAATTGGGAATGACGGAACACAGATTGGCGTTGCCGCAGCGTTCGCCAAAGCCGTTGATTGTGCCCTGGACCTGAACGGCGCCGCTTTCCACCCCGGCGAGCGAGTTGGCCACGGCTAATTCACAGTCGTTGTGACAGTGAATGCCAAGCTGGGCCTTGACCGCTTGAGCGGCCGCCTGCATACCCTGACGAATGTCGTGCGGCATGCTCCCGCCGCGCGTATCGCATAACACCAGGACGTCCGCTCCGGCCTGAGCCGCGGCGGCGAGGCATTTCAGCGCGTAGCCTGGGTTGGCCTTGAAGCCATCAAAAAAGTGTTCGGCATCAAAAATGACTTCATCCACCCGCTGTTTCAGATAGGCAATCGAGTCGCCAATGACTTCGATGTTGGCCTCTTTTGAGATACGCAGATCGTCCCGCACGTGGAGGTCCCAGGTCTTGCCCACAATGGTCACCACCGGGGTGGCGGCCTGTATGAGCAAGCGAATATTCAGGTCGTCCGCGGCCGTGCTATTCACCCGCCGGGTGGAGCCAAAGGCGGCAATCCGGGCCTGTTTCAGGTCGAGTTTTTTGACCGCCTCAAAAAATTCTTCGTCGCGGGGATTCGAGCCCGGCCAGCCGCCCTCGATGTAGTGCACACCAAAGGCGTCCAGCTCTTCGGCAATGCGTAATTTATCATCCAGGGTGAGTGAAACATCCTCGGACTGACACCCGTCCCGTAAGGTTGTGTCGTATAGAGCGATCGTGGGCGTCTGTTTCATAATACTCTCACACTTCCCGACCGTCTTGGCTACCCGCCGCGTTTGGCTAGGCCGAGGGGATAAAGGCATCGTGCAGCACCCGAACGGCTAACTCGGCGTACTTGGCGGCAATCACGATGGAGATTTTAATCTCCGAGGTTGAAATCATCTGAATATTGATTCCTTCTGCGGCCAACACCTCAAACATGCGGGAGGCAACTCCCGCGTGGCTGCGCATGCCCAGCCCGACAATCGAGACCTTGACGACTTCGGTGTCGTAGACAACGTCCCCTGCCCCGATCTCCTGCGCCACATTTTTGACCCGCTCAAGGGCCTTTTGCACATCTCCGCGCGGTAGCGTAAACGTGACATCGGTCTTTTCATCCGCACTGGCATTCTGAATGATCATATCCACGACGATGTTGTCTTGCGCAATGGGCGTGAACAGCTTGGCGGCTAAGCCGGGCCGGTCAGGCACCCGCATCAGGGTAATTTTCGCCTGATCCAGATCGGACGTGACACCCGAGACCGTCACCTCTTCCATGCTTTGATCCTCCGGCACTAGCCACGTCCCTTCGTCCGGCGAAAAGCTTGAGCGGACATGCACCGGGACCTGATAGCGCTTGGCAAATTCTACCGAGCGGATTTGGAGCACTTTTGCGCCCAAACTGGCGAGTTCGAGCATCTCCTCATAGGAGATACGCTCCAGCTTATGGGCCTGAGGACAGATGCGCGGGTCGGCGCTGTACACACCGTCCACATCGGTGTAAATCTCGCACACATCCGCCCGTATCGCCGCGGCAATGGCCACCGCGGTCGTATCCGACCCACCCCGTCCCAGGGTGGTAATATCCTGCTGTACGTTCACGCCCTGGAAGCCGGCAATCACGACAATATGGCCGTCCTTGAGCGCGTTCAACAGGCGGGCCGTCTCGACCTGCTTAATCCGCGCCCGCCCATAGGCGGCGTCGGTCTCGATTTGGACCTGATGGCCCAGCAGCGACACCGCCGGCGAACCGCGCTCTTTGAGGGCCATGGCCAGCAGGGCAATCGAGACCTGCTCCCCGGTTGAGACGAGCACGTCGCTCTCGCGCGCATCGGGCTGCTCGGCAATCTGCCGCGCCAGACCGAGCAGGCGGTTGGTTTCGCCGCTCATCGCGGACAGCACCACGGCCACCTGATGGCCGGCGGCGCGCGTCGCGGCCACCCGTGCGGCCACCTCCTGGATGCGCTCAATCGAACCGACCGAGGTGCCACCGTATTTCTGGACAATCAACATCGGCGCTTATGATTCTCTGTGCGTATGGTTTCTACCTGAGCAAGCAGCCGGTCGTAGCGTTCTCCGTAGGGAGTCAGGACCAGCGTGCGCGCGTCTCCCGCCCCACACTCAATCGCAATCAGCAGGTATTCTTGTATCCCCTCGCGCACATCCTTCGGCAGAAACGGGAACCACTCAATAACCGTCACACCCTGCCCAAAGAGATACTCCTCATAGCCTAATTCTTCGCCTTCCAGCCCTTCAAGCCGGTAGAGATCGATATGATAGAGTGGCACCCTTCCCCTATAATGCTCGGCCACAAGAGTAAAGGTGGGGCTGGTCACGGTTTCAGGCGCAATCCCGAGTCCGTCGGCTATGCCTTTCACCAGGCAGGTCTTGCCCGCGCCCAGGTCGCCACACAACCCGATTATCAGGCCGGGGGTCAGGAGCCGCCCAATCCGGCGTCCAAGGGACAAGGTCTCTTCAGCCGAGAATGTCTGAATAATAGGCGGCATGCGCATCGACCTGGCCGGCCCGCGAGAGGGCGCTCAGCGTATCTGGAAGATTGGCAATCACGTCGCGCGCCAGCAGCCCGGCCTGGCCGTGCTGCTGGGCAAAAGTGTCGGCGGCAGCACCGTGCAGAAACACGCCCAGGCAACACGCCGCATCCGGCGCATAGCCTTGGGCCAGCAGGCCGCCGATAATGCCGGACAAGACATCGCCCATGCCACCACTGGCCATACCCGGATTCCCTGTCGGATTGACCCAGGCCCGACCGTCAGGAGCGGCGATAATGCTGCGGGCACCCTTGAGGACGAGATAGCAGCCGTACCGCGTGGCAAACTCACGAGCGACCTCCAGCCGCCGGGCTTGAATGTCTGCGGTGGACAGGGCGGCCAGCCGGGACATTTCTCCGGGGTGGGGGGTGAGCACGACCGGCACCCTGGCCGTTTTCAGCATGGCCACCCGAGACGCCACACAGTTCAGCCCGTCGGCATCGATGAGAAGGGGGCCCGGGCTCTCCTTGAGGAGCCAGCGCGCCATCCGCTTCGTTTCAGCCGACACGCCGATACCGGGCCCAAAAACGACGGCGCTTTTTCCGTGCAGGGATTGGCTTAATAGGCGTGCATTCAGTCTCAGACTCCCGTCTGCGCGCTCGGGCTGAGGGGCGGTCATGGCTTCAAGCAAAACCGAGGAAAATATGGGGATGAGTCCTTGTGGGCCGGCTAGGGTGATCAGCCCGGTTCCGGTCCGTAGGGCGGCGGAGGCGCTTAATATGGCCGCGCCGCTCTTCCCGCGCGCGCCGGCAAGGACCAGCAGGTGGCCAAAATCGCCCTTATGCGATTCGGGCTGGCGCCCGCGTATCTGCCCACCCACCTCGCGGCGTGTCAGGACGTGCAGTTGGGGCGCAAGCTCGGCCAGGGCCTGCGGGGCAATCCCGATATCGACCCAGGCGAGTTGTCCGACCTGCGCCGTCCCAGGGTAGAGCACCTGGCCGAGCTTGGGATAGCCAAATGTCACCGTCAGCGTCGCCGCAACGGCACAGCCTGCGGGCTGTCCGGAATCGGCCTGCAAACCGGACGGCATATCAACCGACACAATGGGCACACCGCAGGCGTTCATACGGGCGATAAGCGCCGCCTGGATACCCTTGACCGCGGTATGCAGCCCGGTCCCAAGCAGGGCGTCAATGATCACATCACAGCGGCCGAGTCGTTTCTCGGCAGCCGGCATCTGCTCCAGTGCGGTGACTTCCTCGACGCGACCCCTGAGACGCAAGAAGGCCTGCAAATTGCGCCTGGCATCGCCCCCGACCTCCCGCTTTTTGGCCGCAAGCAGCACCTCACAGGCGATGCCCTGCTTTTTCAGCAGACGCGCCATGACAAAGCCGTCTCCCCCGTTATTGCCTCGGCCGGCGACCACGACCACTCGTTTGGGCCTATTCTGAAAAAAGTCGAGCAGGACCTGCGTCGCACCGCTGCCGGCGCGCTCCATCAGGACCTGGCCGGGGGTGCCATATTTCTCGATTGTGAGCCGATCAAGCTCACGCATCTGGGCGGCAGAGACAAGATACATGAGACGCTACGTTCAGGCTGCTTCACCTGCTCCAAGGTGGGTCCGCACCACGTCAGCGACTTCCTCACCATAGGCGCGGACCAGGCTTTCGTCTTCCCCCTCGACCATGACCCGGAGCAGCGGCTCAGTCCCGGAATAGCGGACTAAGAGCCGGCCATGCTGGCCCAGTTTGTCGCTGACCTGCCGGATGACTCGCGACACCGGTGCAATGCTCTGCAAATCCAGCCGTTCTCGGACGCGCACATTAATCAGCGTTTGAGGATAGCGGCGCACGAGTTGGCGCAGCTCCGAGAGCGGCTGCTGTCTCCGGACGAGAATCGCCAGCAGGGAAAGAAAGGTGACAATGCCGTCGCCGGTTGTGTTCATATCCAGGAAGATAATATGGCCGGATTGTTCGCCGCCAATGCGATAGCCCCCGCGGCGCATCTCCTCGACAACATACCGATCGCCGACCGGCGTCCGGACCAGTCGGCCACCCATCTGACGCAGCGCAATCTCAAGGCCCAGATTACTCATCACGGTCGCCACTATCGTCTTGTGGGGCAGCCTGCCCTGCCGGAGGTGCTCTTGGGCAGCAATGGCCAGCATGGCGTCGCCATCAACGATTGCGCCGCTCTCGTCAACCAGAATGGCTCGGTCGGCATCTCCGTCCAGGGTGATGCCGACCTGGGCACCGTGCTCGCGAACAAGCTGTTGCACCTGCTGCGGATATAAGGCCCCGCAGTCGAGGTTGATATTCATGCCATTCGGCGCCGTGCCCAGCGGAATCACCTCGGCGCCAAGCTCGGCTAGCACGGCCGGCGCTAGGGTAGAGGCGGCTCCGTTGGCGCAGTCGAGCACAACTTTTATTCCGGCCAGGCTGAGCTGGCGTGGAAAGGCATTTTTGACAAACCCCTTATAGCGGCCCGGGGCAGCGTCAAGGCGGACCGCTTTTCCGATGGACGCGGCGGTGGGACGCTCGTCATCGAGCGTGTGACTCAGCACCAATTCCGCAATCTCATCCTCCACCGCATCGGGCAGCTTGAACCCGTCGCCTGAGAATATCTTGATGCCATTATCCTGGAATGGATTATGCGAAGCGGAGATGACCACGCCGGCATCCGCGCCCAGGCTGCGGGTGAGAAAGGCGATGCCGGGCGTTGGCATGGCGCCCACGAGCAGGGCATCTCCGCCCATGGAACACACGCCGGAGGCGAGGGCGGCCTCCAGCATAGAGCCCGATACGCGGGTATCCGTGCCGATAAGGATGCTGTGCCGACCGGGACGATTGCGGAAGACCGCCGTCAGGGCGCGGCCCACGCGCAGGACGGTATCCGGCGTCATCGGCTCCATATTGGCCACCCCGCGAATCCCGTCCGTGCCGAATAATCTCGTGCTGGGCGCTCCGTCGAGCGACATTCAGATAGCCTTCTCCAATACACTGGCGAACAGGCGGTCAACAGACAAAAAAAGAGGCGGGGGCAAAACACTGGAATCCCTTTTGCCCCCGCCCTTCATGCGACCATCCATCAACATCGACTGCACCGGAACGCGGCAGGGACAAACCGAGACGACTGCCTAGACCTGCCTATGCGCCGGTCGGCTCCGGGTCAGCTTCAATGTTGAATTGTTTCAGGATGCCGTCGATCTCGGGTCCGTCCAAGGCTTCTTTTTCCAGCAGGGCTTCCGCCATCTTGTGCAGGATTTCGATATGCGTCTGGAGGAGGTCCTGCGCCTTGGTAAACGCATCCTTAATGATCTTGCGCACCTCGGTATCGATCTCAATGGCCGTCTTTTCAGAGTAGTCTTTGGTCTGGGTAATATCCCGGCCCAAGAATATCTGTTCTTCCTTTTTTCCAAAGGTCATGGGGCCCAGGCTCTCGCTCATGCCCCACTCACACACCATGCGGCGCGCCAGGTCGGTCGCCTTTTCGAGATCGTCTCCGGCGCCGGTGGTGGTATGGCCCAGGACCAACTCTTCGGCCACGCGACCGCCAAACATGATGGACAAACGCTTCAGAATATAGTCTTTTGAGAAGGTGTGGCGATCATCGACGGGAAGCTGCTGAGTCACGCCCAAAGCCATGCCGCGCGGAATGATGGTGACCTTATGGACCGGGTCCGTCCCCGGAGTGAGTCGGGCAACCAGGGCGTGGCCGGCTTCGTGGTAGGCCGTGTTGCGGCGCTCATCAAGGCTGAGAATCATACTGCGCCGCTCGGCGCCCATGAGAACCTTGTCTTTGGACAGCTCGAAGTCGTCCATTTCGACTTTGTCTTTGTTTTTACGCGCCGCCAGGAGCGCGGCCTCGTTCACCAGGTTTTCCAGGTCGGCCCCGGAAAACCCCGGTGTGCCCCGCGCGAGTCGGGAGACGTCAACCTTGTCATCCAGCGGCACCCGGCGCGTATGGACCTTGAGGATTTCCTCGCGACCCCGGACGTCGGGTGAGGGCACGACAACCCGCCGGTCAAACCGTCCGGGGCGCAATAATGCCGGGTCCAGGACGTCCGGACGGTTGGTCGCCGCGATCAGAATGACGCCCTCGTTTGCCTCAAAACCGTCCATCTCCACCAGGAGTTGGTTGAGGGTCTGCTCGCGTTCGTCATGCCCGCCGCCGAGGCCGGCGCCGCGATGGCGACCGACCGCGTCAATCTCATCGATAAAGATAATGCACGGCGCCTGCTTCTTGCCTTGAATGAAAAGGTCGCGGACACGCGAGGCCCCGACCCCGACAAACATCTCAACAAAATCAGAACCGCTGATCGAGAAGAACGGCACCCCGGCTTCCCCGGCAATCGCCCGGGCGAGTAAGGTTTTTCCGGTTCCGGGAGACCCAACCAGCAAGACGCCTTTGGGGATGCGCCCTCCCAGACGCGTGAACTTTTTCGGGTCTTTGAGAAAGGCGATAATTTCTTCCAGCTCCTGTTTGGGTTCTTCCACGCCAGCCACGTCGTTGAAGGTGACGCGCTGTTGGTTTTCCGTCAGCAGTTTGGCCCGGCTCTTGCCAAAAGACATGGCCTTGCCGCCGCCCATCTGCATCTGGCGCATAAAGAAGATCCAGACGCCGATGAGGAGCAGCATCGGAAACCATTGAATCAGGATGGTGATATACCAGGGGTCGCCGTCTTCCGGCCGCGCGGCCACCCGCACCCCCTTGTCGCGCAAGGTCCGCATAAGGTCGGGGTCGTCGGTCGGCGCATAGGTCTTAAAGCGGTCGTCGTTGCGGAATCTGCCGCGAATGACCTGGCCCTGGATGACGACCTCGGAGACCTCGCCTTTTTCTACGGCCGTGAAAAAATCGCTGAAGACAACCTCAGGTTCTCTCGGTTGTTGGCGATTGAACAGGTTGAACATGAACAGAAAGATCACCCCGAGAACCAGCCACAGTGCGAGATTGGAAGAAACCTTATTCACTCCGTCACCTTTCATGTATGCGCCCCTAGCCTACCATAGTTCTTCATCGACCGGCAACGGGCTGACCTGTATGCGATAGACCTGCCGGGTCGTCGCCGTCACCAGCGCCCGCTGGCCTCTGACACAGCCGGGGATCCAGGCTATCTCACCGTTCATTTCAACCACCGGGAACCCGGCCCGGAGCGCCTGCGGGATTTTTGTATCAACCAGGACGGCCCGCACCTTCTTATGACCGCGCATACCAAGAGGGCGAATACGATCCCCGGCCCGGGCATTGCGGACAATACACGTCTCCGCAGGACTGGAGAGGTCGCAATCAAACAGGGCCGACCAACGGTCCGCACACCGCGCCGCCCCTGGCTCGCTCTGCCATTCGAGAGCGGAAGAAACGCTCAGCTCCCAGCCTGAGGCTAAGCGCCGGCTCTGTCCGGCCTGCAAGATATGGGAATAGTCGGGCTCCGTGACAGCTGGTCGCTGGGTTTGGAGCATCAGCCGCGTTCCCTGGCGCACGACCGCCTGCCGTCCCGGCAGCTCCACCCGGCCCCGGATCTTTCCTTCACTGAGGTCTCTCAAACGGAACAGATGGACCGTTTTTATATCCTGGACCTGCCCTTCAACCCACTGGCGGAGCATGCGCAGCCGTAAGGCGGCAGGCTCTTTGTCCAGGGCGGGGAGAGATACGCTCTTATCACGTCCGATGATGCGCGGGCGGGCGCTCGCAGCCAGTCCTTCGAGCCAGTCCTCCTCTTCCCGGGTCGTTTCCGCCAGCGCAGCCAGATGGCGACGGATTTGCGGAGAAAATTCCTGTTCCAAAAGGGGCAGCAGCCGGTGCCTGATCTTATTCCGGGTAAAACGCAGGTCAGCATTACTCGGGTCTGTGACACAGGACAGCTTTTTTTTGTGGGCGTAGGTGTCGATCTCCCGCCGTGAGCAGTGCAGGAAGGGCCGAATCAACCAGTTATCTCTCACCGGCGGAATGCCGGCCAGTCCGCGCCGGGCGCTGCCGCGCATGGCATGAAAAAGAACGGTCTCGGCCTGGTCGTCCTGCGTATGGGCGGTGGCAACATAGTCGAGCGGAGACGCGGCGGCGCTCTCCCGAAAAAACGCATAGCGCGCGTCCCGCGCCCAGGCCTCGATCCCTGTCAGACCGGGGGGCGGCTGGAGTTTTTTGACCGAGAGCGGCAGCCGCCACTGTTGACACAGGGTGTCAAGCATAGCCTGTTCCTGGTCTGATTCGGGGCGGAGGCCGTGATTGACGTGGAGCACACGCAACCGATAGCCCCGTAACGGCGTAATCGTCAGCAGAGCGGAGAGCAGGGCCACCGAATCGGGGCCGCCGGAGCAGGCCACGCCGATACGCAGGCCGGACGTGTCCGGGAGCAATTTTTGGAGGGAGGCCCACAGCTTGTGCTCAAGGGGTAGCATGCGCCTGAAATAAAAAAGGCGCTCCTGTGGAACGCCCTTGGTGTACTGGTCTCTGGGTCACAGTTGCGGCGGTTGACTCTATCCGTCGCCTTTTGCGTTCCGCAGCAGGACGGCGACGGCAGAGACGAGCGCACAGAGCACCCCAATCCCGGCTACTGTCTGCATGAATACCGCGAGTGGGTCCATAGTGTCCTCCTTCATGGGACGGCGGTTCTGGTCGCCCCCGTGGGATCGCTCCAGCCTAGCGGCGGGCGGACTTGAACCGCCGACCTAGGGATTATGAGACCCTCGCTCTAGCCTCCTGAGCTACGCCGCCACAGGGTGTTAAATCCGGCAGTTCGGGGAAAGTCAAGAGGAGGGCCGAGCCCCATCCGATTTAATACGCCCACCGGGCTTACCTCGCGGCGTGAGGGCCTGCCCAATACGCCTGCACGTCGGCCATCACGACCTGTTGGCTGCCCCGTTCGATCTGGAAGAGCTTTTTCTCCGTCATGTCCAGACAGGTTAATTTTCCGCCATAGACGAGGCCGGTATCAATTCCAATTTTATACGGCAGGTCGAAACCAACTTCCCGTTGGGGGGTATGCCCGAAGACCACGGTATACGGCAGGTCGTGCGGGTGGGCAAAAAAAGCCTCACGAATCCACAGCAGGTCTTCCGCCCCCTGGTCCTCCAGGCGGTAGCCCGGATTGATCCCGGCATGCACACACAGAGTAGCCTCGGCCGGCAGATAGAGCTGAAGATTCAGAAAGAACTCGCGGTGGGCGTCGGGCATCAGCGCCGCAACCTCGCGGCCCGGAGTCCAGGGCTCGCACCGATAGCTGGCCAGGGTTTGCTGTCCGCCGTTCATCAGGAAGGACTCGCCGTACAAGCCGTCGTAGCCCAGAAAATCGAGGAACATATCTTCGTGATTGCCCTTGAGAAACGTACAGCGACAGACCGCAGCCGTCTGTATTCCCAAGAGCAGATCAACCACGGCCCTGGCGTCGGGCCCGCGGTCAATATAGTCGCCCAGGCACACCAGGTGGTCTTCGGGCTGTAATGACAGCGCACCGAGCAGGGTCTCAAGTTCTGCCGGACAGGCGTGGATATCACCAATAATACACAATCGGCCGGGTCGCTCTGCCACAGCGTCTCCTTATCGTCCGGTGTAGACCGGGTCGCGTTTCTCACGAAACGCCCGAATCCCTTCTTTGACATCCTCGGACTGGAGCAGTTTTCGCTGCTCTGCCATTTCAGCCGTCAGCACGTCTCCCAGACCGGCGCCCAAAGCGTTATGGATGGACGCCTTGATCGTCGCCAGCGCCAGGGGCGCATTCTTTGCCAGACGGGCGGCATACGCCGCCACCTGCTCGCGGAAGTTGTCTCCGCTGAGGATGCGGTTGACCAAGCCCATATCGGCCGCCTGCGGCGCCTCGATCATCTCTCCGCTGAGGGCCATCTCCATCCCGCGCAGGCCCGCCAGGCGGGGCAGGAAATAGCTGGCCCCACCGTCAATCGTCAGCCCACGCTTCACAAAAATCAAGGAAAAGCGCGCCGCGGGTGTAGCCAGACGGATGTCAGCGGCCAAGGCCAAGGAGCAGCCATAGCCGGTGGCAACCCCGTCAACCGCGGCAATCACCGGTTTGGGCAGATGCCAGATCATCCGAATCACGGCGTTAAAGCCGTCCTCGGTCAGTTCTTCGCCGGGCGTCGTCGGAGAGGAGGGCGCGGCCAGTAAATCTGCACCGGAGGAGAAAGCACCGCCGGCCCCAGTCAACACCACCAGGCGGGTATCAGCGTCACGCGCGCTTTCGGCCAAGGCGGCCTTCAGGGCATAAATGGTATCACGATCAAGCGCGTTGCGACGCGCGGGCCGATTCAGCGTCAGCCACCGGACAGAGTCTTGTTTGTCATTCAGGAGACTCGCCATCTCACACCCCCTCCATGCGGGCCTCGAAAATCGAGGCGACGTTCTCAATCACAGCCTGCTCGACATCGGGAAAAGCGATGGGCCGAGCGCACTCCTGTCTTAAACTGGTCACGCCCCTGTCGGCAAGGCCACAGGCCACGATGTCGGCAAACGGCCGCAGATCAAGATCGACATTGAGCGCAAAGCCGTGCAAAGAGACCCGCCGACGGACGGCGATGCCAACGGCCCCAATTTTTTTCTCACCCACCCAGACCCCGGGATATCCGTCCTGGCGACTGGCTTGGACGCCAAAGCGGAGACAGGTCTGTCGCATGACCTCCTCAAGCTGCGTAATGAAACGGCGCACCCCGTATTTGTGTAACAGGGAAGAAAAGACCGGATAGACAACAAGCTGACCGGGGGCATGATAGGTCGCACCTCCGCCCCGCTCTGCATACTCGACGCGCAGCCCTTTCGCCCGAAGCTGGACGGCCGAAAGCTTGATTTGCTCACCCGGCCGGCGGTAGCCGAGCGTGATCACGGGCTGGTGTTGGGTCAGCAGGAGCGCGTTTGTCCGCCGGGCCACACACCCCGCGTGCCAGCGGCGCTGCACCTGAAGCGCCTGGGCATAGGCGGTCAGCCCCAGCCGCACGCACTGAATGCTGATACGCCGCGGCTCGGATATTCTCCTGTCATCAGTGTCCATCGTGCGCTTTCTCGTTGTCTTCAACGTAGCGCGCGAGGTAGCGGCCCGTTTCCGGCAACATATACTCTCTTGACCGTCTTTTCTTCAGGTGGTAGCGCGAAATTGTAGCCGTTATGCGTACTCTCTCCGCGTTGTTTCGCAATACCCTGTTCGTTGCCGGTATCACCCTGGTTGCCCTTGGTCTGGGCAACACGCTGGTGGCCCACTTCAAAGTCCGGGAGTATCAGAGCGCCCTGGCCCACACCCCCCCGCCGGTTGCGGCCGAGCAAACGTTCGGGAAGAATACCCGGCTGCACCACTTCTCGAGTGAAGCCTGGAGCCGGCGCGCCCTCAACCAGGCCAAACTTGACTTCTATCACCTGCTGTACAATGTCGGCTGGCTCATGCTGTGTATCGGCCTGCTGTGTACGATTATGGCGGTTCGTCGCCAGCGCTATCGGCAGCCCCGCTGGGTATCGTCCTAGACCCGGCATCTCCTCTTTTTTGTCTGCCTCCGCGTGAAGCGGCCAGCGCCCCATGACAGCCCGCCCCGGACCGGTTTGAACCACCCCGCTCCCAATATCACTGAAAAGTGATATTTCCTTCGATTCCCCAGTTGACATTACCCCCCCGCTCTACTAGTGTCGCAAAGGCATTTCAGCATGGGGGATATTGGGTGCAATCTCACATTTCGGTGATATTAGACAAAGCGCTTTCAGATGCCGTCCTGTCCGCGGAGGACGGCTACCAACTCATCAACTGCTCCGAGGAGGACTTTCCGGTCCTGCTGGAGGCGGCGGGGACCTTACGCGACCGCCACAAAGGCCGGACGGTAACCTATTCCCGGAAAGTCTTTCTGCCCGTCACCAATCTGTGCCGGGACCGCTGCTCGTACTGTACCTTTCGGAAGGACCCGCGCGACCCGGATGCCTGGACCATGAGCCCGGAGGACCTTCAGAGCTGGTTGGAGCGCGCCCAAAAACAGGGCTGCAAAGAGGCCCTCATGTGCTTGGGCGATAAGCCCGAGAAAGCCTTTAGTAGCTATCGGGAAACCCTGGCGCGCTTTGGCTACACCGATACAACCGCCTACGTCTACCGCGCATGTGAAATCGCGCTGTCCTACGGCATCCTGCCCCACACCAACGCCGGCGTGCTGAGCTACGACGAAATGAAGTCGCTCAAAGACGTCAACGTCAGTCTGGGCCTCATGTTGGAAAACATCAGCCCACGGCTGTGCGAGCGCGGCATGGCGCACTTTTCCGCACCCGACAAGCGGCCCGAAGTCCGCGTCAAAATGATCCGCGAGGCCGGCGAACTGGAAATTCCCTTTACCACCGGCATTCTCATCGGTATCGGGGAAACCCGCGAAGAAGTGGTGGACAGCCTGCTCGCGATTCGCGACCTGCACGAAGAATACGGCCATATTCAAGAAGTGATCGTGCAGAATTTCCGGGCCAAACCGAATACCAGGATGGCCGATGCCCCCGAGCCGGAAAGTTATGAAATGGCCCGAACGGTTGCCGTTGCGCGGCTGCTGTTGGGAGGACCCATGAATGTGCAGGCGCCCCCCAATCTCAGTCCGCACGACCACCGGCTGTTGTTGCGCGCGGGGATTAACGACTGGGGCGGTATTTCGCCGGTTTCGATCGATTATATCAATCCCGAGGCAGCCTGGCCGCATCTCAATTTATTGGCCCAGACGTGCACGGACGCCGGTTTTACCTTACGGGAGCGGCTGGCCATCTATGAAGAGTATATAGACCGTCCGGGCTTCCTCTTGCCGGCCTTACAGCCGCGTACTCGCGAGTTACAAACCGAAGTGACGGCATGATTTTCGCGTCTATTTTCGCATCTGAGGGCAAACACAGCCCCTCAAATCTTCGAGCGTAAGGAGACCCAGCCGTGGCAACCAATCACATTGCCGGCATCCTCGATCACATTGACCCGCAGATTCGCACCATCCTGTATCGCGCCTTAGAAGGGGAAGAACTCTCCTGGCAGGACGGTCTTCAACTGTGCCAGACCCATGGCATCGATTTTCACGCCGTCTGTCTGGTCGCCGACGAAATGCGTCGCCGCCAGGTCGGTGAGGTGGTGACCTATGTGGTCAACCGGAATATCAACTTCACCAATGTATGCATTAAACACTGCACGTTCTGCGCCTTCAGCCGGGAGTACCGCGAGGAAGAAGGCTATTTCCTGCCCGAAGAGGAGATCGTGCGGCGGGCGCAGGAAGCGGTTGACATGGGCGCAACCGAGGTCTGCATGCAGGCCGGCCTGCCACCCAAAATGAACGGCAGCCTCTATATCGACCTGACCCGCGCCGTGAAGAAGGCATTCCCGGACCTCCATATCCACGCCTTTTCGCCCGAAGAAGTCCTGTACGGGTCGCTGCGCTCGGGGGTCTCCATTCTCGACTATGTACGAGAGCTCAAAAACGCGGGGTTGGATACCCTGCCCGGCACCTCAGCCGAAATTCTGGATCAGGAAATCCGCGATATCATCGCCCCAGGGCGTATTTCGACCAAACAGTGGATCGAGGTCATTACCTCGGCCCATAGCCTCGGCATCCCGACCACCTCGACCATTATGTATGGCCATATCGAGACGCCCGAACATTGGGTCAAACATATGAACCTGTTGCGCGATATTCAAAAGGAGACCGGCGGGTTTACCGAATTTGTGCCGCTGTCGCTCATCCACCAGGAAGCGCCCATGTATCAGCGCAAACTCGTCAAGGGCGTCCGCGAGGGAGCAACCGGTGCGGAGGTCATCAAGATGCACGCGATTGCCCGGCTGATGCTGGGTCCGACCTTCCGCAATATCCAGTCCTCCTGGGTCAAAGAGGGTCCCAAGCTGTCGCAATATCTGCTGACGGTGGGAGCGAATGATCTTGGTGGAACGCTGATCAACGAGAGTATTTCGACCTCGGCCGGCGCACAGTACGGCCAGTTGGTTCCGCCCAAAGAGTTGCGGCGCCTGATCCGCGACGTGGGTCGCACCCCGGCCGAACGTTCGACCACCTATAAGCTGCGGACGGTCTTTAACGGTACCGACGACAAACTCAGCCCCCTGGATATGGTGGAGAATGCCGACGAGCAATTCGGCTCCTATCGGCGGCTCGCCGCCTCAGACCAGTTCCGTTACGTTCATCCCTTCGAGCGGGACAAACACGAAACCGCGCACTAAGCCGGAGGCGGAGGAACACCCCCCGCCCGTTCGACCGTGTCTACCCTGACTTCCTCACGCATCACCGCCCTGGCCGGCGGTGTGGGAGCCGCGCGCTTCCTGCGTGGGGTCGTGCGTATTGTCCCAGGGACCAACCTGAGCGTAATCGTCAATACCGGCGATGACGACGAATTCTTCGGCCTGTCGGTTTCTCCTGACCTGGACACGGTGACCTATACCCTGGCCAATGCCGTTGACCCCGAAAAAGGCTGGGGCCTACCCCAGGAAACCCACCGCTGCCTTGCCGCGCTCGGGCGCTATTATGCCGACACCTGGTTTGGCTTGGGCGATGCCGATCTGGCCACCCACCTGTTTCGGACCCAAGAACTGCGCCAGGGGCAGACCCTCAGCCAGGTGACCGCCGCCGTTGCGCGGCAGTGGGGCATTGAAGCCCACGTGCTGCCGATGAGTAACGAGCGCGTGCGGACCGTTGTGCATACCGAGGCCGGCGCCCTGCCCTTCCAGGAATATTTCGTGAAACAGCGCAGTGAGGGGCAGGTCTCGAAAGTTGAGTTCAGCGGCATCGAAACGGCCCACCCAGCGCCCGGCGTCGTCGAGGCCATTCACCGCGCCGATCTGGTTATCCTCCCGCCGAGCAACCCTATTGTCAGTATTGGCCCCATTCTTTCCTTACCCGGCGTGCGTCAGGCCCTGCGAGACACCACCGCTCCGGTGGTCGCCATCAGCCCCCTGGTCGCCGGGAAGCCCATCAAAGGGCCGGCCGACCGGATGCTGGCCGGCCTGGGGATCGAGGTCTCGGCGGTTGGGGTCGCTACCCTGTATCAGGATTTCGTGGATACCTTTGTGCTCGACCGGCAAGACATCGAACACGACCCGGCACCATGCCAACGCCTGGAAAAAATGGGGCTGGCTGTTATTGTCACCGATACCGTCATGAGTGATATGGACAAGTCGGTTGCCCTGGCCCGAACGGTTATGGAGTTTGCCCACCAGAAACGCCCCAAAGCTACGTAAGAAGTCACGCTCACACAGATGTTTGAGGACCTCGCATGAGTACGATTGCCATTATCCCCATCCCCGGCGTTCCTCAGATCAAGCCTGGCGATGACCTGCCCGCCCTCCTGCTCAAAGCCATTGATGACGCCAAAGTCGGCCTCAAGGATGGAGACATTCTGGTCATCTGCCAAAAGATCGTCTCCAAGGCCGAGGGCGCCGTCGTTGACCTGCGGACCGTCAGCCCGTCGCCTTTTGCCACACAAATCGCGGACATGTGGGAGAAAGACCCGCGCATGGTCGAGGTGGTGCTGACCGAGAGCAGTCGGATTGTGCGCATGAAGAACGGCGTGGTCATCACCGAGAGCAAACACGGCTGGGTGTGCGCCAACTCCGGCGTTGACGCCTCCAACACCCTTGCCGACGATGTCGTCATTCTCCTGCCCAAAGACCCGGACGCTTCAGCCCGGAATCTGCGTCTGGCCATTGAGCAGCAGCGTCATATTTCTATGGGCGTGATTATTACCGACACGTTTGGCCGGCCGTGGCGCGACGGTCTGGTCGAATTCGCGCTCGGTGTTTCCGGTCTTGACCCGCTCGACGACCAGCGCGGAGAGGAAGACCTCCAGGGGCGCGAACTGCATCATACGGTCATTGCCGTGGCCGACGAACTCGCCGCGGCCGCCGGCCTGCTGATGGAAAAGAGTGCCGCCATGCCCGCCATTCTGATCCGTGGCTATCGCTTCACCCCGGCCGATGTCGGCAGCGAGTCCCTGAAACGCCCGGCGGACACCGATCTGTTTCGCTAGCACGTTTCACGCTGGTCGATCCCTTCAATGGACCCGCTGGGCCATACTTCGACACGATCAAACACCTAGACACCGTAGAATGAGGGGATGAGGGGAATCCATGCCTACGTATAATAGAAGCCTTCCCAGGCACAGCCTCGCGCTCCGCCTCATTATTGGAGGCCGCCCGTGCTGACTCAAGAGGACAGAGACGCTCTAGTATCGGAACTCGCGACGCGCCCCGGCCACGAAAAAGTCCGCGTCCTGATTCACCGCCTCATCGTAGATGGGCTTGGCGTAGATAGCCGGGATATCGACTTCGAGAAGCCAGTCCCCGAAGTACACGGCCGGATCGATGCTTTATTGGGCCGTACGGTGCTGGAGTTCAAGTCCAACCTGAAACGCGAACGTAGGGACGCGGAAGAAGAACTCACGCGGTATCTGACCGACCGCCAGCGTCTTACCGGTAAACAATACGTGGGGCTGGCAACCGACGGCGCCGACTTTATCGCCTATCTTCTCAAGCACGATAAGGTGATCGAGGCCGGACGCTATCGCACGGATGCACAAGCGTCGCGAGATTTGCTGGTCTGGCTGCAAAGCGCGGTCGCCGTTGGCGAAGAGTTGCTGCCTGACCCGCACACCATCATGCGCGAGTTCGGACGCGACAGCATTGCCGCCCGCCGCGCGCTTGACGATCTCAGTGAACTGTGGGACCGCGTTAGACAGACGCCAGAAGCGCGCTTGAAGCGCGAGTTATGGAACCGGCTCTTGCCTCGCCTACGGTGCCGGGGACGGTGCCGGGGTTGGCGACGACGCGCTGTTTTTACAGCACACCTATCTTGCTATTATTGCAAAAGCGGTGGCCTGGATCGCCGTGATCGACACACCGCCTTCAAGCGCCGAGGCATTGCTGCACGGCGAGGCGTTTACCAATCTCGGCATTACCGGCCAAAGCGAATCGGACTTCTTCGACTGGATACTGGACGTTCAGGACGGTCCCGAACTCGTCATGCGGATTGCACGGTTGGTCGGCCGCTTTCGCCCGCGCGACATCCGCATCGACATCATGAAAGCGCTCTACGAGAGTCTGATTGATCCCGACACCCGCCACGACCTCGGCGAATACTACACGCCCGATTGGCTGGCGGCTCGCATGGTCAAGGCGGCCGTAGACAATCCGCTGGAGCAACGGGTCATGGACCCGGCCTGCGGCTCGGGTACGTTTCTGTTCCACGCGGTCCGCGCGGTGCTCGATGCCGCCGAGGCGTCTGGCTTGCCACCGGTCCAAGCGGTCAAGCGCGCGATTGATAAGGTGGCTGGCATTGATGTTCATCCTGTTGCCGTCATTTTTGCGCGCGTCACCTATCTGTTGGCGCTCATACCGGCGTTACGCGAGGGCGGCCATCCGGGCGAGGTGGCTCTACCCGTCTATCTGGGGGATGCCCTGCAATGGAATTTGACCTACGCACAAACGAGCGGCGCGCAAATGGACCTGCTGGCCGACAGTGAGACGCTGGACATATTCGTTCCTCGCATGAAAGTGAGCGATCCAGAGCCTACATTTCTGAATCCAGTCACACTCCGCTTCCCGGCCGTGGTAGTGTCAGATGCCCAGCTTTTCGACCGCGTGTTGAACAACATGATCGCGTTCGGCGAACGCGACGAGCCGCTTGAACATTTCACGGCGTGGCTGGCACATGAGATATCCGCCTCCAACACTGACGCCCGTGTTCTCAGAGACACGTATGAGATCATGCGCCGTTTACAGAAGGAGGGCCGGAACCACATCTGGGGCTATGTGGCCCGGAACTTGGCCCGCCCGGTGTGGCTGGCGTCCGACGCCCAGAAGGCTGATGTCGTAATCGGCAATCCACCTTGGGTGTCCTACCGGTATATGAGCGGAGACTTCAAGGAGCGTTTTCGGAAAGAGAGTCGAGCCGCAAACCTGTGGGTCGGCGGCAAGGTCGCCACCCAGCAGGACTTGTCCGGCTATTTCTATTTGCGCGCGGCTCGGCTGTACATGCGCCACACCGGTCGTATGGCCATGATCGTTCCCCGCGCCGCTATGTCGCGCCAAGCCTACGCGCCGTTCAGGACGGGAGAGGTCAGTCATTTCGAGCAGATTGTCTTGCGTCTGCGTTTCACCCAGGCGTGGGCCTTCGGACCGGAAGTCCAACCTCTGTTTCCCGTGCCGAGTTGCGTCCTGTTTGCCGAAGTCCATACCGCCAAGGCTGCGCCAGGCCTGCCGGTCCAGGTGCAGTCTTTCGCCGGCGCGCTGCCCAAGCGGGACGCCGACCGTGCGGAGGCGGACGCGAATCTGATTGGAGCGCTTACATCCTGGCCCACCATAGTTTCCTCCGAGCAAGACGGCTCGCTGTACGGAAAGTATTTTCGAAATGGTGCAACCCTCTTCCCCCGCCGCTTGATCCTCGTTGACCCCGTACCGCTATCGGGGATATTGCCCCCTAACCCCGAGTTTCCTTTGGTACGCGGACGAACCGGCAGTCAGGATAAGGCCCCGTGGAAAACTGTGCCACCACCTGAGGGCACGATCGAACGGGCGTTTCTGCGGCCGGTGTTGCTCGGCGAATCCATAGCTCCGTTCTGTGTCTTGACGCAACAACTGGCAGTCATTCCATGGGATCAGGAACAAGGCCAATTGATGGACGCTATGCAGGCGGGACAACGCGGCTACCCACGATTGTCTCAATGGCTCGAAAAAGGCGAGAGACTCTGGGGACAGCACAAGCGAAGCCCCCAGAGCTTTATTGAGCAGTTGAATTATTATGGGAAGTTATCCAGCCAATTCCCGGTTGCGCCGATCCGCGTTGTCTACACCAAGGCTGGCACCAACCTCGCGGCGTGTACCATTCAGGATGAGACCACGGTCGTTGATCACAAGCTCTATTGGGCCAGCTTCGAGAATCTGGAAGAGGCGCGATACCTGTGCGCTATTCTCAACAGCGAAGCCCTGCGTGCCGGCGTTCAGCAGTATCAGTCACAAGGCCAATGGGGCGCGCGCGACTTCGACAAATACGTCTTCAATCTGCCTATTCCATTATTTGATACAGACAACTCTCTGCACCGTGCCTTAGCCCAAGCGGCGAAGACTGCGGAAGACATAGCCCGAAGCCTTCCCAGCGAGGAAGGCGAGTATTTCACACGCATACGTCAGCGCGTCCGCGCGGCGCTTGCTGAACACGGCATAGCCAGGATATTGGAACGCGCGGTGACCCGGCTACTCAGCGGACCTTGAGTACAACCCCCGGCTGGAGCGCGCTCAGGGTCATCTGAGAAAAAGTTATAGCGTGAGAGGTCGGGTGTTAGTATTTAGCCTGATCGCTCGGTCGAACTTGACGATAATTCCGACTGTCTTGCCGAGTCCGGCGGAAAGGGTGGCATTATCACCATGGCTTCGCGTGAGGTGGATGCAGCGCGGCACAGTCGAGACGCCGACCCGGCCCCTTCGCTCTTTGGGCACTACGAGCTTGACGCTCAGTTTTTCGACGAGACCTTTGAATCCGCAGGGCAGCCACGCGCCCACTACCGGCTCCTCATCGACGAAATGGAGCGGATGTCCCCGGAGGAAGTAGAGCGACTTCAGGAGCGTGTGACCCGCTCATTTCTCCACGAGGGCATCACCTTCACCGTCTACGGGGACGAGGAGTCTATCGAGCGGGTCATCCCCGTCGATTGTGTCCCCCGTCTCCTGCTCGCCCGAGAGTGGGAGCATATCGAGCGCGGGCTCATTCAGCGCGTCCAGGCGCTGAACCTCTTTCTCGCCGATGTCTACGCCAAGGGACATATCCTTGGCGACGGTACTATACCGCACCGCGCGACCTGGTGCAGGGCTGCCCGAACTACCGCCCCGAGATGGAGGGCGTCCGGGTGCCGCTCGGCGCCTATGTGTCGGTCTGCGGGAGCGACATCGTGCGGACCGCGGACGGCTTCATGGTCCTGGAGGACAACCTCCGGGTGCCCTCGGGGGTATCGTATATGCTCGCCTGCCGGGAGGCGATCCGGCGCTCCTTCCCGCGTGTTTTTCGTCACTACCACGTCCGGTCGGTCGATCACTACGGCCAGGAACTCCGGCGCGTCCTGCGTTCCCTCTCGCCTCGGCAGGCAGAAGAACCGAGTATCGCCCTGCTCACCCCCGGCGTGTATAACTCGGCCTACTACGAACATGCCTTTCTGGCGCGAGAAATGGGCATTGAACTCGTTACGGGCGACGACCTGCTCGTGCGGGGGACCCAGCTGTATATGCGCACGGTCCAGGGCTTGCATCCCGTAGACGGCCTCTATCGGCGGCTCGACGATGACTTTATCGACCCCCAGGCCTTCCGCCCGGATTCCCGCTTGGGCGTTCCGGGGCTGTTTGAGGTCTATCGAGCCGGAAACCTGGCGCTGGCCAACGCGCCCGGCACGGGAGTTGCGGACGATAAGGCGGTGTATGCGTATGTGCCGCGCATGATCCGCTATTACCTCGACCAGGAACCGATTCTCGATAACGTCGAAACCTTTCTGTGCCGGGAACCCGAGGGACTGGCCTACACGCTTGAGCATCTTGAGAACCTGGTGGTCAAGGCAGTGGGCGAGTCGGGCGGGTACGGCATGTTGGTCGGGCCGCACGCCAGCCGGGAAGAGCGGGAAGCCTTTGCCGCCAAACTCCGAGCCCAGCCCGAGAATTATGTCTCTCAGCCCGTCCTGGCCTTATCGCGCGCCCCGTGCCTCATTGACGGGCGGCTTGAGGCGCGCCACGTTGACCTCAGACCCTTCGTGCTGCACGGGCAGGAGACCAGGATAGTCCCCGGTGGGCTGTGTCGGGTTGCGCTGCGCAAGGGCAGCCTGGTGGTGAATTCGAGTCAAGGCGGCGGCTCCAAAGACGCCTGGATCATTGAGGAGGATGCGCCGTGATACTTGCCCGGGTCGCAGATTCTTTCTACTGGATGAACCGCTACCTGGAACGGGTGGAACACACCGTGCGTCTCCTGGGGTTACAGCTCGAACACCTCCCCTCCAGCCCGGTCCAGGAAATCGCCAATGGCTGGCGACGGCTCTTCAGCAGTCTGGATGCCCAGCCTCCAGGCGCGGATATCTATGGTGGCCCGGAGGACGATGACGATTTCTTTTTCGCCGACGGCTATACCCTGACCGATTACCTCACCTTCGATACCACTAATCCTACCTCTATCGTGTTCTGCCTGACCGCGGCGCGGGAAAACGCCCGGCAGGTACGCGACGCCATCAGCAACGGGATTTGGTCCAGCCTCAACCGCGCCTATCTGCGCTTACGGGACACCGACCTGGTGGATATCTGGTCCAGGGAACCCGTTATGCTCTACCGCGACATTGTCGAGACGGTCCAACTCTTCGACGGCGTGTGTGCGAGTTCTCTGCGCCGGGACGCGGGCTGGCATTTTATGCGCATCGGACGGTTCATCGAGCGGGCCCAACTCGTCAGCTCTCTTCTGGAGGCGCACTGTGCGAACGTCAAGGACACGGCCGAGGAGGACGGTGACTGGGCAGGCCTCCTGCGGGTCTGTAATGCCTTTGAAGCCTACTGTCAGCTCCACGGTGCCCAAGGTCGGGAGAGAAAAGGTGCTGGGCTTTCTGGTGTACGATGCCGAGTTGTCCTATTCATTGCGTTTCGCAGTCAATCAGATCCGGGCCAGCCTGGAGGTCATTGACCCGCCAGTCCGTGGACGCTTGCCGGTGGAGCCGTATGAAATCGTTGGGCGGCTGGATTCGGCCCTCTCCCACCATATGGTCAATCTGGTCGCCGGTGGCGGAGGCTGGTATGACCTCACCGATCTCGTTATATTGTGTCGGAACTTCCATGAAGCCCTGGAGCGGACCTATGTCTACTATCCACCCGAAGCGCAGGCTGCTTCCTGAATGTCCGACGGACGGACCGCACGTATCATGGTGAAGCCGCTGCCACCCCGTGCATCCCGACCGAGCGGTGAGACCATCGAGGTCTCCCTCGCCTCGGACCTTTCCGCCCTGCGTATGCTCGCCCAGGCTATCCAGGAATTCGGGGCGGTCCATGCGCTCAGTCGGGACCTTCAGGGTCGCCTGAACCTCGTTCTGGACGAACTGGTCACGAACAGCGTGTGCTATGCCTTACCGGACCGTCCCGAGCCCGAGCTGCGGTTGCGCCTCTTCGTTGACCAGGGCAGCGTCGTGGCTCAGCTCGAGGACAACGGCGCGGCCTACAACCCTTTTGAGGAAGCCCCAAAGCCGGATACTCGTCTGGGACTTGTGGAGCGCCCCATCGGCGGGCTCGGTATTTTTTTTGTGAGGCAGCTCACCGACAGTAGCACCTATGAGCGCATCGACGGGCGCAATCGTATTACCCTGAAACACGGGATTGGAGGGCAAGCCAGTGACGAATGAAAATGCGCTGTCCGTGCAAACCGAACGCACTGAAAAGGCCGTGATCGTCTGCCCCTTAGGGCGAGTGGACGGCAGCAATGTCGCGGTCCTGGAAGGCGCTATTCAGGAGCAACTCGCTGCGGGCGAGCAGACGCTCGTCTTCGATTTTGAGGGTCTGAACTACATCAGCAGTGCCGGCTTGCGCGTGCTGTTGGTGACGGCCCGACGGACACAGGCGGAAGGGGGCAAGGCCCTGTTTTGCGGGCTGGCCGAACACATCGCCCATGTCTTTGAGATCAGCGGGTTCAACAACATCCTGACGATTTACAAGAGCCGTAGCGAGGCCCTGGCGGCCTTGTAAACACGCACGCCGAAGAGAGGGACTCAACCTTGACGACATCACCCATCCGGCTCCTCGTGGTAGACGACGAAGAAGACCTTGAACTGCTTATCCGCCAGAAATTCCGCCGGCGTATCCGCCGAAGCGAATTCGAGTTCGTTTTCGCCCATCATGGCCAGGAAGCGCTCGAAAAGCTCACCGAGTACCCCGACATTCATCTGGTACTCTCGGATATCAACATGCCGGTGATGGACGGGCTCACGCTGCTGAGCCAACTCGAAAGCACCAAGCCTGACGTGCGGGCGGTCATTGTTTCCGCCTACGGTGACATGGAGAATATCCGCACGGCCATGAACCGAGGCGCTTTCGATTTTGTGACCAAGCCGATCGACTTTAACGATCTTGAAATCACGATCGAAAAGACGCTCAAACATATACAAGCCATGGAAAATGCCCTGGAAGCGAGGGATCGGCTCGTCGCCCTCAAGCGGGAACTTGATGTGGCCCAGCAGGTGCAGATGTCCGCCCTGCCCGCCGACCTCCCGCGCAGCGAGACCCACGAAGTCCAGGCGTTGATGACCCCGGCCCGGGAGGTCGGCGGGGATTTCTACGATTTTTTTAACCTGGGTGACACCTTGCTCGGTCTGGTCATAGCGGATGTCTCCGGCAAGGGGATTCCGGCTGCCCTGTTTACTATGATGACTCGGACCCTCCTCAAGGGTGCGGCGAGAAACTTCCCGTCACCCGCCCGCTGCCTGAGCGAAGTGAACGAGCTGCTGGCCGAGGACAACGAGACGTGTATTTTCGTCACTCTTTTCTACGGGGTGCTAGACCTGCGAGACGGCAGCTTCCGTTACTGCAACGGCGGCCACAACCCGCCCCGCCTGGTACGGAGCGATTCCCGGATCGAGGTGCTTCCTTCCACGGAGAACCTTGTACTCGGGGTGGCTCCTGGGCATGAATATCACAACGCTGAGGTCCGACTCGCCCCTGGTGATGCCCTCTTCCTGTACACAGACGGAATCACCGAGGCCCAGAACTCCAGCGAGGAGGAGTTTGGCGAAGAGCGTCTCGACGAGAAACTCGCCAGCCTCGGGCAGGCGACCGCCCGTGATGTCGTGACAGCCGTGGTTGATGCCGTGCACGCCTTTGCCGGAGACGCCCCGCAATCGGATGACATCACCTGCATCGCGATGCGCCTCGCCGCAACGCTTCCTTCCCAAGCCACTGACGATACATGATGTGCTCTGCCCGCGCCCTTTTCCGAACGGTTCTGTGCCTCGTCGCCTGGGTCGGCGTGATGTTGCCGGCCGTGCAGACGGCCCGTGCCGCAGACATTGTCTTCGGCCAGTCCGCAGCCCTGAGCGGGCCGGCCCGCGCCCTGGGCCAGGGGATGCGTGTCGGCCTGCTGGCCGCTTTCGAGGCGATCAACCAACAAGGCGGGATACACGGCCAGCGTCTCGTCCTGGATTCCCTGGACGATGCCTATGAGCCCGAGGCGGCGATTGCCAACACCCGTGAACTCATCCAGCGCAACGTCTTCGCCCTGGTCGGTGCGGTTGGTACTCCGACATCTCTGGCCGCCCAGCCGATTGCCACGGAGGCCGGTGTTCCCTATATCGCTCCCTTTACCGGGGCTGAGTTCCTGCGCGACGCCGAACTCCGGCCCAATGTGCTCAATATGCGGGCCTCGTACTATCAGGAAACCGAGGAGATGGTGACCCGTCTGACTGCCGACCTGGACGTTAAGCGTATCGGGATTCTCTACCAGAACGATTCCTATGGACGGGCCGGGCTGACGGGCGTCCGGCGGGCCGTCGCCCGTCACAACCTACCCCTCGTCGCGGAAGCGGACTATCCGCGCAATACCGAGGCGGTCAAAGTCGCGCTGCTCGACCTGCGCCGCTCCCGGCCCGAGGCGGTTGTCATCATCGGCGCCTACAGGCCCGCGGCCGCTCTGATCCGCTGGGCGAGACGGCTCGACTTCAACCCGTATTTCATCAATATCTCCTTTGTGGGGAGTTCGGCCCTGGCGAGAGAACTTGGTGCTGACGGGGCCGGAGTATACGTCACCCAAGTCGTGCCCTTCCCCACCGACACCAGCCTGCCCGTTGTCGCTCACTATCAGCAAGCCCTCGCCACGGTAGACCCCGAGAGTACACCGGGTTTCGTGTCACTCGAAGGCTATCTGGCCGGGCGCCTGGTGGCAGAGGGTCTCCGTCTGGCCGGACCTGACCCGACCCGAGAGGGATTTTTGAACGCGCTGCAGAAGGCTGAGACCGTTAACCTCGACGGCTTCCTGCTGCGCTATGGCCCTGCCGACAATCAGGGCTCCGACCAGGTCTATCTGACCACCATCGACAGTCAGGGCCGTTTTCAGTCAGTCCAGAAAATGGTGCCGCAATGAGCCACGACGACCGTCCCGTCACCGACCCTGGCGAAGCACTGGCCCTGCGCCCTGCCGCTCTTTCAGAAGGAGTGGAGCCGGAAAAGAGACGCGGGTTCCGTCTCGGGATCGGGCCACAGCTCTATATGGGTCTGCTGGGCGGCGTCCTGCTGACCCTGAGTGCCAGCCTGGTGGCCTATTTCTCCTTTCATCAGATTGTCCAGCACGGCTCTCGGCTGACGGAGTCCAGCATACCCAACCTGAGCAGCGCGGTGGACGCGGCGCGCCAGAGTTCAGTTGTGGTGAACGGCGCCCTCCGCCTCATCTCTGCCTCCTCGCTCCAGGAGCACGGGACGGTGGCAGAAGAGTTGGCCAGAGAACAGTCGGCTCTCAGCAGCCTCGTCCAGGAACTCGCCTCCCGAACCGCCTTTGGCGAGCAGACCCGGCTGATCGAAGACCATCTTGCCGAACTGAGCGTCCACCTGGAACTCATCCAAGAATCGGCCGCCCGCCGTCTTGTCATCGCTCAGACGCTGGAGAGCCTCAAGCTGGAACTCGCCGAGACGAACCGCCGTATCGAGCAACACATCGTGACCCTGATCGACGACCAGGAATTCTATCTGGTGGAGGGGCTGCGCCGCCTGCAAGACCAGCCCAGCCCGATCAATGAGCGCGCTTCCGAAACTGAGCTTACCTACTCCCGAGACCTGACGACCCTGAACCACCAGGCCAACCTCGCCGTCCTGCTGTTGGGCAATGCCCTTGCCCTGTCCGACCGGGGCCTGCTTCCGCCTCTACGCGAGCGCTTTCGCAGCGCCGTGCAGAACTTCCGGCGCGCCTACGAGCGGCTGTCGGCTCGCAGGCCGGACAGTCTGCTCGGGACAGACCTGGAGCACTTGGCCCTGATAGGGGAAGCCGATGAAGGGAGCGCCCCTTTGCGCGAAGAAGCCCTTCCCTCGTTGGCCAGCGCGGTGGTCGATACTGGGATCATCCCCCTGCGCGAAGAAACCCTGCTGCGCCTGGAGCAGGAAGAGGCAGCGCTGGCAAAAGGCCGCGAGGCTTCTGCCCTGCTCCTGGCCGAGGTGAACACCTTGGTCGCCGAGATCAACGATGAGGCCATCACCGCGAGTAACGCTTCCCAGTCTGCAGCTCAGACCGGGCGGTTGATCCTCGGAGTCCTCAACGTCCTGAGCGTCTCGGGCGCCCTCCTCCTCGGCTGGTTGTTTGTGGGGCGCTATATGATTCGCCGCCTGGTCGGGCTGGCCACGGCCATGCGCTCTATGGCCGGCGGCGACCTGGAGGTGCCGGTCGAGGTCAGGGGCAATGACGAGGTGACGGATATGGCCAACGCCCTGGAAGTGTTCCGACGCTACGCCCTCGAAGTGCAGCGGCTGAACCTGGTCGAGAAGCTGGCCGAAGAGCTGGACGCGAAGAACCACACCCTTGAGCAGACCTTGGAACATCTCAAGCAGGCCCAAGAACAGATCGTCGCCGAGCAAAAACTCGCTTCGCTCGGCCAGCTCACGGCGGGTGTAGCCCATGAAATCAAGAATCCGCTCAATTTTGTGAGCAACTTCTCAGAGGTGTCTGTTGAGTTGGTTGATGAGATTGAGGAGGTGATGGAGGAAGCGAAGACCGGAGAGGTCGATTTGTCTGAAGAAATCACCCCTATCCTCTCCGACATCAGGCTGAACCTCCAGAAGGTCAAGGAGCATAGCCTGCGCGCCGACGGCATTGTGCGCAGCATGCTCGAACATTCCCGCAGTGGGCCAGGGAATTGGCGGGAGACCGACCTGAACGCCCTGCTGAAACAATACGTGGACCTTTCTTATCACGCGGTGCGCGCTCACAATTCGGACTTCAATATGACGCTGACCCAGGACCTCGACCCGGCAATGGGCCTGCTCGAAGTTGTTCCCCAGGATATCGGGCGGGTGTTCCTCAATCTCGTGACGAACGCCTGCCAGGCCCTGGATGAAAAACGCCAGAACTCGGACGGGGGCTATGAACCGGAACTGCGGATCGCCAGCCGCCGTCTGGAGGATCACGTCGAGTTCGACATCCGCGACAACGGCACCGGTATTCCGGAAGAACTGCGCGAACGGATTTTCGAGCCCTTCGTGACCACGAAGAAGCCGGGCGAGGGGACGGGGCTGGGCCTGTCACTCATCACCGACATCCTCACCCGCCACGGCGGCTCCATCCATCTCGACACCGAGGAGGGCGTCTTCACCGAGATGCGGGTGATCCTCCCGCTCGAACCGCCTCAGGACACGGACCGAGAAACACCCGCCGAAGCAAGCTGACCCGCCTCTTCCCGCCGGTGCTCCGACCTGTGCCCGCCTTTGCGCTCCTGCGGCTGTCTGTGGTAGTCAAGAGCGGATACTCAGCTCTCAAGGGGAAAACGTATGAAATTCTGGATGTTTCATCTCATGCCGTGGCCCCATCTGCCCGAGGATTTTAGCGAGCAATACGACACGGCCTGGGTCACATGCTCAAACAGCCTGTTTGACCCCGAGCGCGGCCCGGAGGTCTATCATCAGTATATCGACCAACTCGTCTATGCCGATACGCTGGGGTTCGACGGGGTGGTCATCAACGAGCATCACCAGAATGCCTACGGCATTATGCCTTCCCCCAATTTGATAGCCGCCGCGCTTTCGCAGCGCATCAAACAGGCGCGCGTCATGGTGCTGGGCAACGGCCTGCCGCTGTACGATGTCCCGCTCAAAGTCGCCGAAGAGTTTGCCATGCTCGACAATATGTTCCGCGGCAAATTCGACTGCGGCTTCGTCGTTGGCGGCGGCCCCGAGTATTACTCGTACAGCAAGAATCCGACCTATGCCCGAGAACGATTCCGCGAAGCCACCGAACTCATTCTCAAGGCCTGGACCGACCCAGGTCCGTTCGCATGGGAAGGCAAACATTTTCCGCTCCAATATGTCAACACCTGGCCGCGGCCCGTGCAGTCCCCGCACCCGCCGGTCTGGATCCCCGGTGTGGGCAGTATTGAAACCATGGAGTTTGTCGCCCAGAAGGGATTTATTTACGCCGCCCTGACCTATTCGCACGTTGAGGCCTTTCGTCGGAATACGGCCTTCTTTCAAGACACCGTGGCGCGGGTTGGCACGTCGCCCTATCACCCGGAAATGCTGGGCTGGCTGGTGCCCATGTATGTGGCGGAAACCGACCAAAAGGCGCGGGAAGAAGCCGAAGAGCATATCTGGTATTTCATTGATAAGCTGCTCAAGGGCTTTGCCGGCAAGGGTCGAACCTGGATGCCCCCAGGCTATACCTCGCTCCAGTCGCTTCAGCGTCTCCAGGAACTCAACGACCCGGGCAGCGGCCACGCCGCGGCGAGCAAGTGGCAGCTTGGCCAGGCCAAAAATTGGGACGACATCGAGGCCGGCGGCTCGGTCCTGATTGGCAGTCCGCAGACGGTGCGCGAGCAACTCCTCAAATACGTGGCCGAGTTCAAGGTCGGACATATTCTTGCCCTGCCGCAGTTCGGCAGTCTGCCCGATCATCTGACCCGCAAGAATATGGAGCTGCTGGCCGGCGAAGTCTTTCCCTATGTGCGTAAACATGTCGGAGCGGAATTTGAGCATGTCCCTGCGATGGAAGCCCAGCCCGCTCCGGCTTCGGCCTGAACGAGATAGCGAGGTCGGTTGGGCGCCGGCCTCCCTGCCCCGCTTGCCTGTGTACGACCCGGCCCGACAGGACATATTCCATATGACACTCCGCTCAGAAACCTTGACCCTCCGCAATCAGAACGTCCAGCTTCTTCAGGGCGGTTCCGGCCCGCCCGTGCTCTATCTGCACGGCCTGGTTGCCGACCTGCATAGCCTCCCGGCCGACAGCGGGCTGACGGCTTTTCACGAGGCTCTCGCGCAGTCGTTTAGCGTCTACGCACCCGCCCTGCCCGGCTATGCCGAGACCGAGGGCTATGACGAGCTGGAGACGATTGAGGACATGGTCTTCTTCTGCCTCGACGTGCTTGAGGCCCTGAACATAGACAGCCTACACCTGGTCGGCACGGCCCTGGGTGGCTGGGTCGCAACCGAGCTGGCAACCCGTCATGCGCACCGCTTGCGCAGACTCGTGCTCATTAACCCGCTCGGCATCTCCACGCCGGAAGCCCGTATCGGCAATTTCTTCTATAGCGTGACCCCCAAGGCGGAGGGTGGCAATCACGAGGTCCGGGAGCTGATCTTTTCCGATCAGCATTCGGAATTGGCCATGGGGGCTATCCCGGATGACATGTCGCCCGAGTCCCAGTTTTTATTCTATAAGGCGCAGATGGTCTCGGCCCGCATCGGCTGGACCCCCCCGTCACTCTACAACCCCCGACTGAAAGATCGTCTCTTCCGGGTCACAACTCCGACGCTGCTGGTCTCCGCGGCCGGAGACAGGCTTGTGCCGACGGCTGTCGCGGAGGTGTATCAGGCCGGCCTGCCCGATGCTGAGATTGTCCGTATTGCGGACGCCGCGCATGCCGTCTGGCTTGAACACCCCCAACATATGGCAGACATCGTCGCGCGATTTTTGCAGTAAAGCCCAGGCTGATATGGGTGCCAAGCATGCCTTAATTTCCCTGGTCTACCTGGTTGGTGTCGCCCTTCTTTTCAGTCTGGCGCGGGCGGAGTTTTGGAGAGAAAAAGCGCCCGCAGCAGAGCATCTGGAACACAGCCCAGCGGTCTTTGAGTCGCTCATGATTTAGACAGCCGCTCTCTCAAATCCGCATGGGACAGCACCCACTTTGGCGCGGCCCGCTCTCCTGTGATAGGAAAGGCCTGTGATAGGAAAGAAAGCCAGCCGCCGTCAGGCCAAGCTGAGCTAAGGAGCGTGGTATGTCCACCGAGAGCATCACGTTAACTCGTCATATTTTAATGCAACAACAGCAACATCCGGGTGCAACCGGAGAATTCTCCATTCTCCTGTCTCAGATTGCACTGGCCGCCAAGAGAATCTCCCGGCGGCTCAGGGTGGCCGGGCTGACCGGAGCGCTCGGGGCAAAGGACGAGATCAATATACAGGGCGAAATCGTCCAGAAATTGGACGAAATCTCGAATGACGCCTTTCTCGAATCGTTTGCCTATGGCGAACTCGTGTCGGACATGGTGTCTGAAGAGATGGATCAGCCGGCGCAAATCCTGGGGAACGCCGACAAGGGCAAGTATGTGGTCTTTGTCGATCCGCTGGACGGCTCGTCCAATATCGACGTCGATGTCACGATCGGCTCCATCTTCTCCATACACCGTCGCCCGGCGGGCAGCGGGGACACCTTAAAAAGGGCGCTCCACCTCAAAGGCCGAGACCAGGTTGCGGCCGGCTATGCCTTGTACGGCCCGAGTACCATGCTGGTCTACACCGCGGGTGCGGGCGTGCACGGTTTTACCCTCGACCCCGGCATTGGCGATTTTTTTCTTTCGCACGAGGATATTCATATTCCGCGCCGCGGCGCGACGTATAGCATCAACGAAGGCCGTCGAAACGCCTGGTTTCCTGAGACGCGCGACTATGTCGAATATTTACAGAAGAAAGACACAGAGTCCGGACGGCCCTACTCCGGGCGCTACGTGGGTTCCTTTGTCGCGGATTTTCACCGTACCTTGCTGAAAGGCGGCGTCTTCCTCTATCCAGCCGACCCCAAGAATGCCAACGGTAAGCTGCGGCTGATGTACGAGGCCGCCCCCATGGCGCTGGTCATTGAACAGGCCGGCGGCCGGGCCAGCAATGGTCGGCAGCCGATTCTGGACCTCGTTCCTCAGACCCTGCACCAACGCACCCCCCTCCTCATTGGCAGCGCCGAGGACATGGACACGGCAGAGTCTTTTTATGCGTAAACTGCGTTGATATATCTCAAGACCGCACGTGAGGAGGGAAGATCATGACCGAACGCATCCAAGAAATCCTGAGTTGGTATAATGGCGACAACCCCGGCACGCGGACGAATATCGCCCGCCTGCTCAATCATGGCCGTCTCGGCGGCAGCGGAAAGCTCGTCATCCTGCCGGTTGACCAGGGCTTTGAGCACGGGCCGGCGCGGAGCTTTGCGCCAAATCCCGCGGGCTATGACCCGGACTACCACTTCCAGCTCGCCATCGACACCGGCTGTAATGCCTATGCCGCACCGCTGGGCTTTATCGAAGCCGGAGCCGATACCTTCCTCGACCGGGTTCCCCTCATTCTCAAGCTCAACAATCACGATGTGCTGCACGATGAAAAAGACCCGCTCTCGTCGGTCACCAGCAGCGTTGACGACGCGCTCCGGCTCGGCTGTGTCGCGGTCGGGTTTACGATCTATCCGGGCTCATCCGCGGCCCAAACCATGTACGAACAACTGCGGGAAATCGCCAAAGAAGCCAAGTCCAAAGGGCTGGCGGTCGTGGTGTGGTCATACCCGCGCGGCTCGGACCTGAGCAAGGCTGGGGAGACGGCGATTGATGTCGTGGCCTATGCCGCCCAGATCGCCGCCCAGATGGGGGCGCATATCATTAAGGTCAAGCTGCCGAGCAGTCATATCGAATTGTCTGACGCACAGAAGGCGTATCAGAAACATCACGTGCCGATTGAGACGCCGGCCGAACGCGTCCGCCACGTCGTGCAGAGCGCGTTCAATAATAAACGGATTGTCATCTTCTCGGGCGGCGCGGCCAAAGGTGACGAAGAATTCTTCGATGAAGTCCGCGCGATCCGCGACGGCGGTGGGTTCGGGTCGATCATTGGTCGGAACTCCTTTCAGCGCAGCAAAGAAGACGCGCATACCTTCCTGGACACGGTGATGGGGATTTACGAGGGGTCGGTCCAATAGCCGACCTGCCCGTCTCGGTCGTATCCCACTTTTTCTTAGCCCCCTCACCCCAGCCCTCTCCCCATGGGGGAGAGGGAGCAACTATGCCCTCTCCTCTGAGGGGCTGAGCACCCGACCTACAAGGCTACACATAATGGTGCATTGCCTCAGCGCGTATCCGCATAAAACGTCTTGAGGGCGGCCGGCGAAACGCCAAAGAAATGGCACAGCCGCAGACCCCACATGAGTAGAATGGTCTTTGCGACGCCGTGCTTCTGCCAGCGGCGGGCGGAGGTTTTTACCCGTGCCCGTAAGCAGGCAATTTTTCCCGCCCGTTTGAGTTGATGGCTGAATTCCAGGTCTTCCATGATGTCCCACTCCGGGTAGCCGCCAAGCGTTTCAAACACGCCGCGCCGCACGAAAATCCCCTGATCGCCGGTGGCAATGCCGGTGAAACGAGAGCGGATATTCATCAGGCTGCCGATCATGCGGAAGGCCCAGCCTGGCGCGTCCACATAGACGTCAAAACGGCCGCCCACCACCTCAGGCTCGGCCAGAGCGTCCGCTATCAGCTCGGCAAACCGGGCCGGGAGCAGCGTATCCGCATGGAGAAAGAGCAGCGCCTCCCCGTTTGCGGCCCGGGCTCCGGCATTCATCTGACGGGCGCGGCCGCGCGACGCGGAAATAAGCTGGTCGGCGTATGGTCGGGCGCACTCGGCCGTGCCATCCTCGCTGCCGCCGTCCACCACGATGATCTCGCAGGCACTCGCCTGTCGCACTCGGCCGAGCGTCCGTGCAATGCTGCCGGCCTCGTTCAGTGTCGGGATAACAACGCTGACGCGCATCAGCCGCCTACCCGCAGAAAGGCCAGGGTCAGTTGCTGCTTGAAGCGCGCCTGGTCCGCGCCACCGACGCTGGTATAGGTCATATGCAGGAGCGTCCGCTGGACAAGAATCGAGCGACTGAACGGACTGCGCTTCGGTTCGAGCGGATGCATGACCAGCTCAAGCGTCCCTTGGCCGAGTGCCGTCCGGTAATGCCGGTCAGCGCCTCGGTCTTCTTGGGTATACGTATAGTCATGCTGACGAAAGAGGTTTTCGAGGCGCGGGATGACCTCGTCCGGCGAAAACGCCACATTCCATTCCATGGTGGTCTCTGTCATGCGGCTCTCCGCGCGTATCGAAAGACCGTCCAGAGGATTTTCCAGCCGGCGAATACCGTCCCTTTAACCGTTCCGCTCACCTTTGAGGTACCAATCCGCTGACGATAGCGGACCGGCACCTCGGTAATGCGCAGCCCGTAGCGTATGGCTTTGATCTGCATTTCGACCGTCCAGCCATAGGTTTTATCCTGCATCTCGATAGCCAGGAGTTTGGGAAAGCGGATAGCCCGAAACGGCCCAAGATCGGTATAGCTGAAACCATACAGGCGGCGGATGAGCCAGGTTGCCAGCGCATTGCCCAACCGGGCGTGCCGGAGCAGCGCGCCCGCTCCGGCTCGCTGCGGCCGAGAGCCGATCACCAGGTCATAGCCCTCCTCAAGAATGGGTCGCACAACGTCGCCGAGTTCGTCGGGATAATCGCTGTAATCGCCATCGAGAAAAACGAGGATATCGGGCTGTTTGTCTTGCAGATACTCAATGCCCGCCAGACAGGCCCAGCCATAGCCGCGCCGCGGCTCGCTGAGGACGGTCGCACCGTGGGCTTGGGCAACTGCTGCGGTCTGGTCTGATGAGCCGTTGTCTATCACCACGACTTGTGCAAGTCGCTGCCACGGCAGGTCTCCCAGCACCTTGGGCAGGGACGCCTCTTCATTGAGGGCGGGAATGACCACGGCAATACGCGGCGGTTGCGGGTTTTCGGTCTTCATACGCTGTCTTCATACACTAAGGCAGCAGCTCAAAGATGACACGCACGGGGGTATTATCGGGCGGCAAGCTCTCCGTATCTGCTCGAAACCGCCCCGGCTGGGCCATATAGTCAGCGATACTCAGTCTTCCGTTGCTGAGCTTACCACTCGGGCAACTGTATAAACACGCCAGACAGCCCGGCCGCGGGGCGAACGGCACCCGGTTGAACCAGCGGTCTCGATTGCCCTCGAACGTCCAGACCGGGAGCTGAGGGGTGGCCGGAGACGGACGCAAAATGCGGTGAACCGGCAGGCGCTCGGGCTGGCCCGGCCAGGAGAGAAAAACGGCCAGGCGGCTGCCGCTGGCCTTCTGGCGTGGGGCAGGACTGTCCGGGTCGGTCCGCTGCGTCCAGGCCTGCATCGACAGCGTATTGCCCGGTTGGGCACCTATTTTGACCAAGGCGTCGTGAAAGGCGAGATCATCAACCGGTGTTTCAATGAGCGCATTTTTGGAGTGACCGCCCTTCCAGGTCAACAGATGATAGTGCGCCTCGTTTCCCTCGGCCCGATTAAAGCGATCGGGATAGATGACGCCATAGATTGTGACCCGTTGCGACTCTGGAGCAATAACCAGCGGCGTCTCAGCCGTTGCCGGCTGACGCGCTCGGGCGAGCGATACGCTGCCCCCCAAGAGACACACGACACTCAGGCAGGCAGCTTGAATTTTCCGGGCCATGCTATGGCTCTTCATACCAGCGCAGGTCTCCCCGTCCTCGTCCGCCATGCCTCCCAGGCCAGGACGGCGTAAAAGGGCAGATATTCCAACCAGACCACCCAGCGGAACGTTTCCGGCTCGCCGCGATACAGAAAGTAAAAGGCAGTGTAGTACAGCCCCAAGAGGCCGGACAAGAGCAGCCAGGAAGCGCGTGGAAAGAGACACACAAACGGCATCACCCAGAGAAAATACCACGGGTTGCCGACCGGGCTGAGCAAGAGCAAAGTCCCCATCACACAGAAACAGCCACGCAAGAACCTGACGTCATTCGCCTCACTATTCCGGCGTAAGGCAACCCCCACCGCGCCGGCCAGACAGCCCGCCACAATGCCGTTTGCCAGCCAGCGATCGGCGACCATATGACGTAATACGGGGAAGACCAGGCTGTTGGTTTGCCAGTGTCCGGCAAATATGACAAAGCCCTGCCACAACTCGCTCCCGGCAGCCACAAACGGAGCATAGCCGCAAGTGACAACAAGACCGGTCAGCACGAGTCCGCCGCAGGCTCTCCCGAGACCGGAACGCCGCCAGGCATGGGAGACAAAAAGGGGCAACAGGACAACCGGAAAGACCTTGCCCAATATGGCTCCGCCCAGGCTGAGAAACCCGACCGGCAGCCGTCCGCTGACAAACGCCAGCAAGGCCAGCACCAGCAGAAAGGTCGGCACGACATCATAATGCGCCGAGTTGATCGTTTCTTTAATGACCAGCGGTGACCAGGCGTAGAGCAGCACCCACAGCGGCGACCGCCCCAGGTGACATAATAGCCTGACAATGACCCCACACAGCGCCAGGTCAAAGCACAAGAAGATGAGACGTAAAGCGAGCAGGCTGCCCGGTGCAATCAGGGCAGCCAGACCGAACACTGCTTGTGCAACCGGGGGGTAGAGGGTCGGCACGTCCGGGTGGTTGATGCGCGCTACGAGCAGGGCGAGGCGCGCATCCGTTTCTATCAGCTCCCGGTAGGCTTGGAGCGGCCCTTCTTCTCCCTTGTCCGTTTGCACCGCTCGCGGAGTGAAACGGTAGGGATTCAGACCGCTGGCAACCACTTGGCCATCCCACAGATAGCGATAGAAGTCGTCCTCCTGAACAGGCTCGGAAAAGAGGAGGACCAGCCGAAAGAGAGCCGCAAATATCAATACCGGCGCGAGCGGTGCAGGCTCGGTCGCCTGTCGTGTGACCCGCCAGACCGCCACGGCATAGACAATAAACGCCAGGCCGAACACCCCCACAAAGCTCAGGATCGGCCGATCCTGGTAGCCCTGACCATAGCTGAACGACTGGCTCAAGCAGGCGATGGCAGCATACAGCATGAGCGAAAGCACACCGAGAACGGTCAGCCAGAAGGTAGGGGGACGATCAGGCATAGGAGCAGCGAGGATTCTTCTTCGTGATAGAAAAATGCCGGAAGTCCGAGCATTTCATTAAGCCTGTTTCAGTCGCGCGCGGGTAGTCCCCCTCTCCCCATCTCTTGGTAAAACATCCGCCTCAGTGGATGCCGCCGGACACATACTTTCAATTGGTCGGATGTTGACTTTCAATCGGTCGGATGTTGACTTTCAATTGGTCGGACGTTGACTTTCAATTGGTCAACAATCCATGGAGCCGATGCGAGTTGGAAGCTTGCCCTCCTCAGCTCACCCGTGAGTTTTCTCACCTATCATCGGAGACGGCCAGAGCGATAAGCCGGAGCGAAATAAGAGGAACAGACCGCCCAGCGTAATGGGCACATACTGGGCCAGGTGGGCGACGAGAGAGAAACTGAGCGCCTCTTCCTTGGGCACGGAGAAGAAAGACAGGGCCAGCACTACGGCATATTGAAAGACGCCGATAAAACCCGGCGCAGCCGGCAGCGCAACACCCACCGCCAGCAGCAGCAGAACAACGAACGCCGCTTCAAGCGGTAGAGAAAAGGCGCAGGCATACAGCAACAACCAAAAATAAATCACCAGACCGCCCCATATCACCGTTGAGAAGGCCAGGGTCTTCAAGAGGAGTGGACCACTGCGCAAAACCCGAAGACTGTCCAGGAATTCTTCGAGCCTGGGCCGCATCCGCTGCGGTACCCTCCGCACCCAGCTCGGATTGTCTGCCCGCACCAGCCACCAAGCTGATCCGAGCAGCAGAACGACCAGAGCCAGGAACAGCATATTCGTTGCCCTATAGCCCTCCAGGGCGGGGACGAGCGGCAGGCCGAGACCGAGGAACAGGCTCACCAGCAGCATGTCAAATACCCGGTCCAGGGTACCGGTCGCCACGGCGTGGCTCATGGAGACCGGCCCTAAACGAGCCAGGGCGTACAGCCGCAACACTTCTCCGGCCCGCAACGGAAGAACATTATTGCCCATAAACCCGATGAGGGTTGCCGAGAAGAAAACCGAAACGGGCACCCAAGCAACCGGCGCGAGGAGCACCTGCCAGCGATACGCTCGCACGAGAAAAATCAGGCCGAGCCAGACTGTCGAAAGGCTGAGGAGAGTGAGGTCTACGGAGCGGAAGGCCGGTACGACTTCGGACCAGGCCACGCCACGCACGGCCAGGTAGCCACAGCCCAGGCTGAGCGCGAGCCCCAAAGCAATTTTCAGAATGTTCAAGCCCGGCTCTCTTGTGTTGGAAAGGGATTTCTTCCAAAAGGCGCGCCCGGGGTGACTCGAACACCCAACCTACGGGTTCGAAGCCCGGTGCTCTATCCAATTGAGCTACGGGCGCGTTGTGTGAAAATCGGGCCACAAGCCTATGTCGCAGGCCGTGAAAGCGCAAGTCCGGCCGGCGCGCTGAGAGAGGCTCTTCTCCCCTCTCGGGAGGCCTGTCCTGAGCCCAGTCGAAGGGGGTGGCCCTGAGCTTGTCGAAGCCCGCCCTGAGCAGAGCGGAGCGAAGTCGAAGGGGGCCGGGGTGGGTTCGGGTTCCATGCCTCAGTTACCGTGCCCAGGAGGGGATTCTGCCCTTCGGCCGTCCCCTGTGCGATACAAGCGACATGAGGTTGCCTTAATCACCAAAAAGACCTTGCTCCCAACTCGCAGGCCCAGCTCGACAAACGACTTCTCGGTCACCTCAACGGTCAGTGGCGGCAGGTCGGGGCTGAGTTCGGCCGTTGCCAACCCAACATGGCCGACGGAACGGAGTTGGGTGATACGAGCGGGCAGGACATTGCGGGCAGACAGCCCTTCCGGACGCCGCGTGGCCAGCATAATATCGTGCGCGGGAATACCGGCCAGCAGCGCCTCGCCCGGTTGGGCCTCGGAGCGGACCGTCACCAACTCGACCGGCGCTCGTTCGGCGCCCCCCCTTTCGCCCAGGCGCACCTGCCCCGTACTACCGTCTCCCTCCACGCTATAGCAGGGCAGGATATTCTCGAAGCCGTGCTGTTCGGCCAGGGGGAAAATATGGGAGGCAGTCAGCACCGTGCGCGGATCGCCCTGCGAGATAATCCTGCCGTCTCCGAGTACAATCAGATCGTCACACAGCGCCTGCACTTCGAGCGGGTCGTGCGACACGAACAGCATCGGAGTCTGAAATTCAGCCCGTACCCGCCGGAGAAAAGGCAGGAGTTTGCGTCTCAGGGCAAGGTCCAAGGAGGCAAACGGCTCGTCGAGCAGGAGCAAGCGCGGCCCGGAACACAGCGCCCGGCCGAGGGCAACGCGCTGCCGCTCGCCACCGGACAGGGCATGCACCGTGCGCTCGAGGAGCGGGCCAAGTTCGAGGATGTGAACCACGGTTTCAAACGTCTGCTGGACAGCATGACCGCGCTGCAACCCGCGTTTCTTGCCGGCCAGCAGATTATGCCGGACGTTCTTGTGCGGGAAGAGCAAACCGTCCTGGGGGACATAGCCGATATGGCGCTGCGAGGGCTTGACCCATACCCCGCGGTCACTGTCCAGCCACGTCTCCGCCCCCAGCGCAATGATGCCTCGCGCCTGGCGCCGGACGCCACAGATCGTTTCCAGCAGACTGGTTTTGCCCGCCCCGGAGACCCCAAAAATCCCGGTCACGTGTTTTTCGGTATGGAAGTCTATATTCAACGCAAAACGGTCCAACGGGAGGCGGATCTGCACGGTCAGGCCATCCAGAGAAGCGGCCGGTAGACTGTCGTGGGCGGGCAGGAGCTGCGTCATTATGGCCGGGCCAGACTGGGCAGGGAGCGGCCGCGCCCCAGCAGTTCAGCACTCAGAATGGCCAGGAAGCCCAATACGATGGCGACCAGCATGAGAAAATCGGCCCTCGCCTGCGCGCCGACCTGCTGGGCGCTGAAAATCGCCGCGGCTATCGTTTGCGTTCGACCCGGGATGTTGCCGGCAATGGTGACCGTGGCGCCGAACTCACCCATGGCACGCGTAAAACCAAGAATGACCGCCCCGAGCAAGCCGCGCCGGGCCATAGGCAGGCTGTACTGAAAAAAAGTGGCCAGCCGACCGTGGCCTAAGGTATGGGCCATCAGTTCGAGTCGGGGATTGATCCCCTCAAACGTGGCTCTTGCCGTGCGTGCAACGAGCGGCAGGGACATGGTCGCCGTCGCAATGACCGCCCCTTTCCAGGTCAGCAGGATGTGCAAATCAAATCCGAGCGTCTCGCGCCCGAACGGTCCATCGACCGCAAACAGCCGCAATAAGAGAAAGCCGACCGCGGTGGGCGGCAGGACGAGCGGTAGACCGACCAGCGCAGATAGGACAGCCTTGCCATAAAACTCATAGCGGGCCAGGACATAGCCCAGGACCGTGGCCGGCAGCAGCACAAGCAGGGTTGATACCGTTGCGACCTGGAGCGTCAGCAGGATAACCGACAATACTTCGGGGCTCATGGCAATCACGACAGCGGACGAGATTCTCCTTCGTCTACAACAAACCCGTGCGTGTTGTAAATTGCTACGGCTGCGGGGCTGCGCAAAAAGTCGAGAAATCGGGCCGCGAGTTCGGGCTGCGGACGATCCTTGAGGGCCACGGCGCAGTACACGATCGGTTGATGCAGACTGGGCGGGAGCTCGTACACGACCTGCACCCGGTCTGAGCTCGCGGCGTCCGTTCGATACACAATGCCGATGATGTGGGGATCAGACTCCACCAGGCCGAGGGCCGCCCGGACATCGGCAGTGGGGACGATTTTGTCTTTGACGGCTTCCCAGACCGAGCGGTCTGCCGTTTCGACGGCCTGCAAGAAGGCCCGGGCGTATCGTCCGGCAGGCACGGCCTCAGGATCGGCCATTGCCAGGAAGGAGAACGCCAGAGACGGCAGCAGGCCGGGCGCGGATAGCCGAAACTCCGCATCCCTTCTACTGATGAGAACGAGACGATTCGACAAAAAGTTGCGGCGCGATTCCGGCAGGATCACCTGCGCCCGGTCGAGCACCTCGACCCAGTCCGGGTTCGCCGACAAAAAAACATCCGCCACCGGAGCGGCCCGAAGCTGCTGTGCCAGGGTATTGGAGCCGGCAAAATTATAGACCAGATCAACCTGCTGCGTCTCAGCAAAGCGCGCGCCAATGTCCCGGACAACGTCGCGCAGGCTGGCGGCGGCGAACACCACGACCGATGGCTTCTCCTGTCCGGGCGAGCCACTGTCGCCGCATCCCACGAGCAACATGGTGAGCGTGAGCACTAGCAGCGCAAAACCAACGGGTCTCATTGTTGCGCCGGCCCGAACCGGCCTAAGAGGGGGAACACTTGGGGACGATGGTTGATGGGGCGTCACTGTGTGTCGGGCTCAACATGGCCTTCAGCGGCCGTTACTTCACCGTCCAGGTCGTCCCCGTCGGACCGTCTTTGAGCAGAATACCTTGCTCGTCGAGCCGCGCGCGAATCTCGTCCGCGCGCTGAAAATTTTTCTCTTTGCGCGCTGCGGCCCGTTCGGCGATCAGGGCCTCAATGGCCTCAGGCGTGAGGCTGGCTTCGGCCAGGCCGGTCTGCTTGTGGCTGTCCACAAACTGCGCCGGCGACTCTTCGAGCAGGCCGAGCACATTGCCGATTGCCGTCAGATCGCGGCGAAGCCGGGCGACCGTTTGGAGCTGACCGGCATCCAGCGCGCGGTTCAGTTCGCGCACGCCGTCAAAGATCACGCCCAGGGCGCGGGGCGTATTGCAGTCATCATCCATTGCGTCACGGAACCGGTTGATATGGCTAGACTCGGCCTCGCTGTTGGCCGCCCCAAGCGCTGCCTCGGCGCGAGCGAGCGTCTCATAGATACGCCCCAGTCCTTTTTCCGCCTCGGCCAGCTTTTGGGTCGAGAAGTCGAGCGCCATCCGGTAGTGAGACGAGAGCAAGACCTGGCGTAAGACTTCCGGCGTAGAGACCCTGCTCAGCGCGGCCTCGATGGTCAGGAAGTTGCCCAAGGATTTCGACATCTTCTCCCGCTCGACGGTCACCATACCGTTATGCAGCCAGTAGCGCGCCAGGGCACAGCCCCTGGCCCCCTCGGACTGGGCGATCTCGTTTTCATGATGGGGAAAAATCAGGTCGGCGCCGCCGCCGTGAATATCGAAGGGCTGGCCCAGATATGTGCTGCTCATGGCCGAGCACTCGATATGCCAGCCGGGCCGGCCCTTGCCCCAGGGGCTGTCCCAGGCCGGCTCTCCGGGCTTGCTGGACTTCCACAGGGCGAAGTCCATGGGATGGCGCTTGCGCGTGTCCACTTCTATGCGCGCTCCGGCCGCCATGTCTTCCAGACGCCGGTGGGCCAGCTTGCCGTATGCGGCAAACCGGTCCACCGCATAATACACATCCCCATCCACCGCATAGGCGAGCTGTTTGGCTTCGAGTTCCTGGATAAGGACGAGCATGGCCGGGATGTGTTGGGTGGCCCGGGGTTCATGCGTGGGCGGCAGGCAGCGCAGCGCCCGCATGTCGTTGTTGAAATCCCGAATATAGGTTTCGGTCAGCTCTTCGGCCGAGATGCCCCGCTCGTTGGCGCGGTTGATGATCTTGTCATCCACGTCCGTAAAATTGCGGACAAAGGTCACCTCATAACCGCAGAAGCGGAGGTACCGATAGATGACATCAAAGGCGACCAGGGCGCGCGCATGGCCGATGTGGGAGCGGTCGTAGACCGTGACCCCACACACATACATGCGGGCTTCGCCAGGCGTGAGCGGGACGAACTCTTCTGTCTTTCCCGTCAGGGTGTTGTGAAAACGCAGGGCCATGCGGTCTGTCTCACACCTGCCTAGAGCCGGCCTTCGACCAATTGATCGACCACGGCAGGGTCGGCCAGGGTTGACGTATCGCCGAGCTGGTCGAGCGCGCCCTCGCCGATTTTCCGCAGGATACGCCGCATGATTTTTCCGCTGCGCGTCTTGGGCAGCCCGTCGGCGAACTGCACCTTGTCCGGTGTGGCGTGCGGGCCGATCTCTCGGCGGACCGCATTATTCAGCTCTTTCACCATGGCCGCAGAGGACTGCTGGCCGGTCCTGAGCGTCACAAAGGCATAGATGCCCTGCCCTTTGAGGTCGTGCGGCATGCCCACCACCGCCGCCTCGGCCACGGCCGGATGCTTGCCCAGGGCGCCCTCAATCTCGGCGGTTCCCAAACGGTGACCGGACACGTTGATCACGTCGTCCACCCGTCCGGTAATCCAGTAGTAACCGTCTGCATCCCGCCGGCAGCCATCGCCCGAGAAATACTTGCCGGGGTAGACGGAGAAATAGGTCTGGATAAAGCGTTCGTGGTCGCCGTACACCGTGCGCATAATGCCCGGCCAGGGGAACTTGAGGCATAAATTCCCGGACACACCGTTGCCCTCGATCTCTGTGCCCTGGTCGTCTACCAGACAGGGCTGGACGCCAAAGAAGGGCCGCGTGGCCGACCCCGGCTTGGTTTTCGTCGCTCCCGGAAGGGGGGTGATCAGAATTCCGCCGGTTTCGGTCTGCCACCAGGTATCGACAATCGGGCAGCGTTCTTGGCCGATGGTCTGAAAATACCAGTGCCATTCGGGGCTCTTGATCGGCTCGCCGACCGTGCCGAGAATGCGCAGACTGGATAGATCATACTTGGCCGGCCAGGCGTCGCCCTCTTTCATCAGCGCGCGCAGCGCGGTGGGCGCGGTATAGAAAATATTGACTTTATGCTGCTCCACAATCTGCCAGAAACGACCAAAATCCGGGTAATTGGGGACGCCCTCGAACATCATGGTCGTCGCCCGGTTCGCCATCGGGCCGTAGACGATATAGCTATGCCCGGTCACCCAGCCAATATCGGCCGTACACCAGTAGATATCCCCCGGCCGATAGTCGAACACATAGCGGTGGGTCAGGGAGGCATAGACCAGATAGCCACCCGTCGTATGCAGCACGCCCTTGGGTTTGCCGGTCGAGCCGGAGGTGTACAGGATGAAGAGCGGATCTTCGGCATCCATGGCTTCCGGCTCACACGTCGTCGGCTGAGTTGCCACCTGCTCGTGCCACCAAACATCACGGCCGGCCTGCATGGGGACCTCGTGTCCGGTGCGCCGGACGACAACGACGTGCTCAATAGACGGGCATTCAGCCAGCGCGGTGTCGGCGTTGGTCTTCATCGGGATATCGTTCTTCGCCCCGCGCAGTCCCGTATCCTGGGTAATCAAGAGCTTGCACTCAGAGTCCTGAATGCGGTCCCGCAGGGAATCCGGCGAAAAGGCGCCAAACACAATGGAGTGGACCGCCCCGATACGCGTACAGGCCAGCATGGCCACCGGCAGCTCGGGGATCATCTGCATATAAATACATACGCGATCCCCTTTTTTCACTCCGAGCGCGCTGAGCGCATTGGCAAACTGGCAGACCTGGTCCAAAAGCTCGGCGTACGAGAACTTTTTGCTTTCGTCCTGATTATTGCCCTGCCAGATGAGAGCGGTCTGGTCGCCGGCACCAGCCTTGACATGCCGGTCCAGGCAATTATACGAGACGTTGAGCTTGCCGTTGATAAACCATTTGATATCGGCCTGGTGAAAATCCCACTCCAGGACCGAGTCCCATTTTTGAAACCAGTCCACCTGTTTTTCGGCCTGTTCCGCCCAGAATCCTTCCGGGTCGCGGACTGAGTGCGCATACATCTGCTGATACGTCTCGGGGTCAATGGCAGTCTGCCCCTGTACCGCAGCCGGAATATCATACGTCAGATCACCGCTTTGTTCGTCTGCCATGCTGGCCTCCTGTCTTCAACCTTTTATTAAGCTCCGTCTGTCCGGCTAGGCTCGCCTGCATGTTCGGGGAAGATGGGGTGGGCGGCACTTCTCATGGAGGTGCTGCCCGTCCTTCCGGCGGCCTGGGTTCATAGCATTGGAGACTGAAGCGCTGGAGCGAGCGAGGATACGGATTGACGCTTTATTCTTTGATACCGATCGCCTTGAAGAAGCGCTCCTGCACGACGCTACAGGTCATTTCGTACAGCATCTCCCTATTGGGCGATTGGGCCAGGAAGCCCAGCGGGATTTGAAAGCCGCCCTTATCCTTGATGTTCCCCCCCCCGTAGTAGGACTTTCGGTCTTCATCAAAGCCAAAAAGCTTTTTCAAAAACGCATCAGGGTTCACGGTATCGCTCCGGGTTCGGAGCGAGCCATCAACCGTCTTGCCGTCCACAATGCCAAAAACGAGGACCGAGTCCGTTCCTTCCCGCTGGAGCAGGAATTCCGCCACCTGGGGGATGCCATCGCGGTGTTCGCCCCGCACAAACCCCACATCGGTAAACACAAAGGAATCGAACACCTGCTTCCGCTCCAGGGCCTTTTGAATCATATCCATGACAATCGGCGGTAAAGATTTTTCCGAAATCGCCTTGAGCAGGGGCTGGTCCACGCACGGCCATAAATACGCCGCGGCCTCAAACTCCAGCCGACTGGCCTCAATCAACGCCATGGTGTCAGAACGAATGCCGTGCATGAGCGCGGTCGCCAGCCGCACCTGGTCCGTCTCGCCAGGGTTCAGGCCGTCGGGATATTGCGCCCGTAAATATTCGGTATAGATAGCACACGTCGAGGCCGCGTCCTCCCGGATATCAACAAATTCCGCCAGCGGGGTCCCAAGACGGCGGTGGTGATCGATAAAGGAGAGCAGGGTCTTGCCGTCGAGTTTATCCGAAATAGGCGTCTCCGGATTCTGGGTATCAACCAGCGCGTAGGCGGAATATCGCGTCAGGTCGAATTCCTCGTCATAGAGTTGCAGGTCGATCTCAAGACGCTTCACCAACGCGCGGTTTTCGTGGTGGCTGACCTCATGAAAGCACAGCAGCGTGGCTTCGATGTCGAACTCTTTGGCTAAGAACTGATGCGCCAGGCCGGAAGCGATATTATCCGGGTCCGGGTAGCCCACCAAGATGATGAGGATTTTTTCCCCATGGTGGCGGGCCAGTATCTCACGCAATTTTTTCCATTGCTTTTTTGGTGATTCTTTTTCAGCACCAGCACTGTCTTCAACAACTCGCAGCGGGGGCTCTTCCACCGGTGATAGTCCAACAGCGTTTGCCATAGTGTTTCCTCCACATGGTGTAGACAATAAGGGGAACATATCCCTCTTTCAAGCAGTCTGACAAGAGGACCGCGTGCGCGCTTCGACCCTCCCCGAAAGTGAGGGTTATGCGTCCCGCGCCCCTCTTATTCCACATGGGTAATGACAAAGTTCTGCTGCGCCTCCTGCCATTCCAGCGTCACCGTCTCGCCCAGCATCGGAAAGTCCGTAACCTCCCACATCCCTTCGGCTCCCCGTACAAACTCCTCGCCCAGCGTCGTCACCTGCACCGTGGCTCGACCTAACTCCACCCCATCCACTACCGCCGCCACCGTATGCTCCCCATCGCCCAGCCGGTTCCAGTTGAACAACAACCCAAAGCCGTTGTCCGTGTCCCCACAGGCGGCTTGGGTGTCCAGCCGCTCCGTCCCGTAGCCCGCCCCCTGCGGGGGCAGGGTCCCCAGCGTGAGCGTGACTTCGTCCGCCTCGCACACCCAGCCCGAGATCACCCCGACCCCACTCTGAAACGAGTTGGGCCCTGGGTTCTCCAGATACCCCACGCCCATGGTCCCGGCCCGGTTGACCCCGCTCGGCGCGGTGCCGCCCGTAAGCACGAAGTTCTGACTGTTTTGTTGCCACGCCAGCAGCACCGTCTCCCTTGGACTCGGAAAGGCCGCCACCTCGCATTCCCCCGCCACCTCCGTCACAAACTCCGCGCCCAGCGTCGTCACCGTCACGGTCGCCCGGCCTAACTCCTCCCCATCGACCAGGGCCACGACCGTATGTTCCCCGTCCCCCAGCCGGTTCCAGTTGAACAACAGCCCGAAGCCGTTGTCCGTGTCCCCACACACTCCCTCGGTATCCACCCGCTCGGTCCCATACGCCGCCGGCTGGGTCTCCCCGTTAATCTCTACCTCCACCTGCTCCGCCTCACAGGTCCAGCCTGAGATGACCCCCACCCCGCTCTGGAACGACGCCGGACCGGGATTCTCCAAGAGGCCGACCACCAGCCACGCCAGATAGCCATCGTCAGTGCCCTTCCTCCCGCGGTCGTGTCTCCGTTGGCAGCCACAGCACAGGAAAAAGGAACCGTCGTACCCCATTCGGTTGCTCTTGTCCCTCCCAAATGGGAGGAAATTTTCACAAGACCAAACATTTAGAGGCGGCGTGCTGGCTAGCACGTTTCACGATCAGTTGTAGCCATGCCAGTACGCGCTCGGCATGCCGGACGTGATCCGGCCTCCATGCTTCGACTCCGCCCTTGCGGGCTCCGCTCAGCACGAACGGCTGCCCGTTTGTCCTGAGCGGAGCGAAGTCGAAGGGCCTGTCCGGGGGCGGGGGCCTGGATTCCTGCCCCTGTTTTCACAGGGGTGACGTTCTTGCGCAGGAATGACGGACGGCTACACAGAACCGTGATTTGCGCTAGAGCCGCCAGCCGCGGACGCCGGCCACGCCACGGTCACCTGATCTCGGAGAGCGACAGCACCAGCCGCACCAGGTCCGCCTGCCCGACGAGGCCCTGCTTGTGGTAGATCTGCTTCAAGTGCCACCGGACCGAGCTGGCCGACCGCCCCGTCGCCACGGCTATATCACCCACGGTCCGGCCTTCCGCCAACCAGATCGCGAGCTGGCTCTCCGTCAGCGTCAGCCCCAGGGCCGTGGCCACCAGGCCAGGATCAAGGCGGACCTGACGCCCCGGCTCGACAATCAGCACCAGCGCGGCGACCCGCCGGGCGCCGAAGTCCAACTGCCGGACGCCCACGGGGGTGACGTGCACCACGAACCGCGGCAGTCCGACTGCACGGCGGAGCGTCATCGACCCACTGACGGCGAGACCGGCGGCCGGCAGCGCAGCGGCTACCAGCCGGGCCAGCCGGGCCTGGTCAGCCGGCTCGCGGGCGCGCAGTTCGCCGCCCCGGTCCGACACGCCGTCGCCGCGGCGCAGCAGGGCCCGGGCGCGGTCATTGGCCTCCACGATCCGTCCCCGCCGGTCCAGGTAGAGGACCCCAATCCGCGGGGTGTCGAGCAGCCCGCTAGCAGACACCCCCCGCGCCTCGACTTTGGCCAGCGCCTGCTGAACCCGGACAAATTGGCGGATATGGGGGAGCAGTCCTTTAATCAGCGCGAGCTGTGGAGATGCCCAGCCACCTGGGGTGACGGGGTCCCCGATCCCCCAGGTGATGTGGGAGCCATCCGGCCCATCCAGGCGGACATTCAGGCTGTCCTGGCCACCAAGCCGGGGCAGTATCTCGTTATAGACGCGCGAGGTCTGCAACTCCTCGGCCGTGTACAGGGCGGGGTTGTGCACCAGGTGGCTGTCGGGCAGTTGCCTGATGCGCGGCACGCGTTCGTCGATCGGATGGTAGACTTCGAGGTATTCGCGCTCCAGGTCTTCGCGCCGCTCCCCCCGGTAATAGAGTCCGACGAAGAGGGCCCGAATGTCATCCGGCGGGCCTTCGCCGACCATCAGGGCATTGCCCTGCGCGCCACAGGCCTCATCGATCAGGGCCGAGGTGGCCGGCCAATAGGTGTCGTCGAGCATGGCATCGTATAACGACGCCAGGATACGGTCGAACATGTCTTGGTCACTCATGCCGTTCCTTCCTTCGGGAGTCCCCGGCCCCAGTCCTCCGCGGGGTGAGGCGGCCGGGGAGTCGGAAACCCGACGCACCGCAGATCACGCACCGGCGTCCGCTGGGAAACGTTCAATTCCCCGCATACAAAATTAAGCCGCTCTTGTCCCTCCCAAATGGGAGGAAATATTCTTGAGAAGCTGAAATTCAACTGAGACTGGGTAGAAATAGGCACCCGACGGAGGCTCCCGGCCAGCAGGAACCCTGGGCCCGCTATCGCATTACAGGCCCCCTCACTGGGCGGTCTGCGTCCCGGGCGGGTGCCGGGTCAGTGAGCATACCCCACGGCGCGTGAGCGATGCCCTGTCTATTCGCCAGGCCCGGAGAGCGCCCCACGCCGGGGCAAGGCTGGGGGGAGTATGCACATTGAGGCATTCCCAAAGCGAGGCTCTCTTGAGTAAGCGGAACGCCTATGGTAGGGGACGTGTCATCGTTAGAGAGGCTTCAGTCCCAGCGCGATCTTAGCAGACCCGCTCATTACACGCCCCATGCCGTCAGTCTCCAGACTATCATGAGAAAGGAAGAGGAGTGCTTCGCTTTGTCCGCTCGTGTGGGCGTCTGACCCTCCTCACCCTGCGCGAAATGGGCCGCATGGGGATTTTTCTTGGCACCACCCTGCTCGATATCTTTCGCCCTCCCCTGCAAGGCGGTCAGCTTGTCCGCCGGATTCACTTTATCGGCAGCCGCTCTCTCTTGCTCATCGTCTTTACCGGAGCCTTTACGGGTATGGTCGTTGCCCTCCAAGGGTATATTGCCCTGCGGCGCTTTGGTGGCGAAGAGGCGCTCGGCCCGATGGTCGGCCTGAGTCTGATTCGCGAGCTCGGCCCGGTCCTGTCTGCGCTGATGATTACCGCCCGCGCCGGCTCGGCCCTGACCGCAGAACTCGGGATTATGCGGATTACCGAGCAAATAGACGCGCTCGAAGTCATGGCCCTCAACCCCATCAAGTATCTCGTGGTCCCCATTTTTCTGGCGGCCTGCATTACCTTTCCCCTGTTGAACAGCGTTTTTGTGACGGTCGGCATTTATGGCGGCTATATTGTCGGCGTTGAGTTGCTGGGCGGGAGTTCGGGGGCGTATTTTACGCAGATGAGCAGCGCGGCGGATTCCGGCGATATCTGGATGGGCGTGTATAAATCGCTCTCGTTTGGAATAATTGTTGCCTGGGTCAGCTGTTTTAAGGGCTTCTATGCCGCGCATGGGGCCGAGGGGGTCAGTCAGGCCACCACGCAAGCCGTGGTGATGTGTGCCGTCCTGATCCTGGTGTGGGATTATTTCATCGGTTCTGTCCTGGTGTAGCCATATGAAACCGTTATCGAGCATTGCCGCATGATCCGCCTCGTTAATGTGTGTAAATCCTTTGGCAGCCAACAGGTCCTGTCCGGGCTCAACCTCGATATCCCCGACCAGGCGGTCTATGTCGTGGTCGGCGTCAGCGGAGCCGGGAAAAGCTGTCTGCTCAAGCATCTGATCGGCTTAATGCGTCCCGATTCCGGGCAGGTCTGGATCGACGATATAGAGCTTACCAGCTTGGGACGGCGCGCCCTCAACCAGGTTCGGAACCGGTTCGGCATGCTCTTCCAGGGCGGAGCGCTGTTCGATTCCATGTCCGTGTATGACAACGTGGCCTTTCCCCTGCGGGAAAAGACCCGAAAAAGCGAGGCTGAGATTCGGGACAAGGTCCATGAACGCCTTTTCCAGGTCGGACTGGCCGGGGTGGATGCCAAATTCCCCTCCGAGTTGTCGGGCGGGATGCGCAAACGGGCGGCCTTGGCCCGCTCGCTCGTCTCCGATCCCGAGATCCTCCTCTTTGATGAACCGACTACCGGCCTTGATCCGATCCGGGTCAAGGCCATTCATCGACTCATTCTGGACCTGCATCAGTTGCTGGGCTTTACTGCGGTTATCGTCAGCCACGAAATTCCGGCGGTCTTTTCTCTGGCCAGCCATATCGCTATGCTGCATCAAGGGGTGATTGTCGAGTCCGGCTCGCCCGGCGCCCTACAGGCGTCGAACAATCCGGTAGTGCGGCAGTTTATGAGCGGCCAACTCGAAGGTCCTATCGATGTGTACTAGAATCCGTGCTAGGTGGGTATGAAGGCTGACGCAGAACTGGTGTGTGGTACGCTTTTGCTTGGCATGTGCGGCTTGCTGGGATATCTTTCCCTGCAGTTGGGCCAGGTTGAACTGGGCTCTGACAGCTATCCGGTGTATGCGGATTTTATCACGGCAGGCGGACTGCAAGACGGAGCGGTCATCGAACTCGCGGGAGTGGAGATAGGCAGGGTCGAGCGTGTTCGTCTGGCCGATTACAAAGCCCGCGTCACCCTCAAAATTCGGAACGATATTACCTTACACGAGGACACCCAGGCGGCCATCAAGACCAAGGGCCTGATCGGTGAACGCTATGTCGTCATCACGCCGGGTTATTCCTCCGCCAGCATTGCGCCCGGAGGGACTATTGACAAGACGCTAGAGCCGGTCGACATTCAACAATTGATAGGAGAATTCATTTTCGGCAGTGTCGGGAACAGTCGGGCTCCGGAGCAGACAACGGAAAATGGCCGGGATCGCCAGAAAAACGAGGGGAGTACGGACCCGTGGTCACTCGGTCTTGATGAGCCCTTGTGAGTCGATAAGGGGGGGGAGGATGCTGAAAAAACTGGTACTGACAGTAGGCATGGTGGGAGTGGTTCTGTCCGGATTCTCCCTCACCGAGGCCCGGGCGCAGATGGGGAGTGCGGGCCAGGACGAGGTGGCGCCCCAACCCATTGCCGACCCGTTTGAACCCTTTAACCAGGTAATGCTCAGCTTGAACTTAAAGCTGGACGAGTATATTCTCTACCCAATGGCCTCAGGCTATGCAGCCGTCCTGCCGCTCGGGGCCCGGCAAGGAGTGGGACGCTTCTTTCACAACATTAATATTGCCCCACGGCTGGGCAATAAGCTGTTACAAATGAAACTGGTCGGGGCCGGCAAGGAGTTCAGCCGTTTCGTCATCAATACCACCATCGGCGGCCTCGGGTTTTTTGACGTCGCGGACAGTTGGTTCGGCCTGGAGGCCAGTCATGCCGACTTTGGACAAACGCTGGCGCAATACGGCATAGCCCCCGGCCCGTATCTGGTCCTGCCTTTCTTCGGCCCCTCAACCGTTCGAGACGCGGTCGGTTTCGGCGTTGACGGTGCCCTGCAACCCATGAACTACCTCTTACCGACGTATCCCGAGATCATCGCCGCGCGGGGCGGCTGGGTGATGGGCGACGCGGTCAACTTCCGCTCGCTCAATCCTGAACTTTTTGAGAGCGTTGACCGATTTTCGGTTGATTTGTACGGTGCCGTTCAGGACGGCTACCTCCAACAGCGCGAGCGGATTATTCAAGAAGCGATAGCGGAGCAATAGGAATCCGGGCCATGAAACTGCCACGACTTTCCTTCCTGCTGACGCTGGGCGGCCTGGCGCTCTTTCTCCTGCCGATACGAGGGCTGACCACAGACTCCCCGCTGGAAGCCGTTCGTTCCACCACCAACCGGGTCGTCCTGGTCCTCAGGGCTCCGGAGAATCAAGGCCCTCACCTGCGGGAGAAGCGCATCAAACAAGTCAGCGAGATTGTGCGACCCTTGTTTGACCGACGAGAGGTCGCCCGGCGCACCCTGGGCGTCTACTGGCGTGACCGGACGGAAGAGCAGCGCGAGGAATTCATCGAAATCTTTACCGAACTGGTCGAAAAGTCCTACGGGGAAACCTTTGACCGGCAGGCTAAAAAACACCTGGATCAAGTCGAGTTTTTGTACGATCAGGAGACGATAGACGGCAAGTTTGCCGAGGTCCGCACCCGCCTCTTCGTCCCGTCTCAGAATAAGCATTTTTCGATCAATTACCGGCTGCACCAGGTCGATGGGCAATGGCTCATCTATGACGTGGTCGTAGAGAATATCAGTATGGTCCGCAATTTTCGCACGCAATTTTATCGCATTATCGGCAAGAGTTCCTATGAAGAACTGGTGCGGAAGCTTCAGGCCAAGCTCATACAAATGTCCGCCGCCCCCTCCGCTTCATAGGCAGGCGACGCACCCGACACGGACCGCCGGCCCTGCGTAGCGTCCTGCGCACCCCGGACACCTGGATTTCAGCCATGCCCGTTACGCTCTCAACCACAGACTTTGACGCGGTGCTGTTCGACCTCGATGGGGTGGTGACCCAAACCGAAAAACTGCACACGGTTGCCTGGAAAGCGCTCTTTGACGAGTTCCTCAGCCGTTTTGCCCAAAGAAACGGAACGCCGTTTGTGCCGTTTGCCGAGACCGACTATTTGCAGTATGTGGACGGCAAACAACGCTATGACGGCGTAGCCAGCTTTCTCGCGGCGCGGGGTATTACGCTTCCGTATGGCGACCCGGAAGACGACAGCAGCCGCGAAACGGTCTGTGGCTTGGGCAACAAGAAAAATTCCACTTTTCTCGCCTGTCTGGCAGAAAAAGGCGTCGAGGTCTTTGAATCGACTATCGTCCTAATCAAAGCTCTGCGACAAAAAGGGCTCAAAATAGCGATCGTTTCGTCGAGTAAGAACTGTGAAATCGTGCTGGAGCAAGCCGGGCTGGTCGCCCTGTTTGACACCCGTGTCGATGGGGTTGAGAGCGCGACCTATAAGCTGGCGGGCAAGCCGGCTCCGGATACCTATCTGGAGGCAGCCCGACGGCTGAACGTCGGGCCGGAGCGCGCGGCCATTGTCGAGGATGCCAATTCCGGGGTTGAGGCCGGGCAGAGAGGCGGCTTCGGTCTGGTCCTGGGCGTGGCCAGACAGGACAACCAGACCGCTCTGGAACAGCACGGAGCCGATGCGGTTGTGACCGACCTTGCGGACGTGCGGGTCAGCGATACTCCAGAGCAGCCACACATCCGGAATGTATTGAACCTGCCGTCCGCCCTCAGCCATCTGCCGGCCTTCATACACGGCTTCGGGGAGAAGCGACCGGCTGTTTTTCTCGATTACGATGGCACGTTGACCCCTATTGTCAGCCGGCCCGAACTCGCCACCTTGGCGCCCGCCATGCGGCACACCCTCGCCAGGCTGGCCGAGCGGTGTCCGGTTGCCATCGTGAGTGGCCGCGACCGCGCCGACATTCAGACCCTGGTCCAACTCGACTCCGTCTACTATGCCGGCAGCCATGGTTTTGACATTGCGGGCCCTCACCAGGTGCGTATGCAGCACGCCGAAGGTCTCGCATTTCTGCCGCTGCTCGATGCGGTCGAGACCCAGTTGCAACACCAGCTCGGCCCAATCCCGGGCGCCCTTGTCGAGCGGAAAAAATTCACCATCGCGGTCCATTTTCGGAATATTGCGTCTGAGCAGCTTGGGCTTATTGAGGCGCGGGTTGACGCGGTGCTGAAGCAGCACCCGCAACTCCGTAAGGGTCTGGGGAAAAAAGTCTTCGAGCTTCAGCCCCGGCTTGATTGGCATAAAGGCAAGGCCGTCCGGTGGCTGCTTGACACCCTCGCCCGCCACACCCCGGACATCGTCCCCATCTATATCGGCGATGATGTCACCGATGAGGACGCCTTCCACACCCTGGCCGGACACGGTCTCAGCATAGTCGTGGCCGAGGCTCCGCGCCGGACGGCGGCACGCTATGCGCTTCAGAATCCCGCTCAGGTCCAGACCCTGCTCCAGCGACTCGCCGCGGCGCTGTCCACATAACGACCCCTGACCTATCATGGCCGACCAGACTGATTGGATAGTCCGATTCGACGGCTTCGACCCGGAACAGGAGCGGCTGCGGGAGACCCTGTGTACGCTCGGCAACGGCTATTTTGCTACTCGGGGAGCGGCAGAAGAGACCCCGGCTGACGCCATCCACTATCCGGGCACCTATCTCGCCGGCGGTTATAATCGCCGGAAAACGGAAATAGCCGGACGGACGATTGAAAATGAAGATTTCGTCAATCTGCCGAACTGGCTCAGCCTGACCTTTCGGCCGGAAGACGGGGAGTGGTTTCATCCGAATGCCTATAAAATTCTGACCTGGACCCGGGAGCTGGACCTGAGACAGGGCATCCTGACCCGGAGGCTGCGCGTGCGTGACCCCCAGGGCCGGGAGACACGCCTGTGCTATCGGCGCTTTGTCAGTCTGGCCGACCCCCACCTTGCGGGTATCAATCTCAGCCTGACTCCTGAGAATTGGGCCGGCAGGCTGCATATTCGCTCTGCGCTGGACGGACGGGTACGCAACGCCGGGGTGACGCGCTACCAACAGTTACGCAGCGACCATCTGGAAGCCCTCCTCAGCCAGCCCATCGGCGAGGAGGGCATAGCCCTGCTGGTCCGTACCAATCAGTCTCAGCTCACCGTCGCGCAGGCCGCCCGGACCCAGACCTTCCGGCAGGTGGCAGGCATCACGCCTGAGCGCACGACCGAGACCGCGCCGGGTTATGTCGCCCAGGACATGGCGGTTCCTGTCGCCGCGGGCGAGAACATCAGCATTGAAAAAATCGTCGCCCTCTTCACCTCCCGTGACCGGGCGATGAGCGAGTGCCGCCTGGCGGCGAAACAGGCCATCGGTCATGCCGAGCGGTTTACGCTTCTAGTCAAGCGGCATGCGCGGGCCTGGCAGCAGGTCTGGGAGCGGTGCGACAGCGTCGTCGCCGAGCAGCCACATATACAGCGCATATTACGCCTGCACGCTTTCCATCTACTCCAAACCGTGTCGGCGCATACCCGTGACCTCGATGTCAGCATCCCGGCGCGCGGCCTCCACGGCGAGGCCTATCGGGGACATATTTTTTGGGATGAGCTGTTTATCCTGCCGTTCTTCACTTTTCGCCTGCCCGAGCTGACCCGATCCCTGTTACTGTATCGCTACCGGCGTCTTCCCCAGGCGCGTATAGCCGCTCGTCAGGCCGGGTATCAAGGCGCGATGTATCCCTGGCAGAGCGGCAGTGACGGGCGCGAAGAAAGCCAGGTCGTCCACCTCAACCCCAGTTCGGGGCGCTGGATTCCAGATCATAGTGCGCTCCAGCGACACGTGAACATCGCCATTGCCTATAATGTCTGGCAGTATTATCAGACGACCCTGGATACCGACTTTTTATCGCTCTATGGCGCGGAGATGATCGTGGACATCGCCCGGTTCTGGGCCAGCGCCACAACCTATGATCCAGAGCTCGAACGCTATGAAATCCGGGGCGTGATGGGGCCGGACGAATACCATGAAAGCTACCCTGGCTCCGAGACGCCGGGTCTCAACAATAACGCCTACACCAACGTCATGGCGGTCTGGACCCTTCAGCGCGCCCTGGATGTCCTCGCCCTCTTGCCGGCGGAGAGGAGCAAGGCCCTGCGATCACAACTGGAGCTGAGTGAGCAGGTTCTGGAGCGCTGGGCCGACATCACCAGGAAGATGCGGGTGGTCTTCCACGGCGGCGGTATGCTGAGTCAGTTTGAGGGTTTTGAAAGCCTGCGCGAGTTCGACTGGGACGGCTATCGGGAAAAATACGGCGACATTCAGCGGCTCGACCGCATCCTTGAGGCGGAAAACGACAGCCCGGACCGCTATCAGGTCGCCAAGCAGGCCGACGCCTTGATGTTGTTCTACCTGCTGCCGGTGGATGAAGTGATGCGCCTCTTGCGGCAGCTCGGCTATCCGATGGACCCTACCACGCTGCGCGCGACCATCGACTACTATTTTCGGCGGACCTCGCATGGCTCAACCCTGAGCCGGGTCGTTCATGCCTGGGTTTTGGCCCGGATCGACCCCCAGCGCTCGTGGCAGCTTTTTCTTGAGGCCCTGGAAAGCGACCTCAACGATATTCAGGGCGGCACGACGGCCGAGGGAATACACGCCGGGGTGATGGCCGGCACGATCGACCTGGTCCAGCGCTGTTATCTGGGTATGCAAACACGGGGCGATACGGTCTGGTTTGATCCCTGTCTGCCCGAGGCCTTGTCCGCCGGCCTTGCCTTTCGCTTTCAGTACCGCGGCAATTGGTTCTCCGTCAGGGCGACGCAGCACAGCCTGCAGGTGACGTTTGACTCCGGCTGGCATCCTCCGGCGCGTATCGGCATAGCCGGACAGGTCTCCGAACTCGGACCGGGAGAAACCCGGAGGTTTGCCCTGGAGTAGCCTCCTCCCACGGATTGCCCAGCCGTTCCTGCTGTCCGGCGCCGCTTGTCTCCCAGCTGTATAAAGCGGTATGGACTGAAGAGCACGTGTAGCGCCCATGACCACGTCCATTGACAGCACGTTTCGCCTCGTTGAAGACCCCAGCCTGGCCTGGACTGCGCCCACCTTGCCGCTTGGGTCTGCCTTTTTCGAGAATCGGATTATCTTCGGTGATAATTTGCCGGTGCTGAAGGCCTTGTCGAAAGAGTATGCCGACAGCATCCAGTGTATTTACCTCGATCCGCCCTACAACACCGGCAATGCCATCCCGCTCTACCCGGACGGTAGCGACCATCACCAATGGCTTGAGGCGCTCAAACCCCGTCTCGAACTGCTGTGGGCCTTGCTGCGCGAGGACGGCTTTCTCGCCATCCAGATCGATGACAATGAATTTGCCCGCCTGTATCTTCTGCTGGCCGACATGCTGGGCGAGCACAACCTGAAGACGATTTGCGTCAAAATGGCCGAGCCGACCGGCTTCAAGATGGTGCACGTTATTACCCAGGGCAATCTGCCCCGGCTCAAGGAGTACATCATCCTGGTCGGCAAGTCGGGCATCCGCAACCTGCATCCCGAACGCATCGCCAAAGCCAGCTGGGACCCGGAGTATCGCTGGGTCGTCTGCCAGACTTCCCGGCAGGCCATCCGCCGGCTCAAGGCGATTGTGGCCAATCCGGACCGGACCGCAGACGATATGCAGCAGGCCGATGCGATCTGTCGGCCCTTCACCCTGGAACCCGTGACCGCCGTCTGCCAGCGCGAGGGCCGCTCCCATCCAACCCCGGAATGGCTGGCCGAGAACGCCTGGCGTATTGTCCGCACCTGCTCGACCAGTGCCACCGCAAAACAGCGGGCGGACCGGAAACGGGCGACCCTGCCCCCCCACACCGGGGCGTTCGGTGTCGAAACCGTCCAACACCGACTGTATATCGTCACCGCCCGTTACAATATGCACAGCGCCCAGCCGCGCCTGCGCTTATTATTTGCCGATGACTATCTGACCCTGCATCCGGGCGACTTCTGGGCCGATATCAAAACCACCAGCCTGGGAGAGGAAGGCGGCCTGACCTTCATCAAGGGCAAGAAACCGGAAGCCCTGCTCAAACGCCTTATCGGCATGACCACCCAGCCCGACGACTGGGTGTTGGATGCCTATGCCGGGTCCGGTACCACTGGCGCGGTGGCCCACAAAATGGGCCGCCGGTGGCTGCTGATCGAGAACGGCCCCCAGTGCAATACGCATATCCTGCCCCGCCTCCGGGCCGTTATCGATGGGACAGATCAGACCGGCGTCAGCAAGCGCCTCAACTGGAGAGGCGGCGGCGGCTTTCGGTATTTTCGGCTGACCCCGCCCTCATAGGAGCGATTCACAGTGGCCCTGCGCGGCCTTTCGTGGTATTGACCCCACCGACGCGGCTCACTCAGGGGGAACCCGATGCACGCCATGGCTGTTGTTGCTCCCGGACCGATCGAGACCCACCCGCTCCACGCCCTGGACCTGCCGACTCCCCAGCCGGCCCAGGGCGAAGTCCTCATTCGGGTTGAGGTATGCGGGGTGTGTCGGACCGACCTGCACGTTGCCGAGGGCGACCTGCCGGCCCGGCGCAGTCCCGTTATTCCGGGCCATGAAATCGTCGGCAGCGTGACCCGCCGCGGAGCCGGCGTGCAGCACCTCAGGGAAGGCGACCGGGTCGGCGTGGCTTGGCTCTACGCCGCCTGCACGCAGTGTGAATACTGTCGGCGTGGAGATGAAAATCTATGCCAACAGCCGCAATTTACCGGCTATACCAAACATGGTGGCTATGCCGAATATGTCGTCGCCCCCGAGGCATTTGTCTACCCCCTGCCCGCCGCGCTCTCCTCAGTGGAAGCGGCTCCGTTTCTGTGTGCGGGGATTATCGGTTACCGCGCCTTGCAACGCTGTGGCGTTCAACCCAAACAACGCCTGGGCTTGTACGGCTTTGGGGGCTCGGCCCATATTGTCATCCAGATTGCCCGGCACTGGGACTGCGAAGTCTATGTGGTGACGCGCGGCCAGACCCACCGTGCCCTCGCTACCCGATTAGACGCCACCTGGGTCGGGGAGATCACCGACCCTCTGCCGGAGAAGCTTCATGCCGCGATTATTTTTGCCCCAGCCGGCAGCTTAGTCCCCCCTGCCCTGGCAGCCCTGGACCGGGGCGGAACCCTGGCCTTGGCCGGCGTCCACATGACCCAGATTCCACCGCTCGATTATGCCGACACCCTCTTCTACGAGCGCACCATCCGCAGCGTCACGGCCAACACCCGTCAGGACGGGCAGGCGTTGCTCCACCTGGCCCACAGCATCCCGCTTCATACGCAGACCGAAGAATACCCCCTGGCGCAGGCGAACACCGCATTAAAACGAATGAAAAACGGACAGCTCAACGGCGCGGCGGTCCTGCGGATATGAGCCACTGAAGATAAGCCTGCGAATAACGCCAAGGGTGACAGACTCGGCGGCACGTCCACCCAGCCCTCACGGTATCGTAGACGACTCATCTACTGAAGCCCCCCGCAGACTCGGTGGGGTAGCCTCTTTGGGCGCCATGCAGACGGCGGAACTATCACCCCCGGCCAGTCCCAGGCACTGCCAGCGATACTCGGTCTCCGTGTCCGCCGTATCTCCCTCCTCATGGTCGAAAGAGTATCCGGCCACACAGCTATTGCGCGTACTCCCGCATTGCCCGTCTACTTGGGCCAGACATCTGGGCGCATCCGCCCCATAGAGATCTTCGCACTCTGGGTCGCAGGCAGCACTGTCCGCCGCTGTCGTGCTGTGACGCACGAATTCGGTGATTTCAAAGACCCCATCGGTATGCAACCTATCCTCATACGCGGTATAGCGCCCGCGCACTTCTACAAAGAGGGCGTCAGATTTCGACAACTGCGTCCCATCCAATCCCTCATACACCTGCGAGAGCGCGGTGAAGGCTGGACTGTCGGTCGCTACGTCCCAGATTTCTGAGGAATCACACGGCCTTAATATCTCTAGATACTCCCCGTACGGACTACTCGAATACATGCCCGTGACGGTGATGATCTCGCTGCCCTGCGCCCATACAAGCCCACCGGGCAGCACCAACAGCAGCAGGACAGTGTAGAAGCATGTCATTCTTCGCATGTCAGTTCCCCACACGTTTCCATGGTTGCGTATTCGGCCAGCCTCATCAGTCCTTGTCCCCCGGACTGGCCGCCAGGCACACATTACTGTCCGCCTCAAAGCCGTAGGCCGCTCCGACATCTTCCACGCACGTCAACTCGCCTTGACATTCGCTGGCGCTGTCACAGTCCCCTTGCCCCGCACTGCACGGTCCCATGACTTGGCAGTAATCGTCATGCCCCGCGGACAGCACTGGACGGTCTGTCTTGCGCGACTTGTAGTACCACCCGCTAAACCTGACCCATAATTCGTTCGTCCCGATAATCTCTAAGTACAGCCAAGGAGCATCGAGCGCGGCGTCGCCCGGCTTATAGACTTTAATGACTTCATCCCCTTCGGCTTGTCCTCCCCCTTCCAGATACGCACTGCTCCACCACTCACTCTTATGTACCACGACCCCTTCCGGTTGGTAGGGATAGAACCACACCGTATAGGTCGGATTCTCGATCCGATCCCCGAGGGCTCGAAAAAGGGTGGCCGTTACAATCAACTCCTGCCCCACCCGTGCCTGACCCTCGTCTGCCGTGTTTGTGATCGAGCCCCGGTACTCAACCGCCTCATAAATCTCATACCGCCCGTAAAGCGACGTGAGGTCCTTGGTTCGTTCATGGGGATAGTCAAGGGGGGCCGACTCCTCGGTGGCCCTTATGCTCGGTACGAGCACTAACAGACACAGAGAAACGAGCAAGGTTAGAGCCCGGGCTGACATCCGCTCTCCTTCTTGTCCGGCCTGATCCTCTCACTAATCACGGGTATCCTCATAGTGCCCACGGAAAAAGATCGTCCATTCATCCCGCCGTCGCTCTATTAGATCCAACATATACGGCTTCCCTGCGAAACGAAACGCGGAGGCAGATTTGCTTGACACGCCCCCGTGGCCTCTCTACTCTCCTGCCCCAGAACTGAGAAGAATCAGGGCACGGTATGGCAGACACGAGAGCAGTTTTCTTTGATTTTGGCGGCACCCTGTTTGACTATGAAACGACCGCACCGGGAGAGCGTGCCTGCTTGATCGAGTTGGCCCAGGCGGCGGGGATTACGGCAGCGGCGCAGGACATTCGACGAGCCTATCGGGCAGCCCTAAAAAACGCGTTTTACCAGTACTTGCCTCAATCGTATTATCTGCACCGCGAGATGTTTCAGGACGCTTTGCAGGCCACCGCGGCCCAGTTTGGAACCACCTTCACCCAGGAACAGCTCACCCGCTACCGGGCCGCTCAACACCAGCGCCGGGAGCAGGACTTTCGCTTGCGGGATGGGGTCACCGAGACCTTGGCGGCGTTACGCCAGCGCGGCCTCCACCTCGGCATTGTCAGCAATGCGGATAACGACCAGTTTTCGCACCTGCTGCAACTCTCCCGACTCGGCCCCTGCTTCGACTCTCTGCTGAGCAGCGAAGACGCGCAGTCCTGCAAGCCGGATCCGGCCATCTTTTCGCGCGCCCTGACCCAAGCCGGTTGTACAGCGGGCCAGGCGTATTTTGTCGGAGATTCCCTCCAACAGGATATTGTCGGCGCCAATCGGGCGGGCATGCGCTCGGTTTTGATCTGGTCGCGGTCGGATACCGAGCCACCGGACAGTCCGGCTCCTCCCCGGCATGTGATCCGCAGTATTCCCGAAATTTTGGACATCGTATAGGTTCGGGGAGAGGGAGCGGACATTCCCTCCCCCCGACGAGGGGGAGGGCCAGGGAGGGGGGGCGCCGCACAGGCAGCGGTAAAAGAGGAGATAGTGCGATGCGCACGCTGTTGATTATTGGCGCGGTTCTTCTGGTTGTCGTCGGCCTGCTCGCCTTTGCCCTCATCAACCTCAACAGCCTGATTGCCAGCAACAAAGAGCAGATTCTGCACCAGGTCGAACAGACCCTCGGTCGCAAGGTCGAGGTCGAGGAAATCGGTGTGACCGTGTGGGGTGGGATAGGCGCGCGCCTGACCCAGTTTCGCATTGCCGACGATCCGGCCTTTTCGACTGACGCCTTTGTCCGGGCCGACGACCTCCAGGTGAATGTTGCGCTATGGCCGCTCTTGTCTCGGGAAGTCCAGGTCGGCCGGCTGATCCTGCGCAACCCCCAGATTCAGCTTATCCGCGATGAGCAGGGACAGTTCAACTTCACCAGCCTGGGCCAGATCGCGGCGGCGAGTGCAACCCAAGAGACACCGCAAGCAGGCGACGGAACAGCGTCCCCGCCCCCGCTGTTCCTGGTCGCTCTGGTTGATATTCAAAATGGAGATGTTCGCTATACGGACCGCCAGGCCGGGACGGATTTTCGGGTGACCCAGCTCGACCTTCGGGCGCACGACGTGAGTCTTGACGAACCGGTTCGGTTCGAACTTGACGCCGCCGTCCTCTCGGACCAGCAGAATATAAACGTAGACGTGCAGGCCGGGCCGGTCGGCCACGGGCTGGATGATGTCAATGCCATTCCACTCGAAGGCAGCCTCACGATCAGTCAACTCGACCTGGACACCCTGCAACACGCCCTGCCGGATATTGCCCGACATATCCCGCCGGGGCTGGGTATTTCCGGTCCACTCAGCCTGGAAACCGCTGTGTCCGGTCGCGTCGGCACCCTGCAGCTCTCCAATCTGGACCTGCAAGCGGCGATCTTCGACTCCAGCGTGCCCAATATCCGGGTCACGGGCAGCTTCGGTCCGGTTGGTGCCGAGGTCCCGGAGCCGCTCGCCGAGAGCACGCTGGACGCCACCGTGGCGCTGGGACCGCTCGCCCTTGAGCGCGTCCGACAGTTTGGTCCGGTGGGCGAACACCTGCCCCCGGACCTCAGCGTCGAGGGGCCCGTCTCCGTGACCGTCCAGGCGAGCGGCCAGCCCAACAATCTGGCGCTGACGGGCCGGGTCGAGGCAACCGACAGCGCGCTGCGTTTTGGCGAACTCTTCAACAAGCCGCCCGGCAGCGTCTTCGCCCTCTCGACTCAGGCGCGACTGACACCCCAGGCCGCCGCCTTCCAGGAACTCAGCCTCAATCTGCACACGCTGGCCCTGACGGCCAGTGGCAATGTTGGCTTTGACGCTGCGCCCAGCCTCGACCTGACGATAGACTCGAATCGGGCCGAGCTGGCAGAGCTGCACGACCTCCTGCCCCTCCTCCGGGACTATGGCGCCGCAGGCAGCTTTGAGACGCATCTGCGGGTAGCCGGGTCGCTCGCAACGGCACAACTTCCCAGACTCACGGGGACGCTGAGCCTCCAGGACGGCAGCGCCACCCCGTCACAGTTGGCACAGCCGCTGACGGATATTCAGGCAGCCATCACCTTGACCGGTCAGGGAGCCGAGCTGACCAAAACGACGGCCCGTATCGGAGAGTCAGTGCTTCAGCTTGAGGCCCAGGTCGAACGATTGCAACCGCTGAAAGCCGCCTATGAACTGCACGCACCGGTACTGAGACTGGCAGACCTTCAGCCCGGAGCCTCGGAGGACCTGCTCGAAGCGGTGTCCGCCACGGGCCGGGTCTGGCTGCAGGGCGAAGACCTGCGTCATGCAGGCCGACTGTCATCAAAACAGGGCCGGGTTGCCCAGGTGGACTATACCGACTTGCAGCTTGACTCCTCAGTCGCCAACCGGGTCGCCAAGATCGACCGTTTCAGGCTCTACGCCTTTGAGGGCAGGCTCGACGGCAGCGGGCAGTATGAGTTTGGAGCGGAGCCAGCGCGCCTGGCTGTCACCGCTCGGGTCGATGCCGTCAGTCTCACGGAATTCTTTCGCTCGGCACTTACGCTGACAGACCCCCCGGTCCAGGGGACGGCTTCGCTCGACCTCACGCTCGCGGGCAGCGGCCACACCTGGGATGCCCTCCAGCCGACCCTGCGCGGACAGGGCCAGGCCGCCATTACGGACGGAGTGCTCAGAGAGTTCAATCTGGCCGAAGGCGTTCTGTCCGGCCTGACCGGTATTCCGGGCTTATCGCTCGTCCTGCCGCAACGGGTCCGGGATAAATATCCGGAAGTTTTCGCCTCTCCGCATACCGAGTTTGATGAATGCACCAGTCAGTTCTCGCTCGGCAAGGGAAAGATCAGGCTCGACCGCCTGCGGATTGCCGCGCGCGACTTCAGGACACAGGCAAGCGGCTGGATGGATTTTGAACAGCAGGTCGAGGCGACCGCTACGCTGACCCTGTCTCAAGCCCTCTCGTCCGACCTCATACGAGCGACTAAGGAACTGCGATACATTGCCAACGCCGAGGATCGCGTGGAAATTCCGTTCGCCCTGGCCGGCGTTTTCCCCGCCGTCCGCCCAGCCCCGGACGCGCGGCAGATCGCAGCCCTTATCCAGCGGGCGGCCACCAGAGCCCTGCAAGACGTGGTCCAGGAAAAAATTCTGGACCGGCTGCTCCCGGCAAAGAAAAAGCAGCAGGATCGCGCCGCGCAGCAACCGGACGACTCCGACCGCACGGCATCCGAGCAGCCAGACAAGGCACCCGGCCTGGAAGAACAATTGCTTCAGAAAGGACTCGACGCCTTGTTTGGCCGCTGATCTCAGGATAACAGAGCGTCAGGCTATCCGACCGACTCCCCGGAGAAGACGATGAGCAGACTCACGGAATCACCATCCCAGCCGCCCCTCAGTCAGCGTTTAAGCGCGGCAGACGCGGCCTTTTTGTATTTTGAAAAGCCCAACGAGCCGCTGCACGTCGGCTCATGCTTCGTCTACGACGGCCATATTTCCAAAGCAGAGTTGGTCCGGGTCCTCCAGGAGCGGCTCCACCTCCTGCCGCGCTATCGCCAGAAAGTCATGTTTCCACCCTTGAGGATCGCCCACCCCACCTGGCAGGATGACCCTGGGTTTGACATCCGGCAGCATATCGAAGAGGCCGACCTGCCCGCGCCCGGAGACGACCGGGTGCTGTCCGAATTTGGAGGCAAGCTCTACGCGCCGCCACTCGACCGCAGCCGTCCCCTGTGGAAGATGATCATCCTGCGCGGCCGGCCGGATGGGACGACGCCCATTATCTGGAAAGTCCACCATGCCATGGTCGATGGCGTGTCCGGGGTTGACCTGATGACGGTCACACATGACTCCTCGCCGCAAGCCTCGTCCCCCCCGTCTCCGCCCCAGCCGTGGCAGCCCCAGCCCCTGCCCGATGTTACCAGCCAACTGCAAGACGCCCTCAATGACCGCCTGACCGAGACCATCCGAAGCTGGACCGATAGCGCCCAATGGTTCCGCCCGTCACAGGCGGCGCAGGCTCTCCAGGAGTCCTCGCAGGCGCTGTTCTCTTTCATGCAAACGCTACCCAGCCTGGCCCAGCCCATACCGAGCACGCCGTTTAATAAGACCTTATCAGCGACCCGGCAGTTTGTCTGGACCGATTTTCCCTTCGCGGATATCCGAGCGGTCCGGGCGACGTTGGGGGGCACAGTCAATGACGTGGTGCTGACCATCATCGCCGGCGGGCTGGGGAAGTATCTGCGCGCCCAGCAGTATTCCACCGCCAATCGGGTGCTGCGGACCATGTGTCCGGTCAGTATGCGGCAGGAAGGGGAACAGAGCAGCCTGGGCAATCGGGTTTCCATGCTGCTCGCCCCGCTCTTCATCGATGAACCGGACCCGCTCAAACGCTACAGCGCGCAGCGGGCGGCGGTCGATCAGATCAAAAAACAGAACCAGGCCGGTTTCTTGTATGATCTCCTGAATCGTTTTGGTTGGGTACCGCCGGTGTGGCAGATTATTGCCGGACAACTGCCGGCGGCCAATCTGGTGTTGAATACGGTGACGACCAACGTCCCAGGTCCGCAAACCCCGCTCTACCTGGCGGGACACGAACTGCTCGCCCTGCGGCCGATCGGCCTGCTGTCGGCCGGCGTCGGCCTCTTCAACGCCATCGTCAGCTATCATCATACCCTCGTTATCGGCGGGACGGTTGACCCCAGCCTCGTCCCCGACCCGTGGGCATACGCCGACTGCCTGCGGGACTCTTTTGATGAACTGCTGGCGGCAACACGGGCGAAGGGAGAGGGTTAGGGGTTAGGGGTTAGGGATTGGGGATTGGGGGTTGGGGATTGGGGGTTGGGGATTGGGGGTTGGGGATTGGGGGAAAGGCAAGCTGGGATGCGACCGACCTTTTTTGTCCTGAGACAAAGTGATATTGCAGCGGTATCATCGTGTGTGGAGGGAGAGAGCGAATGCTGAAGTATTGTGTACGGGCCAGCCTTTTTTCACTGCTCCTGACCGTCCTCGGCTTGTCTTCGAGCGTTCTGGCCGACGAGGACATGGACGCGCTTAAATCGGCTTTCAATACGCAAATTGACGCGCTCAACAATCGAGAGCTGGACGCCGCGGTCGCGACGGTTCATGACGATATGGTTCTGTACGGCATTTTCTCCCCGTTTCCGGTCCAGGGCAAGGCTGATTTTCAGAAAGCCGTTCAGGCATATTTTGGCCAGTATGAAGAAGCCGAACTCTCCCCGGTCACGCCACAGTTCCGCATTGTCGGGACCACCGCGCTGGCGTGGGGCCACTACCAACTCGCCGCGACCCCCCAGGGCGGCAAGCTGACCTATGCGCACGGCCGCTATATCTTCACCTATACCAAGCTCGACGGGAAATGGGTCATTCTCGGCATGGACTACTCTCCCCTGGAGTCGTATAAATTCGCGCCCTAGCAAGACGGCCAGGCCCTCAGAACCGGGTCAGCCCAGCGTGATAGCGCTGGGCCCTGGGCCACCCGTTTCCAGAGCAGCAGGCATTGCTGTGTTTTTATGCAGCCGCGCGGCCCGTCTCTGCCCCCTCGCCTGAAAATCCAATTTTTTCGAGCGGTTCGGGTCCTTCCGGTTTCGGCCCGTATCTTGCTCATTCTCTCAGGAGAAGGCGGGTATTAAGCCAGAAACTGTTACCCAGGTGACAGAAAGCCGACATAGTCGGCAAGAAAGACCGGCTTCCGTCACATAGGTGACAGGTGTTTGCTTTGCACCCTGCGCCGGACAGCGTATCGTGAGGAAAATTTTGGAGTAACCAAGGTCCCTGAGGAGGTCGCCATGTCAGTATTTAGCGAGGTTTCACAGTATTGGATGGAAGGAGCGGTCCGGTCTCTCGAAGGCTGGCGGCGCGGCTTCATGGATGAGTATCCCGTTGATGAAGACCCGACACCGACCACGCCCTATACGGTCGTCTACGAGGGCGGCAAGGTTCGCCTGCGATACTATCCGGCCCAAGGGCAGCGGCTGCGCACGCCCTTACTCCTGGTCTATTCGCTGATAAAACGCCCCTTCATCCTCGATCTGCTGCCGGGTCGGAGCGTGGTCGAAACGCTGACCAAGCACGGCGTAGAAATGTATTTCATAGACTGGATTCCGCCGACGCGGGCGGATAGCTGGCGCGGCTTTGACGCCTATGTGAATGGCGATATCGGCAACGCGGTGCGCGCGATTCAGGAACGGGACGGTAGCGACCAGGTCTCCCTCCTGGGCTATTGCTTTGGCGGGCTGCTGACCACGCTGTACACGGCCCTCTTTCCGCACCAGGTCAAGAATCTGATTGATTTTACCCTGCCCCTCGACATGAGCGTACAGGACCTGCCCAGCCAGCAACTGATGAGCAAAATCTCACCCCAGACCATAGACCTCGTCACCAGTGTGTACGGCAACTGTCCGGCCTGGTTCATGAAGGCCAACTTCGACGCCATGGCACCAGTCCACCACGCCCTGGACAAGTATGTCGGCCTGTACCGGAGTAAGGATCAAAGGGGCTATACGGAGATGTTCGAGCTCTTCGAGCGCTGGATGAATAGCGATGTGCCCATGGCCGGCCAAATTTTCAAGGAGATGGCCGGCGAGGTCTCGCGCCAGAACCTGGTTATGAAAAACCAGATGCCGGTCGGGTCGCGCCGGGCCAATCTCAAAGACATCACCTGCCCCGTCCTCAACGTCATCGGTGAACACGATGATGTTGTCCATCCCAAATCCAGCCTGCCGTTGGAAGACCTGGTTGGCAGCCCGGACGCCGGCACGATTGTGTTTCCGACCGGTCATATCGGCGCCGCGGTCAGTTCGGGTGCGCAGAAAAAACTCTGGCCCCAGGTCGTCTCCTGGTTGCGGGAACGGGATGAAACCGTCGGCCATTAGGAATTCCGCCCTCTCCCCAGGGGGAGAGGGCTGGGGTGAGGGGGACAAAGCAACCGGAGGCTCCCCCTCCTTCCTTGTATTCATCTCCGACTGGATGCTAAGGAATGCCTGAGAACATTCTGATGTTGAGGAGGGAAACTTATGGCACAGGTAAAGGCCTCACACCAAGCCAATGCGGACGCCTACCCCGGCGAGGGCCTCGTGGAGGAAGAGCAGACCATAACGGAGCGCCTCTCCGAACCGAGAAAGCGGCTGGATGAGAGCCTGCTGAACGAGCCGATCAGCAGGCTGCCGTATGTCCCGCCGGTGATTGTTGCGCCGAATGCAACCGTCTCGGATGCCATTGCCCGGATGCGCGAGAATAAAATTGGCTGCGTACTCGTTCGACACGAGCAGGCCATTATGGGGATCTTCACGGAACGAGATCTGTTGAACCGCGTGATTGGGCCTCGACTGGATCTGGATCAGACCCTGGTTGAGAGTGTGATGACGGCCGACCCGGAAACTCTCGTCGTTGATGCTCCCATTGCCTTCGCCCTCAACCTCATGGGAGAGGGCGCCTTTCGGCGGCTGCCGATTGTCGATGACAGCGGACAACCGGTCGGCATGTTATCCGTGAAGCACATCGTCCAATATCTCGCCGAATTCTTTTCCGAGGAAGTCCTGACCCTCCCCCCGCGGCCCAACCTGCTGCATCCGGGCCAGCGCGAGGGAGCCTGACCCAGGCACGCCTTTCCCGGCAGCCGGGCTTCACCAGCCGCGCTCCACGTCCGGCGAGTCAGTGATTCTACGCTGACTCGCCGCTCCCCCTCTTTGCGCCTGCAGGCCTCACGCAGCGTGGCAGGTTATTCTTTACTTCAATACAGGGATTCGTCTATATGGGAGAGGAATTCAGACCCGGTCTGACGAAAGCAAGAGCAGGCTGGAGACTATGGGCAGGACGAGCAAAGACAGCAAGACGAGCAGAATGGGCGTGGCCAGAAAACCACGCGCCGCGCTGGAGCAGGAAATAGCTGCCCTGCGCAACCGGGTGACACAGCTCGAAGCGATTGAAACCGAACACCAACAGACCGAGGCCGCCTTACGCGAGAGTGAAGCCCGACAGCGGGTCATTAACGAATCGGCCTTCGATTATGCGTTTTCCTTTCGCGTCGATGACCAGGGCCGCTTCATCCTGGACTGGCTGACCGAGAGTTTCACCCGGATCACCGGCTACGCCACCGAGGCACTGATCGGCAGACCCAATCCGCTCCAACAGTATATTCATCCGGATGACTTAGCCCAGGTGACACAGACCTTGCAGTCCCTGCCAGCTGAGCAAACAACCGAATATGAATTTCGCATCGTCACGCAAGACGGCAGCATTAAGTGGCTCCGTTCGCGGGCGCGGGCGCGCGTCAGGCCGGATGGCCAGCCGACCCATATTGATGGCGCAACCCTGGACATTACGGAGCGCAGACATATCGAAGAAACGCTCCAGCAAACCGAAGAACGTCTGTCTCTCTTCCTCCATCACCTGCCCGGTGTCGCCTTTATCAAAGACCTGGAGGGGCACTATTTATATGCGAATGAGACCTTGGTGAATCTGTGGAAGACCCTGTTCCCGGACAAGGACCTTACGTGGCTCGGGCAGACTGACTTCGATATTCTACCGCCGGATGTGGCAGAACAGTTCCAAAAAAACGACCAGCGCGTCCTCTCCGGCGGGCAGAGCGAACAACTCACAGAGACGATCCCCTACCCTGACGGTCCGCGGGAATGGCTGGTCAGCAAATTCCCTATCGTTGACCCCTGGGGCATCCCGGTGATGTTAGGCGGGATTGGCATCGACGTTACGAAACGACGCTGATCTCTTGGCCGCCCCGTCAACCAGCCCAGCGAATCACTGCGAGCAGGTTGGAGAAATCGTCACTCCACACGCGCCGGCCCACCGGCGCTTCGAGAGGCCGCCAGACCTCGCCCAGCGCGAGCGCATCGATCGTGGCTTGGTCGCGAGCGATCAGCACCCAGACTGACTTCGTTCCGGCGGGGTCGATCTCACGGTCGATCTTATTGCTGCTGCCCCGCAACGCTGCATAGCCCAGTTCCTCGACTATGCGAGCGAGCACCGGGGCAAGATTGAGGAAGCGGTTCGAGATGTGCACCACCAGGACGCCGTCCTCGGCGAGCTTGTCCATGTACAGCGTGACGGCTTCGCGGGTCAACAGGTGTATCGGGATCGCATCTGACGAGAACGCGTCAATGACCAGCAGGTCCAAGTGCCCGTCGGGCTCCTCGGCCAGGGTCAGCCGCGCATCGCCCAGCACGATCGGCACGGGCGCGGACACAGACTCGGCACAGCGCGCCATCAGCTCGAAGTGGCCGCTCTCAACCGCTATCCAGGCCATCAGCGGGTCGATCTCGAAAAAGCGCCACGCGTCGCCAGCGCGGCGATAGCAGGCCAGCGCGCCACTCCCCAGACCGACCACGCCGACACGCTGACCGACACTGCGCGCTTGCGTGGCAGACAATACCTCCGCAACCGGACTCGAAGCCGTGTAATAGGCGGTCGGGCCAATATCGCCGTTGGCCGCCCTCAGTTGGCCGCCGTGGTTGGTCGTGCCGTGAACCAGGCTACGGTTAGGCGGGTCACCGGACTCGGAGATACGGTAGACGCCGAAGAAGCTGCGTCCCCGCCACAGGACCTCGCTGCTCGTCAGGGCGTAGGCGCTACTGACCAAAAGCACGCCAACGCACAGTCCAAAACCGAACGGGCGCGTTTGACGGGCGAAGACGATCAACGCGAAAACCGCGCAGATACCGGGAACCACAAGCGTGTGGGGCTGCCAGCCGAGGGCACTCGTCACCGTTTTCCCACCGACCAATACCGCCAGCATCACCAGCGCCAGGACGACATCGCCCCGGTTGGCCCGCGGGGTGGCACTGGGCAATAAGGCCGCGGCCAGCGCCAGGCTCAGCGGATACTCGAAGACGGTGTTGAACAGCACGGGTGCGCCTAAGGCGACAAACGCCCCACCCATGACGCCGCCGAGTGAGAGAAACAGATAGAATTCGGTCAGGGATTCCACCCCAGGGCGGTGACGCACCAACTCACCGTGGCACATCAGCGCGATGACGAAGAACACCAGCAGATGGAGCGGCAGGAAAAGGCCGATAGGCTCGCGCCAAGCGAAGAGCGCCACCAAGCTCATCAACGCCAGGGGCATGGCTCGCACCGCAACCCAATGCGGGATCAAGGGACGCCGGGCAAAGGCAATGGCGAAGGTGAGCAGGTAGAGCGTCAGGGGTATCACCCACAGCAGCGGGGCAGCGGCGATGTCCGTACTGATGTGGGTGGTGACACTCAGCAAGAGGGCGGAGGGAAGCGCGGCATAGACCATCCAGGTCGCGCGCTGACGCCAGTTCGGGCGCGCCGTTGCTTGCGGCCAGGACGAGCTACTCGCCGCGTCGGTGCGCCGCCACAGCATGACACCACAGCCGATGATGCCCACCGTCAGGACAGCGAAACCCAGGCTCCAGACGGTACTCTGGGCCTGGCTGCTGAGCGTGGGCTCAAGGACAAACGGAAACGCCAGCAGGGCGAGCACACTGCCGAGATTGCTCGCGCTATAAAGAAAATACGGGTCGTGCGCCTGCGGATGGCCGGTGCGCGCAAACCAGCGCTGGATCAGCGGTGCCGTGGCGGAAACGGCGAAAAACGGCGCACCGACCGAGACGCTGAGCAGGCCCAGCAGCCAGACCGCCGGCGGCGTGTCGGCGGGGGGTCGCCAGCCTGGGGCGACGCCGATGGGCAGCACGAGAGCCGCCGTAGCCAGCACACAGACATGCACGCTGAGCTGGCTGCGCTGACCGAACCGGCGCATGAGCCAATGCGCATAGCCATACCCGGCCAGCAGGGCGGCCTGGAAGAACACCAGGGCGGTGTTCCAGACCGATGGCGAGCCTCCGAGCAGGGGCAAGACCATTTTTGCGAACAGCGGCTGCACCAGGAACAGGAGCGTCGCGCCAATAAATGTCGTTGCGGTGAACAGCCAGAGCTGCACTGCGCCGCCCGTGGCAGTTGCATCCAATGCAGCCGGGCCATCGCTCTCCAGCATGGCGCTATTCTGATTCTTTCTGTAATGCGGCCAGTTCCTGTTCCAGTTTCCGCACCCTGCGCAGCAGTTCCGGCAGCTTGGGCAGGGCGGCGGAAGTCCGTCGCCAGGCAAGGACGTTTACGGCGGGATAGCCACCAATGACACTATTGGCCGGGACGTCGTTGGGAATGCCGCTCTGGGCCACCACCATGGTGTTCTTGCCGACCGTAAGATGACCGGCGACGCCCACCTGGCCGCCGAGTTGGACCCGGTCCTCCAGCCTCGTACTGCCGGCCAGGCCGGCCTGGGCACAGATAAACGCGTACGCGCCTACATCCGAGCCGTGGCCGATTTGCACCAGATTGTCGATCTTGGCTCCCTTCCGTACGCGCGTGGTCCCCACGGTGGCCCGATCAACAGTCGTATTGGCGCCCAGCTCGACCTCGTCCTGCAACTCGACGCTACCAGCCTGCGGCTTGGGCATAATCGACCCGTCGGGCAGCGGGACGTAGCCGAATCCGTCTCCGCCAACGACCACGCCGCTCTGCAAGACCACCCGATTGCCGATCATAACGCGTTCACGCACGACCGCTCCGGCATGGGCCGTAAAGTGCTCACCAATGCGCACCTCGGGATAAATCACCACATGCGCAAAAATACGCGCATACTCACCGATCACGGCACCATCACCAATCACCGCGTAGGGGCCAATGAAGGCGTGCGCGCCGATGCTGGCAGAGGAAGAGACAACCGCCGTGGGATGGATACCTTCAGGCGGCTCATACGGAGGATACAGCCAACCCAGCACCTGGGCGACGGCCAGGTCGGGATTGTCGGTGCGCAGCGAGGGCAGTGAGACGGCTGGAGCGTCGGCCGGCAGAATAACGGCCGCGGCCCGGGTTGTCGGTAATCGGGAAAAATATTTTTTATTGCTGACAAAGGTGAGGTCGTGCGGACCGGCCTGGTCTATCGGCTTGAGGTCGGTAATCACCAAGTCAGCGTTCCCGTGCAGTGCACACTGGAGGCGTTCGGCAATCTCGGACAGTTGCATAGGCTTCATCTCCCGTTTTTACGCGGACCGGACATATCCCATTCGTCGCCGTGCCATATGTAGCAAAGACGCGGGAGAACGCCTATGCGGTGCTGCTCGCTCCGCCCCCGGGCGCTTCAACCCAACGGCCGCCTTTCAGCCGACTGTGGCGGAGGGCTTTACTTGCGGCAGACGGTCCGGTGTGGTAGGAGATGCGGGCAAGCAAGCGACAGACTTGCGTCAGGCCGGGACAGGCTCCATCCGTCGGATCGGGCGTGTCGGGCTGTCACACACCGCACGAAAATCCAAACACCACAGGGTTAGTAAAAGAGACGATATGGAAATTTTGAGGCTGGGACTTCCCAAAGGAAGTCTGGAGGCAACGACGATTGAGCTCTTCAAAAAGTCCGGTTGGAAAGTATCGACCAGCTCACGCAGCTATTTCCCCAGTATCGACGACCCGAGCCTGCGCTGCACGTTGGTCCGGGCCCAGGAAATGGCGCGCTATGTCGAGTCCGGCACCTTGGACGCCGGGATCACCGGTAAAGACTGGATCATGGAAAACAACTCTGACGTCGAACCCATTATCGACCTGGTGTATTCCAAAGCCAGCTTTCAGCCGACACGCTGGGTGCTCGCCATTCCGCAGGATTCGCCCATTCGAGAGCTCAACGATCTGAACGGGAAAAAAATTGCGACCGAACTGGTGCGTTATACCCAGCGCTATTTCGACGAACGGGGCATCCGGGTCGAGGTCGAATTTTCCTGGGGAGCAACCGAGGCCAAGGCCGCCGACGGCCTGGTTGACGCCATTGTCGAGGTGACCGAATCCGGCTCAACCATTCGAGCCCACGGGCTCAAGATCATTCATGAGCTGTTTCGCTCCAACCCCCAGCTCATTGCCAATAAACGGGCCATGCAGGACGTAAAAAAGCGCGAGAAAATCAACCAGATTGCCCTGCTGCTGAAAGGCGCCCTGAGCGCGGAAGCGAAAGTCGGCCTCAAGATGAACGTGCCCAAGGAGCATCTGGACCGGATTGTCAAAATGCTGCCGAGCCTGACCGCCCCGACCGTCTCGCCCCTGTATGAGTCCGAGTGGTGCGCCGTGGAAAGCGTAATTGACGAGGGGATTGTGCGCGAACTGATTCCCCAGCTCATTCAAAACGGAGCGGTCGGCATTATCGAGTACCCGCTCAACAAGATTATCTGAAAAGTGTCTGCCGAGGGGTGAAACGGGCGGCGCTGTCCTAGGCGGCTGATTCTTCTAGTTCGACCCCGATCGAGGTCAGGAAGGGATCTTTCTCTCTGGTCGGCATAATATAGATACCTTCCCAGCCACATACTTCCTCGCACAGCTTACAACCCACACAGGTCTTCTCTTCGACCTGCACCCGACCAAGGTACTGTGGGCCGTTGTCGGCCGCGGGCAAGATGCAGTCAAAAGGACAGACATCAATACACACCCCGCAGCCGTTGCAGTTATCCTGGTGGACAACGGCGATCGGACGGTCAACCCGCTTCAGAACCTGGGTCAGATTGCCATACGTGTCGAGGATGGCGTCATCGGGACAGATAACCCCGCACGCGCCGCAGTCGATACACATCGTCGCTTCGATCAGATAGGCTTTTTTGGGATCGCCGCTAATGGCTTTGGTTGGACAGCGTTGTTCACACGCGCTGCACCCGGTGCAGTTCTCGGCGATGATAGTAAACGGCATGCAGTCCGCCTCCCTACTTCTGCATCTCGCGCAGGATCTCGTCGGCGCGACCTTCTTCGATCAGTTGGTCATTTTTACGCGCTTCGCGAAAAGCCAGCCAGGTAAAGTAGAAGATGAGAAACATCAGGCCAACGATGGGGATGTTATCGGGCTTCAGAATGATTTCTAAAAACTGATCCCAGCCGGTTTTGTGTATCATTAGCTAGGAGAAGTATCGAGTCCGCGGGTCGTTGTCAATATCGAAGCGCGCCAGCTGTGGTCCGGCCTTTCACCGCCGGCGACCCAGGACGCCGGGCGTCCTATTCCGCCGGCAATTATACGCCTTCAGCCTATCGTCCCTCCCCTTGCGGTAGTCCTCCTTTCCGGTATAAAGGGGAACGATTCTTCACACAGAAGGGGCTAAGAAATCTTATGATGCAATGGCTTCCGGAGGATGTATCCCCATACGGGGGAAGCATTGATGCGCTCTTCTATTTTATCTATTACATCACCGCGGCCGCCTTTATTCTGGTCACGGCGTTGATGATTATCTTCCTCTACCAGTATCGACGGGACGACAGCCGGCGCGCCGTTTATACGCATGGCCACACCGGCCTGGAACTCGTCTGGACCATTGTTCCCGCCCTGGTCTTTATTGGTCTGGGACTCGCCAGCAAGAGCATCTGGGAAGAAGTCAAGCTCAACGTTCCCGAAACGGACGTCGAGATCCGCGTCACCGGGAAACAGTTCAACTGGGAGGTGCTCTATCCGGGGCCGGACGGAGAATTTGAAACCGCCGACGACTATCAGGTTGACAATGACATGCATGTCCCGGTGGGCAAGCCGGTGCGCGTCTTCCTGGGCTCCAAGGATGTCATCCACAGCCTCTTTATGCCGAACCTGCGTTTCAAGCAGGATATGCTGCCCGGCCGGCAAATCGAAGCCTGGTTTCAGGCGAATAAGGCCGGCACGTATGAGGCGCCCTGCGCGGAGCTGTGCGGCTTCGGTCATTCGGGGATGAAAGGAACGCTCTACGTCGATACGCCGGAAGACTACGCCGCCTGGTATGATAAGCGCTGGCCTCCTGCCGAAACAAACGGGGGCGACGCCAGTGCGGCCGAACAGCCTGAGGAAGTCATGGCTGCCGATACAACCATGGACGCTGAGACCATGTCCGAGCCGGAGGCTGAGCCGACCGCAACGGAGGCAGAAGCCGAGAGTGCTGCGGAAGGTACGGCTGACAGCGCCGCTCAAGAAGCAACTGAGTAATTGAGCCTGAATGGTGGGAGCACAGACACAGCATCCGGCCAGGATCAACACAGGAGAGAGTCCATGAGTGAAGCAGGAGTAACTGCCGCGCACGACGCCCACGCAGAGTATCACGAGCTCGGGTTTATCCGCACCTATATTTTTTCGACCGATCACAAGATGATCGGCCGTCAGTTTCTGTTCGCCAGCATCCTCATGCTCGTCGTCGGTGGTCTCTTGGCCATGATGATGCGCTGGGAACTCGCCTGGCCGGAGACCCCGGTGCCTTTTACCAGCTGGATATCCGAGCCCTTTATGTATCCTGCGGACGAGGACAGCACGGTCGGCGCGGTCGAGGGCCTGAGCGAATACAACAGAGAAAAATTGGACCCCTATCCGGGCGCAAACTTTGCCAAATCCCTGGGCTCCGTGGCCGGGGCGCATATGGACCCGGCCTTCTACAACTCCGTTTTTACCATGCACGCCACGATTATGATCTTTTTTGTCGTGATGCCGTTTATGATCGGCGGGTTTGGGAATTTCCTCATTCCGCTGATGATCGGCGCCGGCGACATGGCTTTTCCCGTGCTGAATATGCTGTCTTTCTGGACGGCGGTCCCGGCCACGATCATGATCGTGTACAGCTTCTTTGTCGAAGGTGGCGCCGCGGCGGGCGGCTGGACCATGTATGCCACCCTCTCGGCAGACCCCACCCTGAGCGGGGTCGATACGGGTGCCGATCTATGGGTCATCAGCCTGCTGGTCCTGGGTGTTTCTTCTCTCATGGGGGCGATCAACTACATCACCACCGTCGTGAATATGCGCGCCCCAGGCATGACCTGGTTCCGCCTGCCGCTGGTGATCTGGTCGTTGTTCGTCACCGCCATTCTGCTGCTGCTGGCCCTGCCGGTCCTGACGGCCGCCCTGGGCATGCTGCTCTTTGACCGGACGATGGGAACGAGCTTCTTTATGCCGGGCGGTGGAGGCGAGCCGATTTTATGGCAGCATTTGTTCTGGTTCTTCGGTCATCCCGAGGTATATGTTCTGGTGCTGCCGGCCATGGGCGTCACGTCTGATATCCTGTCCACCTTTTCCCGCAAACCGATCTTCGGCTATAAAGCCATGGCCTTTTCCATGATTGCCCTGGCCTTCCTGTCCTGGATCGTCTGGGGCCACCACATGTTTGTCAGCGGCATGAATCCCGTCCTGGGGACCGCCTTTATGCTGACCACGATGGTCATTGCCGTGCCCTCCGCCATTAAGACGTTTAACTGGCTGGGGACCCTGTGGGGCGGCAATATCCGTTTCACCAGCCCGATGCTGTTCGCCCTGGGCTTTGTTTCCAACTTTGTCATTGGCGGCTTAAGTGGTATTTACATGGCCTCCACACCGGTCGATATCTTTATCCACGATACCTATTTTATCGTGGCCCACTTCCACTATGTGGTGGCCGGCATCATCTTCGGCATGTTTGCCGCCCTGTACTATTGGTTCCCCAAAATATTTGGCCGGATGATGAACGAAACCCTGGGCAAAGTGCATTTTGCCCTGACCTATATCTTCTTCAACTGTGCCTTTTTCCCCATGCATTTCCTGGGTGTGGCCGGCCACATGCGGCGCATCTATAATCCGCTGCAGTATGAATTTCTGCACGACATGCAGTGGTGGAATGTGTTCATCACCATGAGTGCCTTCTGTCTGGGCCTCTCTCAGTTGGTCTTTTTCACAAACTTTATCTGGAGCCTGATTGCCGGGAAGAAAGCCGACAAGAATCCGTGGGAAGCCAACACCCTCGAATGGACCGCTCCCTCTCCTCCGGGCCACGGCAACTTCGAGACAACCCCCACGGTCTATCGCGGTCCGTATGAATATAGTTCGCCGCTGGTCACAGAAGACTGGTTGCCCCAGGACCGGAAAATCGGACCCGAAGCCGTCACGGCCTCACACTAGCGCCGTGTGAGGCTATGCGTCTGGCTCCATACTACCTGCCCGGCCGTTTCTGCCGTACTCGGGAGAACAGCCGGGTTTGCGTAACTCAGCCTCACGCCCTTGACCGGTTTCGTACAGGAGACTGTCTTGGCCGCTCTTGATCACGACTCTGTTTGGCCTCACCGAATTGCCGTCCTGACGGCAGCGCTGACCCTCCCGCTGCTGTTTTTGGGCGGTCTGGTCACCAGCCTCGGGGTCGGTATGGTGGTGCCTGATTGGCCGACGACGTTTGGCTATAATATGTTCTTATACCCGTGGTCAAAGATGGTGGGCGGAATATTCTACGAACATAGTCATCGCCTGCTGGGTTCGGCGGTGGGCGTGCTCACGATTGTGCTGGCGCTGGTCCTGTGGTGCACAGAGCGACGGCAGTGGCTGCGCCGGCTGGGTCTTATCGCGCTGGTCGCGGTGACGCTCCAAGGAGTTCTGGGGGGACTGCGCGTGGTGCTGATTGAGCAAAAAATAGCCATTATTCATGCCTGCCTGGCCCAGGCGTTTTTTGCGCTGATTGCCAGTATCAGCCTGTTTACTTCTGCGGAATGGCGGGCCGGCCAATCGGGGCTGCCCGCAGGCGACACGAAAAAAGCGCAGCAGCTCGGCCTGCTCACGGTCGGCCTGATCTACGCCCAGTTGATCCTGGGAGCGCTCTTCCGCCATACCGGGACCGGCCTGAGTCTGCATATCCTGGGAGCCGTTGCGGTCTTCATCCTGACCTTTCTCCTGCTCGATCATGTCCGGCACTATCACGCCACCCAGCGTCCCTTGCTGCGCTCAGGCGTCATCCTGCGGCGGCTCCTCCTCCTCCAGGTCGGGCTGGGCCTCTTTACCTATGTCATGAAATATGTGGCGCCACCTGGCCCCCTAACACCGCAGGCGGTCCTGCTCGCAACCAGTCACGTCATCGTCGGAGCCTTCATGCTGGTCACCAGCGTGCGGTTCACCCTGTGGGCCTATCGCACCGGGCGTAGCCCCGAGGAGGCGGCGTCACGTATTTTTTCGGAGCAGGTCAGCGTATGATACAGCCAACACAGACAGTCGTCTTCGATCTGCCGCGCCTGCGGTGGCTCGCCGCCTTTGTCGAACTGACCAAGCCACGCCTGGTCAGCATGATCCTGGTTACCACAACCGTGGGCTTTTATCTGGGCTCCTGGCTCGTCCTCGACTACAGCCTGCTCTTGCATACCCTGATTGGGACGGCCCTGGCGGGCGGCGGCACCCTGGCGCTCAACCAGTTCATGGAATGTGAAGCCGACGCCCTCATGGAACGGACCAGGACACGGCCGTTGCCTGACGGCAGGCTGCAACCTCTGGAGGCCTTGGTCTTTGGCGCCGCGCTCACGATGATCGGCCTCCTCTACCTCATGCTGCTGGTGAATCCCTTGAGTGCCCTGGTCACCGCCTTTATCACCATTAGCTATTTGTTCGCCTACACCCCGCTGAAGAAGAAGACCTCCTTGTGCGGTATTGTGGGTGCCGTCCCTGGTGCCCTTCCTCCGGTCATAGGCTGGGCCGCCGTCAATGAAACGCTGGGGATCGAAGCCGGGATTTTATTCACCATTATGTTTTTGTGGCAAATGCCCCACTCGCTGGCTATTGCCTGGCTGTATCGAGAGGATTATACCCGTGCCGGCTTCCGGCTTTTACCCGTGATTGAGCCGGATGGGAAAAGTACGGGCCGCCAGGTCGTGCTCAACTGTCTGGCCTTGTTGGCGGTGGGCCTCCTCCCGACGCTGGTCGGTATGGCCGGCCCCCGCTATTTTATCATTGCGTTCGGGCTGGGCTGTCTGTTTCTGTGGTACGGTATTCGTCTGGCGCGTACCCGTTCGCGCACCTCCGCCCGTCAGCTCATGTTTGCCTCACTCGTCTATTTGCCGGTCTTGCTGACAGCCATGGCGCTCGATAAGCTGCCCCTGTAAGCATTAGCATAATCTGAGAACGGGATACGCCAATGCCAGTAGTGACACGCGCCGAGCGACAGGCAGAAAATTTTTCACTCGGCAAGAAGCTTGCGTTTTTTATTGTGCTGTATATTGCTGCAACGACGTGTTTCATTATCTTTGCGTAGCCTGTGCCCGAGAGAGGCAGTGTCTATGCCACACGGATCAGCCCTCGCAGCCGGACCTCCGGCTTCTCAACCCTCAACCCACGACACCCCAGAAGCGCTGGTAGCCGTCCCCGGCTATGGCGGTGGGCCACCGCCGCCCAGCATCCCCCGGCCGCCGGTCAGTAATGCCCGCATGGGTATGCTGATGCTCATTGGGGCGGAGACCATGTTTTTTGCCGGACTGATCGGCGCCTACGTGGTCTTTCGTTTTGGGAGCCCGGTCTGGCCGTCAGGCCATTTATATCTGCCCGTGGGCATCACCTGGGTGAATACCGGCTTTCTGCTGTTCAGTTGTTACACCATGTGGCGGGCCATGGGCTGCATTCAAGCCGACCGACAGCAGCCGTTTGGACGCTGGCTCGCGCTTACGGCTCTGCTGGGGAGTATTTTTCTTGGGGTGCAGGGCTTTGAGTGGGTGCAGCTGGTCCGCGACGGGCTCACCATTTCAACCGGCATGTATGGCGCGACTTTTTATACCCTGATCGGCTGCCACGGCCTGCATGTCCTGGCCGCCGTCCTGTGGCTCGGCATCGTCCTGTTTCAAGCCAGACGTGGCAAATTCTCTCAGCAGCACGCTATCGGGGTCGAAATCTGTAGCATGTATTGGTATTACGTTGGCGCGGTCTGGGTGGTCCTTTTCCCGCTGGTGTACTTGAATTAAACGGGACCTATGCGCACTCGATTCCCCTCTTTTGTCTCTCGCCTGTTCGGTGTTTCAGCGCTGACCTTTTTGGCAGCCTATAGCCCTGGTGGAGCACCCCAGGAGGCCCTAGCGCAAGGCTGCGCAATGTGCCAGACTCTCTTATCCGGCGCGAATGAGCAGGTGACGCAAGGCATGTTACGCAGCGCCTTTTTCATGATGACTATGCCCTTCGTCGTCTTTGGCTCCATCGGCGGCTGGATTTTTTACCGCTATTGGAAAACGAATCGCTCGCATCGAGCACAGGGGACGCCACCATCCCGTCGGGGAGTATCGGCCCCAAAGGAGGAGCAACCTTGAGCGAAGCTATTGTTGATTCTCACGCCCACTCTGCTGTCAAGCAGCCGGCAGAGTCCCCCGTCACTCCGGAGAGTTGGGGCAAACTCGGCATGTGGGTCTTTCTGGCGGGTGATGCCATGTCTTTTGGTGGCCTGTTAGCCGGATATGGAGCCATGCGCGCCAGCAGTCCGGACTGGCCCAATCCGCTCGAATCCCTGGGTATCCAGCTCACCGCGTTCATGACCTTTCTGCTCATCGTCAGCAGCTTCACCATGGTCAAAGCCTTGTCCGCGGCAAAGCACGGCGACCTGCCAAGCTTCCGCAAGTTCCTCTTACTGACCATTATTGGCGGGACCATATTTTTGGGACTGCAGGCCTACGAGTGGACGCACCTGACCCATATCGGCATGACCATGAGTAGCAACCCGTGGGGCGCGCCGCTGTTTGGTACGACCTTCTATGTTCTGACCGGCTTTCACGGCTGCCATGTCTTCGGCGGCGTGGTGTATCTGACCTGCGTGCTCTTCACTGGCATGAATGGGAGGTTCTTAGGCGAAAACTCCAGCCCGGTGGAAATCGTCGGCCTCTACTGGCATTTTGTGGACCTGGTCTGGATCTTGGTCTTTACTTTTGTATACCTGCTGTAGAGGGAAATACGATGGCAAACGAAGCTGCCGCACCTGCTGACCACGCCGAACCGAATTATTTCGCCATTATGGTGGTCCTCACCATTTTGACCATTCTCGAGCTCATGGTGCCGCCCCTGGTCTCCGCCAAACTCACGGCCGGCTCCCTGCTTGTCATCCTGGCGGTTACCAAGGCGCTCCTCGTCGCGCTGTATTTCATGCATCTGCGCTTTGAGCGTACCACGCTCGGCGTAATTGCCCTGACACCCATGGTCATTTGTGTCTTTTTGATTATCATGCTCCTGCCGGACCTGACCTCAACCACCAGGACGTATACACCAGTCGAGCCGACCGCGGTGAGCGAAACGGCTGACCACTAGTCTGTTGTGCCTGACAGACTTTCAAGCGCCCCCCCAGAACCCACCTCACAACGTATTATCTGGGGCGCGCTTGGTCTTGTTCTGAGCTTTGTTGTCGGCTACGGCGTTTTCTCTCTCTTCTCAGACACCACCAAGCCGGCTCCGCCCGGGCGGCTGCCCATCCTGGGAATAGTCCCCACCTTTTCGCTGATCGAGCGGACGCAACAGCCCTTTGGTCACTCCGACCTGACCGGGTCCATATGGGTCGCCAACTTCATCTTCACCCACTGTCCGGGCAGGTGTCCACTCCTCAGCCAGCGGATGGCCCACTTGCACACGACCCTGCGCACCAAACCGGTCCGCTTTCTTTCCTTTAGTGTCGATCCGGAGCGAGATACGCCCGAGGTGCTGCGAGTCTATGCGCGGCGCTACCGCGCGGACGACCAGCGCTGGCTCTTCCTGACCGGTGAACGCTCTGCCATGTATGCCTTAATCCGCAACGGCTTTCGGCTCGGCGTGGAAGCCCTCGCACCGAACGATCCCCGCCTGACGACCCACGAGCCCATCGTGCACAGCAACCGTTTCGTGCTGATTGACCCGCAGCGCCGCATCCGCGGCTATTATCGGGGCGATGACACGGAATCCATAGCCCAGCTTCTCCAAGACCTTGAAACGCTCATGGCAACACGGTCGGCGCCGGTCGGTTGACGCGCCACTCCAGCCCGTCTCGGGACACGCCTTCACCCCACCTCTCTTGACCCGACCGGCAGGAATGTCCTACTTTTGGGGAGCCCGAGTACAGCCTATGCGATTTATAGCGATTCTCCTCCTCGGCCTGATTGTCGTCCTGTTTTTCCGCACAACGGACCAGCCACCTGTTGAGCCCGAACAGAAACCCGAGTTCAGGACCTCAGCCGCGTTTCTCTACCAGACCTTTCGCACCGATCGTATAGTCGCGGATAAAAAATACCGGGATAAGGTTATCCAGGTATCGGGTCAGGTCACGCGTATTGAGCAAGATGATTCAGGACAAGTCGCCCTTATTTTACAGGGAGACCCGTCGCGCCTGAGTGGCGTCGAGTGTCTCATTCATCAATCCCAGATTCCGCGCATCCAACAACTTCAGTCCGGCCAGCGCGTTATTGTCAAGGGCTATGGCGCGGGGAAAACGGTGCATGTCCGGCTGAGAGGCTGTCTGCTGGTTCACGCGCCCCCAGCGTCCGCGGTCGAGACATCCGCGGCTCGGCTATCCGCCGTGGGTGTCGCCTGTCAGCCCGGACCGAACGTCATACGGAGGATTCTGACATGAAGACACTGGTCAGTGCGCTTGCTCTGCTGCTCTTCTTTGCGTCGAACGGACTGTCGCAGTCACTCTATTCCATTCGCCCGGACTCGTCGGGTTCACTCTTGGGCGAAGGATTCGGATTGGAAAACAGCGACGAAGCAGAAGCGGAGAATACAATTGACAGTGGAGACGAGAGTCTGGAACTCCGGATGCGCTACCCCGAGCTGTACGGAGGCAATCTGGCGGCCGGCAGCGAGGCCGAGAACGACCAGGCTGAAACCGCCGGCAGTGTTGACGAGAGTCTGGAAATGCAAACTCGTTACCCCGAGTTATACCTCGGCAACCGATTGTATGATGAAGACGCCGTGTTGACGATAGAGCGGGAGGACCAGTAGCCCCTCCCTCAGCCACTGTACTCACCGCTGAGCACACCTGCCTGCCGCGTTCCCTGCCTTGCGCACGGAGTCGGCTTCCCCATAATTGCTTCTCTGCCGGTATATGATACTGTACCGACCGTGCCCCCGTGGTGAAATGGATATCACACAGGTCTCCGGAACCTGGGGTCCGGGTTCGATTCCCGGCGGGGGTAGTCCTTCCCTTCCCTTCCCTTACGGCTGGAATCGAGCCGACGCGCCCTCCACAAAAAACGCGCCCTCCACAAAAAACGCGCCCTCCACAAAAAACGCGCAAAGGTTTGTAATCCAGAATGAAGTGGGCTAGAAGCAGGACAAAGCCTACATATGTGCAAGGAGGGACGCGCAATGCAACTCGGAAGAATCGTTGATGCCGACGGCCATATTTTGGAGCCGCCCAATCTGTGGAAGGAGAACCTGGAGTCCAAATACAAAGAGCGCGCCCTGCACCTCGTCAAAGACGAGGAAGGCTGGGAGTCGCTTGTCATTGACGGCAAGGTTTCTCCGACAATCAGGGGGATGGGCGTGGCCTCCGGTTTCGGCAAGCCCGGCGAGCTCGTCTTCTCCAAAGACCAGCTTTATATGGATGGTCCCAAGGGGGCGTATGACCCGCATGAGCGGATCAAGCAGTTGGACGCCGATGGTATTGACGCGGCCGTGCTCTTTCCCACCATCGGCCTGCTGTGGGAAGGCGAGGTCAACGACCCCGGTCTCGCCCTGGCCTATAACCGCGTATACAACGACTGGATCGCCGATTTCTGCAGCCACTACCCCAACCGCTTATACGGGGTGGCGCACATCTCCCTCATGGACCCCGAGGCCGCCATTGTTGAGTTGAAACGCGTCGCCAAACTAGGCTTGAAAGCCGTCATGCTGACCCCCTATCCCGCAAACGGGAGAGCCTATGGCGATACGACCTACGATCCGTTCTGGGCCGTTGCCCAGGATATTCAGATGCCGGTCGGCCTGCACGTGATTGCGCGGCCGGACTTTCACGGCAGCTCCTGGTATGACCATACCACCTTTCACGGTTCGCCCTTCTATTTCCTGTCGGTCACGCTGGGCTTTGATATCCAGGCTTCTTTTGTCAGCATGTTTGAGGGTGGCACTCTGGAACGCTTTCCGACTCTCAAACTGCTGGTGCTGGAGGTTGGGGCCGGCTGGGTGCCGCATTTTATCGAACGGATGGATAGTAAATGGAAACACAGCGGCTTCATGACGGCCTGCAAGCGCCCGCCGAGCGAGTATTTTCGCCGTCAGGTCTGGGTCGGCTGTGATGTGGACGAAAGCATGATCTCACCGGCGGCCGCTCGCTGGGGATCGGACAAGTTCTTCTGGTCAACCGACTTCCCCCATTTTGACGGCTTCCCGGATGCCCTCAATACCTTACAGGATGGAATTAAGGAACTCCCGCCACCCGACCGGCAGAACATCCTGGGCGATAACGCGGCCCGGGCGTATGATCTGTAGAAAAATGTAAACAGCCGCAGACACAGGGCAGCCATATGGCTGCCCTTTTCTTTTGTCGCGGGCCTGTCTTTCCCGTTACCCGCAGACCAGTTTTTTAAGGCCGGTAGAAAACGGCTCGCAATAGCCGGACTCGGCAGGATAGACCGCGCGGCTGAGAACAGCGTGCAGCCGGGGCAGATTATAGAAAGGCACGGACGGATACAGGTGGTGCTCCAGGTGGTAGTTCACCTGCTTGGGCGCAAAGAAAAAACGCAAGACCGCGGGCATAAAATAAGTCCGCGTCTGTCGGTAAGCGTTCTCAGGGTCGGGCACATTGCCATGCTCAATCGCCCCCCGGATACGGAAGAAGACCTGGGTCACGGTGCAGTACGGCACGAGCCAGTACAACACCAGGTATCGCCCAAATTCCAAACCCCACACGACAAAGCCACCGCTTAACACCGCCCCCCCAAATATCGTGAACAGCCCCATATCAGCGACCTGCCGATAGCGGTCGGCACGCTCCTCGCCCAGAAACTTCCGGTTAAAATCCCGCGTCACAAAAGGCAGATCGATAAAATATTTCAGCGTCGAGATGACGTTCAGACCACACACATCTCGGCTGAGAAGCCACCAGAACCGGCGGCTGCCAAGGGGATAGCGGGCATAGATAGCCCGGTCCGGGTCGTCTTTGGTCTGCGTATACTGGTGGTGATGGAGGTGGATGAAGCGCCATTTCGAGAGCGAGATAAAGACCGGAAAGGCCGCGGCCACCCGGGCCAGCGCATCGTTAATCCACACCGTTCGCGCAATGCGTTTATGAATCGCCTCGTGTACCAGGACCATCAGGGCGTGCTGCCGCGCGGCAATCACGACGACGGCGCCGATATAGACACACGCACCCCAGATGCCCGTAAATGGCGGACACACCCAGCCACTCAGCCAGATCGCCAGTCCAATCACGCCCCAGACTTCAGCCAGATGGTAGACGGCTCGGAGCGTCGATATCTGGGACAACTCCTTCACCGTCTGGTGGAGAGCGGGAAGCTCGGAAACAGCCGTTTTCATATGCTATGGACCTATACCAAACTGCACGAATCGGTAAATAGCGTCCTCTCCCTGGTTTGCGCTTCTGCCCGCAACTGGATAAGACGTTCACACAAAGGAGGAAGAGCATGTCATACGCACAGGTAAATGCAATCAATCTGCACTATACGATGCAGGGCCAGGGTCAGCCGCTGCTGCTCATCATGGGGCTGGGCGGGCCGGCGGCGGCCTGGGATCGGGAGTTTGTTGCGCGCATGGCCGACGACTATCAGGTCATCACCTACGACAACCGCGGCACCGGTCAGTCGGATAAACCGGACGAGCCGTATTCCATTGCGCTGTTTGCGAGTGATGCCGTGGGTTTGCTCGGCGCGCTCGACATTCCGCGCGCGCATATTTTCGGTATTTCAATGGGGGGCATGATTGCCCAGGAAATCGGGATTCACCACCAGCCGAATGTCGCGAGTCTGACCCTGGGCTGTACCACCCCAGGCGGCAAGCATTCCGTCCCTGCCCCACCGGAATCCATGCAGGCGCTCAAGGGCCGGCCCGGACAGACGCCGGAAGAAGCCGTTCGAGAGGGTTGGAAGTTGTCCTACTCCCAAGACTATATCGCCGCCCATCAGGACGAACTCGAAGCCACCATGCGCCGCGTCCTGGAACACGCCACGCCTTTCTTTGCTTACAAGCGTCACTTAGATGCGACCATGACGCTGCGCGTCTACAGGCAACTCAAGGAGATCACCGCTCCCACCCTGGTCGCCACCGGACGCGGCGATGTGCTGATCCCGGCGGCCAATTCGGAAATTCTGGCCCGAGAGATTCCGAATGCGCAACTGGCCATCTTCGACAACGCCGGACACGGTTTTGTATCCTCGGCGCGGGAGCCGTTTCTGACCGTCTTCAAGGAGTTTCTGTCTCAGCACCCGCTGTAAGCAGCGAGCATGTCCCAACTCGAACACCTCGAAGCCATCGAACGCCGGCTTTGGAGCGCAGCCGACACCCTGCGTGCCAACTCCGAGTATGCCAGCAATGAATACTTCCTGCCCGTGATGGGGTTGGTATTCCTGCGTCACGCCTACAGCCGCTACCTCACGGTCAAGGCGGAGATCGAACCCACCCTGCCGAGCCGGGGCGGCAAGAGGCGGGCGCTGACCAAGGAAGATTTCTCTCAGCGCAGTGCTATCTTCCTGAGCCCTGAAGCCCAGTTCGATTATCTCGTGGCGCGGCCCGACAGTGAGGACCGCGCCAAGGCCATCATGGATGCGATGGAATCCATTGAGTCGAACTACAACAGCCTGCGTGGCGTCCTGCCTAAGAACGAATACCAAAAGTTGGACAACGATACCCTCGGCGATATCTTACGCTTCCTCAACCCGGACGAATTGAAGCAGGTGTCCGGCGATGTCTTTGGTCGTATCTACGAATATTTTCTGACCCGGTTCGCCGACCAGAAGGCCCACGACAACGGCGAGTTCTTCACGCCCGTCTCCCTGGTTTCGCTCATCGCCCATGTACTCGACCCCCAGCGCGGCACCGTACTCGACCCGGCCTGCGGCTCGGGCGGCATGTTTGTCCAGAGCGCGCGCACCGTCGAAGAGCACGGCCAAAGCCCTACCGAGCAGCTCACCTTTCGGGGTTCGGAAAAGAACGCCACGACCATCCGTCTGGCCAAGATGAATCTGGCGGTTCACGGTCTCGAAGGGGATGTTCAACAGGCCATCACCTATTACGACGACCCGCACGAGTTGGTCGGCAAGGCCGATTACGTGATGGCCAATCCTCCTTTCAACGTGGACGAGATTGACGCCGACAAGGTCAGGACCGACCCGCGCCTGCCCTTCGGCCTGCCCGGTGTGAACAAGAAGGACAAGGTCTCCAACGGCAATTATGTCTGGATCAGCTATTTCTACAGCTATCTGAACGAGACGGGCCGGGCCGGCTTTGTCATGTCCTCGCAGGCATCCAGCGCCGGCGGCGGTGAGGCCAAGGTCCGCCGGAAGCTGATCGAGACCGGCGATGTGGACCTCATGATCGCCATCCGTTCCAATTTCTTCTACACCCGCACCGTTCCCTGCGAGCTCTGGTTTCTGAACCGCGCCAAGCCCGAGGAACACCGCGACAAGGTGCTGATGATTGACGCCCGTAGTGTGTACCGCCAGGTCACGCGCAAGATATACGACTTCAGCCCCGAGCAGCAGCAAAACCTTCTGGCCATCGTCTGGCTGTATCGCGGCCAGACCGACAAGTTTCTCACTCTGGTATCCGACTACTGCCGTCGTTCGCTGGAGGCCGCCCAGAATCTCCAGCCGGCCCATGATTGCCTGACGGCTATGGAAAGACTTCAGGGCAAATGCGTAGGGGTAATTCGTGAATTACCCCTACAAAAGGGAGAAGCCGCGCACGCCCTGAAAAAGGAACTGGCCCAGGAAATCAAACAGTTGGCTCACGACATTGAGCAATTCAGTCAATCAGTCCAAACCGCAAGGACGGATTTTGAGGCTTCCCCCGCTCAGTGCGCCCTTCAGCCCCCCTCTTTCATCCTTCAAGAATCCAGCCGCGACTTGGCCCGGCAGACCGACCTGGTGTACAAGCTGGCCTCACGGCTGAGCGAAGCATGTGAAAACGCGAATGATGCCAAGTCACGCCGCGACCTCAGCCGCGCCCGCAAAGCCGCGGATGAGGCACGCCAGCGTGCAATCGAACAGCTCCAACAGGTACGCTATTTCTGGCGGCAGGCCCACTGGCTGACCGAGCGTTTCCCCGAGGCCGAGCTGTGCGACGTAGACGGGCTGGTCAAGTTGGTGGACCGGGCTGAGATCGAAGCCAACGACTGGAGCCTGACCCCCGGCCGCTACGTCGGCGTCGCGCCCGAAGAAGAAGACGAGGATTTCGACTTCAGGGAAGCCCTGCGCGAGATTCACATCGAGTTGAATACCCTCAACACCGAGGCGGTCAGTCTGGCCGCGACCATCAAGAAGAACTTCGAGGAGTTGGGGATATGAGCCAAGAGCCACCCTACTCCATCACATCAGAGATTCTGACTCGCGTAGAGCAGGTCGGCGAGGCAATTGGGCGAGTGGAGGCGGCAGGTATTTCGCAGGATTTGCGCCTGCGACGAATCAACCGTATCCGCACGATTCGCGGCTCGCTCGCCATAGAGGGCAACACTCTGAGTGAAGAGGAAATCTCCACGATTCTCGACGGTAAGCCTATTGCCGCCCCGTTGAGAGACATTCAAGAGGTGCGGAATGCCATCCGCGCATACGACCAATACCAGCACATGAATCCTACGAGCGAGACCGACCTGCTACGCGCCCACGAGTTGCTGATGACCGGCCTGCTAGATGCTCCAGGCCACTATCGACGCGGCCAAGTGTCCGTGATGGGTCAAGGTCAGATACACCACATCGGCCCACCCGCTCGGCGGGTGCCTCACCTCATGGCGAACCTGCTGGCATGGCTCGGCAGCACTGATGAGCATCCGCTGATTGCGGGCTCCGTCTTCCATTACGAATTCGAGTTCATTCACCCGTTTGAAGATGGCAATGGACGGATGGGGCGGCTCTGGCAAACGCTGGTTCTGACACGCTGGAAACCGCTGTTCGCTCATATTCCCGTGGAGAGCCTGATTCACGCCAGGCAGGATGACTACTACGAAGCCATCCGGCGAAGTTCGGCAGAAGGCGGCAGCACACCCTTCATTACGTTCATGTTGGACACCATTCTCGAAGCCATACACACCCCCCAAGTAACACCTCAAGTTACCCCCCAAGTAAGGCGGTTACTGTCCATACTGAAGGGCGAAATGTCGAGGCAGGAGATTCAACAGGCGCTCGGGCTCAAAGACCGTAAGTCACTGCGGCAACGATATCTTCTGCCTGCATTGCAGGACGGCTACATCGAAATGACGCATCCCGACACACCCACCGCCCGGAATCAGAAGTATCGCCGTACCCCGCGCGGACAGCAGGTATGGGCAGATTTGAATGCCGGATAAAAAAGTCATTATCATCGCCGGACCAAACGGGGCCGGCAAGACAACCTTCGCACGGGAATACCTGCCCAACGAGGCGGATTGCCCGGTTTTTGTTAATGCCGACCTGATAGCAGCGGGCCTGTCACCCTTCCGGCCCGCGACCGCAGCCATTCGCGCCGGGCGGTTGATGCTGGAAGAAATCAACACTCATGCTCGCGCGGGAAGGAGTTTTGCCTTTGAAACGACGCTGGCAGGCCACGGGTATGTCAGAATGATTCGTCAGTGGCGCACCGCTGGTTACAAAGTAAGGTTGATATTTCTATCGCTCGCAACACCTGAAGAAGCGATCAAGCGTGTAGCCTTGCGTGCGCAGCAAGGCGGGCACCATGTCCCTGAGCAGGTCATACGTCGCCGCTTCGATAGTGGTCTCCGCAACTTCAAGGCAATATACCGGATCTGTGTTGATGATTGGGTGTGGTATAACAACAGCGGCACAACACCTGTCCTGCTGGAGAAGAAAAACGATGATAAAAGAACCCCCTGAAAGGAAGCCTCTAAATTCAGACGACGCGGATACGGAAGGCATAACAGCCGCTCTTTTCCGTGCCGCTCAACGCGCCCACCTCATCGCCCACCAGACCGGCACCGGCGTTGTTGTCATGCGGGATGGAAAAGTCGTGGAAATTGAGCCGGATCCGGAAATGTATGGGGAGTTGTTGAAAAATATACCCGGACATGAAGGTTGAGGAGTTGGGGGGATGAGGAAGAACGGGCTCGGCGTCACTGGTTCTCTCAGAGGTGCAGAACGACAGGAAGGTTGACAGAACGCCGTATTTTTACCATACTTTTTCAGTAAATTTTATTCTCAACGAATGACTTTTAATGAAGAGAAAGGAGCCGAGCCAATGAAGGTCACTATGAACCTCACCGAACGAGATGTGAAAAATACGGAGAAGTTGACCACCCGGATGCATTCCAGGAGCAAGGCGGCAACCGTGAGTACCGCCTTGTCGGTCACAGCCGCGCTTGCTGACATCATTAAAGATGGAGGTACTTTAATGGTTCGCAACCAGGATGGTTCGATGGAAGGGATTACCATTATAGGACTGACGAATGAATCATGAATCATGAATCAAACGATTGGGGCTCCTCAGAGGATGGAGGGGCTCCTGCTGTTAAGCGTTCAGGTCCAGCCTATGAAAACGATCAACATTTTTATCGTGTCGTAGCTTGGTCGTTGAGTATTACTGTCATTTTATCCATGCTTGGGTCTTTGGGCTTGGCCTATCTCGGTAAATCCATTCCAGAGTCCATCCTTGCTCTCGGTTCTACGGCTGTCGGAGCACTAGCCGGAGTCCTGGTAGGAAGCAAGCGTTAAGGAAAAAACTAGAGCTAGAGCAGATTGCGATTCTGTGTACCCCCCGTCATTCCTGCAAAAGAACGTCACCCCTGTGAAAACAGGGGCAGGAATCCAGGCCCTCAGCCCCTTCCCCCTGCTGGATGCCGGATCACGTCCGGCATGACGAAGGAAGTAACAGCCGGTGAAAAAGAGCAAGTACAAAATCCCGGTGTCCAATTCGGCCGACCCCGACATGCAGGCTGCTCCAGCCGCTCTTTTCCGCGCCGCTCAACGCGCCCACCTCATCGCTCACCAGGCCGGCACCGGCGTTGTTGTCATGCGGGATGGGAAGGTAGTGGAAATTGAGCCGGACCCGGAAATGTATGGGGATTTGTTGAAAAATACCGCCGATTCGAGGTGGAGCGATGACAAAGACGCTGACAGCGATTATTGAACGTGACGGCGAGGGCTATGTTGCCCTGTGCCCCGAACTCGACATAGCCAGCCAGGGAGCTACCGTCAGTGAGGCGCGTGCTAATTTGACGGAGGCCCTTGAGCTGTTCTTTGAGTGTGCTTCGCCCGAAGAGATAACAGAGCGGCTGCACTCGGAGGTCTATGTCACCAACGTGGAGATTACGGTTGGGTAGGCTGAGAGTGTGCTCTGGCAGGGAAGTCTGTCGGATACTAGAACGTCATCACTTTACTGAGGTGCGCCAGAGAGGCAGCCATATCGTTATGCAGCGGCGCACGACAGACGGCACGACCACGGTTTTGGTCCCCAACCACCGGGAAATTCGCCGCGGTACGTTAAGTTCCATCATCCGCCAGTCACGCCTGCCTCGCCAGGAGTTTGAGGAGTCTGAGGTATGAACAGCCCGACTCCCGTAGACTTTGAAGTCGCTCCCTTTGAAATCATTGATGGCGACCGTGGTAAGAACTACCCAAAACAGAATGAATTCTCAGATCCCGGACATTGCTTGTTCTTGAGTGCAGCCAATGTGACCCGGAGTGGATTTGAATTCTCAGAATGTCAGTTCATCACAGAACAAAAGGACGAGAGGCTACGAAAGGGCAAGTTGCAGTGCGATGATATTGTTCTCACAACGAGAGGAACAATTGGGAATGCAGCCCACTTCCATGCATCAGTTCCCTATGAGCACATGCGGATTAATTCTGGAATGGTCATTCTGCGCTGCAACGTCGAGAAAATCTCTCCTACATACCTCTATCATTTTCTACGCTCTCCCTCATTTCATGCTCAAGTGAATTCCCTAAGAAGCGGAGTTGCCCAACCGCAACTACCTATTCGCGACATGAAGCGAATCAAAATGCCGTTGCCATCTCTACCAACTCAACGCCGTATCGCCTCCATCCTCTCCGCCTACGATGACCTGATTGAAAACAACCGGCGCCGGATTCAATTGCTGGAGCAGGCAGCACTGCTAATTTACAAGGAGTGGTTCGTGCGGCTTCGGTTCCCTGGGCATGAGCACGTCAAGGTTAAGGACGGGGTGCCGGAAGGGTGGGAGAGGAAGCGGCTTTCCGAACTCTGCACAGATATTCGTGAATCTATCGATCCCAAGACCCTCCCCCCTGAGACCGCATACATTGGGCTCGAACATATCCCACGACGCTCGATTACTTTAAGTGATTGGGGGACTGCTGCTAAAATCGGTAGCAGCAAGTTCAAATTTACCGAGGGAGACATCCTATTTGGGAAGATTCGACCTTATTTCCATAAAGTGGGATTCACTCTCGTCGGCGGCATAACTTCATCAGACGCCATAGTAATCCGGTCAACAGACAGACTCATCTATCATTATGTTCTGTTTCTGCTCTCAAGTGATGAATTTGTTGCTTTGGCGTCAAAAACAGTTCGAGAAGGATCGAAGATGCCAAGAGCCGATTGGAAATTCCTTCTCAAGTCGGAGTTCAATCGTCCTTCCAAGGCTATCTTAGCCCTATTTAACGATTCCGTGGAACCGATCTGTGCTCAATTGAAGAACTTAGCGTTACACAACCAACAACTCATCAGAGCCCGCGATTTGCTTTTGCCGCGATTGATGAGTGGAGAAGTGACGGCAGAGTAATGCAACAGGAGAACCAATTATGACATCACCTTACCAGTCCCAAATTAACCAGTTAGAGCGAGAAATTGCGAATCTTCGGAGTAGCGAAGCGGCTGAGGTTAAAAAAGAATCTGATCTAATCGTAAGAAAGAATAGAGCACAGGACGCTGCCAGCAGAACGAATAACGCTTCAACCTCAAAATCAAAACTTCAAGAGATAGAACGCGCCAATAGGGATCTGGCGGTGGTTAAGAAAAAACAGGCTGATATTGCAAAGAAAATAGTAGATAAAAATCAAAAGCTTCGCACCTATCAGGATCGCCAGAACCAAGAAGACAAGAAGGAACACAAGCGAATTGTGGATGAACAGCGTAAACTGATGCGAGAGCGTGAGCAGCATGAACGACACCTATCGTCCCAATTGCGTCATCGCGCGTCGATAGAGCTTCCTACCAACGGAGAAAGCAACTCAGCTATGACATATGACTTTTTCATATGTCACGCCAGTGAAGACAAAGAAAGTTTCGTGCGTGAACTTGCGGACTTACTTAGAGCAAATGGAGCGGAGGTTTGGTACGATGAATTCGTGCTAAAGGTAGGAGACAGCCTACGCAGAGAAATCGACAGAGGACTTGCTAATTCGAAGTTTGGAGTTGTTATCTTATCGGAAAGCCTCTTCGGGAAAGAGTGGCCTCAGAGGGAGTTGGACGGCTTAGTCGCACTTATGACCCAAGGCCAAAACCGAATTCTACCGATCTGGCACAAGGTGTCAAAAGACGAAGTTGCGAGTTATAGCCCAACGTTGGCGGATAGAGTCGCGCTAAATACGTCCTTAAAGAGTATTGAGGATATTGCCAAAACCCTTATGGATTTTATCCAAGACCAGTGAGGCAGACCAATATCGACGTATCACTCGTGCGGAGGGCTCCCGTCATGCCGGACATGATCCGGCATCCAGAGGGCGGCGAGGGGGGGCGGCTGGATGCCCGCTTTCGCAGGAATGACGGGTTGCTATACAGAAGCGTAAATTGCTCTAAGGCCAATGGACGGAGAATGCTTATGAACGAATGGCCGCTACAGGATGCAAGAAACAAACTCAGCGCCGTCGTCAATGCCGCAGTCGCCGGAGACCCCCAGCGGGTGACGCGGCATGGCAAACCCGCAGTCGTCGTGCTCTCAGTCGAAGAGTATGAACGCCTGTGTCGTCTGGAGAAGGCGAAAGCGCCAACGTTTACGGACCTGCTGCTCGCCATCCCTCAGGATGACGAGGAATTTGAGCCGCTTCAATTACCTTCTCGCATGGTCGATTTCTGATGTTTCTGATCGATACCGATGTTCTGTCTGCGCTACGTAGACGAGAACGCAATCCTGCTATCGTCCAGTGGCTGTCGGATCAAAGGCCGACGGACTTGTACTTGAGCGTCGTGTCCATCGGAGAGATAGAACGGGGAATCGTCCGGCAACAGCACCGTGACCCGGCGTTTGCCCAGGTGCCGGCGATTTGGTTGGACAGCGTGCTTACGTTGTATGGCGAGCGGGTTCTGAGCGTCAATCTATCCACAGCCAGACGGTGGGGCCGTCTTTCCGGTATCATTGGCCATGAAAGCGCGGATCTGTTAATTGCGGCCACGGCACTTGAACATGGTTTGACGGTGGTGACACGTAACGTTCGGCACTTCGAGGCAACGGGTGTGCCGGTGCTAGACCCATCCACTCCGCATATATGAGATGAAGGAATGAATCCTATTCGCTATTTGGGCATTCGGCGGATTCGGAACCTGTGTCAGGAACACGGCGTGGCGGAGCCGGTCATCGAGGTGTCCGATTCGTGGGTGACTACTATATTCAGGCGTCCGGTCGAACAAGTCGGCACCAAGTCCCCTACAAGTCCCCTACAAGTTACCCTACAAGTCGAAAACCTCCTTCAATCACTGGAAGGGGAGCAATCCAGGTCGGAAATCCTTGACAGCCTGGGGCTCAAGGATAGGGTAAACCTGACAACAGAATACCTACGGCCAGCACTTGCTGCCGGCCTCGTAGAAATGACCATTCCCGACAAGCCCACAAGCAGCAAGCAGAAATACCGGCTGACTACCAGAGGCAGAAACCTGTTAGCCCAACTGGAGGAAGAGGAGCGGAGGCGATTGGCGGAGCTTGAGCCCTAAGGGTCGGGGTGGAAATTTCCACCTTGACAGAGCCAGGACACTATATAGCCTTAGTCCGACTAGAGCGAATCACGATGCTGTGTAGCGCGTCTCTCTCCTCCTTGAGGAGTGCGGGCTTCCAGCCCGCATGGCGGCCAGGATGGCCGCCCTCCCAGGAGGGGAGCCACACCCATCCCCTCCCCGGCCGCTTGGGGCAGGCCCGTAGCCTTCCCGACGAGCGCGGACTGGCACGGCTACAACTTATCGTGAATGGCGCTAGCTATTGGGGGAACCGATGAAGGTGAACATACACGAAGCGAAGTCGCAGCTCTCGAAGCTGGGTAAACTAGCCTGGGAGGGCGAGGAAATTGTCATCGCCAAGGCTGGTGAACCCTATCTGCGGCTGGAGCCGTATCGCAAGCCAAAGACCAAGCGCAAGCCGGGCGCGTTGAAGGGGCAAATCTGGATTGCCCCGGACTTTGACGAGACGCCCCAGGAGTTTATCGACGCGTTCTACAACTCAAATATATTCCCGGATGAAAACGAATAGTGGCATAAGCGGCGATGACATCGACAGCTTACACCGAAGACACCCTTGTTCAGCAAACGACTGCGGATTATCTGGAACACCAGCTCGGCTGGGAGTCGGTCTATGCCCATAACCGCGAGGACTTCGGACCGGACAGCCTGCTGGGTCGCACCTCCGACCGCGAGGTGGTGCTGACCCGCACGCTCCGCGAGAGGCTGGGAGCGCTGAATCCGGGTCTGCCCGAGGCCGCCTACGCTGAGGCCGTTCGCCAGCTCACCACCAGCGTGACCTCACAAACCCTGGTCGCCGCTAACCGCGCGCAATACGCCCTTATCCGTGACGGCGTACAGGTCCCCTTTCGTAATGCCAAAGGCGAGCTGGTGCGGGAACGCCTGCGGGTGTTCGACTTTGACGAGCCTACGAACAATCACTTTCTGTGCGTGCGTGAGCTGTGGGTGCGGGGTGACCTGTATCGTCGGCGGGCCGACATTGTCGGCTTTGTCAACGGTCTGCCGCTGCTGTTTATCGAGTGCAAGAACATCCACCGTAACCTTCAGACTGCGTTTGAGCGGAACTACTCCGACTACCGGGACACCATTCCGCACCTGTTCCACCACAACGCCATTGTCCTATTCGGCAACGGCGCAAAGGCCAAGCTCGGTTCCATCACCAGCAAGTGGGAGCACTTTCACGAGTGGAAACGGCTCGACGAGGCGGAACCCGGCGCGGTGGACATGGAGACGCTGCTCAAGGGCGTCTGCGACAAGCAGAACCTCATGGACTTGGTGGAGAATTTCATTCTCTTTGACGAGTCCTCGGGTGAGCCAAAGAAAATCCTGGCCCGCAATCACCAGTTCCTGGGCGTCAACCGCGCGATTGAGGCGGTGCGCGAACGAGAGACACGCCAGCGCCGGCTGGGCGTCTTCTGGCATACCCAGGGGGCCGGCAAGAGCTACTCAATGGTAATATTCGCCCGCAAGGTACACCGCACACTCGGCGGCAACTTCACCTTTCTGGTGTTGACCGACCGTGACGATCTCGACACCCAGATTTACAAAACCTTTGCCGGCTGCGGGGTGGTGGATCACGATAAAGACCCCTGCCGGGCCGCCAGCGGCGCAGACTTGCGCCAACTATTGGCCCAGCATAAGGCATACGTCTTCTCGCTGATCCAGAAGTTCAATCGAGACATCGGTCAGGGCGAGAGCTATACCGCACGCGACGACCTCATCGTCATCACCGACGAGGCCCACCGTACGCAGTACGGCACGCTGGCGCTCAACCTGCGCAATGCTCTACCGAACGCCAGCTATATCGGCTTCACCGGCACGCCGCTGTTTAAGGATGACGAAATCACGCGGCAAGTCTTTGGCGACTACGTCTCAACCTACGATTTTCAGCGGGCAGTGGAGGACCAGGCTACCGTGCCGCTCTATTACGACGCTCGGGGCGACAACCTGGGCGTGGCCATCGGTGACCTGAACGAGCGGATTGCCGACAAGCTGGATGAACTGGAAATCGACGACATCGACACAGAACAGCGGCTGGAACGGGAACTGAAGCGCGCCTATCACATCATCACCGCGGATAAGCGCCTCGACCAAGTGGCACGCGACTTCGTACAGCACTACTCAACGGCCTGGGAGACGGGCAAGGCCATGCTGGTGTGTATTGATAAGATCACCTGCGTGCGGATGCACCGGCTGATCGAGTTCTACTGGCAGGAGCGCATCAGGGAATTGACTGCGGAAAAGTCAGAGGCTGCCGACGAGCAGGAGAAAGGCTATCTGACGCAGCAAATCGACTGGATGCGTCAGACCCGCGCGGCGGTAGTGGTGAGCGAGGAGCAGGGCGAGGTGGAGAAGTTTCGTAAGTGGGAGCTGGACATCACCCCGCACCGCCGTCTCATAAAGGAGGGCATGGAGTTGCCTGAATCCATGCGTAGCCGGCCACGCTTCCGTAACATGCAGCGAATGGCGCTGGACGAAGCCTTCAAAGAACAAGAACATCCCTTCCGCATCGCCATTGTGTGTGCCATGTGGTTGACCGGCTTCGACGTACCGAGCCTGTCCACGCTGTATCTCGACAAACCGCTCAAAGCCCACACGCTGATGCAGGCCATTGCCCGCGCCAACCGGGTCAACGAAGGGAAAAACAACGGTCTGATCCTGGACTACTGTGGCATCCTCACTCACCTGCGCAAGGCATTGGCGACCTTCGCCGGCACCCGGACGGACGGTGGGGAAATCGACCCGGCCAGACCTAATGAAGAGCTGCTGTCTGATCTGGCCGAAACAATTGCCCTGGTACGGACCTTTCTCAATGATCGCGGCGCACCATTGGACGATGTACTCCAAACGTCCGGCTTCGGGCGCAACGCCGCCATTGTAGCGTGCAAGGAGGCAGCTAACGAGAACGACGAAAGCCGCAAGCGCTTCGAGGTCTTATGCCGGGAGGTGTTCAAGAAGTTCCGGGCCTGCCTGAATGTGTCGGGCGTGAATGTCTACCGGGCTGAGCGCGACGCCATCAACATTATCTACAAGAGTCTGCAACAGGACCGCGAGCGGGCTGACGTCAGCGCCATCATCCGCACCCTGCACCAAGTGGTGGACGGGGCCATTGAGGTCCGGCCCGACTCCGTGACCGAAAAACAGGAGCCCTACGATATCAGTCGGATTGATTTCGAGCGGCTGAAACACGAGTTTGAGCGCAGCCCGACCAAGAACAGCGTCGTCCAAAACCTGCGCCACAGTGTGGAAAACCGGCTGCGGCGTTTACTGCAACAAAACCCGTTGCAGACCGATTTTCAGCAGCACTACGAGGAGATCGTGGCGAAATACAACCGAGAGAAGGACCGGGTGACGATTGAGCAGACCTTTGAGGCGCTGCTCAAGCTGGTGCAGGAGTTGGACGAAGAACAGAGCCGGGCGGCCCGTGAGGGCCTTGATGAGGAGTCATTGGCTGTCTTTGACCTGCTGAAAAAACCAGCGCTCGGCCCGACCGAGATCAAACAGATCAAGGCGGTAGCGCACAACTTGCTGGAAAAACTGAAGGCAGAGAAGTTACGCATCGACCAGTGGCGGGACAAAGAAACCACCCGCGACGCGGTGCGGGTGGTTATCCACGACTTTCTCTATAACAGCGAGACCGGTTTGCCGGAGAGCAGCTACAGTGAAGACGATGTGAGAATAAAGACCCAGGCCGTCTTTCACCACGTCTCCCAAGTCTACCCCACGCTCCCCTCGCCGTATTACGCAACCGTCGCCGCAGCCTGACCGACGGATAGCGCGTTTCACGCCAGGCTCTCGCCGTGCCGTTGATCTCGCGTCATGCCGGACGTGAACCGGCGTCCAGAGGTCGGGGGACGGGGGCCTGGATTCCTGCCTCTGTTTTCACAGGGGTAACGTTCTTTCGCAGGAATGACGGGCAGCGACACAGAATCGTGACTTGCTCCAGGGTTTCCCTTTGCATTTCTCCCCTTCACTCCGTTCGTGCTGAGCGTAGCCCCACAGGGGCGAAGTCGAAGTACGCGCAGGGGCCGGCCCGCCCGCCAGACATGTGCTGCCTATTGTGTGGCGGCCCCTCTGGGCAGCCCGCCGGCCCCCTCTCCCTAACCCTCTCCCTCCAGGGGAGAGGGAATCAGAGTGGGACGGGGCGAAGGGCAACGGTGGTTGAGGGACTTGCTTTAGACCCGCAGAAGCCACAGACTTTGCATCTCGGTGGATAGCGGGATATTAAAAGCTGGGGCGGAACCAACCGGACACCCGGGGCGCCTCAGTCAATAATCAACAGGCGGTGACGTATGGCCCGTGTGGCAATCAATAAACCGGCGCGTATTGACGATCCGATCATCCGGGAAATCTTCAGTTGGGTCACCGACATGGAAGGAGCGGTGCCCAATCACTTCTATGTTGAGCTGAACTTTCCAGAATTGCTCAAGGCCAAGCTCGGCACAACCAAGGTCCTGTGGCAACTGGGCGAGCTCTCCATGCCGGAAATTCAGCACGTCGGCATTGCCGTTTCCAAGGCCAACGGCTGTCCCTACTGCACGGCGGCTTTTTGTACGATTCTGAACTACGGCCTGCGGACCGACGAAGCCTACACCAAGCAGTTTCTGGCTGAGGGTCCGGCGGCGATTGCCGACCCGCGCCTGAAAACGATTGTGGAGTTTGCCCTGAAGGTGAACCTCAGCCCGCAGGATGTCACCGATGCAGACATTGCCCGCCTGGGCGAGGTCGGTCTGACCGATGCCGGCATTGTGCAACTGGTCCACCTCGTCAGCGACTTTGCTTCGTACAATCGGCTCAATCTCGCGCTCAAGACCGACTACGATTATCGTGACCTGTGGCGCCAGATTGGTTTTGACTGGCAGCCGCAGCCCGGAGAGCCGGCCGGGATAATACGCGCGGCGTTCGATAACACTATTCCAGCCACAAGGGAGGCCCCATGCAACAGGACAAGAGCGACATCAAAGGTTTCCACGCGCATGTGTATTATGATGAGTCCAGCCGCGCGACTGCGGCGGGCATACGTGAAGCCATCAGCGATCAATTCGAGGTCGAAATGGGCCGCTGGCGCGACAAGCCGGTGGGGCCACATCCACAATCCATGTATCAGGTCGCCTTTCAGCCGGATCAGTTTGAGACCCTCGTTCCCTGGTTGATGTTGAATCATTCCGGTCTCAACGTCCTGATTCACCCACGGACCGAGGATGATGTGGCCGACCACTCGCACCGCGCCCTGTGGCTGGGGGAAAGACTTGAGCTGAACATTCAGTTTTTACGCGATCTGGAGAAGAAGGAAAAGAAATAAGGCTGGAGTGACATGCGGCTCGGCGCAATCATCGGTCTCTTCTCCTCACAGCCCCAGCCCACCGATTTGGCACGGCAGGCCAAACGCTATGCCGGAGAGGGCTTCGACAGTCTGTGGACGGCGCAGGCGGTGGGCCGAGGGTTTATGCTGCCGGACCCGTTGACGGCGCTGGCGAGCGCGGCAACGGCCACCCAGGATGTCGAACTTGGGACAGCCGTTCTCCAACTCCCGCTGTACCAACCGACCGACCTGGCGCATCGCATTTTCTCTCTGATGCAAATCTGTGGAAACCGTCTCACCCTCGGCCTTGGGGCGGGGTCTACGGAAACGGACTTCATCGCCTTCGAGCGCTCCTATGCGGATCGGTTCAAGACCTTCGATACCAGCCTGGCGCAATTGAAGCGCCTGCTGGCCGAGGGAAAGAATGAACACTGTAACCTGACGCCGTGGAAGACAGTCAGGGGCGGTCCACCCCTCATTCTCGGCAGCTGGGGCGCGGGGGTGGAGCGGGCCGCAAAAGACTTTGACGGCTGGGTTGCTTCCGCTTTCTACCGGACCGCCGACCAGGTCATAGATTCCCTCGGACGCTATCGTGCCGCCGGCGGGCGGAGAGCTATGGTTTCTACCATTCAGCTTACGACCGATCACGACCTGGGACGGGCCAGAGCAATTCTCCAGCGTTTTGCACACGCCGGGTTTGATGACGCCATCGTCCTGCTCCGCCCGGGCGGCCCGAGTCCGGCTGAAGTCAGAGCCCTCGTTGACCAGGAGCGTGACCAGGAGCGTGACTAGGAGCGTGACCATGAACACCCCCATTTGCGAGATGTTTGGTATTGAGTTTCCCCTGATTGCCTTTACCCACTGTCGAGACGTTGTGGTGGCGGTCTCCAAGGCGGGCGGCATGGGCGTGTTTGGCGCGGTCGCCCATCCGCCGGATCGCCTGGAAGAAGAGTTGCGCTGGATTGATGCGCACATTGAGGGCAAGCCGTACGGCATCGATCTGATTGTGCCCACCAAGATGGCTGAGGTGAGTGCTGGCGGACTGAATCGCACCAAGGTCGAGGCGGCGATTCCCCAGGAATATTTCCAGTTCGCGGCCGGGATTCTGGCCCAGCACGATATCTCGGCGGAGGGGCTGTACAACTTCCGCGACGAGACCTTTCGGGCCAGCCAGAATATGCAGGCCAGCGGTGCGGCCGAAACCCTGGAGGTGGCTTTTTCGCATCCGATCAAGCTGGTGGCCAACGCGCTGGGGGTTCCGCCCAAGATCATGCTGGAGATGGGCAAACAACACGACGTGCAGGTCGCCGCCCTGGTTGGCGCAAAGAAGCACGCCATCCGCCAGGTGCAAGCCGGGGTGGACATTCTGATTGCGGCTGGCGGAGAGGCCGGCGGGCATTGCGGCGAGGTCTCGACCCTGGTGCTGATTCCCGAAATTCATGCGGCTGTTCAGTCGTATGGCAATATCCCGATTTTAGCCGCAGGAGGTATTGTAACGGGTCGCCAAATGGCCGCCTGTATGGCCATGGGAGCCGCAGGGGCCTGGACGGGTTCGGTCTGGCTGACGACCAGCGAGGCCGAAACCAATCCGGTCGTCAAGGAAAAAATGCTGTACGCCTCATCCCGCGATACGGTGCGATCACAAGCCCGCACGGGCAAGTATTCGCGTCAGCTCAGGTCTGCGTGGACGGATGCCTGGGAGGCTGAGGACAGCCCCGCGCCCCTGCCGATGCCGCTCCAATCCCTGGTCACCGAGCCGGCCCTGGGCCGAGTGGACAAGCTCTCCCAGAGCGGTCATGCGGGAGCCAAGGACTTGGCAACCTATTGGGTCGGCCAGGGGGTCGGACTGATGAATCGCCAGATGTCAGCCGCGGCCGTAGTCCAGGAGTTCAAAGAAGATTTTTTTAACGCCTTCGTGCGCCTGTCGGACGCGCTCGAAGCAGAATAAGAGTCGCTTTCGATAGCGCTCGCCTGGAGGATGCGATGCCTACCTTTTCTGCGCTGCTTATTATACTCACGCTCTGCCTGGCCGGACTCATTCCGGGCATGGTCCGGACGGCAGCGGCCCTGGATGGTGACACGATTGCTCAGCTCCAGACGACCAAGGAGATCCATGTTTCCACCACACGCAAGAGCGGCGAGTGGAGCAGCGCGGCGCCGGTCTGGTTCTGGTATGCCGATGAGGTGATCTATCTCACCGCCTCACCAAGCTCGTATAAAGCCAAGCGTATTACAAGCGGTCGCAACGCGGTGCGTATCGCCGTCGGAAGCAAGGACGGTCCGACGTTTACCGGCAAAGCCGAGATCTTTACGGACGCGGCTATCGTCGAGCGCATGGGGGAAGCCTATAACGACAAATACTGGCTGGCCTGGTTGGGCTTTGCGCGGCCACGTGTTAGCCGTGTGGAGTCGGGCAAGACCGTCGCCATCAGAGTCACACCGGATGCTCAGGAATGAAAGGAAGGGAGAGCCATGCAACAGATTGATGCCGTTTTGAACCAGGCTGTAGAGTCCGGAGATATTCCGGGCGTGGTGGCCATGGTCGCCACTGACTCGGGGCCGGTGTACGCCGGCGCCTTTGGGACGCGCCGGCTCGATGCCGGCCCGGCTATGACAACCGACACCGTCTTTCGCATCGCGTCTATGACCAAAGCGGTGGCCTCGGTCGCGGCCATGCAGCTCTACGAGCAGGGGAAATTCGGCCTCGATCAGCCGCTGGGCGAAATCATTCCTGCCCTCGCTCAGCTTGAGGTGCTGGACGGATTTGACGCCACCGGCCAACCCCAACTCCGCCCGGCCAAACGACCCGTGACCGCCCGTCTGCTTCTGACCCATACCGCCGGGTTCGGCTATGAGATCTGGAATCCGGGTCTCGGCCAATACCAGACCGCAACCGGAAAACCGGGCATCGGCAGCGGCAAAAAAGCCGCCCTGCATATGCCGCTGGTGCGCGATCCGGGAGAACGCTGGGAGTACGGGATTAACACGGATTGGGTCGGCCAACTGGTCGAGGCGGTCAGCGGCCAGACGCTAGGAGACTATCTGGCCCAGCACGTTTTTGAGCCGCTGGGCATGACGGACACCGGGTTTGCCCGTTCGGCGGAACAGGCGGCCCGCACGGTCAGCGTCCATCAGCGCGGTGAAGACGGCACGCTCGCCCCGACGGAGCTTGAGCTGGTAACGCCCGACGCCGAATACCAGAGCGGCGGACACGGCCTGAGTTCGACCGCCGCGGACTATCTGGCTTTTGTCCAGATGCTGCTCAAGGGCGGCAGCCATAACGGGCAGCAGATACTCAAGCCCGAGACGGTCGCGCTGATGTCGGAGAACCATATTGGCGACCTGGCTGCCGGAGACATGACCACCGCCGTCCGGCCGCTTTCCAATGATGTGAAATTCTCCCCCGGGGTCGTGCATAAACACGGCCTGGGATTTTTGATTAACACCAGCGCGCTGCCAGGGGCGCGCGCGGCGGGCAGCCTGAGCTGGGCCGGCCTCTTCAACTCGTACTACTGGATTGATCCGGCCAAACGGGTCACCGGCGTTATCATGATGCAGATTTTGCCCTTTTTTGATGTCAAGGCCATTCCGGTGTATGAGCGCTTTGAACACGCGACCTACCAGGCTTTGGGTTTGCTTGAGGCCTGAAGAGTTGCTCCCTCTCCCCTGGGGGAGAGGGTCGGGGTGAGGGGGAACCTGCAAACCGAGCCGCCACCTCGCGCATTGAGCCCCAGCAGAGAGTCCGCTATGGTCCCTTTACATTGTTCGATTGTCTCGTGTTGCATCACCGAGCTGAAACGGCAGCCTGACCAGCAGGGGCTGGCCGTCACGCTCGGGAACTGGAGGATAGTATGGAACGCCCCTTACGTTTTGGCATTTTTATGGCTCCGTTTCACCCCGCGGGTCAGAACCCCACCCTTGCTCTTGAGCGTGACCTGGAGCTGATCGTTCGCCTGGACGAGCTGGGCTATGACGAAGCCTGGATCGGCGAGCACCATTCGGCCGGTCTGGAGATTATTGCCTCGCCCGAGGTGTTTATTGCCGCGGCAGCCCAGCGGACGAACCATATTCGCCTGGGCACCGGCGTCAGCTCGCTGCCCTACCACCATCCCCTCATCCTGGCCGACCGCATAGTTCAGCTTGACCATATGACGCGCGGGCGGACCATGTTCGGGGTCGGTCCGGGCGCCCTGCCGTCGGACGCGTATATGATGGGCATCCCGCCTGATACGCAACGCAGGCGTATGGAAGAGTCGCTCGGCGCTATCATCCAGTTGTTGACCTCGGACGAGCCGGTCAATCTGGAAACCGACTGGTTCACGCTGAAAGACGCCTGCCTCCAGCTCCGGCCGTATACCTACCCCCACTTTGAAATTGCGGTCGCCGCAACCGTGTCGCCGGCCGGTCCCCGGACCGCGGGCCGCTATGGGGTCGGCCTGCTCTCACTGGGCGCGACCAGCATGGGCGGCTTTGCCGTTCTGGGCGACCACTGGAAGGTCTGGAATGACCAGGCCAAGGAGTACGGCTATACGGTTGACCGCTCGGCCTGGCGTTTGGTTGGGCCGATGCATATCGCGCCCACCCGCGAACAGGCCTTCAAAGAGGTGGAGTACGGTATTTATGACTGGATCGATTACTTCCGCAACGTGGTGGCCCTGCCCCTCGCCCCAACGGAAACAGACCCGCGCAAATGGCCCCAAGCGCTGGTTGAGTCCGGAACGGCAGTCATCGGTACGCCGGACGATGCCGTCGCTCAGCTCGAACGGCTGACAGAACAGTCCGGGGGTTTTGGCTGCTATATGCTGATGGCCAATGACTGGGCCGAGCGCCAGGCCTGTCTCAATTCCTATGAGCTGTTAGCCAAAGAAGTCTTTCCCCACGTCCAGAGTTCGGCTGATCGAGCCGTGGCTTCCCGGGAGTGGTGCCGGACAGACCACGACACGCTGATTGGTGGGGCGATGGATGCCGTGGCAAAAGAAATCGAGCGCTACGAAAAAGATACCGGCTATCGTCTGGCTATCGCCGACATCGCCCAGGGACAGCCCAACGCGAAGTAGACAGCGGCAGCCTCATCCCAGCTCGGTCCCAGGGGATGAGGCTGAAGAGCGCCCATACGACAGACGCAAACGGTCTGACCTGGAGGGTACAGCTCTCATGAGTGCGTCCCTGCAAAACCGCAACTTTCAGATGCTCACAACCAACGGCGTCCGCTTACGCACGGTTGTTGAGGGCGAGGGGCCGCTCGTCATTCTCCTCCACGGCTTTCCGCAGTGCTGGTATTTGTGGCGACATCAAATCGATCCCCTGGTCGAAGCCGGTTTTCAGGTGGCGGTCCCGGACCAACGCGGCTATGGCGGCAGCGATCGACCGCACGCCGTAGACGCCTATAATATCGTGGACCTCAGTCAGGATGTCGCCGGCCTGGCCACCGCTCTGGGCCATGAGCAATTCCTGGTCGTCGGCCACGATTGGGGGGCACCCGTCGCCTGGCATACGGCCCTGCTCCACGCGGAGCGGGTCAAAGCCGTTGCCGGCCTGAGCGTTCCCTATGTGCGGGGTCAGGCCGGTACGATGACCAGGCAAGAGAATTTCGGGGATAATTTCTGGTATATCGTCTACTTCCAGACACCGGGAGTGGCGGAAGCGGAGTTTGAAGCGGATATTCGGAAGACCCTGCGCCTGACCTATTATATCGCCTCCGGCGATGCTCCGCAGAATGCCATGCTGATGCAGAAACCCGCGACCGCGAAGTTCCTGGATGGCCTGCCCGAGCCGGAACCGCTGCCGGCCTGGCTGACGGAAGAGGACCTCGACTACTATGTTTCCCAGTACGAGCACAGCGGCTTTCGCGGTCCGCTCAACTGGTACCGCAATATTGACCGCAACCTCAGCCTGACCCCAGAGTTGGAAAGCGCCAAGATCGAACGGCCCGCGCTCTTCATTGCCGGCAAGAAAGACCCGGTGCTGTCTTTTGGTGGCGGCGGCTGGGTCGATTTGATGGACCACTTTATGACGGATCTCCGGGAGAAAGTGTATATCGAGGGCGCCGGTCATTGGGTCCAGATGGAACGTCCCACACAGGTGACCGAGACGCTGCTGGGCTTCCTCAAACAGTTCGCGTAGGTGAGAACGATCTATGCCGTCTGTGTACGCTGATAATCTCACTGTGAGAGACGGACGGACTCAATACTTTAGCGTCAACAAATTAGGTGAGGGCGGCTATACCGACCGCTGGATCAAGTTCAAGGTCGGTCCCCTGCCCCTCTTTCTTCCAAATACCCAGGCCCGCATTCGGGCAGTCCGTTTCCACGACGTTCACCACGTCCTGACTGAGTACAGCACAAGTTGGGCGGGCGAGGCCGAGATTTCCGCCTGGGAGATCGCCTCCGATTGTGCGCACAACTATGTGGCCTGGTTTATCAACCTCCAGGTCATGGCCATCGGTCTGCTGCTCAACCCGGCCGGCGTGTATCGGGCTTTCGTCCGCGGGCGGCACCGTACCAATCTCTATCGAGCCGAGCTGAACGATGCCCTGTTTTCAACTCCAATTGGTGAGTTACGCCAACGCCTCGGGCTCACGCCCTCACCACCGCGGACCGAGGGCAAGGATCGGCTCGCTTTTGTCGGCTGGTCACTGTGCGGTGCCCTCATGCTCGCCACGCCCCTCCTTGGCGCTCTAATGGGGCTGAGCATGCTGAGCTGACGAACGATATCTCTCCGCCGACTCACTCCCGCCCATTCAGATATTCGGGCAGACGTGCGGCCGTATACGTCTTGGCAGATTCGAGTTGTTCTCGGGTCAGTCCCTGCACCCCGCTTAAATCGGCCCCGGCCAGAATCGCCCCGGCCAGGTCGGCCTCGTGCAAATCCGCCCGTTGCAGCGAACTGCCGGTCAGGTCGGCTCCGGTGAGGATGGCATAGCGCAGGATGGCTCCGCTCAGGTCGGCGCCATTCAGGTCCGCGCCCTCCAGGGTCACGCCGGCCAGGGCGGCGTCACGCAGGTTGGCACCGGCCAGGCGCGTCACCTTGCCCTTCTCGTTGACGATATCCCAGACCAGACGCCATTTTACGTCTAACTGCGTGTGCGTGTCGATCTCCGCGCCGGACAACTCGGCACCGGCCAGATTGGCCCCGGTCAGCTTCGCCCCTTTCAGGTTTGCTCCGCTGAAGTCGGTCTGTTTTAATTCCGCCCCGCTCAGGTCGGCACCCGCCAAGTTTGCGCCCACCAGATTGGTCTGAAACAGGTCTGCACCCACAAGGGTTGCCTGGCTCAGATTGGTCTGGAACAGCTGCGCCTTATGCAGGTTGGCCGCTTTCAGGTTCGCCCCGGCCAGATTTGCGCCACGCAGCTTGGCCTCAATCAAATCGGCCTCTTCGAGGTCCGCCCCTTGCAGGTCGGCTTCTATGAGGCCGGCGCCAATGAGATCGACCCCCACCAGGATGGCCCCAGGCAGTTGTATCCCGGCGAGCTTTGCGCCGCGCAGGTCCGCGCCGTACAAATTGGCCCCGGCCAGATTCGCCCCGGTCAGATTGGTCCGGTTCAGCTTGGTCCATTGCAGATTGACCTGGCCGAGGTTGACGCCGTGGAGCTCGGCATCTGACAGGTTGGCGTGCTCCAGGTCCGCCTGGGCTAATTGAGCATCCAGAAAATTGGCATAACGCAGACGCGCTCCGACCAGACGCGTCCCGGTCAGGTTCGCCCCGCGCAGGTCGGCTTCGCTCAAGTCCGCCGCGGAGAGATCGGCCCCCTGTAGGTCGCTACCGCTCAGGTCGGCTCGGACTAAACGGGCACCGCTCAGGCGTATCCCCCGGAGACTCAGCCCACTCAGAGACAGCTTCTGACAGACGGCGTCCTCACACGAAGAAAAGAAACGCTCGGCCCAGTCCTCAAGCACGCGCGCGTTCGGCGTTCTTGTTTCGGGAAGAAGGTACGAGGGAATGGGCCGCAAGAGGTTCACAAAACGAGGAGCCGACCGAACCTCCAGCCTGCGCACCTGGTCAAACATCTGCATGCCGGTTTCAAGCGCGCCCGTATTTCCCGCACCGACCAGAGAGAAAAATGTGGCCTGTTGCAGGGCCACGTGCTGGACGGCCCGCTCGTGGCGGGCCAGCAGAAAAGCATACCTGCCCGTGTATGCGACACTCAGCACGATCAGGCCCAGGAGGCTGCAGGCAAGGGTTTTCACGCCGATGGTCATCGCAGATGAGAAACTGCCGTTCAGTTCAGCGAACCCAGGAAATCGACAGTGCGCTCAAAGGCCGTATCATCGGCATGAAAGATAAAGGCGCACAGGTCGGTGACGCCGATATCTTCCAGGCGTTTGACCTCATCTGTGAGGACACCCGTGTCGCCGGCCAGAATCATGTCAACCGGCGCCTGGGCTCCGCCTCGATCCAGCATGTCCCGGTAGGCCGGCAGTTGGCCATAAATGGCGAAGGCATTTGTCGCCACTTCGAGGGCGTTTTGCCGATCGTTGGTGACGGCCATCGGCACACCGGCAATGACGCGCGGCGCCGGCGCGCCGACCGCCTGGGCGGCTGCGGTGATCCGCGGCACGACATGCTCTTTGAGCGCCTTATGGCCGGCCATCCAGGTGACGGTGCCCTGGGCCTCACGTCCACACAGGTCGAGCATTTTGGGTCCGAGCGCGGCCAGCACCAGCGGGACCGGGTCGGCGCCCTGGATCGCGACCTCAAGATGGGCGCGATATTCTTCGCCCTGATACTTGACCGCCTCGCCGCGCAATATCGGTTTCAAGACACCCAGATAGTCACGCATATGGGCCATGTGGTGGGTATACGACATACCGAACATGCCCTCAATCACCATCTGATGCGACAGCCCGATGCCCAGCGTAAAGCGACCCTGACAGGCCGCTTGGGTGGTCAGCGCAGCCTGGCCCATCACCACCGGGTGGCGCGGATAGGTCGGCACGACAGCCGTGCCGAGTTCGATGCGGGTGGTCTCTCGACCCGCCAGGGCGAGCAGGTTAATGGCATCGTGTGAGAAAATCTGCGCCAGCCAGCCGCTATCGAGTCCAACTTCCTCAGCGCGCTGAGCGCGCCGAATGACTTCATCCATGCCGGGCGACTCACCCGCCCCTTCGCCGATCATCATACCAATACGCATCCGTGTGTCCTTTCTGCCTCGCGTTGACTTTTGCACTGTCCACACGAGATATATAGAGAAACACGAGAGCCGTCCATTCGTAAACGGATGAGATGACCGCAGCGGGATAATCGAAGGGAGAATCGATATGGCAGCGTCCAATCCAGACCGTTCAAAGCTACTCGGCGGGATCAGTGTGCTCGACTTTACCCACGCCTTGGCCGGGCCAACCTGCACCCGGATTCTGAGCGATCTCGGAGCCGAGGTCATTAAGCTTGAGCCGGCGCCGAACGGGGAATTTGGCCGGAGTCTTTTTCCGGTCCAGGGCGGCCTGGGTTCGATGTTTCTCTATACCTGTGCCGGCAAGCAGAGCCTGTGTGTCGATCTGAAGAAGTCGGACGGCATGAAAATCGCCAAAGGGCTGGTCGCCAAGGTGGACGTGATGGTTGAAAACTTTGCGCCCGGCGTCATGGCGCGTCTCGGCCTGGACTATGAGAGTGTGGCCCGGATCAATCCCAAGATCATCATGGCTTCCTGCTCGGGCTTTGGCCAGACCGGTCCGTTATCGAAGAACACCAGCTACGACATCATCGGACAGGCCATGAGCAGCGTGATGCATATGACCGGCAACCCGGACGGCCCGCCCCAGTACGTCGGCAATTATATTGGCGATACCAACACCGGCGTGCATGCCGCCCTGGCGGTGTGTGCGGCGCTGTTCTATCGGGACCGCAGCGGCAAGGGGCAGTTGATCGATATCGCCCAGGTCGATTCGCTCTTCTTCATGGACATGGTCAACGTGCCGCTGTACGCGCTCACAAACGGTGAACAGAATCCCAAGCGCTTCGGCGCGCATCACTTCGGGGTCGCCCCCCTGGGCGTCTTCCAGGGTAAAGAGGGCTATATCGTGCTCCAGGCGGTTGAGCATCAATTCCCCCAACTGGCAAAAGCCATGGGTCGCGCAGACCTGGTGACCGACCCGAAGTTCGGGACCAATGCGCAGCGGCTCGAAAACCGGGACGAACTCGTCGCCCTGATCGAGGCCTGGCTCCAGTCCTTCCCGAGCAATGACGCCGCCCTGCAAACGCTGGCGGAAGCCCGCATTCCCTGCGCGCCCATTCTTGATGTCGGCCAGGCCTTTCAGCATCCGCATATCCGCGCGCGCGGCATGATCACCGAAGTCGAGCATCCCGTGTTTGGCCGGATGGAGATTACCAATACGCCCTTCGTCTTTTCCGAAACGCCGCGCGAGGTTCAGGGCCCGGCGCCGCTCATCGGTCAGCATAACGCGACGATACTCCGCACCCATCTGGGCTATTCCGCAGCCGAGATTGCCCGGCTCACCGCAGACGGAGTTCTGGTTGAGGAAGAGCAGGTGAAGGCGTTGGCGGCTCAAGCCTAGAGCACTGCTTCGTCTTCAGGATAGATCAGGAGGTAGATTGATGATTGCCGATATTAGACTGCTTGATGTAGTAGCGTTGACAACTGATCTTCCAGATCATGCCCTTCACCGTGGAGAAATTGGAACGGTTGTTGAGTGCCATACGAACGACGCTTTTGACGTCGAGTTCGTCGCCCGAGACGGCTACACTTACGCTCTTGTCGCGTTACACAGCGATCAGCTTATACCGCTCAGGCAGAAGCGAGAACATTCGGACCCTGTTCCTGTCTCTGCTGCATTGTAGTGCCGAATAGCCATGGCAAGGCAGGGATTTGGTCCTGACCGTTTCTTACTCCGCGGTAGGTCCGACCCCCGCGACTGTGGTGCGATACATGACCCGGCGGTAGCGGTCTTTGTCCCAGGGGCGGCCACGGTGGAGGCAGCAGCGGTTGTCCCAGATCACGAGATCGTTAGCGCGCCAGGTGTGGCGAAGGGTGTATTGGGGCTGAGTGGCGAGGGCGGTCAGTTCCTTGAGCAGCGCCCGACCTGCTTCGAGCGGCATGCCGCGTATATGTGACGCGTGGGCGCCGGCATAAAAATTCCTGCGGCCGTTGGCCGGGTTGGTCCGGACCACCGCCTGCGGCACCGGTGGGGTCTCCTGTTTCTGTTTCTCGGTCATCAGCTTCGGATCAATCAGGCTGCGGTTATACGCAAAATCGTGAATGGCGACCAGCGGGTCGATCCGTTCGCGCCTGGCTGCGGGCAGGTCGGCGTAGGCGGCCCGCTCGGTCGCAAACTCGGTCTCTCCCCCGGTCGGCGGAACCTCGCGACCGGACAGCAGGGAGGCGGTAGCCGGGACACGCTTGAACGAGCTGTCGGTGTGCCACATCTCGTTGCCCGAGTTAAAGACCATGCGCCTATCCGTCGGCGGGATAATGGTCTTGGTGCCGGGCTCAACGTTTGAGAGGTCGGCAATCTCCGTCCCGCCACCGACATTTTGGACGACGGTTTTCTCCAGTCCGCCAAAGTTGCCGATCTCGGAAAAGAGCCGGCTGAAACGAATCTGCTGCGCGTCGTTGATTTTCTGGTCGTGGAAAATCAGGATGGAATACTCGTCAAATATATCGACGATGTCCCGCATGGCCGTTGCGCTGACGCCGGCCGCGATGTCCACCCCATCAACCTCTGCCCCAAAGACATCCGTAATTTTTGAGAACGATACCGCCATGGTCGTGTCCTCCTGAAAAGTGAAACGGCTCTCAGCCGGCACACTCCGGCGCGAGTTCGTAGTGCCAGCCACTTTTGAGCATCCATAAGCGGTGCCGCCTTCCCGGCGCAGCGACCTTCGAGGATTCGTATCCGGCATCGCCGTGGTATAGCGAACAATAGCCGCCCTCGACTTTCTCAAGCCTGGGGAAAAAGATGTCCGGCTCGCGTCCGCGTACATACGTAAGCGCGTCCTTGACGGTTCCACAAGCCGAGAGTTTCGTCAACGAGACAAACGTTGGTGGTGGCAGCTCAATCTCGCCGGCCTGCCGCGCCGTCAACGCCTCGTGCGGGCGCATCCATGTATGGGCACTGATTTCTGCACCGTCGACCCGAACGGCATCCCTGCCGGCCTGGGCAACGAAGAACCAGGTTGAAAAACGCTTCGGGCGGACCAGCGGTGTGGTCCAGTGTGAAAAATAGAGCAGCGTCTCTGTCGAGAGGCAGAGGCCGGCTTCTTCCCGGGCCTCGCGGACGGCGGCCTGCCGGGCAGCCGCCAGCATATCGTCCGGCGCAGCCGGGTTGTGGTCTTCGGGGTCGATATGACCGCCGGGGAATACCCAGGCCCCGCCATGAAAGGCGGTTTTTGCGTTCCGGCGTAGCAACAGGACTTCGATGCCTCTTTGCCGGCTGTCCGCATCCCGGAGCACGATGACGGTGGCGGCAGGGACCGCGCTGGGTGGCGTCGTTTGGTTTGCTGACATGTATCGAATATACCCGAGAGATGGCCTGAGGGGTAGAACGCGCGGTGAGCGCTCGGCGTCCCAAAGACAACGCCCAGAGTCCGTCCGTCAGAACCCTGGGCGTTGGTGACCGACACGCCGTTCGGCAGCACGACCGTCTAGGCCGCTTTCTTCTTCGTGGTCCGCTTTCTGGCTGTCACCCGCCTTTTCGAGGATGTTCTTTTCCGGGACGCGGCTTTCTTCTTGGACGCTTCATGGGCCTGCTGCATGCGCTGAATCTCTTCCCAGCCGAGATAGCCGGTGAACTCGTCCTTGCCAAAGAAGATGACCGGGCCGTCACACATGAACAGGTATTCCGTATCTTCCAGGGCGGTGGTGGCGCCGTGGACCATACCGTTGGCCTCATGGACATAATCGCCGACATTAAACGTACCACCCCGGACTTTGAGCTTGCCCGAAAGAATATAGGTGTGCGCCGCGCTCAGATGTTTATGCGGAGGGGCCACATAGCCCTTCAGCCAACGGAAATGTACCATCCAGCGGCCACTCTCTTCTCCGGTCCATAGCACCCTCATAAAGGCGCGTTCGGGATCATCCGGGTTGGGAATCCAATCCACGTCCGACGCCTGCGTGATTGCATCCATCAATTCACTGTTAATCGGACGAATCTCTTGCGGTAGAGCCATAGTTCCCTCCTTCGGTAATTTGTGCATTCTTACATGCCTGTCCCTGCGCCAGGATGCAAGCCGCCCGGCTCCTCTCCCGCCCCTACTCGCTCCAGTCGCCCCTACCCGATACAGTAGGCTGGCTTTGCCCAAGAGGGGTAATTTTCAGCAGAGAGGCAGTCAGCCATGCATGAAATTGACTTCAGCAAGAAAACGGTTCTGGTTATTGGCGGGTCGAGCGGCATAGGAAACGGTATAGCGCGACGGTTTCGCGCTCACGGCGCGCGGGTTTTTGTCTCCGGTACCCGCGCCGGGGCGGAAGATTACGCGGACGAAGAGGGTTCCGAACTGGACGGCCTGCACTATTTCCAATGGGACGTCTCAAGCGACAGCAAGGTGGCCGCCCTGCAACCGCCCTTTGAGTCACTCGATGTGCTGGTCGTCTCACAGGGCATCGTCGAGTATAGGCGGGCCGAGTTTCAGATGCCGACCTTCAGGAAAGTGCTGGACGTCAACCTCATGAGCGTCATGAGTAGTTGCACCAAGTTCCAGCCCATGCTGGCCAAAACACACGGCAGCATCATTATGCTCGGCTCGGGAGCGAGCTTTTTCTCCGTGATGGGGAACCCCGCGTATAGCGCCAGTAAGGGCGCGCTCGTCACCCTGACCAAAACCCTGGCCGAGGCCTGGGCGGTAGACGGCATCCGGGTGAACGGTATTGCCCCAGGCTTGATTGCGACCAAGATCACCAAGGTCACCTGGGACCATCCGCGCCGTTATCAGGACTCGCTTGACTCTATTCCCATGAGACGCTGGGGGACACCCGAGGACATAGGCGGGATTGCGCTGTTTCTGGCCTCGCCGCTGGCGGCGTATCTGACCGGCCAGATGCTGATTGCCGATGGAGGCATGAGCCTGGGCTTGTAAACACTCCGGTGTGTACCCCCTATGGAATGGTATGGCTCGCCCCTCGCCCTCCTCCCGCCGCTGGTCACGATTGGCCTGGCGATTGTCACCCAACGGGTCCGCCTCTCACTGAGCATCGGCCTGGGGTTGGGTGCGCTCCTCGCCACCCAGCTCGACCCCCTGGCCGCGGCTACGCTGACGGCCGGTTTGCTCTTCCACGTGGCGCTTGCTGCCGACAATATCCTTATTACGACTTTTTCCCTCCTCGTGGCCGGCATGGTCGCGGTCATTGAACACAATGGCGGAACCATCGCGCTTGTCCGCAAGGCAGAACGGGTCGTGCGCGGCCCGCGGAGCGCCATGGTTGCCAGTTGGCTGGCCGGTCTGTTCATCTTCTTCGACGATTATGCCAACTGCCTGATGGTCGGCACCACCTTTCGGCCCCTGTACGATCGCCACAAGCTTTCGCACGCCAAGCTCGCCTATATTGTTGATTCGACCGCGGCGCCGGTTGCTTCGTTTGCCGTGATCTCAACCTGGATCGGCTACGAGCTGGGGCTGCTGGCCGACGCGCTCGCAGGCGTTCCGCTGGCCGGCGGTCTCCTGGTTTTCTTTGTGAGCACCCTGCCGTTTCGTTTTTACAGCATCTATTCCTTGGCTTTTGTTGGCGCAGTGGCCCTGTCAGGTCGGGACTTCGGGCCCATGGCTCGTCTGGAACACAAAACGCGCGCCGCGTCGCTCGCGTTCGAGCAGCGTGCTACACCCGAGCCGGCTCAGTCCGCCTGGTTGGCGGCAGGCCCTATTCTGAGCCTCCTGCTGGCGACCCTGGCCTGTTTATACTGGGACGGCCGAGCCAGTGCAGGCGCGAGTGGTCCGGCCCATCCCACCCTCCTGTCGATTATGGGGGCGGCCGATTCCTATCGGTCCATGGCTTTGGGTGCCGGCACTGCTCTCGTCGTTGCCATCGGGCTATCCTTATCCAGCCAGACCCTCACGCTGCCCGGAGCGCTCCGGGCGAGCTGGCACGGCATGCGGCGTATTCTTGGCGCACTGGTGATTCTGTATCTGGCCTGGGGGTTGGGGGCAGCCCTCGAAACCATCGGCACGGCTCACGCCTTGGCCAATTTACTCACCGACAACGTGACCGCGTGGAGCCTGCCCACGCTGACGTTTCTGGTGGCAGCGGCGGTCTCTTTTGCCACGGGCAGCTCATTCAGTACGATGGCCATTCTCATTCCGCTGGTCGTCCCCCTGGCCGTCAGCCTGGCAGCCGGGACGGCCGGCCCGCCCGTCCTGTCCACGGTGGGGGCCGTCCTCGCCGGCGCCTGTTTTGGCGACCATATCTCACCGATTTCAGACACGACGATATTGTCCGCTACCGCCAGCGGCGTCGAGGTCATCACCCATGTGCGGACGCAGTTACCGTATGCCCTGACCGTTGGGGCAGTCTCGCTGGGTCTGGGTTATCTGCCGGCCGGGTTTGGCATTTCACCCCTTATTGTACTCCCTCTGGGAGTTGGCCTGTGTGGCGCGCTGGTCTGGGGCTTGGGGCGAAGGGTTGAGGCGGACGATTCATAGCCGGGGCTGGCGACTCTTGCAGTCGCCCAGCCCGGCGGACAGTGCGGCTTCGGGTTGGAATTTTTTGACGCAGACGCCTACTCGATCATCTCTGCCCCGCCCCAGACAAAATTCAGGGCGGTCGCCCCGTTTTTGCTCGTGACGGTGTGGGTACAGCCGTTGGGCCGGTAGCTCATATTGCCGGTTGGCACGCGGCCGGACTCATCCTCGTTTTCCCCTTCGATCACAAAGATGAGTTCATCGCCGTTATGGCGATGTAGGGGCAAGACCGACCCCGGCTCAAAGCGCGCGAGCACCGCCCGTCGCCCGGCAGTCTGGTCTTCCCAGATGGATTTCAGGCGGATGCCCGGTCGCGCCTCCACCCATGCCAGCTCACTCAGCGAAAAGACCTGGGACGGGGGGGCCTCTCCCCGTTCGGTCGCGGGCTCCACACCACCGGTGATAATCGCAATAGCGGTTGCCCCGGTGCTGCTCGACACGCTGTGGACGCAGCCGTCGGGCCGATAACCCATATTGCCCGCGGTGATCGTGCCGAACTCGTCCGACAGCGTCCCCTCGATGATATAGACCAGTTCATCGCCCACATGCTTGTGGGTGGGCATGTGCAGGCCGGGCGTGAGCCGAGTCATCAGCGCCCGCCGGTTGGTCTTTTCGTCAACCCACAGGTTGCGGGCCTGCACGCCCGGCATCAATTCCTGCCAGGCGAAGTCATTAACGGCGATCAGCCGTGATTGCGGGCTCTCGTGCTGTGCGGCCATATCCCCTCCTGCGGTCGTACTGCGTGCTCGTGAACGGCTCTGCCGACACGGAGTCGAAATAACACCGTGCCGGCTTGGGATGTTTCCTCAACGGGAAGGCGTCGTCACTGATTCGGCTGGACGGGCGGTGTCGTCTCGCTCAATTTTTCAGTCACGTCCTTGTCCGACATCGTATAGACGACCTCTTGGCCCGGCGGGAACTGCATCGGAGGGTTATTCAAATCCACCTCGGGGTTTTGGACGCTGCCCCCTTGGGACTCGAAGGCCGGCGGGCTTTTATACGTTTCCAACTCGTCCAGACTGATGCCGTTGAGTTTTACGACTTCGGGATCGATCCACGCCTCGGCGTCTATCGATTCACCCTCGGAAGTCGAGAATTCGAGCATCATGCCCTCTGGCCCGGCAAAATAAATGGACTTGCAAAAACCATGATCCAGCGGCCCCATGACCCAGTGCCCGTGCGAGCGGACGCGGTCCCGCATGGTCAGCAAATCTTCTTCCGTATCTACATTGAGCGCCAGATGCTGCATGGTCCCGGGCGCCACCAGACCCGCAGTCCAGCTCGCATGGGAGACCCCGGTTTGGGGTTGAATCTCGCCGCTCTCCGGTCCCTGGACAAAGGCAATCGACGAGCTGTCGCCCAGCTTGACAAAGCCGTGATAGGTATTCTTCACGCCATGCATCCAGTACAGCGCAACCAGCTCCATACCGACGACCTGGGTGAAAAACTCAATCTGCTCCTTCATGTCCTTGGTACAAATCGCCAGATGATGCACGCCATTCGGTAAGCCCATAGTCTTCCCTCCCTGTGAAATAGTATTGATGTGTCAACATTCCACCTGAGCATATGAGAGTCAAGGTTCAATTCTCCCTTTTTATGCTAGACTGTTGGGCGGTAGGGGCGACGCCTGTGTCACCCCTACCGACGCAAGGACAGGACCCGCGAGGAGACGGCCGGTATGCTTGGTTTTCAACCCGACGACGAACAACAACTGATTCGAGACACGCTGGCGGAATTTGCCCGTGAACGGCTCCGCCCGCTTGCTCACGATGCGGACGAGAGTGGCCTCTGCCCGACCTCCGTGGTCCAGCAGGCCTGGGACCTCGGCCTGGTGCAAAGCACGATTCCTGAAGCCTACGGCGGTGCCGGCGCCGGGTCTTCGGCGGTCACGGGAGCACTCATTTGTGAAGAGTTGGCCTGGGGTGACCTGGCTCTTGCCCTGCATATTCTCTCGCCCCAACTGGTGACCTATCCGGTCATGACGCTGGGCACACCCGAACAGAAAGCGCAGATTCTCAGTTGCTATGCCGGCCCCCACTTCACAGCCGGCACGGCCGCGGTGATGGAGCCCCGCTTCGATTTTGACCTCAATGCCCTCAGCACAACAGCCGAGCAACACCACGGCGAGTGGGTGCTGAACGGCACCAAGTGTTTTGTGCCGCTTGCTGCCGAGGCGACCCACCTCCTGGTCTATGCCAGGGGAGACAATGGTATCACCGCCTTTCTTCTCCCTCAGGATACACCGGGCCTGAGCATAGGCGAACGAGAGAAAAATATGGGCCTCAAAGCGGTGGCCACGTATGAGCTGAGTTTGGACAATTGTCGCGTCCCGGCTTCCTCACAACTACAAGGCGATATCCAGCCCGTGTTGAACCGCTCGCGGGTCGCCCTCTCGGCCCTGGCCGTTGGGGTCGCCAGAGCCGCCTATGAATATGCGCGGGAGTACGCCAAGGAGCGGAAGGCCTTTGGCACGGCCATTGCCCGGAAACAGGCCATCGCCTTTATGCTGGCCGAGATGGCCATGGAGATTGACGCCGCCCGCTTACTCGTCTGGGAAGCCGCCTGGAAAATCGACACGGGCGCAGACGCGACTCGTGAAGCCTGTTTGGCCAAGAATTACGCCGCCAATATGGTCCTCACAGTGACGGATAATGCCGTCCAAACCCTGGGCGGACATGGCTATATTCGGGACCATCCGGTTGAGCTGTGGCTCCGCAACGGGCGCGGATTTGCGACCTTCGAGGGACTGGCCATGCTCTAACCACCCAACAGACTCAACAGTCCCAACAGACCCATCGGAGACAAACCATGATCGACTTCTCCCTTTCCCCGGCAGTTGAAAAAAACCGCGACCTGATCCACGCCGTTGCCGACGGGACCATGCGTCCGATTTCGCGCGAGTATGACGAGCGCGAGCATGAAAAGCCGACGGAATGGCTGAACATGATGTGGGAAGCCTCCAAAGACATGGTCAGCTTCGGGGATAGCAAGCAAAAAAAGGCGAACGAGAAAACGGAGACCGTCGAACGACGCCCCTCGGAACGCACTATCCGTTCGGCGGTCCTGATTGAAGAACTATCGTGGGGTGACGTCGGTCTGTATCTCAGCATTCCCCATCCCGCACTCGGCGGTGCCGCGGTCGCCGCGGCCGGTACGCCGGAGCAGAAAGAGCGCTTTCTGGCTCGCTTCCGTGACGGGGAGCCCAAATGGGGCGCAATGGCGATTACCGAGCCGGGCTGTGGTTCGGACTCAGCCGCGCTTACCACAACCGCGGTGCGGGACGGGGACCAATGGGTCATCAATGGCACCAAGATATTCTGCACCAGCGGGCTCATGGCTGCCGAAAAATCGGAGGGTTTTGTGGTCGTCTGGGCCACGCTGGACAAGTCGGCCGGGCGCGCGGGGATCAAAGCCTTTGTGGTCGATCACCACACCCCCGGCATGACGGTTGCCAAGGTGGAAGACAAAATGGGCATCCGCGCCTCGGACACGGCCATGCTCGTCTTTGAAGACTGTCGGATTCCGCTCGATAATATTCTCGGCCAGGCCGAGGTCAAACAATCGACCACCGGGTTTAAGGGGGTCATGGCCACGTTTGACGCCACCCGGCCGCTGGTGGCGGCCAGCGCGATTGGGGTGGCGCGGGCCGCGCTGGATTATGTCCGCGAGACGCTTGAGGCAGAAGGGGTCAGCATTCGTTACACGACTCCGCCGACCAAGCTGACCACGCTTGAGCGGGACTTTATGGAGATGGAAGCCAATCTCCAGGCCGCGCGGCTGTTGGTGTGGCGGGCGGCCTGGATGCTCGACCAGGGCATCCAGAATAATCTCGCAGCGTCTATGGCCAAAGCCAAAGCCGGCAGCATGGTGACCCTGGTCACCCAGAAGGCGGTCGAGCTGCTTGGCCCGCTGGGCTATTCGCGCAAGACCTTGCTCGAAAAATGGATGCGGGACGCCAAGATCAGCGATATTTATGAGGGCACCCAGCAGATCAACCTGCTCATTATTGCGCGGCGTATTCTGGGCTATTCGAGTCAGGAGTTGAATTAAGACACGGGCAGCCGGGATTTGTCCGGGTAGCGGTTTTTCTCATGCAGGTGATTGGACATCGCGGCGCGGCGGCACTCGCGCCGGAGAACACCTGGGCCAGCTTTGACCGGGCGCTGTCGATCGGCGTTGACGCAATCGAGACCGATGTACATGCCACCAGCGACGGTGAGTTGGTCCTGATTCATGACAAAAACCTGAGCCGGACGACCGATGGGTCGGGGGTTGTGCACGACACCCCTTGGTCAGTCGTGAAAGAGCTCGATGCCGGCTCCTGGTTCAGCCCAGACCATGCGGGCGCGCGCGTCCCCCTACTCCGGGAAACGCTGGCGCGTTACGGCACACGGACGCACCTCGTGCTCGAAGTCAAGCAGCGCGGCATAGAACTCCGGGTGCTCGACATGGTCCGCGACCTGGAGCTGCTGGCCCAGGTCACCTTCTCGTCGTTTTTCTTTCCCATTGTCCACAATCTCAAGACCCACGCCCCCGCGACGAAAGTCGGCCTCCTGACGATTGATGTCAAACCGGAAACCACCCAGCGCGTGCTGGACGCCGGGTTTGACCAAATCTGCCCGCCGGCCCCATTTCTTTCGCGTGCGCTGGTCACCGCCTGGAAAGCCGCGGGCCTCGAAGTCCGGGCGTGGGGCATCAAAGACCCGGCTCTGATGCGGGCGGCCATTGACGCCGGGGTTGACGGCATGACGGTGGATTTCCCCCATCTGCTCCTGGCCGCGGTTGGCCGGCCGACAAATTTCTAACATCACGGTCGAGGGAAACCGTGTTCCGGTCAGCCAGGGACAGGCTTGGGGGGGTACAATTACGCGAGATGGGTACCGTTCCGGTCGGCGCCAAGCTACCTGTCCGGACTGTTTTCCGGGGCAGTTCCATTCTTCAGGTTTTCGGCCAACACCACCGTAAACAAGGACATCGGGTGGGTTTTATACTGCTTCTCAATACGGATAGGAATATCGTCAAAGGCTTGTTTCAGACGCAGTGAGGCGCTCCAGCCCAGCCGTCTGGTGAGCGGGTCAAGGGCACCAACAATGGGGCCAATAATCGGCTTGGTCGAGCGGAAATGGTTGATGATGGCTATTTTTCCGCCAGGTTTACAGACCCGATGAATCTCACGCATCATCCGCACCGGGTCAGGCACGACGCTAATGACGTGAAACGAGGTCACATAGTCAAAAGAGTCGTCCGGAAAATCGAGGCTCAGGGCGTCCATCGTCAGTAAACGAAAATGGCACCACTGCTTCTCGTCCGCCCGTTGCTGGGCGCGCTCCAACATATCGGGAGCCAGGTCTACCCCGGTCACCTCACAATGGGAGGGGTAGGCCTCCATGGACAGGCCGGTTCCGACCCCGACTTCGAGCACGCTTGCGCTGGGCTGAATATTAAGGCCCTGGACAACCGCAGAGATACGGTCGGTAAAGAAACGCGCGAAGATTTTATCGTAGAGATGGGAAAACTCGGAGTAAATCTTGCTCTCGTGAGCGCGCCGGGTATCCCGCTCATTGTGTGTAGCCAGCACCCGCTATCCTTCCTCAAAGTCTAGGCGGCTTCCTGCTTTTGTTGCTGTTTCTTAAAAAGCGTGATGTCCTGCTGACGAAACCGCCACTGCCTGCCCCGTTTGACACCGGGGAGGATGTTCTTCCGGGCAAGCTCGTTGACCGTATCCGGGCTCAATTCAAGCAGCCCGGCCACCTGTCGGCTATTGAGCAGCACTTCTTCCTTCTCTTCCACAGCTCTGTATTTCCCGCACAATTCAGATTGGTGGCTGGGTATACCACACCCCCCCTTAATCGTCAATGTCCGTGTAATTTCGCAGGGTTAGTGCGCTTTCAGATCGCGCAGGCGAAGCTGAAGACTCGCCTGTCCATTCCAGACGTTCAGCGTTGGGGTGTAGAGTACATCAACCTGCTGGCGGGGGACAACGGGACGGTCGCCCATCCCGAACCCGATAGCATCGACAGGCCGCCCGCCCTGGGCAGAGCGCAGCACGAGCTTGAGGTGTCCGGCTTTTCCGTGGGACTGATCACCGACGATGCGGGCACTGACCACTTCAGTCTGCGAAGACCGAAACACCGCGTCCGGATTGCCCGACCCACACGGCTGCAGACGCTGCAATTCATCCAGCAGTTCCGGTCCGACCAGCCCGACATCAAGGTCAGCGTCAAACTCAATAAGGGGGACAAGATCATCGGGAGTCAGTTGCTGGCGCACGACCGCCTCGAACCGGTCGGCGAAGGTCGGTATTGACGCCGCCCGAATCGACAGCCCGGCCGCCTGGCGATGCCCACCATAACCAACCAGATGCTCGGCACACGCCCGCAGGCCTTTGTAGAGGTGGAAAGCGGCGGGGCTGCGCCCCGACCCTTTGCCCATATCGCCGGCTATCGCAATCAGGATGGTCGGGCGTCCAAAGCGCTCGACCAGGCGGGAGGCAACAATGCCAATCACCCCAGGGTGCCATTCGGGAGAGGCCAGGACAAAGCTGTGGCGTAGGCCCTGTTCAAGCTGGGCCTGCGCCAGGGCGAGCGCCTGTTGCAAGATTTCTTCTTCGATGGCTCTGCGATCGATGTTTTCCTGGTCCAGCTCAGCCGCCAGAAAGCGGGCGCGTTCGGCATCCGTTGTGGTGAGCAGTTCCACCGCCTTCTTCGCCTCGGCCAACCGCCCACCGGCATTGATGCGCGGTCCGAGACGAAAGCCGATATAACTCGCCGTCACCGCGCCGTCACCACTCACCGCCCGCAGGGCACGAATACCGGGGCGTTGGCTGTGTGCGATTTGTCTCAGACCGTGGGTGACGAGCACCCGGTTTTCTTCGATCAAGGGCACCAGGTCGGCCACCGTCCCCAAACAAACCAAGTCCAAATAGAGCCGCAGGTCAGGAACGGGCTGCTCCCCCTGCTCACGCAGTTGCATCCGCAGCCCCATCAGCAAATAAAACGCAACGCCGGCCCCGGACAGTCCGGAAAAAGAGAAGGGACAGCCCGCTTCCATCGGGTTCAGCACCGCATAGGCCGGCAGCTTTTCCTCCGGGACGTGGTGGTGATCACACACGATCACATCGATACCGAGCTGCTGCGCCCGCGCAATCTGCTGATGGCTGCTCGCTCCGCAGTCGGCCGTCACCAGGACCCGCGTGCCCTCACCGGCCAGTTGCTCGATAGCCGGCGTATTCAGTCCGTATCCTTCCCGCGTCCGGTGGGGAATATACAGCCTCGGCTCCATACCGATTTCCCGTAGGAACAGGATGAGCTGAGCGCTGCCGGTCACGCCGTCAACGTCATAGTCGCCCCAGATACACACGCGCTCGCCGCGCTCGCGGGCCTGGAGCAAACGGTCGGTCGCGCGCCGCATATCGGGAAAGAGCCTGGGCGAACGAAGACCCGTACGCAGGGTGGGCGATAAAAACGTGGCCGCCTTTTCCGCAGTATCGATGCCACGGTTGACGAGCAGCCGCGCCGTGACCGGAGAGAGCGGTTCGGGCTGGCTTGACTCGATCAGGTCCTGAACCCGCCTCGGGTCAGCCGGCCGCAGAAGCCAGCGTTTTTCGAGCCGGGCGCCTGACCCGTTCACTGCCGGGTGGGCCCCTTTTCCCACAACAGGACAACCGGGCTGGCGACATAGATGGATGAATACGTGCCGATCGTCATCCCGACCAGCAGAACCAGGGCAAAGGCATGAATCACCGAGCCACCCAAAAAGAAGAGGGCCAGGATGACCATCAGGACCGTGCCGGTCGTAATCACCGTGCGGCTCAGGGTTTCGTTAATGCTGCGGTTGATGATCGTCCGCATCGTTTCACGCCGCAGCTTGCGCATATTTTCTCGCACGCGATCGCACACAATGACCGTGTCGTTGACCGAATAGCCGATGACGGTCAACAGCGCGGCCACAACGGTCAGATCGAACTCAATATCGGCCACGAGCAAGACGGTGGTGGTCACCAGGACATCGTGGACCAGGGCGACCCCCGCACCCACTCCGAACCGGGGCTCAAACCGGAAAGCAATATAGCCGCCCATCATGAAGGTGGCGAACACAACGGCCAGAATGCCTTTCTGGCGTAAGTCCCGCCCGACTTTCGGGCCGACGCTTTCGACCCGTTGGACATCGAACGCTTCAGGACCGTAGCCGTCGGCCAGGCTCTGGCGAATCCGATTCGAGAAATTTTCCGCGCCCGTTTCCGACTTGGGAATACGAATCAGGAATTCATCCCCGTTTTGCCCGAAATCCTGGACCGTAATGTCTGAAATATCCGTTTGGGAGACAACAGCACGAATGCTCGCCGCATCGGTCTGCTGGCTGAATTTGACATGGACGATGGTCCCGCCCGCAAAATCAACCCCATAGTTCAAGCCGCCCCGATACCAAAAGGCGATGATACCGAGCAGGATGAGCAGAGCGGAAAACAGATACGCGCTTTTGGCGTAGCGCAGAAAATCAATCGTTGTGCCGGCTTTAATCAGTTCCATGCTCTTGCACTCCTGGCTGCCCGCCCGGCTCAGATGCTCAGGGTGTTGAGACGCCGCCGCGCCAGAAAATAGTCATACACCGCCCGCGTACAGAACACCGTGGTGAACACCGTGCTCATAATCCCGATACACAGGGTGACGGCGAAGCCTTTGATCGGGCCGGAGCCGAACTGAAACAGGATCAGGCCCGATAAAAACGTGGTGATATTCGAGTCAAAAATAGCCGGCAGGGCGCGCTCATAGCCGGAGTCCACCGCGGCCCGCGCCCCTTTGCCGAGTCGCACCTCTTCGCGTATGCGTTCGTTGATCAGCACATTGGCGTCCACCGCCATGCCCACGGTAAGGACAATGCCGGCAATGCCCGGCAGGGTCAGGGTGGCGTCAAACATGGCCAGGGCGGCCAGGAGCAGCAGGATATTCAGCCCCAGGGCGAGGTCTGCCAGGAGGCCGGCCAGGTTGTAATACACGACCATGAAGACCACGACCAGGACCCCGCCAATAACAAAGGACATGGTTCCTTGTTCGATGGAGTCCCGCCCCAGAGACGGTCCGACCGTCCGTTCTTCGGCGATGGTGACGGGCGCGGGCAGCGCACCGGCGCGTAACACAATGGCCAGGTCACGGGCTTCCTTAATATCGAACCCGCCGGTGATGGAGGCGTGTCCGCCGCCGATCCGGTCGCGGATCACGGGGGCCGAATAGACCGTATTATCGAGCACAATGGCCAAACGGCGGCCAACATTGGCTCCGGTTACTTCTTCAAAGATCTCGGCCCCGCGATTGTTCAGAATCAGCTCGACGTAGGGCCCTTCAATATCGACGCTGGGACGCACGCGGGCATCTGATACCCCGTCGCCGGTGAGCAAGGTCTGTCTTTCCAGGGTATAGGAGGTCCGGATCGGCTCCCCGCTCAGCGGGTCGCGGTCTTGGCCGTTCAGGGTCTCGGTTTCGCGCGTACTGCCCTCTTCCGCCACCAGCTTGAATTCCAGCACCGCGGTTCTGCCGATCAATTCCTTGGCGCGCTCGGGGTCCTGGATACCGGGCAGTTGGACCAGAATATCCCGATCGCCCTGACGTTGGATGACGGGTTCGGCCACGCCGAACTGGTCAATCCGGTTGCGTATGGTTTCCAGGGATTGATCGACCGCGTACTGTTGGAGCGCCTCGATCTGGCGGCTGTCGAGGTCAACCACAATATCCGAGCTTGAGCCGGTGCCGATCCGGGGTTCGAGAATGGGGAAGCGGTCGGCCAGAATCTCGCGCACGGTCGTGCGGTCTGAGGCGGAGGTGGCGGAAAAGCGCAGGGTATTGCCTTCGCGCCGGATATTGACGATGCCGGCTTCGGCCTCACTCAGCGCCCGCCGGAATTCTTCGGCGTACCGGTCCAGGCTGTTTTCCACCGCCTTCTCCAGGTCAACCGTCAACAACAGATATGTACCGCCGCGCAGATCAAGGCCCAGACGAATCTGGTGGGAGGGCAGAAAGGACGGCCACCAGCTCGGCAGCGCGGGACTGAAAGACGGGATCAGATAGAGACTCCCCCACAGCGTGAGAGCGACAATCAAAAGGATACGATAACGCAGACCCTGGGGCATTATTTATCCTTTCCCGACTTCTTGTCTCCACTCGCCTTCTTGCTGCTCCCCTCTTCAGCCACGGCCTCGATCTTGGAGCGTTCGACCCGAACGCGAACGTTTTGCGCCAGTTCGAGCGTCACGACTTTTTCCCCGATTTCCATGATGCGTCCGTACAGGCCACCCACCGTCACGACTTCGTCATTCCGTTTGAGTTCACCGAGCATGGTCCGGTGTGCTTTTGACTTTTGCTGTTGGGGGCGAATCAGCAAGAAGTAGAACACGATAAAGATCAGGATCAGCGGAAAAAATTGGACCAGCGGGCCGGGGCCTTCCGGTGCGGCTCCGCTTTGGGCAAAGGCAAGACTCATGAGACACTCTCCTGTGTTGGCTGCGTGCCCTCGGCCGTATGGGCCTCCAGGAACGGCCGCGCAAACTCGGCAAAGCGGCCCGCAGCCAGGGCTTCGCGCATGGTGCGCATCAAACGTTGATAGAAATACAAATTATGCAGGGTATTCAGCCGCGCCGACAGGATTTCGCCAGCCACGGCCAGATGGCGTAGATACGCCCGAGAAAAGTGCCGGCAGGTATAGCACGCACAGCTATCTTCGATGGGTCGAAAGTCAGCCGCATACTCGGCCCGCCGGATATTGAGTTTGCCCTGCCAGGTAAAGAGCGTGCCATTGCGGGCATTGCGCGTGGGCATGACACAGTCAAACATATCAAACCCGAGCGCCACGTAGCGGACGAGCTGTTCCGGCGTCCCCACCCCCATCAAATAGCGCGGGCAACTCTCGGGTAAGAAGCGGATCGTATAGGCGGCCAACTCGTGCGTCAGGGCCGGTGCCTCGCCGACGCTCAGGCCCCCGACCGCATAGCCGGGGAAGCCCAGCGCAACGAGCGCGCGCGCATTCTCTTCGCGCAGGGCCGGAAACATCCCGCCCTGGACAATGGCAAAGACGGCCTGGTCGTCCCGTTGCTTGGCCGCCAACGAGCGCTCTGCCCAACGGACGGTCAGATGGGCCGCGCGTTCCGCCTCGGCCGCCTCCACCGGCGCCGGCACGCACTCGTCCAGGACCATGGCAATATCGACCCCCAGACGCTCTTGGGCGCGAACCACACTTTCGGGCGTCAGTTGATGGCGCGAGCCGTTCAGATGCGACCGAAATTCCACCCCGTCTTCCGTGACCGTAGACAGCGATTTCAGGCTGAACACCTGATAGCCGCCGCTATCGGTGAGAATCGGTCCATCCCAGCCCATGAAGGTGTGCAACCCGCCCGCCTGCTCGACCAACTCGACACCCGGTCGCAGATACAAATGATAGGCGTTGGCCAGGATGATCTCAGCGCCTATGGTCCGCAGCTCCTGGGGGGTCATGGACTTCACCGTGCCCTGGGTTGCCACCGGCATGAACGCCGGCGTGGCCACGCTGCCATGCGCGGTCTGCAACGCGCCGAGGCGTGCCTGGGTCGCCGAATCTGTCTGTATCGTCGTGAACTGAAACATGAACGGGGATAGCGTGAAAATACGAATTGTTCTTTGGGCCTGTCGAGCCGTTTTATGCGTTTTTTCGGGGGCTGGCAACTGCGTTATAGAATAGATGTCGCAGCGTGAGATTTATGAGATCATGTATAGAAAAACATTGATAAAATGTTCCCTATCAAATTCCAAGGAGAATCTAGGACCGCGTATCGCGACTATATTGTCGATTTCCCGGAGCGTTGCATTGATATTCTTAAGCGCTTTGGGCCAGATGCAGAGGAGCGAGACAGGGAAGTGACTTTGCTCTTAATGGCCGCATCATCCGCATTCCTTATTCCTCGTGAGCGGACGCAGAGTAAGCATCCAGACTCGGACTCGGCATTCTTCGAAGAGGATCTGTTGGGCTTTAAGAAGGAGGAACTTAACACGACGTGGAGCAAAAGTTTATTGTCCAGAGATACGGGAGAGTGGCTATCCGGGTTTACAAAGCACTTCGGTAATGGACCAAGTTCTTGGGAGTCCCCTACCATAAGTGTCAGAAAGAAAGATGTTTCAGAAGTGCTGGCTATAATTCGTAATGCTCTCGCACATGGCAATCTCTTTACAGATGGTAATCCCTCAACAGGGGACCCACCAATACAATCGTTAAGGCTCTATTCAGAGAAGCGTAAGAAGAAGAAATGTGAAACGTGTGGACAACCCGTGGGTCCTGTACCCGGCTATAAATACCTAGACATCCCTGTTAGCGGTTTCAGGCAATTTCTTCTCAATTGGTATAATCTACTCGCAATGTATTGGATAAAAGTCCCCTGGCCCGGTGGCCTGGCCATCGTCCCGCGTCCGCGCGGAGGCGACTGGCTCGAAGAGGAAGTCCGCTCCTGGCAGGAAGCCGGGCTGGATGTAGTGGTTTCACTGCTCACCCAAGATGAAAACACCGAGCTTGAACTGAATCAGGAAGCCCTTTTGTGCCAGGAACGAGGCATCCAATTCCATGCCTATCCGATCCCGGACCGAGGAGTCCCTGCGTCACGAAAGGCAACGGCTGACTTAGTACAGAAACTGGAGACGACACTTGAAGCTGGCAAATCCGTCGCCGTCCATTGCCGCCAAGGAATTGGACGCTCAAGCCTGATAGCGGCTCTTTTACTCGTCTCAGCCGGGATAGACCCAGAAGCCGCTCTGGCCCAAATTAGTCAGGCACGAGGATGTGCAGTCCCGGATACTATCGAACAGAGCAACTGGATAAAAAGTTTTGCTGTGGCTCCTGTATTGCAGTGATCAGACTAGAGGTTACGTAATGCGATACCTCATCATGTTGGAACAAACGGACGTGGGGTTTGCCGTACAAGTGCCCGATTTAGCAATCGTGACACACGGAGAAACAATAGAAGCCGCAAAGCAAGCGGCCAGTGAAGCGATTCGGATCAATGTGGAAGCGTATCGGGAAGCCGGCCAAGCGGTCCCCGAGCGTCAACCGGTTGAGCACCATCTGGAGAATCCCGCATTTCAAGAACTGGTCTTTGCCTACGTAGAAGTTCCGCTACCCACGGAACGAATAGCGGCCTAGTTCGACTTTGTTACGGGTGAACAGCTCCAAGCCAGGGACATCCCCTCTCACATAATCAACATCGCGTCCCCATAACTGTAAAACCGGTAGCGCCGCTGCACCGCTTCCGCATAGGCGTGCAGTATACGCTTGCGTCCGGCGAAGGCCGACACCAGCAGCAGCAGGGTCGAACGGGGCAGATGGAAATTGGTGATCAAGCCGTCTGTCACCCGAAATTCATAGCCGGGATAGATAAACAAGTCGGACTGATTCGGGCCGGGCCGAACGCGGCTCGTCTGTTGGGCGGACGATTCGAGCGCGCGTGTCGTGGTTGTCCCAACCGCGATAATTTTTCTCCCGGACGCCTTGGCCGTGTTGATGCGTTCTGCGGTCGCCGCCTCGATTTCGTAGGATTCGGTTCCCATGGTATGCGTCTCGACCCGCTCCACCCGAATAGGTTGAAACGTGCCCAGCCCAACGTGCAGGGTGACAAAGCAGAGCTGAATGCCACTCCGGACCAGCTTGTCGAGTAAGGCCGGCGTAAAATGCAGCCCGGCAGTCGGGGCGGCGACCGCACCGGGTTGCTGGGCATACACCGTTTGGTAGCGCTCCTGGTCTGCCGCATGCCGGCCTGGCAAACGCCTGATATACGGCGGCAGCGGGACTTCTCCGTGTTGCTCGACGAGCCGTTGAAAATCCTTTTCCGGGAAAAAGCGCATACTCCCCTGACCGGCCCGCGGCACTTCCACCCACTTACCCCAAAAATGATCCGCAAAATTAATCCGGCCGCCGACTTTCTGTTTCTGGCCGCCCTTACACAAGACCTGCCAGACTTCTCCCTCAGCAGCCGTCCGCCGAACGAGGAGGAGTTCGACTTTTCCGCCCGTGGTCTTCTTCCCGCGCAAGCGGGCCGGAATAACCCTAGTGTTATTACAGACCAGCACGCAGTCTTTGGGCAACAGGCCGAGCAGGTCCGAAAACCGATGATGCGAGAGGGAAGCCTCGCCTCGCCCCACGCGCAGCAGACGGGACTGATCGCGTTGTTTTGCCGGCTCTTGAGCGATTAACCCGGCCGGCAGGTCGTAGTCGAAATCAGAAAGTTCCATTCAGGAGAGCTGACATTCCCCTCCCCCGCGAGGGAGAGGGGAATACATCTTGAGTCAACCGACTGGCAAGAAAGACCTCTTACGTTGTCGAATTATCTGGTGGGCTGTCCGTTGGTGCCGGTCCGCCCAGCCCGCGCAGAAACGGCTGCAAGAGATCAATCGGTATCGGGAAGAGGGTAGTTGAGTTGTTCTCCGTTGCTACTTCAGAAAGCGTTTGCAGATACCGCAGTTGGAGCGCGACCGGATGTTGTTCGATGATGACAGAGGCATCGGCCAGCCGCTGGGCGGCCTGGAATTCGCCCTCGGCATTAATCACTTTGGCCCGGCGTTCACGCTCGGCTTCCGCTTGTTTTGCGAGCGCCCGCTGCATCTCCTGAGGCAGGTCAATATGTTTGACCTCAACCAATGAGACCTTAATCCCCCACGGGTCGGTCTGGGTATCAACGATCTCTTGCAGATGGGAATTGATCTTATCCCGCTCGGAGAGCAGCTCGTCCAGTTCGGCTTGGCCGCAGACACTCCGCAGCGTCGTTTGGGCGAGTTGCGAGGTGGCAAACAGATAATTCTCAATCTCAATCGTTGCGCTGCTGGGCTCTAGGACACGGAAATAGAGGACAGCATTGACTTTGATCGAAACGTTATCCTTAGTGATCACGTCTTGTGGAGGAACGTCCAGGGTAATCGTCCGCATGTCCATACGGACCATGCGTTCAATCACCGGGATAACATAGATCAGTCCTGGACCACGCTGCTTCACTAGTCGTCCAAGTCGAAAAATAACCCCCCGCTCATATTCGGGCAGAACCTTGATACCGCTCGCAAGGAGTACCAAAACTATAATCAGAAACGTGACGACCGGACCGAAACCAAACATGGATTATCCCCCTTTTCATCCTGAACTCGTTGCGCGGCGGACCCGCAGAATCATATGATCGACGGCGACGATCTGGACCTTTTGACCGACTTCAATCTCTTCGTCACTCCGAGCCGTCCAATACTCGCCATGCACCCAGACTTTTCCCTGTGGAGCCAGCGGGGTGCGGACTTCACCTATTTCTCCCTGGAGTCCCTCCAGTCCTGACGCGGCCGGGCGGCGCCACGCCCGCACGGCGAGTGAGCCGACAATAAACATGAAGGTCCCCACGGCCAGCGAGGCGGCAAAAATAATGCCGCGATCGACCGCCAGCTCGGCGTCCGGCGTATCGAACAGGAACAACGAGCCCAACACGAAGGCGGCAATACCGCTGACGCCCAGGATGCCGAAACTCGGCAGAAACATCTCGGCTATGAGCAGCGTCATGCCAAGGCCGATTAAGACCAGACCGGTGTAATTGATGGGTAAGACCTGAAAGGCCGTCAGCGCGAGAATCAAACAAATGCCGCCCGCCAGACCGGGGAACAGCAGACCGGGGTTCGAGAATTCAAGATACAGACCCAACATGCCGGCCATCATGAGCAGGTAGGCGATATTGGGGTCGGCCAGGATGTTCAGCACCTTATGCTTCAGCCGCATCTCGACCGTCACGATATTGAAGCGGCCCTCACTCAGTTGGGCGGCTGCAAAATCCAGGGTGATCTTTTCTGAGCCAACCTCAACTTCACGTCCACTGGCCTGGCTCAGCAAATCGTGCACATCCGTAGCAACAAGATCAACCACGTTCTTCTCCAGGGCTTCGACCTCGGTGATCGAGACACTTTCGCGGACCGCCTTCTCTGCCCACTCGACATTGCGACCCCGGCGCTGCGCAATGGATTCAATAAAGGAAACCGTGAAGTTTTCGATCTTTTCCCGCATATCGCCTTCGATATTTTGCCCGCCGCTGGCAACCGGATGGGCCGCGCCGATGGTTGTGCCCGGAGCCATCGCCGCGATATGACCGGCCAGCGTAATAAACACGCCAGCCGAGCCGGCTCCCGCCCCGCTGGGCGAGACGTATAGCAGAACGGGCAACGGAGCGCCCAGCATGTCTTTGACGATACTCTTGGTTGAGTTCAGCAAGCCGCCTGGGGTATCGAGCTGAATAATCAGCGCCAGGGCACCCTCTTGGGCCGACTGGCCAATGTTCTCGTGAATAAAATCACCCACCGCCGGATTGATCGAGGCGTCAATAACAATCCGGTTGATATGGGCGGACTGACTGTGTGCGGATGCACCAATGAGCAGGCCCAGGCCCGTCAGGAGACAGACCCAGGAAAAGAGGCGGACGGACCGCACGGTACGGCAATGTTTTCGCACGCTAGAGACGCCCTATTTCTCGGAGTACGGCTTTAATATCTTCCCACACCAGACGCTTATCCTTCGGGTTGCGCAGCAGGTAGGCCGGATGCAGGGTCGGCATCAGCTTGATGCCGTGATAGGACTGCCATTTGCCGCGCAAGCGGGTAATGGGGGTCGTATCCTTCAGCAACGTCTGAGCGGCAAACTTGCCCAGAGTAATAATAATCTTGGGTCGAATGATCTCCAACTGTTTGAGCAGAAAGGGCTCACACGCCGCGATTTCATCAGGTTCGGGGTTCCTATTTTCAGGCGGACGGCATTTGACGACATTGGCAATATAGACGTCCGACCGCTGCATCTGCATGCCTTTGGTAATGATCTGGGTCAGCAACTGCCCGGCCCGTCCGACAAAGGGTTCGCCCTGTTTATCCTCTTCGTAGCCTGGCCCTTCACCCACAAACACGATCTCTGCGTCGGGATTGCCGACCCCGAAGACGATACTATTGCGTTTTTCACACAAACGACAGCGCTGGCAGTCGCCAATTTCGGCTCGGAGCTGTGTGAGCGTGTGGACCGCAGCCAGAGCGGATTCCTCGGCTGGGGCCGGCGGGGCAATAGGGTTCGGAGACGAGGCCGGGAAATCCGCGGTCGGTGCGGGAGCCTCAGCGGACCGCTGAGGCTGGTGTGTTTCCACACGACTGTCGGCAGCTGGTCCTGGAGTATCCTCGTCAGCCGATGGCGTCGAAGGGGGCGGAGCGGGTGGGAAGCCCTCAACGCCGCCAGTCTGCAACTCCTGTGCATACGTGTGTAGGGAGTGGCTAATCTGGGCCAGTAATGCGTGTGGCGAGTCAGTGGCCATTACTTGTCGAGGATATGCCTAGGCAGTCCGATTGACAAGCTGGGACACAAAAAAAGCCAGACCGTCGTAATAGGGAGACGGCGGCAACACTTCTAACGCCTTGAGGGTCTGTTTGCCATAGGCGTGAGCCATACGCGTGGCTTCGTCCAGCACCCCGGAACGGCGCACCTGCTCCAGTGCACCGTCGATTTCCTGCTGACTCGGCGACTGTTTCTCAAAGACCCGTCTGACCTCAGGCGCATGGGCCAGCGCCAGCACGAGCGGCAGAGACGGATTGCCGTCTCTGAGGTCGGCCCCGGTTGGCTTGCCGGTCCGGTTGCCGTCGCCGGCCACATCAAGGACATCATCAACAATCTGGAAGGCCATACCCAGACAGTAGCCGGACTCGGCCAGGCCCTCAATCACCTCCGACGAAGCCCCGGCAAGATGCGCCCCCATCCGCGCCCCTTGGGCAAACAGGGAGGCGGTTTTGCGTTCGATGATTTCCAGATAGTCGTCCCGCGTCACGCTCGGATCGTGGCGCAAGCGGTCCTGCAAGACTTCTCCTTCAGTCAGGCTGATACAGGCATCCGTCGCCCAGGTAATGACCTTTTCCTCAAAACGACCGCACAGCGCAAAGGCCCGGCCGAATAAAAAATCCCCGGCTATTAAGGTCTCGGCCAGCCCAAAGCGGTGCAGGGCCGACTCTTTCCCACGCCGTGTCTCCGCTTCATCAATGATGTCGTCATGCAGGAGAGAGGCGGAGTGAATGAGTTCCAGGGCGGCGGCGACATCGACGATGTCGTTCACGTTTTTTCCGCCACAGGCGCGAAACACCATTAAGGCGACGGTTGGCCGGGCGCGTTTCCCGCCTGCCCCAACCAGATAATTCCCGATATCGCTCAGCAGTTGTTCGCGAGATTGGAGGAGCCCGGTGAGCCGTTCTTCAACCTGCTCAAGCTCGACAGCGACGCAGTCTTGTGGAGAAAAGGAATCTGGTTGCGGGCGGCTGGCTTTGGCAGACACATTACACTCAAATCAGTCAACATTCCCTCAGACCCGTCCTGAGGCTTCCCACATAATGCCAAAGGGGGAAAAAACGTCAAGGAGTGCAACTATCTTATCAGTCAGGTAAAATCCCCGCCGGTCTGCGGAGCGCTGGTCCAGCCTCAAGACCTTGCCCCCCTCCTCTTTTCCCTCGTATGATGCAAAAAGAGCATACGGTTAAAAAAAGTGGAGGGGGCCTCGGGCTCCGCTATCGGCATGGTACTACAAAACAAAAGCATCGTTCTTGGCATAAGCGGCGGCATTGCCGCCTATAAGGCGGCAGAACTCGTCCGCCTCTTGGTCAAGGCCGGAGCCAGTGTGCGCGTGGTGATGACCAAAAACGCCCAGGAGTTCATTACGCCGCTCACCCTGCAATCGCTGTCCGGCAATCCGGTTTCGACTGACACTTTTGACCTGACTCAAGAATCCGAAATCGGGCATATCCGACTGGCGGATACGGCCGACCTGATTCTTATTGCGCCGGCAACCGCCAATATCCTGGCCAAGCTCGCCCACGGACTCGCCGACGATCTGCTGTCAACCCTGCTCCTGGTCACGCGGGCTCCGGTCGTCATTGCTCCGGCCATGAATGTCCATATGTATGCCCATCCGGCAACACAGGAAAATCTCAAGACACTCCAGCGTTTTGGCCACCATATTATCGAGCCCGCGGAGGGAGAACTGGCCTGTGGCTATGAGGGCAAGGGCCGCTTGGCCGAGCCCGAACAGATTGTCGAGTGCGTGGAAGCCAGGTTGACAAAAAAGGATATGCAGGGCGAGCAGGTCATCGTGACGGCCGGTCCCAACTGTGAGCCCATTGATCCGGTTCGCTTTATCACCAACCGCTCGACCGGGAAAATGGGTTTTGCCCTGGCCCGCATTGCCCACCAGCGGGGAGCCGAGGTCACCTTAGTCAGTGGGCCGACCGCCCTGGCCGCCCCGCTCGGGGTGCGGCTGTGTTCGGTGCGGACCGCACTCGAAATGCAGCAGGCCGTCCTCGCCCACTACCCTCGGGCCACCATCGTCGTCTCGGCCGCGGCTATTGCCGACTATCGACCGGCCCAAATTGCTACTCAGAAGCTCAAAAAAAAGGACGGCGACTTTTCGATCCCGCTCGACCGCAATCCGGATATGCTGGCCGGACTCGGCCGGGACAAGGGCAATCGGCTGCTGGTCGGCTTTGCCACGGAAACGGAAAACGTCCTCCAAAACGCCGAGCGCAAGCTGCGCTCGAAAAACCTGGATATGATCGTGGCCAACGATGTGACCCAAGAAGGGGCCGGATTCGCCGGCGATACCAACATCGTGACCCTGTTGGACCGAACCGGCCAGCAAGAACCCCTCCCCCTGATGTCCAAAGACGCTGTCGCCCATGCCGTCTACGACCGTCTGCTGGCTCTGAAGAAATCCCCGACCCCGTAGGTCCCCCCGCATATGGGCACGCCGAGCCTCCCCGCGCCAGTGAAATTGTTGATGGCTCTGCTTGCCGCCGATACGACGTTCTTCGCTCAGGCGGCTGCGCGGCTGGAAGCGGCCTATGGCCGGATTGATCTGGAAAGTGCCGTTTTTCCCTGGGAGACCACAGACTATTACCGCTCAGAGATGGGCGGTCACCTGCTGCGGCGCTTTGTGACGTTTGAGCAGCTCGTCATGCCCGAAGATCTGATTCGCTTGAAGCTCGAAGCCAACGAGTTGGAATACGCCTTTGCCGCTCCACCGGGTCCGGCTTCGCCGCGCCGCGTGAATCTCGACCCCGGCTATATTGATAGGATGAAGCTGGTCCTGGCCTCAACCAAGGCCCAGGCGCATCGGCTCTACCTCTCGCGGGGTATTTATGCCGAGGTGACGCTCCTCTATCACCACGCCGCCTACCATCCTTTTGTGTACACCTACGCAGACTATCGCTGGCCGGAGACGCACGCCTTCCTGAAACAAGCCCGCACCAAATATCTGAGACAGCTCCGGGAACGGCCGGACACGGTATAGACGCAGGCTCCAACAACCGACCCACCCGACCCAATCGACCCACCCGACCCACCCGACCCAACCGACCCACCCGACCCAACCGACCCAATCGACCCAATCGACCCAATCGACCCAATCGACCCAATCGACCCACCCGACCCACCCGACCCTCAAAGCCGCCGGCCCAACACTTCCCTCAACTCGCGGGGCAGGCGTTGCACTTTTCCCACATCATCAACACAGGCGTGCTGTGTCGCCCCTTCCGCGATCAAGATATCGTCAGCCGGGCGAACAATCCGATAGCCGAATCGAATGCTCGCTCCGCCGACCGCCTCAATCGTCGTCGTCATACTAAGCACGTCATCGAACCGCGCGACTGCCCGGTAGCGGCACCGGACTTCCCGAACCGGAAAGTGAAACCCTTCCGCTTCAAGCTCGCGGTACGGCTTGCCCAACGCGCGCAGGAACGCCACCCGCCCTTCTTCAAACCAGGGCAGATAGGCGGCATGATGCGCCATCCCCGCCTGGTCGGTCTCGGCGTAGCGGACCCGCAGGGTGTGGGTGTGGGAAGGGGGGGCTGGGGGTTGGGAACTGGGGGTTGGGGAAGGAGATTTTTCAGTCTTTGCCATGGACCCCTCGCCTCCAACCCCCAACCCCTAATCCCCAACCCCTACTTCCTATCTCCCTTTCCAATTGGGTTTGCGCTTCTCGGCAAAGGCCCGTGGCCCTTCGACCACGTCTTCGGAGTTCATCATCTGCTTGAGCGCCGGGTAGGACTGGGCAAAGGCTTCGTCCAAGGTCAGCCCCGCCCCCAGCATGGCACACTGTTTGGTCGCCCGGACCGACAGGGGAGCGCATTCCTGGATTTCGTCCGTCCAGCGTTTCACCGTGGCCTTGAGGTCTGCCAGGGGGACGACTTCATTCACAACGCCCCAGCGATGCGCTTCCTGGGCAGTCATATGCTTGCCGGTCAGCATATAGCCAAGCGCGATCTTGAGCGGCATTTGGCGCGGCAAACGGTGGACGCCACCCGCGGCAGCCGCCAGGCCGACACGCGGTTCGGGCAACCCCAGCCGCGCATGGTCGGCGGCCACGATGATGTCACACGCCAGCGCCATCTCAAACCCGCCACCCAGGGCAAAGCCATTCACCGCCGCAATCGTGGGTTTCCAAATATCGGTCCGGTCGGTTAAGCCTCCAAAACCGCCCTTGACCCGCTTTTTCGGGAAGCCGTGCTCTGCGGTGTATTTAAGATCATTCCCGGCCGAAAATGCTTTGTCCCCGGCGCCGGTCAGGACAATCACCCAGGTATTGTCATCGCCGAGTGCGTCATCCCAGATTCCCGACAACTCCTCGGCAGCCGGTGGGTGCACGGCATTCAGCCGCTCCGGGCGATTCATGGTGATGGTGGCAACATGGCCATCCTTTTCATACATTGCATATTCGTACGCCATAGCTCCTCCCTCGTTGTGTGTCTGTCTTCACCTGACCAGCGGTGTTTGGCCTGGCCGAAAGCGGATTGGATACTACCGGTCCGGCATGGTAAAAGCAACAAAATGGCGGCTCATTCTCTCCCTCTGTCAGAACAGGTGGCCCTGATTACCGGCGCGGGCCGGGGTATAGGCAGAGCTATCGCCCTCAGGCTCGCTCGGGCCGGAGCGCAAACGGTGCTGGCGGCCCGGACCAAACAGGAACTCCAGGCAACGGCACGCGGCATTCAGGACAACGGAGGCGAAGCACTCTCGGTTCCGACCGACTTAGAACAGGCCGAGCAGGTCACCACCCTCGTGGAGAAAACGCTCGCGCGCTACGAACACATTGACATCCTGGTCAATAATGCCGGTGGCGGGCCGCCGCGCACGCCCATCGTGAAATCGCGCCTGAGCGACTGGGAATCCGTGTTACGGCTGAATCTGTTCGCGGCCATGTCTCTGACCAGACACATTCTCCCGTCCATGATCGAACGCCGGCAGGGCACAATCATCATGTTGGGGTCAACCGCCAGTTTGAGCGGGCGGGCGGGCGAGGCCGCCTATGCAGCCAGCAAGTTTGGCCTGCGTGGCTTTACGCAAGCCTTATTTGAGGAGGTACGACGCTACGGCATCAAGGTCTCCTTGCTCTGTCCGGGCTCGGTTGACACCGCCCTCATTCCGTACAATAAGCGGCTTGATCGCGACAAGCTCCTCAGTCCGACCGACGTAGCGGAAGCCGCCTACGATATTGTCAGCTCTGCGCCGCGCGCCTGTCCGGCTGAGGTGATTCTTCAGCCACAGTTTGAGCCGTTTACGTAAACGCCTTCATTCGCCTATGGACCTCAACGCTAAAGTCGCTCTTGTCACCGGCGGAGCAAAGCGTGTAGGCAAAGCCATCGCCCTTGCGCTTGCCCAACGCGGCTGCAAGCTCGTGGTTCACTACTACACTTCTCAGACCGAAGCGGAAGCAACCGCTCAGGAACTCCGCAGCGCCGGTCATGAGGCGCTCGCCCTTCAGGCTGACATCAGTCGTGAGACAGATGTTGACCGTATGATCGAGCAGGCGCTTGAGCGTTTCGGGCGCATCGACGTGTTGGTCAATAACGCGGCCGTCTTTTACCGTACCCCGATTGATACGGTCACGTTTGATGACTGGGAACAGATTATGGACGTGAACCTGGACGGCACCTTCTATTGTGCGCATAAAATCGGCCTGCGCATGAAGGAGTGGGGCTGGGGGCATATTATCAATATGGCCGATGTGGCAGGACAACGCCCGTGGGCCGACTACCTGCCCTACTCTGTCTCAAAAGCCTGCGTGCTGGCCTTCAGCCAGGGGCTGGCAATGGAACTCGCTCCCGAAGTCATGGTCAACGCTGTTATTCCGGGGCCGGTCCTGTTCCAGGACGACACGCCCCAGGAGGTCCAGCGCCGCGAAATCGAGAAGACCCTGCTCAAACGCGCCGGAACCCCCGAAGAGGTCGCCCAGCTCGTTGTCTTTGTGGCGGAGTCCGATTTCAGTACGGGCGCGGTGTTTTCGGTAGATGGGGGGCGGGGGCTGCTGTAAGAAACCTTCAGGTCTGTTCGTATCAACTGGCCTACTGTCCAGGACTGGCAAATACCCTTCAGCCCTGCCCTTCTCTGCCTCTCTCCTTCAGCAGCGCTTGAATCCCCGCCCCGATAGCGGCGAGGGCTTCTCCGTGCTGATCAAGTTGCCGGTTGCGCTCCTCTGACGTCTTGCTCATTTGACGCAGCCCAAAGTAGATCAGGCCACACTGGAACAAGCCGACAATAGCTTGCACGACATCGGTCCATCTGGGCGTTGATAAGGCGTTCAGGGCTTGCACGAGAGCGGCAACCGCCTGCGCTGTGGTCATATCTTCCATTGCTCACCCTGCCCTTTCCAGGGGAGGCGCTACCGAGTCGTGGTCACCGACGGGAGCGCCACCAGCCGCGTTCCGGGCCATTCGCAGCCCTCCTGTCTCTTGTGTACGGGGTTCGGACACTGAAGGCAAGAATTTGTCGCGGAGTCCGATTTCAGTACGGGCGCGGTGTTTGCGGTGGATGGGGGCCGGGGGCTGCTGTAGGGCAATCAGCCTGCCCCTCACAATCAGACCCTAGGCGCTCGGCATGGAGTGGCGCAACCTCTGACAGCCCGCTACATTCCCTCCACTATGAGCGTCGAGAACGCCCTGCCCCGACTCGCCCCGCCAGCCTGGGAGGATATATTCGGCAACGCCCATCCCGTCGAGGTCGAAATCGGCCCAGGGAAAGGCGCTTTCCTATTGGCGGCGGCCCACAGCACGCCGGAGCATAATTTCTTTGGGGTCGAGTTCTCCAGACGGCGGGTGTATCGGATCAAAGAGTTGATCGAGCGCGAACAGCCCGACAATGTGCTCGCCCTTGCCGCCGATATCGGTTGCGTGCTCAACAGCCTGATTCGGCCCGAATCCGTGACAGTATTTCACCTCTACTTCCCGGACCCGTGGTGGAAACGGCGGCATCACCGCCGGCGTCTGTTTCAGGGCGACTTCTGCGTGGCGCTCACCCGCGCGCTCGTTCCGGGCGGGAAGATATTGCTTGCCACGGATGTCCATACGTATTTTGTCGAGATGGTCAGACAATTAGAGGCTGTCGCCGAGCTGACGCAATTCCCCTGGCAACGGGACCAGCGGAATCGGAACGGCAAGTTGATCCTGACCGACTTTGAACGTCAGTTTATGGACGCGGGCAAGCCCATCTACTACGCCGGCTTCTGTAAGCAAGCATAGGGCTATTCCCCCCTCACCCCAGCCCTCTCTCCCAAGGGAGCGAGGGAGAAGATGTCCCCCGCATGAGGTTGGTTGATTAGGCTGCCAGCTTTTTGACCTGGGCGGCAATATGTTGGGCGCTGATGCCAAAGGCGTCCAGCAACTCTGCCGACGTACCGGAGCGCGGAACGCCGTTCACGGCAAGTTTGTGGACCTTGACCGCATGAGCTGCAACCGCGTTCAGCACGGCGTCACCCAAACCGCCGTCGTAATAGTGGTCTTCAACCACGAGCACGGTATTATTCGTTTGTCTGGCTGCGGCCAGTATACCCGGGGCATCAATCGGTTTCACCGAATAGGCGTCAATCAGGCGAATAGCCACACCCTCGCTGGTGAGCATCTCGCTGGCCGCAAGCGCTTCGTGCAGCGTCACCCCAGCGGCCACGACTGTCAGCACGTCATGAGCGCTGGACCGGAGCAGCTTGCTGCCACCAAGGGGAAACTCCTCGGTGTTGGGATAGAGCACCGGCGTTGCCGGACGGGTCGTGCGCAGATAGGTCGTACCGGGCAGGTCGGGCATGGCGCTCACCAGACGTTCGGTGGCGACCGCATCGCTGGGGTAGAGCACGACCGAGTTCGGAATGGCCCGCATCATCGCCAAGTCTTCCAAGCCCATCTGAGACGGGCCGTCTTCCCCAATCGAGACCCCGCAGTGCGAGCCGACGTATTTGATAGTCACGCCGGAGATGGCCGCCATACGGATATGGTCAAACGCGCGGGTAAGAAAGGCCGCAAACGTCGAGGCAAACGGAATCTTGCCACAGGCCGCCAGCCCCACCGCGGCCCCGACCATATTTTGTTCGGCGATATAACTCTCGAAATACCGCTCCGGGTGGGCCTTGAGAAAGGTTTCGGCAAACGTCGAATTCTTGGTGTCACCGTCGAGGGCGACCACTCGGGGGTCCACGGCTCCGAGCTTGGCCAGGGCGGTTCCATAGGCCACCCGGGTCGCAACCTTCTCCCCCAATTCATAGGCCGGGGCGGGGACACTTCCGCTGACGCCGGCCGGGGAAAATCCATTAGTCTGCGGCCGCGTCACGGCGGGCACCTGGGTGCCCTTGCTGAGCTCCAACTCACCCAGCGCCTTGTCCAGATCATCGCCCTTGAGCGGCTTTCCGTGCCAGCCGGGTTTATCCTCAAGAAACGAGACGCCTTTGCCCTTGAAGGTCTTGGCAACCAACATGGTTGGCTGGTCTTTGGTGGCGTGGGCCTGGTCGAGCGCGGCCACGACCTCTTCGATGTTATGGCCGTCAACCACCAGCGCGTTCCAGCCGAACGCGGCAAAACGGCGCTGATAGGTTTCCACGTCAAAGTTGTACATGGTCCGTTCGCTCTGCCCCAGGCCGTTCACATCGACAATGCCGATGAGGTTGTCGAGCCGATAGTACGACGCCATGGCCGCCGCTTCCCAGACGCCGCCTTCTGCGACCTCGCCATCGCCCAGCAGGACATACACGCGGTAGTCGAGCTTATCCAGGCGTTTGCCATTCAGCGCCATACCGACCCCAACCGAGAGTCCCTGCCCGAGTGAGCCGGTTGCAGCCCCCACCCAGGGGATGCGCGGCGTTGGATGGCCTTCCAAGTCACTGGAGAACTTGCGGAGTGAGGGCAACTGCTCCAGCGGCAGGGCCCCGGCTTCCGCCAGGGCCGCATACAGGACGGGAGCGGCGTGTCCTTTTGACAGCACAAACCGGTCATTCACCGGGTGGGCCGGATTTGTCGGGTCAAAACGCATGTCGGCAAAGAATACGGCCGCCATGATGTCAGCCGCGGACAGGCACGACGTCGGATGGCCCGAGCCGGCCGCGGCTGTAGTACGCAGTGAATGGATACGCAAGGTATCCGCGGTCGCCTGTAAAGCGTTGAGATCAACCCTCACGATTCGTCCCTCCCCCTAATATTGAAAAAAGGGGCACGGTGCACCGCGCCCCTCTCCACTATCATCCTCTGGCAGGCGCACTTCTTGTGTGTGGCTAGCCACACCCCCCACCGGCAAGCGGCGGAAAGATGCTCAGTTCCAGTCCGTTTTCAAGGACCGTCCCCACTTCGACATAGGTATTTCCCACAACAAGCATAGCCGCCTGCTCGCGTGGAATGTTTAACATATCGACCGCATCCTGGACAGTTGCCCCAGCGGGCAGGGAGAGCGGGATTCCATCCGTACTCCCCTGCGGCGTGTATTTTCTCAGCGCCGCAAAAAGCTTGACGCTTATGGTGACGGAATCGGTCATAGGCAGTGGTGCTGAGACAGATCCCTTCGGGCTAGGCGGCGTTGACCGGTCGCAAACCACAGAACTCTTCGTAATCGATCAGCTCCGTGATTTTCGGGTTTTCGCTGCATACCAGACAGTTCGGATCTTTGCGCAGTTTTAACACCCGAATTTCCGAGCTGAGCGTGTCGAAATGCATCATCCGTCCGACAAGCGGCTTGCCCGCGCCGAGGATGATCTTCATCGCCTCAAGCGCCTGCACGCAGCCGACGAGGCCGGGCAACACACCCAGTACCCCGGCTTCGGCACAGCTCGGAGCCATCCCCGGCGGTGGCGGCTCGGGAAACAGGCAGCGATAGCACGGGCCTTCGGTCGGATCGACAACCGTGACCTGGCCTTCAAACTGGAAGATCGACCCATCCACGAGCGTCTTCTTGGCCATGATGCAGGCGTCGTTAATGAGATAGCGGGTCGGGAAGTTATCACAGCCGTTCACCACGATGTCGAACCCGTCGATAATGCGCATGACATTATCGGAAGATAAGCGCTCTTGGAATTGAACAACGTTCACATCCGGGTTGAGCGCGTTCAGGGTCATCTGGGCCGACTGTACCTTGGGCATCCCGACCCGGTCGTTGGTGTGCAGAATCTGGCGTTGGAGATTGCTCATATCAACGGTGTCATGGTCGGCAATGCCGATCGTACCGACCCCGGCCGCGGCCAGATATAAGGCCACCGGCGACCCGAGGCCGCCCGCCCCAACGCATAACACCTTGGCGTCAAGCAGTTTGGCCTGACCGGCTTCCCCGACTTCCGGCAGGGTAAAATGACGCGCATAGCGCGTAATCTGATCTGGGGTGAACTGGCGGTCCGCCACCCATTTATAACCGGCATTTTTCCAGGCGGTATAACCGCCGGACATGGAAGTCACATTTTCATAGCCCATTTCTTTGAGCGTCCGAGCGGCGATGAGCGAGCGGACGCCGCCCGCACAATACGCCACGATGGATGCACTCTTATCCGGCACGGCCTCTTCGATCCGCATTTCGAGAAATCCGCGCGGGAGCGGAACCGAGCCTTCGAGATGGCCCTCGCGGTACTCTTCGCGCTCGCGCACATCGAGCAGGGTTGGCCGCGCGCCGTTTTCCATTTGGGCTTGCACGTCGTCTATCGTGACTTCCGGCACGCTGTCTCGGGCCTCGGTCATGAGTTCCTGATAGGTCTTTGCCATAGTCTGCCTCCGCGGGAGAGCCTCAGGCGCCAGGAGCGCCAATGTCCCGGGCCACTTTCTGCTCTGCTTCCTGATAACTTTCCAGCATCTCAGCCATGATGGAATCCCGTCCCCCCGTCGCCAGGGTTCGGGAGCGATTCATAAGGACTTCTTTGGATTCGATAAAATCCTGGCGGTCATAGCCCCAGATACGCGGATGCACATAGGTATCCATGCGGATCGCGTCACACGGACAGGCTTCGACGCACATCCCGCAGTAAATGCAGCGCAGGGTATCGATTTCATAGCGTAACGGGAATTTTTCCACATCGGGGTCGGGATGTTCCCCGGCCTCGATATGAATGCAGTTGGCCGGGCAGGCCGTGGCGCACAAAAAGCACGAGGTACAGCGGACCGAGCCGTCTTCTTTGAGCGTCAAACGGTGGCTCCCCCGGTAGACGTCCGGGTAGCGCTTGCGCTCTTCCGGATATTGAACCGTATACGCCGCGCGCGTCCCCTTTGCGAAGCCGAGGGCGTGCAGGATATGCAGGCTCAGATTCCGCCAGAAGTGGGTCATGGTGACAAGCAGACCCCGCACGATTTCCGGGATATACAGCCGCTCCCACCAGGTCATCTCTTCTTTACGTTTCATAGGGTCCTAGCTACTTCCGTGTATGGCAGGCTCACCACTATATACCGCATATGCCGCACTTCACTATTATGAGGGGACCGGTGTTTGTCAAGGCAGTTTTTAGTGGAGACGATCTTTTCTCCCGCCCCCACCTTCCGGCCAGCGGCCCTCTGACAACTTGAAGTCAAGAATATCCCGTAAGCAGGTCGCCCGCTCGTCGAGCGTTGCGGCGTCGAGCAGGCTTTGCTTCTCGATCGGCAGCAGGTCGAGCTGAAAGGCAAAGAAATTAATGAATATCTCGTCGTTGATATCGGGGTCTGCCAAGAATTTCTGTATACCCTCATCCTTCTGCAAATAGGACGCTAACAGACCGCCGATGGCCTCACGTTGCGTGGGCTCAAGCGTCTGGTTTCTCTCGGGGAGCCATTCCACCCGGGCCTGGCGATAGCTCTTATCGTGAATTTCTTCCTGAATGCGATATTCCCGCAGCCCCTGCAGGAGAATATTAAACCGTCCGTCCGGGAGCGGCACGGTCTTCACCACCTTGCCCACACAGCCTATCGGGAATACTTGAGGATTGCCTTCATACTGCTCCTGCCAGTCACCCCGGAGCAGGGCCATGCCGATGAGCGGTGGCTCGGCCTCAATGACATCCCGCACCATGGCGCGGTAGCGCGGCTCAAAGATATGCAACGGCAACTGGACACGCGGGAAAAGGACGACATTTGGCAACGGAAAAACCGGAATAATATCGGGTAGTTCAGACACAGCAGCCTCGCCTTTCTCACCGGGACACGAAATATCCAAGCTGTCAGGATTTCTCCACTCCGGAGCCATACCGGAGGCTACGCCATGTTGAGTTCTTTCAACAATTGCACCACGCACGGACGTTGCGATAAGCGTTTAATCCACGCAGAGACATGTCTGAGCCGAGACGGAAGTTCCACACCCAGCTGCGAGAGAATCAACAGCCGTGGAGTAAAAGCCAGGTCGGCTAACGAAAATTCGTCAACCAGATATTCCTTGCCATTCAGATGCCGATCAAGAAATTCGAGCACGCGAATGAGGTCGCCCTGATGGTGCTGCACGCGCTCCTGGTCGATTTGCTCTTCGGGTTTGCGCAGTTCGGCATACAGCAGCCCACACTGCACCGTAAAGGACGTATCGGAAAAGTCTTCAAACATCCGCACCCGAGCCCGGTCCCCGGACGGCTCAGGTCGCAGGGGGGGATGCGGATATTCGTCATCGAGATATTCGTTAATAAACGTCGAGTCGTAAATGATTTCTTCATCATCGACCAGGACTGGCACCTTGCCGTACGGATTTAACCGGAGAAATTCGGGACTGCGCTGTTCGTTCTTGGTCAGATCAACAAAGATTTTATCGTACGATAATTCTTTTTCAGCCAGCACGAGACGTACTTTTTGGCAGTAGGGGCTGAGGGGGAAGTCGTACAATTTCATAGTTCTAATCTCCTATCTCATGCCACGCTAGTGTAGTGAAAAATGCAGGAGCCCGCAAATTAAAAATACCGCTCCCGCCGTCTCTACCCCAGGCCGGTCTCAACTTCTGCTCAGTAACGGTATAGCATGCCCCTCATGAGCCCCCTCCCTCCCTCCCTCTCCGCGCACTTGGCGGGCATTCCGGTCGGCGACACACTGCCGGTCCGGCTTATGGCCGTTCTGAACGTCAGCCCTGAGTCTTTTTACCCGGACTCAGTCCACACCAATCGTGAGCAGATAGCGGAAACGGCGCATGCACTGGCAGGTGAGGGAGCTGATATCATTGATATTGGGGCCATGTCCACCGCCCCATACCTAAAAACTGATATTTCAGAGGCAGAAGAAACCGAACGTTTAGCCGCAGCAGTCGAAGCCACTGCTACGGCTGTTTCGATTCCCATCTCGGCCGATACCAAGCGGTCCCAGCCGGCCCAGGCCGCCCTGCGGGCGGGCGCTCGGATTATCAACGATGTCAGTGGCTTGAAGAATGATCCGGCTATGGCTGCGCTGATTGCCCGTTCTGGAGCCGGCGCGATTCTGATGGCGAGTGAACAACGTCCCCAAAGCGGACCCCCTCTGGAGCGCATCCGGAACGCCCTGAGAGATAGTCTGACGCGCGCGGAGCAGGCCAGCATTCCGGAGCAGCGGATCGTACTCGACCCTGGGATCGGATTTTTTCGTGAGCCTGGGATGGCCTGGGACGAATGGGATTGCCTGGTGCTGCGCGAGCTCGCAGAGCTGCGGTCGTTCGGGTTTCCCCTCCTCGTCGGAGCCTCGCGCAAAGCCTTTATTGGCAAGATTCTGGGCCAGCCCACGGTCCGGGAGCGTCTCATTGGCTCACTGACCTGTGCCGCCGTTGCGGTGGTCAACGGCGCCCACATTATCCGCATCCATGATGTCAAAGCGACCACTCAAGCGGTCCGCATGGCCGAGCGGTTGCGCCGGCCGTTAGGCGGGTAGCGACCGACCCACAGCAAGCTGCTGAAGCGCCGGGACCGTTTCAACCAGAAACGTGGGCGGGCAGGTCTCGAAACCCGCGCGGCCAAACCCCCACGTCACCCCACAGGTGGCGATGCCGGCGGCCCGGCCGGCGCGCATATCAATCCCAGAGTCGCCGACCAGCAGCGTCTCACTGAGAGCGCGGCCAACCGCTTGCTGTAACACGAAAATCCCCTCCGGATCGGGTTTTCTCTTCGGCAGGGTGTCGCCGCCGATGACCGCACTAAAATAACCCGACAGACCCAGACCCGACAGAATCGCTCTGGTCGGCTGTTCCGGTTTATTCGTCAACACCGATAGGAACTTCCCCTGGGCGCGGGCAGCCGCGAGCAGCGTTTCCATGCCTGGATAGGGTCTAGTCCGATCCAGCAGATGGGCGTTGTAATAGTCCATGAAGAGCGCGAAGCCGTCCGTCACCAGATTAGTCCGCTCTTGGCCCAGCGCCCGTTCGATCAGCACCCGCGCACCGAGTCCGATAAAGCTTTCAACCTGGGCGACGGACAAGAGCGGAAGGCTGAGCTCCCGCAGCATATGATTGGTTGCCGCTGCCAGGTCGGCTTTGGTGTCAACCAGAGTTCCATCCAGATCGAAAATGAGATGAGCGAAGCGGGACATGGAAAACAAAAGGGCATGGAGAGTTCCATGCCCTTAGATATTTCTTCAGTTGGGGAAGAAAGACTCAGACTGAGAACGACGAGCCGCAGCCGCAGGTCCGAGCCGCATTCGGGTTGACGAACTTGAAGCCCGCGCCATGCAGCCCATTGACATAATCAAGCATGGTGCCATGCACATACTGGTGGCTGATGGGGTCAACGAACAGTTTGACACCACCCTGTTCGACAATAATATCATCGTCCCGCGCAGCGGCATCAAGACCCAGGCTATACTGGAAGCCGGAACAGCCCCCGCCTACCACCGAGATCCGCAGCCCGCCGTCTGGCAGGCCCTCTTTGCGCATGGTCTCTTTTACCTTTTCCACTGCCAGGTCAGACAGCGACAGGGCCGGCCCATCAGAGGGAGGAACCGCCGCCTGCGGCGTATCATTGGATTGGAATTGTGTCTCTTGATCCAGATTGTCCATACCGGCCTCCTCAAGATAGATAGATAAGGTCTCTCCTTCTCTACGTCAATCCCTCTGTGCCTCTGCTGGCCGTTTTGACTCAGGTGTTTGTATGTTACCACGAAGCCGTGTCACTCGAAAGCGCAATCCAGACCTACGCGGCCAAACTCGGCTTTAGCCTGTGTGGCTTCACCCGCCTGTCGGTGCTGCCACGCGCCTCGTTTTTCGGCGACTGGCTGGCCCAGGGCTTTGCCGGAGAGATGCGGTATTTAGCCAGGCAACCCCAACGACGCATTGATCCACATATTCCGTTTCCGCAAGCCCGTAGCGTCATCTGCCTGGGCTTCCCCTACTCTCCGCCCGTACTGCCTCAGCTGAATTGGCAACACGAGCTGCGGGGTCGCATGGCCGCCTATGCGGCTGGAACGGATTATCACGATGTCATCACAAAAAAGCTGAGACAGTTTATTGCCTTTCTGAAAGACCAACAGCCGGGGCTCTGGGCCCGGCCGTATGTGGACACCGGTCCGTTGCTGGAGCGCGACTGGGCGTATCGCAGCGGCCTGGGCTGGTTTGGCAAAAACACCATGCTGCTGCACAAAGCCATGGGCTCGTGGTTTTTTCTGGCCGAGATTCTGGTTAGCCTCGACCTTGAGGGCGAAGGCATACCAAGCGCCCATTGCGGAACCTGTACGCGCTGCCTCGATGATTGTCCGACCGACGCCCTGGCGGCGGACTATGTCCTCAAGTCACCCTTGTGTATTTCCTATTTAACGATCGAACATCGCGGTCCGATTCCGCACGCGCTGCGCCCCAAGCTCGGCAACTGGATTTTCGGCTGCGACATCTGCCAGGAAGTCTGTCCGTGGAATGCCAAGTTCGGCCAACCCCGCCACGACCTGGTGGACGAGTTGTTGCCGTCCCTGCCCGAGCTGTTGCGGCTGGACGCGGACGGTTTTCGAGCCCGTTTCCGGCGTTCCGCGGTATGGCGCACCAAGCGCCGCGGTTTGCTGCGCAACGTCGCCGTCGCTCTGGGCAATAGCGACAACCCTGCCGCGGTCGGCCCGCTGCAAGCAGCCCTGCACGATCCCGAACCCCTGATCCGTGGTCATGCGGCTTGGGCGCTGGGCCGCCTGGCGCACACGACCAGTCTCAAGACCGCCCTGGACCGCGAACAGGACGCCTACCTCCGCCAGGAATTTCTGGTGGCCCTCGGCGAGCAGCCGGCGCCTGAGCCATGAGGTTCAGAGACCGACTACGAGGGAGCACGCCTACAGGAGGTCGAGAATAGTCCAACTTCCATCGGCATTCTTGGCGAAAAAATCGTCGATGTCGCCGATGTCGATAACGTCGTCGAACTCGTCAAGAACATCTTCAAGAGCCTCAACGGTATCGAAGCATTCATCTACTTCTATGTCGTCCAGAAGAAGGTCTATCTCGGCCTCGATACACGCCTCCCCGTCGGCCTTAACAGAAAAAGTATAGTCGATATCGCCGACGGGAGTACCTATGGAGCCATCGCACATCGCTCCTGGCTCTATAATCAGATCAACCTTACACGGTCCGAGGTCGCCGGAGGGCAGCCCAGGGTCAATGGTAGGGAAGCTATTAATCGTCCAACTTCCATCGGCATTCTTGGTGACAGAGGCACCGGAAATTTGGAAACCGTCGAGGAAATTCTCAAATTCCTGACCGGTATTAAAGCAAGGAATGGGTGGTATAAGCTCCTGAAGAGCAGGAGGAGCATCAACCTCCACACACCCCTGTCCATCGGCATTAACAGAAAAACTAAAGCCAATCTCCTGCCCGGCGAAAGGAAAGGAGCCACTACACATCCCTCCCGGCCCGACAGTCAGATCAACCCTACACAGCCCAAGGTCGCCGGAAGGCAGCTCAAGGTCAACGGAAGGAAGGCTGTCAATGGTCCAACTCCCATCCGTATTCTTCATGATACTAACCCCGACCTCAGCCAGAGCGGCGGGCAGGCTGGCCGGATAGCAACCATCGACTGGAGTCCCCCCACTGATACACCCCTGTCCGTCTTCAACAGAAAAAGTAAAGCCGAGGCTGATATCGCCCAGCGGGGTCATAAGAGAGATAGAGCTACTGCACGTCTCTCCCGACTCCACCCTAAGCGTCTCTGTACATGCGGCGTCGAGCGCGACCGCCTCCAGATGCTGAGTCCCCTGATTCCATTCAAAGGTCGTGGTCTCTCCCGGCATAGGGAAATCCGGGACACGGCACTCACCACTTGCGTCTCTCAAAAAATCCGTCCCGAAAGTGACTACCTCAAATGTGCTCCGGCCAAACTCCACGTCATTCTCTTTAGCCACCGCAGTATAGGTCCCGTCGCTGAGATTCCCCCAGTTCCAGATAGCCACGAAGCCTGCATTTGCATTGTCGCAGGAGGAGTTCAGAGGGACATCGGTCCGCTCGGTCCCGTACACCAGGGGAACCGGGTCTCCAACGGGCATCATGTCCCTATCGAGAAAGCTGACGGTGAGCGACCCGTTAGACTCACATTTCCAGCCCGACACGACCCCAACGCCCGAATAAGACAAACCATTACCCGGATTCTCCAGCGTTGCGGCGTGCGCCAGAGACGGAACCAGGACAACGAGGCCAAGGCAAAGGCGAAGCAAGAAAGACATCAGCATCTCCTCATAGAAACGTGAGAATAGTACGCGCACGTTGTATCTTTTCGATAGAAGGGACACAAGCTTGACGGTTCGTTGGCTTTAGGCGGTCAGAAACGCGATGCCGGTCCAGCAGACGGCTGCCAGGCCGGCGGCAATCGAGGCTTGCGGGAGCTGCGTCTTAACGTGGTCCATCAGGTCGCAGCCGGTGCACATGGCGCTCAGGACGGTCGTATCCGAGATCGGCGAACACTGGTCGCCATAGACGCTACCGTCCATCACCGCGGCAAAACACAGCGTCATGAACAGCTCGGGATGGGCGAGACCGTGTGCCCCGGCAATCGCCCAGGCGAGCGGCATGGCAAGCGGAAACGCCACCGCATAGGTGCCCCAGCTCGTTCCGGTGGAAAAGGCAATCATCATCGTCAGAAGCTGAAGCAGGACCGGCAGGAGGAAGTAGGGAATGCTCTCGCCGAGCTGGTCAACCAGAAAGACCGCCCCCCCGGTTTGGGTGTTGACGCCGCCGATCGTGATGGCCAGCAGCAGGATAACAGAGCCGAGCACGACGCCCCGGATACCATCGTGAAACCCGGCCATGAGTTCCTTGAGCGCCATGCCCTTGGCCAGCGCCATGCCCACCGCCAGGAGGAGGGCCGCCCCAAACGCCCAGTGCACATTGGGCGAGCCGGTGACCACAAAGGTGCCGATGGCAATGCCGATCAGCGTGCCCAGCGGCAGGAAGAACTCCAGCACATGCGGCGTGTAGCCCGCCGGCACGTTGCTGACCTGCAATTCCCTGGCGCTCAGCGGTTCGGCCCCGTCCGCGTCGAGCCGACCGGTGGCGCGGGAGCGGTCTATGGCCGCAGCCAGTCGCTTGCCCAGGAAGAGGGGTTTTTCAATGCCGAGCAAAAACGTGCCCAGGACGGCGAAAATAGCATAGAAACAAAACGGGACGCTCTGAAAGAAAAAGCTGATGCGATCCGCTTCGGTCGCCAGAAAACTGACCCCGGAGACAAAGATGAAGGCCTGCACATAGCCCGGCCAGGCGTTGAACGCGAGTTGTGAGGCAATCGGCGAGGCGGTCGAATCGACAATATAGGCCAGTTCTTCGTGGCTCACATTTTCCCGGTCGGCAATCGGCTTGACCGTGGTGCCGACCAGCACCGTGCTCATGGTTCCGCCCTGAAAAAAGATGACGCCCAGCATCCAGGCGACCAGCTTGGCGGTCTTGGGGCCACGCACGAAACGCACGGTCATGAACTCGGCGAAGGCCTGCGCCGCGCCGGTCCGCGACCAGATTCCCATCAGCCCACCGAGCAGCCACAGATACAGCAGCAGAATGCCGGCCACATTGGTCGTGGCCAGGGCCGGAATCAGTACCTGGCCCGTCAGGTCGTACTGACCCAGAATCAGCGCCCCGGAGACAATCCCGCCCAGCAGCGCGGGGACGGGTTCTCTGGTAACCCAACACAGCAGCACGGCGACAATCGCGGGCAATAATGACCAATAGCCCCAGTGATACTGGGCGGTGAGCCGATAATAGACGCGCGTGGCTTGTCCGTCGCGCGTGACGGTTGCCACGGCAATTTCCTCGGTCACCGCCGGCGCGACGTTCGAGCCGTCGACCCGCGCCGGGTTGAGTTCCGCACGCTCAATGGGAACCGCCTCGAAATACACCGGCTCGCCCCGAGAGATGTAGTACACATGCCCGTCGCCGTCCGTGTGGACGTCCAATACGGCTTGACTCACCGTCCAGGTCGGCGGCACGACTGCACCGACAACCCAGGAGAGAATCAGGGCACCGGAAAAAATGAAAAAATTGAGCAGGTGGACAGGCATCTGTTTTCTCCAACGGGGCTCAGTGAGGTGAATAGTCGCTCGGGGGGGGCGCTGGTTCAGCCAAGTTGCATCCTTCTTTATCAACGGGGCTCAGGCCGGAACATTCCCTCTCCCTCTGGGAGAGGGCTAGGGTGAGGGTTCTTGTTTCCAGCCCCTTTTCAGCAGGGCCTTAGGTCTGCGGCTCTAATTGGGCAACAAACTCCGCGTGCTCGGCGGTGTCCAGCCCCTTTTGCAACTCTCCGACGACCTGCGCCATATCGCCCACTAACAAGGCAGATATCGCCAGACGCAAGCCCGGAAACGTCTGACTCGTCATCCCTCCGGATGTGTCAGGCGTCAGGCGCATATACGCCCCATCGTGCAGAACAAACCAGTCAACCTGCTTATCGTCTACACGCCAGACCAGATATTCTTTCACGCCGGCGCGACAGTAGGCATCCATTTTGTCGTGCAGATCGTACGACGCCGTACTGGAAGAGATTTCGGCAACCAACTCGGGCCCACCCTCGATATAATCGTCTTCGCTGATACGCGAATTGCCACCCATCTCCGGCTCTATGCGCAGCAGGGCGTCCGGCTGTGGTTCCGTGTCCGCATCCAGACGGACGGTTGCGTTGTCCCCGAGCCGGACCCCTTGGGTAAACGCGGCATACGTCCCCAGCCAGGTCAACAGGGCGGCATGAGGTTCACTGTGTTTCCCAAAGCGAACCGGTGAGCCCATACACACCACTCCATCAATCAGTTCCGCCTTCTTCACGTCCGGCATGGCCTCATAACGTCGCTCAAACTCCTGCCGCGTGAGCCGGTCGCCGTTTTCCAATGGGGGCAACTCCACGACGTGTGAGCGTTTCTCGCCGGCCGGAGCCTTACGGATGCTGTTGTGCTCATCGGAAAATATAGGCGTGCTTCCCATACAGGCATCCTAAAACAACTTGAGGGCGGCGAACAGCAGCCCGGCGATGGCAATTTGAGCGAGCATCATCTTATTGATGGCAGTGCTGATTTCGGCCGTCATATCAGACCGTAAAACGTCAAGGTCGGCCCTGACGGCGGCGATTTCCTGCTTGAGGGCGGCCCTGACGGCGGCAAATTCCTGCTTGAGGGCGGCCTTGGTGACAACCTCTGAATCTACGCGGCTGAGAGCCGCCACGATGGCTTCGGCCTGTTTATCAGGCATGCCGGCCGCCACAAATTGCCGCACGGTTTCATGGGTATCAATGGTGTAGGTCGCCATTTCAGGGCCTCCTTTCACCGCTTCATCCCCCATCTATCACAGCCGCTTCCTCAAGAGGAGTGGCGCGGGCCGCCCCTCTTGCAATCCCCGTTTCAGCGAGGCTGAGGGCCAAAACCTTAACTATTGCCAGCGCATAAATTTGACATCCACCCCCATCACTTCAGGAAGATGGCCGCGGGCCACGCCCCGCATGGGGCCAGATTTCCGACCAAGACCACCGCGCCGAACTCCGCTGAGCGTTTCTCGATCGAGGATGCCGGATTACGCTTCGCTAATCCGACCTGCCGGGCTGCAATGAAAATTGTAGCAATAGCGGTTATGGCTGCTTGATGCGAAGCGAGGAAGTTGAAGAGCCATTCCATAAAAAATCCTGACCGTTTACGACTTACGCAAATTTAACCCCAATAACTCCCGCAACGCCTCATCGTCAGAAATATCCGCGTTCCAGCCGTAAGCCCCCGCCACCGCGGCATCAAGGCTTGCGTGGGCATCGGTCAGCCATTGCGGGCGGGTGTTGTACAGGTTGGTCAGGGTGCGTTTCTTGAGTGCTTTTGCCGCGTCCTCGTTGCGAGGAACCGGGCGTTTAGGGTAGCCGGGCACCGGCTCGTCTACCCACTCCACCCATTCGGGTGGGTTGAGCCAATGATCTCGCAACTCGACCAGCCGCCGAGTGGCCTCAGCAATGGCAACAGCGCGGGGGTCGTTGGCATAATCGGATGCGGGAATGTCAGGCGACAGCCCATCTGGAAACGGAAAGGTCTCAAATGTTGTGGTCGGCGTGTAGCGCGGATCATTTCCTTTGCCGAGCCATGTCCCAAGCCGGAGCGACCACACTTCGTGAAATCGGCTGTGCAGAATGCCGAAGGTCGTGTCGTCGTCGCGGGCGATGACGATTAGTTGGTGATCGGGGCAGATACGCGCGTCAATCCACACAAACAGCCGGTGCTTGGCTACTGTTGGAGTGGCGATGTAGCGAGACAAACCGTCCAGAGCCTCCCACATCGCAGGTCGGAGACGTTCATGCCGCCACCAGAAATCCCTGAGTTTATTATCGCGGTTCTTCTGTCGCGTAGGCCGAACGTTTTCGGCGACATACGCAAAAGGCGACTCATAGAGCGCAGCCTCCGCTTGTGACATCTCCCAACCGAAATCAACAACCCATTTTCCGGTTGGACGCCGTACCACGTCCATGCCATTAGTCCAGGGTTTCAGTACGTCAGCGTTGGGCCGTCCGTTGGGGTTTGTCGGCAAGCGCAGCCAAGTGCGGGCCAGATCACCGGAGACATCGAAGGGGCCGCCTTTCGTGTCGCCCATGAAGGCAACACCGCTATTCAGGGAAAGACGCTTCGCTTCGGTCAGATCAACGCCCGCACCACCGCTCTTCGCCGTCAAGTCGGCGTGAATCTCGTCTACGGGGCGGCCGTCAAGCCGCGCTTCTAATACCGGTTCCCCGTCCATGCACGAGAAGCAGACCAGGGAAACGCGCACGGCAGCGCCGTCCACGACCCACGGTTCATCACTCCATGCCTCGAAGATTGGGCGCGCGTTGGTCGCGGCCCGTAACGCCCTTCGGTTCGCGCCACCGCGAATGGAATTGGTCGCGACAAGTCCGGCCCGTTTTGCCTTGCCCGATTTTATGTGTTCACCAGCCTTTACGAACCAGTAGGTGACAAGGTCGGCTTCTGCTGGCACGCGGCCTTCGTATGTTGAAAAAACTTTCGAGACATAGTCCTCACCAAGACTCGCGATCAAGAGCTTGCCGCCCAGAAACGGTGGATTGCCGATCACGACATCAGCCTGCGGCCACTCAGGTTCCCTACCCTCCGGCGTCAGAATGGCATCGCGGCATTCGATGGTGTCGAGCGGTTTGAGAATCGGGTCGCGGGATTCGTTGAAACCGTTGCGCCGCATCCATTGGATTTCACCAATCCAGACTGAGACGCGGGCCAACTCCGCCGCGTAGGGGTTGATCTCAATACCCTTGACGTTGGCCGGACCGAGGGTGGGGAATTCTCTCTCTAAGCCCAGCGCTTCGGCCTCCAACTGTATCCGATGCTCCAGGTCCTTGAGAGCATGGAGCGCCAGATACAGAAAGTTGCCTGACCCGCAGGCAGGATCAAGTACGGTGAAGCTCCGCAGCTGGTGGAGAAACGCGCTCAACAGGCGCTCGGCTTCGGCCTGTCGGCGCGTGCGCGTGGCCGGGAATTTGGCGGTCTCCGCTTTTTCCAGGGCAGCAGCGATCTCGGCCTTGGCCGTATCCCACTCAGCCAGCCAGGGGCGAATGACCACTGGCTCGACAATCAGCATGATCTTGTCGCGGTCGGTGTAATGCGCGCCCAGTTGCGAGCGCTTATCAGGATCAAGCCCGCGCTCGAACAGCGTACCGAGAATCGAGGGATCAATCTCCGACCAGTCGAGTGTCGCAGCCGCGAGCACGGTATCAATGTCGGTCTTCTCCAGCGGCAAGGCCGTGTCGTCGTCGAACAGTCCACCGTTGAACCACGCCACCGGCTCAAAGCCGACCAGGCCGCCTCTGGCCATCGCCCCGAACAGGGCACGGGCCATCGTGGCGAACTCTTCAGGCCGCTTGTGGGCCTCTTCCAACATCCGGGTGAACATGTTGTTCGGCAGCAGCCCTACGTCTTCGGCGAACATACAGAACACCAGCCGGTTCACGAAATGCGCCACAACGTGACTCTCGTGGCCACGTTCCCGTAATGCCTGCGCCAGGGTGGCAAAAGTGGTGGCCGCGCGTTCGGTGACGGTCTGCCGAGTCTCGCCGGGCCGGAGCCGTTCGGGCTCGGACATCGCCCATTTTAAGATATTGCGCGTGGCTGCGTCCGCGAGATCGTCCAGCGTAAACTCGTGAGTCTCGCTGACGCTGTTGGTCCAGTTGGTGCGGATACGGAACCGCGCCATGTCCGAGACGATCAACAGTGGCGGGTTCTCCAGGGCCAGGGCATATTGCCGCAACTGATTAAAGGCCGCGTCCAGATTCTTGTGTTTACCCTTGTACTCCCAGGCGAAGTGATGGCGCTTCCACACGTCGGCCCAGCCCTTGCCGCCGGTATCTTTACGCGCACCACGCTCAAAACAGTAATGGTCGCCGGTGGGGTCGGCTTGGGCCGGGGTTGGCTCGCCCAGCAGGCGACACAGGTCGATAAAGTGCTCTTGTGACGCCGAGCGCTCTTTCAACTCTGAGGCGCGCCACTTGGTGATGAATTGGCTGGGCGTCATAGCCTCAGTTGTGGTGGATCATAAAGCCAGCGCTGGCGGTGGTAGTCAAGTTTAGCACCTGTCTGTTCCCCCTCACCCTTTACCCTCTCCCCAGGGAGAGGGAATTGAGGACGAGCAGAGAAGAAGGAATACACCGGGAGTTCGGGGTGGGGCTTGCTCAGCCCACTTTCAACTTATCCCCGCCGACCTCGCCACCGCCGCTGGCAACCTGCTCTCGCATTTTGGAGCCTTGCTCGTAGAAGCGCGTGGCCCAGATGCCGCTGAACGGTTCGTCCTCGCCGGGCATGCGCCAGGTCATGACCTTGGCCGATTCCAGGGCGACGCCGATCAGGGCGCGGGGCTGGTCGTGGGTCTCGGTCAGATAGTAGTCGCCGGAGGTTTCGTCCACGTAGCGCAGGGTGATGCGGCGGTAGATGTCCCGCCATTCATCGTCGTGGCCGAGCGGATACAGAATATCGGCTTTGCCTTCGACCAGCACTTTGCGATACAAGCCTGATTCCTCATCGATCGTGATGGCCACCCGCGCGTCCTGCTGGATGTTGGCCCAGAAGGCCGAGTGTTTGCGCGGGGTGATGATGATTTTCCCGTCCTCGTATACAAACCAGACCGGCACCACGCTGGGGCTGCCGTCTTCCTGAAGGGTGGCGATCCGGGCCAAATGGCCCCGCTCCCGGAGAAATGCGTCGCGTTCCGCAACCGATAATTTTGGCATATAACCTCCCTTTTTGCGTTCGTGTTGACACTCCAAGAGAATGCTTTTTCGCTGCGGTCGTCAACTGCTCCTCTTGCCCGGCAGCCTGTCTCCGGGCGGGCGGGGTTGGAGTCCGGGGGCGCGGCGTGTAGACAATAGCCTGTATATGGAAGCGATGCCTGAAATCTCTGCCCAAGCCGTCTCACCCGAACGCCTGCCGGTCGTTGCCCTGGTCGGGCGACCGAACGTGGGCAAGTCCACGCTGTTCAATCGTCTGAGTCGCAGGCGCAAGGCCGTCGTGGACAATACGCCGGGTGTCACCCGGGACCGTAATTTCGCCCAGGTGAAATGGCGGGGCAGCCCGTTTTTGCTCGTGGATACCGGGGGGATTGATCTGAGCGAAAAGGACGGGCTGGTCGGGCGGGTGCAGGAACAGACGCGTCTGGCCATTACGGAAGCCGACCGGGTTATTTTTCTGTTTGACGGCAAGGAAGGGATTAATCCGGCGGATGCCCAGGCGGTTGATCTGCTCCGGCGGAGTGACACGCCTGTTTTTTTTGCGGCCAATAAGATCGATGGCGACAAGCAGGAGCTCGCCTCGCACGAGTTCTACGCCCTGGGCCTTGACTCCTTCTTTCCCATTTCGGCCGCCCACGGTCGAGGTGTTTCCGAGCTGCTGGATACGGTGGTCGAGACCTTTTCGGAACCGGAAGACACCCCCTCTCCCGCCGCCCCTGACGCGGCCACTCCCGCTGCCAGACCGGACCTCAGGCTGGCTATCATCGGGCGGCCCAACGTCGGCAAATCTTCCCTCCTCAACCGTCTGGTGGGAGTCGAGCGCTCCATTGTTGACTCGACTCCGGGGACGACGCGCGATGCCGTTGATAGCTGGCTGGTCTGGCAGGACAAGCACATTCTGCTGGTCGATACCGCCGGAGTACGGCGGCGCACCCGCATTCATGAGCATATCGAGCAGGCCAGCTCGCTGATCGCCCTGAAAGCCCTGGAACGGGCGGAGATTGGCCTGCTGGTCTTCGACGCCCAGGAGGGTCTGACCGACCAAGACGCGCGGCTCATTCGCTACGCCTGGGGGCGCGGGCGCGGCATTGTTCTTGTCGTCAATAAATGGGACATGATCCCGTCGGACAAAAAAAACCAGCCCCGATTCATAGACGCGCTGCATGAGGAGTTCCCGGTCACGCAGCCCTTGCCGATTGTTTTTCTGTCCGCGCTGACAGGCTCGCGGGTGAAACATTTGCTGCCCACCATTGACCGCGTGGCCCAGGCGCACCGCACCGAGATTCCAACTCCCGTCTTGAACCAGGCGTTTGAACAGTGGACCACCCGCCACCCGGCTCCCATCTATCATCGCAAGCCGGTCCGCTTTTATTACACCACCCAAGTCGAAACCAGGCCACCTAAGATTGCCGTGTACACCAGCTCGCCGGATGGCGTCCCGGCCCACTACGAGCGCTATTTGGAGAACCAGCTCCGAGGCGCGTTTGACCTCGAAGGCACGCCGGTCCGGCTCGACTTCCGCGCCCGCCGCCCACAACGCTATGGGAAGAAAAAGCGTTGAGATATGGCTATGGCTGGCGAAGAAGGGGCGGGAAGGCTCCCTCCCCTGGCGGGCTGAATATCCCCAGGTGCGACCTAGTCGCAGAACCCACCCCGCCGCTGCGCGGCACCCCTCCCAAGAGGGGATTCCCTGCTCCCTCTCCCCTGGAGGGAGGGCCTGTCCTGAGCTTGGTCGAAGGAGGCTGGGGTGAAGGGGAAAGCCCCGATTGAGACACTACCTAGAGCAAATTGCGATTCTATAACAGCCACCCGTCATTCCTGCGGAAGCAGGAATCCAGGCCCCCCGCCGCCCGCTGGATGCCGGATCACGTCCGGCATGACGGGAGCCCCCTGCACGGCTATGTCTTAGCGTGAAACGCTCTAGTCAAGAGGGGTTCCCCAAATACGCCTTCAAAGGACTCCCCTTTTCCACCTTCGGCATAAAATTTTCGGCTCTTTTGAATCTGACGCATCAAATCCGGGTCGCTCAGAACGTCGAGTGTTTCTTTCAGACGTTCGTACTCCGCAAAGTTGACCAGCACGGCCGCGGGTTTTCCCTTCCGTGTCACCACAATTTCTTCTTCTCGCTCCTCAACACCGGTGACAAGCTCAGGAAGACGCGCTTTTACTTCGGAGATAGGGAGGGTTTGAGACATGACGACTTCTCGCTGACCATTTTTTAGCCAATCCGGACCCTACTGTAGGGGACAAAATGCTGTCAACTGGCTGCTCCACACGTTTAATACACCCCTTCCGGCAACTTGGTATGATCCCAGCTTGAGGTTTTGACCGGCGTAATCTTGAGGACGGTGCGTTTTTTGGCACGCTCCTTCAGCACCGCGTCTTCCGTGGGGGATACCGTTGTTCCCTGGAAGTCACGCACTTCTTTCATGAGCTGCCAGACTGCTTCCGGTTCGTCGATCACTTCACACTCGCCCCGAATCAGAACCCCCTTGAGTTCGCTATAGGCATCGCCGGATTCGACCATGACCGCAACTTTGGAATTTCTTTTGGCGTTCACGACCTTTTGGGCCTTCTTGAAAGACGACATATAAATAAGGCCGTCCTTGGCCATATATGACATGGCCACCACATGCGGATAGCCGTCCTTGCCGATGGTACACAGCGCCATATTCCGCGCTTCATTCAGGTAGGCGGAGAGTTCTTCTGTCGTCATGGCAATCTTATTCCGTCGGTTCATTATCGTTCTCCCTTCTGCGTTACTGGCTTCGTTACTGGGCAAACCAGCCGCCGTCGATGAACCAGCGATGTGAGTTACTAACCCTCACAGATGCCCCAGCAAGTGGCCCCGCTACTCAAGCCTCTTAACTCCGAGAGCCATTCCTCCGTCATAGCCCTCATACAGTCAAAGCCTATCTCCTGTCGCCTCGTACCTGAAGCGATTCCAAAATATGCACGCTCAAAAAGGCAACGTCTTTCTCGATAACCCAGCCACTCTTGTTGAAACTCATCAAATTTGGCACGTAAGTCGTCATCAAAGGTAGGACGAAGCTCGTTGACCAGAACGTTGAGCCGTTCTTCCTCTCGGGCTGCATCTTGAGCCGCACAATAAACCACATCATCCCAATCTCCCCTGCTGCAATCGATTTGCTTGGAGCTGTCCTGGCCGTCTTCTCCGCGGGCAACCGTACTGCTCATCAACAAGAAGAGCGCCAGGCAAATCGCTCCGCCCGAAATAAGCGCGACTTTCCCGTCCAATCGTCCGGCCATGTCTTCCTCCTGATTCGCTCCGTCTGCGACCGTTCTGAGAGTCGGCCAGTTCGGTTCGTACCCTATCTGGGGTCGTTTTTTCACGCAAGGAATCGGGAGGAATTGGCAGGGCCGCAGTCAAATGGTAGAGATGAGGCGCACGCAGGAGGACATCTATGGATTTTCAGTTGACGGACGAGCAGGAAGAGATTCGCAAACAGGTCCGTGCGCTGTGTTCCCGTTTTCCAGATGAGTACTGGCGGGAGCGGGATGAGAGCGGGGAATTCCCCTGGGAGTTTTACCGGGCCATTGCCGACGGGGGCTGGCTGGGCGTCACCATCCCCAGAGAATACGGCGGGGCCGGTCTGGGCATTACCGAAGCCGCGCTCGTCATGCAGACGGTGGCCGAGGGTGGTGGTGGCACGCAGGCCTGCTCGGCCATTCATCTGGGCATCTTCGGTCTTGAGCCGCTCATCAAATACGGCACCCAGGCGGCCAAAGACAAATACCTCGCCCCCATTCTCAGCGGCGACATTCATGTGTCGTTTGCCGTGACCGAGCCGGACGCCGGCACGAATACGACCCAGATCAGCACCTTTGCCACCAGGAGCGGTGACGGCTATCTCATCAACGGCCAGAAGGTCTTTATCACCAAGGCCCAAGAGTCCAAGAAGATGCTGCTGCTGACGCGGACCACCCCGTTTGATCAAGTAGAAAAGAAAACGCTGGGGATGAGTCTCTTCTTTGCCGACATCGACCCCGAGGCCGTGGAAATCCAGGAACTCCACAAGCTCGGCCGCAAGGCGGTTGATACCAATATGCTGTTTATCGACAACCTGTATGTGGAGAAAGACGATTTAATCGGCGAAGAAGGCCGCGGCTTTTATTACATTCTTGACGGCATTAATCCGGAGCGCATCCTGATTGCGGCCGAGTGTATCGGCATGGGCAAACGGGCAATCGAGAAAGCGGTCCAGTACGCCAAAGAACGCGAGGTCTTCGGGCGCCCGATAGGCAAAAACCAGGGGATTCAATTCCCGCTGGCCGAATCCTTTGCCAAGCTGGAAACCGCCGAACTCATGGTCCAGAAGGCCGCCTCTCTCTACGACCGGGGTCAGCCCTGCGGCAAAGAAGCCAACATCTCGAAGTATATGGCCGCCGAGGCCGCCTGCGAGGCGGCCGACCGGGCAATCCAGACCCACGGCGGCTACGGCTATATCAAAGAATACGACGTGGAACGCTATTGGCGCGAGGCGCGGCTGTTTCGCATCGCGCCCATCTCGCAGGAAATGGTGCTGAATTACGTAGGCGAACACGTCCTCGGGCTGCCGAGGTCGTACTAGCCCAGTGCTCATAATCGAATCCCGACCAGTGGTCATTCCGAGGAGAGAGACGACCCATGAAAATCGGCTATATGCCTGACACCCACGGTGGTCCGTATGATCAGCCCGAGCCCTCGCCCGAGGCAGCCGCGCAGTTCTGTGACCAGTTGCTGAACGAAGGCATTGAGGCCGAGCGGGCCGGCTTTGACGGCATCTTCCTGCCCGAGCGGCATCACCGCACCGAGACCATGTTCCCGCCGCCGCTGGTCATGCTGGCCGGCTATGCCACCCGCACCGAGCGGGTTGATCTCGGCACCTTTGTCCTGCAAACGCCGTATTACAATCCCATGCATCTGGCCGAAGATGTGGCCATGATAGACCTGATGTCCAAAGGCCGGGTCGTATTGGGCGTCGGGCTCGGCTACCACCCCGACTATTTTCGGCTGTTCAACGAGCCGTATAAGCAGCGCTTCTCCCGCTTTGAAGAAAGCCTCGATATCCTGCGTCTGGCCTGGAGCAGCCACACGCCGTTCTCCTATCACGGCAAGCGCTTCGAGTTTGACCAGGTCATGTTGACCCCGAAACCCTATCAGGCCGGCGGGCCGCCGCTGTGGATTGGCGCCGCGTATCCCGAGGCCATCAAACGCGCCGGCCGGCTGGGTGATGCCTGGGGCATTCTGCCCTTCTGGGACCCCATACCGAATTTGCAGGCCCAGGCCAGCCTGTACCGTGAGAGTGCGGCCGAACACGGTCGCTCCCCCAAAGTGGTTCTCATGCGGGATGGCTGGGTCGCCCCCACCCGCACAGAGGCCGCAGACACGTTTGGGCCGCTGTGGGTCGAAGAGATGCTCTTCTACTGGCGCTGGAAACTCCTCTCACCAAACGAAGAGTTTACCTCGGAGTCGGATTTTACGGTTGAAAAGCTGAGCAAATACCTGGTCATGGGCTCGCCCGGCGAGTGCATAGAACAGCTCGAGATGTGGCGAGAGGTGGTCGGAGCGGACTATATTATCATGCGTTTCCGCCTGCCGCTCGGTCCGGCGCCAGAGCGCGTTGTTGCCTGCATCCGCCAATTCGGAGCGGAAGTCATTCCGCACTTCAAGTAATCCTATGCCATCCGAAGACCGCTTCCCCCGCCTCATCCTGGCTTCAGCCTCACCTCGTCGTCGAGAGCTGCTCCAACAAACTCTCCTCCGGTTTCGGGTCATCCCCAGCCGCACGGAGGAAACCCGTCGCCGGGAGGAAACTCCACAGACCTATGTGGCCCGCATTGCCGCGGACAAGGCCCGCGCGGTTGCCGAGCGTCAGCCGGGTTTCTGGGTCTTGGCCGCCGATACCATCGTCACCTTGGCAGGCCGGGTTTTCGGCAAGCCGGCAGATCTGGACAACGCGCGGCAAATACTCACCACCCTGTCAGGCCATCCCCATCAAGTCCTGACGGCCTTTGTCTTATTGGATACCGCCGGCAAGACGACCGCCGCCGAGGTTGTCACCAGTCAGGTCACCTTTAAGGAGCTGTCAGCCTCGGAGGTGACCGCCTATCTCGCCACCGGAGAGCCCTTTGACAAGGCCGGCGCGTATGCCTTTCAGGGTAAGGGGCGCGATCTTATCGCCCAGGTCTCCGGCTCACACTCCAATATTATCGGCTTACCCATGGATGAGGTCACAACCGCCCTGCGTGCGGTCGGCCTGCTCTCGGCGTAGCGCCCACAACAGCAAAAAGACTATGGATGATATCGCCAGTAATTATGCCCGCGTGTCCGAGCAGATCGCGCGGGCCGCCGAGCGCGCAGGGCGTCGCCCCGACGAGGTCACCCTGGTGTGCGCGGCCAAGACAAAAGGCCCCGAGGTCGTGCGGGCCGCCCTACGAGCCGGCGCAACCGATATCGGAGAAAACTACGTGCAGGAAGCCCAGCATAAGATTCGCGCCATTCCAGAGCCCGCAAGCTGGCACCTCATCGGTCATCTTCAGCGCAACAAGGCCAGGGTCGCCGTCTCACTTTTTCGTCTCATTCATTCCCTGGATAGCCTCGCCCTTGCCACCCAGTTGGACCGCCAGGGCGCCAAACAGGGCCTCACGGTGCACGCCCTGGTCGAGGTGAATCTGGCCGCCCAGGAGACCAAGGCCGGCGTGCGGCCCGACGCGCTCGACGCCCTGCTCGAAGGGGTCAGCTCCTTGTCTCATCTCCAGATTGACGGCTTGATGGCCATTCCGCCGGCGGTCTCAGACCCGAACCAGGCGCGCCCCTATTTTCGGACCCTGGCGCGGCTTCGGGAGCGCTATGCTAGACTAGGAGCGATCAGCATGCCGCTACGCGAGCTCTCGATGGGTATGACGCAGGATTTCGGTGTGGCCATTGAAGAGGGGGCGACTATCGTCCGGGTTGGACGGGCAATCTTTGGCGAGCGCTGACACCGCCTAGCGCGCGAAGCGAGAAGAGGAAGGATCAGGATGAAAAAGGTTGGGTTTATTGGCGCGGGGAATATGGCCGGGGCGCTGATTAAGGGCCTCATCAAGGCCCGACTCTATACCCCGCAAGAGATGATCGTCAGCGATACGCTGCCCGCCCAGTTGCGCAAAATCAAACGCCGCTATCAGGTCGAGGGCATAAAGGAAAACCGCGCAGTTGTGCAGCAGGCCCAGACCATCGTGCTGGCGGTCAAGCCGCAAATCATCGACCGGGTCCTGGCTGAAATTCAACCCGGGGTCACACAGACCAAACGCTTTATTTCCATTGCCGCCGGCGTCACCCTGACACGTTTGGAAAAGGGCCTGGGCGGGCAGGCGCGCGTGATCCGGGTCATGCCGAATACGCCGGCCCTGCTGGGGAAAAGCATGACGGTTGTTGTCCGCGGCACGCAGGCCAAGGCCGCGGACGAAAAACTTGCCCTCAGGTTCTTTCGGGGCGTGGGTGAGGCCTTAGCCGTGCAGGACGAGCAACTGCTCGACCCGGTGACCGGACTGAGCGGCAGTGGGCCGGCCTATGTGTATTTGTTCGCGGAAGCGCTGATTAGCGGCGGTATCAAGGCGGGTCTCAGCCCGGCGGTTGCCGAACGCCTCACCTTCCAAACCCTGGAGGGCGCGGTCGCCATGCTCAAGGAAACGAAACAGAGTCCCAGGGAACTCCGCGCAATGGTCAGCTCGCCCGGTGGCACAACGCTGGCCGGTCTCGAACGCCTCGAGACCGGCGCCTTCTCCAAAACCGTCAGCGCCGCAGTTGCCGCGGCCACGCGGCGGTCGCGCGAGCTCGGACGAGGCTGAGGACAGGAAAGAGAAGAAGATGTTTATTCTCGGGAATCTTTTACAAGCAGTGGCCAGCATTCTGGGCTCCTTACTCTGGCTCTATTTCTGGATCTTGGTCATCCGTATTGTCCTGTCCTGGGTCAATGCCGACCCCTACAACCCCATCGTGCGCTTTCTGTGTTCCGTCACCGACCCCGTCCTGTATGCCCTGCGGCGTCTCCTGCCGTTTCCGACCATCATCGGTGCGGTTGATCTGACGCCGCTACTGCTCATGCTCTTTATCCAATTTCTCCAAATTTTTCTGGTGCAAAGCCTGGTCGATCTGTCCCTGGCGCTGCGCTGAGCCGGGTGACGGCCGCCGCCTTGACAATCAATACGGGGATGATTAGCGTTCCGTGGTAGGATAATCCCTTGGGGATTTGGAGGCCTGCGGTCATGCCGATCTACGAATACGCCTGTAAAAAATGTGACGGGGAATTTGAAGTCTCTCAGCGTATTACCGACGAACCGTTGAAACGCTATCTGTGCCCGCACTGCGGCAAGCGGACGACGGTCACCAAACTGATCTCTCGGTCTTCCTTTCATCTCAAAGGCAGCGGCTGGTATATGACCGATTATGGCAAGAACGGAGCAAAAGCGCCCGGCTCGGACGAGGCGAAGAGCGGCGAATCCAAAAACAGTGAATCCAAAAACAGCGAATCCAAAAACAGCGAGACCAAGAGCGACACCAAGAGTTCCGGCTCCTCTTCGAGCAGTGAGAGTTCGTCTCAGTCGGCGAGTTCTTCCGCCTCCTGATACCGGGCGGCGTACAACTCCCCCTCTTACACAAGTCTCAGTGCCATGCTAGAAGGCTCGTTCAGGGTCGCATAGCTCAGCAGGCTAGAGCGCTTGCCTCACATGCAAGAGGTCCGGTGTTCGAGTCACCGTGCGACCATACAGGAGCCCGCCTTAGTGCGGGCTCTTTTACCAGGGGGCATTGCTTCCCTGCCAGGCCCCCCCCGCTCCTCCGATGAATCCCGTAGGGAACCACGCTAAGAGTGATATCTCTCACAGTGCGCGTCCTTGCCGCCTCTTTTGCGTCACGCCCATAAGTATGCTACAGCTGACAGCGCGCTTTGCATCCAGAGGGGTCAGGGAGGTCATACGGCATGGCTGAGAGAAGTTTTGGGCGAGTGATCGAAGGTCGCCGCCGCGAGTTGGGCCTGACACAGGAGACGGTCGCGAAAAAAGTCGGCGTTCGAGCGAATTATATCGGATATCTGGAACGCGGCATGCGCCACCCGAGCCAGCGCGTTATCGAGAAATTATCAACCGCGCTGAAACTCAACGCCCAAGACCTCTACCTTTTGGCCAATCCGCGCGTGCGCTCTCTGCTGGGCAAGGCAAAACCGGCTGCGCCGAGTGCCTCGCCGTGGCAGCAGTTCATTCGGAGTGCCTCTCTCCAGCAGAAAAACGGACTCAGCAAAGCCGAACGCGACGCCCTGGCACAGATTGCCAGAGCGGAAAGGGCCACCAGCATGGCCGGTGTCATCAAGGCGGTCCGAGCCCTGCGCAAGGGGTTCAGAGTTGAGCGCCCCGGTCAGCGCGCCTGACGGTAGAGCTCCGAGCCTCCCTGGCGAAACTCGTCGGCCTTCTCTTGCAGACCCGCCTCCAGCGCGGCCTGTTCGTCCATGTGCTTGCGTTCCGCGTAGTCCCGCACGTCCTGCGTAATCTTCATCGAACAGAAATGCGGCCCGCACATCGAACAGAAATGGGCCACCTTGGCTCCTTCGGCGGGGAGCGTCTCATCGTGAAACTGTTGGGCCGTTTCGGGATCGAGGGAAAGATGAAACTGATCTTCCCAGCGGAACTCGAAGCGGGCTTGCGAGAGCGCGTTATCGCGGGCTTGCGCCCCCGGGTGGCCTTTGGCCAGGTCGGCCGCATGGGCCGCGATCTTATAGGCAATCACCCCGGCTTTGACATCATCTCGGTCCGGGAGCCCGAGATGCTCCTTGGGCGTCACATAACACAGCATGGCGCAGCCGAACCAGCCGATCATGGCCGCCCCGATACCGGACGTAATATGGTCATAGCCGGGAGCAATATCGGTCGTCAGCGGCCCGAGGGTATAGAACGGCGCCTCATGGCAGACGGCAAGCTGCTTTTCCATATTGGCCTGAATGAGATGCATCGGCACATGGCCCGGACCTTCGATCATGGTTTGGACCTCGTGCTGCCAGGCAATTGTGGTCAGCTCACCCAGGGTTTCCAGCTCGCCGAATTGCGCCTCGTCGTTCGCATCGGCAATAGAGCCGGGACGCAGGCCGTCGCCCAGGCTGAAGGACACATCATACGCCTGCATAATCTTGCAGATCTCTTCGAAGTGGGTGTACAGGAAATTCTCCTGGTGATGGGCGAGACACCACTTGGCCAGAATCGACCCGCCGCGCGAGACAATGCCGGTCAGGCGTTTGGCCGTCAGCGGGACATAGCGCAGCAACACCCCGGCATGAATCGTGAAATAATCAACGCCCTGCTCGGCCTGTTCGATCAAGGTGTCACGATAGATTTCCCAGGTCAGTTCTTCGGCCTTGCCGTCCACTTTTTCCAGGGCCTGATAGATGGGCACCGTCCCAATCGGAACCGGGGCGTTGCGCAGGATCCACTCGCGGGTTTCGTGGATGTTTTTGCCGGTGGACAGGTCCATGACCGTGTCCGACCCCCAGCGTATCGCCCAGATCATTTTCTCGACTTCTTCATCGATGGAAGACGCCACCGCCGAGTTCCCGATATTGGCGTTGATCTTGACCAGGAAATTCCGGCCGATAATCATCGGCTCCAACTCCGGGTGATTGATATTGGCCGGGATAATGGCGCGACCGCGGGCGACCTCGTCACGCACAAATTCGGGGCTGATCGTCTGGGGAATACTGGCCCCCCAGGCATTGCCCGGATGCTGATGCGCGACTGCGCTGAGGCCGTTGCCATTGCCGTTCGCCTCGGCCTGCTCACGCAGGTGTTCGCGGGCCTGGTTTTCACGGATGGCAATATATTCCATCTCGGGTGTCACCAGGCCTTGGCGCGCATAGTGCATTTGGGACACGTTACGGCCGGCCAGGGCACGCCGCGGGCGCCTCAGGTGAGCGAATCGAATGTCTGCCAGGGAGAGATCGGCGGCCCGGAAGCGGCCGTAGTCCGACGAGCTGCCATCGAGTTCTTCCGAGTCCCCCCGGGCGGCTATCCAGTCTTGCCGGACGGGCGCAAGCCCCCGACGAATATCGATCGAGACGGCCGGGTCGGTATACGCGCCGGAGGTGTCATACACGCTGATACTGCCTGGGCCGGTCTCCGCAGCGGGTGCGGGGCTGTGGCCCTGAGGGGCATGCGGCGCGGGCGGCGAGGTTAAGCTGATTTCACGCATGGGAACACGCACGCCGGCGTGCGTCCCTTCAACGTAGACTTTGCGCGAGGCCGGGAATGGCGTGGTCGAGAGGCGGTCGTGGGGGGCAGACCCATTGTGATGTGTTCCGTTCTGGGATTCCTGTTTCATAGTCCTCTCCTTCCATAGCGTTGGTCCGATCCGGACCCAGGGCACCCCGCAGGGCTGCGGGCGTCCCGTATGAGCAATACTGATGGGCACTGGAGATGTTGAGACCGTGCTCCCTTCGCTGGCATTACCCAGATCAGGTTCCAGGGGTCGATGCACTGCCCAACGCAGGACATCCTCTCAGCCAAAACCTCAGCTCCCCCAACGCCTTAGGATTGATATCGGATCATGCTACGCCGCCCGTCCCAGGCTGTCAACGCAGGCGAGCCCTTCGCAACGCGGGTCCGGCAGCTAGCCCGGCAGATACTCGCCACCATTGACATGGATAGTCTGGCCCGTGATAAAGGCCGCCTCGTCGGAGAAGAGAAAGGCCACCGTCGCCGCGATTTCTTCGGGCCTGCCGGCGCGGCCAACCGGAATATTCTTTCCCATCTGCTCCCATCTTTCAGCGGGGAAAACGCCCCGCAGCCCCTCATGCCAAATAAGCCCTGGGGCCAGCCCATTGACGGTCACCCCATGGGGTGCCAGGTCGAGCGCGATCGAGCGTGTGTAGCCGGTAATCCCCGCTTTCGCGGCGGCGTACGGCGCTTCCGCTTCGCCCGGATGATAGGCGTACAGAGAGGCCAGATTCACGATGCGCCCAAAGCCCTGCTCCTTCATGCCGGCGCTGAACGCACGCGTCATATAAAACGTGCCGTACAGGTTGACCCGGAGCACAATTTCCCAAATCCGCGACTCCAACTCCCAGACCGCGCCGGCGCCATTCACGCCGGCATTATTCGCCAAATACGCAATATGAATACCCTGGTCCTGCAGCAGCCGCGCCAACTCGTTCACCTGGTCTTCCTGGGTGACATCGAGGGGGTGGAAGGCCACGCGCTCACGCTGTTCGGCCGGAATATGCTCAAACCACTCGTCCGCCAACTCGGCCCGGCGGTCGCAGGCCAGCACGGCATAGCCGTCGGCCAGGAGTCGCCGCACCATAGCGCTCCCCAGTCCACCCAGCGCTCCCGTTATCAACACCTGTCCATGTGCCACGCCTGTCCCTCCTCACGCCGCTTCACTCTGGTTCTGTTTCATCCGGTCGCTCCAGGTCCAGGCGGCCGTATACAAAGGTTTTTTCTGCCGGGGTATGCTTGAGCTGGCTCTCTTCCCACATCCAGTCTATGGACTGGTCGGTGTGGTCCCGCTCGCGGGCTAAATAGTCGCTGACCGCTTCGTGGAGGCGCGGATCGGTCAAATAGTGCATACTCACCGTCGGCTGGGGATCAAAGCCGCGCAAGCGCTTGAAGTCCCCGCCCGCGCCGGGTTCAAACCGAATGAAACCATTGTCAATGCAGTGCCGAATGGCGGCATAATAACTCACGTTGAAATGCATATGCCGCTGCTCGCGCAACACCCCCCAATAGCGGCCATAGAACACCCCGCTCTTCTGGACGTTAAAGGTCCCGGCGATGATCTCGCCGTGCTGGCGGGCAATCACAAAACACAGGTTGCGCTTAAAGCGTTGGGCCAGCAGGTCAAAGAACTCGGGCAGGAGGTATTGGCGTCCCCAGTACAGATTGTTCACCGTGGATTGATACAGATTGAACATGACCGGAAACATCGCATCTGGAATAGCCTCGCCGCTCAGCACTTCGATCGCTATGCCGCGCTTGTCCATCTCACGGATTTCACGCTTGATCTGGTTGCGCCGTTTACTGCGGAAGTGATCCAGATAATCATCAAACGTCCGGTAGTCGTGATTCAGCCATTGATACTGAATGCCCAGGCGTTTGAGATAGCCGACCTGAGACAGGGCTTCGGCTTCGTCCGGCAAACAGAAATTGACATGCACCGAGGACAGCTTGTTGCGTTCACACACCTCGCGCAGGGTTCTGCCCAGGATGTGAATTAAACCCGTCCGGTCGGCGCCCGCGGCGGTCAGAAACCGCACCCCCGTTGCCGGCGAGAATGGAGACGCCACCAGGATCTTGGGATAATAACCGATCCCGGCGCGCTGGGCGGCATCAGCCCAGGCGTGGTCAAAGACAAACTCGCCCATGCTGTGCCCCTTGAGATACATCGGACAGGCCGCAATCAGGCGCTCGCCGTCATAGACCGCCAGATGCTGGGGCTGCCAGCCGGTTTTGGCTCGGACGCAATTGGACTCTTCCAGACACGCCAGCCAGTCCCATTCGAGGAACGGCGAGCCCCGTCCGAGCAGACTGTCCCACTCCTCCCGTCCCACATCCTGCATGCTGTTGAGTATTTTGACTTTCAGCTCGGCCATGATGAATCGATAAATGCTGAATCGATACTTCGCGTTTCCCAACGCGGCTCACGTCCGGCCACTATAGCCTAGAATACGGAGCCCAACACCCCTGCCCGAGAGACCCGTTTCAGTCTCTTCTCTGTTCAGGCTTACGCGGTCTCGACGAGTAAGGGCGGCCGCGCGGTTTGAAAACCGGCGGCGTTCCGATGTCCGCCTCCGCCGTAACGCTTGGCGACCGCACTGACGTCGAAGTCTCCCACCGAGCGGAGACTCCACTCCCGGCGGTCCTCGGCAGTGTCCCGATAGCTGGCACTGAACGCCGCCGCGGGAAACATCTCGCATAACCGATGCCCCAGGTCGGAGGTATTCCCGGTGGCATTGACGACGGGGACCCGGTAGCCGCCGAGCTCCATCCACATCACTGCGGCCAGCAATTCCTCTACGTCGTGGGCTTGTTTGCGCAGAATCGCCTCGCCGTCCGCAAGGAGCTGCGGCGTGGCATCCGCCGCGGCTAATTTGTCCGCCCAGACGCTGAAATCGTACGGATAGCTGCGGATGGCGGCATTGATCGCCTGACTGCCCGGCAAGGCATGCCGCCACAGGTCACGGTCTTTAATATAGCGCAGGAGTTGCGGGCAATCCGTCTCGGGATGAAAATACTGCCAGGCCAGGGTCGCCCCCGACTCGTCCATGTCAAAAAGGGCAAACAGGCCTGCTGGGGTCTGGTCGGACTCAAATCGCGGCGGCTGCTCCCGGATATCCGCCAGCGCGGCCTGCGCCGATTTATGATGATCCAGGATGGTGATATGCGGGACGCTCTGCCGCAGTTGCCCGAGCTGCTTCGCCGGATAGGCAAAATCAACCAGGAAGAGGCGCGCACAGTCCGGCAGGGGCGGTGGCGGCACGCCGTGACGAACCGGCACATAGGTCGCCGTCTCGCCCAGGCGGCTCCAGGCAGCCCAGGCGGCTCCGAAGCCGTCCGGACAATGGGCGTGGTAGAGAACATAGTCGCGCATCAACTCCTCCCGCTGCATCAGAATATTGCCCCAGCGTCCGGGCAGTATAGCAGTTCGGGCGACCGGCAGACATCCAGGCCCGAATACGGCTCTTTTTGATACCGACCGCGCCTCAGCCCCCGAGGGTATTTCTCTGGTCAATCCAAACAGATATGTAGGACGCCTGTTTCAGAACTCGGAACCCACGCAGTACGATACCCCAGAAGATTGAAACCCTTATGCAGCCCGGCTCTGTTGTTGTTTATCGTGAACGTGGGCAGTTGGCGCTGGGCGTTGTTCAAAAAATCGGCACCTCGGGAGGCAGCCTGGAACTCCTCGGGGAAAGTGACAAAAAACTGTCCGTATCGAGGGAGCGCATTTTTTTCGATTGTCGAGCCACGTTTCCACCCGACCAGTCCCCCGCAGGGCGCAAAAGACGCCTCGCCGAGTTGCGCGAGACCATACGCCGCCACGCCCAGACGACGGATCTCAAAGAGCTGTGGGAACTGTTGGAAGCGGACCATAGCGCGGTCTTCACCTGGCAGGAACTGGCCGGGTTTATTGTTTCGGGTGATGAGCCGTTCGCCCTGGCCGGTGTCCTTGAGGCACTCTGGAGCCAGTCTCTGTATTTTAAGGAAAAACAGGCCGGCTCCTTTTCCCCACGAGACCCGCACAGTGTGGAAGAGCGTCTGCTTCAGCAGCAACGAGCACACGAAAAAGCCCAGGAGCAGCGCGCCTTCCTGACCTGGCTGGACGCCCAACTGCAAGGCCGGTCCGCAGGCGAACCGCCCCCCGGCCATACCCAATTTCTGGCATTGATTCAGGGCTTGGCTCTCTATGGCGAGGGATATGACAAACGACCCCAGGCCCAGCAATTACTGAATGCCGTCGGCTTTCAGGGCAAAGGACAGCCCTGGGCCGCCGCGTTTCAGCTGCTCGTCGACATCGGCGTCTGGCAGCCGGACGAAGAACTCTGTCTGCTGCGCTACCATATTCCGACGTATTTTTCTGAGGAAGCCCTCCAGGCGGCGAACGATCTGCCCGTCTTTTCGGCGGACACGGCAGACAGCAGCCCGCGGGACACTGCGGAAGACCTGACCGCTTTGGAGATGCTGACAATTGATGACGCCGATACGAACGAGATCGACGACGCGCTCAGCCTGACCGAGCGGGACGGGAAGCTGCTCATCGGCATCCATATTGCCGATGCCGGTGCCTATGCTCCGCCGCGCAGCATCCTCGACAAATCTGCCCTGGCGCGCGGGACGACCCTGTATCTCCCGAGCGGCACCTTCCCGATGCTGCCGCCGGTCATCAGCGAAGAGAAGGCCAGTCTTGTGGCGCAAGCGGAGCGACGCGCGCTCAGCTTTTTTGTCCAGATTGATGAGACCGGGCAACTCCAGCCCGAACGCCTCACCCGCAGTATCGTTCGGGTGTCTCATCGCCTGTCCTATGCCGAAGCGGACGCCGCCTTGGTCGAAGGCAGCTCGGCCCCCTATGGCTCGACCCTGCGGCAACTCGCCCGACTCGCCCGGAAGCGCAAGGAGCAGCGGATTGCCCAGGGCGCCATTGTGATTGACGGAGACGAGGTCAAGGTCAAGGTCAGAAACGGAACGGTCTCAACGACCCTGCTCCGCTATGACTCAGCGTCCCGTGGCCTGGTGAGCGAGTGCATGATCATGGCCAATGAAACCGCGGCCCGCTATTGCCACGCCAACCACCTGCCCGCGCTCTACAGCGGCCAGCCGGCGCCGGATGACACCATGCCGGACCGCTCCGATTTCCCTACCCGGCAAACCTATGTCCATGCGGCCAGACGCCTGATGTCCCCATCTCAGCTCGGCACCCTGCCGGAGGCACATGCCGCCCTAGGGCTGCCCTTGTATACCCAGGCGACCTCCCCGCTCCGGCGTTATACCGATCTCCAGATGCATCACCAGATCAAGCATCACCTTGCACATGGCAGCGCCCTGTTTCAGGAAGGCCAGCTTCAGGTCGTGGCCGCCAGCGCCCAGGCTGCGATTGGAGACGCCCGACGCTGCGAGCGCGAGAGCACCCGCTTCTGGTTGCTCCGTTTGCTTGAGGGACGGCAAGGCGAGGTTGTCAGCGGCCAAGTCGTGCGTGCCCAGTACCGCCGACTCTTTGTCGAGTTGGACGAGACGCTGCTGTTCGTCCCCCTTAACAATGCGCCCCCCTTACCCCTCGGCACCCCAGTCCAGGTCAGCCTCAACCACATCAATGCCCGGCGGGATACGCTGAGTGTGAAGCTGGTTGACAGCCGGCGTTAGCCTCGGGCGGCGTTGTTCCGAATAATGACACATACCGTTAGGAGGCAGATATGGCAGAACTTGAACAAGACCTTCGCAGGCAGCGCGCCCATCCGCCCCCCTCTTTTTCAGACCTGATGGAAATTATTGGCGACCTCGAAGAGGGCTCCCGTCAGCTCACCGAGTCCTACGAGGCGGCACTCAAGCGGAGTGGAGATAAACTGGTTGAAAGCAAGGGTTAATCCCCTTAAAACGAGGCGCAAACTAATGCCCCCTACCAACCGAGAACGTGTGGGCAAGGCCCTGGATTTACTTAAAGCCGGTCTCGGGCCGTTTGTTGAACGTGAGTTTGCCAACGCCTACGGAGCGGAAGCGCAATCGCAAGCTGTGAATTTGTTGGGCGAAAGTCGCTTAGCCATGGACAAGCTGGTGCCCCAGTGGGACGCCGCAGCGTTGCTCAAACTCATGTGGAATGCCTGGCACGCCGTATTTCGCAACGTCTTGAGTCAGGCGGACCGGAACTTGGTGCACGAACTGAGAGACCAACGCAACAAGTGGGCACATCAGGAAAGCTTTTCGAGTGACGACACCTACCGCGTGCTTGATTCCACGGCGCGGCTCCTGACCGCGGTCTCCGCGCCGCAGGCATCCGAAGTAGAGAACATGAAAACGGAAATAGGACGGCTGATTTACGACCAGCCGGTGCGGAGCGAGAAGTATAAGGCTGGGAGTAAAGAATATCCCTGTCCGATTCTGGGTTGTCCGAAGGTCTTTAGAGACTCCCGAGGAGGATGGGACGCCCACATCGCGTCACCGAAGAAACATCTCGAATGGCATCCAGAAATTGACGACCCGTGCGAGCGCAAGGCACGGTTCAAGACAGAATTTTCTAGCTGGTTCCAGTAAGGGGCCGTGACGTGTCCCCAAGCCCAAATCTGTAAGTGCGAGTACGGTTTCTTCATTTGCACAGTTGTAATTTGTCCTTAAAATCGGGGCGGCGTGACAAAACGCACTTGCGATAAGCCACGTTGATTCTGCGAATTTGCCAGATCAAATTTTCGGATTGGCTCAGGAGAACGAACATCACTGACACATCCCAATATATCGCGGCGGTAAGGCCGTGTAGGCGGCTTTGGATGTACTCATATCGTTTCTCAAATTCCCCCTTGCTTTGACGTTGGCGAGCGTATTGAAAAATAGACACGACGGATTTGCTCGAAATCTGCTCGACGATTCTGTTGACTTCGCAAAATTGCACATGCTTTTCGCAGTAACGACTTTTTTCAGGCTCGAATCCGGTGTCGGGATCGACAAAAACAACTTGGTCCTTGCTGCCACAAAATCCCTCGAAATAATCGCGCCGGTTGGCGGCCGTAAAAATACGGTCGCCGTTGTGTAACTCGACGGAATACGCCGCGGCGGTTTTCTCCGGCAAGCTGCGAAGCAATGCCGAATCGCGTTTTTCCTGCAATTCATGGCAAATATCCAAAACCTCATCTCTAGCAGGGTAGTCCGTCGGCTTCCTTTTTCCATGCGAAGTCTTGTCGTTTTCGGTCATCATCCAGACGATGTTTAGCTGCGAGTAGCCGAGTGCACGCATCAAGTAATCGTGATAATCCCATTTGAAACTGTCCCTGGAATCGCCAAGATACTGTTCTTTCATTTGACAACCTTCGCTCAAGTTTCAGACGCAGCCGGTCAGTCCTACTCCTTCCACAATAGCTCTCAAATCCTGGTGCTTTGCTCTCGTAAGTTGGCCCCAATCTCGGCCAGTACCGCCCCCTGTTACCGTGGGACAGCCGACTGAGTGGAGTTCTTCTGACAGACTGGAATGGATAAGTGAATTATGAAAAACAACAGTCCATTAGATACATTCCGAGAGCGGATAATGCTGGATGTATTATCGAAACCACGCAGATCGTGATTGCAGCGAGGACGACCAACGCGGCAATGATCGTTAAGAGGGCGTATGGTTTAGTGCGTGGCGACGACCTCCACCTGAAGAACGAGAACCCTACGGCGAACAGGGAAAAAGATAGCGTCAGAACGTCCAATATTCGGATGTCCGATTGGATATTTTCGACTTCCGACTCGAAGAGTTTCAAGTAGGGGATCCCGACAGCTGACACGAGAATTGCAAGGACCACGAATACAAGCGTCGTAAACACATTAATTTTTGTGTCTACTCCGTCAAGCTTGTCTTTTGTTTCTCGCGCTTGCTCAAAAGGCCCGCTGCGGAAATCGTCAATTTCAAAGTCCTCTATAACAAGGCGTTTATGAGGTCGTAAGTACCGCTCCCATTCGTTTTCTCCCCAGCTGCAATCAAATCTGGTCGTCTTGACGAAATCGAAAACGGCAATAGCCTCACCTTTTCTGATCCAGACTTCTTTGTTCGACAGATTGTAAATTGGACAAAACAGATGCCCCACATAGCCTGGGTCAACCTGTGGTCCGCCGACCCATACCAGTCCTCTGTATGCCCAGCGGGTACGAATGTTCCAACGCCCTATCAGGAATCTGGGCAGATTGAGTGTCTCGTCGGTTTTTATAACGGCCACATCAAACGACGGAATGCAAAGGGCATTGTCGTTCGGTCCATCGCCGAGAGAACGAAACTCACCTCCGACCATCGCCTCGTCCCCTACAGTCAATTCATACGCGGCAGGCTTGAGATTCTCGCGAGTAAAGGGCTCAATTAGCTGACACTGTTTTACGTAGAATTCTATTTCGTCGCTCAGGAGAACCCCTGTCTTGTCCGGATGGTCATCTACTTCCAGAACCTTGATCGCATTTAGCCGATCAAATTCATCCTTTTGCCTCTTTGTTTTTGTGCCCATTTTTCCTAACCGAGTCTGCGACGGTCCGAGTTGCTCTAAAGGCTATTGTCCAGAGCCACGGCGATATGGTTCGGCCCGTAGCCAACAAAATTGACCGGCGCTTCAATCTGGTTTTCAATCTTTCGGAGAAACCGCTCCGCAGTGAACGAAAGTCGCCCGTTTTTCTTGGGGACCGGATCGAGATAGTCAAGATGATTGAGGACAATTGCCGTTGGGGAGTTCACTTTTATGGCCACACGTACAACCTCGGGATCGAAATATGCGACTCGGCGCAACTTTCCCGTAACGGTGGTATGCTCTCGAACGCCTTGACCCACCCGGTTTTTAGCAATGGTATCCCATGTTGTTTCGTTTGGTAACGGGCCAGAACAGCCAGCAACGCGAATCGGAAACGCACGAATGACGAGGACGATCTGATCTACGTCCATGGGGCTAAGGCCCGCCTCTGAGACGAATGCCGCCGCGCTAGTATCACGGCTAGTCGTGTACGGATAGTCTGGGGAATGCAGCACCGATAAGCCGAAGCCTTGGGTTCCCTCAATAACAATACGATCACCCTTTTTGAGAGCGTCACGCATGAGCGATGTCGTATCGCCGAGAAATTTTTGAAGACGCGGGTCGTCCGCTGCCAAACCAACTTGTCCCGAGCGACGGGCGCGTTCTATGACCGCCGCACCTGTCCCGCTTCCCGTCGAACCAATCCGGCCCAGCAAGCCCCATTCACGCTCCGCCTTCTTATGGGCTTCGGAAATGACCACCGCGCGCGGACTAATGATCAGCCTACTCGCTTCCAAACGGACATTTTCGATTTCTTTCAGGAGGACCGGGACATCAATGTAGGAGCCCGGACCGATAACAAGAGTCGGGTCGGGCAACAGACAGGCCGTCGGAAGGTGGCGAAACACGTGCCGGTTATTGTTATCGTCAATGACGGTATGTCCGGAATTGGAGCCGCCAACCCGTACAACGATGGATGCGTTTTCGGTTTTGGCAAGCCAGTGCGCGACTTTTCCCTTGCCCTCGGAGCCAAACTGCCCACCCACGACCACTGAGACCGGCATCAGTTTCCCCTATCTCAGTTTAAAAATCCGTTTATAGAGATATCGTCTCGGAATCCGTAGACTCCTTGGTTGAGGATACGCCGTTTCCGAGTCTCGGGATAACCAAGGGCTCCTCATCGTCCGTTCCCAGGGATTCGGACATGCCGGCCAAGTAAAATGTGCCCACAAGAGCTGATGTGATGGCGTCGAGTTCGTCATGCGTCACGTTCTTCGTCTCGTACTCGCCCGATATACCGAATTCCTGCAAGCCTGCCTTCAGCCACTCCGGGCCAGCGCCCTTGCGCGGAATACGCATGATATCTTGCGCCGCACCGGGATAGCTTTCGATCACCGAAATACCACGCTCACGGAACGTGCGCGCGAGCCGTATTCCTCTTGCCGTTAGTTTCTGCATGCTCGGAATAAGACAGGGATAGACATTGATACCGCGTCGCTTGAGTTCGCGCTCGCATTCGCGCATGATTCCAAATTCCACCCGCCCCGGATCGTCATCCTCGACGGAAACACGGCCAGCCGGAAGACTCAACGGGGAGTCGATCGACACGAGACACGGACGTGTCCGCATCGTTTTTTCGATCAATTCATCATCCGAGAACACTGGCGCTACTTGCGCTTGAGGCCCGTCCAGAAGACACCAACCACTGCCTCGTTTCTCGGACCCAGTGAGGTCGATTCCGACGATGCGGAGTCTTGAGAGAGGACCGTCGCCAAACAGATCAGAGAACCGAAAGCGCCCCTTCATCAACTCATCGGAGGGTGTAGGGAGGCACGGCAGCGTCTGCCAGTCCTGCGGCGCTGACCAGTCTTGAAAACACACATTTTTAGGAAACAGATCCAGTTGCGCACCAAGGCGAGAAACCGCCTCGTCAAAAATCGCTCCCATGGCTGCGATGTCGGTCCGGTTGTAGCGAATGAGCTGTTGTAGGGCATCTTGATCGCCGCGAATATACCGATGCCACAGCACGACGGCCGCAGCACCGTCCATGTTGGTCGAGTCGTCCCGAAACCCTATATCCAACGCTTTTTCGATGGCCTTTTGTCCTCCTGTCAAACCAACACGGCGGCAAAGATACATAAGGTCGACATGTGGCTCAGGCAGGACGATCTCGGGGAATTCCCGCGCAATGAACTTGGCGTCGAAGCGAATCCCATTGAAGGTCACCAGAGCCTTCGCCCGAGCGGCATCCTCTTGTAACGACCTTGGGTCTTGCCCCCTGATAATCGTCTTCGCGTGACCTCCAAAAGTCCATCCGATAACGGTAATTTCGTCGTAATAATGGCTGAGGCCGGTCGTCTCAATATCGAGAAAAAGAATATCCTCGGGAGAATCCGCGCAGGCGGCAAGGTGGTAGCGCAATTTTTGTCGGATGGTAGGGGAGCGTTCTTTCTTGACTGCTCCCGTTGGCTTCTCTGACTGCTCGGGCGGAAGGCTGATGCCTGGAAGGCCGAGGGCAGCCTGTCCTTTCATGCTGTGAATGTCGCCTTTCGGATGTTTATCGTTCTGCACTAGATTGGGGCGGGTCGAATGAACCGGAAAGTGCTGCCGTATGGGCTGCGGGGTTGTTAGACAGTGTGGCGACATGGTTGACGAATCCTAGCTTAGACGATCAGGTCAGCGGGACGAAATCCTTTTATCATCTCCATCGCTAACACACTCATCGGCTCAAGGATGTCCAAGTGGTGTTTCCGGCCAATATAACCGCCATATTCTTCAGTGTAAACCAAAGATATGATTGGCGGCGTGGCCGAAAGCAAGGGCAACGGTTTCGGGTGTGGTCATGATGGCTCAGCGACAAAGGCGTATCACCACATGACCACGCCGCCGTCAATATTGAGGGACTGGCCGGTAATATACGACGCCTCAGGCGTACACAGATAGGCCAGAAATTTGCCAATCTCCGTGTCGGAACCGGGTCGATTCAGGGGGATCAACTGCCGAACCGTTTTGTTCCAGGTGTCATCCCGCCCGAGGTCGTCCATACGCGAGGTATCAATGATGCCCGGACATATCGCGTTGACCCGAATATTATGCGCGGCCAATTCCATGGCCAGGGCCTGGGTAAAGCCCTGAATGCCGAAGTTCGAGGTACAGTAGGCCACCATATTCGGGTTACCCTTTTTGCCGGCGATGGACGAGATGTTCAGAATACTGCCCCCCTGGCCGTGCTGAATCATGGCCGGCACCACCGCTCGACTCATCAAAAAACTGCCGGTGAGCTTAATGTCGAGGACCTTCCGCCACACGTCTTCGGGGAGTTCGGTCAGCGGCACCCGGTCCGGCCCGCGCGCAAAAGCCGAATTGTTGATCAGGATATCAACCCGGCCGAACTCCTTGAGCGTGGCGGCGACGGTGTCTTGCACCGCCGCACCGTCGGTGACGTTGGCGACCAACGGCAAACAACGCCGGCCAACGCCCCGCACCTGCTCGGCCGTGCTCTCAATATCCCGCCAGCCCGCGGCTTTTTCATCTTCCGGATAATGTTGCGGATCACGCCCGGTTCCGGTGACCACAATATCGGCTCCCAGTTCGGCCAGGGCCAGAGCCGCGGCCCGGCCTATCCCGCGCAAGCGCCCCGCCCCGGTGATAATCGCGACTTTTCCGTCAAGGCTGCCCATCACGCCCTCCCTTACTCTCTTTTGTCAGATCACCTGCTTTTTCAAATATCTCTTTCAAATAAGAAGGGCGCACAACCGTGCGCCCTTGTGGTCAACGAACAGCCCGGTCAGCGGCAGGCTACGCACCGAGTTCTTCGGCAAACAGGGCTTTCACCCGTTCCCAGGCATCGGCCGCAGCGGCTTCATTATACGACCCGCGCTGGTCGCAGAAAAACCCGTGGTCAGCCTCGGGATAGACCACCACTTCATGCCGAATGTCCTTGGATTCCAGCGCAGCCCGAATCGTATCCACATCGGACATGGGGATGTGGGCATCTTTCCCACCGAACAGACATAGCATGCGGCCCTCAATTTGCCCGGTCCGGCCGACGGTTGACGGCTGGCCACCAAAGCCTTGTGCCCCGGCAATCCCGCCACCATAAAAGCTGGCCGCGACGGCCACATCGGTTTCACACGCCGCTAAATAGGTCATATGCCCGCCGACACAAAACCCCATGGCCCCGATTTTATTGCCGATCACAAAATTCTTGCGTTTGAGAAAAGAAACGGCCGCCAGCGCATCCGCCGCCATTTCATCCGCTTTGAGTTGGCCCAGAAGCTGAATGCCGGCTGCCATACCCGCTTCGTCATAGCCGTATTCCACCCCAGGACCGGTCCGATGAAAGAAGTCCGGCGCCAGCGCGACATAGCCCGCCTTTGCCACCCGTTCGGTCACATCCCGAATATGGGAATTCACGCCAAAGATTTCCATAAAGACGAGCACCGCCGGCCGGGGCGTCGAGTCAGCCGGGCGGACCATATAGCCGTCCATAGTCTGCGCGTTCACATTCATATGCACGCGCTCAGTCGTAATCTCCATCCGATCCTCCTTGTTTGCGTTCCTGTTTTGCGGCGCGACCGTACGCCGGGCAGTCACCGGCAGTACTGGTCGGCCCTCCTCGGTTTTTCTTTTTCTCACATACCCGTACACCCTCGTCAAGGCGTTGGGGGTGTGATACAGCGGGGGCCGTGAGAATCACCCAATGAAGGAGGCCGCTATGCCGCATGTACATCGAGATGGCGTGAATGTGTATTACGAAAGCTATGGGTCGGGAACGCCAATTGTGTTTCTGCATCCGTTTTCGACCAACGGCTATATCTGGTATTTTCAGACCTTCTCGTTTGCACGGGAGTATCAGTGCATTACGGTCGACCATCGCGGCCATGGGCGCTCGGATAAGCCCGAGTCCGGCTATGCCATTCCCGAGATGGCCGCGGACGTTGCCGCCATTCTCGATGCCACCGGCAACGAGCGGGCCGTCCTGGTCGGCAATTCGATTGGCGGCATGATTGCCATGCAGTTCAACCTCGACTTTCCCGACCGCGTCCTGGGGACGGCCATCGTCAGCAGCGGCACCAACCTCGCCGCCGACATGCCGCCTGAAGCCATGCAAGCCTTTCAGCAAGACCTCACCGGCGCGTTCGGCGGCCTGATGGAAGGCGCGGTCGCGGCCAAGACCAAACAGGACAAACCCGAGATTCTGGACCTGATACAGGCCTGTTTCGCGGTGGATGACAATTTTACCGAGCAGGTCTTTTTTGCCAACGCAACCGACCCGAACGGGGTCTTTCAGTGGAATATTTCGGCTCAACTCAAGAATATCACCAAGCCGACCATCATTTTTGCCGGTGAAGAGGACCAGGCCACACCGGTCGCAGCCAATCAATTCCTGGCTGATAATATTCCCAATGCCCAACTCAAAATCCTCAAAGACGTCGGCCATTTTTACCAGTTGGAAAAGCCTGCGAATTTTAATGCGGACTTAGCTCAGTTTCTGAAACAGGTCGTTGCCTGAGGCGCAGTTCCGCGGGGCTTAGCTCTGCGGTGGCGAGCATTGAAACATGGGCGATACCTCACTGGCCAGCATGATTCTTGACCGGGCCGCGCGGTACGGCTCACGGCGCGTCTTCCTGCGCAAACGCGACAGCTCCTGGGAAGACATTTCCTGGCAGCAGTTTGGCGATCAGATTGTTCGGGCCGCCCGCGGGCTGGCCGCCCTGGGCTTTCAGCCGGGCGACCGGCTGGCCATCCTGGCCGACAACCGGCCCGAATGGCCGCTGCTCGATCTGGCCTGTCTGTATCTGGGCGGGGTAGACGTGCCGCTCTACCTGACCAGCCCGCCGGACGACCTGGCCTATATCCTCAACGATGCCGGGGCGAGCGTGCTGGCCGTGGCCGGCGACGACCAACGGCAAAAAATTGCCCGGATTGCCTCCGAGCTGCCGAGCCTCGGGCAGCTTATCCATCTCGACACGGATTCCGCGCCGGAGGCCGGCTTGCCGAGCCGTCTCGCCGCGCTCAGCCTCACCGACCTGCTGGCCAGCGGCGAGCGTAGCACCAGCCCCGCCCAGCCAGTGCCCGACCCCGGTCTGGCGACCATCATCTACACCTCGGGCACGACCGGCCGGCCCAAGGGCGTCATGCTGAGCCATACCAATATGCTGGCCAACGCCGAGGATGCGGCCGCGGTCCTGCCGCTGAGCGAAGAGGACCTGGGCCTCTCCTTTCTGCCCCTGTCGCACGGGTTCGAGCGCACCGGCGGACTCTACACAAGTTTGCGGGCCGGCGGCAGCATCGCCTACGGCGGCGGAATCGCCAGCCTGACCGACGACCTGGCCGCGGTCCGGCCCACCATACTGTGTTGTGTGCCGCGCGTGCTGGAACGGGTCTATCAGCATATGCTGGGCGAAAGAGAAAGTGCGTCCTTCGTGAAACAGAAAATTCTGAGCTGGGCACTGGAGGTTGGCCGAGCGGCCGGCCGGATACGCACCGCCGACGCCACCGGAACAGCCGCCCTGCCCTTTCCGCTCAGCCTGCAACACGCTCTGGCCGACCGGCTGGTGTTTGGCACACTGCGCACGGCGCTCGGCGGGCGGGTCCGCTTTCTGGTATCGGGCGGCGCCCCGCTCAACGCGGACCTGGCCTGCTTCTTTCATGGCGCGGGCATTCCCGTCTATGAGGGCTACGGTCTGACCGAGGCCGGACCGGTCGTGGCCTGCAATACGCCGGACCGCAACCGGGTCGGCAGCGTCGGCACGCCGCTGCCCCAGGTCTCGGTTCGTATTGCCGACGACGGAGAGGTGTGCGTACGCGGGCCGAACGTCATGGCCGGCTATTACAACCGGCCAGAGGACACGGCCGCGGCCCTGGACGTGGAGGGCTGGCTGCACACCGGCGACATCGGAGCAATCGACGCCCAGGGCTTTCTGGCCATTACCGACCGCAAGAAAGACCTGCTCATCACCTCGCAGGGCGAGAACGTCGCGCCGCAGCCCATTGAGGGACGCTTTCGCCAGGAGCCATTGATCGAGGAGGCCTGCCTGATTGGAGACCAGCGTCCCTATCTGACCGTGCTGCTGGTGCCCGACCGCGAGTTTGTGGAAATCACGGCCGGCACGCATGGGGTGAGCGGCGCATGGCCGGCCGTCTTGGACCATCCCACCATCCGGGCGCTGTTTCAGCAGTGTTTCGAGACGGTGAACAGCAGCCTGCCGCGGCACGCTCAACCCCGCAAGTTCGCCCTGCTGGCCGAACCGTTCTCGCAGGCCAGCAACGAATTGACGCCCACCCTCAAGGTCAAACGCCGCACCGTGTTGCAAACGCGACGGGCTGAGATCGACGGCCTGTACCCGGACCAGCAGTAATATTCCGCACCGCGTTATGAGCCTGGAAACCGTTGACGACATCGAGCTGCTGCTGGACGTCTTTCCACCGGCGCTACGTCAGGCCGTGCTGCGGGAAAGCGCCCTGCACGAGTTGCTGGAAGTCATCCTCGACCTGGGCCGTCCGCCCGAGGCGCGCTATGTTGCCAAGACCACCGATCTGGCCGCCGAGCCGGTCGAGGCCGAGACCATCGCCTTTGTGGTGGAACGCATCGGCGCGTTCAGCCACGACAACCGGGCCGGCATTCCGCGCACCCTGCATCGCATCTCCGCGCTCCGCAACCGCACCGGCGGCATCATCGGGCTGACCTGCCGGGTCGGACGGGCCGTGTTCGGGACGCTCGATATCGTCCAGGACTTGGTGCATCAACCGGACAAGAGCATCCTGCTCCTGGGCCCACCCGGCGTGGGCAAAACCACCCTGCTGCGCGAGGCGGCCCGCGTGCTGGCCGACGAGGACGGTAAACGGGTCGTTATCGTGGATACCTCAAACGAAATTGCCGGCGACGGAGATATTCCCCACGCCGCTATCGGGCGTGCCCGCCGGATGCAGGTCCCCTCACCCGACCGTCAGCACCAGGTCATGATCGAAGCGGTCGAAAACCACATGCCCGAAGTCATTGTGGTGGATGAGATCGGCACGCAGGCCGAGGCCGAAGCGGCCCGCACGATTGCCGAGCGCGGCGTCCGACTGATTGCCACGGCGCATGGCGGAACGCTGGAAAATCTCGTCCTCAACCCAACCCTGGCCGACCTCATTGGCGGCGTGCAGTCGGTCACCCTGGGCGATGACGAAGCCCGGCGGCGGCGGACCCAAAAGACCGTACAGGAACGGAAGGCGCCCCCGACCTTCGACGTGCTGATTGAAATCCATACGCGGCACCGCTTCGCCGTCCACCCCGACGTGGCGGCCGCGGTTGACGGCTTGCTGCGCGGCTGGAGTTCCAGCCTGGAGATACGCACCCGCCAGGCGGACGGCAGCATTACGACCGAGCAGTTGACGGATACCGATTCCGCGCTTCAGGACCAGGCCACCGATTCAGCCCAGAGGACGCAAAACCGGGTGCTGCGGATTTATCCCTACGGCATCAACCGACAACGGCTCGAACACGCCATCCACGCGCTCGATGTCCCGGCTCGGGTTGTCGCTCAACCGACCTACGCCGATGTCATTCTCACCGTCAGAGGCCAGGCCAAACGCCAACCCAAGGCTCTGCGTTTACTGGTCGAACGCGGTATGGCGCTCTACGCCTTACGCAGCGATACGGCCTCGCAAATGGAAAAATTTCTGCGCGATCATCTCAGTGAGGAATTTCCTGAAGATCGGGCCGCGCTGGCTGAGGCCGAAGCCAGCGTGCAGCGGGTGATTGCCCAGAACGAGCAGTGTGAGCTTGCGCCGCAGCGCGCGCGGCTGCGACGCTTGCAGCATCAAGTAGTCAAGAGCTATGGCCTGATTTCACACAGCGAGGGGGAAGAGCCGTTTCGGCGGCTGGTTGTCTATCCGGTCGGCCGCTAAGAGGGGCGACCAGCCGGTCGCCCTTCCAAACATGGGTTTCTCTCTACGCCCCGTTACCGACTAGGAGCCTATGACCATGGCCACGCTGGTCGTGCCCGAGCCACCGATATTCAGGGTCGCAATTTTTTTCGCGGCCTCAATTTGGTAGTCTCCGGCCGTTTCCGTTACCTGACGAAAGGCGTCCAGGGCCTGCCGTGTCCCGGTTGCGCCAACCGGATGTCCACAGCCGATCAAACCGCCGCTGGCGTTGATCGGCAGCTTGCCGCCAAATTCAATCACGCCGTCCTCGATGGCCTGCCACGATTCGCCCGGGTTGGTCAGACCGAAATGATCGATGGCCATATACTCGGAGGTGGTGAAGCAGTCGTGCGTCTCAATGCCCTGGACCTGCCAGGCATCGGACAGGCCGGCCCGTTGCAAGGCGTCGACGATAGTCTGCCGCGTATGGGGCAGAACGTAGGGGTTGCCCTTGCTCTGGGCGATTTTGGTATCAAACTTGATCGGTGCGGTGTGGTGACCCCAGCCCAGAATCTGAGGCAGACTGGCCACAGCCAACCCTCTGCGTTCGGCATATTTTCTGGCAAAGGATTCCGAGGCCAAGAAAATCGAGGCGGCACCGTCGGTGACCTGCGAGCAGTCGCGCACGCGCAGCCGACCGGCCACCGGATTGCCGTATTTCCCGGAGTCCAGATTCTGCGATTCGTCCGAAAACCAGCCGCGGGTTTGCGCTCTGGGGTTGCGGCGGGCGTTGGAGTAGTTCACCTCGGCAATCCGGGTGAGGTGTTCTTCCCGCAGCCCATAGCGCTCTTCATACACATCGCCGAGCTGACCAAACAGCTTTGGAAACGCAAACTCCACCCCCTTGGCTTCCTGGTCGTACCAGGCCGCGGTCCCGAGAAAATCTCCGCCCGTTGCCGGGTCCACGGTTTTCATCTGCTCGACCCCAACAACCAAGGCCAGCTCATACCGACCGGCTTCGATTTCCGCCGAGGCCATCAGCATGGAAATACTGCCCGACGCGCAGGCGGCTTCATGCCGCGCGGTGGGAATTCCTGAGAGGGCCGGATCGATTTCCGCCAGAAAGGCACCCAGATGGCCCTGCTTGCAGTAGAGTTCCGCCGCAAAATTGCCGACATGGGCGACATCGACTTCCTGCGGGTCAATTGCCGTTGCGGTGAAGCCGTCCGCTACCGCTTCTTTGATCATATCGACAATATCGTTTCCCTCTTTCATCCAGTTGCGAGCAAAATCGGTCTGATGCCCACCAAGCACATACACGGGTGCCGCCATAATATTCCTCCTTATAAGACGCTTGCTTTCTTGAGGTAACACGGGCGGTCGCGCTCCGCCCTGACGAGAGTCGTCCTATCCTGCTCATCGGCCAAGGTCAATCAGCAATAGCCCGTGGGACCTCAGACATCGCTCAGCGGTTGCTGGGCGTCCACCTTTTCGACTGGCGGCGAGGTCCCACCTGCGGCCTCAAGCAGTTCAACGACTTTGATTTTGCTGTTTTTCTTGGCAAAATAGAGGGCGGTCTGGCCGTAGTCGTCCTCGGCGTTGACCTCGGCGCCGCGCTCAAGCAGCACTTCGACAATGGCAATATGGCCAAACCGCGCAGCCACGATGAGGGCCGTCGGGCCGCCGAAGGAGGCATGGACGTTGATGTCCACGCCTTGCTCCAGCATCTCCAGCACGGTCTGCATATCACCCGAGCCGGCCGACCCGATAAAAATATCCCGCTGTATCACCTCCGGCGAGACGTCCGAGGAAGGCCCGGAGCGGAGCCATTCCAGGGACACCACAATCACCATAATCAGGAGCCCAACGGCGATCAGCGTTCCCTTATCCATAGTCTACGTCCTCCTTTTGGACAGGAAGATATGCTGACAGCAGTCTAGCGTCGAGAAGGAGTGGGACGCAACAGCACTTTACGGGTACCACGTCGGGCGGCGTGGTTGAGGGCCTGCGTACCCGCGGAGAGCGGATACACCGCCTCAATCAGTGCGGTCACCGGAATCCGGTTGTGGGCCAACGCGTCCAAGGCTGGGGGAAACGGGCCGCAGCGCGAGCCGATAACCGTGACCTCGTTTATGACTAATGGGGCCAGCGAGAGCGTATGGTCCTCGGCAAGCGTACTTTTCAGCACGAGCGTGCCGCGTGGACGGACGGCCGCCAGGGCACGCTGTAAACCGGCGGGCGAGCCGCTTGCCTCAACCACCAGCTCGGCGGCTTGGGGTTGCCAGTCGGAGAGCTGCACCGCCCTCATGCCAGCCTTCCTCGCCAGGGCGAGTTTCGTGTCATGCCGACCGACAACCGTCACCGCCGCGCCGGCGTGGTGCAGCACGAACGCGCACAGCAAACCCAGCTTGCCATCGCCCAGCACCACCGTTGGTATCCCAGACCGGACAGGGAGTTGTTCCAGGATTTCAAACGCGGCAGCGAGCGGTTCGGTAAAAACCGCAGCTTCGTCGGGAACCGCATCCGGAACGGCATGCAGATTAGCAAGCGGCACAGCCAGATATTCGGCGAAGCTGCCGTCCGCGCCCAGGATGCCCATCACTTGGCGGTTTGGGCAGTGGCGTTGCAGGCCGCGCCCGCAGGCCTCACACCGGCCGCAGCCGAAATTGATCTCAGCCACGACCCGCTTGCCCAGCCATTCGGCCGGCCCCTCAGAGACCTCACCCACGAACTCATGCCCCGGTACGCCCCGGAAGTCCATATAGCCTTTGAGGATCTGCAAATCGGTCGAACACACCCCGGCCAGTCGGACGCGCACCAGCGCCCGCTCAGCGCTCGCCCGCGGTGCAGGATACCGCTCCTGCACGCGCAGGTTTTGTCCGTCCCAGTGAAGCGCTCGCATATGAAGAGAACTTGGATGAACGCGTTCGGAGTATAAAATTTATTATTTTACAATGACTACACGCCAACGTTACCATCTACCCTATTAAAGAAACACAAATTCGTCTGATAGTCAGGCCAACACGATTCGCGATACCCGTCACGCGCTCCTATGCCTCCATAAAGGAGTATTTCAGGCCGTCCGCCTGGATTATTCAGGACATCTCTCGCGAATATCTTTTCTGGGTCTCTGAAATCCGTCCAGTTGCAGCCGAATCCGGCACCGGGTTGGATGACAGCAACCGCTTTTGGCGCTACGGAGTTCGTCACATAGAGCGCTTGAAACGCAGCGACTCCGTCCGCGCAAAGATAGAGCAGACTAAACCGGTCTGGCCCATGATTATCCGTAAAGCCCTCCTGGCGCTGAAATACGCACCAGTCACAGAACGGCTCCTTAATCCAATCACGGTAATGAGACGGATCGCCATCGTCAGGGGTTGGTGGGTCAGGGTGCCAACCGCGCGGTGCCAGCTCCTGTTCGGTGACTGAACGAATCGCAAGAAGATCGTAGCCACGAAATCCCGGGTCTTCCAAAGCGTCCCTGAACGCTTCACAGGTATAGCCGTAGTCGACATAGACGAAGCTTATGATGTTGCCTGCGAGATACCTGACAGGATCGCCGTCAAAACCGGAAGACGGGTAATAGAGCGAATCACGAAGAAGTTCGTGGGGCGGAAATCGTCCATTCATCATCGTGGCGGGTGTCAGATCGGTCAGCCATTGGGGGACGGCGATCGTCAACAGTTGATCAATCATGGCATTCTCCTCAGTTGGAAAATTGATCTGAAATTTTATCTGAAAAACCTGGGAACTTTCCTATAGCCTCGTAGCCGGTTCGACAAGCGCACGGCTCGACGCTGTGGGTCGCCCCTTCGCTCCCGCCTAACTTTCCGCTATACAGTCGCTCAGCAAAAGGGAGGACTGCTATGGCAGACATACAATCATCCATGCTGGCCGGCACGACCGTGCTCGACTTCACCCAGTATCTGGCCGGTCCGACCGCAACCCGGCTCATGGCCGAACTCGGAGCCCAGGTCATCAAAGTCGAACAGGCCACGGGCGGCGACCCGGCGCGCTCCCTGCCCTTTGTGAAAGACAACCGCAGCATCTACTTCATTCAGCAGAATCGCGGCAAGCAAAGCCTGTGCATAGATTTCAAACGACCCGAAGGCGTCGAGCTGATCCGGGCGCTCATCCCCCAGGTGGATGTCGTCATCGAAAACTACGGTCCTGGGGTGATGGAACGTCGCGGCCTGGATTACGACTCTCTCAAGGCGCTCAATCCCGGTCTGGTCATGTGTTCCATCTCGGCCTTTGGTCGCAAGAGTCCGCTGTCCCATCTGACCGGCTACGATTATATCGCCCAGGGCTTTTCCGGCATTATGCATATGACGGGCGACCCGGACGGGCCGCCGCGTTTTGTCGGCGTGGCCATAGCCGACGGCATAGCCGGGGTCAGTGCCTTTGGCGCCCTCGGCTATGCCCTGCTGCACCGGGACCGCACCGGCCAGGGCCAACACGTCGATATCTCCATGGTCGATGCCCTGTATCATATGCAGTCGGTTGAAGTGCAGGCCTTTGCCGCCAGCAACGGCAAATACAAACCCATGCGTTTTGGCACCCATCACTATGCCTCCTGTCCGCTGGGCGTGTTCAAAAGCCGGCAGGGCCATTGTGTGATTTTAGCCCTGAACCGCCAGTGGCCGAATGTGGCCAAAGCCTTGGGCAAGCCGGAACTCGTGGATGACCCCCGTTTTGCCACCGCCAAAGCCCGCGGTCAGAATCAAACAGAACTGATTGCCATGATCGAAGCCTGGCTGCAAGCGTTTCCAAGCGACGAGGCCGCGCTCAAAGCCCTGGCCGACCACCGCGTTCCGGCCGGCCCGGTATTGTCCATTGAGGAGACGGTCTCCCATCCCTATTTCATTGCCCGCAAGATGGTCCGGCAGGTGCCGGACCAGATTCTTGGCGATGTCACCATTCCGGGCTTTCCGTTCAAATACTCGGCCTTCCCGGATGAACTCGACCTCCGGGCTCCCTTACTCGGTCAGCACAACGACGAGGTACTGAGCCAATACCTGGGCCGCTCTGCGGACACGATTAGCACGCTGCACGATCAGGGAGTGTTGTATAAGGGGGAACGGTAAGGGAGACCTATATAGATCGGAGATAGATGAGATAAAGCACAGAGTATGGACAGGGGGGAAACGTCATAATGTCAGCAAACAATCTGGTTTTCCTAGCAGCAGACGTGGCTAGGAGGTTCTGCGAGGAGTTCTTATGTCACCCATATCTATGCTACACCGAACACGGTTTACATGCTCTCTTCTTCAGCAGATTGCTTGAAGCGCTCCCAAGTACCCAGCGGTACTCAACCTGGCAAGGAAAGAAATTCTGCATAGTCCAAAAGGAGTATCCGACTGCTACTCCCTTGGGTAAATCGAAGCGTCAACACTGGGATATTTCAGTTATACGCATACCCCCTAAGATCTCGCAAAAAAACTCCTTCGATTACCTGGGACTCTCGGCGGTATTTGAATTCGGAATGAATGCCTCTAAAGAGCACCTGAAAGAAGACATCCGGCGGTTGACGCACCAGGGGGCCAACCTCGACCATGGGTTTGCCCTCCACTTTCATCGAATCTGCGAGCCTGGCAAAAGCTTGTCAAGGCGTGATTGCTCATCCGACTCTAATAAAGTCTGCACGCTGTCGGATGCGCAGGATATTCAGAATGGCACTGAGGCCACAGTTTTCTATGTAATGTCTGACCCAACCGGTACATATCAATGCGGTTTCTGGGAGATTAATGCCCAGAGTACTAAGAAACATGTCTGAGACGGGGGGCTAGACCAGAGACCGTGGCGGACGCGGATGGGCGGAGAGGTATTAGGTAGCGCCCGGCCTTCCGCCTGGTCAAGTGAAAATGCGCGGGGTACCAGCACGCGGACGGGCTGTCTTACACCGGTCGCAAGTCGTCCCAGCGCCGGCACCACCGCCGGCGTTCCTCGTCCGAGAGCGCGAACATGCGCTCGGATTCGGACCGGGGCAGCAGGGTGCAACGATTGCGCGAGAGTTTTGCGATCAGCGTATCCAGGAGCGCGTCGCCCTGGCTCGGGTCGGTCAGGGAGGTGGGGTTGGGATTCCGCTCGCTCTGAGACGCGGCAATGGAGTAGCGGGCCGAGTCGGCATAATCCCGGTACGAAGCCATGCTGATCGCCGGCGCGGGATCACCAACGGCTTGCGTTTCAGAGGGTCCGAGCAGACGCGTCACCTGAAATCCGAAGACGTTCATGGCCAGGTCGTAACGACCGGGGAAAGAGGGATTTTCCCCAACATCCGCACGCCGCGTCTCGACGCGAGGAGCCATACCGCCGATCACGTCGAAAATCCACGCGCCGTGCTTGTACTGACCGCCGAAGGCAACCATCATATCGGTATTATCGGCCAGCGTGGGCTTGAGCGCGTCGTCCTTGATAGCCCACGGCTCATACGAGAACCCGACACCGAGCATGAGGTTTTCGGATATCTGGTAGGTGAGCCCGGCGCCGGTCCGCCAGCGGTCCTTGGCCCGGCCCACCGCGGTTTGATTCAGCCGGGTATACTTCTTGAACCGGACGCGCGTCTCATCGAACACGGACAGATGGCTCCAGCGCGCCTGACCGGCAAACGTCAGACGGTCGGTGATCCGGTACGCAAAGCCGAACTTGACGTTCTGCGGGATATTAAAATAGACCGTGGCGTCGTCGCCCATCCCGGCCACCCGGGCGTTGCCGAACATCCAGATTTTGCCGGGTGTCTTATACGTCAGCCCCAGGTTGAGCCGGTCCGTGGGTTGATACATCAGCCCGATAGTCCCGAACACGCCCGGCCCGCGCACATCGAGATCGAGCCGACCGAGCGGAGTGGGCGATTTGGTCTTCAGCCGCCCATAGGTCGGGTTGATGCTGGCGCCGATGTGCAGATTCGACGCCAGCGAATAGGACAGGGACGGCGCCAGCGACACCGCTACCAACTCGGTAAAGAAATTGTTGGGGACCCCGTGCTCGGGCCTGGCCTCATGGTTGAAGGCGAAACCCAGTGAGCCATACATGCCGATACCGAAGGCAAAAGGGGCGAACCGGTCGGTCCGATAGCCGAAGTTCGGTGCTAGTGGGAATTCGCGGCTGGTGCTGTCGTAGTAGCCGCGGTCGGCAGTTGGCCGAAACCCGAGCGCCTCCCGCGCCGGCCCGGGAAATTGATTGAAGAGTCCCTGCCTGTTCTCATAGGACGGATGAAACATGATGTTGAACGCACCGGTGGAGAAGGAGTTCGGCAGCAGGCTGAGTTGGGCCGGATTGTGGAACAGCGCGGTCGCCGCGTTGAACGGATAGGCCACCGCGTTGCCGACCACCATACCGTCACTGGCGGCCAGCCCCGGTGCGGTGAGCTGACTGGCCTGCCCGAGGGGGCCGGTAGAGAGCACCGCGATCAGCGCCAGCGTCCATATTCCCCAATGCGAACGACCTCTCAGAAGCTGCACCTTCCTCATCATCCCTGCTCCTCCCTTACTGCTGGAGCGGTCTAGCCTATGTGAACGTCGAGGGTTACAAAAGGGGGGGAGGCTGGATTAATGCTCACCGCGGGACACGGAGAGGAGACACGCCATGGACCCACAATTTGAGCGCATACGGACCACCTGTCCGCGTGACTGCTATGACGGCTGCGGCATCGTCGTCGAGCGAAGAGACGGAGCTATAACCCGCGTGCTGGGCGACCCGGACCATCCGGTTTCGCGTGGCGCGCTGTGCGGCAAATGTGCCACCGCCTATAACGGCGTCTGGCAGGACGAGCAGGCCCGCTTGTTATACCCGCTCAAACGGACCGGCCCCAAAGGCCACGGCCAGTTCGAGCGTATCAGTTGGGACGCAGCCCTCACCACCATTGCCTCGAAACTCCGGGACATTGTGCGGACGACCGGCCCGGAAGCCGTCATTCATACCCATTACACCGGCACGCTGTCGCTGCTGGCCTATATGTTTCCCCTGCGTTTCTTTCACCGCCTGGGCGCAACCGAGGTCGAGCCCGACACGATCTGCAATATGGCCGGGCATGTCGCCTGGGGCCTCTTGTTCGGGAGTTCGTCCGTCGGCTTTGACCCTCGCACGGCCGCGGACGCGCGCTGTATTCTGGTCTGGGGCGCGAACCCGGCCCATTCCGCCCCACATGCCCACAAGCACTGGTTGCCCGAATCTCCCGCCCGGAAGATCGTTGTCGATCCCATTCGGACGGAGACCGCGGCCCAGGCCGACCTCCACCTCCAGCCTTTCCCCGGAACGGATGCCGCCCTGGCCTTCAGCCTGCTGCACGTGCTGCACCGGGACGGATTTTTTGATGCGGACTTCATCGCCAAACACACCCTGGGCTGCGACGAATTGCTGCCCTTGTTAGCCTCCTGCACGCCGGCCTGGGGAGAGCGGGCAACCGGCGTTCCGGCAGATGTGATTGAACAAGCCGCCCATCTGTACGGACCCGGCCCTTCCCTGCTGTGGGTCGGCCAGGGTCTGCAAAGACAAACCACCGGCGGCAACATCATGCGCGCCTGCGGGCTGCTGCCGGCGCTGACCGGGAATATCGGTAAACCCGGTGCCGGTTTTTACTATCTGAACATCACCCCCGCTATTGCGGGCCTGGACTTTGACTCCCTGGCCGGCAGCTCGTTGGCACAGGGGAGACCGCCAAGCATCAGCCATATGGATTTTGCCGCGCGGCTCGAAGACGCCAGTGCCTCACAGGCCCTTCTATGTTGGAATACCAACCCCGCAGCCTCCGCCCCACAACAGCAACGCCTGCACGCAGCCCTCAAACGCGAAGACCTGTTCACGGTAGCCATCGATTGTTTTCCCACCGACACCACGGATTTTGCCGACATTGTGCTGCCGGCGGCGAGCTTTCTCGAATTCGACGACCTGACCTTCAGCTATTTTCATCTCAATATCGGTGCGCAGTCCAAGGCGCGCCAGCCCATGGGCGAGTCTCTGCCCAATCAGGAAATTTTCCGTCGTCTGGCCGCGGCCATGGGATTTGAAGAGCCGGCCTTATTTGAGCCGGACGAGGCGATTATCAGCCAGATGCTGGCTGAAATGCAGACCGGCTGTGACTTCAGTACTCTCCAACACACAGGCTGGCGTTCGATCAGCCCGGCTCCGCTCATTTTCTATGAAGACCTGAAATTTGATACCCCTAGCGGCAAGATCGAAATCGCCTCGGACAAGGCCGAGCAGAAGGGCCTGCCGCGGCTGCCCCAACCCTGGGCGGACACCCGGCCAACGCACGACCGTTTCCGCCTGCTGAGCCCGGCCTCGCGCTGGCGGCTTAACGACTCGTACGCCAACGACACAAACATTCAACAGCGCGCCGGTCAGGCCGGCGTCAGCCTGCACCCGGACGACGCGGCCCGGCTGGGTGTCACGGACGGGACGCGCGTCCGGCTTGAAAATGAAACCGGCCAGCTTGAACTGACCGCGACGCTGGACGCTATCGTTCCCCGCGGCGTGGCCCTGGCGCATAAAGGCCGCTGGCCCAAGCTCGAAGCCGGTCGTCACAATGTCAACGCGCTGAATCCGGGGATTCGGTCCGATATGGGCGAGAGTTCCAGCGTGCATAGTACCGAGGTGACCATTCGTCCGTGCTAGCACGTTTCGCGCTAGGCTCTGAGCCGTGCGGGGGACTTCCGTCATGCCGGACGTGATCCGGCATCCAGCGGGCGGCGGGACCGGAGGCCTGGATGCCCGCACTCCCAGCGGACACTTACGCCGTCAGGGTGCGTATACCGTAGCGCCGGATATGGCGGTCTCTGGTCACGAGGACGAGCCCTTCGGCCTGGGCTTGGGCGATCAATAATCGATCAAACGGGTCGCGGTGGTACAAGGGCAGCAGCCCGGCCTGCTCGGCATGAAAGAAGGTCAGCGGCAGATGCTCAAAACCTCTTTCTTCAATCACGCCTGACAAATTGTCCGGGGCGGTGAGGTGGCCCTTCGCTCGCTTGACCGTGATCTCCCAGGCCGTAATAGCGCTGACAAAAACGTCATTACGCGGGTCGGCAATAGCGGCACGAGCGTTCTCGGTCAGCCTTGGGACATCGGAGAGCGCCCACACCAGGGCATGGGTGTCCAGAAGCAAACGCACCTGCACCTCTAGTCGTCCTCGTCCGGAAAAATCTTCGAGTTCTCAAACATCTCGATGATCTCTTCATCTTCCTCATCAAAATCCGGCGACATCCAGATCTGCCCTTCCAGTCCGCCCATTTTCCGTTCTGCCTTGCGCGGGCGGTACGGCTCCAGCCGCAGATACGGCTCGCCGGCCTTGGCGATGATGACTTCCTCACCCTGCCAGGCCAGCTTGGCCAGGCGGGACAGTTGCGACTTGGCTTCGTGCATATTCACTTTCATGACAGGCCCTCCACTAGCTAAACTTGGCTAATACGAATCGGCTAGGCGAGTCAAGAGATGACAGGGGAGTGCGTCACGCTGGGGACATCGACAGATAGGGAGCAACAGATTACTCTGGCGGCGCTCACGCAAGCGAAACGACCACGATAAAGGAGGAGCGTATGTCCTGGGGTTTTGAAACCGAGCCGGAATTTCAAAAAGAGTTGGATTGGATTACAGAATTCGTCCGTGAAGAGGTCGAACCCTTAGACCATATTTTAGGCAATCCGTACGATATTCAGAATCCGCGCAACAGAAAAATCGTGCCCAAGCTCCAAGCACAGGTCAGGCAGCGCGGCCTGTGGGCCTGTCACCTGGGACCGGAACTGGGCGGCCCCGGCTACGGTCAACTCAAGCTCGCCCTCATGAATGAGATTCTGGGCCGCTCGCGCTTCGCGTCCATCGTCTTCGGCTGCCAGGCACCGGATACGGGCAACAGCGAGATTCTGGCGCACTACGGCACGCCGGAACTCAAGGAGCGTTTTCTCACCCCGTTGCTCAACAACGAGATCGTGTCGTGTTTTTCCATGACCGAGCCACACGCCGGCGCCGACCCCAAGATGTTCAAATGCAAGGCCGAACGGGACGGCGACCAGTGGGTCATCAACGGCCAGAAGTGGTTCTCGTCCAACGCCCGCTGGGCCAGCTTTCTGATCGTCATGGTCGTGACCGACCCGGACGCCGCACCCTATCAGAGCATGTCCATGTTCGTGGTGCCGGCAGACACGCCGGGCATCAACATCATTCGGAACGTCGGTATTGGCGAGGAGTCCGAAGACGAGGGCGACCACGCCTATATCAGCTATGAAGACGTGCGGATTCCCGCCGACCACATCCTGGGCGGACCCGGTCAGGGCTTTGAGGTCGCCCAGACGCGCCTGGGCGGCGGGCGGATTCACCACGCCATGCGCACCATCGGCCAGGTCAAGAAATCGTTCGATCTGATGTGCGAGCGGGTATTGTCGCGCGAAACCCAGGGCGAAATCCTGGCCAACAAACAGATGGTCCAGGAAAAAATAGCCGACTCCTGGATCGAGATCGAGCAGTTCCGGCTGCTCGTTCTGCAAACCGCCTGGCGCATCGACAAGTACAAGGACTACCGCAAGGTGCGCAAGGACATTGCCGCGGTCAAAGCCCAGATGCCCACAGTCTTTCACGACGTAGCCTGCCGGGCGCTCTACCTGCACGGTTCGCTGGGCGTATCCAACGAGATGCCGTTCTCCAAGCAGATCACCGAGTCCTTCGTCATGGGCCTGGCCGACGGCCCGACCGAGGTGCACAAGATCACCGTGGCCCGCCAGGTGCTACGCGAGTACGAGGGCACCAAGGGCCTATTCCCCACCGGCCATCTGCCGGCCCTGCGCGAGCAGGCGATTCAGAAGTACGGGGAGTTGCTGGAGTTGGAAGTGGGGAATCTGTGAGCCCGGTGATTGGGGGTTGGGTTCCTATCCCCTCTCCCCTGGCGGGAGAGGGCTAGGGTGAGGGGGACCGTAGGGCTGGGGGTGGATATGGGAGGCGTGCAGTTATCTGGTGCGTGAAGGACTCTCCAGTTGATTTCATGTGATCCTGCTCTTCAAGGAGTAGTCTCTTATCCAGAGAAGCCGTGGTCCCTAATCTGTGTTGTCGAGTTCTTGAAGTAAGTGCTCGACTTCGGCCTTGAGCTTGTCATTTCCGGCGTTGTTCGCCAAGTCTAACGCAACCTTGAAATCGGTCCGTGCCTCATCTAAGCGACCAAGCTTCTGCTTCGCAACGCCTCGATTGCCGTAAGCGTCGGCATAGTCGGGCTTGAGACGAATCGCTTGGTCAAAGTCCTCAATCGCAGCCTCAAATTTTCCCAGGTTACCCTTTGCCATAGCCCGATTGTAGTAGGCTTGGACCAAATCTGGGTTGAGTCGAATCGCCTCATTATAGTCGGCAATGGCGGCCTCGTTTTGCTCACGCCTGCCCTTTGCCATAGCCCGATTGTAGTAGGCCACGGCATAGTCGGGCTTGAATTGAATCGCTTGGTCAAAGTCCGCAATCGCAGCCTTAAGCTGCTCAAGGCCGCTTTTCGCTACGCCCCGACCACAGTAGGCTTCCGCGTAGTCCAGCTTGAGTTGAATCGCTTGGTCAAAGTCCGCAATCGCAGCCTTAAGCTGCCCAAGGCCACCTCTCGCTACGCCTCGATTGTAGTAAGCTTCCGCGTAGTCGGGCTTGAGACGAATCGCCTGGTCAAAAGCGAAAACCGATTCTTGGATATTATTGCTCTCCTGCATCTTCTCCACCTCTTTCGTACAAGAGATAACCAACGGAAAGCCAAGCACGGGCGGCAAGGTCATTATCGCTTCCTTCCGCGACATTGGCAATGGAACGCCACTTCTCGATGGCCTCCTCTATCCTCCCCGCTCGTTGCAACGAAACTGCGTCCGCGATAGCTCGGCCCACTGGAGACGTTCAGTCCAGTAGGTCGGATTAGCAAAGCGTAATCCGACAATTCCGACGTATCCTTTCTGCGCCGTTCCCTCGCTCTCGTATCCCACGCCCCTCCGTGTAAGCTATGCGGCAGAGGTGATGTTACGCTTCGCTAACCTACAGGCTGACACGCTACCAGGAAAGGAGATTGTTTGACGATCATATTAGATTATGCTATTCCAAACATAAGAAAAACTTATTTATAATATTTTCTCCATAAGGAGAACTAGCATGACTATGAAATTGATGTCCTGGAATGTTGCCGGCCGCACTGACCAAAGAAAGCTACGCGGTCAGCTCTCAGGAATCGAGAACGAAAACATTGATATTCTTGCTTTGCAAGAGGTTAAACCCAAAACCACTGTAGACTTCACTGAGAAGCTTTCCGAAATTGGTCTGGAACATGTGGAGGCAGCACAGGTGATTCGGCGAAAGGATGGAGTCCTCATCGCATGTCGCTGGCCGTTGGAACCGGTCAATATGATTGAGGTGCCGTGGGGAGAAAGCGCTCTTTCTGCGATTATCTATTCTCCCTACGGAGAGATCGAAATCCATGTCATTCATGCACCAAACGGGAGTAACAATCGTCGGCAAAAAATTGATACCTTCAATGCAATATATGACGCCCTCGCGAATAAATCAGACCGCCACCGTATCTTGTGCGGTGACTTTAATTCTCCTAAGGAAGAGTTTAGCGATGGAAGAATAATTACGTTTGATGAAAAGAATGAAAAATACGACGGATTTAAGGGGAGAGATTGTGAACGAAAAGTGATTTGTGGTCTTGCTGATTACGATTTAGAGGATACTTACACAAAACTGTATGACCATAAACCGTGCGAGTATAGCTGGGTTCACCGCCGTCAGGGGAAAGAAACTAGAAGAAGGCTTGATCATATATTCTCATCAGGATCGCTAAATCCGAAAGAATGTCGCTATCTTCACGACTTTCGTGAATCTGGCTTGAGCGACCATTCACCCGTTTACGCGGTATACAAGCCAAAACCCCTAAGACTTCCCATAAAGAAAAAGCTATCAGTCCGGTAGGTCAGATTAGCACGGCGTAATCCGACAATTCTGGTGTATCCTTTCTTCGCTGTTCCCGCGCTCTCGTATCCAACATCCCGCCGCGTCAAACTATGCAGATGTGGTGTTAGGTTACGCTTCGCTAACCTAACCTACAGGCCCCTGAGTTCTTCCTCTGTCATCGCCTGAGCGGAAGTCGGGGCAAGGGCGCTTGTGACCACAAATGCTAGAATGCCCATCGCTAATTGAAAGGACGTTTTCACCTTCGTTACTCCAATCAACTGTCTCGTCTCATTCGCTCAGCCCGGTCGGGTTTGGCGACGGAACGCGCCGAAAACGCTGGGCCGACCCCCCAGCGTATGGGAGGATACCGGGCTCTGTATCGTTCGGCGAGCGGCGCGGTGGAGCCCTTAACCGTTCCTTGTGTTGCTTCTCTGCCTCTCGCAAACGCTGGAAAAAGACGTGCAGGTCACAGCCTGCCTCGTCGAACAGCTTCCGGCGCGCTTCGTGCACCTCAGCGATAATAGGGTCATACATTTTCGATCTCCTCCAGGCCCGTAAGTTCCTGGAGCGTACAGCCTGACCTACGCCGACCTCGGCTTTCTCGTCGTCGGCAACTGATCGTCAGGGGAGAAGAACTCCACAAAGTTGCCCTCATGGTCATAGACGACAGGCACGAGATGGGGCAGTCCGCGTTCTTCTTCGAGGATGTCCACCTTGTGCTTGGCGGCGATGGCGGCCAGTTGATCGAAGGACTTGTCGGTCGTAAACGCGACGTGTCCGAAGTGGTGATCCTGGCCTGCCGTGCGGTCGGTGAACTCACCCTGGGCCCAGTGTTTGTCCAGCGGCCAGAATTCCATGATGTCGTTCAACCGGCCGGGCTGCCAGTCGCCGAACACGACCGTGCGCACCCCGATGCTGTTCAACTGGGGCCCCGAGCCGACCACCTTGCCGTCCAGCAAGTCGGCGTACAGCTCGGCCGAGCGTTGCGGATCATTCACCCGAAACGACATATGCAGCAATGTAGACATGACAAACCTCCTTTTCCGGTAGGGTGCGTCCCACGCACCAGCTTAGCCAATACGCGCGCTCTGGCCGCCGTCCACCGGCAGCAATACCCCAGTGATGAACCTTGCTTCGTCTGAGGCCAGGAAGAGCGAGGCGTTGGCAATATCCCAGCCCGTGCCCATTTTCGCGCCCAAAGGCACCGAGGCGTCACGTTCCTGGCGTAATTGCTCTTTGGAGATTCCGCGGGCCTTTGAAATGCCCTCAATGGCCATGGGCGTATCCATCAAACCGGGCATAATGCAATTCACCCGAATGCCGTGTTTGGCGTTGCCCAGCGCCATCTGATGCGTAATCGCGTTCACCCCGGCCTTTGAGGTCTTATACGCCAGAATGCCCACCGCGCAGACCGCGGCAATGGAGGAGATATTGATAATCGCCCCGCTGCGCTGGCCGCGCATAATGGGAATGACGCATTTGCTCGGCATAATCACGCTCTTCATGTTGACGCTGAGAATGCGGTCCCAGTTTTCTTCCTGCATTCCGGTCACGCCCGAGTCGCCATCACCAATGCCAACGTTATTATGCAGAATGTCGATACGGCCATAGCGTTCGACGCAGGCTTCCGCCATTTTCCGGCAGTCGGCCTCACTGGTCGCGTCCGCGGCAAAAGAAGACGTAACCCCGCCTTCTTGCTCAATCATGGCCTGCGTGTCCTGGGCAGATTCGAGCCGGCGGTCCACCAGCAGGACCTTGGCTCCCTCACGGGCATAGACAATGGCTGTGGCCCGACCGTTGCCGATCGTCTCGCCCGGCGTCTGCCCGGCCCCGACCACAATGGCCACCTTATCCTTCAGTCGATCTTCCATATGCGCTCCTTTTTAATCCCCTCCTCGGACGTGTGATGCAAAAAGGAACCCACCCCGGCCCCCTTCGACTTCGCTCCGCTCAGGGCAGGCTTCGACAAGCTCAGGCCCACCCCCTTCATACATCCCCTCTCCCTCTGGGAATCAGTCCCCTCTCCCTCTGGGAATCAGTCCCCTCTCCCTCTGGGAATCAGTCCCCTCTCCCTCTGGGAGAGGGCCAGGGTGAGGGTCCTTCGGCGAGGCTTCCCCTCAAAACCCTTCCAAGCCCTCATCCAACTGCACGCCCAAAGTATTCAGCGCCATGGACACCAAGTTGTACTGCCCCACGGCAAACACTACGTCCATGAGTTGCTTGGTATCAAAATGCTGACATAACCCATTCCAGGTCGCATCCGTAATAAACGCATCTTTACGCAGCTCATCCGTGGCTTGCAGCAACAGCTTATCGGCCTCGCTCCAGCCGCGCGCATTCGGGCCGGCCTTGATACGGTCAATCTCCTCGGCGGTCAGCCCGGCTTCTTTGCCAATCAACACGTGCTGGGCCCATTCATACTCGGCCTCACACAGCCAGCCGATACGCAGAATGATCAATTCTCTCTCGCGCGGCGGCAGGCTGGATTTGAACAACACGTGATTGCCGAATACGAGCCAGCGGCGAAACAGGTCGGGATGGTGCGACAGGGTTTTGAAGATATTGAAAACCGTGCCCTTTTCGACATTAGGCTGCAAGGTTTTCTTGATCTCATCGGGCCAGTCTTCGGGTTGAATAGGGGCCAAACGGGGTGTATCGAGCTTCATGCAGGTCTCCTTTCCTCATCGCTGTTTGAGTCCAGGGAGCATAGCTTGTTCGATATTCCTTTGGAAGATCGCGAGAATAATGATAGGGCCAGACGTATGATAACAATCACTTTACCGCCTGAAGTAGAGGGACAGCTTCTCAAAGAAGCGCGTAAACAAGGGACGACCCCCGAGAGCCTTGCCTTGAATTGTCTACGGGAGCGTTTCACTCCTAGCAAAAAGCAAGCGCCTGAAGACAAGGAGTCTAGCCTGTTTGACTTCCTCTCTACGCATATTGGTGTGATAGACGGAACCACCGAGGCGTTATCAGAGAACTGTGGCCAACGTTTTTCCGAAGGGCTTCTGGAAGGATATTAACGCCACAAAACAACTTCCCTCCGATCCTCTGTTGACCACGTGGCCTTGTTGTCTAAGACAAGCCGAAGGAGAAGCCTATGCAACTGTACGAGCACCCGGAATCCGGCAATAGCCACAAGGTCCGCCTGCTGCTGTCCTTTCTCGGTCTTGAATATGAATCCGTTGTTATCGATCTGATGACCGACGAGCAGCACCGAGCGCCGTTTCTGGCCGTCAATCCGCGCGGCGAGGTGCCGGTTCTGGTTGACAATGATATCACTTTGCGTGACTCCATGGCTATCCTGGTCTATCTGGCGACCCGGTACGATGAGCGCCGGCACTGGCTTCCGGCCGATAGCGCCGGCACGGCCTCCGTCATGGAATGGCTGGCCTTTGCGGCCAGTTGGATTCAGTTTGGGGTGTTTACGGCCCGCGCCCTGGTGTCGTTCGGGATTAGCGGTAATGGCCTGCCGCATACGTTCAAAGGCGACCTTGAGGAAGCCCGCCTACGGGGCGCAACGTCGCTGACGATTATGGAGCAACAATTGTCCGGGCAGGACTGGCTGTGCGGAGACACACCCACGATTGCCGACGTGGCCTGCTTTCCGTATATCGCGCTCGCGCCGATGGGCAATGTTTCCCTGAAGCCCTACCCTGCGGTCCAAGCCTGGATTGCCCGCTTCAAGCAATTGCCCGGCTACCTTACCATGCCGGGGCTGGAGAACCCGGACTATCGCAAGGGCTAAGACGCCGGCTTTCTTGCCGCTGACCGGCCTGGCGTCCTCCCTAGTCCTTGAACGCCGGGACAAAGAGCCATAGGCTGGACGCAGAGAAAAAAGGAGCGACGGCGTATGAGAACAAGGAGTCTGGCGCGTCCCGCTATCTGGCCCCTCATCCTACTGCTGACAGGACTGGTTGCCCCCCACACTGCCAGCGCCCACAGCGTCGCCCACGAGCAGGACTCGAACAACGACCGGGTCATGGCCGCGCAGAAATACGGCGGGGTGCGTCAGAGCAGCGGGGAGGTGACCGTCACCTATTACGGCCACATGGCGTTCAAGATCACCTCGCCGCGCGGTATCGAACTGCTCATTGACCCGTGGCGTAACGATCCGACGCATATGTACGGCATGTGGTATCAGATGCATCTGCCCAAGCAGCGGACCGACATCGTACTCGTCACCCACGCCCACTTCGATCACGACGCAACCGAACGGATAGACGCGAGCATGATTCTGGACCGCATGGCCGGGACGTTTGAGTTGGGCGATGTCAAGATTCTCGGGATTGCCGAAAAACATATGTGCGAGGCCCAGGGGAAATACCCCCTTCGGAGCGCGGTCATTGCCGCCACCGGCGAGGACCCCTGCCCACCCGACGAAGGCACCCAATGGAACAACAACCTGTATGTGATCGAAACGGGCGGACTGCGGTTTCTGCACTGGGGCGACAACCGTCAGAACCCGCCCGAGCATATCTGGGACATGCTGGGCGACATCGACGTGGCGTTTTTATCGGTCAGCGACGACGGGCACATCCTGACGCCCAAGTGGGCCGACGTGGTCATGAAAAAGCTCGGGGCCAACATCGTCATTCCGTCTCATTACTACGTCCACGGGATCGGGGTACCGCACGCCGGTGGTCTGGAACCGGCGTTGGCGTGGACCAAGACGCACGACCACACCCTGCTCGACAGCCCGACGCTCGTGCTCACGCCGGAGAAGGTGAAGCCGTACAATCAACATGTGATGTATTTTGGCGATCACGTTCCCTTTGCCGTCACCGGCACGCCACCGGAACCGCAGCCGGACATCCCGCCGGTACCGGAACCGGCCAAAGCCTGGGAGCGCTTTGCCCATTAACCCGAATTTTCCCATGAACCCGAAAGAGTAGCCCGCAAGGAGAAGCGTATGAAACTAGTGACCTTTACCCAGTCCGGATCGACCCGTATCGGCGTTGTGGACGGCGAGGGCGTGGTTGACCTGTCCGCCGCCGCCCCGGACCTTCCCACCGAGATGTGCGCCTTCCTGGCCGCCGGCGCAGATGCCCTGGCAGGCGCCCGGCAGGCGGTTGAAAAGAACACTGCCCGGCTTGCGCTGGCCGAGGTGACCCTGGAAGCGCCCATTCTCCGACCGCCAAAGATTCTGGCGGTCGGCCTCAACTACCGAGATCATATCGAAGAAACCGGCATGAAGACGCCGGAATTTCCCATGATCTTCAATAAGCAATCCACCTCGGTGACCGGGCCGGGCAAAGGCATCCACGTCCCGCGCGCCTCGGACCAGGTGGACTACGAAGGCGAACTGGGGGTGGTCATTGGCCGCTATTGCCGCCACGTGCCAAAGAACCGCGCCGCCGAAGTGGTTGCCGGCTACACCATCGCCCACGATGTCAGCGTGCGGGATTGGCAAATTCGCGTGCCGACCTTCACCATGGGCAAATCGTTCGACACCCACTGTCCGCTGGGCCCCTACCTGGTGACGCCGGATGAAGTCGGCGACCCGCACACCCTGGACCTCAAAACCTGGGTGAACGGCGAGCTGCGGCAAAGCTCGAACACCTGTCAGTTGCTGTTCGACTGCTTTGAGCTGATCGAGCACCTGTCAACCAGTTTCACCCTGGAGCCGGGGGATGTCATCTCCACCGGGACTCCGGGCGGCGTGGGTTTTGCCATGAAACCGCGCCAGTATCTCAAGCCTGGGGATACGGTCAAGATTGCCATCGACAAGCTGGGCGAGTTGGAAAACCCGCTGGTCGCCGAGCCGGAGAATACGGTCAGGATGTAGGCAACCTCCTCCAGACGGTGACGCACGGAAACTGAGGACGCAGCATGAGACTTGAGGGCAAGGTCGCGGTTATCACCGGCGGGGCGAGCGGTATGGGACGCTCGACCGTCCTGCGTTTTCTGGCTGAAGGCGCGCGGGTGGTGATTGCGGATTTCAACCAGGCAAACGGCACGGCGGTTGTGGCTGAAGCCGAACAGGCCGGTCATGGTGACGCGGTGCGTTTTATTCAGACGGACGTGGCCCAAGAAGCCGATGTTGAGGCCATGATTGCGCTGGCAAGGTCGGCATTCGGCCAGGTCGATATTGTGTTCAACAATGCCGGCGTCGGCGGAGCGGTAGGGCCGGTCTGGGATATCGAGGTCGAAGAGTGGGACTATACCTTCGACGTGCTCGCCAAAGGGGTGTTTCTTGGCATCAAACACGCCGCCCGAGCCATGAAGCAGCAGGGCCACGGCGGAGCGATCATTAACACCGCCTCAACCGCAGGCTTGAGTGGCGGCAGCGGACCGCTCGTCTACTCGGCCGCAAAGGCGGCGGTGATCAATCTGACCAAGGCCGCGGCCGTCCAGCTCGCGCCCGACCGGATTCGCGTCAACGCGATTTGTCCCGGAGGGATTCTGACCGGCCTGACGGATCAGGGCGACCCGGCAGCAAGCGCCAAATCCCTGGCAACGTTTCAGCCCTGGCCGGAGCATGGCACGGGCGAAAACATTGCCGGTGCCGCGCTCTTCCTGGCGAGTGATGATGCGGCCTTCGTCACCGGCGAGGCGCTCGTCGTTGACGGCGGCCTGACTGCCATTGGCCCGGACATGTGGCGCCGCTTTGGCATGAAACAGGAGGCGCAGGCGCGGAACAGTCACATCAACCGTGGCAGCACCGGCGCTGCCATGACTTCGAGACGGGTCAAACCGCTGTCGTAGACCCCTACGAACGGCTGCTCCCTCTCCCCTCAGGGGAGGGCCTGTCCTGAGCAGAGCGGGGCGGAGTCGAAGGGGGCTGGGGTGAGAGGAAAATGCAAACTGCGGCGCGACCGAGGAATATGGAGGTGGAGTATGAGGTGGAGGAAAAACGCGCGCAGGTACGGACTGTGCGTCATTATAAGCCTGGCGCTCGGGCTGACCGGCTTTACCGGCTGTGCGTCGTATGAAAAGCGGACCATGATTGTGACCGCCTACTCGTCCGACAAAATCAGTACCAACTGGCGGCGCGGCTGGATCTTTTTCTGGCGGGCGTATGTCGCCAGTGGGCCGAATAAGGGCAAACGAAAAATTGTTGGCCAGACCGCCAGCGGCACCAAGGCCAAGCATGGCACCATTGCCGCAGACACCCGCTATTATCGGTATGGAACGGTCATGAAAATCCCCGGTTATGGCAAGGGTGTGGTCGAAGATATCGGCAGCGCGATTAAGGGTCCCAATCGGTTGGACGTGTATTTTTCCACCCGGAAGAAGGCGCTCAAGTGGGGTAGGCAAAAGCTGGTGGTAAAAGTTCGGCAGGATTAGAGTGGCGGGGCAATGCAGAACGAAACGTCTTTTCTCCAGGAGCAACTTAAGGCACGGCCGTGGTGGATGAATATCCTCTTTGTCTGGTGCATCCTCCTGGCTCTGGGCGTTCCCATTGAACTGATAGTCAAGCCGGTGGCGGAAGACGTTGAGGTCTGGTTCGGCATTGAGTTCATGGGCTGGGCGGCGAAGGCCGGTGGCCTGCTACACATGCTCGTGTTTGCCGCGGGGACCTGGGGCTTTTGGAAAATGCGGGCCTGGATGTGGCCCTGGGCCGCGCTGTATGTCGCCCAGGTCGCCCTGAGCCATCTGGTCTGGAGTGAGCTCAGCCCACACGGCAGGGGCTGGCCCATCGGGCTGCTCCAAACCGCCGGGATTTCGATTATCGTCGTCCTGCTGTGGCGGGCGAGGCCATTGTTTCGGAGGTAGGGGCGACGCATGCGTCGCCCCTACCGAACATCCGTAATGACAAAATTCTGACTATTCTGCTGCCACTCCAACAGCACGTTCTGCCCCAGGCGGGGGAAGTCGTCCACCACACACTCCCCCTCGGCCCCCCGTAGAAACTCTTCCTCTGCCCCTTCCCCCACGGTCGTCACCCGCACCGTCGCCCGGCCTAACTCTACCCCATCCACGAATGCCACGACTTCATGCTCCCCATCCCCCAGCCGGTTCCAGTTGAACAACAAGCCAAACCCATTATCCACATCCCCACACCCCCCCAGCGTGTCCAACCGCTCCGTCCCATACGCCGCCACCTGCCGCTCGACCTCCCCATTCTCGGTCTCTATCTCTATCTCCACCTCTTCCGCGTCACACACCCAGCCTGAAATCACTCCAATCCCACTCTGAAAGGAGTTGGGTCCCGGATTCTCCAGATAGCCCGTCAGGGCATCCGACCGCGTCAAGGGAGCCTGGCTCGGGCGATCCTCGCCCGCAATCACGAAGTTCTGACTGGTCTGCTGCCACTCCAACAGCACCGTCTCTCCCACCACCGGAAAGTCCGCCCCCTCACACGTCCCCGCGATAGCCCGCAGAAACTCTCCCTCCTCCCCTTCCGCCAACGTCGTCACCGTGACTGTCGCCCGACCTAACTCCACCTCATCGACCCGTGCGATCACCCTATGCACTCCATCCCCCAGCCGATTCCAGTTGAACAATAAGCCAAACCCATTGTCCGTATCCCCACACACCTGCTCCGTATCCAGCCGCTCCGTCCCATACGCCGCCACCTGCCGCTCGACCTTCCCCCGCTCGGTCTCTATCTCTATCTCCACCTCTTCTTCCGCCGTACACACCCAGCCCGACAGCACCCCAATACCGCTCTGGAACGAATCTCGCCCCGGATTCTCCAGATAGCCCGCCAACAGGTGGGTCTCCAAGGAATATGCCCCGGTCTGAATTCCATTACCTTCTACGGCTACCACGACTAACCCGGCTTGTACGCGGCTGCTCAACCGAAAGTTCCGCCGCTCCCCGCCACTCTCCGCACTCGCTAGTTCCTCGCCGGCCTGCCACACGGTGCCCATAGTATCGGTGGAGCCGGTCGTCTCGACCACCAACACGCCAGCCTGCGGGACGGTGAACTCAAAATAATCGACATCGTCCACGGTATTGACCTGCCCGGCGGTGGAGGATGCCCAGGGGGCGGTGCTGTCCAGCCGAATGCGGGTCGCCTGAGCGGCGGTGTTGCCGTGCAGGTCGCGGCTGCCACTCCCACCTCCGCCGCCCCCGCCCGGTCCTGGTCCCGGTCCTGGTCCTGGTCCCGGTCCTGGTCCTGGTCCCGGTCCTGGTCCTGGTCCCGGTCCTGGTCCCGGTCCTGGTCCCGGCGGCGAAGATGTGACGATGATTGAGACAGAGATCCCGGCGGAGTCCTGGGACGGGTCCTTGGCGATCACGGTGATATTGTAGGACCTCTGGGGTTCCTCAGCCTTCGCACTTATCGTGCGCTGCCCGAGTGACCGCGTCACCGAACTGACACGGCACGACTCCACTTCCTGTTTGAGCGTAATCTGCCAGGTGCGCCATGTGATTTCGAAACAGGCTGCATCCCGTCCGCCCAGCGTGTAGGTGAGGGGGTCATTATCCCGGTCCTCAGCCGTCACCAGTACGCTCGCTCCCGCACGGACTTGGATGGTGCGGGTGGCCGTGGCGAATTCCGGGGGATCGTTGTCGACCGGCGCCAGCCGCACCGCATAGGGCGAGACGAGCTGTGCGCTCTTGTCGGACCCGGCCCCGTCGCCATCGGTATAGGTCGCCGTGACCCGCAGGTACGCGCCCACGTCGTCAGTCTCCGGCGTATAGCTGGCGGCGGGCGCCCCCTTGACGGGCTCCCAGGTCCGCCTGTTCAGCGACCGCTCCCAGACCCAGTCGATAGAGACAGGGATGTCGGGATCGGTCAGGATGGCGGTCAGCTCGGTATCGACCTGCGGCTGTACCGACGACAGGGTCAGGCTGCCCTCTTCGTCCTCGTTGGTCACGCTGACCGTCACGAACAGCCTATCCGTCAGCTCCCCATCGGAGACTTCTACGGTCACGGAGTAGCTATTGCCCGCCTCGTAGTCGGGCGGAGTGAGGAAGCGCAGGACGCCGTCGCTGATGGTGAAGGCGTCGGAATCGACTGTCCACTGAATCGGGTCGCGCTCCGGGTCGGTGGCGCGGTAGGTGGCAACCGGCACCGTGCCGTTCTCCTCGTACGGGATATCGGTATCGGCTGGCCTGGTGATTTCCGGCTCCTCGTTCACGTTGGTGACGCTGACGGTGACGGTCTGCCGCGTGGTATGGCTCCCGGCGGAGGCTTCCACGGTCACGGTGTAGCGGCTGTCCGCCTCGTAGTCGGGGGGTCGTTGAAGGTGAGGACTCCGCCGCTGAGGGTGAGAGCGTTTCGGTCAGCTCCCGCCAGCGCCCAAGTGATCGGTTCCTGTTCCGGGTCGGTAGCGCTGAAGCGGGCGACGATCCCGAAGCCATTCTCCTCGTACGGGACGGTGCTTGGCCCCGTCAGCGTGAGCGGTTCATCCACATCGGTCACCTCGATGGTGACGAAGATTGAGCCAGAGGCTTGGGAGGGGTCGGTGGCCCTTACCGTGACGAAGTAGCTGGCCTGGGTCTCGTGATCCAACCGCGTCCCCACGGCCACTCTCAGTTGGCCAGTACTGTCGATGGTAAACGAATCGGCGTCTGCGCCCGAGAGCGTATAGGTCAGCGGGTCGTCGTCCAAGTCGGTGGCCGCTACCGGGGCGCCAACGGGACTCCCTGCTCTCGTATTCTCCTGGACAGTGCGGGTCGTGGTGGCGTCCGAGAACCGCGGGAAGTTGTTGTTGCCCTGCGCCGCCCGTACCTGGTTGGCGGCCATACGCTGGAGACTTTTACTGCTGGACTCCTCATGCCCGTCGGTGTAGGTCACCCTGACCCGCAGGTAATTGTTCATGTCCTCGGGCACCGGCGTATAGCTGTCTGAGTCCGCCCCATTAATGTCCGTCCACGTACTCCTGTTCGAGGAGCGCTCCCAGACCCAGTCAATAGTGGTGACGCCGTCGGGATCACTCAGGGTGGCGGTGAAGGAGGTATCGACCTGCGGATACTCTGACGACAGGGTCAGGCTGCCCGCTTCGTCCAGGTTGTTTATGATGAGGGTGAGGGCTTGCGTCGCGGGGTTGGTGGTCCCATCAGAGGCTTGCACGGTCACGGTGTGGCTGTCGGCCGTCTCGTAGTCGGGCGGACTTTTGAAGGTGAGAACGCCGTTGCTGATATCGAAGTCATCGGCGTCGGTTCCGGTCACCGACCAGATGACAGTCGCACCCTCCGGGTCGGTAGCGTTGAAGGTAGCAACCCTCGTCGTTCTGTTCTCGTCATACAGCGGAACGCTGGGCGGCCCCATCAGCGTGGGCGGTTCATCCACGCCGGTGACACGAATGGTGACGTCCTGCTCTATGGTGTGACTCCCGGCGGTGGCTCGCACGCTCACCTTATAGACGTTGTTACGGCCAGCGTCGGCGGGTTTCTCGAAGTCGGGCGGGGTTGCGAAGCGCAGGCTGCCACCGGCAATGGTGAAGTCGCCCCGGTCGGTGCCGGCCAGCGACCACGTAGGTGACACGCCCTCCGGATCACTGACGCTGTATTCCGCAACCGACCCAATGCCATTCTCGGCATACGACGAGACGCGGAACTGCTCCGTCAGCGTGTGTACTTCATCCACGGGGGTGACGGTGACAGTGACATCCAGCGTAGCGGGGCTGGAGGTCCCATCAGAGGCGACCACGGTCACCTCATAGACATTGTTGCCACCAGTGTCGGTGGGCGATTCGTAGTTGGGAGGGGAATCGAAACTCAGGACGCCGTTGCTGATGGTGAAGTCGGTACGATCAGTCCCGGTCAGATCCCAGGTGAGTGACTCGCCTTCCGGGTCAGTGGCGGTGTATGTGGCGACCGGGAGAAGACCATTCTCAGCGTACTCGACACTGTCTTGGCCGGTCAGCGTGGGCGATTCATCCACGTCGGTGACTTTGATGGTCACGGCGATGGAGTCGGAGTCTGCGGAGGGATCGGTGGCCGTCACGGGGTCGGTAGCCGTCACGGTGACGACGTAGCTGTCCTTGGTTTCGTGGTCCAGCTCCGTCCCATCGGCTACCTTCAGTTGACCGGTACTGTCGTCGATGTCAAACGAACCGGCGTCGGCACCTGAGATCGCGTAGGTCAGCGTCTCGTTCGGGTTGGGATCGGTAGCGGCGACCGGGGAGCCGACGTTCGTGCCGGCTGTCGCATTCTCATCGACGCTCCGGGTGGTGGTGGCTCCTTCCGCGAAGTAGGGCGCGTCGCTTGAGGGCGTCTCAGTGGCCGTGTATGACCAGGCACCGTCGCCCTGGTCGTTGACCGCCCGCACCTGGATGTCGTAAGCCGCGTCATTATCCAGGCTGCTGATGGTGTATTCCAGATCGTCACCGGAGGTCCATCCGGTGTCAACCACGGTCCAGTTGTCATCATTTGTCTCGTCATCGGTGGTCTTGATATAGCGCACATCGTAGGCGGTGACGGCGGATACGCCAGTATTGGTCGGCTCCTTCCAGACAACGGTGAGCTCGCCGGGCCCCGGAGTCACTTCGTCGATGTCCGGTGCTCCGGGGGTGGACCGGTGCCCGTAGACGGTGAGGCTCCACGACTTCAGGGTGCCGGCGTCCTGAGACAGGCGGTCGCTGATACGCAACGTCCACGTCCCGGCGGGGTTCTCGCCCAGATGCTTGGCCGAGCCGAAACGAAAGCTTCCATCCAATGAGCGTCCTACTGGATAGGGAACAGACAAGACGGACACCTTACCCGACGGGGAGGTCAACTCTACCTGCAAGTCCCGGAAGGCTGAGTGAGTGAAGTCGGCGTTGATTTCGACGAACTCGGTGAACTCGACACCAGAGCCCAAGGTGATGCGACTGGTGACCGTTCCTCTGTCGGGGATACGCAAGTTGAGATTTTCGGTCGTCTGCGCAGTCTCCCTCCCCAGCGCCGGAAGAATGGTCCAGCCGTCGGCCAAATCCACGGCGGCCTTGGCATCCACCACACCGAAACCGTACTCGTGGTTGAAGTGGTAGCGCTCCGTGTCAGAGCCGTACTTGAGCGCGCCGTCCTCCCAGCCGATGTTGTCCGGGTCGTTCTGGCGGGCGGACGCGGCCAGGATGAGCTTTACGTCCCGCCAGGTCAGGGTGGAGTTGGCGCTGCGCACCAGCGCGGCCACACCGGAGACGATGGGGGCGGCCGCGCTGGTGCCGCCAAAACTGTTTCTATAGAAGTCGTCGTTGTCGGTGGTGGTGATCCCGTGGCGGTCGCGGTCGGGGTCATTCGACGGCGCGCAGACCCACAGGTTGGCGCCCTCTTCCGAATACGCGGAGCGCTGGCCCTGGTCGTTCACCGCACAGGCAGCGGTCACGCCGTAGTGGTTAGCGTACCCGTCGAAGTTGGAGTTGTCTCCCCGCAAGGCCCCGTTTCCGGCGGCCCAGACATAGAAGATACCCTTGTTGTCAGAACCCTTGGTAATTCCTTTCTCCACCGCTATCTCCCAGATGCCGGGGGCGGCGTCCAGTCCGGGCCCGTCGTAAGGTCCCCAACTGTTGTTGGAGACGTCCGTCTCCAGGTCGCGTTTCGCGGCGTCCGCTTCGTTTGCATCGGTGGAATCCAGGAGGAGGTTGTAGCCGTAGATCGTCGCCCTGGGCGCAACTCCCCACACGCCCAGGCTGTTATCCCGCGCCGCGATGATCCCCGCCACCGCCGTGCCGTGGTCTTCAAGGGGATCAAATATGTCGTCCTCGTTATCGCCCTCGCCGGTGTAATCGTGGTTGCGCGCCGTAGCTACGTTGGCGCTCAAGTCCTCGTGCGTATAATCCATGCCGTCGTCGACTACGGCCACATTGATACCGGCCCCCAGGGTGTCGGGGTCGTTGGGGTCCCAGACCTCTTCAACGTTAATGTCTTCGTCTGATGTCCCCCCTTTGAGTTGCCCCGTGTTGTTCAGATGCCACTGGCAGCCATACAGTGGGTCGGTGACTGTGTCATCGATAGCCCTACAGCGGTCTAGAAAGCTGTTGTAGCCCGCGACTTCAAATGCACGGATGGTGTACGGTCCGGTGTCGTCATCGGTGTCGTCATCGTCGGATGGGGTGACCTTGATGTAGTAGGTGCCCGCGTCGAGGCGGTCGTAGAGGAAAAAGCCCCACGGTCCGTTGTTCCCGACCGTTGTTTCATACAGAATTGTGTCAACCGGGTTGCCGCCGCTATCAAGTAAGTCCCCGTCGATATTCACCGTTTCACTCGTGGCCCCCACGAAGATGTGCGTGGTTTCGGTGATGTCGAGGCGGAAGTAGTCCTCATCGGTCAATGGGTCTATCCTGGGGTCTATCCTGCTCCCTTCTGCGATGCCGAGGTCCAGGGGGACGGCGTCAGCGATAGTGTTGCCCGGTTCATTCCCTTTGTTGACATGCAAGTTGTACCACCCGGTGTCCTCGTCTGGGTCAAAGCCCTCGACCTCGATGTAGTACACCCCGGCGTCGAGGCGGGTGCGGATCAGGAATGCATACCGATTCGGCCAAAGATACCCGTCATCGTCGAAGGCCAGAATCTCCGTTCCGTCGCTATTAAGGAGGGTCCCCACCGTATCACCGACAAGGCCGGTGGTACGAATAACGAGATCGGTCGTTTCCGAGAGTTCTATTTTGAAGTAGTCTGTGTCGCCGCCAGGGTCGATGAGCCCGCTCTTAGCCCCGTTTCCAGCACTGTTGAAGGTTATCTCCTGCGCGTTGGAAATGCTGCTGGTATCGACCATCGTCCTGGTGCGCAGGACGTAGGACCCCGTCGCCTCTCCATAGCTAGAGACCTTGATGCGGTACGTTCCCGCCGCGAGGGTCTGCCACATGAAGAAATTCAACGGGGCGTTGGAGAGGGGGCCGTCATCGTCGCTGTCAATCACCGTTCCACTACTGTTCTGGAGTTCGCCCACGGTATCGAGATCACCGAGCGTCCAGATGAGCAGGCCGGTCTCTCTGGTCAGCCTGAACGTGAAGTAATCCACGTCGGTCCCTGGGTCGATCACGCCGCCCATCGCGGTGTCCAGCGGCAGGCTCGTCGCCCCCGAGATAGTGTCGCTATGATCTGAAGTGGTGCCGGTGACAGTGGTAGACCAGTCACCAGCGTCGCTCTCGTTGACCGCCCGCACCCGCACGTCGTACTCGGTGCTGTCGGTCAGACCGGAGATGGTGGTGGACAGGGCGCCGTCACCGGATTTCCAGGCATCGTCTTCCACGGTCCAGTTGGCGTCGTCCGTCTCGTCGGCAGCAGTCTTAATAAAGCGCACATCGTAGGCTTCGATGGCCGAGCCGCCGGTGTCGGCGGGTGCGGTCCAGGTCACGACCAGGGTGAGACCGAGCGAGCTGCTGTGTCCCGCCTCAACTGTGGTGATGGTGGGAGCGCCGGGTGCAGTCTGCGCCCAGGTGTCACCAGCGACCAGCAAGCAAAACAGCACCCATCCTGCCGTCCGTAGTAGAGTTTTTCCCACGAGTAAGCGCATGGTCTTGGGTCAGTGGCTAGTAGTGTCTCACTTTGTATTGCCCCCCTCACCCCAGCCCTCTCCCTCCAGGGGAGAGGGAGTAGGACATTCCCTCCCCCCCGTGAGGGGGGGGGCCAGGGAGGGGGGAGCTGTGCAGGCAGAGATGAAGGGCGCTGTGAAACTGAGACATTATCCGGTCGCTCACTTTGTTGTGTGTTCTCTCCACCAATTGGGACTGGAGATGAGCACCCCGTCCTGCGCGGCCAGCGTGTTGGCTAAATTCAGGGACGGAAAGCCCGGCTCGGTCTCCACCAAGAAACTGTTGGCGGTGAGAGCCAAGTCCGACACCCGGCTCAGCTTGATTCGGTTGCGGGCGAAAAAGGCATTCGTTTCTGCCTTGCTCCACTCCGCATCCAGCACCAGCAGTACGCCGCCGGGCAAGGTCATCAAGGTTCCCGAGGATTCGGAACGGAACACCGGCTGGCCGGTGCTCCTCCTGGAACTGTCCTTGGTAACGATGTGCTCCCCGCTGCCTCTGGCGCTGCTGCCGTCCCCGCTCACCTCCAGGTCGGACTGAAGCCGCACCCGCACGGTGCGGTCGCCGTCTGCGTAGGTGTAGACCCGTCCTTGGCCGCTTTGGCCGGAGTCGCCGCGCGCCTGGGGACTGCCCTGTTTGCGGGCGGGGGAGCGCTTGTCTTCCAAAGGCGGGTCCATCGGTGCCAACTCAAGCGGCTGGGCCCAGACGACCGGCGCCGCAAGCGCCACGACAACCATAGCGATAGCGAAGTTATTCATCCCGCCTCCAATTAAGTCCGTAAGGTATCTTTAGAATATGCCGAAATTTATCCGGGAAAGAAGGTAGGCAAGGGCTCTCAGTTTGCATTTGCTCTCATGACCCATTGGGACCTCATCACCGTCCGCTGTGGCGAGCCCGACCTGCCATTCGGTCAGCCAGAGACTGACCCTGGCCTGGCGTGGTCTATCCTCACCACCTAATCCGCCCAGAATAGAAAAGGACTCATCCCGCTGCACCATACCCACCCCAGGAGCGTACAGCGTCACCGCCTTGGCCTGACCGTTGCGACTCCAAAAGGTGACTTCGATGCAGCCCTCAAAGACGCCCGCCGGCACCGCGGCAAGCGCCTGCAGCGCCGTAATTTCGTAGCGTCCGGCAGACGTTTTCCAGGCCGTCCCGAGGGTGAGTGGAGGTTTGAGGATGAACTGCGGCTGCCCGTCTTCGGACCTTGCTTCGCTCGGCTGCATAACAACCCCGTCAGGCGAGGCGGAGACAAACTCCGCAGGAGCATCCTTGGCCAGGAGACTCTGCCGAATACGCAGCACATAGCCCGCCCCTTTGCGGCTGACCACCTCCCAGGTCTCGGTCACGGGGGTCGTTGGCGTGCCTTCGCTCGACTCGTACTGCCAACGGTTGGCCAGCGCGAGGGGGAAATAGTCGCCAGGACGTTCGGTCGCCTGGCCGGCCCCTCCGGTCAGCAGCAGGGTCCCGATCCACACGGCAAAGAGACGCAGCAGAGGAGAAGTGAGCAACCGGTATGCACGGCACTCGTGCCGCCACTCCGTTTCCTGTGACATCCCAGCGGCCGCCTAGCCCAGCATCTTTTCCGCAAAGTCTTCGAGCGCCGCGAGCGTCTTGTTGGTATCAGCCGTCGTCATAAACAGGATCAACTCCTGCACGCCCAGCTCGCTGAGCCGAGGAATAACCTCGGGCTTGCGCAGCAGGGGTCCGGCGGCGCTCAGGGCCGAGACGGACAGGTCGGCATAGTCCCGCCCGCGTTCAGCCATGAGGGCTTGTAATTGGGGCACACTTTTTGACAGCACCTTGAGGGAGGCCGTGCCCGGCTGCCAGCCGTCGCCCAAGTCGGCCACCCGCCTGAGGGCCGGTAGACTTTCTCCGCCGAAAATAATGGGCGGATGCGGCGTCTGGACCGGCAGGGGAACGGTATGGATGTCTGAAAATGTGAGAAACTCGCCCGAGAAGCTCGCCGGCTCGGCCTGCCAGACCGCTTTCATGATGTGCAGATATTCTCGGGTTTGGCGGGCCCGCCGAGCGAAGTCTTCGCCTAAAGCGTCGAACTCTTCTTTGAGCCAGCCGACCCCGACCCCAAATTGGAAACGGCCGTGCGACAAGAGATCGACCGTGGCAACCGCCTTGGCAACCGCAAGCGGATTTCGGTAAGGGATGACGATGACGCTCGTGCCCAGCAGAATCCGCGAGGTGGCCAGGGCCAGACCGCCGAGCATAACAAAGGGGTCGGGGAACGGAGCCCGCCGCGGAAAACCGGCCGCCCCGTCCGACGAATAGGGATAGGCCGCCTCGATTTTTTCCGGGATCACAATATGGTCTCCCAGCCAGAGCGAGTGGTAGCCGCACTCCTCCGCCTTTTGGGCGACCCGGATATAATCCTCCGCCTGGGGATTGGCGTTGACGCCGATGGAATAGTGAATGCCGAATTTCATACTGGTCCTCCTCGTGCTGTGCCGTCCGGGTCATACCCATCATATCCCGACCATTGACGCAAAGGACACGGCGCGTCATCGTGGAGGCAGACACACCCCACCACAGAGAGGCAAGCGCATGGCTGCTGCTATCGATATCGTCTGTAATCTCTTCACCCCACAAGAGGTCCGGCAGGGCCAGACCGGAGTGGATGCGTATTTTCTCGATCAGGTCCGGTTTCCACCCGAGTTACGGCCCGGCGTGCCGCTGGAGACCTATCTGGAGAAAATGGACCGCGCCCGGATTCAGCGCTCCCTGCTGGTTGCGGTGCGAGCCGGCGACCTGCGCATCAGCGGCTCGTTCGAGATTCCGTACGCCCGGGTGGCCGACATCTGTCAGCGCTACCCGGACCGCTTTTCCGGTCTGGCCGGGGTGGACCCCACCCGGGGCATGCAGGGCCTGCGCGACCTGGAATACGCGGTCAAGGAGTACGGCTTTGTGGGCGCCCATCTCTACCCGCACTGGTTCGGTCTGCCGCCCGACCATGCCCGCTATTATCCCATTTATGCCAAGTGCTGCGAGCTGGAGATTCCGCTCATGATGCAGGTCGGCCACTGCCTGCGCTATCAGCGCGAGCGGATTCTGCCGAGTGTCGGCCGACCGATTACGCTGGATCAGATTGCCATTGATTTTCCCGAGTTGGTGCTCATCGGGATTCATCTGGGCTATCCCTGGACTGAGGAAATGATCTCGGTGGCCTGGAAGCATGAGCATGTCTATATCGGCTCGGATGCCTATGCGCCGCGTCATTGGCCGGAGTCTTTTGTCCATTTCATCAACACCTGGGGTAAAGACAAAGTCCTGTTCGGAACGGACTGGCCGGTCATCGACCCCGAACGGGCCATCACCGAGATCGAGGCGCTTGAGCTCAGGCCGGAATCCAAACAGAAGCTCTTGCGCGACACGGCCCTGCGGCTGTTCCGCCTGCCCGAGTCGCCTGCGGCAAGATAGCGCCGTCATCTTGACTCAGGTATAACCACAGTTATACTTAAACCTTATGAAAACAGCGATTTCGATTCCGACTTCCATCTTCCATGCCGCCGAACAACTCGCGCAACGCAACGGGGTGTCTCGGAGTGAATTATATACGAGGGCGATTGCCACCTATCTCAAAGCGCATCAAGGAGACGGTGTGACGCAACGCCTCGACGAAGTCTATGCAATGCAGGAGTCTTCGACATCCGCGCCGATTGATCCGGTGATTCACGCCTTGCAGCTACGATCTCTCCCTCAAGAAGAATGGTAGTCCGTCGCGGAGAAATATGGTGGGCCTCATTGTCCCAGCCAAGTGGGTCTGAACCCGGCTACCGTCGTCCACTGGTTATTATCCAGTCAAATGACTTTAATCGGAGTCGTATTCGGACTGTTCTTGCAGCCGTCATAACCTCAAACCTGCGATTAACTTCCGCACCAGGTAATATGCCGCTCTCAGCAAAACATACCGGTTTGAAACGAGACTCTGTTGTGAACGTTTCACAACTCATCACCGTGGATAAGGATTTTCTCACAGAAAAGATTGGCAAGTTGACAGACAGACAGGTGCAAGAGATGAACGCGGGATTACGTTTGGTTTTAGCGCTTCAATAATAACCCGCGACAGTAAGGGATCGCCGCTGTAAGGACGCTGACCCATGGCAACGACCGACACCTCCCCATCCACCGACTTTATTCGGACGATTATTGCCGCCGACCTGAAGTCCAATAAACATAACGGCCGGGTCGCCACCCGCTTTCCGCCCGAACCGAACGGCCACCTCCATATCGGGCATGCCAAATCCATCTGCCTGAATTTTGGGGTGGCGCTGGAAAATGGCGGGACGTGCAACCTCCGCTTCGACGACACCAACCCGACCAGGGAAAACGTCGATTACGTCGAATCCATCAAGCGGGATGTCAAATGGCTCGGCTTCGACTGGGACGACCGGGAATACTACGCCTCGGACTATTTCGAGCAGTTGTATGCCTATGCCGTCCAGCTCATCAAAGACGGGCACGCCTATATGTGCAGCCTGAGTCCCGACGAAATCCGCGCCTATCGCGGCAGCCTGACCGAGCCGGGCCGAGACAGCCCCTACCGGCAGCGCTCGGTTGCGGAAAATCTCGATCTGTTTGCCCGCATGCGCGCCGGCGAGTTCCCGGAAGGCGCCCACGTCCTGCGGGCCAGGATCGATATGGCCGCGCCCAACATCAATATGCGCGACCCGACGCTGTACCGGATTCTGAAGGCCCCGCACCACCGCACCGGAGATGCCTGGTGCATCTATCCCATGTATGACTTCACCCACTGCCTGAGCGACGCGCTCGAAGGGATTACCCACTCGCTGTGCACCCTGGAGTTCGAGGATCACCGGCCTCTGTACGACTGGGCGCTGGACGTCCTGCCCGTTCCGAGCCATCCCCAACAGATCGAGTTCGCCCGCCTGAACCTGAGCTATACGGTCATGAGCAAACGCAAGCTCCTCAGCCTGGTGACCGACAACTACGTGAGCGGCTGGGACGACCCGCGCATGCCGACCCTGGCCGGGCTCCGTCGCCGGGGCTACACGCCGCAGTCGATTCGAACTTTCTGCGAGCGCATCGGTCTGGCCAAACGGAACAGCACGGTGGACTATGCCATGCTCGAACACGGTATCCGCGAGGAGCTGAATCGAACCGCCCCGCGGGTCATGGCGGTCCTGCGCCCCGTGCGGGTTGTCATAGACAATTATCCCCCAGACCAGGTTGAATACCTCGACGCGATCAACAACCCGGAAGATGCCAGCGCCGGCACGCGGCAGGTCCCCTTCTCGCGGGTGGTCTATATTGAGCGGGAGGACTTTCGTGAAGAGCCGCCACGCAAATTTTTTCGTCTCGCGCCCGGCCGAGAGGTGCGCTTACGCTACGCCTATATCGTCAAATGCGCCCGTGTCGTCAAAGATGACAGCGGGGAGATTACGGAAATTCACTGTACCTATGATCCCGAGACGCGCAGCGGCGGGCCGGCTGCCGGTCGCAAGGTCAAAGCCACCATTCACTGGGTGTCAGCCGAGCAGGCCGTCAAGGCCGAGGTTCGGCTGTACGATCATTTTTTCGCCAAGCCCGACCCGGACAATGTGGAAGACGGAGCGGTGTTCACCGATTATCTGAATCCGCACTCGCTCGAAGTCCTGACCGACTGCACAGTCGAGCCGGGCCTGGCCCAGGCCGCAGCCGGCGACCGTTTTCAGTTTGAACGCCAGGGCTATTTCTGTGTAGATACGGTTGACTCGTCTCCGGGCCGCCCGGTCTTTAACCGAACCGTGACCCTGCGGGACACCTGGGCCAAAATCCAAAAGGCCGAGCAGCAGAAAAAGGCCTAGGCTGGCATGGCAACCTCGCTTCGAGCGCTGCAATTTACGCCAACGGAGCGGGTCGGGGCCGTCTCTGCGCTGCTCCTCCGACCCCCATCCGCCCGCGCCCTGCTGGTGCTGGGCCATGGTGCCGGAGCCGGGATGCGCCACCCCTTTATGCAGGCCGTGGCGGAACAGCTTGCCGCTCAAAAAATTGCGACGTTGCGCTATCAGTTTCCGTATATGGAAAAAGGCAAGAAGAGTCCCGACTCTCAAACGGTATTACGCGCAACCATCGTCTCAGCGGTTGCTACCGCAAAAAAAACGGCCCGGGGGTTGCCCCTGCTGGCCGGCGGGAAATCCATGGGCGGCCGGCTGACCTCGCTGGTTGCGGCCGAAGGTCGCCTGCCGGACGTCCAAGGACTGATCTTTTATGGCTTTCCCCTGCACGCGGCCGGGAAACCGTCGAGCGAGCGGGGGGCGCATTTGGCCGAGGTGAACGTCCCGATGCTCTTCTTACAAGGAACACGGGACCGGCTGGCCGAACTCGATCTCATCAGGCCCGTATGTCGCCGCCTGGGCAAACGGGCCAGCCTCCATATTGTCGAGGGCGGCGACCACTCCTTTCACGTCCCCAAACGCTCGGGACGGACGGCTGAGGACGTGCAGAACGAGCTGGGCGAGAGCGTGGGAGCGTGGGTCTCAGGCTTGTAGAATAGAGATATGGCCGGGCTGTACCCGGATACGGTCTAGCCAGGTATTGATGGCCTCAAAACGATCCAACTCAAAGCCACCCTCATGGGCGACATGGGTGTAGGCGTATAACGCAATATCCGCAATCGTGTAGCGCTCGCTCACAAAGAAAGTCCGTTTGGCCAGATGCCGCTCCATGACCTCAAGCGCGGCATAGCCGAGGGGACGTTTGTGTTCCAGCCCGGCGCGCCGTTCGTCTGTCAGCTCAGTGTGCATCAGCCAAAAGCGCGCCGTAGCGATGTTGGGCTCATGGCTGTACTGCTCAAAGAATAGCCATTGGAGCATCTGCGCCCGGGCCAGGCGGTGATCAGGCAGGAAAGCGGTGCCCTCGGCTAAATAGAAGAGAATGGCGTTGGACTCGGACAGACAGGTGCCGTCCTCCAACTCCAGGACAGGGATACGACCGTTGGGGTTGAGCTTCAGAAAGTCCGGCGTATGCGTCTCAGCCTGGAGGATGTCGTACTCAATGCGTTCAAAGGGAATCCCAAGCTGAGTGAGCAACAAACGGACTTTGTAGCCGTTTCCGGAAGACAAATAATCGTGCAGTTTGAGCATGACTCTCCCTCTACCTCTTAGCCGATCACTCGCGATTCCCGCACGGCGTCAAGAATGGCCAGGCGGGTGGCTTCGGCGGCTATCGTCCCGACCAGGGTGACCTCACTCCGCACCTGTCCGGCCGACACGCTGAACACCAGATCGCCGTCCCACGGGCTAAAGGCGGGTGAGAGCGCTCGGGCGAACCCGGCGGTGGCCATTTTCGCCACGATAAAGAGGGCCTCCTGGTTCAGCGCCGCGTTGGTGACGACCGCGACCAGGGTGGTGTTGTTTTGGGGGAGCGAGGTTCTGGCTTCGGCGCTCCCGCGCAGCAGATGCTGCTCGGTGTTGAGAAACCGCCCGTGGGCATCAACCGCGCCAGCGATGATATTGCCATTTTCTCTGACATCGCCGAAGGCATTCACCGCCGTACAGGCCAACACCTTGAGCTCGCCGGCCTGTATATGCCCGACGCCGAACCCACCGGTCATGGGCCGGCCGTTCTCCAGCCCCTTGCCCACGGTCGCGCCGCTCCCAACGCCGACCCTGCCGCGTGTATATTCGCTATTGGTGGCGGCTTTGCAGGCGGCATAGGCATCCTGGGCCGTCGGATAGACCGGCTCACCATAGGCGAGATCAAAAATACAGGCGGTGGGTACAATCGGCACAATCCGCCCCGGTGTCGCCAGTCCCCGGCCCTGCTCCTGCTGATATTCCATGACGCCGGTGGACGCGCCGAGCCCATACGCGCTCCCTCCGGTAAACACCAGCGCGTCGATCTCCTCAACCGAGTTACCCAGATTGAGCGGGACAACATCTCGCGTGCCTGGGGCCGAGCCACACAGATGATACGCACAGACCACCCGCTGCGTAAAAAGAAGCACCGAGATACCCGTGTTTCCCGCCAGGCTCTGATGTCCGATCAAGAGATTCTCAAGATGCATTATTCTTCCCTTGTGTAAGGCGCACCGTACCGTAACGATCCCGGGCTAAAGGATCAAGAATCTTTGCGGGCCATCAGGGGTGGAGATGACGACAGACCACTCGTTCGGCAACCAGGACTTCGTAAGGTTGCCTCACTTTGCGGTAAAGCCGCCATCCACCATTAACAAACTGCCCGTCACATAATCCGCCTCTGACGAGGCCAGGAAGATCACCGGACCGACCATGTCGGGAATCGTCCCCCAGCGACCGAGCGGGGTGAGGGCTTCGACTGTAGATTTGATGTCTTGATTTTCGTGAAACGGGCGGGTCATGGCGGTCGTCAAGAAGTTGGGGCAGATAGCATTGACGTTTATTCCATGCGGACCGTAGTCCACCGCGAGCTGACGGGTGAGATTCGCCGCGGCCGCCTTGGAGGCGCAGTAGGCCGGCTCCTGGGGTAGGCCGATTACCCCGGCAATCGAGACGATATTCACGATTTTTCCCCCGTCGCCCTGCTTCAGAAACTGGCGAATGGCTTGCTGGCAGCCATTCCAGACGCCTTTGGCATTCACCCCCATGGTCAAGTCGTATTCTTCTTCAGTCTTTTCATGGATGGGGGCTAAACGCGTGAACACGCCGGCATTGTTGACCATAATGTCAAGCCGGCCAAAGCGCGCAACCGCCTGTCGCATAACGGCTTCAACTTGGTGACCTTTGGTCACATCCGCCTGCACAAAGCAGGCCTGACCACCCTGGGTCGTAATCACCTCGGCAGTCGCCCGCCGGGTGTCGGCCTCATAGCCCTCGGGCCGGGCATCAGACCGGATGTCCGAGCAGACGATGCGGGCTCCCTCGTTGGCGAAGCCAATGGCAATGGCCCGACCGATGCCGGAGCTGGCGCCGGTAATCACTGCGACTTTTTCCTGCAAGCGTCCCATACTTTTCTCCTTTTTTCTCCGGGCTTGCATATTGCCCCAGGTTTCGTTCCTCTTCCCGGCACTTGATACCCGCCCGTGGGAAAGAGTACAACACGCGGGGAAGGTGGCGCAGAGCCTCGACAATACCTGAACATCAGATATTGTGGGCGGCATGACACGAAGATCGCGCTAGCCGGAGGATACCAGCGTGCGAACAATCACCCTGTGCAGCGGGAAAGGCGGCGTCGGCAAGACCTTACTGGCAACCAGCCTGGGAAGGATTATCCAGCGCCAGGAGAAGTGTAATGTGCTTCTGGTCGACTTGGACCTGTCGGTTCGCGGCCTCACCCTCTTGGCCTTTCAAAACAAATATGAACTCGACCGGCTTCCGTTTTCCTTAACCGATTATTTTTATTTGGATGAGAGTGATCAGCCAGCGCTCTTGCATGAACTCTGCAAAGGACTCCCCCAAAACAACGGCACTGACGAGGAGAGCCCAGAGCAAACGGCTCAGGCAACGGCTGGCCCCTCGACCTATGAACGGCTGGACGGACTCTTTATCATCCCCTCTTCTACCGAAAGCGAGCGACCCGACTGTACACCGTTACACCACCTGGAACTCACCGACACGATAGATAAACTTGGCAAGCTCTACGAGTTTGCAACGTCGTCGTTACACGTCGATTATATTATTTTTGACACCCAGGCCGGGCTCGGGAGTTTGAGTTTGGCGGCCACAGCCCTGAGCGACATGAACCTGATTGTGTTGGAAGAGGACGATATCAGTTGGCGGACCTCGCTCAACGCCCTCATGGAAATCTCGGCACTCAACAAACGACTCCAGCGCAAGTCCCACAGTTATTTTCTGGCTAACAAGGTCAGCCCCAGCATGCTGGACGTGGGGGATAAGCTCAAAGCCTTTTCGTTTCTCCCCCCCATCCCGTTTGATGCCTGGGTGCAAAAGCTCTTTGCCCACGCCACAACCGCCGTGCTGGAAAAGGATTTCGAGCAGAGCGACTTCTTCAAGCAAGTGGAATCGCGGGTGTGGCAGGAGTTAGCGGTCATTCTGGGCGTGCGGCAACGGACAAGCGGGAGCAGCCCACGGTCTTCATGGTGGCGAGGCTAGCCTGCGGGACGACAGTCTCAGGCAGCCTTCCTCACCGCCCTGTTACACAAAGCGCTCTCTAGCACAAATTACACTGTAGTGTAGCGTCCGAGGGGGGCCGGCGCTCAGCCCGCCTGGGCTTCCGCCTGCGGCGTGCGCCCCTGGGCTCCGGTCCTGTGGCACCCGCCCGCTCCGCCACTCTGAAAACTGCTCTAGTCCCGCTCCAACCACACATCCGGGCAGGTGACCACGCCATTGCGTTCAAAGATCGCGTCGATTGCGGCAAAGTCGGCTGGCCTGATATCCCAGCCCAGCGCGCCGACATTCTCTTCCACCTCGGCCGCTTTGCGACAGCCAACCAGGGCCGTGCTGACCACCGGATGCGAGAGCGTCCAGCGCAGCGCAAATTGCGGCAGACTTTTATTATAGCCGGCGGCCAGACCTTTCAGTTCTTCGACGGCTTTAAGGTTGTTGGGAAAGTGATCCGGGCCGAACATGGTCTGGAACAGATTGATGCCGCCCATGCGTCCCTGCCGCGCCCGCCAGTCGCCTTCATCAAAGCGCATATCCGCCCGAAAGGTGCCGCTCAGCAGCCCATAGGCGAGCGAGCCATAGGCCATGACGCCCATGTTGTGCTCACGACAGTAGGGCAGGATTTCCAGGTCCATACGCCGGTCAAACATATTCCAGCAGTATTGGGCGACATCCACTCGGCGGGTTGCCATGCTGGTTTCAATCTGCTCACGCCGGAAGTTCGAGACGCCGATGGCCCGCGCCTTGCCCTGCTGCACAATGTCGTCCAGGGCCCGCAGGGTCTCTTCAAAAGGCGTGTTCAGGTCCGGCCAGTGGACCATATAGACGTCCACATAGTCCGTGTTCAGGTTCTTCAGGCTTTGCTCGATCGAGACCATGACCCGCGCGCGGCTGCTGTCTCGATAATTCGGCGCTTCCTTGTAGCCAACACCAAACTTGGTGACGACCACCGCGTCTTTGCGACGGCCGCCGAGCGCCTTGGCCAGCGAACGCTCCGAGGCCCCAAACCCATAGGCTTCGGCGGTATCAAAGCAGGTAATACCCTGGTCCAGGGCGGTGTGAACCGCCGCAATAAACTCCTGTTCTTCAATTGAGCCATAGCCGCCGCCAATCTCCCAACAGCCCACGCCTATGGCGGACGCCTCGATGCCGGTTTGTCCGAAAGGACGATATTCCATGAGCTAGTCTCCCCTCTAGTGCAGCTCGATGCCCCCATCGACATTAATAGCCTGGCCGGTCACGTTCTCGGCGGCGGCCAGGTAGACGGCCAGTTGTCCGATATCGTCCGGCGTTTGGGGCCGGCCTTGGGGGATCACATTCTTGACCCAGCGTTGCCAGGAGTCCTCCTTGGATTCGTCCGGCTGTTTGAGCGACTCGGCCAGGTATTCCCACATCTGGGTGCGCAGGATGCCCGGACAGATGGCGTTGACGCGGATATTGGCCTGGGCCAGCTCTTTGGCCAGAGAATTGGTAAAGCCCACCACCGCAAATTTCGAGGCGCAGTAGTGCGCCAGACCGCCAAAGCCGCTCTTGCCGGCGATCGAGGCAATATTGATAATCAGACCCCCGCCCCGGTTTCTGAGGGCGGGAATCGCGGCCTGACAGGAGAGAAAAACCCCTTTGGTGTTGACCGCAAAGGTCAGGTCCCAGGCGTCTTCGGACATGTCCTCGACTTTCGCCATATTCACCACGCCGGCGTTACAGACCATGATGTCGAGACCGCCCAACGCACCGGTGGTCTCCTCGACCATACGCAGGGTATCGTTCTTCCGCGTCACGTCGGCCTGAATCGCCAGCGAGCGCCGTCCGAGGGCGATGATTTCTTCCGCAGTTTTCTGCGCCTGTGTAAATCCCCCGACCGCGGTCGCGCCGTACTGCTGGGCCGTACTCGACATAGTCTCGATGTCGGCCACGGCCACATCGGCTCCGGCGTTGGCCAGGCCCAGGGCGATGCCTCGACCAATCCCCCGTGCTCCGCCCGTCACCAGGGCGACTTTTCCATTCAGTTGTGACATGCCTCTTCCTTTCTCCGTATGCTTTAGAAACCGGCCGGGCGCGGACACCCGCCCATCATTTCAAACAGATGTTTCGCCACGTGCAGGCTTGTCCGGTCTTCAAGATAGGGACCGACGATCTGGATACCTACCGGCAGTCCGGTGTCGAGTTGGCCGACCGGAATCACCGTGGCCGGCAGCAGACAGGCCCCGGCCGGTGCCATCCACGTCACCAGGTCCCAATACGGTCGTTGCTGCCCGCCAACCAGGGCCGTCCGGCCGGCCTGGGGCTCGGAGTGGTCGTGCTTGATGGCCGGGCACGGCATGACCGGCAGCAGCATCACGTCCCAGTCCTGGAAAAACTCTTCCCAGCGTTTGCGCAGCTGCATCCGGCGTTCGTTATAGCTCAGCCATTCGCGATGCCGCATGGCAAACAGCCGCCGGGTGTGGTCCGTCGAGGTGTTGCCGCTCGACTGCGCGTACTCTTCGATTTTATCTCGCGAGACGCCGCCGGCCAGCGCGGACTGCAACAGGGCCATAAAGGTCGCGGCGACTTTTTCCAGGCTGAATTCGGGCCGCGCGTCGGCACTCACCGTCGCCCCGGCGCGGGCGAGCGCACTGGCGGCGTTTTCCAGCAGGGTGCGCACCTCCGGCTCGACCGGACAGCGGGGGTCGTCCAGCCAGGTCGCAATGCGGTAGTCCTTGAGCGCCTGTTTGCGCGGAGCCGGCAGCTCCAGCCGCCACGCCGGTTGCTCCCAGCGATTGGGACCGGCCATGATATCCAGCCCCAATTCCAGGTCTTCGACGCTCCGGGCCATGGGCCCGGCAACCGCCAGGTCGGCCATTGTCAGGGTGCCCGGCGGGCCCGGAATCTGCCCGTGGGCGGGGACAATGCCATAGCTCGGCTTGTGGCCGGTGACGCCCGACATATGGGCCGGCAGACGAATCGAACCGCCGATATCGCTGCCCAACTCCAGCGGCGTGAAGCCACACGCCAGAGCGGCGCCTGAGCCACCGGACGAGCCGCCCGGCGTGCGGGTGGTATCGTGCGGATTATTGGTCGTGCCAAAAATCTCGTTATAGCTCTGCAAGTCACCCGCATAGATCGGCAGATTGGTCTTGCCGTAGATAATCGCCCCGGCTTCGCGCAGGCGGGCCACCGGCCAGGCGTCCTCCTCCGGGATGAAATCCTTGAGTTCCGGTGCGCCCGACGTCGTCCGCATACCTTGGGTTTGATACGAATCCTTGATCGTCATCGGCACCCCGTGCAGCGGTCCTCGGGACGTTCCTCCAGCCAACTCCGTATCTGCGGCCTCGGCCTCGGCGCGTGCCCGTTCCGCGTCAATCGTCACGACGCTATTGATGCTCGTATCGAGCGCTTCGACCCGACCGAGAAAATAGTCGACGGCTTCGCGGCTTGAAACTTCCTTTCTTTGGATCATGGCGGCGACTTCTCCGGCCGTCGCATAGGCCAGGCGAGACAGATCAGACATGGCTCCCTCCTTCTTCAGGCTGCCGTTAGCATGTGCCAGGCAGCAGCATCTTGCCACGCGCCCGGCGGGGACACAAGCTTGCAGAGCTGATACGTCTGGCCCAGGTCGGGCGAACGGAGCCCGGCAGCTCACGGCTGACACAGGAGGCAGATATGACCGCGACACAAGAGACCCTCATAGACACCCTCTACCACGCCCGCCGAAACGGAACCCGGCCGGCCCGCATTGAGCCCGGCCCGGCGGATTTGGACCAAGCGCTGGCTGTACAACTCGGTGTTCTCCAGCGCTTTGAGACAGCCGGAGAACACCTGGGCGGCTGGAAGGTCGGGCTGACGTCGGGGCAGGCCCGCGACCGCATGGGAAAAGACGTGCGGCCGTTTGGCTATGTTCTCCGGAGTCGGGTCTTTGAGTCCGGCGTGGCCCTGCCCGTCTCTTCGATTCTGCATTGCCATATTGAGCCCGAGCTGTGCCTGATAGTCGGCTCAGCCCTGCGGGGCCGGGACGTCGAGCGCGAGCAGGCCAAAGCCGCGGTGCGGGCCGTTGCCCCGGCATTTGAGATCAACGAGGTTCGTGTCCAACCGGACCAGGGGCCGCTACCCCTGGTGGCCGACGGCTTGGCCCAGTGGGGGATAGTCGTGGGAGCGGAAGCGCCGGTCCGAGACGGGCTGGTCGAGACCACAGTGACGTTTTCGCATGACGGCCAGGTGGTCGAGACCAAGACGCCGGGAACGACAATGGATGACCCCTATCTCTCGCTGGCGCGCCTGTGCCGCCGCCTGCATCCATTCGGTTTGGGCCTGGAGCCGGGCCAACCCGTCATTACCGGTTCATTTTGTCATCACGCGGTCACCCAGCCGGGGAGCTATAGCGCGGATTTTTCCGGCGTCGGCAGCGTGGCGGTCCGGTTTCGCTGAGCACGCCCCTGCGGACGCCTAGTCTCACCGCCGTAAATTCTATAGGCTGCGCGGGACGGCACTCGCCAGGGCGAGAATCCAGCCCCCTGAGGAAGAGAGAAGAAGATGAGCGAACACACCAACCCGAGGGTATTTTTTGATATCACGATCGGAGATGATGCCACCGGACGGATCGTCTTTGAACTCAGAGCCGACGTGGTTCCCGAAACCGCGGAAAATTTTCGGGCGCTGTGTACCGGCGAGAAAGGGAGCGGCCAGTCCGGCAAACCCCTGCACTACAAGGGTTCGACGTTTCACCGCGTCATTCCCGACTTCATGTGTCAGGGGGGCGATTTTACCAACGGCAACGGCACCGGGGGAGAGTCTATCTACGGTGCCAAGTTTGCCGACGAGAATTTTCAACTCAAGCATACCGATCCCGGTTTGCTGAGCATGGCCAACGCCGGTCCTGGGACGAATGGCTCCCAATTCTTTATTACCACCGCCCAGACGCCCTGGCTGGACGGCAAGCACGTGGTGTTTGGCAGTGTGGTCGAAGGTCTGGAGGTGGTCCGCGCCATGGAGGCCCAGGGCAGTCAGCGTGGACAACCTAGGCAGCGGATTGTGATTGCCGATTGTGGTCAGCTCGACTAGTCTGCTGCGTAATGGAGATCGTCTGGAAATATGCTGCGTAATAGAGATCGTCTGGAAATATGCGGGATGCCAGCATGGGACTTGTATACGCGACTATCCGCCTGTCGAATCCTCGTGAGGCGGCCCTCCAGGCGCTTGAGGTGGATGCACGCGTTGATACTGGTGCGGTGACGTTGTGCATTCCTGAGCATATTTCCGTCCAACTCAAACTTTCCGCCATTGAGCAGCGCGAAGTAATAACAGCAGACGGGAGCGTCCACCTTGTTCCGTATGTCGGCCCCATTCAGGTGACGTTCGAGAACCGGACCTGTTTTACCGGTGCCCTCGTCTTTGGCGATACCGTCTTGATGGGAGCCGTCCCGCTGGAGGATATGGATCTCGTCATCCAGCCGCGAGAACACAAGCTCAGCGTGAACCCGCGCAGCCCCAACCTTCCGTCTGCCATCGTCAAGTAAGGAGGTACGGACAGCATGCCGACCGTCTCTGCCAATCAGTGTGAGATGTATTATGAGGTCGATGACTTCACCGATCCCTGGATCAAGGACAAGGAGACGGTCTGGCTCCAACATGGGGTCGGTCGGAGCACCAGGTTTTGGTACCATTGGGTCCCGGCCCTGGCGCGCCACTATCAAGTGATCCGCCGCGATATGCGCGGGCACGGCCAGTCGGCCGATCCCGGCCCGGACCATCGCTGGTCGCTGGACGAGCTGGTCACGGATATGCACGACTTCATGGACGCGCTGGGTCTCCAGCAGGTGCACTATGTGGGCGAGTCCATTGGCGGCATCCTTGGGGTGCTGTTTGCCACGCGCTGGCCGGAGCGACTCAAGAGCCTGACGATTTGCAACTCGCCGACGACGATTCGCCCCGCGGGCACACGCGCCTTGTCCGGTGAGCAGGGCAACCTGCACAAGCTCCTGGCCTCCGAAGGTTCTGTCGGCTGGGGCCGTTTGATGATTGAGCGTAAGATCATCAGCGGAAACAGCCCTGAGCACATTGAATGGGTGCTCAAGGAATGGGCAAAAACACCAGCCCACGTCTTACAAGGGATTACCAAGACGCTGGACGGTGCGGATACGGCGTCGCTGCTGCCCCAGGTCACAGTCCCGACGCTGGTGCTGGCTCCTGCCAACAGCCCGATCACACCCCTAACCGACCAGCTCTCCATGCGCACGGGGATTCCCAACGCGCGGATTGCCATTGTCGAAGGCCCTGGGCACGAAATCTATGTGGATAGGCCCGAGGAGTGTCTGAGTGCCTTGCAGAACTTCTTGGAGTCGCTCTAGCCGTGAGGCTTTGAGCCGCCTCGCCGCGGAGGTCAGCGAGCAGGGCGGAAGGGGAGAGCGACCTTCCGCCCTCAGCGGTGCAGCTAACCGCCCATACCGCCCATAAACACCGCGACACACAGTACGACGCCACCGATATACGTGCCGAGGGCGCCGACGACACGGAGTGGATGAGGTTTCGCCAGCGTCGCGCTGGCGATCATACCGATGGCGTGCAGATAGCGACAGGCGGTCACCAGCATCATCGTCCACATAGCCCAGGCCGGGACGCCGCCCTCGCCCATCGCCACGATGAGCATGAGTAAGGCCAACATGGGCGCGTACTCGGCCGCGTTGCCGTGTGCGCGTACCATTTTATGTAAGCGGTCGGCGGGGTCCGAACTGCCGCCACTGTCGGGGTCCATCTTCCCGCGTGTCATAGAAACCATAAAGCCGAGCCCAAAGACCAATAAACCCAGTAAACCGGAACATAGGACTGCCGTTTCCATATGCGCCTCCTTCGTGTTGAACACTGTATCTGGGATGGGAAATCTGCGGCTCTCCTCGACCTCTTGCTTGGGGCCTTCCGTATCGTGCGTCCGAAATGTCATTCGAGTCAAGGCTTGGGGGGAAATAGTTGTCAGGGCAAGACAGAGGGGCCGGATGGGCTGAGAGCGTTACTCGACAGTCCCGGCCTGGAGATCAGGTTGACATGTGCTAAGATTTTCCATACGTCGTAGGCGCATTGAGAGGAGAAGTGTATGGAGGAGTTACAGCAGACCCAGGACCAGATCGCAAAGAGGGTAGAAACGGCGCTCGCTTCTCAGGATATCCCGCACCTCTACGCAAACGGGTTTCTAAACGCCCTCAGTAATGCCGATATCACGATGGTATTGGAGCGCAACAACTATCCGGTCGCCGTCCTGAATATGTCCTACACAACGGCAAAATCCTTAGCCCATAAGCTGTCCCAAATCATCGCAGACTTTGAAAAGGCAAGTAATCACACCATCATGACGTCTGATGTTGTGAATCAAACCCTTTTTCAGAAATCCAAAGGCCAGCCATGAAATATACTGCGGAGCTTTCTCAGTTCCTCTATTACTGCGCCTCCGATCTTTCTCCCGACCCGCTGTTGATAAAGCTCGAAGAATTGGCAAGGCTGCCGGACGGCTGGCGATTTGGAGAGGGGATTCCACCTCAGCCAACAGTGATTCACACCGCACGGGAAATCTATCAACGGCTAGCCGATTTTCGACTCCAGGCCGACGTGTTCCCGGGCGTGGATGGATCGCTGAGCTTAGTTTTTTATGCTGAGGAGAGGTGTGTAGAGATTCACGTATCTCAGGATAAGGGAATCAACATTAGCGTAGAAGACGGAGAGGGATTTGACTTCCGGGAGATCAAGGAAATATCAAATGCCTCGATTACCGATGCGGTAGAAGAGGTACTCCTCCTTGCTCGGAAATCAGAAGGCACATGGAACTTATTAGACTCCTCCATCCACGAGAATACGATAAACATGCAAAACGCTTCCGCAGTTCATGCTTCACCAACTCCAGCGACGGGACGGGAATATCGCTGGTTGATGTGGAATGCGTCCGAGAACACTGTACGCCCGTATGTCAACACATCGAACGCTATTACCCCAGCGTCGTAGGAGAGCCTATTACGTATTGGCAGATTCCGGCTCCCCTGCCGCCTGACGCGCGGATTGAAGAAACGGAAAGTGATACCGGCGACCCCTGCCACAGACAGCTTTCTGGCCTTTCAAACAACCAAAGCACTAAATTCTTTAAGCGTTCATGCCGCCCTGAAGACATCCGAGTGTGCCAAAACGGGCTCCCTGCTTCTTGCAATCAGGAATTACTGGAAACAATTTTCCTAGGGTAAGTGGCCAGTTTGTTTCTTGTCAGATGAACACGGCGGGCGAGACATGAAACCGCTTGGCAAGGGCGCGTATGTGTCGGACGTTCAGCTCTCGCTTGCCACTCAAGACCTCTGACACAACCCCCTGAGAGCCGATTTCGGGAAAACTGGCTTGCGTCAGCCCATGCTTCTCCATGAAGAAGCCAAGCATCTCCCGTCCACTACAATCAGGGATGGCATGATGCCGCTCTTCATACGCATGGATGAGAGTGCCCAGGGTATCCAGCAATTCATATAGTGGATGGGCCTCGTCCGTACCGATTTCGTCAATGAGGTCGTTGAGATGTTCAACAGCTTGTTCGTATTGCTCCTCGTTCCGTATGGCCAAGAACGGACGAAGGGCGAACCAATGCTGTTGGAGATTTTTTTCGTGCACGGCTGTGCAATATCTTATAGCGGGCTATCGCTCAACTCAGCAGACCTGCGGATTGCGGGTAGGGTCTTACTTTGACATTCCCCCTCCCTGGCCCTCCCCTCAAGGGGGAGGGAATGTCTGCCCCCTCTCCCCCGGAGGGAGAGGGCTGGGGTGAGGGGGCTGCTTCGCAGACAGAAAACTGAGCCACTACCAGATTACATGTTTTCTTCTATCTCCCTTTGGCGTAGGGTATGGCTGTACGATGACGGACTGAGGAGGACAGCATGACCAGCGTATCGCAACTCGGATATTTGGGACTCAGCGTCAGTGACCTGGCCGTATGGGAACAATTCGCAACTACGGTGCTCGGGCTGGCTGTCAACGAACAGGCCGACGACGGCTCGCTCTATCTGCGGATGGATGAGTACCACCATCGCTTTCTTGTGCATCCGACGGGCGCTGACGACCTGGCCTATATTGGCTGGGAAGTGGCCGATGAGCACGCTTTACACGCCGTGGCGGACCAGCTCGGGGCGGCCGGAGTCGAAGTCACCCCAGGCACGCCTGAGGAGCGGGCCGTCCGCCGGGTGGCCGGGCTGATTTGCTTCCAGGACCCGAGCGGTATTCCGTCGGAGATTTTCTATGGTCCGCTGGTCCATTTTGATAAACCGTTTCAGTCCCCGCGGCCGATCTCGGGCTTTAAGACCGGGGAGCAGGGCTTAGGACATTTTGTGATTCTGGTCAATGACGCCGAACAGAGCATCAACTTTTACCGGGATGTCCTGGGGATGCGGATCAGCGATTATGTCCATATCACCCCCGCTCCGGGTGTGACGTTTCAGGCCACCTTTTTCCACTGCAATCCACGCCATCATTCGCTCGCCTTTATCGAAGCCCCCAACCCGCCCAAGCGTTTGAATCATTTCATGTTGCAGACGCAGTCGCTCAACGATGTGGGGTCAACCTATTATCTGTGCCAGGACCAGGACGTGCCGATTACGATGAGTCTGGGCCGTCATACCAACGACCATATGACCTCGTTCTATATGCAGACGCCGTCCGGCTTTGCGGTTGAGTATGGCTGGGGCGCGCGTGAGGTAGATGACACGACCTGGCAGGTCCAGATGCACACCTCGGGCAGCATTTGGGGCCATGTCCGTCGGGCCCCGGTTCTTGGCGGGGTCGCGCAGGGGTAGGGGCGAAAAATTTTTCGCCCCTACTTAGCGTGGCAGCGTGTCCAGGTAAGTCCTGACGATGCGGTCAAAGGTTGCGGGCTGTTCCTCATACGTCCAGTGGCCGGCTTGGGGAATGATTGCCAACTGACAGTGCGGCATCCGGTCGCGGAAGTACTCAGCATATTTGACCGGCGTAAAATAGTCTTCGTCCCCGCAGATGGCGATTGACGGGGTGTGGATGTTGGCGATGCGACTCATGCAGTCGAAGGTGTCGTCGCTGATCCAATCCTTATAGGTCACCTTCGGATCGGTCCCGTCCGTCAAGGCATCAATCGCATCGACGATGGACTGGGGCGTGCTTTTGGCGAAGCCTAGACGCGGATCAATGGCAATCCCGGCTTCACCCGCAGCCAGTTGACGCGAGTTCTCGAGGACGTTCGGGTCCACCCGCAGCCGCGCGCCCGTATCAATCAGCATCATGCCGGCGAGACGCTCCGCATAGTAGATGGCCGCGGTCAGGGCGACCCCACCGCCGAGCGAATGCCCGGCAATCACAAACCGGTCCCAGCCCAAATGGTCGGCCAGCCGAACGGCATAATGGGTGTAATCCGCCGCTCCACGAAACCCGCTGCCGGACGATTGGCCGTGCCCCGGCAGGTCTATCGCCACCGGCGTATGGCGGTCCGCCAGCGCCCGCATATGCCGCTGCCATACCCGGCCGTCACAGCCGGTGCCGTGGACGTAGAGGACACGCTGACCTTTTGAGACACTCAGGTGTCCGGCACTATGATAATGAATCCGCAGTCCGTCAATATCGGCATATCCCATGCGTTCTCCTCCGTTGGCGGTCCGCCTGGCTAGGCAGAGACGCCCGTATCGGCCGTCAGCCCGGCCGCTTCTATGCCGGCCACGGCGCACTCTTCATCGATATCCGAGGTATCGCCCGATATCCCAACCGCCCCGATAATGGCCTGAGATGCATCTCGGATCAGCACCCCACCCGGTACCGGCACGAGCTTCCCCTGGGCGACCGCGGTCAGGGCCTGCACAAAATGCGGCCGCTCGGCCGCGACGCTGCCCAGCACCCGAGACGAGCGGCCCATGCCCAACGCGCCCCAGGCCTTGCCGATCGCCACATCGGCGCGCATCAGGCTGGTCTCGTCTTCGCGCTGAAACGACTGGAGCTGCCCGGTTTCATCCAATACCGCGACAGCGAGGGGAGCGGTATTCATGGCACGTGCCTTCTGGAGTGCCGCGCTGACAATTGTATTTGCCGTTTCCAGGTGTAAGCGAGCCATAGCGTCCTCCTATCCCTCCGACGATCCCATTATTGGGCCTGGCATTGATCCTATCATTACAGGCAGGCGACTGCCTCGCGGTGGATACGCATGAGTTCCGGTATGGTTTCGGGTGGGCGACGCCCAAACCCACACTCGGTTGCAATACCGAATCCACTCGCATGTTTCCGAGCCGTCTCTAGGCGTTTGAGGGTCCCCCGCATACCGTCCGTGTGGTGCACAAGGCCCAGGAAGAGCTTGGTATCGGCAATGGCAAGCTCAGCCAAGGGGGCAAAGTAGGCATCATCGTGACGATTCCTGGGGACGGGCATATGGACGAAATCAACCGGACGGGTGATACTTTCCAACTGCTCAGAGATGGCATACGTTTTCGCAGCCAGGAAGTTGATCCAGCCCCGTCGGTAGCCCGTTTCACCGTCGGGCAGAGCAAACAGGCTGTCGCCTAAGCCCTTGGCACAGCTGTCCATCACAGCCTGGGCATTGTTTCCCGGCACACTGCCGACCAACAACACCGAACCGGTGACACGAGACATTATGATTTGCCTTTCTGATTCACTCAAACCAGCTTATCGCATGGGATCGACGGCGGGCAGACCGAGCAGGCACTGCCCATAATTTTCATAGGCCGAGTCATTGACCATCAAATGGGCCGCGGCGGTATGCAGGTCCCGCAGGCAGCGCTGCAAGACATGCTCCAAACGCACCGCACTGCCGGCGCCATACCGGAAGGCGTTGGTCGTGATCTCAAGCGCCACGTCTGTGGCCAGGGTCGCGGCGCTGCGCATTTCAGCCTGGAGCGCCGGACCCGGCACCTGACCGGCGCTGGCCGTCTGCCAGGCTTTTTCGAGTACGTCGATGACGACCAGGCGCGTGCCGCGCAACCTGAGGTCGGCCTGGGCTATCATTCGCTGCACGACGGCTCGGTCGCTCAAACGCTGCTGGGGCCCATAGCCCCGTTTTTTCGATTGGGCCAGATCGATAATCGCGTCAAGCGCACAGCGGGCAATACCCAGCGCACAGGCCGCGTGTTCATTCGCCACATAGCCCGGCCAGCCCATGAGATATAAGGGCCCGCCACGCTGGGGCGGCGTGCTGCCCACCGCGAAGGTAAACGCCTCGGGCACAAACAGGTCCGCAACCGCGTAATCACAACTGCCGGTGCCCTTCATACCCAGTACATGCCAGTTGTCGATGACCTGGGCTTGGGCAATCGGGAAGACCACCGCCCGCACCTCGGGCATATGGGAGTCACACTCGACCAGGGCTTGGACCAACACCCATTCGGCATGACGGATGCCGCTGCCCCACGACCAGCGGCCGGTGACACGGTAGCCGCCGTGCTCGGCCACGGCTCGGCCGGGCATCAAGCCACCCGCCATGGTTGGGACGCGGCCATGTGGAAACACGCTGGCGATAGTTTCGTCCGGAAGAAAGGCGCCGGCCATGCCGGCAATGGCCGCGCCGATAAACATGCACCAGCCCGCAGACGGATTGATCCTCGTCACGGCCTCAATCACCTCTAATTGCGTCACCGGGTCGGCCTCGGCCCCACCGAGTTCCGCCGGCAGTTTCAGCCTGAACAGGCCGGCCTCGCGCAGGGCTGCCACCGAGGCGTCGGGCAACGTCCGGGCTTCCTCGGCTGCGTCGGTCTGGGCGGCCAGCGTCCCGCGCACCTGCTCGACGGCTTGCAGGAGCACCTGCCGCTTCTCGGTCCGGTCTGCGGGGAAGGACACCGGCATGAGGGTTACTCCTCGGCGTGTGTGTGGGCAAAGAGGGCGGGAACAAACTTTTCCGTCTCGCCACTCTCCTCGATGTCGTGCAATATCCAGTCCCGGAACATTTCCGTACTAAAGGCGACCTTGCGGATGATCCGGTTGAGGATGGGACCTATAATCGGCGTCACGCCTCTCATGGGGTCATGTCTGATCCAGGCGCGGAGGCGTCCGCGGGGAAGCTCCTCAAATCCGTATTGGGCAGAGTCGAGGGTTTTCATCGGTCCGAAGAAGCCGAGTTTTGGACCGGTCTTTGCCTCAGCCATCACCCGCTCCTTTCTTCGGAACCAGCGAGCCTGGCAATCGCCTTGAGTAAGCTGTCCAGCGAATCGGGGTCAATCAGGCGATGCTCGCTGCCGGTCCGAATTAAAGCGGAGGCAGGCAGGCCGCTCTTCTGTACCAGTTCGACACTGTGAGCAAAAGGAACGGCTTCATCGGCCTCGGCATGGAGGATGAGGGTATTGGGCTTGACCGTTGTCGCTCTGCCCCAGCGTTTCCAGGCCGGACAGAGCAGCACGAGTGGCGTCGCTCCGCTGTCGATATTGAGCGCGACCGCCCCGCCTCGACTGGAACCCACAACCACCTCAGGCTGATAACGCTCACACTCGGCCTGCGCAATACGCACACAGGCGTCAAAGTCGTCACTGGGCAGCAGAGGATTACAGACTGCAAAGCCGTTGGCCTTGAGAAAGGTCGGCTTGGTCCCTCCAGGGGTTGCGCCAAAGCCGTGCAGGAAGAGAATTTTCATTGCGTGGCACCTGCGCTGCGAGAATTGGGCCCGGCGGAGCAGAAAAACGAGGCGGGAGACTCTCCCCCCGCCCCGCAGCAGCATGGCTAAAACATGGCAATGGGGTTCACCGGCGAGGCCGTCCCCTTGACCAGAACCAGCGGCGCCACCGTCAGCATGAACGTCCAGCGTGAGCGCGCGGCACAAGCGGCGCTCAGGTCGTCCAGCATGCAGTTGTCGAGCAGGTGGATGCCCATGGCCACCAGGGTACACGAGTGGATGGGCATGATGAGCGTATCATAGCCACTCGGCACAACGTCACTCACCCCGTCACAGCCGAGCGCGGCAATCTTCCGCTCGTGTATCCAGGGCAGGCAGGCCGCGCCCAGCCCGGCCAAGCCGTCCTGAAGCGCGTTCCAATTGCCTTGGGCTTTTTGGCGCACATGGCGTCCGGTCCGCACAAAGAGCACATCGCCTTCTTCAACCCTGAAGTTTCCGGCCTGCTCTGCGGCTTCCAGGTCCGCCGGCGTAATGGCCTCACCCGGTTCCAGATAGTCACGCTTCTTGAGTTTTGGGATATCGATCAACACCCCGCGCGACACAATGCCGTTTTTAATCGAATGGATGGCTCCATTCAGCGCGCCCTGTGTAGTCACGTCAGAGGAGGGATAGCCGTTATACATCTTGTCGTTATGAAACACATGACACAGGGCGTCGAGATGCGTATTCGCGACTCCGTGCGGGGCGATGGCGAAATAGTCGGCGCTATACGGCAGGGGGACCAGGCTCTCCTCACCCGGCGCGCCGGTCTTCATCATCAGGTGCATGACCGGGGTCGGATTATCCGGTCCATGATGCGTCGCCAAGGGCAGAGATAACGACACGGAGTGTCCGTCTTTGACCTCGGCCGCGGCCTGCGCGCGTTTCTCAGACGTAATATAGTTGAGCGCGCCAAGCTGATCGTCCGCTCCCCATTTTCCCCAGTTGCTCAGGGTCGAGAAGAATTCCTCCACCTGGGCTTCACTCAGATCATCGTTGACTGCCATAGCATCCTCCTTTTTGCGTTCCGTCTCGTTCCACGCTTTTAGCGCAAAAGCGCCGAAAAGAGAAAGAGGCCCAGGTACGCATAAGCCAGGACGTGTTTTTACATTGACAGGCCGCCCCGTTTGGTTCGATAATCGCCTCGGACTTGTTTTTATCCACATATCTAAAAAGGAGGCTGCTGTGTCACATGACATCGTCCTGAAGAACGGCTTGGTCGTCACGCCCAACGGCGTGATCCGGGGCGGGATTGCCATTGAGGGGGAACAGATCGTCGCGGTCGGCGCGAGTTCAGGCCTCGGTCAGGCCAAGCGTGAGATCGACGTTGCGGGCAAAATCCTGTTCCCAGGGACGTTTGATCCCCACGTCCACTTCGGCATCGCGGATCGCTTTGGCGATGAGGCCATGGTCGAAGATTTCCTGCGCGACACCAAGGATTGTCTGATCGGCGGGGTCACGACGATTGCCACCACTACCCTGATCGGCAAGGATCCGATGTTGGACCTGTTTGACCAGGCGGTCGAGTGCGGCACGAATCATTCCTGGTGTGATTTCAAGGTGACCTGCGTGGTCAATACGCTCGATCAGGTCGCCCAAATCCCGGCCGTGGCCGCCAAGGGCGGCGTGTCGTATAAATTCTTTACCGGCTACGCCGGCCCGCAGGCCGAAGCCTTTGGCATGAATCCGGACGGTATCACACCCTCATTTTTTCACGCGGCGTGTGAGCAACTGGCCCGCTGTGGGCCCCCGACCTTTGCCAAGATTCATGCCGAAGACCCGCACGTCCGGGGTATCCTGATTGATCGCCTGCGCGAAATGGGCCGCGCCGACCAGCTCACGGCCTGGGCCGAGTCCAGTCCGGAGTGGGCCGAAAGTGTGCAGGTGTATACCTATGGGATGATTGCCAACCAGCTCCGCGTGCCGATCTATCCGGTTCACATCAGCGCCGCCCATACCGTGGAAACGGTCAAGCGCCTGCACGCCGAAGGGCTGAACATTGTGGGAGAAACGGTGGCCTGTTTTCTCAACACGACCGCCCCGGAAATGGATGCCCAGGGCATGGGCGGAAAGGCGAAAATTCAGCCGCCGATTCGTTTTGAGAAAGACAAAGAACGGCTGTGGCGCGGTCTTCGGGAAGGCACCTTATCTGTCGTCGGAACGGACAGCCTGACCTACTCCTCGTCGTTCAAGACCGATGGCGATTTTTGGGACTGCCGGGTGGGCATTAACCTTCAGGTTGCCGATACCCTGCCCCTCCTGTTCCACGAAGGGGTGAACAAAGGTCGTATCGATCTGGTCACCCTCTCAAAAATCCTGTCCGAAAACGCGGCCAAGCTGTACGGCCTCTACCCCAAGAAGGGCGTCCTGGCCATTGGCTCCGACGCGGACATCGTGGTCCTCGACCCGGAAAAGGAAGCCGTGCTGGGGGTCGACCGGATGCGGTCGCGCGCGGACTACTCGTTATGGGAGGGCCGTCAGGTCAAGGGCATCCCGGTCAAAACCTTCCTGCGTGGCCAGTTGGTTATGGAGGACGGTGAGATTGTGGCCGAACAGCCAAGCGGTCGATTTGTTGAGCAGGTTGTGCGACCGCGAGGATTATAAGGAGACAGCTATGGCTCAGACCGAAGACAAACACGCGATTTATGAACATGCCCAACTCGGCCACAGACTCGGCTTTGGAAAAAAGCCCGCGCTGATTGTGGTGGACTTTCAGCTGGGCTTTACCGTTCCGGAACAGTCTCCACTGGCCGGCAATCTCGACGCCGAAGTCGCGGCGACGAACGAACTCATCGCCGCCGCTCGCAAGAAAGACATTCCGGTTATTTTTACGGTCGTGGGCTATGATCCCCACCGCCAGGACGATGCCGGCCTGTGGCCCGAAAAGGCGCCCTCGCTGCGTATGCTCACCCTCGGCAGCGATCTGGTCAAGCTCGACCCGCGCCTCAAGCAGGAGCCCGGCGATCTGGTGATTACCAAAAAATACGCCTCCGGCTTCTTCGGCACCTATCTGGCCTCGACCCTGACCATGCAGTCGGTCGATACCGCCATCGTCACCGGCTGCACCACCAGCGGCTGTGTGCGCGCGACGGTGATGGATGCCCTGGCCAACGGCTTTCGGCCCATTGTGCCGATTGAGTGTGTCGGCGACCGAGCCCAAGAGCCACACCAAGCCAATCTGTTCGATATCGGCGCAAAGTACGGGGATGTCATGCCGCTTCAGGAGGTGTTGGCGTATCTGGAGCAGTTGTAAATCCACACCATGTTGAGAGCCCGGCTCAGGCACTTCCCTTCGTCCCCAGGCTGGGTTAGGTTGTCGGGCGGTTGCAGCCGAGTATTGGGGAGGAAAATCAATGTGGGGAGTGAAGCAGCTCGTTATTTTTTCGGTCGTATTACTGCTCAACCTGCCTGGGTGTTCGGAGGCGGGTGGCGGAGCAGCCGGCGGGCCGGTGGTTCTCATGGCGACGTCCCAGGGAGAGGTGAAGATCGAGTTGTTTGAGAAAGAGGCGCCGGAAACGGTCAAAAACTTCCTCGCCTATGTCAACGAGGGCTTTTATGATGGGACGATTTTCCATCGGGTGATTCCCGGCTTCATGATCCAAGGGGGGGGCTTTACCGAGGCCATGCAGCAAAAGCCGACCAAGCCGGCCATCAAGAATGAGGCCGCCAACGGCCTGACCAACGATACCGGCACGCTGACCATGGCCCGCACGAATATGGTTGATTCTGCCACCTCTCAGTTCTTTATCAACGTCAATGATAATGACTTTCTGAACCATAAGGATACCTCGATGCAGGGCTTCGGGTATTGCGTCTTTGGCCGGGTCATAGAGGGCATGGACGTGGTGAGTACCATCGAACGGGTGCAGACCGGGCGGAAGGGCCTGCACGCCGACGTGCCGCAGGAGCCCATTATTATTCAGTCCATGAAAGTCGTCTCCGAGGCGCAGTATGACGCCCAGAGTGAGTCGTAAATCCAATCCGTAGCGGAGGGAGTATGCGTTTACAGACACGTTTCCATTGGTCTTCCTGGGTTTTCCTGGCTGTGCTGAGTGGCACATTCTTTTTCGCTGCGCCACAGCAGTCCGCAGCCGAGTTCGCCCCGGAGTTGCAACAGGCGCTGGACTCCAGCAAATATGTCTATATCCAGTCCGAGCGTAAGAGCGGCGAGTTCGGCTCAAAGGCCGAAATCTGGTTTTTCCGGCATGACGGGGCCGTCTGGGTTGGGACGCCGGTGTCTACCTACCGCGTCAGGCGTATCCAGGCCGAACGCACAAAAGCCAAGGTTTGGATCGGCTCGCGCGATGGGCAGTCGTTTGAGGCGACCGGGTCTCTGGTGAAGGACGAGGCCGTCAACGAACTCATGTATAAGAGCTTTGCCGAGAAATACCCGGACGGCTGGCCTCGCCATGAAGAGAGCTTTCGGAGCGGTTTTGCCGACGGCTCACGCACCCTGGTGCGCTATGACCCAGCCGGGATGTAAGGCCAGCGCAACTTCCAGCGGGCAAGCAGTAGGCTGACAAGGGCGGAGAAAATCTGGTAGTGGTTCAGTTTGCTTATTCCCCCTCACCCCAGCCCTCTCCCTCCAGGGGAGAGGGAGCGAACATTCCCTCCCCCTGGAGGGGAGGGCGAGGGAGGGGGGCGGCGCTACGCCGGCAGAGGGCAAGAGCGATGTGAAACTGAACCACTACCGAAAATCTCCGCCCTTTTGCTGTTTCCCGGCAGGCGGGCGCAATAGGGGGAATGACGGAGAAGAGGGGCGATGGCGCACAGCAGGGGCAACTGGTCGGGAACGCTGGGATTCGTGCTCGCCGCTATGGGGTCGGCGGTTGGCCTGGGCAATATCTGGCGCTTTTCGTATATCACCGGTGAAAACGGCGGGGCTGCGTTTATTCTCGTGTATGTTGGCTGCGTAGCCGCGGTCGGCATCCCACTGCTGATTGCCGAATTGCTCATCGGCCGCCGTACGCAGCGCAACGTCGTCGGCGCGCTCGCCACGTTGCGGCCCGGCTCGGTGTGGCCCGTCACCGGCTGGCTGGGCGTGGCCACCGGCTTTTTCATTTTATCGTATTATTCGGTCGTCGGCGGTTGGGTTTTGGACTACATTGTGCTGTCCGGCCTGGGCAGCTTCAGCGGACAGTCGGCACCAGCCATCGGAGAGCTGTTTGACTCGCTGAGGTTGAGCGGGCCGCGGCAGGTGTTTTGGCACGCCGTGTTCATGGGCCTGACCATCTGGTTTGTCTCGCACGGCGTGGCGCGCGGCATCGAGCTGGCCAATCGGGTCATGATACCCACCCTCCTCCTGTTGTTGGTTTTTTTGCTCGTATACGCCTGCACGACCGGCGGAGCCGCGCAGGGCATCGCGTTTTTGATGACGCCCGACTGGAGCAAGATCGGCCCCCAGACGATGCTGCAAGCGATTGGGCAGGCGTTTTTCTCTATCGGGGTGGGCATGGGCGTAATGATCACCTATGGCAGCTACCTGCGACGTCAGACCAGCCTGCCGCGCGCGGCGCTGATCGTGGCCGGCTGCGACACGGCTGTCGCGATCCTGGCCGGGTTCATGATTTTTCCGCTGGTGTTTACATTCGCGCTGCAACCCGACGCCGGGCCGGCGCTGATTTTCAAGACCCTGCCGGTCGCGTTTGGCCGTCTTCCGTTCGGAAACCTGCTCGCCGTCCTCTTTTTCCTGCTGCTGACGTTTGCGGCGCTGAGTTCGGCCATCTCCATGCTGGAAGTCGTTGTCGCCTATTTTGTAGATGAGCGGGGTTGGAGCCGCGCGGCGGCCAGTTGGACAGTCGGCGGCGTGATCTTCGCGCTCGGCATTCCCTCGGCGCTGGAGGGAGCAGTTTTTGACTTTATCAACTCCGTGACAAGCGACTATATGTTGCCCGCCGGTGGGCTGCTGATCGCAGTATTTGCCGGCTGGTCGCTGACGCATCAAGAGCGGCAGGCGGAAGTCCCGGCGAGCGATCTGAGACCGGTCCTGTATCTGGTGTGGGTCTTTCTGCTGCGCTTTGTTGCGCCGATTGCCGTGACGATTATTTTGTTGCAATCGATCGGATTGTTCTAGCGTGAGTACGCACGAAACCGCGTGCTGCATCGTTGGCGGTGGTCCGGCCGGGGCCATGCTCGCCCTCCTGCTGGCGCGTCAGGATGTGCCGGTCACGCTGCTGGAAAGCCATCTCAATTTTGAGCGTGATTTTCGCGGCGATACGCTCCATCCGTCGGTCATGGAGATACTGGATTCGATTGGTCTGGCCGAGCGGCTGCTGCGCCGGCGCCATGCCAAAATCGACCGAATCTCCATCCAGACGCCCGAAGAATCGCTCCCGTTGATTGACCTGCGCCGCCTCAGAACGCCATACCCGTATATCACGCTGATTCCACAGGTCGATTTCCTGGATTTCATCACTACCGAGGCAAAACGCTATCCCCACTTTGAGCTTCGGATGGGAGCCAACGTCCAGGAGTTGGTCACAAAGAACGGTAGCGTCCGGGGCGTCCGCTATCGGACCACGAATGGGGACTGGCACGAGGTGCACGCCCAGCTCACGATTGGGGCGGACGGCCGTTTCTCTCGGCTACGCCGCCTGGCCAAGCTGGAGCCGCACACGTCCCAGCCGCCGATGGATGTCCTGTGGTTCCGGTTGCCGCGGCAGCCGGACGATCCGGTTGATGCCGGCGCGACGCTCCGTATCGGACCGGGACACCTGCTCGTCCTGCAGAATCGGCATACCTATTGGCAGATCGGCTATGCCATCCTCAAAGGCAGCTACGGCCATGTCCGCGCGGCTGGTCTGGAGGCCCTGCAACGCTCCGTTGGCGAGCTTGTTCCCTGGGCTCACGACCGTGTGGACCAGCTCTCGGACTGGCAGGATATTGCCGTCCTGTCCGTTGGTGCCGACCGGCTGTCGCAGTGGTATCAAGCCGGCCTGCTGCTGATAGGCGACGCGGCCCATGTCATGTCTCCGGTCGGCGGTATCGGCATTAACTACGCCATCCATGATGCCGTGGTCGCGGCAAATATCCTGGCTCGGCCGCTGCGGAGTCACACTGTCCACGAGCGTCACCTGGCGGACATGCAGCGGCAACGCGAGTGGCCGACGCGCGTCATCCAGGCGTTTCAGGCTCAGATTCAGCAGCGCCTTGTTGGGCCGGCATTACGCGGAAGCACGTCTTTTCGACTGCCCCTAGCCATACGGCTGGTCCCACGTATTCCGCTGCTGCGCACGTTTCCCGCCTATATGATTGCCTTTGGACCAAAGCGGGTCCGCGTGGAAGCCTGAGCGCAGGCACCATTTCCTCGCATAAGCCGGCCATGATACCACTCTCCCCAGCGGTGGTGAGGAGGAGTCATGGATTGGAATGCCCTGGTAGCAGCGACGCTCACTCTCTATAGACAAGCGGCGAAAGAGACGGTCGAGAAAGTCGGGAAAGGCTGGTGGGTCGCCCTCCTGCCGCTGGTGTACACGCCGCTCATCTTTCTTGCGGCAACTTTTTTTGGGCGGATGGGTTTGGCCGGGGGGCTATTGGTGGGGCTGGTCATGGCTCTGTGCACCGGCTCGTACTTATACTTTATTGACGGCGTTGTGCACGGCCAGCGCGTTCAGCCACAAGAATTATTCGACAGTTGGCGGCCCTACTTTGGCTCGGTGATAAGCATTTTGTTCTTCCTGATGCTGATCCGCCTGCTGTTCTCGATGCTGCCCGGCGGGGCCGGCTCTCAGGCCCTGTATGTTTTAGTCCATCTCGTTCTCCCCATCCTGCTCAGCCCGGTCACGGAGGTCATCTACCAGGGCCGGACCGGCGGGCTGGCCATGCTCCAGGAGAGCGTTGAGTTTCTGCGTGACAGTGGCGTGGAGTGGTTTATGCCCCTGGTTGGGCTGGTTGTGGTGGTGTCGATTATCGGTGGTTTGCCGCCAATCGCCCTCGCCTCGTCGCTGTTCTTTCCGCTCGACATTCTGGCCATGCCGATGCAGCTTGGTCGATCTATGTTGCTGCCCTTTGGCATCGGGTTTTGGAATTCGTCGGCGGAGATCATCTGGGCCGCGGGCAGTTCTTTTTTCCTCTACGTGGTGATGGTTTTTCGCGGTCTGTTGTTCCGGGCGCTCGCCGCCGGGACCCGCCGGCAGCGTATCTTTCGCGCGCGCCTGGACTAGAAACCGGCGTCGCTTTTCTCAGCCTTACTCCACAGGACCGAGGTCTATCTCCTCTAATATCTCCTCTTCTTCAGGGCTGAGTTCGATATCTTCTAGGGTATCGTCTTCCGCAGAGTCGGAGCCCAGAGCCTCCTCCAGCGCGCTGAATTCCGTTTCCTCAAATTCGTCCTGCTCTTCCAGCGCTGCATCGCTCTCTTCTTCAAAGTCCCCGCCTAAGGCTGATTCCAGCGGGCTTAGGGTCTCGGCGTCCTCTTCTGCCGCGAATGTTTCGTCCACCTCCCCCGTCCATTCGGCAACAGCCGCCAGCATGGGTCTGACCAGGGCGGTCGGAATCCCATATTCGACTTCGGTTCCGGGCTTGCCCATGGTCACATATGACGCTTCTTCGTCGTCTTTTTCTTTGAAGAAAACTCCCGCCATTGTCCTGCGCCCGCCGACAAATTGCACCGTCTCAACGCGGAAAAACTTCCCGGTCACCTCGCCATTGATATTTCTTTGGTCCCCTCTGTTGCTGATCTTCCAACCGTTTTCCGTTGCCACGTCCTGAAACAGCATGAGCGCCACTTGTGGCGGGACCTTCAAATTCAGCTTCTCACCCGCCTTGATCCGCTCTTCTTTTTTCGGCTCTACACCCGGAATGATGGCTGACATGGATGACACTGTTGATTTCACAGAGCCACAGCTCACGAGGCCGAGTACGCTCAGGCTGACCGTCAAGACCACACTGCGCGTTATATCTGTTTTCATATACCGTACGCCTCTATCTCTCCTTTACCTGGTTGACGCCTATACGTGTTGGGCCCGCTCAACAATGGGCGCGAGTTGCTTGATGGCTTCAACGCCATTGCGGAAAGCCGCCTGGGCCGCGGCCAGTATCACCCGGGTGACACCGGCTTCCTGGTAGTGTTTGAGCGTCTCGCTCTCCAGGCCGCCTTCGGGCGAAGAGAGCAGCAGGACGGAGAATTCGAGTGCTTCCGGGTCACGGCCGGCCTGCCGGGCCAGTTGCTTGATGACCGGAATGTCTTCCTTGGCCTGCTCGGGCGTGAGCCCCCCAGGGCACCAGCCATCGGCATAGCGGGCCACCCGCTTGAGCGCGTAGCGCCGATCGTGCGCGCCCAGAAAGATCGGCGGGGTGGGCTTTTGGACCGGCTTGGGAAAGAGTTTGACCGACGGGAAGCGGACAAACTCGCCGTCATAGCTGGCTTCCTCTTTGGTCCACAGCTCTCGGAGGGCTTCAACCGATTCGCGCAGATGTTGCCAGCGTTTGGCAAACTGTACGCCCATAATTTCGGCTTCCTCAGGAAGCCAGCCGGCTCCGACCCCGAGCAGGAGCCGCCCGTTTGAGTACAGATCGATACTCGCTGCGGCCTTTGCGGTCGTGATCGTGTCACGCTCCGGCAGGAGGCAGATACCCGTCCCCAGACGAATCGTCCGGGTCGCCTGGGCGGCCGCTGCCAGGGCCACGAACGGGTCAACCAGATGGGCGTAGAACTCGGGTATTTTTCCATCCGCTGAGCGGGGATAATAGGTCGTAGCGTGCGTCGGTATGACGAGATGCTCGGCCACCCAAAATGACTCAAAGCCGAGTTGCTCGGCCTCGTGGGCCAGCGTCCCCGGCTCGCCGGACTGTTCGGTTAAAAACGCGAGGACCCCGATCTGCATGGCTAGCCTCCCTTACCTGGTGTCACTTTTTCTGTAAGAATTCGACCTTAATAGGAAATGGCCAGAGACTCAATTGCGGCAGCCATCCCACTACCCGAAACGCAGCTCTTCCCTGTATGCAGCACCGTATGCGCCTTCTCGTCCTTTTGCTACTGTGTTTCATCAGCGGCTCAGCCCTCGTCTGGTCTCAAGGCAACGCCGACGAAGCGCCGGTTGGCCCACCAGGCCTGCGTAAGAAACCTGAGCCACCACCTGCCTCAGGCGTCCCGGCCGACGCTACCCCCTCCGCGGACCTGGCGCCCTCGCCCGTCTTTCTGCGCGGCTACCGTGCGTTTCAGGACGAAGACTGGGAGGCGGCGCGCACGGCCTTTGAACACGTTCGGCACCACGAGCCCCTGCTGGCCGATTACGGCTTATATTTTTTAGGGGAACTCCACCGCAAGGCCGGTCGCCTGGTGGCAGCCCGCGCTGTTTTCGGGCGGCTTTTGGACGCATACCCGACAACCGTCTGGCAGAGCAACGCAGCCCTGGCATTGGCCCGGCTCGCCTTTGCGGAAGAGCGCTGGAAACGCACGCAGGCCTATGCCCGGCAGGCGCAACAAGCCCCGCTGGTGACCGACGCGGTTCGGCATCAAGGCACGCTCCTCATTGCCCAAGCCGACGAACAACAGGGCAAGCGGTCTCTCGCCTATCAACGCTATCAAACCCTGCGGGCCAGCCTGCCACGAACGACGCTCGGAAAAACGGCCAAAGCCCGAGTCGCCGCGCTGCGAGAGCAGTACCCGCAGGATTTTCCACTCCAGACGGCCCAGGCGTATTACGACGAGGCGCAACTGTTAGTGACAGAGGAAGATGTTGAGGCGGCACGCAACCTCGCGGAGCAGTTTCAGGCGCGCTTCTCCACCAGCAACCTGAGGCCGGCCGGCCTGTTCTTACTCGCCGGGATCTATACCAGCCAAGGACAGCGAGCGGCGGCCATCGCCCGGTGGCAGGAGATTGTCGAACGCTATCCAAACACGGCATTTGCTCCCAAGGCCCTATACCACTGGGCCCGGTTTTTCTGGAATCGAGATGAGGATGACGCCGCTCTGCCGCTCTTCAAACGGCTGACCAAAGCGTATCCCCGCCACGACCTGGCCGCAGAGGCGTGGTATGCCATGGGGCGTATCTTCCAATCCAAACAGAACAATGCCAGCGCGGCTTCGGCCTATCAACACCTCAGACGGCAGTTCTCTCGCACCCCCTTGGCCCGTGAAGCGCACTGGGGCCAGGGCTGGATGGCCTATGGCCAGGGTGATTATCAAACCGCGCGCAAGGTCTTTCAAAAACTCGCGCAGTCGGTACCCGGAACCGCCGAGGGCAAACGCGCTTTGTACTGGCAGGCGCGCGCAACCGGACGTTTAGGGCAATCCGAGGAAGCGGCCACCGTGTATCGACGGCTCCTGCGTCGCTACCCGCATGACTATTATGCGCTGTGGGCGGAAAAACGCCTGGGAACAACGCTCTCGGCCCTCCCCTTCAAGACTCCGCCTACCTCTCCTGTCCCTCGCCTCTCCGCGGTCCAGGGCGCACATTATGAGCGCTACACCACACTCATGGACCTTGGACTCCCAGGTTTGGCGCGTCGTGAGCTCGACTTCGTCCGCCACCGCGCACCGAAGGGAACATCCTGGACAAAATTTTTTCTCTCCGCGTATCAACGCGTCAATGACTATACCTCGGTGTTTCGCTTGCTGCCGCGGCTGAACGTGCGCGACGTAGCCAAGCAGGTGTATCTCTACCCCCAAGCCTATTGGAACGTCATCCGCACCCACGCCGAAAAAAATGAGCTTGATCCCTATCTCATCATTGCTCTGATTCGGCAGGAAAGCCTGTTTGACGCCGCAGCAGTCTCAGCGGCGAACGCCTATGGACTGATGCAGCTCTTACCCACAACTGCGGCCCAACTCACAGACCTGCCGTTGAATGCCGGGAGCGCCTTAACCCACCCTGCCCTCAATATCCGCCTCGGGACAATGTATCTCCGCGGGCTCTTGGAGCGCTATCGGGGGAGCCTTATTTTGGCCCTGGGTGCCTACAACGCCGGCGAAAGGGCGGCCGATAAATGGCTCGCTCGCTTTGGCGGGCTGGAGCCGGACGAGTTTATTGAGAACATCAGTTACGGCGAGACGCGCCGGTATGTGAAGCTGGTCCTGCGCAACTATCGAACCTATGTACGGCTGTACGGGAATGGAGCCAGGGTCTCTGAGGTCCGTCTGCCTTAAGCGTCCTGCAAGGTCGTCAGGAGTTTGCGTGGCAGCCCCCCAAATGCGCCGTTCGACATCACCAGCACGACATCACCGACCCGACACTCCGCGGCGAGACGCGTACAAAGATCCTGCACACTGTGGCCGGCATGGGCATATTTGCCACGGGCTTGGAGGTCGGCGGCAAGTTCAGCCGGTGCGAACAGATCGGCGGCGGCAAGTGGGTCCTGCGGTTTGGTCATCACCGGGCCAAGCAGGATGCGATCGGCGCGAGCAAGCGCCTCGGTTAGGGGTTTTTGAAAGATCTTTCTCCGACACGTATTGGAGCGCGGCTCGAAGGCGGCCCAGACCCGACGCCCGGGGTAGCGCAATTGTACGGCTTCGATCGCAACCGTGACGGCAGTGGGATGATGCGCAAAGTCGTCGATAATCGTAATTCCCCTGGCTTCCCCAACCAGTTCTTGACGACGCTCCACCCCGAGAAAACTGGCCAGCCCGGGTGCCACATCTTGTGCGGACAATCCGAGCATCGAAGCCAGGGCACTCACCCCCAGAGCATTCCGCACATTCATGCGGCCCATCAGCGGACAGGTGAAATGCCCCCAGGCGTGCTGGTCATGCGTAATCGTGAAAACCAGTTGGCGACCGTCGTCCTGTACGTCGTGGGCTTGCCAGTCGGCGTGTTCGTTCAAACCAAATGTCACAAATGGTTTACCTATCGACTGCGCGACGTTCAGCACCTCCGGGAAATCGTTACAGGCGACGAGCGGGGCTCCGGACGGGAGGAGCTCAAGCAGACGGCGAAAGGCGGCTTTAATCTGGTCGAGGTCCTGATAAATGTCAGCATGGTCAAATTCAATGGCGTTCAGGAGAACCGCCTGCGGGCGGTAGTGCAGAAATTTCGGGCCCTTATCAAAAAAGGCCGAGTCGTATTCGTCGCCCTCAATCACAAAATCTCGACCACTGCCCAAACAATAGCCCTGGCCAAAATTCCGGCTGATCCCACCAACCAGCAGTCCCGGCGACCGGCCAGCCTGGGCTAGGATCCAGGCTAACAGCGCCGTTGAGGTGGTCTTGCCATGCGTTCCAGCAACAACCAGCGGGCGTTTATCCGCCAGAAAGAAGGCGCCCAGCGCCTGCGGGAAGGAGATATAGGGGATGTGCGTGGTCAGTAAGGCCGCGACTTCGGGATTGGTGCGGGAGACCGCATTCCCAACCACGACGAGGTCGGGCGCGGGACTCAGGTTTTCCCCCTGATAGCCCTGGATGACGGGGATGTCCGCCTGCGCGAGAAAATCACTCATCGGGGGATAGATCTCCCGGTCCGAGCCGGTCACCCGATACCCACGCGCCTTCAGCATGGCAGCCAGCGTTGCCATACCAACGCCGGCTATGGCGATACAATGGATGTGACGGATTCCCCTCAGGTCCGGTTCGGTGACATGCGGCATACAGGGCTCGGCTCACACGGCCGTGTTCGGCTTATGATGCACGAGGCCGGAGGGAGAACGGCGGCGGCTTTGGGGACGGCTTCGCCCTGCGGGTCCGAACGTCCCGCGGCCTCGGCTGCTGCTCACGTTTACGGCAGAGGGGGGTGTTGCGTCTGAGGCTCCGCGCCAGACGCCAGCACCGCCTGTCCGCCGCTGGTCTCAGGCGTGAGCTCCCCTCCCTCCTCCGTCTTGGCTACCGTTCCGAGAGACACGACCTCGCGCCCGGCGTCGAGCAACATTTTCATGACAACATTATGCAGGATCGGCCGAAACGCGTTGATCTTGGCGTTCTCCCGGTGTGGGTGGACTCGGTTGCTCAGCATAATAATGTGGATTTTCCGCTCCAGATCAATCCACACCGAGGTTCCGGTAAAGCCCAAATGGCCGATGGAGCGGGGCGAGAAAAACTCCCCGGCACTTGATCCTCGGGGTGAAGGCGAGTCCCACCCGCACGCCCAGGTCGAGTTCGGCACGGCGGTATTCACACTCCAAAAGTCACGCACGACATCGGCGGGCAGAAAGGGGTGGCTGCCAGCATGACATTCCACCAGCGTACTGACCAGGCGATCGACCTCATCAATTGGCGCAAAGAGGCCGGCATGGCCGGCGACGCCGCCCATGGCATAGGCGTTGTCGTCGTGAACCTCACCACACAAGATGCGTCCGCGCCACGGACAGCGTTCGGTCGGAGCGATCATCTCGGTGGCCGTCTCGTATTTTTTCTGGCGCAGCGTCTCAAGATTAACAAACCCGATCGCCTGCATGCCGAGTGGACGATAAATCTTATTCCAGCAGTATTGGTCAAGACTCAGGCCACTCATATCCTCGATCAATGCGCCGAGCAGCATAAAGCCGAGATCGCTGTACAGGGCGCGCGAGCCCGGTTCATATTCAGCTTTTTCGCGCTGGATTTGGGCATAAACAAAGTCCCGCGCGCTTTGCGAGCCCAGCGTCGCAAGTCGGACGATCTTCTGTTTTTGCGTTCTGAGCTCTTCGCAGTATGGCCGCCAGGCGGGCAGCCCGGATGAGTGAGAGAGGAGTTGCCGTATTGTCGTGGCCGTTTTGCCGCACGTCCCAAAATTGGGGAAAAAGCGGCTGATCCGATCATCGAGGCGGACCTTCTTTTCCGCCACGAAACGCATCAGGGCGACTGTGGTCGCCAACGGCTTGGTAAGTGAGGCCAGATCAAAAACAGTGTCCTCGCTGAGTGACGTACACTCAGGCTCCAGGCTCCGGTATCCATGCGCCTTGCGATAAACGACCTCTCCCTCCCGCTTGACTAAGACCACAGCTCCAGGAAACGTTCCATCTCGTACCGCTTCTTCCAACATCACATCCACCACCGAGAAGTCCATCTTCCCTCCCTCCGTTTGGGTTACTCCGTCTCCGTCTCTTCCAACACCACATCCACCACCGAGAAGTCATCTCTCCTCCCTGCGTTCAGGCTACTGCGGGCTCAAGGAATACCAACTGTTGCTGCCCTGCATCGAGGCGGACGCGGGTACCCAGCGGGAGAGCGAAGTTCTCTCCGCCATGCCCGGCCGGCAGACCAAACCCAACCGGATAGGCGTAGTCTGCGAATGCGTCAGCAATAACAGACGAGAGTAAGGTCAGATCACCCTCCGTTCCCCAACAGCCTTGCATCTCCCCAAAAACAACCCCCGCGAGATGCTCCAACAAGCCAGCCTGCTTGAGCTGGACTAACATCCTGTCAATACGATACGGCTTTTCGCCAATATCTTCAAGAAACAGGATAGCGCCTCGCGGCTCAAAAGCAAAGGGCGTTCCCAGTGTTGCGGCAAGAACGGATAAACATCCGCCCACTAACATCCCCTCGGCAACGCCCGTCCGCAGGGTCGTCGAGAAGGGCAAATATTCCTCGCCCGTGCCGTGCGCCAGGAGGTTGAACAGATGCGCGCGGGAGCGGGCAGACAGGCCCTCGGCGAACTCACCAGCGACCAGGGGGCCGTGAAAGCAAACCAAGCCGGCCCGTTGGACAAACGCATTCAGCAGCAGGCTGACGTCGCTATAGCCGACAAAAATTTTCGGGTGGCACGCGAAGGTCGTAAAATCGAGCAGGGGCAGGAGACGACCGGAGCCATAGCCGGCCCGGCTACAAAAGACAGCCTGAACACTCGGGTCAGCGAACATCGCCGTCAATTCCTCAGCCCGGGTCTGGTCCGGCCCGGCGAAGAAGCGGTCGCGTTGGAGCGCGCGGGCTCCAACCTGGACTGAAAATCCACACTGCTGAAGCGCGCGGCAACCGAGCTTCAGCTTCTCGGCCTGGACGGCAGCCGCGGGAGAGACAATGCCGATCCGATCGCCGACCTTGAGTCGGGGCGGCTTGTGCATGGCCCTCCGTTACTGTGCACCGAAGAAGCGCCGCTTATCCTCGGCGACGCGCGCCTCGTAGTCTCGCTCAAGTGAGGCGCTGGGCACATACAGGGGTTCGAGGCGTCGGCGCGTCTCCCAGACCTGTTCGCAGGCGGTAACGAGATGTTTCAGTTGTTCCGGGAATAGCCCTTGAAAGCCGTCCGATTTGGCAATGAGCGGATTGGGATGGCATTCAACCAGGACAATCGAGGCGCCGGCCATGATGCCGGCCAGGGTCATGGGATGCACCAGGTCGCGCAGGCCGGTCCCGTGCGAGGCGTCGATGGCAATCGGCAGACAGGACAATTGATAATGGAAGGCGGCCACCCCGCCGAGGTCTAAGGTATTGCGCGTATATTTATTGGCGCTCAGGATTCCTCGCTCACACAGGATGACATTTTCCTTGCCCAGGGCCATCACCCGTTCGACCCACAATAAATAGGCTTCCATGTCCAGCGAGTTGCCGCGTTTATGGATGATGGGCAGCGGCGTGTCACGCAAGCGGTTCAGCAAGGCCTGATTTTTGGCATTGGGTTCCCCAATTTGGAAGCAGTCCACTCCCAAGTCTTCATACACAGGGACGTCGCCGGGGTCGAGGATTTCAACAACGGTCGGCAGTGCGAAGGCCCGGCCGGCTTTGACGATCAAATTGAGGCCGTTGCGCAGGGCGTCGTCAGAGCTCGACCCGATCCCCTCCCAGCCGCTATACGGGCTGGAGCGATATTTGACCACGCCGCCACGCAGCACTTTCCCCCCGGCTTCTTTGACAATCCGGGCGGCTTCCATAATCTGGGCTTCACTCTCAACCGAACACGGACCGGCAATGACCGCAATGTCGTCGCCCCCAACCTCGACCGCACCGATCCGGACGCGCTGATGCATGAGGTTGCCGGGCGAGCCTTTTTGCGCCGCTCGCTTATACGCCCGCGAGATGGGAATCAGGCTCTCCACCCCTCCCATTTCTTGGACTTCGCCAGTCGGCAGGCGCGTAATATCTCCATACACCCCGATCAGGGTGATCTCCTCGCCAACCATTTTGCCGGTTTTATAACCCCAGCCATGCAGTTTGTTTTCAACAGCGGCAACCTCGTCCTGGGTCGCCCGCTTCGTCATTTTAATCAGCATAGTTATACCTCAGCGGTTGCTTGCTCCAGCAAGAGAATTAGGAAAGACAAAAATGGACCTGCGATACTAACAAAAAAGATGTGCCCCCTAGGGGGCAAAATAAAAAGCGAAGGAAAACGGAAACGAAGAGAGCCAGTCCGCCATCATTTTTTTACCACTACCGCTTGGGCTGAAGCGTTGTCAATATGGCGGGCCGGGAGGCTCGATTATCGCTTGTGACTGGCCGGGCCGGGAGTGAGGTTCGGGCTCGACCACTTGGGCATCGGTTTGCATCGCCTGCCTCCTTGGGGAATATCCGTTTGGACTTACATCGGTTAAACAGCCTGTATTCGTATCTCGGCCTTACCGATAACGAATCTAACACAGGGAGCAGAGAAAATCGCGCGCCTGAGGTTGTCCCCTCCCCACCGGTCACCCGCTCGCCAGGGGTCATTCTTTGGCATAGGCACAGATGTTTGCGTTCCAAAAAAGAATAATTATTGAAAAGAGTGGCACCGGATGGCGGCCTCTGCCTAGATGCCCTGGCTCGTCAAAGCCGTCCCGTGCGGACCAGAAGCGATCGGCCCTCCTATCTCATATGTCGCGCTCGCTCTCAAACGCTTGAATCGTCCACGTCTTTATTTTGAGTTTTCTTGATTTGAATAACTATTACCCATTTTAATAGACATAAGTTAATAGACATAAGATAAAACAACCCTTGAATATATTTTATATTTATACAATTTTAATGGTTATGAACCATCAAAAAACACAAAGACTAAAACCTCTCCTGGATCAAGTCCCACCCGGCTTCATGGTCAATACATCGTGGCTGAGGGCGCGGGGTATCGACCCAAAGTCGATCCACGACTATGTATCCCGTGGGTGGCTGGAGCGGGTCATCCGAGGTGTCTACCGCCGTCCTCTGCCTGAAGGCGCGCACGGCGTCTCCGAGGATTCCTGGGAGATCCCCCTGCTCTCGCTGCAATGGATCCTGAAACGTGACGTGCATCTAGGCGGCGAGAGCGCGCTCGATCTGGCAGGCTACACCCATTATCTCCGCCTCGGTGGCATGCCGCGCGTTCACCTCTACGGTCCTGTACCCTCGTGGCTGAAGCGGCTGCCCATGCAGACGAAGATTGTCGTCCATCGGCGCACGCTTTTCGGCGATGACCCCACTGGCGTTATCAACGCGAGTCAAGACGGCCAGGAAACCGGCCATGCGGTGAATGTGTGGCGCTGGCCTGTCAACGCTTCTTCGCCGGAACGCGCCATCCTTGAGGCGCTCGACGAACTGCCGAGCCATGCGCGCTTCGACAACCTCGACAAGATATTCGAGGGATTGACGACCTTGCGGCCGAAGCAACTCGTGACACTATTGACGCTCTGTCGAAGCGTGAAAGTACGTCGACTGTTCTTCGTCTTCGCGGACAGGCATCGGCATCCGTGGCGTAAGTATCTTGATGCCTCGAAAATCGACTTCGGCTCGGGGCCACGCGCCCTGGTGGAAGGCGGCAGGCTCCACCCGACTTACCGGATCTACGTGCCGAAGGACCTAGTGCCTACGAACGAGGAAGAGGCAGGCGCCGATGCTTGAGCGCTATGTCGATCAGGTTCGACTACTCCTAAGCGTCCTGCCGGATATCGCTGGGGAGGAAGTCTTCGCGCTCAAGGGCGGTACGGCCATCAACCTGTTCTACAGGGACATGCCACGACTCTCCGTAGATATCGACCTCACATACCTGCCGGTGGATAACCGAGAGACATCGCTAAAGGATATCGACGAGACGCTTGATCGAATTATGGCGGCAGTCATCAATCGCAACCCACGCCTGCAGGCCCAACGCATTGCTGGCGGCGGCAACAACGATACGCGGATCATGGTCAGCGACGGTTACGTACGGACAAAAATTGAAACCTCTCCGGTGACCCGCGGAGCGGTGCATCCGCCGAAGATGATGATCGCGTCGGATGTCGTAACCGAGCACTTCGGCTTTGTAGAGATGAGTGTCCTTGCATTTGAAGATCTCTATGGCGGCAAGCTGCATGCGGCGCTCGACCGTCAGCACCCGCGCGATTTCTTCGATATCAAGCTCCTCTATGAGAACGAAGGTCTCACCGAAGAATTGTTCCGCGTGTTCATGGTCTATGTGGCGAGCTCAAGCCGACCGATGCATGAGTTGCTGGCATCGACCGCGCCCTTCCAAGAGGAGTTGTACGACGCCGAATTCGTGGGTATGACGCGGGAGACCGTGACCAGAGATGCGCTCATCGAGACCCGAACGCGCCTGCACACTGATATTCGGCGGCGGTTAACGGGAGATATCGCGACTTTCCTGCTTTCGGTCCACGATGCCGAGCCTGACTTCCATCTGATCGGCCTCCCGGGAGCCGCAGACCTTCCGGCTGTCCGCTGGAAGCTCATCAACCTTGAGAAGCTGAAAGAAAACAACCGCGCGAAGCATGCAGCACAACGGAACGCGCTCGAAGAGCTGTTCCAGGCATCGGCTTAGTGATCCATTGCAGTCCAACGTATTGGGACCGTGCTGCAAAACACGGAGATAAAAGACAATCCCAGAAAAGTACCGCCCTTTTGACCGGCAAATACATTTGCGTTCTGAAAAAGAATGCTTATTGAAAAGAACGGAACGCTATAGGCGCGGCGGGCGGACTCCGCCCGATTTTGTCTGTATTTATACCGGAAGAGGAGAAGACGATGGGGGAACAATCGAATCAAGCTGCTGAGACCTTTGCCTTTCAGGCGGAAACCAAACAACTGCTGAATCTCGTGATTCACTCGCTCTATACCAATAAGGATATTTTCCTGCGCGAGCTGATCTCGAACGCGTCGGACGCTTTGGACAAACTGCGCTTTGAGTCGCTGACCAAGCCGGAACTGTTACCGGACGCGGCCGCGCTCGAAATTCGCCTGGAAGTGGACCGGCACAACCGCACGCTCACCATTACCGATAATGGGATCGGCATGAGCCGGGACGAGGTGGTGGGCAATATCGGGACCATTGCCAAATCCGGCACGCGCGCCCTGCTCGAACAGGTCCGGCAGGACGGGCAGTCGCCCGAAGCCCTATCCGAGCTGATTGGGCGCTTCGGCGTCGGTTTTTACTCGGCGTTTATGGTGGCGGATACGGTCACCCTGGTCACCCGCCGTGCGGGCGAAGAGACCGCCACGGAGTGGCAGTCCACGGGAGACGGCGAGTATACGCTACGCGCGGCCGAGCGTTCCCAGAGCGGCACCGCAATCACCCTCCGGCTCAAGCCGGCTGACCCCGAAAACGGGATTGAGGATTTCACCGACTCTTGGGTACTGAACAGTATTGTGAAACGGCACTCCGATTTTGTCACCTATCCGATTAAGAACAAACAGGAACGCGAAGAAATCGAACGGGACGCTGAGGGCCAGCCCCAGGAAGGCGCGCAACCGACCAGTGTGGTTGAAGACAAGACCCTCAACTCCATGAAACCCATCTGGACGCGGACACCGTCCGAGGTCACACAGGACGAATATACCGAATTCTACAAGCATATTGCCCACGACTGGAATCCTCCGCTCAAGACGCTCAATTTTCGGGCCGAGGGACGCTTTGAGTTTCAGGCCCTGGTCTTTTTGCCCTCACAAGCTCCGTTTGATCTCGGGTTTCATGCCTCGCCGTTCGGGCTCCAACTCTATGCCCAACGGGTCATGATTATGGAGCAGTGCGAGGACCTCATTCCACGCTACCTCCGTTTTCTGAAAGGCGTGGTTGATTCCGCCGACCTGCCGCTGAACGTTTCACGCCAACGGCTCCAGCAGGATCGGCATATTACCCAAATCCGCAGTTGGCTGACCAAAAAAATGCTGGAGGCGTTGAGCAACCTCGCCCAGCGGGATGCGGAGACCTATCTCACGTTTTGGGAACAATTTGGCCGGGTGCTCAAGGAGGGGCTGAGCACCGACTTTGAGAATAAAGACCGTATCGCCCCGCTGCTGCTCTTCCCGTCCTCCAAAGACCCGGAAAAGCTCGTCAGCCTGAAAGACTATGTCGAACACATGCCCCTGGCTCAGCCGGAAATTTTTTATTTAACCGGAGAGTCACGCGACGCCGTTGAGCACTCTCCGCATGTGGAGGCCTTTCAGGAAAAGGGGCATGAAGTCTTGTATTTGACTGACCCGGTGGATGAATTCGTCGTGCAGGCCCTGACCGAGTTCGAGGGGAAAAAGCTCAAGTCCATCGGGAAAGGCACGGTCCACATCGGCGGCGAGAGCGAACGGGCGGCCGCCGAGCAGGCACTCAAGCAGCAGTCCGAGAGCTATACGGATTTACTCCAAACGCTCCAGAAAATGCTGGACGAGCATATTAAAGAAGTCCGCCTGTCCAATCGGCTGACGGTATCCCCAGCCTGTCTGGTGAGTGAGGAGAACGACCCGAGCCCCCAACTGGAGCGGCTGTTACGCCAGGCCCAGCAGGACCTGCCCACGCAAAAGCGGATCATGGAGCTGAATCCGACCCATCCCCTCTTAGAGAAACTCCAGGAGTGTTTTCAACACGACCACGACGACCCCCGCCTGAAGGTCTACGCCGAGCTGCTGTTTGGCTATGGCCTGCTGGCCGAGGGTTCGGAACTCCCCGACCCGGTGCGTTTCAATACCCATCTGGTGGAATTGATGGCGACCAACCTATAGGCTCGGAGCATGTCTTTTCGGATTGGTCAGGGCGTAGACATTCACCGGCTCGTGCCGGGACGCAAGCTGATTCTCGGCGGGGTGGAGGTCCCGTGGGAGAGGGGCCTCCTGGGCCACTCCGATGCCGATGTCGTCTGTCATGCCCTGAGCAACGCGCTCCTGGGCGCCCTGGGCGAGGGGGACATCGGCCAGCATTTCCCGGACTCCGACCCCCGCTATCGTGGCGCGTCCAGCCTGGCCCTGTTGCGGGTTGTCATGCAGAAAGTCACCGCCCAGGGCTACCGCGTGGGCAATGCGGATGTGACCATCCTGGCACAACGGCCCAAGCTGGCCGCCTACAAAGACGCCATGCGTCAAAACCTGGCGGAAGTCCTGGAGGTCGAGCCCTCGGCGATGAATATTAAGGCGACCACGGGCGAGGGCCTGGGCTTTGTCGGGCGCGCGGAAGGCCTGCGGGCCGAGGCCGTGGTCTTGCTGGAGGCCGCTCCCGCCGGGACGCCCGATTAGAGCCACGTCGCCCCGGCTACAATATCTTTCCAAAAGCTGAGCAGGCTGGGGCTGAGGGCTATTTGAGCGGTTTGGCGGAAAAGCCGTCGTCGCTATACGACAGCAGCGCCCGTTTGTTATTGACCACCGTCTCCAACACGACCTCATGGCCCCACAGGCGATGCAGGTAAGAAATCGCTTTCTCCGCATACTCGAGCTGGAGGTCGCGCCCCTCGTGATAATGTTTGACATACAGGCTGCGGTTCTGGTTGTAATCCGCGTCTTCAACTTTAATGACCGGCACCCCGCCCATGCCCACGTTCTTGATCAGAGTTTCCTTGATGCCGCGCCAGTCTTCTTTATCTGAAACCTTGGAGATCACGAGATCCTCACCGCGCGGTTCATATTCGAACATATCCATTTCGCGCATGAGTTCTTCGGTCAGAAAGCGGCGCAGGAAAGAGGCGTCCCGGTCCACCTCACGGGCTTCGAAAAGTGCCTGGGTGCCGGTTTTGGTTGGCCGGCCATATTTCTCGATCTCCTCCGGGGTCGGGTCGTCGTGACGGCGTTTAATATCATCCCACACTTTGAGACCCAGGTAGTAGGGGTTCAGGCCCTTGGGGAAGGGACGCACAACCTGGTTATGGCGGACGAGAAATTCAAGATACAGCTCTTGGGGAAGATCGAGGCTGTTCATGATTTCGCGGTGCCAGTAGCTGGCCCAGCCCTCGTTCATGATCTTCGTCTCCATCTGGGGGATAAAATACTGGGCGGTCTCGTGCACAATGGTCAGCAGGTCACGCTCCCAATCGCTCAGGGTACGGTTATGGTCGCAAATAAACAGCAAGAGGTCTTCTTCCGGAGAAGCCGGCAGTTTGTTGAGGTCCGGGGCTTCAACCTCGTCCTGCTGGTGCAGGTCTTCAAACGGATCGGCCGCGGGGCGCGCAGCCTCCAGCAACCGTTCGCGCTGCTCTCGGAGTGTGAGCTTTTTGATCGCAAGATTCCGCCGGCACTGCAACGACAGGCCGTGGGCGGCATCCAACATCCGTTCGACCTTTTCAACCCCAATGGAAGGATCTTCAAGATAGGAGCGGACCCGGTCGGCCTGGACCTTAAAACGGCTGATAGTGTGCTCGGCCTGCGTACTTTTGAAGGTGAAATTGTTTTTGAAGAAATCGTTATGGCCGTAGACATGGGCAATCGTCAGGACCTGGAGACAAAACGAGTTGTCGGTCATCAAGTATGCGATCGACGGGTCAGAGTTGATGACCATCTCATACGGCAAGCCGGACACCCCGTAGTCGTACATGGTTTTGAGCTTCTCAAAGCTCTTGCCATAGGACCAGTGCGGGTAATGCGACGGCATGCCCGAATAGGCCATATAGCCCAGCATCTGGTTATGGTCACAGACTTCAAACTCTTGATTAAAACAGGACAGGCCGTACTCCTGAACCTTGACCCGAATTTTTTCGTCCCAGCCTTCCAGGTCTTTCACATCCCACTCAGCCATAGCTGCTCCTCGGCTGTTGCTGCGGCGTTCCTATTATTCGGCCGCCGCGGGTGTTTCCGTCGCGATCGGCGTGCGTTCTTTGGACATAAACGTCTTAAAGCTGGGCCAAATGTCTTCTTTGCGTTCGATCAGCACGGTCTGAAAGTTCTCGGCTTCCAGACGACGGAAAATATTGAGCATGGAGCTTTCGTAATAGCGCGACCCGAGCGGCTTGATCTCCCCATAGCCAAACAGATTACACAGCTCACACAGTTCCTGGGCGGCCTTGAGTGCCGCGGGGTTGTCGGAGTCAAAATTATCGCCATCCGAACAGTGAAAGGCGTACAGATTCCACAGTGACGGATGATAGCGGGCCTGGATCACTTCGAGGGCTTTATTGTACCCGGAAGAGATAAACGTCCCGCCCGACTCGCCCTTATAGAAAAATTCTTCCTCGGTGACTTCTTTCCCCTCGGTATGATGCGCAATAAAGACAATCTCGACATTACGGTATTTGGTGCTGACAAATTGATACAACAAGAAGAAGAAGCTGCGCGCCAGATATTTTTTCAGGGTGTCCATAGAGCCCGAGGTATCCATGATGCACAGCACCGCGGCGTTGGACTCCGGGCGGACATCTTCGACCAGATGGCGATAGATGAGGTCCTCTTTGCGAAAGGGGAAGCGCTGCTCCTCATCGGCTGGATCGCCGTCCTGTCTGATAGAAGCCAAGCGGCGTTTAATGCGCGATTTGACCGTCCGTTTCTTGTCCAGCCGAATCCGGATGCCCGCTTTGCGAAAACCCTTGCGCTTGCTGATGCGGTCGGACATGACCTCGCGCAAAATCTTGCGCTCCATATCCGGCAGTTCGAGGTCCTCGAACATGATCTCGACCAGCTCTTCCAGGGTCACATCGGTCTCATAATAATCAACACCGGGCTGATCGCCGGCTTTATCCTCGCCCTGCCCTTGGCCGGTTCCATCGGTCTTGCCAATGACCTGGCCCTTTTCCGAGTTGCCGTCTCCCTGCCCGACGCCGGAGGCGTTTTCGCCGTAGATAAAGCGGTATTCCTTGACCCCTCGGATGGGGACTTTGATGACTTTGTCTTTGTTCTTGCCGATGATGGACTCTTCGGCAATCAGGTCGGCGATGTTCTCGCGCACCGCCTCTCTGACTTTCTGCCGGTGCCGTTGCCGGTCGCCAGCGCTGCGGTCGGAGCGCAACGCATCAGACGAAGAGTAGGGACGAAAGATCGCATTGATTGTCGGTTTCATATCCTGCACCACCTCAACTCACCTCCGAAGACCAAACCATAGAGGAGTAGTAAGCTGCAGATCAATCTTTCCACAAATGATTGGCCGCGTATTTTAAGATCACGTCAACACTGTCCTCCGGATACCCGAGTTCGATCAAGCGCTGCACCATGGCCGCATGCTTTTGTTGCTGTTCCTCGTCTCGCGTCCGCGCCTTGGTAATAATGCGGCTGATATCGCGCACGGAACTCATCAGCTTTTTCTCAATCGCGTCCTTCAGCGGCTCATAGCTCTCATACCCAACCTTCTCACTCCGGCGTAATGACGCCCAGAGATAGGCAATCACCTCCTGGCGGAAGCCGTCTGCGGCCGAGCCGATAATCGCAATCTGCTCCTCAATAGATTTGAGAAAACCCTCGTCCGGCAAGAGCTCTTCCTTGGTATTGCGGTCTTTGACCTTCGTCTGGTTCACATATGCTTCGGCGTGGTCCAGGTAGTTCTGAAAGAGGGATTCGGCCTGTTCCTGATAGGAATAGACAAAGGCCTTGGTGATCTCTTTCTCCAGAATTTCGAGGTATTCTTTATGGATGGTGTCTTGGAGAAACTCCAGGTACTGCTTGCGCGTATCGTCGGCAATTTCTGTTTCCTTGACCATCCGAATCAGGGCTTCGCGCACACTGATCGGATTAATCGACGACCCCCCGTCCGACAGGGCATTGTCGAGCGCCTTCATGACAAAGCGGGTGGAGATGCCGGACATGCCTTCGCGCTTGGCATCCTCGCGCAGTTCTTTCACGGTGATCTTTTTGGTGCGACCTTTTTCAACCACTTCCTCGCCGTTGTACAGGTGTAGCTTGGTCATCAGGTCGCATTTGGGCGAGGGCTCCAAACGTGACAGGATGGCGAACATCGCTGCTATTTCGAGCGTATGTGGCGCCACGCTGGCTCGGAAGTCGGACGTGTGCAGCATCTTCTGGTAGATTTTGACCTCTTCCGACTGACGCAAATTATACGGCACCTTGACCACAACGATGCGGTCTAAAATCGCCTCGTTGGTGTGATCGGCCTTGAACTTCTGCCACTCCGCTTCGTTCGAGTGGGCAACAATGACCGTATCGACAAAGACCGTCCCATGGCGACCGGGCGCCGGCACGAATTTCTCCTGCGTGGCCGTAATCATCGCGTGCAGATATTCCGTCTCGTTCTTAAAGACCTCAATGAACTCGACCATGCCGCGGTTGCCGACGTTAAAGGCCCCATTCAGTTCGAGCACACGCGGGTCGCCTTCTGAGTAGCGGTCCAATTTTGAGATGTCCTCCGAGCCGATCAGCACCGAGGTGTCCTGATTGTTGGGGTCAACGGGCGGCACGACCCCAATCCCGCGACGGTTCCGCTTGGAAAAACCGACCGTGGTGACCGGCATCTCCTCATACCGGTTTTTGAACTCCTCACGCAGGCGCCAGCGGGTTACCGGACACAAGTCGCCCTCAATCCGCACGTCGAGCATCTTCTCGAATTCCTTGCGTAAATGGCGCGGGATGAGCAGCAGCGGCTCTTCGTGCATGGGGGAACCCGCAATCGCATAGACCGGATCGAGTCCTTCCAGTCCGCGCTGCATCTTCTCAACCAGCGAACTCTTTCCAGCCCCAACCGGTCCCATGAGATACAGGACCTGGCGACTCTCTTCGCCACGCATGGCTGCGGACTGGAAATAGCGCACGATCTGGGCCAGGGCTTCCTCAATGCCGAAGAATTCGTCCTTGAAGAAATTATACACTTTGAGCGATTCGTCTTTGAACAGCCGTCTGATACGCGGATCATCAGTCTCGTTGATATGCGAGACCCCTTCACGCAGGATCATGTCATAGGTCCGCGCATGGGCATGCTTCACCAGCGAAGGGTCTTTGCGGATCTTTTCCAAATACTCGATGAAGGTCCCACTCCAGTGCTTGCTCTCTTGATTTTCACGGTCTGTCTTGATCATACGCTCAAAGACATTTTGTTCTGGTGCCATTAGAGAGCTCCTTGTATGCGTCCAACGGGTTACGTTGACAGTTACTTACCACCGCTTCCTCTGAGGGGCATTATAGAAAGTCTAATGCCTTATAGTAAAGCCTAGAAGTGGCGAATCAAGCCTTGGGTTTTTAGGCCCATACGAACAGGGGATATGAGGAATGGTCCCAACGGGATTTGAACCCGTGTCGCCGGCGTGAGAGGCCGGTGTCCTAGGCCAGGCTAGACGATGGGACCGCACTGAGAGCTGAGGTGGTAGGACTCGAACCTACAATCGCCTGATCCAGAGTCAGGTGGCTTACCAATTAGCCCACACCTCAGTGTTGTCCAAAATAAATAAGCAATCCGAGGAAGTCAAGATTCAGCTGCGACCGGCGGCTGCGCCAAGACGCGGTCAATCCGGGCCAGACAGCGTTCCTTTCCCAACACCTGCATGACCTCGAAAATCCCAGGACTCGCCGTCTTGCCGGTGAGTGCGACCCGGACCGGTTGTGCAATTTTGCCTAATTTGACCTGCTCGGTTTCCATAAACGCGGTGAATACCCTATGCAGTGTCGATTCATCCCATATCGTCACGTCACGCAGTTGGGTGCGCAAGCGTGCCAGCAGCGGCAGAGTGGCAGCCTTCAGAAATTTCTTCACCGCCTTCTCCTCCAACGTGATATTGTCCGTCAGGTAGAATTGGGACTGCGCGCCCAACTCTAGCAGCGTTTTTGCCCGGGGTTGCAGCGTGGTCACCATCCGTGACAGCCAGTCGTCGTCAGGCAGCGGACGTTCCGTCTCCGGGAGAAAAGGCTTCACTTCTTGCACCAGTTGCTGGGCAGTCCGCGCGTTGAGATAGTGCGCATTCAGCCACTCCAGCTTTTCCGAGTTAAAGACGCCGGCCGAGGTGCCGACATCTTCGAGCCTGAATTTCTCCTCAAGCCCTTGCCACGAGAAGACCTCGTCGTCGCCATGCGCCCAGCCCAAACGGGCCAGAAAATTCACCAGCGCATCGGGCAAATAGCCCGCTTCTCGGTAGGCGCGGACGGCGGTCGCGCCATGGCGCTTGCTGAGCGGTGCCCGGTCGCTGCCTAAAATCAGCGGCAGGTGAGCGAAATGGGGGAGCGAGGCGTCCATGGCCTGAAAGAGCAGCACCTGACGCGGCGTATTCGTCAGATGATCATCACCCCGAACAATATGGGAGATATGCAGGTCGGCGTCATCAAAGACCGAGCAGAAGTTATACGTTGGCGAACCGTCGGAGCGCACCAGAATCAGATCGTCCAGCTCCCGATTCTGAAAGACCACCCGCCCCTTCAGCAGATCGTCAACAACGGTCTCGCCCTCTTTGGGACTTCGGAAACGCAGCGTGTAGGGCCGAGCCTCGCCCGGCTCGGGCCGAGAGTCCCGACAGGTCCCGTCGTAGGCCGGACTGCGCCCGGCAGCGAGGGCGGCCTGCCGTTTTGCCTCAAGCTCCTCAGACGTACAAAAACAGCGAAAGGCCCTGCCTTGGCTGAGCAACCGTTCCGCCATGTCCCGGTACTGTCCCGAACGCCGGCTTTGATAGTACGGGCCCTCGTCCCAAGCCAGACCAAGCCACTGCATTGAATCCAGAATATCGTCGTGGAATGCTTGGGTAGAGCGCTGCGCGTCGGTATCATCGATACGCAACACAAAGGTCCCGGAGTGTTGCCGCGCAGCCAGGAGGGTAAACAGGGCGGTCCGCGCTCCGCCAATATGCAGGAAGCCGGTCGGACTCGGGGCAAAGCGGGAACGCACGGTCGTCATGTCCGAACGCTACCCACGGGCAGTCCACAAGTCAACGCCGGGCGGGTCGCGGAGCCTGTTCGACGCCTGGTAGCGGTCCGCATATCCCACCCGGCGGAGGGGGTTTGAGTTCTTGAAATGTATCAGCTAAGGTGCGCTGAGCTGAGCCGATAGCTCAGTTGGTAGAGCATCTGCCTTTTAAGCAGAGGGTCCCGGGTTCGAGCCCCGGTCGGCTCATCCCTCTTTCACAATCCACTCTGTCCCCGTCGTCTAGCCTGGCCCAGGACACCGGCCTTTCACGCCGGCGACACGGGTTCAAATCCCGTCGGGGACACTCTCCTTACACAAACATTCCAAGCGTTTCGAACTCCTCTCGGAGCAACGCCTGCGTATCATCGTAGCCCAGCCACTCCTGAATCAGCGTGGCGTAGACCCGACGGAAGTCGGTCGTATAGCGCAGGTTGCCGTCGTCCAAATCGGTCAGACTGGGTGGAGTGCCGTAGAAGCCACCTTTGACTTTTTCACCGATGACGTACACCGGCGTGGCCGTCCCGTGGTCTGTGCCTTTGCTGGCGTTCTCGGGGACGCGCCGGCCGAATTCGGTAAAGACCATGAGCGCGACATCATCGGCCCGACCGAGGCGGGCGAGGTCTTGCATGAATCCACGCAGCGCGTCGGTGGTATAGGTCAGGAGGCGGAAGTGGAGGTCGTTTTGATGGACATGCGTATCGAAGACGTTGCCGGCATAACTGACGTAGTACAGCCGGGTGGGTATCTCGGCCTTGATGAGGGCCGCGACCTTGCGCAAATCAAGCCCGAGACCGGCAGCCCGCACGCCGTAGTCGACCGGGGTCTGATAGTCCGCCCACGCCTGACGCACAAAGGCCGCGCTTTCTGTTGCGTTTTCAGCCAGGCCGGTCAGGAAGTCCAAGGAAGCGTTGGGGGTGGCCCGCCTGTCACTCAGCCGCGGGAAGAGCGGCTGTTGCTGGTGAACGCCATTCCGTTTGAACCCTGCGGGGTCGTAGAAGACCAGGGGCGAGTGATGGCGACTCCGCACGGCCAGCGATTGCGCGGTGGCAATATTGACCAGATAGTTGCGCTGCACCTCAGGGTCGAGCGTATCCGCCAGACGGCCCAACCAGCCGAGCTTTTCCCCGGCATGGGGACTGCCCGTATGCCAGAAGCCCATCGACGCAAAATGCGACAGGATCGGATTTTCATATCCGCAGGCGTGCACGATAGCCAGCTTGCCGTCTTTGTATAAATGCTCGAAGCCGGCCATGGCCGGATGAAAGCCAAAGTGCGCGTCGATCTTCCGTACCTCCTGGGGCGGAATCCCAATGGTCGGACGCTGTTGGTAATAGGCATCGTCGCCATACGGAATAATGGTATTCACCCCGTCGTTCCCACCCGAGAGCTCGACCACGACAAGAATGCGTTCCGGATGCGTATGGGGTGACGGCGCCGCATCGGCTTGCTTGGCCAGCACACGGGGCACAGGCGGGCTACCGAGCAGTCCCGCCCCAACGCCGAGGCTGTACATGCCGACTCGGAGTGCATCCCGCCGGGAGAGTGGCCGGTGCAGCAGAGATGTTGGTATCGAGGTCTTAGCCATACGTATCATCCTTGTTCTTAGCCCAACTGATATTCCGGCGTGCTCATCAGGAGATGGACCAGATGACGGACCGGTTCCTCCAGATAGGTCAGCGCCGGGTTTATCCTATCAGTCCCTAACTCCTGGGTGAGGAAATCAATAAGCGCCTGTCGGTCGTCTGCCGCCAGGGGAACCCGCAGCAGACGGCCAAGAAAATAATCAACGACTTCAGACGTAGTGGCCAGACCGGCCTGGCGCACGAGACTGGTCAGGGAGAGCCGGGCGGCAAAACGAGGGATGGGTTTCACCCGCCGAAAGGCTTCTTGCCAGCCGTGGGTGCTGCCGTAGCGCGTGTTATAGTCTTCGTCCGCGCCCGCCATCATATTAAACATCGACATCGACTCCGAGCCGGACGGACTCATGGCGTTGCCGGACATGGCGTTATCAGCGGTCTCAATCGTCGCCGCCGTAATTTCGTAGCCTTGGGCGATCTTGGTCGCGACCTTTTGGTTGGTCACCGGCATCCAGCGGTCCGGCGGCCGAAAATTGACTATATCGGGAAAGAAGACCGCACGGGCGAAGTTGCCTCGTTCCAGCAGCAAAGCGGGCGTAATCCAGCTCCGTCCCCCCTCCCAGCCGGCGACGTTCGGCGGATGAAATAATTCCTGGCCCAGGTCGCGGGTGGTGGTGTTGAAATCGGGCACTCCGGGAATGGCGGCCAGCCCGAGCTTGCGATAGGTCGAAACCACGAGATGTACCGGGCTTTTGATCTGCGTTGCGTAGGCTGGCGGACTATAGAAGTCGCGCGCTAGAAAAATCGTCGTCAACAGCGGCGCGATTTCGTAGTGATGCTCCCGCAGTATCGCACCGAGTCGGGCCACCAGCGCGGGCGCGGGATTTTGCCGGACAAAATAGCGATATAATTTGGCCGCAATAAAGCGGGCCGCCACATCCTGTTCCAGAACAATATCAATAATATCGATGCCGTCGTAATTCCCGGTGCGTCCGAGGAAGGTCTTCTGCCCTTCGTCGTGCAGCTCGGGCTTGACGACGAAGTCCAGCCCAATATGCGTCCAGCCGGTAAACGCCCGGGAGGCCTCGCGAATGTCAGTCTCGGTATAATTGCCCACACCCAGGGTAAAGAGTTCCAGGATTTCTCTACCAAAGTTCTCGTTGGGGTGGCCTTTGATATTCTCTCCGGCATCCAGATAGACCAGCATGGCCGGGTCCTGGGCGACGCCGATGAGGAGATCACGAAAATTTCCATTCCCCTGTTGCCGGAATAATGCGAGCTGTTTGAGGGGCTTGCGGTAGTCCCGCACCTTGGTATCCGAGGTCGCAAAATGGCCGTGCCAGAACAGGGCGAGCTTTTCCTGGAGGGGGCGCTTCGTCACCAGCATGCGCTGCGCCCACCACTGTCCGGCACGGCGCATTTCCAGGGCATCGGCCCGCAGCCAATAGAAAAAACGATCGACAACGGGCTGCAGGGGGCGACTCCCGCCGGGTTTGACCTTGACCCCCATGGACTCGCCGTTGACCCGGGCAATACGCACGGCATCGGCTCGACTCTTGGGAAACGGGTCCAGCGTTGGATCGAACACCCCGGATTCGTCGAACGGCGGGACGTGGCTGTTAGCGATGTCTTGGTAATGAACCAGATGCCGCACCGCGGCGGCGGGCGTCATCGCCGCCAGTTGGTCAACTTCCTGGGGTGGGCCGCCAAAACCGGCCCGCTCCAAAAGATGAGCAGCCCGGTCACGACTCCATTCTTGGGCAGTGATGGGCGTCAGGTCGCCCGCCCATGACTGGGGTCCGGCTCGAAGATTCTGCTGCTGGGGGCGAGCCTCCTCGGCGAAAAGGGGGGACATCAGCAGGACGAGCAAGATACCGGTTCCAGTCCCTGCCCTGCTGCCGGGCCGCCTCAGTCTCGGGTTCCACATCCGTTGCATAGACTGTCCTCTCCTCCCCCAGATATATACGCGCTGAGCCGGCTACCGCACAAGATGCCAAAAAATCCTCTTCAGAGTTCCTGTCCTGCGCCGCTCCCTTGCCTTGATTGGCGAGAGAATATATCCGCTTAGCCAAGCACAGCATTACCATTTTGCAATAGGCACCAGAGACGTGGAGGGATTTTTGTATGGCACACAACCTTTTTCATTCCTTGCAAACCTTTACCACCGCGGCCGGAAAAACCGGCCAGTTTTACGCCCTGCCCCAACTCGAGCAAGCCGGCGTCGGACCAATTTCTCGGCTTCCGGTCAGTATCCGCATCGTGCTTGAGTCCGTCTTACGCAACTATGACGGCCAGAAAATTACCGAAGCGGACGTCCGCACCCTCGCCAATTGGGGACCGACCGAGACCCGCACGGCGGAAATTCCCTTTGTGGTGGCCCGGATTCTCCTGCAAGACTTTACCGGTGTTCCCCTGCTGGTCGATTTGGCCGCCATGCGCTCAGCCGTGGCCCGGCTGGGCAAAGATCCCAAACTGATCGAACCGCTGGTGCCCGTGGACCTGGTGGTCGACCACTCCATTCAGGTCGATCACTCGGGAGTGGGGAATGCTTTACAACGAAATATGGAGATCGAATTCGAGCGCAACCAGCCCCGGTATGAATTCCTGAAATGGGGCATGCAGGCGTTCGACAGCTTTCAGGTCGTGCCGCCGGGTATCGGCATCGTCCACCAGGTCAATCTGGAATACCTGGCCAAAGGCGTCCTGGCGAGAGATGGCCTCTATTACCCGGACACCCTCGTCGGAACCGACTCGCATACCACCATGATTAACGGCCTGGGGGTGGTTGCCTGGGGTGTGGGCGGGATTGAGGCCGAGGCCGGCATGTTAGGCCAGCCGATCTACTTTCTCACCCCGGACGTCGTCGGGGTGCATCTGACCGGCCGCCTGCGTGAGGGCGTCACCGCGACCGACTTGGTGCTGCACTGTACCGAGCTGCTCCGTGCGGCCAAGGTCGTCGGCAAGTTCGTGGAATATTTTGGGGAAGGCGCGGCCTCCCTGGCCCTGACCGATCGCGCCACGATTGCCAATATGGCGCCGGAGTATGGCGCGACCATGGGATTTTTTCCGATCGATGAGGAAACCTGCACCTACCTGACGGCCACGGGTCGAAGCGAGGAAGAGGTTGATGCGTTCCGCAGCTATTTCCAGGCCCAGAACATGTTTGGCATTCCGCGCCAGGGCGAGGTGGACTACAGCCAGGTGCTTGAACTCGATTTGGCCGATGTGCAGCCTGGGCTGGCCGGTCCGCGCCGCCCGCAGGACCGGATCGATCTCCCGGCTATGAAGGAGACGTTTCAGCAACTCCTCACCTCGTCGCTCGACGAGGGTGGTTTTCAGGCCGATCGAGCGACGCTCGACCAGCGCCACGCCGGACCGAAAGACGCGCCTTCGAATTTTGACGCTATCGGGCACGGCGATGTGCTCATTGCCGCGATTACCTCGTGTACCAACACCTCAAACCCGAGTGTGATGCTGGCCGCCGGGCTCGTAGCCAAGAAGGCGGTCGAGCGCGGCATGACGGTCCGCCCAACGGTCAAAACCTCTCTGGGGCCGGGCTCACGGGTCGTGACGGAATATCTGGAGAAAACCGGCTTACAACAATATCTCGATCAGATCGGCTTTCAGACGGTGGGCTATGGCTGTACCACCTGCATCGGGAACTCCGGCCCCCTCGACCCGGCTATCGAACAGACGGTGCTACAGCATAATCTGGTGGCCGCCAGTGTCTTGAGCGGCAATCGCAACTTCGAGGCGCGCGTCCATCAAAATATTCGGGCCAATTTTCTGATGAGCCCACCGCTGGTCGTGGTGTTTGCCCTGGCGGGTCGCGTCGATATTGATCTGTCCAAGGAGCCCGTGGGTCAGGACAAAGACGGAACCGACGTCTATTTGCGCGACCTGTGGCCGAGCGCGAGTGAAATTCAGAACCTTATGGCGTCCGCCATGGACTCGGCTACCTACCGCAGGCTGTATACCGACTTTGAAGCGCACAATCCGCTCTGGAATGACATTCCAAGCTCAACCGGCGCGGTATACGAGTGGAACGCGGAATCGACCTATATTCAGGAACCGCCCTTCTTTCACGCTTTTGGCCTCCAGGCCGGAACGATTCAAGACATTACCGGCGCCCGTCCGCTGGCCGTGCTGGGCGATTCCGTCACCACCGACCATATCAGTCCCGCGGGAGCGATTAAGCCGGATGCACCAGCCGGACGCTATCTCCAGGAGCAGGGCGTTGAGGTCAAGGACTTCAACAGTTATGGCTCACGGCGCGGCAATGATCGCATCATGACCCGCGGCACGTTTGCCAACGTGCGGATTAAGAACCTGATGGTGCCCGGAGTTGAAGGCGGGGTCACGCAGTATCATGCGGCCCACGGCAATGCTGGCGAGCACATGGCGATCTACGATGCGGCCCTGAAATATCAGGCCGCTGGCACCCCTCTGGTCGTGCTGGCCGGGCAGGAGTACGGCACGGGCAGTTCGCGTGACTGGGCCGCCAAGGGGACGCACCTGCTTGGGGTGAAAGCGGTCGTCGCCCAAAGCTTTGAGCGGATTCACCGCAGCAATCTGGTCTTTATGGGTGTGGTGCCCTGTCAGTTCAAAGAGGGCAGCAGCGTGCAGACGCTGCGTCTTGACGGGACTGAGACCTTTGATCTCATCGGGCTTGGCGCCGCCCTCAAACCTCTCCAGGACGCGACCCTGGTCGTCCACCGCGCCAATGGACAGTCAACAACTGTCCAGGTGACCGTTCGCATCGATACGCCCATTGAGGTCGAATACTACCGGCATGGGGGCATTTTGCCCTACGTGTTACGGCAGTTGGTTGCCTGAGGCGGGCGGACGATTCAAGAAGCGCCCCCGCTCCCCACCCCTCACAGAGGGCTCTTATCGTGCGCTGTGTGCGGGTATTTTGCACTTGCAAAGTGCCGGTTTGCTTCCTATGATCCGGCCATACATGGCCTTACGAATCTTCCCTTTTCTTCTGAGCTTCTTCCTCGCTTGCCTCGCGCTCCCACCACAGAGCCAGCCAGCGACTGATCTGATGGATCAGTATCTCTCTTTATCGGGTGAGTTTTCTTTCGTGCGACGAGCCCCAGAGGGAACGGTCTCAAAAAAGATCGTGCTGACTGTCTTTGAGGACTTTCTGTGCCCACATTGCTATGACGTCTTCTCCAACCTCATCCCGGCCCTCAAGCAAAAATATCCAGATCAGCTGGATATCCGCTTTCACGCGGTCCCGATTGTCCACGCGTCTTCTCAGATTCCAGCTCGTGCCTATGCCATCTCTCACGAATTGGGACTGAGTGAAGAGATGCAGCGCGCATTATTTCAGGCGCGCTTTGAGGAAGATATTGATACGGGCAGCCGGGACGGCATCGCCCTGGTCGCCCACCGCATCGGCCTCGACCCGGCATTACTCCTGAGCCAGCTCGATGCAGACGGGGGGAAGGCCGCGCTTGAAGCCACCGTTGCCCTGGGGAATAGCTATCATATTGAGGGTGTCCCGACCCTCATCATCGACGGTTGGATCCGGGTGCAGGATCTCTCGCCGCACAACCTCGAAACGATTATTGACGAGCTGCTTGAGCGTAAAGGGGTGGAGCAGTGAGTCCAAAGCAGAACTTCGGCATCCGCTAGGACGACAGTGTAACGCAAAAAGGGAACGACATGGGCACGGAAGAGCGCGGCTATCTATATACCCTGGGGGAGCAGATTATTGCGCGGCGCAAGCTTGTTTTACTGCTCATTGCCGCCGCCACCCTGGTCTTTGCCTCATTTGCCGCTCAGCTTGACCTCGTCACGCGGTTCGACGAACAACTGCCGGAGAACCACCCTTTCATTCAGGTCCATAAAACCTACGCGCCGACCTTTGGCGGAGCCAACACCATCATGCTGATGTTGGAGGTCCAGGAAGGCAGCATCTTCAATCAGGCCACGTTGACCAAGATTTTCAATATGACCCAGGCCCTGGAGCGGGTGTATGGCGTGAATAATGAATTGGTCAACTCCATCGCCCACCGGACCAACCGCCGCGTGATCATGAAAAGTGGCGGCATGCAGGAAGTCGAACCGGTCATGGAACGGGCACCCGAGACCGAGGCAGAAGTCGAACGCATACGCCGTATCGTGCATTCCTCGCGGAATTTATACGGCGTGCTCGTTTCGCTGGACGAAAAGGCCGCCCTGCTGAACGCCACTTTTATCGAGCAGCGGCTCGATTACCGGCGTCTGTTTGAGGAAGTCCGACGCTCTGTGGTTGAACCGTATGAAGACGACAACACCCGGATTCATATGGCCGGCCAACCCGCGCTGTACGGCTGGGTGTATTTCTACGCCAAGCAGGTCTACGTCATTTTTTTGGCGACGACGGTGCTGTTGTGGCTGTTGCTGTACTGGTATTTTCACGATGTCCGCGGGGCCTTGCGACCCACCCTGACGGGGGTCATCTCGGCCATTTGGGGGCTGGGCTTTATCAAGATGATCGGCTTCAGCCTGGACCCGCTCACCCTCGTCATTCCGTTCTTCATTACCGCCCGAGCGGTCAGCCACTCCGTCCAGATGCACGAACGCTATTATGAGGAATACCGCAAGGCGAAAGGGCAAAAAGAGCCGGCCATTATTGCCTCGTTCGCCGAACTGTTTGTGCCGACCCTGTCGGGTATCCTGACTGATGCCCTGGGCCTGCTGGTAATCCTGTTCGTGCCCATTGTGCTCTTGCAGAAGTTGGCCATTAGTGCGGCGGTGTGGATCCTGGCCATTACCGTGAGCGAGCTCTTGCTGAATCCGATCGTGTACCACTACCTGCGTGAACCCGATATCCGCGTCGTTGAGCGGCGCGAGAACGGGCTCTTCAAACGGACTATTTCTACTGCGGCGAATTTTCTCGTCTCGCCGGCAGGCAAAGGGCTGACGCTCGCCAGTTGGGCTATTGTCTTGGGCGTCAGCGTCTACTTCTGGCAAAATCTGGTGATTGGCGACCCGACCGCGGCCACCCCGCTCCTGTACCGCGACTCTCCGCACAATACCGCCCATGCGCGCATTCAAGACACCTTTGGCGGGGTCGAGCAACTCATGGTTGTGGTTGAGCGTAAAGAGCCGGAGAAAAAAGAAGAGGCCGAAGACGCGAGCAAAAGCCTGAGTGTGCTTGACCGATTTCGTCAGCAAAGCGAGGAGCCTTCATTGGCGACTCCTGAGGTCTTGCCCTGGATCGAACAATTTCAGCGTGCGCTCGAACGCGACCCAGCGGTAGGGTTGAGCTTCTCATTTGTGGATATTTTGTCGGTCGTGAATGGAGCCATTCATGAACAAGAGCCCAAATGGGAGGTCCTTCCCCGACGCACGAGTGAAGTCCGGCTGCTGCTCGCCTCCTACTTCTTCGGCACCTCATTTCAGGAAAGCGCGCAGGTCATCGATCACCAGTATCGCTCTGCACCCATCCGCTTCTTTCTGACCGACCATCAGGGGGAAACCATTCGGCGGGTTATTCAGCGGGCTCGCGACTATATCGATGCCCATCCCAGTGACGTCGCGCAGTTCCGGCTCGCCGGTGGCCCGATTGGCGTGTTGGCCGCGGCCAACGAAGAGCTGTTGCGGAATGATATTCTGGTCAATATTCTTGGTTTTGGCACAATTTTCCTCGTCTTGGTCATCACCTACCGCTCGGTCATGGCCGGGGTGTATATGATTATCCCTCTCCTCGTAGCCAATGCCGTTATTAACGCCTATATGGGTGCCCGCGATATTGGCATTAATATCCATACTCTGCCGGTGGTGACGGTTGGCGTCGGATTTGGCATCGACTATGCTCTGTATATCGTGAGTCGTATTATCGAAGAACACCGGCTGGGCAGGGGGCTGGATGACGCGGTGAGGACGGCCCTCGCAACGTCCGGGAAAGCGGTGACCTTTACCGCGCTGACCATGATCCTCGGTACGCTGTTCTGGACCATGTCCAGCCTCCGCTTTAGTGCCGAGATGGGGCTGCTGCTCGCCCTCTGGATGGGGGTAAGTTTCTTGGCGACCATGACGCTTTTACCCGTTCTGGTTGCGCTCTTCAAACCGCGCTTTGTCACGGCACAAGCCGCCGGAGCCGCATATTAACCGCTTTGTCCTTGGAACACTCGAGGAGAAGAACCGAAGGAGGATATTTCCCTGGCCCTGCCGCCCCTCCCAGAGGAGGGGGAAAAAGCCTCTTCTGAAACTATTGACAAATATGCCCTCTAATAAAGATAAAGCCATTATAGAAAGGATACGATCATGAGCCGTGCCCCCCCGTGCTGACCAAACCGCCGCTCGCCTATATCTCGCAGGAATATTATAAAAAGGAGAGGATTTTATGAGAACCTATTGGTGGACCAGAATTGCCTGCGCGCTGACGCTCGTAGGCGCGACGAGTCTGTCAGCCCCGAGCTGGGTGGCTGCCGATGTCAACCCGGGTGACACCATTACCAAAGACAACATGGATCAGGCCGGTGAACTCTTTATCCCTGGCATAAAGTGGTTTATGGAAAACGGCATGCGCATTAACGTCGTCGAGTATAAGAAAGTCAATCTGCCTAAACTCTACGCCGAAGCGACCGAGAAATACTCAGGCCAGGTCCAACTCTCGGCCGACGGCCGGGAAATGATAAACTACGTAGCCGGTCTCCCGTTCCCAAACATTGATCCCAGCGACCCCCTGGTTGGGGCGAAGATCATGTGGAACCAGGAACAGAAACCTGCTTATGTGGACAACGTGGGAACCGAATGGATCATGGAACTCGTCAATAACCGGGGCGAGATGGAACGTATGTACGGCTCCCAGTTCTGGCGTCGGATGATGTGGACCGGTCGTCTGTACACCGATCCCAAACCGATTGTCCCGAACAACCCGCCAATGCGCTATACGGAGCAGTTTGGTCCGCTCTTTATCCCGAACGACCTCAAGGGCGCCGGCGTGCTGAATACACGCTATCTGCCGACGAACATTCCAGACGACTCCTATATGTATCTGCCTGAACTGCGTCGTGTGCGGCGTATCAGCGTCGCCAACCGCTCGGATGCCTTCTGGGGCACGGACATGGATCTGGACTCCCTGTGGGGCATGAATTCCAAGCACGCCTACTGGAAGTGGCGCCTCTTGGCCGAAAAGCAGATCCTGGCTCCGGTCCATATGGGGAAATACGGCACCAGAGATGTCTGGTGTGCACAGCCGGACGGCAGAAGTGGCGTGATCGCGGGTATGCCGTGCGACCTCAACTGGGAAAAGCGCAACGTCTATGTTGTTGAAGGGCTCCCGGTTGCCTACAGCCAGTATGCCTATTCCAAGCGTATCATGTATATCGACAAAGACTTCTGGGCCCAGAGCTTCTCGGAAATGTACGACAACGGTGGAGAGCTGTGGAAACTCTGGTTTAACATGTATGAGTATGGCCCCCTGCCGTACGAGGGGTATCCGACAAAACCTGTACGTGGTGCCAAATACAACTACACGGATGACTGGGCCTTTACTCCGCATGGGATGCAGATGGACCTCCAGCTTGCCCACTTCAGCAAGTGGGATGCGCCGTCCGGTTATGAAAAGAAGGAAGACTGGATCAACGAGTGGTATTTCAACGAGGCGATTGAATTTAATACCGCCAAAGCGTTCTCGGTGAACTTCCTCATCCAGAGCGCCCGTTAACCCTACGAACCAGCAGAGAGGTAACATGCCTGTTACCTCTCTCGCTCATGACAGACTAGCCGGCGGCTTTTTCTCTACTTCCTTTTTTGCTAGGGTGCCCGTACTTTCATTTTGCGGAGGGGGGAATTATGGCCAGTGATACAGAGCAGACGGGCGGGGACAGTAATCTTTCAAAGGCGGTTTGGCATTACATTAGCGTTGGGGTGCTGTGGCTTGGGTTAATGCTCACTGGCCTCGCCTTTGAGCGCCTCGGACTGACCACATCGTATCTGGCAGGCATACTCCCAGGCGAGGTGAACAGCCTCAGGACACAGGTCGCAGAGCTTGAGGGCACCAACAAGGATATCACCCACGATAGGGACCGCGCGGCGAAAACACGCAACACGCTTGAGGTCGAGGTGAATAAGCTGAAACGGCTCCAGCGGGAACTCGAGGCCGAAATTGATGAATTACAAGCCGCGCCTGCCGCACTGGCCACGCCCTCAGCGTCATAGTCCAGCCAGCAAGATTTTTGTAGGGTTTTTATGATCGGAGTTCAGAACGTTACCAAATATTATGGGCGAGTTTGCGCCCTTGACCGAGTTTCCTTTGATGTCAAGAGCGGGGAAATTGTCGGCCTGCTCGGACCAAACGGTTCGGGCAAAACGACGCTCATGCGTATCCTGACCGGATTTTTTCCGGCGACGGAAGGGACAGTCCACGTGGCCGGGCTTGACGTGTCGACGTCTTCGCTTGCAGTCCGCCGCCGTCTGGGCTATCTGCCGGAAAACGTCGTCCTCTACCCGGACATGTCGGTCCGAGCATTCCTGAATTTCTGCGCTCGGGTCAAGATTAATGGCGTGTTACAGCGGCGCACCAATGTCGAACGCGTCCTCAGCGAGTGCGCGCTTGAAGACATGGCTCATCGTCAAATGGGAACGCTGTCGAAGGGCTACCGCCAGCGGGTAGGCTTAGCCCAAGCCCTCCTGAGTGAGCCTGAGGTCCTCATCCTGGACGAGCCGACGATTGGCCTTGATCCGAACCAAGTGATCGACATCCGTGAGCTCATCAAGGGACTGGGCGGGAAAGCAACCATCCTGCTGTCAAGTCATATTCTGCACGAGGTGGAATTGACCTGCGAACGGGTGGTCATTATCGATAAGGGTCGCATCATTGCCGAAGACACCACGGAACGCCTGAGCGAGCGGGTCCAGGGTGCGGCAAGCGTGCTGGTCCGAGCGGGCGGACCGCGTCAAAACATTCTACATGCACTGCGGGCGATCAAGGCGGTCGACCAAGTCACCGAGCAAAACGAGAAAGACGGTGACGGACCAGAGGAGGCTGTTTTTATGGTTCGGTCCTCCAATCAAGATATCGCCCGAGAGATTGCGCAAACGGTGATCAATAAGGGCTGGGCGCTGCATGAGCTCAGACCGATCACCCTCGACCTTGAAGCCCTCTTTGTCCGCTTGACCAGAGAAGAGCCTAAGGCGGCGGCGTGAATAGTTACAGCGTACGTCACGTCTCAGCATCGAGGTCAGGCGATCAGCGTCATCGGACGGAGAGTGGATGAGGCATCTTTATAAAAGGTGGGACGATGTTTACGATTTTTTGGGCCGTCCTGAATAAGGAATTACGCTCGTATTTTCTGTCGCCGTTTATTTATCTGATCTCGGCGGTCTTCCTGTTGCTGAGTGGCTATTATTTTTACTCCGACCTGGTTTTCTATGTCCAGTTTGGCTTTGGTCTGAATATCATGGAAAACTTTTGGCAGTTGATGTTCACCGACCTGCGCCTGGTCATCATGCTGACCGTCCCCTTCCTGACCATGCGTCTCTTCGCCGAAGAAAAACGGCTCGGTACGATCGAGCTCCTGCTGACCTATCCGATGCGCGACGCCGACCTGTTTTGGGGTAAATTTGTCGCGTGTGCTATTGCCACGCTGTTTATGCTGTCGTTCACCCTGGTCTATCCAGTGTTGATGTTTGCCCTGCAACCGTTCAACTGGACGCTGGTAGTGCCCGGATATGTTGGGCTGGTGATGCTCTCCCTGTCGTTTATTGCCTGCGGCCTGTTTATTTCATCTCTCACGGATAACATCGTCGTTGCAGGTTTGGGCTCGCTCGGGACACTGCTCTTTTTTTGGATTCTGAGTTGGAATGACGGGGCGACGCAATTCGGGCTCATCAGCACGATTGCAACCATATCCATGGTCACCCATTTCCAGAACTTTGCCCGCGGATTAATCGACTCAAAAGAAATCACCTTCTTTCTGCTGTTTATTATCTTTTTTAGTTTTCTCACCCTTCGCTCTCTGGAAGCGCGGCAGTGGAAGGGACGGCGGTGAATCCGATGAATGCCAACGTCCGCAATGCGACTAAACTCGTTGTCGGAACCCTGGGGTTCTTTGTTCTGATCGTTGCCGTCCAGTCTCTCCTGGCTGAATACAACCAGCGGCTTGATCTGACCCAACAGAAAAAGTTTACCCTGTCGCCGCGCGCACGGCAGGTGGTGTCCAGCCTCAAACGCGATGTCCAGGTAACGGCCTTTATTCACAGTGACCGCCCGGAAAATTTCTTTATCAGGGACATGCTCAGTCGGATGGCCGACCTCTCGCCGCACTTCCGTCACCGTATTATTGACATCAATCGGAATCCTGCCCTAGCCCGGGAATATCAAGCCACCCAGTACGGGACCCTGGTCTTTGAATCGGGCGGGATACGCAAAGGCACCCTGCTCGGCAGGGGTGAATCCGCAGCCATTGCTGCCTTACTCCAGGTCTCGCGTACGCATGGAGACAAAGTCATCTATTTTCTCACTGGGCATGGCGAGGCCGCCCTGCCCGATGCGTCTCCGACTCGGGGCTATAGCAAACTCCGGGGGGCCCTGGTTGACGAATTCTACGATGAGAGAACCCTCTCGCTCGGCGAGAGCGGCGCGGTTCCGGAGGATGCGACCGCGGTGGTCGTCTTCGGCCCGAAATCGAGTTTTCTCCCATTCGAACTCGACGCGCTGGACGGCTATGTGCGGCGTGGTGGCGCCCTATTCGTATTGCTCGATCCAGACAGCTCGCCCTCATTCGTCGCTTTTCTTGAGCGCTACGGCATTTACCTGCCGCCCCTGATTGCCGTCGATCCCACCAAGCGTCTGTTCGCCGGCGAGATGTTGACCTTCCGGGCTTCGGCCACCAAGAAACCGCACCCGATGATCCGCTCGGTTAATGCGCCGCCTATTTTTTCACTCGCCCGCGTGGTGTATATGGAGCCAGATGAGGAAAAGGGCTTGATTGCCACAGCTATTCTGGCGACCTCGCCCCAGGGCTGGGCCAGTGCCCAGGAAAACATCCCACGCACCGGGATTACAAAATTTGAGGAGGAACGGGACTTTCGTGGCCCAATTCCTATTGCCGGTGAGATGGCTATTCGGACTGAGGATACGCTCGGACGTATTGTGGTGTTTGGCGATGCGGATTTCGTCAATAATAATTTAGTCGAACAGGGCGGCAATAAAGACCTCTTCATCAATGCCATCAACTGGCTCGCCGAGGACCAAGGTCAGATGGCGGCCAGGCCGGAGACACAACAGTCGGGCGTCAATCAACTCTTTCTCTCCTCGGATCAAATTCAGACCGTTCTGGTCACAAGCACCGTCATCGTGCCAGGCTCTTTCTTGTTAATCGGGGTGGGTGTCTTTACGTGGCGGAGGTATCGCGGATGACGTGGCAGCGGGTTGGGCTATACTACATTCTTGCCGTTGTACTCGGTGGATATTATCTCCTCTTTGAATGGCGTCCGGGCGGCCCGGAGGCGCCTATCCTTGAACCGCGTCCAGTCCGGGAGGGGACTTTTCTCACCCTCAAACGTGGCACGATTCATAAGCTCTCCATCCATCGCCGGAAGCACACCTTTGTCTCGCAGCGTAGCGAGGTCCAGCCGGGTGAGATTCAGGCGGAGTGGCGGACCCTTGAGCCGTCAGGTGCACCGGTCACCTCTGCGCTTGTGATTGGTTTTATTGAAAACCTCACCCCGAATAGAACGGTCCCCATCGTCCATGAGGCCCCGGAGGACTTGGCATCGTACGGTCTGGCCCCCCCCGCTTCAACCGTTATCGTTGAAGGCGATGGAGAGCCAGGCAAAGAAACCATTTTCATTGGCGGCTATAATCCGACAAAAACGGCCGTCTATGCCCGTAAGGACGGCTCTCCCGAAGTGCTCCTATTGGGCTATAATGTGAAATATTACGTTGACCTTATCTTTCAGGCGACCCAGCGTGATACGGAAGAGAGTTCCTAACCGGCGACCAGTCTTCAGCCGACGCCCGAGCAAGAAGAGTCAGATGAACAAGCACTCTCAGCGGTCTTGTTCAAGACTGCTCACATTCTCGCTCTTGTTTATCTGGCTCGCTGTGCTGCCCGGCTGCCAGTTTGAAGAAATAAGTGTCCAGGACGACCTGACGACGTATATGGACCAGGCTCGCCTCTGGGCGGCGACCGAAGCAAAAATTAACAACGCGATTGCCGGCGTCAGAGAAGACCAGTTCGTTCATGATGATTTTGTGCTGGAAACGATACGTCCGGCGATCGGGGTCGCCCGGGAGTATGTCGTCGAGTTAGAGGGCTATGAACCACAGGCGCCGGCCGTGATGCAGATACATCAAGGCTATATCGAATCCTGGCGCGCCCATGAATTTGCTCTGGTGTCGGTCGTCGATGCCGTTGAACGCCAGGATTATGTTCAGCTCTCACGGGCGAATGATGAGTTGTTGGAGGCGCAGCGCTCGGTTTCGGACGTTCTTGCCGCTCTTGCGCGGCTGCTGCGTGAGGCTGGCCTGGCCCCGGACACGCCGACCGGACGCCCGCTTGCACCCCCACGTGAGGGGTTCAGCATTGACCCCTCTGCCTAGAGATACCGCCTTCAGGACGGCAAAAACACGGTCTCACCAGAGCCGTGCAAAAGACCTCGGGACGCCTCCCCTTCTGCGGTAGTAGAAAAAAACCTGCCGCTGAGCTATTGCTCCTTATCCCTACACTCCATATTACGGTAGGTAGGAAATTTCACCCAGGGCAGAGGTTCTCGAAAGGAGGCTTGTATTATGAGGCTGAAAGCAAATTTTTTCGCCGCGGTCATATGCGCGGCCGCGGTAAGCTGGGTCGTCCCGGCCGCCGCGAACTTCCCCCAACCGGGGGACGTTGTCGATCAGAGCAATATGGCCGAGGCGGCTGATGTCCTTAATCCAACCGCAAACTGGATGCTCAACCAGGGCATGAGTATGAAGGTCATCGAGTACCGTAAATACGAATGGCCCAAGGCGTACGCAGAGGCCACAGAGAAATTTGCCGGTCAAGTGAATTTGTCAGAAGATGGTCGGACGTTGACCAACTACGTCGCCGGGTGCCCGTTTCCTAACATTGACGTCAACGATCCCCTCGCTGGTGCCAAGGCGATGTGGAACCACGAGTACTTTCCGGATTTCACGGACAACGTGGGTTGCCCCTGGATTCTCGAGCTGGTGAACTACAAGGGCGAGATGGAGCGCTTCTACGCCTCGCACTTCTGGCGGCGTATGAAGTGGGAAGGTCGGCTGCACATGGACCCGAAGCCGATCGCGCCGTTTAACCCACAGATTACCTATACCGAGCAATGGGGCCCGCTATACGCCCCCAACGATCTGAAGGGCGCCGGCGTGCTGAACTTCCGGTACACCCCGCTCGAAAATCCGGATGACTCGTATATGTATCTGCCTGAGCTGCGCCGCGTGCGTCGTATCAGCGTGGCGAACCGCTCGGACGCCTTCTGGGGCACGGACATCGATATCGACTCGATTTGGGGCTTCAACGCCAAGCCCGGATACTGGACCTGGCGCGTCTTGGCCGCGAAAGAGACCCTCATGGCGGCCCACTCAGGCCATTATCAGGATCGAGCCGTCTGGGCTGCTGCACCGGACGGCCGGAGCGGTGCGACCGCCTTTCTGTGGTCGGACACAGTGCAGTGGGAACGCCGGCCGGTATGGGTCGTCGAAGGCATCCCGACCGGGTATAACCAGTATGCCTACTCCAAGCGGGTTATCTACCTCGACAGGGAGTATTTCAACACCTCATGGTCAGAGACGTATGACCAGGGTGGTGAGATCTGGAAAACCTGGACTCAGCTCATGAACATCTCGACGAAGCCCTCAGACAAGTATATTGCCGCGGACTACGAAGAGGAACAGGTCTTTACCCACAACGGTCAGGTGATCGATATGCAGATTACCCATAGCTCCAAGTGGGACTGCCCTCCAGGCTATGACGAGTACTACGTGCCGAAGTACGACTGGTACTTCAATACCGCCAAGGAGTGGAACACGCCTGAGGCGTTCACCGTGAATTTCCTGATCCAGAGCGCCCGCTAAACGTCACAGCCCCCTGCCCTGTTGTGATGAAGAAAATCCCCCGTACAACCCTGTACGGGGGATTTTTATTTTGATAAGAGAAACTTTCCATTTTGAGGAGGGAAGCTGCGGCAAGGTCAGGGTTTCATACCCCACCGTCTCTTGACTTTTGTCGTAAAAAAATGCAAAGGACGGAAGGCACGAAATCCTGTTGGGGAATCCTAGTGCAGGTCGTCCACACCAAAAGGGAGGTCACTACGTGATGAATACTGATGGGGCCCGCTTGGCCCGGAGATGCACCAGCCTTTTCGCCTCGCTGCTTACCGCCACGACCCTACTCGGCTTGGCGGGATGCCACGGAGAGCAGCCAACCGCCTGGAGCACATCGCTGCTTGCCCGGACCGACAAATTTCTTGGCGCCGCTCATGTCACGGGCGACACCTTTGTAGCCGTAGGCTACGCCGGCCGCATCTTGCGGAGTGAGGATGCGGGCAAAACCTGGGCAGATGTTGACAGCGGCGTGCCCTGGACGCTCAACAACGTCAGCTTCGCCGGCGAGCATGGCTGGGCAGTCGGCCATAATGGGGCCGTCATCCACTCCCGGGACGGCGGCAAAACCTGGACAGCGCAAACCGCCGACACGGACAAGACCCTGATGGCGGTCTCCTTTGTTGACCAACTGCACGGCTGGGTGTGTGGTGATGAATCAACCTGGATGTGGACCGACAACGGCGGAGAGACCTGGAACGTCGAGATGATGGACGTGTCTCAGATCGGCTTGTCCGAGCGCACCCGTCTGGCCGTGCCCGACATCATCTATTACAGCGTACAGTTTCTGGACAAAAACACCGGCTGGATAGTGGGTGAATACGGCAATGTCCGCTACACCACGGATGGCGGCAAAACCTGGGGGGCGCAGCACGACAGTCTGCTCGACGAGCTCGTCGAGCAGGGGGGCGTGCGGGACGTCATGGTGATGGGCGCGTTCTTTAAGGTTCACTTCAGCGACCCCAATAATGGGGTGATGGTCGGCGCCGGTGGGGCTGTTACAAAAACCAGTGACGGCGGTCAGACCTGGACCTGGGTGGCGCGTGAGGGCAGCAATGCGGATATTCCGGCGCTGCATCTCTACGATGTTGATACGCCAGGCGAGAATGGCCGTCTCGTCCTCGCGGGCATGAATGCGGTCGTGCTGGAGACCACCGACGGCGGAACCAACTGGAGCCCGACCGAGACACCGGGGGGCGTATACACCTGGATCAATTCGGTTGCCTTTGGAGAAGACGGCAAGGGCGTTCTGGTGGGCGGGAAAGGCACCATCATGAACACCGGCGATGGCGGCAAGAGTTGGAAGATGGTTGAGCAGGAAATCGTCGAGGAGCCGGCTGACGCGCATTAGTCCGGCGTCCGGGCGCCTGCTCACAGCAGCATCACGCAGAGTGAAAAATTATCAAAAAGGAGAAAACCGTGGCTGAGAGAAAGATACCGACTATCGAAGAGCTCGAAGCGCATTCCAGAGACCGCGCCGCCCTCTATCGTTTGGGAGAAGGCCTGATCCGGAATCGCTTTCTGATCACGCTCGGGGTGTTGCTTGTAACCGGCTTCATGGCCTGGCAGGCCTTATCGATTGAAATGTCTACCAGCTTCAACGACCTGCTTCCGTATCGTCATCCCTTCGTCCGCGTACATTTCCGCTTTGCCGATCAATTCGGCGGGGCGAATAATGTCAACGTGATGCTGAAAGTGGATAAGGGCGATGTCTTCTCAGTCGGTGCGATGCGAAAAATCTACGAGATGACGCAGGCCATGGACCGCGTCACCGGGGTGAACCACGACCAGATTGAGTCGGTCGGTCATCGCACGACACGCTATCTCACGGTGTCGGGCGGGACGATTGCCACCCCCCCGGTCATGCGTCGTCCACCCAAGTCAGACCGGGAAGTCGCCGACATCCAGGAAATTTGCTATAACACCGAAACCATCTACGGCCAGTTGGTCGCCCTGAACGGTCAAGCCCTCCTGCTGAAAGCCAATTTCATTGAGGGCAAGCTCGACTATAAGACCGTCTTTGAGGAGATTCGCCGGACCGTCAAAGAACCCTTTGAGACCGCTGAGGAGACGATCTGGGTGGCCGGCGAGCCCCAGCTCTACGGCTGGATATACTACTACGCGAACGAGGTGTTTTACATCTTCCTGGCCGCGACGATGGTGTGCTGGATCTTGCTCTACCTCTACTTCCACGATTGGCGCGGGGCGCTGCGCCCGACCATCACCGGCGTTGTGTCGGCCTTTTGGGGTCTGGGTATTCAGGCCATGATGGGTTTCTCCATGGACCCGCTTGCCCTGGTGATTCCGTTCTTTGTCACGGCCCGGGCCATAAGCCACTCGGTGCAGATGCACGAGCGCTATTACGAGGAATATCGCAAGTGGCAGTGGAATAAAGAAAAGGCGATTGTCGCCGCGTTTGCCGAATTATTCGTGCCCACCCTGAGCGGGATTATTACCGACTCGTTGGGCATGCTCGTCATCGTGGTTGTGCCGGTGGTCATCCTGCAAAAGATCGCCATCTCGGCTTCGATCTGGGTCGGCTCGGTTGCGGTCAGCGAACTGCTCATGAACCCGGTTGTGTACTACTACCTCAAAGCGCCTGAGCCGGAAAAGGTCATGCAGCGCGAGAACGGCTGGTTACAACGTTTTGTTGACCGCTGCTCAGCCTGGATCACCACGCCCAAAAATGCCAGGGTGATTGTTATTTTCTGGGTCGCCGCCTTTCTGGTCTCTATCACCCAGCTTCGACATCTCACGATTGGCGATCCGACCGCGGCCACACCGCTGTTGCATCTGGAGTCACCCTATAACCAGGCCCATATCGAGATTCAAAAGTATTTTGGTGGGATTGAACCGCTCATCATTGTGGTCGAGGGGCGTGACAAAGAAGTGCTCAAGAACCCCGATTTATTACGCCAACTCGAAAAATTCCAGCGTCACATGGAACGCGATAAAGATATCGGCTACAGCTTCTCACTGGCTGACATCATTCAAGCCATTAATATGACTTTCTATGATATGCAGCCACGCTGGGGATCCATTCCGGCCAGTGCTCGGCGGGTGAGTTCGCTCTTCTTTTACTACTTTGCCGGCACACCGCCCGGCGAGTCGTCGAAGTTTCTCGACCCGAGCTATACGGTCTCGCGGGTGACGTTCTACTGCTCTAATCACCAAGGGGACAATATCGCCCGAATTATTCAGGAAGCGCGAAAATTCGTGGCTGAAAACCCGCTGCCCAATGCGGACTGGCGTCTGGCCGGTGGTCTGATCGGGGTGACGGCGGCGGCGAATGAAGAGATCTTGAAGAACGACCTGTATATGCACGGCCTGGGCTTTGGGACGATCTTCCTGATCGTGATGTTTACCTACCGTTCCCCGGTCGCCGCACTGGTGATGATGATCGGCCTGTTCCTGGCCGACGGTGTCGTGAACGCGTATATGGGTGTGCGGAATATCGGTATCAATTTGCAGTCGCTGCCGGTGGTGACCGTCGGGGTCGGATTTGGCATTGACTATGCCTTATACATCGTCAGTCGAGCGGTGGAAGAATATGACGGTGATATCAACGACGCCGTCCGGTTAGGACTCTCGACCGCAGGGAAAGCGGTGGCCTTTACCGCAGCAACCCTGATCACAGCGACGGTTCTGTGGGCGTTCTCGAACATCCGTTTCTGCTCGGAAATGGGCCTGCTGCTGGCCTTGTGGATGGGCATCAGCTTCCTTGGCGCCTGTACCTTCGTGCCGGCTGCCTTGGTTCTGTGGCATCCCAAATTCTTCGTCCGAGCCGCCAGAGAAGGTATTATTGCCTAAAACCCCTTCCCCTTCTTATCTGAAGGCAAAAGAGGCAGCCTCATGAGGCTGCCTCTTTTTTTGTCTAAAGGCACAGTGGAGGAACTAATAAGCATGAGTGAGTGGATACAGGCCTGCATCGGGGTTGGCCAACTCATACTGATTGGCTGGGGCCTCTGGCAAATACAGCACACCGCCTCCACCCGGAGCGATCAGATGACGCAGTTGCAGAAAGAAAGCAGTCTACAGGCAGCACACCGCAGGCTCTTGGAAGAGCGGGGCTGACATACGCCGACCTGATTCAAGCGGTGCTCTGCGGGAGTAATAGCCCTCTCAGCGTCGGGGCGACTCGAACGAGTCGTCTATTCGTGGAAGCGGGCCGGGGGAAGTGAGCACGTGGTCAGCAGTAACCACGCGCGAGTTGTTGATGAGCTGCGAGGGAGCAATCTGGAAAACAAAGCAGAGCGCTTTGTTACTCATCCCCCAGATCGTCGCCGCCTTTCAGGGCTTTTGGGTTCGCAGCCAATCCGGGCTCCCGGCTATCCTTATTGGCCTGCTTATACTGGTCAACCAAAGATGGCTTGGGCTCAGCATCCTTGATTTCATCGATTGGTGGGGCGCCGAGTTCACACCCGCCCAGCACGACAATCGATCCAATTCCACACGCGACAAGCCCGTGCCGCAGCCATTTGCCGTAACGAGAAAAAATATCTTGCATGGAGCGGACTATTAAAGAAAGCCGCCGCATTTGTCAAGAGCAGAAACGCAGAGAAACACCGTCTGGGCAGTTGCAAAACATACGGAATAGCGCTAGAAGCAGCCTGGAATGCCAAATCGTCTTTTGCATGACGTATCGCATTCCAGACACGGGGGAAGGGGGTGACCTGCTGCAACCGGAGAAACGGAGAGCGAGACAAGGTAAGGAGGATAACTTTTTGTCACAGGAGGGAAGGTTTATGACCAAACACAACAGGAAACAGCGCTCGGGCCTGAGAGGATTCGTGGCCGGGCTGGCCGTCGTAGCGGGACTCGTGTGGCTGACGAGCCCCGCGCAAGCGGTGGTCCGGGTGGGCGACTCAGAGATTCAGGTCGTGTACGAGATGCAGCACTCATTTCAATTTGACGGCAGCCCCGGAGATAATTTCGAGTGGGTGCAGTGGCGTAACGAGTTGCGCGTGGAGTACGAGTATCAAGATTTGGTGTCAACCGAAGGCGGGCTGTTCGGTAAGAACATCAAGATCCCAGGGGTGCGGCGCGCCGACTTCTCGTTCATGTATCGGGGCCGCTATGACCCGGTCTACGCGGTGCGCGACAAATATGACGACCTGTATCCCCATCGCGTCAAGCAGTTCAAGTCCTTCACCTTTCCCGAGAACGGCTTTCGGGAAATGAATCTGGACGTGGACTTTGGGGATGTAATGGGCCATCGGCTGTCGATGAGGCTGGGCAAGCAGCAGATCGTGTGGGGAGAATCCGATCTGTTCCGCTCGATTGACATTGCCAACCCGCTGCGGCTGGACCAGAACCAGGCCGTGGGCGAAGCCTTTGAGGACTTTCGGACACCCATCTGGGCCATCAAGTTTCTGTATGACATCGGCAACGTCGGGACGTTTATGTCCAACGTCGGCCTGGAATTCTTCTACACCCCCCGCTGGCGACCCATCACCCAGCACCTGGTGTTGGAAGGCGGCTGGGGTGGCCTGCGTTACGATGACCCCCACTTTGTTGGCGATGTGGAAGATTATTTTGATTCGCCGACTTCTCCCGGCACCTTAACCACTAAGGGCGTCCCCTGGGGACCCTACCACGACTACGCCCGAATTCGTCACCCCTGGTCCGTTTTCCGGGTCGGGCGCAACATGGCGAATATGGCGCCCGACAGCGGTTGTAATGCCGATGGTCCGTGTACGGACGACACCGCCGGCCGAAACACCAACTTCCTGTACCGGATTGGCGGCGGCCACCACACCCACCATATCCGCGGCACGAAGTGGAAAAACAGCATGGTCGGCATCCGGATGATGGGGAAGATCTTCGACAACTTTGACTTCACCCTGAACTATATGTTCAAGCGCGTCGATCCGTATGCCGTCTTCGATCTGCCGTCGTTCTTCGGAAGAAGCCATGCCGACGGACTCGGCAGGGTGGACCAATACGGCCGGCGACAAGGCTCCTTCAGCAACACCCTGTTGGGTTCAGAGGGCGGGTTTTTTGCACATGACCCGAGCAACCCGAACAACTCGCTCAACTTCCGCCGCGCCCTGGACCGGTGTTTCAGAGAGAATAAGGCTTCGTTTTTCAATAATGTCGACATGTTGGGCTACAGCCAGGACGGCAACCCGAACAACGACCGGTTTGCGACCGCCTGCTTCGAGGTGGCCCACGCCTATCCGTGGACGAATGTATTCGGATTTACGGTCACGTATAACGACTTCGACTACACCGGCGCGGTGTTCCGCCTGGAGCAGAGTTGGTCCACCAATGAGGGACGCAACTGGGGCGGCTCGAACTACGGTGGTCGGTCTCAAGCACACTTCGATGCGAAGTTGCAGGCCGCTCGGGAAGGCTATCTGGACAAACTGGATGACAACCCGGAGAACGCCGCGGCGGTTGATCAGTATGCAGCCGACAATGGCGTTGACCGTCGCGCTGCGGTCTTTGGCGCGGAAGGCGTGGACCCGCTCATCACCGGACCACATAGCGATGGTGAGGGCAATCCTTGCATACCGGGCGTAAATGTCTGTCCGGGTAAGAAGATCAACCGCGCCCGGATTAAAACTGGATCGTCCGTCTGGCGGAGCATGATCGGGTTTGACCTGATTCAGTCCCTTCAGTCCTTCCCGGGCATGGGCTGGTCGCGCAGCCTGCCGGGCGGTATCGGCGATCAGGCCACCTTCTACACCTTCCAGGCGCTGACCACCTACCAGAACGACAACCGCCCCACGGGTATCAACGCCTTCACCAACGCGCCGCGAGACCGGCACCATCGGTTCAATCAGTTGTACACGTTCGGCACGTCAGGCTTTTACTTCCGAGGTAAACTGGAGCCGCTGTTTGCATTCGCCTACTCCGTGAACGCCAAGCAGCCGCTGATTCTGGCCCAAGCCTACTGGCATGGCCTCTACTTCCGCAACCTCGACCTCTTTGCCGGCACGGTCATGTGGATGGGTAGTCGCAACGACACGGATGGCACCGGGGTGCACATCTGGGCGGACCGCGACCTGTTCTGGATTCGTCTCCAGTACTACCTGCTGTAATAACAACCGGAGAGGTGGAACATGTTTCACCTCTACCTACAAACGCATTCCCGAAACGGGAGGTCCTTTTCAGGGACCTCCCGTTTTACGTTCGGCTACATGGCTGACATATCTTTTGCTGATAATAGCTTGACATTCGGACCCTCAAAGTATTATCCAAGAGAGACAAATCTTTTCAAAGGAGGGAAGGCTATGATCGGACGCAACAGGGGGCGAAGGCGAAGGACAGGCCTGAGAGGATTAGTGGCCGGGCTAGCCGTCGTAGCGGGACTCGTGTGGCTGACGAGCCCCGCGCAAGCGACGATCCGGGTGGGGAATTCGGAGATTCAAGTCGTGTACGAGATGCAGCACGCATTTCAATATGACGGCAGCCCCGGAGATAACTTCGAGTGGGTGCAGTGGCGCAACGAGATGCGGGTGGAGTACGAGTATCAAGACCTGGTAACGCCCGAGGGCGGGTTGTTCGATAAGAACATCAAGATCCCAGGGATTCGTCGCGCCGACTTCTCATTCATGTATCGGGGCCGCTATGACCCGGTCTACGCGGTGCGCGACAAGTATGACGACATGTATCCCCACCGCATCAAGCAGCTCAAGTCCTTCTCCTTTCCCGAGAACGGCTTCCGGGAAATGAACCTGGACGTGGACTTTGGGGATGTGATGGGCCATGGGCTGTCGATGAGGCTGGGCAAACAGCAGATCGTGTGGGGAGAATCCGATCTGTTCCGCTCGATTGACATTGCCAACACGCTACGGCTGGACCAGAACCAGGCCGTGGGCGAAGCCTTTGAGGACTTTCGGACACCCGTCTGGGCCATCAAGTTTCTGTATGACATCGGCAACGTCGGGACGTTTATGTCCAACGTCGGTCTGGAGTTCTTCTACACTCCACGCTGGCGGCCCATCACCCAACACCTGGTGTTGGAAGGTGGCTGGGGCGGCCTGCGCTACGATGACCCGAGCTTCGTTGGCGATCCGAGTGATTATTTTGATTCGCCGACCTCACCGGGTGTGTTGACCACCAAGGGCGTGCCTTGGGGGCCCTACCATGACTACTCCCGGGTTCGCCATCCATGGTCGTTGTTCCGGGTTGGGCGCAATCAGGCGAGGATGGCAGGTGATTCCGGGTGTAGTGGTACAGGACCGTGTACGGATGACGCCGCGGGCCGCAATGCCAACTTCCTGTACCGGATTGGCGGCGGGTCGAAAACCCACCACATTCGGGGCACGAAGTGGGCAAACAGCATGGTCGGCGTGCGGCTGATGGGGAAGATATTCGATAATTTTGACTTCACCCTGAACTATATGTTCAAGCGCACCGATCCGGGTGGCGTGTTCCATTTTGACACCTTCTTTGCCGAGTCAGGGCTCGATGCGGATGGCAAACGGATGGTGGGCTTGGACGGCCGACCGCAATCCGCCGGATACGCAGGGGGTGTACCAACGGAGGGCAGATTTGCGGGCAGAGCTGTCGCTCCCGGGCTGTTTGCTCACGACCCGACTAACCCGAGCAACTCGCTCAACTTCCGCCGTGCGCTAGACCGGTGTTTCGAAGATAATATCGCGACGTACTTCATCAATGTCGACATGTACGGCTACAGCCAGGATAGCAATCCGAACAACGACCGGAATCAGACGGCGTGTTTCGACGTGTCTCACTGGATGCCGTGGACAAACGTGTTCGGGTTCACCGTGACGTATAACGACTTTGACTACACCGGTGCGGTGTTCCGCCTGGAGCAGAGTTGGTCCACCAATGAGGCGCGCAACATAGCGCCGATCGCGAACGGCGGCCAGGACCAAAGGCACTACGACGCGCGCGTAGCCGCGGCGCAGGCCAAGGCCATTGCACAGGGCAAGACGGGCTCGCAGATCCCGACCCATCCCTTTGAGGACGGCGACGGCAATCCATGCGCCGAGGGAGCCGGCAGCTTCTGTCCCAGCCCACGCCACCGCGTTGCGCGGATTAAGACCGGCAGCTCGATCTGGCGGAGCATGATCGGCTTTGACCTGATTCAGTCCATTCAGTCCTTTCCGGGCATGGGCTGGGCGCGCGGCCTGCCGGGCGGCATCGGCGACCAGACCACCTTCTACACCTTCCAGGCGCTGACCACCTATCAGAACGATAACCGCGCAACAGGCCTGAGCGCCTTCACCAACGCGCCCCGAGACCGGCACACTCGGTTTAATCAGTTGTACACGTTCGGCACGTCAGGCTTTTACTTCCGGGGCAAGCTGGAGCCGCTGTTTGCGTTCGCCTATTCCGTGAACGCCAAGCAACCGCTGCTTCTGGCCCAGACCTACTGGCACGGCCTGTACTTCCGCAACCTCGACCTCTTTGCCGGCACGGTCATGTATATGGGCAGCACCAACGATGTCGATGCTACGGGGCTGCACATGTGGGCGGAGCGCGATCTGTTCTGGATTCGTCTCCAGTACTACCTGCTGTAGTCACAACCGGAGAGGTGGAACATGTTTCACCTCTCCTACAAACGCACTCTCAAAACGGGAGGTTCCTGAAAAGGGCCTCCCGTTTTACATGCAGACACACGTCTATAGTCGCTTGACATTCTGGCCTTCCCGGCATTGTATGGGCGCATGAGGGGCTTGCTGCTCACCTGTTTACTCTGGACCGGGGCGCTGGTCCTCCTGCCCGCTCCCGTCGGGGCCGCAGACAGCCCGGCGGCCTCAGCCGACCGCGAAATCATCGAGCGGTTGACCCGTATGGAAACCCGCCTGGATGGGCTGGACACTCGCTTGGTCCGCGTAGAAACTCGCCTGGACGGGCTGGAAGAGAGCATCAAGCAACTGCGCGAAGACCTGACTCTTCAGATGCAGCAACTGCGCGAGGATATGAATCGCCAGAACCAGCAACTGCGCGAGGATATGCATATCCAGAACCAGCAACTGCGCGAAGACCTGAACCGCCAGTTGGACCGGCACTTTCAACTCATCCTCGGCGTATTGGCTGCCTTTACCTTCATGTTCGTGAGCATCCTCGGGTTTGCCGTCTGGGACCGTCGGACCATGGTCAGACCGTTTGCAGACAAGGTGAAAAGTCTGGAGGATGACCTCTCAACCAAAGGCCGCCGCCTGGATGTCATCCTCGACGCCCTGCGGTCTCTGGGGCAGCGCGACGAGAGAGTCGCCGCCATTCTCAAACGCCTGAACCTGCTGTAGCTTCGGCAACCAAGCCGAGCAAGAAAAGGGGTGCCCCGTGAGGAGACCTCCCTTTTTTCTTTGCTTGAAATATGGGAAGATGCCGCTCTGGTATTGCCCAAGGATGAATCAAAGGAGGATCGTAGACATGGCAACAGTTGATGGTGGGACGCTTATCGGACGGATATTAAAGGAACAAAAGGTTGAATATATGTTTGCCGTGAATGGCGGGCATACCTTCCCCATTCTGGCTACCCTCAGAGATAATGGCATCAAACTTATCCACATGCGCCACGAACAAGCGACCGCTTACGCGGCAGACGGCTATGCCCGTGTGACAGGAAAACCCGGCATCTGCTGTGTCACTGCCGGGTGTGGCCTGACCAACGCGGTGACCGGCCTGTGCGTCGCTGGCCTGACAAATAGCGCCGTCGTCTGTCTCGCTGGCCAGCACCCCACAACCGAGGACCTTATCGGCTCCTTCCAGGAAGCCTATGGCTCTGACGTGGTCAGCTCTTTCTCAAAATTTGCCAAGCGCGTACTCGACTGGTCAACAATCGAAGTCGACCTGCGTCAGGCGTTTCGTGAAGCCACCTCAGCCCCCCAAGGCGTCTCCCTGCTCGAAATTCCGACCAATATTCTCTACCACCAGGATGACGAAGCCAAGCAGCGCAAAGGCGCAAAAGTCTATGGTCCGGACGAACTCCGCTTCCAGGGCGACCCGCGCCAGATTGAACGCGCGGTCGAGCTTATTTTTCAGGCGAAAAAGCCGCTCATTGCCGGGGGAGACGGGATTTTCTGGTCCGGTGCCGAGGCCGAACTGAAAGAACTGGCTGAACTCACCAGCACCCCGGTGTACTGCCGCCGGGCCGGCCAGGGTGCGGTTGACGAAGACCACGCACTCGCCGTTCGGGGCGCGTGGAAAAAGCCGTTTACGGGCGAAGCCGACGTGGTGTTGGCGGTTGGATTCAAGTTCTGGAGTGGAGAAAAATTCGGTCAGCCGCCTACCTGGAGCGACAAAGCGACCTATATCCAGGTTGATGCCACCGCCCAGCGGGTTGGTTGGCATGTCCCAGCCGAAGTCGGCATTGTCGGCGACCCCAAGCTGGTGCTGCGTCAGATGATCGATACGATCAAAGCCATGCAGCTTGACTTTAGCGCCAAGCGCGAGAGTCCGTGGCTCCAAAACATGGTTGAGGTACGCGAGAACTATAACAAGCTCATCAGCGGCCGTGAACAGCAAAACCATAGCGCAAGTCCGATCCATCCTGACCGTCTGGCCAAAGACCTCACCTCGGTGATCGACAAAGACGCAACCTTGATTATCGATAGCTTTACGCTGAGTGGCTATACGAGTCAGTGGTTTACCGCCCATGAGCCGGGTCAGATTGTCGATGCCGGGCCGCTGGCCCCGGTCGGGCACGGCGTGGGTATGGGTATTGGGGTGCAACTCGGGCGTCCGGGCAAGCAGGTCATCGTTGTCAGCGGAGACGGGGGTCTGGGCATCGGCGGGATGGATATGGAGACCGCCGCCAAATACAACATCCCGATTATTACCCTGCTGTGGAACAATAGTTCGTGGGGGCCGACGTTTGAGTCCATGCCCCTGCTCAAAGGCCGCACCGACCCGTTCGATATGATTAAGGACATTCGCTACGACAAGGTGTTTGAACCCATGGGGGTCTACACCGAGCATGTGGAGCAGCCGGATGAGATTATTCCGGCTCTGGAGCGTGCCCTGTCATCCGGCAAGACCTCGCTGATTAACGTGTTCGGCGATAAGAGCGTCGGTCACCCCTCGCTCGGCGGAAACTTGTTGGGCTCAACCCAGGTCTAAGCAGAGCCTCACCAATCGAAAGCAAAAGGGCAGGCATAACGCCTGCCCTTTTGCTTGGTCCATACGGATATCGCTACCCCCTGAGCAACCGCCCTACCCGCCCTCTTTGCGCAGCACGATTTCAATTTCATCCAGCGGAGAAACCCCTCGATTGCGGATATGGCAGTTCCAGCCGGCAAACCGGCGTAAATACGTAAACACTTCCCGGACCAGACCTGGTTTGACTTCTCTTTCCCATTCGTTCAGCCATTCGTCCCCCTCAAAATCCTCATCGTCCCAGGCCCCGGGGGGAATGTCCGCACTCAGCGAGAAGCGCAGATTGAACCTATGCTCGTCCTTTTCTGCCATACAGCGCCTTTATAGGACGCCCAGCGTCGCCAGGTCTTCCAGGTAGGTTGCAGCCGGTACCATGCCGATTTGGCGCCGTTTAGCGCCAATCAGGACGGTAGGAACCGCACTCACGAAATACGTATCCACCGCGTCTGCACATTGCTGACGCACCTGGTCTTGGAGGGCGGTATCTTCGATATCGTGCAGGAAGGCGTTCATATCGAGGCCAACCTGCCGGGCAACCTCCACGCCGGTCTCTTTTTCAATCAGGCTCTTGTTCTCAATAAAAAAAGCCCGAAAGAGTCTGCTGTGAAAACGGAGGAAGGCGTCCTCGCCCTGACGCTGAGCGGCCGTGCCGGCTTCCAGGCCGGGCATGCTCCAGCGTGGAAATTCGGCATGCGGCCACATCGAATATTCCAGACCGTCCGCTTCGGCCAGAGCTGACGCCTTCCGCCAGGCCTGCTCCACGTAGCTGTCCTTAAACTGAAACGGAGTGGCCTCATAGTGCGGACGCAGGGCAAAGGGCTGCCATTTGACGCTGACTCGATCACCAAAGCGTTCCTTGATCTTTCGAAGCCGCTCCGCGGCCGGAAAGCACCACGGTCACAGATAGTCCGAGAACTCGATAATCTCAATTGGTGTATCCATACTGCTGCCCCCTGTTGTGCTGCCTCAGTTCTAGCCGAAATACGCTCCGCCCGCCACAGGGCTGCCCGGTTCGGTAGTGGTTCAGTTTGCTTATTCCCCCTCACCCCAGCCCTCTCCCTCCAGGGGCGAGGGAGCGAACATTCCCTCCCCCTGGAGGGGAGGGCGAGGGAGGGGGGCGGCGCTACGCCGGCAGAGGGCAAGAGCGATGTGAAACTGAACCACTACCCCCGGTTCGGTTCCCTTGCATTTTCCCCCAAACAGCAGTACCACCATAAAAACACGGGACACCGCACGGAAGGAGAACGAGTCATGCGAGTCATTGATGGAGATGCTCATTTTCTCGAACCGCTGGATCTTTTCCAACGCTATATTGACCCCGCCTACCGCGAGCAGGCGATGAAGCTTGAAACCGACCGGGGGAGCGGGGAAAAGAAGTTTCTGGTCAACGAGAAACCCATGCAGATCTTCGATGTCGAAGGCTTTCTGAGCGCGGTTGCCGGCTACGGCCAAAAGGAACAGGGCAAGGACCTGAACACCTTCGACCGCTACCAGTATTATAGTGCTGAGTTGGCAAACATGGGGCAGCGGGTGCAATTCCTCGATAAGGAGCAGATGGCCTGCCAGGTCATCTACCCGACGCTCGGCCTGTTCTGGGAGGGCGAGGTAGACGACCCCTATCTGGCCGACGCCCACTGCCGCGCGTATAACACCTGGACATTTGAGGTGTGCAGCTCACACAAGGATCGACTCTTCCCCGCGGCCCACATCTCACTCCGTGACCCGCAGTTGGCCGTGCGAGAAATGGAACGCATCGCCAAGCTTGGTGGCCGAACGATCTTTGTGGCAGCCGCGCCCATTGACGGCAAGAGTTTTGGCCTACCGGAGTACGACCCGGTCTGGGCCGCGGCCCAGGACCTCGACCTGAGTATCGGTCTCCACCTCGTCGTTCATAAAAATTACACCGGCAGCGGGTGGTTTCGGGATCGCGACCCCGGTTTCATGTATATCACCATGAGTATTATCCAGGACCCGCGTCAGGCGGTAACGGCGATGATGTATGACGGGGTGTTTGAGCGCTTTCCCAAGCTGCGGGTCGCGACCATCGAGGCCATGGTCGGCTGGATAGGCGAGTGGCTGGAGCGGGTGGACTATCGCTACAAGTATATGGGCCACACCTCACAGATGAAACGACCGGCGAGCGAGTATTTTGCCCGTAATATCTGGGTCAACGGCGACCCGGAGGAAAAGATGTTTCCCCTGATGGTCCAGTTTGCCGGCGACGACCGCTTCTTTATCGGCTCCGACTACCCGCACGCCGAAGGATTCGTCGATCCGGTCCAAAAGGCGCGGGATGTCCTGTCCTCCTTGCCGGCAGCCTCCGTGGATAAAATTCTGGGAACCAACGCGGCGACGTTCTATGGTATTTAACCCTCCTGGTCCGCTGCTATGAGGCCGGCAGGGGGCGCTGCTCTGCCCCCCATGCCGGCTCCCTCAGCCTTGCAACAGACGGAGAACCTCGTCGTGCAGCCGTCCGTTTGAGATCATCGCGTCCCCGCTGTAAATAGACGCTGTGCCGGCAAAATCGGAGAACCGTCCGCCCGCCTCGGTGATAAGAATCTTGGTTGCCGCCACGTCCCAGGGCTTGATCTCCGGCTCCAGGGCAACCTCGGCCAGTCCCTTCGCCACCAGGCTGTGTCCCAACGCATCCCCAAAGCCTCGCTGCCTGGCGGTCGCGTCAACTAAGCGCAAAAAAGGCTGCCAACACGGCCGGGCTTTCAGGTCGTTGAGACCGCCATGAATCAGCATGGCCTCGTGCAAATGGGCCACCTCCGAGACAGACACCTGTTTGCCATTGGCAAATGCACCCTGCCCTTTTTGGGCATACAGCAGGTCATCCAGGGCTGGCGCATACATTACGCCGGCAGTGATTTCGTCGTCTTCTTCGAGAGCAATCAGTGTGGCAAAAAAGGGAATCCCGCGGATAAAATTTTTGGTGCCGTCAATCGGGTCGATAATCCACCGGGCGGATGTGTTGCCCGGCTGCTCACCGAGTTCTTCGCCCAGAAAGCCATGGTCCGGGAATTGCGCGTGCAGCACATCGATAATGCGCGCCTCACACTCCCGGTCGGCTCTGGTGACGGGAGTGCGATCAGCTTTCAGCTCAACCGTCAGATTGGTTTTGAAATAGCGCCGGGCAATGTCGCCGGCGGCGTGCGCAGCGGTTACTGCGGCGTGCAGAACAGGGTCCACGCTAGAGCAACCCTCGAATCGCGCCGCCATCAATCTGGAGGCTCGTGCCCGTGATATAACTGGCCGCCTCCGAGGCCAGAAAGACAATGCCGTTGGCCATTTCCAGCGGCTCGCCAATCCGGCCGAGCGGGACGTCTTTCCCACCCTCCTCCAGGGCCTGTTCCAGGGAGATGCCGGCCTTTTTCGCCCGGATGGCCAACGCCCCGGTGAGGCGGTCGGTGAGAATGCGGCCGGGTAGGACCGTGTTGACCGTGATATTATACTGGCCGACCTCACGCGACAGCGTTTTTGCCATCCCGACCACAGCTGGACGCACCCCGTTCGATAAGATGAGACCGTCAAGCGGCTCTTTGACCGACATGGACATGACGCTGACAATACGGCCCCAACGCTGCTTTTGCATATGGGGCAACGCTTTACGAATCAGCCTGACGGTGCTGAGGAAATTGAGCGCAAACGCCTGCTCCCAGGCGGCGTCATCCATGTCTCCAAAGCCACCCAACGGCGGGCCGCCGGTATTCGGCACGAGGACGTGGACGGTGCCAAATTTGGCAACCGTCTCATCGACCAGCCTCTCTGTTGCTTCGGCTTGGGCGAGGTCTCCGGCTACGGCTAGGACCTCGGCTCCGGTCTCGCTTCGCATCTCGCTCGCAGATTTTTCCAATAGTTCCGGGTTACGAGCGCAGACGACGACTTTTGCGCCCTCTTTGGCAAACGCCAACGCGGTCGCCTGGCCAATGCCCTTACTCGCACCGCCGACAATAACAACTTTATCCTTGAGACCGAGATCCATAGCTGTCTCTCCTCATGCGTTCTGGCCGCGTCGCTTGGGTGGCCTACAGATAGCCCTTGTTCTCATAAAACCCGCGGACCGCGGACTCAAAACCTTGCGGATTATCTCCCATGACCGAATGGCCGGCCTTGGGTACGAGGGCAAATTCCGAACCAGGAATCAGTTCTTGTAGGTCGCGGGCGCCATCCAGGGAAAAGACATCGCTCTCACCGCCCTTGACCAGCAAGGTCGGACACTGGATTTTCTTGACCGCCGCAGACAGCTCGGCCTGCATCTGTTTGACATCAACCTTACGCTGGCCGTCGCTGAAATACGTATCGTATTTCCAGGTCCACCTGCCCGCCGGGGTCTGTTTGAGATTATACACCACCGTATATTTGCGGATGACTTCGAGCGGACGGCGTGGATTAAACCGATGAATCACCTCTGCCGCCTGATCCAGAGAGTCAAACTCACGCTGGTTTTTCATAAAATCACGGATATGCTTGACGCCCTTGGGCTCCACCCGCGGGCCGACGTCAACCACGACCAGGGCTTCGACTTTGTCAGGATATTTGGCGGTGAAGGCGAGCGAGTTTGCTCCCCCCATCGACATGCCGGTCAAGAAAAAATGCTCCAGACCGAGCGCGTCAGTGAAGGCATTCGCATCCTCGACCATACTGGCGCGTGAATAGTCCTTATCGGCGGCCCAGTCCGTATCCCCATGGCCACGCTGATCGAAAGCCATGACGTGAAAATGGTCGGCCATGGCCGCGGCAAACAAATCCCAGGTATGACAGGTCTGCCCGACCCCATGCAGCAGGACTAATGGCGGCTTTTCCAGACTGCCCCAGTCGAGATAGTGAAACCGCAGTCCGTTCGCCTGAACGTAGCGGTCCGTGAACTGTTTCGCGTCCGGGTTTGCTTCGTGGGCCGTCATGCATCGTCCTCCTTTGGCGCGCTTCCCCTGCACTATTAAGGGGCTACAATAAAGGAAAACCGGCGTAGGGGAAAGAGATTCTTCTTTACTGTCACTTTATGATGGCTGGCAAACTCGCCGCCTTGACTCACCCACTTTTTGAAAGATATAGCTATTTTTCAAAAAGTGCATATAATACCCAGGTGCCCTTTGAATGGAATACAAACAAGAGTGCCGTAAATAAAGAGAAGCATGGCATTGACTTCGAGGCAGCTCAGGAATTGTGGCAAGATGAAAACCTCCTTGATCTTCCCTCAAAATATCCGAGTGAATCTCGTCGGATTACTATCGGAAAAATTAAGTATACGTATTGGACAGCAATATACACGGTACGCAAGCAGACCATTCGTATTATTAGCGTCAGGAGGTCCCGATATGAAGAACGAACGCTCTACGAAAAGGAAATCAGCAAAATTGACGAGTGCGGCAAACCTTGAAGAAAAATTTGACGCAGGAGAAAGCGTTCTTGACTATTTCAATACATCTCAAGCCGCCCGGCCTAACCAACATGGTGGCACACGCCCCGGCGCTGGGCGAAAGCCCCAGGGACATGTTCGTCTTCAGGTCTATGTTGCCGCTCATGTAAAAGAGAAAGCAAAGAAACACGCAGAGTTAGAGAATACGAGCCTCAGTGCGGTTGTGGAAAAGGCCCTGTTACGACTTGGGGACTGATCAATCTGTGAACACCCGCACCACCTCGGGCGTTAATTCACCGAGGTTGGACAAGACGCGGGCCGCCTGCCTGAAGTCGTTGTTTTGGGTGTAGGCGTTCGGGACGGCGATGCAGGCAATGCCGGCTCTGGCAGCCGCCGTGACACCGCGATAGGTGTCTTCCACGACCACGCACCGCTCTCGGGCCAAGCCGAGCTTTTTTACCGCGGCCAGGAAGGCGTCCGGCGCGGGTTTGGCTCGTTCATGATCCTGGCGCGCGACCGTGTGATCGAAAAACCGATCGATGTCAAATTTCCTCAGGACGAAGTCTAAATGTTCACGGTTGCTATTGGTCGCAACGCTGAGTCCAAAGTGCTGAGACAACTGGCTGAGGGTCTCCTCCACATGGGGCATGAGCGTGGCTTCCGTTTTCAACAACTGAAGAAAAATGGGCGAACGAAGCTGGCGCAGGGTGTCCGGCGCGACCGGCAAATTGTGCTTTTCCACAATGTATTCGGGTCCGATTCCCCGAGCGATCCAGTACTCTTCATATTCGCGTTGGGTCACGCTGACGCCATACGGCTTGAGCACTTCGCTATACGCGCGGTAGTACAGCCCCTCGGAGTCAATCAGCACCCCATCCAAATCGAAGATGACGCCGGCGTCGGCCATCCCGCCCTCACTTTCTCCAACACGCAATTCATTCGTTGCCTGTTTTGTAGTACACTCTCCGGCATGAAGGATCAGAAGCCAGACCCGATCCGGAGCCTGAAAGCGGCCCAAGACGATCCGTCCGCAGCCTGGGTCGAGATATTCCGGGAGCTTGGTTTCCCGGCCTACCCCGTTCGGGTTGAGGGAGACATGGTCTGCATTATGGCCCCGGCAGTGGATTGTCCGCGTTTACTCGAAGAGACCATCCGTGAACCGTTGATTCAACATGGCAAAGCCCTGGGCTATCGGTTTATTACCCTCGACATCGGACACTTTGTGGACTAACGGGCGACTCGTTTACTGCGTATCGAGGTCCGTCCGGGCCTGCTCCCAGTCCTGGCCGTTGAAGCGCTCGATTTCCAACTCTTCCAGATTCACCCCATCCACACAGCGTAGATTCACGTCGATCATATCGGGGTGTGAACGCGGGATATAGTACGAGGAGATGCCACACGCGGGGCAAAAATAATGCTTGGCCGTCTTGGTATTAAACTCATACAGGGCGAGGGCGTCTGAAGAAGACAGCAATCGAAAGCGCTCGGGCTCGACGATCCAGTGTAGAAAGCCCTTCTTCCGACAGATTGAGCAATTACAGTCCAGCACCCGCTCGATCTGACCGGAGACCTCAAACCGGACACGCCCGCAATGACAACCACCCGTGTAGGTCGGCATATTCACCTCTCACCATTCTCGGCATTCTGTGTGGAGAACGCCTGACCTCTCCTCTGCATAGCAAGAAACAGCCGACCAGAGAAGCCGTCAGGCCCTTGACCCTGTGAGTCCCCAAGCGATATGAGGGAGCAGATCGGGGTGTGGCGCAGTCTGGTAGCGTACTCGCTTGGGGTGCGAGTGGTCGGCCGTTCAAATCGGCTCACCCCGACCACATTGGCTCCGTGAGGAGAGGCGATCACACCGGTGGTCGCCTTTTCTTTTTCTCAGCTTTCTGGTGGAATATCGCTATGGTGATTCTGGTGTCGAACGACGACGGTATCCAGTCAGAAGGCCTCCGTTGCCTCGAAGAAACCCTCACCGGTGTTGGCGAGGTGTATACCGTTGCCCCCGACAAAGAGCAAAGCGCGGTCAGTCATTCGCTGACCTTACACCGGCCCCTGCGAATCGAAGAGGTCGCCCCGCAGCGCTTTGCCGTCAACGGCACTCCGACCGATTGTATCAATATTGCCGTCAAGGGGTTTTTACCCGTTCGGCCCGACCTGATAGTTTCGGGCATCAACAAGGGGCCGAATATGGGAGACGATATTACGTATTCGGGTACGGTGGCGGCTGCACTGGAAGGAGCCCTTTTAGGCATTCCGGCCATTGCCGTTTCGCTGGTCACCTTTACCCCGCCCTACTATTTCCGGGCGGCTGCCGAGTTCTCGGCCATGCTGGCAGCCGAAATCCAGACCCCTCGGTTTCCAGCCGACAGCCTGTTGAACGTCAACGTGCCGAACCTGCCGACTGACCAGATCAGAGGCTATCGTTTTACCCGTCAGGGCAAGCGACACTACGGCGAAAATATCGACGTCCGCACCGACCCGAGGGGTAGAAAATACTACTGGATCGGCGGCGATGACCTCGGCTTCGATCCCATAGCAGGCTCGGACTGCGTCGCCGTCCACGACGGTTATATTTCAGTCACCCCCTTACGCGCGGACCTCACCCACCACAGCGCCCTCGAAACCCTTCAGGACATCCGGCTACCGTGGCGCTAGGGAACGGACCGGCGACACTCCATGCAGCACATCTATCTTGACCATAACGCCACGACGCCCATCCGGCCGGAAGTCGTCGAGGCCATGCTGCCCTACTTCGCGGGGACGTTCGGCAATCCGTCAAGCCTGCACTGGGCCGGGCGTCAGGCCAAACAGGCGCTGGAAACGGCGCGCGAGCGGGTGGCGGCGCTGATTGGAGCCAAGTCCTCGGAAATCCTGTTTACCAGCGGCGGGACAGAGAGTAATAATCTCGCCGTGCATGGGGTGCTCACGCCGCGGCGAGCAAGCCCTGCCCGTATCGTGACCACCCCCATCGAACACTCGTCCGTCCTGGAAACCGTCAAAGCCCTGGCTGCCGCTGGCGCATCGGTTGACCTTGTGACGCTGGCGGTAAATGGCCAGGGACGGGTCAGTCCGAGCGATCTTGAAGCCGCCCTGAGCCCAGACACCGCCCTGGTGAGCATCGGACTTGCCAACCACGAGCTTGGTACCCTCCAGCCTATTCGGGAGTTAAGCCCCACGATTCGTGGACGCGCCATTCCGTTCCATGTGGATGCGGTCCAGGCCGTGGGGAAAATCCCGCTTGATGTGAACCAGCTCGGGGTCGATATGGTATCACTGTCCGCGCATAAAATTTATGGTCCCAAAGGGATCGGGGCGCTGTATGTGCGGCAGGGGACAGCGCTCTCGCCCGTTTTTCGCGGCGGCCCCCAAGAGCGTGAAAAACGGCCCGGCACGGAGAATGTGGCTGCCGCCGTCGGCTTTGGCTGCGCGGCTCAACTCTGCGCCCAAGATATTGAAACCACACACCCGCGTCTGATACATCTCATAGCTCGCCTGTGGGACGGTATACAGCGGCATATCCTGGACGTCGTCCGCTATACGCCCACGCAGGCCTGCTTGCCGAACACCCTGAATGTCGGCTTTGCGGGAGCCTCAGGCGAAGGCTTAATGATGGGTCTCGATCTTGCCGGGATTGCCGTTTCCACCGGCTCGGCGTGTGCGGCAGGGTCGGTTGAACCGTCCCATGTGCTCTTGGCCGTGGGCTGCGACGAAGCCGGAGCCAAGAGCGCGATTCGGTTCAGCGCGGGCAGAGACACGACGGAAGAAGACATCGAGGCGGTGCTACGCATACTGCCCGGTATTGTAGAACGAGTCCGAAAGGCGGGGCGTAGCGGCTGATGGCAACAGCCCTCAATTCTCTATGACAAACCCTCTCCACGACAATCAAGAGCATCATGGCACCCGCGTCCTTGCCGCGCTGAGTGGCGGGGTGGATAGTGCGGTCGCAACCGCCCTGCTGGTCGAAGCCGGCTACGAGGTCATTGCCATCTCCATGCTGCTGGCCGGCTCGGCCGAGGGCCATGCCGGCAGTTGCTGCTCTATTGATGATTTTCAGGATGCGCGCCGCGTGGCCGAACAACTCGGCATTCCGTATTACGTCCTCAACCTGAAGGCAGCCTTTCAAACGCGGGTCATTGATGTTTTCGCCCAGGAATATCAGCGCGGCCGCACGCCGAATCCCTGCCTGCTGTGCAATCGTGATCTCAAATTTGACCTGTTATGGCAACGCGCGCGCGAACTCGACGCCGCGTATGTGGCCACCGGCCATTATGCCCGGATTGGGTGGGATGAAGCGACCCGGACCGCCCACCTCTTACGCGGGGCAGATCCGTATAAGGATCAGTCCTACTTCCTGTTTACGCTCAATCAAGCCCAACTCAAACGCACCCTCTTTCCGGTTGGTCATTTGACCAAGGAGCAGGTCCGGGCCAAGGCGCGCGCTCTGGACTTGCGCGTGGCCGAGAAGCCGGAAAGTCAGGATATTTGTTTTGTCCCGGACGGAAATTATGCTCGCTTTCTCGACCAGCGTATAGCCTCCGATCGCGTGATATCAGGGGAGATTGTCGATCAGACGGGGCGGGTTTTGGGTTCGCATGCCGGCATTCATCGCTTTACGATCGGCCAGCGGCGCGGCCTGGGGCTGGGCGGATTGACCCAGCCCCATTATGTCACCCATATTGACTCGACATCCGGCCGCGTGACCGTTGGCACGCAGGAACACCTCAAGCGGCACGGCCTGCGGGCCAAGGACGTCAATTGGGTATCGGGTAATCAACCGGATGAAATCCAGGTTGCGGCCAAAATTCGCTATCGTCAGGACCCCATTGCCGCAACGGTCAGTGCCAAAGCCGACCATACCGCCGAGGTATGGTTTCAAGAAGCCTATCCAGCCATCACGCCGGGACAGGCCGTCGTGTTTTATGACGGTGACCTGGTGCTGGGCGGCGGCTGGATTGAGGGCCCCCTGCCCTAAAGGACGCTGTATCCATGTCGCTTGTCACCTCACCTGACGTGCCCTCTGCGCCGCACACCTCGCGGCGCGTTGCCATCACCACCCTGGGCTGCAAGGTGAATCAGTATGATACGGCCACGCTGCAAGAGCGACTCTCTGCCGCGGGCCATCAGTGTGTTCCTTTCAGCGATGCGGCCGAGGTCTATATCGTCAATAGTTGCACGGTCACCAATCAGGCTGACGCCGAGAGCCGCCAGTTGGCGCGGCGGGCGAAGCGGCGCAACCCGGACGCCCAGGTCATTATGACCGGCTGTTATGCCCAAGTGAGTCCTGAGGCCGTGGCCCACCTGCTCGAAGTGGATTATGTTGTTGGGCTCAACCGGCTCGATGATCTGGTCGGCCTGGTCGCTCGGGGAGTCTCCACCCCTCAGCCCGCAGACCAGAAGGTCTTTGTCAGCAAGCTGCGAACCGCCAAGCATGAAGCCCCGCCAGGTATCAATACCTTTGGGGCGGTGACCTTTCAGGGCCAGACTCGGGCGTTTCTCAAAATTCAGGAAGGCTGCGACCTGTTCTGCACGTTTTGCATTGTGCCCATGTCACGTGGGAAAAGCCGCAGTATTGCCCCGCGCGTCATCCTGGACCAGTTCGACCGCCTGGCCGCCCAGGGCTTTCAGGAAGTAGTCCTGACCGGGATTCATCTGGGCGGCTATGGCACAGACCTCAATCCACGGGTCAACCTGACCTGGTTGCTCGAAGCGCTCGAGGAACGGCGGCCGGTTCCGCGCGTGCGGCTGAGTTCGCTCGACCCGCATGAAATCAGTCCGGACCTGATACAGCTCCTCACCCACTCCGATATCCTGTGTCCCCATTTACACATTCCGCTCCAGTGGGGAGAAGATTCCATCCTGGCTCGGATGCGGCGGCGCTACGACACCGCCCTCGCCAGAGACATTCTGACCGAACTGCGTAAGCGTCTGCCCCACGCCGCCCTGGGGACGGACCTCATTGTCGGCTTTCCCGGTGAGGGCGCGGCGGAATTTGCCCAGGGCATGGACTTTTTGGCGGACAGCCCCTTCACCTATTTTCACGTATTTCCCTACTCGGTCCGGAGCGGGACAACCGCGGCAAAGTTCGCAGACCGGGTTCCGCCAGCCGTTATCCAGGAGAGAGCGCGGCAGGTTCGTGCACTCGGCGAACGCAAGAAAGCGGCCTTTATCCGTCAATTCGAGTCTGAGATTTTGCCGGTCCTGTTTGAGCACCAGCGGGACAAGGCCAGCGGGCGCCTCAAAGGCTATAGCCGCAACTATATCAGAGTCTATGCCGACGGCGGCGATGACGCCATGAACCGAGAAGTTCCGGTGAGCATTACGCGGGCCGAGGATGGCTTACTGTCCGGTACTATTCTTCAGGCTGACGGCTGAGGAATGATGCCCGCTCCCGAAAGCCTATGTCTGATCCGACCGACATGACTGCCCTTCAGTCCATCCTGGGGTATACGTTTACCAACCCAGGACTCCTCCAGCTCGCCTTAACGCATCGGTCCGCCCAACTTGAGGAGGGCGAGGATCAAAACGAAAAACTGGAATTCTTGGGTGACGCGGTTTTAGGGCTGGTGATGAGCGACCTCCTTTTCCGCCAGTTCCCGCAATACCGCGAAGGCGACTTATCAAAGATGCGCGCCTCGCTGGTCAATGCGGAAGTGCTCGCCGTCAAGGCCCAGACCCTCTCTCTCGGAGACTGGCTACGGATGGGACGGGGCGAGGAGCGCAGCGGCGGCCGAGAAAAACCGTCTCTCCTGGCCGCTGCGTACGAGGCCGTCCTGGGTGCCATCTATCTTGACGGTGGCTTCCTGCCCGTGACCCGGCTTATCGCTACGAATTTTGCCGCAGACCTGCAAGAGACGGAACGGATGGCCGCGTTCGATAGCAAAACCCGTTTGCAGGAGATCACCCAAAAAATCTTCAAACAAACCCCGTCCTACGAGATAACCACGGTGAAGGGGCCTGACCATGAAAAGCGGTTTGTCAGCCGAGTGTCCATAGCCGGGGAAATATACGGCCGGGGCGAGGGACGCAGCAAAAAACGCGCCCATCAGGCCGCAGCCTCCCAGACCCTCGAACTGCTGAAGCATAAAAATCTCACGTCTCTGAAAGACATCTAAATCGGGCTATGGTCTACTCCTTGCTGCGCCCGCTGTTTTTCGCGCTCGACCCCGAACACGCCCACCAGCTGTCTATCAATGCGCTGAAACTGCTCCAGGCGTCTCAGCGGAAACCACCAGCAGCATTCAGCCATCAACGCCTCGCCCAAGACCTGTGGGGCCTCCGCTTCCCCAATCCCGTCGGCCTGGCGGCCGGCTACGACAAAAATGCGGCGGTTCCCCTGGTCTGGTCCACCTTGGGATTCGGGTTTGCCGAATTAGGCACAATCACGGCTAAAGCCCAGCCTGGTAATCCAAAACCGCGTATTTTTCGTCTTGCTCGGGACCGGGCGCTCATTAACCGCTTGGGTTTTAACAACGAGGGCGTGCGCGCTATTGCCCAGCGCTTGCCAGCCCTTTTGTCTCCTCAAGGTTCTCGGCCTCTTCCGTTGGGGTTCAACATCGGCAAATCAAAGCTCACCCCCCTCGGCGATGCCGCGGCGGACTATCTCGAAAGTTGCGAAAAACTCCTCCCTTTCACGGACTATCTGGTGGTGAATGTCAGCTCCCCCAACACGCCAGAGCTGCGCAAACTGCAAGAGGCCGAACGCTTGGGTCGCTTACTCGAAGCCCTGCTGGCCCATATGCGACGGTGCGCCGAGACGGAGCATACTTCCCCCAAACCGCTCTTGGTCAAAATCGCCCCGGACCTCGACGCGGCGGCAGTTGAAGAAATCGCCCGGCTGGCTGTGTCGGTTGGTGTCTCCGGCCTGATTGCAACCAATACCACGGTTGAGCGCCCCGGACTCCGCGCCGTCTCGCCTGAAACAGGCGGGTTGAGTGGCCGGCCCCTGGCCGGGCGCGCCCGCGCCGTGCTACGCACGGCCTACCGCGCGGTTGAGGGCAAGCTGCCTCTTATTGGGGTGGGCGGGATATTCTCGGCCGAGGAGGCCTACCAACGCATCCGCGCCGGGGCGTCATTGGTCCAGATTTATACCGGGATGATTTATGAAGGCCCTTTTCTCGCCCAGCGGATTGTTCGGGGTCTGATACGGATTATAGAGCGAGACGGACTGTCCCATCTGCGAGACGCAGTCGGGAGAGACGCCTGATGTACACGAACGGAAAAGACGGAATGCCTGCCTACGCAGGCCTGACCAAAAAACGACCATTGCCGCGAAAGCGGGAAGGTGGCAAGAGGGAAATCGGCCATGGCAGGAGCACTCGCAGGCATACGCGTCCTTGAATATGCCCAGGGCATAGCAGCCCCTTACACGGGCATGCTCCTTGCCGAGCAAGGGGCTGAGGCCATCAAGATCGAACCCCCCCAGGGCGACTCCATGCGCGACACGCCCGGATTTCATATTTGGAATCGGAGTAAACGGAGCATTGTGGCCGATCTTTCTTCTCAATCCGGTCGGCAGTTGCTTCAGCAGCTTGTCTCAGAATCTGACATCCTCATTACCGATCACCAGCCTGGGACAGAAACAGCCCGCGGTCTTGCGTATGCTGCACTCCGCGAGGAAAATCCAGGTCTCATCTACTGCCACCTGCCGGCCTTTGGTACGACGGGGCCGCAGGCCGAGCGGTACGCGGACGATGCCCTGGTTGCCGCCTTCGGCGGACTCCACGGCAGTCAGTGGTCGCATCGTGCTGGCGGCGTGTATCTCGTCGTCCCCATTGCCAGTTATGGAGCGGCGTTTATCGCTTCGGGCGCTATCTGCGCCGCGTTATTTGAGCGCCAGCAGAGCCAGCAAGGCCAGCAACTCGAAGTCTCGTGGTTAGCCGGCGTGTTTGCGATGCAAACCGGAGCGACCCTCTACCACCCTGATATGTTGCGCTTGTTTAGCAGTCGTCAAGATCCGCTCGGGCCTATTCCTGTCTACCGCTTGTATAAAGCCTCTGACGACTGGCTGTTTGTCGCCTGTGGGAATACCACCTTTTGGAATAAATTCTGCCTGGCGCTGGAACATCCGGAATGGACCGCAGACCCGCGCTATGAAAAAGCACCCTGGGGCATCCGGCCAGAAGACTGCCAAGCACTGGTAGCTACCATCTCCGCCATTATGGAGACCAAGTCACGCGAAGAGTGGGTGGGCATTCTGCGTGAGCATGATGTGCCTTCAGCACCGGTCATGAGTCGTCAAGAATTCATTGAGCATCCACAAGTCATTCACAACGACATGCGAGTGGCAGTGGAAGACTCGGAACTCGGACCGACCATCCAAATGGGTGTGCCTCTACGGATGTCTGATACGCCGGGTTCCATCACTCGTCCCGCGCCAGTGTTAGGACAACAGGCGGACGAACTGCAATCCGGCTTGTGGCAATCAGAGCCCCGTCATGTTCCCAGAGCTGTCTCAGCATCCCGGACAACAAACTTCTCCTCCCCACCGCTGGCCGGTGTTCGCGTGCTTGACTTCTCCAGCTATATCGCCGGAACCTTAGGGCCGATGGTCCTGGCCCAGCTTGGCGCGGATGTCATTAAGGTTGAGACTTTCGCTGGTGATGCCTTCCGTACTTTTGGTTTTGGCTTTTTGGGTTGGAACCAGGGGAAGCGCGGTATCGCAGTCAATCTGAATACGCCCGCAGGACAAGAGGTCGTCTACGACCTGGTCGGCAACGCTGACGTTGTGGTCGAGAATTTGCGGCCCGGCGCAACAAAGCGCTACGGCATTGATTACGAGACCTTGAGCCGCCTCAATCCGAGCATTATTCAGGCCTCTGTCACGGGCTTTGGAGCGGACGGCCCGGATTACAATCAGCCGGGATTTGACCCCCTCCTCCAGTCACGCTCCGGTGTGATGCGTGCGCAGGGTGGCCATGGCCAGCCACCATTCTATTTGACCTGTGGGATATGCGATTACGCCGCGGCGACCTTAACCGCCTATGGTGTGAGTGCGGCGCTGTACGCGCGGACTCGAACGGGCAAGGGCCAACATATTGAGACCTCTTTGGCCAATGCCGCCATGGCCGTCCAATCGGGTGATTTTATTTTCTATCCCAACCGACCGGACTGTGAAGACGGTGGAGCTGATCTGTGGGGGAAGAGCCCCCTGTATCGCATTTATCCGAGCGCTGATTCTTCGTTCTTCCTGGCCGTGATGGAAGAGGCCCACTGGCAGCAACTTGGTCAGGCATTAGGCTACCCGTCCCTCTTCCAGGATTTTTCGTTCACCACAGCCCGGGCAGGCGAGGTCGAAGGACCACTGGCGCAATCTCTCGCTACCATCTTTGCAAAACAGCCAACCGCGGACTGGATCGCTCAACTCGACCGAGCCGGGGTCCCCTGCGCCCCGGTGTTATCCATTGCAGAACTCTTTGAAGATGAACACATTGCAGCAAACGACTTGATCGCGACCCATACCCATCCGGAGTGGGGGGAAGTGCGACAAACCGGTCTCTTTGCCAAATTCTCCCGGACCCCTACGAGTATTCCTCGCGTTGCGCCGATGTTGGGCCAGCATACCCGAGAAGTCCTCCGAGAAGTTGTTGGATACGATCAGGACCGGATTGATCAGTTGATCCAAGCCGGAGCGGTGAAGCAGGTAGAGTAAACGTGGCTGCGGGACTCGACCGTCGGCCACCTCTTCACGCCCACTACACCGCGGCACCAATAGAGGGAAAAGGAAATAAATATGGCGGTAGAAATTCCGGTTGAATATCAGGCTCTTTTACTCAAGACAGCCCGCGCGTATCGCTCTACTCGTCTTCAATGTTCTTGATCTGCAAGCCGGCCGGCAGCGTCTCGTCCAGAATACGCGCCTGCTCCCTGGCCTCAAGCGGAACGACCTCTCGGACCTGCTGAGCCCAGCGCTGGCCGGCAGAAAAGGATGCGAGTCGCTCGGCAACCCGTTCACGCAGGGCGTCATCCAGGTCGCGCGTGCGGTCGCCCGTACAGCGGGCGATTTGCGTCAGCGCAAACGCAGTCGCTTCGGGCTGACGCCAGGTTTTTTCAAGCAGACGCTGGACCCACCGGGCCGCTTTTTCCTTGCGGACCACACAGTTGGCCGGGCCGTACATGAGCGACCGCGCTCCGAGACGAGACAGCGCCCAGAGCTCTTGGTCTGACGCTTTTCCTTTTTCGACGAGCCGGACCAGAGCCTCGCCCAGAGTATTTTTGGCTTCGGTACTCAGCCGCTCACAGCTTGCCGCCACCTGCCACATCTCTCGAACTTCCTGCGGACCGGCTTTCCGGTTCCCGGATTTCTTGGGGGTTTTTGTCCGAGACGCACTCGGCAGAATGCGCGGGGCGATCTCACGCTGGAGGACCGTCTGCTGCTGTTGACTCAGCCCCCCGGCCACCCGCTTCCACAGCGTCCACCATTCGGCCCGACACTGGGTCGCCTTCGCATACGCGATGCCCCAGCCGTAGAGTTTCCAGAGTTGTTGCATGCGCCACTCATCCGTGGGATGGCCAAACCCAGGACGCAACAGAAAGCCGGCAAGATTCAGCCAACGGGCTTCATACTCAGGCCCCTTGCCGCGCCCTTTTTGCACCTCCCATAAGACATCCCACAAGGCGCGAATAGCGCTCAGCGGCCAACTGTCCCGTGTGGTTCCCAGGGCTTCTTCGAGCTGGCGGGTCAGGGTCTGGGGCGCAGTATCCTGTCCGTCTGTTTTTCCGGTTACAAACACCCGCCGCAAGAGAGACGTGGCGTCCGCCAAACGCGTTTCATCTATGACCAACTCTTCGCTGACCGTTGCGTGGGCGGCCGGCGCTGCACGGGTGAGCTGCCCTTCCCCGCGCAGTTGAAACTGCAAGCGCCAACGATGGCCGGTCTGGCGCGCTTCGCACCACAGTTCGAGCGTCCCGACTTCGGTAAAACGAGCGGAGACCTGGACCGGAATTTTGGTGACCCCGGTTTTTTTGCCAAACCGCAGGACTGTCGTGATGGGAGGGAGGCGCGTCAGCGTGTCCGCGTCCAGCCTGAGCACCTCCCCCGGTTGGTCACCGCTACGCGTGCCCGAAGCGTACAGCGGGAAACTCACCGGCTGATTGGCCAGGACCTCGAACTCCTGTTCCGTCAGCTGAATCTCCTCCCCCTCCTCCATGCCTCTGCGTACGAGGCAGACGGCGGAGACCGCATCGTCAGCCGGTTTGGCTTGCGGCTGCCCATTCCGGGAGCTGCCTCCAACGCCCAGGTAGTACGAACGGGCACTCCCGCCACCGATGCGGACCCCGTGGCCGCGCCGCACCAGGCCGTAATAGGCCGCTCCATGGGCGACGGCTAAATCAAGATGCGCGTGGGAAAGGATGGCGAGCTGCCGCTTGTCTTGCCCAGGAGATGCTTCGTTTTGGAACCACGCCGTCATTGTCCGTGCAATCCGCTCCCGTATGGCCAGCGGAGTCAGCGCTCCACCGTTAAACAGCAGGGCATCCGGGCGTGCCAGTCCCAGCGCTGTCCGCTCTACATCAGCGGCGTGCTGTCTCAGAAAAAATGCGATGTGGCGTAAGATCTCCGGCTCTGTTTCATACGGCAGGCCGAACTCCTGGAGTCCGGCCCGTTCAGCCTGCCGAGGTGTGGCCTCAGCTTCGACGCTGGGGAAAAACCCGTCAAGGACGACCCGTTCAATATCTGCTCGGCTCAGGCGGTCACTCAGCGTACCGCCAATAACCGAGCTGCCACGACCAGGGACAGTCAGCGTCACCCGCTCTTTCAACGGGTCGGCAAACAGGTCTTCTTTGGCCGACCGACACAAATGGCATAATAGATGCCAACGCTGGGAGTCGAGCCGTTTGCCCTTGTTGAGACGTTCTTCGACCAGACCGGCCAGCGCCACGTCCATATTATCGCCCCCAAGCAACAGATGATCGCCGACCGCGACCCGTTCCAAGCCGAGTTGATTCCTGCCTGGCGTGACCGTCATCAGACTCAGATCGGTCGTCCCCCCACCGACGTCACACACTAAAATGACGTCTCCCGGTTTGAGTTGGGTCTGCCATGAGTCGCCATGCGCGACTAACCAGGCGTAGAGGGCCGCTTGGGGCTCTTCTAAAAGCGTCAGTTGCGAGAGCCCGGCGCGTCCGGCAGCTTCTACGGTCAGTTCGCGGGCGACTTCATCAAAAGAGGCCGGCACGGTCAGGATGAGGTGTTGCTCTTCGAGTGGATGGGCCTTGCCCATTTCGTGCTGCCAGGCCTGACGCAGGTGCAGCAGATAACGAGACGCCGCCTCAACCGGAGATATTTTTTGGACTTCAGACAGTCCGTCCCAGGGCAAAATAGCGGCCTGTCTGTCTACCTCGGCATGACACAGCCACGACTTGGCCGAAGAGACGAGACGGCCAGGGATACGGGCTCCCTGGACCTGGGCGAACTGTCCCACCGCACACGCCGGTTCGGGTTCCCACGGCAGGCTCAGGCTCCCCTCCGGCAGATCGTGCGGACCGGGTAAATACAGGAACGACGGAAGCGTCGGCTGAGCGCTCAGCATTGCCTCGCGGCTTAATTGTGGGATGGGAAAGTGGAGGACCTCGGTCGAGCGGGCGGTATCAATATAGGCGACCGCACAGTTTGTCGTGCCCAGGTCTATACCAACGATGTAACGGGAATCGGCCGTCATGATATTCGCATAGTAAGAATGGCAAAATTATACGCTGGGGCAGCGCGCGACCAGCCCTGGTACTGTCTCGTTTGACCTTGCTGGTATTCCCCACGAGAGGCGTGCTGCCTAGTCTGGGATTTCCACTTCCGCGGGCGCAATGATCTGCGGATTCTGGCCTGTTGGCTGTGCGGGCAGGGTCACCGAGACGGCTTTCCAGCCGACATGACGCAACTCACCTCGAAACGGCGCGACGCCGCTGACATTGCCCGTCAGCCGAACGGCCGAGGGGTCAAAATCCTCAGGAACGGCGACCGTATCACCTTCGGTCCCGTCCAGGACCGGTTCGATATTGAGATGCTCGGTCAGCACTTTTCGACACGACGCATGAATCGTCCGCACCGCAGCGCCGACCTGCGTATCGTCATACGCGCCGATATCTTCACGCAGGAAGTCAACCAGCCGCCCTTCGCGCTGCAGGAGCGCCAAAAGCTGGACGGCCGCATCCGCAGGGTGTCCTGTCGACGTTGGTGATTTCTGCGGCTGCTCTGGTGCCGGCGGGCGCCCTTCGGCCAACTCTTGGGCGGTCCCCTCAAGCGCCACACAGCGGGGAACGATCAGCAAAAGCAGCAGCCCAACGACAATGGGCGCTCCGGTAAAATAGACCAGCGCGACAGAGCTATCTTCTCCAGCCAGATTCCCGAGCGAGCCCATACCGACCTGGCCGAGCAGGCCGCCCTGCACGACGACATAATTCCCGACCGCCAACACGCTACTCAGCACGATAATGGTCAGCAGGGCGGTCGAGGTCAGCTTGGGTTTCATAGGTCTCCGTATTCCAAGCCCATCACTATTTCGATTCAGTCAACAACGCAGGCCTGAGCCAAATCGGAAAATAAGGCCCAGCGCTCAATGCTGCGCGGCTCCTCAATGAGACCGCTGGTCAGACCCACGAAGGTCAGAGCCCGAACCGGGTCGGCCCAGGCCATGATGCTGCTGGCACCGGCATGTCCGTAGGTCCGGGGCGAGGCGAGCGAGCCAAAATATGAGGGGAAGATGCCGCTCCCGCGCACCCAATACCCCAAGCCACGATTCGCCGGGGCAAGCGGCCACTGTTTTGCCACGCGTATAGGCTCAATCAGCCGGTCTTCCATATCCCCGGTATGAATCGTAGTCGCCAGCTCGACCAGGGCTGGGCTGAGCAGACGGACACCGTCAAGCTCGCCGCCGTTGAGCCACATCTGGTAGAAACGGGCCAAATCGTACACAGTAGAATACGAGCCACCGCCCGGAATAGCCGCAGCCTGCACGTCCGGGGCGTTGAACGCCTCCAGAAAAGACATGGGAAACGGCACGCCACCCTCATCGAGCGCCTGGACCGGAACCCGGCGTTCCTGCATGTCGGGCCGGACGCCCATATGGGAGTCGTGCATGCCTAATGGGCCGTATAGATCCTCTGCACACATTTGGGCAAAGCTGCGCCGGCCACCGTCTACCCGGCGGGCAATCTCGGCTAAAATCCACGACCCCGTCAGCGCGTGATAGTGGACGGCTTTTCCGGGTTCAAACTCCAACGGCTGAGCACAGATACGCGCAATCGTGGCCTCCCAATCGCCCCATTTTGACATCGGCCAGTCCAGGGCCATGGTCGGGAATCCAGCCGTGTGGGTCATCACTTGCGAGACGGTCACACTCCGCTTGCCGGCCGCGGCAAACTCCGGGATATAGTCCGCGACCTTATCAAACAGTTGGACCTCACCCTGGTCCACTTTCATGAGTAACAGCGTCGCGGTAATGGGTTTGGTGGTTGAAAACAAGCAAAAGATGTCCTCCGTTTTCGCCGCCCGGCCCTCCCGCGGTTGGGTCTGACCAAGCGCGCGCGCGGCAGCGATCTTGCCGTGCCGGGCGAGCACAAACGCGCCGCCAAACAACCAGCCTGCCTCGATTTTACGCTCCACCACGGAAAAGAAACGCTCGACGCGGGCCGGGTCCAGACCAACTGCTTGGGGTTCAACTGTTTGCATGCTGCATCCTCCGTTTTGGCGAGTCCCAGTGAGACTGCCTGGACGCTCTAGCTAAGCCTCTGGTGGCTTGAGCGTCATCCCCATAATGTTATAGCCACCGTCAATATGCACGATCTCACCCGTAATTTTTTCAGCCAGTGGACTGCATAAGAAAAGGGCGGCTTTGCCGGCATCAGTGTTCCGAATTTCCGCTCGTAACGGCGCATATTCGCGCATATGATTCTGCATGAGCTCGAAGCCGGGGATACTGGTGCCGGCCTTGGTGGCAGTCGGACCGGGCGACAGACCATTCACGCGGATGCGATGCGGAGCCAGGTCAAAGGCGAGATTCCTGATAATATTGTCGAGCGCCGCCTTGGTCACACTCATCAGCTGATAGCCCGGAATGACCTTTTCGCCGGCATAATAGGTCATGGCCAGGATACACCCGCCGCGGTCCTTCATGAGCGGGAAGGCGCCCTTTGCCAGCGTAATCAGCGAATACGCGCTGACGTCCATGGCCAAAGCGAAATCCGCGCGCGAGATGTTCACGAAACGCTGCCCAAAAGACGTTGGCGGGGCATACGCAATGGAGTGAATCAGATAGTCCAGGTGCCCGAACTCCTGCGCGACCTGTGAGAAAAGCCGCTCGACCTGCTCGTCCTTACCCACATCGCACTCGGCAATCAGCGGATTGTGTAGTTGGTTCGGGATGTCTCCCATCATACGCCGCACGGCCTTGCGCTGAATGGAGAGCGCAATCCGAGCGCCGCCATCGTTGAGCAGCTTGGCGATGGGCCAGCCTATGGAATTTTCGTCCAACACCCCCGCCACCAGGGCGGTTTTCCCGGAGAAGTCGAGGAAGCTTGCCACATTTTCAGTACGATCAACCATTATCCCTCCAGTTTTTCCCTATACGACCCGCGCGCCCTGGAACACTTCACCCGAACTTGCTGCGGTGCGGAAAGGTAAGCGCCAGCAGAACGAGGAGCAGCACGGCATAGAACAGACCAAAGCCAACGACGGGCTCAGACTCGCCATAGACCTGTGCCCATATCACGTATGAGACCAGCATATAACCAACGCTGAACACGACCAAGTGCCAGCCGAAACGCTGCATTGTCCAGAGCTGGTAGGCAAGGCTGCCCGCGACCAGCAGTTGCAAGGCGTGCATGAGTTGGGCGGACAGACCGAACACGCGCAAGCCCAAAACGACACTGACCGGACCTGCGGCATAGGGCCGCTCAAACGGAGCAATGATATCCCAGACAATAAACACGGCCGCGTAGATAGCCACCAGACAGGCCGCAAGGGTGACCATAATCGGCCGGGTCGGACGAGACGAAGAGCGGGGCTGAGTATGCGTCGCAGCCATCAAGCACGCAGGCCCTCAAGGGTGTCTTTTCTCGGTGTTTATTTCCCCGTAAATCGGGGCTCCCGTTTCTCCACAAAAGACTGAATCGCTTCTTTATGGTCTGCCGTATGAAAACAGTGTTTTTCTATCGACAGTGAGGTATCGAGCACCAGGTTGACCGTCTCGCGGAGAATTTTATTCACCGAAACCTTGGTCCCCCGGATCGCCATCCGCGGGCCATTGGCCATGCGGGTGGCAAAGGCCAGGGCTTTTTCCATGAGCTGATCCGCAGGAACGACATGGTTGACCAGACCGATACGCTCGGCCTCCTCGGCCCGGACCAAGTCGCCGGTCATGAGAAACTCCTTGGCCTTGGCCGTTCCAATCAGCCAGGGCCAGATAATGGCTCCCCCGTCTCCGGCAACAACACCGACGCGGACATGCGGGTCACCAATTTTTGCGTTATCCGCCGCATAAATGACATCCGAGAAGAGCGCCAGGGTGGCGCCCAAACCGGTTGCCGGACCGTTGACCGCGGCGATAATCGGCTGTTCCACTTCCAGCATATCGATGATGATTTTGCGCGCCTCGGCGAACAGCGCGTCCAACTGCGCGGACGTCATGTCCTGGAACCACTTGATATCGCCACCCGCACAGAACGCGCGGCCTTTGCCCGTCAGCACCACGGCCTCCGTCTCCGTATCCTGGGCGATGTCGGCGAAGATCTGAGACAGCTCAGTATGCAACTGGGCGTTAATGGCATTCAGTGCTTGCGGACGATTGAATGCAACCGTCAACACCTTCCCGTCGCGCTGGGCGCTGAGACAGTCATACCGGCTATAATCCATAGGCTCTCCCTCCTTTTCTTCCTGACCACGGCGGCCTATCATCAGGGCGGCTTATTATCGGCCAGGCAGCATCAACGATCAAGGGAAGGTGTTATGCGGATTTACTTTTGCCGGGAGGGTTTGACCTATGTGTGCCGGATCCTGCAACAGGAACTGCCTGAGGATGACATTCTTGATTGTCCACCCGATGCCGTTCCGGAAGCAGCCCAGCAGGCGGATGTATTGATCCCAACGGTCTCACCCATCGGCAGCGCCGCGCTGCGTTCGCCACGCTTGAGGCTCGTCCAGCAGTACGGCGCGGGTTTGGACTCGGTCGATATTCCGGCGGCCACCGTTGCGGGTATTTATGTTGCGAATGTGCCAACGGCCGGAACCGGCAATGCCGAATCCGTTGCCGAACTAGCCCTGCTTTTCATGCTCGGTCTGGCTAGAAAATACCGGCAGACTCAAGAGAGTATCCAAAACAGCGTCCTGGGGTCGCCGATGGGACAAGCCCTCAAGGGCAAAACCGCTGCCATTATTGGCTATGGCGGCATTGGGCGGGCACTTGCCCGGCGTCTGGCCAGCTTTGAAATGCACATCCTGGCCGTTTCCCGCCGGGGACCGGCCCCCGACAAGCCGGACGACGGCATTCCTCTCACCCATGTTGCCCAAGACGGGTTTCATGCGATCCTGCGAGAGGCCGATTTTGTTATCACCGCCCCGCCCCTCAATGACGAAACGCGCGGCCTCATGGGCCAGGCTGAATTCGCCTGTATGAAGCCGGCGGCCTTTGTGATCAACGTCGCCCGCGGGCCGGTGTTGGACTACGCCGCCCTGCTGGCCGCCCTGAGGGAAGGCCGTATTGCGGGCGCGGGCCTGGACGTGTTCTGGTCCGAGCCCTTTGATCCGAACGACGAAATTTTCCAGTACAACGTCCTGGCCACCCCACACGTGGGTGGCGCAACCGACGTCAGCCTCCAAGGTATTGCCAAGCGGGTAGCCGAGAATGTGAACCGGCTGCGCAGGGGCGGAATACCCCTGAACTGCGTGAACGCCGAGGTCAAGCCGAAGGAGTAGAGGAACCCTCGGATATCAGCCATGCAGGTGAAATATTTTAAGGATACAGATACGGCGCTCTTAGAATTTTCCGACCGTCCGATTCGGGAGACGCAGGCAGTCAACGAGAACGTCTCTCTTGATCTCGACGCTGCCGGGAACCTGGTCAGCCTAACGATTGAGCACGCCGCACACACCACGACGCTGCCTGAGGTTGTCGTTCAACAATTCGACCACCAGGTCGTTCCATAGGTTCCACGTTTCTGAGTGAGCATATCTCACTCGTCCTGTGTACTTTTCGTCTTGCTGTTCCGCTGCAGTCTACGCAGCACGCTGGCTGGGGATGTCAGGTGACGCTGTGCTGATCTGACCTATGAGACTTGCCACGCTATAGCGCTTTACCTATAGTACAGGTCATGGCCGTTGCCGAAGACAAGTCCTGGGAATACACCCTGGGCCGCATTGACGAGCGAACCGAGAACATCGAAAGACGCCTCACCCGAGTTGAAGCGGAGGTGGCTGCGGTCAAAGACGCTATGCTCACCAAAGGCAGCTTCTTTACTGTCCTCGGTATAGTCTCTTCCATCATTGTCGCCTTTCTGATCTACATTATTTCCAACCTTGGCTAACTCCCTGCGCCGGCTCAACAGGTTACGGGTTTCTGAGCCCGGCAATAAAAAAGGCGGAGAGTAGAAAACCCTCCGCCTCGTATCAGGTTGCTGAATGAACGCTACGAGCGCTGCTCTGAGGGGATATACGGGGATTCGTGCCCCCCGATGTAGACTTGCGTCGGCCGAAAGATACGGTTGTTCTTGAGCTGCTCGTGCCAGTGGGCCAGCCAGCCAGCCACCCGGGCAATGGCAAAAATCGGGGTGAACTGGTCAATGGGAATGCCCAGCTTGTCATAGACGACGCCGGAGTAAAAATCGACGTTCGAGGCAATCCCCTTTGCCCCGACCCGCTCGCTGATCACCTTCTCAACCTCTTGGGCGACCTTGTACAGCGGATGCTCACCTTTGGCTTCAAACAGCTTGAGGGCCAGACCTTGCAGGGCGTTCGCCCGGGGGTCCTTGACCTTGTATACCCGGTGGCCCATGCCCATGATTTTTTGTTTGGCCGCCAGACGCGCTTCGATAAACGGCCTGGCATTGTCCACCGTTTCGATCTCCTGAAACATCTTGAGCGCCTGCTCGTTGGCTCCACCGTGGAGGGGACCGGTCAGGGCGCCAATAGCCGACGACACCATGGTGTACGGGTCAGCCTCGGTAGACCCGACGACCAGGCCACTGAACGTCGAAGCATTCATCGTATGCTCGGCGTGTAAAATCAGGCACACGTCCATAATACGCGCATCGAGCGGATCGGGCTCCTCCTCGTTCAGCATCCACAGAAAATTCGCGGCATGCGACAGATCGTCCCGTGGCCGGACTGGCTCGTCGCCGTGGCGCATACGCTCAAACGCCGCCACAATGGTCGGCATTTTGGCAATGAGGCGGACGGTTGACCAATAGCGCTGCGTTTCATCTCGGATATCCCGGGCCGGATAAAACATGCCCATGGCGGCCACCGCGGCCTGGAGCATGTCCATGGGATGACCGTTTTCCGGCATGCATTTCATCATATCGAGAATGCGATACTTGACCCGCCGGTGGGTGCGCAGGTCTTGGTCGAGGTTCTTGAGTTCGTCACGAGTGGGCAGTTTCCCAAACAGGAGCAGATACGCCACCTCCTCATAGGTACTCTTCTCAGCCAGCTCCTCAATTGAGATGCCACGGTATTCCAGGATGCCTTCCAGACCATTAATGAAGCCGATTTCCGACTCCATAATGGGCACCCCTTCAAGTCCAGGTACCAGTTTCTCCATAATCAGCCTTTCTACACGTTCACCAAGCTTCCACACGCGAGCCAGGACACGACCCTAGCCCATCTGTTTGTTAAACGATTCGAGATCAAAGTAATCCCGCCAGGCGGAGATCTTGCCGTCCGTGATTTCAAATATGCCCGCCACCGGTAAGGAGATCGTCTTGGGTCCCATGACAAAGGTATCAACCCGCTCGTTCATCACCACGTTTCCCGCTGAGGTGGTATGCTTGATCTCGAACTGGGCACTTTGCGCATTCTTTAAGAACGGCTCGGCAAAGGCGCGAAAGGCAGCGTGTCCGACACAGGGCTCCATAGGGATATTGTGATAGAAGCAACCCTCACTCAGGTAGCCCAACAGTTTATCCACGTTGAGGTTTGACCAGGCGTTACAGAAATCCGTAACCAATTTTTCGTTTTCTGCGCTCATAACAAGACCCTCCTTCGGTACTGGTTGGACGCTGGGACCCCAGCCACCCCGTTATTTCTATCGGAAATGGGCCATGCATAGCAAGCCTCTAGCCGATTCTGTTTTCCAGGTTGTGTTGACGCCCGCACACGCCTTGTTTACTTTGCACGCATGACCGATTTTTATCACCCTTTTGCGCCCACAGCAGGGGCTCTGCGCGCCCGCCGGCCTGAGGTCAGTGAGATTCTCCCCAACCTCTTTGTTGGAGAATATCCGAGCGTTGAAGATGTGCCGTGGCTCAGACTAGCCTTTGGAATCTCTGCTGTTTTAAACCTCCAGGATGCCGAGGATCTCAACCTGAAGGGACTGGATATCGCAGCCCTCCAGAGCGCCTATCGCACCAATCAGATGACATTCTTCCGAACGCCGGTGGCCGATTATGATTGTGACAGCTTAGCCGAGGCTCTGCCCCAGGCCCTGGAACTGCTCCAGGCCAGCCTCCAGAGTGGCAAGCGGGTGTTCCTCCACTGTAATGCCGGCTGTAATCGTGCCCCGACGGTTGCGATTGCCTATCTGCACGTCTATCACGCCCTGTCACTCGCACAAGCCCGCGACTTTTTTAAGGCGCGGCGTCCCTGCGGCCCATATATGAATGTGTTGTATCGGTATTTTGGCCAAGAGACGGGGCACCAAGGCTAAAAAAAGCTCGTAAAAACACTATCCGCCACCAGCAATCCTTTGGGAGTGAGTCTGACCTGTCCCGCACTCTGGGTCAGCAGTCCTTCGCTCAGCAGGTCAGCCGCGTGCGGAAACTGGGCCAAGAATGACTGCCCAAATCGCCTCGCAAACCCACTCAGGGACATGCCATCCAGCTGGCGGAGATTGAGAAAGAGAAACTCGTCCCGCGCCTGCTCTTGGGTCAATTGTTCGACATAGTGGTCTGCCCGGCCCGTAGAGAGCGCTGTCTCCATATAGGTTTTTGGATTGCGTATATTGCTCCAGCGCCGCCCCCAGCCGGGCGTACACGCGAACGAATGCGCTCCGGCTCCCAGCCCGAGATAGGCCCCGCCCTGCCAATAGCGCAGATTGTGCCGAGACGCGTATCCGGGTCGGGCAAAGTTGGAGATCTCATAGCGCTCATAGCCGTGGGCGGCACAGGCCGCCTGGACCTGAGAATACATGGCAATCTCGGTCTCTTCATCCACCGGTTGCAATACTCCCTTTTGCCTCATTGCATAAAATGGAGTGTGCTCTTCATAGGTCAAACCATACAGCGAAATATGTTCCGGTTCACAGCCGAATACCTGCTTGAGGTCACGCCCAAGCAGGTCCGGCGTCTGATTTGGCACACCGAATATGAGGTCGATATTCAGGTTGAAAAAGCGGGCTGCTCTTGCCAGTTCGATTGCCCGCAGCGCCTCCTCTCCCGTGTGGAGTCGGCCCAGCGTCCGCAGCACAGACGGCTCAAATGATTGGACGCCGAGACTCAGCCGGTTTATCCCGAGCGCCCGATATGCGGAGAGTGTTTCGAGCGAAACCGTAGCCGGGTCGGCCTCAAGAGACAGCTCTAGGTCAGGAGCCAGCGAACAGTGAGCGGAGACGCGGGTGAGAAAACGCTCCAGCGATTCCGGCTGAAAGAGCGACGGTGTTCCGCCGCCGAAATAGATCGTTTCAAGCGCCTTGCCCTGCCAGGGCGGAGCCTGCATATAGGCAGCAAACTCTTTGCACAGGGCGTCTATATAGCGCGCCTCGGGCCAGCTTTGGGCGGCGTAGGCGTTAAAGTCACAGTAGGGGCATTTGCTGAGACAATAGGGAATATGCACGTAGAGGGAAAAGGGCATGGCTCAGCCTACTTCCCATATTTTCTCAGCACGGCAACCACAATCCCGCGTACTTCTACGTTCTCTTCCAGCGCAAGAATCGGCTCCATACTTGGGTTGGCGGGTTGGAGACGAATCAGGCCATCGGCTTGTCGATGGAATGTCTTGACGGTGGCCTCACCATCGACCAGGGCGACAACGGTTTCTCCGTTATCCGCGCTGGGGCGCGGCTCGACGACGATAAAATCACCATCGAGAATGCCCTCGCCAACCATCGATGCGCCCCGGACACGGAGCGTAAACGCGCTGTGCGGTCGGCGGACGAAATCAACCGGCACGGCGAGTCTCCCCTCGGTTTCCAGGGCCTCAATGGGCGAACCGGCCGCAACTTCTCCAAGCAGCGGCAATTCAATGGCTTCGACTGGATTTTCAGGCGGCGTGAGCTCAATGGCCCGGCTGAGGTTCCACGTTCTGGTAATCAGACCCTTGCCTTCGAGATTACTCAAATGCTTGTGGACGGTCGCCAGAGAGGACAGGCCGAAGTGGGCACCGATTTCCTCAAGGGTCGGGGCATAGCCGTGTTCTTCGACATACGCCGCCAGATAGTCCCAGATTTCCTTTTGTCTGCGGGTCAGTGTCATGCTGCCCCCTTGTCAGCGTTATGCCAGCGAACAGAGAGCGAATCAAGCTGGCTGGCAGAGCGCCGCCTCCCCCTATCAGCGTGTTTCCATTGTCAAAGCAGGGTTTTAGTGATAGGGGCTGCGTGGGATACTGAGCGAAATGAGTCAATCATGATGAGGTATAGCGTTCTTATACTCGTCAGCCTGCTTCTTTTTATGCAGCCGCTCTCCTCCGTCTTGGCCAGGGAACCGTTAAAAGAGAACCTGGAGGAATTTATGGCCGGCATCCAAAAGGTCATCGAGCAGACGGAACCTGTTTTTCAAGATAGCATCTTGCTGCAGTGGGCAAAGCTGACCTTTGGCATCCGGCATATGACCTATATTGTGGACACCCGCAATCCAGACAAGACCCTGGGCATCGTCACCTTTACCTGCAAAGTGACGCAGAGCGACTTTTTTGAGACCAGGGAAGAAGCGGAACAGGCGGCCATTAAAAATATGATCCCCCGCCTTATTCCGTGTCAGACAACCTATGAGTGGAAAGCCGACCGGTGGGAGTACACCGGCGGAGCGACCTATATTCGTGGCGGCGACTGGAAGCCCATCCCGACAGATAAACCCGACGCCTTTCCTCAGCTCTACTTCGACCTGATGAAGGGTCCACCGACCAGCTCGCTGAGTCTCCCCAGTACGCAGGAAGGGGCGTCACCAGAGCAATCGTCACAAGCCCTGACGGCAGAGGCCGCGGCTTAGTTTCGGGAACTAATGGCCCTCCGGCAGATCATTCCCATCCTGTGCCACGGGCGTTGCTCTCCAGCCTGTGTTGATCGGCACCGTTTGCGACTGACGGGTGCGCTTCCGCCTGGCATAGGATGTCACACCCCTGAGAGAACCGGCTGATGGCTGACCCGAGGATTCCTTTGCCAGCGTCCCAGGCTTCATCTTCGCCCGGCGTTCCGCTGCGGGCCGGCGTTGTTGGGGTTGGCTATCTCGGACGCTTTCATGCCCACAAGTATGCCAATGTAGAGGGCGTCGACTTGGTTGGCGTTGTCGATACCAATGCCGCCCGGGCTGAAGAAGTCGCCCAGGAATGTCAGACCTCAGCCCGGACCGATTATCGCGCGCTGTTTGGACACGTAGACTGCGTCAGCATCGCCGTGCCGACCCAATTGCACGCCACAGTCGCCCAGGATTTTCTCAGGCAGGGCATTGACGTCCTGGTTGAAAAGCCCCTTACGGCAACCGGCACCGAAGGCCGCCGCCTGGTTGACCTCGCGGACGAGCACGGCTGCATACTCCAGGTCGGGCATTTGGAACGCTTTAACCCTGCCCTCCGGTCGTTGACCGGCATCCTGACGGCGCCACGCTTTATTGAGTGTCAGCGCGTCGCACCCTTTATTGAGCGGGGGACAGACGTTGACGTAGTGCGGGATCTCATGATTCACGACCTGGACGTGATTCTCAGCCTGGTCCGCTCGCCGGTTGTGTCACGCGAGGCGTTCGGCGTACCCGTCCTGACGGATGAACCGGATATCGCGAATGTCCGCCTGCGGTTTGCTTCGGGCTGTATTGCGAATATTACCGCCAGCCGGGTAGCCCTCAAGCGAGAACGGAAGATGCGCGTTTTCCAGGCCGATACCTATCTGGTTGTGGATTATGGCGCGCATACCATTCGCATTTGTCGTCGGGAACCGGCAGCCAGCGAGACGGCCCTGCCCAACCTCTCTTTTGAGGAGCGCGCGGTCGGGGGTGAAGATGCGCTGGAAGAAGAAATCAAGGCCTTTATCCGCTCCGTGCAAGACCGCAGCACCCCGCTCGTCAGCGGCCTGGACGGCCTCCAAGCCCTGGAAGAGGCCGAACGTATTATTGAACACCTGGAGATCCCCTAGTGCGGATATTGCTCGTTGCTGGGGAAGCTTCAGGCGACGTGCACGGAGCCGACCTGGTCTCAGCCCTGAGGGCACGGCAGCCGCAGCTTGACATTTTTGGGGTGGGGGGGCCGGCCCTGCGGGCGGCCGGTATGCAGACCCTGGTCGATTCGGCAGCCATCGCCGGTATGGGTTTATTCGAGGCCGCGGATAAGCTCACCGCCCTGGTACGGACCTATCGTGCACTGACTCGTATCCTGCGCACCCATCCTCCGGATTTGCTGGTGCTGATTGATTTTCCGGAGTTTAATCTGCGGCTGGCCAAAGTCGCCAAGCACGCCAAGGTCCCCGTCTTTTACTATATCAGCCCTCAGGTCTGGGCCTGGCGGAGGAAGCGGGTCTATACTATTGCCAAGTGGGTAGACCTGCTGGCCGCCGTGTTTCCGTTTGAGCCGGACTTTTATAGCGCGCATGGCTGCTCGGTTGAATTTGTTGGTCATCCGCTGGTTGGTCGCGTCCGGCCAAGCCGTTCTCGGGACGATACCCTCCGTCTGTATCACCTCAATCCCGTTCGAAAGACGATTGTCCTGCTGCCGGGCAGTCGGACGCAAGAGGTACGTTATTTGCTCCCGCCGCTGCTTCAGGCCGCAGCCGCTCTGGGAGAGAGGTATCAATTCATTCTCGCCGTCGCCTCAACCCTTGACCGCGACCACATCGAAACGACGGTCCGCGCCCACTCAGCCGCCATTCGGGTTGTGCAGGGAGATACCTATAATATTACGCATGCCGCCGACCTGGCTGTCGTGGCCTCTGGCACCGCGACACTGGAAGTCGCCCTGCTCGAACGACCCATGGTGATTGTGTATCGTCTGGCTCCAGTGACCTATGCCTTGGCCCGTTTGTTTGTGCGCGTGCCCTTCATTGGGATGCCCAATCTCATTGCCGAACGACAGGTTGTGCCCGAGTTGATTCAAGGCGCGGTCACGCCCGAGCGGATTGCCACTGAGGCGCGGCGGTTGCTAACCGATGCACGGGCATATAGCGTTGCCCAAGACGGGCTACGGGAGGTACGGACCAGGCTCGGGGAGCCCGGAGCCGCCGCCCGGGCGGCGGATTTGGTTTTCAATTTATTGGCCCAGCGCTAGTGTAGTCTTGCGGAGTTATGGCTCTTTATCGGCGCCTGCTGTTGTATTTGCGACCCTACCTCTACCGCACGTTTCTGCCCGCGGTGGTGTGTATGGTCTTATTCAGCGCCACCAACGGGGTGCTGCCCTTTCTGGTCGAATATGTGTTCGATGATATTTTTGCCGACAAGGACCTCACCGCTCTCAAGACCCTGCCGCTCATTATTATCCTGACCTTCAGTTTTCGCAGCGTGTGTAATTTTGGCCATATCTATCTGATGGAATACGTGGGCCAACGGATCGTTGAAGATTTACGCAATACTCTGAATGCCCATCTCCAATCTCTGTCCCTGTCCTTTTTTCAGCGTCACCCAACCGGCACCCTGATCTCGCGGGTGACGAATGACACCCTGCTCGTCCGCCAGGCGCTCACCCAAGCCACGGCGTCAATGATGCGTGACGCCACGACGCTGCTGGTCTTGGTGACGGTGGCGTTTATCAAGGACTGGGTGCTGGCCAGTATCGCCTTCATTGCCTTTCCCGCAACCATACTGCCGCTCATGCGGATCTATCAGAAGGTCCGTCGTTTGAGTCGCAAAGGCCAAGGCTCCCTCGGGTATTTATCGGCCTTATTGCAAGAAACCATCCAGGGGACACGCGTGGTCAAAGCCTTTGGGATGGAAGATTATGAACGCCAGCGCTTTGCCGCCGAAAACCACAGGCTGTACAGACATGCCATTCGGGCTGGACGGCTCAAGGCCTTCGTGCCCTCCATGGTCGAACTCCTGGCCGCCTGTGGCATTGCCGGAGTGGTATGGTACGGTGGGCTGAGCGTCATTGAAGGGGAGCGCACCCAGGGCGAATTTGTGGCTTTTCTGACGGCCATGCTGCTTATTTATCAACCCTTCAAACATCTCACCCGAACGCAGGCCGCGGTGCAAAACGGGTTGGCCGGGGCAGAACGGTTGTTCGAGGTCTTGGACGAGTGCAGCGATGTCCAGGAACGGCCGCAGGCGCACAGCCTGTCCCGCTTCAGGCAACAGGTCCAGTTCCACGACGTCTCCTTTCGCTATCGAGAGGAGTGGGTCTTACGGCACGTCAACCTCAGCATAGCTACCGGACAGGTCGTGGCCCTAGTCGGCCCCAGTGGGGGCGGCAAGAGTACCCTGGCCGATTTGATTCCGCGCTTCTACGATGTCAGTGAAGGACAGATCACTGTAGACGGAACAGACCTGCGCGCCCTGACGCTCGCCTCGCTACGCGCTCAGATTGCCGTTGTCACCCAGGCTACTTTTTTGTTTAATGACAGCGTCCGCAATAATATTGCCTACGGCCTGCCTCACCGGCCCGAGGAGGAGATTATTGCCGCGGCCAGGGCCGCCCATGCCCACGACTTCATCATGGCGCTGCCGCAGGGATATGCGACCCCGATCGGCGAGCTGGGGGTGCTGCTGTCCGGCGGTCAGCGCCAACGGCTCGCTATTGCGCGGGCGCTCCTGAAAAACGCTCCCATGTTGATCCTGGATGAGGCCACCTCTTCACTCGATAACGAATCGGAGCGCCTGGTCCAGGACGCCATCGAACATCTGATGGTCGGGCGGACCGTGCTGGTGATTGCCCACCGCTTATCAACCATTCATAAGGCCGACCGGATTGTTGTCTTAGACAACGGCCACATCATGGAAGAAGGACCGCATGAAGAACTCCTGGCACGCAACACGCACTACCGACGCCTGTATGAGCTCCAATTTCGCGCCGTGCCACGTTCGGCTGCCTGACGCGTATGCTCGATTCGACTCAGCCTGCTTCCGGGTCGGCCGCTGCTGACTCTGCACACCGGTCACACCCGTTCGGTCAGCAGCCACGCTTCCCACTCCGGGAAGAGATAAAAATTCGTCTATGGGCCAGCCTCGCCTGTGCCTTCCTCTGGTTGCTCAGGGGGACGACCAGAAAATATTATATTGGAGGGGACGATTTGTTCGCGCGGTGGAAGCGGGGCGAACAGATCATCATGGCATTCTGGCATAGCCGCATTGTGCTCATGCGCTTTGGCTATCGCGGCCCAAAGGCCTGCGTCATGAACAGTATCCACCGCGACGGGGAAATTACCACTCGCGTGCTCAAGCGCTTTGGGATAGACGCGATCCGAGGCTCGTCTTCTCGCGGTTGGGTCGGGGGTCTCAAGGGAATGGTCGAGGCCTATCGACTCGGCTATGATCTCATCGTTGTCCCGGACGGCCCCCAGGGACCTGACCAGCACGCCAAATCCGGCGTACTCCAGCTTGCCCGTGCCACCGGCGCCCTGGTGTATCCGACCACGTATAGTGCGGCCTGGCATACCAGAATTGGGAGCTGGGATCGTCTCATGATCCCCTTCCCCTTCAGTCGCGTCGTCTACATGGTGGGGTCCCCTATCTCCGTTCCGGAAGATACCACCCCCACGCAACTGGAACAGAAGCGGCGAGAACTGGAAGAGAGTCTACGGGTCATCACCGAGCAGGCGGATACGTATTTCGAGCGATCATGAGCCTCGCTGCCTATAATATTCTTTTGACGGCCCTGCTTGTTATCGCTTGTCCGGTGGCGGTCATGGCGCTCGTTCTGAGGCCACGCTATCGCATCGGCTTGGGGCAGCGACTCGGACGGCTGCCCCCAGACCTTATCCGGCTGACCCGGAACACCGCGCCGTTCTGGCTGCACGCCCCTTCTGTGGGCGAACTCCTCGCCACGCGGCCCTTCTTATCCGCGCTGAAGGAACGCTTTCCAGACACGCCGCTGCTGGTTTCGGTGCAAACCCCAACCGCCTACCAAACCGCGACCGAACGCTGCCCCGAGGCGGATGGGGTGTTCTATTTCCCCCTCGACTATCCGCTGGTGAGTCGCCGCGTCCTCAAGCGGATCGGACCCCGGATCTTCTTTTTCACCGAAACAGAGCTGTGGCCGAATATGTTAGCCAGCCTTGCCCGTCAGCGTATCCCGACCCTGCTGGTGAGCGGCCGCTTCTCCAGACGCGCACGACGGCGTTATGGCCTGCTCTCCCCCGTTTTTCGTCCAATCTTGCAGAGCCTCAGCGCGTGTTGCATGCAGACGCGGGAAGATGCGCAGCGCCTTATTGCCGCCGGCGCAGATGCTCGACGGGTTCGGGTGACAGGCAATTTCAAGGTTGACGGCGTGAACGCCGGCGGGGATGCCGGCAGGGCACTCTTGGCCCAGGCCGGTTGTGGCGACCGGCCGTTGCTTATTGGCGCAAGCACGCATGATTCCGAAGAAGCGCTGCTCCTCCAGGCCGTTCGGGAGCTGCGGAGCCGTCTTCCCCACCTGCTGTTACTGCTTGCTCCACGTCATCCAGAACGTTTTTCTCACGTCGAGGCGTTATTACAACAGCAGGGCTGGCGCTATATCAAACGCAGCGCCTGCGCCGCACCAGCCCCGCCTGACACCGAGGTGTTTCTCTTGGATACACTCGGCGAGCTTGCCAGTTTTTATGCCGCGGCTGCGCTCGTCTTTGTGGGTGGCAGTCTGATCCGAGGTCCTGGCGGGCACAGCATGATTGAACCGGCCTTAGCAGGGGTCCCGGTCTGTTTTGGTCCGTATACACAAAATTTTTCGTCGATTGTCGTGGAACTGAAAAAAGCCCAAGGGGGGATTGAAATTCACGATGCGCGAAGTTTGTATGACGCCGCTCTGCCGTTGCTGACCGATGCCGACTTACGACAAAAGACTGGAGCGCGTGCGCGCCAAACCATTGAGCAGCAACAAGGCGCGGTTGAGCGCACCGTAAGCGTTGTCCTTCAGCACTGTCCGACCCGCGCTCCTTCCCACCCATAGCAGGCGTATGATTTCCCCCCAGCGTCTCGTCCAGAAAATATGGACTCGTCAGGGCGTCCTCGGCCTATTGGGCTGGCTGGCGGCCATTCCCCTCTCACTCCTGTTCTCAGTCGTTGTCCGAGGCCGCAATTTTTTATACGAGAGGGGCGTCCTGCGCAGTGAGCAGCTCCCCCTGCATATCATTAGCGTGGGCAATCTCACCGTTGGCGGGACGGGGAAGACACCTTTCGTTCTCTGGCTGGCTCGTTTGCTGCACGCTCAGCAGTACCGGGTCGGCATTCTCTCAAGAGGCTATAAGGGAAAGAACAATGGCGTCACAACAGTGGGCACGGACGGGCGCGCTCAGGCCACGCCGGAAGAGGTCGGAGACGAAGCCGTGATGCTGGCCAGAACCTTTTGCGGCGTCGTTCTGGCCGGACGCGACCGTGTCCGAGCGGCTCGGCTCGCGCAGAAAACCTATGGCGTTGAGGTCTTGATTCTGGATGATGGTTTTCAGTATCGACGCTTAGGCCGCAGCCTCGACATCCTGCTGCTTGATGCCCAGCAAAGAGAGACCACGGGATGGCTGCTCCCTGCCGGCCCATTCCGCGAACCGGCCACCTCAATACGTCGAGCAGATATAGTCGTTGTGACGAAGGGGGGGACGGTGCAGGCTCAGCGGGACTCCGCCGCAGCCCTTCATAGACAAGAGAAACCCCTCTTTTTTGCGAACCCACGTCCGGCCGCGCTTATTCACCCCACACGTGAGGAGCGGCAAGAGTCGCCCTTATTCTTATTGGCGCATAAGAAGGTTATGACCGTAAGCGGTATTGCAGCTCCAGCTGTGTTCCACCGTTTTGTCAGAGAGGCCGAAGCGGAAATTATAGACATGATGGTATTTCCAGATCATCACGTCTATACACAAAGGGATTGGCAAACGATGCTGTCAGCCAGCCGAGCGTGTGATTTCGTGGTGACGACGGAAAAAGATCTGGTGAAGCTTGAGAAGTTTCCGTTTGCCACGGATAAGCTCGTTGCTCTCCGTATCGATATGGAGGTCAGCGATGTCGAGCAGTTATTGGCCTCTATTGAGTCTCAACTCAAAGGAAGAGGAAAGCAAAAAAACGGAGAGTAAGAGCGCTATGGCCGCGCCGTTCCTTATTCAAGCTGTTTCCGCCCTGCTGGCTGATATTCCTGACGAGGGGAAAACCCTCCTCGATATCAGCTGTAAAGAGGGGGATGTTTTAGCGTCGTTACAACATCGACGTTTCACGCTCAGAGGGACCAACTTTGAAGCCAGCGGGCCGGACAAGAACGGCATCCCCATTGATTACGGCGTAGACCTGCGTCACCGGCTGCCCTACGACGATGCCAGTTTTGATGTGGTTTTGCTGATTGAGGTCATTGAGCACCTGTCCGATCACCAAGCGGCGCTGGGCGAGCTCGCTCGGGTTCTCAAACCCGGCGGAGCGTTAATTTTGACCACGCCCAATGTTATGCGCCTGAACTCGCGGGTGCATTTTATGCTCAGCGGCTACCACAAGACCAAACGACGCTTTATTCCGTTTGAGACTCCCCTCAACCACGCCCATCGGTTTCACAACTATCCGATTGAGCTCCCGATCTTATACTATCTGTGCAAGCAAAACGGGCTCAAGCTGGAACGCCTGGGTCACAGCAAGGTCAAGCTCTATTCGCGTTTCTTGCTGGCGACACTGGGCTTACCCGTGACAGCCTACACCTGGTATACGCTGTGGATACGCGAGAAAAATCCGCACCAGCGACAGGAGAACAGCAAGCTGCTGCGCTGGCTGTGTCACCCCCGTCTCCTGCTGGAAGACAATTTAGTGCTGCGTCTCCGGAAGGTTGAGACCGCCTGATGGAGCGTCTCCTCGTTGCCCAGACCGGTTTTCTTGGAGACGTGATTTTGACCACTCCGCTCCTCAGTACCCTGCGGCGCGAACTCGACCTTGAATCGCTGACTGTCCTCACGACCCCCCAGGCGCGACCGCTGGTCCAGGATCACCCCGCAGTGGACAGCGTTCTCGTGGATAGCAAGCGTGGGGACGACCGAGGAGTGCTCGGTATGCTGCGGACCGTCCAGCGGCTCCGACGCCAGCGGTTTACGCTGACGGTCGCCCCGCATAAATCCTTTCGGACCGCGCTGCTGCTGGCTCTGGCGGGCATTCCACACCGGGTTGGATTTCGCCAAAGCCCCGGTTGGTTTTTCTATCATCAGACCGCCCAGCGAGACACCGACCGCCACGAAGTTGAGCGTATTTTGTGCCTTATGCGCGCTTTTGGTCTTGAGCCCGAAGCCTGCGACCGCACCCCGTATGTCGCCTGTCACCCCGCCGCCCAGACCAAGGCCCAGCAACTCCTTGGCCAGGCCCGGATTGCCGCCTCCGACCCGGTGTTTATCGTGTGTCCAGGCTCGGTCTGGTATACCAAACGTTGGACAACGGCAGGCTATAGCGCCCTGGTTCGCTCTCTGGCACGTCACTACGGACGCGTGGTGTTGTGCGGCGGCCCGGATGACGTGCCCGTAGCGCGGGAGATCGAAGATCGGGCTCAGGTGGCGGGTCTTCTCAACCTTGTCGGTCAGGCCGACCTGCAAACGTTTATGGCCCTCATTGATCGGGCCCGGGTGGTCATCAGCAATGACAGTGCGCCCATGCACCTTGCCGTTGCGCGGCAGGTTCCGGTTGTTGCGATTTTTTGCGCGACGACGCCGAGCTTAGGGTACGGTCCGTATAGCGACAATGCGGTGATTGTTGAAAAAGAGGATTTGTTTTGTCGTCCCTGTCGCCGGCATGGTGGTCCTTCCTGCCCACGTGGCACCGAAGAGTGTATGCAACTGGTAACGGCCCACGATGTGTTGGCCGGGGTTGATAGGCTTCTCAAACGGTCTACGCTCCAGACTGTGCAGATAAGCCACAGCCAGTAGAGTGACCATGACACTCCAAGAACGCTTTGCCGCACTCAATGTCACAACGTCGACAAATGCCAAAGAATGGGCTAGGCAAAACAAGCCGGCCAAATCCTGGCATTTTATCTTCCCTCCGCTTGGCACGTTCTTTTCTTCTTATCTTGGCAAGGGCGAGTGGCGGCACGGCATGACTGGCTTGACGACAGCGTTATTCGATTCCTACGCGGTGTTTGTCACCTATGCCAAACTGTGGGAAATGCAAAACGGGCTGACGGCCGAGCCGCCTGAACCGCAGGGCAGCGTGCCTCCTCCTTCCGGTCATTCACACTCGGACGCGACATAATTGTCAGTGAGTGGCAGACGGAAGATGAAACGCCTTGCCAGCAATGCCGCCCCCCGACCGAGGTTCGCCTTCTTCCGTTCTCTAATACCTCCAAACGGGTTTACTGAGCATGCGACCACCGCCTGTACCTGGTGGCTCAAAGACGAACACGGGTCTGCGCTGCTCAACGCGCTGGAAGCAATCAAAGATGGCAAGGCAGACCGTCTCCAGGGCGGGCGAGGCACAATCTATCGCGTTCCGTTCGACACGCACAGCCCGGCTATTGTCCGGCGCTATCAACGTGGTGGTTTTGTTCGCCATTTTATTCACGATCAGTATTGGGACCACCCACCTCGTCCCTTTGCAGAATTACGCACTACAGTCATAGCCCGCGAACGGGGCGTTCCGACGGTTGAAGTTCTGGGCGCTAAGGTTGAGTGGCTGTCTTTTGGATTCTATCGAGGGACCCTGATAACGCGTGAAGCCGAGGGGTTCCTCAACTGGCGGGAATGGCTACACACCAAACCGCCTATTGAGGAACGTCGGGTTGTTACTGACAAAGTCTTACAAACGATCAACACCATGCATGAGAATGGCATCTCTCATGCGGACCTCAATCTTACGAATATTCTCGTTCGGAATGACTCTGCTCAGCACCAGGTGCTCATTATCGACTTCGACCGGGCACGCATCTTTTCCACGTCTCTCCCCTCTTCCTATCGCAACCGCAACCTTGCCCGCCTTCGACGTTCAATCGCGAAACTTGATCCTGAGGGACGGCTGCTTCCGCTCGTGGAACAAAGGGATTTCCACAAGGCCTGAGACACGGACAGGCATTTCCGGCGAATGGATTCAGCATTATCAATCAGACTGTTTTTTGCTATGGTCGAATCAATATGCGATTCACGATTGAGACAGAGCAGGAAGAAGACGGTCGCTGGATAGCAGAGGTCGCCGAACTCTCGGGAGTCATGAAGTATGGGCCCAGCCGAGACGCGGCCATTGCGCAGGCAGAGGCACTGGCGCTCCGGGTTCTCGCAGAGCGGATTGAGGCGGGTGAGCATCCGGTGGCGCCAATTCACGTCGTGTTTGCCTCTGTATGAGTCGGTTGGCGCAGTAGCCGTGCAAGACGTGTCCTCGCCGCATTGCAGCGTATGGGTTGGACAGTCAAACCCACCTCCGGGTCTCACCGCACCTTAGCTCATAAAGACCATCCGGATTTCGTTTTTGCGTTTCACGACCGAGAGGAAATCGGCCCGCGCATGCTCAGTCGCATTGCGAAACGTACAGGACTCAGGCCGGAAGACTTATGACACGCCACAGGTGTGCGGGACATCACCTTGTCACATAGGGCGATGGTATCCCTACTCTCCAGGTTCCAGCCTGGAGCCAGGAGACGCAGCCGCATATTTATTATACCATCCAGAGTGTGACGCGGCCCACTGTTGCCATCCAACCCGACCGTATTCTCATCCTTCTCTTCGGAGCAATTGGGGATGTGACTCGCGCGCTGCCCTTACTCACCCGCGTCCGGCGGGGCTATCCACAGGCGCATATTGCCTGGGCGGTGGAACCGGCGGCAGCTCCCTTGCTCGAAGCGCACCCAGCCCTCAATGAGATATTGCTCTATGACCGGTCTCAAGGGTCTCGGCAGTTTTGGCCCTTTCTCCAAACGATTCGGTCTAAACAGTTTGATCTGGTCCTCGACCTGCAGCGCCATGCCAAGAGTGGCCTGGTCGGCCTCTGGTCGCGGGCGCCGGTTCGGCTGGGGTTTCATCGTCAGAACACAAAGGAGGGCAATTGGCTGTGCAATACCCACAGGATTGATCCCGTTCCGGACCTTTCTCTCAAACTTTGGCAATATCTACGCTTTGCGGACGCGCTGGGTCTGCCCGACGACGGGGTAGCCTTTGACCTCCGGCTGCGAGAGGCAGAAGAGCGACATATCGACACCTTACTCGCCGCTACCCCACGTCCGTATGTCACCTTTTTTCTTGGCTCGCGCTGGCCAAGTCGGTTCTGGTTTCCAACGGCAACCGCTCAGGTGGCACGGACCCTCCAGCAAGAGTATGATATGGGCACGGTGTTGATTGGAGGGCCGGGAGAGATGGTATTTGCGGGCCAGGTCAGCGCCGCGCTGGGAGAAACCAAAGCGACGGATTTGAGTGGGAAAACGAGTGTGCGTGATCTGATCGGTATTTTTTCGCGTGCCCGGCTCGGCATTGGACCGGATTCAGGCCCCATGCATATTGCAGCAGCAGTTGGAACGCCCGTGATTTCCCTGTGGGGCGCCACCAGCCCTCTCCGCTCGGCCCCCTGGGGTTCGGAAGATTTTGTTGTGCGCGGACCGGCGGCGTGTAGTCCGTGTTATACGCGAGACTGTAGAATTCAGCGGGCGTGTATGCAGCGCATTACCCCCGAGCAGGTACTTGAGAAGGCGCGTGACATCCTCGGTCGTGGCCGGCTGCCATAAGCACGGCCCGGGAATCAGCGTCAACCGGCATATCTGTATGAATCGTCCTCATATCCTTTTTCTCTTAATTGACTGTTTGCGCGCAGACGCCGTTGTCGGCGAGGACCGCGGCGCGCGGACGCCGACTCTGGACCGCCTTGTTCGCTCCGGCGTGGCCTGCACGCAGGCCATTGCCTCGGCTTCGTCCACAACGCCCTGCGTGGCCAGCCTGCTGACCGGCAGCTACTCTTTCGTGCACGGCATTCGTTCAATTTTCGGTCTGAAACTGAATCCGGCAGTTCCGTCTTTGGCCGACGCCTTCCGGGCGCAGGGCTACCATACCTGGGCGGAAGTGAGTGGCCCACTCTTTCCTGAGACCGATCTCAATCGCGGTTTTGACGTCTATCATTTTCGAGAGGGGTCAGCCTATCTGTCTACGCCTTGGGGCACGGATTTTCGGCAGCGCCTGCAAAGCCTGACGGTCCGGCAACCCTGGTTCGGCTTTTTACACTTGTGGGAACTGCACCATCACCGTCATATCCTGCCGGCTTTTCGAGGCCGGGCCTACGGCCGAAATCGCTACGAGCGGGCGCTCTCGTGTCTGGACGTCGAATTGGACAGACTGCTGGCCGTGCTGCCTGAGAATACCCTGGTCGTGGTGCATGGCGACCATGGCGAACATGTCGTCAAGACAGACCTCCAATACCGTTGGTATCGCCTCGTGCGTGACTTATCCGGACGTAAAACGATCAAGCGCGAAGGGCATGAGATGGACGTTTCTGAGGACCTCGTGCGTGTGCCGCTGGTCTTTTCCATGCTGGGAGCCGGGGCAGACTCACTCCGCCTGCCGACGGGCAAACGCGTCCCTCAACTCGTCCGCCAGATCGACGCCCTGCCAACCCTGCTGGACCTGGTTGGCGTCCCGGTTCCGAGTGGGCTTCAGGCTACGAGTCTCAAACCGGCGCTGCTGGACGATACCCCGCTCGGCCTGGAGGCCTATATCGAAGCGTTTTTGCGCGTTCGTTCAGATCCGCGCGATCAGCGGGTCGGTTGGCGAACGCCCGAGTGGAAATACATCTACGCCCCCAACAATCCGCACATTCCGGCAGAGCTGTATCACCTCCCGAACGATCCTGCGGAACAGCACAACTTGGTCAACCAACGCCAAGATATGGCCGGGCTGCTGCAGCACCGGATTGAGGACATCCGACGCGGCCGGCTGAGCGCAGCGCTGGAGTTCGTCATGTCAGAGACCGAAAAGGCCGACCTGGAAAAGCGTCTGACCGATCTCGGCTATATGTAGGGAAGCCCAGCGTTGTGAGCGTTACGAGTTCCGTCAGGCCGGCATTGCCCGCCATTATCCACTCACACCTGGAGGCCGCGCGAGTCACCGACCTCGTTTCCTCACAGCCCATCCATTGGCAGTCCATCCGTATTTTCAAACAGGACGCGGGCACGACCGTGACGCTCATGTCCGACTCAATCCAGTCGGTCGTTGTCAAACGTCACCGCCTGACGCACTGGCGGCGCCGGGCGGATGCCTTGATCCATGGCTCCCCGGCGCGCCGGTCGTGGCGTGGAGCGCGGCTATTACAGACGCATGGCTTTCCCGTTCCTCAACCCCTGGCCGTTGTGGAGAAGCGGAAAGCCGGTCTGGTGCAGGAAAGTGTGTATATCAGCCAGGCGCTACCGCATCCCCCACTTTCGGACTATTGGCGGGAGTCTGCGCCGCACTGGTCGGTGGCGCAGCGGCGTCTCTTTCTGCGCAAACTGGCGCTCTTCGTGCGGTCTTTTCACGCCGCCGGTCTGTATAGCGGAGATCTGAGAGACGCCAACCTCCTCGTGGAAGAATGCCAAGCGCAGCACGGACCGAGGTGGCGGTTTTGTCTGGTTGATCTTGATCGCATCACACACGACCTGCGCCTGACGTTGAGGCGGCGCGTCAAAAATCTGGTACAGCTGGATCGGACTGTAGGCCGTCAGGCACGCCAGACTGAGCGGCTGTTCTTTTTGTATGCCTATCTCGGTCCTCCGCTGCCATCAGCCAAGCAGCGCCGAGTCTTGCTCGAAAAATTGCAGTCTATGCGTCGCCGCAAAGACCGCGAATACGCCAAACGAAAACGGCGTCGCACGGCGTCTGTCGCCAGCGAACAGACACGCCGCGTTCCCCGACGCCCCGTCTCGTGCTGTATTGTCTGCTTTAATGAGGAGCAGATTATTCGACGCTGTCTTGAAAGCGTCAAGTGGTGCGACGAGATCATTGTGGTTGACTCATTTTCCACCGATAAGACCCTAGAGATCTGTCAAGACTATTCGACTCGTATCATTCAGCGGGCGTGGCCGGGCTATGTTGAGCAAAAACGGTTTGCCCTCTCTCAGGCAAGCCATGAGTGGATACTCAACATTGATGCGGATGAAGAAGTCAGCCCGCCCCTTCAGAATGAGATTCAGGCGGTGTTGCAACGGGATGACCCCGCAGTCGACGGCTTCTACATACCGCGTCTCGTCCACTATTTAGGCCGCTGGTGGTGGCACGGCTGGTACCCGAGCTATCGGCTCCGACTCTTTCGGAAACACAAGGTCAGGTGGGGAGGTGTCGATCCCCATGAGAAGGTGCTCCTGCATGGCCGCTCCGAGCGCCTGAGCGGCAACCTCCATCACTATACCTATACCGATATCGGCGACCATCTCCGCACCGTAAACAGCCTGACAGATATCTCGTCCCGCGAGCTGATGCTGCGGAAGCGCCAGAGTCATCTGCGCGACGTCTTGTTTCGTCCGTTGTGGCGCTTCCTGAGTTTTTATTTACTCCGCGGCTGTATCAGAGACGGGCTTCCCGGCCTTTTTGTTGCTGCGACTTCGGCCTTCTACGTTTTCCTGAAATATGCCAAGCTGCGGGAGCAGACCCCGGATTCTGCGCAGGGCTCGCCCCGGAACACTTCTCATGACACGCCGGTTACGCATCCTGCACGTTGACCCAGAACGGAATTGGGGAGGCGGAGAGACTCAGGTGTTGGGCCTGACCCGCTACCTGCATCGAGCTGGCCATATCTCCCACGTGGCCACTCCGCTGCACGGTGTCCTGGCCCAGCGCCTCCAACACGACCAGCTCGCCGTTCAGCCGCTCTCGATCCGTAATCACCTCGACGGCCTGGCAGGCTGGCGGCTGCGCCGTCTGGTCCGTAGAGAACACTACGACCTGGTGCATTTCCATACGGCCAGGGCTCATGCCCTCAGCCCGTGGCTCCACGCCCTGCCCGTCCGCCGCCTGGTCACGCGTCGGATGGATTACCCGATCAAGACGGGCTGGTGGCATCGGTTTCTGTATGGCAGACAGGTGGACATGCTCATCGCGATCTCCTCGGGCGTGGCGGCGGCGCTGGGCACCGCGCCTGTTTCCGACAGGGCTATCCGTATCATCCCGAGCGGCATTGACACCAGGCAATTTCTGCCAACTGCCGCCCAACGTCTGACCGTTCGACGCCAGTACGGACTCGGCGATGATACCACCGTTATTCTCATGGCCAGTGCGCTGACGCAGCGCAAATCGCCCCACACCCTGATCGAGGCCGCAGCCCAGCTCCACTCCAGCCAGCAGCCGGGCCAGCGCGCCGAGCAGACCGGCCACGCGCCCGCCCTGCACTACCTCATCTGCGGGGAGGGACCCCTCCGGCAGGAATTAGAAGCCCTGGTACGGAGGCTAGGTCTGGCTTCCGTGTTTCACTTTGCCGGATTCTGTCAAGATGTGGCCGCGTATCTAGCTGCCGCAGACATCTTTGTCCACACTCCCGTCTGGGAAGGCCTGGGCGTGGCCGTTCTTGAAGCCCTGGCGGCGGGTCTCCCGGTGGTGGCAAGCCGGGTTGGCGGCATTCCCGAGCTCATAACCGATGGCGAAACAGGTCTCCTCATACCGGCCCAGGACCCCTCGGCCTTGCGCAACGCCCTTCTCCAGTGCGTGCGCCGTCCTGACTGGGCGAAGACTTTGGGCGCCCAGGGACAAGCCAAAGTCCGGGCGCATTTTGATATCGAGACAACGGCGCGCGCCAATGAAGCCCTGTATTACGAACTTCTGGCGGCAGCGCCGTGAGCGACTGAAAGGATCGCTATGAAGCCCCCGTCTTCTCGCCGCCGTCAGGCGTTCGGCAACCTCGCCTCCATACTCACGCGCTTCTCAGGCGTTCGGGTACTGGTCATTGGCGACCTGATGCTCGATCGTTACATTTGGGGCCAGGTCAACCGTATCTCACCCGAGGCACCGGTTCCTGTTGTGCGGGTCACGCGTGAGAGCCTGCACGCCGGAGGAGCCGGGAATGTGGTGACAAATATTCGCGCCCTGGGCGGCAGGGTGACGGTCTGTGGCGTCGTGGGCAAGGACCAGGCCGGCCGACTCCTGCGAAAAGCATTACGAGGACACGGCGCAGGCGTCGAGGGGATGTTGACCAGTAGTCCGTATGAGACGATTAGCAAAACCCGTATCATTGCCCACAGCCAGCAAGTCGTCCGCCTTGATCGCGACCCGACCGAGAGTCCGAGCGCGCGCGTCCGAGCGCGCCTGCGGACCTTTATCCAGCGGCATATACACGACTGTGATGTCTGTGTGGTGTCGGACTATGGCAAAGGGCTGATTGAGGCCGAGCTGCTCGACTTACTGGCCACGCTGCGGAGGCAACGGGACTTTGTCTACGTGATCGATCCGAAACGCCAAAATTTTGGTCATTATCACGGCGCGAGTCTGATCAAACCCAATAAAGAGGAAGCAGGACAAGCCACCCAGATCGATATTGTGAACGACGCCGCCTTATACCAGGCCGGCAGCCAACTGCTTGAGCTGTGGGACACGGAGGCCGTGCTTGTTTCTCGCGGTGAAGAAGGCATGAGCCTCTTTCAACCGGATCGGCGCGCGGCCCATTTCTCAACCACCGCCCGTGAGGTCTTTGACGTCACCGGGGCAGGTGACACCGTCATTGCCGTATGTGCGCTCGCCCTCGGGGCCGGGGCCGGACTCGAGGCCGCCACCATTCTCGCCAACCACGCGGCGGGAGTCGTTGTCGGCAAAGTCGGTACGGCAAGCGTTAATCCGAAAGAATTGAAAACAGCATTAAGGACACCCCAGCCATGAAAAGTATGACCGGATTTGGGAACGGCAGCCTCGCCTTTTCGGGCGGACGGGCGACGGTCGATATCCGTGCGGTCAATCACCGTTTTCTCGAAGTCAAACTCCACCTGCCCCGCGGCTTTCTCGCCGTTGAGGACGCATTGCGGGCACTGGTTGCCACCCAGGTGAAGCGTGGGCGGGTCGAAGTCTTCCTCACCCTCTCAGGGCAAACAGCACGCTCGTACGCGGTGGTGCCCAATATTGAGCTTGCGCGCGCGTATCTACGGGCTGCGCAGCAACTCAAGAGTGCACTCGACCTGGGTGGAGACCTCAGCCTCCAGTTTTTTCTGTCCCGACCAGAAGTGTTCCAGGTCGCCGAAGCGCACCAGCCCTCCGGCGTCGAGTTTGAGGCGTCAAAGAAAGCGCTGCAACGGGCCCTCACCGCGCTGGAGCGACACCGCCGGCGCGAAGGGAAATTTCTGCAACGCGATCTTCGCGGGCGGATTGCAACCCTCGAAAAAATACGTCGAAGCGTCGGGCGGCGCAGCACCCACACCCAACAGGCCACGCGCCGGAAACTGGCAGACAAGGTCAGCGCGCTTTTGCCCCAGCTCGACTCTGAGCGCCGTCGCGTTCTGCAGGATGTGGCGAGTCTGGCCCAAAAGAGTGATATCACTGAGGAATACGTCCGGCTCCAGAGCCACCTCGGGGCGTTCTCCGATTTCCTCCGCCTGGCCGAGCCGGTTGGGAAGCGGATGGACTTTCTCCTCCAAGAGATGCAACGCGAGATCAACACGATCGGCGCAAAGGCAGATGACGTGTCCATTCGTCATTTCGTCGTCCAGGCCAAGGAAGAGGTGGAAAAAATCCGCGAACAAGTGCAAAATATAGAATAACGTATGCTGGACGATGCCGCTCAACGCGTGCGCTTCTCTCGGCGTGGGATTCTGCTGATCCTGTCAGCCCCCTCTGGGGCTGGGAAAACCACCCTGGCGCATGAACTGATTGCGAGAACATCTTATCTCGGTTGGTCGATCTCGCATACCACCCGACCGCGCCGAGCGGGGGAAGTGGACGGCGAAGACTATCACTTTGTGAGCGAGGCGACTTTTCTTTCGCTGCGGGATCAGGGCGCCTTTGCCGAATGGGCTCAGGTCCACAATGCCTACTACGGTACGACGCGCACGACTATTGAGAGTAGGCTCAACACGGGTCAAGACCTGCTGCTGGACATTGATGTCCAGGGGGCTGAGCAGCTCAAGTTGTGTTATCCAGAGGCCGTGCTCGTCTTTATCCTGCCGCCCTCGTGGCAAACACTGGCAGAGCGCTTACGCACGCGGGGGACCGACGAGGAAGCGGCCATTACGCAGCGCATTCGACGTGCCCAGGAAGAGACCCGGGAGTTAGCCCGTTATGACTATTGCGTCATCAACGATCGGCTCGAGTCCGGTGTCGCCGCCTTACACGCCATTCTGTGTGCGGAAAGAATACGCGTATCACGCCTGGACCTCTCCCCCCTGCGCATCGATTCCGCTCCCTCAACGTGCGACGCACCACCCATAGGAACCGGATGAACCACCACCGCGACCTGGATAAAATTATTACGAAAGTCCAGTCCTATCATCCCGAGGCGAAGGTCGGCCTGATCACGGATGCGTACGCGTTTTCGGAGCGTATGCATCAGGGTCAGAAGCGCCACTCTGGCGAGCCCTACTTCATCCATCCGGTCGGGGTGGCCGAAATTATTACGGATATGAAGCTCGATGTGCCGAGCGTCGTCACCTGCCTGCTGCACGATACGGTGGAGGATACCTTAACCACGCTCAATCAGATCGAACAGCATTTCGGCAATGAGGTCGCGGGCCTGGTCGATGGGGTAACAAAAATCAGCAAAATTCACTTCACCACGCGGGAAGAGCGTCAGGCCGAAAATTTTCGGAAAATGATCTTTGCCATGGCGCGAGATATCCGGGTTATTCTGGTGAAGCTCGCCGACCGCACCCATAATATGCGTACGCTCTCCTATCTGAGTGAGGACAAACAACGTGAGATTTCGTCGGAGACGCTGGAAATTTATGCCCCGCTCGCCCACCGTTTGGGCATCTATTGGATGAAGAGCGAACTCGAGGATAACTCGCTACGCTATCTGCACCCGAAGGTCTACTCCGAGCTGAAGCGGAATATTATCAAGAAAAAGAGCGAGCGGAAGCAATACATTACCGAGGTCATTGACATCCTCATGAAGACCTTGGTCGAGGCCGATATTACGGCCCAGGTCTCCGGTCGCCCGAAACACTTCTATTCAATCTATCAAAAAATGCGGTCTCAGAATCTGATCTTCAGTCAGATTTATGACCTGGTCGGCTTCCGTATTGTCGTCCAATCCATGCGCGAATGTTATCAGGCGTTAGGCATAGTCCATAGTCACTGGCGTCCCGTTCCGGGTCGCTTTAAGGATTATATTGCCCTGCCCAAAGCGAATATGTATCAGTCGCTGCATACCACCGTCATTGGGCCGTATGGGGAACGGATCGAGATTCAGATTCGGACCCGCGAGATGCATCGGGTGGCAGAGGAAGGGATCGCCGCCCACTGGACGTATAAAGACGGCCAAGGACAGGAGGAGGCGCAGCGTTTCGCCTGGTTGCGCCAAATGGTTGAGTTACAACAGCACGTCCAGGACCCTCAAGAGTTTCTGCACACCATCAAAGAAGACCTCTTTACCGAAGAAGTGTACGCCTTCACCCCGCAAGGCGACCTCAACAGTTTCCCGCGGGGCGCCTCGGTGATCGATTTTGCCTACCGCATTCATTCCGAAGTCGGCAATCATTGCACCGGCGCCAGGGTGAATGGCCGTCAGGTTCCTTTGCGCTATCAGGTCCAAAACGGCGATGTCGTCGAAATCGTCACAACCAAAAACCAATCGCCCAGCAAAGACTGGCTGAAAATTGTCAAAACCCCAAAGGCCAAAGCCCGGATTCGGCACTGGCTCAAAGAAGAACAGCGAGAACGCAGCGTTGCCCTTGGGCAAGAGCTCCTTGAGCGGGAGTTAGCCCGCAATCACAGCTCGCTGACGGCGGTGCGCAAACAACGCAGAATCGGACCAACGCTGGAGGCGCTGGGATTCAGCGATGAAGAAACCCTTTTTGCGGCCCTGGGTTACGGACAAGTGACAGCCGGCCAGGTGCTCAGCTCCCTCCTGCCGCAATCCACCGAAATGCCCGCTCAGACGGCGGATACCATCGAGCTTGAAAAAATCCGCCAGAAACCCCCAGCAGAGGATTCAAGTGGCGTGAAGGTCGGTGGGATCGGGAATGTCCTGATTCGGTTTGGACGCTGTTGTAATCCCCTGCCTGGGGAACGCATTGTGGGCGTTATCACGCGCGGCAAAGGCGTCACCGTTCATATTATTGCCTGTCAGCGCCTGCTGGAGAGTGACCCCCAACGGCATATTGCCGTCAGTTGGGACCCCACCGCAGAGTCTGCGCGTCTCGTGAAAATCGAGGTCCTGTCCGAAGACCGACCCGGCCTCCTGACCAATATGAGTAAAGCGATCAGTACGGTTGGCCTCAATATCTCCAGTGCCGATGTCCGCACCCTTTCGGACAAGCGCGCCCTCAACGTATTTGAGGTTCTCATCCCGAGCGCCGCCGACCTGCAGCGTGTCATGCGCAACCTGGAGCGGGTGAGAGGCGTGGTCAAGGTGTCACGCGTAGCTCCCTAAGGGGCGTTGCCCCCTCGGTGTCAAAAAGGGGGCGGTAGACGGGTGGTTTATAGAGACAACGGGCGAGGACGGGTGAGTTTAGGCCGCCTTCACAATTTTTCCAGAACGAATACAGCGCGTGCAGACGCGCAGGCGTTTGACCGAACCGGCGACCTTTGCCCGCACGCGTTGCAGGTTCGGTAACCAGCGGCGTTTCGTCTTGTTGTGTGCGTGACTCACGTTATTACCCACCGCGGGGCCTTTTCCACAAATTTCGCATCTCTGGGCCACAGCTATCCTCCTGAAAGCATCTGCGTATACCACAGGCGTGACACTCGCGCAACACAGGACAGCCGCGCCTCTATTCCCGATAGGCGACAAGAATGCGTTCAATCAGATTTGTCGTTGAAAAGCCGTCCTGATGACGGACCGCAACGACCCGTCCACCGGCGTGTTCAACAATCTCTTTTCCCACAATGGCCTCGGGCCGCCAATCTCCCCCTTTGACCAGGATGTGAGGTTGAAGCCGACGAATCAATGCCAGCGGCGTATCTTCTTCAAACGTGGTGACATAGTCAACGACCTCAAGGGCAGCCAGCAGCGTCAGACGACTCGCCTGATCCATAATTGGGCGCTTGTCTCCTTTCAGCCGTTTGGCCGAAGCATCGCTGTTCAGACCAACCACCAGGATGTCGCCAAACGTCTTTGCCTGAGCCAAGGTATAGACATGACCGCTATGGAGCAGGTCAAAACAGCCGTTGGTAAAGACGATGCGCTTCCCCTGACGGCGCAGTCGAGCCAGTTGCTCTGCCAGCCGTTCTTCAGAAAATATCTTTTGCATAGCCGTCCAATGCAGCCGTCTCGATCAGACGATCCCCGAACAAACGAGCACAGGCTGCTCTCAAAACGCGCTCTTTCCGGCTGAAGTAATGCCCACCAAAGACAAGGAAAACCGAAACTCAACCTCATCCGGGTTCACTTTCTCAACAACCCCGAAATCAAACGTCCAACACTTCTGCGGAGAGAGGACACGAAAGAAATAGCGCGAGCCGATAAACGCTTGACCATTCAGATCATAGCGCGTGAAATAGGCGAGCGTCAGATATTCATTCAAGCGCAGGACGACCCGGGAATTGATCTCTTTCAGCAACCGGTCGGCAATGGTCCGATACGAAACCCCCAGGCTCGTCCGTCGCTGCAGGTGGCGCAGCAACGGGCTCGTCTCAGGGAGCGGGCGGGGGTCACGCAGATATCCCCCGATGCGGGCAGCAACCATATCTCCCTGGTCCACATCATACGTCGTCTCCCCCACCAGGCTAAAGAGTGAGAAGGGACGGATATGCGCACTGATATCCACATCAGAAAAATGCTGGTCCGTCTCACTCAGGCCAAAGCGCTCGCCTTCTTCTCGCAGACGCCGGCTCGGATCGTAGGCCTGGGTCAGCGAGACACGCAGCAGTTCACGGACGCGGGCTTGCCGATTGGAAGCGCCAGGGAGCGGGTCAAATTTCCCAAGAAGTCGGTTTGAAACACCATACACAAAGAGGCTGCGTCGGTTAATCCGGTCAAGCGCATCATACAGCGGCAGGTCATCCTGACCAACCCGCGGGACGTAGGAGAACGAGACCTGCGGCTCGATAACGTGCTGGAGTTTGCTCACCCGTCCCCAACCGACATCGAAAACCCGAGAGAGACGGGTTCCGAGCTCAGCCTGAAGCTGGACCGTCTCTCGGGTCTGCGTACCCTTCAGCCGTCCGGAACCGGGCACGGTCGGTCGTCCACGCGCGCGAGAACTCATATGGTAGACCGTCTCTCGCCCAGTCGCCGTCACTGAGCCATAGCCATAGCCGCCCAGGGAGAACGGGAGTGATATCCAGGGAGCGAGATCAAAGCGTTGACCATGGTAGCCCCGATTCCGAAAAAAATGGCTGCCCTGCAGGGTCACCCCGGCTTCAAGACGGTCGTTCCAGAAACGGCGCTGGCCCTGAAAATCGACCTGGGGCAGCACCTGAAAGGCATCGTCCTGATCGTTCCGCAAATCTTGATAATAGCGCGCTTCGGAACGGAGCTGGGCATGCTTCCAGGTTTTCAGGCCGCCGACCCGGGAGGCGGTGAACCGCCGGGAACGGAGCTGATGATCCTCAAGCCCCGGATGGAAGGAGATATTGAGTTCACGCAAGAAGAAGTCGTCGCTCACAAAAAAGAAATCGCTATACAGCTCCACACTATCGGCCACACGCTGCCGATGTGCTCCGGTGACACTCCAGCGATCAACCGGTGAGGTCGTCGAAGCCGGCCCCCGAATCTGTTCATTAAAATAAGAAGCGGAGAACTCGCCCTCCACCCGCTCACTGGGCGCATAGCGGTATTCTCCCAGGAGTCCAACCCGAGAAGAGGTTTCAATATCCGCCGTGAGCGTGAGATCCTGGCTCTTACTGATGGCCCAATAAAAGGGTTGTTCCCACTGGAAACCGCGCTTACTCGAAAAGCTGGTCCGGGGCGCCAGCGCGCCACTTTGCCGGTCCTTGCGAACCGGAATCACACCATAGGGGAGATACAGCAGCGGGATGTCTCGAGCCCGCAAGAGTCCGCCCCGAATGGTGCCTGTTCCCCCCAGCGTAATATCAAACTCGGTCGCATCCAGCCGCCAATCCGCCCGTTCGTGATCTTTACACTCACATGTTGTTACCGTTCCGTCCTCAATATGATAGCTCTGGCCGTATGATTTTTGGAGCTTCCTGCCGCTAATCGTGTATTGACGCTGGGGCATGTGAATGATGCCATTTTCAATTTCGCCGGTTTCATCCGTGAGTTCCAGGCGTAAGGCCTCGGCCCGAATATGCCCTTGAGGGTCTTGCAGCACAACATTGCCGCGGGCCTGCAGTTCATTCCTGGTCCGGCTTACGCTCACCGTATCTGCGGTGAGCGTTGTTTGCCCCTTGGTGACAACGACGTTCCCCTGCGCCGATACCGTCTCCCCGTCCTCTTCATAGCGCAGCGTGTCGGCATTGACCTCGACGGGTTCTTGTGCGGAGACGGCCCCTACCCCGCTGAGCCAAGCCAGCGTCAGCAAGAGAAGAAAACAGAAAATTCTTTGCATGACCACCTACTCTCTCAGGCCAGCGGACGTGCGGACCGGGAGACCGTGGGGACAACGCCGGCTTGGGGAAAGAGTGGCAGCACTTCCCCAACCAGGAACAACGAGCCACACACCACCATAACATCTTGAGACCCGACTTGATGGAGCAATTGCCGACAGGCTGCCGCGGCTCCCTCAACGGTGCGCACGGAACAGTTGGCGGAGAAAGCCCTTTGTACCGTATACGGATCTTCGGCGCGTGGTTGCGCGACCGCTGTCACCACAACCTCGGCAGCGACCTGTTCCAGGGCGGCTACCATCGGACGCCACGCCTTATCCCGCATGACCCCAAAAAGAAAAACCGGGCGCCGATTCGGGGCGAGGTCGGGGAGTTCGGCCAGTAAGGCGTGCAGAGCCTGGATATTATGCGCCCCGTCAAGAATGACAAGGGGCTGCGTCGACACGATATCCAACCTGCCCGGCCAGTGTACCGACCGTAATCCCACCCGTATTTGAGTCGCCGTGACCGGGAAAGCGTCTTGGAGATATTCCAGACTCGCCAAAGCCAGCGCCGCGTTGTGCGCCTGAAATTTTCCGTTCAGAGCAAGCTGAAGAGCATCGTATTGATGGCGCTTTCCGCCGTAGCAATACCGGCCGGCAGCGTCTTTCTCGAGGGTAAAGTCCTGGCCATACGCCAGAGTCGCACTGCCTTGATCTCGAGCCCGCCGATCCAAAACGTCCCGGCTCTCCCGGTCGAGCTGCCCGAGAACGACCGGTACCCCAGGCTTGATAATCCCGCCCTTTTCACGCGCAATGTCGGCCAGCGTTGACCCCAGATATTGCTGGTGGTCAAGTCCGATACTGGTGATGATGGACACCAAGGGAGTGAGGACATTGGTGGCATCAAGTCGGCCACCCAAACCCACCTCCACAATGGCAATATCCACACCGGCTCGGGCAAAGAGACGGAAAGCCAACACCGTCATCATCTCGAACGGAGTCAACCGCAGGCCTGTCGGCTTGAGGTCGGACTTGATTGCCGCCACCGTATCCACCACCTCGGGTGGAGAGACCCACCGCCGGCCAATCCGAATCCGCTCACAAAAGTCGATCAGATGTGGAGACGTAAACAAGCCCACCTGGTACCCCGCAGCGCTGAGGATGGCGTGCAATATGGCCGCGGTGGAGCCTTTCCCGTTTGTGCCGGCTATATGAACACTGGGGAATTGGCGCTGCGGATCATCACCCAGACGGAGCGCGCGCGTGGTCCGCTCAAGCTTGAGGTCCATACGCTCGACTTCGAGCCCGTACAACCACGCCAGTGTCTCTGAGTAGTCAGACATCCTGTCTTTCTGAATAGCAGCTTACAGGATGGGGCGTTATGGGGGAGAGTGCGGCGCTCTTGGAGTGGAGTCAGCAGTGGGGACGGACTGACATAACAGGCCGAGCAACTGGCTTAACACCCCGCGCAAATCCTTGCGCTCAACAACCAGGTCGACCATGCCGTGTTCCAACAAAAATTCCGCGCGTTGAAAGCCCGGCGGAAGCTTTTCCCGGATCGTCTGTTCAATCACGCGTTGTCCGGCAAAGCCTATCAAGGCGCCCGGCTCAGCAATATTGATGTCACCCAGCATGCCCAGCGAGGCGGCCACGCCACCCGTCGTGGGGTCAGTCAACACCGAGATATAGGGCAGCCCGGCGTCTCGCAAACGACCCAGCGCCATAGAGATCTTTGCCATCTGCATCAGCGAGAGCACGCCTTCCTGCATCCTGGCACCGCCCGAGGCAGAGAAGAAAATAACCGGCAGTTTTTCTGCCCGGGCGTGCTCGATAATCCGCGCCAATTTTTCCCCCACGGCAGTCCCCATACTGCCCCCGAGAAAAGAGAAATCGAAACAGCCGAGCGCAACACGACGCCCGTCAAGCGTCGCCTCCCCGCACACAACGGCTTCGGCACGTCCCGACCGACTGCGCGCCTCAGCGAGTCGCTGCGCGTAAGGTTTTCGATCGGTGAAGACCAGCGGGTCGGTGGAGTGTACGTGTGGGGCGTGCTCAATGAACGAGCCACGGTCAACGATGGTGAGCAGTCGTTGTTCGGCGGTCAGTCGAAGATGGGCGCCACATTTGGGACAAATAAAAAGGCGCCGCTCGACTTCCTTCCGAAACAAAATTTCTTGACACGTCGCACATTTGAGCCAAATCGCCTCCCCCTCCTCTTGATGTACGCTGACTGCCTGTTCCGCCATACCTGCTCTTCCTTCAGTGCGCTTCGCCTGTCGTCAGGACCGTGGTGGGGCGAGGGCAGTCCCGCTCTCGTTTCGCGCGGCGGGTGCGATACTGCGCAGGGCTGTTTTGAGTTCGGCCACAAGCGCCCCCACCCGCGGCACCAGATCCGGCTGTCCCAGCGATTGCTCAATGACCTGTGAAATGGCGCTGCCGACAATAGCGGCATCAGCCACGCCCGCGACCCGCACGACATGTTCCGCTGAGGAAATACCAAACCCAACCCCAACCGGCACAGGGGAAATGGCGCGAATGCGTCGAACCATAGCGCTCAAATCCGCGGGGAGTGTGGCCCGCACGCCCGTCACGCCCGTCACCGCGACATAATAGATAAATCCGCGCGCCCGGCTCAGCACCCGCTGGGCTCGGTCAAGCGAACTGGTCGGGGCGAGGAGAAAGATCATATCCAAGTCGTGGCGATCCGTCTCCCGTTTCAACTCCTCTGCTTCTTCGGGCGGTAAATCAACGCACAGCACGCCGTCAACTCCCGCCTGGCGCGCATCGGCGGCAAAGCGCTCCCCACCGTAACGCCAGATCGGATTATAATAACCAAAGAGCAGGATGGGGATCGTGAGCGACTGTCGCACCCGACGCACCAACTCGAAGACCTGAGCCAACGACGTGCCGTGCTGCAAGGCACGTTGTGCGGCACGTTGCAGCGTCGGCCCATCGGCCATCGGGTCAGAAAAAGGAACGCCGAGTTCGATGATGTCGGCCCCTTGACGTGCCATTTCATGGACTAACGCGAAGGTCGTCTCGAGATCAGGATCTCCGGCGGTGATGAATGGGATGAGGCCGACCTCTCTGCGGGCCTGCAACTGGGCAAAGGTATCGGTAATGCGCGTCATAAGGCGTTTTCACCCAGAAAGCTGGCCACGCTTTGGAGATCTTTATCTCCTCGGCCAGAAACATTAATCACCACGATGGCCGTGGCTGGGAGTTGGGGGACGAGGGTCGCGGCATAGGCGACGGCATGCGCACTCTCCAGGGCAGGAATAATTCCCTCGGTCTCAGCCAGGAGACGCATCCCTTCGACTGCTTGCGCGTCCTGGACGGTGACACAGCGAATGCGCTGCCGGTCATTCCAATAGCTCAATTCGGGTCCAACGCCTGGATAGTCCAATCCGGGTGCGAGCGAGTGCGTGGCGGCAATCTGGCCGGTCTCGTCCTGTAGTATATAGGTCTTGCTGCCGTGGAGTACGCCCGCGTGCCCGTTTGACATGGAGGCGGCATTCCGACCTGCACCGAGCCCCCCGGCCTCGACCGCAACCATGTGGACTGCGGTTTCGGGGAGAAAGGGAGCAAACAGGCCCAGCGCGTTGCTCCCACCCCCGACACAGGCAATCAGGTAGTCAGGCAAACGCCCTGCGTGCTGCACAATCTGCTTTTTGGTCTCGCGTCCGATAACGGACTGAAAGTCGCGGACCAGCATGGGATACGGATGCGGGCCGGCGACTGTTCCGATGACATAAAAGGTATGCGCCACCTGCGTAATCCAGTCACGCAAGGCTTCATTCATCGCGTCTTTCAGGGTCTGGCTGCCAGAAACGACCTCCCGCAACGTCGCTCCCAAGAGTCGCATCCTGAAAACATTGGGTGCTTGGCGCAGGGTATCTTCACGGCCCATAAAGACCTCGCACGAGAACCCGAGGAGGGCCGCAACGGTCGCCGTTGCAACCCCATGTTGGCCGGCCCCGGTTTCGGCAATAAGTCGCTCTTTGCCCATGCGCTTTGCCAATAAGGCCTGGCCGATGGTGTTATTGATCTTATGGGCGCCAGTATGACACAGGTCTTCGCGCTTGAGATAGACCTGTGCCCCCCCAAGCCGCTCGGTCAGGCGAGCGGCAAAGGTCAGCGGTGTCGGTCGGCCGATATATTCACGCTGGAGTGCCCGGAGTTCGCGCTTAAACGTCGAGTCGGTGCGACATTGGCGATAGACCGCTTCGAGCTCAAGCAGAGCCGGCATCAGGGTCTCCGCGACATAGCGGCCGCCATAGATCCCAAAATGTCCATATTTATCAGGCAGTTTTGGCATTGTTGATGAACGCGTGCAGTTTTTGTGCGTCTTTCCGTCCGGGAGCCGACTCAACCCCACTGGCGACATCGACCGCCCATGGCCGCACGGCCGCAACCGCGCTGGCCACATTCCCGGCATTCAGCCCCCCGGCCAAAATCGTCCGGTCCAAGGCCAAGCGCGGGAGAGTCGCAGCCTGCTCCCAGGCAAACGTCTCGCCCGTCCCTCCGTATCCGCGGGAACTATACGTGTCAAGGAGGAGGTAATCGGCCTGAATCCCTTCGAGCTGCTCAGGGAGAGCCGGCTCCGAGCCGACCCGAACCGCCTTGATGGTCGCCACTGACCAGTCCGTCAGAACAGCGGCGTCCTCATCACCGTGAAACTGAATCGCGTCAAGCGAGAGCGCCCGCACAACGGCAGCGATACGCTCCCGCTCCGCATTAACGAAAACACCGACACAGCGCACGTGCTGAGGAAGAATACGCCGGATCGCTTTGGCAGTTGACTCAGCAACAGCGCGTGGGCTAGGCGGATAAAAGTTCAGGCCAATCAGGTCGGCACCGGCCCGCACGGCAAGCCGGGCATCGGCGACCGTCGTAATACCACAGATTTTGACATGGACGGACATGGCTGGGCTACGTGGAATGTCCTAACAGCGAGCGGAGCCGCTCTCCAGGGTCTGGAGCCGCCATAAAGGTCTCACCGATTAAGAACGCCCGCACCCCCCGAGCCTCGAGTCGGTCTAATTGGTACCGGGTTGACAGTCCGCTCTCAGACACCACCAGGACGTCGGAGGGCAGACCCTGTACGAGCCGTTCACTGGTCTCAATCGTCGTCTGAAAGGTCCGCAGGTCCCGGTTGTTAATACCCAGCAGGGACACGCCCTGGGCCAGGGCGCGCTCACGTTCTGCTTCGTCATGCACCTCGACCAGACAGTCCATTCCCAGGGTTTGAGCCAGCTGCATCAGGTCTTGCAACTGGGCGTCTTCGAGAATCGCGACAATTAAGAGAATGGCGCTCGCCCCGTAGGCGCGCGCTTCGTACACCTGGTAGGCGTCAAAGACGAAATCTTTTCTGAGGAGGGGGAGCGCGACCTGCTGGCGGATCTGTCTGAGATAATCGAGACTGCCCTGAAAAAACTTCCTTTCCGTGAGCACAGAGATAGCCGCTGCGCCCGAGGCTTCATAGCGACGGGCGAGCGCCAGGGGATCAAAGTCTTGCCGAATCACCCCTTTGGAGGGAGAGGCTTTTTTCACCTCGGCAATAATCGCCCGCCCGTTCCAGGTAGACAAGGTCTGGAACAGACCGGGCGGCTGAGAGTGGAACAGCGGCAGGTCCTGAAGCCGGCCGAGCGTGACCTGCTGTTTTTGGAGCGCGAGTTCCTCACGTTTATAGGCCACGATGTCGTCAAGAATCATACCGTTTCCCTGTGGGTCAGCGGAATAAAACGTTCCAGCGTCCGAGCCGCGGCTCCACTGTCAAGCGTGGCGCGGGCCAGCGCCACCCCGTCTTCGAGTGAAGCAGCCGCATTCCCGACATACAGGGCTGCGCCGGCATTGAGCACGACCACGTCCCGCTGGGGGCCTGGAGTGCCGGCTAAGACAGACCGGATGATATCTGCCGATTCCTGGGCACTGGAGACCTGCAGAGCGGTTAAGGGACGACACGGCAAGCCGTAATCGGTCGGCTTGATGCGATACGTCCGGACGCCCTGTGGCCCCCACTCGGCAACCTGCGTCGGGCCGCTCAGCGACACTTCGTCAAGGCCATCCTCGCCATGCACGACCAGGCCGTGCTGACAGCCCAAGCGTCCGAGTGCCGCGGCCAAGGGCTGAACCCAATGCTGGTCAAAAACGCCAATGAGTTGATACTGCGCTCCCGCCGGATTGGTGAGGGGGCCGAGGATATTGAAGATGGTCCGTATCCCAACTTCCCGACGTGGACCAACGGCATGGCGCATGGCCCGGTGGAAGGCAGGGGCAAGCAGGAAGCCGAAGCCGACCTCCCGCATGCAATAGGCCACCTGCTGCGGAGACAGCTCAATACGCGCACCAAGGGTTTCGAGGACATCGGCACCACCGACCGTTCCGGACATGGCCCGATTGCCGTGTTTCGCCACACATAAACCCGCGGCGGCAACCACAAAAGCGGCACAGGTCGAAATATTAAACGTATGACAGCCGTCCCCCCCGGTTCCGCAGGTATCGATAACCGCGCGCCCCGGACGAACCGCTGTCGCCATGGCACGCATGGCCCCAGCCGCCCCGGAGATCTCGGCGACGGTCTCACCCTTGATGTGGAGCGCGGTCAACAGGGCCCCAATCTGAGCCGGAGTGGCCTGCCCATCCATCAGATCGGTGATGACGGCATACATCTCTTCTGCCGTCAGGTCTGCGCCGGCAACCACGTGGGCGATGGCATCTTTGACAGTCATGGATGCAGCACCAGGGCTTAATCTGAGACCAGGTAGGCCTGGGCGAATTTCTCTTCGCGTCGAAAGCGCGTCGCCACGCGGTGGGCCTCTGCCTGGGTGAATGGTCCGACGCGCAAACGGTACAAGATTGCTCCGTTCTTTGTCAGCCGGTTGACGGAGGCGGTATAGCCGCGTTGGCGGAGTTCCGCGGCGAGTTGATGCGCCGTACTTCGACTCTTTGTGACATGGACCTGGATGCGCCACCCACCCGGGCGCTGCGGCTCTTTTTGGTCTGACGCTTTGCCCTCGCCTGGAGCGGGTGCAGTCAGTGCGGTCTCTCGCTTTTCGTTTTGCGACGCCCGGGCTGGGCTCGCAGCACCACTCTCCTCGACGGGCGGAGCTGCGGGCGTCGTCTGCAGCTGGCCGTTCTGAGTCTGTTGCTCTAAGGTCTTCTTTGAAGTCAGCGGAAAGGCCTGAGGCCCAGAAATCACCGCCTCGTTGTGGTCAGCCGGCTCAACCGGAAGGCGCACGGTCCGCGTTTCTTGGGCAGTTTTGTACGCCTGCACTTCCTTTCCGATATAGACTCCAAAAGCAAAGACAAGAAGAAAACTCACCCCAGTACTCAAGAATACGATGCATCCCTCGGGAAAGTTGAAGTGAAAGGCATACTGCCGAACAGCCATGCTGGGTCCTTCCTGCTATTTCCTATTATACACCCATCTCGTCCCGGAGGACGACAAAGGGGGAGCTACGCTCCCCCTTCCCGACTCGTCTTCTGAGGTCTACCCTTCGAAGAGCTGTTCAGCTGCTCGACCACCCCGGCTGACACCCCGACCCTCACCATTGCTGCTATGCGCTCTCAGTGTCTCCTCCCGTTGGGGGAGACTTGCCCGTTCAGTAAACTCGACAAGTGAGACCGGAGCGGCATCCCCCCGGCGCGGACCTATTTTCAGCACACGGGTGTATCCACCTGCCCGCCCGTGAAAGCGCGGGGCAACTTCATCAAATAAACGTTGGACCAATTTTCGGCTGCCGAGATACGAGAAGGCCAGACGGCGCGCATGGACCGAATTCTTTTTCCCCAGCGTCACCATACGGTCCGCCCAGCAGCGGAGTTCCTTGGCCTTCGCGTCAGTCGTTCGGACTTGTTCCCGCAGCACCAATGCTTTCAGCAAGTTCCGCAGCAGCGCCTTTCTATGCGCTGCCGTACGATTCAGTTTTCGTCCTGCTTTCAGATGTCGCATCTTCCCTGCTTCCCTGTTGCCCTGACACTCTGGCTAGGTCAGGTTGCCCTCGCGGGATACTCGTATCCGATCCAACTCTTCCCGAGGGGGGAAGGCTTCCAGATGCATCCCAAGTTCCAACCCCATCTCATGGAGCAACTCCTTAATCTCGTTGAGTGATTTCCGTCCGAAATTTTTCGTTTTGAGGAGTTCGGGCTCGGCCTTGACAACGAGCTCGCCCACATATCGGATATCCGCACTTTGGAGGCAATTGGCAGAACGAACAGAGAGCGCCAATTCTTCAATAGGTCGAAAAAGATTCTCATTCGCCGGTGACTGGTCTTCCTGCCCCAGGTGTTCTTCTTGGCTGGCGATCTCTTCTGTCGGACCAGAAAAAATCGACAGCTGCTCCTGAGCGATCTGGGCGGCCTCGGCTACGGCTTCCTTCGGCTCAATGCTGCCATCGGTCCATATTTCAAGCGCCAGTCTTTCGTAGTCCGTCCGCTGACCAACGCGCGCGTTGGTCACCGTGACATTGACTTTTCGAACGGGGGAAAACACCGCATCGAGGAGGATTGTGCCCACCGGGTCCTCTTCGGACTTGTTCCGTTCAGCCGCCACATACCCACGCCCCGAGCGAATCTCGGCTTCAACTTCGAGCTTGCCGTCCTTGCTCAGCTTGGCAACGTGGGCCTCTGGATTGAGAATGTCGACCTGGGGGCCTACGACCAGATCCCCGGCGCTGACGCTCTTCGCGCCATCCACTTTCAGTGTGGCGGTTTCCAGAGTACTGTCATGGAGACGAAATCGTACTTCTTTGAGGTTCAGAAGGATATCCGTGACATCTTCCGTGACACCGGGAAGCGTCGAGAATTCATGCACAACATCTTGAATCCGCACCTTGGTGATGGCCGCCCCAGGTAAGGAGGAAAGAAGAATGCGCCTCAGGGCATTGCCCAGCGTTGTGCCGAATCCACGTTCAAAGGGCTCGCCGATAAAGCGGCCATATGTGGGGGTCAGGGTTTTGTCCTCAACATCGAGTGTCTTGGGCTTGATGAGATCACTCTCCTGCATGCTGCTCCCTCTTTCGTCCTGCGTCCATGCCTAACGATCCGCCGCGCCAACCCATTCCGCTAGACTTTCGAGTACAGCTCAACAATAAGCTGTTCGTTGATAGGCAAGGTGATCTCCGACCGAGCCGGTAGGGCACGGACTTTTCCAGAAAAAGAATCCGTTTGGACCTCAAGCCATTCTGGCACTCCGCGTCGCTGGGCAAGCTCGACGGATTCTTGGATACGGGTAATTTTTCGGCTCGGCTCGCGCACCTGTACCTCGTCTCCGGCTTTGACACAATACGATGGAATCGTCACTCTGCGTCCGTTGACGTGGAAATGGCCATGACGTATCAACTGCCGAGCCTCCGAGCGTGAGGTCGCGAATCCCATCCGGTACACCATATTATCGAGGCGACTCTCGAGCAGAACCAAAAGATTTTCTCCAGTGATTCCACGTTGGCGCTCGGCCCGTGCGAAAAGGCGACGGAACGGCCCCTCAAGCGTCCCATAGATACGTTTCAACTTCTGTTTCTCGCGCAACTGCACACTGTACTCGGTCGCCTTTTTTCCTCTCCCTTGGCCGTGCTGTCCCGGCGGATAGCTTCTTCTCTCAATTGCACATTTATCCGTGTAACACCGCTCGCCTTTCAGAAAGAGTTTCAACCCCTCTCGACGGCATAGACGGCAGGACGGGCCTCGATAGCGTGCCACAAAAACCTCCTGACTCTGTATCAGCTCCCTGCTCGTACACCCAACATCTTAGACTCTGCGACGCTTGGGCGGACGACAGCCATTGTGAGGGATAGGCGTGACGTCCCGGATAAGACTCACTGCAAACCCGGCTGACTGCAGTGCTCGCAGAGCGGATTCTCTCCCGGCACCGGGCCCCTTCACGTGCACTTGAACCGAGCGCATCCCCGCATCAGCCGCTTTCCGCGCAGCGCTCTCCGCCGCCATCTGGGCGGCAAACGGCGTGCCCTTACGTGACCCCTTCAGGCCCACACTGCCCGCGCTCGCCCAGGCCACAGTATTGCCTTGCGGGTCGGCTATGGTCACAATAGTATTATTGAAGGTCGAATAGATATTCACCACGCCTTCTGGAATGTTTTTCCGAATTTTCTTCTTCCGTGAGACAGACCGCCTCGCAGCTTTTGCCATACAGTGACCCTCTCCTCGCGCCGTGCATTATCTGGGAGTAGGCGCGACTTTCTTTCCGGCAACGGTCCGTCTTGGCCCCTTACGCGTCCGAGAATTATTTTTTGTCTTTTGACCGCGGACCGGCAGATTGCGGCGGTGGCGGAGACCCCGGTATGCCCCAACGTCAATATAATGTTTAATATGACTCGCAACATCCCGCCTCAGGTCTCCCTCGACACGGTGGTCTTGATCGATAACCCGCCGAATATTTGCGATCTCATCATCCGCTAACGCGTCAGAATTTGCATCCGGGGCAACTCCCGCCTCGGCCAGAATCTTGAGGGCGGTGACCCGTCCGATCCCATAGATATAGGTGAGACCGACGCCGATTTTCTTGTTCCGGGGTAATTCGATACCCGCAATCCGTGCCATACGCTTTCTCCGCTCTTGCTTTCGCCCGCGCCAGGAAAACACCTAGCCTTGTCGTTGCTTGTGCCGCGGGTTTTCACAGATGACCCGTATAATTCCCCTGCGTTTGATAATCTTGCACTTTCGACACATTGGCTTCACAGAAGCACGAACTTTCATGCCAACCTCATTCCCACTCTGACCTGAAAACGGTTACGTAGATGAGTCCTTGTCTCTTACATCGTACTGAGCACCACCGGTCCGTCTGCCAGGATCGCAACCGAATGCTCGAAGTGGGCCGAGAGGCTGCCGTCTTTTGTCACAGCAGTCCACCCATCCTCCAGCATAGCGACTTCCGGAACGCCCATATTCACCATGGGCTCAATCGCGATGACCATCCCTTCGCGCAAACGGACGCCCCGATTCCGCACGCCATAATTGGGAACAGGCGGGTCTTCATGCAGCCTGCGCCCAACCCCATGGCCAACAAATTCCCGCACCACAGAGAAGCCATTCCGCTCGACATGCTCCTGCACTGCGGCAGATATATCGCCAAGACGGTTGCCAATACAGGCGTGACATATTCCGGCTTCAAGAGCGGCGGCCGTTGTCTTTAAAAGCTGCTGTACAGAGCGGTCAGTCTCGCCCACCGCAAAGGACACCGCAGCGTCACCATAAAATCCGTCATACACTACACCAAAATCCAGGCTGACAACATCCCCGTCTTGAATGATACGCTGGTGAGAGGGGATACCATGGACGACTTCGTTATTCAAAGAGATACAAATATGGGCCGGGAACGGCACGGAACCATTCCGGATCGTATACCCTTTAAATGCAGTTTTTACCTTCTTTTTTGCAATCCGTTCTGCCGCGATAGCATCAAGCTCTCCGGTTGAGATGCCTGGTCGAACACGCTGTCGCAGTTCACCCAGGATTTCTGCAACGATGCGATTCGCGGTCCGCATTATCGCTATTTCTTCAAGAGATTTCAGAAAAATCATCGCTGAGAAAACCGTACCGGGTCCGCTAGCCTCGTCTTCCTCTGAGACGACCGCGCTTCATAAAGCCCTCATAGTTTCTCATAATGAGCTGTGTTTCAATCTGCGCTACGGTGTCCAGCGCAACGCCGACGACAATCAGCAGCGCCGTTCCCCCAAAGAAAAATGGGACATTAAACGACCCAACCAGGAGATTAGGCAAAACACAGACAATGGAGACATAAATCGCTCCCGTTAGCGTTATCCGACTTAAGACCCGATCAATATAGTCCGCTGTTCGTTGCCCAGGACGGATGCCAGGAATAAACCCGCCATTTTTTTTCATATTGTCGGCAACGTCAGTCGGGTTGAAGACAACCGCCGTATAAAAATAGCAGAAGAAGATGATCATCGCGACATAGCTAACGTTATAGATCGACCCTCCCGGCGTCAGAACATTTGCAACGGTTTGGGCCCACGGATGGTCGGCAAAGCCGGCGATGGTCGCCGGGAAAATCAAGACCGAGGAGGCAAATATCGGGGGAATCACTCCAGCGGTGTTCACTTTCAGTGGCAGATGAGAACTTTGCCCACCATAGACTCTTCGGCCCACGACCCGTTTTGCATACTGAACCGGAATGCGCCGCTGCCCGCGTTCCATAAAAATCACGGCGGCAACAATGGCAACCATGCCGACTAACAGGAGCAGCAACAACAGGATGCTTAATTCGCCCTCTCGAACAAACTCCGTCGTTGCGGTCACCGCGGAGGGAATACTGGCGACAATACCGGCGAAGATGATGAGAGAAATACCATTGCCCACTCCACGCTCGGTAATCTGTTCGCCTAACCACATGATGAACGCCGTACCGGAGGCAAGCGTGAGCATCGTCATGAGACGAAATCCCCAGCCTGGATTAAAAACAACCAGGCTCCCTCCGGGTGCCTGAATCTGTTCGAGTCCGATGCTGATAAAGAGACCCTGGAGAAGCGCTAAACCGACCGTGCTGTAGCGGGTGTACTGGGTAATCTTCCGTCGCCCCTGTTCCCCTTCTTTTGACAGACGCTCAAGGGTGGGGACCACGACGGTCAGGAGCTGAAAGATAATGGAGGCGCTAATATACGGCATAATGCCCAGCGCAAAGATAGAGAAGCGCTCCAGGGCACCGCCGGAGAAGAGGTTCACCAGACCAAAAACAGTGCTCGCCGCTTGCTCGAAGAACGCCGCAAGAGCCTCTCCATCAATACCCGGAGTTGGGATCGCCACTCCGATTCGGTAGACGGCCAGCATGCCAAAGGTGAAGAGGAGCCGGCGACGCAGGTCTGCTATCTTTGTCGCGTTTTGTAAGCCTTCGAACATGACTACCCGACCTCGGCTGTCCCCCCCAGCGCCGTAATCTTTTCACGCGCCTGCGCACTAAAGGCATGGGCTCTTACAGTCAGGGCCTTTGTCAGCTCTCCCTTGGCCAATATTTTTACTTTACACTTACGGCCACTCACGAGCCCAGTCTGGCGGAAAACATCAAGGTCAACGACGCTACCCGCTGCAAAGCGTTCCAGACTCCCAAGGTTAATGACGGCGTACTCTTGTCGAAATGGATTGTGAAATCCCCGTTTGGGCAGCCGGCGGGAGAGCGGCATTTGTCCGCCTTCATAGCCAGGTGGTATATTGCCACCAGCGCGCGCGCCGCTTCCTTTATGTCCTCGACCTGCTGTTTTGCCGAGCCCGGAACCTGGCCCGCGGCCGACCCGCTTCCGTTTTTTCATCGCCCCGGGGGCGGGCCGCAAGTGACTAAGATCCATTCTCACATACCTCAATAAGATGGGATACTCGATTCACCATCCCTTGGAGTGAGGGCGAATCGTTCCGCAGCACAGTCTTGCCAACATGGGTGAGGCCGAGGCCGCGCAGGGTCTCGCGCTGACGCCGCGTGCCCCCAATGGCACTCCGCTTCAAGGTGATGGCTAAGACCTGCCCTTTTCCTGCGTCGGCCATGCCCTATCCTTTCATACTCAGCGCGGGTTTCCCCCTCCGCTCGGCAACCTGCTCCGGACCGTCCAGGCTCTCCAGGGCGGCCAGGGTGGCTTTTACAGAGTTATGCGGATTCGTCGATCCGAGACATTTTGTGAGCGCGTTCCGAACGCCGGCCAATTCCATAACGATACGCACACCGCCACCCGCGATGAGACCGGTGCCAGCCGCGGCGGGTTTGAGCAACACCTTACCTGCACCGTGCCGACCAATAACCGTATAGGGCAACGTATCTTCGACGAGCGGGACACGAATCAAGGACTTCTTCGCGCGTTCAACGCCTTTGCGGATCGCTTCTGGAACTTCGTGAGCCTTCCCCAAGCCGTAGCCAACATGCCCCGCACCGTCCCCAGCCACAACAACGGCGCTGAAACTGAAACGGCGCCCACCCTTGACTACTTTACTCACGCGATTGATATGAACGACCTTCTCTTGAATATCGAGTTCGTCAGGATTAATCCGATCATCGTCAGCCGCCACAGGCATACTCCTTAGAGTTGTAGGCCAGCCTCGCGCGCCGCATCGGCGACCGCGCGGACCTGTCCGTGATAGAGGAATCCGTTCCGATCAAAAATGACGGTCTGTATTCCCTGCTCTTGACACTTTTTCGCAATGAGCTGTCCCACTTCTTTTGCGGCAGAGACCGTCGCCGCCTTGTGCTGAACACCGCCCTTGAGGTCTGCTGAAAGGGTTGAGACGGACGCTAAAGACCGGCCACTCTCATCAGAGATCACTTGGGCATAGAGATGTTTATTGCTGCGATAGATGCATAAGCGCGGCCGGCTGTCCGTTCCACGTACTTTCCGTCTTATCCGTCTTCGACGGAGCAGGCGGCTCCGTTCACGAGGGTTCATCCCTGCCATGCCTATCCTCCAGCAGCAACAGCGGTCTTGCCAGCTTTTCTCCGCACGTGCTCATCTCCGTATTTAATCCCTTTTCCCTTATAGGGCTCAGGCGGCCGGAGGCGACGGATTGAGGCCGCAACTTCTCCGACCAGTTGCTTATCGACGCCCTCAATGGTGATCTGCGTCTGCCGCTCAACCTTGGCGCTGACACCCACAGGAAGTTGGAAGAAAATGGGATGAGAAAATCCCAGGCTCAGCTGGATGATGTCCTTCACCGCGTCCGCCCGATATCCTACCCCGTTAATCTCCAGTACTTTTGAAAACCCGGTCGAGACCCCTTGAACCGCATTGGCCACGAGCGTGCGGATAAGCCCTTGCCGTGCTTTAGCACGGCGAGAATCATCCGCCCGCGTCAACAGCACACCGGACGGCGTCACTTCGACTGAGAGCGCGGCGTCAACCGGCACCTGCAGGACCCCTTTTGGCCCTTCGACCGTGAGCGTTCCCTGGTCGTATGAAACTTTTACCGTATCCGGTAGCGGGACCGGCTTATGCCCAACGCCAGCCATAGATTATTTTCCTCTTTCTCCTTTACCACGCGCTACACAGGACTTCCCCACCGACGCGAAGCGCGCGGGCTTCCTGGTCAACGATGACGCCACGAGAGGTCGACAGAATACTCACTCCGAGTCCGTTCCGCACGGCGGGAATCGCATCGGCCCGGACATAGGTTCGCAAGCTTGGCTTACTCACGCGCTGCACCCCGTGGAGCGCAGGGCGTCCTGCGGCGTCATACTTGAGCTCAATGGTGAGATAGGGAAATCCGTTATACTCAACACTGCGATAATGCTGGATGAAGCCTTCCGCGACCAGGATTTGCACAATGGCTTCCTTGATGCGGGAGCGCGGTACCGAGACCGTCTTTTTCCGTGCCCGTAAGGCGTTACGGATGCAGGTCAACAAATCGGCAATAGCGTCGGTTTGCATAATCCTCTTCCCTACCAACTTGCCTTGGTCATGCCAGGGATTTGGCCCTTCAGCGCATAGGTCCGCAGGCAGATACGACACATGCGAAATCGACGATAGAAACCGCGGGAGCGGCCACACAGCGGACAGCGATTATATTCCCGAACGCGAAATTTAGGCTTCCGTTGTGCCTTTACGCGCAAACATGTTCGTGCCATAGCTCTTAACTCCGGAAAGGCATGCCCAGGGCCCGCAGTAACGCACGCCCCGCTATATCCGTTTTTGCCGTCGTTACCATAGAAACGGTAAACCCCTTTATCTGATCAACCTTATCTAAATTTATTTCAGGGAAGATGGTATGTTCCCGAATCCCGAGAGAGTAATTCCCGCGGCCGTCAAAAGAACTATCCGATATGCCGCGAAAGTCTCTCACGCGGGGAAGCGCGACATTGACCAGGCGGTCAAAAAATTCATACATGCGCTCCCCGCGTAACGTGACCGCGCACCCGATCGTCATGCCTTCACGGAGTTTGAAATTCGCAATAGAGCGGTGGGCCCGAGTGACCACCGGCTTCTGGCCCGCAATCAGTCCAATTTCCTCGACACTATTTTCGAGCAATTTGGCGTTTGTGGCCCCTTCTCCCAGCCCCATGTTGACAACAATTTTTGACAGACGAGGGACCTGCATCACATTGGCACACCCCAACTCCTGCTTCAGAGCGGGCAGTATCTGTTTATAGTAGAGGTCTTTAATACGAGCCATAAATATTAGTCCAACACATTTCCGGTGCGCCGACTCACCCGCATCTTGCGTCCATCAACGACCTTGAATCCGACCCGAGTAGGGCGCCCGTCTTGCGGGTCGACCAGCATCACATTCGAGAGATGGATAGAAGCCTCTTTTTCCAATATCCCGCCAGAGTCCTGAGGCCCACGCGGCTTGACGTGGCGCTTGACCATATTGAGGCGCTCAACAACGGCGCGCTCCTGTTGCGGCTGTACCCGGATGACCTTGCCGATTTTTCCCCGCTCTTTTCCGGCGATAATCATCACAGAATCATTTTTTTTAATGCGTGCAGCCATGGCCCGTCCTACAGCACCTCTGGAGCGAGGGAAATAATTTTCATAAAGCGCTTCGCCCGTAGCTCACGCGCCACAGGTCCGAAAATACGTGTTCCAAGCGGCTCACGCTGGTTATCGAGCAGGACAGCGGAGTTGGTATCAAAACGAATATACGAGCCATCTGGGCGACCGAGTTCCTTAGCCGTCCGGACAACGACGGCGCGCATCACGTCGCCTTTTTTCACTTTTGCATTGGGAATAGCTTCCCGGACCGAAACAACAACTTCATCACCAACCGAGGCATACCTCCGGCGGGTCCCGCCCAGGACACGCACACACCGGACGCGGCGCGCCCCCGAGTTATCGGCAACGTCAAGCACGGATTCCACCTGAATCATACGCCTACCCCTTTACTGTCCCGCCCCTGACGTCTCCGACTTCAATACCGCTCGTACGCGCCAGCGTTTGTCTCGGCTGAGGGGTTTCGTTTCTGTAATGCTGACCAGGTCTCCGGTCCGGCATTCGTTGGCCGGGTCATGTGCTTTATATTTTTTTCGTTGGCGAATATACTTCTTGTACATCGGATGACGGACAAGCCGCTCAACTTGGACCGTGACGGTGCGGTCCATCTTATCACTGACGACAACCCCTTGTCTGACTTTCCGGTTTCCAGGCACACCTAGCTCCGTTCTTTATGCGCGGTGCGAACACGCTCGCCTTGTATGGTCTTCACCCGAGCAATATCCCGACGGACTTTTCGGAGCCGCAGGGCGTCTTCAATTTGCCCGGTGCCTCTCCGCAAGCGGAGACGAAAGAGCTCTTCGCTCAGCTCTTGCGCTTTTCCCCGTATTTCTTCGTCGGTCAACTCTCGGACTTCACTCGCCCGCATATGTCGCTCCTAGTCGCTCCCGTATCTGCGTGCTGACCGGCAGTTTATTGGCAGCCAGCCGCAACGCCTCACGGGCGGTCTCGCGCGGGACGCCCTCGATTTCAAAGAGCATCCGTCCCGGCTTGACAACCGCAACCCAAAATTCAGGCGCGGCCTTGCCCTTTCCCATCCGTGTTTCCGTTGGCTTTTTTGTCACCGGCTTATCGGGGAAGATCCGTATCCAAATACGCCCGCCGCGTCGGACATGACGGGTCAGAGCAATCCGGGCGGCTTCTATCTGCCGGGCGGTCACCCAGCCACGTTCAAGCGTTTGCAGGCCATAGTCGCCAAACGAGAGCGTCGCACCCCGCTGGGCGTTACCGTATATGCGTCTCCGTTGCTGTTTGCGGAATTTCGTTTTCTTTGGCGAGAGCATACCCGGCGTCCTTTACGCGCTCACGGTGGAGCGGTGGGGCTCTTCCTCTTTCGTGAGGATCTCGCCTCGGAAGATCCACACCTTCACCCCAATCACGCCATACGTGGTTCGGGCTTCTGCCACACCATAACTGATATCGGCACGCAACGTATGGAGGGGAACCCGTCCTTCTCGGTACCACTCGGTCCGGGCGATCTCCGCTCCACCGAGCCGGCCCGAACAGCGCACCTTCACCCCTTGTGCGCCCATACGAGTGGCCCGTGTCACACACTCCTTCATAGCCCGCCGAAAGGCCACCCGGCGCTCAAGCTGAAGCGCGACATTTTCAGAGACGAGTTGCGCGTCCAGGTCGGGACGCCGGACTTCGTGAATATTCAGATAGACTTCCCGGTCGGTCCGCTGGGTGAGATCGGCTTTCAGCTTTTCGATCTCTACCCCTTTTTTGCCAATCACAATGCCGGGGCGAGCGGTATAAATATTGATTTTCGCCTTATTCGCGGCGCGCTCTATCTCAATTTTTGCAATCCCGGCATGATAGAGACGCTTCTTAATGAACTCCCGGATACGAATATCATCGTGCAGGAGCGTGGCGTACTCTCGCTCTGCAAACCAGCGGGACTCCCACCCTTCGAGCACACCAACCCGGAACCCTTTGGGATGTACTTTCTGCCCCATTCTATTCTTCTTTCGTCTGTTTTTCGTCTACCACAATAGTGAAGTGACTCGTGCGCTTCCGAATCGGCGTTGCGCGTCCATGCGCCCGTGGGGTAAAGCGCCGAAAAGTGGCTCCCCCGTTTACGCTGGCCTGCTTCACATACAATATATCAGGGTCAACATTCTGCGTATCGGTTGCGTTGGCAATAGCAGCTTGAAGCGTTTTTGTAAAAATACGCGCGGCCTTCTTTTGAGAAAAGCGGAGGACCATCAGCGCTTCTTCGACCTGTTTCCCACGGATGAGGTCCGCCACTAAACGGGCTTTCCGCGGCGACATCCGTACCTGACGAGTAATTGAGCGAACCTCCATAGCCGATACCTTCTATCTCCTTTTCACATCACCCTTCTTATCCCCGGCATGGCCATAGAATGTCCGGGTGGGAGAAAATTCACCGAGTTTATGGCCGACCATGTTTTCGGTCACATAGACGGGGATGAATTTTCTTCCATTGTGAACGGCGAATGTCAAGCCGATCATTTCAGGGAGAATCGTGGAACGGCGCGACCACGTTTTAATCACCTTTTTATCACCGCTCTGCACGGCAGTATCGACCTTCTCCAACAAGTGGTCGTCGATGAATGGACCTTTTTTGACTGAGCGGGGCATCTTATTTCTTTCTCTTCTGGACAATATATTTGTCTGACTTTGAGCGGCGTCTGGTCTTATACCCCTTGGCCAGTACACCCCAGGGACTCATGGGATGGTTGCCTTTACTTCTTCCTTCCCCTCCCCCAAGTGGGTGGTCTACCGGATTCATGGCAATGCCTCGCACCCGCGGCCGACGGCCAAACCACCGACTCCGACCAGCCTTCCCGTACGAGACGTTCTCATGCTCAAGGTTGCCGACCTGCCCGAGGGTGGCTTTGCAGTTTTGATGCACCAGCCGCATTTCTCCCGAAGGGAGCTTCACGGTTGCGTACACGCCTTCTCTCGCCATCAGTTGCGCGGAGGTCCCGGCACTCCTGACAATCTGAGCCCCTTTGCCTATCTTCAGCTCTATGTTGTGGATAATCGTCCCAACCGGAATACAGCGCAACGGCAAACAATTACCGGGCCGAATATCTGCCGATTCTCCAGACATGACAGCATGCCCAACAGCCAGACCGACAGGGGCCAGGATGTAACGCTTCTCGCCATCCCGATAATGGAGGCGGGCAATATGTGCAGAGCGGTTGGGATCATATTCTATGGCCGCAACCGTCGCCCCAATCCCGTCCTTGTCGCGGCGGAAGTCTATCAAACGATAACGCCGTTTATGTCCGCCACCCCGGTGCAGGACAGTGAGTCGCCCTCTATTATTCCGCCCGCCATGCTTATGGAGGGGTGTCAGCAGGGACCGTTCCGGCCCTTTTTTTGTCTTCGTCACATCACTGAAGCTGGAGACGCTTTGGAAGCGTCTCCCAGCAGACGTCGGTTTGTACTGTCGGACAGCCACGAGTTACGCCCCTTCAAAAAAGTCGATACGGTCGCCATCACGTAGGGTGACATAAGCCTTCTTCCAGGCAGCTTTTCTCCCCTGCGAGCGACCGACGCGCCGCTGTTTACCGAGGTATTGAATCGTCCGCACTTGTTTGACTTTCACATCAAAAAGCGTCTCGACCGCGTTTTTAATACTCACCTTATTGGCCTGTGGGTGTACCCGAAAGACGACCTGATTGCCGACCTCACTGGCCAGGGTTGACTTCTCGGTGATCAGTGGCGCGACAAGAACGGAATAGACATCCATATTATTCCCCACCCAGTCGCTCACTGATCTGTTGCATCGCCGCCTGGGTCACCAATACCTTTCGGTAGCGGAGCAGATCATACACATTCAGCCCTTGACTCAGCAGGACTTTGACCCCCGGTAAATTGCGTGCGGATTTCTGTACGTTGCCGTCGGCATCCGCCAAGACCAGCAGCACGCTATCGCCCAGCTCAAGCTGGGCTAGCAGGCTGACCATCTGCTTTGTTTTTGGCTCGTCAAACTGAATGGCGTCGATGACAACCACTTCGTCTTGGCGCAGCTTCTGCGCGAGTGCGGCTCGCAGAGCCGCCTTCCGGGCTGAGCGCGGCAGACGGTACGCATACGAACGTGGCTGGGGGCCAAACACCGTTGCTCCACCGACCCATATCGGAGAGCGGTTACTGCCGGCCCGCGCCCGTCCCGTTCCTTTTTGTCGCCACGGTTTTCTTCCGCCACCGCGCACCTGCGCCCGCGTCTTTGTCGCCGCCGTCCCGGAGCGACGATTGGCCAACTGCATTCTCACGGTTTCGAACAAGAGGTGCTCCCGCGGCGGCTGCTCGGATATCACAGCGGGAAGAGGAAGCTCTCCAACCTTCTCCCGTTGGGCAGAGAGAACGCTAATAGACGTTGCTTGGGCTGCCATTGCTTATCCTTGTTTATGGCTTATGGATGAGGACAACTTGTCCTCTCGCGCCCGGTATGGACCCACGCAGGAAGAGCAGATGGTCAGCCGGCTGGACGTCAACCACTTGCAGATTCAGGGCCTTCATCCGCTCATTCCCGTAGTGGCCTGCCATTCTCTTGCCTTTGAAAATTTTTCCAGGGTAGGAGCGGTTTCCGATAGCCCCACCATGACGAAAATACTCATGCGTGCCATGACTCTTCGGAAACCCGCTCATGCCGTGTCGTTTCATCACGCCGGTATAGCCCCGACCTTTTGTCCGACCGACGACGTTGACCCGATCTCCGGACTGGAAGACTTGTCCAACCGTGATTTCGCCACCGACCTCGTAGCCCTCGATGTCATCGAGCCGAAACTCGCGCAGGACAGCGAAGGGACCGGCACCGGACTTCTGCGTATGTCCCAGGACAGGCTGAGAAACCCGGTGTGGTTTTTGACTTCCAAATCCCAGTTGGAGCGCAGTATAGCCATCTCTTTGTTGCGTCTTTTTTTGCACAACGGTACATGGTCCGGTCTGTATGACCGTGACCGGGACGAGGTCCCCCTCAGCGGAAAAAACCTGAGTCATACCAAGCTTCTTACCTATTAATCCTTGCATCGTCGCCGCTCCCGCTACTCCAGCTTGATTTCAACATCGACTCCGGCGGCCAATTCCAGTTTCCCGAGCGCGTCAATTGTCTGCTGAGTTGGGTCAAGGATATCGAGCAAACGCTTGTGGGTCCGTATCTCGAACTGTTCGCGTGACTTTTTGTCAACATGGGGTGAACGGTTCACCGTGAAGCGTTCGATCCGTGTCGGCAGCGGGATCGGGCCAGCGACCCGCCCGCCGGTCCGCTTGACGGTTTCGACAATCTCTCTGACCGACTGATCGAGTACCCGGTGGTCATAGGCCTTGAGGCGAATACGAATCTTTTCGTTCATGGTGCTGGTCATAGGACCCTACTCCAAGATTTTGGTGACGACCCCAGCGCCGACCGTGCGGCCACCCTCCCGAATCGCAAACCGCAACCCCTCATCCATCGCAATCGGCGTCAATAACGCCACCGTCATCTGCGTGTTGTCCCCCGGCATCACCATCTCGGTCCCCGCCTGTAAGGTCACCGAGCCGGTCACATCCGTCGTCCGAAAGTAAAACTGCGGCCGATACCCATTGAAAAACGGCGTGTGCCGCCCCCCCTCATCCTTCGTCAACACATACACCTCGGCCTCATACTGCGTGTGCGGCGTGATACTCCCCGGCTTGGCCAACACCTGCCCCCGCTCAATCTCCTCCCGCTTGATCCCCCGCAGTAAACACCCCACATTGTCCCCCGCCACGCCTTCATCCAACAGCTTGCGGAACATCTCGACTCCCGTCACCGTCGTCTTCTGCGTCTCCCGAATCCCCACGATCTCCACCTCTTCCCCCACTTTGATCCGCCCCCGCTCCACCCGCCCCGTCGCTACCGTCCCCCGCCCCGAAATCGTAAACACGTCTTCTACCGACATCAAAAACTCTTGGTCTACCTCCCGCGCCGGCTCGGGGATAAAACTGTCCACCGCCGCCATCAACTCCAGCACTTGCGCCTCCCCGTCCGCTTCCCCCTCCAACGCCCGCAACGCACTCCCCCGCACGATCGGCGTGTCGTCGCCCGGAAAGTCATACTTCGACAGTAACTCCCGCATCTCTAACTCGACTAAGTCCAGCAACTCCTCGTCATCCACCATGTCCACCTTGTTCATGAACACCACGATCGCCGGTACCCCCACTTGCCGCGCTAATAAAATATGCTCCCGCGTCTGCGGCATCGGCCCGTCTGAGGCCGCCACCACCAAGATCGCCCCGTCCATCTGCGCCGCCCCGGTAATCATGTTCTTGATATAGTCCGCATGCCCCGGACAATCCACGTGCGCATAGTGCCGCTGCTCGGTCTCGTATTCCACGTGCGCCGTGTTGATCGTGATCCCCCGCTCCTTCTCCTCCGGCGCCTTGTCAATCTCCTCAAACGCTACCGCCTCTGCCATCTCCCGCGCCGCCAACACCTTCGTGATCGCCGCCGTCAACGTCGTCTTCCCATGGTCAATATGCCCAATCGTCCCCACATTCATGTGCGGCTTCGTCCGCTCAAACCGCTCCTTCGCCATCGCTCTCCCTTTCTGCGCTGCGCGATAAAAGTGTCTACTACGAACAGAGGGGGCCTGTACGACCACCTCATGGTTGGAGCTCGTCTTCGGAGGAGCATACCAGAACCCGGCGCGCTCCTCTATTCTGGAGTTCGCAATTCTAAATGCTATTTCAGAAGAGTCAACCGCCTACAGCCATAACGAGGTAGGACCGCTCCCCTCTGCTCTTCCCTCGTCTTTTCTTCAGGTCACCTGAGACACGGGTAGTGTTCATATATGATCGAAATGTGAAAAAGAAATCCGTTTATCCACCCGATGAGTAATACGCATCTGTACTACCAGCGATAATGGGCAAACGCTTTATTCGCTTCCGCCATACGGTGCGTATCTTCACGTTTCTTCACGGCACCTCCTCGATTCTGAGACGCCTCAAAGAGTTCGCCGGCCAACTTCTGTTCCATGCTCTTTTCCGAGCGTTGCCTGGAAGATTGGACCAGCCAGCGCATAGCCAGGGAATTCCGCCGGACCTGGCGGACCTCAACCGGCACCTGGTAGGTCGCACCACCAACTCGACGTGATCGGACCTCAACCAGAGGTTTGACATTTTCTAATGCACGCTTAAAAACCTCAAGCGCTTCCTCTCCCGTTCGCTGCTGGATCAGCTCCATTGCGCCGTATATGATCTTCTCGACTTTTCCCTTTTCTCCGTCGAGCATCAGCATATTGGCGAATTTTGAGACACTCATATCGTGGTATTTCGGGTCTGGTATGATCTCGCGTCGCGTGGCAGGTCCCTTACGTGGCATACTCTTCCCTCTCGTTTACTTGGGCTTCTTTGCGCCGTATTTTGATCGGCTCTGCTTGCGTTCCTGGACACCGATGGAGTCAAGCGTGCCACGAACAATATGATAGCGGACGCCAGGCAAGTCCTTGACTCGGCCGCCACGGATAAGCACAACCGAGTGTTCCTGCAGATTATGTCCGATTCCTGGGATATACGCGGTCACTTCAATACCGTTGGTCAGTCGAACGCGGGCGACTTTTCTCAGGGCTGAGTTCGGCTTTTTCGGAGTCGTCGTATAGACCCGCGTACACACCCCCCGCCGTTGGGGGCAGGATTGTAGAGCTGGGGCGGTCAATTTTCTGCGTTGTTGCACCCGCCCTTTTCGTACGAGTTGCTGAACTGTAGGCATTCATCCTCCTTGCGACCCTGGGCCTTCCGTTCTCTATGCTTCGAGTATTTGGACAATGGGCAAGGGCTCTTCTTCCTCGGGCAAAACTTCTGGGCTTCCGGCAGTGAGCTGCGTATAACTCGGGGTGCCTGTCCCAGCAGGAATGAGCCGTCCCATGATGACATTCTCTTTGAGTCCCAGCAGGTAATCGACCTTGCCATTAATGGCCGCTTCCGTCAGCACCTTGGTCGTTTCTTGGAACGAGGCGGCTGAGATGAAACTATCGGTCGAGAGACTCGCTTTTGTAATTCCCATCAGGAGCGATTTTGCTTCCGGGGGGGTTCCGCCATCAGCCAGCACCCGTTCCGTCTCTTCCTGGAAGCGCCACTTCTCTACTTGCTCGCCAACCAGGAAATCAGAATCTCCGACCTCGGTCACGAGCACGCGCCGCATCATTTGTCTCACAATCACCTCGATATGTTTATCATGGATGCGTACCCCCTGGAGGCGATAGATCTCTTGAATCGCGTCCACCAGAGACTTGGCGAGCTCGCGCTCTCCGAGAACGCCCAGGATGTCATGAGGATTTGAGGAGCCGGCCATCAGCGCTTCTCCCGGTCGAACATAATCGCCTTCTCGTACGCTGATGTGTTTTCCCCGAGGAATGAGATACTCCCGCGCTTCGCCAACCTCAGGAGTAATCAGCACCTTCCTTTTCCCTTTGGTATCTTTCCCAAAGGAGACCGTGCCTTCAATCTCGCTGATAACGGCGAACTCTTTTGGCTTGCGGGCCTCAAAGAGTTCGGCAACCCGAGGCAGACCACCAGTAATATCTTTCGTTTTGGTGGTCTCTCGTGGGATCTTTGCCAGCACGTCCCCCGCCTCAACACGCTGGCTGACACCCACATTGATATTGGAGCCAACCGGCAGCAGATAGCGCGCGTCCAGTCCATTCGACAGCTTCGCCGTTTTACCGCTATCGTCTTTAATTGATACCCGTGGCCGCATATTCGGGTCGCGGAATTCGATAATGACCCGTGTGGACAGGCCCGTCCGCTCATCGACCTTTTCTTGCATGGTCCTGTCGTCGATATCACCGAATTTGACCTCACCGCTGACTTCAGTCAGGATGGGGACGGTGTAGGGATCCCATTCTGCAATCAAGTCGTTGGTTTTGACCTTTGCTCCATCTTTCTTTTTCAGCTTCGCACCATAGACGATCTGATACCGCTCCCTTTCACGCTCCCGTCCTGGCTCCAGGACTTCAGTAACCGCAACCTCTCCGTTGCGGTTCATCACAACCAGATCCCCGTCGCGGTCGACCACGGTCTTGAGATTGATGTAGCGCAGGACGCCCTCATACCGAACCGTCAGCGTCGTCTGCTCGGCCAGCCGACTGGCCGTCCCACCAATGTGGAACGTCCGCATGGTCAGTTGGGTGCCCGGCTCGCCAATCGACTGCGCGGCAATGATGCCGACCGCTTCGCCCAAATGCACCAGCCGTCCACGGGCAAGGTCGCGGCCATAGCAGCGCGCACAGATGCCTCGCCTGGTCGTGCAGGTCAGCGCAGACCGTATCCAGACCCGCTCAATCCCGGATTCTTCGATGCGCACGACACGGTCTTCATCAATTTCTTCGTTTGCGCGAACAACGACCTCTTGGGTAAAGGGATCACGAATATCATCCAGGGCCACCCGTCCTAAGACGCGCTCCCCCAGGCCTTCTATTATTTCCCCACCCTCAACCAGCGGGGTCATCTCGATGCCATCAATCGTACCGCAGTCCTGTTCGCTCACGATCGAGTCCTGAGCGACATCGACCAGCCGTCGGGTCAGATAGCCAGAATTCGCGGTCTTGAGAGCGGTGTCAGCTAACCCCTTCCGCGCCCCGTGGGTTGAGATAAAGTACTGGAGCACGGAGAGGCCTTCACGGAAGTTGGCCGTAATCGGCGTTTCGATGATTTCCCCCGAGGGCTTTGCCATTAAGCCGCGCATCCCCGCCAGCTGGCGGATTTGCTGCGCACTCCCGCGCGACCCAGAGTCCGCCATCATATAGATGGGGCTAAACCCGTCCTTGTCTTCTTGGAGCCCTCTGAACATCTCATTGGCCGCTTCATCGGTGACCGATGCCCAGGTATCCACAACCTTATTATGACGCTCACCGTCCGTAATCAGACCTTTTGTATACTGGCCTTGGATCTCTTGCAGACTCTTTTGCGCTTGATCCAGGAGATGGCCCTTCTCTTTCGGGATCACCATGTCCTTGATACCAATGGAGATGCCGGCCCGCGTGGCATACTCGAAGCCCAGATCTTTCAAACGGTCCGCGAAAATCACGGTGGCCTTGTTGCCCGCTTTCAAAAAGGCGGCATCGATCAAGGCGCCGAGTTCTTTCTTCTTCATCACCCGGTTGATATCCGAGAAAGGGATCTCGGGCGGGGCAATTTCCGCCAGCAAGATACGACCCACCGTTGTCTCGACCCGTTCGCCATTCAGGCGGACCGTAATCTTGGCCTGCAAGGCGACCGCGCCTTGATCGTAGGCGACCCGGACCTCACCCGGACTACTGAACACTTTTCCCTCACCAAGCGCACCGGGACGTTCACGGGTGGCGTTATACAGTCCAAGAACGACGTCTTGGGTGGGAGCGATCACCGCCTTGCCGTGAGCCGGGGAGAGAATATTATTGGTTGACATCATCAGGCTGCGCGCCTCAACCTGGGCCTCAACCGACAGCGGGACATGTACGGCCATTTGGTCGCCGTCAAAGTCGGCATTATACGCCATACAGACGAGGGGGTGCAGCTGAATGGCCTTGCCCTCAATCAGGATGGGTTCAAAGGCTTGGATGCCGAGCCGATGCAGGGTTGGGGCGCGGTTGAGCAGAACCGGATGCTCCTTGATCACCTCGTCCAGGATATCCCAGACTTCCGGCCGTTCCTTTTCCACCATCTTCTTGGCACTCTTGATCGTGGTCGTATAGCCCCGCTCCTCAAGCTTGTTGTAGATGAAAGGTTTGAACAATTCCAAAGCCATATACTTCGGCAGGCCGCACTGATGGAGGCGTAACTCCGGTCCGACAACAATAACCGAGCGCCCCGAATAATCGACACGTTTTCCGAGCAGGTTCTGGCGAAAACGGCCGCCTTTTCCTTTCAGCATGTCGGACAAAGACTTGAGGGGACGCTTGTTCGGGCCGGTCAAGGGTCGGCCCCGACGGCCGTTATCGAAGAGAGCATCGACCGCCTCTTGAAGCATGCGCTTCTCGTTTCGAATAATAATATCCGGTGCGCTCAGCTCGATGAGCCGTTTGAGACGATTGTTGCGGTTAATCACGCGACGATACAGGTCGTTCAGATCCGAGGTCGCAAAGCGTCCCCCATCGAGCGGGACGAGGGGACGCAGGTCGGGTGGAATGACGGGGATGACTTCCAGAATCATCTCCTCCGGATGGTTGTCAGACTGCCGAAAGGCATTGACGACCTTCAGACGTTTGGCAGCTTTCTTTCGTCGGGCTTCGCTCGCGGTCTCGACCATTTCAACCCGGAGTTCTCGCGCCAACTGTTCCAGATCAAAGTCTTGCAATAACTCGCGGACCGCCTCCGCACCCATCCCGGCTCGGAAGCTACCCGGACCAAACTCCTCAACGGCTTTCCGATACTGGGTTTCACTCAGCAGTTCCTTTTTCTTGAGCGGCGTTTCAGCCGGATCAAGGACGATATAGGACTCGAAGTACAGCACACGCTCAAGTTCCTTGAGCGTCATATCCATGAGTGTCCCGATCCGGCTGGGCAGGCTCTTCAAAAACCAGATGTGCGCCACCGGACTGGCCAGGTCAATATGGCCCATTCGTTCACGCCGGACCTTCGACTGAATGACCTCGACCCCGCACTTCTCGCAGACGACGCCTCTATGACGCATCCGTTTGTATTTGCCGCAATTACACTCATAGTCTTTGGTCGGTCCAAATATTTTTGCACAAAAAAGCCCATCACGCTCAGGCTTAAACGTTCGATAATTGATGGTTTCAGGCTTCTTGACCTCGCCATGGGACCAAGAGCAGACCATCTCTTTGGACGCCAAGGAGACCTGGATCGCATTAAAACGGAGCGGATTTTGGGGTTTTTCAAAAAGACCCAGAAAATCTTCCATTTCGTCCTCACCTCACCTTATTGGTTTTCTTCCAGCAGCTCGACGTTGAGCGCCAGGCTCTGGAGTTCGCGAATCATCACATTGAATGACTCGGGCAGTCCAGGTTCCAGAACATTTTCTCCCTTGACAATCGCCTCATACATCCGAGTGCGGCCGGCAACATCGTCCGATTTGACCGTGAGCATCTCTTGCAGGCTGTACGCGGCACCATAGGCTTCCAGTGCCCACACTTCCATTTCCCCGAGCCGTTGCCCCCCAAATTGCGCTTTGCCACCAAGAGGCTGTTGCGTCACCAGGGAGTAGGGCCCGGTTGAGCGCGCGTGAATCTTGTCTTCAACAAGATGATGCAGTTTCAGGATATACATCACCCCGACGGTTACTGGCTGGCTGAAAGGTTCTCCGGTTCGCCCATCGTAGAGCGTTGTCTGTCCGGTATCGGGCAGGCCGGCCTGCTCAAGCAGGGAAAAAATTTCGGTCTCCGGGGCACCGTCGAAGACCGGCGTCGCAACGTGAGAGCCGTGTTTCGAGCGACCGGCCAGCTCTTTAACCTCGGCCTCCGAGAGTCCGTCAATCAGCCGGGAAACCTCCGGTGAACGAGCGAGGTCCTTCAGCCGTGCACGCAGGCTGTCGACCGCCGCTTTTCCCCGTCCCCCCGCATCATTGCCGACCTGTTTGCCAAGGGACTGCACCGCCCAGCCGAGATGGGTTTCCAGGATTTGCCCAACATTCATACGAGAAGGGACGCCCAGGGGATTCAGGACAACATCGACCGGAGTACCGTCCTCAAGATACGGCATGTCCTCTTCCGGGAGAATCCGGGACAGCACCCCTTTGTTCCCATGTCTCCCAGCCATCTTGTCCCCAACTTGGAGGCGACGTTTTATGGCGATAAAGACCTTCACCATCTTGATAATCCCTGGGGGCAGTTCGTCTCCACTCTTCAGTCGCTCAATTTTTCTTTCACATTCCCCGCGGATAGATTGCAGAAGGGAAGCCAAAGCGCCCGCGGTTCTCTCCACCCTATCTTCTATTGCGTCATCCCCTATCCTTATCCGATTCCACAATCTTGGCGAAAGTGCATCTAGCATCTTTTCAGTGATCTTTTCCCCCTTCTTCACCCGAACGGTTTTTCGAACTCCCCCCTTTTCTTGCGCCTTAGATTTGACGGCATTTGTGAATTTTTCTGCTATGTAATCGGGCTCATCTTCTGGTGAACCTTTCGGCCTTTTCCTGTAGTCAAACGACGGGTTCGCTCGGTACTTAATAAGAAGATCATCGCCCAACTCCGATAATTCTTCTTCTGTTTCCCTGATAATTCGCGCCCCTTCTTTGGGTCCGAAAAGCTCCTTAATTAGATCACGGATATCGTCGTACAGATTAGGTAGGGCGTCGTGCGTTAGTTTCTCGACCACTTGACGGGTAAGTTTTCCGCCTTCAAATTCTTCGACGCCGAGCATTCTGGGGATGTCCGCTTCGATACCCTGGCACCACTGAAGAAGAAGGTAAAAAACCTCCCACGAGAATCCTTCAGTTGCCTCTCCTTCGACCATGACCCGCGCCGTTGCGGTCTTGCCAACCAACAATTGCTTGATCTTTCCGTGCGTACTGTCTCGGATAATACGGATCTCCTCGTCTCGATCTTGTTGCAGCCGTTGGATCTCGTCCTCTTCGAGATTCTGGCCGCGCTCATCCTTGGTGATGCCTTTGCGTGAGAACACGCGGACATCAATCACCGTGCCCTCGACCCCAGGAGGAACACGGAGTGAGGTATCACGAACCTCTCCGGCTTTTTCACCAAAAATTGCTCGGAGCAGTTTCTCTTCTGGAGACAGTTGCGTCTCGCCTTTGGGCGTTATTTTTCCAACCAGAATATCACCCGGCCGTATCTCAGCACCGATTCGGACAATCCCACTCTCGTCAAGATCCTTGAGGGCTTCTTCCCCAACATTCGGAATGTCTTGGGTGATTTCCTCCGGCCCGAGTTTTGTGTCCCGACCGACACACTCAAATTCTTCGATATGGACCGACGTAAAAACGTCGTCGCGGATGAGTCGCTCACTCACCAGGATGGAATCCTCGAAGTTATAGCCCCCCCAGATCATAAAGGCGACCAGGACGTTTCTCCCCAGCGCGAGTTCTCCCATTTCTGTGGCTGGACCATCGGCGATGATATCTCCCGCCTCAACCCGATCGCCGCTCTGAACGATAGGGCGCTGGTTAATACACGTATTTTGGTTCGAGCGTTGGTATTTCGTGAGACTATAGATATCAACACCAACGTCTCCCCGTGTGGTCTGCGATTCAGCCTTGATCACGACCCGAGTGGAATCCACACTCTCGACAATTCCCCCACGCTGAGCGACAAGGGTGGCCCCAGAGTCCCGAGCCACGACCTGCTCCATTCCGGTGCCAACAAGCGGGGCTTCCGTCCGTAGCAGGGGTACCGCTTGCCGCTGCATATTGGAGCCCATCAATGCCCGGTTGGCATCGTCATGTTCTAAGAAAGGAATCAGGGCGGCGGCCACACTCACCAACTGCGTCGGAGAGACATCCATGAGCTGGACCTGATCGGGCGGCACCATCACAAACTCCCCACCCAGTCGGGCAGAAACCAATGCGTTGATAAAATTGCCCGTGGTATCAACCGGCGCGTTCGCCTGCGCGATGGTCTGACTCTCCTCCTCCAGGGCAGATAAATAGCGGACGTTCTCCGTCACTCGTCCACTCTCCACTGTCCGATAGGGTGTCTCAATAAACCCAAACTCGTTGACCCGAGCATAGGTCGACAGACTCGAAATCAGCCCAATATTGGGCCCCTCCGGCGTTTCAATGGGACAGACGCGACCATAGTGAGTCGGGTGAACGTCACGCACCTCAAAGCCGGCGCGTTCCCGGGTCAGCCCACCAGGTCCCAGCGCGGAAAGCCGTCGCTTGTGCGTAACCTCCGACAACGGATTCGTCTGGTCCATGAACTGGGAAAGTTGGCTCGATCCGAAAAACTCCTTGAGCGCCGCTGAAACCGGCTTATAATTGACCAACTCTTGCGGCATTAAGGTCTCAACATCCTGGAGACTCATCCGTTCTTTCACCGCCCGTTCCATGCGGACCAAGCCAATACGGAACTGGTTTTCGACGAGCTCCCCGACCGCACGGACGCGACGATTCCCTAAGTGGTCAATATCATCAACAACGCCATTACCGTTTTTGAGTTCGACGAGATACCGAACGGCCTCCAAGATATCTTCACGACGGAGGGTCCCGAGATCCAGCGGAGCGGTAAGCCCGAGCTTGTGGTTAAGCTTCAGACGCCCCACTCGGGAGAGATTATAGCGCTCGGGATTAAAGAACAGGTTGTGAAAAAACGAGGTGGCCGCCTCGTTGGTCGGTGGATCGCCAGGACGCAGACGGCGATAGATCTCAATCATGGCCTCTGCTGGAGAAGCGATTTTGTCTTGGAGGAGTGTAGTGCGAAACGAAGAGCCTATATGCACATCGTCAATGAACAAGACTTCAAACTGGGGCACGCCACGCTCAATGAGGAGGTCGAGAGCGTCCTGCGTCATTTCCTCATTACACTGCACGAGGACTTCTTGTGTCGCGGGATCGATGATATCGCGTGTCGCCACACGTCCAAGCAGTTCCCCTGACGTGATGGGTATCTGCTCAAGACCAGCCGCCTCTAACTGTCTCAGTGCCCCGCGAGTAAACTTCCGCCCCTCCTTTACCAACACATCGCCTGTTTCAGGATTGCGAACATCCTGCGTTGCCCGCAGACCGAGGAGATGAGCTGGCAGAAAAGCCAGGGTGGGCGATTGTTCACCCGTGCTATTGAGAAAGATGGTATCTCTGCGATAGAAATAATTGAGCAAATCCTCGGTTGACATCCCCAACGCCCGCAGGAGCACGGTTGCGTGAAACTTGCGACGGCGGTCAATCCGGACATAGAGAATATCTTTGGGGTCAAACTCAAAGTCGATCCACGACCCCCGGTAGGGAATGACGCGCGCAGAGTAGAGTAATTTCCCACTCGCATGCGTTTTCCCTTTGTCATGATCAAAAAAGACTCCGGGGGAGCGGTGGAGCTGACTCACAATCACCCGCTCAGTCCCGTTGACCATAAAGGTGCCATGATTGGTCATTAACGGGACCTCGCCAAAATAGACTTCCTGCTCTTTTACGTTTTTGATCGTCCGCGCACCGCTGCTGGCATCAACATCCCACAGGACGAGTTGAATGGTGACTTTGAGGGGAGCGGCATAGGTCATCCCTCTTTGGTGGCATTCTTCGACTGAGTATTTCGGCTCGCCAAGCGTATAATCCACAAACTCAAGGGACGCCGTCTCGTTGAAGTCTTTGATCGGAAAAACGGACCGAAAGACTCCTTGGAGTCCGGCGTCGGTCCTCTGGTCAGCCGTCAGCAACCGTTGAAGAAATTCGTCATAGGAATGGCGTTGAATTTCCAGCAGATGCGGGAATTCGATAATTTTTTCGATGTGACCAAAGGATCGTCGAATACGGAAGTTATGCGCTAGCTTGCCAGCCATATCAGCCATACATGCCCTCCTACCGCTCCGTTGCTATTGCAATTCAACCGACCCTCCAGCCTCTTCCAGCTTGTTTTTAACCTCTTCCGCTTCCGCCTTGGATGCCCCTTCTTTGACCGCTTTGGGCGCGCTGTCGACAAGCTCTTTGGCTTCTTTAAGCCCGAGTCCGGTCAACTCGCGAACGACCTTAATAACCTGGATCTTTTTCTGTCCAGGGCCCGTCAGCACGACGTTGAATTCATCCTTCTCCACCGCCGCAGCGGGCTCAGCATCACCCCCGGCGGCTCCGCCAGCAACGACCACAGGAGCCGCAGCGCTGACTCCCCATTTTTCTTCGAGCTTCTTGACTAAATCGGAAGCCTCAAGAATCGTGAGGTCAGAAAGCGTGGTAATGATTTCGTCCATCTTCTCTTCGGTCAGAGCCATACATTCCTCCTTCAGGAAAGTAATTTTCAATTAGTCTGCGTTCAGTTGGGACATACGTTCATTCAGTAAACGAGCGAGTTGGCCCCCAGGGGCGGACAACGCCCCAACCAGGCGGGTGGCAGGTTGAGAGAGCGTCCCGAGCAATTGCGCCAGGAGCGCCTCACGGCTGGGCAGGGTCGCTAACTCCTGTATGCTTGCAGTCTCCAGGAATTGCCCCTGTGTGACCCCGCCCTTAATGGTGAACTTCTGGTTTTCAGAAGCATAGCGAGCAACAACCTTTGTGAGCCCAATGACATCACCATATCCAAGGACCAAGCCATTCTGACCGGCCAGGAGCTCTTTCAAGGACAGATACGGCGTGCCATCAATAGCGAGCGCGACCAGCGTATTCTTGGCGACGCGATATTCTCCGGACACTTCGCGCAGGGCGCGGCGTAAAACGTTGAGCTCTTCGACTGTGAGACCTTTATACTCGGTCACCACTGCGGCAGTCGCACCGGCAAGTCGCTTCTGCAAATCAATAACCGCTTCTTCCTTTGTTTGTCGATCCATTGTTTCTCTTTCGTCTCGCCGAGAGGAATGGCGTCGCCTTTCCGCGCCTTACCGGAAGGAGCCTGCCGGGTCGACTCGGACCCCTGGCCCCATGCTGGTACTCACCGTAATACTCTTGAGATAGGTGCCTTTTGCCGAGGCCGGTTTCGCGCGCACCAAACTCTCCAGAAGGGACTGGGCATTGTCAACAAGCTGCGCCTTTTCAAATGAGGCTTTACCGATAGGCACATGCACATTGCCAGCTTTGTCAACTCGATATTCAACCTTTCCTCCTTTAAGGTCTTGAACCGCCTGGGCAATATCGGTAGTCACCGTTCCAACTTTCGGGTTGGGCATCAGGCCTCGCGGCCCGAGAATTTTTCCGAGTCGCCCAACAACGCCCATCATGTCCGGAGTAGCAACCGCCTTATCGAACTCCAGCCAGCCTTCATCACTAATGCGCTTTGCCAGGTCTTCACCGCCGACAACGTCAGCCCCCGCTTCCTCTGCTTCTTGGGCCTTTTCCCCTTTTGCGAAAACGGCAACACAGACGGATTTGCCGGTTCCGTGAGGCAGGAGCACTGTCCCACGGATGTTTTGGTCGGCCTTCCTCGGATCAACACCGAGCCGTACCGCAAGTTCGACACTCTCATCGAACTTGGCGCGTTTCGTCTCGCTGGTAAGGGCAAGCGCTTCCTCTAAGGGGTAGCGCTGCGTCCGGTCGACCTTCTCCTGAGCAGAACGATAGCTTTTGCTTTTTCGGGCCATATCAATTCACCACCTCAAGTCCCATGCTGCGCGCCGTCCCCGCAATAATGCGTATTGCGCCCTCAAGGTCTTTCGCATTCAGGTCCGGCATCTTAGTGTTTGCAATCTCTTCAATCTGTTTTCGGGTCACAGAGCCCGCCATCTGCCTCGCCGGTTCACTGGAGGCTTTTTCCAGTCCGGCAGCTTTTTTCAGGAGCGTAGAGGCCGGCGGCGTCTTGGTGATAAAAGAAAAGGACCGGTCTACATACACGGTAATCACAACCGGAATCAGCAATCCTTGCTGATCCTGAGTTCTGGCATTGAACGCTTTACAGAACTCCATGATATTCACCCCCCTTTGTCCGAGGGCAGGGCCAACGGGCGGGCTGGGGTTCGCTTGTCCGGCCGGAATCTGAAGCTTGATCGTTGTGTCTATTTTCTTCGCCATCGCTTCTCACCATTACTTATGCTTTTTCAACTTGGACCAGATCAAGCTCAACCGGAGTTGCCCGTCCAAATATGCTAATCAGGACACGCAACTTGCCTTTATCCGGCTTCACCTCCTCAACAACCCCAGTGAAATCCTGAAAAGGGCCATCGACAACCTTCACGCCTTCTCCTGTCTCAAATGAAATTTTTGGCTTAGGCCGCAAGGCTCCCTCTTGAACTTGCTGGTGAATCTCGGACACCTCAGCTTCTGACACTGACGGAATAGTCTGGGGGTCATTTGCTCCACCAACGAAGCCGGTCACTTTCGGCGTTGACCGGACGACATGCCACGTCTCATTATTCAGCTCCATCTGCACGAGGATATAGCCTGGGAAAAATTTCCGAGCCGAGGTGCGCTTTCTTCCTTTTATCAACTCAACGACTTGCTCCTCTGGCACCAACACGTCCCCGAACGCTTCTTGCTTCCCTAAAGTCCGAATACGTTCCTCTAAAGCCGCTTTCGCTTTGCGTTCGTACCCGGAATAGGTATGGACGATATACCATTGCTTGCCCATAACCTCAGGCCCCTTTATGCCGACAGTTAATTTCCAAGAAACGAGCGAAACAGCCACGACAGCACAGCATCGACTGAGAACAGGAACAGGGCAACGATTGCAACCAGGAGGAGAACAACCAGTGTTGCAGACCGAACCTCTTTGCGGCTCGGCCAGTAGACCTTCTGGGTCTCTGCCCACGCTTCTTGGCAATATGCCCGCGCTGTCTCAAACGCACCCATATAGTACTATCCTCTCTCGCCAGAGGAAACGCACCTACCCAAGGGGGACGGGTCAGGCAGGACTCGAACCTGCAACCCCCGGATTTGGAGTCCGGTGCTCTATCCAATTCGAGCTACTGACCCTCCTCTCTCACACCTTTACTTCTTTATGTGAGGTGTGAGAGCGACAGACTGGGCAAAATTTCCTTCGAACAAGTTTGTCGGGAGTGAGTTTCTTATTTTTGGTGGCGGTATAGTTTTTATTTTTGCACCGCTCACAGGAAAGTCCCACAAGGTCTCTCATAATAACTGCTCTCTTCTATTACTCCAAGATTTTGGTGACGACCCCAGCGCCGACCGTGCGGCCACCCTCCCGAATCGCAAACCGCAACCCCTCATCCATCGCAATCGGCGTCAATAACGCCACCGTCATCTGCGTGTTGTCCCCCGGCATCACCATCTCGGTCCCCGCCTGTAAGGTCACCGAGCCGGTCACATCCGTCGTCCGAAAGTAAAACTGCGGCCGATACCCATTGAAAAACGGCGTGTGCCGCCCCCCCTCATCCTTCGTCAACACATACACCTCGGCCTCATACTGCGTGTGCGGCGTGATACTCCCCGGCTTGGCCAACACCTGCCCCCGCTCAATCTCCTCCCGCTTGATCCCCCGCAGTAAACACCCCACATTGTCCCCCGCCACGCCTTCATCCAACAGCTTGCGGAACATCTCGACTCCCGTCACCGTCGTCTTCTGCGTCTCCCGAATCCCCACGATCTCCACCTCTTCCCCCACTTTGATCCGCCCCCGCTCCACCCGCCCCGTCGCTACCGTCCCCCGCCCCGAAATCGTAAACACGTCTTCTACCGACATCAAAAACTCTTGGTCTACCTCCCGCGCCGGCTCGGGGATAAAACTGTCCACCGCCGCCATCAACTCCAGCACTTGCGCCTCCCCGTCCGCTTCCCCCTCCAACGCCCGCAACGCACTCCCCCGCACGATCGGCGTGTCGTCGCCCGGAAAGTCATACTTCGACAGTAACTCCCGCATCTCTAACTCGACTAAGTCCAGCAACTCCTCGTCATCCACCATGTCCACCTTGTTCATGAACACCACGATCGCCGGTACCCCCACTTGCCGCGCTAATAAAATATGCTCCCGCGTCTGCGGCATCGGCCCGTCTGAGGCCGCCACCACCAAGATCGCCCCGTCCATCTGCGCCGCCCCGGTAATCATGTTCTTGATATAGTCCGCATGCCCCGGACAATCCACGTGCGCATAGTGCCGCTGCTCGGTCTCGTATTCCACGTGCGCCGTGTTGATCGTGATCCCCCGCTCCTTCTCCTCCGGCGCCTTGTCAATCTCCTCAAACGCTACCGCCTCTGCCATCTCCCGCGCCGCCAACACCTTCGTGATCGCCGCCGTCAACGTCGTCTTCCCATGGTCAATATGCCCAATCGTCCCCACATTCATGTGCGGCTTCGTCCGCTCAAACCGCTCCTTCGCCATCGCTCTCCCTTTCTGCGCTGCGTGCTCAACGGTGAGGAATTTGCCCCAACCTTCCCGACAGTCAAGCTTTTAATGATCGTTTCTCTCGTGCGAATGGGGCAAGCCCAGGAGCGGGCTTGAACCGCCGACCTCGTCCTTACCAAGGACGTGCTCTACCTACTGAGCTACCTGGGCATCGGGGTCAATTTTCTCACTTCACCATAACCTGCAGTAATGAGGTATCTGTCCTATTAAGATGCCAGAAGAATTGTAAGGAGACGCTGTTCCCTCTTGCAAAATATTGGAGCGGGAAACGGGACTCGAACCCGCGACCCCGAGCTTGGAAGGCTCGCGCTCTAGCCAACTGAGCTATTCCCGCCCAAAGTCTTCCCCGTTTTATGGTGGAGAGGGAAGGATTCGAACCTTCGAAGGCATGTGCCGGCAGATTTACAGTCTGCTCCCTTTGGCCGCTCGGGCACCTCTCCATGCGCACGGTTTTCATCATCGACGAAGGCTGGCGATAGGAATTGAACCTACAACCTACTGATTACAAATCAGTTGCTCTACCGTTGAGCTACGCCAGCGTTCCAGAGTATGACTTCCCGTAGCTCAATAATTATGTGGATTTCAGGGTCTTTCCAAACGAAACCTTGTTATATCTCAGAAGAGCTGTTCATCCTACCCTAGCTCATTCCGGCAGTCAATAGCAATAAAGTTTCTTAATCTGGTTCCTTCTCGAAAAAGAAAATCCCCTTCAATTTCTATATCTTACGGATAACTAGCAGAAAAACAGCCTGACGACAAGCAAGTCTGCTCTCCTGAGACTTCATAGCACTATGGTTTACGAATCTGACGGAGACGTTCATAGAGTACGATAGCACCGGCAACAGAAACATTCAGAGAGGAAATCCGCCCTTCCATCGGTATTGATACTAAGTAATCACAGGTGTTCTGGACAAGCGGACGAATGCCCTTACCTTCGCCACCTAGGATGAGAGCGACTTTTCCATGCATATCGAGCTCATACACTGTGGAGGTTGCCTGCGGATTGAGTCCGACAAGCCAGAAATTCGCCTGTTTCAAGGCCATGAGAGCCTGCTGCAAATTTCCAACTCGACAGATAGGAAGATACGCGGTTGCCCCAGCAGCGGCTTTTTCAACACTCGCCGAGAGCTGCGCAGAACGTCGTTTCGTCAGTATTACGCCTCCAACCTTCGCTGACTCCGCTGTTCTCAGCAGCGCTCCAAGATTCCGAGGGTCCATGACCTCATCGAGTACCAGAATACAGTCTATCGAGCTCTGTATGAGGTCAGTCAGGACAGCATACTTAAACGGACGCATCTGAGCGGCGATTCCTTGGTGATTGCCCCCTTGCGTCAGGGTATCAAGGAAAGCAGCGGATTGGTATTGAATGGGTATGTGAAGCTGCCGAGCAGATTGAATGATGCTCTCCATTTTCTGCAATCGGAGAGCATAAATGGTCTCGATTGTTTCTGGCTGTGCCCGGAGGTACTCGTCGAGAGGGCGGAGTCCGTATATTACACGCGATTTACAGTGCAATGTATTTCTTCTAGGATTTCGTTTCATGGGCAAAATTCTGATACGCTATATCTTCCTCGAAATTACTATGCCCTTCTGTCTCAGCTTGCTCATCTTTACCTGCATTTTGTTCACGGCTCGCATCCTGGAACTCGTTGATTTAGTCATCAGTCGGGGCGTATCAATCCTGCATATTAGTAAAATGCTATTTTTTGTCCTCCCTTCTTTTCTCGAAGTGACCGTGCCGATGGCCTTCCTCCTGGCCATTCTCTGGGGATTTGGCCGTCTCTCAACAGACAGAGAAATCATTGCGCTGAAAAGTTGCGGTATGAGTCTTTCTCAGATGGCCGTGCCGCTTTACCTGCTGACAGGGGTCCTTTTAGGGATCTCTTTTTTCCTCACCCTGTCTGTCCGTCCGTGGAGTAATGCTGGACTCGATCGTGTGTTCTATGATGTTTCGAAAACCCGGGCAACCGCAGGCTTAAAAGAAAAAACGTTCAATAGTGAATTTTCAGGTCTGGTTATCTATGCGGAAGAAATTGAACCACCGGGGACGGTTCTCAAGGGGATCATGATCGCTGATAGCCGGACTCCACACAGAAAAGATACCATTTTTGCTCATAATGGCCTCATTGTTCCGAGTGCTGAGGGAAATCTATTGACCCTGCGTTTAAACAAGGGGACTGTGCATAGTATGCAACAGACAGAAAAGGGTCATCAGGCAACCCACTTTTCTGTCTATGATGTGACTTTGGATACGACTGCACTGCTCGCTCACGTGAGCGAGCCAAACCATAGCCCTAAAGATATGACAATAGCGGAGCTCCTCCACCGCTTGTCCCAGAGTCAGGAGGCGTCTTCACAACACAACAAAGCGCTTGTTGAATTTCATCGTCGCCTTGCCCTGCCGTTTGCGTGTGTGGTCTTTAGTCTGATCGCTCTTCCTCTTAGTGTACGAACGACCTGGGCCTTTCGTTCGGTCGGATTTGGCATAAGCCTCGGTATTATCCTGCTCTACTATCTTCTGCTTACTGCCGGGGAGACGTTTGGGGAAAGAGGGGTGCTCGCTCCTGCCATTGCCCTGTGGATACCGAATGTCGTCTTAGGCGGTCTCGGTGTCTATCTCTTCTCTCGGGTGACGCAAGAAAAACCTCTTTTTCCTCTCTCGACTTGGTTGTCGCAGTGTTTTTCCAAGCGCCCATTGTCCTCTTTTGTCAGCCAATGACTCCGGCACGGGTTATGGGTCAAACCGGCTTTCCTTTTCCTTCTCGACTCATCGCAGTCTATCTGTGCAAAGAATTTATTCGTCTCTTTTCACTCTGCCTGCTCCTCTTTCTCGGGCTTTCGCTGCTGGTTGATTTTTTTGATCGCTTTAGCAGTTTCGTGAAATACAAAGCGCCCCTGTCCGCTATCGGCAGCTATTTTCTTTTTAAATTGCCCCTCTTTGTCACCCAGGCTGTCCCGGCCGCGGCACTCGCCGGGTCGCTGCTGAGCCTCGGCATTCTCTCCCGCCATAAGGAACTCCAGGCACTCAAAGCCTGTGGGGTGAGTGCCTGGCAGATGGCTGCTCCACTCCTCTTAGCTGCCGGCGTACTAAGTCTTGGCGGATGGGTGTGGAACGAGCATGTCGTTCCGTACGCCTTTCATAAGTCTCGCTATATCAATACCGTGGAGATTAAAGGCAAGACTTTTAAGGGCCTCTTTCAGACGCGAGGGTTCTGGTACCATGGAGCAAACAGCTTCTACCATATCAACCACTTTGATTCACGTCGGAATGTCCTTTCCGGTCTCACTATTTATACCCTCAGTGAGAATTTTCAGGTGCAGTCCTTGACAAAGATCGCTCACGCCTCTTGGCGAGGCGGGAAATGGTATTTGGAAGGAGTCCAGGAGAGCAGGCTGGAACGAGGAGACGCGCATCGCTCGCCCCCCCCACCTCTTCTGCTCAAGGAAACACCAGAAGACTTCTCTCTCGTTGCCATGAAATCCGAAGAGTTTTCATCACGGGCGCTCAGGGCTTATATTGCAGACCTCCAACAGAAGGGTCTCGATACGACAGAATATCAAGTAGACCTCAAACTCAAGGGTGCGATCCCTTTTGCAGCATTCGTTATGACCCTGTTAGGGACAGCACTGGCGATACCAGGCGCAAAGCAGCTTAGCGTGCCAACAGCACTCGCTTCGGCTCTGCTTGTCGGGTTTGGCTACTGGGTCTTTCTCGCCCTCGCCGTTTCTCTCGGTAATGGCGGGATTCTTCCTCCGACCCTGTCCGCTTGGCTGGCTAATGGGACGCTGGGCTTAGTCGGTATTTATTTCCTGCTCGGCATCGACTGATTGGCCTATGAGACCTTACCGCTTTGAGTACTGCGGACGCTTCCGCGCCTTGTGCCTGCCATACTTCTTGCGCTCAACTTCTCTTGAGTCACGGGTAATAAATCCTGCTTTTTTCAGGAGGGTCCGAAAGTCTGGGTTGGCTTTGAGAAGAGCACGGGTAATCCCATGACGAATCGCAGCAGCTTGGGCAGAGTTTCCGCCCCCTTGAACATTGGCCTTGACATCGTATTGGTCTTCCGTTTGCGTCACAATGAGTGGCTGCCGCGCAATCATGCGGATCGCTTCACGGCCAAAATATTCGTCAAGCGATTTTTTGTTGACCGTACACTGCCCTTCCCCAGGAAGAAGACGAACTCTGGCAATCGCAGTTTTTCGTTTTCCGGTTCCCCAGCATTCCGATTGATTCTCAGCCATACAAAGCGCCTTCCTTCTCTCTTTCTCGACCCCTGCTCTCTACCTGGCGACTGGCATCTGGGCGGCGTGCGGGTGGGACGCGTCAGGATAGATTTTTAATTTCTTTACCAACTGGCGTCCGAGCGCATTCTTCGGCAGCATCCCCGCCACCGCTTTTTTCAGGATGTGTTCGGGAGACGATTCGAGCATCTGTTCCGCAGACCGCTGCCGTATGCCGCCCGGGTAGCCCGTATGCCGGTAGTATTGCTTATCCTGAAGCTTTTTTCCCGTCAGTCTCACATGGCGTGCATTAATGACGACAATAAAGTCTCCAGTGTCAGCATGGGGAGAAAAGGCTGGATTTCTCTTGCCGCGTAAAGCGCCCGCGATGTGACTCGCAAGACGCCCAACGATTTGGTCTCTCGCGTCTACAAGATACCAATGACGTGCCGGGAGCGCTTGTTCCTGGGGTAATGTTTGAGTTTCTTTCTTCATATGATCGCAGCACCTTCATCGAAAGGTATGGAGGATGGCGGGGCCGACGAGACTCGAACTCGCGACCTCCGGCGTGACAGGCCGGCGTTCTAAACCAGCTGAACTACGACCCCACCATATGGGCGGTATCCGATTTGAACGGATGGCCCTCGGCTTGTAAGGCCGATGCTCTTCCTCTGAGCTAACCGCCCTATATACAAGGGCGCAAGAGGTTGGCAGGCGAACCTTACCCTGAACGAGGCTCTGAGCTCTACCACTGCTCCCTTTCCTAGTCAATCCCCTCAGGTTCATTAATGGGTCACGATCTCGGTTGATTCAGTCGGGTCGGGTGTATCGGGAGCATAGAGAGGCTCCTCATCGACCACAGCCTCGTTCTTTGCCAGGAACTCATCGGGCTCGGCAAGGACGAGAGCATTGCGTAGCACTGCGTCGAGATGGTCAACAGGTTCGACATGGACTGCTCGCAGGATATTCGCCGGAACTTCCTGGAGATCTTTTTCATTTTCAATGGGGATGAGTATTCTGGTTATGCCTCCACGATGGGCCGCGAGGATCTTCTCCTTGAGACCACCAATGGGGAGCACACGACCACGCAGGGTAATTTCTCCGGTCATAGCGGTGTCATGTCGAACCGAGATCTTTGTCAGAGCCGATACCAGGCAGGTTGCCATCGTCACGCCGGCCGATGGACCATCTTTCGGGATAGCGCCTTCCGGAATGTGAATATGGACATCAATGTTCTGGTAAAAATCCTTTTCGAGCCCTAACTCATCGGCCCGTGAGCGTACATAGCTCATCGCCGCCTGGGCTGACTCCTGCATGACATCGCCAATTTTCCCAGTGATAGTCAACTTGCCTTTACCAGGGACAATGGTCACCTCAGTCGCAAGCAGTTCGCCTCCCATATCCGTCCAGGCCAAACCGGTCACGACCCCAACCTTGTCTTCCTGCTCGGTCTTGCTCACCCGATAGCGGATGGGTCCCAGATATTTTTCGAGGCGTTTCTGATTTAATCGAACATGCGTCTCTTTGCCCTTTTTGACAACTTCTACTGCCACCTTTCGACACAGCGTTGCAATCTCTCGTTCGAGATTTCTGACTCCGGATTCTCGCGTATACGAGCGCACCACGGTAGACAGGACACGGTCGGAGCAGGTGATATTATTCTCAGTCAGGCCGTTTGCGTCACGTTGCTTTTTAAACAAGAAGTGCTTCGCGATATTTAATCTTTCCCACTCGGTATAACCGGGGATTCTAATAATCTCCATGCGGTCCTGTAGGGGGCGTGGAATCCGCTCAAGACTATTGGCCGTACAGATAAAGAGAATTTTCGACAGATCGTAATCCACATCAAGGTAATGGTCGTTGAAGGTCGTATTCTGTTCCGGGTCAAGGACTTCCATCAACGCGGCAGACGGGTCTCCTCGGAAATCGGTTGACATCTTGTCGACCTCATCAAGAAGAAAGACCGGGTTGCCTGATCCCGCTTTTTTCATTCCCTGGATTATTTTCCCAGGCATTGCTCCGATATAGGTCCGTCGGTGCCCCCGAATTTCCGCCTCGTCGCGCACTCCACCGAGGGAGACCCGAACGAACTCTCGGTCCGTCGAGCGGGCAATGGATTTCCCCAAGGAAGTTTTCCCCACCCCCGGAGGGCCAACAAAACAGAGAATCGGACCTTTCAACTCGCCGACCAGGCTTTGGACGGCCAGGTATTCCAGGATGCGTTCTTTGACCTTTTCCAGGCCGTAATGGTCCTCGTCCAGAATCTTTTCTGCATCTTGAATGTCCAGTTTATCTTCCGTGTATTCATACCAGGGCAGGACGAGCAACCAGTCGATATAGTTTCGCACAACCGTCGCCTCGGCAGACATCGGAGACATCATCTTGAGCTTCTTGAGCTCCTTTTCTACCTTGTCCCGAGCCTCTTGAGACAGCTTTTTTTGTCGGATTTTTTCTTCGAGCTCTTGCAACTCATTCTTGAATTCGTCTTTTTCTCCGAGCTCTTTTTGAATGGCCCGCATTTGCTCGTTGAGATAGTACTCCTTCTGGGTTTTTTCCATTTGTTTTTTGACCCGATTGCGTATCCTGCGTTCCACTTCAAGTATCTCAATCTCAGAACGCGTAAAACTCAGCACTTTCTCCAGCCGGTCAGCGGGATCGATCGTTTCAAGCAGGGTCTGTTTGTCCTCCAGTTTAATCCCGAGGTGGGCAATAATGGTATCGGCGAGTCGGGACGGGTCATCGAGCGCCGAGACCGACATAATCATCTCGGGAGGAATCTTCTTATTCAGACGAACATAGTTCTCAAATGCCGTATTAACGCTTCTCACCAACGCGTCGATTTCGGCTTGGCGTTGTGACGTTTCTTCAACCTCTTCAACGTCGGCCCAGAAGAAGTCATTCTGCTCTACATATTGGACAACCTGTCCGCGCTGTTTCCCCTCAACCAGCACTTTCACGGTCCCGTCTGGCAACCGCAGGAGTTGCACAACATGCCCAATGGTACCCATGGAGTAGATGTCATTGGCAATCGGATCATTGACTTTCGCATCACGCTGCGTTGCGAGAAAAATCAGTTTATCGCCGGCAACTGATTCTTCGAGCGCCTTAATCGACTTTTGCCGTCCCACAAAGAGGGGAACGACCATATGAGGAAAAACAATAATGTCTCGTAACGGTAAAAGCGGTAGACGCACGGCCCCTCCTTTTTCCGGTCTCTCTGTTATTGGTCATTCTGGAACAACATGACTCTGCTTTCCGAGTCGGGTCGTCAGGCACTCTCGGCCGTTGCCTTTTGGTACATCACAATAGGCTGCACATTGCGTGACACCACTTCTTCGGAAATGAGGACTTCTTTGATATTCGGCTGTGAGGGGATATCGTACATGATATCCAGCATGATGTTTTCCATAATAGCGCGCAGACCACGAGCCCCGGTTTTTCTGGCTAATGCCTCACGAGCAATCGCCGTCAGCGCGCCTTCAGTAAAGCGCAGGTGGACACTCTCCAGCTCAAAGAGCTTTTGGTATTGACGAACAAGGGCATTTTTTGGCTCGCGCAAGATTCGGACTAAGGCCTGATCATCCAGTTCCTTGAGGGTCGCTAAAACGGGAAGACGGCCGATAAACTCCGGGATCATGCCAAATTTCAGGAGGTCTTCCGGTTGCACTTCTGTGAGCAGGCTGCTCCCCTTCTGATTGGTGCTCCGAACATCTGCCCCAAACCCCAGGCTCTTCCCCCCAATCCGGCGTTGAATAACATCTTCCAGACCGACAAATGCACCACCGCAGACAAAGAGGATATTCGTCGTATCGACCTGGACGAACTCTTGCTGCGGGTGTTTCCGGCCTCCTTTTGGAGGCACACTCGCGACCGTCCCCTCAATAATCTTGAGCAACGCTTGTTGAACACCCTCACCGGACACATCTCGCGTAATCGAGGGATTATCACCTTTTCGGGCGATCTTATCGATCTCATCGATATAGACGATTCCCTTCTGACATTTCTCGACGTCATAGTCGGCATTCTGCAATAAGCTTAAAACAATATTCTCAACATCCTCCCCAACATACCCGGCCTCGGTCAGGCTGGTTGCATCACCAATGGTAAAGGGCACCTGGAGGAAACGCGCCAGAGTTTGGGCCAGGAGGGTTTTCCCTGACCCTGTCGGACCGAGCAGAAGAATATTAGACTTTTGGAGCTCCACCTCACTGGTCATCAACTGCGAATCAACGCGTTTGTAGTGATTGTGGACGGCGACAGAGAGAATTTTCTTTGCCTGCTCCTGTCCGATGACGTATTGGTCCAAAACACGCTTTATCTCTGCCGGCTTTGGGACGGCTGAGGATGCCGCCAGGGTGTCTTCCTGGTCACACTCTTCCGCGATAATGTCATTACACAGATCGATACATTCGTCGCAGATATAGACCGTAGGACCCGCAATCAGTTTACGAACCTCATCCTGGCTCTTGCCACAAAAAGAGCAAACCAAATTTCCGGGACGATCATCGCCATTTCTGGGCATATCTACTCCTTGGGTGGAAAAGGCTCTTCACCAAGGGTCCATACTAATCGTTTTCCTCAGCACCAGCAACGTCCTCTTGGACCACTCGAATATGGGTCTTCTCCACAATTGCCTGCAGTGCCTTTTCTCTGCGTAGCCGCCCTTGCAGCATCTGACGATTCGTCGGATCAGCGTAGAATGTCTCAATCTGCTGTCGCTGTTCGACACTCGCCGCTCCAAAATTTTCAATCTTCAGCTCAACCTCTTCCTCCGTGCTGATGATACCGAGTTGCTCCACGAGTGCATCGAGGAGCAGGGTCGTCTCAATCTGTCGCTTTGCCCGCTGGGCGAAGTCCTCACGGATAGCCTCAGGAATAGCCGGGTCATCAAAGCTGACATGGTCCCGCCCCTGCATGCCCGACTCAATAAATAACTGCTGCGCTTGTTCACGAATGAGGCCAGGAGGGACCTCAAAGGGATTTTTGTTGAGTATTTGGCTCAGCACGGCATCATGCGTCTGCCCCTCGGCTGTCCGCTCCGCCATGTGTTCCATATTATCCCGAATCTTGGCGCGTAATTCTTCAAGGGTATCACACTCGCCATGATCTTTCGCAAACTCATCGTCTAAAAGAGGCACTTCCTTTTGAGCGATATCGTGTATGGTGACACGAAAAGTGGCAGGAGGAATAGCCTCCTGCTGATCGGAGTCCGTCTCTTGAGGCGCCTGGGGTAAGGGCAGCGAAAATTCAACCGTCTGTCCTTTCTTGATGCCAATGAGCTGCTCTTGAAACCCAGGCAGGAGAGCCTCTTTGCCCAGCTCAACCAATCGTCCCTTTCCTTCGAGCCCCGGAATGACTCGCCCCTGCTGTACGGCCCGGTAGTCCAGGGTGACAACATCTCCCGACTCAACCTGATCTCGATCCGTTACGGGGTGAAGCTGAGCAAAAGATTCGGCAAGTCGCGCTAAGGACTCGTCAACCTCCTTCTCCGCTACTGACGAGATCACCTTGTCAACCGCTATCCCCTCGTAATCAATATTCTTGACTTCAGGCTTAGTCTCAACCGTCGCTGAATAACAGAAGGGACTTCCCGCAACCAAGCGCTCGGTCACTATGTGGGGCTTGGTCACAATGGCAAGTTCGTGTTCCTGTATTGCTTTGGTCAGAGACTCCTCAACCAGAGAGGAGCTCACTTCGGCAGCGATCTCTTCTCCAAAGCGACGTTCGAGCACCTGCCTTGGCACGCGCCCAGCCCGAAAGCCCTTCAGTTGAACGCGGTTTTGGTAGGTTCGATACGCCTTCTCCAGTCCAGCTTGGACTTGATCCGCAGGAATCTCGAAAGCAATTTTTTTCCGAACCGAGCTCAGCTTCTCAATCGAAATCTTCATACAGCAACAACCTATTACGGAACTCTTCATACCACCCGGATAAGACGCGCGTGCGAGAGGGGGGACTTGAACCCCCATCCGCTTCAAGCGGACTAGATCCTAAGTCTAGCGCGTCTGCCAATTTCGCCACTCTCGCATATGTCCTCACCGAGGGTGATGGGCCGCCGGAGATTCGAACTCCGGACCCGCTGATTAAGAGTCAGCTGCTCTGCCAACTGAGCTAGCGGCCCACGGGCAGCATAACCACTATTCCTAGTGATGACAACCGGAGCCATGGCCGCGCTGATCAGGAGAATATTACGCTCTGGAGTGAAAAGAACAGGTGGGTGAAGGGACTTGAACCCTCGACTCCTGGGACCACAACCCAGTGCTCTACCAACTGAGCTACACCCACCCTATGCGCCAGAAGGGATTCGAACCCCTGACCCACGGCTTAGAAGGCCGTTGCTCTATCCAGCTGAGCTACTGGCGCCCTCAAGGCCTCGCGTGTCAGGAGTATCGGGCTTTTCCTCCTGACTATAACATCGTATCGGGGCGAGCCGATTTGAACGGCCGACCCCCTGCTCCCAAGGCAGGTGCGCTACCAGGCTGCGCTACGCCCCGACATGCTTCAGTTCCCGTTCAACGCGAGGGCTGCGACGCTGTCGCTTTCCTAGCCTAACATGCGGTCAAGTGCTGGACAAATCGGGATATGCGCCCGCTCTCACGCCTGCCCGTTCGCTAGCTGCCCAAGAAAAAACGCGTCGAACGGTCCGCAAAATCGAAAACAGGTGCCCAATACACCCCGAGGACAACCGTCGCAACGCTCAAGATTGCCAATAGAGATCCATTGTGTGGATCGAGAGTGACCTCACCGTCCGAGTCAGACGGCTCATCCAGGAACATCGTCTTTACAATGCCGGCATAATAATAGAGGGACACCACACTGTTCAATATCCCAACCACGGCAAGCCAATAGAATTGGCCCTTCACCACCGCCGCAAAGAGATAGAATTTGCCGATAAAGCCAGCGAGCGGAGGAAGACCCGTGAGCGAAAAGAGGAAAATTGCCATCGCCGCCGCAGGCAACGCCCCCCCTCTCCAGGCCAGCCCACGAAAGCCTTCCAGGTCTTCGCGACCAGTATTATTCGCTACAACCATGACGACGATGAACGCCCCGAGGTTCATCAAATAATAGACGACGATGTAGAACAGCATCGCCCGCAGCCCTTCGTCGCTGAGCACAACAAAGCCCATGAGCATGTAGCCAGCGTGAGCGATGCTGGAATAGGCTAAGAGACGCTTCACATTCTGCTGGTTGAGGGCGGCGAGGTTCCCCAGCGTCATCGTCGCCATCGCCACAATAAGCATAAGCTGTGGCCACTCGACGCCGGGAACGAATTGCCACATGCCGGCGTCTCCACTTTGAGAGAGGGCTGGATAGAAAAATCTCATCAGGAGAGCGAAGCCCGCCGCCTTTGAGCCGACCGAAAGAAAAGCGGTCACCGGAATGGGTGCCCCGTGGTAGACATCGGGCGCCCACATATGGAAGGGAACGGCAGCAATTTTATAGCCGAACCCGGCCAACATGAGGACCAAGGCGATAAATAAGGTGAGTTGATCGGGAGCATTGTGCAGCAGCGCCGCGTTAATTTCCGCATAATCCAGGCTGCCGGTCAAACCGAATATCCAGCTCATGCCATAGATCATGGTTCCCGATGCGACACCACCGTAAATGAGATATTTCAGCGCGGCTTCTCCAGAGCGTCGATTGCGCGTCAAATATCCGGTGAGCACATACGAGGTCAGACTGACGAACTCTAAAGACAGATAGGCCAGGAGCAGATTCGTGGCCGAGGCCATGAAAAACATGCCCAGCCCGCTCGCCAGTAAAATTCCATAGTATTCACCCTGATTCGGTCCGTTGATCTCGCGTGAGCCAAGAGACATCCAGACGGTCCCTACGACAGACAGGGAAAGAATCACCTTAAAGAAAATGGCAAAACTATCCAGCGCAATCATGCGATGGAACAGCCAGCCCTCCCCGGCGCCTTGTAATCCTTCGATAAAGCGGACGCCAAAGAAGGACAGGCCCGAAGTAAAGACCAGGGCCAGAGCGGCTCCAATCAGGGCAATATTGCCGAGCCGCTCCTTATCCTCCACACAGAGGTCAGCCAGAAAGATGGTCAGAATGGAGAGAACCAGAATCCCTTCCGGGTAGAGATATGCCAGGCTTTCAATACTGCCGAGGTTCATGGCATTCTTTCTATCGCGTGCAACCCACTAGCGTAGCGCCACGGCCGCGGTATCAGGGCTACTGGTGCTTGCAGACAGCACGACCTCGTTGAGCCCCTGGAGCGAGACGTCGAGTAGGTCCAGAACGGCATGCGGGTAAAATCCCAGGACCACGACAATAACCCCAAGCGGGGCTAACATACACAGCTCTCTGGCATTGATCTCCGAGAGGTGCATGTCGGCGTACTCCTCACGTGGTTTTCCGAGAAACATTTGTTGGATCGTCCAGAGCAGGTAACTCGCTGTAATGATGACGGTCAGCGCGCCGAGTAGGGTCGGAATTTTATGCGTGTGCCAGGCGCCGAGGAGACACAGAACCTCAGAAATAAAGGCCGACAGACCAGGCAATCCCATGGCGGCAAAAAAAGCGAGACCCATCACTCCGGTATAGACTGGCATCACCGAAGCCAAGCCGCCAAACCCGTCAATGCGCCGGTGGTGAGCCCGGTCGTAGATCACCCCGACAATGAGGAAGAGCATGGCGGTAATCGTGCCGTGATTGAACATCTGCAAGACCGCCCCGTTGATTCCCTGTGGGGTAAACGAGGCCATCCCTAACATGACATAGCCCATGTGACTGATGCTGGAATAGGCCACCAGTTTTTTCAGATCCTTGGGCTCGGTAAAACACTGGGATAAGGCGCAGAAGGCTCCGTAGACGATGTTCCAGGCTCCCAAGGCGGCCAAACAGTACGGCGCAAAAAAGAAGGTTTCTGCCGGGAGAAGAGGATAATTGACGCGGAGAATCCCGTACGTTCCCATTTTCAGCAGGACTCCTGCCAGAATAACGGAAATCGCGGTTGGCGCTTCGACGTGGGCGTCAGGCAGCCAGGTGTGGAGGGGGAAAGCCGGAATTTTCACGGCAAAGTTAATAAAGAGCGCGACCCACATGATTTGTGGCAAAGAAAAGCCAAACAGGAGCGGCTCGGCCTGAAAGTGCTGCGCCACGGCGGGGAGCTGGGTCAAATCAAACGTGTAGCCGACGCCTTCGACAGCCCCAGCTTGAAAGTAGAAGACCAGCATACAGACCAACATCAGGGCGCTGCCGAGCATGGTATACAGGAAAAATTTAATCGCCGCATATTCACGCCGCGGCCCACCCCAGATGCCAATCAGGAAATACATCGGCAGCAGCATCAACTCCCAGAAGATAAAAAACAGGAAGAAGTCCATGGCGCAAAAAACACCCGTCATGGCGGTATCCAACAGCAGGAAAAGGGCGAAATAGCCCTTCTCGGCCCGCTCGATATTCCACGAAGCGAGAATGCAGATAGGGCACAGAACGGCGGTCAGCAAAATCATGGATATGCTGATGCCATCGACGCCGACAAAATAGCGGATGTTAAAGGACTCAATCCACGGGACATTCACAACAAACTGGAGCGCTGGTGTCGTGGTATCAAAGTTCTGGTAGAGCCAGATTCCCAGAAATAATGCCGGCAGGGTAAAAGCAAAAGCGGTCCATCGAATGAGATCTTTTGCTTGACTCGGCAGGCAGAAGACGGTGACCATGCCGGCCAGAGGAAAGAAAATCATTAAGGTGAGAATAGAGGACTCCATAACGGCTCCTTACCGCACATCCGCACAATGGGCTTGATAAAAGGTCTGGCTCAGCGGAGCTCCGAGACTCCCTCTTTGGTCAACATCAGACGCCACTGGATTCGTCTGGTGGAGAGCCATAGCGCTATTCCGACCACGATCACCAGAGAGAGAAACACGATAACGACCGGGACTAATATGTCCGCTCCGACACGCGGTAAGAATTGGGAGACGGCAATCGCACCCACAATGACATACAGATAAATACTGAGGTTGCCGGTCTGGATTTGGCGCAACCGATTGCCGATACCAAAGGTGGCATCGGCCAGTCCGTTCACCAACCCATCAATGATATAGTGATCAAATCGCCCAACCGCCCAGCCGACCACGCCGGTGACTTTGGCAACGCCATTCACGATAAAGTCGATGACATGACGATCAAAGGCGGCACAGAGCCAGCTGACGGCCAGGGTGCCTCGGACGGCTGTCGCGTGGTAGAGTTCGTCAATATAGTATTTGTTGAACACGGCTTGATACGGGACACCGCCTCCGACCGCAGTAAACGTGTCGGCGGATACGGACTGCCGATAGTAAATCAGATACGCGAGGAAGATGCCGACGGCCGCAATGCCAACGGAAGCCGCCATCAGGACATACTCGATCACCTCAACCTGGTGATGGACAGTATGGCCGCCGCCATGACCACCGGCAAAGACGGGCTCCAGCCAGTGTTCCAGGATATTACTCCCGCCGAGGGCGGCTGGCACCCCAAGAAAACCGGCAAAGAGCGCACCCACGGCCAGAACAATCAAGGGGTAGGTCATCACCGGAGGAGATTCGTGCAAATGCTCCTGGGTGTGCTCATCGGCACGATTCTCTCCAAAAAACACCATAAAGACCTGACGAAACATATAAAACGCGGTCATCCCGGCAGCGGCAAACCCGATCAACCACAGCAGTGGATGTCCACCCGAAAACGTCAGCCACAGAATTTCGTCCTTTGAGAAAAATCCGGCCAGTGGCGGGATGCCCGCAATAGCGATAGTTGAGATCAAAAATGTCCAAAAGGTGAGCGGCATTTTCTCTCTGAGGCCGCCCATCTTGCGCATATCCTGCTCATCGCCCATCGCATGAATGACGCTTCCCGAGCCCAGAAACAGGCAGGCCTTGAAAAAGGCATGCGTCATCAGATGAAACACCGCGGCACCATACGCGCCCACACCGACGCCAAGCACCATATAGCCGAGCTGACTGACGGTTGAATACGCCAGCACCTTCTTAATATCAAACTGGGCGAGGCCAATGGTTGCCGCCACGAGCGCGGTGAGGGCCCCAACCGTCGCCACCACGCCGAGCGCAACCGGCGACATGGAAAAGAGAAAGTGCATCCGAGCCATCATATACACGCCGGCGGTCACCATGGTCGCCGCATGGATCAAAGCACTCACCGGAGTCGGTCCGGCCATCGCATCCGGCAACCACACATAGAGGGGAATTTGGGCGGACTTCCCGGCCGCTCCGACAAAAAGACACAGCGCCGCGAGCGTCGCCGCCGGGATACCCCAGACCAGCTGACCTTCCAGGTGATGAATCAGCTGACTCAGGTCACGAAAGACCGCGGTCGTGCCGTGGCCCGCTTCAAAGAGGCTCCAGAAAACAATAAAAATACCCAGCGTAAGCCCGGCGTCACCAATCCGGTTGACAATGAAAGCCTTGTTTCCAGCGGTGGTGTTCGCGTGTTCCTTATACCAAAATCCAATCAGTCCATATGAGCACAGTCCAACGCCTTCCCAGCCCACAAACATCAACACCAGATTATCGGCCAGCACCAGGGTCAGCATCGCCGCGGTAAAAAGATTGAGATAGGCGAAAAAGCGCCAGTAGGCTTCGTCGTCGTGCATATAGCCGATCGAATACAGGTGAATCAGGCCGCCAATACCGGTGACGATCAGGATCATCATGGCGGATAGTGGATCGACCGCGAACGCAATATCGACCTGAAGGGAGCCGATATGTATCCAACGCAGGAGCGTATCGAGCAGATAACGTTCTTCGGGTGCTACGCTGGCGAGCTGAAAGAAGGCGCGCAGCGCCAAGAGAAAGGCCAAGCCAACCGCAGCGCAGGCAACGAGACTGATCCCGTTCTTCCCAAAGCGCTGCTGGATCTTCGCTCCGAAAACACCATTGATGACGGCGCCGAGCAGGGGCAGGAGGACGATCCAGCGCAGGTAGGAGACGAGAAGCGGATGATCCATAGACTAGCCTTGCAAGCTATCGACGGCTTCGATGTCGATCGACGAAAAATTCTGGTATATCCCGAGCACAATGGCCAAACCAATCACCGCTTCGGCAGCGGCGAGCATAATCACGAAAATCGCAAAGACCTGGCCATCGTAATTGCCGGAAGAAAAATGTGAAAAGGCAATATAATTAATGTTTGCGGAGTTCAGAATCAACTCCACGCCCAAGAGAATCCCGATGGCATTCTTCCGGGTCAGGACACAATAGAGGCCAAGCACAAAAACAGCCAGACTGACAAACAGAAAGTGCCGTAGCCCTATATCGAGCAGTAGTCCATCCATAATCATTCGTAGCGTGAGGGAAGTTGTCCCGTCTTAAATGGGAGGAGGAAAAAAATCAAGGGAGGCCGGCGAGAGAGACCGCAGAGCCCGGACCCGGTCGTCATCCGTCGACCATGGGCCCACGCAGTTCCTTCCGTGACACGACAACCGCCCCAATCAACGCCACGAGCAACACGACTGAAGCGAGCTCGAAGGGCAAGATATACGGCCCAAGGAAAGCCTCTCCAATACCGAACGTCGTCGGCTCGACCACCGGTTCGGCGTGCTGTACCCATTCAGCCGCCCCAATACAGACTCCCATGACTGTCCCGACAACGCCCAGAATCAAGGCCGCGGGAATACGTCCGACCGTCCGATTCGAGACCTCGACATCGGCGATCCGATGGGTGAGCATGACCGCAAAAAGAATGAGCACGAGAATGCCGCCGATGTAGAGCATGACCTGAATCACCGCGACAAAGTCGGCGGCTAACAGAGCGTACAAGCCGGCCACCCCCATGAATGTTCCCAACAGCGCAAAGGCCGAATACACCAGGTTATGAGAGCCCGCGACGATGAGCGCCGACCCGATGGTCAGGGCGGCTAGCAGGTAGAAAACCAACGCTTCCAAGGGCATTGCGATATCTCCTCATCCGCAACTTATGGAGTGGCCTCTTCTTGCTCTTTTTTATATTTCTTCATATTAACGGGCTCCGCCCATTCCGCAAGAAATTCCATGCCCCGATCCAGGATCGGCGCAATCAACGGATCAGTCTCCTCCCCTTTCTTCGCCTTATACGCCAGTACGGGGTCCTTCACGAAACGGCGGATCATGCTCTCCAGTGAGTAATCCGCCCCCTCAAACTCGGTCGTATGATGGATCGATCCGGTGGGACAGACCTCGCTGCACAGGCCGCAGTACATACACTTGGCGAGGTCGATATCAAAACGGCTCAGCAGCATCGCCCGAGTCGCTTTGTCCTTGGGCGCGTCAATCACAATACAGTCGATCGGACACGCCCGCTCGCACGCCAGACAGCCCGTGCAAATCTCCAGGTCAACCTCAAGAATGCCCCGATAGCGCAGGGGCAGCGTATCTTGAACGCGGACCGCGATCCGGTCAGGATACTGAATAGTATATGGCTTACGGACGAAGTGAGACATGGTGACACTCATCCCCTCGAAAATCGTGGCAACCGCATCTTTCGCGTGCTTCAGATATCGGCCAATACTACTCACCATAGCGCGTTCCTCTAGTAGTCCACTTTAGATTGCCGGATTAAAATAGAGTTCCGGCTTAGCCCGACGTAAGTGGTAGAGGACGCGTCGGAAGAAAATGACAACAACAGCCAGCGTACCGATGACCATGAGATACGGCACGAGCGGATTTCCCTCAGGCCAAATCACCATCCAGACCGCCGTCCCAACCAAATTCACAAATCCAAGCGGCACCAAATACTTCCAACACAAGGACATCATCTGGTCCACCCGGATACGAGGCAGGGTGGCGCGTATCCACATGGCCAGGAAAACCCAGAAATACGCCTTGAGGAAAAAGACCGTGAGCTGCGCGATATTCAACACCACCGTATTATTGGTCCAGCCGGTCGGGATCTGCCAGCCACCCAAGAATAAGACGGCCATAATGGCACCCGTCACGTACAAGCTGCCCCACTCTGCCAGGAAGAAGAGCGCAAACCGGAAACCACTGTACTCGGTCGCGAATCCGGCCACCAATTCCGATTCCGCCTCTGGAATGTCAAAGGGCGTCCGGTTGGTTTCCGCCAGGGCGGAAATATAGAAAACAAAAGCGGCAATGAACGTAAACGGACTGTGGAAGAGGAACCAGTCCCAGGGAGCCCAGCCCTGCGCTTGAATAATACCTTGGGTGCTCAACGTTCCGGTCAGCAGCACAACGGGCAGCAACGCCAGCCCGGCGGGAATTTCATAACTCACGACCTGGGCGGCAGAGCGAATACCTCCCAGCAGAGACCATTTATTATTCGATGCCCAGCCCGCCATCAGGACACCCACGGCGGAGAGCGCAACGATGGCCGTGATGTAGAGAATCCCCACATTGAGGTCGGCTATAACGAGGGCACTGCTGAACGGAATAACGACAAAGGTCGCCAAAAATCCCCAGACCAGCAGATAGGGCGCAAACACAAACAACGGACGGTCTGCGGCATCGGGCACCACGTCTTCCTTCAGAAGATTTTTCACCCCATCGGCCAACCCTTGCAGGATGCCTTGAGGTCCAACCCGATTCGGCCCGACCCGCGACTGAATACGCGCCCAGACCCGCCGCTCAAGCCAGATGGTGATCGTCACCATGGGGAGAACAAAGCCAAAGACAACCAGGGAGGCAAACAGGAACATCATGGCCGGGTAGACTGCCTCCGCAGGGATCCCACCAAATACTCCGCTGGCAATTAAGCCGTCGATAAAGCTCTGCATAGCGCCGCACTCGTACCCTATTTCCCGTTACCGGTCAACTTCAGGAGCCACCACATCCAGGCTGGCAATCAGCGCAATCAAGTCGGCAATCATCAGCCCACGACTGAGTTTGTCCACTATGCTCATCGCCGAAAACGACCCGGTCCTAATTTTTGTTCGATAGGGAAACTCACTGCCGTCACTGACCACATACCAGCCCATATCCCCCCGAGAGGCTTCGACCCGAACGTGCGCATCGCCAACCGGCGGTTTGAGCTTCTTGGCCACTCTCGCCAGGACCGGCCCGTCAGGAATCATAGCCAGGCATTGACGGACCATTTTGCAGGATTCTTTTAATTCTTTAATCCGCACGATGTAGCGGTCAAAGCAATCGCCCAGGGTGCCGACTTCGCCAGTCCCAACCGGGACCTCAAAGTCCAATTCCGGGTAAATCGAATAGGGCTCATCCCGGCGCACATCATACTGAAAACCACAGCCGCGCAGATTGGGTCCAACCAGGTTGTAGTTAATCGCCTCTTCTTTGCTGACCGCAGCAACATTGGCTAAGCGTTCGACATAGATCTTATTGTAGGAAATCAGGTCGTTGTATTCGGCAATGAGGGGTTCAAATTGATCCAGGAATTCGATCACTTGTTCGGCATATCCCGGCGGCAAATCCCAGGCGACGCCACCAATACGCATATAGTTAAAGGTCAACCGCGCCCCGCACAGGTCTTCAAGCAGGTTATTCACCTTCTCCCGCTCCCGTAGCGCATGCGTAAAGGGGGTCATGCCACCGATATCCATGACCATGGTCCCAACCGAGAGCAGGTGGCTGGCGATCCGGCCTAATTCGCACGCAATGACTCGACAAAACTCGCCCCGCCGAGGGACTTCAATCCCGGCCGCGCGCTCGCAAACCATGGCCCAGCCCTGGTTACACTGCATGGCCGATACATAATCGACGCGGTCCGTATAGGGCATGAAGCCGTGATAACCGACCTTCTCGGATATCTTCTCTATGGAGCGGTGCAGATAGCCAACATCGGGCAGCGCCATCCGCATGATTTCGCCATCAGCCTTGACCACAAAACGCAACACCCCATGCGTGCTCGGGTGTTGGGGACCCATATTCAGGGTCATCTCTTCTGTGGCGAGACCATCCTCACGTTGGACTTCAAACTCATACCCTGCCAGGCTCATATATGCCTCCCGCTCTGGGTTTGAATACAAGGGACTCTGGAAAAGACAAAGGTGGGGTGGAACACGAGCGTGAACTTATTTCAGCAGGCTCTCTCGACGCGTGCTGATTCCATGGTACTCTTCAGGCTCGACAAAATCCTTGCGGAGCGGATGCCCGACCCAGTCTTCCGGCATTAACAAGCGCCTCAAGTCCGAGTGTCCGGTAAAAACGACGCCAAGCAAGTCGTAGATCTCGCGTTCCAGCCAATTGGCGGCTTTCCAGATCGTTTCCACAGAGGGCATGCGGGGCTCTTCGCGCGATACATTCGCCTTGAGCACTATCGCGTGTCGATGCGTATAGGAGTAGAGGTGGAGAACAACCTGAAGATAGTCCTCTTTTAAGAAGTCAACGCCAGACATATTCGTCAAACAGTCAAAGGCCAAATCCGGATCGTCGTGAAGAAATCGACACACCTCAACGATCGCGTCTGGCTCGACAAGAACAAAGGGATCGAGGGCGTCAGCCTCAAAGGCGGTGATGGCGTCGTTGTGCTGGTCTTGTAATCTTTGGTGTATTGCTGTGGGACTCATGGTTCACACAATGCCGTGCCCTTCCTGAGGTGCCGCTTGTCGTCTCCTTTATGCTGCGGCTTGCGCAGCAGAGCCCTTCACCAACCAACGCTCCTGCATCATCTTTTCCTGGAGTTTGAGCAGCCCCTCGGTCAGGGCTTCGGGACGGGGCGGGCAGCCGGGAACGTAGACGTCAACGGGAATCACTTTATCGACCCCATCGCAGACCGAGTACGCCAACTGAAACAGCCCGCCGCAATTTGAACAACTCCCCATCGAAATCACATATTTAGGATCGGGCATTTGATCGTAGAGGACTTTCGTCCGGAGTGCCATCTTCAGGGTGAGCGTCCCGGCAATAATCATCATGTCAGACTGACGCGGGGTCGCCCGCGGAGCTGCCCCGAAACGATCCAAATCCGCTCGTGGACCGCCGGTTTGCATGAGCTCAATAGCACAACACGCAAGGCCGAAGAGCATATACCATACCGATGATTTCCGGGTCCAATTGAGAACCTCATCGAGCTTGGTTGTGACCACCATCTCCGGAATACTATTGATCAGGGACATGCTTCCTCCTCAGGCGGCTTTCGGCAATTCGGATTCTTTCACTGCGGTCTGAGCTTCGGCTTCGGTTGGTTGCAGTCGCTTGAGCCATTCAAGGTCACGCTTGGCCCAGACATAGACCAGTCCGACGACAAGAATACCCAGAAAGATCAATATCTCCGTGAGAGCGAAGAGTCCTTGCCCATTAAGCAGCCAGTCACGAAAAGCGACGGCAACCGGGAAAATAAAGGCCACCTCGATTTCAAAGATCACAAACACGAGGGCGATCAGGTAGAAACGAATATTGAAATTAATCCAGGCCCCCCCGGTAGGCGGCTCTCCGCACTCATACGTGGTCAGCTTCTTTGCTTCCGGATTGTGTGGACGCAAGAGCTTTCCCAGCGCGAGATGCACGGCACAGAACGCAATGGCAAGGATGGAAAGGACCAGAACATTCCCAAGATTAAACAGCACTGTGCAAGCTCCTTGTGTTTAACAGGGTCCTCCCAGGCACCCATTCTCCGAGTTGGAAAGCAGTCCATCTTCAGAGCGACGGTCCAGCAGTATGGGGACGAGCAGGTTCTGTATACTCTCCCCGCTCGCGATGGGCAAGCTCCTCTCGCAACCCCAGCCTGTGTGCGATTTGTCCGATGGAGACATCAGCCAGATACGATCCCAACAAGCGTTGGGCCTCTCCCCATACAGAGATCTGGTTACACACCGGATGATAGCAGCAGGCATTCCCGTCCTCGTCGAGACATTCCATCAGCAAGAGCGGTCCTTCTAAACACTCATACACCGCTCGCAGGCTGATATCAGACGCAGGCTTCTTGAGCGTAAACCCGCCACGCGCCCCCATATAGGATTCAACCAATCCTCCAAGCGCAAGCTGTTTCATAATCTTCGACAGGAAGTGTGCCGGAATATCTTGTTTTGCCTGGATCTCTCGCCTGGGGACAACCCTCTCCTGGGGCTGGGCGGCAAGATACGTCAGCGCACGAACCGCGTAGTCTACCCGCCGTCCGATGTTCATCAGAGAGCTACGCTCGGTTGATTTTGAGGATACTCCGCCACCCATAGTCGCACGTTATTCGGACTGTAATCGAGATCGCATTCTCGTATGCCATGACCGCTACAGTTCAGCTCCGCGGAATTTCTGCTTCTGGCTTTGAATTTTGCGCTGCAAAGCCATAAGGGCGTCTAAGACGTTCTCAGGACGGGGTGGACAGCCAGGCACATAGACGTCAACCGGGACAATATGATCGATGCCCGCGACGGTGGTGTAGTTATCATAAAACCCGCCGGTGGAAGCACAGGCCCCAAAAGCCATCACCCAGTTCGGCTCTGTCATCTGCTCGTATACGCGTTTCAGGATAGGAGCCTGGCGGCACGTCACCGTTCCAATCACCATCAGTAAATCAGCCTGTCTGGGACTAAACCGGGGCAGGAGTGCCCCAAAACGGTCAATATCATACGGCGTCATCGACAGCGCCATATATTCCATGGCGCAGCACGCCGTTGCGAATGGGTAAGGAAAGATCGAATACTTCCGGGCCCAGCCAATGGCTTTATCCAATTGGGTCAAAACAACCGCATCACCCAGCAAGGCTTCTTCTCCGCCCTGTAGCCGTGTGGCCGTTACTTGCGTGACGTTGTCTTCCATATCTTCCCCGTCTCGATATCGGTCGCGCTGCACGCTGGCCTAGGCGGCATTCTTCTTCGCCGGCACCGCGTCCTCCGCCTGCCCCCGCCAGTCCGCTACCGCCGCCTTGATCGCATCCTCGGCTAATACCGAACAGTGTATCTTCACCGGCGGCAACGCCAACTCTTCCACGATCTGCGTGTTCTTGATCACCCCCGCCTCCGCCACCGTCTTGCCCTTCACCAACTCCGTCACATAGCTCGACGACGCGATCGCCGACCCACACCCGAAGGTCTTGAACTTCGCGTCTTCGATCACTTCGGTCTGCGGGTTGATCTTCAACTGTAACTTCATCACGTCCCCGCACTCCGGGGCGCCCACCACCCCCGTGCCCACGTTGGCTTCCGCCGCCTCAAAACTCCCCACGTTCCGCGGCCGCTCGTAATGTTCCAGGACTCGCTCGGTGTATGCCATCGGTTTCTCCTTATAAAAAGCTGTTATGCAGAAGATCTCTCACTCTTGGATTGGCCTGATGATAGAGTTCTAAAGTCCAATTTGTCAACCGTTCCGCTGAGAGGGGACCACAGGACAGATTTCTTGCTGACAGGTGTTCAACATTCTGGCTCTACCATTTTTCATATTTCACAGCCTGGCGCGCGTATCCGGCGCCACGCAGGAGGTCTCTCAATAACAGAATGGGCCTCCCTATCCCGCAGATATAGAATTGCGAGCTGTGCGGTCTCGCCTCTTTCACAAAATGCTGTTCGATGTATGGCAAGAGTGCCCGCTCTATGGAATATCTTTCTGGCTCACCCTCAGCGGTGAGCGGCTGGAAGGAAAAACGAGCGGACTGGCGTTCCCAGCTTTGCCACTCAGCAGCGTACAGCAGGTCTCTTGCCTGTGGCGCGGCATACAGCAACCGAGCGGTATGCCGCCCTCCCGCGCTCAGGAGGCGGGCAATCATAGGACGAAAAGGCACGACGCCAACCCGGTCGGCAATAAAAATGTATTCAGTGTCCAGTGGCCGGTCAAGGACAAAGCTTCCCCACGGGCCGCTAAAGCACAGGACAGCGGCTTCTTTCAGGCTAAAGAGATATGAGGAACCAGGACCACCATCAACCCGATTCAAACAGATCTCAAAACATTCCTCTTCTTCGGGCAAGGAGGCAATCGTGTATGCCCGGGTGAGCGTCTGTCTACCTATCGGGAGCACAAACGAGAGGAATTGGCCCGGCAAAAAGGAGAGCTTCCGGCCAGGCGCAAGCCGGAGAAAAAAGGAGCGGGTCTCCGGGGTTCGTTCAACAATCTTTTCGATAGTGGCGGTAAAGGTCGGCGGGGAAGACATGCGCGCGACGGCTCTCCGTTATACCTGTTGGTTAATCGTGTAGCGGGGAATACGAATTTTCACCTCACCCTCAGCCATAACCGCCTGACAGCCCAGCCGCGACGTTGACACCAAACCAGGCGCCTTGTCGAGCATATCGTCTTCTTCCTCTTCGTTCTCGGTCAAATGCGCCATACCCTGGGTGACAATCACGTGGCAGGTGGTGCAGGCACAATTGCCGCCACACGCGTGTTCGAGCTTAAGGCCATGGCCGAGTAAGATATCGAGTATGGAACCCGGCTCGCCATCATGGTGAAAAGGCGCTTGGGCCGGGTCAAATTCAATAACCCGTTCAGGATTCCCGTTTTCAAACGAGACGTATAACTTTGCCATGTCGATGAACGGAGGTTGACCTACTGGAGAGTCCCGGGGCGGACAGACGACGTTTCGACCTGCCTCAGGACTTGCTGGGCAATCTCAAGAAAAGTCTGACTCTGCGGGTGGTCAGGCTGGGCGATGACAAGCGGGATGCCCGCATCCCCTCCGGCGACAATCTCATGCACGAGGGGCAGCTGACCCAGGAAGGGAAGATTAAATTGCTCAGCAATCTTCGCACCGCCGCCATGATCAAAAACATGCGCCTCATGCCCACAGGAACGGCATACCAGGTAACTCATATTTTCGATAACGCCTAAGACCGGAACTCCGACTTCCTCAAACATCTTGATGCCTCGACGCACATCAAGCAAAGCAACGTCCTGCGGCGTGGTCACAATCACACCACCAGCGAGGGGTACCTTTTGCATCATAGTGAGCTGAGCATCACCGGTTCCCGGAGGGAGGTCAACGACGAGCACATCTAATTCCCCCCATTCTACTTTTGTGATGAACTCAGTCAGCAGCTTATCAATCATTGGCCCACGCCAGATGACGGCATGGCCGTCTGGTACAAGAAACCCCATAGACATGACCCGCATGTCATATTTTGTGACTGGGATCAGCCGCTTATCTTCGGTACTCTTGGGTTTATCGATAATCCCCAACATCAGCGGGATACTCGGCCCATAGACATCGGCATCCATTACTCCAACTCGTTGACCTATTTGGGCAAGCGCGGTTGCAAGGTTCACGGAGACCGTTGATTTACCAACCCCGCCTTTTCCACTGGCCACCGCGATCACATGCCGCACGCCTGGAATTTCAGGCTTGGCATTGGACACCGATTTTGGCGCCGCCGGCTGCTGGATAGAAATCTCCACGGGAAGTTGCACGAGCGGGCGCAGCGCTTCAATCACCCCCCGCCGAATATTTTCGATGACCTCAGCGTTGCCAGTAGAAGGTGCGAGTTCCACTGTGACGGCGGCTCCACCGACGGCGATGTCCTTAACCACGCCGAAGGCGACAATATCTCGGTTAAAGCCGGGATATTTGACCTGTTTAAGGGCTTCTAATAATTCCTGGGGTGTTGGCGGTGTTGACATAAATAAACCTTTACCGTGTCCCCTCCGCAGCATCCTGACCGTCTAAGTTTTCGCCCAAACTCCGTAAATATTCGAACGTATAAATACCCGTTTCGTGGCCATCGTCCCAGGTGGGGTTGAGAGCATAATTGCCGACCATACTGATGCTCACCAGCTGTGGTTTTTCAACCTCAATAAAGCGACGTTCACCACCATGACCTTGGCAGACCGCACACGGACACCAGCCCCGCAGATAGGCAAAGGGATAATCACTCATAGCGTCGTCGTCCCACAGAACGCGCAGAATTTCGTCTTCCGGAATCGGGGTCATGAGAAGGGGGGTGGGCATAGTCGGGATCCTTACGTAATCCTCAGGGGCACGTCTAGTGTATCGCCTGGCGCAACTGCATTTCTTCTGCTTCTACGACCTGCCGGGCAATCCCAAAAAACTCTAGGGCAACAGGGTGTTCAGGATCTGTAACGAGCAGTGGTTTGCCACTATCTCCGCCCGCCCGTATCTCTTCAACAAGAGGCACCTCGCCCAGCACCTTCAGACCCGTTTTCCGCGCGCCGCCATGGCCAAAGACGTCTTCTTTTTCGTGGCAGACCGGGCACTCGTAAAAACTCATATTCTCGATTACTCCGAGAATGGGAACATTGACTTGTTTGAACATGCCGATCCCACGCTGGACATCGAGCAACGCCACGTCTTGCGGCGTCGTGACAACAACCCCACCATGCAGCGGAACCTCCTGCGCCAGCGTTAAGGCAATATCCCCCGTACCCGGCGGGAGATCTACAAGGAGATAATCCAACTCACTCCAGATCACGTCACGCAGGAACTGGCGGACAATGCTCATCACAATGGGGCCCCGCCAGATCACGGGAGACTGGTCATCCAGAAAAAAGCCCATTGAGATGAGACTCACCCCATACTTTTCAACCGGGTAGATCTTTTTGTCCTGCCCGGCGCGCGGCGTGGCGTCGGTCCCCATCATCAGCGGCACGCTGGGTCCATAAATGTCGGCATCGAGCAGCCCGACCTTATGTCCCAACGACGCCAGCGCCAGGCTGAGGTTGACCGCAACCGTAGATTTCCCGACCCCGCCTTTGCCGCTGGCCACCGCCAGAATACGCCGAACCCCAGGAATATCCGCACGCTCCCGCACGGCTTGGTTGCCGGCTTTACCCCCTTGGTCGGGTTGCCCGGCTTGAGCGGGGAAGGCGTGGATATGAACGTGCAGGATCTCGGGTAAGGTCGTCAATTCTTGCGTGATGCGTCCGCGCAGGTGGCGGAGCACATCTTCTTTGATACTGCTGGCCCGAATCTGTACCACCGCACTGTCGGCCTGGACGTGGACCTTGCCAACAAGTCCCAAGGCCACGATATCCCGCTGTGAGCCTGGATATTGAATCTGCCTGAGTCGCTCAGTGATACGCGTGTGAATGTCGGAAGTGTTTTGTTCGCCCACCCAGTCTCCTCCTCAGCATCGACGCTGCTGTTGCTCTCTCCTGTTTGAAACCTGCGAGAACGGCTCTGCACCCCTGCCGCTTCCCCGCTGCTTGCCCCGTGGCGTCAAGACGCTGGACGCACCGGAACCCGCCTAATATAGACTTGTAAAGTCTCCATTATCAGGCCGTGGCGGTCTATTCAAGAAACGACACCCTCAGACGAGCAGAGCCTGCTCTCTCTGTTCAGTTGGCGTCTTCTTTCTCTTTCCTTTGGGGTGGCAGAGCGAGCCTCTCCGGGGGAGTGGCTGAGACGCTCCTGAGTAAAATATACGGATCGCCACCAACACCCATTCCCCGCGTAATGCCCATCGTCCCGTACTGATAGCCGATCAACGTCCCGGTAAACCAGTACGACTCGCCCTTGAGAGGGATATCTTTCACCAAAGCCTGGTCCGAATAGAACAGAAGCATCCGGTCCATGATACTCGCCTTCATGGAAACGGTGCCATTACCGACAACCAGGGTCGGAAGCATCGTCATCCCATAGTATTCCACGTACTCAACATCACCCGTCCGACGATCTCGTATAAAATAGCGCCGTTTGTCCAGATCGGGGAAACGTCGGAAGCCGCCTGTCACCGTGATCTCCTGTCCGACTTTCTGCTTTGCCAAAAAGCGCACGAAGGCACCCGCCCGCGCCTCCGCGCTGGGGTAGAGGAGTGCCATTCCAGTGAAGAGATGGAGCCAGAGCGTCGCCGTCCGACCTACCCGCATCGTCTTCTCCTCTTGCCAGAAGCTTACCGCCCGCAGTCTATGCAATTTCCAGACAAAAGAAAAGGATTGCTGTCCATCGCTCTCTTGCCGTCCCGCTCCTTTCAGGCCACAATAAGTGAGGGTGTGCAGGAGGCTGCAATGCGGCGACACTGGCGTGCAAAACTGACTCCTTTTCAGCAGCGAATCTTCGACCGCAGCACTGCGGTCACAACGATTGAATTTGCCCCAGCCCCACAGCTTCACGCCGCGGTCAAAGCCCTGCCCGCCGCGCTCATGGCAGAAGAGCAGGCCCGCGTCGCAGCGCTCTCCCAAACCATTGTCAATCACATCTGCCGACAGCTCGGGGTCCGCACGGTCCAGGTCCGCGTACACGGCACTCGTCCGTCGAACCAACAGGGAGAACTTCACGGGCTCTATACGCAATACGGTGGGGGCAGTAAAAACGACTCGATCCAAGTCTGGATGCGAACGGCAAAACGCAAACAAACCGTGGCGTTTCGAACCTTTCTCAGAACCCTGTTACATGAGGTCTGCCATCATTTAGACTATACCCACTTCCACTTTCGGGAATCCTACCATACTGAGGGATTCTTTCAGCGCGAGTCCTGCCTCTTTCAGCGCGTCATGTCTCCAACGCTACAATCGTCGCCGCCGGCTCGGAAGCCGTCCCAATCCCTGTCTTCTCTGGTGCAAGAATTCCTCCCAAGGCAGAGGCCGGCTCAGCCGGAACGCTAGCAATCGCCGACCCAGGCGCTCGGGCGTTTGCCCGCTTATTTTCGACTTTTTCCCGACGCGAGACGGCCCTCAACTTCACGCAGCCGACGTTGGGCGCGCGGATACCCCGAGTCATAGCGCAGCACCGCGCGCAGTTCCGCGGCAGCCCGCCGATCCTGGCCCAGCTGGATATAGGTCTCGGCCAGTTCAAAATGGGCGCGCGGACTCTCCGGGCACTGGCCTAAGCCTCGACGATAGAGCGCGGCTTTCCGGGTTAAATTTAGACTCTCCCGAGCACGGTAAAAATATGGCTTTGCCCGGCGACACGCCGCTTCATCCCGGCCAAACCGGGTCACGCTCTTCGTTCGCCGCACGCCGTCCGCTCGCCTGGTCAGCCGGCCCGCCCTCTTCTTCAGTGCGCTCGCCCGTTCTACGGAAGACGGATGGGAAGAGAAAAACCCCGCGGTCGCACTCTGGGGGACCTCTTCGGCCAGGCGGCGCATCACCGCCTCACCCGCCCGCGGATCATAGCCGGCATCAGCCGCATACTGGAATCCCACCCGATCGGCTTCCAACTCCTGCTCTTGATTAAAATGGTTCAGAAAAAGCCGGCCAACCACATCGGTTGCCACCCCCGCATCCGGAAAAACGGCACTGGCCAGGGCATTGCCGATACCCAACAGGGCATTATTCATCGCCCCTCGGGCAATATGCCCCTGGGTGATATGCGCCAGTTCGTGTCCCAGAATCATGGCAAGTTCATCATCCGAGCGGAGGAATTCCATCATTCCAGAGGAGAGCAGAACCTTGCCAAAGGTTGCTCCGGCGTTAATCCTTGGCTCGCCGGCAGCCAATAGAAACTGGACAGGAGGCGGCTGAGGAACAGCGTCGAGCAGACGCCGCGCAACTCGTTCTATTTGAACAAGGTAGGACTGATAACGCCTGGAGTCCCGCGCAGGGACCCGCTCCGACGGCCACACGCCTACTGGGGCTCCACCTGTCGTGAGCAGGAAGAGCAACAGAGAGGCATATACGACTATCCGCCTCCGCCTCATGTCTTCCTTTTCCTTTATGCTATAGTGCTCCTCTGAGCAGCATCCGACAATCCAGGAAGGGAATGGCTATGCCTGAGTGGGTTTATATAAAGGATATTGCCCAATACGAAGGGCAAGAGGTCGAGCTCCGAGGCTGGTTGTATAATAAGCGCTCCAGCGGGAAGCTGCACTTTCTTCAGGTGCGCGACGGCACCGGTACGATTCAGTGTGTGGTGTTCAAGGGCGACGTCTCAGCCGAGACCTTTGCCTTGGGCCAGGACCTCAGCCAGGAGTCGTCCGTTGTGGTCCAGGGCACGGTCCGGGCGGATACGCGCTCGCCCCTTGGATTTGAACTTGGCGTGAACGCCTTACACCTCACCCAGCAGGCCCACGCCTACCCGATTACCCCCAAAGAACACGGGGTTGCCTTTCTGCTCGACCACCGCCACCTGTGGCTGCGCTCCTCACGCCAGCAGGCTCTCCTGCGTGTCCGCAGTGAAGTCATCAAGGCGTGTCGAGACTACTTCGATGCGCAGGGCTTTACCCTGCTCGATGCCCCGATCTTCACCCCTGCCGCCTGTGAGGGCACGACCACCCTTTTTCCAGTCGACTATTTCGATGACACCGTCTATCTCACCCAGAGCGGGCAGCTCTATATGGAAGCCGGCGCCATGGCGTTCGGCAAAGTCTACTGCTGCGGTCCGACCTTTCGGGCCGAGAAATCCAAAACGCGGCGCCATCTGACCGAATTTTGGATGATTGAGCCCGAAGTGGCCTACTGTGACCTGGAGGGCGATATGGACCTGGCCGAAGATTTTCTGGAGGCCGTTGTCCAGCGCGTCCTGACCAACCGGCAGGCAGAACTCCAGACGCTTGAGCGGGATATCACCAAGCTCGCTCAGGTCAGGAAGCCGTTTCCGCGTATCAGCTACCGCGAGGCGATCGAACGCCTGCAAGCCACCGGCGTTGACATTCAATGGGGAGACGACTTTGGCGGCGATGACGAGACCCTCTTATCCGAACAATTTGATCGCCCGGTTATGGTCCATCGCTACCCGATAAAGAATAAAGCCTTTTATATGAAGACCGACCCACAGGATGCCACCGCTGCCTTATGCATGGACGTCTTAGCGCCGGAAGGCTATGGCGAGATCATTGGGGGCGGCCAGCGTGAGGACGACCTGGCCGTCTTACAAGGAAAACTGGAGGCGCATGACCTGTCCGAAGCAGCCTTCTCCTGGTATCTCGACCTGAGACGCTACGGCTCCGTTCCCCATGCAGGCTTCGGCATGGGCATTGAGCGGATGGTCACCTGGCTGTGCGGTCTGCACCACGTCCGAGAATCAATTCCATTTCCCAGAATGCTGGAGCGGGTGACACCCTAGGGGGTCACTGGAGAGTCGAGGCGGTCTTTGACGCAGGCTCCTCCCGCTCTTCTCGGATTGCCCGCAGCAGCGCGATATTGTCACCATGGCCGGTCCGGTAGGCGGTCACCTTGCCGCGGATGGGCTGGCCTAACAGGTAGAGATCGCCGAGCAGATCGAGAATCTTGTGGCGCACAAGCTCATCCTCAAAGCGGAGGGGCGGATTGATGATCCCCTGCTCACCAATCACGAGGCAGTTATTCAGCCGGCCGCCATTGGCCAGACCCATCTCCTCAAGCGCCTCAATCTCCTTGAGAAAACCGAAGGTGCGCGCCGGCGCGATAGTCTCCCGATAGCCGTCGGCATCGCGCTGGACGTAGTGGAACTCCTGTCTGCCAACCGGCTCCGGATATTCCAGACAGTAGTCGATCTCAAGCTGCTCCGAGGGCTCAATGCGGAGGAATTTCCCCGCGCTGGGGTCGCCGACCTGATAGGTCCGGTCCACGCTCAAGGCCTCCACCTCCTCGTCTTGTTCAACAATGCCGGCGCTGTCGAGCAATTGACAAAATTCCAGCGCCGACCCGTCGAGAATGGGGACCTCGCCCTGCATTTTAATGAGCAGGTTGGTGATGCCATAGCCGTGCAGCGCCGAGAGCAGATGTTCAACCGTTTTCACCCCCGTCCCCTCCCGATACAGGCTGGTTGCGTAGCCGGTCGATTGGACATACTCGACGGTAGCCGGAATCAGCATGTCCGAGGACAAGGGACCGAAGACAATGCCGCTCCCCGGCGCTAGGGGATGTAAAATAATCCCGGTGCGCACCCCCGAGTGGAGCCCCCGACCCTGCGCCACAACACTCTGACGAATGGTCCGAGCCGGGATTTTTCGCGTCGCCCGTACGGCGGAGAAGTCCGCCGCAGCCGCGGCGGCGGCTCTCTGGGCAGCGGTGGGATGGTGGGGCGCCTTGCCCAGGGCACGCTGGACCGAACGGAGTAAGGCGTCTAGCGAGAAGGGCTTTTCGAGGAAATCGGCCGCGCCGAGTTTTGTGGCCCGGACGGCCGTTTCGATCGTGCCATGACCGGAAATCACAATAACCGGCAATTCGGGCTCCCGAGACTGAAGCTGGTCGAGGAGAGCGATCCCGTCCAGGTGTGGCATCCAGATGTCGAGGAGTATCAGACGCGGCTGCCACTTGGCGACGAGGTCGAGAACGTTTTCACCCGAGTCCGCCTCAAGCGTGCGGAAGCCTTCATCTTGCAAAACTCCGCGTAGCGTCGTGCGGATTTTTTCTTCGTCATCTACGATTAAGATCGGCGCTTCCATAGACGTCCCTCCCCTGCCTCAGGCGGCGTTTTCAATGGACGCCGACGAGGGCTTCCCACCCAGCATCTCTGTCTGACGCGCCCTGCTGCGCACCGGCAGCTCAATAATGAACCGGCTGCCCCGGGGCGTATTGTCTCGCACTCGGATAAATGCCTGATGATCGGCCACCACGGTTGCAACAATAGCCAGCCCGAGTCCGGTCCCGTCCTTTTTGGTTGAAAAATATGGCTCGAACAAGCGCTCCTTGATATCGGGCGGGATCCCACAGCCATTATCAGCGACCTCGATGCAGGCAATGCCAAGCGGGCGCAAATATCGAGTCGTGACCTCGATCCGTCCCGGAGTCCCATCCGGCCCTTCTCGGCAGGCGACCACGGCATTGTCTAACAGATTGCGCAGGACGCGGCGCATCCCCTCGCGATCCAGCTCGAACAACGGCAGGGAGCGATCCGGCACGAAGGCCACCTCCAGATCGCGGTAGGCTTCGGCGATCAGGACGAGCGTCTCCTGGGCCAACCCATTCAGGTCATGCAGGTCATGCTTGCCTGCCGGCAGACGCGCAAACGTGGAAAATTCGTTGACGAGTTTTTTAATCGCGTCGACTTCATGCGCGATGCTCTGCACACACTCGTCGAACACCTCGCTGCCGTCCGTAATCTGGGGACCAAACCGGCGCTGGAGACGCTGGGCCGCAAGCTGAATCGGTGTCAGCGGATTTTTAATTTCATGCGCAATCCGACGGGCAACCTCGCGCCAGGCTTCCATCCGTTCGACCTGGACGATCTGCGTCACATCCTCAAAAAAGCATAACACCCCGAGGGCATGATCGCGGTCGTCGGGCAGAGAGGTGCCGGTTATCAGCAGGGAGTGGACGTGCCCATCGCGATCCAAACGGATCTGGCCCCGCTGTTCCTGACTGGCCGCGTTGCCGTTGGCGTGTTGCACCACAAGGAGCTCATGCACGATGCGCTGCACTGCTTGGAATTCGCTTGCGGAGAAAACAGCACGATAGTCCTGCCCAATGACGCTCTCGGCGTGCAGACGCAGCAACTGCTCCGCCGCCCGGTTCAGGGTGGAGAGCCGACCCTCCCGATCAAACGAGACGACGCCGGCGTTGATATTCCCGAGCAGGATCTCCATATAGCGACGCCGGGCCTCAAGTTCCTGGTGACTCTGCTGGAGGTCGACGGTCATCCGGTTGAAGGCGGAAACGAGCGTTCCGATCTCGTCCTCCCCTTCCCCCTCAATCCGGTGCGCCCAGTGGCCCTGCGCGACTTCCCGCGTCGCAGCCGATAATTGTTGGAGGGGAACCGTAATTTTTTTCGCCAGATAGACCCCGACCCAGATCGCCGAGAAGATGACGACTAAGGTGACCAGGAACATCGTAATCACGTAATTGTTTTTAATGGGCTGCTTCAAGATTCTGAGCTGGCGATACTCCCCCAACGCCTCGACCACCTGCAAGCCTTGCCTGACGACGGCCGCGGGAACCTGGGTGCCGGCCACAACAACACCAGCCAGATGTTCTCCAATGAGGACGGGCACGCCGCCGTACACCAACTCGGCCTGCTCCAGCGTCACGATCTGCTGGACCTCTTCGGCCTCAGACCGGACCCGTTCCAAGAGGGTCTCGTTGAGCTGGGGAGTCGTCAACGCCCCACTCGTCTCCGGCGCATTGGCCACCAGGGTGAGCGCAGCGGTGTACACGACGAGTTGGGTCAGGCCACGTTCGTGCTGCGCGCTGTTCATGCGGGCTTGCAGGCTCTCGTAGCGCGTCGGCTCAAGGAGTTCCTGGGAGATAATCGTCCGGGCGATTGCCCGCGCGTGGGTGAGGGTCTCATCAGCCAGACGCGCATAGACCCCATCAACGACCTCAAGCGAGCCGCTTAACGAGCGCTCAACCCGTAAGGCGAACCAGTTCTCGATCGACTTCGTCATAAAGCCGACCCCGATAAAGAACAGCAGCACTGCCGGGAAAAGAGAAATGCCTAAAAAGGCGAGGACGAGTCGAGAGCGGAGGTGGGCGCCGGGCAGCTTCCGACGGCGTTCGTAAAACAGCTTCAGCAGATTCCGACCAACCAGGAAAACGAGCAAAACGAGCAGAATGATATTGAGATTGATCAGCAGAATAAAAATAATATTGCTGATCAGACTTTCGCCGTCGCTGAGTTGTGGCGAACGACTCTGGAGGAAGGCAAACAAAAAGACGCCCAGCCCTGCCGCGAGGATGACAACACCCTCCCAGAACTGGCGATGCTTATGCTCCTCCGAGCGATTTTCGTAGACTGGGGCTTCCATACTCTCTGGCCCTGCTCATCTCAGCGGTAAAAACACTGGAGATATACCATCATAATCAACGTTCCACCATCATTCATTTTGGCCGCTCTCGTTAGAACAAATCGCCCTGCTCTTTTTTCCGAGGCTGGTCGATATGCAGATGCTGGTAGGCCTTGAGGGTGGCCACCCGGCCCCGCGGCGTGCGCTGCAAAAACCCCTCCTGCAAGAGATACGGCTCGTATACGTCTTCAATGGTGTTCTTCTCTTCGCCAATGGCCGCCGCTATGGTCTCGACACCGACCGGTCCGCCGTTAAATTTCTCGATGATCGCGCGCAGAATCGCCAGGTCCATTTTGTCAAAGCCGGCCTCATCCACCTCAACCAGCGTCAGGGCGACATGGGCCACTTCTTGCGTCACCACCGGCTCTTTCTTCACTTGGGCATAGTCCCGTACCCGTCGGAGCAGGCGATTGGCAATCCGCGGGGTGCCCCGGGCGCGACGCGCGATTTCCGCGGTTCCACCCGCATCGGTCTCAACCTCCAGAATTGAGGCCGAGCGACGAATGATCTGTTCCAACTCGGACACCTGGTAGAAATCCAGTCGAAAGGTTGCCCCAAAACGATCGCGCAGCGGTGAGGTCAACAGCCCGGCGCGGGTGGTGGCACCGACTAAGGTGAAGTGCTTGAGGGGCAACTTCACCGTTCGTGCTGAGGGGCCCTGGCCGACGACAAGGTCCAGTTCAAAGTCCTCCATTGCCGGATACAGAAATTCCTCAACCACGTGATTGAGTCGATGGATTTCATCAATGAAGAGGACATCGCCTTCTTCCAGGTTGGTCAGGATAGCGGCCAGGTCACCGGGCCGCTCCACCACCGGGCCGGTGGTGGCCCGAATCGTTCCATCCATTTCACGCGCAATAATATGCGCCAGGGACGTTTTTCCTAATCCGGGCGGCCCACAGAAGAGCAGGTGGTCCAGCACATCGTCCCGCTGTTTGGCGGCCTCAATCGCGATCGCCAGATTCTGTTTCGTTCCCTCTTGTCCGATGTATTCTTCAAGGCTACGCGGGCGGAGCGACCCCTCGACACGTGGCTCGTCAGGCCAGTCAGTCTCACCGTCCGACAGAGCATCCAACGGCGACACTTGGGGGTTTAGCAAGTCGCGCCCCGGACTATCCGGATTGTCGTGCGTCTCTTTTGGCACGTCTTCCCCTTCGTGGCTCATCCGCTGAGCCTCCGTAACGATTCTCGGATCACGTCGGCAATAGCCGTGTGTCCATCCCGGACAACCACGCGCACCGTCTTCTCGGCTTGCGCCTGCCGATAGCCCAGATGCACCAGCGCAGAGGTCGCTTCAGTCGAGAGGGGACTGGGCGTTGCCGCCGGCATCCCATTCTCCAGTTCACTCGCGCCGACTTTCTCCTGGAGTTCGACAACCAAACGTTCAGCCGTCTTCTTGCCAACGCCCGGCGTCGCAACCAGGCGAGTCACGTCGCGCGTGTGCAGCGCGCTCTCAAGCTCATTCACTGGAATGCCCGACAGGATATTTAAGGCCAGGCGGGGGCCGATACCACTCACGCTGCGCAGCAGCAGAAAATAGACCTTTTCCTTTTCTTCCAGAAAGCCGAACAGCTGGAGCGCATCTTCTCGCGCATGCGTATGGATGAGCAAGCTGACCCGTTCCCCTACTCCCGGTAGATGATAGAAGGTTTGTAACGACACCAATACCTGATAGCCGACTCCGCCAACGTCGACAATGAGCTGCTCGGGGGTCTTTTCGTGGAGCACTCCGTGGAGGCGCGCAATCATAAGCTGTTGCCGTGCGAGCGTATTACCTGGGCTTTTTCTGATCTGCGGCGAGCATCTGAGCAACCGTCTGTTCAGTAAAGACGTCGCGCAAAGAGCGGGCCTTCCTGCTCCCAACCCGCGGCGGCTGGGCACCGACCTGGCGGAGCATATCGGGCATACGGGCAGCGCTACAGTAACAAATGGCTGCCGCGAGCGCATCCGTCGCATCCAGGCTAGACGGAAACACACCCGCCTGTCCGTCCGGATGGCGCAGTTGGGCAAAGACCGCTTTTTGGACCTGTATTTTTCCGGCCCGGCCATAGCCGGCCACCGCCGTCTTAATTTCCGTGGGATTATACTCGGCAATCCGCAGACCGGCTTGGGCCGCGGCCAGGAGCACAACGCCGCGCGCCTCGCCGAGGCGCAGCGCACTCTGGACGTTGTGCGCCACAAAGGCTTTTTCAAGACTCAAGACGTGGGGAGTCCAGCGGTCAATCACCGCCATCAGTTCTGCGTGGATGAGACGCAGGCGCTCGGGCAGGGAGCGAAAGCCTTGAACGGAGACGACATCGCCGGCACAAAAGGTCAGCGTCCGGCGCGTCTTCTCAATGACGCCCCATCCGGTCCGCAGGGTGCCGGGGTCTATTCCCAACACGCGCACTGGAGCCTGAGCGTTGCGAGAGTCGATGGTCTTCCCCTTCCTTAGGCCGCGCTGAGCCGTTCCATCTCCTCTTCAGCGATTTCCACATTGGCGGAAACGGTTTGGACATCGTCAATCTCCTGGAGGGCGTCGAGCAGACGTAAGGTGTGTTCGGCCTTCTTGCCGGACAGACTGACCGTATTTTGGGGCACCATCGTCGCCTCAACCGACACCGTCCCGATATTGGCGTTTTCGAGCGCCTGGCGCACGTCTTCGAGACCGTCGGGAGCGGTCACGATCTCAAACATATCATCGCCCGTGGTGACATCTTCCGCCCCGGCGTCAAGGGCGATTTCCATGATGTGATCTTCCTCAGCCTGATCTTTTTCTATGGTGATAATACCCTTGTGGGTGAACATCCAGGCAACCGAGTTGGGCTGGCCTAAGCTCCCGCCGTTTTTGGTGAACAGATGGCGCACTTCAGAAACCGTTCGATTTTTATTGTCCGTCAGCGCCTGGAGCATAATGGCCGCCCCGCCCGGCGCATGCCCCTCGTAGATCACCTCTTCATAGCTGACGTCGGCAAGCTCTCCGGCGCCTTTTTTCACCGCCCGGTCTATGGTATCGCCCGGCATACTGGCCGCTTTTGCCGCGGCGATGGCCGTGCGCAGGCGGGGGTTTGCGGTCGGGTCGCTCCCACCCATCCGGGCCGCAATCGAGAGGTCTTTAATCAATTTAGTGAACATCTTGCCCCGACGGGCATCCTTGACCGCCTTCTTATGCTTAATCGTGCTCCATTTGGAATGGCCGGACATGAGCGTCTCCTCCCGGCGTAAGACTTATGCTTAGGGGGTAACATATTTCTGGGCGAGAGTAAACGCACGAGCGCCCTCTTGGCGTATTTCCTCTGATACAGTAAGGCCCCGCAATAACTAGGCTTTCAGCTCCTCCCAGTATAGCCGGACGCCATGCGGGGAGTGGCCGGAGACGAAAAAACAGGATACACCCGAGCCTCGCAGCTACCTGCTTCCCGTGGGGAAAGGACATTCCGAGTGCGATTCATTACTATTCTTGCTCATACCGGTGTGGTCACCGGACTCGCCGGCTTATTTTTCGGCGGCCTGGCCTGGCTGTATCATTCCCCGTTTGGGGCAGTCATGCTGCTCGGCAGTCTGGTGCTCCTTTTCGTCAGCGGTCTGTTGGGCTGGTATTACGGTTTTAGTCCCCTATGGCAGCCAGCCGGGTGGGAAGAACAGGTCACCCACGACGAGCGTCATTATGTGGTGTCAACGCAGCGCTATCCGCCCTATCTCATTCGCCAGGCAAAAAAGCGGGGCGGCATGCAGTTCGGAACCGCCGTGTATGCCGTGCACGCACCGGACCAGGAAGTGGCCGAGGAAGCCCAAGCGGTATACGGGCTGCAATGGCGGGAACACCAAGAGGCACAAGAAGGGCATCAGTGGGTCGTCCACGTCTTAGGCCAGGGCCGCCTGTCCGAACTGGAAGGATTTCGGCCGGTGCCGGCGGACATGCTCTAAGGACACTCCGGTTCTACACTTTCGTTTTCAAACTCCGGCAGCATCATGCCGGAGGAGGCGTCCGTTGCAGATCCCGCGGTGGTGCCCCTGCTCTATGATGACGGTCCCGTTCACAATAACCGAGTGAATGCCGGAAGGATGACGGCGCGGTTCTTGATAGGTCCCAACATCGGCAATCGTCTGGGGATCAAAGATGACAAGGTCAGCATAGGAACCGTCACAAATGAGGCCACGGTCTCGAAGACGGAATTTTTGTGCGGGTAAGCCCGTCATCCGATGAACCGCTTCTTCTAGCGTCAGCAGTTGCACGTCCCGGACGTATTTCCCCAGGACACAGGCAAACGTGCCGTACAGACGAGGATGCGGCTTACCCGCAACAGACGGAATACCATCAGAGCCGATCATGGTTGTGGGGTGGGCTAATACGCGACGGACATCGGTCTCAGCCATGCCAAAAATAACGGCGACCGTACTTTCTCCTTCTCCGGCAATAAGCCCGGCCACAGTCTGCTGGAGGGACTTGCCCGTCAGTTGGCAAATGTCTTCCAAGGTCTTGCCTTCATACTCATGCCGGACGGGCGTTGAGGCTATCAAGACATCGCTCGGAGCGGCGCGTTCAATCACACCACCCTGGACGAGCGCCGCCAGCGTAGTACTGCCTGCGGTATACGGATAGGCGTCAGAGGAAATATCGAGACCGCGCGCCCGCGCCTGCTCAATCAGAACCAAAGAGTCTTGCACTTTGCCCCAATTCTTTCGGCCCATAGCCTTGTGATGGGAGATTTGGACCCCCGCGCCCGACTCTTCACCAATGCGGATCGTTTCCTGAATGGAGTCGAGCAGGTGATCGGCTTCATCGCGCATATGCGTCGCATAGACACCATGGTATGCGGCCACGACTTTTGCCAAGGCAATCACTTCTTCTGTCCGAGCATAACGACCAGGCGCGTAGAACAGGCCGGTTGACATGCCAGCCGCCCCGGCTTCCATCCCTTCTTGGACAAGGGCCTGCATGCGCCCAATATCCTGAGCGGCAGGCTCCCGCTCTTCATCAGATAGCGCTCCGTACCGAACGGCTGCGTGAGGAATGAGACAGGCCACATTGACGGCGGCTGGTCGGGATTCGAGCGCCTGATAAAACTCAGCCGTTGTCTCCCACGAAAAGTCGCCCAGCGGACCGAACAAGAGCGGCCCAAAGCTCCGTAAGAAGTGGCGATAGGCATCATTTGCCGGGGCGGCCCCAAAGCCGCAGTTGCCTATGACCTCAGTCGTGACGCCCTGCAGAATCTTGAAATCGCACAGCGGACGATCGAGCAGAGCAAAGTCGTCGTGGGAGTGGACATCGATAAAACCAGGGGCAACCACATGGCCCGTTGCGTCAATCGCCTGGCCCGCCTCACCACTCAGGCTGCCAACAGCGACGATCCGATCGCCCCGGACGCCTATGTCGGCCTGCACGCCGGGTTGACCAGTGCCATCGATAATCGTTCCGTTCCGAATAACGATGTCGTAGTGCATGCGTAACCTCTACCCTGATGCCAGGACCGGTCGGAACTTCAGCACCGCGATGTCCTCGGACCAGTCCTCAAACACGCTCTCGACCGGCAGGCCTATCGCCACTTGCTCAGGGTCACACTCGACGATATTACTCATCAGTTGCGGGCCCTCCTCCAGGGTGACAAGCGCCACGACATAGGGCACCTCCTCGGCAAACGCCTTGGTCACCGGGCGATACACAACGGTAAACGATAAGACCGTTCCGCGGCCGCACGCCCGCACCCACTCGACCTGCTCGCTCATGCAGGCCGTACAGTACAGACGCGGGTAAAATTGGTAGTGGCCACAGGCGCGACACTGCTGGATGCGCAACTCATGATTCCGACAGCCCTCCCAGAACGGCTGCGTTTCGCCGGTCGGAACGGGCAGGGCCTTTGCTATTGGCGTTGTCATCATCCAACCTCCTTGCCAAGAATCATGGAGCAGTGCGTGGACATGATGCCCCCCTGCGCATGGACAAAGGCGATGTTGGCGTCTCGGACCTGACGCGGTCCGCATGCTCCGCGCAGTTGGAAGACCGCTTCCGTGACCGAAAACATCGAGCCGGGATGCCCAGGGTGACAGTGCGACATCAACCCGCCATGCGTATTCACCGGGAGCTCACCCCCCAACTCGATACGGCCACCCTCAACAAAATGCCCGCCTTCCCCCTTGGGACAGAAACCCAGGTCTTCCAGCTCAATGACCACGACCGGGGTAAAGCAGTCGTACAGCTCGGCCACGTCAATATCCTTGGGCCCCAGCCCGGCCATGGCATAGGCACGTTCGCCAGCCTCTTTTGCCGCCGAGGTGGTAAGGTCGCGGGCCTGACTGATGTGTTCGTGCGAATGCCCCTCGCCGACCCCCAGCATATAGACGGGCGGATGCGGGAAGTCCTTGGCGCGCTCGGCTGAGGTGAGAATAAGGGCGGCTCCACCGTCGGACACCAGCGAGCAGTCCAGCAGGTGCAAGGGCGACGCAATCAGCCGTGAGTTGACGACATCGTCAACCGTAATCGGGTCGCGCATCTGCGCGGCCGGATTCATCGAGGCGTGCCGCCGACAGGCCACCGCCACCGCGGCTAATTGCTCGCTGGTGGTGCCGTAGGCGTGCATATGCGCCTGGGCAATCAGGGCGTAAAACGCCGGGATGGGAGGACCGTAGGGTCGTTCAAACTGAGCGTGGCCGGCCGTGGACATGGCTTCAATCGCCCGGTCGCGGGAGAGGCCGGACAGCATATTGTCCGCCATGGTGATGAGCACCGTGTGGCACATACCACTGGCAATCGCCGCGGCGGCGTGATGCAGAATCGCCAGGGTCGTCCCGCCGCCCGTGGCCACGTTGAGACAGTAGCGCGGGAAGATCTGCATATACTCGGCGATCATTTCCGCGTGATACATATACGGCTCGACAAACGAATTGCAGGTAATCAGGCCATCGACCTCAGCCTTGGTGATGCCGGCGTCTTCCAACGCTCGTTTGGCTGCGTTGACGTAGAGTTGGGTGGCGCTCAAGTGGGGCACAACACCAACCTCCGTATCGGCCGCCCCCACAATGGCGACTTTTCCTCGGAGCGATTCCATAGCTCTCCTCCGTATGCATGTGTTTTGGAGATCCCCTGTTCTTGGCATCATCTCGGCCCACGCGCAAGGCAGCGGGCGGGCCGCGGCGCGGCGTTCACGAACCAGGCAGGGGTTCAACCAGATCAATCCCCGGCGGTAACTCGAACCTGAAGAGATCGTCCCCCAGCGCCGTTTTACGGTCGATATTCGTAAAGGCTACCCGCGTGGTATTGCCCAGCGGGTCAGTAACCACAGCTTGGAGGATATCGAACGTTGCTTTACTCACTTCGATATCCAACCGGCCTATGGCCTCGGCCGCCTGTTTGGGCCTGAGACGCAGCCGGTGCACGCGGTCGGTCTCCCCCTGAGGAAGGACGGAGAAATCTTCCTCCAGGCGTCCGACTCCGCTGAGAAACGAGATCGGCGTCTGCGAGCTGAAGGCGTGTTGAAAAGGCGTCTTGACCACCTGCCGCTCTGAGGGTTGATACAGCCAGAGGGCGCTGCCATCGGCGACCACGAGCTGCCGCGGTTCCGCAAATTCCCACCGCATCCGGCCCGGTTTCTTGAAGAATACCTGCCCACGAGAGCTGAGCGTCCGTCCCAGTGTGGCCGAGGTGACCTCCTGAACAAAGTCGGCCCGGAAACCCTCGGTTTCGTCGTAACGCGCCTGGAGACGGGCCACAATCGTCGCGGTCGCGGCCGTCTCGCTCGGTGCGCTCCTGCCAGCAGCTTGTCCCTGGGCCTCCTCGGCCGCAGGAGCATAGCCCTCAGGCAAGACGAGCAGCAGGAATAGCAGGCTGGTTCTAAAAAAGCGCATGGGCGGCCTTCGCACGCTATGAGAGCAAACGCAAAGCGTGGTACTGGTTGGCGGAAAGTAAGGGTAGTCCAGCCAACTGTCCCCAGCCTACTCGGCCTCGGCCTGGGCCTGCACCAGGACCTCACGCGGTTTCCCGGCTTCGCCGGCAGGCGCGATGAGACCCTCGCGCTCCATCCGTTCAATCATACGCGCCGCCCGGTTATAGCCGACCCGCAAGCGGCGTTGCAGCCAGGAGATGGAGGCCTGGCGACTTTCCATAACCAGCTCGCGGGCCTGCTCATACATTTCGTCATAATCCTCTTCCTCGTGCGGACCGGCCCCCTTCTGGGTGCGCACCGATTCGAGCGCAGTAAGCAGTTCCTCGTCGAAAACCGGCCTGCCCTGCTTCTTAATCGTCGCGGCAAACTTTCTGATCTCGGGCTCTGAGACAAAGGCGCCATGGATACGCTGAGACTTGGCGCTGCCCGGCGGGAGGAACAGCATATCGCCATCGCCCAGCAGACGCTCGGCACCGACGGCGTCCAGGATCGTCCGGGAGTCGATACGAGAGGAGACCTGAAAGGAAACCCGGGCCGGAAAGTTCGCCTTAATCAATCCGGTGATCACATCAACCGACGGTCGCTGGGTTGCCAGGATCAGATGGATGCCGGCCGCTCGCCCCATCTGGGCCAGCCGGGTAATCGGCTCCTCGATCTCCCGCCCGACCGTCAGCATCAGATCGGCCAGTTCATCCACCAGGACAATCAGATAGGGCAGGCGTTGATGGTTGAGTTCAAGCTGGGCCCTGGACTGCGGTCGCGGTTGCCCGGCGGTCAGCTCGTCTTCGTCGTCGTGGACGACCTCGGTCAGCTTGATAATCCCGTCGGTGTCCGTTTCCCCGGTTTCGAGGGCGCGGTTATAGGCCGCAATATTCCGCACGCCCTTGTCCTTGAGCAACTTATAACGGTATTCCATGCGCCGTACGACTTCCTGGAGGGCGACGCCGGCCTCCTTGGGGTTGGTGATGACGTGCGACAGTTGGTGCGGCAGGCCCTCGTATAAGGAGAGTTCCAGCATTTTCGGATCAATCATAATAAAGCGCACGTCGCGCGGCGTCGCGCGGGCCAGAATACTCATAATCATCACATTGAGTGAGACCGACTTCCCCGTCCCGGTTGCCCCGGCTACCAGCAGGTGGGGCATGCGCGCCAGGTCCGTCACCACCGGGTTGCCAACCGTATTCTTGCCCAAGGCCAGCGCCAGGGGCGACTCGGTCTGGCGGCAGACGCCACTATCGAGGATCTCGCGCAGACACACCTTCTCGCGCTTGGGGTTGGAGACCTCGATGCCCACGACGGCTTTGCCCGGAATGGGAGCCAGGATGCGGACGGACACGGCGCGTAAGGCCATTTGCAGATCATCGGCTAATGACACGACGCGATTGACCTTGACACCCGGCGCCGGTTCAAACTCATAGGTCGTAATGACCGGGCCGGGCCGCACGGCGACCACGCTGCCGGAAACCCCAAAATCACCCAGCTTATTTTCCAATATCTGAGAGCTGGCGTGCAGCGCGTCTTCATCGACCTTCAGCGCTAAACGCACCGGCGGATCAAGCAGGGCCAGGCTGGGTAAGGCGTACGGTCTATTGTCTGCGTTGCCGGTCGGGCTTGGAGGATGCGCCGGCGGGGCTGGCTCGTCCTCGTCCGTCGCCGCGGGTGGCCGACTGATGATAATAGGCGGCTTACTCTCTGCCGGCTCATCCAGGGCGTCTGGCGGCCCGGATTCAGGGGCCGGTTGGCGCGTTTTCTTCTTTGGCAGCGGACGGGACGGCGGCGGATCTTTTTTGAGCGTATAGACTCCGGCGTCATCCTCTCCACAGACCTCTTCTCCTCCACAGAACAGCGGTTCGGACGGCGCGCTTTGTCGCTCCATCCGCCGGGCAGTCCAGCGCGTCGCCAGCTGTTCCAGTCGGCCTGAGATCTGACCCGCGACCTGCCCTGAGAGAATCCGCAGTCGAGACCAGCCGAAGCGCCCGATCGCACCTCCGCCCGCAACCAGCCCACTCCCCACTTTCACCAGGGAGAGTCGGGTTGTGCCCATGAACGAGACCAGCAAAACGGGAGACAAGAGTAAGTAGGCACCGACCAGGTTCCCAGCCTGGCGCAGATGGAGAGCCAGGAAACTCCCGACCCAGCCGCCGGCCTGGAAGACCGGCCGGCCCTCGAACCAGAGGGCCAGAAAGGCGGAAGCCGCCAGGGTAAAGACGACAAACGAGCTACCCTGGACGACTGGGGCGGTACAGCGCAGCCAGTGAAAGCGGAGGGCCATGGCGTATAGCAAGAGCGCCGGGAAGAGATACGCCGTCAGGCCGAGTGCTCGGCACACAAGGTGGGCAATCAAATGGCCGGCCCGGCCGACCTGATTGCTGTTCGCAGCCTCAGGTTGATACGAAAAAAAAGCCAGCCCCAAAAAAATAGTGAGCGTCACACACAGCACACCCATCCCCTCGCCCAGCACGGAGCGTTCCTGAGAAACGGGGCGTTCTTGAACAGTGACGCGCTCCTGCTCGGCGTCTTTGTCTTGCCGGCGTAAATTTTTCCTGACTGCCATTCCACCCTCCCCACAGCTACATCTCCATGACAAACGGCAAGACGACCGGCCGCCGTCCCAGCGTCTTGCGAAAATACCGCCGCAAGACCAACCGAACCTGCTCCTTCACCACACCACTATCGGTCCGGGACTCGGCCGGCAGCTCATCCAGCATGGCGCGGACCGCCTCTTTGGCGGCGGCATAGCCGTCTCCGTTGGTTGCCGACAGAAAGCCACGCGAGAGCAGATCGGGTCCGCTCAAGAGCTCGCCGGTCTGTTGCTCCAGCCCGATGATGGCGACCACCAGGCCGTCCTCGGCCACGTGTCGGCGGTCACGCAGGACTTCTTCTTCGATGCCGGCCAGCCCATCAACAAACACCCGGCCGGCGGGAACCGACCCGGTCAGACGCGCCTCCCCGGCCTGTATCTCCAATACCTGTCCATCTTCGAGCAGAAAGACATTATTGGGATCCACTCCAACCTCTCGGGCCAACCCACAGTGGCGCGCCAGGAAACGATATTCCCCGTGTATGGGCACAAAGTACTGGGGGCGCACCAGGTTGAGCATCAAACGCAATTCGTCCTGGGCCGCATGACCGGACACATGTACACAGGCAATGGCCTCATAATACACCTCGGCTCCCCGGCGGGAGAGATGATCAATCAGCCGCGCAATGGTGCGCTCGTTGCCGGGAATGACCCGTGACGAGAGGATAACGGTATCCCCAGCCTCCAACTGTATCCGCTTGTGATCTCCGACCGCAATCCGGGATAAGGCCGACAGCGGCTCGCCTTGTGAGCCGGTGGTGAGCAAGGTCACGGTATGCGGCGCGAGGTCCGGTACGCGCGCAATATCGATCAGCGCCTCTTGGGGCAGCGGCAAGTGTCCGGTCTCCTCAGCAATGTCAATATTGCTCACCAGCCGTCGGCCCACAACGCCAACCTGGCGTCCCTGTTTGACCGACACATCAACCACCTGGCGTATACGGTGGATATGCGAGGCAAAGGTTGCCACCAGGACTTTGCCCCGAGCGTGGGCAATAATATCCTCAAGCGGTCGGGTAACCGTCCGTTCGGACGGGATAGAGCCGGCGCGTTCAACATTGGTCGAGTCGGACATCAAGAGCAGCACGCCTTGCTCTCCCCATTCGGCAAAACGACTGAGGTCGGACCGCTGCCCGTCTATCGGCGTCTGATCGAACCGAAAATCTCCGGTATGAATGATCGTCCCGAGCGGCGTGGTAATGGCCAGCGCCGAGGCGTCGACAATACTGTGCGTGACATGCATCCCTTCGAGACGAAAGGGACCGATCTGCCAGGATTGCCGAGGCCGGAATTCGTTCAGCTGAACCGCATCGACCAGGTGATGTTCACGCAGTTTGTCACGCACCAGGCCGAGGGTGAACGGCGTCCCATAGACCGGCACCCGAAACTCTTTGAGCAGATGCGGCAGGGCGCCAATATGATCCTCGTGTCCGTGGGTCAACACCACCGCCTGTAGATGCTGCTGCTCGCGCAGATAGCTCAAATCGGGAATGACGATATCTATCCCCAGCATCTCCTGTTCCGGAAACATCAGCCCGCAGTCTATGGCGATCGCGACGGTTTCCGCACAGCCGGCCGGACAGTACTCAATCAGCATCAGATTGAGCCCAATCTCGCCCAGGCCGCCCAAGGGCACAATACGCAGGCGGCCGTCACTCATGGGGCGGCCCTATATGCGGTCTCACGGCCGTCTTGTTCGTACACACGTTCCGGCTGTCCGGCTTGTGGCAGGAGTGACGGATTCTCGGCGCCCGTCGGCGGGGACGCGGCGGTTTTCAACCGAGCGGCAATCGCCGTCTCAACCTGGGTCAGCAGGGCGAGGCGGGCCGCCTTTCGCGTGCCGTCCCGCTGAATCGGAATAGGCACGCCAAAGATAATCTCAATTTCTCCGGAACGGACTTTCCAGTCTCCAGGGGGGAGGATCGACCGGCTGTCGTTAATCGTGATGGGAACGACCGGCACACCCGCTTCCACGGCAGCCATAAAACCTCCAGGCTTAAACGGCAAGAGACGACCGTCTTCCCCACGCGTCCCTTCAGGGAAAAACAGGACGGAGATATGCGCGCCAAGGAGTTCCTTGACTTTACGCAAGGTGGCAACGGCCTGGGTCCGGCTCCCCCGGGCGACTAATATTTGATGGGTCCGCTGCATGCAGGCACCCAGGATGGGCACTTTGCGCAGTTCGTGCTTCGCCACCCAACGCAGCGGGAAATCTTCCAGCGCAGCCATGAGCGCCAGGATATCAAACTGGCTCTGGTGGTTCGACATAAAAAGATAGGCCGAGTGGGGGTTCAGCTGACTCAGGCCCTGTACACGGACAGACACGCCGCACGCCCACAGATTTCCTTTTGCCCACAATCGGATGAGGCGGGCCGCACGCTCGGCATACGGATCAAGAAAAGAGAGGAGATAGACCGGACCGCCCCAGAACACGGTATGCAGGATAATGAAGGCCATGCGTAGTGTGGCAAGAATGATCAAAGACCGCTCCTCTGTACCCTCTCCATAGTCACCTCCTATTATAGTTTCTTCTCCAACTGACCGTCAACGCAGTTGCTTTTTCTCCACTTGGGCATACACTTGAGGTGGATCACAGGAGGTTGGGTGTGATTGTGGAATGCCCTTCCTGCCATACTCGTTATCGGACCGACGCGGCAGGGGTGGTTGATGAGACAACGTTTTTTGAATGTTCGCAACCAGACTGCGGACATGTTTTCCAATTTGTCCCGCCTCTTGTCCAAATAGACCACCCTCCAGAACAAGATATTGATCCAGAAGTCGCATCACCCGAGGCTTCTGCCGACGATCCGGCCTTTACGTCGTCTGGCTCCTTCTCCCCTTCCGACACGCTTTCGACACAGATATCTGCTGCTGATTTGTCCGCCGATCAAGACTGGTCGGATAGCCTCTCTCCTGACCTTGCTCCGGATGGAGAATCGGAAGCCGCAGAGGCAACCGGTTCCGCAAGGCCTGCAAAATCTGCAAGGCCGAGGACGAGCCCCACCACACCAACGCAGTTCACCCCAGCCACGCCGCGAGCGCCTGATACTCTTCCGTCAGCCGCAGCCTCTTTCTCTGACAAAGGCCATACTGACGGAGGCAGGGTTGAGCAGCCGTCCCACCCAACTCCGACCTCGAACAGGACAGTTTTTTCATCTCAGTTACCCATCCTGCTCCTCGGCCTGATCGTCACCGGATACGCCGGCGTTACCTTTGTCGCGTCCTCGTACATAGAGCAGACCGCGGCAGCGTTCTCCCACCTCCCGGTACTTGGCCCTTTACTCGACGCGGAACGCCCCTCCGCGCGGCATATTGCCCTCACAAAGATGCGGGGCGGCTTTTGGCACACAAAAGACGGACAGCGGGTCTTTGCGATTGCCGGGCGGGCGGTGAATCAGGCCGCCGCATCGGTGCAGCGTATTCAAATCGAAGGCACACTGCTCAGCGACAGTAGTACGGTGTTGGGACAACGGCTCATTTTCTGTGGCACCGAGACCGCACCAGAAGTGCTCGAAAGCCTCACCCGTCGGCAGGTGCATATCCTACAGGGTCTCATGCCGCCCAAGCAGTTCTGGGTCGCGGCAGGAGAAGGGGTTGATTTTCTGATTGCGTTTACCGATCCGCCCGATCGGGTCGTCGAATTCAGCAGTCGTGTTGTTGCGGCCCAATTCGGGCGGTCTTCTTAAGACTGGTCGTCCGATCCCTTGCCTGATCCCTGCTCGGGAGTGACATCTATTTCGTCGGGGGTTTTCACCGCTTTTCGAAAGCTGCGTATGCCCTTGCCGAGCCCCTCGCCTATCTCCGGCAATTTCCCGGCCCCAAATATGATGAGGACGATAACGAGAATAATAGCGAGTTCGCCAACACCGAGACCAAACATGGTGTGCCCACTATAAGCCGGCCCGCGCCACCGGGCAAGGCATGGACGCAGCGGCGTTTCCTTGCGGCCCGTGTTCGAGCCAGCTAGAATGCCTCAAATGTCGGCTGCGGTTTTAACACCTTCCCCTCCCGCACAGCGTGACCCGCTCGTGCGCTTCCTCCTGTTCTCCCTCCTCCTCCATCTGCTCCTGCTCCTGTTGTGGCCCCAATTCAAACGCGCCACGGCACCGCCGCAAGAACAATTGACGTCAGTTGAGCTGTTGCCTCCAGAAGCGTTCACCCCACCCCAAGTCGCCCAGGTGCCGCCTCAGGTCCAGGAGCCGGAGCCGGCCGAGGAACAGCCCAAGGAGGAACAACAGCCACCTCCGGCAGTCCCGGAGCAACAGATCGTCAGTGTACCGGATGAGGTGAATGACCAGGTTCCGGACAAGACCCGTTTTCTCAGCGACCGGAATACTGCGGTCAAAGAGCAGACCGTCGCAGTCGGGACACCGCTGACCAAGCCGCCCAAAGAAAAAAAACAGCAGACGCCCGACAAGGCGGACACGGTCGCCCAGGAAGAGCCGACCCAGCTTGCCCTCAACACCCCGGGACGCAGTCGCAAACCACCGGTTGACAATCCCTTGGAAGAAGCGCTGAAGGATGCCAAACACAAGCGCTCGCCACTGCAAGGCGACCCCAAGGCGCGCAAAGCCAAGCCGCAGCTCTTTGCCCGACCGGATGACGTATTGGCAAAAGGCTGGCTGTCAACAGACGGCGACGCCGAAGATGAAGAAGAAGCCCAGCGCACCCCACCCTCGGGCAATGAACTCCTGGCCATGGCTCCACCACCCGCCCGCGAGAATTTTCTCACCATGCCGGGACCGCGCGGCACCCTCGACTATCTGCCCGACGTGCGTAAAGGCAACCTCACCTTTCTCAATACCAAGGCGAGTCGCTTTGCGCCGTTTGTCCGCCGGGTGGCCCAGCGCGTGTTTCAGCATCTCTTGATTCGGCAGCGCCGCAATCTCCAGGTTGACGACGTCGTGGCCGCCCGCAACTACGTGCAACTCCAGGCCAAGCTGGACGACAAGGGTGTTCTCCGTGGCGTGACCCTGCATACCCGCTCGGGAAGCTATGCGGTTGATGAGAGCCTGTTGGACGCCTGCCAGCAGGGCGCCTGGGACGAAAATCCGCCGGCGGAGGCAAAATCCGAAGACGGGTTTTATCACTTTATCTTCCGCTCCCGCATCAACGCCCGTTTCGATGCCACCGGCCTGCGTGGGATACTCACCTTCCTGGAAGTCGGCCTGGTCTGACCTTTCTTCCGCGCCCTCAAATTCCACTCCCCAGGGTGCTTTGTTCACCCTTGCAAAGCCTAAAAGCGACTGCTAGCCTGCTCGGAATTCTTCTGGCAGCCCCCCTGCCCATCCGACCTGCCAGATATCTTTCCTGTGGGGCCGTAGCTCAGTTGGGAGAGCGCTAGAATCGCACTCTAGAGGTCGTGAGTTCAATTCTCATCGGCTCCACTTTTCTTTTCAACCAGTGGACGCTTCTGGCCTGCTTCCCCTAAGAGACCAATACGCCCCAGAAGACCAAGCTGAACCAGTGGGACAAAACTACGGCGCATTAATGAAGGGGGAATGCCTTACGTGGTTGCACTATCGGTCGAGTCGCCGGGTGATGACATCCGCCCAGGCTATCAAGAAAAGGCCGCAGCACATCAATTGGCAGAGGGAACAGGATAGTCGAGTTATTCTCTGTCGCGATTTCGGAGAGAGTCTGGAGGGAGCGCAACCGGGTGCAGCTCGATGATCAGTGCCGCGTTCACCTCGACCGAGACATTATCACGGGTGATCACGTCCTGCGGAGGGGTGTCCATGGTGATGGTGCGCAAGTCTACTCTGACCATGCGCTCCACGAGGGGGATCACGTAGATAATCCCAGGTCCGCGGTAGGGTACGAGCCGTCCAAGGCGGAAAATAACCGCGCGCTCATACTCCTGGAGAATCTTCAGCAACTGCACGAAGCGCTCCCCTACCTTGAATGGTGCGCGCAGAATGCGCTTCCTTCAGGGGTACTGGCCGAGCAGGTACATCCCATAAAAGGGGATACCCTTTCAGTGTCTCCGCTCACCTGGAGTCACTCGGCATTTGTTTGGGCAGTAGTCCTGCTCTATGGAGAGAAATTTCATGCTCTAGGGGGGTAATGAATTGCACCCCAGAGTCGTATTTTCACGACAATGGGCATCCTTGCACTCAGGGCCAGCAGGGCGAAGAAGATTGACCGAGCGGGCCGTGTTCCGCTCAATGACATTTCCCTTGCTGAAATGGTTCGGCCCTCCTCTCGCATAGTTTTTCCCTCCTTGGGTGCCACCGCTGGGTGCCACTGAAAGTGACGGTTTCACCTTTGCTGCTGGCATAGCCCCGGTCTCTTAAGCTGTTCCTATCCGTCAGCCTTCGCCAGCCCTACCCTTGACACCACTCCGGCATAGGAGGAGAGTGGTTAAGCCAACCCTGGGCGATCCCGGCTTACATCTTTTCCCGTCACACTAAGCAGCCATCCTCCATTGTTGACCGGTTTATAATGTCTCACCGTGTGGAAGTGTCCCTTTCCTCGACAAGGAGTTCCGGTTGTGTCAGAAGACGCTCTGCCCAAAGTGGATACATTCCTGAAAGAACTCGGCTCCACTATTCCTCCATACGTGGACGGCAACGAGGGAAAGCCGCCGCAGGGATACAACATCGACGAGGAGCCGACTCTTGCCGCGGCTACCGATACAATCAAACTCGTCCCAAACAGCACGTCTGTCTCTAGTCCACCCTCTGGCCAAGGTTCCACGGGTTCTCCAAGTGCGAGGAGCTTGAAGCGCTCCCCATGGGAGCAGGACATCTTAACACCAGACCAGTTTGCTCCCCCGGCTCGGGAATCGCTGGCGGTGTGGACCGGAGAGCGACGCCTGTTACTGGCAGTCCTCAAGGAAGCGATCCATACCTACCACAGATATTGCCAGGCCCACACGCGGCGGGAGCAACGGCTGTTCGGCGAGGTCCAAGAGTGGATTTGGGCACGGGATACGGACCACTTATACGCCTTTGAGAGTATCTGCTCGTATCTCGATCTTGATCCGGATTTTATCCGTACCGGCCTGCCGCGTGGATACGCCCAGCCTACTGCGTCCACGTTTCCGGTAGGAACGAGACGAGAGGAGCAACCTCTGCCTGCTGAGGCAACCTCGTTCGCCTGGGTCGTCTAAGCAAGAACACACACTGTCACGTCGAGGCTGCATGGAGAAAAGGAAACGCTGGCAAGCATTGTCCCCAACCTTATCGTACATCCCTCAAGGACGAAGATGAGTCACTTTGACCGGCCCGAGGGGCTGCTACCAATCAGGACGCCAGCGTGGACCGGATTGTCATGGCTGAGCCAGTCTCCTGCGTGGCTTGTGCCCAGCCTAAGAGTCTGCTAATCATAAACTTATAGTTGACCCTGTTTGTTCGCTGAGTTTAGTTCGAGATTGCCAAGGCCCCTGGAACTGCACTCGTGGTTTTTGGGGCCTTTTTGTATTCGTATAGAGGTTTGTATGGCAACGAATTTGTATATCGGTAATCTCTCTTTTGAGACGACGACTCCTGACCTCGAGACATTGTTCGGGCAGGCCGGGACCGTCACGTCCGTCAATATCATTATGGATAGAGACACTGGTCGCTCGCGTGGGTTTGGGTTTGTCGAGATGGGGAGCGCAAGCGAAGCCCAAGCGGCCATTGAGCAGTTCGATGGCTATGAGCTCCAAGGCCGAGCCCTGAAGGTCAACGAGGCAAAACCTCGCGAGCCACGCTCAGGAGGGAATCGCTCGTCCGGTGGCGGTCGCGAGCGGCGTTGGTAGTGCAGGGAAGCGGAGCGGTCCAACCGCTTCCGTAAGAGTATACCTGTCGCTTTTGAAGAGCTGGATGGCGACGAGGACGATGACTAGATAAGAGTCCCCCTGTCTCACTTTGTGAGGCAGGGTCAAACCCGTCTGCTGTCTCCTCCACCCGAAGAATTGGACCTTCCTCTGGACGGCTCTTCGCCGTCCTGTCCCTTGCCGGACTTTTCGGAAGGTCATAAATCCATTCCTCTGATAGAAACCGTATCCGTCAACGTCCGGCGCCTCTCCCCTTGACAGCACTCCAACACAGGAGGAGGGTAAATGAGCCAACCCTGGGCGATCTCCGCTTAACGCTTTATCCACCGCACTAAGTCGCCGTCCTCCATCGTTGACCGGTTTATGACGCCTCACCGCGTGGAGGGGTCGTCTCCCCCAACGCGGAGGTCCGTCACTGACCTGTCCGAAACGAATCTCTTGTTGAAAGAACGCGCCGGCCTCCCGAGCATTGGGGGTAATCCCTGAGGGGGCACCCCATCAGATGGAGATAGAGGATGACACGATTACTGGTTGGATTGGGATTAGTCTTTGTCGTTGTTGCTGCGCAGACCGTCTTCACCATTGGCGAGTGGGAGCAAGGCATGGTTGTCCAGTTTGGCAATCCCAAACGTATCATCCAAGCGCCGGGACTCTATTTTAAGCTGCCCGGTATCCAGAATCTGGTGCGTTTTGAGAAGCGCGTGCTCACAACCGATGCGCGTGCGGCCGAATACATTACGCTTGATAAGAAACGCGTCCTCGTCGATCATGTCTCACGCTGGCGTATTCAAGACCCCCTCCAATACTATCGCAGCGTCCGAGATCAAATACGAGCAGTGGCGCGCTTGGATGACATTATTGCCGCCCGACTGCGGCAAGAAATAGCGACGCACAATTTCCTCGATCTGATTCGCGAGAAACGTGAAGAGATTATGGCAACCGTGACCAAGGCTACGCGTGAGACGGCCAAGACCTTTGGGATTGAGGTAACCGATGTTCGCATCAAGCGACTCGACCTGCCCGACCAAGTGCAGGCCAGCGTGTTCGCCAGGATGCGGGCCGAGCGGGAACGCATTGCCAAGCGATACCGGGCGGAGGGGGAAGAGCAAGCTCAACAGCTGCGAGCGGTAGCGGACCGGGAACGGGAAGTGATCCTTGCCACGGCGTATGAGACGAGTGAAAAACTCAAAGGGGGAGGCGATGCTGAGGCGACCGGGATTTATGCCAACGCTTTTGGCAAAGATGCAGAATTCTATGCCTTCACCCGTCGGCTCCAGGCGTATGAGAAGATCCTGAGTAGCGATACAACCTTAGTCCTCAATTCCAACTCAGAGCTGCTGGAATATTTGCAAAGTCCGGGCACGGCACGAGGGAGCAGCCAATAGAGAATCAACAAATCGCAACACAGGAAATCGAACGGGGGCATTAATGGGCGACAAGTCACCGAAGTCAAAACAACGTGGCCAGAAGCAGAAGAAGACCGCCCAGGCGAGAAGCGCGGCCGAGGTGAGGTCGAAGCAAGACCGCTACAGCCATTCCCTGCAGCCCGGGGCGAAAGGTAAGACGTAGCAGAAACACGGGGCGAGCAGGCAATGGAAGAATGGATAGACCCTCAAGCCTTTCCCTGTAAGGAGTGAAAACCATCTCTTTCGGATTGGGCGGACGCACGCGAGGAGAAGCGTCATTAAGAGGATGGAGGGGATTCTTGCAGGTAGGTACGCAGCCAGCCGTCCTGGAGCCCTTGGGAGACAAATCTGGGAACCGATTGGCCCGCTATGCGGTCAAATTCAACCACATGGCCGTGCTGGGCCTGTCGCAGACAGGCATGTTCCTGATCCTCCTCAAACCCCAACCGCGTGAGCAAGTCCTGAATTGAGGCAAAGCGCAGCATCTCGGCCTGGGACAGGCGCACCTCCGCCCCTTGGGGCGGATCAACGCTGACCAGGCGCGACAGCGTTTCGACGTCATACCAGCCACGCAAGCGAGCCCGCTCCCACTGAATGGCGACCACGTCCATACCGACCGAGATGTCAATCACCTCGCCCGCGTCCGGTCCCTCAATCCGAAACCCTCCACCCAGGTCCAAAATGGACCCTTCACCAAGAGCCACGTGGTCTCCAATATCGAGAATAAAGGCTGCCATACGCTGTGGACCGGAAGAGTGCTCGGGCGGTTCTTCCCGCTCCGTGTCGTTTTACATAGCACGCCGTACCGGAACGAGAACACCGCTCTGCCCCAGGCCATCGCTTGAACAGCGCTCCATCTTCTCCAGGCCGTAGACCCTGTGCTATGGAGAGAGATATCGAAACCGAGCAGAGACAAGGAGACCCGCACTATGGCAGTCAAACGCCCGAGCATTGATGACCTGGCCGATATTGCCACCGGCTACGGTTTGGAACTGACCGATGACGACCTGGAATCGTTTCAGGGGCTCATGGCTGGGGTCCTGGAATCCTACGCCCGACTGGATGCACTTACCGAGCCGAGCCTGCCGGTCTCCTATCCGCGGACGCCGGGCTATCGGCCCCAGCCGGAAGACAATCCGCTCGGGGCCTGGTACTGGCGGACGGACATCCGGGGCGCAGCCTCAGGGCCGCTGGCGGGCAAAACCCTGGCTATCAAGGACAACGTCTGTGTGGCCGGCGTGCCGATGATGAACGGCAGCAGTATTCTCGAAGGCTATACCCCGGAAATCGACGCCACCATTGTGAGCCGTATTCTGGATGCCGGCGGACATATTATGGGCAAGGCGGTGTGTGAGAATCTGTGCTTCTCCGGCGGCAGCCATACCAATGCCACCGGTCCGGTGCTCAACCCGCATAACCACAGCCGCACAACCGGGGGCTCTTCATGCGGCAGCGGGGCGCTGGTCGCAGCCAGCATGGTCGATATGGCGATTGGCGGCGACCAGGGCGGCTCGATCCGCATGCCGGCCTCATGGTGCGGCATCTACGGGCATAAGCCAACCTACGGCCTGGTGCCGTATACCGGCATCATGCCGATTGAAATCACGCTGGATCATACCGGGCCGATGACGCGCAGCGTGCATGAGGCGGCCCTGCTGCTTGAGGTATTGGCCGGTCCGGACGGACTGGACCCGCGTCAGCAGGCCGGGCTCCAGAGTCAGGCCTACACCCAGGCCCTCAGCGGAGATGTCAGCGGGCTGCGTATTGGCGTGGTCGAAGAAGGCTTTGGCTGGGACGTATCAGAACCGGACGTAGACGACAGTGTCCGGGAGGCGGCCCAGGCATTTGAGAAACTCGGGGCTACGGTCACACCCGTGTCCTTGCCCTGGCACCGTGATGGCCGGCACGTCTGGAACAGCATTGCCACCGAAGGCCCGACCCTGTTGATGGTCGAAGGGGGTGGCATGGGGACGAATTGGAAGGGGCATTATACCACCAGCCTGCTTGATGCCGCGGCCCGCGGGCGGCTCACCCGCCCGAACGACCTGTCGGAAACCGTCAAAATGGTCATCCTGCTCGGCCGCTATATGCAGGAACACTATCACGGCCATTATTATGCCAAGGCCCAGAACCTGGCCCGCTCGCTGAAGGCGGCCTACGATACCACCCTGCAAGCCCACGACCTGCTGCTCATGCCCACCCTGCCGATGAAAGCCACCGAAATTCCCGGACCCGACGCCAGCCGCGAAGAGTATGTGCAGCGTGCCCTCGAAATGCTGCACAACACCTGTCCGTTTGACGTAACCGGCCATCCCGCGCTGACGGCTCCCTGTGCGGTCTCGGCAGGCTTGCCGGTGGGCATGATGCTGGTTGGCCGGCACGGAGATGACGCCACCGTCTTACGCGCCGCAGACGCCTTCGAGAAGAACGTATTTGCCGCGCCCACCCCACCGCAGGCGTAAAATTTCTCAAAATTGTCGTATCATACAAGCTGAGGTTTGAAGTTGGGCAGGGAAGCAGGGCATGAGGAAAGCGGAGGGGAATTCAGCTTATTATACCGTTGCCAGTCTGTTTTCAGGATGTGGCGGCTTCGATATCGGGTTCAAACAACAAGGTTTCCGCCCGATCGGAGCCTTTGACATCGACCCACATGTGGTCACGACCTATAACGAAAACGTGGCGCCGGTTGCATCGGTCTGCGATCTTTCCACAGAAATTCCTCGGATCAGGCCGGACATCCTGCTGGCTGGATCACCCTGCCAAGGGTTTTCAACGGCGGGTAAGCGAGAATTGAATGATCCCCGTAACGACCTCCTCGTACGTGCTGGCATTATCGCTCTGGAGCTCAAGCCACGCGTGTTCATCCTAGAGAATGTACCTGCTGCAATTTCCGGAAGGCACGGAACACGATGGGAGCGAGTAGAGGCAATGCTCAAAAACGGAGGCTATCACGTTTCCCGCGTATTGGCCGAAGGACCTTCGAGCGGCGTGCCTCAGGTCCGCAAGCGCCTGTTCCTCGTGGCTTGGTTTGGAAGCGATACGATCCGTTGGGAACCTGATCCCGTTCCTGCTCCACCACTGTCGGCCGCGTTGAAGAATGTAGCCGGCTTGTCGGGCCATGATCCGAAACCGTTGCCTGTGGGCTCTCGAGAGCAATTAATCGCCCGCCGGATCTCTCCCGGTCAGAAGCTCTGCAATGTCCGCATCAGTCCGGCGGCTGTTCCTACTTGGGATATCCCAGAAGTTTTCGGGACGGTAACGGCCTCAGAGCGTGAGATTCTGGATGCGATCATTCGTCTGAGGAGACGTGATCGCAGGCGTAATTTCGGCGATGCAGACCCCGTCTTACCGGCTACGGTCAACACATATCTGGAACGATGCTGCGATTTTGAAATTAAGCGTTTGCTGGAGGCTCAGTATCTGCGTCGCGCCGAACAGTATATCGATCTGAAGCACACCTATAATGGCAAGTTCCGTCGGTTACCTATCGACGGCGTCTCGCCAACGGTCGATACGCACTTCGGTAATCCCAGCCTTTTCCTCCATCCTCGCTGTAATCGGGGACTAACGCCACGGGAGGCGGCTCGCATTCAGGGGTTCCAGGACAACTTCGTCATTAGAAGCAATCGGACACAGGCATTCCGGATGGTTGGAAATGCCGTCCCTCCGCCAATGGCAGCACGCCTAGCGGGCTTCGTCCGCGAGACAATATTGACGGTGAGCTAATGAACAAGCGACTGAGTACGCTGTTACAGAAGTGGGCATTACGTGATTGGGATGACGCGAGCGAGGTTTTCCTCGACCAGAGCGCCATAGAATATCTCGGTCGCAAAGTCTTCAATGACTATGAGCCAGCGCAATTCGACCAGTTCGAAGACCGGCTTGATCGGTGGCTCCACAACGTTACCACCGAGAAAGATCAGCAGACGCTATTCCTCCTTCTCGGCCGTCTCTTTTTCATCGGTAGGCCAGAATTCGAGTCACTCTGCCGCGCTGCCTATAATGGACCCGTGCGTCGCTGGCTGGTTGAACAGCTCAATGTCAACATAACAGATCCGGCAGCGATGGAGACCCTGGATACCGGCGTTGCGGAGACATGGTTCTGTCCAATTACCGATTCGATGCGGATCAATTCATTTCTCAAGGTGAACAAGTTGACAGGGAAAAGCCATCGACCAGACTGGCGATCCTTGAGAAAGTTTGGGGATTCTGGGAAAATCCTTCAATACATTACTAGCAATCAGATTCAGCGCATCGTTCTGCTTGAGGATTTCGTTGGAAGCGGAACTCAGATGCGGAGCGCAATCAGGTTTGCAGCCAACATATCGACTGATATTGAAATATTGGCCCTGCCGCTAGTGACCTGTCCGGCTGGTGACCAAATTGGACACGATTTGGAGGAAGAATTTGCGAGTGTATCCTACGAACCGGTAATGATGATTTCATCCGAAATGCTTATTAAAGCTGATGCCCAACCTAGCGAGCCACCATTCTTCCAGACCGTACGCGACCTCATCTCCCGAGTCCACGCGAGATTAAGCAGCCCGGATTCGGACGTAGAGAGTCAGCGCTATCATGGCTATAAAGGAACAGGAGCGGTGGTTGCCATGTATTCGAATTGCCCCGACAACAGCCTTCCGATCATTTATGACGAAACCGAAGAGTGGCAGGCGCTCTTCCCTCGCATAGAAAGGGCCTGACATGCGTATCAATCCGTTCTTCGAACTCTACGTTGGTGACAGGCTTTCGAGCAGCGAGTTTGTCAACATATTCAGCCCGTTTCTCGTGGAGCATGCCCAAGCCCTCTTCCTTCCCGGCAATGTCGTCGTGAAAGGCGTACAGGGCAGCGGCAAAAGCATGCTGCTAAGCCTGCTCAAGTCTGATGTGCGGATGGAATATGCTCGCGCTAGGACCCCCTTCCCGGTACATGGGGAGATCTGCAAATTTATCGGTGCTGGTATCAATCTGGCTCATAGTAACGCGATTGACTTTGGCTATCGAGCCATCTCAAGCGACGACAATGAAACGGCCTTATTATTCGCGGATTTTGTGAACTACACGGTCCTTCTCGACCTGTTTAGGTCGATACGCATACTATCCGAGTCGTCCGGCGTAGAGATGGACGACCTTCACATCAATCCGTCAGCGGAACGTGAGCGTGCTTTTGTCACCGCGCTGACTGCCGCCGATATATTCCAAGGCACGCTCGAAGGTTGCACAAGTATCGACACTGTCGAGGGGAGAATGCGCGGGCGCCTCAATGCATACCGCCGCTTTCTCCACATGAACGACAGGGAGCTCGATGGCCAGATCTGGGAATCGAAAACGGACATTGGTGTCCCTATCTCTGCGGTCGTAGGATGGCTCAAGGAATCCGGCATCATCGGACAGAACGTCGCCATCTTCATCCATATTGATCAATATGAAGAGTTGGCCAACATTTCATCGCCAAAGCACAGTCCAGACTACCGGCGAGTAATCAATCGCGCACTCGCACGACGAGACTCTGCGCTCTCCTATCGCATAGGAACACGTGGTCATGCGTGGCGCAATCATGGGTTCATTTTTGGAGCCGATGCCAAACTGGAAGAAGAACGAGATTACAAGTTTGTCGACCTCGATGTGATGCTCAGACGCCATGAAAACCCAAAAACTTGGGTATTTCCGAGATTTGTGGAGGATGTTTTCGCGCGGCGCCTGACGCATGCCGGTCTGGCATCCAAGGAAGCGACAGGCCGGGGACTACTGGAGACCGTGTTTGGCAAGAAAATGCCGCCTGAGGAGGAAGCCAAAAAATACGGAGGTGACAATCTGCGCAAATGCGTGAAAGTAGATCACGACTGGCCGGAGGATTTTCAAAGAGATATTTTTGCGCTTGCTGAAAAGGATCCGCTGTCTGCACGTTTGTTGGAAGCATGGGTGCTGCAGCAACTCAGCCGCTCCACCAACAACAGAGAGCGCATTTTGCCGCGCAATCTCAGCATGACGGAAATGCTCCCAGCAATGCAGGAGAAGAAGTGGTGGAAAAAGGAGCGAATAGAGCTTGCCTTGGTCCAGATTGCCGGGAGATGTCAGCAGCGGCCGTTATGGTCAGGATTCTCTGAGCTCATCGAACTTAGCGGCGGCAACATCCTGACCTTCCTAAGTATTTGCCAATCCATCTGGGACACACAGAATCAGGTCGGGGAAAAGGGGGAAATGACAACCGATCTGAGTAAGATCGATCTCGAAGTCCAAGCGATTGGTATCTTCAAGGCGAGTACTTATTGGCTTAAGAAGATCAAGCAGGAAACCGGGCGGAGTGGAGAGCGTTTTCGGCTGGCCAAGCAGATCGGAGATGTCCTTGGGCGCGACCTCTATGCCGACCGGCAAATGAGCTACCCTGGACACAACGGATTTTCACTTGCCGATAACGACCTTGATCGCTTCCCGCATGTGAAAGAGCTTCTTGAGGAGATGAGCGACTATGGTACGGTTGTTGTCTCGCGGCACACCACTAAAGAAAAGAGCCGTCGGAGCCGACAGAAATTCTATCTGAATCCTGTTCTCTGTCCGCAGTTCAAGATGCATTACCAGCGATTGAAGGAACCGAAGTACATTGATCCGACCCAGGTCGAGGACTGGATGCACGAAGTCGGACTACGGCTTCCCGATTCCTATCGGCCGCGGGTCGCCCGAGTGGAGGAGCCGAGCTTACCGCTCTTTGATGATGGGAAGGAATTGTGAGGGTATTCCGGCCGTGGGGTCACATTGACTGGCTGCTCGCCCGCTTGAACTCCACCCCATGGTCGCTTCTGGCATGTTGTGGCACCGAAGCTCGTAGTATCGCTTTGGCGAACCATCTTAGTCGGCATCGTTTTCGCAATGTCGAAATAGTATGTATCCATGATCCAGACCCGCTGGACCCAGCAGCGAATAATGAACGGCTGTTGCTCCACAGGCAATTCCTTCAGGAGAACGGTTATCAGGCAGCCGAAATCCAGAACGTGGATCTTCTGGCAGGACTTGATATTACTCGAGGCCCTGTTGATCGACTGACAGCTAATGGCTCGACCAGAGTCATTATCGACATCACCTCGTTGCCGAAGTTGTGGTTCTTTTCCATCATTCAAGCCGTTCTCGAGGACAACCGATTTGAGGATGTGATAGTCACGTATACGTCCGCCACCGGCTATTCTGATGGACTCTCGGAGAACAGGGAACCGCCACGCGTATTACCCGGCTTCTTCGCCGAGGATGGGCGCAGTCAACATGAGTCCATTATTATTGGCATTGGATTCGAGCCGCTAAGTCTGGTTCCGTGGCTCAAAGACCAGGCATCAGACAACATCAGACTCATCTTCCCTTTTCCGCCGGGTCCTCCGGGCCATAGGCGTAATTGGATGTTCGTGAAACAGCTCGAAGAGCTCACACAAAGTGGGCAGATAGACCCGCCTAATCGTGTGCACATCAACATGTATGACTGCCCTCAGGTTTTCGAAGCTCTTTGCGATATGACCAATGATGGCCACCAAACGGCAGCCATCGCTCCATATGGCCCGAAGACAGTGTCGCTTGCGATGTGTCTCTTTTCTCTCGCGGCGGCGACGGCGGGGCGACCCCGTGTTCCTGTTTATTATGCCCAACCTCGCCGCTATACTCTTGATTACACAAGTGGGACCAGCATGCGCGGTGACGCTCCTGACGTCACCGGCTATTGTTTGCGATTGGCTGGCCGAGATCTCTATACCCTACCTTGAAACATGATTACGGTGGCTGCGCTCCATATCTATCCCGTGAAATCGTGCGCGGGTATCCGTCGTGCGCAGGCCACCCTCGACGAGCGTGGACTCCAGCATGATCGCGGCTGGATGATCGTTGATGGGCACGACGAGTTCGTGACCCAACGCGAGCATCCCCGCCTGGCCCTGATTACCCCCCAGCTTGAGGCCGACACGCTGCGCCTCACAACACCCGAGGGACAGGCCGTCTCGGTACCAACGAAGGGCGTCGTCGGACCAACGCGCCGCGTGCGGGTGTGGCGTGATTGGTGTGAGGCGGTCGATCAAGGCGACGCGGCAGCCCAGTTCTTTTCCGACTGGTTGGGGGAATCCGTCCGGTTGGTCAAAATGGCCGACGCCTTCAAGCGCCGGGTTGACCCGCGCTATGCCAAAACCCCGGCGCTCACCGGATTCTCCGACGGCTATCCGCTGCTGCTCGTTTCGGAGGCGTCCTTAAACGACCTCAACGCTCGGCTCGACACCCCGCTGCCCATGAACCGTTTCCGCCCCAACCTGGTGGTCAGCGGTTGTGACCCCCATGCCGAGGACGGCTGGCAACAGGTGCAGATCAACACCATCGTCTTTGATGTCGCCAAACCGTGTGAGCGTTGTACCGTCACCACCACCGACCAGGCGACGGGCGAACACGGTGTCGAGCCGCTGCGCACCCTGGCGACGTATCGGCGGGTCGGAACAAGAGTCTATTTTGGGCAGAACATCATTCATCGGACGACAGGCACTATCACGGTGGAGGAGCCGGTCGAGGTTGTGTTAAGAGAACAGCCACGTTCGTGACTGGCGAGGCGAATCGGGAGGAGGACTCCATGCTCGTAGACGGAAAATGGGAAGACGACTGGCAGATGAAGAAACGTACGGACGCCCAGGGCCGCTTTATCCGGCAGGAATCGACGTTTCGGCATTGGATCACCTCGGACGGCTCGCCCGGTCCGACCGGAGACGGCGGCTTTCGGGCCGAGCCGGACCGCTATCACCTGTATATTGCCTACAATTGCCCGTGGGCCTGCCGAGCCCTCATCTATCGCAAGCTGAAAAAACTGGAGGACGCCATCTCGGTTTCGATCGCCATCCCCGAATTCACCGAGCAGGGCTACAGCTTTGGTGAATACCCCGGCTCCATTCCCGACCCGCTGTTCAATATCCGCTACGTCCACGAACTTTACACTCGCGCCGACCCCCGCTTTACCGGCCGTCCGACCGTTCCGGTTGTGTGGGATAAGCAGCGGAACACAATGGTCAATAATGAATCGGCCGACATCATCCGCATGTTCAACACCGCCTTTGACACCTATGGAGACGCCGCAGTCGATTTTTATCCGGCGGACCTACGACCCGAGATCGACGCCCTGAACGAGCGGATATACGAGGGCCTCAACAACGGCGTCTACCGGACCGGGTTCGCCGTCAGCCAGGCGGCGTATGAGGCGGCCGTAACCGATGTGTTCACCTGTTTGGACGAATTGGAGCACCGGCTGGAGGGACAGTCCTATTTCCTGGGTGAGCGGCTCACCGAGACGGATTGGCGGGCGTTTGTGACCCTGATTCGTTTTGACATCGCCTATCACGGTCTCTTCAAGTGCAATATCCGCCGCATTATCGACTATCCTAATCTATCGGCCTATCTCAAACGGCTGTACGACCTGCCCGGTGTGGCCGAGACGGTGAATTTCGAGCACATCAAACGGACGTATTATACCATTCGGAGAGTGAACCCGAGTGGCATTATCCCCGCCGGACCGGAGCGGGTATTTGCCGCCTGAAGACCCTTTGGCTGAGCTTACAAGCGGTCCAATGACGGCTCGGCGATTTTTAACAATTGCTTGCCCTGATTCTTGCCTGCAAACAACCGCAGAAACGTGCGCGGCGCGTTCTCAAAGCCCGCTTGAATGTCCTCCTGAAAGGTCAACTGGTCGCTGGTAATCCATTCCGTCAGCTCTTGGGCCGCCTGCCCAAACCGGGCGGCATAGTCGATCACAATAAAGCCTTCCATCCGTGCCCGCTGGATCACCAGGTTCATATAGTTTTTCGGTCCGGGCGGCGGGGTTGCCTCGTTGTAGCGCGAAATACCGCCGCACAGCACCACCCGCGCGTTGAGCGCAATGTGAGCCAGCGCCGCATCCAGGATGTCCCCGCCAACATTATCAAAATACAGATTGATGCCGTCCGGACACAGCGCGCCGAGCCGGGCTTCCACGTCTTCAGCCTTATAATCGATGGCCGCGTCATAGTGGGCTTCTTCGGTCAGCCAGCGACATTTTTCCGGTCCGCCGGCAATCCCGATGACCCGGCAGCCCTTGAGCTTGGCAATCTGTCCGGCAACCGAGCCGGTTGCCCCGGCCGCGCCGGATACCACACAGGTCTCACCCGCTTTGGGCTGCCCGATGTCCAGAATGCCGAAATACGCGGTCAGACCCGTCACCCCCAGGACGCCCAGCGGCCAGGTTAATGGCGCGTCAGCCGGAATCTTTGTCGGCGGCATCAAACCGCCCCGTTCGTTGGCGGCCGCATACTCCTGCCAGCCGAAACCGCCCTGCACGCACTCGCCCGGCCGAAAATTCGGATGGCGCGACTCAACTACCTGACCCACGCTCAGGGCCCGCATGACCTCACCAATCCGGACCGGCGGGATATAGCTCTTGCGATCCTCGATCCACCCCCGCATGGCCGGCTCAAAGGCAAGGTAGAGATTGCGGACCAGAAACTGCCCGTCTTCAAGCTGGGGTATCTCGGCTTCGTGATACGCAAAGTCCGATTCCTTGACCGTCCCCTGCGGGCGGCAGGCCAAATGCCACTGGCGATTGATATGCTGGCTCACGAATAGTCTCCTTCCGAGCTCGTCGTCTTCGTTCCAGACCTTATAGCATTGCGTCCATATATCCGGCTATAACGGGCCGGCGAGAGCCCAGGGGTGCCCACCAGCCACCCCGCGACTAGACCGAGTTGTCCCCCCGCTCGACTTGGCTTACAATCGGGACTGCGCCTCCACCACCCCACGAGACGGAGGAGTGGAAACATGGAGCGAAAACCGACTGCAAACAAAAACGAGAAAGGATGATGCGCATGGCTGTGCTTTATGTGTGTCTCTCGCTGCTCCTGCTGAGTCTACCGGCATGCAGCAAGAGTCTTATTCCAAAACTCTCAGGTCCCGACAAATCGGCTTCAGCCTCACCACTCGCAGAAGAGGGCAAAGTCGATGCAGACTCGCAAACCGCTCATTTTTCAGTGCCGCCGCAACAACTGGCCGCCCTGCTCATTAAGACCGCCAAGGACGAGGGCTGGGCGCCCAAGCAAAAGGCGGTTGAAAACGATGAGCGCTGGGTGGTGACCATTCGTGACCCGGACAAACCGCTCGGCAAGTCGGAACAGAACGTCTTTATCGAAAGCAATTCCGATAGTGGCAGCATCATTCGGGTGGGCTCCGGCATGGCGTCGCTGCCCGAGCGCTTACTGACACCGCTCAAAGCCAACGTGACGACCCATTATGAGCCGCCCCAGCAGGTGGCCCAGACACCGGCGGCGACGGGGGAGCGTGACTATTCCGACAAAAAGTCCCCGGCCGATGTCGTGGTCACGGCCGGGACACCAATGCGGCCCTACCGGAAACTGGGGAAAGTCCGGTCGAGTGTGCAGCGTAATGAAAAAACGCTCTCCCAGAAAATCTGGGACGCGCCGCTGTCTCTTATTCGAGACGCCGACGAGGAGAGCACCAGCAAGACCCGCCTGTTCAATAAACTCAGCGCCAATGCGATACGCAAATACGGCAGTCAGGTCGATGCGATCATCAAGGCCCGCTACAAAGCCCGCACGGACGGCAGCGCGTTTGCGTCAGGGCTGGCGGTGCAGTACGTCGCGACTGAAGAACGCCTGAATGAGATTGAACGTCTGCGCGAGCGCGGCTATTTGACCGATACCGAGTACGAGGACAAACGCGCAAAAATTCTGCAAGGGCTCTAAGGCCTGCTCCGGGAGCGCGGGCAGCTCGCCCGCGACCGGCTTCTTTGGACCCCTCACCCCGCGCAAGACTTCCGTTGGGGTCAGAAAATCCAGACAGCCGAGTTCATCCTCAGCACCCCAGCGTCCTCAGTTTGGGGGGGCGTCTTGTACAAGCGTTCATTCGGCCAGTGGCAACAAATGCGAGACGTCCGGAAACCCACCCCGCCGCTACGCGGCACCCCTCCAGGGAGGGGATAGAAAAAACTCCCCTCTCGGGAGGGGTGGCCCTGAGCTTGTCGAAACCTGCCCTGAGCAGAGCGGAGCGAAGTCGAAGGGGGCCGGGGTGGGTACTTTTCCCCGGTACCCGTACCGCCCCCGCTGGCACGTCGCTGTCGTTCCTGGCAAAAAGGAGAGCAAACTACCAGAACGGATTCAGACACATGGCTCACAGACCGGACGGCAGTCGATTGCGCACCCTGTTTTTTGCCCTTGTTATTAGCGCGGCACTGTGTAGCAGTCCCGGCGCTACCGCTGAGTCGGACGGGCCGCCAGCACTCGGCCAGGAGAGCTTTCGCCTCGTAGACGAAGGCGGCCATTCCACGACCGACCTGGGCATAGACCCGCATATCGACCCGCTCCAAGTCGGCCTCGACCCGACGGCTATCGTGACCGCCCATAACATCCTGGGATTGGTGTTTCAGCAAGCCGCCGCCGCCCGACAACTCTGGTTCATCTTTGCCGGGCTGGGGTTGGGACTGCTTATTTTTTCTGCCGTCCTCATCCGGCTCACTGCCCGGACCCGGACCGTCACCGCCCTCTTGGCGCTCTGGGCGCTGGCCTTCGGTCTCTTCGCCTCTGGGCACTGGCTTGCCATAGACACGCTTCAACGGCAGCACCGGCTCCTGACACGGCTGGTTCAACATGCGGCGGACCAGGCTGCCGCACCAGATTTCCTCGGCCCTCTGGCAGCCACCATCCAACCCCTTCCCCGAGAGTTGCTGGCTGCCGCGCATCTCGGTCTGGACCTGCTGGTCTTGGGGACGCTGCTGCTCCTGTGGCGAATCGGGAGGCGGGACAGAGCCTGATCGGTTCGTTGGTACTCACAACGCCGGGTTATCCAAAGGCAGCCCGACCCTGACCCGTCCGTGCGTCGCGCCGTTCACGTCCCATATATGGGTAAAATGACGGGTGGCCGTACAGATATCGCGATAGGCGCGCGCAATGGGGTTATTCATATACACCCCGCGACCGCCGCCGGCGTCCCAGATCAGGTTTGCGGCCTGGAAGGCCAGCTTGCCGGCGTAGGCACCCGCGGCACGGTATTTGGTCCGCTGCTCGGGCGACGGCAGGTCGCCCGCTTCGAGGATCTGCATGATCTCGTCGCAGTTTGTGTGCAGCAGAGCTGTGGCCGCCTCGACCGCCAGCGTCGCCTCCGAAATTTTCGTATGTTGCAACACCTGCTCGTGCAGGCCCTGGCCGGACATGAGCGCGACCCGGCTTTTGACCTGCTCAACATAGTCATCCACGATGCCCGCGGCGATCCCAACCGACGCGCTGGAGATGAGAATGCCGAACGTCATATAGCTGGGCGAGCGGTAGAGCGACGCACGATTGACCTTACGCCCCGGACTCGTCTCACCGCCTTTCAGGTGCCGCAGCGGCAGCGTCATATACGTCGGGATAAACACGCGCTCGGCTTTGACATCGTGGCTGGCCGAGCCCCGCAGTCCGATGGCGTCCCAGGTATCGAGAATCTCGAAGGCGCCCTGGGGCAGGATGAAATAGCGCTCTTCGGGCTTGCCGCCCGGTCCGTTTTCCACCATAGCCGCAAACAGGCACCAGTCACAGCTCGTGACCCCACTCACGAACGGAAACTGCCCGGACAGTTCATACCCGCCCCGGACCTTTCGAGCTTTGCCCAAGAGAGGAATGAGAACACCGCTCAACAGATTCTGCGGACTCGTCCCCCAGACCGTTTCCTGGGCACGTTCCGGCCACTGCGCAAGCATGAAGTTATGCCCGATGTATTGGGCCAGACACCAGGCGGTCGAACCACAGCCGCTGCCGACCGTCGTCAGAATATCGACCATACCGGACAGGTGGGCCTCACACCCCCCGTAGCGCGCCGGCTGGAGAATCCGAGCGAGACCGGCCGCCCGCAGTTCTTGGCGGGTTTCATCGGGCAGGTGTCGGATGTCATCGGTATGCGGCGCGCGTTGGCGCAGAATGGGCGCCAGCGCCCGAGCCCGGCGGACGAGTTCCTGGCGCGAGCCAACCCGCGGGGAGCGCCTGCGGGGCGGTTCCGTTTTCGCCGTGGATATACGCTTGCTCATGCTGTCCTCCTGGTGTTGTGTATTGCACTGGAGAGAGTGCCGAGGCAAGGGCGCGGGGGCCGGGCAACTACACGGGCCGGGCAACCACAGGGGGTTGCCCCTACATGCTGCTCCCTTGCAGGGGTGCGGGTGGATAGGCTAGGTTCGAGCCGCGACCGAGAAGACAGGAGTGCCCGTATGGCGATCACCACCATCACCCATTATTTTGATTATAAGAGCCCGTACGCCTACCTTGCCCAGGCGGAAACTTTTCAGCTCGAAGACGAGTTCGATGTGACGGTAGACTTTCTGCCGCTGACGCTGGACATTCCCAAATTTCTGGGTTCTGCCGAGGTCGATGACACGGGCAAAGTCATGACCGAGGAGCGGAACGCCCATCAGTGGCGGCGGGTGAAATACAGCTATATGGACTGCCGCCGCGAGGCCACGCGGCGCGGCCTGACGATTCGGGGACCCCGCCATATTTTCGACTCCTCGCTGAGCCATATCGGCATGTTGTACGCCAAACAGCAGGGGGATTTTCGACCCTACCACCGGCTCGTGTATGAACGCTTTTGGAAACGCGAACTCGCCATTGAAGACCCCCAGGTGCTGAAGCACGTGCTGGAAGAAGTCGGCATCGATACCCAGGGGTTTCTCGATTACCTGAACGGCGACGGTCGCCGCGAGTTGGAGCGCGTACAAACCGAGGCCGAAAAGGTGGGCGTGTTTGGCGTCCCGAGCTATGTGGTCAACGGCGAGCTGTTCTGGGGCGCTGAGCGCCTGGTGCGCGTGCGCGCGCGCCTGGCAGCCTAACCCCGCTGTTGCCCGGAAGCGCGTTGGTGCTGGAGTCTGGCCGGGAGAGACCCGAGGGGTAAGGCGCTGCGATTATGGTCGTTCTGCTCGTTACACTATTGGCTATCCTGGTCCTCTTCTCCGTCTGGTCCCGAGGGCGCGAACAGGCCCATAGCGTCCCCTCCTATTTCTTCAATGCGGTCAAAGTCTACGCCTTGCTGGGTGAAGAGGACGCCAAGGTCGCGGCCCGAGCCGCCGGCAAGATTGCCACCCCCCGTCAGCGGACCATGATGCTGGATTATCTGAACAGACGGACGTCGGAGCTGCTGCTGGAAACCGAGGAACAGAACGCCGGTCAGAACCCGCTCGTCGTCGTCGAGCGCCTCTTACAGCTCAAACAGGAGATGAACCTCCAGGCCGAGCCCACGGACGAGCGAGCGCCTGACCTCATCCCTGAAGAACAGTGGTTGCATGACCATAATCAAGCCTATCTGCGAGCGCTGGGGCGGGGCGACCCCAGCGTCTTTGTTGCCCAACATCCGGACCTGTTCTCCTCTCAGACCAGCAAGCCGGTTACGGCAAAAAACGATGAAGCAGTCTGATCCTCCCGCGCGCCCTCCCCTCTCCGCTCTTGCTCAAGCTGCGGTCGCGTTCTCCGCGTCGCCCTCAGCGCCGGCACCCGCTCTGGCTCGGGCGACGCGTCCGCGCTGGCTGTTACTCGGTCTGGCGGTGGCCATTATTTTCACCGATGCCGTGGGCTATACCGTTATCATCCCGGCGCTGCCGAGCTTCATGGCAGAATTGGGCTTGGGAGCAACCCGCGCGGGTACGCTGTACGCCTCATACGGGTTGATTTCTCTGCTGCTCTACCTCCCCTTTGGGCTGCTGGTTGATCGCTGGGGTGAACGGCGGTGGCTGACGGTGGGTATGCTGACCCTGGGCCTCGCCTCGCTCGGATTCTGGCAGGCCAGCGGATTCTGGAGCCTGCTCGGCTGCCGCGTCACGCAGGGGGTCGCCGCGTCCGCAACCTGGGCTGCGGCCCTCCCCCTCGCGGCCCGGCTGGCGACCACGGAGCGGCGTGGAGTGGAAATGAGCGTCCTGATGATGGCCTTCAGCATTGGCGTGGTTGCCGGACCGGCCCTCGGCAGTCTGGGTCAGGTGCGTGACCCCTTCCTGTATTTTGCCGGGGTGCCGTTCGGCCTGGCTATCTGCGTCTTTGCCCTGCTGCCGCGCCAGGCTCCAGCCTCCCCTCATGTGGTTGCCGACTCTGTCGCGCCAGCCCTTTTCCGGGACGGACTGCGGCGTGAGCTGGTGTGCGCCTGCTTGGTGATTCTCGTCACCTGTGCCACGCTGGGAGCCATTGAGATACTGCTCCCGCTCCAGTTCTCCCGGCTGGGTTGGACGCGCCAACACATCGGGCTGTTCTTTTCGGGCTGGGGGCTGGCCATGCTGATTATCCAGCCGCTCATCGGCTGGTGGTCGGACCGGCGCGGGCGACGCGAGCCTATCCAATGCGGCCTGCTGGCCGCGGCGGTCCTGACGCCCAGCCTGTTTGCTGCCCTTGATTCGGTCTGGCTGTTCCCGCTCGCTCTGGCGACAATTTTTGCCCTGTCAGCCGCCCTTGTCCCCACCCTGCCGCTGATGGTCGACTATCTCACCGAAGGGCAGTCCGGGAGAGCCTTTGGGTTTTATAATATGGCCTTCAGTCTTGGCATCGTGTTAGGACCGTGGTCAGGAGGCTATATCACCGAGCGCTTCGATATCCTCTGGGCCGCGGTCCTGGTCAGTACTCCCCTGCTTGTTATGGTGCCGCTGGTGCCCTATTTGTTACGCCAGACACAGCCACGAAAGGACTAGCCAGTGGCGCAGTTGCGCTCCCCAACCTACGACCTGGCCGATGTCGTCGCCGTCAATGACCTGTATCACCAACGCGGCTGGACAGACGGCCTGCCCATTCTGCCACCCACGCCGGAACTCGTTCGGGCCTGTCTGGATGCGGCCGGCCTGGCACCCAGCGCGGTTATCGGCGTCGAGTCCGTCCGCCAACGGTCGATTAGCGCGGAGAAGGTCGCCATCAATGCGGTGATGGCGGGCTGTCTGCCGGCCTATATGCCCGTCGTCGTCGCCGTGATCAAAGCCATGTGCCGGCCGGAGTTCAATCTGCACGGCAGCACGGCCAGCACCGGCGGCAGTGCCCAGTTTATTGTGGTCAACGGACCCGTGCGGCAGCGGGTCGGGCTGAACGCCACCCATAATGTCCTGGGCAACAGCAGCCGAGCCAATGCCAGCATCGGCCGCGCCATCCGCCTCATGCTCATCAACGTGCTGGGCTGTCTGCCCGGACAGCTCGACCGCTCGACCCTGGGCCATCCGGGTAAATTCAGCTTCTGCATTGCCGAAGACGAAGAAGACAGCCCGTGGACGCCCTTGGCCCAGCAGCGTGGCATTCCCGCCGGTGCATCGGCGGTCACGGTGATGGCGGGCGAGTCGCCGCACCAAACCATGAACGAGTGGACCCGCGACCCGGAAGAAATCGCCGAGACCTTTGCCGCGGAAATACGTCACAATATGCTGACCTACTCGATCTGGGCCGGAAATTATGCCCTGATCGTTCCCAAACAACTGCGCGAGCTCATCGCGGCCGCGGGCTGGCAAAAGCGCGACATTCAGGAGTATGTCTACCGCTCAGCCCGCGTTGTGCGCCGCGACTGGGCCAGGGTGGGGAAACAGCAGATCGTCAACCTGGGCAAGGGAGCGGACCAGCGCTTCGGCGCCTTACGCGCACCGGACGATCTACTGGTGGTTGCCGCGGGTGGCCCGGCGGGTGGGTTTGGGGCTATTGTGCCGCCGTGGTTGGGCTCCCGGTCGCAGGCCGTGACGCAGATCATCGAAACCCCATGAAACGTAGAACGAAACCGGGCAACCACAGGGGGTTGCCCCTACGGGGGCGGGGCCACTAACCACTATTCGGAGGAACCCGATGACACTACGCGTGCTTGATCCAACTTTTGACGGCGGCCAGGCGGCCCAGGCCACCGTCGCTCGCCTGTCCACTCTGGCCGGCCGGACAGTCGGCCTGCTCGACAACGGCAAGCTCAATGTGGACACCTTGCTCGATCACGTCGAAGCCCTGCTGCGCTCACAACACGGTGTCAGCAGCGTCATCCGTCTGAATAAACCGGATGCCAGCCGTCCGGCTCCTGATGATGTCGTGCAGGGGTTCGCCGCGTGTGATGCAGTCATTTCCGCGGTCGGTGATTGAGGCAGCTGTTCGTCGTGCAGTTTGCACGATGCCCTGACCGCTGAAAAGGCTGGCGTAGCGGCCACCGCCATTATTACGGATCGTTTTGTCCCAACGGCCAAAGCCATGGCCACAGTCCAGGGCATGTCCGATTATCCCTTTGCCGTTATCCCCCATCCGATTGCCAGCAATAGCGAGCAGACTCTGGGCGAAAAGGCCGCGGACGCCGTGCGGCAATGCGTCGAGATTCTGTTGCAAGGCGAGACACAGGCCGATGCCTAGCGACAGCGTAGCGGAGTCTTTCCCGCTTGAGCCCTCGGCTGACGAGATGCGTCACCTGGTTGACCAGGCGATGCAGTATATTATTGCTCACATTGAGTCCTTACCGGACCAGCCGGCCGCCAATACCGAAGGCGGAGCCGAACTCGCCCGCAGTCTGCGAGAGCCCCTGCCCGAGCACGGACAGGCATACTCCGAGCTCTTGCAGACTCTGTTTCATACTGCCATTCCTCGCAGTTTCAACTGTGCCGGACCGGGCTATCTGGCCTATGTGCCCGGTGGCGGTATTTTTCATGCCGCGCTGGCGGACCTGATCAGTGACGCGGTGAATCGCTACGTCGGCGTCTGGGCCGCGTCCCCCGGCCTGGCCCAGCTTGAAGCCAATGTGGTGCGCTGGTTGTGCGATATTATGGGCTATCCGGCTTCTGCCGGTGGGTTTCTGACCACTGGCGGTTCGCTGGCGAATTTCTCGGCCATTTTTACCGCCCGCCGCGAGCGGCTGCCCGAGAATTTTCTGACCGGTACGCTCTACACCTCAAGCCAGACCCACCATTCAGTGCAAAAGGCGGCCCTGCTGGCCGGGTTCCCGGCTCACAACGTTCGGGAGATTCCAACCGATGAGCACTTCCGCATCCGGCCCGACGCCTTACAGCAACACATCGAAGCGGACCGACAGGCGGGTCTTACACCATTTCTCATTCTCGGAAACGCGGGAACGACCAATACGGGCGCGGTAGACGACCTCACCGCCCTGGCCGATATTGCCCACCAACACGGGCTCTGGCTGCACGTTGACGCGGCCTACGGCGGCTTCTTTATGCTGACCCAGCGTGGTCGGGCTCGATTAGGCGGGATTGAGCGGGCGGATTCGATCACCCTGGACCCGCATAAGGGCCTCTTCCTGCCCTTTGGCACCGGGTCTCTCCTGGTGCGGGAGCGCGACGCGCTCAAACGGGCGCATCAGGGTGAGGCGGCCGCCTATCTGCCGACCATGCAGAATGATCCCGACTGTGTGGATTTTTGCCAGATCTCACCCGAGCTCTCACGCGACTTTCGCGGGCTGCGCGTCTGGCTGCCCCTCAAGATGCACGGCGTTCAGCCCTTTCGGCAGGCCCTGGACGAAAAACTCGACCTGGCCGCCTGGGCCACCGCCGAGCTCAAAAAAATCCCGGAGATTGAAATCGTTGCCGAGCCGCAATTATCCATTGTCGCCTTTCGGCTGAACCGACCCGGCTTGGATACGCCCACTCTCAACGCACTGAATCATACCTGGCTGCAAGCCATTAACGCCCGCAAACGCGTCCTGCTGACCGGCACGATGCTGGGCGACCGGTTTGCCGTCCGTATCTGTGCCTTATGTTTTCGGACTCACCAGGATCGCCTGGAGATGTGCCTGGAAGATATTCGGGCGGCCTGCCGGGCGGTGTCACACGCGTAGGCATGGTCTCTGAGAACGCGACTTCGCGCCGACCCCTCACCCCGCTTCAGCAGGTCGCACCCCTGACCTGGACTTGACCCCGGCTTGACGTCGCCTCCTCCCGTATGAGAGGAGGACAGGTATCGGCTGATAAGGAGGGACGCCATGAAGGGAACAGCCATCGGACTCGTGGTCGGCAGTTTTCTGTGCTTTCTGCAGAGCGTTGATTATCTGCGCCAGAGCGACCTCAAGGGCCTGGTCTTATTAGGCATCGGCGGGGTGTTTCTGTACTTAGCGAAAATGGCCTGGGAGAAGCCGCTGGGCGATCCCGATGACTAAGGTGCAGATGACAACGGGTCGTCTCCGTTTTGCGGTTACTGTTTTCCCTCCTCCAGCACGCGACAAAACAGGTTCACCTGTTCCATGTGGGCCAGGGACTGACAGCGGGTCCGGGCCAGGGCCGGGCTGGCCACCACGATAGCCAGGCTCTGGGCGCGGGAGAGGGCGACGTTGAGACGATTTTTGTGAAACAGAAAGTCGATCCCGCGCGGAGACGTATCGCCCTGGCTGGCGCACATTGACAGAATGACGACCGGCGCCTCCTGGCCCTGAAATTTATCGACCGTACCGACCCTGGCCTCCGGCCCCAAAGCGGCCTGGAGTTTGCGGACCTGCATATTGTACGGAGCAACACACAGGATGTCGGACAGTTGCAACTGCCGCAGCCGCTGTCCGGTCGTATCCGTGAGGTCCCGGCCAAGCAGCTCGCCAACCACCGCGCGGACCGCCTGCACTTCCTCGTCACTCGCCTGCGTATTGCCCTCGTGCGAAACGGGGACGAAAACCAGACCGGCTTCCCGAGTAATGATTCGGCCCCCCGTTTGCGGCAGGCAGACGCGCCGCCGGGCCGTTTGGGGCGCGGCCTGGAGGCGACCCTCGTAGACTGCGTCAGATAAAAAATGACAGATCTCGGGATGCAGCCGCCACGTCGTGGCCAAGAACACGCCCATATCGGTCGGTATGGTCGCCTTCCCCTGGAGCAGGTATTCGAGTATGGACAGCCCGCTCTCTCCGGGATGCGCGCCCTGGACCGGTTGGCCTAACTGCATCTGGTCGCCGCACAGGACGATATTATCCGTGGCCGCGGCCATGCCGATGAGATTGGCCACCGACACCTGACCGGCCTCGTCCACAAAGAGATAGTCCAGCCTGCCCCGCAACCCAGGGTCGCTCAACGCCCAGGCCGTCCCGCCGAGCAGCCGGAACTGCTCCAGGCGCGGAATCGCGTCTCGCACGCGCGGGACATAGCTCGCCTCGGGGCACAGCGCAAAAAACCGCTCCTCGGACGGACCGCCTATTTTGAGGCATTCCAGCCGCCCCTGCCGTAGCTCCTTGCATTTATGCATGAGGTTGAGAATGGCGGCATGGCTGTTGGCCGTAATACCCACGCGCTTGCCCCGGTCCAGCAGGGCCAGAATCATCTCTGCGCCCAGCGTGGTCTTGCCGCTGCCCGGCGGGCCTTGCAGGCATAAGGTTGAGTGCTCAAGCGACTCGACCAGCCGGAGAACGGCGTCGGAAAGGTCTGTGGGGTCTGTGGGGTCGGACTCAAAGGACTCAAAGGACTCAAAGGACCCAACCCGCGGGGGCCGACGCAGAAGAAAGTCGTGCAGTGCGGCCGGGAGTCGGTTTTCTGTCTGCCAGGTTTGGGCGACATCCCGGACGGCGTTTTCAATCACTTGGGCGGAGACGTATTCATCCGGAATCAGCGCAAGCGCATCCGGCGGCTGCCCATTCGGGAATTGCTTCAGCCGGCGGGGACTGAATTTGAGACAAATACGTCCCCGCTCCCGGTCCACGGCGTGAATGGGTATTTTCATCGCAAGATCGTGGGCAAAATAGCACTGGGCGCCGACATCCAGCTTGGTCTCCTGATCGGGATCAAAGCCATACCAAAAGCCCTGAGAGCGTTTGATGGGGTCCGCTGGCTGGGAGAGGCGCCTTAAACCGCCCAAGCAGTTCATATCCTGCACAAGCTCTTCTTCCGTCATGGCGTGGCGGTCAAACATCGCCCACCACACCGGTTTCGCCTCCCGACGGTGAAATTCAAGCATGTGTCCCAGCAGCCGGGAGAGGTCTGTTGAGTCTGTGGGGTCTGTGGGGTCGGACTCAATCGACTCAAGGGACTCAACTGACCCCACAGGGGGTATCCAGGCAATCCCGGCTTCCTGCTGGCGCTCTCGGAGCCAACCGGTCAACTGCCAGGTTGACTCACAGTCATCGCGGTTATAGGCGCGAATCGCCTGGAGCAGCGGTGAGGCGGCCCAGTCCTGGGCCTCGCCACTCGCCAGCCAGCGTTCGTAGACCGCAATGGAGTCAACCGCACTGGTCACCTCTCCGGCCCGCGCGGGCCGGTATAAACGCTCAAGGTTTTTGATCGAATAGTGCGGCTCGCCGACCCGCACACCGTGCCGGACCACGGCATACAGGTCAACAAAAACCTCGTGGCGCAGGAGCGCGTCAACCTCGGCTTCCCGGCTGCCGTGCCGACCCATCAGCCGCCGCAACGCCGCCACCTCGTAATTGGCGTAGTGATAAATATGCAGCGTGGGGTCGGCCTGCCAGCGGGCGTAGACCCAATCGATGAAATCACAAAATGCCCGCCGTTCCTGATCGACGGTATGCGCCCACCAGTCGTGAAAAACGCTCTGGCCGCCATCGAGCGTCAGCGCGCCAAAGAGATATTCCAGTCCGCCTTTCACCAGCGGATAGCCCTCCATGTCAAAAAATACGTCGCCCGGAGAGGCCGGCGGCAGCCCGGCTAAGCCACGCCGCTGGGTCGGCGGGTCAGGCGTCAGAATCCGATAGGCCGGCTGGTCGGCCCCGACCGAGGCGGCTTGCAACTGCGCCTGCTCCTTGAGCCGGGCAAACGCTACGTCCTCAATTTTTGGAACGTGCGCCAGCCTGGACTCTGCCAGGGAGGTCAGCGTGGTGATACCGGCGGCGTTGAGTTTCTGAATCTGGCCCACGCTGATATTGGCCACCCGGCTCAGATGGTCGGCGCTCTCAAGTATCCGGGTCGCCTGGGCGGTCCAGCGACCGTAGTCCCCGCCCAGCTCCGGACTGGGTTGCAGCGCCGGATCAAAGTGACGCATATAAGCCACAAATGCCTGTTTCAGGGCGCGGTAGTAGTAGATGAAGTCGGCGGTCCGAAAGCGGCGGCGTTCACCGGAGCCGAGCCACAGCAGCATCGAATCCGGCCGCTGGCCCTGAGCGGCCTGGAGCAGGTCGGCGGCGCAGCAGAGCTGAATCATCTGCGCCGGACTCGGCTGCGTGGCCAGCGTGGCATCCCACACCTCGTAGCCATAGTTGCCCAGGGCGGACGTCCCCACCGTCCGCACCAGAAAGTCAGGCCGGCCGAGAAAATACTCGGGACGGACATCGCGGGCCGCACGGTTTTGCAGCCAGCCGTGGTAAATGACCTCGTGGCCGGCCTGCATTGCCGTGACGGTCGCCTCAACCCGGTCTGCGTCCGCAGGTAGCGTATAGACCTCCCGGCCCTCTTGTCGGAGTTGGGCCAGACACGCCTGTTGATGTTTTCGTCCCTGTTCGGCGAGCGTGGTCAGGGCGAGCGGTTCGGGGTCGGGCTGAACCAGCTCGGGAGAGTCCAGGGCGGAGCGCGACATCCAGGTCGCAAACGGCGAGGCAATAAATTCGTTCAGGTCGCGCGGGCTGTAGCAATAGCGGCCGTTGTCCTTGTGCATACGGCGGCCCTTCCCAAGCGCTATTCCAAGACGACTCCGGGGATAGCCCCGAGAAAGAAGGGCGGCGCCGTCCCGCCTATGGGTGTCCGGTTGGCCAGCAGGTCAGATAAGGAAAATCGCGCATCAAACTCGGCTTTGGCCCGTTCAAACTCCAGCGTATTTGCCGGCTGCTGAGAGACCGCCCGCTCCGTCTGGCTCAGCAGCAGGCGGACACGATACCGCTCTTCCATTGACCACGCTCGCTCCTGACTCACCCCCCCACTCAGCGATAGGTTCAGAAAAACAAAAACAAAACGCTCCTGGAGAGCGAGATGGTGCAGGAAAACAGCCTCCTCATTGCGTAGGGGATTGAGGTAGACGCGGCCGGCAACGCGCCGCTCAGATTCCGTGCCGAGCTGAAAGGCCAAGGTCACGATCCAGACCCCGCCCGTAGCCTGATAGCCAATACAGTTTAATACAAACGGCTGGAGGGGCCGGCGATACGAGAAGATGTCCGCCACGCGCAGGGCCAGGGCGGTCTCGCCGCCACCCCTCAGCTCGACCAGCGTGGGCGAGTCCGGGACCGTCGTCCGAAGTCTGTGCTGAGAGCGTGAATCGAGTTCGACTTTCATGGCCTCTGTGTCTTAGCGCGTGTGGGGCTGGTCGGCTAGCTGGGCGCAGAGGGAGGGGCGAGGGCCCCCACTCGTGGCAGGCCGTCAGCCCTGGAGTCCCGGCTATGCATCCGGCCACTGCCACGTTACAGAATGAAATCATGCAACGCGCTCGCTTCTGTCTGGTGTGCTTCTTTTTTCTGGTCCTGCCTGCATATCCCGTTCAAGCAGCCATTATTCCGGCCTGGGATGACTCGATGAGCGAAGGCTGCTCGCTGGCCCCCGACATCTCTCTATCGTGCTGCGTGCAGCACGATAGGGCCTATTATTACGGCGGTAGTGCCGAGGAACGCGCTCAGGCAGATACGGTTTTTCGAGACTGCCTGCTGGCGGAAGGCTGGTCCGTTTTAGGCTGGGTTTATTACGCGGCAGTCCGTGTCGGCGGACATCCTCTTATCCCACTCTGGTTTCGCTGGGGCTTTGGGCTGCCGTACGCCTGGGGTGGCTACGCCGAGCAACCGGCGGGTCACCTCTAGCGGGCCGCCCACGCCCCCCCGTCCCAGAGCCGATCTCACCCAAGGACCACAGCTCGGTGATCGTCCCCAGACCACACTCACGAGCGGAACGCATCGAGCCGTCCGGCCAGCACCTGGGCCACCGGAGCCATGGGTTCGAGCCGCTCGAACAGGATCTTCAGAATGGCGGTCATGGGGGTGGCCAGCAGCATGCCGACCACGCCCCACAACATGCCCCACACGATCAGGGTCATGAGGATGACGATCGGGTGCAGGTCAAGGGCTTCCCCCATGACCTTGGGCTCGATGATATTGCCGATAATGATCTGAATCAGGCCCGGCAGCAGGATAGCCAGGGTTGCGGTCGTGGTCGAGATGTCCGGGCTGACGACAACAACCGGCACGGGGAGCAAAGTCGCGATGATCGACCCTACGCTGGGAATGAAATTGAGCAGGAAGGCGAGCAGGCCAAAGACCAGCGCCAGATCGACGCCGAGGACGGCCAGGGTGAGGCCAACCAGGACTCCGGTGGCCAGTGAGATCAGGGCCTTGGTCACGATATAGTGTTCGACCTGCTTCTCAATCTCCGCCCAGACACCACCGGATTGCCCGTTGTGCCGCGCGCCGCCCAGCAGCAGATACAGGACAAAAATCAACACCAGCAAGCCCTGCGAGAGCAGGCCGACTATGGCGTTCGTCGTATGCAGCAGCATACCGCTGATGTTGCCGAGGGGCAGTTGGGTGAATGGATTCCCTTCAGCGCGGAACGTACCGGCGGGGAGGAAAGCCGACACTTTTGCACCGAGCAGCTCAATCTGCTGCTGGTAGGCGGCGGCATTCGCCTGCAACTGACTCACCGAGGTTGAGATGAGCAGGCCCAGGCTGCCGAGAATCAGCACGCCGACAAGCAGGGTTGAAGCCACGGCGACGAGCTGCGGCAGGCGGAGGTGACGGACCTGGAATTCAACCAGCGGCAGCAGTCCATAGGCAATAAACACGGCCAGGACAAAAGGAACCAGAACGGGTCGTAGCCAGTACAGGGCGGCCGCTACCGCTAGCGTGCTGACAATCAGCAGGCAGATGGTTTGAATTCGTTGTGCGTGCGGGTCCATACGGGAAACTCTTTCCCGCAAGGGAGGCGGTGGTGGGAGAGTCAGTGGGGGCGAAATCTCGACCGATGGCGCGCCCCACTGACTTATTCAGGTATTACCCTTGCGGCTGCGCATCTCTGAGGAGCCGAACGATTTCGGGATAACCTCTGCCCATCGCAACGGCCTCCGGCGTCCAGCCATCTCCACTTCCGCCACTGGCATCGGCCCCTTTGGCCAAGAGGGCCTCAACCACGTCTCTATGGCCGTTGTAGGTCGCATAGCGGAGCGGCGTGAAGCCGTCCGTATCTTCGATATTGACCTCCGCACCGGCTTCGAGCAGCGCGCTGACAATGTCGCTCTTGCCGTTAGCCGCGGCGTAACGGAGGGCGGTTTCTCCGTGCGGCCCCGCAACATTCGGGTCCATACCGGCTTCGAGCATAAGCTGAACCGATTTCAGATCGCCCATCTGCGCCCGGCTCCGAAACGTCTTTTCATCATATTTTACGTTCTGGGCCTTCAGTTGAGCCCGAGGGTCTTCCGCCGGCGCGGGCGCGCAGCCGGCGGCACACACGAGCAGAACAAGGACACTGTAAACGACATAGGTGAAACGGCGCTGTGACATTCCTTCCCCTTTTCGACAGATACTCCGGACTCTCTCCCCTGCCCTGTGGACAAGGGCGGAAAGAGTCGTCTCATTTCCTCCTATCACTTACCAGTCTTGCCAGGACGGGCAAGACCCCTGAGGCCCCACAGCAGGTCCTCAATGCTCAACTGAATTTTACGCCAGACTCCCATTTTTCTGCCGTCTGGCGTAGGCTAGGCCCATTGTATGAAAAAGGCCGCCTTCACGGAATCGGCATTTCGTCACGGGTATGAGTAAGAAAAAGAATGGGAAAGCCATCCCCCCACTTTCCCAGCACGCAAAAGAAGAAGACATCATCAAATGGACCGCCACTCATGATGTCTTTGACCGGCTCGACGCCGGCGTAGCGGAAATTGTTGACGAGCGGCAGGATTTGGATGCACTGCTGGAGGTTGCGCTGAGGCAGCGGAATACCGCCCAGCTTACGATGCGTATTCCTCCCGCAATGAAAGCTGCTTTAGGCCGTTTAGCCCGAGAACGGACAACTGACGTGACCGCACTTGCTCGTATGTGGTTAGCGGAACGATTACAGCAAGAATTAAAAATGCAGGCTTGAACCGCCCTGGAGCAAATTACACCGGAGGGTAGAGTCCGAGGGGGCCGTCGCTCAGCCCGCTTGGGCTTCCGCCTGCGGCGTGCGCCCCTCCTCTCCGGTCCTTGGGCACCCGCCCGCTACGCCAATCTGAAAACCGCCCTAGTCTTGCCGCTGCATCATAACGAGCGCATACGGCTCAAACGCACCCGTCCCAAAATCGACCTCAAGCCGCTCGGCAAAGCCGCTTTCGTGCGGGCTCAGAATCTTCCGCGCGCGGTGCGCTGTGGGCTGATGTCCGGGCGGGCGGTCCGGAAAAGCGAGACGCTGCCCATCCCAGCTCAGTTCGTAGTCAATCAACCCTCCCCCATCGGTATAGGCGCGGGCTTCGAGTTGGTGGCGGGTGGCATTCAGGCCGAGCATCACACAGGCGTCATGCACGTCCAAGAGCCCGTCCTTCAACGGGTAGACGACCCGCATGCGCAGGGACAGAAATTGACCGCCCGCCTCCCACGCGCCAACCACCTGCTTGTGAAATCGCCGCCCGCCCTTCGAGTAGCTGCCGTCGCCGTGAAAGCGACCCACGAGAAATTCGAGTTGCTGGAGCAATGGGGGCGGCGGTTTGGGCGGGTGGGCGAGTTTGTCAGACGGCAGCGGGTCCGGCAGAGTCGGCATACGTCCTCCTGACTGACACCGGCGTGGGGGGCCATTCAGGTTCGGAACGGCTCACATCCGGGCGGGCGGCCCTGATGCGCCAGAAGACCGGGCGGCACGAAGAGGGATAATATGGAGTGCCCCCGTCTCCGGGTTCTCCCCTAACGCGATATCGACCCCATAGACAGCGCGAATGGCGTCAACAGTCAAGACGGCCCGGGGCGTTCCGGCCGCGTAGACCTGTCCGGCATGGAGCAGCACAACCGAGGCACAAGCCGCCGCCGCCAGGTTGAGGTCATGCAGGACGCTGACGACAGTGACTCCCTGTTGGACCAATGCAGTCAGGATATCAGCCAGGGCAAATTGATGCCGCATATCCAAACTCGTGGTTGGTTCGTCGAGCAAAAGAAAGGCCGGTTGCTGGGCCAGCGCGCGGGCAAGCATCACCCGCTGGAATTCACCACCGGACAAGGTGGTGACCTGCCGGTCGGCGAGCTGAGAGACTTCGGTCAGTTGCATGGCCTGATCAACGATCTCCTCATCTTCTACACCCTCACTTTGCCAACGCTCAAGATGAGGAGAGCGACCCAGGGCGACGACTTCTCGCACGTGAAACGGAAAAGACAAATCCGTGCGCTGCGGGAGGAAAGCAAGCTGTTTGGCCCGTTCCCGGCTGGACCGTTGATCCAGGACTTTCCCGGCGAATAGCACAACCCCGGTCGAAGCCGGTAGCACCCCCGCCATAATGCGCAGGAGGGTTGATTTTCCGGCGCCATTGGGACCCAGGATACCGACCCATTGTCCGGGAGACACATCGATCGAGATGTCATCCAGAATCAGCGTCTGGCCGGGAGCGTAGCGGATGTGTTGGAGGGCAAAAGCCGAAGTCGGCATAGTCGGCATAAGCGTCACACCGGGTTTCGCCGGGCGCTATCCTGTCTGAGCAGCAGGTGCAAGAAGAGCGGCGCCCCGACGCAGGCGGTGATAATGCCCAGACGCAGTTCCTCGCTGACCACGAGCGTACGTGCCAGCAGGTCGCACCACACCAGGAAAACGGCCCCGCCCAGCGCCGCGTTCGGCAACAGCGTTCGGTGGTTGGGGCCGACCAGCAGCCGCATGGCGTGCGGAACGACCAGGCCAACGAAGCCAATAGTCCCGCTCACCGCCACTGCGGCACCCGCCAGCAAGGCCGAGAACACCAGCAGGCAGCGCTTGACGGTCTCTACCCGCAGGCCGAGCGTGGTCGCGGTCTCTTCGCCGAGCGTCAGGACGTTCAGATCGCGTGCGAAGCACAGCACCGGCAGGAAGCCGGCCAGCGCGAACGGCAGCATCATCTGCAAATGGGGCCAACTCCGTCCATCCAGCCCACCCATGAGCCAGAACAGGAGTTGGCGCGAGACCTCGTAGTGCGCCAGGCTCAGCACCAGCGTGGTCAGCGCCCCAAACAGGGTGTTGACCGCGACCCCGACGAGCAGGAGCTGCGTCAGCCCGGTGCGGCCCTGCCGCGTAGCGAACAGATAGACGCCAAAGGCGGTGGTCAGCGCGCCGGCGAACGTGGCGAGCGGCAGGGCGAACGCGGTCGCCGTGGCCAGCCCGCAACTGATAACCAGCGCACCGGCCAGCGCGCCACCACTCGACACCCCGATCAGGCCGGCGTCCGCGAGCGGGTTGCGGAACAGGCCCTGCATGGCCGCGCCGGCCACGGCCAGACTGGCCCCGACCACGGCCGCGGCCAAAACACGGGGCAGGCGAATCAGGTAGACGATCGTGGCCTGCGCCCGCTCGTGGGCGTCGATCGGCAGCTCGAATAGGGCGCGCCACAACAGGCGCGCGGTGGTCTCCAGGGGGATCGCGACTTGTCCCCAGGCAACCGCGACCGTCACCGACCCGGCCAGCAGGCCGACCCACACCGGCAGCGACCAGCCGGCCATGCGGCTACGCCCCGGGCTGTCAGTGCGTCTGTCCATGCTGCTGAAACGCCCCGGGGTTGCCCTTGGCAAACGCCTGCGGATGGAGGATGTGAGCCATGCGCTCGACCCCGTTTACGATATGGTGCGACAGCGAACTGACCGACGGACCGGGGACGACGTACACGCGTTGTTGTTGGATCGCGTCTAGCGTCGCCAGGCTGGCGTCGGCCAGCAGCACGGGGCGCAGGCTGCCGGCGCCGGCCTGGTCGGTCGCGCCACCGACCAGGATCACCGCCGGGTTGAGTTGGATGAGCACTTCGCGGGAAAGCTGCTTGATGCCGTGGATGCCGGCCTCGGCGGCGACGTTCAGGCCGCCGGCCCGGCCTATCATCTCGTTCAGCGTCGTCCCGTGGCCGGCCGTAAAGCCGCCTGGGAAATAGTACAGGGTACGGGGGTGCGGGGCGCGGGCCACACGGGTCCGCACGGCGCGCAGGCGGCGGTCCATATCGGCGACCAACCGCCGGGCTTGCGGCAGCGCGCCGACCGTCCGTCCGACGGTCAGCACGTTGCGCTGCACCCCGGCAAAGGACTCGTGCCGGGCGATCTCACACAGCGGGATGCCGCTCGCGCGCAGGAGGCTGCGGGCCGTCACTCCGGTGTAGGCCGAGGCGCTGACGATGACCAGGTCGGGCCGTAAGGCGATCACCTGTTCGGCGTCGGCGTGGACCTTGTGCCGGACGGGGCGGGCGGTCTCCACGCTGTGGGAATAGCGCGGGTCGTCAACCAGCCAGGTCAGGCCGAGAATCCGCCCGGTCGGGACAAGCGCCAGCAGGATCTCGTCGCCGGCCAGCGTCATCGATACGATTCGGCGCGGCGGAAAGACCGGCGGCGAGACCTGGCCGTGCACGCCGTGCTCACGGTAGACGAACGCGGTCAGCAGCAGCACGCCCGTCAGCCACACAACCAGGCGCGTGGTCAGACGGAACGGCTGGTTAAGCCTGTGTCGAACGGGCGATCGCAGCACGTCTCCCCCTCTTCGCGTTTACCGGCCTGCGGTGTCAGAACTCCGCCCGGAACCCGGTCAGGAACGTCGTTTCCGCGGACGAGAAGTTCACCACCTCCTGATAGTCGGTGTCAAACAGATTCTTCACCTGCCCTTCCAGGGTCAGGGCACGAATACCCCAGCGGTCTTCGAACAGCAGCCAGGCCAGGGCGATATCCGCCCGCTCATAACCGTCGTGCAGGACGCGACCGCCCGAGGCGAAACTATACTCGACAACATTGCCTTTGAGATACAGATGCAGGTTGGCGTTCAGGCGCGCGCCGACGTAGTGCAGCGTGAACGACCCGACATGCTTGGGCCGCCGAATCAGCGACCCGCCCTTTGCGTACGCGCCGCTTGCCGGGCCATTGAGGACTCTGGTCTCCAGGTAGGTGTACGCGCCGCGTACCGAGAAGCCATAGGGCAGCGCGGCGCGCGCGCCGGCTTCGAGCCCTCGGCTACGGGTCCGCTCGACGTTGAGAAAGGTCGGCGCCGGCGCATCCGTAAAGGTATACGCAATCAGGTTTTTATACGTACTGGAAAACCAGGTCAGGCTCAACGCGGCACCCCATCCGTCCAGGTCGAGCGGCTGGTCCAGGCCGATCTCCCAGCTCCTGGATTCTTCCGGTTTCAGGTTGGGGTCGCCGCGGGAGAATGCGGAGTTGCTGAAGTTTTCATAAAAACTGGCGGCTTTGAGACCCCGGCTGTAGCCACCGCGCAGCTTGGTGTTAAGGCCGGGAACGACAAAGGCGGCCGAGGCACGCGGGTTGACGTGCGTCCCGTACGTGAACGCGTCGTCCACGCGGAACCCGGACGTGACGAACAGCCTGTCCCGCCACGCCAGACGGAGTTGGGAATAGAACGCCTGCGCGTTGCGGCCGGCAACGAGTCCGCCGGAGCTTGTCCGCTGGTCGTAGTGCTCGCTTTCGACCGAGCCGCCGAGCGTGAAGACCGGCGTTATGTCGCACACAACCGGCAGGAAGAAGTCGGAGGAATAGTCGGCAGACAGGCGATATTGGCGATCCTCGCTGACGTAGGCGGCGAAGTCTATGCCCTCGTCCTGGGGGTCACGATAGGTTTGCCAGTCGTACAACAGCCCGAGTTGCAGGCTGTGTCGCCACCAGGCCACGGGCTGGTAGACGGCGCGCGGACCGAGGATCAGGCGGCGGTTGTCGGTGTAGGCCCGCGGGTCCAGCATGTGGTCGCGGCGGTCGATACGGTCGCCGGAGTTGGTCGGAAAATGAAACCGGCTGTCGATGTAGCGGACGGTCGTCATGAGTTGCAGGGTGTCGTGTGGGTCCAGGTCGAACCGGGCCGCGAGGGTCGTGGTGCTGAAGTCATTATTGATCGACAGGAGGCCCTCGGTGTCAACCCGCCCGACTGCAAGGTTGTAGCCGTACAGGCGCGTCCCGCCCGAGATGCCGGCGCGTTCCTCGAAGGTGTCGGGGTTGCCCATGCGGAAGCCCAACGCCCCGCGCGCCGGACCCTGCCCGCGCGGCGTCAGGAGTTGAATGACCGCACTCATGGCATCCGACCCGTACAGGGCGCTGTGCGGGCCGCGCACGACTTCAATGCGACCCACACCCAGAGTCGTCAGGTCGTTGAAGTTGAACGCCCCGCCGGCCCGATTGACCTTCACCCCGTCTATCAGAATCAAGTTGTGGTCGGACTCGCCACCGCGCGTAAAAAGCGATGTCGTGCCGCCGCGCCCGCCTGACGGGACGAAGGTCAGCCCCGGCACCTCGCGCAACTGCTCGAACACGTCGGTGGTCTGGCGCTGCCTGATCTCTTCCTGCGTCAGCACCGTCACCGCATGTGTCGTCTGCGCGAGCGATTCTTCCAGCTTGGACGCCGTGACGATGATGGTGTCCAGCCTGAAGGGTGCGGGCTCGGCTGGCACGGCCGGCGGTGTGGCGGGTAAGGGCTGTGCGGGCACAGCCCTTACCGTCCAGACGAGTAACGCTAGCGTCAGGCCGCAGATATGGTACGCAAGCTTGTCCATCTTCTTCCCTCCTCGGGGAAGCCTTCCCCTGAGAGAGAAGAGAAGCGGGTGGGTTGGGAACTGCTGAAAACCACCCGGAGCGGGTCGGCGGCAAGCTGCGTATCCGGAGCGGTAACACGCATAACCCTTCTCCCTCCGCGGAGAGGCCGGTTCATGGCTTCAGGCAGGTTTCCTGGCTTAGGGGTCGAGAGGTTTACACCTCAGCGCCTGTCAGCGGCCTTCCCACCGGCGTACACCGGCAGTGGCATCATCGAGACAGGCTCCCCCATCACAGTGGCGGGACCGCGTCGGCTTCGCACCGACTTCCCTTTTTCATCCTGGATAGGCACCTCAAGCACGGTTCGGGTCAGTTGGTATCGGAGGCCCTGGGTATTGTCAAGCACAACACCGACCGCGTGTCGCTCCGGCTCAGGCGGAAGCCAGACGGACGAGCTGCCGGGCAAACCTCGGATTGCTGCCGAAGTGCAGATGGATATAACTCGCCAGACAGCGCTTATGCACATAGCCCTCGGGTCGGGTCGCCTGCGCGGCACGCTGGCGGACCTGATACACTGTCCGCGTCCGCTTGACACCAAGGTCCGGCATCAATTCCGAGTAGTGAAATTCGTGACCGCGGACGCGCAGGGCCGGGAACAGGTCATCCGTCGGCCCAATGGCAACCTCCGCATAGCCCAGCGCCCTCAGGCGCGAGCGCATGCGAACGACCGTGGGATAGACGCCGACCATAGGAAAATACTGTCCCTCCACGTCTTGGATGCCTTGGGTCAGATACATAAACCCGCCACACTCGGCGTACACCGTTTTGCCGGCCTGGATAAAGTCTTTGATCTCCCGACGCATACTCGTGTTGGCGGCTAATGTCCCGGCGTGGACTTCGGGATAGCCCCCTCCCAGGTAGAGGCCGTGCAGACTCGGGGGGAGATGCGGGTCGTGCAGCGGGCTGAAGAAGACGAGGATGGCGCCGGCCTGTTCCAGGAGTTCCAGGTTCTCGGGATAGTAAAAACAGAAGGCTTCGTCCCGGGCGATGCCAAAACGAACGGGAGGGCCCGGCAGGGGGGCCGGGCTGGGATGGGGTTGGAGGTTAGGGGTTGGGGGATGGGGAAAGGCGCTCAGCCGCAGGAGGGAGGGCAGGTCGAGGTGCGCTTCTATCACTTCGGCCAGGTGAGCGAGCTGTCCGGCAGACAATGGCTGCTCTTCTGGGGTGACCAATCCTAAGTGGCGTTCGGGCAGGCTGATGGCTGGGTCTGACGGGAGGCCGCCGAGCAGGGTGATATCGGGCACATCGCAGACAGCTTCTTCGAGATAGTGCAGATGGCCCGGCCCGCCTATCTTGTTGAAGATTACGCCGGCGACATTCAGCTCCGGGTCGAAATGCTGAAATCCGCGAATGACGGCCGCAACACTGCGCGCCATGGCCGAGGCGTCAACCACCAGGAGGACCGGCAGCCCCAACCATTTCGCCATTTCTGCCGTGCTGCCGGCTTCGCTCTTGCCGTCATAGCCATCAAACAGGCCCATCATGCCTTCCACAACGCCCACGTCGTGACCGTGCAGACTGCGGTTGAACACGGCGGTGTTGTAGGCTTGCGACAACATCCAGCCATCCAGGTTTCTGGACGAAACTCCGCTGACGGCCGTATGGTGCCCAGGGTCAATAAAGTCCGGACCGATCTTAAAAGGCTGGACGGACAAGCCGCGTTTGCGTAGAGCGGCCAGCAAGCCGAGGGTCAGCGTCGTTTTCCCAACCCCGCTCTGTGTGCCGGCAATCACGAATCCGTGCACAACTTTCCTCCTTCCTCCTGGTTCGCTCATCAACATAGGCCATCGCCTTGCAACCTGCGAGCGTCCTCGGCATCATGGCTCCTCATGACTGACCATTCTCAATTGAGCGGCGTCGAAGGGCAAAAAGCCGGTGTTGTGGCGTATCGGCAAGAGCCGGACGGAACATATGCCATCCTGCTCATTACCGCCCGGCGGCAGCCCGACGCCTGGATCTTCCCGGTCGGAACGGTTGATCCGGGCGAGACGCTGGAGCAGGCCGCGGCTCGTGAGTGTATGGAAGAGAGCGGCTATACGGTGCGGACCGGACCGCTGCTGAAGGCACTCGACCTCGCGCACAAAAACGGCCGCCGCCGCTTTTCTTTTTTTGCCGCTCTGGTGACGGGCGAGGTGGACGAGTACGAAACCGACCGGCGCCGGCGCTGGGTGCCGCTGGCCCAACTCGTCGAGACCGTCAGCGAGGCGTTTGCCCCGGTCGCGCGGGCCGCTCTGGCCCATCTGTCCGCCTAGCTCGTCAGACGGAACCACCATGAGCGCACGGGTCCTCATGATCCGGGGAACCGGCTCCGACGTCGGGAAGTCGGTTATCGTCGCCGGCTTGTGTCGGATAGCCAGGCAGCGCGGCTGGCGGGTCGCGCCGTTCAAACCCCAGAACATGTCGAATAACGCGGCCGCGTGTGCGGGGGGCGGGGAGATCGGTCGAGCGCAGGCCGTACAGGCGCGTGCTGCCGGGCTCGCACCGCACCCGGATTTCAACCCCGTGCTTTTGAAGCCGCAGACCGACCGCGGAGCGCAGATCGTCGTCCAGGGCAAACCGGTCGGCGTGCTGAACGCCGCGGACTATACCACCGGGCGCGCCCGCCTGATGACCGCCGTCATGCAGAGTTTCCAGCGTCTCGTCGCGGCCCATGACCTGCTTATAATCGAAGGAGCGGGTAGCCCGGCCGAGGTCAACCTGCGCGCCGGCGATATTGCCAATATGGGCTTCGCCCTCGCCGCAGGGGTGCCCGTCTGCCTGGTCGGCGATATTGACCGTGGGGGCGTCATCGCCGCCCTGGTCGGCACCCAGAGCGTGCTGGAGCCCGAGGATGGCGCCCTTATTGTCGGGTTTCTGGTCAACAAGTTTCGGGGCGACCCGGCCTTGTTTACAGAAGGGGTCGCGGTGATTGAGCGCCGCACGGGCTGGCCGTGCTTTGGCGTCATCCCGTAGATGCCGGCCGCGACGCGCCTGCCTGCGGAAGACGCGGTATCGCTCTCACTCGGGCGTAGCGAGCGCGCCGATTGCATTCGGATTGCCGCGCCCCTGCTGTCCCGCCTGGCGAACTTCGACGACGCCGACCCGTTACGGTTTGAGCCGGACGTGGATTTTACTTTTGTGCCGCCCGGTCGTCCTATTCCGCGCGACGTGGATGTCGTGATCCTGTTCGGCACCAAATCGACCAACGGCGACCTGGACTTCCTGCGCGCCCAGGGCTGGCAGCACGACGTGCTGGCGCACGCCAGAAACGGCGGCCGCGTCCTGGGCGTGTGCGCCGGCTTCCAGATGTTGGGCCGTCATATTCACGATCCGGCCGGCGCGGACGGTCCGGTCGGGTCGCGCCCAGGGCTTGGCCTGCTCGAACTCGAAACGACCATGGCCGCTGAAAAAACCGTTCGCCCGGCACGCGGCCACTGCACCCTGAGCGGGGCGGCGGTCACCGGCTATGAAATTCACACCGGCCAATCAGACGGACACGCCCTTGCCCGGCCGATGTTTCAACTCGAAACGGGCGCGGACGGCGCGCGCAGCCGAGACGGGCTGATCGAGGGCACCTATCTGCACGGCATGTTTGCGAACGACGCGTATCGGCGCGCCTGGCTAGGGCGCATCCACAGCACAACGGCGGCAACGCTGCACTACGAGGCCAGCGTCGAGGCCGCCTTGGACGACGTGGCCACCACGCTGGCCGACAGTGTGGATACGGACGCGTTGTTCGCCGCGGCGCGGCGTCCCAACCGAACAGCGCCGACAGCTCAGATGTCGTAGACCTGGGCGACGCTATCCCCGAGCAGATTATTACGCGCGGTCTCTGACAGCGGCGCGACCAGCTCTTCCAACTCTTCCATATAGTTTCCGGGATGATCGAAGTGGGGGTAATCGGTCGCCCAGAAGAAACGATCATTGCCCACATACTCAATGATATGGGCGAGCGCCCGTTCGTCCGGGTCGCCGGAAATCCAGCACTGGCGCTTGAAATAGACGCTGGGTTTTTCCTTGAGCGGCACATTATCGCCCAGGCTGGTTTCATACGTCGTATCCATTCGGTCCAGCGCCGCGCCTATCCAGCCCGCGCCAGACTCGAGCAGGATAACTTTGATCTGGGGAAAACGATCAAACAGCCCCCATTGAAACATGCCGTAGAGCGCCTGCTGGGGTCCCTGCATCCCCAGCGCGTTCTGCATCCAGCGCGCGTGCTTCATGCCCTCAAAACGCTGATAGGTCCGAATCTTGGGATGCTCGGCCATGGGATGGATGGCGACCGGCACGGCAAGTTCTTGGGCTTTTGCCCAAAAGATATCGTGATCGGGATGAGCGTGCGGGATGCGGGTGAGCGTATAGGGCGCGAGAAAAGCGCCCTTGGCGCCGGCGCGCACGGCGCGTTCGAGTTCGGCCGCGGCGGCGACCGGGTCGGCCAGCGAAATATGGGCAATGGCAATCAGGCGACCGTCCGAGTCGGAACAGAAATCGCAGATCCAGCGGTTGTACGCCTGGGCATACGCCAGCGACAGCTCGACGTCATCAATCTCGCACTCCCAGGTCAGACCCAGGCTGGGATACAGGATGGCCTTGGCAATGCCTTCCTGGTCCAGGAGCGCCACCCGCTCCTGGGGGTCCATGGAGCCGAAGGGAGCGCTGCCGGGGTAGGCCTGCTGCATCATCCGTTCGATTTCTTTGCTTCCCTTGCCCATGCCGCCCAGGCCGGTCAGGACGCGCACGTCAAAAAAACGGGACGGCTTGCCGTTCATTTCCAGGACTTCCCGTCCCTCAAGCGTCCGAATACGGAGCGCCCGGTCCCGATAGGCGGGATCGATATACCGCTCCCAGGCGTCTGCCGGTTCAAGGATGTGGCCGTCCGCGTCAATAATATTGTCATAGTCGAGCGCCATTGTGTCTTCTCCTCCTGCTTCGTTTCTCCCCTACCCTGTCTTCCGGGTTGGAACGCCCTGCTGGGCATCATACGATCTTGGGTTTTTTCATACCAATTTCCGGCGGGTGCATCCACTCAGCCTGCCGCTTTACGGTCGGCCTTCTCTTTTCAACCGTGATTATCGATCCTTGAGCCCGCTTTGATCTTGACCCCCAGGGCATAGGCGTCCCGTTTGGGGATCTGGCACGCCTCGCTCACCGCGCGTGCGGCCTCTTTCAAGCCGACCCCGTCCGCCAGGAGCTGCCGCATCAGTTCTGCGGCGGATTGTGCTGGAGTGCTCTCACCCTTCCCGTCCCAGCCCTCGACCACGAGCGCGACTTCGCCTTTGACCGGCCGGTTGTGGAACGCGCCGAGAACGACACTGATAGGTCCGCGCAGGATTTCCTCGAACTGCTTGGTCAGCTCCCGGCCAACGACGACGCGACGATCCCCGAAAATCTGCGCAAGGTCAGCCAGGGTACGCAACAGACGGTGCGGAGACTCGTAAAAAATGAGCGTCCGCTCCTCATGCCGGAGTTCCCGTAATGCTCTGTGGCGCTGGCCCTGCTTTGCCGGCAAAAATCCCTCAAAGGCGAAACGGTCAGTTGGTAAACCGCCCACGCTCATCAACGCGGTCAGCATGGACGGGCCAGGGATCGGAACGACCGGAATGTCGGCCTCAACGGCACTCTTGACCAAACGATAGCCGGGGTCGGAGATGCACGGGGTGCCGGCATCGCTGACCAGGGCAATGTTTTTGCCGGCCAACAGGGTTTCAACCAGTACCGGGGCTTTGGTCGATTCGCTGTGATCGTGATAGCTCGTCAGCGGCGTCGCGATATCGTAGTGCGTCAGGAGCTTGCGCGTGTGGCGCGTATCTTCTGCGGCAATCAGGTCTACTGTTTTGAGGATACGCAGCGCCCGGAGGGTGATGTCTTCCAGGTTGCCGATGGGCGTGGCGACGATGTACAGGACACCTGTCGCATGATGAGAAGAAACTATTTTCTCCCCTTCCATCTCAAATTCTTGTCAGTCAGCGCTACGACGATGCCCATCAGCGCCAGTGCCCCAAAAGAGAGGAAGACAATCTCTAAAGAAGTCATGAATCAACCTCCATACCATCAAACAAATACCCGCCGATACATAACAGCATCCCGACAATAACACCGAGGGCAATACTCCGTAAACGGAAGTCCTCTCCCCTGGCTAAAGGACCAATAACGAGCGCACCGAAGTTGATTTTTGCCATGTCCCAAAAAAATTTGGCAATGTTTTCTTTTTGAGCCTGTGTTCGGATAACGACCATCTACTCACCTCCCCTCTCTCACCGGCCCCAGTCGCGGGCATATCGAAAATCACGATCAATCGTGCGCTGAGAGACCTTGGCAATGACCGGCAGGCGGCGCTTGTACTGCGAGTGCATGATCCGGCGAGCGATCTGATCTATGAAGTCGGCCTGAAACCCCTCGACGAGCAGTTCCTCACGGGAGTAACGCAGATCGACCAGCAGATACAACAGCTCATCAACCTGCTGATAGGAAAAGCCCAACTCCTGCTCATCGGTCTGCCCGGCCCACAGGTCCGCGGAGGGCTGTTTGGTCACGACGGGCTCTGGTACCCCCACACAATCGGACAAGGCCCAGACCTGGGTCTTGTACAAATCGCCCAGAGGATTGAGGGCTGAGGCCATATCGCCAAACAGCGTGCCATAGCCCAGCAGCAGTTCGGTTTTATTACTCGTGCCCAGCACGAGCGCATTCCAGCGGGCGGAGTGGTCATACAGAATAGTCATGCGCTCGCGGGCCATTTTATTGCCGCGGCGCATCTGATCGGCGTCGGAAAAGTTGGCGAAATATGCGTCCACCTGAGCCGAGATATCAACCGTGATCGACGCTATCCCGGTTGCGGCAATCACCAGGTCGGCGTGCTCGATACTCTCTTTGCTCGATGTTTTATACGGCATTTTCACGGCCAGCACGTTGTCAGGCCCCAGGGCCGCAGCCGCCAGACAGGCGCTCAGGGCAGAGTCCACTCCACCCGAGAGCCCCACAACCACCCGCTTGAGGCCGACTTTATGGACCTCGTTGAGGATGAAGGCAGACAAGACCTGCCGGAGGAGTTCCGGATTGGTTGGAATACGACTCATGCTCACTCGTCTTTTTTGTCACGCGCGTACCGGCCGGAGACAAAAAGGGCAGCCACTCTCCCCGGGAGTGCACACTTAGCCCATCAGCCCAGGGTTGGCTCCGCCGTCTATGGTGATATTGGCGCCGTGGATAAAGGCCGCGCGCGCTGAGGACAGAAACAGGATCAGGTCGGCGACTTCCTCCGCTTCGCCAACGCGGCCCAGCGGGGTCATTTTACGGAAGGTTTCTTCAGGGCTGCCGCTTCCCGCACTGAAGACGGAGGCAAACTTCTGGAGCCGTTCGGTCAGAATCGGGCCGGGGTTGATGCCGACGACGCGGACGCCATGCTGCGCCCCTTCGGCAGCCAGGGCTTTTGTAAAATGATTGAGCGCCGCATTGGCCGCGCCGCCGACCATGTAGTTGGCTATGGGCCGCAGGCCGCCCGTTCCGATAATGTTCACGATAACGCCGCTGCTTTGCTGCTGCATATGGGGAAACACCTCGCGCGCCATACGCACATAGCCAAAGAACTTGAGCGTCCAGTCCTGCGTCCAGTCTTCATCCGAGATGTCAAGAAACGGACCGGGCCGGGCACTGCCGGCATTGTTGACCAGAATGTCGATCCGGCCGAATTCTTCCCGGCAGCGCGCCACCACTTTTTTGATCGCCTCAGCCTGGGTGAGATCGGCCTGCACGGCGATGAGGCGTCCACTCCCCACACTCTGGGCAAGGGCGACGGTCTCGTCCAGGGCCTCCGCACCCCGAGCGCAGATGAGGACAGCCGCACCTTCGGCCAGAAAGCCGAGCGCGGCGGCCCGGCCTATGCCCTTGCTGCCACCCGTTATGAGAACGATTTTGTTTTCGAGTTCGAGTTGCATGCGACCCTCTACACCGGACGAAATTTCGGGATCTTGACCCCAGGTTCGTGTTCGACAAAGACGACCTCGACCGGCATATCCATCCTGATCGCGTCATGGTCGATATCGACCAGATTGGTCACCATAATGACGTCGGCATCCTCGTCCAATTGCACCTGCGCCACGTTATACGGCACCCTTTCATTCGCGGCCGGATGGACCGGGTGGACAATAATGGTCCACGAAAATACCTTGCCTCTGCCGCTCATTTTTACCCATTCGTGCTCCAGCGCGTTGCAATGCGGACACATGGGCTTGGGCAGCCACCGAAACCGCTGGCAGGCGGTGCAGCGCTGCATCAACAGCTCATCGCGATTACAGCCATTCCAGAACTCTTCGTCGTCGATATGCGGTACCGGGCGAGGAAAATTTATTGCGTCAGGCATGCAGCTTTACTCCTTATTCACTAGGCAGCCTTCTCCAGTCGCTTCTCGTTTTGAATGAGTATGGTCGGATTCACGTCAGCCCGAGGAATCGGCAATCCTTGTTCTCGTAAGAGGGCCAGGTGTTCTTCCATTCCCCACTTGGCTTTATACAAACAATCCTCAATGGAATGCCCGACTCCGGTGAATCCTTCAAGGGTAGGAGAGTAAAAGCCAAAGAAGGATGGGTCACTGGTTGCCTCGATCACCAAGGAATATGGAATGTCTATCATCGTGCTGTCACTTTTTGAGCCCGGCAGCCTTCAGAATCGCGTTACACGTCCCGGTGGGCACTTCCCTTGAGCCATGATAGTCAACGCGGACCAATCTATCCAGACCGCGTCACTTGAACGTCGCAATCAGCTTTGCGTGCCGTTCGAGAACCGGCCACTGCGCGTCAGGCTGGTCCGGCTCAATAAGAAAGAGGACGCGATTCGCACCGACGCTCAGCAGTTCCTGAATGCGGCTTGCTAGCGAGTTCTGTCCGGCAAATGCCTCTCCGGTAATAACGCTCAGGTCAAACCGGTCCATAGAGCGCCCATACTGCTCCATCTGTTCGCGGACCGCGGCCAGCCCGCCGGCGAGGTCGGGTCGATCAAGCGGAATCCAGCCGTCGCAGTATTCGGCAATCCGCTTTGGCACCCACTTCGAGTCCGCACCCATCAAGATCGGCGGGCCACCCGCCTGCACCGGTTTGGGCCAGCACCAGATGGGATCAAAGTCAACAAACTGACCGTGAAATTCCGCCTCATCCCTGGTCCAGATCTCGCGGAGGGCCAGCACGCGTTCGCGGGTCTGTTTCCAGCGATCCTTGAACGCTATCCCATGATCGCCCATCTCTTCGGCGTTCCAGCCCGCACCAATGCCAAACAGGAAACGGCCGTTGGACACTCGGTCCAGACAGGCCGTGCTCTTGGCCAGGTTCATGGGGTTGTGCTCCGGCACCAGACAGACCGAGGTCCCGATCTTGAGCGTATGGGTCACCGCCGCGGCCGCGGTCAAGCCGACAAACGGGTCATAGAACTCGCTGTAATACATGGGCAGCTCCCCGCCCAGCGGGAACGGCGTCTTGCGACTGGTGGGAATATGCGAGTGCTCTCCAAAGAACAGGGACTCAAAGCCACTCTCTTCGGCCCAACGCGCCAGGTCTGCGGGTTGGATGGTGTAATGGGTCGGAATCGTTACCAGGCCAAAGTCTGCCATACGTCTCTCCCTCCTTGTGGCTCCCCTTAGCGCACGAGGCGCCACGGGCTCATTGCTACAATCGATAAACCGCGTTCATGTTTAGGAGTGCGGGCTTCCAGCCCGCAAATAATCGCGGCCACTATGGCCAGATGGCCGCGCTCCTTCTACCTCACACAAAGAAAATAAAAAGGGCGACCCCACGGCCGCCCTTTCAGTAAGGTTGCTACACGCCACAGACGACCTAGTGGACATGAGCTGGCTGCTTCCCACGCTTCTTGCCCTTCCCCCGCCCGTGAGGGTGGGCATGCGCAGGAGAGTGGTCGTGCGGCTGCTCTTGTACCTGCGCGTGACCATGGAGCCGGAAGTTGGTGTCAGAACTGTGCGTATGCCCGTGGTCGTGATCGTGCCCATGCGTCGCCGGCGCATAGCTGGGCTGTTTGAGGCCGCGCTGTGTGCGGACTTCTTTGGCCCGCGCAACCGAGTCGTCAAACGCGTTGCCCTTGCCCGCGGCGTGCGCGGCAAAACGTTTGACCGAATACTCATCCATGTGGCAGGACAGCGGGATTTGCGAATGCTGCATGCACAGGGGTCGTGGATCACGCGCGTTCTTGCGCGAGGCCGTCACCGGATCATAGGGTTCCCCACTCGCGCCATGAGAAATGGCAAAAGAGGAGACGATCCGGGGGGCCTTTGTGCCACAGTCCGGGCAGGGTTTTTTCGTCTGGGCCTCACCCAGGGAGCACAGTTCTTCAAAGACCAGGTCACACGGCGGGCAGTGGTATTCGTAGAGTGGCATGCTGACCGTCCTCTTTACTCAATGGCGGTTGGCGCGTGGGGCAGCTCATCCCAGTCTTCCGGGTCGTGCGAGATCCAGACCGTACACTCGTGCAGGTCCCGAATGGCCCGCAGGCGTTGGATGGACAACGACGAGGCTGCGGGGTCGGTATCGAGCGGCATCCCGGACAGGGTGTTGAATTGTTCGCGCAGATGGATGGTATCACCGACCAGGAGGATGGAACGATTCGGCAAACGCACATGCAGTGAGCTTTCTCCGGGAGTATGCCCCGGAGTTTTCAGCATATGCAGGCTGCCGTCGCCAAAAATGTCGAAGTCGCCGCTGAGTTCAAGCCACTGAAAGCCCCGCGTGGGCACAATATCCTTGAACACAAACACGTCGCGCAGGTGGGGCTCCGGCCAGTAGGCGTAGCGCAACTCGTCCTGCATGATGATGAAGGTCGCGTTGGGGAAGGCGTGCATATAGCCCGTGTGGTCGAGATGCAGATGGGAGATCAGGACATATTTAATGTCCGACATCTTGTAGCCGAGCGCCTGAATCTGCCGATCGAGCAGCATCTCCTTGGGATACGAAACCTGAAGATGTTCGGCAAACGGCCCCCAGTGCGCGACCGGGTCGTCCGCCACCGCGGGGTGACAGCCGGTATCAAAAAGGACTAGGCCCTTCTCATGTTCAATCAGATAGGCCGGACAGGGTATGGTCACCAAATCCGGCGCCCCGCCGTGCATCAGCAGGGCTTGCGGAACAGTCAGTTCCGCGTTCGGCAATGCCCACATACGCCGTGCTTTTCCATCTGCCATAAAACCCCTCCTGTTTTTGTCAGCGCCTCGTGACAGGCCCACTGAGACTGTTAATGAGCGCATCCTAGTCCACGCCCATCTCTTGTGTCAAACACGTTCTCGGCTTATGTATACTCGCATAAGACGCATGGTAATTCTTCCTTGATATCTCGTGGGGAAAGCTCAGCAGGGGGCGCTTGGGCTTTTCAACAGGAAGAAAGGCGGATTGGGTATGGGCGGATTGGGTGCTGGCGGACCGGGCGCGGGCGGACGACACAGCTTCAATTTTTCCCTCGCATTCACAGTACTATTCAGTTTTGTCATGGCCGTGCCGGCGCAGGCGCAGCGCGCTACGCCGACGACGGCTGTAATCAACGGGAACACCGTGACCTTGACCTATGATAGCCCGCTGGCCGTGAAGTACTTAGGCAGCGACGGCATATTAGGCGGCCTCGTAGAGGAAGACGAAAATGGCAACATAGTACCAGCCAAGGACCCTAGCACGGGAGAAGATAAGCCCGGAGCTTACACTTGTTTGCATCGCAAGGATCACCCCGAGGTGTCGCACATAGATGCGAAAGTGAGGGGGAATCAGCTCATCTTCACGTACCCGGATAGGGTCGGGTGCAATGAGGAGAACATCACGTTCGAGATGTTCAACGGAGACCCATATGTCAATATGAATGGCACCGTTGTCGCGCATCTTGGCCAGGGTGGGAACAGGATGACGCTGGACAATCAGACCTCCTGTGCCCCGCCACCACCACCGCCACCTCCGCCACCTCCGCCACCTCCGCCTCCCCCACCCCCGCCCGGCGAGAATGGCGAGAACGGTGAGAATGGCGAGAACGGTGAGAATGGCGAGAACGGTGAGAATGGTGAGAACGGTGAGAATGGCGAGAATGGCGAGAATGGCGAGAATGGTGAGAATGGTGAGAACGGTGAGAACGGCGAGAACGGCGAGAACGGCGAGAACGGCGAGAACGGTGAGAATGGCGAGAACGGTGAGAATGGCGAGAACGGTGAGAACGGTGAGAATGGCGAGAATGGCGAGAACGGCGAGAACGGCGAGAACGGCGAGAACGGTGAAAATGGTGAGAACGGCGAGAATGGTGAAAATGGCGAGAACGGCGAGAACGGCGAGAACGGCGAGAACGGCGAGAATGGTGAAAATGGTGAAAATGGTGAGAATGGCGAGAACGGAGAGAACGGAGACGGTAACGGCCAGCAGGGAACCGGGTCGGGCAGTTATCTGGATAGCCCCAGCCCAGGGTCGTTCCAGAGTGGGATTGGCGTGCTCTGCGGCTGGGTGTGTGAGGCCGAGGATATCAAGTTCATTATTGATGACCTGCCCCCACAAGAGGTCGGCTACGGGACCGAGCGGCTGGATACCGAGGAGGAGTGTGGGGATACGGACAACGGTTTTGGACTGTTGGTCAACTGGAACCGGTTTGGGGACGGGGAGCACACCGTGCGGGCCTTGGCCGATGGGGTGGAGTTGGGGCGGGCGACGTTTACCGTCACGACCTTAGGCGAAGAGTTCGTGCGCGGTGTGGCCGGCGAGACGATAGCCATGGACTTTCCGGGTGAGGGCGAGGATGTGCGCCTGGTGTGGCAACAAAGTTTACAGAACTTCATGATTGCCCCGTTTGGGGGAGAGCCGATGACGAGTCCGCGGGAGGCAAATGACTGGCCGCTGGGGGTTCTTGAGAACCCGGGGCCGAGTTCCTTCCAGAGCGGCCTAGGAGTCATCTCCGGCTGGAGGTGTGAGGCGAAAACGGTCGAGATTATTATTGACGAGATGGCGCCGCAGCGCGCGGCCTACGGGACGGAGCGGCTGGATACGGCCGAGGTGTGTGGGGATACGGATAACGGCTTTGGGCTATTGGTCAACTGGAACCGGTTTGGGGACGGGGAGCACACCCTGCGGGCCTTGGCCGACGGAGTGGAGTTTGGCCGGGCCACCTTTACGGTGACGACCTTGGGCGAAGAGTTTGTGCGGGGGGTGATGGGGGAAGCAGAAGTCATGGACTTTCCCGAAGCCGGGCGAGATGTGCGGCTTCTCTGGCAGCAGAGTTTGCAGAACTTCATGCTGGCCCCCATGGACCCATAGATGGCGGGACCGTAACAGATACCAGGGGCGGTCCGGGAGCGCGCGTTGCTGGAGAGCCCCTGAGGGCGTGGCCCGCTCTCCCGTTAGCGACTTTTCGGTAACTTCAGGACGCGCTCGCCGATGACCCCACGTAAAATCTCATTCGTGCCGGCAGCAATCGTCCCGGCTCGGGCGCTGAGCGCCCGGTATGACCAGCGCGCCTGATCAATGGCAAACGGTGAGTCCTTGGCCAGGGTCGAGTACGGCCCCAAAAGCTCCATGGCAAAATTGGTGACGCGCAGATTCAGTTCCGTCGAGGTAATTTTCGCAAAAGACCCTTCCGGGCCGGGCGGTTGGCCCTTTATCTGACGCGTGAGCCGCCGCAGTTCATTATACTTTATCGCTGCGGCTTCTATGGCGAACTGGGCGAGTTGCTGGCGGACGGCCGCGTTTTCGCTGGCCGGCCTTCCATCTCGTTCCAGCCGGTGCGCCAGGTCGTGCAGTTGGGGCAGGAGCGTCTCTACCCGGAAATAACTGCTGGTGGCCACCCGTTCAAACATCAGGGTGGTAATCGCCACCATCCAGCCACGATTTTTTTCGCCAACCAGGTTTTCTTTGGGCACCCGGACGTCTTCGAAAAAGACTTCGTTAAACTCGGCATCGCCATTCATCTGGACGAGTGGCCGGACGGTAATGCCAGGACTGCGCATATCAACCAGCAGATAGCTGATGCCGTTATGCTTGGGCGCGTCCGGGTCGGTCCGGACCAGGAGAAAACACCAGTCCGAGTGCTGCGCCCAGCTTGTCCATACCTTCTGACCGTTCACCACAAAATGATCGCCGTCTTCAACCGCGCGCGTCTGCAAGGAGGCCAGGTCCGAACCCGAGCCCGGCTCGGAATAGCCCTGACACCACAGCTCTTCGGCCGGCAGAATTGTGGGCAGAAAACGCTGCTTTTGCTCCTCCGTCCCCCAGTGCATAAGCGTGGGCCCCAGCATGGTGACACCGCTCATATTGATCCCAGCGGGCACTTGGGCGCGCGCCAGCTCTGCATTGAAAATCGCCTGTTCGCCGACCGACGCTCCCCGTCCGCCGTATTCCTGCGGCCACCACAGGCCAATCCAGCCCCTGGCGTGCAGCTTTTTATGCCAGTCCTTGCGCCGCTCCCAGCGTTCGTCGACGCTGAGGTCCTCGTCTTTTCCCTGCCGTAAATCGGCCGGGACGTTTGCTTCCAGCCAGGAACGGACCTCACGGCGAAAATGTTCTTCCTCGGGCGTATAGCTGAAGTCCATAGCCTCTCCTTTTCTCTACGGTGTGGGTATTACACCAAACGTCTTTCTGAGGCACAAGAGGACTGTCAATCAGCCGCCTGATGCAGGATACTGAGCCCTGCACCGTGAGACGGACAATTTTCGTCGCAGGAGAAGACTTATACAATCACTGAAACCTGAGATAAGCTGGGCCGGAATCGGTCCCAACTGGAATCAGCGCGGATGATCACCACAGCTTGCATTTTTATTCCTGCGACAGGCCCCGATCCCTTAGCCCGGCTGGGAGGAGTGTCTCTTCTCAAACGCGCCATCCTCAGCGCCCAACGCGCCGGGGCAAAAACCTGCTACTTGGTCATGGACGCGCGGTCGGAAGTCCGGCCCGCCCGACAGAAAGCATTGCAACGCGACCTGTGTGGCGACAAACGCCTCACGACTCAGGTCGTCTGGACACAGCCGACCGACAGCCTCGCCGCTCAACCCGCACCAGCCCGGACGGCGACCAGTGAGCACTGTCTCTACTATTCGCTCGCCACGCTCTTTTCCCCAGCCCTGGCGTGTGAGCTCGCCCGGACTGCTCAGCCGGGCGAGACGCTGAGCGTCGGAACGGAGAGCGGCACGTCCGCGCTGGTACTCGGCCCGCAGCCGGACGCAGCCTTCGGTCTGCCTGTCCAGGAAACGGCGGCCAGGACTGGGACGGCGGCTCTGGCCGCCCAGCCGCGGACAGCGCTCAGGACCGTTCCGGCTTCCCCCTATCTGCTCTATCAGTTGACTGATGCGCCTTCCCTGCGGCGCGCGGAATCGGCCCTCCTCGCCTCTCTCGATAATCCAAGGGACGGTCTGGTCGATACCTATCTCAATCGCAAACTCTCCCGTCCGTTGACGCGATTGCTCTTACGCACGGCCCTGACCCCGAACCAGATTACGCTGCTGTCCTGCCTGATTGGCCTGTTCGGCGCGACCTGTTTCTTTCGGGCTGGCTATTGGGGGCCCGTCTTGGGCGCCCTCCTCTTACAGCTCTCCGCGGTGATCGACTGCTGTGACGGAGAAGTCGCCCGGATGAAGTTTCTCGAATCCCGGTTGGGCGCCTGGCTCGATATTACGCTCGACACCGTCGTTCATCTGGCCACATTCGTCGGGCTGGGTTTCGCAGTCTGGACCCAGGGCGGAACGCAGTCGCCGTTTGTTCTTGGCGGCCTCATGGTCGGAGGAATCGTGCTGTCTTTCGCCGGTGTCGTCGTGGCGGACCGAACGGCCCTGCCCGACGCCTACCGGCAGACCTGGCAGGGCAGGCTTTTACACAGAATGGTGTTCGGCGTAGCCAGTCGTGACTATTCGCTGCTGATTTTCCTGTGCGCGGTGTTTCAAAAATTAGCGTGGTTTCTCTGGGCCGCGGCCGTTGGAGTACAGGTGTTCTGGCTGACGCTGGCGGTCCTGCTGTATCACCTCCGCCGGTTCAAACGCGCGACCCATTGTCCGACGCGCGCGCCCGTGCAAGGCCCTGCCTCTCGACTGCCCTAGGCGCGTCTCCCCTGCCACGCCTTGCACGGTTTTGCTCCGGTCCGTACCATGGGACGGAACGCCTGACCGCTCAAGGATATCGCTATGGATTTTGCCTTTTCAGAAGACCAACTCTTGCTGCAACACACCCTGCGCCAATACGCCAAAGACAAGCTGGCGCCCAATTACCACCGCTGGGACCGGGGTGAGGTCATTTCACGCGCCCTCATCAAAGAAGCCGCCGAGTTGGGCGTCTTCGGCCTGCGGGTCCCGGAAAAATTTGGTGGGATGATGGCCGACTATGTGACCTGCGGCGTGATGGCCGAAGAACTGTCTCGGGGTGACTTCAACTATAGTCTCTATATCCAGCTTGGACTGATTGCCTCCGAGCTGTTGGCGGACTTTGCCCAGCCGGAAATCCAGGCAGAGTGGCTCACCCGACACGCGGCTGGCGAGGCGGTCATCGCCTTTGGACTGACAGAGCCGGGGGCGGGTTCGGACGCGGCCAATATCACCACCCGGGCCGAGAAAATGGGCGACGACTATATCATTAGCGGAGAAAAGGCCTCCATCACTTTTGCCGGGTATGCCGACGCGTGCATTGTCTTTGCCCGGACCGGAGACGCCGGCGCCCGCGGGATCTCCGCCTTTCTGGTTCCGCTCGACGCGCCCGGAGTCACCCGCCAGCCCTATTTTGCCGCCGGGGAGCGCTTGACCCAGCGCGGCTCTCTCTTTTTCGATGGCGTCCGGGTTCCTGCCCGCAATATGGTAGGCGAGCAGGGCCAAGGCTTTTACCAGGCAATGATCGCCTTTGATTTCAACCGGGCGATCATTGCCCTGGCGTGTATTGGGGCGGCGCAGCAGTCTCTGGATGAGACGATTGCCTACACAAAGGGCCGGGAGGTGTTTGGCAAACCGCTGGCAAGGTTTGAAGGGGTCGCCTTCCAGATTGCCGAGCATTTGACGCTGTTGGAGTCCGCCCGGGTGTTATCGTATAAGTGTCTGTGGCTCAAAGATCAGGGCCGTAAACACACCGCAGAAGCAGCCATGGTCAAATGGTTGGGCCCGAAGTCGGCGGCCGAGGCCATTCATGCCTGTATGATCCTGCACGGGCACTATGGCTATAATATGGAATCCCCGCTCGAACAGCGCTGGCGGGATGTCGTGGGACTCGAAATCGGCGACGGAACGCCGGAAATCATGAAAGGCATCGTTGCCCGGGAAGCGTTTGGTCGGGAATATACGTCGTATCGATAGGAGCAGGGGCACGGCAGGCCGTGCCCCTGCTTCATTTACGCCAGAAAACTCCGCACCTTTTCAACAAACGTATCCATCTGCTCCACCTCGGGACGGTGTCCGCACCCCTCCAACACCAGCAGTTCGGAGCCGGCAATGGATTGCTGATAGACGGCCGCCGCGCTCACCGGAGCGATTTGGTCGTCCCGGCCCCAGATAATCAGCGTCTCGACTTCATCGCTGCACGCAAGCAGGGGTCCCAAGCTGGGGTTGAACATATACGGCTGCCAGGCAATGCGGGCGCTTTCAGCCCGCGCGTCTTCCCAGGCCTCGAACTGCTCCGGATTCGGTTCTCCGCCGTACAGCTTTGCAAACTCGGGGGTGCCTTCAATATTCTTGACACTCGCGTCCAGGTAGGCCTTGGCCGTTACCTGGAACATGTCCGCAATATCTCCCTCCGGCGGGCGGATGCCAAAAGGCGCCACGAGCACCATACGTCGAAACTGAGCCGCGTTGCAGGCCGCCATCTCGGCCGCGACCCAGCCGCCCAAGGAAAAGCCGATGATATTTGCCGGGGCGAGATTCTGTTCGCGGAGTACCCGACCGTATAAGCCAGCCAGGTCACGGATATTACTCACCCACTCGACACGCTCGGTCCGACCGAACCCTGGATATAGAGGGATCATGACCGTATTGTCCCGAGCCAGTTCATTATGCCAGTTCGTAATCCCGGGGTGGCCGAGTTCTTCATGCAGAACGATCAGGGGGCTTCCGGAACCGCCCTCGATAACGGTCAACTCAGCGTCCCCGACTGTGACTTTCTTTTCCTCCCATTGTGTCTCTGCCAAGGCAGTCTCTCCTTTCCTTTTGTCCGGACTAGTGCAGGTCTCAGCGCTTCGATTCACGGAATGTAGCTATCGATCTGCATTCTTGGTGGGGGACAACCGACGCTCTCGAACAGTCACTATCCGACGGAGTTTATGCTGCGAATCTCTAAATGAAGCTTCCCCCACACGCAGTGGCTGCCCCGTACATGCTCACGGCTGGCGCCACGCCAGAATATACAGACCGGCCACCCCTACCACACCCCGTTCGGGATGGAAAGAGCACGCCGCCGAAAGGATGATATGCACTACATCTACACGACTATCGGGTCTGGCAGGACAGGCGGAGAAGAAGAACGGACTGTTCTGGCAGTCACATGTGACCCCTCCGACCAGGCTTCAGAACCACGGCGGGAGGGGTCAAGAGGTCACGCTTCGGCTTTCAACCGACACAGACAGCCAACGTGTCGATTTAGTTTCCACCGGGGAGAGGAGAGAAGTGCCAGCTCATGATCTGCCATTGTCCCGAGGGACGAGCATACGTAAACATGTACTGCCCATTCACAGTCTGCGCCATACCGCCCTTCGGCTGGGTCGTCAGTTGATACAGCCCCCAGGCAATCCCGGTCTCCCCGATGACCATATATTCTTCATGCGCCGGGTTGAGGTTCGCCTCTTCAAAGGAGTCAAAGTAGTCTTGTACGGCCTGGTGAAAGGCCGCTTTACCCACGGCAGGAAACGGAGAATATAAACCAAACAAGACGACCTCCTCGTGGACATGGGACATCACGTCGTTGAGGTCTTTCCCGTTAATTGCCTGTATTTCCTCCCCAAATCTCTGGATCAGGGCATCTCGCGTCTGCTGGGCAGCGCTCTCCGAGGCAATACTCCCAAACACCAATACAACGGCCACAACAAGCACGCGTCTCCAGCTCATGGTCCTTCTTCCTTGGTTTCTCATTGCATCCTCCCTTTAGCCTTCGACCCCGAGTGGAGAGAAATGCAGCCCAACCAGGAGCCATTTCCCGTCTCTTTTTGCGTAGGTGAAGGTGTATCGACCATGGATCACCTCTCGCGGCCCAACGGCTGGCACCTCGGTATTCGTAAAATGCCCCCAGGCCAAAGCACTCCCGCCGACAATGCGGAATTCGGGATTGATCGGAGTGAAGGTAATCCGTTCGCTATCGGCGAAGAATCCTTCCAGCATGTTCATTATGGCTTCTTTGCCCTTGACGGCAAAGGGAGACAACATGCCGAACAGCACCACATCGGCGTGCGCGTCCGTAGAAAAAGCCGATGCATCCTGTGCATTAAAACGCTTCATATCTGCGTTAAAGGCCGCTTTCACATCATCCAGGTCATCTCCATAGGCTGCGCCGGTTACGCACAAGAACAGCAACACAATACCGGCGATCATTCCTCGCTTCTCGTCAACCATACTTCCCCCTTTCTCGAGTCGGGTTATTTCGCTTCCCCTCAGGTTTGTAAATATGAAAAAGGGGTAAAGCGCAAGGGTAACCGTGTTTCCAAGTGTCACCACCGCGAATGGAGTTGGATATTGCCTGAAACAAAAGAAGAAAGCGCGCCCTGGAGGATTCGAACCTCCGACCTACAGATTCGTAGTCTGCCGCTCTATCCGGACTGAGCTAAGGGCGCGTAACTGAACGTGAGAACAACTCGGCAGAGCCCTCTTCTTACCACATACGGGAAGGAAACCGCAACGTCGATCAGAACGGAGAGGGAGGGATTCGAACCCTCGGTACGCGGTTAAACGTACACTCGCTTAGCAGGCGAGCGCCTTCGACCACTCGGCCACCTCTCCGTATCAATGTGGACCGTCGATAGTAACGATTCCTTTTCCTGCGTGCAACGACACTGCTGTATGCTGCCGATCGATCTCAACATCGGGGTATTGACAATTGAAATTGAAAATGATTTTCAATTTCATCTATGAACGAAACAGGCCAGCCTTCCAAGTCTGTTACCGGTGTTCACATTGTTTATGAATGTCGCTGTCCGTGCGGGAGTCTGTTAGCCAGGCAACACGCTGATGGCATAGAGCTCAAGTGTCGACGCTGCAAGCGGGTTGTCATCATCTCCTGGAAGACCGATTCGACCTGGCAGACGGTCACGATGCGGTCACCCAAAACCCAGTAGGAAAATGCGAATCCGGACAAAAAAATGGGCGGCCTCAATGCAGCGGCCGCCCACGAAAACACTGAAAAACGCAGCGCTTATTTCACCCGACGGAGCGTGACCTCAGGTTCAACATTTTTCGTTTCCACCATGCTCAGGTACATCTCCAATTCTTCAATGTCCTCCTGCTCATCTTCAATATGGTTCTCAAGCATAGAGCACAGGGCGACATTGCCTTCGGCCAGCGCATGGGCTTCCAGATATGCCTGCATGGCTTCTTTTTCGAGCGCCAGGTCCTGCTGTAGCATTTCTTCAAGGTCGGTTGACTGGTGCACCGTCGTCCCGATCTCAACCGAGGGGACGCCACCCAGGGCAACCACCTTTTGGCCGAACGCATGGGCGTGGGACAGCGCAGTCTTACTCTGGCCCTCAAAGAAATCGGCAAAGACCTTGCGCCACAGACCGTGCACCAAGAGGGCCTGCTGCTGGTACTGGAGGGTCGCGGCGTGTTCAAGGGTGATGGCTTTGTTCAACGCGGTCATAACTTTTTGGGTATCCATGAGAGACCTCCCTGTTACGGAATTTGATCGGCCAGTGCTGCAATAAGGACAGCATACACATCCGCGCACCCTTTGTCAAGCGTAAGTTATTGATTTTATTAAGGAATTGATTTTGAGAATCATTCTCAATTAGGCACGGCAATGATTTTGAAATTCACTTTCAATACGACCCGGATAACGCTCCAGCCCGGATAACCGGCACAGGACAGAGACAATCGTTACCGACACAAACAGACAAAAAGGAAGGGAGAGGCGTATGAGACACAATGGAAAAGACGGGCAAGGCCCACCAGACCAACAGGATCAATTTGCGAGGGTCTTTACCAATGATGACGGCATTACGGCGCGCGTCTGCCCACAAGGGCATGTCTATCTTCAGGTTGGGCACACCTGCCTATCGTTCCGTACAGAGCACTTTGTGGACCTGGCCCAGGTCGTCCACGCGGCAGAACGACATATCTTGGAAACCAGTTCCCATTGGAGCTCGCACACCCAACATTAGAGAGCACTGCGACAATCGACCATGCGATAACAAAACAGCCAACAACCTTCCCTGAGTCCACAGCGGCCCGCGGTCCCAACCCAGAGCCCGGAGAAAAATCCACTCGGGTATCCGTTTGATCGGAGGGTAGAATGTTCCGCGACCCGTTCACTGCTGAAGCTTGGCAACTCCGTCACCAAGCGAACCTCGTTCCTTTCCAAGTCTTCCTATCGGCAGCCGTATGGCTGGAAGAGCGCTATCAGCGTTCCCCATCGGCTCAGACCGCCCGCAGCATTGCTTTCCACTATTTGCTACTGGCCATGCGTCCGAACCTAGCCTCTATCCGTATGGCCGAAGAATATGCTGCCCGCGCAGTCCACTGGCGAGAACGGGCTGGAGAACCGTTCCCACCCGAGCAGGCTCTCTTCTTACAGTAGCAGCGGGAGGAGTCCCCCTCTCCTCCTCCCAGGGTCCCTAGGGAATCCCTCCTCGCCTAGGGACCCTCTCTTTCTCTTACCGAGCGGGGGCATGAACAGGGACAGGCAAAACCTAATGCAGAACAAGGAGCACTCAGAATGGCAGGACCATAAAACTTCACCATGAGAGACGTAGCGGGAATCCCACCTGCCCTGACCGGGCAGGCGGACAACACGACAACATACACACAGTAAGGAGTACGAAGAATGATAGCATCTCAACCTTTCACCCTACATGACAGTGTTCGGACCGAATCGATTCGGAAATGGCTGCTCGGTCTGAGCGTTTTTTTTCTCGCCCTGTTTATCAGCGTACCGAGTTTTGCCCGGATTATCGTAACCCACGAAAATCCAGGATCCAGAGACACTGCCTCGGGTGTTACCGTGATTTCGGGCTGGGCCTATTCGACTGAAGGCGCAGCCGTGACCGTCAAACTGCGTCTGAACGGAAAAACAGGCGAAGAAATCCCGTGCTGTGGCCCGCGTGAGGACGTCCAGGCTGTTCACTCCGACGCCTCACTGGAAACCGGCTATGGGCTGTTATTCAATTATGCGAATCTTCCGGCTGGCGTACATACTATCGGCGTAGAAGTCAGCGCCCCCGGCGAAGAAACCGTGGTCGTCGATCATGCCGTCACCGTCGTTGTCCCCGCCGACTCTGAATTTCTCAGCGCCGTTAAACTCGACGGTGCTCATGTCGAAATTAAGGACAACAAAATTGTCGTGAGCGGGATTGAGGTCACGGACAAAGACAGTGGTGATACCGTGACCGTCGATATCGACCTCAACTATAAGACCGGTCTGCAATCCTTTCAGATCTCGTCAGCGCAAGAGCCTGGTGATCCGACGGCGTCCTTTGATGCAAGCCAAATCCTGAGTGATGTCGCCCACGCCATTTTCGCCACCTATGACGCGCTGAATATGGCGTCGGAAGACACGGGGGCACCTCCGCGCGAGGCGTCCGTGGCCAGTCTGTATGACGCGGTCCATTCCTTGGTCGGGTTAAGCGTTGGAAACGAGGCTGATGCTATTGCCCTGCTGCCCGCCGTCCAACATGCCTGGCGGGATGCGCGTGTCCCCTGGGAGCAGAGCGAGGCGTTTCTGTTTGGACCGGTGGATAGTGACGGACACGACCCCGCCCTGGACTCCTGGCCGCTCAACGTCACTGACCTCGAAAATATCATCGCGTCCAGCGATGACATTGCGACCCTCGATCTTGCTGAAGACGTCCAGGGCTTCCATGCCCTGGAATATCTGCTGTTCCAGGATAAGAACGGCAACACCGACCCAGCCGCGATTGTGGCCGGCTTCAACGCCGACGAACGCAGGAGAGCCTACGCGCGGACTGTGGCTGAGGCGTTTGTCAGCCACACCCAGGCACTCCGCGACAGTTGGGACCCGGCAGACGGCAACTTTGTGGACGAACTCGCCCTGGCCGGCCAGGTCAGTGCGACCTACACTGACCAGAAATCGGCCGTGCAAGAGCTGGTCAACGGCATGATCGGGATTGCTGACGAGGTGGGGAACACCAAACTGGCAGTTCCCCTCAACGACCAGAGCACCGACGAAGAAGAGTCGCGCTACAGCAACAACTCCAGGCGCGACTTCATCGACAACCTGCGCAGTATCAACAACATCTATGAGGGCCGTTTTGATCAGACCGACGCCACCTCGATGGGGGTGACGGATTTTGTCGCCGATCAAAACCCGGCCCTTGACGCGCAAGTACGGATGGCCATCCGTGATGCCATGGCGGCAGTCATCGCCATTCCAGAGCCCTTTGGGCAGAGCATCATTGACCATCCCGCTACTGTCCGAAAGGCCGTCGAGGCAGCCCAGCACTTGCAGGCGACACTGGAAGACATCCTTCCCGTTGTCGAGGCGACGAGTTTCGCCCACTAACCGTGCGATTGCAGGAGCGACGAGCCAGAGTTGGTTCAACCCACTCCGGCTACCAGGACATAGCTTCACGTTGGGAACAGTTCATGCAGAAACCTCGCTTCGTCGCCTTCACCCTCACGTTGCTCACACTGTGTGTCTCCGCCTTCTTTCGGTATTCCCCGGCCTGGGCCACTATTACCGCGACCCTGGAAAACCCACCCGACGGGGAACATATGTCCGGCATTCGTACCATCTCGGGCTGGGTGTATAGCGATACTGAGGCGCCGGTCAGTGTCCGGCTTCGCATTGACGGCGAACTCCGAGAAGCGATTCCGTGTTGCGGAGAACGTAGCGATGTCCGAGCCGTTTTTCCGGACGCCCCTTTGGCCACATCCTTCAGTTTGTTGTTCAATTACGGCCGACTCAGTGCCGGGGTGCATACTATTGGAGTTGAAGTCCAGGCCGCTGGTGAGGCCGCAGTGGTTCTGGATCACGCTGTGGCGGTCGTCAAACCTGGGGATGTGGAGTTTGTGGAGACGATGGATGTGACGGCCGCCACTGTCAGCATTGAGGACAACGATCTGCTGATAGCCGATGCGCTTGTTCAGGAGGTCCCAACTGACCTGCGTCTCAAATATGCGATCAGCCTTCAATCGATGCTCCTGGTTGAAGCCAAGCCGAGCGGGGCTGATGGAAGCCAGACCGCGGCCCTGTCCGGCGGAGCCACCACGCTTCTTGATGCCACCAGTCAGGCGTTTGAGATGCCCGCCCCCAATCTGGTCGGTGAGCGTCTCCAGAAGCATTTTGATGGGGATGCCGCTTTTGGAGACAGTTTTGTCACCGCCCCCGCTCCGGTCTTCAGCGGACTGGGACCCATCTTCAATAATAATGCCTGCGACAGTTGCCATCCAAAAAACGGCCGAGGACGACCGCCTCGGGACGGCGAACGCATGGAATCCATGTTTCTTCGGGTCAGCCTGCCCGGCACCGACCCTACGACCGGCGGTCCCCTGGCGGTCCCAGATATCGGCACACAGCTCCAACATCGGGCGGTCTTTGGGGTGCTGCCCGAAGCCGATGTCGTCATGAACGAAGAGTTCAGCGACGGCATGTTTGGTGATGGCCAGACATTTACCCTGCGCCGTTTGCACTTTCAGATCGAGAATTCCGCCCAGCCGATTCCAGATACGGTTCTCACCTCACCACGGGTGGCTCTGCCAGTCTTTGGGCGGGGTCTGCTTGAAGCGATCGATGAGGACACCGTTCTTGGCTTTGCGGACGAGACAGATGCGGACGGCAATGGCATCTCAGGCCGGCCCAATCGGGTCTGGGACGTAACACAGCAAACAACAGTTCTCGGACGCTTTGGCTGGAAGGCCAACAATCCCAGCCTCTTGCAGCAGACCTTTACCGCCTACAACCAGGACATGGGTGTGACCAACCCCTTCCTTCCCCAGGAAAGTGCGTTTGGTCAGATCCAGGCTGACGGCTTGGCGGATGACCCTGAGATTGATCTGGAAACGGTTGATGTTGCCACTTTTTACGTCCAGACGCTGGCCGTCCCAGCCCGTCGCAATCTCGACGATCCACAGGTGCAGGACGGGGAAGACCTCTTTCATGAGGCGCAGTGCACGGGTTGTCATATTCCAACCATCCGGACCGGCGTCTTAGCCGGGGTGCCGGAAGTGTCCAATCAGACCATTCATCCCTACACCGACCAGCTTCTGCACGACATGGGAGACGGCTTGGCGGATGACCGGCCGGATTTTCTAGCGACGGGCCGGGAATGGCGGACACCGCCGTTATGGGGGATTGGCCTGACCCGGCGCGTCCAAGGTCACACCTTGTTCCTACACGACGGTCGAGCGCGCAATCTCACCGAGGCAATTCTGTGGCATGGCGGAGAAGCCGAAGCCGCACGGGAGGCTTTCCGCCTGATGCCCGTAGATGAGCGCGAGGCAGTACTCGCCTTTTTGGAGTCACTATAGGGGTCAGCATGCAGCGAACGGACACGCCGCCTACCTATGGAATACCAAGTTGCAGGGGGGAGGTTGCCTCTCCTGCCGCAGGCCCTGGGGTTTTACTACCCCTACCCCGGGGTCTGCTCCCCTCGGGCTGACGTTTCGGACTGGATAAGGAGTAGTATGGTACGAAAAAGCTCATCCTCCCGCAGACCGCAGACTGGCTATCTCAGCGCCCGTGCCATGCTCTTGCTCTCAGAGTACAGCTTTATCGTCTTTCTCTTATGGGCGGTTGCTGTCGAGCAGACCAAACCCACCCGACCACCAGTTTCTCAGCGCCCCGAAGCCCCGGAGATGTCGCTCACCAGCGTAGCCCATGCGGCCCTCCCCTCCCATTCATCGCCGGGACAACACATGCCCACACAATGGCAATGTCAGCCGGCTGAACCCCCTGAGCAATTTCATGGCGTAACCCAGGTTGATCTCTGCCCCGACCCTGGCGTACCCATCCAAATCGGCGCGCTCCGTTTGCACGTCTGTCAGCGCGACTTTTTTCAGATTGCGGAGGCGATTAATACAGCCGTGGCTCGCTTACCTGCGGCTGAAACAGCGACAATGTTAAGCAAAACAGACCCTGATCATGAACCCCGAGAATAAAGGAGAACGACTATGTATGACACGCACCTGTGGCAAACGCCGGATAAACGCATCAGTGTTTCTTTGTGTTCCGAAGGCTGTCTTCACGTGATGGTGGGCCGAGCCGTCATTAAGATGACCCCGGAAGAATTCTTTGCGCTGCAAGCCGTGGCAGCCAAGGCCGCCCAGGATTTGCGGAAGCCGCCCGTCACGCAGCAGGGCTCGGTAGGTCATTAAGGACACGTGAGTCGGGCCGATCATGAAGCTGTCGGGAGAGGCCCCAGGGCGGTAGGAGGGATGCCCCGGGGCCGAATGCAAGGCCCAACACCAAACCTTGCATAGCGAAAACGGCGAACCTGCGGCTGGCACTCGTCTCACAACAAAAGAGCCCGCAGAGTGCATATATCTCTACGGGCTCGAGGCTGTTTGCCGTTGGCCTTTCGCAGGTCCTATTGAAATTGAATATCAATTTCAGTTAGGTAATTTAACCTTAAGGGCAATATCTGTCAAGTCCCGTTCCGCTCCAGTACAGGATGAGGTTTCTTCCTGAAGAATAGTTACTCGGGTGCCGGTGTGGGCGGGCCCTCCTCTGCCCGAAAGCCCGCCTCGATGTGGCTGCCGTCACAGTACGGCTTGTTTTTGGAGTTGCCGCACCGGCATAAATACAGGGGATCTTTTTGTCCCCGGTACTTCCCCCCTCTCCTATCGGTGAGAGTAGTTTCTCCGCGAACTTCATAGGGGCCGTTCTTTAAGGCGCGGATCGTCACTTTTGTCATACAGGTCTCTTTCTCTTCAGCATTCTCGGGCTCAGGCTATCATGCACGGACATACGCGCTAGGACGGCTCTGCCCCGGCCAGCCCGAGTGGATAGTGCATTGGCGTCGAATTATATTTCAGCGGGGCTTGTTTCTATAATTGAAATTGATTATCAATTTCATCGAAGAGAGGAAAGCGGGGCCACATGCGAAAGCCCCCGCTGCCGCGTATGAAAACACTGGCCGAACTCGGTCCCGAAGAGCGGGGCTGTATTCACTCCATCACGGGCACGGACGGCATTTCCCAGCGGCTGGCTGAACTCGGCTTTACCAGCGGTCAGACCGTACAGGTCATCCGTTTCGCGCCGCTGGGCGATCCGATGCAGATACGTATCCGAGGCTTTCACCTCGCGCTCCGGCGACACGAGGCCAGGCGGGTCTGTCTTACCGAACGCTAAGAATAGAGGAGTAGGCTGCCCGCTACGGGCCTTGCCCTATCGCTATGGATGTCGCCACACCAGCAGCCCCGTCTGCCCGCACCGCCACCGCTCCCGGTGCCGATTCCTATCGGGTGGCCGTGATCGGGAATCCCAATACGGGTAAGACGACCCTCTTTAACGCCCTCACCGGGCTCAGCCAACACACCGGGAATTACCCTGGGGTGACGGTCGAAAGTGCCCTGGGCGAATTCCGTCAGAATGGCGTCCGGTTTCTCGCGGTTGACCTGCCGGGGGTCTATTCGCTTGCGCCGCGCGCTCCGGATGAGATGGTCGCCGTCTCCGTCCTGCTCGGCTCCGGCAGCGGAGCAGTCACGCCGGACCTTGTCCTGTGCGTGGTCGATGCGACAAACCTCGATCGCAACCTGTATATTGCGACCCAGATCATGGATATCGGGCTTCCCTGTGTCATTGCGCTGACCATGCTCGATCTGGCGGAAAAACAGGGCATACATATCGATATTGCCGCCCTTGAAAAACGCCTGGGGGTGCGCGTCGTCCCGGTTCAGGCCACAAAACGTCGGGGGATCGATCAACTCCGGCAGGCCTTGTGCGATACGCTCAACACGGCCGTCTCCCCGCCCCGACCGGTCGTGTTTCCCAAAGCGTTCAGGCAAGAGGTGCGGGCGCTGACCCAGCAGCTCAGCCAGACCCACCCGACTGCCGGCTTCCCCCACTTTCTGGTTGAGCGGCTGCTGATCGACGCCGGTGGCATGGTTGAACAGGACCTCACCCGACAGCACGGAGCACGGGTGCGGGACTCCGCCCACGCGGCCCGCCAGCGCTTGGCCGCTGAAGCGACCCGGCTCCCGCAGATGGAAGTGGATTGCCGCTATGCGTGGATCGCCCAGGTCGTGGCGGAGGCGCGGCGCTCTTCACCTCCCGCGAGCCATGGCCGCACCAACTGGTCCGAATTGATTGACTCCCTGGTCACCCATAAAGTCTGGGGGCTGGTGATTTTTCTGAGCGTTATGGGCGTGACCTTCCAATCCATTTTTTCCTGGGCGCTGCCGCTCATGGACAGCATTGACACCATCTTTTCGGCACTGGGCGCCTGGGCCGGCAGCGCGCTGCCGGCAGGTCCGCTCCGAAGCCTGATCGTCGATGGCGTGATCGGCGGGGTGGGCGCGGTGGTGGTGTTTGTCCCGCAAATTGCGATGCTGTTCGGTTTGATCGCCCTGCTTGAAGATTCCGGCTATATGGCACGGGCGGCCTTTCTCATGGACCGGGTGATGGCCGGCTTTGGGTTATCGGGGCGGAGCTTTATTCCGCTGCTCTCCTCCTTCGCCTGCGCGGTTCCGGGCATTATGGCGGCCCGCACGATCGACAATCAGCGCGACCGGATTGCGACTATTCTTATTGCGCCCCTGATGAGCTGTAGCGCACGGCTGCCCGTGTATGTGCTGCTGATCTCGGCTTTTATCCCAGCCCAGACCGTGTGGGGAATTTTCGGTTTGCAGGGACTGACCCTCTTTTGCATGTATTGTCTCGGTCTGCTCGTTGCCCCCCCGATTGCCTGGATACTCAAGCGGACGCTGCTGAGTGGTGAAGCCGTGCCTTTTCTCATGGAACTGCCGCCCTTTAAGCTGCCGGCCTGGCGGGTGGTCGTGTTTCGCATGTACGACCGCAGCCTGGCCTTTCTCAGGCGGGCCGGCAGCATCATCCTGGCCACCACCATCTTGGTCTGGGCACTCTGCTACTATCCGAATCAGGACCTCGTCTCAGAAGAGTTTGAGACCCGCCGGGCGACCGCCACGGAAGCCCAACTGGCGCGGCTTGAGCGTGAGGCGGCCGGCGTTCGCTTGCGCGAAAGTTATCTGGGACAGGCCGGACGGGCGATTGAGCCGCTTGTTCAGCCCTTAGGCTGGGACTGGAAAATCGGCATGGCCACGCTGGCGAGTTTTCCGGCCCGGGAAGTGATTATTGCCGCCCTCGGGACGATCTATAATCTGGGTGCCGGCCAGGATGAAGGGAGCGTTGAACTGCGTGAGGCCATGCGGGCGGAGCGCTGGCCGGACGGCCGAGTGGTGTATACGCCGCTTGTGGCGATTTCGGTCATGGTCTTTTTTGCCCTGTGTTGTCAGTGCGGGGCCACCCTGGCGACCATCAAGCGGGAAACCGATTCCTGGGGCTATCCGCTCTTGACCTTTGTCTATATGACGGGTCTGGCCTACCTGGGAGCCCTGGCCGTGTATCAGATAGGCAGTCGGCTGATTGGCTAAAGCATGGATTTCCAAACTCTGCTGATATTCTCGGTTATTGCCGTCGCCGTCTTATACCTTGGCCGCTCGCTCTGGCCCAGGCGTACGAAAACGGGCTGCGCCGCGTGCCCGCAGAACCGGCAGCGCGCAGACGATTACGTGTGAGGTGAGGCACGGCGGGACCCAGCCCTGCCCTTCAGTCGTTGCGTTCCGGTTGCCCGTTCCTTCCAGCGGCTCCTGACTGTCATGCATACGCCCCTGCGCCAAGCCACGCCCCTGGCTCTCTTCTGGTTTCTGATCATGGGGGCCCTCGGAGTCTTTTTCCCCTACTACGGCTTGTATCTACGGGAGAACATCGGCCTTGACGGGTTTCAGGTGGGCGTTGTCTTTGCCACCCTGCCCCTGGTCGGTTTCTTCGTGCAGCCCCTGTGGGGTATCGTCGCAGACCGGAGTGGGCTGCGGATTCGCGTCCTGGCGGTGTTGGCCTCGGGTTCGGCAGCCGGCTATTTCTTACTTGGCCGTGTGGACAGCTTTCCGGCTCTGGTGTGCATCACGGTTCTGTTCGCCTTTTTTTCGCGCGCCCTTATTCCCATGACCGTTTCGGTGAGTCTGGCGGTGCTCCAGGGCAGTCAGCATGCCTTTGGCATTATCAGAGCATTTGGAACCCTCGGGTTTTTCTGTGCCGTGCTGGGCTTTCCGTGGCTGTTGGCCGCCCTCCCCCCGCTGGTCGCATTCCGGACAACACATCTCGGTCTGGCGTCGGAGCCCCAGCTGGGTATCCTCTTCCCGCTGGCCGCCGGCCTGACCCTGTGTGCAGCCGTCTCAGCGCTCACCCTTCCCCACCGTGGGCCGGTTGCGCTGCGCGCGCTGCAAGGCGAGTGGCGCAGCCTCCTCTCTCAGGGGCCGTTCCTGCGCCTGACCCTGGTCGGGTTTCTCGCCTTTCTCTTTCTCCACGGTCCGATGGATATCTTTCCCATTTATATCCGTGACCGAGGGGGCGATATCGAGACCATTCGCAATATGTGGTGTGTGATGCTCATACCGGAGATTATCTTCATGACCTTACTGGGCACGAGTGTCCGTCGCCTCGGTGCGCGTGGACTTCTGGCCGTGGGGATAGCGGCCGGCGCCATCCGCTGGCTTGTCCTCAGTCAAGTGACCGCCCTGCCGCTGCTCTACCCGGTCCAGGTTCTCCATGCCCTGACGGTCACCGGCCTCTTTCTGGGCGGACCGCTCTATCTCGAAGCAACCATACCTCCCCAACTGCGCTCAACCGGCCAGGCCCTGTTTAGCATGATCGGTATGGGCTTGGGTGGGGGGTGTTCCAGCCTGATGACGGGGGTCCTGCTTGAACAGGTCGGGATTAACGCGCCGTATCTCGCCGGCGGGGCCGGCGCACTTTTGTTGGCGCTGCTGCTGCCGTCTCTCCTGCCGGCCCTGCATCCCCCTCCTGAGTCGCAGGACCACAGGTGAACGGGTGCAGCCGACATCTTCGCGCTACGGTTCCCCAAGGGCGGCTCTCCGGTAGAACACCCGTCAGTCCGGCCGACGGATGACTTCCACCTCAATAGTGGACGAAGAGGCGGGCGTATGGGCTTCGAGACGCCGCCGAATGGCGCGCTTCAGCCCGGCCCGGCTTGGTGGGAGGAGCAGACCGAAACCGACCATATCGGTCACAATCCCAGGGGTAATCAAGAGCAGTCCGGCCCCGAGAATGAGAGCGGCGTCGATAAGCTCTCCGGTGGGCGCAATGCCGTTGTGGAGGTTGTCCTGCATCTGCCGCAGCGTCCGCCAGCCTTCCAGCCGGGCCAGATACGCGCCAACAACACCTGTGCCGACAACCAGCAGGATCGTCAGGCCGACTCCGAGGACGCTGCCAACCTGGAGGAGGAGGTACAACTCCGCGAGCGGGACAAGGGTGAATACGAGGAGGAGTCGAAAGAACATGGCTTACACAGCAGAGGGGTCAAGTCGGTCCGAAGCGGCCCAAGGCCGAGGCCGAGACCTTACCGCACCTCGCGTCTCGGTCGATCGGGCAGAAGATTACGCAGGAACGGCAGGCCGACCACGAGAACGGCTGCGCCAAGACCGCACCAGACGACGTTGCTCCACACCATCCCGATGACGATCATGGACACACCCCACAGGGCGATCAGAAGACACAGGCCGGCTTGCAGGACAACAGGGTTCATCAGCGTCTCTCTCCTTGCAGGGGTTTTCATTCGTCTCGCGCGCTACCCTGAGGTGCCTTGCGGGCCTGGTCGGCAGCCAGGGCGTCAACCCGGTGGTCTACCAGGGCATCGGCTCGCGCCAGCAAGGCTTCATCGTGGGTGAACTTCTCGACCATATAGCTCAGGTCACTGAGGTCGTGAATCAGGAACTTGACCGCCTGGTCACGCACCATCTGTTCGCGGACCACGTGGAGCAGGTCTACCACAACGTCTTCCAGTTCGGAGCCTTCGACGTCCAGAGCCATTTCAAAAGCACGCTCGACGGAAATCTTTTTCCCGGCCTCGCGTCTATAGGCGTTGAGGAGCGCGCGGAGGCGGACCACGGTTGAAGGGTCGAACCAGACCTTGCTGCTCTCCGCGACACCCGGGTCGTTCTCAACCACGCCTTCGACGAGGGCCAGCGCCCCAAGATGACTGGCCTCGTGACGCGCCATACTAAACCAGAACTTGCGCAGCTCTTCCTGGTCTTCAAACACACGAGTGAACTGCATATAGAGCGCCATCGCCTTTTTTTCGAGATTGACCGCGGTGCGGAGAATATCTCTGACCGTTATCCGTTGCGGTCGCCGCCGCAGGTCCGCTCGCTCAGCCATGCTTGCCTCTTAGCAAAATAGGGGCGGAGAAGAAACCAAGCCGCGCCGGAACAGGGGCGAATACGCACTTGTTCCGTGGGACTGGAGGGCCATTATAGCACGACCTTCTGCTGCCTCAGCAGTACGCCGTGTTCCGGATCAAGAGTCACGACCGCCACACTCCCGCCGTCATCCACCCCCATATACAGCGGTGCCGGCGTACCGGGATAACACGACGTGGTTGTCCCCTGACTGAGATCGTTGAAGACATGCACATGCCCCATAGCCAGATAATCCAGGCCGGACTGTTCGATCTCTTCCGGTTGCACCGGCGAAGAACGCTGGATTTCCTCTTCTTCGACATAATAGCCATGGGCCATACCGATATGCCACCAATCGCCCTGGCGGTTCGGCACGCCGGCCAGGGGGCGGAAGGAAGGGTCATGCTCGACCAAACCTTTACCCCAGACGGTTGCCTGCAATTCCGGGAACTGTATCGTGCGGCCCGCTTCTTCCGTCAGGGTATGGACATGCGGTCCGGCGGCGGTGAAATCGACCTTTTTGTATATCGACCGGTGATCGTAACAGTCGTGATTGCCAGGAATGAGGATGACCGGGCAGGGCACGCGCCGGAGTTCGGCATTGACAAATTCGGCCCCGGATTCCGGCACCCGGTTTGAGTCAAACAGGTCCCCGGCAATGAGGAATAAATCGGCCGGCGTAGCGCATACCAGGTCAACGACTCTTCGGAACGCCTCCTGAATACGACGCTGATAGGCCTGGCCAGCCTCTCCACGGCCAAAGGTATCGCTCTCAAGATGGACATCAGAGGTATGAATAATAGTCAGGCGTGATTGCGCCATGTACACTCCTTTAGGCGGTCCGGGTCGGATCCGGCGCGGTTTTCACCGGCAGGAGAACCGTCGCACTGCCCAGCGTGAGGCGAGCCGCTTCCGCGTTCTCGACCCAGATATCGCAGGCGACATGTCCCGTCCCCGCTTCAAGCCATTTCTTGGTCACCCGGCCTGTACACACCAGCCGCTCGTTGACATAGGCAATATCACGGTTGGCGTACGACAGCTTCTTCAGCCTGCCCTGTTCACCGATCCACTTGGTCAATAATTGCGATAAAAACGCCCCGCGTAGCGGACCGTGCACGACAATATCCCGGTAGCCTTCAGCCTGGGTAAAATCCTTGTCAAAGTGAATCCGCTGCGGATTCCAGGTGATACTGCTATACAGGAACAGCAGGGTGTTTGACGGCGTCTTCTCCAGACTCGGCAGCGTCATTCCCTCGGTCACGTCCTCAAAATACAACTGGGTATCCATGCCTCACTCGCCTCGCGCCGCTCAGCGCAAAATAGACGACCCTTTTTCAATGACGACGACCTCATCCTTCTGGTTCGTATAGGTGGTCTCTCGCACCACAAAGATCAAGGACCCGGAGCGGCCTTCTTTCTGGTAGATGTCCACTATTGTACTGCGCGCGGTGAGGGTATCGCCCACGCGAATCGGCACAAAAAACTCGATGTCGGTCCCGCCGTCCATCAGGCGCGGGAGCGGGGTCGGCGGAATGGGAAAGCGCCCGGCATAGGGCAGCCCGTCAGGGCGGAGTTCGTCTTCCGGGACCGGGTCCGTCAGCGGCGCCATATAGAACAGGGGCGGGGCTATCAGCCCGCCATAGCGGCTGTGCTGCGCGCGCTCCGCATCCGTGTAGAGCGGGTTTGCGTCGTCGGTTGCCACCGCAAAGCGTTTGACATCCAGCGCCGTGACCTCAATCGTCCAGGGCGGTGCCTGACGACCGATCCAGGCCCGAATTTCGTCCGTAATCAGCGATTCTGCCACAATCGTCCTCGTCAGCAATTCGATACAAGAGTCAGTCTCACTTCCCTACCAGTTGGCTATCGGAACGGCAAGCGGGAAGACCGCGCCCGGACTTCCGCAAGGGCGTGCGCCCTCCCGGCTTGAGCTCATATCCGGGGGTCTATACAGTCCGGGCATGACTGATTTTGCGCATACCTTCCTCCTCCTCTTCGGCCAGCTCGCCTTTGGCGGCATCTTTGCCCTGAGCGTACCGGGCTTTCACGAAATTGAACGCGGGTTTTTCAAGTCCACGGCCTGCGTCTATCTGGGGTGTGGCCTGATTATCGGCCTCGGCAAACTGTCCCTGGCCTACTCGGCGCTTTCACAAACGCTATGGCATATGCGAACCTTTGAAAGCGGTTTATGGCTGCTGTTCTGCGGGCTGTGCGGCCTGTACACTTATACTTTATGGGGAGAGCGCTTTGTCCTGCGTGCCCGCGCCTATCTGCTCACCCTCCTCTTCGGCCTGATTGCTTTGGGTTTCAGCGCCAGCGTGTACCGAACGGCACCGTTTTTTTCGGTCGAGACGCTCGTCTATCCACTCAGTTTTCTGACCTCGGCCCTGATGCTGGGCGCGGTGGCAACCGGGATGTCCCTGGGCCATTGGTACCTCATCGAGCTCGACCTCTCGCTCGACCCCTTTAAGCGGGTCTTCTCCTTTTATGCCGGCACTCTCGTCGTCCAGCTCGCGACCCTGACGCTGGGCCTGGGCCTGCTGCTGCTCAGTAGTCACGCCGCCACAAGCGCCAGCCTGCGGGAGCTGTGGACGGAGCATCAGACCCTGCTCTGGATGCGGCTTGGCTTAGGGCCGCTGGCCTCGCTCGGCGTCGCCTATATGATCTGGCGGACGCTCCAGATTCCGCAGACCATGGCGGCAACCGGTCTCTTTTATGTCGCTATTCTGGCGGCTCTTGTGGGCGAATTTCTGGGGCGCTTTATGCTGTTTCGGACAACCCTGCCGTTCTAATGACCGCTCCTCAGCAGACGAGGACTAGTCGTAGATTTTCAAGACCGATATGCGCAGCCCGTCTGAGGTCCAGCCGACATCAAAGCCGACGCGCATGCCCTCGGTCAAGAATCGGATATCCAGACGAGGAGCCCCGATCAGCCGTAAGAACGGAAAGACAAAGGGGACTTCTTTCCCGGAGTCGCTCAGGACGACGCCTGTTTCATTACCGGAAGCAATCTTATGGATCACGCCCTGATAGAAACGGTCTGGGACGGGTTCGCCCTCCGGCTTGTGCGGTATATCCATTGCCACGGTTCGGCCATTTTCCCGGTTCGGCTCGTTACGCAAAGAGCATTTCATGCATGGCGCCCCCAGCCGGCACCATGGGGAACACCCCTTCGCTTTTCGGAATGACCACTTCCACCAGAACGGGGCCCGCCTCCGCAAAGGCAGCCCGCAGCGTGGCGGACAGCTCGGACGATTTTTCCGCCCGAAACCCTTTGGCTCCATAGGCTTCGGCCAGTTTCACGAAGTCCGGCATGGCATCCATATAGGAGTGGGAATAGCGCTCTTCGTAGAATTTCTCCTGCCACTGCCGCACCATGCCCAGGTAGTGGTTGTTCAGGATGACAACCTTGACCGGCACATGATACTGGACGGCGGTGGACAGTTCCTGAATATTCATCTGGATACTGCCGTCACCGCTAATCACGACGACCTGTCTGTCAGGTGCGGCAAAGTGGGCTCCAATCCCGGCCGGCAAGCCGTAGCCCATGGTCCCCAGTCCGCCCGACGTCAGCCACGAGCGCGGCTGGGTAAACTTCATCATCTGGGCGGCCCACATCTGGTGTTGGCCCACATCGGTCACGACAATGGCGTCGCCCCCGGTGATCCGATTGATCTCTTCCAGCACCCCTCGGGGCAGAATTTCGCCATCTGCGCCCTGGGTCTCATACGGGAGGGGTTTTTCCTGTTTCCAGGCCATGATGTGCTGACACCATTCTCCCCATAACTTCTGGCGCGGCGCCAGTTGCTCGCGGGTTTTCACCTTCCCCAGCATGACCTGCAAGACTTCCTTGATATCACCCACGATGGGGACATCGACTTTGATGTTCTTACTGATCGAAGAGGGATCGATATCGATATGCACGATCTTCTTGGCTTTGGGGGCGAAGTCGCTCGTCCGGCCCGTGACCCGGTCATCAAAACGCGCCCCCACGGCAATCAGGGCGTCGCAGTTCTGCACCGCCATATTGGTCCAATACCCGCCGTGCATGCCCAACATACCCAGACTCAAGGGGTCCTCGCTCGGATATACCCCCAAGGCCATAACCGTTGTGGTAATCGGAATCTTGAGCCCGCGGACCAGCTCGATGAGCGGTTCGGACGCGCCCGACCACTGCACCCCGCCGCCGACATAGAAGAGCGGTCGTTCGGCCTGTTCAATGACTTCAAGCGCCCGTTCGATCTGTCGAATATTGCCCTTGAGGGTCGGCTTATAGCCCCGCAGACTCACGGTTTCAGGATAGGAAAATGGGGCCTCAGCGGTCTGCACGTCCTTGGGGAGATCAATCAAGACCGGCCCCGGTCGCCCACTGCCGGCAATATGGAAGGCTTCTTTAATCGTCCGGGAGATGTCGTTGACGTCCCGGATCAAATAATTGTGCTTGGTGCAGGGACGGGTAATGCCGGTCACGTCGGCTTCCTGAAAGGCATCGTTGCCGATCATATTCGTCGGCACCTGGCCACAGATGACAACCAGCGGGGTTGAATCCATATAGGCATCCGCGATGCCGGTGACCGTATTCGTTGCCCCCGGCCCTGAGGTCACCAGCACGACACCGGGGCGACCGGAGACCCGCGCGTATCCCTCGGCCATATGGGCCGCGCCCTGTTCGTGTCGGACCAGGATATGGCGTAAGGCCGGATTCTGGACCAGGGCGTCATAGGTCGGCAGGATGGCCCCACCAGGGTAGCCAAAGATGGTATCCACGCCCTCAGCCAGCAGGCTTTCGATGGTAATCTGTGCACCGGTCATTTTTGTCATGCTGTGCCTCTGCTCCAGTCTCCAGGGTGAGTAATTATACGAGGGCCGGGGAAAAACTCAAGGAACCATCCGCCCCTGAATATTCGCTTGACAGAATGGCCCGTCCTCCGCTATTTGTTAGCCCCTTGGCATTTTCAGCCTCAATAAATTCGGCATTTGATCCCAGTGAGCAGGGCCCATATGGAACTCGACAATATTGACCATCTGGATAGACATATCCTCTCGGTTCTCCAGGAAAATTGCAAACTCCCCCTGGTGAAAATTGGCGAACGCGTGGGGCTATCGGCTCCCTCCGTTATCGAGCGGATCAAGAAGCTGGAAGAGAACGGAGTCATACGAGGCTATACCGCCGTTCTCGACGCACGCAAGCTGGGCAAGGATACGACCGCTTTTATTGGCGTCTCCATCAACCATCCCAAGCTGATTACGCAGTTTGAAACGGCCATTGACGGTTTTGAAAATATCCAGGAATGTCACCATGTGACTGGCGAATACACCCTCCTGCTGAAGGTCAAGGCCGATAACACGTCAGACCTCGAGGAGGTGATTCGTCAAATTCGCTCGCTTGAAGGAGTGGAACGGACGGAAACATCCGTGGTGTTGTCCACGCATACCGAAGGGCTGTGGTTGAGGCTTCAGTCGGGGAAAACGCCGGTCGTGGATGGCCGTCGGCATGGAGTGACAACTCCCTCGTTCCGCGGCTGAGACGCGGGGTCTGACAGCCTACGGAAGCAGGCAGCTCGATACCGCACACAAACAGGAAGGGGCGCATATGACACAAGGAGTAAACGTATCAACAATTCGGCGTGTAGTGGAGGATACGTTTACTCCTTACGCCGGCATACCTCAGAAACAAGGGCTGTATGATCCCAGCTTTGAACATGACGCCTGCGGCATTGGCTTTGTGGTCAACATCAAAGGTGAGCGCTCGCATCAAGTGGTCGAACAAGGTTTAACCGTGCTGGTCAATCTGGATCATCGTGGGGCACGCGGCTGCGAAGAAGACACGGGAGACGGCGCGGGCCTGCTCCTCCAACTCCCCCATCGCTTCCTGGGCGCAGCCTGTCAGGCTCTGGATATCAGCCTGCCCGCTCCGGGTCGGTACGGGGTCGGCATGGTCTACCTGCCCCCCGACCCTACCCAGCGACACGAGTGCGAGCAGCGCCTGGAGACCATCATCGGAGAGGAAGGCCAGACGGTCTTGGGCTGGCGAGATGTCCCGACCAATAACGCCGGCCTGGGAGAGACGGCCAAGGCGTGTGAACCCTGTATCCGGCAAATTTTCATCGGTCGCAGCGCCGCCGGTCTGGCGGATGATCTCGCCTTTGAGCGCAAGCTGTATGTGATCCGGCGGCGCGTGACGAACGCCATCCGTTACGGCGGGGTCGCCGGTGGAGAGTATTTCTATATTCCTAGCCTGTCCTACAAGACCCTGATCTATAAGGGCATGCTCACGCCCCAGCAGCTCGAAACCTTCTATCCGGACCTGTCCGACCCAACAATGGAAAGCGCGATCGTCCTGGTCCATTCCCGCTTCAGCACCAATACCTTTCCGAGCTGGGAACGCTCCCACCCGTATCGCTACCTCATCCACAATGGCGAGATTAATACCCTGCGGGGGAACGTCAACTGGATGCGCGCCCGGCAGGCCCTCATGGCCTCGGCACTCTTTGGGGACGACCTGTCGAAGGTCTTTCCGGTTGTCCTGGAAGACGGCAGTGATTCCGCCATTTTTGATAACTGCCTGGAATTCCTGGCGCTGAGCGGGCGTTCGCTGCCCCACGCGATGATGATGATGATCCCCGAGCCGTGGGAGAATCATGCCAGCATGGCCGAGGCGAAGCGCGCCTTTTATGAATACCATAGCTGTCTGATGGAGCCCTGGGACGGTCCGGCCTCGATTGCCTTCACGGACGGCAGCCGCGTGGGGGCCGTCCTGGACCGGAACGGACTCCGCCCGTCTCGCTACTATGTCACCAAGGATGACCTGGTCATCATGGGCTCCGAGGTGGGGGTGCTCGAAGTCGAGCCGGAACGCGTATTGGAGAAGCGGCGGCTCCAGCCGGGCCGGATGTTCCTGGTCGATACGGACAAGGGCCGCATTATCAGTGATGAAGAACTGAAACAGGAAATCATCAGCGCCCAGCCCTACCGTCAGTGGCTGAACGCGCACACGCTGTATTTCGATCAGCTTCCGGATGTGGCGGAAGAGCAGCCGGCCTACGATCATGAGGCGACGCTCCAGCGCCTGCGCGCGTTTGGCTACAGCTTTGAGGATTTGAAGGTCAATATCGGGCCGATGGCGCTGAATAAGATCCAGCCCATCGGCTCCATGGGCACGGATACGCCGCTGGCCGTGTTGTCCGATAAACCCCAGCTTTTATACAATTACTTTAAGCAACTCTTCGCCCAGGTGACCAATCCCCCCATCGACCCGATTCGAGAGGAACTCGTCACCTCAACAACGCTGACGCTGGGCTCAGAGGGCAATCTGATCGATTCCCGGCCGGACAATTGTCGCCAAATCCGGCTGCCTATTCCGATTCTGAAAAACTCGGACCTTGAAAAGCTGCGGCGTCTTGACCGACCGGGGCTCAAGGCTGCGACCCTGCCCATACTCTTTCACCCACAGCACGGCCAAGCCGGCCTTGAGCGGGCTTTGGACGAGCTGTGTCAGGCCGCGGACGCCGCGATTGAGGACGGCGCAACGCTGCTGATCCTGTCGGATAGAGGCGTGGATGCCGAACGCGCCGCGCTGCCGGCTCTGCTGGCGGCGTCGGGTTTGCACCATCATCTGATTCGTACCGGCAGCCGCACCCAGGTCGGACTCGTGCTCGAATCGGGCGAGCCGCGCGAGGTCCATCATTTCTGTGTGCTGCTCGGCTATGGCGTGCAGGCGATTAATCCGTATATGGCCTACGAGTGTCTGAACGACATGATCGGCGAGGGCCTGCTGACGGGCATCAGCTATCCTGACGCGGTGAGCGGCTATATCAAAGCCGCGGTCAAGGGCATCGTCAAAGTCATGTCCAAGATGGGCATTTCAACGATCAAGTCGTACTGCGGCGCGCAGATTTTTGAGGCCGTCGGTTTGGGCCGGGAGCTGGTTGAGCGCTATTTTACCTGGACCCCCTCCCGCGTGGGAGGCATAGGCCTGGCGGAACTCGCCCACGAAGCGAGCCAACAACATGCCAGGGCATTCCCGGCCATTCCCGTTCGTGGCCAGACGCTCGAAGTGTACGGCCAGTATCAGTTCCGTAAAGACGGTGAACTGCACCTCTTTAATCCGCGCACGATTCATCTGCTGCAAAAGGCCTGTCGGATAAACGACTATGCCATCTTCAAGGAGTATACGCGGCTCATAGACGACCAGTCTGAGCGGCTGGCTACGCTACGCGGACTCCTGGAATTGAAACCGGCGGCCGAGCCGATTCCGCTTGAGGAAGTCGAGTCGGTCGAGGCCATTACCACCCGCTTTAAGACCGGCGCCATGTCCTACGGCTCCATTAGTAAAGAGGCGCATGAGTCACTGGCTATTGCCATGAACCGTATCGGCGGCAAAAGCAATACGGGTGAAGGCGGGGAAGACATTGCGCGCTATACGCCGGACCCGAATGGCGACTCACGGAACAGTGCGATCAAGCAGGTCGCCTCGGGCCGTTTTGGCGTCACCAGCGAATATCTGACCCAGGCGCGTGAGATCCAGATCAAAATGGCCCAGGGGGCGAAGCCCGGCGAAGGCGGCGAGTTGCCCGGTCGGAAAGTCTATCCGTGGATTGCCAAGGTGCGGCTATCCACCCCCGGCGTGGGGCTGATTTCCCCGCCCCCCCACCACGATATCTATTCAATCGAAGACCTGGCCCAGCTCATTCACGACCTGAAGAACGCCAATACCGAGGCGCGTATCAGCGTCAAGCTGGTCTCCGAGGTTGGGGTCGGCACGATTGCCGCCGGTGTTGCCAAGGGCCATGCCGATGTCGTCCTGATTAGTGGTCACGACGGCGGGACCGGGGCCTCGCCACAGACGAGTATCAAGCACGCCGGCCTGCCCTGGGAGCTCGGCCTGGCGGAAACGCACCAGACCCTGGTCCTCAACAATCTGCGCAGCCGGATTGCCGTCGAAACCGACGGCCAACTCAAAACCGGCCGGGATGTAGCAGTTGCCGCGTTGCTGGGTGCGGAAGAGTTCGGTTTCGCCACGGCCGCCCTGGTTTCACTCGGCTGTATTATGATGCGGGTCTGTCACCTCGACACCTGTCCGGTCGGCGTCGCGACCCAGAATCCGGCCTTACGCAAGAAGTTCATGGGTGATCCGACCCACGCGGTCAACTTCATGCGGTTCGTTGCCCAGGAAATCCGCGAGTATATGGCCCGACTCGGCTTTCGGAGCATGAACGACATGATTGGCCGGACCGACAAGATTGAGGCCCGCAGAGCGATCGCCCACTGGAAAGCCAAGGGACTGGACTACACCGATATTCTGCACCAACCCCAGGTTGGTCCCGAAATCGGTCGGTACTGTCAAATTGGACAAAACCACGGCCTTGAGCGCTCCCTGGATAAGCAGACCCTGATTGACCTGGCCCGCCCGGCGCTGGAGCGTCAAGAAAAAGTGTCCGCCACGCTGCCCATTCAAAACGTCAACCGCGTGGCCGGAACGATACTGGGCAGCGAAGTCACCCGACGCTACGGTCGAGCAGGCCTACCGGAAGATACCATCCACTTTCATTTCCGGGGGTCGGCCGGTCAGAGTTTTGGGGCATTTGTCCCGCCCGGTATGACGCTCGAACTGGAGGGCGACGCCAACGATTACTTCGCCAAGGGCCTGTCCGGCGGCAAGGTCATACTCTATCCTCCCACGGGTTCGCCCTTTACCGCGGAGGAAAACATCATTGTCGGCAATGTCGCCTTTTATGGCGCGACCAACGGGGAAGCCTATATTCGCGGCCTGGCCGGGGAGCGTTTCTGTGTGCGCAATAGCGGTGTGCGAGTCGTGATCGAAGGGGTCGGCGACCACGGCTGTGAGTATATGACGGGCGGTCGCGTGGTCGTGCTGGGTGAGACCGGGCGCAACTTCGCCGCGGGCATGTCCGGGGGGATCGCCTACGTCTTGGACAGACACGCGAGCTTTCGCAACCAGTGTAATCTTGAGACGGTCAGCCTGGATAGGCTCAGCGAGGGAGACCTCCAGGACGTGCGCGCCATGCTGCAAAAACACAGCCGGTATACCCGCAGCACCCAGGCGCAGCAGATTCTTGACGACTGGGAGGCGCGAGCGCTGGCATTTGTCAAAGTCATGCCCAAGGACTATCAACGCATGCTCGACGCGATCAGCCGGGCCGAAGGCAGCGGCCTAGCCGGCGACGACGCTGTCATGGCGGCTTTTGAGGCCAATAAGAACGATGCCGCCCGGGTGAGCGGCAACTAACACTTTGGAACCGCATGGAGACTGACGAAGGAAGACCGTATGGGTAAGCCTACCGGATTCATGGAATACGAGCGGGAGTTGCCCGCAGACCGTTCACCAGTCGAACGGGTCAAGGACTGGGGGGAGTTTCATCAGCATTTTTCTGAGGGCAAACTTCAGGAGCAGGGCGGCCGCTGTATGGACTGCGGCATTCCATTCTGCCACACCGGGACCTTGATCAGCGGCATGGCTTCGGGCTGTCCGATTAACAACCTCATCCCGGAATGGAATGACCTGGTCTATCGCGGGCTCTGGCGGGAGGCGCTCGAGCGCCTGCACAAAACCAATAATTTCCCGGAGTTCACCGGTCGGGTGTGTCCGGCGCCGTGCGAGGGGTCGTGCGTGCTCGGGATTACCAACCCGCCGGTCACCATCAAAAACCTTGAATGCTCCATCGTTGACCGCGGCTTTACCGAAGGCTGGGTTGTGCCTCACCCGCCGGAGAAACGGACCGGGAAAAAGGTGGCGGTGGTCGGTTCGGGTCCGGCCGGCCTCTCGTGTGCAGCGCAGCTCAATAAAGCCGGCCACGCGGTCACGGTCTATGAACGAGCCGACCGTATCGGCGGCCTGCTCATGTACGGCATCCCCAATATGAAGCTGGACAAGGCCATCGTGCAGCGTCGCGTCGACCTTCTGGCCCAGGAAGGCGTTACGTTTGTGACGAATACGGCCATTGGCGGCGATATTCCGGCTGCTCAATTACAGCAGGATTTTGACGCCATCGTCCTGTGCGGGGGGGCGACAAAACCGCGCGACCTGCCGGCAGAAGGCCGCGACCTCAACGGCATCCATTTCGCCATGGAGTTCCTCCACGCCAACACCAAGAGCCTGCTCGACTCGGACCATGCGGACGGGGCGTATATTTCCGCGACCGATAAACATGTGATCGTGATTGGGGGCGGAGATACCGGCACCGACTGTGTCGGCACGGCACTCCGCCACACATGCAAGACGCTGACCCAGTTTGAAATTCTTCCCCAGCCGCCCTTGGAGCGGCAGCCGGACAATCCCTGGCCGGAGTGGCCCAAGATTTTGCGGATCGATTATGGACAAGAGGAAGCAGCAGCCCGCTTTGGGGCAGACCCGCGTATTTATCTGATTCAGACGGAACGATTTGTGGGCGACACACACGGCAATGTCGAGGAACTGCACACCGTCGAGATAGAATGGGGGAAAAACGACAACGGCGCGTTTATTCCCAAGCCCCTGCCGGGAACGGAAAAGGTCTGGCCGGCAGACCTGGTCCTGCTCGCCATGGGCTTTCTTGGGCCGGAAGACCCGGTCCTCGAACAACTCGGGGTCGAGCGCGACCCGCGCTCAAATGCCAAGGCCGAATATGACCGGTTCCAGACAAATGTGGACGGCGTCTTTGCCGCCGGCGACCTGCGTCGCGGCCAGAGTCTGGTCGTCTGGGCCTTTAATGAAGGACGTGGGGCAGCCAGAGAGGTAGACCGCTACCTCATGGGCAGTACCGAGCTGCCATAGTGCTTGCTATAAGGGATACGGATAAAGAAGCGGAAGGATCGGCGTTTATGAAAATGATTACCGTCTACTCAACAGATTATTGAGGCTTTTGCACCGCAGCAAAGGCTTTGCTGACCAAAAAAGGCGTTCCGTTCGAAGACGTTGACGTGTCCGACGACCCCGCACTGCGGCAAGAGATTGCCCGGCGTTCGGGTCAACGCACCGTCCCTCAGATTTTTATCGGAGACGAGTCCATCGGCGGCTTCATGGAGTTGCAGACTCTGGAAGTCAGCGGCGAGCTGGACGACATGCTGGCCGAGTAGCACGGCAGCGCCTCGGCTCCGTATTCCTCACCGCCGTCAGCTTTCGGTAGTGTCTCATTTTGCATTTCCCCCTCACCCCAGCCCTCTCCCTCCAGGGGAGAGGGAGCGGACATTCCCTCCCCCTTGAGGGGAGGGCCAGGGAGGGGGACGTGAGACTGAGACACTACTCGGTCTCCTTCTCTTTTTCTCCTGCGTGGACTTTGCTATACCCTCAGCATCTTTTTTGAGGAGGGAAGCATGGCACTCTATCTTGACGAAGTCTGGCTCAAGGACCCCAGCCCGGAGCGGATGAAGGAATTTGTCGGGCTTATCGGCTCGGCCGCAAAAAATCCGGCCTCGGTCGGCGCACCCCAAGAGGTTCGCTTTGCCGGCGGTCCCTGGTTCTCGAATGAAGAGCCCAAGGTCATCTTTCTGGTGGATATTCCCGACCATACCCCAACCTTTCAGGTCTTCGGTAAAATCGTCTCAAGCGGCCTGATTGAAAAGCGTCGCCTGACCCCGATTGTGGAATGGAGCGAGGTCGAGAAGCTGGTCGAGCAGTTGTAAGATAGGTTCCCAGGCATTAGGAAGTGGGTATGACAACCGAGTTGCTCAGCGTGTTGGTCGCGGTAATGGCCGTTGGGGTTGCCTTAGGTGGAGTGATTCTGACTGGCTTGCACGGGATTCGCAGAGAGATGGGAGACCTGCGCAGAGAGATGGGAGACCTGCGTGGAGAGTTGAGCGGGCTCCGCCGTGATATGGAAATGCGCCTGTCGGCCGTCGAACGCCAGCAGGCGAAACTCGAAGGTCTGCTGGAAGGTCTGCGCGAGGCCATTACCGGACACAAAGCGGCATAAGCTCCTAAGTGTCTGACTCCGCATTCCAGCACTGCTTTCTCATAATGCGTTTTCCAGTGGCCGAGGCCACAAGAAAGAAATTATGAAGGCGCTTCTCGTACCGATATTGTTGAGCGTACTCGCGGTGCAAGCTTTTATGGCGACCATAATAAGAGCAACAGAACGCCCTGCCGCAGGGAATACTGTGACATTCAGGAATGTGCGGGAAGTCTATGCTTCCATGACCAGTTCCATAACCACAGCCGACCTGACAAAAGGTGAGTTTGAAACCACCGCTCAATTTGAGGCACGTTCTTTTTGGAGCGGAACTTGCCAAGCGAAAATACGGGCTGCGATCAGTTCGCTCTATTGCCTTATGCGAGAAGAATGACAAAAGCCTCCGCTTGATTCTCGAAGAAATCGGAAAGCAAGTCAGGATTAAAATAGAAGTCGTTGATATTCCTAAAGAAGTGTATGCACAACCCGAAAGATGAAAGGAGAATCGCGACATTTGATTACAATTTGGTAATGTTTCGTACTGGAAATATATCTCTAGGAAGTAAGAGGAGGGAAGCATGGCACTCTATCTTGACGAAGTCTGGCTCAAGGACCCCAGCCCGGAGCGGATGAAGGAATTTGTCGGGCTTATCGGCTCGGCCGCAAAAAATCCGGCCTCGGTCGGCGCACCCCAAGAGGTTCGCTTTGCCGGCGGTCCCTGGTTCTCAAATGAAGAGCCCAAGGTCATCTTTCTGGTGGATATTCCCGACCATACCCCGACCTTCCAGGTCTTTGGCAAAATCGTCTCAAGCGGCCTGATTGAGAAGCGCCGCCTGACCCCGATTGTGGAATGGAGCGAGGTCGAGAAGCTGGTTGAGCAGTTGTAAAGAGCCCTTCCCTCGGTCAGTCGCTGGGGGGAGGTTGGACCAGCTCAAGAACGATCTGATCGGGGTCCCAAAAGTAGCAGGTGTACCCACCCCGATTGACGCCTGAGGTGATGGCGTTCGGTGGCGAGAAGAAATGGACGCCGTCTGCCGTGAGCCGTTCGTAACGAGCGTGGATGTCTGTAACCGTGAGGGCGAGGTGGGCCTCACCCGGATTGCAGATGTCCGGCTTCTGTCGCCGGCCTTTCGGATGGATGTACTCGACCAACTCAAGGTCGTGGGTCGAACGACCGCGCGGCTGGCCTGGAATGACGAATTGGGCAACCTTGAGGTGGGCGTTCTCATACCCCACCAAACGACTCGTATAGGCGTTTGCCTGTTCCTGGACAAGCAACAGCTTGAGGCCCAGCTTCTGGTAGAAGGCAATTGATCGCTCAAGGTCCGATACGGTCAGGCTGAAATGCCATACGCCCAACATGGCAGTCTCCTTTGGCGCTCAAGGAATAGAGAGCATTCCCGGTATACCGACCCCCTCAGTCAAATGCCAATCCGCCGCAGACGTTGAGCGCTTGGCCGGTGATATAGCTCGCTGCATCTGACAGGAGAAACCAGATAACCTCGGCAACCTCCTGGGGGCTTTCGATCCGCCCGAGGGGAATCGTGGCGGCCAACCCGGCCAGAGATTCTTCGACGCTGATGCCGCGCCGGGCAGCCCGTTCCCTGTGGATACTATGCGTCATTGGCGTATCGACGATTCCTGGGCAGACCGCATTGACCTGGATGTTGGCAGCAGCGAGACTGGCGGCGGCAGAGCGAACCAAACTAATGAGGCCGGCTTTACTCGCCGCATAGTCGCTGCTATCGGCCCGCGGACCACGTCCGGCAACCGAGGCAACCATCACCATACGGCCGGGTTGCTTGTGCTCGACCAGGTGACGAGCAGTAGCCTGGATGCTGCAAAATGCGCCGGTCAGATTCACCTCGAACGTCCGGCGCCACTGACGGGGAGACAGCTCCAGGAAGTTGCCGGTGTGGATAATGCCGGCCGTATACACGAGCCGGGTGACGACACCGAAGGCCGCCTGCGCCTCGGCAATCAAAGCGGCAACAGACGCCTCATCGGTCACGTCAACACTGAGAGCAAGGGCTTCGGTGTGAAGATGGGCGACACTTGCCTCAGCGCGTGCATAATCGATATCAGCGGCAACAAGCGGGACTCCCTGGGCGGCGAGCTTGGTAATAATAGCGCTGCCGATACCGCCGCAGCCAACCACCACAGTGGTTCCGCCAAGTGACTCACGCTCTGCCATCGCGTCTCCTCGGAGGGGAAAATCTTTGTTCAATGCGCTTGAGTTCATCCACGACTTTTCTACAGGTCTCGTTGAAGTGAGAAGAATACGTTCCATGCTCCATCAAAGCCGCTTGCGACAAGTTTGCAGCATCTTTGCCGCCAGGATGCCCTTTCACCTTGTTGCGGATGTTTTGAACTGCCCTCAGCCCTTCTAGTCTCTGCAAATCGGCGGACTTGTGGTGGTCGGCAGGGAGCTTTTCGAGAAGTGCTATGCTCTTATCCTCTTCGCTAAAGGCAATATCCGCCCCCCTAAGTCTCATACGAATAGCTTTGACCTGAAAGCCTTCAACGAGCAGCTTTGAGAGGTCCATGAACGCTTCCGCCCATTCGTCACGGCTGGTAGTGAGCGGTGTACTGACACGTTTGAGTAGGCTTTCCTCACGAAGCTTCCACCACTCCAAGTCCGATTCAGCCCATCGCCTCACAATCGCCAGAACGTCATCAAGAGGATCGGTTATTAAGACCATCTCGCCTTTGAAGTCGTGTGTAAGAGCACGCTCGGAAATTCCCGCTTTAGGATTCTCGTTAAAGCTCTTCCAATACAACTGCTCCTCATACGGAAGGTCTCGAAGGTCACATATGTATGCGTGTATTTGACCTGCTTCATTGACGTCATGTCTCTGAAGCACCCAGGCATTTCGGCAACGAATCTCGCGCGTACTGACCGTGTACTTGTATCGATCTGATTTGTATTTCGACAGCACCTCGGGTCGAAAGAAAGCAGGTGAAAGCTCAAACGGAAGAGAATTTTTACGATATTCAAAGTAGTTCGTCGTAGCGGCCGGATCAGTCGATATTGTTGCGGGGCAGTTATTACGCCAATCGTTCGCTATGAATTCAACATATTGCCTCTCTTCATGCCCTGTCCAACGATCCCTCATTGACGATAATATTTGGTTCCTCGGACGCCTTGGGCGAATAATCTGAACGCCACGAGTGTATGCAGCGTGCCCGGCGTTTTTCTGGCGATAGAAGAAATCTTTATCCTCATTAAAAATGTCTTCAGGCCCGTCAGGCCAACCTAGAAATCCTTTATGTCGGAACAACGTGAAGTCAAACCTGCGAACCAGCACGGAGTTGGAAGCGGTGATATATTGCTCTAGCGGTTCCCGCTTGAATGACACGAGTGTCACGCCTGGTCCATCCTTTTTTTTAGACGTTACCGAGACAACGTGCTCCAGGTCTCCGTTTCCATCGAAGCGGCAATAAGCGTACTTCTCTGGGCGCCAGTGGATTTCTGCCAGATGTTCGTATTCCTGTAGGATTTCAAAATACGATCTGCTATCTTCCTCCCAACCCTCGAATTCGCGTCCAAACACAAGCTGCCGGGTATCTTTAATCATCTTGGTGCCCCAATGGTCACCTCTTTCAATACGGACACCGCTCTGTTCTCCTTCAAAAACGTAGCCCGCGGAGGGGGAGAATGGACTGCCGCTCCACTCTAGCAAGTCGCCTTGGGTCAGGAGGGAGAGACTATCTTCACTGATAACAGCAGCGTGGATAAAGGTGTAGTCGCCTGACGCATAGACAGCCAGTTCGTTTTCTTGAGCATTATCCCGCAATAAAGCAAGATGCCCCCCGGCTTTGATCCAGCTTCCGTACGCGTCGGCGTCATCTGGAACGGTGTCGATTTGAGCGATGCGCTCGATTAGCTTCTTATGTTCATAATTTTGCAAGAGTTGCCCCTCTTACAGCGTGATTTAGGAGACCTTCGAATTCAAAGTTGGTACCAGCAATGGTGCCCTGCTCCTCTTACCAACATCGGCGAAGGAAGCAAATTTTCCGTGCAAAAAGGCAGGTTTAAAGACAATATTTCTCTATGGGAGAGCCATACGACAAAACGCGGAATCCGAGAAACCACATAAGGCATGGACATATGCTGTACTAGACCCACATAGGGGCCTACGGATCATCTTTATCAACCGATTGAAGCCGACGAAGTGAGCAGTTCGCGTATGGATCATGCGCAACCCACTGCCTCGGTGGCGTAACACAAAGCCTTAGCGGGTTATGCCGTGCTGCCCACCCTAGGAGTTAAAGGATTTTCCCTAAAGCATTGTTTCTAGGCCGCCGTCTCACACACCTCGCAGGCTTCCGGGTCGTTCTGTTCAGCCAGAACCCGGTCTGCTTCGGTTTGATACTGGGGGGTATCCCGGCGCGGGGTGCGGGTGTCGCCGTCATTCATCACCCCATCCTTCCAGCCATCGTCTTCCGCCCAGCGAAACGGCAGGTGCTTAATCTGACCGGGCTGCGTGAGCGAGGAGAACGCCTCCAGGGCTTCAAGCAGGATCGCGCGCTGGAGTTCCGGCTCGAACGGCTTGCCGGTTGTGTGGCCGAGCAGGTAGTCGAGAAAGGCCGCGCGGGGTGGATAAACGGCCTGGAGAATATCCAACACGCTGCCCATGCATAAGGTCGGGATGCCGGCGGCCTCGGCATGGCGGGCAATCAGTCCCACGGACTGATGACACACCGGTCAAACGGGCACCAGCACGGCCACATCCACCCGTTCGGCCTTCAACTGTTCGGTCAGTTGCGGGGCTAATGACTCGCGGACCTTCCGGGTCGAATAGATGCCGCCCATAAATGTAAAGGCATGATCGGCCAGCTCGCCGATGACGCCTTCTGCTTCTAGGCGGCGGAGCGTGTCAATCGGGAAAACGACGTTGGGATCATTCCGGGCGTCGGTCTGATCGTAGGCAAAGTGTGCGGTCCGCAGGTCTGCGGTGGTGACATCCTTGGGGATAACCCGGAAGGAGAAGTCATCCTTGGTATGAAAGGCGACCTGGCCGGTCACATAAATGCCACCGGAAGCGATCAGGCCCAGGCGGCATTCCGACAAGGGCTTGGTCAGCGGGGTCCACGGCGGCGTGTCTTGGTTATGCACCCATTGATACGTCTTGTAGCCCAGCGCGGCATAATTGGCCGTAATGCGTTTGATGTAATCGACCGGTGGCTTCTGCATATATTCCTCCAAGGCCGTCAGACTGTCAGTTTTTCTTTCCAAAGACAACGGGCCTCTGTTCCGTTTTCCCGAGTCTTCACCCTGAGGCGTCGCCAAATGTGGCAATAACCGGGGCATGATCCGAAGCCCCCTTGCCCTTGCGTGCCTCGCGGTCTATGGCAACGCCAGTGCAGCGCTCGGCGAGCGCCTGGGTAACGAGAATATGGTCAATACGTAGCCCCTTGTTTTTGGGGAAGGCCAGTTGACGATAATCCCACCAGCTATACAGCTTTCCTTCGGCGTGATGGAGACGGAACGTATCGACCAGACCCCACTCACACAAGCATTCAAAAGCCTCGCGCATATCTGGATGAAACAGGACCGTCTCTTCCCATTCCTGCGGGTCGTGGACATCCCGTGCTTCGGGCGCGATATTCAAATCCCCACACAGGACGAGCGGTTTTCCGGTATCGCACTGCGCATCAAGAAAGTGGCGGACGCGGCGCAACCAGGTGCGCTTATACGCGAACTGCTCACTGCCGACCACCCGCCCGTTCGGGACGTAGAGACACAGGATGTGGAGACCGGCAATCTGGGCGGACAAGAAGCGCGCGTCACGGTCTTCGGGGTCACCATCAAGATGGCACACGACCTGACTCGGCTCAGCGCGAGACAGGATAGCCACGCCATTATAGGTCTTTTGTCCACAAGCGGTCACGCAGTAGCCGACCTCCTCAAACGCGCGGCGCGGAAAGGCGTCGTCCGTGACTTTTGTTTCTTGCAGACACACGATTTCAGGCAACTGCTGGCGGCTGAGCCATGCCAGCACCCGCTCCTGGCGCGCCCGAATCGAATTCACATTCCAGGTGACGATACGCACGGCTTAATGGCGGGGCAGCATATCGGACACGGCTAGCGTCTGCCCATGGGGCAACGACAGAGTGTCTCCGGGGAGAACCGTTCGGTTCCTTCTATACTGTTGGAGAGCGGGGTCAGATGACGGAGACATGTGAGGATTCTTAAAACAGAAGAGAGCGTGAATCAATCAGGGAACACCCCCCTTCCCTCTTGCTCTTCCATTACAAGAGAGGAAGGGGAAGAAACCCCTCGCCATACTTCCGTGCCAGCGACCTATGACTCAGGCTCGGCTAAGGGAGCCCCCTGGAGGCCGATCTTCCCGTACGTCAGACCGGCAAAGGCTGGGACCGAGTGTGTCAATTCGCCGAAGACATCAGTGATCGAAACAGAGTCGGGACCGTCCAAGTGGGTACTCAGCAAGGCCAGCGCTTCCCAACCGGCCTTCGCTTCTCCCGGTGGCGGGAAGGCCTGAGAGAGCCGCTGGACACGCCCGGCCTGATTCGTACACGTCCCGTCCGTCTCCACGGCAGCCGCGATCGGCAAAACAATATTGGCGTACTCTGTCGTACCGTTGTAATCCGTGTCGAGCAGAATGACGCTTGTTTCGCCCAAGGCGCTATCAAGGCGTTCCTGGCCGAAGGCCGTGACGAGGTTCGCACCAAGAAGAAAGAGGACTTTCACCTGTCCCTGCTCGGCCGCAGCCAGAACCGCTTCGGCCTCGCCCCCGCCGTCGTTCAGCAGACCCAGGCTCTTCAGGCCGTGCGTGTTCGGGTTTTTGTCGGCGTGGATCAGGAAGTCATCATGAAATGCGTCCGTGGGAGACCACGCTAAGCCAACAGTTTGTTTCGAGCCAATTTGCTCTCTGAGCAGGCGAGAGAGTAGAAATGCTTCTTCGTTGGTTGCCTTGGCACCAACAATCGCCGCGACCGTATGAGCGCCATGTTCGTCTGTAGCCTGACGAAGGATTTCAGCAACCTTTTTTCCAGCCTCATCCCACGAGGCTACAGCGAAAGAGGATTCGCCTCGTACCAAAGGACTCGGAATACGACTTTCTTGCTGGAACGACTTGTACCAATGCCGTCCCTCATCACACATCCAATACGCATTGACGTCGAGATTTTGGCGCGGCCGAAACCGAAAGACCTCGCCCTGCCGATGGTAGATATCGATGTTGCAACCGGTGGCGCAGCGGGTGCAGGTCGAGGGCGTTTTCTCAAGATACCAGACCCGGGACTTGAAGCGGAAATCCTTGCTCGTCAGCGCCCCTACCGGACACACGTCAACAACATTACCGGAATAGGGATTGTCGAGTTTCTTGCCGGGAAAGAGACTGATGCGGGCATGATCCCCGCGCTCAAAAATGCCTAATTCGCCGGTCTGGGTTATTTCGTCGCAGAAACGGGTACAGCGGGCGCACAGAATGCAGCGCTCCTCGTCGAGCACGACTTCGGGTCCAAGGTCAACCACTTTCCCTTTATGCACCTTGGCCTCAAGCGGCATCTCGCTCTTATAGGCACCGTACAGCATGTAATAGTCTTGGAGTTTACACTCGCCGGCCTGGTCACAGATGGGACAATCGATCGGGTGGTTGATTAAAAGAAATTCGAGCACCGCGGCTTGGGCATGTTTCGCTCTTTCACTGGCAGTTTTCACCACCATCCCGTCGGACACACGCGTATTACAGCCAATCTGCAGTTTAGGCAGGTTCTCGATTTCGACCAGGCACATGCGGCAGTTGCCCGATATACTGAGTCCGGGATGGTAACAGTAGTGCGGCACCTCAACCCCGACCCGTTCGGCAGCTTGGATGACGTTGAGACCGTCTTCGACCGTCACTTCTTGGCCATCGATTTCAAGTGTTGGCATGCAAACCTCTGGGGGGAGACTCAGGCGGCTTCAGGCTGGGCTGCTGATTTTTTCAGCGGGCAGCCACCTTGCCTCACGTGCGCAATAAACTCGTCGCGGAACTTGGTCAGATAACTCTGGGTGGGCATGGCAGCCGCGTCAGCCAAGACACACACCGTATTGCCCATCATATTGGTACAAATCCGGTCGATCAGATCGATATCCTCGGCCTTGCCATTGCCCTCTTCGAGTCGAACCAGCAGCTTGTGTAACCAGCCGGTTCCTTCTCGACACGGAGAGCACTGGCCACAGGATTCATGGTGATAGAAGCGGTCAATGATCTCCAAGGCGCGGACCATACAGGTGCCTTCGTCCATAACGATAACGCCGGCGGTACCCAGGAAGGCCCCAATGGCGCGCATGGAGTCAAAATCCATATGGACATCAATCTCGTCCGGCGTCAAAACGGGGAAGGACGACCCGGCCGGCATGACGGCCTTGAGCTGCTTGCCATCCTTGACGCCGCCCGCATAGTCGTAAATCACCTCGCGTAGCGGCATGCCCATGGGCAGCTCGAACATACCGGGCTTCTCAACATGGCCGCTGACTCCATATATTTTGGGACCCGGCCCACTTTCCGGCCCAATGGACCGAAACCAGGCTGGACCGTTTTTGATGATAGACGGCACGCAGGCCAGCGTTTCCACGTTATTCACGATGGTGGGGCAACCAAATAAGCCGTATACGGCGGGGAACGGCGGTTTAATGCGGGGATAGGCGCGCTTGCCTTCAATCGACTCAATCAGGCCGGTCTCTTCGCCACAGATATAGGCCCCGGCTCCCCGGTGGACGTAGACCTCAAGATCAAAGCCGGTGCCGAGAATATCTTTGCCAAACAGGCCCTGCTCATACGCCTCGGCCAGGGCCTGTTCCAGGCATTTTGCGCCGTAGACGAATTCCCCTCTGATATAGATATAGGCCGTATGGGCGTTGATGGCGTAACAGGTGATGAGAATGCCTTCCAGCAGGGTATGGGTGTTCTTCTCAATGATCGCCCGATCTTTGAACGTTCCGGGCTCACTCTCGTCCGCGTTGCAACACAGATAGACGGGCTTGTCCGAGTCCTTGGGTAAGAACCCCCATTTGACGCCGGCCGGAAAACCAGCCCCGCCCCGCCCCCGCAGGTTCGATTCTTTTACCTGGGCCGTGACTTCCTCAGGCTTGAGCGTCGTCAGCGCCCTACGCGCGGCGACATAGCCGTCATGGGCCAAATATACATCGAGCTTATGGATATCAGGGACATCTTCATGGCGCAGTAAGACGTTTTCGGCCATTCGTCCTTCCTTACCCCTCCTCAGGGAACATAAAATCAAGAGGAAACATCGCTTCCAGTCAGGATATCGGCCCCAGTTTTGAGTGTCAAACATCCTTATCGAGCGGCCATTTACATTTCTAGTGCCCTCTGGTTTAACATCCGCCTAATGAGTGATTTCATTCTCCTGTGGACCCATGTACTCAGCTTAGCAGTCTTCTTCGGCAGCGGCGTCTCCCTCCTCGTCACGTTGCTGCCTCCGGCCGCTCAGATTGACGACCCGGCGGCAAAACAAACCTATTTGGCCAAGGGTCTGAAATACTACAATCCGCTCAGTATCGGCTCGCTCGGAGTCGTGCTGATGACCGGCGCGTGGAATCTCACGGCATTCAAAGCCAAGCCCGGCTTGGCATTCTTCACGCCAGAGGGATATTTGTCAGACTTTGGCAGCCTGCTGAGCCTCAAACTTCTCATTGTTTTTATTCTGATTAATGTGAGCGCCGCGGTTTCCCTGGGCATGGGTCATCGCCTGGTCCGCACCGAGGTACGCGGAGAAGCCTTCCCGCCGGATAAACTGCCTGGGCTGGTCAAGCGTATCCAAATTTTTACCGGAGTGGCGCTGGTCCTGACCGCCTGGATTGTCTGGATTTCGCTCGATATGTCACGGATTGGGTTGGTGGTGTCAGGGCTGGGGTTGTAAGCGCTCACTTGCCTGACCAACGCGGCGGACGCTTTTCCGTGAAGGCGGCGACGCCTTCACGGAAGTCTGACTCGGTCATCATGCGATCGACCAGACTGCGCGAGCGCTGGACTGCCGAGGCCGCATCGCCATGCAAGTCGGCATAGATCTGGTTTTTGGTTACCCGCAACGACCCGGGCGACACACGGGCTATCATCCTGCGCATATAGTCGTAGGTGTAAGGCAGGAGTGCGTCGAACGGCAGGACCTTGTTGACGAGTCCGAGTTCATAGGCTTCTTCTGCCAGGAAGATGCGGCTCGTGAGCAAGATATCATTCGCCCGCGTGACGCTCATAAGACGCGGGAGCAACCAGGACAGACCAAACTCAGCCGGCAGGTTCAGGGCTCCGTGGGCGGTCGTGAATTTCGCTCCTGCCGCGGCAAAACGGATATCGGCGTAGCAGGCCACAGCCAGGCCGGCGCCGGCGGCGGCGCCGTTAATGGCCGCAATCACCGGCTTGGTCAGGCCGAATTGAGAGGCGAAATCCGCGTCAAACTCGGGCCGGACACCATAGCCGGGGGTCGGCATTGTGTCTGGCGTGCCTGGGTCGTAGCCACCTTTTTCAACATGCCCCTCAAGCGCCCGCGAGTCGGCCCCGACGCAAAAATCGCGGCCCGCTCCGGTCACGAGAATGGCCCGCACCTCCGGGTCGTTCTCGGCCTGCTCGATGGACCAGCGATACTCAACATGCATTCTCCCCGTCCACGAGTTCCTGCGCTGAGGACGGTTGAGGGTAATGGTCGCGATCCGGTCCTTGACGGCGTATGCGATAACTTTCCGTTCCATAGCATCCCCTTTTCTACGCACGGATTACCCCCGCCAACGATTTGTCAGGCGCGCAAAAGCCTCGAGGCTCAGCGTCTCTCCGCGGCGCTGCAAATCAATATCGGCCCGTTGGCCAATGGCCTCAAGGTCTGCCCCACCAACACCGCGCAACGCATTGCGCAACGTTTTTCTGCGTTGATTGAAGGCCGCCTTAACGATCTGGCGAAACAGACTCTCATCGGCCACTGCAACCCGAGGCTCTTTGTGGAAAATCAGTGTAATCACTTGAGAGTGCACCTGGGGTGCGGGGAAAAAGCTGCGTGGTCCAACCGAGCATACCGCTTCCGTCGTGGCGTAGAGTTGAATCAAGACGGACAGCACGCCGTACGCCTTTGTCCCTGGGGAGGCCGTAATACGCTCGGCCACCTCCCGTTGGAGCATGACCGTGGCCTGCGGGAACTGCACCCTATGGTCGAGCAACCGAAAGAGGATGGGAGTCGCCGCATTGTATGGAAGGCTTGCCACGACCTTGAGAGACTGGGCTCGAAACGTGTCTTTCAGGTCCAGGCGAAGAAAGTCAGCCGCCATCATCTGGACGTGCCCGTCGTGAGCGAAGCGGGCAGCCAGTCGTTCCGCCAGAGTCGCGTCCATTTCGACTAGAATGAGCTGCCCGGCTTGTTTGACCAGGATTTCAGATAATGCCCCGAGCCCTGGTCCGATCTCCAATACGGTATCTTCAGAGCGGATGGCCGCCGCGGTCACCATACGCTGGATAACGTCCGCATCAATCAGAAAATGCTGGCCAAGACGCTTATGGGGGCGAATGCCAAGTTCGCCAAGGACGAAGCGGGCTTGTTGGAGCAAGGTCGGCACAGTGCGCTTTCACAGGGGTTACTGTCTTAGGAATCTTCTAATGGCAACACGGCAGACGCATTCAACTCCAACCCGGAGCGCTGGCCTGTGGCGAGACGCCAGGCACCGGCAAAGGCGATCATGGCCGCATTATCCGTGCACAGCTTCAACGACGGGAAGAAGGCCCGAAAATCGTTTTGCTCTCCGGCTGCGGTCATGCGTTGGCGCAGTCGAGAATTGGCTGAGACGCCACCGGAGACGACAACACGGCTGAGGCTCAGATCACGAGCCGCTCGTAGAGTGGTGTCCACCACGGTGTCCACCACGGCTTCTTGATAACTGGCTGCTATATCGGCCTGGGTATAGCGCTCTCGCTCCGGAGAGGCGAGAAATTGACGCAGCGCAGTCTTGAGCCCGCTATAGCTAAAGTCGTAGCTATAGTCGGACCTCGCCTTTTTGATACGCGCCCGGGGGAACCGAACGGCGTCACGTCGGCCGGCTTTGGCGAGTTCATCAATAATCCGACCGCCCGGGTACCCGAGGCCGAGCATTTTCGCGCCTTTATCGAACGCCTCGCCAGCCGCATCGTCCCGGGTCGCGCCGAGACGCTGGTAGCGTCCCCAATCCCGCGCAAGATATAGACTCGTGTGGCCGCCAGACACTAATACGCACAGGAATGGAAACTCGACCTGGTGTTCGAGTTGCACCGCCAGCAGGTGCCCCTCAAGGTGATTGATCCCAATAAGGGGGAGATTCTTGGCAAACGCGAGCGACTTCGCCAGCGACACGCCGACCAGCAACGAACCGACCAGACCCGGTCCGGCAGTGACGGCAATACCCTCAATAGCATCGAGCGTGATATGGGCTTGCTCCAAGGCCGCATCGAGAACAGGCAGGGCATTTTGTATATGCTGCCGAGAGGCCAGTTCGGGCACGATCCCACCATAAGGGCCATGAACCGCGTCCTGAGACGAGACAATGTTAGACAGGATGCGTCGTCCACGCAGGACGGCCACGGCCGTGTCATCGCACGAGGACTCAATGCCCAGGACCGTGAGGTCCTTTTGACCGGGCATGTTCACGGCGCACTCTCATCAGGCAGCCGGGCAAGGGCAGTAATGGCACGTAAGCTGTGAGGAGAGAATTCCAGGCAGCGTTGGTAACTGAGTCGAGCGGCCGCATATGCTCCTAAATCCTCATGAATCATGCCTTGGAGGCATTTCGTTTTCGCCCTCCAATCCTCGTTCTCTTCCGATAACACGAGTTCTGCCTTCAGCAAAAATACCAAAGCTTGGGGGGCGTCGCCTTGGGCAAAGGTCGTCCGACCAAGAAAGTAATAGCCATAGGGTTGCAAAGGAGCAAGATTTACTGCTCGCTCAAAAAAGATACGGGCGCGAGGGAAATCTTCCCGACTCAACGCGGCCTGACCTTGTTCTACAAAATGGAGGGCAATGCGATCCTGGGGTGAAAATACGGCGGGATCAGGCAGACGGGGAGCCGCTTGCTCTTGCAGCCTGCCCTGATACGGCAATCGCCTTCCGTTCTGTGTCGCTTCTCCGACTTGAGTATAGGCTTCACCCTCTTGCGCGTATCCAGCCAGACCTCCGCCTGCCAGCACGAGCAGGGTACTCGGCAGCAGAGCTCTCAATAGCGCGCGCAGCAGTCCGATTATAATATATTCTGCCATGGTTTTGACCGGCTTGGTTGCGGTGAGGGCGTGTCTATTGAGACAGGTTGCACAGACTCAGACAGCACCAGCGGCGGTGCTCCAACGGGAAGTTTTGGTGCGGGGGATTGGTGGTCTGACGATGTCGTCCGAACGGGAGGACGGGGCGGGGTCGGGCCAGAAGTGTGATACGGACACGAAAGGATTGGCTCTTGCCCTTTTGGGAAAGCCTCTTGCATAACCTTGGGACAATGGGGAGTCGCGCGCAGACCAGTTTGTTGATCAATCATCACAAGAGTGACCCCGGGCGGAGACGAGAAATCCGTGATCGGCGTCCCTACTGTCGCGCGTTTCATAAATGCAGTCCAAATAGGCAAAGCCGCCTGGGCACCCGAGAGGTCGAGCGAAGCCCGACGATCGAACCCGACCCACACCACCGTCAAGAGATCGGGAGTATAGCCGACAAACCAGGCATCTCCGTAATCGTTCGTGGTTCCCGTCTTTCCTGCGGCAGGGCGGACAAATCCCCGCCGGCGGGCCCCCACACCCGTTCCCTGTTTCATCACTCCCTCCAGCAGGTGGGTCAAAACATAGGCGTCGTCCGGATGAATCCGCTGTTCGACCGTCATCTGGTGCTGCTCAACTATTTCCCCCGTGCGACTTGTGATCCAGTGAATCGTCTCCGGCCGTGTTGAAATACCTTGATTAGCCAGCGTGCTATACGCGAGGGCGACCTCGAGTGGCGTCACCTCAGCCGCTCCGAGAGCAAGTGAAGGGTAGGCCGACAAGGGACTGGTAAAGCCCAAACGAACGGCCATTTGGCGAGCAGGCTCAAGGCCGACTTCTTGGGCAATACGCGCTGTCGCCGCGTTCGATGATTTTTCAAGAGCTTTTCGCAGGCTCACCATGCCACGATAGCGATTTTTATAGTTCCGCGGACTCCATTCTTTATCTTCATAGAACCAGCTGAAGGGCGCATCATTCACCAGACTGGTTGGAAGGAACCGCCCGTCTCTCTGGTTTCTTTCTTTTTCAAGGGCCGCCAGAAATACCACTGGCTTAAAAATCGAGCCAAGTTGCCGGTGAGCTTGGACGGTCCGATTAAACTGCGACACCTGGTAGTCACGTCCACCCACCAAAGCGAGAATATGTCCAGTTTGGGGTTGGATAGCAACAAGGCAGGCCTGGAGGCGATCTTCGGGCGTCTCCCGTTTCAACTGCGGGTGCTTTTCCTCAAGTTCCGTCAGTCCGGTTTGAATGGCTTCACGCCCGAGTTGCTGAAGTCGCATATCTAGAACAGTAAAGATATTGAGCCCGGCCTTGGTCAATGTTCCGGCCGGGTAGTTCGCCTCAAGCCCTTTTCTGATGAAGTCAACAAAATACGGCGCTTTATTTTTTTCAGGTGGAATCACGCGCGGTCCCGCTTCTTCGTGCCGTGCAGCGTCTGCTTCCTCCTGCGTAATGGTCCCTAATGTGACCATTCTTTGGAGAATGTGATTGCGCCGCAGGATCGCGCGCTCAGGATGACGGTTGGGGGCATAACGGTTCGGCGCCTTGATCATGCCCGCAATGATCGCCATTTCTCCGAGCGTGAGATCACGAGGCGCTTTTCCAAAGTAGAATCGGGCCGCTTCCCAAATGCCCAAGATACTCTTTGCGCCCCGCTGACCTAAGTAAATTTCATTCAAATAATTCTCGAGGATTTGCAGCTTGGAATAATGATTTTCAATAATGAGCGCCAGACAGACTTCGGTCAGCTTGCGCTTGAGGGTTCTTTCTTGGGAAAGAAAGAAGTTCTTAATAAGCTGCTGCGTAAGCGTGCTTCCACCTTGGACTGTTCCTCCGGCAAGGATGTTTGCCCATCCAGCTCCCAAGATACGCCACAAATCAACCCCTCGGTGTTCAAAAAAGCGATGATCTTCAGCCGCCAGCACTGCTTTGGCCAGCCGAGAGGGCACTTCGTAGAGTTTCACCACCCTTCGTTCTTCCCAGGCTTGAGCATAGAAACGAGTAATGATTTCCGGCTCCGTCTCGATAGCCCGGATTGCAGTCTGATCGTCAAGATCGGTCAGGCGTTCGATCCGCCCCTGCCCTATGGACAGCAGAATTCGTCGGGCAGAGCGCTCCCGTCCGGGATACGTGGATTCCCGTAAAAAAATCTGGACTTCTCCGCTTTGGGCATTGCGCCAATAGTCTCCCCGAGCCCGAATGGGGTGGTCGACCTGTTGATAATCCAAACGGACCAGATGGTCAAAGAGCGCAGCCTCTTCGATATTGAGTCCGGGGTAAAGGAGTAACGGGCGTGCATAGACCTTCGACGGTACTGCCCAGCGATGGTCAGAGAAACGCTGAACGGCGGCGTGTTCTAGTTTGTGATAAAATTGCCAGCCGAGAACGCTCGCAGTTCCAAGCAACCCCAGGAAAAGACAACCAATGAGACTCCAGAATATCCGTTGCATATCCATCACAAAGACCAATACGGGCGAAGAGTAGCCAATATCGACGGCGGTATCGCCTCACTATGCTGGCCGTCCCCCCCTTTTGAGCTTGACATAGCGCATCCGCAAATCGTACAGCACGTTTTCCAGCATCTGCCCCTCACCTGCATCAAGGTTGCCGGAAGTTTTTTGTTGTAACATAGCCAGGACGTCTATCATCTGCCGCGCTGCGGTCAGATCGGTTCGGGTCGCCTGACCAGGGGCGGCGGGAATCTCTCCGAGAGACATGAGCGCCTGCGTACTCAGTCCAAGAATAAAGCTCGAAAAAGCAATCTCAATCTGGTCAGACGCGGCCTCATGAGAGCGACCTGGCGCTGAGGTCTCCTGTGTCTCGGCTTGGGGCGGCGCCGGTTCTTGCTGAGTATCCGTAGCGCTCTCTCCTGTCTGCGTTGGTTGGGGCTCTCCTGATTCTGGAGAGAAGCGGCGTCGATCAGTGACCCGGAATCCCTGGCTCCGCTCTTGCTCTTCTTCGCTCATTGCAGTGACCCTCCACCATTATTATACAGGCCCATTATGTCACACTATAGAGTGTTCCCACATTCTTTCACACTCACCGGGCACTTCCAGGTCAGGCGGTCAGTCTCTCCAGAACCTTCTCTGGCGTCACTTCTTCCAGTGAAATCCTTTCTCGATTCGGCCATTTCTTGCGATATGAGGTATTTTTTATGACCTTTAGCCCTCCCCCGAGAGGACGCCACTGTTCGGGTCGGGTCGGTCCAAATATGACGACACCTTGTGCGCCGACTGCCCCGGCAAGATGGCTCACTCCAGAGTCGTTTCCTATATAACAGGTTGCCCGGATGAGGATACTCGCCACCTGGGCGAGCTCAAGGGATGTCTCAACATGGCCGTAGCGACTCCAATATGCGCCTTCCTCCGCCTCGGCAGGCCCCAGCAATATGAGCACTTCCCGGTCTCCGCTGTCCCTCCACCCCTCGGCCACGTGCCGAAATCCTTCTGCTCTCCAGCGTTTTCTCTTTCCGCCGCTGCCTGGATGGACGATGAGAACCTGCTTCGACTCCCATGCTCGTTGTCGCCAATATTCTACTCCCCATTGGAGCCATGGCTCTTTGAGTTGTACGGAAGGAGGTCTATGCAGCCTCTCCTTTTCTGTCTCCCCCAGACAGCTCAAATAATAAGCGCTGGCATGAGACTCAACTTGGCCTGAAAAAAAGGGGAAGACCGTGACTCGACCCGGTGCGTATTTCTCCAGATTCTTCTTCAGCCGCGGGAGAGAGGCGCCAAACCACGATAAAACTGAGCTGGCAGGTGAAAAAAAGCTGTCGAGATCAGCATCTTTGGCCGAAGAACAAGCGGCGAAAAGGCGCGCAAAGCGCGCCTCATCGAGTGAAACAGTCTGTACCGAGACGGACCGAGGAAAACATACCAAGGCTCCAAGCAGGGCGCGCGTCGTTTCTCTGCCGACAACAACGAGGTTGCGTTGATGTTTTCCAATTGCCTGTAACGCGGGGAAAAAACAGAGAAAGTCTCCAAGACTGCCGGGAAAAAGGACGATTGTACGGGCCATCTCTGAATTGACTTTCAAGGTGTACCTGGATAGCGTGGGGGGGATTCTTCGATGCTTAAGCGCTGAGTATTTTTATTTGTGCATTATGCCTGCACCCTGCCAAGTCGCAGATTCTCTCCTCCAACTCATTGGGAATACGCCCATTGTTCAACTCCGCAATATTCCTGGCCCTGGGAGCGCCGAGATATGGGCGAAGCTTGAATCACTCAACCCTGGCGGAAGCCTCAAAGACCGGATTTGTCTCAGCATGATCGAAGCGGCGGAACGCTCGGGAGAGTTAACACCAGGAATGACCATTGTTGAGCCTACGAGTGGTAACACCGGGATCGGCCTGGCCCTTGTTGCGGCAGTGAAGGGCTATCAATTGACCCTCACCATGCCGGACACGATGAGTGAAGAACGCCAGAACCTTCTTGCCGCATACGGTGCCGACCTTATTTTGACGCCAGATACAAAAGGGATGCATGCAGCGATTCAAAAAGCGCAACAGACCGCTGCCAGTCACCCTGAGTATTTTATGCCACAACAATTCGATAATCCAGCAAACCCAGAAATACATCGGCAAACAACCGCCCAAGAAATCCTGCAGCAGCTCCCTCACCTCGATGCTCTCGTCCTCGGAGTTGGGACCGGTGGAACAATTACTGGCGTTGGAGAAGTACTGAAGCAAGCATATCCGCACCTCCAAATCTTTGCCGTTGAGCCGACCGCTTCTCCCGTTCTTGAAGGAAAGGATCCGGGTTACCACAACATCCAAGGTATTGGTGCAGGGTTTGTTCCCTCAATTTTGGATACGGCAATCTATGATGAGGTTCTCTCCGTGTCAGATGAAGAAGCTGCAACCTATACACGGAACCTCGCCCGCCAGGAAGGTATTCTTGTGGGCATTTCATCTGGTGCAGTCTGTGCAGCATCCGTCCGAGTTGCAAAAAGTTTAGGAGCGGGGAAGACTGTTT
>OZ244620.1:0-3117500 GCA_965218395.1 uncultured Binatia bacterium (SeqCode) | reverse complement strand
GAGTCGCGTCCGAACTCTGTACTGTCGTTGATGACGGTACCCTCCCGAACCGGCGCGGGTCTTTAAACTGCGACGATGAAGGCACGCCTACAGGTCGCACAGTCCTGATAGAAAACGGCACCCTCACGGGCTATCTGCAGGATCGCCTCAACGCGAAGCTGATGCATATGCAACCGACCGGGAACGGGCGCCGTGAGAGTTTTGCGCACATGCCCATGCCACGCATGACGAATACGTTCATGCTGCCTGGCGAATCAACGCCGGAAGATATTATTCGTTCGGTTCCGAATGGCCTGTATGCCGTCTCTTTTGGAGGTGGCCAGGTTGACATCACAAGTGGTAAATTCGTTTTTTCAGCAAGTGAGGCCTATCTGATTGAAGATGGGAAAATAACGCGACCCGTCAAAGGCGCTACGCTGATTGGGAATGGGCCAGATGTCCTGACGCGTATTTCCATGGTCGGCAATGATCTCAAGCTTGACGAAGGCATTGGTACGTGCGGCAAAGAAGGTCAGTCCGTCCCGGTCGGCGTCGGTCTTCCCACTATCCGAGTCGATGGGCTTACTGTTGGCGGAACTCAAGCATAGGAATCGTGGTGCGCAACGAGTACACTCTCTACGCCGTTGAGTCTTCCCCAGCGCAGTAAAGGACAGATATGGACCTGACAGAACTTGCCGCAGATGTTCTCGATCAAGCCCGTCAGCAGGGTGCAACCGCAGGCGATGTGGTGATTGCGAGCGGGGAATCTTTTTCGGCGGGTATTCGCCTGGGAAAAGTCGAGAAAATTCAAAACTCACAAGAGAAACGGATGGGGCTCCGCCTTTTTACGGGTCAGAGTAGCGCTATTACCTCAACCGCAAATTTTACTCATACGGCATTACAGGCTTTTGTAACGGAAACCCTCGATCTTGCCAGAGCGACTGCGGCTGATAAATTCTCCGGCCTCCCCGATCAGTCAGATTTAGCCCAGGACGTTCCAGACCTTGATCTCTCCGATACCAGTGCACCCCTCACGCTAGAGGAGAAACTCGCGCGTGCCCAAGAAGCGGAGGAAGCAGCGTTTGCCTGCGATTCAAGAATTACGAATTCTGAGGGTGCCGAGTTTGCGAACGCCTCTCGTGAAACAGTCTATGCAAACTCCCTAGGATTTTGTGGCAGCTACCACACCACGAGCTTCTCACTGAGTGTTGTTCCGGTCGCCTCCCAAGACGGAGGGATGCAGCGAGATTACTGGTACTCATCGCAGCGCAAGCTCAAGGATATTGAGGCGGCAAAAGTGGTCGGCCAAAAAGCCGCGGAACGGACGGTACGTCGTCTTGGGGCGCAACAGGTTCGGACCCAAGAAGCTCCTGTTGTCTTTGAACCAGAAATGGCGGCCAGTTTACTCCGTCATCTGGCCGGCGCGATTGCTGGCTCGGCCTTATACCGGAAAACTTCTTTCCTGCTGGATAAAATCGGCGAAAAGGTTGCGGCAGATGGGATCTCTGTCGAAGATCACGCACGCATCCCTTCTGCTTTAGGCTCAAAACCTTTTGATGGAGAAGGACTGCCGACCCGCCAGAATATTATCGTTGAGGACGGGGTGCTCACGAGCTATCTCCTGGACACCTACTCTGCACGTAAACTCGGACTCCACTCCACGGGCAACGCCAGCCGCTCTTTTGCCGATAGTCCGGCGGCCAGCACGACAAATTTCTTCTTACGGCCGGGTACGACCCCACCCGAGGATATTATTCGATCGGTTCGCTCCGGCTTATATGTCACGGAGCTTTCCGGATTCGGCGTCAACCCCGTGACCGGCGATTATTCGCGGGGAGCGGTCGGGATGTGGATCGAAGACGGAGAGATCGCCTATCCGGTCGAGGAGATCACTATCGCCGGCAATCTGCTCGACATGTTCAAAAATATTGAGGTCATAGGCAACGATTTAGAACGGCGTAGTCCTATTTCCGCACCGACCGTGAAAATTTCCCGTATGACGATTGCCGGAACATAGCCGTCCTTTTGCCAAATCCGCGGGAAGGCGCTAGGCTACGCTCCGCGTGCGACAAAAACTCTACGACTATCTCGCGGCCCGGCCAGGCGGAGCAACCTCAGCCGAGTTGCTCCATGAGATCTTCGTCTCAGGCGCGACTGCCCCTTTTCCTTCTCCACGCGACCCGGAGCTAGGCGTCCGCCTCATCCATGCGGCCCTTGGTGCGGACCAGAACTGTTCCTACGATGCGAAAACAGATCGCTGGACGCTCACACCCCAGGCCGACCTCAATAGACCACTCCACGATACCCAGTTTGTCGTTCTCGACCTCGAAACAACCGGCCTCAAGCCTGGTAAATCTGCCATTACTGAAGTCGCCGCGGTTCGCGTCAGCCACGGGAATCTTGGCGAGGAATTTCATACCTTGCTCAATCCGGGGCAGCATGTTCCAGCAGGGATAACCCGTTTGACTGGCATCACCGACGACATGCTCAGGGACCAGCCGCGGGGTGAGGCTGTCTTTCCTCAGTTACAGCAATTTCTCGGTCTGGCAGTCATCGTGGCCCATAATGCCAGCTTTGACCTTGGCTTCCTCAACTTTGAGGTGCAACGTCTCGCCTCTCCCCCTTTGCGCAACTCCTCAGTCTGCACCCTGAAGCTGGCCCGGCGACTCTTATCCGGCATTCGGTCCCGTTCACTCGACTCCGTCGCTGCCCACCTTGGCGTATCGTATCCGACCCAACATCGCGCCCTGGCCGATGTGCGCGTTACGGCGGAAATTTTTTGTATTTTTCTGGAACAACTCGCCCAACAAGGGGTCACTACGCTCGGCCAGTTACTAGACTTTCAATACAGTGCCCGGGATGGCCGCCGTTTTGAATGCTTTGTCCCCCGCCCGACTCTGGCAAACATTCCAGCCGGCCCTGGAGTGTATCGGATGCTCGATGCTGAGGGGAAGCTGCTCTACATCGGTAAAGCCAAAAATCTTCAGCGTCGAGTCAACTCCTATTTCATGAATTCCTCGGGACACAGTGATAAGGTCCTCGACTTAGTCCGCCATGTGCGTGACGTCAGCTACGAACAGACCGGCTCGGAGCTTGAGGCATCCTTACGTGAGGCCGACCTGATTCGCAGGCTGAAACCGCCCTATAATCGGCTTTCCAAGCACCTCCCCCGGGTCGCGTTTCTCAAGCTGACCGTCAGGAATACCTATCCCCGCCTGTCGGTCACGGCAAAGCCAGGCAGCGATCACGCCATGTATGTCGGGCCGTTTCGCAATCGTGACTTCGCCGAACGGGCCCAGCGATTACTGGCTCGACTTTTTGGTCTCAGAACGTGTCAGGGCAACCTCGCCCCGACTCCCGAGGCGTCGCCTTGCGTGAGCGGTCAAATTGGAGCATGCACAGCGCCGTGCGTAGCGCGCGTCTCACGCGAGACCTACCGGGAACAGGTGCAGCGTTTCAGCACTGCGCTCAATGGTGAAGCCCCACTGTTTCGGGACACATTGCTGGCAAAACGTGACCGTTTTGCCTCGGACCTCCAGTACGAGAGTGCCGCCCGCTTACAGCAGGATATCGAGTTGCTCGATCATATTCTCCAGCTGCATCAGCGCTTGCATTGGATGGTGACGCGGGCGAATGCGTTTCTTTTATTACCCAGCCGCCAAACCGGAGCGGCCCAGGCATATCTCGTCCTCAACGGACGCTTGGTCGAAAACCGCACCGTCTCCGCGTCCAGTGACCTGGAGTATTTTACGGCCCTGGCCGAGAAACATTTTGATCGCTTGCGCGATGTCCCTCTGCGGCCCCACGAAATTGACGCCAGTGTGATTCTCTCCGCCTGGTTGCGTGACCCGAATCAAGCGCAGAGCGCCGTTTTTCCGATTAGCGCTCCGTCAACGCTTCATAACCAGCGGGACGAGCTTGAGGCGGCCCTGAGCGACCTCCAACGCATTGCGTTTGAGCAGGGGTAGTCAGAGGACGAGCAAGCCTCCGGGGACTTGCGACCCGCCGAATCGCCCCCTATAGTTTGCCCATCATGACAGCGACGGTAGCCACCACACGTCTGCGGGAATTGCTCAAGCGGCCCGAGCCGGCTTTGGTCCTGGGAGCACACGATGCCCTCTCCGCAAAGCTGGCCCAGGAGGCCGGCTTTGATGCTATCTGGGCCAGCGGTTTTGGCATCTCGGCCACCAATGCCATGCCGGATGCCAATATACTCACGATGAGTGAAACCTTGGAGGCGGTGCGGCGGATGAGCACCGCGGTGAGTATTCCGGTGATTGCCGATTGTGACAACGGCTTTGGCAATGCCATTAATGTCATGCGCACAGTGGCCGAGTATGAACACGCCGGGGTGGCCGGTATTTGTATTGAGGATAATATTTTTCCCAAACGGTGCAGTTTTTACGTCGGAGTCCAGCGCGAACTCGTCCCGATTGACGAGCATGCCCGAAAAATCCAGGCTGCTAAGGCCGCGCGGCAGAATACCGACTTTGTCATTATTGCTCGCACGGAAGCTTTTATTGCCGGCTGGGGGAAACACGAGGCACTGCGTCGAGCCCGGGCCTATGCCGAGGCCGGCGCCGATGCCATCCTCATCCATTCCAAAGCCGCGACGTTCGATGCAGAGCTGAAAGATTTTGCGGCGAGCTGGGATCTGCCCTGTCCGCTCGTATCCGTGCCGACGACCTATGCCGACATCACGGCTCACGACCTTGCGGCCGCCGGTTTTCAGCTCGTCATCTTTGCCAATCAGACCCTGCGCGCCGCCGTCACAGGGATGCGTAGCGCGCTGGCGACCCTCAAACAGGAGGGCCGGCCGGCTGCAGTCGACGAACAGATTGTGACCTTGCCCGAGATCTACGACCTCGTCGGTGTGCCAGACCTCCAGGCTAATGAAAAGAAATTTTTGGTCCCCGGCGGACATGAGGTAACCGCTATCATTATTGCGGCCGGCTTTGAGGAAGACCTCTTACCCCTGATTGAGGACCGTCCAAAAGCCATGCTTGAAATCAAGGGCAAGACCATTCTGGAGCGACAGATTCAGGTGCTGAACGAGTGCGGGGTGAAAGATATCGTCGTTGTCCGGGGCTATCACAAGGAGCAAATCAACCTGCCGAATATTCGCTGTTATGACAACGACCGCTTCCGTGAGACGGGCGAGCTGGCCTCTCTCTTTCTGGCCGAGGCAGAGATGACGGGCCGCTTCCTTTTTCTCTACTCAGACATTCTGCTTGATCCTTCCATTCTCGAAAAATTGCTCAAGTCTCAAGCTGATATCAGCATCGTGGTTGATCGTGCCTGGAATGATCACGAACCGGGACAGGCAGAGATCCGCACGAAGCAGCCCGACTTGGTGGTCACCCGTCAGCCTCCCAAAACAGGCTATCGCTACCTCCCAACCGCCGAGCCCACAACGCTGGCGCAGATCGGTCAACATATTGCCCCACAGGAGGCTGATGGCGAATTTATTGGCCTCGCCATGTTTTCTGCGGTAGGCGCGCAAGTCTTACGAACAACCTATCAGGAGCTTCAGACGGTCGGTGCGGCCCGGCGCTTCCATGAGGCAAACACCCTGGAAACCGCGGCGTTCACCGACATGCTCCAAGAACTCACTAATCGCAAACATGACATCGCCTGTGTGGACATTTATAAAGGTTGGCTCGAAATCGATACCTTCGAAGATTACCGACGGGCCTGGGCAAAAATCCACTAGCCTCAAGATGGCCGGTCCGAGCAGCCAGGCTCGCTTCACCGTCTCACGTAGATGAGCTATGGACTTACAAAACATTGATACGCTTATTAAAGACGAGTACGCGTTTTTTCTACGCGAGCGGAACAACTGGAGCCTGACCGCTGGTCCGCAGGACCTGGAGCTTGTTGCCCACGCGCTACGCGTCCTCCTGCACACCCGGACCACCCCAGACTTCCTGGCCGACTATCATGCGCTCGTGGCCTGCCAGAATATGGACGGCGGCTGGAGTCCCCTCTCTTCCGACACCGAGAGCACCGTCTGGGTATCAGCGTTTTGCGGTCTGATGCTTATCCGCGCCAACCGTTCTCTTCAGCAGGCCCAACTCAGCCAGTCGGTCCGGCACGCCATCGACTATTTTCTTGATACCCAACACCAGGACGGCCGCTGGGTTGACCCGGCCTGGGCCGACCTGGATACGACCAGCCATCCGGTCAGTTTTTTTAATGTGGTCATGGCCTTGGGCGAACCCCACAGGCAGCAGGAGATCCGACGGGCCTGGCAGCAGGGCATGCGCTTTATCATCGACAACCAGGGTTCGGATGGCGGCTGGTACGATGCGGAGTTTCATCCCTCCGGCGTGGAGATTACTGCCCACCTCATCCAGGATGCGCTGGTCGCCGACCTCGTTCTTGATCAACAGGTCGGCGGGGTCCGCGAGGCGTGTGCCAAAGGGGTGGCGCGGCTGTGTGGCTGGCAAGCCCAGGCCGGCTCATGGGACGAAGAGAACGTCGACCATACCATGGACTGTACACGGTCGCTCATGCTGGTGACCCATATTCTGGAAGACTCCAACAAGCGTGAGACTATCCTGCGTGGCCTCAGTTGGGTTCTGGACAATAAGAACGACCACGGCTGGGGCGATTTTCCAGGCATGGAGACAAATCTGGAACGTACCTGTGACGGCCTCGATACCCTGCTGAAATATCAAGCCTATAGCCGCAGCGACACGCACGATGTTGTCAAGCTCTGGGGGTATCTGCCCTAGGCGTCTGTTGCGTTTGATTTATGCCGTCGTCGCATGCTCCGGCAAAAAGCGGCTGGCAGGCAGCCTGCCAGGCCGCCGAACTCATCCCCGGCGAACGGAAGCTTGTCACACTCAACGGCGTGGAGATTGCTCTTTTCAATATCGACGGAGCAGTCTTTGCCATCAACAACCGCTGCCCCCACCGCAAGGGCCCCTTGATCCGCGGCTACACAGACAGTGCAGGCGGCATCAAATGTCCGATGCACGGCTGGCGATTTGATCTGCGGACCGGACAGAGTCAGCGGCCAGCCCAAGCGACGACGTACCGGACAAAAATCGAGGCTGGTATGCTCTATCTTGTACTCTCGTAACCCGCGTTTTACAGAGCAATATGTTCAATATTCTTACAGGCTTTCGGCAACGTGCGGGCAGCGCTGGCAGGGCCTGCCTTCCCCTCTGCCTGTTCATGCAGTTTTCCGGCTGCACCCTGACGCCGATTGCAGAGAGCACGCTTGAGGCGCGTCGATTAGGCCGAGAGTTTCCAACCTACCGCGCGCCCCCGGAATCTGACGCTCCCCCTCCTCCTTTTATCGAACCACGCGGAGAGCTGACACTCCGCGCGGCCCTGGCCGCCGCTCTACTCAACAGCCCAGCCTTAGCCGCGTTTTCCTGGGAGGTGCGTGCCCGTGAAGCGCGGGCCTTGCAAGCCGGCCTCCGCAAAAACCCTCAGGCTGAGCTGAAAATTGAGGAGTTCGGCGGAAGTGGAGACCGCACGACGCTTGATGCGGCGGAAGCCACTCTGCTGCTGGGCCAACTGTTCGAGTTCGGCGGCAAGCGGCTCAAACGCCAGCGGGTCGCCACCCTGGAACGAGACTTGGCCGTGTGGGATTACGAGACCCGCCGGCTCGACGTTCTCACCGCGGTTGCCAAAGTATTTGTGGCGACTCTTGCGGCACAGGAGCAGGTCGGGCTGGCACAAGAGCAGATACGCATCGCACAAGAGGCCGTGCGAACCGTTGCCGGGCAGGTGCAGGCCGGAGCGGTATCGCCGGTGGAAAAAACCCGGGCCCAGATGGTCCTCGCAAGCAGCCAAGTCGAGCTCACCCAACGCAAGCGGGAACAGACGACCACCCGGCTCCAGCTTGCCGCAACCTGGGGCAGCACAGAGGTCACTTTCTCATCCGCCACGGGCAACTTGGAGACCGTCTCTCCACCCCCGTCTGCCAAGGACCTCTTGCCGCGTCTCGCTCACAATCCTGACATTGCCCGCTGGCCGGTGGAAAAAGAACGGCGCCAAGCCAGGCTTGATTTAGAACAGGCCCGCCAGATTCCGAATATCGAGATGGGGGCAGGCGTACGGTATTTCAGCGCGGACGACACTGCCGCACTCATCTTCGAGACTCGTATGCCCCTCATGCTGTTTGACTCGAATCAAGGCGGTGTTCAGGAAGCCGCGGCCCGCTTGGCCAAAGCCAAGGCTGAACAGCGCGCGGCAGAGGTACACAGCCGGACAGCTTTGGCCGCCGCGCAGCAAGCCCTTTTCTCCGTCTTTAAGGAGGTCTCCTCGCTCCGGGACACGATCCTTCCTCAGGCTCGAACCGCCTTTGAGGAGGTCCGCCAAGCCTACCTGCGTGGGCTTTTTCGCTACCTCGACGTATTAGACGCACAGCACACGCTTTTTGAACTGCGCAGACAGTATATCGAGGCCCTTGCCAGCTACCACACCGCGGTCGCCGATGTGGAGCGTCTCATTGCTGAGCCGCTCAATGCACGCCAACCCCCAGAGAGGACGCCTTGAGATGGTGATGGAGACGAAGTATCACGCGTTGAATCTCGTGCTCAGCACTCTCCTCTTCACCCTCACGTTTGCCTGTCAGGAGAAAGAAAGCACAGTCTCCTTCGCTCAGAATGAAGAAGCCTCTGGTCAGAGAGAAGAGAGCATTCAGCTCTCCCGGGAGGAGTTCACGGAGTTCGGTATCGAGTTGGCCGTCGCTCGGCCTGGAACCATTACTCACGTGGTGGACCTGCCCGGCGAAGTCCTGCCGAATGAAGACCGGTTGGCGCATATTGTGCCGCGCTTTCCCGGCATCGTCACCACGGTATACGCCCAGGTCGGTACGCTTGTGCGCGGCGGCGAGGTTTTGGCTATTATTGAGAGTAATGAAAGCCTGGCGCCGTATGAACTCACGACACTGACGACCGGAACAATCATAGCGAAGCACATCACTCCTGGCGAAGCGGTCACCCGAGGGAGTCAAGCCTTCGTGATTGCTGACCTGACAAGCGTGTGGGTCAACTTGGGCGTGTATCAGAAAGATTTACCCGCAGTACATATCGGTCAGGGAGTGACAATTTCAGCCGGTCACGGTCTTCCCCAGGTCACAGGAAAAATCTCCTACATCACCCCAACCGTCGATGAGGAAACCCGGACGGCCACCGCCCGGGTCGTCCTAGCGAATACCAGGCAGCAGTGGCGACCCGGCATGTTTGTCACCGGCCGAGTTGTCGTCGCACGGACGGACGTACCGCTTGCGGTTCCCCTCACAACCCTCCAGACGCTGGCCGCCCAGACTATAGTGTTTGTCGAAACGGCCAGGGGTTTGCAGGCCCGACCAGTGACGACGGGACGCTCCGATGACCGCTCCGTGGAGATCCGGAAGGGACTCAGGCCAGGCGAGCGCTACGTCAGCCGGGGGGGCTTTACGCTCAAGGCAGAGCTGTCCCGCAACCAGTTTGATGCTGGCCACGGACACTAAGGGAAGAGACGGTCATGGACCGCATCATTCAGTTCAGCCTCTCCAACCGTTCGCTCATAGCCGTCCTCGGCATCTTACTGGCGGTGGCCGGCTATCGCAGTTATGTCCAGCTCCCGGTTGATGCTTTTCCCGATGTCTCCCCCAATCTGGTGCAGGTGTTTACCGAGACCGAAGGGCTGGCTCCGGAAGATGTCGAGCAATATGTCACCTATCCCATTGAAGCCGCTATGAATGGACTGCCCAGCATCGAACGTATCCGGTCCGTCTCGAACTTTGGCCTCTCTGTCGTCAATATCTATTTTGGGGATGAAACAGATATCTATTTTGCGCGGCAGCTTGTGAACGAGCGGCTGCAAGAAGCCCGCGAACAGATTCCCCAAGGTTTTGGCGATCCACAGCTGGGTCCCATCTCAACCGGCATGGGTCTGGTCTTGTTCTACTACCTGGAAGACGAGAGTGGCCAGCATACGCTCGAAGAACTCCGGGCAATGCAAGACTGGCTGGTCAAGTTTCATTTACAAACCGTGCCTGGGGTGACCGAAGTACTCGGCATTGGAGGCTATGAGAAACAATTTCAGGTGGCCGTCCACCCAGAGCTCTTACTCCGGGCCGGCGTCACTATTCGAGAGGTGATTACCAGCATCCAGGCAAACAACCTCAATGTCGGCGCACAATTTATCGAGAAGAACGCCGAAGAGTTTGTGGTGCGGTCGGTCGGGCTGGTCTCAAATGTGGCCGATATTGAGAACGTCGTTATCAAGACCAAGGAAGGGATTCCGATCTTTTTGCGCGAGCTTGCAGATGTCGAGGTCGGTGGCGCGATTCGACGCGGCGTCCAGACCCGCAACGGTGTCACAGAAGTCGTCGCCGGGATGATCGTGAAGCTCTTGGAGACAAACTCCTCGACGATCATCGAACGGGTCGAAGCCAAAATGGCCGAGATCAACCGTATTCTTCCAGCCGGAGTGCAGCTCGTCCCGTATTACGAACAAAAGACCCTGGTTGCGGCGTGTGTGGCCACCGTTACCACCGCGCTCACTCAGGGCGTCATCCTCGTGGTGCTCGTCCTCATGGCTTTTATGGGCAGCCTGCGGCCGAGTATTGTCGCCGCCCTGGCCATTCCCTTCTCCGTTCTGTTTGCCACCTTATGGATGGGCTCTTTGGGCATCTCGGCTAATCTCATGTCCCTGGGCGGGCTTGCTATCGCCATCGGCCTGCTGGTTGATGGTCCGCTCGTCATGGTGGAAAACGTGGACCGCTGTCTGCGTGAGGTTGCCCTTGCCGCCCCCCACCCGCAGGTGGTCGCTCGGGCGTGTACAGAGGTCGCCCGGCCCATTTTCTTTGCGATTGTCATTATTGTGACTGTCTTTCTCCCCCTCTTTCTTCTCCAAGGGGTAGAGGGCAAAACGTTTCGTCCGCTCGCCTACACTGTAGCCTTGGCTATGGGCGGCTCGCTGGTCTTTACGCTGTTGCTTGCGCCCGTCCTGGCGGTGACGGTCATGCGGCCACCACAGCGTGGTCGTGCGCCTCACCTGTCCTCTGCGGGACTCCTCATGCGAGGCATCCTGCGTCTCTACCGGCCGGTGGTGAGGCTGTTCGTGCGCTGGCGGGTGATGGCGGTCAGCGTGGCCGTGCTCTTGGTCGCGCTCGGCAGCGTGGTGCTGCCCTTGCTCGGTTCGGAATTCACCCCTCGGCTGCAAGAAGGGACGTTGGTATTACGGCTCACGCTGGCGCCCTCAATTTCGTTGCGGGAGAGTCAGCGCGTGACCATGATAGTCGAGCGACGGCTGATGAAAATTCCGGAAATTAGCGGTGTGACAACGCGGATTGGCCGCGGGGAAGTCGGCGCGCATACCGACCCGATCAATAATGCCGAAATGTATATTCTGCTGAAGCCACGGGAAGAATGGCGCAGGGCGCGGAATCAAGAGCAACTCGAAAGCCTTATTCGGCAGGAGTTGGGCCGGGTTCCCGGCGTGCTGACAAACTTTACCCAACCGATCGCCATGACCATCGATGAACTCCTTGAGGGCGTGCGCGCAGAGCTCGCCATCAAGCTCTTTGGCGAGGATCTCGAGGTGCTCCTTGCCAAAGGCAACGAAATTGCCACCGTGACACGACGGATTCCAGGAGCGGCCGATGTGCAGGTAGACCAGGTGGCGGGGACGCCACAGCTCGTTATCCGCGTCAACCGCCAAGCGGTTGCGCGCTACGGGATGAACGTGGCAGATGTGCAGCAGACGATCCGAGCGGCGGTGGGCGGCGAGGTTGCCGGACAGGTTTTTGAGGGTGCGCGCCGGTTTGCCATCCTCGTCCGGTTTGCGCCGGAATATCGAAGCACGCGCGCGGCGATCAGCACCATTCTCGTTCCTGGCCCGGGGCGGGTCCGCGTCCCGCTCTCAGAGCTGGCAACGATTGAAGAAGTGGTCGGCCCGCGCCAGATCACCCGTGAGAATAATCAACGCTTTCTCACCATTCAGTGTAATGTCGTGGGTCGGGATATTGGATCATTCGTGCAGGAGGCCCAAGCCGCCATTGCCGCGCAAGTACGCCTTCCCACAGGCTATCTGGTCACCTGGGGCGGCCAATTTCGTTTACAGCAAGAGGCGAATAAACGCTTGGCCATCGTGATTCCAATCACGCTGCTCCTCGTCTGCTTGCTCTTGTTCTCCAGCTTTCACTCGCTCAGAAACGCGCTGTTGATTGTCCTCAATATTCCGTTGGCGCTGGTGGGCGGGGTGGTCGCGTTATGGCTGACGAGCCAAAATCTCTCCGTTCCCGCCTCGGTGGGGTTCATCGCCCTCTTCGGCATTGCCCTTGAGAACGGCATGGTACTGGTGACGTATCTCAATCAACTGATTCGAGAGGACGTCGCCGTTGATGAAGCGGTCGTGAGCGGCGCGTGTCTGCGCTTGCGCCCGGTGCTGATGACCGCCGTGACGACGGCCCTGGGACTCATTCCCCTCCTGGTCTCGCAGGGCACAGGGAGTGAGGTACAGCGCCCGCTGGCAACGGTTGTCATAGGGGGACTGGTTTCGTCAACCGCGCTCACCCTGCTGGTGCTCCCCGCGCTGTACGCCTGGAGTGAACAACGACGCTTTCGAAGGGCGACATAGACGCGGCGGGCGCGCTCCTGCTGACTCCTGACGCTTCATCCCTCATGGCGATTTGATCTTCGGATCGGACAGGATCAACGGCCAGTTCAGGTCACGACGTACCGGACGAAGATCGAGGGCGGGACTGTTTCCCTGGTGCTCTAGCTTGGAGAACTTAAGCAGCTCTATCCTCCTGCCCGACCTATGATATGCAGAGACTATCTCCTCCGCTCTTCTACTCTCAAGAAAATATCTGTTCAGATTCCTTTGGATCAACTAGACAGAGGTCATTAATGTCCACGACATCCGAGCATAGATCATCAAGAACATTCCACACCTCTTGCCTCGGCCAATTGCAGAGCGGGTCTTGACTCACATCGTGTTTCGACTTCTCCAGGGCGGCTTGTTTTTGAGACTCGCCAAACCGAGCAACCAATTTGATGCCTATATCGACGTCACCGAGTAAATCTTCCTCTCCCAGATAACTACCGAAGACGATCGCAACTTCGACGCGGTAAGCCAAGTCATCATCTACGTTAATCTTGCGAATTGCCTCAATGCAACTCTCCACGCCCGCTTTTGCTTCGGCACGTGATATGCGAATATCTCTCGCTTTAGCAAGCCTGACCCCATCTCCTGTCAGTGTCCAATTATGGACGGTTTCAGAACGATGGGGCCGAATCCTAAATATCTCGTCATGAGCAGGTTGGAGGTAGGTTCGCTCTAAGGACTGCGCCACTTCCAGCGCAGTTTCCTTATCCAACCCCAGCACGTCCTGAAATGGACGGATCCCCAATTTGCATGGGGGTTCTAGTGCTGTAGCGAGGACGTCACGGATCTTTCGCATTGGGTGACCCGCTAACGTCTGCTCTTCACCAATATACATTCCTGACCTCCCCTTTGTTAAGATAGAGTCTTTCAGCCCGATGTATTAGAAGCTATCTCATAAATGTCCGATGGGTGCTCTATAGGCCCGCAGCCTGTCTTTGAGCCCTGAACTCCGCTACCCCGCAGTACAAAACCGGCACGACAAATACGGTCAGCAGCGCGATGGCCATACCCCCAAAGGACGGGATGGCCATCGGCAGCATGATATCGGCCCCACGACCCCGCGAGGTGAGCACGGGTAAGAGGGCCAAGAGTGTCGTTGCCGTAGTCATCAATGCCGGCCGTATACGCCGTTGCGCCGCCTCAAGAACCGCAGCCCGAATTTCCGCTCTCGTTCCGGGCGTGTGTTTGTCAAACCGCTGTTTGAGATAGGTTGCTATCAGGACTCCGTTATCCGTCGCAATCCCAAACAGGGCAATAAAGCCGACCCACACCGCTACGCTCAAATTAAAGGGACGGACCTGGAACAGGTCGCGGAAATTTGTTTCCCCCACCGCGAAATTCAAAAACCAGTCCTGGGCATACAGCCATAACATGAGAAACCCGCCGGCCCACGCGACAAAGATACCCGAGAAGATGAACACGGTCGTCGTGGCTGAACGGAATTGCAGATACAGAATGAGAAAAATCACAAAGAGAGTGAGTGGAATAACAATGCTTAAGCGCTTCTTTGCTCGAAGCTGGTTCTCATAACTGCCGGCAAATGCATAGCTGACTCCGGCTGGCAGTTGCCATTCGCCTCGCGCAAGTTTGTCTTGCAGATATGCCTGTGCTGCCTCGACGACTTCAACTTCGGCATGGCCGGGCCTTTTGTCAAAGACCACATAGCTCGTCAGAAAGGTATCCTCACTCTTGATCACTTGAGCGCGGCGTTCGAATGCAATATCTGCGAGCTCGCGGAGCGGGATGTGTTGTCCGAGTGGCGTGGGAATGAGAATCCCGCCCAAGGTTTCCAGGTCGTTTCGCAGTTCGCGGAGGTATCGAATCCGTACCGGATAGCGCTCCCGTCCTTCAATCGTCAGGGTCAGCGGCTTTCCACCCACGGCGACTTCGATGATGTCCTGGACATCCTTGATCGTGAGCCCATAGCGGGCGATCTGAGCACGGTTAATCCGAATCTCCAGATACGGCTTGCCAATGACGCGATCTGCAACAACGGTTGCCGGTTCGATCGTCGGCACCTCTCTCAGCCACGTTTCAATCTGTTGCCCGACGGCATCAATAATCTCCAGGCTGGGCCCTCTCACTTTTACGCCCATGGGCGCCCGCATCCCGGATTGCAGCATCACAATACGAGCGGCGATGGGTTGGAGCTTAGGCGCGGACGTGACGCCTGGGATTTGGGCGACCCGGACGATTTCATTCCAAATATCATCGGGAGTACGAATATGAGACCGCCACTGTCGATACGGCCGCCCGTTCGGGTCTGGAATAAGCCGTCCGCGTGCATCGCGGACAAACGCGTCAGCGGCCACGTCATAGCGAAAAGAGGCCGGATAGCCATGGGCATCGACGATGTACTCCGACTTATAGTTGATGACGTTCTCAAACATGGAAATAGGAGCCGGGTCGAGTGAAGAATCGACTCGTCCCAGTTTCCCCACGCTCAATGCGACCTCGGGAATCGAAGCGACTGCCATATCGAGCTTCTTCACTACATCCAGGGCTTCCCCAATGGACGCATGCGGCATGGTCGTCGGCATATACAGAAACGACCCCTCGTCGAGCGGCGGCATAAACTCCTCGCCCATATGCGCCCACATCGCTCCCCCTGCGACCACCGCGCCGAGAGGAATGACGGCAAACAGGAGTTTATGTTGGAGGCACCAGCCGAGCAGGCGTGGGTACACGTCCTGAAAAAACTTGAAGAAGGTCAATGCCAGGGCAATCAGCACGCCCACAAAGACCATATTGCTCGATGTCCCCGTTTCTATCCCAATGGGGAGCCAAGACCGAACAAGAAAGAACAGTGTAATCACGATAATGGCAGCCGGAACGACGTAGCGTTCGGAACGGGAAAGCCACGTATAACGAGCGAGCAACGTCTCACGCGCCAAGTTATAAACCCCCAGCAGCATCAGGACGAGGCCGGGGAAAGGGTAAGTTCCAATCAGAAGGAGGCCTGCAACAGCCTCTGCAAGAGACAGTCCTCGCCTCAGTCTTGGCCAGCCCGTCCAATCACGAAAAAGGAGATGGGCGGCCGGTGGGATAACGATCAGCGAAACAAACAGCGCTCCAAGAAGAGCAAAGGTCTTGGTATACGCCAGTGGCGCAAACAGTTTTCCTTCCGCGGCCTGGAGGGCAAACACGGGTACAAAACTCACAACCGTCGTCAGGACTGCGGTGCGTACCGCCCCGGCAACCTCGATGGTTGCTTCATAGACTATCTCCAGACGGCTCTTATCCGAGGGGGCGGCGTTGAGGTGGAAGAGAATATTCTCACACAGCACAATGCCCATATCGACCATGGTGCCAATGGCGATCGCAATCCCGGAGAGGGCCACAATATTGGCCTGCACCTGGAACGATTGCATGAGGATAAAGGCAATAAGGATCGCCAGGGGAAGCACCAGCGCAATCAGGAAGGCGCTCATCAGGTGGAAGACCATAACGACCACCACGATGACGGTCACCAGGATTTCTTCCGTCAGCGCGGCCCGGAGTGTCCCGAGGGTCTCAAGAATCAAGCCGGTCCGGTCATAGAAGGGCACGAGCGTGAGTTTTGACACCGTGCCGTCGGCTAAGGTCTTTTCCGGCATCCCGGGAGAGATTTCGTCAATCTTCACCCGTACGTTCTGGATTGTCGCCAGCGGATTCTCGCCGTAGCGGACAACCACGACCCCACCCACGACCTCAGCCCCATCCTTATCGAGCGCTCCGCGTCGTAGCGCCGGACCAAGACGCACCTGAGCGACATCTTTGACCTGAACCGGAATATTGTTCTCCCGAACGCTGATAGCGATCTCCTCGATGTCCTGGAGCGTCTGGATAAAGCCCACGCCGCGGACGATATATTCCACCCGGTTCACTTCGATCGTTCGCGCCCCGACGTCGAGATTGGAATTCCGGACCGCGTTTATGATCTGGGCCAGACTGACGTCATACGCCCGAAGCGCATCGGGGTTGACGTCGATTTGGTATTCTTTGACAAATCCGCCGATGGAGGCTACTTGGGCGACTCCCTCCGCCCCTTGCAACGCATAGCGGACGTACCAGTCCTGGACGCTACGAATCTCGTCCAAATTCCAGCCACCGGTCGGATTGCCCTCAGGGTCACGGCCTTCGAGCGTATACCAAAAAATCTGCCCCAGGGCGGTCGCATCCGGCCCCAGGGCGGGCGAAACATCACCCGGCAACAGGTCCTGCGGAAGACTGGAGAGTTTCTCCAGCACGCGCGACCGTGACCAATAGAAGTCGATATCGTCCTTAAAAATGATGTAGATGGATGAGTATCCAAAATAGGAAAAGCTTCGGATGGTTTTGACACCGGGCATCCCCAGCAGGGAAACCGTTAGCGGATAGCTGATTTGGTCCTCCACATCACGCGGAGATCGTCCCGGCCATTTCGTAAAGACAATTTGCTGATTCTCGCCAATGTCCGGGATGGCATCGACCGGAACAGGATTGCGAGGCAGGAAAGAGAGCTGCCAGTCAAACGGGGCAACCATGACGCCCCACGCAGTCATGCCGACAATGACGAGGGTCACGACCAACTTATTTTCCAGGCAAAAGCGAATGGCGGCGTTCATAATACGCTCTGGGATGTCTGTATGGATCAATGCCTATGCGCGCCGCCTGCGCGCCCACCGTGTGGACTCATCATGCTGCGTTTGCCCTGAATCTGGAGGTCGGCATCAATTTTGAACGAGCCGCTTGAAACGACCCGCTCCCCCTCGTGGAGCCCCTCTCGAACAAGGTAATAGTCCCCCGCGCGTGGACCGAGCGTAATGGTTCGGCCCTCGTAAGCCCCAGTGCCCGGCTTCTGCACGTACACAATAGCGCGCTTCCCGGTAATGAGCGGCGCTGACGCAGGAATGACCAGCGGTGGCCCAACCTCGTGCTCATGGTTGTGGCCAACCAGCGGGAAGTTGTCGGCCAGGACCAGGGGCATTCCGCAAATCGGGCAACTTCCCGCCGCCTCACGGATCACCTCGGGATGCATGGGGCAGATATACTGTCCGGTATAAGAAGGACCTATGACGGTTCCCCGGTCCGAAATCTGAGCCTTGATCATTGCGGTGACGAACAAGCCAGGCTTCAGCCTGAGGTCGAGATTTTCAACATTCACTCGCACCCGGACTGTCCGTGTTTCAACATTAAGGAAGGGCTGAACGAACGACACCACTCCGTGAAATTCCTCTCCGGGGAACGCCTCGGCACGAAATGCCACCGCTTGCCCATAGCGAATCCAGGACAGATCAGATTCATAGGCGTCCAGATACAGCCACAGATGTGACAGGTCGGCAATCGTGTAAATCTCGGTGCCGGTGTTCACATACATGCCCGCGTTGATCTGCTTCTCCACCACAATCCCGCCCATAGGAGCGTAGATGGTGACGTGCTCATCGGCCTGTCCCCGCTTTTCAATCTGGCCCACCTGTATACTCGTCAATCCCAAAAGGCGCAGCTTGGCGCGCGCGGCTTGCACCGAGCGCTCCGAAGAGCGCTTCACGATGGTACTGGCGCTCCCACGCAGCCGGTCGAGTGAACGGGCGGTCTGAATCAGCTCTTCCTGAGCAGAGAGTAATTCCGGACTGTAGAGGGAGACCATATGGTCACCCTTGTTGACCCGAATCCCGGTATAGTTCACGTACAGCCGGTCTACGCGTCCGGGCACCCAGGCAGTAATATGCTTGAGCCGCGTTTCGTCATAATCAATCTTCCCGACGAGCCGTACCTCCCGCTCAACCCATTTCCGTTCCACCAGCGCGGTCTCAAGCTGGATCAACCTCTTGGCAGCGTCACTGAGCAGAATCTCCTGACCGGAGGTCTCCGGCGCTCTTCCATGCGGGGCGGTGGCAGGCAAGGCGTGTCCCGGTGTGTCATGCCCTGCGTGCTGGGCGATGCTATTCCCAACCCCTGTCAATATCGTCACACACAGGAGCAAGCCTTTCATCACGAAAACGTTGATATTCCCCATTGGATTCACCTTCCCCTCTCTTCAACGGAGAGGAAATCACTGTATCCACCCCTCAGCATAAAAAGCTGCGCGATGGCGATGGCTCGATCCGTTCGTGCCCGGCTCAGCGAGAGTTCAAAATCCAGCAACCTCCGGCCTGAATCGAGCACATCCAAGAAGCCAGCCTCGCCACTTTCATAGGCAGTAAAGCTGGCCTCAATAGACTCTTCGGCTTTGGGCAGCAGCGTATGGGTAAAGAGAGCAATCTTGCGCTCGGCATCGCGCAGCGCAAATCGCGCTCGGGCAAAGTCTGAGGCTAACACAGCGGCGCTATCCCGACGCTGCCCCTCAATGCTGTATTGCCGCAGGACCGCTTCCTCGACGCTGGCCTGATTCTTCTGCCAATAGATCGGGAGAGTCATTGAGAGCGTCGGCAGCAGGGCATCTTTGCCGCTGTCCGTTGGCCCCGGACGCTTATCCGTCGCGATATAATCAAGGCCGAGCGTAAAATCGGGGTAGGCCGCCTTCCCGGCCAGTTCGACGCCCACACGTCTCGCCTGAATGAGCGCATCGAAGCGCGCAAGCCCAGGATTACCGGTGAGGACAGTCTCTTCGGTCAACTGCCGGGCGGCGCTCGCTTCTGCATCCAGAGCCGGGTCCAGGAGCAGGCGGGGAGGAATGTGAATAGGTGCCGGCGTGGGACGATTCAACAGTGCGTTGAACGCCACCTGGGTCGGTTGTCTGACCTCACGGAATTCCGCGAGGCGGTCCTCTAATTGTCCCAGCTCGGTCTGCACGCGGACCAGATCGCTATGTGTCCCGATCCCAGAGCGAAAACGGACCTGGAGGACTTTTTCCCAGGATTGAACAAGTTGGAGAGTCTCTTCGGCAATGCGGACCGCAGCATGCAGATAGACCAGTTCGGCATACGTCTTGGCCACGTCAAAAACGAGTTTGTTCTTGAGGCTCAGAAAACGATAAAAGGCCGCGCGCGCCTCGAAATCTGCCTCATCACCACGTAGCGTCAGCGTTCCGAACCACGGAAACGCTTGGCTCATGCCGAGCCGATGCTGTTGCGCTCCGACCCGAGTCTCAACCGAACGCAGGAAATACCCATAGGTCAGTCGAGGGTCGGCGAGAGCAGTGACTTGAGGACGTTTTTTGAGAGCCGCTTGATAGGCCGCAAAACTCCCCCGCAGCCCAGCGCTGTTTTCGAGTGCAGAGCGGAGATAGCCATGCAGGGTCCCAGGAAATCGTCCTGGCGCAGAGGCGCTAGACTCCGCCTGTCTCCCTGGGGTGCTGACCGTACCAGGCGAGTCTTCTCCCAGAACGGGTCGCAAAGCATTGCCTTGAGGCATGGGAGATGGCCCTCCTCCGGTACGCGCAGTGAAGATGGGAGCCGGCGCGCACCCCGACGGCAGGGGAGTTATGACGGCAAGTGCAACAATCAGGAATCGCCACGCGAAACCGTTCATCATAAGCGGCTACTTTCTCACTACTGGTATGAGAGTGCGTCTTCGGAAGACACACACAGCGCGGTTCGGCGTTCATACGCCGTCGCGATACAGGAATGGGCAACTACCACCGTCAGGGTGATAGCCTGGGGGTTTAGAGACGGAAAATAGAGAAGGACAGATACAGTGGGACAGAACGTTGAGCCCGTCCTGCTGAGAGCCGAAGATCAAGGGATAACGGCCGGGGGGCAAAACTCACCAACGCGTCCAAAAACGAAAGAGAACGCGACGCAGGTGAAGCAGCAGACAGTTCCGCGCCTCCCGCTACCAGAGGCTTGAGGAAGAAATGCTCTCCGCAATCCGGACACTTCTCAGGAGCGGAATGCGACTCCTTGTCCGATGTATGACACGGGCCTGTCTGGCTGCTCTGAGCCGGAGGAGAGACACTGGTCGTCCGAGTATGACCGGCCGCAAGGCACATCTGCGTGCAATGCAGGAGTACCACCAGAAAAAGAAAGGTGACACAATACTGCTGGCAAACCCGGCCCATAGTGTTACGCTAGCACAAGAGAAGAATGGAAACCACGTATGTCTGCTCGGAGAGCCGCACGCCCGCCGTACAGGACCTTGATATCATCCCCCTCGAATGCTGATCGTTCAGGATAGAGCCCAGCCGAGAAACGAGCACACCGATGCAATGCCAGCGCGATCTGTTTTCCTTGCCTGCCGGTCAGCACTACCTCAACTGTGCCTATATGTCGCCGTTGTTAAAAGCCGTTGAGACGGCCGGCATCAACGGCCTGCGACGCAAAGCCGTACCCGCCGCGATCGCGCCCGCAGATTTTTTTGATCCGGCCGAAGAATTGCGCCAGGCGTTCGCCCGCCTCATTCACGCCTCGCCCGAGCGGGTCGCCCTCATTCCCGCGGTCAGCTATGGGATGGGTATCGCGACATACAACCTGCCGCTCACACCGCAACAGAACGTCGTGATTCCCGGTGAAGAGTTCCCGAGCAATGTCTATCCCTGGCTGGAGCAGTGCAAGCGCACGCGCGCAACCTTGCGCCGGGTTGACCGGCCCCGAGAAGCCCAGGCACCGGGAACAGTCTGGAACACACGCTTTCTCGAAGCCATCGATACCAAGACTGCCGTCGTGGCTCTGAGCAGTGTGCACTGGACAGACGGCACCCTCTTTGAGCTGGAACAGATTGGACAGCGCGCCCGCGAGGTGGGCGCGCTGTTTATTGTGGACGGCACCCAGTCGGTCGGCGCTCTGCCGTTTGATTTCGAGCAGGTTCAGCCCGACCTTTTGGTCTGCGCCGGCTATAAATGGCTGCTCGGCCCTTACCAATACAGCTTCGCGGCTGTCGGCGATCGCTTGCTGAACGGTGAGCCATTTGAACACAACTGGATTAACCGCAAAGACAGCCAGCATTTCAGCGCCTTAATCAATTATCAGTCTGCATACCAACCAGGGGCGCGACGCTTTGATACCGGGGAGCGCTCGAATTTTATTATGATTCCCATGCTCCTGGCAGCCCTCAAGCAGATCGATGCATGGGGGGTCAGTAATATTCAGCGTTACTGCGCGCAGTTGAGCAGCGCACTTGGCCAGGCCCTTGACGGGACTCCCTACACACTCGCCTCACCACACGAGCGGGCAGCCCACTTGTTTGGTATCCGGATTGCCGCTGCCGAGCAGATTCCCGCTATTCTCGAAGCCTTACGTCAGCGCCAGGTGTATGTCTCACAGCGTGGCGCTTCCATTCGCGTGTCTCCGCATGTCTACAATACTGAGGCAGATGTTATGGCGCTGGCCGAGGCGCTGCGGGCAGCGGTACGCTAACCTCTCCTGCCGGGATACTTTGACTGGGATTGTGAGCTTGTCGGCTTTGAGCATTTGGTATATGGCTCTGATTCTCTTCTATGGTGAATGGCTGACCGATGGGTTAGACTATCTCTTCCTTGGAAAGGCGGCCACTCTCCAAAGAAAAAAAGCAGAAGATTGATAGTAGCAATGTAGAGCGGTTGCTGAAACACTGGATGGACAAATCAGAACAAAAAATTTCTCAGTAGGGACACAGGTAAAAGAAAGGAGAGATGAGCAATGCATACGAATACGTTTCTAGCTGTAGCGATGCTCGGAGCCGCCTTGACATGGACGGGATGCGAATTGGGAGCCGAACGTTCAGAAGGCGACGAAGAGGCCATTTCCGGCGGCAGCAAGATGGTGGTGACAGGGATCGACGACTTCGAGTGCTTTCGCGCCGAGGTCCAGTCGGCACAGCAGCCGCCCGTGTTTGTCCCCCAGGACGAAGGGGCAACAGAAAAAGTCGTCAATGGAGAGGCCACGATTCCCGTAGCTATGCGCATCGGCGAAATCATCGTTACCAAGGTGAGGCTCACTATTCCAGAGAATTGCGGGTCGGTGAATGGGGAAATTGAATATAGAGGGGATCCCAACTCCAATGTGCACGGGCCTCTCCCCTTCACCTTTATCTCTGGTGACACCCAGACCTTTCCGCGCGACACCTTCAAATAGCTCCGGGTCCGACCCCATCTCTTCAGACGGTCTGGATTCGAGCCCCTTTGAGACTGACCTCCCAGCGCATCAGCGCTGGGAGGTCTCCGTCCGAGGTCAGGAGACGAGCGTGAGTGATACGGCGACTCGGCGAGCGGAGTGGGAAACTCGCTATCGCACAGGCCACACCGCTTGGCAGCGGGAATCAGCCAACCCGGCCCTCCTCACCTGGCTTGAGCAAGGGCTGTTACAACCGTGTCGGCTCCTTATTCCCGGCTGTGGGCGTTGCCGTGAGGTGGTCACCCTGGCGCAGCAGGGGTTTGCTGTTACCGGGGTTGATCTCGCCCCAGCGGCAATACACGGCGCTCGACAGCTGATTGAGGACGCGGGCGTTACCGCACAAGTCATTCAAGCCGACTTACTCGACTGGGACGCACCGGACCCCTTCGATGCCATCTACGACCAGACCTGTCTGTGTGCCCTCGACCCCTCAACCCGCCAGGACTACGAACGCCAACTCTTCTCGTGGCTCAAGCCGGGCGGACAGCTGTTTGCGCTCTTTATGCAAGCCACAAACCCGGATGGTCCGCCGTTTCCGTGCGACCTCGATACCATGCACCAACTTTTTCAGGACGCTCGCTGGGAATGGCGGGACGCTGAGCCGCTCTCCATTCCGCATCCAGCCGGACTGCACGAGCTGGGCTGTATCCTCACCCGTCGGGCCTAGCAGACCCGTTCGCCGCCTGTGCCACTCCTCAGGGCAGACCCCATCCAAGCGTACGGGTGCAACACCAGGGCCGGATTACGTTCCCCCTCTTTCATAGTACGCAAAAACACGAAAGATAATCCGCGTCGGTCTAAAATAGGAGGCGTTCTTATTGACGACCTGGCGCTTGACCGTTTGGGTCGTCCAGTTGCCGAAGGCGTCGTACCGATAGGTAAACATCTCGGTGTGGCGCTGCCGACCATCGTCCACGTACACGATACGCTCGGTCGGGTCGCCGTTGTTATTGAAGTGGATGTCCGTGCGCTCACTCAGCCGCGAGTTGGCCGCATAGACAAAAGAGACTCGGGTCACCAGGGTTCCCTGAAAATCGCGCTGGTAGACGACCTTCTTCACCAGCGTATCCGCTGCGTCATACCACAACTGCTCTTCAATATTGCCCTGAACATCGTAACGTGAGGCCGTACGGTTTTTCAGCTCACCGCCCGGCTGATAGGTCTGGGACTCGGTTTCTCTTCCGTTGGCGTCATACTGAAAAACTGCTCGTTCCGTCAGCACGTCCCCGGCCGAATACGAACGCGACTCAGCTAGGGCTCCATGGTCAGCATAGGATGAGACAATGCGTCCAGAGAGGCTGTTCTCCGGCCCGTAGCGCCGCACTTCTCTTTCGTTGGTCCTCGCGTCGTCCAAAAGGACCGTTCGCTCGCGGAGCGTTCCAGCCGGGTCATAGGAGAGGCGCTCGGTGAGATGGCCCCGCCGGTCAAACCGATCCGTACGGATCGGTAGTTCTGCCTGCGACTCCCACTTGTCACCCTGTTTCACTAAGTCGGCCCGAAAGATGGATAACGATCTGACGGGCCCCCGCAGTCCGAGGACGTCCCTTTCGGTCTCCGTTTGCTGTCTCGGGCCAGGAGAGCGCACGCTTTCGCAGGACAGGCAGAGCAGTCCAAGGAGAAAGGCGCCGAGGAACCGATACATATCACCCCTGAGTCTTGGCATTATTTTTCTATTTTCCGTATTTGAAAAAAGTATGGTAGATTTCATACTACTTGCCTTAACTTCAGATGAAGAGCGCTCATCATGCTGTTTCGCGAACTCAACCGCAGCGCCACCAAGACCTATCTGATTGGGTGCGAAAAAACACGTGAAGTCGCCCTCATTGATCCAGTCTTGGGAAAAACCGACCGCTACCTCGCCCTGCTCGCCTATTATGGCTATACGCTTGACAGCATTATCGATACGCACACCCACGCCGATCATCTGACGGGCAGTTGGGAACTCCGTACGCTCACCGACGCGCCGGTGATCATGCATCGGCGCGCCCCCGCCCCGCACGTTGACAGGCATGTCGAAGACGGGCAGCTCATCCGAGTCGGGACGCTCACCACGTACGTGCTCGCGACCCCAGGCCACACGCCCGACAGCATGTGCCTCCACGCCATGGACCGGGTGTTCACCGGCGATACCCTGTTTATCCACGGCACCGGGCGGACCGACTTTCCCGAGGGCGACCCAGGCGCCCAGTACGACAGCATCTATCATAAATTGTTTCCGCTGCCCGACAGCACACTGGTCTTTCCCGGTCATGATTATCGGGGGCATACCCAATCCACTATCGGTGAAGAAAAACAGACAAATCCGCGCGTGGCCGGTCGCAGTCGCCAGGAATATGTCGATTTGATGAACAACCTCCACCTCTCGCTGCCGGATAAAATCCAGGAAGTTCTCCAGCCGAACCAGTCCGCCATTGAAGACCAATCCATCCAGTTTCCGAGTCTCTCCGCGCTGAATAGCGTGCGCCAGCTTTCCGCCCAAGAAGTCCAGGCCCAACGGGAGAGCGCTGCCCCCCCGCTCCTGCTCGATGTACGTGAGCCGGACGAATACAGCGATGACCTCGGCCATATCCCGGGCAGCATCCTCATCCCGCTCAAAGAGGTGCCGGTTCGCGCGGGAGAGATTGAGCACCACAAGAACGGCCATATCATCGTGGTGTGTCGGGCCGGAGTCCGCAGTACAACGGCCGCCGCCATTCTGACCGGCCTGGGATTCGGGCATGTCTCGAATCTCAAGGGGGGGATGCTGGACTGGAACGAGCAACAGTTGCCCACCGCACGCTAGTTGGGAAGGAGCAGACTGCATGGAAACAGCCCCTCACGAAGCGTCCCAATCAGCACCCGGAGTGAGCTGGGCCAAGGTCATTGATCACACCAAATGCATCGGCTGCCATGCGTGCAGCACGGCCTGCAAATCAGAGAATCAGGTCCCGCTGTCGGTCAACCGCACCTATGTGAAATACACCGACGTGGGCACCTTCCCCAACGCCCGGCGGGCTTTTCAGGTCAATCGATGTAATCAGTGTCAGGACGCGCCGTGCACCCACGCCTGTCCGACCGCCGCCATGTACGCCCGGCCTGACGGCATTGTAGATTTCGACAAGTCCATCTGTATTGGCTGTAAAGCCTGTATTGCGGCCTGCCCGTACGATGCCATCTTTATCAATCCCGAGGACCACTCGGCCGAGAAGTGCAATTTTTGTGCGCACCGGATCGATATGAACCTGGAGCCGGCCTGCGTGGTGGTGTGCCCGACAGAGGCGATCATGGTGGGCGACCTGAATGACCCCGGTTCAAGAGTCGCGGCCATCGTGGGCCGCGAGCCCGTTGCGGTACGGCGTCCCGAAAAGGAAACCCACCCCAAACTGTTCTACACCGGTGCCCACCAGGCCACGCTCGACCCGCTGGCCGCCACCCGGCCCGAGGGCGGCCTGTTTCTGTGGAGTGAGCAGGGCCGGGGAGCGCAGCAGGTGACCTCGGGCCATCCAACCCGGCCCAATAGCTCCGCTCACGCCGTGCTGGCCTATGACGTGCCGCACCGGGCCCCGTGGGACTGGCGGCTGAGCCTGTATACCTGGACCAAAGGGATGGCCTCGGGCGCGTATCTGATTCCGGCCTTGCTGGTGCTCTTTGGCCTGCTGAGTCCGGGGCATATACTCTGGCAATGGGTTGCCCCGATTCTGAGCGGGGCCTTTCTGACCCTCACCGGTCTGATTCTCATCGCCGATTTGGACCACCCCGAGCGCTTTGTCTTGATCTTTACCCGCCCGCAGTGGAGGAGTTGGCTGGTCAGGGGCGCGTTTATCATCCTGGGTTTTGGCAGTGTGCTGATCCTCCACTTTTTGGCCAGTCTCTTTGCGGGCGGAACTGCCTGGCAGTCGGGCCTGATGCTACTCGGTATCCCCCTTGGCGTGCTGACCAGCGTGTATACCGCCTATCTCTTTGCTCAATCGACCGCCCGTGACTTATGGCAAAACCCCCTCCTGCCCTTCCATTTTCTCGTCCAGACGATTATCGCGGGAGCCGCCGCCCTCCTCCCCTGTGCGGTCTGGTGGGCACCCGCCGTGGTTTCACCAGTCGCCACGCTGTTGGGCATAGTGTGTGCGCTGCATCTCCTGCTGGTGAGCGGGGAAATCAGCCTGCACCATCCCACCGTCCATGCTCATCTGGCCGCGGCCGAGATGACGCAGGGGCAATACCGGACGTATTTCTGGGCTGGCATATTCCTTGTCTCTCTCGGCCTGCTCGCCCCGTGGGTCGGCATCCTGGCCGGGGGTGCGGCCCTCATCGGATTGCTGGCGTATGAACACGCCTACGTGCAGGCCGGGCAAAGCGTACCGCTCGCCTAGAAAGTATGACCATGAGTATTGAGCGACCTCATAAACGCGTGTCTGCCGCTCGCCAGGATACGGAGGCGCGGGGTGAGACTTTTTATCCGGGGCCAAGTCGCAACCACCTGGCGTCTTTTCCTCCCAAGGAACGCTGGGACGATTGGGTTGAGTTGGACGCACGCGCCTGGCCGCAGCGCGTCGAACAACGCTCGATGTTGATTCCCACCACGTGTTTTAACTGCGAGTCGGCCTGCGGTCTGCTGGCCTATGTCGATCCGGAGACGCTCGCCGTCAGAAAATTTGAGGGCAACCCGGAACACCCGGCCTCACGCGGCCGGAACTGCGCCAAGGGCCCGGCCACCCTCAACCAGGTCAACGACCCCGACCGCATCCTGCAGCCCCTGAAACGGGCCGGCAAACGCGGCGAGGGTAAGTGGCAACCGGTCTCCTGGGACGAGGCGCTGCGGGATATTGCCGGCCGTCTGCGGCGAGCGCTCCAGGAAGACCGGCACAACGAAATCATGTACCACGTTGGCCGGCCGGGTGAGGATGGGTACACCGAGCGCGTCCTGGCCGCCTGGGGCGTCGATGGCCATAACTCCCATACCAATATCTGCTCGTCCGGCGCCCGCGCCGGCTATCATTTTTGGATGGGTGCGGACCGCCCCAGCCCTGACCACGAACATGCCGAGGTCATCCTTCTCATCAGCGCTCACCTGGAATCGGGCCATTATTTTAATCCGCACGCCCAGCGCATCATGGACGCCAAGCAGCGCGGGGCCAAACTCATCGTCTTTGACGTCCGCCTGTCCAATAGCGCCACCCATGCCGACCATTGGGTTGCACCCTATCCGGGCAGTGAGGCCGCCATTCTGCTCGCCATAGCCAATCACCTGATTCAGCACGAACACTATAACCGTACCTTCGTACAGGACTGGTGGAACTGGCAGGAATATCTCCAGGAAGAACGGCCCGACCTGGAACCCACGTTTGAAAACTTTGAAGCCGTCCTCAAACAGCTCTATACGCACTACAGCCTTGCGTTTGCCGCCCAGGAATCCGGAATCAGTCCGCAAACCATTGAAACCATCGCCAGCCTGGTGGCCTCAGCCGGCACACGCCTGGCGACCCACACCTGGCGGAGCGCCTCCGCCGGGAATCTCGGCGGCTGGCAGGTCGCGCGAGCGCTGTTTTTCCTCAACGCGCTCATGGGCGCGGTGGCGACACCGGGTGGGACGTATCCCAACGCCTGGAACAAGTTCGTGCCGCGGCCCATCCATACCCCACCCCACCCGGCCATGTGGAATACGCTTTCCTGGCCGGTCGAGTACCCGCTGGCAATCAACGAACTCTCTTTTCTCCTGCCGCATTTTCTGAAAGAAGAACGCGCGAAACTCGATGTCTACTTCACGCGGGTGTATAACCCGGTCTGGACCAATCCCGACGGGTTTTCGTGGATTGAAACCCTCAGTGATGAACAGAAAATCGGCCTGCACGTCGCCCTGACTCCGACCTGGAACGAGAGCGCCTATTTCGCCGATTACATCCTGCCCATGGGCGTCGGCAGCGAGCGCCACGACACGCATTCCTACGAAACGCATGACGCCCAGTGGATCGGATTCCGTCAGCCCGTCCTGCGAACCGCCAGAGAACGCCTCGGCCAGCCGGTGACAGACACGCGCCAGGCAAACCCAGGCGCAGTCTGGGAAGAGAATGAGTTCTGGATCGAGTTATCCTGGCAGGTCGACCCGGATGGCGCGCTGGGGATACGCCAATACTTTGAATCCAAAGCCCACCCAGGCCAGAAGCTGACCCTGGACGAGTATTACGGGTTTATCTTTGAGCAGTCGGTCCCAGGTCTGCCGGCCCACGCTGCGGCCCAGGGACTCTCGCCGCTGGCCTATATGCGTCGCTACGGCGCCTTTGAAATCCAAAAAAACATCGGCGCCGTTCACGCCCAAACGGTCCCGCCGGCCGAGCTGGACAATACCCAGGTTGACAGTCTGGGCCGCGTCTTCACCGCAAGCCCCAAGCCCGCCGGCCCGAATATCGTCCCCCTGCCCTCACCCGACGGCGATACGGACGGCCGTCGCCCAGTCGGGATTCAGCTAAACACCTCCCAGACCCAAAAGACCCAAGAAACCCAAGCGACTCCCCAGACCCCCCAGACCCAAGAAACCCAAAAGACCCAAGAGACTCCCGTCTATCGCGGCTTTCCAACCCCGAGCGGCCGTCTCGAATTCTATTCCAAGACCCTCAAGGACTGGGGCTGGCCGGAATACACTCTCCCCACGTATATCAAGAGTCACATCCATCCCGACCGGCTCGCAGACGACCAAATGGTCTTGATCCCGACCTTTCGCCTGCCGGTCCAGATTCATACCCGGAGCGCAAACGCCAAATGGCTGGACGAGATTGCCCACACCAACCCGCTCTGGCTGCATCCCGGTGATGCCAAACGCCTGGGCGTGGGCACGGGAGACCTCGTCCGGGTCGAAACCGAGATCGGCTATTTCGTGCTCAAAGCCTGGGTGACGGAAGGGATTCGACCCGGCGTCGTTGGCTGTAGTCACCACATGGGCCGCTGGAAGCTCGACCAGGCCGGCCAGCGGCAGATGATGGCCACGGTCGGACTCGACCGCAACGGCAATCAGTGGCACTTGTCTCGCAAGCGGGGCGTACACGGCTATCCGAGCGAGGATGCCGATAGCGCACGCATCTGGTGGACGGATACCGGCGTGCATCAAAACCTCACCTTTCCGGTCCATCCTGACCCGGTCTCCGGCATGCACTGCTGGCACCAGGCCGTCCGCGTCAGCCCCGCTCAAAAGGGCGATCAGTATGGAGATATCCACGTCGATACGGACAAGTCGCACGCCGCGTATAAGCAGTGGCTCGAACTGACCCGACCGGCCAGTCGGGTCTCGCCCGACGGCACGCGACGGCCCTACTGGATGTTACGCCCGCTCAAGCCGGGTCGAGAGAACTATCAACTGCCCGAGACGGAGCGCCCACCTAAGGACTGATGAAGCGCTTTCTCCCGTTTCTCGACCTCCGCGCCTACCAGCTTCGTCATCTCCCGCGGGACCTGCTGGCCAGTCCGAGCGTGACCTTTCTCGACATTCCCCAAGGCGTGGCCTATGCCATGATCGCCGGTCTGCCCCCGGCCATGGGCCTGTATGCGGCCGCCCTGCCGGCCATAGTGGGCGCGCTGTTCCGCAGCTCCCGGCATGTTGTGACCGGCCCCACGAACGCCGTGAGCCTGCTGGTTGGCACTGCCGTCGCCGCCGAGGTGGCGCACGGTGGCGCGAGCCCCATGACCGTCGGTGTCACCCTGGCCTTTATGGTTGGGGTGGTCCAATTTCTCGCCGGGCTGCTGCGACTCGACGCGCTCGCCGATTATATCTCCCAGCCGGTTGTCCGCGGGTATATCTCGGGCGCCGCGGTCCTGATTATGATCGGCCAGCTTCCCAACGCAACCGGCACGACCCGCGTTGCGGGCAATCCCGCTCAGATGATCGGCGGCTGGCTGTCTTCGCTTACGGAAGTCCAACTGCTGGCCGTCCTTTTCACCCTCGGCACCATTGTTTGCGTCCTGTCTCTGCGTCACTTCTATCCCCGTCTGCCAGCCTCGCTTATCGCCCTAGGGCTCAGCATCGGTGTGGCCCGCGGCTTTCAGTTGTCTGACGCCGGGCTCCACCTGGTTGCCGACCTCGCCCCCCTGCCAACCGGCCTGCCGCCGCTCACCGTCCCCCACCTGGACCAGTGGGCGGGCCTGCTACCGACGGCACTGGCCTGTGCCGTCCTGTCCCTGGTTGAGTCCAGTTCCGTGGCCCGGACGCTTGCCGCCCGGTCGGGGCAGCGGCTTGATATGGCCGCCGAATTTTCGGGCCAAGGGCTGGCGAACATCGCCGCGGCTTTCTCGGGCGGCTATCCGGTCAGCGGCAGTTTGGCCCGTTCGACCTTAAATCAGCAGGCCGGGGCACACAGCCGTCTGTCGGCGCTGTTCTGCGGACTACTGATGCTGGCGGTGCTGCTCTTTTTCGGACCGGTTGTCAATCAGACGCCGATTGCCAGTCTGGCCGGTCTGCTGTTCGTCCTGGCCTCAGACCTCATCGACAGGGGTCGGATTCGGATGATACTGCGCGGCACCCGAGGCGACCGGGTGGCATTTCTCGCCACGCTTCTCGGGACGTGGCTCGTGCCGCTCGACCAGGCCATTTATATCGGCGTCGGGATTAGCGTTCTCCTCTTTTTACGTCGCGTCCGCCTGCTCACGATCCGAGAGATGACCATCAGCGAGAAAGGCCGCTTTCGAGAGGTGGACCACGAGCAGGAAGAGCGGGGACAGCAGTGTTCCGCCATTCGTGTCCTCAATCTGACGGGCCCGTTATTTTTTGCCGCCTCCGGAGAACTCCAAGCCCTGATTGAACGCGTGAATGCCGAGCCTCATATCCGTGTCGTTATTCTCCGCATCCGTCAGACCCAGGGCTTGGATATCACCATCGCCAGCCTGCTCGAATCCAGCCAGCGGCAGTTGGAGAGCGCCGGCAAAACCCTCCTCATCCTGGGCCTGCGTCCCGAGGCCATGCAGTTATTTGAAACAACCGGCATCGCCGGCCGAATCGGACCGGCAAATCTCTTCCCCGCTCAATCCGGCTGGTTTACCGCCATGGAGGCCGCGCTCCGCCGCGCCCTCACCCTGGCAGGGGAGCATCGCTGTGGTACGCACTGCCCTTTTGCCACCTATCTCAGCGCTCAGGAGGCACTCCGGGGTAAGCCTAGGGCATAATGTTGACATAAGGCACACATAATGGAATCGTATCCGGTGTGAGCGATTTTGACTGGAATAATGAGAAAAATGAATTTCTGAAAAGGGTACGAGGAGTCAGCTTTGAGGAGGTAGTCTTTCATATTCAGAACGGTGATGTGTTGGACGTTATCAAACATCCGAATGCAGACCGCTATCCCAAGCAAAACATCATCGTGCTCAACATTGACGGCTACGTTTATCTCGTGCCTTACCTGAAGGCGCAAGGCGCCCGTTTTCTGAAAACCATTATTCCCAGTCGCAAAGCAACCAAGGAGTACCTCGGATGAAGCAGAATCGACTCAAATTGGACGAGGAGGAACGCTCTATCCTCCGGGACTTCGAGCGTGGAGAGTTTGAAAGCATCACAAACTTCAGAGCGGAGAAGCAACGGCTAGAAGCTGCTGCAAGCCAGACGCTCCAAAAAGGCAAGCGTATCAATATTCGGATATCAGCTCGAGATTTGGAAAAGATTAAAAAACGGGCCGTCGCCGAAGGGATGCCGTACCAGACCCTCATTGCCAGCACCTTACACAAGTTTGTGACGGGTCAACTCAAGGAGGCGCAATGAGAAGCAAAGCATAGCTTCTAGTAATGATAACGCGCCTGAAGAAAGTCGATCCGCCCATCACTGACAATATACACAATGCGGTGTTCCTCAGTCAGGCGTCGCGACCACGTTCCGCTTGGCAAATATTTAAGAGGCTCAGGCTTGCCAAGCCCGGTAAACGGATCTCGCAAAACAGCCTGCACCAAGTCCAGGGCACGCAGGGCCACTCTTCGGTCTGTCCTGACCCAGTACCTGAGGTCCTCCACAAATTCGGGCTGGAACACCGCAACCCAGTCACGAGATACAAGCGTCCGGTTTCGCTTACCTCGTCGCTTGGCCAAGGCCCAACTCGTTTCGGAGTTCTTCAATCGACGACGGCGGGAGATCGCGACTCCGAGCTCGTGCAAGGGCTGCCAGCAACCGCTCAGCGTTTTTAGGCGAGCGAAGGAGACGCGCCGTCTCAATCAAGCTCTCAAGCTCCGCCGCCGAAACCAGCGCCACATCCTCCGCGTCCCGTCGTTGGATGATTACCGGCTCACGGGTCGAGGCAACCTGATCGCACAGCGCCGCAAGGGTTGCCCGGGCGTTCGTGTATGTGGTTACTGTAGACATGTATTCTCCCCACATAAAATGTACATGAGTAGTGTACATATTAGCCGTCCTGACCTCAAGTAGGTAACGCCTGGCATGAGCGGCTGTTGTTAAGCGGGGTTAGAGAGCAGCGAGTTGGAGTCTATTGCGCCTGAGCTATTCGTCGCTCGCTCCTCCCATTCCGAAATCCCCTTGCCTTAGCCTCTGCGTCTGGTTACTTTGGGGCCGCCTTGCTGGAGGGGCCCTCACACAGGGGGAGGATGTCACCGGATGTCGCAGTACGTCGAAGGACCGGACGCGGGTCTCGTTATTGAAGACCATGCCCAACTCATCGAATATTTTTTTCACGCCGCAAAGCCCCGGGAGGAGTGGCGTATTGGCACAGAGTACGAACTGCTCGGCGTGTCACGTCGGAGTGGCCGCGCCGCGCGCTACTCCGGACGGCGCGGCATTGAGCATATCCTGAGCCGCCTGGCCGACTCCCTGGAATGGGAACCCCAGGAGGAAGACGGCCGCATTATCGCCCTTCAAGGCGAGCGCGCCAATATCGCGCTTGAACCGGGCGCGCAACTCGAACTCTCCGGCGAACAGTGTGAGACCGTCCATTGTGCGGACAAAGAACTCCGTCGCCACCTCAAACATCTGCTGCCCATTGCGGACGCATTGGACATTGATTTCGTGAACCTGGGAGTCCAGCCGGTCAGCCCGCTGGATGACATCCAGTGGATTCCCAAAACGCGCTATTCGATCATGGGTCCGTATATGGAAAAGGTCGGCACGCTGGGCCATCGCATGATGAAGCAGACCGCTTCGATTCAGGTCAATTTCGACTTTAGCGACGAAGCCGACGCCATGCTGAAGTTTAAGACCAGCATGGGGCTCGTGCCCATCCTGTCCGCCATGTTTGCCAACTCCCCAATTTCGGACGGCAGGCTGAACGGTTTCATGACCATGCGCGGTCATGTCTGGACCGAGACGGACAAACGCCGCTGCGGCTTGCTGCCCTTTGCCTTTGCGGACGCTCCGACGTTTGAAGACTATGCCGAATACGCGCTGAATACTCCGATGTATTTTATCGTGCGCAAGGGCCAGTGGATCAATATGACCCATATGTCCTTTCGCCAATTCCTGGAGCAAGGACACGCGGGGGAACGCCCCACCATGGAAGACTGGGGCATTCACCTGACGACCCTCTTCCCGGAAGTGCGGATCAAGAAATACCTGGAGATCCGCTGCTTCGACAATCAGCCATTTGCATACATGCTGGCCGTGCCGGCCCTCACCAAGGGCATCTTTTTCGATACCGACCCATTACTAGCCGCCTGGGATCTGGTCAAAAAATGGAGCTGGGACGAACGTCTCGAAGCCTATTATCAAGCCCACCGCCAGGCCCTGGGCGCACGCGTGCGGGGCATCCGCCTGCTCGATCTGGCCAAAGAGTTGGTCACGATTGCCTGGGAGGGCCTGGAGCGACACAACGACTGCAACGAGGCCGGAGAAAATGAGACCATCTATCTGGAGCGGCTGCGTGAGGAGATCGACCAGGGCCAATGTCCGGCCTATCACGTCATTGAAGAATGGATGACCCACTGGAACTACGACGCCAAGCGCCTCGTTGACGGCACGGCCTACCGACTGCCGGATGAGGACGAATAAGCAACAGCCCCCTCCCTCAACACCTCTTTTCTCTCTCCGTTACACGGCGAGAACCGCGACATGACGGCCGACCCCTCTCCTGGGGTTATGCCGAACCGTCAACGCGCACGGTCACAATATCAATGTTGTGATACTGTTGGTGGCGCACGGACGAGGCGAAGTGGCGCAGCAAACGTAGCGAGAGTTCGCACTCGCTGGGTGTCTCCACCTGCTCCCCCAGCAGCGCGATGTGGTCTTCAAGGTTTTCCTCACCAATCGCGGCTTGGTGCGCGCCGCCGCTTCGGCGTCCATCTGTTGCACCAAACTCGTCAGCGCTTCCTCGCCGATCAAGCACAGACGCTGGGTCGCCTCCGCACCCCACCCCAGGCGGGCGGCAAGGGCGCGCAAGAACTCCGTCAGCTTTGGCAGGCCCGCGATCGCCAACTCCATGTCCAGACGACACCGGCGGGGACCGGTCAGCTCCAGGAACACGGTCAGGCCGACGACCGTAAGGCCCCCCGCGGTGATGCCGTTGCTCAGCAGCACCTCCAGGGTTCCGCTCAGGTAGTCAGGGAAAATGGCCTGATACTGGAAGCCCACCCCGATCCAAAACGACACACCGGTCACCAGCGTTTTGCGGTAGTCGTTTCCACCTTGGAGGACGAGTTGCATGCCCTGGACAAAGATGAGGCTGACCAGAATTGTGAGATAGGCGGCCGCCACCGGGCTCGGAATGGCCAGTAACACGGTCATCACCTTGGGCAGCAAGGCCAAGGCAAGGAAGATGACGCCGATACACCCCCCGACACGACGCGCTGCCACGCCGGTCAACTCCACAAGCGGCGCGCTTGACGGACGGGTTCCGCACGGGATCGTCCCGGCGATGCCGCACAGCAGATTGCCCAAGCCAACTGCGGCCACTGCGCCCTGGACCGCGCGGAGATCGGTCGCCCGCCGCTTGCGCCACGAGACCCGCTGCACGGCAACGGCATGGCTGAGGGTTCCCGTCGTCCCGACCAGGATCACGAACATAAATGCCGGTAGGAGAGACCAGAAGGCCGGGCCAAACGTCAGGTCTACGCCCGGCCAGGCGTTGGTCGGTAAGCCGAACCAGGGGACGGCAAGGATCCGGTCTACGTCATACAGGCCGAACCACACGCCCACTATGCAGCCGGCCACAACCCCGATGAGCGGCGCCCATGGTCGCCACGTCTCTGAGGCGCGTAGCGCGAGCGCCACAGCCGTGGCAAAGGTAACCGCCGCACTCGTCGGGGCCGCGGCTCCCGGCGTCCCCTCCGGCACATTGGTCAGCATCCGAAAGATCGCCGGCATGACGGTGACGGGAATCAGGGTGAGGATCGTTCCAGCCACCATCGGCGTGATGAAGCGCCGCAACAAGGAGAGACGGGCAGCCAGCACAAACTGAAACACGGCGGCAACGATAATCAGGCTGGCCAGCAAAGACGGGCCGCCCTCAACGAGCGCGGGGATACACACGCCGACGAAAGCACTAGGGTCAGGACTCATAAAGGGGGTTTTCTTGGCCAGCAGGGTGTGCTGCTCTCTCTGCCGTGGAGGGAAGAAGCGATGAGTAATCAGTTCTGGCTGTCCGCAGCCCAATTTGCCCGGCTCCAGCCGCTGTTGCCGACGGCCACGCGCGGGGTGCCGCGGGTGGACGACCGGCGGGTCATTTCGGGGATCGTGCACGTGTTGCAGAGCGGGTGTCGGTGGCGCGCTACGCCGCCCGTCTATGGGCCGTCCAAGACGTTGTACAACCGGTTCGTGCGCTGGGCGCGGAAGGGGGTCTGGGAGCGCGTCTTCACGGCACTGGCCCCGGCCGGCGGCCCGCCCGAGACGCTGATGCTCGATGCGACCTACGTCAAGGCGCATCGGTCGGCGGGGGGCGGAAAAGGGGGGCGCAGCAGCAGGCGATTGGGCGATCCCGTGGGGGGCGGACCACGAAAATCCATGCCGCGGTCGATGAGGCCGGCCGCCCCCGGCGGCTGATTATCGGCCCGGGCCATCGCGGGGACGCGCCTGTCGGCGCTGCCCTTGTGGCCACCCTGCGTCCGGCCCGCTGCCTGGCCGATACCGCCTACGACAGTGAGGCGTTGCGCGCCTGGCTGGAGACCCGGGGCTGCCAGCCGGTCAGCCCCAACAATCCGACTCGCAAGCGGAAACACCCCTTCGACAAAACCGCTTATCGGGCACGCAATATCATTGAACGTACCTTCTGTCGGCTCAAAGACTGGCGCCGCATCGCCACCCGCTACGACAAGCTCGCATACAACTACCTCGCCGCCGTCGCCCTCGCTGCCATCGTCATCTATTGGTTATGAGTCCAGACCCTAGAGCAAATCACGATTCTGTGTAGCCGTCCGTCATTCCTGCGGAAGCCGGCATCCAGGCCCCCAGCCCCCGCACGCTGGAGGCCAGAGCACGTCCGGCAGGACGAAAGCGGAACGATATGGCTACAACCTATCGTGAAACGCGCTAGTGGACCCCATCACGAGCACATACCCCGAGCCGAAGCGCCCGATACGAAGCGTCTGCACTATCGTGATCGCGCCATTAACCATGAGCAGGGCGAAGATTGTCCAAGACAGATAAATCTCGTCCTGATTCGCGGCCCGCATGATAATAGTCGGTATGAGCGCCAGGCTGGGCCCCATTAACATGGCCCACTGAAAGCTCAGTCCAAAGGCAAAGGCATACGGCGGGCGTTCATGCGGTTCGTAGAGGAGAGAAGGCATCAGCTAGCTCCATTCCGCGCCCGGGCATTCTCCATAGAACTGGGCGGATGATACCGAGAACATTCTGCAGATACGCACCCCAGGGCGGCGGTAAAGGCCCCCAGCGTCATAGTTCCTTCACCACAGCCGATTGACGCCGTAACGGTCGAATACCACGTCAATCGACACGATCACCAAATCGCGCGCCAGAGCCTGGGCGATGAGCATACGGTCGAACGGGTCGCGGTGCGGACCGGGCAGTCGTCCGGCCCGTTCGGCATCGCTGACGCTGATTGTCAGTTCCCCGAAGCCCTGACCGGCAATGCTCCCGGCGACATCGACCGCCGCGGCTGCGCCCTCCGGCAGCCTACCGAGCCGGTACTTGGTGGTGATTTCCCAGGCGGACGCCGCGCTGACGATAATATCGTTCTCCTCGTCCGCAATCGCCCGGTGCGCCGTGCTGGACAGACGCCCGCTGTCCGCAAGCCACCACACAAACGCATGGGTGTCCAGCAAGACCCGCACGCTATTTCCCCTCCCACGCTCTCAGCTCCGCCTCCGACAGCGGCTCGAAGAAGTCCTCGGGTATGACAATCTTCCCCTTGAGAACATCAGGCTGTCGCTTGCTCCGGGGCTTACAGCCGACGAGCCGCGCGACCGGCTCACCCCGGCGGGCGATCACGACCTCCTCGCCCGCCTCGACTCGCGCCAAAAGTCGGGAGAGTTGGGTCTTGGCTTGGTGAACGTTGACGACAAACATGAGCCTTCACCTCGACTGAGCAAAAATCTAGCTAACAACATAGCTAGATTGTAGACCGGATCAAGACCGAGCGGGTCGGGACCGAGCATGAAGCCGCGACCGGCAAAGCCAATTGGCAATCACCCCACCCACGGATTGAAGACCGGGACGCCTGTTTCGCGAAAGTCGCCTTCGTTTCGGGTACAAACAACGAGAGAATGCACCTGCGCGGTGGCGGCAATGAAGAGATCAGGTTGGCTGAAAGTGATCGCATTTTCTCGACCTCGTGCCACCATCCGACGCCATTCCAGGATTACCTCCTCATCCACAGGCAGGCTACGCCCGGCAAACCACGGCCGTAGCCGGTGGTCGAGCCACACGGTAACCTCACTGCGAAACGTGGGATCAGGCTGTCTTTCGATGCCATATCGAATCTCGGCCAGGGTGACGCTGCTGAGGAATAGGCTGTCTGCGACTTGCGCGTCCGACCACGCTTTTACATGACTATCAAGCCGCTTCTTTCGGAGTTCGGAGACAACATTGGTATCGAGCAACCATCCCGTCACAACTCAACCTCACGGACCGGGCTCCGCACACCGTCTCCACCGAAGGTGATACGACTCAGAGGAGATTGGGACAGGAGTTCGTGTAAGCTGCCTGATTGCTCCCGTGCCTGGAGGGCCTCGAATGTCTCTGCCGCAACGATGACCACGGCGTCTTTGCCGTGAACCGTGACCCGTTGCGGCTGCCCGGACGTGGCAAGACGAACGAGTTCACTAAACTTCGCCTTGGCTTCTCCCAACTTCCAGCCGGGAGCCGGCGTCGGGCTGATCTGCCTCGCCTGACGAGGTTTGCTCATGGGCGTTTCTCCTTATGACTAGATTAGTCAAATTTATGGGAAATAGCAGTAGGCGTCAAACTCATTCCGTAGGTCGGATGAGCCGAAGGCGTAATCCGACATCTCCGAGACACCTGAAGCTACGAGCCACGTCAGCGAAGAAAGAACCACGCGCGAGCTGGCTGAGGTGAGGGGTGTCTGTGCAGCGGACACATTCGATTGACATGTGATGGACATGCAAGTAGGTTCATCACATGTCGAAAATGATTCAGTTGCGAAATGTTCCCGATAAACTGCATAGGGTCCTCAAGTCCAGGGCGGCGTTGGCTGGGAAGTCGCTGTCTGATTACCTGATTGCGGAGATGCAGCGCCACGCCGAATATCCGACCGTAGAAGAGCTCCGCCAACGCCTCCACGCTCGCAGCCCAGTGCACCCCACCCTTCCACCGGCCCAGATAGTCCGAGAAGAACGGGACGGACGGTGATCGTTGTCGACGCTTCGGCAATCCTTGAATTGCTCCTGGATACAACCGCGGCGCCGGACATTGAAACTCGACTTTTCGGAACTGGTGAGTCTCTGCATGCACCGCATCTGCTCGATCTTGAGATAGTGCAGGCCCTCCGCCGGTACGTGTCTGTTGGTGAACTGACGCCGCAGCGGGGGAAGCAGGCGCTGACAGACTTGGCCGATTTTCCGATTATTCGTTATCCGCATGACCTTTTGCTGTCACGCATTTGGACACTCCGTCACAATGTCAGCGCCTATGATGCTGCGTACTTGGCGCTCGCAGAATCGCTGCCGGCACCATTGCTCACATGTGACGCCCGACTGGCCGCCGCGCCCGGTCATCGGGCGACCGTTGAGCTTGTCCGGACCAACCGTGCATAAGCAGGCCCGTGCGGCTTGACACAGACATTTATCTAACCAGATAATAGACTAGTTTGTTATTCCAAGAGGGATTATGAGAGAAGGCGGCACGTTCGAGGCGAAAACCCACCTTTCCGCACTGCTTGACGAGGTCGCGCGCGGAGAGACCATCATCATCACCAAACGTGGGCGCGCGGTGGCCCGATTGATACCACCGGAAGCGCCCGACCGTGAAGTCGCTGTTGCCGCGGCCACAACCCTCCGCGATCTGCGCAAGCGCATTGGGTGGGCGACAACCGCGGACATTCTTCAAATGCGCAACGAAGGTCGGCGTTGAAGGCCCCCGTCCTGGATAGTTCCGTCACCATGGCCTGGGTGCTCAGGGATGAGCAATCGGCCCAAGCCGATGCTGCCCTGGAGCAGGTGGCGAAAATTGGCGGCATCGCTCCGGCGCTGTAGTGGGTGGAAGTCCGTAACGTCCTGGTCATTGCAGAGCGCCGGGGAGGCTTAACACAAGAGGACACTGCGGCCGCGGTGCAGGCTATTGACGCGCTGGGCATCCACTTGGACCACGCACCGGACAATGCCTCCCTCCTCCAACTGGCCAGGACCCACGGCTTGAACGCGTCTGATGCGCTGTACCTGGAATTAGCGGTCCGGCAACAACGGCCGCTTGCCACCCTTGACCACAAACTCCGCGCAGCAGCCCAGGCGGAAGGCCTCACGCTAACGGCCTGAGAGCAGACGGAGCGAAACGTCACCTGACCTCCTCGCTCACTGTCAGCGTTTTGGTAATATAATCCCCTCTCGGGAGGGGTGGCGCGTAGCGCCGGGGTGGGTTCCGCCTCCCCGGCTACGAGAAAATGTCGGATTACGCTAGGCGAATCCGACCTCCTCGCTCTCGTGGCTGTCAGCCGGCTTTAATGGCCTTCAGCAGACGTTTCGTCTCAACATAGAGATATAACTCCTCATCCTGAATGATGATGCGAGCGTGCATAACGCAGTTGCGGGCCGGATAGAGCCTTTGAAAGGATTCTCGCACCAGTTCCTTTCGATTGAAGACAGGCCGGAACACGGCCTGCCAGTTGTCCTCACGGGTTATGATCGGCACATAGTCGGTGAAGTCGGCATAGTCGATTAGGGGCCGTTCGGGCTCCCCGTTATCACGCGCCTTCTGCTGTTTGTCGATCCACGCCTGACGGATTTGGCCAGAGACTTGGTGTTTGATCCAGTCCTCCCCAAAAACTGCTTGCATTTGTCGGTCGATAAACTTCCGCACGGTGGACTCAAAGCGTTGCAAACGATTGTGGGCGGCATTCGTCCGAACGAATCCAGCTTCCTCTTCATCCACTTGGGCTTCATGTCCGAAGTCATTTATCTCGCCAGGGTCGGATATCGGTTCCTTGAGGCCAGCGATGGTGACGCTCTCGTCGAACGCAGCGGCAGGGAAAGAAGTCAAAGTCGGGTCGAGACCACGCGCCGTGTAAAAGTCCGCACGGGCCAAAGGATCAGAGAAGATGGCTTCCGGCCAATCAATCGGGTCTCGCCAGTCGCCGAGTGCGGGCCGTAATCTGTCCGCTAGAGCCATGTCGAAGGCTGGTATCGTCTGAAGGGTATGGCCTAGGTCTTGTAATTGGACAAAGCCAGTAATTGACTGAATGCTGTTCTCGATATCCAGCCAGGGGGTGCGCATCGCTTCCATCGCGCTTTGGATTTCCAGTTCTCGTTCACGAGATTGACTAATCCCTCTCGCTATTGCAGCCGTACTGCTTTCGAGCTCGCGCAATAGAGCGGTCGTTTCGGTGATTTGTGGAAGCCGGAATTGATTTTCGATATTCTTGAAAGTATCTAACGTCTTCTGGATTTCATCTCCAAGCATTGCTGTTGATGCCAGCTCAAGATCGATCCGGCGTAAATCTTCCAGAGGACCGAAGGCTGTGCGGACAAGCTCCTGACTCCGCTCAAGGTCCTTAAAACTCTGCTCAATGCTATGAGCAGCTTCCAAAAGGCTCCCGGTATCGGTCGGAAGGCTCCCGATCAGTTCGGGCTGTCTGCGGAGTAATTCTTCTGCTTCCAAGAGTCTGTCGATCGGTTTAGGGTACCTATGGAACAATTCTTGTGTCTCCAAAAGTCTCTCAATCGGGCCATGTTGCCTATGGAGTAACTCTTGTGCCTTCAAAAGTTTGTCTATCTCGCTCATGGCGTATAATCCTTACTCATAGTTAGCTCTAGTGTTTCATGCAGCAGGGAATCCACCAACCGCCCCCGCGTTTCATCACCCACAGCAAGACTCGCCTTCAACTGATCCCGCAGGCTCGCCGCTTGACCAGTAGTGGCATGGAGCGCCGGGTGGGTCAAAAGCCCGAAGACAATATCGTGCGTCCCGTGCGTGGGCTAGGCAGCTTTCGTTTCCGGGGGTTTAACCGTCACGCTCAGTTTCAGCCCAAGACTCTTCAACACAGCCTCAAGCGTGGAAAAGCGAGGGTTGCCCCTGCCGGACAAGGTGCGGTACAAACTCTCCCGACTCAGTTGCGTATCCTGAGCGAGTTGTTTCATGCCACGAGCCTTGGCGACATCACGGAGGGCTAAAAGAAAGACCTCTGCTCCCTTTGCGTATTCGTCGTCCAAGGCAGCGTTCAGATACGCTACGGCTTCCTCGGGGTCTTGGAGGTCTTGATAGAGGATGTCTTCGTACGGGATAGTGCGCCTTGCCATATGCTCATCTCCCAATATAATCAGCCCAATACTCTTGGGCCTTTTTGATATCCATCGCCTGGGTCCGTTTCGTTCCCCCGCACAAAAGGAGGATGAAACGTGAGCCGTCTCGTCCGATATACACCCGGTAGCCTGGACCAACATCTACGCGGAGCTCCGACACCCCATGACCAACGGATTTGTAATCTCCAGGGTTGCCGAGGCGGAGTCGTGCTATCCTGACACGGATGTTATTGCGCGCTTTCCGGTCCTTCAGCGTACGCAGCCACTCCGCGAATGGCGTGCTCCCGTCGTTCGCCACATACGCTACGACCTGTCGAGCGCGACTCTCAGGCATACCTTCCAGTAGCGTATAGGCTACTTTTTCGCAATGCTTTAGGGGGTTAACCAATAAACCGCCGCAAGCGTGGGATGGCGGCCGGCGCGTCGGTGATGCGGTCGAAGTGCGTGAGCAGTTGCTCGGCGGTCGTCCCTGCGTCCTTAATGGCAGATACCCCTTGTTGGGTTAGGCCGGTTAGTGTCTCAGTTTGAATTTTCCCCTCACCCCAGCCCTCTCCCTCCAGGGGAGAGGGAGCAGAGGATGGATGCCCTAAACTCACAAACGAAGTGCAACACTTGCTTAAGGTGTTGTCATCGGGTCAGCGCCTCCGCCACTATCGCCTTCAACTGATCCCGCAAGCCCGTGACCTTTGCCTCAGTCGCGCCGAGCTTGGCCAGCAGTTCTTGCGGGTCGCCAAGGTCGTCTTTCTGGGTGTCCGGGTTCTTGATGTCCAGGTTGTAGCCGCGTGCCTTGACTTCTTCGGCAGTCACTTTCCAGGCGCGTTCCGTTTCCTTGCGGCCCGTGCGGTTCGCTCCGCCCCACCACTCGATACAGTCTTGCAGATGCTCCAGCCGAATCGGCTTGGTCATGGAATAGGCTTTCTGACCTGCAGGCACGCAAAGCCCTCACCGTTGGAGGAAAAGACAAAGGGGATATGCAGCGTCTCGGCATAATCCAGGGCCTGCTGCATGCCGTCGCCCACCGCGTGGGTGTTGTCCTTGGCTTCAATCAGGGCAATGGGGAGATTGGGCTTGTAGTACAGGACGTAGTCGGCTCGCTTACCCTTGCCCCGGCTGACCAGCTTGCCGCGCACGATAATACGGCCCTTGGTGAAGCTGACCTCGCGGCGAATCTGCGTAGACTCGTCCCAGCCGGCCCGGTGCAGGGCCGGCGTGATGAACTTGGCGCAAACGTCGCTTTCGCTGAGGCTGGTCTTTCTCATGGCGGATGCTTCCCCATTCATCACATCTCACCCCCTTGCGCCAGCACAGCGCCTCTCCCCCATCTTATCCCCTCGCCCCCTTGGGGGAGAGGGCCAGGGTGAGGGGGTCTTCCTGGCTTACATCCATCCTCACGCAAGCTGCGCAAATGCGGGCAGGCCGTCCACACTCTCAGGGCAACCCACCCCGGCCCTCTTCGACTTCGCTCCGCTCTGCTCAGGACAGGCTTCGACAAGCTCAGGACCACCCCTCCCAAAAGGGGATGAACACGTCTTCCCTCTCATAACCAGCCCCCAACCCCTAACCCCCAGCCCTCATTCTGTTTCCCCCCTCTGCGTTTCGTGTTATGAAGCCGATACACAACGATTGGAATAAGGAGGGTCGTATGGATATGCCCAAAGACAAGCTCCTGTGGGTCTATGAGCGCATGCAGCGCATCCGGGTGTTTGAGACCAGGGTCAGTACTGAGTTTGGGAAGGGGAAAATCCCGGGCTTCGTGCATCTGTATGCTGGGGAAGAAGCCATAGCGGTCGGGATTTGTGCCAATCTCACGGACGCCGACTATATGACCTCGACCCACCGCGGACACGGCCACTGTGTGGCAAAAGGGGTGGACGTGCGGGGCATGATGGCCGAGCTGTTCGGCAAGGCCACCGGAATTTGCAAAGGCAAGGGTGGCTCCATGCATATTGCCGATATGGACAAAGGCATGCTGGGAGCCAACGGCATTGTCGGCGGCGGCCCGCCGCTGGCCTGTGGGTCCGGCCTGACCGCCAAAACCAATGGCACGGACCAGGTGACGATCTGCTTCTTTGGTGACGGGGCGTCAGAACAAGGCACCCTGCACGAGAGCCTCAACCTGGCCGCAATCTGGAAGCTGCCGGTCATTTTTGTGGCCGAGAATAACGGCTATGCCGAGTCTACGCCGGCGCATTATCATTGCAGCGTCGAGAATATCGCCGACCGCGCCGCGGCGTATAATATGCCGGGCGTGACCATAGACGGGAACGACCTGTTTGCCGTGTATGAATCGGCGCATGAGGCCGTTGCGCGCGCCCGGGCCGGACAGGGACCGAGCCTGTTGGAGTGCAAGACCTATCGTCACTTCGGCCACTTTGAAGGCGATGCGCAGACCTATAAAATTGCCGCAGAAAACGAAAAATACCGCACCGAACTCGACCCGATCAAGCGCTTCAAAGACGCCGTCCTGCCCCGTGGCCTTATATCCGAAGACGAGTTGGCGGAAATCGATCAACGAGTCAATGCCGCGATTGACGAAGCCGTCACCTTCGCGGAAGACAGTCCCTTCCCCGATGTCCAGGAAACTTTCACTGACGTGTATGTGAATTACTAGGGGCTGGGAACTGGGTATTAGGGATTGGGGCAGGTAGAAACCTAACCCCTAACCCCTAACCCCTAACCCCTAACCCCTAACCCCTAACCCCTAACCCCTAACCCCTAACCCCTAACCCCTAACCCCTAACCCCCTTGCGGAGAAACATTATGGCAGAGCGAGAATTGAATTTTGGCGAGGCGCTGAACGAAGCCATGCGTCAGGAAATGCGGCGTGACCCGAAAGTGGTGCTGATGGGCGAGGACGTTGCGGGCGGGGCCGATGTTGATCACCTCGAAGGCGATGAAGCCTGGGGCGGCGTCCTGGGCGTGACAAAAGGCCTGGTCCAGGAATTTGGTCGGGAGCGGATTATCGATACGCCCATCAGCGAGTCCGGTTTTATTGGCGCGGCGGTGGGCGCCGCGGCCACCGGCCTGCGGCCCATTGCCGAGATGATGTTCGTCGGTTTTATGGGCGTGTGTTTTGATCAGCTCCTGAACCAGGGCGCAAAACTCCGCTATATGTTCGGCGGCAAAGCGAAAGTCCCGCTGGTTATTCGGACCATCTGCGGCGGCGGCTACCGCGCCGCGGCCCAGCACTCTCAGGTGTTGCACTCCCTCTTTACCCATATCCCAGGGCTCAAAACGGTCGTCCCCTCGACACCGTATGACGCCAAGGGACTCCTGATTTCGGCCATCCGGGATGACGATCTGGTGATTTTCTTTGAGGACATCACCTTCGGCGGAATCAAGGGCGTCGTGCCAGAGGAAGACTACACCATTCCGTTTGGCAAAGCGGACATCAAGCGCGCCGGTGAGGATGTCACCATCGTGGCTATCGGCAAGATGGTGCATCATGCCCTGACCGCGGCCACGGAGCTGGAAAAGCAGGGTAAGAGCGCCGAGGTTATCGATCCGCGCACCCTCTCGCCCTTTGACGAAGAGACAGTTTTGACATCGGTCGAGAAGACGGGCCGCCTGGTGATCGCCGACGAGTCCCACCCGCGCTGTAACATGGCGACCGATATTGCGGCTATGGTCGCGGACAAGGGGTTTGATTACCTGAACGCACCTATAAAAATGGTGACTGCCCCTCACACCCCGGTGCCGTTCAGCCCGCCCCTGGAAGATCACTATTTGCCCAACCCGCAAAAAATCAGCGAGGCAGCATTAGGATTGTTTTAGGGACAGGTATTAGGGATTAGGGGTTGGGGGTTAGGGGTTAGGTTTCCCCAACCCCCAGCCCTAATCCCCAACCCCCAATTTCTCATGTCACCCGTCGGTATTATCGCAAACCCGCGCGCGGGCAAGGACATTCGCCGTCTTGTGGCGCATGGCTCCATCCTCGACACCCAGGAAAAAGTCTATATCGTGCGGCGGGCCATTCTCGGCATTCAGGGTGCCGGGGCGGACGAAATAGTCCTCTTTCCCGACCCGGCCAATATCTTTACCAAAGCTCTGTCCGGGATTGAGAACGAGCTGCGTCTCAGCCCGCGTTTTCTTGAAATGTCGATCTTCGATGAGGCCAGCGACTCGACGCGGGCGGCGCAGCTCATGCGCGAGCAGGGGGTGGCCTGCGTCATCGTCATTGGCGGCGACGGCACCAACCGGGTGGTGACCAAAGGCAGTGGCAGCATGCCGCTCATTCCGCTTTCAACCGGCACGAATAACGCCTTTCCCCAGTTTCTGGAGTCCACCCTGGCGGGCCTGGCCGCCGGCTATTACGCGGTCCGCCAATTCTCCCCGGAAACGTATACCCGTCCGACCAAGCGGCTCAACCTGTACCGCAACGGCACGCTCGAAGACATCGCCCTGGTTGATGCGGCCGTGTGCGACTACCAGTTTGTTGGCGCCAGGGCCGTGTGGGAGGCCGAGCGTCTGAGAGAACTCTTTCTCACCCAGGGCCAGCCCACGAATATCGGCCTGGCCTCAATCGGTGGCATCCTGCATCCTATCCGGCCGGTTGACGACGGAGGGCTGTATATCCGGTTCGGGGGCGATATCCGCTCTATTAACGCGCCTATTGCGCCTGGGATGGTTGTACCCGTCCCTATCCAACAGCATGCCCTGATGCAGCACGGCACTCGGCTGCCCGTCAGCTATCAGCCCTCGATTATCGCGCTCGACGGCGAGCGTGAGCTGATTGTGAATGCGGACGACCGGTGGGAGGTTGCCCTCTCCTGGGACGGTCCGCGCGTGCTGGATATTGAAAAGGTCATGGACGCCGCCCGTCACCCAATCGCTTGAGCCGGCCCACCCAGGGAAGCGCCGCATGAAAATCGTTCTGTGCTCCACCCATTTCCCCCACTGTTCCGAGACGCTGCGCAACCATCTGCCGGATGACAGCATCATTGCCTGCCCGGCAGAGGAGGTGCTGCACGCGACGCGCGACGCCGATGTGGTTGTGCCAACCATGCACCGCGTGGATGCGGACATTATTCGCGCCACCTCGGCCCGCATGATCCATCAGTTCGGCGTCGGGCTCGAAGGCGTGGATATTCCGGCTGCGACCGAACAGGGCATCTATGTGGCCAATGTCCCCGGCCACCAAGGGACGGGCAACGCCGCCTCAGTCTCGGAGCACGCCATTTTTCTCATGCTCGCCCTGGCCCGAAAATTCCCTCAGGCCGCCCAGAACGTGCGCAACGGGGTCTTCGGTTCGCCTATGGGCAAGGGATTGCTGGGCAAGACGGTCGCCATTCTCGGCGTCGGGAGTATCGGGACGGAGCTGGCCAGCCGCCTGCGCCATTTTGACATGCGTCTGCTGGGTCTGAAACAACACCCATCCGAGCGCCTCAAAGAAGAATATGGATTTGACTTTCTTGGCGGGCCGCACGACCTCAGTCACGTCCTGGCGGAAGCCGACTTCGTTGTCCTGGCCCTGCCGGTCACGCCCTACACGCGGGGGGTCATCAATGCGCAGGCGCTCGCCAGCATGAAGACCACGGCCTACCTCATTAACGTTGGGCGCGGCCCGGTCATCGAGCATGGCGCCCTGGTTACGGCCCTGGCCAATAAAGACATCGCCGGAGCGGCCCTGGACGTTTTTTGGGACGAGCCGACCGACCCGGCCGACCCGCTATTCCAACACAATGTGATTGCCACGCCCCACACCGCCGGGGTGACCGATCTCTCATATAACGACATCGCGCGCGGCCTGGCCGCCAATGTCAACCGTCTGCGCGCCGGTGAGCCACCCATCAACTGTGTCAATCTGGCAGCAGTCCAGGCCAAAAGGTAAAGGTCAGGAGAACCCCCTCACCCCAGCCCTCTCCCCCTAGGGGCGAGGGAGCAAAATGATATGCATTTCTCCCAATCTGTCCAACTGATTTCAATTGGATTCCTTCTCTCTCTTCTCATAGCCTGTAACAGCTCCACCCCACCCAAGCCGCCCCGCCAACCCACCCCGCTCGACCTGTCCACGGTGGGTACGATTTCCGGGAGCATCCGTTTCGAGGGTCGCGTGCCGGAGCAAAGCGTTCTTCAGCTTGGTGGCTGGTCGGAATGTGCCGCCCAGCACGAGGGCACGGTCTATGCCGGTGATGTGCTGGTCACCAACGGCGGACTGCAAAATGCCCTGGTGTATATCAAGGACGGTCTGGGCAATCGCGTTTTTGCCGTTCCTGAAGAACCGGTCGAAAACGATCAAAAAGGCTGTGTCTTTCTGCCGCGTATTACAGCACTGCGAGTCGATCAACCGATTCGCTATCTCAATAGCGATCCCACGGCCCATAATGTCCACGGCCTGCCGCGCAATTCGTCAGCCTGGAATTTCAGTCTGGGGCTCAAGGGCACGTCACGCAACGTAAGCGTGGATACGGAGGAAGTCGGCATCGAGGTCAAGTGCGATATCCACGGCTGGATGCGGAGTTATCTCGGCGTGTTCGACCATCCGTATTTTGCCCTGAGCGATCAGGACGGCGCCTTCAGGCTCCCAAACGTTCCACCGGGCGAGTATACCCTCGCCACCTGGCACGAGCGGTTTGGCACGCGCTCACAGAAGATTGTGCTACCCGAAAAGGGAGAAGCCATGGTCACACTGACGTTTCAATCAGGCGCGCATCAGGAGTAGTCGTCACTCCTCTACCGGCCAGTCCTTGGCGACTTTTCCGCTGATCTGGAAAATCAGGTGATAGGCCAGGCCGAAGCCCAGCCCTAGGACAATAATCAGCCACAGCGGCCCAAAGGTAAGCGACGGATAATGTCCGGCGCCGGCGAGCATGCCGAACAGCATGGGAACGGACAAAAATGTGTTTGTGCGAGAGGCGAGCAAGGCCCGCTTGGGCAGCGCCGGGTCCGGCGCTTCGCCCTTGACCGTCGCGGTGATAATCTGCTGCTGGGCCGGCCAGATGATGAACCAGACGTTAAACCACATGATCGTCCCGAACAGCGAACCCATGCTGATCCACAGCCCGGCGCTCGACCCGAACAGGCCGGCATCGCCAGTAAAGCCGCTCCCCAGCAGGAAATACTTCCACAGAATCATCAACAGACCGGACAGAAAGGTGAACATGGCTCCCCAGCGGAACCACCACAGCGTGCGCGGCATGATTTGCGGAACGACCTGTTTGCGAACCTCCGCTTCGAGCGCGCCCTGAAAGTGGGCGTTGATCAGGTTGAAGTAGTACAGCAGTCCGATCCAGGTGATACCGGCTAGTAGGTGGACCCAGCGGAATAGGGCTTGTAGAATATCGTCCATCGTCTTTCCTCCGTGTGACGCTGCCTCTTCTCCCCTGCTGCCACTAAAGACTGCCCCGCGGCAGGAGTCAATGACAGGGCAGAAACCCGACAGGCTGAGACCGTCTTGAAGACGCCTCACTATCTCCGTCTCCGTGCAAAACGCTGGGCTAGGGAAAGACAGCGGTCATTAAAGGGGCCACATCGCTCGTACCCGAGGGGGAATATCGCGTGCAATATCTTCTGATTGGACTAGGCGGCTTTTTCGGGGCAAACGCGCGCTTTCTGGTTGCAGGCTGGGCGGCCCGGCTCCTGGGAGCCAGCTTTCCGTACGGGACGTTTCTGGCCAATATAAGCGGCAGTTTTCTCCTGGGTGTGACCCTCGCCGTCCTGCACGACCGGGCGCTTTTGGCATCTCCACAGCGACAGTTTTTCGTCGTCGGATTTCTGGGCGCCTATACCACCTTCTCGACGTTCACGTATGAGTCGATGCAGTTGTTCCAGAACGGCAGCGTGCTGCTCGGCGCGTTGAATATTGTCGGCAGCGTCGTACTGGGTCTGCTGGCCGTTGTGTGTGGTCTCTGGCTGGGCAGATTATTGTAAACCCGCGCGGCTTGCATTACCTATGCAGGGCACCGACCTGTCTCGCAGGTCATACCCGAGAGAGAAGGAAAACCGATGGAACACATCCCCCCAGGCTGGACCGAACCCGAAACCGTGGCCGTTCGTCCGGAAGCGACCCTTGACCTGAACGTGGTGGACACCTATGTACGCGCCCGGCTGCCCGAGGCTGACGGCCCGCTGACGGTTGTGCAATTTGCCGGCGGACACGCCAATCTGACCTATCTGGTGCGCTTTGGTGCCCACGAATACGTACTCCGCCGGCCGCCCGGCGGTCCGCTGGCGGTGGGTGCGTACGATATGGCTCGGGAATTTCGGGCGCTGTCCGCCCTGTGGCCGGTTTTTCCACCAGCCTCACGGCCGTATTTTTTTTGTGATGACACCAGCGTCCTGGGCGCACCGTTTTTTGTCATGGAGCGCAGAAGCGGCCTGGTCATCCATAAAGACCTGCCGGCGGAGCAGCTCGGTCGGCCGGACGTGTATACCCGCCTGAGTGAAGCCGTTGTGGACACCCTGGTTGACTTCCACGCGGTAGACTACCGAGCGGTCGGACTCGAAACCCTGGGCAGACCCCAGGGCTTTGTCGAACGGCAGGTCCGCAACTGGCGCAAGCGCTGGGAGCAGGCCAAGGTCGCAGAACTCCCGCTTATGGATGAACTGGGGCGGTGGCTGGCTGGCCACCTGCCAACCTCGCCACCCCCGACCCTGCTGCATAATGACTATAAGCTCGACAATCTGATGGTCGATCCGACAGACATCACCCGGATTATTGCCCTCTTTGACTGGGACCAGTGCACGCTCGGCGACCCGATCATCGACCTGGGTCTGTTGCTCAACTATTGGACCCAGCACGACGACCCGCCGGGCCGACGGGAGATTGCCCAAATGCCCGTTCTAGCGGGGTTCTTGTCCCGAGACGCACTCGTCCAGCGCTATGCTCGGCGGAGCGGCCGCGACGTCGGCCATATCAAATTTTATGAAACCTTCGCCCTGTGGAAAACCGCCGTCGTGGGCATGCAACTCTTTGTGTTGTACAAGAACGGCCAGCTCAGGGATGAGCGGCTGAGCGATTTTGATCGCCGCGCCGTCATCCTGGCTGAGGCCGCGCATGCAGTCGCGCATCCCAGCCAGGTCTGATACAGTGAGTCGGTATTTTTCGTATAGGCCAATTGGCCGCGACCACGTATGAGCAACGCATTGACACTTCTTGGACGATTCGCACGGTTCGGTTGTCCGCTGGCCTTGTGTCTTGTTTTGAGCCAGTGCACTCCAGCGCGTCACACGCTGCCGCCGCCTGTGCCTCAGCAGCTCAGTGTGACCCCACCCGCACCGCCGGTTTCGGCGGAAGAGTTGCTCAACCGGCTCAACATCACGCTGGACCGGGCGTAATCCGTGCTGGATTCCGTCTTTCGTTGGAATGACGTTCTGACGGGTTGGGGTGAGAAGCGTAGGACGCCCTCACCCCAACCCTCTCCCAAAGGGAGAGGGGGCACAAAACCTTATTGAGCGGGTGTTTGCGCTTCCTGGTCCGGCTGAGTCTCCGCGCTGTGCAGCGGACAGGTCTGCCCAATCTCCAGACCGAGGGCATGAATCAACCGACCGTAGCCGACAAAGGTCACAATCCGCCAGCCCAGTTCCAGGATTTCCGGCTCTGTAAAATGCTCGCGTAAGGCATCAAACAGCGCGGGTGAAGCCTGGCGGTGGTCTCCGGCGAGAATATCGGCAAAGCGAATGGCCGCTTTCTCGCCTGGCGTAAAAAGTTCACTGGTTTCGTACTGGGGCAGCGCTGCAATCAGTTCTTCCGTCACTCCTTGTTGCCTTGCCAAGGCAAACCGGGCGTGCATTCATAAATTACAGTCGTTGCGCTCGGCCACCTTGAGGCGGGCCAACTCGGTCAGCTTCACGTCAACATTGCCCCGTTCGCCCGACACCAACGGGAAATAGAAATTGATAAACGACTTGAACACCTCAGGCGCGTGGGCAAATATCTGCACGAACTCCGACCCGCCGAGTTCCTGGTCGTATTCGCGCATAATGGCCTGGAGTTCGGCGTCAACCTGCTCAAAGGGAACCTTGCTCACCCGATCCATAGCACTCCTCCCGCTTTCAGTTTTTTCCCTCTCTTGTACGATTTCTCGGAAAAAAGCAAGCGCTGGTCCGCCACGCTTCTGCCTCGCATTGACAGGCAGTTGTGTTTTCTGAAGCATAAGAGCCCAGCATGCCCGTCTACCAACTGACCGATGAACTCGTCTTTCCCAACCCTGAATGGGCCAACCCGGAAGGGCTGCTGGCGGTGGGCGGCGACCTGAGTCTCAAGCGCTTATTGCTGGCCTATCAACTCGGCATTTTTCCGTGGTATAGCGACGATTCTCCGATTCTGTGGTGGAGTCCGCCGCAGCGCTGTGTCATCGACCCGGGCGGGTTTCATATCTCCCGCAGTTTGCGCCGGCTGCTCCGGCAGGAGCGCTTTGCGGTCACGTTTGACCGGGCCTTTGAAGAGGTGGTCTACGCCTGCGCGGAAACCCGGCTTCGGAGCGGCAAAGGCACCTGGATTACGCCCGATATGCTGACCGCCTACTGCGCCCTGCACGAGGCCGGCTTTGCCCACTCGGCTGAGGCCTGGGACGATGGTGAGCTTGTGGGGGGGATTTACGGAGTGAGTTTAGGCCGCGCGTTTTTCGGTGAGTCCATGTTCAAACGCGTGGCCAATGCCTCAAAAGTCGCCTTCTGTCGCTTAACCCAGCAGCTCCACCAATGGCAGTTTCAGTTGATCGACTGTCAGATCACCAATCCGCATCTGCAACGGCTCGGGGCGTATGAAATTCCCCGCAGCGTTTTTCTGCAGCGCCTCGTTCAGGCTCAGCAGTTCCCAACCCGGCGCGGGAAGTGGTGAGGGTAAGGTCCCACCGGCTATACCGGTGCTTGATTGGTACTCCTGCGCCTATTATATTCCGCTAACGTTTCCGCAGAAAGGAATATTGTCATGCAATCGGGCCGTGAAGGAGCAAAGCAGCGGGTTGTTCGACACCGCGCAAAGGTAGCCGCTCAGGGGGCGCGGCGCGTTGAAGTCACTGTACCCGCTCAGGATGTCGGCATAGTGAAGGCCGTCGCTGGCGTACTCCGCACGGGCGGCGACGAGGCACAGCGGGTACGCGACGCTCTCGCCTCTCTGACAGCGGTTGAACCGGCGCGAACCGGTGCCGAGCTACTGGCCTTTCTGCGTGCCTCTCCGCTTGTGGGGGAAGACCTGACAATCGAGCGCGACCGAACGCCGGGCCGCGTGGTGGACTTTGAATAGTGGCGTTTCTGATCGACACGAACGTCGTCAGCGAGACCTTCCGGCCGCGCCCCGACCCGCGAGTGCTCGAATGGGTCAGCCACCAGATGGCCGGCGACCTGTTCCTCGCGGCGGTGAGCCTTGGAGAGCTGGTGCGCGGTGCCCGTCGTGTGAAAGGCAGGGCGAAGCGGGAGCGCCTCGCCCACTGGATCAATCACGATCTGGCTACGCAGTTTCAGGACCGTATCCTTCCCTTTGACCGGGAGGCGGCGGTGATCTGGGGTGCAATTATGGGCGATGGCGACCGGGCTGGCAGGCCAAAGTCCATGGCGGACGCGCAGATCGCGGCGGTGGCGTTACGGCACGGCCTGACCCTGGCCACACGCAATATCCGGGATTTCAAAGACATGGGGGTGACGCTGGTCGATCCGTGGGCGGCGGATTGACAAGCCTGGGGTGCTCTGGAGAGGCAGGATCTCGAGGTTTGAGGAAGCCGCTCCACGCGTCCGACACTACAGCCCCAGCACGTCTTTCATCGAATACAGCCCGTTGGGCTGGTTCGCCAACCACAGGGCGGCCCGGACCGCGCCACGGGCCAGGCATTCCCGGTTCAGGGCGCGATGGGTGAGCTCCAAGCGTTCGCCGAAGCCGGCAAAGTGCACGGTGTGCTCGCCCACCGTATCGCCGCCGCGTAGGGTCATCATGCCGATCTCTTCGTCTGTCCGCTGACCGGTGATCCCTTGACGGCCGTACTTTGCGCTGTGGTCGAAATCCTTGCCCTGCGCCTCGGCAATAATCCGGCCCAAGGCGAGCGCGGTTCCGCTGGGCGCGTCAATTTTGAAGCGATGGTGCATTTCCACCACCTCAGGATCGAAGTCTGGACCCACGATCTTGGCCACGTCGGCTACGACCTTCATCAAGATATTCACCCCAACACTCATATTGGGGGCAATAAGCACCCGGCTCTGGGGGGCGATGCGGTCCGCCTCGGCCCGCTGCTCAGCCGACAGGCCGGTCGTGCCAATGGCTATGCCGGCGCCGCTGGCGACCGCCGTCCGCAGATGGTCCATGGCCGCATCGGCCAGGGTAAAGTCCAGGGCAACCGTGTCCGCGCCTGCCACCGCCGCATAATCGCTCGTGACCGCTACACCGAGCGGCCCGACGCCGGCGGTTTCGCCGGCATCCGTGCCAAGGGCGGGATGATCCGCCGCTTCGATCGCGCCGACGAGCTGAGCGTCAGGATGTTCGTGAATGAGACGCACCAACATTTTTCCCATGCGTCCGGCTGCACCGCAGATGACAATATTCGTTCCCATGTCTACTCCCCCACTATGTCCCGTATAAAGAAAGCCCCCTCACCCTGGCCAGAGTGAAGGGGCAAGCACACACTATTCAGCGTTTCTAAATCAGTTCGTATTGCTTGAGCGTGGCTTTCAGCTTTTCCTTGTTGGCGGCGGCCATGGGGGCCAGCGGCTGACGCAGCTCGGCTTCACACATGCCCATCAGCGCCAGGGCGGTCTTGGCCGGAATCGGGTTGGTCTCGATAAACAAGGCGCGGATGAGCGGGACGAGGCTGAGTTGCAGGGCGGACGCTTTGTCCCATTCCTTGTTCAGCCCGGCGGTCGCCAGCTCGGCCATGGCCTTGGGCGCAACATTGGCGGCGGTGCTGATAACACCGGCGCCACCCAGCGCCATCATGGAAAACGTCAGCGTATCTTCGCCGGACAAAATGGCCAGGTTGTCACCACAGGCGAGCCGGATGTCGATCACCTGATCGACCGAGCCGGAGGCTTCTTTGACGCCGACAATGTTCTCGATCCGGGCCAGACGGGCCATGGTCTCGGGCAGGATATTCGAGCCCGTTCGGCTCGGGATATTGTAGAAGACGATGGGGAAACCCGAGGCCGCCTCGGCCACCGCTCTGTAGTGCTGATAGATACCTTCCTGCGGCGGCCGATTATAGTACGGCGAGATCATGAGCGCGCCGTCGGCCCCCACCTCCTGGGCTTCGCACGTCATGCGGATGGCTTCCGCGGTCGAATTCGACCCCGTCCCGGCCAATACCGGCACGCGCTTCCCGGCGGCCTCGACGACCAGTTTGACCACCTGCGTATGTTCCTGGTGAGAGAGCGTCGCCGACTCACCCGTTGTCCCACACGGAACGATGCCATGCGTCCCGCTTTTAATATGCCATTCGACCAGGTCTTCCAGTCGTTGCTCATCGACGGCATTGTTCTTGAACGGCGTAATCAGCGCGACCAATGATCCTGAAAACATGCTGCCCTCCTGTTCTCTTTCGGGATGAAAGAAGAACGCCCATACTACTCGACTTCGACAATTCCTTCAAAGACTTCTTCCGCCGCGCCGGTCATATGGACATGGTTATCTTCGGCGCGCCATTCTATTTCCAGGTCACCCCCGCGCAGGTGGACGGTGACCCGGCGCTCGGATTTCTGGTTGAGGACCGCCGCCACGGCCGCCCCACAGGCTCCGGTGCCACACGCCCAGGTTTCCCCGGAGCCGCGTTCCCACACCCGCATATGCAGCTCGGACGGACTGACCACCTGAATGAATTCGGTATTGACCCGGTTGGGGAAGAAGGCGTGGCGCTCAAACTGAGGACCGATTTTTTCCAGATCGATGGCCTCAACATCATCGACAAAGGTGACACAGTGCGGATTGCCCATGGAGACGCAGGTCACGCGGTACACCTGCCCGTCCACGTGCAGCGGCCGATTCACAATTCGGCCGTCTGCGGCAACCGGGATGTGCGGCCCATCCAGGATGGGCTCACCCATATCAACCGTCACACGGGACACGCGGCCGTCTTCAACTTCGAGAAAGAGCACCTTCAGCCCGGCGTCGGTATCCACCCGGAGTGGATTGTCGGTCGCAATGCCGTGGTCGTAGAGGTATTTTCCGACGCAGCGAATCCCGTTGCCACACATCTCACCCCGACTGCCATCCGCGTTATACATCTCCATACGGGCATGGACCGTATCCGACGGGCAGATCAGGATAAGCCCATCCCCACCGATACCCGTTCGGCGCTGGCTCACCTGCCGGGCAACCCCGGCGGGGTCGGGAAGCTGGGTGTCGAACGCATTGACATAAATATAGTCGTTACTGATACCGTGCATCTTGGTAAACGGAAGTTTCATGCCTGCTGCCTTCCATCGACTGCATACCGGCTAGAAAGAGTAAACGTGTTCAGCATCATCATGTCATTGGAGAACACGTTTACTCTTTGCCCCGCCGGCCGGCTCCTGCCAGACCAACTCGACCGTATTTGAGACCTTGCCCAAATAGCCGTCCAGGGTGACGGCCAGGACGCGATAGCGGTACAGGGTACCCGCCGTCAGCGGCTCGTCCGTATAGCTGAACCGCTTCTCTTGTTGAAAGCGATCACGGTCTTCTACCGGAATCAGCGCCAGCCGGCTGAAGGGCTGCCGGGCTGCCCCATCTCGTTGCGCCCGTAGTACCACAAATCCGCCCAAGTCGTCCATCTGGCCGCCATCGGCGTAGCGTTGGGGACGGCCCCAGCGCAGCGTGACGCCCCGGTCTCCTAAGGTCAAGGCCAAATCACCAATCGCTTCGGGCGCAACGAGGGAGGGAGGACGAATATCCGTTTTATGCCCACAGGCGGAAACCAGCAGGAGTAACCCACCAGTTCCAAGCAAGCCGGCGAGAGCGTATTGCCGCAGCACGGTCATACCCCTGCCGAGCGCAACTGGCGCTCGACATTCTTTTGGGCCGTCCCGCCATAGGACTGACGCCGCTCGACCGCGGCTTCCAGGCTGAGGCGCGGCAGCAGGTCGGCCTCGAACAAGGGGGAAAACTGCTGCCATTCTTGAAGCGTCAACTGGTGGAGCTCTTTTTCCTCGGCCACGCACCACTGGACCACGGCGCCGACCACGCCATGGGCCTGGCGAAACGGCATTTTCTTCTCAACCAGATAGTCAGCCACGTCGGTGGCCAGCATGAAGCCGCCCAGCGCCGCCTCAGTCAGCCGCTCGGTGCGGAAACGGAGCTGCCCCAGCATGGGCTCAAGCACAGTCAGAATGCCCTTGAGCGTGTCTACCGTGTCAAACAGCGGTTCCTTGTCTTCTTGCAGGTCGCGATTATAGGCCAGCGGCAAGCCCTTGAGCACGGTCAGCAGGGCGAACAGATTGCCGTACAGGCGGCCCGTCTTGCCGCGAATGATTTCCGGGACATCCGGATTCTTTTTCTGGGGCATCATGGAACTGCCGGTCGAAAAGGCGTCCGGCAACTCAATAAAACCGAATTCACTGCTCGACCACAACACCAGTTCTTCGGACAAACGGCTGAGGTGCATCCCCAGTATCGCTCCGCCGGACAGAAACTCGACCACAAAGTCCCGGTCGGCCACCGTATCCAGGCTGTTTTCACTCACCCGGCCGAAACCGAGCACACGCGCCACATAGGCGCGATCAATCGGCAGCGTGGTACCGGCCAGCGCCCCGGCCCCCAGAGGCAGGACATTGACCCGCTCGCCGCACTGCTGCAAGCGTTCGGCATCGCGGCTGAACATCTCGTGATAGGCCAGCAGATGGTGGGCCAGCAGCACCGGCTGAGCACGCTGGAGATGGGTATAGCCGGGCAGGACAACCGTCCGGTGGCGCTTGGCCACTCGGGCCAGCCGTTTCTGCAAGCGGCCGAGGAGTTTGTGAATCGCCGCGATCTCGTCGCGCACAAAGAGGCGCACATCCAGCAGGACCTGATCGTTACGGCTGCGGGCCGTATGCAGCTTGCCGCCCAGCGCGCCGATTTTTTCCGTGAGCCGCCGCTCGATGGCCATATGAATGTCTTCGTCCGAGGCCAGAAAGGGAAAGCGCTCCTGGGCCAGCTCACGCTCGATGCTTTTGAGCCCGGTCAGGATTTTCGCTCCCTCGGCTCGACTCAACAGCTTCTGTCTGACCAACATCCGACAGTGGGCCACACTGCCCTGGATATCGTAGCGGGCCAGGCGGCGATCAAAGGCCAGCGAGGAGGTGAAGGCTTCCATGCGCGGGTCGGCCGCGGCGGCAAATCGTCCGGCCCAGGCTTTTGTGCTTTTCGATTTCATCCAGACCTACTGGACGGGGAGGCGCGGCTGGCACCCCCGCGTCGATTCTCGCCTCTCAAGGGACGGCGGCACCCCTATTTTTGGGCCAGCCCACGAATCCGCAAACGCAGTGAATTGAGGCGGATAAATCCTTCCGCGTCGGCCTGTTGATACTCGCCGCTCTCATCGAAAGACGCCACCTCGGGATTGTATAGGCTTTGGTCGGATTTGCGGCCCACGACCATCACATTGCCCTTATACAGCTTGAGCCGGACCGTGCCGCTGACATTTTTCTGCGACTCATCAATAGCCGCCTGGAGCATCTCGCGTTCGGGCGCAAACCAATAGCCATAATAGATCATCTCCGCGTAGCGCGGGATCAGCGAGTCGCGCAGATGCACGACTTCGCGGTCCAGGGTCAGCGTCTCCAGGGCGCGGTGCGCCGCATGCAGAATCGTCCCGCCGGGCGTCTCGTACACCCCCCGCGCCTTCATGCCCACATAGCGATTCTCGACCAGGTCGCACCGCCCGATGCCGTGTTTGCCACCCAGCTCGTTGGCTTTGGCCAAGAGGCTGGCCGGAGACAGGGCTTCGCCATTGATCGCCGTGGGATCGCCGGCCACAAAATCGATTTCCATATATTCCGGCTGGTCGGGGGCGTTCTCCGGTGCAACCGACAGCACGAACATATCCTCATACGGTTCCCGCCAGGGGTCTTCCAGGATGCCGCCCTCAAAACTCAGATGCAGCAGGTTGCGGTCCGTGCTGTACGGCCTCTCTCGGCTGACCGGAATGGGGATGTGGCGCTCCTCGGCATAGGCAATCAGGTCGGCGCGGCCCTGCATATCCCATTCCCGCCAGGGGGCAATGACGCTGATATGCGGCTCCAGGGCATAATAGGTCAGCTCGAAGCGGACCTGATCGTTGCCTTTTCCCGTCGCGCCGTGCGAGACCGCATCCGCGCCTTCCTGGCGGGCGATTTCAATCTGGCGTTTGGCTATCAGCGGCCGGGCGATGGACGTCCCCAGCAGGTAACCGTCTTCGTACGAGGTGTTGGCGCGCAGCATGGGAAAAACATACTCGCGCACGAACTCCTCGCGCAGGTCTTCGATATAAATCGCGCCGGCCCCGACCGCCCTGGCTTTCTCCTCGACGGGCGCGAGTTCCTCGCCCTGGCCAAGGTCGGCACAAAAGGCAATCACCTCGCAGCCATAGGTATCCATCAGCCAGCGCAGAATGACGGAGGTATCGAGTCCGCCACTATAGGCCAGAACGACTTTTTTCACATCCACCACGAGCGATTTCCTTTCAATACGGACGGCTCAGCCCCGACCAGCGAGCAGCCAAGCCATAATGGCCTTTTGGATATGCAGCCGGTTCTCGGACTGGTCAAACACGACCGACTGCGGGCCGTCCAGAACGTCGGCCGTGATCTCCTCCCCCCGATGGGCGGGCAGACAGTGCATGACCAGCGCGTCCGATTTCGCCAGGCGCATCACCTCGGCATTGACCTGATAGTCGGTGAACGCCTGGCGGCGGGCGGCCCCTTCCTCCTCCTGGCCCATACTCGTCCACACATCGGTATAGACCGCGTCGGCCTCACGCACGGCCTCGGCTACAGTATGGGTGACCGTCACCCGCGCGCCGGCCTGGCGCGTCTGCTCCAGGATAGCCCGGTTGGGTTCGTGTCCGGGTGGGCAGGCCAGCACAAAACGAAACGGCAGTTTCGCCGCGGCGTGCAACCAGGAGTGCACCACGTTATTGCCATCCCCGACAAAAGCAACTTTCAGGCCCTCCAGCCCGCCCCGATGTTCGATCAGGGTCAAACAGTCGGCCAGGACCTGGCAGGGGTGGAGCAAATCGGACAAGCCGTTGATGACCGGAATCGCTGCGGCCTGGGCGAGTTCGGTCATTACCTGATGCGAGAAGGTCCGGGCCATGACGAGATCGACCCAGCGCGACAGGTTGCGCGCAACATCGGGAACGGTTTCCCGCGTGCCCAGGCCGATATCCTGGGGTGAGAGATAAATCGCATAGCCCCCCAGTTGGTCCATGCCGGCCTCGAACGTCACCCGGGTGCGCAGGCTGGGCTTCTCGAAAATCATCGCCAGGGTCTTACCCGCCAGGATCGGATGCGGCCAGCCTTCCTGGCGGTCGGCCTTGAGCCGCTGCGCCAGCGAAAAAAGCGCTGCGACCTCGTCTGGGGTCAAATCGCTGATGCTGATCAGGTCGCGTTTCATTGTTGGGCCAATACTTTTTCAATGATGTCCAGGCCTTCGTCGATCTCAGCCTTGGTGATAATCAGCGGCGGCAGGAAGCGCAGCACTTTGCCCGCGGCGCAATTGATCATCACCCCTTGGGTCAGACAGGTGTCCGCAATTTTTCCGCCCTCGCGGTCGAGTTCGGCCCCCAGAATCAGTCCTTTGCCACGCACCTCGGTAATAAAGGAGAATTTCTCTTTCAACGCCTGGAGCCTGCTCAGGAAATAGGCTCCCATCTCGGCGCAATTATCGAGCACGCCCTCGTTGAGCAGGGTTTCCAGCACCGCAATCCCGGCGGCGCAGGCAATCGCGTTGCCACCGAAGGTTGAGCCGTGCGAGCCGAGGCTGAGGCTTTCCGCCACCTCGGCCGTCGCCAGCATGGCCCCAATCGGTACTCCCCCACCCAGCGCCTTGGCGAGCGGCATGATATCCGGGGCAACACCCTCGTGTTCATGGGCGAAGAGTTTCCCGGTGCGACCGATACCGACCTGCACTTCGTCGAAAATGAGGAGCAGCCCGTTGCGGTCGCACAACTCGCGCAAGCCTCTGAGGTAGCCGTCGGGCGGCACGACCACCCCGCCTTCACCCTGGATCGGTTCGACCAGGATCGCTACGGTTTTGTCCGACAGCGCCGCCTCCATGGCCGCCAGGTCGCCAAACGGCACATAGCGGAAGCCCTCCAGCACCGGCCCGAACCCCTGGCGCACTTTTTCCTGGCCGGTGGCGGCAATCGTGGCCATGGTCCGGCCGTGAAACGAGCCCAGCGTGGAGAGAATCTCGTAGCGCCCGCCCCGCTTATCCACCCCGTATTTGCGCGCCAGTTTAATCGAGGCTTCGTTGGCCTCGGCCCCGCTGTTGCAGAAGAAGACCTTATCGGCAAACGAATGGGTGCACAGCAGTTCGGCCAGACGCGCCTGGGGAATAATATGATGCAGATTGGAAATATGGGTGAGCGTGGCAACCTGTTCCTGCACGGCCTTGACCACCGCGGGGTGACACTGGCCCAGGTTCATCACCGCCAGGCTGGCAAAAAAATCCAGGTAGGACTTCCCTTCCGCGTCCCACAGGCGGCAGCCCTCACCCCGGACAAAGGCAACCGGAAAACGGGCATAGGTGGAACACAGGTATTGATTGTTCAGGTCAATGATTTCCTGGCTGGTCATATTCTTTTCCCCCTGGCTGCTTTGTCGGCAAAACCACGCTTTTATCGTCGCCGTGCGCCGGCCCATCTCGCACGTCCGGCGGAAGTTCACCCCTATACACCTGCCCCCTGTTTTTGCCAAGAGCGCGCGAAAAAGCCTTACGCTGCGCGCCGGACCACTTCGGTCCCGATGCCGGCTTTGGTCAGAATTTCCAGCAGGATGGCGTGGCGCACCCGGCCGTCAAGAATATGCGCCTTTTGCGCCCCGCCGTGCAGGGCGGCAAGACAGCACTCGACCTTGGGGATCATCCCGGCATGAATGACGCCCTCTCGGATGAGTACCTCGGCCTCAGCCGCGGTCAGCGTCGGCAGCAGGTTCTCGTCCTTATCCTTAATCCCCGCGACATCGGTCAGTAAAATAAATTTTTCGGCCTGGAGGGCTTCGGCTATTTTTCCGGCAACCAGGTCGGCGTTGATATTATACGTCTCACCGGCCAGGCCAATGCCGATCGGAGCGATGACCGGAATGAAGTCCTGGGCGGTCAAGGCATGAATCACCCGCGGGTTCACGCCGATGACCTCTCCCACACACCCAATATCGTGCTGCACGGTCCGCCCGTTTTCTTCCGCCTCGACCAGCATCTTACGCGCCACGACCAGCTCGCCATCCTTGCCGGTGATCCCAACCGCGGGATTCCCCTGCCGACTGATGAGGGTCACAATCTCTTTATTGACCCGGTTGAGGACCATCTCGACCACTTCCATGGTCGGGGCATCGGTCACGCGCATGCCACGGACAAAGTGAGAGGGAATATCCAGGCGCGTGAGCAACTGCCCGATCTGCGGGCCACCGCCGTGGACGATAACCGGCTTCATACCCACGTATTTAAGCAGGACGATGTCCTCGGCAAAGTGGTGCTTGAGGTCCGCGTCCTGCATGGCGTGCCCGCCGTATTTGATGACCATCGTCTTGCCGGAAAAACGACGAATAAACGGCAGGGCCTCCAGCAGGATATCGGCTTTTTGAATGAGTTCGTCCATATACATTCCGTGCTCAGGCCGCCCGCCCGGTGTTGTGTGTCTCACTCTGGAGTGTGACTGGCGCTTGGTCAAGAGCGGCTTGGTTTCTGCTCGGGCTCGACTATAATGGCAGGCCATGCGCTCACGTCTATTTCTCTGGCCGATGTATTGCGCCGGCTGCCTGTATCTGAGCGGTCTGGGCTACCCGGCTGAGGCCCGGGCCGACCTGTATCGTTGGACCGACGCTCGGGGGGTGATTCACATTGTGGATGAAAGCGTCGAGATTCCTGAAACCTACCGGGAGCGGCTGAAAATCTATCGCTCTTCCTCTTCGGACGTTGCCTCATCACCGGCCCTCATCACCCCGAGCCGCGAGTATTCCGCGCGCAGCCAGGGAGCCTTTGCCCAAAAAATCGCCCTGGATTTTGGCCTGATCAAAGACGACAGCATAGACGCCTTGGGCCCGCTGAACGGAGCCGGCATCCAACCCGCGGCTGGCTGGCAGGTGAGCCGCGCCCTTGACCCGGACAGCGTAGACCAACTGGCGGCGGCGGTTCGGCGCGCGGCGACGACTCAGCGCCTGGCGCTTTCCGCCGATGGCGCCGAAGCGATTATCCGGCAGGCCGCGCTTGACTTTATTCCACCACCACCCGAACCCGTCGTCCAAGCAGAGCCGGACGTTGTCATTGTCGAACAACCAGCGCGCGTGATCGAGGTCATCCGTGAGCCCTATTTTGTTGAAATGCCAGCGGTCGTGCATGCCCTGCGATATCGTCCGTACAGGCGGCTGCGGCGTTTCCCTCGCCAGGAACGCAGAGAGCTTTACCGTCCGTTGCATACGATTCAGCGCCGCAATCCCTCGATTCGTCCGCCCAAACCGTCCATCAGCCGCCGGCCGCTCGGTCACTCGATTCGTCCGCCCAAACCGTCCATCGGCCGCCGGCCGCTCGGTCACTCGATTCGGCGCGGTCCCTTTATCGCCAACACAACAACCCAGGCCGCAGCGCCGTTTATCCGGCGGTAATCTGCTAAGAGAGTTGTAGAACAATGGAAGAGCATCCCACAGCCATCCCCCCCGTACCACTCGCCCTCGAAGGCTCGGCCATACTCCACCAGATGTTTCGGGTGCGCTGGGCGGACTGGAAGGCCGTATCAGCCAGGGCTCAAAACGAGATTCTGGACGACGCCGTGCAAACCTTCACCCCAATGGAAGCGGACGGCTCCACACAGACCGGCCTCTTTTCGCTCTTGGGCCATAAAGGCGACCTCATGCTTGTCCACTTTCGACCGACATTTGACGCCGTGAACGAGGCGGAACTGCGGGTCACCCGGCTCGGGCTGAGCGATTTTCTGGAGCCCACCACGTCGTATGTCTCGGTGGTCGAGCTTGGACTGTATGAAGCCTCGATTCATCTGTACCGCAGTCTGGCCGAACAGGGCCTCCAGCCGGACACGGCCGAATGGCGTGCGTCCGTGGAGAAAGAGCTGGCTCAAAAACGTGAAGCCATGGCCAGTCGGGTCTGGCCGTCCATTCCGGCCCGCCGCTATCTCAGCTTTTATCCGATGGACAAAAGGCGCGGCGAGGAGAAAAACTGGTATCAGTTGTCCATCCTCGCCCGGCAGCAGATGATGCGCGCCCACGGCATGATCGGCCGTCGCTATGCCGGCCAGGTCACCCAGATTATCTCGGGCTCGATTGGCTTCGACGACTGGGAATGGGGCGTTGACCTTTTTGCCGACGATCCCCTGGTGTTCAAAAAACTCGTCTATGAGATGCGCTTTGACGAGGCCAGCGCCGCGTATGGGCTGTTTGGGTCGTTTTATCTCGGGCTGCGTTTCCCGGCCGCGGAACTCGGCAGCCTGCTGAGCGGACGCGCCCCGGCCTTCCGGCAGGAGTAGCGCCGTTTACTCTTTCTTTTCCGCTGGTGATCATTACAATAGCGGGCCATGACAAACGCAGATGTCGTCGTTCTTGGGGCGGGCGTGATCGGCAGTTCCATTGCCCACACCTTTGCCCAACACAATTACAAGACCATCCTGGTCGATAAGCAACAGCCGGGCCAGGAAGCGTCGGCCGCCGCGGCCGGGATTCTGGCCGTTGCCAGCGGGCGCTCGAAGCGCGGCCCGATGTATCAGCTCAAGAAGGCCAGCCAAGCGCTCTACCCTGGGCTGATTCAGGAGATTCAGCAGGCAACCGGCATTGACGTTGAGTATCAAACCGTCGGCGTCTTATGCCTCATCCGCAACGATGCGGACGAAAAAAAATACCGGAAGCTGTATGAGCTCAGACAAGAACAGGGCCATCCCGTCACCTGGCTGTCGGCCGAGGCAGTCCGGCAAGCCGAACCGGCCCTGACCCCAAACCTGCGTGGGGCCGTCCATTTTTCGGGCGATCACCACCTGCATAACGGCAAGCTGGCCGCGGCTTGGGCGCGGGCGGCTGAAGACTGCGGCGCACAACTGAGAACCGGCACGACGGTGACCGAGGTCGGCCTGACACAAGGGCACGTCCAGTCTGTTCGCATCGGCGCTGACTGGGTTGAGGCCGGGACGGTGGTGATTGCGACGGGCTCCTGGTCGCGTCAGGTCGGAGACCTGTTTGGTATCACCATCCCCGTCGAGCCGGCCAAGGGTCAGATGTTGGCCGTTCGCGCGACTCAGCTCAGCCATGTCATCTCGTGCGACGAACACTATCTGGTCCCGCGTAAAAACGGCGAGGTCGTTATGGGTTCAAGCGTCGAGTATGTCGGGCATACAAAAGACGTCACGCTGGACACGATTCGAGCTTTTATTGAGCGTTCGGAAGCGCTTGTGCCGGGGATCAGCCAGGCCCCGCTCAGCCGGTTTTGGGCCGGCTTACGGCCCTATTCACCGACGCGCCGGCCCATTCTGTGCCGGGCGCCCGGCATCGACAATGTTGTCCTGGCCACCGGTCACCATCGCAACGGCATTGTCCTGGCCCCTATTACCGGCAAGTTGATTTACGAACTGATCACAACGGACCGCCCCTCCATGGACCTGACCCCCTTCGCCCTGCCCAGGGAACCCCTGCCTCCGGCGGGACCGGACGAATCACCCGATGAGGCGGACTGAAACCCGTGCCGGATTGCCACGCCCAGAGCAGTGTGCGATAATCCGCTCCGTTCAGGCGAGCGGGAAAGTCATATTCCGGAGGGAGGAAACCGTATGGACGAGGTCAAAATTCGAGTGCTCAAAAACGGGCCGTACGAGGTCAAGGGTGCCGTCACGCTCACGGACCAGAAACGCAATCCGTACACGCTTGAGGACGACGCCATCTATCTGTGCCGCTGTGGTCAGTCGGCAAACAAGCCGTTCTGCGACGGCACCCACGCCACCGCCGGCTTTAAGGCCGAAGAAACGGCCGAATAGGCTTTTCTCAGCGGCCTGTTGAGAGACCCCAGGGGACGCTACCCCTGGGAGTTTTCATTTATTGGGGGTCGTCTTGGTGAGATTTCTTTGCGGACGCCTCCGCACTGGTTTCGCTGAGCACCTGAACCGCCCGCACCCCGGCCCCGTAGCGATAGACCATTTCCCCGCCCCAATAGCCCTGGAGCGTCAGTCCGATTAATCCCATTCCGGCCACAATGATATACAGCAGCGGCAGCGGCCCGCGCATTTGCAGCCGTACCACAAGCAGGATGATAAAAAATCCGAGCAGCACATACCCACCATACTCGTGGTAGAAGAGCAGCTCCCCGACTTGGTGATCAAAAACACTATTGGGCTGGGGTAGTTGCTGTTCGATCCAGCCACTGATAACGGCCAGGCCCACCGCCCCGACGCCGGCAAAAAAACCGATTTGGCCGGCCTGCTGCCAGTCCCGCCGTCCGCTCAGGCTTCCGCCACAGTCAAGGAGCAGGCCAAAAACAATCAGGGCAATGGCAAAATGCACACACACGGGATGCAGCGGGACAATCAGACCGCTGTCAATCGGGGGCGCTGGAACGCCTTCATCAGCCCACCCGAGGCCGGCGGTCAGCACGCAGCCGGCGATGAGTATGCAGCCTACCTGCCTCCAGGGTTTCCCGTTTTTCCTGGCGCCGGGCAGACGCAGCTGCGGGCCGATTTCTCTCTTCATGGCTCGATGCTACACTATGTTGAAATGCAGCCGGATACTACAGGAGGGACGCGTGCCACCGTCTGAGACATCCGCTTCCGTCGCCGTCGCCCGACTGGGCGAGATCGAGCCGGGAGAGACCAAAAAGTTTATGCTGTCAGTCGAGGGACGGGAAACCGAGTGTTTTGTGGTGCACTACGACGGCCAGTACTTTGCGTATATCAATCGCTGTGCGCACGTGCCCATGACCATGGACTGGATCGAGAACCAGTTCTTGACCGAAGACGGCCGCTATATCCTGTGCGCCACGCATGGGGCCGCCTTTGAGCCGAACACGGGAGAGTGTATTTTTGGTCCGCCGTGCGGAAAATTCCTGGTCCGCGTTCCGCTCAGCATAGACGGCGACCGGATTCTGGCCGGGCAGCCGCTTGAAAACGAGACGATCGACTGATTCGTTATCCCGTCGAGCCGTCGGCAGCCGTGTGAGGCTGTTGCTACCGGTTGCCGCACTCAGCCCTTATTCCCACTCGTCACCGAAGTGGGCGCGCAGCAGGCGTTGTTTGAGATAGTCCAGGCTGCCGAGGTCTTCGATGATATCGCCGCCGGTATCATAAAAGAAAATCTCACCGCGCTTATTGCGTCCGATCGCCACCAGCCATTCGAGCTCATCACGATCTTCCAGCAGGTAGTTGATGGTCTGCGAGACCCCTTTGGCCGGGATCAGCGTCACTTTTGAAGAGTGGGGTTTTTCTTGTGTATTTGATGGCATGTGCTATCTCCACCGAAGCGCTTTTCCAGGGGCGGTACGGGGATGTTGCCCGAAGCATAGGAGGCTGTTTTCATCAAGTCAATACAGCAATCGCGATTGTTTCAACGTGGTAGGTCTGGGGGAAAAGATCGACGGGCTGGAGGCACTCAAGCCGGTATCCCAACTGGCCGAGACGCTGCATATCACGGGCCAGGGTCGTGGGGTCACACGAGACGTAGACAATCTTTGGAATCTTCAGGCGCGGGATCTCGTCAAGGCTGTCGGCCGCCCCCGCCCGAGGCGGGTCCAGTACCAGGATATCAGCCTCCACCCCGCGTTGGGCTAAGGTGCGGAGTCCGGCCCGGGCCGAGGCGTGCACGCAGGTCACATTGTTCAGCCCCGTCCGGGCAATATTCTCGCGGGCGTCGGCAAGCGCCCCCGCATCTTGTTCGATGCCGATGAGCCTGGCGACCCGCCCGGCGAGCGGCAGGCTCAGATTACCCGCGCCCATATGGCATTCGATCACTTTTTGTGACCTCTTAAAATCAGCCAGCCGGAGCAGGGCCGCGATCAGCACCCGGTTACCCGCGGGATTGACCTGCGTAAACCCGCCCCGCTTCACCTCCAGGGTCAGGTCGTCAACGCCCAGGTCCAACACAATGCGGGTCTCGCCCCAGGTGCGGCGCCAGCCGCGGCCAAAGAGCGTCAACCCGGCAACCGCGTCGTGCCGGGCGACAAAAGCCGCACATCCTTCCTTATCTACAGCCTGAAAACGACCTTCGGCATTGCCTATCAGGACCACCTCCCCGGTCGCGGCCCGGATAGGGTCGCTGGTGATCAGCTCGATTCGACGGACGGTGGTCCGCAACTGAGCCAGCCAGTCGCGGGCGTGCGCCAAATGCGTGGCACTGCCCTCCCCGGCAATGAGACAGTCCCCGAGCTCGACTAACTCGTGCGACTGAGACTGATAAAAGCCGAGTCGGGCCGGCGGTTCGGTCCGCAGGCGGATACGGTGGCGATAGCGCCACTCCTGCGGGCTGGGAATAATCGGCAGGACGGGCGGGTCCGCCACGCCCCCGATACGTCGCATATGCTCGCGGACGAGCGCTTCCTTGGCCCGGAGTTGTTCCGCGTAGCTCACCTGCTGCCACGGGCAGCCACCGCAACGCGGCACATAGCGACACGGCGGCATCCGCCGGGCCGGTGCGGCCTGCCGTAGGGCGACCAGCCGTCCGTGTGCGTAGCGTTCTTTTTCTTCGGTCAGGACAATATCCACTCGATCCCCAGGAGCCGTGTGCGGGACAAAGACGACTTTTCCGCCGTCTTTACCGTTGACCCGTCCGATGCCCGCCGGGCCATAGGATAGCCGGTCAATTGTGAGCGAGATGGGAATCGAGGACATGCGACCTTCGAGTTGGGCCTTTTCTGTATCGGGCGGCCACTCACCCTGCCGGGCGAGCGGCTGGTATTCCTGGCTTATGTCAATATGTGGTAGGAGACAAGCCATGCTCACCATCCGGCGCGGAAGACGAACCGACCTCAGCGCCTGCCAGACGCTGCTCTTCCCGGATGCTGCCGGCGAGGAGGGGCGCAAGGCGGAAGTGCGGCACTGGCGGCGGCTCGCTCGGGACCCGGCGCTCGACTTCTATGTGGCCCAGCATGACGGCCTGCTCCAGGGGATGATCCTCGTCAGCTATGTCCGTCGCCTCCGCCGCTCGGGTTGGGTGGCGGTTGTCGATAGCGCGGTCTTACCTGCTGCGCCGGCACAGGTCGGGCAAGCGCTACTCAGTTTTGCCAAGGAGCGCGCCCGGAAGCGGGCCTGTCCCAGCCTGGTCTGGCTGCCGGGTTCGAGCCAGTCAACAGCCCAGCTTACCCCCACCTTTTTGAGGGCTCATGGCTTTCAACAGGTCGGAGCGTTCTGGTCCTGCCCCCTGGAATAGGGGCCGGGCCGGCGGCCAACACCACGCCGGCCGCGCTGCCCCTACTTGACCCTGGAACCCGGCCCAAGCTATTAGGAAGCGAGGAGTACGGCGTGTCGGGGTGTGGCTCAGCCTGGTAGAGCACACGGTTCGGGACCGTGGGGTCGCTGGTTCAAATCCAGTCACCCCGACCATGACCATCTCACTTTCCAGAAATCCGTCCCCATCCGCTGGGTATGCCGATGGGTGAAGACGCAGACCTCATGCTATCAGCTCTCGACCTGGGCGTTCTGATCCTCTCCAGCCTTGCGGCCTATCTGTGTGGCTCCATTCCAACCGGCGCGCTCATCGCCAAGCGACAGGGGATCGCTATCCAGGCGGCGGGGAGCGGCAACGTGGGGGCCACCAATGTTGCGCGCACGGCCGGGAAAAAGGCCGGCATCCTGACCCTCATCGGGGATGTCCTCAAGGGTCTCTTCCCCGTTCTCATTATCCGCTGGCTGGGATTAAGCGAGCTTGTTCAGGCCAGTGCTGCCGTGATGGCAACCCTGGGCCACCTTTTTCCGGTCTTTCTGCGTTTTGCGGGTGGCAAGGGAGTGGCCACCGGGCTGGGCGTTTTTTTGGGTCTCGCGCCAACGGCCATCCTGACTGCCCTGCTCGGTTTTGCCCTGGTGTTTGCGCTGTTCCGCATTGTCTCGCTGGCGTCTCTCGTGGCCGCCGCGCTCACCCCCGGCCTCATCTTCTTTTTCGCCTATCCGCGGCCGGTTCTGCTGGCCGGCATCCTGGTCGCCGGGCTGATAGTTGTCCGTCATCGCGAGAATATCGGGCGTTTGCTGAGAGGTGAGGAGCAAAAATTTCGGTCAGGAAAATCGGCCCCTTCTGCCTAAAAAAAGAGCGTTGCCTGTGAACTAGGCAAGGGGTATGTTGCGTCTCTACTGTTTCTTGAGGAATTTCCTGCTCCCGAGGTCTGTGCAGACTGGCATTTGTCTTGCTCATATCTATAAGAGTGCCGTAAGGTGGATTACGCCCTCCACAGTACGCCTGTCCGCTTTACATATTGTATATTTTATTTTAGAGAGGGCCAGAGAGGGTGGTAAGCATGGGCACAATGAAAAAGGTTGAAGCGATTATCAAGCCGTTCAAGCTGGACGAGGTGAAAGAGGGTCTGAATGCGGTCGGCTTATCCGGGCTCACCGTGAGCGAGGTCAAGGGTTTTGGGCGCCAGAAGGGGCATACCGAACTCTACCGGGGCGCCGAATACGTGGTTGACTTTCTGCCCAAGGTCAAGCTGGAAATTGTCGTCAGAGAGGAGCAGGTGGCCACGGTCGTCGAGACCATTCAGGAGTCGGCCAAAACGGGACGCATCGGCGACGGCAAAATTTTCGTGAATTCGGTTGAAGAAGTCATCCGTATACGCACAGGTGAACGCGGGGAAGACGCCCTGTAACGCCGACCGCGCCCATCTGTACGGAATATCATTCGCTAGCGTAAGGAGGAAAAGAGTCACTATGACGCCACAAGAAGCGATCGCTCTGGCCAAGGAAAAGGGTGCCGAGTTGGTTGACCTCAAGTTCATGGACTTGATCGGCACCTGGCAACACTTCACCATACCGGTGAGTGAATATAACGAAGACCTGTTTGAAGACGGGTCCGGCTTTGACGGCTCCTCGATTCGTGGCTGGCAGCCGATTAACGCCTCGGACATGCTGGTCATGCCCGACCCCAGCACCGCGGTCATGGACCCCTTCTGTGAAAAGCCAACGCTGAGCTTACTCGGGAATATTGTGGACCCGATCACCCGCGAGCCGTACTCACGCGACCCACGCGGCATCGCCAAGAAGGCTGAAGCCTACGTCCAGTCCGGCGGGTTCGGCGAAGTGGCGTATTTCGGGCCGGAGCCTGAATTTTTCATTCTCGACGAAGTCCGCTTCGACCAGAATGCGTACGAAGGCTATTATCACATCAATTCGGTTGAAGGCGTCTGGAACTCCGGTCGGGAAGAAAGTCCGAACCTGGGCTATAAGCCCCGTCACAAAGAAGGCTATTTCCCGGTATCGCCGCTCGACTCGTATCAGGACATCCGCACCGAGATGGTGCAGATGATGGAGCAGGTCGGGATTCGGGTCGAGAAGCACCACCACGAGGTGGCCACCGCCGGTCAGGCGGAGATCGACCTGCGCTTCCTGCCTCTGGTCCAAATGGCAGACGCGCTGCAATGGTATAAATATATTGTCAAGAACGTGGCCAAAAAGCACGGGAAAACCGCGACTTTTATGCCCAAGCCGGTCTTTGGCGATAATGGCTCGGGCATGCATACCCACCAGTCGATCTGGCGGGACGGCAATCCGCTCTTCGCCGGTGACGGCTATGGCGGCATGAGCGAATTTGCCATGCACTATATTGCCGGCATCCTGGTCCACGCGCCGGCCATTTGTGCCTTTGCCGCTCCAACGGCTAATTCCTATCGTCGTCTGGTGCCGGGATTTGAAGCGCCGGTCAACCTGGCCTACTCGTCCCGCAACCGTTCGGCAGCGGTGCGTATTCCCATGTATTCCATGAGTCCCAAGGCGAAGCGCATCGAGGTTCGCTTCCCGGATGCCACCAGCAATGGCTATCTGGCCTTTTCGGCCATGCTGATGGCCGGGCTCGACGGGGTTGAGCGCAAACTGAACCCCGGCGATCCGCTGGATAAAGACATCTATGCCCTGACTCCCGAAGAGCTGGCCCATGTCCCATCCGTGCCCGGCTCACTGCCGGAGGCCCTGGACGCCCTGGAAAAAGATTATGATTTCCTGTTGAAGGGTGATGTGTTTACCCCGGATGTGGTCGAGACGTGGGTCGAATACAAACGCACCCAGGAGATTGACGAACTCCGCCTGCGGCCCCATCCCTACGAATTTGCGCTGTATTACGACGCCTAAGGCACAAGATTCGGCCCTGCCTGAAAAGCCCTGGAAGGCTCTGTCCTCCAGGGCTTTTTCTTTTGGCGGATGACTCGCGCCTTGACAAAACCAGGCGTCTCAGGCAGACAAGGGTGGCGTAAACGCTCTGGTTTACTGAAAAAATTGGACTAAGGAGAAGAATCTATGCTGCTCGATGGAAGAGTCGCTATTGTGACAGGAGCCGGACGTGGAATCGGACGTGAAGAAGCCCTGCTGCTCGCAAAAAGCGGAGCCAAGATTGTAGTCAACGACCTGGGTGGCAGTTTCGATGGCACCGGCTCGGATGACAGCCCGGCCCAGCAGGTGGTTGATGAAATTAAAGCCGCGGGTGGGGAAGCGGTGGCGAATTTTGAGAGCGTCACCGACTTCGCGGGCGCCAAACGTATTGTCGAATGTGCGCTCGACTCCTTTGGCAAGCTCAATATTCTCGTCAACAACGCCGGCATCCTGCGTGACCGAATGATCTTCAATATGTCTGAAGACGAGTGGGACGCGGTCCTGAACGTCCACCTGAAAGGCTCTTTCAACTGTGCCCGCCACGCCTGCGAATACTGGCGCGAGCAGCATAAACAGGGCAATCTTTTGAATGGCCGCGTGATTAATACCTCTTCGGACGCCGGTCTGCTGGGCAGCCCTGGCCAACCCAACTATGGGCCGGCAAAGGCGGCGCTGGCCACCATGGCCATCATCGTTGACCGCGAGATGCAGAAATATGGGGTCACCGGCAATGCCATCGCCCCGCTGGCGCGCACGCGGATGACCGTGGACGCGACGCCCCAAACCGCCGGCTTGATGGCCGGGCCGGAAGAAGAAGGCGCCCACGACTATTTTGATCCCGGCCATATTGCGCCCTTGGTCGCCTGGCTGGCGAGTGAAGATGCGGCCGATGTCCACGGCGAGGTCTTTCGGGTTGGTGGCGGCTGTGTGTGGCTGATGCAGGGCTGGCATTCCGTCGGAACCGTCAAGAAAAAAGGCAAGTGGGACGCGGCCGAGCTGGGCGAGCAACTCAAGGTCGAACTGGCCAAGGGCAACACCGCCAAAGAAGACCTGGGATCAATCTTCAAGTCCCTCAAACAGGACTGAGTCGCTGACCTCAGACAGTCGGTACCAGAAGAGGAGGGCCGTCCCTGCCCTTCTGGTCCGTCTCTCTTTGTCCTCCAGAACGTTCAGAACCCGGACATGCTTGTGAACCAGCCATCTGCCTATAATATTCTGATTGTGTGTCACGCCAATACCAGCCGTAGCGTGATGGCCCACGTCCTCTTGGAAAAGATGTTGGCGGAGCGCGCCGTCCGGCATGTTGAGGTGCGCTCCGGTGGCATAGCCATTTACGCCAGGGACGGCATGATCGCCTCCCTGGACGCCTATTTCATCTTGCAGGAGCACGGGATTCAGATTAAACGCGACGAGTTCGTTTCAACCGATCTCAAACGGCATCGGGAGCTGATTGCCAACGCCGACCTCATCCTGACGATGACGAACGAGCAAAAATCCATGCTCGACGCCTATCCCGAAGCGGACGGCAAAGCGGCCTTTACGCTCAAGGAGTTTGCCGGCGAGCAGGGAGACATTGAGGACCCGGCCATGCAGGGCGAAGAGGCCTTTCGGGCGCGCATGGTCGAAATCAAACGTTGCCTTGAGCATGCGTTTGACGACCTCTTGCAGCGGGCCGCGTGACCAGCATGGCGCAGCCGTCAGCAGGGGCCGGCTTTACCAATCCGGCCGACACCACGATTCGGGATATTCTGGCAAGCCCACGGACGATTGCCGTGGTCGGCTGTTCGCCTGACCCGAGTCGTGACAGCCATCAGATCGCAGCCCTGCTCAAGGCCAGGGGCCATACCATTATCCCGGTGAACCCGCACTGCCGGGAGGTGCTGGGCGAGCCGTGTTTTCCGAGTCTGCGAGAGGTGCCAACTCGCATAGAGATGGTTGACGTGTTCCGGCGCTCGCGGTTTGTCGGTCAGCTCGCTGAGGAGGCGATCGCCCTAGGCGCGTCCATACTGTGGCTGCAATTGGGCGTCATCGATCCTGTTGCGGCCCAGCGGGCGCAGGCGGCCGGGCTGACCGTGGTCATGGATCGGTGCCCGGCTATTGAGTACCGGCGGCTGTTTTAGCGTGGCGTTATGTCCGGTCCGCCCTCACATAAAACAAACCCCGGCAAGCTCAAGCCCTGGCAGCGGCTCGACTCTGAAACCGTCTATTCGTGTCGCATCTTTTCGCTGCAAAAGAACCGCTCCCGTTCGCCCCGGACCAACAAGGAGCATGACTTCTTCGTGCTCGACAGCGGCGACTGGGTCAATATCATCCCCGTGACCGCAGACGACCAGGTTGTGCTGATCCGGCAATACCGGCACGGGACGGAAGACTTTACGCTCGAAATTCCGGGCGGCATGGTTGACCAAGAAGACCCCTCAGCGCTGCATGCCGCCCGTCGAGAGATGCAAGAAGAGACCGGCTACGACTCGGAGGATATTATTCCGCTGGGCGCGATCCATCCCAATCCGGCCATTCAGGGCAACCGCTGTCACAGCTTTCTGGCCCGCAACGTCGAAAAACGCTTCGAGACCAGCTTCGATACCACCGAGGAAACCGAGGTCACGCTAGCCCCGCTTGTCGATATTCCCGATCTCATCCGTCAGGGACATATTACCCACGCGCTGGTTGTGGTTGCGTTTCACTTGTATGACCTGCTGTCCAAATAGAAGAATTGACGCCCTTATTACAGAACTGGAGAAGGCGCCATGAGCTATGAGACTATTGGCCTCATTGGTGGCCTGTTGGCTTTTGTGATGGTCGGTGGGCTTGCCTGGCTGATTGTCAGGTCCATGTGATCGAACCGGCTTGCACCCACCCCCATGATCGGCAAATAGAACACTTCCTTGCCGGCCTCTATCTCGCCGCCGGGCGCTTCTGAGGTCTCAGCTTTCCCCGCCCAGTTTTTCTCGGACCAGCCGGCCCATTTCCCGGCAGCCGACCAAATGGCACTCGGGCTGGGCAATATCCGGCGTGCGGTAGCCATTGCCCAATACCTGATCGACCGCCTCTTCAATCGCCAGGGCGGCCTCGTCCTGGCCAAAAGAGAGGCGCAGCATGAGCGCGCTGGACAGAATCATGGCCAGCGGGTTGGCCTTGTCCTGACCCGCAATGTCCGGCGCCGTGCCATGAATGGGCTCAAACAGACCGCGGCTGCCCTCGCCCAGCGACGCAGACGGCAGCAGGCCCATGGAGCCGGCCAGCATTGAGGCTTCATCCGTTAAGATATCGCCAAACATATTTTCCGCGGCAATCACGTCAAAGTCGGCGGGTCGCCGGATCAGATGCATCGACATAGCATCCACCAACACGTCTTCGTACTCGACATCGGGGTAGTCCTGCGCAACCTCATGCGCAACTTCGCGCCACATGCGTGAGGACGCCATGATGTTGGCCTTATCGACCGAGGTGAGCTTCTTACGCCGTTTGCGCGCGAGTTCAAAAGACGCCCGCATCAGTCGCTCGACCTCTCCCTCGGTGTAGAAGATGGTATCGACCGCTTCTCGGCCGGACGCTCCGGTGCGGCGCTCACTCGGCCGGCCATAATAGACGCCCCCGGTCAGCTCTCGGACGATCATGAGATCGACGCCTGCCAGGACTTCGGGTTTCAGCGTCGAGGCGTGCAGCAGATGGCGGTTGACCTGGACCGGCCGTAGGTTGGCGAAGAGTTCCAGCTCTTTGCGCAGCCCCAGAATGGCTTGCTCGGGTCGGACCGAGGCTTTCGGGTCGTCCCATTTCGGCCCCCCGACGGCACCCAGCAGGACGGCGTCACTTTCTTTGGCGAGTCGCAGCGCCGAGTCCGTCAGGGCTGCTCCATGTTCGTCAATGGAACAGCCGCCCGCCAGAGCCGGCTCAAAAGAAAACTCAAGGCCAAAGCGCGGTCCGACAATCTTGAGGACTTGCGTCGCCTCAGCCATGACCTCGGGGCCAATGCCGTCACCGCCAAACACTGCAATATTATGCGCCATTCTTTCTCCCTTTCGTCGGTCAAGTCCATCACAAACCGCAGCCCAAGCACACGGGGCGACCGTCTGGCCACCCCTGTTTGCTCACCTGCCTGGCGTCACTCGGATGAGACTTATGGCCCTTCGCGATGGACGCCGGATCGGTCTCCATAGCGGTCTATCTGAGCAAATTTATTGAGCGCATTGGTGAAGGCCAAGGCGCTGGCCATAATAATGTCGGTGTGAGAGCCCTGGCCGTTCACGGAGGCGCCGTTTTTGCGTAGGAGACATGAGACCTCGCCCTGGGCATCGGTTCCACCGGTGATGGATTTGACCGAGTAGCGCTCCAGCTTCACGTCCATTTCGGCAATTTGGGCAATCGCCTTGTAGCAGGCGTCAACCATACCATCGCCAGAGGCGTTTTCGATCAGCTCTTCTCCGTTCACTCTCATCTTCACGGTCGCATGCGGAACCGCCATGCTGGATGAGGTGACGTTCATATACAGCAGCTCATACTTCTCGGGGATACGGGCCGTTTCTTCCATCACAATCGCAATCAGGTCTTCGTCGTAGACGCTCTTTTTCTTGTCGGCCAAGGCCTTGAAACGCACGAAGGCCTTATTCATATCGGTCCCCGTATAATCAATGCCCAGGAATTTCAGTCGCTCGATAAAGGCGTGCCGGCCCGAATGTTTCCCCAAGACGAGTCTATTGCTGTCCAAGCCTATCGTCTGGGGCTGCATGATCTCATAGGTCAATTTGTATTTCAGGACGCCGTCCTGGTGAATGCCGGCCTCGTGGGCAAAGGCGTTATCACCCACGACCGGCTTATTGATGGGGACGCTAATGCCGGTAATTTGAGACAGGAGCTGACTGGAGGGATAAATCTGCTCGGTCACGATCCGGGTGCCGACGTTGGCGAACACGTCTTCCCGCGTTCTGAGCGCCATGACCACTTCTTCCATGGACGTATTCCCCGCGCGTTCGCCGATGCCGTTAATCGTGCACTCCACTTGGCGGGCGCCGTTCTCAATGGCCGCCAGGGAGTTGGCGACGGCCAGGCCCAAATCGTTGTGGCAGTGCGCACTCCACGTCACCGCTCCGCCGCCGGGAACCGTTTCCTGCAGATACTGAAACAGGGCGCCGAACTGCTGGGGGATGGCATAGCCGGTGGTATCCGGGACATTAATGGTCACGGCTCCGGCCCGAATGACCTCCCCGAAAATCTGGACCAGAAAGTCACGGTCTGTGCGCGAGGCGTCTTCGGCCGAAAACTCGATATAGTCCAGGTATTTTTTCGCGTACTCGACCGCCCAGACCGCGGCGTCGAGGCACTCCTGACGACTCATCATGAGTTTATGTTTGAGATGGATGTCGGAGGTGGCGATGAAAATATGCACCCCAGGCTGCTTGGCCGGCTCGACGGCCTGAATGGCACGGCGGATGTCGTCTTCCTTGGTGCGCGCCAGACTCAGGACAATAGGACTTGAGACGAGTTCGGCAACCCGCCGGACCGATTCAAAGTCGCCCTCTGAGGACGCGGCAAAGCCGGCCTCGATCACATCTACGTTGAGCTTTTCGAGCTGGCCGGCGACCATCACCTTTTCTTCAATATTCATGGTCGCGCCGGGCGACTGCTCGCCGTCGCGTAGCGTGGTATCAAAAATTCTTACAACTTCGCGTTCCATAACGTCCTCCTCGGTGTTGTCCATATAAAAAAAGGGCTGCGCGTGTACCCGCAGCCCTCTCAAACCAGAGGCCACGGAGCAGATATTCCGCCCGTGGCCTCCAAGAGTCTGGTGTAACCTAGACACCCCCCTCGGATCCCTCAGGCGGGATGCTAAGCAGGAGGCCAAGTCGGAGACCTAAAGTGTCAAGCTTCATTATGCGAATCATGTACTGCCCGTTATACCGAACCCTTTTTCTCATTGTCAAGGGAATGGGGTTGCTGCTCGGGGTGTTCACGGATCTGTTTCGGCTGGACAGGAGCAACGTCGGGCCCGGTTTCCTCTGCTGGCTGTCTCTTCTTCCACAGGCGCAGTACCATACCGACCGGACCGGACAACGCATACACACCGGCAATGGTGAACAACATAATCTGCGGCTCGGCGATGGTCAGATGTAAGAGAATGATACCCGCGACCAGCAGGCCAAAGGGCTGCCGGTCGCGCAGATTCAGATCCTTAAAGCTCGCATAGCGAATCGTACTGATCATCAGGCCGGCCAGAATATACACCAGGAGGAGGAGGGTGATGTGCTTGCTGGTCGTCCCTTCACCCCCCAGGTAGTCATACACCCAAATCGTCGTGGCGATGACGGCCGCCGCCGCCGGGATCGGCAGACCAACAAAACTCTGCTTATCCACCACGCCGATTTGGACATTAAAGCGCGCCAGGCGGAGGGCACCACATACCACGTATAAGGCTGCCGCCAACCACCCCCACGCGCCCCACGGCTCCAAGGCCCAGCGATAGGCCAACAAACCGGGGGCCACGCCAAAAGCCACCAGGTCGGACAGGGAATCGTATTCCGCACCAAAATGGCTGGAGGTTTTCGTCATACGGGCAATGCGGCCATCGAGGGAATCAAAGATCAGCGCAACCAGGATCGCGGTGGCCGCCATCCGGAACTCTCCCTGCAGGGTGGTCACGCTGGAGTAAAACCCGCAGAACAGTCCGCCCGTCGTAAAAAGATTGGGCAGCAGGTAGACGCCCTTGCGGAGCGGGGGGCGCATTTTTTTACGGGTTGGCAGCCGTCGGACTTTTTCGCGTGTCTGCATAGCCACAGGCAAACTCCCTGTTATGTTTTCGCCCGAGGGCGATATGCGCCGATCACCGTCTCTCCGGCCGTGACCCGTTGTCCGACGGCTATCTTCAACTGTGCCTCTGCCGGACAATACACATCCACCCGGGAGCCCAACATGATCATGCCGTACCGCTCGCCTTGTTGGACCTGTTCCCCGCCCGTCAGACGACACACAATACGTCGGGCCAGCATACCGGCAATCTGGACCAAGACAACCCGGCGACCGTGTGCATCCTGAATACTGACCGCGTTCTGCTCGTTGACTTCCGCGGCATCGGCGGCGAACGCGGCCCGAAATTTCCCCGGCTGATAGTGAATCTGGGTGACCTGTCCAGTCACCGGGACGCGATTGACATGCACGTTGAGCGGGGACAGGAAGATGCCAACCCGAGAAGAGGGTTGCTCTGGGGCGTATGGGCCGCGCGCCAGCGGCTCGACCGAGACAACCCGCCCATCGGCAGGAGAGATAATCGCGTCGGGGTCGCCGGGGACCTCGCGCTCAGGATCACGAAAGAAAAAGGCAACAAAGAGGGTCAGCCCAAGCAGAATCCAGCCGGAGGAGTGAAAGCCGAGCAGACCGAGTACGAGAGAGAGTGCGCCCAGCCCGAAAATCCAGGGATATCCCTCACGCGCAAAATGCATAATCGCAACACGGGCAGCGAAAAGAGGAGGCCACGCTCCCCTCCCCGCGTGTCCGGCCCGTCCTGTCCCGAGTTAATTTTTCGCCTTATCGACCAGCCTATCCTGCTGGAGCCAGGGCATCATACCGCGCAGATTGTCGCCAACAATCTCAGCCGTATGACTCGCGCCCTCTTTGCGCAGGGCCTTGAAGCGCGGTAAGCCGGACCGATACTCATTCATCCATTCGTCGGCGAATTTTCCAGACTGAATATCAGCCAGGATATTCTTCATGGCGGCACGGGTTTCGTCCCCAATGACCCGTTTGCCACGGGTCATATCCCCAAACTCGGCCGTATTGCTGATGGAATAGCGCATATTCGTGATCCCGCCTTCATAGATGAGGTCCACGATCAGCTTCATTTCGTGCAGGCACTCAAAATACGCCATCTCCGGCGCATAGCCGGCATCGACCAGGGTATCAAAACCGGCCCGCATGAGTTCGGTCACCCCACCGCACAGGACGGTCTGTTCCCCGAACAGGTCGGTCTCGGTCTCTTCTTTGAACGAGGTCTCTAAAATCGCCGCGCGTCCCCCGCCGATGGCCGACGCGTAGGCCATGGCCACCGACTTGGTATCCCCGGACGGGTCCTGTGCCAGCGCGATCAGGCAGGGCACACCACGGCCCTTCTCAAATTCACTCCGGACGAGATGGCCGGGACCTTTGGGAGCGACCATGAAAACGTTCACCGCTTCGGGCGGGACGATTTTCTTGAAGTGGATATTAAATCCGTGCGCACAGGCAAGATACTTCCCGGCTTTGAGACCGGCTCTGATATCGGACGCATACATCTCGCTGGCGACCTCGTCGGGTGTCAGGATCATGATGATATCGGCGTCAGCCGAGGCGGCTCCAACCTCCTGGACCACAAAGCCGGCCTCCTCAGCCTTTTTCCAGGAGCCGCTGTCTCTGCGCAGCCCAATGCGGACATCCATCCCGGAGTCACGCAGGTTGAGGGCGTGGGCGTGGCCCTGACTGCCGTAGCCGACAATGACAATTTTCTTGCCCGTGAGCCGGGACAGGTCGGCATCGTTGTCATAATAAATATTCATGCTCATGCTACTTGCTCCTTGTGTCTTTTCCTCCTGAGCTCTCTCGTCTACAGTCATGCCGGAGAGCCGCGGGATGCTCCTAGCGCAGCCGACGCACCTTGCGCGGCTGCTCCAGGGTATTGTCCGCCGTTGTTGCCGAGAGTGTCTGAAGCCCACGCTGAACGGCGACTTTTCCGGTGCGTACGATCTCCTTGATGCCCAGCGGCTTGAGCAAATCCAGGATGGCCGTGATCTTGCCCTCATCACCGGTCACCTCAATCACAAAGGAGCGCGGCCCGGCATCAATCACTTTGGCGCGAAATATATTAATAATATTCAGGATTTCGCCGCGCGTGCGTTCGTCCGCCGCCACCTTGATGAGTGCCATCTCACGTTCAACGTGGGACGTGTCCTGGAAATCACTGACCTTGATGACGCAGATCAGTTTATTGAGCTGTTTCGTAATCTGCTCGACAATCTGATCATCACCCTCTGTGACGAGGGTGATACGAGACAGTGAGGGGTCCAGGGTCTTTGCCACGCTCAGGCTGTCAATATTAAAGCCCCGGCCACTAAAGAGTCCCGCGACCCGGGCGAGAACACCGAATTCATTCTCAACCAAGATAGAGATGGTATGACGCATAAGTCCTGTCGCTCAATGAGCTTCTGAGAAGGCAGCGTTTAACCGGGCGACACCCCAGCAACACCAGCGGGCTTGGGGCGCTCCCCGGAGAGTCGAAACCGTGAACGCAACGATTCTCTGGTTATGCCGCTTGTCGTTTGTGGCGGGCGAGGATTTCCATGATGCGATCTTTGCCCGCCAGTTTTTGTTTTTGGATCGTTTTTTCTTCAACCTCTTCGTCTTCAGTCAGGAAGGGCTTTTCTCTGAGTTCTTGGAGGCGCTGTTTGAGTTGAGCGTGTTCCTCATAGTGGCGGCGCAGTTCGGGGTCGGTATCGAGCAGGGAACGGATCAACTCTTCTTCTTTGACATCCATAGGCAATCCTCCTGAGAATAAAAGGAGAGAGAACTCTAGTACAGCCCGCGTGAGGTTGTCAATGTCTCATCCCGGCCGCCACGGCGAGCCGCTGTCTCTCCGTGGCGGCGTATATACGCTTAATGATGAGCGTCTTCTTTCGCCCGCTTGCTCTCTTGAATGAGTTTTTCCGTCAAATGATGCGGCACTTCTTCGTAGTGCGAAAACCCAACCTCAAAGGTGCCCCGACCACTGGTCATGGACCGGAGATCAGGCGCATAGGTTAATATCTCAGCCATGGGCACGGAGGCCGTGATGGTCTGGTTATGGCCCTTGGCGTCGACACTCACGAGTCGGCCACGGCGCCGATTAATATCTCCACTGATATCCCCCATATACTCCTCTGGCACAGTGATATCGAGGTGCATAATGGGTTCCAGCAACACCGGCTTGGCCTTTCCCAGCGCGTTCTGGATGCCAATAGAGCCGGCAATCTGAAACGCCATGTCCGAGGAGTCCACCTCGTGGTAGGAGCCGTCATACAGCGCCACCCGGACATCCACCATGGGATAGCCGGCCAGGAAGCCCTTGCCCAGGGCGGCGACCACACCCTTTTCCACTGACGGAATATATTGCCGCGGAATCGCACCGCCTTTTATTGCGTTGACGAATTCAAAACCTGCACCACGCTCTAAAGGGCCGACTCGCAGCCAGGTATCGCCAAACTGGCCGCGCCCACCCGATTGTTTCTTCAAGCGGCCCTGGGCCTCGGTTCTCCCGGTAATGGTTTCACGATACGGCACCTTGGGCGCTTTCAGCTCCACGTCAACCCCGTATTTCCGCTTCAGTCTTTCGACCACGACTTCAATATGGAGTTGGCCGGCGCCGGAAATGAGGATCTCGTTGGACTGTTGGTCCCGGTCCACTCTGAGGGCGGGGTCTTCCTCATTCAGCCGGTCCAGGGAGGTCATAATTTTTTCTTCGTCGCCGCGAGACCTGAGCTCCAGGGCGAACGAGATGGCGGGGTTGAATTCGACCAGTGGCGGCAGCACAACCGGGCTTTTTTCGTCGCACAGCGTATCGCCGGTATGCGTCTCTTTGAGCTTGGCCACACCGATGATATCGCCCGGCAAGGCTGCGGCCACCGGCTCCTGTTTTTTGCCTTTCAGGTGAAACAACTGGCCGATACGTTCCTTGGCATCACGGCTCGTATTATACACGACCGAGTCGCTCTCCACTGTTCCGGAAATCACATGGAAGAGCGCCAGTTTGCCCGCCTGCGAATCAACCGTCTTAAACACGCGGGCGGTAAACGGCGCGGTCGGGTCAGGGCTGCGCTCAACTGCTTCCTGGGTTTTCGGGTCGGTACAGGCCAGGCTCGGCCGGGAGGCCGGTGACGGCAGCAGGTCAACCATGGCGTTCAGCACCGGCTGAATGCCCAAAGTCCGGCTCCCGGACAGACACAGCACGGGGAAAATCTGGGCGGCCGCCACCCCCTCACTCAACCCCTGGGTAATGTCCTCCACGCTCAACTCCTCGCCCTCAAGATAGCGCGTCAGGAGATCGTCGTTTGTTTCTGCAACCGCCTCAATCAACTTTTCACGATAGTCATCCGCCTGCCCTTGGAGCTCAGCGGGAATGGCCTCAGCCCTGACTTCACCCTTATCACCTTGAAACATCAGGGCTTGCATCGACAGCAGGTCAACCACCCCCCGAAAGTCAGCCTGAGAGCCAATCGGCAGGTGCATCGGGGTCAGGCTGGTCTCAAGCACACCGTTCAGGGCCTCGACAGCCGCCCCGAATTCCCCCTCCTCCCGGTCCATCCGGGACAGACAGACGAGGCGAGGCAGCTGCATGTCCTGGGCCCAATTCCACAGTCGTTCAGTCTCGACCTTGAGATGACCAGCCAGGCCGGCGATGAAGAGAGCGCCGCTCATCGCCTCCATGGCATAGCGCGTGTCCGCTAAAAAGTTCGCATAGCCAGGCGGGTCAACTAAACAGATGTCGTGCTTCTTCCAGTGCAGCGTATGAAAAGCCGTGGAGAGGGTGGCTTTCCGGCGCATTTCCTCAGGCTCAAAGTCGAGCACCGAGCTTTCATCCTCCACCCGCCCCTGACGGGTGGTCTCGCCCGCGGCGTACAAGAGCGCTTCCCCCAGGGTCGTCTTCCCGGCCCCGCCCTCAGCCAGTAGTCCAATGGTCCGGATGCGATGGATATCACCAGCAGCCATATTTCCCTCCTTTATGCCAGCGCCGCACAATCTGAGTGACGGCGTTGAGTCACAGCCGTCTTCCTATTGCAGCGGCGCTCTTAACGATTGCGTTCATACAGAATCCGCAGGCCCTCCAGGGTCACGAACTCATCGACCTCCTCAATGGTTCTTGATTCTGCCGCGATCAGCTGGGCAAATCCACCCGTCGCAATCACGCGTGCCTGTGCACCATTTTCGTGCTGAATACGCTCCACCATGCCATCAACCAGCGCCGTGTAGCCATAATAGATACCAGACTGGATGGCGTTGACCGTATTGCGGCCAACGACCTTGGGCGGCTTCACCAACTCCACCCGGTAGAGTTTGGCCGTTTTATGAAAGAGGGCATCCAGGGAAATCCCCACACCGGGGACAATCGCCCCCCCCAGGTATTCTCCGGCCTGCGTCACGTAGTCAAAGGTGGTGGCGGTCCCAAAATCGACAATAATCGTGGCGGCCCGGTAGCGTTCATAGGCCGCCACCGCATTGACGATGCGGTCGGCCCCCACCTCTCGGGGGTTATCGTACAGGATCGGCATGCCGGTCTTGATACCGGGGCCGACAATCAGAGGCGTCAGCTGAAAATACTTCTGGGCGAGGTCTTCGAGCGTTTTCACCATGGCCGGCACAACGCTCGACACAATAATGCCGGCCACACACGACAGGCTGAGTCCACGAGCGGTAAACAAGCTTTGCAGCAATACCCCGTACTCGTCTGCCGTGCGCTCCGCCTCGGTCACAAAGCGCCAGTGATAGGCGAGGTCTTGCGTGTCGTACAGACCGGCGACCGTATGCGTATTGCCCACATCAACGGCGAGTATCATGGCTGTCCACCTCGATCAGTTCACCCTGTCCGTCTTTCGATAACCGTCAACCACCGTCACATCTCCGGCCAGAATACGGTGGACGCGACGGGGCTGCCCCCCCTGCCCTCCCAGGTCGCCTGTTTCAACCAGGAGCGCACCATCCCGGTCCAGGCCACGCGCCGTCCCCGAGATTATCCCTTCAGGCGTTGTCACCCTGATCGATTTTCCCAGCAATTCAGACGCATGGCCTTCCCAGGCGGCCCCCACGAGCGGGAATCCTTTTTCTAGCCACAGAACGTATAATTTCTCAAGATGGGTCAACAGGCTGACCGTCAGGGCCGCCCGGTCAAGCGGCTCTCCACGCATGAGGAAGAGCGAAGCGGCCTTCTCCTGGAGCTCCTCAGGAAATGACGCCAGCGGGGCATTAATATTGACTCCGATACCGACAATGACGGACCTGAGCCGCGGGCCGTTCGCCTGCATCTCAGTCAGGATGCCACACACTTTTTTCCCGGAGACCAGGACATCGTTGGGCCATTTTATGGCGGGCACCAGCCGCGTCTGGTGGACGATGGCTTCGGCTACGGCCACGGCGGCCAGCAGGCTTAATTGCGGTGCGGCTGAGGCCGGTTTCCGGGGACGGAGAATCACCGACAGATAGAGGTTCACTCCAGGTGGCGAAACCCAACGACGCCCCAGGCGACCCTTACCAGCGGTCTGCGCATCGGCGATCACCACCGTGCCCTCGGCGGCCCCCGCGCGTGCCAGTCCGGCAGCCGACGCATTGGTGGAATCGATAGTGTCAAAAAAATGAAGCGGGCGACCGAGCAGGCGCGTCGCCGGTTGGGACAACTGAGTCACGAGAGCCGTTTCAAAGCCGTGGTCAGCCAGGTCGTCCATCATAGCGCTCCAGACCCTACGGCTCCGGCTCGCAGGTCACAGACATGCTCAGGTCCGCGGCCGGAGTTGAGTGGGTCAGGACACCGACCGAGATAAAATCCACCCCCGTTTCAGCCACTTCCCGGACGCGCACCAGCGAGATATTGCCCGAGGCTTCAACCAGGGCTCGTCCGTGTATCAGGTGCACGGCCTCGGTCATCTGAGCGGTGGTCATATTGTCCAGCAGAATGATGTCGGCCGGGGCGTCGAGGGCCTCTTCGACCTCGGCCAGGCTTGAACACTCCACTTCGATACGCAGCCACGTTGACGCCTGACTCCGCGCCCGGCGGACCGCAGCCCCCAGCCCGCCACACACCGCAATGTGATTGTCTTTAATCAACACCCCGTCGTCCAGCCCGAGGCGATGATTTCTTCCCCCACCCTGGACAACCGCATATTTGTCCAGCAGGCGCAGGCCGGGCAGGGTCTTTCGGGTATCGATAATGGTGCAGCGGGTTCCGGCCACGGCCTCGACAAATTTTCGCGTCAGGGTTGCTACCCCGGAGAGGTGTTGCAAAAAATTGAGCACAGTCCGCTCCGCGGTGAGCAGGCCGGCGGCCTGTCCCCACACCTCGGCAACAACCGCTCCGACCGGCACCTGACTCCCCTCTTGGGCGAGCAAACGCACCCCAGCCGCTTTATCCGTCTGCGCCAATACCATTCCAATTATTGGCAGCCCGGCCAGCACCAGGTCGGCCTTGGCCGTAATGCTTCCACGCGCCGCCTGATGGACGGGAATCGTCGCTCGTGTGGTCGCATCGCCCCGACCAACGTCCTCTTCCAGCGCCAGACGAATCAGCCGATCCACAGCCGGCTGGTCAAACGGATACATGGCCTAGGAATGTACACAGCCGGGGAGGCGGAAACAAGGTGAGATGCGTCGGGGCCGGAGAGTGCCTTCTCCTCACAGCAGGTGGTGGCCTGATTCGCTAGCGCACCGGCAGGGCGATGAAGGTCCCACCGTTGCGACGAGTCACCTCGCGCATCAGGGTGGGAAAGCGGGGTGACCAACTCGGAGAAATGAATCCGACGGCGTGCACCTTAGCCAAGCGCGTGCCCGATACGGTGCTGGTATTCAGCCTGTCCAATACCTGAATGACAGGATCGTAGGACCCGCCGGAGTAATCATCGCCAAAGATGTAAATGGAGAGCTTGACGCCGGGCTTGGCATAGCGCTTCAGGGCCGCTTGCAGTCCTTCCACCGGACTGCTGTTTGATACGCTCTGCCATGTTCTGAAGCGCCGGATAACACTCTGGCGACGTTTGGGCGTGTCGGGAATCCAGCGTCCGACATAGCCGGACAGCAGATGTCCGCCGTTATCGTTAAGAATCTGAAAGCCTTTGACCTGGGGATGGATGTTGATGACGTTCTCGAGTTCGCGCGTGACGTGTCGCCAGATGGTCTGCATGCTGCCGGACGTATCGACAATAAAGACCACATAGTCGCTGTCCACCGGAATACCGCCGACCTCCTCATCACGCTGCTGGGCAGTGTCGGCCCGGATGGCGGCCCGACGCAAGGCTTGTTGGGTCAGGACTAGCCCTGACAGATTTTCGTTCAGCGTGCGGTTCTCCTCTTCGTCGGTTGCGGCGCGCGCCCGGGCCGCCTGTGCAGCGGACCGCAGATGGGCCAGCCGGACTGCGCGCGAGGCAGCAGTCCGCCGCTCTTGCGTCAATGCGGAACGCAGGTCTTCGATCTCCGCCTCAGCGACCAGAATCTCCCGCAGCACGGCCTCGGCACGCGCCCAGGTGCTCGTCGGGGGGACCGCTGAAAAATCGGAGATCAACACCAGCAGCACGACCGCCCCGAAGCCACAGGAGATCACGTCCAGGAAGGACAGATTGAAAATATCAAAAGGTCGGGCGGGGCGCTTCATGGCCAGCTGTCCGCGGGCGTAATGAGCATCCCCCGCGACAGGGCGGTCCAACGCCAGTATTCGTACGCCGCCTCCGGGTCGCCCTCAATCGGGAGCAGGATGACATTGACCGGGGAGGTGGGCGTGGCCACGGTGCTGATGGCGTAACGAAACAGACTGGCCCGACACGCCCCGGATACCGTCCGCGAGCGACCCGACAACGACCCGCACGCAGACAGGGGATTGAATCTTCCAAGGCCTGTCCCCGCGTTGCCCTGCGTCGGCAGACCGTCGGTGATGAGATACACCGCGGTGGGCCGCAGCGCGTAGAGGGCGTCAAGACCGGCGTGCAGATTAGTCGGCCCCGAGGGGACGACCGCGTCGAGGTCGCGCACAATATGTTCGAGAGCGGCCGCGGTCCGGCTCGGTTTCCAACCGCGGCCGCCCAGATGCCGGACCGCCCCGCTGTAGGTGACAGCGGTAACCTCGGAGCCAGCCGGCAGGCGAGCCAATAGCCAGCCGGCAATAGCCTTGGTTCGGCGCCACTTGGGGCCGGCCTGTTTTTCAGCATCCGACGCATTTTTTCTGCGGATTACGGCAATGAGGGTCTCGTCTGTCATGGAGGCGCTGCTGTCGATCAGCAGGCCGATTTTCCTCCCTTCAACCTTGAGGCCGATGAGATACTGTTCCTCGCCCGTCTTGGGGATGTCGAGCGTGTCCGCGGTTTTAGCGTCCGCGGTATGCCGGATGGCCTGCTCAAGGGACGTGATGCGGGCCCGCGTGGTTTGCGTGGTGGCTAGACTGCGCTCCGCTTCGGCCTGCAGACGGGCGAGTTCTGCCGACAGGGCCTGAATACGGGTGTCCGTGGCACGCCGGCGCGCCGCGGCAGTCTGTCGGTCCTGGCTGAGCTCATGCCGGACTTGCTCAAGGCGGCTCAGCTCGGCCTCCGGTTGCGGGGGCTCGACAGCGGACGGCGCGGTGTTTTTCTTGACCAGCATGAACACGAGGATAATGGCACCCAACCCGCAGGACATGATGTCCAGAAAGGCCAGGTTAAATCCTGGTATGAGGCGACGCGGTTTCAGCGGGGACCTACCGAACTGATCCGGTTCAGCAGGAAAGCCTCACAGTAGTCCTGCGTGTTGACTACGAGATTGTCCTGCAAGCGTTGAAGTTGATGCAGCATGAACATCAGGGCGATACTGATCAGCAGCGCGACGAGGGTGGAATTAAAGGCCACGCCGAGGCTCTCGGTCATGCCGGCAATATCGCCGGCCAGGGCCTGATCCGCCTGCGACAGGGCTTGGCCGATGCCGCGTACCGTTCCGATAAATCCGATCGATGGAATCGCCCAGATGAGGTAACGAATCATAGAATTCTCGGCCTCCTGTTTGAGCGCCAAAGCCTCGACGCTCGACTCAATGGCGTCGGACGTGTTCTGCACATCCTGCGTAATGAGGAAGCGGCGCAGGCTGGTCATGAGAGTCCGCACCAGCGGTGTGCTGCGAATATCGGCGGGCAGGGTCTCGAGCGCGCTCAGCACGCCGGTCAGGTCGGGGGCAGGTTTCGGCGTCTCCTCGGACTCCTCCTCGTCGTCCGCCTCGTACGCGACTTCCTCAAGCAGGTCAACGGAGAAGAGATATTGTTCTCTCAGGATGGCGGCGCACTTGGCAAGAATAAGGAACGTGCCCCACAGCATGAGAATCAGGCAGATCTCCTGTTCGTAGTCCTTGAGGATGACGACGAGATGACGGGGCGCGGACTGACCGGCCTGCCGCGCAGCCTCAAGCACCCGTTCCGCGTGTGGACGGATGTAGCCGGCATACGCAAAGTGGACGGCGAGGACGGAGACCACCAGGGCGATGAGGCTGGAGAGTGTTTTCGGCATGTCAAATATCCACCGGAAAGGACGCCGGAGAGTTGAGGCTGAACGACGGACGCGTCGCCTGCGCCCAGGCGAGCGTCAGGCCGGCGCAGATCAACACCCCCGCGACCACGAGCAAAAGAAGCCGTTTGTGTTCAATATTAGCGCGCATGTGCGTCTCCTCCATAGACGTATCTGGCGATTCTGAACCCGACGTCGTCGCGCTGTTCAGCCAGGCCGTCCCGATAGGCCGCGCGCAGGGGTGACAGGTTGCCCGACCGCCAACTCGACCCTTTGACGACATGCCGGTCGCCGGGCGGCGGCCCAAGCGGGTCAATAGCACCGTCCTGGCTGCGGGTGGTAATCGAATACGTGTCGTGCATCCATTCACTGACGTTACCGGTCAGGTCGTGCAGCCCGGACGCCTCGGGCGGGAAACTCCCGACCGGCGCCAAGCCGGCGTGACCGTCGGTATAATTGGGAACAAAAAATTGCGTCGTCCCGCGGGCGCTCTCATCGGCGATATTACCGACCTTGGGGGGCAAGCGAAACTCATTCCCCCACGGGAACACGGTGCGAGCCGAACGCTTTGCCCGACGGGCCAGCCATTCCCACTCGGCTTCGGTCGGCAAGCGATAGCCGGGCGCGCGCGGGTTGATGCCGCGCAGCAGCCCCTGCTCAATGCGATAAAACACGGGGAACTGCTCCCGGCGGCTGAGCCAGTTACAAAACATGGCCGCGTCTATCCAGCGCATAGCGGCCGCCGGCAGGGTGTCGGCCCCGGGGTGGTCAGGTTTGAATTGTCGGAACTCGGCATTCGTGATTTCATATTTCCCCGCATAGAACGGCTTGTGGAGCGTCACCTGCCGCTCGGCCTCGTTTGCGCGCTGCCCTTTTTCATGCCGGGGTGCGCCCATAGTGAAACCCGTCGGATGAAACAGCCGCAAGGCCACGCCGGCGGAATTGGTGTACTGGGCCGCGGCTTGTGCAAGCTGCGCCGCGGCCTCGGTGACCAGGGTCTCATCGACCACGGTGGCGTGCACGCTCGACGGCCGGACTGAGGTGTCTAGCGTCCGATAGCCCCGGCGGCGTAGCGATACCGTGTGGGGCCGGGCTGGCAACGTCACGCTCAGCGGAGTTTGCCCTTGTTCCACACCCTCGATGAAGACGCGCGCCTGGGGTCGAGACCGGATCTCCACGCGCCCGAGCTCTGGGGTCAGGTGTAAGCGCACGGGAGTCGCCACCCCCGGCTGGGCAACAATCGTTCGAGCCGCCTGGGCATACCCGGCGTGGAAATAGGCGACATGGAGCTGGGTAGCGGCCGGCACGATATGGTCCCGCTCAGGCTCCACCTGCTTCCCGTTGACGAGCAGGCTCCCACCCGGCGGACTCACGTCAAACACCAAGCGGGCCGTGGGCCGTTCCAGTCGGTAGGTGCGGGTCAGGGTCGAGAGGTCATTGGTGACCACAATCTCTTCGGAGATTGTGGCGTACCCGACGCGGGCGAGCTCAAGGCGGTGTGGCCCGCCGCTCACCTGTCCACGCAGCGGCGTGGTGCCGATCGGCACGCCGTCGAGCGTCACCAGGGCGCCGGACGGCCGGGACTCCAGGACGAGCGGTGTGTCTAACGCCCGGAGGGGGATATCGAGGCTCAGCTGTTCGCCGCGGACGACCGCAACCTGTTCTTCGGCCGGGGCGTAATGTGGGTGGTCGGCGCTGACCCGATATGCGCCGGGCGCGAGCTCGCGCTCGAGCCGGACGGCCACGGCGACCCGGCTGCCGTTGAGAGACCAGCGCGTGGCAGTATCCGCCGGATGGGTCGTCGCCAGGAGCCGGCCGGGCAACTCCGCCAGAGCCACGCTGATCGCACGTCCCCGCTCGTCCGCCTGGACGGCGCGGCGAACCGGACGGAAGCCCGGGGCACTCACCACGATCACCGGACCGGCGCGTACGGAATAGACGACCCGTGAGAAGGCAAAGGCCGCCCCCTGCACAACGCTGACGGAAGCCGTCCGGGCAGCATCCGCCGGAGTGACGTGAACGACGGTCCGGCTTGTATACAGCAGGGCGCACACCACAACCAGCACGCTACCGACCAAGGCAGCCGCCACGAGCGTAAAGTAGTTCAACTGACGCTGGCGCGCCGTTTTCAGACGTTGGTCAAATTGGCTCATCGCAGACGACTGCCACCTGTACGTCGGCCGTGGAGGGTGAGATCCGGACCGGGACGATTTTCGATCTATAACCGCTCCGGCGGCCCTCAAACCGATAGTCACCCGGCTTGAGATGAATCACCTTTGAGACAACACTCCCGACCCGGCCGACCCCCCTGACGGAGACACGCGTCTTGCCGTCGGAGATGACGCGGACCGCGATCGGTCTGGAATAGCGATCAAGCACCTGTTGGAGTTCCGAGGTGCGCGCTACCAGTTTCGGGCTGACGTGTCCCACGCGCAGGCTTTCGGCGACCAGGGTCCGGACGTGCGCCGCCACGTGTGGTGAAGACAGTCGGTGCGCGGCGGCGAGGTGGGCGTCAACCGCCTTGAGGAGAGACACAATGTGGTCCGCCGTCTTGCGGCCCTGCACTGCCGGCGCGCTACCAGCAGCACGCTGCTCAGCCTGGCGGTAGGCGTTGAGCGCGGCTTCCCAATCGTCGGACGCGACCGCGGCGCGGGCCGTTTCCAGCAGCCGCTCAACCTGATCGTGGCGCTCGGCTGCACGCAGCTGTTCTGCCAGCAGCGCCGTTTCGGCCCGCCCGGAGAAGAGACGCTGCGCCGCGGTCAGATGCTGCCGGGCCGCGTCAAGGGCGCCGTGCGCTACCGCCCGCAATCCGCGCGTAATAGCGCGGCGGTAGCGCTCGTCCTGGCGGGCCGAGCGAAGTGTCGCCACCCGGCCGCGGACTCCCCGCCGCTCCGGGTCTCTCTTCACGACTTCCTCCAGAGCCCGCAGTTCCGCCTCTGGATTATTTTCCGCGGCCGCGGTCCGGGCCGCGCGCAGATACGCCACCACCTGTGGTAGGGTCTGAATCTTGGTGTACAGCCGCGCCGCAGCCGCTGAGTCCGGCCGAATGCGCAGCGCTGCGGTGATCTGCACCAGAGCCGCCTCGTAATTGTCGGCGTCACTCTGTCGGCGCGCCGCGGAAAGTGCCGTGGTAAAGGCGGCCTCGCGCGCGCGCAGGGCGGTGCGGCTGAGGGCAACTAATGCCCCGAGCTTGACCACGGCGTCCGTATACTGTCCCTGGCTGAACGCCTGCAGCGCGGCTGCCTTCAGGTCCGCGACCTCCTGTTGGACAACGGCGTCCCAGGCACCAAACGCCTCGCTTTGGATAGCTGGCTCTATATCGTCCACATACTCACGCAGCAGCGCCTTGAAGTGCGCAGGCTGCGGATTGGCGCTCAGCCCGGAACCGGAAGAGGCGGCGGGGCGGGCAGCCGCTTCGGACGTGGCGCGGGCGGTGTCCGCGGAGGCAGATTGAGTAAAAACAATGAAGGCGAGCTGCAACCCCAGGGCCAATAGGTCGACGGCCGGCGTGACCCTGTACACGGTTAGAGTTCCACCTCCGGTGTTCGCTCCTGCTCGTAAATCCTCTGGAGAAATGCGCGCCATTGACCGAACTGTTCCTTGGCCGTGCCAGTCAGTTTTTCAGTGTCTTTCTCAAACGCGACCACCCGCGGTGAGAGTTCAACATCAATAGATTCCCCAAGCTCATTGAGCGCATCCCGGTGGACCTTTGCCTCGGCACTCGTCTGGAAGCTTTTCGCAATCATGGCCGCACCAGCCACCCCTGCCGCCACCCCTCCCACTGCCGCAGCCGACGACGTCATGGGCGATGCGGTCGCCGCGGAGGCGCCGAGGGCGGCAATCGCCAGACCGACCAACAAGGCTCCCCCGACCCCCTGGAGCAGGGACTTGCGTTTGGCGGCCCGTTGGGCCTGGACCTCGACGAGACTGTGTTCCTGCCAGACCAGATAGCTGTTGTTCATCTCGTCCCCGAAGGTCCGGTAGTGGTCCTGAAGATCATCGACGAACAGTTGGTCATGGACCCGCAGGTCTCTGGTGCGCCGCAGCATGGGATCATCATCGCTCGGATAACCCGCCAGGACGAATTGACCAGACTCCTGTTTGAGGTGTTCAGCAAACGCCTCCTCCGCCAGGCTCGTACCAAAGCGCATATCCGTCAGCATTTTGAGACACGCAGCGGAATGGTCCTGGCGGTCGAGCTGCTCAACCAGGGCGCGCGCAATGCGCTCAAACACCGGGTCGTAGGCGTCCTTACCGGCGTTCCGACTATTCTTATGGAAGCCGGCTCCGACGGTATGGCGAAAGGGTTTGTTCAACCACTCGGCGCCGGAAATATCGCTGACGGCCACGTTGAGAGCCACCGTTTCACCGTTCGACTCCTCGATCCGTCCCAGGATATATAAGTCCGCGGCCGCGGTAGCGTCGGGGGTGACGCGCACAGCCCCAAAGACCTCGGTTTCTTCAAGTGCCAATTTCAGTTTATAGGCGAAGCGGTTGGCCTCGGCCCGGCGCAGTTCCGGCCATACACCCTGCTCGGCATACTTGACGGCAGCCTCCGACAGCCCCGGATCAAATACCGGAATAGCAATGTCCAATCGCGGCCCCTGGCGGACGGACGCTCGTGCAGCCTCCGTCTTGTGGAGCGGAGAGGAGGACGGTGGTGGGCCGACCGCGGGCCGACCCGGCCCAGGCAGCCTACCGCTATGCGTCGTACAGCCCGACAGCGCAAGGGCAAGACAGGCGAGGTACACCATGAACTTTTTACATAGCGGCATGTTTCTTCCGTATGGGTGCGGCAGTTTCCCGGGTCGGCTCAATATTCCTGCGCTACGCCCCGGTCTTTATAGCGGCGATACTCTTCCCACAAGCGCTTGCGCTTTTCCGGATCTGTTTCCTGCATCGCCGCCTCGCGTATCTGCGCCGCCAGGACGCTATCGTTGTCGGCAGCAGGAATGTCTGCTGGCAGGCGCCCGTTGGGCAGGGGTCCTTGCGCCTGCCCAGCCACCGCCGTGGCGACGGGCATTGCCACGGAGGCCGGCGGAGTGGACGGGGCCGATTCGCCGCGGACCGACGGGGCCTCGGTACCGGCTATTTCGGATGACGCGACCGACCGAACCGGGTCTCCTCCGAGCGTTGCAGCGGCGTCCGGGGTCGTCTGTCCTGCGGCCGCGGGAGTGGGGGCGGCAGCCTGGCCGCTCACGGCGTGGCAGGCCTCAAATTGGTCAAGGGACTGGCTGAGCGCCACGTCCATACGTGCCAGTTTCTCTGCTCGGGTGAGGGACGGATCGTCCAGGTAATCAACCGCGCTGGTTGTACAATCGAAGGAGGTCGTTCCGGGCTGGAGGTCGGCTTCCGCATCAGTTTCCGCCCGTGCTGGCCGGTCGGCCACGACACATCCCGCGGTAACGATGACCAGGGCCAAGCCTACGCTACGAAACGAACAAGACATGCGACACTCCATTCCTCACGACCTGGGAAATCGGCGGGCGGTCTCTTTACCGGAAGGAGTCTACAAAGCCCTCCACGGGGTGTCAACTGGAGACATGGCCTGGGAATGTACACAGCCGGAGAGGCCGAAACAAGGTGAGAGGGTGCCGGTGGACTTCGCTGCTGAAGTCAAGGCCGAGTTGAAAAGCGATATCGCCCAATTTCTTGACGTCATCATAAATTTGCATCAGCTTCGGCTAGAAATACGATTGCTGATGCCGTCATGTGCAGCATATAAGCGACAACGTGATCTGGCACGGATACCGGAGTAGTGCCTTGACCGTGACCACTCAACTTGTTTCGTCCAGTAGGGACCCCACTCTCCAAAAGACTTCTTAGTGACGCATACTGTGATTGCCAGAACGGTGGAATCAATCCGTTATCAAAACATACCTGTATTAAAGAGTTTGCTGTTGCATTATTGGCGTAACTCCAGCCTCTCTTGTCGCAAATCGCCTTCATTACGCTCTCGAACGATTTGAGACACTCGTTGAGGGCTTCTTTCGTGTCACCCTTTCGGTAGTGTTCGTGTGCCGTTAAGAACTCCTGTTGCGCTCCGGCATAGTGTTCTTGATTGAGCAGCTTTAGAGCTGGCTGAACAACCTCAGAATGAATCAATTCGGAATCGACACGAATAATTTCTCCGTTTGTAAATTGATAACCAACACCATGCTCCTTGAACCTAGCATTTAGCTCCTCTGTTGCACGGTCTGCTCTCTCTGACGCATCCCTTCGTTCTAGGTAATTCAAGCTTCTCGTAAAGCGGTCTATGGTCAGAAATGACAACTCTACCGCATCAAGGGCCTTTTCGACATCTTCTTCTTGAAGGAAGAAATCTCTGAGTTCTTCAACGTAATTTCCATCTCCATAACGCTCCATTGTTCCCGGTAGAGTGAAAACACCATATTCGTGACATAAGGTATTGACTATGAACCGATAAGCTTCTCTTACCGATCTGTAGCGGTAATCACCGTATGCCACGCCATTATATTGTGCATCATTCCCAAGAGTATCCCTCCAGATGTGAACAATCTGTACCCTAAGAGGATTAGGGAGTTCGTCGTAGACGTAAACGTCAGGAGTCTCTCCTCGAAGTTTCTTTTGACGTTTCGAGAACAGGTCAAATATCGGCAAAGCTGACACCTCCTACAATAGTATTCAGCTAACCATTCACACTCTGAAAGTGTTTCCCTACATCCTCAATCCTCGGCCTACAGACGCCGGACATCGGACAAGGCAGCCATCTTGCGGTCCAGCGTCAGGACTTCTAGACCAGCGCGGGAATAGTCGTCAGCGATGAGGCGGTCGAACAGACCGGGGCCGCCTGACGCTTCCAGGGCCTCAATAACGGCCCGCCCGTTGAGAGGGGCAACCAGACCGCTGGTCAGCGCTCTTGACAACTCCGAACGGGCATCGGTCTCAGATACGTGGTAGTGGTGCTGGACCGCGACGTAGGCTTCTCCGATAACCTGATTCGACGCGAATATCTCCGCGCCGCTGACAACGAGCGCATTCAGTCGTTCCACACAGTGCGCAAATGCGTCGGGAGGCTCGCCGGTGAGCAGCCGTACGAGCACCGAGGTATCAATACCGTAGTGCAGGGCCATGTCCTTGTTCCCGCTGGTCCCGGAACTTGCGGATGTCGAACGGCGGATGTCCGGGTGGAATCTTGTCGCGAAGCCCCCCGAGCCGAGACAAATCTATCCGTCGCGGGCGTAAAATGAAGCCGTCAGGGCCTTCTTCCAGTTCGAGTTGGTCGCCGGGACCTACCCCGAGCGCGTCCAGCACCCTCGCCGGGAATGTGACCTGTCGCTTTGATGTGATCTTTACCACCATGATGTTTCTCCTTACAAAAAACCTATGCGGGTAAGGAGAAATAATCAAGCGGTGTATTTATCGCAGTCTGACGTAAAGGAGCGTCAACCGTTTACTCCAACGCGGCGAGGTTCTCGTTGAGCGTCCCTAACTGCGACTCCAGGTCGGCCAGCTTGGAGCGCTCCTTTGCGACCACTTCGGGGTTTGCCCGGGAGAGGAATTTCTCGTTGCCGAGCTTTTTCCGCACGCCCGCAAGCGTGCCATTCAGCTTTTTGATCTGGCCGTTCAAACGTGCCCGTTCTTTCTCGACATCAATGACCCCGAGCACATATACCTCAAGCTCGCCCACAACCGCGGTGGCAGAATCGCGCGTCCGCTCGGCATCCGGGGTCATCTCGACCGACTCAACCCCGGCCAGGCCTTGAATATGTATCAGTCCCTTGTTCAGGATATCCGGCGCTGCGCCCACGGTTTTGATGCGTACCTGCACCTGCTGTTTCGGTGGCACCGTATACCGGCTGCGAATATCGCGGATGGCACGAATGACGTTCTGTAAAAAGTCTACCTGCTGTTCGATTTGCACATCCTGCCAACTCGGATTCGGCTGCGGCCAGGGCGCGTGGGATATCGAGTCCGGCGTCTGAAGCGGGCTCTCAATTCCGCGCTGGGCGGCATGTGCATTCAGTTGTTGCCACAAGAAGTCGGTCACAAAAGGAATGAACGGATGAAACAGGCGCAGGGTCTGATCGACGCAAAAGGCCAGGACTTGTCGGGCACTGTCCGCGCTGTCCGAGCGCAGACGCGGCTTGATCATTTCCAGATACCAATCGCACAATTCCGACCAGAAAAAGTCGCGCGCCACCGACAGGGCGGCCGCCGGATTATAGGCTGCAAGCTGTTGCTGCACTGCGGCGATTGCCCGCGCCAGGCGGGATAGGATCCAGCGCTCCTCGAACGGCAGCGCCGCCGGATTGCGTTCCACACAAGGCGCCTGCTCCAGATTCAGCAGCGCAAACCGTACCGCGTTCCACAGCTTATTGCAGAAGTGGCGGCCGACCTCGAAGCGCTCGCTGATCAGCTTGGCCGAGGGGATGTCCGGCATGGTGCCGAGCACATCAAACTCCTTGCCGGTCTGGGGGCACACATAGGTAAAAATACTGCTGCCGTGCTTGGCCTTTGCCAAGTCTACGGGTTCCTTGGTAAACGGCGATATGGCTTGAACGGGGAGGCGAATGTCCTGTGAGCCGGTTTGCATCTCACACAGGACGTAGCGCATGGCATCACAGCCGTAGCGTTCGATAATATCCACCGGATCAATGCCGTTGCCTTTCGACTTGCTCATCCGTTCGCCTTTGCCGTCCAGAATCGTGGCGTGGATAAAGACGTCGGTGAACGGTACGTCCCCCAGGTTATACAGGCCCATGAGGACCATGCGAGCGACCCAGAGGGTAATGATGTCGCGCCCGGTCACCAGGCAGGAGCCGGGATAGTAATACGACAGGCAGTCGGGAGAGCCGTTGCTCTCCCCTAAGGGCGACTGACCGGCTTCGATAGCCGCAGTGTCGGGGTCGGGCCAGCCCAGGGTGCTATGCGGCCACAACCCACTCGAAAACCAGGTATCCAGCACATCGGGGTCACGCACAAAGCCGGCCGCTTCCAGGTCGCTCACCACGTCCGCCTGGCTGGGCGGCTCACGCACACACACCAGAATTTTTCCCTGGATTTGCCCCGGCGTATCGTCGGCACTGGGTCGAGCCAGACGACCGGGCGTATCGGGACCAATGAGTTCGTCGGTGTCGCTCGTCTGTAAGCGGGCGACCACATCCTCACGCCGCACATACGGCGCAAGCCAGGCGATCTGTTCCCGTAATGCCTGGCCCTGGAAGCTGCCCGACCAGATCGGGATCTGATGTCCCCACCAGAGCTGGCGGCTGATACACCAGTCGCGCTTCTCGGCCAGCCAGTTGATATAGGTATTCCGGTAGCGCACGTCCGGGTGAAACGAAACGTTCTTGCCCGTGGGCGAGCGCCACTCGCCTGCGGCAGCGTCCAGGGCGGCCTGGGCTAATCCGGGTGCGACAAATTCGTTAGCTGTCCCCCGGCCGCATACCACGCCGCCGTCCACATCGCCCATGCGCACGAACCACTGCTCCGACAGATAGGGCTCCACCGGGGTCTTGGAGCGGTCTGAGTGGCCGATTTCGATCTCCCGATCTTCAGTGGCTTCAAGCAGACCCCGAGCGTCCAAATCCTGAATAATTTTGTCGCGCGCCGCAAAGCGGTCCAGCCCTTGGTACGACCCGGCCCGATCGTTCAAAGAGCCATCGGTATGCAGAATGTTGATAATACCGATCTCTTCGCTGTGGCGGCCCCAGACCTCATAGTCATTGGGGTCATGGCCGGGGGTGATTTTTACACAACCGCTGCCCAATTCGGGTTTCGCCCATTCGTCGCAGATGAGCGGCATCGGGCGATCCAGCAGCGGCAGGCGCACCCTCCGACCGGCTCGGGCCATGGCCGCGAGCTGTTCAAGCTGCGGCAGATGCGTCTCGCCTCGTTTTTCGAGCCGCGCTACTTCCGCTTCCAATTCGACGCGTTCTTTTTGGCCGGCTCGGGTCAGACGCGCCTGTGTTTTGCGCATGAGTGCTTCCAGCGCCCCGCGTGGGTCGGGATGGCAGGCCACCGCCGTATCGCCCAGCATGGTTTCAGGCCGGGTTGTGGCAACCACAACGTATGCCGGTTCGCCGGGCTGAGGATCAATCACGGGATAGCGCAGATGCCAGAAATGTCCCTGGACGCTTTCATACACAATCTCGTCGTCCGCGACCGCAGTCTGCAAGTGGCAGTCCCAGTTGACCAGGCGCGTCCCACGGAAAATCAGGCCGTCCCGGAACAGACGAAAAAAGGTCCACTGGACGGCCCGGGCGCAGACGGCGTCCATGGTAAAGCGCTGGCGGTCCCAGTCACACGAACAGCCCATGGCCTGCTGTTGGCTGACGATGCGGGCCTGGTACCGCTCTTTCCAGTCCCAGATGCGCTCCACCAGGGCCTCACGGCCAACATCATGACGCGTTTTGCCTTCCAGCTCGAACAGGCGCTTTTCCACAACGGCCTGCGTGGCGATGCCGGCGTGGTCCGTCCCCGCCATCCACAGCGCGTTCTCTCCCATCATGCGATGCCAGCGCGTCAGCATATCCTGCATGACGTTGTCCATGGCGTGTCCCATGTGCAGCGCACCGGTGACATTCGGCAGCGGCATCATGATCACATAACGCTGCTGGTTGTCGTCCGGTGTGGCGGCAAAAGGTTTGGTCTCGGCCCAGCGCCGGACTATCGTCTTTTCCAGTGCGGCCGGGTCGTATTGGCTTGCCAGTTCGTTTGGCATCAACTCGCTCCTTGGGAAAGCAGACTCATACGCTGAAACAGGCGGTCTGTTGTATCAGCATCCCAGTAAAAAGGGGCTTCCCTCTTTTTGAGAAAAGCCCCCTGACCTATGCGAAAGGGGGGACTTGAACCCCCACGGGTTTTACCCCACAGGATCCTGAATCCTGCGCGTCTGCCAATTCCGCCACTTTCGCGCAAAGTACGTGAAGTACTTACCCGCCCCGCTGTTCGGCTGTCAATCCCGCAAGGATGCAGCACATCGGCGACCGCGACAGGGTCCCTCGCCTGGCGGGACGCATCATGCCTGAACAGCCCACTCCGACCCAAAACGAAGAGTGAGGGGCAAGAAGCCCGCGCCCGGCTCTTACTCCGGCTCCTGATGGCCCGCGTTGGCCAGCAATGAAACAAACACGGCCACGCTGAGTGCCCCCAAGACGCCCAGCGTCACGGCCCCGGTTGATACGAACCCGTCGGCAAGGCTCGCAGCGGACCAGGCCCCGACAAGTATGACCACCCCAAGGCCTATTCCTAATACTGTCCCAAGCATGCGCAAAACTCCTTGTCTTCCAATACAGCCTGTCGCTTCCTTTACCAGTTCTCCGGCTGGAGGACTAGGGCACTCCGGGCGGGCGGGGCAGCTCACCTCACACCAGGAGCGTATGTCCCAGGCTTTTTGCCAGCTAGTATTTTTGGGGGATTCTCGGTAAGGGAAGGGGATACAACCGAACACAGCAGCACTAACAGCAGCAATAAGAGGAGGGTCGTATGTCAGCAGCGAACGGTGAGGTCAGCCTTGAGGGTTCCATCGATTGTGATGGCCATATTCTGGAGCCGCCCGATTTGTGGGAGCAGTATCTTGAGCCGCAATACCGCGAGCGGGCCATTCGGATTAAAACGGACGATGAAGGCTGGGAGTATTTTGAGTTTGATGGCAAACCGTCCCGACTGTGCGAACGCGGTTTCCCCGGCATTCTGGGCGCCATGGGCCAGCCGGATATCGTACCAGGTCCGGACCGCCGCTATATTGATGGCGCGCCGTTTGGCTCGATGGACGCCAAGGAACGCGTAGAGCGGATTAATGGCGAAGGGCTGGCGAAATCGATTCTCTACCCCACCATCGGGCTGTTATGGGAGAGTGAGATCCAGGACCCGGAAATCTCAGCCGCCTATTGCCGGGCCTATAACCGCTGGATTGTGGACTTCTGCTCCGAGTCGGGCGGTCGCCTCATTCCCATCGCCCATCTGTCCGGCACGGATGCCAACGAGGCGGCGACAGAGCTGGAGCGGGCGGTCAAGGCGGGTTGCAAAGGCGCTTTTTTCGCGCCGTTTACCTGGACGAGGAAATCGCACGGCCACCCGGACTATGACCCGGTCTGGGCAAAGGCGCAGGAGTTGGACGTGCCGATTGCCCTACATCCAACCTTTGAACCCATCCAGTTCATGACCCACGGGCGCTTTGAAGAACTCATACCAACGGAGCCGATCGACTTCAACTGGTATTTTGATGTGTTGGCCGCCCAAAACGTGCAGCAGGCGTTTGTGTCGCTCTTTCACCACGGTGTGTTCGAGCGCTTCCCCACGGTGAAGGCCGTCGTGCTCGAATCCCAGGCCGGCTGGATTGGCTATCTGCTCGACCGGATGGACGCCGTGTTTGAGGGCCCGCTGGCCCATTCGACCCAACTCAAGGAGCAGCCCAGCTTTTATTTTCAGCGCCAGTGCTGGATCTCGGCCGACCCGGACGAAAAAGCCTTGCAGAACATTATCGAATACGTCGGGGCGGACAAATTCTTCTGGGCGTCGGACTTCCCCCATCCGGACCATAGCGACCAGTATATGCCGGCCCTGAAACGGCTGGTTGCGCCGCTGTCCGAAACGGCCCGGCAGCAGGTCATCGGGGCAAACGTGGCCGAGGTCTATAAGCTGGGACAGTAGCGCTTGGCGGACTGACAACGCGAGACCCACAGGCCCGCAGCTAGTGCGGGCCTTTTTCTGGTGCCCGGACCGGCCGGGCGCAGACCGCTCTCCAGACACCATACCCGTGCATTACAAACTGCTGCTCGAATACGATGGCACCAACTATCACGGCTGGCAGATTCAGCCCACGGGCGCCACTGTTCAGGGGACACTCGAAGCCGTCTTATCCCGGATTCTGAATACGCCCATTCGCCTGCGGGTGGCCGGGCGAACAGATGCGGGGGTTCATGCGCTGGGCCAGGTGGCCACTTTTCAGGTTGCCACTCCGCTCAATCTGGTGCGGTTTCAGCACAGCCTCAACTCGGTTCTGCCCTCAGATATTTCCATCCGGACGATCAGCGAGGTGGCGGACACGTTTCATCCGCGCTACGACGCGCACAGCAGGACCTATCAGTATCGCATCTGGAACCGGCCCTCCCCCTCGGCCGTTCATGCCCGTTACTCGTGGCATATCCCCTATCCTTTGGATCAGGGGGCGATGAATGCAGCCGCGGCCCTGCTCATCGGGCATCACAATTTTTCGTCTTTTCAGGGCGCAGACTCCGTGGAACGCACACCGTGGCGCACGATGATGCACAGTGCCGTCTGTCGCGAGCGCGATTTTCTGGTGTATACTGTCGAGGCTCGGTCATTTGTGCGCCATATGGTCAGGAATATTGTCGGCAGCCTGGTAGACGTTGGCCGCGGCGCTGTGAGCCTGGACGAATTTGCCGCCGTCTTTGCGGCGCGCGACCGCTCTCGGGCCGGACTGAACGCACCGCCGCACGGCCTGTTCCTGGTTGCCGTCCGCTATTAATGAAGGCAGACATCTATGGATCTTCTCCAGGATATCATGGCAGCCCTCGCTCCTGTCGGACTCAACCTCATCGGGACAACGGCGCGGTCTGAGTATGAAGCCCTGGTGCCGTCGCAGTATCATCTCAAGCCGCGATTTCCTGAGACCGAGACCGTCATTGTTATTGGGAATGGCGGTGGAGCATTTTGGAAACGCTTTCGGGAGTATGCCGAGGCGCGGCCGGGCTATTTCCAGCAGCATGACCATCCGCTGGATGCCTACACCGTCGCAGTGCTGAGGGCGCGGCTGACTCCGCTTTTAGACGCGGCCCGCGCTCAGTATCGCCTTATCTATCCGTTTCAGTTTTTCAGCGGCCTGACCGTATCCTTCATGCACTTAGCTCAGGCGGCCAGGCTATCGCGGCCAAGTATCCTCGGCGTCCAACTCCATCCTCGGTATGGCCCCTGGCTGGCCTGGCGCGCTGCGGTTTTGATTGATCGCGACTTAGCGGCGCTCCCGGCCCCGGCCCAAGGCTTCGAGCCGTGTTCCACCTGCGTGGAGCGTCCCTGTATCGCCGCCTGTCCGGCCCAGGCCGTCAGCGCCGCACACGGCTGGGACCGGCTTGCCTGTACACAGCATCGCCTGCGCGTACCGACCGAGTGCGCCGAGCGCTGTCACGCCCGCTACACCTGCGTCTACGGCCGGGAGCATCGCTATCCTGAGGACGAACTTGCCTATCATCAGCGTCGCAGCCTGGCCGCCGCGCAGGCGTATTTCGAGAAGCCCGAGAGCACACACTAATCGTTCGGCAGCAAATTCCCCTGCTCATCGAGCCTGAGATTCGTCTGCTGTGCTTGCGCAAGCACCTGCGGAGCCCAGGCCACATGACCGGCGTCGGTTCCGCCCAGAATAGCCATCAGATGCGCGTCTGCGTCGCCGACATTTTTAAATCCGCGCATCACGTCGGGCGGGACCGAGACCGTATCCCAGGCGTCCAGGATCACTTCCTGTTCCCCCTGGTCGCCCCAGTAGATGGACCATTTCCCTGACAGCGGGATAAACACTTCAATCGTGCTGTGACTGTGCAGCGCCGCGCCTTTGCCCGGACTCGCGCCAACATAGGTGACGTTAAAGTCCTGGACCGCGGTAATCGCGGGGTTGAGATTGGTATCCTCGGTGACGCCGCGGCCAATCACATTATAGATATCCCGTTCGTGGCCGGGGATCTTGCTATCAACAAATGCCTGCGCGCTGGACTTGAGCTCTCCAAAACGGGCAACGCGTTCGAGCATCGCTTCTTTTGAGACGTGGATGTTTGCCATGGGCCCCTCCTTAGCGGTCTTCTCACCTGATGCTTCTTCCTTAGCCTGGTCTGACCAAGAGACGCAAGAGTTGCGGGTGCTCATCGGAGGCAGCGCCTGTCCGCCTCCTCAGAGACAGGGCAGCTTGCATGGACGCAGGGAATCCAGTAAGCGCAGGGCATGGCGACAAAGAACGGACGCGCCCGGGCCCTGCGCGAAGAAGCAGTCCTGCAAGCCGCGGCAGACTGTTTCGGCGAACAGGGTTACCGCGCAACCACGCTCGAAACCATTGCCGAGCGCTTGGGAATTTCCCGGGTTACCCTGTATCGCTACTGTCCGAGTAAAGAAGAGCTGCTGATTCGGGTGTTTGAGCGTTCGATTGCCATTTTTCAGCGCGACCTGCGCCAGATTTGTTTGCAGCCCATCACGCCCGAAGCCAAGCTGCGGCAGATTATCCGGCATCAGGTTCGTCTCATGGCCGATCACCGCAATTTTCTGACGGTTTTTTTTAGTGAAGAGAGTAATCTACCAGGGGAGATTGCCGAGCGGGCGCGCGCCGAACGACGGGTGTATGATGGGCTTATTGAGGAGGTTATTGCGGCGGGCGTCAAAGCCGGACGCCTCGCCCCGCTCCCGGCCAAGCTGGTGTCGTTTGCCATTCTCGGCATGTGTAACTGGCTGTATCAGTGGTACCAACCCGAAGGGCGACTGTCTGCCGATGAGGTGGCCAGCAATTTTATCCAACTGCTTGAGCAGGGCTATTTACGCGCCGACCCACAACGGGAAATTCTTCAGCGTTTAGACAGAGTGGAGGCTGCGCTGTCGAACCTGCGGCCCGCTCAGCACTCGGACGGATGAAGGTCTACCCTCCATCCCGCACGGGAATCGGCGAGTTACACCAGCGACCACCGGCTTCGTCATAGTGCGCCCACCAACGCCGACCGTTTTTGCGAAAGAGTTTGAACAAACAGCCATGATCGTCACACCACGGCGGGCTGGGCTCGGTCTGGGGTGGAGGGGGAATAGGCTGCTGGTGCTGGGGTTCAGGCTGCTGGTGCTGAGGCCGTGGAGCGGACTTTATTTTTGGTTGGCGAGGGGTAAAACCCATCGCTTCGAGCTCGACGATCACGGCGGCCATACCGCCGGCACCATCAACCGGCATTTCCAGACGGCATTCATAGCCCTCGGGGCTGATGCACCAGACCTCGCACGTCCCCATGGTCACCTGCGGGCTGGGCACCGGCAGGGGGGACTCTTCCGGCAGGCCACCTCCGGGCTGTTCGCCGGGCCACTCCTCATCCCAACCAGGCGAGGCGGGGATGGAGGGGACAAATCGTTTGGATGATTTACGCTCCACTGATCTCTCGTCGGACAAGCCGGGCTCCTGCCACCAGGGCTCCCAGCTTGGCTCGGGCTAAATTCCGGGACGACGCAGAAAAACCACAATCACAGGTCAGGTAGAGCTTTTCCGGATTCACATGTTCAAGCGTCAGACGAATACGCTCGGCCACATCTTCCGCCGTCTCCAGGTACATGGACTTCACATCAATGACCCCAGCCGCAAACTCACGCTCATCGCCGTATTGGCTCCAGAGCGCCAGCTCGGCCATTTCTCGATTCGCAAATTCCAGTGCAAATTGATCGACCTTCACGTCAAGAATGCCGGGGAACAGCGGTTTATACGTCCGCTTCATGGCCGGCCGGCCCTGATTATTGCCAAAGCAGACGTGGAGGGCGATTTTGGCCTCCACACCCTCCAGGGTTGTATTGAACAGCTTCACCGTTTCTTCGATGGACAGGGCGGGCTCCCGACCCACGGCGGACGGTTCGTCCAGCTGAATAAAGGTCGCACCAGCCGCAACAACACCGCGGAGTTCCCGATTCACGAGTTCCGCCAGGTCGTACAGGAGGGGCAGATAGTCGCCCTGCGGATAGCCCGCCTTGAGCCGGATGGGCAGGGCGATCGTGAGCGGACCGGGGCAGCAGACTTTGAGCGGTTTATCGGTTTGGGCTTGGACAAAGGTAAATTCGCCCACTAACCCGAAGCCGTCAGGGGCACTGACCCGTTCGGTTGTCTCAAAACGCGGCGCACTGTCATAGCTCATGATACCGAGCTTACGCTGCGCCCGGACCATATTGAGTCCGGCTAATTTTTCGACCACGTTCCACAGAAAGCGCTGGCGACGAATCTCACCATCGGTCAGAATGTCCAGCCCGGCTTCTTCCTGGTCCCAGACTGCCATTTTTACCGCGTCCTGAATGGCTTCTTCGACATCTGCCGGTCCGGCGGTCCCGGCTCGGAGGGCTCTTTTGGTCGCAATCAACCACGAGGGTGAGGCATAGGAGCCGACGCCCATTGTGGGGAAAAGCCCGAGGTCGGTTCCGTTGAGTGTCGGCATACCCGCTTCCCTTTTATCCCTACAGCGCCTCCGGAAAGAGCGCCAACAACTCCACCCCGTCCGGGGTCTGCCACGCCCCGCGCACCATATAGGTCTGGAGGGTTTCCACCCGGAAGCCCACGGCGAGCAACTCTCGCAATAATAGTGCGTGTCGGACAGGAAAACGCATCCGCAGGGCCTTCCCCTGCTCTCGCTCAGCCGCGGACAGAATCAGGGCACGTAAGACCGAGGCTTGGGTTGCCGCGGCAGGACCGAAAAACGTCCCCGCCTCCGTGCGCAGGCAACACAGATAGCCCGCGAGCTTGCCCTGAACGAGGGCGGTAATATGCGGCGGCTGGGCGTGGAAAAACCGCAGGTCTTGTGCACGCCCGATACCGGTCAAGCGCGTATCCAGTGTCGCCAGGTGTTCGATATCCTCCGCTCGCCACTCCCGAATTTCAACATTCCCGGGGGCATCGGCCTGAATATGCTGTCCAACCAGTGAAGCGATCGTGCCACGCACCTCAAACCCGAGCGAGCTATACAACGGAAAGGACGCCACGTTAAATGCATCTTGGACCAGCCGGAGCGAAGGACACCCTCCCCCGGCCTCAATCACGGTCTGCATCAGGGCCCGTCCGGCCCCTCGGGCCTGTGCCTTCGGATCAACAGTAATCGGGCCAATACCGGCCGTATCGCCCCGAAGATGGATGAACCCGGAGCCAACGATCTGTCCGGCCTGGAGCGCGGTGAAACACTCGTTGGGCTCAAGCCGCGCATACCCTTGGGCGATGGATGTCCCCGCGGCCGACGACGGAAACGGCTCGGGGTAGCCGTGGCGGCGGAAGACGTCGTTAAAGGCGGCAACCATGACGGCCCCAACGCGCGGGATGTCCTCCGCTAGCATGTGGCGAATCGTCACGGTCATTACGCCCCCTCTTCCCTTCCCCTACGTGCCGACACCAGTAAAGAATGGTGTATTTCAGCCTTGTAACAAAAAACTTTCCTGCTGTCTGCCCACGAGAGCATATTTTCTGAATGGATGTCCCATAATGGCCGGGCGGGCCGCCCTGACTTTTCCCGCCTGTCTGAGCATGGTACCGTAGCCGGGATTTTTTCAGCGTCGCTAAAAACAGCCCAGAGAGGAAGTGTATGGAAGCCTGTGGTGAGTTATCCCCGCCTCCCAGAATCCTGTTGGGTCCCGGCCCGAGCAACGTCCACCCTCGGGTCCTGCGTGCCCTGTCCACCCCGCTTGTTGGTCACCTTGACCCCGAGTTTATTCGGCTGATGGAAGAGACCAAGGCCCTCCTCCGGTTTGTCTTTCAGACCTCGAATCCCCTCACCCTCCCGATTTCGGGGACCGGCAGCGCAGGCATGGAAGCCTGCTTTGTGAATATGGTCGAACCTGGAGACGAGGTCGTCATCGGCGTCAACGGCGTATTCGGCACCCGCATGGTCGATGTGGTGCAACGCTGCGGTGGAACACCCGTCATCATGGAAGCCCCCTGGGGGTCCGTCTTTAGCTCGGACGATGTCCGCACGGCCCTCAAACGCTGCGCTCGACCAAAGCTGGTGGCGCTCGTTAATGCCGAGACGTCAACCGGAGCCTGGCAGCCTTTGGCAGACATCGCGCCGCTCGTCCACGAGGCCGGGGCGCTGTTGCTTGTTGATGCGGTGACGTCGCTCGGCGGCTGTCCCCTCAAGATAGATGAGTGGCAGATTGATGTCTGTTATAGCGGCACCCAGAAGTGCCTGAGCTGTCCGCCCGGCCTCTCGCCCGTCACCTTCAGTCCGGCTGCCCAAGAGGTCTTACGGAACCGCAGGCATAAGGTTCAGAGCTGGTATCTGGACCTGAGCCTGCTTGCACAATATTGGGGTGAGGAACGCGTGTACCACCACACCGCGCCTATCTCCATGAACTACGCCCTGCGGGAAGCCTTACGGCTGATTTCCGAAGAAGGCTTAGTGGCCCGTTTTCGTCGCCACAAGCACAATCACCTAGCCCTCTCTGCCGGCCTCAACGCGCTCGGGATGCGGCTGGTTGCCCAGGCAGGAGCCCGTCTCTGGATGCTCAACAGCGTCGCCATTCCCGAGGGCATTGACGACGCCACCGTTCGCAAGCACCTCCTCGCTGAGTACAATATCGAGATCGGTGCGGGCTTGGGCGTGTTCGCCGGAAAAGTCTGGCGCATTGGCCTGATGGGAGAATCCAGCACCCGCAGTAATGTGCTGCTCGTTTTAAGCGCGCTGGAGGCCGTCTTACGGAAAAACGGTCATGCCTGCCCAGCCGGGGCGGGCGTCAGCGCGGCCCAAGAAGTCTACACGACGCGGGAATCCGGGGCGTGACTCAATCAACATGAGGTCGGGTAAAAGGGTTCACCACAACAGCCGTCAGCCTGCCTGGTGTGAGAGCGGCAAGAGAAGAGCCGAGGAATAATGCGAGTGTCCGCCAGCCCGCTGCTCTTGCTGTGTTTTTTTGCTTTCCTGCTGCCGGTGACAAACAGCCGGGCTGAGCCGACACTCACCCTGCTGCCCGCCGATCAGATTCCCCCTTTAGTAGACGATCTTGATCGCAGATCTCTCAAAACCGTGCTCCAGCACAGCCTGGCGGCTCTGGAGCATCAGCCGGACGCCCAAGCATTTTCCTTTGGACAGAAACGGGTCAGTGCCGCCCGGGTCCGAGAGAGTCTCGGCGCGTTTCTTGCCCTGCTCGATCAGCCCGGAGATCTCGCTCTGGAGGTCCGGCGAGCATTCGACCTCTATCGGGCGACCGCACCAGTGCTTTTCACCGGCTACCACGAACCCGAACTGCAAGGCAGCTTTATCCGAACCGAGCGCTATCGTTATCCCCTGTATCGCCGTCCCACTGATTTGGTGAAGGTTGACGTCTCTCAATTTACGACGAAGAGTGAACGTGCCCTCCAATCATCCAAAAAAGCTGGACACGTTCACTCTTTCCAGCTATTCCCGCAAGATGTATACGGTCGCGTCGCAAACGGGGGACTCGTCCCCTATTTCTCTCGGGCTCAGATTGATGGACAGCGTCTGCTCGCGCCTCAGCACAAGGAGCTCGTCTGGCTGGATGACCCGGTTGAGCGTTTTTTTCTCCATATTCAGGGCTCCGGGAAAATTCGGCTGCCGGACGGCACCTGGTTTCGGGTCGGCTATGCGGCTTCAAACGGCCGGCCGTACCGGAGCATCGGCAAGATGCTCCTCAGTCAGGGGAAACTCCTGCCTGGCGAGGCGTCGGCCCAGGGCATCCGTCGCTATCTGAGGCAGCATCCAGCCGAACAGAATCAAATCTTGTTCCATAATAGGCGTTATATTTTCTTTCGCGTTGTCTCTGCCGGACCGCTGGGCAGCCTGGGCGTCCCGCTCACACCGGGCCGTTCGATTGCGATCGACCCGAACTGGTATCCGCCGGGAGCGGTCGGCTTTATCCGTGCCACCAAGCCCCACCTGGAGGAAAACGGGCAGATCGCGTGGCAACCCTTTTCGCGTTTTGTGGCCCTGCAAGACCGCGGCGCCGCCATTACCGGTCCCGGACGCGCGGATATCTATTGGGGGAGTGGGCCACAACCCCAGGCCGGCCTGATGGCCCAACGCGGCGAACTGTATATTTTTCTCAAAAAATCATAGCTCCCCTACTCAACGCGCACCAGATTTGTCACAATACGCATGCCCCTGCGATAGGATGGACAGCCATGGCGTCTGAGGCAAAAATTTCCCATTCCGGCCTGCGACATATCGCCCTGAATGTGGCGAATGTTGCCGTTTCGGTCGAGTTTTACACAACCCTGTTTGGGATGCGGGTCGTCTGGCAGCCTGACTCGGACAATGCCTACCTCTCCTCGGGTTGTGACAACCTGGCCCTGCATAAGGCGACGGCCCAACGCGACCGGGCGGGGCAACGCCTCGACCACGTCGGGTTTATCGTTCCGCACAGCGACGCGGTCGATCGAGCCGCCGCAATACTGGAGACGCGCGGTGTCCCCATCGTCACACCAGCCCGGACCCATCGGGATGGCAGCCGCTCCCTGTACTGTGCCGACCCGGATGGCACGATCATCCAAATTCTGTATGAGCCCACCCTCAGCCGACAGCGCATCACCTGAAGTGAAAGACGGCCTGCGTCTTTTTGCCGCCTGGGCAGTCCACGCCTACACGGCCTCCGGTGTCGTCGCCGGATTTCTCTCCCTCCAGGCTATTTTCCTGGGCAGGCCCCGGCTGGCCTTTGTCTGGATGTTAGTCGCGGTACTCATCGATGCGACCGACGGCGTTCTGGCGAGAGCTGTTCAGGTGAAACGGATTATACCCTGGTTTGACGGCGCCAAGCTGGACGACCTTGTTGACTATTTTACCTATGTCATTGTTCCAGTTGTTTTTTTGTATCAGTTTCAGCTGCTGCCGGCTTCCGGGACGCTGCTCTTCGTGGCAGCGGTGCTCCTTGCCAGCGCGTATGGTTTTTGTCAGGCGGAGGCCAAGACACAGGATTTCTTTTTTACCGGCTTTCCCTCCTACTGGAATATTGTGGCGTTCTATCTCTACGCCGGCGGTACGCCCATCTGGCTGAACGGCAGCCTGGTGCTCCTCCTGGCCCTCGGCGTCTTTATCCCTATTCGCTACATCTACCCGACGCGGACCGTTCGCCTGCGCCTCTTGACGAATGTGCTCGGCGCTACTTGGGTTGGCGTTCTTCTCCTCCTGCTCTCCCGGCTCCCCCAGGCCCACCCCTGGCTTGTCATTGCCTCTCTCTACTACCCCCTCTACTACACGGCTCTCTCCTTCTATTTCCACTTCACTACGCCGCCCCCTGCTTCAAAACCTCCGGCTTGGACTTGACAGCCGGAAAATCAGACCCATTTTTCTGATAACGCTCACCACAGGAACGAGTATATGGATATAATAAAAGACCGCGAGGAAAAGGCATCGGCACTCTTATACAAAGGCGATCAGGCCCAAAGACAAGGCGATCTGGGAGAGGCCCTGCGTTTCTATCAGGAATCCATCCAACTGCATCCGACCGCAGAGGCGCATACTTCTCTGGGTTGGACGTATAGTTTTCTCCAGCGTTACGAGGACGCCATTCAAGAATGCCGCACCGCCATTGCCCTCAACCCCGAGTTTGGCAATCCGTACAACGATATCGGGCTCTATCTGATGAAGATGGGCAAGCTGGACGCCGCCGTCCCATGGTTGGAGCACGCGCTAGAGGCGGCCCAGTATGACACGCCGCATTATCCACATCTGAATCTGGGCCGGATTGCGCTCACAAAAGGGAATCTCCTCCAGGCAGCCCGAGAATTTGGACGAGCGCTTGCGGTTGAGCCCCGTTCACTGACCGCGCGCCGAACCCTTGCCGCCCTTTCCGCACAATTAAACTGAATGCACCCATCCTGCTCGCCTGACCAAGAGCGGGGACACTCCGCATCGTCAAGAGAGCAATTCGTCCCCGCTCGCGCCGCTAGCGGAGCAGAGATTTGGGTCGATGCAACATCAGTGGCACGAGATCGACAGCGGGTCTGCGGCGACGTCTTTCCGGAGAAGACAACAGGAGCGGACCGAGGATGATACCGCCAAGAAAACCACCAATATGGGCTCCCCAGGCAATAGGGCTCGATGAAAATAAAGCGGTTTCTCCGATAGCGTATACAGAGACGGCGCCAAACAAATGAAAGAAGAGCCAGCCGCTCAGGAGGATGATGGTAGGAGAACCTTCAGGAGGCCGGGGAGAGGGCGGCGCGGTGCTAGCGGGCTCTTGGGGTGAGAAAAAAAGCAGACAATAGACACCTGCGACTGCGGCAATCGCCCCACTCGAGCCTATCATTGGGGTCGAGGAAAACGGAGTCATCGCCGCCTGGGTTAAGAGGGCGATGACGTTTCCACCCAGATACAGCACCACGTACCGCACTGCCCCCAACCGCGCCTCTACTGCGTTCCCGAGAAAGAACAGGCAGAGGAGATTGCCGACCAGATGCAGCCCGCCCCCATGCAAAAAGAGACAGACAATAAGCGAAGAAGAGAGGGGGAGTTGGCCCTGGGTTAGCGCCAGAGAAAATTGGGCGGGAATCCAGCCGTAGGTCGTGAGGAAGGGTTGGAAGGCCGGGCCGAGTGTGAGCTCGTAGGCAAAACAGCACAGCATCGCTCCCATGAGAATGTGGTTTGCCCACGGGAAACATGAGCCGTGGCGCTCTTCTTCGGGGTAGTACACACTCCTGATCCTAGCTCAGGTTTTCTCTCACCAGCGTATGCCACCACAGCCTCCAGCAGTTCCATCCGCTCGTCCAAACACGGTGAAGTAGATTTTTCTATAGCACCCTCAACACAGGTATGATAGGGGAAGAAAAATACTATGCCGATCTATGAATACTACTGTCGGGCGTGCAACAGGCAGCAAAGTCTCCTTTTTATGAAGCTCGGAGACGTCCAGAAATCTCCTCGGTGTCAATACTGCCAGCGACGCCGCCTCACCCGGATACTCTCGCGTTTTGCCTATCATCAGGGTGAAGAGGCGCGGCTCAAGAATCTGGACACCACGGCCCCGAGAGACGAAACATTCTACCGCGACAACCGCAACGTTGGCCTGTGGGCAAAGAAACGAGCAAGAGAGATGGGCGTTGATCTCGGGCCCCAGTTCGATGAGACGGTAGAAAAGGCCCGCAGTGGCAAAATTCTCGATGATGGCTAGCCTGTCTTGACCTTCTTGAGTGTGAGGCTGACCAAACATGCTTCGTGCGGCACGTGCTCAGTTCTGGCGGATTTGCCGGATCGTTGGCGGGATTATGCTCCTGCTGGTGGGCCTCTTCCTCAGCCTGCCCGGCATTCCTGGTCCGGGCATTGTCTTGATCTTTGTCAGCTTTGGGATTCTGAGTCGAGATTTTGAGTGGGCGAAACGCTGGCACCTCCGTCTCAAAGACACGGCCCACAGGATCATCAACCGTCGAAAAACGGCCCCACACCAAGAGCAAACAGCAGCCGGACAAGAGAGCAACCATGATTAAACTCTACGACTTTTCCCTGTCTCCCCGGGCGCGCAAGGTGCGGATCACCCTTGCGGCAAAGGGGCTGGAGTATGACAGGGTGCCGATTGACATCACCAAGGGCGAGCAGAAAACGCCCGAATATCTGGCCATTAATCCCTCTGGGAAAGTCCCCGCGCTCCAGGACGATGGGACAACGGTCTATGAGTCCACCATTATTATGGAATACTTGAACGAGGCCTACCCCACCCCGCCCCTGCTCCCGGACGATCGGGGACAACGAGCCCGGGCGCGCGTCCTCATGCATTATGCCGATAATCCGTATGAGCACGCCGTGGCAACCCTTGCCGCCGAGCTGCTGCTCAAACCCATGCAGGGCGGCGGGGCGGCTGACCACGAGGTTGTCTCGCAAGCGACTAGGGCTCTGCACCTGTGCTTCGATCACCTCACAAACGAGCTGGGCAATAATGACTTCCTGGTCGGCTCGACATTGACCCTGGCAGATATTCCGTACGTGTCGTGGGCACTCCTGTTTCCCAGGCTGAATGTCGATATTCCGCATCCCAGGCTTGCGGCTTGGATCAACCGGCTCAAAGAGCAGCCGAGCGTGCAGGCAGCGGGCTAAGACCGGGGGTGGAGCCGGACACCAGGCTTCTGCATTCCCACTCTCTCCGAGGTATTATGTTTAGCGGTATCATTGAAACAACCGGAACAATCACGCAGATCGACACCATTGCCGAAGGGGTTTGTCTCAGGCTGCGGACCAGTATCCCTACACAAGAAATCAGTCAGGGTGAGAGCATTTGTACGAGTGGCGCCTGCCTGACGGTGACCGCCATTGAGGCCGACCAACTCAGCTTTGACGTTTCGGCCGAGTCTCTGCGACGCACGACTCTGGGAGAACTCCAAGTTGGCGATAGTGTGAATCTGGAACGCTCGCTCCGACTTGAGGACCGTCTGTCCGGTCATCTGGTCTGGGGTCATGTTGACGGAGTTGGACAGGTCACAGCCATTCGGCCGGAAGGCGATTCGTTGCTGTATACCTTTGCGATCCCAGCCGAACTCAGTCGCTACCTGGTGGAGAAGGGTTCGGTGGCGGTTGATGGTATCAGTCTGACGGTCTTCGATTGTCAGCCCACAGCATTTACCTGTGCCATTATTCCCCACACCCACGCCGTCACCACGCTGCATCAGCGCCAGCCCGGTGACCGGGTCAATATCGAAGGGGATATGCAGGGGAAATATATTGAGAAGTTCGTCCAAGACGTGGTCGGGGGGATGTTGGCCGCGCCACTCCAAGCGCTTCGGGACGAGCTGGCCGCCCTGCGCAAGCAGATCGAGCAAAAAGACGGCTAGGGTCGGAGTCTAGCCTTTCTCCGCCGGCATCCGAGCCTCTCCCGCTCGGCCTGAGCAGGAGATGGCTTCCCATTCAGATTGCCCCCTCCCGCCGCCTCGGATAAGAAAGGCACTCAGGCATCAGAGGGGGAAGCTATGGCCGACACCACTGCTCGCAGCATTATCCAAAAGGCAAAAGAGCAGCAGCGCTTTGTGCTGACCGAAAGCGAGGCAAAAGCGCTCGTCCGGTCGGCCGGTATCCCTAGCGTCCCAACGGAGCTGGCCCGCACCGCCGAAGAGGCCGTAACGCTCGCCCGAGATATGGATTTCCCGGTTGCGCTCAAGATCAGCTCAGCCGACGTTGTGCATAAGAGCGATAGCGGCGGCGTGCAGCTCAATCTCGCCACGGAAGCCGCCGTTCGCCGCGCGTTTGATGCCATCATGACCGCCGGCCGCACTACACAGCCGGACGCCGTCATCGAAGGCGTCTCGGTTCAACCTATGGCCCGGCCGGGCGTTGAGGTTATTATCGGCCTGACCTCCGATCCGCAGTTCGGGCCGCTCGTCATGTTTGGCCTGGGTGGGGTGCATGTCGAGATGCTCAAAGATGTGGCCTTCGGGGGAGCGCCGCTCCGCCCGCAGGAGGCCGCGCGCATGCTCCGTGAAATCAGCGGATTTCCGTTGCTCAGCGGCCATCGCGGTCAGGTCGCCGTTGACCTGGCCGCCCTGGAGCAGGCCCTCCTCTCCCTGTCGGCCTTAGCCGAGGCTCAGCCGGATATCCAGGAGCTCGACCTCAACCCGGTTTTTGCCTACGCAGACGGCTGTCTCGCCGTTGATGCCCACGTCGTCCTCCACGCCGAGGGACCCCGCGCCCTGCCCCGCCCGCTGTCGGACGCGACCCGAGCGGCCCTGGCGCGCACGTTTCATCCGCGGACGGTTGCCGTGGTCGGCGATAAACGCGCCATGAATTATCTGTGGTTGCGGAGCCAGAGCACCTTCGAGGGTCGGGTCTATTCCGTCCAGATTGACGAGCGGGAAATCCAGGGCATTACGGATTTAGGGGTTCCCAACTACCCCAGCCTGGAGTCGATTCCGGAAGACGTTGACTACGTCATAACCGCGGTGCCCCGCCAGGTCGCGCCGCATATCGTTGCGGCGTGTGTCGCGAAAAAGGTCGCCGGGGTGATGCTCTTCACCTCGGGCTTCTCCGAGGTCCACGACGAAGAAGGCCAACGCTTGGAACAGACAGTGACTAAAACCGCCCAGGAGGCCGGGCTCGCCCTGATCGGTCCGAACTGCATGGGCATCTACCATCCCAAAATCGGCCTCCGTAACTACCCCGACCTGCCGACCGGAGAGTCGGGCTCAGTCGGTTTTATCGGCCAGAGCGGCACCCACACGATCACCTTCAGTATGGCGGCCGCCAGTCATGGGCTGCGTATGAGTAAAGCGGTCAGCTTTGGTAATGCGGCAGTCCTCGATGCCAGTGACTACCTCGACTATCTGGCTCACGACGACGAAACGGAAATTATCGGGATGTACCTTGAGGGCGTACGCGAAGGGCGGCGCTTCTTTACCTTGCTGCGCGAGGTCACCCCCCACAAGCCGGTTATTATCTGGAAGGGTGGCCAGACCGAGGCCGGCCAGCGGGCCACCGCGTCACACACCGGCTCACTCGCCGTTCCGGCTGCCGTCTGGGCGTCTCTGGTCCGTCAGGCCGGCGCCGTCTCCGTAAGCAGTTTTGATGAGCTGCTTGACGTGATCAAGCTGTTGCGCTTGACCAAACCAGCCACCGGAGACGGCGTGGGGCTGATTGCCATGACGGGGGGTCCCTCGGTCAGTCTCACCGATGCCTTTGCCGCCGCCGGGCTGCGGGTTCCCCCGCTCAGTGACGCCTCTTACGAAGAACTGTCTTCATTCTTTAACGTCATTGGCGGCAGCTTTCGCAATCCGCTCGATTCCGGTCATACGATCGGGATGGGCCAGATGACGGATACCCTGGACCGCCTGCTCTCCATCCTTGACCGTGACCCGCATATTGATGCGATTGTCATGGATACGGGGGCCGGCCTAGTGGCCGGGCAGTGGGCAGCCCGTCCTCAAACTCTGACAACCCTGCTCGATACGCTGAGTCGCTTTGCCGCGCGTTCAGCCAAGCCCTTTTTTGTCGTGCTGCAACCGTTTGCCCACGAGGCGAGTCTGCTCCACGCCCGGGCCCAGTTTCAGCAACGCGGCATCGCCACCGTGGCCACCCATGAGCGGGCTGCGGCGGCCCTCCGTCTGGTGACGGACTATCACCGCGCCCACTCAGCCTGTGTGTGATAGCGTCTTCCTCTCTCACCACGGACCGCTCGTTCCGGGTCAGATGGCGGCTCCTACCAAGGTCCCGCACGGTCCGCCAGACAGGTGTGCGGCCTCGTCTGCGTCTGTAATTGACCTGCCCGAAACGATGCGATAGCACTGTGGGGCTCGCGGGGCGGGTCTGTTCTTTCCTGCTGCTCGCCCGGGTTGGCTATGATGCAAGGAGGAGACGATGACATACATCATCACGAGACTATGCCGGGACTGCGTCGACACAGGCTGTGTGGCCGTTTGTCCGGTTGACTGTATTTATAAATACACCGGCGATGATGCCGAAAAGTTCCCGAACCAACTCTATATCCATCCGGACGAATGTATTGACTGTGGGGCGTGTGAGCCCGAATGTCCCTGGCAGGCCATTTTTGAGGAGGTCGCCGTCCCCGACGTGTTTGAATCCGATACCCCGCTCAACTACGCGATGGTTGACGACGAAGCGGATTTTGAGGTCGCCGGGCATGAGAAGATAGACCATCCCAGCGCGGATGAGATTGTAGCCAACAAGCAGAAGTGGGGCTGGGACGGCTAACGCCTCAGGGCACATCGGTGAAAGAAACCATAAAGAGGGCAGCTATGATGGCTGCCCTCTTTTGCGTGTCCTTTTCGCCCAGCTCGGCTACGCACTGCGTTTTAATTCTTCCTCAACCAAGACCAGCCGGTCATTCCCGAAAAACATGGAGTCGCCGTTGACATAGATCGTCGGCGTCCCGAAGCCGCCGCGTTCGATCACCGCGTCCGTGTTGGCTCGAATCCGATCCTTGTAGTCCTGACGTTTGATCTTGTCGAAGTATTCCTCTCCATCGAGGCCGACCGCTGCGACGATTTTTCGCAACACCTCATCCTGACTGATATCCTGATCCTCGCCCCAGTAGGTTTCAAACACCCGATAGCTATAGGGCAGAAACGTGCCGGGATGTTCGAGCGCGACCAATGCGCCCCGCAGCGCCTTGACCGAATTCACCGGGAAAACGGAGGGGGGCATGATAATTTTCAGGCCATAGTAGCGCGCCCAGTCACTCATATCTTTGGCCGTATAGTGCTGCTTGGCCGGCACCCCCTTTTCTCGGAATTCATACACCGAAGGATTGACCGTATTGAACACCCCGCCCACCAGAAACGGACGCCACTGAAGATCCGCGTTGTATTTGCGGCACAGCCCCTCGATTTTCGTGAACGCCAGATAGGTCCACGGGCTGGAGTAATCGTAAAAGAATTCTACGCTAGCCATAACACCCTCCCTGAATCGCGACCGTTAAGACAGAAGAAACTCGACTAATAACTCGTTAAACGCATCGGCGTAAAAGAGATGAATATTATGTCTGCCCTCCGGAAACACGTGTAAGCGTGACCCGGCTATGCCCTGCTGTAAAAAATGGGCATGAAAGGGCGGCACCAAGGGATCCTTGCCGCCATGCATCAGAAAGGTGGGGCAGGTAATCTGCGCCAAGCGCTCGCGACACAAATCGCCCCCCGCTTTCAACAGCATCTGCTGGGCGTCACACCAGCGCGCCCACAGCGCTTGAAATTCATCGCCATACATCGCCTGCATCGGCGCTGCCGTGCGTGGGGACCAATCCGCCACGCGGCGCGTTTTCTCGTAGGCATCAATATCCTCCGGGGAAACATAGGCGTTCCCGCCCCAGAGCGCCATCTTGGTTATCCGTTGCGGATGGGCCAGGGTCAGCAATAAACTCGTAATCGCGCCGTCGCTCCAGCCACCGACGGCGTAGGTCGAGCAGCCGAGCGTCTCCATCAGAGCCACGAAATCGCGCGCGTCGTGTTGATAAAAGTCCGGCGGAAACTCGCGCGCGGGCGGACGGGATTTGCCATAGCCGCGCGGGTCGGGCGCAATCACCCGGATGCCGCGCTGAGGGAGCGCTTCTAACTGTGGCGCGAAATCCGATAGGCCGGTTCCCAACGCTCCGGGCAGTAACAGGAAGGGCGGCCCGTTGCCAAGGTCTTCATAATGGAGTCTGACTCCGCGTATGTCTGCGTATGGCATGCGTCCTCCGCACAATAACGTTGCCCGCCGTGATACCATGCCCGCCAGCAAGAGAGAAGCCGGTCTCGCCCTTGCAGCCGCCCCCTATCTCTGACAAAACAACGCAGTGATATTCTCCGCACGACAGGGGACATATGAAAACCATTGGACTCACCGGTGGGATCGGCTCAGGCAAAAGTACGGTCTCCAAGCTCCTGGCCACACTTGGGGCCTATATTATTGACGCAGACATCGTCGGACACGAAATCTATCTGCCCGGTCAGCCCGCCTGGAAACAGGTCACCGACACCTTCGGACGGGAAATCGTCGCGGAAGACCAGACCATAGATCGCAAAAAACTCGGAGCCATTGCCTTTGGTAGTCCGGACGCACTCGCCCGGCTCAACGCCATCGTCCACCCGATTATGTTCGAGGAAATCCGGCAGCGTATCCAGGCCAAGCGCGCCGCGGGATTTGGCCTGCCCATTGTGGTTGAGGCGGCTATCCTGATTGAAGCCAACTGGCTGCCCCTGGCCGACACGGTCTGGGTGGTCGAGACCGACAAAGACGCGGCCATTCGTCGTGTGGCCGAACAACGCGGCATGTCCGCCGCGGACGCCGAAGCCCGCATTGCGAACCAGCTTTCAAACGCACAGCGCCGCACACACGCCCAGGTGGTCATCCGCAATAACGGCTCACTCCAAGCCCTTGAGCAGCACGTCCAACAGGCCTGGGATCAGCTCAGCGAATGAGATGAGTAAACCTGCCCTCAACAGACATGCGGATGCTGGCCTGTCTACTCAGTGTCGCATACACGCCAGCGGCCTTATCTTCGATGTGGATGGGACGCTCGCCCAGTCGGTCGAGTTTTTCTATGAGATCGCCTTAGAGGTGCTGGCCCTGGCCGGTATTCCCCCGGTGCCACGCGACCGGGTGTATGAGTTGATGCGCCGCGGGGTCGAGAATCCGCTCGTCCAGCTCTTTCCCCCCGACTATCCCGACCCGGCGGACCGTCTCAAGCGCATCACCGACAGTCGGATGGACGCATGGTTGCGACGCTATCATGAAGAGACGCAGGCCGTTCCGGGCAGTCTCGAACTCCTGCATCGGCTGCATCACCAGGGTTTTCAACTCGGGATCGCCACCTCATCCGGCCGCGCCCTGCCTTTTCTTGATACCTGGGGCGTGCGCCACCTCTTTGGCGGCATCGTCGGCCGGGAAGACGTCACCCACCGGAAACCCCATCCGGAACCCGTTCTGAAGTGCCTGGCACATCTCCGGCTTGAGCCTCACCAGGCGGTGTATATTGGCGACTCGCCCATTGATATTCAGGCCGGCAAAGCCGCCGGGGTCGCCACCGTCGGGGTCCTCACCGGGACCAGCACCGACGCCGTCATGCGCCAGGAGCAGGCGGACTATATCCTGCCGAGTATTACTGAACTCCCCCGTCTGCTCGCCCTCTAGGCGTATGCTGCAACCTGCCGTGCAACGGGCAACCACAGGGGGTTGCCCCTACACAGTAAAACATCTTCGGACGACAGGCGTCCGTCAGGCATCCTCATACCGCGGCGCGCGTTTCTCCAGAAAAGCCGCAATGCCCTCACGCACGTCATGTGTCCGCGTGGTCAAAATCTGATTCCGATCTTCCATCGCAATGGCCGCCTCCAGCGTTGGCGCGTCAACCGAGTAGCGCAAGCATTCTTTCGTCAGCCTCACTCCCAGGGGCGAGTTGCGCAGAATATGGCGGGCCATGGCTTCGGCGGCCTGGTCCAGTTCGGCGTCCGGCACCAGGCGAGAGGCCAGCCCAGTTGCCAGGGCGCGCTGCGCATCAATAAAGTCCCCGGTCAGCAAAAGCTCGGAAGCGACCGAAGAGCCGACCAGCCGGGGCAGAAAATAACTCACGCCTACATCGCAGGCCGACAGCCCGATGCGGATAAAGGCCGCGTTCATGCGTGCGGATTCCCCAACAATGCGGATATCGCTCGCCAGGGCCAGGGCAAAACCGCCCCCGGCGGCCGGGCCGTGAACCGCGGCAATAAACGGCTGCGGGGCGCGGTGAATTTTAATCGCCAACTCGGCGATCCGGCGCTGGTCCTGCAGGCCCTGGGCCACGGAATAGGTGCCGGTTGCGGCGCTGGACTGTTTGAGGTCCAGCCCGGCGCAAAAGCCGCGGCCCGCGCCGCGCAGGATGACCACCCGGACGGCCTGATCCTGGTGCAATTCGTCGAGCACGCCGTGCAGCTCGTTGACCAGCGGACTATTCATGGCGTTCAGCGACGCCGGGCGGTTCAAAACGAGCCATAAGAGGTCGGTGTCCCGCCGCAGTTCCAGGGTTTCGTAGCGCTCATGCATGCTTCTCTCCAACTTCCCTCTCCCCGTTCTCAGCAACTCAGGGGAGCAATTCGCCCGGGTTGGCCTTGCGTCTCATCGGGCGTCATTCTCACACAGCGTGAGTGTTTAGAGATTCAAAATAATGCGTACCCGGCTTTCCATTTCCCGCATCGTAGCGCTCGGTAACACGCCGATCTCTTGCCGGAAAGAGGCGTTGGCTACCGCAATTAGTTGGCCCAAAAGAAAATCACTGTCCCGCTCAAGACCAGCTTGACCTTTCTCCATATGGAAGCGGAGGATGCCAGGCTTCTCAACCAAACGGGTTGTTGTTGGAATGACAATAGTCGAAGGATAGCCGGCTTCGTTCACCAAATTCGACTGCAAGACCACCGCCGGACGCAGCTTACCCGGTTTGGTCCTGACCCGAGGATTAAAGTCAACAATATACACATGCCCGCGTTTGATCTCCATCGGGCATCTACTCCTCGGGAAGAGTGTGAGCCGTACTCGCAGGAAATAAGGCGCGATTTTCTTCCTGATCAGCGACCGCACAATGGCGTACAGATTCTCGAATTGCCGCTCGGAGCCGCTCTTTTTCCGTTTTCTCCTCTAAGGTTTGTAAGGCCACTCGCAGAATACCGGCCTTACTGGGAATGCCTAACGCTTTCCGGAGTCGTTCAATCTGTTGTTCCGTCTCCTTTGATACGGCGATTGCTCCCATTATCTTTAGCCTTATAAGTTTGATAACCAAAAGAATAATAAAATATCCAATGACAATCAAGACTCTCCCGTCAGCTTAAATCAACGAGCGTGACTGACAGCCGTCAACAGTAATGCACGCCCCGGAAACCCACTGGGCGCGTTCCGAAGCCAAGAAGACAACCACATCTGCTACTTCTTCCGGCTTGCCGAAACGGCCGACCGGCAGTTCGGCTTTGACAAAGGCGGCAATGCCCTCGGGGTTTTCTTTTTGTCTTTGTTCCCACGCTCCCCCAGGGAAGAGAATCGACCCCGGCGCAACGCTGTTGACCCGAATCCCCTTGGGAGCAAGCGCGCGGGCCATTTCTTTGGACAGGCTAATCATGGCGGCCTTTGCGGCGTTATAGGTCATCGGTCCGCCCCACTCGCGGCCGTAGATCGAAGCAATATTAATCACACAGCCCGCCTGGCGTTCTTCCATGATCGGGACGACCAACTGGCACAGGTCCAGCGCAGAAAAGAAATTGAGGGCAAAGCCGGCCTGCCAGTCCTGCCGAGAGGCGCCCAGATTGCCGCCCGGACGCGACCCACCGACATTGTTGATGAGAATATCGATCCCGCCAAAATGTTGCTGCGTGGCTTCGACCCAGCGTCGCGCCTCGGCTTCCTGGCTCACGTCCAGCGCCGTGGCCAGCACCTCAACACCCGTCCCTCGGACTTCTTGGGCGGTGGCCTCAAGCTGCTCTCGGCCCCGCGCGCACAGGCTCAAGCGACAGCCTTCCGCGGCCAGTCCCAGGGCCATGGCGCGCCCAATACCGCGACTCGCTCCGCTAATCATTGCCACCTTGTTTGAGAGTCCAAGCTCCATACCGTCCTCCTTTATCTGCTCAACTCGGACTAAGCATAGCCTATTTCCAAGAGAAAGGCCGCGTCCGCCTCTCTTGCCAGACGGCGGGGCGTCCGCTTAGATGAGGCCGTTATTGTATGCCGCCAAGGGGGTCCGCTGTGCCAGATCATTTTCTTTTGGAAAAAGACGGAACCATTGCCACGCTCACCTTTAACCGCCCGGAGAAGCGCAATCCACTCAACGAAGACATTGCCCTGGAACTGGAGCGCCTGCAATACCAGATACGCGACGATACCGACATTCGCGTGGTTGTTTTTACCGGAACGGGCAATACGTTTTCAGCCGGCGCCGACCTCTCGCCCATCAGAGGCATCAGCGATCGCCGGGAGCGGCGCAAAATCTTCGCCCCGCTGGGCAAACGCTGGACGCGCGCCATTGCCCGCACGCTCGATATGTTTGCCAGCATGGAGCCGGTCGTGATTGCCGCCATCAACGGCTACGCGATTGGCGGCGGCTGGTCGCTGGCGCTGGCGTGCGATTTTCGGATAGCGGTTGAGGAGGCCGAGTTCTGGTTTCCCGAAGTAGACCTCGGCGTGCCGCTGAGCCCCCCCTCAACCGCCCTGCTGGTCGCCAGTGTGGGGCCGAATCGAGCCAAGGACATCATCCTCAACTGCCGGCACCTGAAGGCGGACGAAGCCCTCCGGCTCGGGCTGGTCAACCAGGTAGTCCCCCAGGCAGACCTGCTGCCGACCGCGTACGCCCTGGCCCGCAGCCTGGCCGATAAAAACCCGACGGCGGTCATGGTCTCCAAGGCGACCGTGAACAGCCTGGCCCGCGGTAATACCGTCCTGCGTCCCGACCTGCTGTTGACGAGAGAGTAAAACAGACACGCGCGCAATGGTGTCGCGGCCAGTCCTGTAGAGAGAGGGAGGAAACCCAGTGTCAAAAAAAGAACGCTGTCCTGAAATTCGGAGTGAGATACGCAAATTCTGTAGCCAGTACGGAGACGAATATTGGCGCAAACTCGATAAGGAAAATCACTACCCTGAGCAGTTTGTCGATGAGCTGACACAGGCCGGCTGGCTGGCGGCCCTCATCCCCGAACAATACGGTGGCTCGGGACTGACGGTGACAGAGGCCAGCGTTATTTTAGAAGAGATCAACCGCTCGGGCGGCAATGCCGCCGCCTGCCATGCCCAGATGTATATCATGGGTTCCCTGCTCCGGCACGGCAGCGCCGAACAGAAACAGCGCTATTTGCCCCGGATTGCGAGCGGAGAGCTTCGACTCCAGGCCTTTGGCGTCACCGAGCCGGACGCCGGCTCTGACACGACGCATATTCGCACCACGGCCAAGAGAGACGGTGACTATTATATTGTGAACGGTGGTAAAATTTTTACCTCCCGGGTGCAGCACTCCGATATGCTGCTCCTGCTGGCCCGGACCACGCCGTACGACGAGAGCCCCAAAAGAACGCTCGGCATGAGTATCTTTCTCGTGGATTTGCGTGAGGCCGGAGACGCCGTCGAAGTGCGCCCGATTGACGCCATGATTAACCACGAAACCAATCAGCTCTTTTTCCACGAGCTCAAAGTCCCGGTCGAAAACCTGATTGGCGAGGAAGGCAGCGGCTTCTACCATATTCTCGACGGGATGAATGCCGAGCGTATCCTGGTCGCCTCCGAGGCCATTGGTGACGCCCGCTGGTTTATCAGGCGCGCCGTCCAGTACGGCAATCAACGCGAGATTTTCGGGCGGCCCATCACCAAGAACCAGGGCATCCAGTTTCCACTCGCCCAGGCGTATGCCCAGACTGAGGCCGCGGACCTCATGCGCTTTCGCGCCTCTGACTTGTTTGACGCGGGTGAAGCGTGTGGCGCCGAGGCCAATATGGCCAAGCTCTTGTGCTCGCAGGCCTCCTGGGCCGCGGCAAACGCGGCTATCGATACTCATGGCGGGTATGGTTTTGCGTCAGAGTATGACGTGGAGCGCAAGTTCCGTGAGAGCCGCTTGTTCTCAATCGCGCCGATCTCAAACAATATGGTGCTCAATTTTATTGCCGAGCACGTGCTGGGCATGCCGCGGTCGTATTAGGAGCCGACAATGAAAATCGATACGGCCCTGATGCCCTCGACCTTTGCGGCCGCGGCCACGGCTGCTCGCCAGGCTGAAGAGTTGGGCCTGGATGGGTTGTGGACTGCGGAGACCAGCCACGATCCGTTTTTTCCCCTCGTGGTCGCCGCCGGGGAAACCGAACGTATCCAGCTTGGCACCGGTGTGGCCATTGTCTTTCCGCGCAGTCCCATGGTGCTGGCAAATATCTGCTGGGATTTACAGGCCAACTCCGGTGGGCGCTTCATGCTCGGGCTGGGCACCCAGGTCAAGGGCCACAACCAGCGGCGTTTTAGCGTCAAATGGGAGGCCCCGGTGAAGCGCCTGCGCGAAGTCGTGCTGTCGCTGCGAGCCATCTGGGACTGCTGGCAGAATGGCAGCGCGCTCAATTTCGCAGGCGAGTTTTATCAATTCTCGCTGATGACGCCGTTCTTTAATCCCGGCCCGATCGAGCAGCCGCACATTCCCATTATTCTCTCTGGCCTGAATCCCTTGATCAGCCGGCTTGCCGGCGAGGTGGCGGACGGCTTTTTTGTCCACAATTTTCACACCCCGACCTATCTCAAGGAAACCGTACTGCCCAATATTGAAAAGGGCCTCGCCAAGGCCGGCCGGCAGCGGGCGGACTTCACCCTGCAAACCGGGACGTTTATTGCCAGCGGCGCCACGCCGGACGAAGTCCGGCAAGCCGTCGGCGCGGTGCGGCAACAGGTCGCCTTTTATGCCTCAACGCGGACCTATAAGGGCGTACTCGACGCGCACGGCTGGGGAGAGACCTGCTTTCGGCTGAACGAAAAAGCCGCCAGGGGCGACTGGGACGGCATGGCGGCGGAAATTAGCGACGAGATGCTGGATGAAATCGCCGTCATCGGCACCTATGACACCATTGCCACAAAACTGGCCGCCCGGTATAGCGGGCTCCTGGACCGCCTCATCATTGGCTTTGGGGCCTCAGAGCGTCAGGACCCTGGACGCTACCGAGAATTCGTTCAGGAAGTGAGATTACAGATGAATACGTAAGAGAGAGGCAGGAACCCACCCCGGCCTGGCGGCCACCGCGCGTCTGGCGAGCGCGGGTTCCTGGGAATGTGCATCACACGTCCCAGGAGGGGATGGAATATCGTGCGAACTGAAACCAGGGGAAAAGGAGGGAAGTATGGGGGCACTGACTGACAAATACTGCATTGTCGGCGTGGGAGAAACGCCGCATATGCGCCCATCCAATCGCACCACTTTGTCCATGGCGTGTGAGGCGGTCAAAAAGGCCATGGCCGATGCCGGCCTGGAGCCGCGCGATATCGACGGTATGACCAGCTATCAAGCCGGGGATTCAACCACCTCGAATCATATCGCCACGTCGCTCGGCATGCGGCTCAACTATTCGGTCGATATTCTCGGCGGAGGGTCGAGTACCGAGGCCCTGATCGGCAACACGATCGGCCTGCTGGAAGCCGGCTATTGCAAGACCATGCTGATCTTCCGCTCCATGAACGGTCGCTCCGGGCGACGCATGGGCGGGCAGGCGCCGAGCGGTCCGGTGCCGCCCACCCGGGCGGCCGAGGATAATCAGTTCATGATGCCCTGGGGCTGGACCTCGCCGGCCCAACGCTTCGGCATGTCCGCCATGCGCTATTTACGCGACACCGGCACGACGACCAAGTCGCTGGCCGAAATCGCGGTCGCCCATCGTTATCACGCCAGCCTGAACCCCAAGGCGGTCATGCGTCACCCCATCACGATTGAAGATCACCAGAATTCACGCTGGGTGGTCAAACCCCTGCGCCTGCTCGACTGTTGCCTCGAAACCGACGTCTCGGCCTGTCTCATTGTCACTTCGCGTGAACGCGCCTATGACCTGCGTCAGCCGCCGGTTTTCATTATGGGTGGGACGGGGCGGACCATGGCGCCCAACGCGGCCTGGAACTACTCGCGCCCGGAGATTCACTACGTCGCCGGAAATTATGGCCGCAAGCGTTTGTTCGGCATGGCCGGGATCAGCCAGAAAGACGTGAACCTGATTTCGTGCTACGACGCGTTCACCTTCACCACCCTCATCCAGCTCGAAGCCTACGGTTTCTGCGGTAAAGGCGAGGCGGGTGAATTTGTGAAAGGTGGTCGTTTGCAGATTGACCACGAACTGCCGTCCAACCTCTCCGGGGGGCATCTGTCCGAAGGCTATACCCACGGGGTGAGCATGGTGATTGAGAACGTGCGCCAACTCCGCCACCGCGCCGATGACGCCTGTCCCGGCTGGGCAGAGGGCAAACACAGCTACGACCGTCAGGCCGGCTGTCGCCAGGTGAAAGACGCCCGCATTGCGGCCTGTCTCGGTTGGGGAACGGAAACCATGTCGAGTTCCGCCATTCTGCGCGGGATTTCAGCCTAAAGGAGCGCTGACTATGCCTGGTCCGATTGATTACAGCAAAATCACGATCACACCCGACTTCGATACCGTCGAATGGTGGATGGCCACCAAAGAACACAAATATCTCGTGCGCCAGTGCAAAGACTGCGGACACAAATGGTTTCCGCCCTTCCCCGCCTGCAATAAATGCAACTCCATGGACCTCGGCTGGTTTGAGACCGCCGGAACCGGCGTGCTCCACAGCTATATCGTCGTGACCCAGCCCATCCTGGGCGCCTTTGTCGAAGCCGTCCCCTATGTTGTCGGCCTGATTGAGTTGGACGACTGCTACGAAGCCGACGGCTCGCTCGTCCGCGTCGGCGGGGTCATGCTGGACGATGAAGAAGACGTTGCTATCGGTCTGCCCGTCAGCGTAGAATTTGAGCAGACCAACGAGGCCAATATCGTTGTGCCGCGCTGGAAGGTCAGCGGCGCGGCAGAGAACACCTGGAAGTTTAATGAATAGTTTTCTACCAAGACAGTTGCTCCGACCCTGGTCCTCTCCCTGAGGAAGAGGGTGAGGGTTTCTCTTGAGGGTGAACCCCAATGAAACTCCTCGTCTTCATCGGTCTCTGGTTCCTGTGCGCGGTCCTGTCGGCCTGTATTGCGGCCAGCAAGGGCCGGGAGTGGCAAGGCCGGTTGATTGGCGGCGTATTGATCGGCCCGTTCGGACTGCTGATAGGGCTTCTCCCGGCCCGCTACAAAAAGCCGGTGAAGCTCCCACCCCGGCTGTCCAGCGTGTGCGCCATCGCCGCCGCCGTGCTGTCGATTGGCGCGTTTTATGCCCTCCATATCAGTTACTGGGGCAGTGCCGTCCTCCTCTTTCTGGTGACCGGTCTGCTGGCGGAGATTGTCTTTCTGACCGACTCGGCGGACACCGAACGGGAGCCCGACGATCCCAATCCCCCCACCCCTCCACCGAGTCTCAACAGCCGCCCGCTGGTATAGGCGCTTTCAAAATAAGCCCGGAGGCTGCTCAGAGGTTTACCTGTGCGGTAACTGCGCCGGCCTCAATTTCTACTCGTTCTACCTCGTAGCCAGCGGAGTTCACATGACCGATTGCAGAGAGGATAGCTTCTTCTAACGAATCGGCATCCCGATGGAAATCAATAGAAAATACCCCATTACACGTCCCAGGCGTTCCATCATCGCAGCCAGCTTCAAACAACGCATCGGCAATGTCTTCGGTCAATTCCAGTGAACCTGAGAGAATTAACGTGAACTCGTATCTGGCCATCTTGGCGTCCTTTAATGAATGGAAGAATATTCTACCGCTTCTAGTGGGGACAGCGGTCAACAGCGCGGCGAATATCTTTAGCGTGTTCCTCTCGATGCTTTGGCGTTGAATATACAGCTCGACTGCAACCAGTCCTATCACCGTGTGAACAGTGCAGCCTTCCCCAAATATGCGCCCTTGGACCAGACTTACGCAATACCCAGCCATGGTTGAGAGCATATTCAACGGCCCTCCGAATATGCTTATTCGGATGATTATCCACAGCCCCACTATTCATGAGGGCAGCAGGGAAGTATAGCCTTCATATACAGAAAATCCCCTAATCTCCCGCTCCCGTCACCTTGACCTTCCCCAAAGAAACCGCTTAGCTGAGCGCACGTCTGTGTCCACTCTAAGGAGGCGCGTGTGGCTGAAGAAATCCTGTGCTCAATCAACGAAGGCATTGCCACCATTACCCTGAACCGACCGGAAAAGCGGAACGCCATGAATACGGCGGTGCTGGAGGGATTGGAGCATTATTTTGGCGAACTGGAGACCAACAATGATGTCCGCGCGATTATCGTCCGTGGCGAGGGCAAAGCCTTTTGTGCCGGCCTGGACCTGCGGGAGTTGAACGCCCGTCAGCACAGCGACGAAGATGCGGAAAGCGGTATTATTGAGCTGCTCGGAAAAATCGAAACGTCGCGCCATCCGACCATTGCCATGGTCCAGGGCGATGCCCTGGCCGGCGGCTGCGAACTCGCCCTGCACTGTGATCTGCGCGTGGTCTCGGAAGTCGCCCGGTTTGGCATGCCCCTGGCCCGGCTGGGGCTCATTGCTCCGTTTCGGTTGGGTCAAAAACTCGTTGAGATTGTCGGTCCGGCCTTCACCAAGCAGATTCTCTTGACGGGCCAGCCCGTAAACGCCCAGCGGGCGTATGAAATCGGCATGGTGCATCAGCTCGTTGCTGCCGACGAGTTGGAAGCGGCCACGCTAGCCCTGGCCCGGACGATTGCCGCCAACGCACCGCTGTCTCTGGCCGGCATGAAAAAGAGCATTCTGCGGATGATCTCGCTCCGGGACGGCATAGACCACGACGATCTCAACAGCCTGGTCCGTCAGGCGCGCAAGAGCGAAGACGCCAACGAAGGCGTGCGCGCCATGTTGGAGAAACGCACGCCGCATTTTCGCGGAGTGTAGAACCCCCTTCCCAGGCTCCCGCTCAGAGGGAGCGGGAAGCGGACTGCGACCCGCATACGCTTGAGACCTTGCCATGCTGTCTCTCCGGCTCCGCGCTACGGTGTACACGCTTGTCATTCCCGGCTTCCTGGTCGGCTATCTGCCCTGGAAACTGCGGCCCCTTGAGGCGGCGCCACCGCTGCCCTTCTCGGTTGTGTTTTCCCTGCTCGGCTTCCTGCTCTGCCTGGCTGGAGGAGCCCTACTCTTTGCGGCGGCGTATTATCTTGTCCGACGCGGCGTCGGCACTCCGTTCCCACTCGACCCACCCCAGCGCATGGTCGTTGCCGGCCCGTATGCCCGTATTCAGCATCCCATGCTGGTCGGCCTGTTTGCCCTGCTGGGTGGCCAAATCGTCTGGTTTCCATCCGTCCCCGTCCTGCTCTATACCCTGTTGCTGCTGCTGGTCAGTCGCACCCTCGTGCTGCATAGTGAGGAGCCTGCCCTGAGAAAACGGTTTGGCGAGGACTATGTGGCCTATCAGGCGGCCACCCCGCGCTGGTTTCCGTCGCCGGCCGCATCCGGTCCGACGGATGCGGCCTGACTCCGGCGAATCTTGTAGACGAGAGCACGTATAAGGAGAAATTTCGTGAGCGACCGACATCTTGAACTCGGCGTCTTCGCCCCCACCATTGGCTGCGCACCCTCATTTGGCAGCAATGCTTTTGCCCTGGTTTCGTCCGCCGAGCAGCGCACCGAGCCGACGTATGACTACAACCTGCGCCGCCCAGTATTGTGACTGGTATTTCGTCTGTGCCCAATCACCGGAACTCCTGGCTGATGCATAGGCCGTGATAGGGCGGCTGTCAGCGGAGACCTAGCAGGCGGGAATGCTTCAAGCCTTGCCCTGTCGCTGGTATTGGATTGTGCGCCTCACGTTGCCGAATGGGGAACAGTATCTATTGAGCCAGAACCACAGCTTCATCGAGCATGTGATACCGGGGAGGAAGGCGCGATGAGACAAGGCAGCAAGAGGATGCTCCTTGCGGTCCTGCTCCTGGGTCTGAGTGGGTGTACCGCGCAGGAATGGGAAAGAGTCCTGGCAGGGCCGCCGCGATACCTCGTGACAGTACCGACGGACACCCAACTTTCGTGTGACGAGATAGAGGAGACCAGGGAGCAAGTGTTGACCGCAATGATGAATGCCTATCAGAACGGGAACTACGAAGGCGTCAATGACCTTGCGTTACGATCTAAATATCTTCGTGGTTTATACGCAAGGAAGAGCTGCGCGGAATTGGTGGAATTGCAGGCGATGCAATATTGTCTCGACGTGGACAGGGCATCCCGCGAGGGGTCCGGCTACTCGTTAAAGGAATATATCCACAAATATGGGATAACTCCCAAATTGGCGGATGACCCGAGGAAAGTCACTGCCCTCACGGCGTGCCTAGATATATTACCCTGAGTGGCTGCTGAGCGAAGAGCGCAGGCGGGCGGGGCGTCCTGGGTAGCCCGTCTGCTCTGGCCTCGAATGCAAGGCGGGTTCGCCCAGGCTCACCAGATCTCTTTCTCATACGTGACGGAAGACTGGAGGCGGTCTTCGGGGATAGCGTAATAGGCCCGGAGGACAGACGCCGGGTCCGCTGAGAGCGTATAGCCGGCGGCTTCCAGGGCGCTCCGCGCTTTGTAATTACCGGCATAGGTGCCAACCACGATGCGGCGCACGCCGCGAATCTGCCGCTCCAGGTATGCCCGCAGGAGAGAGCCGATACCGTGCCGCTGCCGGTCGGGCAGGATATAGGCGTGACGCAGGAGAGTAACGTCCTTGACATATTCCAGGCCCATCACGCCAAGCAGCCTATCCGGGCCAAAGGCCCCATACCAGCTGAGCCGTTGCGCCTCTGCGGCCCAGTCCTCGGATGTCATCTCCGGGTCGTGGTACTCCTCGGTCGGTAAAAATTCCCGGTACCAACGCGCCGCAGTATTAATGACGGCGAGGGCGGCCTCACGGTCGTTCTCAGTCAGCAGGCGTATTTTTATGTCACTCGGTGCGTCGGCCATACAGCCTTCCAATCCTTTTGAGCAGACCTGAGCGTCTACTTGCCCTGATAGCTGATCCGATAAATCACCCCGGCGCGATCATCGGACACCAGCAGCGCCCCATCCGGCATTACCAGGACATCAACCGGCCGCCCCCAGGCTCCGTCTTTCTGGAGCCAGCCTTCGGCAAAGACCTCGTAGCTCGTTGCGGTATTGTTCTCCAGGCGGACCAGCATCAGCCGATAGCCGATCGGGGTGCTGCGGTTCCACGAGCCGTGCTCGGCAATAAAAATCTGATTCCGATAGGAGGCCGGGAACATGGCGCCCGTATAAAAACGCATGCCCAAGGGTGCGACGTGGGGTCCGAGTTCCTGCGCGGGTGGGGTCAATGCGCTGCAGGGCCGCTCCGACCCGAAGTCCGGGTCGGGGATGCTGCTGGCATGACAGTACGGGAACCCGAAGTGCAAGCCGGGCCGCGGGGCATGATTGAGTTCACACGGCGGGGCATCATCGCCCAGCCAGTCCCGACCGTTGTCCGTAAACCAGAGTTCCTGGGTTTCAGGATGCCAGTCAAACCCGACGGTATTACGCACGCCGCGGGCAAAGTTTTCCAGCCCGCTGCCGTCCGGCTGCATGCGGAGAATCGAGGCATAGCGGGGGTCACTCTTGGTACACACATTACACGGGGCACCGACGGGGACGTATAATAAATCATCGGGTCCAAAGCGGATAAACTTCCAGCCGTGCCATCTGTCGCGCGGGAGGGTATCGTTCACCACAACCGGCGGGGGCGGGTTGCTGAGCCGGGACTCAATAGCATCAAAACGGAGAATGCGGTTGACCTCGGCCACGTACAGCGCCCCGTCACGAAAGGCCACGCCACTCGGCATGGATAAGCCCTCGGCAAGCGTATGCACCGCATCGGCCCGCTGGTCCTGGTTGCGATCGACCACCGCATAGACTTTTCCCGCGCGCTGCGTGCCGACAAAGACTGTCCCCTGGGCCCCCAGGGCAAGCGCACGCGCATTGGGGACGCGGGGCGCATATACGGCGATCTGAAAGCCGGGGGGAAGAGAAAGCCGGGCCAGCGGAGAAGACTGCGCCTGGGCAAGGCTTGCTCCAGCGACGATCAAGAGACTAACGAGGATACCCACACTTCTGAAAACCATCTTCAGACTCCCGCCTGCACGCATCCCGAGGGGTCCTCTCCCTTCAAGGAGCACCCAACAGGTATATGGCGATTCCCCCCTCGCTTGAGCGACCCTGGTCCGGTATGCTGCCGTCGCTCATCTGTCTACAACTCCCTCGCTCAAACCATCAAGGACGCTCGCATTGTCGCACGCTTCTTCGCCAAACACAGCACCCTCCCCTGCGGCTCCGCCTGACGCCTCTCAGGGCCTTCCTCCGTCTTCCGCTCAACCGCGCTCACCGGCCCACCTGCCAGCGCCCTACTTCTGGTTTCTGGCTGGAACCGGCAGTTGGTTTATGGCCATCGGCATGCAGGGCGTTCTTTTTTCCTGGCTGGTGGTCGGCGTGCTCAACGCCGAGGCAGAATGGGTCGGGATCACCCAGAGCGCGATGATGATTCCGTCAGTTCTTTTGGCCCTGCCCGGTGGAGCCATTGCTGATCGCTATGACCAGCGGCGTCTGCTGATGATCCTGCACCTGATTGCGAGCGGCATTTCTGCCGGTCTCTTCCTGGCCGTCGCCAATGCGTGCTTGTCCCTGCCGCTCCTGATCGCCTATGCCATTGGGATGGGAACGGTCCAGGCGTTTGTCATGCCAGCGCGTGACGCGCAACTCTCTCAGGTGGCGGGCGCCAATATGTTGCACTCGGTAACCGGCATGACCATGACACAGTGGGGCATGCAAATATGCGGCTCTCTGCTGGCAGGGACAGCCCGCTGGATCGGGACGGTTCCGGCCTTGGGCTTGCACAGTCTGGTGCTGCTGGCCGGTATTCCGCCGTTACGCAAGATGTCCAGCCCGAAGAAACGCCGCTCTCAGGGCAGTCTGCATCTCTCGGACGTGATTGAGGGGGTGCGAGAGGTCCGCCAGTCACCGGCCCTCTCGGCCACGCTGCTGCTCGCCGTGGCGGTCGGCATCTTCTTTATTGGCCCCTTCCTGGTGGTCCTGCCCCTCTTAGTCCGCGACTTTTACCACGGCGGGGTAGACCAACTGGCCCTCCTCAATATGACCTTTCCGCTGGGAACAATTATTGGCTCGGTGTGCATGCTCTGGGCGGGTGGGATTCGGCATAAGGGCGAAGCCCAGATCGTGGCCCTCCTGTTCGGCTCGGGCTGCCTCTTTATGGTTTCGTTCGGACTGCCCTTTTGGGGCACCCTGCTGGCCGTGTGCGCCTGGGGAGTCAGCGCGGCCATCTTTATCAACGCCGGCCGGACGGTGTATCAGGAGCAGGCCAGCGTCGCCAATCGCGCCCGCGTGCTGTCCGTCTATACGATCGGTTTTATGGGAGCCGCCGGCCTACTCGGCGCCCCCCTGTCCGGGGTCCTGGTCGACGCCATCGGCCCCCTGACGACCTGCATCGTGATGAGCGGCGCGATGGTCGTCGTAGTCGGGTTCGTTTTTCTGCGGACGGCAATCAGGCAGGTCGAGTAGGGAGGCAACCCGACAGCGCCGCCTAGCGCCCCATTTCCATCAGGGCGTTGGTCGTATGCGAATCCGGGTCCGCTCCTCTGACTCCGGCTTCGTTGAAATATGGCTCCCCTTCCCATTCAGACGGGTGTTGTTCGGTCGATGGAATTTCGCCCACCGTGGCCAGCATTTTCTGAAAATCAATCATCACGAAGTTGGGGACAAACAGTTGTTCTTCCCGGTAGTTATAGCGCGCCCCGGAGAGCGGGTTGGACGGATAGCCGTCATGCGGTTTTTTTGTCACAAAGGCACAGTGGACGAGCCCCTTTTGGAGTTCCCCATTCGTGTCGTACATCTCGGCGATTCCGACGCCGAAGGTTTCCTGGTCAACGTAGAGCACCCGCTTTGAATAGGCGTACTTTCTGGGGGAGTTGAGCGGCCTGGCCTCCACGACCCACACCCGCCGTTTTTCCCAGGTCACACACGGCAGCGCTGCCCGGAAGCCCTGGCCTGTATCCCGTTGGCCGCACCACTCGGCCGGGTCCCCGTAGCGGCCGCTGTGCAGCACCCCGAGCACGTCTTTTTCCGCCAGGAGCCTGAAATCCCAGCTTCCGATTTTCGCATTAAAGCCATAAAACGAGTCAAGATCATAATCCGAGCCCCAAATACTGGCGCTACGGTCCGCCACACTGATCCGCCGCACGCGGCGGAGTTGTGGCGAGTAGACATAGGTGTCGTCCGCCGCACTGGCCGGGATATAGCGAAATTCGAGCACGGCCAGCCCTTTATGGCGGTGGGGCAATACCAGCGGTCCCCACATATGACTGTGCCGCACCGCCGGATTATGCGGGATGATGGGCTTGGGGTCCGTGTACAGGCGACCCGTCCACATCACCCGCCGCCACGAATTCTCAAAGGACTGGTCCACATTACCCTGGCTGTCGACGAGATGAGCCACATAGCTCGCCCCGATATTGTCGATGCTATAGGGCGGCTGGGCATGGTTCCACATGATCTTGTATCCGGCCAGATGGTCCTGGGCAGGAATGACCGGAAACGGCGCCCCGGCGATATAGTTCGCTATTTCTCGTCCGTCGGCGGAGATGACAACCTGTCCCGCGTATCGCTCCGTGGCGTCTTGATACGCCTGCGGCCAGGTATAGGGACGCGGCTCTCCGATCCCCATCGTCATGCCCTGCTCCAACATCCAGCGGGTGGACGGTGTGAGCAGTTCGGCGGCCTGAGCCATATTGGCCGCGGTGATGGTGTCACCGGGACTGACGTCCGCCCGGCCAGACGACACCGCCCCAAACACCACAACGGTGAGACTCAGCAGTGTCCACCCCAGCTTGCTCTGCATACGCTTCCCCTTTGCAATATCTATGATCCGCCCCCAGCATAGCCCGTCAGCGCGCCGGTCTAAAGGACCGCCGAGTGTCGCGACCGGCCCGACCGGGCTTGCATCCTCGCTTGGGAGGGCTATTGTTCTGTCTTGTTTTCACACCGGAGCAAAGCCAGAGAAGAGAAAGGAGAACAGTATGAAACTGTACGATTGCCAAATGGCCCCCAACCCACGTCGGGTGCGTGTCTTTCTGGCAGAAAAAGGGGTCGATATTCCGAAGACCGAGGTCAGCATTATCGAAGGAGAAAATCTCAAGCCGGAATATCTGGCGGTGAATCCGCGCGGACTGCTGCCCACGCTTGAACTCGACGACGGGAACCGCATCGACGAGACCATCGCGATTTGTCGCTATATTGAAGAGACGCAGCCGGAGCCCAACCTCATGGGCCGGGACGCCTTGGAGAAGGCCCAGATCGAGTCGTGGCAACGCCATATGGAATTCGACGGTCTCAATCCCACGGGCGAGATGTTTCGCAACTCGTTTGACGCCTTTAAGAACCGGGGCTTGCCCGGTCTGGAGAATGTCCAGGCCATTCCCGACCTGGCCGCGCGGGGGAAGGCCGGCGTTGAGCGCTTCTATGAACGACTGGAACAACGGCTCAGCCAGAGCAACTATGTTGCCGGAGAGCGCTACACCGTTGCCGATATCACCGCGCTGTGTGTGGTCGATTTTGCCGGTTTCGCCAAGATGGGCATTCCCGAGGCCAACACCAACACCAAACGCTGGCACGCGGACGTCTCCTCACGACCGAGCGCCAAGGCATAACCGTTCAGTCATTTTCCTCCCTCTCCCTCTGTCTATCATTCTCCCCCTCTCCCTCTGGGAGAGGGCCGGGGTGAGGGCCTGGCCTGAGCGTACTGCGACTTCGCCCCTCTGGGGCTACGCTCAGCACGAACGGAGGTGAGGGATCTACCCTGAGCAGAGCGAAGTCGAAGGAGGTCGGGGGGGATACGTGCGAGCCGACGCGCAGTCACTCTCTCCGACCAAAAACCGCCTGCCGCAGCGTGTCGTTCAGGCGTGTCTGCCAGCCCGGTCCGCTGCTACGAAAGTAAGCGGCCAGGTCGGCGTCCAACCGAATAGAGATATGCTCCTTGGTCGGTGCCTGCTGTCGGCCCCTACGGCGCCTGTCGCGTTCAACGATCCGAGGGTGTGCATCGCTCACCGGGCGGGCTTTTGCGAACCACTCGTCGTCGAGTTCAAAGGTATCCGGGTCGGAGGCAATGCCCGCGCGGATTGCCGCCTCCTCGTCCAGCGTCGGGGTCGTTGTTTGTGGCTTAAGTTTTGGCATAGCGCTTGCGCTCCTGCGGCGTTGCTTTGCGGAGGCTGATGACCCGAACGGCCCGGTTACGGACAGTGTACACGACTACATGAAGCTGGAGCCGGATGAACCCGATAGCGACCCAGCGTGGTTCGTCGTGCCGATCATCCGCGGCCTCCACGGCCGTCTCCCGCTCAAAAAACTCCAGCGCGCTAAAGTCAACGCCATGCTTGGCAAGATTGGCTTGACGCTTCTCCCCATCCCACTCGTACATGTTGATCGCGCCGAGTCGGCCTATTAAAATTGTATATACAATTTGCAGGAAGCGTCAACTCCTGCCTCGACATTTTCTGTGGAGTGCAGGATTCCTGTTTCAACCTCAAAGCCGCTGCTTGCCCTCCTTCTCGTTGGTGGGGTATGGTGAACCGCCATGAGCGTTGGATTGATCAGCGTCCTGATAGCCGTCGTGGCGGTCGGGGCAGCCCTGGCCGGCTTGATACTGAGCGGGCAACGGGCCATCCGCGTCGAACTGGCGGAGCATCGCCGGGAACTGGCCGCCCAGCGTCGGGACTTCAGTGCCGAACTGGCGGAACTCCGCCGGGAAATCGCCGCCCAGCGCCAGGAGTTCAGCGAGCGGTTCTCCGCCCTGGAGCAGCAAATCGCCGAACTGCGCGAGCGCATGGCCCATCTGGAAGGACTGCTGGACGGCCTGCGCGAGGCTATTGCCATCCGGCAGGGAGCCGCGTAACCGTCGTTCCAACAGTCCTGCAGGGGTCTTACCCCAGGCTCCTGCTCGGCTCAAGGAACCGAACACTGAAGATAGCCTTCCAGACCGGTGAATATCTCCTGCATATGGGCGGCATGCCTGCGGGGGACCCTGGCCAGTCGGTACACCAGGCCGAAGAGCAGGTTCTTGGGCACGATCCGCATCTCAAAGGAGACCAGGGTGTGTTCCTGTTACGGGGCGAATCTCCAGACCCCCCAGCCGGTGTGGAAGCCCTGAAAGTAGGCGACCCGAATCTGCTCCACGGGGGTAACGGCGGTCATTTCCCAGCCTGTCCATATGCCGGGTACGGGGGTAAAGGCGAGGCGGTCGCCGACCCGTTGCCGGTCCGTGGCCGGCAGTTGAGAGGATTGGAACCGGGGGTGAAACTTTCGGGGCCACCACAACGGATAGTCTTCAAAGGCGAGGCTAGCCTCGTACACGCGGGCTCTGGCGCAGGGGATCAGCCGGCTTTCAGAGGTGTGGATGATGGTCACGGGTTCCAAGGGTCTGATGCAAAAGACACGCCCGACCCGAAGCCCCCTCACCCCAGCCCTCTCCCCCCAGGGAGAGGGAGCAGCTTCCTCTGCCGTGCGACGTCATGGGCAGCACACGTTCATGCGGTGGGGAAGCACTCCGCCCTTTCGACCTACCCCTCCGACCAGCTCTCCATGGAAAGGTTCTCGGACAGCGGCGCAAACATCACCCGCGCCGGCCCCCCGAGCGTGCGCGTTTTGTGGCCCTGGCCGGTGACATCGGCGGCGATAAACGCTTCGCCGCTGCTCCACTGCCGGACCTGATTATCCGTGGTAGTGACCTCCAGCGTCCCGGACAGGACGACAACGACCTGGCGCGTTGGCGCCTGGTGCCAGTCCTGGTTCAGCCCTGCGGGCAGATCGACAAAACATACGCCCGGCGAGGTATAGGTGTTGGATAAGAGCAGGGTGTGGCCTTCGGCATCTTGTCGCTCGTTCGTGATCGGGATATCAATCTCCTCGAACTGCGACCCGTCAGTCGGGGTTGCTACGAAACGGGTAATTTTCATACGTCCTCCTGCGCAGAGCTTTGCATATGACTCAGACAACGGCAACAGACGCGCCCGCATCAGAGGCGCCACCGTCCGAGCCGCCGGCCTATAGCCGACGTAAAGCGATTGGCCTCTTTACCGGCATAGGAGTGCTCCTGCTGTTTCTCCTGACCGGCCCACCGGCTGATATGAGTCTGATCGCCTGGCACACGGCGGGGGTGGTCGTCCTGATGGGGACGTGGTGGGTTACCGAGGCCACCCATATTACCGTTACGGGTCTCGTCCCGCTCGTCTTGTTTCCGCTGCTCGATATCTTGAGCGCGCATGAGGTCTCGACCGCCTATGCCGATCACATCGTCTTCTTATTCTTTGGCGCCTTTTTTCTGGCCATCGCCATGGAAAAGTGGCAGCTCCACCGCCGGGTCGCCTTGCTGATCCTGTCCAAGATAGGCCGCTCGCCCCAGTTGCTCATTCTCGGCTTTCTGTGTACGACCGCCCTGCTCTCCATGTGGGTGTCCAATACCGCCTCAACCATTATCATGCTGCCTATCGCCCTGGCGGTTCTGCATCATGCCGCCAGCCAAGGCTATGACACCACCCAGGGCTTTGGCATCGCGCTGATGCTTGGCCTGGCCTATAGCGCCTCGATCGGCGGGGTGAGTACCCCTGTCGGCACTCCGCCCAACGTCGTGTTCATGGGGGCGTTTACCAAGCTCTTTCCGAACGCGCCGGATATCGGTTTCTTCCAATGGATGCTGTTTGGTGTGCCGACCGCGGCCTTCATGGTGGTTAGCGTCTGGTTTTATCTGGTCTATATCTATTTCCGGGTGCCAAGCGCCGGCTGGCAGGATAACCAAGCCTTTTTAGCCCAACAGCTCCAGGACCTCGGCCGCATACGCGGTGGAGAACGGCGGGTGTTGCTGTTATCGCTGACCACTGTGCTGCTCTGGATTTTCAGGAAGGATATTGATCTCGGTGCGCTGTCTCTACCCGGCTGGGCCAGTCTGTTTCCCCACCCGCACCACATCCAGGATTCGACCGTCGCCATATTGGCCGCCATCCTGCTGTTTCTTGTCCCGTCCGGACGAAAAAAGGGCGAGTTCCTGCTGACCTGGGCGGACACCAACAAGATTCCGTGGGGGATTCTGGTGCTGCTGGGCGGCAGCCTCGCCCTGGCCGAGGGCGTGGGGCATTCCGGTCTGGCGAACTGGGCCGGCTCACAATTATCCTTTCTGCGGGATGTCTCCCCTTTTGTCGCCATCTTCTCCGTGTGCGCCCTCATGGTCTGGCTGACCGAGTTCACCAGCAATACGGCCACGACCACCCTGGTCATGCCCGTGCTCGCCGCCACCGCGACCGGCCTGGAGATTGACCCGCTGTTGCTCATGATCCCCGCCACCTTCGCCGCCTCCTTTGCCTTTATGCTGCCAACCGCCACCGCGCCGAACGCCATTATTTTTGCCAGTGGCGCCGTTACTCTGCCCCAAATGTTCTGGGCCGGTTTCGGCCTCAATATCCTGAGTATCCTTATTCTGACCGGGCTTTTATATGTGATTGGGGTACCGGCGTTCGGGATCGAGCTGGACAGCCTGCCGGATTGGGTACCGCGGTAGGAGCCGATGACGAGTCACACGCGCTTATCTCAGCTCGGCTGGCAGGCCATAGAAGAGTCTCTGTGGACGCAGGGCTATGCCACCCTGCCTCAGATTCTCACCTCCGAGGAATGCGCGGCACTCATGCGTCTGTACGCGCAGCCCACCCGATTTCGCAAGCGGGTGCATATGGCGCAGCATCGATTTGGCGTCGGCGAGTACCAGTACTTTGCGGACCCGCTGCCGCGGCTCGTCAGCCAGCTCAGAACGCAGGCCTATCCGCCCCTGGCCCGGATTGCGAATCGCTGGATGGCCGCCCTCAAGCAGCCCGAGACCTTCCCCCCAACGCTGGCGCGTTTCCTGACCCGCTGCCAAGAGCAGGGGCAGATCAAACCGACCCCGCTGCTGCTGTATTACGAACAGGACGGCTACAACTGTTTACATCAGGACGTGTATGGGCCGGTCGCCTTTCCCCTGCAACTGGCCTTCTTTCTGAGCTGTCCGCAGACCGACTATACGGGTGGAGAATTTCTGCTGGTTGAACAACGCCCCCGAGCCCAGTCGCGCGGTATTGCGTTCACCCTGCAGCAAGGCGAAGGTATCATTTTCACCACGCGCTATCGTCCGGTACGCGGCACACGGGGATGTTATCGGCTGACCGTCCGGCACGGCGTCAGCACCGTCACCTCCGGGCAGCGTTATACCCTGGGCATTATTTTCCATAACGCCCTATAAAGGCTGATATGATTCTTGTCCTCTTCTTTCTGTCCGGTTTTACCGCCCTGCTGTACGAAGTAGTCTGGGAACGCCTGCTGCACGTCGTGTTCGGGCTGTCGACCTATGCCGTCACCGTGGTCACCGCCGCCTTCATGCTGGGTCTGGCCCTGGGTTATATGGCCGGCCAAAGCCGCCGCCTGTCCCGCTATCATCCCTTTGTCGTGTATGGCCTGGCAGAAGGATTGATTGGCGTCTTCGCCCTGATTTTTCCCTTTGTGCTGAAAATGCTTGACGTGGTCTATGTGGCGTCCGGCGGCAGTTTTGCGCTGCAAATCGTGCTTGCCCTGCTCGCCCTGGCGCTGCCCGCCACGCTGATGGGACTCACCCTGCCCACCCTGGCTCGACAGCTCGCTCAGGAAGGACGCACCGGCCGCCGGGTCGGGCTCTTGTACGCGCTCAATACCAGCGGTTCCGTGCTCGGGGCGTTTTTCGCCGGGGTCTTTTTCATTCGGACCTATGGTGTGTTTCAGACCACGCTGATCGCAACCGCGATCAATGCCGTGATCTGTCTGCTTGCCCTGGCTCAACCCCGCCGGCCCGTCACCCAATCGGACCAGCCGGCCGAACAGCCCGCGCCCACTGAGCAAACTTCTCTACTCCCGCTCAGGTTACTCTTTTTTCCGTTTATCACCGGATTTACGGGCCTCGCGCTTCAGATCATATGGGTGCGGACCCTGATCTGTGTGGTGTCGAACAACACCTATTCCTTCTCGGTTGTGCTGGCCGACATCCTGGCCGGGTTGGCCCTGGGGGCATGGTTATACGCTGCGTGCGGGCCGTCGCGCGCCAGCCAGCCGACCAAGGCGCTGGTGTTTCTGCTGGTTCAAGCCATTGGCGCTGCCGCGATTCTCGTTTCGTTAGGTGTGTTCAACCAGCTCCACGATGTCACCCTCGACCTCAGTCGTCAGCTCGGCGGTAATCACTGGCTCGCCCTGGGTCTGGTCCGTTTTGCCGCAGCCGCGGTCGTGACCCTTATTCCGTCTATCGCTTCGGGCTTTGTTGTCCCCCTCCTGATTGATCTTTTTCGCGACCAGACCGGGCGTTCGCCCCACAGCGCTGCCGGCCTTGTCTTTGCCGCCAATACCTTCGGCAGTCTGAGCGGCGCGCTGAGCGGCGGACTGGTATTGATTCCGCTGCTGGGACTGAGTAGTGGCATGGTCGGCCTGGCTCTCCTGTCGGTCTGCACCGGTCTCCTCTTGCTCGTGCTGACGCGACCCTATGGGGCTCTCCGGCTGGCCGGGGGTGGCCTCGTCGCAGCAGCGACCCTGGTGGTCGCCGTGCTCGTGCCCAAGGAGCTGACGCTCATGAAATGGTACGACCGCTTCGAGAATATCGAAGGGGAACTGCTGTTCTATCGGGAGGGCGTATCCGGCACCCTGGCCGTTTTCCAGGTCGGTGAGATCAAGGAGCTTTTTATCAACTGCATCGAGGAGGTGCCCACCCATCGGGACGCCGTCGCTACCTTCAAGCTGCTGGGCCACCTGCCCCTGCTGCTCCAGCCCGAGCCTCGACGGGTTCTGGTCAACGCGGTCGGCGGCGGGATCACCTTAGGAGCGGTGACCAAACATGACGTGAGCGTCGAAGCGGTGGACATTGTGCCCGATGTCCGGGCGGCCATGCATTTTTTCGGCGCCGAAAACGGCAATGTCGTTGCACGCACGAACTGGACGCTGATTGCCGACGACGGGCGGAACTATCTCAAGGTGTCACCCCAGCGCTACGACGCGATTACGGCCGACGCCACTCACCCGGCCGCGGCCGAGTCCTGGATGCTGTATACGCTGGAATATTACCAGCAGGTCTCTGACAAACTGAACGCCACCGGCGTCTATGTCCAATGGCTGCCCTTACACAATATGGCGCCGACCGATTATTTGTCGGTGTTGCGTACCTTCCGGCAGGTGTTCCGCGCAGAGACCCTGCTCCTGTTCACGAGCCGCTACACCCTGCTGGTTGGAGCCAAACAACCCCTGGCCCTGTCTCCCGCCGTCCTGGACCAACGTCTCAGTCGGCTCAGTGCGGAGGTCCGGGCCGACCTGGAAGAGATTGGCATTACCCGCGGGCAGGATATTCTCAAGCATATTATTTTTGATGGGCCGCGTATTGATGCCCTGGTCAGCGATGACTATCCGCTCCTGACCGACGACCATACCTCAGTCGAGTTTGCCGAGCTCAATCGGCTGGGCATTGCCGGAACAATGCCCTTTATCCTGGCGCGGCTCTTGCCCCATATTCAGCCGGACCGCCTGGCCGAGCAGTATGGTGTCGAACCGACGGTCATGCTCGCCCGGGCCCTCTTCATGCGCTCCAAAGCGGTGGGCACGGATGATCCGCTCGAACGTTCGTACGCGGCCCTCAGCGAGGTTGACCAGGCTGCTCGCCTGACCCCGGAGGATAAGGATATTGACTATTACCGCGAGATTAGCACCCTGGAGTTTCTGGACCTGCTGGTCGCCCGCTATGCGGAATTGCTCAACTCCTCGAATCCGAGCGCCCTCCTGCCCAAAGCGCGGCTGGCCGCCCAACTGCGACCGGACAATCCGTTTGTTCAGGAGCTGCTCGGGGTGACCTTACTGAAATTGGAGCACTACGAAGAAGCGCTTGACCCACTCGAAGCGGCCGTGCAGGTGAGGCCGGACGATTTCAATTATGTGTCGAACCTGGCCTTTGCCTATGAGCAGGTCGGACGCTATGCGGACGCGCTACGGATGCTCCAACGGGCCAAAGACGCTAATCCGGGCGCGGCTCAAGTCCTGGACCAAGCCAGTGCCCGCCTGGAACAAAAAATGCGGGCCGCGGGCGAAGCAACCGAAGCCGCCGAGTAGGCGCTGCTACACCGCCTGGCGCTCGGCAATCAGCTGGTCAATCTCGTCTCTGAGGCGGTCCAGGACAACGTCGTAGCCGAAGTGGCCGAGCTTGACGCTCTTCTTCTTGAGATTCACCGTTGTCGGTCCGCACCACAGACCCAGGTCCGCATCATCCGTTTCTCCAGGGCCGTTGACCCGACAACCCATGACGGCAATGGTGATGTCGTGCCGCTTGGCATAGACGGACATGGCCTTGACCTCCTGGGCGAGCTCGACGAATTTCTCATTCTCAACCCGCGAGCAGCTTGGGCAGGAGATGATATTCAGGCCCTTGCCGAAGTCGGGGACGGAGATGAAACGACCGTTTTGAGCATCGTCGAGAATGCTGAAGCCGGCGTTGACCTCCTCGTGTTTGCGCTCATTGGGCAGGGTCAGGGACACCCGAATCGTATCGCCCACGCCGTTGGCCAACAGTTTCTCAAAAGCGACCCGGCTCTTGATCACGCCGTCCGGCGGCAGGCCGGCTTCGGTCACGCCCAGATGGAGGGGGACATCCGGTCGCGCCTGGGAAAACCGGGTGTTGGCTTCGACGACCTTGACCGGGTCGGAATCCTTGAGCGATACAATAAAGCGCTCGTATTGCAGGTCCTCCATGAGCTGGCAGTGATACAGGCTTGATTGGACCAGGGCTTCCATCTGATCGCCGGGATATTTTTCAAGGAAGGCCGGCGCCACCGAACCACAGTTGACGCCAATGCGGACGCCGACATCATGCTCTCGGGCGACAGCAACCAGCCAGGCGACCTTTTGCGGAATGGTTTTGCGCTTTTCAATATGATGCAGATGGCCGGGATTGTAACGGATTTTGTCAACAAAGGGGGCCACCTGGTCGGCAACCTTGTAATTCTCCTGGAGATCGACGGATAAGGTCGCCGAGGTCTGGGCGCGGATTTCCTTGAGGGCCGCGGCCTCTCTGGGGTTGTCCACCGCAATACGCACAATCCCCGCTCCGGCCTCTTCGAGTTGATGCACCTGGGCGACGGTGGCATCGATATCCGCTGTTTTGGTCGCGCACATACTCTGCACAACGATGGGGGCGCCCGCCCCAACCTGGACCTTGCCTATCCGGACTGCACGGGTGGGTTTTCTTTTCAGCATGCTTTCAGTCACTTCCGAGGTCTAGTGTTTCAGCGGCATTTGGACAATGGGGGCACTGGGGTGCTGGTCGGCGTGTTCCTCCAGCCGTTGCTGGACCTCGGCTATCCATTGCCGAGCCTTTTCCTCGTCGATTTCCCCGGCGTCTCTCTTGCGGACGACCTCATCCACAAACCGCTCGAAAAATGTCTTCATGCGCCACCCTTTTCCGCCCCCCGCCTATCACGAAATCGGCGCCTGAGCTAGGCGGCCCGCTTCCGCCCGTTTATGTCAGATGATACCGTCTCGGCATGGGGGCTCAGATCGTCAAAGGCCGGCTCATTGCCCAGTCAGTCTATGCGGAACTTGGAGCGGAAATTTCAGAGTTGATCCAGCGCACCGAACGCAGACCCGTTCTGGTCAGTATTTATATTGGCTCGAACCCGGCTATCGAGGTCTATATTCGATCCATGAATCGGGTTGCCCGCGGGCTGGGGATTGAGTATCGCTGGTACCACCTCCCGGACAACGCCCAAGAGGCTGAGGTGCTGCGCCGTTTGGAGCAGTTGAACCAGGACCCTGAAGTCACCGGGGTGATCATTCAGCTGCCACTGCCTGAGCATTTACGTCGCTCTGTCCTGGTCAACCATATCGCCCCGCAGAAAGATGTGGATGGCACCCATCCGGAGAATGTCGGGGCGGCAGTCACCGGAGAGATACGCATTGGCTCCTGTACCGCTCTGGCCGTCATGCGCCTGTTGGACGCAACCGGGCTCGATATGGAAGGCAAAGAGGCGGTTATTGTCGGACACAGCGACCTGGTGGGCAAGCCGCTCAGCCTGATGCTGGTCGACCGCCTGGCCACCGTGACCATGTGTCATATCGCGACCGCGCAGCGGGGGCTGTTAGCCGAGCATGTCCGTCGGGCAGAAGTCCTGGTTGTGGCCGTCGGCTCGCCCGCACTGATCAAGGGCGATTGGGTCCGCCCTGGGGCGACCGTGATCGATGTTGGTATCAATCAGGTGGGCTCACACCTGGTGGGCGATGTGGAATTTGACGCGGCCAGAGAACGTGCCGCATTTATTACGCCGGTTCCAGGCGGCGTCGGGCCGGTCACCGTGTCCATGCTCATGAGCAATACCGTCAACGCCTTCCGGACCCAGGTGGGACATATATCTGAGGGTGAACGCCCGGTCGATGCGGCCAAATAGACGATCTGCACTCGCAGGGCGACAACCACGGAGCGTATCAGTGCGGATTTACGGTTCCAACGGTTCTTCTTCGAGCGTCACCGTAATTTGGCGGGGCTGGTTCTTGCGGATAACGGAAAAGGACACCCGGTCTCCGGGGTGGTAGCGCTGCATGGTTTCGGTGAAGTCCTGGGCGGTCCGAACCGGAGTGGTCTCGACCGCAACAATAAGATCACCGGCAGGCTGACGCTCCCGGGTGAGGTGATCGTGAGCGGCAACCAGGGGCAGGACAAACGGACCGGCCGGTGACATGGCCAGCGCAATAATCGCGGCTTTCTTCACTAAATCATTCCGGCTGTACTGAGTTGGCGTATTCACGCCTTCAAAACCGGAACGATGCGCCGGGCTGCCCTCAATCACGCTTAATACCTGGACGCCCTCCGGTCCTTCCTCGGCGGTGGCGTACAGGACGCCAAGATAGGTTCGTTTGGACTCGGCCACAGACGGGTCGGGCCATTCAGAGAACGGGCCGCCCGTTGCAGAAGAGGACCAGTCTTGGTGTGGCTGCACGTCTCCGAAACCGGACAGCTGGTCTGACGCTGGGGTTCCGACCGGAGCGGTCGGTTGGGTCAGGCTGCTCCGGACAGGGATTTCCAGCACTTGCGGGGCGCCAACCTCCTGGGAATGCCGGCCCGCATCAGCCGGGGCGTCCTGCGCCAGGGCGAGACGTGGCGAGGCCCACAGACCGGCGGTCAGGACACCGGCAATAACGACTGGAACCCAGAGGACACGCGTCTGCATTATCGGGCCTCCCTTTGCAGTCCTCGCTCTTGGCCGCCCATTATTCATCCCTGGTTCTCAAAGCGCAAGCAGACGCATGTTACTGGGCCGCGGTGAGCTTGGCCAGCTCGGCCTCCAGCTCGCTCACCGCCAGGACCTCTGCGGGGTTCTGCATGACGCGCACGAAACGCACGATGCCGTCCGTATCAATCAGCACATAGGCCCGCTGACTGAGCCGCTTTTCCCGGTCCAGCCAGCCCACATAGTCTTCAACCACCTCGGGAGCGTCAAACGCACTCAACAACGGGTAGCTGAGGGCCAGTTGTTCGCGGAATATACGCTGGGAGGCGGGGTGATTGGTACTGATTCCCAGGACCACCGCGTCGAGTTGCTGCTCCTGCCGGGCTTCCTGCCCGTTTGCCAACTGAAGAGTTCAGCCTGGGGTAAAGTCCAAAATATAAAAAAGCAGCAGGACATTTCGTTTGCCCGTGAAGTCTGAGAGACAGACCGCCTCGCCGTCCTGGGCGGGCAAACAAAACACGGGCGCGGGGCTCCCGACCTCAACCGCGGCACCGACGGGACGGCTCCACAGCAGCAGACCAGCGCTGAGGGCTGCACACCAATACGTGAGTTTCCAGCTCGGTTTGCTCATACCTGTTCTCTCCCGCCCTACGCCTAGCGTACGGCATATATGTCGTAGCGGACCTCACCCCGTTCCAGATAGGCTTCTCCGACCCCGACACATAGACAACGATTCATCCACATATAGTCGGGGTGAGCGGTCTGACACCAGGGGTTCGTCCGAATCGGCGTCCCGCTGGGCGGCAGCTCGCCGGCCAGAAATTTCTGATAGCCGTCCGCGCCTAAATCCAACACTCCGTTATAGGTCACATAGATCAATGCCCCGTCGTTCGCCTCAACCGTCGCCCGCACATCGAGATAGGCCACCCCATCGGGTCGGATAGTCAGCCAATCCGCGCCAACCGGGCGCAGCTTGCCGTGCAGTTTGGGACCTGCAACTTCTCCGCCGGTGATGTAGACATTGACCCGGACGCCGCCGGGCACCGGCCCGATTGTTTCGGGCGGCATCTCCAGGCTGGCGGTATAGGAAAAGAGGTGCTGCATAGTATACTCAAACATGTCGTCTCCCTTTTGCGGCGGTGGTTGCCGGCCACAAGAAGACCTACCCCGTCCCCCTCAGAGCGTCAAGACGAAGGACAAGGGCAGACGACTGAAACCTAGGATACAACCCATCGTAGAACGTCATTCCGGCGAAAGCCGGAATCCAGTGCCGTGCAGGAGTGTGGAGGTCGCCCGGACATGGCTGTTCCGCAGACAGCCTTATCCCAAGCCTCTCCCAGAGGGAGAGGGAGCAAAAGGAGAAGGAGTCAGCCTATGGCAAAATCCCAGTACTGTCTGATGTGTGCCGAAGAACTCTACCAGATGAGCAACTATGGCGAGCCGGCGGGCGGCAACTGGCCGCCCATGATTGAGCACGAAAAATACGGGACGCTGATTATCTGTCCCGCCTGTGAGGCGGAGCACCTCACCTTTGTGGATGACACCCCCGGCCATCCACCGGTGCGGCGTATTCGGATGCTCAAGCCCCGTGAGTGAGGCGCGGACTCAGTGTCCGGCTGAAGCCTGCGCCTGGATGGTACGGTATTCGGGCTCAAAGAAAAATTGGGGTTCTCCGCCGGCGGGTTTGAGCTGGTCGAGCCAGGTCGCGCTGGGGTCAAACCTGGCAAAGAACGGTCGCTGGACCCAATCGGCACTGCGCCCTTGGATGAAGCGCAGGACAAAGACCTTTTCGCCGTTCATTTCGGTGACGCCCTGCACCTCGACCTTGCCCGGCCCGGCACTCATGGACGGGCCGCGGGCGGTCCGCGCCAGACCGGAGACCTGGGAAATGGCCTCACGGTAAATCTCCCAGGCGCGGGCCAGAGGCACCTCAAAATAACACCGCGCCCCGGTATCGCGTTCGACAAACATATAATACGGGATGATGCCCAAGCGGACCTGGGTGCGCCACAACCGGGTCCACACCGCGGCATCGTCGTTGATATGGGCCAGGAGCGGTCCCTGACCACGGACGACCGCTCCGGTCGAGCGCACCCGCCGGATGGCTTCACGCGCCTGGGGCTGCTCCAGTTCCCGCCAGTGGTTATAGTGGGCCATGAACGCCACATGTTTGCCGGCAGCGACGAGCTGTTCACACAAGCGCATGAGGTCGTCGGCATCCGCATCGCTCGTAAAGCGAAAGGGCCAGTAGGTTAGCGCCTTTGTGCCAATCCGAATGGTTTGGATGTGCTCGAACTCGGGTCGGAGCAAGGGACGCAGGTATTCGGCCAAATGGTGGGTTTTCATGACCATCGGGTCTCCGCCGGTCATGAGCAGATCACTCACCTGCGGCTGTGAGGCCAGATAGCGGTGGAGCTGGCTCGCGTCGTTTGAATTAAACCGCAACTCCTGAATGCCCACGAACTGCGCCCAGCGAAAACAGAAGGTGCAATAGGTATGACAGGTCTGGCCCTGGCTCGGAAAAAAGAGGACGGTTTCGCGATATTTATGCTGCATGCCGGGCAGCGATTCGCCGGCCATATGCGGGACATTCATCTGCTGTTGGCCGGCCGGATGCGGGTTCAGCCGGATGCGGATCTCATCTGCGGCGGCTTTGATCGCGATTCGATTCGCCCCTTTCCTGAGCAGACCGGCCATGCGCTCAAAGTCTTCCGCCATCAACATCCCAGGCTGCGGGAAAGTCAACTGGAACATCGGATCATCGGGGATATTATCCCAATCGATGAGATTTTCGATGACGTACGGATTAATGCGAAAGGGCAAGACACTGGCCACCACGTGCATATTAAAGCGTTGCGCATCAGATAATCGTTGCAGTTGCGGAATCTGGTCGAGGTGACGCTCGTTATACACCTTGAAGCGCGGAGCGGGGGATTCGGACGTGACGGCAAGGGGGGACCCATTTGAAATATCAAGACGGTGAGTGGTTTCGTTCAGCATAGAGATACCTCCTCTGAGGAGTCTCCTCTTGCCAACTCGCACCGCTTCATGCCAACACACACCGCTTCGTGTATTGCGAGCCTGGGGAAAGAGGGCGGCTCTGCCTTCCGGAGAGCGGAGGGAGACTGTAGAAAGAAATAGCCGAAAAGTCAAATAAAAAAGACCGCTTACAAGAACGGGGTTTTATTCTGAATATGGGAGGAGGAAGAAGATTACTTCTCCCTCCCTGGTCTGAAGATGCGGCCGCCCGGTGAGCGTAATGGGAAGACTTTACGCTACCGCAGCGACCGGTGCGGTAGTGAAGGTGAGGGCGTGGTGATCGTAGTCAACGATCACGTGGTCGTTCTCAGCCACCTCGCCGGCGATGATCTTGCGGCCGAGATGGGTCTCTATCTCCTTCTGCAGGAGGCGTTTGAGCGGGCGCGCCCCATAGGTCGGGTCATAGCCGCTTTGGGCGAAATATTCCTTAGCGCTTTCCGTCAGTTCGAGCGTGATCTGCCGTTCGGCCAGCCGCTCCCGCAAGTGCGCAAGCTGAATCTCGACGATCTGTTTCAAGTGCTCCCGGCTCAGACTGTGGAACACCACGATTTCATCCACCCGATTCAGAAATTCCGGTCGGAATTCGTTCCGCAGGGCCTCCAGCACGTCTCGCTTCATGCCCTCATACGCCTCGGCGTCATCCCCGCCTCGATAGCCCAGGATGAGCTGGCTGCCGACGTTCGAGGTCATGATGATAACGCTGTTCTTAAAGTCCACCGTTCGTCCGTGGCCGTCGGTCAGCCGCCCATCGTCCAAAATCTGGAGCAGGGCGTTGAAGACATCGGGATGGGCTTTTTCGATCTCGTCAAACAGGATGACCGCATAGGGTTTGCGCCGGACCGCCTCGGTCAGTTGTCCGCCTTCGTCATAGCCCACATACCCCGGCGGCGCACCAATGAGACGCGCGACCGTATGCTTCTCCATGTATTCCGACATATCGAGCCGGACGATATTGGCCTCAGCGTCGAACAAAAACTCGGCCAGCGCCCGCGCCAGTTCGGTTTTTCCCACCCCGGTCGGCCCCAAGAAGATGAACGACCCAATCGGACGGTGCGGGTCTTTGAGCCCCGAGCGGGCTCGAATCACCGCGTCGGCCACCGCCTGGACGGCCTCCTGCTGACCGATCAGCCGTTGGTGCAGCAACTCACCCAGGTGCAATAATTTTTCCCGTTCGCCTTCGAGCAGCTTTGCGACCGGAATCCCCGTCCAGCGGGCGATAATGGCCGCAATATCGTCTTCATCAACCTCTTCCTTGAGGAGGCGACTCGGCCCCTGTTCGCTCTGGAGCCTCGCTTCCCCAGCCGCCAGGTCGCGCTCAAGCTGGGCCAGCGTGCCGTATTTGAGTTCGGCCACCCGGTTGAGGTCGTAGTCGCGCTCGGCCTTTTCAATGGCGCGTCTGGTCTGCTCAATTTCTTCTTTGAGACTGCGCAACTGACCGATGCTGCCCTTCTCCGTCTCCCAGCGGGCGGTCAGCGCCCCGGCCTCGGCCTGACAATCCGCCAGCTCCTTTTCCAGCTTCTCCAGCCGGGCCCGCGAGGCCTGGTCGGTCTCCTTGCGCAGGGCTTCACGCTCGATTTCAAGCTGCAACACCCGCCTGGACACCTCGTCCAGCTCGGTCGGCATGGAGTCGATTTCGGTGCGCAGCCGTGCCCCCGCTTCATCCACCAGATCAATCGCCTTATCCGGCAGGAAGCGATCACTGATATAGCGCTGCGACAAGACCGCCGCGGTCACCAGCGCGGCGTCCTTGATGCGCACCCCGTGGTGGATTTCGTAGCGTTCGCGCAGCCCGCGCAGAATGGAAATCGTGTCTTCCACGGACGGCTGGTCAACCGTGACCGGCTGAAAGCGCCGTTCCAGCGCCCGGTCCTTTTCCACGTGTTGACGATACTCGTCCAGGGTGGTCGCCCCGATGCAGTGCAGTTCGCCGCGGGCCAGCATCGGCTTCAGCAGGTTGGAGGCGTCCATGGCGCCCTCCGAGGCTCCGGCTCCCACCACCGTGTGCAATTCGTCAATAAACAGCACCACCTCGCCCTCGGATTCCTGGACCTCTTTAAGCACGGCCTTGAGTCGCTCTTCAAACTCGCCTCGAAATTTTGCGCCGGCAATCAACGCGCCCATATCCAGGACGATCACGCGGCGATTCTTGAGACTTTCCGGCACATCGCCGCTGACAATCCGTTGCGCCAGCCCCTCCACAATGGCGGTTTTGCCGACGCCCGGATCACCGATCAGCACCGGATTGTTTTTGGTGCGACGAGAGAGCACCTGCACTACCCGCCGGATTTCATCATCCCGGCCAATGACCGGGTCGAGCTTGCCCAGGCTGGCCGCCTGCGTCAGGTCGCGGCCATAGCGTTCCAGGGCCTGATAGGTTCCCTCCGGGTTTTGATTGGTCACCCGCTGGTGGCCGCGGACTTTCTGGAGCGCGGCGAGCAGGCGCTCTCGACCGAGGCCGTGGTCGCGCAGCAAACGGCCCGTCGCGCCCTCGTCTGCCAGCATGGCCAGGAGCATATGCTCGACGCTCACATAGTCGTCCTTGAGTTCTTTGGCTTCCTCTTCAGCGCGGCTGAGCAGCTGTGACAGGCGCTGGGTGACATAGACGCGGTCCGGGCCACTGGCCGGACCCGAAACTTGCGGAATGCGACTCAGCCTCTGTTCAAGCTCAGCCGTCAGCGCATCGAGGGACACGCCGGCCTGGGTGATAAGGGCCGGGACGATGCCGTCGGGAGATGTCGTCAAGGCGGCCAACACATGCTCGACATCGACCCCCTGGTGATGCCGTCGGGTTGCCAGCGCCTGGGCCTGGCCTAGGGCTTCCTGCGATTTTTCGGTCAAGCGATTGAGATCCACGCTGCCCTCCTTCCTCCAGCCGTTCGGGCTCTTTAACTGGCTGTGACTCCGAAAAGGGTAAGGCTGATTTGGGGTGTGTCAAGGAGAGGCAGGGGCGGGCCATGACGAGGGGTGGGCAACCACGGGGGGTTGCCCCTACCGGTGAGGGGGGGGTCTTTTTGGCCGGGTTTAGCCGACGGCTCTTTCTTTTCGATCCAGCATATCCACGACCTTGGGCGACTTCGTTTCCGCCGCCCAGCTCGTCATGCGCTGCACGGCTTCGGTCATATCTCCACACCAGCGCTCAATAAAGTCGGCCGGCAGGTCGTGGTCGAGCGGAATCGCCTCACTCGCGGTGAGGGCCTTCGCCCCGTCGAAGCCGACATAGGCAATCCGGGCGGTGAGTTCCCGCGGCGGGCGATGAAAGGCCGAGCCGGGCAGGACGGCGACACCCGTCTCGCGCAGCAGCGCCTCACACAAAGAGCCACTACCCGTGATACCGCGCCGCGCCAGCCGCTCGGCAAAAGGGGAAAAATCCGGAAAGAGATAAAACGCCCCAACCGGCGCCTGCACCCGGACGCCGGCCGCCTGCAGAATCTGCGCGCAGCGTTGGCCCAGGGCCGACAGAATACGACGGACGTGCGAGAGATAGCGCTCGATCGCAATGCCGTCCTGAAACGCGCGGGTGGCCGCATACTGAATCGGGGCGCTGACCGAGGTATAGGTCTCGCTGGCCACGGCCGCCATGGCTTCCATCAGCCAGTTCAGGTCCGGTGGAAAGGTAAACGTCCCCAGCCGCCAGCCGCCGGCCCCACACCATTTGGACAGCCCGGAACTGATAATGGTTCCTTCAGGATAGAAACGGGCAACCGACACGTGCGCCCCCCGATGATGCAGTTGACCATAAATTTCATCAGACAGCAGAATCACCCCGAACCGCCGTGCGACCGCGGCCAACGCTTCGAGTTCGTGCGCCGTATAACTGCCCCCCTCGGGATTCCCAGGATAATTCAATACCAGAATACGCGGCCGGTCCGGGTCGGCCTTGCAGATGGACTCCAGGCGCTGGGGGGAGACGCGCCAGTTCTCTTCGAATGTGGTTGGGATGAGATTGACGGTACGACCAATGATACGCGCCTGCGGGATATAGGACACCCAGGCCGGAGACGGCACGAGCAATTCGCCATAAAAAGTCAGTTGTAAGAGGAACAGGAGTTCTTTCGAGCCGGGCCCGACCAGGACATCCTCGGGGCGGGCCTGCACGCGATCTTTCTGGCGATGAAACTCTGCCACTGCTTCCCGCAGGGCGGGCAGACCGGTGACCGGCAGGTAGTCGTCTTCGTGGGCGTGCAGCCTGAGCGCGTTCACCACCTCGGGCGGAATGGGAAATGGAGACTGGCCCAGCCCGAGCTTATAGACGCGCTGTCCTGCGCGGCGGAGCGCATCGCTCCGCTCATTGATGGCTAAAGTCGCTGACTGTTCGAGTCCCCTCACATTGAGATTGAGACTGCCGCACCGATGCTGACCCTGAGTTTCCACTGCCTCCACCCCCCCACCGGCCTCGTCGTCTTCATGGCCGGTGCGCTCCACGCGCCTTCCCCTTAGGATACCGCATACCCCGAAGGGAAACAAATACGGACGAGTTCCAGCCGACTGGCGGCGCAAAACGTGAGCACAAAACGTGAGATAGGGAAACAGTGAGCCCATCAGTATTTCTTCTGCCATAAGATATGGGCTTCGCTGGCACCCCCCGAACTGGAGGAGGTATCGATCTGCCAGTGCGGACTGAGCTGATATTCCAGGGAGACTTTGCGCTCGCCTTTCTTGGTCAGATCCTGAGCGACAGAGACCCGTACCCCCTTGGGCAAAGAGAAACCAAAGCCGACCGTCCCGCCGGCGATATCCAGATTCGAGAGCTTGAGCCCGGCCCCTAGCCTCTCCAGCCCAAGGGCTTGAGAGACCGATTCGCCAATCTTGGTAGCGGCGTAGCCGCTCGTGATCGCCAGCGCCTGTTTCTCAAGGTCAAGCTTTTCGCCTTGATCGAGCGCGCTGGCCGGCTTTCCAAACAGGAGGACGGCCAGGATATCGGCGTGTTCCAATTCCGGCTGGCTGCGTAAGACGAGGCTGGGGGCATCTGCTGTCCCCTGCACGACGGCTTCAACGATATGATCAGGCGCCTGGTATTGCGCCACAACGTCCAGACTGGGGTTGATTTTTCGTCCTCCGGTAAACCGAACCTTCCCCCCATCCAGGGTGAAACGCCGCCCCTGAAAACCCGCCCAGCCTCGAACCACTGCGATATCCCCGACCAGGCGGGGCTCTGCCCCGTGTTCCTTCGTCAGCTTGACCTCGCCGGCCAAGTCAACCACGGCGTTGGCGTGTGTGAGCCGGGTATCCGGGTGGACCCGGACAGTCAGATCTATTGTCGCATTGCGAGCCGCCCTGTCCTCCGCCCGCTGTTCCAGGGCGGCTTTGTGCTCGGCCAGAGAGCTGGCAGTCTCACCGACCGGGATAATGAGAATGGTTTCATCCCGATTGACCGGTCTGCTATCGAGAAAGGCCAGGTCCGGGCGCAGGCTGGCCCGCACGATTTCCACCGAGCCGCTCAGGTGCGGGGCAGTCAGGGCTCCCGAGAGTTTGACAGCCGCACCGATTTCAGCCTGATACTGCCTGGTATGAATAGCCGGCCATTGATGCGCAGTCAGGGTCACCTCTATGCCCTGCGGCGTGTAATTGAGCAGGCTGATTGCTCCCTGCCCCGTTATCCTGCCTTTTCCGGAGACGGCGGAGATTTCCTCAATGCGAATCGTCTCGGGATGAGCGACCAGCGCAAGGGTCACATCGGAGATCGTCGTGCCAAGGGGAGCGAGCGTCACCTGACCATTGCTGAGCCTGACCCTTCCGTGCGGGAGCGGAGCTGTGAGCGGTCCCTGCACGGCCAGATCAACGCTCAGTTCCCCGCCAATATCGCTGACCCCTGTGCCACTCAGGGCGTTCAGGAAAGCCAGGCTTAATCCGCCGGACCGTATACGGGCGTCGACGTCTCCCAGGATTCCGGCTGCCAGCCCATCGTGCCAGTGCAGGGCAAGCGGCAGTGTCCCGCTGACCTGCAAGGAATGCTGCTCATCCTGCGCAAAGGTCAGATCGAGCCCAGCCCGCTGGTCCTGATAGCGAAACGAGGACGACAGCCCTTTATATGGCTGTTCGATGAGGTGGAATGGACCGATGGTGAGGCTGCCCTGGATAATCGGTGTCGCGGCGGTCCCGGAGAGCCGGATATGCGTAGACAGCGCACCCGTAACGGCCGGCATATCCGGTATGAGCGGGCGCAGTTCGGCGAGCGTAAACTCCTCGATCCGCACCCGAAAATCCTGTGCGCCGTGCGTTGAGAGGCGGCCGTCCAGGGCAACGGATTGGTCACCGTTCCTCAGTTGCAGGGCCTCGACCGCTATTGCCCCTGGACGCTGCCTGACGGTAGCCGGCCGGACAAGTTCCCAGACGCCGCCGGGCAGCGCCAGCGCCAGCGCATTCACCTGCACGCTTAACTGGTCGGGCTGCCGGACAATCAGAGTGTCCAGAGACTGCTTCCGAGACGCACTATCCGTAGCCTGAACCGTCAGTTGCACACTCGGCTGCCCTGCGCGCCTCAACTCCAATTGGGCGGCAAGCGATTGCAGCGCAACGCCGGCATGCAGTCCGGCGAACTCAGCCTGTATGCTGCCTGTCGGCCAGACGTGCGCGTCCCCGGTCAGATTGTACTCGACCGTCCCCTGGGTGAGCGCCCCCCCGTGCAACGCGACAGCGCGCATCTGCGCGGCTCCGGAGACGGCCAACTCGGTCAGATTGCCCTCGGCTTCACCCGCCAGCGTGAGCTGACCTGCCCCCTGTTGGCCGGCCAGCGCCAGCCACGGGGCAAGGTCGGAGACCTTGAGTTGGTACGACAGTTTCCCCCTCTGTGCCAACGTCGTCCCGAGTTCACCCTGCATCGCCAGGCTGGCCTGCCGGGCTTTGAGATGCATATCGGTAATATCCACCCTCCCATCGGCCACCGAGGCGTCAAAACGCCCACTGTGTATTGCTACTGGACCAAGGCGCGAAGGAGCAAGCGTCAACAAGGCCCGGACATCCATGCTGGACGGGTCTATCCCTCGGCCCTGCACCGTACCGGACAGATTGAGGTCGCTCGTCATGACCGGGCGGGTAGCGGCTCTTGCCGGCGTTCCCTTTCCCGGTTCCGCAGCGGGACCTATTTTTTGCAGGTCAAGATGCTCGACCGCCAGTGCGAAGGTGTACGCCAGCTCGTCCGCAAGCTGGATTTCGGCGTGCCAGCTTGCCTGGCCCGATTTCGCGGCAATCGTCCCAGCGACCTCGCCCACCTGCTGTTTGACGCTGCCGCTCAGCCCCACCGCGCCGACCTGCCACTCCCCAATACGAAGCGCCCGGCCCCGGACGACCGCGCTGCCGGTCAGACCGGCCAACCCGGCCCCCTGCCCTGCCAATTCCAGGCTGCCCTCGAATAGACCGCCCAGGGCGTCGTCACCCCGCAACTTTGCGAGGTCAAAACGCGAGAAAGCGGCTGTGCCGGTGTACGCGGGTTCGCTCTGACTCAGGTCGGCCCGTACATTGACCCTGAGTTCTGCGTCCGCGGCTGCCAGCCGGACGTCGGTGTGCAGGTCGGCGAGTGCACCCGCAACCCGGACCTCTCCGGATAGCGCCGCCTGGAGCGGCCAGCCGGGAATAACCGCAGCCAGGTCGGCCGCGGCCAGGTTTTGAACGGAAAGCCTTCCGTCCAGCGTCAGCGGGCTCAGAACCGTGATCTGGCCGGCAAAGCGCAGCTCGGACTGCGCCGAGGTGAGGGTCACATCAGAGATGTCAACCGAGAGGTTCTCCAGGTCTCCGCGTACCGCCACCGAAGCGACAAGCTGTAGCGGCGGAGCCGGGGCCGCCGCAATACTGGCCGCAAACCTGTCGCACACGACGTGCAATTGCCCGCCCTCCAGGGTAGCCTGGGCCTCAAGGCTCATAGCGTGCAGGCGATACGGAGAGGCCGGGTCTTGGCCGGCAAGAACGAGCTCGACCGTCGCGTTGTGGATGGTGACCGCGCCGAGGACAACCCCAATGCCAACTCCCGGCGGAGGGGCCGCTTCCCGTGCCGTGTCCGGAGCGAGAGCCTGGACCAGATTCCACTGGCCCGCCTCGCCCTGGACCAGTCGGACGACAGGCTCATACACGTCAACCCGCGTCAGGTTCAGCCGACCGCTGAGGAGCGGACGAAGCGTATACCGAATGCTCAACCGAGGAATGCGCACGACCTCCTCTTCTTCGTAACGGACGATCAAGTCGGTGAGTTGCAGCCCCCGCCACACCCACCCTTCCAGACCGCCCAGGCTGACCTCTCCGGGCAGAGTGGTATTCAGGGTCGAGACGATCTGGCCGTGCAGGAGTTGCTTAAACTGCGCCGTCCGCAGGAAAAGGAGCGCCCCAACAATGAGAAGAGCGCCCAAGCCACCAATAATCAGCAGCGTCCGCCACATATATCGCACCCACTCCCCCTCCCTCAAAACGATTGTCCAATGCCGAAATGGACGCGCCACGGCTCATCATCGTCCGCGGGGTCGATGGGAAAACCGATATCGAACCGCACCGGTCCGATACGCGTGGCGTAACTCAGCCCAAAGCCGGGCGCAAATTGAAGACTCTCAACCGGAATATCATAGTGCTCAAGCGAGAGCTGACCGAAATCGAGGAAGACCGCCCCGGCCAGTTCACGCCATACCGGCCGCCGCAGTTCGACCGAGCCTTCGATGACACTCAGTCCTCCGAGCGGGTCGTCGGCAGCGTTCAGGGCACCGAGTTTACGCCGGCCATAGCCGCGCACCCCCCCATCGCCGCCGGCATAGAAGCGCTCGGACGGGGGGATATTGCGCTGGGAGCCAAAAAAATCGCTCAGGCCCATTTTGAGGCGGGCGGCAAGGACAACCCCCCAGCCGAGACGCTGATAGCGCTTCGCCTCGGCCGTCAGGCTGAAGAACCGATAATCTCCCCCCCAGACAGTCCCGGCCTGATTGGCAACCACGGACAGCCTCTCGCCCTGGGTCGGATTCAGGGGGTCTTCAGTCGTATCCCAGACCAGCCCAAGAGTCGGGCCGGACAATACGCCCTCGCGGCGCAGGCCCCCCAGGGCCCGGATGGTAGAGCTGCCGACTGCGTTGAATTTCAGAAATTCGACCCGATAGCCAACAAAGCCGGAGAAGGTCGGAGAGAACTGGCGCTCAATGCGTGGACGCAGACGGGAATAAGTGAGGAGATAGGTATCTTCATCTTCCTGTCCTTGCCGGGCGTCGATATGCAGCAGCGTGTCATGCGCCAGGAAGTAGGGCTGAACGAACGTGGCGCCAATAGAGCGCTGGATGGCGGACAAACGCAGTTCCACAGACAGACGGCGACCGCCGCCCAACCAATTCCGGTGCTGCCAGGCGGCCAGACCGATAAACTCCTCGTCCGTACTATAGCCGGCCCCCAGCCGAATGCGGCGGGGCTCTTTCTCGGCCACCCGGATGCGGATGGGGACCTGACGCGGTTTCTCGGTCTCCTGCTGAAATTCCATATGCACCGAGTGAAACAGGTCCAGTTTCAGAAGATTCCGGCGCGCCCGCTCAATCGCCGCCAGAGAAAACGGCTCGCCGGACGCATAGGTCAGTTCTCTGCGCACGAGCTGTGGATCAACCTTGCGGGTGCCGTCAATCCGGGTTGCCCCGAATATGGTAGGCGGTCCCGGCGAGATGGAGTAGGCAACCCGCGCCTGCCGGGTATTCAGGTCAACTGCCGCCGTGCGTTCGATTTCAACCCAGGAGTGGCCATGCTGAAGAAAAACCTGACGCAGCGTTTTCTCAGCCTGAACATAGGCCGCCTGGGTAAAGAGCGCCCCGGACTCAAGCGGGAGACGCTCGGGAAGCGCGACGCCGGTCGGGGCTTTTGTTCTGACATCGACGCTCAGCGCCCCGACCGTAACGGGTTCGTTCTCTTTGATCCGCACGGTGAGGGAAACGCTCCCGCGCGCGTCATCGGTGTGCAGCTCATACGTCACCTCAGCCTGGTAATAGGACTGGATTTCATAATAGTGTCGAACCCGTTCCAGGTCCCGTTCAAACGTGACGGGATCAAAGCGCGGCCTCTTTTTCCACGGCATATACCAGGGCCGGGTTGTCGTTTGCAGCTCGGCCAGCAGGGTCTCGGCATCAAACCGCGCGTTGCCGGAAAACACGATCGACTCGACCCGCCATTCACGCTCCGGGTCGAGTTGTTCGAGCGAGCCGGCAAAAACGACCCCCCCTCCCCAACCCAGCAGCCAGACGAAACAAAAAAGGGGAATTCCGGACAAATACCGGCAACGCTCTTTATCTCGCGGCTTTGTCATATTGGGCAACAGGAAACATGGGGGAGGAGAGCAGTCGAGAGGGTTAATGCTTCACCGTATCGTCGGTCGCCAGGGAGCGGAGCGTGAGGCCGTCGAGGGCCTGCGCGACCGCCCGGTTCCGCCGGTCGAGCAGAGCCGAGATGGCATCCCCGCTATCAAGGGCGGCAGGCTCGCCCCCAGGCGTGCGCAGGCTATCCAACACGCTCGCGACCGCGATCTGTTCGGGCGGACGGCCCAGGACCATACCCTCCGGCTGGGCGGTCTGCAACAGTACGCCTTTTGCCCGTAGCGTTTCAAGCAGGGGCTCCAGCACGGAGAGCGGAACGCGCATGTTTTTGGCAAGGTCGGGCACAGACCACGGCGGATGTTCGGCAAGATAACGCTGCGTAATGGTCACCAGCGCCGTCAGGGCGAGGCGCTCCTGCGACAGCGGGGTCTTGCCGTCCAGGTCCCGGCCGGCGCGGTAGGAATCCGGATATTGCTGAAAATAGGCGACTTCGGCACCAATCAAAATAATCAGCCAACTGGCGTACACCCAGATAAAAAAGAGAACCAGGATGGCAAAACTCGAATAGACGGCCGCGTAGCGCGCGGAGCCGCTCACAAAGGCGGCAAAGGCGGCCCCGGCCAACTGCCACAACACAGCCGCGACCACACCGCCCAGCAGCGCCGAGCCGAAGCGCACCACAGTATTGGGCACAAAGACGTATAAAAACGTGAAGGCGACGCAGAGAAAGGCGAACGGCAGCAGTTGCGTCGCCACTATAATGAGCGGGCCGAGCAGCTCGTTGGCAGTCAGATATTGCACAACCGTATGACTCTGGGCCGAGGCAATGACGGTCAAGGCCGTAAAGACAAGCACCGGACCGACCAGGACCACACTCAGATAGTCGCTGCATTTCTTGCCCCAGGTACGCGCACGACGCACCTGCCAGATAGCGTTGAACGAGTCTTCAATTTTGCTGATCAGCGACACGACGGTATAGAACAGGGCCGCCACCCCGACCGCGCCCAGCACCCCAACCCGCAAATTGCTCACAAACTCCAGGACGTACCGGGTAATTTCAGCCCCCTGTGCACCCAACGGCTCCAGGGCCTGGGCCAGTGACGGCTCAATGAGATTATGCACCCCAAATGCCTTGAGCACGGCAAACATGACCGCCAGGAGCGGCACCAGGGCCAACAGGGTCACATAGGTCAGCCCCATGGCCCGCAGGCTGAGCGCATCGTCCTGGACCTTTTTTCGGACCACGGAAAAAAAGGCAGAGCCCTGTGGCAGCCAGTGCGTCCGCAGCTTACGCAGTGACTGAAGATCAAGGCTCCAGGCTCTTTCGACCCGGGACTCCCGGTTCAGATGTCGCATGAAAAATTCTTCTGCTCAGCGTTCGTATTTCGCCCTTGCAATGGTGCGGCCCACTTGTGTTCCGCCGGGTTTTCGCCTACCCGAATGAAGCAAGGAGGAAGGTATGGAAGAGCATATCACCTTTCCGGTCGGCGCTGACGCTGACGCCCTCACCCTAGAAGGTCTCCTCTCGACCTCAGACCAGGCTCCCGCACTCGGAGCGGTGCTGTGTCATCCCCACCCGCTCTATGGCGGCGAGATGCACAATAACGTGGTGTCAGCGTTAGCACACGCCTTTCAAAAGGAGAATATCGCCACGCTGCGATTCAATTTTCGTGGGGTGGGGCGCAGTGAAGGCAGCCACAACGAGGGCGTGGCCGAGTGCCAGGATGTGAAAGCGGCCGTCACGGCGCTGCTGGACCGTCAGGCCGTCTCGACCGTCGTTGTTGCCGGCTACTCGTTCGGCTCGCTGGTGGGACTGCAAGCCGGGGCGGAAGACGACCGCGTCCACCGCCTGATCGGCGTGGCCTTCCCGCTTGGATTGCGCGACCCGGCATTTCTGGTGAGCGTGACCAAACCGATCCTGCTCATCAGTGGCGACCGCGACAGCTATTCCCCCATCCCCGACCTGACCGAACTGGTTTCACAGATATCAGCCCCAAAGCAGCTTGAGACCATCAGCGGCGCGGACCATTTCTTTATGGCCCGAGAGGGCGAGGTCGCCCAGGCCGCGGTCTCATTTCTTCAGCAGACCTAACGCGGAGCAATCCAAGGGGGCGGAAGCTCAGGGATGACATTCCGTTCACCCGACGGATACCGGCTGTTACCGCAATCGAACGGATGTGCGCACCCGACTTCTCACCGCCTCAAACGGCTGCTGCGCATCCTCGGCAAGGGCGGTGATGGCGTCCAGGGTGCGCCGCAGGTCGTGATTGTGCCGCTCGTACATCCGCTCAAAGACGCTCAGATCTCGGAGATAGGTCAAATAGTGGAGGATGACGGCGTTATTGAGCTGGACGGAGGCAAAGTCGGCGGTTTGCGAAACAGCCCCGGGCAGTTGGCGAAATTCCGCCTGGAGTTGGGTGAATACGGCTTGGCGCTGCACCAGCTTTTCCTCCTCGGGTAAGGCCGAGGTGTATAACGCGGTCAGCCGCTGACGGGCCTGTTCGAGAAAGTGTGAAACGGCCAACTCCCTTTCCCAGGTGGCCCGCAGACCCTGGGTCAGGGCATGGCTCTCGCCGTGCGCGCTGGCAAAAAAGGCGATGGCGCCGCGATACCCGGCAAAATTGGCCAGCGATTCGTTAAAGGCCGTCTGGCCGGACAGATAAAACGTGTTATGAAACAGCTCGTGCAGAACGATATTGGCCAAGCTGAGCCGGTCATATCCCAGCAGTTGCGGCAGCAGCGGGTCGGCAAACCAGCCCAGGGTGCTGAAGGCCGCCGCTGTCCGCATATAGGTGTCAAACCCCTGCGCCTCTAAACGCCGCGCTTCTGCGTCGGCTTGGGCACTGTCAAAATAGCCCTTATAGGAGACCCGGCCGACAATCGGGAACCACCAGGTATAGGCTTCCAAACGCGTCCGATGCGCCGCGGTGACCACATAAATGGTGGGTGGAGAGGGGAGTTCGGACAGGCTGCCATAACTCTCCCCAACCCGGAAGCCGAGGTCCTGCTCGGCAAAGGCCCGCACACGCAGAACCAGCCGGAGTTTTTCCTGGGTGGGCAGGTCGAGCCGACCGGGCGCCCGCAAAATGTCGGCAATAGGTCGGCGATACCACAGAATTTTGGCCTCTTCGTAGCCGGCTTGCAGAATGTACAGCGGAGAGCAGGCCGGCAGCACACACAGGCAGGCAAAAATGACCCAGGGCCGCACGCGCATGGCCGTCTCGTTATCGTTCTTCCAGAACGAGTCCGTCCGTGCGGGCTTGTGGGGTGGCGGCGCTGTGGGCGTACTGCAACTGGTATAAGCGCCAGTAGATGCCGCGCCGCGCCATCAAGGCCTGATGGGCCCCGACTTCCCGCAGCCGGCCCTTGTGCAGGACGATGATGCGGTCGACATTCTGGATGGTTGAGAATCGATGCGCAATCACCAGCGTGGTCCGGTTCCGCATCAGCTTGGTCAGCGCATCCTGAATGAGCACCTCGGTCTCCGGGTCGACGCTGGAGGTGGCTTCGTCCAGGACCAGGATGGCCGGGTCATAGGCCAGGGCGCGGGCAAACGACAGGAGTTGGCGCTGGCCGGCGGACAGGTTGGCACCCCGCTCATGCAGGTGTTCGTGGTAGCCGCCCGGCAGTTCCCGAATAAAGCGGGCGGCATTCACATATTGCGCGGCGTGCTGCAAGTCGTCCGGCGTCAGGTCGGTCCGGCCCAAACTCAGATTGGTGGTGACATCGCCGACAAACAGGAAGACGTCCTGTAACACCACGCCGACCCGGCGGCGCAGGGCGTGCATATCCCAGTCGCGAATATCGACGCCATCCACCAGAATACGGCCGCGCTGAATATCGTAAAAGCGGTTGAGCAGTTTGCTGATCGTGGTCTTGCCCGCGCCGGTCGCCCCGACCAGGGCGATACTCTCACCGGGAGCGACCGAAAAGGACACGTCCCGCAGCACCCACTCCGGCTCGTTATAGGCAAACCAGACCTGGTCAAATACGATATGTCCCGTCACCTCGTCTGGCCGATACCCCTCGGGCGGAGAGGTCAGCGTGACCGGCGTGTCCAGCAACTGAAACACCCGCTCAACCGCGGTCATGGCCGTCTGCATGGTGGTGTATTTTGTACTGAATTCCCGGATGGGCACAAAGAATCTTTGCAGGTATTCGATAAAAGCCACCAGCGTCCCCAGGGCGACCAGGCCCTGGCCGACCTGGCCCGCGCCATACCACAGCATGAGCGCGATGGAGATGACACTCAGCGCCTCGACAATGGAGAACAGACTCGCCTCATAGATATTGGATAAGTGGTTGGCGTCGCGGTGGTCGCGATTGCGCTGCTCAAACTCGGCAAACATTTTTCGTTCCTGGGCAAACACCTGCACAACCATGATCCCGGACAGGGTTTCCTGCAGAAAGGCATTGATCCGCGCCAGGCGCTCCCGGATGATCCGATAGGTCACGCGCGTCCGCGTCCGAAAAAAATTCAGGACGAGCAACAGCGGCGGCAGCAGGGCCAGCGTCACCACGGCCAGGTGAAAATCGATCGACAGCATAATCACGACAATGCCCACCAGGGTCAGGATGTCCATGAAGATGGTCAGCGTCCCGGCCGAGAAGGCGTCGTTAATAGCGTCAACATCCGTCGTCAGACGGGTGACCAGGCGACCGACCGGCGTGCGCTCAAAAAAGCTCGACGGCAGTTCCTGCACGTGGCTGAACAGGTCGCGCCGCAAATCGGCCAGGCTGTGCTGGGCGACCAGCATCGTGGCCTGGAACTGGACGTAGAAGAACACAAACTCGCCCAGCAGGGCCGCGGCAAAGAGCAGCCCGATGCGCGTCAGCCCGGCGGCGTTGCCCTGCTCGATATACCAATCTATACCCAGCTTGAGCAGATACGGCTGGGCCAGCAGACAGGCAGAGGTCAGCGGCAGACAGACCAGCGCCACAATAAAGGTCGCGCGGTACGGCCGAATATAGTCCCACAGCCGACGCAGCAGCGCCAGGTCGTAGGTTTTGTCGAGGGCCGCTTCGTGTTGTCCCGTGTTCACAATTCAGCCAGTTCCTCTTCGAGCGCCTGATCTTGAAAGAGTTCCGTATACATCTCCCCCCGCTCGACCAACTCGGCGTGCGTTCCCATCTCGACGACCCGGCCCGCATCCAGCACCACGATGAGGTCGGCGTCTCGTATGGCCGACACCCGGTGCGAAATGATGAGCACCGTCTTTTCGGTGGTGCTCGTCCGCAGGGCGTGGAGGATCTCCCGCTCCGTTGTCGCATCGACACTGGACAGCGCGTCATCCAGGACGATGATGGGCGTGTCGGCCAGCAGGGCCCGCGACAGCGTGAGGCGCTGCTTTTGCCCGCCCGACAGCGTCATCCCCCGCTCACCAATGACGGTCTCATAGCCCTTGGGAAAATCCTCAACCTCAGCGTCAACACTGGCCAAGGCGGCCGCCCAGCGGGCGGCGCCAGCGTCCACCTCGGGTTGAGAAAAGGCGATATTGTCCTGAATACGGGCCGAGAAGAGAAACGGGTCCTGGGGCACAAAGCCGATACAGCCTCGCAGCTCGGCCAGCGAGAAGAGCCGAATATCGCGTCCGTCAAGGGTGACGGCGCCGCGCGTGACGTCGAACAAACGCGGCAGCAGCTGGACCAGACTACTCTTGCCCGCTCCCATACGACCCACAATGGCAACGGTTTTTCCGGCCGGGACGGTAAACGTAATATCGTGCAATATGGTTCGTTCGTCCGGTGGATGCCCATTGCCCATGCCACTGCCCGGCTGCTGCCCGCCGGCCGGATAGGCAAAATCCACGTGCCGAAACCCAATCTCGCCGCGCACCCCTGGTTCATTCCGACGCGCGCCGTTCCCCGTGCCGTCTACGATGTCGGGCCGGGTTTGCCAAATCACCTCCAGCCGTTGCATGGCGGCCTTGCCGCGCTGATACAGGGAGATCAGCCAGCCCATGGCCATGGTCGGCCAGGCCAGCAGGTGAAGATAGCCCATAAACGCCACCAGGTCGCCCAGACTGAGCTGGCCGGCGATGACCTGTGAGCCGCCGTACCACAGCACGACCAGCAACCCCGTTCCGGAGACGCCCTTCATCAGCGGCGGGAACAGGCCGCGCAGGCGCGCCAGGGCGATATTCTCGATCTTGAAGCGCTCATTCAGCCCGGCGAAGACGCGGTTCTGCCAGGCTTCACGCACATAGGCACGGATGACCGGCATGCCGCTGACGCTTTCCTGGACACGGCTCGACAGGTCGGCCAGGCCGGCCTGAACGTTGAGCGTGTGCTGCATGAGCTGGCGGCTCATCGCTCTGACCACCACAAACATGAAAGGATACGGAGCGACCGCCAACAGGGTCAGGGTCGGGTCCATGGCCAGCATGGCCGACATGGCATACACGTAATACAGGGGGGTGTTCAGGATGTTAATGATGCCCAAGCCCAGCAGCAGGCGCACCGCGGTCACGTCGTTGACCAGGCGCGACATCAGGTCGCCAATGGGTTGGCGCTGGTAATAGCTCAGCGACAGGGTCTGCAAATGCGCAAACAGCTCGTTACGAAGCTGATACTCGATATCCCGCCCGACGTTGAAGATCAGAAAGCGCGAAAAGGAGCGGACAATCCCCTGGAGCAGGGCAATCCCGATAATCAGCAGCAGCGTGGACACAATCTCGCGGACCGGCCGGCCGTGCTCAATCCCCTCGACCGCCTGCTTGAGCAGCCACGGGATGGACATGGCCAGGGTGGCCGTTACCACCAGACAGGCGATGCCGCGCGCATACCGATAGCGGTATTGATAGATATAGCCCCACAGACGTTGCATGCGTTCCGCTCAGCTTAGCGGGGCTGCTGCCTCTGACCCGGTCCGTGAGTCCGTCCCCTCAACCAGGCTTGCTATCCGCAGCATCAGCCCCACCGTTGCCCACCACACCAGCGCGACTTCCGCGTCCCCCCAGTTATACTGGGTCAGGCCGCCAATCAGAAAACCGACCAGGCCGAGCCAGCAGCCCAGGGTCAGGCTTTTGAGCGGCTCGGTCCGTTGTCTCACATAGGCACGCCAGCCCGTCATGATAATCGAGCCAAGCAGGAAGAGAAAGGCCGCCAGACCCAGCAGGCCGGCGTCCACCCCCATCTGGAGGAAATTATTGTGGGCATGCGCATCGGTGTCCGCCTGGGGGTAGCGCCGATAAAACGCCTGTCGAAACTGCTTATAGTTCCCAAACCCCCAGCCGGTCAGCGGGCGCTCTTTAATCATATCCATATTGGCCAGCCAGATCTGACTCCGCCCGCTATTGGCCCCAAAATCAAAGATCGAGAGTCCCCGCTCGCGCACCCCCGGCCCGGCGCTGACAAAGAGCAGACCGCACACCGCCAGCCCCCCCACCACAGCCAGCACGGCGCGACGACCCCGTATCAGCCCATACACCACCAGCAGCACACCGTAGGCGACCCAGACGCCGCGCGTGAGCGAAAAAAACAGGGCCAACAGCATGCACACCCAGCCGACACCCAGCAGCAGGCGCCGCCGTGCCAATAAGCCGGGAGACAAGCCCCAGGCGGTGATCAGGCACAGCGGAAAGAGCAGCGCGTGGGCATAGGTAATCCCGGACGGGTGCAGGCCTTTCACCCGGTAGCCCTCCTGGCGGCCAAACCAGAACGGGTCGAGGTTGGCCTCCTTGCCGACCAGGGTTTTGGCCAGGTCAAGCCCGCTAAAATGCTGCACAATGCCGTAGGCCGCAACCGCGCCGGCCACCCAGAGCGCGACGGTCAGCAGCTTTTCTACCTCCCGCCCGTCGCGGACGAGCACAAAGACCGCCAGACAGCCGCCCATGAGCCACATTTTCCGGTAGCCGATGAAGGACTGAAGCGGGTCCGGGCTCAGAAGGGTCGAGACCAGGAGGGCCGCAAAAAAAAAGAAAAAGGGCTGCCACAGCGGCAGGCGGGGCAGAGAGCGGGTCTGCCACAGCGTATAGCCGAGGAAGGCCAGCAAACAGCCCAGCGCGGTTTGCTGCAAGGCGATGGGTAAATTCCAGCTTGCAAAGAACAGCACCAGCAGGCCGACCCGCACAGAGTCGTCCCAGCGCTGAGCTTGTATCAGGGCCGACACCATCCGCATCCTATACGCCGCGCCTGGTCAGGATGACCTTGACCGTCTCCGTCAAGACGCGGACGTCCAGCCACAGCGAATAATTATAGATATAGGCCAGGTCGTATTTCAGCTTGTACTCGGGCGTGGTGTGGTATTCGCCGTTGACCTGGGCCAGACCGGTCAGGCCCGGTTTGACCTGAAGACGTTCCGCATAACCGGGAATAGTCTGCCGAAACCCGGCCACGAATTCGGGCCGCTCCGGGCGGGGGCCAACCAGGCTCATGGAGCCGTTGAGGACATTGAAAAGCTGCGGGATTTCGTCAATCCGGCTGGCCCGCAGCAGGCGACCGACCGGCGTCACTCGGCTGTCGTCCGAGCGGGCCAGCACCGGACCGGTCCGGGCCTCGGCCTCATGGACCATGGTGCGCAGTTTATACAGGGTGAATTCCTTTCCGTGCCGCCCCACCCGCCGCTGCCGGTACAGCACCGGCCCTGACGACGAGAGCTTGACCAGGCCGGCGGCCACACCCACCAGCGGCACACACAGGACCAGCAGGACGCCCGCAATCAGACGATCGCTGATACTTTTCACCACAAAGGCCAGCTCTTCGCGCGGATTTTTCAGCACCTCGACCAGGGGCACATCGTGCAGACGCAGGGACGACACCCGTCCCACCAGAATGTCGTACACGGAGGGCACCACCAGGACGCGCGGTCGTTCGGCCGCCAGGTGACCGCTCGGCAGATTCAACAGCCGGTCAACGAATGTGTCTTTCCAACTGGCGGACGACAGCAGAATGACCTCATCGATCTCGACCTGTTCGAGCACCTGGGGCAGACTGTCCAGCCTGCCCAGCCACGGAATACCCGCCTCTTCGTGTGTCTGACAGGCGGACTCCTCCAAGCCGATTGCGCCCACCACATCGAGGCCGGGGGACGGGCGGAGGTCGGTCAGGCTGGAGAGAAACATCCGCACATCCTGGGCCAGACCGATCAGGAGGATACGCACCGGACTGGCGTGTCCGAGGCGCTGGGCCACCCAGAGTCGCAGCCCGATAATGCCCAGGCTGTTGAACACCCAAAAGACAACCAGCACGGAGCGCGGGAAGGACAAATCGCCGCGAAAGAAATACCAGGCCGCGGTGGCCAGCAGTTGGATGCCGAGGGCGGTCGCCACCCGCGTCGCCAGCCGGGCGCGTTGGTGGAGGGCCGGCTGGTCGTACAAACCGAAGAAATAGAGCAGTCCAAGCTGCGTTCCCAAGAGAAAAAGCAGCGGATGGGCAACCTCGGTGAAACGCGAGGCCGGCAGGAAATCCGCGGTCAGGGGAAAGGGCAGATAGACGCGCAGAGAAAAGGCACTCCCATACGCAATGCCGGCCCAGAGCAGGTCGGCCAGCATCAGCAGCAGCACGGTCCGGTCGTTTCTGCGGGGAGACCGTCTTTGCGTTCCAGACGGGGGTACGGGTTTCACGGTGTATCGCTCTGCCTCGGGGCGTTTGGAAATCGTGCGTACAGCGCCCGACGAGAGACTATATACCGATGCTTCCAAAAGTAGTAGGCAAGGCCGCGCAGATGTTTCCAGCCCAGGCGCGAGAAGGCCGAGCGGGCGATACGCTGCTCGGCATGGGTCACCACCGCGGCCGGCTGGTAGACCACCTGCCAACCCGCCTGGTGCATGCGCACACACAGATCGATATCTTCCGGACCGTAAAAAATCCGTTCGTCCAGCAGGCCGACCTCATCCAGCGCCCGCCGGCGGATGAGTTGGCAGGCGCCAATCACATAGTCCACCGCTCGCAGCGTATCGTGCGCCCAGTCCGCCAACTCGGCCAACTCTATTTGACGAGCAGCCTTACGGGTGAGAACGGACGGAAAACGACGCCCGAGTTTGTCCGGGAGGGTCGGAAACAGGCGACACGACAGACACAGTCGCCCCTCGGCATCAACGAGTTTGGGCCCGCACAGGCCAATTTCCGGCCTGGAGTCAAGCAACTGAACGAGCTGATCCAACGCGCTGGGATGCACAATCGTATCGTCATCCAGGATGAGGATGTATTCGCCGCGGGCGTACCGGATACCCTGATTCCGCGCGGGCGCAACCCCACGGTTTTTCCGATTCGCAATAATACGAACATGGGGAAAGCGGTCTCTCAACAAGGACACCGTCTGATCCCGTGAGCCGTTATCCACCACGATCACCTCATGGCCGACCGTCAACCCCGCGGGCAGCGAGGCCAGACAGGCTTCAATCTTCGATACGGAATTCCAGACTAGGATGACGATCGAAACTTTCATGATTGTGTCCCGGATTGCCCGGACTCTGTCGGGGCCGCTGAACCCCAGCGTTTGGTCGACGGAAAGGGACGGTACAGGGTATAGAAACCGGCCCGTTTGAGGCGTCTCCAGGCCCACACCCTGGCCATAAAACGAATACCCAGGGCAAACAGGATCAACCCATACTCACCTGTCCGAATTTTGCGCAAAAACTCGGCCCAGGGATACTCGGCGACCGGACCGTTTTCGAGCAGCTGCGCGTGCTGGCGGCGAATCTGTATTTTGCCGCCCTCGGCGCGTACCCGCTCGGCAAAATAATCGCCCCAGGTCTGCGGCAGGACAAAGAACACCTGGGCCTGCATGGCCTTATGCACGTGCTGTTTTCCGACCGCAACCGTCAACCAGGCATCTTCCAGCAGCAGGTCTTCCGGTAGGGGCTCGCTCAGCGCGTCCTTGCGTATCAGGAAGAGGCGCCCGCCGGCATTGCCGAAGTTGAATCGATACGGCAGGGCGCCCATCCGACTCCAGATACTCGCCTCGGCCTCCAGCATCGGGACTTCACGCGCGGCAACCAGCCCCAACTGCGGTTCGGTCCGCATCTGGGCGTATAAATGCGCAATGGCCTGCGGGTCAATACGGACATCGGCGTCGCAGAACAGGAGCAAGTCGCCGCAGGCCCATTGCCACAGGGTATTCATGGCTCGGGGTTTCCCCCGCCAATCCGCCAGCAGCACGCGACAGGTCCAGGCCCCCTGCCCCTCAGCTCCCGAAGAGGGTCGAGGCTGTTGGCGCGCGTACTCTTGATCCTGCTCTGCGGAGGAGAGGGCAATCTCCTGTATCGTTATCGCGTGACGTGCACAGAAATCCCGGACTGCCAGCAGCGGCGGACAGACCCTTCGACTCGGCTCAGGACAGGGCTGGTCCGGGCCGACCCCGTTAATACAGATGAGTAGCTCTCGGACACAGCCGGACGGGAGCTGGGGCGACAGGCTGGCCGCAAACAGGCTCTCCAGCGTACTGCCCAGGTCCGGTTCATCGGCCCGGCACGGCATGGCGAGCGAGAGCGTCATGAGATCGGCCGATCCTGCAAAAGACGCCGATAGTGTTGTTCGAGCAGGGCGGCGTCGGCGGTGATCGATCTGACCGCGGGGAAGGCTAGGGAGAGCCGGGCGACCAAATCCGGTTCGGTAAGAAAACGACTCATCTTTTGACGCAGATCATCGACATTACGCGGCTGAAAAAGGAGGCCGTTCACGCCGTCCGTTACCCACTCGCGCATGCCGCCAAAGTCGGCGGTGATCACGGGGGTCTGGGCCAGAAAGGCTTCCCGAATCACCAGCGGAGCATTTTCATACCAGATTGAGGGCACGATGACGACATCCACCTCGGCCAGAATGCGACCGAGCTCATGCTGTTCGTAGCGACCCATACACCGAATATGGGGCGAGTCGGCCAACTGGGAGCGAAAGCGTTTCTCGTCCGGATAGGGCGCATAGGCCGCCTCTCCGCCATAGATGTGCAGTTCTGCGGGCAGGCTCTGACAGGCTTCGACCAGCAGATGGACGCCTTTCACCGGATCGACAACGCCAATATAGCCAAAGACGAGGGGCCGCTGGCCCACGGTTTTTGGAGCGGGCTGCATCGCGTCGGTCTGCAAGCCACACTCGTGAAACAGAATTTTCTCTGGCGGTATCCCAAAAGCTACAAACTGCTCGCACAGGAAGCGTGACGGAGCCAAAAACAGCGAAACCGACGCACACAGCGCCCGAATATGGGCCATCCGGTCCTGAACCTGTTGCCGGGCCGCGGGCGAGACGGACTGAGAACCCACGTGTTTGCCGTACCAGCGCCGTACCTGCTCCCGGAGCCAGGATTGTTGACCAAGCAACGGTTTCAGCCAGCGGTAGAGGGCCGACATCTTTGTATCGAGCAAATGGTGAAAGCACTGGGCGCAGCCGGAATCGGTTTGTCCGGGACAGACCGATAAATCGGGTTTCAGAAACCGACCGCGTTGACAGATGAGCCAGTAGTCGTGCAACGTCATCACCACCGGAATTCGACGCCGCACGGCCTCGTGAACGCACGTTGTTGACAGATACATAAGATGCTGAAAATGGACGATGTCGGGCTTGAAACGATCCAGCACCTGCCCAAAACGGGCGGCAATCGTTTCGTTTTGATAACTGTCGGCAAAGGTCGTGCTCTGCCGCAGGGTATTGTTGATACGTGTGATCACAACATCCGCAGCCGCCGTTGTTTCTACCTCGTACTCAGGCAGCTGTGCGTTCTCACGCCGCGCAAAAACCGAGACGGCATGGCCCTGCCGCGCCAACTCCTGGGCGAGAGCGGCGGCGTAGGTTTCCGTCCCTCCCAGATATTCCGGCGGCAAGCCGTTGACGACCTGGACAATACGCATTTTCTACAACCTCTGTCAGACACCTCGTCACACCCAAGCAAAGCCTCTCTTTCATGTATCGACACTCCCTCTCGGAGGAAAGAGCCCACTATCAGTCCGGGTGTTCTTGCTATTGAGAAAACGTTTGAGATCAGTTGTTACGGGCATGTTACATGTACATGAAAGATATACGAATCGTGTGACATACGGAGGGAATAAAATGTGCGCCGACTTGGATATCTTATCCTCACTATCTTTTCTCTTAGCCTGACAGTCCCCTCTACGGCCTATGCCTATCTCGACCCGGGCAGTGGCAGCATGCTGCTCCAACGCGTGCTTGGCGGATTGGCTGGCCTCGCGGTGATCGCTAAGCTTTACTGGCATCGTCTGCTTGGCCTCTTCGGTATGAATGCCCAACCGGATGAGAGTGATGCGGAAACAAGTTGCCAAGCTGACCTGGCAGCAGACGCGCTCAACCTGGTCCGACTACACAGAAGCCCTCCCCTACACGGAAAGTGAGCAACACCAGAAGGCCGATTTCGTGCGTCGCATCAGCCATTCCCGGCCCTGGAATCTGGTCTAGGACCTGGGCTGTAATACCGGCACGTTTTCGCGCATTGCCGCAGAAAATGCAGATTATGTGCTAGCAATGGATATTGATGCTCTGGTGATTGAACGCTTCTATAACGCGCTCAAGCAAGAACACGCGCCCAATATCTTGCCGCTCATCAGCAACGTGGCCGACCCCGCCCCAAATCTCGGCTGGCGGGGGCTGGAACGAAAAGCACTTATCGAGCGCGGCACGCCCGACCTGACCTTATGTCTGGCCTCGCTCCACCATGTGGTCATCAGCACTCATATTCCGCTCAGAGAATTCGTCTCTTGGCTGGCGAGTCTCGGCTCTGATCTGGTCATAGAATTCGTCACCCGAGACGACCCCATGGTCCAAACCCTGCTGCGGCATAAGGCCGATCATTATACCGACGATGAGACCACCTATTTCGAGCACTGTCTGGCTGATACCTTTGCCATTGACCAGCACGAGACCCTCGCATCAGGCACGCGCAGGCTCTACTACGCGCGGAGCAAACGCCAGGCGTGAGGCGGCAGGGATATGGGTCTCACACCTCAATCTCTCCGTTCTCACAGCACGAAAGCGGACTTTCTTTTTCCCGGCTTGCACCTCCTTGTCATGTGGAATTTCGCGGTCGCCCAACCGCTCTTTGAGCGGCGGTGCTTTGAGTCCGCTATGCTCAGGGGGCGACACGCCGTCTTTTGCCCCGAACCTCAACAGGAACCGTCGGAGCCACGTCAACGTCAAGCGCCTCGACACGGCTCCTTGATAAGCCCTCATCCTTTGACATATATTCCCCTCATCCAAGTGCGAAGGGGCATAGCATGAAACACCAACAAACTCACGGCCGCGTATGGAGACCCCTCCTTCTTGTATGTGTTCTGGCGTTCAGTATGCCGGCCGTCCTGGTCCGTTCGCAATCCGCCGCCGACCCCGACGGCACCCGCCAGACGGCCACCCCGGTCACGCTCCGGAGCGATACCCCCGGGTGGCTTGGCCGGAGCGATGTGGACTATTTCCGCGTCACCCTCTCCCAACGGGGCCTCCTCCATGTCGAGACCACCAGGTCTACCGATACCAAGGGGGCACTGCTTGACGCCAGTGGTCGCTGGCTGGCCATCGACGATGACAGCAGTCCGAACGGCTACAACTTCCGTATCCGTCGCACGCTATCCGCCGGCACCTATTACATCCGGGTATACGGGGCCTTCGCCTCCACCACCGGCTCCTACACCTTACAGGTCCGCTTTCGCGCCAGTAGGCCGACCGGGGGTAGCGCCGACCCCGACGGCACCCGCCAGACGGCCACCCCGGTCACGCTCCGGAGCGATACCCCCGGGTGGCTTGGCCGGAGCGATGTGGACTATTTCCGCGTCACCCTCTCCCAACGGGGCCTCCTCCATGTCGAGACCACCAGGTCTACCGATACCAAGGGGGCACTGCTTGACGCCAGTGGTCGCTGGCTGGCCATCGACGATGACAGCAGTCCGAACGGCTACAACTTCCGTATCCGTCGCACGCTATCCGCCGGCACCTATTACATCCGGGTATACGGGGCCTTCGCCTCCACCACCGGCTCCTACACCTTACAGGTCCGCTTTCGCGCCAGTAGGCCGACCGGGGGTAGCGCCGACCCCGACGGCACCCGCCAGACGGCCACCCCGGTCACGCTCCGGAGCGATACCCCCGGGTGGCTTGGCCGGAGCGATGTGGACTATTTCCGCGTCACCCTCTCCCAACGGGGCCTCCTCCATGTCGAGACCACCAGGTCTACCGATACCAAGGGGGCACTGCTTGACGCCAGTGGTCGCTGGCTGGCCATCGACGATGACAGCAGTCCGAACGGCTACAACTTCCGTATCCGTCGCACGCTATCCGCCGGCACCTATTACATCCGGGTATACGGGGCCTTCGCCTCCACCACCGGCTCCTACACCTTACAGGTCCGCTTTCGCGCCGGGCCGCCACCTCCACCGCCCCCACCGCCTCCACCGCCACCACCTCCGCCGCCACCCCCGCCACAAGGAGCCCTTGAGAACTTCGATATAGGTGTGTGTGATAGCCAGCGTGAAGTGCAATTATGCGTGTGGGATCATGCATGCGAGGACGGCGACCGAATTCGAGTTGCCGTGAACGCCGGGGTAGTATTTTCGGGTGAGATATATAACTCGAAAACATGCATGACGATCCCGGTCCACGGGGGTCCCAACACCATAGAGCTAACCGCTCTCAACGAGACGGGCCCCCAGGGTTGCCACGGAACTCCCGCCCCGCCGAACACAGGAGCGATATCAATCCAGGGCACGTTATCCGGGTACCCATTAGAGGAGCAAGAATGGAGGCACAATCAAGGGACGGGAGGACGGGCGACAATGAACGTCACAATAGGCACCCGAGGCAGCCGTTGCACCCCCCTCCCACCCGACAGCCAGGGAGGCCCGGTCGGAGGCCCGGTCGGGGGCACGGCCCGGTGGTACGCCCTAGCCACCACGCAGGGTATCACACAGTATCCCAACTGCTCGCGCTGGGCGGTATCAGGGACCGCCAGGACAGAGAGCGAAGCGAGGCAGGAAGCACTCCGAGTGTGCAGGGAAGACCAATGCGCCCAGAACTGCGAGGTAGAGAATACGTGGCGCGGGTCCAACTGCTATGCGATCTATCAATGCCGGAATCAGGAAAGAACCCGGTCGACGCTTGCATGGGCGACGGGCCCGGACCTACATGACCGGCGGCAAACAGCACAAGACACTTGTTATAGAAACAACTGGCCAATAGCGGTAGAGAGCGGCGCGCGATGCGTGCAGTGACCCTCAGGATCACTGCGAGGCACGGGGAGGCGGACGCCTTGGTCCGTTACCTTGCCCCCTAGTGACGATTTGAGCTTGTCCGGATTCTCAGCAGTTTGGAGAGCCTCCCATCAGTGCAAAAGACGCTGATAGTGCTTTCCAAGCAGGGTAGCGTCTTCGCTAATCGATCTGACCGCGGGGAACGCCTGTGAGAGTTGGGTGACCAAATCCGGTTCCGTGATAAAGCGATTTATTTTTTGGCGCAGGTCATCGACATTGCGCGGCTGGAACAGCAGCCCGTTCACCCCATCCCTTACCCACTCGCGCATCCCCCCGAAGTCGGCCGTGATAACCGGTCTCCGGGCCAGAAAGGCTTCCCGAATCACGAGCGGAGCATTTTCATACCAGATTGAAGGCACGATGACGACATCCACCTCGGCCAGAATACGGCTGAGGTCCTGCTGTTCATAACGCCCCATGCAGCGGATATGAGGCGAGTTCGCCAACTGGGCGCGAAAGCATTTTTCATCAGGATAGGGCGCATAGGACGCCTCTCCCCCATGAATACGCAGTTCTGCTTGGGGCAGGCTCTGACAGGCTTCGACCAGCAGATGGACGCCTTTCACCGGATCGACAACGCCAATATAGCCAAAGACGAGGGGCCGCTGGCTCCTGTTTTTCCGAGGAACAAGGGCTTTCGGAGCGGGCCGAATCGCGTCGGTCTGCAAGCCGCACTCGTGAAACAGAATTTTCTCTGGCGGCAGCCCAAAAGCCACAAACTGCTCGCGCAGAAAGCGCGACGGCGCCAAAAACAGCGCAACCGACGCACACAGCGCCCGAATATGGGCCATCCGGTCCTGAACCTGTTGCCGGGCCGCGGGCGAGACGGACTGAGAACCCACGTGTTTGCCGTACCAGCGCCGTACCTGCTCCCGGAGCCAGGATTGTTGACCAAGGAGCGGTTTCAGCCAGCGATAGAAAGCGGACATCTTTGTATCGAGCAAATGGTGAAAACACTGAGCACAGCCGGAGTCGGTCTGGCCGGGACAGACCGATAAATCGGGTTTCAGAAACCGACCGCGCTGACAGATAAGCCAGTAGTCATGCAGCGTCATCACCACCGGAATATGACGCCGAGTCGCCTCTCGCACACACGTTGTGGACAGGTATACCAGGTGCTGAAAATGGACGATATCGGGCTGAAAACGATCCAGCAGCGCCCCAAAACGGACGGCAATGGTTTCATTTTGATAACTGTCCGCAAAGGTCATGCTCTCCCGCAGGGTATTGTTGATACGTGTGATCTCAACATCCGCAGCCGCCGTTGTTTCTACCTCGTACTCAGGCTGCTGTGAATTCTCACGACGCGCAAAAACCGAGACGATATGGCCCTGCCGTGCCAGTTCTTGGGCAAGAGTAGCCGCGTAGGTTTCTGTCCCCCCCAGATATTCCGGCGGCAAGCCGTTGACGACCTGGACAATACGCATAGATCGGTCCGGTATCGATTCAGGCTGTTCCTAGCTATAACGCTTTTTCTCTATAGGCGAGAGGGTGTGTTTCTTCAGCCGTCGCCTCAGGACCGCTAACGGTCCCCATCCAAGCTGTCGGAGCGTAAGGCATAGGCTTCCAGGTGAGACGGACCGATATCGTTCTGGCAAGAAGAAACGTAGAGCGTATTCTCATGAACGAGGGGGCGAGCAAATCGTTGCCCACGACCGACCATTTCCCGGCGCGCAATAATTGTCCCATCCGAGACGCGCACGCCAAAGAGCGTTCCCTTGCCATCACCTTCGCTGTTCACATCGACGACCCAGACATAGCCTTCCCCACCAAAAGACGACAGCGCCACTAAACTCGGGCGATGGCGAAACACCTGAACGGCCTCAGGAGTCGAGGAATCAGGCGCTTGCCAGAATGGTTCGAATTGAGGACGCCCGTCTTTCATCACAATACGTAAGGCAACCAGACCAGCCGGATGAGTCTGATCGAGCATAAACGTTGAGATGATCACGACCGGGTCTCCTGCAACTGCGGTCAAAACAGGCTGGGTCACAATCATCCCGGCCCAATCCTGCCGGCATTTGTCCTCTTTCGTGCCACACATAGCGACGATTTGTTCTCGGTCGTAGAGCGTGCCCATATGCTCTGCGTCAAGAAGATAGACCGCTCCTTCCTTGCCTGGCTGGATATACACCCTCGGCCCGTTCGGCACGCTCACCTTCACCGGGGCACTGGCACCGAGGTCCGCGTCGAGTCGGGCCAAACATTCCATGAACGTCTTGTCGTCACACTGACCCGAAGCTGGACGGAGCGGTGGAGTGTTGGGCAGGAGACGGGGAATAAAGAGGTTTTTACACGACTGGAGACAGGCGCGGTCCGGGTCGTGCGGGTCAAAATTGGCGCACAGCCTGGTGTCACAGTCAGGAGCAAAGTCGAGGCCGGGGCCAACCCGCAGCAAAGATTGCGCGTAGTCCTGCCGTTGCAAGTCGAGCTGACCGTTCCCCACAGGAATAAGCACCTCAAAGCTGTCCCCCTTGGGGGCAACCAAGGGGCCAGTCGGTGTCCACACCCCTCCACCGCACACGGTGTCCCGATCACCGTATTTTTTGTCACCGCAGTCCGCTTCGGGCGTCGTCAGCAGTACGCCTGATATGGCCGCTTCAGAACCATGGGCTTTCCAGGCGTCAAGATCGATCTCAAATACCCAGCCGTGCCACGGCTGAATATCCCCCGGATTGCCAAAGGAAACATAGGCATAACCCATATTCCGGTCGGCACCGAAAGCATGGACAAGCGAGCGGATATGGGCTGTTGGCGGGTTAAGGACAACGCTGCCTGCACCATCCGCGGCCGGTTTTTCCGCCCTTAAAATAAGTTCTGGATAGGCGGTATCAACCGTCCGCGTGTTCAGGTCCACCACGCTGACTCGATGATCGACACGCTGCCACGTCTTGGTCGAACGGGTCTGATAGGCCAGCACGAGTTTATCTTTGACCTGGACCGGGGTCGCAACAATAAACGGGGCTAAACCTTCGGGAAGGGGCAAGCGCAGGCTCCACGCCACCTCAGCGGTTCGAGGAAACAGAGCGGTCAGTTGACCGTCATAGGGAGTGACCAGAATCAATGCTTCTCCCTGATGTGATACACGGATGGGAGAGGCATAGGTACAGGCTGCAAACTGCTGTTCGGGAGGCGCTCTCTCAGCCGATGGAAAGAGTCGCTCCAATTGGGGAGGTCCGGTCGGCAGCGGCGCACTGCGTCGCACCGACAGGGTCGTCACGATGGCCCAGAGACACACGCCGCTAACCAGTAAGGGGAGCCACGCTTGCCCCTTCATGCGTCCGCTCCTCGAAAACTCTGGAAAAATTCAGATAGGCGTTTGAGAGTAGGAAGCGCAAGGCGTCCGGACCAGTCGGATGTGTAGAGCGAAAAATTACTGTGGTTCTCATCGTTCGTCTCATTCCCCAAGGACTCTCTCAGCGTATAAATAAGGAACGCTTCGACCTGATTTGTGTGGAGAAAGGTTGCCGGGACCTGCTCAAAAAAGGCCTCCCACTTGTCTTCCCAGATAATTGCCTCTACCCCATCCGGTATCCCGGAAGCACGGTCATAGATGAAAATTTTCCAATGCTTAGGAATCGACGCGTTGGCTTTGCCCAGTTTTTTTGTCGGAATTCCAAACTCCGTCACCCACAGGGCTTTTCCCGATAAGCCGTAGCTCTTCTCCCAGTCAGGCTCGGCAACCAGGGCGGCCAACTCACGAATAAAGTCAAAGCGTTTGAAATATTCCCGAGCGAATACGCGTGGATTCAGAGTCGGCCAATCCTTTCGTGACTGAGCGTCAACAAACGTCATGTCGTGTATGTCATGTCGGGGCCAATGATAGGGGTGGATGGCAATTTTATCGACATATCGAAAGGTCTCCGGGTTGGCCCTGAACATCCGCACGAACCAATCAATATTCACGTGGGTGACGGCGGAGGATACGATGACCATCTCGGCCCCGCCCCGATAGCTTTCATCTTTTGCAGCAAACGAAACATGTTCATGCAACTCTGCAAAAAACTTGACATAGAAATCAAATTTCGATCCCCAACGAAAATCTTTCAGAGGAGTCTCGATGGCGGGCACGGGGAGAGGTTGGGCCCGATAAAACCCATCTTTCCGGATGCAGCCCTTACCCGGCAAGTCATTTTCCGGGACCTGAGAGAGATGTAGTTGGGTGATGTATTTGTCACATGGATACGCGTCCGGATTGAGCGCTTTTTCGATTTTCAGTTCGTCCGGCAGCCACATATAATCGGGCTCATTGATCATCTCAATAGCCGCAACAACCGGTAACATGGCTGGCCTTCCATCTCGTATATAGCCATACCCGTAGCGCTGTACCAACTTGCGGACAAAGCGAATATGCATCTCCTGGTAGAGCCCCCGGACCTCCTCCCCGTTGGGTGATTCGATGATCTCCGCGGGCGGAAAGGAAGTCAAAACTATGGTAACCAAGACGGCTGAGTATGTATTCGCCGGGTCGGCTGCTAACTCGACGTTGTATTTTTGGATGCCGGCCAGGAGCGCGTCCCACTGTTGCCAGCGCAAAGGCTGACCGGTGGCGTCTTGATCCTTTTCCATTCCGGCCAAGCTGGCCCGTAAAAACGTCGAGATTTCCTCTATGGTCGTCGAGATGGTGTCAGTGTCAATCTGATAGAGCGGCTTGCGGACCAGCGCAGTGGCTGACGGCAGTCTAGAGCCGAGCACAGTCCACATATAGATCGGCACCCGCACCATATTCCCGTGCAGCTTGGACGTATGCTGAGCCATCAAGTAGCCTTGCTTTTCAAGGTAAGCCAGTCGTTCGGTCTCGTTCGCAAAGACTTCCTCCACCTGCCAATCCGGTCCCATAACAGAGAACCCGACGTATCGCGGAGCTCCCTGACCAGTCGGAGTGCTTTGGCTAATCAGAGTTTCTTGGTCAGTCGGAAGAGGCGTCTCGGCGTGGCATACAGACGCCCCAACAAAAACCAGGAAAAAGAAGACGGACTGAAGCACTTTTCCTCTCCAGACAGCAAACCTGAGAGAGACGCTCTGCGGTCGAGCATAAAAACGCCGAACTGTTTCCATACAGAACACCACCAGTCGTATCCCCGCCATGTTTTACCGAACGGACAGCCGCACAGTGTAGGCATTGCCATTCCAACTCGGCGCTCCGGCTTCATGGAGAAACCCTGCCACTTCACACATGGCTCTGAGCGCCTCGGCCGTCGGCAGCCACCACCAGGGGCCGAAATCCTCAAAGCGCCACTCCGCCACCTCCTGCGTGATGCCGAACGCCCCATCGCCGACAATGCCTCGCCAATAGGATTGCACGATCTCACGCTCTCGGCCTTGGAGGGCCGGGATACACAGCATGGCCGCGGCGGGCAGTTCAAGGACGCCCTGTGCTCCTTCGACCCGAGTCGCCGTGACCGCCGAGGTGAGGACGAGGGCTTCACGGGTTATCTTGCGTAAGGCGCGTAAAAACTGCATGGGCTCAGGCATGTGATACAGCACTCCCGAGCAATGCACGACCTCGAACTGCGGACATGTATCTGCCTCTGCCAAGGTCAGAATATCCCCGCTCACACACTCCACCGCTGGAAGCCGGAGCGTGCGCCGCCGCTCCTCAAACAACGCCCACAGCTCACTGTCGCGCGGTGAGACATCAATCATGGTCAGCGCCCGCGCGCCGTGGGTATGGGCAACCGAAACCTTCTCATTCACGGTCCCCCACAGCCCGCCAACATCAGCAAACGATTTTCCAGCCACAACCTGGCTAATATAGGTATCCCGCACATCACTCATGGGATTCCCTCGCGGAGTAAGCGCCGTTTGAGGCGGTTTTTCAGGGATAACAGCCACGACCGGTTTGTCTTGAGCCATGCTGTCCTCTACAGCAGGTTGAAGCGTCTCAGCACCGCAGCCACGGTCTGATTCTGCTGCCCCAAGGCCCGGAGGGCTTCCAATACGGCGGACCCACGCGAGCGCTGCTCCACCAACTCCTCGGCAATGCCGGTCACTTTATCCTCAAACGGCCGGATTGCCGTCCGCCGGTCCCACACCACGATGCCGATGTTGATGGCGACTATCGCCGCAAACGCGGCCAGGATGCCGAGCATCAGTCGGAAATGCTCCTCAAAGCGGATGTTCATATCCTCCCGCAACTGCCGGTTCTGTCGGGTCATGTCTTCACGCAACTGCTGGTTCTGCCGGGTCATGTCTTCACGCAACTGTCGGTTCTGCCGAGACTGCTCCTCAAACCGACTGTTCATATCTCCGCGCAGTTGGGTCATGCCTTCGCGTAACCCCGTCAGCCCCTCATCCAGGCGCGTCTCCAAGCGCGTCAGCCGCTCGGCAATCTCCCGGTCGGTTAAGGCCGGTGCCGGCGTGACCGCCCCCGCCGCTATGGGCAGCCCTATCACGCTCCACAGCAGACACCCAAGGAAGAGCCCTCGCATAGTGTTATCCAATGCGGGAGAACCGTGAAAGTCAAGCCTCTCTCGGCTCCGTCACCCGTGACGATCCCATTGACCTTGATCCCGGTTACGCTTTGTGGCTATGGTGGAACGCATAATGAGGAAAGCATACTATGCGTGCGAATGCCATTGTACGAGCTCGAATTGACCCTGATGTAAAAGCGCAGGCGACTGAAGCACTGGAAGCGCTGGGACTGTCCGTATCGGACGCCATTCGCCTGCTGCTGGTACGCATAGCGGAGGAAAAGCGCCTGCCGTTTACGAGCCGAGAGCCCAATGCCATCACCGCCAAAGCCATAAACGAATTGGAAAGCGGCAAGGGGAAACGCTTCGACACGCCAGACGATCTGTTTCAAGACTTGGGGATTTGACTGAACGTATGATGCAAAAAGGAACCCACCCCGGCCCTGCGGCCACCGTGCGTCTGGACTCATGAGGTTCCCTCGCGGAGCAAGCGCCGTTTGATTCTATTCTTGGAGACAAGAGCCACAGTTGGTAGTACCTCAGTTTGAAATCCCCTCTCAGGTGTCCCGGTCCGCCAACCGTCCCCCTGGGAACGCGGCCATCTTTCTCATATTAACCACAGCCTGCTTTTTATTCACTGGGAGCGCGGCCATCTTGGCCGCAGCCTTATGGAGCATTGTTGCGGGCTGGAAGCCCACACTCCTTAAGAAGAAATGTGGCTCCCGTACCCTCTGCCTTTTATTCACTGGGAGCGCGGCCATCTTGGCCGCAGCCTTATGTATCATTGTTGCGGGCTGGAAGCCCGCACTCCTTAAGAAGAAATGTGGTTCTCGTACCCTCTGCCTTTTTCCATCCTGGCCGCTGCCTTTTCTTTTGCGGGCTGGAAGCCCGTACTCCTCTCTCATGAGGTGCCCTCGCGGAGCAAGCGCCGTTTGAGACGGTTTTTCAGGGATAACAGCCACGGACGGTTTGTCTTGAGCAGGGCGTTATAGAACGGCAAAAACATCCGCCGGACTGAGAAATACAGCGCCGTGCGCCAGGAGTGGTCATACGAAGCGACGAGATGGGCTGGAATCAAGCCTGTACCTGCCACTTGTTCAGTTCTCTGCTCCCGTTCTTGCCAGAGCCAGTCCGTCAGGATGGTGATTCGCAGGTATTCCACCGCTTGCGTTGCACAGGCGCGACCAAGGCCAACTCCGGGAACAGGTGTTGTCGCCGCTTCACGTTCCTGCCGTGCCGCTGCGTATGCTGCGAGCACCCCATCGGCCATATGCTCAAGCCGAAAGTGCTCCTGAATACGCTGACGCCCGTGCTGGCCCATGCTTTTGCGGTACTCCGGCTCGCCCAGCAGTTGGGCCAGGACGGTCGCGTACTGCTGGGCTTCCTCGGCTTCTTCTCCACGCGCAATCAATACCCCGCATTCAGGCGTGACCAGTTCTGCCTGCCCACTCACATCGGCTCCGACAACAGGCACCCCACACGCCATAGCTTCATAGACCGAGAGCGCAATGCCTTCCCATTCAGAGGGGAGAAAGAAAATGTCCGCCGCAGCCAGCAGGTCCCGGATATCGGTATTAGACAACGCCCCAACAAGGCGGACCTGTCGCTCCAGCTTGTTCTTGCGGACAAAGGTCTTGAGCCAGTCAAGGTCTGGCCCGTCACCCGCAACTACAAGGACAAAATCGGCGTTTCCCTGAGAAAGGCGGAGCGCGGCCTGCGCCAGGACCTTCGGCTGCTTTTGCGCACATATGCGTCCCACAAACGCAATAAGCGGGATTGAGGCGGCAATATTGAGTTTTTGGCGGGTGTGGCGACCCCGCTCAGAGTCGGGCTGCCAATAGTCAGCATCAATACCCGTGTAGCAGACTTGGATAGCGGTCGGATCAGCGCCGCGCTTTTCCATCCAGCCCTTCAAGTATTCCGAGGAAACCAGGATTTGATCAAGCGTTTCCTGATAGTTCACCGCCATCTGCGGATACCCCCCATTCTTCCAGTCCTCCTGCTCCATATGGCAGAAGTCGAGCAAGGGCAGGGTCGGGAAATGCGCCCGCAGATAGGGGAGAAGTTGGTATCCAAACTCGCTATGCGAGGTGAGTACAGCATCTATCTCCCTACTCTGTATCAGAGAGCGCAAAAAGCGCGGATAATCCGCCGGACGTAGGAAATGCTGTAGGATAAAAATATCGGGCGTATAGCTGGCAAACTGGGCCGCCCAGGAGTGCTCGCCGCTGAGTGTTGTGGCAATGGTCACTTCCCAGCCCCGCTGGACGAGTTGGCCGAGCAGATCGAGATTGAATTTGTCCGACCCACCCATGGCCAGCCACGGCACGATCAGCAACAACCGCGGCTTCTCCTTGTGGAGCCGATTCTCCCACGGGAGCGTATCGGAAACGGTTTCATACGGCGCGAGTGGCGCGGCCTGGGGGGTAGGAAAATCGTCCCACAGACGCGGGTAGCGCTGACGCAGTTGTTTCCGAAAGTCCGCCTCGCGCTTCCCGCCATCCCAGTTATCCCAGCGCTCGCCGTGATTCTCACGCCGGCGGTACCAGTCGAGATATTCCTGTAACGTCGTGCCCCAATGGCCTGCGTCAGCGCAGTGCAACCAGAAGTCCCAATCTTCCAGTCCACCCCGAATCGTTTCGTCATACCCCCCCACCGCCTGATGGACGCTACGGCGCAGTGCGCCGGTGATGTCCACAAGATTCTGTTCGAGGAAAACGCCGCCATCGTGAAAGCCCTGCTGCCACAGATATTCACGGGCGTCAAAGCCGACTGAATAGCCCTTCACAAACGCAAATTCGGGATAGGACTCCAGGAACCACAGCCATTTTTCTATGGCGGTTGGCTCCAGCAAGTTGTCGCTGTCAAGCTGGACGACATACGCGGCCCGGGCGGCTCGAAAGGCGTGATTGCGGGCTGCGCTCGGCCCCTGATTGGTCGACATATCAAGAACCCGAACACGAGGGTCATCCAAACCGCGGTAGTCATCAAGGACCGCCAGCGCTTCCGGCTGGGTCGAGCCGTCATTGACAATCAACCACTCCCATTGCTGGAAAGACTGACGAAAGACAGACCGCGCCGTCTCATGAAAAATCGCCCCGGTGTTGTAAAAAGGCGTCACAATGGTCGCTGCCGGCGCGGCGGTCGGATGAGCCGGGCGATAGCCATACATCGGGCGGCGGTCCGAGGCCGGGGTGTTGGTGTAATCAGGGCTGTTCGGATCAATCATCACGTTCCCTTTTCGCCGGAAAATCCTGGACCGGCTTGACCAGTTTCAACCGGGTCCCCAAGCGGCCCCACAAACTCTCTTGCCAGTGGCGGGTCTGCGCCTGCCAGTGTTCGGCCTGGGTCTGCCAATTCGTCCGCTCTTCTTCCAACCATGCCTTGCTTTGCTCCAACTCGCTAATCCATGCCTGTTGCTCCTGCAATACCTGCTCACGTTCCTCGGCTAACCTCTGCCAATTCGTCCGCTCTTCTTCCAACCATGCCTTGCTTTGCTCCAACTCGCTAATCCATGCCTGTTGCTCCTGCAATACCTGCTCACGCTTCCGGGCTAACTCCTGCCAACTGGCCTGCTGGTCTTCTTGCCAGGCTCTGCCACGTTCCAACTCGCTAATCCACGTCTGTTGAGCGGCCCGCTGGTCTTCTAGCCAGGCTCTGCCTGCTTCAAGTTCTTCTATCCAACCCTTGAACTCGTCAATAAGGGCTGTTTGGGTCTCGGCTACGCCCTGCCAACTGGCCCGCTGGTCTTCTTGCCAGGCTCTGCCGCGTTCCAACTCGCTAATCCACGTCTGTTGCTCCTGCAATACCTGCTCACGCTTCCGGGCTAACTCCTGCCAACTGGCCCGCTGGTCTTCTTGCCAGGCTCTGCCTGCTTCAAGTTCTTCTATCCAACCCTTGAACTCGTCAATAAGGGCTGTTTGGGTCTCGGCTACGCCCTGCCAACTGGCCCGCTGGTCTTCTTGCCAGGCTCTGCCACGTTCCAACTCGCTAATCCATGCCTGTTGCTCCTGCAATACCTGCTCACGCTTCCGGGCTAACTCCTGCCAACTGGCCTGCTGGTCTTCTTGCCAGGCTCTGCCACGTTCCAACTCGCTAATCCACGTCTGTTGAGCGGCCCGCTGGTCTTCTAGCCAGGCTCTGCCTGCTTCAAGTTCTTCTATCCAACCCTTGAACTCGTCAATAAGGGCTGTTTGGGTCTCGGCTACGCCCTGCCAACTGGCCCGCTGGTCTTCTTGCCAGGCTCTGCCGCGTTCCAACTCGCTAATCCACGTCTGTTGCTCCTGCAATACCTGCTCACGCTTCCGGGCTAACTCCTGCCAACTGGCCTGCTGGTCTTCTTGCCAGGCTCTGCCTGCTTCAAGTTCTTCTATCCAACCCTTGAACTCGTCAATAAGGGCTGTTTGGGTCTCGGCTACGCCCCGCCAACTGGCCCGCTGGTCTTCTTGCCAGGCTTTGCCGCGTTCCAACTCGCTAATCCAGCGGCGGAGCTTGGTCAGAGCGCTGAAGGCTTCGCCTAGCACGCGCCCCTCAGGCTGCGAGTCCTGGTCTTGAAAGAGTTTAAGTGCACGGCAGCCGGCTTCAGCGATTTCCTCTACGCCACGCTCAAACTGGTAGATATGCGAGGCGTTGCCGCCGTGCCAACGATAGCGGATCAAGGGACGGGCCAGAAAGCCAACCCGATACGTCAGACACAGCCTGAGCCACATTGCATAGTCACAGGCAAAGCCCAAGTCCTTGTCAAACCCGCCCTGTTCGAGCAGCGCGTGTCGCCGGGCCATTACTGTCGGCGCACACACCCGATTCCCCCGGAGGAGCAAGGTCCGAAAATACTCCAGCCCATCGAACACCGTGTCTTCGGTCGCATCCTCAATCCAGTTTGCAAAAGAGCTTGGCGCCGACTCATCCACCAAGGCTTCAACCCCAGAATGGACAAAACCCACGGTTTCATCCGCACTCAGCAATTGGACTTTGCACTCCAAATTTTCAGGCAGCATGACATCGTCCTGATGAAAGAGACATACAAACTCTCCACCGGCGAGTTCAAGGCAGCGGTTCCAATTGGCCGGGATGCCGAGCCGTTCCGGGTTGCGGTGTACTTGTATTCTCGGATCAGGGAACGACTGGACGATATCGAGCGTGGCGTCGGTTGAGCCGTCATCAACAACCAGGAGTTCAAAATCCTGATAGGTCTGGTTCAGAATGCTGTGTAGCGCCTCTTCGATAAACGCCGCACCGTTATACGTGGGCACACACACGCTCACCGCGCGCGTCGTAGGGGCGAAAAATTTTTCGCCCCTACCCTCTCCCCCTGAGAGAGGTCTGTCCTGAGCCCAGTCGAAGGGGCTAGGGTGAGGGCTTCCTTCCTGGTGAGGGCTTTCTTCCACAGGTTTGTCCCGCACGGCCTCATATACGACCTCCATATCCTGGGCGTATGCCTGCGGGTCTCGAATTGGTGTCGAGGCGGGCGTGAGCTGTTCACGCAACCGGGTGTCGGTCCGCAGGCGCTCCAGGCAGCGCCGCAGGTCGTGGGCGTTCTCGGCTTCAAACAGCAGGCCGTTCACCCCGTCCCGAATGACTTCAGGCAGGGCGCCACGCCGGGCGGCAATGACCGGCAGACCGGCCTGAAGGGCCTCTCGCGTGACCAGCGAAAAGGTTTCCTCGCACAGGCTGGGAACAACCAGCACGTCGTGCTGAGCCAGAATCGTACTGAGTTCATCCAATTCATTACGGGCGTAGGTTCCGCAAAAACGGATAGGAAGGTCTGCCGCATCTGTCTCCAGTTGGTCGGCATAGGCACGCCAGGCGTCCACACGGCTCCCGTACAGAGATACCGCAATACTCCCACTTGGTAGCCCTCGTGTTGCTTCAATGAGCAAATGCGGGCCTTTATGCGGCATGAGTACGCCAATGTATAACACTCGGAGTGGGCCAGACTGCGGGTCTTCTTGCCGTATCTGCCGGACAGGAACGATGCCAGGGGCAACAATATGGAGACGCGGCTCCACAAAAGGGAAAATCTCTTGCATTCTGTCGGCCAGAAATTGGGACGGAACAATCACGCGCTGCGGAATATGAAGGAGTTGCTCAAAATAGACAAAACGCCGGCGCGCCTCATCCGCGCTTGTCTCTACCTGTAAACAGGCAACACAGCGCTCGCCCCGGTCCGGTCCCGGACACAGCCGGGTGTGGTTGTCTATCAGGTGGATGCGGTAACAGGCGAAAAAGAAGTCGTGCAGGCTGAGGATGACCGGATAGCCGAGTTGGGCCGGAATTTGGATCAGGCTGCCGGACAGATGCCCGACATGCTGAATATGAACGATGTCGGGGCGGGTGTCGGTCAGTACCCGCTGGAATGCCTCGTTGAGAAACGGATTGTCATACTCCAGGCGGAAGTGTGAGACATGGCTGAGATTGTTGACAACGCGCACCACACGCACCGTGTCGGCAGGCGTGTCGGGTTCATCGTCTCGCAGCGAGAATTCCTCGGCTGTGGTGTCGGCTGTCCGTGCGAAGACAGTCACCCCATGGCCGCGCTCCGCAAGCGCCTGAGCCAGGGTCGCGGTGACCAGTTCCGCCCCACCCCACTCCTGGGGTGGATAACCGTGCACGACCTGGAGAATGCGCATGGACCGTCTACTTCCGTTTTATACTCTCTTGCAGAGAAAGCCGACGCACCAGAGATGGAGCCAGAACATGCTTTCTTTCGCCGAGCCAGACGCCCCATAGTGCCGCAAAATGCCAAGCTAGGGCTAGGCCCCCCCAGCGGAGTCCCACACGCAGACGCCCCTGTTTTTTGAGCCAGCGCCAGAATGACATATCCCGGCGAGCGACGTGCCATGCCAACGGCAGGAGACTCCACCCGGACAGACGGGCGGCCTGATTGAAATCGCTCACCGCCTGGGCATGATCAAAATGCCGTCTGAGGTTCATCCAGGGACCATAGCCGTGGGAATGATACACCAGCGAATCCGCTCGATAAGCGGTCTGATAACCGGCTTCAAGAACGCCCTTTGCCCAGAGTTGATCTTCGGCAAATTCCACCTCGGGGAAGGGGAATTGCTGCCACACGCTCCGGCGCAGCACCGAGCTGACATTTGAGAAGAAATAAAAGGAGGCAGGATTGTGCGCATAGTCGGGGTCAGCCTGACTGTTCAGGCAAGACTCCGACCGGCCTGACAGCTCATCCTCAACAATGCGCCGCCATTCCATGGGGTGACAATGCGGGCGGGGGAGCTGGCGGCTATACGCCCCGGCAATTGACGGCTCGGCCTGTAAGGGTGCCAGCAGCGACGCCAGCCAGTCCGCATTGGCGGGGGTCGCGTCCTGTGTCAGAAACACCAGATAGTCGCCTTGGGCGTGGCTCGCAGCCAAGTTTCGGGTCTTGCCGTGGCCAAATTCCTGGGGCGGAATCCGTATGATGCGCACCGCGTGCGACTCAAGGATGGCCAGGGTCCGGTCGCGCGAACCGGAGTCAACGGCGATGGTCTCAATCAAGCGAAATTTTCCCTGCTGGGCACGAACACCCTGCAAGACTTCGTCCAGATAGCGTTCACCATTCTTCGTGACTAATAGGGCGGACACACTCGGGAAGTCAGTCATGGCGTATTATGTGAGCGAGATTGCCGGTCGTTACCACGTGATGAGTTCTAGGCTTTTGTCTTACGACAGACAATAGAGACGTCGTCGGGCCAAGCCCACATCTGGTTGACGGCCTCATTTGTTTTGTCTGCCCAGGCGACAAGTGTCTCTCGTTGAACTTCCACTTGTTGGCGAATGTGCTCCTCCACAGCTAACAGGTCCGAATAGGGGGTGATCCGTAACAGACGTAAAAATCGAAAGTAGGTGGCTCTCGCTTTTTCTTTCAACCAACTCCGCCGCGGGACGGGCTGCTGCGTGCTCGATTCCGACCGATGGGAAAATGGAAGCAATGCGGGCGGGGCAATGGCAAAGGGGATGTCTGCGCGATTTGTGTGCGTCACCTGAAAGTCGAAGTACCGCAAGACCGCTTCAAGCAGCTCAGGGTGATAGAAACGGACATGCTCAGGATCGCGCCAAAATCCGAACAACTGCATACGGACCGACTCGGGATTCGGCACAACAATCACCACGGTTCCCGCTGCACTGACGCGAGGCGTGAGTAATTCAAAAAAACGCAGGACCTCGGCAAAGGGCAAGTGCTCAAGAAAATGTGAGCAAAAAATGCCGTCATAGGTCTCCTGCGTCTGTTCCAAGAAAGGAAAGACATCCTGCTCAATGATATCCCAGCCGTGCTGTTTCACCCAGGCCACAACGTCTGGGTTGCGTTCAACGCCAATGGCGGGAATATCCTGCTCGGCCAACAGTTCCAGGAAAATACCCGAGCCGCAGGCGAGGTCCAGGACTTTACGACAGCCCTGGAAATGGGAGACATGCACGGCAAGCGCATCATGGTTCCACTGCCTGTCACGCAGCGTGAATTCGTAGTCGGAGTAATCAAAACGATCAGCCACTAGGCTTCGCCCTTTTCCCGTGCGTAGGCTTCCTGCATGCGTTTCAGCTCGTGTTGGAGCCGGGCTATTTCTTCATCTTTTTGCAACAAGCGGTCATAGGCAACATGCAGCATGGGGACCGAATAGCGGGTTTGTTCTTCCGCACTCAACTCTTCACCCAGGAGCCGAAACGGGTCCGGCCCAAGCCGAGGAGAAATCTCCTGGGTCAGGGTGCCCGAAATCGTCCGCACGCGTTGGTCGAGCCGGTCCAGCTCGGCCTGCCGGGCGTGTCCCTCGGCAGTTTCCGCCGGTCCGGGCTTTATCCCGATCCCAACCAGAGAGTGGGGAAACAGCGGCAGACCCTGGATATACACCCGGCGCGGGGAAAAGCGCTCTAGCAGCAGCTCAAACCCCTGCGGAGCAAAGCGCCAGTAATCGGCCGGGAATTCATGGACGGGAAAGTCCATCACCGAACTCATCACGGCCAGGCCGCCGGGCCGCAATACCCGAAACATCTCGGCCAGGGCCTGGATCGGATTTTTGACGTGCTCCAGGGTTTCCAACATCAGGACGGTGCCAATCGTGTCCGCTGCAAACGACAGGTGGTGAACGTCTTCGATCCGGTCCACCCCCGGCCCAGGCTGGACATCACAGCCGATATAGTCTCGCTGTGCAAACAGCGGGCGCAGATTGGCCGAGTCTACCTGGCCTTCAACTCGGAAGGCCCCAATCTCAACAACAGGCTGTTGAATCGTCAGCGTCTCGGACACGGCTTGGACACACACTCTGATATTCTCACGCACCGGACACCCCGCCACAGTTAGAGATAATCAGCAAAAAACCCTCGGCAGCGCTGGAACGCATACCGGCCAAAACAGAAGAATCCAACCGCACAACACACGCTGTACACGAACGTGCCGCCTGGGATAAAGCTCCCCGACAGAATAATCGAGCGATAGGTATCGGTAATCGCCCCCATCGGGTTCAGGACGAACAGCGCGCCGATGGATCCCGGGACGAGGCTGGCCGGATACAGAATCGGGGTCAGGAAAAACCACACCGTCAAGCCCGCAGTGGCGAGTTGTTCGACATCCCGAAAAAAAACATTACCACAGGCGAGCAGCATACCCAGCCCAATCGCCAGGAGCAGCGCCAGACCGAGGGGCAAGCATAACAACAGCCCGACCCCACCGATGAATGTGCCTTTCCACAGCATCAGACCGAGCAGGAATAACAGGAAGCCGACGCCCTGCACCAGAAAGCTGGCCAGCACCACGGCGACGACCAGCAGTTCCGACGGGAATTGCAACCTCTTGACCAGATTGGCATTGGTCGTGATGGCGGTCACCGAGCGCAGGCAGGCTTCCTGAAACGCCAGCCACGGCCACAGGCCGCAGAACACAAACTCGGCAAAACCGTGTCCGCCCTCAACCTCGCCTATCCGGTAGATCACCGAGAACACCATGGTGTACAGACCCAACAGGATGGCCGGATGGATCAAGGACCACAGGCCGCCGAGACTCGTGCCGGCGAAGCGTGCGCCGATCTCACGCCGGACCATGGTCACTAAGAGATAACGATGGGTCGTCAGGATTGTGAACATACGTTACAGATGTCGGGTTACGCTTCGCTCACCCGACCTACGGACTTGCTCTCTTTCCTACATCTTCTTACATCCTGGGAGCGCGGCCATCTTGGCCGCCTGCTTACTTCTTTTCCACTGGGAGCGCGGCCATCTTGGCCGCCTGCTTACTTCTTTTCCACTGGGAGCGCGGCCATCTTGGCCGCCTGCTTCTTATTTTGCGGGCTGGAAGCCCGCACTCCCAGTGGGGGAAGCCTGCACTCCTATTAATTCATCACGTCCAGCATCTTAGTGGCGTAGTCTTTCCCCCACGTGATGGGGGGCAACGGTTTGCCGTCTTTCCTGCACGGTGCAATCGTTTCGTCCACAATCTCGCATAATTCTGCAAAGACGGCTTTTTCATCCTCTCCGTGACAGCCGCCATAAAACTGTCCCGGACAGCTCCCGACAAAACATTGATCCTCATCAGACCATTCAACAATCTTGACGTACCGGGCGCTTTCTTTCATCGTTTTGACTCCTCAATCGCGGCCTTTACAGCTTTCTCCTGATAGTGTCACGCAGGGCAGCCCCTACATGGCCTCTTCCAACGACCCAACCGACTTTCCTACTCAAACGTCCAGCGATGCGGTAGGCGACACAGCCCAAACTCCCGCGACTCGCCCCGTACCGAAAAATCCTTTTCAACGGTATCAAACATGCGTAGCGCCGGGGGATCAAGGACATGCGCCCGGAGGGTATAGCTGCCCGGCAAGAGGCTCAAGTCGTATAGTTCATACACGACCCGAAACGTGTGGGCGTCAAGGCGCTGGGGCTCGACATTATCCATATCGCTGAAGACGCCATAAATAGCGGTCTTATCATTCCGCACCAGACCGGTGGCAATGACGGGCGGAATCCCATCTGGCGTCTCCGCAATAATTTCGAGCCGGGCGGTATCGCCCATGTCAAACACGTGGGTTTCCTGGTTGTCGCTGTTCAGCAGGCGCACCTCGCGCAGGCGGCTGGACAGGGAGGCGTCGGCCACGGGCTGCCTCTCCGCTTGCTGCTCTTCCTGGGCCTCCAACTCACGCATATAGTCCTCAAACGCCAGCGTCACCTCAGCCGCTTCCCCCCAGGCTCTGACCCGGCCGTGGTCGAGCCACAGGGCTTGCTGACACAGCTTGCGGACGTGGTACATGCTATGGGAGCAAAATAAGAGTGTTTTCCCCCGGCCCAGAAAGGCCTCCATACGGCGAATGCACTTCTTCTGAAACGCCTCGTCGCCAACCGCCAGCACTTCGTCCGTAATCAGGATATCGGGCCGGATGCTGGTGGCGACGGCAAAGCCCAGACGCATATACATACCCGAGGAATAGGTTTTGACCGGCTGGTCAATGAAGTCGGCCAGTTCGGCAAAGGCGATGATTTCCGGGACGAGCGCCTCGGTTTCGGCACCCTCCAGGCCCAGCATGGCCGCGGAAAAATAGATGTTCTCCCGCCCGGTATATTCCGGGTGGAAGCCGGTTCCCAACTCCAACAACGCCCCTACCCGGCCGGTCACCTCGACCGTGCCGGACGAGGGCCGGGTGACGCCGGAGATGAGCTTGAGCAGGGTGGATTTGCCCGAACCGTTGCGCCCGATAATGCCGCACGACTGGCCGGCTTCCAGGTGCAGATCAACCTCCTGCAAGGCCCAGAAGTCGTGGTGATAGCGGCGGGACGAAACAAACAGTTCCTTGAGCCGGTCAAACGGGCGAGCGTACAGCTTATAGCACTTGCCCAGATTCTGCGTGCGAACAACCCAGTCTGACGAAAGAATACTGCCCTCCTCGTCCCTGGGGGGAATATTTACCCCCTCGCCCCTAAGGGGAGAGGGCTGGGGTGAGGGGGACTCAGTACAACGAGACACGACCGACATCTACGACTGCTTGATGACTGCCGCCAAGACCATCACAATGCCCAGTACTACCAGCCCAACAGTCATCTCCTTGTATAAGGAGCCAAATCGATCCGTTATCCGTATTTGGATATTCTGAACATCCTTCTTGAGACCGGCCATGTCTGCCTTCAACCGGGCGATGTCCGCCCTTAACCCAGCTACCTCATCCGCTTTCAGCCGTTTTTCCAGATCGTCCATATCTGCCTTCACCTCATTGTGATTGTCTCAGCTTGTCGCGCCTCAAAGCCCATCGCTGTTAGCGCAATTCACGATTCCGTATAGCTAGCCGGTCTCTTCCGTCATTCCGGCGAAAGCCGGAATCCAGGCTCCTATCCGCTGGATGCCGGATCAAGTCCGGCATGACGAGAGCGTAGCGGCATGGCCACATAACCTTTCCCCTACAACAGTTTCACAATCGCCGCGATGGCGGTCACGATACCCAGCGCCACCAGCCAGAGCTGCTTGTATATGCCCGCGATGTCCGCCTTCACCTCCACCCTCAGGTCGGCGATGTCGGCTTTCAACTCGGCCTTGACCTCGGCGATTTCCGTCTTGACCTCGGCGATGTCGGCTTTCAACTCGGCCTTGACCTCGGCGATTTCCGTCTTCAACTCCGTCTTGACCTCGGCGATGTCCGTCTTCAGCTCAGCCTTCACCTCAGCGATTTCCGCTTTCACCTCGGCGATATCTGCGGTTACGGCGGCTTCCAGACCGGCAATATCGGCCTTGGTGGCCACACTCTCGGTGAACGCCTCTCGGATCGTGTCGGTGATTGCCTCGGCTTGTTGCGCCTCAAAACCCGCTACGGTCAGCGCCTTGGCCGCGTGTAAGGTATCAAACGTTGCGCTCGCCATAGGGCACCCAGCCTACCAACTCACACCGCAAAACGCAAAGCTCATCCCCTCCTCGGAGGGGTGGTCCTGAGCCATTTCCGTTCGTGCTGAGCGTAGCCCCAGAGGGGCGCAGTCGAAGTACGCTCAGGACAGGCCCTGCGACTCGGCTCAGGACAGGCCTCCCAAGAGGGGATGGGGGGGGAGAGGGAGAAATACGAACCCAAACTTAAAGTACCCCTTTGTGCACCGTAAATGGCCTTAAATGACAGGGTTATGCACTTAAGTGGACGCGATTCTCCTTTGTTTTCAATACCTTGTTCGTAAAGGTCGAAATATAGGGACAAAAGACGCGTTTTTCGGTAGGACGAAACCCACCCCGGCCCTTCGGGCCACCCCTCCCAAGAGGGGATAAAAGAACTTTTATCCCCAGATGCAGAAAGGCCGGCTGAGTACTCAGCCGGCCCTGTTTTATGCCAGAGGAAAGGGGCAGGCCCCTATGCCTGCCCCGAAGGGTTTACTGTACGCCAGTAATCACGAAATTCTGGAGACTCTGTTCCCACTCAAGCATGGTCGTTTCTCCAGCAGCGGGGAAATCGGTCACGATACACTCGCCGTCCAATCCTTGCAGAAATCTATCTGTATCGGTTGCTGAGAACTCCACGAGATGGACGACCTCAAAAGTATGCTCAGCGCCAATCCGCGTCGTCCCATCCGCATAGGCTCCAATCCGATACTCGCCTTCCGGCAAATGATTGAAGTTGTAGGTCATCCCAAACCCGGCATTGGCATTGGTACAGTTACTGTTTTGGGGTACATCGGGGCGGCTCGTGCCATACGCAGCATCGAGGGTTCTCACTCGGCGGTTATTTTGGGCATTGAAAATACGGATCTCGACCTCATTGGCCGCACACACCCAGCCCGAGATGAGCCCAACGCCGCTTCTGACTCCACCGTCAGAGGGATTCCCCAAGAAACCCGTCGCATCGACCGTAACCGGAGCAGTAGCTTCTCTCAGCTGAGTTACCTCAGTCCGCAAATTATCCCGCTCAGTCCGCAAATTATCCCGCTCAGTCCGCAAATTATTCCGCTCAGTCCGCAAATTATCCCGCTCACGCGTCAACTCTGCTACTCGGCCCTCCGACCCAAGATCCACGTCCTCAAGGAAGTTCACGACTAAGGTGTAATCCCCCATCGTATCTGCGGCCTTCCCCTCTACCGTCACAATATACTGTCCGGCCTCGACGGCCTGAGTAATCCTGAAATTCATGTCCTTGCCACTATTATCGTCCTCCCAAATCTGCTGGCCATCCGGCCCATAGAGAACTCCAATCGTATCGAGGTCCCCTGTCGTCTTCACTTGCAGGGTGCCTGGTTTGGCGACATTGATTGAGTGGGGATTCACACCCCTTTCAGCAAGGGTGCCAGTCGCATCTCCCGCGATCTCATCTGCCATATTGGGGATACGACTCATATGGGGGGTCGCCGCTTTGGAGGTCAAACTCAGCGCATATTTCCCGCCTGTTGACCCTTTTACCTCCACGATATAATCCCCCGGTGAGATTGGCGCACGAATCAGGAAATTGGAACCAAAGCCACCATCAGTGTCCGTATTCACCACGCCCTTGTCTGAAAAGAGCGTTCCTGTAGTATTCGTCGCCCTTGTGAGATCGTCGTGCTTCTCTGTCTCTACAGTCAGAAACCTGTATGTGTTGGGAGAAGCAGTAAAAAAGAAATAATCCGCTCCGAACTGAATCTCGTCGGGGCGGCGAGTGATGCCGGTGTCGGAAGTGGCGTCATCGCCTAAGTCTGTAGCGACTCGGAACTCCACCTTCAGGCCGTAATCGCCCATCTCATTTCGGGTCTGTCCGTCTACAAATACAGAATAAGCAGTATTGGCCTTTACTGGCGAGACAATCTCAAAATTGCCATCACCGTCTTCGTCTTCGTCCATCGCGGTAGTATTACCGCCAGTGTCAAGCGTTCCTTTCGTATCCACCGTACTCCCCGTGGTCTTCACGGTCAGGAGCCCCGGCGTGGCAGGCGTTTTATCGGTGGTCATGAGGGTGTGGGTAATTCGTTGATTGGGAGATGTAAACGAGCCTCCGTCCTGTCCGTTCTGAGTATCGGCGGTAGTAGCCATCACGCCTTTGAAATCGACGCTTAATGACGGTGCATCGGCATCTGCCGGTACTGTAACGACCATCACATATTCTTCGTCTCCCGACGAGATCAATACGTTAATGCTAAAACCCATATCATCGTCTAAGGCGGTGGCGGCGGCGTCTAAGACGCTGGCAGCGGCTTCTAAGGCGTCGGCAGCGGCGCCTAAGCCGGCGACGGCATCACTAGCAGTGGTGACGGCCTTTTCGGCAGTGTCGGCGGCCTTTTCGGCATCGTCGGCTTCCATTTCGGCCGTTTCGGCGTTGTCGGCCGCCGTTTTGGCAGCTTCGGCACCAGAGGTGTCTCCATCATCTCTTAGATCAGACTCGAGGCTTCTTAGGGCAGACTCGGCCCTTCTTAGGTCAGACTCGGCACTTCTTAAGGCAGACTCGGCACTTCTTAAGGCAGCCTTAGCGGTGGAAGCGCTAGCATCGGTCTCCCCGGCGGCGGTGGCGGCGTCTTCGGCCGCCGCTTGGGCCGTGGTCGCATCGTCGGCGTCTTTTGCGGCATTATTATGGGCCGTCGTGTAGCTCGGTAGATCCGACACACTGCCCTCTTGACGTCCACAGAGAATCGCCTCCGAGGGATTAGTGGCTGTAGCTTCAGACACCGTCAGCTCCCCTGCTGTCAGTGCGGGGACCGTAATTTTGGCGTAGTAATAGTTTTTATTACCCCCGCCGGATTCACCGGTTCCTTTCTTTGTACTGGTGGAAAGGTTATTGTCACTGAAGTTGCCGGATGTAATCCCTAGTTCGCTGTCTGTAAAAAAACCCTCAGCCGTAGGAAGGCGGCTACAACTCGGATTGGTCAGAGTGTGCGCCTGAACGGGCTGGACGGCCAGGAACGTCCATACTACGAGGACTGAGGAAATAACCAGGAACGGACCGATTTTCGTCTTTAATAATGTTTGCATTTTCTCCCCCTCATTCCTCGGTGATATACGTTCTTGCCACATACGTTTTTCCCCAACTTCCCTAGTTTTAGAAAGTACCAGAGCATCTATCTGTTCGTCAACTAAGGAGCGGGCGGGTTGTGCGGCTGGGCCGTGCCTGGGGGAACCCACCCCGCCGCTTTGCGGCACAAAGAGGAAGCGTGTCCTCCAACAGCCAAACAAATGCTGGACACGTTTCCTCTTTCCCTCCCGAGAGGGGATGGGGATGAGGCAAACGGGCTTCTGTCGTCCTCAGCCCGGTAGCAACTTGAGCAGAGCCACAACCACCCCACCCTGGGCAATCAGCGCTCCCACCATCCACTTGAGCAGATCGGATTTGACCTCGGCGAGATTGGCCTTGGTCTCCTGACGCAGGGCTTCAAGGTTAGCCTTGGTTTCTTGGCGCAGGGCGTCAATTTCCTGGCGGACGGTGGCGATATTCGCTTGCGTCTCTTGGCGCAGGACTTCAATCTCCCGCTGGACCCCGACGAGACTGGCCTTGGTCTCTTGGCGCAGAACCTCAATATCCCGCTGGACCCCGACGATCTCTCGTTGGATTGCGGCGGTATCGGCTTGGATTGCGGCGACATCGGCTTGGGTGGCCAGGTTGGTGTTGAGCAGGTGGACCTGCTCGTCGGCCAGGACTTCGGCCTGCTGCTCCGTAAAGCCGTTCTCGGTCAGATGCTTGACGAACCGGTGGGTGTCAAAGGCAATCGCTTCGGGCATGGGACGGGACTATAGCATATTCCAAGCGAGCGGGGCAGGCCCTGCGCCGGCCTTTCTGCGTCTGCGGATAACCGTTCTTTTATCCCCTCTTGGGAGGGGTGATGCAAATTACATTACCCGGCGGCCGTCAGGTAGGTTGGCCTTTCCCCCCTCTCTCCTGGAGGGAGCGGGGGGGCCGCCGGGCCGGGGGAGGGAGCCAGGAGTGCGGGCTTCCAGCCCGCAAGCGGCCAAGATGGCCGCTCTCCCAGGCAGCGCGGGGGCGAGCGGCCCCGGGAGGCTCACGACACAATATGCATCACACGTCCCAAGAGGGGATGGGAAGGGAGAGCTACGCGGCACGCAGGAGGGGATAGGGAGGGACACGGCGTAGCGAGAGCGGACAAAAAAAGGAGGCAAGGGCCGCAACCCTTGCCTTCTTGTGTCTGAGCCGTGTTACATAGTGAGCGGGTCAGGTCTGTTGACTGCGCTCCAGGAGCGCACGGATGCCGGCGCTTTGCTCACGCAGGCTCGCGCTCATGTCATCGAGCTGTCGGTCCCGCCGCAGGCCCGTTTCCCGCATCATCCATAACCCTCCACCAATGACCAAGAGTTGCAGATAATACGCCATAATCGAGAGCCATTCAAACAAGGTCATGGGGTCTCCTTCGCCGTCCCCTCTCACCGTGTCCGACACTGTCGGACACCCGGAGTTATAGCAGGCGGGTGTGCGTCGTCAAGCGAACAAGGCCGGGGTAGGTCCGTCCTGCTCCCCTCCTTGGAGGGGTGGTCCTGAGCTTGTCGAAGCCTGGCCTGAGCCTAGTCGAAGGGGGCCGGGGTGGGTTCCTGGAACGCGCTCACGACGAAACCCACCCCGCCGCTACGCGGCACAAAGAGGGGATGGTTTAGCACAAAAAAAGGAGGCAAGGGCCGAAACCCTTGCCTCCTTCTGTCTGAGCCAAGTTACTATGAGTACAAGGCTGTTAGTTTTCGTGAGGCGCCATGTTGTAGCCCGGCATGTTCATGCGGAAGTTGGACATTCTCTGAGAGATATGCGTCCATGCCATGCCGGCGTTGCTCTTATCCGGCATCATGAATTGCAGAATGCCACGGCCACCACCGGCCATACACTGAGAGGTGTACGGCATCAGCATCTCACCCATTGGGTCGATCATGGTAACCATGCCCGGTGCCGGGACCATTGCCGTCGACATCATGGTGCCGTCCTCCGCAGTGGGAGAGGTGTCTGGAATCATAGCCATCGTTCCATCTTCGCAACGTGTGGTTACGCTAAGCATACGCTTATCAACTTTGAGGACGTCCTCCGGGTCCATACCTTGTGCCAACCACACGAAAACGTCGTTGTATGTACCCTCGATGACATCAAACCGGACGGTAACCGTAGAGAGAGCAGTCGCATCAGTCTCCGTCGCCCCGTCTTCATCCCTGCTGTTATTATGCCGCTCGGGAATTAAGCCGCACAGATAAGGACCACCCTCGTCGGCCTCTCTAGCATTAAAGACGTCACCGGTTCCATAGCAGCCAAGCATTGTTGACTCATCCACATCAGTGTTGTCATCATCGGTCATCATCGTAATGGTGGAACTCGGAATTTCCGTCCCGAAGAAACCGGTCCCAACGTCCTGGAGAATGGTCCAGGTGGCGATGTCACTGGTACCGCCATCAGCCACAATGGACATCGCTCCGAACGAGCATCCCGTATACTTAGCACCCCCCATAATGGTCACATAGCCGTACATAGGGATCATATCATCGGCCATCGAGAGCACCATGCCGCGGTTCTCTATCGAAGCCGCATCTCCATCCCCCGTGAAAACAACATACCCGAATTGGTTCTCGGCCAGACACAGAGACACCTCCGCCATCATCATGCCCATTGCGTCGTAGGCCTTCACATTAACGACCATATGTTCCGTCTTAACGGCCGCCTTGGCGTCCGCAAGAGCCTTCTTAAGATCGGCTATAGTATCCCGATCTGTACTCTCATTATCATCCAGCAAGCCCTGAGCAGTCGTAACAGCAGTGTGCTGCTCCTGAGTCACGGTCGCTTGACCTGCAAGGCTCTGGATACCAATGGCGGTAAACAGCGCGCCGCCGGTCTCATAGAAGGGGACCAGCTTCATCGCCGCCGGGTCACCTATGGTATAGCCCTTGGTTGCGAAGGCACTCCCAGCCGAGAGGGCAACGCCCGCTACCAACGCGATTAGGCCCGTAAAAAATTTATTCATCGTCATCACGTCTCTCCTTTCTTCCTGAAAGCTTCTTTCTTCTGTTTTGTGTACTGTGTTGCTCATATATCCACTCAACGCCGGGAACTTGTTTTTATTGTTGTTCACCAATACCTCGCCTCCTTCACTTGGCCCTTTCGGGGCCGGCCCGAACATCAATATTGCCTTTCGGTTTTCCCCGTGTGGCGTGAATGCTGAGCACCATAATGAATATCCCGCAGCCTGTCAAGCAAACATTCAACCCTGCTGCCGAGCCGCCTGACCGGGTCTTGTGGGTTTGACGTTGCGGTACCATTGGCTATCGTCAAGTCGCACCCAATGCTCCTGTATCGGCATAGTTGCGGGTATGTCAACCATGCCGGGAATGGTCATCTGGTATTGCAGATTGACCGTCACCTGGGCTTCCTGTTCCTGCTCCTGAATGTTGTCGATGGTGTAGGCCATGTATTTCAGCATCGGTGACCGGGCCTGTATGTATTGCGTGACGGTCATTTCTCCGGTGTGGGCATAGGTTTCGTATTGATACGCGGCGACTTCATCCCCCTGAAGGCGGGCTTCCCAGAAGGCGGTCACCCGTTCGGCCAGCGGCGCGACCGGCGGTGCGGGCGGCTCGGACTGACACGCCCCGAGACAGACGACCCCGACCACCAGGGCCACGGTCCATCCGGCCCCTCGGCCCCTCGTCTGACAGCGCCCGACCATCCTCATACACAACGTGCTCGCTTTCCATCCTTCATCCGGTCTATACGATATAACACAATGTTGTCTACGTCTTTTGTCACTATAGTATATGCAGGGAAAAAGTGTCAAGTGGAAGGTGGTTTCCTGCTTACGCCGGACGAGTCCGGGCGATCATTTCCCGTATCCCCTCACCAACACTCTGCAACGCCGCCCCCTGCTGTTGGAGGGCCGCCATATTCTCTTCGTGCTGCCGGTCACTCCTCTCGTTGAGGCCCTGCAACGCGGTTCCCTGCTGCCGCAGCGCCGTCATATTCTCTTCGTGTTGCCGGTCACGGTGGCGTACACCCTGGCGCATCAGCCACAGGCCACCTACGATCAAGAGAGCCTGCAATCCGCTCATACCGACCTGCGCCCACTGGACAGTGAGCGATGCCGTTTGGATCTCAAGTGCGGCCGTTTGAACAGCAAGCACCGCCGCTTCGTACTCGGTCACTTATAGTTCCTTACTGCGCAGCTTCGGCAGCGGCCATATTTTCCTGTTGTGGTTCAGGAAGGGGCACGCCATCTTCCTCCAAAACTTCGAGCCAGCCACACACCGCGATTTTGATTTCCTCCAAAGCCTCTTCCTCTGTCTCTCCGTAAGCAATAAGGCCGGGAATTTCTGCGCATTCTGCCTGAAACCCTGTCGATTCCGGGCATCGTGCAGGCGTGTACGCATAAGCCGGCAGTTCGTGTACCTTCATGGGGCAGCTCCCTCGTCCGTGGCGATACACGCGCGAATGTCATCCGCTTCCAGGTCGGGGTAGTCCTTCATAATGGCCGCTGGTGTCACTCCCTGTGCTAACAGACTCAGGACGAGTTCTACCGAAATGCGCATATCCCGAACGATGGGTTTGCCGCCAAAGACATCCGGGCGCACGGTGATGCGGGTCAATAGAGAGGCGTTTGTTTTGTCTTCGACGGCCATGAATGGCATTAGTTCAAACCCGCTTTCGGTTGTCAAGCTGATGGCCCTTAGGGTACTGTCCCAGTTTGAGCTTATCTGGGAGTGCGGGCTTCCCCACTGGGAGGGCGGGCTTCCAGCCCGCAATAATGATACAAGCCAGATGCGGCCAAGATGGCTTATCTGGGAGTGCGGGCTTCCAGCCCGCAATAATGATACAAGCCAGATGCGGCCAAGTGAGCTTATCTGGGAGTGCGGGCTTCCAGCCCGCAACGATGAGACAAGCCAGATGCGGCCAAGATGGCCGCGCTCCCAGTGAGGATACAGCCGGTGGCGGCCAAGATGGCCGCACTCCCAGTGAGGATATAAGCCGGTCTGGGAGTGTGGGCTTCCAGCCCGCAACGATGGTAAGGAAACGGATACGATGACCAAGCCGACAGAAGAGAATGCACCTTCCCCAGGGCCGAGATGGCACACCCGCGGCTATCTGCCGCACTTCGAGGGCGGGACAATTCCCCAGACTCTCACCTTTCGTCTGTACGACAGCCTCCCGGCTGTATTGCGAGCCACATGGGCATCAGAGTTGGCATATCTGCCCGAGGCCGAACAACGCTCACAGAAACACCAGCGCATCGAAGCTGCTCTCGATAGCGGTTATGGCACGTGTTTGCTGGCAAACCCGGCGGTGGCCCGGCTGGTCGTGGACGCCCTCAGGCACTTCGACGGGGAACGCTACCATCTTCATGCGTGGTGTGTGATGCCCAACCACGTACACGTTCTGGCCACGCCGCTCGGGCGCTACACGCTGTCCTCAATCATCCATTCGTGGAAGTCGCATACGGCGAATCGTGCCAACAAACGGCTGGGCCGGCGTGGGGCGTTGTGGATGCAGGAGTATTTCGACCGGGCGATCCGTGACGAGCGCCACTTCATCGCGGCGGTGGAGTATATTGAAAATAATCCGGTAAAGGCTGGGTTGTGTGAGCAAGCCACAGATTGGGAATGGAGCAGCGCAAGAGCGAGAGCCCAGGCTGCCCCACTGGGAGGGCGGGCTTCCCCACTGGGAGGGCGGGCTTCCAGCCCGCAACGATGATAAAAACCAGCGGCGGCCAAGATGGCCGCGCTCCCAGGTGGAAAAGGGTAGCGCCCTGTCTGGGAGTGTGGGCTTCCAGCCCGCATTCTATTCCTCGCCGGCCCCAGGCTGCGTGGGCCGCTGCGTGGCCGGCTGACGGGCGCTTTCGATCATTTCGCGCAGTTGGTTGACCCGGCCGGTGAACTCCTTGGTCACAACTTGTGCTTCGTTCCGGTCCCGAATGACGTAGGGCGTAATGAGGATGACCAGTTCGGTTCGCTCGCGCTTGTCCTGCTCCACCCGAAACAGACGGCCCAGCACGGGCACGTCCATCAGAAAGGGCACGCCGTTGCGGGAGCGCTCTACCCGTTCGTCAATAATGCCGCCGATCAGCACGGACTCGCGGTTGCGCACGACCACCGTGGTTTCGGTTTCGCGCGAGAGAAAGCTGGGCGAGTTGGTGTCGCCGAACGAGGTCGCTCCGACATTGCTGACTTCCTGCCGAATCTCCATATTGACCAGGCCGGCCGAGTTGACCTGGGGCAGGATGGTCAGGATCGTGCCGGTATCCCGATACTGGATGCTGGACACAATATTCGCGGTCGCCAGGGTGCTCTGCTGGGTGGAGGTCAGAATCGGCACCTCTTCCCCGATCAGGATATGCGCCTCACGATTATCCGCGGCAATGATATGCGGGGTGGCCAGGATGTTCACTTTTGAGCGCGAGTTGACGGCGTTGATCAGCGCCACAAAATGGCTCTGGTCGGTAATGAACGAGAAGAGGCCGCCCCGACCGATATTGAGCGCCCGCTTGGCCCCGGACTGGAGCAGCGAACTATTTGTGACACTGAGCGCCCCTTCTTCCGAGGCTCCAACCCCGCCCTCCCCGCCTGCGGCGGCGCCGAACAGATTGCCTATGGTGCCGTTGGCAAAGGCGTATTCGATACCGAATTTCAGGTCGCCGGTGAGCTTGATCTCCGCGATAATGGCTTCAATCAACACCTGCCGAGGAACCACGTCGATGCGGACCAGCACGTCCCGGATTTTGTCGTAATCGCGCGGGGTGGCCAGAATGATCAGCGAGTTCGAGATCTCGTCGGCCACAATGCGGACGACTTCCTTGAAGAGCGGCGTCTCGCCCTCTACGGGCTCAATCAGGACGCTGCTGCTGCCACCCCCGCGTGAGCCTCGCCCACCCAGCCCGCCGCCGCGTCCGGTCTCCGAGTCTCTGTCGCTGCGGTTGGAATCCTGGTTGCTCTCGCGGTCGCGCCCGCTGCGGCGCCCGCCGCCGCCACCGCCGTATAGATCGCCCAGCACGCTGGCCAGGTCGGCGGCCTTGGCGTTCTCGACCGCATACACGTGGACGGTACGCCCGCCGCCCTTTTCGGGCGACACGTCAAGAACCCTGATCCATTTTTCGATCTGGCTGAAAACCTCCTCACTAAAGCTGAAAACGACAATCGCGTTCAGCCGGGTGAGCGGGATGATATACAGCCCGCGTTCAGCCATGTTCTCCGGGGTCACGCCGTAGGGCTGGAGGATACTCGCCAGTTCCTTGCCCAGGTCCTCGACGTTGGCGTGTTCGATACGGTAAGTCTGGGCGTGGAGGGTGCGAAACGTGTCCGTGTCAAACGCGGCAATCAGGTCGCGCAGGCGCTCGACATTCGAGGCCAGGTCGACCAGGATGACCAGATTACCCCGTGGGTAGGCAACCACATCGCCGCCGGGCGAGACAAAGGGTTGCAGAATTTCCGCCATTTCGCTGACCGCAATATGCTCGACCTTGACCAGTTCAATCACGAACTCGTTCTGCACGGACGCGGTGTGGCGCTGGCTGCCTCCGGTGATGAGCGGCACCGTGGTCTTGGCCTCACCCACCGGGGCGATATGGTAGATGTCGCCGATCTTGACCGCGGCGATGCCATTCAGGCGCAGGATCTGATGGAACAGCGGAAAGAGGTCCTGGCCGCGGATTTTGCTGGCCGTCCGCAGGGTGACCGCGCCCTGCACCCGAGGGTCGATCGAGTAGTGAATGCACAGCCCCGCGGCCAGCCCTTGGATGACCTCTCGGATGTCGGCTCCCTCAAAATTCAACTCGATGAGTTCGGCCTCGCCAACCGGGACGCATTCCTCCGCACCGTCCTCGGCCATCTCGGCCAGCGACGGGTCGTCCTCGTCGGACAGCCCGTCTTCGGCAAACAGCTCGTCGTCGGCCTCCTGCGTGCGGCCCGGAGTCGGCTGACTCAAGATGAAAAAGCACAGGAGCAGGCATATCCCGATCCACCCCATTCCCACTGCACGTGTCCGCATAGCTTCCTGCATCCTCTCACTCTGGCCTCTCACTCTGCCTCCTCGGCCTGTGCCTCTACTGGCTCTGCTTCCCCTGCTGGCTCTGCTTCCCCTGCTGGCTCTGCTGGCTCTGCTGGCTCTGCTGGCTCTTGCTCTCGTTTGGCCCGTCGCTCACGCGCGGCTTGTCGCCGGATCGTGCGCAGGCGGCGCTGCAATTGCCGGATATTCTCTCGAATCTGGGCCGGGTCGTCGCCGCCGGCCTCCACGGCCTGACTCTTGGCCTGCTGCCGGGCCTGTTTGACGGCGGGCGCCTTCTTGGGTGTCAGCCGGGGCAGGCTCTTGGCCTTTTTACTGCTGAGCAGGGCGAGGGGCAAGGCGACCTCTCCAGCGTTATCCCCCAGTGAGAGGGTGGCCTCAGAGGCGGTCAGGCGGGTGAGGCGATACAGGTCGATCTGCTCCCCCCGCTGCACCCGCGTCACGCGATTGCCCTGTGAGGAGTCGGCCAGAAAGGCTACTTCCCGGCCTGGGGTCAGCAAAACGCCGACCAGCGTGAGATGCGAGGGCGGAGGGGGCGGCTCGGTTGAAACGGCTTGCTGGACAACGACCGGGCGCTTCCGGTCCGGCGAAAAGAGGTCCTTGTCGGTGATCTGCCGGGCCAGGCGCTGGCCGGTCCGGATGGAGCGCGCCGGCAGGGCCGTGGCCGGACGGTCCTTTTTCTGGGCACGCGCCGACTCCGGTTGAACGCCAGGCATGGCCCGGCTCCAGGTGTTCACCGTCTGCCAGACGATGCCGAGCGCGATGACCGCCAGGATGGTATGGAAAAATCGCCGAATGCGCATAGCCGCGCTCACTCTCCCTTGGCTGGCTGTTCTCTCTTGGCTACCTGAAGGGCCGCTCCCCCCTGCGCGCTCTGCTGCATGATACCTTCCACCTCAAGCGTAATCGTGAGGGGCGGGCGGGCGGCCTGACGCCGGCGTCGGCGTCGGCGTCGCCGATTGGAGGTCCCGACATCCAAACGGGACACCGACAGCAACCAGTCTTCATATTCGACCCAGGCGAGAAAATCCGCAACAGCCGGCGTGTCGCCCCGAAACGTCATCCGGACCCTCGTCTTGCGCAGAGACCCGAGCGATTTCTCTTTCAGGACCTGGGTCGTGACCAGGGTCAGCCCGCTCCGGTCGGCAAAGGTTTGGACCCGTTCCTGCAACTGGGCCGCGGCCAGGGTCGGGGTTTCACCGGGGATGAGTTTGGCATAGGCCGCGTCAAACTGTTTCTCCAGGACGCGCCTGCGCTGCTGGACCTCGGCGGCGCGGTCCCGTTGCCGCTGCATTTTTGTCAGCCGCAGCACGTCACGCTCAATCGTTTCTTCGAGCTGGGTGGTGTAGGCCAGATAGGGGGTCATCACGCCATAACGCAGGACAACCAGCACCAGGGCGCCACAGGCCAGGCCGGCCAGGGTCCGCTCGCGGGCAGAGAGCCGCTGCCAGGCATCCAGGAGTGCGTCTAGCCGCATGGGTTCACCTGTGCACCCAGAGTAAAGGTTTCGCCCTTACCCGTGGTCTTAAAGGGCGCTTTGGGCGCAACGTCCTGCAGGCAGGGCGAGGCTTCCAGAGCCCCAACCAGATCGGAGGCCGACCCGCTCTTGGCCACGCCGGTGAGTTCGACTTTGCCATTCTTGAACTGAAGGCTGGTCAGGTAGACCGCCTGGGGGATGCGCTCGGACATGTCTTTGAGGAGTGGGGTCAGTCGGATGCGTGTCTCAGACCGCAGGGTGTGGAGTTGCGCCTGGAGACGTTGCGCGGCGGCTTCATCGTCCTGGACGCGACGCACCGCTGGGGCCAGGCCGTCAATCCGGTCCTGAATCTGGCTGAGGGCGCGACGACCCTGGATCACAACCGACGTTGCCCAGACCAGGCTCAGCACCAGAATACAGCCCACAAACACCAGGGTGAGTGGGGAGAGCAGCGTTTCCCGGTGCGCCCGACTTGAAGCCGGCAGGACATTGATCTCTTCGCCCGCTCCCACGGCCTGGAGGGCGGCGCCAATGGCGGAGCAGGTCACAACCGACAAGGCCCCGTCCGCGGCGACGATCGGAAACCGCTCTTGAGCGGCGTGGGCCAGGTCCCGTTCCGGCTCCACACTCACCGGCAGCGTGCCGTGCTCGTCCCAGGTGAAGACCGGAATCGTGTCCGGCGCACTCCCAGGGAAATTCCGGGCAATACTGTGGGCAAGGGTATCGGTCCAGGCGTCGGCCTCGGCAACGCGCGCAATCGGGACGGTGTGACTGGCCACGAGCTGCCGCTCATGCAGAAAGTTCAGCTCCAGGTTCCCGTCTTCCCGCGCGGCCAGGACCCGCTGCCGGTGCTCAGCCGGGCAACAGGCGAGCAGGGTAGTGGCGTGCGCAGCACTGCTCAGGGTGACACTCTGCGGGCGCAGATTGTGCTCGACCAGGAGGTTGACCAGGGGATCGACGGTCTGGCGCGGAAAACAAAAAATGACGACGCCCAGCCGTCGCTCTTCCCCGCCCTCTTCGGTCGTCACGTAATCATAATAGATCTCTTCCTCACGGAAGGGCAGCAGGCGTTCGACTTCATAGCGGATGACCTGTTCCAGCGAGCCACGCGCGGTTTCCGGTACGACCAGCCGGCTCACGCTGGCCTCTTTCCGGGACAGACACAGGACGGTTTGGTCGGGCAGGGTTTCGATGTCGGTCAGAAAGTCGGCCAGGGCCCGACGGATAGCCGGGAGATGGTCCTCGGCGGTTTCCGGCAAGGGAACGGTCCGGGCGGTTTTCAGCCCGACCTGAAAGAAGCGCTTGGTACTGTGTACAAAGCTGACAGCCCGCGCCCCAACGGCTATCCCGAGGCCGTCACAATAGTCAAGCGTGGCGAGGCGCTGCACACTCGGCGGGAGATTCACCCAACCCTCCTGTTGTCACACGTGTGATGCACATTCCCAGGAACCAGCGCTCGCCAGACGTGGGAGGCCGTGGGGGCCTCCCGCCCCCCGCGCTGCCTGGGAGGGCGGCCATCTTGGCCGCTTGCGGGCTGGAAGCCCGCACTCCTGGCCCCCTGCCGCGGCCAGGGAGGGGATGGGGGGGGCTCCCCGCCTGGGAGGGCGGCCATCCTGGCCGCCATGCGGGCTGGAAGCCCGCACTCCTCAAGGAGGAGAGAGACGCGCTACATAGCATCGTGATTTGCTCTATTCGGAACTGAGAATATCGGCGTCCACACTGGAGCCACCGGTTGCGCCGTCGGCGCCGTAGGAGAGCACCTCAAATTCTTTTCCCGAACGGCGATAGACATAGTCACGGTCCCAGGGGTCCTTGGGCACCCGCTTTCTGAGATAGGGACCATCCCAGCGGTCTACTCCGGACGGCGCTTGGCGGAGCACGGCCAGCCCTTCCTCTTCGGTCGGATAGCGGCCGGTGTCCAATTTGAACATCTCCAGCGCACTGGCGAGATTCTCGATCTGCACCCGCGCCGCCTGCGGCTTGGCTTTCTCGGCGCGGCCCATGACGTTCGGCCCGACCAGGGCGACCAGCAAACCGATGATGACCATCACGACCAGGAGTTCGATGAGCGTAAAACCGGCCTGAGCGGACAATATTCTTTTACCGTGCTGCATACGCCACTTCCTTTCTGCCCGTTCCTTCTCCCCGTTCTTTCTGCCTGTTCTTTCTGCCTATCAGAGGGGCATATCGTTTATACTGAAGATACCGACCAACATGGAAATCACCACAAAGCCGATGACCAGCCCCATCGTCAGCAGCAAGACGGGTTCAACCAGCGAGGTCATCCGCTTGATCTGCCGCTGCGTCTCGCGCTCAAAGTAATCGGCCACCTGCCTCAGCATATCATCCAGTCGACCGGTTTCCTCGCCCACCCCGATCATTTGCAGCGCCAGCGGCGGAAAGGCGCCGCTGCGGCCCAGCGGGGCGGACAGCCCCTGCCCTTCCCGGACACCGGCCCGGACTTCCTTGATGGCCTGCCGGATGACAGTGTTCTCGACAACCGCCTCCACCACCTCCAGTGCCTGGAGCAGCGGCACCCCGCTGCTGAGCAGGGTGCTCAAGGTGCGGGAAAAACGGCCGACCTCACGCTTTTGGAGCAAGGGGCCGAGGAGAGCCAGACGCAGGCGGAAGCCATCCCAACTCAGGCGGCCCTGGGGAGTGGCCACATAGCGCAGCCAGCCAAAGACGCCGCCGGCCCCGGCCAGCAGGAAACCCCACCAGTAGGAACGCAACACCTCACTGGTCGCCAACATGAACCGGGTCGTCGCCGGGAGAGACTGGCCGCTGTCGGCAAACAAGCCGGCAAAGCGCGGCAGGATGAAGATGAACATGAAGACAATCGCCCCGGCGCCAAACAGGACCAGCAGGACCGGATAGGTGAGCGCCGACTTCACTTCCTCCTGGACCTCCTGGGCGCGCTCAAGATGTTCCGTCAGGCGTTGCAGCGCCGTCTCCAGAAAACCACCGACTTCTCCGGCCCGGGCCATGTTCAGATACAAGGGTGGAAAGATGGTCGGGTATTGGGCTAGGGCATCGGCCAGCGATTTGCCCTGCTGCACGGTCTTCAGGACCTCAGCCACCACCTGGCTGAGAGCCGGTTTTGACGTCAGCCCGACCAGGACTGACAGCGCCCGGTCCAGGGGCAAGCCCGCCGCCAGCATGGTTGACAGCTCACGGGTCAGGAGCAGCACGTCACGCTGCGTGACACGGCCACTCCAGGGCAGGGCCGGCAGAGACAGTTGCCAATTGCGTACGGTTTTTGCCCCCTGGCTGTGCGGGGGCGCGACGCTGAGGGGGATATAGCCCTGGGTGTGGAGCCAGGCCACGACCGCACGCTCCTCTGCCGCCTCTCTGACGCCTTCAATCAGTTGTCCTTGCGGGGTGGTTGCCTGGTATTGGAACTGCGGCATGGGATGCTCTGCGAGTCTATTGGGTCTATTGAGTCTATTGAGTCCGTTGGGTCTATTGAGTCCGTTGGGTCCGTTGGGTCTATTGGGTCGGTTGGGTCTATTGGGTCTGCGGCATCAGCGGTAACGGGGGAGAATGTGTTTGCCGAAGAGTTCGAGTTGTTTTCTCAGCTCTGCGCGGGGCAGGAGGCCCTGGTCAAACAGCCAGGCAAACCATTCCGGGTTGGCCGCGTCGGCCAGGGCGTCTATGCCGCGAACCACGTCGTCCACCGGCCCGGCATACAGATAATTCGCCCGTATCATACGCTCAACCGTCCATTCCTGTAGAGGCAGACGCCGCTCCCCACTCGGATATTCGAGTTCATCCTCAGGAAAGCGAAACGCCTCCCAAAAACCAAAATGCCCCCAGAAGCGTTTATATCCTACCCCGACCAAGCCCTCTTCCGCCAGACGGACGGCCTGCGGAACGGTGTCGGCAAAATATATTTGGCGCAGGACGCCGATGTTGGCCCCCAACGGCAGCCAGCGTCCGGCCCGCCCGGCCTCTTCGGCATAGATTTGGGCGAGCCGGCGGACCTGTTCGTGGCGCGACAGGAGAATCATGGGGATGACCCCCTCTCTGGCGCACCAGCGGATGGTGGACTCGCTGACCGAAAAGGCCTGAAACAGCGGGGGATGGGGTTTTTGGTAGGACTTGGGCACGACGGAGATGCGGTAGACGTTGCCCTGGCTGTCAAGCTCCCCCGGCGTGCCGTACTCCCGGGTCCACGGCGTGGGCGGCCAGGGCGTTCCGCTCTCATACGGGTAGGGGTATTCATAAAATTCGCCCCGAAAGCGGAACGGCTGGTCCGACCAGGCCAGCTTGAGAATATGGTAAACCTCTTCAAAGGCGCGCCGGTTGGTCTCATCCAGGCTGGATTGGTCGCTGGTCGTCGCGGAAATATGCACCTTCTGGGCCATCTGGTTCAGCCAGCGCTGCTGGTAGCCGCGGGCAAAGCCGACAAAAGAGCGCCCCTGGGTGAGTTGGTCCAGCCAGGCCGTTGTCACCGCCAGACGCAGGGGGTCCCAACCGGGCAGCACATAACCGATAGGGCCGACCTGTATGCGTTTGGTCTGCATGGCCACGTATAAGAGAAACTCGGGCGGAGCACCCATCTCGAAGCCCTCGCTGTGCAGATGGTGCTCCGGGAAGGCCACCGCGTCAAAGCCCAACTCTTCGGCAAACTGGGCGAGTTCGACCACCTCCTGAAACATGGCCTGCCAGCGGTCCGAATGAGCGGCGATCGGCCGCAGCGTCTTGCGCTCCTCCAGCGTGGCCGGGATTGAGGGGAGTAAAAACAGCATGAACTTCATAGTGCACCCATCCGGGCCCAAGGCGTCACGATTGTATACGACTTCCGCCCGGCGTGCATCTGCCGGGCGTTTTGAGGAACCCTCACCCTCGCCCAGCGGGCGAGGGATGCCTCGTTCGAGTAGGGGCAATTCATGAATTGCCCCTACACCCCCCAGCCCCTTGCCACCCCTCCCAAGACGTATGATGCATATTGTTTCGTGGGTCCTCGGCGGGGTGGTGCTCCAGGAGTGCGGGCTTCCAGCCCGCAAGGCGGCCAGGATGGCCGCCCTCCCAGGAGGAGACGTGGGCTGCACATTGTGTCAAGTGTCCCGCAGGCTGTCCGCCAAGCCCTCACCCGGCCCCCAACTCTTCACTCTCCACTTCAGGCTCATGCGCTTCCGGGCGCGTCGGTTTCAGATTGCTCTTCAAGTTCTTCCAAAACCGCGGCACACAGCAGCGGAAAGAGGATTTCGTGGTGGCCGGTGAGCTGGAAGCCGCGCCCGCCCTGTTGGGTGGGGCGGTGGACCACGTTGACCGTCGGTCGATAGTGTCGGATGAAATCAAGATCGACCGTGGTCAAGGTCCGGACCGGATGGCCGAGATTCCGCGCCAGCGAGAGCGCTTTCAGGAAGACTTCGGGAATGATAACGGCGGAGCCCAGGTTGATGAACACCCCGCCCTCCAGCCGGGCGACCACCGACGTCAGCAGGTGAAAGTCGCGCAGGCTGCCTTCCCCGATGGCCCGACCGTCGACGCTGGGATGCATATGGATGATATCCGTCCCGATCGCCACATGCACACAGGCGGGCACCTCCAGCCGGGCACAGGCGGCCAGCACGCTCAGCGAGGCATGGGGCAGTTGTTCGGCGAGAATACGCGCGCCCACGGCTTGGCCAATACCGACCCCCGGCTGGGTCACCCCGGTTTGCATGGCGGCGTTCAGAAATTCCCCGGTTTCCTGCGCCATACCGAACCGGCCGGTATCCAGACTGGCGGCGACATCCTCGGACGTCGCCCCCTGATAGGCCAGTTCAAAGTCATGGATAATGCCGGCGCCGTTGAGCGCAATCGCGGCGATAATACCGCGCTCCAGGAGATCGATAATCAGCGGGGACAGGCCGACTTTGAACGGGTGGGCGCCCATGCCCAGGACAACCGGCCGCCCGGACCGGACCGCGGTGGCGATGCGGCGGGCGATTTCACTCAGGTCGGGGGCGGCCAGAATACCGGGCAGAGAGTGCAGAAACTCCCTCAGGCTGCCACCCACCCGCCACGGTGTGCCCAGGCCCTGCGCGGCAACCTTGCTGCTGCGTTGACTGAGCGGATAGGTCGAGGCCTGCCGCGGGTCGATGGGGGGGAATTTCATTTGCGTCTCACTCTGCGCTAGGCTCTACCCAACTCCTCACTCCCTGCTCTGCACGCGCCCGGCCCCATAGAGGCTGCGGTCAACCAGCTCGCACATCACATGGCCAATGAGAATATGGGTTTCCTGAATCCGGGGCGTGACGGTTGTGGCCGAGACACACAGGCAGTGATCGACCAGCGCAGCCAGCGCTCCGCCGCTCCCGCCCGTCAGCCCAATGGTCGGCATACCGATCGTGCGACAACACTCCAGGCCGCGCAGCACGTTGGCCGAGTTGCCGCTGGTCGAGAGTGCGATGGCGACATCATTGTCCTTGCCGAGCGCCTGTATCTGCTTGGCAAAAATATCGGCGGGACCGTAGTCGTTCGCAATCGAAGTCAGAGCCGAGGAGTCGGTTGTCAGCGCAATCGCCGGTAGCGGAGGACGCTCGATCAGATAGCGATTCACGAACTCGGCGGCCAGGTGCTGGGCGTCGGCCGCGCTGCCGCCATTCCCGAACAGCAGGATTTTGCCACCCGCCCGCAGCGTGCGGATAATCGTGTGGGTTGCGGCGATCAGTTCGCTGCTCTGCGCCCGCAAGAATTGTTCTTTGGCCTCGATACTCGCCTGAAAAATACGTGTGATTTCTTCCTTCATGAGCAAAGCTGCCGATCCCAGGAGGCCGCTTGTACTGCGTCAAGTAAGCGGACACCGATGATTCAGAGAGAGCTGCACGGGCGTCAGTAGTGATAGCGTAGTTGAGCTATGAGAATCGAGCCATCTACGATTTTGTGAACTCGGCCATGGCCTCAACCAAGCGCCGCATATTCTTGGGGCTTCTGAGGAGGTAGGCCGTTTCTTCCAGAGCCTGATAATCCTCCATGGAAATCATCACGACCGCGCCTTCACCCTTTCGGGTAATAGCGACGGGAGCGTGATCATGACAGACTCGTTCCATGGTCTTCGCCAAGCTGTTTCGAGCCATGCTATAACTGATGCTGTCCATTCTGCTGCCTCGTATGCCCGTACAGGAACCGTGTTTCACGGTAACGACGGATACCGGGGTCGTCAACCGGCGCTGGCGTAGAACTCTCCGAGGCTACAGGTGGCTTGACACTCCCCGGTGAGGCCGGTATTAGAGACGGCTAGGAAAAATTCCCCGGTCTCAATGGCGGAGGGGCCACACCCGTTCCCATCCCGAACACGGCCGTTAAGCCCTCCAGCGCCGATGGTACTGCAGCGCCATGCTGTGGGAGAGTAGGTCGAGGCCGGGGTTTTCTTTTTCAACTTTTTTCAACGTTTCTCTCCCGGCTTTGTTGGGTGGAGGGCCAGACGATAATCCTGAGCGGGCGTAATTCAGTGGTAGAATGCCAGCTTCCCAAGCTGGACGTCGCCGGTTCAAATCCGGTCGCCCGCTCTTCCGTCCCACTGAGTAAACGTGCCCTCCAACAGCCATGAGATATTGGCGCGTTTACTCATTTCACCAGGTGAGCTGTTATGCGGATAGTCAGATGCCCCCGGTGCCGTAAGGAAACGTCGTGGCAGGACAATGTCTACCGCCCGTTTTGTTCGGAACGCTGCCGGACGCTGGACCGTGGGGCGTGGGCGAGTGAGACGTATAATATTCCTGGCGAGACGGCCGACCCGACACTCGCACAGGACGACAATGAGTGACCGCGCCCTCCACAGACAAGCACTGTTGGCACGCTTACTCATTGCAACCGAGCCGCCCAAAATTTAAGACCAGCGCGTGTCAGGCATGGCGATTCATCCGACAGCCATTATTTCTCCGCAGGCCGACCTTGACCCCAGCGTTGACATCGGCCCCTATGTCGTCATTGACGGCACGGTCCGGGTCGGACGCGGCACGCGGATTCTGGCCCACGCCGTCCTGACCGGCTGGACCGAAATCGGCGAAGAGAATGAAATCCATATGGGCGCGGTCATCGGTCACGTTCCGCAAGACGTGTCGTACGCGGGCGCAAAAAGTTTTCTCAGGATCGGTCACCGCAATATCATCCGTGAGCACAGTCAGATTCACCGCGGGACGCAGCCCGAGAGTGCCACCATTATCGGCAACGATAATTATCTCATGCAGCATGCCCATGTCGCGCATAACTGCCGGCTGGGCAATCAGACCATCATTGCCGGCGGCGCGCTCCTGGCCGGCTATGTCGACGTCGCGGACCGCGCCTTTGTGTCGGGCAACTGTGTGGTGCATCAGTTTGTCAAGATCGGCACCTTGGCCCTGCTGCGGGGGCTGTCCCGGACCAGTCGGGATGTCCCGCCCTTTTGTATTATGGACGGTACCCATACCGTGCGCGGACTCAACGTCGTCGGCCTGCGCCGGGCCGGTTTCAGTCGAGAGCGCATTACTGCCCTCAGACGGGCGTTTGCCGCCCTGTTCCGCCAGCGGGGGAATATGCGTCACAAGGTCGAACGCCTGTCGGAGACCGTCCCGTCTCAAGATGTCCGGGCCTTACTCGATTTCATCCGCAACTCGGAAAGGGGGGTGTGTTTTGGGCCGCGGCACCGGGGCCACACTGAAGAAGAGTGACAAGGCGGCGACCGGATTCGAACCGGTGAATGGAGGTTTTGCAGACCTCTCCCTTAGCCACTTGGGTACGCCGCCGCGTCTGGGCTGCTGAGGAGCAGGGTTTGCTAATCTACCCCGCCCCTCACGTGGTTGCAACACCCTTTTTCGTGGCACTCCTCTAGCTGTGGCACTCCTCTAGCTATAGAGGGGATGATCGGCAATGTCTGGTGCATCGGCGAGGTCAATACGCCGGTGATTGACCAACTGGGTTTGGATCGTCATTGGCGAGACGGCGAAGCGATACGCGACCTTATTCTGTTTTTCCTCAGAATAATCCCCGCCCAACATGTCGTCCACAAAAGTAAATGGACTCAAAAGCTCCGCAGCGAACGCACGTTGCACCTGCTGCCGGTAGCGGTGAGCACGCGTCGCAGGGAACAGTGGTTCGGCGGGTGCATTTATCTGTTTGCGGAACACGCGATCACCGATGAGGCGGGCAAGATCAAAACGCCGCCCTGTTTTCTTCCGCGGCCGGAGAGACATACGGGTACGACCGTCACTCTCGTCAAGCGCAAAAGATATTGTGGACGAATGCCCGCTTTGTCTCGAAATCGCATTCCTCAGACTTCCCGCAAAGTCCGCAAGGGTGCTGTCGGAAATCGGCTGTCCATCCAGACGTTCCTGATCACGAATCCCCTGGGCGAAAAGTTTTCCCAAACGCCACGCTTCGACCTGTCCCGGCTGCGGCATGTTTGCCATATCGCTTAACATGATCGCATTGTTTGTGTTGGCCTCAAAGCCTTTCCGTGTCGCGATATCGGTAAGGTCTGCCGCCGACATCATACTGCTGAGGGCGTCATCACCAGGCATAGTGTGGGCGGCTATCTCTCCCAACGCCTCTTCTCCCAGTCTCGCCGCATCGTCGAGATGGTGGCGTATCGCGTCCTCGTCGGCTTCGTCCGGTTCGTAGCCGAGTTGCGCTTCCAGCCGCCGGAAGCGCGCGAGTTCACAATCTGCTCTTTCCACCTGTAGATCGTTCCACAGACGATGGAGATTGGTCTCACGGACTTCCGCCCGATCCAGCCTGGTCAGGATATCTTCCACGAATCCGTCGATAGCAGCCTCCAAATTGCTCGGCGGAACCGTTTGCATTCCTGCTCCGATGTAGTGGAACAAACTCGTTTCCAGACTCTTAGACGGCTTGGAGATCAGGAAAGATTGCATCCCGTCTGATGAAATTGTGATGTTGGGCCATACATAACCTTCGCCAATGGTCGGCATCCGGTGCGCGAAGTCCCAACGACATTCAGTATTTTCATCAGGGGGGCGCCCGACCTCCCACCGAAGTCGCCACCAGTTCCACACGAACCATTCGGCAATGGGATAGCCGGCGACATGTGGGCCATGACGAAGTTCTTTCTGACTGGCGTCCTCGCCCCCGGTGAGCAGACGGTCGTTCGCTGTCATCACGAACAAGCCGAATGTTGTTCGTTCCTCCGCCGACCCGGAAGCGAGTTCCTCACAGGAGAGTGAAATGTTCAGGTCGCCGAGCATCTCAAGCTCCATTCCTTGAGGATCATCCTTCTCATGGCGTCTTCATCGTTGCCAAGCTCGTATCCGTGATAATTTGGACTATTCATGTCGCGTTTCGCCTCATAGACACGCCCATCCGAGTCCACCGCCCAGACGTATTTGGGCAATCCGCTCTCAGGATAGACGCTAATCATGCCTCGTTTTATACCTTCCCGAAAGAGAGCCTGTGCCTCATCAAGCGTCACTGTCCGGCTACCGTCACACAGTGACTTGTTCGGACGTGGATTTACCGGAGGGTGAAAACCGTAGTCGGCAGGATTCCGCTTGTGATGCGAGCTACCGGTATAGCTGGCCTGATGCGCATACTGATCCAATATCTCGGGAGCAATTTCATCTTTTGTCACAATTCTACGTTTGGGATTATTGCCCTGGCGTCTGGGCATGGACATGCTTCCTTTCACCTGTTGGCTGGGATTCATTATACCAGACAACCAGACCTTCTGGCCCCACCGCCTATCAATATTTCCAACCGCCGACAAGCGAGGAGGCCGTGTCGGAGCGGCGTCTCCTTCGCACGACTCAACCGCCCCCTCTTTGGTCGCTGCTGAAGTTCTGATAGCACTGCGCTCATGATCGAACGTTACACGCGCCCGGCCCTGCGCAGGATTTGGTCGGAGGAGAATAAATTCTCCACCTGGCTGGAAGTCGAACTGCTGGCGTGTGAGGCCTTGGCCGAGCGCGGCGACATCCCGGCGGCCGTTATTCCGCAGCTGAGACAGCACGCCCGGCTTGATATCGGCCGCATGCAGGCAATCGAAGCCGAGGTCAAGCACGATGTGGTTGCCTTTGTCACCGCCGTGGCCGAGAGCGTCGGCGCAGAGGGACGCTATCTGCATCTCGGCCTGACCTCGTCGGATGTGATTGATACCGGCTTTGCCGTGCAATTGTGTGAGGCAACGGACGTGATTCTGGCCGACCTGGATGCCCTGCTCGGCGTGCTTCGGCGGCGCGCCCAGGAACATCGACACACGGTCATGATCGGACGCAGCCACGGCGTGCATGCCGAGCCGATTACCTTCGGCCTCAAGGTCGCCCACTGGTTCGCCGAGATGGAGCGCAACAAGGACCGTCTGCTGCACGCCCGGCGTGAGATTGCGGTCGGTAAAATCTCGGGCGCGGTTGGCACCTATGCCAATATTGATCCCGCGGTCGAAGCCGCTATTTGTGCGCGCCTGGGGCTTGTGCCGGAAACCATCGCCACCCAGGTGGTCCCGCGCGACCGGCACGCCGCCTTTTTCTCGACCCTGGCGCTGCTCGGCAGCTCGCTCGACCGGATTGCGACCGAGCTGCGCCATCTGCAACGCACCGAAGTCTTTGAGGTCCAGGAGCCGTTTACGCCCGGCCAGAAGGGCTCGTCGGCCATGCCGCATAAGCGTAACCCGTGGCAGTTGGAAAATGTGAGCGGACTGGCCCGCCTGCTACGCGGCTACGCGCTGTCAGCCCTGGAGAACGTCCCCCTGTGGCATGAGCGGGATATCAGCCACTCCTCGGTCGAACGGGTGATCGGCCCGGACGCGACCACGCTGCTCGACTTTATGTTGGCCCGGCTGACCGCGCTGGTGGATCGGCTGGTGGTGCATCCCGAGCGGATGCGGGCCAATATGGCCGTGCTCGGGGAGGCGATTTACTCCGAACATCTGCTCTTGGCCCTGGTCCGCAAGGGCATTGCCCGCGAAGAGGCCTATCGCTGGGTTCAGCGTAACGCCATGAAGGTCTGGGAGCAGCAGGCCTCTTTTGCCGCCGAGGTGCGCCAGGACCCGGATATTAGCCGGCTGTTGGCGCCGGCTGAAATCGACCAACTCTTTGACGCCAGCCACGCCCTGCGGCATACCGACCGTATCTTCGAGCGCGTGTTTGCGCGGGCGGAATGAGGTAGAGAAGTGGAGAGTAAAGAGTGTGGGAAAGGGAAACCCACCCCGCTGCTACGCAGCACAAAGAGGAAACGTGTCCTCCAAACAGCCCTCAATGCGGCTCCCGCCCCCCTGCGCCGTGCCTGTCTGCGGCAGGGGGCCAGGAGTGCGGGCTTCCAGCCCGCAAGCGGCCAAGATGGCCGCTCTCCCAGGAAGCGGGAGGGCGAGCGGCCCGAGGCGGGGACCGGGGTGGGTTTGAGAATGGGCAGTGAAGAGTGAAGCACTGTGGGAGCGGAGCAGCACCAATGCTGGCCAAAGTCTACGTCACGCCGAAAAAAGCCATTCTCGACCCGCAGGGGAAGGCCATTGCGCATTCCCTGCACGCCCTCGACTACCCGGAAGTCGGCGAGGTCCGCATGGGCAAGTATCTGGAGGTCCGGCTGACGGGCCTGTCCAAACGGCACGCCGAGCAGCGCGTCGAAGAAATGTGCCAACGCTTATTGGCCAACCTCATCATTGAAGACTTTCGCTTTGAGATTGTCGAGGAGTAACACCGCGTGAAGTGGGGCGTCGTCACCTTCCCCGGCTCGAACGACGACCGGGACTCCCGCTACTGCCTGGAGAGCGTGCTCGGGCAGGAGGTGGTCGCGCTGTGGCATAAAGACCAGGATTTGCACGGCGTCGAGGCGATTGTGCTGCCGGGCGGGTTTTCCTATGGCGACTATTTACGCTGTGGAGCGGTCGCCCGCTTCTCGCCGGTCATGTCCAGCGTGCTTGCGTTTGCCCGCTCCGGCGGTCCGGTGCTGGGCATGTGCAACGGCTTTCAGATTCTGTGCGAGAGCGGGCTCCTGCCGGGGGCGCTGGTCCGCAACCGTTCGCTGGCGTTTATCTGCGAGTGGACCTCCGTCCGGGTGGAAACGACCCGGACCCGTTTTACGGCCCAGTATTCGGCGGGCGAGTGTCTGTCCCTGCCGATTAAACACGGCGAGGGCTGCTATGTGGCGGACGAGGCGACCCTCAAGGCGCTCCAGGACAACGATCAAATCGTCTTCCGCTATGTGAATCAGGACGGCGAAGCGCTGGACGCGGCCAACCCGAATGGGGCCGTGCACAATATCGCCGGGGTGACCAATATGAACGGGAACGTGGTCGGACTCATGCCTCATCCCGAACACGCCGTCGAAGCCCTGCTGGGGGGCGAAGACGGGCGCAAACTCTTTACCTCGGTCTTTGCGTAGCCCTATGGCATCCATACCGGTTGATCTGCAACTCGCTCACGACCACGGTCTGTCAAGCGACGAGTACGACCGCATCGTCCAGACCCTGGGGCGCACGCCGACCTTCGAGGAGTTGGGCGTGTTCTCCGTGATGTGGTCGGAGCACTGTAGCTATAAAAGTTCCCGGCGCCTTCTGGGACGCCTGCCGACCACCGGACCGACCATCTTGCAGGGGCCGGGTGAGAATGCCGGCATCGTCGATATTGGCGACGGTCTGGCCGCGGTCTTTAAGATCGAAAGCCATAACCATCCGTCTTTTATTGAGCCCTATCACGGCGCGGCCACCGGGGTGGGGGGCATTCTCCGCGACGTCTTTACCATGGGCGCCCGCCCGATTGCCTCGCTGAACTCGCTCCGCTTTGGGGCGATTGAGCATCCGCGCACCGCCCATCTGCTCCGGGGCGTGGTGGGGGGTATTGGCGGCTACGGGAATAGTGTCGGCGTGCCGACCGTCGGGGGCGAGGTCTATTTCAACCCCGGCTATAACGGCAACATCCTGGTCAATGCCTTTACCCTGGGTATCGCCCCGACCGATCGGATTTTTCGGGCGACCGCCGCCGGGGTGGGGAATCCGGTCATCTATGTGGGCTCGCGCACCGGCCGGGACGGCATTCACGGTGCGAGCCTGCTGGCCTCGCGGGAATTTGACGACAGGTCCGAAGAACTCCGGCCGGCCGTCCAGGTGGGCGACCCGTTCACCGAGAACGTTCTGATTGAAGCCTGCCTGGCCCTCATGCAGCAGGACCTGATTATCGGTATTCAGGACATGGGGGCGGCCGGCCTGACCAGCTCGTCGGTTGAAATGGCCGACCGGGGCCAGGCCGGCATCGTCCTTGACCTTGACACGGTCCCGACCCGCGAAGCCGGCATTACCCCCTACGAGCTGCTGCTGTCCGAGTCCCAGGAGCGGATGCTGATCGTCGCCAAGGAGGGCTGCGAAGAGGCCGTCAGGGACGTGTTTGCTATCTGGGACCTCCAGGCCGTCGTCATTGGAGAAGTCACGGCTGACGGCCTGTTCCGCACCCTGTGGCAGGGAGAGGAAGTCGTCCGCATTCCCGTCTCGGCCCTGACCTCACAGGCACCGGCCTACGAACGCCCGGCGGCCAGACCGGCCGACCTGACGTCGAAACAACGGCTCGACCTCGGCGCCCTGCCGCTGCCCACCGACTACGCCGCCGTCCTGACCAGCCTCCTCACCACGCCGAATCTGGCCAGTAAGGAGTGGGTCTACCGGCAGTACGATTTTCTGGTGGGCGGGAATACGGTTGCCCCGCCCGGCTCGGATGCCGCCATCCTGCGGCTGAAAGGGTCGGACAAGGGCCTGGGCATCAGTGTCGATTGCAATAGTCGCTACTGCGCGCTCGACCCCTATCGAGGAGCGGCGATTGCGGTCGCCGAGAGCGCGCGCAATCTGGCCGTCGGCGGGGTCAGGCCGGTCGCCCTGTCCGACTGCCTCAATTTTGGCAACCCGGAGAAACCGGAGGTGATGTGGCAGTTCATCCAGGCCATTGACGGCCTGCGGGCCGCCTGCGTAGCCTTGGAAATTGCGGTAGTCAGCGGCAACGTTAGCTTCTATAATGAAACCGATGGTCAGGCGATTCCTCCGACTCCAACCGTTGCCATGGTCGGGATTGTGGATAATGTTACGCAGCATGTCACCCAGTGGTTCAAGCACTCGGGCGATCTCATCGTCTTATTGGGAGAGACCCACGAAGAACTCGGCGCGAGTGAATATCTGGCCGCGATCCACCAGCAGGAATGTGGCCGGCCCCCCCGGCTTGACCTGGAACGGGAACGGCTCCTCCAGCAGGTGTGCGTCCAGGCCGCCCAGGCCGGGCTCTTGGCCTCGGCCCATGATGTGGCAGAAGGCGGCTTGGCCGTGGCCCTGGCAGAAGCGTGTATCAGCCATCCCCAGCAGACGCTTGGAGCGCGTGTGAGGCTGACGGGCGATCTGCGCCCCGACGCCTTACTCTTTGGAGAGAGCCAATCGCGCGCTATTGTTTCGGTCCAAGCGGCTGACTGGGACCGACTCGAAGCGCTGCTCCATACGAGTCACTTACCCTTTTCCGTCTTGGGTGAAGTTGGCGGGACGGAGCTCGAAATTGTGGGCTATATGAAAACCTCAACAGCAGCCTTACGCCAGCGGTGGCAGACGGCACTTGCCCAACAGCTGACCTGAGCGGGGAGGGATAGCCTGGTGCACGACACAGCCGATGCGGTGACAGTGAGCAAACGTGCCGACAGCCGCGCGTCTGTTGAGGACACGTTCACTCATTTCGATCGTTTCCACGAAGAGTGCGGAGTCGTGGGCGTCTTTGGTCATCCGGAGGCGGCCAACCTGGCTTATCTGGCCTTATATGCCCTGCAACATCGGGGCCAGGAGTCTGCCGGCATTACCTCTTCAAACGGCCAGACCCTGCTGACGCATAAGGGCATGGGCCTGGTGGCTGATATTTTTGACGAAAAATTGATCCGTCGCCTGGAAGGGCCAAGCGCCATCGGCCATAACCGTTATTCCACCGCCGGCTCGACGATGCTCAAGAACACCCAGCCCCTGCTGGCCAAGTATACGCTTGGCTCGGTGGCGATTGCGCATAACGGCAACCTGGTCAACGCCGAAGAACTGCGCGTCCGGCTCGAATCGGGCGGCTCGATTTTTCAGTCCACGGTCGATACCGAGGTCATCCTGCATCTCATTGCCGCCTCGCAGGCCGGGCTGCCGGTTGATCGTATTATCGACGCCTTATCCCAGGTGCGGGGGGCCTACTCCCTGGTCTTCTTGAGCGAGGATCATATGGTGGCGGCACGCGACCCCTACGGCTTTCGGCCGCTGGTGCTCGGGCACATCAAACACTCAGGCCATCTGGGCTATGTGATCACGTCCGAGACCTGTGCGCTGGACCTCATTGGGGCGACATATGAGCGAGAAGTCCGGGCCGGAGAAGTCCTCCTGTTTAATGCCCAGGGCATGACATCCTACACCCCGTTCCCGCAGGCGCCGGCGGCCCGCTGCATTTTCGAGCAGGTCTATTTTGCGCGACCGGACAGCACCATGTTCGGGCAGAATGTCTACCAGGCGCGCAAAGCGTTTGGCCGCCAGTTGGCGCGCGAGGCTGCGGTCGAGGCGGATGTCGTCATTCCCGTGCCGGACTCCGGGGTGCCCGCCGCCTTGGGCTATGCGGAAGAAGCCCGGCTGCCGTTTGAGATGGGCCTGATCCGCAACCACTATGTGGGCCGGACTTTCATTGAACCCCAGTCGTCCATCCGCCATTTTGGGGTCAAGGTCAAACTCAACGCCCAGGCCGAGCTTCTGTGCGGCAAACGGGTCATCGTGGTGGACGACTCCCTGGTGCGCGGGACGACCAGTCGGAAAATCGTCAAAATGATTCGCTCAACCGGTGCCCGAGAAGTCCATGTGCGGATTAGCGCCCCGCCGACGATTTCCCCCTGCTTTTACGGGGTGGACACGCCGACCAGACGCGAATTGATTGCCTCCTCCCACTCGGTCGAAGAGATCAGCCGCTACGTCACCGCCGATAGTCTGGCCTATCTGAGCGAGGCAGGCATGTACGCCGGACTCCAGGCCAACGGGAATGGCTTTTGCGACGCCTGTTTTACCGGTCGCTACCCGCTGGCTCTGGGCAGCCGTCCCAAGGGCAGCCAGCTACAACTGTTTGGCGAAAATGAGTAAACAGGCTCTCTCCAGCTAGGCAAATGCTGGCACGTTTATTCATTCGGGTGTAGGCGCGACGATGCTCTTTCATTCCTACACCTTCCTTTTCTTATTTTTACCCCTCGTCTTTGGAACCTTTCTCTACTTGGAAGAGAAGAAACAGCAAAGAGAACTCGCCCTCGCCTGGCTGGTGATTACCTCGTGGTTTTTCTATGCCTGGTGGCAGCCCGTCTATTTGTTTTTATTGCTGCTCTCGACGCTGTTTAATTTTGGGGTCGGCTGGGGTTTGCAATCCGCACCCCGAAGGAGTCTGCTCGTTTTGGGGGTGGGTGGGAATTTAGCCCTGCTCGGCTATTTCAAATACGCTAACTTTTTCCTGCACAGTACCAACGCCCTTTTCGACACGACCTTCTCCCCCATACCCATCCTCCTCCCCTTAGCGATTTCCTTTTTCACCTTCCAGCAGATTGCTTGGTTAGTTGATGTTTATCGAGGCCAAGTCACCGAGTATAATCTGCTGCACTATTGTCTGTTCGTGTGCTTTTTCCCGCAGCTGATTGCTGGCCCTATTGTTCATCATAACGAGATGATGCCCCAGTTCTCTATGGGGCGAGAGCGGTCTCAGCGGTGGCGAGATGTAGAGGTCGGGATCACTATTTTTTGTCTTGGTTTTCTCAAAAAAGTTGCTCTCGCCGACGCTGCGGCGGTGTATGCGGACCCCGTCTTTGCAGCGGCCGCGCATGGCGAGGCCATCAGTTTTTTTGAAGCCTGGGGCGGGACCCTCGCCTACAGCTTCCAACTGTATTTTGATTTCTCTGGGTACTCGGACATGGCCATTGGGTTGGCCCGGCTGTTTGGGATACGTCTGCCCGTGAATTTCTTTTCTCCCTACCAGTCAGCGAGTATTATTGATTTTTGGCGACGCTGGCATATGACTTTATCCCGATTTCTGCGTGATTATCTATATATTCCTCTGGGCGGGAATCGCTCCGGCCTCACTCGGACCGGTCTCAATCTTCTCGCCACCATGGGGCTGGGAGGTCTCTGGCACGGGGCGGACTGGACGTTCGTCTGTTGGGGTTTACTGCACGGGGTCTATCTCATCCTGAACCGGAGTTGGCGGTTTGTTCGCTCCTCTCTGCCATGGCCAGCGGGGGCCGGTCGGTTTGGCTTCTCTCTTTCTGTCATCCTGACCTTTCTGGCGGTGACATTGGGATGGGTCTTGTTCCGTGCCGACAGCTTTGCCGCTGCCGCTCGGATCTATCGAGGACTTGCGGGGAGCAATGGGATGATCCTGTCACCCCACGCGGTGGACTGGCTCGGCCCCTTGCATCCTTGGCTCCTTCAGCTTGGCTGGCGTTTCGAATCGATGCGCTATCTGTACGGCTGGGAGCAACTCGCCTGGCTTGTTGTCCTGGGAGTGATCGCCTTTCGTTTACCAAATACTATGCAATTGCTTGCCGAGTATCACCCGGCTCTTCTGTCGCAGTCCTTTAGCGCTGCGCTGCAGAGCAGCCGGATACAGTGGCGGCCTACAGTGTATTGGGCCACTGCGCTCGCCGTTCTCATGAGTTGGGCCCTATTAGCGATCAATCGGGTTGATGAGTTTTTGTATTTCCAATTCTGATAGGGATTCGCTTATGGGTTCTGTTGGGCGGAAACACTATCGCCACTATGTGGCGTGGCTACTCGGCCTCAGCGCCCTTCTGCTCGGCCTTGCCGGCGTGTTCAATTGGGTTGTTGATCCGTTCTACTTCTACCATCGGCCCTGGTTTGACATCGGTTTCAGCAAGAATCAGCGCCTTCAGAATCCTGGGATTGCTCGTCAATTCGACTACGACGCTGTTCTGCTGGGAACCTCTCGGACCGAGACCTTCCAAACCTCCGCTTTGCAACGCACGCTGGGTCTTAACATCATCAACCTGTCTGTTTCCGCCTCTTTGGTCACAGAACAAGCCTTGCTGCTTGACGTTGTGCTACAGAACCAGGCTATCCGGCGGGTTGTGTGGGAAATCAATTATCCATCTTTTTCCCTCGGAGACGGCCTCCACGATAGACACAGTGACAGAATCCTGTCACTGGGGCTGGGAACGTTTCCCAAATATTTGTACGAGGTGGGGCCTGAGACGCCTTTTCGCTATCTCCTCTCCCTGGACATCCTTTTTGAATCCTTACGGGCCGTACGCGGCCAGCGTCCGAACAATTATGATACCCTCCACTATTGGGTGGATCGGTTTGAGTATTCCGAGGCGCGTGTGCTGGCGGCTTGGGACCATCGGGGTAACTACTGGACAGATGTCCGCCGCACGTATCTCGCCCGGCATGCGCCGACGCCCCGAGAGGTCCAGGACGTATTTGTTAAAAGAGTTGCCCGCGTCATTCAGCAGAATCCGCATGTGCAATTTGACTTGCTGTTACTCCCGGCGACTGTGCTGGAGTATGGCATGGATTTTCGGATTAGGCGTGGGCGGTTTGAGTCCCGCTTAAGTCTGAACGAAGCAGTGGCGCGGGCGCAGGCACAGCTCCCTAACGTGCGGGTTTTCAACTTCCAGGTCGATAAACAACTCACTCACGATTTTAGTCGCTGGAAGGACCTTGAGCATTTCGACGCCACCACGAATGAACTCATCATGAGGGCTATTGCGCAGAGCGACTACCAAGTCACCTCACCTCAGCTCCTATGCGCGACCGAAGAACTGCGACAGCACGTCCTGACGTTTATGAATGGGTTCTGCGCAACTGAGGACGCTCCTTGTCCCACTATTGTCCGCCAAAATATGCAGTACACCGCAGCTCAGCCCCGGCCTGCTCCAGTGTGCCCGGACCCCTGAGAAGAGCGCCAGTACAGCGTAGCCACTCTCAAGGTGGAGCTTTTTTGCGTTCGGGACGAGGACTAGCAAAAGTTCGTAAAAAATGTTCATTACTGTTACGCTTGCAAATGCCTGGAACTCGGCATGTCAGATCTCCCAAATCTTTTGAGCTTCCTGCGCATTGCGCTCATTCCCTTTCTGGTCTATTGCCTGACGGATACGGACCCGGTCTCAAGCCTGATGGCGGCGGGTATTTTCTTCATTGCCTGTCTGACCGATTATTTCGATGGCTATCTTGCCCGCAAGCACGGCCATACAACCATCCTGGGCACCTTCCTCGACCCGCTGGCCGATAAGCTGCTGGTGATGGCTGCCCTGGTCATGCTGACGGCCAACGACCGTGAGCCGCACCTCCCGGCCTGGATGGTCGTGGTGATCCTTGGACGGGAAATAGCGGTGACCGGGTTACGAAGTGTGGCGGCTGGAGAGGGATTGGTCGTCTCCGCTGACCAGCTTGGTAAATATAAGACCCTCTTCCAAATGGTTGCCCTGCACGGCTTGATTATTCACTATCAATACGGCTTCATCGATTTTCACCTCCTGGGCATGTATTTTTTGTGGATCGCCCTGGTCGTCGGTGTGTGGTCCGGCCTTGACTATCATGTCAGTCTGGCGCGCCTGCTGCTGGGCAAACACCGGGCCGTACCCAGTAGGGCCGCAGACCCGACACCGCATTCCTCCATGCCCGCTTCGACCCCGCCTGCCCCGCAACGACACAGAGGGTCAGTATGACGGTCCTGGTGACTGGCGTCGGCGGCTTTATCGGATTTCATGTCAGCAGGTGTTTGCTCGAACGTGGCGATAGCGTCGTCGGACTCGACAACCTGAACCCCTATTATGATGTGGGTTTGAAAGAAGCTCGCTTAGCCCAACTCAGCGCTCACGAACAGTTTGCATTTGTGCGGCTCGACCTGGCTGACCGACAAGGCATGGAAGACGTGTTCGTCCGTCATACGCCGGAGCGGGTCATCCATCTGGCGGCCCAGGCCGGGGTGCGCTACTCCCTCACCAACCCGCACGCCTATATCGACAGCAATCTCGTGGGCTTCATGCATATCCTCGAAGGCTGTCGGCAGACCGAGGTGCGGCATCTGACGTATGCGTCGAGCAGCTCGGTGTATGGTGCCAATACGAAGCTGCCCTTTTCGGTTCATGACAATGTTGACCACCCGCTCTCCCTGTATGCGGTTTCAAAAAAGGCCAACGAACTGCTGGCCCATACCTATAGCCATGCGTATCACCTGCCGACGACGGGACTGCGATTTTTCACCGTCTATGGCCCGTGGGGCCGGCCGGATATGGCCTTATTCATCTTCACCAAAGCCATCCTCTCCGGCGAGCCGATCGAGGTGTTTAATTACGGCAGGATGCAGCGCGCCTTCACCTATATCGACGATATTGTTGAAGGAGTCGTGCGCGTGCATGACCGCATCGCCCAACCCAACCCGCTCTGGCCGGGCAGGAAGCCGGACCCCGGCACGAGTACCGCTCCCTACCGTGTGTATAATATCGGCCATCCCCAGCCGGTTGAGCTGCTACGCTTTATCGAGGTGCTGGAACACACCCTGGGCAAGAAAGCCGAAAAACGCCTGCTGCCGTTGCAGGCCGGCGACATCCCGGCCACCTGGGCCGATGTTGCGGACCTCATGCACGAGGTGGGCTTCCGCCCCACCACACCCATTGAGGAAGGCATTCCGCGCTTCGTGGCCTGGTACCGCGAGTATTATCGGGTCTGAGGCGAGGAAGCGCCCGCCGTCTGCTAGAGCAAATCACGATGCTATGTAGCGCGTCTCTCTCCTCCTTGAGGAGTGCGGGCTTCCAGCCCGCATGGCGGCCAGGATGGCCGCCCTCCCAGGCGGGGAGCCCCCCCCATCCCCTCCCTGGCCGCTTGGTGCCAGCCCTTGTCTTTCCCGACGAGCGCGGACTGGCACGGCTACAACTTATCGTGAAACGCTCTAGCGTTCGTGTGGGGCCAGGGTGGTCAGCGCCAGGGCGTGGATCGCCTGCTGCATGTCGTCCGCCAACGCGGCGTAGACCAGGCGGTGGCGCTGGACGGGGGTTTTGTCGGTAAACAGCGGCGACACTATCGTGACCCGGTAATGCCCGCCGCCGGACGCGGCTCCGGCATGACCGAGGTGCAGGTCACTCTCGTCTATGACCTGCACCTCGGTCGCGGACAGGGCTTGCCGGAGCGTGGATTCGATGCGCTCTGGAGTGGTCATTGGTCAAAGAGTAAACGTGTCCTCCAATAGATATCAGATGCTGGACACGTTTACTCTTTTTCGTGCGCGGAGGGAAAAACCGGGGCGCGGCGTTCTTTGACGGCACTCAGCCCCTCGCCCACGTCTTTGCCAAAGAAGCCCAGCATCTCCAGGGCGAGCGAATAATCGAACGAGGTATGCGCCGCCGCCCGTAGCCACTGGTTGAGCGACTGCTTGGTCCACCGAATGGCCTGCTGGGCGCCCGTGGCCAGTTTGGTGGCCACTTCCATCGCCTTGGGCATGAGTTCATCCGGCGGGACAACCATGCTGATCAGGCCTATCCGCTCGGCTTCTTTGGCGTCCAGCATATCACACGTCAGCAGGTAGTATTTGGCCTTTGCCATGCCGACCAGCAGGGGCCAGATGACCGCGGCATGGTCTCCGGCGGCCACCCCGAGCCGGGTATGCCCATCGGTGAAACGCGCCTTCTCCGAGGCAATGCTGATATCGGCCAGCAGCGCGACCGCCAGCCCGGCCCCGACCGCCACGCCGTTTATCGCCGAGATAATGGGTTTATCACAGTTGATCATATTGTGGACGATGTCCCGCGCCTCTTTCATCGTCTTGGAGACGACATCCAGGTTGCCCATTGATTTCTCAACCACGTCAAAATCGCCCCCGGCCGAGAAGGCCCGACCGGCTCCGGTAATCACCGCCACGCGCACGTCTGGATCGTCGGCGATATCGAGCCAGACCTTGCTCAGCTCGTAGTGCAGGCGGAAATTTGTCGAGTTGAGGGACTCGGGCCGGTTAATCGTCAAGAGGGCAATCCCGTCGTTCTTCTCGATGACGAGATGTTCGTAATTTTCCCGGTACGCCATGCTGCTTCCTCCTTTTGTGCCGATATATGCTCCAGCTTTTCAAAGCCGGGCGGGTTTGTACAGCCAGGGCGCGAGGGCTGAGCCCTGTTTATGGGATGCGCTCCTGTCACCTGTGATGTGAGTGGGGGCGGCTGCCTAATGTGCCTCGGCCCAATTGCCGCCAACGCCGACCTCAACGCGGAGCGGAACCTTGAGCGCCATCACCCCTTCCATGCTCTCACGGACCAGGGTCTGTATGCGCGCAAGCTCCGTGTCCGGCACCTCGAATAACAACTCGTCGTGCACCTGGAGAAGCATGCGCGTCTGCAACCCCTGCTGGCTGAGCTGTTGCGCAATGGTGACCATGGCGACTTTGATCAGATCCGCCGCCGTGCCCTGGATGGGGGTGTTGATGGCGATCCGTTCCGCCGCGCTGGCCAGTTGCGGGCTCTGACTCCCCAGGTCCGGGACATAGCGCCGGCGACCAAACAGCGTCGTGACATAGCCGCGCTCCTGGGCGCTGGCCAGCGTGCCCTCCATATAGGTCTTAATGTCGCCGTAGCGACTGAAATACTGGTCGATATACGCCTGGGCGGTCTTGAAGGGAATGCGCAAAGTCCGCGCCAGTCGCCGCGCTCCCATGCCGTAGATCAAACCGAAATTAATCGTCTTGGCCTCACGCCGCTGGTCACTCGAAACCGCATCTATGGAGGTCTCGAAAATTTCGGCCGCGGTGCGGGCATGGACATCCTGACCGGTGTGAAAAGACTCGACCAGAACGGGGTCCTGGCTCAGGTGGGCCAGGAGGCGCAGCTCAATCTGAGAGTAGTCGGCAGACAGCAGACGCCAGCCGGGTTCCGGCACAAAGGCCGTTCGGATGCGCCGCCCCTCTTCGCTCCGAATGGGGATATTCTGCAGGTTGGGATTACTGGAAGACAGCCGCCCGGTGGCCGTCACGCTCTGATTAAACGAGGTATGCACGCGCCCGGTATCGGTCCGGATGAGCCTGGGTAAAGCGTCAACATAGGTCGTCTGGAGTTTGGCAAAGCTCCGATAGGCGAGTATCTTCTCCGGCAAAGGATAGTCTTCGGCCAGGCGTTCAAGCACGGATGAATCGGTCGACGAGCCCGTCTTGGTTTTTTTGCCGCGCGGCAGGCCAAGCTTCTCGAACAGGATGGCCTGGAGTTGCTTGGGGGAGGCGATATTGAACGGCTCTCCGGCCATGGCGTGAATTTCCGCTTCGAGCCGGGCTCGCTGCTGCCCGAATTCGTCAGACAGGCGGGCCAGGACTGCGGTGTCCACCCGCATCCCGGTCCGTTCCATCTGGGCCAACACCGGAACGAGCGGGGTTTCAATATCGGCGAACAGGCGGCCCATGCCTTCTTCTTTCAGCCGCGGGAACAAACGGTGGGCCAGTCGCAGGGTCATATCCGCGTCTTCCCCGGCGTAGCGCGTGGCGTCTTCGACCGACACGTCGGCAAAATTCTTTTTGGCGCCGTCGGTCACGGCCTCATACGATATCATCGTGTAGCCCAGATGTTCTTGAGCCAGGTCATTCAGGTTATGGCGCTGGGTCGGGTTTAAGAGATACGAGGCCAGCATGGTGTCAGCCAGACGGTTGTGCGAGTGCAGGCCATAGTTGGCCAAGACCATCAGGTCGTATTTCAGGTTCTGACCGACGAGGGTCAGCGCGGGATCGGCAAAAAGCCTGCGGAGTGCGGCGAGCGTCTTGTCAAGCGGTACGTGAGGGGCGGCATCGTCCGAGCGGTGCGCAACCGGAATATACCAGGCCTGCCGCTCATCGGTCGCCAGCGACACACCAACCAGTTCCGCATCGAGCGGGTTGAGCGCCGTCGTTTCCGTATCGAGACAATAGGTTTTGGCGGCCTGAATACGAGTGACGAGCGAGTCGAGCTGGGGCCCGCTACGCACGGACGCGTAGGCACCGGCTGGTTCCGCCGGCGCGGCGCGTTCGTCAGCCAGGGAGAACTCCCAGCTTGGGTCCAGATCGGCCAGGAAGCGACGGAATTCAAACTCGGTAAAAAGCTCGCGCAAACGCTCGTGGTCCGGTTCTGTCAGCGCCAGGTCTTCAAGGGCCGGCGTCAACGGCACGTCCAGTCTGAGGGTTGCCAGCGTTTTTGACAGGCGGGCCAGTGCGGCGTGCTCCCGGATACGCTGGCCAAGCTTGCCCTTGATCTCGGCGGCATGCTGCAGAACGCTGTCCAAATTCTGCCACTGCGTGATCAGCTTGATAGCGGTCTTCTCACCAACGCCGGGGATGCCGGGGATATTGTCAGTGGCGTCGCCCATCAAAGCCTGCACCTCGACAACACGTCCCGGCTCAACGCCGAATTTTGCCTGCACCTCGGCGGGCCCGATGTGCCGGTCCCGCATGGTATCGAGCATGCTCACCCGCTCTGAGACGAGCTGCATCAGGTCCTTATCCCCGGAAACGATGACCAGCGCCACGCCGTCGCGCTCCCAGCGGGTGGCCAGCGTGGCGATAATGTCGTCGGCCTCGTAGCCGGCGAGTTCAAGAATAGGAATATTATAGGCCTGGACAATATCCTTGATGCGGGGGATCTGCACCCGCAACTCATCCGGCATTTTGGTCCGGTTAGCCTTATACTCCGGATAGAGCTCGTGGCGAAAATTCTTGCCTGGGGCGTCAAACACCATCCCCAGATGGCTGGGTGCATGCTCGGCATGAATCCGCTGGAGCATGTTCACAAAACCAAAGATGGCGTTGGTTGGGAAGCCCTGCGCGGTGGTCAGGTCCCGGACCGCGTAAAAGGCCCGGTAGATATACGACTGCCCATCAACGAGGAAAACGGGAGTGGATACGGATGTCACAACGTCACTGCGGCAGGGAGAAAGGAAAGCGGGTGACCGGGGTCGAACCGGCGACCTTGTGCTTGGCAAGCACACGCTCTAGCCAGCTGAGCTACACCCGCGTTGAGCCTAATAATCAGGAGCCAAATCTACCACACCTCAGCCGAGAGTCAACTGCAAGAAAGAGTAAACGTGTCCAGCATCTGATATCTATTGGAGGATACGTTTACTCTTTTCGGTCGGGTCCTGGTCCGCGCCGGCTGTCGTCCCGGTATGACCAAACCCGCCGTGACGCTGGGTGGCGTCGAGCCGAGCGACCTCAGTCCAACAGACGCGTGCCACCGGAGCGACGATGAGCTGAGCGATGCGGTCGCCCGGTTTGACCTCAACCGGTCTGTCACCCAGGTTGATGAGCAGGATCTTCACCTCTGCCCGATAATCGGCGTCTATCGTTCCCGGCGCGTTCAGGATGGTGAGGCCGTGGCGCAGGGCGAGTCCGCTGCGGGGACGAATCTGGGCCTCGTAATCCTGCGGCAGGGCCAGGGCAAATCCGGTCGGAATCACACACCGTTGGAGAGGAGCAAGGACAACGCTTTCCGTAAGCGCGGCGGCAATATCCATCCCGGCAGAGCCGGGGGTCATATAGCGGGGGAGCGGGACCGACGGCTCGCCCGGTTCATCCCGGCGCAGGCGCGTAATGGGAACGACAATCTGTGCGCTCACCCGCTCGTGCTCCTCATGCTCTCACGCCTGAGAGCAGGGTGGTCTGTTCTGGGTTGCTTAGCGTGCCGCGGCCTGCTCTGCCAGGGCTTCACGCCGACTGAGACGAATTTTTCCCTGCCGATCGATCTCAAGGACTTTGACGGTAATCTCGTCCCCCTCATCAACAATATCGGTCACCTGCCGCACGCGCTCAGGCGCAAGTTGGGAGATGTGAACCAGCCCTTCTTTCCCAGGCAGGATCTCGACAAAGGCCCCAAAATCGACCACCTTCTTGACCGTTCCGGTGTAGAGCTTGCCGATCTCCGCATCCGCGGTGACCGCCTCGACTTTACTGATCGCCCGATCCATGGAGTCCCCGTCGGAGGAGGCAATGGACACCGTCCCGTCGTCCTCGACGTCAATTTTGACTCCGGTCTCTTCGACAATGGAGCGGATCATTTTTCCGCCGGGGCCAATCAGGTCGCGAATTTTATCCGGCTTGATTTTCAGGATCAGTATCCGCGGGGCGTGTTCGGCGATCTGTTCCCGCGGCGTTTCGAGCGACTCGGCCATCTTCTCCAGAATGTGCAACCGCCCGTCACGGGCCTGGTATAAGGCCTGACGCATGATTTCGCGCGTGACGCCGACAATTTTGATATCCATCTGGAGCGCGGTAATCCCGTCGGCCGTGCCCGCAACCTTGAAGTCCATATCGCCCAGATGATCCTCGTCACCGAGAATATCACTGAGAATCCGGACCTCTTGTCCTTCTTTGATCAGGCCCATCGCAATGCCGGCGACCGGGGCCACAATGGGGACACCGGCGTCCATCAGGGAAAGCGCGCCGCTGCACACCGTGGCCATGGAGGAAGAGCCGTTTGATTCCAGAATTTCCGAAACGACCCGGATCGTATAGGGAAATTTATCTCCTTTTGGCAGCACGGCCAGCAGGGCCCGTTCGGCCAGGGCGCCGTGTCCAATCTCTCGCCGGCCGGGATTCCGCATCGGACGGGCTTCCCCCACGCTGAAAGGCGGGAAGTTGTAATGCAGCATGAATTTCCGGTACTGCTGACCGATCAAGGCATCCACCCGTTGCTCGTCCGCGGATGTCCCCAGCGTCGCAACCGCCAGGGCTTGCGTTTCGCCTCGGGTGAAAAGGGCCGAACCGTGCGTTCGGGGCAGCATGCCGACCTCACACCAGATGGGACGAATATCCGTCAAGCCGCGTCCGTCTACGCGCTGGCTCTTGTCAACAATCGCCGTGCGCATGATTTCGCCGGTCAGCTTTTCCAGGGCTTCTGCAACCTCCCCGCCTCGCTCGGCGAACTCTTCCCCGAGCGCCTGAGTCGCTTCTTGCTTGGCAGACTTGATGGCAGACCCGCGCTCCAGTTTCGCCGCGACCGTCAGCGCCGCACCGAGCTTTGGGGTCGCTACGGCCCGAACACGCTCAGCCAGCTCGGTATCAATCGCCGGCTCCGCGAACTGTCGTTTTGGCTTTCCGGCGACCCGGACGAGTTCGTCCTGCACATCGAGAACCGGAGCGGCGGCTTCCTGGGCGAGGAAGAGGGCCTCAAGCAGGTCTTCTTCGGACACCATGCGCGCGCCGCCCTCGACCATGACGATGGCGTCCCGGCCGGCGGCCACAAACAGGTTGATATCGCTGTCCTGGAATTGGCTCTGCAAGGGATTGACCACCAGCTCCCCCTGTAAGCGTCCGATCCGGACTCCGGCAATGGGCCCCCGGAACGGGATATCGGAGACTTGCAGGGCCGCAGAAGCACCGATGAGGGCCAGGGTATCGGCGTCGTTTTCTCGGTCAACCGATAGGACAGACGCAACAAGCTGGGTCTCACAGGCGAAGCCCTTGGGGAAGAGCGGCCGAATGGCCCGGTCTACAATCCGCGAGGTGAGCACCTCGCGCTCTGCCGGACGCCCTTCGCGCTTAAAAAATCCCCCGGGAATTTTTCCCGCGGCATAGGTTCGTTCTTGGTAGTCAACCGTTAAAGGGAAAAAGTCGATCCCCTCACGCGGCGTGTTTGATGCCACCGCGGTGACCAGGACAACGGTTTCCCCGTATTGGACGAGGGCTGCGCCGCTCGTCTGCTTGGCAAGACGCCCGGTTTCGATAGACAGCGGACGGCCGTAATATTCCATTTCGATCTTTTTATACATGTCTTCCTTCAATTTTTTGTGCGCCGAGGTCCTTACGACCCAGCGGCAGCTCCCTCCACAGTGCTGGACAAAAGGGATGCGAGCCTTGACCTAGCGTCGCAGTCCGAGGCGTTGGAGCATACTTTGATACCGTCGCACATCCTCACGCCGCAGGTAGTCGAGCAAACGACGCCGACGGCCCACCATTTTGAGCAGGCCACGCCGAGAGAGGTGGTCTTTTTTGTGGATCTTGAAATGCTCGGTGAGGTGGACGATCCGTTTGGTCAGAATGGCAATTTGTACTTCGGGCGAGCCCGTATCCGTAGCGTGCACCCGAAACTGACTGATTGTTTCGCTTTTCTGTTCAGCCTCCTGCATATGTCTTCCTTCTTTCTTCTGTCTTTCTTCTGTCTTCCTTTTTTACTTATTCCTTGATTATTCCCTTCCATTTCTAACACGCTGTTTTCCCAGTGTAAAGTTCAAAGACACGGGCGAGTTTCCACACCCCCTCCGCAGCGCTAAGCATGGCAATCAATTCACGCTCTGCGCTCAGAATCCGGGCCGTCTCGTCTGCGGTCTGGGCTGCGGGCAGGGTCTGTAAAACAGCCTGCTGTCCACGCCGGATGAGCGCCACCTCCGGGACCGAGAGCACAAAGGTCCGGTAGGACTGGGTTGCCTGGACTAATGAGAGCAGCGGGAGCGGCTGTCCCGGCTGGGGACTCTGGGCCCGGGAGAGCGGGATGGCCTGGTCGAGAGTGAACGCGCCAAAGGCCGTCCGCCGCAGGCTCGTCAGATGGGCGACGCTGCTCAGAGCCAGGCCGACATCGGCCGCCAGGACCCGGATATATGTTCCCTTTGAGCACGAGACCGAAAAATCAATGGCGGGCGGCTCTCCGCGCGTCAGAGCCAGCTGGGACACCTGGACCCGACGGGGCTCACGCTCCACCTCAATGCCCTGGCGGGCCAGTTTGTACAGCGGGACGCCTTTGCGTTTCAGCGCGGAATACATGGGCGGAGTCTGCCAGGAGTCGCCGATAAACCGCTGCTCGATCTTTTTCAAGAGCGTCGGCGTGCAGTCTGGAATAGGCGCCGTGCGGGTGACCGTCCCGGTGCAGTCGAGCGTATCGGTCTCAACGCCGAGTTGGAGCGTTCCGGTATAGGACTTCTGTTCCGCCATGAGAAACGGCGAGAGTTTGGTGCCGGCCCCCAGACAGATGGGCAGCAGGCCGCTGGCAAAGGGGTCAAGCGTCCCGAGATGACCGATTTTTTTGACCCGGAGCGCCTTTTTGAGCAGACGCACAACCTCCGCAGACGTCGGCCCGGTCGGCTTGTCGATGAGGAGGAGGCCATCGAGTCCGGCCACTAGCGGTCTTCCTGTTTTATTTTATGAAACAGATTTTCCAGGTGGTTTACCTCATCCAGGGTCGTGTCATAGACAAACTCGAGCGTTGGGGTATAGCGGAGTTGCAAACGGGCCGCCACCTGACGGCGGATATAGCCGGCCGCGCTCCGGAGACCGGCCAGGGCGTCCGCCCGGGTTTCATCTTGGAGGGCCCGCACGAAGATGCGCGCCAGGCGCAGATCGGGGCTCAGGGTCGCGGCAGTAACAGTCACCCCGCTGACTCTGGGGTCTTTCACTTCCCGTAAGACAATATCGGCAATCGCGTGGAGGAGCAGACCACTCACCCGTTCAGGACGACGGACAGGCATCTCAATATTCACCCAGAAGCGTACGCCAAGTCACCACCTCACCTTTAGTAATGGAGAATTTCGACCTGGGTTTCCCCCAGCTCAGCGATGTGCAACCGTTCAATAAAGCTCGTCACCGCCTGTAATGCGCCCTCAACATAGCCGTGATCGGAGCCGACTTGGCACACCGCCAGAACAATGGTTTGCCACTGGTCTTGCTCGGCGCACTCGGCGATGGAAACGTTGAATTCGTTTCGGACTCGGTTCTTGATCTTCCGAACAACGCTCCGTTTCTCTTTGAGGGAATGACTCGCATGACAGTAGAGAATCAGTCGGAGCACGCCCACCACCATCGGCCACCTCCTGAGGGGGTACGGGAACGGACAGACGGCAGACCAAGCTGCCCTTGCGCACCATCCCCCGCTTTCCCCGCTACCGGCTACGAAGCGTGGTGTTCCACTTCCTGAGAGCGTGGTTCGAGGCGCCGTACGACTTCTTCGAGCTCATACACCTCCAAGACATCGCCCACTTTGACATCCTGAAAATTCTCGACGCTGGCTCCGCATTCCGTTCCGGCCGAGACCTCTCGGACGTCGTCCTTGAACCGACGCAAGGTCGAAAGACGGCCGGTGTGGACCACAACGTGATCGCGCACAACACGTACCTGAGCCCCACGCGTGACCCCACCTTCCACAACCATACAGCCGGCAACCAAGCCAGTCTTGGAAACCGCAAAGACCTCCCGGACCTCTGCCCGACCGAGCGGATTTTCCTTATAGGTCGGAGCAAGCAGGCCCTCCATGGCGGCCCGCACATCGGCAATGACATCATAAATGATGCCGTACAGTCGCAGCTCAATGCCCTCCCGGTCCGCCAGTTGAGCGGCCTTGACCTCGGGGCGGATATTAAATCCGATAATAACGCCCTTCGAGGCTGAGGCGAGTAAGACGTCGGATTCGGAGATGCCCCCAACAGAGGCGTGGAGCACCGTCAGCTTCACCTCGTCGGTAGACAACCGGGTCAACGCATCGCGCACGGCTTCGGCCGAACCCTGGACATCGGCTTTAATAATAACCCGCAGCTCTTGCACCTCTCCTGCCTGGGCTTGTTGATAAAAGTCTTCAAGCGAGGTCCGACTACTCTTTGTCAATTCCGTCTCACGCCGCTTCTCTGTCCGGTGTTCTGCGATCTGGCGCGCCTTGGCTTCATCGCCGAGGGCGACAAATGTATCCCCGGCCTCAGGCACTCCGGCCAGGCCAAGAATCTCGACCGGCATGGCCGGGGAGGCAATTTTCACCTTCTGGCCCCGACTATCAACCATGGCCCTGACCCGACCATGTTCCGTACCACACACAAAGGGATCGCCGACTTTCAACTGTCCCTCTTGGATCAGCACCGTGGCGACCGCCCCACGGCCCCGGTCAAGCTGGGCTTCCACAATGACCCCACGCGCAAATTTGTCCGGATTGGCGCGCAGTTCCATGATATCAGTCTGGAGAATGAGCATCTCCAAGAGGTGCGCAACCCCCTCTCCGGTGAGGGCGGAAACCGGAGCAAAAATAGTCTCCCCGCCCAGGTCCTCTGCGACCAGACCATGGGACATCAACTCGCGCTTGACCCGTTCGGGATCGGCCCCCGGCTTGTCTATTTTATTCACCGCAACAATCATGGGCACGTCAGCCGCCCGGGCGTGATTGATGGCCTCAACGGTCTGCGGCATGACCCCGTCGTCTGCCGCCACCACCAGCGTCACAATATCCGTTGCCTTGGCTCCACGCGCCCGCATGGATGTGAAGGCCTCGTGGCCTGGGGTGTCGAGAAACGTCACGCTCCGGCCTTCGACCGGCACGTTATATGCCCCAATATGCTGCGTGATCCCGCCTTGTTCGTGATCGGTGACATTCGTCTGTCGGATCTTATCCAACAGCGACGTTTTGCCGTGGTCGACATGCCCCATGATGGTCACAACCGGCGGCCGAGGCTCAAGCGCGCCCTCATCTTCTGAGGCTTCGTGCTCGTCTTCCAGAACAGACTCCACATCGAAGGCAACATTCTCGACCGTATACTCGAAGTCCGCCGCCACGAGCGAGGCCGTATCATGATCGAGGACCTGATTAATGGTCGCCATGACCCCGAGACCCATCAGCTTTTTAATGACTTCTCCAACCTTCACCCCGAGGCTGTGGGCGAAATCTCCAACGGTAACGACTTCGGATATACGCACAACGCGCTTGCTGGCCTTGGGAACCGTAATTTCGGTCTGCCGCTGCTCTTTGCCCGGCAGGAAGCGTTTCTTTTTGGCCCCTCGCGCGACGTGCGTCTCTCGCTCTTGGACATCGAGCGACTCGGCGTTGCGGATGACCTTGCGCTTCTTGCCGCGCTTTTTCCCGCTCGCCCCTATGCCCTCACCACCCGTACCCTCACGGGTACCGACATCAGCGGTAAGGGGCAAATGAGAGGCGGGGCGGGTGAAGCCGGCCGGCCGCGGGACAGGGGGGTCGGCGAATTTCCCAAGATCAATGCGGCCCAGCACCCGTGCCGGACGAGCGTCCTCCTGCCTGGCGTTCTCCGACGCCCGAGCCGAGGCGGCACTCGTAGCTCCTGGGGGGGGAGCCTCGGCGACAACCACGGGTTGCGGTTCTTCGGCTGGGGTGTCGCTACTGGGGATGACAGTGCTGAGCCTTTCTTGTTCAGCAGACGTCGGTCCTTCCTCTGCGCCGGCTGTTCCGTCCTCAACCGACACGGGTATGGACCGCTCGGAAATCTCACCTCGGGACTCCTGTTGAGGGGGCTCATCCCTCGACTCGGAAGGGAGCTCGAAGGCGGGCGTCTCGACAGACAGAGGCTCGGGAATGAACGGAGCGGGCGGTTGTACGGGAGCATCAAATGCGACAGGTGCAAACGTCGGCAGCGGCTCTTCGACAGTTGGCGCTGAAAATGCGACAGGCGCAGATTCGGACCACGTCGCGGTGTCATCGTTCAGGACTTCTTCGGACCACGTAGCGGTGTCATCGTTCAGGACCTCGACGCGCCTTCGGCGTCGAATCAGGTTGGGGCGAATCCGATTCTCGCGAATCTCTTCCCGAGCGGTCACAACATGCTCTTTTTGCTGGTCAAGCTCGGTGACAACGCGCTCGGCAACGACTTTTTCTTCTCCGAGAACGAGCGCGGGCGGCGTAGGCGACCGAAGCGCCTGCTGCACGGCGTCGACCTCCTGCTCCGAGAGTGTGCTTTGGGCCTTTTTCCCATGGGTGCCCTGAGCTTCAAGCTGAGTCAGCACTTGCCGCGTTTCGACTCCCCATTCTTTGGCTAATTCATGGATGCGCTTGCGTGACATATGACCTCGTCGCCGTCTCTTCACCCCGGCAGGCTGGGCTCTATCAGGGCAGCATAGCTGACCCGTGCCTCGCGGGAGCATACCGCTCGTAAGGAGCGACAATTCTTCGTCCGTGCGTTGACAAAAGCATTAACACATTCTCGGCTGGCATGCAGATACCCACCGCGACCACGGCTGCGAGCCGGAATGAGCCGACCCTCAGGCGTCGCCGTCAACCGTAACAACCGGCCTTTCTTCTCTCGGCGGCCACATCCCAGACAGGTCCGAATCGGCTCAGTGGGCTTCATACGTCCTCGGTCGTTGTCTCTGTCGGCTCTACTCGGTCGCCTCCACCAACGGGCGCCTCAGCGGATTCTTCTCGCATGTTTGCCGCCGGCGCCTCAACCGCCTCCGTCTCCTGTTCGCTGCGCTCGGCCTCCTGTTCCGCTCGGTCGCCTCCACCAACGGGCGCCTCAGCAGATTCTTCTCGCATATTTGCCGCCGGCGCCTCAACCGCCTCCGTCTCCTGTTCGCTGAGCTCGGCCTCCTGTTCCGCCGCTATTTTCTCCGCCTGCGCCTTGGCCGCGGTCCAAATCGCTGGCGCCCGGTCCGGCCCTATCCCTTCGATTTCAAGCAGCGCCTCAGTATCGGCAGCGGCGATGTCCTGAGCCGACTTAAAGCCCTGCTGGTATAAGAGCTCGGCCGTAATATCAGCGTTTGACTCCCCTATCCCTGGGATGGCATTCAAGGCTTCGAGGACTTGGACATGTTCCAACTCTACTTCTGACTCGGACCGAACGTCCAGCTTCCAGTTCGTCAGGCGGGAAGCCAACCGGACATTTTGGCCCTTCTTCCCAATAGCAAGCGAGAGCTGATCGTCCGGGACGATCACTTCCATCGTGTTTTCATCTTCATCCAGAATAATCTTGGCAACCCTGGCCGGCAGAATAGCTCGACAGACATATTCAGCCGGGTCCGGTGTCCAGGGAACGATATCTATCCGTTCTCCCCGGAGTTCCTGGACAACGGCTTGGACACGTGTTCCCTTCATCCCGACACAGGCTCCCACCGGGTCGACATCAGGGTCGGTTGAGTGCACCCCAATCTTTGCGCGGGTGCCCGGTTCTCGGGCGGCACCCTTGATTTCCACAATGCCTTCGTACACCTCCGGGGCCTCTTGTTCGAACAGTTTGATCAAGAACCCGGGGTGGGTTCGAGACAGCACGATCTGGGGACCTTTTTGCGCCATATCGACATCAAGAATATAGGCCCGGATGCGGTCCCCCTGACGGTATCGCTCCCAGGGAATCTGTTCCTTTTCGGGCAGGACGGCGTCAGTCCGACCCAAATTGACAATGATGTTACGCCGTTCAACGCGCTGGACGATCCCCGAGAAGAGTTCGCCCTTACGATTCTTGAATTCATTATAGATCAGTTCACGTTCTGCCTCGCGGACCTTCTGAATGACACTCTGCTTTGCCACTTGGGCGGCAATGCGTCCAAAAGAAGCCGCGGGCAGCTTGCTGAGCAGTTCGTCGCCAAGCTGCGCCTCAGGGTCCAGCGTCTCTTGCGCTGCCGCCACGTCTATTTCGGTTTCCGCATCGGTCACAGTCACGACAACCGTTTTAATTTCAAAGAGTTCAATCTCACCGATGTCCTCGTTAAATTTCGCTTCAATCTGCTTCTGGCCAAAGGTCCGGCGGGCCGCAGACAGCATGGCGCTCTCAAGTGCCTCGACAATAACGCCCCGGTCCATCCCCTTTTCTTTACTGACTTGTTCGATCACCCGATTCAAGTCTGGCTGCATAGCGGTTACCTCGTCTGGCGGCGCCGGCTTTTCCGTTTCTTCTTCTCAGGACTCTTCCCAGGCAGGGGGAGAGGCAGATCAACATGAGCCCGCGCCACATTCGCCCAGCTCACCCGAACTTTTCCTCTTTCTTGGTCAACCACGCTGATAGCATTCTCTTCTACTGCACATATCGGGCCAATGAAAGCCCGCTTGCCGTCCTGGGCGGTCCTGGTCTGTACGCGGATCGGTTGTCCCACATAGCGTTGACACTGGCTGGGGCGAAAGAGCGGACGCTGGAGACCGGGAGAGGAGACTTCAAGGGTGTAGCGCCATGGAATAGGATCGTGCACATCAAGCAAATCGCTCAGTTGTCTATGGACTCGCGTACAATCATCAAGCGTCACCCCGGCTGTGTTTTCCAGCAAAACCCGTAATACCCAGCGGCCATTCTCGGTCAACAAGTCCACGCCCCACAACTCAAAGCCTTCATCCTCAGCCAGGGGCGTGGTCAGGGTTTCAACCTGCTGGATAATCTCTTGGACTGAGGGTTGCATATTGAAAAAAAAAGTGGGCTACCGCCCACTTTTCCCCTGCTTCCCGCCCTAAGCTAGACGATCCTCTGCCATCACGCAAGAGGCGTAGCTCGTCTCATTTTTCCTCTCCACCGCTTTCAATATCGTGCAGGGTTGCCAGCGCGATAATAGTATAGGACTCTTTCCCCTGAGGAGTGACAATCTCTACCTCGTCGTCGAGTTCCTTGTGCAAAAGCGCCTGGCCGATCGGAGAGTGGAGCGAAATTTGTCCCGCAGCCGGGTCAACTTCTTCAGGAAAAACGATCTGATACTCAACCACCTCGCCCGAATCGACCTCTTCGAGGGTGACCCGGCTGCCATAGGCAATCGAACCTTTTGGAATACTCGACAGGTCATACAGCGAGAGTTGCTGCATCCGTTCAGTCAGTTGGGCGATACGGGCCTGGACATAGTCTTGCCGCCCGCGCGCCGCGTCGTACTCGGCATTTTCACTCAGGTCGCCGTGAGCAGCAGCCTCGTGGAGGTCTTTCGGAATGCGGACATTGAGTTCGTGGTATAACTCGTCGAGTTCTTTTTTCAGCTTTTTTACAATCGGTAGGTCCATAACTCCCCCATACCGTCCCGTCCTCTGTCTGGCACGGACGTTCCGCACAAGCGCAACGGGGGTTGGTGACGCTTGCGCACCAACCCCTCCACACAATAATCGTAGACTTCAGCAGTTAGGCGGTCAGGATATGGATCGTACAGGCCGACCCGAGGCCGATCACATGGGCGAGGCCAGCCTGGGCTCCTTCAACTTGGCGCGCGCCCGCCTGGCCTCGAAGCTGCGTGACGATTTCATAGATATTCGCGACTCCGGTTGCCCCCAGCGGATGTCCCTTGGAGAGCAGGCCGCCACTGGCGTTGACCGGAATATCGCCACCCAGTTCGGTGCGCCCTGCGTCAATCATCCGCCCGGCTTCCCCTGCATCACACAGGCCCAGATTCTCGTAATGCAGCAACTCTGCTGTGGCAAAACAATCGTGGAGCTCGACCAAACTCAGGTCTTGCGGCCCGATACCGGCTTTTTCATAGGCTTCTTTTGCCGCATTGTGCGTCAAGGTATTGACATCGGGCATGGTCAGGTCCCGAGCGGTATAGGGGTCCGAGGTAAGGACAGAAGCCGCGACTTTTATCGGTTTCCGGGTAAACTGCTTCATCTTGTCTTCTGACATCAAGAGCGCCGCCGCCGCACCGTCCCCAGTCGGGCAACACATATAGAGCGTATTGGGATAGGCAACCATACGGGCGTTCAGCACATCATCCAGCGACACTTCAATCTGGTATTGGGACAAGGGGTTGTGGACTGAGTGCTTATGGTTCTTGACTGAGATTTTGGCGAAATGCGCGGCCGTCGTTCCGTGCTTGCGCATATGTTCCACGCCGGCCTGACCAAAGACGGCCGGCATCAGGCCACTGCCCAATACACCCTCAACGCTCTCTCCTCCGCTCCGGGCTCCGCCACCGAGCAAGCCCATCTTGCCCATCTGCTCAACACCAACGGCCATGGTGGTATCGTACATCCCTGACGCGACACCGATATAGGCCTCGCGAAAGGCGGTCGAACCGGTCGCGCAGGCGTTGGAGACATTGAGGGCAGGGATGCCGGTCTGGCCAATCTGCTGCAGAATCTTCTGGGCATTCATGGCGTTGGCCTGGAACAAATTCCCACACACCAGCATCTCAACATCCTTGATGGACGCCCCGGCGTCCTTGAGGGCGAGAACTCCCGCTTCCGCTCCCATTTGGGACACATCCTTGTCCGGGTAGCGTCCAAACTTAATCATGCCGACACCGACCACATATACGTCTCTCATAACTTACACCCCTTTGCCGTTATCAGCTTCCTTTAATCCTTACCTGGCCTGAAAAAGAAAGCAATAATGTCAATGGTCTCCTCATCCCCGTGCGCGTTTTTTTCCTTCCGTTCGCGCACCTTCCGCGTCACCATGTCCACCGGCAGGCCAAATTCGATCTTCTGCGGGTCGGGCTCAATATCGACTAAATTGCACCGGACGCTCACCCCTTCCGGGAGGTCAACAATGGCGGAGACGTACGGGACCGGAATGCCGGGTGCGGACTGGTGCACGATGGAGTACACGTAGAGCGTACCGTGATCGCTGAGCCGCACCTCGGGCAAATCTCCGACATAGGTACATTTGCTGCACCCGACCCGGTTCCCACCGATATAGGTGGCCTGACACTCGGGACATCGATATCCGACAAGATACGGCTTCTCGTCCGGAGCAGCGGGCAGGCGCAACATCGGCGCGATTGCCCGTTGGGTATTCGCCATTACCAATTCCTCTCTCTACCGGCCCGCCCCCGTCTCCGTTTGTCAAGGTGTCGCTTGTGGTGCTGACAAGATATTGGAGCAGAAGGGGCTCCCCCCTGCTGTTATGGATCAGGAGCGCCACCTATCAGCCCTGGGCTCAGACTCATGGGCAGGACGAGAAAAAATCTATGTTACAGTGCAGCCACCAGTATACGAGCGCACCTCCCAAAACAAGGCCTTAAGGAATTTTGACAGACAAAACGAACGCCAGGGAGAGGACCATCGTAAGCACTCGGCAGAGCGGCAGACAAGCCTGGCTTGACCGACTCGGTAGCGCGGCGCGGACAGCACTCAGCCTGCTGTATCCGTGGCGCTGCCTCAACTGCTCCAGCGGTCTTCCTGCGGACCGCGCCTTCTGCCTGACGTGTCAGGGCTGGATTCACGTCATCCACTCCCCGCTCTGCACCCGTTGCGGCCGGCCCTTTGCCTCCAGAGTCGGACCCGACCATATCTGCCCCCAGTGCCGGCAACAGCCGCCCAGCTTTCGTCGCGCGCGGGCGTGGGCTGCGTACAGTACACCAAGCGGCGCGCCCCAGCCTCTGCGTCAGAGCATTCTCCGGTTTAAGTATGGGCGCAATATGAGAGCCGGCCAGGCACTCGCCGGACTCACGGCGCGTCATTTTTCCCTCGCCCAGGAGCGGGACGCAGGGCAGGCGCAGAACTATGACCGCGTTATTCCGGTCCCCCTGCACCTGACCAGACTGCGCTGGCGTGGATTCAATCAATCGCTCATCCTGGCCCGTGCGATTGGGCTGCGCATCAACGCTCCGGTTGATCCCTGGCTGCTCAGTCGCACCCGGCCGACCCCACCCCAGACGCAACTGAGTAAAGCAGACCGGCGCGCCAATGTCCGAGGAGCCTTTGGGGTGAACACGCCCGCCCTGGCCAAGGGAAAACGCCTGCTCCTGGTGGACGACGTGTATACATCCGGCGCGACGGTTGAAGAGTGCGCCCGAACCCTGTACCAGAATGGGGCACGCAGTGTCGATGTTTTCACTGCGGCCCGCGTGGCCGATCTCTAAGAGCGTATGACGACACCTCTCTCTCTTGGCGTTCTCATTTCCGGGGGCGGTACCAACCTCCAGGCCATTATCGATGCCGTTGAGTGCAGAGACCTGTCGGCCCATATTCGTATCGTGGTCAGTAACCGGAGCGATGCCTATGGCTTGGTGCGAGCGCGGCGGCACGGACTGTCAACCGCCGTGATTGCGCACACGGGTTTTGCGTCTCGGGAACAGTTCGACCAACACCTGGTCACCCTCTTGCAAGACCACGGGGTTGAACTGGTCATTCTGGCCGGCTTTATGCGCCTGCTCTCGGCACGTTTTATTCAGGCTTTCCCGCAGCGTATTCTGAATATCCACCCCGCCCTCCTGCCGGCCTTCCCCGGTCTGCACGCGCAGCGCCAGGCGCTGGAACGGGGCGTGCGGATTAGCGGCGCAACCGTCCACCTGGTTGACGAAGAAATGGATCATGGCCCGATTATCATGCAGGCCGCCGTCCCCGTCTATCCTGACGATACGGAAGACAGCCTGAGCGCCCGGATTCTGGCCCAGGAACATCGCATCTACCCGGCCGCCGTCAAGCTCTTTGCCGAAGGCCGAGTGGTGGTCCGCGGGAGTGCGGTCCTCATTCGCGACGAGCCCCATCGTCCGCAAACCGGCTTCCAGTCTCCCGCTACGCTATGACGACCGCCTCCCCCAGCGCCGGCACAATTGGGATCGATGAATCCGGCAAGGGGGATTATTTCGGCCCGCTGGTCATCGCCGGGGCACATGTGACGCCGGACCAGGAAGCCCGGCTGCGCGACTTGGGCGTGCGGGATAGCAAGACCTGCTCGGATAAACGCGCCCATAGCCTGGCCGCCCACATCCGCACGCTGTGTCCGACCACCCTCGTGACCATTGGCCCTGAGCGCTACAACAGCCTGTACGCCTCGCTCAAGAATCTCAACGTCCTGCTCGCCTGGGGACATGCCCGCGCCATAGAAAACCTCTTGGAAACAGTCACCTGCGAACAGGTGATTGCCGACCAATTCGGGAATGCGCGCTTTCTCGATAATGCCCTGATGCAAAAAGGCCGGGCGGTCACACTCATTCAAAAGCCGCGCGCCGAACAAGAGCTGGCCGTGGCCGCCGCCTCGCTGGTCGCCCGGGCGGAATTCTTACGCCGCTTGCAGGATTTAAGCCGCCACTTTGCCCTCCCGCTGCCGAAAGGCGCCGGCCCTCAGGTCATCGCCGCGGGCAAAGCCGTTGTGGAGCAGTACGGTCCGGACAGCCTGGGCCAGGTCGCCAAGCTGCATTTTCGCACAACGCAGAAAGTGCTTGGGTGAGAGACGCCGTCCTTGCCCCACACCCGCTTTTCCTCTATCCCGTCTGGCATGGCACACAGTCCCCAGCCTGCATTTGATCGACTCGTCAGCATTATGGCGACGCTGCGCAGTCCGAACGGCTGCCCGTGGGATAAAGAGCAAACGCCCCAGACCCTCAAGCCCTACCTGATCGAAGAGACGTATGAAGTGCTGGACGCCCTTGAGGCTGAGGACTGGGCTGAGTTGAAAGAGGAATTGGGGGATTTGCTCCTCCAGATCGTTTTTCACGCTCAGCTTATGGCCGAAGCCGGGGAATTCACGATTGACGATGTGGCCCAAGCCATTGCCGATAAAATGACCCGCCGCCACCCGCATGTATTCAGTGACCTGAAAGTCGAGAGCGCCGAAGAGGTCAGTCAGAATTGGGCCAAAATCAAAGCCCAGGAGAAGCGGGCAAAAAAGCGGGAAAGAGGAAGCGCGGATCAATCCATTCTGGCCGGCGTTCCCAAGGGCGCACCGGCCTTGATCCAGGCGCAGCGCCTCGGCGAAAAGGCCGCCCGGGTCGGTTTTGACTGGCCGTCAGCCACGGCGGTCTTTGAAAAGGTGACGGAAGAGTACCAGGAGTTGGCAGCGGCACTGGCAACGACGCACACCGAGCAGCAGGAACATGAACTCGGCGACCTGTTGCTGGCCTTGACCAGCCTCGCCCGTCATCTTGACCTGGACGCCGAGTCTGCCCTGCGCAAGGCCAGCAGTCGTTTTAGCAAACGCTTTCGGTATATCGAGGAGCGGCTCGCCCACGACCGGCAGGATATCTATCACACCTCACTGATGCGGCTGGAGGAATTGTGGCAGGCGGCCAAGCAGACGCTGGGGTAGGATGCCCACTAAGGCGCGCAGTTCGGCTTTCCCACCCGGCCAGACCAGGACCACAAAACTCCCCAAACCGATTAATATGGCCCCGCCCAGACTCGCCAGCCGGCTGAGACGCGAACCGGCCGGGCCAAGCCAGTCAACCTGCCCCACAAACCACCCCAGGACGATCAGCATCCCGACCGAGGCGATACCACTCCACAGCAGCGAGACGGCCCATTGGTGCCACGCAAAGGCCGGAAAACGGCGTGAGAGGCGGACGGCTTGGAATACCAGATTGGCCAGTGCGGCGAGCGAGGTTGCGGCGACAAGACCGACCACCCCCCAATTCTGCATCGAGAGCAGGCCGCTCACGGCGGCCACACCCTGCGCCAGCCAGTTCGTCTCAGCGGGGAGACTGATACCGCCCATGAGGACCAGGCTGGCGCCTATTTTCACCACGAGGGCAACCACCCCGCCCCAGACCGGCGTCCGGGTATCCCCGAGGGCATACAAACAGGCCGTGACCTGACGGGTCGCCGCAACCGCCCATAAACCCAGGGCCAGCGCCTGGAGGACCGTGGCCGTCAGCACAACGTCCTGAGCGGAAAAGGCGCCTCTGAAAAACAGGACCGTCGTCACAGGCGTCGCCAGCACCGCCAGCCCGACCGCCGCGGGCAGGGTGACCACATTGACCAGCCGCAGGGCGAAGCCCAGACTTTCCTGCAGGCCGGCCCAGTCGCGCTGCCCGGCCTGCGTCGCCAGGCTGGGTAAGACCGCGGTACTCAGGGCAACCACAAAAATCCCAACGGGAAATTCAAACAAACGGCTGGCATACCACAGACAGGCGACGCTTCCGTCCGCGAGTAGCGAGGCCAGCAGGGTGCTGATGATTTGATTGAGTTGAAAAATGCCGGTCCCAAAGACGAGCGGCACCAAGAGCCGGCCCATACGCCGTAAGGCCGGATGGCCGGGCTGCCAACTCAGACGTAACGACACCCCGTGGCGGACGAGGGCGGCCAGCTGCCACAGGAGTTGGCAGACGCCACCCAGCACGACCCCATAGGCCAGACTCATCACCGGCTCGGCCATATGGGCAGACAGGCCGAGTACGCTCAAGATGACCGCCGCGTTAAACAGCACCGGCGCAAAGGCCGGGGCCGTAAAGTGCCGCAGCGCATGCAAGACCCCCATGGCCAACGCCGCCCCGCCAACCCAGAAGAGATAGACAAACATGACGCGGGTCAAATCGGTGGTGAGCAGCAACTTGTCGCCCGTAAAGCCGGGGGCGAAGAGGCGGGTGATGGGGGCGGCAAAGCAGATCCCCAGGCCGGTCAAAACGAGCAGCAGGCCGAGGCCGGTCCCGAAGAAGGCGCGAATCATGCGACTCGCCGCGCGTGAGCGCCGGGCGAGATAGGTGGTCAGCACCGGCACAACGGCGGCGTCGGTTGCCCCCTCACCGACGAGCCGCCGGAGCAGGTTGGGAATGCGGAACGCCACAAAAAACGCGTCGGCGGCCGGGCCCGCCCCAAAGACGTAGCCAATCACCATATCCCGACCCAGGCCGGCAATGCGGCTCAGCAGCGTCAGCCCACCGATCTGTCCAACCGCCCGAACAACCTGGGCGTTTTCTCCTGCGTCTTGTTGTGCGCCGCGTACACCGGACCTGGCCGCGTTGGGTCCACCCCTTTGCCCCGCCGTCCGCCTCAGCCGCCAGCTCTTGCGCGACATTGATTCGTCTCCCCGCCCGTGGTAGGAACAGTACCTTAGTCAGAGAGGAGTATTGTACGTGGCATCAGGAGAAAAGAAACGTCATCGCCAGAGCGAGGTGCGGCGCGCCCGCAACCACGCGGCAAAATCACGGGTGAAGACCCTTATGAAAAAGGTCGGGGCAGCGGTCGAGAGCGGAGAGAGCGCCGCGGTCGAGAGTTCTCTGCGGACGGCGGTCAGCGCACTCCATCGGGCGGGTCAGAAACGTCTTATGCCCAAACACGCGGCAGACCGTTATATTGGCCAGCTCTCAAAACTGGTCCATAAACATAAAACCGCCGCCTCCGTCTCTTCTTGATTGCTTCTATTCCCGTCCGTTGCCTGGAAAGTCGTGCTGACTCAGGCTTCAATCCTCACCGGCCCGTTAAGGCCGGTGCTCTGACGGCATCTTTATCCTGGGCGTATTCTTCTGCAAGTCTCCCTACCCCGCGCAAGTGCTCACCCAAGTCATGTAGGACGAACGTATCGCCATCACACCGAACGTGGGCCAGATGACGGACGGTCTTCTCGTAAGCCGAGCCTTTTTCCATAGTAGTTACCACTTCCCCTTAATCCCTTCCTATTTTCTGGTGACCGAACATATACTTGTTTTTTTGCCCTTGCACCGTCGCAGCTCTTATCTCTCAAATATGGGGCGTGGAGCTGTGGGAAACCCCCTCACCCTAGCCCTCTCCCTCCAGGGGCGAGGGAATAGGCGGGCAGCGCTGCGAGGGGCGCTTTTCTTGACCAGGTTTTATTCCGAGGCTAGGTTCAAATCAGAAGAGGGAGCTGTCATGCCGATTGTCACCGTCAGCGAGAAACTCGTTCGTGTCCTTGAGGCGTTTGCGCCGGGCGAAGACCTTGAAACCAAGCTGGCGAATGTGACCCGAGAACGTCTGGAGTCACAGCTTCGAGAATGCAGTACGGCGCTGGGCGGCTTTGAGACCAAGTATGGGATGCCGTTCGCCGAATTTGCCGTGGCATGGCAAACTGGCAACATTCCGCAACGTCGCTCTTATGAGGTTGAACGCGACCTCATGGAGTGGGAAGCCCGGCATATGGAGCACACCGGCCTGTTGGCAGCCGTGCAGGAATTTGACCGCCCTGAGTCGGAATCCTAATCCGTGGACGCGGAACGGCAACTTCACCGCTTTGAAACCCAGGTTCGGCGCGAGGTCGCAGCCCATTTCCCTGAAACGGTTGTGTCTGTGACAGCGAAAGGGAAATACAGACATTATCCCATCATTCGACGGTCTCTATACACCTGATCTGCAAGGTCGGGCATCCTTACTGGCAGATGCATAGACCCGTATAGACCCGTAGACGGAGCGGGTAACATTCATGGGGAATTGCCAAGGGGCCTTATGGCCCCTCTCCTTCCATTAGAAATTATCGCCCAGACGAAACGAGACCTCACGCGCCGCCGCGCTAAAGAGGCGCCCAACGGCGAGGCGGCGCTGCGTCTCTGAGAACTGCACATCGGTCAGGCCGGGCAGGTCTCCAGGGTCGAGCGTGCCCTGCAGAAATTCGGGCGAGGTCGTCACCAGGACCTGGGGAATGGCGCTGTAATATTCCGTCACTCGCAGGTCGTCCGCCTGCCACAGGACTTTCCCGCTTCCCCGGTCGGTAAGCTGGATATCGAGGGCCAGCACCAGTTCGTACTCAAGGACCTGGTCGCGGCGGTCAAATGAAAACGGACGCAGGTCTAACCTCTGGAGTTGGACGGAGACCACACCTTCGCCCAGGTCGCTTACCCGAAGATTCCGCCGTGCCCGAAACTCTCGCTCAATGGCCCACTGGAGTTCCTTTTCCACACCGGTCTCAAGCGTATGGTTGGAGAACTCGGCAAAGCTCACACTCCGGATGCCCTGCGGTAAGGGGGTCGCCCCGGAAAAATGATAGCCACACGCGCTCCACAGGCAGACACATGCGGCGGTCAGAATGGAAGACGCTAGCCTGCTTTTCTTCATGAGAGACCTTGGCCGGGATACGCTAGGCGAGAACGAAGTTCACCAGTCGCCCCGGCACGACGATTTCGCGCCGGATGGTCTTGCCGGCTAAATGCGCGGCCACCTTGTCCTGCCTCCGCGCCGCGTCCAGGGCGGCTTCCTTATCCGCGTCAACGGCCAGCTCAACGGTCGCCCGGAATTTTCCGTTGACCTGGACCGCGATGGTGACGGTCTCCTCCTGAGTGAGCTCCGGGTCGTACGCCGGCCAGGTTTCGTACGTCAGGGTATCCGCGTGCCCCAGACGCTGCCACAATTCTTCGCCCAGATGGGGCGCAAAGGGAGCGAGCAACAGCACAAAGCCTTCAGCCAGAACCCGCGGCAGGCGAGCCGCCTTTTGCGCGTCGTTCACAAACACCATCAGGGCGCTCAGCGCGGTGTGGAAGCGCATGCCTTCGATGTCTTCGGTGACTTTTTTCACCGTTTTATGAAAGAGGCGGGTGAGCGCTGCGTCGGGCTGCGGGTCCGCGTCGGTAATAGCCGAGCGCAGCTCGCCGGTGTCGGCGACAATCAACGCCCAGGCCCGATGCAGGAAGCGATACACGCCGGCAACCGAGCGCGTATTCCAGGGTTTGACCTGCTCAAGCGGCCCCATAAACATCTCATAGCAGCGCAGCGCATCGGCCCCATATTCCGCAATCACGGCATCCGGATTCACCACATTGCCCCGTGATTTCGACATTTTGTCGGTTTGGAGCTCCAGTTCCAGGTCCGTATCATCCGGGTGATAGGGCTTGTCGTCTCGCCACACCACCTGGTCTACCGGGACGTAGGCCACGCCGAGCGGTGTCCTCGGGTCTGCCCGAAGCGCGTACTCGGCCTCCTCGTTGCCCTCTCGATTGATCTTCTCAACGGCCTGGGCCGCATAACGCTGCCCCTGCTCGTCCTGGTAATAGCGATAACTGAGCCCCAGGATCATGCCTTGATTGACCAGACGCTGGAAGGGTTCGGGCGTGGATACGAGGCCGCAGTCATACAGGACGTGGTGCCAGAAGCGGGCGTACAATAGGTGCAGCACGGCGTGCTCCACTCCCCCGACGTATAAATCCACCGGCATCCAGTATTGCTCCGGGTCCGCGTCCCACGGCTTGTCCGTATTGTGCGGGTCCAGGAAACGCAGAAAATACCAGCAGCTCCCGGCCCACTGGGGCATGGTGTTGGTTTCCCGCAGAGCCGGCTGACCCGATGCCGGCTCTGTCGTCTCCACCCAGTCCCGAGCCGCGGCCAGCGGTGGCTCGCCGGTTCCGGTTGGTCGAAAACTCTCGACCTCGGGCAGGAGTACGGGCAGGTCGTGTGGCGCAAGCGGCTGAGGTTGCCCGTCTATATGGAGAATCGGAAACGGCTCGCCCCAATAGCGCTGGCGACTGAACAGCCAGTCTCGGAGCTTATAGTTCACCGTGCCTTCGCCGTGTCCGTTCTCCTCCAGCCAGGCCTGCATCTTTTTCTTGGCCGCGGCCACGTTGAGGCCATCCAGAAAGCCGGAGTTCACATGGGGGCCGTCCCCGGTATAGGCGCCGGTTTCGATATCCCCACCCTGGACGACTTCGATAATCTGGATGTCAAACTGGCGGGCAAAATCCCAGTCTCGCTCGTCTCCGCCCGGCACGGCCATAATCGCCCCGGTCCCATAGGTGAACAGGACATAGTCCGCGACCCAAATCGGAATCGGCTCGCCATTGACGGGATTCAGGGCATAGCCGCCCGTGTTGACCCCGGTCTTTTCTTTCAGCAGTTCCGTGCGGGCCAGGTCGGACTTGCGCAGCGCCTCTTGTGTATACGCCGCAACCGCGGCCCGATTTTTCGGGGTGGTGATGCGCTCCACCAAGGGATGTTCCGGGGCCAGGACACAATAGGTCGCGCCGAACAGCGTATCCGGGCGCGTGGTAAAGACATCGAAAGAGGCATCCTCTTCCGCAAACGCACTACCATCGCCGTGACACAGCCGGAAACGAATGCGGGCGCCCTCGCTCCGCCCGATCCAGTTGCGCTGCATTTCCTTGACATTTTCCGGCCAATCGAGGTCGTCGAGTCCGGCTAACAGCCGTTCCGCATAGGCCGTAATCCGCAGCATCCACTGCCGCATGGGCTTGCGGATGACCTCGTGTCCGCCGCGCTCACTCTTGCCGTCGATGACCTCTTCGTTGGCCAGGACCGTGCCTAGGGCCGGGCACCAATTGACCGCTACCTCTGCCATATAGGCCAGACCGCGCTCGTACAGTTTGAGGAAAATCCATTGCGTCCAGCGATAGTAGTCGGGCTCACAGGTAGAAATCTCCCGGTCCCAATCGTAGGAAAAGCCCAGGGCCTGGATCTGACGCCGAAAAGTCGTGATATTGCGAGCCGTTGTTTCACGCGGGTGGGTACCCGTCTCAATCGCATACTGTTCCGCGGGCAGTCCGAACGCATCCCAGCCCATGGGATGCAGGACGTTACAGCCCCGCATGCGCTTATAGCGGGCCAGGATATCGGTGGCGGTATAGCCCTCGGGGTGGCCGACGTGCAGTCCGGCGGCACTCGGATACGGGAACATATCCAGGATATAGTATTTTGGCTTGTGCCGATCGATCTCAGCACGAAAAGTCTTGTGCTCCAGCCAATAGCGCTGCCATTTGGGCTCGACGACGCCGGGCTGATAACGCACTTTCCCGCCGGCGGGCGTTTCCGCCGCGGCTCCGTTGGACGGCTTATTCGAGAGACTCATGAGGCTGTGCTTTCTTCAAAGAGTAAACGTGTCAACATCTGCATGTCTAGTGGAGGACACGTTTACTCTTTCCAACAACGCGCGCAATCCGATCCAGCACGCCATTGACAAAGGTCGGCGCGTCGTCACTACAGTAGCGGCGGGCAATCTCAATGGCTTCGTTAATCGTCACCCCCGCGGATAAGTCGGGGTAGGTTGCCAATTCATACGCCCCGAGACGGAGCAGATTCAAATCAACCTTGGGCAAACGACCGATCCGCCAGTGCTCGGCGGCAGCGGCGATCATGCCGTCAAGCTGCCGCCGCTCGCGCCACGTCCCGGTCACCAAATCCGCGGTAAACCCCCCGACCTCGGTCGCCTGGGTAAAGCACCGCTCAAAGAGCGCCAGCGCCTGCCGCGGAGTCACCCCGCTGAGATCAATCTGGTACAGGACCTGGAGGGCATGTTCACGCTCCTGGCGTCGAGTTCCACGGGCTGCCATACGCCACTTACTCGATTTCCTGCAAGGCCCTGAGGGCGTGGACCATCTCAATAGCGGACAGCGCCGCCTCCCAGCCCTTATTGCCGAGTTTTGCTCCGGCCCGGTCAAGCGCCTGCTCAACGGAGTCCGTGGTCAGCACCCCAAAGGTGACGGGTACGCCGGAGGAGAGCATGATTTCTTTAATGCCCTGGGTCATGGCCGCCGCAATATAATCGAAGTGCGGCGTCTCGCCTTTGATGACCGCCCCCACACACACCACGGCCTCGTAGCGTCCGCTGGTTGCCATCCGCTGCGCAAACAGGGGGATGTCAAACGCTCCCGGAACCAACACCACATCAAGGTCTTCGTCCCGCGCCCCATGGCGGCAGAAGGCGTCAATGGCACCCGCCTGTAAACGCTCAGTGATCAAACCATTGAACTGCGACACGACGACGCCAAACCGCATCCCCGTCGCATCAAGCTTACCAGTAATGATCCGGGCCATAGCTTCCCCTATTCAAAAAATGATTGAGCCACCTGACGCTATCAGAGCAAGGGTTTGAGCTCAGAGAACAAATGCCCCAGTTTGTCTTTCTTGGCCTGGAGATAGAGAATATTCCCCTTGTGGGGGGGCGTCTCAATGGGTTGGCGTTCAACCACGTTCACCCCGTATTCTTCGAGCCCACTGATTTTCTGCGGATTATTCGTCAGCAAACGCACCTGCGAGACGCGCAGGTCGCGGAGAATCTGGGCGCCAATGCCATAATCCCGGAGGTCTTCCTCAAAGCCAAGATGGAGGTTGGCTTCAACCGTGTCCATACCTCTATCCTGGAGGGCGTAGGCGCGGATCTTATTGGCCAGTCCTATGCCGCGACCCTCTTGCTGCAGATAGATCACCACCCCACGGCCGGCCTCGGCAATACACTCCATGGCATGCGTGAGCTGTTCGCCGCAGTCACACCGCTCGGAACCAAACACATCGCCGGTTAAACACTGCGAATGGACCCGGACAGTGACCGGCTCCCGCGTCGTAATCCGGCCTTTGACCAGGGCAATATGTTCGTGGCTATCGACTTCGGTTCGGTAGACGATGGCTAAAAATTTCCCGCCAAACGGACTCGTGATTTCCCCCTCACCCACCCGGTGAATGATGGATTCTGTCCGGAGCCGATAGGTGGTCAGGCTGGCTATGCTCACAAGCGGCAGGGCGTGCGCTTGGGCGAAGGCTTCAATCTCCTGGCCCTGAGCGATCTCGCCGTCGTCGCGCAGAATCGTGCATAAGGTGGCCGCCGGTCTGACCCCAGCCAGTCGGGCCAGATCAATCCCGGCTTCAGATAAACCACGTCGGGCCAACACCCCACCCCGGTGAGCAAAGAGCGGGAAGATATGACCCGGCATCACCAGGTCGGCCGGGCGGGCGTCATCGCGGACCGCGGTCGTGATCGTCACGGCGCGATCATAGGCCGATATCCCGGTCGTCACGCCGCGGCGGGCCTCAATCGAGGCGCCAAAGGCGCGTTGACGACTGCCCTCATAGCCATGCCCGAGCATGGGAATCCCGAGCTCGCGAATTTTCTCTTCGGTCAGAGCCAAACAGACCAGGCCACGGCCATGGGTGGCCATGAAGTTGACGCCAGCCGGTGTGGTCAGGTCAGCCGCCAGACACAGGTCCGCTTCCCCTTCCCCAGTGTCGTTTTCCACCAGGATAACCATTTCCCCCTGGCTGAGCTGTTGGAGCGCCTCTTCTATGGGTGAGAGCGCGATTGGCATAGCCCCCCCTTATGTCCGAATATAGCCTGACACCACCACATCGTTCCCACAGCGGTCTAGCTGCATTGTATGGAGTTTTATTCCCTCGGCAACCCGTCCGACCCCTAACGGCGCGAGCATGGCCCGGCCATCACCGCCCAGCAGCAGCGCGCCATAAAAAAACAAGAGCTTATGCACCAGCCCTTCGTGCAGGGCGGCCGCCGCAACCTGCCCGCCGCCCTCGATCAGCACGTGCTTCGCCCCGCGCTGGGCCAGGGTTTCGAGCACCGGACGGAGCAGAATCTTCCCCCGCCTGCCGGGAAAGGCCAGGATTTCAACCCCGGCCCGCTCGAAAGCCGCCCCCCGCAGTTGGGCGGCGCGGCGCGTGGTGGCAATCACGGTTGCGGCTGTGGAAGAGAGGCGACACACCTGCGCCTGGGGGCTGATCCTGAGCCGCCCGTCAAGAATGACGCGCAGGGGATCCCGCCCCCCACGGATGCGACACGTCAACTGGGGGTCGTCGGCTTGGACGGTTTCTGCGCCGACCAGGATCGCGTCTACCTGGTTGCGCAACGCGTGGACTTTGCGCCGTGAGGCCGCTCCACTAATCCAGCGGGCATCTCCACTCGCCGTGGCGATGCGGCCGTCCAGGGAAGCGGCCAGTTTTAAGCTGACAAAGGGCAGTCCGGTCCGGATCGCCACCGCAAAATCCTCATTGGTCCGTTGGCACAGCTCTTTGAGGACGCCGGTCGTGACCGCAATACCGGCCCGGCGCAGCCGTCGTATCCCACGTCCGCGAACCCGCGGGTTGGGGTCGGTCATGCCGATCACCACCCGCGCGACGCCCGCCTCGATCAGGGCCTGGGCGCAGGGGGGCGTGCGGCCGGAGTGCGCGCACGGTTCCAGGTTGACGTACACGGTTACCCCACGGACCGGCTGGGGCGCTTTGCGCAGCGCTTCAATCTCGGCATGCGGCAGTCCCGCCCGTCGATGATAGCCCTCGCCCACAATACGACCGCCGCGGACCAGAACCGCCCCCACAACGGGATTCGGACTCGTCCGTCCCTGCGCCCGCGTGGCGAGGTCCACCGCACGCCGCATAAACACCTCATCAGTGTTCATGATTTCGTCTTTTCCGGCTTGGCGCGGCGCGCCCGTTTGTCGTCGTCCGTACTGCGTTCCTGAATGAGGTCCTTGAGCTCGGACATGAACTCGTCCAGGTCTTGAAAAGAGCGATACACAGAAGAAAACCGGACATACGCCACCTTGTCCAGATCGTACAAACGGCGCATGACTTCTTCGCCAACAACGGCGCCTGAGATCTCTTTCTCGCCGCGTGCCTGGAGCGTGCGCTCGATGTGATCCGCAATATTTTCTATGGTCTCAATGCTGATCGGACGTTTTTCGCACGCTTTTTTGAGGCCGGTGATGATTTTCAGCCGATCGTACGGCTCCCGCCGCCCGTCCTTCTTGACGACCAGGGGGAGAATCTCTTCAACCCGTTCATACGTCGTAAAGCGTCGCTCACACTCTTCACACTCCCGCCGCCGGCGGGTGACATCACCCTCCCGACCCAAACGAGAGTCAATGACGCGGCTTTCCAGGTGGGAACAAAAGGGACACTTCATAGAAATAGTGGACAGTGGCGAGTGGTGAGTGGTGAGTTAATGAGTAGAAAGGCTAACCACTCATCACTAATCACTTGTCACTCTCCTTCTTATGCGGTTCGCGCAACCCGGTGGGCATAGACGGGGAACTGCTGGCACAAGGCACGCACCTCTTCACCAATGGCAGCTAATCCCCGCTCATCGCCAACTCGCCCCAGGGCGCGGGCAATCAGGTCGGCAACCTGCTCCATCTCGGCCTCTTTCATACCCCGACTCGTCACCGCCGGCGTACCGATACGCACCCCGCTGGTCACAAAGGGAGAGCGCGTATCGAACGGAATCGCGTTTTTATTGACCGTAATCCGCGCCCGGTCCAGGGTTTCCTGGGCGACTTTCCCGGTCAGTTCGGTCTCGCGCAGATCGAGCAGCATCAGATGATTGTCCGTGCCGCCCGAGACCAGGCGGAACCCCTGTCGGATGAGGCTGGCGGCCAGGGCCCGCGCGTTGGCGATAATCTGCTGCTGATAGGCTTGAAACTCCGGTGTGGCCGCTTCCTTCAGCGCCACGGCCTTGGCCGCAATCACATGCATCAGCGGCCCGCCCTGGTTGCCCGGAAAGACAGACGCATTCACGCTTTTGGCCAAATCCTGGCGACACATAATCATCCCACCGCGTGGCCCGCGCAGCGTCTTATGGGTCGTGGTCGTCACCAGATCGGCATACGGCACGGGAGAGGGGTGCAGCCCGGCAGCCACCAGCCCGGCAAAGTGGGCAATATCGACCATCAACAGCGCCCCGACCTCATCGGCGATGTCGCGAAAGGGCACCGTGTCAATCTGGCGTGGATAGGCACTGTGTCCGGCCACGATCATCTTGGGCCGATGTTGACGCGCCAGGGCGGCAATCTCGGCGTAGTCAATCCGCTGGTTGTCCTCCCGGACGCCATAGGGGACGACCCGAAAGAATTTCCCGGAAAAATTGACCGGACTGCCGTGGGTGAGATGCCCACCGTGCGACAGGTTCATGCTCAGGATGGTATCTCCGGGCTGGAGCTGAGAGAAATAGGCGGCCATATTGGCCTGGGCTCCGGAGTGCGGCTGGACATTGACGTGCTCGGCACCGAACAGCGCCTGGGCTCGGTCAATGGCGAGCTGTTCGACCACATCCACATACTCGCAGCCGCCGTAGTAGCGCTTCCGGGGATAGCCTTCGGCATACTTATTCGTGAGCACCGACCCCTGCGCCTCCAGCACAGCCTCGCTGACCACGTTCTCTGAGGCGATGAGCTCAAGGTTGTACTCCTGGCGTCGCGTCTCCTCTTGAATGGCGGCGTAGACCTCAGGGTCGTGCTGGGCGAGCTGACTTGTCATAGCAGTGCTCCTTCTCCCTCCCCTACGGCGATTTTCACGCTCGAACCGTTCCCCTTCTCCTGTCCTGTATAGATATAGAAAATCGCAGGGCTCCCCTAGAGACCACTGCGATTCTTTCGGTCTGGACACTCCTGAGCCCGTCTCCGGCCGGCTATTGGTGGCTTTCGATATAGTCAATGACGTTGCGGACCGTCCGAATTTTTTCCGCCTGTTCGTCAGAGATTTCGGTATCGTACTCTTCTTCCAGCGCCATCACGAGTTCGACAATATCCAGCGAGTCCGCGCCAAGATCTTCGATAAACGAAGAATCCGGGCTGACCTCGTCCTCACTCACCCCCAATTGCTCACAGATAATTTCCTTGACGCGTGCCTCGGGCGAAGCTGCTGCCATAGCCGGGACCTCCTCTCTCTTTTCGCTCGGCGGTATCTGAGGAGTTGGCCGAACCAACTCCAGTTACATATACAGGCCGCCATTGACGTTAATGGTCTGTCCAGTGATATAGCCCGCTCGGGGGTTTGCCAAGAACGCTACCGTATCGGCAACTTCCTCAACCCTTCCCCAACGGCCAGCCGGAATATGGCTCAGATATCCTGTTTTCGCCTCTTCTGGCAAGGACCCGGTCATATCGGTCTCAATAAACCCTGGGGCGACGGCATTCACCGTAATCGAGCGTGAGGCGAGCTCTTTCGCCATCGTCTTGGTAAAACCGATGATGCCGGCTTTTGCGGCTGAATAGGCCGCCTGTCCGGTATTCCCGGTTTGGGCGACCACGGACGTCAGATTAATAATCCGACCAAAACGCTGCTTCAGCATGGAGCGGGTGACCGCCTTTGTACAGCGAAAGACGCCGGTCAAATTGGTGTTGAGGACGGTTTCCCACTCGTCTTCCTTGAGCCGGACCAGCAGCGTGTCAATCGACATACCGGCATTGTTGACCAGAATGTCTATCTTTCCCCGCCGCTCAAGAATATCTCGCGTTGCGGTTGTGACGGCCGCACCGTCTGCGATGTCGAATTGACACACTTCGGCCCGTCCGTCCCGAGCCTCAATACCCGCTCGAACATCCTCCGCCGCGGCGTGATTCTTGACATAATTAATCACCACAGTCGCCCCGTCTTGAGCCAGACGTTCCGCGATCGCGCGACCAATCCCGCGTGAGGCGCCGGTCACCAGGGCGACGAGCCCGTCCAAACCGCCGCCTGCGTCCACGCCCATTAGCGGACCAACTCCAGGCTGGTGGCCAAGCTGTCGGGGTCGCTCACGGAAACGCACGGGAACTGCCGATCAATGCGTTTGAACAAGCCGCTGAGGACGCGCCCCGCCCCCAGTTCAACCGCGCCCTCACAGCCGAGGTCGCGCACCCGCCGCATGCTCTCTTCCCAACGAACGGGCGCCGTGACCTGTTGCACCAGCAGGTCTTTGACCCGCTCCGCATCCCGGTTGACCTCGGCCGTGGCATTGGCAATCACCCCGACCGTCGGCGGATGAACGCTGCTCGGTTCGAGGACACGGGCCAGCCCGTCCGCCGCCGGTGCCATGAGGCCACAGTGAAAAGGCGCACTGACCGCAAGTTCGACGGCTCGTTTTGCCCCCCGTTCCTTGGCAGCCGCCACGGCCCTGTGGACCGCCCCGGCATGACCGGCGATGACCACCTGACCGCCACCATTCAGATTCGCCGGGGAGACGACTTCGCCCTGGGCCGCTTCCGCACACACCGCTCCGACAATCTGCTCGGACAGGCCGAACAGGGCCGCCATCGCGCCCAGCCCGGGTGGGACCGCCGCCTGCATCAGGCGGCCGCGCTCCCGCACGATACGGACCGCGTCGACAAAGTCCAAGGCACCCGCCGCGACCAGGGCCGAATACTCGCCCAGACTATGACCGGCGACGCAGGCCGGTTGCAGGTCCACCTCCTGGGCCAGCGCCCGCCAGGCGGCAATGCTGGTTGTGACAATGGCGGGCTGCGTATTATGGGTCAGGGTCAGGTCTTCTTCCGGCCCCTCAAAACACAGCCTGGATAACGAGAACCCCAGGGCGGCATCAGCCTCGGCAAACACCTCAGCCGCTACAGAGAACCGCTCAACCAGGGCGCGTCCCATGCCGACAGCCTGAGACCCCTGCCCAGGGAAAAGAAAGGCCAGCGGGCGGCTCATTCGGCAGGCTCCGTTTCGTCAGCGTTATCGAGCCGGTTGAGTGGGCCGCGCTTGTCAGGCGCGGCGGGTGTTCCGGCCTGTGCGCCGGCGTCTTTGGTAGGGCGGAATTTCTGGCGGAGTTGCGACCAGATTCTGCGTCCGCGGCCGTCCGCAGTCAGCGCTTCCAGGTCTGGTAGCCGCTGCAAGCTTTCAGTAATGTGCTGGTTCACGCCGCGCTGGAGCGATTCGTGGGCAACCCGGATCGCGTTCTTGATCGCCTTGGGTGAAGACGACCCGTGCGCAATAATGGTCACGCCGTCCGTGCCCAGGAGTGGCGCGCCGCCGACTTCGTCGTAATCAAGGCTGGTCCGCAAATCGGCAAACGAACGCTTGAGCAGCAGAAAGGCGAGCTTCCCGCGCCAACTCGACGAGAAGAGGGAGCGGAGCTGACCCTGCGTGAAGTCATAAAATCCCTCCATCGTCTTGAGCGCGATATTGCCGGTAAATCCGTCGGTGACCGCGACGTCGACCCCACTGTTATTGAGCTCCCGGCCTTCAATATAACCGATGTAGTTCAGGGGCAGGCCGCTGAGGACGGCGTGGGCGGCCCGCGTGGTTGCCGTCCCTTTTGAGCCTTCCGCGCCGTTACTCAGAATGCCGACGCGAGGACTCCGAATGCCCCGCACGACCCGGGCATAGACCTCGCCCATAATCGCAAACTGCACCAGGTGCACGGGTTGACACTCAACATTGGCCCCAGCGTCAACCAGGCAGGTGCGACCGCTTAGGGCGGGCACGACCGTGACGATAGCCGGGCGCTCCACATCCGGCAGGCAGCCGAGCCGGGTGATCGCCAGACCGAGCACGGCGCCCGAATTCCCGGCACTCACCACAGCGCCGGCTTTTCCGTCTTTGACCTGGGTAAAGGCGACCCGCAGGGATGAGTCACGCTTGCGACGCAGGGCCGCGACCGGAGAATCTCCCATCTCGATAACTTCGCTCGCGTGCTGGATGGCGAGCTGAGAGGACTCGCGCTGTCCGTTCCGGCTGAGCTCTTGTCGAATCTTTTCCTGATCCCCAACCAGGAGGAGGGAGACCCCGTATTCCTGGACGGCTTGGACGGCTCCGGCCACAGCGGCCTGGGGAGCGAGGTCGCCCCCCATAGCATCTAGCGCGATATACATGGTGGGCTGCTCACCGCCGTTCTTCCCCGGGCAGGCAGGAAGCCATCCTCAGTGCGGCGCATGGGAGACTCACTCTTCTTCTTCAATCGTCAGCACTTGCCGCCCACGGTAATAGCCGCAGGTGCCGCAGATACGGTGCGGCAGAACGGGGTCTCCGCACTGGGAACAGATTGACCACTGTGGGGCGACAAGCGCGTGGTGAGAGCGCCGTTGGTTACGTTTTGACTTTGACGTTTTACGTTTTGGTACAGCCATAGCTTGCTCTTCCTCACATCAATATACACGCTACGAGTGGGTCTTTTCCGTCTTCTGAAGGGTCGCCAGGGCGGCGAGACGCAGGTCTGTCCAGCCGGACGGGCAGGAACACGCCTCGCTGTTGAGATTCACCCCACACTGCCCACATAATCCCCTACACGTCTCCTGACACAGCGGGGAACTCGGCAGCGATAAGAAAAACTGCTCTCGAACCAGGAGCGACACATCAACGCTATCCCCACTATAAAAGCTCGCGGCCAGGTCTTCCTGGTTCAGTTCGGTTTCGCGGCCAAGAGCACCCTGCGGACCGGCCGGCAAAAGCACCCAGGAGAAGGGGCGACTCAATGCCAGCGGAAATTCGTCGAGGCAACGGGCACATTGCCCGGTCAGGTCACCGCTCAGCGTGCCATCAAACAAGAGGTCTTCGCCGGAACGCATATAGTGCAGGGCAACCCGCAGCGGACTCGTCAGCCTATACTCGCCGCCATCCCGCCCCGGCCGATGGCTCAAGAACCGATTCAGCGTCTGAGCATCCTCGTCAAACTGTACCACGGTCGGGGACGAGCCGATATTTTCAACGAGGATTTGCACGCTACACCTACCCGAGTGAGAATGTATAGTATGAACCTCGTCACAATGCAACGCAATCACACCCAGGTCCGAACGCGCGGTGTGCCCTTCCGCCGACGCGCTCCAGCGCTTTTCCAGCTTCAGGTTCGTTGCCGTCACGTTCGCCGCCGGTGTATGCTGCCAACGCCATGCCTGTTTTGTCTCACCTCATCGGCCTGGTGCTGTGTATCGTATGGATATTCAGCCTGTGGTTGCTCCTCGCCGGCCGTCGCTGGTTTCCTGCGCGCAAGCCGCTCCGGCCGCTGGCGCTCCTGGGCGGAATGCTGCTCTTCTTCGTTTTGAGCTTAACCGGGATGGTCTTCCTGCAATTCCTGTTCTCAAGTTGACACCGAGAGTCGTTTCCTTTGAAGTCTCGGACCTACAATGCCGTGTTGAGCGGCCAGAAGTCGTTTTGAATGAAGAAGACCTGTATCGACTCCTCGCTGGTCATGGCTGTTGTTATCCTCCGAAACCCAACCTTTGCAGATTCGCTTCAATCGCAGTGTCCGGTACGGTGGCTTCATCCGCCAGACATCCTGCTCCATCAAGCGGATGGCCTCTAGGCTCCGTACATCTCGGTAATAATGCGTTGGAGTTGGGCCGTTGCATCCGCGGACAAACGGTCGAGCCTACGCCTGAGTCGCTGCTTGCTGATGGCGCGGATCTGGTCCACGGCAATTTCAGCCGGCTTCCCCGCGCATTGTATCTGGAGCCGGCTCCGCCACTGAGGATGCAACGTGGAGGTGAGAGGGCAGACGACGACGGTATCGAGAAACTGATTCATCTCATTTTGACTGACCACTACCACCGGCCGTACCTTCCGTATCTCCCCACCCACGCTGGGGTTGAGGTCGGCAAAGTAGATAGCGTATCGCCGGGGAAAGGTCGCCATCAATCCAGACCATCAGCGACCGTCGTGTCGAGGTCGCTCCAGTCTTCACGGGCGGCGGCCATAGCGCGGTAGGTTTCTTTCCAGGAGAGTTTGTTCTTTTCCTTGCTGTACAGCAGAATTCCTTCTCCCGTTTCTTTCAGGACAAGCGAGTCGCTCCACCCGTATTTCTGTAGCAAAACCTTGGGGAGACGGATGCCCTTGGAGTTGCCGATAGCGATCAGTTTGATATCTCTGGTGCCGGTTGCTTTGTCCATTATTGGAACCTCTCCTGAGTACAATAATTGTAGTTACCGTAATTACTGTTTGACTGCAATTAAGACTTCTTCTCCCGTGCATCGTTCCCAAACTGGAGCGTTTGCAGATTTGCTTTAATGGCCGCGTCCAGCCTCGCGGCCTCGGCCTGCTGCTCGCGCCACTGCGCGGTCAGACGTTGCAGATTGTCCTCGAACGGTTCGCCTCGTCCTCTTGCGCTTCGGCGCCGACGTGGCGACCGGGGGTCAGCATAGAGTCGTGCTTGCGCACCGCCAGGGGCGCACTCTTGCAGAAGCCGGGGATGTCGGCGTAGGCGTTGACACCCTCACCCCGGCCCTCTCCCTTCAAGGGCGAGGGGGTAGAAGGGCGCTCTCCTTTCGAGGGCGAGGGGGTAGAATGAGGCTCGCCCTTGAAGGGGATGGGAGTCCGGTTGCACCAGGCGTGGCAGGTGTCGGCATCGGTCAGTTCGCGCTGGGTGCGGTCCACCATGCGACCGAGCTTGCGGGCGTCGATGAACAGGATTTCGCCACGCCGGCCGCTGGACGGCCTGTTCTTGCGATTGCGGGCCAGAAACCACAGCACCCCTAATCCAGCGTATGCTGGGCCACCAGTTCGCGATTCCAGGTCGCGTCGCCAAAGGTCACCTCTGAGCCCTTGGCGCGCTTGAAGTAAATATGCAGGTCGTGCTCCCAGGTAAAACCAATACCGCCGTGGACCTGTATGCCTTCGCTCGTCACCTGTCGGTAGGCATCGCTGCAATACGCCTTGGCCATGGCGGCGGCCAGGGCGGCGTCGGGCGCATCGTTTGCGACGGCCCAGGCGGCGTAATACGTGGCCGACTTGGCCCCCTCGACCTGCACCAGCATATCGGCGCATTTATGCTGGATGGCCTGAAACGACCCAATCGGGCGGCCAAACTGCTCGCGCACCTTGGCGTATTCCACACTCATGTCCAGCACCCGTTGCGCCCCCCCACACATTTCGGCGCTCAGAGCCACCTTGCTCTGATTCATGACCCGAGACAAACAACCCCAGCCCTGGCCGATCGCCCCCAGCAGAGCAGCGGCGCCGACGTGCACATTTTCCAGGGTCACCTCACACAGCTTCCGCGTCTGATCCATGGTTTTGAGCGGACGGGTTCCAAGGCCGGCCTGCTGACGGTCGAGCAGAAACAGCGTCACCCCCTCAGACGTTCGCGCGGCACAGATGATGCGGTCGACAACATGGGCGTCCGGCACAAATAATTTCACCCCGTTCAACACATACCCGCCGCCGTTCTTCTCCGCGCTGAGGTTGACGCCGACCTCATCCCAGCGGGCGTTTTCTTCGAGGACGGCCAGGGTCAGCGTGGTCTGCCCGGACGCCATACTGGGCAGCACAGCCTTTTTCTGCTCTGCACTCCCGGCCACCTGCACGCACAGACCGCCCAGCGCCACAGTCGAAAAGAAGGGACCGGGCAGAACGACCTTACCCATCTCTTCCAGCACGACGACCAGATCAACCAGGGACAGCCCGGCCCCACCGTATGCTTCCGGCACAATCAGCCCCATCCAGCCCAGTTCGGCCATCTTGTTCCAGACCTCGTCCGCATAGCCCCGCTCGTCCTCCATCATCTGGCGGACATAGGACATGGGACACTCGTTGCGTAAGAAGTCCGCCGCAGATTGGCGCAGAATATCCTGCTCTTCACTAAAACCGAAATCCATGACACCCCCACAAAAAAGAACGAGGACTGAGTGTCGCCCAGTCCTCGTTATCAACCCTTAGCGTTTGCGTTAGCTATTGGCCAGAATGGTCACACAGCCAACCGAACCCGGACCGCCCAGGTTATGCGCCAGACCCACTTCCGCGTCCTTGACCTGTCGCTCACCGGCTTTGCCCCATAAGTGCTGCGACACCTCGTAGATCATGCGAATGCCGGTCGCGCCAATGGGATGCCCGAACGATTTCAGCCCCCCCGAGGGGTTCACCGGAACCGCACCGCCGTCAATGTCCGCCCGGCCCTCGGCCACATAGCGCCAGCCCTCGCCTTTTTCGCACAGGCCGAGGTCTTCATAGTTCAGAATCTCGGTGATGGTGAAGCAGTCGTGGCATTCGACCAGGTCAATATCCTTGGCCGTCATGCCGGCTTGCTCGTAGGCCGATTGGGCCGCCTGAGCCGTGGCGGGGAAGCCGGTGTAGGCGAAGCTCGGTTTCATATACGGCTCGCCCGAGGTGACGGATAAGCCGACGCCCTTGACTTTCACCGGGTCAGGCCGGAACGAGCGAGCCAGTTCTTCCTTGCAGATAATCACCGCCGCGGCGCCATCCGTCGTCGGGCAGCAGTCAAACAGGCCGAGCGGGCTACAAATCAGCGGCGCGTTGACGACCTGGTCTTCCGAGACCTCCATCCGAAAATGGGCCTTGGGGCTCATCGTGCCGTTGTGATGGTTCTTGATGGCGACCTTGGCCAGGGCGGTCTTGTCAATGCCATACGTCTCAAAGTAGCGGTTGGCCGCCATGGCAAACAGCGAGGGGGCCGTTGTGCCATAGCCCATAACCGGATGGGAGCCAAACGTCCCCAGGCCGCGCTGGCCGGAGTCGCGCAGCTTCTCAAAACCCAGCGCCAAGACGACATCATACATCCCGGAGGCAACCGCCATGCACGCATTCCGAAACGCATCCATGCCTGAGGCGCAGTAGTTCTCCACGCGGGTAATCGGAATATTGAACAGTTTGAGCGGGTCGGCCAGGGCGTTGCCGGCACTGGCCGAGCTGAGCGTCCCGACCCAGGCGGCCTGAATCTGACTCGGGTCGATTCCCGCGTCCGTATAGGCGTCAAGGGCCGCCTCGACAATCATATCCTCGGCGCTTTTGTCGTAGTTTTCACCAAACTTACTGCATCCAGCCCCAATCACCGCGACCTTGTCCCGAATATTCATACTGCCTCCTCTCAAAGATGTTGCGTCTTGCCGGTGTGCTATTACCCTGCCGGTCGGGCCTTCCAGAAATAATTCTTGATCCCATAGCCTTCATGATATTTGCGAAATGTCAACTCAAGCGGCATGCCGATCTCCACCCGCTCGGCCTCGCAATCCGTGAGTTGAACGAAGACGCGCCCGCCGCCCTCAAGATCGACCACGGCGTGCGTCGTGGGCGGGTCGGGCGTCTCGGTCAGATAGTCGTTCGTAAAGGTAAAGAGTGTCCCCCGCCGCGACAGCTTGACCTCTTCCAGCCCGTCCCGATGGCCGCATTCCGTACAGATGCGGTGAATGGGAAACTGGATGACGCCGCACGCCGGGCACTTCCCGCCATACAGGGGCAGAATCTGCTTTTGGTCGCGCAGCAGCACGACCGGGGTGGATTCGTCTTGCGTGGCGTAATCCTTCCGCATCAGCTTCCGAAAGCGGGCGTATTTGCCGTAGGATTGTAGCGTCCGCTTCACCTCAATCTGCGAGTAGACACTCCGGGCAACCTGAAAACTCGCAATCCCGTCCGTGGCCCGAAACAGCGCCGCATCACCCCCATCCCCGTAGCCGGCGACGAGGATCAGATCGCCCGGCTGGGCGCGTTCAAGCACCGCGGCCAGCAGGACCAGCGGCTGGGCCGTCCCGGCGTCCCCCACCGTATTCCAAAACGTCTCCTGCACCTGGCTCTTCATATCAAATCCCAGGCCGCGCAGAGCGCCCCGCAGGGCCTTTTGGCTGGGAGCGGCAATCGCCGCGTTGGCAATGTCCTTGGCTTCGAGCTTGCATTTTTGCAGCAGGCCCTGGACGGTTTCCGCAATAAAACGGTTATAGCCGAACTTGTTCTCAAACCCGCCGGGAAACGACTTGAGATAGTCCTGCTCTTCGGTGCGCCAGGTGCCGAGAAACTCCTGGCTGACCGTATGGCTGCCAACCAGCTCGGCAATCACGTTTTCCGAGCCAATGACCAGCGCCCCGCCGGCATCGCCGTAGTTCTGTTCCTGTAGGGTGTCCGGCTCCCCCATGCGCGCGTCACCGGCGCAGACCAGGAGCAGTTCGCCCGCTTTGGCCAAATCCAAGGCGGTCAGGAGGGCCGAGGTGCCGGCGCGTAGTGAATCGGTGAAATCCATGGTCCGCAGCTCTTTACCCGTATCCAGGACGGTGGCAACGGTGGCCGCGGCCTGCTTCTCTCGGTAGGGCGAGGTCGTTGAGGCAAAGAAGACCCCCGCAACCGCTTTGGGGTTGCGATCCCCCAGGGCGTCTATACTCGCGTTCATGGCCAGGGTCAGGCTGTCCTCATCAAAACTGGCCAAGGCTCGCTCCCCGCCTAATGACGGGGCGTCCCACTCTTTGGCGATCACATCGCGCGGGAGACGATACGAGGGGATATACGACCCATACGAAACAATGCCGACCATATGCAGAACTCCAGTTTCTCGTATGCTGCGGCTTAATTGAGCCGACTCTCGGGGATGCCCGCGCGGGTCATGCAGCCGTCAACCTGGAGGTTGACGCCATTCACATAGCCCCCCGCCTTTGAAGCCAGGAACACACACGGCCAGGCCACTTCGAGGCCCGTCCCAAAACGATTCAGGGCGGTTGAGCCGGTGGCCTTGTCTTGCAGTTCCTTGGTGGGCCACAGGACTTCCTTGACGCCTGGGGTTTCAATCGGACCGGGCGAGATGCAGTTCACACGAATGCCATAGTCGGCCCATTCAATGGCCAGGGAGCGGGTCAAATTGATAATCCCGGCCTTTGCCGCCCCATAGTGCGACATCGTGGCCGAACCAAACACCCCGGCGTCGGACGAAATATTAATGATGCTGCCGCCGGTCTGCTTTTCCATCATCACCAGGGCCGCCGCCTTGGAAAAGAGGAAGGTGCCGTTCAGATTGATATCCACAATAGCGCTGAACCCGTTCGCCGAGATCTCGTGGGCGTTGGCCACAAAGCTCGCGCCGGCGTTATTGATTAAAATATCGACCCGACCCCATTTTTGCACGGTTTTCTCGATAACCGCCTCGACCTGATCGTTTTTGCGCACATCACACACAATGGCGTCGACGTCGCCGCCGTCCTGTCTGATCCCGTCCGCAACCGGGCCCAGGTGGTCCATCGTCCGGCTGGTAATCATCACCGGCGCCCCACGGCGGCAGAACTCAGCCGCGATTTCCGCCCCGATTCCGGTTCCACCGCCGGTGACAACGGTGACTTTACCCGCAATATCAAACACCGCGTCGGTCATGTTTACTCCCCAGGGCGCCCCTTAGCCAAAAACGCGCAGCCAGCTCTGGCCGCCGTCCGTCGTGCGTAAGATGGCGCCATACCCGCCCACAATCCAGCCGTGCGCCGCATCGTGGAAATCAACCGCCCGCAGCCAGGTGGCGATGGGCATGCCCACACTCGTCGGTTGCCATTCTCCAGCCTGGAGGCGCAGCACCCGACCGGCTCCGCCCACGATCCAGCCACCGCCGTCAGCGCCGATTAAATGCGGCGCGTATAAGGGTTCGGTATCGAACAGGACGCCGTCCGCCTGGTCGATAAAATTCCACTGCTGACCCGCATCGGTGGTGGCCACGACCTTGCCCTCAAGACCGACCGCCACGCCGTTGTTCGCGTCGGAAAAGGAGACCCCAAAGAAGGTGGGGAGATTCAGGGCATCGCTGAATCCGGCCTGTCCGAGCAGGCTGTTCTGCTGCTCCCGCCAGTGCTGTCCGCCGTCTGTGGTATGGTAAATCTTGCCGAACTCGCCCACAATCCAGCCGATATTTTCATCCAGAAACTGCACATCGTAGAAGATGGGGTCCATCAGGGCCAGGGTGGCATCCGCCCCGACGCCTTCGAGCGAGGGCTGGATATAGCCCGACTCCCAAGAGGCGCCAGCGTCTGTCGTCTTCAGATAGGTCGCCCGGTCGGCTGCGGCCCAGCCGTGGTTCGTATCGATAAAGGAAATGCCGAATATCGGATCGGTCAGTTGGCTGTCCTGCGGCTGCCAGGTCTCGCCCCCATCCGTGGAGTGCAGCATGACGCCGTCCTGCCCACTGATCCAGCCATGCTGGTCATCGGGAAAAGCAATGCTGTACAGGGCGGCATTGGTCCCGCTGGCCTTGACCTGCCAGCTCCGGCCGCCATCGGTGGTGAGGAGGATTTTACCCGCATAGCCGACCACCACGGCTTTGTCGGCCGAGAGCGCCTCCACATCAAAAAATTTATCCGTCAGGCTAATCAGGTTGGTACTCAGCGGGACCTCCTCAATCGCGTCCCGACACGCCGAGAAGGCGCTCAGGCTACAGACAAGGACGCACAGGAGAGGGAATCGTCGCATATCGGCCTACTTCCGCTGGCTGAACCCACTGTCTACCCTCTTCCCCTGCGCTTTGCAATGTGGCTTTGAGCGGCGGCCCGTTCCACCGCCCTTCCGATTGAGCTGTGATTTGGTATAATCCCGTGCGTGCTTAAAACTGCACCCCATGAGAGGTAAGGAGAGAACATGACCCCAGCAAAAATTACGTGGACCCAGATTGATGAAGCCCCGGCATTAGCCACTTTTGCCCTGCTGCCTATCATCCGGGCATATACCAAAGGCTCGGGCATTGAGGTGGAAACCAGCGATATCTCTCTGGCCGGCAGAATCATCGCCAACTTTCCCGACAAGCTGACGGACGAGCAAAAGATTCCCGATTGTCTGACCCAGCTCGGCGAGATGACGCAAACGCCCCAGGCGAATATCGTCAAACTGCCCAATATCAGCGCCACCATTCCCCAACTCAAAGACGCGATCAAAGAGTTGCAGGCCAAAGGCTACGACATCTCCGACTACCCGGAAGAACCCCAAAACGACGCCGAGCGCGCGCTCCAAGCCCGCTTTGCCGTGGTCCTCGGCTCGGCCGTCAATCCGGTGCTGCGGGAAGGCAACTCCGACCGCCGGGCGGCCGCTTCGGTCAAAAAATTCTTTCAGAAGAACCCCCACAAGATGATGCAGCAGTGGCCGCACAGCGGCTCCAAAGCCCGGGTGGTCCATATGGACGGCAAGGATTTCTACGAGAGCGAAAAATCGACCACCCTGGACACGGCGACCCAGGCGCGGATCGAGTTTGTGGCCGCCGACGGCAGCGTGACCGTCCTGAAGGACCAGCTCTCTCTACTGGAGGGCGAAGTCATTGACGCCTCGGTCATGAACGTCAAGGCCCTGCGCGCCTTCTATGCCGAGCAGATGGACGCGGCCAAGAACGACGGGGTGTTGCTGTCTTTGCACCTCAAATCGACCATGATGAAAGTCTCCGACCCCATCATGTTCGGCCACTGTGTGTCCGTCTATTTCCAGGCCGCGCTCGACAAGCACGCCGAGGCGCTCAAAGAGATCGGGGCGAACGTCAACTACGGCCTGGCCGATGTGCTGGCCAAACTCGACCGCCTGCCGGCCGAGAAAAAAGCCGAGGTCGAGGCCGACATTGCCGCGGTGTATGAACAGCGACCGGCGCTGGCGATGGTCAACGCCCGCCGCGGCATCACCAATTTGCACGTCCCGAATGACATCATCATCGACGCCTCCATGCCCAACGTTGTGCGCGACGGCGGCCGGATGTGGAATAAGAACGACGAACTCCAGGACACCATCGCCATGGTACCGGACCGCTGCTACGCGACCATGTATAAGGAAATTCTGGAAAACGCCAAACAGCACGGGCAGTTTGACCCGGCCACCATGGGCGGCGTCTCCAACGTCGGGCTGATGGCGCAGAAAGCCGAGGAGTACGGCTCGCACGACAAGACCTTCGAAGCTCCGGCCGACGGCACCATACGCGTTGTGGATGCGGCCGGGACCAGCCTGCTTGAACAGTCCGTCGAGGTCGGCGATATCTTCAGAATGAGCCAGACCAAGGACGCCCCGATCCGCGACTGGGTCCGCCTGGCGGTGTCCCGCGCAAGGGCCTCCGGGTCGTCGGCGATTTTCTGGCTGGACGAGAACCGCGGCCACGATACGGAAATCCTCAAGAAGGTGAACACCTATCTGCCGGAGCACGACACCACCGGGCTTGATATTCAGGTGATGAAGCCCCAGGACGCCATGCGCTTCTCCCTGGAACGGATTCGGAGAGGCGAAGACACGATTGCGGTCACGGGTAACGTCCTGCGTGACTATCTGACCGACCTGTTTCCGATTCTCGAGCTGGGCACCAGCGCCCGCATGCTATCCATCGTGCCGTTGATGAAGGGCGGCGGCCTGTTCGAGACCGGCGCGGGCGGCTCCGCTCCCAAGCATGTGCAGCAATTCGTGCAGGAAGGCCACCTCAGATGGGATTCGCTGGGCGAGTACTGTGCCCTGGTGCCCTCGCTTGAACTGATCGCCGAAAACACCAAGAATGAAAAAGCCGAGCTGTTTGCGGAGACGCTTGACCAGGCCATCAGCACCTACCTGGAAAACTCGCGCTCCCCGTCCCGCAAGGTGAATGAAATCGACAACCGGGGCAGCACCTTCTATCTGGCCCTGTACTGGGCCCAGGCCCTGGCCGCCCAGACCAAAGATACGGCCGAACAGGCGCGCTTTGCCGGGGTGGCCAAACAACTCGAAGCGCAGCAAGCCACGATTACCACAGAACTGCTGGCCGCCCAGGGCGAGCCGGTCGACCTCGGCGGCTACTACGTGCCCGACCCGGAAAAGACCAGCCAGGCCATGCGGCCCAGCGCGACCTTTAACGCCATTATTGACGCGCTGTAAGATACACTGCACCCCTTCCTCTTGTCGCGGAGAGGTCGCTTGCCGCCCTCTCCGCACCTTCTCGAACCCCTCAGCAGAAAACCGGCCACGGAGATCTAACGCGAGTGAGCACCGCCCTGCTTCCGACGTTTATTCGAGAACACTACGAAGTGTATGAATGGAAGCATGCCTGCGCCATCCTGAAGGAGGACTTCCCTCACGAATGGAACGACATTGTATCGCTTCTGACAGAATTCCGACTGAAGAAAAGTTGGATTACGAATCCGGGCGGAAGGAAGTCGAAGGTTTCAGGATACATAGATAGCTATCTGTATGAGCGCGGATGGACTGAAAAGGAATTTCTCACTCAGGTAATTGAGGATGGAAACGAAACAGATACGCCAACGCACAAAGTGGATTGTTTCCGCAACCGGATAGCATTAGAGATCGAGTGGAACAACAAAGATCCATTTTACGATAGAGATCTCAACAACCTCAGGCTATTGTTTGATCTCAGAGCGATCAGCGTAGGCGTCATTATTACCAGGTGCGATGATCTTCAGGACATCTTCAACACGGTTGGAAGAGGCGCTTCATACGGGGCTTCAACCACGCATATGAGTAAGCTGCTGCCTCGAATCAACGGTGGCGGCGGAGCGGGGTGCCCATTATTGATATTGGGGATCTCGAAGAAACTCTTTGTGGAGGATGACGAATGAGCGCGGCCGAAGACTTCAGAGAAGAGGTTGGCACAAGGAAGTTCGCGACCGTGCTTGCCGACCCACCCTGGCGGTTTCAGAACAAGACCGGCAAGGTCGCGCCCGAGCACAAACGGCTGGCACGCTATCCGACGCTCACGTTTGAGGAAATTGAGAACCTACCCGTCAGGGACGTGGTAGCGGAGACCGCCCATCTCTATCTCTGGGTGCCCAACGCCCTGTTGGCGGAGGGCTTACAGGTCATGAAACGCTGGGGGTTTCAGTACAAAACGAATCTGATCTGGTACAAGATCAGACAAGACGGCGGCCCCGATAGAAGGGGAGTCGGGTTCTATTTCAGGAACGTCACCGAGATGGTGCTGTTCGGCGTGAAGGGGAAGCATGCCCGGACCCTGGCACCCGGCAGAAGGCAGGAAAATATCATGCTCTCCAGGAAGAGAGAGCACAGCCGGAAGCCCGACGAGCAGTACGCCATCATAGAAGCGTGCAGTCCCGGACCGTTTCTTGAGTTGTTTGCGCGTGGTCCCAGGGAAGGCTGGTTCACGTGGGGGAATCAATCCAAGCAGTACGCGCCGACATGGACGACGTACTCCAATCATTCCCAATCGGCGGACGTATCAAACGCACAGATGAGCCTCTTGCGTTAAAGCGTTGCACGATGACCACGGGTCCACTTTACTGCGGCATCCACCGTGTCCAGGATTTCCTGTTGGTCGTACTGGCCGTTCCGGTCCTGCATGCGTTTGATCGTTTCCCTGCGTATGACAGTTCTGACAGCGTGCTCTACGAAGGCTGAGAGACCATCCGCTTCACCAGCCTGCTGAGCCAGAAAGGCTCGTAAGGCTTTATCGGTCTCGTCCGAAACCTGGACCGACCACCGTGTCATGAGTTGCCCCGTTTCCTGAAAGAAATCGTTTGTCTCGCTACTGTATCCGATATTGGGCAGTATGGGGAACCACTCGGAACAGCCATCCTACACTACCAAATCCCCACTCCACAACTTTGTGGCAATCAGTCTCGCGCCGCTGCCCGGCGCAAGCGGTCCATGATGGCCCGACCCAGGCCGGTCTCAGGAACGGCTTCGACGACGACTCGATCCAGTCCGGCAGCGTCCAGCCGTCTGAGTGCGGCAAACAGGTGTGTTGCCGCGTCGAGTAGATTCCCGTCCTCCGATAGCGCTTCCGCCCTCGTATAGCCGCGGGCATCGGGCCGAGGGGTGAGACTGAGCAGCCCGAGCCGTTCGCCAACCTCAGGCTGAGGCAAGGCTTCCCCAGGCCTCAGCAGGACAACCGGGACGCGCGGTGCATAATGCGACGGCAGCGTTCCCGGCGAACGCCTATCCGTTCGGGTCGATTCGCCCATGCGGACCGGGCCGATAACCGCCTCGATCTGTTCGAGCGTGACTCCCCCAGGCCGGAGCAGCACAGCCTGTTGCTCGGTCAGCGCACAGACCGTTGATTCCACACCGACCGTACACGGACCGCCATCAATAATCAGATCGACCTCGTCCCCGAGCGAGTCGCGCACATGCGCCGCAGTCGTCGGGCTGACATACCCGAACGGGTTGGCGCTGGGTGCGGCAATCGGAAAATCGACGGCCCGCAGGAGCGCCAGCGCCACCGGATGCGACGGCATACGCAGCGCAACCGTTTCCAGCCCGGCCGTGACCAGGTCCGGAACGATCGACCGTTTAGGCAGGACGAGCGTCAACGGGCCTGGCCAGAATGCGTCCATGAGTTGCCGGGCGCGTTGATCGAGGGCGGTGACATATTGTGAAGCCGCTTCTTTGTCCCCAATATGGACAATCAGCGGGTCAAACGCGGGACGGTTCTTGGCCGCAAAGACTTTGGCCACCGCTTTTTCGTTCAGCGCATTCGCGCCCAGGCCGTAGACGGTTTCCGTGGGGAAGGCCACGATCTCTCCGGCCCCGAGCCGTTCGGCCGCGCGCAGGATTGTTCGTGGGTCGTTGCCGTCAAGAATGTGGGACATCGGAAAAATAGAGTGGACAGTGGGTAGTGGGTAGTGAAGAGCAGGGAAGCGAATCACTCGCCACTAACCACTATCCTTCACTTGTCACTATCCAGATAGGTATAGCTCCCCAGGACGGCTTCGTATTCTCTGAGCAGGTCTTCCTCCGCTTCGGCGGGGACGCCCGTTTGCCCGGCGCCCTCGCGGATACGGGTGCGGAAGGCGGCCAGGAGTTCTTCTCGTTCGTAGCGAAAAATATGCAGGACGTCCTCGACCGTATGACCAGGGATAATATCCGTGATCTGCGCCGTACCGTTTGCGTCAATCACCACCGAGACATCATGCACGTGGCCAAAGAGATTGTGGTAGTCACCCATGACATCCTGATACGCACCCGTAAAAAACACCCCCAGATAATACGGCTCTCCGTTCAGGGCGTGGAGTTCCAGATACTCCTTGATGTCCCGCAAGTCCACAAAATTATCGACCTTGCCGTCCGAGTCACAGGTCAAATCCGCCAAATAGCCCCGCCGCTCGGGAATCTCGTTCAGCCGATGAATCGGCATGATGGGAAAGAGCTGTTCAAGCGCCCAGGAGTCGGGAATGGACTGAAAGACCGAAAAATTACAAATAAACTTATGCGCCAGGCGTTGTTCCAGGTCTTCAAACTCTTCGGGCATATGCTTGACCGCCTTGGCAAACTTGAGCGCTCGCTCGCACGTGCCCCAGAACAGTTCCTGGCCCAGCCCGCGGTCCTCCAGGGAGAGATAGCCCAGGTTGAAGAGCGAAAACATTTCTTCGCGCTGCTCCAGGATGTCGTGATAATACTCACGGTAGTTCTTGGCGTTCGTCCCGGTATAGATATCGTACATCTCCTGGATGACTTCCGGCCGGCTCTCATAGTCAGCGACCCGGACCGGGCCGTTCGAGAGCCCGATTTCATCCACGCTATCGAAGACCAGCATGGCATGCGGCGCGGCGATCATCCGTCCGGTTTCCGTCAGCACGGTGGGCTCTTCAACCGCCTCGCTCTCACACACCTCTTTGATCGAGTAAATAATATCGTTGGCATACTCCTGGACAGAGTAGTTGACGCTCGACTCCGAGGCCGTGCGGGAGCCGTCATAATCAATGCCCAGTCCGCCGCCCACATCGAGATAGGTGAGCTGCGGACAGAATTGACGCAGCTTGGCATAAGTACGGGCCGCTTCCTTGACCGCGTACTTCACCCGTCTGATCTCCGTGACCTGTGAGCCGATGTGAAAGTGCAGCAGGTTCAGACAGTCGAGCATATCGGCCTCGCGCAGGAAACGAATGCATTTGAGGAGGTCGGTTGTGGTGAAGCCGAACTTGGACAAGTCGCCGCTCGATTTCTCCCACTTACCACTCCCGCGGGCCGCCAGTTTGAGACGGAGGCCAAGACGCGGACGGATGCCTAAGCGTTGGCTACACGCCAGCACGGCGTGTAGCTCAAATACGCTCTCCACCACAATAAAGACACGCTTGCCGATCTGGGTACCGATCAGCGCCAGTTTGATATAGCCCGCGTCCTTGACCCCATTGCAGATAATGGGCGAGCGTCGATTAGGGGTCAGCGCCAGGGCGACGCTCAGCTCGGCTTTACTGCCAACCTCAAGACCAACCTGGTACGGGTCTCCAAAACGGAGGACATCCCGCACCACTTCCTTCTTCTGGTTGACCTTAACGGGATAAGCCGGGATGTAGTCTTTGTGGTAGCCGAATTCCCTGATGGCCGACTGAAAGGCTGCGGCCAGGACGTTGAGCTGATGCTGGATAATCTGGGGGAAACGCAGCACAACCGGCGTAGCAATACCCTGCTCTCCCAGTTGGACGACCAGGTCTTTCAGCGGCGTACGGGCAGGCTGGGACGCGGGGAAGGCACACACGACTTCTCCGCTGGCATTCACCCGAAAATACTCACTGCCCCAGTTCCGAATACCATACAGGGCAATCGTCTCTTCCAGAACCGTTTGGACAGACAAGGCGTGGCTGTCCACAACCGCAACCTCGGCTCCCCAGGCCGGTGTGGGGGAAAGCTGTCTGGCTTCCTTGGGTTCGCTCTTGGTCATACGAGTCATGAAAGACATCCACCTTAGACAGTCGTATATCTAGTGATTTTCACATTTCGTGTCAAAAGCTCAGCCGCGAGGGTGGCATTGAGCCCGGCCACACCATCCCTTACAATTTCTCTCGTCATGACAGCCACCCCTTCCGCCGCCCACGATCAGCAGGTCATCCTCGGCCTGGTCCAGATGGCGTGCAGCGACCGACCGAGCGCCAATCTGGACAAGGCGGTTGCCGCTATCCAGGCGGCGGCTCGGCAGGGGGCGCAGATCGTCTGCCTCCAGGAATTATTCGGGTCGCGCTATTTCTGCCAGAGCGAAGACGTTGAGCGGTTCGCCCTGGCCGAGCCGGTCCCCGGACCCACCACCCAGCGCCTGAGCCAACTCGCCGCGGCCCACCAGGTCGTTCTGATCGTGCCGGTATTCGAGAAACGAGCCGAGGGGATTTTTCATAACACCGCGGTGGTGATCGATGCCGACGGGACGCTCCTCGGCCAGTATCGCAAGATGCATATCCCGGATGATCCGCTCTATTACGAGAAGTTCTACTTTACCCCCGGCGACCTCGGCTTTCGCACCTTCCACACCCGCTACGCGCGGATCGGGGTTCTCATCTGCTGGGACCAGTGGTTTCCCGAGGGCGCCCGGCTCACCGCGCTGAGTGGCGCCCAACTCCTGTTTTATCCAAGCGCGATTGGCGACCATCCGGACGACGGGCCAGAAGAGCAGCAGGCCCAGCGCGAAGCCTGGCAAATCATGCAACGCAGCCACGCTATCGCCAACGGGCTGTACGTCGCCGCGGTCAACCGCGTCGGCCGGGAAGGGGCGCTCAATTTCTGGGGGACGTCCTTTGTCAGCGACCCGTTTGGCCGCATCCTCAAGCAGGCGAGGGCCGACGATGAGGAAACCCTGATTGTTCCGTGCGCGCTCGACCGGCTCAACACTACCCGCCAGTATTGGCCGTTTTTCCGCGACCGCCGGATTGACGCCTACGCCGACCTGACCCGGCGGTTTATTGACTCCTAGCTCCGCCTCGTCGTTCGCGTATCAACCTATGCTGTCCGGTCCGCTCGTATGATCTCCCCCCAGCCCACACCCACCCAGCTCAGCTTTCGGATGCCCGCGGAATGGGAACCCCACGCCGCCACCTGGCTGGCCTGGCCGCATAATCAGGATACCTGGCCCGACCCGTGCTCGGTCATTATCGCGCTGTATGTCCAGATAATCGCCGCCCTGCACCGGGACGAACGGGTGCATATTTGTGTGAACGATCCCACGACCGCGAGGCGCGTCCGCCACACGCTTGACGCCGCCGGAGTGGACCTTGCTCGTATGGGAATATACGAGATTCCGACCAACGACGCCTGGACCCGGGATCACGGTCCGATCTTTCTGACCCGCCGGCACGAGCAGAAGATCGAACTCGGTCTGACAAACTGGAGGTTTAACGCCTGGGGGGCCAAATACCCGTCGTGGGACCTGGACAACAGCGTTCCGGAACGCATCGCCCATTACCTCAACCTCATCCCGTTTACGCCGGACACGGTTCTTGAAGGCGGTTCCATCGATGTCAACGGCCGGGGCATGTTGCTGACGACCGAGTCCTGCTTACTCAACCCCAATCGCAACCCGACTCTTGCCCGCTCCGATATTGAGCACATCCTGAAGGAGTTTCTCGGGGTTCAGCATATTGGCTGGCTCGGCGAGGGGATCGCTGGGGATGATACGGACGGCCATGTGGACGACCTCGCCCGCTTCGTCAACCCCACGACCGTGGTGTGTGCGGTCGAAGACGACCCGGCCGACGTGAACTACAAACCGCTTCAGGACAACCTGCATCGACTGCGGTCCATGCGCGACCAGAGCGGACAAACCCTGCGGGTGGTTCCGCTCCCCATGCCCGGCCCGATGGAGTCTGCGAGCGAACGCCTGCCGGCCAGTTATGTCAATTTCTATATCGCCAATCGCGCCGTTCTGGTCCCAACCTATGACCATCCCCAGGATCACACGGCGCTGTCCATCCTCCAAGAGCTGTTTCCGGGGCGACGCACCTTGGGGATTCCGTGTCGCGAGCTTGTGGTCGGCCTGGGCGCGTTGCACTGCGTCACCATGCAGCAGCCGGCGTATGACCGGCGCTATCAACCGGCATGAACATATACCCATCGCGCTCGATCAGGGATAAATAAAGAGACAGCGGACGCATCGACGGGAAATGAAATGGCTGCTGATTCCACGGCTGTACCTCAAGAAATCCGACACGAAGTGGAGCGCTTGCGCACGGACTTAGCCGTCCATAATCATCGCTATTACGTCCTTGACGAGCCGCTCGTCAGCGACGCGGAGTACGATCAGCTCTTTCGTCGTTTGGTTGACCTGGAAGCCGCATATCCCGAACTACACGACCCGGCCTCCCCAACCCAAAAGGTCGGCGCCCCGCCCCTGACGGAATTTACTCAGGTCCGCCATACGCTGCCCATGCTGTCGCTCGCCAACGTGGTCTCACGCGAGGAGATGCAGGAGTTTCATCAACGGATTCAACGCCTGCTCGAAACAACGGACGCTATTGAATATATAGCCGAACCGAAAATCGACGGGGTGGCGGTTGAGTTGGCATATGAAAACGGGAAACTGACCGTGGGCTCGACCCGCGGGGATGGGGTCACGGGCGAGGACGTCACGGCCAACCTCAAAACCGTGCGGTCCATTCCCTTAACCCTGCTCTCCCAGCCTGCCCAGCCGGTTCCGAGCCGGCTCGAAGTCCGTGGGGAAGTCTTTCTGCCCAAGGCGTCTTTTCGCCGCCTTAACGACACCCGGGTAGAAGCCGGCGAGCCCCTCTTCGCCAATCCGCGTAACGCCACTGCCGGTTCGCTCAAACAGCTCGACTCGTCCATTACGGCTGGGCGACCGCTCGATTTCTTCTGCTATGGGGTCGGGCAGATCGAGGGCGGCATGTTTGCGTCCTATTGGGAGCTGCGCCAGGCGCTCACAGGCTGGGGCATCAAATCGGTTCCGCTGGGTCGCGTGTGCCCGACCGTCGAGGATGTCTTCGCGGTCTGCGACGACCTGGAAGCGCGACGCGACCGCCTGGCGTACGATATTGACGGCGTTGTCATCAAGGTGAACAGCTTTGCGCTGCAAGCCCAACTCGGCCAGATTTCACGCTCGCCCCGCTGGGCCACGGCGTATAAATTTCCGGCCATCCAGGCAACGACCACCATCCTGAATATCGTTCCGCAGGTCGGCCGCATCGGCACGCTGACTCCGGTGGCCGAGCTGGCTGCGGTCCATATCGGCGGCGTGACCGTCAAGAGCGCCTCCCTGCATAATATGGATGAAATCCAGCGCAAAGACATCCGTATTGGCGACACCGTTATTGTCGAACGCGCCGGCGATGTCATCCCCTATGTGGTAAAAACAATCCCGGAGAAGCGCACCGGCCAGGAACGGAGCTTTGCGATGCCGCGCGTCTGCCCGGTGTGCGGCGCGCAGGTGGTGCGCGAGGAAGGTGAGGCCGCGTATCGCTGCACCGGCCTGGCCTGTCCGGCCCAACTCAAGGAAAGTCTCAAATTCTTTGCCGCCCGCGGCGCTATGGACATCGACGGACTGGGGGAGAAAATCGTCGGCCAGTTGGTTGACAAGAAACTCGCCCAAGACCCCGGCGACCTCTACCTGCTGACCGCTGAGCAGTTCGCCGGCCTCGACCGGCTGGGGGAAAAATCCGCCCACAATCTGGTCGCGGCGCTTGAGCGCAGCAAGACCACCAGCCTGCCCCGTTTTATCGCCGCGCTGGGTATCCGCCACCTGGGCGAAGCCACGGCGCGTCAGTTGGCCGAGCATTTCGGCGATTTGGATCGCATCATACAGGCCGAGGAGGAAGCCCTGCAGGACGTGCCTGACATCGGGCCGGAGGTTGCGCGGAGCGTGGCCGCCTTTTTCGGTCAGGAACGCAACCGGGCCGTTGTCAAGAAACTACTCGACGCCGGGGTGCACTTTCCGCGGCTTGAGGCCAAGCCGGCCGGCAGCCTGCACGGCCAGACCTTCGTTCTGACCGGCAGCCTGGACAGCCTGACCCGACCGGAGGCCAAACAGCGCCTCGAAGCCCTCGGCGCAAAGGTCACGGCCAGCGTCTCAAAAAAGACGGACTACGTCGTGGCCGGCAGCGACCCCGGCTCAAAACGCGACAAGGCCGAAAAGCTGGGGGTCCCTATTCTGAGTGAAGAAGAATTGCTGGAGAAATTATCGGCGGCGCCGGGCCGCTAGGCTCTGCCGCCCCTGAATGCCTGGCTGGAGTCGGCCGTGTATGAGGAGGAAACTATGGACTTGGTACTCTTGGACAAACAGGAGCGGGTCGGAACGCTGACGCTCAATCGCCCCGAGAAGCTGAACGCGATGAACCCGACACTGTTGGAGGAATTTTCTGAGGCAATCGCCTCGGTTGGCGCGGATGAGGAGATCAAAGTCCTCATCATTCGGGGCGCCGGACGGGCTTTTTCGGCCGGCTATGACTTGGCCGCTGGAGGGGGAGGAAAAACCGTCGATACCGACCGAACCGAGCTGCAAAAAATGATTGAGCGCTGGCTCAGCCTGCGCGAGCTGCCCAAGCCGGTGATTGCCATGGTCCACGGCTACTGCCTGGCCGGGGCGAGTCAGACCTGCGCCTGCTCTGATGTCATTTTCATGGCCGACAATGCCCGGCTCGGCTTTCCGTCACTGCCCGCCGGAGCGGGCTTTGTGAGTTCGATGTGGAACTGGCTGGTCGGGCCGCATCGAACCAAGTATATGGCGTTTTTGCCGGGCAGTCAGATCAGCGGCAAAGAGGCCGAGGCTATGGGCTTTGCCACCCGGACCTTTCCGGCTGAAACCTTAGAGGCTGAGACCTATCAATACGCTCGGCGGGTGGCCAAGGTGCCGGCGGAAAAGCTGCGGCTGGAGAAACTGGCGATCAATCGCGTCATGGATCTGCAAGGTTTTCGGACCGCCGTCCTGTCAGGCGCGGAATACGACGCCATTTTTCACTTCGGCTCGGGCAATGACGAGATTCTACGCGTCAGAAAAGAACGCGGGCTACGCAGTGCAATCCAGTGGTATGAAGAGCAATGAACAGGGGCACTTCTCCTGGCCTGATTTGGACGTCGCCCTCGGCCTGCGAAGGTGGTCGCCTTTTCTCTTTGGAGCACGGCCAGCCTTCTCATCCGGGTCGCATTTTGTTTGCGGGCTGGAAGCCCGCACTCCCAGTGAGGAAGCCCCTACACACGGCCGCGTAAATCGCGGCTCATGCGGCTGGCTGCCTCTCGGCCACTGTAATAGCCGGGCAGATGTTTGATTTGGCGGTAGCCCAACCGACGATAGAACGCTTGGGCGCCGGTGTTGTTGGCGCGTACTTCCAGGTTGACGACCGGGATACCACCGGCGCGGGCCACCTGCTCTTGCCACTCAACCAGACGCCGCCCTATCCCCAACCGGCGGGCAGCGGGCTCTACCGCAAGCAGGTTCAGATGGGCCCGCTCGGCATAAAACTGCATAATGGCGAAGCCAACCAGCCTGCCCGCGTGCCAGGCCGTGAGGACATTGCTGTCGTGCCCACGAATATGTGCGGCGACCCGACGTGCAGCCCACGCCCACGGCAAGCCGTGCTCAACCAGGTCACGCGACATGAGCGCGATACGCTGCGCATCGCGCAGCCGCGCGAGTTTCAGTTCAGTGTGGTCTGATTGTGGAGGAGTCGCCATGGATAATGATCCCGAACAACCTGCTCAGCTCAGGCCTAGCAGCATTCTATGCCCTGGCACAAAGAAGGCAACTCTCGCCAGCCACCCTCACCCCTCAACTCTCTTTTTCCCCCTTTGCTTACACTCCCGGCATTTTGTGGTATGACACGGACGATTTCAGGACTTCAGACACCCTCGGACGATGAAAGAAAGCGAGCAGCAGGCATGACAATGGAGACACAATCAAGCTCACAACCCCTCACCGGCGCAGATCTCGCCATTCAGACCGCGGCCGCGGCCGGCATTGATGTGTGTTTTGCCAATCCGGGCACGACCGAGTTATACCTCGTCCAGGCCCTCGACCGCTGCCCAAACATCAAGCCGGTGCTGGCGGTTTTTGAAGGGGTGTGTACCGGCGCGGCCGACGGCTATGCGCGGGTCGCCGGTCGCCCGGCTCTGGCCCTGCTCCATTTGGGGCCAGGGCTGGCCAACGGACAGGCCAATTTGCATAACGCCCGCAAAGCCCACTCGCCCGTGGTGTCTATCGTGGGTGAACATGCCACCTGGCATATTGCCGCCAACGCCCCCCTGACCGCGGACATTGAAACCCTGGCCCGGCCCATGTCTGAATTTGTCCTGACCGCAAAAAGTCCGGACACGGTCGGGCAGGACATGGCCGAGGTCATTGCCCGTGCGGCCCAGTTGCCAACCGGCCCGACCACCCTGATTCTGCCGGGCGATATCCAATGGGCAAATGTCACCACCCCAGCCGTCCAGCCGCAGATTGCCGCGCCCGCACCACCGAAGGTGGACGAGACCGAACGCGCGGTCCAGGCGCTCCGTTCGGGCCAGACCGCGCTGGTGCTGAGTGGCAGTGCGCTGCGCACCGCCGGGCTGCAAGCCGCCGACCGGATCGAACGGGCGACCGGCTGCCGGGTGCTGGCACCAACCTTTCCGCCCATTCAGGACCGCGGCATCGGCCTGATCTCCCCGGACAAAATCCCCTACGCGCCGGAACCGGCCAGCCAACTCCTGGAGCCGTATAAAAAGGTCATCCTGGCCGGCGCGCACGAGCCGGTCGCGTTTTTCGGCTATCCGAATACCCGCAGCAGTTTGTGCGCGGAGGACGTGCAGCTTATTCAGTTATGCAGTGCCGATATTGACCCGGCGACCGCCCTCGCCGCGCTCGCCGATGCGCTTGATGCACCCGCCGTGCGCACGGCGCCGGCTCTGCCCCGTCCGGAAGTGCCGAGCGGCCCCCTCACGCCGACCAATATGTGTAGAGCCCTGGCCGCAGCCCAGCCCGAGGGCGCGATTGTCATGGATGAGGGTGCAACCGCGGGGTTCGCCTATCATGGCATGGCCGGCGGGGCGCCGCCGTTTACGTATATGGCGCTGACGGGCGGCTCGATCGGCCAAGGGCTGCCGTGTGCGGTGGGGGCTGCGGCCGCGGCCCCGGACCGTCCGACCATCTGCCTCGAAGGCGACGGCTCTTCGCTGTACACCATTCAGGCCTTGTGGACCATGGCGCGCGAGCAACAGAATCTGACCAGTATTATCTGTAAGAACCGGGCCTATTCCATTCTGCGCTGGGAGTTGGAACGCGCCAAGATGACGCCGGGAGAGGCCAGCCTGGCGCTGACGGCGCTCGATTCTCCCGAGTTCGACTTTGTGAAATTAGCCGAGGGCTTTGGTGTCGAAGGCCGGGCGGTGCATACCACGGAGGAGCTCAACGACGCCCTCCACTTTGCCTTCAAAAACCCAGGGCCGCTGCTCATCGAGGCCAATCTCGAATAAGAGCGGCACGCTATCCGTTGCACGATCATGAACATTCCGTCCGGGCTGTACCGGCCCTCCCTGGCCCTGCTGACCGACCTCTACCAGCTCACCATGGCCTATGGCTATTGGAAGTCGGGGCTCGCCGAGCGGGAAGCCGTCTTCAATCTCTTCTTCCGTCACAACCCTTTTGGGGGCAGCTTCAGCATCGCCTGCGGCCTTGAGTACGTGGTGGATTTTCTCAGCCATTTTCGGTTCGACGCGGACGACACGGCCTTTCTGACCGAGGTAGGCGGCACTGACGGCAAGCCGCTGTTCGACCGGGCGTTTCTTGACGCTTTACAGTCCATGCGATTCAGTTGCCAGGTCGATGCCATCCCGGAAGGCACGCCGGTTTTTCCGCCCGAGCCCCTGGTCCGTGTCCAGGGACCGCTGATGCAGTGCCAACTTATCGAAACGGCGTTGCTCAATCTGATCAACTTCCAAACGCTGGTCGCGACCAAAGCCGCTCGGATCTGCCTCGCCACCGGCGGAGAACCCGTCCTGGAGTTCGGCCTGCGCCGCGCCCAGGGCATCGACGGCGGTCTGGCCGCCAGCCGGGCCGCGTATATCGGCGGCTGTGACGCCACCTCGAACGTGCTGGCCGGCAAACTGTTCGGGATTCCGGTCAGAGGCACGCACGCCCATAGCTGGGTGATGGTCTTTGACGATGATCTGGAAGCGTTCCAGACCTATGCCGAGGCCATGCCCAATAACTGCATCTTTCTGGTGGACACCTATAATACCCTGGAAGGGGTACGGAAGGCCGCCCAGGTGGGACACTGGCTGCGCGCCCACGGCCATGAAATGATCGGCATCCGGCTCGATTCGGGCAACCTGGCCCAACTCAGCATCGCCGCCCGGAACATCCTGGACGACAGCGGCTTTCCCGACGCCCGCATTGTCGGCAGCAGCGATCTGGACGAACACCTGATCACCCAACTCAAGGCGCAGGGCAGCACGATTGACGTGTGGGGGGTGGGGACGAAACTCGTGACCGCGTACGATCAGCCCGCCCTGGGCGGGGTGTATAAGCTGACCGCGGTCCGCGCCCCGGACGGCGCTTGGCAGGATCGGATCAAGCTTTCGGAAGAGACGGTGAAAGCGACCAATCCGGATATTCCCCAGGTCCGCCGCTACCATACACAAAAAGGATTTCTGTGCGACGTGATGTACGGCAAAGAGGCCGACCTCACACACGGCTGCACCATGGTCGATGTGAGCGACCCGGCCACGCGCCGCAGGATTTCGGGGGACACGGCTTTTTCTGACCTCTTGGCGCCGGTGTTCCGTCAGGGCAGAGCCGTCTACGACAGCCCGCCCTTGACCCACATCCGACAGCGTACCCAGGAGCAACTCGCCCACCTTCCGGGCGATGTCATCCGCCTGAACCGGCCCGGACAGTATCCGGTCGGGCTTGAGGAAAGCCTGTACGAACGCAAGGTCCAGCTCATCCATCAGGCGGAAGTCCATTCCGCCTGACGGCACCTGAGCCTGGTAATTTGCAGCCCCCCATGTCATGTTCTCTTGCAGACAGGAGGGAACACCATGGAGCTGCAAGATATACGGTATGAAAAACGTGGCCCGGCGGCCTGGATCACCCTCAATCGCCCGACCGTGCTGAATGCCCTCTCGCCCGCGCTGGTCCGCAGCCTCAGGCAGGCCTGTCGCGACGCGCAAGGGGATGCCCAGGTGCGGGCCGTCGTCTTCACCGGTGCGGGTCGGGGATTTTGCGCCGGCGCCGACATCAGCACCATGGAGCACACCCGTCTGGATGACTTCCGGACGTTTCTGCACGAGCTGGCCGCGACCTGGTCGTTGATCCGCACCCTGCCCAAGCCGACCATCGCGGCCATCAATGGCGTGGTGGTTGGCGCGGGCTTCGAGTTGACCCTGGTGTGCGATTTTCGCATTGCCGCAAGCACCGCCCGTATCGGTTCGGCCGAGGTCAATATCAACCAGCCCATGACCAACGGCTCCACGCATATTCTGCCCCGCCTGATCGGTGAGACCAAGGCCAAAGAACTCGGTCTGACGGGGGATATTATCGATGCCGCCGAAGCCGAGCGGATCGGGTTGCTCAACGCCTGCGTGGAACCGGACGCGCTCATCGAGCGCGTTCAGACCCTGGTCGATACCCTCGTCAGCCGCGGGCCGATTGCCGTCTCCCAGGTCAAACAGTGCTTTGCCCGTAATCGCGACGTTGACATTGAGACGGCGATCATGGTCGAAAATGAAGCCGCGACCGAGTGCTTTGTATCGGCAGACCAGCAAGAAGGCTTGCGCGCCTTTCGTGAAAAACGCGCCCCGCACTGGTCAGGCTCATAAGGGCCGAGCGGGAAGCAAAAGGAGGCTGACCATGAAAATTCGCAACACCTCGCATATTGCCATTGGGGTCAGCAATATGGAGCAATCGCTCACATTTTATCGGGACATATTGGGTCTGCGGGTCACCCTGGACGATCCGCTCGAGAATCCGGGCGGGGCCTTGGCCAAGCCGCGCCACGGGGTGTATCTGCGTTGGGACGAGGGACCGGATGCCACTTTTATCGTCCTGTCGGAGAACCAGCCGGTTTCCGGTGGAGCACTCAGCCTCAATCAGGTCGGCATTCACCATTTTGCCTTTTGGGTGGACGACCTCGAAGCCACGTTTGAAAAAGTTCGGGCCGCCGGGGTGCCTATCGTTATGCCACCCACAACCTTTGATAGCGTGGCCTATGGAGAAGAGCCGGGCGGACAGGTTCTGACCACGCTCTTCAAAGACCCGGACGGCATCGTGCTGCAACTCGATCAGCGGGTGGCGTAAAGGAGGACCTATGGCACTGGGACAGAATAAGGTCGAATACGAGGTCATCGAAGGCTGGGAACAACTGCCCGAAGGCTGGTCGTTTGTTGAGGTTGCCGGGGTCGCGACCGACTCACACGACCGGGTGTATGCCTTTAACCGGGGCGCGCATCCCATGATCGTTTTTGATCGGGACGGCACGTTTCTGGACGCCTGGGGAGAAGATATCTTTACCAACGCCCACGGCATCTTTATTGGCCCTGATGACACCATCTATTGTGCCGACAACTTCGACCATACGGTCCGTCTCTTCACCCCGGACGGCAGCCTCATCAAGACGCTAGGTGAGAAAGACAAGCCTGCGGAGACCGGCTTTGAGGCCTGGACCACGCCGGTCCAACACTCCGCCGGTCCGTTTAATATGGTCACCAACGTCGCCCTCTCACCCCAAGGCGATATGTATATCGCCGATGGCTACGGCAACGCGCGGGTGCATAAATTCTCGGCTGCGGGGGAACTCCAGTTCTCCTGGGGGGAGCCCGGCAGCGGCCCCGGACAATTCAAAATACCCCACGCGATTGCCGTTGACCGGCGCGGCCGGGTGTATGTCGCCGACCGGGAGAACTCGCGCATTCAGCTTTTTAGCGCTGAGGGTGAGTATGCCACCGAGTGGACGCATGTGAATCGGCCGGACGATCTGTATATCGACGCGGACGAGAATCTTTTTGTCGCCGAGCTGGGTTTCAAGGTCGCGTCTATGCCGAATAATATGGGAGCCGCGGTGCCGCCGCACGAACCACCCGCGTGTGTGACCGTGCTCACTCTGGATGGGGAGGTCCAACACCGCTTTGGCGGGCATGGCCTGGAGCCGGGCAATTTCTATGCACCGCACGGTATCTGGGCCGACTCGCGGGGTGACCTGTACGTCAGCGAGGTGAACTATAGCGCCGGCGGGAGACAGGGCTTGATCCCGCTTGACGGGCATGTGCTACAAAAATTCGTGCGCCTCCAGAAATGAGACCAACCCGGAGACAGAGGCATGGTACGCGTTGCCGTCCTGGATGATTATCAGGACGTTGCTCGAAAGATGACCGACTGGAGCGTGCTGCCGGCGGACGTTGAGGTCGCGGTGTTCCGCGATCACCTCACCGACCAGGCCGCGGTGGCCGAACGGCTCAAGGACTTCGACATCGTCATGGCGATGCGGGAACGGACACCCTTCCCGCGTACGCTGCTGGAGCAGTTGCCACGGTTGCAATTATTGACCACAACGGGCATGCGCAACGCCGCCATCGATCTGCAGGCCGCCGCAGACTGCAACGTCCTGGTATGCGGAACCGGCGGCCTCCTGTATCCGACCGCCGAACTCACCTGGGGTCTGATCTTATCGCTCCTGCGGCATATTCCGGACGAAGACCAGGCTACCCGGGCGGGGAGCTGGCAGGTCAGTCTGGGTCTGGGTCTGAATGGCAAAACACTTGGCCTGATGGGGCTGGGACGGTTAGGGTCAGAGGTGGCCAGAGTCGGCAACGCCTTTCAGGTGGACGTTATTGCCTGGAGTCAAAACCTGACCGCCGAGCGCGCGGCTGAGCGCGGCGCGACTCTAGTGAGTAAAGACGACCTCCTGGCCCGCGCGGACATTCTTTCGATTCACCTGGTCCTGAGCGCCCGTTCGCGTGGTCTCATCGGACGCCAGGAACTCAACCGGATGAAGCCCACGGCCTATTTGATTAACACCTCGCGGGGACCGATTGTCGATGAGGCGGCGCTTATCGCAGCCCTCCGTAATGGGATGATCGCAGGCGCAGGCTTGGACGTGTATGATGAGGAGCCATTACCGCTGGATCATCCGCTGCGGCGGGCGGCCAACACCGTTATCACGCCCCATATCGGCTATGTGACGCAGGAGACGTATCAAGTCTTCTTCGACGAAACGGTGGAGAATATTCAGGCCTTTTTGAAGGGCGCGCCCGTGCGGGTGTTGCATTAAGCCCGCGTGGACGGGGGCACCGCGCCACCGTTGGTGACCTGCCACACCGGGTGGTAGCGGCAGAAATGTTCCACTTCGGGCGTGACCCACCTGCCGACGACAACCGGGAGCGCCGACGTGCCCATCCGACTCCACAACTCGGCCCGCTTCACCGCCCGTTGTACATCGTGCCGGCCAACCCCCCAGGAGACTTCTGCGACCAGGTAAACGGTCGCTCCGTCCTCTCGGCTTTTGCCGCGAACCACCACATCCGCGGCGTACAGTTCCAGCGCTTCCGCGTCTGACAGCCTCCCGCTGTCCTGAGCCGATTCGATCAGGCCCGCGATTTCCTCCGACGACAGCACGTGCGAACGCCGTACCACCCAGCTGAAATAGACGGGGCCTTTGGCCCGATATTCGGCCTCCAGGCCTTTCCCTTTCAGTTCTGCAACATCGTCGCTGGTAGTCGCCACGCGCTCGGTCAGAACGGACATTTGCTCAGTCAGTGTGGACATTTGCTCGGCCAGGGCTTCCAGCCGCCCGTCGGTACGCGCCTGGGCTTCGACTAGCTCCTTGAAACGCTGCTCCGTCGCCACGCGCAGTTCGGCCAACTGCTTGGGCAGGTCGGCCAGTTCTTCGGCCAGGATGAGGCGGCGCAGTTCTGTCCGCCATTCCGGCCGCTCTTCCAAGAGGCGGATAAGATCGTGAAAGTCTTCCCCACTAAAGGACATACGGCTTCTCCCGGCGCGACCCTCATCCTAGTCGCCTCCGGACCTTGTCACAACAGCCGACCGATCTCTACGACGCAGAGCGGCCTGCCTCACGCCAAGCGGTGCGCGATCTCGGCGTATTTGTCCAGGAAGGGCAGAATCACCTCGCGGCCTTCGGTTGGAATGCGCACCGCGGTCCTGACGGCTCCCATATCCCGGTAGCGCTCCAGGCGTTGCTCGTCCGGGGTGTCGATACAGAAGAATGAGATGGGAATGGAGCCTGGAGCGCGCCCGGCTTTTTCCGCGCGTTCGTTCAGGTCGGCCAGGGCGGCCGGCCAGTCGTCAATCAGGGTCTCGATGGGCAGCCAACCGTCGCAGTGATCGGCCACGCGCTGCCGGCCCAGCTTAGAACTCATGCTGCCCAGAATAATGGGCGGATGCGGCACGGTCAGCGGCTTGGGGTAGGACCAGACCCGGTCGAAGTTCACGAACTCGCCGTGGTAGGAGGCTTCTTCCTGAGTCCACAGGGCTTTCATGGCCTCAATATGCTCTTTGAAGACCTGCCAGCGCCGGTTGGGTGGTGTGCCGTGGTTCTGCATTTCTTCCCGAATCCAGCCGGCACCCACACCGAACAGGAAGCGGCCGTTGGAGATGCGGTCCAGGGTCGCCACCTGCTTGGCCTGGTAGAGAGGCTCGTGCTCGATGACCAGCGAGACGCCGGTGCCCAACAGGATTTTCTCGGTCACGGCCGCGGCCGCGGCCAGACTCGAGAACGGGTCGGACATATGAATATATTCCTTGGGCAGCGGGCCGCCGGCCGGCCAGGGGGTTTCCCGGCTGGCCGGAATATGGGTGTGTTCGGGCACCCACAGCGACTCAAATCCGCGCTCCTCGCAGGCGACCGCCAATTCCGCCGCCGGCAGGGTGTATTCGGTATTAAAACTGAAAATACCAAGCTTCATGCACCTGCTCCCTCCAGGTCAAAGGGTATCAAACGAATTCGAGCTCCCGGTCCAGGGCTGTCGTGGAGCGGTAATAACACGTCTGGCGGGCCTGACCGGTGGCGTCTTTGGTATGACACACCCCGCCTTTACGCGGGATGACGTGGTACAGCACGGAATTCTGTTCGCAGTTGACGCGGACGTCGATCAGATCAAGCACATCGCCCGAGGTTGCGCCTTTCCGCCATAACTCGTTCCGCGAGGTGGACCACAACACGGCCTGCCGGGTTTTGAACGTCTCCTGGAGTGCCAGGTCATTCGCGTAGCCGATAAACAGCACCGCGCCGTTCTCGGCGTGTTGCAAAACGACCGGGATGACATCCTGGTCGGTTGCGGCGACCTTGCGTAACTTCTTGAAATCGAGCGTGAGTTCCTTGCCTTCTTCAAGGGTATTCATGGAGAGACACCCCTTCCTAATAGCCTGCGTCTTCGTACGGTCCCAGACCGCGTTTATAGATCAGGAGCTTGCGCTCGAACGAGCAGACTTCCTGGCCGTCCTGATTGACCGCCCGGGTCCGGACATGCAGAACGGCCTGAGCCGGGCGGGAGCGCGATTCGCGTTTGTCGAGCAGTTCGGACTCGGCATAGATCGTATCGCCGGCTTTGACCGGAGTCGGCAGTTTGACATCCGTCCAGCCGAGGTTGGCCACGACCTTATTGAAGGTTTTCGTTGTCATGGCGGTGACCGCGCTCAGCACCAGGGTTTCGCTGATTACGTTTTCTCCGCCATAGACCTGGTGGTTATACGCCGCGTCGGCGGTGCGGGCTGAGAGGTCGGCAGACCGAAAGGTGTGTTGCCGATTGTCCTCAGCCGTGAAGGTTCGTCCCGGTCGGTGTTCAAAGACCTGGCCGACTGCAAAGTCTTCAAACTCGATGCCTGCGATCTCCATAAAGACATGATCTTCGAGTTTTCGGTGCGAATGAAACTGACTCATGGCGATGTACCTTCAGTCTAGTAATTGGCGTCTGCAAATGGCACGGCGGCGCGTTTATACACCAGCAGGTCGTAGCCCATCACGCACACGAGCTTGCCGTCTTGATTGATGCCTCTGGTTTCGACCGTGAGCTTGCCACACGAGGCATCACCCTCCTCCTTGGCAATGACTTCGGTCTCGGCGTAGAGCGTATCCCCCCCAAAGACGGGGGCCGTCATATTGAGCGCCGACCAGCCGAGGATGCGCGTTTTCTTGAAAAACGTTTTCCAGGTCATGCCGATCAGGCGTTGCAGGGTCAGGGTGCTGACGACCAGGGGTTTTTTCCACTCGGTCTTGGAGGCGTAGTGGGCATCAAAATGGATCATGGCCTGGTTGAGGGTATCAAACGATTCTTCGATGTTATCCTGTTGGGTAATCGTCAAACCGGGCCGATGTTTGAAAATCTGTCCGACCCGGAAGTCTTCAAAGTCGAGCCCGTAGCGTTCTCGAAACCGCTTCTCCCCGACCTGTATATGCGACGCATAAGCAAATTCAGCCATAGTACTCCGCTCCAATTCCTGCTCGCAGGGTGATGATTTCAGGTCGGTCAATTTACCAGGAATCACGCTGTTCGGGTAGGGTGTGGCCCGCCCCACAGGGCGGTTGGGGCAATTCATGAATGACCCCTCCGGAGTACGCCCCCCAGTCTTGTAGGGTGCGCCTTGCGCACCATCAGAGGGCTGCGGGGACCGCCGCGCCCCCGCAGACTGTCCGCCGGCCCCCTCACCCGACCCTTCGACAAACTCAGGACCACCCTCCCCTCTCAGGAGAGAGGGGAAGACCGCTACGTATGCTGGACGCTAGATGATTTCAGGTGCATCACACGTTTGTCAGGAGAGCTCTTCTATTGCCGGGGCGAACCGACGAGGCTAGGCGCTGCTGCGGCCGGCATCGACGCTCCACATCCCTGAGCCATGCGCCGAGATAAACAAAAAGGCAAAACAGTACACCACTGCCAACTCGCCTTGGTTCTGAATCGGCAGGAGCGCATTCATACCGTGCGCCATCCAGTAGGCGACTGCCATCTGGCCGCTACAGATGAAGGCCGCCCAACTGGTCATCAGTCCGACCATCACCAGTGCCCCGCCAACCAACTCAATAGTCCCCGCGCCATAGATGATAAACGCGGGTGCTTCCGGTGGCGGTAAAGGGAAGCCCAACAGCTTTTGGGTCCCGTGGAAAAGGAATGTGAATCCCAAGACGATCCGCATCAGCGCATACGTCTGTCCTCCATATGTCCCCATAAACGAAGCCATAGCATCCCTCCTTTAGTCTGGAATACCCTCGTCATAGCAATGTTGGAGGGAGAATATCAAGCGAACTTTTGGAGCATCGGCGCGTACTCATCCAAAAATGCATACACCCGCCCCCGGTCTTCGGTCGGAATGCGGACGACGGTCCGCACCGCCCCGTAGCGCTGGAAGCGCTCAAGAATATGCGCCTTGGGCGCGTTGGTACAAAAACAGGTAATCGGAATGGACTGCGGGTCGCGTCCAATGGACTCGGCGTATTCATGCATTTTCGCAATCGAACCCGGCAGGTCTTCGACCGCGGCCGCAACCGGAATCCAGCCGTCGCACAGATCGACGACGCGCTTGAGTGCAATTTTCGAGCTCAGGCTGCCGAGCAGAATGGGCGGATGCGGCCGTGTCAACGGCTTGGGATAGGACCAGACCCGATCAAAGTTGACAAACTCGCCGTGATACGAGGCCTCGTCTTGCGTCCACAATGCCTGCATGGCCTCAACCCGTTCGGTCAAGACGGTCCAGCGCCGATTGGGCGGCGTGCCGTGATTGCGCATTTCTTCTTTATTCCAGCCCGCGCCAATGCCAAACAAAAACCGGCCGTGTGAGAGACGATCCAGAGAAGCAATCTGCTTTGCCTGGACAATGGGATCGTGCTCGGTCACGAGCGAGATGCCCGTCCCCAGCTTGAGCGTCTGTGTCACCGCGGCCGCGGCCGCCAGCCCGATAAACGGATCAGACATATGCACATATTCTTTGGGCAACTCGCCACCGCCGGGGAACGGCGACTCCCGGCTGGCCGGAATATGCGTATGCTCCGGCAGCCACAGCGACTCATAGCCCCGCTCCTCGCAGGCAAGCGCCAGTTCATCCGCGGCCATGGTGTACTCGGTGTTATAACTGAAAACGCCAATATGCATACAGACTCCTGCGCCTTGTCCTCTCTCCCTCAGAAAGAGCGAGGGTCTTCCTTATCACGAGCCAGTCGGCACCATCAGTCCCAACTCTATGGAGAATATGGAGGATGTATAGAGTATCTTCTGTCGGTTTTTCTACGGCAAGACGGCTGTTAGTAGTAGTTCATACGGAGGAAGCCGACGACCGGCTCCGTATTATCAGTGCTCGGGAAACGACCGCCCGAGAGAGAAAACGCTATGAGGCAAAAAGCTGAAGCACGGCAAACGGACGACAGGCGAGACAACATGCGCGAAGAATACGGTTTCTCCAACGCGGTCCGAGGGAAATATTATCAACGTTACCGGCAAGGGACGAACGTCGTCCTGCTCGAACCGGATGTGGCTACCGCTTTCCCCACCGCTAAGGCAGTCAACGATGCACTACGTTCTCTGCTGCGGCTTGCGAAGCGTGCTACGAAGGAACCGTCCCGTTCAAGCCGGCGCACGAAGAAACAACCCATCCCTTAAATTAGATAGAGAGGTCGGCTACGCGCTCCCTTTTCAGTACTTGGCCATCACCTTTTCGGCAAAATCGGTCATCTGCCTGACTGGGTCGTCGTCCATAACCTGAAAGGCGAAATGCGACAGGCCGGCAGCTTCGAGAGTGTGGATGCGCTCAATAATCTCGTCCGGCTGACCAATGATGGCCACCACGTCGGCCAGTTCCGGCACGATGAATTCCCGCTCGTCCTCACGCGGATAAATGATATGGCCCTCGTGCAGGGTAAGATGACGCGTGTCCGCGGGCAGCTCCGCCGCGTACTTTTTGTAGCGCTCCACCCATTCCGCCACTGCCGGAATAGGCGGCAGCAGGGCGCTTCCCCACTCGACCTGGACGTGCAGAAAATTCATAATGAACGGGGCGACCAGACTCATGATACGTGGTGTTGCGCTTGTCTCGCCGGGAGAGAGCACCGCGGTGGGAAAAAAACATTTTGAGGGCACGTCGCCCGGCGTTTTACCGCGCTTGTGGGCCGCGTCAGCAATGATAGCCCGGGCCGCCCGCAATCCGTCCGGGTCTATGCCCCAGGTGATATGACCGTCCGATTCCGCGCCGCAGTAGGCCAGGGTCTTGGGACCCAGGGCCGAGATGCTGACCGTCACGGGGTCCTTGAGGTTGATATAATTGCGGTGCGGATGCAGAAAACGGACGGCGTGCGCTTCGCCCTCTTCCCGGAGCGTTCCCGTCTCACCCGCAAGCAGGGCCTGGATCAGGCGCACTTCCTGTTTCATACGCGTGAGGCTGAGGGGTCGCAGGCCCATCGTCAGCCGAGCGGTGTTGCCGGTTCCCACGCCTAATTCAACCCGGCCGGGGGCGAGTTGGTTGATGGTCGCAATCGAATGGGCCATGGTCGGTGCCAGGCGCGTCGTCGGCACGGCCACGCCGGTGCCGAGTCGAATCGTGGAGGTCTTATGCGCCGCCAGGGCCATGGTCGCATAGACGTCCGAATAGATCATCTGCGAATCGTAAAACCAGGCCTGGCCATAGCCCAGCCGCTCGGCCAATTCGACCAGTGCAAAATCACCGACCCGCGCCGGAAAGGTCACCCCAAAATCCATTCAGTTCTCCTTTTTGAGCGTAATGCCGCATGCATATCGGTACGGTAGGGAGAGATCCAGCCGTAACGAGTTTTCTTGGTAAAAATCGACTTTGAGGGCGAGCAGGAAAAGTTATACCGTTGAGACGACTCCCTATTCGGTGCTGAGTTTACAGTTGCAGCCCTTCCCATTAGCCGGTATAGCGGGACAGAGTTCGCACGGAACATCTAATGGGGATACGGAACTTCAAAAATAAAGGGACAGAAGACATTAACTATGGCAGGAACTCAAAAGATGCCCTCAAGATGCTGCCAAAAACTTTACACCGCAAAGCACGAGTCAAGCTGGCCCGTCTCGGGGCTGCAACGTCGATTCAAGATCTTCGAGAAATCCGTGGCAATCGTCTTGAGACCTTGAAGGGAGATAGAAAAGGCCAGTACAGTACTCGTATCAACGATCAGTATCGTATCTGTTTCAAGTGGGAAAATAAGCAGGCTGCTGATGTCGAGATTGCCGACTACCACTCATGAAACCATGGAGATGCTCATATGGAGAAAATACACCTCACTCCAGTCCATCCGGGCGAAGTCTTGCAAGACGAGTTAGAGGAAATTGGACTGACGCAAACGGCTCTGGCTAAGCATATAGGAGTGTTACCCAAGACGGTGAATGAAATATGTCGGGGGAAGCGGGGTATTAGTGCGGAAATGGCAATGAAGCTGTCGAAAGCGTTAGGGGGAAGTCCTCAGTTTTGGCTCAACTTACAGAACAATTGGGAGCTGAGCCAATTGAATGAAGGTGATTTTGAAAGCATTGAAACCGTTGCGGCCTAGGAACGATAGAGCTCATCGCTTCCTACCGATCCGCATAAAGTGGAAGCGAGCCGCACGGCTGATTTCCAGATGACTGCCGGGCTCATCGGCATACTCAAAAACGAAGGGAACAAGGACGACCTCATTGCCTTCATGAGCGACAGAATGCTTCCGGTAGACGACATCGAGGCGGCTAACATAGCCGACGAACTATTGGCACATCCTCCAGAAACCGGTTTCCTCACGATCTCAAACGCACTTCAATGGCGGCTACAATACCGTCGCGTTATAGACAGAGCCGGCTCAATCCCAGGAGTTATCCGCGTCAAATGAACCCCAAAACAGCCAAACAGACGGTGGAGTTTGGCGATTTCCAGACTCCCCTGCCCCTGGCCCAATCGGTATGCAGTCTCCTGCTCCGCACCGGTTTTGCGCCTGCCGCTATCATTGAGCCCACGTGCGGCCAAGGAACCTTCCTCGCCGCGGCTCTTGAGGCGTTTCCAGACGCCACGGTACGAGGTTACGAATACAATCCAGCCCATGCTGAGGCGGCCCAGCGGACTGTGTCACGGTTTTCTCAGGCGACGGTACAAAAGGGGAACTTCTTTCGGGTTGATTGGGATACTGAACTCTCGAAGCTCGCCGACCCGCTTCTCATTCTCGGTAACCCGCCATGGGTGACCAATGCTGCGGTTGGCTCCCTGGGCGGCAGCAACCTCCCGGAGAAGTCTAACCTCGATGGCTTGCGCGGCATTGACGCTCTGACGGGGCGTGCAAATTTCGACATCTCGGAATGGATGCTACGAGAAAACCTCCGCTGGCTCAGGGGACGGCATGGAGCAATCGCGGTGCTGTGTAAGACGAGTGTCGCCCGGAAGGTTCTCGTCCATGCCTGGTCGGCGTCTCTCCCGATCAAGTCCGCAACGATCTATCGCCTCGACGCTCATCGAGAGTTCGGCGTTTCGGTAGACGCCTGCCTGTTTTTCGTTTGCCTGGCACCAGGCGCACAAACCCGCGAGTGTGCCGCCTGCGATACGCTGAACGCTCCAAGGCCGTCGTCGAGCTTCGGGATGAGAGATGGTCGCCTCGTATCCGACTTGGAGACTTACGAACGCCTGCAATCCCTCTCCTCGGACGGTCTGACCGGATGGCGCTCGGGTGTGAAGCACGACTGTAGTCGGGTCTTCGAGTTCTCAGTCAAGAACGGGGAATTGGTCAACGGTCTTGGCGAAGTCGTATCGCTGGAGACTGATGTTGTCTTTCCACTGTTGAAGAGTTCTGATGTCGCCAGTCGCCGTCCACCCCGGAAATATCTCATAGTTCCTCACCGGTCCATGGATGAATCCTCACACGAGCTTCGCAGTCGCGCGCCTCGGGCGTGGCAATACTTAACCGCTCACGAACGGACTCTGGAAGCCCGCGCTAGTGCTGTCTACAAGAAGAGGCCGAAGTTCTCGATCTTCGGCATCGGGCCATACTCCTTCGCCCCCTGGAAAGTCGCGATTTCGGGGCTCTACAAGAGCCTGCGCTTCACAAAGATCGGACCAATTGATGGACAGCCCATACTTCTTGACGATACTTGCTACTTCTTCCCATGTGACAGCGAGGAGGAATGCCTTTGTCTGTACCAACTCGTATCGTCGCCATTTGCACTCGAGTTCTGGTCCTCTCTCGTATTCTGGGACTCCAAACGTCCGATTACGGCCAAGCTGCTTAATCTGCTAGACCTCGCCAGTCTGGCAAAAAAGATGGGCGTCTGGAATCCGACGACGCGGCGAATCGCGGAACGGCAAATGACCGCCTACTCGGCCGGTTCACACCAGCCTATGCTTTTTCGGGAATCGTCTTCTCAGTACGGATCGACGGAGGAAGGGCGCGACCCCTTAGCCAACGATAAGAATAAGAAGTAGCAATCCATGGCTGCGAGCAGACTCGACCAGGCGATCGCACACCATATCAACGGCCAGTTGGACAGGGCCCTCGGACTCTACGTGCAGGCACTCCAAGAGGACCCACAGACCCCGGGGGCCGCAGACCTTATATCGGCCATCCTCCGAACCTATCTCGAATTGGCCCTGGCTTTGATGAAAACAGGCCGCGCTAAGGAAGCAATCCGGAGTTTTCAGCGCGTCCTGGCCATCCAGCCGGATGAGCCTGTGGCACACGCCTATCTCAGTCGGCTCTTCATCTCGAACAATGACCGGCACCAGGCGACGCGGCACCTGCGCCACTATCTGCGCCTAGTGCCGGAGGATCATATCGGGGCCAGGCTGCTGCTCGCCTATACGGGCGCGGAGGCGGCCCCGGAGCGGCCCGCACCGGCCTATATTACGCGCTTATACGATAACTACGCCGCCTCGTACGACCAGAAGCTGGTTGGCAGTCTACGTTACCAGTGTCCGGCGTTGATTCGGGCGGCATTGCAGCGGCATTGTCAGGACAAGGTCGCCATTCTTGACCTGGGCTGTGGAACCGGCCTATGTGGCCAGGCGGTCAGTTCAATGGCCACACGCCTGGATGGTGTAGACCTGTCCCCACAGATGATCGCCAAAGCCAGACAGCGCGCGATCTATAATGAGCTGGCAGTTGACGACCTCTACCCCTTTCTGGAGAAAAAGGCGAACTGCTATGACGTGATCGTTGCCGCCGGGGTGTTTGAGCATATCGGCGACCCCCGCCCTGTTTTCCGGGCTGCGTTCAACGCCCTCCGGGACTCCGGTTTGTTCGTTTTTACGGCTGAGGACAACCCGACCCAGGAGCTGAGCGTCAACAGCTCCGGCTACTATATGCACGGCCGGGCCTATCTGGCAGAGCGGGCAGCGCAGTGCGGGTTCGCCGTCAGTTCTCTCGAATCGGTCACGCTACGCCTTGAGAACAGCACACCGGTTCAGGGACTGTGTATCGTTCTCAGTAAGCCTTAATGAGAGAATCATCATGCGCAAATATCAGATCCCAGCGACATTTGTGGCCTTGCTCACAACGTGGGCTATCGCTGCCTGTAGTGAAGTCCATGCAGCCAGCCTGGACGGCCAAGCGATAGCGCAGGCCGCCGATACACAAACGACGGTCAGGGGCGACGTAGTACGGATTGGTTGGAACCGCAGTGATGTGACAGTGAGGGTGGACGGAGTGCCGTTTCCACCGGCAGCTGGTCTGGGTTCCTGGGCTGCGTTTCAATCCACGCGTAGTGGTGGCAGCGCAATTGTTATGGGTGACACGGTCGTCTTCCAAGACGAGGTAGATGCCGGCATGGACGCGGCTTTTGCCAACGGCCTCAGCGTGGCGGCCCTGCACAACCACTTCTTTTATGACGAGCCGAAAGTATATTTCATGCATATTAGCGGTCATGGTCAGGCAACCGAGTTGGCGCAAGGTGTCAAGGCAGTGTGGGATGCAATCAAGCAGGTGCGGGCTGCCAACCCACAGCCGGCCAAACAATTTGGAGGCACGATCCCTGAGCCTTACGGGAAGATTGACGCCAAGCGTATTGAAAGCATTACGGGGCTGAACGCGACGACCAATCCAGGGGGCGTGATTAGGATCAGCATCGGCCGGACGACTTCGATGCACGGCACCGAGATAGGCGGAAGCATGGGTCTGACCAGTTGGGCCGCCTTCAGCGGTAGCGACGAATTGGCCGTGATGGATGGCGACATCATTATGACCGCCGACCAGATACAGCCGGTGCTCAAGGCGCTACGGAACGCTGGCGTGCATATTGTAGCTCTACACAATCACATGATTGGCGAGGAGCCCGCGTTCTACTTCACCCACTTTTGGGGGAAGGGATCGACCACAGACTTGGCAAAGGGTTTCATGGCCGCGCTCACAGCCACGAAGCACGTATCAGCAGGCAGGTAGTTATCAAAACCAATGGGGTCGTAGAAAATTCCGGCCGCCCAACTATACGCGCTAGGGGACGTGGCTACGCCCCACCGCTAGGCTGAGTCGTTATCCCCGACAGGCTTGTCGTTATGGCACTGCCGGATGGAAGAGGAAGGAGGAGTTTTTCCTTACTCAACCGTCTCTACTGGCTCAGCCGGTTCTTCTTCTTCGCTGCCTGTCGGGGCGTAGGAAAACGTCAGCTTTTCCTCGTCAAAGTCGATCTCGACCTCGCCCCCTTCTTGGAGCTGCCCGAATAGAATCTCATCCGCCAGCACCTGTTTCACCTCAGTCTGGATCAGGCGGGCCATCGGGCGGGCACCAAAGGTTTTGTCATAGCCCTTTTCCGCCAGATAGCGGCGCGCGGCCGGCGTCAGCGTAATGGACACCTTGCGTTCGGTGAGCTGCTCGACCAGCTCCTTCACGAACTTTTCAACTACGCGCTCAATGGCCTGCATGGGCAGGGTACGAAAATGCACGATGGCGTCCAAGCGGTTGCGGAATTCCGGGCTGAAGATCTTCTCAATCGCGTGCTGATCCTTGCCTTCGTTTGAGATATTGCCAAAGCCGATGGCATGCGCCGCTATCTCACGGGCGCCGGCATTGCTGGTCATGATAATAATCACATGCCGGAAGTCGGCCTTTTTGCCATTGTTATCGGTCAGGGTGGCGTGGTCCATGACCTGCAATAAAATATTGAACAGATCGGGATGGGCTTTTTCGATCTCGTCCAGCAGGAGGACCGCGTGCGGATTGCGCGTGACCGCGTCGGTCAACAAGCCGCCCTGATCGAAGCCGACGTATCCCGGCGGCGCACCAATCAGCCGCGAGACCGTGTGCTTCTCCATATACTCGCTCATGTCAAAGCGCAGAAATTGAAGGCCCAGGGTTTCGGCCAGTTGCTTGGCGACCTCGGTTTTGCCCACGCCGGTCGGTCCCGAGAACAGAAACGAGCCGACGGGTTTTTCGGGCTGGCCCAGGCCGGCGCGCGCCAGCCGAATGGCCCGCGCCAGGGTTTCAATCGCCGTATCCTGGCCAAACACCACTCCCTTGAGGTCGGCATCCAGGCTCTGTAAGCGCTCTTTGTCCGAAGCGGAAACGCTGCGGGGCGGTATGCGGGCGATCTTGGCCACAATGGACTCGATGTCGGTGTCATGAATAATCTTCTTGCCGTCTTCCTCCGGAGCGGGGCGAATCTGAAAAGAGGCCCCCACCTCGTCGATCACATCAATCGCCTTGTCGGGCAGAAAACGGTCATTGATATATTTTGCCGACAGTTCGGCCGCGGCCTTGAGCGCGTCGTGCGTGTATTCCACCCCGTGGTGTTCTTCGTAGTGGGGCTTGAGGCCGTTCAGGATTTCCACGGCGTCCTCGATGCTCGGCTCGTGGACTTCAATTTTTTGAAAGCGCCGCGCCAGGGCGCGGTCCCGCTCAAAATAACTCCGGTACTCGTGATAGGTGGTGGCGCCGATACAGCGCAGCTTGCCCGAGGCCAGCGCCGGTTTGAGGATATTCGAGGCGTCCATGGACCCCCCGCTGGTGGCCCCGGCTCCGACTATGGTGTGAATTTCATCGATAAACAGGATGGCCCCCGGTTGTTTGTCGAGCGCCTTCAGCACGGCTTTGAGCCGTTCTTCAAACTGCCCCCGGAATTTTGTGCCGGCCAGGACGGAGCCCATATCGAGCGAGTAGATGCAGACCTCTTTCAAGACCTCGGGCACATCGCCCGCGGCAAGCTTGAGCGCCAGACCGTCCGCAATCGCGGTCTTGCCCACCCCCGAATCACCGACATAGATCGGGTTGTTCTTGCGCCGCCGACACAACACATGAATGGTCCGCTCAATCTCGACCTCACGACCGATCAGCGGATCGATATCTCCGTCTTTGGCCTTTTGCACCAGATTGGTGGTAAACGCCTCAAGCGGGTCTTTGACCGGACGGGGCTCGCCGTCTTCGTCCGGGCTGTCCTGCGCAGAGCCGGGCCCGGCTTCTTCGTCGGACGGCGTTTTGGAAATGCCGTGCGAGATATAATTCAGCACATCCAGCCGGGTCACGCCGTGCTTCTCCAGGAGATAGACCGCGTGACTGTTGTCCTCGCGAAACAGGGCCACAAAGAAATTGCGCGTCTCAATGACTTCTTTGCCCGCGGATTGGACATGGGCCGCCGCCCGCTGCAAGACCCGATGAAAGGCCAGAGTCTGTTGGGGGTCAACCTCGCCGGCATCCTCCGGTAGCGACTCCAGATTCTCTTTGAGAAATTCCTCAAGGTCGGCTTGGAGTTCTTTGACGTCTCCGCCGCACTGCCGCACAATCTCGGCCACGGTCTCATCGAACAGCAGGGCGTGCAGCACATGTTCCAGACATAAAAACTCGTGCCGGCGGCGCCGCGCCTCGTTAATCGCCAGACTGATCGTGACTTCCAGTTCCCGACTAATTCGCATGGTAAGGACTCCCGACCGCTCGCTAGGCTTCTTCCATACTGCACTTTAAGGGGAATTCATGTTTCTTGGCTAGACTCTCCACGCGGGAGACTTTCGCTTCCGCCACCTCATAGGTGTAGACGCCGGCCACGCCAGTCCCCTGCCGATGGACGTGCAGCATAATCTGGGTGGCCTTGGTCGCGTCGTGACGAAAGACGCTCTGGAGAATGTAAACCACAAACTCCATGGTGGTGTAGTCATCGTTATGTAACAAGACCTTGTAGAGGGGTGGCTTCTTGAGCTTTTTTTCGGTTTCGGTCACGACGCCGTGGTCGAGATCCGTGTCACGATCATTCTGGTCTCGCATAACACCCTCGTACTCTGCATCTACTCCTCTGCTTCCATACCGCGATCAGAGGGTCGAGACAAGCGTGCATCCGCCAGACCCCACCCCCCGAGACAGGACCTCAGCGTCAGCCTGAGCTGTCTGTACCAATTGCCAAGGCCGAAGTAGGTCTGGTATCCCTATGCGCACAGTCCTCACACGCGACCAAATGATATTTGGTTAATCTCTCTACGGAGGCAGTATGCCAGACACAGCGCCCTATAAGCTACCGGAAACCGCAACTCCCGAACACTACGTGATTCGCCTGACCCCCGACCTGACCCAGTTCACCTTTACGGGTGAGGAAACGATCAGCATCACCGTTCATGAGGCCACCCCCATCCTCGTCCTGAACGCCTGTGAGCTGACGATTCAGCAGGTATCGCTCGCCGATGAAACCGGCGCAAGCCAAGCGGGCCGCGCGACTCTTGACGAACCGAACGAGCGGGCGGTGCTCGAGTTCCCGCAGGTCATCAGCCCCGGTCGCTACACCTTACGGATCGCTTTTGCAGGCAGCCTCAACGACAAGCTGAAGGGCTTTTACCGCAGCAGTTATAAGGACACGACCGGCAACGACAAGACCCTGGCTACCACCCAGTTTGAGTCCACCGACGCCCGGCGGGCATTTCCGTGTTGGGATGAGCCGGCAGCCAAAGCCGTCTTTCAGGCGACGCTGGTGATTGATGCGGGGCTGACAGCCATCTCCAACACGGCCGTGGTGAGTGAAGACCCAATCCCTGGGACGGGCAAGAAAGTGGTCGTGTTTGCCGACACGATCAAGATGTCAACCTATCTGGTGGCCTTCATCGTGGGTGAATTTGAGGCCAGCGAAGCCGTGCATATTGAGGGCACACCGCTACGCGTATGGGCCGTACCGGGCAAGCAGCATCTCACTGCGTTCGGACGGGCCATCGGCGCTGCGTCGCTGCAATTCTTCAGCGACTACTACGGCCGGCCCTATCCCGGCGACAAGCTCGACCTGATTGCCATCCCGGATTTCGCGGCCGGCGCGATGGAGAACTTGGGAGCCATTACGTTTCGTGAAACCGCCCTGCTCATCGATGAACAGACGGCCGCCCGGAGTGAATTGGAACGCGTTGCCGACGTGGTCGCGCACGAAAACGCGCATATGTGGTTCGGCGATCTGGTGACCATGCGCTGGTGGAACGGTCTGTGGCTCAACGAGGCGTTTGCCACATTCATGGAAATGATGGCCGTCGATGCCTGGAAGCCCGCATGGCAGCGCTGGACCAGCTTTGCCGTCTCGCGGGCCGCGGCGCTGCAAGTTGACGGGCTGCGCAGTTCCCGCCCCATCGAGTTTCCGGTCAAACACCCGGACGAGGCGGCCGGCATGTTCGATATTCTGACCTATGAGAAAGGCGCTGCCATCCTGCGCATGCTGGAGCAATACCTCGGTCCCCAGGCCTTTCAAAAAGGCATCAGTCATTATCTCGGGAAACACGAATACGACAACGCCGAAACCACCGACCTGTGGGACGCCCTGGAGGAAGCAACCCAACAGCCGGTCCGGTCCATGATGGATAGCTGGGTCTTCCAGGCGGGCTACCCCTTGATTTCCGTTGCGCTGGACGGCGCTGAACTGGTTATTTCTCAACAGCCGTTTCACTATGTGCAAAACGGCAACCGCCAGGCTGAAGACAAACGCTGGCAGACCCCGGTCTTTATCAAAACCAAGAGAGCCGTCGAAACCGAGTCCCAGACCGCCCTGCTGACCACCGGCGCACTGCGCCTGCCCTGCTCGGAGCGGCCGGACTGGGTCGTCGTCAACGCGGGCGGTCACGGCTTTTACCGGGTCCGGTACGCCCCAGACCTGCTCGGCCAGCTCACCGCAGACGTACACACCCAGCTCTCTCCGATCGAGCGCTTCAACCTGCTCAACGATACCTGGGCGACCGCGCAGGCCGGTCTGACTCCACTGTCCACCTACCTCGACCTCCTGCCCGTATTCCGTGAAGAGTCAGACCACAATGTGTGGGCCGCCATTCTCGGCTCGTGTCATTATCTCTACCGCCTGCTCGGCTCGGAACAGCGTCCGGCCTTGGAGCGTCATGTCCGCGAGCTGCTCACCTCGCTCACCCAGCAGTTGGGTTGGGCTCCACAAGCCGAGGAGGATGCCCTTATCGGCCAGCTCAGGGGAGAGTTGCTGAGCGCGCTGGGCACCCTTGGAGCCGATCCGGCCACCCAGGCGCAGGCGCGCGCGCTGTATACCCAGTATCGGGCCGATCGGAACGCCGTGGACCGTAATCTGGTTCCCGCGCTGGTGTCGATTCTTGCCCATACGGGCGACGCGGCGACGTATGACGAATTCCGCCAGATTTCGCACAACGCCGCAACCCCGCAAGAAGAGCAGCGCTATCAGTTCGCGCTGGCCGGCTTCCGTCAACCCGACCTCTTTGCCCAGACCCTGGACATGACGCTCAACGGCGAGGTCCGCACCCAGAACGCGCCCTACCTGATGCGCTCGCTGTTAATGAATACCGAGGGCCGCGAGCTGGCCTGGCGTTTTCTCCAGGAACGCTGGGACGACATGCTGGAGAAATTCCCGGACGTGTCCATCGTTCGCATGTGCGAGGGGATCGTCGCGCTCGTCACGCCCGAGCTTGAGGCCCAGGTCAACGCCTTCTTCACCGACCATCCTGTGCCACAGGCCGGCAAGATGATGGCCCAACACCTGGAAAAGCTGCACGTCGCGGTTGCCTGCCAGCAACGCGAGGCCGAGAACCTGCGCCAGTATTTTGAGCGGGCGGGGTAGCGTTGGGAATTTTCTGCTCCCTCTCCCCTCCAGGGGAGAGGGCTGGGGTGAGGGGTGCAATGTACTGATGAGTGAGTTTGTTATCTGTATCGACAGCGAGAGTAATCCGGCCAGTCTGATCGTGGGAAAAGTCTACCCTACCCTGTCGGACACCGGGGCCCGTACGCGCGGTCTCCGCCGGGTTTTGTATGAGGATAGGTCAGAGCCAGACGGGTATCTCTATCCGGCCTCCATGTTCGTACCGGTTGACCTGCCTGAGGCGGCGAAGCGGACATTAACCGCAGCGCGTGTTTGAGTCTGAGAGATGTCGGATTAGCGCCGCGTAATCCGACCTACATATCTAGGTGAAGATGAGACGGAGAGCGATCCCCGTCATCATCACCATAAGATAGGTTACCTGCCATTGCAGGACAGACAGTTTACGCTCGACATTGACAATTCGACTTTCATAGACGGCCAGTTCTTCCGCCGCTTCGCGGGCGGCATCATCTGGCGTACCGGCTTTCTTGAGCGCTTCATGCATTTTCATCAGCGCGAAGGCCATACTTTTGTTCCTCCTTGATTGCCATATTACCCTCCCCCCTGCTGTCAACGCTACGCAATCGCCAAGTGCAGATGTGGGATGCGCGGCGGGGTAGGTTTCCCCACCGGCACGAATACCGGCTAGAGCAAATGACGATGTTGTGTAGCCGCCCGTCATGCCGGCGGAAGCAGGAATCCAGGCCCCCAGCCCCCGCCGCCCACTGGATGCCGGATCACGTCCGACATGACGCGAGCGTAACGGCAGGGCTACAGCCCAGCGTGAAACGCGCTAGCACTGCTGCTTCCGCAACAACTTCGTTCTCACAGCCTATGGCATAGAAAAGAAAAGGAAGAAACAATGAAGCAGCAGAAATTGCGTTATCACTATGATCGTGAGGCGGATGTCATGTATTTTTACTTCCAGCGTCCACGAAAGGCCAAAACCGTGGAGTTGTAGGAGCTCAGAAGGACTCTCTGCCGTCTTCACCAGGCGCAGGCTTATTAGCTTTTGTAATGCGGATCAGAAACCGTAGCGCCTCGTTGACGGCCTCCGCATTGGGAAAGACTTCCGCCACATCGTCCGCCAAGCGGACCACAGCACCAAAACTCTTACGACCAGGACCGAGTCTTCGCACCCGGAGGCTCTTGAGATCATATTCCGACCGCAACTCGTCCTCTTTCTCCTCAGTATTATCCTTCTTCATAGAGAGATGTCGGATTACGCTCCGCTAATCCGACCTACACATCCTGTGGCAGTTTGAATCGGTCAAAGTCAGCCGGCATTTCAAACTCGACGAGAACGTGCTGGGACATTGGTGCATTCCTTCCACTAAGATATCTTCATTGCCGCAAATATAACCCTTGGCTGTCGCTATTCCCCCGCCACCGACTCGACATACGCCTGCGCCGCTGCATCGAAGGCCGTCTGCTCGGCAAACTCACCCAACTGCACACGCCGCATATGGGTTCTGCCGTCGTCCAGTTCGACTACGCACTCCACGACCCCCAAGCGGGCTGGGGCTTCGGGTTGGGCTTGATTTTCGCCCTCACCCCGACCCTCTCCCAGAGGGAGAGGGGGCAGGAGTTTGGCTTCGGGGGTTATCTGTTTGAGGTGGTCGCGGTGCTCCGCCAGCCAGACGTCGAACTCCTCGCGGCTGATGCTCGTCTCGTGCCAGAAGGCGGCCTGCTCGTAGGGTAGTTCGCGGAAGCGTTGCCGCAGGAAGGCGCGGTCCAGAAAGGCCAGCAGATTGCCGGCCTTGGGACCGGAGTCACGGTCGAGCAGCGTCCGATAGATGGCCTGAAAGGCGCGGGCCGGCGCGAGCGGGGTGAGACGCGCGGTGTCGAATGATGCGGCCTGCAAGGCGTTATCGTCCTGCGGAATATCGGGCAGGCGGGCGGCGAGTCGGTGCAGAAAGGCGCGCTGGCCGGCGCTCAGCTCGGCGGCCCGCTCCGGCAGCCGGTCCTGCACGACGATCCGCTCCTCGGGGCTGGCGTAATGCTCCAGCCAGTAACGGGCCGCCTGGGCCCGGCGTTCGAGTTGCTTGCGCTCGATGGCCGTCAGGGCCGCACCTTTGCGCCTTTCGATCTCTGTGGTGAGATCAAGATGCGGCAGTTGCGCAATCGTCGCCACCAGTTGAAAGTCCGCGGCGTAGAAATCATCCGCCAGGGTGGTCTGCGCCAGTTGATACACCCGCTTATCGTCTTCCGATACCTTGGGGTCGCGATGCGCACGGGCCTGAAATCGATCAAAGTCATTGAAGATTTTGATGATGGATTTTTCGTCCGGGGAGAAATTCACCGGCTGTTTGGGCTGGGTACGGATCATCAGGAAACGCAGGATTTCGGGTGGCAGGAAATCCGCCATGTCCCGCGCCGAAACCCCTAAGCCCTTGGACGAACTCATCTTGGCGCCGCCGACCAGAAAAAACTCATACGGGATATTGAGCGGCGGAGCCTGGTTGAAAATCCGGCGCAAACAGGCCGCGGCCACGTCCCGAGAGCCGCCCTTTGTGGTGTGATCCTTCCCCGCGCCCTCAATCGTAATATTGAACGTTTTCCACTTGGCGGTCCATTCGAGCTTCCAGGGCAATTTGCCCTTGCCGTCAAACGGCGAAACTTTCCCCCGGTAGCCGCAGCCGGTGGCCCAGGTGACCAGGTCGGGCCGGCAGGTGTAGCTGACCTCTTTGCCGTCGTAGTCGCTGACCTCGGTCGTGCCGATGCGCCCGCACTGTTCGCACACGGCCTGGAAGGGATACCAGTTATCCGCTCGCTCGGCCTTACTGACCTCTTGGTAGACGCGCCGGACGGTCGCGGCGTTGCGCAGAATATCATCAATGGCCGCGTTGAACTGGCCCGAGCGATACACATCACGCAGCCGGTAGGTCTCGGCCTCGACATCCAGGTCGCGGAACACGCTGAAAAAATCCTGGATATAGTGCTCAGAGATATCGGAGAAGGCAGAGCCCGGCGGCGGCGGTACCTGGCACAGCGGCACGCCCAGATAGGGCCGAAAAAACTCTTCTTCGCCGGCCGGCAACTCGTCCAGAGGGTCGTAGTCATCGACCCCAAAGGTATACCGGACCGGCAAGCCCCGGGCCTGAATAGCCCGGAAAACGACATCGTGAATGAGTACGCCCCGCAGGGCACCAACGTGAGCCCGGCCCGAGGGGGTCTTCGAGTCGTTGATGAGTTGTTCTCCCTCGCCCCTCTCAATCTGGGCTGCAATTTTATCACACCAAAGCATGCATCCTCTCCAATATGGGTATTCTTCCTCAGTACAGGCGCTGCGTGAGCGGGCATCCGGCCAGGAAGCAGGCTCTGTTATGCTATGAAAACACAAAAAAGGCAAAAGCGGTGCCCCTCTTCTTCCAGCGTCTGCGCCTATCGCTCCGTTCAGGTCTCATGGAGAACCGGAGCCGTTCTTCGCTTTACAGGCTGCGTAGCACGCTCTATGAAGGAAAGAGGGTCCGTGAGGCGGTGAGGCGGGCCGGACACCTCGGGAAGGAGAGCGCGGATTGTGGAACAGGACCGAGCAGCCCTCGTACATGCGCTCCGTGTCTCCGAACAGATTCTTTCCCTGGTTCATGAACATACCGAACAAATCGAGCAGTTGCGGCCCGGCGCTCGGCACTGCCTCGACCTGGGGCAGGTTCCGCGTCTCAACGGTCTGGAAGCCGCAACCCTGCTGCGACTCGTACAGCACGGGCAGCGTCGGGGGGTGACGGTCCGGTTTACCGGCGTCCGGCAGCAGGCCCATCAGGCGTTTATCGGGCTTGATCTCAGCCTGCTCGATCCACCTGGACCCAGGCATGGCAGACTGTCGCTGCTGGAGTCTATTGGCGCCCATAGCCTGACCGCCGTGGCAACCGGCCGGCGGATTATCGCAATGATCGGCGAGCTCGCCTATTGGTTGTGTATTGCCCCCTGGCACGGGAAAGGCGTCAAATGGGACCGGACCTACGAACAGATCGTGAAAATTGGCGTGGACGGCATCCCGATTGTCACCTTTCTGTCCTTTCTGATCGGTGCGGTTCTGGCCCTGAACGCGGCCAGCCAGCTCCGCCAGTTCGGCGCCGCTATCTATATTGCGAATCTCGTCGCCGTCTCCATGACGCGCGAGATGGCTCCCCTGATTACGGCTATTATTGTCGCCGGGCGGAGTGGGTCGGCCATTACCGCAGAGCTCGGCACCATGGTGGTGTCCGAGGAGATCGACGCCCTGCGCACCATGGCCCTCAGCCCGGGTCGTTTTCTGCTGCTGCCGCGCATGCTGGCCCTGCTGTGTGCTGTGCCCAGTCTGACCATGCTCTCAAATGTGACCGGCATTTTCGGGGGGTATTGGATCGGCGTGCTGGTCCTCGGGCTGGGCAGTCGGAATTATCTCCAGCAAACCGGACAAGCCCTGCTGATGAGCGACCTGGTCACGGGTATGGTTAAAAGCCTGGTCTTCGCCGGCCTGATCGGTTTGGTCGCCTGCTACCGCGGCTGCTATGTGCAGGGCGGCGCCGAGGGTGTGGGGACGAATACCACCGCCTCCGTCGTCGCTTCCATTGTGCTGTGTATTCTGGCGGATGCCGTCTTTACCACGCTATTTTTCTATATATCCTAACCAATAGTGAGTCAGCATGACGACAACAGCACACGCCGTACCGTCCATTCCCCCCGCCGTTCAGGTTGACGGGCTGGTGGCCGAGTACGACGGGCGGGTAGTCCTTGACCGCGTCAGCATGCGGGCCCGGCAAGGCGAAATCACGGTGGTGTTGGGAGAAAGCGGCTGCGGAAAAACAACCCTGCTGCGCCATATTGTCGGGCTGCTGACGCCCAAGGCCGGCCGGGTCTGTATCAACGGGCAGGATTTTCATGCCGCCGGCGAAGAGGAGCGGGAGCGGATATTGCGTGATGTCGGCATGTCGTTTCAGGGCGGAGCCTTGTTTGGCTCTCTGACCCTGGAAGAGAATGTGGCCCTGCCCATTATCGAACATACCCAGCTAGACCAAGAAACCGCGACCATGCTGGCCAGAATGAAGCTCAGCGTCGTTGGCCTGGGGCAGGCTGCCCGGTTGTTACCCGCCGAAATCAGCGGGGGCATGAAGAAACGGGCGGCCGTGGCCCGCGCGCTGGCCCTGGACCCCGGCCTGCTGCTCTTCGACGAACTCTCGGCCGGGCTTGATCCGGTCACCGCCCGGGAATTAGATGAATTGGTCCTGCGCTTAAAAGAACATCTGGGCATGACTATCGTGATTGTGACGCATGAGCTCGGGAGTATTCAAATGATTGCCGACCGGGCCGTCATGCTGGACGCCGGAAAAGTCCTGGCCGCGGGCCCCTTAGACGAGGTCCGGCAGACAGACCACCCGAAGATCCAGGCCTTTTTTGATCGTCGTCCCCGCGCCAGGACCCTGCACGGGGATCTGCGTGACAGCCTGATCGTGAAGGGAGAACGCTATGGGACAGGATCGGGTTAAGGTCGGCCTGTTCGTCACGCTCAGCTTCTTTTTATTTGCCAGTGCCCTGCTGTGGCTGGCCGGCTCACGTTTTTTTCAGCCGGTCGATACCTATACCATCCTCTTTACCGAGTCGGTCAGCGGGCTGTTACCCGGCGCCGCGGTCGAATACCAGGGGGTGACCGTCGGAAAAGTCGAAACTATCGGCCTGACCCTGGACGCACCGCCCCGCGTCCAGGCGACAATTGCGCTCCAGCCGGGCACCCCGATCCGACAGGATACAACGGCGCATCTGATCGGTTCCTTTGTGACCGGCATTCGCTATATCCAACTGGCGGGCGGGTCGAGTGCCGCGCCGGTCCTGGACCCTGGGGCCATCATTCCCGTACAGCGCGGGGGACTTGAGGAGTTCCAGGACCGGGCCGGGGCCATTGCCGAACGCCTGCTGAACACCCTGACCCGCATTGAACAGGGGGTGCTGAGCGAAACCAATTTGACCGCAGTCACGGATTTTCTGAGAAATATGTCGCTGCTGACAACAGACCTGCGCACCTCGCTGGCCGAGGTGTCAACGCCGGACACGCGGCTGGCCTTACGTCAGATGGTCGATAATTTAGCCCAAGCCGCCGCCGGGCTGAAAAGCGCCACTGCGGCGATCAACACGATTCGGGAAGAGCTGTTTCAGGATGGCAAAGCCATGCTGGTCCAGATTCGGCACACCGCGGAGGTCACCGCCGACCTCGCCAGCGACGTGCGCCGCCTGACCCAACACGTGGACGCCCTTGTGGTCGATAACCGCCACGAGGTCCGGCAGGTCCTGAACAATTTGTCACACACCTCGCACGAACTCAGAGAGCTGAGTGTCTCCTTACGGGCCGACCCGTCGGCACTGGTCTGGGGGCCAACGCTCTCGGCCAAAGAAATTCCCGATCCATGAGGTATCTCAGGCGCTTCTTTCCGGTTCTTCTCACCAGCCTTGTGCTCGGCGGGTGTAGCCTCATACACCCCAAGCAAGAGGTGCGGTATTACGCCTTGACCCTGCCCACGCGCTCCCCGGCCCCGTCCAGTCCGGCACCCATCACGGCGTCGCTGGTCGTGCGGCCGTTTAGCGCCCAACCGCCGTATCATCGTGACCGCATGGTCTATCGCTCTTCCCCCTATGAGTTTGATTTTTATCACTATCACCGCTGGGTCACGAAACCGGCCGATATGCTGACCAGCCTGACTCGACGTTCACTGCAACAGTCGGGTCTCTTCACGACCGTCTATCCCACCCCGGACGCGCAGGCCGACCTGCGTCTCGGAGGCGTTGTCCGGCAATACGAAGAGGTCGATCAGACTCACTCTTGGCAGGCGGTCCTGAGCATCGAGGTGTGGCTGTCCCGCTCGCGGGAGCCGGCCCCGTTTTGGTTCCAGTCCTATACCGCAACCCGACCGGCGACGAAACGCAATCCCGCGGCGGTGGCGGAAGCCATGAGCCAGAATTTACAGGATATTCTTGAGCGCCTGAGCCACGATCTGGCCGGCGCATTAGCCACCAAGCCGGCACCCTGACGACCAGGACACCGGTCAGACAATCCGCCCCTGGAGGAGCAGGCCCAAAACCCGCCCCCCCAAGGGAGAAAGATACCTATTCCCCGTTGACCGAAAACGCGATCAGGGCGTTGCCCGACATGCCGCCCCAAAAGCCGTAGCCGGAGTTGACATACATCATGCCGTCTACAATGGTCGGCCCTGGGCCGTCAAAAGAACCGCCCTTGGTCTTGACGCCGTTGGTGCTCTCATACTCCTGGTCGGCGTTGTAGTCCCAGACGACGTTCCCGCTGTCGGTGGCATAGCCGCGCAGATGGCCGTCAACCGAACCGGAGAACACCACGCCGGGCAGGGCCGACACGGCCGCCGACTGGGCCGGACTGCATTCGGGCCGATCGCCACAGCCGACCGGCGGAACGTGCCAGGTGCGCTCGCCGCTCTCGATATCAAGGGCAAACATGCCGCCCCCAACGCTGCCGTCCAGGGTCGTGGCCCAGCCCGCGTCCGAGTTCTCCACCGTCTTAATGCCGATATCCGACAGGGCCACATAGACCTGTTTGGCATCGGCCGCCGAGCCCCACTGAATCCCGCCGGCCAGGCCGCCCTTCCCCACGCGGTGCTGCCACAGAATCTCACCGTCGCGGTCCGGGTCTATGGCATGCATCACCCCGGACTTCTGTCCGGCCAGGATCACCCGCCGGCCGTTCGGCAAAATACGCAGAATCGGCGAGGAGGCAAAGTCGAGGTCGGGACCCCGCGCCTCGGGGCAGTTGGTATCGTCCTCGGTCTCACAGCCGACATTCCAGGCGTCACCCGCGGTGAACTGTTTTGACCACAGGAATTTCCCGGTGCGCAGATCGAAGGCCACCACCGCGTCACTCGTCAGCGAGGCCGGGTCGGAGTAATTGTCGCCCGTGGTCACATAGATGCGGTTGCGCTCGGGATCGAGTACGGGCGAGGACCAGATCGACGCGCCGGACGGTCCCCATAACTGCACACCGATCGCATTCTTGCGAACCGGCGCCGGCGGATCGGGAATGGTATACGCCTTCCAGACCTGTTTGCCGTTAAAGCGGTTGAGGGCCACCATGGAGCCACGGAAGGTGCAGCACTCATAGATGGGATCGCCGCCGGCGACTTCTTCGAGCGCGGTGGCCGAGGCATAGATTCGGTTGCCGTGTGTTTTGGGGGTGGCCGTAATCCGCGACAGGGGGTGGTCGTCGATTTTGACCCGCCAGATCTGCTTGCCGGTTTGGGCATCAAGGGCGTATAAATTGGCCTCGACATCGCCCACATAGACGACGTAGCGCTGCGGGTTCGTGGCGGGCAGGCTATCGACCACCGGAGTTGAGCGGACGCCGGCCGTTGTTTTGACCGACCAGTACAGGCAGCCGGTCTTGGCGTCGAGCGCATACACCAGGCCCTTCATCGTGCCCACAAACACCCGGCCGCCCACCACCGTTGGCTGGGAGGTCTGGAAATCCATGGGCAGCCCGAACACCCATTTGACCTTCAGCTCAGAAACCTGGTCGGCGCTGATACCGGCGGCCTCCGCGGATTGGAAGCGGGTATTGAAGTTATTGGCCCCCCAACCGTTCCACTGCGGGGCGCCGTCTTCAATCGCAAAGCTCCCTGGCGCGTCTTCACAAAACCCGGCGACCGTCTCGTCTGTGTCGGTCGGAGGCGGCAGCTTCTTGCCGGTCATCCACTCCGAGAGGGCGCGCCGTTCTCGACCGGTCCGCATCATACCCTGGAATTTCATCTTGCCGAGTTCCATAGAGTTCAGGACCATCAAGGCCGGCAGGCGTGACATGATGTCCCGGTGCGGCGCACGTTTGACCTGGCCCTCGTGACAGCGCGCGCAGTGCGCCTGGTAGAGCGCTGCGCCGTCACCCCCGCCTTCTGTTGGCGAGAAGGCCCAACTCGAAGAAACACTTACACTCGACAACAGCGCACCACATACAAAAGCCTGGATTAGGATGCGTATCCTTTGCTTTGGAGACTTATCACGGACAGACATACACCGACCTCCTTTTCCCACAGTTCCCTCTTTATTGCCCCGGAGAAGCGTTTTGTGTCAAACCCCTCCAAGGTGCGGACAAAAAAGGGTCGCCCGTGTGGGCGACCCTTTCAGTCGTTTCCTCAGACGCACGAGGCAACTACTCGCCATTCACCGAGAAGGCAATCAGGGCATTGCCTGATTGCCCGCCCCAAAAACCATAGCCGGAATTGACATACATCATGCCACCCGCGATCGTGGGGCCAGGGCCATCAAACGACCCGCCTCTCGTCTTGACCCCGTTCGTGCTCTCATACTCCTGGTCGGCGTTGTAATCCCACACGACCTGCCCGGTGTCGGTCGCGTAGCCACGCAGATGACCGTCGACCGAACCGGAAAACACCACGCCCGGAAGAGCGGAAACCGCGGCAGATTGCGCCGGACTACACTTGGGCCGGCCCTCACAGCTAACCGGCGGAACATACCATTTGCGCTCACCACTTTCGATGTCGAGCGCAAACATACCGCCGCCAACACTGCCGTCCAGCCGCACCGCCCAGCCCGCATCGGAATCCGAAATCGGGACCATGCCAATATCGGACAGCGCGACATAGACCTGCTTGGCGTCGGCTGCCGATCCCCACTGAATACCGCCCGCCAGACCGCCCTTGCCGACGCGCTGTTGCCACAGGATCTCACCCTTGCGATCAGGATCGATGGCGTGCATCACACCCGACTTTTGCCCGGCGAGAATGACCCGCCGGCCAGTGGGCAAGATACGCAGGATCGGCGACGACGCAAAGTCCAGGTCCGGACCCCGAGCCTCGGGGCAATTGATATCCTCATCCATCTCACAGCCGACATTCCAGGCGTCACCCGCGGTGAACTGTTTTGACCACAACAGCTTGCCCGTCCGCATATCGAAGGCAACCACGGCGTCGCTGGTGAGTGAGGCCGGGTCGGAATAATTGTCGCCCGTGGCGGCATAGAGCCGGCTCCGCTCGGGATCGAGGGCGGGCGAGGACCAGATCGACGCGCCGGACGGTCCCCACAGTTGGGTCCCGATCGCATTCTTGCGTATCGGTGCGGGTGGCTCAGGCAGCGTATACCCCGTCCACACTAATTTGCCGTTGAACCGATTGAGCGCCATCAATTTGCCGCGAAAGGTACAGCATTCATACTGCGGGTCAGAACCCGCAACCTCTTCGAGCGCGGTGGTCGAAACGTAGATGCGGTTGCCGTGCGTTTTGGGCGTGCCGGTAATGGTGGCCAGGGGATGCGTATCCACGTCCACCTTCCACCATTGCTTGCCCGTGCCGACATCGAGCGCATAGACATTCGCCTCCGTGTCACCCACATACACCACAGAGCGCGGCGGATTTGTACCCGGCAGGCTATCTACCACCATAGTCGCGCGCACACCACCAGAGGTCTTGGCAGACCAATATAAACAACCGGTTTTGGCATCCAGCGAATATACCCACCCTTTAGTCGAGCCAATAAAAACACGCCCGCCGGCAACGGTCGGCTGGGAGGCGCGGAAATCCAGGGGTAAACCAAACACCCATTTGACCTTCAGGTCAGAAACCTGGTCGGCACTGATGCCGGCCTGCTCCGCAGACTGATACCGGCTGTTGAAGCCGTCGGCCCCCCAGCCATTCCACTGTGGAGCACCGTCCTCAATAGAAAAAGTGCCGGGCGCATCCTCACAAAACCCGGCAACCGTTGCCTCTTTATCCGAGGGTGGCGGGAGCTTTTTACCCGTGATCCATTCGGACATGGCCCGCTTTTCGCCACTGGTCCGAATCCAACCCTGGACTCGCATCTTCCCGACTTCGAGCGAGTGCAGCACCATTTCTGCGGGTAGGCGTGACATGACCTCACGGTGGGGCGCCCGCTTCACCTGTCCTTCGTGACACTGGGCGCAGTACCGACCATAGAGTTGCTCGCCATCCATGGCCGGTTCCGACGGCGAGAAGGCCCAAGCGGACGACGCAAGGCAGAGCCCGAGCGCAAGGGTCAACACGCTCGACACGCCGCTCGTAATAATTGTGTTCGGCCAGGTTCGATATGTTTCGGTCATGAGTGCACTCCCTCCTTCTCTCCTCATTCTTTTGCCTCTTGGCAGTATTCTGTGTCAAACCCCTGTGTGTCTCACCGGGCTCCTCCGGGAGACATCCCGCCTGCCCTCAGACCAATGAAAAAGGGCGACCGTCTGGTCACCCTTTTCACCAGACAAGAGCGCTCATTATTCACCATTCACCGAAAAGGCGATTAGGGCGTTCCCGCCCATTCCGCCCTGAAAACCATAGCCCGAATTGACATACACCATCCCGGCGACAATGGTCGGTCCCGGACCATCGAACGAGCCTCCCCGCGTCTTGACGCCATTGGTGCTTTCATATTCCTGGTCCGCGTTGTAGTCCCACACGACCTCTCCGCTGTTGGTCGCATAGCCACGCAGATGCCCGTCTATCGAGCCGGAGAACACCACCCCAGGCATAGCCGACACGGCGGCGGACTGGGCCGGGCTGCACTGTTTGCGGTCGCCGCAGCCGGGCGGCGGGATATACCATTTGCGCTCACCCGTCTCAATGTCATACGCAAACATACCGCCACCGACACTACTATCGAGGGTGGTGTCAAAGCCGATGTCAGAATCCGGTACGGTCGTGACCCCAATATCAGACAGGGCGACGTACACCTGTTTGGCATCCGCCGCCGAGCCCCACTGAATACCCCCAATCAGGCCGCCCTTGCCGACCCGCTGCTGCCACAGGATTTCTCCCTTCCGGTCCGGGTCTATGGCGTGCATCACGCCGGACTTTTGTCCGGCCAGAATGACTCGTCTGCCGTCGGGTAAGATGCGCAGAATGGGGGAAGAGGCAAAGTCAAGATCGGGACCTCGTGCTTCCGGACAGTTGGTATCGTCCAGCTGCTCACAGCCCACATTCCAGGCATCGCCGGCGGTGAACTGCTTGGCCCACAAAAATTCTCCGGTCCGCAGATCAAAAGCCACCACCGCATCACTCGTCAGGGAAGCCGGGTCCGAGTAATTATCACCCGTGGTGACATACATTCTATTCCGTTCCGGATCGAGCGCCGGCGAGGACCAGATCGAGGCACCCGACGGCCCCCATAACTGTACGCCAATGGCATTCTTGCGGGTCGGTTGTGGGGCATCCAGGGTATACGCCCGCCACACCAGCTTGCCGTTAAAGCGGTTGAGGGCCATCATCTTGCCGCGAAACGTGCAGCACTCGTAGTTCGGGTCTGCGCCGGCAAGTTCTTCGAGCGCCGTGGTGGAAACGTATAGCCGATTGCCGAGCGTTTTCGGCGTGCCGGTAATCGTGGCCAGGGGATGGTCATCCACGTCCACTTTCCACAGTTGTTTGCCGGTGCGGGCGTCCAGGGCATACATATTCGCCGAGGCATCGCCCACGTAGACAACATAGCGGGGCGGGTTCGTTCCCGGCAGGCTATCCACCACCATGGTCGAGCGCACGCCGCCGTCCGTTTTCACCGACCAGTACAAACAGCCCGTCTTGGCATCGAGCGAATAGATACGGCCCTGCAGGGAGCCGACAAAAACCCGGCCACCAACCACCGTCGGCTGAGAGGCCCGGAAATCCATAGGCAAACCAAACACCCATTTGACCTTGAGCTGCGGCACCTGGTCGACTGGTATGCCGGCGTTCTCAGCCGACTGGAAGCGACTGTTGGTGTTGTCCACGCCCCAGCCATTCCACTGCGGAGCGCCGTCGGCAACAGAAAACTCGCCGGGCGCGTCCTCACAAAATCCGCCAACTGTCTCATCCGTGTCCTTGATTTTCTTGCCGGTGATCCATTCGGACAGGGCGCGGCGCTCGGCAATCGTCCGTACCCAACCCTGCATCCGCATCTTGCCCACGCTGAGTGAGTGCAGCACCAAATTGGCGGGGAGGCGTGACATGACCTCACGGTGCGGTGCGCGCGCTACCTGGCCCTCGTGGCACTGCTGACAATACTGCTTATAGAGTTGCTCTGCATCCGGTGCCGGTTGGGCGCCGGGCTCCAGTGCCCAACTCGCCGGGACGCCGCACAGCAACACCGCAAAGCACAGCGCTCCGCTCAGCCACGTTATCATTTGTTGTCCTTTTGGCCGAACTGTGTCTGTCGTACCCATCACACTCCCCCCTTTCATGTGTTGAAAGAAAATGCCTATTCGGCCTCGACCGAAAAGGCCAGCAGGGCGTTGCCCGGCATGCCGCCCCAATAGCCGTAGCCGGAATTCACGTACAGCATGCCGTCGACAATCGTCGGGCCGGGCCCGTCGAACGAGCCCCCGCGGGTCTGCACCCCATTCGTACTTTCGTATTCCTGGTCGGCATTATACTCCCAGACCACCGCGCCGTCCGCGGTCGAGTAGGCGCGCAAATGGCCATCGACCGAACCGGAAAAGACCACGCCGGGAATCACGGATATGGCTGCGGACTGGGCTGGGCTGCACTGGGCGCGGCCGTTACAGCCCGGGGGCGGGGTATGCCATTGGCGCTCACCCGTCTCGATGTCATAGGCAAACATACCCCCGCCGACACTCCCGTTGAGGCTGGTCGTCCAGCCCAGGTCCTTATCTTGGTGGGTCTCCACGCCGATATCGGACAAGGCCACATAGATGGTCCGGGCATCGGCGGCCGGCCCCCACTGGATGCCGCCGATCAGGCCGCCCTTGCCGAGCCGCTGCTGCCAGAGAATTTCCCCATCCCGGTCCGGGTCCACCGCGTGCAGGACACCGGATTTCTGCCCGGCCAGGAGTACCCGCCTGCCGCTGGGCAGCTTGACCAGAATCGACGAGGAGCCAAAGTCCAAATCCGGCCCCCTGGCCTCGGGACAGTTCGAGTCATCATCGGTCTCACAGCCGATATTCCAGGCATCGTTGGGCGTGAACTGTTGCGACCATAAGAACGCGCCCGTTCTCAGATCGAAAGCCACGATGGCATCGCTGGTGAGCGAAGCCGGGTCGGAATAGTTATCACCCGTGGTGACATACAGCCGGCCGCGTTCCAGATCGAGGGTGGGCGAAGACCAGACCGAGGCGCCCGAGGGTCCCCACAACTGGGTGCCTTTTCTGTTTTTTCGGACCGGCGCGGCCGGCTCCGGAATCGTATAGGTCTTCCAGACCATCTTGCCATTCACCGGGTTCATGGCCACCAGCGTGCCCCGAAAGGTACAGCATTCATAATCGGCATCCGCACCGGCCGCCTCTTCCAGGGCCGTCAGCGGCACGTAGAGTCGATTGCCGTGCAGCTTGGGCGTGCCGGTGATGCGCGCCATGGGATGGTCGTCAATCCGGGTACGCCATAACTCCGTGCCGGTTCGGGCGTCGAGGGCATACACCGTGGCCTCGGAGTCGCCGAAATAGACCACATGGCGGGCCGGGTCGGTCCCCGGCAGTTTCCCGACGACCAGGGTTGACCGAACACCGGCCCTGGGTTTCATCGACCAGTACAGGCAGCCGGTCTTGGCATCGAGCGAATAGATCCGACCTTTCATCGTCCCGACAAAGACCCGGTTGCCGACCACGGTCGGCTGGGAGGTCTGGTAGTCCATCGGCAGGCCAAACACCCATTTGACCTTCAGCTTGGCGACCTGCGCCGCGCTGACTCCGGCCTGTTCCGCGGGCTGGAAGCGGCTGTTCACGGCGTCCACGCCCCAGCCGTTCCACTGCGGAGCGTCGGCTGCGACCACGAATTCGCCCGGAGCATCGGCACAGAAACCCGCCACCGTTTCATCGCTGGCCGCCTCCGGTTTGAGCTTCTTGGCGGTGACCCATTCGGAGATGGCGCGGCGCTCTTCGTTGGTCCGCATCACCCCCTGGAATTTCATTTTGCCCAGTTCCAGCGAGTGCAGCACAAACTCGGCCGGCAGGCGGCGCATAATGTCAAGCTGCGCCGCCCGGGTCGATTGCCCGGCGTGGCATTTCGCGCAGTGCTGCTCATACAAGGCCTGACCGTCGGGCTTCTGCTCCGTCGGGGCAGCGGCCCAGCTTGGGGAGCAGAGAAAACCGGTCAGCCCTACGGCCAGGACGGTTGCCCAACGGATTTCCCACCAGTGCGTGCGGGTCGTACTCCAGTAGCGTGTCATGATCCCCCTCCTTAGGCTGAACAGCGCGGCGCCCCGTTCGCCGCCCTTCCTATTTAGCTCGCATTTGGTCGTTCTGCTAGCGCAGCACCAGTGGGACCGGAGGGGAGTGCAGAGTGGAGGGGCTTATGATTTGTGCAGGCGCTGCTCCCAGTCATACTCTCGATTCGTCACCACATCTTCCATGCGTTGGAGACGACGGTCGAGATGCTCGAAGGTATGTTTCAAACGGTGGAGAGCCAGCCCGCGCGAGTTGACGTAGGCGTCATAGAACTCGCGTTCGCCCGCACTGGCGAACGGCACGACCGGCTCGGGCTTCATCAGCATCGCGGCCAATACATACAGGCCACCCACAGGCCACAGACCGGAGAAGAGAAAAAACAGGACGGTCAGCAGGCGCGTCCAAAAGAGTGAAATATCGAGATAGTCGGCGATCCCTTTGCACACCCCGAGCAGCATGCCATCGCGTGACCGGTATAAGCCCGTCGGGCGTTCGGCTGTCGTCATCGTCTTCCTTCTCCTCTTCTTTCCTGGTCAAGCAAAAGCGTTTCCAAGGCTTCCACACGGGCCTCCATCTTGGATAAGCCCTGATAGAGTTCCTGAATCATCTGGGCTTCATCCGCCTGGGCCAGATGGCCCTGTTTGGGCCTGCTTTTTCTCCAGATGAGCCACACGGCCAGCCCCAGTCCTCCGACCACCGCCACAAAGACCGAGCCAAAGATGAAAAGAACGACCAGCGGCCAAATTTGTGCATCCATATTGCAGACTCACTCTCCAGCAGTTGCCTTCGGGGCAACCGATTAGTCCTGCGGCCGCGCGGTTGTCTTTTGCTCAAGCGCGGCTTTGAGCCCGGCTAATTCTTTTTCGATCTCCTCATCGCCTTCCAGTCGGGCGAACTCTTGTGCGAGTTGATGCTCGGTATTGGGAGCGGGGTTGACCAGGTCGGCTTCCGCTTCCATGCGCTCAATTCGATTTTCAAATTGTTCAAACCGGACAAACGCCTCCGCGCTGTCGAGGCGGCGCAGGTCTTCCTGGGCGCGTTTCCGCTTCTGGGCATGGATATGCCGCTGGACGAGCAGGCGCTGTTTTTCGCGAACGCTGCCGAGCTTGTTTTCCAACTGGCTCATGTCGTCCTGATACTGACGAATCAGCGCCTCACACTCGGCACGTTCTTTTTGCAGCGCGGCGCTGCGGTCGGTATAGCCACGCTTCTGCATGAGGGCCTCACGCGCCAGGTCTTCGCGCCCTTTATCGACTGCGAGCTGAGCCTTTTCGCCCCACTGGCCGGCTCGTGTTTCGACCGTTTGGCAGTCACGCTCGATTTTCTTTTTTGCGGCCATGGCCCCGGCGCAGGAGGCTTTAATCTCGACCAGGGTATCCTCCATCTCCTTAATCATGAGCCGAATGAGCTTCTCCGGGTCTTCCGCTTTGTCGAGCATGGCGTTGAGGTTGGCACTGATAATGTCGCGGACTCGGGTGAAAATTCCCATGATGCTTCTCCTTGGCTGTCTCTACGCTGTGGAGAGACGCATATCGTATGCCAAATCATAAAGTCTTTTATTTTTAAGTACTTATAAAAATCACGAAGAGTGCTATAGATTTGTTTTCACTCTCAATATGCTATATACACCGATACATGGCGAAAAAAACCACAGAAAAGGGAAACTATTTAGCTCCATCTCCCCTTGCTCCAGACACTTCTTCCGCTCCTCAAGAGGCGCTCGGACAGTCAGAAGCATTCCTGACATTTCAGGAGCGTTTATCCCGCGTGGCCCGGGTCAACCGGCCGGTTTTACTGATAGGGGAACGCGGGACGGGCAAGGAACTCGCTGCCGCACGGCTGCATTACCTGTCTGAGCGCTGGCAGGGGCCCTTTGTCACCCTCCACTGCGCGGCACTCTCGCCCGGCCTGATTGAGGCCGAATTATTCGGCCACGAAGCCGGGGCTTTTACCGGAGCAACCCGCCAGCGCCTCGGCCGTTTTGAAACCGCTCACAACGGCAGCCTGTTTCTTGATGAGATTGGAAACATTCCGCTTGAAACCCAAGAGAAAATCCTGCGGGTGGTCGAGTATGGCAGCTTCGAGCGGGTCGGCAGTTCGCAGCCGATTGAGAGTAATGTGCGGATTATTGGCGCCACCAATGCCGACCTCAAGGCGCTCGCCGCCCGCGGACGCTTCAGGGCCGACCTGCTCGACCGGCTGTCTTTTGAGGTGCTTTTTCTCCCGCCCCTGCGTGAGCGGCCTGAGGATATTGTGCTCCTCACCAACCACTTTGCCGCGCGGATGGCCTTCGAGTTGGGCCGGGAAGACGTTCCGCAGTTCAGCGACGCCGCGCAGACCGTTCTGGATAATTATCCCTGGCCGGGCAATGTCAGGGAGTTAAAAAATGTGGTCGAGCGCGCGGTCTACCGTGCGGATACCGTGCGGATTCGTGAGACCGACATCGTACTCGACCCGTTTCAGCCCTCATTTCAGCCCGCTCCCCAGGAATCAGAGGAACGAGAGGAAGAACACGTCGCCTTCCCTCAGACGATATCCACCGCTGAGAGCGCTGCTCACCCATCCTTTACCCAGGCGGTCCAGGAATTCGAGTGCAGGCTACTTGCGAACGGGTTACGCACGACGCGCTATAATCAAAAGCAAACCGCCGAGCGGCTCGGCCTCACCTACCATCAGTTTCGGGGCTTATACCGGAAATACGCGCAGCGCTTACAGCGCCAAGAGGACTAGGAGCGGCCGGTCGTCCCGACAGCGGTTCCGCTCCACACTTGAGGAGATATCTCAGTCTTGTAGGTCGGATTACGCTACGCTAATCCGACCTACTCGCTACACACAATGGTGAACTGCGCTAGGCATAAAAGCGATACACGCCCTCGGCCACACACGCCGGCTTACTGCTGTCTTCCACCTCAAAGGTCAGACCGACGGTGACTTGCAGGCCGCCGGTCACATCTTCCGCATTGTTCAGAGTGGCGCGCGCCCGCACCTTCTTGCCGACCGGGACAGGCGACGGAAAGCGGAGTTTATTCAGCCCATAGTTCACGCCCATGGCAATGCCCTGCACCATCCAGATCTGATCCATGAAATACGGGGCTAACGAGAGGGTGTAATACCCGTGGGCAACCGGACCGCCGAAGGGCGACTCTTTTTTGGCACGCTCGACATCGAGGTGAATCCACTGATGGTCGTGAGTACACTCGGCAAAGGCGTTAATTTCTTCCTGGGTGACCAGATGCCAATCCGAGACACCGAGTTCTTGACCAACCAGAGATTTGACGTCGTTATAGTCTACTTTTCGGGCCGTCATACTTGACTCCTTTCTGGGCGCAGATGAGACTCGCCGGGTGCGAAATCGTGTTCTTTCCCTATGGTTTTGGCTGTCGTGTTGTCAAGGGGAAGAGCGGCCTGTAGGCTCTCCACAATGACCCAAGACGCATCCCCGCCCCCAGAGACCGGCCTGTGCGCCTCCTGCCAACACACCCGCGAGATCGTGAGCGGTAAGGGCTCCCGCTTCTATTATTGCGGACGGTCTGAAGCAGACGTCGACTATCCGAAGTATCCGCGCCTGCCGGTCCATGAGTGCCCCGGCTATCAATCCAATACTGGACAGCAGGCAGAGACAGAGAGTGGGCGGTGACGAGTCCTTGGGGAAAACTGACCACCGTTTTTCATCCCCTCCAAACGCGTGATGCACATTACGCCGTGGCGCGTAGGAAAAGTGTCCTACCCTGGCGCGCGCCTTTCGCTTCCCGCTCCCTCGCCCCTTAGGGGAGAGGGCTGGGGTGAGGGGTGTTCGCGTCTATACGCCTCAGCGCTGTCGGATTACGCCTGCGGCTCATCCGACCTACACGACTATCGCCTGTTAGCGATGGAGCAGCATCGCGGTCGTGGGCACCCCGTTACCCGAAGAGACAAAGGCCACCTCGGCATCCGGGACCTGGTTAATGGCCTGCCCGCGTAATTGACGCACCGCTTCAACGACATTTTCCATACCGTGAATATAGCCCTCGGACAGGTTGCCGCCACTGGTGTTGAGCGGCAACCCGCCATGCGGCCACAACAGCTTGCCGTCAGACACAAAGTCTCCCCCCTCGCCCCGTTTGCAGAACCCCAGTTCCTCAATCGCCATGAGGACCAGCGGAGTGAAATGATCGTACACAAAACACACATCCACGTCGCTGTGGGCTATTCCGGCCCGGGCAAACAGGGCTTTGCCGGTCAGGGTCGATTCCGTTTCGGCCTTCTCAACGTTTTTCACCACACGCTGGGCGTTCCACTCGCCCGCCCCAAAGGCCCCACCCATGATAGTGGCGGGTTTGTGCGGACCGTTTTTTGCTCGCTCGACCGAGGTAATCACCACCGCGGCCCCACCGTCGGTTTCCAGACAGCAGTCCAGCAAATGGAGCGGGTCGGCAATCATGCGCGAACTCTGGTGATCTTCAATGCTGATCGGCCGGCCGCGCATGACCGCGTTGGGATTGGTCTGGGCATGCGTCCGGCAGGCGACCGAGATGGCACCGAAGTCTTCACTCTTAGTTCCGTATAAATACATATGCCGGCGCGCGGCCAGGGCGACCATCTGGGCCGGGCTGAAGAGCCCGTAGGGTTCGAGGTAGGCCCCCACGCCGGACGCGCCCTTACGGACGGCGGCGCGACCGAAGCGCGGCGTCCCACGGCCCGAGCGTTCGTTCATGGCCCGGAAGGCGACGACGTGGTTGGCCATGCCGGTGGCCACGGCCATGGCTCCGAGCAGAATCGAGCCGACCGGCCCGCCCCCGCCACCGTAGGGCGCCTCCGCGTAGAAACGCAGCGCCGGGATACCCAGGTTCGCCGCGATATCGACCGGATCGTTATTATCCATGGAGAACTTGGCGATACCGTCGATATCGCTCGGCTTGAGTCCGGCGTCGGCAATCGCGTTGCGAATGGCTTCGACCGCCAGGCTCATTTCGCTGCGGCCCGAGTCTTTTGAGTATTCGGTGTGACCGATGCCAACGATGGCCGTCTTATCTTTCAGAGTTTCCGTTTCCATGCCGACCTCCCGGAACTGGATTGAAGCCGGGATTAGAGCACAGGTCGGCCGGATTTGCCACAGCCGTTTGGCCGGTGCGCCGGAGCGAGGCTCTGGGCAGCCGAGGCGATCAGAAGACTGACGGAGCGCTTTTCACTCACCCGTCACCCCGTGAACGACAGCATTGAATGGTGTAGGATGGAGGCGATGTTCAAACGGAATATGAGGACACCGTGACGCCAGCGCGCGCTTCAGACGCGGTTCGTCATGCGCCGGAGCCGGCACGGGCCGCAACGGACCGGCGATCAGAGTTTGAGCATGACCGCGCCCGGATTATCCACTCGGCGGCGTTTCGGCGTTTGCAGGGCAAGACCCAGGTCTTCGGCATTTACGAGGGGGATTTTTTTCGGACCCGCCTCACCCACTCGCTCGAAGTTGCCCAAATCGCCAAGGGCATTGCCCTGACGCTGGGGGCCGACCCGGATTTGGTCGAGGCGGTCTGTCTGGCCCACGACCTGGGCCATCCGCCCTTTGGCCATAACGGCGAGCGGACGCTGCACGCCCTCATGCGAGCGCACGGCGGCTTTGAGGGCAATGCCCAAACCCTGCGCATTCTGACCTATCTTGAACACAAGCACGCCGACTATGCCGGCCTGAATCTGACCTATCAAACCCTGGACGGGATTCTCAAATACAAAACCTGCATCGACGCAAGCGCGATAGCCAACGCGCCACAGGGTCTGGTCAAAGGCTTTTACGCCGCAGACCGCGCCCTCGTCGAGGCCATTGTCCGCCAGACCGGCAGCGGACAGCAGCGCAGCCTTGAGTGCCAGATCATGGATGTGGCGGATGACATCGCCTATTCCGTGCACGACCTGGAGGACAGTCTCAAAGCCGGCTTACTCACCCCAGCCGACCTGCGGCGTCTTCCGCCGGCGCGCGTGGTGGGCGCAGTCAATGCAAAACTGACCGCTTGGGGACGGACCGTCACCGACAGCATGGTCCACCGGGAACTGACCCGGATTGCCGACCGACTCGAACAGCTCGAACAGCGCTCCCTGCGGGCCGGCAGAAAAATGCTGATCCGTGATCTCATTCATGAATTTGTCAGTCCGGTCGCCCGCCAGTCCCACGGTCTGATTGATACCGATTTTCCCAACCGGGTGCGCATCGAAGCCCTCAAGGCGTTCGAGTCGTATAAGGTCATCAATAATCCGCGTGTGACCACCCTCGGCCATAAGGGCAAGGAAGTCCTCCAGCGCCTGTTTGCCGTGCTCGACCAGGGCCAGGAGTCCATCGGCCTCTTCCCCGAAGACCACGGCGAGCACTATGAGAACGCGCTCCTCAGCGGCGACGAGACCGCCCGCAAACGGGTCATCTGCGACTTTCTGGCCGGCATGACCGATTCCTACGCCCTGCGGTTTTACAGCCGCCTGTTCGTTCCGGGCGAGGGCAGTTTTTACGAGATGCTGTGACTGCTCTCAGGGCTCCACTCCCGAAGACTGAGGGATCAGCCGGATTGTATTTGCAAATTCCCGGCTTTTCTCGTATGCCCGACCAAAAGCAGGGAAAAAGGAGACCCGTCATGTCACGCCACGACGACGCGCAGCGCGCGGGCCTGGTTGACTCAATGGCGACATTTTATGGCTACCAGTGGATTTTCCTGCGAGCCCTGTTTCGCGCGGTTTCGGAACGTTTTGGTGCCGAAGGGCGGTCGATCTTGGAGAAGGGGTTTCGGCGCTATGGCTATTACCGCGGCCAATACCTGCGCGATCGTCCGGAAACATTCGCCGAGGGCCGCGACACACTCTCCCTGGTGCGCAACTGGGATACGGGGGATTATGCCCTGGCGGCCCTGCACCCTGCCTTTGCACTCCAGGGCAGCGCAAGCCGGGTGACCGTCACTTTCCCCTGTGTGCCGGGCAGCGATTACTTTCATAGCCGTGATGGTGGTGAAGTCCTTGGACTGTTTTGGCGCAATTTTCTCGCCGGCGTTGCTGAGGGCTATGACGAGGCGACCGGGGTGGAGTATGCGGATATTGCGCTTGACCCCCACGCCCCGTGGCAGCTTAGCTGGACCTATAGAGACGCGCCTAAGGACGTGCAGCCCACGCCCTTCCCAGATGTTTTCACCCAACCGGCTCGGGTTATTCAGCTCACCCGCCGGACGATTGGCGTTTTTGCCGCCTTACAGATGTACGTCGCGCGTGAGTTGATCCAGGCCTTCGACGCCTCCGGAGAAAAAGCGGTCCGTGAAGCCTCGTATGCGTTTGGCGCAGAGCGTGGCTCCGCGATCCGAGAACGACATCTCAAAGAAGGCCTGCCCATCAATTTCAAATCGTTTTTTGGTGGGCTTCAAGAACGTGACCCGGTCGAGTCCATCTTTGTCTATCGGGGTGAGCGGCATATCTCGCCGGGTATCTTTCAAGTTGACTGCACCTACTGCCCGCTTGCCGAGGTCTGGGCAGAAGAAGGCGGCAAAGGGTTGGCGCTGGGCTATATGTTCGACATGGAGAACCACCGCGGTCTGGTCGAATCCTACCATCCGGGCGCGGTCGTCAGATGGGACGCGGTCAAGCCGCGCGGTGATAATACCTGTAAATTCCGTTTTTTGATCCCCGAACTCGTCACTGCGGACGACCCCGATTGGGCTCAGCCGAAACACCGTCAGCAAGACAGATAAGGAGGAGAGACCATGGCAGTCCTCGACAATCCGGTTCCCTGGCCGCATGGGGCGCGCTGCGCGGCCGCAATCAGCTTTGATATGGACACCGACAGTGCGCTGCATTTGAGTCATGCCGATGCCTATAAGCGGGTCGGTGTGCTGTCCTGGCTGCGCTACGATGAGGTGGCCGTTCCTCGCATAGTGGAGCTGTTTGACCGCTACCGCATCCACGGGACGTTTTTTATTCCGGCGTGGTGTATCGAAAGGTATCCGGACACGGTCCAGACGGTTGTCGAGAGCGGCAACGAGGTCGCCCATCACGGCTATCTCCACGAGAGTGCTCGGGATCAGGACCGCGAGGGCGAACTCTACTGGCTGCAACGCAGCATCCGGGTGATTGAGCAGTTTTGTGGCAGGCGGCCAACCGGCAGTCGAGCTCCGTATGCAAATTACTCGCACTACTCGACCGACCTGCTTGTCCAGGAAGGGTTTGTGTATGATTCGAGTCTGATGGGAGACACCAAGCCCTATGTGCTCCAGACGGCGGAAGGGAGTGTCATCGAACTCCCGATTGACTGGACAATGGACGACTGGCCGCACTACGCCCATGCGCCTGACTTTGGCTATCTCATGCCGATCAGCGCACCCGAGAAGGCCATGGAAGTCTATCTGGCCGAGTTTGAGGCGGCCTATGCGAGTGGCGGACTGTGGGTCACCATCTGGCACCCTTTTGTGACCGGCCGTCCCGCCCGCTTGGCCAGCGTTGCCAAGATGATCGAATATATGCAGCGCAAAGGCGGCGTCTGGTTTGCAACCATGGAAGAAATCGCCCTGCATGTGAAACGGTGTATTGAGGACGGGAGCTACCAGCCCCGTACCGTGCCGATGCCCTACTACGAGGGACCGATTCCAGAGCTGACCGAGGGTTTCCCCCCAGGACTCGGCCTCAGAGGACCACAGGGCTGGGGCAATACCGAGTAGAATAACGCTCAACGAATTGACGCTCAGCAAGCTGCCCGCCGAGATACACACCCTGACCGCCTGATTCATACCATGCCCCTGACCGCCACCACTTGAAGCGCGGCGGCGCGTATTGCGGCGGCAGGCGATCTCCATTTAGATTGTTCACATCAGCGAGGTGGCTATGGCCGAGCAAAGGGCACTCAAGCAGCTCACGAAAAAAGACTTCCTGGAAAGGGTGCAGCACGGTACTCTTTCAACGGATCAGGTCTTGGCAAAACTGCTCACACAACTCCAACAGTTTGAGCAGAAGTACGGGATGCGCTCGGAAGTGTTTCAGGCTCTTATCGTTGGGACTCCTGCCGAGGACCAGCCCGATTTCACGCAGTGGGCCATGTGTTACCGGAGTTATTTCCGCACGCTGCAAACAAAGTTCCCCCTCAAAGAATTTGCAGACGTTGTTGGGCGTAGCTAAGTCGAAAACATATGCAATCCGACCACTTCCGGTTCCATATTTCTGACGCCGCACAGTCGCTTGGCCTCAAAGCCGTCTGCTTTGTGATTGAGGGGGTCCGTAATCAACGGACGAACCCTGAGTTTGAAAAACTCAAGGCGCAAACGCTTGCCCAGGTGAGTAAAGACCTCTCGTCTGAGGCCATACAGACCGACCCTATTCTGAGCGGCTTTCGCGCCCTGCATGACGCCATTGGACGCTCCAATCGGAAAAACGTGGCCTCACCGGAGAGCTTGCTCAAGCTGGTCTTGCAAACCGGGGGACTGCCGCGGGTCAATCTGCTGGTCGATATCTATAATCTGGTGTCGGTGAAAACCCGCCTCTCTTTGGGGGCGCACGATCTCAGCGCGATCAGCGGCAATGTGCAGTTGCGTCTCACGGACGGCAGCGAGACCTTTTGGCCGATGGGCTCGGACAAGCCCAAAGTCGTCAGCCCCGGCGAATACGCCTATATCGACGACGCGCGCAATGTGCTGTGTCGTCTGGAAGTACGCCAGTGCGAGAGAACGAAAATCAGCCTCGATACGACCGACTGTTTTTTCATCGTGCAGGGCAATGCCCGGACAGCAGAGACCTGTCTGCACCACACGGCGAACGACCTCCTCACCCTCATCAAACGGTTTTGCGGCGGTCAGGCACGCCGGCTGCTGGAGTGACGCGGCCCTCTTCAGATCCCTCTTCGGGACTCCTCTTCTCCGGTGGGCAGGTTGTGGTCCATCTCAAACGCCGGCTGCTGGAGTTTGGCGCAGCGGCCGACCAGCTTGGCCGGCACGCCGGCGACCGTACAGCCCGACGGGACATTGGTCAGCACGACACTCCCGGCGCCCACCTTGGCGTTTGCCCCGACCTCGACATTGCCCAGAATCTTGGCCCCGGCACTGATCAACACCCCGGTCCGAATCTTGGGATGGCGGTCACCGGTCTCTTTCCCGGTTCCTCCCAGGGTCACTTCCTGGAGCATGGACACATTGTTCTCGACCACGGCCGTCTCCCCGATGACGAGGCTGCTGCCGTGGTCAATAAAAATCCCCGAACCAATACGGGCGGCGGGGTGAATGTCCACGCTGAAGACTTCCGAGACCCGATTCTGCAAACAGAAGGCCAGGGTCTTTCGGTCCTGCTGCCACAGCCAGTGGGATATACGATAGGCTTCGAGCGCGTGCAGCCCCTTATAGTACAGCAGGGGCGCGGAATAGAACGAACAGGCCGGGTCGCGGTCACGCACCGCGCAGATGTCCGCCCGCACGGCCTGCCCAATCTGCCGCTCATCGATCAGCGCTTCCATCATGATGTCGCGTAAGGTAATGGACGGCAGGTTGAGATTCGTCAGCTTCCCGGCCAGAAGATAGCTCAGCGCTTCTTCCAAGGAGGCGTGGTTCAGAATAATCGAGTGTAAAAAGCTCGCCAGCACAGGCTCGCGGTCGGCTTCCAAGGCGGCTTCGTCTCGAATGGCCTGCCAGACCCAGTCGTCAGATGTTGGGTGTTGCTTGACGGCGCGCATACCGGTCCTCCTGATAAAACTTTCTGGTATAATCGGTTTTTTCCTTGCCCCAGGCTTTCCCTCTACACGGAACGGTGAGGAAGAACAATACGATTGAGCTGAGATGGGATACCCTGCATGAAACGTCTGTGTGTTTTTACCGGCTCGCACCTGGGCGCCCGACCGGCATATCTCGCGGCCGCCCAGGCGCTCGGCAGAGAACTGGCCGCCCGCGGTCTCGAACTGGTCTACGGTGGTACGCATATCGGTCTCATGGGCGCGCTGGCCGACACCGTCCTGGCCGAGAACGGGCGGGTTATCGGCGTCATTCCCGACACGCTGGTTGACCGGGAGGTGGCCCACCGCGGCATATCCGAACTCCACGTGGTCGGTTCCATGCACGAGCGCAAGGCGAAAATGGCCGCACTCGCGGACGGTGTGGTCGCCCTGCCCGGCGGCATTGGCACACTTGAAGAGTTGTTTGAGGCGCTCACCTGGCGGGCGTTGAATATCCATGCCAAGCCCTGCGGCCTGCTGAATATCAATCATTACTACGACCTGCTGCTTCAGTTCCTGCAGCACAGCGTGGACGAGCAGTTCTTGAAAGCGCACTATCAGGCCATGCTCGTTGTCGGCGAGCATCCGGCCGAAATTCTTGATGCGTTCGAGCGGTACGAAAGAGATAGTGAACACAAGATAGAGGCATAGGCTGCCGTCCCGATTGCGTGCTTGACTCCCTCATCACAGCGGTCTACTCCTCAGAAAGATGAAAACGATCTCGATTGCCGTGGACGAGCACTTGCTCGAACAGATTGATACCCTTGCCCAGGCCAGACGCCAGAAGCGAGCTGAGCTGTTCAGTGAAGCCGCCCGCCAGTGGCTCAAACAGCAGCGGCTCAAAGCACTCGTGAAACAGGACCGCCAGGGCTATCGCAAAAAACCTGTCCAAGCTGATGAGTTTGAGCCCCTCCTGCGTGCCCAACAGTGGGAGAAAATGTGAGGCGCGGTGAGATTTGGAATTTTCGTTTTGACAGACCAGACAAACAACGCCCGGTGCTTATCCTGACGCGCCAAGAGATCATTCCCGTGCTGCATACGGTCACGGTGGCGCCCCTTACAAGTACGATTCGAGGCGTGCCGAGTGAAGTCGTGCTCGGTCCTGAAGCCGGTCTCAAGAATCAATCCGCCATCAACCTCCACCATCTGGTTACTGTCCCAAAGTCTCAACTCAGGCGCTTTGTCGGAACTGTTTCTCCTGCGACACTCCAACGCGTCAAGGAGGCTATGCTCTTCGCTCTGGGTTTTGACGATTAGCCGGTGGGGCCGGCGGGGTATGTCTTGCGCCTCACGGGCGACTTGCAGCAGCGACCCTATACATGGATACCACACCGCCAGACTACTACTACCGTGACTTCCCCTCTCAGGTCCTGCCGACCCGGACGCCGTTTACCCGGGTCGGCCGAGGGGATGCCGGGCTCTTGTTTATTTATATCTCCAATCGTCGCCGGCGCTGGAGTGTCTTGCTCGCCAAGGAACGGGTGGAGCATATCTATCCGGAAGCGCGCAAGCAGATTCCGCCCGGCTTCGCCCACGTCTGGTTGTTGGAAAAATGCTATAGTACGCGCCCCGCCGGTTTCCACACGCGCACAAAACATCCCCACCCGCTCCACCCGCCGGCTCAGGGAGACCGCACCCCGGTCACCGGACTGGGAGAGTCGTTCATTCTCTTGGCCGAACCGTCTCCCGCGCCCGGCGTGCAGGGTGACGTCCTGTCCTACCACTTGCAGGAAGGGGCCGCCATTGAAGCGGCTGAGGAGTACACCAAGCGGTCCCGCCGCCGTGCCGTGGTGGGTTTGCTGGTCTGGGACGATTATTGGTTCTAGGACGTTTCACGATAAGTTGTAGCCGTGCCAGTCCGCGCTCGTCGGGAAAGACAAGGGCTGGCACCAAGCGGCCAGGGAGGGGATGGGGGGGCTCCCCGCCTGGGAGGGCGGCCATCCTGGCCGCCATGCGGGCTGGAAGCCCGCACTCCTCAAGGAGGAGAGAGACGCGCTACACAGCAGCGTGATTTGCTCTAGCGCTCACGCCTTACAACCAGCCTGATTTGCGGCGGCTGGGCGGTGCCACGCCGGTCAGACAGACCCGCACCGCGCTCCAGGCCGCATGAAACGCGCGGCGCAAGGCAATCGCGTCAACGGCCAGCAGGCGCATCCAGACGCCCGCACTGTGGGGCAGGATCGACGCACCGGCATAGATGCCGGGCAGCGGACCGAGCGCCGCTCGGAGGATGGTTACCAGCTCCTCGGCGTCATGGTCCGACACGACCCAGAACGTCCCTTGCGTCTGGTAGCGCCGCAGGGCCGGGGGCAGGCTGTCAACGAACTCGGGGCCGGTAATCTCGAAGCGGTCCACACAGCGGCGCTGCCCGTCCGGTCGCTGGAATACGGTTTCGCTGAGAATCGAGCCAAACGGACGGTCCAGGGCTTCCGGGTCGTGCAGTCCAAAGGCATCGCCGCTGATAGCCGTCGCGCCTTCTTCGACAGTAATGTGGACAGCAGAGCGGAAGCGCGCCTGGGGAAACAACGTGAGCGGGTCGGGCAGGTACTCGACAAAGCTGCCCTTGTCCGCCCGGATGGAAACCTGCTGCGTGGCGCCCCTGCCCTCCCGCATCGAGTGGACAACGGTTGCGCCCTGGGTTGTCAGATGCACGCACGCCCCGTCCTCCACCGAAAAATCGAGCGCCAGACGCTCCCCTTCATACACCCCGCCAGAGATGGACTGGAGCATCAGCGTCAGCATCCCGGGCGGAGCCCGGTCGAGTTGGAACGGCTGGGTGAGGGTGAAGGGATAGGTCGCCCGTTGCCTGGCGATAAAGGTTTGACCGGAGGGGTCACGTCTGAAGCTCAGGGACACCTGGGGAGACGTGACGGAGCAGGGCTCGGCTGAGAGCCAAGAAGAAGATTCACTGCGCATGGCGTGCTACGCAAGCCGCGCCGCTCAGCGTAAAAAATACTTTCGGGCGAGCGGGACTTCATCCGCCGGCTCGCACGTCAGCAGCTCGCCATCGGCGTACACCTCATGCGTGTGCGGGTTGACCGTGATGTCCGGGCAGGCGTCGTTATGCAGCATATCCCCCTTGCCGACTGCGCGCGTATTCCGAATCGGCAACATGGGTTTGCGGAGTTCGAGCTTACGCGGAATATCGGCCTCAAGCGCCAGGGAACTGGTGAAGATCGCACTCAGGGCGGACGGCGCGCTGCCCACCGCTCCCCACATGGGACGCTGGACGACCGGCTCAACCGGGAAGATGCAGCCGCTCGCATCCCCCATGATAGACCAGGCCATAAAGCCGCCCTTCATCACCATCAACGGTTTGGCACCAAAAAATGCCGTCCCCCACAACACCAGATCGGCCATCTTGCCGGCTTCCAGCGAACCGACATAGTGGTCAATGCCCAGCGTGCGGGCCGGGTTGATGGTGTATTTGGCAATATAGCGTTTGATCCGTTCGTTATCGGCGCGCGCCGTTTTTTCCGTGGGCAGACGACCGCGCTGGTCCTTCATTTTACTCGCCAGCCGCCAGCAATTCGTAATGGTTTCATTTACCCGTCCCATCCCCTGCGTGTCCGCGGCAAACATCGAGATTGCGCCCAGGTCGTGCAGGACGTCTTCCGCGGCCATGGTCTGCGGCCGGATGCGGCTCTCGGCAAAGGCGACATCTTCCGGCAAGCGCCAGTTCAGCATGTGGGCGTCCATGGTCATGGGCAGGGCTTCGTCGAGCGCGTTGCGCGAGTAGGGATTGGTCGGATTGGTGGAAGACGGCAGGCAGTTGGGCACGCCCGTGACGCGGATAAGATCGGGCGCATGACCGCCGCCGGCCCCCTCGACGTGATACATATGAATCGTCCGGCCGGCGATCGCGGCCAGCGTATCCTCACAATAGCCGGCCTCGTTGATGGTGTCGGTATGGAGCTGAACCTGGAAGTCGTAGCGATCCGCCACCGTGAGCGCGCAGTCGATGGTGGCCGGCATGGCGCCGAAATCCTCGTGGACCTTGACGCCGATCGCCCCGCCGGCCACACTCTCCTCAATCGCGGCGCCGACGTGAGAGTTGCCCCGTCCCAGAAAGCCAAAATTCAAGGGATAGTGCTCGCAGGCCTTGAGCATCTTGGCCAGATTGTTCGGCCCGGCGCAACTGATATCGAAATGCGGCCCCATGGTGCCGCCAACGATGGTCGTAATGCCGCTGGCCAGGGCATGTTCACACTGCTGCGGGCACAGGAAGTGGGCGTGTGCCTCCACTCCTCCCGGAGTGATGATCAGGCCATCGCCGTGCACGATGGTCGTACACGGACCGCAGATCAGTTCGGGCCGGACACCATCCTGAATGGCGGGATTGCCGGCTTTGCCCACCCCAACGATCTTGCCGTCCTTAATGCCGATGTCGCCCTTCACAATGCCCAGCACCGGGTCGATGATGGTGGCGTTGTGGACCACCATATCCAGCCCGCCCGCCGCCGCGGTCGTGGGGGCGTGAAAGCCCAGCCCGTCGCGCATCACCTTGCCCGCTCCGGTCAGACACTCGTCGCCATAGACCGCAGAGTCGTGCTCAACCTCGGCCAGCAGCGAGGTGTCGCCCAGACGCACCATATCACCGGTTGTTGGCCCATACGTGGCCGCATAGGCCGCCCGTGTCAGTTTGGCCATATTCCCCTCCTAGGCGCCCTTGAAGCCGCGTTCCTTGGCCCGCTGGAGAGCGGCCCGCTTGACCGCCTCGGAATGAACGGAACCGTTGGTGAGATTATTGAGACCGGTGACTTCGCCGCTGCCACCCAGGGCGACTAACGGAACGGCTTTCTTCACGCCGGGCTCGAAACGCACCGACGCGCCGGCCGGCACGTCCAGACGCATACCGAAGGCCCGCGCCCGATCAAACTCCAGAGCCTTGTTGGCTTCAAAGAAATGAAAATGGCTGGTCACCTGGATGGCGCGATCTCCGGTATTGACGACCTCCAGGGTCAGGGTTTCACGGCCGGCGTTGAGGTCGATCTCTTCATCCGGCGTGATGAGCGCGCCGGGCCGGCCATACGGCGATGCGGGCAGGGGCGCGGAGCCGGGTCGGATCGGATTGTACACGGCAATGAGTTTGGTCCCGTCCGCAAACAGCCCATCCACCATAACCCGGGACACCAGCTCGGCCACGCTGGGCAGCACGTCGTCGGTCGTCAGCAGGGTTGAGCCCAGGCTGACCAACTCCGCGACCGATTTGCCCTCACGCGCGCCCTCAAGCAGTTCGTCCGTGATATAGGCAATGGCCTCGGCGGCGTTGAGCTTGAGCCCTTTGGCCTTATGCCGGCGCGCCAGTTCGGCCGCCATAAAAATCGTTAAGCGTTCGTTTTCCGTGGGCGTGAGGTTCAGCATAGGCGTTCCTCCTGGAGATCGTACGGAGCGTAGAGTATGCGCCGGACGTGCGGCTCAGTTCGCAAACAAGCGTGTCGCCTGGGTCTCATGCCGCATCATGGCAATATCCGCGACCGGCGTAAAGCTGCCGAGGGACGCAGGCAGGGGCGCGGCGAGCAGCGCGGCCAGCGTGGGGCGTATCTGCTGCATAATCAGTTGCGCCTGGATATGGCTCACAAAGCCGAGCCGCAGGGCGGCACTCACAAACGCCACGCCCTGGAGATGGCCGGACAGCAGGCTGGCCTGCTGCGCGTCCAAGCCGACCCCCCGCCAGACCAGCCCTTGCACGACAGGCAGATGAGCCCACGCCTGCCCGGTTTTGACCCGCTCCAAATAGTCGGCGGCACGGGGCGTCCCGAGCCGGGCGTGCACGCCCAGCAGGGCCCGGCCGGCCCGCTGCGAGACGACGCGCCACTCACGCGCAAGCGCGAGCGCTTCCAGTTCTGCATCAACCCTAGCAATTTTTTCCGGCTCGTTTGCCGCACGATGCGCCCACACCAGGGCGGGCCGGTCGCAGCGCGCCCAGCGCTGGCGGAGTTGGCCCTGGACGAAGTGCCGCAGGGTCTCGGCGTCCTGCACATAAGCATCGGTACAAAGCGTCTCCAATCCCCACGAAGCGGCAAAGCCCCCGCCGGGGAACAAGCTGTCGCCGTGTTGCAGCGCGGTCAGCAGGATAGCCGGGTCGGTCATACGCTCCTCGCTTCACCCGACCGCTCGCTCAGGGCAGAGCCGAGGATTTTGATAAGATGCGGCATTCTCGTCCGACCTTCCATTAGCCACGAGCCGTCTTTGCCATGAACGCTCCGGTGGCAATCAGGCAGCCGCCGCTCAGATATTGCGGCCAGCGTCTGGCCTGCTGAAAAAAGAGCGTCACTCTGTGGCCCAAGACCGCATAGCCGCTCAGAACGACGAGGACGATGAATATATAGGTTGCTCCGAGAATGATCTGCTGACGGACTATATCCGTGCCCGGAGTCACGAACTGAGAGAAGAGCGAGAAGTAGAACAGGAGCGCTTTGGGATTTGTTATCGACGTGAGAAACCCCTGAAAAAAAGCGGTTCGCCCGTGGGTGTGAGACACAGGCGAGACCACCCGTCCGAATTGTTCGGCCTGGAACGCCGTCACAATGTGTTTGCCGCCCAGATAGATCAGATAGACGGCTCCCAGGGTGCGCATAAAAACCAGGGCCGGCTGCGACGCGCTCAAGGCGGTCGTCAGCCCGAGTACGGTCACACTGACAAACACCGCATTGCTGCACAGGATGCCGGCAATCGCGCATGCCGGAGAGCGGCGGTTCGTCCCCAGCGCATGAGCCAGCACCAGGAACGAGGTCGGCCCGGGGGAGGCAATCACGACTAACCCGGTGAGGAGAAAGGCAAGATAGAGTTCAACTGTCATGCTGCTCCCTCATTAACCGAGGCCGGCTCCGAATACAAACTCGGGTAGTGGTTCAGTTTGCTTATTCCCCCTCACCCCAGCCCTCTCCCTCCAGGGGAGAGGGAGCGAACATTCCCTCCCCCTGGAGGGGAGGGCGAGGGAGGGGGGCGGCGCTACGCCGGCAGAGGGCAAAAGCGATGTGAAACTGAACCACTACCCAAACTCGCCTGGGGCTGATTTTTTTGTTAGATTCGTCTGCCCATGCAGAAGACGTATCTTCAGTCATCCGACATCATCAATTACCAGCACCCGACAGTGTGGGCCTGTGCCAAGGATCTGACCCAAGGCCTGAGCGATCCTTTCGAGGTGACGCAGCGGTGCTTTGAATGGGTGCGCGATACGATCAAGCACAGTCTTGATTTTCGGCTGAATCCGGTCACCTGTACGGCGGCCGAGGTCCTCGAAGCCGGCACCGGCTTTTGCTATGCCAAGAGCCACCTGTTGGCCGCGCTCCTGCGCGCGAATGCCATTCCAACCGGGCTGTGCTACCAGCGGCTGAGCATAAACGAAGACGGCGCGCCCTTCTGTTTGCATGGCCTGAATGCCGTCTGTCTGCCGGACATCGGTTGGTATCGTATTGATGCGGGCAATACGTCCGGTATTGACGCCCAATTTATTCCGCCCCAGGAGCAACTGGCCTTCTCTCTTGCCTGGCCGGGGGAAGCCGACCTGCCTGAGGTCTGGCCCGAGCCGCTGCCGGTGGTCGTCGCATCGTTACGAACGCATGCGACCTATGAGGCGCTCGCCGCCGCCCTGCCGGACGTGCCGCTCATTTCCGGCTGAGGCTCCTCGGTGACCCATCTCGCCGCTGCCCGGCCTCTCTCCCACGCAGAGAACTCAGCGCTATGACCACACCGGTGGCGTCTCCGGACAAACATCCATTCGTCCTTCATCCCCATCGCACCTTTACGGCCCTGAGCCTGCCCGTCATGGCCTCCCTGGTGGTCGAGCCGTTTGCCAGCCTGGTTGATACCGCGTTTGTGGAACGGCTGGGCGCGGCTTCGGCCGCCGGCCTGGGTGCGGCAACCGCGCTGCTGTCCGGCGTGCTGTGGATATTCAATTTTCTGGGCGTGGGCACCCAAACCGAGGTGGCGCAGGCCATCGGCGCAGGAAAGGCGCACCGGGTCGGCAGTGTGGCCAGCCTGGGTTTGCTGCTGGCCGTTCTCTTGGGGCTGGGCCTGACGCTCATCACCTGGCCGGGAGTCGAGCGCTTTTCTGTCTGGATGAGTGCGGATAGCGTCGTTCGGGCGGATACGCAAATCTATCTGTACATTCGCCTGCTCGGCGTGGTTCCGAGTCTGGTCGTGACGGTGGCTTTTGGCGTATTGCGCGGACTGCAAGCCATGCGCACCTCCCTCTGGATTGCGGGCGGGATGAGTCTGGTCAACATCATCCTGGACCCCATTCTGATTTTCGGCGCTGGCTCGATTCCGGCGCTGGGAATTGCCGGCGCTGCCTGGGCGACCGTGCTGAGTCAGGTTCTCGGCATGGGGTGGGCGCTCCGGGTCGTTGCCCAGCACACGACACTACGCTGTGATTTTGAATGGCAGCGGACGCGCCGTTTTTTTCTGATTGGCCGCGACCTGTCACTGCGGACGGGATTCGCTCAGCTCTTTATGCTGGCCTCGACCTGGACGGCTCTTCAGATCGGCGTCGAGGCCGGCGCGGCGCAGCAGGCCCTGCGGCAGTTATGGATGTTTCTGGCCTTTCTGCTGGATGCCTACGCCGTCACGGCCCAGAGTCTGATCGGCTACTTCCTGGGCGCGACCCGGGTAGACCTCGCCCGACAGGCCGCGCGGCTGGCCTGTCGCTGGGCGCTTGGCACCGGCGGGGTGCTGTTCCTGGCGCTGCTGCTGGGTGAGCGTCTCCTGGCCTTTCTTCTGGTGCCGCCGAGCGCCCAGGCGCTGTTCCTGACCGGCCTCCTCATCTGCGCCGTGACCCAGCCGCTCAACGCGCTGTCCTTTGTCACAGACGGTATTCACTGGGGCACCGGCGACTATGCCTATCTGCGCAACGCCATGATCGCGGCCACGGGGACGGGCGTGCTTGCCCTGCTGTGTATCGACCCGACGCAGGCCCAGGCATTTGCTCAGGTGTGGCTGGCTATGGCCGTGTGGATCGTCATCCGGGCGACGTTTGGCCTGCTGCGCATCTGGCCGGGAATAGGCCAGGCCGTCCTGCGGCTGTCAGAGCCAGACCCACCGGCCCGTCGGTAGAACCTGCACCCCTCTCCTTATCCCCCCATCTCCGCGATGCGCCGCGCCATCCACTCGACATAGGCCGTGCGGGTCATGCCACGCCTGCGCGCCTCACTGTCGATGAAAGCAGCCACGCCCTCGTCGAGCGCGATGTGGATGCGCACGCTCCGTCCCGCAGGACGGATCAGCGGGACGGACACCAGAGTCTGCCCGGCTTGGGATTGCACCCGCTCCAGGGCGCTGGGCGGCGTGATGGCCTCGCCGTCCTTTTCCGCCTCAAGCGCATAATCGCGCAGCGCTTCCTCGGCGTTCAGCATGGCCTCGTCAACGCTTTTTCCCATGGCGACGATGCCGGGCAGGTCGGGAAACGTCACGCCGTAAGCGCCCTTTTTACCGTCGATCAGCGCGGGATAGCGGAGCATGTCTACGCCCTCCTCCTGGGTCAATTATTCTGGCCAGCCCGCCTTCTTTGCGATGGAACGGGCGACGCCGAGAGATACCGTCTTATGCCTGGGCAGGGTAATGATGCCCTTGATAGACGGGTGCCGATAGATGTCGTGACCGGAGCCACGGCGCGCCAGATACCATCCGTCCTTTTCCAGCTCGCGCCTGATCCGGTCCGTTTTCGTTTCTATTATCCATTTCTTTTGCACATATATATGCACCCTTTTGCCGGAATACATCAAGCCTCTCCGCCCACAGAATGGGATTAGCCGTACATATGCGCGTATTCAGATAGCATCGCGGCGCGAAGGTGCTACAAAGATCATATTGAAAGGCTGGAAAGGAGGCGGTCATGTCCAGCCCGTTCTCTGGTGGCTGCGCGTGTGGCGCGGTTCGATATGAGTGTACGGCCGAGCCGGTGTTCTCGTGGAACTGTCACTGTCGGGACTGTCAGCGCGCGAGCGGTAGCGCCTTTTGCCCGGTTTCGTATGTCCCCAAGACGGCGCTCTCCAGCACCGGGGCAGTCGCCTATTACGAAGTACAGGCCGAAAGCGGGCGGGCCGTCCGTCGTGGTTTTTGTCCGCAGTGCGGCGCTCCGGTCTTTATCCTGGCCGAGCTTGTTCCCGAGCTGATAGGCGTCTGGGCCGCCAGCCGGGATGAGCCGAGCCGGTTTCAGCCCGTGGTCAACGTCTGGACCGCGAGCGGGCAGCCCTGGGACGAGATGCAGGCAGTCCTGCCGGCCTGTCCGAAAGCCTCGACCGAAGCGGAGATGCAGCAGATACTGGGCTCGCGGTGACAAGATTCCTTATTTTCCCTTGACGCGGCTCCGGCGTTTTTCATACAGTCGAGATTGATCCCACTCAAAAAGGAGGCAGTCTATGATCACACGCAGCAACCCGGATGTGGGCTATATTGCGGACGAGGTCTTCCAGACCTACGGGTTCACCCAAAACATCAGGGCCGGGAATACGCTCTATCTGTCGGGCGTCGCCCCCTTCAAGGGCGACCTTGAGCAGGTCGAGGTTGTCGGGGTCGGAGATATCCGCGCCCAGGCCGCCCATACCCTGGAGATCATCAAACGGTGTCTGGCCGCCGAGGGAGCCACGTTCAAAAACTGGGTCATGCAAACCGTCTATACCACGAACATGACCGAGCTCCAGAAAACGGCCGACATCTTTCGCGAGGCGTTTGGGGGCTATTCGCCGACGAGTACCTGGGTCGAGATTAAGGGCCTCTTTGTTCCCGAGCAGATGATCGAGATCAGCGGGATGGCTATTTTGGACTGAGACTGTCGTCTCTTGCCGAGCAGCCCAAAGGAGTTTCGTCATGCCAGACCAATTCGCGTATTTGGATGCGACCGCCCAGGCCGAACTCGTGAGAACGGGCGCGGCCTCGCCCCTGGAGCTGGTCGATGCCGCGATTGCCCGGATCGAACAGCTCAATCCCCAGCTCAACGCGGTGATTCACCCCCTGTTTGAAAAGGCGCGCAGCCAGGCCCAGGCCGCCGATCTGCCGGACGGTCCCTTTCGGGGCGTCCCGTTTGTGATGAAAGATTTACTCGGCGGGCCGGCGGGAGAGCCGCTGCATAACGGCATGCAGTTCCTGAAGCGGCTGCACTTCACCTCCAAGCAAGACACCTATCTGTCGGTGAAGTTTCGCCAGGCCGGTTTTATCAGCGTGGGTCGGACCAACACCCCGGAGTGGGGGCTGATGGGCACGACCGAACCCGCGGCCTACGGCCCGACCCATAACCCGTGGAACCTCGACCATTCTCCCGGTGGCTCAAGCGGCGGCAGCTCCGCCTGTGTCGCGGCCCGCATAGTCACCGTCGGGCATGGGGGTGATGGGGGCGGGTCGCTGCGGATTCCGGCTAGCATGTGCGGCATTGTCGGGCTCAAGCCCAGCCGGGGTCGGGTGTCGTTTGGTCCGGGCATGGGCGAGTGCTGGCACGGGATGGCCAACGAAGGCGTGATGACGCTTTCGGTCCGCGACATGGCGGGTGTGCTCGATAGTATGCAGGGCGTCATGCCCGGCGACCCCTATGCCGCGCCCACGCCCGTTCGGCCGTACACCGAAGAAGTCGGGCACGACCCCGGCGCGCTGCGTATCGGCCTCATGCTCCAGCGACCGCGCAACGACGCTCCCCTGCACCCGGAGTGCAAGCGCGCGGTCGAGCAGACCGGCAGGCTGCTCGAATCGCTCGGCCATACGGTCGAGGTTGCGCATCCCGCAGCCTATGACGAACCCGAGTGGATCGAGCACTGGACCCGTGTGGTCAACGCCCACTCGGCCCTGACTGCGGATGAGATCGAAGCCGCCGCCGGGCAGCGCATTGGCGAGGGCGATATCGAGCCCTACGCCTGGCGGTTTGTGGAAGAGGGCCGCAAGATTTCCGCCACCAGTTATCTGGCCTCGATGAACTGGCTGCACGCCTGGGCACGCCGCCTGGCCGGTTGGTGGGCCGGCGGCTTTGACCTCCTGGTCACCCCGACCCTGGGCGAGCCGCCGCCCCGCCTGGGCGATATGGGCGGGCCCAGCGCGGACAATCTCGCCAAGTGGGAGCGCAATCTTGAGGTGATTCCCTTCACGCCGGCGAATAATGCCTCGGGCCAGCCGGGGCTGTCGCTGCCGCTCCACTGGACCCCGGACGACCTGCCGGTCGGCGTCCATTTTGTACCGGCCTACGGCCAGGAGGATTTGCTGCTGCGGATTGGCTCGCAGATCGAGCAGGCCCAGCCGTGGATGGACAAGCGTCCGCCGGTGTGTGCGTAAACCCTCTCCCTGCGAGAGAGAGAAATTTTTGTAGGGTGCGCCTTGCGCACCAGCAGGTTGGCGCGGGTGCATAGCGGGTACATGTGATGATACGGTCAGAAGAAACCCACCTCGATGCTACGCATCACCCCTCCGAGGAGGGGAGCTGAATGAAGAGTTTGGCCGAGAAGTGATTGCCAAGTATCAATAACCACCCATAAGGAGGGAGTATCATGGCGACGAAAAAGGCAAAGAAAAAGGCCGCCCCCGTACAGAACGCCGCCGGCTCGAAGATTATCGATCCGGGCTGGAGCTGGGACGATAAGCTGCCCCTGGCCCAGGCGAAGCAGATCGGCAACACCATTTATGTGTCCGGCCAGGTCGCCTTCAACCCGCAGGGCAAGCTGGTTGGCAAGGGCAATATGAAGACCCAGACGCGCCAGGTCTTCCGCAATATCAAGGCGGTCCTGGCCGCGGCGGGCGCCAAGATGGAGCATATTATCAAGATCAATACCTATATTACCGACGGCAGCAAGTTCATGGAGATGCTCGAAGCGCGCGGAGACATCTTCGGCGACAACCCGCCGGCCAGTACGGCCGTTGTAGTGGCCGGCCTGGCTTTTCCGGGGCTCCTGATCGAGGTCGAAGCGATTGCCGTCAAGCCGTAGCGCTGCGCTTCTCAATCGGACCCGGAACCCGCAGCAAAGAGTAAACGTGTCCTCCACTAGACATGAAAGGCTGGACACGTTTACTCTTCACCTCAAGGGCCTGCTGCTCATGCTCGGCGCAAGTTTGTGCTGGAGCACGGGCGGCCTGTTTGTCCGTTCCGTCAGCATCCCCAATAGCTGGGAGATCGCCTTTTGGCGCTCGCTCGCCATGGGGATGTTCCTTCTCGTCTGGCTCGCCTTTCGCTACGCGGGCCAGGTGCGACGAGCGGTCGTCGCCATCGGGCTGGGTGGCTTCCTGGCCGGCCTGTGTCTGGCCGCCTCATTCCTGGGTTTCATTCTCGCCGTCACTCAGACCACGGTGGCGCATACCCTCGTCATTATCAGCACCTCACCCTTTCTGGCCGCGCTTTTGGGCCGGGTGTTTCTGGGGGAGTTGGTGCCGTTGCGGCGCTACGTGGCGATGAGCATCGCCCTGACCGGCATCATCGCCATGTGTCTCGATTCTCTCACCGCCGGGACGCTGACCGGGAGTGTCATAGCTGCTGGCGTTGCGGTCGCCTTTGCGGTCTGTGTGATTCTGCTGCGTCACAGCCAGGCGCGAGCCGATATGACGCCGGCCATTCTGGTTGCCGCGCTCATCTCCAGCGCCGTGGCCCTGCCCTTCAGCCTGCCGCTTCAGGCCGCGTGGCAAGACATCGGCATACTGGCCTGTATGGGCACCCTTCAGGGCGGGCTGGGTTGCCTGCTCATGACGCTGGCGGCGCGGCATATTACCGCAGTTGAAGTCAGTCTCCTGGCTCTCCTGGAAACCATCCTCGGTCCGCTGTGGGTGTGGATCGGCGTGGGGGAACGACCCAGCGATCTGGCCATTGTCGGCGGTCTGGTTGTGGTTGCCTCGTTGGCGCTGAACGAACTCCTGGGCCTGTACGGACAAAGCCGCACAGTGGAAGCACCGGCCGCGCTGCCCTCAGGTCAATCCGTGTGATCTCGTTTATTATTCCCGCCTATAATGAACAGGACAACATCGGCCGGACGCTCCAGGCCCTGCACCAGGCCGTTCGGTCCTTAGACACAGCCTGTGAAATTGTGGTGGTGGATGATGCCTCGACCGACCGGACCGCCTCACTCGCCGCGGCCGGTGGGGCGCGCGTCCTTGCGGTCAGCAATCGTCATATTGCGGCGACCCGCAACGCCGGAGCACGCGCGGCAAAGGGTGAATTTCTCTTCTTTATTGACGCGGATACCTGGGTCAACGCCCCTCTCCTCCACGCGGCCGTTCACGCCCTCCGGCAGGGAGCAATCGGTGGCGGCAGCCGGTTTCGCTTTGACCGGCCACTGCCGTGGTATGGCAAAATCGCCGAGCGCGTCGTGCCGCCGCTGTACAGCCTGGCGGGGCTGGCCAGCGGAAGTTTCCTGTTTTGTACCCAGTCCGTCTTTGAGGCCGTGGGCGGTTTTGACGAGAGGCGCTACGCGTCAGAAGAAGTCTGGCTGAGTCTGGCGCTCCGCAAACGCGGCAGATTTGTGATTCTGCGCGAGCAGGTGATCACGTCAGGTCGCAAACTCCGGGTGTATTCACTCCGAGAGACCTTTCGCTTGTTTGGCTATCTGCTCCGCACCGGCCCGCGGGCGCTGCGTCAACGCCAGGGGCTGGAGTTCTGGTACGGGGAGCGACGGGCGGATACGTCCGAGTCGGAGGAAAGCGGATGACCGCCGCGCAGCCACGCTTGTCGGATTACGCTGCGCTAATCCGACCTACTTACTCGTGGGTCTGTTTTGTGGGTGTTTTTCTGTTCTGGTTTCGGGCGGTATTTAAGCATCGCCCGCGCTACCTGCTCCGGCGTTGCGCCTTGGTAGTTTGCTTTGGAATAAACTTTTTTCTTTTCTTTTTTCATTCCGTATAGTTCTCCTCCTTGCATCATACAAAAACAGCCTACAGAGCCAAATCCGTAGACTGTCAATTTTTTAAGAATCGCTTAATTTCTTGCTAAAGTACTCGTTATGTTGATCTACTCCGTTATTATATCTTGCTGTTGTCGTACTAACACGCTCCCATATCCATACGACCCCCGAAAGCACTGCCGCAATTCCAAAAAACTCCTGCCATTCGGGCGGACCAAAGAAAACACCAGCCACGAATAAGGCGGCATGGTAGGCATGGCCCGCATAGAAAACATGTATGCTGCTACTATGCATAATCATCTTTCCTTGTGTATCTTCTATTAGCGGTGTGGGTACTTGGCCGACCCTTAACTTGTTGGACAGAAAGGAGGCTCACGTACATAAATGGCAGAATCCCTTTCATTTTAATGTAAGGTAGTGGGGCATAGCCTTGACTTGCATGGGAGACTAGCCTCCCGTGTGCTACGCCCCACATACGACCCGACCCACACCGCTAAACTGTTAAAACATTGGGCCAGTACATTGCCCACCCAACCATTCACCGTAACATTTCTTACGGTAGCCGCCCTTTGGCAGAATGGAGCCATGACAGCGATTGTTCACCACAGGCCCGATACATTCATCTTCATCATAGACCGTTTGGCCGTGGGACTGGTGTTGCACCAGCGGGCGCTGCTGCACTAATGGGCGCTGCTGCGTCAGTGGGCGACCAGCACCTTGATTTTCTTTTGGCAGGCCAACTAGCTCATTAAATTCACTTGGGAGGGCCAAATCAAGAAAGCTCTTACCTAACTTATTTGCAAAACTCTCACGCTGAGGCGTTGTCTGACTAGACGAAATGCCGCATCCACTGCCTACCATCAACAGGACGAGGATACTAATAATCTGTACCATAACTCCCTCTGTTCATAGCAAAACAGGTCGTGACCCCAGATGGCGCGCAGCCCTCTGCCTCAGGCACAGACCGGCGGCAGTTTCTCGATCCACGGATGAGCCTGTTCAAGCTGCGCCGCGACGCTGAGCAAGACGTCTTCCCGGCCATACGCGGGCATGAGATGCACGCCAACCGGCAGGCCGTCTTCGCTCCAGTGTAAGGGCAGGGAAATCCCCGGCTGGCCGGTCACATTCGCAACCGGGGTATACGGGATAAGGTCGATCACCCGCCGATACACCTCGTCCGGGTCGGCCGCGGCGCTGCATAATTGACCCAGAGGCGGCGCCGGCGAACTCAGGGTCGAAGTGAGGAGCAGGTCAAACCCGTCTGCCCACCAGGCGGCCAGACGACGCTCCCAGCGCTCCAGCCATTCGAGCGCGGCAATATACTCCGTCACGCCGATGGACCGGCCCCGGTTCATGAGAGCCCAGGTGTAGCGCTCAAAATCACCCGGACCGACTTCGCGGCCCAGCGCGTCGGCAACGTCTTCCGCGGTCCGGGCGGAGTGGGCAAGCACAATCGTGCCAAAGGGAGCGCCCCATTGCTCGTCCAGCGCTTGCGGATACGCGGTTTCGACCCGATGGCCGAGGGACTCCAGGAGTTTTGCCGCGTTCTCTGCCGCGGCTATAGATTCGGGATGCAGGGCGTCTTGATTGCCCGGCCGCTTGGTCATCAGGCCGATGCGGAGCGAGCCGGGCTCACGCCGGGCGGCCTCGGCGAACGAACCCTCACACGCGGGAGCCGTATACGGGTCGCCCGGCATAGGCCCGGCGGTCGCGTCAAGGACGGTGGCCGCGTCCCGCACGGACAGGCAGACCACCCCTTCGGCAATACAGCCGGCCCAGGCTTCGCCGTAATCCGGCCCGAGCGATAAACGCCCCCGGCTGGGTTTCAGGCCGACCAAGCCACACGCGCTGGCCGGGATGCGAATCGACCCGCCGCCGTCATTGGCGTGCGCCACGGGAACTATACGCGATGCCACCGCCGCGGCACTGCCGCCGCTCGACCCGCCGGTCGAGTGGTTGGTATTCCACGGATTTCGGGTCGGACCATAGGCTTCCGGCTCCGTCGTGGTGGCGAAACCGAATTCCGGGGTGTTGGTCTGGCCAATTGTAATCAGGCCTGCGGCACGGAATTTGTCGGCCAGATAGGTGCTGTGCGGCGCCGTGTATTTCGCCGCTTTGAGCCCCTTACAGCCACTATGGATCTCATCCCCGGCATGCACGCAGAACAGGTCTTTCAGCAGGAAGGGCACTCCCTTGAGCGGGCCGTCGGGTAAGGCTGCCGAGTCGGCTTCGGCGCGCGCCTTTTCATAGCGCGGACGGATCACGGCGTTGAGTTGCGGGTTGAGCCTTTCCACCCGCTCGATAGCGGCCTCCACAAGCTCACGCGGACTGACTGCTCCGCTCCGCACCAGCTCGGCCTGCGCGGTTGCATCCATTTTTGTGAGATCGTCTGCCATAGTGGTCCCTCCCTTACGGTTGATCGTGAATTATCCCGCCGGAGGAGAAAGTTTGTCAAGGAAAAGAATAAGGAAGGGGGAAATATTTGCTTGTCATTCGGGATTCCTATCGCTACTCTTTATCGTCGCCATTGAGCCTGGAGCCGGAAGAGAGAACGTGTATGGACCGTATCGGCGTTGGTTTCTGGGGCGGGATGGCGGTCAATGAACTCATTGACTGCGTCAGCCTGGCAGACCAAAAAGGCTATGAGTCTGCCTACCTGATCGAAAGCTTTGCCGATGCCTTTGGCGTGCTGTCGGCTTGCGCGCGTGAGACGTCCGATATCATTCTCGCCACCGGCGTGGCCACCGTCTTTACGCGTAACCCGACGACCATTGCCACTGCGGCCGCGACCGTGGATGCCATTTCAGCCGGCCGTTTTCGACTCGGCTTGGGCATTGGCCACTCGGAAATCCACCGGGCGCGAGATAATCCGGAACCGAGCCGGCCCTTCCCTTTTGACCGGCCCCTGCGCCGGCTGCGCGAGACAACCGAGGTTGTCCGCACCATCCTGAAAGGCGCCACCGCGGGCAGGCGCGTCAATTATAGCGGCCAGATCTTCCAGATTAGCGACTACGAGCCGTGGCTCCGGCCCTACCGGGATACGATCCCGTGCTACTTCGGGGCGCTGTCGGAAAAGACCCTGGCGCTGGCGGGCGAGATCGCCGACGGCGTCCTACCCATCTTTGTCCCGCTCGATAGCATTCCCGAGGTCCTGTCAGCGGTCCAACGCGGGGCGCTGCGGGTTGGTCGTGATCCGTCCGCCGTTGATATTGGTTGCTATCTGCCGTGCTGTGTCAGCCCGGACCCCGCGGTGGCAAAGCGCGCGATGCAATACGTGACCGCCATTCATATTACCGCCTATGGCTTATACGCCCAGTATTTTGAAAGACGCGGCTATGCGGAGACGGTCGCTCGGATGCGGACCTGCGCTACGCGCGGCGATATGGATGGGGCAGCCGCCCTGGTCACGGATGAGATGGTTGACGCCTTTGCCGTCTATGGTTCCGCTGAGCAGTGCCTCCAAAAGATCGCGCGCTACCGGGAGGCCGGGGTGACCCTGCCCATTGTCTACCCCATACATCCGACTTTCACGAACTATCTGCCGGACGCCGCGGCCCGGGACGGCATCCGCTATACCCTTGAGGCTTTAGCTCCGGGGTAAGCGGGCTTCAGAAGTGGACGACTCTTTACCGGCGCCTAGAGCAATTCACGATTCCGTATAGCCAGCCGGTCCCGGCCTCTGGATGCCGGATCAGGTCCGGCATGACGAGAACGTAGCGGCATGGCTACAGCCTAGCGTGAAACGCTCTAGGGTGCTCACTAGAGCAAATTACACCGGAGTGTAGCGTCCGAGGGGGGCCGGCGCCCAGCCCGCCTGGGCTCCGGTCCTGTGGCGCCCGCTCGCTCCGCCCATCTGCACACGGCGCTCAGGGGGCGGGCGGCGCTCCAGAACCGTAGGGTGCATCCCATGCACCATCCTCCTGGTGCGCAGGGCGCACCCTACGGGCTAGTCTCCGCTACTTTGGCGCCCGCCCGCTACGCCAATCTGAAAACTGCTCTAGCTTCTTCTTGTAAGGCGAAATACATATCGATAATACTACGTCATACTATTATTCCATCGATGGAGCCTTCGCATGCAAACGGTAAAGATCTCACCTAAGTTTCAAATTGTCATCCCGAAGGAAATTCGCGAAAATCTCCGGCTCAGTCCGGGCCAAAAGGTGCAGACGATCATATACGATGGCCGCATCGAACTGATTCCTTTACGTCCGCTGAAGCAGATGCGCGGGTTTCTGAAGGGCATCGATACAACGGTCATCCGAGAGAAGGATTGCCGGAGTAAGATATACCGTGAAGAAGAAAACAAGCGGATGAACCCTCGTCACTGACGAAACGGGAACAACACCACCCCGGAGGGCCGGTATCCCGCCCCATCTTCCTCACTCCGCCCGCCTGAGGACGCCCTCGCTTTCCAACGTCCGGACCTGCTCCGGCGTATAAGACAAATAGTAGGCTCGCCCTGCGCGCCGTCCTGAGCTAAGAGGGAATACGGGCAAAGAACAGGCAGCACAGGAGGAAGCATATGTCAGCCTATATCATTGTGGATGTTCAGGTGACCGACCCCGAAGTGTACGTCGGCTACACCAAACTCGTCCCGGCAACGGTCGAAGCCTACGGCGGGAAGTTCATCGTGCGGGGGGGAGAAGCCGAAAATATGGAGGGCGACTGGGAACCCAACCGGGTGGTTGTGCTCGAATTCGAGAGCGTGGCCCAGGCCAAGGCGTGGTATAACTCAGAAGAGTACCGCGAGCCGAAGGGCATCCGGCACAGTGCCTCTCAGGCGAAAATGATCGTGGTTGAAGGGGCGGCGTAATCGCGTATGCAATTCCTGACAACAGATTTATGTGACACCCACCCGGACCTGGTCCGCGTTGTGGAGCCCCTGTTTACCAATTACGGCGGCAAGGCCTGTTTTGGTGGCGAGGTCGTGACCATAAAATGTCACGAAGATAATTCCCTGGTAAAAGAGAACGCCGGCAAGCCGGGGCAAGGAAAAGTATTGGTCGTGGACGGGGGCGGCTCCATGCGCCGCGCCTTGCTGGGCGATATGATCGCGGCCACGGCACTCCAGAGCGGTTGGGAAGGGTGCATTATCTATGGCTGCATTCGGGATATTGATGCCATCCGGGCGTTGGAGCTTGGAGTGCAGGCGCTCGGAGTCATGCCCCTACGAACAGAGAAACGTGGCATTGGCGAGCTGGATGTTCCTGTCACCTTCGGCGGCGTTACCTTTCGGCCGGGTGAGTTTGTGTATGCGGACAATAACGGCATTATTGTGTCAGCCGAGCCGCTTATTACGCCGGCCTGATAGTTTGTCACTATCGATTCGAGACGTAGCACGCTAAGAGACCCAGCCACAGAGCAACAACATTGTTGCCTATGGGGGAGGAAGGGTGCTACTGATCGGGCAAGTCTTCTGCACTAAAGGATTCCCCATGCTTATCGATCAACCCGACGGCAATTTTACGTTTATCAAAAGCAGCGGTCCTTTTTCTTCCGGCTGCCGAGCCCAGCCCGGCTATGAGGTGGTACACGCCAGCTTTCATCCGCTGCCCGCGCTAGAAAAAGGCTATGAGCTGATTGCGCGCCATCTCCAGCAGCTCGGCCGCCCCATCCAGGCCCTGTGCGGTCTGGAGCTGCGCATCCCGCAACCGCTCTCACCCCAGGGCTTTGCCGAGTTCAATGAACCCTACGTCCAGCGGCTCACGGACTGGAAGGTCCTGGTTGACGGGCTTAACCCTACCGCGCGGACCAATGTGGCGCTGGCCGTGCAGCCGGTTACCGAGCCCTCACTCTACGGGTTTTTCTATACCGTGCCCACGGACCACGACCGTCCCAGCTTCGTCCTGTCCGGGGCGGCTGACATCCGGCGGTCCGAAAAAGGGTCCGAAATCGTCAGTCGCGGAGACGTGTCTCCTCAGGGCCTCAGCCAGAAGGCGCAGGCGGTTCTTGAAATCCTGACGGACCGCTTACAGGAGTTCAGCCTCGCCTGGACCGATGTGACGGCCGTCGAACTGTACACCGTTCACGACGTGCACCCGCTGCTGGAAACGGAGATTCTGCCCGGCCTGGCCAGCGGCGGGCATCACGGCCTGCGCTGGCACTACGCCCGTCCGCCGGTCACCGAGGTCGAGGTCGAGATGGGTGCGCAGGGGGTTTATCAGGAGTTGGTCTTGCCGGGGTGAGCGCAGGACTGTACTGCCGTAAGCTTCGCATTGAGTCAGCACTGCAACCGGGCGGTGATGTGCTGCAACGCGGTGGTTAGAGCAAATCACGATGCTGTGTAGCGCGTCTCTCTCCTCCTTGAGGAGTGCGGGCTTCCAGCCCGCATGGCGGCCAGGATGGCCGCCCTCCCAGGCGGGGAGCCCCCCCATCCCCTCCCTGGCCGCTTGGTGCCAGCCCTTGTCTTTCCCGACGAGCGCGGACTGGCACGGCTACAACTTATCGTGAAACGCTCTAACCCTTCAGCTCTGCAAGGCCAGTTCCTCACGCACGATGCGCCGGACTACCTCCGGTGTCAAAGGTTGCTCGGTCAGACCAACTTGCACCTTGAGCGCTTCATTGACGAGCGTTTGATAGCCCCGGCCGGTCTGCTCCGACAGCGTACGGAAGTGGTCAAGGACATCGTTGTCCAGATACAGCGTAATGCGGGTCTTACCCGTCGTAGATTCTACCACCCCACGTTTGGCTTTTGAAAAATCATATTCCTTTTTCATATGCATATGTTTCAATTGCTCAGTGCAACACGCTGTTCGCCCGGGCCCACTCGGGGGGCTGGCTAAGACAGGCATTCGCCCTACCCGGCCTGGCATACCCGAAAAGCCACTCCCGTCAGCGTCACGCCTCGTCCGGCAAATAGGCGATGGCCTCGACTTCCAGCAGGAGGTCTTCAAACGCCAGGGCGGCAACCTGGACACCCGTGCTGGCCGGGTTGAACTTGGTGAAGTATTCCCGTCGGACCGCGAAATATTCCTCGTAATCCTGGATATTGGTGGTGAAATAGGATGTCATTTTCACCACGTTATCGAAGGTCGCACCCGCCTGCTCCAAGACCGTTTTCATATTCTCAAAGACTTGCCGCGTCTGTGCCCCCAAGTCGCCCTTGCCAACGACTCGACCCTCAGTATCGACCGCGACCTGGCCCGAGAGAAACAAGAGGTTGCCGATCCTCAGTCCTTGTGAGAGTGGGAAATCCTCGTCCCATTTCCAACCCGGATCGATGATGTGCGGGGTAATCATTGGCTCTGCCCTCCTGTCCGTCTGCGTTTATTTTCCACTGGCCCGTGCAGCACGCCTCTGCTGGGTGGCGGTTTCGTCAACAGTGTGTGAAATCGGATCAATCACGACCCCGTAATCGTTCTCGGCCCCTTCAATCGAGACGTATTCGTTTCTCACATCGGCCAGGACCGCGGCCGGGTCACGCGCGAGCGGGTCACCCCAACCACCGCCGCCACAGCTCTGAAAAAACAGGACGTCGCCCCGTTCTGAGGGTTCAAGAAAGGCCACGTCGGTGACGGTCTGCGCCTGTTCGGTGTCATAGTGGACAACCGCATAATTCCCCACCCCGGCCTGCCCTCCGCAGTAGCCCTGCAAGGCGTGGCGCGCACCCTGGACCCAGATATTCAGATAGATGGGCGAGTCGGTCTGGTAGGCCATGCGCCTCATGCTATAGGCCGGCGCGCCGCGCCACTGGCCCGCCGCGGCCGAGTCCGTGGAGTACTCCCCCTCCAGATACAGGAAGGGATACTGGATCTCCGTCATTTCGACTGAGGCCAGTTGGAGGGCACAGAACAGCGCCGACCAGCCGCCCCAGCCATCGACCCCATACGTTCCTCCGGAGCTGACGGGCGAGGCGTGATAGTCATAGCTGATGAAGAAGTTCTTGGTGCGGGGGTCCTCGCCGTGCGTCCAGAGCATGCTCAGGTCTATGCTGGTGGTGCCGACCCGTTCGGGCACAATCTTTCCCAGCGCCTGCATGACCGCTTCGCCGATCGTGCAGCCGATGCAGATGGTGGCATACCCGGCCGCGGCCGGCGGGTCGGGATTGACCACCGAGCCCTCTGGCAGAACGACCCGAATTGGCCGGAAAAATCCCGAGTTAATCGGCACCTCCGGGCATACCGCGGAAAAGCAGCCATACACATAGGAAATGGTATTCCCCACGACGCTGTTAATAACCCCTGGGCTTTGGGCGTAAGAACCGCTGAAATCCACGACCACTTCACCCTCTTTCACCTCAATGCAGACATCCACATTGATGTTCTGGTTGCCTCGAAAGTCCTGGTCCAAGAGGCTGCGACCGGTATAGACACCCGTGGGCCACTGGGCGATGGCGTTGCGGAACTTCTTCTCACTGTAGTCGAAGGTATACCGGACGCCCTCCTGGACGGTCGCCAGACCATATTTATTAACCACCGCCCGAATGCGTTCTTGGCCTATTTTGCAGGCGCCGATCATGGCGTTAATGTCCGCGATAGCAATATCGGGTAAGCGGTTGTTTGCCTTCAACAGGTCCCAGACATCCCGCCGCCGTTCGCCCTTTTCAAACACCTTGACCGGAGGAAAGCGAAAGCCTTCCTGCCAGACTTCCTCGGCCTCGGCGTTGAGCCCGCCCGGCACCGGGCCACCGACATCCAGCATATGCGCCCGCACCGAGGCAAAGAAGACGGGTTTGTTATTACAGAATATGGGCATGATGATGGTGTAGTCGCCGATATGCGTCCCGCCAAAAAACGGGTCACAGGCCAGGATCACATCGCCGTCGTTCAGGTCGCCGCGGAAGAACCGAATACAGGCTTCGACCGAGGTCAGGCAGGCATAGATATGCACCGGCACCGCATCCCCCCGAGAAACCAGTCCGACCTGCTTGCCGTCGTAGGAGAACACCCCGGCCGAACAATCATGGGCTTCGTTAAAAATCGGCGAGACCGAAGCCCTGACCATGGTCTTGATGATTTCCTCGGCAACCGACTCAAAATATTCCCGAATGATTTCCGCAGTGATGGGTGTAATCATGGCCTTGCTCCTGTCTGAGGCATACTCACTCGTCGGCCTGAGCTGAGTGGCTTTCGGGTTGGGCTTCCGCTTGTGTCGGGCCGGTGGGTCCTCCCCCGGCTGTGCGCAAGGTCAACACCCCGCCCGCAAGGCGTCGGTCGGCGCAGAAAGTATCGACGGAAAGCTCCGCGTCTTCCGTCCGGATACTGAAGGTCGGACGCATAGCCGGACTTTTCTCATCGGGCGGTCCAGTGAGACAGGCCGTCACAGCGGCCGGTTGGCGAAACGCAACCCTGACTTCGGAAGCCGGTGCGCCGTACTCGTCCCCAGCGGCTCGTCCATCAGCGATGATTTCCAAACGTTCGATAGATATTTCGGGAAACGCGATCTCACATTTTTCGACCGACGGCAGTTTGCGCCGGGCAAAATAACCGGGCGGACCCCAGCCGTTTACTCCGTCCACACTCGCCGCCCCAGGATAGATCAGCGCGTCAAGCGAAAAAATCCGATACTTGGCAAAACAACACTGCACCAACGCCTGGGTGGGCATCCGGGGTAAAGGCTGATCCGTACACGCGCTGAGCGCGACCGAAACCGCGTTGATGATCTCACTGCCTGGGTGAGCCTGACCCCAGCCGACCGCCGCGGGGTAGGCCGGACGGACGAGTGAGCCTTCGTCAGCCTGGAACCGAACGACGCGCAGGACCCCGGAATTCATAGGCAGATCGTCCCCCAGCAGACTGAGCAGCGGCAGCAGGGCACTCCCGCAGCTTGCCCCCCAGGCACTATTCATAAACGAGGGGCTTTGGGCATCCGAGCCGGAAAAATCAAGCGTCACCTGTCCGTCACCCACTTCCAGTTGACAGCGGACAACCGGCGAGCGCTCGGCACAGTCATGGCCTAAGGTGGCCTGACCGTGGAAAACGCCCGGCGACCAGCCGCGCAGCAGCGTCCGGGTCGCCGCTTCCGAATAGTCCAGGGCATATTCCAGCCCTTCGACAAAAGGCTCGAAACCGTAGCGGGCCAGCATCCGCTGGACGCGCTCCTGCCCCAGCGCCAGGGTGGCCAGCATGGCGTCCAGCAAGCCCTGGGTCTGGTCCGGCACCCGGCTGTTGAGCAGAACGGTCTGATGGATATCTCGGTCCAGCCGGCCAAAGCGGGCAAGTTTGATCGGAATAATACGCACGCCTTCGGCCCATACTTCCAGGGCCGGTGGATTATAGCCACCCACAACCTGCCCACCGAAATCCGGCATATGCACCCGGACGAGGAGGCAGCCGACCAGTTCCTCGGTGGCGTAGACCGGCGCAAAAACCGTCAGGTCCTGGATATGCGTCCCGCCCCGATACGGATCGTTGGTCACCACCAGATCGCCCGCCCGCAGATCAAACTCATAATAATCGAGAATGGCCTGCGCGGTGAGCGCCAGGGAGGGGGTGTGAAACGGGTTCTCGGCAACAACCACCTCACCACTCGCATTGGTGAAGGCAACCGCGTAGTCGCGGGCTTCACTCACGGCCTCGGACGGACTGTTATGTTCCAGGGCGATGCTCATGTCATCCACAATCGCCCGCAGATTATGACGCAGGATTTCGCGTTTGACGGGGCTTAATTTCGGTCTCTGGTCCATGCGGCTTATTTGGCGACCTGAATGACATAGGTCAGAAACTGATCGAGCATCGCTTCCTGGTTCGGATAAATGACCACACTCGTGTTTGTTTCCTCAATAATCGCCGGGCCGGTAATGAGGTTGCCGGGCCGGACCCGCTCACCGGCGTAAATATCGGTTTCCACAAAGCCGTGCGGCTCGAAGTACACCGGGCGACTGCCGGTGCGCGCCTGGCCGGCATCTTCGTCTTCAAACGGATGGCTCTCAAAATGCAGCGGCGCCCGCACCCCGATCATGTCCAGGCGCACACTGACGATCTCCACCGACTGCTCGGGTCGCTGGAATTTATAGATCTGTTCGTGCAGTTCGTGGAACTCCTCCAGGGTTTGCGACAGACTGACCGCGCTCAGACGACGCGTCCGCGCCTGAATAGGCACGATTACTTCCTGGACCTGACCTTCGTAGCGAATATCGAGGAAACGCCGGACCAGCATCTCGCGGATGCGGGAGCGGTCGCCCAACAGCGCCTCGGCCTCCTGGTGCAGACGCGCCAGAACGCTGTTCAGCTCCTCCAGGTCAACCTGATCGGACTTGGCAATAAACGATTGCACCTTGGAGACTTTGAAATTGGCGATTAAATTCCCCAGCGCGGATAGGACCGAAGCATTTTTCGGGACCAGAATAGTGCGGATGCCAAGGTCGCGGACCTGCGTTCCCGCGTGGACCGGACCGGCTCCACCAAAGGCCAACAGCGCAAAGTCCCGCGGGTCCCGCCCGCGGGCAACCGATACATAGCGGATGGCGTTAATCATGCTGTTGTTGGCGATGTCAAAAATCCCGCTGGCCGCCTCTTCCACGCCGATGTTCATGGGCTCGGCAATGCGGCGTTGGATCGCCTGGTGGGCGGCGTGTCGATCAAGCGCCATTTGTCCATCCAGAAAAGAGCCCGAGTCGAGATAGCCCAGGACAAGATCGGCGTCCGTCACCGTGGGCTCGGTTCCGCCCCGGCCATAGCAAGCCGGCCCGGGTTGGGCGCCAGCCGAGCGCGGCCCGACCCGGAGTGCCCCGGCGTCATCGAGCCAGGCGATCGAGCCGCCGCCGGCACCAATGGTATGAATGTCGATCAGCGGGATGGCGACCCGATAGCGGCTGATCCAGTTATCCACCCCAACCTCGGGAGCGGAGTCCTTAATCAGACAGACATCGTAACTCGTGCCGCCCATATCGGCCGTGATGATATTCTTATAGCCGGACTGCCCGCCCAGGAACGTCGCCGCCACCACGCCGCCCGAAGGACCGGACAAGACGGCCTCCACACCGTGCTCGCGCGCAAAGCCGATATCCATCATCCCGCCGTTGGACTGCATCAGGAAGAGTCCGCCCCGGAAGCCCTGGGCTTCGAGCCGGGCGGACAGTTGTTCCAGATAGGCCCGCAGTTTCGGGCTGGTATAGGCGTTCACGACCGTGGTGCTGACCCGCTCGAACTCTCGCACCTGGGGCAGCACGTCTGAGGACAGGGAGACAAACAGGTCCGGGGCGACCTCGTGGATAATGTCACCCACGCGTCGCTCGTGAACAGGGTTCACAAAGCTGAACAGCAGACACACCGCAATAGCCTCTACCCCAACACCGCGCAGGCGCTCCAACGCAGAGTACACCTCCCGCTCATCCAGCGGCGTGACAATCTGACCGCTGGCATCGATGCGCTCGGTCACACCCAGCCGTTTCCCGCGCTCAACAATGGGATGGGGCGGCGGCAGACGAATATCAAACAGGCTTTCTTTATACCCGCGGCGCAGCTCAATAACGTCTCGAAAGCCCTTGGTTGTGATCAGGCCGATGTTCGCGCCGGCAAACTCCAGCATGGTGTTCGTCACAACGGTCGTGCCGAGGACGATGGGGTCGGTCTCGGCCAAGAGCGTCTGAAGGGAGATGCCAAAATGGGCCGCAATCTGCTCCAGCCCGCCAAAGACGCTGGCCGCTTCATCAGTGGCAATCGTCGGCGTCTTGCCGCTATACATCTGCTGGTCGGTATTGACCGCAACAAAATCGGTAAAAGTCCCGCCAACGTCGATCCCAATACGATAGCCCATGAGGAAACCCCGAACGATACTGAGCTGAAATGATGGATGAGTTCGGGGCATTATACTCCCCGTCTTCCAGATATCCAGCGCCACCTGCATATCTCACTGTTTTTGCTCATGCGATGCGCGCTTACCGGCGTATCCCTGTAAACGTCCCTGTGGCAATGATCTCATCACTACAGATGGCGTATCTGGACAGCTTGAGCCGGTGGCGTATTATTCAAGCGAGTGAAAGGAAAAGATGTGGCAGGGGAACAGAAGACACAAGACGATCGCTCACAGGCCAACGCCCAAGGCGCGACGACCGGCTATGAGACCAAACTGTGGAGTATGGCCGATGCGCTGCGCGGCAGCATGGACGCCGCCGAGTATAAGCACGTCGTTCTCGGTCTCATCTTTCTGAAATACATCTCCGACGCCTTCGAGGAGGTGCACGCCCGTCTCGAAGCTGAGCGGGCCGAGGGCGCCGACCCCGAGGACCCGGACGAGTATCGCGCCGAGAACATATTCTGGGTGCCGCCCGAGGCACGCTGGACGCAGCTCAAGGCCCGGGCACGGCAAGCCACAATCGGCCAACTCGTCGATGACGCCATGACCGGCATTGAGCGCGACAACCCGGCGCTCAAGGACGTGCTGCCCAAGGACTACGCTCGCCCGGCGCTCGACAAGCAGCGGCTCGGCCAGATCATCGATCTCATCAGCAATATCCGGGTCGGCGACGCGGAGGCCCGCTCCAAGGACGTATTGGGCCGCGTCTACGAATACTTTCTGTCGCAGTTTGCCAGCGCCGAGGGCAAGAAGGGCGACGAGTTCTACACCCCGCGCTGCGTGGTCACACTGTTAGTTGAGATGCTAGAGCCGTATCAAGGTCGGGTCTATGACCCCTGTTGCGGCTCCTCCGGCATGTTCGTGCAGTCGGTCGAGTTCATCCGCGCCCATCAATCCGGCAACGGCAATGGTGGCAGCGCACCGCAGGGCAGCAAGGCCGACATCTCGATTTATGGCCAGGAGTCAAACTATACCACCTGGCGGCTGGCAAAGATGAACCTTGCCATTCGCGGCATCGAGGGCCAGATCGCCCACGGCGACACCTTCCACACCGACCGCCATCCCGACCTCAAGGCCGACTTCATCCTGGCCAACCCGCCCTTCAATATCTCCGACTGGGGCGGCGAACGGCTGACCGACGACAAGCGCTGGCAGTGTGGTGTCCCGCCCAAGGGCAACGCCAACTTCGCCTGGGTACAGCATATCGTTCACCACTTGGCACCGGTCGGCACGGCCGGCTTCGTGCTCGCCAACGGTTCCATGTCGTCCAACCAGTCGGGCGAGGGTCACATCAGGAAAAGTCTGATCGAAGCCAGCCTGGTGGACTGCATGGTGGCGCTCCCCGGCCAGCTCTTCTATTCGACTCAGATTCCGGCCTGCCTGTGGTTTCTGGCCCGTAATCGCAAGAACCGGCAGTCCGGCGGCCGGCGCGGCGAAATCCTGTTCATCGACGCCCGCAAGCTCGGCCGTATGGTGGACCGCACCCACCGCGAACTGACCGACGCAGATATCGCCCGTATCGCCGACACCTACCACGTCTGGCGCAATCACCTTCCTACCCCCTCGCAGGGAGAGCCCCTTCCTACCCCCTCTCCCTTCAAGGGCGAGGGACGGGGTGAGGGTGCCAACACCTACGCCGACATCCCCGGCTTCTGCAAAAGCGCACCCCTGGCAGAGGTACGCAAGCACGGCTATGTACTGACCCCCGGTCGCTACGTCGGCGCGGAAGCGCAAGAGGACGACGGCGAGCCATTCGAGCACAAGATGCAACGGCTGGTGGCGCAATTGAGGGAACAGCAAGCCGAGGCAAAGAAGCTGGACGCCACCATTTCCATCAACCTGAAGGAACTGGGGTATGGAGACTAGGGCGTGTTCACACTATATTTGTTATACTTTCTCAATGGAGCTTACCCAACAGCAGTACGAGCACCTCAAGGATCTGCTTCCGCGGCAGCGCGGGAATGTGAAGGGAGACAATCGGCCAGTGCTGGCCGCGCTTCTGTACATTGTGGAGCAGGGGTGTAAGTGGCGGGGCTTACCGGAGCACTTTGGGAATTGGCATACGCTCTATACGCGCCTGAATCGTTGGGCGAAGAACGGGGTCCTGGACCGGGTCTTTGCCGCGTTACAGCAGCAGCAGATCATCCGCGTGCGGGTCGAAGTGGTCTCGCTGGATAGTACGGTGATCAAAGTTCATCCGGACGGGACGGGGGCGCGAAAAAAAACGGGCCGCAAGCCCTCGGGAAGTCTCGCGGCGGCTGGACGACCAAGATTCATCTGGTTGCCGCGGATGCTTGCACCGCCGTGAGGTTTTCGCTGTCGCCGGGCCAAGCTGGCGCTGCGCCTGAGGGACGGAAATTGCTGAGTGAAACGGCCCTGTGGGCCGACTACGTCGTGATGGATCGTGCCTATGAGGGGGAGGAGACACGTCAGTGTGTGCGTGATTTAGGGGCCACGCCGGTCGTGCCTCCCAAGAGCAATCGTACCGCGCCGTGGCCGTACGACCGCGAGAAATATAAGAAACGCAATGAAGTAGAACGGCTCTTTCGCCGCCTCAAGGGCTTCCGCCGTATCTTTTCCCGGTTCGACAAATTGGATGTGGTGTTCGCCTTCTTCATCCACTTCGCGCTCATCATCGAAGCCCTCAGAAGTGTGAACACGCCCTAGGAAAAAGAGTTCTACCGGTCCATTGATGCCAGTGGAGCGGATTACCGAGGCGATCGTTTCCCAGGGGATTTCATGTTTCAACTCACCCAGCAGAAATTTGACGACTTGAGGTCACAAATCGTGTCCTCAAGTTGGGGCGGTAGGCCGAGTCTATGAGACTGGACACAGCCATTGAAGCGAATCTGCAAAAGCTGGGTTTTAAGGACATGCCGTGAACATCAACACCGACTACCTTGACCGCTGCATCGAAACACTGGAACGCGCGTTTGCTTTGTTGCAGGATTGCCGCCCGGGAGAAATTGAACATGACCTCTACCGCTCGGCTTGCGTCAAGGAATTTGAAATCATTGAAGAGCAATGCGGCAGCCTGCTGAAAAAGCGGCTACGGGAGTACTTCGCCAGCAACCGCGAAGTCGATGAACTCTATTTCAAAGACATCTTCCGTCATGCCGCCAAACACGCCTTGATTACGGGCGACGAGTGTGAGCGCTGGCTGCACTACCGCGACTGTCGCAACAATTCCGCCCACCGCTACGGCGAAGACTACGCCGAGGAAGTGCTGACCGCGTTACCCGCATTTATCACGGACGCCAGGGCGGTGTCCCGCGCGATAAAACAGCCACCATCATGACCCGACAACTCGACGTGAAACCCCGGCACCGGGAACAGATTGAACGCTTGCTGCGCGGGCATCTGCCCGGCGTAGAAGTGTGGGCCTACGGCAGCCGCGTCAACGGCAGAAGCCACGAAGGCAGCGACCTTGACCTGGTATTACGCAGCCCCGGTCTCGTCAAAATTGACCCCTCGCAACTGGCCGAATTCAACGAAGCAGTACAGGAATCCACCATCCCCTTTCTCATAGAAGCGCGGGATTGGGCGCGGCTGCCGGACAGTTTTCAGCGTGAGATTGAGCGGGAGTATGTGGTGTTGGTGGAGAAGGAAGAGCGGGGTGGGGCGGGAGAGTGGCGAGAAACTACTCTCGGGAAAGTCATAGAACTCAAGCGTGGCTACGACCTTCCGCAGCACAAGCGCACCCCCGGTCCCGTACCCGTTGTTTCATCGTCAGGTCCGACTGACTATCACTCGGAGAGTAAGGTTCAGGGTCCGGGTGTGGTGACGGGACGCTACGGTACGTTGGGACAGGTCTTCTTCGTTCAAAACGACTTCTGGCCGCTCAACACGGCATTATACGTCCGAGACTTCAAAGGAAACGATCCTCGGTTCATCAGCTATTTCCTTCGAGGGATCGATTTCTCAGCCTATTCTGATAAGGCGGCAGTGCCGGGGTTGAATCGGAATCACCTGCACCAAGAGATTGTTCGTATCCCGACAGACATTAACGAACAACGCGCCATCGCCCACATCCTCGGCACCCTGGACGACAAGATCGAGCTCAACCGCCGCATGAACGAAACGCTCGAAGAAATGGCGCGAACGCTATTCAAGAGTTGGTTCATAGACTTCGACCCCGTTCATGCCAAAGCCGCCCTCAGAAACCACCCTCCCAATCACTCTTCTCTTGAAGGGGAGTCAGCGCAAGCTCAAGCCACCGCTCCTGTCCGCTCAGGGATCACTCCCCCCTTGAGGGGGAGTCGGCAAGCCAAGGGCGACAGCCCGCAGGCGAGCCGGTGGGGGGACCACGCCGCCCCACACCCCCCACGCCGCTGGGCAGAAATCAAACGCCAATACTCCCCCCAAACCCTCCAACGCGCCCAAGCCCTGCGCCAAAATCAAACCAGCGCAGAGGGACTCTTGTGGCACTACCTGAGCAGGAAGCAATTGGCCGGCTATAGATTTCGCCGCCAGCAGCCCATCGGCCCGTACATTGCCGACTTTGCCTGTCTGTCCGAAAAGCTGCTCATAGAATTGGACGGCGGCCAACACGCGGAACGGACAGCCTCAGACAACCGGCGAGACAGGTTTTTACAGGAAAAGGGGTACAGGGTTCTGCGCTTTTGGAATCATAAGGTATTCGAGAACTGTTTCGGCGTGCTGGAGAGCATTTATGCCGCCCTGCCTCATCACCCTCCCCTTGAGGGAGGGTCGAAAGACGGCAGTCTTTCGGGGAGGGGATCCCCCCCACCGCCTCAGCCTGCACCTAACGGCTTGGCTTCTGCGACTCCCCCTCCAGGGGGGAGTGATTGGACCGTGGAACGCGCCCGGGCGTATCTTGACGGGATGGATGCAGGCATTGCGGCGTTGTTCCCTGATCGTTTTGTCGATTCGGAGTTGGGGGAGGTGCCGGAGGGGTGGGGGGTGAAGGCGCTCCCTGAAGCAATTGATATCAACCCAACGCGATCTCTCCGAAAAGGAGAAGTAGCCCCGTATCTCGACATGGCAAATATGCCGACGAAAGGCCATACACCCGACACAGTGATAGATCGGCCTTTTGGTTCGGGAACACGTTTTGCCAACGGAGATACACTTGTCGCCCGCATCACGCCGTGCCTGGAAAACGGGAAGACGGCGTATGTCGATTTCTTGGAAAAAGACACGGTCGGGTGGGGCTCGACCGAGTATATTGTCATGCGGCCCAAACCTCCACTTCCCGATGAATTTGCCTATTGTCTCGCGCGGAGCACTGGTTTCCGCGAGTTTGCCATTCAAAGTATGACGGGTTCGAGCGGCCGCCAGCGAGTCCCTGTAAGCGCCCTCTCAAATTACCGGCTACCACTTCCCGGCGGAGGTAAGGTCTCAGAAGTGTTTGGCGAGATAGTTCAGCCTTTCTTTCTGCTCGCTTCTCGGAATGCAGAGAAATCCCGCACCCTTGCCGCCTTGCGCGACACGCTGTTGCCGAAGCTCATTTCTGGCGCGGTGCGGGTGGGGGACTCCAAACGTTTCTTGGAATCTGTGAGTTGAGGAACAGATAACAACTATGGGAATACGCATTCAACCAAGGGAAATAGAAGTTCCCGAGGACAACCCGTTCAAAAACGATCTTCTCGGGCGCAGAGAGCCAGCCAGGATACTCACCCACATCGTTGGTTCTATAGACGGGCCGTGTGTTTTAGCAATTGACGCCGCCTGGGGCACGGGAAAGACAACATTTCTCAAAATCTGGTCCCAACATCTGCGGAACGAGAGTTTCCCCGTTGTCGAATTCAATGCATGGGAGACTGACTTTACTGGCGATCCCTTTATCGCTCTTTCTGGCGAACTGATGTCTGGGCTACGCCAAGACGCGACTGAATCGCTTACCGACAAAATCGACGCCATGAAGGGCGCAGCGAAGGAGGTTGTCCTGCGGGCTGTTCCTGGTGTTATCCGGGTCGCGACTGCCGGGATTTTGGATCTCAGCCCCATACTGGAAAAGCAGGCTGGTCAAGCCCTCGCTTCCTATGCCGAAGAGCGAGTGTCCAGCTACCGAAAGGAACAAGAGTCTGTCCAAGCGTTCAGAAGCACTCTTCAAGACATGGCGGCCACTTTGTCGAAAAGTAGCGATGGTCGTCCGTTGGTTGTGGTTATAGACGAGTTGGACAGGTGTCGGCCATCTTATGCAATTGAGCTTCTTGAAGTAGCTAAGCACCTGTTCACGGTGGACCACATTGTATTCGCGCTGGCAGTTAATCGCGCCGAGTTGGTGCACTCTATTCGTGCGCTGTACGGCAGTGAGTTTGACGCTCAAGGCTATCTACGCCGGTTCTTTGACGTCGATTTCAGATTGCCCGAGTCAAATAGGAAAGCGTTCATCGAAGCGACACTCAATGCGATACAGATTGACGACTATTTCAACCGAACAATGGATGAGGAGGGGCGGCAAGAGGCCGATGCTGTTCGTGGTTTGTTGACAGGCTTCTTCGGTACGCCCGACCTCAGCCTTCGGCGGGTTGCACAGGCGCTCCATCGCCTTGGTGTGGTGTTTGCCTCGTTACGTGATGATCAAAGATCATTTGTAATAACGACAGTCGTAGCTCTGATAGTCAGGACGGTTGCCCCAACCTTGTAGCATCGTTTTGTCCGCGGCGAGGCTTCCGACCAGGAAGTTGTTGACGCTGTATTCAGCTTGCCGGGGATAGCCTCTTTTCGTCATGAGCACTATGGAGCCCTCTTTGAAGCCTATATCATTACTGAAGCCTATATCATTACCAGAAATTATAGAGAGGCACTTACCTCATTGGAATCTATCACTTCTCCTCTTTTGTCACATTATCAAGCTATGGCTGAGGCTGAAAAATCAGATGATGGGCCGCAAGACCCGAATCGAGAGGACACAAGACACGCAAGGAGAGTCACTGCCATGGCTGAGGAGTTACTTAAGAAGATGTTCTTCGGTAGAGAAATTGGTTTCCAGTACTCAGTTGAACGACTTGAGTTACTTTCTACCGATTTCATTGATGAGAGAGCGTAACAAGTTCTAAGGAAATGAGGTTGAGTCATGGCTACGAAAAGTGTCTTCATCAGTTTTGACTTCGACCATGATAAAGACATCCGGGGCTCTTTGGTTAGCCAAGCAAAGAACCCTGATTCGCCATTCCGCATCACGGATTGGTCGTTGAGGGAGCCGATAACCGAAAAGTGGAAGAAGAAAGTCCGAGAGTTGATACGCAAGGCCGACCTTATTATCGTCATCTGCGGAGAACATACTCATGATGCGGCTGGAGTGACAGCAGAGGTCACTATCGTCCATGAGGAAAACAAGCCGTACTTCCTGCTGAAGGGCCGGAGACATAAGACCTGTAAAAAGCCAAAGTCGGCGCGCCGGGAGGATACGATCCACCCCTGGAGGTGGCCAACCCTAAAGAAACTGATTGATGAGACGAGATAGCCTATGCCGGACCATTCAAAGAAGGGGTTGTTTCGTCACGCTAAGGAGACCTACCACGGTTCCTTCGGCGCGGACCTCCTTGAGCAATATAAGATGTACGTGCAGTCAGCCGAGAGTGTCAGCGCGGGCCGGATTTATGCGCTCGACCTCGGAGCCGATCATCATAATCCAGATTGCAATCGTATAGGCGAAAAACACAAGCATCGTTGGACGGAGACCTTTCGCGACAAGCAAGCGTATGTACCCAAAGATATCACCGAACCTTGGGATCGACCGATAGAAGTGTGGAATCAGTTCTGCACAGAGGCGAGAATACATCACACGGGAAGGATGGAGCCGCCCGCTGTCTAAGAGGAGCTGCCGCTATGAATGCCGATGAACTGAGTTTGTCTCTTGGCAAGTCGCTGCCCGCTCTCTTCGAATGCACGCCTGCCCCACGCGAGGGGGTGCGCGTACGCACCCCCCTGATGTACCCGGACGGGGGCATGGTGGACGTGTTCGTAGTAGAGCAAAGTGGGTGCTGCTACGTCACCGACTTCGGAGAGACCCTGGGCTGGCTGCGCATGCAATCCGCGAGCGCCCGGCGCTCGCCGAAGCAGACCCGCATGGTCGAGGACACATGCCAGACCCTGGGCGTGAAACTGCACCGTGGTCAACTCATGCTGCGAGCCAACGTAGCCGATGGACTCGGGGAAGCGGTGCTTCGCCTCGCCCAAGCCGCGGTGCGCGTCTCTGACCTGTGGTTCACGTTCCGCACGCGGGCGGTACGTCCCCGGGCGGGTGAAACGCTAGCAGGCAAAGTGGAAGATTTTGACCGGCAGGCGCGTTTCAGCCGTCACGCTGTCCAGGCAGTTGGAACGGTGGCGAGCGAAGTGGTCGATTGGCTTGCCGAAAAGGAGATATCCTTTGAGCGCGCAGTAACACGGCCCGGCAGATCGGGACAAAACTGGACGGTTGACTACCAGACCTACGCCGATAACCGCACGTCGCTCATTTTTTTACTGAGCACCGGCTCCCGCAGAGCGGCGCGACGTATGACGGAACACGTCCTGGCAGGGTGTATTGATCTCAATCACCTGAAGGGCAGCCGACCCCACCTGGCGTTTATTTCTCTCTTCGCCGATACAGAAGACGTATGGCGGAAAGAGGATTTCAGCTTAGTGGGGCAACATTCGGAAGTAGCCCGTTGGTCTCGGCCTGATGAATTTGAACAGCTCCTGATGGCGGCCTGACACCTACAGACGGTCTGTGGACTGCGCCCCCTGTCCCGACCAGAACCGAAACCAGTTGAACGGCCGTATTGCATCTTCGAACTACTCACTCTCCTGAGTAAAATTACTCAGCGTATTGAGTAAATCGTACGGCAGTCCGGTCTGCCGGAACATGGTTTGGCTACAGTGACCCCCCTCACCGAATCCATCGTCGAAACAATGTCCAACATGGTCTATACTGGACCACTATCGTTTGGCCGTCGGAGGTGTGACCGTGGAAATTTCAAAACCCCAGCGTGTATGGACCGTTGCCGAAGCGAAGGCACGTCTGTCGGAAATTTTGCGGCTGGCCGAAGTAGAGGGGCCGCAAACTATCGGAACCCGGCGACCATGTGTCGTCGTGCCCGCCGACACGTGGTACGCGAAAGCCGCACCTCGCAAACCCCTCGGCCAGTGGCTCATTGAGAACGTACCACGCGGCACCAATCTTGAGATTCCTAGCCGCCACGAGCCCGAACGCGCGATTCCATTCAGCGACGGTGATGGCGAGTGAGCGGCTTTCTTCTCGACACGAACGTTGTATCGGAGTTGACGAAGGACGTATCGGACTCACGGGTCGTTGCGTTCCTTGCTATTCAAGACGATCTATGGCTGTCAACTATCGTCCTGCATGAGTTGGAATTCGGTCTGCATTTGCTCCCGTTGGGCCGTCGTCGCGACCGCATAAGCGCTGCTTTGGCAGCATTCGTTGTGGAGTACGAGGACCGAGTCCTTCCGGTGGGCCGTCAAGAAGCGGAGCAAGCCGCCGCGCTTCGGGCGCAAGCACGCCGGTCCGGTCGTGTCCTGCATGTGAGCGATGCGCTGATCGCCGGGACGGCCAAGGCTCATGGCCTCGCCGTTGCGACGCGGAACGTGGCCGACTTTGATGGCTTGGAAGTTGACGTCATCAATCCCTGGGAAACATCGTGACCACCATCACCGAATCCACCGTCAAAGATGCCGCCCTGGCTTGGCTCGAAAGTCTCGGCTGGAGCGTCGCCCACGGGCCGGACATCGCGCCCGATACGCCGGGCGCAGAGCGCAGCGACTACGGAGTGGTGGTGCTGGAGCGGCGGCTGCGCGATACACTCGCCCGACTCAACCCCAACCTGCCGACCGAAGCCCAGGACGACGCTTTTCGTAAGCTAACCCACCCGGACGGGCCGACACTCGAAGCTCGTAACCGTGCCTTTCATCGGCTGCTGGTAGACGGCGTGACGGTGGAGTATCGCACGGACAACGGGACGGTACGGGGCGCGCAGGCACGAGTGATTGATTTCGATACGCCTGTCAATAACGACTGGCTCGCGGTCAATCAGTTTACCGTTGTTGAGAACAAACACGAGCGTCGGCCCGATGTGCTGCTGTTCGTCAACGGCCTGCCGCTCGGGGTGATCGAACTCAAGAACCCGGCAGACGAAGACGCGACTATCTGGACCGCCTGGCAACAGCTCCAGACCTATAAGGCCGAACTGCCGATGCTGTTCAGCCTGAATGCGGCTCTGCTGGTCTCGGACGGAGTCGAAGCGCGCATCGGCAGCTGACCGCCGGACGGGAGTGGTTCAAGCCCTGGCGCACGATCTCGGGCGAAACACTGGCCGACCCGCACCTGCCCGAATTGCAGGTCATGCTTGAAGGCGTTTGCCTACCGGGGCGCTTTCTTTCGCTGGTCCGTGACTTCATTGTGTTCGAGGATGACGGCAGCGGGGCATTGGTCAAGAAAATGGCCGGCTATCACCAGTTCCACGCGGTCAGGGTTGCCGTTACCGAGACGCTGAGGGCTACAGAATTAGAGCTGGCGGCCGGACAGGTTGTCGAGCGGTTTGGCCGCTATGAGTCGGGCCGCAAGCCGGGAGGCGAGCCCGGCGACCGGCGTATCGGCGTGGTGTGGCATACGCAGGGATCGGGTAAGAGCCTGACGATGGCCTTCTATGCCGGGCGCATCGTCCGTGAGCAAGCGATGCAGAATCCGACTATCGTGGTGCTGACCGACCGCAACGACCTGGACGACCAACTCTTTGGCACGTTCGCGCGTTGCCGTGACCTGTTGCGCCAGCCGCCAATGCAGGCGGCAAGCCGGGCAGACCTGCGCGCCAAACTCGCGGTCGAGTCGGGCGGCGTGGTCTTTACCACCATTCAGAAGTTCTTCCCTGAAGAGCCCTCAGCCGGGGAGCGCGAGGGGCACACCCCTCGCACAGGAAAGCGGGGTGACCGGCATCCGTTACTGTCGGAACGGCGCAACATCGTGGTCATTGCCGACGAGGCCCACCGCAGCCAGTACGACTTTATCGATGGCTACGCGCGGCATATGCGAGACGCCCTGCCTCATGCCTCGTTTGTCGGTTTCACCGGCACGCCGATTGAGTTGCAGGACGCCAACACCCGAGCCGTGTTCGGCGACTACATCAGCATCTACGATATCCAGCGTGCGGTTGAGGACAAGGCCACGGTACCGATCTATTACGAGAGTCGGCTGGCCAAGCTCTCACTCGACGAGAGCGAGCGACCGAACATTGATCCCGGTTTCGAGGAAGCAACCGAAGGCGAGGAGATCACTCGTCAGGAAAAGCTCAAGACCAAATGGGCGCAACTTGAGGCGATTGTCGGTACGGAAAAGCGCTTGAAACTGATCGCTCAGGATATCGTTGCCCACTTCGAGCAGCGTCTGGAAGCGCTCGACGGCAAGGCGATGATCGTCTGCATGAGTCGGCGCATTTGTATCGAGCTGTACCGTGAGTTGGTGCGGCTGCGCCCGGACTGGCATCGGGAGGAAGACGACAAGGGACAGATCAAAGTCGTGATGACCGGTTCGGCATCCGACCCTCCCGCTTGGCAGCCGCATATTCGCACCAAGTCGCAGCGCGAGGCGCTGGCCAAACGCTTCCGCGACCCCGGCGACTCGCTGTGCCTGGTACTGGTGCGTGATATGTGGCTGACCGGCTTTGATGCGCCGAGCCTGCACACCATGTATGTGGACAAGCCCATGCGCGGCCACGGCCTGATGCAGGCCATCGCTCGGGTCAACCGCGTGTTCCGGGACAAGCCGGGTGGTCTGGTAGTGGATTATCTGGGTCTGGCGCATGAACTGAAACGTGCATTGGCGACCTACACCGAGAGCGGCGGCACCGGGGAAACCGCGTTCGACCAGGAGCAAGCGGTAGACGTGATGAAGGAGAAATATGAGGTCTGCTGCGACCTGTTCCACGGCTTTGACCGCTCGCAGTGGACCGCCGGCGCACCGACAGAACGGCTGGCCCTGCTGCCGGCGGCGCAGGAACACATACTGGCCCAGGAGAACGGCAAGGATCGTTACTTGGCCACGGTGCGAGAACTGTCTCAGGCATTTGCCCTGGCCGTCCCGCATGAAGCCGCGCTGCACATTCGGGACGAGGTCGCGTTCTTTCAGGCCGTCCGGGCGAGTCTCGCCAAACGAGCGTCCGGCGATGCCCGTCCCGAGGAAGAGTTGGACCACGCGGTGCGCCAGATCGTTTCGCGCGCGGTGGCGTCGGAAGGGGTGATCGACATCTTCTCCGCCGCCGGGCTGGACAAGCCCGATATCTCGGTTCTGTCGGATGAATTCCTGGCCGAGGTGCGGAACATGCCGCAGCGTAACCTCGCGGTCGAACTCTTGCAGAAATTATTGAAAGGTGAACTGGCTGTCCGCCGCCGGAAAAACGTTGTCCAGGCGCGGTCGTTCGCCGAGATGCTGGAACACACCCTGCGGCGCTATCAGAACCGGGCCGTCGAAGCCGCGCAAGTGATTGAGGAGCTGATCCGACTTGCCCAGGAATTGCGCGAGGCAAGCGCTCGCGGCGAAAAACTCGGCCTGTCGGAAGACGAGGTCGCGTTCTACGACGCGCTCGAAACGAATGACAGCGCCGTTCAGGTGCTCGGCGACGAAACCCTGCGCGACATCGCCCGTGAGTTGGTGAAAACCGTGCGCAACAACGTCACCATAGACTGGACGCTGCGCGAGAATGTCCGCGCCAACCTGCGCCGACTGGTCAAGCGCATTCTGCGTAAACACGGTTACCCGCCCGACAAGCAGGAACGAGCGACGCGGACCGTGCTGGAACAGGCCGAGGTGCTGTCTGCGAACTGGGCCGTCTAACAGGAGGCGGGTCGTCTTAAGGAAGCTCGCCTTGACCTCCAGATATAAACGCGCGATGGTGCGGGAACTGCCACAGTCGGGGGGAGACCAATGACCACGGTCGGCACGGGCAAAATGGTTGGCGCCCAGGTGAAACGGGTCGAAGACCCGCGGGTGCTGCTGGGTCAAAGCCAGTATGTCGATGATATCCACCTGCCCGGCACCCTCGGCGTCGCGTTTGTCCGTAGCCCCTACGCCCACGCCCGGCTGCTCAGGGTCGATGTCAGTGCGGCTCAAGCCTATCCCGGAGTGGAGGCGGTCCTGACCGGGGCCGATGTCACCGCGATCCGCCCCCTGCGTGTGGAGTACGATCCGGCCAAGGCGCCGAAACATAAACCGTGCAACTGGTCCGTCTTAGCCCTGGAAAAAGTCCGCTTCGTGGGAGAACCCGTGGCGGTCGTCGTCGCCTCGGACCGCTACACGGCAGAGGATGCCGCGGCTCATGTGGCAGTCGACTATGAGCCCCTGGAGGTTGTAAGCGACATAACCCAGGCCATGCAGCCGGACGCGCCGCTCATCCATGAGGAATGGGGCGACAATCTCATGCAGTCGGTAGACATGCAGGCCGGGGCGATTGCCCAGGCATTTCAGGCGGCAGACTGCATCGTGGCCGAGCGCTTCGCGACCGGCCGGCATGTGGCCCTGCCCATGGAAGCCCGCGGCTGTCTGGCCCATTACGAGGCGGCTTTAGGCTCCCTGACGCTGTGGTCCTCGACCCAGGTGCCACATCTGATGCGCGCCCACCTGGCCCGCCTGCTCGACTTTCCCGAGCACCATATTCGGGTCATCGCACCGGATGTCGGCGGGGGGTTTGGACCCAAGGCCTATGTCTATCCCGAGGAAGTCCTGCTGGCCTTTCTCGCCAAGCGTGTCGGCCGCCCGGTCAAGTGGATCGAAGACCGACGCGAAAACTTGTCGGCCTCGACCTTGCAGGCCAAGCAGCAGGTCGTGCAGGCCGAACTCGCCCTGACCAAGGAGGGGACGATCCTGGGGGTGAAGGGGCGTTTTATTTGTGACGTGGGCGCATACTCGGCCTATCCGTGGGGCTCGGCCCTGGAGGCCGGCATGGCGGCTTCGGCCTTCCCCGGAGGCCCGTATAAGGTCCCGGCCTTCCGCTGCGAAGCCCTGTCGGTTGTCACCAACAAGGTGACGAGTGGCGCCTATCGTGGGGTGGGCTTGCCGGTCAGCATCCTGGTCATGGAACGCCTGCTCGACCTGGGGGCGCAGAAACTAGGGCTCGACCCGGCCGAGCTGCGCCTGCGCAATATGATCCGCAAGGAAGAGCACCCCTATCAGACCGTCACCGGGGTTGAGATTGAGAGCGGCAGTCACCGCGAGGCGCTGCAAAAGGCCCTGGACATGCTCGACTACCAGGCGTTCCGGGCCGAGCAGCAGCAGGCCAGACAACACGGCCGCTACCTCGGCGTTGGCCTGGGCTGTTATGTGGAGAGTTCGTCCTATAGCTATCGCAGTTTTGAGCCGGTCGGCATCACCTGGGGCGGCTATGAATCCGCCACCGTGCGCATAGACGCCAACGGCAAGGTCACCGTCCTGGTCGGCACCCACTCGCACGGTCAGGGCCATGAGACGACGTTTGCCCAGGTCGCGGCCGACGAGCTGGGTGTGGCCGTGGCCGACGTCAGGGTGATCCAGGGGGATACCACGACCGTTCCGCACGGCTGGGGGACGTGGGCCAGCCGCAGTGCCGTGCTCGGCGGCGGCGCCATTATTCAGGCGTCGAGCCGGCTGCGGGAGAAAATTCTGCGCACGGCGTCACGCCTGAGTGAAGTACCCCAAGACGACCTTGAGCTGGCCGAGGGGCGGGTCCGGCGCAAGACGGACGGCCTGGCGCTCATGCCCCTCCAGGACATTGCCCACCTGCTGGTTGTCCAGGCACCGGCCGGTCTGCCGGAAGACGAGGAACCCGGCCTGGAGGCGACTGCGCACTACACCCCGCCCCCCTGGACCCACGCCAACGCTACGGTTCTGGCGACGGTCGAGGTGGACATCGAAACCGGCGATGTGCGGCTGCTGCGTCTGATTGCGGTCGAAGACTGTGGCACCATTATCAACCCGCTGGTGGTTGACGGGCAGATTCAGGGCGGCGTGGCCCAGGGGATAGGCACGGCCCTGTACGAACAGACGGTGTACGACGACAACGGCCAACTGCTGACGGGCACGCTGATGGACTATCTGGCCCCCACCGCGGTGGACGTCCCGCGGGTCGAAATCGGACACATAGAAACCCCGGCCCCCAACACACCGCACGGCATCAAGGGCATGGGCGAAGGCGGGGCCATCTCACCGCCGGCCGCCATAGCCAACGCCGTGGCAGATGCCCTGGCACCGTTGGGGGTGCGGGTCAACGAGATTCCGCTCACCCCGGAGCGCGTTCTGGCCCTGATTGACCAGGGACGCACTGGGACGTGAGCTAAGGGGGGGTAAGAGGAGTAGCGTATGCGTCTGGGCCTCACTCTCACAGGCGACCAGTTGACAATGGCGGATATCGTCCGTTTTGCCTGTCAGGCTGAAGGGGCAGGGTTCGATTCGGTATGGGTGACCGAGGCCTGGCGTGAGGCTTTCGTTCCCCTGACCGCTATCGCCATGCAGACGAACAGGGTACGCATCGGCACCGCCATCGCCCTGACCATGGCGCGCAGCCCCGTTCTTATGGAGCTGGCGGCAACGGCGGTGGATGAAATTGCCCAGGGCCGGCTTGTTCTTGGCATTGGCCCCGGCCCCAAGGCCTGGAACGAAAACTGGCACGCGGTGCGGTTCTACCCCCCGGCCGCGTATGTCCGCGAGTATGCGGAAGTCCTGCGCCTGATGTGGACCGCCCACTCCGGCAAGAGCGTAGACTACCAGGGCAAGTATATTCAGATTCGTGAGTATCAACGCTTTCACCGTCCCTACCGAGAGCGGATCCCCATCTACTTTGGAGCGGTCATGCCCAAATTCCTGCGGGTCACCGGAGCGGTCGCCGACGGCCTGTGTGTTGCCGCCTGCAATACGCCACGCTACATCGCCGAGGTCGCGCGCCGCCATGTTGCCGAGGGAATACAGGAGAGCCAGCGAGAGGCAGACACAGTCGGCTGCATGAGTTTGGTCATCTGTGCCGTTGATACGGATAGAGAGAAAGCCAGACACAGGGCCAAGCGGCAGATCGCCTTTTACACCACCTTCCCCTACTACGATATTGTGTTGGACCAGCACGATTTAACCGAGGAAAAAACGCGCATTCGTGAGGCCTGGGCGCGGAATGACACCACCGGGATGGTTGCCGGTGTCAGCGACCGGATGGTGGACCTCATCTCCATTGCCGGTACGCCCCAGGAATGTCGCCAGGCCCTCTCCCGCTACGAGGGCATAGTCGATGAGGTGTCCCTCTACTCGCCCAGTTTCGGGCTCAGCCGTGAGGAGGTTCTCACCAATCACGAGGCCATCCTGGCAGCCTTTGGGCGCTGAACAAACAGGGCCGTCAAGGGGCTGCCATAGGAGCAGCCTCTCCGCTTCCGCTCATCAACCGTCCGTCTTCATCCTGAACCGAAAGTCGCAGTAATTGGCGCCCTTCATGATCGTTTGCGTCCGGGTCATTGTGATTCCAGGACCTCCCACCGCTTCGATATCCACGTCCATCTCACACGTCAGCAGCGCTCCGAGCTCCGGTTCTCCCAACTGCCGGAAGAAATCCGCGTAGCGGCAACTGGTGATATTAAACTCCCAGGCGTCCGGCGCCTGCTTGAGTTCCTCAAGGTCCACGTCACGACCGACCTGTCTAAAGAGGGCCTCATTAATGGTGTCCCATTTCTGCCGGGGGCTGCCGGGGAGCTGACCCCCAATATCCTGGAAGAGCTTTCCCGACCACTCCCGGAGGGCCTGACCGGCAATCTGGTTCGCCCGCTCCTCCCCCAACTCGGCCCGAAAGGCACGGAGCACGGGTACGAGCACCTGAGCCTGAATCTTGACCTTTTCAAGCAGGGAGAGACCGGTTTTGCCAAACGCCGGCGCAAAAATATCCGGAGCAGCGTCCGCTTGCTGCGCGTTCGCCTTCAGATCATTGGTACTCGCCATGGCAGTCCTCCTGTCTTAATGGGTTGCCCTACGGGCAGCCTGGTTATGGCAGTACCAGAACAAACTCTGAGGTGGCGTGTCAACGGGCGGCACGCAATGAGTTCTCCGGTAGTGGTTCAGTTTCACATCGCTCTTGCCCTCTGCCGGCGTAGCGCCGCCCCCCTCCCTCGCCCTCCCCTCCAGGACGTGTGATGCATATTGTGTCATTAGAGCAAATCACGCTGCTGTGTAGCGCGTCTCTCTCCTCCTGGAGGAGTGCGGGCTTCCAGCCCGCATGGCGGCCAGGATGGCCGCCCTCCCAGGCGGGGAGCCCCCCCCATCCCCTCCCTGGCCGCTTGGTGCCAGCCCTTGTCTTTCCCGACGAGCGCGGACGGGCACGGCTACAACTTATCGTGAAACGCTCTAGCCCCCTACGAGGGTCCGTTGCCCCCTCACCCGGCCTTCGGCCCCCCTCTCCCTCCAGGGGAGAGGGAAAGAAAAGAGCCCCTCTCCCTCTGGGAGAGGGGGTGGGGTGAGGGAAAAATAGTCCGCTGGCCGCCAGACAAGTTAATTTGCATCACACGTCACGGGGGGAGGGAATGTCCTACTCCCTCTCCCCTGGAGGGAGAGGGCTGGGGTGAGGGGGAACAAGCAAACTGAACCACTACCAGTTCTCCGCAGCTCTTGACACAATCGATTTGAAAGATGCAGAAGGGCTGTGAGAGAGGGAGAACCGAGCCGAACGATTATGCAGAAGAGCAGGCCAAAATAAGGAGGCAACGCCCCGTTTACTCCACATCCGTAATGACAAAATTCTGACTGTTCTGCTGCCACTCCAACAACACGCTCTGCCCCAGCGCCGGGAAGTCCTCCACCACACACGCCCCCGCGGCCCCCCGCAGAAACTCTTCCTCGGCCCCTTCCCCCACGGTCGTCACCCGCACCGTCGCCCGGCCTAACTCCACGTCGTCCACGTAGGCCACCACCGTATGTTCCCCCTCTCCCAGCCGATTCCAGTTGACCAGCAACCCAAAGCCGTTGTCCACATCCCCACACACCGCTTGGGTATCCAGCCGCTCCGTGCCATACGCCGCCTCCTGTAGCACCCCGTTCAACGCGACCTCCACCAGGGCGGCCGCACACACCCAGCCCGAAATCACCCCTACCCCACTCTGAAACGAGTGCGGCCCCGGATTCTCCAGATACCCCACGCCCGCCACCCCGGCCCGGTTGACCCCGACGGGCGCGCGCGCCCCCGCAATCACGAAGTTCTGACTGGGCTGCTGCCATACCAGCCTCACACGCTCGCCCAGCCTCGGAAAGTCCTCTGCCTCACAGGTGCCCTCGGCGCCTCGCAGAAACTCTTCCTCTGCCCCTGCCCCCACGGTCGTCACCCGCACCGTCGCCCGGCCTAACTCCACCCCATCCACAGAGGCCACCACCGTATGTTCCCCCTCTCCCAGCCGATTCCAGTTGACCAGCAACCCAAAGCCGTTATCCACATCGCCACACACCCCGGCCGTGTCCAACCGCTCCGTCCCATACGCCGCCTCCTGCGGCACTCCGTTCAACTCAATCTCCACCATGTCGGCGTCACATACCCAGCCCGACAGTACCCCTACGCCACTCTGGAACGACTCCGGTCCAGGGTTCTCCAGATAGCCCTGCACGAAGGTGACGATGACTGCATACGGCCCCGTCGCTCCGCCTTGGCCTTGCACGGCCACGACCACGTCACCGGCCTCGACGCGGGCTCCCAGCCGGGCACCCTGGCTCCTGCTACCTGTGGGGCCGGATTCCAAGACCTCACCGTGCTGCCACAGCGTGCCTCGGAGATTGACGCTGCCGGTGGTATCGACAAAGACCAGCCCCCGCCCAGGGGCGGTAACGGTAAAATAATCCACGTCGGCGGCGGGGCAGATGGCCCCGGCGGTCTCGGTGGCCAATGCCATGCCGGTGGCTTGCGCAGCGCTGTTGCCGTGTAAGTCCTCTGCACAGGCCGGACCGCCGCCACCTGGTGGGCCGCCGCCACTGGGGGGACCACCCCCGGGGGGACCGCCGCCGGGGGGACGAGGCGAGGGCCGGGCCGAGACCGTCTGGGTCGTCACCGCCGCGACGGCCTCTCTTTTGGGCGTCTCCTGGCTGTCGGTATAGCGCACCGTGGCTCGCAGATGGTGGCCGAGGTCGTCGTCCACCGGCGTATAGGTCTCCATCGTGGTCGGGGTAAAGTTACAGGCGATCCTGTCCGTATCGGTCGGAGGGAAGGCTGGTAAGAGTGATCGCTCCCAGCACCACTCAGTGGTGGCCGTGTCCACCCCGTCCGGGTCGCTCACCGTTGCGGTGAGTTCTCTCCCCACCTGTGGCTGATTCGACGACAGACGGACCATGCCGAGGGTATCCTCTATCGTGACGGTCACATCTAGGGTCCCGGGGCGAGGCTCGTCGGAGGCGGTGGCTTGCACGGTGACCGCATACTCATTGTCCAGGTTGGTGGGGTCCTCATAGTCCGGCGTCGTCTGGAAGTACAGCCTCCCGTTCTGGTCGATACGGAAATAATCGTCCGCATCCGGCCCGGTCACCGCCCACGTAAGCCGGACGTTGGCCGGGTTGCTCGCCGTGTAGGTGGCCACCGGACCCGTCCCGCCCTCTACGTACTCTGGGACGGGCTCTCCCTCCACCTCGGGTGGGTCGTCATCGGTGATGGTCACGGTCACCGGCCTCACATTCATCGACTGTACCCCTTGGGTGTTATCCGCCCGCCCCGTCACGGTCATCTGCTTGTCCGCCTCGTCCTCCTGATTGTTCCGCGCCGTGAGCGTTGCACTCCCCCTACTCTCCATCTCCCCTGCCAGGATCGTCAGGCTGGTCCCGCTCAGCGTGAAGTCGTCGGCCACCGCTGGACTCATCGCCGTTGCCGACACCTCGACCTCCGTATCTTCGCTTGACGGATGATTCAGCGTCGCCGTGACCTGACTTGTCTCGCCCTCGCTGATCGAATTATCCGACAGCACCAGTGTCACCGTCGGCGGATCGTCGTTGTCCGTGATGGTCACCGTCGTCGCCGTCACCGTGAGCCCCACCGTGGTACTGCCATCCACCGTCACCGTCTCATCCGGCTCATCCATAAGGTCGTTCACTGGCGTCAGGGTGAAGGACGCCGTTCCGTCCGCCGCGTTTTCTGAAATCGTCAGGGGGAAGGACGAAACCGCGGCGAAGTCAGCGGCCTGCGCCGTGCCGGGCGTGACCGTTACGGTCACCACCGTCTCTTGCGTGCGCGGTGCTCCATTGAGCCGGCCCGTCACCCGCACGACCGTCCCGGTACTGCTCTCCGGCACGTCCCGGTTCACCGTCAGGATCACCGCCGTTGAATCGTCTTCCTTGTCTTCCACCGTCACTGTCACATCGTCCGTAGTCTCCCCTTCGTAATCTCCGCCACTCACCGTGTGGGTGATTGTCGCGGTGTCATCATCGGCGTCCAGGTCGTCCTGGGCCGACACCCGCACCATCTGCTCGTCGTCCCAGTTGTTCGCCCTGAATGTCAGGCTCGGCGGCGAGACACTCACGTCCGCATCCGAACTCGCCGTCTTCATGACCTCTACCGTCACTGTATCCGTATCCCTCGGCTTGGAGTCCAGCACCACCGTGTAGGTGAAAGTATCGGACGAGCCCTCGATCACGGTCAGTTCCGTCGGCTTCACCGTCACCCCGCGTTCATCGTCATCCGTGATGGTCAACTCCGCTGTGTTCACGGTCAGACCACCCGGGCTGGTCGTCCCTCCCACCATGACCGTCGCGTCAGCCGCGTCAATGTCGTTATCCTCCGCTGTCAGTGTCACGGGGGTCCCCGTGCTCGCCGTCTCACCCGCTGGAATGGTCAGGGTTCTGGGCGTACTCAATGTATATTCCGGTGCTCTATCGACCGTTACCACGATCCGTTCGCTCGATTCCCGGTCCAGCGTCGCCGTCACGGTGACGTGGTTATCCACGCCACTCTCATCGATCGCATAAGACGGCAGCTTCCTTTCCGACAGCACCAGCGTCACCTCCGGCGGATTATCGTCGTCCTCAATCGTCAGGGTCTTGGCGGCCGGATCTATGACCCCCAGGTCGTTCTCCGCATCCGCCGAGATGGTCACCCTCTTGCGCTCCGGCCCGTCCACGTTGTTGTCCTCCGCTGTCAGCGTGACGGTGCCCTCCGTATTCTCCGCCCGGATGGTCAGAGGGTTCGGGCTGAGCGTGGCGGCATCCTCCGGGTCCGCCGTGACCGTCACCGTCGTCGCCTCGCTCGACGGATGGCTCAGCGTCACCGTCAGCATGACACTATTATTATCCACGCCGCTCTCATCGATCAAATCATCCGACAACGTCAGCGTCACTCTCGGCGCCCCTTCATCGTCGGTGATCGAGAGCGGAGCGGCATCCGGGTGCCCCGCTATGCCATGGTCATTACGTGCCGTCCCGCTCACCGTTACCTGCTTGTTCGGGGCGTCGGTGTCGTTGTTCACCGATGTCAGCGTGACGGCGGTCCCACTGCTCGTCGTCGCCCCCGCCGGGATAGTCAGCGTGGTGTTCGGGCTGAGCGTGACATCGCCCGCTACCGCCGGGCTCACGGCCGCCGCCGATACCACCACCGTCGTCGCCTCACTCGACGGATGGTTCAGCCGCGCCGTGACCGTGCTCACTTGGTTATGCTCACTGATCTGCGGTTGCGTCAGTATTAACTCCACGGTTGGGGCCGTATCGTCGTCCCCAATCGTCAGGTTTACCGGGTCCGGGTCCGCCACCAGACGGTTGTTCGTCATCCCACTCACTTGCACTGTCTTGTCGGGGGCGTCCACATTGTTGTCCTTGGCCGTGAGCATTACCTCCCCGGTACTCACCGTATCCCCTGCTGTGATGGTCAGCCTCCGGTTACTACTCAGCGCGACGTCGCTCGTCGGCGCCCTGACCGTCACGGTCGTCACGGCGCTGGACGCCGTGTCCAGGGTCGCCGTGACCGTACTGCTCTCCGTGCCGTCCTCGCTGATGGAGGTATCGGACAGGTGCAGGGTCACCTTTGGCGCGGCCTGCACCGATGTGGTCGTCGCCTGACTTGCGCGCTTCCCGGGCCCCTGGCGGTCGGTGTAGGTCGCGGTGGCCCGCAGATAGTGCCCCACGTCGTCCGCTTCCGGCGGATACCGCAGGGCGGTCGCCCCGATGATGTCGGTCCAGGGACCGGCGCTGCTGACAGACCGCGCCCACTGCCAGGTGGGGTTCCCGATAACGCCGTCCAGATCTCTTAATGCCGCCGTCAGTTGGTGCAGCTCCCGCGGCGGGGTTCCCGATACCGTAACCGTGCCCGCCTCGTCCACATTGACGACAGTGATCGTCACGGTGATCGTGTCGTCCGTCGCCGTGTCGGCTTCGCCGTCGTCGTTCTTGCTGTCCCGGACCGCCACGGTGACCGTGTAGCGGGTCTTGGTCTCGTAGTTCAGTGCCGCCGCTGTCCGCAACTGGCCGGTGGATGTAATGGTGAAGGAGTTCTCGTCCGTGCCGCTCAGACTGTAGGTCAGGGAATCGCCGTCATCGTCGTCGGCTGCCACTGGATCGCCGACGTTTTGTCCCGTGGCCGTATTCGTAGCCGTGTTCTCGTTCACGCTGCGGCTGCCCGTCTCGGTAGACGGGAACATCGCCGGATCGTTCACGTCGGTGAGGGTGATGGTCACGGTGATGGTGGCGTCAATGGTGGTGTCGCTCGTGTGGTCGGGGGCCTTCCCGTCATGGACCGACACGGTGACGCGGTAGGTGTCCTTGGTCTCGTAGTCCAGCACCGCCTTCGTCCGTAACTGACCGGTGGACGTGTTGATGCTGAAGTCGGCAGCATCGTCGCCGCCCGGGCTGTAGGTCCGCCGGTCGTTGTCGGCGTCCGAGGCGACCACCGGCATGCCGATATCCCTTCTCGCCGGCGTGTTCTCGGGTACGCTGCGCGTGGTGCTGGTCCCGTCGTCGAACGTCGGCGGCTGGTTGGGCGCGGCGACCACCGCCCTCCACCCACTGCGTACGGCCTCCCCGCCGGTGACCACCGCCGACACCTGGTACGTATCGGTGACGCCCGTGGTGGTGTGCTGGCGTCCGCTTATATTCTCTGCGACCACCGAGACGGTCGAGCCGCTGTTGCGGTAGACGATGTAGGTCACGTCCGGCGCGGGGGTCCAGTGGCTGGTATCGACGGCGGTCCAGCTCAGGTCTACCTGCGTCGCCGAGCCCGTCGCCGTCAGGGTCGGCCCGGCTCGGATCTGGTAGCCGAATTTTTCCCAGTCCGTCCCTTGCCCGTCGAAGTTCACCTGGAGTGCCGGGTACTTCCCCGTATCGAAGTGCCAGGGATCGTCGTTCGTACTGTCGCCGTCCAGGTCCACGTTCCACTGTGCATAGATGCCGCTGTACCCGGTCGGCGTCTGCAACTGCCCGGTGGTCCGACCCTGGCCCCCAGCGCTGGTCGTGCGCCTCGATGTTGTCGTGTCCCAGTAGCTGTTGGTGACGGTGCCGGTGGAACTGAACGACCGGGTGTTCCTCCCGACCAACCCGCCCACATTGCTCTGGCCCGTCACGGGTCCCGTGGCGTAGCTGGCGGTGATGGTTTTCCCGTTGCTGCCGACCAACCCGCCCACATTGTCATCGCCCGCGACCCAGCCCGTGGCATAGCTCGCGGTGACGACCGCGTTGTTCTCTCCGATCAGTCCGCCCACGTTCGTGCCACCCGTCACTTCGACCGCGGCGTAGCTGGCAACAACGGATCTACCATATTTCGTTCCCACCAACCCGCCCACATCGTTGCCCGTGCCGGTCACCGTGCCGGTCACGTAGCTGCCGATGATTGAACCTTGGTCGGTTCCGACCAGTCCTCCGACGTCACTGCTGCCCGACACCTCGACGTCGATCAACCCGACGTGGCGGATGACGCTAAACGAGGTCTCCCCGAACAGCCCCACACCGGAGTCACGGTCAATGAACAGATTGGCGATGGTGTGCCCGTTGCCTTCGAAGATCGCCCGAAAATCGGACCCGAAAACAATGACTCCGGGAGTCGGGGCGGCCTTGATCGGCTCCCAGCCGGCGCCGGCGTTCCAGTACGTGTCGCCCACGCCGGCACTCCCGTCGCCGTTGGTGTCGAAGTCCAGGTCCGCGTCGAGCTCGTAGCCCACGCAGCCGGTCAGCCCGCCACATGCCTGCCGGTCGCCGACGGTCGAAAACGCTGCGGCATACGCCGTTGCCCCGTCCGTCGTGGGCACGCCGTCCCCGTTCAGGTCGTGGCGAATGGCATCGAGGCGCGCCAGCGTCGTAATCTCGATGAGTCCGTCGTCGTCCGTGTCGTAGTCGAACGCGCTCGACGGTTGCACGGTCACCGTGAGCGTCTGCGTCCCGCCCGCCATGGACCCGCCCGCGTCGGTCGCCGTCACCGTGATAGTCGCCGTCCCGGCCGCCACCGGCGTGATTGTCACCCGTGAGCCCGACACGCTCACCGTCACCACGTCCGTCGCCGACGAGGCAGCCGTATAGGTCAGCGTATCGCCCTCCGGGTCCTCGAACGCCTTGCCGACCTCAACACCCGCCGCATCGCCCGCGTGCAGCCACCGATCCGGCAGCGTCCCCACTGGCAGTGGCGGTGAGTTGCCGGGAGTGTTGACCACGACTGCCGTGCTGCGGACCGGCTCGCCACCATCGACCACGGCCACCACCTGATAGGTAATCGCGGCACCGGTTCGCGCCGTCAAGTCGGTATACAGCAGGACCCCGAGGTCCTCCGCGAGAATCTCGACGGTGGACCCGTCGGCGCGGGTGACGGTGTAGGTCACGTCCGGCTCCGGGGTCCAGTGGCTGGCATCGACGGCGGTCCAGGTCAGGTTCACCTGCGCCTTCCCTGCCGTCATCGTCGTTTCCGTCGTCGTCATCAGGGTCGGGCCGCTCCGCACCTGATAGCCGAACTCCTGCCAGGTTGCCGCCCCTTGCCCATCGACGTTTGCCTTCAGGACCGGATACTGGCTGGATGTCCCGAAGTGCCAGGGATCATCGTTCCTGCCGTCGCCGTCCAGGTCCAGGTTCCAGCTTCCGTAGATGCCGCTGTAGCCGGTGGGTGTCTGCAACTGCGCCGTTGTCCTGCCAGTCCCGAATGACCCGGTCGTGTGGCCCGAAGTGCTGCTGTCCCAGTAACTGGAAGTGATGATGCCGCTGGGGGTGCCGCTATTGTATCCAGCGAGGCCGCCGACACCACGTGACGGTCCCGACACTTGGCCCGTGGCATAGCTGGCTTGAATCTCCCCGAGGACGAACGGCGCGTTCCCCGGGACGCCGTTGCTGCCGACCAACCCGCCGACACTGCTCTGTCCCGTTACGCTCCCCGTCGCATAGCTACCGGCGATTTTCGCGCCGTCGAAACTCGAAAAGCTATCGAGATTCAAACCGACCAACCCACCAACCGCGTCTTCACCGGACACATTAACCGCGGCGGAGCTGCGCAACACGCGCCCCGAGGTCCGCCCCACGAGGCCGCCGACTTCATCCGTGCCCGACACGCGGCCCGTGGCAGAGCTGTCTACCACCGACCCGTAGACACTGTCCCCCAGCAGGCCGCCGACTCTATCGTCGCCGGTCACGTCGACACCGGTCAGGCCGATGCCCCGCATCGCGCTCCGGTTGCTCGCCCCGAACAGCCCGACCCCGTCCTCGGTCTCCCGGTTGATGAACAGGTTGGCTATGGTATGGCCATCGCCCTCGAAGTCCGCGGTGAAGGGGTCGTCGGCCTCACCGATCGGCTCCCAGCCGGCCCCGGCATTCCAGTAGGTATCGCCCATGTCGGCGTCCCCGCTGGCGTTGGTGTCGAAGTCCAGATTCCCCGTCAGCTCGTAGCCCGTGCAGCCGTCGCTGGGACACCCCATCCCCAGCGCGCCCATGGGGTAGGCGCTGTAATACGGCCTCCACGTCGCGCCATCCACCAGACCGTCGCCGTTCAGGTCGTACCGTATGGCGTCAAGCTGCGCCAGATTGCCGACATCGATGAGCCCGTCGTTATCGGCGTCGTAGTCCCCATTCCCCCTCCCCGCTGTAACGGTGACCGAGAATAGCTCGACCGTGCTCAGGCCGTCGGGGTCGATTGCGCGCAACGTCACCACCGCGTGGCCCGGTGAGCCCGGCGTGATCGTCACTATGGCATCGCTCCGTGTGGCGGCCAGCCGGTCCGGGTCGCTCGATACCGCCTCGTAGTCCAGCATGTCGGCGTCCGGATCGCTAAAGACGTTCGCCAAATCGATGGTCACCGCGGCGGCACCGGCGGCGAATGTCCGGTTATTCTGGGCGCTTGTTACGGTCGGCGCCGCATTGCGATCCATCTTCGCGACATCGACGGCATCCACGGCGCCCGGCGCCATCACGATGCCGGCGCCGGAATCCCGATCGACACCGGTCGCCTCGATGTCCAAGGCCGCGCCCGTCATCGCCATGCGGAGTTGCGCCAGGGTGACCTGCTCCGGGCCACCCGCCGCCTCCAGCATCAACGCCCCGATGGCCGCCGCATGGGGCGCCGCCGCCGACGTGCCGCAGAACCGGGAGAAGCCGGGCGTCGCCGTCGCCACGCACGTCGCCGCGGTGAGATCGGGCTTCTCCAGGAGCTTCCCGCCGGTCGCGGAGAAATTGCCGGGTGTGATTGCCGTGCCGTCCGGCTGGAAGAAGATCCGGCGCGGACCGTCCGAGTTGTCCCTACGTACGGATTCCGTACCGTCGAACACACCGCCGGAACCTCCAGCAGTCGCCACATCGACCATCGCCACACTGACCGCGTTCTCCTGGGCCGAGTGGCCGTACAGGGTCCCGGCGGTCGCGACCGCCAACTGGCCGCCTGTGCCGAGGGCCTGCACGCGCAGGTAGCGGTTCGCGCCGGAGGCCTTGACGACGACCACACTGAGCCCGGAGTAGTTAAATATCGGAGAGGAGATCGACTCAATCGGATCTTGGGTGCCGTCCTGGGTGTCTGTCGAGCTGGCGAGCACATCGCCGTTCTCATTGACCAAGAAGAGATCGTAATCGTTCGCCGAGGCGCCCAGCGGGTCGGCCCACTGGAGGATGATCGTGCGAACCGAGCGGCCCCGCAGCTCGTTCGCCTCCACACCGCTGCCGAAGTCGTGCCTGGTGCCGAGCGTCTGGCCATCCACGACCAGGGCGCTCCCCGCGGCGTAATCGCCCTCCCAGACTCCGGACGTGCCGTGGGTCAGATTGCCGTCATTGCCACCCGCCGAGAAGAAGACACAGCCGTCGGCGACCGCCGCGTTGACCCCTTGCGCGACGATGTCGTCCTGGAAGGCTGCCTCGTAGAAGTAGCCGACGTCGACGACGATGACGTTTGCACCGGCCTCGCACAGCGCCTCGATGTTCACCGCCATCCGGGCCTAGCCGCCGAACCCCGTCGCAAAATAGAGCTCGGCTCCCGGCGCGAGGTCGTGGACGATCTCCAACAGTGCCGTCCCCTCGTCACCCGCGCCCGCCTGCCCCGGCAGCACCGTCACCTGCGCCGGCACGTCGCCCGAGGCCTGCCGGTCGGCCAGCGTCCGGACACCGTTCGAGATCACTCCGATCCCGATGCCCGTGCCGTCGACACTGTAGGTCGTGCGCGCCGCGTTCGCCCGGTGGGCGGCGTCGCCCTGGGTCGTGTTGACCTTACGGGTCACCGCCTCATCGGCGGGGCGAATCGTCTGCACCGCGGCCAACGCGGCCAGCCGCTCGATGGCGGCCACCGGGAGTTGTGCCCGGATGGCCCGGTACTTGGGCACGCTGTTGATGACCGTCCCGCCCAAGGCTCGAATGCGAGCCAGCACCGCCGGCGTCACGTCCGCCCGGATGTCGACCGTGACGACCTCGTCCCCCGCGTCACCGTCCGATGCCTGCCGCCGCGCGTCGCTGCCTGCCGCCTGAGCACTTGCTGCCGCGTCCAGAAGCTGGGAACTCAGCTTCCGTTGGGCCGGTGTCCGCCGCGCCTTCTGGGCCAGCAGCGCCTTAATTGACCGCTCGACCGGCTCTGGGAGTTTGCCGCTCGACTGCGCCCGGACGGGCCCGACCAGGAGCAGGAGCGCCACCACCACCCCCAGCCACCGGCACCCCGCGTCAATACGCATCCACCCCCCAGCTTTGTCGTGGCGGTTCTTGCGGGTCACGGCCTCGTCGGCGGGGCGGATCGTCTGCACTGCGGCCAGCGCGGCCAGCCGCTCCACCGCATGGAGGGGGAGTTGGGCTCGGATGGCCCGATACTTGGGGACGCTGTTGATGACCGTCCCGCCCAAGGCTCGAATATGGGCCAGCACCGCCGGTGTCACGTCCGCCCGGATGTCGACCAGCACCGGCTTGGCCGACGTCGGCTTGTCCGAATCCCGTCGGTACACCTCACCCTCAGCAGCCTGGGGCTGCTGGCTTTCCACCATATCCAGGAGTCGCGAACTCAGCTTCAGGTGCGCGGGCGTCCGGTGCGCCTTCTGGGCCAGTGGTGCCTCAATCTGCTGCGCCGTGGTCGTCGCCCGTTGCTTGGCGGCCGGCTGCACTGGCTGTGCGGAGACGGGCTCGACCAGGAGCAGGAGTACCGCCACCGCCCCCAACAGCCGGCACCCCGCGTCAAGATTCGCCCATCCCCTCAGCTTTGTCATACCTGGAGTCAATTCCTGCTAACCAACACGTTGTCTGGGCGTGCGCAGACACCACCACCTAGGAACAGTCCCCATAGACAATGACACAGCCCCGGTCTCCTATCAAATGATAAGAAAATCACACCGCAATACGCCGCTAGGCGTCTGCCACGGCCAGGACGACACCCAGCAGGACGGCGAGGAACAACAGCCCGGCGGAACCCGTGCGGTGTGGAATACGGATGAAGGAGCACGAGCAAAGACCCCCCTTATTATACTCTATCTATAGAAGGATAAATTATATATTTTCTCTCTATAAGAGGGATAAAATATCAATATGAGTAGAGTCAGTCAAATTATTCTACTTATGTGAGGTTACTCGACCCTGTTCGGCCTTGTACTTTGCACGTAAGGGTATGGACAGGAAAATTCTGGTCGGACAGAAGGTCAGAAAGCTGCGCAAACTCCGCAGACTCTCTCAGGAAGAGTTGGCGAATAGAGCGTCAACGAGCGCCAAATACCTCAGCCGTATCGAGATAGGGAATGAGAACCCCACCATAGCCTTGCTGTTCCGGCTGGCGGATAGCTTGAACGTCGAACCCTATGAAATGCTGTATTTTGAAAATGGCGAGTTGGTACGCCAATTACGGATCAGAGCAGAGAAGCTCATAGACGAAGTGCCGGACGAGGACATCGCGCGCGTCGTCGGACTGCTCGAAGCGGTGCTGCACTAAGAATGGAGGCCCCAGGCTCCGAGGCTGAAAGCATGACTACTCCCTCCCCTGGCTCTCTCCAGGGAAAATTTCACATTGAGACACTACCGATTCAGGCTTCAGCTTGACATCTGACTGGCGGGCGGAGTATCCACGAGGAAGGTCACAGGAAATCTTCGAGCCTCAGCATTAAGGAGGGAATGCCATGCAAACTGCCACGGAGAACAGACGCTGGTCAAAGGAATACCCCGAGTTGGGCACAGGACCCGTGCCGTCTGAATCGTGTATCTCGCCGGAATACTTTGAGCTTGAACGCGAACGGATTTTTCGCCGCACCTGGCTCAACGTGGGCCGCGTCGAGGACATTCCCAACGCGGGCGATTTTTTCGTGCGCGAGCTGGCGGTGTGCAAAACCTCGATTCTGGTCATCCGCGGCAAGGACGGGGTCATACGCGGCTTTCACAATGTGTGCTCGCACCGTTCCAACAAACTGGTCTGGGAAGAGCGCGGCACCTGCCGAGGCGCCCTAGCCTGCCATTTTCATAGCTGGGGGTATAACGCCCAGGGGCAACTCACCGGCGTGCCGGATGAAGAGAACTTCCACGATCTTGATAAGAGCAAGCTGGGACTCACCCCGGTGAGCATAGATGTGTGGGAAGGGTTTATCTTCGTGCATCTGGGTCCACAGCCCCAAGAGACGCTCACCGACTACCTGGGTGGCGTGGCTGAACAGTTCAAAGGGGCTGCCTTTCATAAGCGCACACACACCCATACGTATAAAGTCGAAGAGCAGGCCAACTGGAAGGTGGCCCTGGACGCCCAGAACGAAGCCTACCACCTGCCCTTCCAGCATCGCTATTCCTTTCCTGGGATGTTCGTCCTCAAGGACAACCGCTATCTGCGTCTCTCGGGCGTGAAGCTGTATAACCACCACGCGGTCTGGTCGACCACCTATAATTCGGAAAGCACTCCGACTCCGACCGGCGCGCTCATGAACCGGCTCAATACGGCCAGCACCGACAGCCGCCTGCCCATGCTGGGGGATTTTGACTTTTTTGTGATCTTTCCCAATTTTGTCATTCTCCAGTTTCGGGGCATCGAAGACGACTATTACATGACGTATAATTTCTGGCCGCTGGCGGTTGACCGCTGCATCTGGGAGATCAAATTCCATTTCCCGCCCGCCGAAAATGCCGGCCAGCGCCTCAGCCAGGAATACCTCAAACACCGCATCTGTGACGTGCTCCAGGAGGACGCCGTGGCGCATGAGACCCTGCAAATCGGGCTGACCGCGCGGGCGAAAACGCACCTCATCCTCCAGGATGACGAGATCCAGATTCGACATTTTCACACCGTGTTGGAAGACTATATGGGCTTTTTCAACGGACGGGGGCACTGATGCCCGGAGTGCCTCTGCCGGAGCCGTTTCAGGCCCTTGAGCCCTTCAGGGCCTGGGTGCTGGCCACCGAGCGCGAGCGCCGCGCCAAACGCCTGTCCAGCAGCATGGAGGAGATTCAGGCGTTCTATGACGCCCTCTTTCCGCAGTTGGAAGCCGTGGTTGCCTATCTCGACCGGTTTCCGCTTGACCAACTCCCCGCAGAAGCACAGCCGCTCTACTATCTGACGCTGTCGCTGGTGGAAGTCACCAGCGCCGTAGAACTGTATCACCAGCCCCAGATCATTGAGGCCATTGAGCCCACCCGCTTCCGGCGGGTGGAATAAAACTCCCCCGAACGCTTTTCATCAGAACGGTTTTCATCAGAAAGGAGCAGCGGCCATGGCTGGGCGATTAGACACGAGAGTAGCACTGGTGACCGGTGGCGGTTCGGGCATTGGACGCGCCTCGGCGCTGGCTTTTGCCAGAGAGGGCGCCAAGGTTGTTGTTGCCGACGTGGATGAGGCCGGCGGACAGGAGACGGTCCGCACGGTCGAGGCGGCCGAGGGGACGGCGCTGTTCGTCCGCGCCGATGTTTCCCAGGCGGCCGAGGTGGCCGCCCTGGTCGAGCGGGCAGTGGCCGCCTATGGCCGTTTGGACTGCGCCCTGAACAACGCCGGCATCCAGGGCGACATCAAACAGACCGCCGAGTGCAGCCAGGAGAACTGGGACCGGATCATTGCGACCAACCTGACCGGCGTGTGGTTGTGCATGAAACACGAACTCCCGCACATGCTGAACCAAGGCGGGGGCGCAATCGTCAACACCGCTTCGAACTTCGGGCTGGTGGGCTCGAACGGCATGCCGGCCTATTCGGCCAGCAAACACGGCGTCCTCGGCCTGACGAAAACCGCGGCCCTGGAGTACGCCAAGTCCGGCATTCGGGTCAACGCCGTCTGCCCGGGGCCGGTCCAGACACCGCTGGTCGATAAGGTTCTGGCTGCCCAGCCCGAGCTGGGCGACCAGATCATCAAGGCCATCGAGGCCAGAGAGCCGATGGGGCGCATGGGGCAACCGGAGGAGATTGCCGAGGCGGTGGTCTGGTTGTGTTCCGACGCGGCCTCGTTTGTGACCGGAACGGCCATGTCCGTGGATGGCGGCTTTGTCACGCAGTAGCAGCGCGAATCAGAGGAGGGAGCCATGTCCAGCCAAGCGACGAGTCGCTATGCGACCATCAACGGCCTCAGAATGCATTATGTGGAGTGGGGCAACGCGCAGGCAACGCCTATGGTCTGTCTGCACGGTTTACGCGCCTATGGCCACTGGTTCGATGAGTGGGCCGCAGTCGTGAGCGACCGGTATCGGGTCCTGGCCCTGGACCAGCGCGGGCGGGGCGAGACCGACTGGGCTGCGGACGGCGACTACACGCGGGAAGCCTACGTCTCGGATGTGGAAGCCTTTGTCGAGACGCTCCAACTCGACAAGTTCATCCTGATCGGCCACTCGATGGGCGGTCTCAACGCCATCCACTACGCCGCGCGTCACCCCGAGCGGGTGCTGGCGCTGGGCGTCCTGGACATCGGCCCGGAGATTGACCCCGCGGGCATGCAGCGCATACGCGCCGAGCTGGGGGAGACACCGGCGGGGTTTGATTCGTGGCAGGCGGCCAGGGCGTTTCTGAAAATACGCCACTCCAAAGCCTCGGAAGAAAACCGCCAGACGCGCCTCACCTGGATGCTCAAAGAGGGCTCGGACGGCAGGATTGCGTGGCGGATAGACCAGGCCATTTTCGACCCGAACCTCAAGCCGGACGACCCGCAGCAGACCTGGGACCTTTTGAGTCAGATTCGCTGCCCGACCCTGATCCTGCGCGGTGGGGAGTCGGACGTACTCAGCGTTGACACCTGTCAGAAAATGCTCACCCGCATCCCGGACGGTCAGTGGGTCGAGATTCCCGGCGCGGGTCATATGGTGCTTGAGGATAATCCCGAGGCGTGCAACGCGGCGCTGCTCGATTTCCTCAAACGTTAGGGGGATATATGGCTGCACCGCTCGCCCTTCAGGACTTCTCAAAAACACGCCAGGACCTGCTGCACGCCAGGCATCTGCCGGGCGAGTTTTACACCTCAGCCGAGATTTTCCGGAAAGAGATCGAACAGATCTTCATGAAAGACTGGCTGTGCGTCGGGCGGGTCGAGCAATACGCCAAGCCGGGAGACTACCGCGCCCTGCGGATTGCCGGCGAACCCGTCGTTATCTGTAAGGATAAGAGCGGCAGGCTGCACGCCTTTGCCAACGTGTGCCAGCATCGCGGTGTAGAAGTTGTCCGGGGCGAAGGGAATAGCCAGGAGTTCAGTTGTCCGTATCACGGCTGGACGTACGGGCTGAACGGCGAGCTGACCGGCGCGCCCTATAGTGCCGAGGTCACGGCCTTCGACTGGAAGTCCTGCCGTTTGCCCACGGTTCAACTCGATACCTGGGCGGGCTATATCTTCATTAACTTCGATCCCCAGGCAGAGAGCCTGGCCGCCTATCTCGCCGCCGACCGGGTGCAGGCAGCCGCCGGGTTTTTACACGCCGAAGAGACGCGCATCGCCGACGAATACACCTTTGAGCTGGACTGCAACTGGAAGTTTATCCCGGAAAACCTGATGGACCTTTATCACGTCGGTGTGATTCATGGCTCGTCTTTCGGCAAGGCCTTTCCCGTAGAAAAATTTCCGTTCTACCTGACCCCGAACGGCTACCACTCGGAGTACGAGAGCCTGACCATGGCCCCGGACGGCGCCTGGCTGTTTGGCAAGGCCATGCCCTGGCTGGAGCAGAAATCGAAATCCTTTGCCTTCACCATCTTCATCCGGCCCAGTTTCAATATGTTTGCCCGGCCCGACATGCTCCAGCCGTGGTTCTGCCATCCCATCGCGCCGGACAAGACGCGCATTACCATATTGACCCAATACCCGGACGAGTGGTTTGAGCAGCCGGCCTTCGAGGCCAAGAACGCGGTGGTCAAGGATTTCATTCGGCTGGTCGCCGGCGAAGACACCGAGATGATGCGCTCGCTCCAGAACGGCGTCGGCTCCCGCCACTTTCGCCCCGGTCCGACCATGGGCCTCGAAAAGGCCATCCACCATCTGCTGAACACTTATCTGGATCGCATGTTCGGGGCGGCGGGGTGAGGCTGAGTCCATCGATTCATCCCTATATTGTGGGTGGACGATAATGCGTTATCAAACGCGTCAGGATGGGAGGCGAGCATGGAGCACGAGCGTTTCGATTACTCACCGATTGTTGACCGTAAACCTCTCCGGTTTCCGAACGGCGCGCGAGTCGCGGTCTGGGTGATTCCGAACATCGAGCACTTTCACTTCGACAAGCCCGCGACCTCAATCACACCGGTCACGGCGCATCTGAAGCCCGACGTCCTGAACTACTCATGGCGCGATTACGGCGTGCGGGTCGGCATTTGGCGCATGATGGAGGTGATGGATCAATACGAGGTGCCGGGCACGGTCGCCCTGAATTCGGAGGTCTGTGGGCACTATCCGCAAATCATCGCGGCCGGCAATCAGCGGCACTGGGAGTGGATGGGACACGGCGCGACGAACTCGGTGCTCCTCAACGCGCAACCCGAGGCCGAGGAACGGGCGCTGATCCGGGACGTGGTAGACACCATCCGGTCGGCAACCGGGACGGCGCCCAAAGGCTGGCTGAGCCCGGCGCTGAGCGAATCCTACCGGACGCCCGACCTGCTGGCGGAGCATGGGATCGAGTACGTCTGCAACTGGGTCAATGATGAGCAACCCTACCCGATGCGGGTCGCACGGGGACGTTTGCTCTCAATGCCCTATTCGGTCGAACTCAACGACATCCCGGCCTTCCTGGAGCGCAACATGTCCGCGGACGAGTTCTGCCAGATGATCGTGGACCAGTTCGACGTGCTGTACGAGGACGGTGCCAAGACCGGGCGGGTCATGGCGATCTGTCTGCATCCGTTCCTGATCGGCCATCCCTTTCGCAGCAAATACTTCGCCAAGGCGCTCGCCCACATCACCCAGCGGGAAGAGGTCTGGGTGGCCAAGGGCGGAGAGATCGCAGACTGGTATACAACCCACTATCTGGCTGGACTCGACAGGAGGGATCAGGCGTGAAATGCGGCGTCTTTCTTCCGAGCGGCAATATTGGGATCACACTGAGGGGTGCCAGATTGGAATGCGTCAGGCAGGTTGGGAGCCCGTCGTAAAAACGCGTATTACCATCCCGACCCAATACCCGGACGAGTGGTTTGAGCAGCCGGCCTTCGAGGCCAAGAACGCGGTGGTCAAGGATTTCATTCGGCTGGTCGCCGGCGAAGACACCGAGATGATGCGCTCGCTCCAGAACGGCGTCGGCTCCCGCCACTTTCGCCCCGGTCCGACCATGGGCCTCGAAAAGGCCATCCACCATCTGCTGAACACTTATCTGGATCGTATGTTCGGGGCGGAGATGGCGGGCTGAGTCCATCGATTCACCCCTATATTCTGGGTGGCGATAAGCAGTTCGTCCAACGCCTGCTCCTGTATAGAGGCTGGAATGAATCTACCATCCCGCTTCCGAGCGGCTGGATTCGTCCCGGAGACAATACTATTCTGCTTCGGACCGGGGCGGACTTCCCCAGGCATGCAACCGACCGGCGGACTGTGGCTTTCCACTCGGTCCGGCTTTTCTGAGAGGTGCTCCACTGGCTGCTCAACCAAAACCAAAAGATATCAAGGACTACTACACCGCTCTCGAAGCCTACGAGAAGCAGGGCGTGACGCACGAGGGAGCGCTGCGGTCCGCGTTTCAGAATCTGCTGGCCGAGACCGGTCGGCGGACCGGCTGGACGCTTATTCCAGAACTGGCGAGCGGTTCCATTCGGCCCGATGGAACGTTTCGTGATGAGTACTTCCTGAATCGTGGTTACTGGGAGGCCAAGGACACCAACGACAACCTTGAGACCGAAATCCAGAAGAAAATAGCCAAGGGCTACCCGCTCACCAACATCATCTTTGAAGACACCCAACGCGCTTACCTGTACCAGAATGGACAGGTTGCCATGCAGGCCGACCTGACCAAGCGTGCCCAACTCACCACCCTGCTCATCACCTTTTTCTCCTACACCGAACCCGCGCACGAAGACTTCAGCAGTGCGGTGGACGATTTCAAGCAGCGCGTACCCGACTTGGCGCGCGGTTTGGTGCATATCATTCAGAACGCCCATGCCACCAACACGGCATTTCAAAAGGCGTTTGCGAGCTTCTTCACCCTGTGTCGTGAGTCGCTGAACCCCAACCTGAGTGAGGCTGCGGTTGATGAAATGCTGGTGCAGCACCTGCTGACCGAGCGGCTGATTCGGACGATCTTCGACAGTCAGGATTTCATTCGCCGCAATGTGATTGCGCGTGAGGTGGAAACGGTTATCGACGCTCTGGTCAGCAAAGCCTTTAACCGGCACGAATTTCTCAAATCCCTCGACACTTTCTATCTGGCTATCGAGTCCGCGGCCAAAACCATCGAGAACTTCAGCGAAAAGCAACACTTTCTGAACGCCGTCTACGAGCGCTTCTTTCAGGGCTACTCGGTCAAGGCCGCAGACACGCTCGGCATTGTCTACACGCCGCAAGAGATTGTGGACTTCATGTGTGCGAGCGTGGAGCAGGTGTTGCAAGACGAGTTCGGCAAGACTCTCAGCGACACAAGCGTGAACATTCTTGACCCGTGCACGGGAACCGGGAATTTTGTCGTCAACCTCCTGCGTCGCATCCCCAAGCGCGACCTGAAACGCATGTACACCGGACAGCTTTTCGCCAACGAAGTCATGCTGCTGCCATACTACATCGCCGCCCTCAACATTGAGCACGCCTATTACGAACGTACCGGCGCGTATGAACGGTTCGACGGCCTGTGCTTTGTGGACACGCTCGAACTGGCAGAGGACAGCGAGCGACAATTTGCGTTTATGACCGAGGAGAATACCGCGCGGGTAGAACGCCAAAAGACCGCCCCCATTACGGTTATCATCGGCAACCCGCCCTATAACGTTGGGCAGATTAACGAGAACGATAACAACAAGAACCGGAAATATAAGGTCATCGAGAAACAAATCAGGGATACATACGCGAAAGATTCCACAGCAAGTAACGTCAACAAGTTATCGGATGCCTACGTGAAGTTTTTTCGCTGGGCTGTCGAGCGGTTGGAAGATCGAGACGGGATTGTGTGTTTTGTCACCAATAATAGTTTCGTAGACCAAATCGCCTTTGATGGAATGAGGGGAAATCTCGTTCAGGATTTCACAAAAATTTATCACACTGACCTGCACGGTAATGTTCGTGAGAATCCCAAGCTAAGCGGCACGACTCATAACGTGTTCGGTATTCAAATTGGTGTCGGCATTACAGTTGCCATTCGCAACGCGCAACACGCAAGCCGTACCTTGCTTTACCACCGTGTTCCCGAAGGCTGGCGCAAGGAAGAAAAGCTGTCTTGGTTAGCAGAGAGGCGGAACGTTGCGACCGTTGAATGGCGGACCCTACAACCGGATGCGAACCACACTTGGCTTCTCCCTTCACATACTGACGAGTTTCGAGCGATGCTCCCCATCGGGAGCCGAGAAACGAAGGCGAACAAGGGAATAAACGAAGAGGCGATTTTCAAGATTTTCTCTATCGGCGTAAATACCAACCGGGATGCGTGGGTGTATTGTTTTGATAAGGAACAACTAGCCGACCAAGTCCAAAGGAGCATTGAAACATACAACGGTGAAATTGACCGTTGGAATCGAGCAAAGAGGCCGAAGGATGTTGACGGCTTCGTCGTCAACGATGAATCAAAAATCAAGTGGAGCAGCCGGCTTAAAGAGACATTTACGCGCGGGATATATGCAGAATTCGAGGTAGAGAAAGTTCGGAATGCACTTTATCGGCCTTTCACAAAACGTTTCTTATTCTTTGATTCTGTAATGAACCATCGTCGAGGCGTATTACCTTCCATATTTCCGACAGCTCACGCCGAGAGGGAAAACCTTCTTATTTGCGTCCCAAGCGGAGGAAATCGTAAAGCCTTCGGCTGTTTGGTCAGTAATCTAATTCCGAATTTAGACCTTGCTTTTGAAAAAGCTCAATGCTTCTCATTCTACGCTTACAACGAAGACGGCACGAATCGGCGTGAAAACATTACCGACTGGTCACTCAAACAGTTCCAAGACCATTACCACAATCCGAGCATCACAAAGTGGGACGTTTTCTATTACGTGTATGGGTTTCTTCACCATCCCGGCTACCGGGAAAAGTTCGCCGATAATCTGAAACGTGAGCTACCGCGCATTCCGTATGCCCCGGACTTTCAGGCATTCGCTTCCGCCGGCAAGCAGCTTGCCCGGCTGCATCTCGAATACGAGACCCTTGAACCGTATGCCCTGCAATGGATCGAATCGGACGACGTGCCGCTCTCGTACCGCGTGGACCGAATGAAGCTCAGCAAGGACAAGACCGCCCTCATAGTCAACGACTCGCTCACCCTGACCGGGATTCCCCCGGACGTGTTCGCCTATCGGCTCGGCAACCGTAGTGCCCTGGAGTGGGTTATAGATCAATACCGCATCAAGACCGACAAACGCAGCGGCATCCGCTCCGACCCCAACCGCCCCGACGACGAAGAATACATCGTCCGCCTCGTCGGCCAAGTCGTCCGCGTCAGCCTGGAAACGGTGGAAATCGTGCGGGGGCTGCCGGAGGAGAGTGGGGGGTGAGGTCTCAGCGGCGCTTGATGCTCTATCACTCTGTGCCGAGCAAATCCTCTCGCTCAAGCACTTCCCTGACTTCTTCAAAAGCCGCTTTTATGTTTCCTGGTGGAAAGCGAATCTGTCCAAGCCCTTCAATGTTAGAAAACTCTTTGCATCCCTCTTCAAGAAGAATAATTGCTTTTGAAAAGCCGAGTTTTCCCTGAAAAAGTCCTGCCTCATGCACCACGTTCTCCCGTGCGTGTGTTGTACCGTCGGAATGTTCATCTTCGGCGGTCATAACAAGAAAGCCTATTGCTGCGTCATTAAGCATCTGTGAGAGCCGTTCTATGTTTGTGACGCCAGCGGCCGGCACTCGATTGAATTCGTCCCACGGCAACTTCAGTTTGTCCTGAATAAAATCCTTGAGGTCTTTCCAGACAAGGGATCGGCCATGTCCAATAAAAACGTTCGTTCCAATTTCTTGTGTTCTGCGAGAGTAGCGACCTCTCTTTGCGAGGTGGGATGCTGCTCGCTTTGCGACTTTTGCTAAGTCCTCGCAGGCTTGTCCTGGACTTCTAAGAGCAAAAACTGTGGCTAGAATTGCGAGATGAGGCGGAGTTCGCAAGCCCTGACTCATCGCTAGAGCATCCCGGCTCATAAACTGTCCTGAAGGCTGAAATACCTTTATGCAATCATGCTCAGAAACTATAATGCACTTTTCGGCTTCCTCTTTTAAGTTGCTTAGAAAGGAATCTTCGTGCCCTTCTAGTGCTGTGGTTAATAAAGAGAGAACTTCCGCTCTACAATCTTCAAAAGTATACTTTGCCGTCTCTGCAAACGCCTGTGAGGGTTGCATGTTGGGATTGCCAGCATTTTTGTATATCGCACTGCGGACTACGTCTTCTTTATATTCAACCCAAGCTCCGGTTGTTCCCTCGGATAATCCCATTTCTCTGAGTCCCCACTCTTGGCTAAAGTGAGCACCGGCTGGAGGGGATTGTAGATCACGGTAATAGACATATGCTTGGTACCCTATCCATGATCTACTCCATGCCTGACCAGCCTCATTAGCTGCCTTCTCAAGATCAAAAAGGTTCTTCTTGATAGTAAGGAAGTCGTCTCTAGCTTTTATTGCATCCAAACGGCCAGCAATTTCAGATAGATCATCCGAGAGTGTGCTCATGAATTTAGCCTTACCCGATACGTTTTTATGGATCAATGAGGGAGCAGGCACGACATATCACAATGACATGGGTCGGTACGCTACGAATGGAATGAGTCATCCACACAAATGCCTGACCTTTCTTGACAGAATGGGTTAATAAGTTCACCTTGCGAGCACAAAGAACCATGAAAGAGACAAACCAAGAAGCTCCGTCGAAAAAGCGCTATCCAGGTACGATTCATCCCCTGATGCCGGCCAAGGAACGCCTGGCCTTATGGCAGAGTGCAAAAGGCATCTGGAAGGAGCGTGCAGAGGCAATGATCCGAGAGCAGGAAACCATTCGGTCCGAATCGGACCGCACTCCACCACTCCTGAAATGATCTTTCGTGTATACCCTCGATACCAACGCGATCATCTACTATCTGAATGGAGAGCTGTCTTCTGCCCGGATACTTGAGGATGTTTTCGGCAGAGAAGAGCCTACTTATGTCTCCGCGATCACAGAACTTGAATTGTTCAGCCATCGGCTTCTGACTGAGGATGATAGCGATACAATCACACGCCTCCTTACCTCGACAGTCATTGTTTCCGTAGATTCCCAACTTGCCCGGTTTGCGGGATTTCTCCGACGCCAAACTCCGCGTCTGAAGGCAGCCGATAGTGCCATTGCTGCTACAGCACTGCTGACGCATACGACCTTAATCACGCGTAATATCCGTGATTTTCAACAAATCGATACGCTGCAATTGTTAGAGATTTAGCCGGGTGAGCGGCGTATTTCATGGACGTGCGGCCCACTCTTCCTCACTAAAGAAGACAAAGGAACACCACTGTTCCGGGTCTTCCTGTTCTTCTTGTTCAAGGACTCGAAGGGCCGCCGTGTTGCATTGGGCAACGATATCTTGCCAGCAGGACTCTTGCAGGAAAGCTGACCAATCTGCCGAATTGATCGGAATCCGAGGGTGAACCTTACCCGCTCGGATATGCACAAAGTCTATTCCTATAACCGCGATCCCCTGACTTGAGCATTGCTCAACGATACGTGTAGCTTCTTGAAGCGAAAGATAGTCCTTGCTTCTTCGGTCCGTAGTCCTCTCAATGTGTTGGTCCATCGTGGTGGGTTTTGAGTGTTCTGATTGACTCAACTCGCCACAAACGGTGCCAAGGCGATCAGCACTCCCGTTTCCTCGACGATATCCGCCCCCACTGTGGCCATATGATCTCCTGCTACGAAGGTTTCCTCTTCCGTTCTATAGCCTGCTTCAACATAGACCACCCTGTCTTCCCCCTGAACGGCTTTAGGAGGAGCGACAGGTTCAGGACTGAGCTTCTCGAACTGTGCAAGAAACCGACTGAGGGCGTCGAGTGTCTTTGCATCTCCTGTGAGAGCGAGTTGTGTTTTCATGACGGCTCCAATACGCGTGTAATCGTTTCTACCATTCTCGTTGCATGTCTACAGCATGGTAGCTCCGACTTGCGCAGGAGTCATAATCGCCTTGCTCATAAGCACTCTGGGCAGTGTGGAGACTCTTCCTCCCTTTTGTAAGGTAGACTGCCAGTCCATGATTGGTCGCCATCATACTAAAGCGGCATAGAGCTGCAACACCAAGGTTCACCGCGATGGGCAACAGGTGGGTGGGGGGTGAGGGCTCAGAATGATGGGTTTGGAGCGGTCACTTCCATTGTACGTAAAGAAGGTTCGGGCTAGTCTGTAGCCGAACAAGAAAGGGAAGCCTATGTCAGAGCATTCCATAACGCTCACACTCCCTGATGCAGTCTACCGGCAAGCTCAGCGGGTCGCAAAAACAACGCAACAGGCAATTGAAGAAGTCGTGCTGACATGGATACATCCTGCTCCAGAAGAGGTGCTTATGGGACTCAATGAGTTATCGAATGACGAGTTGTTCGCCGTCGCCCAAACCACCGTCTCTCCAGTGCGCATCCGCCGCCTGCAAGACTTGCTCGCTGCCCAACGCCAGCGGAATCTCACTGAGATCGAGGAACAGGAAGCGGCACAGCTTGTTGAACAGGAAGATCTGCTGACTCTTCGCAAATCGAAAGCTCTGTTACTCCTCAAGCAGCGAGGCGCTCTCACCAAGGACCTCCACGCTTCCGGCGTGTGATATGGAATGGCATATATTCCCTCTGCATTACGCGAAGGAGTTGTTGAGCGGGCGCAACATCGGTGTGAATACTGCCAGAGTCCAGAGTTGATTACTGGCGGTCCTTTGCATATCGAACACATTTTCCCAGAAGCGCTTGGCGGTCCGACAACACCTGACAATCTGGCCTTGTCCTGTGCTCGCTGCAATCTCCAGAAAGGTGTGCGGACGTACCATCGAGACCCGGTCAGCGAACGTCTGGTACATCTTTTCAATCCTCGTACTCAAAAGTGGTCTCGTCACTTCACTTGGAGGGGGAATGGGACACACATTCAAGGTCGAACCCAAGCGGGACGAGCGACAGTGAGTGCCCTTCATATGAACCATCCGACTATTGTCCAAGCACGCAGTATGTGGATCAGTCTGGGAATTCATCCTCCTTCTGATAGATAAGCCTCGTGGCACAAGCCCCACAGACGGCGTTGGCTGAGAGATGATTGTCAAGCTCCGCAGACGAAACGCCCGCTATCCCGACCTCTCCCCTCACCAGCAGTATATGGTGATCGGGATTGAGGCTGATGCGTTTCGTCTCCTCAATGATGAGGGGCGTCCGTATCTGTATCCTGCTCGGCTCTTTGAGGTCATCAATCCAAGAGAGCCGGCCGATTGGGCCACCGAATTTGGGGAAGACGGCGAACGCTACGCCTATCCACCACCGCTCAATGGTAGCGACTTTTTCGAGGACTTCTTTGAGGCCGACAAGGAAGCCGTAGCAACCTTCTGGCGTGTGCTGAACCAGCACCTTGCTGCTGAAACGGCTCCCCATCCCTGGATGCCTTTTGCGGGGATATGGAAGGATCATCTCGAAGTTGATGCTTGGTTGGGCACCATAGCAGAACAACGCGCCCAACTGGACAAAGCAGAGTCAGAGGAATGAGTCTCTAGAGCGTTTCACGATAAGTTGTAGCCGTGCCAGTCCGCGCTCGTCGGGAAAGACAAGGGCTGGCACCAAGCGGCCAGGGAGGGGATGGGGGGGGCTCCCCGCCTGGGAGGGCGGCCATCCTGGCCGCCATGCGGGCTGGAAGCCCGCACTCCTCAAGGAGGAGAGAGACGCGCTACACAACATCGTGATTTGCTCTAGTGTCCCTCAATACGTTGGTCCATCATGCTGGGTTTTGAGTGTTCTGATTGACTCAACTCGCCACAAACGGTGCCAAGGCGATCAGCACTCCCGTTTCCTCGACGATATCCGCCCCTATTGTGGCCATATGATCTCCTGCTACGAAGGTTTCCTCTTCCGTTCTATAGCCTGCTTCAACATAGACCACCCTGTCTTCCCCCTGAACGGCTTTAGGAGGAGCGACAGGTTCAGGACTGAGCTTCTCGAACTGCGCAAGAAACCGACTCAGGGCGTCGAGTGTCTTTGCATCTCCGGTGAGGGCAAGCTGTGTTTTCATGACAGCTATGCCTAATACCCCCCAAACCCCATATCGGTTGTGGCCTGGGCGTCCGGGTCGGTACAGACGTTGACTAAGGCGGGCTTGCCGCTGGCAAACGCCCGCTCAATCGCGGCCTTGATGTCGGCGGGGTTCTCGACATACTCCCCGTAGCCGCCCAGCGCTTCGACCATCTTGTCATAGCGCTGATGGCCCAGCTCGCGGCCGACATTCTGCCGGCCCTGTTTGTCGCCGGCCGTCATATAGCCGGTCTGGCGTGAGGTGAAACCGGCGTTGTTTGAGACCACGACGACGATAGGGATGTTATGCCGAATGGCCGAGTCCATCTCCATGCCGTTCCAGCCGAAGGCGCCGTCGCCGGACAGGACCAGGACGGGTTTGTCCGGTGCGGCCACCTTGGCCCCGATGCCGAACGGCACGCCCACGCCCATGCAGCCGTGCGGGCCGGCATTGAGGCTGCCGCCGGCTGCATACACCGGAATGGACTGACGAGCAAAATTGAGGATTTCATGCCCGTCCACGACCAGAATGGTGTCGCGGCCGATCGTCTCGCGGACTTCCTTGCACAAGCGCAGCGGATGGACCGGGGTGGCGTCCGAGTGCAGCAGCGGAGCCGAGCGCTCCATATTGGAGCGTTGTTTGGCCGCGAGCTGGGCGACCCAGGTGGTTTCTTGGTTGGGGTCGAACCGGCCACTGGCTTCTTCGGTCAACTGCTGCAAGACGAGCTTGGCGTCGCCGACAATGCCGACCGCCACGCCCTGATTATGACCGATGGCCCGGCCGTCCAGATTGACGTTGATAAACTGTGCCGTGGGAGAAAAACGGGGCGCGCGCAGAAACGACAGCATGGAGTTGGCCCGGGCGCCAATGACCAGCACCACGTCGGCCTCGCGAAAGGCCATCGATCGGGCCGCGGGAAAAGCGTGGGTATGATCCTCGGGAATGACGCCGCGACCCTGCGGGGTGGTGAAAAAAGGAATGCCGGTGGCCTCGACAAAGCGTTGCAGTTCCGCGCTGGCTCCCGACCACAGGATGCCGCTGCCGGTCACGATGAGGGGTTTCTCGGCCTGGGCCAGGAGGGCAATGGCCTGCTTGACCAGGGCCGGGTCGCCGGCCGGCCGACTTTCGACCCGATAATTCTCCGGCCAGTAGATTTTCTCGTCGTCAACCTTATGCGCCAGCACATCGCCCGGTAGATCGAGATACACCGGGCCTTTCTTGCCGTCCAGGGCTTCACGGAAGGCAAGACTGACATATTCGGGCACCCGCTGGGCCATATCAATGCGATACGCCGCCTTGACCACCGGCTTCATCATGGCGACCTGGTCCATCTCCTGAAAGGCGTCGAGCGTGGTCGCCCGCATGGGAGCGGACCCGCCGATGGCAATAATCGGGGCGGAATCCGCCCAGGCGTTGGCCAGTCCGGTCACGGCGTTGGCCGTACCGGGACCGGACGGCGTGATGCAGATGCCGGGCCTGCCCGTGACGCGGGCGTAGGCGTGGGCCATCATGGCCGCGGCCTGTTCGTGGCGGACATAGATGCCCTGCATGCCCAGGTCGAGACAGGCCGCCGCGGTGCCGCTGGTCGGCCCGCCCATCATGAAGAAAATGGTATCGACGTTCTCTCGCTTGAAACTCTGTGCGATCAACTCTTCGCCTCGAACTGTGCCCATGGGGTTCCTCCTTTTTTTGCGTCTCTTCCTCACTTCTTTGGCCGATAGATAAAAACGCCTTGAGGAGAAAAGCACGAAAGATACTGTCTTCTATAATGGTCAAGCCGAATCACCGAGGTCTGCCTGGGAAAATCTTCGGCTCATGCAGGAGGGGCACATGCAAGAGGGATCAGTATTCTGCTTATGCGATAATCCATGCACGACTCCTTCCGCGGCATCAAATTTTGATGCGATAATATCAAAATACTGGGTATCACTGGAGTTGTACCGTCTGAACACCGCATAGGCGACGTGATCTGCGAGTTGGATCAGCCTTGAAGCCCGAGAGTCAACAAAGAACGGTGTATCGGCAAGGTTGTGAATTCCACCCCAGCGTGTTCCAAAGGTTCGGAAGTCGTTGGCCAATTTTTGCAAGGTGGTTTCATAGGCACTGTTGTCGAGAATGAGCAATCCTCTCTGCCGGTCACCGTCTCCACGAAGACGGGTAAGATAGCGATCAAATCGACTACATAAATCTTCAAAGGCGAGTTCCATGAGATCTCTACCGGCGTAGGAAGCCTTCTCGATCGCGCAGGCGAATAGTCGAGTTGTATCGTAGCTTCCATTCGTGAGAATTTGTAAGACCGCCTTTATAACACCTTGTGCCTCGCCTCTCGACATTCCCTTCCAAGGAGGAGAGCGTCGGGAAAAGACTTCTGAGGCATGAAACTCCACCTCGTTTGGCTTACCCGGAGATATGCTTTGGGCAAGCTTATCAAGTTCCTGTGCAATCCAGTGGGCAGACGCCTCAAATATCGAAACGCCTCCAAGAACGAGATAATTTTCACTTTTGTTACCGGCGGAGCCGGCGTCGTCGAGATATAAAAGGTGCATGGGATAAAAAAAGCAGCCGGGTGGACCGGAGCCCAACGGACCGCCGAGGCAGCCCTCCCAACCGCACCTTAAGGCTAAGCGGCGACTGTGTGAAAGTCAAGCAGTAATGAACTGAAGACTCTTCCTCTCTTTCGTAAGATAGAACTGCCAGTCCATTATTGACTGTGTCGTCGGGTTTAGCCCCACTCGAAACCGGCGCGCAGATAATACAACCCGCCGTTGTATCCATACGGCGAGACGACCGGGTATTTCATGCCATGACGACCGGCATACTTGCTTTTGGTCGGATAGGTATCGAACAGGTTTTGCGCGCCAAGCGCCAGGCTCACGCCGCTGAACCCGCCGTCGAAAAAAGTATAGGAGGCTTCCAGGTCGAGCAGGGCGCGCGCGTGGGCGTGGACCGGGTTGGTGGGCCTGAATATCGGGAAATCCTTGAAATCGTCATAATAGTGGAGCCGGGTGAGCAGCCGCCACGGCCCCCAGCTATGGTCTGCGCTCAGCGTGAAGCGGAACTCGGGGTCGGTGTTCTCGATTTGGGCGGCCCGCAGGTCATTGGTGATTTGCGGGTTGCGCGTATCGACCTTGGTGGTGTTCCAGTTACCGGCAAAGGTGAACATGGTAGAGCCGGCCCGGCCGTCGAGCCACTCCAGGGGGTAGGTCGCCACGACATCCAGCCCCTGGGTGGTCGTGCTGAAGTCGTTGTTGAAGTAGCTGACCTGGCCGCCCCCTCCTCTGTGCATTAAGAGGTCGATACCGGCGGCGGCCAAGGCGGCTTTATCGGCCGCGGTCAGGAGGAAATTCTGGCTGAGCATAATCCGCCGGCGCACCTCCATATTATAGTAGTCGGCGGTGACGGACAGGTTGCCGAGCGTGATGACCGCGCCGAGGCTGAAGCTGGTTGAGTGTTCGGGGCTGAGAGGCTTGCCGCCCTTCTGCTGGGCAATCGGGTCGTTGCCCGACAGCACGTAGGTCAGGTCCAGCTCGCCGGTCTCGGCGTTGAGGCTCGAGGTTATATTGCGGTAGTTGGCCTGCCCGACGGTTGGCGCCCGAAAGTTGGTCCCGATGGAGCCGCGCAGCGCCAGGTAGTCGTCAAGCAGATTCCAGCGGGCGGCCAGCTTGCCGTTGAGCGATTCACCGATGCCGGCATGGTGCTCAAACCGACCGGCGGCGGTGAGCAACACATCGGTCAGGACATCCGCCTCCAGGTCGAGGTATGCGCCAAAACTGTCCCGGCTGGCCTGGGTCGCCTCCGCGGGCGAGGTGCCTGGGTGGCCGGAGACCGCGACCGCGAGGCCCTGTCGGGCCAGCCCGTCGTCACGGAAATAGGAGTTTGGCTCCCCGGTTCCGCTCTCAAAGGTTTCTTCACGGTACTCCAGGCCGAAAGCGACGTTCAGCGCAGAGGCGAACAGGCCGATGTCGAATGGCCGGGAGAGGTCCAGGTTGAAAATCTTGTCCCGCTCCTCGTACCTGCGGGTTCTGTACTGGGTCGGAAGCGCGGCCTTGAGGCTGATCAGATTCGGATTCACGCTGTTCCTGAGATAGGTGTCCATGCTGTTTTGACCGAACCCGGCGCTCAGGTCGTAGTCCCAGCCGTCCAGTAGGGCGTGGGCGCTGCGTAGGCTCCCACGCAGGCCGAAGACGAGGCTCCAGTCGTTCACCACGCCCCGGAACCGGGGGGTGAACCCGCCCGGGAAGGCCTGGGCCAGGCTGTAGCAGTTGTCCTGGCCCGCCAGCGCGGCCAGGGCGGCCGGGCCCTGCGCCACATAATCGCTCGTCGTGATCGTCGGGCAGTTGCCGGACATCCCGTCCGCGGACAGGTCGGCGACCAGCAACTCATTGCCATTCGCGAACACGCCCGGAAAACTGGCCGGATTGCGCCAGTAGAACGTGTCTTCAATCTCGCGCTCCGCATAATTGCCGAAGGCATACAGCCGATGCTCGTCGCCGAGGTCGAGGCCGAGGTTGCCGAAGAATTTATAGTCGTACTTCACGTCCGGTGCGCCCCAGACCTGGGCCGCGGATTTGCGGATAAAGGCGTTGCCGTGCTCGATCAGGCGGCGGGCATCGTCGCGCTGCACGCTGCGGCTGGTCGAATCGGCGTTGGTGAACTCAAAGCTGAGGTTGGCAAAACCGGCCTCGGTCAGCGGCAGGCCGATGTTGGCCGCGACATTCGCCCGGTCGCCGTCGCCGTGGTAGTACTGCCCCAGATTGGTCTCCAGGCTGCCGCCTGCGGGCGCGTCGCGCAGCACGAAATTCAGCACGCCGGCTACCGCGTCGGACCCATACTGCGCGCCGGCTCCGTCGCGCAGGACTTCCACCCGTTTGAGGGCGATGGACGGGATGGAGGCGATATCCGTCCCGTGCGAACCGCTCGCCAGGCCATAACTCCAGCGGGTAATCGCCGAGGAGCGGTGGCGGCGTTTGCCGTTGACCAGCACCAGGGTCGAGTCCGGCGGCAGGCCGCGCAGCTTGGCCGGGCGGACCAGGGCGGACTCAACACCGATGCCATACTGAAAGACCTTGTAGGACGGGACGGTCGCGGACAGCAGGTCGTTCATATCCGTGCTGCCGTAGTGCCTGAGACTGTCAGCGTCAATGACGTCCACCGGCACGGGCGAATCCGCCGCGGAGCGGCCCGCCGAGCGGGAGCCGACCACTCGGATTTCTTCAAGGCCGACGATCTCTTCTGCCGGGGCGGCCGGCTGCGCCCCGACCGGCAGCGAGCCGATCAAGACCAGGAGCGATACCAGCAAGAGTAAACGTGTCCAGCATCTCATATCTATGATGGAAGGACACGTTCACTCTTGAGGCCGTATCGTCCTACTTTCCTCATACGCTGCTCTCGCCCGTTGACTGCGCCTGGCGCGTGAGAGCGCCAGGGTTCAGAATGAGTACGACGCCCTGAAGTAGTAGAACCCGCCGTTATATCCATACGGCGAGGTGACCGGGTACTTCTGGCCGGCATCATACTCATTACGATGCACCCGTTTGACCTTGGTCGGATATGTGTCTAACAAGTTGTCCACTCCGGCGGCCACGATCAGCCCGAAATCGAACATGTATGACGCTTCCAGGTCGAGCAACGCACGGGCACGGGCATAGATGGGCGGGTTGATCTTATAATCTTGATACGGCTCGGTGAAACCGTCGTAGTAATGCAGCCGGGAAAGGAACTGCCATGCCCCCCAGGTGTGGTCCGCCATCAGCGAGAAGCGGAACTCCGGCTCGACATCTTCGACCTGAACTTTGCGCACCGAGTTGATGACCTGCGAGTTGATTGAATCGAGATTGAGGTTGGTGTCGTTCCAGTTGCCGGCAAACGTCAACATAGTCCTGCCGATGCTGCCGCCGAACAACTCCAGCGGATAGGTTGCCACGAGATCGAGGCCTTGCGTATACGTTTCGAAAGCGTTGGTGAAAAACCTCACGTTGCTCACGCGACTCGCATCGACGCCTATAGCGGCCAGGGCGGCGACATCTTCAGGGGTGATACCCTGGGCGCTGGTTAACCCAATCCGATTTCTCACTTCTATATTGTAATAGTCCAGGGTGACGGTCAGGGCATTGAGGGTGAGCACCGTCCCGACCGAAAAAGACATGGAGGTCTCCGGCGTCAGCGGCTTGGCCCCTTTCCGGATCGCAATCGGGTGGCTCCCCGGAAGCGTCGGCGTTTCGACGAGTTGGTTTGTCTCGGAATCAAAGTTGTAGGTCGTGTCCCGGTAGTTCGCCTGTCCCACGGTCGGCGCGCGAAAGCCGGTCCCGATCGACCCGCGCAGCGCCAGATATTCCTCAAGCAGGCTCCAGCGGGCGGCGAGCTTGCCGTCCAGGGATTCGCCGATGCCTTCATGGTGCTCGAAGCGGCCCGCGGCGGTAACCAGTACGTTCTTGATGACGTCGGCGTCGAGGTCGATATACGCGCCGAAGCTACCCCGTTCGGCCTCCACCGCATTCTCCGGGCGGATAGCGGGATACGCCTGGCCGCCTACGCTGAACCCCTGTGCTGCGAGGCCACGCTCTTTCCGTTGCCCATCACATTCTCCGTTGTCATCAGAGCACCAGCCATTCTTATCACCGGATTCGATCTCATACTCTTCCTCGCGGTACTCCAGTCCGAAGGCGACGTTCAGCGGGGAGTGGAAGACGCCAAGGTCGAACAGCCTGGAGAAATCCAGATTGAAGATCTTGTCCCGCTCCTCGTAGGCGCGTCCGAAGTATTCCGTCGGCATGGCGTCTTTGAGGCGGAGAAGTTGCGGGTTGACGGTGTTCCATATGTAGTACGTGGTTCTGTGCTGGCCGAACACGGCGCTCATGTCGTAGTTCCAGCCGTCGAGCAGCGCAGAGGCGCTCTGCAACGTCCCGCGCAGGCCGAAGGTGATGCCCCAGTCTCGGACGCCGCCGCGCATCCGCGGCGTGAACCCGCCCGGAAGATTTTGGGCCAACGCGTAACAGTCCGGGTTGCCCTCCAGCGGGGCCAGCGCGGCTACGCCGTTTTGGCCATAATCGCGCGCCAAGATTGTCGGGCAGTTACCGCTGCCGTCGGGTGTCAGGTCGGCGACCTTTAGGCGTTCGCCGTCCAGATAGACCCCTCTCGTACCGGTAGGCGCGGACGGATGCGGGCCCCGGAAATACCACGAGTCCATAATCTGGCGTTCCGCCCAGTTGCCGAAGGCGTAGGCATGGTGAGAGTCGCCCAGGTCGAGGCCGAAGTTGCCGAAGAATTTATAGTCGTACGGCACATCCGGCGCGCCCCACACCATCGCGCGATGCTTTACGGGAAGCCCGGCGTTTCTCAGCGGCTTTTCTATATCGAGTTCATAGCTGCGGTCGGTCGAGTCGGAGTTGGTGAACTCGAAGCTGAGGTTGGCGAAGCCGGCGTCGGTCAGCGGCAGGCCGATGTTGGCCGCGGTGCTCACCTGGTCGCCGTCACCCTGATAATACTGGCCCCAGCGGGCTTCGACCGTACCGCCCTCGGGCGCGTCGCGCAGCACAAAGTTCAGCACGCCGGCCACGGCGTCGGAGCCGTACTGCGCGCCGGCGCCGTCGCGCAGCACTTCGACCCGTTTGAGCGCTATCGATGGGATCGAGCGAATATCAACCCCATGCGCCCCCTGCGCCTGCCCGAAGGTGAAGATGCTGATTGCGGACGAGCGGTGGCGGCGTTTGCCGTTGACCAGCACCAGGGTCGAGTCCGGCGGCAGTCCACGCATCTTGGCCGGGCGGACCAGCGAGTTCGCGTCACCGATGGCGTGCTGAGAGACGTTGTAGGACGGAACGGTCGCGGCCAGCAGGTTGTTCATGTCCCGGACGCCGTAATTCCTGAAGCTGTCGCCGTCAATGATGTCCACCGGCACCGGCGAGTCTGCGGCCGAACGACCCACTGCCCGGGAGCCGACCACTCGCATTTCTTCAAGTCCGATGATGTGTTCTGCCTGCTCTCCTGCCTGCTCGGCCTGGTCGGCCTCCTGCGCTCCGGCTGGCAGTAAGCCCATTAACACTATGAGGGACACCACGAGTCCGCATTGCCCTAATGTCTTCATACCGGCTCCTCCTCCCCTGTTGGGTCTCACGATTGACATAAGCGGTATGGTTCCCGCCTTCTCGTAAGAACTGGCAACCACGCCGCCCAAGCTGGCAAACCAAGTCGCGGCGTTTCACTTGTGATAGACAATAGCTCACGGATAAGTTCACGTCAGCGGCGGGTCTCTTCTGCAAGCACGAGTGGAATAGCCTTCTGTCAGTTTGCCCGTACCTCTTCCAGGGCAGCTCCCTGGATATTCGCCCCCGACAGCTCTTCCGCGAAAAAATACACTTTTCCGGTACTAATGTACACATTCAGCATGTTTGTTTTTAAACACGGCTCTCAATCCTCCGCTTATAAGGCGGTCCTTCTTTACTCCGTTCAACCCGGTTATTATCTGATCACTTTTTTCTGCGACACCCACTCTTCTGCGGTCAGTGCCCACCGCTCATGATCGCATCTCTATGCGGCACTCTGAATGGTTGCTTGCCCGCCGCAAGCGAAACCGTGTAAGACACAAGCATACTGGAGAGAAAAGGTCAAAAGGAGGAGCACGATGGCAGGCGTATTAGCGGGAAAGATTGCGTTGATTACCGGAGCCGGTTCAGGCATTGGGCGCGCCTCGGCCCTCGCCTTTGCGCGCGAGGGCGCAAGCGTGGTGGTCAGCGATATTGTTGTTGACGGGGGCGAGGAGACTGTCCGGCTCGTGCACGCGGCGGGAGGAGAGGCCCGCTTTCTTCAGGTCGATGTCTCCCAAGCCGCTGAGGTTGAGGGGCTCATCAGCCGGGTCGTCGAAACGTACGGACGCCTTGACTGCGCCTATAACAACGCGGGGGTCGAAGGGGAAAACGTGCTGACCGCCGAAACCAGCGAAGAGGGCTGGGATCGCACCATGTCAATTAACCTCAAGGGCGTCTGGCTGTGCATGAAATACGAGATTCTTCAGATGCTCAAGCAGGGCGGCGGCTCCATTGTGAACACCTCCTCGTCCTATGGCTTAGTGGGCGGTTACCGCCTGCCGGCCTATATCGCCAGTAAGCATGGCGTGGTCGGGATTACGCGAGCCGCGGCGCTGGAATACGCCCAGAGTGGTATCCGCGTGAACTGTGTCTGTCCGGGCGCGGTTGAGACGCCCATGGTCAGTCGTCTGACCGAGGGCCAGGCCGAGATGGCTGACAAGATCGCAGAAATGGAGCCAGTCGGCCGGATGGGCCAGCCGGGAGAAATCGCGGAAGCGGTTGTTTGGCTCAGCTCAGACGCGGCCTCATTCGTGACCGGCCATGCCATGTCGGCGGACGGCGGCTGGCTGGCCCAATAGTCAACGGCGGTCACAGGAAAAGACGGGGGGCTGGAGACTTCTTCATTCGTTGATGACAACTCGACCGCGGGCATTCTGACGCGTCGTCTTTCCTGGAGGGATTGCGACCACGCGTCCATCTGAACCTTGGCGGGAGGTGTAGCCTGAGGGAATTGCAACCACCCGGCCGTCCGATCCCTGCCGAGACGTAGCTCCCGGAGGGATTGCGACCACGCGTCCATCCGAACCTTGGCGGGAGGTGTAGCCTGAGGGAATTGCAACCACCCGGCCGTCCGATCCCTGCCGAGACGTAGCTCCCGGAGGGATTGCGACCACGCGTCCATCTGAGCCCTGACGGGAAGTTGCGCCTGGGGGAATTGCTACAACATGGCCGTCCGATCCCTGCCGAGAAGTCCAGCTGTCGGGTATCGTTATTCTCTGACCATCTGAACCTGTTCGATAGGTAGGCATATAAGTCCTCTTTATTTTATATCAAATCCTGGCGGCTACAAGTGCTCTATACTTAAGGGGTGTCTGCAACTCACCCAAATCGCACCACGGTCTCCGGGCTATGCGCTACGACGGAGACAATTTGCCAGCGGTCGTCGGTCTTGCGCAGGGTGTAGCTTGCTCCCAAGCGTTCCAGCTCTTCCCCGGTTTTGGTGTAGCGCACGGCCAGGCCGCTGAGGAGCGCGAGACGATCCGTCAGCTCTTTGATCTGAATATTCGTGACCTCACTTCGCCCGTAATTCCGGCCCTTGAGGTCCTGGATAATCTGGGCGAAGAGCCTTTCAATCTCGGCTTCGCTGGCAAGCAGGGTCACGCCTTGGTCGGCGATGAACAGACACGGCGCGTGGTAGAACGGCACCATCGCCTTGGCCTCGCCGGTATGAAACGTATCCAGATAACTCGCGTAGAATCGTTGAATGTCCTCGTGTTGGTTTGTCATTGTCAGGCTTCTCCTTTCTGCATGTCACGTTGCACCCTTTACCACCTGTACCGAGCCGGATACAAGCCAGAGCAGGATGAAACCGCCGCCGTTTGCCTATCACGCGCCGACGCACCTGGACGAAGCGCTCGCTCTCCTGGAGCGCTATGGAGACGACGCAAAAGTATTGGCCGGCGGCCAGAGTCTGATGCCGCTGCTGAATTTCCGGCTGAGCTATCCGTCCGCGTTAATTGATATTAACCGCGTGAGGGAGCTGTCGTATATTCGGCAAGCACATGGACAGGTCCGCATTGGCGCGTTGACCCGACAGAGAACGATTGAGTTTTCGGAACTGGTGCGCCGCCGGCTGCCGCTGCTGTCTGAGGCAACCACCTTGGTCGGGCATCTGCCCATCCGCACCCGCGGCACCCTCGGCGGCAGCCTGGCCCATGCCGACCCCGCGGCGGAATATCCCGCTGTCGCCCTGGTTTTAGATGCTGAACTGGTCCTTCAGAGTCCGGGGGGACAACGACGTATCTCTGCTGAAGAATTTTTTGTGAGCTATCTGACAACCGCCCTCGCGCCGAACGAGGTCGTGACCGAAATTCGTTTTTCACCCGCCCCGCCGACGAGCGGCTGGGCGTTTGAAGAGTTTGCCCGGCGGCACGGAGATTTTGCCCTTGTGGGCGTTGCCGGCGTGATGCACACGGAGGGCGAGCAGTGCCGGACCGCGCGTCTGGCCGCCGCTGGAGTCGGTCCAACCCCCATCCGCCTGCGCGCCGCAGAGGACATCCTGGTGCAGCAGGGCGTGACTGAACAGAGCATTCAGCGCGCCGCAGCCAGGGCAGCCGAACTCGTCGAACCCGACAGCGATATCCATGCCTCAGCCGATTTTCGGCGGCATTTAACCCAGGTGCTGACGCGGCGGGCGATTCGGCGGGCACTCGAACGCGGCCAGGAGCGCAGGGCATGAGCGAGCCGCACGAGCACAGCCAAGCCAGACCGATCACGCTCCGCGTCAACGGCACGGAGCACCGGGGGCAGGCCGAGCCGCGCACACTGCTGGTCGATTTTCTGCGTGAAGACCTGGGCCTGACCGGCTCTCATGTCGGCTGTGAACACGGCATCTGCGGGGCGTGTACGATCCTCATTAACGGCGAAGCCGCCCGTTCGTGTCTGATGCTGGCGGTTCAGGCCGATGGCGCGGAGCTGATGACGGTTGAGGGCTTGGCCCAAGATGACCAACTCCACCCGCTGCAAGCCGCCTTTTGGGAACACCACGGACTCCAGTGCGGGTTCTGTACGCCGGGCATGCTGATGACCGCGTATGATCTGCTCCAGACAAACGCGACGCCGAGTGAGGAAGAAACCCGCGCGGGCTTATCCGCGGTGCTGTGTCGCTGTACGGGCTATCAGGGAATAGTTGAAGCCGTTCAGGCCGCGGCGGAGACGCTCAGGGCTCGGAGAGGGGGGCAGTTATGATGGACATCTATTTGACAGGAAAGCAGAAGAAACGGAAACGCGGATGGGGGGCAAGTCGGCCCGAACTCATTCTTCTGCTCGTGCTCAGTTGTCTTGCCGCATACGCGTATATGCGATTAGATGCGCGCCTGGCTGCCCTCGAACAGGCGCGGTCTGCTACCGAGAAGTGGGATAGCCATGGCTGTGAATGGCAGCCATTGGTTCGAGCCCAACACGACGGGTCTCAAACCTGTCCGGCGGGCTCCTATGTCAAAGGGGTGGGCATATCCTACGACGACGGCTTCCGGCAGTCCTATCCCCTCCAATATCGATTGTACTGTTGTGCGCTTGTGCCAGCAGAATAGAATGAATAATTGGAAAAACGGGTGCCTGGTTTAAGATATAATTCCCTCTGAGGAGGAGATGTGTTGAGTTGAGGAAGTAGCGTGGCAGAGTTGACGCCCAAATTTATTGGCGCGCGGGTGAAGCGGCGGGAAGATCGACGGCTGCTGACCGGCCAGGGCGCGTATGTGGATGATCATCATCCGCCGGGTCTGCTCCAGGCCGCCTTCCTGCGTAGTCCGTATGCGCATGCGCGGATTACCCAGCTCGATACCTCGGCGGCACACACGCAGGAGGGCGTTGTCGCCGTCCTCACCGGCACAGATCTCATCCCGCTGGTCAAACCGGTTCGCGCCGCCTCGAAAATGCGGGAATATAAAGAGACCAGCTTCCCGCCGTTGGCCGTTGACAAGGTGCGCTATGTCGGCGAAGCGCTCGCCGTGGTTGTGGCGGAAAATCGTTATCTGGCCGAGGACGCGCTTGAATGGCTGCGCGTTGAATACGACCCGCTGCCGAGCGTGACCAACGCACCGGACGCCGCCCAGCCCGACGCGCCCGTGCTGCATGATGAAGCCGGGAGTAATGTCCTTCTGTCGCGCGAGTTTGCCCGCGGCGACGTTGAGGCGGCACTCGCCGGTGCAGCCGTGCGGATGCGTGAGCGCTTCCGTTTTCGGCGGCACGCCACCGTGTGTATGGAAAATCGCGGCTGCCTGGCTGACTATCATGCCGGGACGGAGATGCTCACCCTGCGCTCCGCCACCCAATGTCCGGGCCTGCTGCGGGATGCCCTGGCCGACCTGTTGGATATGCCCGAGCATTGCATTCGCGTGGTCGCCGCCGACGTGGGGGGCGGGTTCGGGGCCAAGTCTTCGCTCTATCCCGAAGAGATTGTCCTGTGTGCGGTCGCCCGCCTGCTGAAACGACCGGTGAAATGGATCAGCGACCGCCAGGAAGACCTCAAGACATCGACCCAGGCCTGGGATGAAATCGTGGATGCCGAACTGGGCCTCCAGGCCGACGGCAGCATTATCGGCCTCAGAGCAGACGTGACAACGGATATAGGTGCGTACTCCATTTATCCCTGGACGGCCACGGTTGAGCCGATCCAGACCATCAGCTTTCTGTCCGGCCCGTACCGGATGCCGCACTATCGGGGACGCAACCGTGGGGTGGCCACGTGCAAGGCGCCGATGGGACCGTATCGCGGGGTGGGCCGTCCGATTACGACCTTTGTGCTGGAAAGTTTGATGGACCGGGCCGCGCGCCGGCTGGCCCTGGACCCGGTCGAACTACGGCTCAAGAACTATATCCGAGCCGATGAATTTCCGTACAAAACACCGTCCGGCCTTGTGTGGGATCAGGCCAGCCTGACCGAGTGCATGCAAAAGGCGCGGGATGTGCTGGACTTTGAGGCGACCGCACAGTGGCGCACGCAGGCGCGCGCCGCGGGGCGATGGGTCGGCGTTGGCTTTGCCACCTATATTGAACTGACCGGGGTGGGGTCGGCTATTCCGGTCTCGCCGGGCATGCCGATTGCGACCGGGACGGAGGCCGCCTTCCTGCGCGTCGACCCAGCCGGGAGCGTGACCGCCGCCTTCAGCGTCGCTCCCCAAGGGCAGGGCCATGAGACCGCGCTGGCCCAGGTTGTGGCGGATGCGCTGGGCGTTGCCTTTGATAGCGTTCGGGTGATCTGCGGCGATACCGCGCTCGCGCCACAAGGAACGGGAACCTATGCCAGCCGCAGCGCCGTGTTAGCCGGCGGCGCAGCCATCCGGGCGGGTCAGGCGCTCAAGGAAAAGGCGCTGAAGATCGCCGGCCACCTGATGGAGAGCAATCCGGCCGACCTGGACATCCGAGACGGCCAGGTTTTCCTGCGCGACAAGCCGGAACGTCGCCTGCCTTTCCGTGATGTCGCAAAGACGGCCTATGCCGGCCTGCGACGGCTGCCCAAAGACATGGAACCGGGGCTGGAGGTCACACGCTTCTACGATCCGTTCTTTGGGACGGCTTCGAGCGCCACCCACGTTGCGGTCGTGGAGATCGATACCGAAACGTATGCCGTCACCGTCAAGCGCTATATTGTGGTTGAGGATTGCGGCCGGATCATTAATCCGCTGATCGTTGAGGGTCAGGTGCGCGGCGGCGTGGCCCAGGGCATTGGGGCCGCTCTGTATGAAGAAGTGGTGTACGACGACGCAGGCCAACTGCTGACCGGCTCGCTGGTGGACTACCTCGTTCCCACCGCCTCCGAACTCCTGCCCATAGAAGTCCATCACATCGAGACGCCCTCCCCGACCACGCTGGGCGGATTTCGCGGCATGGGAGAGGGCGGCACCATCGGCGCGCCGGCCGCGATTGCCAACGCGGTCTCCGACGCCCTGGCTCACCTGGGCATAGAGATCAACGAGATTCCGATTACCCCGGAGAAACTGTTTCGGCTGGTGCGGGCGGCGCAGGCTGACAGGCGTTAGTCTTCTTCCAAAAACCGTAGAAGCCGTTCGATACGCTCCGCCAACTCAAGAGCCTCATGAACGGCAACATCCCACACGATACCATAGTCCGTCCCGGCATAGTCATGAATGAGCCGGTCACGCATTCCCGCGATGCTTCTCCATGGAATGTCCTGATCAAGGTCTCGAACATCTTGAGGAATCCGTTTGGCTGCTTCCCCAATGATCTCCAGGCTTCGGACAAAGGCGCGTTTCGCTTGTTCATTGTTGAGGAAATCCGCGAACGAGAGCTGACTCGCATGCTCAATCAGAAACGCAGTTTCTTCGAGGATATCGCGTAAGAGTTCAGTGACCAAGCGAGGCATAGCGAACTGTCGGGAGAATGATCTTCGCCTTTCGCTCCGAGAGCGCCCTATCCGTTACCAGATCGATCTGTCGATGCAGCACCGCTTCCAGTATGTCGTATATGGCGTTGAAGTTTCTGAAAGTTCGCTGCGCCTCGTTCAGCTCGACGTACACATCCACATCGCTCTTCACGTCGGCCTCATCTCTGGCCTGCGAGCCAAAGATCCCGATTTTTTTTACTCCATGAGCCTTGAGCGCCTCAGATTGGCTTTCAAGAAGTTCGATAATGTCGTTGCCCATTGCCTTCCTTATCTAGCACAGCCCAACTCCGAGGAGGAATACTGGAAAGCACTACGTCCTCATATACGAAGCGCCGTTCACATCGACAATGGTGCCGGTTGCAAAATTTGCTTCGCCCGAAGCGAGGAAGGCGACCAGGGCGGCCACCTCTTCCGGCTTGCCCACTCGACCCAACGGGCTCTGCTGGCGGATGGCTTCACCGCGGGGGCTGGCAAGAATGGAGGCGGACATATCCGTTTCCACAAAGCCTGGCGCGACCACGTACACAAAGATGTTATGCGGGGCGAATGCCTGGGCCAGCGATTGGCTCAGGGCGTTGAGGGCGGCCTTACTCGCCGCGTAGGCGGGCGCTTTGGGCGTTCCCCGAAAAGCGCCCCGGGAGGAGATATTCACCATTTGCCCGCCGCCGTGCTCTGCCATATGCCGGGCGGCCCAGAACATCACATTGGCCGGGCCGACCAGATTGGTGTCGAGCGAGCGCTGCCATACGTCGTTCCACACCGCGTAGTCAACCCGGAGCGGCGGCTGCCACTCGTTGATGGCGGCGTTGTTCACAACAATCCGGAGGCCGCCCATCCGGCTGATTACCGCCGACATCAGCGCTTCTACGGCTTTTGCGTCGGCCAGGTCGGCCTGAAAGATCTGATGCGCGCCGTCAGGTAAGGTCGCCAGGGTGTGCTCGGCGGCGGCCTGGTTTTGGTTGTAATGGATGGCGATACGCGCCCCCTCTTGGGCAAGTTTGAGCGCCACGGCTCGACCGATACCCCGCGACGCGCCCGTCACCAGCGCCACTTTCTCCGATGTAACCATACACGTCTCTCCTTGTGTGCTATGCGGCTTGTGCCTCACGCTCAGCCACAAGCGCCCGGATTCTCGGGATGAGCTCTCGGCCAAATTCCGTGACGTCATTCAACGGATCAAATCCACGGATGAGCACACCGCGCATGCCCAAGTCGTAATAGGCGGCGATGGATGCTGCGACTTGCTCAGGAGTCCCGACCAAGGCCGTGGTATTCCCGCTTGCCCCGGAGATCTTCACCAGGCCCATCCACAGGCGTTCATCATAGACCTCTTGCTCGTCAGCCAACTGGGTCAGGCGACGGCTAAACTCGGCTTCGACCTTGAGCGGTAATCGAGGGCGAGACTCTTCTAAACGAGCCAGGATGCCGCGCGCTTTGTCCCACGCTGCTCCCTCAGTCGGCGCAATAATCGGTCGGAGAGACACATTAAAACGAGGCTGGCGGTTATACCGTGCCGCTGCTGCGGAGATACGGTCTATCATGGCTTTCACCGAGGCGCGTGGCTCGCCAAAGAGGGCATACACATCAGCATGCCTGGCTCCAACCTGAACCGCAGCATCAGAGGCCCCACCAAAATAGATGGGCACATGGGGCTGCTGGGCGGAGCGGACTTCAGAGAAAGCTTTCTTGACCGAGTAATAGCGCCCCTCAAAGTTGAATGGCTTGTCGGCCGTCCACATCCGGCGCAGGATTTCCAGATATTCTTCTGTGCGTGCATAGCGCTCATCATGACTGAGCCAGTCACCGTCACGTTGTTGCTCAGCATCGGCTGTACCCGAAATGATGTGGAGCCACAGCCGTCCGCCGGTCAGCGTATCGCACGTGGCAGCCGTCCGCGCGGCGAGGGTCGGCATGACAAAGCCAGGACGGTGGGCGACGAGGAAGTTGATCTGTTCGGTGTAGGCGGCAGCGTATTGTGCAACCTGAAAGCCTTCGGCAGAGGAAGACGTGTAGCCGACTAATACGGAGTCAAAACCGGCCTGCTCATGCGCCTGGGCAAAACGGCGCAGGTAGTCTCGATCAATACCACCCCCAATGACGTGCAGCGTGGCGCCACCACCCGGTGGGGCCACGCCGATCATACCAAGAATATTCATGGGCATACGACACCCCTTACTTTCTTTCCTGACGTTCCTGACGCATCAAACAGGCACACCGGAGACCGACCAATGGCGCTTTGGACGGCCGACTTCTCCACGCGGGTCTTCAGAGACCACAAATCCACGCTCCAGCAGCTTATTTAGTTGTTTCAACTCCACAACGGAAGAGTGCGATGCGTCCAGGCTCTCTTTGATAGTCCTCTTCCGTTGTGGAGGGCGCTCAGGCCACACCTCCTGCTTCCTGCAGATAATCGGCCCAAAGTTTTGGTCCCGGCGTGGAAATCTGAGTTGTAGAGGGAATCGGAGAGACGGAAAAGCCCGGATATCCATCAACGGCGGGGACATGGGCCGCTTATGGGTTAGACACATCAGGGGAGGCAGGGTATTGCATTAGGGATTAGGGATTAGGGATTAGGGATTAGGGGTTGGGGGTTGGGGACTCATGGCCCTTGCTAAGTTTGTTCTGTAATCAGTAAGCATGGTGATGTGAACGGCGTGCCTGGATTCCTCCTTATCAGCCTGATTCTCCTGCCCTTACTCGGCTCGCTGGTGGCCTGGCCGGAGCGCTGGCGTCGGCGTTTGGCGCCGGCCTATAGCCTCGTTCCGATTCTTCAACTGCTGATCGTCAGCTCATTCTGGACAACGGTCCAGGCCGGAGAAGGGATTCAGTGCTCCTGGCCGTGGGCGCCGAGCCTGGGGCTGTATCTGAGTTTCAGTCTGGACGGCCTGAGCTGGCTCTTCACCGGTCTGATCTCGGGTGTGGGCGTGTTCGTTTTTGTCTATGCCACGTTCTACATGGCTGACGACCCCACGCTGTCGCGCCTCTACCGTTTGCTGCTCTTGTTTAACGCCGCCATGATGGGCGCCGTGCTGGCCGATAACCTGGTCTTGTTGCTGGTCTTCTGGGAGTTGACGAGCGTCTCGTCTTTTCTGCTCATCGGTTTTCGCTCCCATCGGGCGGCGGCGTGTGAAGGCGCGAGCAAGGCGTTTGGGCTGACGGCGATTGGCGGCCTGGTCATGCTGTTCGGCATTTTGGCCGTGTATGCCGAGCACGGCACCTTCGAGCTGTCGGTCCTGATTGCCAACTCCACCCCCATATCGACGGCCGCGGGACTGTGCTTCCTGGCTGCTGCTTTCACCAAGTCGGCTCAGTTTCCGTTCCATATCTGGCTGCCGTCGGCCATGGAGGCGCCCACCCCGGTGAGCGCCTATCTGCATGCCGCCACGATGGTCAAAGCCGGGCTGTATCTGATTGCCCGGCTGACGCCGTTATTTGCGGACGATCCCACCTGGTCTGCCACGGTGACCAGTGTCGGTGCGGTCACCCTGGTGTGGGGCGGTGTGCTGGCCTGTAAGCAGGTCGATCTCAAAGCCTTGCTGGCCAACTCAACCGTGAGCCAATTGGGTTTGATCGTCGTCCTGCTTGGCCTGCAAACCGAAATCGCGCTCTTTGCGGCCGTCCTGCATATTCTCAACCACGCGGCGTTCAAGGGCGCGCTGTTTCTCACCGCCGGGACGGTCGAGCACGAAGCGGGGACACGCGATATCCGTCAACTCGGCGGCCTGCGTGCCCTCATGCCGGTCTTAACCGTGGCGGCGACCCTGGCTTCCCTGTCCATGGCCGGCCTGCCGCCCTTGGGTGGTTTCATAAGTAAAGAATTATTCTATGAGGGCGTCCTCGAAGCGGACCTGCTGCAAAGAGGAAACGTGTCCGGCATCTCATATCTATTGGAGGACACGTTTCCTCTTCTGACGATACTGGCCGTCGCTGCCAGTTGTCTGACTTTTTTGTATTCTTTCATTTTCTTTCACGGGACGTTTTTCGCCCCGGCCGCCCCTCCGCCTCAGCAACAGCCTGCCTCCCCGCACGCCGAGCAGCACTCCACGCTGGGTCTGATTGCACCCATTGTCGTCCTGAGCGGCCTGGCCGTGCTGTTCGGGCTCGTTCCCAGTCTGGCGGAAGCCTTGGTGACGCCGGCTTTTACCGTGATTCACGGGGCTCCGCCCCAGTTTCATCTGGCCTTGTGGCATGGCCTGACTCCCGCCCTGTGGTTGAGTGTGCTGACGATTGTCCTGGGTGGCAGCGCCTTTTTGCTGCGGCAGCGTTTTCTTGGGGCCATACGCGAGCGCCAAGCCGCGTATTCGTTCAACCGGCTGTACGCAGACGGTCTGACCGGCTTCACCCGCCTCTTTCAGTGGACGCGGGCGCTGTATATGACCGGCTCGGTGACCGACTATGTCCGCTACCTCCTGGTCGCCCTCATTGTGGGGCTCAGTCTTCCATTATGGCATTTCTTTGCGGTAACGCCGCTCCGGGTGGACCTGGGTGGCCTGGTTCTCCCGGAATACTATGAGCTGGGGCTGGCCGGGCTGATGGCGGGTGCCGCGGTCATGTGCTGCCGGGCCCACTCGCGTATTGTCCTCGTGCTGACGCTCGGCCTGGTCGGCGCGCTCATGTCGATTTTCTTCATACTCTTCAGCGCGCCGGACCTGGCCTTAACCCAGATCCTGGTAGAAGCGGTCGGTCTCGTCCTGTTTCTCCTGGTCCTGCGTTACTTCTCGATCATGGTCGTTGCCCCTCAGCCACACCTATCATATGCGCGTGGGCTCAATATCGGGATTAGCGTGGGTATAGGCCTCCTGGTCAGCGGGCTGCTTTTTGCGGCGACTGTCGGTCCCTCGCTCCCCTCCCCTATTCCGTCTTACTATCTGTCGAACAGTCATCTCCTGGCCGGTGGATACAATGTGGTCAACGTGATCCTGGTTGATTTTCGCGGCTTTGATACCATGGGCGAGATTACGGTGTTCAGCGTTGCCGTCCTTGGTGTCCTGGCCATGGTTGGGTTGGGCGTCCGCGGGCAGCGCCCCTTGGGAACCATTTTTGTCTCCTTTCCCTCGCCCATTCTCCAGTCGTTTGCCCGGCTCACCCTCCACCTCATGCTGGTCTTTGCCATTTATCTGTTGCTGCGCGGCCACAATGCGCCGGGTGGCGGGTTTATCGCCGGTGTGCTCACCGCGGTGGCGATGACGTTTCAGATGATGGCTTTTCATGTGGGCTCCTTCCCACAGGATATGCCCTGGAAGCCACTCCGCCTGGTCGTGGCCGGACTCCTCCTTGCCGCGGGTACTGGTCTGGGGTCTTTACTCGTTGGCTATCCGTTTCTGACCAGTGCGATTGGACATTATAGCTTTCCGCTGCTCGGTGAGATTGAACTTGTCACCGCCATGGGTTTTGACATTGGTATCTACCTGGTCGTGGTCGGAACCTCGTTTGGCATTATTCGGACGATTGCCGAGGATTGATACCGGCTGAGGATACACCCGTGGACTTCGTTATTATCAGCGTGATCGGCGTCCTGTTTGGCTGTGGGACGTATTTGATCTTGCAGCGGCATTTACTGCGGGTGGTGGTTGGCCTGTCGTTGTACTCGCATGGGGCCAATCTCGCCCTCATGGTTTCAGGGGGTCTGACGCGGGGCAATCCCCCTCTGCTGACGACTGAGGCACCCTACGTTGACCCACTCCCCCAGGCACTGGTCTTAACCGCGATTGTGATCAGTTTTGGCATGACTGCATTTGCAACCGTCTTGGCCTTTCGGGTCAGACAGGTGTACGGATCGGATGTGGTTGATGAATTGGCTGGGGGAGAAGAGTGAGGGGGCTCGGGGGAGACTTCCCCCGTGAAAACACATGATGGCTCCAGACCTGTTCGTTCTGTTTATTATGGGTCCGGTTGTCACGGCAGCCTTTTTAGCCGCCTTTCATAAACGGGACGTCTTTCAGCGCGGGGTGAGCCTCAGCGTCAGTCTGGGGCTGTGGGGGCTGTCCGTCGTGGGTCTGCTGTCTCTGTTGCAAGACGGCCAGCAGGGGATTGTCGTGCTGCGGATGGGCAATTGGGCCGCACCCTACGGCATTATCCTGGTTGCCGACGTGCTCAGCATGACCATGGTCGTCCTGACCATGACGGTTGCGGTTGCCGTGGTGGCCTTCTCGCTGCGCACGGTTGAGCAAGCGCATCAGGAGCATTTTTATTACCCGCTCTTCTTTATTCTCATCATGGGCGTGAACGGCGCCTTTCTCACTGGAGATTTATTCAATCTCTTTGTCTTTTTTGAAGTTTTGCTGATCGCATCGTTTGCGCTCCTGGCCCTTGGCTCACAACCCGGCCAACTGCGAGAGACGGTCAAATACGTGGTCATCAACCTGATCGCCTCGACCTTTTTTCTGATCAGCCTGGCCGTGCTGTATCGGACGATGGGCACGCTCAATATGGCGGACCTGGCCTATAAAATTCAGACCAACTCCGGGGAGCTGGACCCGACGCTGACCATTCTGTCCCTGGTCTTCTTGTTTGTGTTCGGCACCAAGGCGGCCATTTTTCCACTCTACTTTTGGCTGCCCGGACCGTATTTCCAGCCCGCAGCGGGCTTGAGTGCGTTTTTTGGCGGGATCCTGACCAAGGTGGGCGTGTATGCCATCTTCCGTACATTTACACTGATCTTCCGTCATGACCCGTCCGTTACCCATGAACTGCTGCTTATTCTGGCTGCCCTGACGATGCTCCTGGGCGTCTTTGGGGCGCTGTCCCAGATGGACATGAAGCGGATTCTGTCCTACCACATCATCAGTCAGATCGGCTATCTCATTCTGGGTATCGGCCTGTTGACGCCGCAGGCATTGGCCGGCGCCCTGTTTTATATGGTGCCCTACGTGCTGGCGAAGTCGGCCCTCTTCTTGATTGCCGGTGTCGTGCAGGCGGCAACCGGCTCGACCCACCTCAAAGCGGTGGGTGGTCTGCAATCTCACTCAATACCCTTGAGTACGCTCTTTTTACTGGCGGCCCTGAGCCTGGCCGGTATCCCTCCACTAGCCGGCTTCTTCAGTAAGTTTATCGTGTTGCAGGCCGGTATGGAGATCGGTCGCTACGGCTATGTCGGCATCGGGCTCTTGGGCGGCCTGCTGACGCTGGCCTCTATGCTCAAAATCTGGAATGGTATCTTCTGGGGCGAAGAAACAGGAGAGCGCCGGCCGGTGTCGCTCCAACCCCTCTTGCCCGGTGTCGTCCTGCTCGTCTTTTTTATTGTTGGGATCGGGTTATTCCCAGGCGTACTCTACAGTGTGGCTCAGGTGGCCGCCGCACAAGTATCTGATCCCCGGGTGTATATTGCCGCAGTCTTGGGACCGGATGTCTTATGGTGACTCGTCTTTTTTTCAATATCGTTCTGGCTTTCGCCTGGTGCTTGCTGCAAGACGAGATATCCTTGCGTCAGTTCGTGATTGGCTTTCTGGTCGGCCTCTCGGCCATGCTGTTCTTCCCACGCTCCTTTCACCAGGAGCGGCGCTATTTCCGTAAGGTCACGCTGAGCGTGCAACTCGTCTTCTTCTTTGTAAAGGAACTCCTGATTGCCAATTGGACCGTGGTCAGACAGGTCCTGGCTCCTGAACTCAAAATACAGTCCGGCATTGTGGCCTACCCGCTGTCCTTGCAGAACGATGTCCTGATTACCCTGCTGGCGAATATGATTACCCTGACGCCCGGAACGCTGTCGGTTGAGGTGAGTCCGGATCGGCAGTTTTTATTTATTCACTTTCTCGATGTCGATGATGTGGAGGAAGAAATCCGTATCATTAAAGACGGATTTGAACGCTATCTCTTGCTCATTGCCCAATGATTACGCCATTTATCTCTGTCGTCGTGCTGATCGGCATCACGCTCTCGATCTTACTCAGTGCGTATCGCGCGCTGCGTGGACCCACGGTTCCCGACCGGGTTGTGGCCCTCGATAATATTTCGATTAATCTGGTTGCCGCTATTATCGTCATTTCGATCCGTGCTCAGAGTGCGCTGTATATCGATGTTGCCCTGGTGCTCGCCATTCTCTCATTTTTGGGAACGGTCGCAGCGGCCAAATATCTGCTGAGAGGAACAGTGATTGATGGAAGTCCCGTACATACTCGACGCCCTCGTTAGTGTCCTCTTACTCGTCGGCCTGTTTTTTCTCCTGACCGGGACTTTCGGCCTGTTACGGCTGAGGGATGTGTACGCGCGCATGCACGCCACGAGTAAGAGCACCACGTTTGGCGTGGCCGGGGTGGTCCTGGCTTCGCTGCTCTACCTGCGCTATTTGGGGCTCTCCTCCGGGCTGAAAGAGTTCCTGATTATCGTCTTCCTCTTTCTGACCGCCCCGGTCGGCGCGCATATGATCGCCCGGGCCGCCTACCGGGGCGGCGTGTCGTTATGGCAGGGCGGCGTGGTTGATGATTTCAAGAAATGGCTGGAGACGAACCGGTAGAATAGAGTCCCGCCGCTGCCTTTTTTTCACGTATTCAGTTGAGTCCGGGCATCACTTCTTTGGCGAAGAGTTCCATTGAGCGTTGACTCTTGGCCGGGTCGAGGCCGGGCAGGTGCATGCCCAGGACGAGATGCGTTGTGCGCACCTCTCGGGTAAACCGCTCAATCTCACGTCCGATCTCTTCCGGGGTGCCGATCATGGGACTGGCGAGCAAGCGCTCGGGATGCTCCCGCAACTCGGCTGGAGGCGGCAGTTGGCCGAACTGCTCGGCGCCGGGAAAGTCCTTGGCCTCGGACAACCAGCGACCATACCAGCTCAGCATGTAGTGGAGATGGTCCTGGGCCTCATCCCAGGCTTGATCGTGGCTCGGCGCGACATACGCCCAGCGCAACTGGGCTGCATGATAATCGTTGGGGTCGCGCCCATGCTGGCGCAATGCGGCATCATAGGCTTCCTGGGCTTCCGAGGCTCCACCGCCGAGAAAGTGACAGCCCAGGCGCGCGGCCCGCTCGATCGCCTTGGGCGCGTTGGCACCGATCCACAAGGGCGGATGTGGACTCTGGGCCGGTTTGGGCTGAAGGCGAATATCTTTCAACTGATAGTGTTGGCCTTCATAGGAGAAGGGATCCTGGGTCCAGATGCCTCGGATGACCTCAACCCCCTCCTCCATGCGTGAGCCGCGTTCCTTGCGCGGGATGCCATAACCGGCAAACTCGACAGGGGCATACCCCTGTCCCAGTCCCAGGTCAAAGCGCCCGTTGGACAGGATATCCACGGTTGCCGCGTCTTCGGCAACCCGCACGGCATGATGCAGGGGTAAGAGGATCAGAAATGTCCCAATCCGCACCCGACTCGTCATCGCGGACAGCGTCCCGGCAATCGGCAGCAGCGAGGGCGAGTAGCCGTCTTCGGCAAAGTGATGCTCGGTCAGCCAGATCGTGTCATAGCCGAGTTCCTCGGCCACCTGGGCCTGGCGCAATTGCTCGGCATAGAATTGGGGAAACGGCTTGCGCCATTGGGGGGGATTCCGAAAGGGAAAGAGTAAACCGATATCCATAAGGCCCTCCTTTTACCTTTTCCTCACCCTAACCAGCTTCGTTCAAATCAATATTGTACAGCCGGGTGACATTCCCACAAACGACCTTTCTTTTTACCTCTTCACTTGTACCTCGGAAGTTCCGTTCCACGGCTTCGCGCGATCGCGGCCAAGTAGCCATGAGATGGGGATAATCGCTCGACCACATATAGTTGTCCGTACCAAAAAGGTCACAGTTGCGGACTCCGACCTCATCATCGATAAATGTTGCATACACCTGGCGGCGGAAATATTCGCTGGGCAGCCTGCCCAGCTTGACGCCCTGCCAGGTACCAAGTTTCACCGAACCAAGCTTGTGAAACGCCATATCCGCCCGAGCCAGGAAGTGTGGCACCCAGCCAATATCATTCTCAGCAGAAACAATTTTGAGATTGGGGAAGCGCTCTAATACTCCGCCAAATATGAGGCTGGTGAATGTTCGTTGCACTTCATGTGGAATACTCATCACGCGCAGGAACAGATTAGAATCATAGCGGCTCTCTTTGCCATGTCCTGTTCCGAGGTGCAGGCTAAGCGGCATCCCCAACTCCTGCGCCTCCGCCCAGAACGGGTCATAGAGACTGTCCGCGTAGTCCTGCCCTTCGGGTGGAGAACACATAATGAGAGCGCCCCGTAACCCCAGCTTTGCGCTCCGTCGCAGTTCCGTGATCCCGGCCTCAATATCCAGCAAAGGGATCAGGGCTAATCCCAGCAGGCGGTTCGGATCGTACTGGCATAATTCAGCCAGCCAGTCGTTGTAGACGCGAAAGAGTTCACGCTGAAACAGCTCGTCTAACAATCCAAACAAACGGAACCCGAGCGTGGTATAGATAACCTCGGCCTCAACGCCGTCGAGTGCCATGTCTCTGAGACGTGGCGCAGCCTCCCAGCCACCGGGCAGGCCATCGTCATAATTCGTAGCTTCTTGGAACTCGTTGTACTCGCTCGGGTCCTTGCCCGCGGCAAAGGCCAGCGAGGCCGGTCGCGGCTCCAGTCCCTCACAGATAAACCACTCGCCCTTGAGATTGCCAGGGTTTGCCATAACCTGCGGCGCGCGGTCACGAAACGGAGTGTTCACCCGCTCAACCCAGAGCTTACGTGGTTCAATAACGTGCGAATCGGCGGAAATCATCATACCCTGTTCTGCCATTATGAGTCCTCCTTTCGATCACTGCCGCCCTCACGAATCCCATAAAATCGGGGGCAGAGTTTCTACCCAGCCCCCGTGCGGTCGAAATGGGGAAGCGGACGCTCACACCAGGACCGAACACCCCCTCACTCCAGCCCTCTCCCACGAGGGAAGAGGGAATCTGTGTGTCCTGCGAATAGCCTACAACTGATGACAGCGGATTAACTTACCCGGCAGCGCTCCGGTGGACTTGCCGTCCTCGAAGCTCACCTCCCCGTTGACCATGATCCAGCGGTAGCCCTCTGCGCCTTGCACCCGACGCCAGTTGTTGGGCGGGACATCGTGGAGGATCTCGGTTGGCTTGATAGCAAGCTTTTCGAGATCGTAGACCAGAATATCGGCCGCCAGGCCTTCCCGCAGACAGCCACGATCCTTGAACCCCGCCGTCCAGGCCGGCAGATAGCTCAGATGATAGTGGGCCTGTTCCAGCGTAATGGTCTCTGTATCCCGCACCATCCAGGTCAGCAGATCCGTGACATACGCACCCAGGGTCTGGAACTTGGTGTGCGCACCGCCATCGGAAAAGCCGGCGACCGTACGGTGGCTTAAGAGCTCCCTACAGTACTCAGGCTTCTGGTTCCGCATCGGGGTGAGCCATTCGGTCTTCCAGTTGTCGGCGGCTGAGATATCGAGGAGCACATCAACGACGTGCTTATGCTCTTCCCGGGCAATGTCTCCCACCAACCGATCCCGGTACTTATTTCTCAGCTCCTCGTTGTTCACCCCTCTACACAAAAAGGTGGCGATGTCACCCAAGGCCCTGGGCTGCTTGGTCCGATCATACTCAGCCTTCATAGACGCCCGCAGGTCGGGGTTGGCGAGCTTTGTCTTCCGCTCCTCTTCGGTTCCCAACGTCGCTTCCCGCCACGCATCCACATTGTCAAAGAGGTTCCATTCGTCCGAGAACGAAAAACGAAAATCGAGACGCTTCGTCAAGCCGTGCGCCACCAACGGTACGCCCTTCTTATTGTATTCGTCCACCACGCTCAGCATGGTCCGGAATATTTCCGGCTTCTCATCGGTCACGAGGACGGCGTTAAAGATGAGTGGATGGGTTGCCAATTCGGCGAGCTGCCCACCGAAACTCATATCCCGCCGGTTGCCCTCCAGACCTTCATCAATGGCGCCAGAGTTCTGCGCAAACTGGATGGTACCGTGGTCATACCTACTCATGCCCTTGGCTAAGGCCAGATAGAATTCATCTGACATCATGTCCGAGACCATCAGCGTGCCATCATAGTCCCGCTGGACCGAAGCTCCATAGCCGGTTAAGCGCTGGGCGGCCCAGCCGTTAGCGCCGACTGCCATCGCTTCATCCATGATCTGGAGGATTTGATTCATCTCGGTGTCGTTCGGCTGGCGGCTCTTGGCCTGGTCCCAGCCACCCATCACATAACTCACCAGTGGGGTGACCGGCACGAGCTGGATCATGTTGATGCCTTTGGGCAGCCGATCGATGTGATCCATCCATTGCGGAAAGGTCTCCCAGGAGAAAGGCATCGTGGCCTTCATGGCATCAAACGGAATCGCTTCGTTGCGCTCCATCGAGTACATTGAGCGGTCCGCGTCCTTGGGGTGCACAGGCGCAAAGCCAAACCCACAGTTCCCATTGGTGACCGAGGTCACGCCGTGCCAGCTGCCTATGGTGCAATAGGGGTCCCAGTGGAGCGGGGCATCATAGTGAGCATGCAGGTCAACTGCCCCTGGAGCGACGATCATCCCCGAGGCATCAAGGATTTTTGCTCCAGCGTTGGTATTAATCTTGCCGATTTTAGCAATCTTGCCATTGGCGATGCCGATATCAGCCTTGAACGGCGGTATCAGCGTACCATCAACAATCGTTCCGCCTTTAATGACGGTATCAAACTGTGGCATAATGCCCTCCTTGTTTTGAAGACTGTTATTCAGACTTCAATATTGTACAGCTTCGCCGCGGTGTCGTGCACAATCTTACGCCGGTCGGTTGCTGAGAGCTCATTGAACGTCGCATTAATAAAGTCCTGAGAACGCGGCCAGGTCGCAGCCGTATGCGGATAGTCCGACGACCACATGGCATTGTCCGGACCATAGATGTCAAGCGTGCGGATAAACAACGGCTCATTAATAAAGGTCGCATACACCTGCCGCCGCACATAGTCGCTCGGCTTGAGGCTCAACTTCGCCGTCGTTCCCATAGATCCCAACCGCCCGTGTATGAGATCCATGCGCCACATAAAATACGACATCCAAGCGACGTCGTTCTCAGCCGAAACGATCTTTAGTTTGGGGAAACGCTCCAGGACACCGCCCAGGACAAAGACCGCCAAGGACCGCTCGACCTCGTGGTATAGCGTGGTGGCCTGGAGGGCGAGGTTGCCGCTAAAGAAATCGACTCCGGTACCCTTTCGGCCCGTCAGGATGTGCAGCGAGAGAGGCATGTTGAGATCTGATGCCGCCGCCCAGAATGGATCATAGTCGGGATGGCTGTACGGCCGCTCGGCCGGCGCCTCGGCCCAAATCATCGCTCCTCTGACGCCTCTTTTGGCGCAGCGCTCAAGCTCTTTTACCCCGGCATCAATGTCTTCCAAGGTAATAAGCCCGAGTGGCAGAAGCCGTTTCGGATCATGGCTGCAATACTCTGTCGACCAGTCATTATACGCGCGAAAACAGGAGCACCGCAGTTCTACATCGTCCAGCATGTACAGCGGCATACCCATGGAGGTGTAGATCGCCTCGGCAACCACACCGTCACGGTCCTGGTCTTTCAGCCGGGCGGCCGGATCCCATACACTGGCTGGGGCCTGATCCATGCCTTTTTTGTTATGTTCAGGTAGATCTTCTGACGGTACGCCCGCACCAAAAAACGCCGCCACTGGAAAGGGCGTAATATTCTCGCAGACAAAATACTCGCCCTCTTTCCCGTTGAGGTCTTTCACCGTATGCGGAGCCTTATCTCGAAACTTCTTATCGATTCGCTCCTTCCAGATGTTTGTGGGTTCTACGAAATGTGAATCCGCCGAAATAACACCATAGTCCGCCATAAAACACCCTCCTTGTTTAGGACGGTTATTGGAAAAAACTCCCCGAGAACCTTCTAGTGCTGCTACGATACGGTGTCTTACTCGATTTTTGCAAGAGATTTTTAGGAGCGGGTGTACAAAAAAAGGACAGTCCTATCGAGCTGTCCCTTTCTGCGCGTTAAGAGCATTGGGTGAAGCGCTAGATCAGCCCTGCGTCTCGCATAGTCGCGATAGCCTGGGCGTCATAGCCGAGTTCCGTCAAGACCTCGGTGCTGTGCTCGCCGAGCAGGGGCGCGGGCCGCAGCGGGACGTCCGAAGCCGACAGTTTGATGGGATTGCCGGCCATGGTGTACGTGCCGCGCGTGGGATGATCGAGTTCGAGGATCATATCCCGTTCGCGCAAATGCGGATCGTTCATGACTTCGCCCGTGTCCTGACACGCCCCGCACGGCACCCCGGCCTCGGCTAAAATCCGCATGACTTCATGTTTCGGTTTTTTCGCTGTCCATGCTTCGATAAAGGCGTTCACCTCAGCGCCGCGCTCAGCCCGGGCCTCGGGGGTGTGATAGCGTGGGTCGTCAATCAGGTCTGCCCGTTGTATGGCGCACAGCAAGGGGTCCCACATCTGCTGCTGGGCAATAATGAACACATAGTCGTTGGGCCCTCCGGGATGGCACCGATACGTCGTGGCCGGGACAAAGGCACCGAGTTGATTGCCACTGCGTTCAACCGGCTTGCCATAACGCTGGTGGTCGCGCAGGCTGACCCGCACCAGATTCACCACCGCGTCCTGCATGGACACTTCGACCTGTTGGCCGACTCCGGTGGTGTGGCGCTGCATCAGGGCGGCCAGGATACCGATGACGCAGTGCATACCGGTGCCCGAGTCTCCCACACACGACCAGGTGACCGTGGGCGGGTTGTCAGGAAAACCGGTCACGCTCATCGAGCCGCCCATCGCCTGCGCCACGGGTTCAAAACTCTTGAACGAGCTGTACGGCCCATACGAACCAAAGCCTTTGATGCTGGCATAGACCAGGCGCGGATTGAGGCGTTTGAGGCTGTCATAGCCAAACCCGAGCCGTTCCATGGTGCCGGGTCCGAAGTTCTCCAGCACGACATCGGCGGTTGCCACCAGTTTTTCAAAGGCCTGCTTGCCGTCCGGCTGTTTGAGATCAAGCGCCAGGCTGCGCTTGTTGGCATTGAAAAAAAGGAAAAAGAGGCTGTCCGTGCCAGGCCGGTCATTCAGACTCACGCGGGCGATATCACCCCGTCCGGGCGGTTCGATCTTGATGACGTCGGCCCCCAGCCAGGCTAAAATTTGGCCACACGACGGGCCAGCCTGATTGTGGGTCAAATCAAGAACCCGGATACCATCAAGCGCAGTGCTCATTGTCTCATTCTCCCTTATTTCTCTATAGCCGTCATCCGTCTTACTTTCGCAAGCCTCTCAATTATCCCCCCCTCCCCCCCTCTTTCAAGAATTAGCAATTTCAATGACTTAGAGCGCTAAACTGTTACTTTTCTTTGTTTTTGGCTTTTGCTGGACATCCAATACATTCTTAGCAGTTTGACACCTTATTCCGCGTGGTGCAAATCAGGCGGGAGAAGTGGGAAAAGCAGTCGGAGTTGGAGAAGGCAAAGAAAACCCTACATTGATGGGGCGTCCCGAGAGTAAGTGATACGGAGCATCAGCCAGAAATGTCGGATTAGCTGGAGGCGTAAGCCGACATCCCCGAGACTGACTAACGCAAATGCTCGGCGTAACTAGCCAAACGACGGCGGATTTCGAACTTTGGAAGCCGGCAGCGCGGATGCTTCGCAATAGCGGTCAAGCCGTCGTACAGGTCCCGGATGCCCACCACATCAGCGTCGCGCATCTCATCGAGGAGCCACAGCACGCCGTGACACTCGACCGCCTCATCAGCCGCGAGCTGGCGAAGCGCCCCGTCACCGCTCAGCAGGACCCAGGACCGGGTTTGTGCGAGCACAAGAGCGAAGCAATCAGGAAGGGAAAGCGCAGGCACCCGCCGCCGGTAGGCGACAGCACGTCTAACTCCGTCGCCGTCCAGTTCCTCAACGGCAAGGCCAAGTCGTATCAACTCCTCGCCACCGTAGTTCTTCAGTTCACGCTCGTAGAGCAGGTCGGGGACGACAAACCGAAACGGCAGACGGAAGCTGGCCTCCAGCAGAGATCCGCGTTCCAGGTCAACCAGAACGGAGGTATCGGAGACCAGCACGTGCATAAGACTCAGTGTCCAGCCACCTCGTGTGCAACAGGCGGCGGTTCCTCCATCCGCTGGTTCAGGTCATGCACCGATGTATCAAGCACCTCCGCGGCCTTGGCCTCGGAAATCGCCCCTTCGGCAAGTGCCCGGAACGTGAGCCGCTCGAAACGCTTCGGCTTCTCACCTGCCCTCGCATTCGGTTCCTCATAAGGCGGAGTGCGCCACCCGAGTCGGTTAAAGTCATTGAACAACCGCCGGAACAACGCCTCATTGAAAATACCGAGGTCTTTGCAGCGATACGTAATCGCCTGCACGCTCGTGCCAAAGAGTTGCTTCAACTCGAACAGCTCACCCCACCCGATTGATGTGCGGTGCTTTCCGATCTCTGCCCATAGAGCGTTGGCCGGCATCAGGAAGGCCCCGGCAAAGCGGTGTGCGGCCTTCTCCTCGTCTATCCTGGCCGCCACCTCCATGACCAAGTGCCCAAGCTCATGAGCCAGGGTGAAACGCTGGCGCTCCCCCCAGTGCTGGTGGTTCACTACAATGACGGGCACGACGTCGTGTCCGGAGCGACGGACGTGCGCCGTTAGGCCATCGATATTCGTCAGGTCAACGGCAAGTACCTTGATTCCCTGCTCCTCCAGCAGTTCGACGAGATTCGGGATCGGATCGTTGCCGAGTCCCCAATGCTCTCGAAGGCTCCGGGCCGCGCGGTCGGCCTCGGCAATATCTCGAACCACGGGGTAGGGGGCTTCACGCGGGCTGTACCACTCAACACTCCGCAAGTGGAGCACTTCTTCGACCAAGAGGTACCGCTCCAGAAGATGCAGAACTTTGGCCTCGACCTGGGCTTCCTCCCGTCTGCGCGTGACCGTTTTCTTCCTGAACTCCACCGCTTCGAAGACCATATCCTGGTCACCCACGAGATAGTCCACCGAGACGGCAAGCGCATCGGCAAGCGCGATCAGAACACCAGAGCTAGGCATGGACTCGTTGCGCTCATACTTCCCGATTGCCTGGGCTGTCACACGGTTTCCAATTTTTGCTGATAAATCCCGAAGAGACAGGCCAGCAGCAGAGCGAGCCAGTTTTAGTCTTTGTCCTATCATTATTTACCCCTCCTTTTCTTTAGTTGACAAACAATCATTTTATTATTAATTTGTAAACTACAATCAGAAATCAAGTTGAGAGGGAAAAAACCTATGGCGATAACTGCCAGTACCGACGAGTAAATGGAGGTGGATTATGCCAATGCTGATTATAACGAAAGTGGCGAATGCGGGCGAGCAATGCTGGGGCATCGTGCTGATCAAAGAGGACAACGTACCTATCCTGCGTAGTGAGAAGGGTGTCCGGAATGGCGAGGTGACTTCCATTGCGAAGGCGCTCAAGTTCGAGGGACCTACGGCCCCAGTGGTGGTAGAGGAGAAGACCGAGGGGTCGGACCGGCCGGCATGGGTGATCGAGAAGACGGGCCAGGGCTGGGTCGTGCGTTTTACGCTCGTGGCCGCGACGTCGTTCGATCTACTGCTCAAACCGGAGGATGCAGCCGGGCCGCCGAAAATCGCTGAAGAAGCAGTCGAGGCGGCAAAGACCTGTCTGGCGCAGGCGGAGATTAAGTGGGATCCGCCGGAGGCCGACCCGGCCTACGAAGAGAAGGTCACCGACGCGACGGAGATCCAGGGATTGCCGGGTAGCGGGCCGCAGCTGTCGGCGGCGATGAAGGAGAAGTTAGACCAGTTCTTCAACTGGACACCGGCGCAGGTGAAGGTGCTGGAGAGTCCCGTATTGCTGATTCTCGACTACAGCCCAAGCATGGGCGAGCGACCGCTGTCAATTGCATTTGACTACGGATGTGGGCCTAAGTGTTGGATGACCGCGTCGAAAGTCCAGAAAATCACGAACGACAGCCCCAATCCTCACGAGGATTACAGGGAGTTCACCTGGGAGGGGCGTGATTTCAAACCCTATTCAATTAAGCGTCTTCCGGCGTCGATCTTCGAGGACATCAACGCCTTGAAGGAGGCATGTCGCAGGTTGTATCGCCATGTTGTGTGGGAGTAGACCCATGAGCTTGAACGAACGGACGACCGCCGCCCTTGGGAACGAGTTGATGGAGCGGCTGAGGTCGCTACGGTTTTGCATCGTCGGATGCGGTGGGACGGGAGCGAACTTCGCTGACATGCTGGTGAGGACGGGCGCGAGGCGCCTCACACTTATCGATGGTGGCACTGTCAAGGAATCGGGGCTCAACCGCGTGCTCTGTTTCACAGCAAAGGACGTGGGGAAGCCGAAGGTGAAAGTGCTGGAGAGGCATCTCAGAGCCGTTGCCGGAGATGAGCTCGATGTGTGCAGCCTGTACGACCACTTCAGGCGGCCGGATGATATACTTGATGACAATCCCGTTGGCCAGCGGGTCAGGGACGCGGTCTACGACGCGGATGTCGTGTTCATAGCGGCGGACACGAATAGATCGAGACTGGCGATTGAGGAGCTTTGCCGGGAGAAGGACAGCGGGATGCTACTCGCCTGCGGCGTGAGCGTGGATCGGGAGGCCGGGGTGTACAAATACGAGTGCGCGTGGTCACCCAAGACGCCAGAGGACCAGGAGGACGTGGAGGGGTATGGTCCGGAAAACGCCTCGTTCGTCTCAATCGTCCTTGAGGCGACGTCGGTGGCGTTCACCATGCTGCTCAGCCACCTGCAATGCGGTAAGAGCCAGTTCAGGTACTACCGGAGGAAGTATGACGCAAACTTCGTACCGGTCGAAACGAGCGTCGAGTGAATGTCCAGTGACAGTAGACGTGGGTATCGGGAGACCAGTATTGGTGGGCGTCGCGTCCGACGATCATGCCGTCGACAATGGGGATGAAGTGCCCGTGAAGAAGCGCTACGCACTTGGCTGGCTTGGCGGCTAGTAATGCTCCGAGCGTATCGATATCGGTCGAGTAAACGCTATCCACCCTGAGGTACTTCAGGGCAATAGCGAACTCCTTGTTCGTCACGCCACCGTAAGGCCAAGTGTCGGCGGCCAAGTTGAAGGCGTCGACGATAGCGGATTCGGAAATCGCTGGCACCGCCCAGTAAAGGGATGACAAGGCGCAGTCGTGCTGACCGTCGCCTATCTGCGCGGGGCTTGCCGTATGCCGGTCGCGCACCATGACTGAGAGCCTGTCGACGGTGCGTTGGAGCCGAAATCGGCAGGCTCGCCACCATAGTGTTGGAGCGGAAGTTCGAGTAGTATGGGCAACCATCATCGGTGACTATATCGTGGCGAGGGTCAACGTCGCTAGTTCGGGAGCCAGCCCGGCGGGTGTCGAAAGGAAGCAAGGATAAAGGATCCCCTTTCTCAGAACGACTCGTATAGCGGCACCCAACTCCCCAGCGCTCAGGCCAGCGGAATAAACAGCGACTTTCTGGGCTGGCCGTTGACCGCTCGGCTGATATGTCCCTGGCCGGTGGTATCCTCGGCCAGCAGAATCTCGCCCGTGCCCAGGACGCGCTTCGTGCCGTCACCAATCTCGATTTCGACCGCCCCCTCAAGCATGACCACATACTGCCGCCGCGGCGCGTTGTGAAAATCGAGGTCATAGTCGCCGCCCGTTTCTCGAAAGATGACGCCGGTTGCCGGAATAAGCTCAGAGAGCTGTCCCACGCCGCCGCCGTCTTTGAGCGGAATCTCGACATCCTCAAAATGCGATTGGTTATCCGGACCCGTATAGACGCGGGTGACTTTCATGCTGAGCCTCCTTTCTACAGGTTCTGAACTGTATGATAACGGTCCCTTGAGTGTCAAATGATACCGGATTTTCCGACCTGGACAGGGCTAGCGCCCATGACTTATAGTGATGCGGCTGTAATGAAAAAAGACCGGCGAAGGTAGAGGAGAGCACGATGCGCGCAGTAGTGATGCTGAACCATGAACTGACAGTGGAAGATATTCCCGTCCCGGAGCCCGGACCGGGCGAAGTCCTGGTCAAGACCCTGGCCTGTGGGATTTGCGGCTCGGACCTGCATGCGCTCAAGCACACGGAGAAGCTGGTTGAGGTTTCGGAGCGTTCCAATGGCGTGTTTAATATGGACCTCAGCCGGGGCATCGTCATGGGCCATGAGTTCTGTGTCGAGGTGGTTGACCACGGGCCAAACACGGACCACAGCCTCAAAGCCGGGACGCGCGCGGTTTCCATGCCGATCCTGATTCGTCCGGCCGGTATCGAGACGGTCGGCTATTCAAATGACAACCCGGGCGGCTATGGGGAGTATATGCGCCTGAGTGAAAAGCTGTTGATTGAGGTCCCGAACGGCCTGCCGACACACAAAGCCGCCTTGACCGAACCCATGGCGGTCGGCCTGCACGCGGTTGAAATGGCGCGCCTGACACAAGACGACGTACCGCTGGTCGTCGGCTGTGGGCCGGTCGGTCTGGCCGTTATTGCGTCGCTGCGCATGAAAGGCGTGCAGCCCATTATCGCCGCGGACTTCTCCCCCCGCCGCCGCCAACTGGCGCAGGCTGTGGGCGCGGATATCGTCATCGACCCCGCCGAGCAGTCGCCGTATACCAGTTGGCAGGAGGCGGCGGTCTGGGCCGACCCGAGCACGGCTCCGCCTCAGCCGCCCTGGGCCTCGGGTCCGCCGCTGCGACCGGCCGTCATATTCGAGTGCGTCGGTATCCCTGGGGTCATTGATCAGATTATGGCCGCGGCACCCCAGGGCAGCCGGATTGTGGTGGTGGGCGTGTGTATGGAAAAGGACAGCTTTGAACCCATGTTCGGGATCAATAAAGAGCTGAATCTGCAATTCGTCCTCGGCTATAGCGGGGAAGAATACGCCTCCACCCTGCGGCATATTGCCGCAGGCCAGATTATGACCGACCCCTTAATTACGGGGACCGTGGGGATAGAAGGAGTCGCCCAGGCATTCAAAGACCTGCACTCGCCTGAGCAGCACGCGAAAATTATTGTGGAACCCTAGCACTAAGATTAAAGAGTAAACGTGTCCAGCATCTGCATGTTTATTGGAGGACACGTTCACTCTTTCCAGCAGGAGGACAGTATGGCTGATATACAGGATTGGACCCTTCGGGGCGACTGGTTTGATGTGTGCAGTTGCGATATCGCCTGTCCGTGCGAATTTGCCCAGCCGCCCACAAACAATGTCTGCGATGGCGTCCTGGCCTACCATGTCCGAGAGGGGACGTATGGCTCAACCACTCTCGACGGGCTGAACGTCCTTGCCGTGGCCAACTTTAGCGGCAATGTCTGGGCGGGTGAGGCCAAAATCTCGCTGGGGCTGTTTATTGACGAGCAGGCCGATGCGCCACAGCGCGAGGCGCTCCAACTCATCTTTTCCGGGCAGGCGGGCGGATTCATGGCCGGGTTTGCGCGCTCGATTGGTGAGGTGCGGGGTATTGAGTTTGTGCCAATCAGCTTTGATATTGCTGAGGATCTGGCCTTTTGGAAGGCCGAGATTCCCGACCGCGTCACGGCCTCTGCGGAGGCGCTGACCGGACCGACCACCCCGAAAGGGAAACGGGTACAGTTGCTGAACCCGCCCGGTTCCGAAGTTGGACCCGGCCAGGTCGCGACCTGGGGCAAGACGGTTGACAATCGGGTCAACGCCTACGGCTTTGAGTGGGATTGGGCCGGGAAATCAAGCAAGCACATCCCTTTTGACTGGAGCGGACCCGCATAGCCCGGTCCCTGGCGCTGCTCAGAAACTGCAAAAATATGTCTGAAACAGAAGCGGCGGGAGAAGACTCATGCAAGGGGCTCATGAGCTTCCCCCGCCACAGGAAGGAGGAAGAAAGAAGGAAAGCTGGTATTGTGACGCAGCAACACCTGTCAGTATTCAACCCGCCCGCCAATTATTCGGATAAATATTCCACTTTCTCTAAAAAAGCCCTGGCCCCCCCGGATGTCCCTCTGGTGTTCATCTGAAAGCCGAATCGGCTGATGGGGGGAACAACGGTCTGGCCAAACTGCGTGCGGAAGGTCTGGTCCAAATCAAATTCGGTCACCACCCGCTCCCCCACCGGCACGCCGCAGGGCGTACAGAAATAGCGTCCGCCGGTCTTATAGTGGTTCCCGGTATAGGCCCGATTTGCCTGCTCTTTTTCCCCTAGGAAGAGGCCGATAAAATAGGGGGCATTGGGGACGAAGAGCGAGCCGCTCTTGATTTTTTCCGTCCCAAACGTGGTCATCACCGCAATGGGGACCGCGGTAATCCCCTGGCTCCAATCCGCTCCGCGCGGATAGCGTTCGACCCCCCAATGAATCCGAATCCGCTTGACCGGGGACACGTGCAGGGGCAGCTCGAACAGGCCGACTTTTTTTCGGGTGGTGTGTAAGACGAGTCGATTATCCTTGAAGTGCGGCTGCAAATCGTCTGCGTCCAGGCGAAAGGTAAACCCCTGCTGCTTCAACCACTCCTCCGCCGGACCGTCCGGCTGGCCGGAGAAATCAATCGTATGCAGCGGGGCGGCCGTGGCCTCAGCGGGTCCCCACCCCAGCAGCCACACACCCAGAAGACTGAAAAGAATAAACGTGTCCTCCAACAGCATGTAGATGCTGGACACGTTTATTCTTCGAGTCCACACCACACCGTAACGCCGAAGGCTGCGTGTCTGCATAATTCCCCGTGCACAGTCGAGCCGTCTATTTTGCTGACGGGCGGAGTCGAGTGCAAGGTCGCCCTCCAGACCGGTTGTCCGCATCTCTTTCCGAGCTTGACGCTGTCCACATTCCGGTCGAGAATGGCCCACGTCGTATCAAAAAATACCCCATCGCCTGTGTCGATATAGAGGAGAACACATATGGCTCAAATCGGGCTCGCTTTGGCCGGCGGCATGTCGCCCACCGATGTTGTTGATTGTGTCAAATATGCAGAAGAGCGGGGCTATACTTCCGCCTGGTTTGCGGAGGGTCACGGCGGAGATCAATTTTCTGTTCTGACCGCCTGTGCTCTCGCAACCCGACGCATCCAGCTCGGAACGAGCATCAGCAGTATTTTCGTCCGCAGCGTGCCGACCATTGCCATGGCGGCCGCGTGCGTCGATCACTATTCTCAGCAGCGCTTTATTTTGGGGCTGGGCTCCAGTCATAAGGTTCAGGTCGAGCCGGAACACGGCATCCCGTACGGTCAGCCGGTCCAGCGCATGCGGGAAACGGTCGAGATTATCCGTACCCTGCTGCGTGAGGGGTCGGTGTCCTATCAGGGCGAAGTGGTGACCATTGAGCAGTTTGATCTCTGGTTTCAGCCCGCCCGCCCGGAGCTGCCGATCTATATTTCAGCCGTCTTTCCGCAGATGCTCCAGGCCTGTGGTGAACTCGCCCAGGGCACCATTCTGGTGTGGAGTGCCCCGGAGGCAGGCAAGCTGGCCGCTGAAAATATCGCGATGGGGGCGCGCCGAGCCGGACGCAAAGCCGAAGAGGTTGACATTGTCTCGCTCCTGCCGATGAGCGTGGCCCAGGACCACCGAGAAGCCCTGGCGCGCCTGCGGCCCCTGGTCGCTTTCTACGCCGGATTCTTTCCGCGCTATAATCGCGTCATGGCCGAGCAGGGATTTCCCGAGGAAGCCCAGGCTATTCGGGAGGCATGGCAGCAGGGAGACCGGCAAAAGGCGACCCAGCTTGTTCCTGACCCCTTGATTGAAACGGTCAGCGTCGCCGGAACGCCGACCGAATGCCGAGAGCGGGTCGAAGCCTATCGCGACTCCGGCATCGTGCATCCGGTTATTTTCCCCGTGAGCGACGGCCCCAGCGGGAAACAGCACGTGCTGGATGCGGTCCGGGCCTGTGCGCCCTAAAGCTGTGGCGAAAAAAGTGAAGAGAAGACATCCCCTCTCGGGAGGGGTGGCCGAAGGCCGGGGTGGATTCCTGTTCCCTTATTGCCGCATTCCTGTTGCCTTCAACTGCGCGATAAATTCCTCTTGCGACCGTGTTCCCTTCATGCTGTTACACGCCCCACACAACAGTTGTAAATTCTCCAGATGGTCACTCCCGCCTTTTGATTGTGGGATAACATGGTCCACTGTCATGTTACGGAAGGGAAACATCACAAGGCAGCCCGCGCAAATGCCTTCTTGCTTACCGTAAAGGGTGTGCTTGTGGGTCCGGTAGTTGGCCAGCTCTCCTAAATCGGTGCGACGGGGAATGTCCGCGCGACTATGTGTCGGGAACAGGAGCGAACCTTCACCACGTAACCGAGAGACAACCAAGGCCGCAGCCACAGAGGACAAGTCAATTCCGACCCATTGCCGTTTCAATCGTTCAGCCGCCACACAGGCCGTTGCACATCCGGCAAACGGATCAAGAATCATATCGTCGGGGTTTGAACTGGCTTTAATAATCCGGTCCAGCAGCTTCAGAGGCTTTTGTGTGGGGTAGCCGGTGCGCTCTTTGGCTTGCGAGTTGAGGGGCGGAATGTCGTTCCAAATATCATCAATAGGCTGTCCTTTTTGTTCGTCCAGATACCGCTTCAACCGAGGGACAGCGCCCGGTCTAGGTTGTACCACCAAACCCTTTTTATAAGCGGCTTGCATTCGCTCTTGTGTCCATCGCCATACACGAGTGACACCAAGAAACTCATAGGTCAGATTCGGGCGGTTTTTATTGGGGTTGAGAAGATTATCCAGCATATACCGGCGGCCCGTTTCAGGCTCAATCTGCCGGTACTTGGCGTCAACATAGGCCGGATCATACGGGCCGTATGGTGGGTTCCAGTGCGGTTTTTCTCCCATGCCGTAATACAGGATGTTGTCATAGTTTGAAGCGTACCGCGCAAAGGCCAGCCCTTTCGCATTGGTCCGTCGCCAGATAATCGCATTCCGAAAATTGGCCCGCCCAAAAACACAGTCCATCGTCATTTTCAAGTAATGCCCGGCGGTTGGATCACAGTGCAGATAAATGCTGCCGGTCGGCTTCAAAATCCGCCGCATTTCCAGCAGTCGGACTGCCATCATAATCAGGTAGGATTTCATGCTCTTGCCGTGCGACAGCCCAGCAGCATCAATAATGGCATACAGAGCAGGCTCTTTGTCGGCGATCTCCCCGTGCCAGGCTTCGTCCACGTCGCTGAGTGCCCAGGTATCCTTGAAGGCCGCTCCTGCCGCCTCGCTTCCCACGGGAGCGCTGTAATCCTCATTGCTGTTGAACGGCGGGTCCAGGTAGATCAAGTCCACAGACTCACTATTCATGCCGCGCATGATGTCCAGGTTATCCCCCGTCCACATCGTCCGGTTTTTCCAGTTCGGTTTCGCCATACCCTACTCAACACTCAAATCCTGATACCGTAGTTGCTTATTTACTAATCCCCATGCTATCCGCCTCATCTGGTCGGCCATAAATATAGGTTTTTGTTCTTCTTTCTGAAAGCTATTCAAGAATATAACTCAAAGGAGAGCAAACACCGTTGGGAGAATCCTGAAAAGGGTGGCGCCTTGCAGCTTGCACGAATACTGCAAGAGCGCGTCAAAGAAGAGCCAGAACGATTTGCTTGCTTGAGTCTTAGATTCCCTGTTGATACGAATCCTGTCTATTTAGAGCTTACCCTCACGGGTCTGAAGGAAATGACAGGCTTCACGGAACTCAAGCTAGAAGTGTGCCGCAAAGCATACTCCGAAAATCGCGAGGACTGCGGACAGGCGATTGCCGACTTGCTAGGGGGTGTCATCAGTTAAGGAGGATCACCGAGGCGGCTAGATAGATAGCTCCCAGAAAGCTGACCGCGCGTTTGTCATAGCGGGTGGCAAGCGCACGATATTGTTTCAGTTTCGCGAAGAAGTTTTCAATCAGATGGCGTGCCTGATAGAGGTGCGTATCATAGGAGCGTGGCTGGCGCCGATTCGTTTTGGGGGGAATAACAATCGTCACCTCCGCCTTCTCCAACACGTCAAGGACGCGCTCCTGGGCATCATACGCGGTATCCGCGAGCAAGGCCTGGATGTGCTTCACCAAATCTGGGAGCAGCGCATCCGCGCCAGCGAGGTCCGAGGCTTGGCCCGGCGTGAGATGAAAGCTGGTCGGATTGCCCAGGGCATCACAGGTCGCGTGGAGTTTGGTACTCAACCCCCCTCGGGAGCGGCCAAGGCATTCCGTCTCTGGGTCCCCCCTTTTGCCCCGGCGGCGTGTTGATGGGCGCGGATAATCGTGGCATCGATCATGGCGTATTCGTTGTCGGCGTCGGCCGCAAGGTGCCTGAACACCTTCTCCCACACCCCGCTCTTACTCCAGCGCATATGCCGAGTATGCACCACGCGGAAATCCCCAAACCGCAGGGGGAGGTCACGCCAGGGAATGCCGGCGCGATAGCGGTACAGGACCGCTTCCACAAACCGGCGGTTATCCTTCGCCGTGCCCCCCACATGGCCCTCTCGCCCTGGCAAGAGATCCTGAATCCGCTCCCACTGGTCATCCCGTAGGGCATACCGTCTCGTCATTCTCAAAACCCTCCTCGCTCTGGCTACCGCGAGAAGTATAGCTCAGCAGGGGAGGAAAACCCCAAGGATTCTTCCTAACTGATGACACGCCCTAGGCTCTGTTGAAGAGCCACTTCCCGACGAAGCCGTGCAGATGCTCGACTGGTTGGCGACCGAGCATCCCGAACCGGATAGGGAGTTGTGGAGAGAAGAAGCTCCGAGCGGTGGTGTCTACTATGGCGGAGACATTCTCACACACGGCATAAACACAACACGCGGGCGCGCTGCCGAGGCCATTCATGGCCTTATCCTACGTGATGCCTCGTACATCGAGCGTTTTCGCACCACCATTGAACGGTTGGTCAACGATAAAAGCGTAGCCGTTCGGGCCTGCACTAGCTCCATTCTTTTGGCGATAATCAATCACGACTCGGAATTTGCTTTAGAACAGTTTCTGAGACTCGTCGAACCTCGGGGCAACCGAACTGACGATGATCGTCTACTGGTGACTCACTACGTGGAGTACTTCATCAATTATGGGCTATATGAATATTTTGGACGCCTTCGGTACGTTGTTGAACGGATGTTACAGTCTGGACAGCCTAAAACAATCGAAGCTGGTGCTCGGCTGTCCAGCATTGCGGTACTTCTTCATCACGACGATGCCGAAGCTTTTGTAGAAGAAGCTCTCCGTGGCAGCCCGTCACAAAGGTTAGGGGTGGCGCAGGTGGCTTCTGCCAACATTGATAAGGCGGAACACCGGCAATGGTCAGAGCAACAACTCCTGCCGCTTTTCAATGATAGTGATAGCGAGATCCGTCAAGAAGCTGCAAGTTGTTTTCGTAGCTTGGAAGGACAACCTTTGGAGTCCTACGAAAATCTAATCAATGAATTCTGCGATAGTGCAGCCTACCAGGAAGACTCGTTTTCTATACTCAACGCTCTTGAGGAATCTCCGCAGAAGCTACCCGGTATTACCCATACGGTGTGCGAGAAGTTTCTTGAACGGTTTAGCGATGAGGCTGGAGATATGCGCACGCATCGCGCACTTGATAGTCGCAGTCTGACAAAACTCATTCTCAGGACATACCATCAACACCAATGTGACGAGTGGGCTTCTCAATGTCTCGACCTGATAGACCGGATGTGCCTTGAGGGAACTTATGAAATCAGGACCAATCTGGACGAGTATGAACGGTAACACGGATAGGGGGCACGAATCAGGTACATGTTGGATTACGCTTCGCTAATCCAACCTACGGGAACTGGGCGAGGTCAAATCACACACCCTATGACGTATCGAGAGCCATTACCCAAAGGATGTCCGCCCGAGGCGGCGGAAGAAATTACCGACTCACGAGAGGTCTTTCGCTTGGTGCGAACCCATCCCCGAGGGAGAACGATTTTAGGTCGCAGCGGGCCGAACAGCCAGAACGGAGCTTCCCAGGCGTCGATGAGTGTCGCACCCGTGGACTCTCTGTCTTTGCCGCGCGTAGCGATGCCGAAAGAGCGCTGAAGCTGCCGAAACTGCGGGGGCGCTTGGTGTGTCGGGTGGGGCTGCACGCGGGAGCAGGCCACATTCAGCCGACCGGACGCCCTTCGCATCATACCTGGTGGCCACTGGCCGATTACGATATTCTAGCCCATTGTGAGGTAGACTCATGAAGACGATCCAACACACGAACACGCTCTTCTCTTACGATGGCCCGCAGGTCTTCGAGGCGCAGGATACCACCGGCGGACAGTATATTGCGGTGGCGGTCGAGACTCTGAACGGCCTGGACCGCTACCTGGTGACAGGTGTTGTGCCGGAACGGTTGCGCCAATTCCGCGCCGGCATACTCGATTTGAGGTCATTACTGGTCGAGGCAGGAACCGGGGAATGGTATCTGACAACCCCGGCGGCTGGTCTGGATCAACCCTTGGCGCTTGCGCCTCAGCGCACCTCCATCGAGGCAAGTGGGTTCTTGCCGGATGAAGGTTTCGTGCTGCACGACGCTCCCCCGAATCAGGGAGAGTCTGTCAGTCAGGACCCGGAAACGAAGAATGACCAGCCCAATCCAACCCGCACGGTCGGGTTCTCAGCTTTGACGAAAAATGGCGACAAGCTGTCGTCAAAATAATCGAAGCGAACCTGGCATAGAGGCCGTTCCAGGAAATTTCGCCGGTCGAAAAATACCGGCGGACCATATCCAACAGCAGGAACATTCTTAGCCGAGGAATCCAGGCTCCCGGCCCCTGCCTCTGGATGCCGGATCACGTCCGGCATGACGAGAGCGGAACGGCAGAGCTACGGCCGAGCGTGAAACGCCCTAGCGCGTCAGCGAGGGGAAAAGCGGCTCGGTGCTGATAATGCCCTCGTCAGAGAGCCGCTGTATTTCCTCTTTCGATAAGCCGAGCAGGCTGCCGAAGATACGCTCATTGTGTTTGCCGAAACTCGGGGCGGGCCGCCGGACGACCGAAGGCATATCGGGAAATTGAGGGACAAAGCCCGGATAGAAGTGCGGCCCGGTTTCCTCTTTCTCGATCGTTAATATGAACTCGCGCGCGGCCAGGTGCGGGTCACTCAGCACCCCGGCACCGGACAGCACGACTCCGGCGGCGACGCCGGCTGCTTGCAGGCGTTCCATCAGCGCAGTCGCCTCCTGCCCCTGTGTCCAAGCGCTCAGGTGTTGGTCGAGTTCGTCCTCGGCCGCCTTTCTGCCCTGTGCCGTATCGAACCGGCCGTTTTGCGTCCAGGCCGGATTCTCCAGCACGCGACAGAAATTGCGCCAGTCCTCGTCCGACGTGACCGCAATCGTTAGCCACTCGTCTTCGCCCTGACAGGGATAACACCCGTGGGGCGCCAGGGTGGGGTGACGATTGCCCAGTCGCGTCTGAGAGCGGCCATTCATGGTGTATTCCAGCAGGGCGGCGGCATTGAACGGTAAGAGCCCCTCAACATGGGACAGGTCAATCGAGACCCCCGCGCCGCGCCGTTCTTGTTCAAACGTCCCCACCAGCGCAGCGAAACAGGCGTTGAGCGCCGACACCGGATCGCCGATGGCGTTGCTGAGCATCTGGGGTGGGCCGTCTTCATAGCCACTCACCCCGGTTATCCCGGCCATGGCCTCGGTGGTAGTGCCAAAACCGAGATATTCGCTCTCCGGACCACTATTGCCAAAGGCCGGCAGGGTGACCATCACGAGGTGCGGGTTGACCGCTTTCAGGGTGTCAAATTCAATGCCGAGTTTGCGCAAACTGCGTGGCGGATAGTTGGCCACCAAGACATCGCTGATACCGACCAAATCGCGAAACAGCTCGCGTCCCCGCGGGTGGGTGAGTTCAAGCGCAATGCCGTATTTATTCCGATTGACCGTATTAAACGTGGGCGACTGCTCGTAGGGCCTACCCCCGTCTTCCGTGACCGCGGGGGCGGCTCCGCGCCACCAGTCCATATGCGAGGGAGATTCGACCTTGATGACTTCTGCGCCGAAGTCAGCCAGCAGACAGGTCGCCAACGGACCGGCCCAGCCATTGGTTAAATCCACGACTCGTAACGGCTTTGTCATATGCCTGCTCCTGTGTCTTGATGTCTCTGTTAGCTGATTGCTCCCGCGGCCCGCAGGTGCCGCAAATCGGCGTTGCCATAGCCCAGCCTTTCGCCCAGCACGCTCGCCGTGTGTTCCCCGACACGGGGGGCGCGACGCAGGCTGAGGATAGGCGCTCCACTTTCGCGGGACGGGGGGCCGGGTATGGAGACGCTTCCTCCTCCGGGAGCCTCGACCTCGATAAACGCCTGTCGCTCTTTGAGTTGGACCCATTCGACGACTTCTTGGGCAGACGGGATGGGCGACAACGGAATCCCGCGGGTCTGGGCGGCATGATAGATGTCCCATTTCTTGCGCTCGCGCATCCACGGCATAAGCGCGGCGTGTAATTCCTCGGCGCACGCGGCCAGGGTCGGGAGGTTCTGAAAGCGCGGGTCGTTCGCCAGGTCGGGCCGTTCAACCAGTTCGAGCAGGGCAACGATTTGATGCGGCAGGCCGGCATGTACGCCCACATAGCCATCCGCGCACGGCAGGGTGACCAGATTCGGAAACGCCGCGTGAAACTGCCTGCCCGACCGCTGGCGGACAAAGCCTGAATAGGAAAACGCCACAAAGTCGTACAGGGACGTGGCAATCAGGGCCTCCTGAATGGACACCTCAACGTGCTGCGCAGCCTGTGTTTCGTTCCGGTTGCGCACGGCTTGCAGGGTGCCGATGGCGGCGTATAAGCCGGCCAGGTATTGACCGAACGCGCCCCCCGGCTGGACCGGCGGACGATCTGGTTCGCCCATGGGATAGGTCCAACTGCCCAGGGCGAAGGCTACGCTGTCGGTCATACGATAGTCACGGTAGGGGCCGGCTGCGCCGAAGTTCGAGATAGCCACACTCACCAGCCGCGGATTGGCGGCCCGCAATACCTCTTGACCCAAACCCAGGCGCTCAAGGGTGCCCGGACGGAAATTCTCGACGACCACATCAGCCCGTTCAATCAAGCCTAAGACCGCCTCGCGTCCGGGTTGACAGGTGAGGTCAATCGCCACCGACCGCTTGCTGGTATTCAAGAAACAAAAGAGACCGCTCTGCTCCTGTCCGGGCTGGTCGTCAAAAAAGGGTGGCAGGCTCCGCCCGCCTTCGCCGCGTGCCGGCGGTTCAATCTTGATGACCTCAGCCCCATAGTCGCCGAGCAATTTCGTACAATAGGGTCCCGCAATATAGTGGGTGAGGTCAACAACGCGAATGCCACTCAGGGCCTGTTCCAGGGACATGCCGAACCTCCTGTCTTCCAACATTCAAGGAAGATGTGAGTATTGGCCATCTATGGCGCGGCTGTCAAGGTTGATATTTCACGTACAATACCCTCCTCCCGTCGTTCTGCAGGAGACATCCGAGGCGAGACCCTGCTGTGCGGTCGAGCCGATTGACGAAGGGGGAGTTCTCTCTATACATTACCGGGATGAACGCATGCCGGTACGATGAGTCACGAGGTTAAAGCGCGCAGAGAGGACTCGCATGATTATTGACTCGGAAACCTTCGGCGAAATAGAAAGCGCCGTCACCCAGGCGACCCAGGGGATAGGTTCCGCCACCCAACTGGTCAAAGGACTCGGTCCCCAAACCGAAGAGGCTCGCACCTATATCGGCCGCCTGCTCAATCAGATCCTCGAAGTCCAGGTCTATGTTCAACGCGCGGGCGCCGTCCTTGACGCGGTCAAAGAAGCCAATCAGGAAGAGTCGTCCCGCCAGTAAGAGGAGCATGCGAGTCGCCTTGCTCTGCTGTACGTTTCTCTCTCGGGCTCGTCCTTCTTCTTTCTTCAGACCAGAGCCCCCTCCCGAGGACGCCGTTGTCTGAGGCAGTGAGAGAGGCTGAGATTCAGCGCCCGCTATGAACAGCCAAATTTTGCACATCCGCGATCGGCTCTCGACGCATAATCCCGCTCCGGTCGATCTGGACGACCCGATGCGGGCGGCGGTTGCCCTGCTGCTGCAACCCCGCCCGGACGATGTGTACGTGTTCTTCATCCACCGGGCGCACCATCCCCACGACCCCTGGTCCGGACACATGGCCTTTCCCGGGGGGCGGCAGGAGCCGGAAGACCCAGACCTGCTTGTCACAATCCAACGCGAGACCTATGAAGAGGTTGGGATTGATCTTGCCGAGCATGGCGAATACCTCGGCCGTCTGGCCGAAGTGCAAGCCTCGGCACGCGGAAAACAAATCGGCATGGTCGTGTCCCCGTTTGTTTATCTCGTCTCTCGGGACGCCAGTCCGGTACTCGATCCGGTCGAAGTCCAGGACATCATCTGGGTCCCGCTGTCATTCATGCAACAGGACGGTGTGGAACAGATCGTCGAGCGAAGGCTTCAGACCGGCTCGACTATTCAGGTGCCCGCACTCCTCTATGGCGGGAAGACCATCTGGGGATTGACCTACCGGATGCTGCGGGACTTTTTGGAACTCATTACGGAGTCGTGAGGGAGAAGCCCGCTCGCCTCCCGCCCTGTCTCAGAGCACTTCGTGTAAAAAATCGCGGACCACGCTGATAAATCCGTCCGGGTTATCGAGCATGACGTGGTGGTAGGTGTGCGGCACCTCGACCCAGCGACTGTTGGGCAGACCGGTACACATCCGTTCCAGTTTTTTCGGCGTGAGGACCGGGCTGTGCTGCGCCTTCACAATCAGGGTGGGACAGCCGATACGCGGAAGCAAAGACCGGCCATCGATCGGTTCCCGCAAGAGGGTGCGGCGGTCAAGTTTGGCCGTCCATTGCCCGTTCGGGAGTTCGGTGAAGGCAAAAGAAGCCAGGTAACGCAGCTTGTCCTCCGAGACCAGGGACTCGCGCGGGAATACGCGGAAACGCGCCAGGGCTTGCTGAAATGAGTCAAAGACTTTCGCTGGTTTTTCTCCCATGCGACGCAGGAGTTTGACCGCTGCTTCAGGGTAGCCGGGCTCGATATCGACCAGAATCAAAGCGTCAAGCGCTCGGGCCTGCTCGGCCGCATAGATGAGGGTATTATGCCCGCCCATCGAGTGGCCTAACAGCACATGGCGCTCGATACCCAGGCGGTGGACCAGTTGGTGCAGATCATCGACATAGTGCCGGGTGCTATAGGCCGGCGGCTGCGCGTGCTGGCTTTCGCCGAAGAGTAAACGTGTCCAGCATCTGCATGTTTATTGGAGGACACGTTTACTCTTTGTGCCCCCGCCAGTCCGGGGTGATCACCCGAAAGGACTCGGTAAAGGCCGGTGCAATAAAGTCCCACCAGCGCGCAGGGGCCGAGCCGCCGTGGCAGAAAATGAACGGGCGCTGGCCCGCTGTTCCCCAGTCGAGGTAGTGCAGGCGCAGGTCGTTGAGCGTGACAAAGTGAGACTGGGGGTGGGACATGGATTCTCACAACCGGGCAGGGGTGCCGCCGGCGACACCCTTATGGCCCTATGCTCTTCCCGGCGTGCCTTCCTACGCCCCGTTCTTCTCCAGGATCGCCTTTGCCACTTTGGCTGGAGACATGGGCAGCTCGGTCATGCGCACCCCGGTCGCCTGGTAAATGGCGTTGGCAATCGCAGCCGGGGGCGGGATGATCGGCACCTCGCCGACGCCACGAATGCCGATGGGATGGCCGGGATTGGCCACCTCGACCAGAATGGTTTCGATCATGGGCAGGTCGAGACAGGTGGGCATGCGATAATCCAGAAAACCGGTATTCCGCATGGTCCCATCCTCAGCGTAGAAATACTCTTCGTTGAGCGCCCAGCCGACCCCTTGGGCCACGCCGCCCTGAATCTGGCCCTCGACATAGCTGGGGTGGACGGCCTTGCCGACATCCTGGGCGGCAGTGTAGCGCAGAATATCGACTTTCCCGGTCTCGGGATCGACTTCCACGTCAACCACGTGGGCGGCAAAGGCGGGCCCCACCCCGCGCGGCCGGACGGACGCACGACCCATAACCGGACCGCCGGCGCGGGGAAATTTGGGGGCGATTTCCTTCAGGCTCAGGGATTCGTGGCCATTACTCATACAAGAGAGTACCCCATCCTGGTAGGCGACTTCTTCCGGCTTGACTTTCCAGACTGTGGCGGCTCGCTGCTTCAGTTGTCCGACGGCATCCTGGGCGGCTTCATATACGGCCAGACCGGTGGCAAAGGTCACCCGACTGCCGCCGGTCGTATCGGTATGACCAATAGACTCCGTGTCCGCAACAACCGGGTGCAGGTCTTCCGCCCTGAGTCCCAATACCTCGGCCGCGATCATGGCACACGAGGCCCGGCTGCCGCCGATATCGGGCGAGCCCGTCACCACATTGGCGGTCCCATCGGTGTTAATGCTTACCGTGGCACTCGACTGAAACGCGGCATTAAACCAAAAGCCGGTTGCCACTCCCCGCCCTCGGAGTTTTCCGTTTGCACTCTGGGGCGGTGGCGACTGATAATGCGCGCTGGTGTGAATGGCCTCAACCGTTTCGAGATAACCGATCCGTTTGAATTTGGGCCCGGCGGGTTGGGCCGTGCCTTCTTTGGCGCCGTTGAGACGGCGTATTTCGAGCGGATCAAGCCCAAGCTTTTCCGCCATCTCGTCAAGAATCGTTTCGGCCGCCAGAGCGGGGTTGGTGGCACCGGGAGCGCGGTAGGCACACGTCTTGGGCTTGTTCAGCACAACGTCGTAGCCATCAATCTGGAAATTTTCCAGGTCGTACGGAGCCAGAACGGTCATACACCCAGCCGCCACCGGTGAGCCGGGAAAGGCGCCCGCTTCAAACAAGAGCTGGAGTTCGGCTGCCGTGATTTTACCCTCAAGGTTGACACCGATCTTGGCGCGGATATGCGAGCCCGGCGTCGGCCCTGTCGCGCGCAGCACCTCACTCCGAGACATGACCATTTTCACCGGTCGGCCGGTCAGTTTGGACAGCAGCAGGGCCAGCGGTTCCAAATACACCGTGGTCTTGCCGCCAAAGCCACCCCCGATCTCGGCCGGCACGACTTTGATATCACCTGGGTTCATGTGTAGCATCGTGCCGCACAACTCGCGCACGGCGAACGGCCCCTGAGTGCTGACCCAGACCGTGGCCTTACCGTCCTGGTTATACTGCGCCACCGCATTATGGGGCTCAATATAGCCCTGATGGACCATGCTGGTTGCAAACTCGCGTTCGATCACAATCTCGGCCGCGGCAAACCCGGCAGCCAGGTCGCCCCGCGAGAACTGGATATGATTGGCAATATTGGTTTCTTGGTCCTCCCCGGCATCGACTCCGGCGGTCCGCAGGTCGGGGTGGAGAATAACTGCGTCGTCCCGCATGGCTTCGAGCACGTTTTGGACAAAGGGCAGCGGTTCGTACTCCACTCTGATGAGCTTGAGCGCTTCCTCGGCAAGGTGTGGGCTGGTCGCCGCGACGGCCGCGACCGCATGGCCGTCATACAGGACTGTGCCGCGGGCCATAATATTCGTAGCCAGGTGACGCGGGTTGACAAAGTTCTCGCCGATTTGCAGCATCCCCGCTGCAATCTCAGGAAAGTCGGCGCCGGTGATGACCGCTTTGACACCAGGCAGAGAGCGCGCCTCGGAAGTCTCGATTGATTTGATCCGCGCGTGGGGATGGGGACTCCGCAACACTTTCCCGTGCAGGAGACCCGGCAGAGTAATATCCGCTCCGTAGCGGGCGCGGCCCGTGACTTTATCCACCCCGTCATGCCGAATGGGACGGGTGCCAATCACCTTGAACTGATGCTCGTGTTGCGCTTCCATATCCACCTCCCGTACACAAAAACGGGGAAGAGCTGACCACCCTTCCCCGTTCAGGAGTTATCGTAATAGCGGTTTACCCGCCTCCAATAGCCGGCACAAAATGGACTTCGCCTTCATCCGGAACCGATTGGGTCAACCCCTCCGTCCCAATCTCTCCGTTGATCGAAACCGCAATAGAGCCGACCAAGTCTCCGTCCTCAACCACGCGGCTCCGAAAACCGGGAAACTGGCGGTCAAGGTCTGCGACTATTTCTCCGACCGTTTTGCCGGTGGCAATTGTGCGGTCCTTGCCGCCGGTTAATTTCCGCAGGAGTGAGGGGATATAGACAGTTGCCATCTTCTTGGGGGTTGGGGATCGGGGATTGGGGACTGGAGATTTGCCTTCTTCCTAACCCCTAATCCCCAGTCCCTTATCCCGCTGCTATCCGTTTTTCTCCAGGATCGCCTTGGTCACGCGTGGGGGTGACATCGGCAGCTCCAGCAGGCGCACGCCGGTTGCGTTATAGATCGCATTGGCGATGGCGGCCGGCGGCGGAACAATCGGCACCTCGCCCACACCCCGCACACCCACCGGATGACCGGGGTTCGGGACCTCAACCAGGATGGTTTCAATCATGGGCAAATCCAGACAGGTCGGCATGCGATAATCCAGGAAGCCGGTATTCTGCATACATCCGTCTTCGCCATAGACGTATTCCTCGTTGAGCGCCCAGCCGACGCCTTGGGCCACGCCGCCCTGCATCTGACCTTCGACGTAGCTGGGGTGGACGGCCTTCCCGACGTCCTGGACAGCCGTGTAGCGCAGCACGTCCACCTTGCCGGTTTCCTCATCCACGGCCACGTCAACCACATGGGTGGCGAAGCCCGGCCCCACCCCGCGTGGGTTGACGGACGCGCGACCCGCGACCGGACCGCCGGTCCGCGGTAGCTTGCCGGCAAGCTCCTTGAGGCTCAGGGATTCGTTGCCGTTCTCGGTACAGCTGAAGACACCGTCCTGAAACACGACTTTATCCGCATCGACCTTCCAGGATTTGGCCGCCCGCTCTTTGAGTTGCTTGAGCACGTCTTGGGCGGCTTCATACACGGCCGTCCCGGTGGCAAAGGTGACCCGGCTGCCACCGGTCATATCCGTATGACCAATGGACTCGGTATCGGCCACCACCGGGTGGACTTCTTCGGCCTTGAGGCCGAGCACCTCGGCGGCGATCATGGCGCAGGACGTCCGCGTGCCGCCAATATCGGTCGAACCGGTGACCACATTGGCGGTGCCGTCGCTGTTAATGGCCACGGTCGCGCTGGACTGGAAACCGGCGTTGAACCAGAAGCCCGAGGCCAGACCCCGACCAACCCGCCGGCCTTCGACCTGAGGCAGCTCGGACTTGAAATGGTCGCTGTCCTTGGCGGCTTCGAGCGTTTCCAGAAAGCCGATTTGGCCAAATTTCGGACCCGCGGGCTGCGCCGTGCCCTCTTTGGCGCCGTTGATACGACGGAACTCCAGGGGATCAATCCCCAACTTTTCCGCGAGTTCGTCGATCACCGTCTCCGAGCCCATGGCCGCGTTGGTTGCGCCCGGAGCCCGGTAGGCTGCGGTCTTGGGCTTATTGACCAGGACGTCGTAGCCGTCGATTTGGAGATTCTCGATGTCATACGGAGCAATAACGCACATACAGCCCGCGCCAACCGGGGAGCCCGGAAAGCCACCGGCTTCATACGCCATCCAGACTTCGGCCGCCGTAATCTTGCCGTCCTTGTCCGCGCCCATCTTCACCTTGATATGCGACCCAGGGGTCGGTCCGGTGGCTTTGAGCACATCGGCCCGGCTCATGACCATTTTGACCGGCTTGCCCGTATGCTTCGACAGCATCAGCGCAACCGGCTCGTAATAAATAGGAATCTTGCCCCCAAAACCGCCGCCGATCTCGGCGGGAATGACCTTGATCTTGCTGGGTGGCATGTCGAGCACAAAAGCCGTTTGATCCCGGGTCGTAAACGCGCCCTGGGTACTCACCCAGATCGTACTCTGCCCGTCCGAACTGTACTGGGCCACGGCGTTGTGCGGCTCAATATAGCCCTGGTGGACCATGGAGGTGTCGAACTCGCGCTCAATGACCACCTCGGCGGCGGCAAAGCCCTCGGCCAGGTCTCCACGCGCGAACTGGAGGTGGTTGGCGACGTTCGTATCCGTGCGCTCTCCATCCTCGCCCTTGCCCAGGCCGGGGATCAGGACAGGCGCCTTATCATCCATCGCCTCAACCACGTTCTGCACGTGCGGCAGGACTTCATACTCAACCTTGATCAGCTTGGCGGCTTCTTCAGCAATATGCGGGCTGAGGGCTGCGACCGCGGCCACCACATGGCCGTCGTACAGGACCTTGTCTCGGGCGATACAGTTCAAGGACTGATGCTGCGGGTTGATCGGCAGCTCGCCCATGGCCGCCATGCCAGGCCCGATCTCCGGGAAGTCCTGAGCGGTGAGGACCGCTTTCACCCCCGGCACAGCCTTGGCTGCCGCCGTGTCGATCGATTTGATTCTGGCGTGGGCGTGCGGGCTGCGCAGGACCTTGCCGTGCAAGAGCCCAGCCAGACTGATATCGGCGCCATACTGCGCCCGACCGGTGACCTTATCGACCCCGTCGTGCCGAATCGGACGTGTCCCGATGACCTTGAATTTATGTTCTTGTTGGGCTGCCATGGTTTACCTCCCTTGCATTTCAGCGGCGGCGTCTTGGACCGCTCTCACGATCTTGTCATAGCCCGTGCAGCGGCAGAGATTGCCCGCCAGGGCATAGCGAATTTCATGCTCAGTGGGGTTGGGGTTTCGGTCCAACAGCGCTTTGGACGTGACTAAAAAGCCGGGGGTGCAGATGCCGCACTGGAGGGCGGCGTGCTCCAGAAATTTCTTTTGGAGCGGATGCAGGCTATCCCCGTCGGCCAGGCCTTCGACCGTGGTGATGTCTTTGCCCTCGGCCTCAACCCCCAGCACCAGACAGGAGTCGATGGGGCGGCCATCCAGAATGACGCTGCACGCACCGCAGTCGCCCGTCAGGCAGCCTTCTTTCGTGCCGGTATAGCCAACAACGTCACGCAGCACCTCAAGCAGGCTCTGGCGTGGTTCACACAGGAACTCGGTCTCTTCTCCATTAATCGTTGTCTGCACATGTACTTTCTTCATGTATGTCCTGCCTTCCCAATAACCTAGCGTGCCCGCGCCCGCGCGGCGGCTTCCTGCAAAGTGCGGCGGGTGAGAACACCGACCAGATGCGTCCGAAATTCTGCCGTGCCGCGCATATCACTGATGGGTGAGGCGGCTTGCTGAGCGAGTTTTGAGGCCGCCTCGATAGCGGCCTCATCCAGCGTTTTCCCGACCAGAGAATCGCCCGCTTCTTTGGCCAACAGGGGCCGGGCGGCAACCGCACCCAGGCCGATCCGGGCCGCGGTGCAGGTATCGCCCTCAAGCGCCACGCACGAGCCCACGCCCACGACAGCGATATCCATCTCGTTCCGCGGGATAAAACGCAGGTAGCAGTCAGATGCCTGCCCTTGCGGGGCGGGAATCCGGAATGACACCAATAGCTCGTTCGGGGCGAGGACCGTCTGTCCGGGAGCGGTGACAAAATCTTCAACCGCCACCTCCCGCGTGCCGTTGGGTCCGGCGATATGACAGACCGCGCCCAGAGCAATCAGCGCCGGCGTCGTATCCGCGGCGGGTGAGCCATTACACACGTTTCCACCCACCGAGGCGCGCGCCAGGATCTGATCCGAGCCGATCAGACCGGCCGCCTCAGCCAGCCCCGGATAGTGCCGCTGCACGGTCGCGTCGGCAATAATATCGCAGCACGCCCGCGCGGCTCCGAGTTGGAGTCCGCTTTGCGCGTCAAAGGACAAGGCCTGGAGTTCTGGGATCTTTTTGGCGTCAATCACCTGTCCCGGTTGTCGAACACCGGCACGCATCTGGATAATCAGATCCGTACCGCCTGCCAGCATACGCCCATTTTCACCCGCCGCAGCCAAAACACTAATGGCCTGATCGAGTGAAGTCGGCGCTTCATAATTCAGTTCGTGCAAGGTCGCCTCCTTTTTGATTTTGATTCGTCTTCCTGCCTCTCCACAGGCTCCTAGATTGCTATATAAAAGCGCCAGGAAGTGCAAGGGTTCCCGGATATTCTCGAATAATAATGTCTTAGATTTTTCGGGCGCCAACCCAGCGGGCATACTCCTGGGGCGTATCAATATCGGCCCGAATACCGGGATCGTCGAGCCCAAGCTCACGCACCCGCTCCGGGTCTTTGCGGACCACCACCTTGGCCCCTTGATCCAGCGGGGCGGCCAGAAGCTCTCCGTAGACCCCCTTCGAGAACAGCACCGGATGGCCGCGGCGGCCCTGATAGGACGCAATAATAATGGGCAGGGGGTCGGCCGCGAACGACGCCAGGAGGGCCTGTACGGTCGCGGGTTGGATAAGCGGATGATCCACCAGGTTGACCACCGCGGCCTCGCTCTCGGGCGACAGGGCCTGAATGCCCACTTGCAGAGAAGAGAGTTGGCCCAGTCGGTAGTGCGGGTTCAGCACGGTCCGCAGAGCCGGGTGTTGCGGGACGACCGCCCGAATAGGTTCTGCGTGCTCGTGCGCTCCGAGCACGACGATAAGTTCATCGACCCCGGCGGTTAAAAAGCTGGTACAAATGTTTTCGATAAAGGTACGGCCCTGGTAGTCGAGCAGCGCTTTGGGCGACCCCATCCGCCGGGACTCACCGGCGGCCAGGATAATTCCAGAAATCATACCGCGCGTTCGTTGAGAAGGAGCGACCTTAGGGCGTAAATTTGAGGGGTCCGTCAGGTCGGACCTTGGCGGCCAGTGACAGCGTCTCCACCGGGCCCTTGCGCCGGGCGCGAACGATCTCGGCCGTAATGGCGACGGCAATCTCCGCCGGCGTTTCTGCCGCTATATCAAGCCCCAGGGGCGTATGTACGCGGGCGACCTCTTCCGGGCTATAGCCCTGTTCAACCAGGCGTTCGAGGGTCCTTTTTGAGCGCCGCCGACTGCCGATCATGCCGATATAGGCCGGATTCTTCTTGAGCGCGGTCTTGACCGAGGTCTCGTCCCACACATGGCCACGGGTGACCACAACGACGAAGGTCTGCCGGTTTATAGTCAGGCTGTTCAGGACGTCCTCAAACGGTCCGACTCGCACCTCGGCGGCGCGCGGAAAGCGTTCTCGATTGGCAAAGGCCCAGCGATCGTCCACCACAACGGTATGAAAGCCGAGCATCGCCCCTATTTCGCACAGCGGCTGCGCAATATGGCCGGCGCCCACAATGAGCAGGGTCTGCACCCCGGTCTGCACGTCAACGAAAACACGCGGCCAATCCTCTTTGCGCACAAGCGCGTCTTCCCGGACTTCGCCCTGGGGCGACACGGCAAACAGTTGGGGTTTGCCTGAGGAGACAGACGAGGACAGTGTCTCGACCGTTTCGGCGGTGATGGAGACGGCCGGAGTCAGAGACGCCCCGCCGTTTCCATCCTGGCCAAGAGACAGGCAGCTCTTTGTTCCGGGTTGGACGCCGCTGAGCGGGTCGAGCGTCGTGACCAGAGCCGCGGGCTGGTGAGCGCGCGTCGCCTCGGCCAAGGTATGGGCTAACTCGCGGTGTTCTTCCGGCTGCCAGAGGTCAAGGGCGACATCCATCACGCCACCACAGACCTGGATCTCGTCCTGGTCAAAGTCGCCGGTCAAATCGACCTGCACAATGCGCGGGGGGAGTTTCTGGTCCAGAACCGGATAGGCCCGACGGAGCACTTCGCCTTCGCCACAGCCTCCGCCAATGGTCCCAAACGGCTGTCCTTCGGGTGGCACGACCATTTTCGCCCCGACCTCACGCGGCACAGAGCCGCGCGTGCGGATAATGGTCGCCAACACAAAAGGCTTGCCAGCCGCCAAAATTTCTTCAGCACGTTCCCAGAGATCTTCCACGGCACGAATCCTATCTGAACAGTTGGGGGGAAAGCAATGCAATACTGTCCGTTTTGTGAGACTATTGGAAGCGGGGCATAATCTGTTGGGCGAAGGTCTGTAACACCTGGGCCGGATCGCCGGTCAGCGGTCCCAGAAAAATTTTCTTGACCCCGGCCTCGGCGGCGCGCTCGACCTGCTCGATACAGTCCTGGGGCGTTCCGGCGAGGGCGAAGCGTTCGGCCAGATAGTCCTTCAGGCCCAGTTCATCGACCATCCTGGCGTGAAATCGTTCGGCGCCGAGCAGTTCGTGTTCATGCGGACGGTAGGCGGCCTTGAGTTTTTCAATCGGCTCCCACAGTTCGGCAGGAATACGCTTACCCTCCAGGGTTCGCCGAAAGGCATGGTTGGCACTCGCGGCCAGGGCCATGCGGATTTCATCCACCGCGGCCCGCGTGGTCTCGGCCACATTGGTTTTGGCAAAAAACCAGATATCCAGGTCGTCGAGTTTCCGCCCGGCAACCGTGGCTCCAGCCTCGATACGGGCATACGCGTCCTGCACAACCGCGGGGCTCAGTCCGCTGCCCACAATCACTCCATCGGCTAACTCACCCGCCAACTGTAAGGTCTTTGGCCCCTCGGCACACACGTACAGCGGAACCGGCCTTTTCACCCAGACTTGGCGAACGGTTTTGCCCTGGAAGCGAGTTTCGCCGGTATAAAAGCCTTTGATCGCTTCGAGCGCTTCGCGAAACTCGGCGAGTCGAGCGGCCTTGAGACCCACATTATACACGGCACTGTCACCCGTCCCAATGCCAAGAAAGGCGCGCCCGTCCGACAGTTCGTTGATCGAGGCAATCGCCCCTGCCGTGACCGCGGGATGGCGGGTCAGGGGGTTGGTCACAAACGTGCCCATCCGCAGCCGCTGGCTGTTCAGCGCGCACTGGGTCAGGGTCACATAGCAGTCCGGCCACAGCCAATGCGCATCCGGCACGCCCACCATCTCAAAGCCCCAGGCTTCAATCCGGCGCACCAGCCCCGGCAGGTCAGGATAGTCGTGCGCAAGGGGAATTGTTGCGAATTGGACCTTCATCGGCTGACAGAGTAGACCTGTCCTCCTCATGCTACAAGGCGGTTGACACGTGTCATCCCTGCCAAATGTATCCTGGCTGCTTGGGTTCAGGAGCACCATTGCCGCGAGTTCCCGCCTGACCTATGCTGCCTTTTCATGCAGGTCCGTGTGCTTACCCAATTCGATACGACGCCGGCTCAAAGCGTGGCAACGGACCGGTATTTTCTTCACAGCGTAGTTGAGACGCGGATGCCTATCCTGCGCGTCTATACGTATCCGGATGATGTGCTGCTGCTGGGTCGGTATCAGGCTGCCGGTGCACTCAGCCACAACTCAGGTCTGACGGTCGCCCGGCGTCTGACCGGCGGACGGGCCTTTCCGAGTGGTAACGGGTTTGTCCAATTTTCACTCATCGTGCCGCAGCGTTCATTTTTCTTCTCCGCCGACCCGCACCACATCGCGCCGTTTCAGGTCCTCAACCGTTACGTCCGTGGGGTGCTGCACGGCCTGAAAACAGGTGGGGTTGAGGTCTTCTATCCAGGCCAGGATTTTCTGACGGTCCAGCGGCTGCCGGTTGGCTGGCACTCCTTTGTGACAGCGGACAGCGGAGCCGTGCTGTATGAAGGCGGCGTGTTTGTCCAGCGGGATATGAGTCTCCTGCCCCATTTGCTTGACCGAGCGGACCCGCGGGGGACGATTCCCTGCCAACTCTTTCTGCCGGACCAGGTTCACAATTTGGGTAAAGTCCTCGGGCGGTCTCTTGCACCGGACCAGGTTGTTCATCTGCTCCGCAACGGCTTTACCCAGCAGTTCAAGCTCGAATGCCTCGACCAGGACCTCAACCAAAGCGAGCGTGCAGCCATTCCGGGCAAACAGGAACAGGCCGACCTCGTGCCGAACGGCCGCCCGCTGCGCTCCGACCTCCCCTATGCAGCAACGAGTCACACCCCGCTTGGAGAACTTCAGGTCCGTTTCTCGCTTACTCCCGAGCGGACAATCCAGGCGATCCGGTTCTCGGGCGACTTCATTGCCAACCCGGCCGGGATGCAGGCCTTGGAGCACAATCTCACCGGCTGTCCGCTGGAGAAAACCGCACTCTGGCAGGTCATTGACCGGACGTTCCTTGAGCCGGAGCATTATATGATCGGGGCCGGGAAGTTAGCCGACTTGCCTGGAGTGATGATAAGCGCTTCCCTGGTCCCGCCAGTCGGGTAGATTATGGAGGATACCCACAACAAGGCGCTCCAACTCGGTCAGCTTGCGGCCGAACTGCTCGCCGACGCTGACCACACCCGGCTTGCAGCGCTGGCTCTGCTTGAGTCGGAGAGAACACTAAGGTCTCTCCCAGACGAGGTGGTCCGTAACCTTCTCGCGTGTCTGGGGCATCGTACCAAAAAAATACAACGTGGTGCGGCGACCGTCCTCGTCCGCTTTGCCGCCCGACAGCCTGACATTATCGCGGCGCTGACACACAAACTGACGCATCCGGACGCGCGGCTGCGCTGGACTGCCGCTTTTACCCTCTCTCAGCTTGAGCTGCCGAGCCCCTCGCCTCAAAGAGTAAACGTGTCCTCCAATCAGACACAACTGCTGGACACGTTTACTCTTCTTCCCGTTTTGATCGAAAACCTGGGCCATCAGGAAAGCGACCTGCGCTGGGCCGCAGCAACCGCGGTCTTGCAGCTCGCCCGGCATCATTCTCAAGACGTTGCCCAGGCCATGATCCAGCTTGTGAATACGGGCAATGCCGTACAACGCCGCATGGCCCTCTACTGCCTCCGTGACCTGAAGCAAACGGATCAAAAGGCCCAGAATGCCTATCTCGCCAGCCTGCACGACCAGGACCCCATGGTCCGCCTGGGTGGGCTGTCCTGTCTGGGCAAGCTCCAACTGATCAGTGGAGCAATGCGAGCAGCGATTCTCCGGCTTTTAGAACACGACCCGGACATGGGCGTCCGTCGTGCGGCTGCCGTAACCTGCGGGCAGCTCGGCGACACGGACACACATATCGTTAAAGCGTTACAGCGAACGGCTCAATCGGATGATAGCAGCCTCAGAAAAGCATCGACCGGAGCACTCAGGAAACTGCTGCCCCAGACGTAAAACGCGGGCGGTGACGTTTTATGACAGATAGCCCATGGGCTCGTTTTTCAGCAGCTCAACAATCACCTGCTGCCGGGTCTTGGGTGGCGTTTGGTTTTGTCCCTTCCCATCCAAGACAAACAAACCGCGCTTATACGTTCCTCCGCCGTGTTGACACGTGTCCCACAACCGCTGCCACCGCTCGGGCGAGCGGACCCACTGTCTGAGGATGTTCTCTTGGTTGGCCATCCTTCCGTCTTGGCTGAATTCCGGCATGAGCGCAAGAGCCGTACCCGGAAAGTCAGGGTAGGCTACGGAAGACCGCTTCCATTACGGGCAGGCTCTCCTGCTCCGTGTTAAACCAGGCTGACGGGGAAACCGGACTCACGCGGTCTGCCCCTCTACACTCGGCTGTAGCGTTCCGACCAAGGCCGTTTTTTCCCCGTATACGAAGCGAGGTTTGAACGTATTCAGGATCGCCGGCAGGACGGTCATCGAAACCAAGAGACAGGCGCCCATATTCAGCGACAGCATGGCGCCCAGATAAAAATTGGGCCGAAAATTCGAGGTGAGGAAGACCAAGAAGCTCGCCGTCACAACGAGTGCATTAAAAAAGATAGCTTTGCCCGACGTCGCCATGGTGGCGGCGGTAATCTCTTCTGGGTCCGTCAATCCAGAGCGGATTTTAATCCGGTATTTATTCAGGAAGTGGATCGTATAGTCGATGCCAATGCCAATCACCATGGAGGCGGTCAACGATTTGCCAACCTCAAGGGGAATGCCGAGCAGCCCGAGCAGTCCAAAACTGAAGACCATGACTAAACTAATCGGGATAATATTGATCAGCCCGGCGACCCAGGAGCGAAACATAAACGCCGTCAATGAAAAGACCGCCACGAGTGAGACGACCAGACTGGCCAGCTGCCCGGACACCACCAGTTCGCTGAAACGGGTGGTCAGATAGCCATTGCCGGCAATCCCAAGCCGAAAACCGCTGTTGGTTTCCCAACCAATAACCGTCGGCTCAATGCCAGCCAGCCAGCGTCCAAAGCGGATAGACCACGGATCCTGTGAGCCGGTATCGGCTGTGCCGTCATCCCCTGCCTGCCCAAACTCACGCACGGCAAAGTCTTGCACAAGCCCAACCACGCGTTCGATGTCCTGGGTGCTATCCGAGCGCAAAAATATGGTCATATTGGCGTGCTGATAGTCATAATCCACGATTTCATCAAAATCGTCCGGGTCGCCAGAGAAGGAATAGAGCAACAGGTACTGGGCGACGAGGTCTTGCGAGTCCGGAATCACTTCCATTTCGGGCCGATCCTCGTTCATCACCCGGTTCATGCGTTTGATATACTCGGCCAACGACAGCGACCCGCCAACGATAGGGTCTTGTTCGACGACGGTTTGGAGGCGGTCGAGTTGGGCGAGCAGCACCGGGTCTTTGAGCAGATCAGGCTGATGTCCCTCAAGCGCGATATACAGCGGTAGATTGCCTTGGAATGTCTCGCCTAAGACGGTATCCGCAATCCGTACGGGACTGTTTGGATCGGACATCTTGATAAATGAGGTATCGACAAAAATGCGCTGCGCACCCAGCAGACACACCAGCATGACACTGGTTGTCACTCCCCACACCACGAGTGGTTTGCGCGCCACGCCGACGCCTAAGCGGGAGAGCGTCCGGGCCGCCCAGCCCGTCGCCGCGAGGTCACCACTACGGCCCATTTGGGCGCGCAAGCCACGGCTGACTTTGACTGGCAGGAGGCTCAACAGGGCCGGAAAAAAGGTGATGGAGAAGACCATCGCGGCCAGGACGCCAATGGAGGTAAAGATGCCAAAATAGCGGATCGGGAGAATGCTGGCGGTCAGGAAGGATAAAAACCCGGCTGCCGTCGTCAAGGAGGTGAAGACCACCGGTTGCCACATCTCTTGCATCGCGGCGAGGACCGCGTCGACTGAGGAAACGTCCGGATGTTGCAAGACCTCATCGTAATAGCGGCTCAGAATATGAATGCCATTTGCCACCCCAACCGCCATCAGGATAACCGGCATCATGGTGGAAATGGAATACATCGGAACCCCCACGGCCGCCATAATGCCTAAGGTCCAAATCACGGAGACGCCGACCACCGCCAGGGGGAGCAAGACGCCGCGCACACTCCGATAGGTAAAATACAGCGTGCCGAGGACAATCACGAGAATGAGCGGGATGAAGGTCTCCATGTCCTGCCGCATCCCCTCCTCAAAGGTGACCTCCAGAGCGCCTTGACCCGCAATATGGAATTCCTCTGGAGCGCCGGCCGCTTTTTTCGCCTCAACCATATCCCGGATCGTCGTATAAATAGCCATCCGTCTGGCCGTGCCCTCGAGCGTCCCTCCGCCGGGTTCCATTTTGGCCGTGATGAGCATCCCGGTGCCGTCCTGGGAGACGATCCAATTGACGAACATCGAATTGTGAAACAGCGCTTGCTTGAGCGCTCCGAGTGCCTCTTGTGATTGCGGAACCGTTTCCATGAACGGATCAACGGCCATGCCGTCCGCCGTACCGATGATATTATCGAGCGTGGCCACACTCGCCACGTCTTCATCGCGGATGGCTTTGATGCCGGGCAACCGGGCGATCTTTTCCGAGAAGTCTTTGATCGTCGCCAGCGTACGCGGATTGAAGACACCGTTTTCGCCCGGATTTTTATTCAGCACCCCGATAACAATCAGATCGCGTATGCCAAAGCGCTCCTCGACCAGATCGTTATAGCTCATGACCGGATCGTTTTGGGGAATAAAGGCGTCGGCATCGCCCTCAAAGCGCAACGACTGTAGCTGGACCCAGGCCAGACCGGTACAGCATAGAACAAGGCCAATGACCAGGAAACGAAAGCGGATGATCCAGCGGAAAAACGAATCCATGCTTACGACAGCTCCTTATACTTCTGATACTTCCAAGTAGACGCGAGAGAGTGAGTTCATGGATATTATGCCTCAGATCCTTGAACTACCACGAGTGGCGCTTCTTTATCGCCATACACAAACCGTGGCCGAAACCGATTCAAGATCGCCGGCAGGACCGTCATCGAGACAATCAAACAGGCTCCCATACTGAGAGACAGCATGACACCCAGGTAAAAGAGGGACTCGAAGTTCGAGGTGAGAAAAATCAGGAAGCCGCCGATAACCACGACCGCATTAAAAAAGATGGCCTTGCCGGAGGTGGCCATCGTGGCCGCTGTAATCTGCGTGGGGTCTATTTGACCGTCTTGGAGCCCCTCTCGGACTTTGACCCGATACTTACTCAGAAAGTGAATCGTATAATCGATGCCAATACCGATGGTCATCGAGGCAGTCAGCGATTTCCCAATCTCTAGCGGGATATTCAGCAGCCCCAGCAGCCCAAAGCTAAAAATCATCACCAGGCTAATCGGCAGGACATTAATCAGCCCGGCAACGAACGAGCGAAACATGACCGTGGTAAGCAGAAAGACCGCGCCGAGCGAGGTCACCAAGCTCGCCAGTTGCCCGGACACAATCAGTTCGCTCAGGCGGTTCAGGAGGTAGCCATTGCCCGCAATCCCGATCCGAAAGCCGCTGTTTGTCTCCCACCCCGCCACCGTGGGCTCAATGCCGGCCAACCAGCGGCCCAAGCGGAGTCCCAGCGGATCATGGGTGGCAGCGTCGGTGGCCCCACTCTGGCCAAATTCCTCGACCGCAAAGTCGCGGATAAGCTGCACGACACGTTCGACGTCTCGGGTCCTATCGGAGCGCAGATAGACCGCTACGTTGGCATGCTGGTAGTCATAATCCACGACATCGTCGAAATCATCCGGATCACCCGAAAACGAATACAGCAGCAGATACTGGGCAACCAGGTCACGAGAAGTTGGGATGACTTCCATTTCTGCACGATCTTCATTCATGACCCGGTTCATCCGTTTGATGTATTCCGCTAATGACAAGGAGCCACCCACATCAGGATCCTGCTCCACCCGCGTTTGCAGGCGGTCCAGTTGATCGAGCAGGACCGGATCTTTGAGCCGATCAGGCTCATGCCCTTCGATTGCCACATAGATAGGCACGGTGCCTTGAAATGTATCGCGCAGGACCATATCGCTAACGCGTAGCTCGTGGGATGGGTGAAACATCCCGACCATGGTCGAGTTCACGACAATCCGCTGCGTGCCGAGCACGCACAGCACAACAACGAGCGCGGCCGGCACCCATACGACCAGTGGACGACGTGCCACACCGCGACCGAGGCGCGCCAAGAAGCTGGCTGCCCAGCCGGCGGCTGCCAGGTCTCCACTCCGGCTCATTTGATTGCGCAGACCCCGGCTGACGGTCGGCGACAACAAACTCAACATGGCCGGGAAAAAGGTCAGCGAGAAGAGCATCGCGGCCAAGATTCCCACTCCACTAAACACCCCAAAATAGCGGATAGGGACAACGGTCGCAGTCAGAAAAGATAAGAACCCGGCTGCGGTGGTCAGCGAGGTCAAAGTGACGGGCTGCCACATCTCTCGCATAGTCACAATCACCGCGTCAGCTGAGGAAATATCCGGATGCTCTAATAGCTCTTCGTAATAGCGACTCAGAATATGAATGCCATCCGCCACGCCGATGGCCATGAGAACGACCGGCATTATGGAGGTGACAAAGTACATTGGAATACCGAGCGCGGCCATAATCCCGAGGGTCCAGATCACCGACACGACAACGACTGCCAGCGGCAGGAGGACGCCGCGCAGGCTTCGATACGTACAATATAAGGTTCCCAGAAGCACGACCAAGGTCAGGGGTAAGAAGGTTTCCATGTCGCGGGCTTCCTCTTCCGACAAAGTGACTTCGACCGCTCCACGCCCGGCAATATGAAATTCTTCCGGCACGCCCGTCGCCTTTTTAGCCTCGACCATGTCTCGGATCGAGGTATACACAGTCATCCGTCGCGCCGTGCCTGCCTGTGTGTCTTCGGCTGGCTCCATCTTGGCCATGATGAGCAGTCCCGTCCCGTCTTGCGAGACGACCCAATTGACGAACATGTGATTGGCGAAGATGGCCTGTTTAAGATCTGCCAGCGCATTGGCTGCGTCGGGAACGGCTTCCATAAACGGATCAACGTTTATACCGTCGACGGTGCCAGTGATATTATCCATCGTGGCGATACTGGCCACATCTTCGTCCCGGATGGCTTTGATTCCGGGGTGCAGAGCAAGGCGTTCCGAGAACTCTTTGACAATGCCTAAGGTCCGTGGATTAAAGACGCCATTCTCGTCGGCGTTGTCGTTCAGTACCCCAATCATAATGAGATCACGGATGCCGAATCGTTCTTCAACCACTCTGCTATAGGCGAGGATCGGATCATCGAAGGGGAACATGGCTTCAACATCGTTATCAAAGCGTAATGTTTGAATTGGAAGGGCGATGAGCACAGTGCTACCGAGGACCAGGCCAATGACCAGCCAGCGGAAACGAATGATGCCACGAAAGAATGATTCCATAAGAGACTACTCCCTAGTCTATGATCAGGCCGCTGTTTCTTGCTGCGGCGCAGTGCTCATGCCAGCCGCTTTTCCTTCGCCATACACAAACCGTGGCCGAAACCGATTCAAGATCGCCGGCAGGACCGTCATCGACACGACCAGGCAGGCGGCCATATTGAGCGACAGCATCGCGCCCAAGTAAAAGTTTACCCGGAAGTTGGAGGAGAGCAGGACCAGGAAACCGGCGATGACCACCACGGCATTAAAAAAGATCGCCTTGCCTGAGGTTGCCAGCGTGGCCGCCGTAATCTGGGCCGGGTCGGTCAGCCCCTCCTGGACTTTGAACCGGTACTTACTCAGAAAGTGAATAGTATAGTCGATGCCAATGCCAATGACCATGCCCGGCGGGCATTGATGGCAACAATATAGCCGCCTTGGGCAAAGCGGCGGGCGAGCGCGGCGCCCAAGCCGGGGCCTACTCCGGTTATCGCTGCAACTGGTTTTGATTCTGCCATACTTATTTCCTCCCTATTTGGCCCAACAGGCACGTCGGAGCCACTGAAGTACGTTTTGTGAAACCGTTGGTTCTTGCCAGGATGCTCCCGCCGGTCCCTTATAACGCGAACGAGATGCTGTCCCTTGCCACCATTGTCCTAGCCGTCCCGCTGCTCCTCATACGTTTGATCGATCCGTTCAAACCGTCGCCGGATGGGCGTCCGGCTTTCCTCGTGAGGCAGGATGTAGAGCCGGTTGGCAATAATGGCAGCCACGACCTGGGCGGCGACGTCATCCACGTTCAGGACCCGACCGGCGAGATTCTGGTTGTCTTCTCCCTGGTCGAGCACCGGCGGTGACGCCTCCGGGCCACCCAACTCGTCGGGACGATTGCGCTCCGAGTGCCCGATATTGGTGGCCACGCGCATCGGACACAGGACCGACACGCCGATGTCGTGCGCCCGCAGCTCTCGACGCAGAACCTCGGCTAAAGCCACGACCCCATACTTGGAAACACAGTACGGACCCAGCCCAACGTTGGGGACGAGGCCGGCAAACGAGGCGGTAAACAGCATATGCCCGCCCTGGCCCTGGGCGATCATGCGTTGCGTAAAGGCTTCAACCCCGTGGATCGGACCCCATAAATTGACCCGCAGAGTCCACTCCCAGTCGCCGTGCTGCATCTCGGCGATCGGCCCGCCAACGGCCACCCCGGCATTATGGAAGACAATATGCACCGCGCCCATTTTCTCAAACGCGGTGTCGGCCAGGTGTTGAACCGCCTTCAGGTCGCCGACATCGCAGACCACCCCCTCTACGACGCTGCCCGTGGCCGCGAGCTCGGCCACGGCCCGGTCCAGGGCCGACTCTTCAATATCGGCTAACACCAGTCGGACGCCGCGACTGGCCAGGCGGCGGGCGGTGGCAAAACCTATCCCACTGGCTCCGCCGGTGATGACGGCGACTTTGGCGCTGAGGTGTTCCATGCTGCATTCCCTTTCATGTGTCGGCCGGGGGGTGCCACCGTGCCTACTCGACGACTAGAAGCCCCTCGATAAAGTGGAGGTCGGCGGTCTGCATATCGATGGCCAGGACCTCTTCAAGCTTGTCGCGCGCGCAGGCCGCCAGGGGACCCAAGGCGGACAACTCCTGTGGTGTCACTCCGGAGTGCGCGGCGGTTTCCGTCTGGAAGGTCTCCCAGCGTTCCCCGAGTGTTGTGGGCGGAAGCTGCACGTGAAGCGCCTGAAGCTCGGCCCGGCTCAAGGGGTGAAGAGTGAGCCGATTTTCGAGCACCCAGCGGGCAAAGGCCGTATTCCAGAGCGCGGTCAGGCCGACGCCTTCGGGCGCCTTTTCTTCGGGCAGTATGGCCCAGCGCCGGAAGACCCGGAACCAGGTCGGGATGTGGACCAGCAGCGATTCGACCCGCCGCACCTCAGACAGGTGTCCGAAGCGTCGGGACACGATTTCGCCCGGTGTCTCCAGACCAGCAAAAAAGAGCGGCTCGGGGCGCCTGAGCCCGGCATACATCTCCCGAAACGGCGGATCGAGATAGCTCTCCCATTCGGCCAGACCGCTCTCCTCTAACTGCGTGGCTATGAGACCGGCCTGCTGCTGGAGCCGCTGCAACAGGCTCCAGCCGATCTGGAAGAACGGACGCATCTGCGTCGTCTGGAGGAGTTCGCGCGCCGCTACCTCATCTTCTTTGGCCGCGTAGGACAGACCAATATTGGCATAGTCGTGCGCCATGCCGACGCAGCGACGAATTTCGCTGACCTCTCCGGTATCGCGGGCCTCCGCCGTGACAATACTATTGGTCAGATAGGCGAGTTCATGACCGACCTGTGCAATAGTCTGGCGTGGCAGGCTCGCCAATACCAGGGAGAAAAAAGAGGTGGGCTCGGCGAGGAGGGCTAAGGCGTGATCGGGCGGCGTAATAGGGTCGTCCCCGGTGGCAAGCTGCAGCCTGTCGGGGGGACGTTGATAGGCCTGCAACGAAATGGAGTCTGGCGGGCTAAAGCGGAAGAGCGTTTGCGCCTCCTCATATCTCGGATAGCCACGATCTTCGAGTCGCGCCGCTCGCCAGCGAAACGCCTGCTCTTCAAGGCCACCTTCGAGTTCAAACAAACTGTTTTCGAGGGCATGGAGATACATGCGGTAATCGAGCGTGCGGAGCTGCTCAAGCAGGAGGTATAAGATCGGTTCTGACTCACCCCGGAAGCGGAGGAGGTACTGCTCATCGAAGGTGAAATATGCGGACTGATCAAAGTCGGGCTCATCCTCGACATCCACTTTACGCACAACCTCAAAGTGGCGCTGAATCAGGAGGACCAGGAGTTCGATGTCGGCGTGCAAAATCCATTCGGCCAGCTTACCGCTGCCGCTTTCGTCGAGCAGCATCAGCCAGTTCGTCACGCGCCCGGCATCCAGGCTGTCCTTGCGCCAACAGTCCAGGTCGAGCAGGTCCCGCACCTGTTCGGGCGAGGCCATTGCCAGGAGTCCCACCGCATCGTGCAGCCCAATCTCCTTGAGCGTGTAGAGTAGGGTCTCGGAGGAGAGCGCTCGGACCAGGGCCACTCCATTCTTTGCCGAGAGGAGGAACTCTTGCCGATCTGTGGCCTCGAGCTGCACCAGTTGAGCCGCCTGCTCGGCGACCGATAGCTCGGGCAGCTCGACCAGGTCAGGAGGGAACACATGCTCGGAATCTGCCATGTTTTTCACTCGGTGTGCGTATAGTGATCGATAAAGGCCAGCGCCTGGTCCCAGCCGAGTAAGCCGTTGAACACCTCGGTAAACGGCAGCATCTCGTGCCACGTCCCTTGCGTTGTGCCCGTCTCGCGGAGCGTCCGCAAGGTTTTTTTCATCTGATACGCCGCCGCCAGGACGTTGGTCACCGGATAGATGGCGAGACAAAAGCCGAGCTCCTCAAGGTCCCGAGCGGGCAGGAAGGGCGTCTTGCCGCCTTCAACCATGTTGACCATCAGCGGACTGGCCGAAAATTCGCGACAGACCAGCTCCATCTGTTTGACCGACTCGAACGCCTCAAAGAACAGCATGTCTGCCCCGGACTCCAGACAGGCGGACGCCCGGGCCATGGCATCGTCGAGTCCATTTACGCCAATCGCGTCAATCCGGGCAATGATGACGGTGTCGGGATTCGTGCGGTTGTCCGTCGCCGCCCGAATTTTGGCCGTATGCTCAGCGGCCGAGACCAGACGTTTTCCGGCCAGGTGACCGCAGCGGCGCGGCACCTCCTGGTCCTCAATGTGGAGACCGGCGACAGCAACCCGTTCATACTCCTGGACCATGCGGACCACATTCAAGACGGAACCGAATCCGGCTTCGGCATCGGCGATAACGGGGACGTTCACCGCGCGGCAGACGCCTTCGAGCTGGATAACCATCTCGGTCAGCGTCCGCATGCCAAAGTCCGGATAGCCCAGCGCGCCGGCAGAGACACTGCCGGAGTAATACACCAGCGGAAATCCGGCTTCTTCGACAAGCCGGGCGGAAATGACGTCATAGGCACCAGCGGCCATGAGAAATCGGTCCTGGGAAAGCAGGGTTCGGAGAGATTGAGCTTGGGCCATGAAAATAGAAACTCCTTACACATAGCGCTAAAAGAGTAACCGTATCCTCCAATGCTAGAGAGATGCTGGATACGTTTACTCTTTACGGGGGAATACGACTATCCGAAGGGACATTTCTGACACGCGGGGTGCGCTTGTCAAGGGAGGAAGGAAAACCCCAAGCTCTTGCTTTTCGGCGTGGAGTCAGCAACAAGAACAAAAAGAGGAGGGAATATTATGAGTAATCTTGCATATCAAGACGACGCCCTATACACGCTCGAACAGCTCGCCCAAGATATGGAAGCGCTGGTCGCCCGTGAAAAGGAACACGCCGCGATTGTGGCGGCGGCGGAACCGCTGCTGGAACGTTTTCTGGCCGCCGGCAGCCTGCCGGAAGAATATTGTCGGCCGGCTCCTGGTCGTATTACTACCGAGCACAAAGACTTCACCCTGTATCGCCTCCACCGTGGGCCCGAAGACTGCTTTAATATCATGGCCGCCATATGGCCTCCGGGCGGATCGAGCGGGGTGCACGATCATGCCGGCAACTGGGTGGTCGAAGGCGTGTATCGGAACCAACTGCATACCATTCGGTATAAACGTCTCGACCCTGGGACGCAGCCGGGGTATGCGGAACTGCGCGAAACCACCGCGCTCGACCTCCGGCCGGGCGAGGTCGCTCACGTCCTGTCTCCGAACGAAGAGGTTCATGATTTTCTGAACCAGACTGACGAGCCGGTTGTGAGCGTTCATATCTACGGTGGGGATATCAGCACCGAAACGCTGAACTATTTTGACCCGGCGGGCAAGTCGGTCGAGCGGGTTGCCCACGACCTGCAGTACGATAACGAATAGGCGCTGCGGGTCACGGACCGTCCCTATGCCGTGCGGTCGCGCCCTCGCCCTTCACATGAGTGAGAGCGTGACCGCCGCCGCTTCCGGGCTGAGCAAAGCAGGGGTTTTCCCCGGAAGCAGCATAAAGTCGTCATAGGCCGCTTCTGACACACTGGTCATCGTGTCGGAGTCCGAGAGCACGGCGATACCGCGCACCTTTCCCGGTTCAAAGCCAAACAGGTCCTTATAGTCCTGGTAGAAATTCACGCTTTCCTGTCGCCACTCACCGGGCTCGGCCGGCCCACTCTGCAAGACCACGACCTTGGCGCGCCAATAGACCGGACTGTCGAAACGCGCCCCAACCGCGAGCGTCGAGCTCCAGACGTATTTAATCGCCCGCGGCAGCAGGCGACTACCAAAAATCACGTAGACGGCCGCGGCCGAATCATTTGTCTTTCTTGCGCGTTCGTTGGCGCCAAGGGGAAGTTTGGTCGCGCGCCAGCGCCAGCGCAAAATGGGGTAGTCCCGAGGCTGACATATATGTTCTATGCCGATCTGAACGTCCTGGTTGTTGGCATAGGCATGGAGAAAGCGATTGCCTTCTTCCTCGGCAATACGGTAGACGGCCTGCGCCGTCGCTTCGCTGCCACGCACCTTCCAGCCCGACGGGAATACCCCCTCCGGGTACTGTTGAAAGGTTTCCTGAAAGGGCGTCGAACCCTGGGGTGCCAGCGCCCGCCCAGCATCAGGCTCAGCCGCCCTGGAAAGAGTAAACGTGTCCAGCATCTCATGGCTATTGGAGGACACGTTTACTCTTTGAGCCAACACGCCTGCGAGCAGGAAGGCCGTGAACCACGCAACACGCACTCTCACCTCCCCAATCCTCTCGTGCTGACCGAGCCGGGTCCGAACGTCGGGCTCAAATAAACCATTGCGGATAGGAGCATCGATAGAGGAAGGACCTGCCGAGTGCAAGCCCGACAAGGCTGGCCGCTCTTGCCTGGCATTGGCACGTCTCCGGTGACTATGGTATCCAGGCGGCACGCTATCAAGCATACGCAAAGACCTGTTTGAGCTCTATTGAGGAGGCTGTTGCACATGGAAATTCTGGCAGAGGGGCAGGGCGCATACCTTCCCCCTGATCCCGACGGATTCCGCGCCTGGGTGAGGGACAACAAGCCGCGGACGCTTGTGCCCAAAATGCTGGACGAGCACGAGGCCATCGAAAAGTTTGTGTCTGATGGGGACTATGTGGCGTATGACTGCAACTACTTCCAGCGTGGCCCGAGCTCGCTGATCCGCGAGATTATTCGCCAACAGAAAAAAGACTTGTGGATCTGTGGGAAATTCACCTATGTCGCGCTCGCGCTGCTGGTCGAAGGCGGCTGTGCCACCAGGGCCGATATTGGTTTTGTTGGTTTTGGCCCGTGGTTGTCCAAAGCCGTCGCCGCCGGTCGCCTCCAAACCTATGAGTACTCAAATGTGGTGATGACGTATCGTCTCCAGGCAGGTGCCCAGGGTTTGCCGTTTATTGGCGTGCGGTCATTTGGTGGGACCGAGGGCTTTCTCCAATCCGGGGCCAAGTTGGTCACAGATCCGTTTTCGGGTAAGCCGGTTGTCCTGCTGCCGGCGCTGAACCCGGATGTTTCGATCATCCATGTGCATCAGGCCGACGTGTACGGCAATGCCCGCGTCTTTGGCACCGGGATCTCCCATGTTGATTGCGCCCTGGCGTCCAAAAGGGTCATTGTGTCCGCTGAAGAAATCATAGAAACGGACGAATTTCGACGCGACCCGGCCCGGACCTCTATCCCCCACTTCACGGTCGATGCCGTCGTTCACGCGCCTTTTGGCGCCTATCCGGGGACGGTCCAGGGACGCTATGCCTCAGATGTCCAGCACGTTGTCGAGTGTTTCGGTGGGACCATGCGCGGCGACCTGCAACCCTATCTTGAGAAGTGGGTGTATAGTGTCGATTCGCACACTGACATGTTGGAAAAGCGCGTGGGGTGGGAAAAACTCCAAGAATTACAACGACGCGAAACCATTCGGGAGGGATACTCGATATGATACCGGCCACACATTTTGCGGAACGAGAGCATTTGATCTGTAGCGTCTCGCGGGTCATTGAGGAAGAAAAAAGCTATTGGGTCGGTGGCGGCGGCGAGCCCTTATACAGCATCTTGCTGGCCCAGCGGCTGTACGCCTCAGGCGTCCAGTATATGACTGAGGATGGCGTGATTGCCCCGCAGTCCATGATGCCCTGGGACCCGCTGATGACCATGGTGGCCTCACGCGCCGGCTATCGCGCGCTCCAGTGGGGGACGATGAATACGGCGGGCAATTTTGCCCAACTCGGCTATGTCGATGTCGGTATCCTCAACACCCTCCAGGTCGATCGCTACGGGAATATCAACTCGACCGTACTGGGAGAATACGCAGCTGGCCAGGGTCGGCGCTTTGGCGGACCGGGTGGCGCCGATACGATTGCCGCCCAGTGCTGGCGCACAATCCTGATGACCGACCAACAAAAGCGCAAGTTCCCCGAACGGGTGGACTTTATTTCATCGCCGGGCTTTCTCGACGGACCAGGCGCGCGCGAGGCAAACGGCCTGCCCCTCGGCACCGGTCCCTGGCGGGTGTTCACCCCGTGGGCGATGTTCGGCTATGAAGAAAAGTCGTGTGAGTTGATGCTGATGGCGATTTCACCGTTTGTCACGGTTGATATGGTCCTGGCCGAGATGTCCTTTGAGCCGAAAATAGCCCCGAGCATCGAAACGCTAGCCCCACCCATGGAAGAAGAGTTGGAGATCATCCGCACCCAGCTCGATACGGATGGACAGACAACGGGCCGCGGGCAGTGGATCGAAAAACGGGACGGCAAATACGTCTTTGCCGAAACGCAGGGACGCGAGTAAGCGGCTGCACATTGGGCGGCCCGCCACCCCAAGCCGTTCCGCCTGACGCGGATGCTGCGATCATCCGCCGGTCGGCAACAGCGGCTGAAGACGGACGAACCGGGCCTCGGAAAGCGAGCACTGGGGCGCACCAGGACAAGCGCCCCACGGCAGAGTAAGACAGACTGCGCGACAGGGTTCAGCGTTTGACTCTGGTCGGCAATCGCCTTAGGCTCTGCGTGTCGCTCCCGGCCGAGCGTCAAGAAAAGGAGGGTGAGATATGAGTCAGCAGCAGGCATACCCGCAGCCCGCCCCGCGTCCCTTTGAGCTGGACGTTGAGAAGTTACGAGACCTGGAACGCCAGAATAAGCTGCCGGTCTTTACGACCTTTCAGGATCATGCCGACGGAGATTTCACCGTTATTGTCGCCGGCAAAGGGATCTATCTCTGGGATGCGGAGGGCAATCAGTATCTGGATGGCTGCTCCGGCATTGGCAATGTGGGCTTGGGCTACGACCAGACCGAGATTGCCGACGCGGTCCACGCGCAGATGAAGACCCTCCCGTTTCATCTCAGCGGCTGGAATTTCTCCACCCCACCCTCCATTGAACTGGCGGCAAAGCTCACCGCGCAGGCACCGGACGGGCTGAACCGGGTGATTTTTGTCTCGGGCGGTTCGGAAGCCAACGAGACGGTCATCAAGATCAGTCGCCTCTATTTTCGGCTGCGCGGCTTTGAGAAGAAAACCACGGCGATTGCGCTGGACCGCAGCTATCACGGCGCGACGTATGGGGCCGCCAGCCTGACGGGGCTGCCGCATATGCACGAACACTTTGAGCCCATGCTGTCAAAGGTTCGACATATCCCCACCCCGTACCGCTATCGCTGTGAGCAGTGTGGGACGCAGCCGGCCTGCACCCTCGCCTGTGCGGATATGCTGGAAAAGGTCATTCTCGAAGAAGGGCCGGAGACCGTTGCCTTCTTTATTGCCGAACCCGTGCTGGGAGGCGGTGGCGGCATCCCCCTTCCCCCGGAATATTTCCAGCGTATCCGGGCGATCTGTGACAAATATGATGTGCTCATGGTATCCGATGAAGTCATTACCGGTTTCGGACGGACGGGCAAAATGTTCGCCATTGAGCACGCGGGCGTCACCCCGGATATGATCAGCACGGCCAAGGGCATCAATAGCGGCTATCTGCCGCTCGGCGCGGTGCTCCTGCACGAGAAGATTTACGACACCTTTCTGCACGCTCCCGAAGGCGCCGGCTTCGCCCACGGCTATACGAACTCCGGTCACCCGGTGTGCTGCGCGGCCGGGCTGAAGACGCTTGAAATTATGGAACGAGAGCAGCTCGTCGACCACGCGGCCCGGATGGGGGCGCTCTTTCACGAGGGACTGGCCGAGTTGCGCTCCTCGCCCATCGTCGGCGATGTACGGGGCCTGGGCTTAACCGCGGCCCTGGAGTTCGTCCAGAACAAGGACACCCGCGAGCCTTTTCCGCTTGAGTATAATGTCTCGGACTACGTCCGTCGGGCGGCCCTGAAGCGCGGGCTCCTCGTGCGTGAAATGGGACCTGATATTATTTTTATGGCACCGCCGCTGATCATCAGCCCGCAGGAGATCAGTGTGCTCCTGCAGCGGCTGAAAGACGCGCTGGCCGAAACCGAGGCCTGGCTCGCCGTCAAGGCCTAAAACGCTAACGGGCGGGCCGCGCGGCCCCCAAGCGACCTAGCGAACAACAAGGCCCTCAAAATCGCCCTGGGCGCGCCAGGCGGCGAGCATATCGTAAAAGGGCACCGCGCCGTCGGGATACTGGGTCTCGATAAAACCATGCCCCTCGTTTTTTCCCTCCCCGTTGTAGTAACCGGGCGTACAGGTGTTCTGGTACTCGGTCATGAAGGTCGGGCTGGTCACCAGCTTCACCCACTCGGCCTCGGCTTCGGGGGTGGGCTCGATGGACTGGGCTTCGCGCGCGCCCACCTGGGTAATGAGATGAGCGATGTGAACCGCCTGCCCGTTCAGCATATAGGTGAAGTTGGGCGCGAGGCCGGTCTGGGTGAGCCCCATGTGAAAACAGTTCGGAAAGCCGGAACTCAGAAAGCCGTGGTAGGTCTTCATACCGTCCGCCCAGTAGTCGCTCAGCGCCAGGCCGTCACGGCCGTACACCTCGAACTCGGCGCGGCGCGTATAGGCCGTCCCGACCTCGAAGCCGGTCGCGTAGATCAGACAGTCCACCTCGTACTCGACGCCGTCCACGACCACCGCGGTCTCGGTGACGCGCTCGACGCCCTTGCCCTTGGTGTCCACCAACTGCACGTTGGGACGGTTGAAGGTCGGCAGATATTCGTCGTTAAAGGTCGGGCGCTTGCACCACTGGCCGTACCAGGGTTTGAGCGCTTCCGCGGTTTCCGAGTCGGTGACAGTTGAGGACACCCGCGACCGAATCTCGTTCATCTTCTGGTAGTCGGCGATCTCCGACATGAGCGCCATGCCTTCGTCGGAGAGGTCTGAATTCTCCTTGCCGGTGAGCAGTTCGGAGAGTTTCTTGAACAGGCTGGTCCACTTGTCGCCGACCAGGTCTTCCTCAACCGGAATTCCGGCCAGGATGGAGCAGAAATTGTTGTTGCGGTAATCCTGCCAGCCGGGCTTCAGCGTCCTGACCCATTCCGGGTCGGTCGGCTTGTTGCCGCGTTCGTCCACCGACGACGGCGTGCGCTGGAACACGTAGAGCTGTTTGGCGTGTGCGCCGAGGTGTGACACGGACTGGATCGCGGTCGCCCCGGTGCCAATGATACCCACACGTTTATCTGTGAGCTTGTGCAAGCCGCCGGTCGTATCACCACCGGTGTAGTCGTAGTCCCAGCGGCTGGTGTGGAAGGTATGCCCCTTGAATTTTTCGATACCCGGAATCGCCGGCAGCTTGGGGCGGTTCAGGGGTCCGCTCGACATGATGACGAAGCGCGCCCGGAAGACATCGTCGCGATCGGTGGTAATCGTCCAGCGCCCGTCCTCGTCGTTCCAGCGCGCCTGCCGGACCTGGGTCTGGAAGCAGGCCCGCTCGTACAGGTTGAAGTGCTTGCCGATGCGCTGGGCGTGCTCAAAGATCTCCGGCGCAAAGGAGTATTTTTCCTTGGGTAGATAGCCGGTCTCTTCGAGCAGGGGCAGATAGACGTAGGACTCGATGTCACACTGGGCGCCGGGGTAGCGGTTCCAGTACCAGGTCCCACCAAAATCGCCGGCCTTCTCGATGATGCGAATATTGGTGATGCCGTCCTTCTGCAGCCGCGCCGCCGCCAGCAGGCCGCCAAAGCCGCCGCCGATAATCACCGCGTCGAGTTCTTCTTGCAGCGCGGGGCGGGTGAAGCCCGGCTCGACATAGGGGTCGGAGTTATAGTGGGCGTGCTGGCCGGTGATTTCCTGATACTGGTTGTTTCCGTCCGTGCGGAGACGCCTGTCACGCTCCTCGGCATACCTCTGGCGCAGGTCAGCCGGATCGAAGCCCAGCTCTGCGGGCGTTGGAATTCCGTTCGGTTGGGATTGTGCTAGCGCTTCACTCATCTGTCAGCCCTCCTTCATCGATGCGGTGGTCTTGCGGGCAGGATCTTTTCTCCACCCGCGCGGAGTTTTACATATCGATAAAATTTTTACAACGCGCGCCCTTGGGGGAGATTCGACAAAGCGACGATTATCTTTTAGATTTGTCGGACGCCGCACGGCGCGAGCAGTGCAGCCTAAGGACCCCAACGGAGGACTGATACATGTCTGAAGCCCAGGAGAAGCCCCTGATTGGCAGCATGGACGGGCTCTCGAAGCCGAAAAAACCGCAGGCCTACTACGATGCCATCAAGCACAAGTTTGCCGAGGAGCGTGATCTCAGGCTGGACTACCGCCCGGAAGGGACGCAGCAGTATACGTCTGACCTCAGCGGCTCTTTCGCCAGATACGAGACCGACCCCTACGGCGGGGAGATCGTTCCCCGCGAGCCCATCACCGATACGGTCGAGTGCCTATTCATTGGCGGCGGGTTCTCGGCCCTGCTCACCTCAGCCCGACTGCGGGAGTATGGCGTCGAGAGTATCCGCATCGTCGAGCGGGGAGCCGACGTGGGCGGCACCTGGTACTGGAATCGCTACCCCGGAGTGGCTTGCGACGTGATCTCGTATGACTACCTGCCGCTGCTCGACGAGATGGACTACGTGCCCAAGAACCATTACGCCAAGGGCCCGGAAATCCTGGCCCACTGTCAGGCCATTGCCAGAAGATACAATTTATACGAGTTGGCGGTTTTCCAGACCACGGTCACCTCCACCGTATGGGACGAAAAAGAAGAAATGTGGCAGCTCACCACAGACCGGGGCGACCGCATGAAGGCGCGCTTCGTCATCTGTGCCAACGGCACGCTGTCCAAACCCAAACTGTCCAAGATCAAAGGCATGGAGTCCTTCGAAGGCCACTCCTTTCATACCTCGCGCTGGGACTATGATTACACCGGGGAAGACTTGTCCGGCCTGGAGGATAAGGTCGTCGGCATCATCGGTACGGGCGCGACCGCAGTGCAGGCCATTCCCGGTCTCGGCGCCGCAGCCAAAGAGCTGTACGTATTCCAACGCACGCCGTCGTCGATTGACATCCGGGACGACTGGCCGACCGATCCCAACTGGGCACGCAAACTGAAGCCGGGCTGGCAGGCCAAGCGGCGCGAACGTGCCATGCGCGGGCCGCGGTTGACCGAGGAGCAGAGGGCCGAGCGCGCCGCCATGTCGCGTAAGGAGAAAATCCGGCGGCAGGAGAACGCCAACATCGACTATATGATGCGCATTCACACACGCATCGACGAGGTCGTGAAGGACAAAGCCACCGCCGAGGCGCTCAAGCCGTGGTATATGTTCATGTGCAAGCGGCCCTGTTTTCACAACGACTATCTGCCGACCTTCAACCGCCCCAACGTGCACCTGGTCGATACCCACGGCAAAGGCATCACCGAGATCACGGCGAAAGGACCGGTGTTTGAGGGGACGCAGTACGAGCTCGATGTCCTGATCTATGCCACCGGCTTCGAGGTCCAGAAGACCGGTATTTACAACCGGATCACAGGAGAAAACGGCCTCGACCTGAACGACAAATACCGCAGCGGCATCCGCACCCTGCTCGGCATTCACTCGCAGGGCTATCCCAACCTGTTCATCATGGGTGGCTACCAGGCCTCGTTTCAGTTCAACCTGACGGACATGCTGCAATCCCAGGGGGATCATATTGCGGCCTGCATCGACCATGTACGGCGTCATGACTACCGGTCCCTCGACGTGACGCCCGAGGCCGAGGAGTGGTGGGTACAGGAAGTGATCCATCATCGCGGTAAAACTACCCGTAACCAGGACTGTACGCCGGGCTATTATAATTTCGAGGGCGAATTTCAGCGCCGTCAGGACGGTAATTATAACGGCGGCTTTCCCAAATACGTCACGCACTTAAAAGAAGTCCGAGCAGAGATGGCAGAGCATTTTGTGTTTACAAAAAGATAGCTCCGACTCAAAGGAGAAGGGCAGTATGACATACGAAACATTTACCCTCGAACGCTCCGGTCCGATTGTCACCGTCTCTTTCAATCGGCCGGCAAAACTCAATCCCCTCAACGAGCAGGTGCTGCGCGAGTTTCTGGCCATTACCTACGAGCTGCAAGAGGACGAAGACTCGCGGGTTGTGATCCTGACCGGCAAGGGCCGCTCGTTCAGCGTTGGCGCGGATATGGAAGCCCTGTCCAAAAGCTCAAAAGCGGAAGCCCAGGCCAAGCTGACAGACACCGCCAAGTTGCGTATGGCCAAGCTCGGCTGGCGGATTATGGACGAGTGGGAACGCCTGGACCAGATCAGCATCGCCGCGGTCAACGGCTTTGCGGTGGGCGGCGGCGTGTCCTTGGCCATGGCGTGTGATTTTCGCATTGCCGCCAGCGGCGCCCGCCTGTGGTTGCCCGAGGTGCGGCTGGGTGTGCCGTATATGTGGGGCTCGATTACCCGCATGATCAACCTGATCGGCATGGCCAAGGCCAAAGAACTGGTGATGACCTGTGATGAGCTGACCGCCGAGGAAGCTCTTGAGGTCGGCCTGGTCAACCACGTCGTTCCGTTGGAAGAGTTGCACGACGCGGTCCACGCCTTTGCTCAGAAATTGCTCAACAAGCCGCCCATGGCGCTGCGCCGCACGAAAGAATTTTTCAAGGCGCTCAGCACCAACAAGGCCGGCGATATTACCTATGCCGACGCCCATCTGGGCCTGGCCTGCACGACGGGTGAGGACATGCGCGAGGCCGTCGCCGCGTTCCGAGAAAAACGCGACCCGGTGTTTGCCAATCGGTAGAGCAAATTACGATTCTGTGTAGCCGTGTAGGTCGGGTGAGCCGCAGGCGTAACTCGACAGCCCGTCCGTGTCGGATTACGCGGCGCTCATCCGACCTGCTGACTGGACGGACAGCGCTGTTTACCTGTGACGAGACTTCTCTTCCCGTCGGTCTTTGAGGTAAAACCCGAGCCAGCCAATAACGGTGGCTCCCAGCACTAAGGACAGTAATAACGCAAGTTCCATACAGTCCCTCTATTCATCCACATAATAGGCCCAGGCGTAGAGTCCAAGGACAGAAAAAAAGAGGAGAACCGTAACCCACCAAGGACTCTTCCCTCCAAGGCCATAAGAAATCACACCCGCGCCTAGAATAATTTTTCCAGTATCATAGAGAGATTTGGCCAAGCCTCGACGTTTATTCTTCCGTGTTTCTGTCTGCCCGCTTTCCGTCACCCCTCCTTCCTACCATCGTCTTCGGAGTGCCAGCAAGCCACGGGTTTACTTACCAAACGATAAAACAGGTGTTAGTCTGGCCTAGGGGGTATCCTATGCAACAGGCTGCCCTTGATCCGATCCGGTACGACACCCTTGTTCAAAACGAGCGGGTCCATAGGTCTCTATAACCGACCCGCTTATCTTTACCGATGAGTTGGAAAAGATTTTCTACCACGGCTGGGTCTTCATTGGTCACGACAGTGAAATCCCCCAGCCGGGGGACTTTATTACGCGCCAGGTTGGCACCCAGTCGGTCATCCTGGTGCGCGGCACAGATCACAGTATATCGGCCCTCCTCAACCGCTGTACGCATCGCGGCACGACCGTCTGCCCGGCGGAACGCGGCCAGGCCCGCACGTTTACCTGTCCCTATCATGGCTGGAGCTATGACCTGAGTGGCACCCTGCAGGGCGTCCCCTACCCGGCCGGCTATGGCGAGTCTTTTGATAAAAAGGCGCACGGCCTGACGCGGCTGGAGAGCTATCGGGGTTTTGTGTTCGTCAGTCTGAGTCCGAGCGGTATTTCGCTGGCCGACCATCTTGGCGCGGCGGCGCAATTGATCGACCGGGCGTGCGACCTCTCGCCGGAGGGCGAGGTCGAACTCAGCGCCGGCTGGCTCAAGCATCGCTACCCGTCCAACTGGAAAATGCTGTCCGAAAACGACACGGACGGCTATCATCTCGGCTTTGTGCATCGCTCCATACTGAAAGCGGTCGGCTCGCAGTATCGACGTTTTGTGGGTGAGGAAAAGAGCATCAAGTCCGTCCTGCGCGACTGGGGCAAGGGGCACACGGAAATCGATTTTGTCCCTGCCTACCAACAGCCGTTCGAGTGGTTCGGTGGCGTCTCGGAGGGTCTGGCCGCCTCCTATCTGGCGGCCATGGAGCACAGCTATGGCAAAGAGGAAACCCGGCAGCGGGTTTTTGCCGGTCCGCCCCACGCCTTTATTTTTCCCAACCTCTTTCTGGCCGAGATGAATATCGCCCTCATGCAGCCCGTCAGCGTTGACGAATGCGTCCAGTGGCACATACCAAGGGCGTGCCCGAATTCAACAAGCGCCTGTTGCGGCAGAGCGAAGCGGCAATGGGACCGGGGTCGTTCCTGCTGCCCGAAGACGTGACGATTGCGAGTCGCAACCAGGTCGACTTAGTGACGCAGAACGCCGAGTGGCTGGAGCTGAGCCGCGGCCTGAACCGTGAGTATGTCGATGGCCAACAGCAGCGCGTCGGGCATATGACCGACGAGACGACAAACCGGCAGCGGATTGCCACGCGCGTAAAACTCCTGCAAAGCGGCCATCGCTACAGCCAGGAGCCGGCCTCGTCCATGCGCCGGCTGATTTCCAATATCGAAGTCGAGAAAAACGAGCGCGATGAATTCGTGGTGGGCTCGAATTTTCTTTTGGTCGAGCTCTCGATTCAAGCCAAACACGAGACCCATGTGTGGGCCGGACGCACCACGCATACCCTTCGGTGGGTTGACGTCGAGCTCAGGATGAGCCGCAAAAAAGTCGTCCTAGTCAACGCCGCCGAACCGCTGCCGAATATGTCATTTTTGATATAGTAGCCCGAAATTCACAAGATCCCTCCAAGGAGTACACATAATGCCATCGAAAAAAGAACGCAGAATTCTGGAGAAAAAGATATTGCGCTCCGTTGGTGAGGCTGCGGACCAATTGCCCAAAGAAAAAGTCGTTGGTTTTATGGCAACAAAAGGAAATTTGTACAATCGGCAATTAATGGTTGTTGGACGAGCCGTGAATGGGTGGACGGACGACACAATTTTGCCCTCACAACTGGCCGAACCGGACAAGCGTAGACGTTACTCCAAAATAGTTAAGAGGAATTCCTCTAAGGGAAATTTCTCTGAAGACGCCAGGGATTGCCCCATGCAGTGGGTTCAAGATTACTGGCAAAACCCTGAAGGTTATAGAACAATAGATTCCGCCTTTTGGCGCGTGATTCGCCAGGTTATGGAGGGATTGAACATCGCTTTTGAAAACGATCCCTGGCCCTCGCATCTCGTTTGGTCTAACTTATACAAGGTCGCACCGGCCGAAGGTGGTAATCCGGGCAATGGACTTTGCCATGTTCAGCTCAAGGGATGCAAATCACTATTCGATACTGAACTTAACATTTATCGGCCATCTCGCGTGTTACTTCTCACCGGATGGGATTGGGCTGGGGACTTTGTTAAAAGCGATTGCCGGACGCATAGGAATGCTGGTTTTGTTGAGGCGACCGGACGAAGAAGAAGAACCCGCATCGTTGTAGCAAAGCATCCACAAGGGAAACCCGAGGGGGAATGGGTCGAAAACGTTCTGGCTGAATTTTAATAAGGAACACCTCCAGGGCTGAGATGCCCCAGTCTTATTGAAATAGAGAAAGACTCATGACGACATACAGGATTCAGAGCCTGCACGAGTTGCGTGACGAGATGAAGGCCGTGGCACGCGGGCAGAAACCGGCTCCCACAGACGCGGCGCAACCCAGCTTCAATTCCGTCTGGGCACTGGTGCGTTTGCTCACTCCGGAGAACCGCCGGCTTCTGTCTCTCATCCGTGACCGTAAACCCGAGTCCATGACTGAATTGAGGGATTGGACCGGACGCGCCCAGCCCAATCTCAGCCGCACGCTAGCCAAGTTGGAGGCGGCAGGGCTCGTCACCATGAAGCCCGGCAATGGCCGCCGCAAGATTCCCCAGGTCAGGGTCCGCAAGATCACAGTCGAAATTGACCCTTGCGGTGAGCAAGATCATCTACAGATGGCCTGACCCAGCAACTTCTTTGTCTCGCTTGGGGTCCGGCGCCCCGCTCTTTTCATAGGCTTCCAGCACCTTGGGTAATTTTTTTGCCAGGACGTACGGCACCAAAAACCCCATGGTAATCGTCCGCAGGTCCATATGCAGCGAGTCTTCAAGCGCCAGGGATTTCCGGACTCGCACGCGCTCGGATACATTCTGAGGGAAAAACGATGGCATCGGTGAGGGCGGTTCATCAAGATATTCCATGGGGAAAACTCGTCAGCCTTTCCGCAAGCTGTCTGAGCCTGGTATTCAAACCGACCTAGCATGCCGTCCGTGTCGTAAATCACAACAGCCAAGACAGACAGCGTTCAAAGTCTACCTGCCAGGAAACACCTCACCCATTGCCCTGCGTCAACATACGGGGGGAAGACTCGCCCACGAGCAACCTCGGAGGGTGGCCGCTGATTACCGCTGCGATTCAAAAAGATACACGCGCCCGACGTTGACCTCGCCCATGATGTGCTGACCGGGGGTGCTCATGGCGAACTCAGGAATACCATCCTGATTCAGGTCGCCCGGTGAGAGCACGGTATAACCGAATTTTGAGCCCTGGTGGCCCCAGGGATTATCGAGCGTCATGAGGTGCCGGCCGTCACGCCCATTATAGACAAACACCTCACCCTGAATGTCGAACGCATCCACGGCCTGAAATGGCGCTCCAACTAAAATCTCGGGCACCTCGTCCGCGTTCACGTCCATGCTGGTGGCCAGCGCCCAGCCAAAGCCGGCGTGTTTGCGCGGAAACGGGTCCTTGAGGGTATAGATAACGGAACCGTCTTTGCCGCTGATAGCGTAGGCAACGCCCTGGCCCTGATAGGCCCCGACATCATGATAGGGCGCGCCGATCAGCAGGTCGGGCGTCCCGTCTTTATTCAGATCCCCGGCCCCGACCACCCGCCAGCCAAAGGTCGAGCCTTCTTTTGGCTCCGGGTTGTCGATCGTGAGCAATAACTGGCCGTCGGCGCCGCTATAGATATACGCTCGCCCTTGGACGCTCAGCGTGCCGACCGTGGTGTAAGGAGCGCCCACCGCGATCTCCTGGGCGCCATCCTGATTGAAATCCCCGGCGGCGTTGACAAACCAGCCGAACGCGGAGCCACCCCGGTCGGTGGGCGGCGCCAGGGTATGGACGAGCGACCCATCCTGACCGCTGTAGACAAACGCCCGGCCCTCTCCGTCCTGGTTATAGGCACCCACGACCAACTCGGGGATCGTATCGCCGGTGACATCCCCAATACCGGTGACCGACCAGCCGAATCCCGCGCCGGGCTGGGACTGCGGCGGTTTGAGCGTGAGCAAATACGCCCCGTCCGTACCGCTGAAGACATAGGCCTGGCCGCCCTTATTCTGGCCAAAGGCACCGATCAATAAATCCGGTATACCGTCCCGGTCCACATCGCCAGCCGCGGCCACCGAGCAGGCAAACGCCGCGGCCTTTTGCGGAAACGGATGATCGAGGGTATACAGCAGCTTGGCCGTCTGCCCGTCAAAGACAAAGGCCCGGCCTTGATGATCTACGTTTTCCCCCTCTTTTTCAGCACCGCCGAAGCCAATCTCCTTGCCGGTCATGCCCTTCCTGGCATAGGGCTGGTCATACGCGCCAACGAGATAATCCGGGATGCCATCGCCCGTCACGTCGTCCAGCATGGCCAGCGAGGTCGAAAAACTGGAAAAGCGCATCCGGATGGGATTATCCAGGATTTTGATATTCGGGCCGGCCCACGCGGCAGAACCCGCCAGCAGGAGGGCGGTGAGGGAAAGACTCACCAGCGAAAGAGGGACTGAAAAACGAAACGGCCCGAACATGCTGAAACTCCTTACTGTGGTCGGTGTTGTCAATTTATTTTGTACGGCTATTCCCTCGTCCCTTGGGGGAGAGGGCCAGGGTGAGGGGACTATGAAGAGATTTCATCTCCCCTCATCTTACTCCTCTCCCGCCAACGGGAGAGGAGGCCAGACCTATACCCCCTGAGCCGCCTCCACAACCGGCGCGACAGTGTCTATGCAGGCCATGGCCTGGCCGGTCGCAATCGCCTGGGCAAAGGGCTGGGAGAAGAGCACGATCCGGCTGGCGCCGGCATCGCGGTAGGCTTTCAGCTCATCGGCCGAGAGCGTGCCGTCCTTGGGATCAACAAAGGCCGACATCTGCAACGCGTCCGGGTCACGCCCGAATTCTTTAGCCATGGTGCGGATCGAGGCGACCTTGGTCTTATAGTCCTCGGGGTCAAACGCCAGCGGACACCAGCCATCATAGGAGCGAGCGACCCGCTCCAGCGCCTTGGGCACGTGGCCGCCCAAGAAGATGGGTGGACCGGCCTTTTGGACGGGCTTGGGATCACAGAACACGGGCGGGAACTGGACCATTTCGCCCTGATAGCTGGGCTCTTTCTCGGTCCAGCAGATGCGCAGCGCTTCGGTTGTTTCGCGCAGGCGCCGCCAGCGCAGCCGGAAGTTGGTGCCCATGACCTCGGTTTCTTCGCGCAGCCAGCCGGCCCCGACGCCAATGATGGTCCGACCACCGGAATACAGATCGAGGGTGGCAATCACTTTGGCGGTGATGAGCGGCTCGCGCTCCGGGAACAGACAAATGCCGGTGGCTAGCTTGAGCGTGGTGGTGGCGGCCGCGGCCATGGTCAGCGCAATAAACGGGTCGGCCCAGCGGTTGTAGTGCTCGGGCAGGCTCCCACCCCCAGGCACCTCGGTTTTGAAGCCGACGGGAATCACCGGGTGTTCGGGGATCCAGAGGGACTCGAAGCCCAAGCCTTCGACCCGTTGCGCGATTCCAGTCATATCCTGCGTCTCTACCGTTGCCGGCACAAGGATACCAATATCCATACGTTGTCCTCCTTCTGATGCATACTACTGAGATGGAAGTTAGCGGCTCGGGAAGAGACCGCGCCCCCTCACCCCAGCCCCTCTCCCTCTGGGAGAGGGTGGCCGAAGGCCGGGTGAGGGGGCTGCGGTAAAAGCGCCTTACGCACTGCGAACAATACGGCCTGGCCGGGCGCCCGTGTCTCTTCCGTTTTCCTGAACGACTTCCCCGCTCACATAGGTTTTTTCGTAGCCTTGAGCGGTCTGCATCAGGCGTGGCATCCCGGCCGGCAGGTCGTAGATCATCTCGGGATGACTGACGCTCAGCTTGTCATAATCGATCAGGTTCACATCCGCCTTGGCCCCCGGCTCAAGCGTGCCACGGTCCTGCATGCCAAACAGACGCGCGCCGTCGTGGGTGAGTTTCTTGACCACAAACTCCAGCGGCAAGCGCTTGGGATCGTCCTCGGCTTTGTCCCGCGTCCAGTGGGTCAGGGCATAGGTCGGAACCCCCGCGTCAATAATCTGCCGCACGTGCGCACCCGCGTCGCTGCCGCCCATGACCGTAATGGGATCACAGATCAGCTCGTGGAGCGGCTCGGCGTTGCCATCCGCATAGCCGGCCGCGGCATACATCAAGAAGGCCCGGCCGTTTTGTTCGAGCATCAGGTCATAGACCACCTCGCGCGGGCTGCGGCCTTCGCGGGCGGCAAGGGCGGCAATGCTCTTGTCGGCACTCGGCTCATAGCTCAGCTCCTCACCCATGGGATAGGTCCGCTCCCAGACCCGCTCGTTCTGATACAGCAGGGACATGCCGGTCGTGTTGGGGTCCTGTTCCGTGACCAGCTTGTGGCGCAGCTCAGGATTACGCAGCGCGGCCATCTTTTCGTCGTGAGACAGTTTTTTCAGGGATTGAAAACTCGGCAGATATTCAAATGGATTATCCCCCTGGAAGCTGAACAGCACACACACCGGCCGGGCGAACACCATCGGCGTAATCGGGACGCCGCCTTCCACCGCGGCGCTACACTTGGCCATGACCTCACGCCATTGGGCGGGATAGGTATTATTCTGGGCCAGGAGGAAAGTCAGCGGACAGCCCGTCGCCCGGGAGACTCGAATCATCATATCCACTTCTGGCAGCAGGTCCGGGTCTTCGCCGGCAATGCCGCGCGGCACCATTTCGAGAATGCCACGTCCGGTTGAGCGCACCGCCTGGGCAATCCCGATCAACTCGTTTTCATGGGCGAACGTGCCCGGTACGGGTTCACCATCGTTGGCCGTATGGACCAGAGTCCGCGAACTCGAAAAGCCCAGCGCCCCAGCCAACACGGCTTCTTTGACCACCGCGGCCATCTTGGCGATGTCCTCGTCCGTTGCCGGCTCATTCTTTGCGCCGCGCTCGCCCATCACAAAGGCCCGCACCGCGCCGTGCGTAATCATGCCGCCCGCGTCCAGGGTGCGGGGCATCTTATCCAGCACATCGAGGTATTCGGCAAAGCTCTGCCAGCCCCACGGCAGCCCGGCCGACAATGACGGACCGGGAATGTCTTCCACACCCTCCATGAGACCGATCAGCCATTCGTGGCGATCCGGCGTGGCCGGCGCAAAGCCCACCCCGCAGTTGCCCATGACCACGGTCGAAACGCCGTGCCACAGCGACGGGGTCATTTGTTCGTCCCAGGCCACCTGACCGTCATAATGGGTATGCGCATCGACCCAGGCCGGCGTGACCAACAGCCCATCGGCATTCACCGTCTGCTTGGCGCTTCCCAAATCCTTGCCGACAGCGACAATACGCCCGTCGGCAATGGCCACGTCGCCGCTAAAAGCCGGCTTCCCCGTTCCGTCAACAATCTTTCCACCACGAATGACTATCTCGTGCATGCAGGAGCCTCCCTTATAGTGCTGCGTCCGACACGGAATCCAGAATTGCGACAGCATATAGGTTTACCCGTCCATATGGCAACAGGTTCGAGGACGGTGCCGGTTCAGGCTGTCCGGGCCGGGTTCACTGCGACGGCGCGGGGTTGCGAGGTCCATCTCACGGGGCTAGGTAATGGCTGAGGGGGAAATCGGGGATAAACAGAGAACCAACCAAGGAGGTCGAGTATGAGTGAGAACACCTACAACGGGAGTTGTTTTTGTGGAGCCGTGCAGTTGACCGTCAGCGGCGCCCCCGCGGCCATGGGCTACTGCCACTGCGAGTCGTGTCGCCACTGGTCGGCGGGGCCGGTCAACGCCTTTACCCTGTGGCCGCCCGCTTCAGTCCAGGTGACTCAGGGGGCGGATAATATCGAGAGCTATGCCAAGACCGATAATAGTCACCGCAAGTGGTGCAAAACCTGCGGCGGCCACGTGTTTACCGAGCATCCCGGCATGGGCCTGACGGATGTGTATGCGGCCGTGATCCCGGACTTTCCTTTCCAGCCCGGCGTGCATGTCTTCTACGGCGAAACCGTGCTGCGTATCCACGACGGCGTTGTCAAACAGAAAGATGTGCCGGCCGAGATGGGCGGCTCCGGCGAAGTGCTGCCGGAATAATCCCCCTCAGCAGCCCCACCCTCAGGTGGGGCTGGTAATCGGACCGGGGCAGAGCATCGCGGCCATCAATATGACGCGTAATCGGGTTGGATTCAGGCCGCCAGCAAGCCCTGGCGCGTGACCCAGTCCAGGGTCTCATTCAGCCCCTTTGTATAGCGCCTGAAAATCTCGTCCAGCTCGTCCGCCGAGACAATGAGCGGCGGACACAGCGCCAGCGTGTCACCGATGGCCCGGCAAATCAGGCCGTTGGCTTTCATGCGGGCCAGACTGTATTTCCCGACTGCGGCGTCTGGATCAAAAGCCTGGCCAGTCGCCTTGTCCATAACCAGCTCGCACGCACCGATCAGGCCCTTGCCACGTACCTCGCCGACCAGCGGGTGGTCGTCCAGCCGCTGCAGGTGGGCCTGAAACTGCTCGCCGAGCCGGGCCGCCTGCTCGAAAATACCGTCTCTTTCGTAGATTTCGAGCACCTTGAGTCCCAGCGCGGCCGAAACGGGATGACCGCTATAGGTAAAGCCATGACCAAATATCCCCCATTCTTTGCTCACCTCGGCAACCGCCTGATAGATGAACTCGGGAATCATGACCGCGCTCAACGGCAGATAGGCTGAGGTCAGCGACTTGGCCAGGGAGATGGTGGCCGGCTGAAGCGCAAAGGTCTGGGCGGCGAAAGGGTTGCCCGTCCGGCCAAAGCCGGTGATGACCTCGTCGTCGATGAACAGGACAGCGTATTTTTTCAGCACCTGCTGAATCTTCGGGAAATACGAATCCGGCGGCACCAGCACCCCGCCCGCACCCATAATCGGCTCGGCAATAAACGCCGCAACCGTGTCCGGGTTTTCCGCCAGGATGAGCCGTTCCAGATTATCGGCCAGCCGGGTGGCAAAGTCCTCTTCACTTTCACCGGGCTCATGAAAGCGGTAGTAGTGTGGACAGTCGGTATGCAGAAAACCCTCGACCGGCAGATCAAACCCCTGGTGAAAGGGGGCTAAACCGGTCGCACTGGCCGCGGCGAATGTCACCCCGTGGTAGCCTTTGTGCCGGGCAATGATTTTTTTCTTCTCGGGTCGCCCGACGGCATTGTTGTAATAGCGCATGAGCTTGATCTGCGTATCGTTCGCGTCAGAGCCCGAGAGACCAAAAAAGACTTTAGAAAATCCACCTGGCACCACCGCCTTGAGCTTTTCCGCGAGCTGCATGGCAGCGTCGTGGCTCTTGTCGGTAAAAAGATGGCCATAGGACAGCTTCTTGATCTGCTCGTAGGCAGTCTGGGCGAGCTCTTCGTTGCCATAGCCGAGCGACGTGCACCAGAGTCCGGCCAGCCCATCAATATACTGCTCGCCGTCTTCGTCCCACACATAAATCCCTTCACCCCGCACGATCATCAGCGGCCCCTGTTCGTTCAGTGTGGCGATCTGGGCCATAGGGTGAAACACGCTGGCAAGGTCGCGTTTGCCGAGCGGCGTTACTGTTCCTGGCTCGTTCATGGTTCGCTCCTCCGTTGGTCTATACGCGCATCAGTCAGACATCTGTCTCATCCGCCCAGGCCGGCACACTCCGCACCCGCATCATCCGGCGAAAGGCGTGGGTCGAGTTGGGCAATAATTCACCCGTCCCCCAATCACAGATGACCCCATACTGGCGGATCACATCGTACAGGTCGAGCTGGCCCGTGCGGAAGCGTTCGGCAACCTGCTGGGGGTCCTCCTCCAACCAGCCCTTGCGCTGCGTGGCGATCCGTCGGCGTTCTGCCCGGGTTGCGGTTTCGTCGATTTCGTACTCCGCCAAGTCCTCGTCGATGACCGTGAGCACAACGCCGTAGTCTTTGCGTGCCCGCTCGACAGATACATAGTCATCCACGACGTCTTCGAGCACTCTTTGCGGGTCGCGTTTGAGCGGATCACCATAGCCTCCGCCGCCCGAGGTCCCCCGCCAGAAACGCGCGCCGGTCTGCACCGGAACATTCGAGAACACCGCGCCCAGGAAGCGCGCCTCCTCACCCGGTGGTTCAAGCCAGAGCCCATGCGGGCGCGCCGGGAGGCCGCCCTCAATACCCCACACGATCGACCGTTCACGGTCGCAGAAATAGGAGAATACGCAGTTTTCCACGTCCAGGATGGTGCCGCCTTTGTCGAGCCCGACGCCACCCCGCCATTCTCCAGGGCCGGCGCTGTCGGTGACGATCTCAAAATGGTCGGTGCGAACCGGACACAGCCGTTCCTGGCCTTCAACCGGCTGGATCATCAAGCCCACCCCAAAGCACGAGGCCGTCACGCCGAGCCCGTCCCGGCCATTCCGGCCACCCCAGCCGCCGGACAGCCAGTCGTACAGCATAAAATAGGGACGGTCAGCTCCGCGGGCGTCATAGCCGCCGGTTTGCAGATACTCGATGTTAAAGGCGCACGCCATGGCCCGCTCCGGCATGAGGGCGGAGAACAGCTCAAAGATCGCATTCATGATTTTCTCGAAGCCCATGACAAAGCCGGATACCGCCACCGGCCAGCGTGCACTGACGATGGTATCGTCGGGAACAATGATCTTGACGGTCCGATACAATCCGGCGTTCAGCGGGACGTCTGGAAAAAACGTTTTCATACCGGACACAATGCCGGCAAAGGTCCCCCCGAAGGCACAGTTGTAGATGGAGCCTATCGTTGGGTGAGAACCGCTGAGGTCGAATTCCGCCTCGTCACCCCTGATCGTCAGTTTGACCCGAATGGGGATCATGCCTTCTTGCCCGGCCGGGTCCTGATCGATAAAATCGACCGTCTGCCACGACCCGTCAGGCAGTTCACTCAGGCGGAGGCGTATCGCGCGTTCGACATAATCCTGGACTTCGGCAAACGCGGTGACGATAGTCTCGACGCCGTATTTGTCGCACAAGCGGAGAATCTCGCGCTCGGCAATCCGCGTTGCCTGGGTCTGGGCATCCATATCGCCGATGATGGCGTCGGGGTCACGGGTGTTCTTGGCCACGAGGCGCGCCACATCGCGACAGTACTCGCCCCGCCGCCAGATCTTGACCGGTGGCACGCGGATACCTTCCTTGAACATCTCGCGGGCACTGACATCAAACGACCCCGGTACGCTGCCACCCATATCCGCCCAGTGACCGTTTGCCTGGCTCCAGGCGATGAGCCGGCCGTCAACAAAAATCGGCAACAGCACCCGGGTATCGTTGAAGTGCGTCCCGCCCACATACGGGTCATTGACCAGAAAGACATCCCCCGGATGGATATCGTCGCCAAACTCGTCGATGACCGCTTTACAGGTGTAGTGCAAAGTCCCGACGTGGGCCGCCAGGTCCTGGTTTCCCTGGGCCACGGTATTCCCTTCGGCATCGCACAGCGCGTTGGAGAAATCGCGGTTGTAGACCACGAAGGAGTAACAGGTCCGACGCACCTGCTCGGCCATCTGATCCACGACATTCACGAAAGCGTTGCGTAACACCTCGAAGGTAACCGGGTCGAGGGTAGTGCTGGGGGTGGGTAATGTGGTCATGATTGCATCCCCATGCTCAGACCGTGATGATGAGATTCAACCACGGGTCAACCGTAACCGCCGCTCCCGGCGGCACGAGGGTGGTCGAGTCGAGCTGCTGGACCACGGCCGGCCCGGGCAGTTCCGCGCCACTCGACAAATCGTCCCGCCAGTAAATCGGGGTCTCCAATGACTCTTCATCAAACCCGACCCTGCGCCAGGCTTGCGGCTCGGGTCTGGCCGTACCAGCGACGTGCCGGGCCAGTTCGGCTTTGGGCGTCAGCCCGACCGCCGTCAGGTTCAGGCGAAAGATCTCGATGCCAGCACCGGCACGCCGATAGTTATATTCCCGCTCGTGCGCCGCGCCGAAGGCGTCAACGGCCTCCGGCACACTGCTAAAGGGCGTCCCGACAGGGACGGCAAGCGACCGCCACTGTCCGCTATAGCGCATGTCGATCGTCCGCTTGAGGATGATGTCCTTGTCCGCAACGCCCTCTTTGGTCAGCCGCGCGTGCGCCTCAGCTTCGAGGAGTCGAAACTCCGCTTCTATTGCCTGGGGGTCGGCCTTTGCCGTATCGACCAGATAGGTCGTCAGGAGATCGTGTTGGATGTCAACCAGCAAACAGCCCATAGCAGAGGTCACCCCGGGGTGGGGTGGGACGATGACCGTCGGGATGGCAAGCTCTGTGGCCAACGCAACCCCGTGCAGCGGTCCAGCCCCCCCGAAGGCAACCAGCGCGAAGTCGCGCGGGTCGTAGCCGCGCATGATAGACACCAGACGAATGGCGTCCGCCGTATTGGCGTTAGCGACATTGAGAATCGCCTTGGCAGCGGTCTTCACATCCATGCCGAGGGGGCGCGCAATTTTTTGCTCGATCGCCGCGGTCGCGCGAGCCGGGTCGAGGTCGAGGTTTCCGCCGACCAGGTCTCCACCCAAACGCCCCAGGACCAGGTTGGCATCGGTATTGGTCGGGTTCTCGCCGCCGCGGCCATAGCAGGCGGGACCCGGTATGGAGCCGGCCGACTGCGGGCCGTTACGGAGCGAGCCGGCCGCATCGATCCAGGCAATCGAGCCGCCCCCGGCGCCAATGGTCTTGATATCGATACTCGGGAAACAGATCGGATGTCCGTACTCAATATGCCAGTCACGGGTCGTCAACATCTGCGAGTCCCACACCAGCGACACGTCCGTACTGGTGCCGCCCATATCGAATCCTATCGAATTGGGAAACCCGCACAGGTTACCGATGTAGCGGTTTGCGATGGCGCCGGCGGCAATACCAGAACTCGCCAGGCGCGCGGCCTGCGAGCCGATCCCCTGGGGCGTCATCACCCCACCGCCGCTATGGAGGAGCAGCACATCGCTGGTATAACCACCCTGTCTCAGCCGCTCTTGCAGACGCAGGGTATAAGCCCCGATCACCGGGTGCAGCACGGCGTTGACGACCGCGGTGGAAAACCGGTCGTGCTCAAAGATTTCGGGCAGGACCTCGGCCGACGTCGAGATGGCCACCCCAGGCAGTTCTTCTTCGAGAATGGCCTTCAGCGCCTGCTCGTTCGCTATGTTTGCGAACGAGTTCATAAAGCAGATGGCCACAGCCTCGTATTGGCGTTTGCGCAGTTTCGCCGCAAGCGCGCGCGCCTCGGCACCATCAATCGGCTTCTCAACCCTGCCCGAGGAATCGGTGCGCTCCGCAATAGGCAGGCGATCCCGCCGGCGAATATACGGCGGGGGGTTATCCCGGTAGGCGTCCCATAAATCTTCTTTCGTGGACCGGCCAATTTCGATAACGTCGCGAAAGCCTTCGGTGACGACCATGGCGGTGTGGGGCAGGTTGCGCTCGATCAGCGCGTTGGTTGCAACCGTGGTGCCGTGCGCAAACAGCGTCACATCGGAGAGCGCGATGCCGGCCTTGTCGAGCCCGTCCAGCGCGGCCTCAATCGGGTCCTTGGAGGAAGGGACTTTTGCAATGTGCAACGCATTCGTGGTTTCGTCGAGAACACAGACATCGGTAAAAGTACCGCCAATATCAACGGCAACACGGACGTTGGTCATAATCCCTCACGACAGGCAGGGAGAGCGGGAATCTCGGCCATCCCGGGGCCTCACCGTTCATCACTCCATCGGACAGAGGCCCTCTGGTGACGGTATACTCACTTGCAACTTCCGCGTCAACAACCGAGCCCCGCACGCGGAATCGCCGCCCTCTACCGCTCGGACCAACGGGCTGGAAGAGCGGCCATGACTCGGCGTTGGGCAAGCCTAAGGAAAACCGGTTGAGAATCTCGCCTCCAGGGCGACAATCGCATTCAGGCCGGGCGCGTTAATCCCGGAGCCGTGTTCGCGGTCGGCGCAATAGAATTGCCAGCATCTTGTTCAGAATATACATATGTCCAAAGGGCATGTTTTAGTACTGATATGAATTCTGGTATGCCTATACCACATAAGGAAAAGGAAACAACGATGAGCGAATCTCCCGCGACCCATAAGCAACTGGAACAGCAAAATCCCTGGTCCTGGCGAAGCGAAACGCCCGGCGCAAACAGCTGGCCACGTACCGCCCGTGCCGATGACCCGAGTAAGTACTTCATGGTGTCGGCTGATTGTCACGCCAACGAACCGTCAACCTTATGGCACGAGCGTATAGATAAGACGTATACGGAGCGCCTGCCGCGTATGCAGACAGGGCGCGACGGCGCGACCGTTCAGGTCGGTGAGGGTTTCCGCCCGGTGCGCGTTCGCCATATTGTCTTCGAGGGTGAAGACCGAGAACGCAATCGAGCTGGACGAACGCCGGAAGAACGTCTGCGGGACCATGCGCGCGACGGCATTGACGCCGAGCTTATCTTTCCCAATAAGGGGCTGTCGATGTGGGCGACATCCGACCCCCTCTTCGCAGACGCAATGTGCCGAGTGTGGAACGATTGGGCCTGGGAGACCTTTGGCCCTTACAAGGAGCAACTGGCACCGCTGGGCTGTATCGCCACTGCGAACATTGAGGCCGCAATCTCCGAGATCGAGCGCGTAGCCAAGCTCGGGTTTCGCGGTTTAACGCTTCCCTGTAAACCGATTTGGGGCCCGCCCGATCATGAGCAGTCCAACTACAACCTGCCCGAATACGATCCGTTGTGGGCCGCTATTCAAGACGTTGATCTCCCCATTACTTTTCACATTGCGACGGGCCGCGACCCCCGCACATCCCGGGGCAACGGTGGCGCGGTCATTAACTACGCGGCCCACGCGCTGACACAAGCAATCGAACCGGTAGCGAATCTCTGCTCTTCCGGGGTGCTCGAGCGCTTTCCAAAATTACGCTTCGGGACGATCGAAGCCGGCATCGGCTGGCTGCCGTGGACGCTCGACGCCATGGATGAGGCATACAAGAAGCATCATATGTACGCCCGGCCAAAGCTCAAAAACCTGCCCAGCGAATACTTCCGAGCCCATGGGTTCGCAACCTTCGGTGAAGACCCTTCGGGGCTCGCCTTGGCGCGCGAACACCGACTCGTCGACAACTTTATGTGGGCCAACGACTATCCCCATCACGAAGGGACCTGGCCGCACTCAGCCGCGGCGATCGAGCGGACCATGGGGATGCTCAATGACAACGAACGTGCCAAGGTCCTCGGGCTCAACGCGGCCCGGATATTTGGCTTCGAGGTACGCGAGAGAAACTAATGCCACCATTCTGAGCGTACCAACCCTGACCGGACCTCACGGACGTGAGTTCTTAGCCGGCCCCTCTCTTCCCTGGATTCCCGTTTCCACGGGAATGACGGCCCGTATTGTGTCATACCTGCCAAGGCAGCATCCAGACCTACGGAGAGGATGGAATTTTGCGAATGGCTCTTCGGGCTGCACGCCGTAATACGGGCAGACCTCTCTGTCATCGCTCAGCCGTGGACTCGCAGTATGATTGACCTGCTCATCGTGCTGGCGTTCGTCGCCTATGCCGTTTCGGCAGGATTTCACGCGCGCCGGCAGGCCTCCAGAAGTTTACAGGAGTATTTTCTCGCCGGAAAAACGCTCACTGGCTGGAAGGCCGGCGTGAGCATGGCCGCTACTCAATATGGCGCTGATACACCGCTCTTAGTCACCGGCCTGATTGCGACCGGCGGTATCTTTGTTGTGTGGCGCTTATGGATCTATGCCGTTGCCTTCTTACTCATGGGCTTTGTGTTCGCCGTTGGCTGGCGGCGGGCCGGTGTGCTTACCGATGCGGAACTGACTGAAATACGCTACAGCGGCCCCGGCGTCTTACTGCTTCGCGTGCTCAAAGCTGTGTATTTTGGCACCATCATTAACTGTGTGGTGATGGCCATGGTGTTGGTGGCCGCCCTGCGGATTGCTGAAGTTTTTTTACCGTGGCATGCCTGGTTGCCCGTCAGGTTCTACCAGGGGCTTATAGGCACTGTTGAGGCGCTGGGCATCTCCCTCACCTCGGGCGCAACCGACCTCGCGCCTGCGGTGGCGACTACCAATAATACGCTGAGCATTCTTGCTCTGGTCGGGTTTACCACACTGTATTCTATGACTGGTGGACTGCGTAGCGTGGTGGCGACTGACATTGTGCAATTAAGCATGGCCATGGGAGGAACCCTGCTCTATGCCTGTATCGTCTGGTATCACGTCGGCGGTTTCGGCGCGCTGACCGAGCAGCTCGTAGAGTTATACGGGGCAGAAGCCGCCAGCAGCATGTTGTCGTTTGCCCCGCCCGGTGGCGAGATGTTGCTGCCCTTTCTCGCCATTATTGGCATGCAATGGTTCTTTCAAGTGAACAGTGATGGCAGCGGATACCTGGCCCAACGCGCGATGGCCTGTGCCACGGACCGCGATGCTCGGATCGCTAGCCTCGTATTCACCTGGGTACAGATCGTGGCACGCAGCCTGCTCTGGTTGGTGATTGGGGTGGGCCTCCTGGTGATCTATCCGTTCGCGCCGCTTACGCCAAACCTCAGTAGCGACGCTGCGTTCACTACGAGTCGAGAAATTCTGTTTGTGACGGGCATCAATGATCTGCTTCCCGTTGGTATTCGTGGCGTCATGTTCGTCGGCCTCTTAGCCGCCTTGGCCTCGACAATTGATACCCATCTGAACTGGGGCGCAAGCTATTGGAGTAATGATATTTACCAACGGTTGATTTGCCACCACTGGCTGAGGCGTAAGCCTGATAACCATGAGTTGGTCGTTGTCGCTCGTCTCTCGAATGTCCTTATTTTGGTCATCGCCCTCACGCTGATGGCCCACCTCGGCTCCATTCAGCAAGCCTGGTTTGTCTCGTTGTTATTTGGTGCGGGCGTGGGTTCTGTGCTGGTATTGCGCTGGCTCTGGGAACGCATCACTCTCTTTTCCGAATTAGCGGCAATGGCGGTCTCATTGGTCGTCGCGCCGATCTTACTGATAACCACCGATGCCGAATGGCTTCACTTAGCGGTGATGGGGGTAGTCTCAACCGGGGTAGCGATTGGCATCACGTATGTGACACCAGGCACTGCGGATGACGTGTTAAATCGGTTTTACCAACAGGTGCGGCCAATGGGATTCTGGAGCAACACCGCGCGGCGCATGGGTGATCCTCCCCAGCTGCCGGTGAGACAGCTAGGGCAGGCCCTTAAAATCATCCTCCTGTTGGCGCTATCAGTTTTTTTGATGCTGATTGGGCTCGGGAAACTGATGCTGCGCTTACCCGGAGAGTCGAGTCTATGGGCCTGGACAGCCCTCGGGATTGCAGTAGGGCTTATTCCTCTCTGGTGGCGAGACGCGGTGAGCCCACGTCTCACACATATCACGCGTCAAAATCGACCCCTCTGAAGACGGTCCCAGCAGGTTTGGCAGACCTCAAGAGAACCAGGTGTGGTATCAAATACCATAGGACAGTCTGTCATGGATGCTTCCTCGGTGTGATGGATATTCCACACAAAAGGGGCCCCTACAAGCCTAGGCGACGGCCTTGGACGTCACCCTGAGCGGCAGGCGGGTCAGACCAACCAGACGATTGTTATTCGTCCATGCGAGATCACCCACAATCTCGAAGTCCGCGTAGCGGGCCAGGAGTTCCTCGAACACCACCCGGATTTCGAGCCGCGCCAGATTGGCCCCCAAACAGAAGTGGCTGCCCAGACCAAAGCCAATATGAAAATTGGGGCTGCGCCCGATATCGAACCGGAACGGGTCGGCAAACTCGTCTTCGTCCCGGTTGGCCGACATCTCCCAGATGGTGACCTTCTGCCCCTGGCGGATGGGCTGTCCGCGCAGCTCGACCTCGCGCGTCGTCGTCCGGCGTTTGTACACGGACGGCGAGGTCCAGCGCACGATTTCTTCGACCGCGCTCTTCATCAGTACCGGGTCGGCGCGCAGGCGTTGCAGTTGGGGCGGGTTTTCAATCAGCGCCACCAGGCCGCCGGCAATGGAACTGCGCGTGGTCTCGGCGCCCGCGGGAAAGAGCAGGGCAAAGAAGGCGCGTAACTCGCGATTGTCGAGCTGCGGCGAGCCATCCTCTAACCGGGCGTGAACAATCACGGACAGGATGTCGTCGGCGGGTGCACGGCGTTTCTGCTCCACGATCCTATCCGCGTACGCGCCCAGACGTTTGATATGCTCCAGGGCCAGGACTTCGCCCGTCCCGGCGCCGATGGCCAGGTCAACAATATGCCCCAGCTCTTCGCGATCCTCCTGCGGAATCCCGAGAATAATGCAAATAGCCTGCAGGGGCAGTTCACGCGCCACGGTCGGCACGAAATCAAACGGCTCGCCGGGCGAGATGCCGTCAAGGATATGGCGCGTCCGTTCTCTGAGCTGGTCTTCCAGACGGCCAATCATGCGCGGCAGGAAACCGGTATTGACCAAGTCGCGCAGGCGGCGATGCTTGGGGTCATCCGTCTGGTTCAGTTGATAGCCGGCTCCCCTGCCATCGAAAATCTGGGTCCCGCCCAGCTCGGAAGAGAAGGTCTCGGCATCCTTAAAAACGTTCACCACGTCATTGTAGCGACTCACCACCCAGAAGCCCCCGCCGCCCGGCGTATGCTCGGTCGGCGCATGCCACCAGACCGGAGCCTCGCGCCGCAGGCGGCGAAAAAATTCGTGCGGAAAGCCGTTGGCAAACGAACGGCCATACGACAGGTCAACAGACTCCATAGCGCGCGCTCGTCAGTCGGCTGGTTTATATATGGTAGATATCCAACACCCCCTCAATAACATCGTTCAAGAGGGTGGTCTTCTTTTTGGCGATCCGATAGCCCGCCGGCATCCGCCGGAGCAGGTGCTCATAAAAGCCGTAATACAGAAACGACTCCTGTTTCCCAGGCTTGTAGGCATTCACCTGCCAGTGCGACGCCACGGCCGGCCGCTCCGCGTCCTCGTTGGTGAGACGGATATTGGTAATCAAGTGACAGGTCCGGTCCAGGGGCTGGGAGGCGGGTGACAAGCCCGATTCAATCCGCCAGACGCGGTCTTCCAAGCCGGCTTTACTGTTGTAGTAGATCAGCGACAGCTCGGCCTGCGGATCGTTCGTGGGCCGGCCGTCATCAGTCCAGGCCGGCACCCAGTATTCCGCATCGTCGGCGTACAGGGCCAGCCAGTCGGCCCAGCGGTGCTGGTCCAGGCAGGCGGCTTCGTCAAACAGCACCTGGGTGCAGTGCGCCAGTAGGTCAGCCGGCATGGTTGTTCTCTTGCAGAGCTATACCACGGTGCTACTCAGACTGAGACCTCGTGTGGCCAGATAAGGCCGTGGTTCGCCAAGTGGCTTCGTATAGCCAGAGACGACAGGCCGAAACGCCCCGCAGCCTCGTCCGTGGCATCAGGGGAAAAGTCGCCGTTGAGAAAGCATTTCAGCCCCGATATGGGCGCAAGGAACTCGGCCGCGAAAGAGCGTTGTACTTTCTGACGGTATGTTTTCGAGTCCGAGACAGGGAGCCAACTCTCTTCGGCTGGTGCGAATATCTTTTCGGCAATGAAGCGGGCCGCTTCAAACCGTCGCCCACGGCGGTGGCGTTTCCGAAAATGGAGATTGACTACGGCTGACGAGCCGTTGCGAACCGCAAGCCCAATGGGTGGGCGGTCTGGAGTATCATCGTACGAGAGAAGGGTCGCATCAATGGAGAATAATTGGGCTAGATCGCCGTCACTGAGCGGGGCGTCTCCAAGGCCACCCAAGGACCGAAGTTGGCTAGCGGCGGTCCGGCCGAGTTCCCACGGGGGAGCCTGACCAGTTGAATCAAGAGTGCACGCAGGCCTGATTTGCTCAATCTCGTTCGACATGCTGGCTTGTAGCCCTCTCGTTTCCGAGATGTCGATCAGTTGCTGAAGATCGTCTGCCACCTTGTCCCGGCCACCCATAGCCGCGATTTCGGTGATGGCCCGGTGTCCCGCCCTTGAGGACATTGATAGCAAACGGTCGATAAGGTCGGCTGGGGCCTCATCAGGGTCAAAACCCAGCAGCGCTTCTATTTTACGATATTCGTATACCTCCCTGTCAGCTCTTTCGGAGCGCACTTCGGCCCACAGGTCTGCTAACTCGAAACTTCTCTGCTCAGAGAGGCGAAGCCGCTCAATAACGAGCTGAATAAATTCGTCGATAACCTGCTCAAACTCTTCGACACCAACACTGGTATGGAGACCGGACAGATAGCGTATCGGTTCGGAATCCGAGTACTGCGTCGGAACACAGCGAACGTCAATAGAATTCCCATCGGACTCGAAAGAAACCACGGGCCAAATGAAACCGTGACCCGCGGCGGGCATCTCGTGGACCATGCGCCATGCCGTCCTTATCTTGGATGGTCTGGGCTCCCACCGCAGGCGCCACCAGGAAGAGGCAAACCACATAGCCAGTGGCAAGGCCGAAAGCCTGACGGTCGGACGAACGGACCGGGACCATGTATCCTCAATATCCGTCGCGGTTCTGCCGTCAAGCTTAATACATAGCTCAGCCATGGTAGCCGCGATGTCGTCACGTTCGAATTCACCGGGCACCCAGTCAGCTTGTATTGCAAACTTCGAGGGCATGAAGGTTATCTCCAAAAGTCGAGAATACACTCTCTCATCGGATCGCTTTCTTGGAGCGGGTAGCCGTGATAAGTGCCAGCCTCCTGATTTTCGAGGGCTGCTTCAAGGACATCACCCCCCTCTGCGATAGTCCAAACATTCTGTGGCCAACCGTTCCTCCACTGCGCGCTGACGGAGCCGCGACGTATTCCCTTCTCTAACAAACGCTGTGCATCTTCTCGCGAGAAGACGCCGGCCCCGTCGCACAATGTCTTACCGGGTCTGGGCTGACTCGGAGGCTCAAGACCAAAATTACCCGGATTGCGCTTGTGCGAGGGGTTTCCAGTATAACACGCACGTTGCGCCAATTCCCCAAAAGCCTGTCGGCTCCCCTCGTATAGACGGCGTTTCGGGTTTCCGGTTTGGCGGACTGGCATTTCAACTGCTTCCATATATTCAGGGAACGAGTATTGTCACGAGCCCGGTAGCAATACTAGCTCCCCAGGTTCATAATCGCCGCTAACGATAGCCAGTGATGGAGTTATGTCAATATCCAAGTATGCGAGGGCCATACGAAAGGCACCTGGCTACGACACGCTACCATCTCAGCCGGCATGGCCGTTTCCACGCGCGGCGCCCTGGCCCCGGCTCATGAGGGCCAGCCAGCGCCGGTACTGGCCCTGAAAGATGATCTCGTCCTGAAAGTTGCTACTGCTGGCAACAGGTTGCAGGCCAGCCGAGCGGGCTTCGGCGTCGGCGCCCGAGACGGCCCGGCCGGTGCCGCGCACATAGCCCTGCTGCCAGCGCACCTGGTGACCGTTAAAACCGCGCTGGCAGGCCTCGAACGCGGCCAGGTCGTCCGGGGTGCCGACCCCGCTGGCGTTGAAAAAGTCTTCGTACTGGCGCAGCCGATGCGCCCGCGTCTCGGGGGCCTCGCCCACCGGCGCGAGACAATAGGTCGAGACCAGGGTCTTATCCACTGCCAGCGGGATCACGACCCGAATCTGGGCCGAGATCTGGTCCATCAGAAATACGTTCGGGTAGAGCAACAGGTTGCGCAGCCGCTCGACCATCCAGCGCGCCTGCGCTTCTCCGTATTGGGCTCGCAGGGCGTCCCGCTGGGCATACGAGGGCCGGACCTGCGGGTTAGGGTAGTCGGTCCACAGCAGGGTGTGGCCGTTACCCAGGTCGTAACAGCCGGTCGCATTGGTCGGGGCATCCAGGCGTTCGGCGTCCAAAGATTGCACCTCGTCCGAACCCGACTGCGCCCGGCGTTGGACCACGCCCACAAAGGTGCGGTGGACCACATCAAAATGATAGCCATCCACGCCGTTTTCCACCTGGAGCTTCCAGTTGCCGTGATAGGTATAGTCCGCGCTGCCGGCGACCACCTCCCAGCCGTCCGGGGCCTGGTCGGCCAGCATGTCGATGAGCGGCAGGGCCGCAGTCAGGTGGTCTTCAAGGGCGGGTACGTCGGCATTGAGCGAGCCGAACAGAAAGCCTTTGTAATTGGCCAGCCGGGCGATGGGGGTGAGGCCGTGCGGCTGTTCCTCGAACGCGACCGGATAGGCGCCGTTGGCATGGTCCTTGACGCTGATCAGCGCGCCGGCGGTATTGAACGACCAGCCGTGATACGGACAGGTCAATACCCGCCGGTTGCCGCGTTTGAGCTGGCACACCGTGGCACCCCGGTGCGGACAGGCGTTAATGAACGTGCCGATCTGGCCGGCCCTGTTACGCATGAGGAGGACCGGCTGGCGGCCCATGCTGGTCGTAAAGAAATCGTGCGGTCGGGCAAGCTGGCTCTCATGCGCCAGGTAGATCCAACTGCCCTCGAAGATGTGCTGCATCTCCAGGTCGAAAACGCGCGGGTCCCGGAACACGTCCCGGTCTACCGTAAACATGCCCTGCTCGGGCTGGTCCATGATGTAGTCGCGCACGTCCCGCTCAAGGTCTCCAATCGGTTGCCGGCCGTTCAGACCGGTGCCGGATGCGACTGAGCCGACAGTCTGGATGCTCATACCTGCAACTCCTCCCGAATCGTTACGTTCCCGGTTACGATCCCTTATCGGACGTTGTGTCTCGGTTCGGACCGACTGTCAAGCATGGATACCAGACACGGGCGACGCGGGCCATGGAAGCAGACTAGAGCAGTTTTCAGATTAGCACCAGGAAGCTGGTGCATGGGATGCACCCTACGGTTCTGGAGCGCCGCTCCCCCCCTGAGCGCCGTGTGCAGAGTGGCGGAGCGAGCGGGCGCCACAGGACCGGAGCCCAGGGGCGCACACCGCAGGCGGAAGCCCAGGAGGGCTGAGCGACGGTCCCTCTCGGACGCTACACTACGGTGTAATTTGCTCTAGTCTTGTAGTCTTGTAGGTCGGCTTAGCCGAAGGTGTAAGCCGACACGGCCGTGCTTGCCGAATTACGCTGTGCTAATCCGACCTACTCGCTACACATAATGGTGAACTGCTCCAGGGACGCCAGCAGGTTGTCCTCAACGCTCTCACCCTCTCCCCGAGACAACCTCATAGGCTGCGAGTTTGGGCGCGGCCATCTCCGTGTCGAAATGAGCCTGGGACCAGGGCCAGCTTGCCGGCACGCCGTGCTTGTCCAGATACCAGCTATTACAGCCGGTCGCCCAAATCGATTTCTTGGCGGCCTGCGTCCGATCCCGCTCGTAGTCGTCCGTGGCTGAGCGACTGGCGCTGATTTCCCGGCACTCACCCGTTCGTATTTTTTCCATGAGTTGCAGGATGTAGCCCAGTTGCAGTTCGGCAATACGGATCAACGAAAAGTTTCCGACCGGCCCGTTGGGACCGTTCAGCATGAAGAAGTTCGGGAACTCTGGAATGGAAATCGAGAGGTAGGCAACCGGATGATCCGCCCAGACGTCGTCGAGATCAACACCGCCCCGCCCGCGTACCAGGGTCGGTCGAATGAAACGGTCGGCCCGAAAACCGGTCGCCAGCACCAGGACATCCAGCTCGTGCAGTTCGCCGTCCTGGGTCCGGACACCCTTGGGTTCGACGGCCTCAATGCCGGCGACCACGAGTTCGGCGTTCGGGTGCTGAATGCACTCGTAGAAATTGGGCGACAGAATGAGACGCTTACACGCCGCCCGATAATTTGGCCGGAGTTTCTCACGTAATGCCGGGTCTTTCACCGTATCTTCAAGGTTGGCCAGGCAGACGGCTTCAATCTCCTTCATCTCGGGGGAATCAGAATCAATGACCGCCTTACTGAAATTTTCAAAAAACTCCTGCTGTTCTTCGCGCAGCGCGTAGATTTTCTGCAGGTCGTTGGCAAACGCGGCGCGCTCGGCAGCCGCGTAGGCGTCGTTCTCCATTTTGAAGACCCACTGCGCGGTCCGCTGGAATAATGTGTAGCGGGCCACCCGCTCAACCAGGGCGGTGGTAATCTGGATTGCGGTCGAGCCGGTGCCGATCACGCCGACCCGCGCGCCGTCGAGCGGGACGCTGTGGTCCCACTCGGCGCTGTGGAAGTGCGCGCCCTCGAAGGTGTCGAGACCGGGGATGGCCGCCCGATTGGGGTGGTGCAGCACGCCGGTGGCGGCAATGATAATATCCGCCTGGTCTTCGCGCCTCTTACTGGTCCGAATCTGCCAGCGGCCGTCAATGAATTCACAGGCGGTAATCTCTTCCCCAAAACGGACCCGGTCTACAACGGCATACTTCTGAGCAACAGTCTCGAAATAGGTCCTAATCTCAGGGCCCGGGGCAAACACCTGACTCCAGTCCGGGTTGGGCTCAAAAGAATAGGTATACGAGTGCGCCGGCACGTCGCAGGCCAGTCCCGGATAGGTGTTCGCCCGCCAGGTGCCGCCCAGGGCGTCTGACTTCTCATAGATGACAAAGTTGTCATAGCCGGCCTCACGAAACTTGATGGCGGACAGGACGCCGGCCATGCCCGCGCCGATGATAACGATGCGCGGGTCTTGCGAGCCGTGTTTGAGTTCTTTGGTATTCAGATTGGGTTCGCTCATCTACTTTTCCTTCCTTATGCGCTGCGCAGGGTTGCACGGCCGGCAGGACTCTTGTCAGGCTCGGTCAAGCACGGTTTTTACCGGAGTAGGACACTACCGATTCTTTTCAATTTCGGCGAGGGCTTGTTCGAGCGGAATGGCTTCATCGTGGATTGATTTGGCCGCGTCATAGGCTTTAAGCGATTCGAGTTCTTCCAATTCCCGGAGCAACTTGGCGTACTCGTCCATATCCAATAACACGGCTATCCGCTTTCCATCTCTATCAGTCACAAAGCGTTCATGGACGGCACTCATACCGACTCCTTCCCCTGCCGACTACGGCCAGGAAACCGAAGCGAGCTTTCTTGGACCGCACCATACCACGACCTGACGGCGCTCCTAAAGACTCCGCAGGCTACGGCGCGGAGTGACGCTTACACAAAGCGCGGGCTGGTATACACGGGCAGGCCGAAGGTCCGCCGCCCGAGCAGGGCTTTGCCTTCCATGCCGGCAAAGGGCTGATGGATGACCGCAGCCCGCACGTCGCGGTACATCTGTTCCATGGGATTTTTCTTGAACAGGGCCGCGCCGCCGACCATACGCATGGCTTTATCAACCACCTGAAGGCAGGACTCCATCACAAACTGAAAACACGAGATCAGATTGACGAGGTCTTCCTGGGTTCGCACCGTGAGGTCATTGTGAGCGGCAACGGCCTGATGCAGCATAGCGCGTGCCGAACGCAGGCCGATTTCCATTTCCGCAGCCAGGAGTTGATTGCTCGGATAGTGGGTCATGGGCTGATCGAACGGCTCTTGTTTCCGTTCAGCAACCCAGTCCATCGCATAATCGCGCGCCGCCTGGGCCAGGCCGACATAACACGCCGGACCGGAGGCCACCCACCACGAGGCGGTGATGTCGGCGATGACGTCCCAGTTCTGGGCCGGTCGTAACACCGCGGCCTCGTCGGGGACAAACACATTATTCCAGACCACATCATTGCTCTGCGAGGAACGGATGCTCATCGTATCCCAGTTGGTCTGGATCTCGACGCCCTCAGCCGTGGTCGGAAAGAAGCACAGCAGGCATTGCGGGCCATTCTCCGGGTCTTCATAGCGCGCGGTCGTCAGCAGATAGTCGGCCCCCGCGGACATGGTGCCGAAGCCGCTTCTGCCGTTCAGCCGGTAGCCGCCGTCCGCCTTGGTCGCCTGACGGGTGGTGTCGTTAATACCGGCAAAGCCGACCGAGCTGTTCATTTTTGGATCGCTGACCGGTCCCCCGAAAATCAGGCCGTCGGTCACTGTCGCCCTGAGCATGGGCTCCAGGGCGTCCACCTGTGGCCCCTCGCCCTTCTGATTGAGCCGCCACAGGTCGGCCAGAATAGCGACCACGATGTGGTGCATATTGACGGCAATGGCCATGGGCAGGTCGCCGTAGGCCAGACGTTCCTGGGCCATGGCAATATCCAGCGGTGTAGCTCCGGCGCCGCCCAGCTCTTCCGGGACGATGAGCGCGGTATAGCCCGAGGCCTTCATGGCCGCCACATTTTCATGCGGAAAGCTGCTGTCCGCATCGTGCTGGGCCACTCGCGATTTGAAATCATCAGCATGCGCAGCGGCCATATCAATAAGGCGTTGTTGGCGTTCCGTTGGATTTGTTGGCATGTTGATGGCCTCCTTGCTTTATATGCGATCCGGTCAAACTGTTCTCACTGAACAGGCGTCAAGTCCGTATCAGAAAAACTGGACAAACGTCAAATTTCAGCTCACTCGATTTTTTGGATTCTGAGGGAAGCCTTCCATGGAGCTATCCTCGTGTCAGCAGCAGGTCCGGCCTGAGCACGGCGTGATGGAGAGACGCGGCATTCACGTTTGCTTTGGAGACCAGAACCGCGTTCGGGTTTTTATGAGTCAGGCTCTGAGCGAGTTCAGCAATGGTAGGCAAGAGTTTTTCCGGCGTCACCACCCGATTCAGCATCCCCAGGGATAACAAATCTTTTGTCGTGTAGTGGCGAAGGCACCGGTGTCCATGAAGGGCCTGGGGCGATGCCGGCGATGGGCGTTGATCGGGTAAGGAGTCATGGCGCGAAACATATTGTGTCGCACACCATGGAGATGATGATCGGCTGCTTGAGCGTGATCTGGGGTGGTGTCTGCGAGCGCTTCCCGCAAGTACGGATTGCCTTTCTCGAGTCGGGTGGAGGCTGGATTGCCGGCTGGTTGGACCGCATGGATCGCCACTTTCAGGATGGTGACGTGTTTGACGACTCCGGGCTGCGGATGAAACCGAGCGAGTATTTCCAGCGACAGTGCTGGATTTCTTTCGAGCCAGTTGAGAGCAGCCTTCCGTATCTTGCTGAATATCTGGGGCCACACAAGATACTCTGGGCCACTGATTATCCGCATCCTGATGGGTTCTTCCCCGGTGCCCCGGCCATGATTGCGGAGAAACTACCAGAAAAATTTCGGCGTCAGGTGTTGGCTGAGAGCGCGATACAGTTTTACAAATTGCCTTGAATAGTCTGTTGTCGCCGATGTGCTGGTGGAAGACGGCGGCACGTTTGAAACCTACACGGTGGTGTATGCCCGCGATCACTCACCAGCGCGCGGCATTATTTTTGGCAAGACCGAATCCGGCCGGAGGTTTGTGGCAAATTCCGAAACAAATGCAGCCACCTTCGACGCCTTGACGCAAGAAAACTGCATAGGCAGAGGTCCGCGTGGCAAGCGATCAAACCGGCATGAATCGAGCTCACCTGGTGGAATGAGGCCTCCCTTGGCCGGGGCTTGGTGCCTGAGCCTGCCTATGCGGCGGCTTCTGTATCATCCGGCGATACCTGTGTTATTGGTTTTCAAGCGACTCTCTGGAGGGAGAAAAATGAACAGAACTCTTTTGGCCACGGCCGTTCTCGCCCTGAGCGCAGCCCCGGCCTTTGCCCACCACCCGCTGGGCGGTGCGCCGCTGGAAACCCTGACCGACGGACTCTTATCCGGCCTTGGGCATCCGCTGTTGGGTTTTGATCATCTCTTCTTCGTACTCGCTATTGGCGTTGCGGCGTTGTACACCGGTCGCGCGAAACTGGCACCGGCAGCCTATGTTGGCGCGATGCTGATTGGGTGCCTGCTGATGAGTTTTGGCCTTGGTCTTCCTGTCAAAGAATTTGTGATCGGCATTTCGCTTCTGGTTATCGGCTCTCTCATCTTGTCCGGTCGTGCCCTGGGTCTGGCGCCGGCCGTCGGACTTTTCGCGGTTTTCGGCCTTTTCCACGGCTCAGCCTTTGGTGACACGATCGCGGCCCAGGAAGCAGAGGCGGGCGTTGCTGTTCTGGGGGGCTATTTGATCGGGCTTGGCCTGCTGCAATACGGCTTGGCAGTCTTGGCCGGATTCGTTGTTCACAATCTGCTGAAGGCGACAGAGGCCCAACATATTCATGCCCGCCTCGCCGGCGCTGTTGTTGCTGGTGTCGGTATGTTTCTCACGCTTGAGCACATGGAAGACATTGTCTTCAATATATTGGGGAGAGCTGGCTAGAGCAGTTTTCAGAGTGGCGGAGCGCACCAGGAAGCTGGGGCATGGGATGCACCCTACGGTTCTGGAGCTGCCTTAATTTAGGTAGGGGTAGCACAGTTTGGGGCGATTCTTGACGGGCGCGCAGCCGAAGGCACCGTCAGGGTGGGGCCGTCTTTTGCTTTTCCGTCTGGGCTGTGCTGGGCAGTCGGCTCAGGAAGTCGGCGACGGTTTGGGCCGCCCCATCAAGGGGGATGATATCGCTTTTTGTTCCGACGCCGACGGTCGCGTACTGGCCGGTTGTGATGAGATCAAGGAGGGAGTGGACGAGTTGCGGATCGGCAATGTCATCAGCCAGATTACCGCCAACAAGCGCATCACAAGCTACTGCCGCCGCTGCCAACCGGCCTCCTCCTCAAAAACTAGTCCTTACATCCTTCCTATCCTGTTCATCCTGTTAACCCCGTCCCGCTACGCTACCACCAGCGGTATCTGCATCTCCGCGGGCGTGAGACCGCCGTGATGCGAGACCAGCGGATGAACATCATCGCCGAGCGCCGCGCGGTAATCCAGCACCGCGCCGCCAGTGGACAGCACCAGCGCGCCGCAATCTATCAGCCCTTTTAGCTTTTCTACATCGTCCATAACCGTATCGACCGCCAAGAGTGAGGATGTTTCGCTGATATAAGCCCACGGATTATAGACGATAGCCGTTCATGCTGATACTATCGGGGTGCTTAAAATCCCTTCTCCATGTCATTCTGACGACTCCCGCTCACATGTAGGCCCACCGGCACGCCGTGGGCACGAGACCGCATCTATTCAAGCAAGACCAAGCATTTTCGCCATGACGAAAGGAGCAAAGCAATGAAGACAGGCTGTTTATTTGACTTTCGGAATCCGCCCCAATGGGCGCAACCCTACGCCGACCTGTATAACGCTACCATCGACGATATGGTTGCCGTTGAAGCGCTCGGCTTTGATACCGCGTGGACGACGGAGCACCACTTTCTTGAGGATGGCTATCTCCCCTCCCAGCTCGCCGTCCTCTCCGCGGTGGCTGCCAGAACACAGCGCATCGGCCTCGGCACCTTCGTCTTACTCCTCCCCCTGCACGACCCCGTTCGCGTCGCCGAAGACGCCGCGGTCGTCGATCTCATTTCGCGTGGACGGCTCATTCTTGGCCTGGGCCAGGGCTATCGAGTCGGCGAGTTTACCGGCTTTGAAAAAGATCACAAGCGACGCGGCTCAGCCCTGACCGAAGGCATCGACATCCTCCGCAAGTCGTGGTCTGGGGAAACGTTTTCTCATGCCGGGAAGTTTTGGAACTACACGGACATCAGGGTGACGCCGGCACCAGCCCAGCCTGGCGGGCCACCCCTGATGGCCGGCGCCCGAAGTATAAAAGGCATTCAGCGCGTGGCCCGGATGGGTTGTCACTTCCTGCCCATAGGCAACACCGAGGATATTGATATTTACCGCACGGCCTGTACTGACCTCGGCCGTGAGCCTGGCCAGGTCCGCATCCTGCGTTCGTGCTATGTGACCGACAAGGATGACAGCGAGTTAGAAAAAGTCTGGCCGCACGTCAACTACCAGGTCGATCGTTACGCCCAGTGGATGCATGAAGCCAATGACAAACCAGAAGACCGCACGAACACGTCGGATGGATTTCGTGACCTGAGTAATTTCTTCACCGGACCGCCCCAAAAGGTGCTCGATGAGATCAAAGCGTTTGAAGCGGAGTCGGGCATAGATGAACTCGTTCTGTTCTTCCATTTCCCCGGCATGGATCGCGCGGTGTCGCGGGGGTCTATGCAGCGCTTTGCCGCCGACGTCCTCCCCCATCTGAGCTAAACAAGAATACGCCGTGTGTCGGGAATTCCTTCCGGGGAACCTTGGCACGCGGCGGCCTTCAGCGGCGCACAGTCTCGCCGAGGTTGAGCTTGGGTAGGGCGAACGGCTCGACTATATCTACGACCGGCCTCTGCAAGCCCTGGTCGAGGGGGCGATTCGATTCCTCGGGCGGCTGGGCGCTGCCGAGGCGAGCGATATTGATGCCCGCAGCTTTGCCCTGTTGATAGGCAGCAGTAGCCTGCCGCTCTTCAATCAGTCGGCGTTTGCCGAGAAGATCGGCGGTCCCGACCCCTTCTCCGAAGAAGCGGTCGAGCGGCATATGCGGACGGTTACGCGTATTGTGCTGACCGGTGTGTTAGCCGAACCCGTGCTGGGCTATCAGCGCTAGACGCTTTTCCGCTGAGGCATCCGGTTACTTCATCCGGTTCACATCGTCCGGGTTAATCAGGTCCGGGACGGTCCAGCCGTCGATATCGTATTCCGCCATACACTGCTCGACAAAGGACTTGAGCTGATCCGCGCGGCCCATGGCCACGGCCGCGGGCAGGTTTTCGAGTTTGATGTTCTCGTAGTTACCGGCGTAGTTGCGCTCGTACAGCTCGTGCCGCCCGCCAAACTCGGTGCCGACGGCATCCCACAGAAGCTTGAGCAGCTTGACCCGCTCCAGCGCGTCATAATCGTTGGAGCCGCGCAGATACTTCTCAAGATAGGGCCGCAACTCCGGCGTTTTGAAGTCTTGCACATGCGAGTTGAGATAAATCAGGCCGCTGGAAACGGTTTGCTCGATAATCTCTTTGATGCGCGGGTAGGCGACCGGAGCCAGGGCGCGGTAGGCCAGACCGTACTCCGTGTTGGGCTGGAGGGCGCCGTTGACCCACTGCTCGGGTGTCTTGGTCATCGCCTCGGTCAGGCCCCAGAACATATGCCGCCAGGCCAGCACCTCCCCGACCTGGACCTGGGCGCTGCGCTGGTCCTGTATGCCAATCGCTTCCGTAGCCTTCAGCAGCAAGCCGGCCAGAAAGTCCAGCTTGACCGCGAAGCGGGTGCAGCCGTGCAGGGTGAAACGCGGGATAAAGCCCGAGCCGGGGAAAAAGGCGTTGGCCTTGTCCAGGTCGCGATAGACGAAAATATTCTCCCAGGGGATGAGGACCTTGTCCAATATCAGAATGGCGTCGTTCTCATCCAGGCGGGAAGACAGCGGATAGTCGAACGGACTGCCCAGGGTGGCGGCGTGCAATTCATACGACGGGCGACAGATGAGCTTGACGCCCGCGCTGTCCATGGGAATCATGGCAAACAGCGCCATCTCGGGTTTGCCCAGAGGCGTCGGCCCGTAAAAACCGATGAAATTGTGATGCGTCAGGGCAGAGCCGGTCGCGACCACCTTGGCACCGCTGACGATGACCCCCGCGTCGGTTTCTTTTTCCACCCGCACATAGACATCTTTCACCTCGTCCGGGGATTTGGCCTTATCGACCGGCGGGTTCACCAGGGCATGGTTGAGAAACAGGCAGCGCTCCTGGGTGTGCCGGTACCAGCGTAAGGCGTTGTCCTGATACGGCGCATAGAACTCGGCGTTGGCGCCCAGGGTGCCGGTCAGGCTGGCCTTGTAGTCCGGCGAGCGCCCCATCCAGCCGTAGGAGATGCGCGCCCACTCGGCAATGGCATCCCGGCTGCCGACCAGGTCTTCGGTACTCTTCGGCACCTTGTAAAACTTATGCGTGAACCCACCGTTGCCGGTATCGGTCGGCGTGCTGAGCGTGGGTGCTTTCTGCGGGTCGTGCAGCGCGTCATACATGCGTGCCAGCATCCGGGCGGAATTCCGAAAGGCCGGGTGCCGGGTGACGTCTTTGACGCGCTCACCATAGATCCAGACCTCGCGGTCGTCCCGCAGACTGTCGAGGAATTCCTGGCCGGTCAGGGGTCGTTGTTCGTTCTCGCTATCGGCTTGCGACCTCGGGTCGGCGGCCGATGTCTGTTGGCTCATCGTCTGTCCTCCACGCTCACCTGCTGCGGTCTGCTTCTGTCTGCTTTTGTCTATAGGGCGGACCGGATTTCGGCAAGTTCGAGCGCGCCGGAGCGGGACGGCTGTCCAAACCACTTACGGACGAAACTGCAAGGCCCTGGGTATCAGCCGCGTCGGCTGCGACACCACCCGATAGGCGGTTTCCACCCACTCACAGATATAGCGGCGGGTATCCCTGGGATCGATCATTTCTTCGATCTGGAATTTGTTGAGGGGGCCGAGCGGTCCCCGCACGCTCTCGATCCGGGCGTTGAGTTCCGCGCGGAAGGCGACCGGGTCGTCCGCTTCTGCCAACTGACGTTTATAGGCCGCCTCGATGCCGCCCTCGGGTGGTATCCCGCCCACGTCCGCGGCCGGCCAGGTGACGCGCATCGAGGGTGCCGAGCGCGGGGTGGCATAATTGTTCCCGGCTACGCCAAAACTGCGGCGCATCAGGACGGTGAAGATGGGGACGCGGACCTGGGCGAAGGCAATCATCCATTCGGCCCCCTTGCGAATCGTGCCCGTCCGCTCGTGCTCCAGGCCGACCGCGAAGCCGGGATTATCGACCAGGTTGATGAGCGGCAGATGAAACAGATCGCACAAATCCAGGTGGCGCGTCAGCTTGTCGCAGCCGTCGGCGGTGAGCGCGCCGCCGTTGGCGTGCTGGCTGTCGGAAGCAATCACCCCCAGCGGATAGCCGTTGAATCTTACAAAGCCGGTCACCTGGTCGGTTCCCCACAAGGGACCGATCTCAAAAAAAGAGTCCCGGTCGGCCATCAACCGGATGACCCGCCGAATATCAAACGTCGTGGTCCGTTTTCTGGCGATGAGGGTCGCCAGTTCCTCCTCACGCCGGTCAATCGGGTCGCTCGCGCCGGCCGCGTGTACGGGCGGCACCTCATACACGCTGGAGGGCAGATAGGACAGGAAGGTCCGAGTCATCTGCATGGCTTCCTCTTCGGACTCTGCCAGGTTGTCTACCGCGCCATTCGTACAGTGAATATGCCAGCCGCCGAGTTCTTCCTTGGTGATATCGTAGCCCATGGCATGCGAGACGACCGGCGGGCCGGCGACAAAGAGCTGGGCGATATCGCGCACCATGACCGAGAAGTGGCCCAGGACGGCCTTGGCCGCGCCGATGCCGACCACGCTGCCGAGCAGCAGATTGACCACCGGTATGGTCGCTAACTGCTCGGCGTACATGCTGCTGCCCAGGTGTCCGGGCAGATACGAGCCGCCGCCACCGGCCACCCGTGGCCGACCGGCCTTGATTGCGCCCGCGCTTTCCTTGGCGCTGCTCTCGCCCTCTTTTTTCTGGGCCGGCACCATGGCCGCGACACTACCCCCACCGGACGAGCCGTCCAGCAGCCGTATCGAGGGTAGACGCATTTCCGTTGCCAGGCGGTCCAGATAGCCGCTTTTTGCCGCTATCGCCCCATCCGCGTGGCCGCCCCGAGACGTGAAATCGTCGGCACACAGCACGACGCTCCGCCGGTCTATTTTCCCCCAGCCGCCCACGCTGTTCGCTGGGGTAAACCCGACGATGGCCCCAGCCTCATCATACGACGCAAAACCCGCGACGCTGCCGACCTCCCGAAAGGAGCCTGCGTCCAGCAACAGCTCGATCCGCTCGCGGCAGGTCAGCTTGCCCCGAGAGCGCTGGCGCACCACGCCCGGGTCGTCGGAGCCGGGCGCCAAGCGCTGTTCGGCCAATTTCCGCAGGAGCGCGACCTCTTCCAGCACCGCCTCCCAGGGCTGTGACCCCTCTTTCGCCTGAGGAGTGTCGGCGTGTGACGGAGACACGACCGCCACCACCTGTCCTGCGGCAACAGTGTCCCCGGCCCGGAGCGGTTGCAGGGCGGCGATGACACCGGCGCAGCCTGCCGTGACCAGGGTTTCCATCTTCATGGCACTCACCACCAGCAGGGTGTCACCGGGCGACACGCTGTCACCCACCCGCACGCGGACCTCCACCACAGCACTCTCCAGGGGACACTGCACGGCTGCCTGGCCCTCGGCCACCTCCAGGGCCGGCAGGCGTGTAGTCTGTACGGCAACCGCTCCCGCAGCCGCAACGCCCAGCCTGGCAGCCTGTTGCTCCAGCAGGACCAGCGCACTGCCTTCCGCCGCGGAGAAAGAAACGGTGTTCAGCTCCGGGCTCTCGGCCAATAATGACGTTCTGGCGTCACCGGCCCGAACGGCCGGATGGGCGAGTATGGCGCGCAGTTGGGGCAGATTGGTGCGCAGACCGCCCAGATGGAACTCGTCAAGCGCCCGCCGCGTGCGGGCAATGGCGGCCGGGTAGGAACCGGACGTACAAATGAGTTTCGCCAGCAAGGGGTCGAACTGCGGCGGGGGGGCATAGCCCAGATAGCCACAGCCATCCACCCGAATGCCCGCGCCCGAGGGCTCCTTATAGGCCGTAATACTGCCCGTGCTTGCGGCAACGACCCGGGCCTGCACGGCAAAACCGCGCGGCCGGCCGACTGCCTGCTGGTCGCCCAGCCCGAGCGAGGCGAGCGTTTCCCCCGCGGCGATGCGAAACTGGGCCTCGACCAGATCAATACCGGTGACCTGTTCGGTGACCGTATGCTCGACCTGAATGCGCGGATTACACTCAATAAAAAAATAAGCGCCAGTCTCGGGCGAGACCAGGAACTCGACGGTGCCGGCGTTCACATACGAGGCGGCCCGCACCAGGCTGAGCGCGGCGGCGAGCATCCGCTCTCGCAGGCTGGGGTCCAGCCCCGGCGCGGGAGCCACCTCAACGACCTTCTGGTGGCGCAATTGGACCGAGCAGTCGCGTTCGTGCAGATGGACCACAGTGCCAGAGGAGTCCGCCAGAATCTGGACCTCGATATGTCTGGGCCGAGCGATCAGTTTTTCGAGAAAGACGGCGCCGTCACCGAATGCGGCCTGGGCTTCGCTGCAACAGCGCTCGAATGCCTCGGCCAACCGCTCGGCTCTCTCGACGACTCGCATCCCGCGCCCCCCGCCCCCGGCCGCGGCCTTGAGCATCACCGGATAACCAAGCTCGCCGGCCAGCCTGTCTGCCTCTCGCGCCGACTCGATGGGTGCGACGCTGCCCGGCACAACGGGAATGCCCAGCGACTCGGCAAGCGCCCGCGCCCTGACTTTATCCCCGAATAGGGCCAGCGTCTCCGGCGACGGACCGATGAAGGTGATTCCCTCGGCAGCGCACAACGCGGCAAAGGCGGCGTTCTCGGACAGGAAACCATAGCCGGGGTGCAGACAGTCGCAGCCGCGTGAGATGGCGGTCTTGACGAGCGCGTCCGCGTTCAAATACGCCCCAACGGAATCTGCCGCCGTACCGATCTCATGACTGTCCGTCAGACAGCGGGTATGCAGCGAAAGCGCATCGATGGCCGGATACACCCCGACCGATTCCAGGCCCAGGGCGGTTGCCGATTTGGCAATGCGAATGGCGATTTCGCCGCGGTTAGCGATCAAGACGCGCGTATGCACTGGCATTCCTCTCCGTGACCAACAAAGCGGGATATTCTCGTTCTACTCGCCTGTCCAGTCTTCAACCTGAAGCTCCGGAACCTGGCGAAAATCGGCCAGATTGCGAGACAGGAGCGTCGCCCCATACGATAACGTGATTGCGGCAATCTTTATATCCATAGAGCCCAATCTGAGCCGTGCGCGGCGGAGACGAGTAAACCGTTCAGCCGCGGCTTCATTGAAATCAAGGACCGGGATCTCGCTGAAGAAGGCAAACAGCGCGTGCAATTGTCTGTATGCAAAAATGTCTTGGTGAATTCTTTTTGCTCGGCTAATAACCGCTAACCAGCCCCGCATTTGTTCTTCGAGACTGATAATTGTTGTGTAGATGTCATCAGATGACACGCGCTGTAGCCTGGCTTGGAGAACGGTATAAGCGGGTTCACTCTGCCGCTGGATAACGGTGAGATAGTCCGTGTCCAAAATGAACATTGAGCAACGCTATCGGGTCCGAGGCTTCAAAGAACGCCGATACTTTTGGCCGGCTCTCACCATCGCGTCAAAGAGAGGATCGTTCTTAAATGTGCCGGCGACGTGGTCCCACCAGGGCTTCCGGGATGCCTGTTTCACTGACCGCAACTCGGTCTTCACCTTGCGTAATTCGCGTTCCAGGCTGGTTACCCGTTCTTCTAGTCGTTCACTTTCAGGCTGCATATTTTGATTCCCAACAGACATCTCCACAGCCATCGGTCAGTGTAGACCTGAAATGGCAAAACCGTAGGAAATGTTGGCGTATTGGACATAGGGGGGAGAAGTGGAGCCGATGAGAATTGAACTCACGACCTCTTGAATGCCATTCAAGCGCTCTCCCAACTGAGCTACGGCCCCACAGTCAAACGCATGGAGGTTGGGTCAGGGTGTTAGTGCGGAAATACTGCCATGTTCTCCGGTGTGCGTCAACTCGCAGACAGCCCCTATTGCGGGCCAATGGCAATGGCAAACGGCTTCTTCCCGACTCCAATCGTTGCCACAACTGTTCGAGCCAGCGTACTGAAGACCTGGACGACCTCGCCCTCGTCCCTACGGGAACCGAACAGCGTCGTATAACCCCGCAGGCCGTTTGGCGTAATCGCGATGGCGTACGGTTCGTTATTCACCGCATTGAAGCGCCGATTAAAGGCCACGCCAAAAGACGGGGTGCTGAGTTCCGGATGAATGTCCGCCTCCGTGATTACCGATACGGTGGCGTCAAGAAAGTTGGCGACAAAAGCATCCGCCTTCAGCTCCCGTTCCACCAGCTCCAGTGCCGTTCCAGGTATCACGGCTACCCCGGCAGGCTCCACCCCGACTTGCAGATGCTGCACCCCGTCTTCGTCAGGGTCGGTATCAACGACTTCGTTCTTTTTTGTATCGATAAAGGAAACCGTGTCGCCATTGTCATCGCCCTTATCGGTATCAATCGCCCCGAAATTCGTGACATAGACACGCCTCCCGTCCGCCGTGGCCGCAACCCCGAGCGGCCCCTCTCCCACCCCAAGCGGGTCAGGCAGGGGGGTATGCGTCGTCAGGTCAATCACGGTGACGGTGTCATCTTTAAAGTTCGGCACATAGGCGCGTGGCCCATGCGGAGTGACGGCGACGGCAATGGACTGCGGACTCCTGCCAACCGCGATGGTGGTGGTCTGGGTCCGTGTGGCGGTATCGATGACGGAAACCGTGTTGTCCTTGATATTCGTCACATAGGCGGTCGCTCCATCCGGGGCAAAGGCGACCCCCTGCGGCTCACGGCCAACCGGGATCGTCGCCACGACCATCTTTGGCTTTGTGGCAGTGTCGATGACCGACACCGTGTTGTCGTCGGCATTCGCGACATACGCTTCCTGCCCGTCCGGACTGATCGCGATGCCGCGCGGGCGTTCACCGACCGGGATCGTCTGAGCCACCTCGTTCGTGTCCGTCCTGATAACGGCCACGGCGTCATCATTCACCAGGGTCACATAGGCCATGGCTCCGGTTTCCTCCCCACATTCACTCGTATCGAGCAGACAGAAGTCGTGGTCGATCTCCTCGTCCCTGAAACAGCTGAGTCCGCCCTCACCAAACCCAAGCGTCTGGCAGCTCAGTTCGCCAAGCGCCGCCCCATCACACTCCTCTCCAGCGTCCCGCCCACCGTTGCCGCACAGGGGCCAGGGCAGAAAACACTGGCAACTCTCGTTCCAGATAAATCCGGCGTCCACCGTCAGGGTCTCGGTCTCGCCCTTGGCCTTGATCTCGACATCTTGAAGGGTCAATAATGAGCCGGTCACTGTTACACTGCTCTCTTCGGTCAGATTAAAGCCTTCGAGGAACTCGGCGTCTCCCAGTCGGACCACGGAGACGTCGCGATTGATAATCAATGGCTCATCCGGGTCCGCAGTGTCCCGAATTTCGACACTAATAGTCCGCGCGCCGCTGGGAATCCGATTAAAATTGACGAGGCCGCCGAAGCCGGTGTTCGGTGGCACTTCGGGAAATTCGTCCTGAAAGTGCGCCCTGACATCGGGCCGGTCCGAGCAGCACGGAATTTCCTCCCCAACCGTGAGCGGAGCAGCACCGTCTATCCGCAGCGAAACACGATCGATCTCGACCTCGGGGTTTCGGCTAAACGCCCAGCCGGAAACCAGCCCGATCCCCCCTGCCGTGATCTGGGTCACAACCCTCTCTTCCGGTGACCCCAGTGGCGGTGGATTTTCAAAGACCGCGGTGATCTGACTAGCATTTTCGTCTGAGGTTTCATCCTCGCCGTCTGCCGTCTCGTCCTCCCCGCCTGTGGTCTCGTCCTCCTCGACCGGGGTCACCTCTTCCCCAGTCACCACTATCCGTGAGCCGACCACGGCCAGTTGCTGGATATTGGGCTGCCATTTTAACCAGAGTTCGCCCGACGCCCTCTCGTTGCTATGTTTATCACGGAAAGTGACGTTCTGGAGCATGAGCTCTTGCGTTTCAGTGTCGATCGCGTGACTGGTAGAGCCGATCACAGTCGGAAGCTCAAGGAATTTATAGCCGGCCGGGCGGACAACGGTCACGGTGTGTTCGAAGATTTTACTCGCAACGCCCTCGGCGGATATCTCAACGCGAACCGTATGTTGTCCCTGGGCCCGATCCTTTCCCCTCTCCCCCGAGCCTTCTCCGATGCCACTGAGTTCACCGAAGTTAAACACCTGGCCAAAACCGCTCTTGAGCGCGTGCTCGGCCTCGTCAAATGCTTCTTGAACATCTTCCCGGTCAACGCAACAGGGAATTTCGCCGTAGTCCTCGCCGTCAATGAAGAGTCGGAGGGTAACGGGCAGCGCAACCGGATTGTCGGGATCGTCGGAGACCGCAAACGCCCAGCCGGAAATGAGCCGAACGCCGCTCACAAACTGGCCCTCGTCCGGAATCTCCAGTGTGGCCTGAATCCCGGCCCAGGCCGCGCGGGTTGCCCCTCCGGTCAGGAGGAGGGAAACAATAATGGACAGCATGACGCATCGTTTGTTCATAATTTATTCAGTCGCCTCTTCCACAGTTTGTGCGCCCACCGCAACCACCCGGACCCCCGTGTCCTGGGCACGCGCCAGCAGCGTCGGACGCTCCAGCATAAGCGTCTTGCCAGCCTCGATGGCTAAAACGGCGGCCTTGACCTCGTGCATCACCGCGATGGTATCCGGCCCAACGGCCGGAACGTCAAAGCGCAAATCCTGTTGGGGCTTGCTGACTTTCACCACGATGCTGCCTTCCCCGCCCAAGCTGCCACCGCGCCGAATCGCGGCGTTTGTGCCCTCAACACCCTCAACCGCCAGGACCGTTCCACGCTTGACGACAACGCTCTGTCCGATATCCCAGCGGCCAATCTCTTTTGCCACCGCAACCCCGAGCCGGATATCCTGCCACTGCTGCGTATCCGGCTCGGCACGAGTCAGTACCCCTGCCTGGGGCACGAGAGATGGGAGGAAGCGGGTTGATTCGACAATCGTAATCCCCTCGTCTTCAAGCTCCTGCGCCAGCCCGCGCAGGATCACGTCATCCTTCAGATTGGGCAGTGTACCGATGAAAGCCAGCCCGCGCGCATCGGGCTGTATCTGAGTCAGGGCACCCGTTTTATAGATGCCTCCGGCCATGACGGCCTGGGTCACCCCTGCCGCGTGGAAGGTGGTGATAATTTTTCCGAGCTCCCCGACCCGCACCCAGGTGACCTGGGACGCGTGCTGGTGAATAGCCTGAGGCGTTTCCCCCTGGTGGGCGACGGCAATGACCTCGACCCCTTGGGCGCGGGCCGCCGCGCACAAGAGCAGCGGGAATTGTCCATTTCCTGCAATGAGACCAAGACGCGGCATGGACTCGAACGCTCGTTAGAGGGGTCCAACGCGGTTAGCCAAGATCATCTTCACTCTCTTGGCCGGCATCCCGGCGGGGCCGACAAATGCCGCGTTGTGAGCTGGCAATGAACTGCGTCAAATGGACAACCTCAGGGGATGACACCTGTTCCTGGCGGGTACGCTCGGCTGCCTCTTTCAGCGTCAATCCCTCGGCAAAAAGCGTCCGATAGGCTTTTTTGAGCGCGTTCAGTTGTGCCTCGCCGAACCCGCGCCGTTTGAGTCCGATGAGATTCAGACCAAACAAACGCGCCCGATCTCCCTGGGCAACGCAGTACGGCGGCACATCGAGGGAGACCATCGCTCCCCCACCGAGGTAGGCCGACTCCCCAACCCGCGTAAACTGATGGATGGCGGCCAGCCCACCCACGCCAACATGATTTTCGAGCAGTACGTGGCCGGCCAGGGTCGCGCAGTTCGCCAGAATCACATGGTTGCCGATCTGACAGTCGTGGCCCACATGGGAGTAGACCATGAAGAGATTGTCATGCCCGATGCGCGTGACCAGCCCGCCGCCGCTGGTGCCGATATTTAAGGTGGCAAATTCACGGATGGTATTGCGATCACCAATAGTGAGGCTACTGTCTTCGCCCCGATATTTCTTATCCTGCGGAATCGCGCCCACGCTCGCGAATTGAAAAATCCGATTCTCGCAGCCAATCGTCGTGCGGCCCTCAAGCACGCTATGCGGCCCGATACTGGAATCCCGGCCAATACGCACCTGCGGGCCAATCACCGCATAGGGGCCGACCCGCACCCCATGATCCAGCTCCGCGCCGGGGGCGATCACCGCCGACGGATGAATCGCGGTCTCGGTACTCACGCCGGCGGCTCGCTTTCCGGGTCCACATCGACAACCGTGAATTCGAGTTCCGCCGCGACCTGCCCCTCAACCCGAGCGACCCCCTGCATTTTCCAGAACGTGCCGCGACGGCGCAGGATTTCGACTTCCATCAATAACTGGTCGCCGGGGACAACCTGGCGTCGAAAGCGAACGCGGTCGAGCCCGGTCAACATCGCCAGCCGGTGCGGCGACGGGGCGGACAACCGGGGAGGAACAGCGCCCTCCTCGGCAGGATCGACGGACGACCGCGCCAGAATACCGCCAGCCTGCACGACGGCTTCGCAGATGAGTACACCGGGCATAAGCGGGCGAGCGGGGAAGTGACCGACAAAGAAGGGCTCGTTGATCGTCACGTTTTTGAGCGCGACGATACGTTGACCGGCCGAGATTTCCACCACCCGGTCAACCAGGAGGAACGGGTAGCGATGGGGCAGAACAGCGGCGACAGCGGAATGATCCATGCGGCGGTGCACACACACCCGTCTCTTATTTTCTAAAAGAGATCTTGGTGCCTTTTTTATTATAGGCTTCAATGACCGACTCGGTCAGGTCAATACTTTTTGAGCCGTACAGCACAACCGTGTTATTGCCTTCGAGAATCACCGAATAACTGCCCTGTTCTCCAAGATCGTTGACGACCTGGCGCAGTTCGACCAGGATACGCGCAGTCAGTTCGCGGTCTCTGATCTTGAGTTCCTCTTGGGAGTCTTTATACAGACGCTCAAAGTCGCGTAGCTCCTGGCGGTAGTCGCGCTGCAACGCGATCCGTTCGTCGTCCCGCAGCAAGAGGGCTTTTTTCTCAAGCTCCTCCTTGAGCTTTTCAACTTTTTCCCGGCGCTTTTCGAGCTTTCGTTCCATCCCGCCCACCTCGGCCTTAAAACTGTCTTTGGCCTTTTTTCCGGCGCTCGACGTATTCAGCGCGATCTGGAGGTCCACATAGCCGACCCGGAGGTCAACCCCTTCACCACTAGAGGGGAGGAGGAGAAAACCAAGACTCACGGCGACACACACGATGCTTTTCCAATACATATTGCTCTCCATTGTTAGCGTGCTTGTCCACACGTCTCGCTGGGCATAGAGACGGACAGACGGACCTGCGATTCACATCTCCGGGCTAGAACCCGCCATACCGGCCTCGTCCGCCACCAATACCACCACTCGCCCCCCCGAACGAAAAGTGGATATTGCTGGTGCGCTCATTTTTTTTCGCATTGAGCGCTTTGGCAAGATCGATCCGGATGGGTCCGAACGGTGACTTCCACCGGATCCCGGCCCCAACCGAGTAGCGCAGATCCCCCAGGTCAACGCCTTGTTCAGCCGTAAAGGCATTGCCGATATCGCTAAAGACCGCGCCCTTCAGATTCAGTTGTTTGACGATCGGAAAACGGAGCTCATTCTGGAAGGTCAACTGCTGGCTGCCGCCAATCGGTCGGTGATACGTTTCCGCGCGTATCCCGTTGGGCGCCTCTCTGTCATTGATCAAAACCGTGACGGGTTGGCGCGGCCCCAAACTCCGCTCGCCAAACCCCCGGATGGAGTGCAGTCCACCGGGGAAGTAGCGGTCAAACAGCGGCAGGTCATCCTCCAGGATTCTTTCGGCCTCCCCGCCGATAACGGGTTCGTCCGTGAAATCAATATCACCCACCCCATAGCCAAAGAAGGTATTCGACATCCAGGTCAACTGCCCGAAACGCGGGTTGCGATAGACCGGGAGGAAAAACTGGGCCTGAATTTCCGCCTTGCTATACGTCGTGTCTCCCCCGAGGCCGGCCTGACCAAAAAGGATTTGTTGATAGGAGCCGGCGGTCGGGTCCATCGGGTTGTTGAGGGTATTGCGCCGAATGGTGGGCGTAATTTTGCTGGTGATTTGGGCGCCCTTTTCGGCCCGGACGGCATCGGGCGCAATCGGCTCAAAATTGCTGACCTTGGATTTTTCCCACTGGTATTGCATCCCAATAGACACGTCTTCCAGGGGAAACCCCCACAGGGTTTTGAGGCCCAGCTCGTCAATGGGGTAGAAGAGCCGTGCCCCACCGCCCGTCCCGGCCCGGTCAAAATCCTCAAACGCGAAGCGCCAGTCGAAGACCTCCGCCCCCAGGGTCAGATGGGTGTCCAGGAAATAGGGGTCCGTCCAACTGACGGTGGAGTTCCGATAGCGGCTGCCCATATTACCGCTGATCACAAACTGATGGCCATAGCCGAAGAGATTCGTTTCCTGAATACGGGCGGAACCGATCAGACTGGTCGCCGTGTTAAATCCGGCCCCAATACTGAAGGCTCCGGTTTGGGCCTCTTTGACATCAACCAGCACATTGAGCAAGTCGCTCCGCGCCCCCCGGCGCGTGGCGATGTTCACGTCCTGGAAAAACCCGAGGCGCTGCACCCGCGCGCGGCTATGCTCTATGCTGGTGGCGTTGAACTTGCTCTGCTCGGCAATGCGCAATTCTCGCCGGATCACCTTGTCGCGCGTCTTGGTATTGCCCGCAATATCGATCCGGTCGACATAGACCTCCGGTCCCTCATCGACCCGGTAGGAGATATTGACGACGCTGTCGTCCTGCTCGACTTGGGTTTCCGGCTCGACGTTCACAAAAGCAAAGCCGTGGTTGCTGAAATAGCCGGTCAAACGAAAGACATCCTCTCGCAGGTGGCTGGCCTTGAACACCTCGCCTTCCGTCATGGCAACCGCCCGCAGGGCCTGGTCTTCACTCCCAGGGAATTCGCCCACAACATGCACCTCGCCAATGGTGTATTGCTCGCCCTCGTCGATCCGAATGGTGACATGCATGCCGTCATCGCGCCGTTCGATTTTCGGCTCATCGACTTTGACGTTGATATAACCGTTATCGTAGTAATAGGCGGTAATCCGCTCGGTGTCCGTCTTGAGCGCTTCTCGGTTGAGCGTGCCGACGCTCATGAAACGAGAGAGGAAATTCTTCTTGCGGGTCGCCATAATGGACTGGAGCCGGGCATCCTCAAACGTCTCGTTGCCCTCAAAGTTTATTTGGGTAATGCCGGTCGGCTTCTGCTCCTCGATCGTAAAGGTCACCGCGGTTTCTCCCGGCCCGACCCGCTCGGCCCGATACGAGATATCGGTGTCTAAATAACCTTTTTCTTCATAGGCTTTTTTGGCGTCTTCTATGCCACGCCTGATGCGGACCGGGTTGAGGATGGTCCGCGGATGAATTTTGAGTGCCACCTCAAGCGCTTCTTTGTCGATCTTCTTATTCCCCTCGAAGCGAACCTCGCGAATGAGCGGCCGCTCGCTGACCCAATAGGTCAAGACGTTGCGGCCATTTTCTCGCTCAAACCGGGCTTCCACGCTATGGAAGAAGCCCATATCGTAAATGGAACGGATATCGGCATCGACCGTGTCCCGATTCAAGGCCACACCGAGCAGCGCAGAGGTCCGAATGCGGATCGCCTCTTCCTCAACCCGGTCGTTGCCGCCAATCACAATCGTATCGACATTGTCGGCTGGCGTGTCGGGCTGAGCCGATTCAAACGCGTCGCCTGCCGGTTCATCGGCCTCGACCACTGCGGCGTCATATTCGTCTTCGATTCCCTCTTCTTCGAGAAGCAAGGCCTCGGCTTCGGATTCATCCATGTCAAAGATATCGTCAGGAAGGCTGTCGGGAATATGCTCTTCCGAGAGTTCTGCATCGTCAGCCTGGGCAGGGGGCGCGATCCCCAGGAGCCCGGAGCAGATGAACAGACATATGCCAGTGATGACGAGAAATGTGCGAGCCATGCGTATTGCGTCTGCCTTTGAAATCGCTCTCCCCCCTACCAAAATCACCTCACATTGTAAAGGCAGCAGTCGCCTGCCTGCCCTGCCTGAAAGAAGCCGGGGAAGTGACAAACACTAGAGTTTTCGCATAGGAAGCGCCCTGACCACAACCCCTCCACCTCCCCTCACACACACCTCCCTCCTCTAGCTCCGGTCAGGATGTCTCGTCTCCTCGGCCTACCTCAGTGAGCGTGCCATGTTTGAGTCGCAGGGTCCGGTCCATCGCCGCGGCGAGTTTTTCGCTATGCGTGACCACAACCATGGCCACACCCAGGGCTTGATTCAGCGCCAGCAGCAAGCGCAGCACGCCCGCGCCCGTCTCGGGGTCCAGATTGCCGGTCGGCTCATCTGCCAGCACCAGACGGGGCTCCAGGACCAGGGCGCGCGCAACCGCGACCCGCTGCTGTTCTCCCCCGGACAATTCTCCCGGCCGGTGGCCCAGACGGGCAGACAGGCCGACCCGCTCCAATATCTCAGCGGCACGGGTACGAGCGGCCGCATGGCTGAGCCCGGCGATCAGTCCCGGCATCATCACATTCTCCAGGGCGCTGAAATCCGGCAGGAGATGATGCAGTTGAAAGACAAATCCAATTTCTCGGTTGCGGAGGGCGGCCAGTTCTCCTTCGGGCAGGCCAGACAGGTCTTGACCGTCAAGCCTGATGTGTCCTGAGGTGGGACGGTCGAGCGTGCCCAGAATATGCAGCAGCGTACTCTTGCCCACCCCGGATTCCCCAATGATGGCCGTCCGCTCGGCCGGCCGCAGGGCGAGGTCCAGGTTTTCAAGCACGCGAACCGCGTGTGCGCCCTGTCCGTACTGTTTGCTGAGTTGCGTGGCCTGGAGGAGGAAATGGGACATCTCTCGGCGATCCGTTCCTTACTCGTAGCGAATGACCTCGACCGGCGCCAATCGCGCCGCCTGACGTGCGGGATAGATGGTGGCGAGCAAACAGATCATCACCGACGCGACCCCAACAATGAAAAAATTCTCCGCATACATTTTCACCGGCAGGGTCGAAACATAGAAGACGTCTTTCGGCAGCTCGATGAACTCATAGCGGTCGAGCAGCCAACAGCCGACCCAACCCAGCAGGGTGCCCATCAGCGTCCCGACAACGCCGATGATGAGGCCTTTATAAATAAAAACGCGACTCATGGCCTGGCCCGTTGCCCCCATGGACTTCAACACGGCAATATCCTTGCGTTTTTCCATGACGACCATGATCAGCGTGGCAATAATATTGAACGCGGCAACCAGGACAATGAGCAGCAGCACGATAAAATACACCACCTTTTCGAGTTTGAGCGCGGCAAAGATATTACTGTTCACCTCGGTCCAGTCTCGGGTCGTATAGGGGAATCCCAACACGCTTTCCAACTCGCGGGCGACCGTTTGGGCTTGATACACATCCCGAAGCTTCACCTCGACACCGGTCACCTGTTCCCCCAGGGTAAAAAACTGTTGCGCGTCGGCGAGCGACATATAGATCAGGGCGCTATCGTATTCAAACATGCCCGCGTCAAACACCCCCACAATCACAAAGCGCTTCACCCTGGGCACCACCCCAAGAGGACCGGGGGTGGTGCTCAGCGGAGAAATGATATTGATCGGGTCACCCACAAAGACGCCCAGTTGACGCGCCAACTCGTGTCCCACGAGCACGCCGGAGAGCTGAACCGTCTGGACGGTGTCCTCGGTCTGAAACGTCAGCTCCTGTTTTTGGCCGAGCTGGCCGACCTCACCAAAAGACAGATGGGCACCAATATCGACCACCGCACTGGCTAACGAGGGGTCCACTCCACGCACCAGCGAGCCAGACACGCTCTGTCCCGCACTGACCATCACCTGACCGTAGACAAACGGCGCCACGGCAACCACATCGGGCAGTTGTCCCACCGCGGCAACGACATCCGTGTAGCCGTCCACAAAGCCCTGCAAACTGGAAATCACGACGTGCGGATTAAAGCCCAGAATGCGGTCACGTAAATCTTCTTCAAATCCGGTCATCACCGCCAAGACAATATTCAGCGTCATCACGCCAATCATGACTCCAACCATGGAAATCATGGTGATTAACGAGATAAACACCTCACGCCGTCTGGCTCGCAGATAACGCAGGCTCAGAAAAAGTTCGTATCGCACAAATTACCGGAATTAAGCAGACGCGGCTCTGCCCTTTTGTATCCAGCCCCGTAGGCTTTATAGCATAAAAGAATATCTATTTTTCTTTTTTTGTAGCTGGTTAGAATAAAAATTTCATCCAGAGCTTGAAATATGGTTCCAATTCGTTTACCCTGTGAACATGTGGTGGTTGTGGTGGTGGTTGTGGATAGGCCCCGATTGGGGCACGGGCTCTTGAGTGAGCCTTCTTGCTTACTGGAATGCCATGACGGTAAAGGAATTTGCGGTCATGGCATTCCCCCTCCCATCCTGAGCCCTCTCCTTCGAGCGCATCCCCGTTCCATACGACAACGACCGTTCTCTCCTAGGTTTTCCGCAGCCGACGCACGTCACCGACCCGGACCGTGAGGCCGCTGCGGTCGAAGTACTCCAACAGGGGAATGGCGGTTTTTCGGCTGACACCGAGCAGGTCGCGGAATATGGCCGCGGTAATTTCTCCGTGAGCCGCCATGTAGTCGGTCAATGTCGCTCGCGCCTGCCCCAGTACTTTTTCGCTGATGTAGAAATCCGGTGTAATTTTGACAATCGCTCTCCGTGACTCAAGCACCGCCAAGAAATCGCTCAGCCGCTTCCGCGGCAGTTGCAGTACTTCCTCCAGCCCCTTGGTATCCGGTGGGGTGAAGTGTCCGTCTTGGACGGTCCGTTCGAGTCGAGCGGCGATGGCCTGCTCTTCCTGACTCAGCGAGACCGCGTGGGACGGCAGACGCAGCAGGCTCTCGTGGCGCGCGACAACCTCCTCCGCAATGAGCCGCTCGGCCACAACCCGAAAAATCTTGGGGGTCAGGTCAAACGGCAGTTGGCTGCGCACCGACTCCATTTCCATCCCCTGAGCCAGCGGGGTCCGGGTGTGAAAGCCGGCCAGCATCTTTTCGACGGCGGTGACCAGCCGCCGCCACTTTGTTGCACTGGAATAGGCTTCGGGATGCCGGGCATCGGGAAAAGGCAAAATCGCGTCATCGTTTGCAAGCAGAGCAATCACTTCCTCTTCTTGCGCGTTCACCCCATGGTAAATTTCGTCCAGCCGAACGGCAAACTGCGGGCAGACTTCCAGATAGGCGTGGCAGGCCTGCCGCAGGTCTGTTGTTTGCAGGGCCTGCAGGCGTTCCGTGACCAGGGTTTCCGCCTTGCGGTGGCGTTGGGCAAAAGGGTTCACCACCACCCCACCGCCCAAGGTCCCTTGCGCGGTTTGATTGCGCAGCACGAAGTGGTCCCCGCGCAGGGCAACCAGGGGCTCCTGGGTAACAATCTGACACAGGGCGGTCGATTTCGGCGACACGGCCTCACGTCCGCCAAGCAGGATGATTTTTCCAATGACTTCGGCGGTGCCCAGATGAATGCGCACCCGCTCGTGGTTGACGACCTCGCGTCCTGCGCTCGGCCGAATCTCGACACTGGCATCAAAACGGCTGGTCGTCAGGCGGACCTTGGGATGACACACCACATGGCCGCGGGCCATATCCGCCTTATCCAGGCCGACCAGATTCAGCGCGACCCGCTGTCCCCAATGCGCTTTGGGCATGGCCTCCCCGTGGACCTGGAGCGAGCGCACCCGCGCTTCGCTCTGGGTCGGGAGGACGCGGACGGTCTGGCCCTCGCGCACGGTTCCGGCCAGCGCGGTGCCCGTCACCACCACCCCGTGACCCCTGAGCGTAAAGACCCGATCGACCGGCAACCGGAAGTAGCCGGGCCGAGAGGGCCGGGTATAGGTTTCAAGCTGCCGCGCAATCTCTTGTTGCAGTCCGTCCAGACCCTGACCGGTCACAGACGAGACCGGCAGGATGGGCGCGCCTTCAAAAACGGTGTCTAGCGTCAGAATCTCGATTTCTTCCCGAACCTCTTCGATCCGCTCGGGGCCGACCATATCGGCTTTGGTAATAACGAAGACGCCCTGCTGCACGCCCAGCAGGTGGAGAAAATCGAAATGCTCCTCGGTTTGGGGCATCACCCCATCGTCCGCGGCAACGGTAAACAGCACCAGGTCTATCCCCTGGGCACCGGCCAGCATATTGCGGATAAAACGCTCGTGACCGGGCACATCGACGATCCCGGCCCGCTCCCCGTTGGGTAAATCCAGATAGGCAAAGCCGAGATCGATGGAGATGCCGCGTTCCTTTTCCTCTTTGAGCCGGTCGGTGTCGTGCCCGGTCAGAGCCTTGAGCAGTGACGTCTTGCCGTGGTCAATATGCCCGGCAGTGCCAATAATATGCGGCATAGCGTGTCCCTGAGTAGGAGCGCATTGTGTCAAAAAGGCGGGCGGAAGGAAATCCCTGAAAGGCAGGCGGGGGTCCGGACTGCCGAGACAAGACGCACAGACCTGTGCTATCAGGAAGGCCTGACCTCATATGAAACAATGCAAACCCCTGGTCCAGCTCAGCCCCGAAGAAGCCAGGCAGACCGCTCGCACGACCCTCGCGTTTTATGACCGGTTTGCGGAAGCGTTCTGGCATGGGACGCAAGACCATGATGTCAGCCAGAACCGAGCCGCCCTGCTCGACCATATAGCGGGAGACGGCCCGTATACCATCCTCGACTTTGGCTGCGGCCCCGGCCGTGACCTGGCCACCTTTCGCGACCAGGGCCACGAAGCCATTGGACTGGATGGCGCGCAGCGCTTTGTTGAGATGGCCAGACAACAGACGGGCTGTGAGGTGTGGCAGCAGGATTTTCTCGATCTGAGATTACCGCCCGAACGTTTTGACGGCATTTTTGCCAACGCCGCACTCTTCCATATTCCGAGCCAGGCGTTACCCCGCATCCTCGGTCAGCTTTGGGACACGCTCAAACCGAACGGTATTCTGTTCAGCTCCAATCCGCGCGGCAATGACCAAGAATTCTGGCAAGACCAGCGCTACGGCAGCTTCTACACGTTTGAGACCTGGCGGCAACTCCTCACCCAGGCAAAATTTCAGGAAGTCACGCATTACTACCGTCCACCCGGAAAACCGCGCCGACAACAACCCTGGCTGGCAACCGTGTGGCGCAAGACCGTCGTCTAGGCGGCTATTCCCCCGCGCGACGTAGAACTACTCTTGTCGTCCGTTCTCTGCTATGTGTCGCACCGAAACTCTGACACGAAGGGAGCACGGATGCGGAACACTACGTACAGGAGCATCGTATGGGCAGCCGTCCTTACGCTCGGCCTGACCGGCGCGGTGTGGGCCCAGGAGGACAAACGGACCGTGGAGAGCTTTCTGGCCGAAAGTCGGAATGCCACCCTGGCCACGATTCGCGCCAACGGCACGCCCCAGCTTACTCCAGTCTGGTTTGTGTGGGACGGTGAGCAATTCATCATCACCATGACCACCGAGCGCGCCAAATATAAAAACCTGGTCCGCGACGCCCGGATGAGCCTGTGCATCGATGATGTCACCGGCTTCGGCTATGTCACGGCCGAGGGCAAAGCCGAAATCCGAGAGCAGGATATGTGGGCGGATACCCGAAAAATCCTGGTGAAATATCGGGGCGAGGAAGGCGGGGCGGAATATCTTGAACGCCTGAAAACGGAGCCGCGGGTGCTGGTTGTCATGAAGCCCACCCGGATGGAGACCCTGGGGCTGGCAAAATAACCGGCCTCGGCTCTAGGCCGGGGGCCGAATCGCTCCACATTTCCAGCAGGCGGTAAACTGGCCTTCGAGATCCTCCCTGCAGCGGGGACAGGACCAGTGTGGGGCGTGTTCCGGGTCAGCCCCGGCCCCGTGATCGTAGGCTTGGGCAATCGTCCGGCCCTGGTCAAAGTCCGTATCGTTCGCCACCCACACGGAGGGATTGGTGTCAGCCGTGACCGGCAGGCTGCCGCGCAGCGGGAAGAGATGCTCGCCCTGGACAATGGCTTCGATGCCCTCGGCTTCGAGCAGACCCTTGACCAGATGCGCTTCGGTCGGGTCGTGAGCGGTGTAGACACGCCTCATGCTGATTGACTGGCTCGCTTTAGGGAAAAATGCCGAGTTCCATATACGAGACGGCAATTTTTTTCATCGCACTGATAAAGGCTGCCGTACGTAAGTCGGGCACCTGTGTATCGGCTTTCCATTCTTTGTAAATCTGATGGTAGGCCGTAATCATGGTTTCTTCCAGCCCCGAATTCACTAAATCGATTTCATCTGCGCCGCGCGCGGCCTCCTGACGCTCCCCCTCTGTCAGGCGCTTGCCCGTCGTGCGTTCAACCGTTTGCAATATTTTATCAAAAGCTGATTGATCAAATCGCTTCCCCATACGGCCCAACTGGACGTGCGACAGATTTTTAAGCCATTCAAAATACGATACCGTGACCCCGCCGGCATTCAGATAGACGTCGGGAATAACCAGCACACCCTTGGCAGATAATATGTCTTCAGCCTGGGCGGTTAGAGGACCGTTTGCTGCCTCTGCAACAATCTTGGCCTGAATGCGCGGCGCATTGGTCACAGTGATCTGGTTTTCGAGCGCGGCTGGGATCAGGATATCGCAGGCCCGTTCTAAAACAGCGGACGATTGCGGGACGTTCTCCGCCCCAGGGAAGTCGAGGATGGATTGCGTCTGGGTGCGGTGGGCGAGGACAGCGTCAACATCTAATCCCTGGGCGTTAAAAATCCCGCCTTCATATTCCGCGATGCCGACAATACGGCAGCCTCCCTCTTGGCAGAATTTCGCGGCATGGTAACCCACATTGCCTAATCCCTGCACGATGACCGTCTTGTCCGCCAGGCCGGGGCTGAGGCCGACCCGTTTCATATCCTCAGCGCTCTCACACACTTCGCGCAGCCCAAAATACACCCCGCGCCCGGTTGCCTCGACACGGCCCTGTACTCCTCCCTGGGTGATGGGTTTTCCGGTCACACAGGCCGCAGCATCAATCTGGCCCGGATGAAACGAGGCATAGGTATCGAAGATCCAGGCCATCTCACGGCCGCTGGTGCCATAGTCGGGCGCCGGGACATCAATCCCGGGGCCGATGAAATTCTTCTTAATCAGTTCGGCCGTATAGCGGCGCGTGATCCGCTCCAGTTCGTCAGGCGTATAGCGATTCGGATCGATCTGGACGCCGCCCTTTGCGCCTCCGAACGGGACGTCAACCAGGGCGCATTTATACGTCATCAGGGCCGCCAGCGCTTTCACTTCATGTTCATTCACCTCTGGCGCATACCGAATGCCGCCCTTACACGGCACTTTGTGGTGGCTGTGTTGAACCCGCCAGCCGGGTATCACCTCGTAGCCGTGCTGCGTTTTTATGGGGAACTGCACGCTATACACGCTATTGCAGGTGCGTATCTGCTTGAGCAGGCCCTCCGGATAGGTCAGGAAGCGAGCCGCCCTATCGAAACTCCGGTTCACGTTCTCAAAAAAACCGAGTGTTCCGTTTGTTTGTGGCATGTGACCTCCCCCTCCCATCTGTGCGTTGGCTGGTTATATTATATCAGAACCGGACAGCGGTTTCGGGCACCCCGGCGTCACTTTTATTCGCCCCATTGACCTATACGGGGAGGCATGAAACCTCGGGCCATTATGCACACACACCCATCCTTTCCCTTCTCCCGGTATCAGGACGCGACCGGCCCGCAGCGGATTCTCTCCTTTTATGATCCGGCCAGTCAGATGCGAGCGGTGATCGTCATAGATACGACCGCTTTTGGCATGAGTGCGGGTGGCGTGCGGATGCTGCCCGACCTGTCCGTGGAAGAGATGATACGCCTGGCGCGGGCCATGACGTATAAATATCTGATGCTCGAAGTACCGGTCGGCGGCGCAAAAGCCGGCATCTGGTACGACCCGGCAACCCAGGACCGCCAGGCGGTGATGGACGCGTTTGTGCGGGCGCTTCAACCCCTGTATGAAAAGCTCGGCTACTATCCCGGCGCGGACATGGGAACGGCGGACGATGACTTTCTGCCGCTCCGGAATACGCCGGGCAAGCGTCGCTATAGCGGCTTGCGGGCCACACATTTTGAGGGACTGCCGCTCGAAGACCAGTTGACCGGCTTCGGCGTGGTTGAGTCAGCCCTGGTGGCGGCCAAGGCGTTTCAACTGCCCGTACGAGGCGCGACGGTTGGCATCGAGGGTTTCGGCAAGGTTGGGGGCGGGGTGGCCCGTTTCTTTGTCCGTGCGGGGGCCTGTGTCGTGGCCGTCTCAACCTTGGCTGGCACCCGTTACGACCCGAAGGGTCTGGATGTCGAGCGGCTTTTGGAGCTCCGTCACAAACATGGCGACGAGGCCGTCTGTCAGTATCGCGGCGGGAGGCTGCTCTCCCGGAGCGCGCTCTTCACCCTGCCGGTTGATATGCTCATTCCCGGCGCCCGCCCGGACGTCATCCATGCAAAGAATGTTGAGCGGATTCGGGCCGGACTGATCGTCCCGGCGGCGAATATTCCGTTTCGCCCGCCGATTGCGAACCGCCTGTCTCAGCGCGGGATTGGCGTCGTGCCGGATTTTGTCTCAAACGGCGGCGGAGTCCTGGCCGCGCTGGCCGATATCCAGGGTCTTGGCGCCCAGGAATCCTTTGCCTTTGTCAGCGAGCGGATTCGGAAGAATACCAGGCTGGTACTCTCCCGGAGCAAACGCTCGCGTTGCACGCCGTTTGAGGCGGCCCTCAGGATTGTTCGAGAGCGCTGGAAAAAAACCGCACAGACACAGCAACTGCTGGTTGCCGAGGGCGCGTAACGGCGCGTCTCTTTGACCTCAAGCGGGCGTCCGGGATCGTAGAGCGGAGAGAAAAGTATGGAACTTCAGACACGCACAGTCACGGCAAACGGCATCCATTTTCATTGCCTCGAAGCCGGCCACGGACCGCTCGTCCTGTGTTTGCACGGCTTTCCGGATAATGCCTATACCTATCGTACCCTCCTACCGGCCCTTGCCGAGACGGGGTTTCATGCGGTCGCGCCCTTCATGCGTGGCTATGCCCCAACGTCCGCTCCAGCGGACGGACGCTATGAATCTGTCCTGCTCGCCCAGGATGCCGTCGCTTTGATTCCGGCCTTGGGAGCCGAGCAGGCGTGTATCGTCGGGCACGACTGGGGAGCGTTTGCGACCCTGGGAGCGGCTGCCTTCGCGCCGGAACGGATACCGAAAATTGTCAGCCTGGCGGTCGCGCATCCGGGGGTCATGCTGGGCACATTAGCCTCCGACTACGACATGATAAAAGGCATCTGGCACGCCTACTTTTTTCAGATGCCGTTTGCCGAACAGGCGGTCTCAGCCCATGATTTTGCCTTTATCGAGCGCTGGTGGCAGGACGCCTCACCCGAGTACGACATTCCGGCAGAGATCATGGCCAGCGTCAAGGCGACCTTTCGGCAGCCGGGGGTGGTGACCGCCGCGCTCAACTACTACCGCCATACGTTTCATCCCGATAATCGAGACCCGGCCTTACAGTCCCTCCAGGAAAAGATGGCCGCCCCCATCACGGTTCCGACGCTTGCCCTGCATGGCACACGAGACCGGCCGGGCCGTCTTACGGCCTTCAACGCCATGGACCACTTGTTCACCGCGGGCCTGGAAAAAGAAGTCTATCCGGGTCTCGGGCATTTCCTGCATCTGGAAAAGCCGGCGGAAGTCAACAAACGGATTGTTGACTTCCTCGCACCGTAAACGTGAAGGATTGGAGAAACAAACGGAGATCGAAGGGCAATTGATCAAAGTCTGATAGAATGAGGAATTATCAATCAGAGAAAGGACAAGCGCATGGAAAGTTTCGTCTGGCTATCTTTTGATCTTGGCGTGTCGGGTGATTACGAGGGCATGTACGCCTGGCTTGACGATCACGATGCAAAAGAGTGTGGGAGCAGCGTCGCATTTTTCCAGTTTTCCTGTGACGGTGACCTCCCCCAAGCTCTCAAGGCTGAGATAGAAAATGCAGTCTCACTGAACAAACGCTCGCGCGTATATCTTGTTTACGGAGAGAGTGGGAAAATGAAAGGTCGCTACATCATTGGGAGACGGAAGAGCGCCCCCTGGGACGGGTATGGAGCATACGAAGAGCACGACGATGAGCAGGACTTCCAATAACACCCTGCTGGTGGACTCGGGCTTCTTTTTCGCACTCCTTGATCCACGAGACCAGCATCACGCCGCCGCCCGTGAAAAACAGGACTGGCTGGAAATGCTCTCCATTGTCATGCCGTGGCCTATCCTGTACGAGACCATCAACACGCGGTTTACGAGACGGCCAGGAACGATTGCTCGATTTGAGAGCATTATTCACGCCCCCGAGACAGAATTCCTTGATGACGGCCCGTATCGACTTGAGGCGTATGAGGACACGCTTACCCAGGCCAAAGCACAACGTCATGCCATGAGTCTTGTGGATTCCGTGCTCTGTGCAATCCTTGCTGACACGAATGTCCGCATAGACGCGATGCTGACATTCAATTTTCGCGATTTCAGTCCCGTCTGTAACCGTCGAGGAGTCGAGCTACTGACAGACCTGACGTGATCCGGTCGATGCTGTTCCCCGTTGCTTATTTTACCGGGGATGACCCCAATCCTATCGAAACGCGGCCATCACTTCCTGCAAGGCGACCATTTGGTTGCCATTGGCTGACGAGGGCACCAGAATGGGCGTTTTGAGGCCGGTGTCATACCAGGCTTCGACGCCGGCTCTGACCTCGGACACACTGCCGTACAGGGTGACCTGACTCAGCCAGCGGTCGGACATGAGGGACGGAATCTTCTCGTCTTCCTTATTGGCGATAGCCTGCTGGATGGCCTGCATTTCCTCTTCATAGCCGGCTTCGATCCAGTATTGCTGGTAGTTGGGTAAGCGCACATAGGTGCTGAGGGTCCGCCGGTGGACTTTCGCCGCAGCCTCCTTATCGTCCGAAATAATGGTCGGGACCATATTGCCGACAAAAAACCCGTCGTCCTGCATTTTCTCCGGCGGCAGAAAGCTCAGCGACGTGGCCATATGCGACCGGGCCGCGTTGGCCCAGACCGCGCCCTGGGAAATCTCAGCCGACAATTTGACCATCGCTTTGCGTAGGGTAGCCAGGACAATGGGCGGCAGCGCATCTTTGCGGCCAACGCTGGTGTGCAGGTCGGAGACAAATTGGCGCATATCAGCCAACGGCTTGCCGGCCGTCACCTTCAGGCGGTTCAGCATCGGGCCGTGACTCACGCCTACGCCAAACCGGAAGCGTCCGCCCGAGACTTCATGAATCAGGGCCGCGGTTTGGGCAAAATCATACGGGTGGCGGGTATACATATTGGCAATACTGGTGCCGAACGGAATCTCGTTGGTGGCAAAGGCCAGAGCCTCGCACAGGCCAATACAGTCGCCGACACTCTGACAGTAAATGCCGCTGAAGCCCTCTTTTTCAATTTGGGTTGCCACGTCCAGAGTTTGTTTTCTTCGCCCGGCAACGGCGACCAGGGCAATGGCCGGTTTCTGCGTCATAGCGCCTCCTTTGTGTTGCTCGACACCCGTTTTCGTTGCAGGAGAGCAACAGGATTGTGTCAAAGCGTCGTGTTTCTCCCGTCCGGTACGTATCTGACGTATACGGCGACTGTCTAGGGAGGCCGGGAAATCGCTTACCCTCCTTCCCGTTCACGCATTCTGCCTTTCAGGATACCTGTCTATATAAGGGTCCTCAAAGGGCCGAGAGATGGAAAGAGGAAAAAAGAAATCTCCGATTGCAGACTGAGGTACTACCCTATCGTCGAGTGCGATCCGGCAGAGTATTGGCTAAGGCGATGTTTGCCTCACCTTGCGCTCTGAGTGAGACCATACGCTCCCAGAGTTCCTGCGCTTCACCAAATGTTTCTTTGGCGTCTCGATAACCAAGGTGAATGAGTCGGTCAATGGTTTTATGGCTGAAGTCAAACGTCGAAAGTAGCTTGGCGTCAATCACTTCCGACGGCCTGATCTGCAATACGGTCGCGCCAGCAAAGTCAGCCCTATTCTGTGTCGTGCTATCCGCGAGAAAGATAGAGACAATCCGCTTGGCACCCCGCCTATGCAATTCCAATGCGGGGAGAGGGTCTGAGAGTCCTGCATCTCCGTACCGTTTTCCACCCACCTCCTGCGAAGGAAAGGCCAACGGGATGGCAGCGGCCGCCAATAACGCTGCCCGCAATTCCGTCGAGCCAAGTTCGGCAGCACTGACATACGTCGCCTCCCGCCATGGCGCTGTCACGATACCTCCAGAGAAGACGTCGTCCCCCAGAAGGGCGATCATAAACTCCCGTGGCGAGGAACACACCGCAGCGTAATCAACCCACTTGTCCAGCATGTCAGCTACAGGCCCCGGGTCCAAAATCGAGATTGATCCCCCCACCAATCGGTTCAGCCTCAGTCTAACCGGCCAAGGGATTCCCCGTGCGGCCAGCATTGCTGCGGAGCGCGCTATCGTGGTGCCGCTGATCTGGATTATTCCGGCATTCGGCACAGCGCGCCACAGATGACATAATTTTTCGAGGTGCCCCGCCGAGCCATCGCCCTGGACGTAAAACGCGCCGTTGAGGGCGCCAATACTCGTTCCGGCGACAGAATCGAACCGGACCCCACGCTCGGCCATAAGCAACAAAGCCCCAGCCTGATATGCGCCTCGTGCTCCACCAGAAGCCAATGCGAGACCTTGCTCCATGACGCTACTCCACTTGACCGCGATCAGCAGGCGTGAGTTCCCGAGCAACGAAGTTCACGAGTTCGATATCCCGGACAAGAAGAGACTCAAGTTGCTTGTCCGGGTCAGAGAGAGCAGTGACGATTGATACCGCCTCCTCCGCGTTCTTCTCTTGAACGGATAAATTCGCCGCGCGTCGCTCCATCAGCATTCCGGTGACGTGGAGCGCGCCCGTAGCAGATTCGGCCAGATAGAGCAGAGGCTCGATGAAGTCCGCGGAGACTGTCTCTGTGGCTTCAAGTAGAGCTTCCGCAATACGACGTGGTCTGGAGTCAAGTCTCTGACGTACTACGGCATCCGCTGCCTTCCACTCGTCTTCATATCGACTGACCGGCTCATCCCAATAGTTCCAGGCAATGGATGCCATGTAGAGTGCAGCTCCAATGATTTCGCCTGACCCAATGCTGAGGTCACCGACGCGGTAGCGCTCAGTCAGCCGACGCACATCCGCCTCCTTGTCAATATGTCTTCGGACTGCTTTGATTTCGGCCTGAAGCTCCTCTAGTTTCTGCTCCAACGAGGAAGTTTGAAGCAATAACTCATCGATATCACGATTCACGGCGTGGAGATTCTTTAAGACCTTTTCAACACAATACTGAGTCCGCGATTCTTCTTTCATCACCTCCTGGACAAGCGACAAGGTTGCACGCTGGGCAGCGATAAGGTCTTGGCCGATGGCGGCCTGTAATTCCTGTCCGTGGCCATGTAGCCCACCCCAGAGACGACGCAGCAAAGGACGACGCCGGAAACCGCGCAGTCCAGCTTCGGCACCGCGTAGCGTGTTGGTCGCGTCAATCGCGATCCGCTCTGCAAGTAACGGATATGCATCTGCATCAGTCCCAAGGACGTTTTGCAATGAAGAGGTAAAACCCGTCATGCTTCAGCCTTCAGAAACTCGCGGCATTTCTCAATTGTATCCTCCAGTTTGAGAAGTTTTTCGGAAGCTATTTTCACCTCTTCAAGTCTTTTTTCTCGTGCCGCCTCGCCCCGCTCAGCGTCTGTGAGTGAGCGGCGCATTGTTTGCAGGTAGCTGTTACGATAACGCTCAATTTCCGACCGTGCCGATTGGGTTGCGTCTTGAATCTCCTCCTTGATTATGCGGTGGGCCACTTTCACTGAATTCTCCGTCATTCTATCTATCCCCTCAAGCCAAGCGCTGAGCACATTGTCGTGGCTGGTCTCGTAGGTCTCTTTTACGATCGTTTCGAAGGTCGGCCTTTCTTCGTATTCGTCCTCGCCACACCACGATCCCTCTTTCACCCTAACAGGTTCCGTGCCGCTCTGACGCCGCATTCGCCGTTTGATGGTCTCGATTAGGCGGTCCTTTCGCTTTCTTATCTGGCGGTCATGGTGGTCAATCGACGGCATCGGGATTTGGATTTGTACTGGGTACAAAGATATGTCGAGACTCTGACCGACTACTTCCTCGATACGCCGAGCCAATGGTTTCAGCTTGGACTCTACCTCTTCAAACAACTGCTTCTGCCGGCCCAACGTTTCTCGCTTGAGTTCATCATAAAAGGCATCGAACTCTGTGCGTAATCTCTCCTTAATTGCCTCATTGGTTTCCCTTAGTCTTTGCTCCGCGGTTTTTTTATCCTCTACTTCACCGCGTAGCTGGTCAAAGAAACGTGCCACCTTGTCCCAATGGCTGGACTGGGTTTGTCCTTGGGCATTCCTCAATTCTTTTTCAACAGAGCAGCGGAACTCCTCGAACCGTTTTTTCACCAGTTGTTTTATATCGTCGGCGACGCTAGATGCTCGAGAATTAACCTCCTCAAATTCTCTGTCCGTGGCTTTCAGTTCAACCTCAAGCTCTTTGTATTTCCGTGCAAGTTCGTCGCGGCTCTCGTTGAGGGACTCTGACGCTGTTTGAAGATGGTTGCCGAACGACCCACGGTGACGCTCCAAGTCATCGACAACGCTTTGGAGAAACAAACGGCCACGGTTAGTGTAAATAAAGTCAATGACTTTCTCCTCAATATCCGCGAGTTTGCTCTCGTCCAACAATTTTCGTGCAGCGGGCTGGCATTCCTCAATCGTCTTGTCTTTACCACGAAGTTCGCCGAAGACGCGCTTGGCGAAGTCACGCCTCACTCCGTCGTCAGCCTGTCCACTCTCCACAACCCGAGCGAGTAAGCCCTGCTCGGCGGACACGAGAAGCACTCGTTCCGGTAAGACCGTGAGACCCGGGACCTGCTCCGATAGGAGGTATGCAACGTAGTCACGAGTTTCTCCTTGGGAGAGCCCCGACCTATTTTGTAGATCAATCTTGTTGACGACGAAAAACAAATGTTCCGAGAACCGTTTTAGCAGCTCAGGCCGCATCGAAGAGAGGCGGGCGAAGAGACCCTTTTCTTCCTCAGTCTTCAGCTTTGTGTAGTCGAGCAGATAGATGATCACGTCCGCTTTGCCTAGGAGGCCATCGACCCGTTCACGGAGGATGTCGGCGCCGGCCTCGTTTGGCCCCGGCGTATCCAGAACTTCGAATATCTGTTCTCCCAAAGACCGTCCGGCAAGACACACGATGGGAGCAGAGAGGGTCAGTTCATCCTCGGCAGGAGTAGAGTCTGCTTTCCGCTGAGAGGCGTTCAGTGATCGTAGTTCAGTTCGGATATTCGTAACGCCGGTGGCAATCTTGACGCTAGCTTTTCAAGGACGGGCTCATCCGCAGCCGGTTCATGACGAATGCGGACAATTCGTGCGGTTTCCGGGGCGTTTGAAGAAGGCAGGCACTCAGACCCGAGCAGGGCGTTAATCAAAGTGGACTTACCCGATTTTACGAGCGCCAGAACCGCGACCTGAAAGCTCTGTTCACGCCATTGCTGTTCGACGCGTTTTAGTCCTCGGAGCATATTCTTCAGGCCCGTGTTCTCCGGGTCATGGTTCTCCTCTTCGCCTACGAGTTTTCGGAACCCTTTAATAACGCGCTCAATCTCTCTACGAGCAGCCGTAAAATCTTTCTCCGTAATCTGCTTGTCCACTTTTACCGTCTTGTCTCTCATGAGGGGTTTTCGCTGCTTTGACCTTTTGCGGACGGCCTTCCGATGCATCGCTTGTCCTCCTTCCCTTTCCCTCAACCTCCCCCCGTCTGCCCTCCTCAACGAGGTTATATAAATGTCTCCGTTAGGGCTAGGAGCTTCTATGCTGACAGTAATATCTTGAAACTGAGGACAGAGCGACTTCTGACCGGCCCCTCAGTTGACTGAACAAAAAAAGGCCGGCAAAGCCGGCCTGTCTCAAAATCCAAATCAGAGCGGAACGCGCTACACATCAATTCGGTCGTAATACCGAATACTCGGCGGTCCGGCCAACTTTGAGCTGAGACTTTCAAAATCGCCTCTCTCGGTCCGCCAATTCAGATATTTCTGATAGTGCTCGCGCGTATCCCAACGTTCGTAGAACACGAGGTTGTTCGACTCGTCGAGATTGCCGTAGATATCAATGCTCTGACAGCCGGCGTAGGCGCGCGTATCCGGTAAGACCTCTTTCAGAAAGGCTTTGACCTCTTCCACGCATTCAGGCTTGACTTGCACTTCCAGCAGAACAACCGTTGTACCCATTCTGATGCCCTCCTCTATTGGATGTTTATACGTGTCTTGAGTTACATAGCGGCGCCGGGAGATCAACCCCTGGACCTGACAATATCTCTTGCGCTACAAGAGAAAGAAAAAACAGGAGGTGAGTATGCCCCAAGTGATTGGTGGAGAAATCGGCAATATCAAAGAGGATCAATGGTACTGCGGCGACTGTCAGACCGCCGGCACCGAGCATAAAGACACCCTGGCCAGGGTGCTCATGCACTGCGCCATCAAGCACGATGCCTGGGAAACCGCTCAGGACGCAGACAAAAAGGTCGTCTCGATCACGTCCCGAAAGGCGGACCAGTAAACGCCTGACTCATGGACACGCTCGCTGATGCGTCAAAAGAGCCCATCGCAACTCGGTGGGCTCTTTTTGCTTGTCCCATCCCCTCCCTGGAGGCCTGTCCTGAGCCCAGTCGAAGGGGGCCGGGGTGGGTATTAGTGGTCAGTGGCTAGAGCGTTTCACGATAAGTTGTCGCCGTGCCAGTCCGCGCTCGTCGGGAAAGACAAGGGCTGGCACCAAGCGGCCAGGGAGGGGATGGGGGGGCTCCCCGCCTGGGAGGGCGGCCATCCTGGCCGCCATGCGGGCTGGAAGCCCGCACTCCTCCAGGAGGAGAGAGACGCGCTACACAGCATCGTGATTTGCGCTAGTACAGAGTAAACAGAGAAGAGGATATCAACATGAGCTATTGGCAGACTGAACAGAACGACGGGGTCGTGATCGCAAAATACCATAACCCGCCGATGAATTATTTCTGCGCGGAAGGCACCCAAGAATTGTGGAAGCTGATTGAGGACTGGCGCGATCCCGCTATCCGGGCCGTCGTGCTGACCGGCGCGCTGGAAGGCAAATTCATTACCCATTACAGCGTGGAAGAGCTGGTTGATCTGGCCAAGGATCGGGAGGCCATGCGCCGGGCCGGCACCTCACTCACCGCGGCCTATCACGCCATGCTGAAGAATCTGAGCGAGTTGCCCAAGGCGATTATCGTGGCCATGAACGGCGACACCATGGGCGGGGGGTTTGAACTCAGCCTGTCGTGCGACCTGCGTATCGGCCAGCAGGGTGATTATCGGTATGGGTTTCCGGAAGTCAAACTCGGCATTCTTCCCGGCGGCAGCGGCACCCAGCGCCTGTCGCGGCTGATCGGAGTCGGACGCGCGCTCGAATTCGTGATTCGCTCTCGCGTGGTCCCGCCCGACGAAGCGCTCCATTTCGGGCTGGTCCACGAGGTGGCCGACGACGCGCTCGCCCGCGCCACGGAAATCGCCCGCGAGATTGCGAATTTCCCGCCGATCGCCGTCGCCCGCGCCAAGCACGCGGTCTACGCCGGCAACGATACCCACCTCGCCGCCGGGCTCGACATTGAAAGCTCGGCCTTTCTGGAGACCATGCTGTCCGACGACGGCCTGCTGGCCATGCAGACCTATATCAACCTGCCGTATGACAAACGCCGCGACTGGCTCGATAAGCCCACCAACCCCGGCTATACGGGCAAGTAAGCTCTCTCCTCTCTCGGAAACCCGGCCTGGTTTCCGAGAGACGGCCTCTTTTTAATCGTCCTCGAAAGACGCCACACAGAGCGAGGAGACGCGGTATGCACATCTCGGGAATGATGCACGTCAATGTCAACTGTCGTGATTATGAGCGTTCGCGTCAGTTTTACGAGTTGCTCGGCTTCAAGGTCATGTGGGAAGTGCCGGAGCGGAACACCCCGGAAGTGGCAGCCGCGGTCGGCATGCCGCCGTATCGGGTACGGGGTGCCCTGCTCCAGTTAGAGGGATCAGCCACCACACCGCTTATCGATGGTGACCTGTCCATAACGCTTTCCCATGACAACACCTTAACCAGGTGTTGCACTTCGTTTGTGAGTTTAGGGAATCCAGGCCCCCCGCCCTCTCCGCCCGCTGGATGCCGGATCACGTCCGGCATGACGGGAGCCCCCTGCACGGCGAGCGCAAATCACGATGCTATGTAGCGCGTCTCTCCTCCTTGAGGAGTGCGGGCTTCCAGCCCGCATGGCGGCCAGGATGGCCGCCCTCCCAGGCGGGGAGCCCCCCCCATCCCCTCCCTGGCCGCTTGGTGCCAGCCCTTGTCTTTCCCGACGAGCGCGGACTGGCACGGCTACAACTTATCGTGAAACGCTCTAGCGCAGTTTTCAGATTGGCGTAGCGGTCGGGCGCCCAAGGACCGGAGACCAGGAGCGCACGCCGCAGGAGGGCTGAGCGACGGCCCCCCTCGGACGCTACACTACGGTGTAATTTGCTCCAGGACCTTCCCTTTACCACGGTCGGCGAAACTCGCACTTGGGCAGCTTTGCCTGAAGCGCGTCTATGCCGCCGCGACTGGCCAGCGTGCTACGCAGATTGAGTACCCGCAGGCCGCTCAGGCTTTGCAGATGCACCAGGCCGGCGTCGCTGATCCGGGTGTCGTATAGCCACAGCACGCGCAGTCCGCTCAAATGGGCCAGATGGGTCAGGCTGTCATTATTTATCCGCGAGGCCGAGAGTTGCAGGTATTGAATGGCCTGCGCGGGAATAGCGCGAAACGGCGAAAGATCGGTAGACGCCTGCGGGTTGACGTTGAGCCGGAGTTCTTTACCGGCGGGAATGGCCAGACCCCCCTGCGCCCGACCAATCGGCTCCCAGAAGGCATAGTCATCCGCACGATGCGCGCCATCCCGAACGAACAGCTCTCCCATGGAGCGCTCGGTGGGAAAGTGGAGGTCACGGGCCGGAAGGCTGAGATGTTCTTCAGCACTGCCGTTGTTCATACCAGTCACGGCCAAGTTACTACCTTTTCCCGTCGAACTCAGGCATTCACATCAATGACCACGCGGCCACGGACCTGTCCGCGTAAGATCTGCGGCGCCAGCTCCAATACTTTCGACATGGGTTCCACCACGGTCATGGCGTCCAACTTTTCCAGCGGCAGGTCCTGGGCGAGACGGTCCCAGGCCGTTTGCCGTTTGGGATTGGGACACATCACCGAGTCCACCCCGATCAAACTGACGTTGCGCAGAATGAACGGCAGGACCGAGGTCGGCAGATCAGCCCCGCCGGCCAGACCGCAGGCCGCCACCGCCCCGCCGTAACACGTCCCCCGCAGCACCGAGGCCAGGGTCTGTCCGCCCACGGAATCGACGCCACCCGCCCAGCGTTCGGCGTCCAGCGGGCGGCCCGAGGGCTCGGCGAGCTCTGCCCGTTCAACAATGGTCGAGGCGCCCAGGCCGGTGAGATAGTCACCCAGTTCCGGCCGCCCGGTTGACGCCGCCACGGTGTAGCCAAGCTGGGACAGCACGGCGACCGCGACGCTGCCGACACCGCCGGCGGCACCGGTCACAATGACTTCTTTCTCGCCGGGCGTCACGCCCATGCGTTCCAGGTCCAGGATGCACAGCATGGCGGTATAGCCGGCCGTGCCCACGGCCATGGCCTGTTTGAGGCTGAAGGCGTCAGGCAGGCGCGTCAGCCATTCGGATTTGACCCGCTGTTTCTGGGCATAGCCGCCGCCGTGGCTCATGCTGAGTTCCCAACCGGTAATCAGAACTTTGTCTCCGGGCTGATAGGCCGGCGAACTGGAGGATTCGACCGTCCCGGCCAGGTCGATCCCGCCTATCATGGGATAGCTGCGCGCAATCGGCGCGCTCCCGGTGACGGCCAGGCCGTCTTTGTAATTCAGCGTAGAATAGGCAACCTTGACGGTTACATCCCCTTCCGGCAGATCGTCCGGAGTGATTTCTTTCAGCTCGGACGAGATTTTTTTCTCAACCCTGTTGATGACAATCGCGTGTATGGCTTCGCCCATGCGTTTCAACTCCTCACGCTGGCCATTTCAACCGATGACCATTTATAGATACGGCGTATGATTCAAGGTACGAGGGGGGCAGGATATCCAGCCTGCGGAGAAAAGGCTACACCCCGTGCCCGTCAGAGACACCAAAGAAGGCAACGGCCTAGAATGAGGAGCCGGGCTGCTTGAGAAACGCCAACTCCGCCGGAGTCGAAACCCGGCCCAGGACGCTGTTGCGGTGGGGAAACCGACCGAAACGGGCTATCACATCCTTATGTCTCACGGCATAGGAGGTATCAAAATAGGCGCGTTGGGCGGCCAACTGTTGAAAGAGCGTGACCGAGCGCTGCTGATGGGTACGCTGCTCGCTGTGCATAAACGGGACGTATACGAAATAGCGCTCGACCAGACGCAACTGCCGGTCCAACCCGGCGGCGATCATTTGTTCCGCTATCTGCTGTGCCAGCGGGTCGGTCGCAAAGGCGCGCGGGTCGTTGCGGAACATATTGCGGGGAAACTGATCCAGGACCAGGATAAGCGCCGTGCCGCCCCGCGCGGTCTGGGTCCAGTCGGCGAGTTGGCCCTCAGCTGCCCGCTCATAGTCGGCCTGGAAACGCCGGGCTATCTCCCGGTCGAAGTCGGCATTCTGGGCAAACCAGCGCTTCGAGCATTCTGCAAAATAGGACGGCTCGTCCCGGATTGCGCCAAACCAGAAGCTCAGGATTTCTTCGATATCGGACATGTGCGGCAAGGAGTGCAGACCGGGGCGGGCCTGAGCGGCCCGCCCCCGAGGGTTAAATCGCCCGGTAGGCGGCAAACGACTGCGTTGACGACCGCGCGCTGGGGTCGGTCACCACGTTGACCACTGCCGGCTTGCCCGAGGCAACCGCGCGTTCGAGTGCCGGTCGAATGTCTTCCGGCCGTTCGACAAACTCGCCGTGCGCCCCGAACACCTTGGCCATCTCGTCATAGCGGCTGAAACCCAGGTCGCGTCCGGCGGTCATCACCCCCGCGCCGGCCCAGCCGCCGTTATTGCTGATGACGATAATGGCCGGGATGTTCTTGCGGACCATGGTGTCGATTTCCATGCCGTTCATGCCAAACGAACCGTCCCCGCTGAGGACGATGACCTGGGTGTCCGGTTTGGCCACTTTGGCCCCGAGTCCGAACGGCACGGCCACGCCCATACAGCCGTTCGGGCCGGCGTTGACCCGGTGGCCGGGAGCGTTGGTCGGCACCGACTGGCGCGCAAAATTGAGAATCTCATGGCCGTCGACGACAATGATGGCGTCGCGGTCCATAAAGTCACGGACCTCTTTGCACAAGCGGAGGGGGTGCATGGGCGAGGTGTCGGCCTGCATGATGACCTCCATCTTTTCCTGAGAGCGTTTGTCATAAGCGCGCAGCGTATCGATCCAGGCCAGTTCGTCCCGCCCCTTGAAAGAGTCGCCGGCCTCGTCGATCAGTTGGCGTAAGACCACCTTGGCGTCACCCACGATGCCGACATCAACCGCGCGGTTGCGGCCGATCTCTTCGTCCGCGATATCGACCTGAATCATCTTGACATCTTCCGCAAAACGCGGTGCCTGTCCGAAACCCAGAATGAAATTGAAGCGCGTACCGACAACCAGCACCACATCGGCCTCTTTCCAGGCCCGGTTGCGCGCACCCAGAAAGCTCAGGGCATGATCCTCAGGAATGACGCCCCGCCCCTGGGGGGTGGTGTAGAAAGGGATGCCGGTCGTTTCGACAAACTCCTGGAGTTCCTGCATCGCCCCCGACCACATGATGCCGGTGCCGGTAATCACCAGGGGCCGCTCAGCGCCCTTCAGCAACGCCACCGCCTCCTTGATGAAGGCCGGATCGCCAGCCACCCGCGGGATCTGATGGGGCCGCTTGGGAAACGCCGCCTCTTCTTCTTCAATCACCCGGTAGAGCACATCGCCCGGCAGATCGACGTAGACCGGACCCGGCTGGCCGCTGGTGGCCACGCGAAAGGCTTTATTGATGATTTCCGGAATGCGGCGCGCGTCTTTGACCCGCTCGGACATTTTGGTGATCGGCCTGAACATGCCGACCTGATCCATCTCCTGGAACGCGCCCATGCCGTCCTGGGATATGGCACTCGATCCGCCCAGAGCAACGACCGGAACGGCGTCCAGATAGGCATTGCCAACGCCGGTGATCAGATTCGTAACGCCGGGACCGGAGGCGGCAAAGCACACCCCCGGCTTGCCCAGCACCCGACTATAGGCGTGGGCCGCCATGGAAGCCCCCTGCTCGTGGCGCACATCGACCGAGTTAAACCCAATCTCAATACATTTGGAGGCCACATCGACCATCGGTCCGCCGGTAATATAGAAAACAGTATCCACGCCCTCGTCTTTGAGCGATTTGACGACTAATGAATTACCATCAACTTTTGCCATAGACTCTACTCCCCTTTCTTCCGAGTTCTTCTGGGCTCATCCCGTGTGACGGGGCATCTTATCCTTAGTGCGCCCGAAAATACCAGAGGCGGTCAGGAGGGCATCGTCACACCCGCACCACAAGCCGCCCCTCGGCCCGAAATGCCTGTCCTGAGCGGAGTCGAAATGCCACACCCATCGATTCCGTAGTATACGCCATACCGCTTCGGCCAAAGGGATCGAGCAGAATCAGACCGGCCTCTCCCTGTGTGTGTCTTTTGAGGCGGGCGAGAGCCGTACGGGCGGCTTGCGCGGGGTCCTTCCCGCCGCGCAGCAATTCCACCGCCGTGCGGGCCAGGGTCGCTCGAATAATATGCTCGCCATCGCCCGTTGCCGAGCACGCGCCGAGTGCGCTGTCCGCATACGTCCCGGCCCCAATGACGGCGGAGTCACCCACGCGACCGGAGCGCTTGTCGAACACACCACCGGTTGAGGTTGCCGCCGCCAGCCCGCCCGCCGAATCCAGGGCAACCGCGCCAACCGTACCGGGTTCGCCGGTAGTTCGTTGCGCCTGTCCTGAGCCTGGTCGAAGGGCCTGCCAACGCTGGTGTTGACGGGTGGTAATCAGTTCATCCGTCGCGGCTTGCGGCAGTCCGTGCTCGCGTGCGAATCGTTCCGCACCCTGGCCGACCAGAAACACGTGTCGCCCGTCCGTCATGACCGCCCGAGCCAGTCGGATGGCGTTCTTAATATTCCTGACCGCTCCCACGGCGCCGGTCTGAAAGGTCGAGCCATCCATGAGGGAGGCGTCAACTTCGACTGTCCCGTCCTCTGTCAGACAAGAGCCGAGGCCGGCGTTGAAGAGGGGATGATCTTCGAGGGTCACGCTGGCTTGCACAACCGCATCGAGTGCGGTCCCGCCCCGAACAAGAATATCCCAGCCTGCCTCAAAAGCGGCCGTCAATCCTGATCGACGCTCGGCTTGCAGTGCCGATGGCGTCGCGGCTCCGGCGCCGCCATGGACGATCAGAGCGGGGGTCATGGGGTGGAGCGAACCATGCCTCTATGAAAGGGCTGCTCCCTCTCCCCTGAGGGGAGAGGGCTGGGGTGAGGGGGACAAGGCAAAGCGAGCCGCGCCCCTATAAATCCAGCGTCTGGGCCACCACTTCACGGTGGGTCGGGGCACTGCCGAAGGCGGCTTCGGACGCCAGGCCGCGCCGATAAAAGAGGTGCATATCGTGCTCCCAGGTAAAGCCGATACCGCCGTGGACCTGAATGGCCTCGCTGGTCACCGTTTTGCACATATCGCTGCAATACGCCTTGGCCATGGGCACCGCCTGGGACGCCTCGTCCACATTCTCATCGACCGTCCAGGCGGCGTAATAGGTCAGCGAGCGCGCGTTTTCGACCTGGACCATCATATCCACACATTTGTGTTTGACGGCTTGAAAGCTGCCTATCGGTTTCCCGAACTGCACCCGCTCTTTGGCGTATTCAACGGCCATATCGAGCGCCTGCTGTCCGGTCCCGACCATCTCGGTACACAGCCCGGCGATGGCTTGGTCCAGGACGCGCTTGAGAATCGGCCAGCCCTGGCCTACTTCACCGATGACCTGCGAGCCGGCCAGCGCAACATCCTGGAAGGCGACGTGACACTGGCGGCGGGTCATGTCCACGGTTTTCAGTTGGGTGATCTCGACCCCCGGCGACTTGGCATCGACAAGAAAGAGGGTAATGCCATCTTCCGGAGCAGCGGGAGAGCCGGTCCGCGCGGCGACCACCATCTGATCGGCCACATGCGCGTCCGGCACAAAGAGCTTTTCCCCGGACAGCACAAAGTCGCTGCCCCGAGCCGTGGCCGGCAGCCCAATGCCGGCGGCGTCATAGCGGCCGCTCTTTTCGGCCTGGGCCAGGGTCATGACCCATTCACCCGCCGCGACCTTGGGAAGAATGGCGTCCTTTTGCTCGTCCGAGCCGCCGGCCAGCACGGCCGCGCTGCCCAGGAGCACGGTCGCCAAAAACGGTCCGGGCATCAGCGACCGGCCCATCTCTTCCATCACCACAACCAGATCGAGAAAACTCCCGCCAATACCGCCGTGCTCCTCGGGAATCAGAATGCCCATCCAGCCCAACTCCGCGGCTTTTTTCCAGAGTTCCGTGGCGTGGGCGCTGTCATCTTCCATCATCTTGCGCACGAAGGTGGTCGGGCATTCCGCGGCCAGGAATTTTCGGGCCGAGTCGCGCAGCAGTTCTTGATCTTCACTGAAACCGAAATCCATGCTTCCCCTCCATAAGTATTGAGCATGCCATCCTGAGGCGATTTGAGATGCTCAATACTTCTGTTATCCTTTTGGCAACCGCAGGACGCGCTCGCCGACGATGTTACGCATGATCTCCGACGTCCCGCCCGCAATCGTGTACAGGCGGGAGCCCAAGGCGCGGCGCGCCCAGAAACCATTGTCGATGCCCTGAGTCTCACCCAGGGCGCACTGACTGTACGGACCCAGCAGTTCCAGCGCAAAATGCGCCATGCGGATATACAGCTCACTCCCGGCCAGCTTGCTGATCGAGCCTTCCGGGCCCGGCGGGTTGCCGCGTAACTGTTGGGTCAGTTGCCGGTAGCCGTTGAACTTCAGCGCCTGGACTTCAACATGAAAGGCGGCCATCTGCTGGCGCACATCCGTGTCGTCGGCGGCCGGTTGACCCTTGACCTCCAGGTCTTTGAGACACGTCTTCAGTCTGTCCAGCATGGGCTCCAGGTTGTAGACCATGCCAAAGTTCGCCCGCTCGAACATGAGCGTGGTAATCGCCACCTGCCAGCCGTTATTCCGTTCGCCAACCAGATTGGCTTTGGGCACCCGAACATCTTCGAAGAAGACCTCGTTGAATTCCGCATCGCCGGAGATTTGGACCAAGGGCCGGACCGTCACCCCAGGCGCGTGCATATCCACCAGCAGATAGGACAGTCCCTTGTGCTTGGGGGCGTCGGGGTCGGTCCGCGCCACAAGAATGCAGTAGTCGGCCTTGTGGGCAAAGCTCGTCCAGACTTTCTGGCCGTTCACGACAAAGTCGTCCCCGGCGTCAACCGCCCGCGTTTGGAGCGAGGCCAGGTCCGAGCCGGAGCCCGGTTCGGAATAGCCCTGGCACCACAGCTCGTCGGCGCTGAGAATCTTGGGCACAAAACGCGCTTTCTGCTCCTCCGTGCCCCAGTGCATCAGGGTCGGGCCGACCAGCGAAATACCCAGCGGATTGGCCAATCCGGGCGCGTGCGCCCGCGCCATCTCCTGCTGGTAGATGGTCTGCTCCATGATCGTAGCGCCCCGACCGCCGTACTCCTGGGGCCAATGAATGCCGACCCAGCCGGCGCCGTGCAGCTTCTTCTGCCAGTCGAACTTGATCTGAAAGCGCTCTTCCTGGTCGATAATCTCAAAGGTTTCCGGGTCGTAGTTGTCCGCCGGATTAACTTCGAGCCACGAGCGCAGTTCCTGCCGAAACGCTTCTTCTTGCGGAGAATAGTCAAAGTCCACACCGTACTCCTGTCACGGGAAAGTATCGCGCGCAAATTATAGTTTTTGGCCGGGAGAAAGGAAAGGGGTCGGAGCGAAAGACTACGCCCGGCTTGACACTTGGCCCGCGCGCTGACTAATTGAGCCCGACATCTTTACTCTATCCGATCGGGGGTCCGGGTGCGTTATCGCCAAACATTCATCCCAACATTACGTGAAGATCCGACTGAGGCCGAAGTCATCAGCCATAAACTCTTACTGCGCGCCGGTATGATGCGTCAGGTGGCGCGCGGCGTGTATGACTTTCTGCCGCTGGGGCTGCGCGTCGTGCGTAAAGTCGAAAACATCGTGCGCGAAGAAATGAACCGCGCGGGCGCCCAGGAAATCCTCATGCCGGCAGTCTGCCCGGCGGAACTCTGGCAGGAAAGCGGCCGCTGGGATGTGTATGGCCGGGAGCTGCTGCGCCTCAAAGACCGGCACGACCGGGACTTTTGCTTTGGGCCGACCCATGAGGAGGTCGTGACCGATATCGTCCGGCGGGAGGTCCGGTCGTACCGAGACCTGCCACTCAATCTGTATCAGATCCAGACCAAGTTTCGGGATGAAGTCCGGCCCCGTTTTGGCTTGATACGCGGCCGCGAGTTTATCATGAAAGACGCCTATTCCTTTCATACCGATCTGGAGGACTGCCAGCGCGAGTATCGCAATATGTACGACGCCTACCGGCGCATCTTTGATCGCTGCGGGCTGACCTACCGGCCGGTTGAGGCGGATACCGGCGCAATCGGGGGCAGTCTGTCGCACGAGTTCCAGGTGCTGGCGGATTCCGGTGAAGATGCCCTTGTCAGTTGCGACTCGTGCGATTATGCCGCCAATGTGGAAAAAGCCGAACTCGTCCCGCCTCCGCCTCCGGCGGCCACGCGCGAAACGGCGCTCACCCCAGTCGAGACGCCCGACCAGCGGACCATCGAGGAGGTCTCGACCTTTCTGGGTGAGCCCCCGGAGCGCTTCGTCAAAACCCTGCTGTACGAGACCGATACGGGTGCGGTTGTCGCCGCCCTGGTGCGGGGAGACCACGAACTCAGCGAGCCCAAGCTGAAAAACCTGCTCGGCTGTCAGTGGGTCGTGCTCGCCGCTGAAGAAACCGTCCACAAGGTGACCGGCGCCCCGACCGGCTTTGCCGGACCACTCCAGCTCAAGGCCAGGCTGATCAGCGACCAGACCCTGCGGGGCGCAACAGGCCTGGTGTGCGGCGCAAACGAGCAGGACATGCATCTGACCGGGCTTGATATCGAGCGTGACCTGCCCGCCCTCCAGTTCGCCGACCTGCGTCGGGCGACCGCGGGCGACGCCTGTCCGCGCTGCGAGCAAGGGCGGTTTACCCCTCATCGCGGCATCGAAGTCGGTCAGACGTTTTATCTTGGCACGAAGTATAGCCAGGCAATGAACGCCACCTATTTGGATGCCACAGGCGCACAGCATCCGATGGAAATGGGCTGTTATGGTATCGGTATTACCCGGACCGTTGCGGCCGCCATTGAACAGAACCATGATGCGGCCGGCATTGTCTGGCCCAAGCCGCTGGCTCCCGCGGACCTCCATATCGTGCCGGTCAACTGGAATGACGACACCACCCGGAAGGCGGCGGAAGACATCTATGCCAAACTCCGGCAGTCCGGGACAGACGTATTGTTTGACGACCGGGAAGAGCGGCCGGGGGTGAAATTCAAGGATGCGGACCTGTTGGGCATTCCGCTCCGGGCGACTATTGGTGGCAAGTCCTTGGCCCGCGGGGTGATTGAATTAAAGCAACGCGCGGATGGAGCCATGACGGAAGTACCGGCAGACGGGGCGGTCGAAGCCATCCGGCAGGCGCTCGGCAATCCGGAGACCGCCTGAGTCCGGGAGGCGCGCAGCACGATGGCTCCTCGTTCCGTCAATCAGGCCAGCAAAGCGCAGGCGCGACCGCGGGGTTCCGGCAAAACGAGCCGACCGCGCGCCCGCCGCCGGCTCATCTTTGCGCTCGATGTGGCGTCGCTGAAAGAAGTCGACCGCTACGTCGCCCGGCTGGCCGACGAGGTCGGCCTGTTCAAGGTCGGCAAGCAACTGTTCGTGCACGCCGGTCCCGAGGTTGTCCGCCGCATTCAGGCCAAGGGCGGGACGGTTTTTCTCGACCTCAAATTCCACGACATTCCCCAGACCGTGGCTTCGGCGTCAGTCGAAGCCGCCCGTCTCGGGGTACAGATGCTAACCCTGCACGCCTCCGGCGGCGCCGAGATGTTGCGGCAGGCCCACCGGGCAGTCCGGGCCGTGTGTCGCGCAGAACGGCTCACCCGCCCCACCCTCCTGGCGGTCACCGTGCTGACCAGTCTGGGCCGAGACGACCTCAAGCAGATCGGGGTCGGCGCCGGTCCGGCGGCGCAGGTCGTGCGGCTCGCCCGGCTGGCCCAGCAGGCGGGTATCGACGGTCTGGTGGCCTCTCCTCAAGAAATTACCGCGGTCCGGCGCGCCTGTGGAGACAAACTGACCCTCGTCATTCCAGGCGTTCGTCCGCCGGGCAGTACGGCCGACGATCAGAAACGGATTCTGACACCGCACCAGGCCATGCGGGCCGGGGCGCATTATCTGGTTGTGGGCAGACCGATTCGGGATGCCGCAGACCCGCGCCAGGCCGCGCGCGATATTGTCGCGGACATGGCGCTGGGGCTGAGCACACGCCGTTCGATGGCACAGACAGCAGACCACTCTTGAGGGTATTCGTTCACTGGGTTAACGAGGGCTTTGTCGGATGGAATCGATAGACGATATCGTGTTCACGCACGAGGATGAGCCGGTCGCGCGCAAGTTGCTCCAAAAAGACATCGTCCGTATGCAGACGCCGAGTGCGGTCCTTGAGATCGGCATTCTCGCGCAACAGCGTCCGGACGTGCGTTTCCAACGCGCGTTGCTCTTCGGTCAGTTGAAAGAGATGCAGCAGCCCGCGCTCGCTCCACACGGTTGAATACATGAGCAGGGCGTACACCGCCAGAACCAATGAGAACCACATCCAGCCGCACCGCCGCACCACCATCCGTCCCATACGGGATATTCTACTGACTGCGAGAGGCTGGAGCAAATTCCAGGGTCGGAACGGCACCGAACACATGCCACGACAAAACGGGAGGATCGGGTGAAGATCAGGAAAATTATTGGTCGAGAGATTCTGGATAGTCGGGGGAATCCGACGGTTGAGGTTGAGGTCATACTGGCGGACGGGGCGTTCGGGCGCGCCGCAGCGCCCTCGGGGGCGTCAACCGGCGCGCATGAGGCCTGGGAGCTTCGGGACCGCACCCGCAAACGCTATCGCGGGAAGGGCGTCCAAAAAGCGACGGCACAGGTGAACGAACCCATCGCCCGGCGCCTGAAGGGCAAGGACGCCAGCGACCAGCCCGCCATTGACCAACTCCTGCTCGACCTGGACGGCACGGCAAACAAGAAGCGCCTGGGAGCCAATGCGCTCATCGCAACCTCGCTGGCCGTCGCAAAAGCCGCGGCCGCATCTGCCGGACAGCCGCTGTATCGCTTTCTGGGCGGCGCGCGGGCGCGGACGCTTCCGGTGCCGCTCATCAACGTGCTCAACGGCGGCGCCCATGCAAGCAATAATCTCGACATCCAGGAGTTTATGATCGTTCCGGCCGGCAGCCGCTCATTCCGCGAGGCCCTGCGTATTGGTGCCGAAGTGTTCGCCGTGCTCAAGGACCTGCTCCAAAAAAAGGGCCTGACCACGGCCGTGGGAGACGAGGGGGGGGTGGCCCCCGATCTGCGCTCAAACGAAGAGGCGTTCGACCTCCTGCTTGAGTCTGTGACGCAAGCCGGCTACACCCCGGGTCGGCACGTCTCGCTGGCCCTCGATGTCGCGGCGACCGAGCTATACCAGGACGGGCGATACGTTTTTCATAAGGCGGGCGGAGCCGCCCGGCAGGCGGAAGACCTCATTCAACAGTATGCAAAATGGGCGGCGCACTATCCGCTGGTCTCTATCGAGGACGGCCTGGCCGAAGACGACTGGGACGGCTGGCGCTTGCTCACCCAGGAGCTCGGCACGACACTCCAGCTCGTGGGCGACGACTTGTTTGTCACCAACCCACAGCGGCTCGCTCGCGGTGTTGCGGATGGGGTGGCGAATGCCATCCTGGTCAAGGTCAATCAGATCGGTACCCTGAGCGAAACCCTGGAAACGGTCGCCTTGGGGAAAAAGCACGGGTATGCGGCGGTCATCTCGCATCGTTCGGGAGAAACAGAGGACACCACGATTGCTGATCTGTCGGTCGCCTTGAATGCGGGACAGATCAAAACCGGCAGTGTCTGCCGCGGCGAACGGACGGCCAAGTATAACCAACTGTTACGCATCGAAGAAGCGCTCGGGCGGCGTGCCGTGTATGCCGGCCACACGGCGTTTGCAGCACGAAAATAACATCCTGTTCTTGTGTATTTTTGTTGCAGCACAGGCGTTGATCTGATAGAAGAAAACACAAACACCCTTCCGCCTTTTTCTATAGACTAAGGGGTTCCCACACTCATAGCGAAGGAGGTCACTATGCCTGCGAAGAAGAAAGCGGCTAAGAAAACTGTAAAGAAAGCGTCCAAGAAAGCTCCCGCGAAGAAGAAAGCGGCCAAGAAAGCTCCGGCCAAGAAAACCGTGAAGAAAGCGGCCAAGAAAGCCCCGGCCAGGAAAACCGTGAAGAAAGCAGCCAAGAAAGCCCCGGCCAGGAAGAAAGCAGCCAAGAAGAGATCGTAGCGTCGCTCAGCGCGGCAGCGATAACGAGGCGGAGGATTTTCAAGAAAAGGCCCCAAAGCGGGCCTTTTCTTTTGTGCCCATGAAACAGCGACTCGCCGCGTACACTGCTGAGGTGTTCTTCCCGGAACGCGAGAAATTTACCACCCCGCTGCTCCTGCTGCCGGGTTTATGGACGGGAAGCTGGATATGGCAGGAAGTCGCGTGGGGATTTTCTCAGCGTGGTTGGACATGCTGGGCGCTTGACCTGTACGAGCCACCCGCAGCCCGCCGGCGGGGCGACACCTCTCTTGACGATCATCTCACGACCATTACCGCAGCCGCGGCTGCGCTCGACTACCCGCCGATTGTGATCGGCTTTGATCTGAGTAGCCTCCTCGCGCTGCTCGCCGCCGCCGACGTGCAGCCGCGCGCCCTCGTCTGCATCTCTCCCCTGCTGCCCTGCAACTGGCAACCTGACCTGCGCCCGGCCCTCCCTCTGGTGCGACTCGCCGCCCTGCCGGCGCTCCTGTGGGATCGCGCCCATCCCCCTCCGTCTCGTCGTCTGGCCCGCGATTTTCTCTTCCATACGCTTCCGGCCGGGCTGCCCGACCAGTTATCCGCCCAGCTTGAGCCGGACTCGGGCAGAATCGTTCGCACCCTCACCCGAGGCCAGACCGATTTTCCGGCACTCCCCCTGCCCTGTCCCGGCCTGGTCGTCTGGGGGCAGGGCGACCGTATGGTGCCTGCTCCGGCCGTGCGTTGGCTCGCAGATACCCTGCACGCGACCAGCCTGTCCTACCCGGACCAAGGTCACTGGCTCCTGGCTGGTCCACAGGCGGCGACCCTGGTCGCGGATGTCCATCGCTGGCTGATCCACTCGCTGGGAGAAGCGCTGCTATTACCCCCGGAAGAAGACGCATAGTCATAGCCGTCCAAGCGCACGATTCATCAACGATATCGTCCGGCCTAGATCATTCTCTGCCTTCCCTGGTATATAAGAGAACGCAGGTCAGCAGCAGGCTCTAATTGACCGAGCCATATTAGAATAGAGTTTTCCCACCAAACTTGGGACTCTTGTTAAAGGAATTGATGGACAATGAAAGAGAGGGCTCCAAAAAATCGGACGCTGACATGCAACCCGACTGATATCAAACGTCTGTCCAGTCAGATCCTCTCAGCCAAAAAACCCGTAGGAGAAGACGGGATTGAAGACAGAATCATCTGCGGCAATGCACTCGATGTTGTAACACATTTACCCAACAACTTTGTTGATCTGCTCATCCTGGACCCGCCCTATAACCTTTCTAAGAACTACAACGGTATTCCGTTTAAGGAGAGGGGGAGGCCGGAATATCAGAGGTGGTTTCAGAGTGTCCTCGAAGCCTTAAAACCGACCCTGAAATCGAACGCAACCGTGTATGTATGCGCTGACTGGAAGACTTCTGTTCTGATAGCACCTCTCCTTGAATCCCAACTTCGGATTCGCAATCGTATTACGTGGGAGAGGGAAAAAGGTCGTGGAGCGAAGGCAAACTGGAAAAATAATACGGAAGATATATGGTTCTGCACCGTATCGGACTCGTATTATTTTAATGTTGACGCGGTCAAGCTCAAGCGCAAGGTTATTGCTCCCTATACCACAGACGGAAAGCCAAAAGACTGGCAGCCAGAAGAGCACGGCAACTATCGCCTGACTCATCCATCAAACATTTGGACGGACATCACTGTACCGTTTTGGTCTATGCCTGAGAACACGGACCATCCGACTCAGAAGCCCGAGAAACTTATCGCTAAGCTCATTCTTGCCAGCTCAAGAGAGAACGATTTCATTCTTGATCCATTTCTTGGCAGTGGCACTACAGCGGTCGTTGCGCGAAAGTTAGGCCGACGGTTTTGCGGTATAGAACTTAATCAAGAGTACTGCTGTTGGGCGCTGAAACGCCTCGAACATGCCACTGATGACCCCGCTATTCAGGGATATACGGGAGGGGTTTTCTGGGAAAGAAACTCCCTGAGCGATCAGTCGAAATCGGTCGCGTCTCGTGTACAACAGAAAGAGCTTTTCTTATGAAGTCAAAATTCTACTATGGTGGTGATTACTTGAGGGTTGCCGAGAAGATAAAGGACTATATCAACACTTCTCCAGATTTTCTTTCTCCGCAAACTGCTCGCAGCCCCCGCGCCGTAGGTGATGCCCTTGAGTCTTTAATCTCAGAACGATTTGATTCTTTTCTCGGTGATTGGTGTGTCGAATATTCAAACGATTTTGCACGTCGCGCGATGGCGGACCTCGCATTCACCGACAGAGAGGGATTCTATTCGGTCATTGATGTTAAGACCCACCGGGCCGATACGAAATTTAACATGCCCAATCTTACTTCTGTTGAGCGACTGGCGAGGTTTTACGAATCGGATGTAAATATGTTTTCCCTGATATTGGTCAAATATGACATTGAAGGCACGAAGGTTATTGCAAATGAAGTCATATTCACACCGATCGAATTTTTGGATTGGGAATGCTTAACAGTAGGAGCATTGGGCTGGGGGCAGATTCAAATTTCCAACTCGAACGTCATAAAACTGGTTGAGGGTAATTCTCGAAAAAATGGATGCTCCAACTATGTGACGTCATACTCGAATTTTACCCTAAAGAAATTCTCAAGATACAAGATCGAATCGGCAGATTCGACGAAGTGAAGACATACTGGGAATCCCGAGAAGATATATGGGGCTAAAGTGTCCACCGGCCAGGAAGCAGACCGGTACTCTCGATGATTGAGCCGTTGATTCCCGTTCCCTAAACCACGAGTAAAGACACGCGGTCTGAACGTCGTCAGGATATATGCTCCAGCTTATCAATCTGTCCCTCGCCTTTGGCGGGCAGGAACTGTTTCGCAATCTCAACTGGCATATTCGGACAGGCGACCGGGTGGGTTTGGTTGGTCCCAACGGTGCCGGCAAGACAGCCCTCTTCCGCCTCTTGACCGGACAGCTTGAGCCCGATACGGGCCGAGTCCAGCGCAGCCGCGACCTCAGCATCGGCTATCTGCCCCAGGAGGGAATCGAAATTTCCGGACGTGATCTCTTCGCCGAGACGCACTCCGCTTTACCGGAGCTGACCGCGTTGCAGCAAGAGCTGGAAACGATTCAGGCCGCGCTCGCTGGAGCTGAGGGAACGGCCGCCGATGCGCCGACGCAAGAGTCGCAAGCGGAATTGGTCACCCGCTACGGAGACATCCACCACCGAATTGAAGAACTCGACGGGTTTCAGGCCGATGCCCAGATCGCCAAAGTCCTGACCGGTCTGGGCTTTCACGAAGCGCAGTTTACGGCGCGCACCGAGACGTTCAGCGGGGGCTGGCAGATGCGGATCGCGCTGGCCAAGCTCCTGCTCCGGCAGCCCGACGTCTTGCTGCTCGACGAGCCGACCAATCACCTCGATCTCGACTCGCTGCTGTGGCTGGAGTCGTATCTGCACAATTATCGCGGCAGCATTGTCATCGTTTCGCACGACCGGGCCTTTCTGGATCGCATGGTCAATCGGGTGGCCGCCCTGCATCGCTCTGCCCTGACCGAGTATACGGGCAACTACTCGACCTTTGAGCGCGTATTTGAAGAATACCTGGAGTCGTATCGCAAAGCCTATGACACGCAGCAGGAAGAGATTGAGCGCCTGACCCGCTTTATCAACACGTTCCGCTATAACGCCCGGAAGGCACCCCAGGTCCAGAGTCGGGTCAAGCAGCTTGAGAAGATGGAAAAGCTCGACCCGCCTCAAGCCGTGCCCAAGGGTGTTCGTTTTCATTTTCCCCAGGCCCCCCGGAGCGGACGGCGGGTGATTGAGTTGCAAGGGATCGGCAAACGCTACGACAGCCTGTCGGTGTTTGAGAACCTGGACCTGGTGATTGAGCGTGGAGACCGGGTGGCGGTGGTCGGCGTCAACGGGGCGGGCAAGTCCACCCTGAGCCGCCTCCTGTCCGGGGTTGAAGCGCCCACCTCAGGCAGCCGGCAGCTCGGGCATCAGGTCGTCCTCGATTACTATGCCCAGCAGCAGGCCGAACGCTTGCAGACCGACACGACGGTGTATGAAGAGATCGTCCGGGAAGCGGCCACCGATGTCGTACCCCAGCTCCGCACCCTGTTGGGGGCCTTCCTCTTTTCCGGGGAGGCGATTGAAAAGCGCGTCGCCGTGCTCAGCGGCGGGGAAAAAAGCCGCCTGGCCTTGGCAAAAATGCTGTTGCAGGCCTCGAATCTGCTCATTCTGGATGAGCCCACCAACCATCTCGATATCCGCACCAAAGACATCGTGAAAGAAGCCCTGTTGCAGTATGGGGGAACTTTTGTCGTGGTGTCGCACGACCGCTATTTTCTCAGCGGTCTGGTCACGAAAGTGCTCGAACTCCAAGACGGACACTGCACCACCTACCCCGGAACATTTGAGGAATTTCTGGATCGGAAAGAACGACAGGCGGACCCGTCTCCACCTCAAGAACAGGCCCGCCCCCAGAGAACAGGACAGCGGGCAGCCGTTTCTCCGTCTAGGGCAAACGCGGCCGGCATTGAAGGCACGCTGGCGGCCATTCGTGAAGCCAAGCACGGCAAGCTCTCTTATCAGCAGCAAAAAGCCGCCCGGGCCGAACGTCAGAAACGGGCCAAACGACTGGCCGCACTGGAGCAGCACATCGCCACGCTGGAGGACCACAAAGAAAAGCTCGAACGCCGCCTGGCGGATGAAAAGACGTTTCAAGACCGAGCAAAGGCACGTGAGGTGACCGGCCAGTATGAGCAGCTCAAACGGCAACTCGACGAGCAGTACGTGGAATGGACGGCATTAGCCGAAGAACACGAAGGCGATTAGACCCGGAACGGGATTCTGGAAAAGGGAGAGACACTATGCGTATAGGATTGGGCCTGCCGCCGACCGGACATCATTTCGAGGTGTATTTGCAGGTCGCGCGCCAGGCCGAGGAACGCGGCTTCGAGAGCCTGTGGTTCGGCGAGGCCTGGGGCACGGAGACGAGTACGCTGGTCACCGCCTTTCTGGCCACCACGCAGCGCATTCATGTCGGCACGGGCATCATCTCGCTCTACCTCCGCCCGCCCACGCTCACCGCTATGCAGGCCGCCAGCATGGACCTGGTTGCACCGGGCCGGGCGCGGTTGGGCATCGGCGTGAGCACGCGCAATATCAATACCTTTCACGGCATTGCCTGGGACCGGCCCGTGGCCCGCACGCGCGAGTATGTGGATATTGTCCGCCGTGTGCTGGCCGGCGAGCGGGTCACGCGTACCGACGGGTTCTACCAGCCACGCGGCTTTCGCCTCAGCCTGCGCCTGTCGACGGCCATGCCGATCTATCTGGCGGCCGTGAACCCACGTATGCTCCAGTTAGCCGGAGAGATCGCTGACGGGGTGCTGCTGGCCTGGCTGCCGGCGCGGCAGATTCCCCATTCGCTGGCCGAGATTGCCAAAGGGGCGGAGCGTGCCGGGCGCAGGCTGAGCGATATCGATATCGGCTGCTATGTGCACACGCTGGTCAAACAGGATCGAGAACAGGCCCTACGGCAACTGCGGCATGTGTTGGTTGGCTACTGTCAGGCCAACACCTATATCCAGGGTTTCCGCCGCTTTGGCTATAGCGATATTCTGGATGAGGTGCATGCCCGTTGGCAGGCTGGCGACCGGAAGGGAGCGGAAGAGGCCATTCCGGATTCTATGGTCGAAGAGTTATTTGTATTCGGTCCGCCCGAAGACTGCCGTTCCCAACTCGGTCATTTTATCGACGCCGGCGTGCAGCAGCCCATCGTCGCCTCTCCGCCTACGAGCCAAATCACCGGGGAAGATATGCATATGCTGGTTGAGACGTTCGGGCAGTAAAGCTCCCGTGTCCAGGCTCAAGGCCCGAGCGGCACAATCACAAAATTCGGCCTTTCCGAAGCCACGAGGATGCCAAGGTGTTGACGGAGTCTGGCGGCGGCACTACAACGATCTCCAATCATCCAAGGTATCTGGAAGAGCCGTTCTCCAATAAAGAACGATTCGAAGAAATCAGCCAAGCCATAGTGTAATGAAGCTAAAATCCCTTGAAATTATTGGTTTCAGAGGCATTCGGGAACTGAAGTTAGAATTCCCTGAACAGGTCAACGTACTGGTGGGCGTCAACGGCGTCGGGAAATCCGCCGTTCTGGATTGTACCGCCATTATGCTTTCGCGCTTGATTGGAAGGATACGTTCATCCACCGGCACGGGACGGTTCTTCACGGTGTCCGATATCAACAATAGCGCTCTGCGGACTCGGAACGAGATCGAGATATCCTTTCGGGGAAAATCCGTTCAATGGAGCGTCTCCAAGGCCCGGAGGGGTCAGAACAAGCAGAAGATCACAAACCTCAGCGAGTTAAGAAAGCATGTCGAGTTGCTCCGTTCCAAATTGGAAGAGGATGAACGCACTGATCTGCCGCTTGCCCTCTACTATCCGGTCAATCGCGCGGTGCTAGACATCCCGCTCCGTATTAGAAAACGGCATCCGTTCGATCGACTGGCTGCGTACGACCAGGCGTTGGCAGGAGAATGGAGTAACTTCCGGGTATTCTTCGAGTGGTTCAGGGAGCGCGAGGATCTGGAGAACGAGCGACGCTTGGACAATCCCCAATTCCGCGATCCCCAACTGCGAGCTGTGAGAAGCGCGACCGAGCGGTTCCTTCCCGGTTTCAAGGGGCTCAAGGTCAGACGATCACCGTTACGTATGGTCGTGGAGAAAAACCGAGAGGAGATGATTGTGAACCAACTCTCGGACGGCGAGAAATGCACCCTCGCGCTAGCCGGCGATCTGGCCCGCCGCATGGCAATCGCCAATCCACACATGAGAGACCCTCTTCAGGGCGATGCCGTCGTTTTGATTGATGAAATCGATCTCCATCTACACCCTGGGTGGCAGCGCAGCATCATTCCTGCGTTGAAAGAAACATTTCCCAACTGTCAGTTTCTGCTGTCAACACACTCCCCACAGATTCTCAGCCACTTGAACCGGAACAGCATCTGGCTCCTGGAGCGAACCAAATCAGGCATTAGCGCCAAACGGCCTGAGGACGCCTATGGCCAGGAAGCGGGCAGAATCCTCGAAGACCTCATGGGTGTCCCAGCCCGGCCGCAAGAAATCCATGATCAACTGGCCGACCTATTTCTGGCAATCGAAAAAGGAAGGCTGAAGAAAGCCAAACGGCTATTAAGCGATATGCAGGGCGAGATCGGCGTGGACCCAGACCTCGTTAAGGCAGATGTTTTCATCCGTCGCAGGGAGGTCCTGGGAAAGTGAAGCAAATCGTGAAAAACCTGGAGCCCGAAGATTTCTCGAAATGGAAAGAAAACGACCGTATGGCCCATCGGCCCAGATGGAAGAGGGTCCCAACGCCGATCAAGCAGAAGGTACATGAATCCCTCATGCAAGAGCAGGGCTTTCTATGCTGTTATTGCGAGGTATCAGTGACCGCGGACAATAGCCATGTCGAGCATTTTCGCCCTAAAGGAAAAGGAAGATACCCGAATCTTCAACTCGATTACGGAAACCTCCATTGTTCTTGTCAAAGAGAACCATCATCGGGAGAGCCGCATCACTGCGGATATCTAAAGGATAACTGGTTCGACGAAGACCTGCTCGTCTCCCCTCTGGCATCCGATTGCGAGGATCGGTTCCGGTTCACTGCCAACGGCGACATCTTTCCTCGTCGAGAAAATGACGCCGGAGGTCAAGTAACCATCAAAAAGCTGGGTCTGGATATACCCAAACTCCGCGCGCGCCGTGCGGCCGCGGTGGACGGGTTGCATGATCTATCGCCGGCCGACATCAGACGGCTCCTGACAAGGGGAGCGGATGGGAAATTCTGGCCGTTTCACACGACGATCAAGCAGGTCTTATCTTCATGAACGGCGTGTGAAACGCGGCGGGGTGAGGCGGGCTCTGACGGGTCAGACTGAGCAGAAGTAGGTCGGATTAGCGGAGCGTAATCCGGCAAGGACGGACTGTCGGGTTACGCCTACGGCCAACCCGACCTACAAGGCTCAGTCATTTTATCGACGCCGGCGTGCAGCAGCCCATCGTCGCCTCTCCGCCTACGAGCCAAATCACCGGGGAAGATATGCATGCATTAGTTGAGGCGTTTGGGCAGTAATTGTGACAGTGTTTGCTATCAACAAATCTTAGGAAAAGCCAAACCAGTCCAGAATAGTTTGCCATTCTACTTCTGAGAGCTGGCTATCAGGATGTGGGGATGGATTGCGGAATTGCTTTTTTCCTTACCGATCGTCTTTGCGGTCTTCGCAGCTCAATCACGACGCCCCATTTCCGTGCTTCATCCAATAGAAGAGGCAGCACATCGACAGGCTCACCCGTTAGCGACTGACGAACGAGCTTCATCAGGAGGTCTGCTGTCCGAACGGGCGGTGTCGTTCGCTTCTCCTTCTCCCACATGGAGACCGATTGCCGCGTACTGCCGATCAGCCGGGCAAAGTCTTCCATGGAGAGACCAAGGGCTTTCCGAATCTGTGCAATTTCTTCAGACGTAAGAAAAGCGTGGCGGGCGTGGAGCGAGCGTGAAAAGCACTCCTCCCATCGCTTTGTCTCCTCAGGCGCAAAGGATTGAGCCTCGCACTCGTCACATACTCCAATCAGCGCCTCGTCTACAGTAAAGGGATACCCTTTTATTTTCGTTTTGTAGTTGTGGATGTGGGTGGTTCGTACAGTGCCCGTTTCACATTCTGGGCAGGTAAACTCAAATAACGCTTCTGTTTCCATAGCTCTCATCCCTTTAGTCTTCTTTGTCCGCTTGGTGAGCTGTTATGTAGAAATAGAAACGACCATTGTCTGTAGAACGGACTTTTCCAGCCGTGTAAAACAACCGTCCATGAGTATCCCTCCCAATAATTACGTATTTCATGCCATGTACGTCCTGTCTTTTCTCATCACGCTCCTTCTTATGGATTCTATCTGCCGAGAGTATGCAGTGTCTTAAATCCTCTTCACCAAAGAAACCGTCTTCTATGAAGCTTTGCACCTTCTGTGAGAACCTGTACCGCCCCTCGGCAATAAGTTGCTTAATCTCTTCCAGTGTCATCCACTACCCCTGCGACCCCTGCGCTCAGAATCAGTTTCACAGGGGCAATAGAGCATATATTTTACATATAATCAAGTAAAATATTTTACATCATAGAATGAGATGTATCATTCGAGAGAAATCCATGAGGATTTCAGGATAGTTGCTACTCCTTAGAGAATTCTTGAGAAAAGAAGACCGCCCCGCCACCTCACCCGACCAACTTCGCCAAAATCCGCTCATACTCTGTATTACTCTCTGCCTGCACATTGACGTGATGCAGGTCTACCCCGCACTCTGCCTGGGCTTGCAGACGGTCGATACCTGCTTCCACTGAGCCCACACAGCCGGTTGCATCAACTAACTGAGCGGGCACGGCTTCGCCGGCGGCGCGTGAGCCACCCGCCCAGGCTTTCTTGACGGTTTCGACCGTTTCCCCGTAGCCCAGCCGGGTGAGTTGGGCGGCGTAGAACGTTCCCATGCGGCCAATATAAAAGGCCAGCATAGCGGCCGAGGCGGCACGGGCTTTGTCAACCTGTGGGGTCACGGTAATAGTGCCGGGCGAACGGACGGCGACCGCGTCGGCCGGCCGGCCGACGGCCAGGCTGGCTTGGCGCAGATTGTCAATTTCACTCTTGAGATGCTCAATGGGAATCAGAATCGGCAGCCAGCCGTCTGCCAGCTCTGCCGTCATTTTCACACTCTTGGCATTGATCGTTGCCAGATAAATCGGAATATGGGCGCGAACGGGCTGGAAGCGCAAGGTAAAGCCGCGTTGCAGGTCGAACAGCCTGCCCGAGTATTTGAGCGGCTCGCCCTTCATAATCGTATTAATGATCTCCACATACTCACGCATACGCTGGAGGGGCGGCTGAAACGCGACCCCATGAAAGTGCTCTATCACCTGCGGGCCACTCGTTCCCAGGCCGAGCAGCATCCGCCCCTCAGAGACCTCATCCAGGGTGGCAAAGTGCTGGGCCAGCGCCGCCGGGGTGCGGGAGTAGGTATTCACAATCGCCGTGCCGAGATTGATAGTCTTCGTCTTGTCGGCCAACAGGGTCAAAATGGTGAACGCATCCCGCCCCCAGGCTTCCGGCACCCAGGCCGAATGCACCCCGGCCGCCTCCGCGATCTGCACCTTTTCACACAGCGCCCGGTAGTCGATCTTGCCCTGCCAATCGATACCAATGGAAATTTTATAGGCCATACCTTTTTCATCCTTTCTCGGGTTCGGTTCGGTCGCGCGACTGTAGCACGTCGCCTTTTGAGCGTCAGCTATTCGTCCGTGTCTGTTCTGCCGAGACGGTGCTTGACAATAGCGCGCGCTTCGGGCGAGAAGGGGGACCTGTCAAAAAGGGAAACGCATGCCATCTACCTCACCGGAAGAGACCCTCGCCCAGAACGACCCTTCGTCTCCGCCCCACGACGCACCCACCGAGGTCGGAGGACCGTATGCCTATTACGTCCTGGCCGTGCTCTTTGTGGTGTATGTGTTCAATTTCATTGATCGTCAGATCCTGGCCATCTTGCTCCAGCCGATTAAGGAAGACCTGCAAGTCTCGGACACGGCCATGGGGTTTCTGACCGGCTTTGCCTTTGCGGTTTTTTACGCGATTGCCGGCCTGCCCCTCGCCCGTGTGGCTGACCGCTGGGTCCGGCGGAGCCTGATTGCCCTGAGCATTGCGACCTGGAGCCTGATGACTGCGGCCTCGGGTTTGGCGCGGAATTTTACCGATCTGGCCTTGGCCCGGGTGGGTGTCGGCGTGGGTGAGGCGGGCTGCACCCCGCCGGCGCATTCCCTGCTGTCCGACTATTTCCCCCCGGAAAAACGGGCGACCGTGCTGGCCGTGTACGCGTGCGGCATTTATATGGGCGTGGGCCTGGGTTTCTGGTTGGGCGGCTGGCTGAATGACGCCTTCGGCTGGCGGGTGGCGTTTATGGTCATCGGTCTGCCCGGTGTCGCCATGGCCGTCGTGGTGCGTTTCACCGTCCGCGAGCCCCCGCGCGGCATGAGTGAGCGGACGGTCGCAGCGAGTCGTGCCTACAGCCTGGGTGAAACCTGGCGGTTTCTGACCCGACTGCCCAGCGGCCGTCGCATCAGTCTGGCGGCGGCCTTTCAAGCCTTTGTGGGCTACGGACTCGCGGCCTGGATTCCGGCCTTTTTCATTCGTCTGCACGGCATGACCCCCGGCGAGTTGGGCTTGTGGCTGTCCTGGATTACCGGCATAGGCGGCGCACTGGGCGCCTTTTCCGGGGGCTGGCTGGCGGACCGCTGGGTCAAGCGCCAGCCTAAGGCGCGTACCCATATCAGTCTGGTCGGCGCGCTGTGTTCGACGCCCTTTATCGCCGCAGCCTTGATGCTCGACAATACCACCCTGGCGCTCTTAAGCTTCTTCCCGGCGAACGTCTTTGGCACGATGTGGTTGGGACCGGCCGGCTCGATTGTGCAAGACTTGGCTCCGCCGGCCATGCGGGCAACCGCCTCGGCGGTTTTTATCTTTATCCTGACGATGATCGGCCTGGGCGCCGGCCCCCAAACGGTCGGCATCCTCAACGATCTGATCGGGACGCCGGACGCGATTCGCTACTCCCTGCTCGGCGTCGCGGTCAGCACCAGTCTGCTGTCCGCCGTCTTTTTCTGGCTGACCGGCAAGACCCTGGAGCAGGACCTCAGCGCCAAGCAGCAATTATAGGAGTGCGGGCTTCCAGCCCGCAATGATGATACATAAAGCTGCGGCCAAGATGGCCGCGCTCCCAGGACAAAAGAAGGATGAGCGGATACTGACTATACTTGCACGGAAACGGCGTAATAGCCCCGCTCGGTCGGAGCGGAAAAATATTCCGCCAGCCGGGACAGGACCCGGGGGAAAAATTCGTTCTCCCGGTCGGCGGCCCGCATCTGTTCCCGGCTGGTCCAGAAGCTCAGCCCGCGTCCGCTGCCGTGCGCGCGATTGGCCAGCCACAGCACGCCCTGAAAACCGGGCTGCTGCCTGAGAATAGGCAAATATTCCTGCTCATACACGGCGCGTGCCGGCTCAAGCTGCGCTTCGGGAACGGGCAGAGTAATCATCCGGGCGAACAGCCCGCCAATATGCTGGCCGGCCCGAACCAGGACTTCGTATTGTTCAGGCTGCGGGTGGGCAGTCAGAAACGGCAGCAGCATGGCGGCAACCGCCTTGCGACTCTTCAGTTCGGAACGGGCCAGCGCGGCTTCGGAGTTCCATAAGGTGACGATGAAGCCCGTATGTATCTCGGGGTCAGACAGCACCAAGGCTCCATGGAATCCGGGCTCCCGGACCAATGGCGGCAGCACCGCACTCCGGTACACGGACAGGAAGTCAGTCAGGAGGCCGGGTCTGCATTGGATGGGAATAACACGCGCGTGCATGAGATGGCCTTCCTTTTAGAGTGTTGCCCGGAGGTCGGTCAGGAAGCCCTGAATGACCCGAAAGCCCCGGTCCCAGAATGCGGGCTGATTGATGTCTATACGCATGTGCGCCAGGGCGTGTTCCGGCCGTTGTGAGCCGCCGCCTTCCAAGAGGTGTAAATACCCAGGCACAAAGTCTTGCCCCTGGTCGAGATAGCGCTGATACAGGGCCAGGGTGAGCAGCTCGCCGAACGGATAGGAATAGCAGTAGAACCGACTGTGAATAAAATGCGGGATATACGACCAGCCCCAGCGATAGACGGGCAGCAGTTCCACACTGTCGCCAAAGAGCTTGCCCTGTTCGGTCAGCCATAGCTCGCACAGGTCGTCGGCGCTGAGTGGCCCGTCCCGGCACTGGGCATGCGCCGCCATCTCAAAGCGAGTAAGGGCGGTTTGTCGAAAGACGGTGCCATACATTTCCTCCAAGACCTCGCACAGCAGGGCGCGGCGCGTGTCCGGCTGCTTGGCCTTATCCAGCAGGTGTTGGGTCAGAACGATTTCCGCAAAGACCGAGGCCGTCTCCGCAAGCACCAGGGGCGCGTCGTAGTGCAGGAATTTCTGACGCCGCGCCAACATATAATGAATGCCGTGGCCCAGCTCGTGAGCCACGGTCGAGACTGCGCGTCCGGTGCCGGTATAGCTGCACAACACATACGGATGATGGGCGGGCGACAGGGCCGCGCAAAAGGCGCCGCCGCGTTTCCCGGCCCGGACCTCGGCATCAATCCAACCCTTCTGGAAAAACTCCTCGGCCAGGGCCGCAAACTGCTCGTTAAAATTTCCAAAGGCGGTCAGGATCACATCCCGCGCGTCCGCAAAGGAGATTTCCTCTGCCTCGGCTTCAATCGGCGCGTACAGATCCGTATTCTTGAGGCGTTCCACCCCGAGCAATTCCGCCTTCAGCCGAAAATATTCCTGCGCCAGGGGATAATGGCGTTCGACGGCCTGCATCATCGCCTCGACCGTTGGCGGGGCGATCTCATTCGACAGGTGGGTGGGCAGCGTCACCTCGGCATACCGACGCTGCTCGCACTCAATTTTATGATCGAGCAGCAGATTGTTAAAAATCGAGGTCAGCACGAGCGCGTGCTGGGCGTAGGTTTCCAGAAATATGGTCAGGGCGCGCTCGCGCAGCTCGCTGTCCGGCTGGCACAGCAGGGCCAGGATCTCACCATCGGTGAGCAGCTGTTCTGCGCCGTCCCTGCTGAGCGGAAACCGGAGTGAGCCGCTGAGTTCGTCATACAGCTGTCGGAAGGCATGTTTGCCCGACAGGTTCTTCTGGTTCAGGAGCTGTTCTTCTTTTTCACTCAAGGTATGCGGCTTAAAGCGTCGGACCGTCTCCAGATAGTGTTGATAGGCTTGCAGCTCCGGCGTTGTGAGGAGCTGGGCGAGCTGCTCGTCCGGCAACGCAATTAGCTCCAGAGAGAAGAAGACCAACAGGTTCTCGATACTGGTAGCGGCTTCGCGCGTGTGCTGCACAAGCTGCTGGGCCGATTGGTTCTGGGTATCGGCCGCAAACAGGAGCGAGGCATAAAAAGCAGGGCGATGCCGGAGCTCAGCGATAGCCTCATACTCGGCCAAGGCCAGGGCGAGTGCCGTCCCATCGACCTGCCCGTTTTCAATCCTGCCGCGGTAGGTCTGCGCAAAGACTTCCGCCCGCTGGCGCGCGGCTGCCAGGTCGGCCTCAAGCCGAGGGTCGTCCGGGCCGGCATACAGTCCTCCCAGGTCCCAGCGTACGCCTTCCGCTTTGAGTTCGGATTGCTGCATATCCCATCCTTTTTTCGGTTCGCGCCTTGAGAGCGTGTCTGTGTCGTATCTGTCTTCTTGTATGTCTGCTTCAGACCTGTCAAGAATAGGGCAGACACAAGGAGGGATAATTCATGCTGACAAACGGTGTATCCCATATTGCGGTTGGCGTGCGTGACATGGACGCCTCGCTCCGGTTTTATCGCGATCTGCTCGGCTTTGAGGTGGTCCGGGACGAAGTCCAAGCAACGCAGGGAACGGTCCTGCCGGCCTTGTATCAAGAGCCGCACGACCAGCGGCGAGTGGCGACGCTGTATTGGAAAAAAGGCCCCCACGAGGCGTTTTTGGTCTTATCCGAACACTCGGACAAGCCGGTCAGCGGCGAGCCCATCAAACTCGATCAGATCGGTATCCATCACTACGCCTTTTGGGTGGAGAATCTGCCCCAGGTCTATGAAGAACTGAAGGCCAAGGGCGCCGATTTTGTCGTGCCGCCGACCGTCACCAAAACAAAAGACGGCAACTTTAACAGCACCTTCCTGCGTGACCCGGATGGCATTCTGGTTCAGCTTGACGAGTTGGTGGAAGACTAATCGACAGCCGGCAGAGGTCAGCATGACACAACCATACGCGCTCACTATCGCTACAGCCGCCGAACGTATCCGTACCCGGCAGCTCTCTCCCGTGACCCTGGTCCAGTCCTGTTTGAGCCATCTGGGCCAGCTTGAATCGCAGCTCCGCGCCTGGGTGACCGTTGACCGTGAGGGCGCCCTCGCCGCCGCCCGGCAGTACGAAACGGAAATCCGCGACGGACACTACCGGGGTGCACTGCACGGCATCCCGCTCGGACTCAAAGACATTTTCTTTACCGCCGGGATGAAGACGACGATGGGCTCGCCTATTTACGCCGACTATATCCCCGACTATGACGCCACCGCCGTGCGCCGCCTCAAGCAGGCCGGCGCGATCTTTCTGGGTAAAGCCCAGACCACGGAATTTGCCGCCCTGGCTCCGTCGCCTACCCGCAATCCCTGGCATCTTGAACACACCCCGGGCGGCTCCAGCAGTGGCTCCGCGGCGGCGGTGGCGGCCCAGATGTGTTTTGGCGCCCTGGGCTCCCAGACCTACGGCTCGACCATACGTCCGGCGGCCTACTGCGGCTGCGTCGGCCTCAAGCCGACCTTTGGCCGGATCAGCGCCTACGGCGTCTATCCCCTGGCCGGCAGTCTGGACCATGTTGGGATTTTTTCCCGTAGCGTGGCGGATACGGCCCTGCTGCTTCAGGCCCTGGCCGGCGAGGACGCCAACGACCCGATGAGTGCGGCCCAACCGGTCCCGGATTACACTGCCGCTCTGGCCGACCCGCAGCCACCCCGCCTCGGTCTGGTCCGGGAGTTCTTTCTGGAAAAAGCCGATGCAGAAACCCGTCGGCATATTGAAGCGGTGGTGGACCAACTGACCCAGGCCGGGGCGCAGATCACCGAGCTGGCCCTCCCGGAGAGTTTCAAGGGCGAGCCCGAAGCCCACTTCACCATGCTGTTCGTTGAGTCGGCCTATTCGCATAGCGAGGTCTACGACCGCTATAAAGAGCAGTACAGCCCGCAGATGCGGGATTTGATCGAGAAGGGCCGCCAGGTCTCCGGCGTGGAGTATATGGAGACCCAGCGCCACCAACACGCGTTTCGAAATGAAATGGACGCGCTGTGCCGGACGGTCGACGCTCTGCTGACTCCGGCAACCCCGGCGCCCGCTCCCAAGGGCTTCACCACCACCGGTGATCCGCTCTTTAACGGCCCGGCAACCTTTGCCGGCCTGCCCAGCCTGGCCTTGCCCTCAGGGTTGAGTCAAACCGGCCTGCCCCTGGGTCTGCAACTCATGGGCGCGGCCTTTGCCGAAGACAAGCTGCTGGCAGTGGGCAAGTGGTGTGCGGACGTGCTGGCCTTCTCGGAGACACCGTCGGGCGCATAGCCGTCGGGGCGACTGGCCGGTCTCTCAACTGACCAACAACGCTATCCCGCCGACGATGAAAATCGTCCCGGCCACATCGGCCCTGGTGATGCGTTCACTCTCATGCAGAATCAGACGACTCAGGACGAGCGTGACGAGCGGCACGACTGAGGTGAAGGGCGCGGCAACCACGGCGGGCAGATATTCCAGCGCAAAAAACAGCGAGAAGATAGCCAGGGTTGAGGCCAGGCCGGCCAGGCCAAAATAGACGCCCGCCCGACGCGGTAAGGAGAACAACTGACCTGCCTGACCGCTGGCAAAAAAGTAGGCCGCATACACCACCACACCGGCAAGAATACCGATGCACGCCCCAAACACGGGTTCGTTACTCGACTGCAAACCGAGTTTGGCGAGAATGGGATTCATCCCGTAACAGAAGGCGGCAAGAAACGGATAGAGGAGAGTGTGCGTCCTCATCTGCGCCCTGCCCAGCGGTTTTGTCCGGTCAGCATCACCACCCCGGCCACGACGCTCAGGATGCCGCTCAGAATCTTGAGGCTGATGTCCTCCTGCAAAAAAAGCAGCGCAAAAACCGTGGTAAAAAGCGGCGCGGTATTCACCAGGGGCGTGCTCTTGGCCGCCCCGAGATGGGCAACGCCCAGGTAGTTGAACATCCGGCCGACACACGGACCCACGATGCCCGCGGCGATAAACCACAGCGCAGCCTGGGGCGTGATCACCTGCGTCACTGAGCGCGGATGAAACACAAAGACCAGGGCCATCAACGGCAGGCTGGCACCCAACCCGCACAGTAGCCCGACCGAGACACTCGCGTACGGCAGTCCCTTGCGGATAAAGATGGGCGATATCCCCCACAGGCAGGCCGCGCTGAGGGCAAAGAGTTCACCGTAGAACACACCGCCTCCGAACCTCAACCATTCTCATGAGCGCAACCGAATAGCATTCCGGTGAATTCCACGTGCAGGTTTCTCCGCAGGGGCCGCACGAGATCAGAGCAGGAAATGGCGGAGAGCACAACTTCGGACAGGTCCTTTTGTATCGCATTCCAACCGGAGAGTGATTTTCCGCCGCGGTTCAGTTGACACCACGGACCGGACAGGCGTACACGCGAAGAACGCAGGTCTAGGCGAAGAAAGTACACAGGAGGGACTCATGTCAACAATCAGGCGCGTTGTGACAGGTCACCGCGCGGACGGTAAATCGATCATTGCGAGTGATGGAGAAGTGGCGGGCATCGAGGTCCCCGGTCTGCCGGGTGCCAGGTTAACCACGCTGTGGGGCGCGGACGAAACCCTCACCTATCCTGACGACGGGAGCGAACCACGTCATCACGCCTGGTTTCCGCCGGTCGGCGGTTTTCGCTTTGCCTCGTTTGTTTTATCTCCGGACAGCACACCGCCCACGGACGGCGACCCGGCAGAAGCCGCTGCCGAAGCCGAACGCCTGTTTCCGGGCTTGCTGGCGACCATGGAGCCGGATGATCCGGGCATGCATCGCTCGGCGACCGTCGATACGCTGTATATCGTGTCCGGGCGCTGCGTGCTCGAACTCGACGACGGCTCAAAAACCGAGCTTGGCGCAGGGGATGTGATCGTTCAGAGCGGGACCATGCACCGCTGGCACAACCCGTGGGATGAGCCCTGCCACGTCATCGCCTTTCTGGCCGGCGCGCATCTGAAGTAGGAGTAGTATAGAGACTATTCATGGCTGGCACGGCCTTTCCCGTCCGCTATCGGCTGGTCGGTTTGCTGACCACCGGCAGCATGATCAACTATCTTGATCGGGTCAATATCGCGGTGGCCGCGCCGGTCATGATGGAGTCTCTGGGCTGGGACGAGGGCCGCTTCGGGGTGGTCTTCTCGGCTTTTCTGGTCGGCTATGCCCTGCTCCAATTTCCGGGCGGTGTCCTGGCCGATCGCTGGAATACGCATAAACTGCTCATTCTGGTCTGTATTGGCTTTTCCGTTTTTACGGCCCTCACCCCCGCGGGACAGGCGGCGTTTGGCCTGATGTTGGCCATCCGCTTTGGGGTGGGCATGTTTGAATCCATCACCTTCCCGGCCTATGCCGCCCTGAACGCGCGCTGGATTCCCCGTCAGGAATACAGCCGGGCGCAAACCCTCAGCATCTCCGGCGCCTATCTCGGGCAGGCCATAGCCTACCCGCTGACGACGTGGCTGTTGACCCTGTTTGCCTGGCCTATGGTCTTTTATTGCAATGCTGTGCTGGGTGGGGTGTGGCTCATTGCCTGGATGGCTTTTGCGACCCACACGCCGGCAGAGCATCCCAAAATCAGCCGGGAAGAACTCCACTATATCGAGTCCAATCTTGCCCCACGTCAGGCGCAAAAGTTTTCTCCCTGGGCGGTCGCCAAAGAGCGTCAGGTCTTGCTGCTGTCTGTGTCGTATTTGCTGTTGGTCTATGGCCTGTGGATGATCGTGTTGTGGCTGCCGACCTATATGGTCAAAGTCCGCGGCTTCAGCCTGCAACAGATGGGCTGGGTGGGTATGATTCCAACCTTCGCCAGTTTCGCCGGGCTGGTCGGCGGCGGGGCGCTTTCGGACCTGCTGTTACAGCGCGGCTTCAGTGTGCGTTTTGCCCGAGCGCAAGCCCCCTCGCTGTGTATTGCGCTGGGGGTTCCTTTTTTAGTGGCGGCGGTATTGGTTCCCTCGGGCGGCGCGTCGGTGGCCTGTTTTACGGCCTATCTGTTTCTGATGAATATTGCCGGCGGAGGCTATTGGGCGATACCGCTGGAAATGAACCCGCAGTTGGTCGGCGCGATATCCGGGGTGATGAACGGCTCGGGAAACTTTGCTGGAATTTTTGGGCCAATGACCGCCGGCTTTCTGGTTGCGGCCACCGGCAACTGGGCGCTGCCCTTTCTGGTGGCCGCGGGTCTGGCCGCAGTGTCATTTGTGATTTTCTTCTTTCTGGTCGTGTCGGAGCCGATTCGGATTGCCGAGTCGGACCCTGGCAGCACCACCACGAGCGTGACATGATGGGCCGGCATGAATAAGAAAGCTCTCGCCTTATTGGGATTAGGGCATCTGATGGTTGACCTCAATACCGGCGCCCTGCCCGCCCTGCTGCCCTTTCTCAAAACAAGCTTTGGTTTGTCCTATACCATGACGGGCGTCCTGATCCTGGTCGCGAATATGACCTCTTCCGTTATTCAGCCGCTCTTCGGCTATCTGTCCGACCGCAGCGCCCAGGCCTGGCTGCTGCCGTTCGGGGTTGTGGCTGCGACCTGCGGAATGGCCAGTGTGGGGCTGGTGACGAGCTACCCCGCCCTGCTGGTGGTCGTCTTCATCAGCGGGATCGGCATTGCCAGCTATCACCCCGAAGCCTATAAGACCGCCTATCTGTCTACGGGTGAGAAAAAAGCAACCGGGATCTCACTCTTTTCCGTGGGCGGCAACCTCGGCCTGGGTTTGGGCCCGCTGGCCGTCGCCTTTTGTCTGGCCGCCTTCGGTCAAGGCGGCCTCTTACTGTTCTGGATACCGGGGATACTGGTTGGCGCGCTCTTTATGCGCGCCCTGCCCTGGCTGTCACAAACCAGGCCGGCGCTCGCCGACGCGGCTCCGGCCGTAGCGGCCATTCCGCGCTCTGCCCTGGCCCTGGTGTTGAGTATCGTCACCCTCGGGGCGTGCGTCCACGCGGGGATGTCAACCTATGTCCCGCTCTATCTGGCCGACCAGGGCGTGGATACGCTCAAGGTCGGCTCAGTGCTGTCCCTATTCCTGATCGCCGGAGCAGTCGGCACGCTGCTCGGCGGGCCGCTGTCCGACCATATCGGCCACAAGCGCTTTCTGGTCTATTGCACCAGCCTGCTGTGTCCGTTGATTTCTCTCTTTCTGCGGACAAACGGAACGACCAGCATCGTGATCTTGGGGCTGGCCGGGATGTGTCTGGCCCCGATGTTCTCTGTCACCCTGGTCATCGCTCAGGGTCTCATGCGCGGTCGGCTGGGTATCACCGCCGGCCTCATGACCGGCCTCGGTATCGGGGTGGGCGGTCTGGGTGTCGCCGTCCTGGGAGTCGCGGCCGATGTGTGGGGACTTGCAACCACCATGCAGTTTATCGCCCTCTTGCCCCTCCTGCCCTGGATATTGGTCTGGTTTCTCCCCAACGACGCTCCCCAAGCAGTAGAACCGACTCCGGCGCTCCAGCCGGTGGCGGGCAAGAGCGCCTGACCTGACAGCCGAGGGGTATTCTGGTTGTCTTCACGGGAGCGATCTGCTAGTTTTCGCCATTGTTACTGGGATTCTCTCGTCTGGGCCGATTGTGAACAACGCAACCCCGGAGGCCGTGCACGCGTCAGCCGGGGTTTCTTTTTATTGTGTACAGAGGAGGTTTTATGGCTGGACCACGTCGAAGAGGCGGCGGGGGTGGCAGGCGGAAGCGGAAGGAGCGGAGTACCGAGCCCAAGGCTGAAAAAGATGTGATTGAACTGAACGGGACCGTCACCGAAGTGTTACCCAACGCCTTCTTCCGGGTTGAGCTTGAGAATGGCCACGCCATCCTCGCCCATGTTGCCGGCAAGATGCGCAAGTTTTTTATCAAAATCATTCAGGGTGACAGCGTCACGGTTCAGCTCTCCCCGTACGATCTCGAACGCGGCCGGATCACGTTCCGCCATCGCTAGCGCGCCCTTCTAGCCGAAGTGTCGCAGCAGGTGACACAGGATGCGAAAGCCGTCCTGCATATGGGACAGTTCGGCAAATTCGTTCGGCGCATGGTAGGCTTCATTTCTGCCGAAACCGGTAATCTGCACGTCAAAGCCGTGCTCCTGCAGAAAACGGACATAGGGCAGACTGCCCGTCAGGGCGAAGGGCTGAGCGTCGGGCCGGACGGCCGCAACCGCCTGTGCCAAGGCCGCATAGCCGGCTGAGGTCCGGTCGCAGGCCATTCCGCCGGACGGCGTTCCCAACATCTCGAACCGGGCCGTCCCGACCTGCCCGTTGCAGGCATAGCCGCCCGGACCAAAGACGGGCAGTTGGCTGACATCCAGCCTTTCCATAAAAGCCGTCAGCCCTTTTTTCACCTCGTCAGGGTCATACCAGGGCGTCAGACGAATATCGCCTTCAATCCGGGCCGTGGACGGAATTTTCGTCAGGGTATCGTTCTCAACCTGTACCCGCGTCGGTTTGAGCGACGACGGCGCGCGAAAACCGTACTCCTGCTCCTTTGGGTGAGCGGGATAGCGGGCGTAAAACCACTGCTGGAGGGCGCGGGTCACTTCGGTCGCCAGTTCGGCGGCATTGATCCCGTTTTGCGGAAATCCCGAATGGCTGCCCTTGCCCTCAATAGCCAGTCGCCACAGGGCCATCCCGGCAGTGGCCGTTGTGGGTCCGAAGTCGGCACTATCGATCCAATACACGGGTCCGTTCTTGAGGTGATCGAGCCGGCCGTCCTTGACCAGCCGACCAATCCCGACGCCGTGCGTGTTTGAGAGTTCTTCGTCGGCAATAATGACCCCGACAATATTATGGTCGAGCTCCACCTCAGACTCGGCGAGCTGGGCAAAGAGGTCGGTCAGAACGGCCACATGGCCCAGGCAGTCGGTGACCCCTCGCCCGTACAGACGGTCTCCCTCGACCTGCAAGGCAAAGGGCGGGCGCTGCCAGTCTTTTGGGTCGGCCGGCACGACATCGAGATGGGCACCCACGAAAGCAACGGTCTGGTTGGTGCGTCCACCACAGCGGCCCGGATAGCTCAGGATCAGATTGCCGCGGCCCTCGCTATAACCCACCCGGTCCACCTGCAAGCGGCCGCGGGCGGTATGGGCCGACAATTCGTCGAGAACGATATCGCCGGCGAGGTCTTCCCGTGGGGGCGGCTGCGCCTGAGACGGAGAATTCTGCAAGCGCTCGCCGACGGCGACCAGGGCGCGCAGGAGCCGCAGAAAACGCTCCGTATTCAGCCGCCACTGACCGAAGTCTGCGGACGGCACACCGGTGAGAGCGGAGCGCTGCCGGCGCCAGCGGCTCCAGGGCCAGACCATACTGGGACGTTACTCCTTACACGCCCTCGGCCTCAAAGACTTCTTTGGCGACCTGAAACGCGTTGACCGCGGTGGGCGCGCCGGCATAAAATGCCATCTGGATCAGAATCTCGATAATTTCTTCCTTGGTCAGACCGGCGTTCAGGCCATTCGCGATATGGCTCTTGAGTTGGGGCAGCCGCTGCATGGCGGTCAGGGCCGCAATCACCGCCACACTGCGCATTTTGAGCTCCAGCCCCGGTCTGGTCCAGACCCGCCCGAAGACGACCTCGTTCAACATCTCCTCCAGGTCCGGGGCGAGTTCGGCCAGCGCGCTGGCCGAGGTCCCGAAGCGGTCGCCGCTCAGCTTTTTTCGGATTTCGATTCCCTTTTCCAGGTCGCTCTGATTCGCCATAGCATCCCTCCTGCGCTGCAAAATATGTGGCCAGGGGACTATAGCGCAGGCCCGGCGACTGCAACAAGGGCGGCGCCGGACGGCGGGTCTTCCCGCTCCCCCTGCCGCTGCTGAGGGTGTCCTTGTTCTTGACAGACCTACTCCGGGCGTGTTCAACACAGACAACAGGCTCTGCACCAGCGGGTGTGGAGCAGAGGAGGGCATACGTGAGATTTGGTCTTTTTTATCAGCTGCCGTGCGCCGACACCCAGACCCAGGCAACGCGCTATCAAGAGACAATTGAACAGATCGTGCACGCCGAGCAACTCGGCTTCGATTGCGCCTGGCTGGCGGAACTGCACTTCTATAAGCACTTCTCGATTATGTCGTCGCCGCTGATTGTGGCCACGGCGATTGCCCAACGCACCCAGCGCATCCGCCTGGGCATTGCCGTCAACCTGCTGCCGCTCTGGCACCCGGTCCGCAACGCCGAGGAGGGCGCGACGGTCGATCTGCTGAGTAACGGCCGCCTGGAGTTCGGCGTCGGACGCGGGACGATCCCGCTTCATTTTGCCGGCTTTGACCGCTCTCGGGACAAGAGCCGCGAGCGCTTTGAAGAAAGCCTGGAGATCATCAAACAAGCCTGGACGCATGAGTCGTTTTCGTATGACGGCAGCTATTATACAATTCCCGAAACCAGCGTCGTACCCAAACCGCTGCAGCAGCCCCATCCGCCCATCAGGATCGCCGCCAACAGCCCGGAGACGGCGGTGTTTGCGGGCAAAACCGGCCATCCGATATTTGTGGCCTCGGTCACCAACCCCCTGCCCAAGATGTTTGAGCAGGTCGCGACCTATCGCCACGCCTGGGACGAACACGCCCCCCATACCGGACAGGCCACCCACCCCAGGTACCCGCCCCAGGATGTCTCCACCATGTTCTTTATGCATCCGGGTAAAAGCCTGGAGCAGGTCCGCCAGACGGTAGAGCCGAGCATCCGACATTACTTCGGCAGCGTCCTGGGCATGATGACCAGCGGCACGACCAAACAGGAGGACATGGAGTCCTACCGCTATACCGCGGAGATCCGCAAAAACCTGGAGAGCATTACCTTTGAGCAAGTCGCTGACAGCATGGCTATTTTCGGCCCCGCCCAGGCCTGTGTGGACCGGATTCGGCTGCTGCATCAAGAGCTCAATATGAACGAGCTGATCTGTTGGTTTAATCCGGGCGGCCTGGTGCCGCATGAGCAGGTCAAGGCGGCCATGACCCGTTTTGCGCAGAGCGTCATCCCCGAGGTCAAATATCTCTAGGACAAAAATCCGTTTGGTCTCCGGCCAGAAATACGCTAGATACAGAGCAATACTGCTTAACGCCGGGTTTGAGAACACTATAATACAGAGGAGGGTCGCTATGGGACGTATATTTTTTCGTGGTGTGAATCTGATTGACGGGGAGCATAAGCCCCAACCCAACTCCACCGTGGTGGTGCAGGGACAACGCATCAAGGCGGTTGGGAAAAATGGGAATGTGCCCAACCCCACAGCCAAGGATGTGGTGTATGATCTGAGTGGGAAATCCCTCATGCCGGGCATGGTCCAGTGCCACTATCATGTCGCCTACGCCAACGTCGGCGACATGAACGATATCGACATGAAATATCCGCCGACCTATCTGACGCTCATCGCGGCCAAGAATGCGGAGCTGTTGCTGAGTTGCGGCTACACGGGTGCGGCGGGTGCGGGCACGATGCACAACATCGATGTCACGCTGAAAAAGGCCATCAACGCGGGCATGATTCCGGGCCCGCGGTTTCTGGCCTGCGGCCGGGACGTGGTGACCACCGGCGATTCGGTCGATTGTCATCCCAACTTCTGGAAGATGGGCATGGACGGCTTAGCCCGCGTGTGCGACGGACCGGACGATTTTCGCAAAGCCGTGCGGGAAGAAATCAAGCTGGGCGTGGACATCATCAAACTCTACCCGACCGGCGGACACGGCCTGATGTGGGACGAGGACACCATGACCATGAGCCAGGACGAAATCGATGCGGCGACCACGGCCGCCCACGAACGCGGCCGAAAAATACGGGGCCATATTATTTCCAAGAAGGGCATCCTGGCCGCCCTCAAGGCCGGCATGGACGTGATCGACCACGGCGACCGGATGGATGACGAGTGCATTGAGGGCATGCTCGAACAAGAGACTTTTGTAGTGCCGAGCCTGTACTTCCCCTGGAAAGTCGTCGAGGAAAAACGCCGCACGGGTTCGAGTGGCTGGGGTGGTGTCGACAGCATGGAACGGAATCTGGAGCACTCGTATGAGGTCCTGCCCAAGGCCAATAAAGCCGGAGTAAAACTGGTCATCGGTGACGATTTCGGTATCGCCTCCATGCCCCACGGCGAATATACGCACGAGCTCGAAGCCTATGTCAAAGGCGCCGGCATCCCGGCCAACGAAGTCCTGCGCTGGGCCACCAAGAATGGCGCGGAGTTGCTCGGCATGGGCGATGAGCTGGGGACTATCGAGCCGGGCAAGATCGCCGATCTCCTCATCGTTAAAGGCAATCCGGCCAAAGACATCACCATCCTGCAGGACCGCAAGAACCTGCACGCCATCATGAAGGATGGGGCGTTTTACCGGAACGAGCTGACCCCGAGCCGCGCCAGACTCCAGAAAGCCGCCTAGTCGCCAGCAAGCAGTACACTTCCAGAGGGGCACGGCATGCCGTGCCCCTTTTTGTTGGCGCCCAGGCTTTTCAAGTCGTCCGTCTTTCGCTACGAGAAGAGGAGGGAAGGAGGCGTATGAGCCGGATTATTGACGCGGACAGCCATTTCATGGAGCCGCTCGATTTATGGGAGCGCTATATCGAACCGGAGTTTCGCGCTCGCTGCCTGCGCTTCACCCAGGACCCGCACACCGGCACGCATGCCATGCTCGTCAACGAATCAAAACGGATTCGGGGGGTGGGTGAGTTCAGCATGGAAGACATGCTCGGCGTCGGCGTGGGCTACGGTCAGAAGGAGGCCGGCTCCGGGCTGGGTTCTTTTGACTTTTCCAGCGCGTTTAATAACGCCCTCGAAGACATGGACCAGCGGATCGCCTATTTGGACAACGAGGGCTTTGAATGCCAGTTTATCTATCCGACCCTGGGTCTGATGTGGGAGGGCCAGGTGACCGACCCGGAGCTGGCGGCCGCCCACTGTCGCGCCTATAACACCTGGACGCTGGAGGTGTGCGCCCAGCACCGCAGCCGGCTGTATCCGGTCGGACATATTTCTCTGCGCCACCCCACGCAGGCCGTGCGTGAAATCGAGCGTCTGGCCGATGCGGGCATGCAAACGATCTTTGTCGGTGCCCTGCCGGTTGACGGCAAGAGTTTCGGCAGTCCTGATTTTGACCCGGTCTGGGACGCGGCCCAGTATCACGACCTGGCGGTCGGGATCCATCTGGTCGTGCATCGTAACTACCTGGGCCACGACTGGTATGCGGATCGCCGACCGGGTTTCATGTTCCTGAGTATGAACGGCATTCAGGACCCCCGCATGGCCCTCACCACCATGGTCTACGACGGGGTGTTCGAGCGCTTTCCCAAACTGCGCGTCGCCACCATTGAATCCGCCAGCGGCTGGGTCGTCGAGTGGCTCGACCGCCTCGATTATCGCTACAGCTATATGGGCCACTCGTGCCAGATGGAGCGCCCGGCCAGCGAGTATTTTGAGCGCAATATCTGGATTGCGGCCGACCCGGATGAGCGCCTGCTGCCCTATATGGTTGAGTTGCTGGGCGACCACAAGTTTTTTATTGGTTCGGACTACCCGCATGCGGAAGGCTTTACCGATCCGGTTGCCAAAGCGCGGAACGCCTTACACAGCCTGCCGGAGGCATCCGTCAACAAAATATTGGGAGAAAACGCGGTCCAGTTTTTTGGACTCTAACCCAAGTCAAGTAAGGAGGGAGCTATGAATCTCGAAGATATCGCCCAACGCGTCCAAACGCTCGAAGACGTCGAGGCCATCAAAAAGCTCAAGGCCCGCTACTGTGCCGGGGCGGACGAGCGTGATGAAGACAAGTTTGTCGGCTGCTTCACCGAAGACGCCGTCTGGGACGGCGGCAATTTCGGCCACTATGAAGGCAAGGCAGCTATTCGGGAATTTTTTGGCACTATTCCTCAGGTCCTGTCATTTGCCATCCACTACGTGATGAATCCGCGCATTGAGGTCAACGGGGATCAGGCCAGCGGCTATTGGTATCTGCTGGAGCCCTGCACCATGCTCGAAGGCGGCGAGCAGGCGGTCTGGGGTGTGGCCAAATACGAAGAAGAATACGTTCGGGTGGACGGCGAGTGGAAAATACGCAACCTGATCCTCGCGCCGGAGTGCTGGACCCCGTTTGAGAAGGGCTGGGTCAATCAGCAGTTTCTCGGGCAGTAGTCACAGGGGGCCCTCCGGTATGCGCCCCGGGGTGGGACCAACCCGCCCCGAGCTTCGGCCGTCCCTCCGCGGAGGGACGGAACGCCCCCGGCAGGCAGCGCCCATAACAGACCATGACCACCTATAGCTTAGGCGTCGACGTCGGCGGGACCTTCACCGACCTGGTGTGCGCGGACGAGGCCGGACAGACGCAAACCGAGAAAGTCCTGACGACCGGAGAGAACCAGGCCCTGGGCGTGCTCAGCGGCATCGGCAAACTGGCCCTCAAATACGGGCTGGCCGAGCAGGATTTTCTCAGCCGGATCGCGGTTGTTGTCCACGGCACAACGGTCGCCACCAACACCATGTTGGAATACACCGGCGCCACCACCGGCCTGATCACCACCGCCGGCTTCCGCGATACCATAGAGATCCGCCGCAACTATAAAGAAGCCGCTTTTGATATTCACCTGCCGGCCCCGTATCAGATCGTCCCGCGCCGGCGGCGGCTCGGCGTGACCGAGCGGATTGATTACGCCGGTCAGGTCGTCAAACCCCTGGCGGAAGCCGAGGTCCGCGCGGCCGTGCAGCGCCTGGCGGAGATGCCGGTCGAAGCCGTCGCGGTGTGTTATCTGTTTGCGTTTTTGAATCCCGTCCACGAACTCCGCACGCGCGAGATTATTCGCGAGTTGCTGCCCGAGGTCCATATCTCGCTGTCGTCAGAGGTCCTGCCCCAGGTCCGCGAATTCGAGCGCCTGAGCACCACCCTGGTCGATGCCTATATCACCCCGCGCTTACAGAAGTATTTGGAGCGGCTGGACACGGAATTTCGTCAGCGTGGCTTCCAGGGCGACATCTTCATCATGCAGGGCAACGGCGGCATCGTTGGCCTGGAACAGGCCAGGGCCCACGGCGTCCAGGCCCTGCTGTCCGGGCCGGCCAGCGGCGTGGTGGCCGGCGCCTATCTGGGCCAGGCGTCCGGCTTCAAGGATGTCATCACCGTTGATATGGGGGGCACCAGCTTCGATGTCTGTCTGGTGCAGGACGGTCGGCCCAAGACCGGCACCGATCAATGGATGAGTCGCTACCGGATCGCGGTGCCGTTTATTGATATTCACACCATCGGCGCCGGTGGCGGCAGTATCGCCTGGGTCGACGAGGGCGGCGCGCTGCGCGTTGGCCCCCAGAGCGCAGGCGCCCAGCCGGGTCCGGCGTGTTATGGCTTTGGCGGCCAGGAGGCCACGGTCACGGATGCGGACGTGGTGCTGGGCTATATCAGCCCCGAGTCTTTCCTGGGTGGCGAAATGCGGCTGGACGCCGAGGCGGCCCGACGGGCAATCCAGACCAGGGTCGCTCAGCCGCTGGAGATGAGCCTGCTGGAAGCGGCCAGCGGTATTTTTCGCATTGTCAATAATGGTATGAGCAATAGCGTGCGGCGGGTTTCCCTGGCAAAAGGCTACGACCCGCGCGACTTCGCGCTGACCGCGTTCGGCGGCGCCGGCGCCATTCATGCCGGGGCACTGGTCGAAGACCTTGGCATTCGGACCATTCTGATTCCCAGAGGCACGGCTCCGGTTCTGTGCGCCCTGGGCGACCTCTTGTCCGACCTGCGGGTGAGCCGGGTGCGTAGTTTCTATGCGCGTGGGAGTGAACTTGATCTGGAGGCCATGAACGCCCAGTTCCGGCATATGCGCGAGGAAGCCCTGGGCTTGTTCGGGGGTCAGCAGCGCCACCTGGGCCAGACTTTCGCCCAATTCTCGCTGGAGATGCGCTATATCGGCCAGACCCACGAAGTGACGGTTCCGGTTACCATGCGGGCAGAGCAGCTCAATACCACAGACATAGCGACGACGATCCAGGGCTTTCACGATCTACACGAGCAATTATACACCTTTCAGAAGCCCGAGGACGAAGTCGAGATTCTCAATATCCACCTCGACCTGATCGGACAAAGAGCAAAACCGAGCTTGCAAACGGCCGCTCGGGGCAGTCAGGCGGCTCGGACTGCACTGCGAGGCACCCGGCCGGTCTATTCGGCCTCGACCCAAGACTATGTTGAGACGGATATTTACGACGGAGAGCAACTCGTGGCGGGGCATTGTGTGATCGGCCCGGCCATCATCGAGGAAGCCCGCACCTCCATCGTCCTTTTTGCCGGCCAGCGGGCGACCCTCGACGAGCATCTCACCTATGTGATTGAGGTCGAGTGATATGGCACCCTCCCTCGACCCAGCCAAAGAAGTAAGCACGACCATAGGGACGACCCTCGGACGGGCGCGCCCGACCCTCCTGCGTCGCCTGGCCTCTCTGGCCTTAATCGATCGTCGGCATGTCAGCGTCGCACTCGCCACCGCGGACGGCCGCGTGGTTGGGATAGACACGCCGGCGCGCCTAGGCATGGTCCGGGCGGTGGCCCGGACGGTCTGTGACGCCTTTTCCGACAACGTCGCCGAGGGAGACATCATCCTCACCAACGACCCGTTCTCGGGCGGGACGCATATTCAGGACCTGACGCTGCTGCGCCCGCTCTTTGTGGCTGAGCAACTCGTCGGTTGGGCCGTTGTCCAGACGCCTCTGCCCGACCTGGGCGGCATGGCCCTGGGCGGGTATTACCCGTTTGCCCTCGAAATCTGGGCGGAGGGCATTCGGGTCACGCCGGTCAAGCTCTACCGCAAGGGCGTCCTGCAACGCGACGCGCTCACCATGCTGACCCTCAATAGCCGGCTGCCGCATCTGGTCGAAAAAGACGTGCAGAATATGGTCGATATTCTGGAGTTGGCCAATACGGCCGTTGCCGCCCTGGCCGCCCGTCAGACGCCGGCGGTCTACACGCAGGCCCTCGACCGCATCATCGCCGACACCGCCGCCCAGGCTCAGGCCGCCCTGTCTGCACTGCCGCACGGCGAGTGGCACGGGGAGAGTGCGCCCATACACTGCTGTCTGGAAGAATCGGATTTGCACGTCACAGTCCGTCTGACCGTTTCAGGCCAAGCCGTCGGACTCGATTTCTCCGGCAGTTCCCCCGCGGCCAAAGGCTTTGTGAACACCACTACGGCCACCGCTCAGGCCGCGGTAGCGATTCCCTTTTTCTCCCTCTGGCCCTCCCTGCCTGCCAATGACGGCATATTCCAGCACCTGGACATATCGCTTCCTGACGACACCTTTTTACACGCCAAGTTGCCGATGTCGGTGGGCTGGTCGCCCTACCAACCGAGCCAGGCCGTCGTTCAGGCCGTCGCGGCCGCCCTCGGTCAGACGCACCAAGCCCTGCCGCCCACAAAGCAGTTGGTCGCGCCGGTCATCTCACCGCCCCTGCCTTTTACCGTCAGCGGGTGTGGCCGTCCCGGCTGCCCCTTCCCTCTCCCCCAACCCCCAACCCCTAACCCCCACAAAGGAGCTTCCGCATGATCGACCGTATTACCGCCCTGGTGATCAAGGATTCTTTAGAAGCCATCTCTGAAGAAATGAGCAAAACGGTTGAGCGCACGGCCGTGCACCCGCTGTTCAACGAGGTGCACGACTACTCGACCGGGGTGTTCTTTTATGATGGCAGCGAGGTACGCCTGGTCGCCCGGGCGACGGCCATTCCCGTCCATATCTTTGCCTCCATCCTGTCGGTCGAAGCCCTGATGGAGTCGTTTCAGGACGACCTGCACGAGGGCGATATCGTCATGCTGAACGACCCGTATTACGGCGGGACGCATCACGCCGACTGGACGGTGATGAAACCCGTCTTCTTTGACGGCAAGCCGGTGCTGTTTCCCTCGGTCCGCGCTCACATGGCCGATTTTGGGGGACCGGTGGCGGGCGGCTATAACCCCGAAGCCAAGGATATCTGGCAGGAAGCCCTGCGTATTCCGCCGATCAAACTCTTCGAGAAGGGCGTCCCGCGCCAGGATGTACTCGACTGGATCCTGGCCAACTCCCGCATTCCCAATGTGTTGCGGGGTGATCTGGCCGCCATGTTCGGGGCGTGTAATCTGGCCGAGCAGCGCGTCCACGCCCTGTTCGCCAAGTATGGCGGAGATGTGGTCAATGAAAGCATTGAATACACCCTCGACTATGCGGAAAAACGCTTTCGGGCCGAGGTCGCCAAGTGGCCGGACGGAGAATACCGGGGCAGTGCGACTCTGGATCACGACAGTCTGGGCAATTATGATGTCGAGGTGAAAACAACCGTCACCATCCAGGGCTCCGAGCTGAGCGTTGACCTGAGCGGCTCCAGCCCGGAAACACCCGGCTTTGTCAACAGTCCGTTTGGCAATACGGCCTCGTGGGTCTATACCGCCCTGTGTTCGGTGCTGCCCGACGACATCCCGATCAACTCCGGCGTGTTTCGAGCCGTGACCATCACCGCCCCGGAGGGCAGCGTCGTGAATCCGCTGCCGCCGGCCCCGTGTATGTTCAGCACGGTCGTGATCGGCGGAGATGTCGGCACGGCCACCATGCAGGCATTAGAGCAAGCCATTCCCGACAAAGTCGGCTCGGTGTCGCTCAACTACTGTCTGTGCACCACCTATGGGCATGACTCGCGCTACGGCGAAATGTTTGTGACCATTGAGTACGGCAATACGCTCGTGGCGGCGGGCGGGACGCAGGGCCAGGATGGCTGGGGCGGCTGGCCGGCCCCCATGTGCGGACTGATTTACTCCACGGTTGAAATGAGCGAGATTCAGTTCCCCTTTTTCTACCATCAGTATGAATACGTGGGAGATACGGCCGCCCCAGGGCAGTGGCGCGGGGTGCCGGGTTTTGCCATGAAGCGGGAAAGCGTCCGGGACACGTCCATGATCAACGTGGCGCTGACAGGCGTGCGCCACTCCTCGCCCGGCTTTGCCGGTGGAAAGAACGGGGCGAGCAGCCGCTATGTCCTGAACTGGGGTACGGAGCATGAGGAAGAAGTCCTGGAGTCAGCCGCCAATCGTCCCTCGCCGCCGGGCTCGATTATCGCCACCTTCAAGGGCGGCGGGGGCGGCTGGGGCAACCCCTTTGCCCGCGACCCGCAAAAAGTCCTCAACGACGTCCTGGATGAATTTATCAGCCTGGACAGCGCCGAGCGGGACTACGGCGTCGTAATCCAGCCGGACAGCCTGACCATCGATACCGACGAGACCCTGCGCCGCCGCGCACTCGTCGCAAAGTAAGCGAAGAGTAAACGTGTCCTCCAGTAGACATGCAGATGCTGGACACGTTTACTCTTATAGGGAGCAACCGTATGCGACGCCTCCGCTCAACCGGGAAGATCAGACGGCCGACCGCAGAAGAATTGTCCGATTTAGCCGAACTGTCCTTTCTCCGCCTCACCCCTCAGGAAGCCCTCGACCTGGAGGAACTCAGCGAGGGCCTGCTCAGCACCCTGGATCGTCTGGACGACCTGCCGCAGCCCCGCTGGCCGATTCGATACACCGACCGCGACCCCGGCTATCGGCCGACAGCGGAAGAAGATCCGTATAATATTTTTATTCGCAAGTGCCGGGTCAGCGGCGCGCCTGACGGCCCGCTCGCCGGCAAGAAAGTCGGACTGAAAGACAATATCGCCGTGGCCGGCATTCCGCTGACGAATGGCTCCCGGCTGGCGGCAGGCTATGTGCCGGATTGTGACGCAAGCGTGGTTGAGCGGCTGTTGGACGCCGGCGCCGAAATCGTCGGCAAACTCAATATGGACAGCTTCGCCCTCTCCCCTTCGGCGGAAACCAGCGAGTTCGGCTATGCCCGCAATCCGCGCAACCCGGATCATTCGCCCGGCGGCTCGTCCGGCGGCAGTGGCGCGGCGGTTGCCAACGGGGATGTCGATATCGCCCTGGGTGTGGATGAGGGCGGCAGCGGCCGCATTCCGGCGGCCTGGTGCGGCATCACCAGCATCAAAGCCACGCACGGCCTGGTGCCCTCCTTTGGCCTGACCTATATGGACCATACCCTGGATTTCATTTGCCCCATGGCGCGGACCGCCCAGGAGGTGGCCCAAACCCTGGAGGTGATTGCCGGCGACGACCCGCGTGACCCCCAGTGGGTGCGCGGGCCCATTCAGACCGAGCCGTATACCCAAGCCCTGACAACCGACATACAGGGTCTCCGTCTGGGCATTGTCAAAGAAGGATTGGAAGGTCGGGCGGTCGAGCCTGAGGTGGTTGACGCCTTTCAAAAGGGGGTAGCTCAGATCGGCAGCCTGGGTGCCGTTTGCACTGAGATTTCTCTGCCGATGTTCAAAAACGCCTGGGCCATTTGGACGGGCATTGCCAGCCATTCTATCCCTGCGATGGTCGAGTCTGACGGAGAGGGCTACGGTCATGGCGGCGCGAGCAATGTCGGCTGGGTCGAAACCTTTGGACGCGCCCGCCGCGCCCGGGCCAACGACCTGCCGCCGTTTCTGAAACTCATTCTGCCGGTTGGGAATTATCTTCGCCGCGAGTACAATAATCGCTATTACGCCCTGGCCCAGAATCTCCGCCTCAGCTTCACCCAGCAGATCGAACACGCCCTTCAGGAAGTTGATATTCTGGCCCTGCCAACCACACCCATGCGCGCCCCAAGGCTCGAAGCGGGACTGAGCCTCAAAGATCTGGTCCGACGCAGCGCCGCGGCTGGTCAGAACACCAGCCCGTTTAATTTATCCGGCCACCCGGCGCTGAATCTGCCCTGCGGCCTGCGCGACGGCTTACCGGTCGGCCTGCAACTCGTTGGCCGGCGTTGGCAGGAAAGCACGCTCTTGCGCGTTGCCTACGCCTTTGAGCACAGTGTGGATTGGGAACGGCTGTAAGGGCGGCAACCCGTCCAGAGCGTAGCGGAAGCGAAGTCGAAGGACGAACGAGCCCGCCCTCGGCCTGACACGAGAGCACCAGGCTTAATATACGAAGAGCGCTTCGCCCCCTAGAGACCTTCCCATCCGGGCTTACCGGGCTTTGTAACCGAGGCCCAATACTTTGGTGTTGGACGGTTCCCTCAATGTATCATATATGATACTCCTCGAAGATGTCTCGGAAGAAGCGCGGCGGATATGTATTCGTGACGTTTAAGGGCGACCATCCTCCTCGTCACGTCCATGTTTTTCGCGGCAAGAAACTCGTTGCCCGTTGGGATTTGACCAACCGACAGGTCCTCTCGGGAGCGGTTTCTTCCCGGCTCAGACATTATCTGAAGGAACTCTATGAAGAAGGCAACTCGGACGGTTAGCGACCCGGACAAACGGCTGCGCTCGGTCTCCTACTTTCCTCAGACGGCGACCTTTCTCGTCACCTTTCTGAATGGACGGGCGTATCAATTACCCCGGACGGCTTTTGCCGCGGATTTGGAGTTCGATCAGACCTCACCGGTGGCGGCTGTTCGGGTGGGTGAAGACTTTGACTATTACTTCACTATCCATTTTGTATCGGGAGCAACCTTTGAAGTACCGTGGGACCGGGTGCTGTACGAGTGCGAACCTGACTATGCCTACTTTAAGCAGAACCGGGAAAAGCAGGATACATCAGACCTTCTTTCCGAGGCGCAGCAAATCCGTCGTCTCAGAAAACAAGCCGGGCTGACCCAGGCGGCGCTCGCAAAAAAGGCAGGTATGGCCCGCCCGAATCTGACCCGTCTCGAAGCCGGGCGCTGTCGTCCCGCTTTGGAAACGCTTGAACGGCTCGCCGCCGCGCTGGGCCAGCCGGTGAGCCGGCTTGTTTCCGCTCATGGAATTTTGCATAAAGAAAGGCGGACGAAGACTCCTCGGAAAACCAGAGCGGCATAGGGGGAAATCATGACCGACCTCAACACCTACCAAACGCGTCGAGAAGCGCTCAGGCAAAAATATCTCGCGGATGGCCGACCGGCAGCGCCGCCGCAGTATACCGGGGGTGTCGACCATCTGGCGCTGATCAGCCTGGACCTCGAAAAGACGATTCAGTTCTATACCGAGGTCATCGGCATGCGGCTGACCAAGATCGTAACGAACCGTGACGAGCCGACGTCCACCCATATCTTTCTGGATATGGGTGGCGGGAACCAACTCGCGTTCTTTGATTTTCCGCAGAAAGACACCCAGCCCACCGTCCGGGGCGTGGGCAGCATGCACCATGTTGCGCTCAAGGCCACGTCCGAGCAGTTCCAGGCATTATTAGCCAACCTGGACGCAAAGCGCCTGCCCTACTCTCTGCACGGTTCGCGTGAGAAAGGCTCGGTGTATATGCGCGACCCGGATAATGTCCAGGTGGAAGTCACGACGGGCTATGGATGATCCCCCTGGGAGGCCCGACAGAATAATCGTCGCCCGCCTCTCCCCTTGTCCCAGAGGACTGTGCTAATGCAAGCGAACTGTGCTAGGACCAAAGAAATCCATCTTGGCGCCATGCGTCACCCCCTCACCGGGGAATAGGACAAGGAGGGAACGAGTATGCTCGGAGCTGTTGCACACGTTGGTATCACCGTTCGGGATATGGACCGGGCCGTTGAGTTTTATCGGGACACGCTGGGGCTCAGGGTCATTGGCGACGTAACCATTGAGGGGGAAGAGGCCAGCACGGTCACCCAGGTGCCGGATACAAAACTGCGCGCCGTCTACCTGCGTTACGAGGACGACCCCAAGGGTCCGCCGATCGAACTCCTGCACTTCATTGAGCCCGGCGACACGGGCAAACCCTATCCGGGCCTGGCCAACCCCGGCATCACCGAGGTCGCGTTCTGGGTCAAGGACATTGAAAAGACCTACCAGGACCTGAGCGCCAAGGGCGTCGAGTTCTATTCGCGGCCACAGATGTTCGACCTGGAGGGGGAAGGCTACGGGAAGGTCAAGGCCGTCTATTTTCGCGATCCGGACGGCACGACCCTGGAGTTAATGCAGGACTGCTCGGGTTGAGCGGAGGGTCTTGGCAAAGCCGGCTGGGGGCAGCATGGGCGTTGCCCCTACGCTCCGCCCCGCTGTGCCTCAAACCAGGCTGTGCCGTCCAGATATTTTTGCGGCACCAGGACTGCCCCCTCCATAATACGCCGCGCCGTCCGCTTCGTCGTCACCCGCTCGGCGTACCACTCCCCGCCCCGGCGTGAGACCGTCGCCCCGACCGCCATGACCCCGGCGGGATGCCCGATCCGGATGTCATGCGTGGCCGTCCGCCGGACGACTTCATGCACGACAGTCCCTTCAACCTGAGCGGCCAGGGCGGTACACATCGCGACCGTCCCCGGAAAGGTCCGGTGGGTGTTGCGCATGGAAATCGCGCGGGCCAGCAGGTCGATGCTTTCCGCGTCCACCCGCTCTCCACTACTTGCGGTATACGCTGCTGGTGGGGCGACCAGCACGACTTTGGGCGTGTGTTGAAACTTCTGGTGGGCCTGCTCAAGGCTCGGAGTGAGGCCAAGCAGAACAGCCGCTTTGCAGCGTATCTCTTCCAGCGTCTGCTGTAAGGCCTGCGCTGCATCGAGTGCGGGCGCGAGTTGCGTGGCGTCAGCACCCAGCTCGCCGGCACGAACGAACACCGTCGGAATCGCGGCGTCCACAACCGAGATCGTCACAATACGTGAGTCCGCCAGTTCACACCGCTGGCGGGGCAGACTGGTAGGCAACAGGCTTCCGCCGAGCGAGCCACCCGGGTCCGGGTATTCCAGGGTGATACACGCCCCCGGAGCGGGTACGCCGTCAATACTATACTCGCCTTCAACCGCGGCCTGGCCGGCGCAGACCGGGACCTGGGCGATATAGCGTTTGCCCGTATTCGTCACAAACACCCGCACCTGTGTAACCGGCTCCAGACCTGGGATAAGGCCCTCATCAATGGCAAACGGACCGACCGCCGCCGCCATATTGCCGCAGGTGCCGCTCCAGTCGATGTGCGGCGTCCGCACGTCAACCTGGCCAAAGGTAAAGGTGACATCGCTGTCCGCCTGCGGACTGCGGCCCACAATCACGACTTTGCTGAGGGAAGAAATCCCACCGCCGAGGCCGTCTATCTGACGACCGTAAACATCGGGGCTGCCCAGGGCGGCCAGGATGATGCGGTCACGCACGGGCGGCGGATATGGCGCCAAGACGTCTTCTCGGAAGCAGACCGCCCGGCTGGTCCCGCCGCGCATAAAAACTGCCGGAATTCTCGTTTGCATACGCTCCTACGCCTGCCGAAACGCCGGCATGACTTCTTTGGCAAAACGACGGAAGGACGCCATATCATAATCGGGATACATCGACACAATGAAATACTGCACTCCAGCGTCCGCGTACGCCTGGACCGCTGCTCTGACAGCGTCGGGCGACTGTTTGAGCTGCTCAGGACTGAGCGATGTAGACTTCTGTATCTCGGCGGGGTCGCGCCCGACCTCTTTGCAGATGGCGTCGAATTTTACAGCGACCTTTCTGGCAGCTTCGGCTCCTCCTTGGCGCACAAAGAAATGCCAGATGTCGGCATGTCGAGCGACCAGCGGCTGGACGACCTTGGGTCCCATTCCACCAATCAAAATCGGTGGATAGGGTTTCTGGAGCGGCTTGGGCTCAAACGAGGCATCTTTGAGCTGATAGTATTTGCCCGCATAGGTTGTCTTTTCCTGGGTGAAGAGCATTTTTATGAGTTCGACAGATTCGACCAGACGGCGCGCCCGCCCGCCCGGCGTGTAAAACGGGATTCCGAACGCGTCGTGTTCCAGCTTAAACCAGCCCGCGCCCATCCCCAGAATCAGGCGCCCGCCACTCACATGATCGACCGTTGCCGCCATTTTGGCGAGCAATGCCGGATTACGATACGTGTTGCCAGTGACGAGCAGGCCGGTTTTCAACCGCTTCGTCTGAGCGGCAAGCGCCGCGAGCAAGGTCCAGCCTTCCAGACACGGGCCGGTTGGATCGGAAAGGATCGGCAGAAAGTGATCAAAACCAAAGGCGCTATCATAGCCAAGTTCGTCGGCTTCCAGCCATACGTCTTGCACTTGACTGTAGGGCACATGCTGCGGCGGGGTTTGCACTCCGAACTGGAGCCGACCGGTAGATTGTGCCGCGGCGGGTCGAGGCTGAGCAAGATTGCCGGCTAATGCGGCTGCGGTCACCACTGCGCTGGTATTCTTGAGAAAGGTCCGACGCGATATCTGCTCTTTCGCCATACGGTATCCTCCACTTGGTATCATGACTGCGTTGAACCGGCCGTCACAGCTTGGCCATCACCTCGTTGGCAAAGGCCTCCATCTGCGGGTACAGGTCGGTCTGAAATTTCCGGCGCGGCACCCAGCCTGGGGCAAACACGAACAGGCGGTGTACCCCGGCGTCTTCAAACTGTTTCACCGTATCCAGCGTCGGCTGAACACCGGGCTCAAGCCCGACGGTAATTTCAAATTGAGAGAAATCCCGCCCGGCCTGCCGGGTCAGTGCTTCGAGTTGCGTCACATACGGTTGGACACTCTCGGGAGTATAGCGGATGCCGCACCAGCCGTCCGCCAACTCGGCCGCGCGTTTGAGGGCGGCCCGACTCTCCCCTCCAAAAACGAGCGGCGGATAGGGGTCCTGGACGGGCTTGGGATTGAATCCGACCGGCTTGAAGTCGTGAAATTTCCCGGAAAACTGCGGCGTCTCTTCGGTCCACAAGGTGCGCATGACGCGGACCGCTTCGCGCGTGCGCGCGGCCCGGTCACGAAACGGCATGCCGACCGCTGCAAACTCTTCTTCACACCAGCCCACACCAATCCCAAATATCACCCGCCCCTGCGACAGGACATCCAGGCTGGCCACCGCCTTGGCCACCGCCAGCGTATTCCGCAGGGGAAGGACGAAGACGCCGGTTCCGAGCTTGATCGTTGTGGTATGGGCCGCCACAAAGGACAGCGCCACAAACGGGTCGTGCAGATTGACCCCCGGCCCGCCGGGAAATTTTCCATCCGCGGAACCCGGATAGCGGGCCTGCATTTCAACCGGTACGGCCAGGTGTTCGGGAATCCAGACCGATTCATAGCCGAGGGTTTCCGCCTGTTGGGCCACTTGGGTCAGGGGCTCGGGCCGAACGGTTGACCCGCTCCCGACACCGACCAATGCGAATTTCATTGCTTCTTCCTTTCTCTTGTTTCCTGCGGACATAAGGTCTGACTTCAGCCGCCCTTCGGCGTCCCGAAAATCCGATCACCCGCGTCGCCCAGACCGGGGACGATATAGCCAATCTCGTTGAGACGGTCGTCAATGGCTGCCGTATACACCTCAACGTCCGGGTGGCTTGCCGCCAGGCGCGTCAGTCCTTCCGGGACAGCCACCAGGCAAAGCACGCGTATGGACCGGCAGCCGGCTTTCTTTAACATATCAACCGTCGCGCTACAGGTGCCGCCGGTTCCCAACATCGGGTCAATAATAAGCGCGGTGCGCTCGGGCATGCGGTCAACCAGTTTTTCAAAATAGGGCACCGGTTCCAAGGTTTCTTCGTTCCGATACAGCCCGACCAGACTCACCTCGATATGCGGCAGAACCTGAAGCGCGCCGGGTAAAAGGCCTAGTCCGGCCCGTAAGATTGGGACAAGCGTCAACAGGTCCACCCTGAGATGATCCACCTCAACCGCGCCGGCCCAGCCCCGGATCGTTTTTCTTTCGGTCGCAAGGTCGCGCAGCGCCTCATAGGTGAGCAGCGTCGCCAGCTCTGAACTCAATTCACGAAAGAGCTTGGGCCCGGTTTCGGCCTGTCGGAGCAGACCGATTTTATGTCGCACTAGCGGATGACGGCTCTCATGCACCGACATGGTTGGCTCCTAGGACCGCTCAGCCATACAGAATTTTTCAATAACGGACAGGATACGGCCCGGCCCGTTCTCGAAGGTCTCTCGCCGGATACTCTCATTGGGCTGGTGGGCCTGGTCAAGGTCGCCGGGCCCACAAATCAGCGACGCGATACCGCCCGAGGCAAACTGACAGCCGTCGGTCGCAAACGGTGCGCCGCCGCTGGTCTGTTGGCCAACCACGTCGAACAATACACCTTCGAGAGGGGTTTCCCGCGGCGAAAACAGCGGCGGCACCACCAGCGGCTCCGAGAACTCGATACTAGCCTGATGTGCGGAGCCGCTGAAATCAACCAATTCAAGGGCTCGGACCCGACTGGCAATCTCGTTCAGACAATCGAGCGGGTCGGCCTTGGGCAGGGGCCGGTAGCTGACCTGAATCGTGCATTGCTCGGCAATCATATTGCCCGCCGTCCCGCCGCGCACCAAGCCGAAGTTCAGCGTCGGATAGGGTGAGTCCGGGAACAGCGCGGCAAATTCGGCAGACGGGGCGGCGCGCAATTCGGCCTGATACTGGCCAATGGTGGTGATGACCTTGCCGGCAATCGCAATCGCGTTCACGCCGGTCTCGGGCGTACTGCTATGGCCGCCCAGGCCGCGGATGCTAATCGAGAAAACCGTCACCCCCTTATGGGTATGAAAGACTTTGTACGAGGTCGGCTCACCGATCCAGGCCAGGCGGGGCTTGGGGATATCGCCCAACAGGTCAGACAACTCGGGCATGAGGCGTTCCGCGCCCAGACAGCCGACTTCTTCATCCGCGGTAAACAGAAAGACGACCGGTCGTTTGAGCCGTTTAAGGTCGAGGCCGGCCGCGGCGTCCACACACTGCGCCAAAAAAATCTTCATATCCGAGGTGCCGCGTCCGTAGACCCGCTCGTCTTCCACGCCCAGGGTCAGCGGATCGCGCGTCCAGCCGGGCTGATCCAGAAACGGCACCGTGTCCACATGGCCGGACAGAATCAGGCCGTCCGGCTCGGGCGGGCCGGCAAACGCAATCAGGTTGGCTTTGGGCACCCCGGCGACCTCCGCGCGCTGCAAGGCAACCTGAAAGCCGTGCTCCTCCAAATGATTGCCGAGGTAGGCCATGGCTTCGACATTGCTCTTTTGACTCACGGTGTCATAGCCAACCAGACGGCTAGCGATTTCTTGCAGATAGTCACCCATAACGATGGCCCCTTCCAGTTTGATGCGGGAAACATAATACTAGAAAAATTGGGACGACCCGTACAGCCCTATGAATTGAGCTGCGGTGGAGAACCACGATGATCAAACTCAGCGTCAACGTCAATAAAATCGCCACCCTGCGCAACGCCCGGGGCGGTGACCAGCCGAATGTCGTTCGGGCCGCCCAAACGTGTATCGACGCCGGCTGCCACGGCATTACCGTGCATCCACGCCCGGACGGCCGCCATATTCGCTATCAGGACGTGAGAGACCTGGCAGATCTGCTCGCGGCTCACAGCAGCATTGAATTCAATATCGAGGGCTATCCTTCGACCGAGTTTCTGGATCTGGTCTGCCAGGTGCGACCAACCCAGTCCACCCTGGTACCCGACCCGCCGGACGTGCTGACCTCGAATGCCGGCTGGGACTTGAGCGGCGATGTCACCTGGCTCGGTCAGGTCTTGCAGCGTTTACACGACAACGGCATCCGGACCAGTCTTTTTCTCGACCCGGACAGCGATCAGGTGAGACGCGCAAAAGAGATCGGCGCAGACCGGATCGAACTCTATACGGAACGCTACGCCCGTCTGTTCGGTAGTGCCGAGCAGAACCAAGTCTATGCCGCGTATCACACCGCCGCCCAAGCGGCGCAAGCAGTCGGCCTGGGTCTGAATGCGGGCCACGATCTTAACCTGGACAACCTGCCTTACTTTGTGGAGCATTTACCCGGTTTGCTCGAAGTGTCCATCGGCCACGCCCTGATTTGCGACGCGCTCTACATGGGGCTGGTGTCAAGCGTGAAAGCCTACCTGAACGCACTCGGGTATAAGACGTAAATCAGCGGTGAGACAGACCGACCAACACCACTACCAGGGAGCCGTCTTCAGTAGCTTGACACGCCGCACCCGACATGAATACACATAAAGATACATATTGAGAGGTGTAATAAATGCGAACCAATATCGAGCTTGATGCCGAACTTGTTCGGGAGGCGCAGGAATTGAGCCGGATAAAGACCAAGAGGGAGCTAGTCCACCAAGCGCTGAAGGAATTCGTAACCCATCGAAAGCGCCTCGACCTGCGGGAACTTGAGGGTTCGAATCTCCTCGACCCGGAGTATGACCACAAGGAATTGCGCGCCGCAGGAGCCTGACGCGGCATGTACTTGGTAGATACCTCCGTGTGGGTCGATTACATCCGGGGCCGAGATTGCCAGCACGTCGAATTCTTGCGAGATCTGCTGTCGAACCCCATCGCCGTCTGCATTACCCACCTGATCTATATGGAGATTCTCCAGGGTGCACGCGACGCAGCATCTTTTGATCAACTGCGAAGCTACTTCAGTGGGCAACAATTTTATGCATTCAGCGACATGACCGCGGGTCACACATCTGCCGCCCGCATCTACCTGGATTGCCGGCAACGCGGCGTCACCGTACGCTCGACCGCGGACTGCTTGATTGCGGCGTGCGCCATACAGTCCAAGACGACCCTGCTGCACCACGACAGAGACTTCGAGCGAATCGCCTCCGTCTTCCCGGCGCTGAAAGAAAAGAGCTTTCTCGACTGATTTGCGACGTGCTCTACCTGGGGCTGGTCGCAAGCGTGAAAGCCTACCTGAACGCGCTCGGGCATGCAGCGTAACCTTGGGTTGCCCTTCCCCCTAATACCCAACAAGATTGACGCGGCTTGAGTCCGACAATACATTACCCACATGGCTACACAAACCATCAAATCGACATATTCGCTGGATGTCGAATCCGTAAACACACTGGAGGCGTTGGCACAACGCTGGAAGGTGTCGAAGTCCGAAGTGTTGCGGCGTGCTATTCGAAGAGCAGCGATGGAGGGGGAGCCGGAGAGCGGTGTGGCGCTCAGCGCTCTTGACCAATTGCAGGCTTCTCTGCGTAAGCGCAAGATCAATGTCACACAGTGGGCACGGACTCTCAATGCTGAGCGCCAAGCGGCTGCTCCGCGGCGACCTTCCAAGTCTCAATGATCCACTTGGATACGAGCTTTCTGATCCAAGCCCTGAAACCGGGATCATCTGAAGACCGCAGACTGCGAATCTGGATTGAAGAAGGCGAAACACTGGTCATGAGTACGGTCGCTTGGGCAGAGTTCCTGTGCGGCCCACTTGACCGCTCCGAGATGGAATTAGCCACTGAGATCGTCGGACAGCGCCGTGACTTCACACCGGAGCACGCTACGATTGCCGCCCGTTTATTTAATGAGTCGGGCAGGCGACGGGGCTCATTGATCGACTGCATGATTGCAGCAACGGCACTCGTCGACGGCGCATCCATAGCGACTGCGAATGTGGCGGACTTTCGCCGATTCGAGGCTTCCGGCCTGACGATGGCATAAGGGAAAATCCACGCTACCAACCACTCTGAGCATTGACGACGACCTGCCTATCGCCGTGAAGGAAATTGCTCAACGCGAGTCGAAGCCTACCTGAGCGCGCTCGGGTATAAGGCGTAAATCAGCGGTGAGACCGACCGACCGACACCGCTGCCAGACGGTGCACCTGGAGAGCCAGGTGAGGCGGACGTAACGGCGTATTCGGAAGACCACAAAGGTCCTGCGGGTTGAGCGTCGCTGTGAACTGTAATACTTTTGGATACACCTGTAACGGAGAGATTGAGCCATGAGTGTCAGGACCGTTCGACTCGATGCTGCCGCCGAATCAACCTTGGCCGCCCTGCGACAACGGACCGGCCTGTCGATCTCAGAGGTGCTGAAACGCGGCCTGCACGCCTACGCGGTGGCCGTGCGCGCAACCGCCCCCGCGACTCCCTACGAGGTCTACCGCCGTCTGGATTTGGCGAGTGGCGGTGATGCCATTGCACCGGCGTCACAAGCCAAGGCCGCGGTCGCCGAAGTGATCAGAAGGAAACACAGGCGGTGATCCTGGTTGACACCGGGCCACTCGTTGCTCTGTTCGACCCTGCGGACCGCGCCCATGACCGTTGTGTCGCAACGCTGAAGACGATCAAGGTGTACGAACGATTTTTACGATTGACCGAAACGACTTCGCTACCTACCGCATGAAACGCGGCCACCGCCATGTCGCCTTCAACGTGATAGGTACTGACTTGGCTGGGGCGAGTGGCTGATGCTAGCGTGACTCCGTAGTCACTGACAAAGCGCTCCGCCCGGAACTGCGCCCGTATGTTGAGCGGGAGGCCATTCGTGTCTAATACTGGACAAGGACTGCGTGAATAGTGTTTCTAAAAGTCCAATTATTTACCCTGGTACGGATTGACCGACCACAACGCGCCACAAAAGAACAACGATTGACACACCTATAAAGGAGGACTCACATGCCGGAGCATAAGCTTTTTTCGTTAGGGGATTTTTCGCTCGAATGCGGCCTGGTGTTGCGTAAGGCGCAGCTCGCCTATCAGGTCTATGGCGAACTCAACAGCCGCAAGGATAACGCCATCCTGCTGTGCTCGTGGTATTCCGGCGACCACACCGGCTATGAGTTCTTGATCCAACACGGCAAGTGTTTCGACCCGACCAAATATTGTGTGATCGGCGTCAATATGTTCACCAACGGGCTGTCTTCTTCTCCCAGCACAACGCGCGTTCCCATGAATGGCCCGCATTTTCCGGCAACGACGATCCGCGACAATGTGCGGGCGCAGCACGCCCTGGTTCAGAGCCTGGGCATTGAGTCGCTCGCCCTGGTCTCCGGCTACTCGATGGGCGCCCAGCAGTGCTTTCAGTGGGCGGTCAGTTATCCGGCTATGGTCGAACGGATTGCACCGTGGTGCGGGGCGGCGCGGACCACGCCACATACCCACGTCTTTATCGAAGGCTTTACTTCTGCGCTCCGCGCGGACGCGGCCTGGAACCACGGCCATTACGCCCAAGCGCCGGCCACGGGCGTGCGCGCCATGGCCCGGGTGTATGCCGGCTGGGGCCTGTCGCAGGCCTGGTATCGGGAAGAGCTGTACAAGCAGCTCGGCCATCCGAGCGTCGAAGATTTTCTGGTCTATTTTTGGGAGAACTTTTTTCTCCAGTGCGACGCGAATAATCTGCTGGCCCAGGCAAAGACGTGGCAGGACCATAATGTCGGTGACTCGCCGGGCTTTGACGGGGACTGGCGGCGAGCGCTGGCCACCGTCTCTGCCAAGGCCATGATTATGCCGGGTCGGACCGATCTCTATTTTCCACCCGAAGATAGTCAGGCAGAGACAGACTGCATGCCGAACGCCGTGTATCGACCGATCCCCTCGGTTTGGGGACATTTGGCGGGAATTGGCATGAATCAGGAGGACAGTGATTTTATTGACGCGGCGATTCAGGAGTGTTTGGCGTCGTAGGATGGGGCTGACGATCCGTCGTCAAGAACACACGACAGGAAAGCCACTCAGAATCCTGTCCTCACAGCAGTTTCACCAACGCGGCGACTACCCCGACGGCCACCACCATCATTGAGCCGAGGCGTAGTGTTAAGTCATGCTTGAGCCGCAATTCCAGCTCTTTCATATCGCGGCGAAGGCGTTCTTCGAGGTCTCTCAGGTCTTGTTTCGTAGCTAGTTTTTCGTCAATCAGCGTCGCCTGCGAGCGCGCCAGCACCTCGGCCTGCGCTTCCGGCATCCCGGCTTGGGTCAATTCTTTCACAAAGGCGTGAGTGTCGAATGCGATGGTGCTCATGCGCGCTCCGCATGTCCAATAGTCACAGCAGTTTCACCAACGCGGCGACCACCCCGACGGCCACCACCATCATTGAGCCGAGGCGTAGTGTTAAGTCATGCTTGAGCCGTAATTCCAGCTCTTTCATGTCGCGGGTGAGGCGAACTTCCAACTCTTTCATGTCGTGGGTGAGGCGAACTTCCAACTCTTTCAAGTCGTGGAGCAGGAGAGCTTCCAACTCTTTCAAGTCGCGGCGCAGGCGAACTTCCAACTCTTTCAAGCCTTGCTTGGTGGCCAGTTTCTCGTCAATCAGCGTCGCCTGCGAGCGCGCCAGCACCTTGGCCTGCGCTTCCGGCATCCCGGCTTGGGTCAATTCTTTCACAAAGGCGTGAGTGTCGAACGCGAGGGTCGCCATGCTTATATCCGCACCCTGGTTTCAAGCATACTCACGCCTGCCGGTCAATCAAAGCCAACCAGGTCGGCTGACTTTGCGGAGACTATCCCCCTACCCCGGCCTTCTGGGCCAAAGACGCATAACCCACCCCGTCGCCAGTGTCGCTATTCACCGGCAGGCCGGCTTCCTGCCAACCGGCGATGGCCTGGCCCTGCTGGTCTTGTCCCCCGCCAAAGCCGCCCATCATATTCGAGACCTGCGTATATCCGGCCTGTGCCATAATCTCGGCGGCGCGTTGTGAACGGCCACCGGCCTGACAGCCGACGACGACGGTGGTCTCCTTGAGTATGGTCGTTTCAACAACGCTTAAGAAATGTTGGTTCGGGACCGGCCGGCCGGCGGCTTGATCAAAAAAGACCACGGGAATATTGATGGCGCGCTCGGGGTGGCCGGCCTGGAATTCCGCCTCGGTGCGGACGTCCAGATAGACGACCGCGGCGTCCTGGCTCAGCGTCTGGTGCGCTTGCGGTGGGGTTATTTGTGCAATGGCCATGAGTGTGTCCTCCCTGTTGTTGTGGCGGGTGGGTCTGATATGGAAATACCCGCACACGCAGTCAGCATATTCGTGTACCCCCGACAATCCGTCAAGCGAGGCAGAAACAAGAGAGCAAGAAATAAGAAAGAGGAGAAGACGATGGAAGAAGCCGTGTATTGGAGTCGTGAAGGCAGTATTGCAACCATTACCCTCAACCGTCCGGCCCAGTTTAACGTGATGAACAACGAGCTCTCGGCCGGCCTGCGCAAAGCCCTGATGGAGTGCTGGGATGACGACGCGGTGCGGGCGGCGATTCTCACCGGGAATGGCAGGGCGTTTAGTGGCGGCGGCGATATCAAGTTCTTTGTCGGAGCACTGGCACAGCAGAATATCATTCCGAGCCTGGAGAAAATGATGCCCGTCCTGCACGCGGCCATTGCCATGATCCGCGAAATTCCCAAACCCGTCATTGCCGCGCTCAACGGCGTGGCCGCGGGCGGCGGGTTCGGTTTGGCCCTCGCCTGCGATTTCCGTATTGCCTCGCCTCAGGTCAATCTCGTCACCGCCTTTCTGGGCATCGGTGCAAGCCCGGACTCCAGCTCAACCTTTTTCCTGCCGCGCCACGTGGGCTTGGCCAAGGCGACCGAGATGTTTTTGCGCAACAAACCCGTTTCGGCTGAAGAGGCGCTGACCCTGGGGCTGCTCACCGCCGTGGTCGAGCCCGACCAGGTCATGGCCGAGGCGAGAAAACTGGCCGAGGAATTGGCCCAGGGTCCGACCGCCGCGTTTGGACGGACCAAACTGCTGCTCAATCAAAGCCTCGGCAACTCCTTACACGAACAACTGCATAGTGAAGCCCGCTCGATCACCCTGTCGATGGGAACGCCTGATTTCGCGGAGGGAATTACCGCTTTTGTCGAGAAACGCAAGGCCCGCTTCACCGGCAAGTAACCGAGCGGCGATTCGACATACGTTCCTTCTCCCGCTGGGAGAGGGCTAGGGTGAGGGTTCCCCTCCGGGGAGGGGACAGAACAAGGAAGACCCCATATGCAAGCCATTACCATTACAGCACCGGGCGGCCCGGACGTGCTCAAGCTGGGCAGCGTCCCTGATCCGCTACCAAGCCCTGAACAGATTCTTGTGCGGGTGCGTGCAACCGCCCTGAACCGGGCGGATACGCTCCAGCGCCAGGGCCACTATCCACCGCCGCCGGGCGAGTCCGACATCCTCGGACTCGAACTCGCCGGCGAAGTGGAGGCCGTGGGCTCGGCAGTGACCACGCTTGCCGTCGGCCAGCGGGTCTTCGGTTTGGTCGGCGGGGGCGGCTACGCGGAAAAAGCGGTCATTGATGCCCGGATGGCCATGCCGATTCCCGAGGGCTGGAGCTTCACCCAAGCCGCGGCCGTCCCGGAGGTGTATTTCACCGCGCAGGAAACGATATTTACCCTGGCCGGTCTGAAGCGGGACGAAACCATCCTGATTCATGCCGGGGCGAGCGGAGTTGGGACAGCCGGGATTCAGATGGCCCGCGAGACCGGTGCCAGCGTGCTGGTCACCGCCGGCTCGGCCGAAAAGATCCAACGCTGTGTGGACCTCGGCGCGACTGCCGGCTGCAACTACAAAGAGCAGGACTTCGCCGAGTGGATTCAACGCACCACCAACGGCAAAGGCGTTGAGGTCATAGAAGATTTTATTGGCGCGGCGTATTGGGACAGGAACCTCAAGAGTCTCACGCTCGGCGGCCGACTGGTCCTCGTCGGTGTGATGGGCGGAGTCACAGTAGAGACGAACCTGGGACTGATTCTGAGAAAACGACTCCAGGTCTTTGGCTCTGTGCTGCGCACTCGAACCCTGGCGGATAAAATCGACATCACCCGCCGCTTTCAGGCGAACTGGCTGCCGCTTTTAAGCGCGGGCCGGATCAAGCCCATTATCGATTGCCGCTTTCCCCTGGAGCGGGCGGCCGAGGCGCATCAATACATGGAAGACAATAAGAATTTCGGCAAGATTATTCTGGAAGTTCCCTAAGCGCAGGCGACCTGACGGAGGGACGGCGTCAACCGTCCCTCATACATCTCTAGGCCCGCTTGAGCGTCAGCACGCTGCCCTCGCCATCGGCAGCAATATAGACCGTCCCGTCTCCGCCCACGGCCAGGCCGGAGAAGGGTGTGAGCGGCCCCTGGATCAGACCGGCTATCCCCATCAGCACTTGCGGAGTCACGCCGGGCTGGGCGCCGACCGGCAGGCCGGCAGCAATCGTCTGTTGCTGTTTTGTTCCGAGCGACACGGCGATGAGTTCTTTGCTGCCTGCGTCAACGATTAAGAGTTGATCGCCAAGCAGGCCGAGCCCCTGGGGTGACGACAAGCCCTCGACCACGACCGAGCTGCCACCATTCACCTGCGACACCCGGCCCTTGTCGGGCTCGCTGACATAGCACGAGCCGTCATCGGCCACGACCACGCCGGTCGGCCGGCCAAGACCACGGGCCAGGACGGTGACGTTGCCGTCTGCGGTCACCTTGAGCAGGCGTCCCTCGCCGCCCTCTGCCACCACGACCGCGCCGTCCTGAGTCGGCGCCAGGCTATACAGTTCGTTGAGTTCGTTGACCAGCGTCTGCGCCTCACGCGTGCTGAAATTATACAGGACCACCTCGCCGGCCGAGGTCGTGACATACACGCTGCCCGCCGGACCGGCGGCAATACCGCGGATAAAGCCGGGATAGCCCTCTTGGGTAAACATCGTCGGGCGGCTGACCTGTCCGTCCCGGCTGACGGAGATCATACTCATGCCGTCGGCCGCATAGACCGTGCCGTCACCGGTCACGGTGATACCGAACGGACCGAGCAAACCCGCGGGCACCAGGACGCGCTCGGTTCCGTCCGCCAGAATCTCGGCGACCCCACCGTCCACAAAGTGCGAAATAAACAGCCGGTTGTCAGCCGCAAAGGCAAGATTATCGATCCCCGGTCGGACGCTGGCGACAACGGTCTTTTCTCCGCTCTGGATGTTAATCTTCGTCACTTCCCCGCTGGCGGCCTGGGTTGTGGTCAGCAGGCCATTTTGATCGAACTTGACCGCAGTCGGGACCGCGAATCCGTCCATAAAGCGCTCAGGCGCTCCACCTTCGAGCGGGCAGCGCCAGATCTCACCCGCCGCGATTTGCGGGAAATACAGCTTGCCGTCAGGCCCAACCGAGAGCGCATTCGGCAGCGGCAGGTTCTCGGCCATCACCCGCGGCTCCCGGCCGTCCGGATACAGTTCAAACAGGCGGCCGCCGGGGCGGCACTCATCCATGAACAAGCGGTCCTGGTAGGCGGTGATGCCGTTTGCCGCGGGTACATTATCCGCAATGACGCGGACCTCACCGCTGGGCGTACGGGCGCTGACCCGCGCGCTCATCACCTCGGTCACATACATGACGTCGTGCGAGTCAAAGGCGATGTCATCCGGCGCTACAATCGGCCCGCCAACCGGCGAGATCGTTTCACATCCACCGCTGCCCGTATCGACCGCGCTCACCTGGCTGCCGAACGCCTGGACAACATAGAGTTTCCCATCCGAGCCCATGCGCATCCCATTCGCCCCGAACAGCGCGCTGGGCGACGACAGCCGCGCCAACTGCCAGCCGGCCGCGGCCTGGGGCTGGGTGTTTTCTCCGTACCGATTCATATTCCCCTCCTTTGGTCGTGTGCTGTGTATCTATTGTCCTTTGAATACGGGTTTTCGTCGCTCCCGCCAAGCCTGACAGTCAATGACGCTCTGTTCAGCCGACCTACTACCGAGCCCTTCGGCACGCCCAGGCCAGGCTCCCGCCGACAGCGTGGACACCCTGGGCGTGGATTGACGCTTAACGTCCATCGTCATAGTCTGCTGCCCATACTCGAATGATACTGAGCTACAGAGACGAAAAAACCCGGCGGTTTGCGGCTGGAGCATTCGTCAGGGCGTTTCAAGGCTTTGAAATACAGGCCGCGAAACGGCTTTCGATCTTGAACGCGGCGCCGTCGTTGACAACTCTGAGGGCTTTACCGAGCAACCGGCTGGAGGCCCTTAGAGGCGCACGGAAAGGACAGTACGCCATTCGGATCAATCGACAATGGCGACTCTGCTTCGCTTGGCCGGATGGACATCCGGGACCAAGCGAGTTCGAGATCGTTGATTACCATCAGGGGTAATGAGGAGGACCATATGCTGAAGCGGGTCGTTCATCCCGGCGAAATCCTCAAAGACGAGCTTGCCGAAATGGGCGTAACACCCACGGCGTTTGCGCGTCAGATTCGGGTGCCGCCAAACCGCGTCGGCCAGATCATTGCCGGCAAGCGGGCCGTGACCGGCGACACCGCCTTGCGGTTCGGGCACTGGTTCGGCGTCGAGCCGCAATTCTGGCTGAACCTTCAGACTCAGTTTGACTTGGCGGTCGCCGAACGACAGGCAGGCAAGACGATCCGTAGCTTGCCGACCGCAGACCGGCAAGCTACGCCTCCGTAGGGCGCCGACCTGTGAGTAATTGAGGGCGGTTCGCGAACCGCCCCTACGGGGGCCGCCCTGAGGCGGATCAAACCGCTAGGACGTTTGATCGGCGCGTTCAAAACCGTCTCAACTAAACAGGTGAACCGTGCTCAAGGTGCCGCTAGCAAGGTGCTATGGCAGCGCAATTACTACGAGCGGGTTATTCGAAATGAGCGGAAATTGGCCGGGGCCCGAGAATACATTCTCAACAACCCGCTGCATTGGGACCTGGACAAAGAAAATCCGACAACGGTCCGGACATTGACGTTACGAAGACGCGGAAAAGGAAACGCCGGACGGTAGGGGCAGCCCGGCATCAACGGTGTCGGATTACACTCCGCTCATCCACCCAAGCGCGTCGGCCAGATCATGGCCGGCAAGCAACGCCGCTGTAGGGGGTAATCAGGTGCATTGGGTGATTGGACTGCCACACTTGGCAAGAATGAAGTCCATTCCACGATTGAAAGCCGCTGCCGCTGGTTGGGAAATCTGCCGAAACCGCCGCTCACGAACGTCCCTACACTGCGCCGTGTTCCGTAGGTGTAGGGGCGGTTCGCGAACCGCCCCTACGGAGGCCGATACGATGCGGTTCGCTGCTTGTCTACTCCTTGCCAATCCGGGCCATTTTGCTGGCGTAATCGCGCACCCGCTGCCAGTCATACTCACGATAGAGCTGCATCTTTTCCGCTTCCATAGAGCCTTCGGCGTGCAGGGCCAGCACGGCGTTATAGCCCCCAAAGTCCGAGGTGGTAATGTCCTGAATCAGGTTAATTACCTGGAGCCGTTCCTTGCCCGAGGTGCCCGTCTTGCCCTTCATGTATTTTTCGATCAAGGGTCCGGTCTCTTCGCTCCGCAGGTCTTCGACCGCCGGCGCGGTCACCAGAATACCGCCGGCCAAGTCCTGGACGTGGGACAGGGCCTGGTGGAAATCGGCCGCAAAATGGTGCTTGGCGATATTCACGGTCGGAGGGTCGGGGATGACCATGTCGAAGTCGGTCGCGCGCGCCTTCAGACAGGCCATATGGGTCAGCGAGCGGGTGGTCTCGGCATAACTGGCCAGCCAGAACAGTTTTTCTTTGACGTGGGCGGCCCTTTCGATGCCGTTGTACTCGGCCATCAAGCGCCCGGCGCCGGCCAGGAGGTCCAGAAAGGGCAGTTTATACGAGATCGCGGTCAGACGATGATACTCGACAAACGACAGCGCCAAGGGACCGGCAAACTGCCACTCGCCCTGTAAGAAAATCCGCTCGTTGGGCACGAACACATCATCAAAGATGGTCAGCGTTTCGGTCATTTTTACGCCCGAGCTGACCGGATGATCGAAGCTGTTGCGCTGGGTGTACGAACCGTAGCCGCTCATCAGCAGCTTGAGCCCCGGCGTATCCAGCGGGATGGCAAAGGCGACCGCGTAGTCCTTGTCCTCCTCGCCCATGGCCCGCGTGGGCAGGACGATCATCTCATTGGCGTGGGTAGTATTTGAGGTGTGGACCTTGGCCCCGCGCACCACGATGCCGTCGGGCCGCTCTTCAACAATACGCAGATACGAATCCGGGTCTTCCTGTTCCGAGGGGCGCAGGGCGCGGTCGCCCTTGGTATCGGTCTGGGCCAGGGCAAAGCTGATATCTTCTGTGCAGCAGTAGTCATAAAAGGCTTTGACCCGTTGATGGTAGGCGGTTCCGCAGGCGGCATCTATTTTCTGAGAGGTGCGCAGCAGGCCAAACAGCGCATCGCTGCCGACCACTTTGGCCAGCACGACCAGCGTCCCCCCCTCCCGGCAGGCGGTTTCAATCAACTCGCTCCGTTTGAGCAGGTGTTCGGCGCTCTGCGGCGGCAGAAAATAGCGGCTCATCTCCTCGCCGGTTTCGGGGTTCTGGACAACGGCCAGCTCCCGGTACTCCGGGTCGTGCATGAGACGATAGTCGGTCGCCTCGTGATCGATGGCGGTTTGAACCAGCGGATGCGCGGTCACGTCGGGGATGCGTTGGCCTCGAAAATAGACCAGCCGGTCGTCCTTCAGGCTGTCTTTGTATTGCTCAACCGTGCGTAGCGGCATAGGATAATCCTCGCTTTCAGACTTTCTCTCTTGTCATAATCGTGATGCAGCCAAAGCTCAAGCAGGCCGTTCGGCTTTTTAACCGTCGGGCATACTTCGACAGCCACCAGGTGCTCGAAGAGGCCTGGCATGAAGCCGACACCGCAGACAAAACATTTTACGAAGCCCTGATCCGCCTGGCCACCGGCCTCCACATGCGTTTCAACCGGGGCGGCTCACAGGGCGCGATCAACCTGTTGACCCAGGCCCTCATGCGGCTTGAAGACTTTCGTCCCAGCTCACACGGGATTGATGTTGCCCGGCTGTACCGGGACATCGATGCCCATGTCGCAGACCTCAAGGCAGACGAGAAGCCCAAGCCTGGTTTCTTCGAGCGCTGGAAAGTCCCCCGGATCTACGCGGCCGATTGAGCTCAGCGCCGGAGCTGAGCGATCGAATACGTCCCGGCCGTGGGTTCCAACTCGACCTCGAACGATTCCATCACCCGCGCCACCATGCCGTAGAAACCAATGGCCAGGGCCAGCTCGACCATTTGACGCGGCCCCAAATCCTTCTCCAAGGCCGCGAAGGTCTCGGCCGACGCTTTGACATCCTGCGTGACCTCATCGGTAAAACGCAGCACGCGCTTTTCCAGCTCGTTGAAGGCGTCCGCGCCGGGCCCGTCGGCGCCGTGCGGTAGGGCCTCTACCTGGGCGTCCGTGACCCCCGTCTCCTTGGCGATGGGCACATGCTGGGTCCACTCATAGTTGGCCCCGGTCAAATGCGCCACCCGCAGGATAGCCAGCTCCCGCAGATGGGCGCCCAGCTCTTGTTTCGTCAGAATGGACTGGCCAAACGACAGCAGCGGCAGGGCGTTCGTCGGCGCGTTCAGGAACATCTTCATGATATTGAGCGGCGGGAGCTTTTCCGCTGCGGCACGGACCTTTTCGGGTAAGTCTTCAAGATTGGGATAGGGAATACGAGCCATGCGTCCTCCTTGTGTCGGCATCAAACAGGCACCGACCCTAACGCGCACAGCCAGCCGAAGTCAATGCGCGAGCCTGCTTCGATAGCCCTCTCATCTCTGTTACACTCCGACCTTCCGTAGAGAGTTACCATGACTATGCACATTCCCGTTACCCATAGCCCTCGGCCCAAACCCAAACCGCACGACGACGCGCTCGGGTTTGGCCAGGTCTTTAGCGATCATATGTTTCTCCTGGATGGTGTGGCCGATACGGGTTGGTCCGACCCGCGTATCGTCCCGTACGGGCCGCTGTCGCTGGAACCGGCCACCGTCGGCCTGCACTATGCCCAGGCCATCTTTGAGGGACTCAAGGCCTATCGTTCGCCGGACGATACCATTCGGCTCTTTCGGCCGGAGCGCAATATCGCCCGCTTCAATCGCTCTGCCGTCCGGCTGTGCATCCCGCCGATTGACCCGGACCTCTTTCTCTCGGCGCTCAAGCAGTTGGTGAAACTCGACCAGGATTGGGTGCCGCGTGCGCCCGGCACCTCCCTGTATATCCGGCCGGTTGCTTTTGCGTGCGATCCCGACCTGCGGGTGCGGCCGTCTCACACCTACCGGTTCTTTATTATTCTTTCGCCGGTTGCCGCCTATTATGCCGAAGGCTTCAAGCCGCTGCGGATACGGGTGGAAGACCGCTATGTGCGGGCCGTGCGGGGTGGAACCGGGGCCGCGAAAACGGCCGGGAATTATGCCGGCAGTTTATTCGCCGGCGAAGAAGCCCATAAAGACGGTTTCGCCCAGGTGTTGTGGCTCGACGGCGTCGAACAGCAATACATCGAAGAAGTCGGCTCGATGAATATCGCCTTTGTGCTCGGGGATGAACTCGTCACCCCACCGGTCACCGGGACTATCCTCGCAGGCGTGACCCGCGCCTCCGTCCTCCAACTCGCCCAGGACTTTGGGCTGCGGGTGGCAGAGCGGCCCATTACCATTAGCGAAGTCCTGACTGCGGCGCGGAACGGACTGTTGCGCGAGGTGTTTGGGGCCGGAACCGCGGCCGTCATCTCGCCGGTCAGCGAGCTGTCGTACAAAGACGAGAATATTGTCATCAACGACGGCCAGGTCGGCCCGCTGTCCCAACGCCTGTTTGACGAACTGTCCGCCATCCAGCGCGGCCTGAAGCCCGACCGACACGGCTGGATGGTGGAGGTTGAGTCGTAAGGTCCTGCGTGGACCGTTGGTAAGAGTATTTCAGACGGGGCAGAGGCAAGCGGTTAGCGAGATATTCCGCCGGTCCACAGGCTGGAAGCCCGCGCCACGATGGAGGCCCGCCGGTCTTAATCCAGGCCGTGGGCGGCCCGCTGGGTGACGGCGAAGTCCTCTTCGGGCGAGTAGACGAGGGTTTTGCGACCGTAAAGGGCAAAATAGAGTACCGCCGCAGCATACCACACCGCACAGCCCCAGACGCCGGCCCGGTAGGCTGGATTGAGGAATAAAAAGAACAGCGTAATCAGCGCAATGACGAAAGCGGTCCAGGCGCCAGGTATGCCGACCGGACTGCGATACGGGCGCTCGATATGTGGCAGATTTTTGCGCAGCAGGACGAACGACACCATTTGCAGCATATACGAGATCACGGCGCCAAATACGGCCATATTGAGCAGCACCGCCCCGACTGGAACGTCGCCGAATATGGCCTCGGAGTAATGAATAGCCAGGGCGACAGCGTAGCCGATAATCGCCCCGATAATGAGTGCGATATGGGGCGTTTGACGGCTGCCGTGGGTGACCGACATCCAGTGGGGGAAATAGCCGGCTCGGGACAGGGAGTAGATGTTACGCCCAGAGGCAAAAATAATGGTGTGAAAGCTGGCGATCAAACCGGCCACCGCAATCAGGGCCAACAGCTTTGTGCCTATCCCCTGGCCAAAGATCGTCCGAAAGCCCAAGAACAGCGGTTCGTCGGACAGCCCGACCTCTTTGGCGCCGGGTGCGATACCCGCGTTCAGGAAGAGGATTGCAAAAGCCGTGAAGATGAGGGTCAGCAGACCCCACAGAATGCTTTTCGGCATGTCCTGTTTTGGGTCGTGAGACTCTTCTGCCGCCAAGGGTAATTCCTCAATCGCCAGATAAAACCAGATCGCAAACGGCAAGGCCCACCCAATGCCCAGCCAGCCTTTGGGCAGGACCCGACTCGCCCCCCCGTCCGGTTCTATGCTGAGCAGCCACTCCCAGGAGAAATGCGCCACCGCCCCGATATAGAAAATCAGTAAGATCGCCAGAGCAACGAAGGTCATGCCTACGGCAACCCGAAACGTGATCTCCACCCCCCAGATGTTGAGACCGACAAAGAGCACATACGCCAGCAGCCACCACACCGGGGCAAACACCTCGGGCGTCTCAAAGATCGCGCCCAGATAGCCGCCAATGCCGACCACAATTACCGCCGGGGTCAGCACATACTCAATGTTTTCCCCGAGCCCGGTGATAAAACCACCCCAGGGTCCCAGGGCGGATCGACCGAACGAGTACGCCCCGCCGGTATGCGGCAGGGCGGGCGACATCTCGGCAATGGAATAGCATAAGCCGATATACATGACGGTGATGATAACCGTCGCGATAAACAGCCCCCAAAAACCACCGGCCGTCAGGCCAAAGTTCCAGCCAAAGAAGTCGCCGGAGATCACGGCGCCGACACCCAACGCCCAGAGCGACCAGACTCGGGCGTGACGCCGCAATTGGCGCTGCTCAAAATACGCGGCCCCAGGCTGCTGGTATTCCACCCCGGTGCGAGTATGAGTCTCTGCTCTTTTCTGCATTACGATGACTATCTCCCTGAGAGAGTCGGATTCATCTGCGCGCACGTTCTACATAGCTGAGCGGGGTTGACGCGCAAACGGGCCGGACTTGAACGCGCGGCAGGGGGCAGATACAACCCAGGGACAATTTTTCAGAAAAAGGAGAAAGACTGATGGATGCAGATGCCAAGAAAACCGCTCTCCGTATGATCCCCTACGGCTTATATGTGCTGACCGCGGAAAAAGACGGCGAGATCGCCGCCGCAACCGTGAACTGGGTGACCCAGACCGCCTTTGATCCGCCGCTGGTCGTGGTTGGTGTTAAGGCCGATGCCAGTGCGCATGACATCATAAAAAAAGCCGGCTCTTTTGCCCTCAACATCCTGGGCAAAGGACAGCAGGGCCCGGCCTTCGCCTTTTTCAAACCGGTTGAAAAAGACGGCAACACCATTAACGGTGAGGAATACAGCGCAGGCACGACCGGCGCGCCGGTACTCGCCAGCGTCCCGGCCTATGTCGAGTGCTCGTTGGAGCAAACGGTCGAGAACGGCGACCACTCTATCTTTGTGGGAAAAGTGGTGAACGCGGTTGTCCAGAAGCAGCCCGAAGGACGTGCGGACCTGGCGACGCTGCACATGGCCGACCTGGGAGACAAGGTCTTCTACGGCGGCTAAAAGAATCCTGCTCCTGGCTGACAGCCCCTGGGTCGTCCTGACGGTCTGACGCAGGGGCTTTTTTGTGCACCAGTCTATCTGACTGACCCTTGACTAACCTTGCGGCCCGTAGCGTAATTTGTTTAATTCGCTGATATTTCAGACACAGGAGGACAGCATGGCCGATTTCGTCAAAGTGGCCTCGACGAGTGATATCCCCGCAGGCGAAGGGCGGTGTTTTGAGGTCAACGACCAGCAAGTCGCCGTTTTCAATGTGGATGGTACGTTCTACGCCCTGGACAATGTGTGCCCCCACCAGGGTGGCCCATTAGGCGAAGGCGAGCTGGACGGCAATATGGTCACCTGCCCGTGGCACGCCTGGGATTTCGATGTCACGACCGGAGAAAACGGTGAAGACCCGGACGAAAAACAGGACACCTATGAGGTCAAAGTAGATGGCGACGACGTTTTAGTTGCCGTATGAATAACCCGTATGACGCTTTTTGAACGCATGCAGGCGGAAGACCACGAACAGGTGGTCTTCTGCACAGACCAAAACGCTGGCCTCACCGCCCTGATTGCCATCCACGATACCACCTTAGGCCCCTCCCTGGGTGGCATCCGGATGCGGGCCTATGCCAGTGAGGCTGACGCGGTGACGGATGTCCTGCGCCTCTCCCAGGCCATGACCTATAAAGCCTCCCTGGCCGGCCTGGAGTATGGCGGCGGCAAGGCGGTTGTCGTCGCCAGTCAGACAGTCACAAATAGAGAGATCGTGTTTCGGGCGCTGGGCCGCGCCATAGAGTCCTTAGCCGGCCGCTATATTCCAACCGAAGACATGGGCACGACGACCGCGGACATTGAACACGTCCGGGCCGAGAGTCGGTTCGGGGTCGGACGAGCGGAAGCGTTTGGCGGCGGCGGAGACCCGTCCCCCATGACGGCCTGGGGCATCTTCTCTGGCCTGCGGGCGTGTCTTGAAGAAACGGATGGCAAGGCCGAATTTCAGGGCTTGAGCGTGGCCCTGCCCGGCCTGGGGAAAGTCGGCTACTCGCTGGCGCAATATCTCCACCAGGCCGGGGCACGGCTGATAGTCGCGGATGTGGATGCGACCCGGGCCGACAAAGCGAAGGCCGAACTCAGCGCCGAGGTTGTCGGTCCGACCGATATTCTGACTCAGCAGTGCGACATCCTCGCCCCCTGTGCCGCAGGTGGTATTTTCAATCCGGAGACGATTCCTCACCTTCAGTGCCGTATTATCGGCGGTGGGGCCAATAACCAACTCCTGACCGAGGCCGACGGAGACGCGCTGCACGCGCGCGGCATTCTGTACGCGCCGGACTTTGCGATTAACGCCGGTGGGCTGATTAACGTCGCGGATGAGCTAGGCCCCGGCGGCTATCGGCGCGAGCGGGCCAAGGCCAAAACCGAGCAGATTTACTCCACCCTGAAAACGCTTTTTGCCCGAGCCAAGCAGCGAGACATCCCACCCCACCGTTTGGCCGTTACCCTGGCCCAGGACCGCATCCAGGCCGTGCGGGGTTTACGCAGGCTGAACGCGGCGTCGTGAGGGAAACGAATAATGGACTGGATTGCTATTATCGGCGGTCTCGTTATTTTCGGTGGAGCAGTCGTTCTGGCCCTGCATCTTGCGCTCCAGTAAGTTTGTTACACCGAACGCATGAGAGCCTAGAGCAAATCACGATGCCGTGTAGCGCGTCTCTCTCCTCCTTGAGGAGTGCGGGCTTCCAGCCCGCATGGCGGCCAGGATGGCCGCCCTCCCAGGCGGGGAGCCCCCCATCCCCTCCCTGGCCGCTTGGTGCCAGCCCTTGTCTTTCCCGACGAGCGCGGACTGGCATGGCTACAACTTATCGTGAAACGCGCTAGCCTCCCAACCTTTCCTCGCAAATCCCTCTTTGCTATAGCCTACTTACTATGAAAAGCACCCTCTCTGCCTGGCTTGAAAGTCAGGGCGTATCGCTCACCGACGATCGCGGCCTTGAACTGCCGAACGCCTTCACCAACCCGCAAGACGAATACGCAGCCGTCTGCGCAAAGGCGGGACTGATTGACCTGTCCTTTCGCACTCAGGTGAAATTCACGGGAGAAGATCGCAGTGATTTTCTGCAGGGCATGCTGTCCAACGATGTCAAAGCCCTGCGGCCCGGCGATGGCTGTCCGGCAACGCTGCTGACCGAGCAGGGACGGCTTGTGGCGGATTTGCGCGTCTATGCGGAGGAGTCGGCCATATTTCTCGACATTGATGCCCGTATCAAAGAGAAAACCATTGAAGCCCTCGACCGTTTTATCATTGCCGACGATGTGGAAATTGAAGACCTGAGCACCCACCAGGTGACCCTTGCGGTCCAGGGTCCGGCCGCGGCACAGGTTCTGGCAACAGCCGGCCTCTCTTCCTTGCCGGAGCAAGAGTTACAGCATCGGGACGCAACGATTGCCGATGTCCAGGTTCGCGTGGTTCGCTCCGACCAGACCGGTAAGGGCGGCTATGAGTTTCACGTTCCCGGCGAGCGGGCGTCCGTCGTCTGGCAGGCGCTCGCTCGACTTGACGGGCTGCTTCCCGTCGGCCATACCGCGCTGAATATGCTGCGGGTTGAGGCCGGCATTCCGTGGTATGGCCTCGACATGGACGAAGACAGAATCGTGCTGGAGGTCGGCCTCGACCGAGCCATCAGTTTTAATAAGGGCTGTTATCTGGGCCAGGAAGTCGTCGAGCGGGCCTCGGCGCGCGGGCGTATGAATCGTCATCTCAGTGGGTTTCTGCTGCAAAATGAGGCGCAGGCTGCATTGCCGATACGCGGCGACCGACTGGTGAAGGACGACAAGCAAGTCGGCTGGCTGACCAGCGTCACAACCTCCCCAACCCTGGGCCGACCGATTGCCCTGGGCTATGTCCGGCGCGAACATGGCGAGCCGGGCACCCGACTGCGGATTGACAGGCCGGACACGGACATGATAGCCGAGGTGACCAAGTTACCGTTTCTACAGTAGATATTACTTGTAGAGGAATATCACGACAGGAGGGATCAATGGCACAACTGGGTAAACGCTATATGTGTGGAGAGTGCGGGACTGAGGTACTGTGCAACAAGCCGGGCGACGGCGCACTCCACTGCTGCGATAAAGAAATGCCGCTCAAGGAAGCCAAGCCGCTTCCGTCGTCCGACTGATACCGGTCTGTTGCAAACAGTACACCTAACAGTGAGGAGCGAGGGAAACCTCGCTCTTTCTTTTTCTGGGGTCTATGTCTTCCGCACCCCACACTGCTGACCTGCTGCTGTACGGTGGACATGTCCTCACCTTCGACCCGAACCGGCCTGAAGCGCAGGCGGTCGCTATCGCGGCAGGGAAAATCCTCGCGCTTGGCACCGAGCAGGAACTGCGGGCCTTTGTCTCGCCGAAAACACAGACCTTAGCGTGTGCCGGGAGAACGGTCCTGCCCGGCTTCATCGACCCCCACCTGCACCTCTTTGCCTGGGCAAGCCGCTACTGCGGCGCAGACCTGAGCGCAGCCCGGTCGATTGCTGAAATCCGCTCTCAACTCCGGGCGCGTCTGACTACTCTCGGCCCGCAAGACTGGCTGCGCGGCTATGGCTATGACGAATTCTTTCTCGACGAGAAACGCCCGCCGAATCGACACGACCTCGATGCCATAGCGACCGACCGACCCGTGATCCTGCGCCATCGGACCGGCCATGCTGCCGTTCTGAACAGCGAAGCGCTCCGGCAAACCGGCATACACGCCCAGTTTACCCCTCCAAGCGGCGGTAACATTGAGCGTGATGCAGGTGGAGAACCAACGGGCGTGGTCTATGAATTGGAGTCGTTTCTGCGGACCGTCATGCCTCCGCTCCCGTCGGAGGAGTTTCAGGCTGGCTTGAGACAGGTCAACCGCGCATTGCTCAAACACGGGGTGTGTTCGTTTCATGACGCCAGCGCCGGCAATACGCTTGAGGCTATCGAACGCTTCTCCACTTTACGAGCCAACGGCGTCATACGTCCCCATGCCACCGTTATGATTGGGGTTGAGGCATTCTCTCAAGTGAGGCCGGACGGCCTCTCCGCCTTTAAGCAAGCCAACCAACAGTCTGCTCAGGTTCGGATGGGCAGTATCAAAATCATGCTGCACGAAAGCGGAGGCGCATTGTATCCACCGCCGGATGAGCTGGCTGAAATGGTCTGGCAGGTGCATCGACACGGGTTTCAGGTCGCCATCCATGCCGTTGAAGAAGCTCCCGTCTGCGCGGCCCTCGACGCGATTCGGCAGGCCCAAGAGCGGCTGCCTCGCCGCGATCACCGTCACCGGATTGAACACTGCACGCTCTGTCCGCCGCCGTTGCTCGACAGCCTGGCCGAGACCGGCTGTGCGGTGGTGGTGCAGCCCGGCTTTGTGCATTTTTATGGCGATAAATATGTGGCGGAAGTTGACCCGGAGGTACACGCTTGGCTGTACCGGGCGAAAAGTTTCCGGGAGCGTAACATCCCGGTTGTCGGTAGTTCAGATTGTCCGATCGCCCCGCAGGCCCCACTGGTCGCGATTCAGGCTGCCGTCACGCGCCAGTCCCGAACCGGCATGACGCTTAATCCGGCCGAACGCTTGTCCTGTCTTGAGGCGATTGGTCTGTTCACCCACGCAGCGGCCTGGGTTGGATTTGAGGAAAACCAAGTCGGCAGCATCATCCCCGGTATGCACGCAGATATGATTATCCTCGATAGCGACTTGACGCGGCTCCCGGCTGAAGCGATCAGCCGGGCACGCGTCCAGACCACAATCATTGACGGCCGGATTGTCTATTCGGCATAAAGAGTGAGTATGTCTTCTCCCGCAGTCCTGTACGAAAAAGACGGCAGCGTCGCCGTTGTCAGCCTCAACCGGCCGGCCATGCTCAATGCCTATAATGTGGAGATGCGGGACGATCTGTACGAGATTCTCCGGGCCGTGCGAGATGATCCCGAGGTCCGGGTCATGATCCTGCGGGGCGAAGGCCCGGCCTTTTGTACCGGCGGAGATGTCTCAGAGTTCGGTTCGGCGCCCTCTCCGCTGCGGGCTCGTGAAGTCCGCTGGCAACGGGATAACTGGGGGCTGCTGTTGCACCTGCCCCAACCCACCATTGCGGCGGTCCACGGCTATACCGTCGGCGGCGGAATGGAAATGGCGCTGCTGTGTGACCTGTGCATTGCCGCGGATGACACGGTCTTCTTTTTGCCGGAAACCGGTCTGGGCATGATCCCCGGCGTCGCCGGGACGCAGACCGCCCCCCGGGCAATCGGACTCGGTCGCGGCCTGGACATGGTCCTCACCGGCAAGCGGCTCAGGGCAGACCAGGCCCTTCAAATTGGCCTGGTAAATCAGGTGGTTCCCCTGGCGACCCTCTTGACGGAGGCTAAATCTGTGGCATACACACTGTCCCGTTATCATCCAACAGTTGTCGCCCTGGCGAAACGGGCCGTCCGACACGGGGCTGACCTGAGTTTATCCGATGGCTTACGACTGGAACAAAATCTATTTGCACTGGTAAAGGAGCAGGCATGAATACGTCACAGTTCATCGGCATTCCAGGTATGATGTTTCCGGACCAGGAGATCCTGGCCTTTGAAGGTAGCCGGTTGACCTATGGAGCCCTCGTGGATCGGGTCAAACGGCTGGCCAGCAGCTTGCGCGATCAGGGTATTCAGGCTGGTGATCGCGTGGCCATCTTACAGACAAACTGCACCCAATACGTCGAAGCCTATTATGCCACGGCCACGCTGGGCGCGACCTTTGTGCCGCTGAATTATCGGGCCAAGCCGCCGGAATTGGAATATATGATTACCGCGGCGGAGACCAAGCTGCTGTTTGTGGGCGAGCGCTATATCGACCTGGTCAATAGCCTCAAGCCCAATCTCGGCTGTGTGGAGAAATATGTCACGATCGAAGCGCGGCGTGACGATATGCTGCACTACGACGACTTTATTGAGCAGGGCTCGCCCGACATCGAAGAGGTCGAGGTGGACGAGGGCGACCTGTCCATCCTGATGTATACCAGCGGCACGACTTCCTTGCCCAAGGGCGTGATGCTGACCTACGGCGGATTCACCAACTATGTCATCGGCACCATCGAGATGGCGGACGGCAGCCCGCGCGGTACCTCGCTGCTGTGCGCGCCGCTCTACCATATTGCCGGCACGATGAACATCATGACCGCGCTGTGGAACGGGCGGAAGATCGCCATTCTGCGTCAGTTCGACATCAAAGAGTGGCTGGAGGCAGTCCAGAGCGAGCAGGTCACACATGCTTTTGTCGTGCCCACGATGCTCAAACAACTCATCGATCATCCCGAGTTCTCGAACTACGATCTGTCGAGCCTACAGAATGTCTCCTATGGCGGCGCGCCCATGGCCTTCCCCGTCATTCGCAAAGCCATCGATATGTTCCCGGATTCGACCGGTTTCGTGAACGCCTTTGGCCAGACCGAAACCAACTCGACCCTGACCGTCCTGGGACCGGATGACCATAAGCTGAACGGCACGCCGGAAGAAGTCGAGCGTAACCTGAAGCGCTTGACCTCGGTCGGCAAACCGCTGCCGGATGTGGAAGTCCAGGTCCTTGACGACGATAACAAGGAGCTGCCGGCCGACGAGATCGGTGAGGTTGTCATTCGCACCCCGCGCGTGATGAAGGGTTACGCCAATCAGGAAAGCGCGACCGCCGCCCTGTTGGATGAAAACGGCTGGCTGCATACCCGCGACATGGGCTATATCGACGCAGACGGCTATGTCTACCTGGTTGGCCGCAAGGACGACATCATCATCCGCGGCGGTGAAAACATTGCCCCGGCTGAAATCGAGGCGGTCCTGCACGCCCACCCGGCAGTCGATGAAGCGGCAATTATCGGGGTTCCCGATGTCGATTGGGGCCAGAAGATCGTGGCCTTCGTCGCCCTCAAGCCGGATCAGACGGCCACCGCGGACGAGGTTGGCGATTTCTGTAAGGAACGGCTGGCCAGCTTTAAGAAACCCGAGGAGATCAATTTCCTGGCCGAGCTGCCCAAGAATCCTTTAGGCAAAGTCCTCAAAAAAGATCTCAAAGCGCAGTACGAATAATGAGCTGGGGCGTCCTTTTGGACGCCCTTTTCGGTAAGGTGGCGGCGTGTCCGATCTGGTGTACGAAATTCAAGGAAAGGTAGCCTGGCTGCGCTTGTCACGTCCGGGCCAGGGCAACCGGCTCACGCCTCGGCTGGACCAGGAGATGACAGCCGCCTGCCAGGCCATCGAGGAGGACGAGGCGGTCGAAATCGGTGTCCTGACCGGCTCGGGCCGCAGCTTTTGTGAGGGCCTGACGCCAGCCGCCAACACCGCGCAGAAAATTCGGGAACAGTTCGGCTCCCTGCGGTGCGTCGGAGCGCTCGCGGCCCTCACAAAACCGACGCTCGCGGTTCTCAACGGCAACGCCTTCGGCCTCGGGTTGGAGTTGGCCCTGGCCTGCGACCTCCGTCTGGCCGTTTCGACGGCCCGCTTCAGCCTGCCCCAGATTAGCGAGGGGTTGATTCCTTTTGGTGGAGGGACGCAGCGCCTGCCGCGCGTGGTCGGACAGGCAAAGGCATTGGAGATCATCCTCACCGGCAAACAGCTTGACGCCGCTGAGGCGTATCGCATCGGACTGGTCAGTGAAGTGAGTGCCGCGGACGACTTTCTGACCCGTGTTGACGAGGTCCTATCCGGTCTGTTAGGCAAAGGCCCTATCGCTTTGCGACTGGGTAAAGAGGCGGTACATAAAGCCCTGGACCTGACGCTCGATCAGGGCGTGCGGTTGGAAGAAGACCTGTATGCCCTTCTCCAGACAACCCAGGATCGGGCCGAGGGCGTGGAATCTTTCCTAGCCAGGCGAAAACCCCGATTTACCGGACGCTAAGAGAAAACAGGAGGAAGCAGTATGGCAAATCAACTCGGGAAAATGTATCTGTGTGGGAGCTGCGGTGCGCAGGTCATCGTGACCAAGGGTGGGGATGGCTCAATCAAGTGCTGCGGTGCCGAGATGCAGAAAAAATAGCCTCTTGTGCGTTGCTCTCACACAGAGTAACGGACAGGGAGCGTGATCGTACTATCGATACGGGGCACCGTTTGCAGGGTGCCCTTTTTTTATCACGACATCCCAAAAGTGACCTTGCAAGACAGCTAGGCACTCGGATAGCATGGCCTGCACTGCTCAGGTCCATGACAAACAACCGCTCGAATGAATCCCGAGTGCAGCCCGGAGGTTGACAGCCATGCCGGAAGGCCTAGCCCCCATTTCCGCCGATGAAATACAGTCCCGCATTGTTGCGGCCCTGCCCGACGCGCAGGTGCATATTCGCGATTATACCGGTGGCGGAGATCACTACGAAGCCGTCGTCGTGTCCGCGGCGTTCGACGGCAAGAACGCCGTCGCCCGGCACCGCTTGGTGTATGGCGCCCTCCAGGAGGCTATGGTTGAACGCATTCATGCCTTAGCTCTCAAAACCATGACCCCGCAGGAATTTGAGGCCGATGCCCGGCAATCCGGCCTGGTGAATATCGAAACGCACAAATCATAAACCACGAACACACGAGGAGAAGAACATGGCAGACAGCGTACAGGCGTATATTGACGAGACCGTGAAGAACAACAAAGTCCTCATCTATATGAAGGGCAATCGCACCTTTCCGATGTGCGGTTTCTCGGCCGCCACGATTCAGATTTTCGACTCTTTGGGCGTGCCGTACGAGACCGTTGACGTGTTGCAGGACCCTGCCGTGCGGGACGGCATCAAGCGCTATTCAAACTGGCCGACCATTCCGCAGGTCTATGTGAATGGCGAGCTCATTGGTGGCTGCGACATCATCCAGGAAATGCACAGCCGCGGCGAGCTTGAGCCCATCGTGCGCGCCGCCCTCGAAAGCTAGGTCAAAAACCTCACCTTCCACTCCATGCCGCCAGGGTAGGGGAACGCAATGCGCTACAAGATTGGCCTATACCATTCCGAAGAAGGCTACAGCGTTTCCTGCCCTGGTTTACCGGGTTGCTGGTCGCAAGGCGCAACCGAGGCGGAGGCCCTGGAGAACATCCGGGTCGCCATCCGCGAATATCTCACCGTCGTCGAAGAGTTACTTCAGGACACGCCCAACACCGAAGTACGAGAAGTAGACATTGCCGTGTAACGATGTCGATGAAAACGCGTAAGCCTTCTCATTCTCAGTTCGTTATCTGCGTGGACAACTCCGAGTATCCGGTCTCGCTTGAACTCCACAAACTCTACCGAATCCTGCCTGATGAAGATGCGGCTCTGGACGGTGACATCCGAATTATTGATGAGAGCGGAGAGGATTATCTATACCCGGCGGAATACTTCGTCGTCATCAAGCTACCACGTCAATCAGCCCAAGCTCTGGCCAAGTCGTTTGACCGGAGCGTTCGGCACGCCGCCTGACCAATCCCAATCCGCTAAGCGAACCCTATATCGTTGGACGAACAAAAAATAAACTCCAAGCGTGAGAGGGAATGACACACACTGTGAGACCTCTAACACGTATCGCTCTCGATCCGGCGGTCATGGGCGGGAAACCCTGCATTCGGGGTTTATATGTGACTGTCGGAACCGTAGTGGGATTGCTTGCCGCTGGGCATTCCACTGCACATATCCTGTAAGCTGTCCTTCTCTATTGGGTGCCGCATAGTAGGCAGATGTGAATGATAATATGGACCGACTACCTGAAGCACCGAGCCCAATTACGAGGCTTTGATCTTGCCATAATTGAACAGGTCGTCCGGTTCTCGGAAGAACGATATTTTGATATCGCCACACAGCGCATGGTAGTCGTTGGACGACACAAAAACCGGCTGGTCCTGATAGCGTATGAACAGGAAGGCGAGACAACGACACCCACTACCGTTCATGCCACGGCTCGACAACAGATCAGCCTCAGACTGCGGACAGGAAGATATCGGCCATGAAAAAACCAAAGCTGGCGTACTTTGAGCAAGAAGATATCCTGCATCTTATTGTTTCCGAAGAGGACGAAGCGAGCAGCGTTGAGCTGAGTCCTAACATTACGGCGGAGCTGAATGAGAGCGGCGAGTTGATTGGGATTGAAATCCTGAACGCCAGTACGTTTGTTCAAGAAACGCTCATGGAAGGCGTGCAGGCAAAGGTTCTCCAACTTATTCCTGCCGGCAAATAGCCAAAACCCTCGCTACCTACCAACCTGTGAAGAGGGGGTGGAAAATGAGCCAAACGCTGACCCTCAAACTGAGCGATGAAGTTTACAGCGCGATTTGCCGCCAAGCAGAGACCGCCGGAACGTCGCCAGCGCGTTGGATCGTCGCCACTCTTGAGCAGCGATATCAAGGGGGCCACGAAGGGCCTAGCTCTCGTGCATGGCAAACCGAAGCAGAGCGGCAGGCGGCGCGGGAACGTTTCGAGCGCCACTTCGGAGCAGTTGACCTCGGCTACCCGACGGGAGTCGATAACGAACAGATTGAGGCGGACTTGGCTAGAGAGTATGCCGCTACTCATGAGGACAATTGATGCTCCTCAATACCTCGGGGCTTCTGTGCCTCTACCACAGAACGGAACCGTTTCACGCCCGCGCTCGCATATTCTATAAGTCCCATAGGTTGAATTAGCGTAGCGCACCAACACTCCCGCCGATGCACTTCCTGCACAATCGTTACACCGGCAGCGGTGTGTTATCCCCCAAGCTCCTTCTCTGCGTTTCAGCCCTTATACCCTTGCTGACAGCCTCGCCGGCATCGGCCCTGGTTGAGTGGAGTACGACCGAACTGCACTTTCAGTACGGTCATATTGAGAACCCGTTTTCGGACGCCAATGAGAATACCTTTATCCTGACCTTGCAGAACGCCCTGGGCTGGAAGTACGGGGAGAGTTTCTTTTTTGCTGATTTCATCGAAGACGTCGAGGGTGACGGCTTCAACGACACCGACTTGTACTTCGAGTGGTTTCCGAGCCTGAGCCTCGGCAAGCTGACACACAAAAAGCTCGGAATCGGGCCGATCAAAGACTTCTCCCTGCTCGTCGGCCTCAATGTCAGTGTGGACGCCAAGGTCATCAAATATCTGCCCGGCCTGCGGGCGTCTTGGGATATCCCGGGCTTTGCTTTTCTGAATACCGACCTGACCGCCTATATTGACGACAGTCGAGGCGTCTCGCGCGGTGGCGCTCCCAAGCAGACCGATAGCTTCATGTTCAACCTCAACTGGGCCTATCCCTTCAGTATCGGCAATCTGGATTTCTCGATCGAAGGCTATGCCGAGTACGTGCACAGCCGGACCGACGAGTTCGGCAACCATGTCAAAAGCTGGTTTCTGACCCAGCCGCAGTTCCGCCTGGACCTGGGCAAGCTGCTGAACGGTGGTGCGGACCGGCTTTTTATCGGTATGGAGTACCAGTACTGGTGGAATAAGCTCGGCACCAAGAACGACGAGAGCCTGCCCCAATTCCTGTTGGCTTGGCGCTTCTGAAGAGGATTTACGGCGTCACCGCCACGCCCCAGGGGACCTGCCCGACCGCAATCGTCTTGAGTAGCGTATCGGTGGCGGTATCGATCACCGCCACGCCGTTGGAGCGGCCCATGGTGGCGTAGAGTTTTTTGCCGTCCGGGGTCAGGGCCGACCACCAGCTCCGCTTGCCGCCCAGGGCGATAGTCTTGGTCACCGTATTGGTCGCCGGGTCGATCACGCGCACATCGTTGGCCCGACCGTGAACGACATAGACCTTGGAGCCGTCGGGCAGCACCGAGATGCCGACCGGGCGTTCGCCCATGCTGATCGTCTCGGTCACGGCCAGTTTTTCGGTATCGATCACCGAGACGGTGTGCGTCCGCTCACTACTCACATAGGCGGTTTTCCCGTCCGGCATAAAGGCCACGCCGCGCGGATTCTCGCCCACCTTGATCGAACTGAGGACTTTATAAGTCTGGGTGTCAATAACGGTCACGTCGTGCGAGGTCTCATTTGGCACAAAGGCCAGCTTGCCATCGGGCGAGAGCACCACGGTCTCCGGCTCGATACCGGCCTGAACGGTGGCAACGATCGCCTTGCTCGCCAGATCGACGACGCGCATCACGCCTTCGTTCTCATTCACGACGAACAGCAGTTTCTCGTCGTTGCTGAGGTCGATTCCCTCGGGATCGATGCCGACCGGAAAGGTCTCCACGACCGCATTGGTTGCCGCATCAATGACCGAAATATCGTCAGAGTTGCCGTTGGCGACATACACCCGCGTCCCGTCGGCCGAGACCAGCACGCCGCGCGGGCGTTGGCCGACCGCTACCTTGGCCACGACCTCATCCGTGTGGGTGTCTATCACCCACACATCGTTCGACTCCTCGTGCGTGACGTAGGCAAACGGCTGGGCGAAGGCCGGCACGGAAAAGGTCACAAAGCACAGGGTCACATACACACAGACACTCATAAGACAGTGACGAGATTTCATAACAGCTCCTTACTGATGAGCGGGCATAGCAGTGGCGGACGCTGCCGCGTCCGGCGTGGCGCCATCGGCTGCTGCTTCTACGCTCGATTCACACTTTGAGGCGGAGCGGACATAGGCCAAAATCTGCCAGAGCATATCGTCGGGCAGTTGTCCGGCAAAACCGACCATCTCCGTCTTGGGAACGCCTTCGCTGACGACCCTGAACATTTCCGCGTCCGTCCCCGAACCGTTGACCCAATCGCAGTCGAACAAATTAGGGCATTTGCCGTCCCGGTCGGCCTCCGCTCTCACATGGCAGTAGCCGGAACACACGGCCTGGAAGAGCATATCGCCTTCAGCAATCGCCGCGGCATCACCGGCAAAAGGGTTTTTCACCGCCTCGTCAGCCAGCCCCTTGGTCGGGATAGACAGTAGCAGGCCGACCAACAGCACACCATACACCCGTCTCATAGACCTCCTCACTTCCGTGCGGCTTCAAAAGAGCAAACCCGCCCTTCAACAGCCATGCAAATGTTGGCGCGTTTACTCTTTTTCTCGGGAGAGTCGAAACATATCCATGACGTCATAGGTTTTCTCAAAGGGGGGATACCACGGTACGCCGTAGCGCTGCGCTATGGTCTTGAGCTCGCCGCTCTTGCTCAGCCGTGTCAGGGCCGCATCTATGGCCGTGCGGAGCGCTTCGTCCTCTTCGCGCGTCGCGACATGCTCGTTCCAGCGCGCCACTGAGAGCGGCTCGGCCGTGGCAAACGTCAGCTTCGTCCCAGGCTCCTGCTTGGCATACCAGCCGGCGGTCGGCCCCCAGACAAAGGCCAACTCGGCGTCTCCGGTTGTCACCGCAGCCAGGGACTCCTCGGTTGAGAAAAAGGTCTGCATCGAAATCTTGAGAGACTCCAGAATAAAGCTGGCTATCGTTTGGGCTTGGACCGCAACGACCTGCTGCTCAATATCGTGCAAGGACGCCGGCGTCTGGCCCTCACGCCCCAGAAGCTCGAAAGCCGCCCCGTAGTAGGCGTTGCCGACCGTCACATTGCCGGCCTCGCGCACGGCGTCTCGGCCGGGCACGCTCAAAATGGCGTCACATTCGTTGCGGGACAGCCGCCGAAGCGGGAAATCGCTCTCATCAACCTCGGTTATCCGCTCGTCATTTTTGACCCAGACGGGAACAAGCGTCCGCTCCAGCGTCCGGGCAAGCGCCCGCGCCACCTCAACGTCAAATCCACGCTCGTCATGCTGAGAAGAGAAGGGCATATTATTCCCCAGAAAGCAGACCCGGAGTTGTCCGCCCTCCCCCGCGGAGCCCTGCCCGGACAAGGCCAGGCACAAGAGGCAGCCCAGCACCGCAACAACAGCCCCGCGCCGCCGTTTTCTCCACGCAGCCGCTCCAGTGGAGACCCAAGAAGTCGTTATCACCCAATACAGTACTCTCACGCGCGCCTACTCCGCCGGTTTATTCCGGTAGGGCAAACACGATTAGCGCGCTGCCCTTACTCGTCAGCGGCGGCTCGCCAACCAGGGTGACGGCCAAACCACCGCCGCCGCTGGGGATGGCCACATACTGCCGTCCCCCGGCCTGATAGGTGATGGGCTGAGCGCGCATGGCCGAGCCGGTCTGAAATTGCCATAACGGCTCGCCGGTCGCGGCATCAAAGGCCAGGGCCAGGCCCTCCAGGTTGCCGGAAAACACCAGACCACCGGCGGTCGCCAGGGCACCACCCATCATGGGATATTCGTCCTGATAGCGCCATTTGATCTTGCCGGTGGACGGGTCTATGGCCGACAGATGACCGTAGGATGAGCCGTCATCCCCCTGGGTTTTTCCCGGTCCGCCGCCCCAGAAGGGGATGCCTTTGATAAAGATGGAGGTTGACTTCTTCATCTGCCAGCAGCTTTCGACCACCGGCACATACATCAGCTTGGTCAGCGGGCTATAGGCCGCAGTATACGAGCCGTTTTTTCCACCAACAGACCCAGGGCAGATGAATTCCTTGCCTTCGGCGGTGGGAACGAACTGCGGATCGACAATCGGCCGGCCGGCCTCATCCAGGCCCTTTGACCAATTCAGCTTGTCGACATATTGGGTGCCGTGCAGGTATTTGCCCGAGGTGCGGTCCAGGGCATAGACATAGCCGTTGCGGTTTGGCTGAACCAGGGCTTTGACTGTCTGGCCGCTGCGTTCGACATTGACCAGAAACAGATCGGTATTGCCGTCATAGTCCCAGATATCGTGGGGCGTGAACTGGAAATACCATTTGATCTCTCCCGTATCCGGGTCGAGGGCCAGCACGGAATCCGCGTAGAGGTTATCGCCTTTGCGGACATCGCCGTTCCAGTCCGGGGAGGTGTTGCCCGTCGCCCAATACAGCAAATCCTCATCCGGGTCGTATGAGCCCGTTACCCAGGTCGGGGCACCCCCATGTTTCCAGGAGTCGCCGGCCCAGGTCTCGGCGCCCGGCTCACCCGCTTCCGGGATGGTGTAGCGACGCCACTTCCGTTCGCCGGTATTGATATCATAGGAATCGATATAGCCGCGGATGCCGTATTCACCGCCGGCAATACCGACGATCAGATTATCTCGGACGACCAGAGGAGCAACGGTCGCGCTGAAGCCGTCGTTATGGCGGTCCATCTCGGTGTTCCAGACAACGGCCCCGGTTTTCCGGTTCAGGGCAACCACATGGGCGTCCAGCGTGGCCATGAAAATCAGCTCTCCGGCAATGGCCGCGCCTTTATTCGACGGCCCGCAGCACACCCGCATGTCGTCCGGCAGCTCGTGTTCATAGCGCCACAGCAACTCGCCCGTGACCGCGTCTAGGGCAAAGAGGTGGTTGTATGCGGCAGTCAGATAGATGATCCCGTCGGCAACAATGGGCGAGGCCTGCATCTGGGCCGGGATACCGGTCTGGAACATCCAGGCCGCCCTCAGGTTCTTGACATTATCCCGGTTAATGTCCGTGAGTGGGCTGAACCGCCAGCCGGCGTAATTGCCGCCGTACATCAGCCAATAGGTCGGGTCGTCCGTCCCCTTGAGCAGGTGGTCCTGGGTGATGGCGTGAAAGGTATAGCCGTCGAGGCCGCCGTTCGTGGCCGGGCTGGCGGCGGGTTGGGCGGGGGTGGCCGCCGGTTTCGCCGCGGGCTGATTTTTAGCGGGTTCGAGCTGGGTATCCCGCCCGCCGACCGCCTGAGCATAGTGGGGGGCGCCGAGCAGCGTCAGACAGCACATCCCTACGAGAATTCCCTGTAACCGATATGGGTGCATATACTTCCCTCCTTTACGTGTGAAATTCCACGTAAACCCTCGGTATAGCGCGTCGAAAAGTACTTGCTTTTCAGTATCCGGTCAAGGAAGGCCACAAGAGGAAGGCCGTCCCTGTTTTGATCCGAAATACGCTGAGTGCAGGCTGCCGTCATCTGTCGCCGGGGGCGGGGCGGGGGTCCCCTGCCCGCCGTCCTTTACCGCACCTCCCGGACCGACACCGCGCAGTCTTGTCGGTTGGGTGAGCCGCAAGCGTAAGCCGACAGTCCGTACCTGTCGGATTACGCCCCGCTCATCCGACCTACGGACGCTCTCTCCACGGCGAAGCCCAGGGCCGTCCGGCATCCCCAAGCCGGACGGCGGCCACGCCCTCGGGGCGGCCCAGGCGGCCCACCGGGTGGCGCCCGACCGCGGCGAACAGCAACCGGAATCGTCGGCTCTCGGCGCTGTCGGTGTGGGTCATCATGGCTCCTCCTGCCTCCCGAAGGCATGCGCCGTCAGGAGTTGTCTGCGCCTCGCAGGCGGACGGTGACGGTGGTCGCTGTTGACCAGTCGTCCAGGTTCTCCCCGGTCCAGGCGTACTGGCCTTTGATGGAGGAGAAGGTATCGGTTTCGCTGAATGGCCACGTGTCGCTGGTGATGGTGACGCCGTTGGTAACGATATCGAGCTGGAGCGTGGTGCCGTCGACATCGATATGGAGCGCCAGGGCCGCCAACTCGTCGTCGGAAAGGTCGTTGTCCAGGTTGACGAACAAGCTGCCGTCGAGAGCGCCAGTAGACCCGACGAATATGCCTGTGACCGTGTAGACCTTGAACCCTGTAAACAGCTCTCTGTCGCCTGTGTTGTCCACGAGGCTGCCCCCGCCACGTTCAGGATCATCCAGGAACCCGTGTGCGATCGTGCTCCCTTGGTGCGTGATGTTTCCCACCGTCATCACGCCGCACCAGATGTCGCCGGTGTTCAGCGTGCACGCCGCGTCGTCGTAGTTGATTGGGTCGGGCGGGTCATCAGGCCCCTCCGCGCAGGGCCCCTCGCCGAGCGCGTTGACTGCCGCCACACCGAACCGGACGGGTCCCACATCGACCTGCTTGAAATACTTGAAACCCGTCGGATTGCCGTTGGAGTCCGTCGGCGGCGTGGTGAACCCGGGATGGTCCACCACGTACTCGTCCAGCAGATAGCCGTCGCAGCCGCCGCTGACTGAGCCGTAGATGTGGAACTCCGTGATCCATTGCGCGCCGGTTTGGGTCTCGTCCGGCGCGTCCCACCATACGATTTGCCCACCAATGCCGCTGACGGGCGAGTAGGACACCGACACATTGCGGACCGCGCCCGGGATCTCCGAGGGGCCCAGACCACCGGGCGGAACGGCAACTGCCAGCAAAATTTCACGCACCGACAGCGTGTAGGTGCCTGGGTCCAAGCCCGCTACTTCCAGGTGGTAGATGCCGGTCGCGGTCGCCGTGTAGGTCAGTCGGCTGTTAAGTCCCTCGCCGCCGTCGTCGTCCTCATCAATGTAGTGGGAGACGTTGAAGGAGTCGCCGTAGAGCGCCAGGATCGGGTCCGCCTGGGAGCCGCGGCCGGTGTCCGCGCCCTCCAGGTCGAACCGGTATCGCTTGCCCGCCTCCAGATTGACACGGAACCCGTCCAAATCCTCGCCAGGGTCGATGTTGCCCGTGGCCGAGGCCCCGACCTCAACCCGGCCGGTGGTGGTGGTGTCTCTGGGAAAGTCCGTGTCGGCCTCCGAGGCGCCGTTCGCGCCCAGCACGATCACCGACAGCGTGTAGGTGCCCGTCGTGCTGGCTGCGCCGGCCACAGCTATGTAGTAGGTGCCTTCCGCGTCGGGCGTGTTGATGACCCGGCCGTTCTTCCCCACACCGCCGTCGTTACTCCTCGCACCGGAGATCGCCTGTCCTCCCGCATCCTGCAACCCCCAAAGATGCGGATCCGCCAAGTTGCCTCGGCCGGTATCCGCCCCCTCCACGTCGAACTGGTATCGCTTGCCCTTCTTCAGCTCGACCGCGAACCAGTCGACGTCGAGAGCTGGGGCGATTTCGCCCGTGACCGAACCGCCGACCTCAACTCTACCGGTGGTGGTGATGCCTTCGGGCAGGTCTTCGCCGTCGGGCTCCGAGACGTTGCCGGAATCGGCTGGCGGGTCGGCGGAATCGTCGGGCGGCGGCGTGATGTCGCGCACCGACAGCGTGTAGGTGCCCGTGTTGGCGCTGTTGGCCTCTGATGCCTCTAAGTAGTAAGTGCCGGTCGCGGTCGGCGCAAAAACCCCTCGGCTGTTGAGATTGCCCAGGCTATTGTCGACGTCGTTGTTCTGCGCCTGGCCGGTTCCGAACCCGTCATAGACAAATAGATACGGGTCCGGCAAGGTGCCGCGGCCGTTATGCGCTCCCTCCAGGTCGAACTGGTAAGTCTTGCCCGCCTCCAGGTCGACGCGGAACCAGTCCGAATCTGTTGCGCTTTCGATGTTGCCGGTGGCCGAGGCCCCGACGTCGACCCGGCCGGTGGTCGTGTTGTCGGCGGGAAAGTCCGTGTCGGCCTCCGAGGCGCCGTTCGCGCCCAGCAGGATCACCGACAGCGTGTAGGTGCCCTCATTAGCCCGGGCTTCTTGTGCCTGCACGAAGTAGGTGCCGGTCGCGTCCGCCGTGTAGATCACCCGGGCGTTCCTGCCCACGCCCCCGTCAATGTTAGTCACATTCAAGTAAGTTCCCATCGCATTGAAGAGGTCTAGGCCCGGTCTCGGCAAGGTGCCGCGGCCGGTCGGCGAACCCTCCATGTCGATCTGGTATCGCTTGCCCGCCTCCAGCTCCACCGCGAACCAGTCCAAGTCAGTGCTGTTCGCGATGTTGCCCGTGACCGAGCCGCCCACGTCCACCTCGCCGGTGGTGGAGGTGGTGGTGGGCAGGTCTTCGCCGTCGGGCTCCGAGACGTTGGCCCGTTTGCCGGGACCGCCGGGCGCGCCGTCGTCGTCCTCCCCGTCCGGGTCGTCGCCTTCGACGGCCTCGGGAGCGGCCGGCGTGTCGATGTGGAACCAGCGGGAACGCTCGCTCACACCGTGCTCGTTGGTCGCCTTGATGCGGTAGGTGTAGGTAGTATTGGCCTGTACGCTGTCGTCGGTATAGGTGGTCGCCGCTGTGCCCGTGTCCGCCACCAGTTCACTGAACTCGCCCCCGGTATCGTTCACGCGGACGCGCCGCAGGATGACGTAGCCGGTGATGCTGTCGTCGTCAGGGTCGTCCCAGGTCAGGACGACGGTGTTGTGGGTCGCCGTGGCCGACAGCCCCGTGGGCTTGGTCGGTGGTTCGGCAGCCTGCCCCTCCGGCTCCGGGGCCGCCGGGATGTCGATGTGGAACCAGCGCGAACGCTCGCTCACCCCGTAGGCGTTGAGCGCCTTGATCCGGTAGGTGTAGGTCGTATTGGCCGACACCGTGGCGTCGGTGTAGGTGGTCGCGGCACTGCCCGTATCCGCCACCAATACACTGAACGCGCCCCCGGTATCGTTCTCGCGCACCCGCCGCAGGATGACGTAGCCGGTGATGCTGGCGTCCTGGGGGTCGTCCCAGGTCAGCACCACCTGATCGTGGGACGCCGTGGCCGAGAGGCCCCTGGGCTTGGCCGGCAGGGCGGTGGCGCGCTGGGGCGCGGGCGCGGCTGTCGGGGTCGCCCCCGCCAGGGTCCGGCTCCGGCGGGACCCCGTAGTGGGCGGCTCATCCACCGTGAGCGTGTAGCGCCCCGGCGCGGCTTCCGGCCCACCCACGGCCACATGATACAACCCCGCCGTGGCCGGGGTGAAGGTCAGGGCACTGGCATGGTGCCACGCTAGGCCCTGCTGGACGACTGCGCCGGTGGCATCATAGACCGCCAGTGGTGGGGCCGGCGCACCCGTTACTTCAATGGGATAGCCCTCCCCGGCCGCCAGGTCTACGAAAAACCAGTCCGTGTCCCCTGCGCTTTCTATGTAGCCGGTCTCCTCCGCCCCGACGCCGATGGTCCCCACCGTCTCCGGGTCGGCCCGGTAGTCGTCGATCCGCTGTAACACCGGCACACTCCACGGCCCGGTCCCGGCCCGCACTTGCACGGTGTAGACTACGCCGGGCTCCAACTCGTACAGGGTCAGGCTCGGGGTGGGTGAGGTGGCCTGCTCAATGAGCGTGGGGGTATCGGCGGGGGCATACCGGACGTGGTAGGCCGGCGGGGCCGGGGTGACGGCAGGCCAGGTGAGGTGTAACTCCCCGGGGGCGGGGCTGTGGAGCGTGAGGGCGGGCGGGGCGGAGGTGGCCGGGACGCCCGACCAGCCCAGCAGACTGAGGAGCAGGAGGGCACTGACGATCCACGCCAGGTGGGGGAGATGCGGGCGAGGGGAACTACGATGCGAGGTCATAGATGACTCCTTCCAGGATGCCTCTTGTCGAGGCGGGGTGACTGCACGCGTGGTACGGAATGGTGCGGGCCGGCCTGTGGGCGGCCACGGGGGGAGAACGGCCCCGCCGAGGGGCCGGGACGGGCGCCCGGCGCTGACAACGGGGGGGAAATGTGCTAGAGGGTCGGGTCGGGTCGGCGAGGCGAGGCGAGGCGAGGGGGCTGGTGACCGCGTATTTATGGAGAGTGTGCTGTTCATGGGGGCGTTTCCGGCCCGTCGTTGTGGTGCACGACCAGGCTTTCAACGCTCCCCATACAACAATCCGCCGCGGATGACCCTAGTAAGGTTACTAGGTTTTCAAAAAAAATTACCGGAAATCGCCAAAAAATGACGGAATAAGGCGAAAATAAGGCGAAAAAGACGCGGCCACACGGGAACGGCGGGAGACGGCCGGCGCGCACGCCCAGAACCCGGAGCTAGCGCAAATCACGCTGCTGGGTCGCGCGTCTCTCTCCTCCTTGAGGAGTGCGGGCTTCCAGCCCGCATGGCGGCCAGGATGGCCGCCCTCCCAGGCGGGGAGCCCCCCCCATCCCCTCCCTGGCCGCTTGATGCCAGCCCTTGTCTTTCCCGACGAGCGCGGACTGGCACGGCTACAACTTAGCGTGAAACGCGCGAGTCAGAGGCAGGGGTCGCTATCGAGTGTGGCCCTTTCACGGCCCTCCCCTCCTTGTAAAGAGAAGGAGCAATATAAGGACCATCATGAAGTACGATCCACGCATCAACTGGGCCAAAGCGTTCCTGTGGAAGTCAGGCTGGCCCGTGCTGGCTGAAAAGGGACAGATAAGATATGGAGAAGACCCTCGTGCCGCGCAGGGAGAGCGCGCCGCGAGATAGGGTTCTATGCGGTTTCCTCTAGGTTCGCTGTCTGTTTTTCGGGTCGCCCTGCTTGTGGTGGCACTCCTCGCCGGGCTGTCGGCAGTACGCTATCGGCCCGATGTGAGCGGTCGGGTGTGGCAGGCCGGGAAGGCGGCCTGGTGGGATTCCCGCCTGCTCGACCTGGGGCTGACGGGCTGGGGCCAGGCCCCCAAACAGCCGATTGCCTTCAGCCACGCCCTCCACGCCGGTGAATATGGCCTGGACTGCCTGTACTGCCATAGTGCGGCGCGCGTCTCGCCGGTGGCCCACGTCCCGCCGGTCCAGACCTGTATGGGCTGCCACGCCAGGCCCACACCGAATCCGGAAATCAAAAAAATCCAGGCCTACTGGAAAAACCAGGAGCCGATTCCGTGGATTCGGGTGCACGCCCTGCCCGATTTCACCCGCTTTAATCACAAGCGCCACGTCCGGGCTGGGGTCGCCTGCCAGTCCTGTCACGGCGAGGTCCAGCGCATGCAACGGGTGGAACAGGTGTCTTCGCTCAAGATGGGCTGGTGTGTGACCTGCCACGATGCCCATCAGGCGAGCAAGGACTGCCTGGTGTGTCACTATTGAGGCGGAAGAAGCAATCATGGCAAGCGGACTCGACAGAAGAGATTTTTTGAAACTGCTGGGGGCGAGTGCAGCCGCACCGGTCGTCAGCTGTGCCTCAAAGCCGGTCGAAACCCTTATTCCTTATGTGGTTCAGCCCGAGGAGATCACGCCGGGGGTGGCCACCTATTACGCCACCGTCTGTCAGGAATGCCCGGCCGGCTGTGGCCTGGTCGTGCGAACCACAGAAGGGCGGGCCGTCAAGGTCGAGGGCAATCCGGCCCATCCGATCAATCGCGGCGCCTTATGCGCACGCGGACAGGCGTCCCTGCAAGGACTGTATAATCCGGACCGTATCCGCCAGCCGCTGTCTCGTAACGCGGCCGGAGAGCTGACGCCGCTGTCGTGGCCGCAGGCGGAGGCGCTGCTGGCCGAACGCCTGCAAAAAATCCGGGCAGATGGCCGGGCGGACAAGATTACGTTTCTCGCCGGCCAGCTCCCGGACAGCGTCTATCGGTTGGCCACGCAGTGGCTTGAGGCTCTCGGTTCAGGCCGCCTGATGACCTATGAGCCGTTCGGTTTCGAGGCGCTGAGACAGGCGAATCAGGTCTGTTTTCAGCAGGCCACGATGCCCGCCTATGATCTGGCCAAGGCCCGCTTTCTTCTCAGCCTGGGGGCGGATTTTCTGGAGACGTGGCGTTCCCCGACGCACTATGCCCAGGCATTCGGCCGGATGCGGAGTGCCACGTCGACGGGGAGATTCGTCCAGGTCGAATCCCGCCTGTCGCTCACCGGGGCGAACGCGGACGAATGGATTGCGATCAAGCCGGGCCGGGAAGCCTTTTTTGCGCTGGGGCTGGCCCATCTGATTCTCCCCAACAGTGCCGTGCCTGCCGAAGAGAGGGCGCGGCTCAGCCAACTGCTGGAGCCCTATTCGCCGGAACGGGTCGCCGCGCTGACGGAGGTGGCGGTCGAGACGCTCAAACGGCTCGCCCAGGAGTTCGTCAGCTCCGGGCCGAGCCTGGCCCTCGGGGGTGGCATCGCCGCAAGTACCCGGCAAGAGACGGCCAGCCTGATTGCGGTCAATCTGCTGAATTATATCGCCGGCAATATCGGCCGGACGGTCCGTTTTTATGAGACCCAGGAGCGGCCGCAGGTTAGCTCGTACGCAGCCCTGTTGTCCCTGCTTGACGAGATGCGGCGCGGAGAAATCCCGCTGCTGCTGCTGGCCAACACCAATCCGGCCTTTAGCCTGCCGCCGTCTTCGGGCTTTGCCGAGGCGCTCACGCGCGTGCCGTTTGTGGTCAGCTTTTCGTCTTTCCCGGACGAAACCACACAGCAGGCGGACCTTGTTTTACCCGATCATACGCCCCTGGAGAGCTGGGGAGACTCCCAGCCCGAAGCCGGCGTGTATGGTCTGATGCAGCCCGTCGTGCAGCCCGTGTTTGAGACCCAAGCGCTGGGCGAGACCTTGGTGTCGGTCGCCACGCAGGTTGATGCGGCGCTCTCGGAACCCCTGCCGTGGAAGAATTTTTTTGAGTATATGCAGGCGGCCTGGAAAGAGCGCCACGGCAAGCGTCGTGAGCCGGGCGACTTTGACACCTTCTGGCGGCAGGCGCTGCAACAGGGTGGAGTCTGGCAGGCGCAAGAGCCGCTCCCGGTTCAGCTCTCCCCGGCCGTCTTTGAGACCAGCTTTTCCGAGCCGGCTTTCGATAGCGCAGACGAAGACACGCTGACCTTCATTGCCTACCCCTCGTCACGCTATTATGACGGCCGCGGCGCCAATAAGCCCTGGCTGCAAGAGCTGCCCGACCCCCTCACCCAGGCGGTCTGGGATTCCTGGCTTGAGATTCACCCCGAGACTGCCGAACGGCTGGGGATCGCGCAGGGCGAGCTGCTGACGATTACCTCCCCGCATGGCACCATCGAGGCGAGTGCCTATTGCTACGCCGGGCTGCGGCGTGATGCGGTGGCCATGCCGATCGGCCTGGGCCATAGCGCGTATGGTCGCTACGCCCAGGGACACGGCGCCAACCCGGTCGATTTGCTCTCGGCCCAACCCGAACCGGCCGCGGGCGGCTTCCCGTGGTTGTCGACCACAGTCCGACTCGCGCGAACCGGCAAACGGGCGCCGCTGGTTACGACGGACGGCAGCCGTCAGCAGCTCGGCCGAGGCATCGCCCAGGCGGTGACGGCAGGCCAGCACGACGACCACTCCCACGTGGACCCCGCCGAGCACCCCGTCCGCGATATGTACCCGGAGGTGGAGTATGCCGAGTACCGCTGGGGCATGAGCATCGATCTGTCGGCCTGCATCGGCTGTGGGGCCTGCGTCACGGCCTGTTATGCGGAAAATAATATCCCGGTGGTGGGCGAGGCCATGGTGGCGCAGGGCCGGGAAATGTCCTGGCTGCGGATTGAGCGCTATTTCGAGGAGCCACCGGAGGGAACAGACGCGCCCGAAGTCCGCTTTGCGCCGATGCTGTGTCAGCACTGCGGCAATGCGCCCTGCGAGCCGGTCTGTCCGGTGTATGCCACCTATCACAACCCGGAGGGCCTGAATGCCCAGATCTATAACCGTTGTGTCGGCACTCGCTATTGCGCCAACAACTGCTCGTATAAAGTGCGGCGTTTTAACTGGGGCGAGGCCGACTGGCCGGAACCGCTCAATCGTCAGCTCAACCCGGATGTCACCATACGGGAATCGGGCGTCATGGAAAAATGCACCTTTTGTGTCCAGCGCATTCAGGCGGGCAAAGACCGCGCCAAAGACGACGACCGGCCGGTGCGTGACGGCGAGGTCACGCCGGCCTGTGCCCAGACCTGTCCGACACAGGCGCTGACGTTTGGCAATCTGCAAGACCCCGCCAGCCGTGTGTCCCAGCAATCGCACGACCCACGCGGGTATAAAGTCTTCGAGTCGTTGAACACCAAACCCGCGATTACCTATCTCAAAAAAGTCCGCCGCGGTACGCCGCGGCGCTGAATACGATTTCATGCCGGCCAGCCTCAGCTATCTTCAGGTCAATCGCGACCTGCTCAACAACCTGCTCAGCTCGCCAACGCGGGTCTGGTATGCCCTGCTCGGCTGCGACCTGGTGGTGCTGGCCTTTGGCCTGTATTGCTGGATCTATCAGATCTATGCGGGACTGGGCGTGACCGGGCTGACTCATCCGGTCGGCTGGGGCGTGTATATCACCAACTTCGTGTTCTGGGTCGGGATTGCCCACTCGGGCACCCTGATTTCGGCGGTGCTCTTTCTCTTTCGGGCGCGCTGGCGGACGCCCATTGCCCGCAGCGCCGAGGCCATGACGATTTTTGCCGTGATGACCGCCGGCCTGTTTCCCATTATCCATCTTGGTCGGGCGTGGAATTTCTATTGGCTGCTGCCCTATCCCAATCAGCGTCAGCTCTGGGTCAATTTTCAGTCACCCCTGATCTGGGATGCGTTTGCGATCACCACCTATTTCAGCGTGAGTTTTCTGTTCTGGTATACCGGCCTGATCCCCGACCTGGGGGCGGCGCGCGACCGCACCGCCGGGCTGCGGCGCAAACTCTACAGCCTCTTCTCGCTCGGCTGGCAGGGCACGGACCGGCAGTGGCATCACTATCTGAGCGCCTATGGCTTTTTTGCCGCCCTGGCCACCCCGCTGGTGGTGTCCGTGCATAGCGTGGTGTCCTGGGATTTTGCCATGTCCATCGTGCCCGGCTGGCATAGCACCATCTTTGCCCCCTATTTTGTCGCCGGCGCCATCTTCTCCGGCCTGGCCATGGTCCTGACCCTGCTCATCCCGCTGCGCAGGATTTTCGGCCTCGACGCCTATATCACCGCCTATCACTTCGACAATCTGGGCAAGATGATTATTCTCACCTCGCTGATTCTGAGCTATTCCTACGCCAGCGAATTCTTCATTGCCTGGTATAGCGCCAATCCGTACGAGCGCAGCATCTTCTGGTATCGCGCGGTCGGCGACTATGCCCCGCTGTTCTGGCTGATGATCAGCTGCAACTGCGCCGTCCCCCTGCTGTTGTGCTGGAAGTCGATCCGTACCAATACGCTGTGGTTGTTCGCTATTGCCCTGCTGGTCAATGTCGGGATGTGGCTGGAGCGCTTTGTCATCATCGTGAGTTCCCTGTCGCATGAGTTCGACCCGGCGGCCTGGGGTCTGTACCAGCCGTCGTGGGTTGAGGTGGGGATGACGCTCGGCAGTTTTGCCTGGTTCTTTCTGTTCTTCCTGCTCTTCGTGAAGTTTCTGCCGCTGGTGTCCTTGGCCGAGGTCAAGGAGCACCTGCCGTCTGCGGAGAGCGGTTCGTCAGCAGTGGCAGCAGACGAATCCGAACGGTCCCTGTCGCCGGCCAACGGAGCCACATCCGTTGGCCGTGGAACTGGGATGGTTGGCGTCTTTACGAATCCGGATACGCTCGTCGCCACAGTCCGTTCTCTGCGGCGAGATGGCTATAAAAACCTCAGCGTCGTCTCGCCGTTTCCGAGCCATGGGCTTGAAGAGGCGCTCGGCACCGGCAAAAGCCCGATTCGGTATTTTACGCTGATCGGCGGTCTGCTGGGCTGCGCCATCGGCTTTGCCTTACCCACCTACACGGCCCTGGACTGGCCGCTCCAGACGAGTGCCAAGCCCATTGTGGCTCTACCCGCCTTTGCCATTATCGCCTTTGAGCTGACCATTCTCTTCGGGGCGGTCGCCACCCTGATTGGACTGCTCATTAATGCCCGGCTGCCGGCGCGTTCGGTTACGATTACGCACGACCCGCGTTTTTCAGAGGACCGCTTCGGTCTGCTCGTCCCGTGTGGCGCCGAGCAGACCGGCGCTCTCAGGCGGCTGATTACGGCCGGTGGCGCACAGGAGGTGTATGGCCAGGGTGTCTAATTATCCTTTTGTAGGCTGCGCCCTGCGCACCGCAAGAGGGCGCTTCAGACAGCCGGGAGCGCATCCCCTTTTCCGTGCCGGCCTCTCCCTCGGCCTCGGGTTCTTGTGCGTTGCCGTTGCCCATGCCCTACCGTGGAATAACGACATGTATTGGCCGCCCGAACGTGAGGCCGGAACGGCCGCCCGGCCACCCGTGGCCAATAGCGTGCCCACAACGGGCATTGAACCGCCCATGTCGTCGCGCATTACCGAGCGCATCAAGGCCGGCCTGCGCGTCCAGAATCCGGTTGCATTCACACCGCAGTCCATCCGGAACGGGCAAGGCTTATTTCGGATTTACTGTGCGATGTGTCACGGCCGGCAGGGCAGAGGCGACGGCCAGATGGTGGGCAAGGTCGTTCCCTCTTCGGATCTTCATACGGAGCGAATCAGAAACCAGAAAGACGGCTATTTGTACGCCACCATCCGCAGCGGCGGACTGGTGATGCCGGCCTATCGGCACGCGCTTTCAACCACAGAGCGGTGGGACCTTGTGAATTACGTCCGCCACCTCCAACAGCAGGCAGCCCAGCCGGGTCAGTCACAATGAGTGCCGAGACCCCTCTAGGCGTGCCCCGGTACGCGTCTCCGGCTAGGCGCTCCGCCCCTTTCAGCCTGGGTCTGTGGGTCCTGGTCGGGCTGGGCCTGACCACTTTTCTCATCGGCGTTGCCGGGGAGCACGCCCAACGGGCATGGCAGGCCTATCTGGTCAACTGGCTTTTCTGGTCGGGGCTGGCGCTCAGCGGACTGACGTTTTCGGCCCTTCTGCGGATCACCAAAGCGGAATGGGCCGGACCGTTGCAGCCACTGGCCGAGGCGCTGGCCGCTTTTCTGCCGATTTCCTTTTTTCTTCTGCTTGTTCTCTTTCTGGGTAGCGAACAACTTTTCTCGTGGATACAGAACCCCGTACCGGCCAAACAGGCCTGGCTGAACGAGCCCTTTCTGGTGCTGCGCTCCCTCTTTGGGGTCGTTCTCCTCTACGGCTGCGGGTTGGCGCTGTTACGGGCTTCACTCCGAGCGAGTCGCACCCTCCCGCGTGTCCTGGTCCCGTCTGTTTCCCAACGGAACAGCGCGAGTATAGCAGCCGGGCGGCAGCGGCAGCTCGCGACCCTCTCGTCCGTTTTTATCCTGCTCTACGCGCTGGTATTCAGCCTGTTGGCCTTTGATCTGGTTATGTCGCTTGAACCCCACTGGATCAGCACCCTATTCGGCGCCTATTTTTGTATCGGGAATCTGTATGCGGGACTCAGCCTGCTCGCCATTCTCGCCGTGCTGATGCGCGTAGCCGCGGCTGAACGCAGCCACGACCTGGGCAAGCTCATCTTTGGCTTTTGTGTCTTATGGACGTATCTGTTCTGGTGTCAGTATTTACCGATCTGGTATGGCAATCTGCCGGAGGAGACCGGTTTTCTCGTCGTCCGCTTGTTTGACGAGCCGTGGGCGACCGTCAGTTTTGTTGTCCTGCTCCTCAACTTTCTCCTGCCTTTCCCCATCCTGCTGCTGCAATGGGTCAAGCGTGCCCCGACCGCTCTGGCCGGTATCAGCGCCCTCATCCTGGTCGGCATGTGGCTTGAGCGCTACGTCCTGGTTGTCCCCTCCATCTGGCAGGGACACCGGCTCCCTCTGGGGTGGGTTGAATTGGGTGTGCTGCTGGGTTTCTTTGCCCTGTTCACACTCGCCTTTCGGGCGTGGGTGAGGATATTTCCCATACGGCTTCCCGCCGCCTGACCGTTCGGCCGGGAGGGACGCTGACAAGTCAAAGGGCTCACCGGCGCGTCTTTCGGCCAACTCTTGGGACGGCGACCAAACCGCAATCGAGGAAGGGGGTTCATGCGTATCCTTCAACACGTCAAATACCTGGGGTGTATTGGGCTGTCGCTGCTCCTGCTGATTGGCATCTTCGATGTCTGCGGCGTGCCGATGACCCACCTGTCCCGTGATCCCCTCCAACGGCTGCAACTGCCGGTCTATCTCGGCCTGCTGTCCTATCTCGGCGTCCTGGCGTGGTGCGCCGCCGCTGCCGTTATGCTCTTTTCCGCTTTTCTCATCCGCCAAAGCCACCCGGACAGCCGACCGGCCCGCTTCCTGGTCTGGATGGGCGTATTGGCCACCATCCTTTTTCTCGACGATCTGTTTATGCTGCACGACACGGTTGTTCCCGTATACCTGCACCTCCCCGAGATGAGTGTTTACCTCGTCTATGCGGGGTATACAGGCTTGCTTCTCTTTCGGTTCCGGCAGTTCATCCTTGAGCAAACTGCCTATGTCCTCTTCCTGCTTGCCGGCGTCTGTTTCGGCTCCAGCGTGGCTATTGATATAGACCTCATCCCCGGAAAGATTGGCACCGAAGACACCCTCAAGATGTTCGGGATACTGCTCCACTGCTATTACTGCATCCTGACCGCTTCCCAGGCAGTCCGCTCAGCCGCGGGTTATACGGCCCGCTCTTCCGCTTCGTGATCCCTGCCCCGACTCCCCTCCTGCGCAAAACGGTCGGGTCCTGAGCCCCTGGAGGGAGCGGGCGAGGAGGCGGGGAAATATGTACGGTGAGATACGCCCTCATAGGGTTGTACATTTCCGCATTTCGCGTCATACTGCCAGCCCTCTTGTATCGGTTTGTCATTAAGGACTCAGCACATTTCAATCCGGCCATCACGGCCATGGGGACGCCACATCGCCTGAGGCTGGTGTGGACCGACCTGAGAGGAGGTCATCATCGGAAACAAGGTCTTTGTTGGAAACCTGAACTTTGACACCACACGGGGCGAGCTGGAAGCTCTTTTTTCCGAAGTGGGCGAACTTGTCGAGGTTTTTCTCCCGTCTGATAGGGATACCGGCCGGCCGCGGGGATTCGCCTTTGTCGAATTCACCGACCCCGCCTCTATTCCGGCCGCGGTAGAGCGCTTCGACGGGTACGAACTCGGCGGCAGAAATCTCCGGGTCAACCAGGCGGAGGACCGTCCTCCCCGCCGGCCCTCCCATCCTTCAGGTGGCGGTGGCGAGCGTTCTTTTGAACGACCCTGGGGGGGACCGAGAGGCGGCGCAAAGCCCAAGGGCAGTCGTCGCAATCTGCGTCGAGGAAAACGCAGTTTATAGATTTCGTCTTCTCAACTGCAACGTGACGGCGGGCAGACAGCCCGCCGTTTTTGCGCCTGTCCCCGCCTGCACTGCTCCACCCGCACTACGCCAATAGCAGACGAGTCGCCCGTACCCCCGAACCGGCCCCACCTGCCAGGCTGGAAAGAGTGAACGTGTCCAGCATCTTATGTCGCGTGGAGGACACGTTTACTCTTTACCTCGTATCCAATACCTGACACGCTGGCCCGCATAATCTACGTGTGCCACAGCGCAACAGGAGGGATGTATGCTTCAAGTGTTCTCTATGCCAGTGGGCTTTCTCGAATTCGACAGCCGGCTCTTCTTTCCGCAGGACGAGCAGGGCGAGCAGATCACGATCCCGGTGCCGAGCTATTTGCTCACCCATCCCAAAGGGAACGTGGTCTTTGACACCGGCGTACACTGCTCCTGCATAGACGACGCCAAGGGCCGTCTGGGCGATATTGCCGATACGTTTGTCCCCCGAGCCAAGCCGGGCGAGGAAATTGTCAGCCAGTTGGCGAAGTTCAAACTCACCCCGGATGATATTACCTATGTGGTCAACTCACACTTCCACTTCGATCATGCGGGCGGGAATGAGTTTTTTCCGCACTCCACATTTCTCGTCCAGAAAAACGAGCTTGAGGCGTCAAAAGACCCGGTCCTCAGAGAAAAGGCTTTTTTTGATCCTCAGGACTACGATCACCAGCTCAACTATCAAGCCGTAGACGGCGAGCTTGATATCTTTGGCGACGGTACGCTGGTGCTTTTTCCGACCCACGGCCATACCCCAGGCCACCAGTCCCTGCGCATTCGCATCACCAAGGGCACGGACATCGTGGTGACCGGGGACGCCTGTTACACCCAGCGCAATATGGATGAGAACATGTTGCCGTCGATCGCCTATGATACGGCTGAGATGTATCGCTCGCTCGGCACGCTACGCGACCTGAAAGACAAACAAGGCGCGACGATTATCTACGGCCACGACCTGGCCCAGTGGCAGCAGATCAAACACGCCCCGGAGCCGCTGGCCTAAGTATTGATCGCTCCTACCCCTCTTCCCCGCCCTCTCTTCCCTCTCCCCTGGAGGGAGAGGGCTAGGGTGGGGGGGAACCTTCATCCTGCCGACCGTCGAGAGGTGAGTCCGGCTGTCACGCAAGTACGCGGCAACCGCCACCAAATGAGAGGCATTTTTTCTTGACAGATTTTGCCACGTATGTTGAGGATTGAAACATGACCTCACTCCACGCCGTCCAAACGCTTCGACAAGCCGGGTTCAGTGAGGCCCAGGCGGCAGCCGTCCTTGAGGCGGTCGGCGAAGCAGTCAACGACCATGCCACCACAAAAGCCGACCTGAAAGATATTGGGTTGCGCCTGACCAAGGAAATAACCGATAACACGAAGACCCTCACCGACAAGTTCCACGCGCTCAACGCGCGTTTGTTGAACGGAGCGATGGTCATTATCACCGCATTGATCGCTACCACGGCCGGAGCGGGGTTCACCCTGTTTCAACTGCTGAAGTAGATGGGGATGCAACGGGGAAGCCAGGAACGGCCACCCAGGGATGCTCAAGAACGACTTGCTGAGAAAATCCGTCCTACGTGCCTCCTCTTCCCTCTCCCCTGGAGGGAGAGGGCTAGGGTGAGGGGGAATCTTCATCCTGCCGGCTATCAAGAATCGTCCGCATATCCTGCCGATGGGTTTCTACGAACCGGAGACTTGTTGGCCACTCTCCCAATGTCAGCGGCACCTCAAGCTCGTCCGAATTCTTCAAGGCGTGGTGCAGTTCTTTCATAGCGGTCTCATCGTTTTTCACGAATTCCTTATACCTCGCCGTGCATTCTGGGCACAAAGCGAGAAATTGAGCTTCATGCTCTTTGTTGAAGTGTTCTTTCGAGAGAGCTTCCACAGCCTCAAAATAGTACTCGCCATTTCGCTTTTTGAATGGCATTTCCTTTTTACAAATCTGGCAGATCATCTGATCGACATCATTCGTGTACTGATTTTTAAGCCAAGTACCAGGGTCAATTGTTCCCCGTGTAGGCCGAACGCTTCCAGCCACAAAAACCCTGAAGCGGTTTTCGGGCTCACCTGGAACGGCTTCGACAACCGCCCCCTTTACGGACGGGTCGGACTTCAAGACCACGACCTGACCGGGTGAGAATTCACTCATGCGCTTTTCCTCTTTTTGTTTCTCTTGTCCCTGTTGGAGCAATCAACCGCTAGGACCAGGTTTTCCAGACCTCGGGGCAATGGCCGACCGTTGCGTCTTTGCCGTTGCGGACAACGGGCGTTCGCAGCAGGAGGGCGTCTTCGAGCAGCAGGGTTTCGATCCGGGCGGCGTTCAGCGAGGCATGCGTCAGCCCTTTTTCAACAAAACGCTTGCCGGCCGTGTCGATTAAGTCCTTCAGCGGGACCCGCGCCGCCACCGAGCGCAGTTCGCCCTTTGACATTTCCTTTTGGCTCAGATCAATAAAATGAACAGGAATCCGGCGCTCCTTGAAAAAGCGCTGGGCCTTGCGGGTCTCAGAACATTTTTTCAGGCCAAAAATCTGAATATTCATCGGGCGCTCCTTCTACCGCGCTCACGGCCGCTAGCGGCCGGAGCGGGCAGTATCCTGCTTGACACACTCCTCAGATCACCCATAGGCTATACGCCTTCTTAGCCGGGAATTGGAGGGGGATTTGTACCACAGGATTATTGTTCTTCTTTTCTTTGCCCTGTTCTTGCCGGGCGAGTTTGTGGCCTCACGCAACCAGGCACTCGCCCAGAGTACGGGCGGGCCGGCGTCTTCGGAGACCACCGGTAGCCAGACTCAGCCCGCGGGCACGACCGCTCAAACCAGCCCGACCGTGCTTGAGCCCGTCATCGTGACGGCGACCCGGAGCGCCACCTCCCTGGCCGAGGTGCCGGCGGCCGTGAGCGTCATCGACCAGTCAGATATCCAACTCGGGCTGCCGACGGTCGGCTTTGAGGAGTCGCTCAACCGCGTCCCCGGCGTTTTTACCCAGAATAGCGCCAACTTTGCCCAGGATTTCCGTCTCTCGATTCGGGGCTTTGGCACGCGGACCGCTTTTGGGGTGCGTGAGGTCAAGGTGCTGGTTGACGGCATCCCGGAAACCTCCCCGGATGGACAAACCCAGCTCGATAATATCGATCTTGGGGCGGCCCAACGGATTGAGGTTTTACGCGGGCCCTCGTCTTCGCTGTACGGCAATGCGTCCGGGGGCGTCATCAACATCATTACCGAGGACGGCCCGACCACGCCGTTTCTTGAGACGCGCCTGATGGGGGGATCGTTTGGCCTCCAGAAATATCAGGCCAAGACAGGCGGCCAGGCCGGCAAGCTGAACTATATGTTGAACGCCTCGTATCTGTCTCTGGGCGGTTTTCGGAATCACAGCCGCGCCCAGAATGTCTTATTGACCGGCAAGCTCAAATACACCCTCAGCCCCACCTCCCACCTCACGACGCTGATGAGCTTTATGGACGCGCCCTTTGCCGCCGACCCGGGCGGCATCACGCGGGCGCAGGTCGAGGCGGACCGCGAGCAGGCCCGCGACCGGAATGTCCTGCTCGACTCGGGCGAGCGGGTGACCCATGGCCGGCTCGGCTTTGTGTATCGCAACCAGTTTCTCCCAGGGCACGAACTCACGGTCACCCAGTACTCGGTATTCCGTCAGTTCGAGACCAAGCTGCCCATCATTCCCCGCTTCGGGTCCGGGGTGGTCAAGTTCGACCGCTTTGGGGTCGGCGGCAGCGTCAAGTATGCCCATGACGGCCGGTTCTTCGGTTTTCGGAATCGTTTCATGCTGGGCATAGACGTCGAGTTGCAGGCCGATAACCGCCGCCGGTTTGATAATCACGAAGGGGATGTCGGTCAGCGCCGCTTCCACCAGGACGAAGACGTGCGCAGTGTCGGGCCGTTTGTGCACGACGTCTTCTATCTGCGCGACAATCTCCAGCTCAGTGTTGGGCTGCGCTACGACAATGTCCGTTTTTCGGTCAGTGACCAATTCCTCGAAGACGGCGACCAGTCCGGCGTGCAGACCTTCGATCATATCAGTCCCATGGGAGGCATTCTCTACAGCCCGCTTGAAAATCTGCACGTGTACGCCAATGTTTCAACCGCCTTCCAGGTCCCGACCACGACCGAGCTGGCCCGGCCCGACGAGGGCGGCGGTTTTAATGCCGACCTGAATCCGCAGCAGGCCCTGAATTACGAAATCGGCGCGCGTGGTAATATCTGGAGCCGCTTCACCTATAATTTTGCCCTGTTCTGGATTGTCATCGATGACGAACTGGTGGCGTTTGAGAGCGAGTCGGGCCGGAACTTCTTTCGCAACGCGGGCCGTTCGGAGCGGAAGGGGGCTGAACTCGCGTTTCATATTACCCTGCTGGAGGGCCTGCGCTGGACCCTGGCCTATACCTTTCTGGACGCCGAATTTGACCGCTTCATTACCCCGAACGGGCGCTTTGATAATAACGACGAGCCGGGTATTCCCCCGCATCAGCTCTTCACCGAACTCTTCTACGCGCATCCCTCCGGCTTCTATGGCGCGCTCAGCATTCAGCACGTGGATGACTTCTATGTGGACAACGCCAACTCGGCAGAGAACGACGCCTACACCGTGCTGAATCTCCGCATGGGCTATGCAATGACCATGGGCAACAGTCGGGTCGCCCCCTTTGTCGGTATCCAGAACATCGCCGACGACGGCTATAACGGCCTCACCCGCCTGAATGCGCTGGGCGGACGTTTCTTTGAGCCGGCAGCCGGCATCAACGCCTACGGCGGCGTGACCGTGAGCTACGACTTCCTGTAGGCCAGAGCAATTCAGCATTCATGTGGAGCCTTGTAGGTCGGGTTAGCCGCAGGCGTAACCCGACATCCCGGACTTGTCGGATTACGCTACGCTAATCCGACCTACGGACTACAACGACGAAAGACTCTCGGTTCTGATCCCGACACCGGGGCTTTTTTGCATTGCAGCTCTGTTCGGTCCTGTTATGCTGGCAGGGCTATGTCGGAGTTGGATGTCCTCAAGGAGAGAATCGCCTATCTGAGAGTGCTGTTCGGCATTCTCGTTGTCACCGAAATCAGTCTGGTGGGCTGGCTGGCAGCTAATTTTACGCAGGCTACCATTTCAATGCGGGTGGCCGGCATCACTGCTATGGTAGCTCTGTTAGTCACTATCTTTGTGTTTCATCGCAGAATTGATACGCTGATCGAAAGCTTGCGAGAGTTGTGACATGGATATTATCGTCTCCCTGGTTTTTCTGGCGTTTATCGGCACGCTGATTTATTGCGCCCTTGATGCCTCACGCCGAACCAAGTAGTTGCTTTGCCCCCAAGCCCTCGAACCACGGCAGCACCAGCGTCTCGTTGATCGAGTACGGGTAGGCGTGGCCCCACTCCGGCAGCTCCGTATAGGTCACGTTATAGCCCAGCTTTGTCAGCCCGGTATGTGTCTGTCGGGTGACATCAACGGCGAAGATCGGGTCCTGTTCGCCATGCACGATAAAGATGGGCAGGTCTTTGCCCTGCCCGCGCTGCAGGAGATGATTGATCGCGGGATGAATCCGCCCGGCCACCGGGGCAATACCGGCAAAAATATCCGCATACGCCAGCCCCAGGACATAGGTAAAAATCCCACCGTCAGAGAACCCGGTGAGATATATGCGGCGGCGGTCTACCGCATAGGTCTCCCAAACCTCCTCCAGCATCGTGCGGATGGAGCGGCGGTCCAGAACCGGATTGGGAGGAATGCCGGGCAGACGAATAGCCGACCAGGTTTCCCGCATCGACTTCGGGGCGAGCAGCATATAGCCTTTGCTCTTGGCGGCCCGGAGCCACGTCAGCAGATAGTCGTCCTCCCGGCTGTAGCCGCTGTGGAGGCAGACAATGAGCGGCCATTCCGTCTGCGGGGTGTAATTCTCGGGCACGTATAAAGAATAGGCCGAGCGTTGATCTTTCCGTTCTTTGCGGACGATACCGACCGGGACGTCCAGGTCCGGCGTTTGTATTTCCAGGGCCGGGAGCAAGGCCAGGACATCCGGGAAAACCCAGTGTTGTTGGAGGATGGGCAGCCCGGCCCGCAGCCCATACAGCAGATGTTTTCCCCGGCAGAACTCATACCGTCCCTTCAGGAAATCCATGGCAAATTCCTGGCCGATAAAACGTAACAGAAACGTATAAGCGTCGGCGCAGTGCTGCACCGCCTTGCTGAACGTGGCATGGAACTCGTGCAGCGGCTCCGGTGGAGAAAAGAGCGCCAGGTCGGCCTGTAATGCCTCGACCGTCTCTCCGAGTCTGTCTTTCAACTGGGCATTCTGTTCGGCCAGCCGCTGTATATGCAGCCCTTCGAGGTGAGCTTCGATTGTACGCAGGAAGTCCAGGAGTCGTTGCTCAGCCTGCTGCATGCCGTCCGTGTATTGACTGCTCCCCGTTTCCATGGCTCACCCCTCATGCTCCAAAGAGATTTCCACATACCGTTCACGCGCCATCTCTGCACCATAAGCAATACACGCAAGAATATCGGCATCTTCTAAGCCCGGATATTCCTGTAGTACTTCCGGGATCGTCATTCCACTGGCCAGGAGGTCAAGCATGAGAGAGACCCAAATCCGATGACCACGAATACAAGGTTTGCCAAAGCAGATATTGGGATCAATTGAGATGCGCATTAAGAGTTCATCTCGCGTCATCGTCTCGCCCCTTTCGTGAGGGAGGAGGCCCTATCTTCCATAGGGAGTTCCTCTCTCAAGAGCATGGCAGTCCACTCCCTGGTCCACTTCTGCTTGACAGCGCAGAAAGAGTCATGTTTCTGTGCTGCAACCATCAATCACCAGACGGTCATATCAGGCTTTCCATGGAAAACACACGCGCGATTCCCGCCAGAGAAACACCCGCCTCAAACGCAGACGACAGCCAGCTTTCCCGCCTGCTCAAGACCCTGGGGCCGGGCCTGCTCTTTGCCAGCACCGCCATTGGCGTCTCACATTTGGTGCAGTCAACCCGCGCCGGGGCCAGCTATGGCTATGCCCTGCTGTGGGCCGTGATTATCGCCAACCTCCTGAAATATCCGTCCTTTGAGTACGGCTCGCGCTATGCGAACGCGACCGGCGAGAGCCTGATCGATGGCTATAAGCGTTTCGGGAACTGGGCCTTATACCTCTATTTGTTTATTACGGTCAGCCCGATGTCCATCATTATCGCCGCAATCTGTTTTACCACCGCCGGACTGCTGAACAACCTGCTCGGCCTCGACCTGCCGGTTATCCGCACCGCCCTGTTCCTGATCGTCGGCTGCGTCAGCATTTTACTGGTCGGAAAGTACAGCGCCCTGGACAGTCTCATCAAGGTCATTTGTACGGTGCTGTTTCTCTCCACCCTGACCGCTTTTGTTCTGACCCTGTTGCGCGGTCCGACCGTGCCGGTGGCCTTCTACTCGTCCGAGGTCTGGACCGCCTCGGGCTTTGCCTTTCTGATTGCCCTCATGGGCTGGATGCCGGCCCCCTTGGATTTATCCGCCCTCAACAGCCTCTGGACGCTTGAACGCTTCAAGCAGACCGGCTACCGGCCGACCCTGCGCGAGACGCTGCTCGACTTTAATGTCGCGTATGTGATGACGGCGTTTTTGGCCGTCTGCTTCATGACGCTGGGAGCCTTCATCATGTACGGTTCCGGCCAGTCCTTCTCGAATCAAAGCGGGACGCAGTTCACGCATGAGGTGATTCGGCTCTACACCGCCACCCTCGGCGACTGGAGCTATATCATCATCGCCTCTTCGGCCTTTTCCGTCATGTTTGGCACCGCCCTGGTCATCTTTGACGGCTATGCCAGGGCCATGGACCGCACCTGGGCATTATTGTTCTCTCGGAGCCGGGACGGACAGGACAACCGCAGGGTGTATAACGCCTGGCTCGTCATTGGCGCGGTTGGCGGCTATCTGATTATTGCGCTGTTTCTCACCAGCTTTACCACGCTAATCGACCTGGCCACCGTTATCTCGTTTCTGGTCGCGCCGATTATTGCCCTGGCCAACCATCGGCTCGTCCTCAGCCCCCACGTGCCAGCCGCCGCCCACCCCCCACCCTGGCTGCGGCTGCTGAGTTGGGCCGGCATCGTCTTTCTGACGGTCTTTACCCTGGTGTATATCGGCCTGCGCCTGGTGCCGTAACAAGCGTCAACGCCGGCAACGACTGTAGGGGCAACGCAGGCGTTGCCCTCTTCAGCCCTGCGCATATAAAATCACCGTCTGAAGAGTTACAATCTGAGCGCCAAATCCGTAGCGGGGGGAGGAAGGCATGAGCCAAGTGGACCAACACGTGCGGCTGGACGACGGACCCGGCTACGGGAGCGATCGGAGCAATACCCGGATATCGGGTCCGGATATCGACAGGGCGGTCTTCCCGGTTTCCGCACTCACCATCATCGTCTTTGTCCTCGGCGCGCTGCTGTTCCCGGAGAGGGCGACCCAGGTCTTTGGGGAGACCCGGACCTGGCTCACCACCCGGTTCGACTGGCTGTTTCTGCTTACCGCCAACTTCGTCCTGCTGTTCTGCCTGTGTCTGGCTGTCTCCCCGCTCGGCAAGGTGCGGCTCGGCGGACGGCAGGCCGTCCCGGAGTACTCCTCTGTCAGTTGGTTAGCGATGCTCTTTGCCGCCGGCATAGGCATTGGGCTGATGTTCTTCGGGGTGCTGGAGCCGGTCCAACACTTTCTGCATCCCCCGCTCGGTATCGATAGCGCCGACCCCGAGACGGCCCGCGCCCTCGGCATTGCCGCGGCGACCTTTCACTGGGGTCTGCACGGTTGGGCCATCTACGCGCTTGTGGGCCTCGCCCTGGCCTTCTTCAGCTATAACCGCGGCCTGCCACTCACGATTCGCTCGGCCTTCTATCCCCTGCTCGGTGACCGCATCTGGGGCTGGGCCGGCCACCTGATTGACACGCTGGCCGTCTTTACGACCGTGTTCGGTCTCGCCACCTCGCTCGGCCTGGGTGCCAATCAGGTGACGGGCGGTCTCAACTACCTGTTCGGGATTCCGGCCACCGACCTCACCAGGGTGGTGCTCATTGTGCTGATCACCGCCGTGGCGACCGGCTCGGTGCTGACCGGGCTCAATGTCGGCATCAAGCGTCTCAGCGAGTTGAACGCGCTGCTGGCGGTGATGCTGCTGGTGTGCATTATCGGCATCGGACCGACCCTCTATATCTGGGCCGGCTTCTTCAGCGGGCTGGGCAGCTACCTGACCGAAATTGTGCCGCTCAGCAACTGGGTGGGCCGACAGGACACCGCCTTCCTGCACGACTGGACCATCTTCTACCTGGCCTGGTGGCTGGCCTGGGCACCGTTCGTCGGTATTTTCATCGCCCGCATTTCCAGGGGTCGCACAGTCCGCGAGTTCTTAGTCTGCGTACTCCTCCTGCCGACGCTGTTCGGTTTAGTGTGGATGAGTGCTTTTGGCGGGACCGCCGTCCACCAATATCTCAGCGACGGCTACACCGGCGTGACCGATACCGTTAGCGCCTGGATACCGGAGTTGGCGCTGTTCAAAATGCTCGAACCACTGCCGCTGACCGGTCTGCTTTCTGTCGTCGCTCTCGTCCTGATCGTCATCTTCTTCGTCACCTCATCGGACTCCGGCTCGCTGGTCGTCGCGACCATCACCGCCGGCGGCGATTTCAACGTCCCGGTTGGGCGCTGCCTGTTCTGGTGCGTGCTCGAAGGGCTGGTCGCCATTGCCCTCCTGCTCGGTGGCGGTCTGCACTCCTTGCAGGCCGCAGCCCTCGCGGCGGGTTTCCCGTTCACCCTGGTCCTCATCGGGATGGCCCTCACGACCTGGGTGGAACTGCGCCGTGAGGCGCTGTAAGGCTGGAAAGCCCTCGGGCTTTCATGCGTCATTCCCCAATTATGCGTAGTGATGTTCACAGGGAAGCGGCAATCACCGGAGTCGCCAGGCCGAATGCGGTCGATTCATCGCAGCCTCTCCGTGATTGACAAATCTTCATCGGCGGCCTACATGCGCATGAATGAACGTAAGCATATACACTGAGATACGGCCAAAGCTAACCGTAGCAATAGCAACAGCATTACTCCTCACCTTCGCCGCCGTACCGGCCAGCGCGGCCGACGCCGAGCAGCCGGGAACCGGACAGCCACAAGCCGAAGCCAGCGAAAAACCAAGCGAAAAGCCGCAAGCCGAAGCCAACAAAGAGCCGCAGAAACTGGAGGCCCTGGAAGAGATGATCGTGACCACCGGTTCGCGCCTTCAGCAGGCGGCCGACCAGGTCGAACTCGGCCCGATCGTCAGCGTTGACGCCGAAGAGCTGCTGCACCAGGGGACCGTCCGGGTGGAAGAGTTGGTGCGCTCCCTGCCCTCGGTATTCACCGGCGGTCAGGATGCCTCCAACGCCAACGGCGCCAGCGGGATCGCCACCCTGAATCTGCGCCACCTGGGCTCATCGCGCACCCTGGTGCTGATCAACGGCCGCCGCATGCCGGCCGGCTCGCCCTGGGGAGGGACCGGCAACGAGGATATCAACCAGATTCCGGGCGCCCTGCTCAAGCGCGTCGATGTCCTGACCGGCGGCTCCTCGGTGACCTATGGTTCGGATGCGGTCGCCGGTGTGATCAACTTCATCATGATCGACGATTTCGAGGGCATCAAGCTCGACTATCAGTTCAGTCAGCATCAGCACGATAATGACAACCGCGCCCTGAAAAAACTGATTTCCAGTCAGGGCTATAGCGTTGCCGACGACTCCACCGCGGACGGCGAGATGTCCAACGTCTCGCTCATCCTGGGGAAAAACCTGGGCGGCGATCGCGGCAATATCACCGCCTACGCGACCTGGCGTGACGGCGGAGAGGTTTTCCTGGGCGACCGGGATCACTCCAGTTGCGACTTGACACCCGATCTTGAGCGGTGCATCGGCTCGGGCACGATACCCAAGGGCCTGTTTGCCGACTTCGGCACCCGCAAGGTCAGGCCCGGATATGATCCGGGGCCGCCGTTCTTCTATCAGGTCGAGGGAGACAAGTTCACGAACTGGGACGGCCGGCCCTACAACTACGCGCCCCCGAATCACTTTCAACGGCCCGATACGCGCTGGACCGCCGGCGCCTTTGCCCACTACGACCTGCACAAATACGTCGAGGCCTATACCGAACTGATGTTCATGGACGACCGCACCACCGCCCAGATCGCTCCCTCGGGCTCGTTCTTCAGACAGAGACATCTGCACTGCGGCAATGCATTTCTGTCCGATCAGCAGTTTCAGGCGCTGTGTGGCCAGTACGGCTTGACGCAAGAGGATACCCAGAATGTGTATATCGGCCGGCGCAGCGTCGAGAGCGGCAATCGCAAGGATTACCTGCACCATACCTCGTATCGCGGCGTGTTCGGGCTGCGGGGCGAGATTGCCGATGTCTGGCGCTACAACCTGTATTACCAGTACGCCGAGGTGCGCGCGCTGAGCAAATTCGTGAACGGTCTGTCGGCCAGCCGGGTCAACCGCGCCCTGGATGCGGTCTCCGACCCCGTGAGCGGAGACATCGCCTGCCGCTCGGCGCTGAGCGGTGCCGACCCCAACTGTGTGGCCTGGAACATCTTCGAAGACGGCGCGGTCACCAAAGACATGACCGATTACCTCACCCAAACGCGCACGACCCGCGGCAGCACGAACCAGCATGTGATGTCCGGCCATATCGCCGCCAATCTCGGCCGCTACGGCCTGGTATCGCCGTTCGCCACCACCGGCATCGACATCGCCCTGGGCAGTGAATGGCGCGAGGAAAATCTGAAATACAAGCCCGACCGGGTGACCCAGAGCGGTGACGGGGCCGGCTTTGGCGGTGCACCCAAGCCGCTCAAGGGCGGGTTCGACGTGCCGGCTGTTTTCTTTGAAGTCGGTATTCCACTCATCGAAGACGTCCCGTTTATCCGCCAACTGATCGTCAACGGGGGCTATCGCTCTTCCTGGTACGGCGTCCAGACCGACACCTACGGCGTGCGGGCCGGCTGGGCCATCAACCACGACATCAGCCTGCGCGGCAGCTATCAGCGGGCGGTGCGCGCCCCGAGCATCCGGGAACAGTTCCTGCCGCAGCGGCTGGGTCTGATCTATATGACCTCCGACCCGTGTGCCGGCGCGGTCGTTGACGGTAAAACCGCGGCCGGCCGCACCCTTGAGGAGTGCGCCCGTAGCGGGGTGACCGCCGCGCAGTTCGGTAATATTCCCGACTCACCGGCCGGTCAGTACAACTTCCTGATCGGCGGCAACCCCGACCTGCTTCCCGAAGATGCGGATACCTACTCGTTTGGCCTGACCTTTACGCCCGGCTTTCTTGAGGGTCTCACCGTTGCCATGGATTACTACGACATCGAGCTCAAGGGCGGCGTCGGTGCCCTGTCACCCGAGTTTGTCCTGAACCGCTGCCTGGACGGCAAAACCTCGCAGTGCGACAAGGTCAGACGCGGGCCGGGCGGCGACCTGTGGCTGTCTTCCAACACGATCGAGACCACCGGCCACGTCGAGGCCGTGCTGGAAAACCTGGCCATCGCCAATGTCCGCGGCTACGACTTCAGCGTGGACTATATGCTCAGTCTTGGTCGCTACGGCTCCGTCAGCTTTACGGACCGGCTTTCATTTCTCGATACATATACGCTGAAGGCAACGGATGATATTCCGAAGATCGCCTGCGCGGGCAGTTGGGGCTACTCCTGCGGCACCCCAACCCCGCGCATCCGCAATATTATGCGGACCACCTGGCTGAGCCCCTGGGGGCTGCAACCCAGCCTGATGTGGCGCTACATCAGCACCAGCACGGAGACCGACCCGGATCGTCCCATCCCGGTAAATGTCCGCCACTATTTCGACCTATCGATGATCTGGGAGGTCAACCAGTACGCCAGCCTGCGGATCGGCATCCGCAACCTGTTTGACAAGGAACCGCCGCTCGTCGGTGAGGCCGGCAGAGGTGGCAACACCTTCCCCGGCCTGTACGACGCCCTGGGCCGCTACTGGTTCGTCGGGATGAGTGTCGGCCTCTCCTGACCCGGTGTTTCGGGCGTCAACAGAGGAGTTCTCATGGCAAAAAGGACTGTGCTGCGGAGCGGAGTCGCGCTGGCCCTGCTGCTGACTGCCCTCACCGTGCCAGCCCTTGCCGCAGACGCCGAGCAGCCGAGCGCCGAGCAGCCGGAGGCTGAAGCGCGCCAAGAGCCGTCAGAGTTGGAAGCGATAGTCGTGACCGGCTCACGTATCCAGAAGGCGAATCTGGTCAGCTCCAGCCCGGTCATCCAGATTGAGGCCGAAGACCTGGCCTTCCAGGGCACCACCCGGCTGGAGGACATGCTGCGCACCCTGCCGCAGGTGTACTCCGCCCAGAACGCCAGCCAATCGAACGGCGCCACCGGCACCGCGACCCTGAATCTGCGCAATCTGGGCGCGGAACGCACCCTGGTGCTGGTCAACGGTCGCCGCCTGCCGGCCGGCTCGCCGCTGCAAGGGGGAGTCGGCGCCGATATCAACCAGATTCCGGGCGCGCTGATCAAGAGCGTGGAGGTGCTGACCGGCGGCTCCTCGGCCACCTACGGGTCCGACGCGGTCGCCGGCGTGGTCAACTTTTTGATGGTTGACGATTTCGAGGGCATCAAGCTGGATTACCAGTTCAGCCAGTACCAGCACGACAACGGCAACGACCGATGGCAACGGATTGTCCGGGACGCCGGCTATGAGGTCGCCAAGGGCTCAACATCGGACGGCGATATCTCGAACGTCTCGCTGATCCTGGGCAAAAACCTGGAGCGCGGCAACGTCACGGTCTACGGCACCTACCGGGATATTGATCCGGTGCTCCAGGCCAAGCGCGATTACAGCTCGTGTGCCCTGAGCAACGACCTGACCGAGTGCTCCGGTTCGGCCACCCAGCCGCAGGGCACCTTTTCCGACTTCGGCGTGCTGCGCGGTCGGGGTTTGGAAAGCTTTGACTACAAGGTCGAGGGCGACCGCTTCGTGCCCCGCCGGGGGACCCTGTTCAACTACGGCCCGTCGAACTATTTTCAGCGCCCCGACCGGCGCTGGACCGCCGGCCTGTTTGCCCACTACGACCTGCACGACCGGGTCGAGGCCTACACCGAGTTCATGTTCATGGACAATCGCTCCGTGGCCCAGATCGCCCCCTCGGGCGCGTTCTTTGTGACCGATACGCTGGGCTGCGGCAATCCATTCCTGTCCCAGCAACAGTTCGAAGCCCTGTGCGGCGCGTATGGATTGACGCGAGATGACAGCCAGAACGTCTTTATCGGCCGCCGGAATGTGGAGGGCGGGAACCGGCAAAACGACCTGCAGCACACCTCGTACCGGGGCGTGTTCGGGCTGCGCGGCGACCTCAATGATACCTGGCGCTACGACCTGTACTACCAATACTCCGAGGTCCGCATGCAGAACACCTATCTGAACGACCTGTCGATTACCCGCATCGGGCGGGCGCTGGACGCGGTGCACGACCCCGCAACCGGTCGAGTTGTCTGCCGTTCCGTGCTGGAGGGCTCCGACCCGAGTTGCGTCCCCTGGAATATCTTTCGGGAGGGCGCGGTGACCCAGGAGATGATCGACTACCTGACCTTGCCCCTGTCCGCCCGCGGAGCGACCGACCAGACGGTCGTGTCCGGCTATATCGCCGGTCATCTCGGCGATTACGGCCTCCGGTCTCCCTTCGCCGCGACGGGCGTGGACGTGGTCCTGGGCGGCGAATACCGCGACGACAATCTCAAATTCAAACCCGACCAGGCCTACCGCAGCGGCGACGGAGCCGGCCAGGGCGGCGCCAGCCAACCCGTCAGCGGGGGGTCCGACGTGACGGAATTTTTCGTCGAAGCCGGCATCCCGCTGATCGACGGCGTCCTCTTTGCGGAAGAACTCGGCCTGGATGGGGGCTATCGCTATTCCGACTACGATTACGGCGAGCAGACCAATACCTTTGGCGTCCGCGCGGGCTGGGCCATTAATACCGATATCCGGCTGCGGGCCAGTTTCCAGCGGGCGATTCGCGGACCGAATGTGCGGGAACGCTTCCTGCCGCAGGGCTTCAACCTGTTCGAGATGAACGCCGACCCGTGTGCCGGTCCTGTCGCCAACGGCAGGACGGCTGAAGGCCGCAGCCTTGAGGACTGCGCCCGCAGCGGCGTAACGGCGAGCCAGTTCGGCAATATCGAAAATTCACCGGCCGCTCAGTACAACTTTCTGCAAGGCGGCAACCCGGACCTGGCGCCGGAGGAATCGGATACCTACTCCTTCGGCCTGGTGTGGACGCCCGGCTTTATCCCAGGCTTCAACCTCAGCCTGGACTATTATTCGATCGAGATCAGCAAGGGCATCAGCACCCTGACGCCGGAGTTCATCCTCAACGAATGTCTGGACGGTAACGCCTCGCAGTGCGCCAAGGTCAGACGCGGGCGGAGCGGCGACCTGTGGCTGGGGTCCAACGTCGACAACAGCGGCCATATTGTGTCGCTGCTGGACAACCTGGCCATCGAGGAGGTGCACGGCTACGACATCACCGTCGGCTATGACCTCCCGCTTAGTGTCATAGGAAGGGGCGGCTGGGGGCGGCTGCGCTTCAGCGACATCCTGTCGATCACCTCCACCTGGGATCAGCAGGAGTTACAAGGCGCGCACAAGGTAGACTGCGCCGGCAACTGGGGTGCCACCTGCGGCTTTCCGACCCCGGATATTCGGAACAATCTGCGCGCCACCTGGGTGACACCCTGGGGGGTACGGCCCAGTCTCATGTGGCGCTACATCAGCAGCGTCGAAGACCTCAACTCCACCCAGGTCGATTTTGGGGCGCGGCACTACTTCGATCTGGCCGCGATCTGGAATTACAATGAATACACCAGCCTGCGCGTCGGCGTGAATAACCTGTTCGACAAGGCCCCGCCGCTTACGGGCAATGCCGCAGGACCGTCCATCCAAGGCAACGGCAACACCTTCCCCGGCCTGTACGACGCCCTGGGCCGCTACTGGTTCGTGGGGGTGAGCGTCGGCTTGTCCTAATCGGCTAGCTTTTGGGGCCGGTCAGGATATGGCCCATGCCGTCGAAGAACTGCTTGACCCAGTGACTGCCCTTCTGCGCGGACACGGCTTCCAGTTCACCCTTGTCCAGCCACATGCCCTGGCACTGCCCGCACTCGTCAATCTCGACTTCTTCAATCAGCCGGGTGGTCAGCCGCACCCCGCACTTGGGGCAACGATTCAGGGCCAGTTCCCGCACCGTGTCCTCGTGCTCGGCCTCACGCTGCTCTTTCATCTTGTCGATCAGCTCACGGTCGCGTTGGGCGAAATAGCGGCTTTCCTCGGCCTGCTCTTTTTGGTGCAGCTTGGTTCCCAGACGGTCTTTGTCTTCCATGGAGTGTCCTCCTCGCGCTTGTGATCGCTTCCTCCGGTAGTGTCGTTCTGTCGCACCGGGTGCAACGCGGCAGCCCTCAGGCCGTATCTACCACGACTTGCAGCATATCGGTCTCGGTCACAATGCCGACCAGCCGGCTGTCCTCCAACACGGGCAGGCAGCCAATTTTGTGCTCCAGCATCAGCCGGGCGGCGTCCCGGACCGTGGCGTCCGGGCCGATGGCAATCGGATCGGCCATGACCTCCTTGACCGCCACGCTTTCCAGAAAGGCGCGCTGGGCCTTTTCTCCGTATTGCATGACCGTGCCGAGCGAGGCGCGGTACAGGTCGCGCTGACTGACGACCCCGACCACTTCGTCGTCCTCGACGACCGGAAAATGCCGGATGCGGCCCAGATTCATGATGTCTTTTGCCAAGAGCAGCGTGTCGTTCCGTCCCAGCGTGGTCACCTCGGCGCTCATGATGTCCCGTACGGTCTGTGCCATAGTCTCTACCTCCTGTCCGCCCGCCTCCCACCGGCGGTCTGTCCTGTGTCACTCAGTGTAACCCACCCAGGTCTGTCCGTAAATCGCAAGTTGGGGGTTGGGGACTAGGGGTTGGGGCCTAATCCCTAACCCCCAATCCCTAACCCCCAATCCCTAACCCCCAATCCCCAATCCCTAACCCCTAACCCCTAACCCCTACCCTAACCCCTAACCCTCCAACTCTTGCCAAGCCAGGGCACACGGGCGTATACCAGGCAGCAGGCCTGTCCTGAGCCTGGTCGAAGGGAAGGAACACTCGTGGAACCACGCAGCTCTCACCTTATTGATGAAGTTGAGGCCGCCGGTCGGATCGAAGACGGCATGACGGTCGCCATCGGCTCCCCGACCCCGATGGCCCTTGTGCGTCAGCTCATTCGGCGCGGCCTGAAGGACCTGACGGTTGTCGATGTCGGCCTGTCGCTGGATATGCTCATTGCCGCCGGTTGCGTCAGAAAAGTCGTCAGTTATTATGCCGGCGGCGGTTTTGGGGTGCCGGTCGCCCCGGCCTTTCGCCGGGCCGCACAGCGCGGCGAAATCGAGGTCTGGGAATGTGAAGAAGGCATCCTGACCTCGGGTCTCCAGGCCGCGGCCCAGGGCCTGCCCTTCCTGCCGTGGCGCGGCGGCGTCGGGACTTCCCTGCCCGAAGTCAACCCGGACCTCAGGGTCTTCAGCGACCCGATTCGGGGCGAGACCCTGCTGGCCGTCCCGCCGATCAAGCCCGACGTGGCCCTCTTGCACGCGGCCGTTTCCGACGCCTACGGCAATGTCCAGCACGTTGGCGGACCGGGCTGGATAGACCTGTTCATGCAGCGCGCCGCGGACCATACCATTGTCCAGGTAGAAAAAGTCGTGGCCAACGAGGACATCCGCAAGGACCCGTGGGCGACCACGATTGCCGGCGCCGAGGCCATCGTGCGCGTCCCCTACGGCGCCCATCCGTTCTATAGCCGGGGCTATTACGTCCAGGACAACGCCCATCTCAAAGCCTATCTGGACGCCTCAACCGCCGCGGCCAAGGGTGACCCCGCAGCCCTGCACGCGTATTTCGCCCGCTACTGCCGAGGACCGGCCACCCATGCCGACTATCTGGAACAGGTCGGCATCCGGCGGCTGCTGGAACTGCACGAGTATTAATGCATCCCCCCGAGGAAAAGACTATGTCGAGCGATGTTGCTGCCCAGGACCTTTCTCCTCAAGAGATCATGGCCGTTTTTCTGGCCCGTGACCTGAAAGACACGGAGCATTTGATGGTCGGGGTGGCCATGCCCATTGTCGAAGCCGCGGTGCGCCTGGCCCATCTGCTGCACGGCCCCAATATGGAGCTGATCTTCTTTGGCACCCGCATGAATGTGGCCGACCGGGACACCCTGCCCCTGCCGGCCTTTGCCTGGGATAGCCGGGTAGTACGCTGGGCCGAGTCGTTCAGCGACACGGGCCATCGTTTCGAGGACGTCAAGCACTGGCATAGGCGCGTCTTTTTTATTGGCGGGGTCCAGGTTGACCCGCACGGCAACACCAACCTGATCGGTGTGGGGCCGGACTATGCCACCCTCCGCTTTCGCGGCCCCGGCTCAGTCGGGACGCCGACCCTCAGCACCCATGTGGGCCGCTATTATATTGTCCTCAACTCCCACTCGCCGCGGATTCTGGTTGAGCGCTGCGATTATAGGAGCACCTATGGCTGGGGCGACGGCGGGGCGGATGCCCGCAAAAAACTGGGGCTGCCCGGCGGAGGACCCAAGTATTGCGTCACCCCGCTGTGCGTCATGGATTTTGACGAAGAAGACAAGCATATGCGTCTGCGCTCCGTCCACCCAGGGGTGACGCCAGAAGAGGTGCAGGCCCAAACCGGCTTTGCCCTCACCATGCCGCCCCAGGTTCCCACCACACCCGTGCCAACCCCGGAAGAGCTGCACGTGCTGCGCAGCCGGGTCGATCCCGAGGGCCGTTTGAGAAGGATGTAACCAAAGAGGAAAGGGCAACCACAGGGGATTGCCCCTACCCTTTGCTCCCTCTCCCTCTGGGAGAGGGTCGGGGTGAGGGTTCCTCGCACAAGCGCAACCCACCAGCCCCGTGGGGCGGCCATACCCTATTTTGCATCACAGGTTTCAAACAGGCCGGGCATCTCTTCTTCGGCAACCACGAGCGCCGATGTCGGTCGCAGCGCGATACCGCCGGCCCGTCCGCCGGTTGCGCTGCCGTCCGTATTGATATGTTCCAGGCGGGCCGTACAGCTTCCGTCGCCTTGGGTGTCGTATCCGACGACACGAAAGGGCAGCAGGAGCAGGGTCCCGACCGGTTCCGGCTCGACCGGTTCACGCACCGTCTCGGTCATCCCCGGCCCAATCACCTGGACGCGGTAATTCTCTTCTTTTGAAACATCCCGTACTGGTCGCATCCGTGTCTCCTTCACGCTGCCCGAGGGCACAGTCTGATCGTCCTCGCAGGCAGGCATGTACATAGCAAACCACGCCTGGCCTGACAGCCTCCCCTGAGTGAGCATTTCCGGTCCCGCCGTCACCCGCTTTTCACCGCCCTTTACTCTTTTCGCACAAGCGTTTATCTTCCCGCGTACCGCTTCGGGTGTGGCCTTCGTGCGCCGATACTCGGCGGAGGGCAGTCATTCAGTATTCCCAGAGACGAGGAGGGTAACAGAAACATGGACGTCACCTCTGATGCGGTGTCTCTCTACGCAATGATTCTCGGCGCGGTCGGGCTGATCGTGGCGTTTGCTATTTTCAAGTCCGTTTCCAGCCAGCCCGCCGGCAATGAACGCATGCAGGAGATTGCCGGCTCTATCCATGAAGGGGCAATGGCTTTTCTGAAGCGTGAATATCGAATCTTGAGTATCTTCGTGCTGGTTGTCTTCGGCCTGCTCGCCTGGAAGGTCGCGCTTGAGACCGGCATCGCCTTTCTCGCCGGTGCGATTTGTTCCGCGCTGGCCGGCTATCTTGGCATGCAGTCGGCCACCAAGGCGAATGTCCGCACCTCTGAGGCAGCCAGGGCAGAGGGCGAGAGCGCCGCACTGCTGGTGGCGTTCAACGGCGGCGCGGTCATGGGCCTGTCGGTCGCCTGCCTCGGTCTGCTCGGGGTCGGCGCCTTTCTCGGCCTGTACTCTGACCCGGAAACCTCAAAATACATCAGCGGCTTTGCCATGGGCGCGAGTTCCATCGCCCTGTTCGCTCGGGTCGGTGGCGGCATTTATACCAAAGCCGCGGACGTCGGCAGCGATCTGGTCGGCAAGGTTGAGGCCGGCATCCCCGAAGATGACCCCCGCAACCCCGGTGTGATTGCCGATAACGTCGGGGATAATGTCGGCGATGTGGCCGGTATGGGCGCAGACATTTTCGAATCCTATGTGGGTTCCATCATTGCGACCATCGCCATCGGCGCCACCGTGTACGGCGATGCCTTTACGAATCTGGGAGGCGAGCGCAACGCGCTCATGGCCCTGCCGCTCGGCATGGCCGTGGTCGGTCTGCTGGCCTCGTTTCTGGGCATCTTCTCCATGAAAGCCCTCAAGAACGCGGGTCCGCAAAACGCGCTGCGCTATTCGGGCTTTATTGCCGCCGGCGCCTTCATTGTCGCGGCTCTGATTCTGGTCTCCATCTTCCCGGTCACAACCGGGATTTTCTGGGCCGTGACCGCCGGCTGCGTCGTCGGGGTCGGGATTGGGCTCATCACCGAATATTACACCTCAGCCGCCCCGGTCACACGCGTGGCAGAAGCCAGCAAGACGGGCCATGCCACCAACATCATTCACGGCCTGGCGGTCGGCCTGGAGAGCTGCGCCCTGCCCGTGCTGGCCATTTGCGCCGCCATTTTTATTGCCAACCACTTTGCCGGCCTGTACGGCATCGGCATCGCTGGAGTCGGCATGCTGGCCACGGTTGGGGTAACCATGACCGTGGATGCCTACGGTCCGGTTGCCGATAATGCCGGCGGGATTTCCGAGATGGCCAAACTTGGCCCGGACGTGCGGAAGATCACCGACGGCTTGGACGCCTTGGGCAATACCACGGCAGCAATGGGGAAAGGCTTTGCCATCGGCTCTGCCGCCCTGACCGCCTTGGCCCTGTTTTCCGCGTTCACCCAAGCCGTTGACCAGAATCGACTGGCGGCGGGAATGGAACCGTTGCTCATCGTGGTGACTGATCCGATCGTGGTCATTGGCCTGCTCCTGGGCGGCATTCTGCCGTTCTTTATCGGCGCCCTGACCATGACCGCAGTGGGTCGAGCCGCCGGTCAGATGGTGGATGAAATCCGGCGGCAGTTCCGCGAAATCCCCGGCCTGCTCGAAGGCAATCCAGGCGCGAAGCCGGACACGGCCCGCTGTGTGGACATTTCAACCGCGGCGGCGCTCAAGGAAATGGTCCTGCCCGGTCTGACTGCGGTGGTCGCGCCGGTCGTGGTCGGTCTGGTCCTTGGCGCGGCGGCCCTGGGTGGCATGCTGGCCGGGGCAACCGTCACCGGCGTGTTGCTGGCCCTGTTTATGGCCAACGCCGGCGGCGTCTGGGACAATGCAAAGAAAGCGATTGAACAGGGCAAGATCGAGGGCGAGGGTAAAGGCTCGGAAGCCCACAAGGCCACCGTCGTGGGCGACACGGTCGGCGATCCACTGAAAGACACCTCGGGCCCCTCGCTCAACATCCTGATCAAGCTGATGGCGGTCGTGGCGCTGGTGATCGCACCGCTGCTGGTCTAGCCCGCGTTTTCACTGTAACGCAGTAAGGGCGGGTCTTGGTACCCGCCCTTTTTTTGTTGCGCAAGGCGCGAGGGTAGCCTGCAATCCTTGACAAAAAGACTGAATTCAGACCATATTCGGACGTTCCTAACGCTGGCCGTCAAGGACTCTAGCATGAAGCTGTCTTCGCACATAAAGCCTATCAGCTACCTCAAGGCTCATACCGCCGACGTCGTTCGCCAACTGAACGAGCACAAGCAACCCCTGATTATCACGCAGAATGGCGAAGCCAAGCTCGTGGTGCAGGACATTGAAAGCTACGAACTGACCGAGGAAACGCTCGCTCTGCTCAAAATCCTGGCGCTCGGCAATAGTCAGATCGAACAGAAAAAGGTGACCTCCCTGGAATCGTCCATCCGTCATATTCGTCGGCGACGGAAGCAGCGTGTATGAAATACACGGTTTTTCTGACCGATGACGCCTTACGCGATCTTGAGGAAATCGACGATTACCTGACGGCTGCCAACTCACCGCAGGTGGCTGAGGACGTTCTGCGCAAGATAGAAGAGACGTTTCTCAGCCTGTGCGCCATGCCGGAGCGCGGCTCGTATCCAAGCGAGCTGCTCAAGCTCGGCATGCGGGAATATAGAGAGATATTCTTCAAACCCTACCGCATCATTTACCGCATTCAGGCCAAAAGGGTCTATATCTATCTGATTGTGGATGGCCGCAGGGATATGCGCACTCTTTTGAGCCGGCGCTTACTCGACGCGTAATCACCCGGCGGCTCGGACCGGAAACATCTCGCTCGAAGCTCGAAAAGCAATTGCGTAAGTAGGTCGGATTAGCGGAGCGTAATCCGACAAGGACGAGCTGTCGGGTTACGCCTGCGGCTAGAGCGTTTCACGATAAGTTGTAGCCGTGCCAGTCCGCGCTCGTCGGGAAAGACAAGGGCTGGCACCAAGCGGCCAGGGAGGGGATGGGGGGGGCTCCTCGCCTGGGAGGGCGGCCATCCTGGCCGCCATGCGGGCTGGAAGCCCGCACTCCTCAAGGAGGAGAGAGACGCGCTACACAGCATCGTGATTGGCGCTAGAACAAATTACACCGTAGTGTAGCGTCCGAGGAGGGCCGGCGCTCAGCCCTCCTGGACTTCCGCCTGCGGCGGGCGCCCGCCCGCTCCGCCACTCTGAACACTGCGCTCATGTGGTGCCCGGCGCTCCAGAACCGTAGGGTGCACCCCATGCACCAGCTTCCTGGTGCGCAGGGCGCACCCTACGGGCTGGTCTCCGCTACTTGGGCGCCCTCACACGCTAGCCAATCTGAAAACTGCTCTAACCCGACCTACAAGGCTGAAAATCGAAGCCTGTGTAGCAAGAGAGCCCTTTTTCAGGAGAAACCCAGTAGCGAAAATAAAGCGAAAATGCTAGGCTTCTCGTCGAATGGACGGTCCTATGCAACACCCCACCACCCGACTCAAGGGGCGGGGCACGCCCCACAATCCGACGAATCGCTTCGAGACCATAGCCTATGAGCCTGAGCCTGATGTGCCGGATTCAGCCCCGGACCAGCCCGGCCCGAAAACCCGTCTCCTGCGTGACTCCTCGCGGACCATCCTCAGCTATAACACCAGCCCGGATGTCGGCTTTCGGGTCAGCCTCAACCCCTACCGCGGCTGTGAGCACGGCTGCGTCTATTGTTACGCCCGTCCGACCCATGAGTGGCTCGGCTTCTCTGCCGGCCTGGACTTTGAAACGAAGCTTCTGGTCAAACAGGACGCGCCCCAACTGCTGGACCAAGCCCTGGCCGCGCCGTCCTGGCAACCGCAGCCGATCTTTTTCAGCGGCATCACCGACGCCTACCAGCCGGTTGAGCGCCAGCTTGAGCTGACCCGGGGCTGTCTCAGGGTGCTGGCCGCCTATCACAACCCGGTCTGCATCGTGACCAAGAGTGCTTTGGTGACTCGCGACTGTGACCTGCTGGCTCAACTGGCCGAAGATCGGGCCGCCTGGGTGGCTGTGTCGCTGACCACACTGAACGCCGAGCTGGCCCGCCGTCTCGAACCACGCGCCTCGACTCCGGCGCGGCGTCTGGCCGCTATTGCCGCTCTGGCCGAGGCGGGTATTCCGGTCGGCGTGATGCTCGCCCCCATTATCCCCGGACTGACCGACCACGAGATCCCGGCCCTGCTCAAGGCTGCCGCCCAGGCGGGCGCCCGGTTTGCCGGGCATACCATTGTGCGGCTGCCGTACGGCGTGGCCGAACTCTTCGGCCAGTGGCTGGAGGACCACTACCCCGAACGAAAAAACAGGGTCTTGAACCGGATTCGCTCAATGCGACAGGGAAAGCTGAACGACGCGCGCTGGAAGAGTCGGATGCGGGGGGAGGGGGTGTTGGCCGAGTCGGTCCAGCGCCTGTTCGCCGTGATGAGCCGTAAAGCCGGTCTGGACAGGCCCTTCCCCCAACTGTCCACCGCAGCCTTTCGGCGACCCGGCCAGGCACGTCAACTGGCCCTGTTCGCAGCCACGGACGGAGCCTGAGCGGATTCAGGGCCTATAGTTGCCGGCGGTCCGACGTCAGGCTCTCCGCTGCTGAGGCTGGTCACATCGCGTCTTTACGAATCAGTCCCTTCAGGTCGTCTTCCCAGGACGGGAGTTCGAGGTGGGCCGGAACCTCGACCAGCTGGAGCCGGTGATTGCCCTTGGGTCCGCGGCCCTCGCTGGTATCAATGCGGCGGAGTCGGTCCGTAAAACCGCCGGCCTGAAGGCGTTCCCACTCTTCTTCCCAGAGCAGGATGAAATAGCTGGTCTGCGGGGTTGTGGGCGGGAAATAGAAGGGGATGCGCCGGTCGGCATAATACACGGCTCCGCTGTCAAAGCTCCGAAAAAAGAAGAGCGGCTGTTCCCCCACCCGTTCGACAACGCGACCCATAAAGGGCCGAAAGGTCCGGGCGGCGGCAAGCGTGGGCTGAATCACGTGGTTGATGAGCAGGAAGATACTCGTCGTGAACACCACCAGCCCGCCGAACACGCGCTCCCAGGCCTGGCGTCGCAAGCCCCAGACCAGCAAGACCAGCGCGCCGCCAACGCCCAAAAACCAGCCGGCAAACGCTTCAGGATAGTCGGCCACGATGCCCGTGAACATGGGCAGATTGCTCTGGTCTTTGGGGTGCAGAAACGGCCGAATCAGCCCCAGCGGATCAAACCCGCCGGCCTGGGCGATCACGCCGATCAGGGTCAGGCCGATAACCCCACAGCAGACGGCGCCGGCAGCCTTCAGCAGGGTGAGGAAGCCGGGCGGCAGATCGATCTCCCCGCGACGGAGCTCCTGCCACCAGGCACCCAGCAGCAGGGCAAGCGCCGGATAGATGGGAAGGATGTAAACGGTACGCTTACTGCTAGAGGCCGAATAGAACAGAAAAATCGTGACAATCCAGACAATCAGGTAGGTAAAGTTCTTCTCCGCCCAGCGCTGGCGACACTGGTATAAGAAATAGAACAGCGGCGGAAAGAAAAAACTCCACGGGGCCATGCCCAGCAACAGGTTGGGAATAAAGTAATAGAAGGGATGGACGTGCCCGGCGCCGGCCGACCCGCTCGACACAAAGCGCAGCACGTTCTCTTTCATGATCTGCTTCTCAAAAAACGCCTCGCCACCCTGCCACACGGCCAGCGCGTACCACGACCCGGCGATGAGGACGAACAGCAGGCCGCCGGTGACGGGATGCAGTTGACGGACGAAGCGAATGTCGCGTCTGATTCCCAGGAACACGCCGATGACCAGACCTGGCAGCAAGGCTCCGATGGGTCCTTTGGCCAGGGCCGCCAGACCGAGCAAACAGAAGAAACCGAGCGCCTCGACCCAGCCCACCCGTTGCCTGCGATACGCAGACCAGAAGCAGAAAAAGGCCGCGACCATAAAAAAGGTCAGCGTCATATCCACCCGGGCCGTTGTCGCGGCCCGGACCCACTCGAAGCTGGTGGCCAGGGTCAGACCGGCAAGCAGCCCGGCCTCAAGCCCCCACAGGACGGCGCCGACCCGATAGGTCAGGAGGACACCCAGAAGAGCCAGGAACGCGGAAGGCAAGCGTATCGAGAACTCGCTCAACTGACCCAAGGCGAGCGCAGCCAGCGTGCCCAGCCAATGAAAGAGCGGTGGTTTGGACGGAATGATCTGGCCGTTGCGCAAGGGCAGAATCCAGTCCCCGTGGTGATAGATCTCCCAGACAACGGTCGCCTCACGCGGCTGTCCCTTGGTGTAAAAAGGGATGTCGCCCAGGCCCCAGATGAATAGCAGGCCACAGAAGAGGCTGAGCAATACGCCAATGAAGAGAACGCGGGATTGCAACAGCTTCTCCTCGACAGTATGAACGGCACGCCCGAGGCGGCTGTTCACGATGCAGAATCCTCGTCCACGGGTTCACCTGATGTTTCAGGCGCTACGCGCTCTTCGGATTCGGGCGGAGCAGGGAAGACGGCTGGCTCCGTCTGCTCGTTTTGCTCGGGCCAAGGGAGCAGCGCGGCAAGCACCAGGCGATGCTTCTTGTCCGGTCCCCTGCCCTCACTCGTGACCAGACGCTCAAGCCGAGGCTGGCTCGCCGAGAGTTCCGGCCAGTCCGTCTCACGGACGAGGACATACCGCGTAATATCAGTCTGTGGTGTGCCGCCCTGCCCGACCCCTGGGTAAGCTGAGTCAACCTGCCCGGCGTCTGCTAGCTGCCGGAGGGCGGGTTGACTCACCTCAGGAATGCGCCGGCCCGCGTAGAAAATAGCCCCATAGTCAGAGGCGGGGTGGTAAAAATACAGCGGGGCGTCCTGCACCAGGGAACGCACGCTCAGCATAAAGGGTTTATACGTTCGTTCCTGGGCCAGGAGAGGATGAAACAGGGCATTCGCAAAGTAGAGCGACGTGGAGATCAAAACCGTCAGCGCGGCAAAGACCAACACCCAGCGGTTCCGGCTCAACCCCCAGAGATACCAGCCGGTTGCCCCGGCGAGGAGTGCAATCCAGGTACACACGAGCGGAAACCGACCTTGTAAACTCTGGGCGATAATAGGCAGGTTTGCCCGATCCCGAGGATGCAGGAAAGGGGCAACCAGATGATCCAGATCAAAGCCGACGCTGTGCGTGACCAGCACAATAAGCACGAGCGCCCCAGCGCCGCCCAGGGCCAGCGCGCAGCCGCGGACGACGCGTTTGATCGCGGGCGCTGATACCGCTTGCGACCCGTCTATCAATTCCTGCCACCACCGCCCGCACAAGAGGGCCAGGGCCGGATAGAGCGGCAGAATATAATTGCTGCGTTTCCCGGACGCCAGCGTAAAAAAGAGAAACTCGGCCCCCACCCAGAGCAGCAGGTAGAGCTGTTTCTTCTCCCGCCACAGGTCGTCTGCCCGGTAGAGCGTCAACCCCAACGCGGGAAAGAAAAGGCTCCAGGGCAGCATGCCGACAAAAAGGGTTGGCACATAGTACAGCAGGGTATGCTCTCGGCTCGGTCCGCCTTTCTCGCTGGCGAAAAATCGAAACACATTCTCATCCAGGATCTGGCGTTGGAAAAACTCTCCGCCGCCCTGGAGGAGGGCCAGCATATACCACGACGCCGCAATACCGCCCGCCAGCAGCAGCCCCCGGCCGAGATGCAGGCGGCGCAGAAACGCGAGTTCTCTGCTCCACCACAAAAAGCTGCCCACCACCAGGCTGGGCAGCAGCAGCCCCAGCGGTCCTTTGGCCAGGACGGCAAAACCGATGCTGGCGTAGAAGAGGAACAGCGTGCGCGGTTGCGTCGCCCGTTCCTGGAAGGCACGAAAAAAGAAAAACTGCGTAGTTGTGAGGAAGAACAGCAGGACCATATCGCTGCGCGCGGTCATTGACCAACGCGCCCATTCCGGGCAGGTGGCCAGGATCAGGGCGGCCAGCAGCCCGGCCCGCCAGTTCCAGAGTGCGCGCCCGAAGAAAAACGTAGCTAGGACGGTGGCCGTGGCAAACAGGGCGGAGGGGAAGCGGACGGCCAGCTCGCTCACCTGGCCGGTGAGCAAGGCGACCACGGCCCCGACCCAGTGAAACAGCGGCGGCTTGAGCGGCTGTTCGACCCCGTTCCGCAGGGGGAGTATCCACCCTCCGCCGTTCACCATTTCCCAGACGAGCAGGGCTTCTTTCGACTCTTCATAATTGTAAAAAGGGATACGTCCGAGATCTAAGAAATAGAGCAGAAAACAGAGATAGAAGAGCCCGGCAACAACCTGGCGGGTGCACTGCAGTTCGTTCATGCACGACCTCAAAGAGTGAACGTGTCCTCCAATAGATAGGCAGATGCTGGACACGTTTACTCTTTAGATACCGAAGGCACTATCTGCCGGGCTGTCAAATCCCTCGGGCCACCTCTTTTGCGCAAACAGCAGGGCCAAGAACGACACGGAACAGACCCGCGGCCGGTGCAGGCTTGTGCGGAAAACCAGCGCTAGGAAGAGGCGCCGCTCCGTCTCAGCACCCGGTAATGGGTGAGGAGTTGGCCGACGCGGTCCTGCTCAGAAGTATGTCGTCTCAACTCCAGGAAGAGCTTTACCAGTTCGTCTTCTCCTGCTTCGTCGGCAGGCTGTAAGACCTTGAGCAACTCGTCTACTAAATTGGGGAATTTCTCGCTGGGGATATAGTAGTGCGCCCAGCCAAACTCACAGTGGCGATGCAGGATCTTTGCAATCATTTTTTCTAAGTTTTCCTGGCCTGTCATGACCGCCCTGCCTCCTGCGTAGAACGCGCCGCTACCTTAATGGCTCTCCCTGGTGGAGTCAAGACGAAATAAAGAGTACACCTGCCCTTCAACAGACATACCGATGTTGGCCCGTTTCCTCTTTTCCCCCTTTCCCCAGCGCCCGGTTTCTGTCACAAGAGGTCCACAGTGTCACGCACGCTAAAACCCCAGCCCGACCGGGCAGGCCGCAGGCAGGACGCGCCGATTGCTCACCCGGCAACCATCCGGGCGTTTCAACGCCGCCTGATTGCCTGGTATCGGCAGCATGGACGCGACCTGCCCTGGCGGCGGACGCGCGATCCCTATGCGATTCTGGTGTCTGAGGTCATGCTGCAGCAAACCCAGGTCCAACGCGCCTTACTGTATTACGAGAAATTCTTGCAGCAATACCCCACGACAGAGGACCTGGCCAAGGCGCACGAACCCCAGGTCCGTGAGGCCTGGGACGGCCTGGGCTATTACGCGCGGGCGCGGAATCTGCACAAGGCGACCCAACAGATTGTCACTCAACATCAGGGCAAGTTCCCGCGCGACCCGCAGGAGCTGACGAAACTGCCCGGCATTGGCCCGTATACCGCGGGGGCGGTCTCAAGCTTCGCTTTTCACCAAGACGCCGCCATTCTGGATACCAACGCGGCCCGGGTCCTGGGGCGGTTTTTTGGCCTGACCCCCCAGCAGCGTACGCCCCGCTTCCTGTGGACGGTGGCCCGGCAGGTGACCCCCAAGGGCCAGGCGCATATCTTTAATCAAGCCATTATGGATGTGGGCGCAACCATTTGTGTGGCGCGCGTCCCGCGCTGCCCCGACTGCCCGCTCCGGCCGGTGTGTCGGCGGGGCAAGACCGGCGCTCCGGCGGATTCGGTTTGACGCTGTTGCGCTTCTCCCGTATAGTGATCCCCCGACGGCCCGGCAGCAAAGAGTACACGTGTCCGGCAGCTGCATGTCCCTTGAAGGACAGGTTTACTCTTTCTTGTGAGGCGGCTGGTCCCGAGGTCTGCCAAGCGTGTCAGTTGTTGCTATTATCCCCGCCCGTTACGGATCAACGCGATTCCCAGGAAAACCACTCGCTCTGCTTCGCCACACCCCGATGATCCAACACGTGTACGAGCGCACCCGTCTCGTGCCCGGTCTGGACCGGGTGCTGGTAGCAACCGACGACCAGCGCATTGCCCGGACCGTGAAAGACTTCGGTGGAGAGGTGGTCATGACGAGTTCCGCCCACCCGACCGGGACCGACCGGCTGGCGGAGGCGGCCCGGCCACTGGCCGCCGACCTGATTGTGAACGTGCAAGGCGACCTGCCCTTCTTCCCGCCACAAATGGTTGAGGAGGCGGTCGCGCGTCTCCAGGCGTCGCCCGAGGCGGCCATGGCCACGGTCAAAACACCGATCTACGAGGCTGAGGAGTGGCGGAATCCGAACGTGGTGAAAGTCGTCACCGACCGGAACGGCTATGCGCTGTATTTCTCCCGTAGCCCTCTTCCGTGCTATCGTGATGGCGTGCCGGCGTCCGACAGCCGGGGAGAGGTCTTGGCCTACCGGCATATCGGCCTGTACGTCTATCGGAAGGATTTCCTGCTGACCTTCACTGCCTTAGCACCGACTCGGCTGGAAGAAACCGAAAAACTTGAGCAACTGCGTGCCCTCGAATGGGGCTATAAAATCCGTGTCACCCAAACACAACGGCCGACCATAGAAGTCGATACCCCAGAGGACCTCATCCGTGCAGAGGAGGCATTGCGATGAATAATGTTGGGAAGGATGGACGAAAGACAAAATTTATTTTCGTCACGGGTGGGGTGGTGTCCTCGCTGGGCAAGGGGCTCGCCGCGGCGTCTATCGGCGGCCTGTTGGAAAGCCGCGGCCTGACCGTCACCATGCTCAAAATGGACCCGTATATCAACGTCGATCCGGGCACGATGAACCCCTTCCAGCACGGGGAGGTCTTTGTCACCGACGACGGGGCCGAGACCGACCTCGATCTCGGTCACTATGAGCGCTACGTCTCGACCCGGATGACGCGCAAGAACAGTTTCACCACCGGCCAGGTGTATGATACGGTGATTGCCCGCGAACGCCGGGGCGACTACTTGGGCGGCACGGTCCAGGTTATTCCGCATATTACGGATGAGATTAAGCGGCGTATTCTGACCGCGGCAGACGGTTTTGATATCGCCATCTGCGAGGTCGGCGGCACGGTCGGCGATATCGAAAGCCTGCCCTTTCTTGAGGCGATTCGTCAGTTTCGCTGGGACTGGGGCAAGGAGCACGTCTTATATATCCACCTGACGCTCGTGCCTTTCATCTCGGCCGCGGGTGAACTCAAGACCAAGCCGACCCAACACAGCGTCAAAGAGCTGACCAGCCTGGGCATCCAGCCCGACCTGCTGCTGTGCCGCACCGACCGCTATCTTGAACCCAACGTCAAAGCCAAAATCGCCCTGTTCTGCAATGTGGATGACAATGCGGTTATTACGGCCAAAGATGTGGAATGTGTCTACGAAGTCCCCCTGGTCTTCCACCAGGAGGGCCTGGACGAGCGGATCGTGGAGAAGCTCAATATGTGGACGGGCTCACCCAATCTGAGCCGCTGGGAAACCATTGTTCGGACCTTTCGCACCCCGAGCGACCACATCAGCATCGCCATGGTCGGGAAGTATGTTGAGCTCATAGACTCGTATAAGAGTATCAACGAGGCGCTCGCCCACGGGGGCTTTGCCAACGAATGTCGCGTCGACATCGTCCATATAGACTCGGAACAACTCGAAAACGATATCTTGCCGGAATCTCTGCAACAGGCCGAGGGCATCCTTGTGCCGATGGGCTTTGGGCAGCGCGGGGCGGAGGGAAAAATTGCCGCGATTCGGTACGCCCGGGAGAACCATATTCCCTTTTTGGGTATTTGTTTTGGGATGCAGATGGCGGTGGTCGAATTCGCCCGGCACGTGTGTGGCCTGGAGGGGGCAAATTCGACCGAAGTCGATGAAAAAACGCCCGACCCGGTGATTGCCCTCATGGATGCGCAACGCGAGATCGTTGATAAAGGTGGTACCATGCGGCTCGGCGCCTACCCCTGTGTGCTGGCCGACCAGAGCCGGGCGCTGAGCCTGTATGCGCAAAAAGACATAGCCGAGCGCCATCGCCACCGGTATGAGTTCAACAATGCCTACCGTGAACTCTTCGCCTCCCAGGGCATGGTTTTTAGCGGTCTCTCGCCTGACGGCGCTTTGGTCGAGGCGGTCGAGTTACGGGATCATCCCTGGTTTGTCGGGGTGCAGTTTCATCCGGAGTTCACCTCCCGTCCGTTCGACTGCCACCCCTTGTTCAGCGGCTTTATCCGGGCCGGGATACAGCGCCGCCTGGCCTCCCTCCAGTCGCCGCTCCTCCAGGCCGAGGGGGCCCGGCATTGAGCTGTAGAGAATACTCTCCGCCAGGGGTGGGCGTTGGTGCGCTCACATTTGGTGACGGGACGCCCTTTGTGCTGATCGCCGGCCCGTGTGTGATTGAGGACCGCGACTCGGCGCTGCGGCATGCGGAAGCACTGCGTTCGCTGACCGCCCGCCTGCACGTCCCGTTTATGTATAAATCGTCCTACGACAAGGCCAACCGCTCCTCCCACGCCTCTTTCCGCGGGCTGGGCATGGAGGAGGGGCTGAGTATTCTGGCGGAGGTCAAACGCGAGCTGGGCGTACCGCTGCTTACGGATGTGCATACAGCCCAGGAGGTCGCGGCGGCGGCAGAGGTCGTTGATATTCTTCAGATTCCCGCTTTTTTATGCCGCCAGACCGATTTGCTCCTGGCGGCGGGCCACAGCCAGCGGCCGGTGAATATCAAGAAGGGCCAATTTCTCGCCCCGGCCGACATGGAGTATGTCGCCCAGAAAGTCGCCTCGACCGGCAACCGGCGTATTCTTCTGACGGAACGGGGCGCCTCCTTTGGCTACCATAATCTTGTGTCCGACCTGCGCTCGCTGCCCATCCTGGCCGGCTGCGGCTATCCGGTTGTGTATGATGCCACCCATAGCGTTCAACTCCCGGGGGGGCGGGGCACAATGTCCGGAGGTGAGCGGGAATTTATCCCGGCGCTGGCCCGGGCGGCCGTGGCGGTCGGGATTGACGGTCTGTTTATGGAGGTCCACGAGGAGCCGGAGCGGGCCTTGAGCGACAGCGCCACGGTCTTTCCGCTGGCCCGGCTCGAGTCCCTTTTACGCATTCTGGTTGACCTCGACCGCCTGCTCAAGAGTGGGCCGGCAGCCCCGTAACGAGCGTTCTGGTCACACCGCCCCCTTCGTCGTTTCGCCTTTCGGCGCCCGGGGGTTGTTCTTCTTTGACTCGCCCCGGAGAGATGATAGGCTGCCCACGATTGCTGGAATACTGTCATGAGTCGCCATCAGATCCGCTTTATGCTGGGTATTACGGTACTCGGGCTCATCCTGGGCCTGGGCTATCTCAGCTCTCAGGTGGGAAAAGACCCGGCCACCGCGCGCCTCATCGACGAACTCCCTCCCCCGCAAGAGGCGCTGGTCCAGCGCATGACGGAGTTCCGCCGGGTGAAGATGCAGGATGGCAAAAAAGTGTGGGAGATTGTGGCCCGGCAGGCGCGCTATTTTGCGGACAGCAACGCCGTCGTCATTGACACTCCCGAGGTTTCGCTCTATTTCAGCGATGGCGAAGCGGTCGCGTTACGCTGTCGAGAAGGCACACTCCACCTGGATGGGGAATCAGAGTTACTGCACATCGAGCTCCGGGGTAACCTGGAGATGCAGATGGGATCGATTTCTCTAAAAACCGACCAGGCAACCTACGATCGTCAGAAGAACACCATATCCTCAGACGGGGTCATTCACGTTGTCGGTCAAGGATTCACGCTTGAAGGCAAGGGCTATACTGTCGCCGTTAATACCAAGCGACTGACTCTGAATACAGAGGTCTATACGACGGTTACACGGGAGTCCGGATAATGCGCTCAACACCGGTGGGGACGGGCTGGATGGTCTTTCCCTCTATCCTTGTTATCCCCTTTTTCTTGTCTACGTTGACGCTGGCCGCCGAAGACGCCCAACCCAGCCCGACCGACCCCACCGCCCCGGATTCGGTCGCGACCTTTGCCGACTCGCTGTCACTCACCTCGCGGAAAGATCCCATTCATATTCGCTCGCATGACCTCGAGTTCTTCTATGAAGAGAAGCGTATCCAGTATCGCGGGAATGTGGTGGTGACCCAGGGTGATATGACCCTAAAGAGCGACCGGCTGACGGTGCTGTATGAAGACCCCGCACCGGCCGCCGCGGATACCACAACGCAGCAACGGCTCAAGCGTATCGTTGCCGAGGGGAGGGTCGAAATTACTTCCGGCGGACGGCGCGCCACGAGCCGCAAAGCGATTTTCAATCAGCAGAAGCGCACGGTCACGCTCAGGGGGAACGCGGTGCTTCAGGAGGGTTCCAGCCAGGTCAAAGGAGATATCGTGACCGTCTTTCTGGACGAGAATCGCAGTATTGTAAAGGGCGGGAAGGGAAAGCGGCGGGCCCAGATGGTCCTTATTCCCAACTAGGACGCCAGAGGAGCCGTTGCGGCGAGACCGCCGAGCAAGGCGCCAGGAAAGAAGAGCGGAGTGAGTGATACGCCAGTCCTCCAAGCCGAAGGCTTATGGAAAACCTACGGGAAACGCGCCGTTCTGCGTGATGTCAGCGTGCGCGTCACAGGCGGCGAAGTGGTGGGCTTACTCGGTCCCAACGGCGCCGGCAAGACGACCACCTTTTCGATCATCGTCGGCATTATTCGACCCGATAAGGGTGAGGTCTACTATAATGAGGACGAGATTACGACCCTGCCCATGCATAAGCGGGCCCGCCGCGGGGTGACCTATCTGCCCCAAGAACCGTCGGTTTTCCGAAAGTTGAGCGTGGCGGAAAATGTCATGGCTATTCTGGAGACCACGTCGCTGAACAAAGCCCAGCGCGAAGAACGCCTGGCCGAGCTGCTGGCCGAGTTGCGGATTAGCCACCTGGCAGCCAATCGGGCGGATTCGCTCTCCGGAGGAGAACGCCGTCGGGTCGAAATTTCCCGCGCGCTGGTGATGTCGCCGGCCTTTATGCTCCTGGATGAACCCTTTGCCGGAATCGACCCGCTTTCGGTTGTTGATATCCAGGAGATTATCATGCAATTACGCGAACGCGGGATCGGCGTTCTTGTCACCGACCACAATGTTCGAGAGACGCTGAGCATTTGTGACCGGGCCTATATTCTGAGCGACGGCAGTGTGTTTGAGGAAGGAACGCCCCAGGAAATCATGGCCAGCAGTCGAGCCCGAGAGGTCTACCTGGGAGAGCGCTTCCGCCTCTAGTGACCGCAGACAAGGCTGGAGTTGTATGGGGTTAGACCTCAGACTGACTCAGAAATTAACCCAAAAACTGGTGATGACGCCCCAGCTGCGTCAGGCCATCAAAATTCTGCAACTGCCCCGCGGAGAGCTTGATACGCTCATTGATGAAGAATTGGCTGAGAATCCGGTCATTGAGCGCGTCACCGAGGACGAGGCTATTTTTGACGACGGCCGCGGCAATGGCGAAGAACCAACCCAGACCGCCACCCGAGACGCACCCCCGGAAAGGGACCAGATTGACTGGCAGACCTATCTCAGCACCTATAATAACAATAATGACATGCCAGCCTCTCCGCCACCCGGAGACGAAGACGCGGATGGTGAGCGTCAAAATGCCCCGGAGGATCGTCTGCCCCGCACAGAGTCGCTGGCTGAACACCTCACCTGGCAGTTACGTTTCCGCAGCCTGACCGCAACCGAAGAACATCTCGCCTCTCTGATCGTCGGGAATCTGGACGTGGACGGCTATCTGAAGGCCAGTGGCGCGGAACTCGCACAGCTTGCCGGCGTCAGTCCCGAGGCGGTTGAACGGGTCTTACAGATTGTGCAGTCGTGCGACCCGATTGGCGTCGGCGCCCGAGACCTCCCGGAATGCCTGCTGCTACAACTGCACGCGGCGCAGCACGAGGGCGAGGCGGTCGAAGAGCCCCTGCTGCGTTTAACAACCACGATCATCCGGCAGCATCTCCACAGCCTTGAAGGACGGCGCTATGATCGGCTGGCAAAGGCGCTCAACGTTCCGACGGAAGAAATCCAGCGAGCGATCAAACTCATCACCGCCCTTGAACCCAAACCCGGACGCAATTACGGTGACGGGGATATCCGCTATGTTACGCCGGATGTGGATGTCCATAAGATCGGAGATGAGTATCGGGTGACGCTCAACGAAGAGGGCCTGCCGCGGCTCAAGGTGAGCAATGCGTATCGCCATTTACTCACCCAGGACGGCGAGGCAAAAGAGTATGTCCAGGATAAACTGCGGGCGGCAGCCTGGCTGATTAAGAGCATTCACCAACGCCAGCGGACCTTACTCATGGTGGCCGAGAGTCTGGTAAAATTTCAGCAGGATTTTCTGAATCATGGGGTGTCCCATATGCGGCCGCTGGTGCTGCGCGATGTGGCGGATGACATCGGCGCGCATGAGTCAACGGTCAGTCGGGCCATCGCGGGCAAGTATATCGCCACGCCGCGCGGCCTGTATCCGCTCAAAAAATTCTTCACCACCGGGCTGAAGAGCCACTATGGACAAGACGTTTCGGCAGAAAGCGTCAAGGCCCAAATTCGAGCCCTGATTGCTCAGGAAGACCCGTACAAACCCCTGAGTGATGAAGACATTGCAAAAGCGCTGTCCCGCAGCCATGTCAGGATTGCCCGCCGGACCGTTGCCAAGTACAGAGAGGGCCTCAATATTCTTTCCTCTGCAAAGCGGAAGTATGCCCGCTAGGCGGCAGGTCCTATTCGGAATGAAGGAATACTCCCATGCGTGTCGTTGATATCCTCAGCCAGGAATCCATTCTCCCCCAACTCCAGAGTCGCACCAAGACCGAGGTGCTGCGTGAGCTCGCCCACCACCTCGCCCAGCACACGCCCGGTGTCGACGCCGAGCGGTTAGTCGCCGTGCTCCTGGACCGTGAACGTCTCGGCACGACGGCCATTGGGGAAGGCATTGCCATCCCCCACGGGAAGTTGTCCGGCCTCAAGGACGTGGTCGCCGTTTTTGGCCTGAGTCCGCACGGGGTGGACTGTAGCTCCCTCGATGGCGGGCTGACGCGGCTATTCTTTTTGCTCGTCGCCCCGGAGGATTCTGCCGGCGTCCACCTCAAGGCCCTGGCGCGGGTCTCTCGCCTCTTGAAAGACAAGGCGTTTCGAGAACGCCTGCTCCAGGGCGGCAGCCAGACGGATTTACACCGGCTGATCTGTGAGGAAGATAACAATCTTTAGCCGGGAGGCAGCAGCCGACACGTACAGCTATGCAGGTCGTTGTCGTTACGGGCTTATCGGGCTCGGGGAAAAGTACCGCAATCCGTGTTCTTGAGGATCGTGGCTTCTACTGCATCGATAATCTGCCGGTCACCCTCATCCCCCGATTTCTTGAGCTCAGCGAAAATAATCAGGAACATATTGGCCGAGTCGCCCTGGGCATTGATCTGCGCGAGCGTATTTTTCTGCACGAATACCCGACGGTCCTGGCCGGGCTGCGCCAGAAGGGCCACCAGATCAAGATCCTGTATTTTGAGGCCAGCCCCGACGTCCTCGTGCGGCGCTTTAGCGAAACCCGCCGCCCCCACCCTGCCGCCGGAGACGGGGGAGTCCTGCAAGGGATCCGGACCGAAGAGGAACAGCTCGCCGGACTGCGCGCCTCGGCCGACCTGGTGATGGATACGTCGGCGTATAGCGTGCACGAGCTCCGGGAGGCCCTCCTGCCGCATATTGAACGCTCTCCCCACGCCCAACCGCCCTTACTCATTACGGTTGAGTCGTTTGGCTATAAATACGGCGTGCCTATCGACGCTGATATCATGCTGGACGTCCGTTTTCTTCCCAATCCTTTTTTTGTCGATGCGCTCCGGCACCAGACCGGCACAGAGCGCGCCGTCGTAGAATTCGTCCTCGGCCAGGAGGAGACCGGGCTCTTTTTGCGCCGGCTATCGGCCTTACTCAAATCGACGCTGCCCCTGTATGCCAGAGAAGGCAAAAGCTATCTCACGCTGGCCATCGGCTGTACCGGCGGCCGGCACCGCTCGGTCGTCGTCGCCGAAGAATTGGGCCGACGGCTCCAGGCCTGGGACTATACCGTTCGGATTCAGCACCGCGACCAGCAGCGGGAAAGAGCAGCGGGATGACACCCCACGTCCAAACCCGGCTCACCCTCCTCAACACAATGGGCTTACACGCCCGCGCGGCGGCGGCCTTCGTCAAGGCCCTCAAAGACCTCAGGGTTGAGGTCAGCGTCAGTTGGGAGGGACAAACGGCCAACGGACGCAGCATCCTCGACCTGCTGACCCTCGGTGCTCCGCAGGGCAGCGTCCTTGAGCTCCAGATTCAGGGCGACGATGCCGAGGAAGCGCTTGCGGCGCTCACCCGCCTGGTCGCCGATCGTTTTGACGAAGAATAGTTGTCATATCGGTGAAAAGCCCCTTGACGCTCAGAAGGGGATTCTATTATATGCGCCCAGCCGTTGAGGGGACGGGTAGCGTTACGCCAAGGAGAAAAACTATGACGGGCAAAGAGTATTTATTCACGTCCGAATCGGTGTCAGAGGGTCACCCGGACAAAATGTGTGATCAGATCTCGGACGGCATCCTGGACGCCTTGCTCGAACAAGACCCGGATAGTCGTGTCGCGTGCGAAACGCTGATCAAAACCGGCATGATCGTGGTGGCGGGTGAGGTCACAACCAAAGCCCAGACCAGCTATCATTTTGTCATGGACGTCGCCCGCCAGATCGTACGCGACATCGGCTTCATCGACTCTTCCCTGGGTTTTGACGCCGACACCTGTTCCGTGCTGACCGCGCTCAGCCAGCAGTCCGAGGATATTGATCAGGGCGTGTCCGAGGGCAAAGGCCTCCACAAGGAACAGGGCGCGGGCGATCAAGGCATGATGTTCGGCTTTGCCTGCGATGAAACCAAAGACTATATGCCGTTTCCCATTTATACGGCCCACCGCCTGGTCCAGGAAATGGCCAAAATACGGAAAAGGGGCGAGCTGCCCTTCCTGCGACCGGATAGCAAGTCGCAGGTGACGGTAGAATACCGGGACGGCAAACCGGTACGCGCCGATACGGTCCTGATCTCGACCCAACACGATCCTGACGCGGCGTACGACACGATCAAGGAGGCCATTGTTGAAGAGGTCGTGAAACGCGTCATTCCACCGGAGTTTTTGGACCAGAAGACGACGTTTCTGGTGAATCCGACCGGGCGTTTCGTCAACGGTGGTCCGTACGCAGACTGCGGACTCACCGGACGGAAAATTATTGTCGACACCTATGGCGGCTATGGTCGGCATGGCGGCGGCGCGTTTTCGGGCAAGGACCCCAGCAAGGTAGACCGCTCAGCCGCGTATATGGCGCGCTATATTGCCAAGAATCTTGTGGCCGCGGATTTAGCCACCCGCTGCGAGGTCCAACTCGCCTATGCGATCGGCGTGGCAGAGCCGGTCGGCGTCTATGTTGATACCTTCGGCACGGGTGTCTTACCGGAGGAACGTATATCCGCAATCGTCCGTCAGGAGTTCGACCTTCGACCCGCCGCCATTATCCAAACGCTCGATTTGAAACGTCCCATTTATCGGGAGACCGCGGCCTACGGCCACTTCGGCCGGCCGGCCGAGAACGGATATTTCCCCTGGGAGCGGATTGACCGGGTCGAGACGCTCAGGCGTGCGGCGACAAGCGCCTAGCACCTAACCCAACTCAGCAACGGAAAGAGGAATCATGCGTACAAGCCGAGGCGATGTCAAAGACCCCAAGCTGGCCAGGGAAGGCAAGAAGCGCTACGAGTGGGCCGAGCAGCATATGCCGGCCCTGCGTCAGATCCGAGAAGTTTTTTCACGCGACAAACCCCTGAAAGGCATACGCCTGGCGGCCTGTCTGCACGTCACGTCCGAAACCGCCAACCTGATGCGGACCCTCAAGGCCGGCGGTGCCGACGTTACCCTGTGCGCCTCCAACCCGCTGTCCACCCAGGACGATATTGCCGCCGGCCTGGTCAAGCACGAGGGCATTCCGACGTTTGCGATTCGCGGCGAGAATAACAAGAGCTATTACACCCACCTGCACCAAGCCCTGGCTCATCAGCCCAGCGTGACCCTGGACGACGGCGCCGACCTGGTCTCGCTGCTGCATACCGACAAGCAGTACACCGGCCGCGCCGAACAGATGTGCGCCAGCATGGAAGAGACCACGACCGGCGTCATCCGGCTGCGCGCCATGGACAAAGAGGGCGTCCTGAAGTTCCCGGTCATTGCCGTGAACGACGCCACCACCAAGCACCTGTTCGACAACCGCTACGGAACCGGACAGTCCACCCTGGACGGGGTGCTGCGGGCGACCAATATCCTGCTGGCCGGCATGACGGTCGTGGTCGCCGGCTACGGCTGGTGTGGCAAAGGGGTGGCGATGCGCGCCCGCGGGATGGGCGCCCAGGTCATCGTGACCGAAATCGACCCGATTCGCGGACTCGAGGCCGCCATGGACGGCTTTCGGGTGATGCCTATGCGCGAGGCGACCCGCGAGGGGGAGCTGTTCGTATCCGTGACCGGCGACACCAGCGTGCTGCGCAAAGAGCACTTTCTCCGTATGAAAGATGGCGCCATCCTGTGCAACTCAGGCCACTTTGACGCTGAGATTGATCTGAAAACGCTCAAGAAAATGGCCAAAAGCGTTGAACGAAATGTGCGGACACACTTGGACGGTTATCATCTCGCGAATGGACGCTGCATTTATATCATCGGCGAGGGTCGGCTCGTCAATCTTGCCGCGGCTGAGGGCCACCCGCCGGCGGTGATGGACATGAGTTTTGCCACGCAGGCGCTGACCGTGCGCTGGGCGGTGGAACATCAGGACCAACTGACGCCCCACGTGCACCCTGTCGCCAAAGAGATTGAGGATCAGGTCGCCAGCCTCAAACTCGCCAGCATGGACATCCAGCTCGACCGGCTGACCCCGGAGCAGAAGCGCTATCTTGCATCGTGGGAATTTGGGACATAAGTTCTACCCATGGTCGGTGGGGTGTTTCGGTGGGGATTGGGGGCAGTTCTGCTTGCGAGCGTGGCCCCTTTTGCCTTTGCCCTCTCCCCGCCCCGTCCCGCTCTCGAAGAAATACGGTATACCTCAGTCCCGGATTACACCCGGGTCATCATTACTCTCTCGGACCGAGCCGACTATCAGCACTTCCGGGTTGCGGCTGACCGGGAGCATGACCGGCCGCCCCGGATTGTCATCGACTTCTCCGCAACGCGCGTTGGTCCTCGTCTGCGGGCGCCCATTCCCGTGGATGACGGCCTGCTCAAGCGCATCCGGACGGGCCAGTTCTCGCCAACCACAGCCCGGGTCGTGCTCGATCTGGAACAGATTGAGAGCTATACCGCTTTTCCACTCTACTCGCCGTACCGACTCATTATTGATGTCAAAGGCAAGAGTCAGCAAACGCCGCCGCGCCAGCAGGCCGGACAACCACGCGCCCCCCCGCCGCCTCAATATCGGATCATGATAGACCCTGGGCACGGTGGCCGCGACCCAGGCGCGGTCGGCGTTGACGGTCTCAAGGAAAAAACCGTGGTCCTTGCCATCAGCAAAAGACTCGGCAAGAAATTGGAGTCTCGCCTTCCGGTTAAAGTATTCTATACGCGAGAGCAGGACACCTTTGTTCCGCTGCCGGAACGCACCGCCCAGGCCAATGCCAAGGACGCCGACCTTTTTATTTCAATCCATGCCAATGCCAGTGAAAATCCTCGCCTCCAAGGAGTGGAGACCTATCATCTGAATAATACCAATGATCGTGCCACGATTCGATTGGCAAACTTTGAAAATGGTCTGCAACATCTGAGACAGCCACCGCAGGTGGGGAGTGAATTATCCGAGATTGTGAGCGATATGATCCATAATGATAAGCTAGAAGGGTCGATTATCCTTGCCCATGCCCTCCAAGATTCTATAATGACCCAGGTTGCCAAACGTCACACCCGGGTGCGTAACCTGGGGGTAAAAAAAGGGCCGTTCTACGTGTTAGTTGGGGCGCATATGCCGTGTGTCTTAGCCGAAGTGTCATTTCTGACGCACCGCGTCCAGGGTCGGTTGTTGCGTTCCTCGGCCTATCGAGAATCCATAGCAGAGGGACTTTTTCAAGGGATTGCCCGATTCCTCAAAGAAGAGTTGCCACGCATGGAGAGTCTCTAAGCCCGTGGCAGCAGGAAAGATAGCGTATAATGGATAGCGCCCAACACCACTCTCCGTCCCTGCTCATTGAGTTGCCGCCCCTGCCCTCATCGGACCCGGATGTGGAACTTGATCCCGCTTGGAACCTGGGTCGGATTGCCAAAACCTATCGCGCCCAGGTCTACGAATTGCTCATGCAGCAGCAGGCGGAGAGTCAGGGCGGCCGCTCCGTTGTCGAGGTCCACACTACGCTGATCGATCAGCTCGTGCGCTATGTCTTCACCGCCGCAACCCGTCTCTACACGCGTCGCTATACCAGCCTCAGCCAGCGCTGTAGCGTTTTTGCCCTGGGCGGCTATGGCCGCGGAGAGTTGAGCCCGCATTCCGACATTGATTTGCTCTTCCTCTACCACTGGAAAATCACCCCCTATGCCGAGACGGTGTGGGAAACGCTGTACTACAGTCTGATGGACGCGGGCTGGACGGTCGGCCATGCGGTCCGCAATATTCGGGAGTGCCTCCGGCAGGCGGGTCGGGATTTCGAAATTAAAACCTCCCTGCTGGATAGTCGCTATCTGTGCGGTGAAGAGTCCCTGGCCCAGGAGTTTCAGACCGCCATGCAGCGCGACCTGGTGGAGAAACGGGCCGAACAGTTTTTTCAGGCAAAGGCCGAAGAGAGCCGCGTCCGCCACCAGCGCCACGGCGATTCGCTCTACCTGCTCGAACCAAACCTGAAGGAGGGCTGTGGCGGCTTGCGCGATTTGCACACCGCCTGGTGGTTGGCCAAGGTCAAATTCAAGCTCACCAACTGGCGCGAGCTCATCGTCAAGGGCGTCGTCTCGGAACCGACCCTGGCCGCCGTGGAAGCGGCCCAGGATTTTTTGTGGCGGGTGCGGAACGGGCTCCATCTGCTTGAGCGGACCGAGCAGGACACGCTAACCTTTGAGCATCAGGATCAGCTCGCCCCGGCGTGCGGCTTTGCGGACGCCACCCAGTTCATGCGAACCTACTACCAACACGTCACGACTATTCATGATTTTACCCGCTTCATGTTTGAGCGCTGCGCCGTACCGTCTCGACTCTTCAACTTCCTGGGCCGCCCGCGGGGTCGGGACATCCGTGAGGGCATCCGTATCGTGGACCAGACCCTGCATGTGACCAAGCCCGAGATGCTCACCCAGGAGCCGCTCAATCTGGTGAGCCTGTTCCATGACACCCAGCGTCACGGCGTCGCCTGTAGCCGTGAAACCAAGCAGGCGATTCGTCAGGCGCTGACCAGCCTGCCGCCGGACACGGCCAGTCGTCCCGCCGTGCGGGACGCCTTTCTGGCCATCCTGTCCTGGAAGCAGCGGGTTGCCCCAACCCTGCACGCCATGCACGAAGTCGGCCTGCTCGAATGGCTGTTGCCCGAGTTCGGTCACTTACGCTGGCGAACCCAGCGCGACCTGTACCATATCTATGCCATCGACGAGCATACCCTGCACGGCGTGGCGGAACTCGAACGCTTGCGCGACGGCGCATATAAAGAAAGTCTGCCGCTCCTGACCCAGGTCATGCGTGAGATTGATCGGGTGGACCTCTTATTCCTGTCGATGCTCTTCCACGATGTGGGCAAGGGGTTTGGGGTTGAGCACGCCGGGCGGAGCGCCGAGATGGTGGAGGCGGCCGCCGGGCGCTGGCAACTGCCGCCAGACGAGGCGCACGAGTGGCAGGTCCTCGTCCGCCAGCATCTCTTTATGTCCCACATCGCCCAACGGCGCGACCTTTCGGACGACGCGCAAATTGCTGATTTCGCCCGGACGGTGGAGAATCCCGGCTGCTTAAAGCGGCTCTATCTGTTGACGTTTGCCGATATGAAGGCGGTTGGCCCCAAGGTCTGGAATAGCTGGAAGGGGGGGCTGCTCAACGAACTCTATCTGCGCACCCTGGAGCGCCTGGAAACGGGAGCGCTGCTTGAGGAGGAGCAAGGCGCCCGCCTCCAGCGCCGCAAAGATCGCATCCGACAGCGCCTGGTCGCACAGGCAGCCGCCGAACAGCTCTCCCGGTTCCTGACCGCAATGCCGGACAGCTATTTCCTGACGACCCCGGAGGAGGCGGTCCCGGAACACTTCCAACTCATGAATCGCTTTGTCCAGGCAGAGGCCGATGCGCAGGCTTCCCCTTACCGCGTCAGCCTGCGCCACTCTCCAGAGCAGGAGTATAGCGAATTCACCCTGGTCACGCGTGATCGCCCAGGGCTCTTTTCCATGCTGGCCGGTGTCCTGGCCGTCAGCGGACTCAGCATTTCCGGCGCGCGCGCCTTCACCAGCAGAGTCAGAGGCACCAGCCGGCAAGGTATTGCCTTAGATGTCTTTCGGCTGTCGCACCTGGACCGTCAGGACCTGCTGCTCTCAGAAGAGACCTGGGCCCGCTTTTATACGCGGCTGAACGCCGTCTTAGACGGCGAGCGCAGGGTCGAGGACCTGCTGCAGGCGGCGCGGCCGCCGGCCTTTCTGCAACGCGCCCGCCCGCGCCTGCGGACCGAGATTACGATTGACAACACCACGTCGCCAACCTACACCCTGGTCGATGTCACGGCTCTGGACCGCATAGGGCTCTTATTCGAGGTGACCCACGCCCTGTTCCAACTCGGCCTGGTGATCCACCTGGCGAAGATCACCACCAATGTCGATCAGGTCCTTGACGTCTTCTACGTGACGGATGTGACCGGCGCGAAAGTTGGGAATCCCGATCAGGTCATGGCCGAGCTGCAAGGCCGTCTGCGCAGCCATGAGGAAGCCGCATGACGCAGACTTCCCGCTCTCACCCCAATAGTGCCCAGAGCGACGCCCTGCTTGACACCTTTCTGGGGCATCTCACCGTGGAAAAGGGCTTAACGCCGCGCACGGTAGAAGTCTACAGCCGGGACCTGCACCGGTTCTGCGTCTATTTAGCGACTCAGGATATCGCGGATATCAGACAGGCCGGTTCGCGTCATATTGTGGGCTTTCTCAGCAGCCTGCACGAACAGGGCATATCGACCCGGACCCAATCCCGCGTCTTAACCGCGCTGCGCGGTTTATACCGTTTTCTGCAACGGGAAAACGAACTGCCCGGCAAGAACCCAACCGCCCTACTCCATCTGCCCAAGTTTGGCCGCACCCTGCCCCACGTCCCTTCCCAGGAACAGGTGAACGCACTGCTCTCGGTGCCAGACGCAGCTACCCCGCTCGGCATGCGCAACCAGACTATGCTCGAAGTTTTGTACGCGACCGGCCTGCGCGTCTCCGAACTGGTGCAGTTGACAGTCTCTCAGGTCAATCGGGAAGCGGGATTCGTCCGGGTACGGGGTAAGGGCAATCGGGAACGCCTCGTCCCCCTCGGGACCCGGGCGCTGTCGCAGCTCCAAGGCTATCTCGACACCGTCCGCCCAGGCCTCTTGAAGCACCGCAGCAGCGACTATATTTTCCTGACTCGCTCCGGCAAGCCGATGACCCGTCAGATGTTCTGGGTCATCGTCAAAAAATACGCCCGGCAGAACGCCACGCCGGGCGACCTGCCCTCCGCCTACCCCGATACGCCGGCGGCAGCCGATAAAGTGTGCGAGACAGCCGAGGCCAACTCACTCTACCCACACGCGTTTCGACACGCCTTTGCGACGCATCTGCTGGAGGGTGGCGCGGACCTGCGCGCTGTGCAGGAAATGCTGGGCCACGTTGATATTGCCACGACGCAAATCTATACCCACCTGGCGAGCGCGCGCCTGCGCGAGGTCCACCGGAAGTATCATCCGCGCGGCTGAGGGCTCGGGCTCGGACCCCGAACAGGCGAGAAAAAAGGCTAGCCTCTTCTTCAGCGCCGCTTTTACATCACGACCACGCTCCGGGCGACCTCGCCCTTCTCCAGGGCGGTCATGGCATCATTTACTTCATCCAGAGAGTAGGTCCGCGTCACCAGTTCATCGAGTTTGAGCTTGTTGTTCATATACAGCTCAATCAGGCGCGGCATATCGACGTGCGGGCGGGAGGAACCGTAGACCGAACCCTGAATCTTTTTCTCGTTGAGCAGGCTGAACGCCGGGATGGTCACCGTCTCCTCACGCGCCGGTGCGCCCACAACAATCGTGCTGCCGCCCTGTCGGGTGCAGGCATAGGCTTGTTCGATGGTTTTGCCCAGGCCGATCACCTCAAAGGCGTAATCCGAGCCCCGCCCGTCAGTCAGACCTCGCACGGTCTTGGTCAGATCGTCCCGGGCCGGATTCACCGTGTGGGTCGCGCCAAACTCTGTGGCGTATTCGAGCTTATTGTCCATCAGGTCAACCGCGATAATCACGCTCGCTCCGGCCAGCGCACAGCCCTGAATCACGTTCAAGCCCACCCCGCCGCAGCCGATGACCACGGCGCTCGTGCCGGGTCTGACCGCGGCCGTATTGATGGCGGCCCCGACCCCGGTCATGACACCACAGCCGACCAGACAGGCCTTGTCGAGCGGCACCTCGTGCGGAATTTTGACACAGGCGATTTCGGGCACCACCGCGTATTCCGCATAGCTCGATAAGCCGGCGGCATGGTGAATCTTCTGTCCGTTTCTACTCAGCCGACAGGTACCATCCAGGAGGGTGCCCTTGCCCATAATCGTCCGCATATTCACGCACAGGACCGGGCTGCCCTGGGCGCAGTAGTAGCAATGCCCGCAGTAGGGCGCGAAAGACAGCACCACGTGGTCGCCGGGCTGCACCATGGTCACGTCCGGCCCGACTTCTTCGACAATGCCGGCGCCTTCATGACCGGGCACAACCGGCAGCGGGGAGCGCAGCACGCCGTGGATGAGAGAATAGTCGCTGCGGCACACGCCGTTAGCGGCAATCTTGACGCGCACTTCTTTTGATTTGGGATTATCCAGGTCCACCTCCTCGACCTGGAGTGGGGTGTTGAGTTCGTACAGGACTGCGGCCTTCATAACTCCCTCCTTTATGCGCTCGGTCCGGCTTCGTCTCGGAGCGCGGCGCTTTCCAGAATTTGATGTGATGCGGTATGGGGATCAAGCGTTCCGGCACCAACCGCCTCGAAATAGTACGCCAGCTCGGGGTCGGTCCGGGCTCCGGCCGTCAGGCGTTTACGGACCTCATATTCGACCCGGGCAATGAGTTCCTCGCACCGGCGCTCGGAGCGTCGCCGCGCCAGCTCGCCGGACGCCAGCGACGCCTGATGATGCTCCCGGATGGCCTGCCACAGCTCCGGCAGGCCCGTGCCGTTAATCGCCTGGGTCGCCAGCACGGGGATGCGCCAGGCCGACGGCTCCGACCCATCTGCCGGACGATTACTGTATTTCAGCTCCAGCATCAGGCTGAGTTCGGTCATCATCCGCTGCGACCCGTCTCGGTCGGCCTTATTGACGACGAAGATATCCGCAATCTCCATCAGCCCGGCTTTCATGACCTGCACGCCGTCACCGGCTTCCGGCACGAGCGTCACCAGCACGGTATCGGTCGTGCCCATAATATCCAATTCCGTCTGCCCGACGCCGACCGTCTCAACCAGAATATAATCCAGGCTGGCCGCATCCATCAGCTTGATGACGTCTTTGGTCGCACGGGACAGCCCACCGTGACTGCCGCGCGTTGCCATGCTCCGAATGAAGACGCCGCGGTCAAGATAATGCTTTGTCATCCGAATCCGGTCGCCCAGCAGCGCACCGCCGGTAAAGGGACTCGACGGGTCGATGGCGACAATCCCGACCGTTTTTCCGGCCTGCCGCATCAGCGTCGTCAGCCCGTCTACCAGGCTCGACTTGCCGGCACCCGGCGGGCCGGTAATACCTAGCGTGCAGGCCTGACCCTGTCTGGGCCCGATGACCTCCAGAATACGGCCCAGCCTTTCATCTTCCCGTTCCACCAGCGTCATCAGACGTGCCAGGGCTCGACTGTCTCCGGACGACATTTTTTCGAGCAGTTGATCCAGTGTGTGTGTTGCCATGGGTGCGCTTTTTTCTCCTTGAGCGGTCTATATACCGGAAGCTGCTGGTAAAGTCAGTGGAGCTTGGTATGCTATGCCAGGAACAGGAAAAAGCACACAGACCGTGCAGCGCGGAGGAGAGCATGGAATGGAGCAGCCTCTATATTGAAAAAAAGGAGACGGTGGCCTTTCTGACCCTGGATCGTTCGGCGTCCCTGAATGCGGTCAACGACCAACTCACGGCTGACCTCGAAGCCGCGTGTCAAACGCTTGACGCCGATACCGACCTCCAAGTGGTCGTGCTGAGGGGCGAAGGCCGCGCCTTTTGTTCCGGCATGGACCTCAAGGCGGCCGCCCTGCGCCCCTCAACCAACGCGGCCATTGATGCGGCCTGGGCTCCCTGGCAACGCGCCCTGGATACCCTGGAACACCTCAACGCGCTGACGATTGCGTCCATTCAGGGCGCCTGTCTTGGCGCCGGCTGTGAGTTGGTGCTGGCCTGTGACTTTCGGATTGCGGCCAACACGGCCTTCTTCTCTCTACCCCAGGTGCTCTACGGCTCGCCGCCCGACGCCAGCCAGAGCTATAAACTCGCCCAACTCATCGGTCTCGCCAAAGCCAAGGAAATCCTTATTCTTGGAGAACGCTTTGATGCCTCCCAAGCCGAGCGTTGGGGACTGCTGACCAAAGTCGTTGAGGCCGAGTATCTCAAAGAAGAAACCGAACGGCTCGTCGCCCGCTGCCAAAAAGTGGGCGGCCGGGCCGCGACCGTCGCCAAGCATCTGCTGCATCAGTCCTGGACGCTGGACCCGCAGACCTGGTCGTCGGACATATCCCGCGCCCGGGCGACCGCGCTTGAGGAAAAAGACTTTGCCGAGGCCATGCGTATCTACCGCGAGCAGCGCAAGCCGCAGGTATAGACCCCCAGCCTCATGCTCTCTGTCACGCTCGACTTTATTCAGGAACTCCGGACTGCCGGGCTGCGCATCGCGCCAAGCGAAAGCCTGGATGCCGTCCAAGCGATTGCGGCGGCGGGGGTTGAGCGCGAGGTCCTGCGCGAAGCGCTGGCGACCTGCGTGGTAAAAGACGAAGAAGACCGTTACGCCTTTGATGCAGTCTTCAACCGCTTCTTTGCCGGCTCTCACCCACAGACCAGGAAAAAACCGTTGCCGCACTCCGGCCAGGGCGTCGGCCCACGCACAACCCAAACAGCGCGGAGCGAACGCGCCCGGCCGCTGCCACAGCGGTCTGAAAAGCAACCTCTCGCACGACCGTCCACCCAACCGCTGACCGCTGAGGCGCAAGCGAAAAAAGAGTCGCCGGCGTCCTTACTCCAGCCAGCCGGCGACGCCGGCCAGAGCCCGGAGGAAGACGAGCAGTATCAACAGGAAAAAGCCCGGCTCGCCAAACGCAAGGCGCTTTTACACAAATCGCTGAGTCTGTTCGACTCGCGGGATGTTGAAGAAGCCACCGACCTGGTAGACGACTTGGCGCACCGCTTCCGGGGTCATCTCAGCCGTCGCTATCGAAGGACAAAACGCGGCCGGCTCGACTTCCGCCGAACGATTCGCGCCTCAATTTCGCACGGCGGCGCTCCCGTCAATCTGTTTATGAAGGGCCGCCGGCCCGGCCGGCCCGATCTGCTGGCCTGGTGTGATCTGTCGGGGTCGGTCTCAACCGTCAGCGACTTTCTGCTCGCCTTGCTCGCGCCGGCCGGTGACTACTTTCGCCAGGTCCGCACCTTCGCCTATGTGGATCGCCTGTGCCAAGTCTCTTTCGAGCGGGGCTATGTCGTCCCGCATGACGAGCTTGACCTGTACGCCCGCTCGGACTTCGGTCGGGTGCTCCAGCATTTTTGGCAGGCTGAAGGCGAGCGCCTCCTGACCCGCAACACCATCGTCCTCATCCTGGGCGACGCCCGCAACAACCGCCGCCCGCCCCGGCCCGACCTCTTGGCCCGTATGCGTGACAGGACCAGGCAACTCATCTGGCTGAACCCGGAACCGGAAGCGCGCTGGGACACGGGTGACAGCGTTATGGGTCGCTATACGCCGATATGCGACGCCGTTTTGGGCTGTGGAAATCTCAAGGAGTTACTGGAGGCGCTGAGGCGGGCGTTTTAGCTTCTCCTCAGCCATTCCTTCGCTTGCTGAAGGAGAGAGGCATTCTCAGCATCTCCCAAGACTTCTCCGAAAGATGCCTGAATCGTCCATAAACCATCGCCTTGGTGCTCTTGCTTGGCTATCGCGCCTTCACTCTTGAAATCCATAAGAACTGTCTCTAGCTCAGTCTCAGGAATATCGGTAAGAATGATTTGCTTGTACAAGGGAATCACCTCCCTTTATCACTGGAGTTTGAGATCAGCTATTGCCTGTTTACGAGCATCGACGAAAATCATATTTCTAAGAAAGAATGTAATAGACTCAGGTTCAAGACCATTAGACCTGAGCCATTCCTTCAACCTTCTCTCATTCTGCTTATCTACCACGGAACCATTAGGCTTCCAATACCTCCGGAGGGTATCTGTATCGCTTGTTCCGCTCGAGTAACGGCCAGTCAACACCCCCAGGAAGTTGCTCTCATCTTGAAAGTCGCTTGGCGAATATAGGACGGCATGATTAAAGTTCAATGTTAGGAAAAAGGCGAGGACAAGCAAGACTGGGAAGAGCATGACATGCCAGACAAAAGTCTCCTGAATCGTGCCTGAGAGCATCGGGAGGACAGTAGTGGCAGCGACTTCGGCGAGTCCGGCAAATACCGCGATCAGGGTCAAGGGATTGCTGATCTGTCTCAACGGCTTTTGGCTTACATTTATGCCTCATGTGACTTATTCAGCTCCTCACAGGGGAGCAGCGCGCCTAAAAGAACCCTTACAATCCTTTTGGCGAAGAATAATTGCCGGACGGCTCTTCACTACTCCCTACCGTTCAGGACGCATACGACCCACATCGTCTACTCGCTACCACTCAGCGCCTGACTGAGCGCCGCGCGATAGGGATGGGTGTCCATGTAAATCCGCAACACCTTGAACTTGCCGTGCTCAAACGTCCAGAAGTTCAGATTGTCCATCACCAGCGGCTGGCCGTCCGTCGTCTTGCCTTCGAGATGAAGCGGCGCGATCAGTTTATTGCCTTCGATAATGATGTCCGTGGCCGCGGCCGTATAATCGACCAGGCTGGTCGTCAGTTTTTCGTAGAACGTGCGCAGGGCCGCTTTGCCCTGAATCCCGGCGGCGCCGGTCACCGGGTTGATGAGTTTGGCATCCTCGGCAAACAGTTCGAGAATGCCGTCCACATCGCCGTTCGTAACCCGCTCAAAATACGTATGAGCGGCGCTCTCCATCTGCTGTTCAGTCTGCCCGCGCGCCATGATTCCCTCCGTTCAGATAGGCTTTCAAACACTGGGCCGTGTAGGACTGCTGGGCCTGCTGCATGAGTTGCTGCGGTGTGCCGCTGGCCACAACGTTCCCGCCGGCGGCACCGCCCTCGGGACCGAGGTCGATGATGTAATCGGCCTCTTTGATAATGTCGAGATTGTGTTCAATCGTCACCACCGTGTTGCCCTTATCAATCAGACGATGGAGCGTATGGATCAGCTTTTCGATATCGACAAAATGGAGGCCGGTGGTTGGCTCGTCCAACACATAAAGCGTTTTGCCGCGCGAGCGTTTGGCCAGCTCGTAGGCCAGTTTGATGCGCTGGGCTTCACCCCCGGACAGGGTATTACTGGCCTGACCGAGCCTAATATAGCCCATGCCAATATCGTTCAGCAGTTGCAGCGGTTGGGCGACCTTGGGCACGCCAATGAAAAACGTCGCCGCCTCTTCGATGGTCATTTCGAGCACATCGGCAATGTTCTTGCCATTATAGGCGATTTCCAGGGTCTCCTCGTTATAGCGCCTGCCCCCACACACATCGCAGCTGACGTAGACATCGGGCAGAAAGCTCATCTCCATTTTAATGCGGCCCTGGCCGGCACAGGTCTCGCAGCGCCCGCCCTTTACATTGAAAGAGAACCGACCCGGTTTATAGCCGCGCAGCCGGGCGTCGGGCAGCAGAGAAAAGAGCCTGCGCACCTCGTCCCAAAGGCCGACATAGGACGCCGGGACCGAACGCGGGGTTTTCCCAATGGGGGATTGATCGACCTCGACCACGCGCTCGACCCCCTCGGTATTGTCGATGCTGTCATGCCGACCGACCCGACCGGCGTACAACCCAAGTTTGCGCCGCAGCCCGTTGACCAGGACTTGCTGGACCAAAGAACTCTTGCCCGAGCCGGACACCCCGGACACGCCCACCCAGGTCCCGAGCGGCATATCGATGTCGATATTCTTGAGGTTGTTCTCTCGCACGCCCCGCAGGCGCAGCCGCGGTCGATCCGTGAGGGAGCGGACCGGACCGAGCCGCGGGTGGGCCGAGGACAGAAACCGACCGGTCAGGGAGTCCGCATTCTGCCGCAACTGATTGGGCGAGCCGATGGCCACCACCTGGCCGCCGTGCACCCCGGCCCCCGGCCCCAAGTCGATCACCACGTCCGCGTTCTCGATGGTCTGCTCGTCGTGTTCAACCACCAGCACGGTGTTGCCGCGTTCTTGCAGATTGCGCAGGGTATCGATCAGGCGGGCATTATCCCGGGGGTGCAGACCTATGGTCGGTTCGTCCAGGATATAACACACCCCACACAGATTGGAGCCGAGCTGGGCGGCCAGACGAATCCGCTGCGCCTCTCCGCCGGACAGGGTATCCGCGCGGCGGTCCAGGGCCAGATAGGACAGGCCGACTTGATTCAGAAAGCTGAGTCTGGGCACGATTTCCTTGAGAATCGGCCGCCCGACGAGCGTGTCGCGCTCGGACAGCGACAGCTCCTGCAGACGACTGAGGCAGTCTGCCGCCGACAGACGCATCAGCGCCGGCAGCGACTGGCCACACACCTGTACGGCCCGCGCGCGCGGATTCAGACGCGCGCCCCGACACTCCGGACAGGCCGACTCACCCAGGAACTGCGACAGCGCGTAGGATGAACCCGTATCCTCGCCGTAGTCGAGCGTTTCATTCAGGATATCGAACACACCCTGTAGCCCCTGACCGTCCCCGGAAAAGACCAGCTGGCGTTGCTCCGCGCTCAGTTCGCCAAATGGCCGGTCAAGCGGGACATCCAGCTTCTTGAGTCCCCGCAGGAGCTTGTTCTTGGCCCGTTTCAGCCCGGAACGGGCGAGCGGCAGGAGGGCGTCCTGTTTGAGCGACTTGCTCTCGTCCGGCACGACCAACTCGGGGTCAAACTCCCACAAAAAGCCGGCACCGGTGCAGTCCGGGCAGGCTCCCTGACGGCTGTTAAAGGAAAACAGGCGGGGCTCGAGTTCTTCAAAGCCGAGGCCGCAGGCGACACAGAAGAGATGCTCGCTATAGATACGCTCGTCTTCGCCGCACACGTGCACCGCCCCGCTCCCGACCCGCAGGGCCGACTGGAGCAGCGCCTCGGTGTCACGCCGATTTCCATTTGCGCCGTTCACCCGCGTTTGGCCAACCACAATATCGATGTCGTGCTCTTTATAGCGCTGCAAACTCAGACCCGGTTCGATCGTCGTCGGGTGGCCGTCGATCCGCGCCTGCCGAAAGCCCAGCTTGCGCGCCCCGGCTAAAATATCTTTGTGAAATCCCTTCCGCCCCCGTACCACCGGAGCGAAAAAGGTGGTTTCCTGACCGTGAAAATCGGCCTGAATACGATCCAGGATCTGACTCCGGCTCTGAGCCGTCAGCGACGCGCCACACTGGGTACAATGCTGGACACCGATCTTGGCGTACAGCAGCCGCAGGTAGTGCGACAGCTCGGTCACGGTTGCCACGGTCGAATTCCGCCCGCCCCGGCTCATCCGCTGCTCAATGGCCACCGTGGGCGGAATACCGGTCAGCAGATCGACATTGGGCCGGGCGAGGACCTTGATGAATTGCCGCGAATAGGCGGACAGACTGTCAATATAGCGTCGCTGGCCTTCGGCGTAGACCAGGTCAAACACCAGGGTGGACTTACCGGAGCCGGACAGGCCCGTCACCACCACCATCTGGTCGCGCGGGATATCAACCGAAATGTCTTGCAGGTTGTGTTCCTTGGCTCCAATAATGGCAATGGACTTGCCGCTCCCAACCTCGGCGACCAGCGGCCGAGCCGGGGACTTTGCCTTCCGCCGCTTCCGCTGTGGCCGCCGCCCTGCTGAACCCAAGACTTCCTTCAGATAGCGTCCGGTATGCGAGGCTTGAGCCTGGGCCACCTCCTCCGGTGTCCCCTCGGCCACAACCGTCCCGCCACCGTCGCCGCCCTCGGGCCCGAGGTCTATCAGATAGTCGGCGGACTTAATGACCTCAAGGTTATGCTCAATGATCAGGACCGAATGGCCACGTGTGACGAGCTGGTCGAACGCGTTGAGCAGTTTCTGGATATCGGCAAAATGCAGCCCGGTTGTCGGCTCGTCAAAGATGAACAGCGTGCCGTGCTCAGCGGAGTCTCTGGAGCGCTCCTTGGCAATATGCGTGGCCAGCTTCAGCCGCTGGGCCTCACCCCCGGACAGTGTGGTCAGCGCCTGGCCCAGACGCATATACTCCAGCCCGACCGCGGCCAGCGGGCCCAGACGGCGCTGGAGCTCCTTTTGCTCGCCAAAAAATACTATGGCTTCCGCCACGGTAAAGTTCAGAATGTCGGTCAGACCCTTGCCCTGATAGCGGACCTCCAGCACCTCCGCCCGAAAACGTTTGCCCTGACACTCGGGGCAGGGGACGTACACGTCCGAGAGAAACTGCATCTCGACCTTTTCAAAGCCCTCGCCCTTGCACGACTCGCAGCGGCCGCCCTCAACGTTGAACGAGAAGGTGCTCGGGGTGTAGCCACGCACCCGCGCCAGTTCGGTTTGCGACAAGAGACGCCGCACCGTGTCAAACGCCTTGGTATAGGTGAGCAGGTTGGCCCGCGGCGTTGTGCCGATGGCCGACTGATCGACAAAGATAATGTCGGCAAGCTGATCGCCGCCCAGGATGGCACGACACGCGCCCGGAATGCCGACCGGCTCACCTCGCTGCTTTTTGAGTCCACGATACAGCACGTCTTCCACCAGCGTCGATTTGCCCGAGCCAGACACACCGGTCAGACACACCAGCCGGCCGAGCGGAATGCTGACATCGATATCCCGAAGATTATGCGCCCGCGCCCCGCGGACGCGCAGCCGGTGTTTTTTCCTGACGGGCCGGCGTTTGGGCGGGAGCGGAATGGTCAACCGTCCGGACAGGTATTGACCGGTCAGCGACTGCTTGTCTTTGAGCAGCTTGGCATACGGCCCGTTGAACACGATCTCGCCGCCTTTTTCACCCGCCAGGGGTCCCAGGTCGATGATGTTGTCGGTCTCGCGAATGATCTCCGGATCATGCTCGACCACCACGACCGTATTGCCGTTGTCGCGCAGGTCTTGCAGGATACGGACCAGGCGCTGGCTATCGCGCGGATGCAAGCCGATGGACGGTTCGTCCAGAATATACAGGGTGTTGACCAGAGCGGAACCGATCGCCGTGGTCAGGTCCACGCGTTCCAGTTCGCCGCCAGACAGGGTGCGGGATTGCCGGTCCAGGGTCAGGTATTCCACCCCAACCTCGACCAGATAGCGCAGGCGTTTCCGAATCTCATCCAGCATGAGACGGGCGATCTGCTCCTGATAGGCCGTCAGCCTGAGGGCGGCAAAGAATTCCGCGCACGACCCGATGCTCATCAGATTGATATCGGCCAGGGTTTTGCCCCCGACCCGATACAGCAGGCTCTCCGGTTTGAGGCGCGCGCCCCGACAGTCTTCACACGAGAAATAGCCTCGGTAGCGGGCCAGAAAGACGCGCACATGCATTTTATACGTTTTGGTTTCCAGCCACTTGAACCAGCCCCGGACGCCGTAGTAGTCATCCTCGCCGTCCAGGATGGCCCGCTGCTGCTTCCGGCTGAGCGCCTGCCAGGCCACGTCGGTCGGAATGTCATGCTGCTCGCAAAAGGAAAACAGCTCGCGTCGCTCCCACTGCGCCGCCTTGATCCGCCAGGGCTTGATCGCCCCGTTTTTCAGCGTCAGGGTCGGGTCGGGGACGATCAGCTCCGGGTCAATATCAATCGTGCGGCCAAACCCGCGGCAGGTCTCACACGCGCCGAGCGGGCTGTTGAACGAGAACATATTCGGCACGGGCTCCTGATAGGCGATGCCACACGCCGCGCACTCAAGCTGGTCCGAGAACGGCACGGCGGTGAAAGAGGAAACGTCTCCTTCATCGCGAGAAGAGGCGGGAGACGTTTCCTCTTTGTTGTCTTCATCCGGAAAAATCAGCGTCAGGCGGCCCTTGCCATACTGGAAGGCTTGTTCGCAGGAGTCGTGGATGCGCTTTTTGGAGCGGGTCTTGAGGCTCAGACGATCAACCAGGACGGTGCAGCTTGCCGGCGTCGCCTCGGGCCGTTCTGCCAGTTCCTGAATATCGACCGGCTTGCCGGCCACAACGATCCGATGAAAGCCGGACTGCAACAGACCGCCCCGGACTTCTTCCCAGGGCAGGCTGGCCGGCGTTGACACGCTGAAGGTGACCAGGAAGCGGCAGCCGTCCGGCTTCTCTTTGCACAGCTTTTTATACACCGACTCAGCCGAGTCGCGCTCCACCGGCTGACCGCATCCCCGGCAGTACAGACTGCCTATTTTGGCAAACAGGAGTTTGAGGTGGTCGTGCAGCTCGGTCATGGTCCCGACGGTTGAGCGCGAGGTCCGCACCGAGCGGTTCTGGTCAATGGCAATGGCCGGCAGAATGCCGTCAATACGCTCGACCTGGGGCTTGTCCATCCGGTCGAGAAACTGCCGGGCGTAGGCCGAGAAACTCTCGACGTAGCGACGCTGACCCTCGGCGTACAAGATATCGAAAGCCAGGCTCGACTTGCCCGACCCACTGACGCCGGTCACCACCGTCAGTTGGTGTAAGGGGATCTGCACATCGATGTTTTTGAGATTGTTCTGGCGCGCGCCAGTCACCCGAATCGAGCCACCACCCATCCCGTTGGTTTCCAATCCTGCCCTCCACATCTAGCAGCCAGCGGCCAGGTCGAGAGGTGGAGCCCACCTCCGCCGCCGGACCGTTGTCTCCTTCATACTGAGCCGAGCCGGCCGCGTCTAGTCGGGCGCGTGATTTCGCTCTTGTATCGTGCTGCTGCTGACTGGGAGCGTGGGCCTCTGGCCCGCTCCAGACCGCCTCGTCTGCACCCCGGCTTGTCTGATAGAGAGGAAAAACTGTTATGGCTACCCAGTCCTCCCTCCCCCCCATATCAGCCCAGCGCATTCTCTTTGTCACCGAGCCGGGCATGGGTCATGTCCATCCCTTGCTGCCGGTGATGCAGGCCCTTCAGGCCAGGGGTCACGCCGTTGCCCTGGCCACCAGTCGGCTCTACCAGGAACGCATTGAGCGTGAGGGCATTCCGTTCTATCCCCTCGGCCCCCACTACTCCGAAGAACGCTTGGAGGAGTTTTTTCCGCTCATTCGCTATCTGCGCCTGCATTATCTGCGCGTGAGCTACGATTTTTTACGCATCTTCATGGCCTCAATACCCGCCCGCATCCCGGAACTCCGACAGATCGCTCGGGTCTTTCAGCCCAGCGCTGTTGTGGCCGGGCCGTTGACCTTTGCCGCCCAGCTTTTTTGCGAGCAGCAGGCATTACCATGGGCTGTGCTGAGCCCTATGACCCACTTCATGTCCCCGAGTCTGCACGCCCCGCCGGCCGGCTTTCCGCGCGTGGAAAGCCTGCCCGCAGCCCTGCGACTGCCCTATCGACTCGGACTCAAAGGCGCGATTTACGCGGCCACGGCGCTGATGGCTCCGTGGCGCTTGGCCCTGAATCGCTATCGCCGCCAGCTCGGGCTCCCGCCTCACGCCGACCCCCTCTCCCCCCAGGTCGTCGCCCCGTCCTTACTCATCCATACCTGTAGTCGGGAATATGATTACAATCGGCCCGACCTGCCGCCCCAGGTGCATTATGTTGGCCCCTCGGTATGGGACCGGCCGATGGACTGGCAGGTGCCGAGTTGGCTGGCGGAGCTGCCACCGAACACGCCGCTGGTGTATGTCAGCCTTGGCACCGTTTTTAATACGCGCCTGAGCGTCTTCCGAAAAATCATTCGCGCCCTGGGTCAGCTCGACGTCTTCGGCCTGGTGGTCACCGGCCCCGGTTGCCCGCCCGATATTTTCTCGGCTGTCCCGCCCAATGTGCGTATTGAGTCGTATATTCCGCAAACGGCGCTGCAAGCAGAGCCGAAAACCCGCCCGGCGCTGGTCATTTCACACGCTGGGGTGAACACCGTGCTGACCGCGCTGTCCGACGGGATTCCGCTGCTGTGCATCCCCCTCGGCGCGGACCAGCCCGATAATGCCCAGCGCTGTGTCGATGCCGGAGCCGGTCTGCGGCTGGACCGACGCCTGCTGACGACCGCCCGACTCAAACGCGCCATCCACACCCTGCTCAGCCAGCCTTCTTTCACCCGCCGGGCAGAGCAGATGCAACACACCCTGCGTCGGCACAACGGCCCCGAGGAAGCCGCGGACCTTATTCTTCGCTTGGCCGAAACCAGAACATCCGTCCACCGCGCCCCCTTGGACCAGGGAGCAGGTTCTCTTTCAGTACGTGACGGGATATAGCAAGGGAAAGAAGAAGGAACAGCCATGACCACACTACTCGGTATTTCAGGCAGCCTGACGGCCGGCGGCAGTACGCGGACCATTGTTGACGCCGCACTGGCAGCCGCGCAAGAACACACCCCGGATATAACGACCGAGGTGATCGATCTGCGTGAGGTGACCATCTCTTTTTGTGACGGGCGGCCACCCGAAGACTATCCAGACGATACCCCCCGCGTGCTTGAACGCATCAACGCTGCCGACGCCTATATCATCGGCACGCCCATCTATCGGGGTTCATACACCGGCGCCCTCAAGAACTTGCTCGACCACATTCCGGTCGAAGCCTTTATGGGCAAGGTCGCCGGTTTGATTGGGAACGCTTATACGGACCATCACTACCTCAGCATCGACCAGGAACTGAAACCCGTCTTGGCCTGGTTCAATATGCACCTCGTCCCCGGCAGCGTGTATGTGCGAGCCGATCAGATGAAAGGCGGAGAGATTACCGATGAGCGCGTGCGGGATCACCTGCGCCAGCTCGGGGAGGCCGTCATCAGACTGTGCCACAGCCTGAAAGACAGTCCCCAAGGCCCCCCACCGTTAGTCTTATGGCCACGAAAGAAATCCTAGACTATAGATGACAAAACAAGATCAATACGACTACGGGGTCTGCCATACCTGCGGCGAACGGCTGGAAGAGAGATACATTAAACAGGACTTCTGGCTCAAAGACACACTCCTCATCGTCGAAGATGTCCCCGCCGGGGTCTGCCCTCAGTGTGGAGAGAAAGTCGTCAAGGCCGATGTTGGTTTATGGGTGACAAAGCTCTTGGAAGATTCCCCGCGGGTACAGAAAGCTCGGACCATCCAAGTGCCGGTCGTCAGGTTTGTCGAAGAAGCCCGTAGGTCGGATTAGCGAAGCAGAATCCGACACCTCCGCGTGACTGCTCGGTGCGTCGGATATATACCAACATTCTGAAGGTCCCCCTCACCCCAGCCCTCTCCCTCCAGGGGCGAGGGAGCAAATACCCCCACCCCGCCCGCTTTTCCTTGACGCCTGTCCGCCTGCGGCATACCTTAGCGCCCGGCACAGGAGGAAGATCGGATGCGGTTTGTCATCTTTGGGGCGGGGGCGGTCGGCAGTACGGTCGGCGCCCATCTCTCAAAAGCCGGCACGGCGGTTCTGCTTATTGGGGACCCGCCCCATATTGAGAAAATCCAGGCGGACGGACTGAAAATGTCCGGCAAGTATGGCGATTTTGTGACCACGCCAGCGGCCTGCTCCGCTGTGGACGATTGGCAGTTCCAACCGGACGACGTTGTTTTCCTGTGTGTCAAAACCTACGACACCCCGGTTGCCATTGAGCAACTGCGCGCCAAGGTCCCGCTCGATACTCCCATTTTCTGTCTCCAGAATACCATGACCAATGAAGAACTGGTGGCCGAGCATTTCAGCCAGGTCTATGGCGCGGCTTTGCATCTGGGGGCCCGTTTTGTCTTTCCCGGTGAGGTTGGCCATTTGGGTGGTAATTCGCTGGTGATTGGCCGTTATCCCAGCGGTCTTGACGAGACCGCACAGCGGGTCGTGGCCGCCCTGCAAGCCGCTCATATGGGTGGGACGCTGACGGACGATATTCTGGCCTGCAAGTGGGCGAAATTTTGCATCAATCTGATGAACGCGCCAGCCGCGATTCTCGACCGCTCCGGGCCGGAGCTGCTGAACGACCCGGACTCGCGCCGCTTATGCGGCGACATGCTGGCAGAAGCCCAGCAGGTTCTGGCTCGGGCCGAGATCAAACTCAAGACCCTGCCCGGCGACCAGCCCCTGCCGGATATGGTGACCGGCCTGCGTCGTGCCGACTTTAGCCCGCAGCCGTTGCCCGCTCGTTCGACCCATGTTTTCCCGTCCATGTGGCAGGATGTGTTCTGTCGGCGGGGCAGAACGGAGGCGCGCTATCTCAACGGCCGGGTCCACGCGATGGGACAGCAGCCCGGGATTGCCACGCCGATCAACGCCCTCCTCACCCGGGTAGTGGACCGGATGGCGGAGCGACGCGAACTGCCGGGGACGTACACCCTGTCTGATTTGCGCCACATGCTGTAGATGGGGGTGCGGGCTTCCAGCCCGCAAATAGTCGCGGGCTGGAAGCCCGCACTCCGACAGAAATCGATGACAAACAGGAGGACCACATGAAAGCGCTGGCATTTTTGGGCATAGATAAAGTCGGCATTATAGACAAACCGATCCCCGACCCTGGCCCGAATGATGCGGTGATTAAGACAACGGCTTCGCTGATCTGCACCTCGGATGTGCATACCGTGCGGGGCGTCATCCAGATTCCCGAAGGCCGCGTCCTCGGACACGAGAGCGTTGGCATCGTGCATCAAGCCGGCGCGAATGTCGCAACCTGTAAGGAGGGCGACCGGGTGGTGGTGAACGCCATCACGCCGTGCGGCAAGTGTGACCCCTGTCAGCGCGGCATTACCTCGCAGTGCGGCGGCATGCTGGGCGGCTATAAATTCACCACCCAGCGCGACGGCAATATGGCGGAATACTTTTTTGTCAATGACGCCGACTACAACGTGGTTGCCATCCCGGATGAGCTGACGGACGAGCAGGCGCTGTACACCACGGACATGATGTCCACCGGCCTGGTGGGGGCCGAGAATGCGGAGATTCCGGCCGGCGGGACGGTGGCGGTCTTTGCCCAAGGTCCGGTCGGGCTGTGCGCCACGGCCAGCGCACGGCTGCTGGGCGCCGGGTTGGTCATCGCCGTTGACTCCAAGCCGGACCGCAAGGAACTCGCCAAAAAGATGGGCGCCGATGTGGTTATCGATCCCACCGAAGGGGACGCGGTCGAACAGATTATGCAGTTCACGGGCGGCCTTGGCGTCGATTCCGCGATTGAGGCGCTGGGCTCTCCAATTACCTTTGAGAACTGCGTGAAAGCGACCAAGCCGGGCGGGGTGATCTCGAATATCGGCTATCATGGCGAAGCCGGCGATGTGTTGAGTATTCCGCTGCCGGAGTTTGGTCTGGGCATGGGCGACAAGAAAATTCACACGGCGTTATGTCCGGGCGGGCGGGAACAGGTCTCGCGTCTGCTGCGGCTGCTTCAGAACGGGCGCATTGATCCCACGCCGCTGACCACCCATCGGTTTCCCTTTACGGAGGTCGAGACTGCGTTCACTATGATGACGACCAAGGCGGACAATATCGTCAAGCCGCTCATTACGTTTTAGGGGCAGGTGAAGAGTGAGGAGCGAGGAAGAACCCACCCCGGCCCTAGGTCGGATTGGACTGCCCCCACAGATTTCATCCCCTCTCCCCTGGAGGGAGAGGGCTAGGGTGAGGGGGTTTTCTGCCTTTGGTCACCCCCCGGTCCAGTGCGTCTGCCTGGTCCTGCTATGCCTCTTCTCCTCCCCGCTCGCTGTTGCTCAAAACGATCTCCAAACCGGAATCCAACTCTTTGAGGCCGGCCAGTTAGTCGAAGCGCGTCAATTTTTTGAGGCCCTGCACCAGCAGCAGCCGACCAATACAAGCGCGCCCTTTTATTTGGGACGGATTGCCTATGCAGGGGAAAACTATGAACAGGCCATCCCCTGGTTCAAGGAGGCCGTGGACGGCGAACAGTGCAATGCCGACTATCATGTGTGGCTGGGACGCGCCTACGGACGTCACGTCGAGCAGATGAGCATGTTCCGCAAGCTCCGCAATGTCTCTCTCGTCAAGCGCGCCCGTACTCACTTTGAAAAAGCGGTCGGCTGCGACCCCACCCACGTGGCGGCCCACTGGGACCTGATGAGGTACTATATGGAGGCTCCAGGTTTCGTGGGCGGCAGTCGAAAAAAAGCCGAGGAACAGGCCGCCATCATCACCCGCCTTGACCCCGCCGAGGGTCAAAAAGCACGGCAGTTCATCGCCAAAATGAAATAGGAAGCCCTGGCGGGGTGGGTTCTCTCTATATGCGACTCTCTTGGAATGAAATCCGCGCCCGTGCCGCCGCGTTTGCCGAAGAGTGGCAGGACGCAGCCTATGAGAAAGGCGAGACGCAGAGCTTCTATAACGATTTCTTCAATATCTTCGGCGTCAAGCGGAGTAGCGTTGCGCGCTATGAGGAGCGTGTCAAACGCCTCGACAATTCGTCCGGCTATATCGACCTGTTCTGGCCCGGCGTCCTCCTGCTTGAGCAAAAGAGCGCTGGCCGCGACCTGACCAAAGCATATGGGCAAGCCGGCGACTACTTCGACGCCCTGTCCGAGCAGGAGCGCCCGCGCTACATTCTGGTCAGCGACTTTCAGACCTTTGAGTTGCGCGACCTGGACGAGCGGAACCGCACGTTTTTCGCTCTGGCCGACCTGCCTCAGCATGTGGAGAAGTTCGGCTTTATCCTGGGCATACAGAAGCGCACCTTCAAGGATCAGGACCCGGTCAACATTCAGGCGTCCGAACTCATGGGCGACCTGCACGACGCGCTTGAACAGTCCGGCTACACCGGGCACGATCTCGAACGATTTCTCGTCCGTACCGTGTTCTGCCTGTTTGCCGACGATACCGGCATCTTCGAGCCGCGTGATATCTTTCTTGATTTCCTGGAAACTCGCACACGCGAGGATGGCTCGGACCTGGGCTTATGGCTCTCGCGGCTCTTTCAAGTGCTCGATACGCCGGAGGACACACGCCAAAAGGCGCTGGATGAAGACTTGACGCGTTTTCCGTATGTGAACGGCGACCTGTTCCGTGGCCTGCTACGCATTCCCGACTTTGATGCCCCTATGCGGCAGGCATTGCTCGACGCCTGCCGGTTCGACTGGACCGCTATTTCTCCGGCAATTTTCGGCGCGCTGTTCCAATCAGTCATGGAACCTACGGAACGCCGCTCTCAGGGCGCGCACTACACCACAGAGAAGAATATTCTGAAGGTGATCGAACCGCTGTTTCTGGATGACCTGCGGTCGGAGTTCGCCCGGCTGAAAGCCCGTAAGGACACTCATCGACGGCTGGAACTGCATCGCTTTCAGCAGCGTTTGGGGACGTTGCGTTTTCTCGATCCGGCCTGTGGCTGCGGCAATTTCCTCATCATTGCCTACCGTGAGTTGCGCGCCTTGGAGATTGAGGTCTTGAAGGAACTGCGCGCCTATCGTGATGACATGGAAACGGGCGAGTTAAACGTTGCAACCTTCTTGTCGGTCGTCAACGTAGATCAATTCTACGGTATTGAGATCGGGGAGTTCCCGACCCATATCGCCGAGACCGCATTGTGGATGATGGACCACATCATGAACAACCGGCTCAGCCTGGAGTTCGGGCAAACCTTCGTGCGTATTCCACTGACACAATCGCCCCACATTCTGCACGCCGACGCCCTGGAAACCGACTGGGCAAGCCTGCTGTCGCCGGAGGAATGTTCGTATGTGTTCGGCAATCCGCCGTTCAGCGGACAGAGCTATCAGTCGAAGGAACAGCGAGAACAGATGCGGAGGCTGACAAATCCGCATGGCAGAACGGCCTCTCCGCTCGACTATGTGGGAGCATGGTTTCTGAAGGCCGGGGTATACGTGACCGGGGAGACGCGCATTGGGTTTGTGTCCACAAATTCAATCACGCAAGGAGAACAGGTGGCCCTGCTGTGGCCGCGTCTCTTCGACGAGTACAAGCTGGAAATCGCCTTCGCCCACCGTACCTTCGCCTGGGGCTCGGATGCACGCGGCAAGGCGCATGTGCATGTCGTCATTCTTGGGTTGGACCGGCGGGACAACGCGAGATCGGAGAGGCGGCTGTTTAGCTATCCTGATTTGAACGGCGACCCGGAGGAAACCTGGCACGCCGCGCTCTCACCGTATCTCTTTGACGTAAGCGGGCTGAGCAATCCGCATACGATTGTTCGAGACATAAGTACCCCAATCTTAGATCGTCCAAGAATGATGCGTGGGGTACAGCCTACTGATGGAGGGTATTACATCTTCTCGGGTCAGGAGCGAAACGACTTTATCGACCGAGAGCCAAACGCCGAGAAGTTCTTTCGTCAGTTCATCGGGTCTCGCGAGCATATCAACGGGCTCTCGCGCTGGATACTTTTCCTCGAAGAGGCCGAGCCGGAGGAGCTTCGTGCGATGCCGCTGGTCGTTGAGCGCATTCGGCGGGTGCGTGCCATGCGTTTGGCGAGCAGGAAAGCCGCGACGGTTAAGCTCGCCGCCAGACCAACCCAACTGGAAGGAAGGTCAATCCCGACCACGCCGTTTCTGGTTGTCCCCGAGGTGAGTTCTGAACGGCGAGAGTATGTCCCTATCGGCTGGTTGGAGCCGCCAACGATTCCGAGCAATCTGGTTCGCGTCCTGGAAAACGCCAGCCTGAACGATTTTGCGCTGCTGACTTCCGCCATGCACATGGCTTGGTTACGCCATGTCGGCGGACGCTTGAAAAGCGATTACCGTTATTCCATCGGTCTGGTCTACAACACCTTCCCCACACCGTCCGAAGGCGCAGACCTGTCAAAGCTGGAACCGCTGGCCCAAGACGTACTCGCCGCCCGCGCCACCCATCCCGGCGCAACCCTGGCCGACCTGTACGATCCCGACCTGATGCCGCCTAACCTGCGCAAAGCCCACACCACCCTTGACCGCGCCGTAGACCGCCTCTACCGCCGTGGCGGCTTCGCCTCTGAACGCGAGCGGGTGGAACATCTGTTTGGGTTGTATGAGAAGATGATGGCGCCGTTGACGGTGGAGCGGAAGCCGAAACGGCGCGCCCCCCGCAGGTCGGGTTAGCGAAGCGTAACCCGGCATCCTCCGCACCCGAAAGATTTTTAGCGTTACGCGAGTTCGGCGTCAGAATCGTCTCAAGTACCAGAATAATCCTCTTGACTGGAATCTGATCATCGTATATTTTTATTCTCACGTTACTCACGTGAGGTGCGAAATGAAAATAAACATGCAGGAGATCGGTGGCGACAATATTCTAGCAGGCGCGCTGAACGGTAAGAAGGTTCTCAACAAATTACTGGAGAGGACAACAAATGAGCCCGACAGCCCAGAACCAATTTTCCTCGATTTCTCCAGTATTCAAGTCGCGACGGCGAGTTTTCTCCGTGAGAGCGTGCTAGCTTTCCGCGATATCGTCCGTGGGCGACATTCTCAATTTTATCCCGTCGTTGCCAACATCAAAAAAGAGGTCAAGGACGAGTTGATCGAGATTCTCCAGCGACGCGGTTATGTCCTGATGTCTTGTATCTTGGGCGCTGGCGATTCCGTCGATGCGGTAGAGCCCATTGGTGAGCTGAGCTCTAAGCAACAGTTAACATTCGATTTGGTGTGCGAACACGGTAGTGTAGACAACGGTACAGATGCCGGCACCCTGATGAACAACTACGGTGAGAAGGTGGGGCTTAGACGCATAACTGCGTGGAACAACCGTCTCGCAACGCTGGCAACGTTGGGGCTCATAGTCGAACTCAGTCAAGGACGGGCGAAACGCTATCGACCTCTGTTCTCGAAAGGCGCGAATACATAATGGGAATTGATTTTATCGAAAAAGCAGCTCCCAGCTTCAAGAAAAGTTGGGACCGTGAACGCGTGAACCTAGCAACGTCCGACCTTTTTACGTGCCAGCCCGACCGTGCTGCGCGAAGCGCAACTGCCTATCTCATTGATGGACTCCAACTTAAAGCAGGCGAATGGGTTACGGTAGAAATTCATGACGGTGTTTTAATAGCTAGACGAGGCAATGGCATAGTTGCGCAATTTAACAATCCTCCACCCGAGTTGGTAGAAGCAGTAAAAGCCTCATGTAGTATCGCTAAGGGCCACATCGACCAAGTTCACGATCTTGCGGGAATGGTGGAGATATCACTATGCTGACTCATACATATGACAAAATGGTAGAAATAGAATGTGATCAAAACGAAACAGAAGTATGTAGTCAGGAGAATCTACGCAACTCAAAACATGAACGCCGTTTATGGGATAATCCAGAACAAACAACGGGTGCGTTAGGATGCTATGTATGTCCAGACCGAGTCCTTTGCGGAGGTCTTCGTCTCGAAATTACATTCTATGACTGCCTCCAGTTCTGCTGTGGCAAGCCTGATACATGTGATCGGGTTTGTCGGAAGCATCCTGACTTTCCAGATCGGGTACGGGAAGTTGGAGGACTCGACTTGGAAATTCTGTCCCATAGTTGCATTCTCACCCCCCCTTCTCTTCCATTCGTAGTACCTGTGATCTACCACCGGGCAAGACGTAACGGACAAGTCACATCTCCATGTGTAGCCCTACCGCTTTCCCGAATGTTTGATCACACCGGGGCACCATGCTTTCCTACGCGAGAATCTCTATGCGAGGCTTTCGGCATTCATTCGGATGCAATAGTTGTCTTGACTGGCACTGATCGTGACCGCCCACTCGAGCGCTGGTGGGACCTGGGAGAGGCACGCCGCCGTATCATTATTCACGCCCTAAAGGCAACAGGTGTCGCAATAGTTACTACCCCAAACTATAGTTTGTTTACTGACCGACCGCGTTGGGATGATCTGCACTCAATTAAGCGGATTGCAATTACACATAGAGAGTTCCTGAATGAGGGGCTACCAGCGGCTTTGCATGTTAATGGGCGTACAGAAACCGATTTTCGTCGATGGGCAACCTATATCTCTACTCGACCAGAAATCACGCATCTCGCCTATGAGTTCGCCACCGGTCCCGGTTGGGCAAGTCGGCAGATGCAACACGCATTTTGGCTTAGAGATTTAGCCATTAAGATAGACCGTCCCCTGCACTTGATCATGCGCGGCGGGACCGAGGTTCTTGGACTTCTATCGAAGTGTTTCACGGGTGTAACTGTACTTGACACCTCGAGCTTTATGAAGACGATGATGCGACAACGGGCCCATCCGAAAGGAAATATGGCTATTGCTTGGAAACGTTCACCAACGGCTTCCGGTGCGCCGCTGGACGAGCTTCTCACCAAGAACATAACAGCGGTAGAGATGGGACTCAAAAATTTAATATTATCGCCGTCTACGAAGGAATATGAGTCGGGATGACGAAAGGAGCTTCTTGTATACTGGACTTCTGTGCTCTTGACGACATAGCCTTTGCAGTCGAACGCGGTCGCCTGAATGAACACGCCCTTCCACTTTTGAAGGCGCGGAATATCGGCCCACTGCTCGAACTTTCTCAGCTATCTAAAAGGAGAGTCCTACCCTCCCCAATATCTGCGGTATGGTTGCATCTGGACAGCTTAGGAAGTCTGTTTAAACGCCTTGAAGATGGAAGAAGCTTGTGGATTTGTCCTCAAACACGCCGCATAGGATTCCTAAGGACCATGTCAACATTGCCGCAAAACGAAACAGCTCGGATTAGTTTCGGTCTGGCCGTGCAGCAGGCCGCAGAATTGGCAGATTTTCCGAGACAGATCGCTAGGCAACTCACAGCCGCGCTACTAGAGTTACACGACAATATCTACGAACATTCCCAAGCATCTAAGACAGGTATGGCTGCGTTTCAATCACATAAAGGGATGTTTGAGTTTGTCGTTGTTGATAGCGGTATAGGGATTCTAGATAGTCTCCGCACTTATCCCGATTACGCTGAACTGAATGATCATGGTAAGGCCCTACAACTGGCTCTGACTGAGGGAATATCGAGATACGGACCGCATTCTACTAGAGGATACGGATTTCGACCACTCTTTGTTGGGCTCGCTAACCGCTACGGTACTCTACGCTTTCGATCAGGTGATCACGCTCTTCTGATTGACGGTAAGAATCCTTCTTTGATATCAGCACGACTTGCACAGAAGCCCCTCATACAAGGCTTTCTTGTCTCTGTGACTTGCACGGCATGACGTCAATGATAGAGCGGGAGCGGGTGGAAGGTCTGGTCAAACTAGAGCCGCATATAGAGCGCGTCCGGACATAACTCGATATCCTCGCCCCAGGCGACCGCGCCGTTTGTGGTAAGGTGGACGCCCTGAAAGAAAGCCGGGTTCTTCCAAACCTTGAAGACTCCCCGCCCGACGAGGTGAGACAAGTCTACGACACCGGCAGCACCGTCCGAATAGCAAATCCAGATTCGGTAGCCGTCTCGCGGTTCGACTTTGGTTGGTCGGGCCATTCTCCCTTCCTTCGATGCAGACAAGAACTTATTATTCATCCCCAGCCAAGACACGGCCCCGAAAGTGACGGATGAGGTCGCGGGCGATTTGGCCGGAGTGGTGCATGGCGGCCAGCCCTTCGACAATGACCTGTTCGATCTCTTCGGCGCGGAGCGTGTCGTGAGACGAGGGCTTTTCTTCGGGCGGGCCAATGACCAGTTGGGCGGGGATGCGCTCTTTGGACCGCCTGAATTTGTCGGCAATGGTGCGCAGTTGCGTCAGAGCGTCTACCTCGGCTCTGATGCTCACCCGACACGGTGTGTCCTCGTTCTCAATGCTCACCCTGACAATTTTCAGGTCTACGCTTTCCGCCATGTCAGCCATTCCTTATGAAGACTCGGCCTCAGTCGGTTTTTCATACACCCGAATCGGGATAATGCGCAGACAGGTGGGACAGGGAACGTCCTTGATTACCGGGAAGGAGAGATAGGTCGCAGCAATCTGTTTGAGTTGGATTTGCAGTTCTTTTTCACAACACGCTTGGAGTGCATCGGCCATGCCTGTTGCACTAGCCAACCGGCCTGAGTAAGTCAAGGACGCGGCGTTTCGGGCGCTGTCTAGGGTTTCTTTTTGATGGTCGTCCCGGAACGCTTGCGCATCACGTCCGAGACGCGCTGGGTCTCACTCATGTCGCCCATTGTCAGCGCCTGTCTGAACTGGGCGGACAGCATCCGCATGAGCGCGGCCTCCTGCGGGTCGAGCCCGTCGGCCAACTGCGACAGGGTGTCCATGGCCGTCCCGATTTTTGAGGCGGCCTTGGGCACATCGCCGTCGGCGCGGGCGGCCATCGCTTCCTGGAGCAGCTTTTGGACCGCGTGTAAGCCGGGCTTCGCTTGCGGGCCCAGCACGATTTCCAGTTCCGGCAGTCCGATCAGCAGGGCGTTTAATGACTCTGGATACAAATGCTCGTGTGCCATATAGTACCAAGCGTCTTCAATTGTCGGTCTAAAGTCAAGTCAGCACGAAACGGACGCTACGGTAGCATGCCAATGAACGGAAATCTTTCGACCTATACAGCCCGCCGACAGGCGTTTCTGAAACAGATGGGTGACGGAGTTGCCGTCTTTCCGGCCGCCCCGACCTCAATTCGCTCCCAGGATGTCGAGTATCGCTATCGCCAGGACAACGACCTGTATTACCTCACCGGTTTTCCGGAACCGGAATCCCTGTGCCTGCTCTCGCCCAATCACGACACGGAGCGATTCATCCTGTTTGTCCGTCCACGCGACAAGGAAAAGGAGACCTGGACGGGGAAACGGTTTGGCGTCGAGGGCGCACGAGAACATTTTGGCGTGGACGCCGCCTATACGATCGAGCAGCTCGACGAGGTACTGCCCGAACACCTGCTCACCGCCGAGAATATCTACTACGGACTCGGCCGTGACGAACGCCTCAACACAAAAATTCTGGACTGTGTGAATCAGGGTCGGCTGCAACGCCCGCGCAGTGGGCGCGGACCGGTCTCGCTCATTGATCCCGGCGACCTGCTGCACGAAATGCGGCTGTTCAAAACCCCGCAGGAAATCGACCTGATGCGCCGCGCGGTCAAGGCGTCTGCCGCGGCCCACCAGGCGGCCCTGCACGAGACGCGACCGGGTATGTACGAATACGAAATCGAAGCCCTGCTTGAGTATCATTTCCGTCGCAACGGGGCGGACGGGCCGGCCTATCCGTCCATTGTTGCCTCGGGCGCCAACGCCACGATCCTGCACTACATCTCCAACGATCAACAAATGCGGGCCGGCGACCTGCTGCTGATTGACGCCGGTTCGGAGTACGCCTGCTATTGCTCGGATGTGACGCGCACGTTTCCGGTTGGCCATGCGTTTTCGGCTCCGCAGCGAGAAATCTACAGCCTGGTGCTGACCGCCCAAAAACACGCGATTGAAATGATCCGACCCGGCGTGGGCTTTGACGACGTGCACCAGCGTGCCACGGAAATATTGATTGACGGGCTGCGCGACCTCGGCCTGCTGTCCGGCAGTACGGACAGCATTCTTGAGGAAGGCGACTATCGCCAGTTTTATATGCACCGCACCAGCCACTGGCTGGGCATGGATGTGCACGATGTGGGCAAATACAAAATTGATGAAGCGTCACGGGCGCTCGAACCCGGCATGGTCCTGACGGTTGAACCCGGCCTGTATATCGCCACGGACGCAGACGTGCCGGCAGCCTACCGGGGTATCGGGGTGCGTATTGAGGACGACGTGCTCGTGACCACCGACGGCCATGACGTGCTGACCGGTGCGATTCCGAAAGAGCTTGACGATATCGAAGCCGCCCGGCGGGCGGCATAAGAGAAACCCCGTCGGCATCGGCGTGGAGGTGGCGGTGCTACAGCCGTGAGCTACTGCGGTTCGATATTTCTGTCCAATCTCCAATTCGCGCGCCTGCTTATTTGTTGACCGGGCCTGAATACGGCCATACAATATCGGTATGGTCATACCCACAGTCAAATCGACCTACTCTCTCGACCTAGAAACCGTGCAGCAATTAGAGGGCTTGGCAAAGCACTGGAACACCTCCAAGTCTGCGGCGCTCCGGCGCGCTATCCGTACCGCGGCAGGCCGGGCACTTCCGCTTAATACCGAGGGCCTTGATGCCCTCGATCGTCTCCAGCGTCTGCTCAGCCTGGACCAGCAGACCGCCGCGGACTGGGAGAACGGGGTGAAACGTGAGCGGCACGCGGCGTCATGATACACCTGGATACCAGCTTCTTGATCCGTGCACTTGTGCGCGACTCGCCTGAAGACACCAGGCTTCAGGGATGGTTAAAGGCGGACGAGCCGCTGGGTATGAGTGTCATCGCCTGGGCAGAATTCCTGTGCGGGCCGGTCGATGAAACCGCGTTGTCCCTCGCGTCTCTGATCGTGAAACAACGCCTCGACTTCACTGAGGATATGGCTGCGCTCTCTGCCCGGTTGTTCAACGCATCGGGCCGAAGGCGCGGCACAATGATGGATTGCATGATCGCGGCGATCACAATCGTAGCAGGCGCTGCCCTCGCCACTGGCAATTCCAGCGATTTTGAACGATTCGAAGAGTTTGGGTTGACGCTGGTATAGCTTCACCTCTAGCTCCACCCTGCCTTAGCCGGCCGGACGCTGGGCGTGGGTGTTGAGGTAGTCGAGGATGGTGCGGCGCTCGGTTGCGGATAAAGACGGACGGCCGAGGCGCACAAACTCCGTGTCCATACGCGCCAGCATGAACTGCCACATCTCGGGGGTGAGCAGGCCGGGCTGATACAAGCGGTGACAGCCGGAGCAGCGCTGCCGGTAGAGCTGCGCGCCCACTGAGTCGGGCTCGGGCAAGGACGTTTCACACGCTGTGACACCGGCGCACAGCAGCCCCAGGATCACGCTTCGCAGCCCGCGCGCCATTCCGGCCTCACACCCGAAACGGCTCGCGACAGACCGCCACCTGGCCGGGAATATCCTCAATCAGGATCTCGATCGTCTCGATGCTATTCCCGCGCGCCTCCGCCAGACGGGCGCGCAGTCGCGCAATCAGATACTGGGCGATCTCTTCCGATGAGGAGTGCACGATGGGCAGCAGGCGGACATCCTGCCGGGGGAAGCTGAACCGCGTGCCGTCTTCACACTCCACCCGAACGGTCTCGGTGTCCGCGCTAATGCGCAGGCAGTCGCTGTGTTCGGGCAGCAGGGTGGTAAAATGCAGTTGCTGACATTCTTCTTGAGCGATTTTTTTCAGCACCAGAAAATCCACCACATAGCCGTCCGGTCCAACCGGTCCGCTCACCTTTACCTCGGCCTGATAGGTGTGACCGTGCAGCGGTTCCCGGAAGCCCTTGAAGGCAATGAAATGCGCCGCGGTAAAACATAACTGTTCCTTGCCGATCGATACCGAGAAAATGCTCATCCGTCTGTCCTCTTAGCTGTCGAAGCCCGCCAGAAAGTCTCTCAGTCCACTCCGGCGCAGCGCCGCTTCAGGGCTGCCGAACGCCTGCGTATACTGTTCCGGTGTCAGGCCGGTCGTCTGGAGAAAACACTCGGCCTCTTCGGCCAGCTCGGGCCGGATGCGCCGATACAGCGTTTCTGCCAGGTCGCGATTATCTCCCACGCTCGTCAGAAAATCCCGGACGTTGATGCCATGCGCTCCGCCCAGCAGACACGACAGAAAATAAGCCAGCTGATCCTCATTCGGTTTGCGCCGCCAGGTCTCGGCCGTACTCAGGATGGTGTTGATACCCGTCTGCTGGCGAATGGAGACGACATCCGGCGTGCCGGTTCCCCGCGGCCCAGGTGCGAGAAAGATCAGGGCATAGCCCGCTTCAGCCAGTCGAACCGGATGGGGGATGTAATGGGGTGAGGTATAGCCCGTTAGTAAGAAAAGCTGACGCCGATAGGCCGCCAGATCGTGCGCCTGCTCGGCCGCCAGCCGCCACAGCCACTCGGCCACCCCAAGGCCGTTTTTTCGTGCCCGCTCGACCAGGGTCAGCAGGGCTGCCGGCCGGTAGCCTTCTCGTTTGACCAGGCGGCCACCGTCTTCCAGCGAGACGCTCAGCCCCAGGGTCTCAACCCGCCCATCGGGCGCGCTGTGCGGCGAAACGATAGCACCTTCCAATGCCGGCTGCTCAAGCTCCAGGTCGGTGGCAAGGCGGTCGCCGTATTTGGAGAGCTTGGCAAAGCCGCGGGTACAGCCGGCCAGGGCCACAATGCAGGCCGTCCGCAGCTGAAACCTGCCGGAAAACGACAGGCCCCGACCACTCATCAACGAACCATGACCGATAATGCTGACTTCCATGCGCCCCCTAGCCTAGCGGCTCCCGGCAGGTCGGAAAAGTCGGGCTGCGGTAGATGTGTTTTCCTCATCTTCTTCGGAGGGAGAAAACTCGTGCACGCTGAGGTCTGTGGCTTCGACCTTGCGAACCGCCTGCCAGTCATGATCGGGCAGGACGAGGAGTTCCGGAACGAGATCCTTGAATTTCTTGAGGCGCCAGATTTTCTCCCACCACGCCTCGCGCTTAAAGGCCAGACCGGGCAGCCAGGCGTAGCGCGCCTGACTAGGTGTCCAGGCCAGATTGCCACACAGCAGAACGGGCCGAGCGGGTAAACGGACGAGGACGGCAAGCCCACCGGCGGTTGCGCCGGTAATGTCAATCAGCTCGATACTGCCATCGCCAAAGAGGTCGTGACTCCGGGCAAAAGTCCCGAGTGGCGGAGCGGTGGAAAAATCAACGAATTGCCAGGTGACAACCTGGTCGAATTCATCCGCTATATACAGGCCGAGCGGACTGCTGCTCAGCGCCGCGACGTGTTCCTCGCGCGTCACCACAGCAGCCGCTTGAGACAGGCTCTCCAGCTCCCCGCTATGGTCGAGCCGCAGGTCGGGCAGAATCACGAATTTCACCCTTTCCGCCGAGAGCCGGGCAGCCTTGAGTTGGGAGAGAATATCCTGGCCGGGCTGCATGTCGGCCCGCCCAAAGATCGAGCGAATTGGTCCCAGGTAGCGCGGCGCATCTTCCGCCAGCCCTCGATTCAAGCCGGTTCCAACCAGGACCAGACCCTGCTTGGGATGCTCGATACCAAACACCAGAATATCCAGGCTGTGCTGCTGGGGGAGACTGCCGTCTTGGTAGACGACCCGACTGGATACTTCTATCGAGCCAGTCTGAAAGACGTGCAGTTTGAGCCCGCTCACGCCGCGGTACTGTTCCGGCCAATTGTGCAGGACCGGCTCAATATAAGGCAGCCGGAGCGGCTCTTCACACGCCACACCGACTATCAATACCCAAGCGATGAGCCAGCGGACGACAGCGGTGGAAGACAGACTATGCATCATCTTGAGGCCGGGGCTGGGGAGCTTTCGACCAAGACGGTATCAGACCCAGGCTATCCACTAGCACTAGCAGTTCGCACGCAGGCTTGCACCTGCGTAAAAGTAGGACAAGCCGCTGCTCCCAAACGGAGATTTTTCTCCTCCCCGTGTGAGTTGACCTGGGAAAGGCTGTCAACTATGGTGTGAGCGCCTTTTTCAAGGAGTACAGGCACTAAGGACTCTCGCATGGACTGGCCACCGGGCACTGAGGAGCGGAGCGCGCTCGCTGAGGTCGAAGCGAGACTGCGCACGCTTCAGGCGCGTTTTAATCTCTATACCGCCCAACACCGCTTCTATGGTGTTGGGATGGTGTTCGCCCTCGGATTCGCGCTTTTTACTTTTTTGGCCTTCTCACTCTCCTCGTTCTGGTTCATCCTGGCGGCCTGGCCGCTGCTTGCCCTGGCCGGTTTTGTGTGTTTTCGGTTTCTCCGCCAGGGCATAGCCGACTGGACCAATCTGCACACCGCCGCCAGCCGGATTGACCTCCAGGTTGGGCTCAAACAGCGCCTGTCAACGCTGACGGCCCAGCTTCTTCTGGCCAACCCTGCCAACGGACCTCCGGCTTCCCGCTTATGGGCGTATCTCCTGCACGATAATATGGACCGGCTGTCGGTGTGGGAGACTAAAAAGGTTGCGCCACGGCGCATACCCTGGAGCGCCCTGCCTTTTCTCGCCACACTGGTCCTCGCCTTCCTGGTCGCTTCCGTCCCGCTGCTGTCACCCGCGTCCGAACCCGAACCTTTCTCACTGACCAATCTTGAGCTTATTTCCGCCGAGTTGCCCGAACGCACGGGACAGTTGGTAGACAAACGCCTGGCCCTACCACCGGCAGACCTCACCGCTCAGACACTGGACCCGCTGCCTGTTGGCGAGACACTGTCTGAGCAGGCGGACAGCCAGGCGAGTTTGCAGGAGCAGGCCGCAGACGAAGACGGTCTGGGCCAGGAACTGCTGGACTTGGCGTCTCTGCCTGAAGACCTCCAGCAAGCCCTGCGGACGGCGCTGCAAGGGCTCCAGGAGTCTCAGGCGTCCCTTGACGAACGGGACGCCGCCGAGGGACTCCTCAACGACGAGCAGCGGCTCGCGCAGGATGTCCAGTCTGCGCAGCAGGCCGGAGACGCCAGCCAACAGACCCGTGGTGAGGACCAGGGCGGGCAGGACGCTGAGCGGACTGCGCCGGGCAGTCATCAAGCCCCGGAACAGGGCAGCGGCCTCCAGAAGCTCAAACAGGCGCGTCTTGATCGACGAAAAGCTGTGGGGGCCTTTCCGTCTGCCAACCCCCAGCTCCCCCGTCGGGGAGGCCAGGCCGGGCGGGGTGGCTCCGGGGCGGGTACGAGCACAGACCCACGCCTGTACGGCAACGAGGCCAGTCTGGGCGGCAGGCCGCAGACCTTCAGCCTGTCTCTCGATGCCAGTTTTGAGAAGAGCCGGACCGGTTACGAGATTGTCAAAGACGAGGGCGGCGGGGTGATTCTCAAGTCCACCAGCCAGCTCAGCGCAAACCAGGCCCTGGACGACGCCATCCGGAACGCCCAGATTCCACCGGAATATGAAGACATTGTGAAACATCTGTTTTCGCGGGGGGCAGTGCAGTGAGTGAAACACCGGCAACCGATCTTGTGCTTGAATTTCAGGACACCTTTCAGCGGATCCAGTCCGAACTGGCCAAGGTCATCATCGGCCATGAGAAGATGATTCGAGATATTCTGATCGCCTTTTTTGCCGGCGGCCATGTGCTGATCGAGGGCGTACCAGGCACGGGCAAAACGCTTTTGGTGCGTTCGCTGGCCCGCGTCCTGAACCTCAGTTTTAACCGGATTCAGTTCACCGTGGACCTGATGCCGGCCGACGTCACCGGCACCCGTATGGTCGTGGATCAAGACGAGGGCCGGCGCGATTTCGTCTTTGTCGAAGGGCCGATTTTTTCTCACGTGCTGCTGGCGGATGAGATCAACCGCTCCACCCCCAAAACCCAGGCGGCACTGCTCGAAGCCATGGCCGAACTCCAGGTCACGGTGGCCGGCACAACCTATCAACTGCACCCGCCCTTCTTCGTGCTGGCGACGCTCAACCCGATCGAAATGGAGGGCACCTATCCGCTGCCCGAAGCCCAACTCGACCGCTTCTTTTTCAAGGTCCGCCTGACCTATCCCACCCACCGCGAGGTCCGACGCATTATCAGTTCGACCACCACCACCGCTGAGCCGGATATTCAGCCCGTCTTTGCCGCAGCAGAAGCCGCCGCAAAGATCATGGCGTTTCGTCATCTGGTTCGAGACGTCATGGTCGCGCCCACCATTGAAGACTATGTCGCGGCCCTGATTCATGCCACCCTGCCCGCGGACGCGCTGTATGTGAATCAGGACGATACGGCCACGGTGACCTTGCCGAAAGAGGATGTGGTGAGTCGCTATGTCAATTTCGGCTCCAGTCCACGCGGCGGCCAGACCCTGATGCTGGGCGCGAAAGTCGCCGCCCTGCTCGATGGGCGCGTCAACGTCAGTTACGACGATGTTGACCAGGTCATGCTGCCGGCTCTCAATCACCGGCTGGTGCTCAATTTTGCCGCCGAAGCGGAGAATATCGACCCGGCCTCGATCATTGAGCGGATTCTTGAGTCCGCCAAAAAAATCCGACGCTAGGAAGAGGGCCGCGCGTGAGTCTGACCGATCCCGCCTTTTTCAAGCAGCTCGACCGTCTGCGTATGCGCGTCCGGGCGGCACGCGGCCATCGCCCTGGGGAGACGCCCATTCCGCGCACGAGCCAGGCCTGGGGCGTGGAATTCGAGTCGTATAAGGACTACTCGCCGGGTGATGACTTTCGCTATTTGGACTGGAATGCCGCCGGGCGACTCGACCAACTGCTGGTCAAGACGTTTACGGCGGAACGCGAAATCCCGTTTCATCTCATTCTCGATACCAGCGCGTCGATGGCCGCCCCGACCGCAGACGGGAAATTCAGCCATGCCGCGGACCTGGTCACGGCGCTGAGTTATATCGTGCTGGCCAGTAATAATACGCTCCGCATCGCCGCCCTGTCTGCGCCGCCGCGCCCCTTTCTGGCAACGCCGTTCTTACGTCATCGCAACCGTTTTCTGCGCGTCTCCCCCTTTTTGGAGGCGCTGACACCGAGCGGCAAGACCTATCTCAGGGAGTCGGTCCAGGCCTATATTCGACAGACCAAAGAGCCGGGCGTGGTCATCCTGGTTTCGGACTTTCTGACCCGACCCGCGCAGTATGAAGCCGCCCTGCTCTTGCTGATCGCGCGCGGCTATGAGGTCAAAGCCCTGCAGGTGCTGGGCGAGAGTGAGCTGCGCCCGGAACGGCTTTTTCGGCGCGGCAAGCTGTACGATGTCGAAGAGCAAACCGAACGCTGGGTCACCCTCAGCCGGGCCAACCTTGAGAAATATCACCACGCCCTGGCGGCCCATTGTGACGCCCTCCAACAGTTCTGCCATAAACATCGGGTGCTCTATACTCGTCTCTCCAGCGCGCAGCCCATCACCGAGACGGTGACGGAGACCCTCGCCCGGGTGGGACTCGTCACCCTCCACTGAGCATCTTGTGCGGCGTATGGGCATCCTTAATCCAGCAGCCTTACCGTTCGTTTCCCTACTCGGCGTGCTAGTCCTGATCTATCTGCGCCAGCGGACCCGCAGCCGCATTGAAGTCCCCAGCCTGTTGCTCTGGGCAGACGTTCCCGAAGATCGGGTGCGGTCCGGGCGCTTCCGGCCCGACCTCCTCTTTTTCCTTCAGGTCCTGCTCCTGCTGTTGCTGATTGGCGGCTTGCTGCATCCGTACTGGTCGCGCGCGGTGACCGAGACGCGCGGTGACCGACAGATTCTCGTCTTCGATCTGTCGGCGAGTATGCAGGCGCGCGAAAACGGCGTGCGCCGCTTTGAGCTGGCCCTGGATCAGGCCAAAGATGTGCTCCACGCCCTGGCGCCTCTGGACGAAGTCATGCTCATCAGCGTTGCCGCCCGGCCCCAGGTCGTCAGTGGTTTTACGACCGACCATCGCTTGGTGTTGCACCGCCTTGAGGGCCTGCGACCCCAGGATACGGCCACCCAGCTGGAACTGGGCCTGGAGCTCGCCCTGGTCCGGCGTGACCGGGCCGGACGGCAGGCCCAGATTCATGTTTTTACCGATGTGCCGGCCAGCCAGCTGAGTCTGTCAGCGGCGCAGCAACAGGCCTTGACCTATCATCGTGTGGGTGAGACAGACGACAATATGGCGCTGGCCTCGGTTCATGTCTACCAGAATCCCTTCCAGGACTACTCCCAGGCCCAGGCCTATATCCTCGTTCGCAATTACGCCCATCGAACAAAAACGGCGACCTTGCGCGTCGAACTCAACGGCCAATCCGTCTTTCAAGAAGCCTTCAGCCTGGCGGCCAACAACACCCGCTCGTTCTCGTTAAGCGGTTTTAGCGGGCCGGGGCAGTTGGCCGTTCATCTGGAGTCCGAGGATGCCCTGGCCGTCGATAATCACGCCCTCAACTGGGTGGCTGAACGCCGGGCGTGGCAATTGGTCCTGGTCTCTCCGGTTGCGCGTCTGCACCAGGAACTCCGGCAACTCAGTCAGTCCTTACCCGGCGTGACGCTGCGCAGCACCAGGCCCGAGGACTTCTCGGTCGCTCAGGTGAGCGAGCAGGATGTGGTCCTGTTCCACCAATTTGTGCCCGACGAGGCCGTCCCCGCCAACAGTCTCTACATCTTTCCGCCGGTTGAAAACTCGCTCTTTCCCGTGCTGACTGAGGCCACCGACCTGACCATTCTGGACTGGAACGACGAGCACGAAATTCTACACAACCTGCACTATGTCGAAGCCCTGCCGTTCAAGCAGGCCCGGATTCTGGCCCTGCCCTCCTGGGCCCAGGTGCTCATTTCCTCAAAGACCCGTCAGGGCGAGATTCCGCTTGCCCTGACGGGTGAGCGGGACGGCCGGCGTATCGTCTGTCTGGCCTTTGATCTCGGGGCGGGCAATCTCACCGACTCGGACAATCTGACCCTGCTCGTCCTCCTGCTCAACGCCCTGCGCTGGCTGCGCCCGCCCAATCCGCTCGATCCCCAGCTGCTGCCCGTCGGCGAGGTGTTCTTTCTCCCCACGGACACTCCCCTGGACGGCGCCCGCCTCTCCGCGCCTCAGACGGACACGCGGGTTCTTGAAACCGACACCGTGCCGCTCGACCGGGTGGGTATCTATCGGGTTGAGACTGCAAGCTATCGGGCGGAGCTGTACACCAATCTCTTTGACGAAGCCGAGTCCGACATTGGCCGACAGGCCGGGGGCGATGTGGGCACAGGACAGCCGTCCGGGTCGCCGGGAGTCCGCACCTCACCCGCAGCCGTCCAGCGTGAAATTCCGGTCGAATTCGGCCAGAGCCTGTACTGGCTGGCCGGGCTGCTGCTCTTTGCCGAGTGGCTCTACGCCTTGGGGCGCTCGCGGCTGGAGGGTGTATCATGACGGCGGAATTTTTCGGCCAGGCGTACACGCTTCTGTCGCCGCAGTTCTTGTGGCTGCTGCTGCTGTTGCCCCTGCTGTGGCTGCCGTTACGCGGCCGCTCGCGGCTAGGCGTGCTCCTGGGCGCGACGCTGCTGCGGACGGTGGCCGCGATCCTGCTGCTGCTGGCCCTGGCCGGTCTGAGCCGGCAGATCATTCTGTCCGATCAGCGCTTGGCCGTTGTGGCGGCGGTTGATACCTCGGACAGTATTGGGGCGGAAGCGCGGACCTGGATGCAGACCTATCTGGAACAACTCAGAGCGACGCTCTCCGCACAAGATGAGCTGGCCATCCTCTCCTTTGCGGCGGATACCCAGCTCGTTCTCGCCCCCGGTCCGGCGACCCAGGCGACCCTGCCCGAGTCACTGCCGTCGCCCCAGCGCGCCGCAAGCACCAATATCGCCCAAGCACTTGAACGCTCCTTTGCCCTGTATCCCGAGGGGGCGGAAAAACGCCTGCTGCTGCTGACCGATGGCAATGAGACAACGGGCATAGCCCGCCAGACCGTGGCCGCCGCCCGGCAAATGGGGATTGCCATTTATCCGGTCATTCCCCCCGGCGGACACACGGCCGAGGTCTCCCTGGAAAAGTTTGTGGTTCCGCCGCTGACCCGTGAGGGCAGCGTCTTTGATATGCGACTCGTCGTGCGCAACGGCCATGGCCAGCCGGTTGCGGGCAGAGCGGACATCTATGCCGACGATCAACTCCTGACCCGTCAAGCGGTGAGTCTGGAACCCGGCCTGTCGGTTTTGGAAATTCCCGCTCAAATCCTGCAACGCGGCAACTATCTGCTGCGCGCCGAGATGCAGACGGACGCCGATACCATCACCGGGAACAACCGCCAGAGTACCAATCTGGCGGTTGCCGGGAAAACGCGCGCCCTGGTCATCACCGATAACGCGAAGACCCACCTGGCGCGCGCCCTGCAACTCAAGGAAGTGGATATCGAGTTCCGGCGGCCCGAGGGGCTGCCCACCAGTCTGCCCCAACTGCTCGACTATAATAGCGTGGTCTTTGACGACATCGGCCGCAAAGACGTGACCCGGCAGCAGATGACCGCCATTGAGCGCTATGTGCGCGACTTTGGTGGCGGCTTTCTCATGGCCGGCGGAGCGCGGACGTTTGGGACGCTCGACTATCAACACTCCGCCATAGAACGCCTCTTGCCGGTCTCTTTTCACGAGCAGCGTCCGCAGAAAAAGAAGCGGATTCCGATCGCCCTGTTTTTGTTGATCGACCGCTCGAACAGCATGGGCTATAACAGCCGCGTGCGTGGTCTGCACGACGGCCAGAAGATGGAGTATGCCCAGAAGGCGGCCCTCGCCGTCCTGGGTCAACTCAAAAATACCGATCTGGCGGGTGCCATTGCCTTTGACTCGGAAGCCTATTCCCTGTCCGCCCTAAAGCGGCTGTCAAGGAATCGCTCGACGCTACGGAGCCGTATCGGGCGCCTGCGCTATGGCGGCGGGACGGATTTCTATCAGGCGCTGGAAGCCGCGGCCGATCAACTCAGTCGCAGCCGGCGGTCCATTCGGCATATTATTCTGCTCACGGATGGCGATACCAACCGCAGCCCGAACGATCACTATCCCTTGATTAAAACCATTGCCCAGCGCCAGATCTCGATTACGACTATTCGGATTGGGAGTGATACCGTCAACCTGCAACTGCTGTCGTATATGTCTGAAAAAACGGGCGGGCGCTTCTACCACGTTGAGGACGCCACCATGCTGCCCCAACTCTTGGTGCGGGACACCCGTCAGACCCTGCGTCGGCAGGATCAGGAAGACGAGGGCCCCAAGGACATCCTCCCCCAGGTCGGCGTCCGGGGACAGATTTTACGCGGCCTGTCCGACTTCCCGGCCCTGGACGAATATATGCTGACCAAGCCCAAGGAGCGGGCGAACGTCCAGCTGTATACCGACGTCCACGGCGAACGGGACCCACTCCTGGCCACCTGGCAGTACGGTCTGGGCAAAGTCGTCGTCGTGCCGTTTGATCCGAGCGGCGCCGGCTCGGGGGATTGGATACGCTGGGAGCGTTTCGGGAAATTCTGGTCTCAGGCGGTTCGGTGGGCCATGCGGAATGAAACCCCGCTGGATTATCGGTTGAGCGCGACCAAGCGCGGCGAGCGCACGATCCTGCGGGTCGAATCCTTTGACAATACGCAGGACAGCATCCTCCAGGCCCGACTGGCCAGCGGAACCCGAAGCGAGACCCTGACCCTCATGCCGGTCGCCCCGCGCATCTCCGAGGCCGTCCTGCCCGCCCGCTATACGGGCAACGTGCCGGTCACCATTATCAAGCGGAAGGGCAATAGAATCCTGAACCAGCGGAGTCAGACGGTTCTGGTCGGACAGGCAGCAGACGGCGCGTTGAAGGAGTATCGCCAACAACAACCCAACCGGCCCTTGCTGCACGCCCTGGCCGAAGGAACCGGCGGCAGCCTCAACCCGACCTTTGACACTCTCACCTCCCACGTCCGGGGCGGCCGGAAGGTCCTCCTCCACCCGCTCGAAAACACCCTGATTGTGATCGCGCTTTTCTTCCTCCTGGCCGACATCGCCCTGCGGGTTTTGTTCGGGCCGCTGCCGGAGACCGCAGCGTTCTGATTCTTCTCTCATAATGAGAACGTCGGGGAGAAAGAACGCGCAGGCGGTGTGGTAGTTGCCGGGGGGTTTTCCAGTTATGTATAACCGTCGTGAGACAACAGCCTAACGAAAGCCGTCTATGCCGATTGCCAGAAACAATCTGACCACGACCCCCGCGGTTCCGGGCCGCACGATTCAGGCAGCGCTCGGTATTGTCAGCGCCGAGTGTGTTTTGGGTATCAACGTCTTCCGGGATATGCTGGGCGGCCTGCGGGACTTTTTTGGCGGCCGCAGCGGCACCCACCAGAAAGCGCTACGGGAAGCCAAGGAGACCTGTCTGGAAGAACTCGCCCAGCAGGCCGCGCAGCTTGGTGCCGATGCGATTGTCGGTGTCGATATGGACTACAGCGAAATCAGCGGCGGGGGGAAAGGCATGTTGCTGCTGGTCGCGACCGGAACGGCGGTTCGGCTGAAATAGCGGCAGGGAGATCTGAAACTGAGACACTATCCGAATTTCCACACCGTAAAAGCGCCGGGTGCGTATATCCGCGCTGTCTTGTGCGCCAGCCTGATCGTGTTCGGCGTGTCCTGCTCCTGGTTGCCGTTCAGCAAGGGCTGCTGTGAGGATGACCGTAATCTGGGTATCACCTATCTCCAGGAGCCGGAACAATTTCCGACCGCAACGCCAACGTATGGCCGCGCCCGTGACATTGACCCTGGGGCGGGAGAAACCATTACCAAGCCGGGGCTGCTCTCGAAGTATAATCCGCTCAAGGGCTTTATGGGCGATGACGAAGACGAGCCGGTCGTCTCGAGCGATGACGAGGATGGATTTTTCGGCAATCTGTTCCCGTTCTGACTCCGGGTTTCCTAAGAGTCTTAGTGCAGCGGCTTCTCGCCAACGAGGACCAGGACGCCGGAATACTGGTGGACGATGGCCTGGCGCTGCACCGGGGCAATCTCGCAGCCGGTAAAAAACCCGATAACCGGCACATCGGCCAGGTATTGGTTGATGTAGGAAGAATCGATATCGGGAATCCCGTAGAGCCCGCTGCCACGTCCGACACAGTTAAAATAGAGACCAAACGCCGGGCGGCCGTGCTGCCAGTTCCGGTCCTGGGCTTCCAACTCACGTTTCAGGTCGGTCCGCGCGCCATTCCCGTCGCGTAGGGTGAAGACCAGCTTCTGGCCCTCGACTATCTGGTCCGCTACCGCAATAATACCGCGCTCCGGATCGAAGCCCACGAGGTTCCGAACCACGTATTCGCCGGGGGCGATATGCTGGCGTTCGGCGTCAACCGGCAGGCCGACGAAGATAGAGGCCGCGGCCCGGCGCAGATCCTCGCGGAGTTGAGGACTCACGCGTTCGGCAAAGACCTCAAACGCCGGCCGGCCGTCAAGCTCAAGAATGAGATTGTTGTGGGCCTTCGTGACCCGATACACCGGACTCACCGGCTGGCAGGCCTGGGTGATGCCAATGGTATAGGTGAACTGACCGCTCAGCAGCGCGCCGCTGACGGCGTCACTGCTGACCACGTCGCCACATAACTGGAAGGTCTCACCCACACTCCCGTCCTCAGACGCCCCGCCGCCAACAAAAGGCAGGTCCGAGAGCCCGCCCTCGGCAATCCCGTCAAAGAACGCCGCTGAGTCAAAATTATACGTGTCGGGGAAGACCAGGGCGAGATTTTCGGGACCAAGATGAGGAGTGAGGCTGGACACGACCTCGCGGCCGACCGCACGCGCCCGGCCACGCAGTTGGGGCACAAAGAAGCGCTGGGCGGACAGCGTGTCCGACTTCACGGCCAAGACCGCAACCCCCGGCGCGCGTTCCACTTCTCCGGCCGAGGTCAGCACGCCACCGGCACTACAACCGACGACCTGACTGGCCTGCACCTCTTCGCGAACCGTGCGCAGGACGCGCCCGTACCCGGCCCCGTGGTGAGCGGTGGCAAAGACCAGGGCAAAATCGGCGCGGTCGCCACCCGCCTGGCTCAACGCCGCCCGGGCCGCCTCGCGCGTGGCCTGTTCGGTGTCGGATTGTTTTGAGAGACCAACTCCAGCAACGAGCATACGCGCTCCTCACAACCGGCCTAGTCCGGTTTCTTGAGACCGAGCCGTTGGTAGTATTTCTCCGGGACTTTGGCCGGGTCTTTATAAATAATAAAAGAACAGTGCTCTTTGCCGAGCACGGCGGCTGGCTCGACCACCACAAAGGGTTTCCCGTTTTTCTCGATGTCAACCAACTCCATCGGCGGCTCGTGGGCACAGTACACGGGAAAGTCGGCGCGGTTATAGGTCATCCGCTGCGGCTTTTCCACCGTATGAAAGGCGTCGGGTCCGTCGTATTTGCCTTCGAGGACCAGGCGGCCGCCACTGCCGCAGGGACGCATCTGAATAACGACCTTGTCCTCATCCTCTTCAATATGCATGGGCTGGAGATGGCCCCGCAGACCGGCCACAAACATCTTGATCTTCCGGGGCAGCTCTTGGGGGTCCTGCGGCATTTTTTCCAGATTCGGCAGCCACCAGGCTTTCACACCGGCCGTCATGATCTCTTCCAGCACCTCGTCACCGAAGCGTTTTCCCACCTCGCTCAGCGTCGCGGTTGTCCAGTTCCGGTACAGGTCGTGCATCCCGAGAAACTCATTATACATGCGGTTCGCAATTTTCTTGGCCTGCTCGGCATCCCCGGCGTCAATGGCTTCCGTTAAACGGTCCACCGTGCGTTTGCCCATCTCACGAATCTCTTCTTCCGAAAAAAAGCGCTCACTCATACGATCCCCTCCTGTGGTGACACTACCTGTCTCGGGGTATATCCCAATCCGCCACTCCATTGCAAAGCCCCGAGCGCCTGGATACCGTACCGCTGACAAGGGGCTGAAAGGAACGGACTGATTGTGGCTCGCGGCGGCGGGGGGCAAAACCGGGCATTTGCGCGCACGGCCGGCGTCAAGCTGTCGCCCATCAAGGCGATGGAATTGGCGGCCAGCCGGGTGCCGGACGTGATCTCTCTGGCCCAGGGCATCCCGAGCTTTGATACGCCCGAGCCGATCAAAGCCTTTGTCCAGCAAAAAATCGCCGAGGGCGAGTGTGCCACCTACTCGCTGACCCCAGGCTTACCCCAACTGCGCGAATGCATTGCCGAGTCATTGCTGCGAGAGGCCATGCACTACGACCCGGACCAGGAGATTATTGTTTCCTGCGGCTCGATTGAGGCCATTGCCGCGACGCTGCTGGCCCTCACCCGACCGGGGGATGAGATCATTCTGCCCTCTCCCAGCTATGCCTCCTACCAGGAGGTCGTTCGCATCGCCGGCTGTAGCCCGCGCTTCGCCCCGCTGCGCGAGGAGCAGAATTTTGCCTTTCACCAAGAGGCGTTCGAGGCCTGTCTGTCACCACACACGCGCGCGATTTTGTACTGCAACCCCAACAATCCAACCGGGACGGTCTTCTCGGAAGCGGAAACGCGCGCCCTGATTGCGCTGGCCGAACGGCATAATCTCTTTCTGATTATTGATGAGGCCTATAAGGATTTTGTCTACACGCCGGAAGTGTATTTCAGCCCGGCTCAGGTCGCCGATGTCCGCCAGCGCATTGTACGTATCTTCACCTTCTCCAAAGCCTATGGGATGACGGGCTGGCGGGTCGGCTACCTCCATTCCGACGCCCGGAATGTCCGGGAAATACTCAAAGTGCACGACGCCCTGGTGACCTGCGCGCCGGTGGTGTCGCAATATGCCGCCCTGGCGGCGCTCGAATATGGACACGACCATATCACCGCCTTTCGGCAGGCGTTTAAGCAGCGCCGCGACCTGACGCTCACCCATCTCGACCGGCTCTCACACGTGTTTGACTACCAGAAACCCGAGGGAGCCTATTTTGTCTTTCCCCGGATTAAAGACGTGGTTGTCCACGCCCGCGATTCGTATGCCCTCGCCTACGATATTCTGGAAAAGGCAAAGGTTGCGGTTGTCCCCGGCCTTGCCTTTGGACCCAGCGGCGAAGCCCATATCCGGCTGAACTTCGGACGCCGGGTGGACGATATTACCACCGCCTTCGAGCGTCTCGGCGAGTACTTCAGTCCGGCAGCCGCGCTGCGGGCTCGCCCCGGTCAGCGCCCCGCAAGCCGGCCAACGGCCTCGGCAGCCGGGCGTGTCCCGCCTCCCCCCACCCCAGGTCTCTCGCGTGACCTGTTTTCCTATCGGCGTCTGCGTGGCTTCGCCGTCCTGCTATTGCGGGCGCTCGCCCGTCTGAGACTGTGGCGGACAAATCCTCGGGTTATTGCCATCGCCGGCAGCCACGGCAAGACCGTTATCAAGCGTATCGTGACCGAGCTCCTGGCCCAGCAGTACCGGGTCCAGCCCAACCCCCGTTCCTATAATACCGATATTGGCCTGCCGCTGGCCATCCTCAATATTGAATTGGCTTCGGTTCGCTTGCGGGACCTCGTCCGTGGGTTCGCCCAGGCGGTCCGGACCACGCTCTTTAGTACCGAGGCGCCCGACATCCTCGTGCTCGAATTCGGCGTCCGTCATCGGGGCGATATGCAGCAGTTGATCCGCACGGTGACCCCCGACATTGCCATCCTGACAACCCTGACGCCGAGCTATAGCACCGATGTGGAGGTGTTACACACGCTCCAGGATGAAATGCGGCTGTTATGTCTGGCGGCCGGAGCCAATTGTCAGTTTGTGATCGATGGGGATGACCCACTGCTCCGGGATGTCATCGCGTCCTTACCCACGCCACCGCTGCTCCTGCATCGCTCGGCGTGGAGCACCCAGGAGAGCGATCTTCAGCTCCGGAGCCCCGACCGGCACTATGCGGTCAGGCGGGAAATCATTGGTGACAACGAGCGTTTTTCGGTCCAGGCGGCCGTGGCCGTGGCCGAGCGCTGGACCGGGCTGTCTCCCGCCGAGATTCAGCGTTTTCTGAGTGAAAACACCACCGTGGGCTAAAACCGGCTCTGTTCCTACTTGCAATACGGGGCCGACTCGTATTATGCTTTATCCCTGTATGGACGACCCTCCATCTGATGGCCCGTGGTCCGAGACTCAACTGCGGCTTCCCCCAGCCAGCCGGGAGGTGTGAAGCACACGCATGGAGAGTCCCGCCCTCGGTCTGCTCATCACACTCCTGCTGGTCCTGGCCAACGCCTTTTTTGTCGCGGCAGAGTTTGCAATCGTCAAGGTTCGTGCGTCCCAGATCGAACTCCTGGTTCAGGCCGGCAGTCGAACGGCCAAGATGGGCCAGTATCTCATCACCCATCTCGATGCCTCCCTGTCGACGATCCAACTTGGCATTACCCTGGCTTCTCTGGGGCTGGGCTGGATCGGGGAGCCGATTGTGGCCAAACTCATTATTGAAATTATGCACCTGGTTGGCCTGGAAGCCGACCTGGAGTTGGCGCATAGTATCGCCCTGCCGGTGGCCTTTATCCTGCTCACATTTCTTCTTATTGTCTTTGGCGAACTGGCACCTAAAGCGCTCGCCATCCAGCATTCCCAGTCAACAACGCTCGCGGTCGCCTTTCCGCTGTGGTTTTTTTATCTGATCTTTTCGCCGGCGATTGTTGCGCTCAACTGGACCTCCAACCAGGTGCTGCGGCTGTTTGGCATTCGGCCGGCGAGCGAAGCGGAGCACTATCACTCGGGCGAAGAGCTGCGCTTCCTGCTTGAGCAGGGCCGCGAGGGCGGCACGATCGAAGAAGAGGAGCACGAGCTGATTGAGAACGTCTTCGAGTTTGGGGAGACCACTGTACGGGAAATCATGGTTCCCCGGACCAGTATCGCAGCGATTGAGGTCACCTCCTCCCGCAGTGCCTTGGTCAATCTCCTGGTTGAGGGCGGCTATAGCCGGATACCGGTGTATGAAGATTCACTCGACAATATTATTGGGGTTGTACATGCCAAGGATCTGATTACCCTCATGGAACATCGGGACCTGATCATTCTGCGCGACCTCCTCCGGCCCGCGTTCTTTGTACCGGAGACGAAGCCGATCGACGATCTGCTGCGGGAGTTTCAACGCCGCAAGGTGCATATTGCCATGGTGGTGGATGAGTTTGGCAGTACGGCCGGCCTCGTCACCATGGAAGACATACTCGAAGAGTTGGTCGGAGAGATTCAGGACGAGCACGATAGCGAGAACCACGATATTGAAAAAGTTTCCAATCAGACCTATATCGTCAACGCCGCCCTGTCTATTTCCGATGTCAACGATCACATTGATGAGTTTGAGCTGCCCGAGGGGAATGACTACACCAGCGTGGGTGGCTTCATCAATAAATGGCTCGGGCGTATCCCCGAGGTCGATGAAGTGTTTGAGTACGACGCGCTGCGCATGACCGTCCTCAAAACCGACAACCACCATGTCACCCAGGTCAAAATAGAAAAGCTGTCCGACCTCACGCCCGCGCCGGCCGCCTCCCTGATAAAAGAGGAAGCATGACTCCCGCGGTGACCTTGTACTCTCGTCCCGGCTGCTGCTTGTGTGACGACATGAAAGCGATAGTGGCCGAGGTTCGGGCCGACACGGCCTTTAGCCTGACAGAAATCGATATTTCGGCTCAGCCGGAACTCGAAGCCCGCTTTGGCCAGGATATTCCCGTGCTGTTTGTCAATGGCCGCAAGGCCTTCAAATATCGGCTCACCGCCCGAGCGTTGCGCCGGCGTCTGCACCGCTCCGGGGCGGCAGCCAGGGGGCTGGCATGACGCCGGCCATCGTGGTCCTGGTCACGGTCGGCTCCGAGCAGGAAGCCCGGACCATTGCCACGGCTCTGCTTGAGGACCGCCTCGCCGCCTGTGTGAATGTGACGGGTCCGGTGCGCTCGCTCTACCGTTGGGAAGGGCGCATCGCGGACGACCAGGAATGGCAGCTCAGCATCAAAACCCAGGTACGTCTCTTTGAGGCCCTGGCGGCGCGGGTCCGCGCCCTCCACTCGTACGACGTTCCTGAGATTATCGCGCTGCCCGTTCTCGCCGGGACGGCGGACTATGTGGACTGGATTCAAGACGAGACGCAGGGCGAGAGTTGACGCCGGCCGCAACCGACAGCTACCACTCCGCCCAGCGATCGTCTTCTTCGACCACCACGCTTTGCAGGCCGGCCCGGGCAGCGGAGCGGGCCTGGTGTTCGGCCTGAGCCCGTTCGGTGAACGGTCCGAGGCGGACCTGATAGTAGCGAAACCGTCCGCTTGCCAACGGACTGATATACACTGACGAGAAGTGCGGGGTTAACGCCTGCTTCAGATCAGACGCCTTGTCCGCGTCGGTGTAAGAGCCGACTTGGACGGCGTACAGGACGGCGAGCCTGGGGGTCGGGGCAGAGAGCACCTCGACACGCACCAGAGCCGTCCCTGGAGCATACACGCCTATGCCTTTTGCCGCGGCGAGAGACAGGTCAATAATACGACCCTCCACAAACGGCCCCCGGTCGTTGATGCGGACTTCAATCGCCTGCTCGTTCTCAGGGTTGGTCACCCTCACCTGGGTTCCCAGTGGCAGGCTCTTATGGGCGGCGGTCAGGGCGTACTGGTCATAGATTTCGCCGTTTGCCGTTCGCTTGCCGTGGAAGCCCGGTCCATACCATGAGGCGATGCCGGTCTGCACAAAGCGGGCAGGGCGAACCACACGCTGTGGTTCAAACGGTACCACAGTTCTCTGATCGGGTGGCGGCGAGGCGGACGTGCTCTTCGGGGCGGGCGGTAGCTCAGGCGCAGGCTGGCGAGGAGCATCTACAGGAGAGGCCGAAGGAGCGGTTGGCAACTCGGGCGCGGACCGGAGGGGGGGGACGACCGGAGCCACTGGAGCGGCGGGGAGAAACCGAGCGGGCTGAACGGGCCGCGACGTAGCCCCGCAGCCAGCCAGGATACCCATCAGCATCCACACCTGCCACCTCAACCCCTGCATCGCCTCTGATTATACACACAGGCGACTGGAGCAAGCAACGAATCTGTCGCCTCACCCCCTCCGGTTGCTTGTTCTTGTGGTGTTTCCCGTGTACCATACGGAGCCATGGCGGGCTTCAATACGCCTTTTCGCCAACTCAAAAAAACACTCAAGCCGCCCATCGCCGGGCGGGCTGCTCCCACAGCGGCTCTGCCCCGGAGTACGCCCAATCCGGTGAAAAAGCCTGCGGAAAGTCTCGCGGACCTTTTCCGGCAGGCCATGCAGGATGTCACCCGGCTCAAGTCGGACGCGCGGGTCAGCAACCCCCCACCGGCCCTCTCCCGCCGGTCTCCGCAAGACAGTGAGCACGAGGCCATCGCCGAGTTATACGACCTGGTCGCCGGGCGGAGCGATTTTGATATCACGGATACCGACGAGTATGTCGAGGGCTGTGTCGTTGGTCTTGATACGGGTTTGGTCCGCAAGCTGAGGCAAGGAAAATTTGCGCGCCAGGCGGCCCTGGACCTGCACGGGATGAAGGCCGATGAGGCCAAGCCCGAGTTGGAGCGGTTTCTCAGCCAGTCCACCCAGGCCGGCGTACGCTGCGTCCTCATCATTCATGGACGCGGCAAAAACTCCCCTGGTCAATTCCCGATCCTCAAGGACAAGCTGAAACAGTGGCTCACCCGAGGCCGGCTGGCGAAAATGGTGTTGGCCTTCTCCACCGCTCGTACCCATGATGGTGGACCGGGGGCCATGTATATCCTGCTGAGACGAAAACGCGGCCAGAAAAGGCCCGTCCTGCTGTTGGAGGGAGCCAAGCGTGAGTGAAAACCGCCCGGCGGGTCAACGCGGCCAGCCTGACTCTGCCGGCCCTGCTCGGGCGACGCAACCCGTCCAGCTTGCGTATATTGGACCGGACGGACAAATTTTTGTACGCCGCTTCCCGTCAGACACCACCCACCAACTCACCTGGAGTTGGCAGGACCAGCCCGCTCCGCAGCCTCTGCAGGGTCCTCGGGACCCGGAGTCGCAGCCTGCCCCACCCTCCATGACCTATTCCTGGCCAACCTGGTCGCCGGACAGTGCACAGCTCGCCTGCTTTGCCCGACAGGGTGAAGACGGACCGGCCAGTGTCTATACGGTTGCCGCCGATGGCGTGGAGTCCTGGGAGCGGGCCAACCTGGGGCAGGGCGCTCCTATTTATGGCAACTGGTCACCACAGGCGGACATGTTTACCGTCCTGGTGCAGCGCGGCGAGCGCCAGCTTTCGTTAGAAACGATTGTTCTGGCCCAGCCTGGCCAGACCCACACCCTGCTCACCGGCGCGCCGCTCTTCTGGTCGTGGGCTCCGCAGGGGGGACTTGTGGCAGCGCACGTAGGCGACAACAAAACCGGGCGGGTTGTGCTGATTGAGACCGCAACGGGAACCGTTGTGCGAGAGATCAGTGCCAGTCCGGGGACGTTTCGCGTTCCGGTCTGGTCTCCGGACGGTGAGTTACTCACCTATGTGGAACGGGGGGCCGACGGCAGCCAGACCCTGCGCCTGTTTGATATCCAGACTGGAGAGAGCGCTCCGATTAGTCGGGCCAGCGGCCTGACTACGGCGCTGTGGTCACCGGACGGGCAGGCGCTTGTCTTTGGCAGCACCCAACGCCAGGGCTCACTGCTCTCTCCCGCGCTGCACCTGCTCGACCTGTCCAGCGGCCAGAGTACGACCCTGCTTGAAACGCCAGTCGCGGGATTCTTGTGGGCTCCACACGGGCACAGGCTGGTCTATCTGAGCGTAGACATACAACACAGTCAGCTCAGGTGGCATCAGTATGACCGAACGACGGGAGAAAGCCTGGAATTGGTTCGGTTTCTACCAAGCAGAGAGCAAACGCTCCAGTTTTCATTTTTTGATCAGTACGCCGGCTCTCACCCCTTACTCGCTCCGGACGGATCTCTACTGACATTTACCGGCCATCTGCCCGACGCGGCGAGGCTGCCGGCCACGACCGCGCCCACGGTCTACATCCTGCCCCTCACCCCCCCCTTTACGCCGCAAGCCATCGCCTCGGGCTCCTTTGCCTGTTGGAATATGCAGGCAGGCTGAGGGTCCGTTGCGAGCAAGGTATGAAAAACATCGTCATCTGCTGTGACGGAACCGGTAACGAGTACGGCCGCAACAACACAAACGTGGTGGAAACCTATACGCTGGCGGCCAAGGATGACCGCCAGGTCACGTATTACGACCCCGGTGTGGGGACCGGCGGCTGGGAGTACCACGAAGAGGACGGCACCCTACGCTCCCTCAGCGACCAAGCCACCGGCTACGGGCTGCAAAAGAACGTCGAGGATGTCTACCGTTATCTGATGGGCAGTTTTGAACGCGGAGACCGGGTGTATCTCTTTGGCTTCAGCCGCGGTGCGTTCACCGTGCGTGCCCTGGCCGGGATGCTCTACAAATGCGGGCTGCTCAGGGCGGATGCCGCTAATCTGGTTGAGTACGCCTCGAAGGTCTATAACACGCCCGACAACGACGCTGTCGCGCAGGGCTTTCGCACGGTTTTCGGCCGTCCCTGTCCGGTCTACTTCATCGGTGTGTGGGACACGGTCGAGTCATTGGCACTGAACGCCAGCAAACGCTTTCACGACGCTCGGCTGAACCCCGAAGTCAGATATGGCTACCATGCCTTAGCCATTGACGAGAAGCGAAAAGACTTCCGTCCTTACCTGTGGGACGAGGACAAGGTTCGGGAGAGGCAGCTCATCGAGCAGGTCTGGTTTGCCGGCGTCCATTCCGATGTGGGCGGGTGGTACGCCGAGCGCGGGTTGTCGAATATCGCCCTGCAGTGGATGCTGGACAGGGCCATGCGACAGGGACTGCGAGTCGACCACGCCCGGCTTGCAGAATACCAGCCCGACCCGCATGACACGCTGCACCAGTCATTGACCGGCTTCTGGAAATTCCGCGGTCAACGCACCCGCAAGATTCCAGAGGGTGCCCGGATTCACGCCAGCGTATTCGAGCGCATGGCCAATCCGGCCAACCACTACCGGCCCACCAATCTGCCGACCGCATACCAGACGGTACAGTAGACCCATCTCGACACGAGCCCTGGGAATTCCTCTCCTGCGCCCCTCTTGCAGCAAGCCGGGAGAGGAGATTAGTATCGGGGCACTTCCTGTGAAGAGTGAAAAGCTCAGACCTGCCCATCGGGGCTCCACAATCTCGGTTGTTTAACCATTCAGGCTAAAGTGATGCCAGCAGACCCCTCCCGTGTTGACTTGCTGCTCCAGTACGCGTTGCTAGTTGCCGGGGAGCAGGACGAGTTCTTAGACCGCCGGCTCGGACCAATTCACTTGATTAAGTATGTGTATTTGGCCGACCTTTTCCATGCGAAACGACACAACGGCGTTACCTTTACTGGGACAGAATGGCAATTTTACAAATTCGGTCCGTGGTCCCAATCAGTTTACGAGCGTATCGAACCGGCACTAAGCGTAATCAATGCGGAGAAGCAGTCATTTCAAAGCGACTATGAGGACAAGCAGGATTGGGTTCGTTGGGCTCTAAGTGATGAAGGGCAGTTAGAAGAGATAGGGAATCAACTCCCATTTGCGATAACTTCGGGACTGAAAGAAGATGTGCGTCGATTCGGGCAAGACACACAAAGACTGCTGCATCACGTTTATAGGACGGAACCCATGTTATCGGCTGCGCCTAACGAGTTTTTGGACTTTACAGTCGTCACCCAGGACATCTCAATGAATGAGCCTGTTCCGACACCGCTGAGAATGGATAGCTTATCGAACAGGAAAAAAAAGCAATTCAAAGAGCGAATGCGGGAATTACGAGCTCGGCATAAAAACAGAGAGCGCAAAGAGCACAGGCTGATTAACCCCGCCGCAGATACCCGTTATGACGATGTTTATACTGAGGGCATGAACTGGCTCGATAGCCTCGCCGGCGAGCCATTACGGGAAGGTGAACATGTCGTCCAGTTTTCAGACGATGTGTGGAAATCTGCTACCAGGAAAGGCGAGGATGTATCCTGAGGACTGCGTACAGTCAATTATTCAGCCAGACGATTGGTGGATAAGCAACACCGACAGGGTTTTGTGTCGAGGCGCGCTGGTCTTCGCGTTCGTTCCTCACGTCGATCAGGTGCCATATACATTTGAGCCTATAGCCCGAACGGAAGCTACTCGGCACGACAGCGCAACAATTCAAGTAGCGCCCCTTCGGATTGGTCAACCACTCAGGAGGACGGAGTTGCCTGTCGCCGCGATGCCATTACATGCGAGAGAGGTCTGGTCCGCTTACCGCGCCAAGAAGAGGCCATGCCTAATAATCGGTGCTGCTTTTCCACATGTTGATCAATCGCTTACAAGGGGTATGGCGGGACATTCAACAGCACCAACGGTTTTAGCTACACCGTATTATGGTGCAACGAGAGATGGTCAGCGGGGGGGTTACAATCAGGCGTTCGTAGAACGGATACGGCATTGTGACTACCCACAGTTCTTGTGGGATCAATTACCTATATCCGGGGCTGAGGAGTCAATTCTTCGGTTGGACCATTTACAACCAATAGGCAATCATCATAACGCTTATCAATTGTCCGAATACAGACTGAGCGATGACGCCCTTGAGGTTGTTGACGAATTATTACGTTTGTTGATCTGGGGTCAAATCCCAGAGGATAGCCTGATAGCGATGTATCGGGAGGAAATCCGGTCTACGTTTGGTATTTAGCGTGGAGGCAGGCCAACATCAGCTTCTGGCGAATCTGCTTAACCAAACGAATTGGTTCAACGACACATAGTCCTTCATGCGTGCTCTCCAGTTCTTCCATAGTCATACTACATCTGTTGTGGTATGTCTTTTCTTCGTAATCATAAATCCCTCAATCCCATAAATCATAGTCAATCATGGTCCAGATTCTCCCCTCGATTCTCTCTGCCGACTTTCGGTGTCTGGGACAACAAATCGCCGAGGTCGAGCAGGCCGGCGCGGACCGTATCCACGTCGATGTGATGGATGGCCGTTTCGTGCCCAACATCACCGTTGGTCCGCTGGTTGTCGAAGCCGCCCGCAAGAGCACCAGCCTGCCGCTCGATGTCCACTTGATGATTGTTGAGCCCGAACGCTATCTCGCCGATTTCGCCAGTGCCGGCGCGGATATCATCCTTGTGCATCAGGAAGCCTGCCCGCATCTGCACCGGACCGTTGAGCAGATCAAACAGCTCGACAAGCAAGCCGGGGTCGTGCTCAACCCCAGCACCTCGATTGCCAGCCTCGAAGACGTGCTCGACATTCTCGACCAAGTTCTCATCATGAGCGTGAACCCTGGGTTTGGCGGGCAGCGCTTTATTGCTTCGAGCACCCACAAAGTCCGTCGCCTTCAGCAGTTGTTGCAGGAACGCAAGGCTCGGGCGGCGATTGAGATTGACGGGGGCATTGATCCGACCACGGCTCCGGCGGCTGTGGCCGCGGGTGCCTCCCTGCTGGTTGCCGGTTCCGCCGTCTTTGGCGCACCGGGCGGCCCAGGCGAGGGCGTGCGGCGGCTGCGTGCCAGCCTCTCACAGCAGTCGTAGGCCGGGTATTCGCCGGCGTGGCCTATTTTTTCCGCTTGCTCTGCTGTAACAGATCGCCCAGGCTGAGCCCGAACCCCTGCCCTTGTTGGCTTGAAGCCAGATATGCCTGGGTTTCCACCTGCTCTTCGTGCGCACTGACCTTGGTGCGGGACAGTCGGATGCGTTTCCCCCCTTCTTCGACTGCCAGGATGGCAACCTTTACTTCAGTACCGGGCGGAAACTCTCTGCGGTGATCGGTTCCACGCGGCGTTCCCATCTCCGCGTTGGGAATCAGGCCAGTCTGCCCAGGGCCGAGCCGGACAAATAGCCCGAACGACTCGACTCGCTCGACCGTGCCGGTCAGGATCGTGCCGGCCGTCAGCTCCAGTTCCTCGGCGTGGTCGCCCGGAGCGAGTCCTTCTGGGGCCAGGGCCAGGGCAATCCGTCGCTCCTCAGGGTCAATCGAGAGGATGAGAACGGTCACTTCCTGGTTGGTCGCGGTCGCCTCTTTTATCACGCCCTGTTGGCTGCGGGGGATTTCGCTCACGTGTAGCAGCCCGTCAACGCCGGGGATCAGTTCGACAAAGACGCCGAAGTCCGTCATCCGAATCAGACGGCCGGTCACCACCTGCCGTTCACGCAGTTGCGCGCTGACGGCGTGCCAGGGGTCGTCTTCCAGGGCTTTCAGACTCAGCCCAACCCTGCCGGTTTCCGCGTCCACGTTAAGCACTTTGACGCTGACCGCTTCGCCAACGCTCAGGTGATCGGCCGGCGTTCCCAGCCGGGAGTGGCTAATCTCGGAGATATGCACCAAGCCCTGCACGCCGCCAAGATCGATAAACGCGCCGAAATTGGTCAGCGAGACGACTGTTCCCGGCAGGACTGCGTCTGGGAACAGCTTGCCCCGCGTCTCTTGTGCGGCGCGCTCAGCCTGCTCTTCGAGGAGGCGGCGACGGGAAAGAACGAGATTCCTCTCGCTGAACTGCGTGACATAGAACTCAAACGTCTGGTTGAGAAAGTCCTGCGGGGAATCGGGCCGGTGGAGGCTCATCTGAGAGAAGGGACAAAATGCCCGCATCCCGGCGACCGTCACTTCGTATCCCCCCTTGGTCTCCCGCGTGACGGTGCCTTCTACCGGTAAGGCATGCTCCACGGACAGGGCGAGCCGCTGGCGGGCCTGCGCGCCTTTGAGCAGTTTGCGTGACAGCCGGAGTTCCCCCTCGGTTGAGAGCACGGTGGCTTCCACCTCGTCTCCGACGGCAATATCAAGCTCACCCTGCTCATTTTCGAGCTCGGCCCGATCAATAATCCCCTCCCCTTTATCCCGCACATCAATGAAGATGCTGTCCCCACCAATGAGAATGACCCGGCCCTTCACCACCTGACCGCTGCTCAGCGCCGGTCCGGTCTGTTCCTGTTCGAGCAGGGCGGCAAAGCTCTCTTCAGTCCTGGCCTCTTCAGGAGGTGATTGTTCCGACTGGTCCCTCATGCGAATCTCCCTGTTCTCTTTCAAACAGACGACTATAACACGCCCGAATCGCTTCCCGCTGCCGGTGGTACTCGGCCAAGACCCGCGCACCGGCCTCAGCTCCTTCGTAGCCCATCCGCCGGGCCAGGGACGTCAACTGCTCGGCATTCCGTTCCAGCGCCTCAACCGGCTGGTCGCGTTCAATCCGCAGCCGGTTCTCCAGCCGGCGCAAGAACTGGTAGCCACGCTTGAGCACCTGGCTCTCTTCACGAGAGAGCACCCGGCAGGCTCTCAGGGCGTCCAGGGTAGAAAGAGTATCCCTATGCCGCACTGCAGGAAGGCGGTGACCATAGCGCAGTTGCAACATCTGCACAAGAAACTCAACATCGACCAGACCACCCCGGCCGGTTTTGATATTAAACCGCTCATTCGTCTCTGCGGCTAATTCGAGTTCCATCCGGCCACGCAAGCGCTGAATCTCAGCCACATCGGCAGCCCGGATGGGTTCGCTATAGACGTAGTCCTCAAACAGGGCATTGACCCGCGCAGCCAAGGCGCTATCGCCCGCGACGGCGCGCGCCTTAATGAGCGCTTGCCGTTCCCACAGTTGAGCCTGCGTCTGATGATAACGGGTAAAGGCGGCCACCGAAGACACCAGGGAGCCGGCGCGGCCAGAGGGTCGCAAACGGGTATCGATTTTATATGCCGCGCCCTCCCGCGTTTGGACCTGGAGCACCGAAATCAGGCGTTGGACCAGCTTGGCAAAGACCTCTTGGGCGACGAGGTCTGCCCCGTCCTGCCCAGCCGCTGATGAGGAATGTGGTTCGTACAGGAAGATGAGGTCCAGGTCCGAATTATAGTTTAATTCGCGCGCGCCCAGTTTGCCCATGCCCACAATCACAATCTGGCCCGGTAGGTCCGTCCGCCCCAATTTCTCCAGCAGCGCCGCGCGGGCGGTCTCATACGCCCCGTGGAGACAGGCCTCCGCCAGGTATGACAGTTGGACGCTCACCGACGGGAAATCGAGCTGTCCGTTGGTGTCGTTAATGCCGATGCGCAGAAACTCCTCATGCCGATATTCACGCAGAATATCGAGTCGGTCCTCAAGCTCCGGAGCCCCCGTAATGCGCGCCATCAGCTCATCCTGCATCAGCTCTTGAGATTTATACAGATGGACCAGGTCAGCCCGGACCAGACTGTCGAGGAATTCCGGTCGGCGTAAAAAGATGCGAGACAGATAGGAACTGGTGCCGAACAGGCCGATGAGTGTGCGGAGGGTGTGCGGATTCTCGCGCAAGAGGGATAAGAAACTCGACCGCGCGCCGATCGACGCGATCAAATCCGCCACAGAGGCCAAGGCCCGGTCAGGGTCCGCCGACCGACAGACCTCATGGAAGAGGGTCGGGGCCAGGGCGTACAACAGCTCGCGCCGTCTCGGCGGGGCTGGAGCATACGCCGGGCCATCGTGCAGCAGGCGCAGGCGCTCATACGTGTGGGTCAGGTCACGAAACCCGAGCTGTTCCAGACGCTGCTGCGTCCGCTCGGGATCGTGCAACTCGTCGAACAGGGCTTCAATGGCTGCCTGCTCAGCGCTTACGTCGGCCTCGGAGCTGCCCTCGGGGATATGAAAAAGAGAGCGGAAAATCGTGTGGACCGCCTGGGTATGCTCCCGGAGGGCCGTCAGGAAAACCGCGAGCGCGTCCTGGGCGACTTCGGTCCGGTCCGCAACCCGCAGCCGACGCGCCAATGCCCGCAGGCCGTTTTCAGAGCCGGGCAGGGTATGCGTTTGGCGGTCGTGCACCATTTGTATCTTATGCTCGACCTGACGCAGGAAACGGTAGGCCGCCGCCAGCGCGTCGCGGTCTGAGGCGGCGAGATAGGCCCCCTCCACCAAACGGTCGAGGACGGCCAGGGTGTTGCGTCCCAGGACGCGCGGGTCTTTGCCGGCATGGATGAGTTGCAGGACCTGGGTCACAAATTCGATTTCTCGTATACCGCCACGCCCGAGCTTGACGTTCAGCCGCCCGCGGTCGGCCCGATGCAGCGAGCGCTCAATCCGCATCTTCAGCGCTTTGGTATCCTCGACCGTGGTGAAGTCGAGGTAGCGGCGTAAGATAAACGGCGCGACCTCGCGCAAAAAGCGCTCGCCCAGGGCCTGCTCCCCGGCAATCGGCCGCGTTTTGAGCAGAGCCAGGCGTTCCCAGGTCTGGCCCCAGGCTTCATAGTACAACAGCGTATTTGCGAGCGAATTGACAATCTGACCGTTCGTTCCATCCGGTCGCAGGCGGAGGTCAACCCGGAAGACAAAGCCGCCCGCCCCAGAAGTGCTGAGGGCTTGGGTGAGATGCTGGGCGAGCTCGGTAAAATAGGTCCGGGGGTCAACCTGGCCCTTTCTTCCGCCAGTTGTGAGGCCGGCATCACATTCGTACAGATAGATAAGGTCGATGTCCGAACTAAAATTCAGCTCTTCTCCCCCGAGCTTGCCCATGCCAAACACCACGAAGGCAATCGGACGTTTTTCTCCCGCCTCTTCGACCCAGGCCACACCGTAGTCCCGCTCCATTCTGGCCCGCGTGTATTCGTACGCAATCTGGACGGCGGCATCGGCCAGGGCGCTCAAATCGCGGGTCGTCTCTTCCAGGGACGCCCGAGCCAGCAGGTCGCGCGTTCCAATCCGCAGATATTCACGATTGCGGTAGGCGCGCAGCCCGTACAAAAAATCGTCTTCAGCCAGATCACACGGCAGGGCTGGACGGCAGGCCTGAAGGTGGCTGGCGGTCGATCTTTCCGCAGCACTGCGGTCGGTCAAAAAGACGGCTTCCCAGTCCTGTCCCTGCTGGACCAGGACGTGTGAGAGATGCTGACTCGCCCCCAAAAGAAACAGCAGGTCACGCGACAGCTCGGCGGACTGGAGCACGGCTCCCGTCCCACAGCCATGCTCTACCAGGCGACTCAGATTAACCCCGGCCAAAGACGGGTCCGGAGCTTGGGCAAGGCCGGCGACGATATGCTGCCAGCAGGCCGTCAGTTGTCCGCGCCAGGGCAGCAGGGGGCGAAGAATATCGGGGGAAACATCCCCGGATATGAAGGCTGAACCGGCGTCAGACAGAGCAGGCACGGTATCGTAGGGAGGGGCCGGCTGCCCCTCCCTCTCTCCGTAAGCGAATCGGCAGCTAGGCAGCTTGGGGGGCGCTTACGGTCTCACACGCCTCCATCAGCCACTTAATGCTCGACATTTCGTCATCAATGATGGTCTGCAGGAGTGCTTTCGTCTGCTGATCGTCCTGAATCTGATCGATCGAATCGGTCAGCGGCTTTAAGATGGTCTCGGGGTCTTTGAGCAGCTCGGCAAGGGATTGGAGCTTTTCCACATCACCTTTCTCTTTTGACGAGTAGAAAGGCAGCTCTTTGTCCCGCCGCTCGGCCGGTACCGTGCACTGCGGGTCGCCGCCCAGCTCGCGCAGCCGGGCTTCCAAGAGGTGGGCGTGGAAGGCCTCACGCTGCTGTACGGTCCGCAAGCCGCCCTTCACACACGCCTCGTCACTGGCCTCAATCCAACCGTTGAGGTATTCCGCGGCAAAGTCTTCTCCACACCGGAACTCGTCCAGTAAGGCCAGAATCATGTCCTTCTCGGTGGCGTGACTCGTCCCGTTATAGGTATAGGTCGCTGCTCCTCCGTTGGACAGTTCCTCCATCTGTTCTTCGAACAGGGCATCCGAAATAACGCCCTTACGATACGCCTTGAGGAGCTGACGGACCTCGAAATCTGCATTTGGCATGGTTTTCTCCTTTCAGCCTTTTTCTGACAGATACATGACACATAGCAGACATGCCGGGGGCTGTGTCAACTTCGTCTGTTCAGAGTTTAGGCAGTCCGGTTTGCAACTGCTGCTCTTCTGAGCATTCTTTTCTGCCAAGAGCAAGAAACTGCCTTGATTTCTCTGGGTTTTCTCCTTGGACGGAATTGGCATCAGCTTTGCTGATATTTGCTGACAAGTGTACCGAGCGTGTTCCAGCAGAATCCAAGGAACATATTTTTATCAAGGGGGTAGTGCATGAAAAGATTTATCAGCGTTGCGGCTCTCGCGGTTGTATTGGGAGTTGCAGGGGGCGTTAGTGCCTCGGGTGAGGAGGAGACTGCCGCTCCGGCCAGTCCTGATGTGCAGGGCATGCTGCAGGAGATGCAGCAGCGGATTGATGAGTTGGAAGGAGAGGTGAGCCGCCTCAAGGAAGGCCCTGGAGAGAACGGCGAGGCTGGCAACGGTATCATGGACCTGACCAACCGGGTCGAATCGCTGGAAGGCGGCCTGCTGGGCCTGAACGGCTTTCAATTTGGCGGCTTGATGTATGGGTCGTATAACTACAACTTCAACAGCCCGGACTCGGGTAGCAACAATATGCGCATCTTTGACCAGAACCACAACGACTTCACCATGGACTTGTTACAACTCGAAGTGTCCAAGGAAACCGAGAGCGGGGTCGGCTTCCATGCCGTGCTGGACTACGGTGAGACCGCCGGCCTGATTCAGTCTGACTGGGGCGGTGATCTGGCGCATAACTTCGAGGTTCAGCAGGCCTATATGACCTACACCTTTGGGGTCGGCAATGGCGTCGAGATGAAGTTCGGGAAGTTCGCCACCCTGCTGGGCGGCGAGGTGATCGAATCGCCCTATAACCCCAATGTGTCGCGCTCCTTCATGTTCGGCTACGCCATTCCGTTCACCCATACCGGTGTGCTGTTCTCCACGGCCCTGAACGACAATATCAGCCTGACGGCCGGCGTCGTGAACGGCTGGGACAATGTGCGGGATAACAACAACGGCAAGACCTTTCTCGGGAGTTTAGGACTTGAATTCGGTGACCTGGCCTGGACGTTTAATGGTGTCTTTGGGGCGGAGGACGACGACAGCGGCAGTTCCAAGACGGGCGTGTTCGATACCGTCCTGACCTATTCACCCATGGAAAACGTGGACCTGCTGGCCAACTTCGACTACGGCACGGCCTCGGAACAGGTGGGCGGAGACGACGCCGACTGGACCGGGCTGTCGGGCATCGTGACCCTGGGCGGCGGCCTGCTGGACGAGGGCCTGGCGGACTGGTCCTTTGCGCTACGCGGCGAGTGGTTCTCCGACCAGGACGGTTACCGGACCGGCATAGACCAGGATCTCCGGGAAGTCACCGGCACCTTCAAGTGGCAGATGACGGAAAACATGCAGGCTCGCCTGGAGTTCCGCCACGACTGGTCCAACAAAAAGGTGTTCAGCGACGGCAGCGGCTACTCGGACGACCAGGATTCGATGATTGTGGAGTTCGCCTACCTCATGTAGCCGAATCTCTCATAAGGAGGCTCCGATGAAGAAAATTGAAGCGATCATCAAGCCGTTCAAGCTCGATGAGGTCAAGGAAGCCCTCTCTAAGGCGGGCATTCAGGGTTTGACCATCACCGAGGTCAAGGGCTTTGGTCGACAAAAGGGGCATACGGAACTGTATCGCGGTGCGGAGTATGTGGTGGACTTCCTGCCCAAGGTCAAGATTGAAATCTTGATCGATGATGACAAGGCGGCCGAAGTGGCGGATACCATCATTGCCGCGGCCCGAACCGGGCGCATCGGGGATGGCAAGATTTTCATCCTGCCCATGGATGATGTCGTGCGTATCCGCACCGGTGAGCGGGGAGCAGACGCGATCTAGTCAGAACTCGTGCCGGGGCGCTGGTGTTGTGAGGGCAACATCCCAAGGCGCCCCGGCGTGACAACCAAGAGTATCGAGCCTGGCAAATCGAATCCACCGCTCAGTCTCAATACTTCTACGGGGCAATACGGGGCATCTCAACACGCATGAGGGCATGGCATCGCACGATATAAGGAGGTTGGGATGAAACGTTTATTCGCTTTGGGATCACTCGCCACGTTGGGCATCGGGCTGCTGGCACCGCTCGCCTTTGCCGAGGATGCAGCCCAGTACAAGGATTACGCAGAATTTGCCGCTTCACAGGGTTTTGCCCTGTTTACCGCCCATAATTTATGGATGATGATCGCCGCGGCGCTGGTGTTCATCATGCACCTGGGCTTTGCCTCACTCGAATCCGGTCTGACCCAGTCCAAGAACACGGTCAATATTCTCTTCAAAAACACCTTTGTCATCTGCGTTGGGTTGATGACCTATGCCTTGTGCGGCTTCAACCTGATGTATCCCGGATTTGCGGAGGATTCTGCCGGTTGGCTGGCCTTTGCCGGGTTTGGCGTTGAGGTGACGGACGAGGTGGCCTCACAGACCAGTCTGTACAGCGAGGGCTATACCTATTGGACCGACTTTCTCTTCCAGGCCATGTTTGCGGCGACCGCGGCAACCATTGTCTCCGGCGCGGTTGCCGAGCGGATAAAGCTGTCCTCCTTCATGGTTTTTGCGACCATTTTCGTCGCCGTTTCGTATCCCATCACCGGCAGTTGGAAATGGGGTGCGGGCTGGCTGGACATGCTGGAAACACCCTTTTATGACTTTGCCGGCTCAACCATTGTCCACTCGGTGGGTGGCTGGGGAGCCTTGGCCGGAGCCATGCTGCTGGGGCCTCGGATGGGGAAATACATGGCAGACGGCCGTATTCGGCCCATCCTGCCCAGCAATATGCCGCTGGCCGCCATCGGCGTCTTCCTGCTATGGCTGGGCTGGTTCGGATTTAACGGCGGCTCCGTCCTGTCAGGCGACCCCAACCTCGTTTCCCTGACCCTGGTCACCACCTGTCTTGCCGCCGCGACCGGTGGTCTTGGGGCGATGTTCACCTCCTGGGTCATCCTCCAAAAACCGGACCTGTCCATGGCCCTGAACGGTATTCTGGCCGGCTTGGTCGGCATCACTGCCGGCGCCGATCAGATGGCGGCCCTGTCCGCCACGCTGATCGGGCTGATTGCCGGGGCGCTTGTGGTCGGCGCGGTCCTGTTCTTTGATAAGATCAAGATCGACGATCCGGTGGGGGCCATCTCCGTCCACCTGGTGTGCGGCATCTGGGGCACCCTGGCGGTCGGCATTTTCGGCAACCTGGCCGGTGGTGCGCAACTCGTCAGTCAGATCATCGGGATCGTAGCCATTGGCATCTTCACCTTTGCGTTTGCCTGTATCCTGTTCAGCATCATCAAGGCCACCATGGGGCTGCGGGTCTCGCCGGACGAAGAGTCCGAGGGCCTGGATGTCGGCGAGCACGGCAACGTGGCCTACGGCTCCTCGCAGATGTTCTCCCCTGGCTCAAGCCTGGGTATGGCCAGCCAGCGCTCAATGCGGACCGAGCCCGTTCCGCGTCTCAGCACCGAGGAAGCCTAAGCAGAACAGCAGGGCGGGCAGCTTTCCGCCCTGCTCCCCGCCCCTCGTCCGCCCGTGAGGCTATGGGCTTGCAGCCGACTTCTCGGTCCCATTGAGAGCGCAGCTATGACACAGCCGATTCGGCCCGACGTTTCGATACCGCCCGCCCGCCTGAGACTCTGCGGAGAGCATCAGCATGAGTACGCTCCAGGGACATCTCGAAGAACGACTCGAAGCGCTGTTCACCATTGGGGCTGAAATCTCGTCAACCCTGCAACTCGAAGAGGTGCTACAGCGCATTGTTGCCCACGCCCGGCGTCTCATGGCCGCGCGCGTCTCCTCCATCCTGCTGCTCGATCCCGAAGAGGGCACGCTACGCCCGGCCGCCACCGAGGGCGCGAGCGAAGCCTATCTCGCCCAGCCGGCACGCGAGGTGGCCACCAGTCTGACCGGGGAGGTGATTAAAACCGGCCGGCCGCTGTACACGCCCGACGTCCGTACGGAAACCCGCTACCGCGTGGCGGACCTGGCCCGGCGGGAAGGGCTGTGTTCGCTCTTGTCGGTGCCGCTCCGGGCCAGAAGCGCCATTATCGGCGTCCTGAATGTCTACACGACACAGCCACGCTGCTTCGAGGACAGTGAGGTCCGGCTCCTGACCCTGCTGGCCAGTCAATCCGCCATTGCCATAGAAAACGCGACTCTGCATCGGGAAGAAATGCAGGCCCGAGAACAGCTCCGCCAGTCTGAGAAATTGGCCGCTCTGGGAAAGTTGTCCGCAGGACTGGCGCATGAACTGCGCAACCCGCTGAATACCGTGCTCATGCTGATCTACGCCATGTCACACGACCAGGCCCAAGGCTATCCGCGGGAGCGGACAAGCACCCCTGGCTTTGCTGATGATCTCCGTATTGTCCAGGGTGAGTTGCAACGCATTAAACTCCTGCTGGACCAGTTTCTGGAATTCGCCCGTCCACGCCCGCCCCATTTTCAGCGCGAACGCCTCCAGGAAATCATGGAGGAGACCCTGCTTTTAATCGGCCCGGAAGCACGCGTGCGTGAGATTGTTGTCCGCAAGGACTGGGCCAACACCCTCCCCCCGGCCTGGGTTGACGGCACCCAGATCAAGCAGGTGTTCCTGAACCTCTTGCTCAACGCGATTCAGGCCATGCCCCACGGCGGGACGCTGACCGTCCACATCGGTGTTGGGGGCGGCCGTCTGCGGGTCTCCATTGCCGACCGGGGAGCCGGTATCTCGCCCGAGGTGCGGGCCCAACTCTTTGACCCGTTTTTTACGACCAAAGAAGACGGCACCGGACTGGGGCTGTCCATATCGCAGCGTATTATTGAAGGCCATAACGGCCGCCTGCGCCTCTTTTCTCAGCCAGGAGTCGGCACAACGGTGTGTATCCGACTCCCCCTCTAGCCATGGAAAAAATCCTTATTGTCGACGATGAACGGAACGTCCACTATTCCTTTCGGCGTGTCCTGGGTCGGGAATACGAACTACTGTCGGCCTTCTCCGGCAACGAAGCGCTGGAAAAAATAGACGATCCGGCCCTACGCCTCATCCTCATGGATGTCCGCATGCCCAATCGTGACGGACTCTCTGCCCTCGAAGAGATCAAGCGTCGGCGACCCACTCTGCCCGTCATCATGATGACGGCTTTTGTTTCGGCCGAAACGGCCATTCGGTCTACCACGCTGGACGCGGATGACTATCTGGTCAAACCGTTTGAGGTCGAAACCCTCAAGCAGCTCATCGTCCGCACGCTCCACAAACACGCCTCCGCACAGGAGCCGGCCGCTGCCCCGGACGAGGCGCGGCCGGAACCCCTCTCGCCCGAGGCGGTACCCATGTTGGGGAACAGCCAAGCCATGCAGGAAGTGTATAAAATTATCGGCAAAAGCGCGGCGCGGGATATTACGATTCTGATTACGGGTGAGAGCGGGACGGGCAAAGAGTTGGTTGCCCACGCCCTGCATACCTACTCGCAGCGCAGTAACGGACCCTTCCTGGCCCTCAATTGTGCCGCCATCCCGGATTCCCTGCTGGAAAGTGAACTCTTCGGCCATGAGCGCGGCGCCTTTTCCGGGGCAGTCGAGTCACGTCCCGGAAAATTTGAACTCGCCCACGGCGGCACACTCTTCCTGGATGAGATCGGGGACATGCCCCCCCTCCTCCAGGCCAAGCTGCTGCGCGTGTTGCAGGAACGCGAGCTCTACCGGCTGGGAGGACGGCGGTCACGGCCAATCAATGTGCGTATTATTGCGGCGACTAATCAAGCGCTCGAAACGCTGCTCCGGGACGGCCGGTTTCGTGAAGATTTATACTATCGACTCAATGTCGTGCGGATTAATCTGCCGCCCCTGCGGGAGCGGGGTGAAGACATCCTGCTCATCGCCACGCACCTCCTGCAACTCCACACTCAAGATAACAAAAACGGCCCGCAAGAGTTTTCTGCGGCCGCGGGTGAGAAACTCCTCGCCTACTCCTGGCCGGGGAATGTCCGTGAGCTGGAGAACGTTATCGCCCAAACGGTGCTATACTCACGCGGCCCGGTTATTACCGAGGAAGACCTGACCCTGCCCGTCAGCGGTGCTCCGACAGCCGCCGTCTCCATACCGCCCAACGCCGAAGCCGCCCTGAATGCAACCCTGGAAGCGCTGTTTGCCCAGCACGCGGGCAATGTCCTGGCTCGTTCCGAGCAACTTGTCGTCGGCAAGGCGCTGGAACTCTCGCGCTATAATCAGGTCCAGGCCGCCCGGCTGCTGGGCGTGAGCCGCAATGTCCTGCGGGAGCGCATGAAGCGCTATAATTTATTGTAGAATTGCGCGGCGTCGCCGGGTCGCATGGCAGACCGGGCAACCACAGGGGGTTGCCCCTCCATCTAGGCCGGCCGGTGTGGCACGAGCTGGGCTTCCGCCGACCGGAGCACGTCGGACAGGCGCTGCCACAGTTCGGCTGCATCCTCGGCCTGCACCAGGCTCTGCCGCACCTCCTCGGCGCTCATGGTCCGGGCCAGGGCCGCCAGAATCTGCAACTGGGCGCCTTCGTCCTGAACGGGCGTGAGCAGCAGAAAGACCAACTGTACGGGCACCCCGTCCGGGGCGTCCCAATCGACCCCGGCCGGTGAACGTCCGCAGGTAATCACGGGTTTCGAGAGCGCCGCCAGACGGGCATGCGGGATGGCAATCCCGCTCCCGACGCCCGTTCCCATCAGCTCTTCCCGCGCGTGGACTGCCGCAAACACGGTTTCCTGGTCCAACGCCGGCTGGTGTTCCGCTATTTCCTGACAGAGTTCCTGGATCACCGCCCGGCGCGTCAGGCCGGTCAAGCCAGGAATCAGCGCCCGCCGCACAAACAGCTCGGCGATATTCATGGCCGGCCGGCGTCGAATGGACCACATCAGCCAGGGTCCGACAATAAGAGAAGAGATAATCGCCGAGAGGACAATGGACACAAAGACCGGAATGGTAATGATCTGATGCTCCACCGCCACGGCGGCAACCACAATGCCGGTCACGCCACTCGGAGTAAAAGCGATACCGATGGAAACCCGGTCCACCGCAGAGAGCCCGGCCTGCTGCGCGCCCAGCCATGCCCCAAAATACTTGCCCGCAATCGAGACGACGGTCACAAACAGGACGAGAAAGACATCAAACTGGGCAAAGAAGTCTATTTGGAGGGCGATCGTCGCAAAATAGAGCGGTACGAAAATCGCGTGGACCATCTGGGTGAGGATCTGTCGTACCCGTTCGGAAAGCGCCCCGGCATCGCCGGCCATGATGCCGGCCAGAAAAAACCCGAGCAGGCCGGTCAGGCCGATCCACTGGGTGACGGCCCCACACAGCAGCCCCAGGCAGCACACAAAGGTCAGGACCACGCCGGGTTGGTGCGGCAGGCGGGTGACCAGGCCGGTCAGCGATTGGTCAACCAGGCGCAAGCCCAGCGAGAGACAAAAAGCGGTAAAACCGACCGCGGTCGCCAGTAAAAGGACGACCGAACCAATACTCAGCGTGGCCGCCGCGGCCGTGGCAAAGACGAGGCTGAGAATCACCCAGGCCAGAATATCGTTGACCGCATAGCCGCACAGGGTCAGGAGCCCCAGGTCACTCTTGATCAAATCCAGGTCGTGCAGCACGCGGGCGATAATGACCATGGCACTAATAGCCATGGTCGTGCCTAAAAACAGGGCGAAGGTCAGCCGCTGGTCCGGGATGACCAGATAGGAGTCGGGCAGCAGCAGCGATAAGAGAAACCCGACGGCCAGGGGCACGACAACGCCAATAATACCGATGCGGAGCGCCGCGCTGCGCTGCTGCCAGGCCGCAGACACGTCAACCTCAAGGCCCGTCTCAAGCAGGAGCAGGAGCACCCCAAACCAGGAAACCGTTTCCAGCATGGTGTACTGGATCGGATCTGGCGGGAACAGGGTCTGGTAGAGTTCGGGCGAGAGACGCCCGAGCAGCGTGGGGCCAAGGAGCAGGCCAACCAGGATTTCCCCGACAACGGGCGGATGCCCCCAATGACGAAAGACCTCGCCGAACCCACGGGCCATCACCAGCAACAGCAGGATCTGAAGCAAAAAAATCAGAAAGTGGTGCTCACTCAGATAATGTCCGTGCGGAAGCATGCGCGCATGACCAGTAGCGGGCTCGTGTTTGCGTATCTTCTTTATCCGGTGAGACCCCATAAAGTCAAAAGCGTATTCGGAAGCCCAGGCCTCTTCCGAGGGAGAGGAGGGCTACGGGTGATGTCTGTTGTCTCAGCAGCAGGCAGCGCCACACGCCTGCTGCAAAGATGGGCACCCCAAGCCGACAGACTGAAAAATATCGGACTTCTTTGGCTTTCGGTTTGGCACACTTCCTGCTCCTATTCCTTGACTGTGAGTCAGAGCTCTTGATCGAGCTTGCGGAAGAGAGTTGCCCTCCCTTCCGCTCTCTTCTGGGCTGCCCTGGGGGCGGTCGTCCCTCCGACCGCCCCTGCCCCCCCCCTTTTCCAATCCAATATCCCTCCTTTCCATTCTCAAACATTCCCAGGCCGTGCAAAGATCAAGGGCTCACCACCCGCTGTCTCCAGAGGAACAACTCGGCCCACAGGCCTACCCTCTGATGGTCTCTCGGGATAAAGGCAGCCAGATTGGCTATGGCCGGCATTAAGGGGAAATATGCAGCCATCCTCGCTACTTACTTTTCTTCCCGCTTCTCTGTATTCTACCTTTCTTGTGTTTGGCTCCAACATTGCCCAGCCTGCTTTACTGAAACACCGAGCAAGGCATACGGACGAGGAGGAGAGAGAATGATACCAGGCCGCCGCAGTTCTGCAGGATGTACTCAGACACCCTATCAGCAGCTATCCGCTTGTATCCAACACACAAGTCTCCTGCTGCTCATCCTGTGGCTCCTGACTGTCTTTCCGGCTCCGCTTCGGGCGGACGTTCCGGTCAGCCAGATTTCTCCAAAACTGTCGGTTTTTGCCAGCCTGCGCACGCGGGGCGAGTTCTGGGACTGGTTTGAGGGCAGCTCGGGCGATTCTTCGTATGCCTACGCGGCCAGCGTGGCCAAACTGGGTCTGAAATGGCAGCAAGACCTGTTCGATTTGCATCTCGAAGCCCAAAACACGGCTCTGATGGGCCTGCCCGATGACGCCAGCGCGCCCGCCCCGCAGGGTTCCTTCGGCCTGGGGCCCGTCTATCTGTCCCATAATCGCCGCCGGAACGATGCCAGCGTGTTTCTCAAACAGGCCCACCTGACCCTCAAGCAGCTCGGTATCCCCGGCCTGCGCCTGAGGGGCGGGCGACACTCGATCGCCGAAGGCGCAGAGGTGCTGAGCCAGGACCCGACCATCGACTGGGTCAAACGCATGCGTGTCTCCCAGCGCCTGCTCGGCCCCTTTGGCTGGTCCCACGTCGGGCGTTCGTATGACGGCTTCACCCTGAGCTGGACCAAGGACGCCTACAATTTTACGCTGCACGGCTCCCATCCGACCCAGGCCGGTTTTGACCTGGCCGGTAACAAGACCATAACCGATATCGATATCCTGTACGCCGGCTTCAACCTGACCCGGCCCGAGTTCGCCAAGCTGACCGACGCCCGGCTGTTCTATATCTATTACGCCGACGGGCGGAACCTGCGGCCTACCGATAACCGGCCGGCCATGGGACGAAGCGGCGCCGTCACCGCTGGGGCAAACTGGCGGCCACCCCCAGACCACCGACACCTGGCCATCAACACCGGCGGCGGCCATTTGATTCAGGTCGTGCCGACCGGGGCCGGCCCGATTGACCTGATGGGCTGGGGCGTGGTGCAGGGCGGCGACTGGGGCAGCCAGGATCATCACGGCTGGGCGTTTGCCGCCGAGGCCGGCTGGCAACCCGGCGGGCTGCCGGGGCAACCCTGGTTCCGGATTGGCTATAACCGCAGCTCGGGTGACGACGACCCCAACGACGGCGACCATGACACCTTTTTTCAGATGCTGCCGACCGCCCGGGTGTATTCGTTTTCGACCTTCTACAACCTGATGAATAACGAGGACATCTTCTTCCAACTCATTCTGCGGCCGCTCGAAGGCTTGGTCTGGCGCACGGACTTTCACTATATTCGCGTCAGCGAGAAGAACGACCTGTGGTACCAGGGCGCGGGTGCCACCCTGGGAGACCGGCAGGCCGGCTTCGGCTTTGTCGGCCGCCCGACCTTCGGCAAGCGCGATCTGTTTCAGATTATCGAAACCAGCCTCAGCTACAACCTGAACAAACACATCAACGTCAACGTCTTTTTTGCCCACGTCTTCGGCGACAGCATCGTGGATCAGATCTATCCCGACGACAGCGCCAATTTCGGCTATATCGAGACGACGTTGAAGTTCTAGCCTGTAGACAGATGCTCTGTCGGCGCCCAAGGGCCCGGGCAGAGCAGGCCGCCCGCCGCTCTGCCTGTAGAATAGCCCACGACGAAATGAGGGAAGTATGCGTATCCGACGAATTGGCGTATTGACCGGCGGGGGTGACGCCCCAGGCTTGAACCCCGCCCTCAAGGCGATTGTGTATCGGGCGACCGCCCATGACGTGGAGGTGATGGGCCTGCCCGACGGCTGGTACGGCTTGCTCGACACCGGGATCGACGAGGCCGCCCAGTTAGAGGATTACCAGGTCCGGCGCTGGGACCGTGATGGCGGCACCAATCTGGGCTCGTCTCGCACCAACCCGTTTCGCGTGAGCCTGCCGGGCGAGGCGAGGGCGCAAGATCGGTCGGACGAAGTCATGACCAATATCGCTCGGCTGGGCCTGGATGCCGTGATCGCCTTGGGCGGAGAAGATACCTTGGGCGTGGCGCACCGGCTGAGCGAAAAGGGCGGCCCGGTGGTCGGCATTCCGAAAACGATTGATAAAGACCTCAGCCACACCGACTACACCCTGGGGTTTGATACCGCCCTGCGCAACTGCACCTCGGTCATCGAGCAGGCGCGCACCCCGGCCGGCTCGCACCACTGGGTGCAGGTGGTCGAGGTCATGGGTCGCCATGCCGGTCATCTGGCCCTGTGGAGCGCGGTCGCCGGAGGCGCAACCCTGGTCCTTATCCCCGAGTATCCGTTTGCCTACGAGCGGGTGTATGCACTCCTGACCCAACGGCTGGCGCGTGGCCAGCAGGACCGGCGCTACCCCCGCTATGCGGTCATTGTGGCGGCCGAAGGCGCCCACGCAAACGAGGAAGAAGTAGTGACCCTGGACGCCAGCCGGGATGCCTTCGGGCATGAACGCCTGGGCGGCATCGGCAGTCAACTCGCCCAGCGCATTCGCCGCGACACGCCTTTTGATGCACGCGAGTTGGTGATCGGCCATAGCCAGCGCGGCGGCAGTCCGTCTGCGCTGGACCGGATTATGGGACGCATGTTCGGCTCAGCCGCGGTCGAAGCCGTGCTACGTGGCGACTGGGGACAGATGGTCAGTGCCCAGGGCATAGGCCCGACCTGCCGGCTCCGCATGGTCTCCCTCAGTCAGGCCGTCAGCGGGCTCAATACCGTGGACCTGGAGCGCGTGTATGACACCGACCGCTATACCGCCAAAGTGTAGTGGCCTTTCAGGTTGCCAGGCCACATACGCTAATGGGCAATCGGAGGAGGAAGGGCGATGCCTGAGTCCACCCATGCGGAGAGCCCTTTTCAGAGAGGTGCAGTGCGGGGCGATACGCTGGCCCACTACCCCGTGTCAGCGGCGCGCTTCGATGAAATGTGTTCAGCCCCAGGCAGGCTACGCCCCCACTGGCAATACGCCCTGCGCGCTTTCGATGCGCTGGGCGCGGCGGAGCTGGGTCGGCGGCGGGACGAAGTCCAACAGGTTCTGCGCGAAAATGGCGTGACCCCATTGAAGGGCGTCATTGTTGGCGGTGGCAGCCATACCCTTGATGTGGCCGTGACCGCGGAGCGGGTACCGTAGCCGCGCGTGTTGTTTAGGCCAGGGATTCCAGACGGCTCAACCAACCGTTGAAACGAGGGCATTCGTTGCGTATTCTGTCCAGCCCTGTTTCACCGGCCACCAACGGGCCATGAAGAACTTTGTTGTATGTCGGGATCAACGCCTCAATCCGTTTGCTGGGCGCCGTAGTAGAATTATCATTGATATGCTCCGGGGTCTCGAATTGCTGGCGAACTTGGCCGAGCTTTTCCAGGCATTCTTCGTCAACCCCCGGTACGGGCCTAAAACTCTCGACATCCGAGAAGAGGAGTCCTTCAAACTCATACTGCTGGATGTAAGGAAAAATTCTTCTCTGGTCCAAGTTGCTCCGACGAATCTTCTTAACGACCTCGTCAAATATGTCCCTTTTTAACTCCTCAATCGTTTTTTCACCCTTGTCCTTAAACCCGTAGAAATCAACCAAGGATGTCACGAAGTCGAAGGACCAAGAAAAATTCGCCATATCGGATGCCACCCGCTGTACTGTTATACTGCCGTCGAGCGGGAACGGCTGTACGAAAATACCTTTTTCTGCCAAGTAATCGACAAGAAGTCTCTTGACGAAGGCTTCTTCGGTGCTCCCCTCCACCGAAATGGCTACACGGGTCACGGTCGTCCCCCGAGAAGGTTTTTCTCCCAGAGCTGTCCCGGAGTGAAGTCCTCTTCAATCCATATCCTGAACTCATTCGGGTCAAGTTTTCGCAATTCACTCCTGCCGTCCTTGAGGTCCAGAACGATGATCTCGTCGAGCCCGAACGCATCTACAAGCAACGGCGATTGCGTCGCCACAATGATCTGCTTTTCCTGGGCGAGCGCTTTGACCATATGCGCGACCAATTCGATTGCCGCCGGATGCAGCCCAAGTTCGGGCTCATCAAGCAGAATCACATCCGGGAGCATTTCGGGGGGAAGATTGAGCAATGTCACCAGGGCGAAAAACCGTAGCGAACCGTCTGATGTGAGATGAGCGCCAAAGGTTTTATCGGTCCACTTCGCCTTCCACCTGAGCGAGACCTTTCCATAGCTTTCTTCTATTACGAAGCGGTCAAAAACAGGCAGTATGCGGCCGACGTAGTGGCAGATCAGCTTAAACCTCCTGAGGTCTTCCTGTTCCAAACGGTGCAGAACGGCCGCCAGATTGCCGCCATGCCTGCGCAGATAGTTATTATCCTCCACATCCCACCGCTTCTTGAAGCTGGATTCGTCAGAGGTGTCGTGAAACTGGTATGTTGCACAATTCCGAAGCAGTCCGACGATAGACGAAGCAGTGTCCGAATTGACACCGAGATCTCTCTTTGACTGAGCGGCTTCGACGATCCTTGCTTCTCCGTATCCACTGTCGTCGATGTATTGCCAGCCCGCTTGTGTGGGACGGTCATTGCTGCTGAACCTGCACGCCTCTTCCGTAAAGATGAACCGGTCGGGATGTGCATAGGTAAGGACGAAGCGATACTCGTTCAGACCAGCCTCTGTTGTTAAGCCTACCGTGGCTTCCATGCGGGGCGTTTGCTTATTACCGCCAAACAACTGATCGTCAGCCCCACCGTATCGTCCGACAAACTCACCGAGCTTCCGCGAGCGCGACATCCAACTCAGCATCTCGAAGAAACGAATGAAGTTCGACTTGCCCGAACCGTTTGCCCCGATCATCACGGTCACGTCGGGAAGCTCGCTCATCTCGATATCCGCCAGAGAGCGGAAGCCTTTGATACGAACTCGGTCAATCTTTGCTCGGAGTCCAGACATGACGTTTGCTCCATTCGTTGCTATTAACCTGCATTCTACTTGGCTAAAAAGATGCGCCTCTTATGGGCTATACTCGTTTTGTTCTCACTACAAGCAAGTTGAACAATCCCTGCAAACCGTCTCCCCGTCTGAGGAGATGCGTCAAGAGGAGGGAGTATTGATGCAAAGAGTCATGATCTTCGTTGACCAGGCGAACTTCTACCACGCGGCGCAGTCGCGAGGACGGTTTGCAGACCTCATTAAATTGAAAAAGTATCTGGCCGACCCCGACAAAGGCAGAATGCTGATCGAAATGGTCGTTTATTTCGGCTTCCCCCCCGTCGTGAGGGACATGCCGCCGAATTGGAGAAACGTCACGGATGCAATGCACAAGACAAAAGACGTTTTAGAGCACAACGGGATTATGACCGTCGTGCATCATGGCAAGCGAACCGATAATGACGAGGACGAGAACCCCCGTTTTTCGGCCAACGTCGATGTTTTGATGGCCATGGACGCCTTGGAGTTCGCAATCGATGTCAACCCGGACGTGGTGATACTGGTGACAGGCGATCAGGATTTTGCCTATCTTGCGCAGAAATTGCGTCGGAAGGGGATACGGGTAGAAGCGGCAAACGTGGAAGACCAGATGGCCGCGAATCTCAAGAAATCGGTCAACTCCTTCATCGATTTGAAGGACTTTTTCAGCGGACTCCCTGGCGCCCGGGGGCCGTCGGATTACGCCTCCGGCTAATCCGACCTACGGGATTGCCCCCCCTGGGAGCGCGGGCATCTTGCCCGCAGCCTACCCGACCTACGGGATTGCCCCCCCTGGGAGCGCGGGCATCTTGCCCGCAGCCTACCCGCGACCGCACCGCCGTGCCAAACGCTGGATTCCTGCGGGCGCAGGAATGACGGACGGGACAGCTCAACGTCATGCCGGGCGTGACCCGGCATCCAGTCCCCAGCGAGAGGGGTAAGGGTTTACACGCGGCGCCCCATTAGGCGCGGGACAGGGTAATGCCCATATGGAGCAGGCCGCGTTCGGCGGCCTGCTGGCGGCGGTTCATCTCCCCGTCCGGCAGCGAGCCGATCAACCGCGCCAAGAGGGCCGCTTCCGGCCGGGGGACCCCGTCAGGCAGAAACATTTCATCGTAAAATCCACCGGTGTCGTAATCATCAAAGCCTGCCATGCTCCCGCACTCCAAAAAGTATACGCCCCTGTCCCTCAGTCGGACGGAGTCCCAGCCTGATAGAGGGCATATGCTATGCCAAGCCGTTCGCCGCTAACGAAAAATGACGTAACTCACCACCACTCTTGCAGAAATTTCTTTGTACAACATTCCCAATCCCCAATCCCCTGCCTATTTTTTAGGCAGCGTCTACCCATTTTTTTTCAAAAAACTAGTCGCTTTACTAGGGTCATCGACGGGCGAGTCAGGTATGAGGGCACATATCTCTGCCGGATGCAGGAAACGGTCCGGCAGGACGCCGGGATACCAGGAGGACCAGATGGACAGGAGTGCAAGAAGATGGACCGTGCCCGAGAGGGGCGTGAGAGAGATTAGGCGGGGTGATGCCGCTCAACCCCACACCCCCGTACGCCGCGCCCTGCGCCTGGTAGCGGCCCTGGCGCTGGCCTGGGCCTCCGCGCAACCGGCGCAGGCCCAGAGCGCACACGCGCCGGATTTGCAGTTCACTTCACCCAACGAGTTTCGGGTTCACCCGGAAGCCCGCCTGTGGGCCAGTGACACCCGGCGGCATAGGGCCACCGGGGCGGGAGAGAAGAGAGTTGAGTATTTCGACGCCCTTACCGGGAGGCAATCCGCAGACGGCAGCCTGGAGTTCGGGGTAGAGGGGCAGTCCGGGGGCGACCTGACCTATTGCCGAAAGTCGGATTGCAGCGCTGTGTCGGTCGATGTGTTGGCGGAGGGCGATCTGTATATCGGCGTCGACATTGCAGATCCGGGCAAGAGTCAGTCGCGGAAGATGCGGAGTAATTTAGAGGACTTTCCGCAGCAGCGGGTGGAGGTGTCGGTCCGGTCCGGCCAACAGAAAGTGTATCAGGAAGTGATTGTAGACAGACCGGAAAACGCGCCGGACTGCACCGACTATCCGGAGATGAGCGAAGACAGGTACCGGTGCTACTATACCCGCGAGTATCTGCCCGAGGCATTCAAGGTCCCGGACAGCAGTCTGGTCGCCGCCCTGCCGGACCAACTGATGCAAGACAAAGACAATTACGAGCTTGTCTTTGCCGAGGAATTCACCGGGAGCTACACGCCGGCGTCAATGTGGGACGACAACTGTGATCGCGGACTCGAAGCGCTCGACGGGAGCAAGTGGAATTACCGACCGAAGCGCTGCCGCTCGGACCCGCAGGGCGCTCCGTGCGAATACCTTGAGGGCGGTCACTTGCATATTTCGAACACCAGCCAATGCGGCGCCGGTATCAGTAGCCTGGGAAGCTTCGAACCCAGGTACGGGTATGTTGAAATCACGTATACCATCAGCCCGGCCCTGGTTCCGAGGAGAGAGCATCAGAACTACAACGTGGTAATGGGGAGCCCGAGAGCGGTGGAGGCCCAGGCGCTCAGCACCCACAACTTGAGCCTCGACAGTCTTGAGCGCCTCCTGACGCTGGTGCCATGGACAGAGATTGATCTCCTTGAGCACGTTCCAAGAGACAAGTTTGTGATCTCGCACCAATACAGAAACTGGGGAGTTTTTACCCAGCATAAAGACGTTGTGCCGATGCTGACTTACAAACTCAAGAACTATTGTAGGCGCGGGGCAAGCACCGATGTGACTATTTGGTCTGACGAGATTTGTGAGCAGCCCCACGGAAGAATTACCATCACCGAGGGCATGGAGTGGACACCCGGGGGCTATCTCTTCTTACGACGTGTGCACGGGCATGATGACCATATGGAGATAATCCCGCAACGCTTCACCCTCATCTACAAGGCCACACGGCGCGACAACCAGTATCATATAGCGTGGAATGATCGCCAGCCTCTCCGAACAGCTAAAAAGAGAGAGCAGTACTTCGTCTATCCGGATCCAAACGATACCACCATATACCTGGAGGCCCTGGGGATCAGCCATACGCCAAACCAGGTCAGCGTAGGCAGTTGGAGCAAAACTGATAGTCAAGCGGCTACGAACCTTACTGAGTTGACTATCGACTACATCAGGGTATTTCAGCCCCGCAATCGGTATGCAGACATGGAGCCGCTCTACCAGTGACCGTCGGTTGGTTCAAGGGAGGTGATGAGAGGGGGGCTGTGTTTTGAGATACCAACGGCGCGGTGACGGCTCTGTCTGCCTCAATTCGTTCTTCTTCATTGGCCCGTATCCGAGCCAATGGCAGACCACGCTGATACGTCTTTTGTCCTTCATGTTTGTGGTGATGGGCTGGCCGGCTATAGGGCAAGCCCTGCCGGGTTTAGTACTCTCGAAGACTGCCGTCACCGTGACCGAAGGCGGCACGCAGACCTACACGGTGACGCTGGCGACGGAGCCGAGCGCAGACGTGACGGTGCCGGTGGCGGCGGAGGCGGTCCGGCTCGGCACGAGTGAGCTGACCATCCCGGCCGGGGAGCCGAGCGGGGAGATGACGCTGACCGGGGTGGACAAGGCGGGCTACGGATCGCACCGGACGGTGACGCTGCGGGGGCGGGTGACCAGCCCGGCTTCAAGCGTCCGCAGAGAAGTCACACTGACCGTCCTGGATGACGACCTGCCTGTGGTACAGGGCGACGCCGAGCCACACGTTATCTAGGAGGGCAACACGGAGGTGGCCGAGTACACCGCGGCGGACCCGGCGGGGGTCGGGCTGGTGTGGACGGTGACCGGGACGCCTGATGCGAGGGAGTTTGCCATTGACGCGAACGGGAGGCTGAGATTCCAGGCTGCCCCGGACTACGAGACGAAAGCGTCTTACCGCGTAACGGTCGAAGCCACCGACCGGAGCCTGCCCGACGTACTGCTCACCGGCAGCCTGGATGTGACGGTCACGGTCGAGAATGCCCTGGGCCAGGTGAGCATGTCGCCGAGTCAGCCCCGGATAGGGAGGGCGCTCACGGCAACGCTCAGTGACCCGGACGAGGTGGAGGCAGTCTCCGAGTGGTGCTGGGCGCGGTCTGACTTCTCGGACTTCCATGACCTGACCGAGGAGCTGTCCTGTACCGCTGACGACCTGACCGCCACGGCGACCTACACGCCGGTGAGTGCGGATCTGAACCACTATCTGCGGGCCAGTGTGTCCTATACCGACGGCGATGGGACGACGAGCAGCAAAGAGGTCGCGGGGGTCTCGCCCGATACGGTCTTGCCCCGGCCGCCGCGCCCCCCCCTCCCGCCTGGTCCTGGCGGCGGTGGTGGTCCCGCCTGTGCAGAGGACCTGCACGGCAACACCTCCACGCAGGCCACTGCCATGGCGCTGTCTACGGTGACGGCTGGGGCCATCTGCCCGGCTGCCGACGTGGATTATTTTACCGTGACCGTCCCTGGGCGGGGGCTGGTCTTTGTGGATACCACCGGCGGAGTGCAAACCCGTGGGAGCATCTGGCAGAACGACATGGTCTTGGCGTCCGGCTCTACGAGCAGGCAGCCGGACGACCGGCTGGGAGCCCGCGTGCAGGCCGGCCCGGTGGTCGTGGCCCTACAAGGTCAAGGGGGAGCGACGGGGCCGTATGCCGTCGAGATCACCTTCGTGCGGGGCTATCTGGAGAACCCCGGCGCCGATTCGTTCCAGAGTGGCGTAGGCGTGCTCTCAGGCTGGGTGTGTGCGGCGGCGGCGGTGGAGATTGAGTTGAACGGGGTGCCGCAGGAGGCGGCGTATGGCACCGAGCGGTTGGACACGGCCGGCGTATGTGGGGACACGGACAACGGCTTTGGGCTGTTGTTCAACTGGAATCTGTTGAGAGACGGGGAACATGCAGTCGTGGCCTTCGTGGATGGCGTCGAGTTGGGGCGGGCGACCGTCACCGTGACGACACTGGGACATGAGTTTCTCCGGGATGTAGCCGGCACCTGTGAGGTGGAAGACTTCCCGGCGCTGGGCGAGACGGTGACGCTCATGTGGCAGCAGAACAGCCAGAACTTCGTCATTGCGGGGGGAAGTGCGCCGGCCGGTGCCACCCCGGGCCGGACGAGCGCTCTGACGGGGTTTCTGGAGAATCCGGGGCATAACTCCTTTCAGAGTGGGGTGCGGGTGCTGTCGGGCTGGGTGTGTGAGGCCGACATGGTGGAGATAGAGATTGGGAGCGCCGGCCGGCAGGTAGCGGCGTATGGGACGGAGCGGTTGGACACGCTCGATGCCTGTGGGGACACGGACAATGGGTTTGGGCTGCTGTTCAACTGGAACCTGCTGGGCGATGGGGAACACGAAGTGGTGGCGTTCGTGGATGGCATCGAGTTAGGCCGGGCGACGGTGCGGGTGACGACGGTGGGGACGGGGGCCGAGGCCGAGTTTCTCCGGGACGTGGAGGGGGAGTGTATGGTCGAAGACTTCCCGCTGCCGGGCGAGATGGTGACGTTGGCGTGGCAACAGAATAGTCAGAATTTTGTCGTGACTGAGGTGCAGTGACGGGGGTGGTATTCAGTATGAACCTGCGGAGTCGGTGCGGGGACCGCCGCCTTCCGGCCCGTGTCCGCCGGGCAGTCCGGCTGTTGGGCGCCGTCCTCGTTCTGCTGCCGGCCTGGGTGGCCGAGGCGCAAACGCTCGTTCGAGCCCCCTATTTGCAGAGCGGGACGTCGTCGAGCGTCATCATCAAGTGGCGAACGGACGAAGCGACCGATAGCGTCGTGCGGTACGGCCTCGACCCGGACAGCCTGACGCTGTCGGCATCAGACCCCGACTCCACAACCGAGCACGCAGTGCAACTCACGGGCTTGTCCGCCGACGTCAAGTACTACTATTCCGTGGGCAGCTCATCGGTCTTGCAGATGGCCGGCGGGGACCGCGATCACTTCGTCGTCACTGCTCCCGTCCCCGGCACGGCGAAGCCGACGCGAATCTGGGTCATCGGAGATTCCGGCACCGCCGACAGGAATGCCGAAGCCGTCCGGGATGCCTTTCTCGAATTCACCGGGTCGCGGAACCCGGACCTCTGGATCATGTTGGGCGACAACGCCTATAGCGAGGGCAACGATGTCGAGTACCAGGCGGCGGTGTTCGACACCTACCCGCAGGTGCTGCCCAGGACGGTGCTCTGGCCAACGCTCGGAAACCATGACGGCCGTAACGCCGACTCAACCACCGAAAGCGGTCCCTATTACGACATTTTTTCGCTCCCTCGCAACGGCGAAGCCGGTGGAGTCGCCTCCGGGACGGAAGCCTATTACTCCTTCGACTACGGGAACATGCATTTCATTTGCCTGGATTCCGACGAAACCGACCGCTCGGCGGACGGGGCGATGATGACCTGGCTGGCAGCGGATTTGGCGGCGAACGACAAGGAATGGGTCATCGCGTTCTGGCACCACTCCCCCTATACCAAGAGTCATCACGACTCCGACAGAGAAGGCCAGGCGATCAGCATGCGGGAGAACGCCGGGCCCCTTCTCGAGCGGTACGGCGTCGATCTGGTGCTCACCGGGCATAGTCACTCCTACGAGCGTTCCTATCTTATCGATAGCCATTACGGGTATTCCGGCACCTTTACCGACGCCATGAAGAAGAATCCCGGCGACGGCAGCGCAACAGGCGATGGGGCCTATCAGAAGCCCGCAGCGGTTGGCGCGCCGCACGCCGGCGCCGTGTACGTAGTAGCCGGGACCGCGGGCGTCGTCAAACCAGGAGGGTCGCTGGACCACCCGGCCATGGCCGTTTCGTTCAGGACTCTGGGATCAATGGTGCTCGACGTGGACGGGAGCCGTCTTGACGCCATATTCCTGGATAGTACCGGGAACATCCGGGACGACTTCACGATCCTGAAGATCCCTGAGATGTCAGGCAGCGTGGCCGAGAACACGGCGGCGGGTGAGGGGATCGTCGCGGTGGCGGATGAGAACCCTGAGGCCGACCGGACCTACAGCCTGGCCGGCCGGGACGGCAATAGCGATCACACTCCCTTCACCATCGACAGGGACGAGGGCCATTTACGGACGGACGCCCCCCTCGACTACGAGCAGCCGACGGACGCGGATGGCAACAACATCTATGAGGTCGTGGTGTTGGTGGCGGACGGCGAGGCGGGGGCCGGGAACGAGGCTGGTACCGACGACTCCGTTTTAGTGACCATCCATGTCACCGACGTGGACGAGGCCGGGACGGTCCGCCTGTCCCCGGACGAGCCACAGGCCCTGACCCCCCTGACCGCGACCCTGGCCGATGAGGACAGAGACTCCGGCCACGCCGTCATCTGGGAGTGGCATCGTTCCTCGAACGGGACGAGCGACTGGGGAGCCCCTATCGCCACGTCGGCCAGCTACACGCCGCAGGCCGACGATGCGGACAACTATCTGCGCGCGACCGCCAGCTATACCGACCGACTTTCTCTTTCTCCCCTGGACCGGCGCGCCCGGGAGGTCTCGGCACAAGTGAAGGCGGCACCGAAGGTGGTGCTGGAGCTGTTGAACGTGCAGGACGGCACGCTCCTTGGGAACAACACGATCCCTGAGGACGGCGGGCAGGCCGCGGTCAGGGCGAGGCTGACCGGCGGGACGTCCGGCCTCGACACGGTAGTGACGCTGACGCCATTGGCTCAGGTCTTCACGCTGGACGGGACCACGCTGACCATTCCGGCGGGCCAGACGGAGAGCACCCCAGTGATCCTCACCACGGTGGGCAACGCGGTGGACGAGGGGGACGACCTACAGGACCACTGGACCGTGCAGGTGACGGGGACACAGAGGCCGGTTAACCCGCAGGTGACGGGAACGCCGACGGCCACCCTGACGCTCATCGACGACGAGAATCCGCCGACAGTCACGCTGACGCTGTCCCCGGAGACGATCAGTGAGAACAGTGGAGAGACCACGGTCACGGCGAGGCTGAGTCATCCGTCCAGCGAACCGACGATGGTGAGGGTCTCGTCCAAGCCGGGGGATGGAGCCACGGAGGATGACTTCACGCAACTCAGGGAGATGGTGACGATCGACGCGGGCCGGACGGAGAAGAGCGAGCCTGTGGTGATCATGGCGGAGAACAACGAGGAGGACGAGGCGGACAAGACCGTGGAGGTGAGCGGGCAGGTGACGACGCAGAACACGGCGGCTGACCCGCCCATGGTCGAGCTGACCATCACCGACGACGATCCGCCCCAGATAACAACAGACACACCCCTCCCGCCCTACGTCGAGGGGGACGATAAGCCGGTCGCCACCTACACGGCGACCAACCCGGACCCGGATACGGTCATCACTTGGTTGGAGCTGGAGGGAGATGACAAAGCTCTGTTCGACTTCGCCGCCGGCGTGCTGCGCTTCAAGACGCCGCCGAACTTCGAGGACGAGCCCCCGCCGGACGCCAACGGGGACAACATCTATGAGGTGACCGTGCGCGCCTCAGACGGGACGCTGACCAGCGAGGCGTTCTTCGTCCGGGTCGAAGTGAGGGATGCGCCGGGCGCGCTGTGCCTGTCGGCGTCCGCGTCGTCGTGCCGGCCCCTGACGGCGCCCCAGGTAGGGCAGGAGGTACACGCCATTCTGGAGGACCCGGACGGCATTAAGGCGGACGAGCCCGTCACGTGGGTCTGGGAGCGGGTCTCCGATAAGGAGGCCCCGGACGCGGACTGGACGCGGCTCAACAACCCCACCGCCAGCTACACGCCCGACGACGAGGATGTGGACCACTACCTGCGCGTCACCGTGACCTACACCGATGGGGACGGGACCGAAAAAGAGGCGCAGGTCACTGCGGCCGAGGTAACGGCGGCGCCCGACGACTCTCCCCGGCCCCCACCCAGCCCGCCTGGCCCGTCTGGCCCGCCGGGTGGAGGTCCGCCGTCTGGAGGTCCGCCGGCCGAGGAGAGGCCGGCCCCAGTGGGCTATCTGGAGAATCCGGGAGCGGGCTCCTTCCAGAGTGGCATCGGGCTGATCTCGGGCTGGGTGTGTGACGCGGACGAGGTGGAGATTGCGATTGGGGACTCCGGGCGGCAAGGCGCCGCCTATGGGACGGAGCGGCTGGACACGCTCGATACCTGCGGCGACACGGACAACGGCTTTGGCTTGCTGTTCAACTGGAACCACCTGGGCGATGGCGCGCATACGGTGGTGGCCTACGTTGACGAGGTGGAGTTGGGCCGAGCGACGGTAACGGTGACGACAGTGGGGGAAGGGACCGAGGAGGAGTTTCTGCGGGGCGTGGAGGGGGAGTGTATGGTGGAGGACTTCCCGAGTCCGGGTGAGACGGTGCGGCTGGAGTGGCAACAGAACAATCAGAACTTTGTGATTACGAGCGGCACGCGCCCGGCGGGGGCGAACCGGGCCGGGATAGCCGGCATGGGGTATCTGGAGAATCCGGGGGCGGATTCGTTTCAGAGCGGCATCGGGCTGATCTCGGGCTGGGTGTGTGCGGCCGAGGCGGTGGAGATTGCGATTGGGGCCGCCGGGCGGCAAGGCGCCGCCTATGGGACGGAGCGGTTAGACACGCTCGATACCTGCGGCGACACCAACAATGGGTTTGGGTTGTTATTCAACTGGAACCGGCTGGGCGCGGGCGAGCATACGGTCGTCGCGCTGGTGGATGGGGCGGAATTGGGCCGGGCGGTGGTGCGGGTGACGACCGTGGGGGAAGAGGCGGAGGAAGAGTTTCTGCGGGGCGTGGAGGGGGAGTGTGTAGTGGAGGACTTCCCCCGCCTGGGGCAGAGCGTGTTGTTGGCGTGGCAACAGAATAGTCAGAATTTTGTCATTACCGATGTAGAGTGAGGGCCGTAACGGGGAGGCGGTCCCAACTGGTTACAGCCCTCCTGCCAGCCCTTCGCCCTGTTTGACGTTCTCAGGGCACGGGGGAATCGGGGGCGATGGCGATCGAGCGCAAATTACACCGTAGTGTAGCGTCCGAGGGGGGCCGGCGCTCAGGGGGTGAGCGGCGCTCCAGAACCGTAGGGTGCGTCCCATGCACCAGCTTCCTGGTGCGTAGGGCGCACCCTACGGGATGGTCTCCGGTCCTTTGGAACCCTCCCGCCACGCCAATCTGAAAACTGCTCTAGCGTCTCACCGCGGTAATCAACTGCGCCACACCAGCGGATAAACGCTTCTTTACGACCTGCTCGAATCCCGCCGCTCGGACCATCTGTAACAGTTCCGCTTCCTCCGGCAGGTAGACCACCGAACGCGGCAGATAGAGATACGACTTTCGGTCTGAGATAAGACCGCCCAGCAGGGGCACGAGGCGCTGAAAATAGAAGCTATGGCCCCATTTCAGGAGCGGATGGCGCGGCGTATCCACCTCCAGCAGAGCCAGGCGACCGCCGGGCTTGAGGACGCGCGCCGCTTCCTGGAGGGCGCGGGGTATGGAGACGAAATTCCGCAGGGCAAAGCCGGACAAGACAACCGAAACGGCGGCGGTCGGCAGGGGTAAGGCGTTCGCATCGGCCTGAATGAAGGCCGCGCTAATCCGACGCCGGGTTGCGCCGACAAGCATATTGCGGGCAAAATCCACCCCGATTACGCGGGCGCCGGTTGCCCTGGCGAGTTCGCTCAAATCCCCAGTTCCGCACGCCAGGTCGAGCACCCTATCATCGGCACAGACGTCAACGCTGCGGATCGTCTGTCGCCGCCAGTATTGATCGAGCCGCAATGACAGCCAGCGGTTCAACCGGTCATACTGCGGGGCGATCAAATCAAACATCGCTCGCACCGAGGCCGCTTTTTCTGCCTCGGGCGGCAGGACATCCGACATGGACTCAGGGAATCAGCCACAGCGGATACGAGCAAGGGCGGAGGTATGAGGATATAAAAGGTAGGACTCGACACCGCTGCCATATGAAACCATCTTTGCGTTTAGTAGCACTATATGAGAAAGTGATTTCATATGGTACGGCGAGGTTTTTGGCTCACACGGATAGAAACGGCCTGGCGGCAACGCTCGGTCATCTGGCTCTCGGGCGTTCGGCGGGTGGGGAAAACCTGTCTGTGTCAGAGTCTACCAGAGGCAGAGTATTTTGATTGTGAACTCCCCAGAGTCCGACGCTTGATGGAAGACCCGGAAGGTTTTCTTGAGCAGTTCAAGACCGAGCGGGTCATATTAGACGAAGTCCATCGCTTACCGGACCCGTCTATGCTGTTAAAAATTGCCGCCGACCACTATCCCCAACTCCAAGTGCTCGCCACCGGTTCTTCCACGCTTGGGGCGTCACGGAAATTCCGCGACACGCTGACCGGACGGAAAGCTGAATTGTGGCTGACCCCGATGGTGAATGCCGACCTCCACGATTTCGGACAGACCGATTTACAGCATCGTTTTTTACACGGCGGGCTTCCCTCTTTTTTCCTGGGTGAAGAGCTGCCAGAGCGTGAGTTTCAGGAATGGATGGATGCCTATTGGGCCAAAGACGTCCAGGAACTCTTTCGGCTGGAGCGGCGGTATGCCTTTCAGCGCTTTGCCGAGCTACTCATGGCCCAGAGTGGTGGTATTTTTGAGGCGTCTCGTTTTGCCCGTCCGTGTGAGGTCAGTCGGACGACCATCACCAATTACCTGGCCGTGCTGGAAGCCACCTTTGTCGTCCACGTCATCCGGCCTTTTACCTCTCATCGCCCGACCGAGATTGTGGCTGCACCGAAAGTCTTCGGGTTTGATACCGGTTTTGTGTGTTACCATCGAGGCTGGTCAGCCCTGCGTCAAGAAGATCTGGGGCACTTATGGGAGCACGTCGTGCTCAATGAGCTGATGGCCCAACTGCAACGACGGGACATACATTACTGGCGCGACAAACGAGGCCATGAGATCGATTTCGTCCTCACCCGTCGCGGCACAGGACCAGTCGCGATTGAATGCAAATGGTCGGCGGATGCGTTTCAACCCCGCTCCCTGCTTGCCTTTCGGAGACGGTACGCCGAGGGCCAAAATTTTGTCGTCGCGGCAGATGTGGGGCGGCCCTTCGTCCGGAGATACCGAGGCGTAGAGGTGCGGTTTGTCAACCTGGTAGATATGGTCAAAGCGTTGCTGGACCAAGCGATTTCACGCCAATAATCTGAGCCGACGTAGGGAGTTGAAAAAGCTCAACCTATGTCAGTATTGCGGCACGGAACACTATCAAGATGATCAGAGCAAGTGGTTCTGTCCGGATTGTATTCTGGAAGAAATGGACGCTACTTTCCTTGACCCGCATGCGGATGATCCGGGCGCATTGAAAAAATCCTATGTGCTGAGATCACTCCGCGCACGAACGCCTATGCCGGAATGACCGGCAACACGATATGCGACCGAAACTCTTTGTTATGCAGGACGGTCTGCTGGGCGGTCTGGAACTGGGTGCCGGTCGCCTGGTCGCCGCCGGTGTTCAGGTTGCGGTCGAAGCGCGGGAAGTTACTCGACGCCACCTCTACGCGCAGACGATGCCCCGGCAGAAACACATGGCTGGTCGCCCATAAGTCGATGCGAAACTCATACGGCTCGTCCGGCGTCATCAGGGTCGGCTGACTGGGGGAGTCACGATAGCGCGCGCGGACAATGCCATCGGCAATGTTCTGGGCATAGCCGTCGGGCCGGACATCGACCAGCTTGGCGCTAAAGTCGGTATCGGTGGCAGACGACGCGGCGTAGAGCACGACCGTGAGGGGGCCGGTGACCTCAAGCGGGGCGTCCAACGGCTCTCCGCTATAGACCAGCACGTCCGGCCGGCTTTCCACCTCACGCTGGTCAGCGACCCCGACCGGGATAATCAACGTGTTGCCGCCACAGGTCGGAACCGGATTGGCCGGGTCGTACTCATACCGGTCGGGGGGTTCGTCCTGCGGGGGTTCAGGGCTCAGCCCGCCGTCGCCGTCGCGGCTATTCGCCCGGCCCTGACTGTGGAAGTAATAGGGCGCGTAGCGGGTCCGCGCCAGCGGCCATTCATACTCGTCCCGCCAGCGATTGGTGCCCATCACAAACAGTCGGATGGGTGGCTCCTCGGCAACCCCCGAGTCTATTCCCTTGAGCCAATAGTCAAACCAGCGCAACTGGGTCTCGTGCAGTTCGATGGCGGCGTTCGGACCAAAGTCAATGTCTCCGGTCCCGCCGGAAACCGGCGTGGTATACGGAAAAAGATGCGCCCACGGTCCGAGCAGCAGTTTCTGTCCGCCGCGTGCCTCCGGGGTCATGGCCCGGGACTGCAAGCCGCAGAAGTGCACCAGGGCGTCGCGCAGAAAAATGTCATACCACGAACTCACATGGTACATGGGGATGTTGATATTGCGGTGCTGGCGCTCGATATTGATCGGCCACCAATAGGGACCGTCGTCGGGGTGAGTCAGGTAATCGCGCAGATACGGCGCCACCTCTTCAAGCAGGTCGGCCCAATACATGAGCGGCAGGCGCAGATAGGCTTCCGGTGAAAGCGGATTGCCGAAATTGATGGAACGCAGCAGGTCGGGCCGCACCTTCGGCCAGAGTTGCTCCTTGATGCCTTTACGATCAATGCTGTTGCGAGCCAGGAAGATCGCGTACGGCACCTGCCAGCCCAGAGAGAAGGCCCCGCCGGTGTGATAGACCCAGCCTTGATGGTAGTCGGCGCCGGCCGAGACGGGGAAGGCGCACTGGAGATGCGGCGGTCGGGTTGGCGCGAGCTGATACTGGGTGGCGCCGAGATACGACTGGCCCTGAGTCCCGACCAAGCCGTTCGAGTACGGCAGCGCCGCGGCCCACTCGACCGTGTCGTAGCCGTCCTGGGCTTCATCAATAATCGGATAATATTCCCCCTCTGACGCAAACCGCCCGCGCCCATCCTGGACGACGACCACATAGCCACGCGACGGGAAATACTCGTGGTCGCCAAAAACCTCGGCCAACTGTTTGCCATACGGCAGCCGTAATAAAATAACGGGAAAGCGCCCCTCGGCATCCGGCCGATAGACATCGGCGTAGAGCGTCGTCCCGTCTCGCATGACTGCCGGGACATCTTTTTCGGTGATGATGCGATACTCTTGGCGGCTTTCGCGTGGCATGATTCCCCCTCCTGTGAGCCTTCTTATAGAGAGGCAGACTGAGAAACGCAATCAAAGCGATGATGTGGAAAAAATCCGTGAGGAGTATATTGTTCGGCCTCACACAGAACCGATAAGGGACACAACGCTATGCAGTATTGGCTGGTGAAATCCGAACCGTATAAATACGCCTGGAGCGATTTGCAGAAAGACGGCCGGACGTATTGGGACGGCGTGCGCAACTATCAAGCCCGCAATAACCTGCGCGCCATGCGGCTGGGCGATCAGGTCCTGTACTATCACAGCAACGAGGGGATGGAGATTGTCGGGGTTGCCCGCGTCATTAAGGAAGCCTACCAGGACCCCACGACCGAGGATGAGCGCTGGAGCGTGGTTGATATCGAGCCGGTCGAAACCCTGGTCAGCCCGATAACGCTCAGCCAGATCAAGCAGGACAAGCGGCTGCAAGAGATGGCCCTGATCAAGCAGAGCCGGCTGTCGGTCATGCCGGTGACCAAAAAAGAATTCGACCTGATCGTCAAACGGGGACGCACGAAATAATCCGGGTTCCTCTCTTGGAGGGGCACGCCCGCGGTCCGGCAAGCACGCGCTGGGTCTCGATACAACTCTTGCCGAGGTCCACGCCGCTCTCGTCCATCACCAGAAACTCACCGTTTGCGCTTGACTCGTCAAAAAAGAGTGCTAGGAAAAAATTAGATGCCTGTGGGAGTCGGTGGTCAGGGATTCACTCACCAAACGTGTGACTGGAGGGACCACTATGCAATACCTGGAGCAACAGCCACGCTCCTTTCCCATTAGCGGACCCTCTGGATTTGCTACCGTCGTCCGCCAGGCCCCACCCGAGCTTCCGGCCCTCCCTTTCAGCCGCTCATATTTTTTTCCGGCCCGCTTCCCGCACGATTCTTCCGTTCTTACATGTCCGCGCCAGCGTGCTCCCCCGGCCGTCTATAGGCCCCATGCCCCGATTTGGTTTTCGTTACACGACAGACAGGAGGAAGGGATATGAAACCCATTCTCGGCTTCGTTGGATGCGGACTGACAGGCGTCATCCTGCTCTGGGCAGCAATAGCAGACGCCCGCTTCGGCTACCCGGATGAAAGGCCGTATGTCCGCCTGTCCGGTATCCTGCTCCCGCTTGAGGGCATTGCGGAGCGCAATCCTCAGCTTGGTTTCGGAATCCTTCTATTCTTTGTGGTGTTTGAGTTTGGCTTTATATCCGTGTGTCACCTATTGGCAGAGCCCGTCCTGCACGCGCTGGCCTGGCCGGCTATTATCGTCGGCAACCTCTTAGCCGCTATCGCCATGGCTGCCTATTTTTGGCGGCATCATCTCGATATGCACATTGAACCATAACGTGGAGGAAAGACCCTCAGAATCGAGGGAGAGAGGAGCGAAGAGAGATGGAACCTTCCGAGAGTAAAGAACGATCCCCCCCTTGTACCCGCTCATGGGTTGAGCAGAAAAACGTCCACGATGTACATGACCTCGAGAGCGTAACTCTCCAGGGGAGAGTTCAGAAAGGATACCGTTATGCCGACCTATATCTTGCTCAGCACCCTCACCCCCGAAGGCAGCAAAACCCTGCATCAGCATCCGAATCGTCTGGAAGAAGTCAACAAAGAGATTACCGAGTTTGGTTGTAAAGTAACGGGCCAGTTTGCGACGCTCGGCATGTATGATTTTGTCAGTATTATTGAGGCGCCCGACAACGAAACCGTAGCCCATCTGTCGGTTGATTTGAGTTCACGCGGAACAGTCCATATTACGACCTTACCGGCGATTCCAACCGCTCAGCTTCACGAAAAACTCATGGGACCAAAACAGATAGGCCGCTAGCAGCAGGCACCCACTCAGTGGATCGAATTCTTTGCTTTCAAAAAAACTTGACACACAATAATCAAGGGGAGTAAAGGGGAAGTATCGGGTCTCTGGTGGACCCCTCGGAAGACGGCGCGCCCGTCAAAAAACCCTCCACGGGAGAGACAGGAGGTGCGAATGGAAAGTCCGCCGGAAAATAACCGCCCGCCAAGGGTGGGCAACGCCCGCGCGAGGCAGCGGCTCTTGGGTTTATCCTTTTAATGCTCAGACCCGGCCTGACTGTCGTGCTCGAAAGTACGGAGCCGACAACGGTCGGCTCACAAGAGAAGGCCAGCGGGAAAACGGATTGGGAACAGTCCGGAGCAGCCAGGATTAAGAACAAGCCTGCTGTACGACCGCCAAATCGGGCATAGAGACAACGAATAGTGCATTCTCAGCGCATAACGCGCACCAAAGAGGGCGGCCCTTCCGGAAAGGTCGCCCTCTTTTGGTTCTATAGGCAGGAGACAGGGGAAGTGGAGGCTCGCCATGCGTGTGCAGCAGATCGACCTGAGCTATACAGACGCAGCCGGGGATACCCTCGGGGGGGCGACCCTCCAGGTGCAATCGAAGACGCTGTCCGGCCAGGAGATTTACACCCAGGTACCGCTGGAAGCCCAGGAAGTCAGGGCGCTCGAACGGCTGCTACGGCAGGCGCTGAGGCGCTTGACCCAAGACGCCCTCAAGTTGATTTAGTCCGTTTCGGACGGGGCCAGGAGGAGCCTGCCGCTATCCAGGTCGTGTCGAATCGCTTGCAGACAGGTCTCAAAATCCCCCTCGACTAAGCGCCCGCCACTATCGAGCATGCCGCACTGCATCATGAGATTGATTGAGGTGCCGAAGTCGTCAACCAGCACAAAGCCATCCTGATCGATCTTTCGTCCGTCCGCCAGAGTGGTAAAAACGCACCGCTCCTGAAGAAGTTTCTGCTCCGGGAGTAAGCGTTCAATATAGCCATAGGTTGGCCTGCCGAGGGCGTTGCCATAGCCCAACTCGTAGGCCGTACCGTCGTCGATGAGCGCGCCCCGAAAGGCATTACAGTTGGCAATCACAATGTCACAGGCTTTGATCTGCCCGACATCGCCCCGATAGATTTTCGTGGCCGTTCGCATCGAGCTGTCACTCAGGTCTATATTATTGTCCATGGGGTGGAGACCAATAAAACCATACCGGTCGCACAGGCTGCGCTGCGTCTGCGCGTACTCAATGGCGTCGGGTCGAAAGACCTCGGGTCCGGCGAGATAGAGTTTGGGCTGGCGGTTTGGCATGGGTGGGTCTCCAATCTTCTGTTCTCGGACGCAGAGCAATTAGCGCCCACTATACTTGGGCTCCCGTTTCTCCAGAAACGACCTTACCCCTTCTTCGTAATCATGGCTGGAGCGCAGCCAGGCGTAGGACTTGCGCTCCAGTTCCAGGGCCGTTTCCAGCGGGGCGTCCGCGCCTTTATTGAGCACCGTCTTTAGGGTCCGCAGGGCCAGCGGAGCACGCGCGGCCAACTCCGTCGAAAGTTCGGCCAGGGTACTCTCAAAGGCGTCGCCGGGGACGCAGTGCGTAATCAACCCCCACTGCTCGGCTTGGGAGGCGGGAATACGGCGCCCGGTCATCATGAACAACTTCGCCCGCGTCATACCGATCAGGCGCAGGGCGCGCTGGGTGCCCCCGCTGCCGGGGATCATCCCCAGACGAATTTCAGGAAACGCGAACTGTGAGCGCTCGGTGGCGATACGAAAGTCGCACGCCAGGGCGAGTTCGAGACCGGCCCCCAGGGTATAGCCGTCAATGGCCGCGATCACCGGCTTGCGACACCGCTCCGGCCAGCTCAGCGTATCACCCCACTCTTCCAGGTCGGCCGGCGCCTGGGCCAGGAATTCAGACAGGTCGCCACCGGCGCTAAACGCCTTGCCGCCCGCACCGCGAATAATGAGCACCCGCAGCGCGTCGTCCGTATCAAGACTGTGCAGCAGACCGGGCAGCTCTTGGCGCATGGCCACAGTGATGGTGTTCATCAGCGTCTGACGGTCAATCCAGATGGTTGCTACGGGCCCGGTCTTTTCTACGCGGAGGGCTTCACTCATTGTTCTTCCTTTTCTTCTTCCAGGCAACATCCCCTCGCCCCTTGGGGGAGAGCCTGTCCTGAGCAGAGTCGAAGGGGGCCAGGGTGAGGGGAATCAAAATCAATTTTCATGAGACCTCACAGCGTCTCATACCCGCCCTCAAGCAGTCTCATGCCGGCTCTCCGGCGAGACGCGCCCCCAACTGCTGCCACAGCTTGTCGGGGGTCAGGGGCAACTCGGTAATTTCAAGACCCAGATGGCGGACGGCATCGGCCACCGCGTTGGCAATCGCAATCGGTGCGGTCTGGGCGGTGCTCTCTCCGACCCCCTTTGCCCCGGTTAACGACTGGGGAGTCGGCAGCACGATATGGTCCATCACAATACTGCCCGGCATTTCGTTCACTGTCGGACACAGATAATCCATCAGCGTTCCGGTCAGGAAATCGCCCGTCTCGGAGTAACGCAGCTCCTCGTACAGCGCGCCGGCCAGACCGTGCAAGAGACCGCCGGCGAACTGCCCTCGGGCGATCTGGGGGTGCAGGATATTCCCGGCGTCATGCACGGTGATATAGTCGGTCACCCGGATATCGAACGTCTCCTTATCGATCTCAACCACCGCCACATCCGCCGTAAACGCATAGACCGCAGAGGAGTTCACCTGATCGTGCTCGTTCGGATAGTCGAGATTACCGGCAACAAAGGTGCCCTCAACGTGAGCGGCCGTCTCCAAATGCGGCGGCAACGTTCCGGTTGACCAGTGCAGGCGCGCCGCAACGTCTTTCAGGGACAGGCCGAGCTGGGCGTCATCGAGCGACACAATCCGACCCGCCCGAACGCGCAGGCGACTCGCGTCACTCTCCAAAAAATAGGCCGCCGCTTGGAGAAGATTCTCCTGCAACTGTCTGGCCGCGGCGACAATTGAACTGGCCCCGATCGCGCCAAAACGGCTGGAGTAGCTGCCCGAAGACACCGACCAGGGTCTGGAGCCGGTATCCATCCCGGCAATAACCGTCACCTCTGCCGGCGCAATGCCCAGGGCCTGGGCGACCAGAAAGGCGGCCGTCGTTTCCTGCCCCTGTCCGTGGGCCGCGGTCTCCAGCTCAAGGGTGACACCGCCGGTCGCGTCCAAATAGATCCGGGTCGTCTGTGCCGAGCCGACCCGGACGAGGTTGGGGCGGCGCTGGGTGGCTTTCTTGCTCACATCGATATAGCCCATATTCGAGCCCGAGGGATCTATCGCCAGCGCCAGGCCAACCCCGCGCCATACCCCGGCATCACTCGGACCCGCCGCCCGCGTGGACCGCCGCCGTTGCCAGTACTTGCTCAGTTCCAGCGCCCGCTGCGTGGCGCGGGGATAATCCCCGGAGTCGTACAGTCCGCCCGTTACCGTCCGGTAGGGGATATCCTGGGGCTGGATGAGATTCTGCAACCGGAGCGTGGCCGGGTCTTTGCCCAGCCTCAGGGCGAGTTCGTCAATCGCGCGCTCAATCGGGAAATAGTGCTGTTGGCAGGCATAACCCCGATTCGGCCCGCTGGGGCAGACGTTTGTCATGACCGCCAGGGCGTTGACCTGCAGATGCTCGATCTTGTAGGCGTTCATAAAATTGCCGATCGGACGAAACAAACAGCCCGGTTCCGGCGCCCGAATATAGGCCCCCACATTGTCCATGAGGCGCATTTTGAGACCGAGCAGTTGGCCGTCGTTGCGAGCCGCGACCTCAAGTTCCGTCACGCGGTCCGTTCCGGTCGAGCTGGCGCTGAGCGACTCCAGGCGGTCTTCGATCCACTTGACCGGCCGGCCGGCCTTCCGGGAAGCCAGCGCCATCAGGGCCATATAGGGATACAGGGCGATCTTATTCCCGAACGAACCACCCACATCCGGCGGCGTCACCACCCGCAGCTTGCTGAGGGGAAGCCGCAGCGCCCCGGCCAGAACCGCCAGCATGCTATACGGACCGTGGAAATTGGCCCAAAAACTGACCTGGGGTGAGGACGGATTCCAACTCGCGATAATCCCGTAGGTTTCTAAGGGAAAGGATTGATAGCGCGGAAAAACATAACGCTGCGAGAACACCACATCCGCCGCGCCGAAGACCGCAGCCACATCACCGTAGGTGAGCTGACGCTCAAGGGCGACATTGGTTTCCAGCTCCTCGTGCAGGATGGGGGCCGAGGGCTGCATGGCCGCCTCAACATCGACGACGGCCGGCAGGGGCTCGTACTCCACCTCGATTGCATCGCGGGCGTCCTCGGCAATATAGCGATCAGCGGCCACCACAACGGCGACCGGCTCACCGACGTAGCGCCCCTTGTCGATGGCGCAGGAATAGTAGCGCCCAGGCCGTTCGGCAGCCACCGCAAACGGACGACTCCAGGCCTGGATTTCTCGCCCGGTCAGCACGGTTATGACGCCCGGCAGGGCAAGCGTGGCGCGGGAATCAATGCTGCGAATACGCGCGTGCGCATACGGGCTTCTGACCACCGCGGCCTGGGCAAGATTGGGCAGGGGAGTGAGATCGGCAATATACTGGGCCTGGAGATCGAAGAGACGCCGGCCTTCTGTTGAGGGCGGCACAGCGGATTCGTTCATCCTCTTTGGTCCCGTAAGCGCTGGGCCGCTTCCACAATGCTCACATAACCGGTGCAGCGACAGATATGCCCGCCCAGCGTCTCGTAGATATCCCCGTCCGTGATCGGCTCCGGCGCGCTCTCCAGGAGATGATACAGGCTGAGGGCGATGCCGGCCGTGCAGAAGCCGCACTGCATGGCAAACTGCTCGACAAAAGCCTGCCCGATCGTTTTTCCGCACTCGGTTTGCATCACCCCTTCAAGCGTGGTGATTGCATGTCCTTCCGCCTGCACGGCCAAACGCAGACAGGAACGAACCGGCAGGCCGTCAAGCAGTACCGTACAGGCACCACACACCCCATGCTCACAGCCCAGATGCACACTCGTGCAGCCCGCCTCTTCGCGCAGAAAGTCCGCCAGCGTGGTGCGAACGTCAAGCAGCGTTTCCACCGGCGCGCCGTTGACCGCGGTCGTCACAATGGTTCGACGTTGAGGCTGCACTATGCGCTCCCGGCCACGTGCTCTCTTTTCCCGTCCCACATGGCAAGCGCATCCAGGTAGGCGCGCTTGACCATCACCCGAGCGAGCTGCCGCCGATACCCGGCCGAGGCATGCAGGTCGGTGTGACAGTCGAGGCCGGCGACCGCCGCTGCCGCGACCGCGTCGGCCTGGTCGTCAGACAGGGCCGGCTGAGTCAGCACGTCTTCGGCCTGCGTGCCCCGCAGCGGTCGATCTTCCACCCCAAACAGGACGACCCGGCCGTTTGTCCAACGGTCGGCCTCCATCTCGGCCAGCACGATCGCGCCGGCCAGGGCAAAATCCCCCGCCCGGCGGGTATACTCCCGCACCCCCCACACCACGTTCTCACGGATGGGGATACGGACTTCGGCCAGCAGTTCGCCGGGCCGGATATCCGCGCTCAGGGGGCCCTGAAAAAAATCAGCCGCTGGAATACGGCGCGCGCCGGACTGCCCAACAACGGTCAGCTCCGCCTCCAAGGCGCACATGACCGCCGGCAGTTCCGCGGCCGGGTCGGCATGGGCCAGGCTTCCCCCAATTGTCCCCGCGTACCGAATGGGCGGATGGCCGATCAGGCGCGTGGCCGCCGCCAAAACGGGCACGGCCTGCCGAATACGCGCGTCCTGTTCAAGCCGGTACTGCCGGGTGAGTGCGCCGATATGCAGGCGCTCACCCTCCTGGCGGATATAGCTCAACTCGTCCAAGCCGTTAATGTCCACAATAATGCCGGGGGTTGTCAGCCGCATATTGAGGAGCGGCATCAGACTCTGTCCCCCGGCGAGAATCTTGGCCTCGTCACCATACTGAGCAAGGACCGCCAGCGCCTGTTCGATCGACTCCGGGGCAATATACTCAAAGGGGGCAGGCTTCATGCGTCGTCCTTGGTGGCCGGGAGAAATATCGTCTGCGCATCCATATCTCCCGCTCCGACCTCGCGCGGGACTATACTACGGATAGAATAGCCAGTCCAGGAAGTCGGGCTGTCACGTCACCACACTCGGGCCCGACCTGCCGCCAGACCGTCTTGCTCAAGCTCGCCGCGTTTCTCCCGTTGACTCACCCCCGGACAATCATTATGGATGGACCGGTCGGTCTACGGCCATTTTTGTTATCTATCCGAAAGGAGTGTGTATGAGCGGTCAAGAAGCCGGGCTCAACAACGAGCTCAAGCAACAAATCGCAGCTTTCCAAAAGGAGATGCTGCCAAAAATTCCGCCGGCAATTCGCGAGGTGCTGGTCCGCACCACAGAAGATCAGGTGAAATCCGGCATCACAGAAAAAGCCCTGAAGGTCGGAGACAAGGCTCCCGACTTTACCCTGCCCAACGCCCGTGGCGAGACGGTGACGCTGTCCCAGCTCCTGGCCAAAGGACCGGCGGTCATTGCCTTTTATCGAGGCGCGTGGTGACCCTACTGCAACCTGCAGTTGCAGGCCTATCAAAATCGTCTGGCCGAGATGCAGGCGCAGGGCGCCTCCCTGATCGCCATCTCGCCCCAAACCCCGGATAGCTCGCTGACGGTGACCGAGAAGAATGCGCTCCAGTTTGAGGTGCTCAGCGACGCCGGCAACAACGTCGCCCGGCAGTTCGGGCTGGCCTTCCGATTTGTCGATGAGCTCCAGGAGACCTTTGAGAAAATGGGCATCCAACTGCCCGAATACAACGGCGACGACGCCTGGGAGCTACCCATACCCGGCACCTATGTCATTGACCGGGACGGAACCATTCGGCTGGCCTATATCGATGCAAACTATACCACCCGGCTTGAACCGGGTGATATTGTCGAGAGTCTGCAAGGACTGAACTAAACGGACGCAGGCTATTGCTCGGGGAGCGCTCTTGCTCCCCGCGAGTCACCACCCACCTTGGCACAGTCTCAATAAGAAATGGGCGATATCGCTTGTTTCTCTTGCTCTCTCCTTTCTTAAAAGTTAGTCTGAATTTTAGTCTATTGAGAGGAGAAATGAGATGCCACGCAATCTTCCCTTATCTGAGGCAAAAGCGAAACTCAGCCAGATTATCGCAGATATAGAGAGTACGGAAGAAGAAATTACCATCACCCGGAACGGGCGTCCTGCCGCTGTCCTGATGAGTGCGGACGAGTTCGCGAGTTGGCAAGAGACAAGAGCAATTCGTCAGAATCCCGAATTGATGCGAGAAATTAAACGTGGACTTCGGCAACTCCAGAAAGGGCAACGATTCACTTTTGAAGATATCTTTGGGGAGCCGCTCTGAAGGAAGAGCATGGTGAAAACGCCCCGGTATCGTATAGAAACCGCGAAGGCTGTCCGAGATGCAATCATTCACCTCCCCCCACATTTCAAACGAAGGGTAAAAGCAGCCTTTCGAGCTATCGCAGCTAATCCGCACCAGACAAAGCCTCTCAAAGATGAACTGCTAGAACTCCGAAGTTATCGAGTCGGCAGGAACCGGCTTATCCTGCGTATCAAAGGCTCCGTCATCGAAATTATTGCCTTCGGTCCCCGGAGTAATATCTACGAACGCGCGGCTGCTGAACTCGGCATCTCATTGCGTGCCAAAGACGAAAACGACGAGAAAGGATGAGCACTCGTGAACGTTACCCATCTCTCTTGTTCAGCCTGCGCAGCCTACCACGCGCCGCATCAGCTCCATAACCTGTGTACCCAGTGTGGCAAGCCCTTATTGGTTCACTACGATCTTGAGCGGGCCGCGGCGACGTTCCGAAAAGATCGCCTACCCGCTCGCCCTGCAAGTCTGTGGCGTTATCGAGAGGTGCTGCCCGTTGTCCAGGCCGACAATATCGTCAGTCTGGGCGAAGGCTGGACGCCGCTGCTGCACACAAGGCGGCTGGGTGAACAACTCGGCCTGTCGCGGCTCTTTATCAAAGATGAGTCGCTCAATCCCACCGGATCGTTCAAAGCCCGCGGGATGGCCCTGGCCGTCTCAATGGCCAAAGAACTCGGAGTGACAAAGCTGGCCGTTCCCTCGGCCGGGAATGCGGCCGGCGCGCTGGCGGCCTATGCGGCGCAGGCCGGCCTCGAAGCCCATATCTTTATGCCCAAAGATGTTCCATTGGCCAATCGGCTTGAGTGCCAGCAGACGGGCGCCCACGTCACTCTTATTGACGGTCTTATTACCGATTGCGGCAAGCTCGTCGCCGAACGCAAAGAACGAGAGGGCTGGTTCGACGTCTCGACCCTGAAGGAGCCCTACCGTCTCGAAGGCAAGAAAACGATGGGCTATGAGCTGGCGGAACAGTGCGGCTGGTCCCTGCCGGACGTCATTCTGTATCCCACCGGTGGAGGGACGGGGCTGATCGGCATGTGGAAGGCGTTTGACGAAATGGAAAAACTCGGTTGGATCGACGCGCGCCGCCCCCGCATGGTGAGCGTACAGGCGGCGGGCTGCGCGCCCATCGTGCACGCCTTTGCTACTGGCGCGTCACACGGCGCGGAGATTCCCAGGCCGCATACGGTGGCCTCAGGCCTGCGCGTGCCTGCGGCGATTGGCGATTTCATGATGCTTGATATTCTGCGCAAAAGCGGCGGCACGGCGGTGAGTGTCAGCGACGAGGAACTGCTGGCCGCGGTCGGGGAAATCGGCTCGACCGAGGGTATCTTTCCAGCCCCGGAGGGAGCGGCCTGTCTGCCGGCGCTCAGGCACCTGCTGCAGCGGGGCGAGGTCAAACCCGACGAATCTGTCGTCCTGTTCAATACCGGTTCGGGGCTGAAGTATCTGGACGTGCTGTCCGCTTAGCTCACGCCGCACTGGCTAATGTGCTATGGGCGGCGTTCGCACACTATTGCAAAGCGAGGAGGAATGACGATGGGATCGAGACGCGCGGAGGCTGATAAGGTATACGAAGCCGCGAGTAAGTGGGTCGATAGCGCGTTGCAAACCGACGGCTCTCTCTTCACCCCAGACGAGCTAATCTGGTCTCGTCAATGGCTTGGTGAACTCCACGAGCGCTTCCTGAACAATCCTGACGAATCACAGGACCGTTTCATTGATAAGTTGGAACGGCAACTGGCGAACAGCCCTCCTGAGGTCTACCAACTGATGGGAGAAGTACTCTATTTCCACTTCTTGATTGAGTACGCTAAAAATACTGATAGAGAACAGGAGACGATTAATACGGTACTGGGATGGGCACCGTCGCCCGTAGCAATTCCACCTGGCCTCGTTGCTAGTCTTGTACCCGGCCTCGTCCGTTCAGGACAGGGCTTCAATACCTATCGTCCGTTTCAGGTGGGGTTTATTATCGAGTTTGTTGAGCAATGGAAGGAGCAATCCAATGCATGCGTGCTCTTACTCGACGATCCTTGGGAGTTCAAGAATTTTCTGAATAATATCCCCCTCAGAAGTCGGCTGCTTTCCAACAGCGGCAATCGGTATCGCATGCAACGCGAAGCCATTCTCCATCTCGTCTTTCCTGATACCTTCGAGGCAATCACATCTTTCGGTGACAAAGAGAAGATCGCTAATACGTTCGCGGATCGTGTCAAGGAGCCGACGGACGATATTGACCGCAAGCTGGAACAGATTCGTAGCGGTTTGGCAACCGAGTATGGGAGTGACTTTCACTTCTACGACGCCCATATTAAAAGACTCTGGCAGGACAACGGTCAGCATAGACAGCCCGTACCGCCAGACGACTCCCCTGCCCCGGAGCCCACATCCGCCTTGCAATCCCTCGCTGACGAGCTCCTGTTCGGCATTGAGTACCTTCACGAAATCGAGAAGCTGCTCGACGATAAGCGCCAAGTCATCTTTCAGGGGCCGCCCGGCACAGGAAAGACCTTCGTTGCGCGTAAGTTGGCGAACTGCCTGAGCGGACCGGAGGGGCACGTCCGGCTCGTTCAGTTCCATCCGTCCTACGCTTACGAGGACTTCGTCCAAGGCTACCGACCTGCGCTGATCGACGGGCAGCCCGGCTTCAAACTCAGGAACGGGCCGCTGCTTGAGGCGGCGGAGAAGGCGCGAGCCGAGCCGGATGCGAAGCACTTCCTCGTCATCGACGAGATCAACCGGGGCAACCTCTCCAAGGTGTTCGGCGAGCTTTACTTCCTGCTGGAGTACCGAGACGAGGAGATGCGCCTTCTGTATGCCGATGAACCGTTCTCGCTCCCCAACAACCTCTACATCATCGGCACGATGAACACCGCCGACCGCTCCATTGCTCTGGTGGACCTCGCTCTGCGCCGCCGGTTCCACTTCGTGGAGTTCCACCCCCACAAACCGCCGGTCGAAGGCATGTTGCAGCGCTGGCTGGAACAGAACGCGCCCGCCATGTCGTGGGTCGCCGATATCGTCAACCGTGCGAACGAGAAGCTAGGTGACCATCAGGCGGCCATCGGACCGAGCTACTTTATGAAGCGCAATCTCAACGAGGAAATGCTGCGCCTGATCTGGGAGCACAATGTTCGTCCCTATATCGAGGAGCACCTCTATGGGGAACACGACCGCCTCGGCGAATTCGACCTTGACACGCTCCGGCACGAGACCATCAACCACGGCGCGGAGCAGGACGACGCCGATGCGTCAGGTTGATCTGCGGGAATATGTCAAAAGCGCTCCGGTGCGGCTCTCCGTCATTGAGCGCGACAGGTTACGCGAGGTCCTGCAGTCGCTCACTATCGAGCCTGCCTTCGGCGAGGATGGCGCGTACAGCCTAACACCTAGTTCTATCATCGGTGCGCTTGAGATCGGTGACTTGTCGGTGTCCATCCTTCCTAAGCTGAACATTTCGCGCGTACTCTTCCTCGCCGCCTACGCAATGGGATCGTTCAAGCTCCGGGAGATGGAGCGTTTCAATTTCGAGGGTGTACCGTCGCTTGTCGAAGCATTGTCGTTAGCGCTTGCCGCCACTGCTCGTCGCGCATTCGCCAGTGGACTGCTCCACGGGTATCGGACCGAAGAGGAGGCAATGCACACCGTTCGCGGACGAGTCCGTATCACCGAACAGATACGGCGCAGGTTCGGCGTCCCCTTGCCTCTCGAAGTCCGTTACGACGAATTTACGGCCGACATCACGGCAAACCGTCTGGTGAAGGCGGCTGCCGCACGGCTCGGACGGATGCGGGTTCGCTCGCCGCAGTCCCGTGCCGGCCTGCGATGGGTCGGCGCAAGGCTGACGAATGTGTCGCTCGTCGAGTTCCCGGCGAACGCCGTGCCCGAGGTCGCGTTCGACCGGCTGAACGCGCACTACCGCGAGGTCGTGGCGCTATCGCGCCTTGTCCTGCGGCATGCGTCCTTCGAGGCCGGTCGCGGCGGCAACCGGGCGCCGGGCTTCCTGATGGATATGAACAAGGTGTTCCAGGACTTCGTAACGCAAGCGCTCCGGGAGGCGCTCGGCGTTTCGGAGCGCACGTTCCGCGCTGACGACTACATCCCCCACGTGACGCTCGATGAGGCGGGGCGAGTTCCGCTCAAGCCCGACCTCTCGTGGTGGGACGGCCAGACCTGCACGTTCGTCGGCGACGCCAAGTACAAGCGAATCAGGGATGAACACGTCCCCAACGCCGATCTCTATCAACTCCTCGCCTACACCACCGCCCTCAACCTGCCCGGCGGGCTGCTGATCTACGCACAGGGCGAGGCGGAGCCGGTCGTGCATCAAATCCGATACGCCGGCAAACGGCTGGAGATTGCCGCCCTCGACCTGTCCGGGACGATAGACGAACTGCTCGCCGGTATTGACAAGTTGGCAAAGAGGGTCCGCGCATTGCGTCATGAAGCCTGCCGCGTAGACCACGCTGCTTGATCGGCTGTTGCTACGCTATCCCGACTTGGCACAACCGTTTCAAGAGGGTGTCCATTCTGCCAGCCGAGCCGCCCGGCTCTGCGCCACAATTCCAGGCGTCGTATGGTTATCTCACAGTAAATAGGGTCGATATCTGTCGTAAAGCACCGCCGCCCCAGACGCTCGCACGAGAGTAAGGTTGACCCTGAGTGCGCAAAGAAATCTATGACGAGGTCGCCCTTGCGAGAGCTGGCCGAGACTATACGGTCTATGGCCTTGATCGGTTTCTGCGCATAACAGCCGGATACGTTCTCCTCCATCCGATAAAAAACCTGCTGAATATCAACCCACACATTACCGGGCCGAATATTCTCAGACTTACTGCGTTCGATATTTTCCGTGCGCTCCCCCCCTACTTCTTTGTAATAGCCACGGAGGATTTTCGGGATGTCGGTATACTGAACCTCAAAGAAGGGATTGCCCTTGGTGTAGTAAAGCAGCTCCTGCCGAACAGACATCCAGTTTTTCTGCGTTCCGTAACCACGCTGGTTTCTCATGGTCAAGAACGAACGCGCCTGAAAATTCTCTACCCGCCGCAGCATGAGCATGAAGTCAGGAAGCGGCTGGAATGCGTTTTTTTGATCTGCACCAATCCAGACATAGAACGACGAGTCCGAGAAAAGCACCGAGTCGTTCATGCGCACCCATTGTTCTGACCAGTCGATAAAATCGTGAAGTTTTCTGACTTCAAAGGCAACGAGGTTGTACGGCGGGTCCTGAATCGCCAATGCGGCCTGCTCGCCGTTCATGAGCGACCCTATCTGGCTCGCGTCCGTCGTATCCAGACAGCCCACCTTATGTCGGCCTTGTGGGTCTTGCCAGATTTCTCCCGGCTTTAGGCGACAGTGCGGAAGCAGCCGTTGCCTCAGCGCGCTCTTCATCAAGCCTCGGAAGAGGGTTGTTTTTCATCTACCACTCACTTTTTAACAATCTCACGCCGTCACGTTCGAGCGCAGCACGCGGCCGGACAGCGGGCCGGTCGGCTGCCCGTCTGAAAACAGCACCTGGCCGTTCAGGATGGTATGCGCAATGCCGGTCGATTTTTCGATATAGCGCAGTCCTCCACCGGGGAAATCATGCACCGGCTCCTGTTTGCCGCAGTTGACGCTCTCGGGATCAAAGACCACCAAGTCGGCGATCATGCCCGCGGCGACCGTCCCGCGCAGGGGGACGCCAAAGACCTGGGCGGGCACGGACGTCAACTTCCGGATGGCGTCTTCGAGCGACAGCATCTGTCTGTCGCGTACCAGCGTTCCGAGCAGATAGGTCGAGTACCCGGCCTCACAGCGCATATCGGCGTGTGCCCCGCCATCGGACAAACCGACCAGGGTATGCGGATGGGTGAGCATGTCTTTATTGACCTCGCCGAACTCGTACAAGAACTGCATGTCCAGATCGTCGTTGAGGGCCAGCTCAAAAAACAGATCGAGCGGGTCTTTCCTGCGCTCGCGGCTCAGGCTGGCCAGGCTCTTGTCCAGTAGGGGTTGCAACTCCGGCTTGTTGACCGTGAACACGCTCAGCTGCTCCCACTGTCCGGTGAAAATACGCGGCTGTTTCAGCTCTGCACGAAACGCGGCCCGAAAGGCGGGGTCGGCACACATGCGCTGCTGCTCGTCCAGGGGGCGGTCGAAGATCGGCTTCCAGCAATCGAAATTGCCAAAGATAAACGGGCGCTTCAGACTGAAGCGGGCGCTCTTGTAATGGCACGGCACCTGCCCCAGCGGCAGATAGCCCCGGTCAAACAGCGGCACCACCCGATTGACGGCGGCCTGCCAGGCGTCGGGGGGCGCTTCCGGCTTTTGCAGCAGCCCCAGCCACGTCACCGGCCGTTCACTGTGTAGCAGCAAGAAGGTCAGCAGGTCATACTCCTCATCGGACAAGAACCCCGGACTGCGCGTCAGGGCGATCTCGATACTCCCCCGGCCGAGTTTTTTGAGTACGCCGGACAAGGCTGCCAATTCGTCCCGGCTGGCCATCCGGCACGGTAGGGGTCGGCCCTGAAACCCCAGGTGCTGGGGTAAGACGGTTGTGGAAAAACCAAATGCACCGGCGTCCATAGCAGCCTGGAAGAGCCCGCTGAGTTGCCGAATCTCGGCCTCCGTTGCCGCCCGCTCCTTACTCTCCTCGCCGAGCACATACTGGCGCAACGGTGAGAGCGGCAGCATCATGCCGACATTCATGCCCAGCCCACGTTGGCCGACCGCGTTGAGGTATTCGTCAAAGCCCTGCCAGGACCAGTCAACCCCGCGTTGCAGCACCTCCAGGGACATGCCTTCCACATTGACCAGATCGCCCACCAGGGCTTCCCGGTCGGCGGGCTTGCATGGCGCAAGACCGACCCCACAGTTGCCCATGATAATAGAAGTCACCCCGTGCCAGGACGAACAGGTTGCCAGCGGGTCCCAGAGAATCTGGGCGTCGTAATGGGTGTGATGGTCAATAAAGCCGGGGCACACGATCAGCCCCCCAATGTCGAGGCTGGTGGCCGCCTGGTGTGACGGAATATTGGCCTCAACCGCCGCAATTCGATCTCCGCTCAGCGCGACATCCGCGGTAAACCGCTCCCGTCCGGTGCCATCAATAACAGTCCCCCCTTTAAGCACAACATCGTAGGACATGACGCTCTCCTTTTTTACGCACGAGACAGTCGCTAGGGCTGCGGCCGCTTCTTGATCAGATAGGCATGCATGCCCTCCAGCACGACCTCATCCCGCTGATTGGTGATCCGGGTTTTGAGCCGCAGGACGCCGACCTCGGTTTTGGGAATGAGCTCGCTGACCTCAAGCTCCGGTCGGATGGTATCGCCGATCAGGACCGGTTTGAGAAATCGGGCAGACTGCTCCAGAAAGGCCACCATCGACTCTTCAACCAGCGGCGACAGTTCGGACGCGCCCAGCGCCCCCATGGACGTGACCAGCAAGCCGTGCGTGACCCGTTTGCCGAAGCGGGTGGCCTTGGCGTACTCGTCGTCATAGTGGATCGAGTGGTTATCGCCCGTCATGCCGGCGAAGAACAGGAAATGGGCGTCGGTCAGGGTCTTGGCCGACGAGCGAAAAACCTCACCAACCTCGAAATCTTCAAAGTATTTGGTTGTAGCCATCTACTTCTCATCCAGCACGGCAATCGCATCAATTTCTATGAGCGCTTCCGGGCGCAGCAGCTCTCTCACCACTATCCCGGTTGCCGCGGGAAAGCCGTTGGTAAAGAATTCGCGACGCACCGCAGCGGTCCCGCGATAGCCTTCTTTAGTGGTGATATAGTCCACGGTCTTCACAATATCGTCAAAGCTCGCCCCGGCGGCGTCCAGGATTTTGCCGATCTTCTGAAAGATCTCGCGCGTCTGGGCCACAATGTCGCCTTCGCCAACAATTTCTCCCTTGGCGTTGAAGGCGGTCAAACCGGAAATAAACAACAGATTCCCCTTGCGCACCGCGGGCGAGAACGTATAGCGCTGGTCGAATCCCCAGGGATCAACGATTTCAAGTTTCGGCATGGATGGGTCTCTCCTCTCCGCTCTCGATGACGCCGGGCGCGGCAGGCTGGAGAGGCGGTCCGTCCAGTTCGAGCTGCGCGGCAATCTCGGCCAGCGCTTCTTCGGCGCGACCCCGAAAATCCTCGGGCTTTTCCCCGGCCTTGATATGCGGGATGACCACGATGGGAATCTCCGGCATGGCCATGGCTTTGGCCTGGTCCTGGGCCGCAACCAGGAAGGTATCAAACGTCACGACCACGGCGCGCACCCCCCGCTTCCACAGTTTTGCGGCGTCGAGCATACAGCCCGACGTACACGACCCTCAGGCACACAGGCCGACAACGGCCTGCTGGGACGCGGCGGCCACCTCGTTCACCAGCGCCTCGGGCGAAGGACGGGTAAACACCGGCTTGCGCCAGACCGATACGGCGCTCACCGACGGCTTCGCCTCCAAGAGTTCCTTGAGCCGTTCAAAAAACCGCCCGGCGATCTCGTTGCCAAAGCCATTGTTCACCAATCCGATCACGCAGCCCGTGGCGGTATGATCGATTTTCTTTTCGGCGAATGGTCGTCGGACTCCGACCGGGCTGAGTACCCGCATATGGCACCTCACTGACTGTGTTGAATTTCCCTGGTTACGGCAAAGCCACCGAGTCCGCCCCAACCCGGACAGATCGCCGCGAAATACGTCTCTCCTCCGGCGACGACAATATGGATATTCCGCGGCCGCTCGGCAATGGGCACCCGGTAGTCGTCGTTGTCCTTTTCTACCCAACTCGGCCAGAACTGGTCGGCTATCCCCAGGGCGTCCACCTCCCGAATATCCCCCAGCCTGGCCCGGGCGTGTTCCCATAGATACACCCGAATCTCGGGCTTGGACCAGCCCTCGCGCTGAAACTGACGCGCCTGCCAGGGGTTCAGCACAACCAGGGTTTCCCCCATGGCTTGGACATTATTACTGCCCAAGCTGCCGAGCGAGCTGACCAGCGAGGCCAGCATCTGTTTGACCGTGCCGTAGCATAAGACCGAGTGGGGCGCCTCGCAGCTAAACACGGTCACCGCGTTCTTGCCGGCTGCGATGCCGCGCTCCACGTGCAGCGGCTCCCAGGGGTTAGCCTCTTCCTTTTCCGCAATGCAGAAGCTCCACTTGCCGGGGTGGGCCTGGGTTGACTTATCCACCTCGCCCGGGACGTTCCCGCCCAGATTCCAGAGAATCAGACGGATGGCGCGGCCAATGGTCCCGTTGGCTCGAAAGCCGCTGCCAAACACCCCATCGCCCGCGTTGAGCCTGAGTTGGGTCGCAATCGGGCCATGGACAATGGTTAAGGGGACACAGCAGTGGGTGGTTGTCTGGACGCCGTTCAGATTATGCTCGGGCTCCAGCAGGGCCTCGACCGCCGCAATGATAACCGGGAAATATTCGGGCCGGCAGCCGGCCATGACGCTGTTAATCGCCAGCTTTTCAATCGTGGCGATGCCTTGCGCCGGCGGAATCTCACCCAGTTCCTCGCGCGGCTCACGGCCCGAGGCCGCAATCATGGCCGCAACCAGCTCTTCGGTCGGCGGAACAATAGCCAAACCGTCGGTCCAGCCGCGCTCAAAGAACAGCTCGACCGCGGCGTGGTAGTCGTCAACGTCAATCTGCTCTGATGTGAACCGCATCTCCCCTCCAGGCTGTCTTCTGATGTCTACACAGCCCACAGGGATAGCGTCAAGGGTTGGCCTCGCCCGCCTCGCAATTCAAGACCTTGAGAGCAATCACGCTGCCAGCATTTTTTCGTTACAGGTATAGATCGTGACCTCTGGAATGCGCGTGAAGTCCATATCTGTGGTCGCAATGATGGGGACCTCATGGTCCTGCATAATAGACCAATGATAGGCGTCCCGAGGCAGTAAGAGGTTACGTTCCATTGTTTTGAGTGCCGTCTGATATGAACCTGCTTCTGTTCCAACAAAGGAGACATGCGGTAACTGATCAAGCCTTTTGGTAAACTCTCGGAGCTTCCGCAAGATGGGTTTGAGACGGTCAGGCTCTTCTCGATAGACCTGCCAGAAAGTTTGCGGGGCATGAAGCTGTTCGGTTTCGAGCTTCAATAAGATGTACCAGGTTTCATCCAGAGTCAGGTTAGAAATAAGGACAGGGACTCTCTCGTCCTTGAGGCGATGATAGTAGGCCGTGCATTGAGTGTGGAACTTAGCGGCAGCAAAGGCGATATTGACCAGAAAACTCGAATCCCAGTAGAGCCGGTCGGGAACAGGGGTCGTAAAATCAAAAACGGCCATCACGCTCCCCAACCCCCTGGTAACGACTCTCAGCGGAGGCGTCCTCGACTTCTACCACTCTTTTCTTCCCCTTCCTGTCCACTCCAAACATGCCGATAGGCTCTCGGCCTGTCGCCTGCGTGCTGATCCTTTTTTTTTCTATTTGCTCGATTCCATCCCGTACAAAGCGGTCCAACAGAGAGAGCAGAGTTTGCTGGTTCTCTTGGGCGAGCCGCTTCAGTTTGCGATGGAGCGCGTCGTCAACGTAGACAGATTTCATCCCATTTCCTCTTTATGACCGTATTTTAGCTAAAAAGCTAAAACAAACAAGAACGCAGGGAAAAGAGGCTATGCTGATTAGGCGCGCACCTCATCGGGCAAGGGGAGGTCCTCGCCATTTTTACCCGGATTGTGCGCCAACCAAAACGAAAGCCACCAGAGCGGGCTCGGCTGAACGATTACTCCAGGCATGATTGGTCGCCCGCTGGATGAGGACATCTCCAGCCCGCATGCAGGTTTCACCTTCTTCCATGACCGCCCACATCTCACCTGACAGGACGATGGCATAGTCTACTGAGGCGGTTTTATGCATCATCGGGGTCGAGCTGGTAGAGTCGGCGGCATGACCCGCCTCCATGGAGGAAAAGACTTCGCTCGCATCAGTCCGGTCTTGCCAGGCCGCATCGGGCGGAAACTCGACGACGCGGCAGATTGTCCCGGTCGGCCGAGGTTCCAGATGCATAGGACGATCAACCGGGTCGGCATCACCGGACAGGTCAGCAGGCGCAGTTGTCGTCTCCCACAGATCAGTGGCTCGCAGTCCCGGCACTGCTTCGAGATCCAGAATGCTCGTGGCAATGGCATCTTCAGCAATGACCGATTTTCCTTCAGTATTGTGGCCGGTCACAATTCGGCGGATTTGCTTTGGCATCTCTCCCCCTCTTATTAAGGAAACGGATATCCTGCCTCCTGACACGAGTCAAACTTGTCGGTTAAGCCCGACTCTCTCAAATCAGACAGCACCTGACCTTTGATCCAGCGTCAAGGGTGAACTTTGGCGGGAAAGGTATGATACCTATCCGGTTCGCGGTATGCTTATGAGCATCGAAGAAGCAGAGCAGATGGCAAAGATAGCTTCAAAACTCCTGCGTGAGATCGTTCGGCGTATCGTCGCCGTTGCCCAGCCGGAGCGGATCATCCTGTTTGGCTCTGCGGCTCGTGGCGAAATGGGTCCGCATAGCGATGTCGATCTCCTGGTGGTCAAGCAGGGAGAATTCGATCAAGGACAACTCGTCGGCGATATTTATATGAACCTGCATGGGGTGGGACAGGCGGTAGACCTGGTTGTAGTGACGCCGGAACAAGTTGAGCGTTATCGAAACACGCATTGTCTCGTCATTGCCCCAGCACTACGCCAAGGAAAAGAAATCTACCGTGCCGGCACGTTATCCGCCTGAAGATCCCCGCGAATGGCTCAACAGAGCCCGCAGCAACCTCCTCCTGGCAAAAGCCCCCGGACGAAATATCTATTTGGAAGACTTGTGTTTCAACACGCAACAAGCCGCGGAGAAGGCTATTAAGGCTATCTTGATTGCCCATGAAGTCGAGTTTCCGTATGTCCACGATATTACAGAACTCCTCACCACGCTGGAAAAAACAGGACAAAAAATCCCTCCATCCATCAGACAAGCGGAGCGCCTGACCCGTTTTGCGATTTCCACTCGATACCCTGGGATTGCAAGCGCCATTCTGCATGAAGAATATCAGGAAGCGCTGGCAGTCGCAGAGAGAGTTATCCGCTGGGCAAGGACACTTGTTCGGGAAAAAACGCGATGAATGGGAATCCAAGAGGAGCGGGCTGAAACCATATAGAGCGCTTCGTTGTACGCTGAAGCATGAAGAATTTATTAAAACCGGCAGACGGCGAACGCCGTGCAATGATTGGCTACGTCTCTCAGTACAGAGTAGCGGCTAAGCTAATTTATGAAGCCTTAGTGGAAGGAACTTTTCAATGGGTCAGGATCACCGATCCTGAAGCTGGCCAGGTAGACGATATTCAGATTGCTAAGCCAGGACGGCTAGACGCCTTTCAGGTTAAATGGAGTGAGACTGTACGGAATGTCTCTTTTTCCTCCATCGTATTGAAGGAGAGCAGCAGCGGAACGAAACCCAGCCTCATCCGTCAACTTGCAGATGGCTGGCAGCAATTGATTCATAGCCACCCTGATCGTCAGGTTTACGTACATCTGACAACCAACCGGATTCCATCCTCCAAAGCCCAACTTCCTCTTGATAATCCGCCACCGAAGGACGCTCATTTTCAGGCGTTTTTGAGAGACTGTTGGCAAGACAAAAGTTGGGCGGAACAAGGCTTAGATGCCGTTCCAGCGGGCTGGCAAGCAGCCATGACCGCCATATGGAAGGCAACTGGTCTCAGTCATGAGGATTTCCTCCGCTTCGTGCAGGCATGTGATCTGCACTTTAACTACCAATTGTCATCTTACGAGAGTACGCAGGGACGCGAGGAAGCAAGACGGGTTAGAGATATAGATCAAGTCTTCAGACTCCTTTTTGAGATCGCAGGTGGAGAGCAACGCCGCATACAACTCGACCGGGATGAGTTGCTTCAGCGCCTTGGGTGGGAAGAGCGTTTCAAGTTTCGATTTCGCCACGAATTTCAGGTTGACGAGAAATTGTATCAACCTATTGCTACGACTGTCGCCGATCTGGAAGCTAGTCTGAAGCGCTATACACAAGGTTATCTAGCCCTCATTGGGACTCCAGGTTCAGGCAAATCCACCACGCTTACCCAGACCTTACGCTATCGGAGAGGATTTCGAGTTATCCGTTACTACGCCTTCGTTCAGGATGACGCCAGACTTGGCCGCGGTGAAGCGGTGAATTTCCTTCACGATCTCACCCTCGCATTGAAACAACAGGGAGTATCTGGCCAAGGAACAAGCTATCCCGAATCGCGAGAAGAATTGCTGGAACAGCTAAGTTCCCAACTTTTGGAACTGCACGAACGATGGCAAAAGGAAGGTATCCGAACACTGATTTTAGTCGACGGGCTGGACCATATTGAGAGGGAACAGTCGCCCGCAAGAACCCTTCTCAAAGACCTCCCAGAACGGGTTCCTGATGGCGTCCTCTTTATTCTGGGTTCACAAACACTGAACTTGGTTGGGCTCTCACCTCGTATCCAAGCCCACCTGGGAGAAGAAGGGCGAACGCTGACGATGCGTCCCCTCGACCGGCAAGGGGTATTCGGAGTCATTGAATCGGCTCCATTCCAACTTCCCTTGTCGTATGAGCAGAAAGAAAAAATCCTGTCTCTTTCGGATGGTCATCCGCTGGCGCTTAGTTACCTGTTGCAGAAGCTAGGCGCTGCTACACAGGCTGAACAAGTCGAGGGAATCCTTACTGCCACCAATCCTTATCAAGGTCATATAGAGCAGGACTATGAAGTCTACTGGGAAAGCTTAGAGGGATATCTGGATATTCGTAATCTTCTTGCCCTTCTTTGCAGGCTCCGTGGAGCGATTGATCCGAACGAGATTATCAAATGGGTTCCAGAGACGGTTGCCGAACGGTTTAGCAAGCACACCCGCCATTATTTTCGTGTTGAGACAGATTCTCGTTGGCACTTTTTCCATAGTAGCTTTCGTCAATTCCTCCTCGCCAAAACAGGGCGTAATCCTTTTGGCGTCGAAGATTTACAACGGCACCAAGCGTGCCACAGACAGCTTGCGGAGTACGCCTCTCAAGCAGAACGAGGAACCGTCTGGAGTTGGGAAGAGCTATACCACCGTGCGGGGGCGGGGGATTCGGCTACGGTTCTCCGTTTGGCGTCGCAAGAAAATTTTAGAAATCAGTTTTATGCCCTCCGTTCGCTCGAAGATATTCAAGAAGATATTGCCCTAAGTCTCAAAGCTACCCGTGATGCGCAAGATGGCATTACCGTCATCCGCTGCTTCTTAATCGAGGAAGAATTAAGTGAGCGGAATCGTCAACTCGGCGATATCGACTTTCCACAATTGCTCCTTGAACTTCATGGTATTGAGGCTGCACTACACTATGTCATCCGTGGAAGGGAATTAAGAATTGACGGGGGCGCAGCTCTAGAATTTTGCAACCGACTCATAGAAAAGGGAGATTTAGAAGCGGCCAAGATGATCTTCGATACCGCCGAACCATTAGAGTTACTAAGTGGTACGGCGGGCGTAGACGTCATTCAGCATAATGCGACTGACCGGATAGAGGCATGGGCGACTGTCGCGCATCATTTTCGCTCACTGGAACAGATTTTGAACACCATCGACCAATTACGGGTCGACACTTCCCACCTCCGCATTGACCAGTCTCCCGAGAAAGCGACAGCCTATCTCCAACAGTCGGCCCGTTTCGCTCTGGCAGATGGAGTTTTTGCCAGCGGGAACATAGAACTCCCATCAATGTTGCGAAGCCTACTGGAGAAGCGAGGAGATTCAACGGACATCATTCATCGCCTTGATTTTCAGGCTTGCTTCTCCCGGAATAGAACAGAGGAGGCTCTCCCTGCGTTGGACCGCCTTCTCGATTGGGCTGCCCAGTCTCCTGTTGACGACGCAGGAAAGACATTCATCGCGGAGTTTCTTTTTCGTCTGAGAGACGACAAAACGGCTGCTACCACATGGTTAGAGCAGGTTCCCCAGCCGCCCCCTTACGACTCGACCCGGTCTGGATATGAGTGGAAAAACCTCTCGCCGTTCTTGCAACGAATCCGTCTGAACCGGTTACGGTCGGCAACTGGCATGTCCACAGACCCGGTTAGTGCGGTCCCTGATATCAGTAATGAACGGCAAAGAGGAAGAGTTCTCTTCGAGCGAATGATCGTTCTAATGGCGAATCTCTGGGGACGCGCCTGGCAAGGAGATAAGCTCACTTCATCAGAGATACTTCGCGAGCTCCATCCGGCTCTCGTATTGTTCAATAGACGCCAGCAAGAAACCAAGGACCGGTTGTCATGGTACGAACTCCGTCGTGCCGCTCCAGACTATTTTGCCTTCCTGATTCACATGGTGTCAGCCCACGGGCCAGAGGCACTGACCGGTCTCTCTGAAGCATTTGACCGCCAATGGAAAGATGAAGCGACACGGCAGTATTGGCAATCGGCCTGGAAACGACGCATTGCGATTGAGTTATACCGAGTTGGAGATTCATTGGAGACAACCAAAGATCGCCTCTCCAGCGTCGAGAGCGAAATGAGCGTCTGGAATGAAATAGAAGAGCGCACTCGCGATTGTGTTGACCAGGCTTTTGCCTGGTTGGAAGTAGGGGAAAAATCACGGGCCCATGCCTTGTTAGAACGGCTTCTGGAAACTTCATTCGGAATCTATCACAGTAAAGACGACCAGTTCTCTCTATGGATGAAATGGCTTGTAAAGATCAACACCGAACAGAAAGAGGGAATTGAAGAACGAATTCGTCGCTTTGCTGGCGCGCTCACGGTACTTGAAAGAGCGTATCGTGGAGAAAACGTGCAGGAAGCGGCCCAGGCGCTTATAGAAACTACCTCAGCCTGGAGTCCCGGCCACGCATTCAACCTACGCGCCTGGCTACTGGAACATCATTCGATTCACTACACCGGAGCGATTGCAGGTTTACTGACGGCTGCGCTCAAAGATTCAGATCCGCCGATTGAGATCATCTTTAGTGTGGCGCGCCACCTACTGATACCATTTCAAGCATATGGTCAGGAACCTTTGGCAGAACTGCTTGCGGTACAATGCTGTCAGACGCGAACGAATGCACAAGCGAAGGAACTCCTGAACTCGCTCGTCCGAACAATCGAAACAAAAGCGTTACCATCGGAACGCTGGGCTTATTACAGTGGACTGGTTACAGGGTTGAAGCAGGTGGGGTTTGAGGCGACCTGGATCGAAGAAAAGCTTCATGCCACTTCAAAGCAGACTGAAGACACTTCTCATTCCGCTGTGACACTTGCTTCCGGCGAAAAATTGACGGAGGAGGAAGCTATTAGTCGAGTCAATTCCTATGAAGATATGCTGTCTCTGATCGATGAGATTACCGAGGTTGGCTATGTTCGTTGGGAAAACATTCTCGGCAAGATAATCGAAGATGTCACAAGCAACCAAATTCAAACGCTACAAGAGCGTTTAGGCAGGCTCGAATCTCACCCTCTCGTCCTCACCCTTCTTGCAAAGCGATTAGCAACACACGGATGGACCAACGAGGCCCGTAGCTTGGCGGAGCAAGCACTTGCGCAATCGTCACCGAGTGGCTGGAACCCTCAATTCGATGGCGGCAGCAGATTGGGAGCTGTCGAAAGCCTTATTGCAATTGATCCTGATTACGACCGGAAGAAAATATACGCACTGTTGGTCAACGATTACCTTTCAGAGTCGAGGTATCCAAGGCAGTTCATTGATCGCCTGGACCGTCTCGTACCGATTCTGTTTGCCCGTCCTCAGCTTCCTGACATATGGGACGAAATTGAACAGCACATTTACCAATTGTCTGACTTCTCTGAAGCCCAGGACTGCCCGCCTCTGTCCGTTCATCCGCGAGACTGCCAGTCCCATGCAGACATCCTCTTAGGCGTGCTGTTTACCGATGCCGCTTTGCCAATATTCGAAATACGAAATGAAGCACACCAGGCAGTGTGCGAACTGATCCACAGGAAGGTTGCTGATACCCTTATCTCTGAGCGCGTTCAAAAACTCCTGACAGATTGTGAAGAAACCCAGGGGTGCGCCTTGGCGTTGTTAGAAGCTACGGTAGAAACCCGTCCGGACTTCGCCGCTCAGTTCTCTACAGCAATTCCATTGCTTTGCGCCTCGCCTTCGATGACGGTCCGCCAAATGGCTCTCCAGCTTGCGGACGTCCTCAAGCTGGAGCCGGCAAGAATATCGACGGATCGACAGACGCTTCCTGTGACATATCAACTGGAACTACCGGAGATTCCTCTACCCAATATCACGATTCCCTTGGAGGCACTTCCTGAAGGACAGCCCTTCCCGGATAGTAATGATCCTTTGGAGTTAATCCGCCCATTCCAGGAACGGTTTAAAATGCTGTCGGAGCTTACCGATGTTCCACTGCAAAACTTAGTGGCGCGAGCAGTCACCTTAATGGACACGCTGAAACCACGGGACGAATGGAATAAGCATACAGAAGAGAAACTCCTTAACTGGATGAAAGCCGCACATTTAGAAATACCATACCGCCGTCTCAGAGCAGCGGTGGCTCTTCGCGCGTTTGGGCATGTCCTTACAGAACTCGCGGATACTCAAATTCTGGATGAAGGGCTATTATCTTTCTTGCAAAACTTTACCAGACTCCACGACCCTATCCTCTCTCTTTTGCTACCCGTCCCTCGTCCTCTGGAAATAGTTGTGCCAAACGGGGAAGAGATGGGCCCCTACCCCCGAAAGGATTGGATCAGTAGTGGCGCTGAATCTTTTCCTTTGGTTCTGAATGTCCTAAGTGACGGAGGATTGTCCTTGGCGAGTTGAGCCGCTTCGTGAATCTTGATTGGGAGAGGACTCAGGAGGATCGATGTATGATGATTTGCCATGTCGATTGGCCTAGTCCCGACACCTTGGATACTCCTCATGAATTTTTTCCTTCTAGCTCGAAGTGGTTTGCGTGGGATTATCCCCACTTAGCGAAAAGCCAAATCTGGCCCTCTACCATCATCCGGGGGTCTCGTTTCCAGGTAGAGCTGACGGCGGACGACTGGCTCGCAATGCACCCTGACATACCGCTCCGGTTGGGCTGGAGGTTGGCAACAGAAGGGCTCTTTCGCTGGGTTGATGCGAAAGGGGCGACTATGGTCGAGAGTATCAGATGGCAAGACGGTTCCATTCATAATCACTCACCACGGTTGAGGGAGGTGAGTGCTGAAGGATGGCTGGTTGTAGCTTCACCTCAAGCCGTAGAGTTGATCGCCCAGGCTGTTGGCCCGGCAGTCCGCTTATCTACAATTTTCCGTCAATATCGTGACCAGGATAAGCGGGATGAGAAAGAAATCATCCACGATATCGCAACTAACCGACAGCCAGCATGGGAGCGGTAGGCTTGATTGGTGTGACGCCAGAGCAAGCGGACGATATTCGGCTTGAAGAATATCAGGAATAACTATAGCTGTCCCGCTTCGAGAAAGCTGAAGTACCCGCGCTGGTTAAAGATGATGTGGTCTAAAAGACTGATGCCCATTACGGCTCCTGCCGCCTTGAGCTGTCCGGTCACTTCAATATCAGAAGCCGAAGGTTCCAGGCCACCACTCGGATGATTATGAGCAACGATGATCGCGGAGGCACGGTCGGATAATGCCTCGGCAAATACTTCACGCGGATGGACAGGCGTCCGGTCGACCAGACCGATGGAGACGACGCGAATGTTCAGAATTTCGTTTGCCCCATTGATGCTGGCGCAAAGGAAATGCTCCTGCCTGCGGTCGGCGTAATGACGCACGTGGGGCAGCAGGTCGGAGGGTGTCTCAATTTTTGCCCCCTCTGGCTTGATACGTCGCCGGGCAAACTCGATCGCTGCCAGGATCAAGGTCGCCTTTGCGTCCCCCACGCCACCAAAACTGGTCAGGTCCTCGGCATGTATACCGAGCCCTTTCTCATCAATGACCCGAGCCAGCTTACCGGCGAGCGTCATCACATCCATCCCAGGCGTACCCTGACCGAGTAACACTGCCAACAATTCCTGGTCGCTTAGTGCGGCTGCCCCTTTGCGTAGCAACTTCTCGCGTGGACGGTCATGGGCGGGAATGTTGTTGATGCCTTTGTTCATATCATTACGCCGCCATCAAATGGCCCTGAATCACCGTCACCGCCATGATGTCGAAAATCCCACCCGTGTCGATATACCGAGGATCAGCAAGTTCCTCGTAGCGGGCGAGACCTTCGTAGCTATCTTGTATCTCGCCGTTCACCTGACCACGGTACGAGCCTTCAAGAAAGCCACTATCCTCGCGGTGGGCCTGGACTGTGAAGCGAATACCGGGATCGACAGCCTTCTCCTCAATAACCTGCTTAATGTACAGCGCCTCCTCGTCACTGATGTCAAACCGCGCCCGTATCTTCTCAATCATGTCTTGTACGGAGACTTTTTCCGGTGATAAGCCCGACCCCTTCTTTCCTGTACCAGGTTTGAGCGTCACTTCCTCACCGCTCCGCACCTCGCCCTGGTATTCGACTGCCGCCTTCACAACCTCCGTTTGGCGAATCTGCTTCATCAGTTCGGAAACGGGGCCTTGCTTGATCAGTTGCGGCCCGACGTATTCCGCGAAGGTGGCAAACTCTTTCACGTCATCGGGATAGGTGAAAAAGCGGGTCAGGAAATGAAAGCTCTGAACGAAACGAGCCAGGCGATAGACGAAGGTCTTACGCTCCTCAAGTGAGGGAAGCTGTTCCTGGAATCGCACGCGCAGGGCGTTCGCAGTGAATTGGACTTGGGCATCCGTTCCCGCGGTCAACTGATTGACAAGATTGGCGACATCGTTCTGCGTGAAAACGCCCACCGCAAGGATTTCCTTACGCAATCTGACGCATAATTCTCGGTCCGGTGCGTCGGGCTCGAACGGCGTTCCCTTTCGATACTTGGCGAACGCCTTCAGTATGGATGTTGCGTTGTTGGTGAAGTCCACCACCACGACAGCCTTTTTTCCCTCGTGGCAGCGGTTCAGCCGCGATACCGTCTGCACTGCATTGCGGTCCACGACAGGCTTGTCGAGAAACATGCCGGCAAGTAGCGGTTGGTCAAAACCCGTTTGAAACTTGTTCGCGACGATCATCAGCCGATAAGCGTCGCCCTCAAATCGGTCCTCGATCAGTTCACCGTCCTTCAGCTCGTTGAGCGCATGTTCCCGGATTGATTCATTGGTTTCCGGCTGCACAAAGTCCGAGAAGGCGTACAGCACCTTGTAGTCGGCGCCACGCTCCTTGAGTTTCTCCTTGATGATATTGAAATAGTGCAGCCCGGCAACGCGGGAGGTCGCCACGATCATTGCTTTGGCGCGCCCGTTGATGAGCGGGCGGACGTCTCTCTCGAAAATGCGGAGCATCACCTCCGCCTTGTACTGAATGAGCCCATCGTCCTGGTAGGCGACGTTCTGGAGCGCCTTCGATACAACGCCTTTCGGATAGAGTTTTTCCTCGCCCGCCTTTGGCACGATAGGGCAGTGCAAGTTGTAGAGCGTCTTGTAGGAGATGATACTTGACGCCACATCAACGATGTAGCCTTCGGCGATTGCCTCAGCCTCGGTATACGTGTCGAACGGCGAACCAAACAGCGTCACCGTGGCTGGCGCAGGAGTAGCAGTGAAGGCGACAAAGAGTTGGTTTCGGTCGTGCGCACGGATAATCTCGGCGATCTTCTCTTCTTCGTCCTGGTTGTCTTCGGCGTCTTCGCTGTCAGGGGCGTCGGACTGACGAAAGGGTACATGAATAGCCGCGCCCATCTGACCTTCCTGCGAGCGGTGGGCTTCATCAATAAGAAACGCCACCCGGAGGGCCTGCAAATCGGGGATGTTTTCCAATTCCTCCAGCACCCAGACGAACTTCTGTTGTGTTGTCACAATGATGGAGGTGCGTTCTTTCAGAAAGCGCGGCAGGTCATTAGCCTTCGTGGCAATGCCAACGACATCCCGCAAGTGTGAGAACTTCTCGATGTCCTGGCGGATGTTCGTATCGAGCGATTTCCGGTCAGTAAGAATGAAGACGATATCCACCAGCTTGTCGTTCGTTCCCGGCTTGAACAGGCTGTGCAGCCGGTCGGCCAGCCAGCAGATGGACAGCGTCTTGCCGCTACCGGCAGAATGGTCGATCAGATACTTGCGTCCGATGTCGCCGGTCGCAGCGAAGTGCGCGGATACATCGTCGGCGACCTCACGCACCATGCGGCTCTGGTGATAACGCGGCAGAATCGTGAAGGCTGCACGTTCTGGATGTTCGTCGTCCGCCTCGTGTTTTGGCACACGAAGGAGAAAGAACGAGAGCGCCTCCAACAGGTGATCCTGCGATAAGACCTCCCGATAGAGAAACTCGACCGGATACTCGTTCGGGTTCTGCGGACTGTTTGTCAGCCCCATATTGTGCCAGCGAAAGTTCTCGGCCCGGCGTGGGTCGCTCGCAGCCATGACCTCGCTTGTATCCGCGGCCAGGTAGAGGAAGGGATACCGAAAGATTCGCCTGGTATGGTCGCGTGCGGCAAATTGGGCTACGGCGTCATGTACGTTCTGGTTCTTCTCGTGTTTGACTTCCAGGGCGACGACGGGCAGGCCGTTAAGGAAGAAGACGAAGTCTATCTCCTGATTCGTCTCGCCAAAGTAGAAATGTGGACGGAAGGTGAGGCGGTTTTGGGCGTGCTTCTGTGTGGCAACACTCTCAGTTGATCGCGGCTTCGGGTAGTAGAGACGAAACTCCAGCCCCCGGACCTGGAGACCTCGCCGCAAGATCATCCAGAGCGGCGTATGCTCAAGTTCCCCCCGCAAAGCCCGGAATACCTCTTCCCGCGCGTCAGTCCCATAGTCGTCCGTGAGTTTTCGGAGCGTGTCGGCCTGGGTGGCCTGAAGGAATTTCCAGAGACGCTCCTCAACGATACAGTGTTCAGAATCGGTAATCTCGGTCTGTTCGAGTACAGCGTATTTATGCTCGCGAACCAGATAGTCGGCGATATGCTGCTGAAACGTCAACTCGGGAGTTTTCTGAGGTGGCATCAAACAGCTTTCTCAATGCGTCCAGCTTAATTGTCGTACCAGTGATACGACAATCGCCTTACCGTATTCCGCCCGTTCTTCCTGAAGAATATCCTGGCGAATACGCTGACCGATCTGCCAATAGAGTGCGCCCAGACCCGAGTCAATCGCCCGCGCGACGCCCCGGCGAGCGGTCAGAATCAGGCCCCGCAGGTCGGTCAGTAACCGTTCCGACGTGACTGGCACACTCGGCTGAGCCTTCTTGGCCCTGGCCCGTGGTTTCTGACTGCCCGTTCGTTTGGGCTTAGTACTCATACACCCGCCTCCGCCAGCAAGTCTTGATCCAGCCCCGAATCTTGGCTTACACGGCGCACATCCGCCTCCGAAATCCGCCGCTGGCCGGTGACACATTCGTGAATGAGGGATTTGCGGTAGGCCGTGAGGGTTTCGATTTGAGAATTAATTATCTGTGAAATACGCCTTATTTCTGCCAATTTAGCGTCAAGGAAATCAGCTATTGCTTCTTGTTCGTCTTGTGTCGGTGGCAATGCCAGAAGTACGCTTCCAAGTTGCTCTGCGTTTAAGTGTTGCTGAGCAGCTCGTAGAGTGAGCAACTTGATCTGGCCCTCCAGGACGTAACGGCTCAGTAGACAGTAGGCAACAAATCGCGATGAGGCACGAGTGACTGTGACAACCATATCGTATCCAATGATGCACCCTTCTAATTCTGGCGGCACGATTGCGGAATCCCCTGTATACGCGCCGCTACGTACGACAATAATCTCTCCTGATTTTAGATATAGATTACGCTCACGTGGCAGTTCTTCTGGATCAACCCGCAAAAAATTGTCCACCCTGATGTGTCCAGCATCAACGTCCGTAGCGCGTATCATCGGTACGCCAGAGTCGAGTTGAGACGGTGGCTGTCCCAGGCCATATCGAACCGTGGCTATAGTCTTCAGTCTAACGAGACGCCACCCTAACGGACTCCGCGGTAAAACCGCGGAGTCCATATCTACGGTTTCGGTCTCTCGACCAAGGCCGACCGTGATTGCCTGAGCGAGAGTTGATTCATAAAGCGCCTCCAGCGTTTCAGTCTGACGACGTTTTATATCCACCGCTGCGTCAATCGCCGCGCAGCTTGCGTCCAGATACGCGACAATTCGTTCTTGCTCCGGCAGCGGGGGCAATGCCAACTGAATTCCGCCAAGCTCCTTGGCGTTAAGATGAGGCTGAGCTGCCCGCAGTGTCAGCAATAGCAACTGACCTTGCAGGACACTATCACTTAACAGGCAGTGAGCAACGAACCTTGGTGCGGCGTGCTTTACGGTCACGACCATGTCATATCCTGCAACTGCTCCCGCATATTTGCGAGGGACGATTGCAGAATCCCCCGTATACGCGCCACTGCGAACAACGATTATTTCGTCCTCTTTTAGATATGGATCGCGGTCGAGTGGTAAAAAATCTGGATCGATAGAGAGCATATTTTCATCAATGATTCGTCCTGCACTTATGTCAGTTGCACGAATCATCAGGATACCGTCTTGTCGCTCTGGCGGAGGTTGCCCTAAGCCGTACCGCACCCTTGCAACGTTTTTGAGCCGTACCATTCTCCAGTCAAGAGGAAGCCTCGCAAATGGAAAATCGGACGGTATTGGTACGCTAATCACGACTTTGCCAACCCCTCCAACATCTTCTCCGCCTCTTTTTCCAGCCTCCAAAATTCTGCCAGCAGGTCCTTCGCTGGCGTTGGGGGCTGGTAGCGATAGAAATACTTGTTGGGCAGAATCTCGTAGCCGAGTTGTGGGCGGTCTTCCCAGCGAATGATGGGCTTGGCGATTTCGCGTTTCAGAAACGCCTCAATGTCTTCACCGCAGGGGATGTACTCGTCATCCTGTACATAATGCCGGTGCGTCCATTCGACCGAGACAACTTCCGGCTTGTCCGCCGTCAATGCTTTGAACTTTTTGGTGGCGTTGTCTTGTGGCGTCAGGATGAGGGTGCGGACAGTTTCGCCCTTATCCCCAAGTCTGACACGGAGGCGGAAAGTCAGATCGCTATCGTAAAATTCCTGTTCTTTCTTGAGATTCGGGGCTGAGAAGGTCTTCTCATACGGCTCAGTAATCGTGGCCGGTTGGTCATGCTCGTCATATTGCCAGAAGACAACATTGACCTTGTGATAGGCAAAGTCCCTGCACCGGAAAATTTTCACGTGTTCGTCCGCGCAGCCTTCCTGCCAGCCGTTACGGTACAGCTCGTTGATCCAGGCTCGGTGCGCGTCCGTCATGCGGTTGCGTTTGTTGCCAAAAGATTTGGGCTCTTTCTCGAACTGCTTGCGGGCATCAATCAGCATCACCCGCCCCTTGTGCGAAGCCGGCTTGTCGTTCCGCAGCAGCCAGATGTAGGTAAAAATGCCGGTGTTGTAAAAAAGCTGGTCCGGCAGCATGACAATCGCGTCGAGCCAGTCGTGTTCCAGAATCGAGCGGCGGATTTCACTCTCCCCCGAACCGCAATCACCGTTTGATAGCGGTGAGCCGTTAAAGATAATGGCGATGCGACTGCCGCCCCGATCAACAGGTTTCATCTTGGCCAGCATGGTTTGCAGAAAGAGCAAGGCGCCGTCGTTCACCCGCGGCATACCCGCTTGATAGCGAGTCTTCTGGAGTTTCTTGGCTTCCCTTTCGTAGCCGTCCTTGCCGCCCCAGGTGACCCCAAACGGCGGATTGGAAAGCATGAAGTCGAAACGGAAGGTGCTCTCCGGGAATTGATCACCCAGCTCTTTGCTGTGGGGATCGTGCGGAATAAGCGAGTTGCCGAAACGGACCGTGACCTGCCGGTCGTCCTTAATCAGTAAATCGGCCTGGCAGATAGCGTAGTTCGTCGGCGAGATTTCCTGACCGTTGACTGTCAGGTATTTTTCGACATTGGCCCGTTCTTCCGGTGTGGTTGCGTGGTCGAGCAGATGTTCCTTGGTCACGGACAACATGCCACCCGTCCCACAGGCCGGGTCATAGATCGAGACGTGATGATCGGGGATGGGGATGGCGAGCAGTTCGACCATCAGCCGGATCACTTCACGCGGGGTGAAATGTTCTCCCGCTTCCTCGCCGCTCTGTTCTGAAAACCGCCGCAGCAACTCCTCGTAGATATAGCCCATCTCCAGCGGCGAGAGCTTCTCCGGGCCAAGTTCCAATTCCTTGTACTGGCTCAGGATCGGCGCCAAACGGTTGTTCTTGACCATCTGTCCAATGGTCGCCCGATAATTAAAGTGCTCGATGATAGCGTCAACATTCTGAGAGAAGCCGTTGATGTAGTCCCGGAAGTTCTCTTCGAGCAGGGTGTGATCTTCCTCGTAGACCGCACGCAACGTCCAGGCCGTCTTGTTTGAAAACGGAGACTGCTGGGGGTTCAACTCAAGTTTTTTGACCAGAGCGTCGAGTTTCTTCTCCGTCAGCCTGGACCGTTTGGCCTGTACCTCCGCCCGCTTGGCCTCGCGCCAGGCGATCAATACGCACTCCAGGCGGCGGAGCACAATGATCGGTAAGATGACGTTCTGATACTCATACGCCTTAAACTTGCCACGCAGCCTTTCTGCGGATTTCCAAATATCGCTGGCAAGGTTGTCGAGTTTGGGTTTGTTGAGAACAAGAGTCATGGTCAAGCCGTTCACTTTCAGTAGAGTACGCAGCTAAAGTTATCCCGCTGGCCTAACACCGTCCAGGCGGAAGCAACTCTTCGGCATTCCCGGTCGGCTGAACCGCTAAGCCTTCAGGGACATGAATCGTGGAGGTGGGGAAGGCGGATTGGGCGTCGTGAGATTCTATAATCTCCAGGATTTTCAGCAACACGTCCTGCTTGACCTCGTGGTAGTGGGCCCAATCCGTCGTCTTGGTAAACGTGTAGACGAAGAAATCCAGGGACGACGGCGCAAAGGCGTTGAAATTGACCATCAGAATCCGCGAGGTATCGATCTCGGGATGAGCACGTAGCATCTGCTCAACCGCCCGGACAATCGGCTCCAGCTTGGCGGCGTCGTCATAGCGGAGGCCGATCGTCTCGTAGATGCGACGGTTCGACATCCGCGAGGGATTCTCCACGGCGATCGTGGTAAAGATCGCGTTCGGGATGTAGAGCAGCCGCTTATCAAAGGTGCGGATACGCGTCAGTCGCCAGCCGATCTGCTCAACGTCTCCCTCGATCTCGCGGTCCGGGGAGCGAATCCAGTCCCCTACCGCAAACGGACGATCAAGATAGAGCATCAGACCGCCGAAAAAATTCGCCAATAAATCCTTGGCGGCAAAGCCGATGGCCAGACCGCCGATACCGCCAAGCGCCAGCACGCCGGCGATGCTCACCCCCAGCGTTTGCAGGACGACCAACGTCGCTGTGATTATGACAAACATCTGCAGCAACTTGGTAATTGCATCCATAGTGGCGCGGTCGTATGCTTCGCCTTTATCTTCATATTTTGCAATAATCGCCTCTTCCCCTTCTCTGATGAGGCGCATTAAAAACCAGGCAAAGAGGAGCACTACCCCCAGCATACGAAAGGGACCAAGCGCAGTAAAAAGTGCAAGTTCGAAATGATGCCGGACAATATCAAGGACCAGACTCAAACCGATAAAAAGCACCAGAAAAGCCAGCGGTCTGTGCAGCGCCTTGACGACCGCATCGTCCCAATAGGCGTGGGAGTCCAGGGCTTTGTGCCGCAAGCGGTTGAGGAACCGCCGTAAAATGAAATCCAGCACAAGGGTGATGAAAACAATGCCAAAAACCTGGACCAGCCACGCTGTGGCCCAGTCAGGCCTTTCGGTGAAAAGGCGGGTGAGTTCCATACCTGCCTTTGTAGCATTTCCGGCGTTTGAATGATGGGGGAAGATCAACGCATAATAACCAGCCAGCGCGCACTCCAGTATATGCAGAAGAGCGCCACCGCCTGGACTACATGGTAGAGGGCATTATAGCTCAAATACACGGGATAGAAGCTCCACCGCGCCTGCTGTATTCCCGCGGCAACCAACGTCAGGACAAGTCCGAGCAGACCGACCAGAACCGCAGACTCGCGCCCCTGGTAATACACCAGACCATAGACAACCAACAGGAAAAGCGTGGCCGGCAGATAGTGCACAATGGCGACCAGAAAATCACGCGAGACAAACAGCACGACCGCGCAGTAGACGGCAAAGAGTATCGCCGCGCCCTGCCCGATCCGCACCGCCACGCCGTCCGAGAAATAGAGCTGCGCCCCAATCATCCAGCCACACAGGGCGGTGAGCCCAATCGCGATTAAGGTCGCTCCCCAGAGGACGCTGTGGCCAAGGGTGTCCGTATTGGGAAAGTAGCCGTGAACCGTTCCGCCGCTGAGGGCAGCCATACCAATGGAAGCAAAAAAGATCGCAAACCAGAGGCGCAGCGGGTTGTCCGCCTGGCCGTGGACAAGCAGCCAATAAGCAAACAGCCCACACTCCAGCGTGATGGCATAATCGGTCAGGGTGACATCCGGCTCGTGCATGCTATTCGTCACACGGAAGGCTTTGTTCCTGCTTCTTGTTCTGGCCTGGTCTTTCCGTTACCACACTGACGGAAAGGATTGAATACAAAAAGGAGGGCAGCATGAAATACGGCATTCAACTCGGCGGGGGTGCGTCCGTATCCCAACGCGACTCGCTCAAAAAACTGGCGACTGCCGCAGAAGAACTGGGCTTTGATTCGCTCCTGATCGGCGACCATATCGTCATTCCCAAGCAGATTAGCGCCCCCTGGCCCTATGACGAATATGTCGGCGGTAAGACGCCGTATGCGGTCTACACCGACATGGTCTGGCTGGACCCGTTCGACACCATGGCCTTTCTGGCGGCGATTACGGAACGGGTCCGTCTCGGGATCAGCGTCGTGATTGTGCCGTATCGGCATCCTTTCGACGTGGCGCGTCGAGTGGCCACCATTGATGTGCTGTCCGGCGGACGTTTTATCATGGGCATCGGGGTGGGCTGGTTGGAAGACGAATTTCGTCTGCTGAATATCCCCTTCAAAGAGCGGGGCGCCCGCACGCGCGAATATATTGCCATGATGCAGGCCCTGTGGACGCAGGACTCACCCCGTTTTTCCGGGAAATTCGTCGAGCTGCAGGAAGATGTCAACGTCCTGCCCCGCCCGCTCCAAAAGCCCCATCCCCCTATCTGGGTTGGGGGAGAATCCAAGCCGGCGTTACGGCGCGTGGCCGCTTTCGGCAACGGCTGGCACTGTGGCCTGGTCCTGCCCGAGCGGATTCCCGGCCTGCTGGATCAAATCAAGGAGCTCATGGATGAAGCCGGGCGCGACTTTAACGAATTGGAGATTAGCGCGCTGGCCCTGTCCAATAGAGCCGGCGACAAGGAGCTTGAGGAGTATCGCGGCGGCGTTGACGTGCTGTATATGCTGCCGCTGAGCGACGAGACCGATGCCGTCATCGAGGAGATGCGCGCTTTTGCCGAGCGCATGAAAAAATCAACTTAAGCAGTTTGCAGAGATGTTCTCAAACAATCCCCTCTCCCCTCTGGCAAACACTTCCCTCTCCCTCTGGGAGAGGGCTAGAGCGTTTCACGATAAGTTGTAGCCGTGCCAGTCCGCGCTCGTCGGGAAAGACAAGGGCTGGCACCAAGCGGCCAGGGAGGGGATGGGGGGCTCCCCGCCTGGGAGGGCGGCCATCCTGGCCGCCATGCGGGCTGGAAGCCCGCACTCCTCAAGGAGAAGAGAGACGCGCTACACAGCATCGTGATTTGCGCTAGGGTGAGGGTTCCCCTTTATATCTCTGCGGCCCCCGCGGCTGGGTGACCCCGATCATACTGTCTCGGGTGACCAGCTCGGCGAGATCATCCTCGCTCAGGCCCTCGGTTCCGGCTGGCCGCTGCGGGATCACCAGGTAGCGCATATCGGCCGTGCTGTCGTACACCCGGACTTCCATATCAGACGCTAATTCCAAGCCAAATTCCTTGAGGACGGTCCGCGGCTCTTTCACCACCCGGGCGCGGTAGCTCAGACTCTTATACCAGTCGGGCGGCACACCGAGCAGAGAACGGGGGTAGCAGGAGCACAAGGTACACACTACCACATTGTGGGTGGCCGGCGTGTTCTCCACCGCCACCAGCGTACTCCAGGTGTCCACGTCAATGCCCAGCGTAGCAATCGCCGCCTTGGCGTCGGCCAGCAGGTGTTGCTTGAAGTGCGGATCGACCCAGGCGCGCGCAATCACCCGCGCCCCGACCGCTGGCGAGCGAGCATCCATATCCTCGACCGCCCGCCGCACGTCATCCGCGCTCAGCAGCCTCTTCTCGATCAGCAGGGCCTGAATGGCTTCGACCCGCTGCTCGTAATAGGTCAGCTCGGCAGCCTCTTCAGACGGCAGGTGCGGGTCGGCCGCGTCGTGGTCGTGCATCGTTTACTCCTCGGGAGCTGGCTCCAGCCAGTGTTCATAGATATCGATCAACAGCCGGTCGTTCTGACAGAAAGGGGCAGACGGGGCGGATTCAGCGTGTGCCCAGATATGGGTTTGATCAAAGCGGACTAAATACAGCGTTTGCTTGGGGTGTCCGTCCTCACCATACGCCAGCGTCTCGGGGTTGCGGAACGCGCCGTGGACCGCCTCGATGACACCGATTTTTCCTTGAATATAAGTCGGCGTCCGGTAATGACCGGATGGAGTAGCGACTCGGATACGCACCCGGTCTCCGGGCTGATACTGCATCGTCCGTCCCTAGTAGGCCGACAGCCCGCCGTCAACCGGTACAACTGCGCCGGTCATCATGCGGGCTTCGTCCGAGGCCAGAAAGAGGGCCACCCGGGCGATATCTTCGGGCTCGCCCACCGAGAACGGATATTTCTTCAGTTGGGATTCCAGATTGACGATGCCGGTCTGGCCGTCCGCCGGCGGCCGGTCCACGCCCAGACGTTGCCGCACCCGGTCGGTCATGATCACGCCCGGACAGATCACATTGGCGCGAATCTTGTCCTTGGCATACGTCCCGGCCAGCACCTGGGTAAAAGCAATGACGCCCCCCTTGGCGGCGGTATAGACATGAATCGGAAACGATCCGCGCAGAGCGACGACGGAGGACATATTGACAATCGCGCCACCGCCGGCCTTGATGAGTTCGGGAATCCCGTGCCGACAGCACAGAAACGGGCCGAGCAAATCGAGCGACTGGGTATGCTGCCAGACCGACATATCCACCTCGGTCACCGTCGTGTCTTCAGCAATCGATCCGCCCGCGCAGTTATACAGAATATCGAGCCTGGCATAACGCGCCACCGTTTGCTGGATGGCGTTTTTCACGCTCTCCTCGATGGTGACATCGGTTTCTATGAAAACCGCCTCTCCACCAGCCTCACGGACCAGGCGTTCGGTTTCGCGGCCGAGTTCGGGCTTGAGTTCGGCAATGGCGACCTGCGCCCCCTCCTGGGTGAAAATCCGGGCGGCAGAGCGGGCAATGCCTGAACCCGCTCCGCTAATGAATGCGACTTTACCATCGAGGCGTCCCATCTATTCCTCCTCTCAAGCCGGGCTTCATCCTGTCGTTTCGACCCTTCGCTGCGCCACAATCTCTTCGGCCTTATGGTCAATCTCGACTTTGGTCAGGACGTTTTTTTCAATCAGGAGGATTTCAATCGCGCTTATCCAGCGTTCGTAATAACCCATGGTTTCGTATGCCTCGGGCGGCAGACTTTCGATCGCCCGCCGCAGCTCATCGACCCGGATCGCGCGCTGGTCGGCGCTACTCAGCAGCACCAGTAAGGCATCCGTCCGTTTCTCCCAGAACGACAGTTCATGTTCTGCCCGGTTGACAGGCCCGGCATCGGGCCAGCCCCCACGGTCATGTACGCCCGGCATACGACCTTCCTTCTTCGTGAGCGGTTCTTTTTACCCTTCTTCTTGATGGGTTTAGTATAAATCGATACAGGCAATATCAAGGGTGCGCAAACTCGCTTCTGCTGCTCGTAGGACAGCGGCGTATTGCAGATGGCTGCCAGAAACTTTCGAGGCAATCAGAACCTGATCACGGATATCTTTGATCGCCGCTCCAACCACATCTTCCACGCCGGTATTGCCGAGCTGTTTATACTCCATATCGAGTCTTTCCCGAGCGTATAGAGCAGGAACGGAGTGCGCTCACTTTCTTTTCCTACCACGAGGCTTCCGTTGCCCTACTGCATGCAGCCGGCGTGGATTATCGACCATCATCAGATTGACGTCCGCCTCTGAAGCGCCTAACGATTTGAGCCAGGGAATAATATTGTCATACACATGCGAGTAGCCCCAGCCGCCGTAATTCTTATAGCACGTCTTCATGGCGACCTCGGCACACAACAGCACCCGGTCAGCATAGCCAGCGTCCAAAAGATCTCGCACGACATGGACTTCTTCCTTATCTGTCGAAAACCCAAACCCAGGGCCGCCCGCACTTTCAAACAACTCCTCGTGACCAAAATGGTCGTAAGAGACAAAGCCGACCCCTTTGTTCAGGATACGTTTGGGTACGTCAGCGTTGGGAAAGAGGCCCAGGTGGGACATATAACATTTACCCAGATCAGCGCCTTCTTTTTCCAAAATATCAATATAGGTATCCCAGTGGTCTGCCGGAAAATTCGGATGAACCGTCAGCGACACTCCGGTAGCTTTCTGGGCGCGGGCTGACGCCCGCAAGACTTTCTCTTCTCCCGGTTGAAACGGCTCATGGGGTTGACCGCTCATGGCGATTTCGCCGATGTTGCCAGCTTTAATCCCCGTGCTGCCGATCCCTTGAGTGATCTCTTTGATCATAATGTCGGAGAGTTCTTCAACATTCTTGTCGGCGATTTCAGGCGGATGAGAAAACTGTACATACCACCCTGTTGAAGCCACAATATGCAGGCCGGTGGCACGCGCAATTTTCTGTAACGCAAGGGGATCACGTCCCATGCCGGGCAGATCAACATTGATCAATGTTTGCCCGCCGGCGAACTTGTACTCAGCAGATTCCTGAATCGCCAGGTCCAAGTCATCCTGCACGAGGTTGTCTTTAAAGAGCATGGCGTTACGACGCACTTGGCCAAGGTTTTGCATCGTAATCTTGCTCTCGCTGAGCCCCTTGAGCACCCCAGAATCTGGCGGCTGGTGCCAACACAGAATATCAATGGTCAGATGTACGTGGGACATCGTGCCCCCAATCTGACTGTCATCAATTTCCCCTAACACGGTATTGAGTGTAGCCATACCGGCCCTCCTTTCTTTCTCGACAAACTTGTATGACGCCAAGCCTAGCATAGCTACGAATCACGAGAGAAGAGAAATTTCTATTTGTCTGGATAGAACGGCTCGGCTATAGTCGGCCCCATGCTGAAAGCCGGTGAGATAAGCATTCATTTTTTGAACGACGGACTGTGGTGGGATGACGGTGGCGCGCAGTTCGGGATTGTCCCGCGTGAGGTCTGGCAACGGGAAAAGCAACCCAACCAACGCGGTCGCATTACCCTGAGCCTGACCTGTCCGCTGATTGTGACGCGGAGTGAACTCATACTCGTTGACACCGGCATCGGGAATCGGCTGAGTCCGCGCGAGCAACAATTTTTTACGCCCCGGCGCGGCAGCGGTCTGACTGGCCAGTTGCGCGCCCTGGGCTACACAAGCGAAGACGTGACCCACGTCGTGTTGAGCCATCTCCATTTCGATCATGTGGGCGGCGTCATCGATAAAGCCGACGACGGCACGCTCACGCCGGTTTTTCCCAACGCCCAGGTTGTTCTGCAACGGGCGGAGTGGGAGTTGGCCACCCAGCCGCCGGACGAACGTATCGCCGCGGCCTACCGACACGTCCCGGAATGCCTGGAGCCGCTGGCGAACAGGGTCCTCATCGACGGTGACACCACGCTGACCGCTCAGGTTCGCACAACCGTCTCGGGCGGCCATACCAGCCCCCACCAGTGTGTCATTGTTGAAACGGAGGGAACCGGCTTGATTCACTTCGCCGATATTGTGCCGACGACATCGCACCTGCGTCTCGCCTGGAACGCCGCGTATGACACGGACCCGTTGGTGACCATCGCCGCGAAAAAACGGCTCTACGCCGAGGCCAGACAGAAAAATTTATGGGTGTCGTTTTCTCACGACGACGCGGTCGCTGCCGGACATTTTTCAGACGAGGAAGGGAAGACGCCGACGCTGGCAGAGACGATTTCTATCGCCCCTCCCAGCGGAGCATAGCAACGAGGCGACTCTTTTTTCATATCAGGCGTATGCTAGATTAGCGAATATGGCTACCGCACAGCGGCGAGCGACCTACGAGGACCTCCTCCAGGTACCGGACCATTTAACTGCCGAGGTGGTGGATGGAGAATTGCTGACCGCCCCGCGTCCGGCGTCCGCCCATGCCCGCGCGGCCTCCGCCCTCACGCAAGACCTCGGCCCCTTTGATCGCTCAAAAGGAGGTCCTGGGGCTCCAGGAGGTTGGTGGATTCTCTTTGAACCCGAGCTCCACTTTCATACAGATATTCTTGTCCCTGACCTCGCCGGCTGGCGACGCGAGCATATGCCCGTACTGGCAAACGTCCCCTATTTTACCCAGGTACCCGACTGGGTGTGTGAAGTCGTTTCTCCCACAACCGCCCGAACAGACCGAGTCAGAAAAATGCCTATATATGCCAGAGAACGGGTGGGACATCTCTGGCTTGTTGATCCGAGCGCACACACGCTTGAAGTGTACCGCCTTGAAACAAATCGTTGGGTTGTTGCCCATACCTATGGTGGCGTCCGGGCCGTGCAGGCTGAGCCCTTTGAAACCGTCGAACTCGATATGAGCCGGTGGTGGCTGGAGTCGGTATAGACCGCCTACTCAACCGAGAGTTCGACGCGGCGATTTGCGGCTCTGCCAGCCGGATTGTCCGAGCCATCATCTCGGCCATTTGGGGCGAGGGGCTCGACTTCTCCTCGTCCCACGACTCGGAGACGGTCGGCGGCAATCCCACCCTCCACCAGATAGTCTCGTACCGCCTCCGCCCGAGCGCGGGAGAGTCTCAGGTTGAACGCCTCGGAGCCAACCGCATCGGCATAGCCTTCAATCAGGACGGCTAGCGTCGGGTTGGCGTTGAGAATACGGGCCGTCTCGTTCAGCGCCAGCAGGTATTCCGGGCGTATCGTTTGGTCGTTAAAGGCAAAAGGAATGCCTTGCAGGGTGATATCTTTCGGAGCTGCTTCGCCCTGTGGACCTGCTTCGCCCTGTGGACCTGCTTCGCCCTGTGGACCTGCTTCGCCCTGTGGACCTGCTTCGCCCTGTGGACCTGCTTCGCTTTTTTCTACGGAAGGCGGTGGGGGTAAGGGAGGTGGGGCCGGCTGTGGACTCGCCTCTGGCGTAGGCGCCTCCGGCTCGCCCATCGTCTCCGGCACCCAGACGTGCTCACCGGGATCGTCCGCCGCGTCATAGATCAGCATTCCTGTCACGCCCACAAGCAGCACGCCCCCAACGAGGGCAGACAGGCGCCAATAGGCGAGAATGAAAGCGGGGGAGAACCCAGCGAACAGTCCAATCGAGTACGGCACCAGGAGAGACCAGTTGGCGGCCAGGGCCACGAGAATTCCGCCGGTGACGACGGTTCCGAAGAAGGCGGCCAGGAACTTCTGCGCAGCACGAAAGGACGAAGGTCGAACGGCTTCCAGACGACGATTGGGACGTTTGCGAACACCCTGGAGGGATTGAGCCGCCCGCGCCATCCAGCGGACGTTCAGTTGCAGCCAGACCTGGCCGTGGATCATTCCCCATACGAACCCGCATAGAACGGCAGCAAGCGCGATAAGCACAACAATACTATAGCGCCTCCATGCCGAAACGCTAGAGAGAGGGCCAGACTCTGCCCACCCCGGCGGGTCGTTGAGACGACAAGACAGGATGCCGCTGCTCAGACTCGCTCCACTTGTTGCCAGGTGTCCGAACACGCTAGGCTTGGACGCCTCGCGCACCGAACAGGTGTGTCTCTTGGGCCGCAGTGCAGCATAGCGTATGGATACACCTTCCTTGACCCCCGCTTCGGATCGCAAGCCGCGCGTCTTCTACGGCTGGTGGCTGGTCGCGCTCAGCGGCTTCATCATGATGCTGGCCCATGTCCCTCTGTTCCACGCCATGGGCGTATGGGCCGTGGCTCTGGAACGAGAATTTGGCTGGAGTCGGACCCAACTCGGCCTGGCGCTGACGTTTACCCGCATTGAGGGCGGCCTGATGGGCCCGGTCGAGGGGTATCTGACCGATCGTCTCGGCACGCGCCGTATGGTCCGCATGGGTCTCTTTTTTCTGACCAGCGGCTTCCTGCTGTTGAGTCAGGTGCACGGTCTGTGGATGTTTTACACCGCCTATGTCGTCATGGCGGTCGGCCAGGGGTTCGGCGGCTGGCTGCCACTCATGACGCTGCTGAACCATTGGTTTGTCCGACGCCGGGCGAGTGCGGTCGGCTGGGCCAATGTCGGCAGTCGCCTGGGAGCCTTATTCCTCGTCCCGGCGATTGCCTGGGCCATTGATCCCGACTACGCCCGTCTCGGCTGGCGGCTGACCGCCCTGCTGCTGGCGGTCGTTACCCTTGTTGTGGCGGTCCCGCTGACGCGGCTCATCCGTGACCGACCGCAGGACTATGACCTGCGGCCCGACGGCGAGCCACCACCCAGGGCCGAAGAAGGCAACCGGCACCACCCGCTGGCCTCCCAGCGCCTCGACCCAGTCTCCAGCACCGACCTGACCGCCGCCCAAGCCCTCAGAACACCCGCCTTTTGGTTCATCTCCTTTGGCCACGGTTTTACCTCCATGGTGCTCTTGGCCATCATGGCCCACCTGGGGCTGCTGATGGAGGATGCCGGTTTTTCGGTGCAGACAACGGCCTGGCTAGTGTCGGTGTACACGGCGGTTTCCATGATTTTTCAGCTCGTGGGCGGCTATGTCGGCGACCGCATCCCCAAACGCATCGCCCTGTTCATCTTCTCTACCATCCAGGCGGCCGGAGTGGTCGTGCTGACCTTCTCGACTTCGACCCCGATGCTCTTCCTGTTCGCCGTCCTCTTTGGCATCGGGTTCGGTGGACGCAATCCGCTTACGGTTGCGATTCGGGGCGACTATTTTGGTCAAACGTCTTTTGGCCGGATACTCGGGCTGTCCACGGTCCCGATGAACATCCTGATGCTGGTCGCACCGCCCTTTGCCGGTTGGATGCGTGATGTCCGAGGGGACTATGTCCTGGCTTTTTGGGTCCTGGCAGCGTGCAGTTTTCTGGGTGGCATCTGCTTCCTGTTTGCCAAGAATCCCAGACCGGCCCCGCCCGTCCAATGAGAATTGACAGGTCTATTCACGTCCTCCTAGAATATGAGCCCTGAGAGTCTTCCTTATAACCAGCTTCCGCGAAGACTCCGAGGGAGGATCTCATTATGAGTACACCGATTACCCTGCTCACGCTGTCTCACCAGTACGGCAGCGGAGGAAGCCTGATTGCCCGCGATTTGGGACAACGCCTCAACTGGAAAGTCTGGGACAAGGAAATTGTCCAAACCATTGCCTCCCAACAACATGTCTCTGAGGATTATATTGAAACCAAAGACGAACGCGTGGGCTCGTTTATCGAACGCCTGGTCGAATCATTCGGCGTGGGCGGTTTTGAAAGCGCGTATAACATCCCGCCGCCGTTGCGTCTCAAAGACAGCCAACTCGCGCGCCTGACCCGCACGCTGATCGAACAGGCCGCGCAGGAGGGCAGCGCCATTATTGTCGGGCGCGGCGGAAACTGCATTCTGGCGGGCAGGCCCCAGACCCTGCATGTTTTTGTGTTTGCCGCGCTCGACGCCCGCATTGAGCGCGTCATGCAAGTGGAGGGCCTCACCACCGACGAGGCCAAGCGACGCATCACCGGGATGGATAAACTGCGGACAGACTATGTCCACAAGTGCTACCAGGCGGACTGGCGCGACGCGGACGGGTATAATCTCCAACTCGACTCAAGCGTGTGGGGGGAGACGGGAACCGCCGATTTCATTCTCCAGGCTTTGGAACACCACACCCAGCCTGTTCGGAGCTGAGCCAGGGGTATCAGCATGACACACACGACTCCGCTCATTGCCAATATTCAATTTCCTTTTAGTTTGATGAATGCTGCCGGGGCATTATCTACCACGCGAGCAGAGCTGCTCGCCCAGACCCGGTCGGAAAGCGGTGCGGTGGTCACCAAGTCGATTACGCCCACCTCGTTTCTTGACCCTGGAGCGCAGTGTGGCCTGGAAAACCCCGGAACCGACTACTACGTTGAGGTCATTCCGGAACTGCGTCGGTGGGACAAGCCGGTGATTGCCAGTGTTGCCGGTCTCACCATCGAAGAGTTCGTTCGGGTGGCGCAGGCACTGACGCAAGCCGGTGCGGACCTGATTGAGATTAATCTGAACGATCCGCAGGTGCATACCCACCTGCATCCATTTCAGTCTGTCGAACGCCTGGACGCAGTCGTTTCAGCCCTCCGCAGACAGATTGCCGCCCCGATCGCTATCAAGCTCCCGGCTACGATTCCACTCACCCTTTCGGCTGTCGTCCACACCCTGGTCCGGAATGATCTGCCCGTTGTCGTGTGTCACAATACCGGTGCGAACGGCGGTCCGTCTCAGGCCCAGGCCGTGCTTGAGGCAGCCGGGGGAAAACTCGATGTGATCGGCGTCGGTGGCGTCTCAACCGGCGCGCAAGCGCTCGCTATTCTCCAACAGGACGTGAAGGCCATTCAAATCGGCTCGGCGGTCGTCAAGGAAGGCGTCGGGGTATTCGCCCGGCTGAAACACGAACTGGGCGAGTTACTAGGGACGGATACGGCAAAGCTGGCATCCTAGAGCCCTTGGAGAAAATTCCGGGTGCGTGGGGCATCCTCTTCCTTCCCCGTTTCCAGCAACTGCTCCGTCAGCTTCCGCATATCCTCGACGGTATCCACATCGTACCAGCGTGGGATCAGGCGGACACGCAGATTATGCAAGCGGGCCTGTTGCAAGGTCTGCTGCATGACCTTTTCCGTACTCCACTCGATATGCTCAAACAGTGCCGGCAGCCCGGCCTGTCCGGCCTGGGCGCCGATACAATAGTAGCCGCCGTCACGACTCGGTCCGAGGACGGCATCACAGTCCGGGCTCTTTAACAGAGAGAAGGCCGAGCGGAGATAGGCGAGCGGCACGGAGGGAATATCACTCCCCATGATCGCCACCCGCTGCGCTTCTTTCTCGAACAGATCGACAAAGATATTCAGCTCCCGCTCACCAAGATCGTTGCCCCGCTGCGGCAGATACCGGACGGAGGAGGGCAGCAGCGCCCGAAAGCGTGGCTCGCTCTCAGCCGGGGTAAAGGCAACCCAGACCTGCACCTCTTCGAGCCGGGATACCCGTTCGACCGTATCGAGGAGAAAGCAGCGCGCCAGCTCCGCGGCCTGGTCGGGCCGGAGCGGCGGACACAGACGTGTCTTGACCTGTCCGGGCAGCGGCCATTTGGCAAAGATCACCAGCGCGTTAGCAGCCATGCTGGGCTGTGTAGCGTGGATCGCTGTGGGGGGCAAACGGGCTAGTCGCAGGGGGACGTTGAGATCAGATTCCCGTCCAGGAGTGCGGTCCGGGCTCCCCGATTCCGTTAGCAGTCCATCTGGGCTACAGCACTACTGCCAGCGACAGCGAATTTCCTCACCAACGAAACCTTAGAGCCATTTGCGAAGCTCTCGGAGTTTAAGTACTTTGTGGCGTAGAAGCTGTCTCAAAACAGGAATCCTTGAAGACGGGCAAATATGACTAACAAGTTGGAATCGCTGGCCCTTCTCCGGATCGCGGTGAATGACCAGGACGCCGAGTTCAGGGCTGGACAGTGGGAAGCCATTGACGCGCTGGTCAACCGACGCGAGCGTCTGCTGGTAGTTGAGCGAACCGGTTGGGGTAAGAGCGCCGTCTACTTCATTGCCACCAGAATTTTGCGCGATCGTGGGCGTGGCCTGACGCTTATCGTCTCGCCTCTCCTGGCGTTGATGCGGAACCAGATCGAGGCTGCCAGGCGCATTGGTATCCGTGCGGTGACCATTAATTCCTCGAATAGAGATAGCTGGTCGGAATTACAGCAAACTATACATAACGATGGTGCCGACGCGCTCCTGATTTCACCGGAGCGATTGGCTAATGACGAGTTCGTGGAAAACGTGCTCTTGCCCGTTGCCGACCGCATCGGTCTGTTGGTGGTGGATGAAGCCCACTGCATCTCCGATTGGGGACATGATTTTCGGCCTGATTATCGACGCCTGGTCAACGTCTTGCAGCGTATGCCTGAAAACATACCGATTCTCGGTACGACCGCTACAGCGAATAATCGTGTAGTTCAAGACGTTCGAGCACAACTCGGAGACATCGGGATTCAGCGTGGCTCGCTGATGCGGGACACGCTGGCCTTGCAGAACATGCGCCTGCCGTCACAGGCAGCCCGTTTAGCGTGGCTCGCGGAACATATTAACGCCCTTCCGGGAACGGGCATCATCTACACGTTGACAAGGCGGGATGCTGAGGAGGTTGCCGCCTGGTTGATCGAACAAGGCGTTACCGCGCGGGCCTACTTTAGCGACGTGACGAGCGACGAGTTTGAAAACTCAGATGCTTATCGGCAACACCTCGAAGATCAGCTTCTTCGAAATCAGATTAAAGTCCTGGTCGCGACAACCGCCCTCGGAATGGGTTATGATAAGCCCGATCTCGGCTTTGTCGTCCATTACCAAGCCCCCGGCTCAATCGTTGCCTACTACCAACAGGTTGGCAGAGCTGGCCGGGCAATCGATTACGCTGTCGGCATCCTGATGTCAGGCCGCGAAGACAACGCCATCCATGAGTATTTCCGTCAGAGCGCTTTTCCGAGTGAATCGTGGGTGGAGCAGATCCTTGACGTTCTTGAAGACAGCGACGGGCTGACCATCCGTCAACTAGAAAAAGCCGTCAATCTCAGACACGGGCAGCTTGAGCAGGCGCTTAAGTTTCTGTCAGTCGAAAACCCGGCCCCCGTCATTAAGAACGACTCCCTGTGGCAGCGAACCCCGGTCTCTTATCACATGGACCATGAACGCATCCGCCATTTGACGGGACAGCGCACAATCGAATGGCAGGAGATGCAAGGTTACCTTGAAGCAGACGGCTGTCTGATGCAATTCCTCGCAATGGCCCTTGATGATGAGAACCCACAGCCCTGTGGCAGATGCGCATCTTGTTTGGGTAGACCCGTCGTCGAGCCGTTCTTTGGCCGTGCGCAAGCTGTTTCGGCTGCCCGCTTTCTACGTCAATCGGAAATAGATCTCAAATGCAAAAGACAAGTCCCCGGTGATGCTTTTATTGAATACGACCTCGGAGGGAACCTGGCTCAAGAACTCCGCGCCGAAACCGGCCGCATTCTCTCTCGGTGGGGCGATGCAGGTTGGGGACAGATCGTGGCTGACGACAAGCATGGCGGACATTTTCGAGATGCGTTGATTGAGGCGGTAGCAGAGATGGTGCAGGATCGCTGGCAACCTGACCCACCGCCCGAATGGGTTACCTGCGTTCCGTCCCGAACGCACCGGACTCTGGTTCCTGATTTTGCTCAAAGGCTGGCAACGGTGCTGAGACTATCCTTCATGCCTGTTGTATCTAAAACTCGGCACAATGAACCGCAGAAGGCGCAACAGAACAGATTCTACCAATGCCGGAATCTGGATGGGGCATTCCGAATCGACGGTTCCGTCCCGCAAGGAGCGGTGCTCTTGCTGGATGATATTGTCGATTCCGGGTGGACGATAACCGTCATCGCGGCGTTGCTCAGACAGGCTGGCAGCGGCCCGGTCTGGCCCGTTGCTCTGGCTACGGCGAGCGCGGGAGGCTGAAATGCAGCTAGATAGTCAGGCTCAAGCTGTTTTGCTGTTAACGCTATCGTTCGGGAAATCGGGCAATGCGGGGGCAAAACCTCTCTCGACGAAAGAATGGGCGAGGTTTGCAATCTGGCTCAGGGACCATGCCTTAAAACCCTCCTCTCTCCTGAAAGGTACCCTAGACGATTTGCTATCTGGTTGGATGGACCGAGCGATCACACTGCCCCGACTGGAAAATTTACTCGATCGGGGCGCTCTGTTGGGCCTTCTCCTTGAGAAATGGCAGCGTGCCGGATTATGGGTTATCGCGCGCTCTGATCCTGATTATCCGGACCGACTGAAACGAAGACTCAAGTTTGAAGCGCCTCCCATCCTGTTCGGTTGCGGAAACAAGATGCTCTTGAAAAAGGGTGGTATCGCGGTGGTCGGGTCACGAGATGCGACCGAGGAAGATATTGCTTACACAAACAACCTCGGTGCTGAAGCCGCCGCTCAGGGCTACTCAATCGTGTCCGGTGGGGCGCGGGGTGTGGACCAGAGTGCAATGCTGGGCGCTCTGGAGTGTGAGGGAACTGCTGTTGGGGTTTTGGCTGACAGTCTCCTGCGCTCGGCAACCTCAGCAAAGTATCGCAAATACCTCATGGCTGGCGATTTGGCTCTGGTCTCGCCGTTTAATCCCGAGGCAGGGTTTAACGTAGGAAATGCGATGGCTCGCAATCGCTTCATTTATTGCCTCGCCGATACTGCCGTAGTCATAAGTAGTACTCCCAATAAGGGAGGAACGTGGAACGGTGCCATCGAAGACCTGGAAACGCGGTGGGTGCCGCTCTGGGTGAAGAAAAGCGGTGAAGAAAAGTCGGGTAACCCCGAACTGATCAAACGCGGAGGGCGCTGTCTACCGGAGGCTCCTTCCAGCCTGAGTAACTTGTTCGATGATTCTTCGGCAAATGGAGCAATAGCTTCGTCCTCCAGCGTACTTCTGTCGTCAGCCTCCCCCCAAGCTGCTGTCGGCACCGAACCAGCGGAACCACCGGTAATTGAGGAGCCTCCTGCTGTCGCGAAGCAACCCACCATTTCAGAGGAGCTCGCTTTGTACGAATTGTTCCTCCACCGCTTTGGCGAGTTGACATCCGGGGATGTACTCAGCTCAGCCGAAATCAGCGAGCAACTCGACCTCAAGAAGACTCAAACCAACGCTTGGCTGAAACGAGGCGTCAGCGAAAAGAAGATCGAGAAGTTAGACGGATACCGATTACTGGAAGCGCTGGCGATTGAAAGGTCCCCTGCTTTCGCGAATCAACCCATCATTCCAAAGGAACCGGACCTCTACGAGTTGTTCCTCCATCGTTTTGGCGACCTGACGTCCAGCAAGGCGCTCAGCTCAGCCGAAATCAGCAAGCGACTCAATATTAAAAAGACTCAAACCGCTACTTGGCTGAAACGGGGCGTGAGCGAAGAGAAGATTGAGAAGCTAAATAAGCCGGTTCGCTACCACTTGCGGAACAAGGACCAGGGACAGTCATCTCTCCTATTTCCGGCTCAGGACCAAGCCAAATGTGTTCCTGCCAGTTCCGGCCAATCGTAGGCCGCCCATCAGCCCGCCCGCTGGAACTCAACCAGCGACATCGACATAGACCGCGTCGCCCTCGATACACAGGCGTGTCTTGACCTGTCCGGGCAGCGGCCATTTGGCAAAGATCACCAGCGCGTTGGCAGCCATGCTGGGCTGTGTAGCCTGGATCGCTGTGGGGGGCAAACGGGCTAGTCGCAGGGGGACGTTGAGGGCGGATTCCCGTCAGGGCGGGCAGATCGGCGGGAGGGGAGGCGCCGCGGTCACGCGAACTCGGAGATCGACAGCACCAGCCGCACCAAGTCCGCCTGCCGGGAGATGGCCAGCTTGGAGCAGATCTGCCGCAGATGCCAACGGATGGTGTTCTCCTTCCGCCCCGTCGCCACGACAATCTCGCGCACGGTCCGGCCCTCCGCCAGCCAGACCGCCACCCGGCTCTCCGCCGGCGTGAGGCCCAGGGTCGTGGCCACCAGGTCCGGATCGAGGCGGGTCTGGCGGCCCGGCTCGACAATCAGCACCAGCGCGGCGACGGACCGGGCCCCGAAGTCCACCTGCCGGACACTCACGGGTTTGACCTGCACCACGAAGCGCGGCAACACGGGCGAGCGACGCAGCAGCATCGACCCACTGACGGCAGCGTCGCCCGGCGACAGCGCGGCGGCCACCAGCCGCTCCAGCCGGGCGCGGTCGGCCGGCGCGCGGGCGCGCAGCACCCCGCCCCGGTCCGACAGGCCATCGCCGCACCGCAGCAGGCCCCGGGCGCGGTCATTCGCCGCCACGACCCGCCCGCGCCGGTCCAGGTGGATGACACCGAGCCGGGTGTTGTCGAGCAGGGCGCTCAGGGACGAACCCAGCGCCCCGGCACCGACCAGCGCCTGCCGGACGCGGACAAATTGCCGGATATGGGGCAGCAGACCTTTGAGCAGCGCAAGCTGATCCGCCCCCCAGCCGTCCGAGGCAACCGGGTCAGCGATGGACCAGGTGATGTGGGAGCCCTCCACCCCGTCCAGGCGCACATTCAAGCCACCCTGGCCCTCGGCACGGGACATGAACTCGTTGTAGGTGAGCGAGGTCTTCAACTCCTGGGCCGTGTACAGCTCGGTCAGGTGCACCAGCTGGCTGTCGGGCAGTTGCCTGACGCGCGGCACCCGTTCGTCTATGGGGTAATAGATCTCTAAGTACTCGCGCTCCAGGTCTACCCGGCGCTGCCCCCGGTAGTAGAGCCCGACGCACAGGAGCCGGATGTCGTCCTTCGGGCCTTCGCCGATCCCCAGGGCACTGCCCTTCATGCCACAGGCCTCATCGATCAAGGCCGAGGTGAGCGGCCACTGGGTATCGTCGAGCATGGCGTCGTTACACGACGCCAGGATGCGCTCGAAGGCGTCTTGGTCGCTCATGCCGCCGCTTCCTTAGGCCATACCAGGATGAGCAGCACGGGGACGCTCGCGCCACACGCGGCGCGCCATATCAAGCCGTGGACTGAGCCCTGCCATCCGCTTCCTACCTGGTTGTGTGTCATCCGCCTCTCCTGACGCCTCGATCACGAGGAGACCGTATAGGGAACATAAATTACCGGTATCTCACTCATGATACAACGCAGAAAATACAGGGTAAGTATAGAAAATCGAATCTCTCTTTCCCCCGTAATTTTTCGGGGATAGCCTCGAAAAGCCGGAATACGCCGCCTGTGCGCAGACGAAGGCAACCAAGCGGCGGGGCGGGATCGGATAGGGACGGGGAGGCCCTACCCCAGCGGAGACGAAGGACTCTCCATGTTTTTGCTTTTGCCGCGCTCGACGCCCGCATTGAGCGCGTTGTAAACGTGGAGGGCCTCACCACAGACGAGGCCAAGCGACGTATCACCGGGATGGATAAACTACGGACAGATTATGTTCACAAGTGCTACCAGGCGGACTGGCGCGACGCAGACGGGTATAATCTCCAACTCGACTCAAGCGTGTGGGGGGAGACGGGAACCGCGGATTTCATTCTCCAGGCTCTGGAGCACCACACCGATACAGAGTAAAGGCGACCCAGACCTGTACCTGTTCGAGCCGGGATACCCGTTCAACCGTATCGAGGAGAAAGCAACGCGCCAACTCCGCGACTTGGTCGGGCCAAAGCGGCGGACAGAGGCGTGTCTTGACCTGTCCGGGTAGGGACCATTTGGCAAAGATCACCAGCGCGTTGGCAGACATGGCAGCGGTGTAGCCAGTATCGATGTGGGGAGTAAATGTGAATTGTGCGGAGGTGTCGGATTACGCTCTGCTCATCCGACCTGCGGACTTTATGTTGTTTTATAATCTATCTTCAAGGAGCTTCTGAAGATTCCATAAAGAGTTTAGGTTAGGATCTTCTTGTTTTTCAAATTCTTTGTCATAATAAATCAATTGACCCTTATTACGGTAAAGAATCAATCGAGTATGCTCACCAACTGCCGGTAAATCATTACAGTTTTCACCAATTGTAGCTAGCGTTTCGAATTTATAGAGATATGGCTCATAGCCTTCTGGAGAAACTACATAGTCAAATATTAATCCAGAACCCTCAAGATAATAGAAATTGCCAACAACCTTTCTACCGCCACGGTTCGTTTGGCTCAACAATTGGGAACATTTTATATCATCCACCATAGTCGCCATTATAATTTTATATTTGGGGAGGAAAATGATCGACATCGTTCCTTGGGAATCAGAGTAATTGAATACTTCGGCTCCTTCCCGTGGGCTAGGTCGGATAACTTCAACGAGATAAATCCGTGCTCCATGATATAAGATGAAGATTCCCAAGCACCACAAGGCTACTTTTTTGATAGCCATTTACTCAACACTCCAAGCCCGAGAGAATTATCATGACTCCATTTTTTCGCAACGCCTCTTTCACCTCATACCTTTGCGAAGTTCCCGTGCTCAGTCCTCGGAGAACATCTCCACAATAATTACCGCCCTACGAGGCCGTCCAGACCCGTAGGGCAAATTAGCGGAGCGTAATCCGACACCTCCCTTCCATTGTTTACTTCCATCCGAACATTTCCCCCTTTATCAGGGGGGCTGCAAATGAAATCACACAAGGGAGGAGCAACCTCCTGGGGTTGCCCCAGCACTGTAGAGAACAGGCTGCGGGCAGGATGCCCGCGCTCCCAGAAGACAGCCACCACTCGCCTCTCTTTCGCTTGACACTCTCCGGGCCGCTCAGTATCGTTTCGTCCATATGGGCGCTGCGGAGGAAATCGTTACCATCGTTGATGAAAACAATAGCGTGGTGGGTGCGGCTCCGCGGAAGGAAATGCGCGCCAAGGCCCTGCCCCATCGGGCCACGTATGTGCTGGTCTTTAACGCGCGCGGCCAACTCTATGTCCAGAAACGGACCCTGACCAAGGATGTCTTTCCCGGTTATTACGACCCGGCTGCGGGGGGGGTCGTGCTGGCGGGCGAAGCATATGAGCAGGGCGCTGTGCGCGAGGTCGAAGAGGAGATGGGCGTCCGCGGGGTGCCCTTGACGCCGCTGTTTCGGTTTTATCATCAGGATACGCACAACCGGGTGTGGGGTGCGGCCTTCTCGTGCGTATACGATGGCGCAATCGTCCTGCAGGAAGAAGAAGTCGAGAGTGGCGCCTTTATGGCCGTGCCTGATATTCTGCGTCTGGCCCAGACCGAGCCGTTCACACCCGACGGCCTGTACGTGTTGCAGCGCTATCTGGCTGAGTGCCGGACACAGGCCGGGCAATGAAATTCGGACTGATTTTCACCCTCCAGGACCCGCCCCACGGAGAGCACCTGTCCCGGCTGTATGACGAGGTGTTTGCCCAGGCGGCCCTGGCCGAGGAGGCCGGCTTTGAGCTGTTTCTGCTGCCGGAACACCACCAGATGCCGGACGGCTATCTACCGGCGCCCCTCACCTTTGCCGCGGCGCTGGCCGCGCAGACCAGGCGCGCCCAGCTTGGCACGGGCATCCTGCAACTCCCGCTGTATCATCCGCTGCACGTCGCCGAGCAAATCGCCGTGATCGACACGATTGCCAAAGGGCGCTTTATCCTTGGGGCGGGCTTGGGTCTGGTTGAGCACGAATTCAACGCCTTTGAGATTCCGCTCTCGGCCGCGGCAACGCGCTTTACCGAATCGGTCGAGATTCTCAGACGGGCCTGGAGCGGTCAGCCGTTTTCTTATCACGGCCAGCATTTCAATTTTGATGAGGTTACCATTACCCCCCGGCCTGTGCGCCAACCGCCGATTTGGATCGGCGCCATGTCGACGATCACCCTCAAGCGCGCCGGCCGGATTGGCGACGGCTGGCTGTCGGACCCGCTCCACAACTTCGATGTCATGCGGGCCTGGTCCGAGATATACCGGGCCGCGGCGCAGCAGGCCGGGAATCCCCGGGTGGACATTGCCCTGCTGCGGAATGCCTGGGTCGGCGACAGCCAGGCCGAGCTTGAGCGGACCTGGTGGCCGCACGTCAAGGACTATCACCTCTTCTACCTGCGGCTGGGCTTTTTCGCCTCGGGCCGCTTTAACGCCAAGTGGGAACCCTGGGTGAAGGAGATCACCTCGGACGCCGCCTGGACCTTCGAGCGGGTCGCCCCGAATCGGTTGATCTACGGTACGCCGGAGCAGGTCGTGAGCGAGCTCAAACGCTACGAGCAGGCGACGGGCTGCCGGTATATGATTCTCATGCTACGCTGCCCGAGCGGTCCCAGCCACACGGAGACCCTGCGCTGTATCGAGCGGTTCGGTACGGACGTCTTGCCGCATTTTGTATAAGGGAGGAGAACCCACCATGCCAAACGGACACGGATTCATTGACAGCGATGCCCATATTATCGAACCCGAGGACATGTTCGAGAAATATCTGGATTCCAGATATCGCTCAGCCATGCCCAAGGCGTGGGCCAATTACCGCGGGGAGCCGCTCGGCTTCGGTTTTGAGGTCAGAATCCCCAACCCGGATGGGGGCGAATATCTGATGCCGTTCGGACGCGACCCGCTGCGGGACCCCGCCCAGGCCGATGGAAAACCGCACGGCGGAGCGCAAGAGGCTGGCGAACGCGTTTTTCTGCCGGGGAACGACGAAGCCTACGCCCAATACGCCAAGCAGGACTTCCCGCCCGAGATATACCCGGAGGTCATGCAGCGGGTCGGCATCGACTATATGGTCGTCTATCCCACCAGCGGTCTCCTGTCGGTGACGGTTCCGAAGTTGGCCGCCGATACGGCCGCGGCCTATCGTCGGGCGTATAACAATTGGCTGGCTGACTTTTGCGCCGCCGCCGGGGGACGGGTGTTCGGTGCCGCTTCGATCGACCTGCGGGATGCGCAGGAGGCCGCTCGGGAAGTCCGTCGCTGTGTCACACAGTTTCACTTCAAGGCGGTACATATTAACCCCGTCCCGGTGTGTGAACACCGCTTATACGACGCGTTCTATGAGCCGCTGTGGGAGACGCTTGAGGAACTGGACGTGCCGCTCGCCGTTCATACCGGAAACGGCACCGCCGCCGATGAGATGCTGTACTATTACCTCCCCCGGTTACGCTCTGCCCAGACCACCGTGGCTTTTACGATTGGCAACATGCTGGCCAGCACCGCGCTGATCATGGGTGGGGTGCTGGAACGCCATCCTCGGCTGCGCGTTGTGCATCTGGAGTCGGGCGCCGGCTGGGCCGCATTTTGGCTTGACCGCTTGGGCGCCGGCGTACAGGGGGGCTTTCGCGGCCTTGACATCGAAGGGCTCAGCATGCCGCCGGTCGAGTATTTCAAACGCCAGTGCTATATCTCGGCCGATCCTGACGATCCCGGTATTCGGCAAGTCATTGACGCCATCGGAGATAATAATATCGTAACGGCAACCGACTTCGCCCATCCCGAGGGACGGCAGTACGCCTGGGCGGTCAAGGAGATGATGGCCTTGCCCGGCGTGTCAGATGACAGTAAGCGCAAGATCATGTGGGATAACGCCTTGCGGCTGTATCCCATTCAGCCCGACGCATAAGGAGGACGATCATGGGCGAACTCACGCGGCTATCCGCAACAGCAGCGGCAAAAGACCTGACCAGCGCCATTGAGCGTGATGGCGCGGTTATCGTTGAAAATCTCATCGATGCGGGACAGGCGCAGGCGACCCTCGACGAGCTGAGGCCGCATATCGAGGCCACCCCCACCGGCCCGGACGACTTTGCCGGCCATCAGACCACACGCACGGGCGCGCTGGTGGCACGTTCTCCGGCCTGCCGAGAACTCATTCTGAATGACAGTATCATCGAGACCTGCAACGAGTTCCTGCTGCCCAACTGCGCCCGCTACCAGCTCCATCTGGCCCAGGTGATCCGCCTGATGCCCGGACAACAGAAACAGCCCCTGCACCGTGATCGTCTGGTCTGGGGTGATTATCTGCAAGGGGTCGAGCCCCAGCTCAACACGCTGTGGGCGCTGACGGATTTCACCTGCGAAAACGGTGCCACCCAGGTTGTGCCGGGCAGTCCGGCCTGGCCCAAGGAGCGCGAGGCCAAAGCGGAAGAAATCAGCTATGCGGAAATGCCGCGGGGCTCAGCCCTGGTCTATTCCGGGACCGTCATCCACGCCGGTGGGGCCAATAACAGCACCGCCGACCGGGTCGGACTGAATATTACCTATTCGCTCGGCTGGCTGCGGCAGGAAGAAAATCAATACCTCTCCTGCCCGCCGGAGATCGCCAAGGATTTGGACCCCGCCCTCCAGGAACTCCTCGGCTATACCATGATGAGTTACGCCCTGGGCTACTTCACCCCACCCGACCAGGTCCGGGGAGAGCCGGGCATCCGCCCGCCGGAGTTCGCCCTCGGGCGGCGGCCGCGCAAAAACAGGCAGAAACTTCAGGCCCCCGAGGATTTGGCTGATTCGGGTCCCGCTGGCTGAATCTGGGCAACGGGCAATGACTATCTGGGGGAGTCCACGATGAGCGACTCGGCAGTGCAGCCCGTTTACCCTCCGGTCTATCCGCATGATCCGCTTGAGGAGATTGCCCACGACGTTTTCATGGTCAGGGGCAGCATTAAAATGAATGCCCTCATACGCATCTCACGCAATATGGCCGTCATCCGCCATGCCGGCGAGCTGACCCTGGTCAACCCGATCCGGTTACATCCTGCCGAGGAAGAGAAACTCCGGGCGCTGGGGACGATAAGACACATCATGCGTCTCGGCCCTATGCATGGCCTCGACGACCCGTATTACGTCAACCGGTTCAAGGCGGAATTCTGGTGCCAGCCCGGTGGCAGCATCTATACCCAGCCCCCCATTGATGTCGCAATGCGGCCCGACGACCCGCTCCCCTTTCCGGACGCGGAGTTGTTCTGTTTCAATGGCACGTTGCAGCCCGAGTCGGCGCTCGTGCTGCAACGCGGGAACGGCTTGCTCCTCACCTGCGACGCGATCCAGCATTACGGCGATTATAAGCACAACAATCTGCCGGCCCGGCTGATGTTGCCGTTGATCGGCTTTCCAAAAACCACCCTGATCGGCCCCATTTGGCTGAAGCGCCTGACACCCGCGGGGGCATCCCTCAGGCAGGAATTCGAGCGGCTGCTAACCCAGGACTTCGATGCCCTCCTGAGCGCCCACGGCAGTTTTCTGGCCCACGGGGCGAAGGCGGCGGTACGGACCGCCGTTGAGCGCGCCTTTCCGGACGGATAAGGATTGCCGTGCCCAAGCCCGGCTCTACACAGCGATTAGCGTTTCCGTGACGCTCTCACCACGCGACGAGTCGTATCCTGATAGATGCTTGCGCGTGAGCCTATGGCGCTCACTTCGAGAACCGTTCGGGTTGTCCGGTAGATGATCCGAACGCGCCCAACGCGAAAACCCCACCACCCTGAGAGTTCACGCTGCAAAGGCTTTCCTGCTGACGGATTCACCCGGAGGGTGTCCAACGCCGCCCGGATGCGCTGCTTGAGTTGCGGATGCATGGCCCGAATAGCGGCTTGGACTTCGCGTGGGAGTCGGACCCGGCGCACGCTAGGACTCATCGGCAAAGAGCCGGTCGAGGTCTGTATCCGTCAGCAGCTTGCCACGTTCCTGTTTAAGCTGTTGCATTCCGGTGTGGATCTCTTTGACCAACTCCTGGTCCGACAGGACGGCAAGGGTCTCCTGCCAGCTCTCAAACTCCTCGTAGCTCACAAGGACGGCAGTCGCCTGCCCGTTTTTGGTGATCGTGACCTCTTCGTCGGTGGCCGCAACGTCAGCCACGAGTTGGCTCAGCTTTGCCTTGACTTCAGCTAACGGCAGGATACGCATACAGGCCTCCAGTAGTCCGAATTCAGACTATCCGAGGCCTGGAAGACTTGCAACCTATACGGACAAGGCTGCGCGCGTGAGGGTTTACGCATCGGGCAGGAGCGTATACGCCCGCTCGGCGTACGGGAAGCCTTCCAATTCAAAATTGGGCTGTTCGTAGGGCAGGTGACGGTTGATATAATAGGCGCGAATCTCGGCGATCTTATCCCCACGAAAAACATACCACTCCGCCCCGCGCATGGCCTCGACCGTGCCGGTCGGCGGCGTCCAGGTCATCGTCCACTCGATCACGCATTCATCCCCTTGGACGATGGCATGGTCACAGCTCCACGTCGCCCGAATGCGCGGCTGCATCTTGGCCCAATAGGTCGCGAGTGCTTGTGCGCCGCGGATGGGGGCGTGATGCGTAAAGTAGTGGACCACGTCGGCGGTAAAGGTCGATTGCATGAGTTCCACGTCCGCCGTACTACAGCCGCGATAATACTGCCGTATGGTGTGGACGAATGGATGGTCTTGAGACATGGCCTTCCTCCCGTGTGTAGAGCCGGCGCGACGCGGTTTGGCGTACCCGCAAGCATTCCAAATACCGGACAGAATCCGTGTCCGGCGTCTCCCGAGGCTGCAACTCTTCTAACTGCTCCTTCAATTCTTCGAGCATCCGCTCCTCAAAATGTCCCGCACACATGGCCATACCAAACAACAGCAGGAGCAAGAGCGCGCCGCCACCGACCAGGCAGCCGGCGCCCATTTTCATCCCCCGTATAAAGTCTGACGGCATCCGGCTTCCCGCTGTATCACAGCCGAAAACGGGCGGGAATAGCGAGGCCGGCTTGACGGGTGAGGAGTCAGGCAAGGAGTGGCCCGGGAAGTCTCGGACGAACCTCACCGAGCGGGCGGGGCAGGCGAGTTCCTCGCGTTGCCACCAGTCTGAGCGACATGGTAGAAAGACGCTCGACGGCAATGCTGGCTTGCGTAAGGGATTCCGGTGCAGCGCGCTGACTATATTCTCGCCCTCGATCAAGGCACGACCAGCTCCCGTGCCATTGTCTTTGACCGGGCGGGCACAATACGCGGGAGTGCTCGGCACGCCTTGACCCCGCTGTTTCCTCAGCCCGGCTGGGTGGAGCAGGACGCCCATGAGATCTGGTCGTCGCAGGCGGCGGCCGTGACCGAAGTCCTGGCCCGGGCGGGTCTGTCGAGCGCGTCCGTCAGCGCCCTGGGCATCACCAATCAGCGCGAAACCACCCTGGTCTGGGACCGGGAAACGGGCCAGCCGATCTATAACGCGATAGTCTGGCAGGACCGGCGTAGCGCAGCGTTGTGCGACGCGCTCAGGCAGCAGGGTCTGGAGACCTTTTTTCGAGACAAGACCGGCCTGGTCATCGATCCCTATTTCTCGGGCACGAAAATCCGCTGGCTCCTGGATACGATTCCGGGCGCACGCGCCAAGGCCGAGGCCGGCCGGCTGGCCTTTGGGACCGTTGATACCTGGCTGGTCTGGAAGCTGACCCAAGGGAAGCAGCATATCACCGACGTCACCAATGCTTCACGCACGCTGTTATTGAATATCCGCACGGGAGAGTGGGACCAGGACTTACTCGATGTCCTCCGCATTCCCCGCCAGCTCCTGCCCGAGGTGCGTAGCTCGAGCGAAGTCTACGCGGACACGTCAACAGACCTGCTCGCCACGGCGGTGCCTATCGGCGGGATGGCCGGCGATCAGCAGGCGGCGTTGTTTGGCCAGATGTGTACGACACCCGGCCTGGTGAAAAATACGTATGGCACGGGCTGCTTCATGCTCATGCACACCGGCCAGCAGCCGGTTGCCTCCCGGCACAATCTGCTCACTACTGCGGCGTGGCGGTACGATAACCGCACCCAGTACGCGCTGGAGGGCAGCGTCTTCGTAGCAGGCGCGGTCGTGCAGTGGCTGCGGGATGGGCTGGGCATTCTCAAGTCCTCGGCAGAGGTCGAGACCCTGGCGGCCAGCGTCCCGGACACGGGCGGGGTCTATCTCGTACCGGCCTTTGCCGGCCTGGGCGCCCCGCATTGGGACCCTTATGCGCGCGGTTCGCTCTTCGGTTTGACGCGCGGTTCGACCGCGGCCCATATTGCCCGCGCCGCGCTGGAAAGCATTGCCTACCAGTCCCTGGATGTCCTGACGGCCATGGAGGCGGATGCGGGCCTGCGGCTCACCCAGCTTCGCGTCGATGGCGGCGCAAGCGTCAATAATCTGCTGATGCAGTTTCAAGCCGATATCCTCGGCGTACCGGTGGTTCGTCCGAAAATTGCAGAGACAACCGCCCTGGGGGTGGCCTATCTGGCCGGCTTGGCGGTCGGCTATTGGAAAGACCCCAGCGAGCTTGCCAGCCAGTGGCAGGTCGATCGCGTTTTTGAGCCCGACCTGTCGCCGGAACGCCGGGAGGAACGCAAGGCCGGCTGGGCGCAGGCCGTGGACCGCGCCAAGGACTGGGCCACACCGGACACCGAATAAGGAGAATATACCATGCAAACAGGTAATTTTCGTGGCTTCACCGTTTCGATGCGGGACCCAGGCATTAGCCTGATTACCTTTAATCAGCCCGAGCGTCTGAACGGGATGACACATCACCTGAAGCGCGACCTGATTGAAACCCTCATCCAGGCCCAGATGGACGACGCGGTCCGCGTGGTCGTCTTTACCGGCTCAGGACGCGCCTTTTCCGCAGGCGATGATATTACGGGTCGTCCGGTGGGGCAGCATACTGGGCAGGCGCGGGTGCCCGATATTCCGGGCGGGCATCACAATCCAACGGGGACGTATAACGGCCTACGGCATCTCTCGCAGCCGCTCAATCAAGCGGTCAGGAATCTGGACAAATTGACGATTGCCGCGCTGAACGGCGTAGCGATTCAAACCGGCTTCTCGCTGGCCCTGGCGTGTGATTTCCGCATTGCGTCTGAAGAGGCCCGCATGGGCAGCGCGACGCTTCGTTTCGGACTCCTGCCCGACGAAGGCGGTCAGTTTCTGCTCACGCAACTGATGGGCGTCGGCAAAACCATGGATTTCCTCATGCGCAAACGGATTGTGTCGGCCCAGGAAGCGCTGGACCTCGGGCTGGTGCACGAAGTTGTGCCGCCAGCCGAACTCATGGACCGGACGCTCGACCTCGCCCGCGAACTCGCCAACGGCCCGCAGGTCGCCATGCGGATGCTTAAACGCTCCCTCTATAATGCGGCCGAGATGACCTTTGCCCAGTCCCTGGACGAGATTGCCTCGAAAACTTCAGTCTCGGACCATCACCCCGATGCCGAAGAGGGGATGCGGGCGTTTCGGGAAAAACGCTCGCCCAGATTCAACCAGTGGTTGGAGGGAAACTAGCGCGTTTCACGATAAGTTGTAGCCATGCCAGTCCGCGCTCGTCGGGAAAGACAAGGGCTGGCACCAAGCGGCCAGGGAGGGGATGGGGGGCTCCCCGCCTGGGAGGGCGGCCATCCTGGCCGCCATGCGGGCTGGAAGCCCGCACTCCTCAAGGAGGAGAGAGACGCGCTACATAGCATCGTGATTTGCTCTAGCGCTCGATCCCCTTCGTTACCCAACTTGGAGAGAACACTGTCCTTATCCTGGTGGCTTTCAATAAGTCCAGTCTGCAACAAAGCATATGTGCTGTATTGACCTGCGAAACCACCCCTCTGTTTTCCCGGACAGGCTCCCGGTATGTAGTACTTCACGCTTGTCTGTGTTGGGCAGATGAGTGACTCCTCGACAAAACGAATCAGGAGGGCAGGTGCAAAGGATTCTCATTCGTTGTCTCGTCTGGCTCAGTCTGATCAGTATAGGCGTTCCTCCAGACAGGATTTTAGCTCAGGAACAGCCAGCGTCTTCTTTCGCTCTCACTGGAGCTACCCTGTACACTATTACACACGGTGTCATACCCAACGGTACGCTCATTATCCGAGACGGAAAGCTTGCCGCGGTCGGCCCGCTTCCCAATATCTCAATTCCAGACGATACGGTCGTACATGATGTCAGTGGCAAAGTTATTTTGCCTGGTCTGGTGGATACACATTCCCATCTTGGTGTCTCCTCTCGTCCGCGTGTACCAGCCAACGCGGATACGAATGAAACAACGGCTCCAGTTCAGAGTAGGGTTCGCGCGCTGGACGCGATTTATCCGTCCGATCCAGGCATCCGCATGGCCCAGGCGGGTGGTATTACGACAGCAAACATTATGCCCGGTAGCGGGAATGTAGTTGGTGGCCAAACAGCCTATGTAAAACTCCGAGGCCGTACGATTGAAGACATGCTCATCCATAAAGAGGGCGTACAAGGCGGCATGAAAATGGCCAATGGCGAAAACCCAAAACGCGTCTATGGGGCACGACAGCAAGCACCGTCCACACGCATGGGCGTAGCCGCACTCCAACGGCAACTTTTTGTTCAAGCCCAGAATTATCAGAAGGAATGGACTCTCTATCACGAGCAAAAGGAAAAAGACGGGAAGGCGACGCCACCTGACCCGAATATCGGCCTTGATCCAGTCGTTGAGATACTGGAAGGCAGACGAGTCGTACATTTCCATACTCATCGTTCAGACGACATCATGACTGCCATTCGTCTGGCAGAGGAGTTTCAGTTTCGGCTGGTACTCCAACATGTAAGCGAAGGGTATAAGGTGGCGGATGAAATCGCCCGCCGAAATATCCCATGCTCGATCATCGTTTTGGATGCCCCTGGCGGCAAGCCTGAAGCAGTGGAGATGGTCCTCCGTAACGCAGCCGTCTTAGAACAGTCCAGAGTCAAAGTTGCTTTCCACACGGATGATCCCATTACCGATTCACGCTTTTTCTTACGGATAGCAGCTCTGGCTGTTCGTGCCGGCATGAGTGAGCATGGAGCACTGCGGGCCTTAACTATCAACGCAGCAGAAATGCTTGATTTACAAGACAGGGTCGGTTCACTTGAGGTTGGGAAAGACGCAGACTTGGTGATCCTGTCCGGTCCGCCCTTCAGCGTGTACTCCCAAGTGCTTGAAACGTATATCGAAGGCGAAAAGGTCTTTGACAGAAGCCGTTCAGAGGATATTCGGTATGCGACTGGCGGTTTCGCGGTAAGAGATCGCTATCCCGGACAAGGCGAAACGGAATGATTGGGGTCAGGAAGAAAAATCAGAGCAACGCTTGGGGTTTGCAAACTCTCTTGGCCAGCATCTTTTTTTGCAGTTGCTTCTACCTCCCTGTACGGGCGCAGACGATTGCAGTCTCAGGAAAAACGATCCACACTGTTTCACAGGCCGGAACAATTCAGGATGGGGTCATTCTCATACAAGACGGACGCATTGCCCAGGTTGGACCGGCGGCTGAGGTGACGATTCCGAGCGAGGCTGAACGCTTCGCCGCAGAAGTTATCACTCCTGGTTTTATTGATGCTCATTCCGTCGTAGGCCTCTCGGGCTGGCATAACGTGTTGGCCGATCAAGACCAGGATGAAACCACCGCCCCCAACCAAGCTGAACTCCGAGCGATTGATGGATTTAATCCGGCAGATCCGTTGCTCGCCTATCTGCTTCGGCACGGCGTGACGGTCATTCAAGCGGGACCGGGTCATGGAAATCCCATAGGTGGACAGGCCGGAATTTTCAAGACCGCAGGCACGACGGTTGAAGCAATGACCATCCGGTTTCCCTCAGCCATGATTTTTACTCTCGGCGAATCCCCCAAGAAGGTCTATGGAGGGCGGAAACACACACCAATGACACGCATGGGTACGGCAGCTCTTATCCGCCAAGCTCTGACAGATGCTCGGGTTTATGCCACACAATGGCAGGAGTATGAGACACAGGAAGCGGATACAGTCGAAAAGCCAGAAGAGAAAAAGAAGAAGGCTCCAGATCGAGACTTAAAAAAGGAGGCGCTCGCCGCAGTTGTTCAGGGTCAGCTTCCTGCCCTCATTACCGCGCATCGTGAAGACGACATCCTCACTGCACTGCGAATAGCTCAGGAGTTTAAGCTTACGCTCATCCTCGACGCAGCAACCGAGGGCTATCTGGTTACGCCTGAGATTCTGCAGGCAGGTATCCCCATCATTGTCCATCCGACCATGCAACGTATCAGGAGTCCGGAAACAGCCAATACATCCTTGGAGAATGCGACCCTGTTGGCTGAGGCCGGGATAGCCATTGCGCTCCAATCCGGCGTTGAGGCTTATATGCCCAAAACCCGTCTTGTCTTGTTTGAAGCTGCGATTGCGATGGTCAACGGATTGGGGTTTGAGCGGGCCCTGCGCTCCATTACGATTGACGCTGCCCGCCTCCTGAGTATCGACAAAATCGTGGGGTCACTCGATGTCGGGAAAGATGCCGACCTCGTCTTGTTTGACGGTAATCCGTTTGAATATACGTCGCATATTCAGGCTGTTATTTTGAATGGACGTACCGTCCATCAACGGCCGGCTTCTCCCTAAATACCAAGTTAATGCGAGTAGCCTGGCGACACCGCCACCACGTGAGTGCTTACGACGCTTTCTCTATTGCCGCTACCCGACTCGCTGACGCTCCTATGCTGACCGCGGATGGTCCCCTTTCCAGAGCCCCTCTGCCTGGCATCATCGTTTAGAACGTTCGGCCAGGATGAGCATCTTTTTAGTGAATCAGGAACGGAAGCGGATATGCGACTCCCCATAGCTATGAGGTTTGCAGGTCACATGCTACAGGGAGAATTGTGTCCTGAGTTGCGCTGACGCGCAAGACAGATAAGGAGGCCAGCCATGTTCGTTGCCACGCTCAATCGTCCACTCGCCACGACGATCACCGGCTCTTTGCCACGACCCGAATGGTTTACGCTCAACCTTGCCGGCCGCTCTATGTCCTCAGCCTTGTTGGGCGATTACCAGTTTCACGAGCAGTATATTGATGCGGTTGCCAGTTGTATCAGCGATCAACGCCGGGCCGGGATCGATATCATGACGGATGGCGATATGCGTTTTGATCGGGATATCGGCGGGCGGGCGTGGTTTGGCTATATCTTTGATCGGATGGAGGGCCTGTCGCCCGGTGCGTTGCGCTCCCTCCCGTTTGGCGGCTCGCCACGGGAACTCCAACCCGGCGATATTTTTCATGAGATTATGGTGACCCGCTTGCCACCCATCGTCACGGGGCCGGTGAGCGCCGGCAGCCTCGAGTACGATATCGCCTGGAAAACCGCCCAGGGGCTGGCCGAACAGCCGGTTAAATTCGGGGCCTGCTCAGCCCAGGTTGTCGATATGCTCGTGATTAACGAGCATTACCGGGATCGACAAGAAACGATCATGGCCCTCTCCCAGGCCGTTAATGGCGAATACCACAAACTAGCCGATGCCGGCTGTCCGATTGTCCAGGTCGAAGAGCCGTGTTTCCACTTCGTAGAAGATATTGACTGGGAAGTCCCGCCCGAGGTCTATGTGGAGGCCTTTAACCTGGAAGTCGCCGGGCTACGCGACAAAACCGAGGTGTGGTGCCACACTTGTTGGGGGAATCCGTTTGCGCAGAACCTCGGCTACGGGGCGCGCTACAAGCCCGTCTTGCCGTATCTCGACCAACTTGAGGTGGATGTGGTGACCTTTGAGATGAAGTTCAACAATTTTGCCGAACTGGCCGATGTGGCCGCCGCCATCAGTAAAGACAAGAAAATCGCTATTGGCGTCGTATCGCATCGCACCCTGCAAGTCGAAACACCCCAAGAAATTGCCGAGTCCGTTCGTCAAGCCCTGAAGCTTATTGAACCTGAACGCTTAATTCTCAGCACCGACTGCGGGTTTGGGCGTCAGGGTATTCCCCGCAAGCACGCCTTGTATAAGATGGTCGCGCTCGTGCAGGGCGTCAACATAGTCCGACGCGAACTTGGGTTGACCCCGGCCACTGTTCCTGTCGAGGCGAGAAACCTGGCGTATTTATAAAGGTTGAGAGACCTCTTTCTGAGTGAACATCCGAATTGAGGAGCTATGAGTACGGAACATTTCGATGTCCTGGTCGTTGGTGCGGGAATCTCCGGGATTGCCGCTGGCTATCATCTGCAAACCGCCTGTCCGGGTCGGACGTATGCCATTCTCGAACGACGCGCTACCAGCGGCGGCACCTGGGACCTGTTCCGCTACCCCGGTATCCGTTCGGATTCGGACATGTATACGCTGGGCTACTCGTTCCGGCCCTGGACAGAGCCCAAGGCCATCGCCGACGGGCCTGCCATCCTCCGCTACGTCAACGAGACAGCCGAAGAATTTGGCATCGATCGCAAAATTCGTTTCGGCCATCATGTGAAGCGGGCCGCCTGGTCCACGGCGGACGCGCGTTGGACGGTCGAAGCCGAACGGACCGACACGACCGAGCTGTGCCGCTTCACCTGCAACTTCCTCTTCATGTGCAGCGGCTACTACAACTACGACCAAGGTTACACCCCGGAGTTTGCCGGGACCGAGAAATTTCAGGGCCGGATCGTACATCCGCAGCAGTGGACCGCTGATATCGATTATGTGGACAAGCGCGTCATCGTGATCGGCAGCGGAGCGACCGCGGTGACGCTCGTGCCTGAAATGGCCAAGCAGGCCGCCCAGGTCACCATGCTGCAACGTTCGCCTACCTATATGATCTCCTTGCCGTCGGAGGATCATCTCGCCAATACGCTGCGACGTTTTCTCCCGAGCGCCCTCGTCTATCGTATGATTCGGTGGAAGAATGTGTTGCTCGGGGCCTATATCTTTTGGTTCTGTCGCCACTCCCCGGAGCGGGCCAAGGCGTTTCTCTTGCGCCAGGTCCGCGCGGCCCTGGGGCCTGACTATGACGTTGAGCAGCATTTCACGCCACACTACAACCCGTGGCAGCAGCGCCTGTGCCTGGTGCCGGATAGCGATCTTTTCAAAGCGATCAAGGCCGACCAGGTCTCGATTGTGACCGACCATATCGAGGCCTTCACCGAGCACGGTATCCGCCTGCGTTCGGGTACGGAGCTTGAAGCCGACCTCATCGTGACGGCCACGGGTCTTAATTTGCAGCTCCTAGGCGGTCTCGATGTGACGGTCGATGGTGAGCCTGTCGAGTTCTCGAAGACGCTGTCGTACAAAGGCCTCATGTTCAGCGACGTGCCGAACCTGGCGCTGACTATTGGCTATACGAATGCGTCGTGGACGCTGAAATGTGATCTCACCTGCGAGTATGTCTGCCGACTGCTTAACCATATGGAGGCGAACGGCTATGCGCAGTGCTGCCCACGCCCACCCGACCCGGATATGGAGCGGGAAGCGTTCATCGATTTCACTTCAGGTTACATCCGGAGAGCAATCGAGGACTTCCCCAAGCAGGGGCTGAAGCTGCCCTGGAGAGCCTACCATAATTATCTGCTTGATGTCTGGACCGTTGCCTATGGTTCGCTGACCGACGACGCGCTACAGTTCACTCGGCGACCGGTTGGACGGCACCAGGATTCTCCGCCAGACGATGACGCGCTACCGGAGCAAGCGGCTGGCTGACCGGCGCTTTCCAAGAAACACGCTGCTCTCCGAGGGAAAAGCGAGGAGTACTAAACCATGCTCACAATCGCTCGTCCAATAATCTCACCACGACTCAGGGCCGCATACGCTTCATCCACCTGTTCCAGGCGGTAATGCCGAGTAATGGGTTGAGACACATTCACCTGCCCCTGGGCTGCCAAGGCCAACACCTCGGGCAGGTCGGTGCGGACACGACTGCCGTAGGAGCCCATAAGCTGAATGCCGCGGCGGACCAGGCGTGTAATCTCAATGCCCGCAGTGGTCGTGCCTGGGGCAATACCGATCACCACCACCCGCCCCCCATCACGTGTCATCATGAACGCGTTGACCACTGTCTCCGGTCGTCCCAAGGCTTCGATGGCCACGTCCACACCCTGGCCGTTGGTGGCATTGTTCACTGCGGCAACGGGCTCTTCCTGACTGGCATTCACGCTATGGGTTGCGCCAAGGGCCCTGGCCGCTTCCAACTTATCGTCGCGTACGTCAATCGCAATAATCTGGCCGGCCCCAAAGGCCTTGGCGACCTGAATAACGTTTGAGCCCACACCACCTGTGCCGACGACGGCCACGCTATCGCTCGGTTGGACTCGCGCCTGATTCTTCACCGCGCCATAGGCTGTCATCATGGCACAGCCGAGAATACACGCATCGGTCAGGGGCACATTGGCAGGAGCGGGAAAGACATCACTGGCTGGAACGACCGCATACTCAGCCAGGCCGCCCATACTATACATAGCCAGGGTCGAACCATCAGCACGAGAGAGACGACTCTCCCCGTCGTAGAGCGTCCCCTTCAGACGGTTCAGAGCGAAGAAGGTTGCACACAGATCGTCCCGCCCCCGCACACAGTACGAACACACCCCGCACGGCATGATAAAGCTACACACCACCTTCTCTCCGGTCCGGGTCGTCTTCACCTCAGGACCGACCGCCTCAACAATGCCAGAGATCTCATGGCCCAGCACACACGGCACCGGGAACTTCACTTCACCCTTCATCACATGCAGGTCGGTATGACACACCCCACACGCAGTGACTTTGACCAATACTTCACCAGCCTTGGGACGGGGCTGCGGAATATCCTCAATAAGCAACCGGCCACCAACTTCCGACAGGACTGCGGCTTTCATCTGGAGCTTCCTCCTTATACGCCTGAGTATCCTACGCCGCGTTGGCATTTTCGCCAAGACAGCACTACTATTCAAAACGAGAGAGGAGGGTTTCGTCATGAAGACCGACCGTTTCGGGAACCCACTGGCCGAGGCCCTGCCGTACGCCCGCGGGGCTATCTTGACCAGTACGGAGGATGATTTCCGCAAACTTCAGCAGGTGGGACGGATTGTCCGAGGCCGCATCGGTGAGAACGGTCCTGAGGCAATCTTCAATTTCACCGGGCTCGAACATGGCCTGCCGCTCAGCGCAGAGGATATCCGGTTTGCCCACGATGAGATCGCTCCCGCGCTGTATACGGAGCGGCTCCGCGGGCTGACGCTGGAGCACCTCGGCGGGTCTCCAGATCGTCACGACGTGATGCTCTTCAATCGACTCACGGCTGCCACATTGGCGACCCATCTCGTGCTGGTGCAACCGGGCGCTGTCGTCATCGGGGTGTCGGCCAGCCATAGTCATCCGTCCGTCATTCGGGCGGCGGCGCACGTCGGCGCGCGCCTCGTGGATACCAAAGGCGTAGCGGAGTTCACGGCGGTGCTGGAGCGAGAAACAGAAGTCGCCCTGGTTGTGCTCACGCGCTTAGCGGTGACCTATGAGGCCCTGTCCGTTGAGGCATTGCGGCAGATCGTCCGTCTGGCCCACGAGCGGGATATCCTCGTGTATGCGGATGAGGCTGGTGGGGCGCGGGTCGGTCCCGCTGTCCTGGAGCAGCCCAAGATGCTCGAACTCGGCGTAGACCTGGGCGCGACAGGGCTGGATAAGTATGGCACCAGCGGCCCACGGGTTGGATTGATGGCGGGTGAGCAGCAGCTTGTTGCTCGCATCCGGGCTCGCGCCTGGGAGTTTGGGCTTGAGGCCCGCCCCCTGCTGTATCCGGCCGTCATCCGCTCGCTGGAAGCATACACACCGGACCGGGTGCAGGCCCTGGTTGATAGTACCAAACAGGTCGCAACCGCTCTACGGGCTCTCTTGGGGAGTCGTATACACGAAACGCCCGTGATCGCCGAGCTGCCGGCAGACGATATACTCGAACTGGTCCTGGAGCGGGCCGGTCTGAGCGCGGCCCCGCCGGCACCGATTGTTCCGTATGAGGCGGCTGCCGCGTTGGCTATGCTGCTCTTACAGGATTATGGCATTCTGGCGGTTCACTTCGCCGCTCTGCCACCCGGTACAGCCGATTTCCTGTTCAAGTTTATGCCACCGGACACGGTGGAGCGATTCGGCGGGCCGGCCGCTTTCGCCCAGGCTGTTGATGCCTCACTTCACAAGCTGGCGGGCCTGGTAACCCGGCCCGAACACATTCGGCAACTCCTGTTTGGTTAACCCGACAGAGGGACCTGCCTTTTTGACCCAATGGGCGGACACCCCTCAAAACAGCTCCAACTGATCCGCTTTCTTCTTCCCCCGGGCATTCAACTGACTCCGACGACGTTCGAGCAGGTGTTCCTCAATATCGACTAAATGCGGGGAGGGTGGCCTGGCTTGCACCGCCCCGCGCCAGCGACTTCTCTTGCTACCACCGCACGAGGGAAAGCCCAGGAATACGGGAGAAGCTTCGCTCGTCACGGGTAGCGACCCTGAAATCAGATGCCAGAGCGGTGGCGGCAATGAGTAAATCGTGTGCTCCGACTGTCACCCCTTTAGCGGCCAGCCTCGCCCAGATACGGGCATGAATCCGGGCGACGACAAGGTCAAATGGAATGACAGTGAGCCGGGCGAGCAGGTGCTCAACAAACGCCTCACGCCGTACCCGATGCGCAGCCTTGCCCGCCCGGTGTACGCCGTGCAACAATTCCGAGGCAGTAATCGCCGCCAGAGCGATGTCCTCTTCTGCCTGCTCCACGAGCAAGGCGTCCAGCTCGCACTGCCCTCGCTCGATAGCAATCAAGACACTCGTGTCGATCAGTATTCCCACGGTGACTCTGACAACACAGCCTGCTGTACCGTTACCGCTTCCACGGTATCCCAATAGCCGGGGTCGGGTTTTGGAATTGAACGCAGGAGCTGTACGAGATCGGCAAGGGTGCGAGCGGCGGGCTGGACTGGGATGATGCGACAGACCGGCTCCCCGCCCCGCTCAACAACAAACTCTTCGCCCCGATAGTGGACGCGGTTGAGGAGAGCAGAAAAGGTACGGGCGGCCTGCGTTGCCGAAATATGCGACTTCATATAAATCAGATTATCAGATTTGAGCTCGACCTCAAGGAGTGCTCAAGCGCCCAGCCTTTTTGGTCCAGGTACACCCCCCTCAAAACAGCTCCAACTGATCCGCTTTCTTCTTCCCCCGCGCACTCAACTGACTCCGACGACGTTCGAGCAGCTGTTCCTCAATATCGGCTAAATACGGGGAGGGCGACCTGGCTTGCACCGCCCCGCGCCAGCGACGTTTCCGGGCATGACACAGATAGAGTTTGGTCTGTGCCCGGGTGACGCCGACGTAGAACAGGCGGCGCTCTTCTTCAAGATCGGCAGCTTCGGCTTTGCCCCAACTCAGCGGCAGAAGGCCATCCTCACAGCCAACAATAAAGACAACCGGAAATTCCAGGCCCTTGGCGGCGTGCAGGGTGAGCAGGGAAATCCGGTCGGCGCGCGGGTCCCAGGTATCGACCTGCGTTTCCAGCGCGAGGCTGGAAAGCAAGCGCTCCAGATCATCCCCGCACTCCCGAGCGATGGGTTGCAGCAGTTCAAGGGCCGCTCTGGTCTCATCCCCTGCCCCACCGGTTTCGGCTTTGTCACACGCAGCCTCAAGCCGTGCAACCAGAGAGCCGTCGCCGGGCTGTTCACGCAGGGCATCGATCAGGAGCGCCACCCCGGGATGGTCGAGCAGCCGCGTATGGGCGTGTTTCTGAAACGGCATGCCCGAACGTTGGAGGGCTTCAACAACCGCCTCGGCCTGGGCTTCCGTTCGGTACAGCACCGCGATGTCGGCAAAGGAGACGGCCCGGTCTTCGGCGTCTCGGGATCGACCGCTATCGATCGAAAAGAAGCTGTGGCCGCCCAGCAGCGTCTCGATTGAGTGCACGACGAACTCGGCCTCGGCCTTCTCCGTCCGCGCCTCATGCAGCGTGATGAGACTTGGGGCATCGGCCAGGACCGGAGTGGAGTGCTGCGCGGACCCGGACGGCGCAATGACCTGGGAAGAGAGGTGGACGATATTGCGGTCAGACCGATAATTCCGCGTGAGTCGGACCACCTGCGCACCGGGGAAGTCGGCGGTGAACCGGGCGAAGAAGCGCACGTCCGCCCCACGGAAACGATAAATGGCCTGGTCCGGGTCGCCAATCGCACAGATATTGCCGTCGGGCGGAACGAGCAGCTTGATGAGCCGGACCTGCTGCTCGTCCACGTCCTGATATTCGTCGATACACACCCACTGGTAGCGCTCACGATAGGCGTCACGCAGGCCGATGTCGGACTCAAAGACCTGGATCGTGCGGCCAATCAGGTCATCGAAATCGACCAGATTGCGCGCGTCCAATGCCTGCTGGTAGCGGCTATAGACGACGGCCTGCTCGGCCTCGGCCGGCGCCTGGCCGGTGCGTTTCGCCACCGAAATGGCCGACAGCAGGCTGCGCGTCCGGCGAGCCGCAACGCCCAGGGTTGCGCGTAACAGCTGTTGACGCTCCGCGTCTGACGCGACCCGAAAGCCACGCTGGAGACCGGCCGCGTTCCAGTGCTTCTGGAGAATGGACATGCCCAAAGCGTGGAACGTAAAAAGCGGAATCGCGGCGGCCACCGCAGGCAGGAGTCGATGTAAGCGTTCTCGCATTTCGTCCGCGGCCCGGCGGGTAAACGTGATGGCCAGGCAGTGTTCGGGACGGACGCGGTGGGTGCGGATGAGATGGGCGATACGATGGGTGAGGGTGCGCGTTTTTCCGGAGCCCGGCCCGGCAACGATCAGCAGCGGGCCCGATATCATCTCGGCGGCCCGCCGCTGGTCAGCGTCAAGTCCGGCCAGGATATCTGCGGTCGGGGCTGCCACTGTGTCGTCTGAAGGCGCGGCCGGCGCGCCGAGTGGGTGGGTTTGGGCAGCGTCCGCTTTTCGCCGCGTCGCCCTTCCCTGCTTTGGGCTGTCCGCTACGAGCCCGTCAGGCGGTGCATTTTCCGGTTGGGTCTGGAGCAGAGGCTCCTCTTTGAACAAGGACGCGCCGCTCGTCTTCTGGCGGAGCTCTTCCGCCCGAAACAGCTTGATTGTTCCATACACCCCGTCATAGCCGGCGTCGCGGATCACTTCTTGTTTGCGCAGCCGGGAGATGGCTTCCGCGATAAGCGTATCCCCACTTTTCCGAATCTCTTCCAGCGGAATATGGTTGATCAGTTGCAGTTCGGGCCCCAGTTGGTTGAGTAAGCCCTCGTAGTGGTGGCCCACCTTTTTACTCTTCGGACCCACATGCAGAATTTCGGATAACATCTCGGGGAGGGGGACCAGGCTCTGGACCGCGCCGGCAGTTGCGGGCTGGGTGTCGTCTTCGCGGTCGGCCAAATCGTCCACCCGGTGCATCACGCCCACCGTCAGCGGCTTGCCACACTCGGGGCAACGACCGTCGAGTTGTTTGGTCTCGTGCGGCAGGAGGCGAACCCGACAATTCCGATGACCGTCCAGGTGGTATTTGCCCTCTTCGGGAAAAAACTCGATCGTGCCGTGATAGCCATGTCCGGTCTCCAGGGCGCGACGGATGGAAAAATAGTCAAGCTCGGTATCAAACACACAGGCCTCGCGCCCGAGCTTCTCCGGCGAGTGCGCGTCGGAATTTGACACCAGCCGGAAGCGATCCAGGGACGACACCCGCCAGTTCATCTCCGGGTCCGAGGACAGGCCCGTCTCCACCGCAAAGATATGGGGAGCCAGGTCGGCGTAACACTCGTCTATGGCATCAAAGCCGGACTTTGAGCCCAGCGCAGCAAACCACGGCGTCCAGATATGGGCCGGGACGAGATACGAGCCGGGGTCCGACTCCAGCGTGATTTCCAGGAGATGACGTGAATCCAGCCCCAGGATGGGCCGGCCGTCGGACTTGACATTGCCGATCCTGGACAAGCACTCGGTCATCCGCTCCACGGCTGAAAAGTTTGGCGCGTATAACAAATGGTGAATCTTGCGGGTCTTGTCGCCCTTCTTGTAGATGGTTGAGATTTCAACCGAGAGCATAAAGCGGGTCGTTCCCTGACACGCCGACGGCAGCATCGCGGTGACTTCCTTTTCTAAATCGGGTCGGAGGCGGAACAGGCCCGGCTCGGCAGGCACCAACTGCTCCTTGAGTTCGGCCTGCCAGACCGGATGGGTGAAGTCTCCAGTGCCGATGACAGTGATACCCTTTTTCCTGGCCCAGTAGGCGAGGTGTTTCAAATCGCAGTTTTTGCTGGTGGCGCGGGAATATTTGGAATGAATATGCAGATCGGCATAAAAGGCCATGCGCTGTACCCCTTTGGGGATAGTGGGTAGTGATTAGTGGTTAGTGGTTAGTGGTTAGCCTCCCTGCTCCTCACTGTCCACTAGCCACTCCTCACTGTCCACTCTTCACATGTTCCGCCAGCACGCGGGCCACGCACGCGGTCAGCCGTTTGCCCATCGCGAGTTCCAGAAACTCATTCGGTCCGTGCGCGTTCGAGTGGGGTCCAAGCACACCGGTGATCATGAATTGGGCGTTGGGGAATTTTTCACCCAGCATGGCCATAAAGGGGATCGTTCCGCCCTCGCCTATGGCACACATGTCTCTGCCGAAAAATTCCTGCGAGGCACTCTGCAAGGCAGTCTCCAGCCACGGAGCGAGCGGAGGGGCGTTCCAGCCGGACGCGGCCCATTCGGGCTCAAAGGACACCTGCGCGCCATAGGGTGGGTCGTGCTCCAAGAGCTGCCGTAAAGCGGCTGAGGCCACGTTCGCGTCCAGGCTCGGCGGAATCCGCAGCGACACCTTGGCCGCGGTCACGGGCCGCAGTACATTGCCCGCCTGCTCAAGCGCGGGCAAACCGGCCGCACCGGTAATTTCGAGTTGAGGCCGCCAGGTCCGGTTGAGCAAGAGCTGGCGGATATCGGTCGTCAGCGCCTGGGCTCCGGGCTGAAACGGAAATTCCGCCGAGACGCTCTGCCCCAGCACGGTCGCGGTTGTCCGGGCCTGTTGCAGCCGTTCGTCCGGTATTGCAACCTGAAATGCAGGCGACAGGATTTCCCCGCTCCGCTCGTCTTCGAGGCGGCTCAGGATTTGGCGCAGAATCCGAAAGCTCGAAGGCACGATACCGCTGGCCGCACCCGAGTGAATCCCTTCGGTCAGGCTGGAAACGGACAGATTACCCGACACCAGACCGCGCAGAGAAGTCGTCACCCAGAGCTGGTCATAATTGCCACAGCCCGAGTCCAGGCAGACAACCAAGCTGGGCGTGCCGATACGCTCGGCCAGGGCGTCGATATAGTAGGGCAAATCCCCACTGCCGCTCTCTTCACAAGCTTCAATAACAATCACACAGCGGGCAACCGGAACGCCCTGGCGTTTGAGCGCCGCAATGGCGGTCAGGGAAGCAAAGGCGGCATAGCCATCGTCGGCGCCCCCGCGCCCGTACAGTTTACCGTCTCTCAGAACCGGCTGCCACGGGCCGAGCCCGTCATGCCAACCGTCCATGGGCGGCTGCTTATCCAGGTGACCGTAGAGCAGCACGGTTTCAGACGAATCGCCCGGCACCTCGATAAAGAGCAGGGGCGTGCGGCCTTCAAGACGAACCACCTCCAGGCTCAGACCGGGAATCGTCTGGCGACGAATCCAGCCGGCGATAAGGTCAACCGCCTGGTCCAGATAGCCATTCGTCTGCCAGTCGGGATCATAGGCCGGGGATTGGTTGGGAATGGCCAGGTATTCCGTCAGGCTGGGGATAATACTGTTCTCCCAGGTGGCTTCGACAAATTGCCGGGTTTTTTGGGTATCCATGCGGGAATTGTAGCCGGCTGGCGGGTGCGTTGCCAATCCGGTCTAGCCGTCCGCTCCCCAACTCGGTAAGCTGGCAACCACGACGAGTATGAAGGAGGTTGACGCTATGGCAAAGCTGATGGTGTATCACAATCCCGGTTGAGGCAAGTCACGCGGAGCGCTCGATATTTTACAGGAGCGCGGCGTCGAGTTCGACGTGATTGAGTATCTCAAGAGCCCCCTCGGTCGGGCAGACTTTGAACGTTTTCTGGACCTGTTGCCGGATGAACCCGCGGAACTGGTCCGTAAGGATAAAAAATTTAAGGAACTCGGTCTGAACGCGGACGACTATGTGACGCGCGCAGCCGTGGTCGAGGTCTTACTCCAGCATCCTGAGCTGATGCAGCGACCGGTTATTATCCGGGATCAACAGGCGGTGATCGCCAGGCCGTCGGAGAAGGTGCTGGAGTTGCTGGATTAGGAGAGGCGTCGGATTATACTGCGCTAATCCGACCTACGGCTACAATGCCTCCGCAGGCGCCGCTACACCCACCAGGGTATGCGCATTGGCAGAGGTCACCCGGACGGACACCAGCTCGCCGGGCCGGGCGCCGTTACCGGGAAAGACTACCGTTTTGAACTGCGGGTCTTTGCCGGCCAGCCAGTCTTTTTGTTTCTTGGCCGGCCCTTCGACCAGAACCTCGACGGACTGGCCCACCCGTTTTCGATTGATCTCTCCCCCGATGCCTTCCTGCAGGCGGATAATCTCCTGTAAACGCTGCCCCTTTTCCGCTTCCGAGATCGTCTCGGCCCACTTATAGGCGCGTGTCCCCTCGCGCGCCGAATACTTGAACATGAAGGCAAAATCGTAGCGCGCCTCCGCTATGAAGTCGTAGGTCGCCCGGAAATCGTCTTCCTCTTCGCCCGGAAAACCGACAATAATATCGGTGGACAGGGCCAGGTGGGGAATCGCTGTGCGCAGCCGGTCCATAAGCGCGGCATATTCCTCGATTGAGTAGCCCCGTTCCATACGCTCCAGGACCCGATTCGAGGCGGCCTGGAGTGGCAGGTGGAGATACGGAGCGACCTTGTCACAGCTCGCCAGGGCGTCAATCGCGCTAGAGTCCATATCGGACGGATGCGGCGAGGTGAAACGAATCCGCTCGATCCCGTCGATGCGCGCGGTCTGGTGCAGGAGTCGGCCGAAATCGACCTCGCCATCCCGGTAGGCGTTGACGGTCTGGCCCAGATAGACGACTTCTTTATAGCCCTGGTCGGCAAGTGCTCGGACCTGGTCCAGCAACGCCGGCGCGGGGACGCTGCGTTCCCGCCCGCGAACATAGGGCACGATACAGAAGGTGCAGAACTTGTCGCAGCCGCGCATGATCGTCACCCAGGCCCGCACGCCTTCTCCGCGCGCGGGTGCAATATCGGCATAGGTTTCGTCCCGGTCGAGGCGGACGGACACCAGCGGTTCATCGGCCCTTTCCTGCGCCAGTAAGGCCGGCAGGTTACGGTAGGCATCCGGTCCCAGCACCAGATCGAGAAAGGGGGCTTTATCGAGCAGGGCCTCCCGGTGGTGCTGGGCCATGCAGCCGGTGAGTCCCAGCACGACCCCCGGCTTGCGGGCTTTATATTTAACGAAATCACCCAGTCGCCCGATGATGCGCTCTTCCGCACGCTCCCGAATCGCGCAGGTGTTCAGCAGGATGACATCGGCGCCGTCCGGCGTCGGCGTGGATTCGTATCCGTGCGGTTTCAGCAGGCCCAGGATGAGTTCGGTGTCAGCGATATTCATCTGACAGCCGTAGGTTTCAATATAGACGCTGCGTGTTTCCATACCTGATATCCGAGTCGAGCCCCCTCACCCTAACCCTCTCCCTCCAGGGGAGAGGGAATAAATGTAAATGTAGGGGCAATCCCCCTGTGGTTACCCGTCCGGGAATTTTTGTAGCCGTTCCCCAGCCGCAACGCAACGGCTATAAAGACATCTATTTGCCAGTAAAGGAGCAGACCAGCGTATGGTAGAGCGTATTATCTCACTCCTGCCCAGCAGTACGGAAATTATCTGCGCGCTCGGTCTGCGCGCGCAGCTCGTCGGTGTCTCTCACGAGTGTGACTATCCTGCGGACGTGGTCGGGCTGCCCATCTTGACCGAGCCCAAACTCGATCCGCGTGGAACCAGCGGTGACATCGATACCCGCGTGCGCGAGATTGTGCAGGAGGGGCTGAGTGTCTACCGTCTGCAAACCGAGACCTTACAAAGCCTGAAGCCGGAGGTCATCGTGACCCAGGACCAGTGTGAGGTGTGTGCCGTTTCCCTGCCCGAGGTTGAAAACGCCGTACAGTGTTTTCTGACGCCGGACGTGAGCGTCGTGTCGCTCAGACCGGAGAAACTCGATGATATCTGGACCGATATCCGTCGGGTCGCCCTGGCCACTAATCGGGAAAAAGCCGCCCAGGCGCTGATCCGGGACGCAGAAGAACGCCTCCGCAACCTCGCCCAAAAGACCCGGCATTTGCCCCGTCCGCGCGTGGCCTGCCTGGAATGGCTCGACCCACTCATGGCGGCGGGTAACTGGATTCCGGAACTGGTGGACATTGCGGGCGGGGAATACGGCCTGGTTGAGGCCGGCGCACACACCCCAACGATTACGTGGGAGGCCCTCGTCGCCTATCAACCCGAGGTCATCGTTATCACCCCGTGTGGCTTCAAAATCCCACAGTCGCAAACAGACCTGCCCCAACTGACGGCGCATCCGGACTGGCAATCACTCCCGGCAGTGCAACACGACCGGGTGTATGTGGCGGATGGCAATGCCTATTATAACCGGCCCGGTCCACGCATTGTGGAGAGCGCGGAAATCCTGGCCGAGATGCTGCACCCGCAAGAATGCGCCGGCATGGCGGTGCCGGGCTCGTATGTTCGGGTCTGAGCGGGACACCCCTACCCCTCACCCTGGCCCTCTCCCCTAAGGGGCGCGGGAATAAACGTAGGGGCAACCCCCTGTGGTTGCCCGGCTCCTCAGAGGAAAGGATATGGCGTGGCGTATCCCTGCGTCGTGTTACTCCCCCTCGCTGGGGTCGAGAATCTCGATCTTCCCCGCTCGGAAATCCCGGCCGCGTTCTTTCACCATGTCGGGGTAGCTGTGGTAGAACTGCCCGCCGAGACGCAGGAAGGAGTCTACTTCGGTCTCTTCAAGATCGAGGTCTTCAATGGCGCGAACCGCTTCCGCCTGGCTGGTGGCGTTGAGCAGGACGTCAAAAATCAACCGACTTTCCGCCGTCTGGAAATCCTCGCGGCTGGGCAGGTCGTCACGCTTCTGCATACTCTCCGGATGGTTATCCAGAAGATAGCGGAGCGCCTTGAGTTCGTGGCGCTGTTGGTCCAGCTTTCTTATTTTTTCAGGCATGGATAGTCCCCTCCGTGCGTTGCCCGAGTCGTTCACTCTTGAGCTTAACTAGTATATACACAGGAGCTATGGCTGTGACAGAGCATAAAGACAAAGCCCACCGGACGGTCCGCTGTGCGGTGATCACCCTGAGCGATACCCGAACCGAAGAGACGGATACGAGCGGCAGGCGCATCAGAGACCTGCTGGCCGAGCAGGCTCAGCCGGTTGTCTCATATCGTATTCTTAAAGACGAACCGGAGCAGATCACGGCGGTCGTGCGAGCCCTGCTGGCCCAGTCCGAGGTTGACGCCATTATCACCAATGGCGGGACCGGTATTGCGCCGCGCGATACGACCTTCGAGGCGATCCAAAGCCTGCTCGAAAAGGAAATCAGCGGCTTTGGCGAGATGTTCCGTATGCTGAGTTACGCAGATATTGGCGCGTCGGCCATGCTGACCCGCGCCACCGCGGGGGTTGCGAACGGCAAAGTCATTATTTCTCTACCCGGCTCAACCGGCGCGGTCGAACTCGGTATGACCAAACTCGTCCTGCCCGAGCTGGGCCATATGATGTTCCTGCTCCGGGGTGAACGCCATGCACATTAAGCTACGCTTTTTTGCCTCGCTCCGAGAGCGGCTGGGTCGCAGTGAAGACAGTTGTGAGGTTCCCGAAGGGGCAACGGTCAGAACGGTCTGGGAGACGCTCAAACAAGAGCAGCCGGCCCTGGCCGAGGTTGAGCGCTCGCTCGCCTTTGCCGTCGCCCAGGAATACGTTGATGGCGATCATCCCCTGCACGATAACGATGAGCTGGCCTTTATCCCGCCGGTGAGCGGCGGCGTGACGGCAGACCGTCGTCTGTCCTGTACGATCACCCAGGACCCGATTCGTCCGGACGAGCTGACCGCCTTTGTGGCCGACCCCGGTGCGGGCGCCATGGCCACCTTTGTCGGCACGACCCGGGACAGCAATGACGGTCGGCGGGTCATCCGGCTGGAATACGAGTGCTATCCCGGCATGGCGGAAAAAGAGATGGCCAAGATCGGACACGAGATCCTGGAGCGCTGGCCGGTGAAAAAAGTCGCCATGACACACCGGCTCGGTCGGGTCGATATTGGACAGGCCAGTGTGGCCATAGCCGTGTCTTCCAGTCATCGCCACGCTGCGTTTGAGGCGTGTCATTACGCGATCAATCAGCTCAAGGAAACCGTCCCGATCTGGAAGAAGGAACTGTACGAGGGAGGCGAGGTGTGGATAGGCTCGCAGACGGGCAAGAACGGCACCCTCCACCCCAGCGACGGCACCGAGCAGTGATGCACCGCAGCGGAATATGACAATGGATATTCGAACGGTTGGGATTGTTGGCACAGGACAAATGGGGAGCGGCATCGGTCAGGTTGCCGCGCAGGCAGGCATGGCGGTGTTGCTGTACGACGTCAACGCGGAGATCGTTGACCGCGCGCTGGGGAACATCCAGAAGGGACTCGTGCGCCTGACCGACCGGGGCAAGTTGTCGCTCGATGAGCAACGCGCCATTCTCGGTCGTCTGGGTGGCACAGCCGTTCTCGAAGACCTGGGGGTTGCCGACGTCGTTATCGAGGCCGCCCCGGAAGACTCCGCCATCAAGGAGGATATCTTTCGGAAGCTCGACCACATCGCCCGGCCGGAGGTGATCCTGGCCAGCAACACCTCGTCCATCTCACTGACCCAGCTCGGGGCGGTCACCAATCGGCCGGAAAAAGTCATAGGCATGCACTTCATGAATCCGCCGGTCGTCATGCAGCTGGTCGAGATTGTGCGCGGCCTGGCCACCGCCGACGAGACCTATACCGCGATTGACGGGTTGGCCAAGAAAATGGGCAAAACCACGATTCAGGCCAAGGACTACGCCGGTTTTGTGGTCAACCGTATCCTGCTGCCCATGATCAACGAAGCGATCTATGCCTTATACGAAGGGGTGGGCGGCGTGGAAGATATTGACCAAGGCATGAAGCTCGGCACCAACCAGCCCATGGGTCCGCTCGCCCTGGCCGACCTCATCGGCCTGGACACCTGCCTGGCGGTCCTGGAACGCCTGCATCACGGCCTGGGTGACGACAAATACCGCCCCTGCCCGCTGCTGCGCAACTATGTCGCGGCGCATTACTTGGGGAAAAAAACAGGCAAGGGGTTTTATGAGTATGGGTAGGGGTTGGGGATGAGGGGTTGGGGATTGGGAGTTGGGAGTTGGGGGTTGGGGGTTGGGGGTTGGGGTGTTACAAGGCCGCCGCGGCAGCTTTGCACGCTTCAATATACTCGTCCTCTGCCTGAGCACACGCTTGGGCACGTTTTTGCTGGTCAGGATATAGCGATAAGAGCATTTCTCCGGTCGCAGTGTAACAGGCCGCTTTTGAAGTATTGTCAAGCCGACGACAAAACGCCAGCCCAGGCTGCGGGTCGGCATGGGTGTTAATAAAATCTTTCACCGCACCAACAAGACACGCTGTAGCCTGCTCCGGACTGCCCTGCTGACAGAGCGTCATCGTCTTCTCAGCGTCACGCAAAGTGAAACCGCTCACATCGCGGCCCAGGCTTTCATAGCAGACGGGCGCAAACGCTGCCGGCGCGCCGGCGCATACCTGAAAAGCCCGTGTGAAATCGTACTGCGAAAAGGCCAGGATGGCTGAGGATTGCATCACGTAACAGGCCCGTTGGTAGGGTACGTCCACTGCCGTACAAGGATACAAGGGGTCTTCCGGTCGGAGCAGGTTTCTCGGACGGTCGGCGTGGCTGTGATGAGCTTCCTGATGGGTGTGATGGGGATGGAGAAAGGCCATGATATTCTCCATGAAGACGCCGCTATAGCACGACTCGCGCTCCCAGGACGAGGCTAAGGCGTCGCAGCCTTCGAGTGCGCTGGGGAGCTGGTAATCAAAGTATAAGGTCAGGCCGTGCCCCAGGCCGTGCAGACACTGATACTGCAAAAACGTGGACTGCCAGGCATCAATCTCCTGGGTACAGACCGCGGCTATGGTGTCGGCCCGGACCTCGGGCAGACTGCGCAGATGGCCTTCCAGCACGCCGTGGTAACAGCCCGACCCGAACGTCTGGCGGCATCGAGCGAATGCCTCGGCCACGTCCTGATAATACGCAAATGAGGCCCGGCCGAGATGATGGGCGTAGGGATGAGCGTTCTGCAACACGTCAGGGTCTTGCTGTGTCAGCCTGTCCAGCGTGGCCAGCGCCTGTTCAGTGCCCTGGGTACGCAGGATTTTTTCCAGCCCGACGTGATAACACTGCCGCTTTTGGGGCTGGTGTTGCTGCCCGCCGCACTGTCCCCAGAGTTGCTCAGCCTCAGTGTCCTGAGCAAAGCTCGGCGGCGCGCACAGCGCCAGACTGACCATACAGACGAGCCAGGCGCGTATTATATACAGAGACGATTGACACATTGCCCTCTCCCGATCCTTTTCCTCACAAGGGGCAACCACAGGGGGTTGCCCCTACGATGAGGTCCGATATTGAACGCGCTCAAGCAGAGCGGCCAGCTTGCGGACCACGCTCCAGTGGGCGGGTTGTTGATTCCAGGCCGCGCGCACACCCTCAACGCCTCCCAGGGCAGCCAGGCCGCGCTGCCCGACCTCGTGCAGGATTTCTGCCATCCCCCACTCCAGGTGTTGAGCAGCACGTTTCTTTTCCAGGTCAGCGTTCGATTGCAGATGCTGCCAGTGCGCGCCGAGCGCCTGATGGAGAGTGTCCATATTCAGATTGGTTGCCGCGCTGACGGCCAGCACCGGACTGTCCCAGGCCTCAGGCTCAGGCGGGGCCGGCCGCTGGGCCAGGGCGAGCGCCGCCTGGGTATCGGACAACGCCTTGTGGGCCAGCGCCTGATTGTCCGCCTTGTTCACTGCCAGAATATCCGGGATCTCCATCACGCCCGCTTTGATAAATTGGAGCAGGTCGCCGGAAAACGGTTGGACAACCAGGACGGTGGTGTCGGCAAGAGTAGCAATATCGGTCTCGCTTTGACCCACCCCGACCGTTTCAACCAGGATGACGTCACAGCAGTGCCGCAGCAGAAACACCGCCGAAAACGCCTCCCGACTCAGGCCGCCCAGCCGGTCCCGCGCCGCGTAACTGCGGGCATACACCTGAGCGGGTAACTGCATCCGGCCACGATCGCCCAACAGGGCTCCACCGGACACCTTACTCGACGGATCGACCGCAATAATGGCGACGCGGCGGTCGGCCTGCACCTGCGGCTCAATCAGCCGCGAGATGAGCGAGCTTTTGCCCACGCCGGGCGGGCCGGTCAAGCCGACGACCTGGGCCGCTACGGGCCGTGTCGAGAGGGCATCCAGGAGGGTAAGCGCCTGGGCCTGACGGTCCGGACGCCGGTCTTCGAGCAGGTTGAGCGCTCGCGCAATGGCCTGACGATTAAAATCAACCAGGGCGGAAACAGCGCTGTGGGGTGGCTGTGTCATGGCTAGTGGCTAGAGCAAATCACGATGCTATGTAGCGCGTCTCTCTCCTCCTTGAGGAGTGCGGGCTTCCAGCCCGCATGGCGGCCAGGATGGCCGCCCTCCCAGGCGGGGAGCCCCCCCCCATCCCCTCCCTGGCCGCTTGGTGCCAGCCCTTGTCTTTCCCGACGAGCGCCGACTGGCACGGCTACAACTTATCGTGAAACGCTCTAGTGGCTAGTGGCTAACCACTAACCACTGACCACTGATTCTTGCCGACTGTTACGCCGCCGCCTCAGCCACCTCGACCATGTCAGACAAAATGCGCAGCATTTCAAAATCCTTCGGGGTGTAGACCCGCGCGACGCCGGCCCGCCGCAAATCTGCCGCATCGTCCTCGGGAATAATACCGCCAACCACAACCGGAACGTCGCTGAGGCCCTCGGCTCGCAGGCCGCTGAGCACCTCGGGGACGAGGCGCAGGTGGGAGCCGGACAGGATGCTCAGGCCGACCAGATGCACGCCCTCATCCCGCACGCTGGTGACGATTTGCTCGGGCGACAGACGAATACCCTCATACACGACCTCCATGCCCGCGTCACGACACCAGACGGCGATCTGCTCGGCCCCGTTCGAGTGTCCGTCCAGGCCCGGCTTTCCGATCAGCACCTTGAGCGGCCGGCCCAGCGTCGCAGCGCTTTGCCGCACTCTCGCCCGCAGTTCCTCAAGCGCCTGGGCGGCCGCGCCATTGACCCTGCGCGCAGCCACGGCTCCGCCAATACCGGTCGGTGCCCGGAACTCTCCGAAAATATCGCGCAGGGTCTGCGTCCACTCGCCCGTGGTCACACCGGCCAGCGCACACCGAATCGAAGCCGGCATGATGTTCTCGCCGTTGAGGACGGCGGCGCGCAGCCCGGAGACCGCCGTCTCCACCTCGGCCCGGTTGCGCGTAACGCGAAACGCCTCCAGGCGCGCGAGCTGATCGCGCTCGGCCGCCTCGTCCACTTTGAGAATAGCCGACGAATCACCGCGGTAGAGGGGAGAGTCCGCGCTCTCGGTAAATTTGTTGACACCCACAACGACGTGGTCCCCGGCGGTGATGTTGCGTACCCGTTCGGTATGGCTCGCCACGAGTTGCTCTTTGATATAGCCCAGGGCCGAAATCACGCCGCCCAGGTCCGTCACGCGCTCGACCTCCGCCCAGGCGGCGTTTTTGATCGCGCTCGTTTTCCCTTCGACAACCGTGCTCCCCTCAAAAATATCGCCGTACTCCAACAGGTCGGTCTCAAAGGCCAGGATCTGCTGAATCCGCAGGCTCCACTGCTGGTCCCAGGGGCGCGGCAAGCCCAGCGCCTCGTTCCAGGCCGGCAACTGCATGGCCCGGCAGCGGGCGTCCTTGCTGAGCGTCACGCCCAAGGCCTCCAAGACTATCCGGGGGATATTGTTCTCCGGCTGGGCTTCGGTCAGCCCCAGAGAATTGACCTGGACGCCATACCGAAAGCGGCGCAGCTTGGGATTCTCGACGCCGTAGCGTTCACGCGTCAGCTCGTCCCAGAGCTGCCCGAAGGCACGCAGTTTACACACCTCCTCAATAAAACGGACGCCGGAATTCACAAAGAAGCTGAGCCGCCCAACCGCGGCGGTAAACTCGGCAGCGTCGAGCCGCCCGGAAGCGCGCACCGTGTCGAGCACCGCAATAGCCGTACACAGCGCGTAGGCGACTTCTTGCACCGGCGTGGCACCGGCTTCCTGGAGATGGTAGGAGCACACATTGACCGGGTTCCATTTGGGCACGTTTTTGACCGTATAGGTAATCACGTCGCTGATCAGACGCAGGCTCGGCTCGGGCGGAAAGATATACGTGCCGCGCGACAGATATTCTTTCACGATATCGTTCTGCGTCGTGCCCTGGAGAGCCTGAGGCTCCACCCCCTGGCGCTCAGCCGCGGCAATATACAGCGCCAGCAGCCAGGCCGCCGTGCCGTTAATCGTCATGGAGGTATTCATCTGGCCGAGCGGAATATCGGCAAACAGGGTTTCCATATCACCGATATGGCAGATCGGGACGCCGACTTTTCCAACCTCTCCACGCGCCAGGGCGTGGTCGCTGTCGTAGCCGGTCTGCGTCGGCAGGTCGAAGGCAACCGACAGGCCGGTCTGGCCTTTACTCAAATTGAGCCGATAGAGTTCATTACTCGCTTGTGCGGTCGAGTGACCGGAATAGGTCCGCATGACCCAAGGCCGATCTTTAGAGCGATCTGTTTCCATACGCATCCCTCTGACTTTCGCCTTTTCCCCTCACCCCAGCCCTCTCCCAGAGGGAGAGGGAACAAAACCCCAACCCCTAATCCCCAATCCCCAATCCCCAATCCCCAATCCCCAATCCCCAATCCCCAATCCCCAATCCCCAATCCCTTACCCCTAACCCCCAATCCCTATTTCTACCCTACCCGTCGCATCTGTTCCAGAATATCGTAGCCGGTAATGACCTTGCTCTTGGCGGCCTGCTCGGCCAGATAGGCCGGCTCGACGGCCTCGGCCTGAACCGCCTTGGCCAGGTCCATCAGCGCGATCTTGATGGTCGCCTCGTCGATCATCTCGCCGGTTTCCGGGTCGGGCATCGAGCCGCCACCTTGCTCGTGGTAGAGGTCGAGGACGCGGGAGGCATATCTGACCTGCGCGTCGTTGGGCGTATAGCAGGCGTTGGCGATGGCGGCCTGCTGCGGGTGGATGACCCAGGTGCCGTCCATGCCGAGATTGGCTGCGCCAATGTTTTTGTCACGCAGGCCCGCCTCGATTTCCTTGATTTTTTCCTCAGGGTCGTTTTTCCGCCACAGCGGCAGGTAGACATTATCGACCGCGTGCAAGCCGGCGGCCTTGGCCGCCACCACCACGGCTTGCTTGGAGTACAGGAAATTGATGTTCTGGTCTTTGACCACCTCACGAATCCCCAGGGTGGCGGCAAAGTCGGCGATCCCGAAAATGAGGCCGGCCATGCGGTCCGAAGCGGTCGCAATGGCGTAGGCGTTCAGAATGGCCTGGGGGATTTCGATCAGGGATTCGAGCTGCACCCGCGATTTCCAGCCGGCTTCCTTTTCAAGCGTATCGAGCAGGCTGGAAACGTATTTGATATCGTCCGGCCCGTGCGTCTTGGGCAGGATAAGGCCGTGGAATTTATCCGGCGCGCCTCTGACGATGGCCTCCAGGTCACCCAGGAAAAACTCGGAGCGGATATTATTGGGACGCACGGTAATGACTTTCTTGCCGAAATCCAGCGTATTGAGCGCTTCGACCACGCACTGCCGACTTTGCGGCCCCTTGAATTCGTACGGGCAGGCGTCTTCAAAATCCATCATCACGTGGTCAACCGGTGATTTGACCGGGTCGGCCGCATTGCGGTGCAGCTTCATGCTGTGGCCGGGATAGGTCATCTCGGTGCGGGGAATGACGAAACGGGTTCCCTCGTCAAGTACGAACATACGGTCCTCCTCTAGCGCAGTCTGAGTATGTGTGCCGTCGGCTGTCTCCCGTGGATTTTGGAGTCTATCGCGGGAAACGGGTGCGGTTGCCTTGCCGGATTGCCGACAACAGGAATCAGCATGTATCAGATTCACACCCCTCGCCCAACCTCCCTAGGCGGAGGTCTGTCCGAAAAGAGGAAACGTGTCCTTCCATCATCCACAGAAGCGGGACACGTTCCCTCTTTTGTGGTATTTTCTCGGCATTCTTCTGCTTGCATAAGGAGAACTGCATGTCCGACACACTTCAACAAACCGGCCTGATCGTTGACGCGCTCCAAAGAGTCCGCGATGAGGCGCTCCAATATGGCCGCAGCCTGACCGCCAAGGGCAAGGGCATCGATGACCATCAGGTTCACGCCGAGCGGCTGGCCTATTTGGCGACCCAGGTCGAGGCCGCCCGCTCCTGCCTGCATTATGCCCAGGCCGCCGGGGAAAACCGCGCCGACGAGAACGGCCATACGGCCAGTATGGCTCTGGGCTTTGCCGCCGAAGTCGGCCAGCAGTTGGTCGGACAGGTCGGCACCCATATTGAAGATTTCGGCTTCGACGAAGCGTTTCTGAACGACACGCTCGGACAGCCCCAGGTCAGGGCCGCCATCCGGGACGGCGCGCGTGAGAGTCGCTTCCGCACAATCGGCCAGACCGTTTTGGCGACGAAAGGCGTGAATCACTCGTGGTTGGAGAGTGATATCGCGGCAATGACGCGGGATTCGGTGCGTCAGTTTGCCAAGAGCGAGGTCGCGCCCATTGCGGAGCGCGTCCACCGCAACGACGAGCTGATTCCGGAATCCGTAATCAAAAACATGTCCGAACTGGGCTATTTCGGCATGTCGGTGCCCGAAGAGTACGGCGGCGGCGGCATGGGCAATCTGGCCATGATTATCACCACCGAGGAACTCTCCGCGGCCTCGCTCGGCGTGGCCGGCAGTCTGATCACCCGGCCGGAGATTCTGACCAAGGCCCTGCTGCGCGGCGGCACCGAAGACCAGAAGAAGAAATGGCTGCCACCCATTGCCAGCGGAGAGCTGATGGTCGCCATTTCCGTGACCGAGCCGGACACCGGCTCCGACGTCGCCTCGGTCAAATGCCGCGCCGAGCCGGCCACGCTCAACGGGCAGAGCGGTTTTGTGATCGACGGGGCCAAGGCGTGGTGCACGTTCGCCGGACGGGCCGACATCATTGCCCTACTGGCCCGCACCAACCCGGACGCCAGCTCCGGCGCACGCGGCTTGTCCTTGTTCATTGTTGAAAAGGACGCCTTTGCGGGTCATTCGTTTGAGATGACACAGCAGACCGGCGGTGTGCTCCAGGGAGACGCCATTCCGACCCTGGGCTACCGGGGGATGCATTCCTATGTGTTGAACCTCGATAAATATTTTGTCCCGGCCGCAAACCTCGTCGGCGGCGAGGCCGGGCTGAACAAAGGCTTTTATTTGCAGATGGCCGGCTTTGCCGCCGGACGGCTCCAAACCGGAGGACGCGCCACCGGGCTTGCCCAGGCCGCGCTGGAGGTCAGCGCCGCCTACGCGGACGAGCGCCGGCAGTTCAGGAAATCGCTGGGAGACTTCCAGCTCACCCAGTACAAGCTGGGCCGCATGGCCGCCCATATTAGCGCGGCGCGCCAGATTACCTATGCCGCCGCACCGGCCATGGACAGAGACGAGGCGGCCACACTGACTGCGGCCATGGCCAAACTGCTGGCCTGCGATGTCGCGGTCTGGGTCACCCAGGAAGGCCAGCTCATTCACGGCGGCTGGGGCTATGGCGAAGAGTACGCCATCTCGCGCTACGTCGTGGACGCCCTGGTGCTACCCATTTTTGAGGGTGTCAAGCCCATTCTGGAACTCAAGGTGATCGCCCGCACCTTGTTGGCCTAGCGCTCAGCCCCGTAGGTCGGATGAGCGCAGCGTAATCCGACATCACTCTCAGGGCTGCGCAACATCAATCACACAAACCGAGTTCAGGTGGGCTTCAAAGCCTGCTGAGCGTGCTTGCGCAGCACGTGGTTGATCTCGGTCTGATAGCCCCGACCGCCGGGGGCGTTTGCCCTGAACCACGCCACCACGTCGGCATCCAGCCGCAGAGTGATCTGCTGCTTCACCGGCCGATACAGGAGATCGCGCCGAGCACCGGACCAATCCAGAATCTCGGGGATGTCGCTCGTATCAATCTGCTCGTCAGGAAGAGCCGCCAGGGCTTGGAGCTCCGCCTTCTGCTCCTTGGTGAGCTTGCTAGAAGTCCCCCTCTTCATAGGCTCTCCTTTCGTGCGCCGTCGCTTTCCGGGCACTGATGATGCGCTCCACTTCAACGCCGGTTCCGGGTTCCGGTTTGGGCCAGGTATGCGCCACAATCACGACCACATTGCCGCTCATGCCGATCGTATGCCAGCGCGCTTCGTCCGCCTGCGGGTTGGGCCGGTGCGCCATGAGCGGATCGTCGAACACGAGCTGCGCCGTCTCAAAGCCAAGGCCATGCTTTTGCTTGTTGATGCGGTTCTTGTTTTCGTCCCTTATCCAGCGCAACGATTCAATCCTATGTAACCACATTCCAATAGCTACGCTATGGCATTTCGTCAACGGAACCAACTCAGCCCCGCAGGTCGGATGAGCGCAGCGTGATCCGGCATCACTCTCATAGGACAAGCATCAAGCCACGCACAGGGTTGGAAGGATTTTAGGGTTTGCATTTACTCTCCTGAGTAAAAATACTCAAGAGAGTAATCAAAAATGGACAGTTGACATTTCCTCCCCTCTTGGGCATCTTCACGCCCATCTACATCAGGCAAAGAACCCGTTGAGTCGGGTCGCCTGCTGAATATAACAACCACCATGCTGCGCGGGAGTCATGACCCACGCTGGGGTGAATATGCAGGACTCACTCCACTCCGTGCTGTGACGTAGATACGGCCCGGCAAGCCCGCCGAGGCTGCACCGTTCCGTACAGGAGGTAGAAAGGAAGTCGTGCTTAAAATGAGATTTTTCATACCACTAGTAGTTCTGGTTACGCTAATGAGTAGCTGTTCCGTGTACAAGGCATCAACGCTACCACCAAAGAAGGACTTAACCGTCTTCCGTACTGGAACACCCAGGGCCATACTCATAGGCGAGTTCGGGCAACCCATCACCACCACCAGCAATGGGCAGAAGACAGACGTGTTCAAGTTCACCCAGGGCTACAGCAAAGCAGCCAAGACAAGCAGGGCGTTCTTTCATGGAGCAGCAGACGTGTTGACTTTGGGCATGTGGGAAGTGGTGGGGACACCAGCCGAGATGGTCTTCGACGGTACTGAGATGGCCTACCAGGTCGAGTACGATGAAGATAGCCGCGTGTCGCGTGTCTCAGTACTGAAGGGCAACTAAGTGAATCTTGAATCCATTAACCAAGCTGTATCCATATGCCTGAAGGTCACTGTTACGGTATTTATCATTAGCGCGATCGAGGCAGCTCCCGTGTGAGAGCTGCTTGGAGCGTGTTCAGCAGCTCCGTGTTGGTCCGCACGCTGACACGCCTTCCATATGAGGGGAACGGCGACCAGGAGATCGACGCCGGCGACAATGACAACGGCGTCTCTCCAGCCGACCCAGCCGACGAGCCCATGAACCCCTCGGCGTCCGCCAGGGCAACGTTTCGGGCCGACCGGAGTTGGTCGCGGTAAAACTGTTTTTGCTCCTCACTTAACATCTCTTTAGCCTGCATAATCCGCTTTCGCCCTTACGCCACTTCCACAGCGCAACAAACCGGCGCCCACACCCCAACTTTGTCCGCTTGAGCCGCCTTCTCTTTCCCAACGCGGAAAGCTGCGGCCCGAAACCCACCCCGGCGCTACGCGCCACCCCTCCCAAGAGGGGATGTGATCCTGCTCGTACAAAGACCCTACAGATTCTTCGTCAGATAGAAACGCATGTAGTGAGCGCTGGTTTCGATCTGTCCGGCAAAAGAACTCAGGACGGTCTCCAGTTCCTGCATATGGAACGGACGGCCGAGGCTGGCCTGCATGGTCTCGCGCCGGATGATGCACTCGGTATCGGTCTCGACCCGAATGTAAGCGTGGTGGTTTTCGACCCGCACGTCTTTGTCCGGGTTGTCTTGGTAGATGGCGTCAATTGCCGCGTCCGCAATGTCCCCGGCACTGAGCACCGGGCCGACTTTGTTATTGCCTGTCTGTTCACCCATATCTGCCCTCGCAACTCATATCCCAACGCGCTTTGGCTCTATCCCCACGACGTCTACATAGATTTCGTCATGCTCGATTTTGACGGGATAGCGGGCCAGTTCGCAGTCTGCCGGATTGATCCCTTGGCCCGTCGTGACATCGAACTGCCACACATGGGCGGCGCAGGTGAGGACCTTGTGGCCGTCGAAATCGCCCTCGGCCAACGAGGACTGCTGATGCGGACAAAAGCCCTGAATGGCAACCACCTCACCATCTATAGGATAGACCAAAACGATGGCTTGCCCCTCAACCTCATACGCGGCCATATCGCCCTCCCATATATCATCGAGGCTACAGACTCGGGTGAACGCCATGCGTGCGGTGCGGTCAGTCCAGGTCGAGAGAGCGTAAAAAATCATGCACGGCCTGGGTGGCCGTGGCCGCGGCCTGTGGGCTGTCGGGCAGGGCGCGGCAGTATGCGTCGATAGCCTGTTCGGCCAGCGGCAGCCACTTCTTCACCCAGCCACGTATTACAGCCAGGTTTTCGGGTCGTTCAACCGCAAAGCGGACCAGGGCGGTACTCCAGGTTCTGGAGCGCCGGACATCACGATATTCGGCATCGGCGATCAGGCCGAGCAGACTGTCGCCCTGCCGCCGGCCGGTCGCTGCCAGTTGACGCAGCAGGACCTCATCCATGGCCGGCTTTGCCACCAGGTTGAGCGCGACAAAACTCTCACCCCAGTCATAGGCGACCAGGACCTTTTCCATCAGTGCCCGGAAGCCCTGCCAGGCCGGGTCATTCTCCCAGGCAGCGCGCTCAGCCGTCCCACATCCGCTGTCCGGATAGGTCTTTTTCAGTTCGGCGGTCCGATACGCAATATGGGACACGCAGCGCAACGCATCCGCGGCCTGATAGGTCGCACAGTTCCGAATCGTGCTCGACGGCACAATCTGGACGAGGTAATGCGAGGCCATCTGCACGGTGTGGAAGGCATAGCGGGCCGGGGTGTATAGGCGCGGCAGGGTCTCGACCCAGGCGGCAGCGAGTCCGGCATCGTACTGAAGCTCGTTGTGCTGGTCGAACAGCCCCTCGATATAGGTCTCTTGGCCGTCTTGCAGGATATTGTAGGCGCGGTAGGTGAGTTCGTCGGGGTCGCGGAACTCCTCCCAATCCCGACCGGTGAGAGGCGAGCCGTGGCGGTATTTTTTGAACCACTTGGAGAGCGGGATATTCGGTCCCAACTCAAACGGAGACTCCGCATTCTTGGCGTCGTACATGAGATTGGTCGAGACGATCTCATATTCGCTCGGGCGACGACGGCGGCCGGCGAGATGACTCCAGGTCCGTAGCGGCTTGAGCGGTTCGGATTCGGCGCTCATGGTGTGGTCTCGGGCGCAGCCGACTCCGCCGCTTCATAAAAGAGTTCGAGGCTCGTCATCGGCGTGATGCCGGCCTCCTCAACCGTCATATCGCGCGGAAACGGTTTTTCAGCTCCGACTCTCCGTACCCGCAGCGGCGCGTCCGGCTGCTGGTTCTTCTCGAAACCGATGCTCAGCCGGGCGGCCGTCTGACACACTTCGTCCATCGTGTTCTCGGTATCGACGATGGAGACATACAGGACAAACTCCTGATGCAGATTATGGACAATGGGAAGCTGTGCCATACGGACCCTCAACACCGGCTAGGCGGCCCGGGCCTGGTCTTGGCGATACTCTTCCAACCAACTATGCCCGAGGGCGTCTTCCCCCCACTCTCCCTCTTTGAGCGAAAAATAGTCGAGCAGGCCTTCGAGGGTCGGCGGCTGGATCATGCCGGCCACCATCCGGTCGGCCACGCTCAGGTGATCTTTGTAGCGGTCCGGGTCCTGCTGAAAAATCCAGCGATCCACCTCCGAGCCGAAATGGTATAAACGCCCTTCGTGTTCGAACGGGAAATCCTGCAAGGGCCGGCCGGTCTTGCCCGGAGTCCAGCCGGGTGTGCCGGTGATCGGCACCTGGGCCATATTGCACAGCTGCACCATGGAGGGCAGGACCGTATCGACCGGACCGTCTTTCAGAAAACGGGCAATGATCGGGTCCCAGAAATGCGCCCCCCAGGTCTCTTCCCAGCCTGGATATTTCTCCTCCAACCAGGCGCGTTCGGCCCGGCTGATGCCGGGCGGCACATCCCACCAGACCGATTTATGAAAGGTCCAGATTCCGGCGTGCATGCCGTGATGGCGGGTATCGAGGTCTGCCAGCATGGTGTCCCAATACCAGGGGCGTTCCAGGCCGATATCGAGCAGGGTCCGCTCAAACTGGCCAAAGACCCACTCCTGCATGAACTCCTTGAAGGATTTCTCGCGGCGGTCGAGCGGGGTGTAATAGTCCATGGACGGGCCGGTCACGGTGGCGAACAGGGTCCAGGCCCGCCAGATGGCAATATCCACCAGGCGCTGGGCTTCGGCCTGCTTCCCGTTGGCAATCAGGATTTTCACGGCCGGACCGCCAATCTGGGCGTGGCGGGCTTCGTCGGTTTGGATACTGGAGGCGAGATTGGAAAAGGAAATATCACCCGCCTGGGCGGCGTCGGCCGCCAGACCGAGAAATTGCAGATTGGAAAATCCGGTCTCAAACGCAAAGGTCAGCATCAGCGCCACCCCAACCGCGTCGCGACCGGCCATGATGTCATCGAACAGATGCCGGGCGGCAACGACCGCCCACTCGTTGGTGTGCATCGACTTGGTCGCCCAGTCAAACTGCCGACTGCGCTGGACGTGTTCGTGCGGGAAATAGAGTTGAATCTGACCGTGGCGGTTCTCGTCCAGCGAGCCGAAGGTCGCCATATTGCGCAGCCCACCGGCCTTGCCGAAGCGGGCCATACGCGACTCCGCGCTCGACGCCATGGCCTCCAGCGTGGCAAACGCACCGTAATGCAGCTTGAGAATACTCACCCAGCCCGGTGCGGCCTGGTCCAAGAAATTGGCCCGCTGGAGCGCGGCCTTGACCGAATACACCCCGGCGTCCTTCTCACGCTGGGTCCGCACATACTCACGATAGGAGACCTTATAGGGCTCGTCATAGCTCTCCCAGACCTCAAGCGGTAAGCCCAGCGCCCCACTCTGCTCTTCAGGAAAAAGCGCGTCTTCGGTGACATATTTGGGCGTCCAATTGGTGTCGCGGGCGATGTCATACCATTCGGCTCGGTCCAAGAGTGCCATACGATCTTCCCTCCCGTGCCAGGCGTAGCCGCATTTCCGATAGGAGAGGCATCATAACCAACCAGGATAGGAGGGGCAACTCTCTTGACCCGGCAACCTCTCCGCTTTGACAGCGTCCGTCAGCGGCGGGATGCCAGCAGGGGGATGCTGCCGATGCAGCCCAGCCCGACCAATGCTGTAATAATTGCCATCAAAATGACCGTCTCATAGCCGCCCAGTCGCCACACCAGGGCGGCGAGGGTGGGGGCGAGGGCCGCGGCCAGGATGGACGGGATAGCCAGGAAGCCGGAGACGGTCCCGAAATGGGCTCGGCCCAACAGTTCGGCGGTCATTACCGGGCGGAGGATGCTGCTTATCCCAATCCCCGCGCCCTGGAGCACCACGAAGAGCGGGAGCAGCAGGGGAACGGCCTGGGAGCAGAACAGGGCGGTTGCCGCACCGCTCATAGCAAGGAAACAGGCCAGAGCGATCCAAAACGTCGAAACGTATTTCTCCACTGCCAACATAGCCAGACGACCCGCTACCTGCATGGGTCCGATCGAAGCGGCCGTGAGTACCGCTGCTGCATCTGACAGACCCCGTTCAGACAACAGCGGCAGGAGATGCGTCAGCAGGCTGAAATGTTCCATATAGGCCATGCCGAACGCCACGGCGAGTAGCCAGAAGACCGGTGTCCTGAGCGCGCGTGAGGCAGCTCCAGGGTGAGCGCTGCTTGGAGCGGGCTGATCGGCTCGGTGCTGGTCCGCCTGCCGGCACGCCTGCCAGATGAGGGGAACGGCGACCAAGAGAGTGACACCCGCGACAATAACCACGGTATCTCTCCAGCCAAACCCGCCGACGAGCAGGTGGATACTCGGAAAGGCGAGTGTCCCGGCGAACCCGGCCACTAGGGTGACGAGGGTAATGGCTCTGCGGGCCTCGTTGCCCAGGGCATGTGTCAGGACGGAGAAGCACGCGTCGTATAACGAGCCGGCCATGGCCACGCCAATGCCGAACCACACACAGTAGAACTGCCACAGGTGTTCAACCCAGGCGAGGCCGGCCAGGAGCACGGCCCCCAGGGCGGCGCTACCGCTGAAGACGACCCGCCCGAAACCGCGGTCTATCAAGCGTCCGGTCACGGGTCCGAGCAGGGCCGAGGTAACCAAGGCCAGTGTCAGCGCCCCGGCCAACTCGGTTTTCGACCAGCCCAGGTTGCGCTCCCACTCCAGCAGCAGCGCGGGAAATGAATAATAGAGCGCCGCCCAGACCAGCGTTTCCGCAACCGCCAGCGGCCAGACGATCCGACGGAAGGTCATACTGTTGACGCCTTATCAGCCGTCGAGACCGGGTAAAAGGCGAGACCGGCACTGCGTGCCGCTCTTGGCTTTGATGGTCAAGTATAATGGCTGCGCCGTTTTACGGCCAGTTCACGTTCGAGATAGAAAATCTCCGTCTTGTCCCACTCCCCGTCCTTTTGCACAAATTTATGCCCGCGCAGGATGGTCGTCTCAACCTCAAGCGTGTCACCGATATACACCGGGGCGCCAAAACGCAGGTCGCGGTATTCGAGATTGGCCCGCGCGTTTTCCGAAATATCTTCAACGCTCTGGCTGAAAACGATATTCATCACCAGACCGGGCGGGGCAACCAGACCGCGGAAACCGTACTGTTCGGCATAGCGCAGGTTTTTCGACAGCGGATTGGTGGTCATGCCGAATTCGGTAAAGGCGTTGAACAAGCCTTCGGTTACGGTTTTCCCGACCTTGTGTCGAAACAGCTGACCAACCGAGAAATCTTCGAGAAAATTACCGCGCTTTTTCCGGATACGCACCCACCCTCCTTTGTGTCCGTTTATCTCAGGGCGGCCAGAAATTCCTGGCGCCCCCTGGCGCTGAGATGCAGATACATATTGTGACGTTTTTGGGCACCCAGGCTGTCCCAGGGCTGAGAGGCATAATTATGGCCGGGATACAGAACGGTCTCGTCCGCCAGTTGCGCGAGCGTTTGCAGACTCGAATACATGTCTTCCGGGCTGCTGCCCGGCAGGTCAACCCGGCCGCAGGAGTTGATAAACAGCGTGTCGCCGGCCACCAGACGATTCTCAATCAGAAAACATTGTGAGCCGGGCGTATGTCCGGGGGTGTGAATAAACTTGATGGTCATCGCCCCCACGGTGGTCGTATCACCGCCCTCGACCTGCACGATGTCGGAATCGGACAGGCCGACCAGACGACCCAGAAATTCGGCCTCGGCCTTGTGGATATACACCTTGGCTTTCACCTGTTCGAGCAGTTCAACCACACCCTGGATGTGGGTGCCGAACAAATCACCGCCCAGGTGATCCTGGTGATAGTGGGTCACCAGCGCCTGGGTAATGCGGAAACCGTCGTGTTGCGCGGTCTGGAGGATGGCCGGAATGTCCCAGGCGGCGTCGATAACGACCGCTTCGCGCGTGGCCGTATCTCCAATCAGGTAGGCGAAATTCTGCATGGGGCCGATTTCGATTTGTTTGAAATACAGCGCAGACTCGGCCATCACGTCCCCTTTCGTGAGCGTTTTTTCGCGGCTTTTTTGGCGGCGGATTTCGCCCGGCCGGACCGAGCCGCTTTGCGCTCACTGCTGCGCAGACCACGCTCCCAGAGATATTCCGGCTCGCCCAGCTTGTGGCTCACCCAGCGGGACAGGACGAACAGCAGATCGCTGAGTCGATTCACATAGGTGAGCGGCCAGGGGCTGACTTCTTCTTCGCGTGAGAGGCGCAGGATATCGCGTTCGGCCCGCCGACAGACGGTTCGGGCCTGATGCAGGAAGCCGCCCACTTTTCCGCCGCCGGGCAGGATAAAAGAGTTGAGGGGCTCCAGGTCTTTCTGGCAGGAATCGATGAGGCGTTCGAGACCCTTCACCTCCTGCTCGCCGACCCGAAACATGCCCTGGTAGGAAAAGTCTGCGGGGGTGGCCAGTTCACTGCCCAGGTCGAACAGTTCATTCTGGAGTTGGCGCAGGATATCGTCCAAATGTTTGGCGGCCGGCAGCTCCGGCTTCAAAGAGGAAACGTGTCCTCCACTAGCAGGCAGATGCTGGACACATTTCCTCTTCAGGTCGTCATTGAACACCCGGGCCAGGCCCACCACGGAGTTCAACTCGTCCAGCGTCCCGTAGGCCTCGATACGGACCGCGTCCTTGGCGATCTTTTTTCCCCCGACGAGCCGGGTCGAACCCTTATCACCCGTCCGAGTATAAACCTTGGTGATGCGGACCATTGCGACTCGGGGCTGACCCCTCACCCAACCCTCTCCCCCAAGGGGAGAGGGAAGACATCTCGCCCCTCCAGGGGGGGGCGGTCCTGAGATTGTCGAAGGGCCGGGGTGGGTTTCATCTGGAGCAACCGCGTCCCTCTTCAGGCTTGCAGGCGTGTATCCAGCGCCGCGTTTTCCTGCCACAGCTCCCGCGGCAGTCGGTCTCCGAACTGCTGGAAGAATTCGCGTTGCCTCTCCGCGGCGTTTACCCAGCCCGGCCGGTCCACGCTGAGGAGTTCATCGAGCACTGCCGGCGGGACATCGATCCCGGTCGTATCAATGTCGTTGGTATGCGGCAGATAGCCGATTTCGGTCTCACGAGCTCCAACCTCACCGTGCACCCGGGCAATGACCCAACGCAGCGCCCGCAGGTTTTCTCCAAAGCCGGGCCACAGAAATTTGCCCTCTTGATTGGTCCGGAACCAGTTCACCCGAAAAATTTTGGGCGGATCGGCGAGCTTTTTGCCCATGTTGAGCCAATGGCCGAAATAGTCGCCCATGTTGTAGCCACAGAAGGGCAGCATGGCCATGGGATCACGCCGAATCTTCCCGACTTTTCCGGTCGCCGCGGCCGTTGTTTCGGAGGCCATCGTCGTGCCCAGCGACACCCCATGCTGCCAGTTGAACGACTGACAGACGAGCGGAATCAAACCCGCGCGGCGGCCGCCAAAGAGAAAGGCCGAGATCGGCACCCCCTGGGGAGATTCCCACTCTGAAGACATGACCGGACACTGGCGGGCGGGCGTGGTGAAACGCGAGTTGGGGTGGGCGGCTTTGCCCTCGGACTGGGGCGTCCAGGGCTGGCCCTGCCAGTCGATCGCCTCGGCCGGCGGACCACCGTCCAGGCCCTCCCAGTATGGAGTCCCGTCCGGGGTAAGGGCGACATTGGTAAAGATGGAGTTCTTGGCAACCGTCGCCATGACGTTCGGATTGGTGTGAGAGTTTGTTCCCGGCGCAACGCCAAAAAATCCGGCCTCGGGATTGATCGCCCACAGGCGTCCATCCGGTCCGGGATGCATCCAGGCAATATCATCGCCTACCGTCCAGACCTTATAGCCCTTTTGGCTCTCGGGTGGGATCAGCATGGCCAGATTCGTTTTTCCGCAGGCGCTGGGGAAGGCGGCCGCAATATACGTTGTGCGCCCGTTCGGCTCCTCAATGCCGATGATCAGCATATGCTCGGCCAGCCAGCCTTCTTCACGCGCCATATAGCTCCCCAGGCGTAAAGCGAAGCATTTTTTCCCAAGCAGCGCGTTTCCACCGTAGCCGGAGCCAATGGACCAGATCGCACGGTCTTCGGGGTAGTGCATGATGAACCGGCGGTCAGGGCTGAGGTCTCCAAGCGAATGGAGACCCTGAACATAATTCTCTGACGAACCCAGCCGCTCAAGCGCAGCCTTGCCCATACGGGTCATGATGCGCATACTGGCGGCGACGTAGGGGCTGTCCGTGATTTCCACGCCGACCTGACTGTAGGGCGAGGTGACGGGCCCCATGATATACGGCACGACGTACAGCGTGCGGTCTTGCATCGCCCCCCGAAAGAGTCCGCCGACTTTTTTCCTGGCCTCCGCTGGGGCCATCCAGTTATTATTCGGACCGGCGTCTTCTTTTTCCCGCGTGCACACAAAGGTCAGATGCTCGGTGCGCGCCACATCTTTGGGGTCACTCCGGTGTAAATAACAGTTCGGATATTTCTCCCGGTTTAACGCCGTCAGCGTCCCGTCATCGAGCATCCCCTCGATCAAGCCTTGGTTTTCTTCTTCCGATCCGTCACACCAGTGAATATTCTTTGGTCGCGTGAGCTGGGCCGTTTCTTCGACCCATTGTTCGAGTGGGGTTGGCATAGTCGGCTTAGTCTCCTCTGAAAAGGTCAGATTCTAATACTGAGGACAAAAGATGATAAGATTTTTTCATATATCGTCCCAGGTGGAGCGTCAAGAATGCTTCCGGCTTGAAGAATAGACTTTTCGGGTAGTTCCGTCCAGTATTGGGCAGGCGGAGAGCCGGCCCCGGCGAGGGCGCGCCCATTCGTTTCCACCCAGAGGGGGCTCGTATCAAAAAGCTAGGCTGGACTCGCTTCTTCGGATTTGCACAGTTTGAGGATCATCTCTTTCAGCCGGTCCGGATCAACCGGCTTCTTGAATAAGACATCCTCCAATCCTTCCAGCCGGCTGCGTTTGATCACATGGTCCTTGTCGTAAAAATAGGCCGTCATCAGGACAACCGGCAGTTGCGGGTAGCGCTCCTTGGCCTCCATATAGAGATCGTAGCCGTCCAGGTCGGGCATCACCACGTCACTCAGCACCATGTGGAAGGGGTTCTGGTCGAGAAAACTCCGATCAAGGATCTTCAGCGCCTCAATACCGTTGGTCGCGACCTCAACACTACAGCCGTCTTCGACCAGCAAGTCGCGCAGCGAGTAACACACCCCAAGATCGTCATCGACCACCAGGAGACGCAGCCCGGTCAGTGCCTGGGTGGCTGGTCGGACACCGGGGTGAGGGGGAGCCACCACTTCATCCCGACCCAGGTCCGCCATCCGGGAACCGTGCAGGTACTCGGTCGTGTCATAGCGCTCGCCGTGGGCCATATCGTCAATCCGCGCGACTATCCCCCGGATCTTCGCCAGCTCACGCTGGATGGATTCCACCCGTTCTTCCTGGACAACGTATTCTTCGTCCGGAAAACTTTGGGCCATGTGTTTGGTCAGAATGTCCAGATTGTTAAAGATGACCTCGAGGGGGTTATTGATCCGATGTCCGAGACCGACGGCGAGTTCACCCAGCGTCGCTAACTGATCGCGGCGGCGAATCTCCCGCAGATCTTTCAAAAAGCCAACCGAGCCGGCCTCGTTACCCGCATCATCATAAATAATGGAGCCGGAAATGGCGGCGGGGATATGCTCGCCGCTTTTTGTCACCAGCGTGGTCTCGAAATTCTTTACTTTTCCCTTCTCGCCGACCCCTTCGCTCCGCATGGCCTCCATGACACGGCGCGCCTCATCGAGATTCGGGTAGACAGAGGCCCAGACCCGCTTGCCGTGGATCTCCTGTGAGGTATAGCCGAGCGTCTGATGCGCCCCGTCGTTATAAAAAATAATCTGGCCCTTATGGTCGAGCGCAATAACGATATCGAGGGAGCTTTCCAGCAGCCGCTCGAAATACCCCGGTGGTAAACGGATTTCACGCAGGTCGCGGTGAAAGCCGATTGAGCCGATTTCCGCCTCGTTTTCGTCGTAAATAATTGAGCCCGAGAAAGAGACGGGGATACGCTCGCCGCTCTTTGCGACCAAAGCCGTTTCAAAATTCTTGACCTTGCCCTTTTCCCCAACTTCCTCGCTGCGCATCGCCTCCAGCACCCGCCGGGCTTCTTCGATGCTCGGATAGAGCCGGACCCGTTTCCCCTGGACCTCCGCTCGGGTATAGCCCAGGGTCTTGCTCGCTCCGTCGTTGTAGAAGATGATTTGTCCTCGATGATCGACGGCAATGACAATGTCGAGAGAACTTTCGAGGAGCCGTTCGAAATAAACAGAGGAAAGCTGGAACATGGAAGACCACTTACTTGTTCACTCTGCACCGAGAGCTGAGCGTCACTCTTCGAGTGATGCTCGGGAGTATTCTTTGTGTACTCCTATGTTAGGCCGCTGGTTTCCTAATCGTCAAGCCCGGCCTCCCGCCCGCCACCCCCGGCTGCGGGTCAGCATTCTGCTGGGTCTTGTGCTGGCGTGTAGTCTGGGCGGCTGCTACTGGCTCAAGTACGAAAAACTCATGCACACCCATATCCAACTCATGCGGGCGATGACCGACAAGATGAACCGGCTCCTGGCAGACAACGACACGCTGACCCCAGCCCTGCTGAACGAGTTTCTGTATCCGCTCGAACGGGCGCGGGACTTTTCCCGCATTGTGGCCCGGCGCTACGCCGACCGGCCCTCGCTGGCCGCTTTTAACCAACTCCTCGATCGGTATCAAAGCCTCGTCACGGAAGCCGACCGACTCCGCGTTCAACCCGGCAGCCTGGATCATTTTCGGTCCCGGACCCAGGCAGTCCGAGACCAGGCGGCGCGGGTCGAGACGCTCCTGGCTGCCGAATAAGAGGGCATATGCCGGCAATCTGCGGCTCTGTCTCGCTCAGCCGTCCGCAGGCAGGCGCCGGACCTGTTTGTCATCCGCAAGACCGGCCAGGAGTTCGGTCACGGTCGCACCGAGGCGGGGATGCATAAACTGTGGGGCCAGTTCGGACAGCGGTAAAAGCACAAACCGACGCCGGTGCATTTCCGGATGCGGGATCTTCAACCGCTCTTCGTTCACAACGTATTTGTCAAAAAGGACTATATCGAGATCAATGGTGCGTGACGCCCATTTTTTTGTCCGGGCGGTCCGCTTGCGTCCGAGTGCCGACTCGATTTTTTGCAGGCGACTCAGGAGCTGCTGGGGGCTCAGCCCGGTCTCCAATTCAACCACGCCATTGACGTACCAGTGCTTCGCCTCCCCAATCGGCTCACTCTCATACAACGAGGAAGCGCGCACAACGGATGTCCGGGGGAGGCCGGTCATCAGGGCGAGCGCCTGTTGATAATACGCCCGGCGGTTGCCGAGATTTGACCCGACGCCAATGAAGACTCGACGAAACATCGCCCCTTCCCCCGCTACGTCCGCCACGAGAACGCCTGCGCCGCCTGCCCCACAATCTGCTGCCCGATGGCCAGCGAAGCGGTGGCGCCCGGCGAGGGCGCGTTCAGCACATGGATGGCGTGCGGTGAGCTGGTAATGACAAAATCGTCCACCAGAGCCCCGTCGGCTGCAATCGCCTGGGCGCGCACGCCGCTGCCGCCCGGCAGTAAGTCTTCGGCCTGAAGCTCGGGCAGCAGGCGCTGGAGAGCACGCAGAAACGCCGCTTTATTCAAAGACCGGTATATTTCCCCCAGGCCGGTCTGCCAATATCTGCGCGCTATGGTCCGAAACCCCGAGAAGCGCAGCGTTTCCCATAACTCTTGGGGGACCACATCCGCCCACCGATAGCCCTCTCGGGCAAAGGCCAGGACCGCATTCGGACCAGCCTCCCGCTCGCCGCTCAGAGTCCGGGTGAAATGGACGCCCAGAAAAGGAAAGGCCGGGTCCGGAACCGGATAGATGAGATTGTTCACCAGGGCGTGCTTGTGCGCGGCCAGGGTATAATACTCACCCCGGAACGGCACAATCTGCAATGCCGGCTCAGCCCCTGCCAGCCGCGCAATCCGGTCGCTCTGGAGACCGCCACAGTTAATGACGGCCCGCGCCCGGAGAGCACCGCCGGTAGTCTCGACCACCAGTTGGCCGTCAGTCGAGACAATTTTTTGTACCTGCCGCCCACACTGAATCTCGCCCCCGGCTTCTTGAACCAGGGCGGCATACCGCTCGGCCACCCGTACATAATCGATAATCCCGGTGGGGGAGGCATACAGGGCGCGCATGCCGGCGGCATGCGGTTCGAGTTCCCGCAGCCGCTCAGGACCGATCATTTCCAGCCCGGCAACCCCGTTGGCCGTGCCGCGCCGGTGGAGTTCCTCAAGCCGCGGCAGCTCGTCCGCGGACGTTGCCACCACGACTTTCCCGCAGCGTTCATAGGGGATATCGTGTTGATCGCAAAATTCGGTGAGCAGCGTGCCGCCGCTCACGCAGGTCCGGGCCTTGAGCGAGCCGGGTTTATAATAAATCCCAGAGTGAATAACCCCGCTGTTATGGCCGGTTTGATGCACGGCCAGGCGGGACTCCTTTTCGAGGACGCCCAGTTTGAGCCTGGGGTATTGGCGAGTAACGGTCAGGGCGGTAGCCAGCCCAAGGATTCCACCGCCAATGATGATAAGGTCAAATTGGTCTGCCATACCGGCGTTCACCCAGGGAAGAAGTTCTCTTTCATCTGCCTATACAAAACACACTCTGACTGCAAACCATATCCATGTTTATTCCCACCCGAACCGGGCTCAACGAAATTCTGTACCTTGCCTCCCCGATTATTCTGTCGATGGCCTCATACACCGTGATTGGCTTTGTTGACACCTGGATGGTGGCCCAGGTCGGCACGGCCGAGTTGGCCGCGGCCATGCCGGCCGGCATTATTGCCTATACGCTCACCGCCCTGCCGCTGGGCATTACGCAGTGTGTGAGTACGTTCGCCGCTCAGGCCCTGGGGCGGGGGACGCCTGACGGAGGTTCGCTGATCGCCTGGCAGGGGCTGTATTTGAGTGGCCTTGTTGGCCTGCTGTTCTTCGCCTTGTGGCCGGCCGCGCCCACCTTCTTTTCCCTGTTCGGACACGAGCCGGACATTATCGCGCTGGAGGTCGTCTACTTCCGCGTCCGGCTGTGGGGGATAGGCTTTTCGGTTGCCATCGGCGCGCTGAGCGGCTTCTTCTACGGGCTGCACCGGCCCAAGGTCCCGCTGGTCGCCATGCTGGTGGCCAATATCGTGAACGTCTTTTTCGCCTACACCTTGATCTTTGGTAAATTTGGCGTGCCGGCCCTGGGTCTCAAGGGGGCCGCCCTGGCGATGGTGTTCAGCTTTGTCGTCCAGTTCGCGGTACTCTTTCGGGTGTTCCTCTCCCAGCCGTACGCCACCCAGTTTGCCACCCGGGCGGTCTGGAAGCCGAACTGGACCTCTACCCGCCGCTTGCTGCACATTGGCTGGCCGGCGGGGACGCAGATGGCCCTCGATGTCCTGGGCTGGGGCGTCTTGATTATTTTAATGGTTGGCCAGTTCGGCCAGCAGCAATTGGCCGCCAGCAATATCGCGATTCAATACATGACGGTCTCATTCATGCCCACGCTGGGACTCGGCCAGGCGCTGACCGCGCTGGTCGGACGCTATATTGGAGAGGGCAAGCCCGACCTGGCCGTGCAACGCGTGTATGAGGCGTTCTTTTTGGCCATGTCGTATATGGCGCTGATGGGCGGGTGCTACGTCCTGTTTCGAGTCTCTTTCCTGGGCTTTTTCAGCCAGGACCCGACCGTCATCCAGGTCGGCAGCAGCCTCCTGATCTGCGCCGCCCTGCTCCAGGTTTTTGATAGCATGGGAATTACCTTTGCCGGCGCCCTGCGTGGGGCGGGAGATACGCACTGGATTGCCGGTCTGACGATCACGCTTTTAGTCTGCGTCTTCACGCCGCTCAGTCTTGGTTCCGTGCTCTTGACCGATCTCGAATCCCGCGGCCCGTGGCTGGCCGGCACCGTCAACGTCTCGCTGTTTGGCTTTGGTTTATGGTGGCGCTTCTCCCGAGGCCGCTGGCGGGAGATTGATATTTTCGCCCCGCGGCGTAAGAGGAGGGGACAGACAGCCGCCTCCGTGCAGGTCGCAGACTGATGACAATCTCACCCCCAGACGTGCCCTTTCCGTCTCCGCCCGACTACGCGCCGTTCAAGGCCGAACCGTTTCGGCTCTCAATGGGACTGATGCCGCTCGATCTCAAAGACTGGATCGAACCCGATGCCCGGTGCGCCGTCGAGCTCACACAGAAAGAACGCCTCCTGACCGAACGGCATGACGAGGTCTTTGCCGCCCTACCTGAAGCAGCCCCAGGTGCGGCCGAAGCCCTGGCACTGCTGGTTGAGCATCTCCCAAGCCGATTTCCAAATCTGTACCAGAGAAGCGGCAATCGGCTCGACAATCTTGCCACCGGTCAGCGTTGGGAGCTTCACACCACGCCCCTGCATCCACTCGATCTGGCCGGGCGGCTTGTCCAGGAAGACCTGTGTCTCATGCAGCGGCAGGCGCAGGTCTACCACCTGGTCGGAGCGTCGCTCTGTTTTCCGACGCGCTGGCGCCTGGCGGACAAAATTGGCAAGCCCCTCAATACGATTCATGCGCCGATTCCCGGCTATGCGGAACAACTCGCCCCAACCATGGACAAGTTTTTTGACCGGCTGAGGGTCGCCAAGCCCGTCTGGCGGCTCAACTGGAGCCTGATGGACGACCCGACCCTTTTCCAGCCGACCAGGGACGGTCGAAAACACGCCGACATCACGCCGGAGAATGCTGGGGACACCCTCTGGCTGCGTATCGAACGCCAGACCCTGCGCCGTCTGCCGCAAACAAAAGATATCCTGTTCACCATCCGCGTCCATGTCAGACCCCTCGCTCAGCTCGCCAGCCAACCGGACCGCGCCGCCCGGCTGGCCGCGGCCCTGCGCGCCCTCCCGCCGTCTGTCCGGCGGTATAAAAACCTGCCGGCGTTTCTTGAGGCGGCCTTGACGTGGCTGGACCGAGCGGCAGAGAACAGGCGCTCACGGCCTGAATAGACTTCCCCCTCCTGGGCTTTTTATTCCTCGCCGCTCACAGTAAAAGGGAGTCATGCAAGATTTAACACTTTTGGGACGGACGGTGGGCGACCTGCTCAAGACGCAGCGCCACACGATTGCGGTCGCCGAGTCTTCGGCCGGCGGTTTGATTTCGGCGGCCCTCCTGAGCGTGCCGGGAGCGTCGGCGTATTTTCTGGGCGGCGGGGTGATCTATACCCATGAGGCGCGGCGGTCACTGCTGGCCATGCCCGACGAAGCGCTGGAGGGTATTCGAGCCAGCACCGAGGAATATGCGCTGCGTCTGGCCCGTCAGGTGCGGGAGCGTTTTGAGACCACCTGGGGGCTGAGTGAAACCGGCGCGACCGGACCGACCGGTAACAGCTATGGTGACGCGGCCGGGCATGCCTGTTTTGCTATCGTCGGACCGGTTGAAGAAACCTTGACTTTGGAGACGGGCAGCCCGGACCGGGAAGCAAACATGTGGACCTTCACCCACACCGCCCTTGATTTGTTAGCCCGGTCCATTCAAAAAAACACCGCGTAAGGAGATGGGCATGGCGTGTCGTATGCGCACAGCACTCACAACCTCACTCTTCCTCGTCTGTTGCCTGAGCCTGCTACCCGCCTCCGCAGTCTTGGCGCAAGGCGGAGCCGGCGTGGGCGGCGACCGACCCTCGGCCAAGACCCGCCGCTTCCCTTTCAAGGTTGTGGTGACCGGCTTTCTCAACACGGACCCGGCCCCGGACGCCCTGGCGGTCATTCAGCTTGGGGTGACCGGCTATCGGGGCGACTTCCAACTCGAGGTCACGAATGTCACCGCGCCCGACTCGCCCCGGCTCACCCCGCGGCAGATTTTCCTGCACCGGGCCGGCAAGAGAAAGGCCGACCTGGATGTGACCGGCCCGCGAGACATGCTGACAAAAATTGCCCAGGCCCAGCCCGGCACCCCGCTTGAACTCACCGGCTGGTACGCGCAGCGTGACGGCGAGTTTCGGCTCGACAACGTTCGCATTGTCGGCTTTGAGTAGTCGGGTGCAAATAATTGATAGCCCTATGCCATGCCAGAGCACTGCCTGTCCTGGTGCTGAGCGCCTGGGTACTCGCACTTGCGGTTACCGCCTGTAGCGTTGTACAGGCTCAGCCACACCGACCGCTCACAATTCCGGTGAAGCCAACTAATTCTCAGCAATCCGCAGCAGTCCAGCCCTTACCGGCGCGGGCAGAAATACGTCGTGACCCGCGACTGGGAACGATCACTTTTCTGAAAGCCCCGAATCTGTCCGAGCGTCTGGAGCACGACACGGATTTTGCTCAGCTTCAAGCGAACAGGCAATTTGGAGACCTGGCCCGCGCGTTCATTCACGTCTATCGGGCCGATTTCCGGCTCACTCAGCCCGCCGACGAGCTCCGGGTACAGTCAGTCAAGACCGACAATCTGGGGCTGACCCACGTCCGCCTGCAACAGACCTTTCAGGACGTTCCGGTCTGGGCGGCCGAGTTGATTGTGCACCTGAACGCCGACGCACAAATCTACCTCGTCCAGGGACGCTATATTCCGACTCCGCACAATCTGTCTAGCGACCCGGAGCTGACAGAACAGACGGCGTTACAGCGGGCCGCGGACCGTCTGGGGCGCCCCCTCACGGAGTGTCTCAAGTGTCAGGCGGCACTCGTGATCTTTGCGGCGACAGGCAAAGCTCCGCGTCTGGCCTATCGCGTCCTGGCTCTGCTGAGTGTGGCCGAGGGCTGGGAGGTCATGCTTGATGCTCAGACGGGCGAGGTCTTGCAAAAACTGTCAACCATACAGAGCAGATCATAACGCCAGGCTATGACTGCTCGCCGGAAACAGCGTCAGGGACACCTGAGAAGAGTGTTCGTCTGTGGAATCGTTCTGCTGACGATTTTCCTGGTGAGTCGGAATCTGGCCGGCAGTGATACCCCGGCGCTGCATCTCTATCCGCTGTTTCAGCCCAACACACTGGCTCCGGCGAGCGAGCCGTTAGAGGCTGACCCGGACCCGCGTGCGATAGAGTTAGCCGAGCGTCTCCGCCAGCGGCTGGCCGGCCTCCAAGCGGCGGCACCATTCACCCCCCAGCTTACTCCCGAGCAGAGCCAAGCCCTGTCCGAGCTTGAGACCCGTTGTCCGGGTGAGGTTTCGGTGGTCCTGCGCCCTCTGGCCGGCACGCCGCGCCAGATCAAGGGCGAGGTTTTACAGCAGGTCCAGCACGGTTCTACTGCGGGGATCGATTCTCATCTCACGACCGCCCGGACGTTTCTGCGCACGAATTGCGACCTGCTGCGCCTCGACGACCCGCACGCCGAACTCACCCTGACCCGTCGGCACACCGACGAGCTGGGTCGGACGCATCTGCGCTTTCAGCAGGAATATCGAGGCGTGCCCGTCTGGCCGGCCGATGTGATCGTGCACCTCAACCCGGCGGGCCATGTCGATGTGATGAATGGCGTGTTCGTGCCCACGCCAAAAAAGCTCGGGACCGTTCCCGTTCTCGACGCAGCAGCCGCAGCCGAGTACGCCCGCACCGGGCTGACTGACGGTGCGGAAGCCGAGGTCAGCGCCTCCGAGCTCATAATCTACGCGCCGGGCGACACCCCGCCCCGGCTGGCCTGGAAGTTGGAGTTGGCCATCGATTTGACCTCCCGTTGGCTGGTGGTCATTGATGCCGTCACCGGCGCCGAGCTGACCGCCTATAGTCTGGTCATGCACCAGCAGGTTGCGGGCTCGGGCGTGGACCTGTTCGGCCGGACCCGCCCGCTCAACGTCTGGCAGCAAGACGGCCTTTTCTGGATGGTCGATACCAGTAAGCGGATGTTCGACCCAAGATTCGATTGGAATAATCGTGGTGCTATCTGGATTTACGATGCGCGGAACCAAGAGCTGGAGAGCCCTCATCATTCCCTCGTCCCCTCGTTCAGCCCAACCTCCGGATGGCTGCCCGATACGGTTAGCGCGTCGCACAACCTCTCCCAAGCCTACGACTATTATCTGGAGCGGCACAATAGGAATTCATTTGACGATCAGGGCGCATCGATTCCAGCGATTGTGCGTATCGGTGGAGAGCATCAAAACAATGCCTTCTGGACTGGTTCCGTGCTGGGATTTGGCGATGGGCTCCCATTTGCCGGGGCGCTCGATGTGGTCGGCCACGAATTGACCCACGCTGTCATCCAGTACTCGGCGAATCTGATCTATCAAAACCAGCCTGGTGCGCTGAACGAGTCGTTTTCAGACATCTTTGGTGAGATGATCGAAGCCCGGACCGCGGGCAGGCCGGACTGGCTTATTGGCCAAGCCCTTGGGGACCGGCGGTTCATGCGTAATATGGCCAACCCCGCCGCCCTCACCTTCGATGGCCACAGACCGTATCCGACTAAAATGAGTGAATTTTTTATACGCATGAGGACGATGGCGGCGTCCATATCAATAGCAGTATCATCAACCGAGCTTTTTATTTGCTCGCAGCCGGCCTCAACGGCGCCGTTGGCCTGCGTGCTGCCGAGCGCATTTTCTACCGCGCGCTGACCGTCCATCTGGTCCAAAACTCGCAGTTCGTTGACGCCCGTCTGGCCTGCATCCAAGCCGCGGAAGAACTCTTTGGTCCGGAGTCAGTCCAAGCCCGGAAAACGGTCGAGGCGTTTGATGCGGTTGAGATTTCCGACTCCGCTCCGCCCACCCCGGACCCGCCGGCTATCCCCAGCGTTCGAGGGCCGGATTCCACCCTTTTCGTGTATCGGGACACATCCGGTCATTTCGGGCTGGGGCGGCGCGAAGACGCCCTCGGCGACCCAGCGCACGGCACTCAACTTGCCACCGCTATCGTGGCTGCCGCCCGTCCCTCCGTCTCCCGCAATGGCGAGTTTGCCGTCTTTGTCAATGCTCAAAATGATGTCTGCCTCGTCAGCACCGATAATAGTAGCGGGGAAGGCTGCCTCGGGTTTCCCGGCCTGGTCCATTCTGTTGCCATGTCACCCGATAGCCAGTTGTTTGGATTTGTTCTTCTGGATCCTCAGGGCAACTCGGATAACCGAATCAGTGTCATTGATCTGGGGGCGAATGAGCCGAAGACTTTCACCCTGAGGGCTCCGGCGTATGATGGTCCTGGAACGAATACCATCCTTCGGGCCGATGCCATGGACTTCACACTTGACGGGCAGTGGCTGGTCTACGATGCCCTCAATGCCGTGGCCTTCAGCGATGGCTCCCGGCTGAGACAATGGAGCCTGTACGCCCTGCATCTGAACACCGGCAGGAACCTGGCCCTGATTCCACCCATCCGCGGTCTTGATATTGGCTTTCCCGCCCTGAGCCAGACCAGCGATAATTTTCTGACCTTTGATGTCTTTGATGTGGCTCGGAATCAATCGACTGTCTATGCGGCCAATCTGAATACCGGAGAGCTGGCGACTATTGCGACAGTGGCGGGCAGCTTCGGCGTACCTGGGTACACTGGCGACGATACGGCGATTGTGTTCACACAACGCGACCCGAGTGTTCCCCTTGGATTTTCCCTGTTCAGGCAGCCATTGGCCACCGACCATATTACACCCCAGGGTCCAGCCTCGATGTGGCTGAGGAATGCCGATTTTGGTGTTATCTACCGCCGTCCGGGGCCGCATACGGGCCTCATCGGCATATTGGAGAACCCAGGGCCGGGGTCCTTTCAGAGCGGGGTCGGGCTGTTCTCCGGCTGGGTGTGTGACGCCTTGCAGGTCGAGATTGAAATGAACGGCACAACGCGCCTCCAGGCTGCGTATGGAACCATTCGTAGCGACACGACCGGCATTTGTGGAGATGACAACAACGGCTTTGCCCTCCTCTTCAATTGGAATCTGCTGGGAGATGGCACGCATACGGTGCGTGCCCTGGCCGATGGGGTCGAGTTCGGCACAGCCAGGTTTACCGTGACAACGCTGGGGACAGAGTTCCTGACCGGAGCCAGCGGAGCCTACACCTTAGGCGATTTTCCACGCGTTGGTCAGAATGTTCGGATTGACTGGCAGCAGGCTTCGCAGAACTTCGTGATTACCGAGTCCCGAAACCCCGCGCTGAGCAGCGTCGTGAGCCCGGCAAACGCCACCCTCACGCAAGCCGCGACCGGCGGTCTGCGTGGCACCTTAGAGAATCCGTCCCCCGGCTCGTTTCAGAGCGGGATCGGGCTGTTCTCCGGCTGGGTGTGTGACGCCCAGAAGGTCGAGATCGAAATCAATGCTCGCCTGACCTTGAAGGCCGGATATGGGACCATTCGTAGCGACACGGCGGGGGTCTGTGGCGATACGAATAACGGCTTTGGTCTGCTGTTTAACTGGAATCTGCTAGGCGACGGAACCCATACGGTGCGTGCCTTAGCCGATGGCCGGGAGTTTGGCCGAGCCGGATTTACTGTGACGACGCTAGGTGCTGAGTTCCTGACGGGAGTCAGCGGAACTTATAGGCTGCCGAATTTTCCAAGGCAAGGAATGGACGTCATTGTCGAATGGCAGCAGGCGTCGCAGAATTTTGTCATTACCGGGCTACAAGGCGTTCTTGGATAGGGTCCTTTGAGATGCTAATAGCACGCATATGACTTTTCCGGTCAGAATTTTCCAAACTGAGACACGACCGGGAAGATGATAACTCAAGGCTATGGCTACTCGTCGGCAATACCAGCAGGGACAACTGAGAAAAGCGTTCGGCCGTGCAATCGCTCTCCTGACGCTGCTTTTGTTGAGCCGGGCCCTGGCCGGCGGCAATACGCCGGCCTTCACGTTCTCTCCCTTATATCAGCCCAACACGCTTGTTCCGACAAGTGAACCATTAGAGGTTGACCCGGACCCACGCGCGACAGTGTTGGCCCAGCGCCTCAGACAGCATCTCGCCGGCCTCCAAACGGACGCGGCGTTTACCCCGCCTCCCCAGCTTACTGCCGAACAGAGCCAAGCCCTGTCCGCGCTTGAGACCCGTTGTCCGGGTGAGGTCTCGGTCGTCCTCCGTCCGCTAGCCGGCACGCCCCGCCAGATTAAAGGCGCGGTTTTGCAAAGTGCCCAAGCGGGCAGCGACCCACCGCTCACGACCGCTCGGACGTTTCTCCGCACGAACTGCGACCTGCTACGCCTTGATGACCCAAATGCCGAACTTGTCCTGACCCGTCGGCATACCGACAAACTGGACCGCACCCATCTGCGCTTTCGCCAACAGTATCAGGGCGTGCCCGTCTGGCCGGCAGATATCATCGTGCACCTCAGCCCGGAGGGACACGTCGATGTGATGAACGGGGCGTTCGTACCCACACCCAAAGAGCTGAGCACGACTCCTGTCATCGACGAAGCAACCGCGGTCGAGTACGCTCGCACCGGGCTGACTGACGGTGCGGAAGCCGAGGTCACCTCCTCCGAACTCATCATCTATGCACCGGGCGACACCCCGCCCCGGCTGGCCTGGAAGCTGGAGTTGGCCATCGGTTTGACCTCCCAGTGGCTGGTGGTCATTGATGCGGAAAATGGAGACGAGTTGACGGCCTATAATCAAGTCATGCACCAGCATTATGGGAGGAGTGTCGAGGAGAGTGGCGTGGACCTGTTCGGCGAGACCCGGCAGCTCAACGTATGGGACCAAGACAATTTTCTCTGGATGATTGATACCAGTAAAGATGAAGAGATGTTCAGAGAAGCTCATGGTTGGCACGATTGGATTCAGCGCGGTGCTATCTGGGTCCGCGATGCGCAGAACCAGGAAATCCTCTTCGACGCTCCTGTCGTTTATAGAGATCCTTCGCCACAAGGGGACCTTTCGTCTTGGCTGCCCGATGCAGTCAGCGCCGCGTATAATCTCTCTGAGACCTATGATTATTATTCGAAGCGGCACCAGCGGAAGTCATTTGACGGTGAGGGTGCGTCGATTCATGCGATTGTCCGTTATCGTGAGAACTATAAGAATGCGTTCTGGCTCCCTGGCTCGAATCTCATCGTATTTGGCGATGGTCGTCCGTTTGCCGGAGCGCTGGACATTGTGGGCCACGAGCTGACCCACGGGGTTATCGAGCATTCGGCGAATCTGCTCTATCAAGACCAGCCGGGCGCTCTGAACGAGGCGTTTGCCGACATTTTCGGCGAAATGATCGAAGCCTGGAAAAAAGAAAAAGAAGGCGAAGGCCCTCCAGACTGGATTACCGGCCGAGACCTGGCCCGCCCATCCCCTGGCAGCCCGGACCTGGGCCGCCCGATCCGCAATCTGAAAGACCCCGAGGCTTTCCTCACTCATTTCGGTCGCCCGTATCCGAAGAAAATGAGCGACTTCTTTCATATTCAGGAAGACAACGGCGGTATCCACATCAATAGCACTATTATCGGCCATGCCTTTTATCTGCTCGCCAAAGACATTGGCCTGCGCGCTGCCGAGCAGATTTTCTACCATGCGCTGACCACTTATCTGGTCCAGAACTCGCAGTTTATCGACGCGCGGCTGGCTTGTATTGATGCCGCGGAAGACCTCCCTAAGATGTATCTTGAGCTGTATCCAGATGATGATGCAGCCCAGAAATTAGTCCAGGCAGTAGAAAAGGCGTTTGATGACGTCGAGATTTTCGGCCCCGGTTCCACTCCAGACCCGCCGGATATCCCCGTCGTTCGCGGGCCGGATGCCACCCTCTTTGTGTATCGAGATGTCCTGGGCCAGTTCCGGCTGGGCCGGTGGGAAGACGCCCAGGGCGACGGAAAACAGGGGGTCCAACTGGCTGAGGATATCGTGGTCCGCGCACGTCCCTCTGTCTCCCGTGATGGCAGTTTGGCATTCTTTGTCAATGCCGAAAACGACCTCTGCCGCATTGCAACCGATGGCACCAGCAGAGAGGAATGTATCGATTTTTCCAGCGCTGGTACGAGCTATGATACGGTTGCTTCGGTTGCCCTGTCACCCGATGGTCAGTTGCTTGGAGTTGTCTTTCCGGACGATCTGGACACACCGGCTAACACGATCAGTGTGATTAACTTGGTAACCGGAGTAGCGCGAACTTTCCTCCTCCCTGCTTTTTCCTATACTGGTCCCCCATCGGACACCCTCCCCTACGCGAGTACTATCAATTTCACAGCCGACGGACAGTGGCTCATCTACGACGCCCTGAGTACGGTGACCGTCAGCGGCGATGAGGATTCTCTGATCGAGCGCGGCCAGTGGAGCCTGTACGCCTTGGATCTCCAAACGGGCAGGGGCTTCCCTCTGATTCCACCCAGACGCGGCGTTCATTATGCCTTTCCGGCCTTGGGTCAGACCAACGATAATTTTCTGACCTTTGATATGTTTGACGAGACTCGGAATCAATCGACAGTCCATACGGCCAAGCTGTGGACCGGAGAGACGAAGGAGATTGCGACGGTGTGGGACGGCTTTGGCGTGCCCAGTTTTATTGGCGACGATACGGCGCTGGTGTTCTCCCAATACGATCCGAACGTGTCAACCGGGTTTTCCCTGTGCAAACAACCGCTGGAGGGCCTTCTCATCAAAGACGGTGAAGAAGTACCTTGCGCAGGTTTAGATGAAGATGCATATGAAAAAGTAAAAAACGGTCAATTATCAGAAGATGATTGGCATCTGGAGAATGCTGAGATGGGCGTCATCTACCGCCGCCGTCCATCACGACCGGGCTTAATTGGCAGGTTGGAGAATCCTTCCCACGGCTCATCGTGGAACGTTGACGAGAAAGCGGAGTTCTCCGGCTGGGTGTGTGACACTACACCGGTGGCCGAGCGGTATTTTTACGATGCGCTTGAGCATAAAGAATCATCGGTAGATAACCGGGGGAACTGGTGGGCGCGAACCGGCTCAACGAACCGGACCAACATCACAGGCCGGACGACCGTCCAAGAAGTGGTTGACCAAGTCCAACGTTTCACGATCTCTTACGTGGACGACGACGGGCACGACCGAACAGAGTTCTACGAGACGATTCTGGATGAGAGCGGGATATTCACTATCGACATCGGCCATGTGCGGCTGAGTTGGACCATTACCGGTTTGTCAAAAAGCACCCTGCCACCGCATCCGCGCCGCCCGGCAGGCACAGTCATCCCGCCACGGATCACCATTGATGTTGAGCCGGGCGCGACCGTGAGAAATCAGGACGGTTCCTCCTGGGTGCCTGTTCTGCTCACCCAGACCATGGAAGAACTGGACCGGGACATGTACGTGGTGAACACTTTGCAGTATGTTCCGGGCCGTCGAGAAGTGTCCAGCGTAGAGATTGAAATTAAACCTGAAAGTAAAGACCCGTTCTCAATTCTGGCTCGGTATTGGGAAGAGCGGCGTGATACGACGAGCGTCTGCGGCGATAGCAAGAACGGCTTTGTCCTGCCGTTCAACTGGAATCTGCTGGGCGAAGGCACGCATACGGCGCGCGCCTTCGCCGATGGGGTGGAGTTCGACAGCGCCACGTTTACCGTGACGACCCGGGGAACAGGGCTCCCGCGCGGTGCGGAGCGGTGAGAGCGACAAATGCGACCGTGACCACCCTAGGGAAAGAGTTTGTGCGGGACGCGGAGGGAATGTGTGAAGTGCAAGACTTTCCAACGCGGGGCGAGACGGTGACGCTACGCTGGCAGGAATCCATGCAGAACTTTGTGATTACCGACTACCAGCCCCAGTAAAGGCTTCAGTGCTGCCTTGTCTCGGCTAAAATGGTCGCCACCCGTTCCTCTGTCCGGTCCGAGGACTGCTTTACTTTCAGTAGTATCTGCCCCATGTCGCGCAGCATGGCCTGGGATTCGCGCAGCATGACCTGGGACTCCTGGTGCTGGCGAGCGGAATCTTGCTTGGCCAGCACCACCAGTTGCGCCAGATAGTTGGTCTGCTTGGCCAACGCCTTGTCGTTGTTTTCCAGCGTGTTCAGCTTTTGCAATATCTTGTCCATCTTCTTGTGGACATTGGTCTGGTTGGCGGCCATAAGGTCACTCCTTTCGCTGCCAGCTTCTTGCGGAATCGGCCTACAGATCAATCGGCAGCTCAAGGTATTCGTGATAGATAAAGTCGCGGTGTTCGAGCAGTATCGGCTTCAGCGCAGCTTGCACCACTGGGTCGGTATTGGTGTACATGGTCCGAAAGGGGGCGGGCATCGGGCACAGTTCGTGCGGCAGCGGTTGAATGAGAGCGGCAAACGTGGACCAGTAAATGTCGAGTGCGGACAACTGCTTGCCGATGAGAAAGCGGCTGCCGTTATTGTGCTGCTGTTCCAGGCGAGCGCCGAGCGCCGTCACGATATTGGCCACCCGGGCCGGCGCGGCCTCGGCTTCCTCCTGATTATAGCCGTATTTATTCCCCAGATGAGAGGCAAAGGCCCGCGCCGATTCGTCCGCCTCCGGGTTGGTCAGGACGGCGTGGAGCAGCATCAGGCGTTTGGCCCAGCCATAGCCGTGCTCGCCGCACAGCTCGTTGCAATAGCCGAACATCAGCATCCGGTCCTCGATAGTGTCCGGTATCAGAGCCGGCGTCGGCTCAAGCCGCTCGGCCAAAGAGAGCTGCTCTATCCAGGTTGAGCGCGGCGGTTCGTCGTTCCAGATCGCAACCGGCGCCGTCGCCTGTGCGGTCCACTCGGTCAGTTCCGTGTTGGCGCCGCCGATTTCCTGACGGACGCGCGCATAGGGAATTTTTTTGACGTATAAAATACCCTTGGCGGCCTCACTCCACGGACCCGGCACGCCGAGCGACAGCACGAGTCGCAACCCGGACAGTGTTCTGGCCTCTGCAACCTCAACAAATTCACCCATGATAGCCCCTCCTTGTGTGTGTGATGCGTGCGAGCGGTCGTCGAACGCTCACGCCGCTCAACCGGCTCGTTCGGCTCAGCGCTTGATTATACTATACGAGCGGGGAGAGTATAGCGCTCGCCGGTCGGGGAACGGGTCATGTCGGACTCACAGAGTCGGGGGGATTCAAGAACAAAAAAAGCAGGACGCCGAAGCATCCTGCTGAAGAAAGGTGGAAGCGGGTTTCAAACCCGCCCCCGCAGGTCCGCCCTTACGCGGCCGCTTGCGCCCGTGCCTGTGGAGCGGCAATACCCATGGCTCCGAGCTTCTTGATCGCCCGCTCACTCAACAGGCCGACTTTCTCCATATTGCTCCACAGGGCGGCATGAAAGTCTTTCTTAAAGAAGGTCCGAAACGCCACATATTCGTTCTTTTTGGCCACTGCGTGACGCATGGTTCGGATGTCTTCTATCTCGGCCTGGGTAAAGCCGACGGCTTCATACGCTTCTCGCGGAAACTGGCCCTGCAAGAGGCCGGCGGCTGCTTCACAGGCAAACTCTTCGACTTCTTCGAGCTCGGGCTCGGACAATTCCTGTATCTGGTCGGGCAGGCTTAACATCCCGAAACCCATATGGCGGGATTCGTCGGAAAGGATGCGCCGACAGATCTGGCTGATTAAGGGGTCCGGGCTGTGGTCGGCCAGCATCCGAAACAGCGACACCGCCAGGGTTTCCGCGACGAGTTGGGTTCCCACGGTCTTGAGATACCACTGCGGCATGGCCAGGATGTGGTCGAACAGGTTCTTGAGGTTGGTCGTCAGCGGATACGTCACGCCGACTTTGTCGTACAGATAGCGGGCCAGCACCTCTGAGTGGCGCGCCTCGTCGGCGACCTGGGTCGCCATAAAAAACTTCGAGTCGATACCCGGCACGACGTTGGCAATCTGACCACACACCATGAGGGCGAATTGCTCACCGTACATGAGCTGGCTGATCCGCCAGGCCGAGAAATGCCGATTCAGGTCGAGCCGATGCCTGTCGTCCAGCCTGTCCCAGTATGGTGTGCCGTAAATATCAATCAAGCCATCGGGTAAGATACCGCAATCCGGGTCGCCCCCGGCGTCCCAGTCAATATCGGTCGAAGCATTCCACTGGTCGCGTTTCGCCTTCTCGTACAGACGGCGCATGTCCTGGTCCTGGACATCGAGCAGTTGGGTAAAAATTGCATCGGAGCTTGCCTTCACCGTATGCGTCTGTGACATCAGACACTCCTTTTTATAGAATTTACTGTATAGTTCATTATTGGAACATTTGCGTTCGTCTCTAACCGACTACCCCCGTCCGTGTCAACACGCCCGAACGGCGACAGCGGTATGCGGATCGTATCAGGAACGCCGTTTCAGCGCCCCACACCGGCCGAGCGCCTCAATCACTTGACGCAGAGTCCAGTCTTGTTCTCCGTGCTCCGGGAATCGGTCGGTCAGCGAGAGCTGGCCAATCTCGGCCAGGGTGTGCTGAGTCCCGCGCGCCATGACTGCGGAAGAGCGCAGGTGTTCCAGCGTTTCGGCCAGCTCTCGCATTTCTTCGGCCCGTCTGGCGGCATGAAAGGGATAGGTCGGCACGAGCCATTCCAGCTCCTGCATGACGCCTGGAAAAAGCTCGGTGTAACAGGCCAGCAGATCGTCCAGGAAGTCATATTCCTGCGCGGCCACCGTCAGCTCGCTCAGCACGGCCACCAGGCCCTTATTGAGTCCGGAGAACAGCATCTTAAAGGCCGAGGCTGGACCGATGGTGTCCCCTAGGGGATGCAGACGGAGCGATTGCCCCAGAGCCGCCTCAAACCCCCGGACGTTCGGACCGCTGATATACACGGTGCAGCGGCCGCGCACATCCCGGGCCGGACCGATGATACAGGCGTCGAGAAAGTCACAGCCCGCGGCCCGAATAGTCTCGCCGACCTGGCTCACGGTCATGGGCGAGACGGCATTCGCGTCGACGAAGAGCGGCCGCCGATTCGCCTGCTGCACGGCCTGGGCAAAATCGTGTGCAACGGCTCGGGCAGCCGTTGGGGGAATGATAGAGAGAACGATATCCGCCTGCTCAACGACCGCCAGCAGGGAATCGAGTTCGGTTATGGCGGCCTGGGTGCTGAGCTGTCGCGTCCGCGCGCTCCGCCCGACCAGCGTCGTCACAACGGCAAAGCCGTCCTCTTTCAGCACGCGGCCCACATTATGGCCCATATCACCAGGGTATAGGATGCCTATTGCTTGCATCGCGTCTCTCTCAGGCTACTCCGTCTGTCAAGCGATCACCCCTGCATACCAGAGTCGGACTGCCTCCGCACCCCACATTTCGTACCGGCTATTCCTGCCGTATGATGGGGCGTATGAAAAGCCTCCGCGCGATCGTACTATGTGTCCTCCTCGGGCTGGGTGGCGTCTACGCCTGGATGCAGACCCCCTCCTATGCGGTCTATCACATCCAACAGTCTCTCAAGACGCGCAACTATGAGACCTTTACCCGGTATGTCGATATCGACAGTGTGGTGGACCACGCCCTTGAGGAGGTGGGGCAGAGTATGCCGGATGTCCCGCAACAACAGGACGCGCCGCCGGACTCCCTCGCCGGGCTGCTGCACAGGGGACTCAAGAGTCTGACCCGGAACGTGCAGGACCTCGCCAAGGCAGGCGTGACGTTTGCCGTCCAGCAAGTCTTTCAAAACTCAGATCAGGCACTGCCGCAGATCCCGACTATTGCCCTCCTCGGAACAGTCATCGGCGGGGATACGCGGGGAGACATCCGCTATTTTTCCGTCCCGCTCGACAGCGGCAAAGAGATCGAGATCGGGCTCCGCTCTACCCCGGAAGGTCAGTGGCGCGTCGTCCGGGTGACCAAGGTTCGGGCGCTGCTGAAGACGGTCTTCAGGGAGTGAGCGTGCAGGCCTTCACTTCCGCTCGCTACACCGCACCCATGGGCAAGCACTCCTATCCCATGGACAAGTATCGCCTGATCCCGGAACGGCTGCTGGCCGAGGGCATCCTCACGCCGGAGGAAATCGTGGAGCCGCAGCCGATAGCTCTCGGGGATATTCTGCGCGTGCATACGCCGGAATATGTCCACGCCTTTCTGAACGGGAGGCTGGAGCGCAAGGCGCTGCTCCGCCTCGGCCTGCCCTGGTCTCGGCAACTGGTCCAGCGCGCGTTTGCCGTGATTGGCGGGACGCTGGGGGCGGCCCGGGCCGCACTGCGGGAGGGGCTTGGCGCCAATCTGGCCGGGGGCACCCATCATGCCTTCGCCGACCACGGCGAAGGCTATTGTATTTTTAACGATCTGGTCATTGTCCTGAGGCGGCTGCGGGCAGAGGGCCGTATCGGCCGCGCCCTCGTTCTCGATCTTGACGTGCATCAGGGCAATGGTACGGCCGCCTTGTGTCAGACCGACCCGGAGACCTTCACCTTTTCCATGCACGCCGCCAATAACTACCCCGCCCACAAAGAACACAGTTCGTGGGATATCGCCCTGCCGGACGACACGACGGACGAACAGTATCTCGGCCGGCTGGAAGAAAGCCTGCCGGTGCTCCTCGAACGAGCCCGACCGGACCTGATCCTGTATCAGGCCGGCGTGGACGTGCTCCGGGGCGACCGCTTCGGAAAACTGGCGCTGTCGCTGGCCGGGGTTGGGGAACGGGATCGGAGAACCTGCGCATTCGCCCGGCGGGCAGGCATACCGCTTGTGGTGACCTTAGGCGGCGGCTACGCACGGGATATCAGGCGGATTGTGACCGCCCACTGCCAGACGGTCAGCGCGGCAAAGACTATAGGTCGCTATCCCGCCGCGAGTGCCGGGTGACCCCCCAGGCCATGACAACGAGTGAGGCAATTAAGCCCGTGCCAATCGCTAACTGAATCCATTCCAGGGTCGTCATTCTTGCTGCTCCTTCTCTCGCAGATGGCGTAAGAGCCTTCGGATTGCAGTTTCTTGACGAAGGATTACTGCAAATTGCACATTTCTCCAACATAATAATCTCGCCGGCAGACTAGCCGGCGAGATTTGACATATTTTTTAAGTTATTTATGGTGTCCTGCAATGAGCATCATATCCGACCTGAATTTTGAGCCTGGAATCGCTGCTCTTCCACCGGACCAAGCCTTGCTCTGGGGATTCCGTTCAGGTGAGCGAGGTACCCATACGAGTCGGACGATCATGTTCGATGAGCTAGCGTACCTCCTGGATGCCGCTCCTGGAAGGGTGTCTCGCGAGGATTATGCAAATGCTGTAATGAAAAACAACTGTCTCGGTAAAAAAACAGCGTCAACTCGCAAACTCTCCTTCCAACGGCTGACTGAACTCTACGGTCTCGACGGCCGCGTGATTCTCTTTCGAATTCTGAGGAACTTCTGGGATTGGCACAAATCCAGTCGGCCTCTGCTAGCACTCCTACTTGCCCTGGCACGCGATCCGCTGTTGCGGGCTACCGCACGGGCTGTTGTCGCTACCCCGTTTGGTCACGAGTTTGGACGACAAACCATGAAGGACGCCCTATCCGATGCCGTAGAGGATCGCTTGAACAAGGAGACACTCGACAAGGTCGTGCGCAACGCTTCTTCGTCTTGGACACAGTCCGGCCATTTGCAAGGAAGAGGACGAAAAATCAGGCAACGTGTCGAGACGACGCCAGCAGCAACCACGTACGCATTATTGCTCGGATTCGCAGTTGGGCGCCGCGGTCGTTTGCTATTCGAAACGCCCTGGGCTGCCGTACTGGATTCGCCTCCCGGCGAACTCATTGACGTTGCCGTTGATGCAAAACGACTCGGGCTGCTCGACTTCAAACAGTCGGGATCAATGATCGATGTGACGTTTCCGACACTGTTTACCAAAAAGGACCAGGAGTTGATCCATGGGACGCATAGACAGGTTGGCTGAGCGCTACAAGAGCTACATCGCGTTTCCGTGGCAGAAGGACTTGGCCGGCGCACAGCGCGCCATATTCATCGTCTATGACAAAGCTGATGAGCGGCGGCTGCGGGCACGAAAGGACTTGTTTGCATTGGCAACCAGGGAGGCTGGGCATTGCTGGCTCGACTGTGACCTGACCAGGGCCTTCGCAGAGTGGATGGCGGACACGGAATATCGGGACAGTTACTTCGAGTTTCCTGAAGACTTGGCGCTCAAGCTTGAAGAGGATTTTCTGGAGCATGTCGCTCAACGGGTACGAGAAGTGCTGAGGAGGCCGGAAGCGGATGATAATTCGGTTGTCGGCATCCATGGTATCGCTTCACTCTTCGGGTTCATCCGTGTGTCGGAGTTGCTGAAGAAGGTCGAGCAGGATGTCAAAGGCCGCGTGGTGGTGTTCTTCCCTGGGGAGCACGAGGAGGGCAACTATCGGCTGTTGGACGCGCGAGATGGGTGGAATTACCTCGCGGTCCCGATCACCTTACAAGAGTATACTGAGGCATGAAAAACCAAGACATTTACCAACGAGAGCCTGGCAAGATCACCTTGCTGAACAATGGCGTGGCGACTATGACCGACGCCCTGACTGACGACGAGCGCCGTATCCTACACTTCGAGCTTGAGCACTTCGTCTGCGAAGGTGAGTATCAACGCGGGCTTGTTCGCATCCTCGACTCCTACGTCACAAATCAGGGCCAACCGGAGCAGTCGGCTGCCTGGGTCAGCGGATTCTTCGGAAGTGGGAAATCCCACTTGGCGAAGATGCTGCGCTTCCTGTGGACGGACTATACATTTCCTGAAGATGGCGCCAGCGCTCGCGGTCTTGCGCGGCTTCCCCAGGACGTGCAGGATCTGTTGAGGGAAATTTCGACCCTCGGCAAACGGGGCCACGGGCTGCACGCCGCAGCCGGAACGCTCGGCGCCGGTGCCGGAGACAGCGTTCGGCTCGCCCTGCTCGGTCTCGTATTCAAGTCCGCACAGCTCCCCGAGAGCTTCCCTCAGGCACGCTTCTGCCTCTGGCTCAAGAAGAATGGCATCTACGACCGAGTACGCACCACAGTCGAGGCAGAAGGCCGGGAATTCCGACGTGAGTTGAACGATCTGTACGTCAGCCCGCTCATCGCCAAAGCGCTCCTCGCTGCGGACCCGAACTTCGCGAACAACGAGAAGGACGCCAAGACAGCACTACGCACCCAGTTTCCTAAGCCGGAAGATATTACCACGGACGAGTTTGTCAGCGCGTTACAGGATACGCTGGCGCCTGACGGCAATATGCCCTGCTCGGTCGTTATCCTCGACGAGGTGCAGCAGTACATCGGAGACAATGCCGACCGTTCCTATATCGTTCAGGAAGTCGTCGAAGCCTGCAGCAAGCGGTTTGGTGATCGCCTGCTCTTCGTGGGTACCGGACAAACGGCCCTGTCCGGTACGCCAGCGCTGCAACGTCTTCAAGGCCGATTCACAGTCAATGTGGAATTGTCGGACAATGATGTCGAAACGGTCACCCGGCGGGTTGTTCTGGCCAAGAGACAGGACCGCGTCAAGACCGTCCAGTCGACGCTGGACGCCAATATCGGGGAAATCGACCGTCACCTGAACGGCACCCGGATCAGCCCCCGCAGCGAGGACAAGCCGATCCTGGTGGAAGACTATCCGTTGCTGCCCGTTCGCCGGCGATTCTGGGAGCACGCGCTGCGGGCGGTAGATCGTGCAGGAACGGCGGGTCAGCTCCGTACACAGCTTCGCATCGTTTACGACGCCATCCGCCACACCGCAGATGATCCGGTGGGTACGGTGGTACCGGCCGACTTCCTGTTCGATGAGATATCGGCCAACCTGCTGCAATCCGGCGTGCTGCTCCGTGAGCTTTACGAGACTATTGTCAGGCAACGCGATGACGGAACGCCCGATGGTCAGCTCAAGTCGCGGCTGTGTGCTCTGGTGTTCCTGATCCGCAAACTCCCGCGCGAAGCTGGCGTCGACATCGGCGTGCGTGCCAATGCAAACACGCTGGCGGACCTGCTGGTGAAAGACTTGGCCGAGGACGGCGCCATCTTGCGCAGCCAGTTGTCGGCGCTCCTGGAGGAGTTGGTGGACGCGGGCACGTTGATGAAGCTCGACGACGAGTACAGTCTGCAAACGCGAGAGAGCAGCGACTGGGAGTCCGAGTTCCGCAATCGGCAGAGCCGACTCACAAACGATCTTACGAGCATGAGCAGCAAACGTGCTCAGCTCCTTGGCGCCGCAGTGCAGGAGGCGGTGGGGTCGATAAGACTCCAGCAGGGAGACAGCAAGGAGCCGCGCAAGCTGTCTCTGTACTTTGGCGCCGAGCCGCCACCCGACGGCGGCCGCGACATCCCGGTGTGGATACGCGATGGCTGGGGCGCCGATGAGAAGAGCGTGGTCGCCGACGCGCGCGCGGCCGGACCGGATAGCCCGATCCTTTACGTATTCGTGCCGAAGTCCCGCGCCGATGTGCTGGCACGTAGTATTGCTTCCCGGAGCGCGGCCAAAGACACGCTGGAATACAAAGGCGTGCCCTCAACGCCCGAGGGAATCGAAGCCCGCCAGGGCATGGAGACGCGCCTCGCCGAAGCCGAGCAAAGCCTGCGAACGCTGGTAGCGGAAGTTATTGACGGCGCAAAGGTGTTCCAGGGTGGCGGCAACGAACGGCTTGAGGCGACCATATCCGACAAAGTCAGAGAAGCCGCTGCTGCATCGCTATCCCGACTCTTCTACCAATTTGGCGACGCCGATGATCATCGTTGGCAGAAGGTAATTGAACGTGCCCGCAAGGGTGCCGAGCATCCGCTGGAGGCATTGGACTACAGCGGCAAGACCGATGAGCATCAGGTGTGCTCCGCCGTGCTGTCCTACGTGGGTTCCGGCAAAAAAGGCAAAGACGTGCGGTCGTACTTCTCCGACCCGCCCTATGGTTGGCCGCGGGACGCCATTGACGCAGCGCTCATCAGCCTGTTCGGAACCGGACATCTGCGGGCCACTACAAACGGCGTGGCGCTCCAGCCGTCTCAGTTGGATCAGGCGAAGGTGCCCAGCACCGACTTCCGGGTCGAAAGCGCGACCATCAACACCCGACAGCGCCTCAAGCTGCGCAAGCTGTTTCAAGCGGCCGGGATCGCCTGTAAGCCAAACGAAGAAACTCAGGCCGCCGGCCAGTTGCTGAACCAACTCAACGAGTTGGCGCAGCGTGCGGGCGGCGATACGCCGTTGCCTGAAGGTCCTGATACCGGTCATCTGTCGGACCTCCAGTCGCTGGCCGGCAACGAACAGCTCATCGGTATTCTCGACCGATACGACGGGCTGACCGCAAACCTTGACGACTGGACCAAGGCGGGCGACCTCGCGGCCGAGCGCCTCCCCGCCTTCCAACGCTTACAGGTCCTTGCTCGCCACGCTGATGGCCTGAGTGCGGCGGAAGATGCCGCGCCCCAGATCGAAGCAATCATCGCAGATCGACGCCTGCTTGACACTTCGGACCCGGCGCCAAGTCTCGCAGCAAAGTTGACGGACGCGCTGCGAACCGCCCTGACGCGCTCGCAGGAAGGCTACGATGAGACCTATGACAGAGAATGGCAACGCCTGGAAGACGCCGAAAGCTGGCAGCAGATCGAGCAGAAGGACCGCGACGAGATACTCTCGCGGTTGCATATCACGAAGGTATCTAAGGGCATGACCGGCACCGAGCAGGAAGTGCTCGATTCCCTCGAACGTATTTCCCTCGGCGGTTGGCGGACACGCACGGCAGCCCTCCCCCAGTTATTCGCGGAAGCGCGGGCAGAGGCCGATAAAATCGTTGAGCCGGAGACTCGTCATGTGAAGCTCGGGAGTACCACCCTCCGCACTCCGGCAGACGTTAAGGCGTGGATCGAGACGACCGAGCGGGACCTACTAAAACAGGTCGAACAAGGCCCCATCGTCATAGGTTGATGAAAACACTGTCACCAAATCTGCGAAGGCAGCTCGAACGAACCGTGGTAGACGCCCGCGATGTGGCGGAGGCCGGCGCTCGTGCGGCGCTGGAGGCGCTCGCCGTGTACCATCACGAAGCTTATGAGCACATGAGCGAAGAGCAACGCACGCTGCGCCGGCGGCTGCGCGCCCACGCCCGCCAACTCGGAGACCGGCTCGATACCCGCTCGGGGAAACAGGCCATCGCGCACCTGATACACGAATGCGCCTATGAGCACTGGCACGCTATGCTGTTCGCCCGATTTCTCGCCGAGAACCATCTGCTCATTGAGCCGGAGGAAGGCGTTGCCGTTACGCTGGAGGAATGCGAAGAGTTGGCGAAGGATGAGGGTATCGACAAGTGGGTGATGGCGGGGCGGTTTGCTCACCAGATGCTGCCCCAGGTGTTTCGACCCGATCATCCGGTCTTCGAGGTTCGGTTCGCGCGGGAACACCAGTTGAAGTTAGAGGAACTGGTCGAGAGCCTGCCAGCCGAGGTGTTCACGGCGAGCGATTCCCTCGGCTGGGTCTACCAGTTCTGGCAGTCCAAGAAAAAGTCTGAGGTAAACCGCTCCGAGGTCAAGATCGGGGCCGACGAACTGCCGGCCGTAACCCAACTCTTCACCGAGCCCTACATGGTCAGCTTCCTGCTCGACAACGCTCTGGGAGCCTGGTGGGCGACGCGCCGTCTGAGCGACTCCAATCTGAGAGAGGCCGAGACCGAAATCGAGTTACGCCGGAAAGCCGCAATCCCCGGTGTCCCGCTCAATTACCTGCGTTTCGTGCGCTCGGAAGATACACCGGAGCCGGAAGGATGGCGCCCCGCCGCCGGTGCTTTCGACAGTTGGCCGGAGCATCTGGAGGATTTGAAAGTCCTCGACCCGTGCTGCGGCTCGGGGCACTTTCTGGTCGCGGCCTTCTCAATGCTGGTGCCCATGCGCATGGCGCGGGAGGGCTGCACTGCCCGCGACGCGGTAGACGCAGTCTTGCGGGACAATCTGCACGGGCTGGAACTGGACCCGCGCTGCATGGCTCTCGCAGCCTTCGCACTGGCTCTCGCCGCCTGGACCTATCCAGACGCGGGGGGATATCGGCCCCTGCCAGAGTTGAATCTTGCCTGCTCGGGGCTGGCACCCAACGCGACAAAGGAAGAATGGACTACGCTGTCGGAGCAGGCCGCCGCCGCTGGCGGGATGCCGCCGGGACGCGATTTGTTCGATGCTGACGACACGCTGCTCTCCGCGCCGCTCCGTAACAGCCTGGGCGCGCTCCACGATCTTTTCGGACAAGCGCCAGAGCTTGGTTCGCTCATCAATCCGCGTATGCTGGAAGACAACCTCTTCCAGCGCGATTACGAGTCGGTGCGGACGCTGTTCGCGACCGTACTCAAACAAGAACGAGCGAGCGATGAGCAGACAGAGCGCACCGTGACCGCGCAAGGGATGGCCCGCGCGGCGGAGTTGCTGGCCGATCAGTACCATTGGATAATCACCAACGTGCCCTACCTCGCCCGCGGCAAGCAGGCCGAAAAGCTACGCACCTTCTGCGAACAGCACTACCCCGCCGCAAAGAACGATCTGGCTACCGTGTTCTTGGAGCGCTGCCTGGAATTATGCGCGGAAGGTGGAACCGCCAGTCTGGTCCTACCGCAGAACTGGCTATTTCTCGTCGGTTACTGGAAGCTCCGAGAAAAGCTGCTGAAGACGGACACGTGGCATTTACTCGCCCGGCTGGGACCGGGAGCCTTTGAAACCATCAGCGGAGAAGTCGTTAAGGCGATTCTGCTCACCCTGAGCCGACCCAATTCCACCGACCATGCGAGCGAGTTGTTCTATGAAAAGATGGAGACTGGCAAGATGCACGGCCTGGACGTGTCCGAATCCCGAACCACCGGTGAGAAAGCCTCACGGCTGCGGGAAGTAGAAATCCAAAGCTTAAACCAAGCTCGGCAGTTAGATAACCCAGATGCACGCATCACAGTTGCCGTCACAGATGATTCTTCGTTGTTAGCTACTTACGTAAAGAACTCATCAGGAAGTCTGACCGGCGACAGCGACCATTATTATCGGCTTTTTTGGGAGCATCCGATATCAGAGGATTGGGAATTTTTACATACCACGGTACGCCATACTCACACTTATGGGGGGCGGTCGATGGTCATTTTATGGGAAAGTGGGAAGGGATCATTGTTTCGTTATGCAGAGATGATGAAAGGTAGCAATCACGCGGTTCAAAATTGGCGCAGGGGACAAGAAGTTTGGAATAGTAGAGGCGTTGCGATCAGCAGCATGGGAGAACTTCCCTCATCGCTCTACGGTGGGTGCCACTTTGATAACAACGTAGCCGTAATCTCTCCGAACGATCCGGTAGATTTATCTGCCATCTGGTGCTTCTGCTCTTCCCCCGAATACAACGAGGCAGTGCGGCGCATCGACCAGAAACTCAACGTCACCAACGCCACACTGGTCAAGGTGCCCTTCGACATTGATTACTGGACCAAGGTTGCCAACGAAAGATATCCCAACGGCCTTCCACTCCCCTACTCCGACGATCCCACTCAATGGATTTTTCACGGTCATCCCTGCGGCTCGGTAGTCTGGGACGAGATTGAGAAGCGGACTGCCTACGGCCCGCTTCGTACCGACTCTACAGTGTTGCAAGTCGCCGTCACCCGTCTGCTGGGCTACCGCTGGCCGGCGGAACGGGACGCCAACATGGAACTGGCCGACGAGCAGCGAGAATGGGGGCGGCGCTGCGAGGCATTGCTTGACCGTGCGGACGAGGACGGCATCATCTGCATCCCCTCAGTGCGGGGCGAACCGTCCGCCGAAGACCGGCTACTGGGTCTCCTGTCAGCCGCCTTCGGCGAAGCCTGGAACGATGGTGTACTCAGCAAGCTGCTGGCCGAGGCAAGCAGCTCAAGCCTCGACGACTGGCTGCGCAATCGTTTCTTCGAGCAGCACTGCCAACTGTTCCACAACCGCCCGTTCATCTGGCATATCTGGGACGGCCGCCGGCGTGACGGCTTCCATGCGTTGGTCAACTACCACAATCTGACCGAGGGCGACGGCAAGGGCCGCCGGTGCCTGGAATCTCTCACTTACAGCTATCTCGGCGATTGGATTACCCGCCAGCAAGACGGCGTGCGGCGGGGTGAAGGAGGCGCGGATGACCGTCTGACCGCAGCGCTTGAACTCCAAAAGCGCCTCGCCGCGATCCTCGAAGGCGAGCCGCCCTTTGACCTCTTCATCCGGTGGAAGCCCATACAAGAACAGCCCATCGGCTGGGAGCCGGACATCAACGACGGCGTGCGTCTCAATAGCCGCCCCTTCATGGCCGTCGATATCCCCGGCGGGAAGAAAGGCACGGGCATCCTCCGCACCAAGCCGAACATCCACTGGCGAAAAGACCGAGGCAAGGAACCTTCACGTAAGGAGGAGCGATTCCCGTGGTTCAAGGAGAACGGCGAACGAGTCAACGACGTACATTTATCCATTGAAAGCAAGCGAACCGCACGCGAACGAGTCGAGGCACAATCATGACATCCAACCAAGGCCGACACTGGCGCTATCCGGGGGCACGGTGGTGGAAGTTCGACTTTCACACGCACACCCCAGCCTCCAAGGACTATGGCAAAGGAGGCGACCAAGCTTCCTTGAGGCAAATCACACCGAAGGACTGGCTGCTCGGCTTCATGCGCGCTGGAGTAGATTGTGTAGCGGTTACGGATCACAACTCAGGAGAGTGGATCGATACGCTAAAACAGGCGCTGCGTGAATTAGAGCAGGAGCAGCACCAGGAGTATAGACCATTATACCTGTTCCCGGGCGTAGAGGTCACCGCCAATGGCGGTATCCACATCCTCGCCGTACTCGACACCGACAAGGGATCAGCCGATATCACAACGCTACTCGGCGCCGTCGGGTATAACGGCAGCCGGGGTGCGAGTGACGTCGCGGCGAACTTAGTGCCCATCAGTGTCGTGGAAGCAATCAGCAAAGCCGGCGGCATCCCTATTCTCGCGCATGTAGATAGGGCGTCAGGCGCATGGCAACTGGAAGGCAATACGCTGGCGCCATTGCTCGACTTCGCCGGTCTGTTCGCAATGGAAGTCAGAAATCCACACTCCGAGGAACCTGAGCTTTACCGTCGTCGCAAGCTCAGTTGGGCGAAAGTTCTTGGATCAGACTCCCATCACTCCGCCAGCGAGACCGGATGTCATTTCCCTGGCTCGCACTACACCTGGGTCAAGATGGCGACCCCATCGCTTGAAGGACTGCGCCTGGCATTGCTGGACGGCGACGGCTTTTCGATCCGACGCAGCGACGAGCCGGAATCTTTCGACCCCTTCACGCTGCCGAAGTATTACATCGAAGCCATCGAGGTTGAGGACGCGCGGTACATGGGACGCGGTGAACCGGCACGACTCGAGTTCAGCCCGTGGCTCAACGCCTTGGTGGGCGGACGTGGCACAGGCAAATCTACAGTCATCCATGCGTTGAGGATTGCGGCAAGGCGTGAGCATGAATTGGAACTTTTAGAAGAGCGCAGCGGGCCTCGCTTGACCTTCGAACGATTCAATCGAGTGCCCTCGAAGCGTATGGACGAGGGTGGCTTGACCGGTTCAACGGTGATTCGGTGGACCGTGATGCGTGACGGCGTTCGGTATCTAGTGCAACGGAAAGGCGATGACACGAGAGTAGAGGAAGAAGCCGATCGCAATTGGGAGCTATCATCGGCTCAGACCGTTACGCCGGCACGATTTCCGATTCGCATGTTCAACCAGGGGCAGATAGCCGAACTGGCCGGCGAGAACCAGCAGGCGTTGTTGCAGGTGATTGACGAGGCGGCTGGCGTAGCCGCGCTCCAAAAAGACCTGAACGGAGCCAAAGACGCATTTTATGCCTTGCGATCACGTATTCGAGCACTTGAAGGAAAGTTGGCCGACCGGGACGGCCTCATCGTCGAGCATGAGGACGTAGAGCGAAAATTGAAGCGCTTCGAGGAAGCAGGACATACCGCAATCCTGACAACCTACCGACGCCGAGGCCGCCAGCGTAGAGAAACGGAGCGGCAATTCGATGCAGCGGCAGAGGCTGCGGGGCGCCTTGAGGAGGTGGCCGCAGAGTTGCAATCCGAAGACCTGCCTGACGAGCTGTTCGTCACGGACTCAGACGCAGATCGCCAGGTCATTGCGATCATGGGCACAGTGGCCACCGATGTGCGCACGGCGGCTGACGATGTACACACCACCGCGCAACGTCTACACGGAGTAGTGAAGGCTCAACGCGAGGCATTGACACGAAGCACGTGGCAAGAAGCCGTAGACCGGGCGGATGACAACTACGAGCGGTTGATCGGAATGCTGCACGAGGAGGGCGTCGCCGACCCGAGCGAGTACAGCCGATTAGTGCAGGATCGGCAGCGGATCGACGGTGGATTGGCACGTCTGGATTCGCTGCAGAAAGAACGGGACAGACTGGTACAGGAGTCGCAGACGTGGCTCCGAAGAGTCTTGGAGGCTCGTCGCGCCGTCAGTGACGCTCGCGACCAATTTCTCACCGATGCGCTGGCTGACAACAAATTTGTACGTATTCAAAGCCGGACCTACGGCGACGACCTCCGAGTCCTTGAACAGTCGTTGCGCGAGGTGTTGAACGTTCTCGACGACCGGTTCCAGGACGATATCCTCGCCATGGAGGACGATCACCCAAGCAAGGGAAGCGTAGCACATCTGCTCGCGGACTTGCCAGAGAACTCGGCGGAACGACGTTTGGAGATTGAGGCCCGCATTGAGCGCCTTAAAGAGCGTATTGAAGCCGCCTGCGGTGGTAAAGGCGATTTTGGCGGACACTTCTCCAACTATCTTGAGCGCGAATCTAGCCGAACTCCCGAGTTGCTCGACAAAGTGCTAGCGTGGTTCCCGGAAGACGGATTGAGTGTGGAGTACAGCCGGTCGGGCGACGGCGCGGATTTTCGCCCCATTGCCCAGGCATCGGCCGGACAGCGGGCGGCGGCAATGCTGGCCTTCCTGTTGGCGCATGGCGACGAGCCGCTCGTGCTGGACCAGCCGGAAGACGACTTGGACAACCACCTGATCTACGACCTGGTCGTGCGCCAGATTCGGGAAAACAAACTCCGACGGCAGATTATCGTTGTAACCCATAACCCAAACGTGGTGGTGAACGGCGATGCCGAGATGTTACACGTTCTCGACTTTCTAGGTGGGCAATGCACTGTAGTGCGGTCAGGCTCTTTGCAGGAGGAAGCCATACGGGAAGAAGTCTGCCGAGTGATGGAAGGCGGGCGCGAGGCGTTTGAACGCCGCTATCGGCGGCTTGGACCGGAGCCGGTTCATGTTTGATAGCCAGAAAGAATTGCTCGACAAGATTCGACTGGGCGAGAGCACCTTTTTAGAGTTTAAGGAAGTGCGCTTCGCCGGAGGGAGAGTCAGCCAACCACGCCGTGACGACCTTGCCGATGAGCTTGCCGCCTTTGCGAACAGTCGCGGGGGCGTGTTTGTTCTCGGGGTTGAGGACAGGACCCATGAGGTTGTCGGCCTCCCGGTTGATCGCCTCGATACGGTGGTCGATTTCGTTCGAGAAGTGTGTGTTGATTCCATCGAACCGGCCATTGAGGACATCGTGCTGGATCGACTCTGGTTGCCCTCAAGCACGGGCGATGAAGTAGCCATTGTGAAGGTGGACATCCCACGAAGCTTGTTTGTCCATAGAAGTCCCGGTGGTTACTTCCACCGTCTGGCGGACTCGAAGCGCCGCATATCGCCTGAGGCTCTCGCGCGGCTGTTCCAGCAGCGCAGCCAGACGCGCATTATTCATTTTGATGAACAAATAGTATCCAGCGCCCGACCGGAAAACTTGGCAGCGGCTCTGTGGGAACGATTCCGTACCCTGCGGTCTGACGATGATCGGGAAGATTTTCTCGGGAAACTCGGCATGGCGCGCGCCGACGAAGACGGAACAGTGAAGCCGACCGTTGCCGGCGTATTGATGGCGAGTGAGGACCCGCGCCGATGGCTCCCCAACGCCTACATCCAAGCAGTGGCCTACCGGGGAACCGACATCAGGCCGGGTGAACCGGGAGCCGCCTATCAATTGGACGCCGCCGACATCACCGGCCCGCTCGACCGCCAGGTCGCCGATGCTTGCCGATTCGTGGCACGGAACATGAAGACGGCTGCCTTCAAAGACCAGGGACGCCAGGATCAACCCCAGTTCGATATGACGGCGGTGTTCGAGGCTGTCGTCAATGCCGTAGCCCACCGAGATTATTCGATCTACGGTTCGAAGATCAGACTCCGCTTGTTCGAAGACCGTCTCGAACTCTATTCCCCCGGTACGATCCCCAACACGATGACTGTCGAAAGCCTGCCGTATCGGCAGTCGGCTCGTAACGAGACACTATCCAGCTTGCTCGCCCAGTGTACGGTGCCAGCAAATATTCCCAGGCTGGAAACGGACCGGCGAACCCTGATGGACAAACGCGGAGAAGGAGTGCGCATCATACTGGATAACAGCGAACGGCTGTCCGGCAAGACGCCGGAGTACCGCCTGATCGACGATGCGGAACTCCTGCTGACGATACACTCGGCCGTAACCACCCTGGGCTCATCGGGTGAGGACAAGGACTCATGAGCGCTGCCTTCATTCCTGCGACGAGATAGCGTATCCGATTGTGGGTGCGCTGAAGTGCCTTTGAGTACCGATATGGACGACCGATCAGCCACCACCTTCATCGAGGCTCTGGCGTCCTCGCTGGAAGCCGCGTCCAGGCATAATCCTGGCGACGTGGAGAAACCCGCCGCCATTGTCTGGACCGATCATGATTCGCAGTGGCAGCCGATCATTCCGCAGCTTCGCCAGCTCGTGCCACAACTATTGACCTTGGGTGAGTATCAACCCGAGCAGCGAACCGGGCCGGCGATCTGGCTGCGGTGTGTAGTCGATCACACGCTAGAGGAGCCCGAGTTCCCCGAGGGGACGATACCAATCCTCTATCTCCCCGATGTCAGCAGACAGGCTCTCAGAGCCGTTCAGGAATGCCCGGACAGTCTCAAGCCGTTGGTGGAGCTTCAGTATCGCGGCGTCTGTTGGACCCAGAAGAACGGCAAGGACTGGACCGTCAAGGCATTCCTGGTTGCTAAAGATGGCGGGCTCGGCCTGGATATAGCTCAGGATGCCGCTACGCAGCGGTCAATGTTGGGGGCGTTGGCAGAGTTGGCGACAACCTCGCTGGAAAGGCTGAGAGGTAAGCATCTCGAAGCGGAGGATTTTGACAAGCTTTTCTCCGATGACCCAACAAAGGATATCCTGCTTTGGCTCAGCGCTCCCAAGACGGTGCAAGCGAATTGGACCAGTGAGCGATGGAGCGCCTTCACGTCACGCTGCAAGGCGGAACTCACTTTCAACCCGGACCAGGACGGCGAGATTGTCGGGGCGGAGATGCTCGGGAGGCGCGAAGGACCGTGGCGGCCGGTGTGGGAGCGTTTTGCCGAGTCGCCCGCACTCTACCCCGGCATACCCGAGCTTTTGCGCAAGGCAATGCCGAGCGAACTGTTTGTGGAACCTTCCTCTTGGCCCCAAAATAATGAAAAAGAGGAAGCAGCTCTACGCCAAGAGCTCTTGGCGCTGGAGAATATGTCGCCTTCGGCAGCACGCGATCAAATACTCAGATTGGAAAAGACGCACGGCCTGAGACGCGAATGGGTCTGGGCAAAGCTCGATCAGACACCTCTGGCCCACGCCCTCAAGTCCCTGGCTGCACTCGCGACGCACGCGTCAAGCGAGATCGGCGGAGCATCTGTCACTGACATGGCTAAGCTGTACGTGGATGGAGCCTGGCAGGTCGATGCAGCCGCGCTTGCCAGCATGGCCGCAGTGAAATCGTCTGCGGATACGCAGGCCGTGAGCCGGGCATTAAACGCGATCTATCGGCCCTGGTTGGAGTCCGCAGCCCAGCATTTGCAGGCATTAAGGAAAAGCGCGTCGTTCACCGTCCGCGACGAACAAAAAACGTATGGTGAGCGCGTTGAATCCGGGACAGTGCTCCTCTTCGCGGATGGTCTCCGGTTCGACGTGTCCCAACGCCTAGTAGATCATCTGCAAGCGAAAGGCCGATCCGTGACGGTGTCGACGCACTGGGCGGGTCTGCCCACGGTCACAGCGACTGCAAAGCCGGCGGTGTCTCCGGTCACGGAGAGCATCAAGGGCGTATCCCTTGGCGAGGACTTCCTGCCTGTGACGACGGATACCGAACGTCCCCTAACTACGGAGCGGTTCCGCAAGCTCCTGGCTGCTGCCGGCTACCAGTACGTCGGTGTGGACGAGACGGGAGACCCGACCGGTCGTGCCTGGACCGAGAACGGGGAGCTCGATAAGCTGGGCCATTCGCTGCAAGGGAAGCTCGCGGCGCGGATTGATGATCAGATTGCGCTGCTGTTCGAACGCATTGAGGCCCTCCTTAAGGCCGGGTGGCGCGAAGTCCGCGTCGTCACCGACCACGGCTGGCTGTGGCTTCCCGGCGGGCTGCCAAAGGTCGATCTTCCCAAGTACCTTACTAAAAGCCGTTGGGCGCGTTGCGCGGCTGTCAAGGACGGGGCAGCGGTCGAGATACAGACAGTTCCCTGGCATTGGAATGTCCACGAACGTGTCGCCATTGGTCCCGGCATCGCCTGCTTCGGCGCCGGCAATGAATACGCTCATGGGGGACTGAGTCTTCAGGAGAGCCTTGTTCCCGTCATTCGGATCACCACCGGCGTAGGCTCCGCCAAGGCAGAAACGCGCATCACCGCCGTTTCCTGGGTCGGCTTGCGATGCCGGGTACAGATTGATGCCGCCCGGACAGGCTTGTCTATCGATCTCCGAACGCAGGTCAACGATGTGAATTCGAGCGTTAGCGAGGCGAGATCAGTTAATGATGAAGGCGCAGCAAGCCTGTTAGTCGCCGATGATGGGCTTGAGGGTACGCCGGCCGCCCTCGTCGTCCTGGATATGAACGGCCAAGTCATCGCGAGGCAATCGACGATCATCGGAGGCGAAGCTTGAAACTGGAACTCGACGAACTCGACCGGCGGGCGGCGAAGGCGTTCGACGGCTACCTGGTGCGCAAGGACCTCGTGCGCAAATATAGCCGCCAGTATCCAGTGCCGACCTATGTCGTCGAGTTCCTTCTCGGGCGTTATTGCGCCACCACCGACGAGCAGGAGATCGAGGAAGGGCTGGCGATAGTCGAGCGACAGCTTGCGGACCGGACCGTGCGCACGGGAGAAGAAGAGTTGTTCAAGGCGAGAGCCCGGGATCAGGGTTCCATCAAACTGATCGATATCGTTAGAGCAAAGCTGGACACGAGGACGGATTCACTGATTGCGGAGCTTCCCAGCCTCGCACTCAAAGACATTCGCATCGACGACAACTTGGTGAAGCAGCACGAACGCATGCTGACCGACGGCTTCTATGCCGAGGTCACACTGAGCTACGATGCCGCCATCGCCCAGGAAAAGAACGGGCGGCCGTTTGCGATCGACAGCCTTCGAGCGATTCAGCTCTCGCAAGCGGATGTACTGGATACGCTAAGACACGGCCGGCACGAATTCGCCAGCGAAGAGTGGAAGCGGGTCCTGCTGCGTAGCGTCGGGCTGGAGCCTGCCGCTCTGTCGGACCGGGCGCAAATGGTCGCGCTGGTCCGCATGGCGCCATTCGTCGAGCGAAACTACAACATGGTCGAACTAGGTCCCCGCGGTACAGGGAAGAGCCACCTATTCCAGCAGATCTCGCCCTATGCCCACCTGATCTCCGGCGGCAAGGCTACGGTGGCAAAGATGTTCGTCAACAACGCCACGGGGCAGCGCGGGCTCGTCTGTCAGTACGACGTGGTGTGTTTCGACGAGATATCGGGGGTTTCCTTCGATCAGAAAGACGGAGTGAACATTCTCAAGGGCTACATGGAATCCGGCGAGTTCTCACGCGGCAAGGAGAGCATACGGGCCGAGGGCGGTGTCGTCATGGTGGGAAACCTCGATGTCGAGGTCGAGCATCAGCAACGGGTCGGGCACCTGCTCAGTCCATTGTCCGCGGACATGCGCGACGATACGGCGTTCATGGATCGCATCCATGCCTACGTGCCGGGTTGGGACTTCCCGAAGCTCAGCCCGAACCAACACTTCACCGATCATTTTGGCCTAGTCAGTGACTTCCTGTCGGAGTGCTGGAGCCGGTTGCGTGCTGGCAGTCGGGTTCCAGTTCTTCAAGAAAGGGTCCACTACGGCGGCGCACTCAGCGGACGAGATATCACAGCGGTCAACAAGACGGTGAGCGGTTTGCTCAAGCTGCTATACCCGGACCCTGAGATGACCGTCCCAGACGATGAGCTGGAGGAACTGGTGCGCGTCGCCCTCGAACTACGCCGTCGGGTCAAGGAACAGCAGAAACGGGTGTTCAAGAGCGAGTTCCGGAACACACACTTCAGTTACACGCTGGGCGAAGACGGGATCGAGAAGTTCGTGTCCACGCCGGAACTGCACAGCGACGATGCCATCGACCCGGACCCCCTACCACCAGGACAGGTGTGGGGAATCAGTCCGGGAGGGCCAGAGACGGGTCCCAGCCTCTGCCGCATCGAGGTCACGGTCGGCAGAGGAAACGGGGTCAAGATATTGAATGCCCCGGTTCCACCGGCCTTCCGCGAAAGCGCCAGGTACGCGGAACAGAACCTGTACACCAGGGCAAAGGAACTGGTTGGAGACCGGGACCCGCGCTCTCACGAGTTCTCCGTACAGCTCCGCGCCATGGACAACGACCGCAGCGGAACCGCTCTCGGCTTACCTGCATTGATAGCCCTTTGCAGCGGGCTGCTTGATAAGAGCACAAAGGGCGGCTTAATCGTGGTTGGCGCCTTGAATCTCGGTGGTTCGGTGGAACCCCTAGCGAACGCCGTCGGTATCGTTGAGGTTGCCGTCGAGAAGGGAGCGGATACAGTGCTGATACCGGTGTCGGCGCGGAAACAGCTTTTCGACCTCTCAGACGATATGGCAACCCGAATCAATATCCAGTTTTACTCGGATACGCCGGATGTGCTGTTGAAATCGCTGCTTGAGTGACTCTGCTCTTTGAGCGATTCCACAACGCGGCTCTTTACTCCACCACCAGCGGCAGCTCTTCCCCCTGCGCCAGGCTCGTCAGAAACGCCCGCAGTTCGTTATCCGACAGCCCTGGCGTATCCGCGGCTGCGAACAGTAACGCCACATTCTGGTCGGCGGGCGAGAGGCTGGCCAGGTGGGCTTGGGCCCGGCTGCGGATCACCGGCCCGACCAGCCGAGCCAATTCGGATAGAAAGCGCGAGGCGATGAGGATTTTTTCGCTCGCGCTGTTGGCCCGGCTCTGCATGCCCTGATGGACGGCAATCATCCCCGCGTGCAAAACGAGTTCATTGCCGCTCAGCGCCCCCAGCTCTTTCTGCACCCGGCCCCACCGGAGGGTCAGCTCATCCGTCACCGGCCACAGCGCGGTGTGCAGCAGCGTCGTGCTCTCTGCGGCAATCAGACGGACGAGGGCGGCCTTCCAGTCCGGGGAGAGGATTGGGTCGCCCCGCAGGGACGGCTGCACGGGCTGCGGCAGACGTTCGAGAATCTCTCCCTGCTCATCCAGGATCAGATGATCCTCAAGCGCCTGTCCCAGTATGGTCAGGCTGGCGATATAGCGGCCTTGTCCCCCTTCGGTCTGGAGCACGCGGAGCCGATGGGCTTCGGCCACCAGGTCGGCCCGGTAATAAGTATGGCCGTGGTCGTAGACCTTTTCGACTCCGCTACGCAGTTGCACGCAGGTATGCGCCCCCGGATAAAACCGTTCGTGCGGGGCGGGCCGCCAGTCAACCGCGGCCTCGACCATCGTCATATGCAGGGCGGCTTCTTCCGCCCCCAGGGTGAAACGCTCGCGGTTGGCCCCCACCTCCCCCCCGCAGACGAAGGACTCCCGCAGGGTAAAAAAGAGCTGATCGCTGGGATACGGCCCGCAATAGCGCAGCGCCCGTTTTTCCTGGTCCTGCCCCAGGCGCGCCAGCACATTCAAGAGGGTTGCCCCGCCGCCGGACGGGAGACGCATCGGGGCGTCTAAGGGCGGGAGGGTATCCAGGTCTTCATACGAGACCGAGCGGAAGAAGGTCAGCGTGCGGTCCAACTCAAAGCCGCCCTCACCGGCCAAGGCTCCAATCAGGTCGGACCCGCCCCAGCCCAGATGCGACGCCGCACCGCGGACGACGCCGAGAAAGCGGCCGTCCATATTGCGCACCTTGAACTGCTGCATACGACCATCGGCCGCATAGAAAAAAAGGGAGAGCAAACGCCCCTGGCGATCAAAAGTCCCCAGACGACGGGGAGCCGAACGCGCGGCAATAGCCGGCAGGAAGAAGGTCAGCGTCCCGTGCGCAGAGCGCTCTACGCAGACCCGCCCGTTCGCATACCAGCGTAAACGCTTCGCCTCAGCGACCGGCTGGGTGGTATTCAGCGCGGCCCGAAAGGACGCCAGGCGCTCGGGTTCGACCCGTTCGGCCTCCAGAGTCTGGAGGGCCAGTTCCAAAACGGCAGCAAGGCGCGGGCTGGTCATGTCCGATTGCTGAAGCCGGTCTCAGGGCGCGCGCAGCGCCTCGATCTGTTGCGGCGACAGGTAGGGCGCCAGGACTTCCGGGGGCGCTTGGAGCACGGCCAGCGGCGAATCGAAACCCGCAGACACCAGCGTCTTGATTTCTTCACGATTGAGACCGGGCAGGTGAGCCCGCGCCAACTCCAGGCTGGGTGGAGCGACCCCAAGCCGTGCCCGCTCTGCGAGTTCGGACAGTTGTGGGGCCGACGCCCAACCCATGACCTCGGCAATCTCCGCCGCCGCATCCACCAGCCAACTGACCTCATCCGTCAGGCTGAGAATGGTGCCGGCGTAACACTGACAGCGGTTTTCCAAGGACGACAGTTCGTCCCCGTTAATCCAGCCCAGCAGCAGCAACGAGAGCTTGGCCGAGCGCGCCTCCTGGGTTGTCGGGAGCATGCGAGTGTTGAGGAGTTTGCGCAGCTCGTCGCCCGGCTCAGAGCCGCGTTCGCGTATCCACTCGCCCACTTTACTCTCATAGCCTCGGCCGCGGTGTTCGGCCGACGACAGAGGAATCTGCATTTTTTGGCCGTCGTCGGTCAGACTCAGCGCATAAAAGAGTTCCAGCTCGGACACGTCGCGGCCCTGGGCGGACTCAAAAAAGCGGGCCAGTTTCACCGCGGTGGCCGCGCGGATGCCTTTGCGGGCGGCCACCTCTCCCAGCGTTGACGCTTCCAGCCGCCCATCCTCAGCGCGATTGACAAGCTGCGTTTTGACAAGCGCGCTCAGCGCCCGCTCGGCTTCGTTTGAGGTCTGCACGTGGGTGCCGCGCTGCTGAAAGCCGAGATAGGTCAAACCCAAAAAAGCGTGGATCTCATCCGTTGACAGACACACCTTGGAGACGATCAGGTTGAGGATACGATCGGTGAGTCCGGTCTGGCCGGGGGCCGGAGTAAACTGCTCCTGCTCGCCCATCACATAGCCCCGCCACAACAGGGCGGCCTGGAACTGATTGGTAGCAATCAATATGGAGCGGCCAAATGCCACTTTGCCCCCTCGCCCTTCGACTGGCTCAGGGCGGCCCCCCAAAGAAGGGGGGGGCGACGCGAATCCGAGTCGGCCGGCTCGTCCGGAGATATTTTCATATTCGGCCCAGGACAGCGGGACTTCCATCGCCGTGCCGGTCCGCTTGTCCGTGTCCCATTTGACGGCTTCAATGAACACCGTGGAGGCGGGCAGGTTTACCCCAAAGGCCAGCGTCGTGGTACAGGCAATGACCCGCGCTTCGCCCCGGCGGTAGGCGGCCTCAACAATCGCCCGCTCGGCTGAGGTCAGGTCGGCATGGTGAAACGCCACACCCCCGGCCAGGGCAGTGCGCAACTGGGCTTTGAGGGAGGTTTCTTGGAGCGGCTCAAGCGCCGCCAGCGCGTCGGCGGCCGGCGCCAACTCGGCGGCTGCGGCCAGTTCCAGGGCACACTGGACGGTATCCCGTTTGCCTTTCAGAAAAACGAGGATTTGCTCTCCCCGCTGCGCAATATGCGTGACGTGGGTGTATAGGATCTCACGCGGGTCGTCTGACTCGACAGGAGCCAGGCGCTCCTCGCCTTCTTCGCCCGTGTTATAGGTGCGGTAACGAAACCGGTCGCCAAAGACAACGCCACGGTAGAGTTCAACCGGCCGTTCATCCTGCAAGAGCAGGTCGGCATCCAGCCAGGCGGCAACCTGCTCGGCCTCGCGCAGGACGGCCGAGAGTCCCAAAAGCTGCGGCCGCGGCACGGCGCTGAGGAGTTTTGTCAGGGTCAGTTCCAGCCCCGAGCCGCGTTCCGGGTCGCCCAGCATCTGGAGTTCGTCCACCACGACCAGGGCGACCGTCCGCAGCAGGTGGGGATGCCGGACGAGCAACTGGGCGAGTTTTTCGTACACGAGGACGGCCAGGTGAAAGTCGCCGTGTTCGATATCGTGATCGAACTCGCGTCGGTCACGGGTGGCTACCACGACCTTGACGCCATACGTTCCATACCGCGCCCGAAAGGTTTCGTATTTCTCTTCCGCCAGGGCGCGCAGCGGCGTCAAATACAGCACGCGCTGGCCGGCAAAGGCTGAGCGCAGCGCGGCCATTTCGCCCACAAAGGTTTTGCCGGACGAAGTCGGAGAGGAGATGACCAGGCTGCGGCCGTCAAACAGCCCGTAGCGCTGCACGGCAATCTCCTGTACGGGCAAGAGAAACTCGCCCTGCTGGAGCTCCCAGATTTCCAGCAGGCTGTCCGGCAGCTCATATTTCCGCAGGTCTCGAACGCGTCGCATATCCCTCGCTCATCCGTGCGTCTCTGCTGCAAAGAGTAAACGTATCCAGCGTTGTTGTCGATTGGAAGGACACGTTCCCTCTTTCAGTCCCGCAGAAGAGGGAAAAGGGAGAAGGCGATAGGCGCGGTGTGAGAGGGGGGCGCCGGTCGTCTGGGCGCGGCGCCCGCCTTCCTACCTGCCCGATGAGGTCGCCGTTTGCTGTTCTGCCAGCCGTGCCCGCACATAGCCCTGCATCCCGCCACAGGCCAGCACCTCGATATACAGCTCGGACAGGTCCCGAATCGGATAGCGGCTCCCGGAGCTCATGGATTTCACAATGCGGCTGTTCACATCGATCCGTAGCCGGTCGCCCATCCGAATTTCGCCCGCTTCCCAGAGGGTCAGCGGCGGCAGACCCATATTGAGGCAGAGCCGAAAGAACGGCCAGGAAAAGGCGGGTGCGATAATACCGGCAATGCCGAGCCGCCGGAGCGCCGCGACCGCCTGAACATACTGCTCCCCGGCTCCGACATTGCCGGTTGCCAGGAGAATTCTGTCTGCGACACCACAGCTTCCTTCCGCCACACGCTCCACAATGGCCTGACTCGAAAGCGGGCTCAGGACAGTCTGCGCTCGGGCGGTGATAATGAGCCGGTCCACTTGCATGACGATACACCACCAACCGGGTTACGCGACGAGCCGCAGCCGGGGAATCGCGTCCGCAGAAAACTGCTGACAGGTCTCAGGGCTCAGACCGGCGATGACCTGCCGACAGTTCTCAAGTCCGGCAATAAAATCCTGTAATTCAAGGCCAAGACAGGCGGGCGCGTGGGGGGCTATCTTTATCAGCCCCTCGTGCAGCAGCGAGCGGGCTCCGGCCAGGTTGCCGCGTCCCAGATGATGGAACGCGACCGCAATCTGAATCAGCCCCTGCAGGAATTTTTTGATCTCGCCCTGCTCTTTCATCCACTCCGGCTCCAGGACTTCATGCACCTCGAAGAAGAGCTGATGATTAAAGAGCAGCACACTTTTACGCAGGGCAACCTCAAGGGCCGAGCCTCCCGCCTGCCCGGACCAGTCCTCCAATGCGGCTCCGTATTGAATGAGTTTGGCTCTGATCGCCGGCCACTCCGCATCAAAATCCGACGTAGGCACGGAGCGTAGCATCACATCAAGCTCGCGCGGGGGCGGCTCTGCCGCGCCCGTTCGGGCGTCGGCGGCCAGACCACACACTGTGGCGGCTGTGGCCGCATCGTCCAGGGCTGCAAGCAGCAGCTCGGCTAACACGTCACGGGTCGCAACTTTCATGGGGAGAGCTCCGCAACCGTTGCGCCCCCGCCCCCTTCACTCCGGGGCGCTTCGTTAAAGGCTGCGCAGTACGGGGAGTCGGCTAAATACGCCCGGACCGCCCGCCTCAAGGCACCGGTTCCCATCCCGTGGACGATCCGCACTGACGATTGATTATTCAGGATGGCGTGATCCAGGAAGACCTCCAAACGGGGCAGCGCCTCCCGAACCCGCAGGCCGAGCAGGTTGATTTCGGGCCGACTCGGTGGCGCGTGATCGACGGCCACCCGAACGCTCGGCGCAGGTTTTCGCTCGGCCGTCCGCCGGACCTGGACCGCGGGCACCTCAAACGTTGTCCCACCGCAGCGGAGCCGGGCTTTACTGCCGTTGATCGTCAGCAAGGTGCCCCGAATTTTCCCACCACGAATCTCGACCTCGTCCCCGATCTGGGGCGGTGGCGTATCGGAGACGGTCTCGGTCCGGACCATCTGCTCTTTTGCCGCGATCTCCTGGTGCCGCTCGTGCAAGAAGCGTGAGAGGTCGCGGCGGGCAGCGCCAGGCGGGGTGTGCGGCGTGTGCAGGTTTTCGCGGAGCTGGGCGATGACCTGACGGCCTTCCTCGCGGACACGGCGGACCAACAGCTTGGCTTCGCGCACCTCGTCCTGCCAGACCTGGCGACATTTTTCCTCGGCTTCGGCCAGCAGTCGCTCTTGGCGCACCCGCAGGGCGGTCGCCTGTTCGCGTTCGGCCTGTATCTGGGTTCGTTCGCGCTCCAAGCTGACCGAGTCGGCTTCGAGCCGAGCCAAGGCTTCGGAGAATTGACGGGCCTCGGCGGACAGGGCCGCTTCTGCCGCCCGGCACACTGCTTCGGGTAAGCCGAGACGCCGGGCCATGGGCAGCCCGAGGCTCTGGCCCATGACATCGTACTGGAGTTGATAGCGCGGCTGAAGGGTGTCCAGGTCAAACGCCACAGCCGCAATCTGATAACTCCCCTCCCCCACAGCAAAGAGTTTGACCGGACTCAGATGCGTGGCAATAGCGAGTGACACTTGGCGTTCCTTCAAAAAGGTGAGTAGCCCGTTTGCCAAGGCGCCCCCTTCGGCCGGGTCGGTGCCGCCGCCGGGTTCGTCAAGCAGGATAAGCGCGGGCTCTGACAGCGTAGACAGCATATCGCTGACATTGGCGATATGGGCCGAGAAGGTGGAGAGGCTGTGCTCCAAGGACTGGGCATCCCCAATATCGGCGAACACACTCCGAAAGATAGGCAGCTCATTGGCCTCGTCCGTCGGGATCAAAAAGCCGGTCTGGGCCATGAGACAGATGAGACCCAGGGTTTTCAGGGCGACCGTTTTTCCGCCCGTATTGGGGCCGGTAATAATCAGCCCGCGTTTGTCGTTCGGCAGGATCACATCGATGGGGACAACCGCGGTATCCGAGGCCGTCAGCAAAGGATGCCGGGCACCGCGCAGTTGTATGGCCGAGCCGAAGTGCGGCTGGGTGGCACCGTATTTCTGCGCAAACACAACCTTGGCGTGGAGAACGTCGATTTCTATCAGGGTTGCGAACACCTGTTCGAGTTGATCGAGGTGCTCCCGCACCAGCGCAGTCAGCCAGACCAGAATCCGCTGTTCCTCGGCCGCGACTGCTTTCTGGGCGAGCAGCAGTCTGTTGTTGAGTTCGACCGCAAACAGCGGTTCGATGAACACGGTTTCGCCCGACCCGGAACGATCCTGGACGATTCCCGGCAACCGCGCCTGAAAATTGGGCCGGACGGGAATGACAAAACGGTTATTCCGAATCGTGACAAACTGGTCGGTCACCACCTCCTGGGCTGCGCTTGAGCGCAGGGTGCGTTGCAGGCGGTGTTCAATGTCCTCGCTCAGGCTGTGGACCTGGCGCCGGAGCGAACGCAGCGTCGGACTGGCCTCGTCTTTGAGGCTGCCGTTCTCGTCCAGGCAGCGCTGCAGGGCGGCCTCCAGGTCCGGCAAGGCCGGCAGGCGGTCGGCATAGCCTCTCAGCAGGTCAAACGCGGCGGCGTCTCGACGGAAAAACGTAGTAAGCAGGCGGGCGCGGGTCACCACCGCCAGAACGTCAAGAAGCTTTTGTCCCTCAAGCGCGGCGCCGCCGTGGTCAGCCCGCTCACAGGTCGGACGAATATCGGGGAACGGTTCGAGCGGCAGACGCAGGCGTTCTTCCAGCAGACGAAAACACTGCCACGTTCGCTCGCTGTCTGCCTTGACGAACGGCTCGGCACTCTGCGGTTTGAGGGCCAGACAGGCTGCTCGACCGGCGGACGACAGGGCACAGTCCGCCAGAAGCTGTAGGACTTTGTCAAACTCTAAGGCCAGAAGGTCGCGCTCACGCATAAGAAAAGGGTGCTACGGGGTCTGCCGGGGCGACCCATGCTGCATGTTTTGCACACTCCGCCCGTTCAGCGCAATACAGGCTCGTCTCTCAGGCTGAGATTCCGGTGTCCGGGAGACACTCGGCAGGGCAGGACGTTCGAGTTCGCTTGCAGCCGCTACCCCCCTATGCTAGCGAGACACGAGCATATGAGCATTAAAGGAGGAAGTATGAGCACCGAGAATGAAGCCCTGGTGACTGAGTTTTGCAACGCCTTGGGCAGTGGGAATATGGACACGGTGGTGTCCTATCTGTCGGAGGACGTCTTCTATCACAACATGCCCTGGGCTCCGGTGACTGGCCATGCCGGTGTGCATGAGGTCCTTGACCCTTTTATCGGCGCAAACTTACTCCAAAAGATGGAGATCCCCCACACGGCCTCATCCGGCAATGTCGTCACCAACGAGCGCCTGGAGACCTGGGTCAAAGGGGACGTTCGGGTGCTGCTGCCCGTCCTGGGCGTCTTCACCATCACCGACGGTAAAATCAGCAAATGGTGCGATTATTTTGACAGCGGAACCATTGCCCCGTTGATGGCAGTTCTGCAATAAACGCTTTTCGGTGGTGGTCAGGGGATAAACGAGACCTTGACCGCCCCCGAGGTTTTCTTGCTGGCGGCTTCGGTCAGGGCCTGTCGAAACTGTGCCAGCGGATATTTGCGCGGACGGATCGCGCGCAGGTCCGCGCGGCGGCGTCTCAGGAGTTCGACCGCGCGCACAAACGTATCCTGGCGTTTGCCCCGAAACGTCTCGGCCCCATACGTCAGACTGCCAACGATGGCAATTTCCTTCATCCAGGTCGGCGTCCAATCAACGCCCTCGGGCATGGCGGCCAGACCGAGCACGACAACGACCCCCTGGCCTTGCGCCATGCGGAGGGCCTGGTTGAGCGTCACCGCACTGGTGATCGTATCGTAGACCAGCCGCACCCCGCCGGCCAGGACGGCGCCGCCGCCGGAGAGCGGATACACCTTGGTCTGGGCCAGTTCACCCACCTGGGCCATGACATCCTGCTTCTGGGCGTCGATAATGTGCTCCGCACCAAGAGTGCGCGCCAGTCTGGCCTGAAACGGGTATTTGGCGATACACGCCACCCGGCAGGACGGCTCAATCGCCTTGAGGGCGGCGATATTCATCAGCCCAATCGTCCCGGCACCGATCACCACCACCAGTTCTTTGCGGCGGGGCGGATTGTTGAGCACCGCCCGCAGACACACCGCAAACGGTTCAATCAGCGAGGCTTCATCATCATCAATCGTATCCGGCAGGGGCGTCAGACGGTGGGCGGGGGCCACAAAATATTCACCCCAGCCGCCGCCGGTATCGGGACAAATGCCGATTAACAGGCCGGGACGAAGCTGCCCCTCGGCAATATGTTCACAAATGCCGGGGTTGCCGTTTCGACACTGGGGACACAGCTTCCGAAAACCCCGTTCCCGACAGCCGAGCGTCGGGTCGATCGTCACCCGTTGGCCGACCCGCAGCCCGCGCACCCGCTTGCCCACCGCCGCGACTTCTCCAAACAGTTCGTGGCCGGGAATCATGGGCAGCTCGAAATACGGCTCGGCCGCGGGCATGGGCTTCCACTGCAGAAAGCCAAGGTCGCTGCCGCAGATGCCGGAAATTTTACTCTTGACCACCACCCAGCGTTCATTGGGCAGATCGGGAGTGGGCACGTCGCATAGCTGGAGATTGGCCAGACCGGGTAAAACGTCCGGGGCCGGAGGCGCGTCTTTGTGGGCCGTCTTGGCAAAGACCAGGGCTTTCATTTTTTTTCTTTCACACGGCCTCTGCTACGTTCACGATATGAATCAACTCGTGCGTCTTGCGCACCCGGCCAAATGCGTAGCTGAAGGCCTGGAGCGCCGCCCGATGCAGGTCCGAACTAAAGGCCGTACAGGCGTCCTCGACGACGGTAACCTCAAAGCCCCGGTCGGCCGCGTCCCGGGCCGTGGTTTCCACACACACATCCGTGGTCACCCCACAGATCAGGAGCGAGGCAATCCCCATATTACGCAGCGTCTGGTCCAGCATGGTCGAGTTCAGGGTGCCGCTCGAGGTTTTGTTCACGACCAGCTCACCCGGCTGCGGCGCGACGCTGTCATCAATCTGCCAGCTCGGCTCGTCAACCGCAGGAAACATACGCTCGCCTATCGTGTCCAGGCTGAGTTGATCGAGCGCCTTCCACATCGGGTTCAGGTCTTGACCGTCCTTCAGGCAGGTGCCAATGGCGGTATATATAACCGGCATCCGCCGGGCCCGAAAGCAGCCCAGCAAACGCTTGATATTGGGGATGACGGACGCATTGACCCGCTCGCAGTAGGCGGCACTCACCCCTGGGACCAATTTCTCAAAGGTTTGCATCAGCGGGTAGTCGGGGCTGACAAAATAGCGCTGCATATCAATCACCAGCAGGGCGGTTTTGTCACCTGCCAGGACCAGCGGAGCCTGGTCTTTGAGTCGGATAATTTCAAGAATTTTTTCGTGGTCTGTCGTCATCCTGTCCCCTCTCTTTTGTCTCGAACGGCCCCCCAGCCGTGACCGTTCCGGCAGCGGTTTCCAACCACAGTCCTCTCTTCTTTAGACCAAGTCTGGACGAGGGGCAAGAAAACGAGTGCATTGCGAGCGGCACGGGTTTTTGTCATGATCGCGCGATGACTGGCACACGAGTCACCACACCGAGCCCGGATACAGCCAGAAAGGAACCCCATGGCACACGTCACGTCACGTGAGTTTGATACGCTTATTCAGCTCTTGACCGAACAGTACGGTCTCAGCGCCCTGCACGCCCGGCTGCTGAAGGCCAACGCCTTAGTCTCCCACAAACGTCCCGCGCGCTGGCAACCCCTCGCCAATCAACTCTACCAGCTCAGCGCCGGCCTGCGGCGCGAGCATCCCGCCCGGTATGCCATCGAGCTGCTCTGGCAGGAGTGGATCTCAGAGACGACCGAAGGCGTCCAGCAGGAGACCTTCGACACCCTGGCGGAAGGCATTAACGCCTGTCTGACGAAAAAATTTGCGGTCATCCCGGACCGGCAGACCGACCTCATAGCCGCCCTGGGCGCCTATCATCACGCCCTGGCCGGCGTAGCGAGTGCCGACGTTGCCTATCTCGAAATTCTGCTCCGCGCCTCAAAAGATGTCGCCCATTTCCTGCGGGAACATAAAGAGGAGGTCCTTGCCGCCACCCCAGAGATGGAAGGTGCCGAGCCTGGCGACAAGCCCGAGGATGTGCAGACGGAGCGTCCGTAAGAAGGCCGGTACGACCAGTCTGCAACTTACTACAGATCGAACCGCTTGAGCACGTTGGCGACTTCGGGGTCGCGCTGGCCTAGGGAGCGCAAGGCTGCCAGCAGCGCCTCGACACGCTGCCGGTTAGTGCTCAGGTCTTCTTCGAGACTTCTGACCGTGCGCTCAAACGGCCGGATCATCGTCCGCCGGTCCCATAGTGCAAAGCCAATAGTGGCGGCCACCAGCGCCGTAAAGGCCCCGAGCACGACCAGGGTCAGGCGAAACTGACGGGCGAACTGTTTGTCCATGTCCTCGCGCAGGTGCTGATTCTGCCGGTTCATGTCCTCGCGCAGGTGCTGGATATCGGCCCGGAGCTGCCGGATGGCGTCCCGTACCCCTTGCAGCCCTTCTTCGAGTCGGGTCAAGCGCTCGACAATCTCCCGGTCGGTCAGGGCCGGGGCGGCCTCCACCGCCCACGCCGGGCCGGCCAGGACCGGCAGGACCAAGAGATAAGTGAGGAAGAGTCTGCGCAGCATGAAACCATACAACGCCACACGGACCGAATCCGCCGCCCGTTAAGCAACCCCAGGCAGCCAGAATTGTCTCCTATCAACGTGGATGCCCTGGCACGCCGTCGCCGGGGTGCAAGGTGGGCGCCAGGACCTGTTCGACATAGGCGACAAAGCAGGGGCCATCAACCGGCCCATCCAAGACCGCAGGGGCGGTGAGGTGCTGGGCACGCAGGTTGACAATGGCCCGGCAGGGATGCCGTTACGCGGCGCCCTGCCGGAGGGCGATGGCCTCGCGCAGGCCGTCAAGCAGCCCTTCCAGGTGTGCCATACGCTCGCGCAGTTCGGCGATGTGCTGCTCCAGGGCGGTAAACCGCTCGCCGAATTCCTTGCGCAGAGCAGTCATTTCCTGACGCTGGTCTGCTAATTCGGCACGAATGGTCCGCTGGCCAGTCAGCATCACCCCGGCCAGGGCCACTCCTACTACCACGACTGCTATCAGAACACTGATCAATTCAACGCTCATGATACTTTCTCTGGGAGGGAGACGGGTCTATGCCGAAACATACTCCGTGGCTCGCCATACCCACCAGCGAAGAGGAGGGCAAGCAGCGGATTCGTTTTATGAGCCGGTCGGGTTCCGACTCTCCACACCCTTCTTCAAAGCACGCACGGTGGAGACGAAACTTTCACGCGCGGCGTTCTTTTGCAGGGCCAGCGGGACCGGCAGGCTGACCTTGTCCTTCAGCGTGCCGGTATAGGTCAGCAGGGTTTTGGTTCCGTCCGGTGAAGACGTGAAGCGGTATTCGCCCTGAATGTCGCTGAGCTGGCTTTCGACGCTCTGGATGCGGACCCTGTTTTCTGCGGGTAGAAAGGTGAACTGCATACTCAGCCGCTGGGGCTGGCCAAGCATGACCATCTCGAAGAGGATGAGCTTCCGGTTGCCCTGGGCCTGAAGGAGACGAGACACCCGGATGGTCTCGCTGAACTCCGCGCTCCGTTCCGGCTCGGAGAAGGCCTGCCAGATATCGGCCAGCGGGGCGTCGAGTCGGGAGGTGAACTCCATCGTCATGGTAGCGGCGTGCTTGTCGAGCCGTTCGCTCAGGATTTCGGCGACCGGCCCCTCCCATTGCAGCGCCGCGGTCCGCAGCCGCTGGAAAGAGAGGCCGGCCCAGACGCCCAGACCAAGCAGCACGAGCCCGCCGATACCAAGGCCCAGTCGTATCCTGCTCATGCGCTCTTCTTCAGGCCGGGTCAGTAGGCTGCCGGGAGCGGTTCCGAGTTGAGGGCTCCGTCATCCGCCCGGGGGCGAGGCGCGCTGAAGTAGATGGTTTCCTCTCCCCGGATGTGCTGCCGTCTCAGCACATAGTCTCCGCCCATGGACGGCGTCCACACCCGTTCGGCGATCTCACGGTTGGTCCCGGTCAGCAGATAGGCCAGACCGCCGGTAATGCCGCCCAGGGTGGCATACGTCAGCTTAGCCGGAATATAGAACACGTTGGCGGCGACGGTCGCCGTTCCGATTCCGGCGTCTTCGAGATAGTCGGTCGTGGCCGACACGGTCGGCGGAGTGCCGAGCATCAGCCCCAGCAGACTGCCGCACAATAAAACCGATAACGTTTTTCCCATAACATCCTCCTCACTCCTCTGTTTTCACCACACACCCCTCAGGGAGCAACGTGATCAAATGTTGAAAGGCCTGATCGACGTAGTGCTTGTCTTTTGACTCCAGGGTAATTTTTACCCGGTACTCAGGGTCGTTATTCTTGGGATACGATCCGAGCATCACCTCTGGATACTCGCGTAATGTTTCATTCAGGAAGCCCGCAATCACGCTCTCATACTCGCGCGTGTAGAGCACTTTGAGATAATACGGGTCCGCGGCGAAACGGCTCTTGAACGCGAGGAATTTCTGCCGAAAAATATCCGGGATACCGGGCAGGACATACACGTTTTCTACTTTGATAGTCGGGAAACGGACCGCGCCATCTTCAATCAGCTCAGCCCCTTCAGGCGCTTCTGCCATCTTGAGATAGGCGTCATTTGCCGGCCGGCCGTTGAGATAGGCGCGGAGTTTCCCCTCTAGCACCGGATGGCGGATGACCTTGCGCTCCAAGGCGCGCGCGACCCCTTCAATGGTAATGTCGTCATGCGTTGGGCCCACGCCGCCTGAGGTAAAGATAATATCGAACTGGCGGTGAAAATCGCGCACCGTCTCGGTAATGATGTCGAGTTCGTCAGGAATCACGACGACCCGCTTGAGGGTCACCCCAATCTCTCGGAGTTCCTTTGCCAGGAAGGACGAATTGGTATCAACCGTCTTTCCTGACAGTATTTCGTTGCCAATAATGACGATACCCGCATCCAGTTCGTGCACAGTGATACTATAAACCGATTCTCCGCTGTGTGGCAATATGAAGGAAAAGATTAGCCCGCGTCAGGCTGGCCAATATCGAGATCGGTCAGGTCCGGGAGCTCGCGGACTAAGTACTCCTTTAATTTTTTCTTGAGCCGGCTTTCGAGTTGGCGTACCCGCTCACGACTGATGCCGTACTGGTCACCAATGTCCTGAAGCGTCGAGGGCTCTTCAGCGAAGAGACGTTGATTAAATATCACCTCTTCTTTGCCTTCCAGGGTCCGGGCGAAGTCGGTCAGCTTGCGACGAATCAACTGCTGGTATTCGAGCGTCGAGACTGCCTCCTCTGCATTCGGGCTCTGGTCGGCCAGGAAATCGAGAAACGTGGCAGACTCGTCCCCCGCGTCAAGCGGCGCATCAACCGAGAGGTCGCGGGCTGCCATGCGCTGCTCCATCTCCACGACCTCACGTTCTTTCACCCCCAGGTTGTGGGCGAGCCGTTTTGGCTCGGGGGAATAGCCCTCGGCTTCAAGCCGGTCTTTTTCCTTTTGCAGATTAAAGAAGAGCTTGCGCTGGGCCTGGGTCGTGCCCAGCTTCACCATACGCCAATTGTTCATAATGTAGCGAATGATATACGCCCGCACCCACCAGACCGCATAGGAGGGAAACCGGACGCCCCGGTACGGGTCAAAGTGCCGAACCGCATCCATGAGGCCGACGTTTCCCTCTTGGATTAAATCGAGCAGATTTTGAAACGCCCGCTGATAACTCCGGGCAATCATGACCACTAAGCGTAGGTTTGCGGTGACGAGCCGATAGGCCGCCTGTACATCGCCGTACTCTTTATACTGGACCGCCAACTCGTGCTCCTCTTCGGGCGAGAGCAGGGCATAGCGACGGATCTCTACCATATACCGACTGAGAGAATCCGTGGGGATGAGCGCCGTTTCCATCTTGTCAGCCTCATCGGCTGGGGTGACACTGACCTCGATGGGTGGTTCTGACTGCCCTTTCGGCTCGGCCGACACGGAGTCTGCGAGTTCGGCTTCGGCAAGAACGGGCACGACAATGGGATCGGTATCTTTTGCCAAATTTTTCATGAGGGCTTTATCGCACAGCGTCAGACGGCATGGGCGGCCCCGACTGCACCCGGCCTCTTACACGCCACGTTGGACCTGCGCCGGGCTCGTCCCCGGAGACGCCGCGTCTGATGGAGGGAAGATCGCTGTATACCACACAGTAAAAGGCAATAAAGAGCACGCCGTTACGCTTCTTCAATCGCTTCTTGGGCCTCTTGCTTCCACACTTTGCCAGCAGCAACCTCACGCAGGGCCGTCACTACTTCTTTATTGTCCGAGTCAACGAGCCGCGGTGAGCCCTTGAGGAGTTCTTTCGCTCTGTGCGCGGCCACGACAACGAGTTCAAATCGATTCGGGATCCGGGCCAGACAGTCTTCAACCGTGATGCGTGCCATTGTGATTCCTTCTTATCCGTTTCATCCTTGTGTCTTATACTAGCTTATCAGCGCCAAAGAAGGAAGCAAGAAACGAGACCGTTTCCGACCTTGACAAGTCATACCCGGCACGGTACTTCCGGTCCGGGAGTAAGCTATGGGTTTTTGGCAGCGTCTTGTTGGCTCTGAGGAGCCGCGGCATAAAGATTCGCAACAGTTAATACCAACCCTCGTAGCGAGCTGTCGGGCAGAAGGACAGCTCGCCCAGCAAATCCTCGCCCACGCAGAGCTTGCGCCCCATCAGGCGGGCCGGGATCAACTGCGTACCGCCGCAGAAGAGCAGCAGCGCATTACCCAGCGTATCCAGGATAAAATCGCGGAGCTGGAGGGCGAGTGGGGTGAAGCGGAAGAGGTTGCTCCCAAGGGAGGGCACAATCACTGGTCCCGGGTTATTCACGACCTTGAGGATAGCCAAACCCTGACCCAGCGGTATAACGAGCAGGCCATTTACTGGGACCCGGACCTTCCCGACGCCACCCAGTTCTTTCTTTCCCTGGAGAGAGACAAACGGCAGCTAAACGCCTTTCTGCGTGATATTGCGCTCCGAGCGGACCCACACGCGGTTGACTAACGCTCCGGGATTCGTCACAGCCGGCATCAAGTCCTATTCGTCGTCTTCCTGGGCCAAGTGATCCAGACTCATCGGCCGCGGCGTAAAATGCCCTTGGACCGACGCGGCGGAGGGCGGTGTCCAATTCGGCCCTGGACTCTGGCCTGGGCGGGGAGCATTCGGCCCCTTAGGACGCGCATTCGGGGGCTGCTCCCGGCGCCCCGACTTATTCCTCCCGGCTCCGCCCGAGGATTTCAAACGGTTCCCGATAAAACCAACCCGCTCCTCAATGCGCCGGAGCGTGGTCGTCACGGGCTCTAGCTGCTCCTCGATATGCTTCCGCAACGGCTCTTGCAGGAGGGCGCCCAGCGTTTCCTCGGTCAGGCCGGCTTGAGGTGGATCGACCGGAGTGGCAGACCGGAGTTCCTTGACCTCAGCCACCAGTGCGGTCAAGCCCTGCGAGAGCGTACCCTCTAAGGTTTCGAGCCGGTGCTGCAATGTCAGCATCGCGGCCTGGACCGCCGTCTCATCCGGGACAGTAGTTTTCTTGGCCGGAGTTTTCCGCGTCCGGCTGGTCGTTTTCTTCGCGCGCGCGGTCTTTTTTGCCGTTGTTCGGCTTGCCGGCTTTGAGACTGCTTTTGCCATACCGTTCCTTTCTTCTCGTTCACCCACCAGGCGGCGGCCCCACAGAAAACCGAGGAGGGTCGTGGCCTAGACCATATGGGTTGAATATTCCAATATTTCTCCGAGTCTCCGAATCTTGGTGGCGCGGACCGCCCACTCCTGGGGTGGGGCCTGCGCGAACTCCTCAATGTGGTGACGCAGGCTCTTCTCTACAATTTCCACACACCGCGCGGCACACGTTTGCTGCTGCTCACGACGGCGAGCCTGTATGATCTTCCGCAAGGAAATGATCTCAGCCACGATCTTCGCTCACTCTTTGCGCAGCGCGTTTTGCCGTGCTGTCTCGCGACGACCGATGCTCGGCTTGCTCCCGGCGCTGCCAGCCTTCTTTGGCATACCACTCAATCTGATGGGCAATGCCGAGAAGAATGCGGACGTCGCGGTCTTCGAGTCCGGCGCGGCCAAACAGACGACGCAGGGCGAGCATGATATGCTCGGGGTTATCCTGGGGCAGAAAGCCAACCTGCAAGAGCGCCGCTTTGAGCTTTTCGTACATCAACTCCTGTCGTTCAGAAGATGCGCATACCGGCCGATTATCATCCGCTGTCTGCTGGACCCCGCGGAAGACAGCATGGCAGCACAGCAAGACGGCCTGAGCGATATTCAGTGAGGCAAACGTCGGGTCCGTTGGGATCGTCAGTAAGGTGTGGCAGCAGCGCAAATCCTCATTGCTCAAGCCACTGTCTTCCGGACCGAAAACGAGCGCAACCCGATTGCTTTTGAGGCTGGTGACGATCTCGGCCGCCCGCGCCTCAAGCGAGCCTGCTCCTTCCCGATACAGGCCGGCTCGGCAGGTGGTTCCCACCACGAGACCACAGGGGCTGACGGCCGCACGCAGGGAGGAGTGCAGTTGCATGGTGTCGAGCACGTCTCTGGCGTGGACTGCCAGCGCGTCAGCCACATCGCGCTGTATCGGGTCCGGATTGACGAGGTGCAACTCAGTAATCCCGCAGTTCCGCATCGCCCGCGCGGTCGCGCCGATATTCCCGGAATATTTCGGCCGGACAAGAACAATACGCAGATTGGCCAAGCTCATACGGAGAGTGATCGACCGCCTCAGGGGCGGTGTGTCAACCCGACTCGGGAAGCCTCGGTATCGAACGCAGCAGGGAAACAGTCACGCCCCCACGCCCTTAACGCTTATTCGCAGAGGCGCGTGGCGTGTGGCTATACGGCCGCTGTTCACGCAGCTGGCGGATAAGCACTTCTCGCTCTACAAACCGTCTGCGATGTCGCGCATCGCCTTCCCGGTAGACGATATCCGCTTCAAGTAGCTCTTCGAGATAACGCTGGAGGGGGTAGGACTTCTCTCCCTCTCCTATCCCCTGTAATACCCCACGCAGGCGTTCGAGCCATTCACCATCAAGCTCGATCTCCACTCGCAAGGGACGACCAATAGCGAGCACTTTCGATCGGATGTTTTTCGGCATGTACACACCATATTCCAGAGGACCCAGTAGTATTTCCTGATTCCGCTGGCTTTTGCAAGACCAGTGGCAGGACGGGTCCGTTGACCCTCAGGCTGGAATCCATTACAAGTCCAGAAGCACCGCGCTCTATTTCTTTCCTCAGGGCAACCGCCATGAAAATCGTGTCGTTTGGCGATATACATATGGCTACCGCACACATGGAAGCCATCAGTGCCGAGTTGACGAGCGCCGATGTGGTCCTGCTCTCGGGCGACCTGACAAACTTTGGGGGGCCACGCGCCGTCCGGCAGGTGATTCGGGCCGCCCAAACATACTGTCCAACAGTCCGCGCCCTACCGGGGAATCTGGACCAGCCAGAGACGATTGCCTTTCTCCAGACCGAACAGGTCAGCTTGCACGGGGAATATCAGTGCTATGGCGAGGTCACCATCTATGGCTGCGGGGGATCAAATCTGACCCCGTTCCAGACACCGCTCGAGTATACGGATGAAACCCTGTGGCAGCTCCTGCAACAAGCAGTCGCCGATATTCCACCTACGCCGTGTCATATTATGGTGTGTCATACGCCGCCCTATGCGACGCGGCTCGATCGACTCCTTGACGGCAGACCGGTTGGCAGCCCCGCCGTCCGCCAATTCATCGCGGAAAAACAGCCCCATTTGTGCATCACCGGGCATATCCATGAGTCTCCGGGAGTCGATACGATCGGTCGCACAAAAATACTGAATGCCGGTCCTTTTGCGGCGGGCGGGTATATCGTCGCCCAGTATGAAGGGGGCGTCCTCGACGCCGAGCTGCGCTTCATGTGAGGCCCCAAAGGCAGCGCCCTACCCCACTCTTGCCTCATATCAATTATGGCCAGCATCAAAACATGTACCTGGGCCCCAACCGCCCTCGCCGCTCCAAACCTGACACGGCAGGCCACAGGCGAGAAGCCCAAGAGGCCGGGCAAACTCACCCAGACCGGCCGATCCGGTCCCGCTCTGGTGCGGCGTTTGCTCGCTCCGGTGCGGAAGGCTGAAGCCTTGGGCATCGACTATCTGCTCGTTGCCCAGCGCTGGTGGGGCACGGGGGAGGAGATTGAGGGCTCTTCATACGACTGTCTGGCGATGACGGATTTCTATGCTGCCCATACCGCTCATATTCACCTGATTACCGCCATTCATCCCGGATTTTTTCTGCCGGCGCCCATTGCCAAATGGAGCGCCACGCTTGACCGTCTCACCCAGGGGCGCTGGTCAATCAATGTGACCTCGGGTTGGCATGAAGCCGAGTTTGGTATGTACGGGGCCGAGCTGATCGAACACGATGAGCGCTACGCCCGGACGAGCGAGTTCATCCAAATCCTGCGGGGTGCCTGGACGCACGAGGAGTTTTCGTTTGCCGGGCGCTTTTATCAGGTCAATGGCCTGCGACTCGAACCACGCCCCGTCGGCCCGCTTGAGGTGTTTCAGGGCGGACAATCCGAGGCGGCAATGAATATGGCCGCCCACCATTCGGACTGGATGTTCTTAAACGGCGGCTCCCCGGAAAAAATAGCTGGTATCATTGAAGCTGTTCGTAAACGGACGGCAAAAACCGGCCGGCGGCTCCGCTTTGCCCTCTACTCCATCCCGCTGTGTCGGCGCACGGATGCGGAAGCCGCGGCAGAAATCACGGCGATGATACATGCGGTCGATGAGACCCTACTGGAACGCCGAGGCAAGCGGGTCAGCGGCGCGCAAGGCATGTGGGCAGACCGGCAGAATAAGCTCGCCATGCTCGATTCCAACGAAGGCTATGCCAGCGGCTTGATCGGCAGTCCGGAGACTATTTTGCGGCGCATGCAAGACTTCCGGCAGCTTGGGGTGGAGTGCTTTCATCTGACGCTACACGACGAACTTTTTAACACCGAAGTCTTACCGGCTTTGAAACAGCTCTCGGCCTAGTGGGCCGCACGAGAAAGGAATGGTGATTCGTGTCGCAGCCCTTTCATTCCACCTTACGCACGGCGGCGCAGCCCATCTGGGATGCTATTTTTTCTCACCCGTTCGTCCGAGAACTCGGAGCCGGCACGCTCAGCCGCCAGCGCTTCCTTTTTTTCGTTCAGCAGGATTATCTGTATTTACAGGACTTCGCCCGCGCCCTGTGCCTGGGCGGAGCGAAGGCCGACACGCTGGACACGCTCCATATGTTTGCCGACCACGCCGCCACTGTTGTCCAGGTGGAACGCAATCTCCACACCAACTGGAGCGACAAGCTCGGCCTCACCCCCCAGGACCTGGCCCACACCGAGCGTGCGCCCGCCACGCAGGCCTACACCCGGCATCTGCTCGCAGTTGCGCATAGTGGCAGCCTGGCGGAAATCGTGGCCGCCGTCCTGCCGTGCTATTGGATCTATTGGGAGGTCGGGCAGAAGCTCAACGCCACGCCCCCCACCGACCCGCTGTATGCAGAGTGGACGCAAGCCTACAGCGGCGAAGGATTCGGCGCCCACGTTCAGCAGCAGTTGGCGCTGATCGACCGTCTTGCCCAGGATAGTTCCGCAGGTGAGCGGAAACAGTGGGCAGAGCACTTCATCCAGAGCAGCCGGTATGAATATCTCTTTTGGGAGCAGGCGTATCGGACCGAAGAATGGCCGGTCTGAAGCCCTGTAGCATCGATTCTCAGCTCCACCGCTGCTGAGCGGACAGCCTATCTCACGCTCCGAGTTTGTCGCTTTCCTTTTCCGTATGAAGAAGAATGCCGGACTGTCACCGGACAGACGAATCAGAAATGCGTGAGCGCGGACTTTCCAATCGGAAAGACGTTGAAACCCAGCTCAAACAGCCGTTGGTGGTCCAGGATGTTGCGGCCGTCGAACAGGAAGGCCGGTTGCTCCATGGACGCGAAAATACGGGCGTAATCGAGTTGGCGATACACCTCCCACTCGGTCAGAATTGCCAGGGCGTGCGCCCCCGCCGCCGCGCTATAAGGGTCGGCTTCAAAGCGCACCCGGTCTCCCATATCCGCCAGGTCATCCTGCGCATTGGCGAGCGCCTGCGGGTCGGTCACCACGACCTCGGCCCGTTCTTCGGCAAGCCCACGCGCAATATAAATGGCCGGAGATTCACGCGTGTCGCCGGTGTTGGCCTTAAAGGCGAAGCCCAGCAGGGCGATACGTTTCCCGGCCACTGTGTTGAACATGCTTTCGAGGATGGTCCGTACAAAGCGGCTCTCCTGCCACTCGTTAATTTTGACGACCGACTCCCAGTAGGCGGCCACCTCGCTGAGACCATAGCTGTGACAGATGTAGACCAGGTTGAGAATGTCCTTTTTGAAACACGAGCCACCAAAACCGACGCTGGCCTTCAAGAATTTTGGCCCAATACGCGAGTCCTTGCCAATCGCGTAGGCGACTTCATCCACGTCAGCTTCTGTTTTTTCACACAGGGCGGAAATCGTGTTGATGGAAGAAATGCGCTGGGCCAAAAAGGCGTTCGCCGCCAGTTTTGAAAGCTCGGAACTCCAGACGTTCGACTCAATAATATTCTCTCTCGGCACCCAGTTGGCGTAAATATCGACAATGGCCTTCCTGGCTGCGATCCCCTCGGGCGTTTCTTTCGACCCAATCAGGACGCGGTCGGGAGTTTCCAGGTCGGTGAGGGCGCTGCCCTCGGCCAGAAATTCTGGGTTGGAGAGCACCTCAAAACGGATATTCTTGGTATTGGCGTTGAGGATGCGCTCCATCGCCTCGGCGGTCCGGACCGGCAGCGTCGACTTTTCGACCACAATCTTGTCCCGCTCGGCGTGTTCAAGAATCTGGCGCGCGGTTTTCTCCCAGTACTGCAAATCCGCCGCTCTCCCTGCCCCCTGACCAAAGGTTTTTGTGGGGGTATTGACCGAGACAAAGATAATATCGGCGTCGCGGATGCCCTGCTCGACCTGGGTCGAAAAAAAAAGGTTGCGGCCGCGTGCCTGCCGCACCACCTCGTCGAGACCGGGCTCATAGATCGGCAGTTGGTCACTCTGCCAGGCCGCAATACGGGCGGGGTTGATATCAACAACGGTCACCTTGTAGTGGGGACAACGGGCGGCAATCATGGCCATGGTTGGCCCGCCGACATAGCCCGCCCCAATACACAGAATATCCTTGGCGAATCCCACAACGCCTCCTGCACGCACAAAAATAAAGGGAGCCTGCACTGAGGCTCCCTTTTATAATACCGGATGCAAGCTTGCTACTTGGCCGGGAGGTGGGACACGGTAGCGCCAACCGTGACCGGGGCCCCTTGGCTTTGGAGCTTGGGCAGCACTTCAGACGCAAACAGCTGCATATTCCGCTCGGTCTGTTCAGGCGGCATCCCTCCATAGCTGAAGACCGCAATCAGATGATCGAAGCCGACTTTTTCTTGCATGGCGTGAATTTGGGCGATGCACTGATCCGGGGTTCCGGCCACTTGGAGATTGATAAAATCTTGTACCCCCTGCTCAGGTGTTGTGGTCTTTGCATTATCGGCAATCACCCCATAGTGCTCATAGCCCTTGACCTGCTTGAGGTGCCCGTCCGAGAAATTATAGTGGGCATCGGCCGACCCCCAGTAACCACCCATGTGTTGGGTTGCGCCCTCACGAGCCTCTTTCTCGGTCTCCCCAACATAGACAAAGCTGGCGACGATGGGCGGGACTGGTTCTTTACCCGCCGCCCGAATGATCTCGTCGTGCCGCTGCACGTCTTGCGCGACCGCATCCCAGCCGTGCAACGGAACCGCAACCAGTACGCCTAATCCCAACTGGGCCATCCGCTCGGCCGTATCCGGGCTGACCGCCGCACCATACAGGCGCTGTTCCGGGTGGGAAAAAGGACGGGGACGGATGCTCGTCTCGGGAATTTGAAAAAACCTGCCCTGGTGCGAAAACCGCTCATTGGATAATGCTTTGACTACCACCTCGGCGGCTTCGACAAAACGGTCGCGCGATTCTTCCATGGGAACGCGGAAGCCGTCATACTCTACCGTTGCCGCCCCACGGCCAAAGCCGATGGTGATACGACCGTTGGACAAGAGGTCCAGCATGGCAATCTCTTCAGCCACCCGCACCGGGTCGTGCCAGGGTAAGACAATCACCATCGTTCCCAGTTCAATCTTTTGCGTTCGACCGGCCATATAGGTCAGGAACTGGGTGACATTGGGCACCATGGTATAGGGCGTAAAATGGTGCTCAACACTCCATAATGAGTCAAAGCCCAGGTCTTCAGCCTGGTCCGCCAGACGGAGGTCATTCTTGTAGACCTCGTAGTCCGACCACCGCTCGCCCGTGTTCTGCATAAAAACCGACATACCAACTTTCATGACAACCCTCCTTGCATGTGTGTCTGTTGGTTTATCCCCGCGCCTCTCCCTCACCACCGGCGAGAGGCGTTTTTTCTCCTTGTGGCTGCTTTGAGGGCGAAATGCAAGAGAAAAGGAAAGAAAACAGGGGCGGGCCATACGGCCTTAACGGCCTGCGGAGGCAACCTCTGGTTCACGCCGCGCAACATCGTTCTGGCGGCGGCCGAGCTCAGCCAGGACCTCAAGATGCCGGGCGCGCGTCATTCGATACCGGGATAAAAAGACCAGCGCGCACAGAAAGAGCAGCATTAACCCCGGGCCAACGGCAAGACCCAGGGTAAAAACCTGAGAGGCCGCTACCGTCCCGGGCTCCGCCATGGTCGGGAACTGGATGAGGTCGAGGGCCACGCCTGCCAGAAGCCCGCCGATGCCGGACGCCGCCTTTGCACAAAATGTGATAGTAGAGAAAAAGACGCCCTCCTGGCGTTCTCCGGTCATAATTTCGTTTTCGTCCACGCTATCGGCAATCATGGCAGGAATCAGGATATCGATGGCAACCACCGCAGTCACCAGGAGGATGACATGGCCGGCGATCAGGGGCAGCAGACTCGGCTGTCCGTTTTCAGGCAGCAGGTCGAGCAGGCGCAAAAAAATCAGCACGGGCCCAAAAAAGATGGCAAAGGCCGCCGAACCGAGCACGACCTGTCTTTTATCAAATCGTTCAGTCAGCGGACGAGTCAGACAAAAGGCAATAAGGGCAGAGAGAAACAGGCCGAAGGTCAGCAGGCCAATTTCCTTGGTCGAGAATCCCCAGAAATAAGTGTTCATATACAGCCACATCACGTCATTAAATCCCCGCCCCCCAGCGGCAAACAAAGAGCCTATGACCAGCATCCGATAGGACCGATTGGAGAAGGCCGCCCGCAGCTCACCGACAAATCGCCCCAGCGTGAACTTCCGTTTTGCCGCTGGGGCGCGCAGACTCGGAATAAGCCCATGCGTCCCAAGCGCGCAGGCCAGAATTGTCGTGAGCATCATCCCGGCACACACCAGCGCAAATCCTTCATACGCGCCGGGATTCAAGCGGCCATCGGCAAACGCCTCGGAGGGAGCAAAGAAATAAAAATAGCCCACCACGGACGCCGTCAGGCCACCGGACCAGCCAAACAACAGGCGATAGCTCACCAGAGAAGTCCGCTCATCATAATCGGGCGAGAGTTCCGGCAGCATGGCTCCGCTCGGCACCGCGTAGAACGTCATGGCCAGGCGCACCCCAACCGCAAAGCTGCATAACCACACAAAAAGTCCGCTCTGACTCAGCGCCGGCGGGTTAAACAGGAGGAAGAAACACACCGCCATAGGCAGCGCAGCCAGATACATAAACGGATGGCGGCGTCCCCAGCGCGAATGAAAATTGTCGGAAATCGAGCCAACCAAGGGATCGGTAATCGCGTCGATACACAGCGCAATAAAGATCGCGCTCCCGCTTAAGGTGCCCGACAGGCCAAGGACCTGGTTGTAATAGAAGAGCAGAAAAACGTTGAAGACCGTATTTTTCGTGCCTTCGGAAACTGACCCGACACCGTAAAAAATCTTGGTGGCAAACCGGACGCGAGCCGATTGTGGCGGGGCTGAAGCAGGCATGAAGACAGGAGTGTAGCGGGAGAGGCAACGAGGCGGAATGGGGGCGGGCGGGAGTTCAGAAACGACTTATCTGAGGGACCTACTCGAACTACAAGCCTTGCAAATTTGGCTGCACCTAAATTTTTTGGGAATCCTGAGCCGCACCTTCCAGGTCAATGACGCAGAGCCTGACCGACAATATAGACCAGAGCCCCGACAAAGAAAGTTACGGTGAGGACAACAAGAATTTCCATCTCACAGCTCCCTGAGTCGTCTTATGTCGCTGAGGATCTTCCTATTAATTAATATGAGAGCGATTATCAAAATGGTAATGAGAAGAATATCGGCATAAACAAGCAGCTTTTCCGTTGAATTATAATTTTGGACAAGCCAACTAATTAGCCCAACTGTTGTTGCCAGGATCAATGCAAATATGGCTTTTAGATAACCGATAAACTCCTTGATTTCATCGACTTCTGACATAGCACTTAATGACCTTCGGGGGATTCGTCAATACGTGAATTTTCCTTCGACTCTGACCAAACATAGATTAGGGCACTGAGACCTACCCTCCTTATCATACAGGATCGCGCAGACGCGTTCGGACTCAGTATGAACTCCTATTGGTAGATTTATTTTCCATTGATCCTCACAACTCGATGCTTATACACATTATGTTCTGAGAAAAGAAGAAGAACCTTCAGAGTAACGACTATTATCCTCCGCCTACCAAGCGCAGACTCCGCAGCCGATTGAGCGCTGCGGCGATTTCGAACCGCCGGGCGCGGGCGCGGTCACCGAAGTCTCGGTCGGTCATGGCGTCCAGACCGTCTTTCTCTATCTCGGCCTCAATCCGGTCGAGCAGCTCAGGGACGGTCTTTTTTCCGTCACATAGCCCGCGGGCGCATTGCAGCAACATATCGCCAATCATGCGGCATTGGGCGGCATCGACCAGTTGGTACAGCAGGGAGACATCGATCTCTTCACTCCCGAACTCAATCGCACGGGTTTTGACGCTTCGGACGCGCTCCTGTTTACGTCCCCGCCTGGGATCGAGGCTGCGTGGGTCGGGCCGGCGCGGGCGCGATTCGAGCCAGGCTCCCGGAGCCTGGGGGCTGGAGGTTTTTTGTGGCAACTCGTGGGCAACCTCGCGCGCCCGCTGCGTCACATCCTGCGGTCGGTATGCGTCCATCTGGATAACCGTGTCAGCCACATCGAGATAGTCGCCGGCTCCCCCAACAACGAGGACCGACGAGACCTGTTTTTCTTCCCACAACTGGCGGACCCGATCGAGATAGGGCGTGATCGGTTCTTTTTCACTGGGCACCAGACGCCGCATCCGCGCGTCGCGGATCATGAAGTTTGTCGCCGCGGTGTCTTCGTCGATCAGCAGCGCGCTTGCCCCGGCTTCCAGGGCCTCAATAATGGCCGCCGCCTGAGAGGTGCTGCCCGAGGCATCCGCGGTATCGAACCAGTCCGTTCGGCGACCCAGGGGCAGCGCGTTAATAAACGGTCGCAGATCGACCCCTCGCACCGAACGTCCGTCTTCGGCCCGAATACTCACCGCACTCGCCACGGAAACACAGCGGTCTCGACCATCACCCGGGATATGATCGTACACGCCGTTGGCCAGCGCCGAGAGCAGGGTCGATTTGCCATGATAGCCGCCCCCGGCAATCAGCGTCACACCGGCCCGCAGACCGAGACCGCGCAGCAGACCCGCATGAGGAGCCCGGAGTTCACACGCCAGCGCTTGGGGCACGTCGAGCGGAATAGCGGCATCCATGGGTCGATCATCCGCTCCACTCCGGCGGGGCAAAATACTACCTTCAGACAGGAAAGCGACCAGGCCGTTGTCGTGCAGTTGTTTCCGCAACGCTACCTGGTCTTCGATACAACGAACGTGACCTTGTAAGGTATTGGGTTCTAATTCATCGAATATACGATCAAGGACTGCGGGCAGTCGACGGGTCAGCAGTTGGGCCGCTTCACGTCCCAGGATGCGTCGTCCCGCGGCCGGCAGGCCCACGCTCAGCCGGACGCGCAGGTCACCGTCGGGCCGGACCAGAACGGCGGTTCGCTCCAGCACTTGTTGACCCACCGGCATGATTTCGAGCAGGCCGCTTTTGCCGGAGCCGAGTTTGCCTCGGCTGGCGGAGAGCGTGCGAAGAAGAGCCCGATGCACAAAGTCGGCGCTCGCCCGGCGGGCCGTCGCTCCGGCGCATGACCAGGCGGGCAGGGTGGCCCGGCTGGCCGGAATATCGACCCGCACGCGACTCGGCGACGCAAAGGGGTCGCCCTGGATGTGATCGAACCTCAATCCGTACGGGCCGAGCGTGTACGCTTGTCCTCGCAGGTCCTTATAAAACCCGTAGGGGCGCCCATCGATACGTCTGAGTTCATGCTCTAACACACCTTGGGGTTCAGCCATCGACCTCCCTCCTCACCCAACGTCCACAGGTACACAGCGAAGACAAGCAGAGAACCCGGGCAGATACTACGAGTTCCAGCATCTCCTTTCGTGCCCGTGCCCCAAAAAAGAAGGGCGCCGGTAACAGCGCCCTTCTCTCTCCGTCAGCTCTCACGCTCTAGGACCACGGCCCCAAGCGGGTCTGCTGCTCTTAGCCTCCGTGCCGGAGCAGCTTGCCGGGAATATTACCCGTGTTCTGGTCATTCTCCAGCGTCATCTCGCCGTTCACCAGGACTGCCCGGTAGCCTTTGGCCTTTTGCACCCGCCGCCATTCTTTGCCCGGCAGATCGTGTACCACTTCCGTTGGCAGGATTTCCAGGTTGTCGTAGTCGTAGACCACGATGTCGGCCGGCGCGCCTTCCCGCAGCACACCGCGGTCCTTAAAACCCGCGCAGGCTGCCGGCTGGGCACTCAGCCGCCAGTGGACCTCTTCCAGGCTCATCATATTCATCTCACGGACCATCCGGGTGATGGACTCCGTGGAATAGCGTCCACCGCAGAAGAACTTGGTGTGGGCGCCACCGTCCGAGACCCCCAGCAGCGTGGAGTCGTTGACGATTTCTTTGAGAAACTCGTTCTTCTCACCAACCGCCGGCGAGTAGAAGGTCGTGGCCATATCGTCGGCAACCGCCAGGTCGAGCATGGCATCCACGGGATGCTTGCCTTCCTTCTCACCCGCTTCCCGCAGGGTCAGATTCTCCAGGTGCTTCATGTCCGCGCGCTTCACCTCAAGAATAATGACGTCGTCAAACGAGGCCGTGACCGCACCAGTCGGGTCGTTCTTTAAGCTGGCGCGCCGGGTCGGGTCCGCCAACTTCGACTTCCGCTCTTCTACGGTGCCCATGGTCGCTTCCCGCCAGGCCGGATCGTCATCCCATAAATTCCAGTCATGGAAGGTGAAGGTAAAGCCGGCGCTGGTCGAGACCAACTGACCGTAGATGCGCAGGCCCTTTTGGCGGCAACGTTCGATCCAGGCTAACAGATTGCGGTGGCGGCTCGGGTCGGAATCCAGGGCTTGAATGGCATTGTACAGAATCGGCCGCCCACTGGCCAAAGCCAGCTCTTCGTAATTCTTCTCGATTTCCTTGAAGCCGGACACACTCGGGATAAGAGACATCTGGATGAAGCCCTCATTCCGGTCGGATAAGACTTTCGCAAATTCGACACAGGTTTCCTGGTGCATGATGTCGGTCGGCATGGGCGTACCGTCATAATCACACTGTACGCTGTCTTCCCCAAAGCGTTGGGCTGACCAGCCACAGCCACCCGCCGCCATGCCTTCATGTAAGAGCTGCACCATCTTCTTGTGTTCATCATCCGTCGGCATTCGGCCCGATTTGGCCTCTTCGCGGCCCATCACCCACACCATTAACGGTGCAATCGGCACATACGGCAGAATGTTCAAGCCTTTGGGCGTACGCTCGACACTGTCCAGGAATTCCGGGAAGGTGACCCAGTCCCAGGGCATCCCGGCCTTCATTGAGTCGTATGGAATCGCCTCGGTGCGGGTCATGGTGAGCATGGCTCGTTCCTGATCTTCGGGTGCCACGGGCGCAAAGCCGAAGCCGCAGTTACCGATCACCACGGAGGTAATGCCATGCCAGCCCGAAATCGTCAGATACGGGTCCCAAAACAACTGCGCATCATAGTGGGTGTGCAGATCAATAAAACCCGGCACTACCATATGCCCTTCGGCATCGAGCGTCTTGGTGCCCTGGTGGGCCTGAATGCGGCCAATCTTCGCAATTTGGCCGTCTTTGACACCAATATCGCCTCGGTAACGCGGCAGTCGCGTCCCATCGATAATCATTCCGTCTTTGATCACGAGATCATATTCCGACATAGCGCCCCTCCTTAAAAGGCCTCAGATTTTTGCTCACGGTCCGGTAGAGTGAACCGCGGTTCACCACGTGTATATGGCGAAAAGCAGCTTATCGCAAGGCTGTTGCGCGGGAGATATTGGAGGGTAGAGAGTGGATTGATACGACCCTTGAGCGTTTCCGCAGAGCAGGGCGCCGGTAACAGCGCCCTGCTCTCTCCGTCAGCTCTCACGCTCTAGGACCCACGGTCCCGAGCGGGTCTTCTGCTCTTAGCCGCCGTGCCGGAGCAGCTTGCCGGGAATATTGCCCGTGTTCCGGTCGTTCTCCAGCGTCATCTCGCCGTTCACCAGCACCGCCCGGTAGCCTTTGGCCTTTTGCACCCGCCGCCATTCCTTACCCGGCAGATCGTGGGCGACTTCCATCGGCAGGGTTTCCAGGTTGTCGTAGTCGTAGACCACGATGTCGGCCGGTGCGCCCTCACGCAGCACGCCGCGGTCATTAAAACCCGCGCAGGCTGCCGGCATAGCACTCAGCCGCCAGTGGACCTCTTCCAGGCTCATCATGTTCAGGTCACGGACTATGCGCGTAATCGCTTCCGTGGAATAGCGTCCGCCGCAGAAGAACTTGGTATGGGCGCCACCGTCCGAGACCCCCAGCAGCGAGGAGTCTGGAGTGACGAGTTCCTGGAGATATTCATTCTTCTCGCCCACGGACGGGGTATAGAAGGTCGTCTCCATGTTATCGGCCAGGGCCAGGTCGAGCATGGCATCCACGGGATGCTTGCCTTCCTTCTCACCCGCTTCACGCAGGGTCAGATTCTCCAGGTGCTTCATGTCCGCGCGCTTTACATCAAGAATAATGACGTCGTCAAACGAGCTGGTGACCGCGCCGGTGGGGTCGTTCTTTAAGGCCGGCCGGCGGGTCGGGTCCGCCAACTTCGACTTCCGTTCTTCCACCGTCCCCAGCGTCGCTTCCCGCCAGGCCGGATCATCGTCCCACAAATTCCAGTCGGTAAAGGTAAAGGTGAAACCGGCGTCGGTTGAGATCGTCTGGCCGTAGATGCGCAGGCCCTTTTGGCGGCAGCGTTCGATCCAGGCTAACAGATTCCGGTGACGGCTGGGGTCGGCATCCTGGACCTGAATGACATTATACAGAATCGGCCGACCACTCACCTTGGCCAATTCTTCGTAGTGGCTTTCAATGACTTCCATCGGCGCCACGCTGGGGATGAGCGACATCTGAATGAAGCCCTCGTTGCGATCACCTAACACCTTGGCGAGTTCCAGGCAGGTCTCGTTGTGCATGATATCGGTCGGCATGGGTGTACCGTCATAGTCACACTGTACGCTGTCTTCCCCAAAGCGTTGGGCCGACCAGCCACAGCCACCCGCGTCCATGCCTTCGTGCAGTAAGCGCACCATCTCCCGGTGTTCATCGTCCGTCGGCAGCCGGCCCGACTTCGCCTCTTCACGCCCCATTACCCACACCATCAGGGGTGCAATCGGCATATACGGCAGGATGTTCAAGCCTTTGGGCGTGCGCTCGACACTGTCCAGAAACTCCGGGAAGGTCACCCAGTCCCAGGGCATCCCGGCCTTCATCGAGTCGTACGGAATCGCTTCGGTGCGGGTCATGGTCAGCATCGCCCGCTCCTGATCCTCGGGCGGGACCGGGGCAAAGCCAAAGCCGCAGTTGCCGATCACCACGGAGGTAATGCCATGCCAGCCGGAAATCGTCAGATACGGGTCCCAGAACAACTGCGCATCATAGTGGGTGTGTAAATCAATAAAGCCCGGCACCACCATATGCCCTCCCGCGTCCAGGGTTTTCGTCCCCTGATGCGATTGCAGGCGGCCGATCTTGGCAATCTTGCCATCTTTGACGCCGATGTCCGCCTTATAGCGCGGCAGTCGCGTTCCATCGATGACCATTCCATCTTTGATCACGAGATCATATTCCGGCATAATGCCCCTCCTTGGGAATTGGAATTTTTGCTCGCGATCCTTTTTGATTTGATCGGAGCTCATAGGACCCATACTGCTAAAATTTGCAAGTTACAAGACTTTTAGGGGGGGTTGGCCGTTTTCTCCGCTTTTCCAACGAATTTTCTCCATATCCGCCCCTTTTTTCCCTTGATTCGGATAAACGGAACAGCACGGCCTGCGCCTGGTTCACTCGGACAATTGCATCCGGATATGGCGTTGGTAGATCTTGGGCAGTTCTGACGGGAGGGACGGGATGTCCTCCAGGACCATATAGCGCGACGGCGGACACATCTCGCGCAGATAATCATGGCCGCCCTTATCAATCGTCAGACAGAACGACATGATATTCTCGCGCTCGGCCTCGCGCAAAGCCATCATGGTATCGCGCAGGCCATACATCGGTGCGTTTTCGTCTCGGCCATAGTCGGCGTCTTCAGGGAATCCGTCGCTGAGCAGGACCAGAATTTTCGCGCGGCTGGCAACGTCTTTGAGTTTGCGGGTCGCATGCCGAACGGCAGCGCCCATACGCGTACTGCGCTGGGGCTCCAAGCCGCTGATGCGGCCTTTGACCTTATCCGACAGCTTCTCGCCAAACGCCTTGACCGGATAGAACTCGATGTTATACCGCCCGGCGCTGGAAAAACCGTAGACGGCGTACGCATCCCCGATTTCCTCCAGGGCGGCAGACAACACCACAACCGCCTCTTTGAGGACGTCAATCACCCGGATACCGCTCGTTTCGCTGTGTCCGTTATCGGTTTCCTGCTGAATCCGGGCATCGGTCGAAGCACTCAGGTCCAGGAGAAAGAGCGCGGCAACATCACGCTCCAAGGGCTGCCTGGCGGCGTATAGCCGCGTGGACGGCGCCACCCCGGTGTGCAGATCGACCCGAGCCGCCACGGCCGCGTCCAGGTCTATCACTTCGCCATCTTCCAGCCCCTTGACCAGACGGAACATCTTGGGCCGCATCTGTCGGAACTCACGTTTAATGTTTGGAATGACCTCGCTATAGCGGCTGAGCGTGCTCTCAAAGAAGCCGCCCCGGTCGCCGGCCAGGGGGACCTCGTGGAGTTCGCACCAGCGGGCACGGTAGTCCTCGATCAGAAAATCCCACTCGTCATAGACATAGCGGACGCCCACAACGGAATGCCGCCGGCGCAGTTGCTCCTTTTTGGATTCTTCCTGTCCGGTTTCGTCTTCCTCGGTGTCCAGCGCATCCAGCGGCGTCCCGTGGATGGAGGCCGGCCGGGTCTGGCGAATCTTTTTCTTTTTTTGATGCTGGCGCAGCGTCAAAAGAATCCGCTGCAGGACGGCCTGCTCGCGCTCGGACAGCTCAGGCTCGCGCGTCCCCTGCATCATCGCGTCCGGCGCACCGGCCATGCCAGCTTCGTCCTTTTGCTCCCGCGCTAGCTGCGAGGCGTATTCGGGCAGTGACGCATACAGCTCGGTGGCCATCAGCAGGCTGCCCGCCACCGTGGCGTCGTGCTCCCAGCCGGGTTTCAGCGTGGCGTTCAGATACGGCAGGATCGACTGGATAAGGGGCGGCAGGATACGGGTGTGCGATACGGCCCAGGCCAGGTCTTTTTGCAGGCCGGGATAGGCCGCGGCCAGACAGGCGTTGATCCGCTGGCCCTCGACGAACATGAACAGCGCCTCAAGCTGTTCGGGCTTGGGAAAGAGCTTGCAATAGGCAGCCAGACCGCGGGGCGGGTGCGCAGTCGCCTCGGCCCGTTCCCGGACAAACGGCGGCACCTGCGCCCAGATGTCGGGAATGGAGAGATCGTAGGTCCCAAACTCGATCCGGCCCGCCTGATGGGCGGCGAACATGCAGTACAGCCGAAAGTTCTCCTCAAAAGTCGCAAACAGGTCGATGCTGGCCGGCAGGGGCAGAAACTCGTCTTCGTCGTCAACAATCGCCAACGGGGGCGGGAAGGACACCTCCCCGATTTCCTGGATACTGACCGCTTCGCCACACAGCATATGCATGAACTTCACCAAGGCACTATGCACTTCGGAGAGCGGCACGGCCGACGACTCGTGCCGCAAGACCTGGAAACTGGTCCGGGACTCCAGGGTGAAAAAGGCTTCTGCGGCGTGCGGATTGCGCTGCGCGATCTCTTCTCCGGTCTGAATCCAGGTCAACACCCCCTCGGCGCCGACTTCTTCATACGCGCGGGACAGCGTCCGAAAGAGGCGGGCAATCCCGGCGGGAAAAATACGGGCGAGTTCGGCAATCCGCTCCAATACGGAGAGCTGCTGGGCGGGCGCTAAACTCCTCAGCGTGGGCTCAAGAAACGGAATCACGGCCGGCAGCGGTTCCGGGTCGAAGGCCGCCACCGGTTGGAGGCAACGCAGCAACACGTTCCGCAGCCGCTCCGAAAGATTGACCAGGGTGTGGGGCAGGGCATGGTAAATACCCGCGGCAGCCTCGCGCGAGTGATACACGGCCGACCGGCCCAGACGATAGACGCTGATCCGTTCCGAGCGGTCCAGGGCAGTCAGACCGTCCGGGAAACGCGCAAAGTCGGTTGCGCCGCTGACGGCTTCGATATCCAGCAGAAAACGGACCCATTCGAGCATCTCCAGCCGGGATAACACCGGCAACAGTTCAGGGGTGGCCGCGAACATGGCCGTGGCCAGCGTTTCCCCGCGCGCGCCCAGCGTGGCGCTCACGTGGCGGCCCTGTTGGACCCATTCCTGGAGGAGTTCTTCCTGCAACCACGCCTGGACAATAGGCGGCTCGAGCCGCGCTAGCGCGCCGAGTAAGGTCGAGGAGTGCGTCGGGGAGAGTCCCTCCAGCACGGCCTGCAACTGCTGTTGGCCTTTTTCTTCAAGGGTGTTGGGGTCGAAAGGGGCCATAGTCCTGCCTGTTCTCCCACGACTCAGAGATAGGGGCGCAGCGTCAAACCTTTCTCTGCTGTATCGGAGGGCGACTGCCAGGGCAAGCCGGCGGCAGGCACGGAGCCCTACCAACGGGCAAGAACCTGTTCTCCGAAAGTTGTCACAAATTCTTCAAAGGCGTCAAAGGTCGGAATGAAAGTCACCTGGCGGACACCTGCCCGCTCCAGGCTGCGCAGCCGTTCCAGCAGGGCGGCGGGCTGGGCCGTCAGCGTGGTCGCCTGAATGACTTCGGGTGTCACAAACTGAGCTTCTTCCTCACGGACGTATAAACAGTGGCCGTCGTGCAGGTCAAAATAATACGCATCCTTGTCCTGGAGACGTTGCTCCATAAAGGCTTGGTATCGGGCAAAAATTGAGCGGAGAGGCGCCGGGGCGGCCTCGGGCTCCTTGAGCGTTTCATACAGTGAGTGCAGGGCGACGGTTGCCCACGGGCCGGCCTGGGCCCTGACTCGCTCAGAATCCAACCCTTCGTTCGGACCCAGCAGACAGGCTGTGGTGAAGAGCACGCGGTCTACCCGGTCCGCATTTTTCCCAGCCTGTTCAATGCCGCTGCTGACCTGACGCCAGGCCGCCGCAAAGCCTTCGACCGTATTGGTCCGTGAGGTCAGCCAGCCGTCGCCCAACTCGCCGGCCAGCCGCATGGCCCGTGGCGCGTTGGCCGCCACATAAATGGGAATCGGCTCGCGGGTGTTAATAAACGCGTAGTCTTGATGAAAAAATTTGATCCGGCGGGTTTCCGCTCCCTCCTGGTAGGCCACCTCCCGGTTACTCAGCAGGCCACGCAGAATCGCGATATACTCGCGCAGCTCACGCAGCGAGCAGGGCGGCAGCCCCATCGCCCGCCGCGCGCTATTGCCGGTCCCCAGCCCAAAGACGACGCGTCCGGGGGCAAGCTGATTGAGCGTGGCAATGGCCTGGGCAGCCACGGGCGCGCTGCGCGTTCCGACCACCGCCACCCCGGTTCCGAGGGTGACGCGTGAGGTGTGCCGCGCCATCAGACCCAGACATAAATACACGTCCCCGGCCATCATGGGCGAGTCCTCAACCCACACATGGCTGAAGCCCTGCGCCTCGGCCAGCCTGGCGTGGTCTACGCAGCGGTCCGGTTGGGGAAATACGAGTACGCCGAAATCCATACCTGCCTCCTCATTGTCCGGCCAGGAGAGCCTACTCGGCCTGCTCGCAGTGTGTCAATGAGAAGCGCGCAGCGGGCGGTTTTCTCGGTTTCTTTCCTTCGGAAGCTGTGGTAGACCCAAAAAAAGGCAGCGGAACCACAGACGCGAAAAAGGAGGGTTCGGTCATGACAAAGAAAGGCTTTTCTCATATTGGGCTGTCAACGCTCGACCTGGATAAGACGCGCGAGTTTTACGAAGACATCCTGGGCTTCAAGCCGGTTCGCTGCGACACCATCAAGATCAAAGAAGGCGGCCATATTCGGCATATCTTTTTTGATACGGGTCGTGACCAGTTGCTGGCCTTTATGGAGGCCAAGGCGATTCCCGGTGTTCCGGTCGAGTACGACGCCGGCATCAACCGGGGACTCGGTGTCCCGAGTGCGTTCTACCACTTCGCTTTTGAGGCTGGTACGGAAGCGGCGCTCGAAGAAAAACGACAAGAGCTGCAGGACAAAGGCGTGGAGGTCTCGGCCGTCGTGGACCACGACTGGGCCAAGTCGATTTACTTTAAGGACCCCAACGGCATGCAGATGGAATACTGCTGCTTCACGCGGGACTTTCACGACGAGGATGCGGTCATGACCGAACGCTTTGAGGCACCCATTGCCGCGCTGGGTTTGGAAGAGACGCCGGATATCGTTTCCACCAATCCGCCCAGCTAGGCTCTCGAACCAGGCCTTCCAGCGGGGTAACCTCGTGGTTGCCCCGACCGTCTAGGCGCTCTTCCCCTCGTCCAGGATGCGCTCCACCATGGCCTTATACTCTTGCACCGCGGGTGAGTGATAGAAACGCGACCGGGTAAACGTGGGATCACCCGCGTAGAACCATTCGTACTGCAACTGCCGGCTGCCGAACTGCTCACCCAACATATCCCAGGCCAACTTGAAGAGTTGCACCCGATTGCGCGCCGACAGGTTTTTGCCCTGGAGATAGCGTTCGAGATAGGGCGCGATCTCCGGGTTTTGCAGATCCCCTTCCGTGGGCGTCATGATCAGCCCGCTGCCGCTGACCTGTCGGATGACCTCAGCCGCCCGCATCTGCGCCTGAGGAATAAACACCCACAGCGAGGCGGCAAGCGAACGGAGCGACCCCCCTTCTTTGTGATTGGTGACAACATTGTGCGCCGCCGCTTGCAGCAGGCCATTGGCAATTTCAACATTTGCCACCAGCTCACCGAGCTGGGCTTGGACGTGCTGCGCCTTGGTCCGGCCGATTGCCTCGGCCACGCTACAGGCCAGCCCGGCCATGAAACGGAGCTTGACGGTTCCGCGAATGACCGCCTGGAGCAGGGCATAACCGGGCGCCCGGCCGAGGATGTAGTTGGAGGCCTCGATATCACCATTGATGAACACCCGCTCCCAGGGCACCTCGACGGTGTCGAAAACGGCGAGGGCGTCTTCTTCGTCGAACCGATACGACAGCGGCCGATCAAACCGACTCCGGCCCGTGTTATAGGCCTCACGGCAGATAAACTTGAGGCCTGGGGTATCCATGCGGACGGCAAAGCACAGGGTATAGGCTTCTTCTCCCGGTTTGCGCGGATAGAACGGTCCCACCCAGAGTTCGTTGGAAAAGGGGGCGAGCGTGGAGAGCATCCGGGCGCCGCTGACCACAATGCCGTTGTCCGTCTCGCGCACCACATGCAAAGCCGCCTCGGGATCACGCTGTTCCGCCGGCCCTTTTGAGCGGTCGATCTGGGGGTCAACCAGGGTATGGGTCAGGCACCAGTCCTCGTCCCGACAGGCTTCGTAATAGCGCAGGGTATTCTCACCAAAACGGGGCTCACGCTGACCGATAAACGGCGCGGCAATCGCGGCGTCCGTCACTAGCGCGTTCATGAAGTCCGGCATGCGGCCCATCAAACCGCAGGTCAGCGCCGCCCGAAATTCCTCGGCGCGGACGCGACGCTCGACATCTTCAACGCTGTCCGCCATCAGAAAGGAGAGTCCGACCGGTTGGCCGTCCTTGGGCGACGGATAGGTCAGCGGGGGCTGCTGCGCGGGCTGGTGTTGGAGGTCGTACAGAGCGGCAATGGTCTCCACCACCCCTTGGAATGGCGGGTAGGTCGTGACATCCTTGACCCGTTCGCCATTCACATAAATGCTCCGCCCGTCTCGCAAACTCTCTCGGTATTGTGCGCCGGTCCGAATGCCCATGAGTACTCCAGGTTATGACGTGTCGTGATTTTAAGCTCTGCTTCCTCGCCCCTGAGGGGAGAGGATTGAGGTGAGGGGAATCTCAAGAAAACTCGTTCCGAGCGACCCTCACCCTGGCCCTCTCCCTAGCAGGGAGAGGGAAATAAAGAGATCACTGCCGGAGCGAAGCGATCACATCCACCAGGCCGCGCTCGTTCTGGGCGAATTCCAGCTTGTCCGTACCCAGATAGGCGTTGGGCAGGCCCGCATATTCTTCTATGGGGTTGTCGCAATAGACTTCGAGCTCAAGGCCGTCCGGGTCGAGGAAGTAGATGCTCTTGGTTACGCCGTGGTCTACGGTGAAGTTTACCGGCACCTCTCTCGCCTTGAGTTCTTCGTAGGCGGTCTTGAGTTCCGCTTCGCTCCGCAACCGAAAGGCAATATGGGCGAGTCCGACCTGGTCGGGCCGGGGCGACTCGGCGTCCGGACCGATCTGAAAGAGGGCAATCTCGTGGTGGTCGCGGGCATGATTGGCCAAAAAGACCGCGCCAATTTCAGGCGTGTCTTTCATGACCTGCATCCCCAGCACTTCGGTGTAGAACTTTTTTGAGCGTTCAAGGTCGCTCACCTTAATCACAACATGGGCAATCCGTTCGGGGCGAATCATACCGACCTCCTTTAGTGATGTTGTGGAACAAATCGAAACGGGTCAAACGTATCATCTTCTCGCGGCTGGTATCCAGAGATGATCCTGTCTGTCCTCCGTCGGTATCAGGTGGTCCACTGGAACGAGTTATCAGATACCAAATTCAATAGACCATTCTCTATTCTCGGCGGTGTCGCCTCTGACCCGTCCAAACCAGTGATTCAGTCTCCCCGGATTCTCTTGCAGTACCGGCATTTCTTCCACGAGGCGGTGGGGCTGCACGGCAGGAGCGTTGTGCAGCCCCACCGCGACAAAATGCAGACGAACGTCTTGATGTAACGGTAAATTCCGCTCCTGGTACGTGTCTGGGTCCTCGTATGCGGACAGGCGTACCGGATACTCCTGATAGTCCGGGTATTCCAGTAATCTATTGATATCTTTCTTAAATTTAGGCTCCCCCCAGGGCTTGAATTTCAGCTCAAAAATATCGGTAATTGTCTCTTCTTCTACTATGACCAAGTCAGGATGCCGGCGCTTCCCATTCACATACCATCTCGGTTCGACAACAACATTGACATTCGGCAAGATTATCCGAAATTCCGCATACAAGGCTGCCTGTAGCCCATGCTCTACTTTCATATATCCTGTGTAGTACGTTTCTCTGATACGCTCCCAGATTTTCCGATAATGCTCCATGCGGTCACACATATACCGTCCTTTCCATATTCTCTCGTCATAAAAAAAGAGGGGCAACTCATGCCCCTCTTCGCATCAAGGAAAAACTGACCGTTCTGTCTTATCTGTGGCTGGCGACAAAGCGTTTGATGTCGTAGCCGTCCACCACACTGGGTTGGCCGAACTGCTCGACCGCGGGCGCAACTTCCGCCAGGGACAGAGTGAGATAAAACAGGTGCTGGGCATCGTCCGGGAGTTCTTCCAGGCTGAACTGCTCCAGGTAGGGCAGCACCGCTTCCATGCGCGCCAGCATTGCCTCGTAGAAGGCAGTGATGTCTTCCATGGTGCTGGCTTGACGTTGGTCGCTCCGCTCGCCTTCGGTTTCCAACGACCAGGCGAGCCATTTTTCCAAGTCTTGGAACTGCGCGGGTAAACGTGCCTCAGGCATGGGAAGCTGCCTCCTTTCCGTTGGCAGCAAACGCGCTGTCAACGGGTTGACCCGTGAGCATCTTGTCAATGACATCATGGCTGTGTCGGACGAGAATCTCTTCGTCGTGCAGATAAAACTCTTTTTTCGCGCCGGACGAGAGCATGGTCTGGGTTTCCTCGAATGTCCGGCCGTCCTCCAGAATGATGTCGCGGAAGATCACGTTGCCGTATTCCTGGCTGAAACGCTGCCCCGGCGTGGTCGCCTTGGTGTAGTACTGGGTCGAGGTCCACAGCGTCTTATCCACGCCAACTGGTATGAACTGATGGGTAAAATACGACCCCTGAGAAACATCGACAAAGAAGGCCGGAAAGATCACGTTCAGGTCCAGCGACCAGGCCTCGCTCCGCAGCGGATTCACCCCTGCCGGCAGACCGTCCACCGAAAAGTCGCTACGAATGACAATCTCGCCATGCTGGGCCGCCAGTTTGGCCACCGGACTGGGTTTGTAGTCTGCGCTGCCGAACAGTGACATACTGCCATGTCGCGGATACAGGGTGACATCCAGGCTGTGGGCGTAGGGGTTGGCCTTGCTGGTAAACGAGTCCGGGATGGAGCGTTTGTGCAAAAAGGCAATATGGTACACTTCCTGAAAGGCATCCTTGATGACTTTCCAGTTGGCGTTTACCTCCGAGGTCCACGAGGTACTGGTGGTGGACAATGCGGCAAACGGATAGCCCTCCAGTCCGGTTGCCATATCGCCCAGATACTCCTGCAAGGTCTCGGTCGGATTGGGATCGACGTTGATGAAGATAAAGCCTTCCCACACGCCCACCGCTACCCGTGTCAGGCCCAGCGTCTCCTTCTTGAGGTCGAAAAAGCTCTCCTCGTCAGGCACGAACTTCAACTTCCCATCCAGGCCGTAACTCCAGCCGTGGAACTTGCAGGTAAAATTCTGGCACGTCCCACCCTGATCCCACGCGATTTTATTCCCGCGGTGCGAGCACATATTATGAAAGGCATGCACGGCCCCGTCTTTGCTGCGGACGACAATGACCGAGGTATTGCACACGGCCAGGTCTTGCACGAAATAGTCTCCGGCGTTCGGAATCCGTTCCACCCGCCCGACGTTCAGCCAGACTTTCTTGAAAATCCGCTCACGTTCCAACTCAAACTGTTCCTGCGAGGTGAACACATCCGCCGCAACCGGGCCAGTCCCGAGGTGGGGATATTTATTGTGCCACTTATAGCCGCCGGCCGCGCCGTTGCCGTTTGCCAGAGTTCCGTTTGGTGTTGCACTCATTCTATTTCCTCCCTGTTTTGGTCTTCTTATTCCATAGTCCGGTGTCGTGTCCGTACTCTTTGACCGAGAACGGGCTCAGAACAGACTCGGCATGGTGGAGAACGAACTTAAAACACGGCAGGGTTTTTTGGTCAATAAGGTACGGCCAATGCCTAGGGCCTGCGGTAGAAGCCGACCATATCCTCGATGACCTTATGCCCGTGTCGGACCAGGAGTTCCTGGTCCTGGAGGACGAATTCCTTTTTCGCGTCTGAGGCCAGCATGGATTGGGTTGCTTCCAGGGTGCTGGCATCCTCCAGTAGTGCCTCGCGTAAGAGCACCTTGCTGTACTCCTGACTGAAACGCTGCGCGGCGTTGCCGGCAGCAGGGAAATACGTCTTGACTTCCCACAGGGTCCGGTCCGGCGCCAGCGGCCAAAAGTGATGCGTCAGATAGGTACCGTCAAAAACAAACACATCGAAATTGGGGAAAATCATATTGGCATCAAAGGCCCAAAACTGACTCCGGGTCGGATTCACCCCCGGCGGTAAGTCAGCCATCTCCCAGTCACGCTTGACAATCGACGCGCCGAAGCGATGGGCCAGGAGTTCGACCGGGCTCGGCCGATGGCCGGGATTCCCGAAGACCGACATGCGGTGGTTGCGTTCATACAGCCTAAACGCAAAAGCGTGCGCATACGGATTGTCCGGGCTGGTAAACGAATCGGGCAGGGAACGCTTATGCAAGAAGGGCACATGATAGGCTTCGTGAAAGGCGTCTTTGAGCACCTTCCAGTTGGCCTTCAGTTCCGTAGACCAGGCATAGCAGGTCGTCAGCTGCGCAAACGGATAGCCCTCCAGTCCGGCTCCAAGCTCGCCGAGATGCTCGGCAAGGGTTTCCGTGGGGGTCGGGTCGAGATTGATAAAGATAAAGCCTTCCCACGTATCGACCCTGACCGGCGTCAGACCGAGCCGGTCTTTTTTGAGATCACAGAAGCGTTCTTCATCCGGAACGAATCTCAGGCTACCGTTGAGACCATAGCTCCAGCCGTGGAATTTACACGTAAAATTCTGACACGAGCCATGCTGCTCCCAGACGATCTTATTACCCCGGTGGGAACACATATTATGGAACGCCTGCAGGCTGCCGTCCCGGTCGCGCGTCAGGATAACCGACGTGTCACATACGGGCAGATCTTTGACACAATAGTCCCCAGGCCGAGGCAACTGCTCAATGCGGCCCACATTGAGCCAGGTCTGCTTATAAATGCGCTCTCGCTCCAGCTCAAAGTATGCGGCTGAAACACACGGCTCAATCGGAATCGGCCCGGTTCCGAGCTCCGGGTAAGCCTCGTGCCAGACCCTGCCGTTCGTGCCGGCAGCCCCGTCGTGGTGTGTTTGTATAGCCATATGAAGAATACCCTTCCTCTTGCGGCCACCAGTTCGGCCCGCCTGTCCAGTCTCATACCACTCCTGGAGAGCGGACAATAGCGCGCTGAGAAAAATACCCGGCAGGGGTGGTCCTCCTCCCGGTCTCCGTCCTCCCCTCTGGCTCCTCTTAGACAAAACCTCTGACCAGCCTGCCGGGCCGTTCTGCGTCAGGCAGGGACGGTTTGCAGTGGCATCAAAAAGCAGTACAACAGGCAGGCCACAGCACTCTTTCACACGGGAGGCGTATATGGATGTATTGATTACCGTCACCTGGCGCGCGGGAGCGAGTCAGGCTGAGAATAGAGCCGCGGCCCAGGTCGTCCAGGAACGGCTCATGAATCCCTTTCCCGGTGTGACCATCGCCAACACAGTGGCCGATCTCGGCAAACGCAAACTATACGTTATCGCGGATGTCACCGAGCATGCCGTGAACGATATCCGAACGACCCTGGAGCTGACGACCCAACCGGCAATCGAGAGCGTGGAGATTGCCCTCGTCGTGGACGGGAAGAAGGCGATCAATACCTACCTGGCGATGTAACCGCCTCTCTTGTCCGGCTTGCCGGGCCTACCATTCCTCCCCGAACGGCCGGATATCGAGCTCAAAGGTCCAGCCCGAGCGGTCCTGGTGGACGGTGTGCCAGATGGTGTCGGCAAGCGCCGACGTTTGAATGAAAAAGTCGTCCGGTTTGTCCTTGAGCAGGGCGCGCGCAAACGGCATATCAATACCGCCGTCGATGACCAGAAAAGACACGTGGATGCCCTGCGGACCGAGGGTGCGCGCGATGGATTCGGTCAGAATACGCTGGGCGGTTTTGGTGGGCGCGAAGGCCGCAAATTGCGGCCGACCCCGTCTCGATGCCGTGTTGCCCGTCACCAGTAGCGCGCCCTGCCCGGCTTCGAGCATATACGGCGTCACCGCCCGAGCCATATACAGCAGCCCCATGGTATTGACCTGAAAGTTGTGCTGAAGACTCGCCGGGTCAATTTCCAGGAAGGTACCAAAGATCGCCTCAAAACTGACGGCGTTATGAATCAGGACGGTCGGAGGTCCAAGCTGTTCGGCAACGGCCGCAAGCGTGGCGTTCACCTCCGCTTCATTGCTGATGTCGCACGGATAGGCCGTGGCCCCGGCAATCTCCTGCTCAAACTGGGTGAGGCGTTCTTTATTGCGGGCCAGCATCGCGACCCGGTAGCCACCCGCGGCGAACCGACGGACGACACCCAGCCCCGTTCCCTGTCCAACACCAGTGACAATACAGACTTTTTTTGTCATGCCGACCCTCTTCCCAGGCTGCTCGTGTCAGGCAAGCGATGACAGCATCAAACCGGACGCTGTCCGTCTTGCTCTGTCCACAGCAAACTGATAGCGCGATTCGTCACACCTAGCCATGCCAACTTCGTCAGCACCGACCCACCCCGTCAATACACCTCTGTTTCTTATCACAATCGGCGGTACGGTCTTTGCCGTCTTGACGGCGCTCAGCATGTTGGGGCCGCTGTTGATCGTCATGGCCCACGATTGGCATACAACCGTTCCGGCCGTTGCCCAACTCGTCACCTCGGCCGCTGTCGCCTGGGCCGTAACGGCCATTGTCGTTGGTCCGTTTTCCGACGCCTATGGCAGGAAACCGCTTTTACTGGTTGGCGCCTCGCTGGTCGGTCTGGCCTCGATCGGCACGGCCCTGGCGCCGAATCTGCCCAGCGCGGCCGTCTTCCGCATCCTCGCCGGCGTGGGCGGCGGCATGGTCCCGCCCACCTGTATCGCCTTACTCGGCGACCTCCTGCCCGCTGGAAAACGGGCGCTGGGGGTCGCCGTGGTGACGACCCAGCCGGGTCTGAGCAGCGTGCTCGGCGTCCCGTTCGTCACCCTCATCGCCGCCTATGCCGGCTGGCGAGCGGCCTTCCTGGCCGTCGGCGCCGCCTTGCTGTTATGCACGCTGCTGGTGTTTCTCCATACGCCGGAGCGCAATGCCCAGCGGCAACTGCTCGTTCTTGGCAGCCGCCTCAGACAGGTCGGCCGTTTTTCGGTGACCTGGCTGCTGGCCTTCACCAACCTCACCGTCCGGATCGCCTACGGGCTCATCATGACCTTCTTTCCTCCTTTTCTCCAGGTGACGTATCACCTCAGCACCGCAGAGCTCGCCCTGCCGGTTTCCATTGTCGCCCTCGGCACAACCTGCGGACTCTTTCTGGGCGGAAAAATAGGGAAAAGCCAGGGGCGGCTGTCCATAGCGGCGGTCACGGCGCTCCTTGCGACGCTGCCCGGTATGGCCGCTTTTTTCTTGGACGACAGCCTGTGGCTGAGCGTGGCGGTCACCAGCGTGTTCATGCTGCTCACCATGCCGCTGGCAACCCTCCTGTTTGTCGTCGGCGTCGAGGTGGGTGGAGCGGCGAGAGGAACGTTGACGGGTGTCTTATCCGGCAGCGGTTATGCCAGCTATGCGGTGGGGGCTGCTATCGGGGGGCTGGCGGTGGCCCACATCGGCTACGCCGCCCTGTCCTATGCGCTTGTCGCTTCAACCCTGGGCAGCAGCCTGCTGTTGACCCTGCTTATTCAGACACGAGCCGAAGACCGGGCGCGGGCATATTTTCGTCAGCCGTCGTGAGCACGGCCCACCTCTTCACCCCGCGCTCAGGCGTACAGGGCGATACAGCGAACCTCGATGCTCCAGCGCGCGGGCGCGTCGGGTGGTGTGGATGGGTCCTGAAAGGCGGTGTGAAAGCTGAAGGTGCACGCTGATTGGGCGTCGTCGCTATCGGCCCGGCGGCCCTCCGAGCGGGCGAGCGGCCCGGCCGAGTCCCACTGCTTGATCAGCAGGGCCTCATCGCGGGTCATCGCCGGGTAGGAATACCAGCGGTGTTGCGGTGCGTACTTGGAAAAGTAGTTCTCGCCCACCCGGTCCTGATAGTGAATCTCGAATACCACCAGGTCTTCGGGATGCACGCTCTGCGCGTCGCACAGCGCGAGGGGATGGGTCGCGACCGGCTCCGCGGCGATATTGCGCCAGACATTAATGATGGCGAAGCGTCCGCCCGGAGCGAGCGCGTGGTCTGCCTTTTCGGGCGCAATGAGCGACTGTCCCTGGTCGAGCACCGAGCGCAGGGTGTCGTTGCCGCCGGGCGGTTGGGCGAGTTGTTGCAGCCGCTCCGGAGCGCTCCGCAGGGTGTAGTCCCCATGGGCAATAGAGGCCGGTCCCTGTACCTGCTGCCCGCCGCGAAGCCGTCGCTGGCCGTGCTTACCCGCGGCTGACCGGACATTATGGTCAAAGGCCATGACGGAGGCCGCCCCGGTCGCCGCGCTGACGATCTGGGCGCATTCGCGGTAGTAGTCCTGAACGACTTCCCGATGATCGAAAAAGTCGAGGTCCGGGCGCTCAAGGGGACGGGGCAGCAGTTCAAAGCCGTTGGCCTCAAGGCTGCGCGGCGCGTGTCCGTTCTGCCCCTCCTTTTCCGCCAGCAGCCGGGCATTATGGACCGTCATCTGCCGCTCATCAAAGACAACCCCTTCCATGCCGCTGTCGCTGCCGTCCGCATCGCGGCGGAGGAGCACTTTGCCGTTGCGGTAGAGCGAACTGTGAAGAGAGGAATCGAGGTAGTTGAGCCGACCCAAACTGTCAGTATCACCGGTGGCCGGTGCTGTAACTCTCGTCATGCGTTTTCCTTCCAAGCTGTGAGCGGGGGCCGCCCCAGATTTGATTGCAGATCATATCGCCCGCCCGCCTCGTATGGCAAGGCGTCTTCCTCTACTTGACACTTCCATCCTTCCTCTGATTTTGTGTTCTGCTATCCGGGAACCTGAGCGAGAAACCCGAGGCCCGGCTTTACTATAAGGAGAGCATCCATGAAGAGACGCATCTATTTCAACGCCTTTCATATGAACTGTGTGGTCCATCAGTCACCCGGCCTGTGGGTCCGCGACGATGACCACATGACCGACTACACCGATCTCAATCAGTGGGTCGAATTCGCCAAGATAGTCGAGCGGGGAAAGTTCGACGCCATCTTCCTGGCCGACGTGCTCGGCGTGTACGATGTGTTTCGAGGCAACCGGGAGGCCGCGCTGACCGAAGCCGCCCAGATACCGGTCAACGATCCCATGCTGCTCATCCCGGCCATGGCGTATGCCACCGAGCATATCGGATTTGGTTTTACGAGCTCCATCATCCAAAACCACCCGTTCACTTTTGCTCGCCTCATTTCCACCCTCGATCACCTCACCAAGGGCCGGATCGCCTGGAATATCGTAACCTCCTATCTCGAAAGTGCGGGCCGCAACTACGGTCAGGCCGGCCTGGCCGACCACGACGAACGCTACGACATCGCGGATGAGTACTGCGACGTGTGTTACAAACTCTGGGAGAAGAGTTGGGAAGATGATGCGGTGCTCAAGGATGTCGAGCGCGGCATTTATGCCGACCCGGCCAAAGTTCACGATGTCGTCCATCAAGGTAAATACTACAAGGTCGAGGGCTGCCATCTGGCCGAACCCTCTCCGCAGCGTACCCCGGTTCTCTTCCAGGCCGGCGCTTCACCCCGCGGACGTGAGTTTGCGGCTCGGCACGCGGAGGCTGTTTTTGTCATCGGTTCAAAGCCTGAGGTCGATGGCCAGTATATCCGCGACATCCGTAAGATCGCCCGTCAGAACGGCAGGAACCCGGAGGATATTCTCTGCTTTGCCTATATGAAGGTGATCACGGGTGAGACCGAAGCCGCGGCCAAACGACGCTATGAAGAGTATTTTGAGCAGTGCAGCTATGACGGCGGGCTGGCCTTATTGAGCGGCTGGAGCGGCATAGACTTCGGGCAGTTTGAACCCGACCAGCCGCTTGAGTATATTGAGACCAACGCCATCCGCACCCTCGTCCACAGCTTTACGGAGGGTGATCCCACTCGCAAATGGACCCTGCGCGACCTCGCCCGATATGTCGGCATCGGTGGGGCCGGTCCGGTTCTGGTCGGCACGCCGGAAAGCATAGCCGATCAGTTCGAGGACTGGATCGACGCGGGGGTGGACGGGTTTAACCTGGCCTATGCCACCACGCCGGGTTCCTTTGAGGAGTTTGTCGACGGGGTGGTGCCCGTGCTGCAAAAGCGCGGTCGTATGCAAAAGGAATATCAGGAAGGCAGCTTGCGCGAGAAACTGTACGGCAAGGGACCGAAGCTCAGCAAGCCGCATCCGGCGGCCCTGCATAGACAAGCCTTGCTCGACGCCGGGGGTGGCACGGACCGGGGCGTGCCAAGCAGCCACCCGGCGTCCAGCGCATCAGTGGCCAAGTAAGACAGGTGTTGGCTGAGGCGGCGCTCAGCCGCCCTGCGGGTCGCGGCTTAACTCTGTCTCGTCGGCAAAATCCCAGGCCCGCAGCACGCCCGGTTTGACCCGAATCAGCACCAGCTCGGCCTCGCGGAAGGCCTCAACATAGGCCGCTCCCTGTTTGGCTCCCAGATAGCGCCCGGCGATACGCCGGATAGTCTCAAACGCGTCCGCCCGCTCGATGCTGGCCTCCCCGCGCACCTCAATGCCCCGATAGGGAGCGTTGTCTTCGGCCACGCTGATACTCACCTGCGCATCGCGCCGAATATGACGGGTCTTGATATCCTCGTCCGCCACCGCGACCGTAAATCCGCCGTCTTGCCACTCGTGCCAGACGGGTGACATCAGGATCGTGCCGTCTTTGAAATGCGTCGCCAGGGTTGCGCATTTGGGCTGCTCCAGGAAGTCCCCCAGGTCTTCAGGACGTAGATTCTTTCGCATGACTCTCCCTCACCGCCGATCCTCTACGGGTACACGCACGGCCGCGTAGACCACGCGTACACAACGCCCTCGGCCGTCAGCCTGCCGGACGCCGAGGCTGAGGCCGAGGTTTCAATCTCCCTCACCACCGCGGCCGATAGTTCGCCGGGGTTGACCAGCCGCCCGTCAACAAAGATATCGACCACCAGGTCGGGTCCGCTGTCGGTTTCCATCAGCCTAGTCGTCCGAAAAGCCGCACACCTTGGCGCCCCGCACCGAAGCCGGCTTCTCGGTGCAGCGGGCATACCAGGCAACCACATGGGGGAAATCCGCGTCCAGCTTCAAATCCTCCCGCGCCCCATAGCCCCAGTCGAGGCAACCGACCCACGGGAAGGTCGCGATGTCGGCAATCGTGTATGCGTCGTCCATCAAATACTCCCGGCCGTCCAGGCGTTTTTCCAGCACGCCCAGGAGTCGCCGGGCTTCATTGGTATAGCGCTCGGTCGGATAGGGAATGCGCTCTTTGGCGAATTTATAGAAGTGACCGAACTGCCCGAACATGGGTCCGACCCCGGCCATCTGAAAGAACAACCACTGGATACACTCGCTACGGCGGTGGGGGTCAGCCGGTAGCAGCTTGCCCGTCTTCTCCGCCAGGTATAACAGCATGGCCCCGGACTCAAAGATGGCGAGCGGCTGCCCGCCCGGACCGTCGGGGTCAACCATGGCGGGGATTTTCGAGTTGGGACAGACCGCGATGAACTCCTCGGTGAACTGATCGTTCTCCAGGATATTCACCTTATGGGCCTCATACGCCAGCCCCAATTCTTCCAGGGCGATGCCTGCCTTCTGGCCGTTCGGGGTTGCCAGCGAATAGAGTTGAATACGGTCGGGGTGTTCGATGGGCCATTTTTTGTCACTCATCGGGTCTCCTTCTCCGGACTAGGCCAGCTTCATTTCCGTCGCAAAGTGTTCCATGAGGCGCATGAGTTCGGCAAACTCATTCGTCCAGGCACGGAACGACAGATAGACATGATGCACCCCCAGGTCGGCGTAGCGCGGAATGTCCTGAATGAGCTGATCCACGCTCGGCGCCCCGAGCGGCAGCATACAAATCTGCAAGTCGTCCGGGTTGCGGCCGGCCTGGGAGGTCAGTTCCCGCAGGGTTGCCAGAGGCTCTTTAATGTCATCCGGTCCCTTGCCCATGGCAATCCAGCCATCGCCGCGCCGCGCGATGCGGCGCAGGGCGCCCGTGCTCATCCCCCCGACAAGAATGGGCGGATGCGGTTGCTGGACCGGCTTGGGAAGGAATTTAATATCGGCGAACTGAAAATGCTTGCCGCTGAACGCTGGCGTTTCCTGCGTCCAGACCGCCTTGAAGATGTCCATGGTCTCGTTCGTGCGGGCCCCCCGCTCGGTGATCGACGTGCCCAGGGCGGTGAATTCCTGTTCCAGCCAGCCCGCCCCAACACCGACAACCGTCCGCCCGCCGGAGAGGACATCGATGGTGGCAAGCGCCTTGGCCGCAGCCAAGGGATGCCGGTAGGGCAGGATCAGGACGGCCGTGCCGAGTTTGACGGTTGTCGTCTGATACGCCAGAGCCGCCAGGACGGTCAGCGGGTCGAGGAAAGGGTCTTCCGGGTTGAAGGCATAACTCCCCTCAATCTTGGATGGGAAGACAACGTGGTCGGCCACCCACAGCGTCCCATAGCCGAGCGCTTCCGCGGTGGTGGCCGCGGTCAAAATCCGCTCAGCCGGGTTTTCATGCGCAAAGGCGCTGAAGTGAGGCAAAATAATTCCGTAGTCCATACTGGTCCTTTCTGCCGTCCCCGGGATTTCCCTGATATATCCGTGTCAGCCCGCAAAGTCGATCTGGTCACAGAGCAGGGAGTGGAGCGTCTCCATCCCTAGCGACGGACCTTTCCTCGGGCTATATCAGAGGAGCTCTCTCTAAGAACCGCTTGGGAACGACATGCCGATGCCGGACGGTCCATACCGCCAATCACTGAACCTGCGCCAACTGCTGGTTTTCCTCACCATCGGTTTTGTGTCGCTCCTCTTGTGGCATACGCCGTTTCTCTATCCGATTAAAATTTTCGTGGTCTTTATCCACGAAGCGGGCCATGCCTTCACCACGCTGCTCACCGGCGGGCAGGTAGTCTCCATGGTGGTCACACCGTGGCAGTCGGGCTATGTCCAGCATGTCGGTGGCAACCCGCTGTTCATTGCCGCGGCCGGCTATATCGGCAGTGCGCTTTTTGGCGGCCTGCTGCTCCTGCTCTCAACCCGGGACGAATGGGCTTCGGTGATCTTCTTTGGGCTGGCCGTCTTCTTTGGGCTGGTGACGCTCGTTTTTGTGCGCAACGGTTTTGGGCTGCTGTTTGGCTGCGGGACGGCACTGAGCTTTGCCCTGCTCTCGCGCCGGCCTTTTCCGGGCACGCACTATATCGTGGACATCCTGGCGGTCACGAGTTCGCTGTACGCCGTGTATGACCTCACCGATTTCCTGTTTATCGGTGCGCGCACAGACGCGGTTATTCTGGCAGAGCTGACCGCCGTGCCGGCTTTTATCTGGGCCGGGCTGTGGAGCGTGCTCTCACTGATGATCGTCTGGGGAGCCGGCAAGCGGGCGGTACGCCGTTCTCCCCGGACTGCCGACGCAGAGGCGCAGGAGTTTGAATAGCCGCGGGCAGACCCCTTACAGCGGCGTCGCCAGCAGCGACGAAATCCGACTGGTGTCAACCACCACGATTTTCTCTTTTAACTTGGCGACCCCGTCGTTGATGATCACCTTGTCCCGATACTCGCCGGCGCTATACACCTCGGTGCTGCCGTAATCGACCGGGTCCAGGTGGGTCTGGAGAACTACGTAGTTGGCCCGGGCCGTGATCACGCCGTTATCTTCACCGATGATCCGCACCCCGCTGACCACGTGGCGGTACAGATGGGGCGCATAATAATTGGCCCTGCGGTAGGCGGTCACCCGGTCCTGCAACATGCCGCGGCTGTCACAATAGATCAGCGAGATGGGCAGGTTCTGCGACACATTCTCATGCGGGATGATTTGATACAGACACGCTTCGACAAAAAAGTTCGGCCAGTCTTCGAGCTCGTCATTATCCAGACAGGCCACGTAGGCGTGCAGGAGGTCTTCGACCGCAAAACGGGTTTCAATAGTACTCATGCCACTCATGGCCCTCACCCTCCCCGCTTACGCGCCGGCGTGAAAGCCCATGGTGTCGCGATAATAGCCCCAGAACCCGCGGATGGCGGTTTCCGTAATCAGGCTTTGTTCGTCTGCGACCTCGGTTCCCCCCATTTCAACAAACGAGGTCGCGCTGTGATCGCCCGTGACCGATTGCTGGACAATCTCGGCGGCATAGCCGTCTTCCATGGAAATCAGGCCGGCCGGACCCACCAGGTTGGCCTGTTTCAGACGAATCTCACGCATTTCCGCGTCGTCGTCCTCATAGCCGAAATAGGTGAAGATCAACTCGAAGCGATCCGGCGCCTTGGGCAGGACCTGCCTGACGGCCAGCGTATTGGCAATCTGCTGCACGATCAGACAGGGAAAGATGGTCTGAATAAAGAGGCCCTCAAACTCGGGCCGCCCCTTGAGCACAGACGGGTCAGCCAACTGATAGCCCTTTTGATAGCTGTGCAGCCCGGACTCATACGCCGAGAGGTCTTCCTCGGCCTGCGGTTTGGCGTGCAGCACGTCGTGGCGCGAGTGGGCATCCATGATGACACCGCCCTGTTGCGACGACCGGTACAGGCCAAACGTGGCGTGAAACATATGCAGCAGGCTGGCGTGATACGGGTCTTTGACGTTTTCGAAATACAGCTTCCAGTTGGCGTTCACCCACTGGCGAGTATGGCCCAGGACCTGGATGGGACGACTGAAAAGACGGTCCAGCCACTCCCGCATGGGCGGGCTGAGATAGTCCTCCAGCGGTTCAACGTCCGGGCTGAACGAGGCGAAGATCAGACCGCGATAGGCGGCGACGCAGAGTTTATGCAGCGAATGTTCGGACCGATCAAAATCCTCGCCATAGCCGCCGACGCCACCAATGCCTTTCTTGAACGGCACCCCGGTCAGATTGCCTTTGAGATCATAGCTCCACTGGTGGTAGATGCAGGTATGGGTCGGGCGGTTGCCGTTCAGTTCGCGGCAGACCATGGCACCCCGGTGCGCGCAGCGATTCACGAAGGCGTTCAGCCCGCCCTCTTTGTCGCGCGTGACCACAATAGGCGTGTCGCCGATAAAGCTGGCTTTGAAATCACCCGGCTGGGCCACTTCCGCTTCGAGCCCCACATAATTCCAGATGGGGCCGCGGAAGAGCTTGTCCTGCTCCTGGGTGTAAATGTCGGGGTCATAAAAAACCTGATACGGCACCCGCGCGCCACCCTCTGTCGGCCAGGAAAAAGAAGTCCCGTTGCTACCGTTTCCGTTGGGTTGTGTCTGCATACGCCTACTCCACTGGCAATCCGTATAGCTGCGACGCATTATCGCGTGTCATCTTGTGTTTATCTGCTTCCGGCACATCCTGAAAGGCTCTCTCCAGCGTTTCCTGGGTGTGCGGAAAGGTCGATGCCTGATGCGGATAATCGGTAGACCACATGAAGTTATCCGCCCCGCCAGCCAGGGTGTAGGTTTTGAGCCCCATGGGGTCATCAATAAAAGTGGCGTACATCTGGCGCTGAAAGTACTCGCTCGGTTTGAGCGACAGTTGCACCCCATAGCCTTCCTTAAAGCGCCGATAGTATTTATCCGCGCGCTCCAATAAGTGCGGCACCCAGGCGATATCGCCCTCGGCCGAGACAAACTTGAGCTGCGGGAAGCGTTCCAGCACCCCGCTGAAGACCAGACGCAAAAAGGAATGCTGCATTTCACTGGGTCGAATAATCATGCGCACATACAGCTCGGCAATGTCCGACTCGTCCTGTTGGCTGTCCTTGCTGCGGCCGGTCGCCAGGTGCAGCGACAGGGGCATCCCAAGCTCTTGGGCCGTCGCCCAGAAGCGCTCATAGGCCGCCGAGCCGTAGGGTTGGTCATCGGGTGGCGAGGCCCAGATCATGGCGCCCTTGAGGCCCATCTTTTGACAGCGCTCAAGCTCGGCACAACCCTGCTCAATATCAAACAGAGAGATCAGCCCCAGGCCGGCGAACTTTTTTGGGTCATAACTGCAAAACTCGGCCAGCCAGTCGTTATAGACCCGGAAGCAGGCGTGTTGCAGGGCGGCGTCTTCCAGCCAGAACAGGACAAAGGCACAGGTGGTATACAGGACTTCGGCCTGAACGCCGTCCAGCTCCATGTCCTTCAGCCGGGCGGCCGGGTCCCAGCCACCGGGCAGGGCGTCTTCGGGACCGGCTTCCATAAAGTCTTTATTAAATGTCTGACCGGCCGCAAACGCCCCGGACAGGCGGAGCGGCGGCAGGTCTTGGCACATAAAGAAGTGGCCCTTTTTATCGCCGGGATCTTTGACCACCCGGGGCGCCTGATCGCGAAACCGTCTGTCTATGCGGTCCACCCACAGCGTCGGCGGCTCGCACATATGGGAGTCGGCAGAGATAATCTTATACGTCACGGGCCTCTCCTTAGACTTCGAGCTCAATCACCCGCCCGTCCCGCTTCTGCATGTCCACGAATTCGACATACGAGCGCACGGCGTGGGCCTGCTCGATCTTGCCCTCCAGCTCACCGGCAGGACTGTTCCCTTCGCCCTCGTTCTTGCGGGTCACATTGATGAAAGAGCACTCTTTGCCCAGGGTCAGCGCGTTATGCCACGTGCCCTTGTAAATGAAGGCGGCTTGACCGGGATCGACATTAAAAGCTGCCACTTTGTCATAATCAAGCGCATATTCCTCAGGGCCTCCCTCACGGCTGCCGGGGGGCGGAGCGACGACCAGAATCAAAGAGCCTTGGACGGGAATGAAGGTCTGGTTGTAGGAAAAATGGATGGCCATCTGATCCATGATTCTGGCATTGGGTCGATACTGAAACGACAGCATTTCCATGGCTACCTTGCCTTCTTCGACCTCGGGATAGACCAGCTTTTTCCGTTCCAGGACTGTCCCGTACGGCGCAAAGGCTTCGGCGGTGAGTGGTTTGATTTTGACCTTGATGTGTTCAGGCATAAGGTGGCCCCCCTCTTTCTGTATTCGTATCACGCGGGCACGGTTTTATGTCTCTCCTTACTATTCATGCTCCCGACTCGCAATAGACGAGGACAACAACCCACCGTCCACAAGCAGGGTCTGGCCGCGAATAAAATCGGCATCCTCGGAGCACAGAAAGGCAGCCACCGCGGCAATGTCCTCCGGCCGACCGGTCCGCCCGGCCGGTGTCTGGGGAATGACATCGCGCTCATACTGCGCGTAGGCCGCCTGCCCGCCCGCGTACATTTGCGCCGAGTCGGTCCGAATCAGGCCGGGGTTAATGCCGTTGACGGCAATCCCGTGCGGACCGAGTTCGTGCGCCAGATACATCGTCAGGTTTTCCAGGGCGGCCTTGGCCGCACCCAGCAGCCCGTGGCCGGCCAGCATGCGTAAGGAATCGATGCCGGATATGGTGACGATTTTTCCCTGGCGACCGGCCATCAAGGGTACGGCTTCCTGCACGGCAACCAGGCTGCCGGTAATGGTCAGATCAAAGGTCCGGGTCACATTGTGTTCGCCCTGGCGTAGCAGCGGCCGAAAGGCGGTGGCCGCGGCATTGGCGACTAAAATATCCAGACAGCCGAACGCCGCCTTCACCTGCCGAAACATCGCCCGGACCGCCGCGCTGTCACTCAAATCGGCCTGGAGCAGCAGCGCCTCGGAACCCCGCTTTTCGATTTCGGCGGCCACCGCTTCCGCTTCGGCCGTATTGCGGCGGTAATTCACGCCTATCCTGGCCCCCTCGGACGCCAGCCGCAGGGCAATCGCCCGGCCTATGCCCCGCGAAGAACCGGTGATAAGGGCCACTTTGTCTGTGAAACGCACGCGCGTATTCCTTTCGGCTCTAGCCTGCCATGGTCAGCCCACCGCTGACGGACAAGACCTGGCCGGTCACGAAATCCGCATCCGGCGAGGCAAAAAACGCGACCGCGTTTGCAATTTCTTCGGGCTGGCCCAAACGCCGAAACGGGACCGCGCGGGTCATGGCGTCGATAATCTTGGCGCCCTTTTCCCCGGACGAGACCTGCTGCAGCAGCGCCGTATCCGTGGGACCGGGACAGACCACGTTGACATTGACCTTCGAGCGAGCCAGCTCACGTGCCAGGGTTTTGGAAAAACCGATAATCCCGGCCTTGCAGGCGGAATAGACCGCCTCTCCGGTCGAGCCGACCCGGCCGGCATCCGAGCTGATCGAAATGATCTTGCCCTGGCCGCGCTCCGCCATCTGCGCCGCCACCGTATGGCAAAAATTAATCGGGCCGCGCAGATTGATCGCAATCACCTTATCCCAGGTCTCGGGCGCGCTGTGGAGAAAGGGCTCTATCTTGTCCCAACCGGCATTATTCACCAGCACGTCAACCGCTCCCCAGGTATCGGTCACCTGTCTCACGCAGGCCCGGACCTGGTCGAGTTGGGTCACATCGGTCTTGACCACTTGGGCCTGCCCGCCCGCGGCCCGGATATCGTCGGCTGTCTTTCGGGCTTCGTCTTCCAGAATATCGGCAATGGCGACTTTCGCGCCCTCCTCGGCCAGGCGCACACAAATCGCCCGACCTATGCCTCGACTGCCGCCGGTCACCAGCGCGACCTTATCTTTGATACGCATGCATTCCTCCTCCGCTGAAAAGCCGGGCTATCTTAGCCGACAGCCACGGATATCAGCAACGCGGACGCTCGCGGGCCTATCCGCTGGGATACTCGTCAAGCGGGTGCCGCCACCGCAGCCGGGGGAAGCGGCGGATCTTGAGCAAGGTCATCAAAGCCAAGGGCAAAGAGCAAGGCTATACGCAGTTCGGTTAAGACCGTTGCAGGGACGGTTCCCACACAGGAGCGTAGCCCAGCTTTTGGGACCGTCACGAGATTATCCAGGTTAATGGCTGAGGCCGCCTTCAAGCCACACTCTGGACCAATAACGACTTCGGAAGGTATGCCAGATCTCCCCGCGATTTACTTCGGCCATGTCTGGGCTCCCAGCACGGGCGTAAATTCGTCTTCGCTGACTGGATACCGCTCATATCCTTCTGTGTGGAGCCGGACCTTCTCAGCCAGAGAGCGCCGTTTAAGCCAGAGCTCCAGCGCCTCGCGCACCACTTCGGACCGGCCCCGTTTATCTGCCCGACCGGCGAGGTCAATTTCCTGCAGGAGCGAAGCATCTATACGAAGAGATATTGTTCGTGTCATACATATAGAATTGATTTTGTATTATATCCTGTCAATGCTCTTCGGCTGAGGGCCCTGGCTCAGTTGATACCGGACTCGTCTTGGCTCACGGGCAAAAATCATTATAATAGGCAGCCTTAAGGAGACTGCATGCCGCTCGATACCCTGCAACGCCCGGTCAAGGACCTGCGCATTTCCGTCACCGACCGGTGCAACTTCCGCTGCACCTATTGTATGCCGCTGGACGACTATGACTGGCTGGACAAAAGCGAGGTGCTGACGTTTGAGGAAATCACGCGGCTGGCGCGCCTGTTTATCCGGCTTGGGGTCGAAAAAATTCGTTTGACCGGGGGCGAGCCCCTGGCCCGGCGCGACCTGGAGCACCTCGTCCAAAGCCTGGCCGGCCTCGACGGCCTGCGCGACCTGTGTCTCACCACGAACGGCTCAACCCTGGCCGAAAAAGCTCAGGTCCTGAAAGCGGCCGGCTTACGCCGGCTGAACGTCAGCCTCGACAGCCTCAAACCCGAGCGTTTTCGACGCATTACCAAGCGTGGCGACTTACAGAAAGTGTTGCACGGCCTGTTTGTGGCCAAGGCGCACGGGTTCTCGCCGATTAAGCTCAATGCGGTGATCGAACGCGGGGTGAACGACGACGAGATTATCGATCTGGTGACGTTCTCGCTGGAGCAGGGCTTTGCTATCCGTTTCATTGAGTTCATGGACGTGGGCAATGCCAACCACTGGCAGTCGGACACCATCGTGCCCAAGCAAGAAATCCTGGATATTATCAACACGCGCTTTCCTCTCCGGGAACTAGGCCGCAAAGGCGGCAGCGCACCATCGGTGGATTATCAGTGCGTCGATGGCCGCGGTGATATCGGGGTGATCGCCTCGGTCACCGAGCCGTTCTGTTCGTCCTGTACGCGCGCGCGGCTGACCGCAGACGGCCGACTCGTGACCTGCCTCTTCGCCAACACCGGCCATAACCTCAAGGTCCTGCTGCGCGGTGGGGCCAGCGATGACACGCTGCTCGGCGTGCTGCAAAAGGTCTGGCGCCAACGGACAGACCGCTACTCGGAAGAACGCCTGGCCGCCCTGCGTTCGGGCGCCGGCTACGACCCCAAAGAGCATAAAAAGATCGAGATGATTAGTCTGGGCGGCTAAGGTCGCACCGCCTGGGACACGCCCGCCGAGTCAGAACGTCGTCGAAAATTCCGGCAACACGGCCAGCGTCTTGAGATCGTAGATCTCAACCGCCCCGCCCCCGCCTTCTTCCAGGCTCAGCATCCCAACCGTGCCCGGCTGGGCCGCGTAATTGTGCGGATAGGTCGGACTGCCGGGATTAATGACCAGAACATCGGCGTAGCGCTGGACACGCTCGACATGGGTATGGCCGCAGACAATGATATCGGTCCGCCGGCCAAAAGCCCGCTCCATCGTTCGCTCAATCGGCCAGTGCGGATATTCGCTCGGATCCAACACATCGTGCACCAGCCCCAGCGTGTAGCCGGCGCACTGCGTCACGATGGTCTCGTGCAGCCGGGGGTCTTCCGGGACGACGGCGCGTCCGCCTGAGCCTTCGTCGCCATTGCCCCGACAGGCCACGACCGGCGCGATTGCTTCGAGCCAGTCCAGCACGGCAATACAGTGCAGGTCGCCGGCGTGGACAATCAGGTCAACTCCGGCGAAGACCGTCCGTACCTGGCTCGGGAGCTCGGGCATGGCTTCGGGGATATGCGAGTCGGCGATGAGTCCGATTTTCATGCAATAGAAACTTTCCGAGCGCGTTTTCCTCGTAATGATATGTTGGAGATATACCGGCTGGACATACGAGAAACAACATGCCAACAATGACACCATCCAACCAAACAAGGGGGGAAGATGTCTATGGATCACGCGACACATCTGCCTCTGGTGACGCTGAGTGAGGAAGAGGAATTGTTTCGGACGATGGTGCGGGAGTTCGCCGAGGAACAGGTCAAGCCGCACGTCATGGAGATGGACCGCGCGGCCAGGATACCCCAGGAGCTGATTGCCCAACTCTTTGACCTGGGGGTCATGGGCATCGAAATCCCGGCCGTCTATGGAGGCGCGGAGGCCAGTTTCTTTATGTCGATTCTGGCCATTGAAGAGTTTGCGCGGGTCGATCCGGCGGTCGCCACCTGCGTAGATGTCCAGAACACGCTGGTCAACAACGCCCTCGTCCGCTGGCTCAACCCTGACCAGAAAGCCCAGTTTTTCCCCCGCCTGGCCACAGACACGGTCGGGGCCTATTCCTTGTCCGAGTCCGGTTCCGGGAGCGACGCCTTTGCCATGCAGACCCGCGCCCGGTTGGATGGCGACACCTTTGTGCTGAACGGCCAGAAGATGTGGACCACCAACGGCGCCGAAGCCGGGGTGTATCTGCTTTTTGCCAATGCCGACCCGGACAAGGGCTATAAGGGCGTGACGGCGTTTATGGTCGAACGTGATATGCCGGGTTTCAGCGTCGGGAAAAAAGAAGACAAGCTGGGCATTCGCGCCAGCTCGACCTGCGAACTGATTCTCGAAGACGTCCGGGTACCGCGCAGTCAGGTCGTGGCAGAGGTCGGCCAGGGCTATAAAGTTGCGATTGAGACGCTGAACGAGGGTCGGATTGGGATCGGGGCGCAAATGGCCGGCCTGGCCCAGGGCGCCTTCGAGTGCGCGCTGGACTATGCCAGGGAACGCTCACAGTTTGGGCGGGCGATTGCGGATTTTCAGGCCATCCAATTCGAGTTGGCCGAGCTGGCGACCGAGATCGAAGCCGCCCGCCTGATGGTGTATAACACCGCCCGCCTCAAAGAGAGCGGACAGCCGTTTGCCCATTCCGCGGCCATGACCAAATTCTTTTGCTCCCAGGTCGGTGAGCGGGTCGCCTCACGCGCTCTGGAGATTTTCGGGGGTGTGGGCTTTACCAAGGACTATCCGGCCGAGAAGTTCTACCGGGACGCCAAGATCGGCAAAATCTACGAGGGCACCTCGAATATGCAACTCAGAACCATTGCCGCCAATCTGCTGAGGAGTTGAGCTATGACCCAACCACAACGTGTTGTTACCGACACCATGGCCGGGCTGAAACTGCCCGACTTCGACACCTGGAGCGAGCGGGTTGCGACCGTGCTGGGTCAAAACCCTGGGCCGTTCACCGGACCCGGAACCAACACCTATCTGGTCGGCACGGGCAAACGGCCGCTGCTGCTCGACACGGGGATCGGCTTAGACGTATACGATCCACTGTTGGAAAAGGGTCTGGCCGAAACCAAGGGTGCCAACGAACTCCAGGAGATCGTCCTCACCCATGTGCACCAGGACCACATCGGCGGGGTACCCAATGTGCAGAAACGCTTTGGCGAGTTGACCGTCTCAAAACACATCTGGCCGGAAAAAGACGCAGCCTACACCTTCCCGCTGACCTATATCGGAGACGGCGCCAGCATCGAGACCGACGGGGCCACCCTGCGCGCGATCCATACGCCGGGCCATGCCAAGGACCACCTGTGTTACTACCTCGAAGAGGAAAAAGCGCTCTTCACCGGAGACCTGGTGCTGGGGGCCGGCACGACGGTCGTACCGGAAGAGGGCGGCGGCTTGATTGACTATATGGCCTCGCTGCGCAGGCTGCTCGATCTCGATCTGTCGGTGATCTATCCCGCCCACGGCCCGGCGATTCGCGAGCCGTACAAAAAACTGAACGACTACATCGCCCACCGCGAGCTGCGCGAGCGGCAGGTGCTGGACGCCCTTGGCGCCGGACTGACCAAAATTCCGGACATGGTGAAGCGCATTTATGTTGACGTGCCCGAGTTTCTGCACGCCGCAGCCGGGAACTCCGTGCAGTCCCACCTGATTAAGCTGGAAAAAGAAGGCGTGGCGAAAAACGACGGGGAGGAGTGGGCGTTGGTCTAGGACATTGTTGGATTCCCATATGGCCGACAAAGACACAGAACAGATCAAGTACGAAACGGAGCTTCTCAAGCTGATGGCTCTCTTCATCCTTGCGGTTGGAGGAGGGGCTATCGGACTCATGTTAGGAGAACAGACGAGTCTTCGTCTCCTCTTCATTCTCTCCGGCGTTTCGCTCAGCCTTCTCCTCGTTATTGGAGTCTGGAGACAGCATAAGTCCGTCAGAAGGATAATTTCCCAGATCAAGGAGCCGTTATCATGACGACATATGATTGGATCTTATTCGCCTGCGCTTTAGCCATTCTTGTCCCCATCGCCGTCCTGTTCTGGAAAATGTCTAGCCATTAGTGAGCTTTATCTATAAGTGATCCGGTAACTGTCCAAGCCGCTACATCCGTTGTGTTAAATGATCCAGCCTGACTTCAAGCCTATGCCGCGCTTGGACAGATCGTCGTGGGCTTAACCCAAACGGCGTTGATTGCCTGGGGTATCTGGCTGATATCTCAAAGCAGCACGGAACGGAAAGCCAATACCGATGTCATGAAGGCCACTGTTGACGTTCTGCAAGGCGTCGCCGAGACGCTGCGCGGCCACACTGCAACATTGGAAGTATACACCCAAGCGCTGAGACAGCTCCTGGAGGAGCGGCGACCACATCAAGCGTGAGGGCTGAAATGTCACGGATGGATGCGGCATTTCTGCCTAACTGAACAACACCTTGGCCAGTTCCGACCGGAACCGGTCAGCCAGGTCACTCCGAGCGCCGACCACCTCAAAAATTTCGAGCATGGCTCTTCGCGCCCCGTCGTCTCGGAAGGTGCGGTCTTTTTTGACAATCTCCAGATATTCGGCGAGCGCTTCTTCATAGCGGGTCGAGGCCGCCAGAATTTGGGCCAGGGCAAACCTTGTGTCCAGGTCGTTCGGGTCGGCCTCAATCTTGTCGCGACAGGCAGCCTCTTCATCGGCGTTGGCTCCGGTCTGTTTCACCCGTATCTGAGCGGTCAACTGCTGCGCTTCGTCATGCTCCTGAGTATTCGGCGGGATACGACCAAGCAGGGCAAGCGCATCCGCGTGCTCTTCCTTGCCCGCCAGCAGACGGGCCAGCCCCAGCAGTGCTTTCGGCTGCCGCTCGTCCTTTGACAGCGCGGCGCGATAGAGACTCTCTGCCCCCTGATCCTTTCCCTGGTCTTGCAGGTCTTGGCCTTGCTGGGCCAGAGCGTCGGCCTCGGAGGGCAGCAGGTCCTCAATGAATTGGCGAATCGTCGGCTCGGGCACGGCGCCCAGAAACTCGTTGGCAACAGCGCCCGCCTTGACGGCCTTCACCGCCGGAATGCTGCTGATCTGAAAGGATTGGGCCAGGGCGGGATTTTCATCGACATTCACCTTCGCCAAAATAAACTTGCCGGCTTGTTCGTCCGCGAGTTTCTCCAGCACCGGGCCGATGGCGCGGCACGGCCCACACCACGGCGCCCAAAAATCCAACACAACAGGCACGCTGTACGAGCGCTCAAGTACGTCCATCTCAAAGTCTCTTTCATTAACATCAACGGTCCATTCGCCCATGAAATTCTCCCTCAAAGTTCAATGCCCCTCACCCTAGCCCCCTTCGACTCCGTTCCGCTCTGCTCAGGACAGGCTCTCCCCCAAGGGGCGAGGGAACCGGGTTTGCCCCTTTCCCTCACTTTCCAACCTTCGACTCTTCTTCCTCAGGCGGGCCATCCTACCATACCGTCTCCGCTCCTTCCATCTTGCCAGCCCCTACCAAATCTGAGAAAGGTAGGGGCGAAAGATTTTTCGCCCCTACTTCGGGGCATAAAGGGGTAGATCATGGCCAGCAAGACAATGTTTGAAAAAATCTGGGAGTCGCACGTGGTGCGGACCGAAGAGGGCGGCACCACCCTCCTCTATGTTGATCGTCACCTCACCCATGAGGTGACTTCTCCACAGGCGTTTGAGGGCTTGCAACTGGCCGGCCGCAACGTGCGCCGCACCCAGGCGACGATAGCCGTGCCCGACCATAACGTGCCGACAACGGACCGGGACAAACCCATCGAGGATGCGGTCGCTGCCAAGCAGATCGAAGCCCTCCAGGCGAACTGTCGGGCAACCGGCGTGCCCATTTTCGATATAGACGATATCCGCCAGGGCATCGTGCATGTGATCGGGCCGGAGCAGGGACTCACCCTGCCGGGCACGATCATCGTGTGCGGGGATTCCCATACCGCCACGCACGGCGCGTTTGGCGCGCTGGCCTTTGGTATCGGCACCAGCGAGGTTGAGCACGTGTTGGCCTCGCAATGTCTGCTCCAGAAGAAAGCCAAGACCATGCAGGTGCGGGTGGAGGGCGAGCTGTCCGAGCGGTGTTCTGCCAAAGATATTATCCTGGCCATTATTGGCAAAATCGGAACGGCCGGCGGAACCGGGCACGTCATCGAATACACCGGCTCGGCCATCCGGGCCCTGTCCATGGAAGGCCGCATGACGCTGTGTAATATGTCCATTGAGGGCGGCGCGCGGGCCGGTATGGTGGCGCCGGATGAAAAGACGTTTGCCTATATCAAAGACCGTCCGTTTGCGCCCAAGGGTGAGCTGTTCGAGCGAGCGGTGGCGGCCTGGCAGCAACTGCCCTCAGACCCGGACGCCAGCTTTGATAAGACCCTGGAGCTGAAGGCGGAAGATATCGCCCCCCAGGTCACCTGGGGCACGAATCCGGGCATGGTCACCGATGTTACCGGGGCTGTGCCAGACCCGGCCGATATGCCCTCGCCGGAAATCCAAGAGGCCACCCAACGGGCGCTGGCCTATATGGACCTGAAAGCCGGAACCCCCATGACGGCCATTCCGGTCGACCGGGTCTTTATCGGCTCCTGCACCAACTCGCGTATTGAAGACCTGCGCATTGCCGCCCGGTATGCCAAGGGCCGGCAGGTCGCCTCGACCGTCAGCGCCATGGTGGTGCCGGGCTCCGGCCTGATCAAAAAGCAGGCTGAGGACGAAGGGCTCGATGTCGTTTTTAAGGACGCGGGTTTCGAGTGGCGCGAGGCCGGCTGTTCCATGTGTCTGGCCATGAACGCCGACACCCTTCAGCCGGGTGAGCGCTGCGCTTCGACCAGCAACCGCAATTTTGAAGGCCGTCAGGGCAAGGGCGGGCGTACCCATCTGGTCTCCCCGGCCATGGCCGCCGCCGCGGCTATCGAAGGCCGCTTTGTCGATATCAGAAACTGGAGCTAGACCCGTATTGGAGACATATAAGGAAACCGCTATGGACGCTTTTACCACGCTCACAGGTATTGTTGCCCCGCTCAACCGGGTGAATGTCGATACCGATCAAATCATCCCCAAGCAGTACCTCAAGACCATTAAGCGCACGGGCCTGCGGGAAGGCTTGTTCTCCGACTGGCGCTACACCAGCGACGGTAATCCACAGGACGGCTTTGTCTTGAATCAACCCCGCTATGATGGCGCAAGCATTCTCCTGGCGCGGGATAATTTCGGCTGTGGTTCGTCGCGCGAGCACGCGCCGTGGGCCTTGTTGGACCACGGTTTTCGGTGCGTCATCGCCCCCAGCTTTGCCGATATCTTTTTTAACAACTGCTTCAAAAACGGCATGCTGCCGGTCGTCCTGACAAACGCAGAAGTCGATCAATTATTCAAGGAAGTCGAACCCCAGCCGGGCTATCAACTCGGCGTGGACCTCGCGGCCCAAACCGTCACCACACCGGGGGGAACGAGTTTTCATTTCGACGTTGATCCGTTCCGGAAAGACTGTCTGCTGAACGGCCTGGACGAAATCGGGCTCACCCTGCAAAAAGAGGCCGATATCACGGCCTACGAGCAACGCCGCAAAAACGAAGCGCCCTGGCTGTTTCCCGATTTGGGGTAGAAAATACTCGCCATGTCCTCATATCCGCTGACCGATCAAGAAGTCGCTCTGCTCCATCAGGCCGCGGGCATGGCCGGCGACCGGCTGGCGCGGCAGGAGAATGACGCTGGGGTACGCTCCATGGAAACCCTCCTGACTCAGCTCGAAGAAGAACAACCGCAAGCTGTCAGCCTCAATGTGCTCCAACGCGAAGTCCTCGGAAAAATGCTGATGAACCTGTCTTTCGATCTGCTCCGGGAGGATAAGGACGAGCGCTCGGCGCTCGCCGAGGAATTGGCTGAACGTTTGTTTCAAGACGGCGAAGGAGAAGACGCATGAAATTTGGTGTTGTCATCCGCAATATGGGTCCGGCCGCCACCCGAGACACGCTCGGCGCCTGCGTGCAGGCCGTGGAAGAAGCCGGCTTTGATGCCGCGTTTGTGGTGGATCATCTGGCGATTCCGCCGGACCAAACCGAAGGCTCGGGCGGCCGCTATTTCGAGCCGCTGACGACGCTGGCCTATTTTGCCGCGCTGACCCGGAGGATTCAGCTCGGTATTTCCGTCCTGGTCTTTCCCTACCGTCCGGCCGTATATCTGGCCAAGCAGGTCGCCACCCTCCAGGAACTCTCGGGTGAACGGCTTATCCTGGGCGCCGGGGTCGGCTGGATGCGGCCGGAATTTGAGGCCCTGGGCGTAGACCCGCGCAAGCGTGGTGCCATTACCAACGAGACCCTCGAAGTCGTCCACCAGTTGTTTGATAACGATGTGAGTGCGTATAACGGTACTCACATCAAATTCCCCGAGTTTGTCTTTGCTCCGCGTCCGGCGCGTCCGCCCATCTGGGTGGGGGGGGCTGGCCCCAAGGCTATTGAACGGACCATAAAATGGGGCGACGGCTATTATCCAATCGGACTCCAGTCGGGCGAGTTGGCCCAGGTTGCCGCGCATTTACGCGAGGAATCTGAAAGGCACGGGCGGTCCATGCCCGACCTGATCGTCGGCGGTATGATCCGCGAGGGCAGCCCCGAACCCATGATAGACCGCATATCGGCCATGCAAGAAGCCGGGGCAAATCACTATGTGCTGGGGTTGGGACGCTACGCTGATGCCGCCACCTTCCGCAACGGCATAGAACGCTTTGCCGCCGAGGTTATGCCCAAAATTAACTAACCGGGGCAGCCTGCCTGAAAATCCCTTCTCCCTTGAGGGAGAAGGTCAGGATGAGGGTGAAAAATTCACCCTCTCCTCCCTGCTACTTCCAACAAACGCGCCGGAAAGTCCGACATCACCCCGTCCACCCCGAGGTCGAGTAAACGGCTCATCTCGGGTGGCTCATTAATCGTCCACACATGGATTTCCACACCGATTTGATGCGCGGCGGCAAGCGTCTGTTCGGTCACGAGCGGAATATTCTGATAGGTGGGCGGAATCTGAAGCGCCTGGCCGGGCGGCTGATAGCCTTCAAGCTGGTTCGTTGCCACGCGCTGGATAAAATCGGCCACTTCATTATAGCCAAAGTTCGTCGGGATATCCGGGGCCAGCGTGCGCGCGCGCGCCAGGACGGCATCATGTTCTGACGCAATGATAACGTCGGCAGCCTTACCGCAGTCGTTGATAACCGCAATCACCTGTTCTTCGACCGGTGGGTCGGACTGCTTGATCTCTACCGTAAACTTCACCTGCGGGAAGCTCCCGAGTACCTCTTGGAGTGAAGGAATAATCACGTCCGAGGCGCGGAAAGGCAAGCTCTGCCCGCCATCCGGCGAAAACCGATAGCCGGCGTCGAGCTGTTGCAGGGCCGCCAGGGAATAGTTATTCACCGCGCCCAGCCCATTGGTCGTCCGCTCGATGGTCGCGTCATGGATGACCATGATCTGTCCGTCCTCAGACGCGTGCACATCCAGCTCAATATACTCAACGCCTGCATCCACGGCCCGCTGAAACGCGGCCAGGGTATTCTCGGGCGCTTCCCCGCTGGCACCCCGGTGCGCAAACAGTCTGGGTTTTGGTCCGTCGAAAAATGTTGTCATACAGCCTGCCTTGAGAGTGTTGGGTAGGTGTTCGGCTCACCCTTCTATATCAGCATTTTTTCGCGCTTCCAAATGTGGTCAGGGAGGGCTCGGTTCTTGATATAGCTTGAATTTAGGCTATATTTAGTTCTGCCGTGCCAGAATTGATATTTGCTCCAGATGCCCTTCGTCAGTTACGGAAACTGCGTGTGTACGAGCAGCGGATTGTAGTCGCAGGGATTAAACGACATCTGATTCAGGCTGACCCTACTCGGCAGAGTCGCAATAATTTTTGCCTCAGACGAGAATCTCGATGGGCTGATTTTGAGCTCAGGTTAGGCAACCTCCGTGTCTTCTATCGGGTCAGTAATGCAAAACGAGTGGCGGTGAGCTTGATCGGAGTCAAGCGAGGGAACCGATTACTCATCGAAGGGAAGGAGTTCCAGCTATGAAAATTGTTCCACTGTATGAAGCAAAAAATCGGCTCAGTGCCTATATTCAAGAAGCCGCCCAAGGGCCTATTGTCATCACCAAGCATGGGAAACCCTGTGCTGCCCTTGTCCATATGGAGGCCGATGATGATGTAGAAACTCTGTTACTCTCCCGCAACCAAAATTTTCTCGCTCTTTTGGATAAGTCTGTCGAGAAACTCAAGAAACAAGGCGGCAGCCCGTTCTCCGCCGTTGAGGAAGAGGTCAATACGAGAGTGAAGAAGCAACGAAAAGCCACCTGAGAAACGACGAGCTGCCCGCTCCTCCTCTTCGGTTCGACCTCCTGAGAGGCTGACAGTTCGCTTCACCCTTGTTTCTGCTGCCGCAAAAGGTGAGTGAAGTGCGTCAGGTCTTTTGTGCCTGTTCCTATTGTCTCACACTCCTACCACAACTCCCGGACATCCAGGACGAAGCCGGGCAGAACGGCCTCACCATCGAGCGAGGCCGGATCATCACGAATCTCAACGGCCCGCCTCGGGCGGTAGATATGGACACGCTTTTCAAGCGGATCGATCAGCCAGCCGAGCCGGGCACCGGTGGCAAGGTATTCCTGCATTTTTTCTTGCAAGGCAGCGAGTTGGTCCTGCTGCGAGCGAAGCTCGACCACAAAGTCGGGACACAGCGGGGCAAAGCCGTTCTGCTGGGCCTCGGTCAAAGCCTCCCAGCGGGCGCGCTCCAGCCACGCTCCATCCGGTGAACGTTTTGCGCCATTCGGCAGCCTGAATCCGGTTGAAGAATCGAATACCAGCCCGGTTCCGTCCGTTTCTGCCCAAGCGACCAGATAGTAGGTCAGCTTACTATTCCGCCAGCCCGTCTTTGATCCTGTTGGAGGCATAATCACCAACTCGTGCTGCGCGGTCAGCTCAAGCCGCCACTCCGGGTTCTCCTGGCACAGCAGTGCGAACTGTTCATCCGTCAGTTGGACCGCCTGCACATTGATTTTCACCGGTATGGAATAGTCCGCCCAGCCCGGCCAGGCTGGCTTATCTGCTTGAGACATCTTTTCTCTCCGTGATTTTCTCAGCCTAGAACGCCGTCTGCCGTTTTTCAACGGCCGGCTGAGATTCCATGCGGCATCCATTGAGAATATCGACCCACTCTTTTACAGTCAGACGAAACACTGACCTGCTCACTGCTGTGACAAAGGAGCGTACCATGTGGCCGGATAATAAACGCTGTGCGGTTGGCCTGAGTTTTGACTTTGACGCGGAAACGCTGTGGACCCGCACCATGCGACAGCCCTTCCCCGGCCAGCTCTCGCGCGGCGAGTATGGGGCACGGGTCGGGGTGCCGCGCATTCTCAAGCTGCTCAAGAAATATGACCTCAGGGCGACTTTCTTTGTGCCGGGCTGGTCGGCGGACACCCACCCGCAGTTGGTTGAACAGATGTACGCCGACGGGCACGAGATTGGGCATCACGGCTATGAGCATGAGTTTGTCGGCAACAAGGGCCGGGAGGCCGAGTTGGAGGTGTTGCTGAAGGGCACCGAGAGCCTCAAGCGGATTACCGGCCAGGCGCCACAGGGCTACCGCTCGCCAGCCGGCAATACCGGCCCGCATACCTTTGACCTCTTGCTCGACCACGATTTTGTGTACGACAGCAGCCTGGTTGGCGACGATAACCCCTACTGGCTCACCACCCCGCAGACCAAACGCCAGCTCCTGGAAGTGCCCTATAGCTGGGAGCTGGACGACGCGCCGCATTTTCTGTTCAGCTTCTCCCCCTATTTCGTCGGCATGTCGAGCCAGAACAAGGTGTATGAAATCTGGCAGGCCGAGTTTGACGGCGCCTATGTGGACGGTGGCTTTCTCGGCATTGTGATGCATCCGCAAATTATCGGTCGGCGCTCGCGCATGGCCATGCTGGAACGGCTGATTCAACACATCCTGGGACATGAGGGCGTCTGGTTCGCGACGCATTGTGAGGTCGCGCAAGCGTGGATAGCGGAAACCGCACCCTGAGTTCACACCGGGTTCAATTGATTGACCCTCAACAGAGCGAGTGTTAGGCTGGTGCCCACGCATTGAGCCCGAGGAGAAACGTATGAACGGCGTGCATGACATGGGTGGCATGACCTGCTTTGGCCCGGTCAAACCAGAAGAGAACGAGCCGATCTTTCACGCCGAGTGGGAAAAGCGCGTATTTGCCATGACCATGCTGGGTATGGGCCAACTCGATACGCTCGACGCCTTTCGGCACGCGATCGAACGCATGGACCCCGCCCATTACCTCTCCTCGACCTATTACGAGCACTGGCTGGCCGCGCTGGAAACCCTGGCCGTGGAAAAAGGCCTGCTCACCCCAGAGGAACTCGCCACCGGAGTCGCCCAGGAGACCGGCCAGCGAGCGGAAGGTCCGCTTCCCCCCGAAGCGGTCCCGGCAGTTGTGCAGGGCGGGGCGGCCTGCAATCGGACAGCAGGCCGCCTGACCCCGCGTTTCTCAGTCGGCGACCGGGTTCGGGCGCGCAACCTGAATCCGACCGGTCACACCCGGCTGCCGCGCTATGTCCGCGGGAAAAACGGCACGATTGCCCACGTCTACGGCACCTTTGTGTACCCGGATACCAACGCCCACGGCCAGGGCGAACAGCCCCAGCCGCTGTATTCGGTCTGCTTTACCGCCCAGGAACTCTGGGGTCCGGACGCCGCCGCAACAGACAATCTGTATATCGACCTGTGGGAAGATTATCTCGACCCCACCTCAGGAGAGGAGTCATGAGTAGCGATCATACTCACGGCCATAGCGCCCACGATGCCCCGCCGAATCCCTACCTGGAGAAACACGCCAGCCCCGAACAGACCGCGGCCCTGGAGCAACGGGTCCGGGCGCTGGAGTCCTTACTGGTAGCCAAGGGTCTGGTCTCTTCGGAAACGCTCGACAAGCTGGTCGAAACCTATGAAACCGACCTCGGGCCAATCAATGGGGCCAAGGTCGTTGCCCGCGCCTGGGTCGATCCGGCGTATAAAGAGCGTTTGCTCAAAGACGCCACCGCCGCCATTGCGGAACTCGGCTTCAGCGGCCTCCAGGGCGAGCACATGGTGGTGGTCGAGAACACCCCGGACACCCATAATCTGGTCGTGTGCACCCTGTGCTCCTGCTATCCGTGGCCGGTCCTCGGACTGCCGCCGGCCTGGTTCAAGGACGCCGCCTATCGCTCACGTTCGGTGGTGGACCCGCGCGGCGTACTGCGTGATTTCGGTCTGGAACTCGACGCCTCAACCGCGGTCAAGGTCTGGGACAGCAGCGCCGAAATCCGCTATATGGTCCTGCCCGAGCGGCCCGCCGGAACCGAGGGCCTGAGTGAAGCAGAACTCACCGCGCTGGTCAGCCGCGACTCGATGATCGGCGTCGTCAAGGTCGAAAAGAATACTTTACGTTGACAAAACGCTTGGCAGATAGAGAACGGAAAGTATTCTTTCATCCAGCAGCATGAAGCCTACGCCCGATCGCAAGATCTCAAACATGGCCGGAGACGCCGCTCTGCCGCGGAAGAGCGGCGAGTTGGTCTTTCACGACGCCTGGGAACGGCGCGCCTTTGCCCTGGCCGTGGCCCTGTGTGAACGGGGGCAGTATCAGTGGGACGAATTCCGCGACCATTTGATTGCAGCAATTGGAGTCGCGGATGAGGCACAGGCCGACAAGCCGGACACTCCCGTGACCGGCTATTATGAACACTGGCTGGCCGCGTTGGAAAAGGTGCTGATCGACAAGGGACTCTGCACGCCCGACCAAATCCGGGCGGGCGAGGGAGGGGAGACTTCCCCCCAGACCCCGCCACCGGGCGGGTCGCAACGCCCCGTCCCGCGCGTGCCGCGACCAATCTGACCGATCTGTGAATGAGGCTAGCTAGCCGCTGAGCGCGTCGAGCCCCGCTTGCGAGCAGGCCACGTCTTCATCGACCGTGCCGCCGCCAACGCCGATCCCGCCGATGACCTCCCCATCAACGACAATGGGCAGTCCGCCCCCGACCATGGTCGCCCGAGAAAAATGCGACAAGCCGACGACCAGGGACTGGTCGTCTTTGATGGCCTTGTAGAGGTCTTGGGTTCCCACCCCAAACAGCGCGGTAAACGCCTTGCGTTGACAGCCCTCCACCCCGAGCAGCGGGGCGCCGTCCATGCGGCCAAACGCCTTGAGGTTGCCACCGTCGTCAACAACCGCCACGTTCTGTTTGCAGCCCAGCTCTTCCGCCTTGGCGACGGCCGCGGCCACCATGGTCGCTGCGGATTCATACGAAATCGTGTTCTTGACGTAGGTCTTTGCCATACTCAGCCCTCCTCTTCGGCTATCCGTATGCGGCCCGTTGACAAGAGTCAAGCTGCGTTCGTCCCTTTCTCTTGATCCGGTCATACCAGACGCGATAGTGTCCGGGAGAGAAAGGAGGGGTATGGGTATGTTTCTCATGCGTTTTACCGAACGGGCCTACGTAGACTACTCGGAAGAAGATGTGCGCCAGAGTTTCCGCAGCGCGGTCCGGCTGACGTTTCCGAATGCCCATTTCAATCCGGCCCTGGGGGCGGACCTGTATAATACCTATCTCGACGAGTACGAGTATTCAGAAGAGGTTGGCTTCGACGGCCTGATGCTGAATGAGCATCATAATACCCCGACGTGTATGGGCGCGGCCATGAATCTCGAAGCCGCCATCCTGGCCCGCACCACCAAGCGGGCCAAGATCGTCCTGCTGGGCAATCCACTCCCGATTTTCGATAACCCGCTGCGGCTGGCCGAAGAGCTGGCGGAGATCGATATGATCTCGCGGGGGCGACTCGTGTCGGGCTTTGTGCGGGGGACGGGCATTGAGAGCTGGGCGACCAACACCAACCCGGTGTATAACCGCGAGCGTTTTGAAGAAGCGCACGACCTGATTATCAAAACCTGGACCACCCCGGGGCCGTGGCGCTGGGAGGGCAAACATTATCAGTTTCGGGTCGTCAATCCGTTTGAACGGCCGCTCCAACAGCCGCATCCGCCCATTTGGATTCCCGGTATCGGCAGCCCGGAGACGCTGATCTGGTGCGCCCAGCACCACTATCCCTACATCTACCTGGAAACCGACCCCCAGGTGACCCTGGACCTGACCGCAATTTATACCGAGGCCGCCAAGCAGGTGGGTTATGAGCCGGGTCCGCAAAACTTTGGCTATCTCGTCCGCGTCCACGTCCAGGACACGGACGAAAAAGCGTATGAGGTCGGCAAAGGCTTTCTGATCGGGAATGCCGGGGTCGGTCGCGTGCCGCTGCCGGGCGACTTCATGGCCCCACCGGGCTATAACTCACGCGCAGGCGCCAAGCGTATTGTGGACCAGTACCGGCGCTATTCACTCCGGCCCGACCCCCTGTACGGGGGCGTTGATTCCGCCGGCTGGGAAAAGGTGGTGGAAAGCAACCGGGTGATTGTGGGCAACCCGGACACGGTGGTCAGGAAACTACGCGAAGTCCTCAGCGTTGTTCGCCCCGGCATTCTGGGCGTCTGGACGAATGACGGCACCATCGGACATGAGGACACGATGCGCTGTCTGGCCCTCATGGAGCATGACGTGCTCCCGGCAGTCCGGGAAATGGGAAAAGAGCTGGGGCTGCCCGGACCCTTTGAACACGCGCCATAGCACACCAAGAGATACGCTCATGCCAGAACACGCAGAACATACTATCGAAGTCGGCGGCGCCACAATTCATTACCTGAAAGGCGGCCAGGGCAAGCCGCTGGTCGTGCTGCACGGCGCTGAGGGCAGTCTCGGCTGGCGACAGTATCACGAACAGTTAGCCGAGTCTTTTACCGTCTATGCACCCACCTGCCCGGGCTTCGGGCAGTCCGAACGCCCCCCCTGGCTCGAATCCTTTACGGACCTGGCGCGCTTCAGTCTGTGGCTGTTGGATGCGTTGGAGCTGCCTCAGGTCGCCCTGGCGGGCCACTTCATCGGCGGCTGGCTGGCGGCGGAAATGGCGGTCATGTCGCCCAAGACATTTGAGCGGCTCATTCTGATTGACGCGGCCGGCATCCAACCGCGGGACGGAGAAATTGCGGATATCTTTCTGCACGGACAGGACGGCACCCGACAACTGACGTATTTCGATCCACAGCAGGTTGCCGAGTATGCCGAACTGTTTCAGCGCAAGCCGTCCAAGGAGGAGCGCGACCTACACACGCGCAACCAGGAAACCCTGGTACGCTACTGTTGGAAGCCGTATATGTTCAGCCCCAGCCTGCCGGGTCTGTTAGGTCGGGTGCAGCTGCCGACTCTCATTATCTGGGGGCAGGACGACCGGATCGTACCGCTGGAATGCAGCGCCTTGTATCAGCACGCTCTGCCCAACGCCCGGGTAGAGATTATTCCGCAGTGCGGTAATTGCCCGCCACTGGAAAAGCCGACCGAATGCGTCCGCCTCATCCGAAATTTTCTGACATAATATGCACGCGTCTGAAAGGAAAACGCCATGCCACTCCATCCCCAGGTCGCAAAAGCCCTCGAACAAATGGCCGCCGCCGGCCCACCCTTACACCATCTTTCGCCCCAGGAAGCGCGCGAAGCCATGGAAGCCGCGCGGGGTGCGACGGCTGACCCCGAGCCGGTCGGTACGGTCGAAGACCGGCTGATACCCGGCGTGGCCGGCAAACAGCCGATCCGTATTTACACCCCGGCCGGAGACGGCCCGTTTCCCATATTGGTCTATTTTCACGGAGGTGGCTGGGTGGTTGGCAGTCTGAATACGGTGGATGCCTCCTGCCGTGCCCTGACCAATCTTGCCGACTGTGTGGTGGTCTCCGCAGACTACCGCCTCGCGCCGGAAGACAAATTCCCGGCGGCGGTCAATGACTGCTACGCCGCGACGCGGTGGGTCGCGTTCAACGCAGCCGCTTTGAACGGGGACGCCGCTCGGCTGGCGGTGGGCGGTGAGAGTGCCGGTGCCAACCTGGCGGCTGCGGTGACCCTCAAGGCGCAAGAGAGTGGCCTGCCGGCTCTCAGCTATCAACTCCTCATGTACCCGGTCACGGCGCACGCGGTTGACCTGCCGTCGCACACCGAAAATGCGGAGGGATATTTTCTGACAACCGAGATGATGGCCTGGTTCTGGGATCACTACCTCGCCAGCGAAGCGGATGGACACAACCCGCTGGCCGCCCCCCTGCACGCCTCGACCGACCAATGCCGCGCCCTGCCGCCGGCCTTTATTGCCACCGCGGAATACGATCCCCTGCGGGACGAGGGAGCCGCGTACGCGGCCAAGCTGCGGGAGGCGGGCGTCGCCGTTGAATACGTCTGCTTCGAGGGTCTCATCCACGGCTTTATGGGCATGGCCAAGGTCATTGAGCCGGCCGGGAAGGCATTGGAAAAGGCCGCCGCGGCGCTGAAAACCGCCCTGCAGGAATAGGCAGGTTACTCGCTAGCGTTGTTGCTGGAGCCCCTCACCCTAGCCCTCTCCCCCAAGGGGGCGAGGGAACAAAGTAGTCCATAGGTCGGATTAGCGTAGCGTAATCCGACAGCTTTACCGGGAAGCGTCCGGCACCTGCCTGACCAACTCCATCGTAAGCTGGATATCCGGCTTCAGCACGCCGCTCACATAGCAGCCGCGCCTGGCCCGTTCGAGGAGGAGCTGCAAATCCTGCTCCGAAGCCGCACTCCATACTGCCAGGGTTAGGGCTATTTCTTTCACTTGGCCCTTCGGCGATGCTTTGGCATGTCCTTCAATCCGTTCAATTGAAATCTTGCGGCGACGAGCCGCAGCCTTAAAGGCAATCGTCAGGCATGACAGCAGGGCGCCAAGAAAGGCGGTTACCGGGTCCGGGCCGGTATCCTGTCCGCCGTCGCTCGCCGGCTCATCAAGACTCCAGACATGAGCGTGGCTCCGCACCTGAACGGCATATTGATCGCCGGCCGACACCGAGCGGACTTCCCGTTTGCCCAGGGATTCTTGGGGGTTGGGGGTTGGGGATTGGGGGTTAGGGACTTCCAAGAAGGACTCTGACTCCAGATTCTCCAGCGCCTCTTTGAGACCCTGACTCAACCGGGAGGCCGCCACCCCGTCCGCCACCCGGTGGTCATAGGCAATGCTGAGCGTCAGCATGGGCCGGGCGATGATCTGCCCCTCGGCCACGACCGGCCGCTCTTCAACCGCGCCCACAAAGACGAGGATGGGTTCACCCAGATTGATGACCGGCGTTCCGGCCCGGATGCCGAACATGCCGAGGTTCGAGACGGTCAGGCTGGCCTGACCCATATCGGCCGGCTGCAACTGTCCCGCCCGAGCGGCCTCAACCAGCCGTTGCCGCTCCCTCACAAGCTGTGTGATTGACAAGCTGCCCGCCCCACGGATGACCGGGACCAGCAGGCCGCGCGGCGAGTCAACGGCAAAGCCGATATCTACGCCGTCATAGAGCACAAGCTCTGCGTCTTCGACCGTGCCGTTGAGGTCGGGCAGTCCGGCCAGCACCCGCACCGCCGCGTATAGAATCAGGTCGTTGAGCGTCAGCCCGGCGAGGTCCGCTTTGCGTCGCTCCCGGGCCGCTTGCAGCGCGCCGGCGTCGACATCAATCATCTGGACGATATGCGGAATGGTCTGCCAGGCGGCCTGGAGCCGGCGAGCGGCGGCCTTCCGAATGCCGGTCAGGGGGCGACGTTCGCGCTCAGTCCGGGTGAGAGCGGAAGCAGGTTGAGCGGCCACCGCGGGCTGCTGATCGGCCGCCGCCCGCTCCACATCGGCCGCGGAAATCACCCCATCCGCAGATGACGGCGTCAGGCTCGAAAGGTCAATACCGCGCTCGGCGGCCAGTCGTTTAGCTTTTGGTGAGGCGAGGACGCGCCCTGGGCGTGACGCTTTTCGCTGCCGGGCGGCCGGGTCGGCAGGTGGCGGAGCGGCGGCGGAGACCGCCCGGACTGGCGCGTCGCCAATCTCAGCAATGACGGTGTGAATCGGGACCTCTTGGCCTTCTTGGACCACAACGTGGAGGGTGCCGCTCGTCGTCGCCTCAAGGTCATACGTGGCCTTGTCTGTCTCCACCGTGACGAGCAGTTCGCCGGCGGCGACGCGCTCACCATCTGTGCGGTGCCAGCGTACGACCACGCCCTCGGTCATGGCCTGGCCGAGTTTGGGCATGACGACTGTGGTATTTTGCACACCAGCCTCAGTCAGCGAGTTCTTTTACCGCCTGATAAATATCGTCCACCGAAGGAACGATAGCATCGACCAGGTGTTGGCTGGTCGGAATCGGCACATCAGGAATGGCCAGGCGCTTGAAGGGTTTGTCCAGATAAGGCAGAGCTTCCTCTAAGAGCAGCGCCCCGATCTCCGCCCCAACCCCAAGCGTGCGATAGGCCTCTTCGACCACCATACAGGCTCCGGTCTTTTTGACCGACTCGATAATGGTCTCGCGGTCAAACGGATTCAGGGTGCGCGGATCGACGATCTCGACCTCGATGCCCTCCTGGCTCAGCCGCTCCGCGGCTGCAAGCGAACGGCGTAGCATGTCCTGCCAGGCCACAATAGTCACGGCTTCGCCCTCGCGCCGGACGACCGCTTTGCCAAAGGGTGTCAGGACCTCGCCGTCCGGCACCTCGCCCCGCATCTGATACAGCAGTTTATGCTCAAAATAGATGACCGGGTTATCCAGTCGAATCGCCTGCTTGAGCAGGCCCTTGGCGTCTGCCGGGGTTGAGGGCACGGCGCACAGCAGGCCGGGAGCGTGCATGATGAAGGCTTCGGGACAGGCCGAATGCTCGGGTCCAAAGCCCGAGCCACCCGAGGGGGCACGCACCACCAGCGGAATCGTATGCGCCCCACCGTGCATATAGCGCCACATGCCGGCCTTGAAGAAAATTTCATCACCCGCGGTGATAACGAAATCGGCAAACTGGAGTTCCACCACCGGCCGCAGGCCCATCGAGGCCGCGCCCACCCCGGCGCCGACCATCACGCTCTCGGAGATAGGCGTATCGAACACACGATCCGGACCGAACTTTTCGAGCAGCCCGTCGGTGACTTTGAAAATCCCGCCCCAGACCGCAACGTCCTGGCCGTACAGGATCACATCTTCATCGCGCCGCATCTCTTCGGCCAGGGCATCGTTAATCGCCTGGCTATAGGTCAGTGTTGGCATAAAAGCTCCTGAGGGGGTTAGGGATTGGGGGTTAGGGATTGGCTCCTTTTAGCAGGGCGGTTCGTAATGCTGAGAGTTGCGAAAGCCACTGATCTTCGGGGTTTTCTCCATGCTTTCCCCAACCCCCAGCCCCTAGTCCCCAACCCCTTTCCTACGCATATACATCTTGCAGGGCGACTTCCGGTGCGAGCAGCGGAGCCGCGCGCATGGCTGCTACAGCCGCTTCGATCTGCCGGTCGGCGGCGGTCTGTATGTCAGCCACAGCCGGCTGCGTGAGAATGTCTCGATCAAGGAGCATCTGTTGCAGCTTCGGCAAGGGGTCTTTTTCCGCCACTTGGTCGCGGTCGGTCCGGTATTCCTGCTGGTCGGCGACATAATGCCCTTGCAGCCGCGTCACCTTGGCCTCAATCAGCGTCGGGCCATGACCGGCCCGCGCCCGCGCCACGGCCTGTTCCATGACTTCGTACACCGCCACCGGATCACTCCCGTCAACCACCACGCCCGGGACGTTATAGCCCGCGGCCCGGTCCGCGATATTCTCGACCGCGGTCGAGCGGCTGGTCGGCATGGAAATCGCGAAGCCGTTATTCTCACAAAAATAGATGCAGGGCAGTTTCTGAACCGCGGCCCAGTTGAGCGCTTCGTGAAACGGGCCCCGGTTCGCCGTCCCATCCCCAAAGAAATACGTCACCACGGTGCCCGGCTGCTTGCGCTTGAGTGCCATGCCCACGCCAACCGAGACCACGAAGCTGCCGCCCAGAGTGCCGCTCTCACCCAGAATACCCTTTGGCACATCCACAACGTGCATTACGCCGCCCTTGCCCCGGCTGGTCGCGCCCTCCTTGCCGGCCATATCGGCCAGCATGTCCGCCAGGCTCACGCCCCGGGCGACCATATAGGCCACGCCGCGATGGCCGTACAAGATATAGTCGTCGGGCCGCAGGGCCTCGATGGCGGCGATCTGGGCCACCTCCTGGCCGGCGCCAACGTGCAGCGACGGGGGCAGTTCGCCGGCCATGGCCAGCTCGACGATTTTGGCCTCAAAGCGCCGCGCCAACACCGAGGCCGTGAATACCTTAACGAGTTGTTCCTGATCCATAGGCTCCCCCTTTTTCAACAGGCTGCTTAGGCCAACCCCAGATGCTGGATGATCCCGCCATCGACGGCAAACGCCTCGCCAGTCACAAAGCGTGACTGATCGCTCGCCAGGAATAAGGCCACATCGGCCACGTCTTGTGGCGTGCCGTTGCGCTGCAGCGGGGTGTTGCGGGCGAGGAGATCGCCGATATTCTTCTCGCTGATTAAGGTGTCGTGAATCATTTCGGTGTCGATCACACCGGGGCAGAGCGTGTTGGCCCGTATGCCTTTGGGGCCATAGGTGACCGCAATCGCTCGGGTCAGAGCCAGAATCGCGCCTTTACTGGCGGTATAGGCATGAGCGTCTTGGGCTCCGCGCAGAGCGGCAATGGAGGCGGTGTTGATAACGACCCCGCCGCCGCGTTCGATCAGCTTGGGAATTCCGTATTTGCAAAACAGGAAAATCCCACCGACATTAATGTCCAGAATACGCCGCCAGTCGTCCTCGGTACAATTGACGATATCGCTCATGGCAATGCCGAAGCGTTGCGTCGCCGAGTAGCCGATCCCGGCGTTGTTATACAGGATGTCAAACCCGCCACAGGCGTCCTGAGCCGTTTGCAGAACGGCTTGCACATCCGCGGCCTTGGACACATCCCCGACGGCCCCAACCGCCTCGCCACCGGCGTCTTTAACGGCGGCAACCGCGGACTCAACGGATTCCGCGTCCAGGTCGTTGATCACGATCTTCGCCCCTTCCGCGGCAAAGCGTTGCGCAGCCACCAGCCCCTGACCCCGCCCGGAGCCGGTAATCAGCGCAACTTTATTATCAAGTTGTCCCATAGCAGCCTTCCTTCTACGATGCCCGCTTTGTTTACTCGAAAACATTACAGAGATAAAGCGGCTGGCTTGAGGCCATTATCGTTTTGTATGAACGTTTATAGCACCCGACCGCAATAGCCTTCCGCCCCCGAATATGAAAAACCTCCTGATATGGCAGTACTCAGCCTTCAGGATGTCCGAGTCAGCTTTGGAGAGCCGCCGTTGCTGGACGGGGTAAGTCTGCAACTTGAAGCAGGCGAGCGGGTTGGCATCCTGGGTCGAAACGGGACGGGAAAGTCTACCCTGATGAAGCTGATTCAGGGTGAGATCCGGCCCGATGCCGGTCAGGTCGTCCGCGCCAAGGATACGCGCGCCAGCTTGCTCCCGCAGGAGATTCCGTTGTCCCTCCCCGGCACGGTGTTGCAGCGCGTGACCCAGGGCTTGGGCCGGCTGGGCGACACCCTGGCGGCCTATCACACCGCCAGTGCTCAAGTGAGTCAAAAGCATGACCCGAAACTGCTCCGTCAGTTGGAGCGGCTGCAACAGACTATAGATGGCAACGGGGGCTGGCTGGTGCATCGGCGGGTCGAGCAAACACTGACCCGGTTGAAACTCGACGAGCGCGCCGTGTTCAACACGCTTTCCGGCGGGCTCAAACGCCGCGTCTTGCTTGCCGAAGCCTTGGTGAGCGATCCCGATATCCTGCTGCTCGACGAACCGACCAACCACCTCGATGTCGAGTCCATTACCTGGCTCGAAGAGTTCTTGCTGCAACAAGGCCAGACCCTCGTCTTTGTGACCCACGATCGCATGCTGCTCAAAAACCTTGCCACCCGTATTGTGGAACTTGACCGGGGGCGTTTGACGAGTTGGTCATGCGACTATGAGATCTTCCTGGAACGCAAGCAGGCGGAACTTGAGACCGAGGCCCAACACTGGGCTCAGTTCGATAAGAAATTAGCCCAGGAAGAGGCCTGGATTCGTCAGGGCATTAAAGCCCGCCGGACTCGGAATGAGGGCCGCGTGCGGGCTCTTCAGGCGTTACGGGCAACCCGGAGCAACCGCCGAGAGCAACCGGGCACGGTCCGGCTCCACGTCCAGGAAGCGGAACGCTCCGGAAAACTCGTGCTGCGGGCGCAAGCCGTCAGCTATGCGTACGCGGACCAGCCCGTTGTCGAGGATTTTTCCACGGTGATTATGCGCGGTGATAAGATCGGCATCATCGGTCCGAACGGCATCGGAAAAACGACGCTGCTTCAGCTTTTATTGGGCGAACTCCTGCCCCAGCAGGGAAGTGTCCAGCACGGCACCAAGCTGGCCGTCGCCTATTTCGATCAACTCCGCACGCCGCTTGATCCGGACAAAACAGTCCGGGAGATTGTGGGACGGGGAAACGAGCACGTCACGTTTAACGGCCAGCAGCGCCATATCATCGGCTATCTGCAAGACTTTCTGTTCTCGCCGGACCGCGCCCGGAGTCCGGTGAGCGTCTTGTCCGGCGGAGAGCGGAACCGGGTGTTGCTCGCCCGCCTGTTTACCCAGCCCTCGAATGTGCTGGTCTTGGACGAGCCCACCAACGATCTCGACGCCGAGACCCTGGAACTGCTCGAAGAACTCCTGCTCGCCTACTCCGGTACCATCCTTTTAGTGAGCCATGACCGGAGTTTTCTCAATAATGTCGTCACCAGCACGCTCGTCTTTGAGGGCGACGGACACATTGGCGAGTATACTGGCGGCTATGATGACTGGCTACGCCAGCGCCGCCCTGTTGAGGCTGCGGAAACCGCAACGCAGCAATCCGAGTCGAAAGCGGTGACCCCACAACGGGAACGCCAGCGCAAGCACAGCTACAAGGAACAGCGTGAGCTTGAAGCGCTCCCACAACACATTGAAGCACTTGAGAGCGAGCAGGCAGAGATACACACGAAACTTGCCAATCCCGAACTCTACCGCCAGGGCGGAGAGGAAGTCGCGCCATTGCAAAAGCGCTTACAAGACATCGAACGAGAGTTGGCGGAATCGTACGAACGCTGGGAAGTGCTCGAAGCCATACCGAAATAGCACCGTAGTGTCGGGTTACGCTCCCCCGGAGGGTGAGGGGCCAAACAAAACCGCAAGGCGGATTTTATTTCGGCCCTCTCCGAAATGTGGTGGCCCGCTTGAGTACCCGCACTCCCGTCCAGACCTCTTCGACTTTGAAGAGCAGACCGAGCACGAGATACACACCTCCACCGGCGACCAGGACGCCGGCCAGGTGGAGGAGGCGCGCGGGAGTCATGAGCGAACCGGAAGCAGCGGACAGCGGCTGGCTCAGCGCAAACAGACAGCCGCCCACAATCGCTGCGAGCAAGGCATGGGCCCCAAGACTCCGCAGGAGGGTGGCTTCATCCAGCGGGCCGTGCCGCCGCCGAAAGATGACGTATAGGACCAACGTATTCAGATAGGACACCAGCGAGGTCACCAGGGCAATGCCCCAGTGGCTCCATACCTGCATCAGCAGCCAACAGCCGAGCGCGTGCAGCGCTATCGAGCCCACCCCAACCCAGGCAGGTGTCCGGGTGTCCTTGGTGGCGTTGAAGAGGCGGACCATCACCTGACTGGTCCCATAGGCCAGGATGCCAACCCCGTAGGCCATCAGGGCTTGGCTGGTCATGGCCACGTCTTCCGGGGTAAATTGGCCGCGTTCGTACAGCAGGCGGGTGATGGGCCGCGCCAGGCCAATCAGGACCGCCGTTGCCGGCAGGGCAAGGGCGAAGAGCAGCGAGAGTCCGGCCTCGGCCTGTTTTTTGAAGGGCGCAAGCTGTCCCTGGTTGTGGGCGCTTGAGAGTTCGGTCAGCAGGACGGTATAGACCGGCACCGCGACCAGACTGACGGGTAACAGAAACACCCGAAAGGCGTACGCCAGCGCGGAGATACTGCCTTCGGCCAGGGTGGAGGCCAGCGCCCGCGCCACAAAGGCGTTAATGGGCACAACCGCGGTGGCAATAAATGCGCCCAGCGCCAGGCCGCCCATTTCTCGCAGGGCCGGGTGAGAGAAAGCCAGGGTCAGGCGATAGCGGATGCCGCAGCGTCTCAGCGTGGGCAGTTGGACCAGCACCTGGAGGCCGCTGCCGGCGACAACGCCGATGGCCAGACTGGTAATGCCATAGCTGGGGGTGAGGGCCAGGGCGCACAGAATCATGACCAGATTGAAAAACACCCCGGCGTATTCCGGCATGGCGTAGTGGTCGAGGCTGTTGAGCGTTCCTTTCATCACGGCCAGCAGGCAGTGCAGCACCAGCATGGGCAGCATGAACCGGAACAGAAAAACCGCCAGCGCATGATCGTCCCCGGCCAAACCGGGCGCGGCAACCGTCATCAGGCCGGAGGCGAAGACATAACACCCGCCGGCCAGCAGCCCGGCCAACAGCAAAGCGCCATTCAGAGCCAGGCTGAAAATCGTACTCAGCTCGTCTTTCTTGTCGCGATAGCGGGTGATGACCGGCACGAAAAAATTACTCAGCACCCCGCTGAAGAAGAGGGTCTGCATCATTTCCGGGACGTTATACGCAACCAGAAAGGCGTCCGTCAGGCGAGACGCCCCAAACAGCGCGGCCTGAACGGCTTCCCGGATAAAACCCAGCGGCCGGCTCAGCAGCGTTGCAATAATAATGGGACGGCCTTTCCGGGCGAGCCGGGACCGCATCGGGTCAGGAGTCTGTCGGGGAGGGCCTAGCGGCGTGTCGGGTGGGGGCACCCCAGGACTATAGCAGGGCGGTGGCGCAGCGTCAGGCAGACGCGATGAAAGGAGCCGCGCGCCGAGCCGCGGGTTCAGCCGGCCACTACCGGGTTTTCCAAAACCCCAATGCCCTCCACTTCAATCCGGACCGTGTCGCCGGCCTTGAGAAAGCGCGGCGGCTCGCGATAGGCCCCGACACCCGAGGGGGTTCCGGTGGTGATGACGTCGCCCGCTTCCAGGGGAAAGATATGCGACAGGTACTCGATCAAATAGGGAATCCGAAAAATCAGATTCTTCGTGTTGGAGTGCTGCATTTCCTGCCCGCTCACCACGGTCCGAATGTCCAAGAGGTGCGGGTCGGGAATATCATCGCGGGTGACAATGGCCGGCCCCAGCGGCGCAAAGGTCTCAAACGACTTGCCGGGCGTATGGCCGCTCCGGCGCTGATAGTCGCGCGCGCTCACATCATTGCAAATCGTGTAGCCGGCAACGTAATCGAGCGCGTCCTGGGCGGAAACGGCTCTGGCCAAGCCACCGATCACCACCGCCAACTCACCCTCAAAATCAACCATCTGGCTCACCGGCGGGAGCTGAATCGCCTCGCCCAGGCCGATTGTCGCCGGCACGGTCTTGGTAAAAATCAGCGGATAGTCCGGTTTCTGTCTGCCGCCTTCTGCGGCATGGTCGGCATAGTTGAGTCCGATCCCGAGGATTCTCCCCGGTCTCGCAATCGGGGCTTTAAGCCGGACATCGGCCAGCGGAATCGGGCTGCCGGCCCCGACGGATTCCTGCGCCTGAGCCAGCACCGCCGCTCCGCCCTGGAGCAGGCCCAGCATGTCGCCGGGGATCGCTCCGTGAGAGGCGCTGGGGAGATCGACAACGCCGGCGTCGGTCAACGCGCCCGTGCTGCGCTGATTGTTCCGTTCATAGGTGACGAGCTGCATGATCGCTACTCCTTCAGACCTCTGGGGCTTCGCCGCCCAGGTCCTTGAGCTTGGCGCGTTCGACCTTGCCCATGGCGTTGCGCGGGATTTCGGTCAGAAAGCGATACAGGCGGGGACGCTTATACGGCGCGAGGTCGTGTTCGGCTCGTTTGCGCAGCCGGGCTTCGAGGCTAGCCGCGTCCTGGTCGGCCTGGGCAACAATGAAGGCCGCGACTTTTTCGCCCAAATCCGCGTCCGGCACACCGGCAACCGCACACTCACGCACACCGGCCTGGGTTTCCAATACGGCTTCGACCTCCCCCGGTGTGACGTTGGTTCCGCCCACAATGATGAGTTCCTTCATCCGGCCGTTAATGGACAGGTAGTTATCTTCGGACAGGACTCCCAAATCTCCGGTGCGGAACCAGTCGTTACAGAAGGCCGCCGCGCTGGCCTCAGGATTGTTCCAGTAGCCGCCGAAGACATTCGGCCCACGCACCCAGATTTCTCCGGTCTCCCCTGGCGAGAGCGGCTGCTGCGTGTGGGGATCGAAAACCCTAACCTCAACCCCCGGCAAGGCCGGACCAACCGTGCCGGGGCGGCGCTCACCGTCTAAGGGGTTGGACGTATTGATCGCGGTCTCGGTCAAACCATAGCGTTCGACGATGCGGAAGCCGAACTGCTCTTCAAAACGTCGAAAGGTTTCCGGCGAGAGCGGCGCGGAGCCGGAGATAAACAGCCGCATTGAGGCAGAGGACAGGTCTCCGGCCAGCTCGGCCAGGCGCTCGGTCATACGGTGGTACATGGTCGGGACGCCCATAAACACGCTAATGCGATGTCGCGCCAAGGCGGTCAGGACGACCACGGGGTCGAAGCGGTCCAGCAGCACAGCCGTGTTGCCAACGTACAGCGTTCCGTACAGGCCGAGACCCAGGCCGTGCAGATGATGCGGCGGCAGGGCGTGTAATAAACGATCCTCGGCGCTCATTTTCCAGGTATCAACTAACAAGGCTTGCAGGTTGGCAGCAATGTTATGGTGGGTCAGCCCAACGCCTTTGGGTTGCCCGGTCGTTCCACTGGTGAACAGCAGCAGGGCCAGCGCGTCATCCGGGCCGCTATGGGGCTCGGCGCCGGGCTGATAACCGGCCAGCACGCTGGCTAGCGCGACGGTCTGCGGCGGAACCTCGTCCGGTTCTTCAGCCTGGGTCGCGACCCACCACGGTCCGTTGACCGCGGTGACGATCTCCGGCGCGCGGCTGACCGTTGCCGCGGTCGTAATCGCCAGTTTGACCTCGGCCTGTTTCAGGACGGCTTCAGTCTCGACCGCGGACAGGGCGGGGTTGAGCGGCACCACACCCGCCCCGACACCAAGAACGGCCAGGTGGGCGGTGACCAGACCGGTGGCTTTGCCCAGTGACAGGGCAACCCGGTCACCCGGCCGGATACCGGCGCCGCGCAACGCTGCCATCCACAGCGAGGCATCTGTGAGCAACGCACCGCGGGTCTGACGCCAAGTTATTTCTCCCGACGGCGCGAGATGTTCAAACAGCAGTCGGTCTGCATCCTGAGCAAGCCGGTTCCAGAAATGGTACACCAAATTCATAAGTGCCCCGTGTACCACACCTGTTCGGATAGAGACAAGCGAGACAGGGTGTGGGGGCGGTTCGCGAACCGCCCCCACTTCCCCCAAGTGGATATTCAGTATTGCGAAAGAATCAGCTAGAAGACTAGGCATGCCACAGTCAGACACCGCTACGCTCTCCGCCCTCCGGGCACGCGTAGATTATGCCGAGCGGGTCAAGACCGTCACCAATCGCATCCATGCCGCCTCGAATCTCGACGAACTCCTGGTCTCGCTCAGCCGCGACATCCTGAGCCTGTTTGAGGCCGAACATCTCACCCTGTATGCCGTGGACCGGGCCACAGACGAACTCTACTCTCGATTTCTCGATATTGACCGGGTTCACGAAATCCGCGTGCCGATTGGGAACAGCAGTATTGCCGGCTCTGTGGCGCAACACAAACAGGCGCTGAATATTGCCGATGCCTATGACACGGCCGAGTTACGCCGCCTGAGCCCCGACCTGTCCTTTGACCGCTCCTGGGACCAGAAAACGGGCGTCCGCACCAGGCAACTCTTAACCATCCCCATCTGCGACACGACCGACAGCCTGACCGGGGTGATTCAGCTCATCAACAAAAAAGGGAGGGCCCGGTTCACGTCCGCCGACCAGGAAAAGGTCCGGGAAATCGCGGCAACTCTCGGCATTGCGCTGCACAATCAATACCAACTCGCCACCCGACAGACCAAGTTCGACGCCCTGCTCACCGCACACCACATCACCCCGCAACAGCTTGACGAGGCCAGGACCGCGGCGCACGCCACAAGGATGCCGATTGAGTCGATTCTGATTGAGCGGTTTGGGGTGCCCAAACGCGAGATCGGCCAAGCCCTGAGCGCCTTCTACCAGTGTCCGTTTCTGGAAGGGAGCCAAGACCTCGATATGACCCCCGACCTCCTCCAGGGCATCAATCCGAGTTATCTCCAGGCCAATTACTGGCTGCCGCTCCGAGCCACGGATAGCGTTGTGGAGGTCCTTACCGACGACCCGCGTGATTTTCAGAAACAGCAGGACATTCGGCGGCTCTTCCCCGGCAAAAAGATCACCTACGTGGTCGGCCTGCGAGAGGACATTGGTAAGCTGGTCGCGCTGGTCAGTACGAACCTGGCTTCCGATGCCTCCCGCACGGCCATCCTGGGTCAACTCGTGGCCGAAGACCAGGACGATACCGACACCGGCCCGGAAGCCGAAGCGGACGAGAATGACAGCGCCATTGTCCGTCTGGTCAACCAAGTCATTATCGACGCCTACAAGGCCGGGGCGTCGGATATCCATATCGAACCACAGGGCGAACGCCAGGAGACCCTGATCCGCTTTCGCGAAGATGGGAGCTGTTACACCCACCTGCGCGTGCCCTCGCGCAACCGGCGGGCCATGACCTCGCGCCTTAAGGTGCTTGCCCAGCTTGATATTGCCGAACGGCGCAAACCCCAGGACGGCAAGATCAAATTTCGCCTGGACGAGCGCGATATCGAGCTGCGTGTTGCCACCATCCCGACTGCGGGGACGGGCAATGAGGACGTCGTCCTGCGCCTGCTGACCGCCCATGAGCCGCTGCCTTTGGCCCAACTCAGGATGTCGGCCGACAATCTCCAGGCGTTTACCCAGCTCTTACGTAAGCCCTACGGCATGCTGCTGTGCGTGGGACCGACAGGTTCGGGCAAGACCACCACCCTGCACGCCGCGCTCGACTACTTGAATACCCCGGAAAAGAAGATTTGGACCGCGGAAGACCCGGTGGAAATCTCTCAGGCCGGTCTGCGTCAGGTCCACGTCAACCCCAAGATCGGGTTCGACTTTGCCGCGGCCCTGCGCTCTTTTCTACGCGCCGACCCCGACATTATCATGGTCGGTGAAATTCGTGACCCGGAGACGGCCGGTATCAGCATCCAGGCCTCCCTGACCGGCCATCTGGTGTTGAGCACGCTGCATACCAACAGCGCCGCCGAGACCGTCACCCGGCTGCTCGAAATGCAGCTTGATCCCTTTAATTTTGCGGATGCCCTGCTTGGCGTGTTGGCGCAGCGGCTCACCCGGACGGTGTGCGCTGGCTGCAAAGAGTCCTACCAGCCGTCCAAGGAAGAGTACCAGACCCTGGCGCACGCCTATGGCGAGGAAGCGTTTGCCCGGCTCAATGTTCCCTATGACGATGGCTTTCGGTTGGTCCGCGGTTCCGGTTGCCAGGCGTGTCGGCGGACCGGCTATAAAGGCCGAGTCGCCTTACACGAACTGCTGGTCGTCACCGACGAGATCAAGAGCCTGATCCTCCGCCGCGCCCCGGCCACCGAGTTGCTGACCACCGCCCGCCGTCAGGGTCTGACCACACTGATGCAGGACGGCGTGCTGAAATGTATTCAGGGCCTGACCGATTATACCCAGGTACAAGCCGTGGCCATGCGCTAGCGCCTTACAAACTCAGGATTGCCCATCCAGCCCGGTCAAGGACAAGAAGAGAGAATGGCTCGGCAGAGTACATATGATCGATTCGGAAACGAAATCTACCTGACCGACGCCGGAGCTAGTCATGGGATCAATTAGAATCGTGTATGACATGGAAGGGGATATTCTTGACGTGGATTTCCGGCTTACCGGCGAAAAGCCTCAAAGAGGCATTGAGTTGCACCCTAATGTCACTCTCTGGACCGATGTCAACCAGAGAACTCCCGTGCGTCTCATGTTGCTCTCTTATTCCCAACTGCTGGAACGACCCGAACTCTCGTTTGACGCCCTCAAAAAGCTCCCTTCTCAATGGCGGACTGAAGTATTGAAGCTCCTGACACGCGAGCCACTCAAATGTCTCCTGACCTGCCTCGATGAGAAAGAGTTTCGTTTTCAGGTCATCGAACCAAAAGTCAAGGAACTTGCCGCCGAACCAATGAGGCGAAGCGCTTTGGCCTAGGGTTCATCTCGTCCGCCTCTTTTTCCGAGATTCGGCCTCCCAGGCTGAAACTGAGCGACTACGGTATAATCGTGTCGAAACGATCCCTTACCTCTGTAGGAGATTGAAACATGTCACCAGCCCCCGGCGGAGGACCACCACCCTTGCTTTCGGAGTCTCTTTTTTTCTGGCCGGGTGAGTAAGTCTTTCTGGTAAGAGGGACAATATGGAACAGCAAATCATCGCCACATGGGCACGGGTCGCGGTCGGCGTCGGCTAATTGTTCATGATTGGGTGGGGCTTACGGCAAATGAGCCGGTCCGGGGAGCGGCGCGACCGCCAGCTTGATGTCATGACCAAGGCGTTTGAGCGGCGAGGCGAGGTGTTGGCCGAGCTGTTACGGCGTACTGCGTAAGCCGCCGTCAGTCCCCCAGCGTTGAAACGACCCCTTCCTCTCGTAGAAGATTGAACTCCTTATCCCCTATGACGCTGACTTCCGGTTGGTCCGAGGTTCCGGTTGTCAGGCGTGTCGGCGACCCGGCCTTTATAGCCGGGCCGCCGACACGAACTGCTGGTCGTCACCGCTGAGATCCAGAGCCTGATTCTCAGCCGCGCCCCGGCCACTGAGCTGCTGACCACCGCCCGCCGTCAGGGTCTGACCACACTCATGCAGGACGGCATTCTGAAATGTATTCAGGGCCTGACCGATTATACCCAGGTCCAGGCCGTGGCCATGCGGTAGCGGTCATTTCATATCGCCCGTCTCTTTTGTCGAGACTCGGTCCCCTCAGGCCGGAGAAAATTCGGTTAAGACTCTCGCTGCGCAGCCTGGGTCTCTGCCTTTGCATCTTCGACCGAGAGGTCAAAAGCAGGAACCCCACGCACAGGCCGTTATGGCTGGTCATTACGACGAAAGACAGGAGAGTGGTGGATAGCATAGCAAGAACGCGACTGAAGCTATGATTCTCCTACTTCCGGCTCTATCCGCGTAATCCCAGCAATCAGATCAAAATGACTATCGGCACTGATGATATGGGTGAGGCCGTTGTTCAGCATCACCGCAGCATGGACAGCATCTCGAACATTGATTGTCGGCCCGTTGTTCAGAATAGCGAACGCCCGTTCCATATCTGCGGAAGTCACTGGATAGATAATCCGGCAAAGGTCGGTGAGCAGGCGATAGGCCCGATGACCTATATCAGGCCGCTTTTGAGCGTAGTAGCGATGCAGCGTTTCCTACTGGACTTCCGTATTGGTGCAGACCAGCAGGGTGCCATCACGGATTTGTTCAATGATGCGGAGGCAAGCAGCTTTGAGCGGATGCTCCTTACCCAGACAGTACATGATGATGTTGGCATCAAGGAAAAACAGTGTTCCCTCATCCGCCATGACCCGCCCACTTCAATCGCGCATACTCGTCTTCCCAGTTCCGATAGTTCTCGGGAGCCGGGGTGTCTGTCCGACGTGCCAGTTCCAGGAGTGCGGTGGCGGCTTGACGGACAGTCTCATTTTTATGCCGAGCGAGACAGGTCTGCTCTACGGCTTCGCGGATGATGGCCTCAATGTCCTTGTACTCTTTTGCCGCAACCTCGACCAGGGCGCGGTGCTGTTCCTGTGTCAGGGAGACCTCAATCTTTTTTGTATGGTGCGGCATAGGACGTACTCTTATCTGAAGAAGAGTAACGAGCAAAAGACGTAGCGTCAACGGAAAACGCTTCTCCTTCCACTTTGCCGCGCTGACCTTTTTTAAGCGCGGTGGGCCGCCCTATCGTAAAGAGCGTCAAAACGACCGCTTACCTCCGTAGGGGATTGAAACCAATAATGGGCTGGAGAACCCACCCCGGCGCTACGCGCCACCCCTCCAGGGAGGGGCGCTTTGGGGTCGAATTGACACGGAGCCTCGAATTGCGCAAAGTGGGGCGCTGAAACGCACGGAGCCACACAAGGAGGAGTCATGGCCTACGATATCGTCATTAAAAACGGGACCGTCATTGACGGCACCGGCAGCCAACAACGACACGCGGATGTTGCCATCCAGGGCGAGCGAATTGCTGAAATCGGTACGGTGAGCGGCGCGGCCAAACGTACCATCGATGCTGAAGGCAAGCTCGTCACCCCCGGTTTTGTTGACATTCATACCCACCTGGACGCCCAGATATGGTGGGACCCCGCGGTCTCTTCCTCGTGCTGGCACGGCGTGACCTCGGTGGTCATGGGCAACTGCGGCGTGACCTTTGCCCCGTGCCGTCCGCAAGACCGGGACTATCTGGCCCACCTGATGGAATCGGTGGAAGATATTCCCGCGGCGAGCATTACCGAGGGCATGCCCTGGAAATGGGAAACCTACGGGGAATATCTCAAGGCGCTCGATACGGCCCCCAAGGGAGTCAACGTCGGCGGCATGGTTGGCCACTGCGCGGTCCGCTATTGGGCCATGGGTGAAGAAAGCCTGGAAAACAAACCCGCCAGCCCCGAAGCCATTGGCAAGATGCGGGCTATTGTCGCCGAAGCCGTTGCCGGCGGGGCGCTCGGATTTTCCACCTCGCGGACCATCCTCCATCGGACGCCGGAGGGGCAGCCCGTGCCCGGTACTTTTGCCGAGTTTGACGAGTTGATGGGGATTGCCAGCGCGCTGGGCGAGCTGCAACGCGGCGTGGTTGAGGCCGCGCCGGGTATCGACAGCGGCAGCCAGGCAGACCTGCAACGCGAGGTGCACTGGATGACGGAAGTCAGCCTGGCCACCGGCCGGCCCGTGACTTTTGGCCTGGCCCAGAGCCGCCCGCATCCGACGGCGTATGCGTCCATGCTGGACCAGATCAACGCCAGCGCCCAGCGCGGCGCTAAAGTCTTTGCCCAGTCCACCACACGGGGCATTGGCGTGCTGTTCGGCTTTGTCAATCGGACACCGTTTGACCGGGCACCGGCGTGGAGAGCCCTGCGCGGCCTGAGCCTGGCCGACAAGGTCGCCAAGCTGCGTGACCCGGCCTATCAGGCACGAATGATACAAGAAGCCCAGGACGATCCACCGCCGATTGATTTCAGCCAGATTTTTGTCCTGCCCCAGGGTGAGGTGCGCTATGACCTGGGAGCGACGGACAGTCTCCAGGCCCAGGCCGACCGCCTTGGCGTGAGTCCGGGCGCAGCCTTTATCGCCCTGTCTCTCGACAATAACGGCGAGACATTGTTCAACTATCCCTTCCTCAACCCACACTTTGAGGCCGTGCAGCACATGCTGGAGCATCCGCAGGTCGTCATCGGCCTGGGCGACTCCGGCGCCCACTGCGGGCAGATCATGGATTCCAGCCTGCCGACCTATTTTCTGAAATACTGGGTCAAGGAGCGCGAACACTTTGGACTCGAACGGGCCATTCATATGCTGACTGCGGAACCGGCCCAACTGTTCGGCATTCACGACCGGGGCGTACTGCGTGAAGGCGCCTATGCCGATGTGAACGTCATTGATTATGACAATCTGCGTCTGCCGCCGCCGACCTTTGTGTACGACTTCCCCGCCGGAGGCGGGCGCTATATTCAAAAGTCTTCGGGCTATGAGTACACCCTGGTCAACGGCCAGGTGTTTATGGACGGGCTCGACCATACCGGCGCGTTTGCCGGGCGAGTGCTGCGCAGCGCCTAGGGCGCTGTCTCCACAGTCTGCCTAGCAGGGGCGGCCCAGGGGGTCGCCCCTCTTTTGTTTTGGTATGTCCTCCATCACCATCATTGAAATCAAGGCGCGCTGCCCGCAGGCCCAGCGTGTCCGGGACTATCTGCGCTCGCACGGCGCAGACCTGCGAGGCATCGACCACCAGACGGACACCTATTTTCGGGTCCCGCACGGGCGGCTCAAGCTCCGGGAGGGCAGGATTGAAAACGCCCTGATCTACTACGAGCGCGCAGATCAGGCGTCGGCTAAACAATCGAACGTCCTCTTAACCCAGACGCGGCCGGATTCGGCCCTCAAAGCCCAACTCACGCAGGCTTTGGGCGTGCTGGTGGTGGTCAAAAAGCAGCGAGAAATTGCGTTCATCGACAACGTCAAATTTCATATTGATCGCGTCGAAGGGCTCGGGCATTTTGTTGAAATCGAGGCCATTGATAGAGAAGCCACCATCAGCCGAGAACAGCTCCTCAACCAGTGCCAGTCATTTCAGGCAGAGCTGGGCATTCAGCCGCACGACCTTGTTGCCGAGTCGTATAGCGATTTGCTCCTCGCCCAAGCCAAGAGGACATAGACAGGGGGATACGCGCGGCCCTGTTCGGCGAGAACAATTCACCATTTATGCGTAGCATTGTAGGTCGGGTTAGCCGCAGGCGTAACCCGACAGCCCGGACGTGTCGGATTACGCTCCGCTCATCCGACCTACTGACTGTTTTTCCGCTGCTTTTCTTGCAAGGTCACACAGGTGCCGCTGGCCTTACAGACCAGGATCGGTTCTTCCAGCACATCCGCGGCCGAGTCAGAAATATCGGGCCGCGGCCGAATCACCTTCCAGGCTTCGAATTCGAGCCGGCGCGAGGTCCGCCCCACCCGGGTTATCCGCCCGGACGCCTCAATAAAATCACCGGCATAGACCGGGGCCAGAAACTCCACGTTGTCATAGGCGCGAAACAGTCCCTCATCCCCGTCCAGACGAATGCTCAACTCTGTTCCCACATCGCCGAAGAGCTGGAGCATTTTTGCGCCATCAACCAGATTGCCGCCATAGTGGGCGTCCGGGCCGCTCATGCGGACGCGGAGCAGGGCGGTCGGGAGATCATCGACGGGCTCCAGTCGTGGCATGCCTGATTCCTCTTGAGCCGGGTTTCCGCGGTCTTATGCGAGTGCCCGCCCATCCCAGCGTTCGACCTCAACACGGCAGTCATAAAAGGTGCCGCCGCCGCCAATGTCCGTCAGTTGGGTCGAGGTCACATTATTGACATTGCCCTTCCCGCCGGACAATTTGTCCCACCAGCCCCAGAAGGTTGCCACCGTGCCGGCCTGGACCCGCTCGGAGACGACCACCGGCAGAACGAAGGCGCCCCGGTCGTTGAACACCCGCACCTCATCACCGCTGTCCAAGCCGCGGGCGGCCGCATCCTGCGGGTGAATCTCCAAAGTCCGGTCCTTAGATTCCTGACGGCGCATCACCGGCAAATGACCGTAGGAGGAATTCAGCGAATCCTTATGCTTGCGCGGCAGGAAATTCAGCGGAAACGGCCCCTCGCTCAGGGTCTCGTGGGGAGGGACAAAGGCCGGCAGCGGATCAAGCCCGGCCCGCTCCATTTTTTCACACCAGAACTCGAATTTTCCCGAAGGAGTCAGGAAACCGCCCTGCGCCCGGGGCAGCAGGTCGGGCTCGGGGCGGGTCGGCATATAGGGCCGAGACAGGAATTCGTCGGCGGACAGCCCCTCCCTTAATGCCTCGGCGGCAAATTCCTCCGCCGAGGCATGCACCGCCGGCTCGGTGATGCCCAGCCCGGTCGCCAACAACTGAAACACGTCGGCGTTCGACTTTGCTTCGCCCAGCGGTTCAACCGCCTTGCGGCTGAAGCTGCCAAAATCACCGCCGTAGGCCAGAACCATATCATCCTGCTCAAGCGGCGAGGTCGCCGGCAGGACAATATCCGCATAGTCCGCGCTATCCGTCAGGAAGAGATCGTGGACGACCGTAAACAGGTCCGCCCGTTGCAGCGCCCGCCGCAGCCCTGGCTGATCGGGTAGCGAGGCAGCCAAATTACAATTATAGACGTACAGCACGTTGATGGGCGGATCAAAACTGGGGTCGAGCACATGCTCGGCCAGCCGCATCATATTGATTTCACGGGTGCCCTGCGGCGAGAGATCAAAGCGCATGGCCCCTTTGAGATTCTGGGCGGTAAACATGGCTCCGCCGAAGTTGCACAAGCCCCCACCGACCTCACGCCAGGCCCCGGTCAGCGCGGGCAGACAGGCCACGGCGCGGACGGCCGCCGCCCCGCCGCCGCTGCGCTGGATGCCGACGCCGGTTCGGATCGCGGCCGGCCGGGTGGTCGCATAGCTGCGCGCCAAGTCCTGAATCGTGCTCAGCGGAAGGTCGCACGTCTGCGCCAGGTCCGGGAGCGACAGGGAGCGCAGGCGGCTGAAGAATGGCTCGAAGCCGAGAGTATGCTGCCGGACATAGTCGAGGTCGGCCAGCCCCTCTGCTTCAATAACCTTCATCATGGCCAGGGCCAGGGCCGCGTCGGTTCCCGGCCGGAGGGCGATATGCTCATCGCACGCCCGGGCGGTCCGCGAACGGTACGGGTCAATGGCAATCAGCCGCGCCCCCCGCCGCTGCGCCTGACGGACGAAGGGCCAGATATGAAAGCCCGTGCTCAGCGGGTTAGAGGCCCAGAGAATGATGAGTTTACTCTCGACCAGGCCCTCTGGCGCAAAGCCGAAGAACACGTCGGAGTAGTCCATTGCGCCCAGCAGGCCGCCGGCGCAGATCGTGCGCGCCAGGGTGGAGGCGCCCAGCGCATGAAAGAAGCGCCGGTCGATCCCGTTGCTCTGATACACCCCGTTATTGCCCCGGTATGAATAGGGCAGAATGGACTGCGGGCCGTGCGTGGCCATCGTGGCCTGCATGTTATCCACAATGGTCGAGGCGGCTTCATCCCACGAAATTCGGACGAACTGCGCCCCGGGTCCTTTCGGGCCGATGCGCTTGACCGGATACCGCAAGCGGTCGGGCGCGTACACCCGATCCAGAAACTTGTTGACCTTGGCGCACAAGGCCCCCCGCGTAAACGGATGCTCCTTGCTAGCCGTAATCCTGACCGCTCGGTCATGCTCAACGGTCACATCCATGAGACAGGAATCCGGACAATCGTGCGGGCAGACGACCTGGACAGTCTGTGCCATAAGACCTCCCCCTTTCTTCAGGCTGTACCACGGCGGCCCATGGAAATCCAGGAAAGAAATAACGGCTTCAGAGGGACGGAGTGCGCTTGGTAGCGCTGCCAGACAAAGACTCCCGCTCGCACGAGCCAGATACCCGCAATCACCATCAGGGTCTGGGCGCGGCCATTGACATCCCGCAGCCCGCGGCGCGGCCCGAAGAGCCAGGGGTCTTGGGCCAGCGTGCGGTGCTTCCACATCCAGAAAATGGCCAGCGCCCGCTCCTCTGCGGTCTGCGCAACAGCACCATCCGGCAAGGCTACCTGCTGACCGGCCAAGCGGGTCTGCCGGGAGGTATAGATGGGGTCGGAGAGCAGGGCCGGCCACCAGAGGGCTACCAGGACGGTGGCAAGCTGGCAGATCCAGTTCATCCGGACGGCCAGGGCAGAACGTCTGCGTCTCTTCACCGCACGCCCGCGCAACATACCTCTGTCCTTAGTCTGCTCTTTGGAGTTGCGCAACCGTAGCGAGGAAGGTATGAAAACACTCGTTCTTTCAATGTGGAGGAGAGGCTATGGGTCACACATTCTCCCGAATGGCAGGGGTGAGCGGGATCGTCCTGAGTCTGGCTTTCGCCGGCCTGCCGTCAGGCTTTGCCGAGGACGGCTATCCCGCGGATTATACGCCCTCGACTCCGGCACAGGGCGGCGGGCGGAAAAGCCTGGACCGCGTCTTTGCGGTCGCGGCGTATATGACCGACAAGCTTGAGGCGGCCGGCGCAGACCAGTCGCCGGAATGCTATCGGGCGTGTCTGACCATCCCCCTCAACGAGTCCATCGCCTGTGCCGAAGCGAACGATACTTATGCCGGCAGTGCAGCGTGTGAAAAGGACGCGGCTCAGAAAATGGCGGCCTGCGACCCGCAGTGTAGGGGTTCGGGTTCGTAATCAAACGGGGAAAGAAAGGAAGAGAAGTATGTCAGTCAAGAAGACACTCCTGACGCTATGTGGACTCTGTTTCGGCGCCCTTGTCGCGGCCGCTCCTGTTAGAGCCGCGGACGGCTATCCGCAGGGCTACACCCCCTCAGAACCGGCGGAAACGGGGACGACGAATATCCTGGCGCGCTTTGGGGCACTCAATACCTATGTCAACGATCAACTGGAAGCCGCGGGCGGGGATGATGCCCCGGAGTGTTTCAGGGACTGCCTGACGGTTCAGATTAACAACATCCTGGGGTGTCTGGATCAGAAAAACACCTATGCGACCAGCGAGTCGTGCGAAAAAGACGCGGCCCAGCAAGCAGCCCAGTGCGACCCCAAATGTACGGACGGCTAGCGCATTTCACGATTCCGTATAGCCAGCCGGTCCCTGCCGTCATTCCGGCGCAAGCCGGCATCCAGGCCCCCAGCCCCCACCGCCCGCTGGATGCCGGATCACGTTCGGCATGACGAGAGCGTAACGGCACCACAAAAAAAGGGCGGTTGTCCGACCGCCCTTTTTTCTTTCGTTCTGACCGAGACTCAGCCCTTCATCAGGGCTGCCAGGGCGGCTCCCTGTTCGCCCAGCACCGTCTTGGTGGACTCCCGCTCCTGGATGCGCTGCCACCAGGCGGCCAGTTTGGGCCGGCCCTCGAACGGCTTCTTTGAGCCGAAATTCGGCAGCAGATTATCCATCAGAAACAGGGTCGGCGCGATGGCGGCATCGGCCAGGGTAAAAGCCTCGCCGGCCAGCCACGGCCCGTCGGAAATCGACGCCTCAAGCTGATCGAGATTATTGTTCACCTCGGCGATCTTGTCGGCAATGAACTGGTCATCCAGGTCCTGGCCGAACAGCTTGGGAAAACACGCCCGCATCGGCGGATCGATATACAGATCGTGATAGCGCGTAATGGAACGGACCGCGGCGCGGCTCTCCGCATCGCTCGGCAGCAGCGGCGTCTGCGGGAATTTATCCTCCAGATACTCGTTAATGACCTCCGACTCGGCAATGAGCTGTCCGTCGTCGGTTTCCAGGGCCGGGACCTTGCCGGTCGGATTGATTTTTTTGTACTCTTTCTGGCCTGGGTTTTCGCGCGGGTCAACGAATTCGATATCGAGTCCTTTTTCATAGGCCGCGACCCGGCACTTGCCGGCAAAATTACTGAGCTGATAACTATACATCTTCATACCAAACACCTCCGTTGGAGAATTTTTTGAGCCCCCAGACTATCCTGGACTCCGGCGGTGAAGTCAACTCCGAGACACGGACGGCGCCACGATGTTGAGGCGTCCTTTCGCCAGCGGCATAAAGTGACGGGTATTAAAAGTGATCAAGGTGTCAGCACGCACTTTCAACGCACATTCCACAATCACCGCGTCATACATTTGCCCTCCGGCTATGCCAGCGGTCGGGGCGCGGCGGAGTAAAGCTCGGTACATACGTCCATCAAGCGCTACGGGCGGCGAGGTTTGCATAAAATTGGCCTCCAGGAGACGAAACGCATCCGAGGGCGGCAGGCGATGTGGAGCAGGGAGCCGTGTCAACACGGCATAGGCTTCAACCAGGGCGGGCGCGACGGCGACGAGTCGTTCGTCTCGGTCAAACCGTCGTTCGAATTCCGCAACGGCCCGGGCATGGTGTTCGTGCCAGGAGCAAATGGCCGCTACCATACAACCGGTATCAGCAACAAAGACAGCGGCCATTAGTAATGAGAGGCCCGCTCCGCGCGGAGCGCCTGCTGTGTTTCTTCAACTTTTTTGTGGGCGAGACGCCCCCTGTCTTTTTGAGGGACCGCCACGATGAGGCGTCCCTTCCGAACGCGTTTCACCGGCAGGGACACCGGTTCGATCTCGACCCGGCCGTCCCGACACCTGATAGTGAGGGGAACGCCGGGCTCAAGTTGAGCTTCCTGCCGGATCTTTTTCGGAATGACCAGTCTGCCTGAGGCATCGATGGTATTCTTCATGGCAAATAAACTACCATAAAAAATACCAAAGACATATTCTCCTCCATAGCAGTTCTCTCACCTTGATTCGCGGTCCGCCACACACCAGGCGTAGCCCCTCTTGCTCTTGGCAGATGCCGCTGCCGCGTATATTGCTGGGGCAAGGCGTACGGTGCCACGCGGGTGTGCAGATTGCGGCCAGGCCGTGCGCCTCAGACAAACGAATGGAGGAGGGGGATTCGTGGAATTCGGCTTATTTTCGTTATTCGACTTTTTTCGGGATCGACAGGATGAGGTCCGGTATTTTCAGGATACGCTCGACCTGAGCATTCTGGCCGAAGAGTTGGGCTTCGACTCGGTCTGGTTCGGCGAAGAGCATTTCTATTCCTTTGGGATTTGTCCGAGTCCGCAGATATTCCTGACCGCGGTCGCCCGTGAGACCTCGCGGATTCGGCTGGGCACGGCGATCAGTCTGCTACCGTTTGAGAATCCGCTGCGCAAGGCCGAGGACTTTGCCATGCTCGATATCCTGAGCAACGGTCGGCTCGACTTCGGGGTCGGACGTGGCATTATTGCCAAACACTTCGAGGGTTTTCGGGTGCCGCTGCGCGAGAGTCGGGCGCGCTATGAAGAGTCGCTGGAAATCATCCGCCGCGCCTGGACCGAGGACCCCTTTGAGTATCAGGGTGAATTCTGGCAGGTGCCCGCGTTGTCACTCGGACCCAAACCCGTCCAGCGGCCCCACCCGCCCATCTATCGCGGCACAATCAGCACAGAGTCATTCGAAGGCGCAGGGATGATCGGTGATAATGCCTTCATCGTGCCCTGGCTCACGGGGCCCCACCCCGCGGTGCGCAAGCGCGTCCAGCGCTACCGCAGCGTGCTCGAAGAAAACGGGCACGGTCAGAAGCGGACCACCTGCATCTTCTTTCTATTCGTGGACCCGGACCATAATGTCGCCCTGCGCGAGGGCCGGGCCGCAACCCGTGCCTACACCGATCTGTTCACGAATCTGATCCCCGCGGAGCTGCTCACCAAGATGCACACCGCCGACCCGGTCAGACAGTTCATCGACTTCGCCCGGTCCATGCCCGACCAGATTGAGGAACGCGCGGTGGTCGGCACGCCGGCCGAATGCCGCCGCCGGCTGCACGAGTTGGACGACGAATTTGCGCTCGACCAGGTCGCCTTCTACTTTCACGCCGGAGCGCGCGACCCCCAGCGGGCGCGCTATGGGCTGGAATTATTTGCCAATGAGGTCATGCCGGAATTTCGCTAGACCGGAGGCGCGAACTCACCGCGGCCTGCCTGAAATAAGGAGTTACTCATGGAGTTTGGTCTGTTTTCTCTTTTCGATTTTTTCCGCGACAAGCAGGACGAGGTGCGGTATTTTCAGGATACGCTTGATATCTGCGTCCTGGCCGAGGAACTCGGCTTTGACTCGATCTGGCTGGGTGAGGAACACTTCTATGCGTTTGGCATTTGTCCCAGTCCGCAAATGTTTCTGACCGCCGTGGCGCGCGAGACCTCGCGTATCCGGCTGGGCACGGCGATCAGTCTGCTGCCGTTTGAGAATCCGCTACGCAAGGCCGAGGACTTTGCCATGCTCGATATCCTGAGTAATGGCCGGCTCAACTTTGGGGCCGGCCGCGGTATTATTCCCAAGCATTTTGAGGGATTTTGTGTCGATCAGGCCGAGAGTCGGGCCCGCTATGAAGAGGCCCTGGAGATTATCCGACGCGCCTGGACTGAGGACCCCTTTGAGTATCAGGGCAGCTTTTGGCAGGTGCCGTCGTTGTCGGTCGGCCCCAAGCCGGTCCAGCGGCCCCACCCGCCGATCTATCGCGGCACCCTCAGTCGGGAATCGTTTGACGGAGCCGGTAAGGTCGGAGATAATGCGTTTATCGCCCCCTGGTTGAGCGCGCCCCATCCCGAGGTCGTCTCCCGACTCCAGCACTACCGGGCCACCTTGCAGGAACACGGACATGGGCCAACCCGGACGACGTGTATTTTCTTTCTGTTCGTTAATAACGATCATCAGGAAGCCGTGCGCGACGCGCGCGAGACCACCCGCGCCTATACCGGATTAATCACCTCATTTGTGCCGCGTGAGGCCCTCGGTCAAGTCCCGGCCCACGACCCCATGCGTACCTACCTCGAATTTATTCTTTCCATGCCGGACGATGTGGAAGAACGGGCGGTGGTCGGCACCCCGGCCGAGTGCCGCCGCCGGCTGCACGAGCTCAACGACGAGTTTGGTCTCGATCAGGTGGCTTTCTATTTTCACGCCGGTGGCCGCGACCCGCAGCGCGCGCGGCAGGGCTTGGAACTGTTTGCCAAGGAAGTGATGCCAGAGTTTCACCCATAGGGGCGTGGTCGCCTCACCCACAGTGGATAAGATTCGGCTGCAAGCCAAGGAGGGACAGCATGTTGCTCAAAGAGAAGATCGCCATCGTGACGGGTATTGGGACCGGCATGGGCAAGGCCATTGCCCTGCGGTGTGCCAAAGAGGGCGCCCATGTTGTTGGCGCGGAAATCAATGAGGTCACCGGCCGACAAACCGCGGCTGAGGTGAGTGCCCACGACCGCCGCGGCCTGTTTGTCAAAACAGACATGGGACGGGTGGAAGACATTAATGCCATGGTCACTACCGCCATGGAAACCTTTGGCCGGGTCGATATTCTGGTCAACAATGCCGGTGTCACCAAAAGCCTGGGGTTTTTTGATGTCAGCGAGGCAGACTGGGACTGGATTCATGCGGTCAACGCCAAGGGCGTCTTTTTCTGCATGCAGGCCGTGGCGCGCGAGATGGCCAAACGCAAAGAGGGCCGGATCATTAATATCGCGTCCATCGCCGGCAAGGGCTTTCGGGGCACGTCGAATATCTCGTATGCCGGCTCAAAGGGAGCCGTTATCGCCATGACCCGTATCGGCGCCTCGCAGCTCGCCAAACATAATATCAATGTGAATGCCATCTGTCCCGGCGCCACCCGCACGGATTTATACACCAACGTCATGCAGCAACTCACCGAGCGCGAGGGGATAAGCGAAGAACAGGCGGTCGCCCGGCTGGATGCCTCGATTCCCCTCAAGCGCTCCAATAGCCCGGATGATATTGCCAATATGGCCGTCTTCCTGGCTTCGGATGAGGCGCGCAATATCACCGGCCAATCGTTCAATGTTGACGGCGGGCTGATGTGGGACTGACAGCAAAGACCTGAAACGGAGGGACATGATGCCACACGGAATGGAACATATTCTGAGCGATTTGCGTGTTCTGGATTTCACCCGCGCCCTGGCCGGACCGAGTTGTACCCGGATGATGGCCGAGATGGGAGCCGATGTGATTAAGGTCGAGTCCGCGCCCCGCGGCGATATGGTGCGCGGCATCTCGGTTTTTGAAAAGGAACGCAGCCTCTACTTCATTCAGCAGAACCTCGGCAAGAAGAGTTTGTGCGTGAATATCCGCGACCCCAAGGCCCTGGCCATTATTAAGGAGCTGGTGGCGCAGATGGATGTGGTGGTCGAGAATTTCAAGCCGGGTGTGATCGCCCAGATGGGGCTGGGTTATGAGGACCTCAAGAAAATCAAGCCGGACATTATCCTGTGCTCCATCTCGGCCCTGGGCCAGAAGGGACCGCTGTCCAGTAAACCTGGCTATGACTATATTGCCCAGGCCTACTCCGGGGTGACATCCATGATCGGCGACCCGGACGAAGCCCCGTATCTGCCGCTGGTCGGGATGGGCGACGTGAGCACGGGCGTCCACGCTGCCCTGGCCGTCGTGTCCGCCCTGCGCTACCGCGACCGCACCGGCGAGGGCCAGCATCTCGATATCGGCCTGCTGGACGTGTACTACCATTATCACGAGGTCAACGTGCATCAGTACAGCGGCACCCAGGGCAAAATGAATCCCACCCGGGCCGGCCGGCATTTGACCTATGTCTGTCCGGCCGGCATTTTCCGGGCCAAGGGCGGTTCGCTTGTCATCATGGCCTTTCTGCATCACTGGAAGGACCTGTGTGCCGCCATGGATAAACCGGAGCTGGTGGACCACGAACGCTACGGCACCGAGGCGCTGCGCCTCGAACATCGGGACGAGGTCGTCCAGATTATCGAAGACTGGTTGCAGGCAAGCTTTCCCGACGTTGAGAGCGCGGTGGCCCATATGGAGCAGTTCGGCGTCCCGGTTGCGCCGGTCTTGTCGGTGGCCGAAACGACTCAGCACCCCCACCTGCGGGAACGCGGCACCGTGCGCACCATCACTGATCCCATTGTCGGCGAGTTTGATATCCCCGGCATGCCGCTGCGCTTTTCCAGTTTTCCCGACGACCTGCCGCTCACAGCCCCCACCCTGGGGCAGCATAACCAGGAAATTCTCACCGCCTACCTGAAACGTTCGCCCGAAGAGGTGCAACAGTTGCGTGAGGCCGGTGTCTTGTTTGAGAAAAATTCGTAGTAAGGAGACGGCTATGACGACCCAAGATACGCAACATGTTCTCAGCGGACTGCGGGTGCTCGATTTCACCCGGGCTCTCGCCGGCCCGACGTGTAGCCGCATGCTGGCCGAGATGGGAGCCGATGTCATTAAGGTCGAGTCTGCGCCCAAGGGCGATCTTGGGCGGAATTTCTCAATGTTTCGCAACAAGCGTAGCTTGTTCCACGTTCAGCACAATCGCGGCAAGAAAAGTCTGTGTGTCAATCTGCGCGATCCGCGCGGCATGGCGCTTGTGACCGAGCTGATTCAGCACGTTGATATCGTGGTTGAGAATTTCAAGCCCGGTGTCATGGCAGATATGGGTCTCGGTTATGAGCGGCTCACAGAGCTCAAGCCTGATATCATTCTGTGCTCTATCTCGGCCCTTGGCCAGACCGGCCCTTTAGCCCATAAGCCTGGCTACGATTATATCGCTCAGGCGTATTCCGGGGTGACCTCAATGATCGGAGAGGAGGACGATGCACCTTACATCCCGCTGGTCGGTATGGGGGATGTCAGCACAGGGGTACATGGCGCACTCGCCGTCCTAGCGGCCTTACGCCACCGGGACAATACCGGTCGGGGCCAACATCTCGATGTTGCGCTGTTGGATGTGTACTACCACTATCACGAGGTCAACGTGCATACCCCGCGTGCCACAGAAGGCGCCATTAAGCCAACCCGTGTTGGCCGCCATATGACTTATGCCTGCCCCTCAGGTGTCTTTCGTGGCAACGGTGGCTACTTGGTTATCATGGCCATTTTCCATCACTGGCCGGATTTCTGCAAAGCAATCGAACGTCCCGAGCTGATTGACGACTCTCGTTATAGTACCGATCAGGCGCGACTCAAGCGCCGAGACGAAGTCACCACAATGATAGAAGACTGGTTGCAGACGTTTCCTGATGTCGAGAGCGCAGTTGCTCACTTAGAGAGTTTTCACGTTCCGGTCGCTCCGGTGCTCTCTGTGGCCGAGACTCTCGACTACCCGCATCTGCGAGAACGTGGGACCGTGACAACAATCAACGACCCTATCCATGGTGAGCTCGACGTACCCGGTTTTCCGCTCAAGTTTTCCGAGTTCCCGGACGAACTCCCCCTCCACGCGCCCACGCTGGGACAACACAACGAAGAAATCCTGACGGAGTATCTGCGACGGTCGCCCGAAGAGGTGCAGCAGTTGCGTGACGCCGCCGTCTTGTTTGAGAAAAATTCGTAGAGGGACCGCTCCGGTGTGATCCGCCGGTGAGGTCCCTTCGATCCTCGGGGGACGGTTCGCGGACCTTCCCTCCCTGATTCGGCAAGAATGAGACCGGGATTACGCCCCTTGAGAGCGTGGATATCCTACCCGCGAGTCAAAACAGCTCTTTTGATATCCGTCAACACGGCCAAAAAGACGGAAAAATATGAGAAACATCATTGAAATTATATGGATATATACATAATATTATCAATACTAATAAAATTAAAAATATATTGTTTACAAATGCTTGAAAAATATAAAAGAATAATAACAAGAAAATATAATGATAAAATACGAATTTTCACCATCTTGGGTTCACTATGACGCTCCCGCCGTATTTACTGCTCTGGTTGAAGCACGGGCCAGCGTTTTATCCCTCACTGGTGTCCCGTATCAACGAAGCTGGGTTGAGGAACTCCAGGCCCTTCAACTGAGGCGGGAAGTCGCGGGGACCTCTCGAATAGAAGGAGCCGATTTTACGGAGCATGAGCTGGAAGTCTCGTTACAAGAGACGCCTGATGCATTATTGACTCGCTCGCAACGCCAAGCCCACGCGGCGGTAAAAACGTATCAATGGATTGCCCAACTGCCGGATGACCGGCCGATTAACGCTGACCTGATCAAACAAGTGCACAGGATGATTGTAACGGGGGCGGATGACGATTATTGTCCACCAGCAGAACTTCGCCGGAAAGATCAAAATGTGATATTTGGAATTCCCAGGCATAGGGGGGTCGAAGGCGGTGCTGAATGTGAGCAAGCATTCGCTCAGCTTATGAAAGCAGTTCAGGGACCGTATCAAGAGCACGACCTCCTGATTCAGGCTTTGGCACTCCATTACCATTTTGCAGCCATGCACCCGTTTCTGGACGGCAACGGACGAACGGCCCGTGCCGTGGAAGCCCTGATGCTGCAACGGGCCGGGTTACGAGATGCCCTGTTTATTGCCATGTCGAATTATTATTACGATGAAAAGGCTGCTTATCTTGCAGCACTGGCGGAAGTGCGACAGAAGAATCACGACCTCACTCCCTTTCTTATCTTTGGGCTAAAAGGTATAGCGTTTCAGTGCAAAAGGCTCTCTGAGGAAATTCGTAGAAATGTTTCAAAAGCCCTCTTTCGGAATGTGATGTATGATCTGTTCAGCCGCTTGGAGAGCAAGAAAAAACGGGTCATTGCCGAACGGCAAATCGAAATCCTGAAGCTGTTATTGCGGGAAGATTCGATCACGCTAGAACAGTTGGTAAAGACGAACATCCATCGCTACAGCTCATTGAAAAATCCGGAGAAGGCGCTCGTACGCGACCTCGCCCAGCTCATACATCTCAATGCAATCTCCGTGCGGCGGGACGACAAGAAATCCCTATGGATTGACCTGCGCCTTGAGTGGCCGACGGAGATCACGGAGACGGATTTTTTCGAGCGCGTCAAGAGCTTCCCGAAGGCAAAAACCAGCTCCCTACTCCCCTGAGCCAACTTCAGCACGGCGTCTTCCGAGCATACACCGTATGCACCTTAACCTTACCGGTGCTCCATTTTGTTGATAGGGTCCCCCCAAAAAGGAGGAACGCATGGCAGGGCTGGTTGAGGGCAAAGTGGCGTTGGTCACCGGCAGCGGGTCGGGTATAGGCCGGCAGTCGGCCCTGGCCTTTGCGCGTGAAGGGGCCAGGGTCGTCGTGTCCGACGTCGTCGTCGAAGGCGGGGAGGAAACGGTCCGTCTGATTCACGACGCGGGCGGCGAGGCCGTGTTCGTGCAGGCCGATGTCTCCCAGGCGGCCGACGTCGCAGCCTTAATCAAGACGGCGGTTGAGACCTACGGCCGCCTGGACTGCGCGCATAATAATGCGGGCATAGCCGGCAAGTCCCAGAGCACGATAGACTGCACCCAAGAAAACTGGGAGCGCATCATTGCCATTAATCTGACGGGGGTCTGGCTGTGCATGAAAGCCGAGATTCCGCGTATGCTCAGCCAAGGCAAAGGCGCTATCGTCAATACGGCGTCCGATGCCGGGCTGATCGGCGTGCCGCGCGCCGGCGCCTATGTGGCCAGTAAACATGGCGTGGTCGGCCTGACCAAAACGGCCGCCCTGGAGTATGCCAAGGCCGGGATTCGCGTCAACGCCGTCTGTCCCGGTCCGATTGACACGCCCATGCTTCAGCGCGTCGGTCAGCGGCGCCCGCGGGTGGTGGAGAAAATGGCCGCCGCCCAGCCGGTGGGCCGTTTGGGCCAGCCCGAGGAAATTGCGGCGGCGGTCGTCTGGCTGTGCTCGGATGCGGCGTCTTTTGTCACCGGGCATCCGATGCCGGTGGACGGCGGCTATATGGCGCAGTGACGGCCCCGCTGGAGGCAGAACGGTCCGATTACAGCGCGAACGAGCGCTTCACCTCAAGGAAGAGCCGACTGTTCCGGCCCGTCCAGTACCGGTCGTGGGTGCGGACGGGAGCGGCAAATTGGCCGAACAGACCGGAGCGTGAGCCGATAAAGAAATCGGCCCCGATGGTGGCGGACACATAGTCCGAGAAATCGTACCGAACCTGGGGGCGAATGAGCAGGTCGCCAAAGTTGATGCCGTACAGCACCAGCAACTGAGGGTGGAGGGTCTCGTTTATAAAATCGGACATTAAGAAGAGCGACACCGCATTCTCAACGGACTCACCCACAAGCGCGCCGGGCGCATTGAAAATCACATTCTGGAAGAACTGCACATTCGCCATGAGATTATCGCTCACCGTCCAGTCCAGCCCTAAGACGTAGGACAGGAACTCGCGCTGCCGGACGCCGTCGCGATCGTGAGGGTCGCCGGACACAAAGTGTTCTCCCAACCGCAGGCCGCCCTCGCCGCGGATCACAAACACATCAAAGGCGTAGTTAAAACTGCCGCCAATCAGGTGGAAGCGCTCATGCCGGGGCTCGAAACGAAACGCGTTGGGACCCAGCACCCGCCGGAACGGGACGGGGAAGTCGCCCCAGGAGTATAAATAGTTCAGCGACAGGTCCATATTGCGCAGAAAGCGGGTCACCCGAAATCCAACCTCGGAATCGCCCAGCCGCCAATCCTCGGGTTGCTGTACCGAGCCCACCTGGACCGAGGGGAACGGCGGGGGCGGCTGAACGGGCAGCGCGGGCAGGGGAAGATTCCGAAACTGAAACTCGCTGCCCTGGTCGGCCGGACGGCTGGCCTCGAAATCGGGCAGCCACAGGCCCTCAAACGTCCAGTCGCTCAGCGTGTAGCCCACCCGCAGACTCCACAGCGGGATGCGGGCATCAATAAAGTCATTCAGAATGAACTCGCGAAAGTCCTGCGGGTTGATCACATCCAGGATACGCAGGCCGATGGACTCGCCCCACACGATCTGTTGGCGGCCCAGGCGGATATCAAAATCGTCGTAGAGCACGTCGAGATACAACTCGCGCAGCTCGGCCTGAAACGAATCGCCAGCCTCCAGCCGATCAATGGGGGAGGTATGAAAATCCTCGATGTCGGTTTCCAGATGATTGACCGGATCAAACAGCGACCGCCCGAGGATGGTGAGTTCGGCCCAATCGGTGAGTTCAAACTCAATCTCGGCCTGCAACCAGTTCTGAGACTTCGAGAACTGATGCGGCGAGTGGAACCGCAGCGCGGTTTCGTTTTTGACAAAGCCGGTCACGTCCAAGCGATCCCGCAGGGTCTGAAACAAGCCGGGTTGAGGCTCTCTCTCGGGACGCCGAGCAACCGGAGTGATACGCGCGGGACTCGGCCGGCTCGCCGGGGTACTCCTGGGTGCGGCTGGCGCGGCCTCCGTTTTCGGAGCCGATGGTGCCAGTGGGGCTGGCGCGGCTGTGACCTCCTGCGCGGACCGAGGGGGCTCAGACCCAGAATCGGACGGCGCTGGGGTCGATTGGGCGAAGCGGTTGGCCTCGGGGCTCTCAAACAGAATCTGCGCCCTCACCTCCGGGACAGGCCGGTCCGGCGTCTGGAGCACCGCCCTCACCCGACTGCCCTGCTGCTCGACGCTGAACGCCGGCAGTTTTTCGCCTTTGAGGTCAAGTACGAAACGCAGATGTTGCGGGTGAGCGCCCACCCGGACACGGCGCAGGAGCGTATCTCTGGCCGGATAGGTCGCTGAAGGGAGCGGCAGGACCGGCCCGATGACGTCGATCACCAGCCGGGTCGGGGTCGCAAGTGGAAAGGCGTGGATGGCACGCGGCGCCTGAGAGAATTGCAGCACCACCTGCCGCTGACTCCCGTCGGCAGTCAGATGGACCTTGTGGAGACGCAGGACCGAGGGAGAGGCGGATTGGGCGCGCGCTGTTCCTGCTCCAGAATGGGTAAACGTGCCCCACAACAGACAGGCAAATGTTGGCACGATTACCCATTTCCAGAGGATCGCGATCAGGCTGAAGGCCCAGGTCTTCAGCCTCGTGGGCGTGCTGCTCATAGGGAGAACAATCTAGGGCGCGCCCTTGCGCAGCGACCGTTCGGTAAAAATCGACTCCTTGAGACCCTGGTTGAATCGCACATTGCTAAACTCAAGCTCGGTCTTATGTCCGGTGAGCTGATTTTCCACCACGGTCCGTTTCCAGTTCCAAATCCCGTCGATCTGCTCCCATTCCGTTGTCCAGATTTTGAGCAGGCGACCTTTGCGGTCGTAAAATTCAATTCTGGGTTCGGTCAGGTTCTCGGCGTTTATCCAGCGGAGCTTTTTGCTGTAGATGTAATTCTCCTTGGTGGGTACGGACTCCAGGACGTAGAACTTGGTGCCGTTGTTCTGCTCGACACGCAGCAGTTTGTGCGTATCCTCCTCCACCTCCCGGTCTGCCATGTCATCGTAGATGATATCGCTGCCCATAAAGGAGTTTTCTTTATCCCCGGAGGCAATCCGGCGCACCTTGCGCAGGGCCGGCAGGTAAATCCACTGGTCGTCGTCGGCCTCGGCGTCTTCCTGCGACCAGTTGAGAAAGGTGGTGTCTTTGACATCGGGCGGGGACTCAAAATAGACAAAAGATTTGCTCGACAGCCCATCCCGGCCCTCATAATCCTTCCAGTAGCGCAGGGTATCGCGTTTGCGCGTCTTGCCCCTGCTATTGGTCAGCGTCCAGACGGCCTCGGAGATTTGGTCGTCGCCGTCTTCACGCTCGTCAACCATGACGGCAATCTCCCGGCCGCTGGGCTCCCCAGGGACTTCCTGGGCAGAGGCAAGCGGCGCCGCACTCAGCACCCAGCAGCCCAGTCCGATTATCCATACGATCTTCATACTGTCTCCTTCTCTTGTGGGATCGAAACCACGTAGTCCGTTCTCATTGCCGGAGCGGGCGACGGCGTTGGGCCATACACGAAACGCGGCTTGAACGTATTCAGGATGGCCGGCAGCAGCGTCATGGAGGCCAGCAGGCAGGCGCCCATGTTCAGCGCCATCATCGCTCCGAGATAGAAATTGGGCTTGAAGTTGGAGGTCAGAAAGACCAGGAAGCCCCCAATCACCACGGCCGCATTAAAGAAAATGGCTTTGCCCGAGGTGGCCATGGTGGCCACGGTAATCTGCTCCGGGTCGACCAGGCCGGCTTTGGTTTTCAGTTGATATTTATTCAGAAAGTGGATGGTGTAATCGATGCCGATCCCGATCACCATGGAGGCGGTCATGGATTTGCCCACTTCGAGGGGAATCCCCAGCAGCCCCATCAGGCCAAAGCTGAAGACCATCACCGCGCTGATGGGGATGATATTGATCAGCCCGGCAACCACGGAGCGGAACATGCAGGTGGTGAGCAGAAACACCGCCAGCAGCGAGGTGACCAGGCTGGTCAACTGACCGGACACGACCAACTCGCTGAAACGGTTGCTCATATAGCCCTGCCCGGCAAAGCCGATCCAGAACCCGCTCTGAGTCTCCCAGCCAATGACCGTGGGCGAGATACCCGCCAGCCAGCGTCCGAACCGCACCGTCAGCGGATCGTGCTCACCCGCCTTATCGCCGTTCCCCTCGGCCAGCCCGAATTCCCGGACCGCAAAGTCCTGAATCCGGTCGATCACGCGCTCGATGTCGACGCTGTGGTCCGAGCGCAGAAAAAACGACACATTGGCGTGCTGATAATCATAATCGACCACCTCATCGAAATCGTCCGGGTCTCCGGAGAACGAGTACAACAGCAGGTATTGGGCAACCAGATCGCGCGAGTCGGGGATGACCTCCATCTCTGTGCGATCCTCGTTCATGACCCGGTTCATGCGTTTGATGAACTCGGCAATCGACAGCGAGCCACCCACAATCGGGTCCTGTTCCACTGCGGCTTGCAGCCGGTCGAGCTTGTCCAGCAGGGTTGGGTCTTTGAGCAGGTCGGGTTCGTGGCCTTCGATGGCCACATACACGGGCAGCGTACCCTGAAACTTCTCTCGCAAAACCTCGTCGCCAATGCGGATCGGGCTCTGCTGATGGAACACATTAATCCATGACGAGTCAACGTAGAGGCGCTGAAGACCGAGCAGACAGACGAGCATACTGCCGACGGAAATGCTCCACACCAGCAACGGCCGCCGGGCGACCCCCCGGCCCAGACTGGACAGGGTCCGCGCGGCCCAGCCGGTGGCGGCCAGGTCGCCGCCCGGCTTCATTTGTCGCCGCAGGCCACGCCCGGCCCGAGGCGACAGCAGGCTCAGCACCGCGGGAAAAAACGTCAGCGAGACGACCATTGCCGCCAGAACCCCGACCGAGGTAAACACGCCGAAGTAGCGGATAGGCACCATGGCCGCGGTCAGAAAGGACAGAAAGCCGGCCGCAGTCGTCAGCGCCGTGAACACCACCGGCTTCCACATTTCCCGCATGGCCGCCATGACGGCGGCGTTGGCGTCCGGTTCGGCCTGGCTGAGGATTTCGTCGTAGTAGCGGCTGAGAATATGAATGCCGTAGGCCACGCCAATCGCCATCAGGGTGACCGGCATCATGGTCGAGATAAAATACATGGGCACCTCGACCCAGGCCATCAGACCCATGCTCCAGATGACGGAGATGATCACCACGGCAAACGGCAGGAGGACGCCGCGCAGACTGCGATAGGTCAGATACAGCGTGCCGAGGACAATACACAGGACCAGCGGCATGAAGCGTTCCATGTCGCTCCGGGCGTCTTCGGAGAAGGTGACCTCCATAGCGCCGCGGCCGGCGATATGGAACTGCTCGGGCACGCCGGCCGCTTCTTTTTCACGAATCATGTCACGGATGGTTTTATAGATCGCCGACCGGCGGGCGACCCCCTCAAGCGTCCCCTCGGACGATTCCATCCTGGCCATGATGAGCAGGCCGCTGCCGTCGCGCGACACCACCCAGTCCACGAACATGGCGTTGTCAAACAGGGCGTCTTTCAGCGCGGCCAGGGCGGCGGCCGAGCGCGGCGGTTCTTCCATGAACGGATCGACCGCCATGCCGTCGCTGGTGCCGGTGATATTGTCCATGGTGGCCACGCTGGTCACGTCTTCATCCCGAACGGCCTTGATGCCGGGCAGGAGCGCGATTTTCTCGGAGAACTCCTTGACAATGCCCAGGCTGCGCGGATTGAAGACCCCGTTTTCCTGCGGGTTATCGTTCAGGACGCCGACAATGATGAGGTCCAGCATCCCAAAGCGCTCTTCCACCACGTCGTTGTAGTGCAGAACCGGGTCATTGGGGGGGATCATGGATTCGGCATCGCTCTCGAAGCGCAGGTATTGGAGCTGCATGGCCGCAGCAACCGTCACTCCCAGGACGGCCGCGATGACCAGAAAACGAAAACGGATGATGGCGCGAAAAATGGATTCCATGCGGTGTTCCTCTAGCCTGCCGGCGCACTCCTGGCTGTGCGCGTGACCTGGCTCGGGGTGCGTTTCCGAGACGCACGTGACCTTCTGCGGCCGGTTTTTGTCTGACCGGATCCGGCGGTGAGCAAGGCCAGCACCCAGTCCGGCAAGGCGCTCAGCACCTGCTCGCCGGACAGTTGCGGGTCCATATGGCCCACGAGTTTCTGTCCCCGCAGGGTGTGAATAACGAGGCCGATGACGGCAAACGGTACCATCTGGACCGGCAGCGGCTTCAGACTGCCCTGCCGCACGCCGCGCGCCACAATGTCCTGCACGGCACGGTGCGCCCGCGAGAACCAGCGCTCGGCCAGTACGGCGGCAATCGCGTGATGGTCGTCAATGGTGCGCTGTACCATCTGAAACCGGTGCGGCGCGTCATGATAGGCGTCAATGAAGACCTGCACCACGGCCCGAATCTGTGTCGTGGGCTCGGTGCCGTCCGCGGCAATGGCCTCAATCTGCGTGACCACGCCGCTCACCGCGTCCTCCAGCAGGGTCTGATACAGCGCCTCTTTATTGGCGTAGTAGTGATAGATCAGCGCCTTGGTCGCGCCGGCCCGCTCGGCAATCTCCCGAACCGAGCTGCCGTCAAAACCACGCTCGGCAAACAGCGCCTCAGCCACCGTCCCAATCCTGACACGATAGTCCGGCGACGAGGGGGTTTTGACGGGGCGAGCCATGCCGTCAATAATTAACCGAACGAACAGTTAAATCAAGGCCGGTCGAAGAATGGCGCCAGAGCCACAGGTGAGGAGGGGGCAGACTTCCGCCCCAATCACGCTATACTTGGTGCGAGCACTCAACCGCCCGGAAGGAGAACCGCGTGAAATTCGGCATTCTTCAATTCTTTAGCTGGCCGGGACGGCGGACCGAGCTGGCGACCGTATATCAGCGCGGTTTGGAACGGATCCAGATCATGGACCAAAACGGGTATGATGCGGTCTGGCTGACCGAGCATCATTTTAACGACTATAGCGTGTGTCCCTCGATCCCGGTCATCGGGACGTACGCCGCGGCCCGCACCAAGCATATCCGCATCGGGGCCGGCGTGTGCCTGGCCGGCTTCTACCATCCGCTCCGGCTGGCCGAGGAAATCGCGCTGCTCGATACGCTGTCGGGCGGCCGGGTGAATTGGGGGGCCGGGCGCGGCTTTGACCTGAAAGAGTTTCAAGCCTTCGGCGTGCCCGTCGAGGAAAGCCACGCCCGCTTTCGGGAAACCGTAGACATTGTCCTCAAAGCCTGGACCCATGACCGCCTGACCTATACGGGCCGGTATTTCTCGTTCGATAACGTCGAAGTCCTGCCCAAACCGTTACAACAACCGCACCCACCCGTGTGGACCGCGGCCTCTTCGCCGTCGGCCATCGAGTGGGCCGCTTCCGTCGGCCATTCGATTCTCATGGACCCGCACGCCACCCATGTGGAATTGGGCCACAAATGGGAATTGTACCGGGACACGCTCGCCCGCCACGGCCATTCCATTGCAGGCCGTCAGATACCCATGGCGCGTCTGCTGGCCATTGCGTCCACCTCCGCAGAGGCCGCCGAAGTCGCCCGCCAGGGAGCAAAGTGGCTGGTGGATACCTATGTACCGCCCGAGATGTACGGCGCGGGCGACCCGGTCCAGCGCTATGTGGACAACGTCGTCATTCACGGCACGCCGGAGCAGGTCAGGGACGAACTCGCCCGCCTGCACGAAGAAATCCATTTGGACTACATCATTGGCGCGCCGCTGAGCCACGAAAGCTTTCTCCAATTCACCGAGCATGTGTTGCCTCGAATGGGCTAGGACACGAGAAGGACTACAGTATGAGTGATATTGCGTTTGGCATCTTTGACCACCTGGAGCGCAGGGCGGACTCGCTGGGTGAGCTGTATGCGGGGCGCCTGCGACTCCTCAAGATGGCGGATGAAGCCGGCTTTTACGGCTATCACTTGGCCGAACATCACGCCACGCCGCTGGGCATGGCGCCGTCCCCGGGGGTCTTCCTGTCGGCGGCCATACAACACACCAAGCGCATTCGTTTGGGGCCGCTGGTGTATTTGCTGCCGCTGTATCATCCGCTGCGACTGATCAGCGAAATCTGCATGCTCGATCATATGAGCAATGGCCGCCTGGAAATCGGGGTCGGACGCGGCGTGTCGCCGTTTGAGCAGGCCTATTTTGAGGTGCCGTTTCTGCACTCGCGGGCGATGTTTGAAGAAGCCCTGGAGATGGTCAGCACCGGCCTGCGTCAGGAGCGACTCACACACGAAGGCAAGTATTACCAGTGTGCCGATGTGCCGATGGAGCTGCATCCCAAGCAGACGCCCAACCCTCCGTTCTGGTACGGGGTGATCAACCCGAACAGCCTCCGCTTTGCCGCCGAGCGCGGCATGCATATGGCGAGCGGCGGACCCAACAGCGGCATTAAAGCCCTGACCGCTCAGTACAAAGAGATGTGGTCGCACAATCGAGACAATCCGCTCAACCTCAACCCCCAGGTCGAAACGCCGAAAATGGGTGCGTTCCGGCATGTCTTCGTGGCGGACACGGACCAGGCAGCCGAGGCCATCGCCACACCGGCCTACAAGGATTACTACGCCAACATCGAAAAGCTGTGGCTCGATTTCGGCGTGGCCCACACCCTGTTCACTCCCGACCTCCAGGTCGCCCGCAGCCTGGATGTCGCCATTGTCGGTTCTCCCCGCCGCGTGCAGGACGAGATTGCCCGCTTCTTCGAGACCAGCGGCTGCAACTATATTCTGGTGTCGCTCGCCTGGGGCAGCCTGACCCAGGCCCAGTCCGAACGCTCAATGGAATTATTCGCCACACGAGTCATGCCACAGTTCGGTTGAGACTGTGTGGTGCTGTGCGTCTGCTCGGATTTATCGTAGGGCTGCGGTCGATCTTCCTTGTCCCTGTATCTGAGTCCTGAGTATCGGCAGTAACGGAGGAACTCATATGGAAATTAAACGGTATGCTCGTCGGAGCAATAGAGGGTCCAGAACATTGTTAAAAGACAGCGACAAAAAGAAAGCTGAACAGGTCTGGGATGCAAGGAAAGGTGAGTGGCGCTGGGGTGAAAGGAAGGTGAGTGGCGCTGGGGTGAAAGGAAAGCTGAGTGGTGCTGGGGTGAGTTGGATGAGAGGTCAGAGGAAAGAAGTGGCGACGTACTATCACTCTCAGTACCGGACGTAAAAGATCGTTATGGTAAAGAGATTCCTTACAATTACACTATCAATCTCTCGCTTGATGACCTCGCGGAGATCATTAAAGCCCTCTCCCGCAGCATAGCCTCTGGGTCCAGACCTGCTCTTCAGGAGGCGTTAGGTCCACATATTGGTAAACTGTTAGCAATCACGCTGGCTGCGTCCGACTATCAGAACGTGTATTTCCCGGCGGTGACGATTAGACAGCAGGAGGAAGACACCCTGATCGATCTCGGCCCCCTCGGTGCGATCCGTCTGGAAAATTTCTCTGCTGATGCCCTGGATGTCAATTCTTTTTTCACCGTGGAGGATACCGCCGGCGTGTGGGGACACATACGGGCACGAGAATCGTAGGTCGGATTAGCGCAGCGTAATCCGACAGCCCAGGATGGCCGCACGGTGCTGAGCAGCCATGCAATATGACAACTTGTGAACCTCAATCCCCGGCTCTCGATGGACCCAGTGCCGGGCTGCGGCTGCTGCACCCCTACCTCCGGCGCGCGCATGCCAGAAGTGCAAAGCGCTAACGCCAAGGCGGTATGAAGTCGTCCCAGGGTCTGTCCGCAAATCACAACCAACGAGCTAAGCCGCGGTGAACTTCTCGACCGTCAGCTGCTCAGCACGGGACTGGGCCTGCCAGAGGTCATAGGCCATCTGCATCCCCAACCAGGTCTCCGGGCTCGACCCGAACGCTTTCGAGAGCCGGATGGCCATTTCGACCGAGATGCCAGCTTTTTCGTTGACCAGATCGGACAACGCCTGCCGGGTAACACCGAGCCCGTGCGCCGCCCGCGTCACAGACAGGCCAAGCGGCTTAAGGCACTGCCGTCTCACCACGCCGCCCGGATGTGGAGGGTTGTACATAAGGTTCTCCTTTGTTTTACTGATTCCCCTGCTCTCTCCTCCCTTTTCCTTAGTCCGTCCTGCCGTCCGTCCTCCTTATGGGATAACCCCTTCCTTAATGGTAGTCCGTGTAGTTGATATCGACCGCCTGGCCGTCCTTGAATCGAAAAGTTACCCGCCAATTGCCCGATACCGACACCGCATAATACCCGCGCAGATTGCCTTTCAGCGGATGCAGCTTAAACCCCGGAAGGTCCATATCCGCCGGGCTTCGGCTGTGGTTAAGCGTGGCGAGGATGTCTCTCAGCTTCGGAATGTGTTGCGGTGGCAGCCTCCGCGTCTCGCCCTTTTCGTAGAGGGCTTGGAGTCCACGATGTTGAAACGACTTATTCACCGTCTTCGACTTTTCATCGCCTCTCCATTGCTGAGGCCGCCCTGCTTTACCGGCTCAATCGCCGGACCACCCTAGACTGTCGCCCGTCACTTGTCAACTGTCACTCTCTCGTCTCTTGCTCCTCGTCCTGTCTGTTCTTCTTTCTCCTCTCACCGAACAGCCTGCCCTGCTCGGTTCTTGTCCCACTGGGTGTAGGGGCTCGGATTGCGCTCCTGGGCGACATCGTCCAGCACGTTAAGTCTCTGTCTGTTGATGAGGGTCTGAGTAGGAGTGCTCCCCGCTTGCAAGAGGCGGCGCGGCAAGTCTAGACGGCACTGGATCGGGATCGGGCGCTGTTCGAGCGACCGCCGCGGCCCGCCGCTACCTACCGGCCGCACAGGTCGTAGAGCTACAACATGGCATATATGCCCCCATAACAGCGTTTGCTTTTCTCAAATGGATGTGGCATGGCGGAAGGCGTTTAGCAAGAAAAAGCCCGGTGCGCCAACAAGGGGCTAAATCTGAGACAGGTGCCAAACAGCTGACTTCAAAGCCGCTCTAGACGAACAGAATCGAGGGGAATTCTCTACATTCCCATGCTGCGCTGGACGAAACGCGTACTCGGCGGTCTGCTCAGCTTGAGCCTGGGCGGTCTGCTCTACCAAGCTATCGGCACTGCTCTTGATGAGCAACGTTACCAGCCCCCCGGCCAACTGATCGAGGTGAACGGCTCCGTGATGCACCTGTCGTGTGCGGGGGAGGACAGTCCAACGGTCGTGATGGAGTCTGGAGGTGGGGCGTGGTCGCTCGACTGGAGTCGGGTGCAGCCCGAAATTGCCAAGCTGACGCGGGCCTGTTCATATGACCGAGCGGGGTATGGCTGGAGCGAACCGCGTTCGACGCCGCGAACCAGCAAAAATATTGTCAGTGACTTACACGCCCTGCTCAGCGCAGCCGGGGTCAATGGACCTTACGTTCTGGTTGGCAACTCGTTTGGCGGCTATGCCGCGCGCCTGTTTGCGTCTGAGTTTCCCAGCCAGGTAGCCGGTATAGTGTTGGTCGATGTCTCACACGAAAATCAGCCCTCCCCAATGCCGTCGGAATGCTGGGAACGGGGGATCGAATACAATCGAGTCTCCCGCCTTCTGGTGTGGCTGGGCCTCGTGCGTCTGGCGAGCCTTGTCCATCTTTTGCCAGAGTTGGAGCGGGCGGTGGAGCGGTTTCCGCCTGAGGTGCGTCCAGTGATGAGAGCGGGCTATTACCGCACACAGACGTATGACACCTTGGCCGCTGAGTTTGCGACCTACGGACAGAGTTCGGATCAAGTCCGAGCTGCCCCAGCCCGGTTGGAAGACACGCCGTTACAAGTCCTCGTTGCGGGCAGCTACGAATATCCGTCCTGGTGTCCGCTGAGTGCAGAGCAGCAGCAACAACTCCACCAGGCGTGGCTGCAACGGCAGACACAGCTCGCCCGGCTCTCTTCCCAGGGAGTTCTGACGGTTGCCGAAAACAGCGGGCATTGGATTCAGCTGGATCAGCCTGAGTTGGTTATTGGAGCGATTCGCCAAGTTGTGGAGCGCGCACGTCAGTCCCGCCACTGAAAAAAGCGCACGCAATCGACCGGCAGATCGCACAGATGGCTACAGCCCGACCGACCGCCTACGTAGTCAGCCGGAGCCTTGCGGCGGGGCAGACGGCGGTCAAGGAGGCTCAGCCCTCTCCGCAGGCGGGCTGCGCAGGGAGCCCTCACGGTTCGGGCAGGAAGTGCGCGATCGAGTTGGCGTAGTAGCGCAGCAGGTCGTGCTCGGCAGCGCGCGCTCGGTACAGCCCGTCCGACTCCTGCACCACGTGCCGCAGGACCAGCATCCGCAACCCCACGGTGGTCGCATAGTCGTGGTCGGCCCGCGGGATGTGGACATAGGCCCCGCGCTGTTCGAGGTCGTTGATAAGTGCTTGGGCGTGCGCCTTGATCTCGAGTGCGCTCAGGGCGATGTGGGGATGGTGGAGAAACACGGTCGCGATGAGCGGCACCGGCAAGGCCGGAATGGCCGCGGCAATAGCGTCGAACACTTCGCGGCCCAGCCGCTCGATGGCCGCAAAACGCGTCGCTGCGTCCAAACGGCGGAAATCGGTCTTGGTGCGCTCGGTATAGGCGCGCATGGAAATCGGCGTTCCAAAGGTGACGCAGGCATACCCGAAGCGATACCAGCGCCATGCCAGTAGCAGTTTCACATTGTGGCCGAGAAACCGGAGAAAGGTGACGACCGTGTCCGTCCTGCTGCGGGGCATGGCCTGCGGATCGAGTTCGCGCACCAGGGTGCGATCTTCCAGCACCCGGTCGTAATTGATCCCCACCGGGATGAATACGAGGTCGCGCTCCCCCTGGGGGTCAAACGCCGAGACCATGTAGCTGAGGAGGCCGAGCCGGGGCGGGCGCAGATGCCCGTCGCGGGTCAAGCGGCCCTCGGGGTAGAACGCCTGCACGACCCCGCCGGCTGTCGCCATCTGCACATAGCGCGCCAACACACGGCGGTAGAGCGGATTATCGGAGTCCCGCCGCACGAAGAAACCGCCGAGAGATTTAATCAATGACTGCAGGGGCCAGGTCCGCGCCCATTCGCCCACCGCATAGCTCAAGGCGGCGCGATGCGCGGCCATGTAGGCGACGATGAGGTAATCCGCATTGCTGCGGTGATTCATCAGAAACACGACGCTCGCGTTGGGCGCGATGCGGGCCAGCGCGGCGTCGTCGGCATAGCCGAGGCGGACGCGATAGAGAAATTGCAGCAGGCGCCGGGCGAGGTAATATCCAATGCGGAAATAGACGTAGACGTTGAACGACGGGACAATCTCACGCGCATAGCGCTCGACCTCGCGCAGCAGGACGGCGCGCGGCCGCTCGGACTGCTGCGCCTCGGTCTCGACCGCCTCCATGACCGCGGGGTCGTCCGTCAGTCGATCGATCAGCACCTGTCGTTTTGTCCGTTGGAAAAGAGGGATTTGCAGGGGGAGGCGGGCATTGAGCTCGTCGATCACACGACTGGCACGCCGGCGGAAAAGCCAGCGGGTGCTGGGCACAATCAGGCGGTCGAGCACCGCCCACAGGACCAGGGCACCGGCAACCGCCACGACCCAGGTTGGCAGGGCAATCGTCTCTGTCATTGTCGCGCCAGGCAGGCCGTCGTCAAGGCAACCATAGGTTCCGATTTCCCGTGTCAATCAGCCGATTCTCCCGGCTGAAGGTTCTGCCGCGTCTCTCAGGATCAGGAGCAAGACTTACCACAGGTGTGTGGTCCGCTGCTACTCAAATGCGTGCTCCACTCCCAAAACTGCCCGCGCCCGTCCAATCATCACGACGCATAAAAAACGCGCCGGGGGCCGACCCGACGCCGGCTGGACTGCCCTTTCATCCCAGCTGTCGGGGCGGCGCGTGCATGGCCTTTCGCTTTTTCTGATGGCAAGACGGATGCCGTTAAGAGACATCGCCGGCCGGTCTGCCAGTACGTTGCTGAAGGGGCAATTCTTCCGGTCTGGTTGGTTCCCTCGTTTCGAGTTGGGCTCTTGGGCGCGCCCGATACCGCGCCCAAGAGACCCTTTTTAAGCAGACTGGCTGCGGTCCGGTGCGCCGGCTGGCTGGTGCCGCGCATCAGTCGCGCATCGTCGCCGTTGGGCCTTCCGCCGCGAAAGGCGCTTTCGTTCTATCTCCTTGGGTTATAGCGGCAGCCCCTCCGGGCCAAAGGGCTCGGCCACGCCCGTTCACCCCTCTAGAGGGTGTTATGCACTTTTTTGCTACGACTCATTTTCATCGGAGAAATCGTCCATTTACGGACTCTAACTCAATGCGGGACCGTTTCGTCGTCGCGTGAAAACCTAGTAAAATCAATAGGCTGACAGAAGTTTCTAACACGCTCTAGGGTCAAAGGACGCCAGTACCCTACCCTTGATAGCGGGTGAAGAATGTGGCGATAACCCCGTGCTGATGAGAGGAGTTCTCCATGATCCAGAGCCAGTTGCGTATGATCCTCCTTGCTGTCCTAGCCCTGAGTGGCGTAGCGTGGCCTCCCTTTGCGGCCCTCACCCGCGCGGCCGAAGTGGACCTCGGCGACCTGACCGACACCAATCTTGCCTCTGTTGTGGCTGCCACTGCCGCCGATACATAGAACCGTAGGTCGGATGAGCGGAGCGTCATCCGACAGCCTCGGGTGGCTATCAGGGAAGTCAAAACCGGAAGAATTGGCGTTTTGGGATAAACGCATGTAGACTTTGCGTTCCCGGCAGCAGTCAGAAGAACCACAGCAGATACGCCCGCCCCGGACAGATTGAGGAAGCAGCGTCGCGATGACTCACCCGCGGCCGCTCGAACGGCATCTTGAGCACACCCCTGCTCCCAATGAACACACTGCCGGGCTGCGGCTGCTGCAACCCTACCTCCGGCGCGCCCATGCCAGAAGTACCAAGCGCTGGGCCAGAGCGGTCGAAAAATGCGTCACCATCGATCATCTGCGGCAGGTGATGGAGCAGCGCGTGCCACCGATTGTGAGAGAATATTATCGGGGTGGGGCCGATAATGAAGTCACGCTCAGAGATAATGTCGAAGCCTTTCAAAGAGAACGCTTCAAGCCGAGAAGTGCGGTCCGGCTTGACGCCATAGAGATGCGGACCGAAATTCTGGGACACACCCTGGCGCTGCCGATTATCGCCGCGCCGATAGGCAGTCCCCGCATGCTCTGGCCGCGCGGCGAAGCCGTGGCTGCCAAGGCGGTCGGTGAAGCCGGGACGATATGCACGCTGTCCACCCTGACCGGGACCGACCTGGAAGAAGTCAACGCCGCCTCACCCGGACCGTGTTGGTATCAACTGTATCTCGTGGGTGGAAAAGACGTCGCCGCCCGCGGTATCGAACGCGCGAAAAACGCCGGCTATTCCGCGCTGGTGCTGACCATTGATACCGCGGTCGCCGGGAATCGCGCCCGGCACGAGTGGTTAGGCGCCTCACAGGCGATTCATGGTACGCCCTTCCAGAAACTGAAATTCGGCCCGCAAATGCTCTCCCATCTCTCCTGGCTGAAGAGTTTTTACGCCGACGGCGGGCTGATGCAGTTTCGCAATGTCATTCTGAACGACGGACAGCCCATGCCCTACGCGGACGTTGGCGCCCAACTGCGCACCTCGGTTGTCACCTGGGAGCATCTGGCCTGGATTCGGGAAATCTGGGGGACGGACAAGCCCATCCTGGTGAAGGGTGTGCAGTGTGTCGAGGATGCCCGGCTGGCGGTCGAACATGGCGTGGACGGCATTATCATCTCCAACCACGGCGGTCGCCAGATGGACCGCGTCTACCCAAGCTTATACGTCCTGAAAGACATCGCGGCCGAACTCAAGGACTCCAAGCTGACAATCTTGCTGGACGGCGGCATTCGTTCCGGCGGAGATGTCGTCATCGCCCTGGCCCACGGTGCGGATGCGGTCTTGGCCGGACGGGCGTATGTGTACGGTCTTGGGGCGGGTGGAGAAGCGGGAGTGCGCAAGGCGTTTGCCATCCTGAAAAAGGAAATTGAGGATACCCTGCGACTGCTGGGCTGTGCTTCAATCCACGACCTGAACGCAAAAGAGCATCTGCTGCCGTATCCCTTTCATGAGCGCGTTGCCCGCTAGGCTCCAGCCACGCAGAGGGCTCCCGTCATGCCGGACGTGATCCGGCATCCAGCGGGCGGGGGCTGGAGGCCCGGATTCCTGCTTCCGCAGGAATGACGAATGGCTACACGGCAGCGGGAACGGCCCTAGGAACAACTGACACCGGCGTGTCGCGTCCGAGGAGGGCCGGCGAGCAGCCCGCCGGGGCTTCCTCCTGCGGCGTGCGCCCCCGGCCTCCGGTCCTGTGGCGCCCGCCCGCTCCGCCCATCTGAACACTGCGCTAGCCGCCCGCTCTGAATCGGGGATAGTCATCCTGGTGCGCCTGTATCCAGGCCTGGATTTGCGGCAACGCATCGACCCTTTCGTACACCGCCCGGAGTTTCGGGAAATCAGAGTGCAACACGTCTTCATCTATGTCGAGCAGTTGGTTCAACCGATTGAAGACGCAAATATCGGCCCACGAGAGCTGTGACCCCACCATGCAGCCCTCCTGTGAGAGCTTTTCCAGGCGCAGCAGGGCTCCCGGCAGTGAGGTCTCAAGCCACGCGGCGATGCGTTTCTGCCGCTCTTCTTGCGGCACCATTTTCGTCCCCGGAGCGCCGGGCACACCGTCGAAGCTCATCTTGGCCAGGGCTGACGAGAGCTCTGCCTGATGCACGACGATCATATCACTGCGCGCCGCCTCAATAGGGTCCGACGGATACAGGCCAGCCAGGCGCGCGGCCAGACGAGCGATACTGTCGGTCTGACCCAGGAATACACCATCCACCTCAAGGGCGGGCATTTGTCCGAAAGGGAGCCGGGCTTTGAACGCGGTCAGGTTGGCGAATTCATCTACGCTATAGCGCCGGTCTGTAAATGCTATCTCACCTACGCTGAGCAGCAGGCGGATCGGCTCTCCGATTCCTCTGCCGTGGAAGTAGTGAAACGTGATGTCTGCTGCCATGCTCATCATCCCTCTCGGTTGTTTTGATCGCTCGGTCTTAGCCTGGAAAGCAGGGACAGGCAACTGGTGGATCGCCACCATTCACGTTTCACGACGAGAAACAGCCGGCCGGGGTGTCAGGAGCAGGAGGACCAGGGCCAGACCTCCAGCCATCGCGCCGTACAGAAAAGCAGGCTGGTAGCTGCCACTGACATCCCGCACATAGCCCGCGATCATCGGCCCCCAGGCCCCCAGCACCCCGGCCCAGGCAAACAGAAACCCGGTAATGGACCCGGCGTGCAAGCGGCCGAAGAAATCGCCCACCAGGGCCGGCAGCAGCGTGGTCAGACCGCCGTAGAAAAACCCGAAGGCGGCCGCGCCCGCGTATAACACTCCGATTCCCTGGGCCGAAAAAAAGAGGAGGTAGGCCGCGATATGGACACTCAGGCTCACGGCCATGCCGCTCCGCCGACCGATCCGGTCCGACAGCGGACCCAGGCAGAGATTGCCCACTAAGGCGCTCACCCCCATGACACTCACCGCCAGGGCTCCGTTTGCATGCGACAGCCCGAGGTCTTGAGCAAAGGCCACAATATGCACAAAGGGCACGGGGATGGTCAGGAACATGACCACCAGGCTGAAGCCGAACAGCCAGAACGACGGGGTGGTCCAGGCTTCCGCCAGAGTCCAACTCTTGAGAGCCGCGGTTTGGCTGCCCGGCGGCGGCGCTGGGCTCCGGGCCGCAGGGTCACCGTCAGGCGTCAAGCCTAACTGTTCCGGGTTACGCACCATAAAGCGAGCCAGGGTAACGAGCAGGACCAGAACGCTGAGGCCGCACGCAAAATAGACCGGACGCCAACCCCAACGCGCAATCCCGGTGGCGGTCAACCAGGGGCACAGCAGAATGCCACAACTGCTGCCGCTGGCGGCCAAGCCTAAGGCCAGACCGCGTTTGCGCTGGAACCATTTGACGACGGTCGTATTACACGGAATATAGGCGCTGCTCATGCCCAGCGCCGCAATCAGCCCATAGCACACGTAGAGCTGCCACTGGGCCGTCATCTGGCTGGTGGCGATAATGCCACTGCCCAATAATAGCCCGCCGGCGGTGACAACCCAGCGGGGGCCGGCCGTGTCGGTCAGCCGTCCGCTGAGCCAGCTACAGCCGCTATAGACCATGGTGTAGAGCGAAAACGCCCCGCCCAGGCTGGCGCGCTGCCAGCCCAGTTCGTCCAGCATGGCGGGCAGGAACACCCCAAAGGAGTATTGCACCCCGTAGGTCACGAACAGGACAACGAAAGCACAGGCGGTGACGATCCAGCCGTAAAAGAGCGCAGGGAAAAGAGGCATGCGAAAGAGGCCGCCAAACTCCGTACTGATGATCGGATCAAGACTTGAGAGACGGGTTTGCTCCGGTTCACCCTCATCCTGGCCTTCTCCCTCAAGGGAGAAGGAACTTGAATCGTTAACACTTGCAAGGATGGGAGTATCTTCTACGCCTGCCCGTTGGCCTCCATATCGCGCAGCATGGCCTGTTCCATTTTCTTCATGCCTTCTCGGATAGAGACATCACACTCGACCCGGCCCTGCGGAGTATCGACCAGGGTGACGTAGGACCCGCGGTGATTGCTGAAAATCTCGAAGGTGGTGCAGCCCTCCGGTCCGGCGATATGCGGGCCATAAGCCACCCCCGGCTGCGTCAGCATCACGTCGCCGGGCTTGAGGATGCGCTCGCCCACGTCCAGCGTGCCCTGCACGACGATCTCAAACCGGTGGCAGTCGTGAGCGTGGCGCGGCAGGGTCCAATTCGGGCCCATCCGTAGCGTCACCACCGTGGGCGGGTTGTCTTTCCGGTCGCCGAGTAAAAAATAGGCCAGTCCGGTCACCCCCTACAAGGGCAGCTCGACCAGCTCTTTCAGTTCCTGCGGATAGTGCTTCCAGAACGTGGGATCGTCCATTGATAAGAAAGACGCCATATCTCCCTCCTTAGCTCTGCATGCTGTCCATGGGCAGCAGAAAAAACCACAGATCGCGCCGCACCTCGGCATCTTTCATGGCCTGCTGCGCGGCGCGGATGACTTTGCCGGCTTGGGTGGAGTCCCGAAACCAGCGCAACCCGGCCCAGGCCGCGGGCGTGTGGTCGGCGATGGCCAGGGCTGCGGTTTCATAATAGCCCCGAATGTCATGGGCGACGCGAGCCGGCACGCCGGGAATCCCGGCTTCCTTCCACGGCGTTCCCTGGCCAATGCGGATAAACGCCTCAAGGGCAGCCGGGATATCGTCCGCGCCGATGGCGCGACCGGCTCCCACCCGGTTGCCGTATTGTGTGATCGCCCGCTCATAGGCGGCGCGCAGACCACGGGCTTCATCCACCGCGGGATGGGCGGCCGGGTCGTGGCGGGGCGGCAGCGGGCAGGCCAGCACCTCGGTTTCCTGGTCCGTTACGGACTCGGCAAAGTCTTCAACCCCCGGCTCGGTCCGTTTCAGCATCGCAAAGGCGTGCGCCAGAACGCGATGCTGAAACGTGGGGTCATTCGGCTTGCCGATCGGGCGGCCCAGCGGAAAGTCGCAGGCCAGCCCGCGCGGCGGCGCCGTACCGATCATATGCTGCCGGATCGAGCCGAACGCCACCGTCGCCAGGCCGGCCGCCTCAAAAACATGCGCCAGCGTACACACGGTACGCGTGCACAGCGGTCACACCGGGGTCAGCAGCACAACGTCAACGCCCTGTTCCTTGAGCAGGGCGGCGCCGGCCGGTCCGCCGTCCAGACGAATCTGGGCCAGATCGAACTGATTGCCGGCATAGGCCAGATGGGTGTCCGAAACTTTGCCGATTGTTCCCTGCGCGGCCAGTTCGTCCAGCCGGTCGATGGGGAAGACCACGTTGAGGTCGGCCGCCACGCCGGAGCTGTCGAAGTTCGGGCTCCAGTGACCGACCATATAATCCCGCCGGGCGGCGTCCAGCGCGCGGTAACTCGTATCACGCGCCGCAAAATCGTCCTGCTCGGGATGATGCAGCGACGCCGAGGTGACAATGGCTACCGTTGCGTCTTCCAGTGGCGGGGGGGTGGTGAATGCCGGGTTCTCAAACACCGGACACTCAATGTCCCGGACTGCGTTCTTGATATCGTGGTCGGCCATGCCTGCTCCTTTCGGCCGGAATATCGTTTGCGAGGTGGGTGAGGGTGCCCCGGCTGCTATACCAGAAAGACTGCTGATATTCAAAATAGTAGGGGCAATTCATGAATTGCCCCTACGGGCCGCGTTCAGTCGAGCCGGTAGGCGCGGGCGACGTTTTCTCCCAGGATGCCGCCGCGGGCGGTTGCGCTCATCGGCGCGACCATGGCCCGCAATTCTTCGAGGTAGTTGGCCGGGTGGTCCGGGTGGGGATAGTCGCTCGCCCAGAAGAACTTGTCCGCACCGACCAGGTCGGTCAGCGAGGCGATGGGGCGCTCTTCGGGGTCCGCTTAAATATAACACTGCCGCCTGAAGTAGTACGACGGCTTTTCCTTGAGGCGCACCGTCGCGCCCAGCGTCGTGCCCGCGAAGATGGCGTCCGCCCGGTCGAGAAAATAGCCGATCCAGCCGGCCTGCGATTCCAGGACGACGACCCGCAAACGCGGGAAGCGTTCAAACACGCCCCACTGAAACAGGGTGCCAAAGGCGTGCTGCACGCCCTGGCCGGCGAACAGGTCCACATACCATATGGCCCAGCCGAATTTGTCATAGCGCTGGTGGATGCCCCACTCGGGCGGCTCAAACGTGGGATGAATGGCAAAGGGGATGTCGCAGTCCTGAGCGGTGGCGAAGACCACGTCGTGGCGGGGGTCGCCGTGGGGGATGCGTGAAATCGTAAACGGGCTGACGAACACGCCTTTACAGCCGTCGCTGACGGCGCGTTCGATCTCGTGGGCGGCTGCCTGGGGGTCGCCCAGCGACACGTGGGCAATGGGCACCAACCGTCCGCCCGAGTCCCGGCAGAAGTCGGCAATCCAGCGATTATACGCCCGGCAATAGGCCGCCGACAGCTCGGGGTCGAGCAGTTCGGCCTCCCACAGCAGCCCGAGGGTCGGGTAGAGGATGGCCTTATCCATATGCTCGCGGTCGAGCAGTTCCACCCGCTCTTGCCTATCCATGGTGCCGAAGGCCGCGCCCTTGAGATAGGTCAGTTCCGGCCCCGGTCGGAGCGCCCGCACCTCCTCGGGTCGGATCTCGCCCCGCATCGCCCGTTGGCGCAGTTGAGTGGCCTCGTCCACCTGTTTGCCCATGCCGCCCAGGGTGCCCAGGGTGCCCGGCCGGGTGAGCTTGGCCCGCCGGGTGTCAATCTCCACGTATTCGTAGCCGTCGTCCGGGTCCACGCGGAGACGCAGCGCCCGGTCACGATAGGCCGGTTCAAGATAGCGTTCCCACAGATCGGGCGGTTCGAGGATATGGCCGTCACAGTCAATGAGTAAGGAATCGGTTGTCATACAGCTCCCCTGGGTGGTATCGACTCGACGCTGTACCAGAAAGCCGGCGAGTTTTTAAAGGCGCCGCCCAGGCAATCCTGATTTTTGACCGTTTGTGTAATCGGCCCGGCTCTTCTACAATAGGCGCTTCGTCGGACTTGGAAAAAAACCAGAAAAGAAAAAAGGAGGAATCATGAAAGTCGGTACTATCATGCAGTTGACCAGTTTTGACGGCAAGCCGGACCCACAGACCTATCAGGAAGAGCTGTCACTGGCGGATAAGGCGGAAGACTACGGCTTTGACTCGCTGTGGAGTCTGGACCACCATTTCACCGGCTATGTGATGTCGCCCGACCCGTGTCAGTTGTTGTCCTATATGGCCGGGCGGACCAAGAAGATTCAACTCGGCACGGCGGTGATCGTGTTGCCCTGGCACGACCCGGTCGAAATCGCCGAGAAAATCGCCCTGCTCGACCTGGTGTCCGGCGGGCGCACCATCTTCGGCTTTGGGCGCGGCGCGGCCACGGTCGAATACGCCGGCTTCCGCATTCCCATGGACGAGTCGCGTGAGCGTTTTGTCGAATGCGCCGACATCATTCGCCGGGGGCTGACCCAGGACAGCTTTTCGTATGACGGCACGTATTATCAGATTCCGGACATTCAGGTGCGGCCCCGGCCCATTTCCAATCCCGAGACCCGCTTCTATGCCTCGTCGGTCAGCCCGGAGTCGGCGGACATCATGGCCAAGATGGGCTTTGGGGTGTTGATCATTGCCCAGCGCAGTTGGGAGGACACGGCCACGGACTACCAGCGCTACTACGAGACCGCCCTGGCCAACAACATCACCCCCCGGCCGCCCATCGGCTTATTCAACGTCCTGGTTTCCGACGATGCCAAAGAAGCCGAAGACCTGGCCCAGCATTATATGGGCACGCTGTTTGACTCCATCGAAAACCACTACGGCTTTTCCTCGGGTAAGCTGAAAAACGTCAAGGGCTATGAGTTCTACGGCAAAATGGCCAAAACCTATGCCAAGCTCAACGCGGACACGGAGGCCAAGGTCAAGGCGATCGAGTTCTTCCGCAGCCTGCACGCGGCCGGCACGCCGGACCAGGTGCTCGAAAAAATCCGCTATATTCACCAGACGGTCGCACTCGACCACATGGTCGGCACCTTCGCCTTCGGCGGCCTGCCGGCGCCGAAACTGAACCGCAGCTTCCAACTCTTTGCCGAGAAGGTCCTGCCGGTGCTTCAGACCGACCCGGCCTTCCAACTGCCCAAGGAGCAGGCCGAGCTGGTCGCGGCCAGCGCCTAGCCAGCGCCTAGAGTGTCACCGGGGCAGACCCGCCGGTCTGCCCCGCCCTGAACGCTCTATTCCCTCTCCCCTGGAGGGAGAGGGCCAGGGTGAGGGGGTTTCCCCCGGCTCCACGCCCCATATTTGAACAACAAACGCTGTTTCGCCTGCCAAGGAACTACCCCAAACGTGGCTGGTCGTTCAGAAAGGTTCACTGCCGGACAGGCAGCTAAGAAATTCAGGCCGTTATTGCCGGCCACCCCGAAGCCGTTCACTGCCGGACAGGCAGCTAAGAAAATTGATGCTATCATCGCCCCTACACTGTGCGTCGTGCGTCATGGCGCTGCATGCCTTGGCCTCCTACGAACGCTTGTTCTACCTGGAGCAAGGTCGAAGAAAATGACGATGCTGACTATCCAGTCGGCGATGTGCTGTTGTGACGACCTATCAGATGCCGCAAGGCGGTGAGCACGAAACAGCGATTGACATCTGCGAACAATTTCCGAAAGTTGGAAGCACCGGCCTTAACGCGCCGGTGAGGATGGAAACGGGCAAGGCTCCGCGCGCTTTTTTTGGGCTGCCTTTCTGCCTGGTGTGTTCCAGTGTAGCAAAAAGAATCCAGAGTCAAGGGTAAAGTCGCGTGGCTCCCGGCTACGCCGCCCTGGACTTCGGAGCCTCTTTTTTTGCTGCGCGGGTCACAAATCTTTCCGAAAGGAGAACAGTATGGATACAGAATTATTACCGCTCGCGCGGGCCGCCGTAGTCGCGTTGCAGAACCCGCCCCAACCGCATTGGGTGGAGATCGCCGGCGTAATCGTCAGCGCGGTCATCGGCATAGGACAGATCCTCTTGATTGCCTGGGGCTTGCGGCGGATAGGCGTCGCCTCAGACGAGCGCAACCGCCAACTCGACCAGCAGGGTGAGGGGTTGGGCAAAATCGGCCAGGCCTTGGACCGCCAGGGTGAGGGGTTGAGCAAAATCGGCCAGGCCTTGGACCGCCAGGGTGAGGCGTTGGCCCGCCAGAGTGAGGTGTTGGGCGAACTGTTACGGCGGAGCGCGTAGGCCCCCCCCCGGTCCCCCCGCCGGGCGGGGTTCAGCCCGGCGGGCCGCTTCCCTGTACCGCGGCCCTGGCGGCCAAAAAAAGTCCAGAGAAAAATGAGAAAGGAATGAATAGCTTATCCCCGCCCCTACGGCGCGAACATCTCGCCCAGGACGGTCAGGACTTCTCGCGCGGCCCTGTCGCTGATTTTGCCCAGGCGACGGACCAGACGTGTTTTGTCAACCGTGCGGAGTTGGTCCAAGACGACCTGACCGCTTTTTCGCTGAAAGCGGACGGGAATCCGGGTGGGATAAGAACGCCCTTTTGTCGTCATCGGCGCGACAAGAACAGTGCCAATATGTCGGTTCATCTCATCGGGCGATATGACGACACACGGGCGCGTTTTCTGAATCTCATGCCCTTGGGTAGGATCGAGTCGCACCAGGTAGACCTCGAACCGGGCGACTACCATTCCCACTCCGTGGTGTCCCATTCGGTGGCTGACAGAGACTCTTCATCAAGAAGTGTATCGTCTTCGTGCTCGCGCATGGGGCGAAAGGCGTCCTCCCAACCGCTTCGGGGCTGTCTGGCCGGGCGAATCACCAAGTGGTCGTGCCGGAGTTCGAGTTCCACTGTGTCCCGAAATTGGCACTGTTCCAGAAACGCCTTGGGGATGCGGATGCCACGCGAATTCCCAATCCGAACCAATGCGATTTTCACCAGAAACCTCCGTTGTTGGCGAGTGCATACAATGTAAGTACGAGCGTGGCTAGGCCATGTCAACCGATGCTCTCACCGCCCCGACCCTGCGTGTCATGTGCGCCAGCCGCCGGCCCGTAGGGTGTGCCCTGCACACCAGGAAGATGGTGCATGGGATGCACCCTACGGTTCTGGAGCGCCGGTCACCACATGAGCGCCGTGTGCAGACTGGCGGAGCGGGCGGGCGCCAAAGGACTTAACCCGCCGGTGAGGCTGGAAACATCTTCAGCAGGGCTTCGCGGTGGGCCGGGTGACAGGCGATAAGGGGCGCTTCCGGTGCCTCGGGCTGGTCTCTCGTCTTGCGCACCATTTCGGTGGGTGTCACCGGCTCGCCGGAGAGTCGGTATAGCCCTCCCCCGGCCTGCCATAACACCATCGCCGCGGCCGCAATATCGTAAAAGTGGAAACGGGTCAGAAAGGTGGCCTGGAGGGCGCCGGTGGCGACCAGAATGACCTCGTAGCCGGAGACGCCGAGGCTCCGAATCTTGCCGGGATAGTGACTCAGATTCCAGCGCTGCGCGTCCGATGAGACCCCCAGATAGTCGGACTTTCCGATGTCCGGCCGGACGGGCGGGATGCTGAGCGGAGCGTCATTCCACTCGGCGCCTCTGCCGGGTGCGCCCAGAAAAATCTGGCCGGCCGCCGGCATGCTGAAAATGCCGCTGAACGCTTCCCACAGGTCGGTCTGCGCTTGCTGCCGGAACACCGCCAGGGAAATGCCCCACACCGGGATGCGACTGCGGAAGGCCGCCGTGCCGTCAATCGGATCGAGTATGGCAATATACGCAGCCCGGCGGTTGCCGGACCAGCCCTGCTCTTCACCAAAAACACCCAGGTCCCCGTGAAAAAGCGCGGTCAGTTCGTGCCGCAGAAAGCTCTCGATTGCGCCGTCCGCGGCCGTGACCCACGAGCCGTCGGGTTTGAGCGTACTCGGACTGTGGCCATACTGGTCCATGGCCATTTTATCCGCGGCGCGTACAAGCTGCCTGATCCGATCACCTGTCTGCGCTACGCTCATCCCTCACCGCCTTCGGTTGCCTTACCGGCGCGCTCCTGCGCCCAACTCTTCAAACAGTTCGCTCACCACCTGCGCCGTCCGGGCCGGGTCGTGCCGCACCAGCGAGTGGGCCGACATGACATTCCCGAATTTCACCACTTTTACCCCCAGGTCGTACAGCGCCTCGGTATCGAGCCTGACCTGTGCGGCCTGCTCTTCCCGATACTTACGCGCCAGTGCGGCGGGGATCTCACCCCGGTGAACGACCACCGCCTCAGGCGTCCGGCCCGCATACTCGGCCAGCTTGGCCACGTGCTGAGAGGCGGAATAGCCGTCGGTTTCGCCATGCCGGGTCATCAGGTTGAGAATGTAAATGACCGGCGCACGTGCGCTGCGGAGCGCTTCCGGCATGCCGCTAACCAGGAGATTGGGAATGGTCGAGGTGTATAAATTCCCCGGCGCAAAGATAATGAAATCACTCTCCTGCAGGGCCTGGACGGCCTCGGGGTTGGCCCGCGCCGCGGGCGTCAGATACACCCGTTGGATCGGGATGGCCGGGTCGTGCTTGGGCACGTCGATATTGGCCTCGCCCTCAATCAGGCTGCCGTCCGCCAGCTCCGCGCACAGATGGGCGTGGTCCCAGGTCACGGCCAAAACGCGGCCGCGTATTTTGAGTATGCGGCTGATCGCCTCAATCGCCTGTTTCTCGGAGTCCAGGATTTTGGTCAGGGCGAGGAAAAAAAGATTGCCAAAGCTCCGGCCCTCCAGGGGCGCGTCCACAAAACGAAAAGAAAACAGGTCGCGCAGGAGTTGGCTCTCTTCTGACAGGGCGACCAGACAGCGCCGCATGTCGCCCGGTGGCAGCACCCCGAACTCGTCCCGGAGACGCCCCGAGTCGCCGCCGGAATCCATCATGGTCACGATGGATTGGACCCACAGGTCGGCATCCGCACGCAGCCCCGACAGGACGTTGAACGACCCGGTCCCACCGCCTATCACGCTCACTCTGCGTCGCATGGTCATGTCCGTTGGGTCGGTTGGGCTTGTTGGGTCGATTGTTGAGTCGATTGCTGGGTCCACTGCCGTAGCGCGTCCAGGCTAGGACTTGCAAGCCCCTCGGCCCGCCACTGCTCGCACAGCACGGCCAGCGGCGCTTTCAGGGCGGGCAGGGGATCGGCGCCCGGTGTCATTTCGGCCGTTTTCTCTTGCAGCCAGGCGAGCGTGTCAGCCAGGCTCGGCAACGACCCGGACAGCAAGGCCTGCCGTAGCTGAGCGCTCGTGCTGGTATCGAAAGTGCGCTTGTGGTCGAGCTCGATAATATCGGACAGGAGGAGGCCGGCCTCACTCAGGCGGCAGTCGAGCCGGGCCAGGAGATCGTTATAGACCTGTCCGGCCACGGCCACGGCCCTGGTCCGGGCAGCATCCAACAGCGCTCGCCCACTGAGGGCGGTGTCGGCTGCGTGGGGCAGCAACTGGCAGTAGAATTTGAGTTTCGGCTCCGTGCCCGACGGCCGGATGAGCGTCACACCGCCGTCCGTCACGATCCGCAAGACATTCCGGGGGAGCCTGTCGGTTTCGCTCACAAAGGCTCCGAAGCGCGTCTCGTCCCAGTAATCAATCACATCCGTGACGGCAAACCCGCCAAGCCGCCGGGGCGGTGTATCGCGCAGGGAGCGCATCAGCCGGTCGCGGCGTAATACTCCCTCGGCCCCGCTCAGCATGATGGAGCGATTCACATCCGCATAGCCGCCCAACTCTTCCAGGATATGAATATAGTAGTCGAGCAGCGTCTTGCCCTCTTGACGGAGCTGCTGGTAGAGGGTGGCGAAATAGAGGCAGACCGGCGCGGCGTCTTTATCTTTGATGTGCGGGCTCAGCATGCCGCCGTGGCTTTCCTCGACCGCCAGGACCAGTTGCTCGGACGCACACCGCACGTCGCCATAGGCTCCGGTCCGGTCCAGGGCTTTCAGGACCGCCGCTACATATTTGAAGCCGACGAGCAGGTCGTCCACAAGCCAGGAATCGCCCGCCTGGGCCACTATCTTGCCCAGCAGCCGGGTTGTCACCAGGGTCTCGATGACGAGCCCCCTGCGCCGCGGCCCTCGGGAGTCCAGCATCAGGAAATAGCCCAGCACGGCCGCGAGCTGGTTGCCGTCAAAATGATACCAGCTCCCGTCGGGCAGTTTGACCTCAAGCCCGACCCGGTCCGCGTCCGGGTCGCTGGACAGGACCAGGCCGATGCCGTGTGCATCCGCAAAGGTCTTTGCCGGCTCCGTCGCCTGGGGGATTTCGGGGTTGGGCAGCCGAAAAGGAATGGCCGCAAACGTCCCGTCCGGACCCTGGTCGGGCGGGGTCCGCAGCGGGAAACCGAGACGGTCCAGCAGCGCACCGACCGTCAGCAGCCCACAGCCGCTCAGGGGAGTGAATACGACCGGATGAGCCGACAGCGGGGTATGCAGCCGGTCGTAGAGCCGCACATAGGTCTGGATGTATGCCTCGTGCAACTCGCGTGGAATGGGGCGAATCAGGTCCTGGCTCAGGGCCTGGGCAAAGGGAATGGAGTGAATGTCGGTGGCCTGCACCATGATATCAACCAGTTGCTGGTCGTCCGGGGCGACCGGTTGGCTGCCATCCTGGTCATACACCTTGATGCCGTTGTCGTCGGGCGGATTATGTGAGGCCGACAGATTAATGCCACCCAGCGCGCCCAGTTGACCGATCAGATAGGACAGCTCCGGCGTGGTCAGCACGGCCACGTCGTTTCCCGGCTCGGTAAAGTAGGCGACAATACCGTTGCCGGCGTAAATCTCACACGCCAGTTTGCCCAGCGAGCGGGACGACACACCCAGCAGGGGATGGCTGTGACCCAGAAAACCGTACACCCCGGCCAGGTCATGAAACACCCGGACATCGTTGGCCACCACCACCGCCCGATCGCTCCGCTGGGGAAACACCGACTTGAGGTATTGACAATGCCCCTGGACGGTCATGGCCACGGTTGTCGGATTCATGCGGTTCGGCCCGTAGCCGACCCGTCCGCGGCGGCCGCCCGTCCCGAACGGCAGGACCTGCCAGAAGGCGTCAAACACCAGGGCCAACCGGTCTGCATCCAGGTGCCGGGCCAGCACCTCGGGATAGGCGTACGGCACCTCGCCCGCCAGCCAGCTCCGGAGACGCTCAGCGGCCTGCCGCCCCGGCTCCCCATAGTCCTGGTTCAGCCGCTCGGCGATCCGTGCGCGTATGGTCATGCCGACTCTTTCCTCTTTTTCTTCCCTGGTCACGGCCCGGCTGTTGATTCAGTGCGGTAAAAACCGGCGGTAACAGCGCGTCTGGCGAGCGCCTGCTCATGGGAATCACACCTCTAGCCGGCCGGCTGCGTCGGTTGCGTCATTTCTACGGCCAACCTGAGCGCCGCCTGCATACTGCGCGGACTGGCTTTGTTGTGGCCGGCAATGTCGAGCGCCGTGCCGTGGTCGGGTGAGGTACGAATGATCGGCAGACCCAGCGTGACATTAACGCCGTCTTCCCAGGACAAGAGTTTGAGCGGAATGAGGGCCTGATCGTGATACTGGCAGATCACGGCATCGAATTCGCCCCGCACCGCCCGCACAAAAACGGTATCCGCCGGCAGCGGCCCGACAACGTTGCAACCCGTGCTACGGGCCTGCTCGACCGCCGGTTGAATCAGGCGCTGTTCCTCATCGCCGAACGCCCCCGATTCTCCGGCGTGAGGGTTGAGACCGGCGACGGCCAGCCGAGGCTGCGGCAGACCGCAAAAACGGCGCAAATGCGCCGCGGCGAGCGTAATGGTTTTCTCGATCCGCTCGCACGACAGGACGTGCGGGACCTGGGCCAGGGGCAGATGCGTGGTCACCAGAATCACCCGCAACTGCTTCCCGGCCAGCATCATCCGCACCTCGGCCGTGTGCGTCAGCGCGGCCAGGAGTTCGGTATGACCGGGATAGGCATGGCCGCTCGCCTGCCACAGGGCTTTGCTGATCGGGGCGGTGACCAGCCCGTCCAGGGTCGCGTCCAGGCTGAGACGCACCCCGTTTTCCACATAGCGATACGAGGCCTCCCCGCCGGCGCGAGTGGGCTGGCCGGGTAGGCGTTCGGCCGACGCGAGTCGGGAGACAGCCAGAACGGGGAGCTGCCGCGCGTCGGCTGGCAGGCCGTCGCCCGGCTGCCACTGATACGGACGCAGGGCAGACGCCAGACGGGTGGCCGTCTCGTGTAAAACCGCCAGGTCGCCAAGGACGATGACCCGACCGCCGGGCGGCGCTGACTGGAGAGCCTTCAGTATGACCTCCGGGCCGATCCCTGCGGGGTCGCCCATGGTCACCCCAAGCACCGGCTTGATAGGCATGAGCACTCTGGGCGGGCGTTCTTCAGAACGGCCAGAGCCAGCCGAGGAGGCCCTTTTTCTTGCCGACCTCCAGGCGGTCCGGCGCGACGTCTTCCACCCCGGTATCTAAAGTGACACTCGTCTCGGTGATACCCGAGCCAAAATCTTCCGACGCTTCGAGGAAGTTTTCGACGTGATGGCGGAAGCGCAGATCCTCATTAAACCAGCGCGCATAGCGATCGCGCAGGGCCTCGTTATACAGCTTGGTTTTGATCTCCTCGGAGATGGTCTCCAGGGGTTGCAGACCGGCGTTGCGTTTGTCTTCGACCTTGAGCAGATGCATGCCGGAATTGGTGCGAAAGGGCTGGCTGATATCGCCATTTTCCAGGGAAAAGGCGACCTGTTCGATGCCTTCGGGCATTTGTCCGCGTTCAAAATAGCCCAGGTCGCCCCCGCTTTCGGCGCCCGGACCACGCGAGTACTGGCTGGCCAGATTGCCGAAATTTTCGCCGGCCAGGGCGCGCTGCCGGAGCTGATGCACAATCCCGACCGCTTCCTGTTCCTCGGCCGCGCTCGCCGCGGGCGATAACGGCCGGAAAATATGACGGATGCGAACCTGCGCGGGTTGGGTGTACTCGTCGATATGCTCATCGTAGTAGCGCTGAACATCCTCGGGCGTGACATTCACCCTGGAACCGATCTCACGACTCATTAACATCGCCTGTTCCACCTCAGTCGCAACCCGTTCGCGGTATGCCTCCATGGTCATACCCTGCTCGGTCAGAGCGGCCTCAAACTCTTCATCCTTGAGATTGCTCTGGGCCTGGATGCGCGCAATATAGCCGTCAACATCCGCCTTTTTGGCTTTCATGCCCTGCTTTTCGACTTCCTTTCTGATCAGCTTCTGCATGACGAGCGCGTCCAGGACCTCATTATCCGACATCCCGGCCGCCCCGCCGGCGGGTGCCATCGGACTCGCCCCGGCCACTTCCCGGAAGCCCTGCATCTCGTATGAGGTAATCGGCGCACCGTCAACGGTCGCCACAATGCGGTTGATGACCTCGGCCCGGCTGGCGGTCGGCGCCAGCCACACGGCAGCGACCAGCAGGCCGCTCAGGATGCTGTTTTTTTGCATTCTTTTCATCATGCTTCACCGGCTAACAGGCTACGGAGTCAACCCGTCCAGCCCTGTCTGAGGTCATTGCAGGACAGCTTAACCCTTCTCGCCGAGGCTGTGCAAGAGAGCCTTGACCGCCGGCATGACGTCTTCCTGGGGCGCCAGCGCAAACGAGACCCGACCGTCCGGGCTGAGCTGGGCACCCCGGTCATTACGCTGAATAAAGGCCACCAGCCGCTCGCCCGGTATGGGCGAGTCGGGGTGGAAGTGCAGGGTGACGCGCTCGCCCTTGCGGTAGACGGCGGTGACGAAATAGTGGCGCAGCACCCGCCGCAGGTCCATGACCTCAATAAAATCCAGGACTAAGGCCGGCAGGGGTCCGAACCGGTCTTCCATTTCATAGGCCAGGTCTTCCAGGTCGCTGCGCTCTTTGACATTGGCCAGTTTTTTGTAGAAGACCAGGCGCTGATTGACATCCGGGATATAGGCCTGGGGCAGATAGGCCGGCAGGCCAATATGAATGTCGGGCTCAATCGCCACCTCAATCTCGCCCCCGCGCAGCTCGCGGACCGTCTCTTCCAGCATGGAGGCGTAGAGTTCGTAGCCGACCGCCGCGACGCGGCCGGACTGTTCTTTGCCCAGGAGATTGCCCGCCCCCCGAATCTCCAGATCGTGCGCCGCCAGACGAAACCCCCCGCCCAGGTCGTCCAGCTCCTGCAGGACCTCCAAACGCCGCTGGGCGGCGCGGGTGAGGGCGTGCTCCCCCGGAATAAGCAAATAGGCATAGGCGCGCATGGCGGACCGCCCGACCCGACCGCGCAACTGATACAGTTGCGCCAGGCCAAAATGGTCCGCCCGGTTAATAATAATCGTGTTGGCGGTCGGGATATCCAGCCCGGACTCGATAATGGCCGAGCACAGCAGCACGTTCAGCCGGTGGTGCATGAAGTCCAGCATGACCGTTTCCAGCTCACGTTCCCCCATCTGGCCATGCGCAACCGCCAGGGCCGCCTCGGGCACGAGGTCACGCAACCGGTCGGCCATTTTTTCAATGCTCTCGACCCGGTTGTGGACAAAAAAGACCTGGCCGCCCCGGGCGAGTTCTTGCAGTATCGCCGAGCGGATGAGATCCTCATCGAAGCGGGCCACATAGGTGCGGATGGCCTGGCGATCCACGGGCGGGGTTTCAATCACGCTCAGGTCGCGCAGGCCCATCATGCCCATATTGAGCGAACGCGGGATCGGCGTGGCCGACAGCGTCAGGACATCCACCTCGTGGCGGAGGCGTTTGATTTTTTCTTTATGCGTCACCCCGAAGCGATGCTCTTCGTCGATGACGACCAGCCCGAGTTCCTTGAATCCAATATCGCGCTGTAAGAGCCGGTGGGTGCCGATGACGATGTCCACCGTGCCGGCGGCCAGGCCGCGGACCACGGCTTTGACTTCCTGGGCCGAGCGGAATCGATTCAGCAGCTCGACCCGGATGGGAGAGTCGGCAAAGCGCCGGCTGAAGGTCTCGGCGTGCTGTTGGGCGAGCACTGTGGTGGGCACCAGGACGGCGGCCTGTTTGCCGTTTTCAACCGCCAGATAGGCCGCCCGCAGCGCGATCTCGGTCTTGCCGTAGCCCACATCGCCGCAGACCAGGCGATCCATGGGTTTGGGGCCTTGCAGGTCGGCTTCCACGTCTTCTATGGCGGCCCGCTGGCCGCGGGTTTCTTCAAACGGGAAACGGGCCACAAACTCCTCGTAGTCGCCGCTGTAGGTGGCCAGGGCGGGCCGCTGGACGCTTTCCCGGACCGCATGAATTTCGAGCAGCTCGCGCGCCATGGCCTGAATGGCCTCGCGGGTCTTGCGCTTGACGCGCTCCCAGGCCTGGCCGCCCAGGCGGTCCAGGACGGGTTCTTTGCCGTCCGCGCCGGCATACTTCTGGACCAGATTGATGCGCTCGACCGGCACGTATAATTTATCGCCGCCGGTATATTCGAGGTGGAGATAGTCGCCCGTGGTATCGGCCACGCTCAGGTGTTGCAGCCCGTGATAGCGGGCAATGCCGTGGTCGGTGTGGACCACATAGTCGCCGGCGGCCAACTGACCCAGACCGGTCAGATACTCGGCGACCGGCCGCGGCCGCGAACGCCGGCGGTGGCGGCGTTCGCCGAAAATCTCTTCCTCTGCCAGGAAGACCAGCCCGTCCGCGGGCAGGCCAAAGCCCTGGGACAGATGGCCGACCACAATCGCGGTCCGAGGACTTATCCCCCCAACCCCCCTTAGTAAGGGGGGCCAGGGGGGATTCCCCTGCGTGTCCCACCCCGGTTCGATGGGGAGTTCCAACTCGTAACCGAGCAGGAGATGCTGGAGGTGTTCGGCCTGGCGTTGACTCGAAACGGTCAGATAGACCTGCTGCCGCTCGTCCTGCCAGCGCCGGATACGCGCGACGAGAGGCGCCAGGCTTTTTTCGGCGCCCGGCGCAGAAGCGACCGGTTTCAGGCCGGTATGCAGCGCCGAAGTGACAGTGCAGTCAGCAAAAGAGTGAACGTCCCCAGCCTTTTTGTCTGACTGGAGGGGACGTTTACTCTTTTCAACAGTTTCCAGGCCGTGCACCTCAACGGACAAGAAGGCTGCGCGCCCGTCCGACGCCTGTTCCGCCGGCAGGTAATAGCGCTCGGGCGGCGGGACAAACCGGCCGGCCTCGCGGGCCGTGGCTACCCGGGAGTCGAGCTGTTCCCAAAACGTCGCCGTCGCCCTTTCCTGTTCGGCCGGGTCCAGGGCCCACACGACCGTTCCGCGCGGCAGATACTCCTCCACCTGCTCCAGGTCGGGATAGAGATACGGCAGGAAGAATTCGACCCCAGGGAAGGGCAGTCCGCTCTTGAGGTTCTCGATAATCCGGTGTTGTTCCCGGTGGGGGACCTCGCCGGCCTCCAGGGCCTCTTCAATCGTGCGCCAGGCGGCCTGGAGACGCGCGACCGAAAAGAAGCGCATGGGCAGAACCATGATCTCCTCGCAGGCATCCAGCGAACGCTGCGAGGCTGGATCAAACGAGCGCATGGTCTCGATGCTGTCGCCCAGGAACTCGACCCGTAGCGGCTGCCGGGCGAGCGGCGGGAAGAGATCGACAATCCCGCCGCGGACGCTGATTTCGCCTTTTTCTTCCACCAGCGGGACGCGCCGGTAGCCCCACTGCAAGCAGTAATCGACGAAAGCCGACAGCGGCAGGTCGTCGCCGCGGCGCAGCCGGAAGGTTGCCGTGATGAACTCTTCCTGGGGCAGGAGCCGTTGCAGCAAGGCCGGGGTCGAGGTGACGAGAATGGGCGTGGCGACGGAGAGCGCATCGTACAGCCCCTCAATCTGGGCGGCGATGACCTCGCTGTTTGGCGACAGGCCGTCGGCCACCGTCACGTCCCAGGCCGGGTAGTAGCGCACCCGCGGGGCGAGGTCCGATCCGATGAAGAAGCGCAGGTCGGCGGCGAAGGTCTCGGCCTGTTTGTCCGACGGCAGCACACACAGCGTCGGGTGCGGAGTCTGTTGCAGGTGACGGGCTATAAAAAACGCCCGCGCCGCGCCCTTGAGTCCGGCCAGGCGGATGACCTGGGGTGCGGGCTCGGCAGTAATGCACCGCGCCGTGGTCTCAAGAGCAACCGAGAAGGGTGAGGCGTGAGACAGACCCGCATCCAAAAGAGTAGACATGTCCAGCATCTGATGTCTATTGGAGGACATGTTTACTCTTTATACGACAACGTGTTAGCGGCTGGCCTGCCGCGCAGCAGCGACAATACCGAACAGGGGAATCGTGAGCTGTTTTTCTTCGGGATGGTCGGTCATGACCTCAATGTTGCCGCGTATCTTGCCCGGCTCAGTGTCGCCCGAGATATGCAGACGCAGCGCAAACTCTTTGCCCGGCCTGACCTCGGTCAACTCGGGCACAACGCTGGCGAGCGAGCTGTGTACTTGGCCGATGCTGAGCGGCCGAGCGGAGCGGTTCTTGATGCGGACGGTCCGCGTCTGTCCGACGCCCTGGCGAACGACCCCAAACGAGACCTGAGACGGCAGGACAACTACGTCACCTTCGATACTGCCCACGACCGGAATACTGATAGTCGGCTTTTTCGGGCTCGTGGTGGTAATCGTAATGGTATCGTTGAGCGGACCACGCTGGGCGGTTTTGGAGACGCTGACCCGAAGCGCCTTGCCCTTTTTGCCCTCGACCCGAGTGTCTTCGGCCTGGACGCTGATGGCCGGATGGTCATTGCTGATGTGGGTGATTTCAAAGGTTTTGTTTTGATCGTACAGGACGGTGACCGTGCGGCTGGTGGAGACGCCACGCTGAATCCGTCCCAGATACACCTGGGCGGGTTGCACCTGCACCTCGGTGGTAATCTCTCCCCGGAGCGTCAGGGTCGTGACCGGGCTGAGGGGATCGTTGGTGTGGACGCGGATGTCTTTGGCTTTTTGACCGGCAAACCGTTTGGTGTCAAACGTCGCCCGGATGCTGCCCTCCCTGCCGGGCGGGATGGTGTCGGCGGCAATGACCGCGGCGGTACAGCCGCACGACGTTTTGACGGACTGCACCCGCAAATCCCGGTTACCCCGGTTGGTAAACCGAAACGCATGCGTCACCTGTTCTCCCTGTTCGACCTGTCCAAAGTCGAACACGGGTTTGTCAACCTGCATCCGCGGGCCAATAAAGGCCACCGTATCGGGGCTTGTGCTGTCGGGCGCCTCGGCCTCCGCCGGTCCGGTCGAAAGAGGAAACGTGTCCCGCGTTGTTGTCGAGTGGAAGGACACGTTTCCTCTTTGAGGCGGCCCAGGCTCGGCCTGCACCCCTGGGGCGATGCTGAGACGGGCAAGCGAGAAGAGGACGGTCAGCACCAGGGCGGCAGAAGTCCCGAAACACATGGCTATACCTCCTTGGAGGACAGGTCGGCTGGGTTGGACGGGGGGCGTTGAGACGGGCGCGTCGCCCCATTATTCGAGCGGGCCAGAAAGGTATCCAGATAGCGCGTGTGCAGCTTGCCGGCTAAAAAATCCCGATCGCGCAGGATTCTCTGGTGCAGCGGGATATTGGTTTTAATGCCCTCGATCCGATATTCCGCCAGGGCGGCGCGCATCCGTTGGACGGCCTCGGCGCGCGTCTGGGCGCTCACAATGACCTTGGCCACCAGAGAGTCATAGTAAACGGGTACCGTGCTGTTTTCCATCACACCGGCTTCCACCCGAACCCCCATCCCGCCCGGGGGATGATAGGTCCGAATCGTCCCAGGGGAGGGCAGCATGGTGACGGGGTCTTCGGCCACCACCCGGCACTCGATGGCGTGGCCCGAAAAACGGATATCCTTCTGGCGCCAGGCTAAGGGCTCGCCCCCGGCCGAGCGGATGCCGGCCTGGACCACGTCTATGCCCGTCCTCATCTCCGTCACCGGGTGTTCGACCTGGACCCTGGTATTCATTTCAATAAAGTAGAAGTGGCCCTGGGGGTCGAGCAGAAATTCGATCGTCCCGACATTGGTATAGCCGACCGCTCGGGCGGCCTTGACCGCCACGCCGCCCATCCGTTCGCGCAGGCGTTTGGTCAGGCCCGGCGAGGGCGCTTCCTCAATGAGTTTCTGATAGCGCCGCTGGATCGAACACTCGCGTTCGCCCAGATGAATGACGTTGCGGTGTTGATCGCCCACGATTTGAAACTCGATATGACGGGCGCGTTCCAGATATTTCTCGACGTATAGCGTCCCATTCCCGAACGCGTTTTCGCTCTCTTCGCGGGCAACCGCAAACAGGGTCGAGAGTTCCTGCTGATCCCGGGCGACCCGCAGGCCGCGCCCGCCGCCGCCGCCCGCGGCTTTTATCAGGATGGGAAAACCGATCTGGGAGGCCACCGCCTGGGCTTCCTTGACATCCGTGGTCCCGGACGAGGTCCCGGATAAAACCGGCACGCCGGCGCGCTCCATGATCCGCCGCGCGCGCGGCTTGTCTCCCATCAGACGGATATTGCGGACGCGGGGGCCGATGAAGGTCAGGCCCGAGCGCTGACACGCCTCGGCAAAATCGCCGTTCTCGGACAGAAAACCATAGCCGGGATGCACGGCATCGGCGCCAAAGGCCAGCGCCGCACTGACAATCGCGGGGATATTGAGATAGCTTTCGAGCGGACTCGGTGGCCCGATACACACGCTCTCATCCGCCAGGCGGACGTGCAGGGCACCGCGGTCGGCCGTCGAGTACACGGCCACGGTGGCAATCTCCATCGCCCGACAGGCGCGCAGGATGCGAACCGCGATCTCGCCCCGATTGGCAATGAGTACTTTCTTAAACACGTGGCTCGAACTTTTCTGAAGACCCAATAGACCCAACGACCCAACAGACTCAACAGACCCAATAGACCCAACAGACCCAACAGACCCAACAGACCCAAACTAGACGGGCTCAAGCAGAAACAGCGCCTGGCCGTATTCGACCGGCTGACCGTTCTCGACCAAAACCCGGCGCACCCGTCCCCGAATCTCCGCCTCGATTTCATTCATCATTTTCATAGCTTCGATGATGCACACCACCGCGCCGGTTTCCACCAGCCCGCCGACGGCCACAAAGGGCGGGGAGTCGGGGTTGGGCGCACCATAAAATGTCCCGACCATAGGCGAGGCGATGGTCAAGCCGGGGTCGAAACCGTCCTGATCCTGGGCCGCGCTGCTGGTCTCTGCCGGAGGCGAGACCGGGGGTGAGGCTGGCGGCGGCTGGACAGTCGCGGGTACGGCAGCCGCTCCCCCGCGCACCAGGCGCACCTCACCGGCCCGATTCTTGAGCTCCAACTCGGCCAGGCCCTTTTCTTCCATCAGCTCAATGAGCCTGCGGATTTCGTCAATCTCCATGGCTGTCCTTACTCGATGGCCTCCCGGCGGCACCCTCTGTATAGCACGCACTGCGTTGCACCGACATGGTTCTGACAGGTCCGAGAGCGGGCTTACTGCACGAGCGCAACCGCCGCCCGCAAGCCCAGCAGATAGCTGTCCAGGCCAAAGCCGCAGATCTGCCCGACCGCCGCCCGCGCAATATAGGAGTGATGGCGAAACGGCTCACGTGTATACAAATTCGAGAGGTGGACCTCGATAGTCGGGAGCTCGACCGATAAAATCGCGTCCAGCAGGGCGACACTGGTATGGGTATAGGCGCCGGCATTGATGATGAGCGCCGCGTACTGTCCGCGCGCGGCCTGGATTTTATCGACCAATTGTCCCTCATGATTCGACTGGAAGGTATCGACCTCGACACCGAGTTCCTGGGCCAGGGCCGCAATCCGGGCGTTCACGTCGGTCAGGGTCGTCGTGCCATAGATGTCGGGCTCACGCAGACCCAGCATATTCAGGTTCGGACCGTGGAGGACAAGGATGCGTATCGACATAAAGAAGGGGCAAGTGTAGGGGTAAACAGTAATAGCGTCAAGGTGTTAGCGTGAGGGAGGCGGGCGTCTCAGGCAAAGGAATCAGGCCGAAGTCCGGCGCAGGATATCGCCCAGCCGGCCTTCCGCCCTGCGGATATCGTCCTCATATTTCAGCAGCAGGTTAAGTGTCGATTTGACTGCCGGCGCGTCCAATTCCCGTATCCCGAGCGCCAGCAGGGCGCGCGCCCAGTCCAGGGTTTCGGCTATGCTGGGCGCTTTTTTGACATCGAGCCGGCGCAGACCGTTCACAAAGCGCGCCACCTGGCGTTGCAGTTGCTCGCCCACCCCCGGCACCTTGAGGGCGATAATCTGGGCTTCCAACTCAACGCCGGGAAAATCAATATAAAGGTGGAGGCAGCGACGTTTGAGCGCTTCCGAGAGTTCTCTGACCCGGTTGGAGGTCAGCATGACCGCGGGCCGCTGTACTGCCCGGATCGTGCCCAACTCCGGGATGCTGACCTGAAAATCGCTCAGCAGCTCAAGCAGAAACGCCTCGAATTCCTCGTCGGCTTTATCGACCTCGTCGATGAGCAGTACGACTTTGCGGGGTGTGCTGATCGCCCGCAGCAGGGGCCGCTCCAGCAGATACTCGCGGGAAAAGATATGCGCCGAGCTCTCCTCCCAGCCCAGTTCCTGGGCCGTATCCGTCTGAATTCTGAGCAACTGTTTCTGATAGTTCCACTCGTATAAGGCGCGGGCTTCATCCAAGCCTTCGTAGCATTGCAGACGGATGAGCTCGGTCCGGAGCAACTCGGCCAGGACTTTGGCCAGCTCGGTTTTCCCCACCCCGGCCGGGCCCTCGATGAGCAGCGGTTTCTCCAGGACCAGGGACAGGTAGAGCGCGGTCTCGACTTTGGGCACAGTCAGATAGTGGCACTGCCTGAGCCCGGCGTGAATGGCGTCAAGAGAAATCTCCACTAGACCTCGACCACCATGCCGTCGTGGGCGCATTCCAGCGAGACCTCGCCCAGCCGTTCCAGGACCTCTCGACCAATATGGCTGAGCAGCAGGCGGCGACAGCCCAGGCGGTGCTGCTCCTGGACGATCCGGGGATAACTGATATGGAAGGAGGTCTCGGTCTGAAAATAGCAGCACTCACAGATAAACAGGTCGGTCCCGTGTGAATGCCGGACCAGGTCCGCATTCCAGCCGCAGTCGCCGGAATACAACAGCGCCCGGTCGGCGGTTTCGGCCCGATAGCCAAACGAAATATCCCGCTCCTGGTGTGGCACGCGGAAGGGCAGCAGCCGAACGCCACAGAGGGTCGTCTGCTGTTCCGGCCTCAGTTCCCGGAAACGCATATCGAAGCAGCACGGCCGTTTCGACACCTCCCGGTACATGGTGGCGTAGAGGGTGCGAACCCGCTCTTCGGTCCCCGGCGGCCCGACGATGGTGAGCGGTCGGGAGCGCGGGTTTTCATAGATATATTCGAGAAAGAGAAACGGCAGGCCGCCAAAATGATCGCCGTGCAGGTGACTGATGGCCACAAAATCTATGCGTTCCGCCGCAAGGCCGAGCGATTTGAGCGCCAGCAGCGTCGTCGCGCCACAGTCGAGCAGAAAGCAGGCTTCGGCGGCCTCGACCAGATAGCCACTGTGGCGGCGTCCCCCATTGCAGAACGCATCGCCCGCGCCGAGCACTGTTACCCGCATGTCTTGCCTCGTACTGCCGAGAGCGGCCGTATCCCAAAAAGAAAAACGGAGGGAAGCTCCGTCTCTCCAGACTCTCCCTGCGAGCCGCTCTTGGCCTGAGTTCTAGCGTGTTTGGTATGTACAGACAAGGGTTTGTGCTGCTGTTTTGACCCTTATGGCGTGGAGACAGAAAGGAGAGCTAGACAGACGGTTCTACGCTTATCACAGGAGCCGACCGAACTCATCTTGGGAGAGACCGGCATCCTCCAGTATTCCTTTGAGGGTGCCTAATTTGACTATCCGTCCAGCATGGACTGGGACAGAAACCCGCTAGCGCATTTGAGGGTGAAGGAGAATAACATGGCTCCCTCGCTGACGATCAAAGACAAATCCAGCTCGCTCCAGGGCTCGCACGACCTCGCGGCCGGTTACCCGAGGAAGCTTCATCAGGCCGCTGTTTCAACCTGCTGGACTGTCACGTCTGCCGGAAGAGGTGATCCTTCATCTCGTAAGCTCTCCAGATAGGCCGCGATTGCTTCCTGGATATTGTCTAACGCTTCCTCTTGCGTGTCACCCTGCGAATGACAGCCCTTGAGGGCGGGACACCATATATGGAAGCCGCCTTCCTCTTCTGATTCAAGAATTACGGTATAGCGCATCTCTTCTCCCAACGTTATCCAATGAACTCAGGGACTACTACTTTCGAGCTGCCAGTCGAGAAAAGCATACTGGATAGTATAGCGAAGGGCTACGATAGTTTTGGATTTGGAAATCATATATCTAATGATCCAAAGTAAACATATAGATACAAAGGCCGGGGCGAGATAGAGGAAAAATAGAGGCAGCAATAACCAACAACATCAGGAGAGCTTCATGCCTGAACTTGCTATCAAAAATGTCCCCCGACTGATGGTCAAGCAGGACTCGCAGCCTATCCACACGAATGACCACGAGACGGTGCATAACTTCTGCTATGACTTGGCAGGGCATGAAGACCTGCCTCACGTCATAAAGTTTTCGGGCGGTCGGACGAGCGGAATGATGCTCTTCCTTCTGCTTGAATCGGCGCTATTAAAAGCTGAACGCGGTGATGTCGTACTGTTCAACAATACAGCGGCGGAGCATCCCGCTACATATGAATTTGTCTGTCGCTGTAAGGAGATTGTCGAAAAGCAATACGGCATACCCTTTTTTCTGATTGAATTTCAGACCTACGAGGATGCTAGACACGGAGAATGGACCCGCCTTCCGACGTATCGTCTCGTACAGCCAACCCCGTGGTCTGAGGCAAATCGAGAAGGGTATCATTGGCGTGGCGAGGCATTTGAGGAGATGCTGTCCTGGAGGGGGTATGTCCCCAATCAGTTTCAGCGGACGTGTACCAAAACACTCAAACTGGAAACCACACGAGCTTTTCTCCGAGACTGGTTTGCCTGTAAACCCGCCCTCGAACGCCTCGGCCATTTCGGAAAGAGCAGCCGTCTTGATGACGATGAGCTAGTTGAGAACCACATACGGCATAACGGAGGCGTCCCGCGAGAGATATTGCTGGAGAAGAAGCGGTTTGTTCGCTCACAGCCCGTGTTTCGTCCAGAGCAAAGATTTGCAGACTACTCCGTAGCCGCTTGCCCTATCCGCAACTCATATCTTGAGAAAAACGCGGTCGGGAATCATGTGGACTTCGGTGATGATGGTGTTGAATATCTGGCGTTCGTCGGACTGCGATACGACGAGATGCGCCGGGTGGTCCGAGTACGGGAACGTAACAACGGTGGACCCCACGCCGTTGGATATGAGGGGGAACACGTGTACCTTCCGCTCAGCGATATGCATGTGACGGAAGAGGATGTGGATGCGTTCTGGGAGAAACAAACATGGGGCTTGGCGCTCAACACTGAGGACGGGCTGTCCAATTGCACTTATTGCTTCCTCAAGGGTGTCCGAGGATTGCGCAATGTACGTGCAGCGATGAGCCATACCCGTGACAAACAATTAGAGAATACCCCCTGTGATCTTAGCTGGTGGATTGGGATTGAACAAAAATATGGTCGAGACCTCGAAGCAGAACAGCGTGACATTCGGAGCGTTGTTGCGAATGACTTTATCGGATTTTTTGGGACACAAAGCGGCTTTTCGTATCAGCGCCTGGCACAGTTGCAGGACGATGATGCCGATTTACCTCGCTTCATGGACAGTGTTCTACCCTGTGACTGTACGGACTGACTATTCGTAGCCAAGCTGCCAGTTCCTCTCGACAATCAATCAACTGCCGACCTATTCCTTGATCGCTGGGCCGATATAGCCATGAAGCAAATGGAGAAACTACCGGAAGGGGGATTGGGCTAACCGATGGGCAAGAAAAAAGTACGGAGATCGGTGAAAAGGGCTGATCTTCGTTTCGGGCAAGGGGTAGAAATATCGGGCTTCACCGCAGCCGGTATTACTGCATTTAGCGACCTTAATCCCGAAGCTATCGTTCGGGAAATTATACAAAACTCATGGGATGCGGCACGTGAAGCCAAGCGAGATATCGCTCGTGTTCGGTTTGAAGTGATAAAACACAAGCTAAGCCAAGTTCCGGGCATTCAGCAGTATCGAAATGCCTTTAACCGTGCCAAGCAAGCTCAGAAGAGGCTGCGTTCTGGCCACCGTGGGTTGTCGGACCAAGCGAAGGATGTCGTACAAGCTATTGAAGCATGTCTTGCCTCTGAACAATGTACAACGTTGTTTGCTCTCGACAACGGTATAGGTCTCGACGAAAGCAGGATGACGGGAATCCTGGCAGATGGGGTCAGTGTTAAGGGCGAGACTAGCGCCGGCGCCGTTGGGAATGGCCACTTTGTTGTCATACCCGCTTCAGACCTACGCTATGTATTGTATGGCGGTCTTACTAATGAAGGAAAGATGGTTGGCTCTGGCCATACCGTCCTTGCGTCCCACGAAAATGACAAGGATCGCAGGCCGATGAGCAAAGACGGATATTTTGTCAAAGAGATAAAGATGAATCTCTTTGAGCCTTATGATTTTCCACAGGGTACGGAAGTCCCGCCGTATATTAAGCAGAAGCTGGAGTGGATCGCTGACCAATGGTCATCAGGGACCGTTGTCGCCGTGCCTGGATTTAATCGTTTTCGGGAACAGAATAGCTCTCTTGAAGATATTATATCAAAGGCCGCCGCCTGTAATTTCTTTGCTTCATTTGCTCGGAAAGAGCTTCGGATTGAATTTGTGGAGGAAAATCAAGAGCCAGTAATTCTCGATCATACGACCATTGACGACACATTAAGAAAATTTAGTGATGAGAAACGATCTCGCAACAAATTTTTATCCGGGTCCCGGGCCTTTGCTGCTTTCGAGACGATACAGACCGGACGGGATGTCACCGTTAATACAGATATCGGCAATGTTACTATGAAATTACGAGAAGTGACGGATGGAAAGACGCGGATTGATCTTTGTCGCAATGGGATGTGGATCACGGATAAGTTACCGAGCAAACTTCGGGAGTCTCAATTCACTGGCTTGAAGCCATTTCACTGCGTTTTGTTGCTTGATGCTGGAGACGGTGAAATCCACCAACTCGTGCGTCAGGCCGAGGGGCCACTGCATAATCAACTTGAGGTAAAAAAACTAACCTCACGGGATGAACGCAGGAAGCTCACTAAAGCAATGGATGCTGTCGCATCGAAGATACGAGAGATCGTTCCAGAATATGATAGTGAACGATTCAAGATACCAGATGTTCTGTCTATCACCTCGTATGGCATCGCCTCGGGAGGACGGCGGTCTTCCCGAGTGGGCAGCTTTAATGAGGTAAAAAGACGCCGGGTCGTGCTAGCAGTCGAGGCCGGCAGCGTAGAAGAAGATAGTCCAGAATATCCCGAATCTGAAAAGAAACCGACTCGCAATGGAGGCACTAGCCAGCAGACGGGAGGACGTAACAACTTTCGTCGGTCGGGAAATCCTCTTCGGTTCCGCGCTCTTTCTGTTCCTATAGCTCCACGTTCCTATCGTGTGGAGATAAGGCCCGACGAAAAAGCAGTGGAAGGCGAAGCCCGGTTCATACTTGATGAAGGCTTGGATGAAAGCTGTGATGATTGGGGGAAAGAAGACTTTATACGGCTGAAGACCGTCACAGTCGACGGCTGCCCGGTGATAGGAAATGCACTGACCCGCAACGAAAAAGGTGAAATTCTTGGGATTCGACTAGGGGGTGTCATCAGTTAAGGAGGATCACCGAGGCGGCTAGATAGATAGCTCCCAGAAAGCTGACCGCGCGTTTGTCATAGCGGGTGGCAAGCGCACGATATTGTTTCAGTTTCGCGAAGAAGTTTTCAATCAGATGGCGTGCCTGATAGAGGTGCGTATCATAGGAGCGTGGCTGGCGCCGATTCGTTTTGGGGGGAATAACAATCGTCACCTCCGCCTTCTCCAACACGTCAAGGACGCGCTCCTGGGCATCATACGCGGTATCCGCGAGCAAGGCCTGGATGTGCTTCACCAAATCTGGGAGCAGCGCATCCGCGCCAGCGAGGTCCGAGGCTTGGCCCGGCGTGAGATGAAAGCTGGTCGGATTGCCCAGGGCATCACAGGTCGCGTGGAGTTTGGTACTCAACCCCCCTCGGGAGCGGCCAAGGCATTCCGTCTCTGGGTCCCCCCTTTTGCCCCGGCGGCGTGTTGATGGGCGCGGATAATCGTGGCATCGATCATGGCGTATTCGTTGTCGGCGTCGGCCGCAAGGTGCCTGAACACCTTCTCCCACACCCCGCTCTTACTCCAGCGCATATGCCGAGTATGCACCACGCGGAAATCCCCAAACCGCAGGGGGAGGTCACGCCAGGGAATGCCGGCGCGATAGCGGTACAGGACCGCTTCCACAAACCGGCGGTTATCCTTCGCCGTGCCCCCCACATGGCCCTCTCGCCCTGGCAAGAGATCCTGAATCCGCTCCCACTGGTCATCCCGTAGGGCATACCGTCTCGTCATTCTCAAAACCCTCCTCGCTCTGGCTACCGCGAGAAGTATAGCTCAGCAGGGGAGGAAAACCCCAAGGATTCTTCCTAACTGATGACACGCCCTAGGAGTTCTCGAACCCGGAAAAGCTCTTAACCTGGAAATCACTTACGAGCTCCCGGAAGAGATCAATCTGCCTGACGACGTGCCGGTTGTGCTCAGGACCGAGCTAATACGTCGAGCCGCCAATTCAGCGGAACAGGAGGCCAAATAATGCCGCAGGATGGAGGGGTTGTCCGCTGTCTTCCATATCCGGTCCTTGAAGACGGCAATCTATCTTACCCTAGAGGAGACTACGAGGTTGACGCAAAACCTCAGGACGACGGCACTTCCGCAATCATCCATCACACAATTCGGGACGCACCTTTTCTCGACCGGATACTTCAACAAGGTAAAGCCAAGTATGGATGTCTCGTGTCTGTACCGCTCACAGGGTACCGCAAGTTGGATCTCTCCGATAACGCTTACCAGCAGGTTTCATGGGATATTAGTGTAGTAGGCGAACCGCCTATGTTACGCCCACTCATTCTTTCCGTTTCCGAAATTTCATGCAGGTTCAAGCCTGAGGACGGAGTAGCAGAAGCATGGCAGGGGCAGAATATCACGTTTCCTAGAGGCGCGCGTTTGGCATTGAGTAGATATTTTCGGCCCTCTTCATCTCTCCACGAGTTGCTTGATGTAAGGAAGGCAGACCTGCCATCGGGCAGCTTTAAGGTTAAAGCGTGCTCGGAGGAAGGATTCTACTTTCAGGTTTTAGTTGCGTCAGATTTGTTCCCATTTCTCCAGAACGCCGGAGAATATAAGAATCATCGCGACAGCCTCCTTACCCACGTCACAAGTCGGTGTTTTGAAATTCTCAAGGAAGAGGCTCCCAAGGAGGAGTGGGACGATGAAGAAGGTCCGGCATGGTGGGAGAAGTACCCAAATTTATCCGCCTTAGCTGAAGAGTTGAAAAGGAAAAATCTACCCGTCTGGGATGATGGTGATTTTTTTGCGGATGAAGTGGCAACCAAGCTATATCCTCACCGTCCTCCACTCGAATCGTAAGGATATAGTATGGCTTACGAAAAATTCGAAGAGTTCGAGGATGCCTCGTACACTTCACTACGCAGAACTCTGATTAAGTCAAAAGGTTCCGACCAGCAGCGGGAGTTTCTGTCAGTCCTACGTTCTAGTTCCGACTACACAGAGTGGGTGAGAAGCCGAGTCAAGACAGAGTCTGGCGAGGAACTCCCAATCCTTGAAGAGAACTTGACCGAGGCTGAATTCAAGGAACCGCCAAGGAGTACTGAGCGGCAAATTTTTGAGTTTTGGAAGGAAATCCCTCCGGCAAGCGCATGTCGTGTCACCTTTTGGGGCTTTATGACATTGCGCCATATAGAAGAAGGCAGGATTCAATCGAGTTTTCTTGCCGCAGACAATAAGGCAGCATCTGGTGGCCTTGAGCGGATTGAGCGTGTTTTGAAGGCAGGAAGCGAAAAAGAGATTGATGCCACTGTGCGAACGGCCTTACGGCGGATGGGAGGATTGCCGGAGGCACGCGGTAATAAGAGCGTCTATGTGAACTGCTCATTTGCGCGGGCGTGGTGGCGCAGATATGTCGCCAATGAGGTTCGTGAAAATACAAGCGCAGTATTGGGGGATGTTATTAAGGTCTTGGGAAGTTCGCCGCAGTATTGGGAAAATCTAATCATCTTTGTCGTATCGAGAAATTCTATTATTGGCGACGTGAAAGTTCGCACCGCTCTCATATGGGCCTTGTCCGAATTTGTTAATGAAGAAGAAAGAAGACACCTATTTCAAGCAAATCGGTTGGGGATAATTCTACGGCTCATCGGTATCCGCTCGGCACGACAAGAGCTTGGCGTATTTCCAATTGAAGAACTCAAGGAACTGATGAAAAATTGGCTGACCGAAAGCTAACTTCATTAGTCAAGGCTATTTTCCGAAGTATCGTTTTTTGGTCGATGCAATACAGCAAGGCACTTGTATAGCCAGCATTTGCCGGTGAGTGCCGTTGCTGGACTCACCCCGGCTCTCATGGTAAGCGCTGAGGCTGGCTGGGGGGAAGGATACGGCCCGGTGGCTGTACCGGTCTTCAAAACCGAGTTGCGTGGCGTAAGTTGCGCGGATGGTTCGACTCCATCCCTTCTCCGCCAGGTCCTCCCTCATGTCAGGAATGCCCTGTTCAGGCTCTTAGTTTGCTGAGACAAGAGGAAATAAACCGAAGATTTCCTCCGCCTGTCGAATCCGAAGACGGCGTTCGTGGTTTAAATCAAAGGCAGTAATGAGTGCCCGGCCAATGGGTGTCAATCCGGTCAATGCGTAGTCCTGCCAAGCGAAATGCTCCTCCCAACGGTCGAGGCGTGGGTGGAACAGGCGAACCTCCGTTTCCGTCTCAGGATCAAGAGCGCTCATTCGGTTCGACTTTTTAAGATTACAACCAGGGCAGGCCCACGCAAGATTATCCAGTCCGTCTGTCCCTCCCAGAGAGGTTGGGATTATGTGTTCAATGTGGAAAGAGGCTCCTTGCAAGGACTGATGCATACGGCAGTATTCACAACGTTGCCGAGCCCGAGTTTCAACCCGCCGCTGAATCTCGGTTCGCGCAAGCTTCATGATGTCTTTCGACCTAATGCGCGCAGAGCCTGAACGCGGAGGAGGGAGATCGTTTCACTCAGCTCCACCAAGGCTTCGAGTTCCGCTCGTTCCGATTCCGATAGGTGGCCCTCCGTATTCCGATCCATCAAGGTCTGAAGATGCGTATCGATTTTCTGAGGAAACTGTAGATCGGCAATAGAGGTCACAAGTTCAATAGGGGCTTCGATTGTTGCTCCACTCGATTCTCTCATATTCCCTCCACTGTCGTTTCTCACAAACGTATATCTATCATTTTTTGTAGGGATGCGCTCACGGCACAAGGTCGTGCGGATCAAAAATACCACGCAGATCGAGCAAGAAGGTGTCGTTGTGAATGCGACCCAGGATGGGTGGCTCGGCCCGCCGAAAACGCTGGGCGATTTTTTCGGCGGACAGCTCGCTATGCCGAACGGCAATGACCGTGCTGGGGAGTTCTTCCTCCGGCAACGCTCCGCTGCCGATCTGGGCGGTTGCATCCTCGACGCTCAGCGAGAATGCACTGCCGAGCCGATGCTGAATAAGCGGAACGGCCTGGGCCGCCAGGGCCGCCATGTCGTTGACCGGTCGGGTCAGCCAGCGCAGGGTGGGCAGGTCGCGCTGCAACTGGGGTGAACGACGGTACAGGCGCAGGGTTGCGCTCAGGGCCGCCAGCGTCAGCTTGTCGAGGCGTAGCGCCCGTTTGAGCGGGTTCTTTTTGATCTTGTCCACCCAGGCTTGGCGTCCCACAATGAGACCCGCCTGCGGCCCGCCGAGGAGTTTGTCTCCGCTAAAGGTGATTATATCCGCGCCTTGGGCGACCCGCTCGGCCACAACCGGTTCCCTGGGCAGTCCGTACTGCGCCAGATCGATCAGCGCGCCGGCTCCCAGGTCCTCCATGACCGGGACATCATGCTCCTTGCCTATGGCCACCAGTTCTTCCAGGCCAACCTCGGCGGTGAAGCCCACGACCCGATAATTGCTGGTATGCACCTTGAGCAGGACTCCGGTCCGGGCCGAGATGGCGCCGCTATAATCGCGCGGATGGGTGCGGTTGGTCGTGCCGACCTCGCGCAGTACCACGCCGCTCTTGCGCATGACCTCCGGGATGCGGAACGAGCCGCCGATCTCGATCAGCTCCCCGCGGGAAACAATTCCTTCCTGCCCTTCCGCCAGCGTGTTCAGCGCCAATAACACTGCGGCCGCGTTATTATTCACCACCGTGGCCGCTTCCGCGCCGGTCAGGGCCGTCAGGTCGGCCTCGACCAGCTCGTCCCGGTCGCCGCGACCGGCCCGAGACACATCATATTCGAGCGTCACGGGTGTGGACGCCGCCCGGACCACGGCGTCTATGGCCGCCTGGGCCAGCAGGGCGCGCCCCAGGTTGGTATGCAGCACCGTACCGGTGGCATTGATGACCGAACGCAGCGGGGATTGGTCCTCGCGCCGGAGTCGGGCTGTAATACGCTCGACCAGGTCGGGCTCGGCAGGCGGAGCGGTGTGAGCACCGGACATAATGTCCTGCCGCAGCGTCTCCAACACCTGACGAATGAGGTCGGTAATATAGGTTCGGTTGTAGCGTTCCAGGATGGGCTGAAGCGCCGGCGCTGCCAGCAGTTTTTCCACGGAGGGGAGCGCGCGCAGGAGGGAGTGAGGCTTTTTCATACCCGCCCTCAGCTTGTCACACGGCCTTCCCCCTTGCAACTGCGAAAGCCGAACTGCTAGCCTCGGCCTGAAGAAGAGACGTGTTCTGCATTGATTCCAAATCGGTTGAACACGTTTCTTCTTTGCACTTTCTTCTTTGCACAAGCGGAGGCGGACTATGGCAAGCGTTGCGGACCACTATCACGAGACGATAACCCGCCAAGCCGAACGGATTCTGGGGTTCCTGCGGACCTTTGAGGCACTCCAGGAGCAGATTCACCTGGCCAAAATCCCCCAACATCAGGCCGAACTGGTCGAGCAGGTGGGCGACCTGTTCACTGCCCTCAACGCGCAGAACGAGCACCTGGAAGTCCCCCCGGAACGGGCCGCCTTCCATACACAGTGGCTGGAGGCGCTCGCACAGCTTGACGACGCCTATACGTCCTTTCGCACCGGCTCAGCGCATAATTTCATCGTCGCCTATATGCAGAGCCGGCAGGCATTTTCATTGGGTAAATATCTGTTGTACAGCGTGCGCGCCGAGCTGCCACCCATTCAGCCGTATTGGTTTTTGCCGGATGATTTCTCCCGTCGGACTGCGCTTGAGACTCCAGCCTCAGGCAATACTGCCCAGACCGGTGTGATGCATCGCAAGCAGACCAATAAGCACGCCGAGTATTCCTTATACGTTCCCGAAAACTACGATCCCACCAAACGCTGGCCCCTGGTGATTACGCTCCACGGCGGCCACGGGCGCGGCGATGACTATCTGCTCACCTGGCTGAGGTCGGCCAAGAGTCGCGGCCTGATCCTGCTCTCGCCCAAATCTTTGGGCCAGACCTGGTCCATTCAGCAGCCGGGACTCGATGTGCGCTCTATTCTGTCCATGCTCGAAACGGTCATGGATGAATACGCGGTGAACACGAACCGCATTCTGGTCAGCGGTCTGTCTGACGGCGGGACGTTTTCGTACGCACTCGGCATCAGTTGCTCCAAGCTCTTTGCCGGCATCGCCCCCATTGCCGGCGTCCTCCTGCCCCGGCTCGATTATAAACAGGCCACCGCCCTGCCTATCTTTATTGTCCACGGGGCAAAGGATTTTATTTTCCCGGTCTCTTCAGCGCGCATGGCCCGCGACTTCTTAGAAGGCCAGGAGTTTGCCCACGTCACGTATACCGAGCTGCCCGACTGGGGGCACGCCTATACGTATTCCATCAATGAAACCCTGGTCCTGCCCTGGTTTGAACAACTCCCGGATCGCCTCCACGCGGCGGGTTAAGAAGGCCGCGGGTTGGATTGCGAAAACGGATGGGCTGACGTGGCGGCACCAGACCAACAACAGGCGCAACCCCTGGGCATCATCATTCTGGCCGCGGGCAAGGGGACGCGCATGCTTTCCGAGCGGGCCAAGGTGCTGCATCATCTGGCCGGCAAGCCGCTCCTGACGCGCGTCATTCAGACCTGCCAACGCCTCCAGCCCAGCCACTTGAGCGTCGTGGTCGGCCATCAGGCCACCGCGGTTCAGGCCGCGTGTCAAGAAGACGGAGTGCGCTTTGCCCTTCAAAAAGAGCAGCGTGGCACCGGGGACGCGGTCCGCGCGGCCACAGCGCAGTGTGCCGGCTTTCGGGGGGATATGCTGATTGTCTCCGGTGACGTGCCCCTGCTCACGTCCCGGACGCTGGCGCGCTTTGTCGCGGACCACCACGCGCACCGGGCGACGCTGTCGGTCCTGACCGCCCGGCGCGCCGACCCGGCTCAGTACGGGCGGGTTATTCGCCGCGCCAACGGCCAGGTGGTCCGCATCGTGGAGGCGCGGGACGCCTCGACCCAGGAGCGCAGCGTCCGGGAAATCAACACCGGGATATACTGCGTTGCGGCCGACTTTCTCTTTTCCGCGCTCGACCGTCTCCAACCCACCAATGCCCAGGGCGAATACTATCTGACCGACATCGTGGCCGCGGCCGTCCGGGCCGGACTCCCGACCCGGGCCGTGCTCACGCCGGACTGTCAGGAAGTCGAAGGAGTCAATTCTCGACAGGAGCTCGCTCGTATGGAAACAACACGCCAGGAACAACTCCGCCGCCAGTGGATGGACGCCGGTGTCAGCTTTGAGGATGCACAGACGGTCTATCTGAGCGATGAGGCGACCATCGGCCCGGACACAGTCATCGGTCCGAATACCCATATCAAGGGCAGGACCGTCATCGGCTCGCACTGTCGAATCGACGGCAACGCCTATATTGAGAACTGTACCATCGGCGATCATGTCCGCATCTATTTCTCGGTCGTGCTGAGTGACAGCCAGCTCGGCGATAACTCCTCGGCCGGGCCGTTTGCGCATCTGCGGGGCGGCGCCGTTCTGGCCTCCCACGCCGAGATCGGCAATTTCGTTGAGGTCAAAAAATCCACCATCGGCGAGCGGACCAAGGCCAAACACCTGGCCTATATTGGCGACGCCGAGATCGGCCGTGAGACCAATATCGGGGCGGGCACGATCACCTGCAACTATGACGGCTTCCGCAAGCATCAAACCAGGATCGGAGACCGCGTCCAGGTCGGCTCGGATACGACCCTGGTCGCCCCGCTGACCGTCAACGACGACGCGTATATTGCCACCGCAACCACAGTCCGGCAGGATGTGCCCGCGGGTGCGCTGGTCTTTAATCGGCGGCAGGAAGAAATCCGGGAGGGCTGGACCGCGGCCAAGCGGGCCAAAGAGAGTAAAGAGTGAACAGGGGCACATAAAAGCTCCCCTCCTGGGAGGGGTGGCCGAAGGCCGGGGTGGGTTCCCTGGAGCTTGTAGGGGCAATTCATGAATTGCCCCTACGGAGAACGCAATCCACCCCAAGGACTCAACCATGTGCGGCATTATGGGCTATGTTGGGCACCGCGAGGCAGCCCCGCTCCTCTTCCAGGGGCTCAAGCGGCTTGAGTACCGCGGCTACGACTCCGCGGGCATCGCCGCATTCACAAACGGCCATATTGCCATCCGGCGAGCGGTCGGCAAGCTCAGCAATCTTGACCGGCTCTTGCAGGCCGAACCCCTGCCCGGCTCGGTCGGTATCGGTCACACCCGCTGGGCGACCCATGGGCCGCCGTCCGAGGAGAACGCCCACCCGCACCGCGCCGGCGACGTGGTGGTCATCCACAACGGCATTATCGAGAACTATCTGGAGCTGCGCCACGAGCTCATGGGCAAAGGGCGAACGTTCAGCTCCGAGACGGATAGCGAAGTCATTGCCCACCTGATTGACCAATACCTTCAGGAGGGACACTCCTTCTCTGAGGCGACCCGGGCCGCCCTGCGGCATCTTTCCGGTTCGTTCGCCCTGGTTGCCCTGAGCGAGCGCGACCCGGAGACGCTCCTGACGGCCAAAAACGCCACGCCGATTGTGATCGGGCTCGGAGAAGAAGAGAGCTTTGTGGCCTCCGATATTCCCGCCCTGCTCGATTACACCCGCCGGGTACTCTTCCTGGATGACGGCGAGATGGCCGAGGTGAGTCGTCAGGGCGTCTCGATCTCGGACTTCTCCGGCCGGCCGATTACGCGCGAGCCGCGTCATATTGCCTGGGACCCGATTACGGCCCAGAAGAGCGGCTATAAGCATTTCCTGCTGAAAGAAATCGATGAACAGCCCCAGGCCATTATCGATACCATGCGCAGCCGCATCCTGGAGGAATCCGGCGAGATCGCGCTGGGCGAGCTTGCGGACCGGCTACCCGTGCTCGATACGGTCAAGCGCGCCACCCTGGTTGCGTGCGGCACGGCCTGGCACGCCTGTCTGGTCGGCAAATTCCTTTTGGAGGAGCTGGCCGGACTGCCGACCGAGGTCGATTACGGCAGTGAATTTCGTTATCGTCCCACACGGCTCGATGCGGACAGCCTGGTCCTGGCGGTTTCGCAGTCGGGCGAGACCGCGGATACGCTGGCCGCGCTCCAAGGGAGCAGAGACAAGGGCGCCAGTACGCTGGCCATCTGTAATGTGGTCGATTCGTCCATTGCGCGCAAATCCGACATGGTGGTCTATACCCATGCCGGGCCCGAGATCAGCGTGGCTTCAACCAAGGCGTTCACGACCCAGTTGACCGCCCTCTATCTTCTGGCGGTGCATCTGGGACAACGCCGCGGCGTCCTCGACCGCGACCGCAGCCGGCAACTCATCGAAGACATCGTCACCCTGCCGGCCTTAGTCCAGGCGACGCTGAAGAAGACCAAGGCGATTGAAAAGATCGCCAAGAAATACGGTCATGCCAGCGACTTTTTATACCTCGGGCGGGGCATCAACTATCCGATTGCGCTTGAGGGTGCGCTCAAGCTCAAGGAACTGTCCTATATTCATGCCGAGGGCTATCCGGCCGGGGAGATGAAGCACGGTCCGATTGCCCTGATCGACGAGCAGATGCCCGTCGTCGTCCTCCTGCCCAAGGACCCGGTGTACGAGAAAACGCTCAGCAATATGAAAGAGGTCGAGGCGCGCGGCGGGCGCATTATCGCCCTGACCGACGCCCCCTCGCCCGAGCTCGAAGAAGTCGCCTGGGAGATCATCCAGGTGCCGACCACCAACCACCTGGTCATGCCGATTCTGCTCAGCATTCCGCTCCAACTCCTGGCCTATCATGTGGCCGTATATCGCGGGACCGATGTGGACCAGCCGCGCAACCTGGCCAAGAGCGTAACGGTGGAGTAGGACCTAGAGCGTTTCACGATAAGTTGTAGCCGTGCCCGTCCGCGCTCGTCGGGAAAGACAAGGGCTGGCCCCAAGCGGCCAGGGAGGGGATGGGGGGGCTCCCCGCCTGGGAGGGCGGCCATCCTGGCCGCCATGCGGGCTGGAAGCCCGCACTCCTCAAGGAGGAGAGAGACGCGCTACACAGCATCGTGATTTGCTCTAGCCCAAAGGAGAGTCCCATGACAACCGACCGCATTGAGATGAATCCGGCAGTAATGCTCGGGAAGCCAGTGATCCGTGGTACTCGTATTCCGGTAGAAATGATTCTCCGCAAGCTGAGCGAAGGGGCAACAGAGACAGATTTATTAGAGGCATACCCGCGTCTCGTCCGAGAGGATGTCCAGGCTGCTTTGTCTTATGCCGCTGACTCCTTCTAGCGCGTTTCACGCGAGGCTGTAGCCATGTCGTTCCGCTCTCGTCATGCCGGACCTGATCCGGCATCCAGCGGTCGGAGGCCAAGAGCCTGGATTCCGGCTTTCGCCGGAATGACGGTAGGGACCGGCTGGCTATACGAAATCGCGAATTGCTCTAGCCGGCCCTGTCTCCAGGGGAAAGGGAGATCGAGAGGAACGCATGATCTCCGGCGTGAAACAGCTACTTGAAGACCTGGCGCGCACACCCGCGCTGGTCTGTACTGTCGGGCGGGATGGGGTCGTCAGCGAGCTTTTTCTGGACGAGACGGTTCGGAAGGTCGAGTTTACCGACCCGTGGGCGACGGTCGAGTATAGCGGCTGGCATATCCACGCCAACCTCGATACCGTCGCCAAGGTGCGCTTTGCCGAAGCGCCGAGTCACGGCGATTCCGTCAGCGTGTTCGTCAGCCTTGACGACGCACAGGGGAATGCCGTTTTACGCTTCTATTTCCCCCACGCCAGCCAGACCTACCGGACATACACCGCACAGGAACTCAGCCTGTTCGAGGCGTTCAAGGCGCGTTATGAACAGACGTTCGGGCAGGAGGATTAGCGCTGCGGGGGTCCAACCCCCAGTCCCAAACCCCTCATCCCCTCTTTCGTGCCTTGTCATCAGCAGACTTCAGAGATAGCCTTCAGACATGGACACCCTTCAAGATATCCAGACGGCCGTGAGCCAATTGTCGGCCAAACAACTCACCGCATTCCGCGCCTGGTTTGCGGAGTTCGACGCCGAAATATGGGATCGTGAGTTTGAGCGTGATGTCGCTGCAGGGCGACTTGACGCGTTGGCAGAGGAGGCGTTGCAGGCCCTGCGCGAGGGCCAGTGTACCGACCTGTGAGACATCGCGTCACCCACAAGTTCTGGTCGTTCTACAACGGACTCCCAGCCGAGACACGGAAGCTGGCCGATGAAAACTTCCGGCTTCTCCGGCAGGACCCATCCCATCCGTCGCTGCACTTCAAGAAGGTCGGCCGATTCTGGTCCGCCCGGGTGGGAATCCGTCATCGCGTCCTCGCCGTGGAAGACGGCTCTGACGTGGTGTGGTTCTGGATCGGACGCCACGACGAATATCGACAACTTATCGACCGGGGGCGGTGACTATTTGGCAATCCCCGCCAATTCGCGGGCGTACTCCGCCGCGGCCGCAAAATCATACTCGCGATAGGTCTGGAGCTTTTCGGCTTCGAGGGAGCCCTCGGCGTGCACGGCCAGCACTTCCTGATAGCCGCCAAAGTCGCCCGCGGTCAGGTCTGAAATCAGGTTCATCAGCCGTAGCCGGTGCTCGGTTGAGGTGCCTTTCTTGCCGCCCAGATATTTCTCGACATAGGGGCCGGTCGCTTCGCTGCGCCAGTCCTCCAGGCTCGGCCCGGTCACCAGCAGGCCGCCGCTCACATCCTGCACCATCTGAACCGCCTGGTGGTAATTGGAGGCAAACTGGTATTTGGCCACATTGGTCATCAGCGTGTTGGGAACGGCGATACCCGGCGGGACCACGGTGTGTTGCTGGGCCGCGGCCAGAATCAGGCCTTGAACGGTGGCGTGATAACTGGCCAGCTTGGTCAGCTTCTCGCGAATATGGCCGGCGCGCTCAATGCCGTTGTATTCCGCAATGGCCTGGGAGGCACCGGCCATGAGTTCCAGCAGCGGCAGTTTGTACGAAACCGCAGTGAAGCGGTGGAACTTCACAAAGGTCAGGGCCATCAGACCCGCCGCGGCGACCTCGCCGGCCAGGAATACCCGCTCCCAGGGCACAAACACGTCATCGAAGACGGTCAGCGTCTCCATCATCTTATGTTTGGCACTGATCGGATACTCAAAGTCATTTCTTTGGAAACCGCCATAGGAACTGGCCAGGAGTTTCAGCCCTTTGGTGGCCGCCGGGATGGCGAAGGCCACGGCGTAGTCCTCATCGCCCTCGCGCATGGCTCGGGTCGGCAGGACAATGATTTCGTCCGTATTGGTGGAGACCGAGGTGTGAATCTTGGCGCCACGGACGACGATGCCATCGTCGCGCCGGTCAACTATGCGCACATAATAGTCCGGATGTTCCTGGCCCTGAGGACCCAGGCTGCGGTCGCCTTTGACATCGCTCTGGGCCACGGCCACCGCGTAGTCATTGTCCCGACACAGCTCATAATATTTTTTGACCCGCTCGCGATATTGGCCCGCGCCGTGCTTGGCCATTTCTTCGGCGACAATATGCAGCGCCAGGAGGGCGTCGGTGCCGATCTCTTTGATCAAAATGACCAGCGTCGCTCCCTCGCGGGTACTGGCCTCAATCAGACGGCTGCGCTGGAGCAGGTCTTCGGCATTCTGAGGCAGGTGATAATACCGGGAATACTCCTGTCCGGTCTGCGGGTCGGTGACGACCGCCAGGTCGCGGTAGCGCGGGTCTTCGGCCATCTGGTAGTCGATGCAGGCGTGCTGGACGGCCTTGCCGATAACCGGATGGGTGGTGACATCGTCAACCTTTTCGCCGCGATAATAGACTTCCCGGCCGTCTCTCAGGCTCTCTTTATATTGCTCCGGTGTGCGCAGACTCATGGTACACTCCTCGTTCGGAAAAGTGCCGTGAGTATAGCCACGACCGTGCTGGTGTGTCCATCGCCCCTGACAACGATAAGGTCCGTTGAGTCTATAGAGTCCGTTGAGTCTATAGAGTCCGTTGAGTCTATGAGACCCAATAGACCCAACACCCCGGCTGCCTACTCAGACACAGGACCCAGCCTGAGCCGCAGCAGGATGGTTGGTGCCTGGTATGCCTCGCTGGCTGGCGGACTCGTCAGCGTTCCCAGCGCAGACAGCTTTTGATGCAGGTCGGTCAGCTTTGCCGAGGGCAGGGACAGAACGAGGATATCCTTTTCATCCTTGACCAGGATGGCGCCCTCGAACTGCTGAACGACCGTTCGAGTCTGCTCGGCCAGGTCGGCGGCGTTCTCCCCGGTCAATTGCCACGAGACCGGCTGGATAATGCTGCCACTTCCTTCCGGAATGGCGGACGGCCCGTCCTGGGCGCTCGTGGGTGGCGGAAAACCAAACGTCAGTCCGACCATGATGAGACTGAGAGCGAGCCAGAGCCAATATTTTTCATGTCGGCGTGGTGTCATATCATGCGCCTCCTGGGTGTATTGTGACGGCTCCCGGACCAGGATGAAAGGGAGGATCGGTTTCGCCGCGGCATTTGCCTTGAGACGCAACACCGCGTAAGCTTGCCGGCAGATTGACTCGTATCGCCTGTTGCCATGGCAGAGCACCCACACCAGCAAGACACGCCAGCGGTCAACGCGCTTGGGCAGAAACTCCTGCACCTCCTGGCCGGCATATCGGCCGAAGAGCTCACCAACCCCGAGAAGGCCGCCCGGATGATAGAACGGACGGTGCGGATGATAGCCGCCTATATTATCGTGGCCGGCTTCACCCTGTTCTTTCTGTCAATTCCAAGTTTTATCGATATTGACGGCAGCCTGCACACGAAAAATTTTGGCGCCTTTTTCTGGATCGGCAGTCCGTTTTTCGACTGTCTCATCCTCCTGGTGCTCAGTCTCTTTCTGGGCCGTGCCAAAAATCTCTCCATGGCCCTCGGCCTGGTTTGTGTGGCCGGTTTTGAAGTGCGCTTCTATATGGACTACGCCAGCATGTCCGACTTCGTCACCCTCATCATGTGCCTGATGGTCCTGATTCATGCCCTCCAGATTCTTGGCCTGCTCGTGTTCGCCCGTTACGAGCGGCCCGTCTAGTCTTGCGGAATAGCCGAGTCATGCCGATCTTCATCGCCGCCGTTCTGGCCTTGATTGTCCTGCTCTGGGGGTTGGGCTGGTACGCCAAACGCTGGGTGCGCACCGACGGTGATTTTTTGCTGGCCGGCCGGCAGGTCAGTCTCATTCCGGGGATTGCCAGCATCTGTGGCATTGCGTTCGCCGGCAGCATGACCAGCATCGTTCCCGGCCTGACCATACAGTACGGTTTTCTCGGCTGGATTTTGGGCGGCAGCCTGCCCCTGGTGATCGGCTATATTGCGTATGGCGTCTTTGCCGGCCCGTATATCCGGCGCTGTGGCGCCTACACCATCCCCGAATGGCTGGAGATGCGTTTTGACACGCGCACGCGGGTGGTGGTCAGTATCGCCACCCTGCTGGGTGTCACCGGTGTGGTGGCCATGAATGTGGTGGCCATGGCTCTTATTATGCAGGGGTTCCTGGGCGCGCCGTTATGGCTCATGATTAGCATTGTCCTGGGCGGCCACCTGACCTTTATTTTTCTGGGTGGGATGTGGGCGCTGACGCTGACCGATGTCGTGCAGGTCTTGCTGGGCTTCCTCTTCCTGCCGGCCCTGGCCGTCTACTGTTTGATCAGCTATGGCGGCTGGGAGCTGATCGAGACGAGTTTCGTGACCGCCACGCCCCTCTCAGCCGGCGTGCTCGGCTCTTTTCCCTGGTTTCGGCTGAGCTATCCGAGCGTGCTGACGGTTTCGCTCGTCATCGGCTTTTTCATTCAGTGGGGTGGCAACTACTATTGGCTGCGCGCCGCGGCCGCGCGGACCGAACCGATTGCCCGCTGGCAGTTCATTATTGGCGGCCTGCTCGTCCTGGTGATCCACGCTTCCATGGGGGTGCTCGGCCTGTACGCCGGTAGTGTGCACCGCGACGCTTTTCTGGACCCCGTGAATCCGGCCAATCCCATGGGCGCCTACGGCCTGCTCATGCGCGACTTTCCCGCGTCCATGGCCCTCTTGGGTCTGGTGGCGGCCCTGGCCGCGACGATCTCCACCACCAGCAATGCGCATATGGGCATTACCTCCTCGCTCTCGCGCGACATCTACCAACGCTTTATCCGGCCGGACGCCCCCCCGGAGGCGGTCTTGCGGATGAGCCGCCTGCTGACTCTGCTGACCGGCTTTGCCATCTGGCTGCTGAGTTTTTATCCGGGCGGGCCGTATTATCTCCTGGCGGTGAGTTGCGCCATGCTCGGCCCCGCGGCCTGTGTCCTGATGCTCGGCCACCGCTGGGCCTATATCACCCCGACGGGCGCGTTTTGGGGGACGCTCAGCGGGACGGTCGCCATGCTCGTCTACGAAATCCTGAAGTTTATGGGCGTCCCGCTGGGCTCGGTGCACACGGTGGTGGTGGGCTCGATCGTGACCTTTCCGACCGTGCTGGGTCTGTCCGTGCTGACGCAGCCGGACGACGGTCTCCCGGACCAGCCGGAACCCCTGCGCCTCGTTCCGGAGCAGGAACGCTTGTTGGTCCTGATTCGAACTGGCTATACGACCATGGTTGAGCTGAGCGATTTCACCATGCTCAATGCGGCCGAGTGCCACCGCCTCATCTGCGAACTCGAACGGGCCGGGCTGGTCCAGCGCTGGGGCAGGAGCGGGCTCGATTATTTCACCTTCGGCCTCACACCCGAGGGGGACCGCGCGCGCGCCGACCTGCCCGACGCGCCTTCGGGTTTGAGCGGCTTTGTCGGCCTGGACACGGACAGCCGATCAGTTCTGGAGCAGCTTGCGGGCGGAGGTAAAAGCCTGCGCGCGCTCAGTACGGCAACCGGAATGGCCGCCTCACCCCTGAGCGTCATCGCCAACCGCCTCGACCAACTCGGCTATATTCGCGGGCGGGGCGTGTGGGAGCGGACGCTGGTGCTCTCGGAAAAAGGGCGGGCGCTGATTGGGTCGGTTGAGTCGGTTGGGTCTATTGAGTTGGTTGAGTCTTTGAGACCCAAAGGACCCAACAGACCCTAAAGACCCTAAAGACCCCAAAGACCCAAATGAGGAGGAAACAGCCATGTCTCGATCCATAGTCGATACGCTTCTGCCCACGACCATGGTGGGCTCCTACCCCCGCCCGCACTGGTTTACCTATCAGTTGCACGGGCGGGATATCTGGGAGGCGTTCAAGGACGTCAACCATGCCGAGGCGTTTGAAGACGCGGTCCGCACCGTGCTGCAAGACCAGGAACAGGCCGGGCTGGACATTCTGACGGACGGTCAGATGTGGTTTGACGACTATGGCGGCTGCATCGGGTCGTTTGTCTGGTATTGGTATGAGCGCATTCACGGTTTTGTGCCAACCAAACACAGTCACCCGATTGTTGAAGGCGGGCAGGTCTCACACACGGATGCGGCCTGGCTCACCGACTGGGGCGCGACCGCCGTGACCGACGAGGTAAAACGCGGGCCGCTACGACTGGCCGACCTGTACCATATTGCCCAGCGCAATACCAAGAAGCCGGTGCGGTGCAGCGTTGGCGCGGGACCGATCAACCTGACCTATCACGTCCATCTCGACTACTACAAAACCCAGAAAGACCTGGCCTACGCCTTGGTGCCTATTTTTAACGCCGAGATGAAGGACCTGGTGGCCGGCGGGGCGTCATTCCTCCAACTGGAAGACCTTGGAGCCTGGCTGCCCCTGTTCAGCGGCAACCCGGATTATTTCGGTTGGGTTGTGGATGTCATTAACAAGACCATAGACGGCGTGGAGGCCAAGCTCGCCTGGCATTTCTGCTTTGGGGCGGCCTGGGGAAATGCCTCCCAGGGTCTGTTTCCGTCCGGGGCGGGCTATGGCTCCATCCTGCCCCATCTGCACGACACCGGGATCGAACAGTATGTGCTCGACCTTGCCGTCCGTGAAATGGAAGACGCCCATATCCTGAAAGACCTGCCCGCGGACAAGGAAGTCGCCGTCGGGGTGATTGATGTGCGCAATCTCCAGGTCGAGACACCGGAGCAGGTGGCGGAGCGTATTCGCAAAGTGCTCCGGTTCATCGCACCGGAGCGGGTGACGCTGACCACGGACTGCGGTCTGCGCGCCCTACCCCGTTTCTGTGCCTATAATAAGCTACGCGCCATGGTCGAAGGAGCGCAGATCGTGCGGGCCGAAATCGCCGGGAGATAGGGGATTGAGTCTGTTGAGTCCATAGGGTCTATTGGGTCTGTTGAGTCTGTTGGGTCCGTTGAGTCCGTTGAGTCTTTGAGACCCAAACGACCCAAGAAACCCAAACGACCCAAGAAACCCAAACGACCCAAACGACCCAAGAAACCCAAACGACCCAACAGACCACTCATGTAAGGAGACAAGACATGGCTACAGGCTCTATTCCGTGTGGGATTGCGGTTCCCCAGGTGTTTCTCGATACGCCGGTTGATATGTCGTTCATCCGGGATTTCGTCCAGCGCGCCGAAGCCCTCGATTACGAAAGCTTGTGGGTGCAGGAGACCATAGTCAGTGACTTTGCCATTCTCGAACCGGTGGCCCTGCTCAACTATATCGCCGCCATTACCTCAAAGGCGCGCCTCGGCACCTCGGTCCTGCTGACGGTGCTGCGCAATCCGGTGCAACTGGCCAAGAGTCTGTCGAGCCTAGACCAGATGAGTCAGGGCCGGCTCATCTTCGGTCTGGGTATTGGCGGACACGTTCCGGAGACCCTCTTCGGCTATTCCAGCGAACTCCGCGCCCGGCGTTTTGTGGAGGGCATTCGAGCCATCAAGGCGCTGTGGACCGAGCCCAAGGCCACGGTCAGCGGGACGTTCTGGAACTTCGAGAATGTGGCCATGGAACCCAAGCCTGTCCAAAAGCCGCACCCGCCTATCTGGTTTGGCGCCCGCGAGGAAAAACCGCTGCGCCGCGCCGTCCGGCACGGAGACGGCTGGATGGGCGCCGGTTCGTCCTCAACCGCGGATTTCATACGGCAGTCGCGGTTGGTCCGTCAGTTTCTGGACGAAGCCGGTCGGGACCCGGCCAGCTTTACGATCTCCAAGCGGGTCTATCTCGCGGTGGACGACGACCGGGCGCGCGCGGAACGGCGGCTGCGGGAGTGGTTTGGCGTCCGGTATAAAAGTGCGGATATGGCCTCAAAGGTCGCCATCTGGGGCAGTCTGGACGAATGCCGCAATAAGATCGGCGAGGTCGTCCGGGCCGGAGCCGAACACCTCTTGCTCAACCCGGCCTTTGACGACCTGGAACATCTGGAGATGTGTGCAAAAGAGATCATGCCTGCACTCTAAGGACCGGCAGGAGACACAGGAGGACCGCCCGCATGATTACCATGAACGAACACTATCTGAAGCTTCAGGCCTCGTATCTGTTTTCCGATATTGCCAAGCGGGTCAATGCCTATCAGGCCGACCATCCGGATCAAAGCATTATTCGGCTGGGGATTGGCGATGTGACGCGGGCGCTGCCCGAGGCGTGCATCAGCGCCTTTCATCACGCCGTGGATGAGATGGCGGACGACGCGACCTTTCGGGGCTACGGCCCGGAACTGGGCTATGATTTTTTGCAGGAAGCCGTCGTGGCCGGAGACTTTCAGCCGCGCGGGGTGACGCTCAGGCCCGACGAGGTGTTTGTGAGCGACGGCGCGAAGTGCGACTCCGGTAATTTTCAGGAGCTTTTTGCCCCGGACACGCGCGTGGCTGTGCCCGACCCGGTCTACCCGGTGTATGTCGATACCAATGTGATGGCCGGCCGGACCGCGGCCTGGCGGGACGGACGCTACGAGGGGCTGGTCTATCTGGAATCGACGGCTGACAACCAGTATATCCCGGCTCTCCCCCAGGAAGCGGTTGACCTCATTTATCTGTGTTTTCCCAATAACCCCACAGGCAGCATGATTACCACCGAGCAGTTACGCCCCTGGGTGGACTACGCGCGGGAGAACAAGGCCCTCATTCTGTACGACGCGGCCTATGTCGAGTTTATCCGTGACGACAGCCTGCCGCAGAGTATTTACGAGATCGACGGCGCCAAAGAGGTCGCGGTCGAGTTTCGGAGCCTGTCCAAGACCGCCGGCTTTACCGGGACGCGCTGCGCCTACACCATCGTGCCCAGAGAGTGTCAGGTATACGACTCTCAGGGCAACGCCCATGCCCTCCACGCGCTCTGGGACCGGCGCCAGTCCACAAAATTCAACAGTGTCTCCTATCCGGTCCAGCGCGCGGCCGAGGCCGCCTTCTCGCCCGAGGGCAAAAAACAAATCCGAGACTTGAGCAACTACTATCTCGGCAATGCCGTCCTGATCCGTGAGGCGATTACGGGCTTGGGCTATGCCTGCGTGGGCGGAGAGCATTCTCCCTATGTGTGGATTAAAACCAATACCGACTCCTGGGAGTTCTTCGACCGCCTGCTGCAAAAAGCCGGGGTGGTCTGCACGCCCGGAGCCGGGTTCGGGAAATGCGGCGAGGGCTATGTGCGTCTGAGCGCGTTTAACAGTCAAGAGAATGTCGAGACCGCCCTGCAACGCGTCTCGGACGCTCTGGGTCGGGCGTAACAAGAAATCCGTCCACTGTTGAGGCGTCCCGGCCAGGCAAGAGCCATGCACTATCTCCTGACTCGGCTCACCGAGCATGGGCGGACCGACGCCCTATTGGCCCAAGCCCGACGGCACTGGAGGCAATTGGTGGCCGAGCACGACCCCCAGGCGCGTCCGGGGCTGCCGCGGGTGGCACACGAGGACGGGCTGCCGTCGAGTTGGGCGGCCACATTCTATATGCTGCCCCATACGGAACAGGTGCTCTTGGCGTTTGCCTGGCTCCACTGGTGGCAGCAGTCCTCAGAAGAGGAGCCCGGGTTTATTGGCTGGCTCATTGAGGGGCCCGGCTTCGTGCTCAATCATGCGTTTTTCCTCAAGGTGTTGACGCACGGACACGGCGGGATTCTGGGTGTTCTGCACGGCTTTCTCGAAGAGATTATCGAACAGGCCGGCGACTGGAACGGGGACCGCGAGGCGTCCCCCCGGATTGTCCGACTCCTGGAAAAGCTGGATGCGGAGTACCGCTATAATGTCCACGACCGCGAGCTGTGGCCGGCCGTGCTTGCGCTGATCGAATCGCGGACCGAGTAGAGCCGGCACGTCCCGTTCCTCTTCTGCCTGGCCGCCCGCCGCCGCTGTGTCGGATGCTCTTAGGCCACCCCGTTGTGTTTGAACCAGGCCAGCAGTCGTTGCCAGCCGTCCTGGGCGGCTTCCGGGCGATAGCTGGCCCGATAGTCGGCGTGAAAACCGTGGGGCGTATCGGGATACAGAATGATCTCCGAGGGGCTGTCCACTGCCTGTAACGCGGCGCGCATCTGTTCGACCGTTTCGTTTGGAATCCCGCTATCGGCGCCGCCGTACAGACCGAGCACGGGCGCGTGGAGCTGCGCGGCAATATCGACCGGATGGCTGGGGCTGAGTTCGGATGCCTGCCCGACCAGACGCCCATACCAGGCCGCCCCGGCTTTGACCTGCGGACTGTGGGCGGCATACATCCACACGACGCGCCCGCCCCAGCAAAAGCCGGTGATGCCGAGCTTTGTCACATCGCCTTTGCCGGATGACTCGACCCAGGCCACGGTTGCATCCAGGTCGGACATGACCTGGGCATCCGGGACCTTGGCCACCACCGTCCGAATAATCTGACCGATATCCGTCATCTGCGACACATCGCCCTGCCTGGCATAGAGTTCCGGCGCAACCGCGACATAGCCCTGCTTGGCGAAGCGGCGGCACACGTCTTTGATATGCTCGTGCACACCGAAGATTTCCTGGACGACCAGCACCACCGGGAAGGGTCCGTCGGTTTGCGGGTAAGCCTGGTAGGCGGGAATAGTGATATCGCCCACCGGTATCTGGACTTCTTCGACTTTCAGGCCACTGGTATCCGTGGTTATTGTCTGGGCCGAGACCGGACGCACGGCCAGGGCAAAGCCCGTGGCCAAAGTGGACACTACAAACTCGCGTCGGGTCAGTGTTGTGCTTATATTTGTCATACCTTCTCCCCCCAATCGGGCCATCTTGCGCGGCCTAGCCTAGCCCTTGAGCCTCTGACTCGCAAGGATGAACGGACAGGACGAGAAGGATTCATAGCGCCTCTCGTCTGTGTTGAGTCTTGTAGGTCGGCTTAGCCGAAGGCGTAAGCCGACACGGCCACACCTGTCGGATTACGCTACGCTAATCCGACCTACTCGCTGCGCGGTTCCTGAGCGGATAGTATGACGCCGACCGTTAAGGAGCGTATGACGATGAGCAAGAGGAGATTACAGCCTGTTCATCCTGGGGAGGTGTTACATGAGGAATTTCTGAAGCCGATGGGCCTGAGTCAGAACCGGTTAGCCTTAGACGTTGGCGTTCCCGCCCGACGCATTAACGAAATCGTCCTTGGAAAACGTGGGGTGACGGCCGATACTGCCCTTCGACTCGCCCGGTATTTTGGAATGTCCGCCCAGTTTTGGCTCGGACTCCAGCTCGATTATGAACTGGATAGGGCAAGCGATAAACTCTCCACACGGATCGAGCGGGAAGTAAGAATACATCAGAGTGTCCACCAAGAGGACCGCTCGCCGGATTTCGATCCGCCTCGACGCTTCAATCCGGTGAGATCGACGCAAAATTAAATTCAACAAAATCGTTGACAACGGTTGTGTTGACCCATGTATTGAGCAGCCGTCCCGTTCTGCTCGGTATTCTCTTCTGTCCTGCAAGCAGAACGAGTATAACGATTCCTGACTGAATTGGGTGTTCGCTGGCTGTTGCCCTCCGGTTCCGCTAGGAAAAAGGGAATGATCTGTTATAGGCGTACAGACAGGAACGGGGTCAGAAACATGAAGATGGTGAAGACAGTATGGACATGCCTGCTCGGCCTGGCTATTACGGTACCCGCCTTTGCCAATGAGGGCCATCAACTTTTGCTCGGCCAGAGTAAGGACGAACGCGCCATAACGCTGGCGGGCATTTTGCAGACGAGCAGTAAAACCTGCGCGACGGTCTCGCGTTCGTTTCTGCAAGGCACGGATGAACACCAGGCCGCCTATTGGAATGCCGAGTGCTCCGGGGGCGAAACCTATGTCATTCAGATTCCGGTCAGCAGTCAGACCCGCGTCCTTGAGTGTAAAATCATGGCCATGATCGGGGTAGCGTGCTTCACCCGATTCGACAATTAAACGCAGCGATTTTCAAAGACAGGCAGAACCCGAGGAGCGTCTCCGGTGCACTGGGCCCGCGGTATCGACGAGTTGCAACGCTTTGCCACACCGCCCTATGGCTGCCTGTATCTCCCGGCGGAAACGGCCTCTCTGACCTACCGCATTATCCGCGACCTGACGCCCCGACAGTATAATGAGCTCCTCAGACGAGGCTGGCGGCGCTTTGGCTGTGAATTCTTTCGGCCCGCCTGCGCGCAGTGTGTCCAGTGTCGGAGTCTGCGGCTGCCGCTGGCCGATTTTCGATTGTCTCGCAGTCAGCAGCGCACCCAGCGGCGCAATGCGGCGATTCGGGTCGTGGTGCAAAAGCCGACCCTGACCGGTGAGCACATCCGGCTCTTTAACGCCTACCATGCCTATATGCACGCCCGGCGCGGCTGGCCCGCCCAGACGACCCATGAACGCGCGTATTTCCGCAGCTTCCTCTTGGGCAACTGGAGCTTTGCCCGCGAGTTCCTGTACTACGACCGGGAGTGTCTGGTTGGGGTGGGTCTGGCGGATGTGACGCACGAGGCGCTATCGAGCATCTATTTCTTTCATGACCCGGCCTGGCGGCCGCACGCGCCCGGAGTCTTTTCGATTCTGCGCCAGGCCGCTTACGCTCGGCAGCAGGGACTGCGTTACCACTATTTGGGCTATTGGGTAGCGGACAGCGCCTCCATGGCCTACAAGGCGCAGTATCGCCCGCACCAGATTCTCCGGCGCCATCCGCCGGATGAAGAAGAGCCGGAGTGGATGGAGCCCGAATAATCTATGCGGAACGACCTGGCGCGTTTACTCATGCACGTGCCGCGTGAGCGCAATACCAAACTGGGCTGCGGCGTTGCCGCCCAACATGCGGGCCATGAGCGGCTCTTCCACCGCGGCCTGGGTCAGGGCCTCGATCGCATCCCAGGCGCTGGTGGTGTCGTGATGGGGGTAGCGCGAACCCCAGACGACCTTTTCGGCAAAGGCGTGGGGTAATCTCTGGATCATGCGCTCCTCTGCGTCAAAGCCGAGCATCACCCGGCCCTCTTCCCATAGTTCTTCGGGGTCGGTCCGAACCGGATAGTAGTTGAGGAGCGGAATCGTCTTGGTCGAGGCCTCCATCTTTTCCAGCACCTCCTCCATCCACGACGCCTTGCCGTGCGCGACCACCACTTTCAGCTCGGGAAAGCGCTGCATGACCGCAAAGCCGATCAAGGTTGAAGCAACGAACATATGGTTATCGAGCCAGCCGGAGAGAATCGGAGAGACCGGATGGCCGACCGCCGGGGACGAAAAGAAGGAAAAATGCGCCAGGCCGTTGCCACCACCGGCAGTCGGCCCCCCACCGGCATCGCTCACCAGGGCGTGTTGATTCAGCCGATCTTTGACCTTTTCAATAAACGGGCCGTGTGACGTCCACTCGGGGTTCCACAGCCCCGGCGTCGGATGAACCACCGCGGCCACACCCAGGCGTTCCAACTCCGCCCAGAGCGGGTCGTAGTACGGATGGGTGAAATAATGCCCCTCGATAAACATGGGCCGGATGAACGCACCCCGAAAGTGCGGCAGCGCGGCCACCCGGTGCAGTTCTTCCAGCGCAAAATCCATGTTCTGGAGCGGCAGCATGGCCGCCGCATACAGCCGCGCTGGGGCCGTCTGACAGAAATCGGTCAGCCAGTTGTTATAGGCCCGGGCCAGGGCGGCGGCCACATCCGGGTCCTCGATCAGATGAAAGCCCTCGGCAAACCAGGTGGGGTATAGAAAGGCCTGGTCTACGCCCATGGCGTCCATATCGGCCAGTCTGGCCTGCGGGTCCGACGCGCCGGCGCTTTTGGCATGCGGGGTATTGGGGTCGAGGTCGCCGACCTGGTCCCAGGTCATGCCCGGCTTCCAGATGGCGTGGCGCGGGATGTTCGGATTCATCGGATCGCGGAACATCTTGCCGTTGACCTTGAGATACGAGCCGTACTGGCCTTCCTCGCGCCACAGGGCCGTCTTGCCGAGCGTGCGGAACTCCGGCTCCAGGTAGTCCTCCCAGACCGCCCGCGGCTCGACGACATGGCTGTCGCTATCAAAGACGGCAAACGGCCTGGTCATGCCCGGTCTCCTTCGGCAGCATGGCCGTTGACCCGCTGGGCGCCTTCACCGTAGGGACGCACCAGCGAGGCTTCGGGCTCCAGGGCGCGCTGAATTTCCGCCTCGGACGGCCACCAGTCCGGGCGTTCGATTTCCGTCACCCGTTCGCGGATGAAGGTCTGCGGGGTGTCGATATGATACAGCTTGCGGGCGTTTTCTCCGAGAAACTTGGTCTGATGGGACTCGGGCAAGTTGCACTCGCGCATCATCTCAAGCGCCCGCCAGGCATCATCGCCATCATGATGGTAGACGTCTGATGACCAGGCCAGAATATCGCCATAGAACTCGGGCAGGCGCGACGGCGGGGCTTCATCCCCTTCAAAGCCGGTCACGCAGTGGGCGAAAAAGGTCTCGCTCGGCAGCCGTTTGAGCGGCGGCAGTTCACGCTCGTTGCGGTACAGCTTGTACATCTTGTCGCACTCGTCCAACAGAAAACTCAGCCAGGTGGAGGACGCCTCGAACACCGCCGCGTTGAGCTTGGGATATGTCTCGAAAAAGCCGGACATGAGCACCATGACGACCCACAGCGCGGCCTCGGACTGGAAGTTCTGGACGTTGGTCAAAAATTGATGCGGCAGGCCCGAGGCGGCCACCGTGCGGGCGATCAACTCCGCCCCGGAATACTGGGCCGTATAGCCCGGCGGTTTCAGCGCGCCAAAGGCCGGGAAGGGGTGCATGCCGTACACCATGCCGGTCTCCTGCATGGCCTGCCAGACCGGCTCGTATTTGGGCTGAATCGGATAATTGCCCATGGCGTCAATCGGACGTACCAGACCGACCCGGCAGCCCTTTGCGGCCACCCGGTAGAGTTCCTCGATGGCAAAGACCGGATCCTGCATGGGCAGCAGGGCGGCAAAAAAGATGCGCTCCGGGTCGGCCTGGCAATACTCATACGCCCACTCGTTATAGGCTTTGCACATGGCCTTGGCCCCGACCGCGTTTTGCAACCAGGGATAGGTGTCGATGTCGGTCGGGATAATCATCACCTGGTCTATGCCCTGCACGTCCATGTCGCGCAGGCGGGCCGTGGGCTCGTACGAGCCCTTGTGGTCCAGATAGGCGGCCTGCTCCTGAGAGATCGCCGTCTCGGGGTGCAGATTGCGCACATTGAGGGCACGCTGGATGTTATGCTTGAGTCCCGGCCCGGCCAGCGAAAGGATATTCACAACGCCGGGTGTGCCGCCGATGCGTTGCGAGCCCAGGCCCGCGCCGGCATGGCCGTTGACGATGAGCTGTTTGGTCTCCTGGTCAAACCACATCGTGGTCTTGAGCGCTGCCAGCTCATCTTTTGTCAGCCAGTCCTGGGCCTGCTCCCATATCCAGGGCGGCTCGGTGACATGCGCATCGCAGTCGAAGGTCGGAAAATCCTTGGTCATTGGTGTGAATTTCTGGGTCGGCATACATTCCCCCCTTTGGGATATTGGTATGAAGAGCGGCTTTCAGCACGCTCCCACAATCGTGCTCCCATAATGCGGCCACCATACCGCGATAGCCGACAATACTCAAACCTGTTTTCTCTCCAGCCTTCAGGAGGAAGGGGAAGCACCTGACTTGCCCAAGCCCGTTGATTACCATAGGGTGCGGCATTCCTCAGGACAGTCGTTTGCGGCTGTCGGAGAAACCTGAAACGGGAGGCCAAGGTGAAACAGCGAACGCGAAAACGCATTGTCATTATCGGTGCCGGCTCAGCCGGCCTGTGTATGGGCGTACAGTTGAAAAAAGCCGGTATCGACGATTTTGTCATCCTGGAAAAAGGCGGTGGCATAGGCGGCACCTGGTGGCGCAACTCCTACCCCGGTGCCGAGTGTGATGTCCAGTCACACCTGTATTCATTTTCGTTTGCACAAAAAAACGACTGGTCCAAACCCTTCGCCGGGCAGGCCGAGATACTGGAATATCTCAACCGCATTGCCGACACCTACGGCCTGCGGGCGCATATCCAACTCAATAGCCCGGTGCAGTCGGTCCACTGGCAGGGAGCAAGCGCGCGCTGGCGGGTTGGCACGGAGTCCGGTGAGGAATTTGAAGCCCACGTCGTGGTCAGTGCCCTGGGCATGTTTAACAATCTGGTGTGGCCGTCCATTCCCGGCAGGGAGGACTTTCAGGGCACGGCCTTTCACTCGGCGGGTTGGGATCACAGCCATGATCTGACCGGCAAACGGGTCGGCGTGATCGGCATTGCCGCCAGTGCGATTCAATTTGTCCCTGAAATCGCTCCCCAGGTCGAACAGCTGTGTTTGTTTCAACGCACCGCAAACTGGGTTGTGCCCAAAGGCAACACGCCGTACACCCAAGAGCAGCTCGGACACTTTCGTCAAAATCCGAGTGCGGTCCGGGAGAATCGAGCCGAAATCTATCAGACCTGGAATACGCTGTGCACATTTGACGATAAAAAAGTACTGGCCGAGATCGAACGGGCCGGTCTGGAACAGCTCGCCGTTGTCGAGGACCCCGAGTTGCGCCGCAAACTGACGCCGAACCATCCCTTCGGCTGCAAACGCCCCCTGTTTTCCGACGTCTACTACCCGGTTTTCAATCGCCCCAACGTCGAACTCCTGACCGAAACCATTGAGAAAATCACACCGAACTCGATTGTCACCCGAGACGGTCAGGCGCGCGAGCTCGACACCATCATCTACTCAACCGGTTTTGAGACCACCACCTATCTGACCGCGCTGGATGTCACCGGGCGTGACGGCCGCCGCCTCAACGACGCCTGGAGCGATGGCGCCCAAGCCTACCTCGGCATGACGACCAGCGGCTTTCCGAATCTCTTCATGCTGTACGGTCCGAATACCAACCAGGGCTCGATTCTGTTCATGCTGGAGCGTCAGTGTGACTACATCCTGCGTCAGCTCAAGCGGCTGGACGCCGAGCGCCTCGCCTGGATGGACATTCGCCCGGATGTCATGCGGGATTTTAACGACCAATTACAGCGCGACATCAGCGCCGTGGATGTCTGGCAGGCGGATTGTGGCAACGATTTTTACTATCGCTCACGGTCCGGCCGTTTCGTGACCAACTGGCCGCATTCCATGGACGAGTTCACCGCGCGGACGACGCAGCCGGACGGTGAGGTCTATGAGGTCCAGGCCGCGAACTGAGCCCAAGATAGAGGAGCAACCCACCATGCCAGACACGCACCCTACCAGCCCTGACACGAACGCCACACCGCCACACCGCCACACCGCCATCGAAGCCACCGTCGAAGCCGAAGGTCCCTGGCATCTGCGCATACAGGAACTCGCTAATCAAACCTTGTGGAACGCGTGTGACAACTGGTATCAGGGCGCCAATATTCCAGGGAAACCCCGGGTGTTCATGCCCTATGTCGATTGGGTGGATTATGTCGAACGCTGCGAGCAGGTCGTCGAGAATGCCTACGAGGGCTTCGTCCTGAGCTGAGCAGCCGGCCAGCCACGTGGGCAGAGCGGCCCGGAGCCCTGAAGGATCAGAGGCAGGCGAACCAGCCATGCGCTATCGCTATTACCTGTGTGACGTTTTCACGGCTACGCGCTTCGGCGGCAATCAATTAGCGGTTTTACCCCAGGCTGAGGGCCTGTCGAGCGGACAGATGCAGCAGGTTGCGCGCGAGTTTAATTTCTCTGAGACGACCTTCGTTTTTCCGCCGGAAGAAGCGGGGCATACGAATAAGGTGCGTATCTTCACACCTGGTGCGGAGCTGCCCTTTGCCGGGCATCCCAATATCGGCACGGCGTTTGTCCTGGCAACAACGGGCCGCCTGGGGGCGATCGACACCACTCTCACTGTGACGTTTGAAGAGCGGGCCGGGCTGGTACCGATCACCATCCGCACGCGGCCGGACCAGTCAGTCTGGTGCGAACTTGCCGCCCCGGAACGCCTGTCGCTGGGCAAGACCGTCGGTGTTCAAACGCTGGTAGCGGTATTGTCCCTGACCGCGGACACTATCGCGACCGAGACCCATTTCCCGCAGGTCGCCTCGGTTGGCCTGCCCTTCCTTTTCGTTGAGGTCCGGGATCGCGCCGCGCTGGAGCGGGTGCGGATGAACAGCGAGAAGCTGGAAACGCTCGCCACCGACAGCATCCCACCCCTCGTTCATGTGTACACCAGGAGTGAGGATACTGACTGTGATATCCGAGCCCGTATGTTCGCTCCTCTGTTGGGCGTGCCTGAAGACCCGGCCACGGGCAGTGCCAACTGCGCCCTGGCCGGCCTGCTCAGCCACTACGCGCAGCGCTCGCACGGCCTATTCGACTGGCGCATTGTGCAGGGGGTGGAGCTGGGACGCCCCAGTCTGCTTGAGGCGCGGGCGGAGAAACGCGGGGGCGTTGTCACCGACACCTGGATCGGTGGGGCCTGCGTCCTGGTCAGCGACGGCTGGATTGAGGTTGGCCCCGTCGCTCCCGCAGGCGTTCAGACCCAACGGTAAGCGGGTTTATTCGTATCTCTGGGGTAAACGGCCCGTGTCGGCAAGAACGCGCCGCATGATGGAGTCGTCAGGCTGAAACGGAATGGGTGGCGGGTCTGGCGGCGTCACCGGCTCGACCGGAAACGGGAGCTGTTGGATCGACGTATTATACACCTCGGCCAATAAGGCCGGCAGATGCACCACATCTTCGAGATTGTAGTGAAGGAGGGTTTCCAGCGCCCCGCTCACGCCGCGCTCGTGGTAGCGCCACAAAACGACCGCGCACCAGCCGTCCAGTTGGGCGACCAGGCCTGGCCGCTCAAGACCCAGGCGCTTCTCGATTTTTTTCAGACCGCCCTTATACCCCAGCGCAGCGAGTGGATAGCGCAGGTCGATATGGGCCTGCTTGAGCGGAATGCCAAGTTTGGCGCGCAGGAAGGGCAGGTCAAATTGCTGGCCGTTATACGTCACCAGGAGGGTAAAGGCGTCAATGTCCCTCACAAACTGTTCCAGGTTCCGGCCGTGCACGTAGACCTGCGGGCGCTCGCCGTCATGCAGGCCAATAACGGTCAGCATGGACTCCTCGGCGCCGAGGCCGGTGGTTTCAATGTCCAGATAGGCGACCCGCTCGGAAAACTCCGGATACAAGCGCCAATGGAGCTGGTGGGGCAGCTTGGTAATAAAGTACCGTGCGTCTCGTTTTTCGAGCGCGGTCAATGAGCGTTCGAGCTCAAAACGCGCTTCGTCCCGGAGCCAAGGAGGCAGGGAGCCGAGGGTCGGGTGGTCCAGAAGATATTCCCAGCAGGTGACCCCAGCCTTCCACAAGCGCCGCTCCGTTCTCTCGCCTATCCCCTGGATATGGCGGAAGGTCTGCTTCAGCATGGATTAGTGTTCATAGCTCCGCAGCACGCGGCCGGGCCGGGCGGCGGTGGGTTCGCCGTCGCGCAACAGGACCTGTCCGTTGACGACGGTATAGCGATAGCCTTCGGAGCGCGCGACCAAACGCGAGGCCCCGCCCGGAAAGTCCTGGACGAATTCCTTGGGCTTGGCCTCGACCGTATCGGGATCAAAAATGGTCAGGTCCGCGGCCAGGCCCTGCCGGAGGAGACCCCGCTTGGGGATGCCGAGGAGTTGGGCCGGCGTAAAGGTCAGCCGGTTGACCGCCTGTTCCAGACTGAGCACCTTCTTCTGTCTGACCCAGTGGCTCAACAGAAAGCTGGGATAGGTGACCTGGCACAGAAACGAAATATGGGCGCCGCCGTCAGAGCCGCCGGTCAGCACGTAGGGATTGGTGGCCAGCTTGCGCACGGCCTCCTCGTCGCCATTCTGAAAGCCCTTGATCAGAAACTGGGTATCCAGGTTTTCGGCAACCGCCAGGTCGAGCATGGCTTCCAGCGGGGTCTTGCCCTGCTCGCGCCCGATCGTGACCAGGTCTTTGCCCACCAGGGACTGATGCGCGTCCTGGCGCACGCTGTCCACCAGGATGTCCTGCATGCGCTTGGAGAATACCTTCGGCGAGGGGTCGTCCAGGTCGCGCTGCATGGCGGCCCGGTGAAGCGGGTCCGAGAGGTTGGCGATCTTTTCAGGCCGACGGCCCCGAATGGCGGCTTTCCAGGCCGGCAGGTCCTCAAACACGGCTCCCCGCAGGGAAAAAGTGAGATCGAAACGTTCACACAAGGACAACGGATGGACCCGGGCGCCCTCCCGAAAGGCGTCTGCGGTCCAGTCCAGGACCTGTTTCCAGTGGTCAGGGGCGGCCCAGGTCTGAGACAACAGATTCCACAGTACCGGGCGTCCGCTCTCGCGTGACAGGCGGGCCAGATAGTCCATATCCTTGGGGCCCACGGTTGGAATACCCGGCGGAATGACACATACCGTGCCACGGTGAAAATCTTTCAGAGTCCGGGCGAGCGCCACGGTTTCGTCTTCTGCGGCAAAGCGGCTGGGTACGGGGATGCCATCCCCGTCAAAATGGACCGGTCCGTATGACGACGAGAAGCCGAACGCACCCGCCGTCACACACTCTCTCACCACCGCCTGCATGGCCAGAACTTCGTCTGGGGTGGCCGGCCGTCTGCGGGCGTCATCGCCCATCACGTTGTAGCGGATGGTCGAGTGCGGGGCTAAGGCCATGACGTTCACCCCGAGTTGGTGGTCGAGGGCGTCGAGATATTCGCCGTACGATTCCCACGTCCAGGGCACTCCGGCCTTGAGGCTGCCCAGCGGCATGCCCTCGACTTTGGCCAGCATGCGGGTGATATAGTCGCGGTCTTCCGGTTTGCACGGCGCCAGGCCAAAGCCACAGTTGGTCATGAAGACGCTGGTGAAGCCGTGCCAGGAGCTGGGGGTTGCCAGCGGGTCCCAAAAAAGCTGGGCGTCATAGTGGGTATGCACATCGATGAATCCGGGCGAGACGACCAGCCCGCTGGCGTCAATGACCTCCGTCGCCGGGCCGTCAACCTTGCCCATGGCCGCAATATGGCCCTGGGCAACCGCCACATCTCCGTAATAGCCGGGCTGGCCCGAGCCATCGACCAGAAATCCATTTTTAATCAGCAGGTCATACTGCATACCGTCTCCCTCCTTGTCTGGGCGATCCGTAGCCCCCGGACTGTAGCGGCTTTCCTGGGAACCGACAAGGATTTCCGAGGCCGTGTCTGACCGTATCCGGCAATGGGTAGTGGTTCAGTTTCACATCGCTTTTGCCCTCTGCCGGCGTAGCGCCGCCCCCCTCCCTCGCCCTCCCCTCCAGGGGGAGGGAATGTTCGCTCCCCCTGGAGGGAGAGGGCTGGGGTGAGGGGGAATAAGCAAACTGAACCACTACCTGGCAATGCTGTGCCTTTCCTTACCCGAAAATTTGCTATACGGAATATATCGACAACGCCAGGAGCGTCGCTCAGCCCGTCTGAGCGGGCCTGAGTGTGGAAGGAGTTGGGGATGTGGAGGGGGATGTGGATAGGTGGGGTGATGCTCTGTCTCCTGCTGTCGGCCTGCGCGTCACGTAAGCCACCAACACCAACCCGGAATTTTATGACCTGGAGCCAACAGGCTCCCGCCCACAAAAAACAGCTGTGCGTCCTGCCCTTTGAAAACACCAGCCATATTGACGGGCTGGATGAAAAGGTACGCCAGGGTGTCGCGGGTCATCTGAGCGTCAAGCGCTTTACCGACGTTGAGCTGCACGACATAGACGCCCGCCTGGCCGGCATACACAATTGGCACACACTGGCGCCGCAAGACCTCGGTCGCCGGCTCAAGTGTGACGTGCTCGTCTACGGCCTCGTCTCGAAGCCGGACAATATCTATGTCGGTGTGTATTCCCAACTGGCGCTGGAAGGCACCCTCCGCGTCGTCGGGGTAGCCAGCGGTGACGTCCTCCTCCACGAGACCTATACGACGCGTTTGCACGATATGGGACTGCCGCTTTCCCCGGTGAGCCTGGTGGTCAGCCTGGTCCGGAACTTATGGACCTTTACCGACATTCGATTTGTGCGCGCCATCGACGACCTGAGCCGTAACCTGGCCGCTCTCGTGCCCGACCTGCCCGAAACCGGCGCAAGCGCGAGTACGGCTTCCCAAAAGGGGCGGCCCGGTGTGACCTGATTCGACACGGCGAAACCGAGGTCGGACGCAGCGCCTCCGCTGGAAAGCTGAGGCTACCTCGCCCTGCCACCCTGTGCTATCCAAAAGGTGCCAGAGAAAAGAGGAGGATCGCTATGGCGGGGAAACTCGACGGACAGGTGGCGATTGTCACCGCTGGTGGCTCCGGGATCGGTGCGGCGTCCGCAGTCCGCTTTGCCCAGGAAGGGGCGGCGGTCATTGTCGCGGATTTGAGCGGAAAACGGGCGGAGGCGGTCACGGCTCAGATCACTGCCGCGGGCGGAAAGGCGACCATGATCAAAATGGATGTGGCCGACCCGGACGGCATCCAGGCCACGATCCGGCTCGCACTCGATACCTATGGCCGTCTCGATGTCATGTTCAACAATGCCGGACTCGGAGAGTTGGCCCGGCTTGAGGATACCTCCCTGGAAGGCTGGAATCGGACGCTGGCCGTCACGCTGACCGGGACCTTTCTGGGCATGAAGTACTGCCTGCCCATTATGCGGCGGCAGGCCAAGGGCGCCATCGTCAACACGGCGTCCGTGTCCGGCCTGGGCGGCGACTACGGCATGTCGGCCTATAATGCGGCCAAGGCCGGCGTCATCAACCTCAGCCGCTCGGCGGCAATTGAGAACGCCCAATACAATATCCGGGTGAACTGCGTCTGCCCCGGAGCGATCAACACCCGCGCGGCGCAGCTCCTGGGGGGCGACCGCGCCGACGAATTCCGTCGTCTCCAGGGTGAGGCGCATCCGCTCGGACGCATGGGAGAGCCGGAAGAAATTGCCAATACCGTCCTGTTTCTGGCGTCTGACGAAGCCTCGTTCATCACCGGCCAGGCGCTCGCCGTGGACGGTGGCGTGACTGCACACACCGGACTGCCGAATATGCTGAGCATCCGCGACAGCTAATCGGGAGCGCGTGTGGACTGGACAGCCCTGAGAGCGCTGAAAGAGGCGGACGGTCAGCAAGGTGCAGCCGCGCCGCTGAGCGAGGTCACCCCGAGCATCCGTGATTTTGCTCAGTTTGTGACCACGCAGAAACAGGAACTCGGCCTGATCCCCGCGCTCAAACGGGTGGACCCGGATACGGGGCAATCCTGGCCCGAGCTGGACATGATTGCGCTCGCCCAAGCCTGCGACGATACGGAAGTCGGGGCCATCGGCGTGTATACCGAACCGAGTGTGTTCGGCACGTCGGGTGATGATCTGCGCGCGATCTCGGACCGCGTCACCACCCCGCTGTTGGCCCTCGATCTCGTCCTGCATGACAGCCAGATTCATCACGCCCGGCTGTGCGGGGCGGATGCGATTTTGCTGTGGGCCGGCGCGGTCGACGCGCCGACCTTAGCCCGTCTGATTATCACCGCCCATTCCATCCATGTGACCCCCGTGGTCATGGCCCGGACACAAGACGAACTCCGCCAGGCGCTGGCGGCTGGGAGTTTCATCATCGGTCTGGCCTCTCCACACGGAAAACTCGACACCGCCCACGTCTCAGCGCTTGCCACTCAGGTTCCGCGGCAGAAGATCCTCATCTCGCTGGATGAACTGAGCACGCCCGAGGAGGCCGCCGCGCTGCTCGGACAGGTCGATGCCGCGCTCGTGAGCCATGGCGCGCTGGAGGCGACTGACGTGGAAGGAAGTTTGACCGAGTTGATGAAATAGGATTCGGACTGAACCGCGGCCCCCTCCGGGCAGACGAGCCCGGACTACACCCCCGTTACGTCAAACCCTAATGCCCGGGCAGCCGTTGCCTGTTGGCGGTCGTGAGTCGCAAACGTCAACGACGGGACGTGACGCTCGTGCAACAGCAGCGCACTGGCAAGGTGAATGGCGTCCAGCGTTTTCACCGCGGTCGCCATAGGGAGGGCGGCACGCCAGAGGACCGCCTGTGTCACTCGGAGGGTCCCCAGCCTCCGTTCCATAACCTTGAGTGCGTCGTGCGCCTGCCCGACGCCGTCATCGTCCAAGACAGACTCAAGTCGAAGCCGGTCAATGGTGCGTCGTGCCTCAACACCCATCATAGCGCTGGAGTAGGCTCGCTTCCACGTTCCCCACATCTGCAATGGCTGCGCTTGCCCGAAGAGAACCCGGAGCACCACGCTGGTATCCAGATAGACAATCAACGCTGGTCCCGGTCCTCCCTGAGCAGCTTCACCACATCGATCTTTTTACGAAGCCGGACGGGTTTTGGCCAGACGCGCTCGCGGTCCGTTATCACCGGCTCTTCAATCCCGAGTTCATCAGTATCCTGCGTGTAAGGAATCAGTCGGGCAACGGGCGTTTTCCGATCACACACAACCACCGTCTCTCCCTTACGGACCTCTGACAGATAGGTACTCAACTTCGCCTTCAACTCCGATACCATTACCTTTTTCATGGTCTTGTTATGACTAGATATAGTCTCCTCGTCAAGGGAAGAGAAATATAGGGGACAGCACGGTTACGCACCAGGTATGAATTGTGGGTAGTGGTTCAGTTTGCTTATTCCCCCTCACCCCAGCCCTCTCCCTCTAGGGGAGAGGGAGCGAACATTCCCTCCCCCTGGAGGGGAGGGCGAGGGAGGGGGGCGGCGCTACGCCGGCAGAGGGCAAAAGCGATGTGAAACTGAACCACTACCGAATTGCGCGCAAGGTTGCAGACTGTTCCGCACTATGCCATTTTCCAACAGCGCGAAGAATCCTGATTTTACACAGAAAAGGGAGCTGCCAGATGAAATTCGGCATGATGTATGAGATCCAGATCCCGGAACCCCACACCCCGAATATTGTGCAGGACACCTATAAACAGGTCATCGCCCAGGTCATGCTGGCCGAGGAGATGGGATTCGAGTATTTCTGGACGGTCGAGCATCATTTCTTAACCGAGTTTTCCTACTGTCCCGCCCCAGAGGTCTTGTACGGTGCGATCTCGCAACGCACCAAGACCATCCGGATCGGTCATGCCGTTGCGCTGCTGCCGCCCCAGTACAATCATCCGATCCGGGTGGCGGAGCGCGCGGCGGTCCTCGACCTGCTGAGCGACGGCCGGGTCGAACTCGGCACGGGACGCTCGACCACGCTGATTGAGATGGAAGGCTTCGGGATTGACCCGGAAGAGACCAAGCCCATGTGGGAAGAAGCCATCTCGATCATCCCGCGGATGTGGCTCGAAGATCCTTTTTCGCACGAGGGGAAATATTTCAAGATTCCGCCCCGCTCGGTCATTCCCAAACCCGTCCAGAAACCCCACCCTCCCCTGTGGGTGGCCTGCGCCCAGCCCGCCAGTTTTACCGCGGCCGGTCAGAAAGGGATTGGCGCGTTATGTTTTCATATCGGCCAACCGGAGGAACTCGCCCGTCGGGTGCAACTCTACCGGGAAGGCATAGCCCAGGCCGAACCGGTTGGTGCCTTTGTGAATAACCAAGTTGCCGCCCTGGGCATCGTCCACTGTGCCGAGAGCGACAAACAGGCCCGAGCAGTGGGCGGCCCGGCGGGCGAATGGTTCCTCAATAAAACCCTCCAACTCTACCGGCCCTGGCAGGAACAGGGCACGAAAATACCTGATTCGTACAAATTTGCAGTGGAGTCAGTCCATGGGGAGCGGTCGGGCAAGTCCTTGGACGAGCTTATTGAAGGCGGGATGTTCTGCATGGGCGATCCGGACAGCTGCATTCGGACGCTCAAGAAATACGAAGCCGCCGGGGTTGATCAGGTGCTGTGCTTTATGCAGTTCGGCGGGATTCCGCACCAGAACATTATGGATTCGATCCGCCTGTTTGGAAAATATGTGGTCCCGTATTTTCAGCCGTAAAAAGAAATATCGATTCAACGGTTTACAGGACCTGCGGATTCACCGGCGTGGGCGGACGCTGGCCGCTGAGAAAGGCGGCAATGTTCTCGGCCGCCAGTGTGGCCATGCGCGTCCGGGTGGCAATACTGGCGCTGCCGACGTGGGGAACAACCAGGCAGTTGTCGAGCGTCAGCAAGGGGTCGTCCGCGGGCAGCGGCTCCGGGTCGGTCACATCCAGCGCAGCCCCGGCGATGACCTTGTCCCGCAGGGCTGCGTACAGGGCGGGCGGGTCAACAATCGGCCCACGCGCGGCGTTCACCAGAAAAGCGGTTGGTTTCATCTTTTTGAGTTGAGGCGTCGAGATGAGCTGGCGGGTTTGCGGACCGAGCGGAACCAGCACGACCACAAAGTCCGACTCGCTCAGCAGGGTGTCCATATCGACCCAGGTACACCCGAGTTGCTCCTCAGCCTCTTTGTTCCGAGCGCGATTATGGTAGAGCACGCGCATATCAAAGCCGCGCGCCCGCCTGGCGACTGCGGCTCCGATGCGACCCAGGCCGAGAATGCCCAGCGTGGCCTGATGTACATCCATCCCAAGGAAGACAAACGGACTCCACACCGGCCACCGGCCGGCGCGTACGCGGCGTTCGCCTTCGCCGATGCGGCGGGCGATACCCAGCATGAGGGCGAAGGTCAGGTCGGCGGTGGTTTCGGTCAAAACGCCCGGCGTGTTGGTCAGGACGACGCCGCGGCGGGTCAGCGCCGGGACATCCACATTGTCATACCCGACGGCCATATTGGCGACGATCCTGAGCTGGGGCGCATGGTCGAGCAGGTCGTCGTCAATGCGTTCCGTGACCATGCTCAGCAGGGCGACGGTATCGCGCAGCTCGTGCAGCAAGGTCTCACGCGCAATAGCCTGATCGGACGCCCAGACCGACAGGGCGCCGCGGGTCCGTAAGGGGGCCAGCGCTTCTTCAGGAAGCTGGCGGGTGACATAAATTTTTGGGGGTTGCCGGGCCATGGATATGCTCTCATCCAGCGGAAGCACACAGAGGGTGGCATAGGCCCGCTTGAAATACTAGAGTAAAGGCGCAACCCTGAAACGAGTAAACGTGTCCTCCAACCGGATATGTAGATGTTGGCACGTTTACTCGTTGTCGCCAGGAAAAAGAGTTGGAATTGAGGAGTCAAACAATGGACCAGCCCTCCGAGAAAAGTATCAGGCGCATGCGCATCTACGTTGAAAAATATATGCAGAAAACCGGAACCTCGGGCCACCCGGAGCCCGAGGTGACCGAATCGGTGATTCTGGGTCTGGCCAATAATATCGACGAGGTCGGCCGGCCGCTCTGCCCGTGTAATTTTTATCCCGACAAAAAAGCCGAGGTCGAGCGCAGCCGTGAGTGGGTCTGTGCCTGTGACGAAATGAAGAAGTGGAAATACTGCCACTGCCTGCTGTTCGTGACACCCGAGGGTCTGCCGATTACCGAGCATCTGCCCGAAGACCACGAGGGTCGTCAAATCTACGGTCTCGTCAAGGACCCGACGCCGGGCAAGGGCCGCGAGCTGGCCGACAAAACCTAGCCGCAAACGGCCCGCGGTACTCAGTCACCAGTGAAGTGATAGGTCAATTCCAGACCGAACACCCGACCTCTCATCAACGGCGAGAGGGTGCCGGTGGGCAGTTGGATGTCCGTCCCGAACCGCGCGTAGTCCAGCAGGTTTTTGCCGTACAGGCCGACCACCCACTGACTGTTGTCGATATGCATATCCACCCCGGCCTGTAACATCTTCTGCTGCCGGTTAAAGCCGGTGTTGTCGTCGTTGGTATACTCTTTGTCGCGGTAGGCGTAGGTGACACGCGAGGCGAGCCGAGCGCGGGTGCCGACGCGGAGATTGTGGAGCAGGCCCAGGCTATAGGTCCAGTGCGCGGCTCGCGGCGGTTCCAGGTCCTCGTCCTTGCTGTCCAGCTTGCCGTCTCGGTTGAGGTCGAACTTGACCTTGGTGTAGTCCGGCTCGACGTAGCCGAGCGAGCCGAGCAAGACCAAGCCGGGGGAGAGGACAACCATCCCCTCCATTTCCAAGCCCCAGAATTCGGCGTCGGCCGTATTCCGAATCACCTGCACGAGGTTCTGCACGGTCTGTATGGTCGGCCTACCCTCCACAAAGGTGATGACGGGCCGACCCGTGATCGGATCCGGGGCAGGCAGGTTCTCGCCGAAAGCCAGTTCACGTTGCAGATCGTCGACAAAGTTGTAGAAAAACGACGCGTTCAGGCGGGCCCGGTCGCCGAAGGTCTTCTTGACGCCGATCTCGAAATTGTCGATCTGCTCTTCGTCAAACGCCTCGGTACCAAGGTCGCGGGCGACCTTCAGGCCGAGCGCCTCCAGCCCGGCAATCTCCGCGTCCGCCAGTCCCTGGGTCAAATCGAAAAAAGAATCACGCAGATTATAGCCGCCGGACCGGAAGCCGCGCGTCCAGTGGGCGTAGATCAGCGTCTCCTCGTCGAGCCGATAGGTCAGCCCGAGCTTGGGCGACAGATTATTCCAGCTTGCCTCGTCCTTGAAATGGCTGGGGCAGTCGGGGCCGTGCACGATGTGACACTGTATACCCCTGGTGCGGAGGATATTCGTAATCTCCGCGGCTTTCTCTTCATGGGTGTAGCGCAGCCCTAGGGTCAGCGTCAGCCGGTCGGTCAGGTCGTAGTCCCCAGCGGCGAACAGCCCGAACGTTTCGACGTTATAGATACCGCCGCCGTTGAATTCTAAGATGTCGCCACTGGCGTCACCGAACAACCGCTGTTCGTGATAGTAGAGATCGTTCTGGAAATAGTAGAAGCCGGTCGTCAGGAGCAGCCGGTCGAAGAACACCCCGCTGTAGCGTAGCTCGTTGCTGAACTGCTCAGCGGCTTGGGCGCCGCCTCCGTGGAAAAAGGTCAGCGGCGTCGCGTCGGTATCGCTCAGACCATCTCCCATCCCCTCGCGCCAGCCGAAGATATTGGTAATGGTGCCGTTACCGAACGGGATGTCCCAATCCGCCCGGGCGTTGAAGAAGTTGATATAGGTCTTCAGGAAGCCCTCTTCGTTGACGGCGAAGTCGTGGCTGTCGCGCTTGAAACTGAACAGAGGATGGGACAGGCCGGCACCGTTGGTATGCGTCTGGGCCGCAGGCCCGTCTTCGTCGAGGTCCTGATATTCGTAGCGGAGCGTAAAGCGCAGCGTGTCCCAGGGCTGCCAGGTGACGACCGGCCGCAGCATCAGCGTATCTCGCGCGCCGAAGGCCTTCCCGTTGTACTTATTCTCAAACCAGCCCTGGTCCTGATTGGAATAGATCGTGAAGCGGGCACGCAGGGTGTCGGTCAGCGGGGCGTTGAGCGTACCCGAGACGTACATATTCGGCGCTTTGCCGCCGCCTTCGACTGCGCTACGGAGCGTGGCCTCATAGCGATCGGTCGGGGTTTTGGTGTTGACCAAGACGGCTCCGCCCACCACGTTGCGCCCGAACAGGACGCCTTGCGGGCCGCGCAAGACTTCGATGCTGTCCAGATCGAAGGCGTCGTACAGCACTCCCGCGTTCGTTCCCAGGTAGATGCCGTCAACGAAGACGCCGACCGTCGGATCGATGGACGGAATCGAGCTGTTGATACCCAAGCCACGAATGGAGAAGTTTGCGAAGCCGCGCGCCAAGCCGATGTCGTCGAGGGACACATTAGGCATGGTAAGTGTCAGATCGCCCAGGTCGCGCAGCTTGAGGGCGTCAAGTTGTTCGGCGTCAAAGGCCGTGATCGATACCGGTACGTCCTGGATCTGCGCCTCCCGCTTGAGGGCGGTGACAACCATCCCTTCCAGAGGCGTGACCTCTGTCGCTGGGACCGATGCTTCTGGAGCGGCCGTTCCAGCGTCCGGTTGCGCATCCTGGGCCGCGGCCGGGAATGAGAAGATGATAGCACTCAGCGCCGCCACAATCGTCAGTGTCCGAACAGCAAGCCGACTTACCGCCTGGAACTTGGAGGTGTGATTGATGAGGCGCATGAGCCCTCCAATCTCAGACATAATAATCGTTGTCGGGGAGCACTTCTTCCTGGTTGTCAAGCACCGCGACTCTCGGACAGGCCGTTCCACGTTCGGAGCGGTTCGTCCCGAATGCTGCCACGCTTCTCAGACGCCAGTAAAATGATAGGTCAACTCCAGGCCGAAGATACGACCTTTTGCCAAAGGAGAAAAGGTGCCGCCGCCGAGTGCCGTCGGTAACTGCGTATCACCGCCGAACAGGCTGTAGCCCAGCAGGTTCTTGCCATATAGGCCGACCACCCACTGACTGTCTTTGAAGTGAATGTCCACCCCGGCCTGCAACCTTTTCTGTTGCCGGTTGAAGCCGAGGTTGTCATCGCTCGTGTACGCTTTGTCCCGGTAGGCATAGATGACCCGTGAGGCCAGCCGCATGCGGCGACTGAGCCGCAGGTCGTTCAGCAGGCCCAGGCTATAGGTCCACTGTGCGGCCCGGGGTGGCTCCAGGTCCTCATCCCTGCTGTCCACCCTGCCGTCGTTGTTCAGATCAAACTTGACCGTGGTGTAGTCCGACTCCACGAAACCGGCCGAACCGAACAGGCTCAGGCCGGGGGCGAGGACCAGGCTGCCCTCCACTTCAAAGCCGTACATGTCCGCGTCGGCCGTATTGCGGATCACCTGCACGATGTTGCCCTGCGTAACGGGTCTTCCATCGGCGCCGATGACCAGTTCGCCGGTTGCCGGATTGAGCACCGGCAGCTCTTCGGCAAAAACCAGTTCGCGTTGCAGGTCGTCGATCAGATTATAGAAAAACGCGGCGTTGATCCGGGCCCGGGTCCCGAAGGTTTTCTTGAAGCCGAGCTCGAAGTTGTCGATCTGCTCTTCGTCAAAGGGGCCGGGGCCGAGATCACGCGGATCGCCCGGTAGGCCGAAAAACGTGTCGCGCAGATTATAGCCGCCGGAGCGAAAGCCGCGCGTCCAGTGGGCATAGAGCAGGGTGTCGTCATCGTGCCGATAGCTCAGCCCGACCTTGGGCGACAGATTGGTCCAGGTTTCTTTGTCCCGGAAGTGGCTGGGGCAGTCCGGGCCGGTGATGATGTTGCACGGCGTTGCACCGTTCCGGGTCAGATTGGTGATGTCGGCTTCCTTTTCCTCGTGGGTGTAGCGCAGCCCCAGGGTCAGCGTCAGCCAGTCGGTCAGGTCGTAGTCCCCATTCATGAACAGCCCGAAGGTTTCAACATCCAGGTTGCCGCCACCGCTTTGCCGGATCTGCCCAAAACGGAGGGAACGATACTCGTGATAGCCAATGTCATTATTGAAATAATAGAACCCGGTCGTCAGGAACAGCCGGTCGAAAAACAGGCCACTATAACGGAGTTCGTCGCTGAACTGTTCCGCCTGTTGCAGGGCACCTCCGGTAAACAGGGCCAGCGGTGTCGCGTCGATATCACTTTGCGCGGTCCCCTGCGCATCCCGCCAGCCGAAGATATTGGTGACCCTGCCGTTGCCCAACGGGACATCCCAATCCAAACGGGTGTTGAAAAAATGTATTTCCGATGTGAGATGACCCTCTTCGTCGATAGCGAAGTCGTGGCTGTCGCGGTCGTGGTTGGCAAAGGGATTGGACCGACCGGAACCGTCGGTATGGTTCTGAGCCGCGGGTCCGTCGCCGTCGAGGTCCTGATATTCATAGCGGAGCGTCAGACTCAGGCTGTCCGTGGGCTCCCAGGAGATGACCGGCCGCAGCATCAGCGTGTCCTGCACGCCGAACGCCTTGCCGGTATGCTCATTCTCGAACCAGCCCTGATCCTGATTGGAATACACGGTGAAGCGTGCCCCCAGGGTGTCGGTCAGCGGGGCGTTCAGCGTACCTGCGACGTAGACGTTGGGCGCTTTGCCACCGCCTTCCACCGCAGTGCGCAGCGTGGCTTCGTAGCGGTCAGTCGGCGTTCTGGTGTTAAGCAGGACCGCGCCGCCGACGACATTACGGCCGAACAGCACGCCCTGCGGACCGCGCAGGACCTCGACCGCCTCCAGGTCGAAGGTGTCGTACAGCATCGACGCATTCGAGCCCATATACACGCCATCGATAAACACGCCGACCGTCGGGTCGATACCCGGAATCGAGCTGTTGATACCCAGACCACGAATGGAGAAGTTCGCAACCCCGCGTGCCGTACCAGCATCGTCCAGGGATACGTTCGGCATGCGTATGGACAGACTGGTCAGGTCGCGCACCTTGAGAGCGTCGAGCTGTTCGGCGTCGAAGGCGGTGACCGCCACCGGTACGTCCTGGAGCAATTGTTCCCGCTTTTGAGCGGTCACAACAATATCTTCCAACATCGTGGCGCTCTCGGAAGCCACTTCTTCCGGCTCGGTCTCTTGGGCTGTGGCCGGGAGCGGGAAGATGGCGACGCTCAGCACCACAACGACGCTCAGTATAAAGGTGATGAACAGAGTGGCTGATCGGAATACGGACGCTCCATAGATAAAGCTCATAAATCCTCCAATCTCATACGGGAATCATCTCTTCTACTGTACCGGTTTCTGGCTGTAAACGCCGATTTCAGGTAGTGGTTCAGTTTCACATCGCTTTTGCCCTCTGCCGGCGTAGCGCCGCCCCCCTCCCTGGCCCTCCCCTCCAGGGGGAGGGAATGTCTGCTCCCTCTCCCCTGGAGGGAGAGGGCTGGGGTGAGGGGAGATTTCAAAGTGAGACACCACCCAAGCGCCGCGCGCCTTGCGCCTGAGGAGCGGCCTGGTATAGCATGCGCTCGAATCCCACAAAGGAGGACAGCATCTATGCAAGTTGGATATTTCGCGGTTGGCATCGGGCTGGGCGCAGACCCCGAGGTGGTCGGCCTGACGGCGCGGACCGCTGAGCAAACCGGTTTTCATTCCATCTGGGCCCCCGAACACGTGGTCTTACTCGACCAGTACACCTCAAAATACCCGTATTCGGCCGATGGGCGATTACCCATGCCCACCACGCAGATCGATATTCTCGATCCGTTTACCGCGCTGACGTATGCCGCCGCGCAAACCTCAACGATCCGCCTGGGAACCGGCATTTGCCTGGTGCCCGAGCGTAATCCGGTCGTCACCGCAAAGGAAGTCGCCAGTTTGGATAAGCTCTCGGGTGGACGTTTCGATTTCGGCGTGGGTGTGGGCTGGCTGGCGGAAGAGTTCAGCGCGGTGGGCGTCCCCTGGGAACGCCGGGCGCAACGCACGCGTGAATATCTCAAGGTCATGAAAATGCTGTGGACCGAGGAAGAGTCTGAATTCAGCGGCGAGTTCTGTAGCTTCCCCAAAGTCCGCTCATATCCCAAGCCCGTCCAGAGCCCGCATCCGCCGATTATTTTCGGGGGCGAGAGCAAACCCGCGCTGCGGCGCGTTGGAGAGGTCGGCGACGGCTGGTTTGGGGTGAACGTCACGCCCGCCTCCACCAAAGAGCACATCGAGCGCATGCAAGGCTATGCCGAGGCGGCCGGACGCGATCACAGCCAGTTTCAGTATTCCGTTTCCACGGGTATTGGCATGCCGATTACAATGGATGAGGTCAAACAGTTCCGCGACCTGGGCGTGCACCAGATCATTGTTGGCGGATTTCCCGAAAGTGCGGATACCGTCAAGGGCGATATCGAGAAACTGGCCGAACAGATTGTGGTGCCGGCGGCGAGCCTCTAGGGCATTCCCTGTACGAGGGACGCTCGCAGAGATACCTGAGTAAGGTAGCGCAGCTCTTGAGAGGAGCAACACCATGAGCCGACTGTATGGCGACCGGCATCGTGCCCTGCAAGACCGGTTTGAAACGCGCAAGCTGGCGGATCGGGTGGAAGAGGCTGTGGTCAAGACTCAGGTCGGCAAGGGCGACAAAGCCTTTATCGAGTCGCGGGATATGTTTTTCCTCTCAAGCATAGACCATCAGGGCCGGCCCACGGTCTCGTATAAAGGCGGCGATCCGGGCTTTGTCAGGGTGGTTGACGAGCAGACGGTCGTGTTCCCCAGCTATGACGGCAACGGCATGTTTTTCTCGATGGGCAATATCGCCGGCAATGCCGAAATCGGCCTGTTGTTCATTGACTTTGAGACGCCGAACCGGGTCCGCCTGCAGGGCCGGGCCAGCGTCTCGGCCGATGATCCCTTGATTGCCGAATACCAAGAAGCCGAACTGATCGTTCGGGTGCAGGTGTCTGAAATCTGGACCAACTGTCCCCGCTATGTCCATCGCTACCAGAAAGTTGCTCCGTCCCGCTACGTTCCGCGAGCGGCGTGTGAAACCCCGCTCGCGGAATGGAAACGTATCGACATGCTCCAGGACGTCCTGCCGCCGAAAGACCAGGGCCGGCCGGAAAAAGCGGGCGGCACCATATCCATGCAGGAGTGGGCGGAAAACGCCAAGGCCGGCAGGGGCTAGAGCGAATCACGATGCTATGTAGCGCGTCTCTCTCCTCCTTGAGGAGTGCGGGCTTCCAGCCCGCATGGCGGCCAGGATGGCCGCCCTCCCAGGCGGGGAGCCCCCCCCCATCCCCTCCCTGGCCGCTTGGTGCCAGCCATTGTCTTTCCCGACGAGCGCGGACTGGCATGGCTACAACTTATCGTGAAACGCGCTAGGGCGTGTTCCCACTTCTGAGGGCGCAATGGCTGCCACCTCCCGCTTGTCGCACCGCGCAAAGAGGCAGCAGGCAGGCCGCTCAATGACAGGGCGGGCTCGACCGGCAAGGAGAGCGAAGGGACGCCGCCGCGCGCCCCGCCGCCGCGCCCTGCTCACTCCACGTCCGTAATCACAAAATTCTGGCTGGTCTGTTGCCATACCAAGGTGGTCGTCTGCCCGTCCATCGGGAAGTCCTCCACCAGACATTCCCCCACCACGTCCCGCAGAAACTCTTCTTCTTCCCCTGCCCCCACGGTCGTCACCGTCACCGTGGTGCGGTCCAACTCCATCCCATCGACGTAGGCCACGACGGTATGCACGCCGGCACCCAGCAAGTTCCAGTTGAACAGCAGGCCAAAGCCGTTGTCCGTGTCGCCACAGAGTTCCTCACCCTCCGCCGTCTCCTCCGTGTCGGCCCGCTCGGTGCCGTAGGCGGCCTCCTGCCGCCCCAGATGCCCCAGCTCCACCTCCACGCTCTCCGCCTCGCACACCCAGCCGGAGATCAGCCCAATGCCGCTCTGAAAGGAGTTGTGCCCTGGGTTCTCCAGATAGCCCGTAGGCTCCGCCGAGGTGGAGTCGTCGCTCTGAGTGGCGTCGCCGCCGGGAGTGCCGCCGGGACCACCGCCGGAGTCATCGGTGTCGCCCGTATCACCCTCCTCTTCGGGGGGAAGCGGCGGTGGGGGCGGCGCAAGCTCCACCGTGGTCTCGGCGGCGGGCCCGCCCCCATAGCTGTTCACCGCCCGCACCCGGACGGTGTAGGTCTGGCCGGGGGGCAGGTCGGTCAGCGTGTGCTGATAGCCGGTCTGCGCGGCCTGCGTGCTGCGACTCGCCGCGCCGCTCGTCTTCTGCCACGCGCCGGCGTCCACGGCGTACTCGTAGCCGCTGACCGGCTCATCGCCGGGGTCTGCGGGCGCCTTCCAGTCCAACTGTACCGCGCCGGCGTCGGCCTGGTAAAAGGACCGCTACAGACCGAGGCGAGTTTCGATGAGTTCAATCTGGACATCGACCTGTGGTATGAGGGAGTACCGATTGAGTTGCCGGTCACGCGTCCTCCCACGCCCGACGAGTTGCTGTCCGACGACACCGCTGTGGCTCGTCTGTCCGCCTTTCTCGTCAGTCGCTCTGCCGATGGGGTCACGAGCGAGTTTCGAGATGGACGTTCCATGTGCGTTTCCACTTGGAACACTGAGTCGAATTCTGGCACGTTTGCAATGCATCTTCACCCGTCCTTCCCCAGAGTTAGGTAAGAAATGGGAAGAAGAAGGAAGAGAACAAGCTGGAAAGCTCGCCTCAGCGCAACAAGTCGCCATTGACGAAGCCCTCACCCCGACGCGGCCTTCGTCCTCTCTTCCGTCATCCGCCGGAGCGTTTCGACCTCTCGGGACAGCTCTTGCTGACGGCGGGAGATCGAAAGCGTGTACAGAAAAATAACAATCCACACGATGCTGAACGCGGCAAACAAATACGACATATCTTTTCCTTTGCTAGGAGGCCGCCACCAGGTGCTGACGCAGGGCTCGGATTTCGTCGCGCAAGTGCAGGCTGCGTAACCTGAGCCGCAGCAACCACGCAAACACACACATAAACGCCCCGGTACACACCAGCAGCGTCCAGGCCATTTCCGGCGCCATCTGTTCGACCTTGGGATGAATGCCACGCCAGAGACGAATGGAAATATAGAGCAGCGGGATATCGATCACGCCAATAATGCCCAGGACGGCGGCATAGCGTGCGACCGTCTCGGTATCCCCGGCAAAAACACGCAGCAGGACATAGGCGGCATAAATCAGCCATAACACCAGCGTCATGGTGAGGCGCGGGTCCCAGGTCCACCACACGCCCCAGATCGGACGCGCCCAGAGCGGGCCGGTCAGCAGGACGAGCGAACAGAACACCATACCGAGTTCGGCGGCGGCCTGAGCCAGCAAGTCAGCCGAGCGCTTGCCTTGCCATAAGAAGGCCGCACTCGCCCCGGCCACAATAAAGAAGCCCAGGAACGCCATCCAGGCTGACGGCAGATGGAAATAAAAAATACGCTGCACCTCGCCCTGCAGCCGTTCGTTGGGGACGTACAGAAAGACCATAGCCAGGGCTGCCAGCATCGCCACGCAGGTCAGCCACGGCAGGAAAGAGTCAGCCAGATACGAACGAGACGTCAGCGGGTTCATACGCATTCCCTGCGGCCCCACGGGCGGGCCTCCTATTCTTGCACAACAAAACCAAACGTCAGCCAGCCGGTCACTACAAAAATAACATCAAACGCGACCAGGACGCGAAACCACGTCCCGGTCCAGACCTCTCCGGCCAGGAGCGCTCCGGTGACGTTCACCGCCGCAATAAAGAGGGGAACCAGCAGGGGCAGGAGCATGAGCGGCAGAATAATTTCTCGCGCTCGCGTCCGAACGGCAATCGCGGCACACAGCGTTCCCAGCGCTGAAAAGCCCACAATACCGAACAGCAGAACGAGCGGCAGCCCAAGCAGAGAAACCGAGAATGATAGACCGAGCAGCGCAATTGTGAGGGGTGCCACCACGGCTTCCACCACAGCCAGAAAGAAAACGTTGCCCAGAAATTTTGCAAAAAACACCTGGCCGGGATCAATGGGACACAGCAGGAGACCGGCAAAGCAGTTGCGTTCCTGTTCCAGGATGAGTGCACGCTGGATGCTCAACATGCCGGCAAAGACCAGCGTAACCCAGAGCAGGGCCGAACCAAAGGCCGGCTGTTGCAGTTGCTCTGGGGTGAGGGCAAAGACAAAGATCAGGATGATAAGCAGGGCCAGCACGAACAGAGAGGACACCCGTTCTTTGGTGCGCAGCTCCAAGAGAAGATCTTTCCAGAGAATCGCCCACATGGGACAGCCTAGCGCGTGCACGCAGTATAGAGCTCGGCAAACTCTTGCGCAGACGGGAGGGTCGCCTCCGATTGCCAGGCAATCCGGCCACGGTGCAGGATGAGCGCGCGGGTACACAGCTCCCTGGTCCGCTCAAAATCGTGCGAGGTCAGCAGGACGGTTTTTGCCCGGTCTTTTTCCTCGGCCAGGGTGGCATGCAGGGTCGCGAGCCCTCTGGGATCGAGGCCGGTGTCGGGCTCGTCGAGCAGCAAGAGGTCAGGCGCGTGCAAGAGCGCCCGCGCCAAACTGAGGCGCTGCTCCATCCCACGCGAGAAATAACGGACCGGCATTGTCCGCCAGTCCCGGAGGCCGACGTGTTCCAGTTGTTGCGCAATGCGCTCTCTGAGGTCCGGGACCCGGTAGGCTTTCCCGTAGAAGGTGAGATTCTCTTCCGGGGTGAGGTCCGGATACAGATAACTCTCGTGTCCGAGAAAGCCGATTTTTCGCCGGACCGCCAGCTCGGAAGAGGCTGAGCCAAAGAGGGTCAGGCTGCCTGAGGTGGGTTCCAGCAGCGTGGCCAGAAGTCGCAACAGTGTGGTCTTGCCGGCCCCGTTCGGACCAAATATGCCGACCACCTCGCCAGGGGCAATACGACACGAGATGTCGCTGAGGACGGGAGTCCAGGCAAAGGTCTTGTGGAGATTTTGCGCCTCAACGACCCAAGTATTCATTTTGGTCTGTTGGGTCCGTTGGGTCAGGACTCTATAGACCCAATGACCCTAGTAGACTCAACAGACTCATTGCCCGGCCCTTTCCGCACCAGCCGGTCGAGCTGTGTGAGCGCTTCGATTGCTCGCGTTTCGTATTTCTGCCGAATCCATTGATAATCTTCGTCCGTCAGCTTTCCCATTTGTTTGTCAAATTCCGCTTCCTTGATAGCGGCATAGGCGGCCGCTTTTTGTTTTTCCCAGCGGGCGATGTGCTCTGCGGCCGGGAGCGGCTGAACGGACTCTGTTGGGGCGGCCAGTAAGGGCCAGGCAACCAGGCTGGCAATCAGCCCAACCAGCACGATACCGGCGGCATACAGCACAAAGGTCATGGCTCTCCGGTTAGCTCTCGAACGTCTCAAGCTCTTTTTTGAGTCGTTCCTGATATCCTTCGACTTCGCTCACGCTACGCTCAGGATGAACGGAGGGGCGGCCGTCGGTCCTGAGCGTAAGGCGCTGTGCGCCTGAAGTCGAAGGGCGTTTTGTCCAGCGGAGCGCAATGAACCCGATACTGACGGCACCAATCAGGACAACCAGAAAGGGCGTTATCCAGGCCACGAGATTAAAGCCGGTGGCCGTTGGCGCGGACAGCACTTTTTCTCCATAGCGCGTCACAAAAGAGGCCAGAATGGCTTGGCGTGATTGGCCCTGTCCAAGCTGCTCGGCAATCTGCTCTTTGGCCGGAATGGCAAAGCCGCACTGCAAGTGATTACAGCTATGCACGGTCAGGCCGCAGCTGCACTGGCAGGTAAGCGCGGCCTCCATCGCCTGATTCGTCGGAGGCGCCGCCTGGGCCACGGAGAAGCCCCAGACGATCAGCGCGACACAAACAGAGGGGAATACCCGCAACAGAAATCTATTCCGCAACGGCCTGTCCTCGTACGTCCGCCGCTGTCCGCGCCAGGGCAAAGGCTTGCCGCTCGGCCGGATTCGGAGCCATGATGACGCAGGTGCCCAGAATCAGGATCAGCCCGCCAATCCAAATCCAGGACACCAGCGGGTTGATGAAGACCTGAAAGGTGGCCAGGCCCGACGGCGCATCGTAGCTGCCGAGCACCAGGTAGAGGTCTTCCACCAGGGTCGGTCGAATATCGACCTCGGTGGTGGGCTGGTTTTGTTTTTTATAGAAACGTTTCTCCGGGTACATGGTGTCGATCTGCTGGCCGTCAACCAGCACCCGTACCGTGGCAATCTGGGCGGCAATATGGGCGTCTTCCCTTTCCGTGATCCCCGTGTAGTGGAGGGTATAGCGACCGACTTCAAAGGATTGCTCCGCGCCCACGGTCGTCTGTTTTTCAATAGTGAAGAGCGCCCCGGCCACCCCGAAAAAAATCAGGACCACGCCAATATGAACAATATAGCCGCCGTACCGGCGTGGGTTTTTGCCGACCAGACGCCCCAGCGCCTGGGGCGGGCTTTCGTGCAGCATCGCCTGTCGGGCGCGCGTTCCACGCGAGAACTCGGCCAGGATACCGGCCAAGACAAATCCGGCCAGAGAGAAAATCACGACCGCGTAGTAGTTGCGGTAGCCCAGCACAAAAAGCAGGCCGCCCAGCGCCAGTCCGACCACAAGCGGAATCGTAAACTGTCGTCTGAGGCTGCTCCAGCTTGCCCGTCGCCAGGCAATAATGGGCCCGATACCGGTCAAGAACAATAGTATCACTCCGAGCGGGCCGTTGACCTGGTTGAAGAAAGGCGGACCGACCGTAATCTTTACGCCACGCACCCACTCGGACAGGATAGGGAAGATGGTTCCCCAGAACGTGGCAAAGGCCAGACCCACGAGGATGAGATTATTAAACAAGAAGGCCGCTTCGCGGGACAACAGCGAGTCGAACTCATTGGCACTCTTCAGGTCCGGCAGACGATAGAGCAGCAGCCCGATTGAAACGATCAGGATGAAGGCCAGGAAGGTCAGGAAATAGGGTCCCAAGCCGGACTGGGTAAAAGAATGGACGGATGAGATCACACCGCTGCGCGTCAGGAAGGTGCCGAAAATCGTCAGTACAAAGGTCAGGATGACCAAGGTCATATTCCACACCTTGAGCATGTCTTTCTTTTCCTGGATCATGATCGAGTGGAGATAGGCGGTGGCGGTAAACCAGGGCATAATCGCCGCGTTCTCAACCGGGTCCCAGGCCCAGTAGCCGCCCCAACCCAGCACTTCATAGGCCCAGCGTCCGCCCAGTAAATTGCCCACAGACAGAAAAAACCAGGAGGTCAGGGCCCAACGGCGGGTGGTCCTGATCCACACGTCGCCCAGTTTCCCGGTGGCCAGGGCGGCCAGGGCAAAGGCGAACGGAACCGACGCGCTGATAAAGCCCAGATACAGGGCCGGAGGATGAATGGTCATCCAGTAATTCTGGAGTAAGGGATTGAGATCCGAGCCCTCGGCCGGGATGAAAGACAGCCGTTCAAACGGTGGGGTAATGAAACACAACAGGCCGAGGAAAAAGAGGGCAATGGTCATCAGCGTCGCCGTCACATACGGCATCAACTCCTGGTTTCTGGTACGGTTCTGAAAGAGAACGATCGCCGAAAAAAAGCAGTGAATCAGCACCCAGAACAGGAGTGAGCCCTTTTGCCCCCCCCAAAACGCGGCGACCGTGTAATGCAAGGGTAAGGTGGAGCTGGAATAGCTGGCCACGTATTCGACATTAAAATCCCGCGTCAGCAAGGCATGCAGGAGGGCGATGGACGCCACAACCACACAGCCGCCGACCGCGTAGGCGGCCTGGGTTCCGCTGGCAATCCACGCCGTCCGCCGCGTCCGAACGCCCCACAGGCTCGTCACAATCGCGTAGACGGCCAACAGGCTGGCAAGATAGAGGGCAAGGCTACCAAGATGTGTCATGGCTGAACTGTTCTATACTGCGTCGGACTGACAGTGGAAAAATCGGGACTGCGCTCGCCCGATTGCTCCCGTGCCGAGCCTGTGCCGAGAAAATGCTCAGCCATCAGCTCGCTTGAAAGAATAAACGTGTCCAGCATCTGCATGTCTATTGGAGGACACGTTTACTCTTTAGAGTCGCTCTTCGATTTCGGGCTCATACTTTGACGGACAGCTCGTCATGATCGTCGACGCCACGAGCTGCTGTTCCGGGGTATACAGGCCCTCGACAATAACGTCTCGACCCTCTGCAAACATATCCGGCAGAATCCCCTGGTAGGAGACCGGCACCCCGGCAGGGATGGTCCCAACGGGGATTGTGCCCGGCTCAATGGGCATCAGCCGGAACGTCAGATTGAGCGCCGCCGGGTCCCACTGGATAGAACCGTCCTGCACCCGCCCGGCGACCCGGACATCGGTATTGGTCAGCGCCGCCCTTTTGGGAAGAAACTCGTCTATGGTGAAGTAATACACCTTGGTTTGTTGTATGCTCGTATAAATGAGATAGCCGACCGCACCGACGATGAGCAGGGCTCCCATCAGGAATTTGCTTTGCTTCACTGCCATGCCTCACAGCTAACCGATTTCGAGACCCGGCGCAAGCAAAGCCCACCCGAGGCGCTATTGATTGACTTTCCACCCCTGTTTCTGTATGTGAGGAAGATTAGACAAAGCGGTGTGAATCAGCATGTTTGAGGCTCTGGGAGAAAAGCTGGATGGGGTGTTGCGCCGGGTGCGCGGACACACCAGACTGACCGAAAAAAATATTGACGAAGCCCTGCGCGAAGTGCGGCTGGCCCTGCTGGAGGCAGATGTCAACTTCCGCGTCGTCAAAGACTTTATTGAGCGGATTCGGACGCAGGCCCTCGGTCAGGACGTGTTGGCCAGCCTCTCGCCCGGCCAACAGCTCATTAAAGTCGTCCATGCCGAGTTGGTCGCGCTCCTGGGTGGCGAGCAGGCCGAGCTGGACCTGTCGGCCCGGCCCCCAGTCGTCATTCTGCTCGTCGGCCTGAACGGTTCCGGGAAAACGACCACGGCAGGGAAACTCGCCCGCTATCTGACCCGCGAACGGCAGCGCAGCCCCTATCTTATTCCGGCAGATACCTTTCGTCCGGCCGCCATCGATCAGCTCAGCATTCTCGCCCAGGAGCTGGGCGTGCCGGTCTATCCGACCCCGAACGACGGCTCGGCTCCCGACCCGCTTGTCGTTGCCCAAGCCGGGATTGCCGAAGCGCACCAGAGCGGCTGCGATGTTGCGCTGGTTGACACCGCCGGCCGTCTGCAGGTCGACGCCGAGTTGATGGCCGACCTGGAGCGGATGAAAACCGTGCTCCAGCCGCATCAAACCCTGCTGGTGGCCGATGCGATGACTGGCCAGGAGGCGGTGAATGTCGCCCAAGGCTTTCATCAGCGTCTCGCCATTGACGGCATCATCCTGACCAAAATTGAAGGCGATGCCCGGGGTGGGGCCGCCCTGTCCTTACGCTCCGTCACCGGCGCGCCCATTCTGTTTGCCGGTACTGGGGAAAAACTCGACGCCCTGGAGCCTTTTCACCCGGACCGCATTGCCTCGCGTATCCTCGGTATGGGTGACGTGCTGTCGCTGATCGAAAAGGCCGAAAAGGTCTACGACCAGCAGCAGGCCGAGGTGCTTGAAAAGAAACTCCGGAAAAACCAGTTTACCCTGGAAGATTTTCGAGAGCAGATGCGCATGGTCAGACAAATGGGCTCGATCACGGATTTGGTCGCCCTGCTGCCCGGAGCGAAGAAAATGCTCAAGGGTACCGATATGGACGGGGCGGAAAAAGAGTTCAAACATATTGAGGCAATGATCGGCTCCATGACAAAAGAAGAGCGCCGCCGGCCGGAACTCCTGAACGGCAGCCGCCGCAAACGCATTGCCAGGGGCAGTGGCACCTCGGTGGTTGCGGTGAATCGGTTTCTCAAGCAATATCTCGAAGCAAAGAAGATGATGAGGAGGCTTTCCGGGGCCGGCGGGGGGAAGAAAAAACGTTTTTCTCTGCCGGCCTGGGGACACTAAAAGATTATGGTAAAAATTCGACTGGCTCGGCACGGGGCGAAAAAGCGCCCCTTCTATCGTATTGTTGCTGCGGACTCACGCTCGCCCCGGGACGGACGGTTTCTCGAACGGCTCGGCTCGTATGATCCGACTCAGGACCCGACGCTGATCGAGATCAAGCAGGACCGGCTTGCAGAGTGGCTGAAGAACGGGGCTCAGCCGACCGGGACAGTTGCTCGACTCATCAAAAAGGCAGGGCGCGCAAAAGAGTAAACGTGTCCAGCATCTGCATGTCTATTGGAGGACACGTTTACTCTTTCAGGAATCCTGAATCTGGGGTACGGGGAGAAGACTATGAAAGACCTTGTTACATACCTCGCCAGGGCGCTGGTGAACAACCCGGATGAAGTTGAGGTCTCAGAAATCCAGGGAGAAACCGCGGCCATCCTTGAGTTGCGCGTGGCCAAGGAAGACCTTGGCCGTATTATCGGCAAACAGGGGCGCACGGCAAAGTCGATTCGGACCCTGCTCAATGCGGCGGCTTCCCGTACAAACCGCAAAGTTGTCCTTGAGATTATCGAAGAAAAATAGCCGCCCGAGCCCAGCCACACGGATTGAACTTGGTCGTGTGGTCAATACGCATGGTGTGCGGGGAGAGGTTCGCTTCCTCCCCCACTCCTCCCCCTGCCCGACGCTACGGCCCGGCCTGCGGGTCACGTTGCACAAGCCGGATGCCCCGGAAGAGGGCTTCGAGCTGAGACAGGTCCGGTCGCATGCGTCTTTTCTCCTCCTCAAATTTGCCGGGGTGGATTCTCGCGACCGGGCTGAGGCGCTGCGCGGGTCGAGCCTGCTGGTGGACGAGATAGACCTACCCCAACTCCAGGCGGGTGAGTTTTACCACTACCAGGTGATCGGGCTGCCTATCCGGACGCTGACGCAAGAGTCTATCGGGACTATTGCGGAGGTTCTGACGACTCCGGGCCATGATATATTCGTGGTGCGTAATGGGGAAAAAGAATATCTGATCCCTGTTGTTGAAGAGGTGATACGGACGATCGCCATCGAAGACCGCCTGGTGATTATCGATCCGCCTGAGGGACTGCTCGAAAATGAGTAAACGTGCCAACATCTACATGTCTATGGAAGGGTACGTTTACTCATTATAGCCCATGCAGTTTCACATCATTACCATTTTCCCGGAGTGGTTTGCCTCGCCCCTCTCGACCGGCTTGTTACACAAAGCTCAGGACAAGGGCATCCTCTCGTTTTGCGTGCACGATCTGCGTGACTATGCACCGGGCAAACATCGCTCAACAGACGATACGCCCTATGGTGGGGGCTGGGGCATGGTGATGACCCCTGAGCCCCTGGTCAACGCGATCGAGGCGGTGAGTGCGCCCTTACCCAATCCGAGGCGTATTTTCCTCTCGCCTCAAGGACAGTCGCTTTCCCAGGCCAAAACGGCCGAGCTGGCAGCCTACGAGGCGCTAGTCCTGGTCTGCGGCCGCTATGAAGGGGTAGACGAACGGGTCCTGACGTTTGTTGATGAAGAGATTTCCATTGGAGACTATATTGTCAGCGGAGGAGAAGTAGCGGCCCTCGTCCTGATTGATGCCGTTGCCCGGCTCGTGCCGGGTGTGGTCGGAAGGAAAGAATCAACCGAAGACGAGTCTTTTAGTACGGGCCTGCTTGAATATCCGCAGTATACACGACCGGAAGCGTTCCGTGGGATGCCGGTTCCGCCCGTGCTGTTATCCGGTCATCATGCGGAAATCTCCCGGTGGCAACGCCGACAGGCGCTTATCCGCACACGCGCGCGTCGGCCGGACCTGCTCAAAAAGGCGAACCTGAGTCCCGAAGAACGGCGCTGGCTCAAGCAGCGGGATGATACGGACACATAGCAACCCAGCCCGCACCTAACGCACCGCGAAGGCACCTATGGCCGACGTCTATATCGCACTGATTCATCACCCGGTGTATGACAAAACGCACAAAGTCGTGACCACCTCCATTACCAATATGGATATTCACGATATTGCTCGGTCGGCATTAACCTACGGGGTCAAACAATATTTCGTGGTCCATCCGGTCCGAACGCTCCAGGCGCTGGCGGAGAAAATCCTCGACCATTGGCAAAACGGGCATGGCAGCGTGTATAATGCCACCCGCAGAGACGCCCTGTCCATTGTCTCTTTGGCTGACTCGCTTGAGGAGGTTCGGGCGGTCATTACCCGGAGCGCAGGTCAGCCGCCGCGCGTCATTGCCACCTCGGCAAAAGGCGGGCAAGAGCGCCTGAGTTTTGCCGACCTGCGTGACAGTCTGAAACGCGAGCAGTGCCCCACCCTCTTGCTTTTGGGGACCGGCTGGGGGCTGACCCAGGAGGTTTTTTCCCAGGCAGAGGCGATTCTTGAGCCCATTCACGGGTATGGAGCGTATAACCATCTGTCCGTTCGCGCGGCCGCGGCCATTATGCTGGACCGTCTGCTGGGGACGCCGTCTTGACCGCCTGTCAGCGGCAGGGTAGTACAAGGGCAGCAGTGAGCCCTCGCCGTCCGTACTCAGCAAACACACGGCAATAGCACTCCTGCACCTCTCTGTCTCAGGTGAGGCATAGTCTTATCGTTCGTCCCACCTGCCGCACAGTGCACGCAAAGACCGCGGAGGAGAACAGCATCATGAGCAACCTACTTGCCGCCATTGAGGCCAAACAGCAGAAGACTGATATTCCAGAGTTTAAGGCCGGGGATACCGTTCGCGTCCATGCCAAGATTATTGAGGGAGACAAAGAGCGGGTTCAGGTCTTTGAGGGGGCGGTCATCAGCCGCTCGAACGGTAAGGGCAACCGGGCGACCTTTACGGTGCGGAAGGTGTCCTACGGGGTCGGGGTCGAGCGTATTTTTCCCCTGCACTCGCCGCGCATTGAGAAGCTCGAAGTCCTCGCTCGGGGGAGAGTCCGGCGCGCCAAGCTGTACTACCTGCGTCAACGCTCCGGTAAGGCGGCGCGTATCAAAGGTACCCGTCTCCAAACGCCAGAGGTCGGCGCGACGAGCGAGGTCATTGCCCTGGCCGAACGAGCGAAGACGATGGAGCAGTCCGAAGAAGCCGAGGAATAATCGTCCCGCGGCGTGCCCGCCGGTCTGTCTATTCCGTGTCGTCAGGCGGCGTCTTGGTCTCCGCCTGACGGACGCGCCGCTGCCACCATACCAGCCCGCCCGTTACGAGGCCGAGGAGCACGATGGTCGCATAGCCATACTCCGGCGTGGCATACAGAATCAGTTCATCAAACCGACCGATGAGCAGCGACATCCGCGCCATGACGGTATAGCCGAAGGCCGCGCCGAAGGAGATCATGAGAAAGCAGCTCCCGACCCAGGCCACGCGCCGCACGTTCCCCGTATGTTCGACAGAAAAGAAAAAATAAACGAGCACGCTGACGACGCCAATAAGAATGAGGACGGTGTTCAGTTCGGCCAGGCCGAAGCCGACCCCCGCGGGACCAACCGCAACCAGGGGCTTCAGCGTCCCCTGGACCTGCTGCAGCACGAACGAGGATAACAGGCGTGGAATCGCCACCCCTGAACTCACGCCTAAGATAAAGGCAAACGTCAGACGACTGGTCCAGGCGAGACGGGGCAAAAACCGGGCTAACAGCAACAGGCCGAGGATGAGCGGCATGACCAGACGCCATTCGTGCTGCTCAATAAGCGGCACGGCCAGCTTTTTGAGCATGACTTCGTGATAGGTGATGACCAGCAGATAGCCGACCGAAGCGCCGACAAAGATGTGCTCGCCCAGCTTAAAGAACGGATTATCCCGGTACAGAAACGAATAGATACACAGGCTTAAACCCGTGGCCAGCCAGGCACCACACAGGGTCTCCGGACTCATACGCCCCCTAAAGAGTCAGCGTGTCCGGCAGCGGCATGTCTATGGGAGGACACGTTCACTCTTTTCGCCCGCTCAGCAGGTAGCAGAGGTTGCAGACGAGGATCAGACCTATAATCAGAAAATGGGTGGCCGACTGCGCGTCCATGCCCGCGGTCGCCTTGCCGGTTTGATTGAGAAGGGTTTCATATTCGGCCGCGCCACGCAGTCCGCCCAGCAGGCCGGTGATTTGTCCGGTTTGCAGCAAGGGATAAAACTTGGGCGCGCTGACCGCGGTACAGCCCCCGCCCAGCTCAAAGCCATATTTTTCTTTGCCGTATACATACCAGGTGTCGAGGCCGGGAAAGCCGGCGCTGAGACTGATAGCGTAGTCAATATCGCGTAAGCTGCGGACCCCTGCGAGCACGGGCAGCGCTGCGGTTTTTCGGCCCGCATAGTCGGTCGGAAAGGCGTTGGCCAGGCTCTGCCCCATACTGATAATGGCGTTGGCTTCCCCAGGCCCATAGCCGAGGAAGACATAGTCCGTCCCGTCCTTTTTTCCGGCTTCCTCGGCCCCCTGCCTGAGCGCGGACTCCGCCATGCTCGTGCCCGCCGGCCACAGGGTCAGGGCCACGACACGCAGGTTTCCGGCAAAAGCGTGGCGTAGGAGAGCAACGGTCATAGGAGAGAGTTCGGGCTTTGAAGCCGGGTCGTAATCCAACGACAGGAGCACCACCGAGCGCTCGGGCAGGCGCTCCAGCCTATCGTAGAGTTGCTGCGTTTCCGGCGAAATACGGACGGGCAGACCGAGCGGGTAGAGCAGGGGCAGCACCGTCACCACGCTCATCAGCCCAAAGATGAAACGCCGGTCCAACTGCAACAGCCGCAGGGCAAATTCACGCACCGTCGTCAGCATCATGTCCTCCGCCCAGATAGGCGCGCTCGATCCCAAAAATGATTTTGATCGAGGTGGCGATGGCGCCCAGGCTGACGCCAATCAGAATCCCGCGTTGGGCCGCCGTGTTCGGCACGGTCATAATCCAGTCGGCCAGCGCGCCGACCCCAGGCAGCAGCGACTCACCCAGGGGCACCCGGCCCGCCATAACCAGGACGGCTGCGCCGAGCAGAATCGTCGCCTCAAGCGTCCGCGCCCGAAAGGCGCGGTAGGCCGCCGACGCGACAAAAAAAGCCAGTAGCGAGAACATCGTTCCCTGGAGCGCCACCAGGACATAGTCATACAGCCAGCCGAAAAACGTCCCCTCGGCTTTTCCCTCGGCCCACAGCCCGGCCCCGAACACGGTCAGCAGCGACACGAACAGCACGACGCTATAGCCCCAGCCGGCTTCCCGGCGGGTGATTTTCCGGGAATGGGCTGACAGCAAACTGCCGACGCCGAGCACAATAGCGAACCCGGCAATAATTTGACTCCAGAGCGAAATCTCCTGCAAAAAATGCTCTGAGGCCGGATGGGGCACATAGTATTGCAGGACCAGCGCCAGCCCAAACACGCTCGTAATCAAGAGGGGTAGGCTCCGTTGCCAGAAACGCATATTCCTCAAAGAGTAAACGTGTCCAGCATCCGCCTGTCTAGTGGGGGACACGTTTACTCTTTCCGTCCGGCACGTCTAGCGAAAATCGTGAAATATCTGCACGGCCGTCTCCCAGAGGGTCACTCCAGTCATATCGCCCAGGGTGAGCAAACCGGTTCCCACCACCAGGCCGACGAGTAAGAAGCCCTTGCCCAAATCCTGGCCGCGCAGCGTGCCGACCAACGCGGGGTCGCGCGACAGATAGGCGCTGGCGGCATACAGTTCCTCGCCAATCAGGGTGTAATCACACGTGGCAATAAAAAACGGCAACTGGTGCTCGGCATCCGTCCCGGCAATCTGGACCGCGCCGGTTGCGGCGCCGGTCTCGGCTAACAGCAGCGACTCGGCATAATAATAGCCGATGAAAAAATTCGCCGCGGGTCGCTCGCGCAGCATGATGCCGTCAACCGCCGCGGCATACGCAAACTGGTCGGCGGCAATAAAAAAATTGCTCTCGTCAGAATAGGCATCCGGCCGACCAACCGTCCGATAGGCGTTTTTGACCATGTCCTGGGCAATAGCCATGACTATGGGCGAACGGTGCGGGACTTTGATTGCGGTCCCGGACACGGCCGACCGCTTCGCCACCTCGCCCAACAGGACGGTGGCCGCAATCGTCGACATATTGGACGCATCGCCGCGGCCGGTTAACTCGCCACTGCCGGTCAGATAGACAATCGGGCGGCCCGTTTCCGCCGCCCGGCCAATCGCCGCTTCGACCGCATCGATGCCGGGGATACGACGCAGAAAGAGCGTGGGCTTCGTCCGCGCCGCGCGAATCGAGAGCAGCACCCCCGCACCGAAGGCCAGCATGAAGAGAAAATTATTGAGCTTGGCCCACTGAAACCAGTTCGGCTGAGGCACGGCGGAGAACAGCGGGCTCTCAAATCGCTCGTCCCCAACGAGCGCCCGAATTTTTACAAAGTAGCGCGCCCCATCCAGCAGCGGGCTCTCGGCGAAAGTACTGACCTGAAAGAAATGCGTCCGCGGGTGCGGAGTCCCGCTCATCCACCACGGAGCCGCGCGGTCTTTTTCGTAGTGGGTATTGGCCGGAAGCGTCGTGACCAACCGAAACGCGCCCTGCACCCGGTCGCTGAGCACAATCTGGTAGTGGGCCTCTGCCGTCTCTTCAAAGTGCCCCTGCCAGCGCAGACCGATGCTGCCCCCACCGTCCCCCGGCATATCAAAGGCTGCCCCGGTCAAGAGAGAATCAGCAGCCAGCGCCCTCGCCTCCAACACAAGGGCGAGTGCCAGCCCAAGGAGCAGGCGCAAGCCGGATCGTTTGCTGCGGTGCCGGAGCCGAGTGGACGGGTCAGGGAAGCCGGAGACGCGCGGCGATGGAGCCCTGCCAGTCAGGATGTTCTGCGTTGTCAGGATGGCACCCCGGTCTTCGGGGCTTGTCGCGGCGGGGCGGGTTTCTCGGTTGGACGTGGAGGGGTGCGCTTGTCGAGCTGGGCGTGAATCAGCTCAACAAGCCGGGCTACGGCATCTCGCCGCTCCAGTATGCCGGCCAAGCGTTCCGTTTCCGCCGACGCACACACCAAATCAAGAAAAGGCCGCAGCCCTTGAACGATCTGGCTGCTCAGAAAATTGAGTGGTTCGCTGGATTCGAGCAAGAGGACCGCCGGCGTCTCCAGTCTCCGGCGCACAATGGCGTCGGCCACTTTTTGCAAAAGCTGAAGATCCTGCGGGGAGAGCGGTGTGGCGGCCGGGCCAGTGGCAAACGCATGCGCCATCGCACGCCGAAAACGGTCCCAGAACAGTCCACCAAGCATACCCCTCCATATGGCAAATTTGGGAGAGTCGGACAATCCCGGAGCCTCTACAATCCTCTGGGCACAGATACCGGGACTCTATTGTCTGACATCCGGTGGTGTTATGCTGATGCAGTCAAGCGCGCATACTCTTTGAAGAGGATATGGAGATGAGCCCAGTTTTTGAGCAGGTAAGACCCGAGACGGCGGAACTCCTCGCAGACCGAGCCAAGGCACAGGGACTTTCGGTCGATACCTATCTCAAACTCCTCCTCGGAATATCCGCTCAGGCCAATCTGTTCGCAAAACTTTCAGAGGAAGAATTTGAGGCGGTCCTGGAAGCGCTTGCAAACGGGACGGAAAATGTCCCGCCCCTCCCTGCTCACTTTTCTCGTGCCGATATCTATTGCGACCACGACTAGATGTCCTCACTGCTCGACACGAACGTCTTATTACGAGTGGTACACAAAAACGATCCCTTACATCAGGTGTCGTTAGCTGCCATTCGGACCCTTCGTACCAGCCGGGAACCGCTCTACTATACTCCTCAAATATTGGCTGAATTCTGGAATGTGTGTACACGCCCAGCATCGGCACGCGGTGGCTTTGGTCTTTCTCCCGGAGAGACCGAACGGCGCGCCAAGATCATTGAGCATTACCTCGATTTACTGCCTGATAGCCTTGCTACCTATCTCGAATGGCGACGCTTGATTGTCGCCCATACTATCTCGGGGGTTGCCGTCCACGACGCTCGGATTGTTGCCTCTATGAAAGTCTATAACGTTCGTCAACTCGTGACATTCAACGTGGACGATTTTTGGCGCTATCGTAATATTGCGGTGATCACGCCACAGGCTCTTTCCTCACTCGCTCCGTAAGAAAAATGTTTTCATATCGAGGATACACCCATGCCCCAACCCTACGACATCATTATCATTGGCGGCGGCGCGGCCGGATTCACGGCCGGCCTGTATGCGGCGCGTGACCGCTGCCGGGCACTCCTGCTCGAACGCTTTGCCGCCGGCGGACAGGTGCTCAACTGTGAGCATATAGAGAACTATCCGGGGTTCCCGGACGGCGTTGCCGGCTATAGCCTGGGGCCGTTGCTGCAACAGCAGGCAACCAGCCTCGGGCTTGAGCTGCAACTGACAGAGGTCAGCGCCGTCCGGCGGGACGGCGAGCTGCTCGGGCTGCAAACGGACAGCGGGACCTTGCACACCAAAGCGCTGATCGTCGCCACCGGATCGAGCTTTTCCGTGCTCGGCGTTCCGGGTGAAGAAGAATTTTTCGGCAAGGGCGTCTCGCACTGTGCGGCGTGTGACGGCGCGTTTTTTATGGACCAGCCGGTGGCTGTTGTAGGGGGCGGGGATGCCGCGCTTGATGAAGGGCTGCATCTCACCCAGTACGCCTCGCACGTCACGGTTATTCATCGGCGGGATGCCTTGCGTGCCTGTCAGCTTTTGCAGGAACGGGCGCGGGCAAACGACAAGCTCTCCTTTTGCTGGAACAGCGTTGTCCGGGCGATCGAAGGCGACACCGGTGTCAAACGGATACAGCTTGAAGACGTTACGCAGGGAACACCATCCACGCTGGACGTCGCCGGCGTCTTTCTCTACATCGGTCTGACGGCCAACACCCGATTTCTGGGAGACCTGGTTCCGCTCAATGAGCAGGGGCAAATTATGACCGATCTGTGGCTGCGAACGGCAACGCCCGGCGTCCTGGCTGCCGGCGATGTCCGCAGCGATTCCTCACGCCAGCTCGTGTCCGCGGCCGGCGACGGCGCCACAGCCGCCCTTGCAGCAGTTCGTTATGTGAGAACGGGAGAATGGTAAGGGTAGATAAAGAAGAGGAGCGTATAACACCTCCCCACCTCATTTCGCCACGAGCGTATGACTCAACGGATGAGTTCCTCCTGTACGATGAACGGTCGCCTTTCGAGCAGGGCAAGAAGTACGCGGGCCGGTCCATCCGGACGGCGGCGGCCCTGTTCCCAATTCTTGAGCGTGCCGAGTGGAACGCCGATACTCTTGGCAAAGGCCGGTTGCGACAGCCCCGTCTTGCTGCGAATAGCAGCCACATCGGGCTCAGGCACTTTGACTTCATGCACCCCAAAACCGTCGCGCTCGCCGTTCAAATAGGCACGGGCATCTTTCAGCCCATCCATGACCTTGTCAAATGCCTCGCTCATTGATGCCTCCTGTAATCTTCGACCATCTGCTTCGCGGCTCCGATTAACGCCACTCGCTCCCTGGCGCTGAGATTTGCCTTCTGGCTCTTGACAAAGATAGTGAGCAGGAAAACCGGAATATCTTCGCCGGAGGATAAAAATACTACCCGTGCCCCACCACTCTTGCCGCGCCCCGGCTGGGCGATCCGCACTTTTCGGATACCGCCCCCGAGTGGCACACCGGTCTCGGGATTCTCAGCCACCATATTGACGACTTTGACCCGCTCGGTATCTGAGAGAATACCCTTGGCCGCCGCGAGATATGCCGGTGTCTCAACAACGGTTTGCAGGCGAGTACTCATGGCAGGAAGGTAGGCGTCAATGGCGTCGGCGTCAATGGCGTCGGCGTCATTGACGCCCTTAATGTAATATCAATACGCCCTGGGAAGTTGCTCTGACATCCATAAATGATTAGGATGCGTCTATTATGAACTATGTACCATACGTGATCGAACAGACCGGGCGGGGTGAACGGACCTATGATATTTATTCCCGCTTGCTGAAAGACCGGATTATTTTCCTCGGTTCCGAGATCAACGATGCGGTGGCCGATGTGATCGCCGCTCAGCTCCTTTTCCTCGAATCTGAAGAGCCCGAGCAGGATATTCACCTGTATGTGAACTCGCCGGGCGGCTCGGTAACGGCCGGGTTGGCTATCTATGACACCATGCAGTACGTCACCCCCGACGTGTCGACCATGTGTGTTGGTCAGGCGGCCAGTATGGGCGCGGTGCTCCTGACCGCCGGAGCGCCGGGCAAACGGTTTGCCCTGCCGCATTCCCGGATCATGCTGCACCAACCGCTCGGCGGCGTACAGGGTCAGGCGACCGATATCGACATCCACGCCAGAGAAGTGCTGCGCATCCGGGAAGAACTCAACAACATTCTCGTCAAACATACCGGCCAGACCATCAAGAAAATCGAAAAGGATACGGACCGGGATATGTTCATGACCTCCAGTCAGGCATTGAATTACGGCGTGATTGATGAGGTCATTTCCCGCCGCAAGAAAGACACCGACGAGGAAGAAGAGAAGAAAGGCAGGTAGCCGCTCCGGACAGGGGGGGCAAACAGGCAGACGCCGCGGGACGCCTACGCGCGGCGTCACGCGCCCACCCACCCCGGCACAGGACGTGTCCGAGGGGAACCGCCGAAAGCCACCCTACCCGGTCGCTCCCTCCCCGTATAAATGGCACCAGACGCTATGCTCGGCCGTCCCCTGCCCGCTGCGGACCAGCGGCGGCGGGGTGGTCTTGCAGCGCTCCATAGCCTGGGGACAGCGGGTGTGAAAGGCGCAGCCTGCCGGTGGATTCAGGGGAGAAGGCACATCGCCCGTCAGGACGGTCCGTTGGGTCGGGACCGTCGGGTCGGGAACGGGATTGGCCGACATGAGCGCGACGGTGTATGGGTGCTGGGGATTGCGAAAGAGTTCGTCGACCGGAGCGACTTCGACCAGCTTGCCGAGGTACATCACGGCCACCCGGTCGGCGATATATTCGACCACATTCAGGTCGTGCGAGATAAATAAATACGAGAGTCCCAGATCGTTTTGCAGGTCCTGGAGCAGATTCAGAATCTGGGCCTGAATGGAAACGTCCAGCGCCGAGACCGGCTCGTCACACACGATAAACTGCGGCTCCAGGGCCAGCGCGCGCGCAATGCCGATGCGTTGCCGTTGTCCGCCCGAAAATTCGTGCGGATAGCGGGACCGATACGTTGCCGTCAGGCCGACCCGCTCCAACAGCGCACTGACCTGGCGGTCTAATTCGGCTCCCTGCGCCAGGCCATGCACTTTGAGCGCCTCACCGATAATCGCGCCAACCGTCATGCGCGGATTCAGCGAGCTATACGGGTCCTGGAAGATCATCTGCATCTGCCGTCGGGCGCGGCGCATCTGCGCGGCAGAGAAGCGGCAGAAGTCCTGGCCCTGGAAAAACACCTCACCAGCGGTGGGTTCGATCAGCCGCAGGAGCGTTCGGCCGACCGTGGTTTTGCCGCAGCCCGACTCGCCGACCAGACCAAACGTTTCTCGGGGCTGAATGCTGAACGACACCGCATCCACCGCCTTGACCCAGGCCGAGACGCGCGAGAAAACACCGCCGCGGACCGGAAAGTATTTCTTGAGATTCCGAATCTCCACTAAGGGGGGTTGAGTCGTGTTGTCCGTTGCCATATTGCTCCTTCCGTTTCCCTAACCCCTAACCCCTAACCCCCAACCCCTAATCCCTAACCCCCAACCCCTAACCCCTAACCCCTAACCCCTGCTTCCTCATGCAACCAGCACGACGCTGCATGGCCGGGCTCAATCGCCAGCAGCGCGGGCTGTTTGATCGGGCAGTCATCCAGCATGGCCGGACAGCGGGCGGCAAAGGCACAGCCCGGCGGATAGTGTAGCGGCGAGGGTACACTGCCGGTGATCGCGGCCAGACGTTCGGAGCGCTGCCCTCGACGCGGAACGGCCTGGAGCAGGGCCTGGGTGTAGGGGTGCAGCGGGTTGTGAAACAGCGCACGAACCGGGGCGCGCTCGATAATTTTTCCCGCGTACATGACCGCCACGTCCTGGGCGAACTGCGCTACAACGCCGAGGTTATGCGTAATCAGCAGAATCGCCATGCCCAGCTCGTCCTGGAGGCGGGCGAGCAAATCGAGAATCTGGGCCTGGACCGTGACGTCCAGGGCGGTGGTCGGTTCGTCGGCAATCAACAAGTCCGGTCGGCAGGCGAGCGCCATGGCGATCATCACCCGTTGTTTCATTCCGCCCGACAGTTCGTGCGGATAGTGTGCGAGCCGTTGCCGCGGAGAGGGAATCCCGACCGTTTCCAGTAAGCGCCCGGCTTCCTGGTTGGCCTCGCGGGCCGACAGGCCCTGATGGAGTTGCAGCACCTCGCCGATCTGATTGCCAATGCTGAAAACCGGATTCAGCGAGGTCATCGGCTCCTGGAAAATCATCCCGATCGACCTGCCCCGAATGGCGCGCAACTCGGCCTCGGATAACTGCGCCAGGTCGCGGCCGTTATACACCAGGGAGCCGCTGACGATACGCCCCGGAGATTCGATCAGGCGCATAATCGACAGGGCGGTCGCGGACTTGCCACAGCCCGACTCACCGACCAGCGCCAGGGTCTGTCCCGGCTGGACCTCAAGATCAATGCCCCGGACCGCTCTGACCTCGCCTTGCTCGATAAAGAAGGAGACGTGCAGGTCGGAAATGGTGAGCAGCGCTTGTGCCATACCGTTCAGCGATTTCGCAGGCGTGGGTTGAGCGCCTCACGCAGTCCTTCGCCCACCAGATTAAACGCCAGGACCACGACAAAAATGGCGATGCCGGGAATAAAGAACAGCCACGGCGCATCGAAGATAAATCCTCGGCCGCTGGCCAGGATATTGCCCCAGGTCGCATACGGCGGCTGCACCCCAAAGCCGAGAAAGCTGAGACCCGACTCGGTCAGGATGGCGCCGGCTACCCCAATCGTGGCCGAGACAAGCACCGGGGCGATGGCGTTCGGAACCATATGCCGAAAGATGATCCGGCTCTCGGGTAAGCCCAGGGCTTGGGCGGCGACCACGAAGTCCTGCTCGCGTAGGGCGAGAAACTCGGCGCGCACAAAACGCGCCGTCGCCATCCAACTGGTCAGACCAATCACAATCATGATGTTGTAAATGCTCGGGGGGAGGAGGGCCACCACGGTCAGAATCAGAAAAAACGTCGGAAAGCACAGCATGATGTCGGTGAAGCGCATGATGAGCGTATCGACCGAGATCGGGCCGAGCTTGAGGTTGCCGTAGAAACCGGACAGGCCACCGAGAATAATGCCGACCGTGACCGAGATGCCAACCGCAATAAACCCGATCGAGAGGGACACAAACGAGCCCTGCAACATACGCGCAAACACATCCCGGCCCAGTTCGTCCGTGCCGAGCAGATAGACCCCGCCGAGCGGGTGATGGGCGGCCGGGATGAGGGCCGGGGAGACAACGGAGAAAGGCGGCAGGAATTTATCCGGCAGGCGAACGGTGGCCGGGTCGAAGACAACCAGCCACTCGGTCAACACCTTCCCGCCAGCGGCCAGCACGACCAACAGTACAAGCACGACCAGGCCACTCAGGGCGAGCCGATCTTTCTGAAAGATGCGCCAGGCTTCTTGTAGCGGGGTTTCCGGTTTCGGCAGCTCCGAAGCTCCTTCAAGCGCGACGCTATGAGTCAGTTCAGCCATGGCTATTGCAACCGAATGCGTGGATCGACAACGGCATACAGGACGTCCGAAACAAGGGTGCCGGCCAATGTCAGCGTGGCGGCGATAAAGTTAATCGTCAGGATGACGGGGAAATCCCGGGCAAGAATCGCCTCGTAGCCTAGTCGCCCGAGCCCCGGCCAGGCAAAGATCTGTTCAAAAATGACGGAGCCGCCAATCAGGCCCGGCAACAAAAAGCCGAACATCGTCACAAACGGCAGCAGGGCGTTGCGCAAGGCATGACGGTAGATCACGCTCTCCTCGGGCAGCCCCTTGGCCCGCGCGGTGCGCACATAGTCCTGACGCACCACTTCGAGCATCTGAGAGCGGACATAACGGGACAGAATGGCAATGCCGGCAATCGCCGACATCACGGACGGCACGACCAGATGCCACAGTCGGTCCATCCAGCGAAAGGCCGGCTGCGCGTTTTCCATCCCAAAGGTGCGCATGCCGATGATGGGCACGTTAAAGATGTCCACCACCCACTGAATGGCCAGATAGGACAGAAAGAAGCCGGGGATGGATATGAAGGCGTAGGCCACAAAGGTCGTGCTGCGGTCAAACGGCGAGCCACGCCGAATGGCCGCCTGGATGCCGGTCGGAAAAGACAGACTCCACACAATCAGCGTGGCGCAGATAAAGAGCGGCAGGGAGTTGAGAAACCGCCGCCAGATTTTTGGCAGCACCGGCTGGCTGTCCTTAAACGATTTCAGCTCGCCGGTTGCCAGGTCACGCAGCCAATAGACGTACTGCGTGGACAGGGGTTCGTCCAAATGAAACGCGGCGCGAATGCGCGCAATGTCCTCGGGCTTCATGCGCGGGTTGGCGGGGTCCACCTCGCTGGGTTCGCCCGGCGCGAGATGGACGATCGAGAAGGCGATCATCGAAATCACGACCAGCAGAACCAGCCGCTGGAGAATGGCGCGCAACAGAAAAACCCACATGAGTCGTCTCAGCCGCTTTCGACAGTCTGTCCTAAAAGTCGGGCGTTAATTCGAGCTTGCGCCACTTGTTGAAATAAAAGGCAATGCTGCCGCTCTTGGTCGGGTAAATTTTTTCATAGCTTTCACGGCCGTCGGCCTCTCGCTCGACCAGGACAATTTTTTTGTCCAAAACGCGGGTTGCCAGCCCAACGTATAGAAAGGTATAGGGCTGGTCGTCGGCAATCACCTGGTGCAGGCGATGGGTCAGGGCGCGTTGTTGGTCGTGGTCATATTCCCGGCGGATACGGACGATCAGCTCATCTGCCTCCGGGCTGTGATAGCCGACAAAATTCAACTGCTGGGGTCCGGCCTGACTGGAGTGGAAAATTTGATACAGGTCGGGATCGATGCCCATGCTCCAGCCCAGGACCACCGCGTCAAACGAGCCGGTATTGACGAAGTCCTTGAGGAAAACCGCCCACTCAAAGACCTGGGTATTGCATTTGACCCCGATCTTTTTCCAGGCGTCCTGAGCGATGGTCATGATATTGGCACGGATCAGATTGCCATTATTGGTGATGAGATTGAATTCAAACACCCGCCCGTCTTTCTCCAGCCAGCCCTCGCTATTGCGCTGCCAACCCACTTCTTCGAGCAGGTGCTGCGCCCCCTCTGGGTCATACCGCAGCGGCTGAATCCTCGGGTTATACCACTCGGTCTGGCGCGGGTAGGGCCCGGTGATCTGCTCACCCTCGCCGTACAGCAGATAGGTGATGATCTCATCGACGTTAATGGCCATACCCAGGGCGCGCCGCACCCGCTTATCGGCAAATAAGGGGTTGCGATGATTATAGCCGATATAGGAATAGCCAAAGCCCAGGCTGGAAAACGACTGATACGCCGCCTCCTGTTTGTAGCGGGCGACCTGGTGCGGTTGCACGCCGTAGGCGTCGATGGCGCCACTCTTGAATTCGACCTCTTGGGTCAGTAGCTCGGGGATGACGCGGAAATAATAGTGTTCATATTCGGGGACGCGCTCCCAATAGTCTTCATTGTGCCTGAGATGGATGAACTCGTCCCCCTGCCATTCGACAAACCGGAATGGACCGGCCCCGAGCGGCTGACGGTTGAACCGGCTGTCGCGCAGCCCAAAACTGGCCCGCGCCGCGTCCGACAGCGCGCGCTCGGTCATTTCTTTTTCCATTGCCGTATCATTCAGCAAATGCTCGGGCAGAATGCCCATCGTCCAGGCGTTAATGGCCGGCGAATACAGGCGTTTATAGGTGACCTGGACCGTATGCGGATCGAGAATGTCAATCCGTTTAATCGGCTCATAGTCCGAGGTCCGGGGCGAGATATTGCGCGGGTTCATGATGGCGTCATAGGTGAATTTTACATCGCCGGCATCGAACGGATGGCCGTCATGAAAGCGGACCCCCTGGCGCAAACGAAACAGGATAATCGGATTATGCTCTGCCACGGGTAATAAGGCCGGAAACTGCGGCTGCACTTTCTCGCTTAGGGCCGCATCGGCCAGCGTGATGTGGGCGGTGTAGGGGAAATCCTGAAAATAGGCTGTGCCCAGGAGCGGGGTCAGGCGCGTGAAGAGGTCCTGGTCTACCGCGCTGAGGGTAAACTCGACCCGCTGCGGAGCGCGAATCGTCACCGCAACCGGGGTGGGAGACGGGTTTCCCTGCTCATCCGGTTCCACAAGGGTGAGTGTCTCATTTTTCTCTTCGGCCGGCAGGAGCCGGAGAGAAAGGAGGATGCCGTCCAGTTCGGGCAGGCTGCCGCTCGCCTGCGCACGCGAGAGGACTTCAATCAGCCGCTCCCCGGTCGCGGGGCTGCCGTCCGGCAGGATGATATCGGGCCGGGCCAGCAGATAGGCTTTTTCGGTAATCGACCAGTCCGTTGCCAGCCGGCCGCGCAGGTTCAGGTTTTCGTCCATATCGAGCAGGCCGTCGAAGACGAAATCCGTAATGCGACTGCTCGCCCCATCCGCGTTCAGAATGGGATTCAGAATCTTGGCGTCGGCAATCGACCCCTCGATATAGGTGCGCAGCCGGGCGGGATTGCCCACCGACTGCTTTTCATAGCTCGGCACCCAGAAGTACGACTGCAACAGGAGCGCAATCAGTATCAGGGGAGTCAGAATCAGGGCGCGTTTGACGTTCATAACCGGGTAGGGGCAGGCCCCTGTGCCTGCCCAAACAGGGCAGGGGGTTGCCCCTACAATTTTCCCCGTTTCCAGTACGGCTCGGTATCGAGCGGTGGTTTGGTGTCGCTGAGCTGAAACAGTACGCCACACGCGCTTTTCGGCGAGATAAAGGCGTCCCGAAAATCCGACTCGTCCAGATGCTTATCGACCACGCGCACCCCTTTATCCTCCAGAAACGAGACTTTTTCCTTGAGGTCCGGGGTTTGGAGCGTGATATGGTGCACGCCCTCGCCCCGCTTTTCGAGGAATTTGGCGAGAAATCCGTTCGGAGCGATCGGCTCCAAGAGTTCGATCGTGAAACCCTGGAGATCGAAAACCGTAAAGCGAAACGTGCCGCTGCGTTCAACGCGTTCAAACATAAACTTGGCCCCGAGTATTCCCTCAAAAAACGTCCGGGCCTGTTCGATGCTGCGCACGGCAATGCCGACGTGGTCCAACCGGCCCAGTGGTGGGCTGTCCTCTGCCATGATGCTCCTCCTGTACGCCTGCCGCGCTCGGAGAGGGTGTAGCGTGTTTGGGCCGTTGAAGGCAAGAGAGGCGCCGCGCTTTTCCCCTTTACTGTTTCCCTGGGGCTGGGCCATAATGCGGGCGAAAGGAGACCCGTATGAGCATGGAGCACGCCCTGCCGAGCGGTCCGACCCCCAGCCGCCTCAAAGTCTGGATTGAAGCCTCTCGCCCCTTTTCGTTCACCGCTTCCGTGACGCCGGTGGTGATCGGGTCGGTCCTGGGCGCGCTGGACGGCCCCTTTTCCTGGGGACTTTTTTTTATAGTGCTATGTGGCGCGCTCTTCATCCATATTGGGACCAATATGGTCAACGACTATTACGACCATCAAAGCGGCGTGGACACGCTGGCCTCCCAGAGTGGCAGTCAGGTCCTGCCGCGCCAACTGCTGTCGCCCAATGCAATGTATTGGGGCGGGATTATCGCCTTTGTCATTGGCAGCGTCTTCGGTCTGGTGCTGGTCTGGCTGTGTGGCTGGCCCATTCTCGCCCTGGGTGTTGCCAGCGTGTTGGCCGGGTATTTTTATACGGCCAGGCCGCTGTCACTCGCCTATATTGCGCTGGGCGAAGCCACCGTTTTTGTCTTCATGGGAACGGTGATTATTATCGGTGCCTATTATGTCCAGCGCGAGGTGTTTGCCCTGGCTCCGGTGCTGATCTCGCTGCCGGTCGGCTGTCTGGTTGCCGCCATTTTACAGGCCAACAATATCCGCGACATTGAGGCCGACACCTCCCACGGCAAAAACACCCTGGCAACGTTGGTTGGGCGGCGAGCGGCCAATTGGGAACTCGCGGCTCTGATCTATGGCGCGTTCGCCCTGACCGGGCTGCTCGTCCTTGTCGGCTATGCGCCGTGGTCGATTGGGCTGACGTTTTTATCCCTTCGACTGGCGATTCCGGCAGTGCGACGCGTGTTTCACGAAGACGAGTTGCTCGGCATTGACGAGCAGACGGCAAAGCTGCACCTCGAATACGGCGCCCTGCTGATTGTCGGTCTCCTGCTCAGCCGCTACGTCGGCTAGCAGCGGCGTGGAATTGATATCACCTCCGGGCAGACTTAGCGTATACCCATACGACCAGCGAGCGCTCGCTTCGGCTGGAATCGAGCGCGGAGGAGGTGACCACCATGCTACGCACCACGCTTTTACTCGGAGCCCTGACCGGCCTGATTATGCTGATCGGACAGTATTTCGGCGGCTCTCAGGGGCTGACCATAGCCTTTATCTTTGCCATCATCATGAATTTTGGCAGCTATTGGTTTTCGGACAAGATCGTCCTCAAGATGTACGGCGGTCAGCAGGTCTCGGAAGCCGACGCGCCGCAGCTCCACCGCATTGTGCACGCCCTGACCGTTCGGGCCGGGCTGCCCATGCCCAAGCTGTATATTATCCCCTCCGAGGGGGCGAACGCCTTTGCCACGGGTCGGAATCCCGAGAACGCGGCCGTGGCTGTTACCCAGGGCATTCTGCGGGTGATGAATGAGCGCGAGCTGACCGGCGTCCTGGCGCATGAACTCGCCCATGTGAAGAACCGTGACATCCTCATCAGTTCCATTGCCGCGACCCTGGCCGGGGTCATCATGATGATTGCCAACATGGCGCAGTGGGCCGCCATTTTTGGCGGGTTCAGCCGGAGTGATGACGACGAAGGCGGTGGTGGGATGCTGGGCCTCATTCTGATGGCTATCCTGGCGCCGCTGGCGGCCACGATTATCCAGATGGCCATCTCGCGCACGCGCGAATATGCCGCAGACCGGACCGGCGCCCAGCTGAGCGGCGACCCCGAGGGCCTGGCCTCGGCTCTGGAGAAGCTCGGCTTCGCGTCCGAGCGCATTCCCATGGAGGCCTCGCCTCAGACGGCCCACTTCTTTATCGTCAACCCGCTGTCCGGGCGGTCCATGGCCGGCCTGTTCACCACCCATCCGCCGCTGGAAGAGCGCATCGCGCGATTGCGGTCGATGTCTGGGCGCATGGCGTAGTGGTTTCGATTTTCACAGGATCGTATGTAGGGGCAGCCCTTGTGGCTGCCCTTTTTGATTTAGGGGCGTCCAGGACCACTCTCTAGGCCGCCGGACGACTGACGGTGATAGCCTCGCGCAGGCCCTCCAACAAGCCCTCCAAATGCGCCATCCGCTCCCGGAGTGCCACCAATTCGGCGCGGACCGCCCGTTGACCGGTCAGGATCAAGCCACCCAAGGACACTCCTACGGCCACGATAGCGATGATAATCCGCGTCTCTTCCATAAATGTCCTCCTCTACTTGGGCAGAAACCTGAATAGCCGGATGTCCCGTATAACCCTAACCTACTAGGGACGGCCCGGATAGGTCCACGGGTACTGTCCTAATTTGACGCTAAACTGCCTAATTTGCTGAGCTAAGTATTTGTTTTTCCAATGGCTCAAAAGCTTGAAACTGCCTAATTAGGACAGTACCGGTCCACGAGCTATATTGCTCTTGTCTGTTGCTAGATTGGGAGGTCCGGTGCTTCATGCGCAGAGTTTTGTGGTCTCTCAATCTTGGCTCGTAATTTCTCCAGTTGAGAACCGTCCTGATTCTCCTCGTTGAATATGTCGTCGGTCAGTTTCACTTCGATATCGAAACTTTTTGAGGGCACCTGCGGCTGCTTAGTCTCGTCTATGTTCCAGTTTCCTTTTTGGAGAGAGTGCGGCTCACTCTTTCCGCTCCAAGTCACGTTTCGTTCCAAATCTCTTAATTCTTCCAGTGGGTTCCAAATCCACTGGACGGCATATTGATTTCCATCATCTTGGCTCGGACTCAGCACCGCGATAAAGTAGGCATCTTCGTTGTGACGTGTTTCCTCCGCGCGTTCGTACTGCCTGTCGGACCAATGAATAGCGCCCGGTCGGTTCTTGACATGTTTGGCCTCGATATGTACCGTCCGCCCGCCGACCGAAAGGGTAGAATCTCTACCTATATGGACTTTCTCTACCTCGTTGGGCCATTGTTCGCGTAATCGCTCCTCAAGCCACCGCTGCGCTTTTAATCCAATCTCGGAGCGTGCGTCGTCTGACCGAATATCACCGTTTAGTCGCTGACGCCCTACCCGACTTTGATCGTTCCCCCTGTTTGATCGAGGCGTATGGCGTGAGGCCCCAGGCTCGTCCCGGTCTGAGTTTTGGTTGGTTTCGCTGCCGTTTCTGAATGGAGATTGTGCGGCTTCGTGTCCGCCGAGGTTCGTTGTTTGTTGCTCCGTATCTCCCCGTGTCTTTAGCGACTTGATGGGCTGAGCCGGGAGCGTGAGGAGCGGTTGGGGTGTATTGCTGTGTTCCGGCGGAAAATCTTTATGCTCTGGCTCTGTTGCTTCTTCTAATTGCTCGTCTGGCATTGTTGGAAACTGTCTTCCAGTTTCTTCAAGTGCCTCTTCTGGAACGCCAGCGTTACGGACTCGCTCAAGGATACTTTCGTCGTCATCGTCAGCCAAGTAAACCTCGAAGTCATTTGCATACGCAACGTAGTGCTCATCGTTACGCAAACGGTGCGCCAGCGCGTCAGCAAGGGCGCGCCATTTCTTTCCCTCGCTTTCGATATTGACCAATACGAGATTCGTTCCTTCCTCTTTCCACGAGTGGACGGAACAGCGTCCTAGGTCCTGCTCATTTGCGGAGAGTTCCAAAAATAGGTTTGTGACAGCCTTGATATCCACTACCTCAGGTAGCTCGATTTTCTTCAAATAAGTTTGTGACAGCACTTTCTCTAGTGCAATCCGGCGCTTCTTATAGCGTTGAAAAAGTGCATCCGTCGCGCCATCGTTGGAAGGGACAAAATGAGGTTGGCATTTTATATCGTCCGAAAGTTTCCTAACGCCAAGGCGTCCTGATTTATCTCCGTCTTTGAGCCGGAAAATAAATAACTTATATCTCTGCTCCAAAAGCTTTGTCTCTAGTGTTGAGTCCGCCAGATGAGGCTCATCTATCCAATACACTTCATTAGGTAGGCTAAAATGAAGTGTCCGCTGTCCATTCTCCAGACAAACACACGGTATTTCTACGTCGTCTGGAAATGAGCCGAAAATTTCTCGTTTTAGGTATTCACCATAAAGATTACGGGCTGCTCGCCATAGTCTTCCTCCGTCCTTCCAATTGGACGGGGCTTCTTCAGGTAGGTTATCGCTCTTCTCCGCAAGCCCACGCATCCACTCGTGCCACTTTTCAGCGTCGTCAGGCAGCCTATCCATGACGCCTAGTTCGCTGAGCTTAGACTCAATACCGTCCGGTCCATACCAGGTGTTGTTATCAATACCGGAGCGGTCCACTTCCGGCAGTAAGCCGTTCAATCCTTTGTTTGGTAGGAACGCCTTGTTTGGTGGAATACAAGGACGTTTTCCAAGTATTGATTTTTTTACCGGGAGCCATGCTTCATGGACAAGCTGATAGAATGCTAAGGATTTGGTTCGATAAGAAGTGCGATAAAATCTCTCTGCATTTCTTCCTGCTAATCCGAACAGAGAGCGAAAGACATCCTGAATGAGCTTCGTCTTTTTTATACCTCGCGTACAATCTGGGAACTGTTCAATAATATAGTTTTTCCCTTGGCGACCGCTGGTATGATCTCCAGCCTCTTTTGAATAATTGCTCCACAAATCATGTTCGGAAACCTCGAATGCTGTCCGGCGAACCTTCGGCTCCCAAGACACCCCGACCCAACGCAACAGACCCTTCCATTTGTCTTGATTTGTCTCTCGCCGGCCGGCCGGCCACTTCTCGAATGCTTTAACGATTCCGAACCCGTTCCGCTCCTTAAAGAATTCATCGAACGCTTCAGGTCCATCCCCGTCCTTACCTGCAAAGCAGTCTATGGCGGGCAACCAGCCCTTGTCGGTCGGGAGGCGCAAGACAGTCGAGAGCGTGTTTCGACGGTCTTCTTCTCCCTTAATACAAGGCTCCGTTTGATCAAATTCATGTTGGGATTCCCAAAGCTCTAAGAATTCTAGAACGCTAAAGCCTTGATGTTCCCAGTCCTGTGGTCCCCATTTTTTAACAAAAGGAATCAGAACCCAGTCAATGTAGTGTTTTGGACTACGCGAGAGAAAACACCTTGTAAGGGTTTTCCATTCATAGTCCCTGGGTGTGCCTGCCTCTTTTTGTCGCTTTTCCCATTCCTTAATTTTCTCTCGGAATTTAGGATGCAAGGAGTCCGCAGCAAGCCAGTCAGGCCAGTTTTCCCGTTGTTCCCAAAGAAGCGGAGACTTATCGGCAAGTGGCCGTGGACGCCCATCCTCAGTCCACCAACAGGGAATAATGCGAAGGAGGTCAAGTTGTTCGTGTGTATACTTCAAGCCGTCTTCCATCAGGACCTGAAATGACGCAATAGAGTCTTCGAGCGATTCATTACGACAGTAGCGAAGGAGCCGGACATACTCACTGTCTTCGATTTCTGTAGCGCCTAGCTTTTTCAGTACGCCGGACAAATCGGAGAGTTCCGGCGTGGCGAGGCTCGCGTCTTTTATGGCCTGTTCATTCGTTCGCAAAACATTGTCTAAGTTATCTTTCCAACACTTACTTTCAGGAGGAGGCACCTTTCTCCCGCCTATGACAGGAACGAAAGGTGTTGACCTCATAGTTTTTCGTATTGTCTTTTTGATTTTTTCCAATGGCCCGCTACCATCCTCCTCGGGTATAGAGCCAAAAGTTTTCAGGGCCGTTCGAGCAGGTATGTCTAGGATCACTTTTTCTAGGACTGTGCCGAAAAGGTCTAGGAGTTCTGCATCGTAGCTCCCCTCACGAAGATGTTTCCGATTCTGTTGCAGGTCAAAAGAGGCGTGCACGAGAGCTTTTACACCGAGTTGCTCTTCTGTTGGAAAGAAGACGTGAAAAGGTAATGCATCGGTGCAGGAAACTGCTTTCTCGTTTTCATCTATGGGTAATGCAATAGCGGCCGTTAAGCGTTTCGATTCAGCGGTCTCTTTCGTTCCCGTCCAGCGTTTCCAGCTTGTTGCTCCGCCAGGACTGTGGAGTACAACTCTCCCATCAGAGAGGCATTGCGTTTCTCGTTCGACTCTAAAACATCTCTCCTCTCCGTCTAGAATAATACGAACACTCTCAAGTTCTTGACTCAGGAGGAGAAAGTAGGGTTCGAGCCTTTCTAGGGCCTTCTTAACTTTTTCCCGCTCTCCTTCATCCCGGAGCGGCAAACGAATGACGGTGCTGTAGCCAGCATCCAGTAATCCACAGACTTTATCGTTTGGTTGATGGTCGTGAGGGATACGAAACGTTAGCTGTGGTGGGTCGTCGGAGATACCTTTCTCTTTCAAGAGGTCCTTTGTTCGGTCCGGCGAAAATCTGAAATGAAACGGGGGAGAATGGATTTCCGGCTCTTCGGTAATCTCCAGAACAGATTTGAATCCTAGTCCTTTGGAGCCGATTAAATCTGCGGACGAGCGTTCGTTGGCACCCATCACATCATCGGCGTTCTGAAGCAGCTCCCAGACAAAGCGCCCTTGATAATCGCGACGGCTCTCTTCCTCGCCATCAGAGTCGCTTACGAGGCGATTAGGATCGTTTTTGTAAGTCTCAATCTCACGTCCCCTGATCTCGCAGATCAAATCTTTATCTTCACTCTTATAGTTGTCCGAATCACCGTCTCTTTTTTTCTCACTGAGATGAAACGCACAAATTCCAATGACTCCCTTTCGAGTGAAGGGACGACCACTATTTGCCACATAGAGTGCATCATTAGCGAGGTCAAAAAGCACCTCCTTCCTCTCATTGTCACTGTTCATGAATCATTCTTCCCTACGACTTTGAGGACGGGCATAATGCCCGCCTCTGCATTACTTCACCGCCAGCGGGTTCAGCGGGCTGCCGACCGCATTGGGGATGTTGAGCGGCGAGGCGACCCACAGGAATTCGTACACGTCGTCGTCAGCGCAGTCTTTGGCCAGCGCCTCGAACGTAAAAATCTCACCCAGCGACAGCCCGAGGTCACGGATGGCAACCTGATGAAAGGGAATGAATTCGTCATCCACCTCGGACGGCAGACGTTCGACGGCGATATTGTCCACGGCAATGCAGGCGATTTCCTTCTGATGTATCCATGCCGCAGTTGAGACCGAAACCCCTGGCTGGGCGTGGAAGTATGCTGCCTTCTGTTCCGGCGTTTCGAGCGTATACCAGTACGGCACCCAGCCGGTACGCACGCACAGCGCGTCCCCGCTTCTGACCTCGACGTTCTGCGCCTGACAGCAGCCGTCCAGGTCTTCGACCGTAATCGGATAGTCGGCCGGGAGATGCCCGTCGGCTTCGCAGCCTTTATAGCGGACCATGTCGAGCAACACCCCTCGGGTGACAAACGACTGGTACAGCTTACCAATATCGTTCTTGGACGCCCCGCCGTGGGCGGTGATGGCGCTGGCCGGCACGTCGTTGTAATACTTGCCGTCGTAGCCCACATGGGCCAGGCTGTCCCACTGGGTCGAGCCTTGCAGATACATGGTGATGTAGTCGTCGTTGGCAATCGCCGAGCCGGCCAGGCCGATTTCCTTGACCGGCACGTTGAGGATCGACATGAATCGCTGGGGCGGGGTGCGGGTGGGAAAGACCGGGCCGTGCTGGTCAATCGGAATGCAGCAGCAGAAGACCTGCCCCTTGCGGACCAGTCTGGCCGCGGCGACAATCACCTCCGGCGTAATGAAATTGGCCGTCCCCTTTTCATCGTCGGCTCCCCACCGACCCCAGTTTGAGACTTGTGGTATGGCTTCGCGTCCAGGCATCAGCGTCCCTCCTTTTTTGGATATGGAATATGCCGTTGTTATAGCGGAGCGGGCTCAGCGCTTGTAGAGGCGGCTTGACGCTGGCGGGAGCCTACCGTACAAGCGGCTCAATTCGGCACGGCAAGAAAAAGGGAGGATACTATGCCAGGACCCCTCGACGGAGTCAGCGTGATTGAGATCGCCCAGGAAATTCAGGGGCCATACGCCGGCCTGTTTTTGGCTGACATGGGCGCGGATGTCATTAAAATTGAAATGCGAGAGGTGGGAGACTTGAGTCGTTTTCTGGTTGTCCAGCTTGTCGCCGGAGCGGAAGCGCACAACGCGAATTTCAGTCCCTACTTCCTGGCAATGAACCGAGGCAAGCGCAGCCTCACCCTTGATTTGAAAACGCCGGAAGCGAAAGAGATTCTGGCTCGTCTGCTTGACTCCGCCGACGTCCTGCTGAGTAACTATCGGCCCGGAGTCCTGGACCGACTCGGCTTTGGCTATGAAGCCTTGTCAAAACGCAATCCACGTCTCATCTATGCCCTGGGGTCGTCATGGGGGCCCCAAGGGCCGTGGGTGACACGACCGAGCCGGGACACGCTCGCCCAAGCCGCGGGCGGTATCATGGCAAAAAACGGGATGCCAGACGATCGCCCGCTCCCCTGCGGAGCCTTGGTCGCCGATCACTCTGGGGCGTTTATGCTGATGAGCGGCATTCTGGCCGCGTTGTATGCCCGCGAGAAAACCGGCACAGGCCAAAAAGTCGATGCCTGCATCTATGGCACCGTCATCGCTATGCAGCCGATGGAAATTAACTTCACCTCAGTCAGTGGCGTTGAGACGCGCAAGGCCGGTCGGGGACATCAATTTCTGCAAGGCGTGTGGGGTTCGTTTCCGACCAAAGACGGCTGGCTGTGTTTGGCTGGGGTTGACGACAAACGCTGGCCGGACTTCTGCCGAGCGATGGGGATTGAACACGTGCGGTCTGAGCCCGAATACAGTGACAACGTGATTCGTAATTTTGACGGGACCAAAATCGAGCAGCTCCTGGATGAGGTCTTTCCGACCAAAACGACTGACGAATGGATGGAGATTTTGACCGGTATCGATATTCTTGCCACCCCGGTCCAGGATTATCAGGACATTCTCAACAGCGAACAAGCCTTGGCAAACGGCTATATTACCGAGATGGAGCATCCTCAGATTGGGACGGTCCGCGTCGCCGGCACGCCCATTACGCTGAGTGAGACGCCGTTGGATACCTCTAATCCTCCGCCTGAACTCGGCCAGCATAGCGAAGAGATTTTGCTTGAAGCCGGCTATTCGTGGGAAGATATCGCCCGATTGCGAGACACGGCAGCGGTGTAAACGCGCTCAGGGGCAGTCGCCCCCAGGCTGCCCCTAGAGGGATGCAAGCACCTTGAGCAGTTCGTCCAGACGACGGACAACGCGGCAGTCTGCGCTGCGCGGCTGACGACCGGAGCGCTCGATCAGGACCGGGGTGAGTCCGGCATTCCGCGCGCCAACAATATCCGACTCATAGCTGTCACCGATATGCAGGGCTTGTTGCGGTTGGAGCTCGCACTCCGCGAGGGCCTGGTGAAAGATGGCGGCCTCGGGCTTGGCCGCCCCGGCGTGCGTCGAGGCGACAACAGGGTCGAAGAAGTGGCCGATGTCCAAACCGTCGAGCAGGCCAGACAGGCGCGCGTCGAAATTTGAAATCACCCCGAGACGATACCCGCGCGCGTGCAGCGCCGCCAGCGTCTGGCGCGTTTCCGGATAGAGCTGCCACGCCTGCGGTTCGGCAAAGAAATCGTACAGGGCATTAAAGTAGGCTTCAAAACCGGGAAACGGACCGAGCGGGGCAAAGACCTGTTGGACCACGTCATGCCACCAGGCTTTCTCCAGCTGAGGAATCTGGTCTGCGCCCGCCCCCGGAAAGGCCATGGGCGGCGCGCTGGCAAAGCAGCGCCGAAAGCCGGCTTCCAGATCCCGGACGCTGACGGCCTTGCCATGCTCACGGGCCAGCCGGGCATAGCTCTCACCGACCGAACCGTTGACGCGGAACAGCGTGCCCGCGGCATCGAAAAAGACGGCGTGAATATCCATCCGGCTAGAAAGAGTAAACGTGTTCAGCATCTCGTGTCTATGGGAGAACACGTTTACTCTTTGCCACACCGTCCGTCTTCAGTATCTCGTCCAGCCCGGCTAATAAGGCATCGAGGTCGTCCCGGCTGGTATAGTAATGAATCGAGACCCGCAGCCCGCCAACCCCGGAGCAGTAGCGCACGCTCGGATAGATGTTCCGGGCCTCCAGCGCCTGATTGAGTTGATGCACCCGGTCGGCGTCCGCAAACGGCTCGCAGGTGACAATGCCCGACCGTAGCGCGTGCGCTTCTTGGGTCCAGACCTTGATGTCCCGGCGCTTCAGCTCTTCTATGAGGAAGTCGCCCAGCGACAGAATATGCTCGGTGACGGCGGCTGAGTCGAGTTGATTGACATAGGCCAGCGACTCCGCCAGGCCCGCGCTCCCAAGATTTTTGGGCATGCCATGCACCTCGAATCGGCGGGCGTCCGAGGCCAGGGGCAGCGACATAAAGGGTGTCAGCCCTGGGTCGCCAAGATAACGCAGCCAGCCTTCCGGCGGCTCGGCCAGCGCGAACAGGCCGTGCGCCAAGCCCGGTTCGACCCGCTCCTGGATTCCTGAACGGATGTATAACAGCCCGATATTAAACGGCGCGTTCAGCCATTTCTGGGCACCCGCGGCCAGAAAGTCGACGCGCAGATTGGAGACATCCAGCGGCAGGGCGCCCAACTGCTGAATGGCGTCCACCACCAGAAAACAGCCCCGCTGCTCGGCCAAGTCTGAAAACGCGGCCAGGTCCATGCGTAAGCCGTTGATCCATTGCACCGAGCTGACCACGATCGCGCGGGTGTGCTGGTCTATCAAGCGGGCATAGTCATCCACCCCAATCAGGCCGCCCCGATGACGGGCAACCCGCACTTCAACCGCCTGATGCTTCTGGGAGTGGGCGGCGCTGATGGCAACCTGCGGATACTCCAGGTCGCACAGCACGATATTGTCACCAGGTGCAAAAGGGATGGCAGCCAGGGCGGTGTTCAGCCCCATGGTGGTATCGTCGGTAAAGGCAATTTCTGTGGGCTGGGCCGTGAGCAGCCGGGCGGCTGCCTGTCTGGCCTGAACGCTCGGTTCGCCCAGGGCCCGATAATAGGCCGGGTAGCCCATCTCAGCCGGCCCCTGACCGAGCAGGGTCGCCGCGCCTTGGACAGCCTGGGTGGCGGACCTCGGCGGCAACCCAATCCCGGCGGCATTCAGATAGACCTGCTGGGTTGTTCCCGGAAAATCCGCGCGTATCGCGTTCACGTCAAACATACTGCCTCCCAAGGCTCCAGCGCTGTCAGATTCCGCCCGCCGCCCAGCATCGGTGGGCTCGGCGCGTTTGTCAACACAGACCGAAGCGGGCGCTGCCCGACTTTAATGATACACCACGCGCTCTTCACCCGACGAGCTAATCTCACCCAGGAGGCGGTCAATGGCGCTCCGAAGCTGGCGCTCATTCTCTTTGAGCCGGGGCTCTATGGGCGCGCTTGGTCGGCCCTCTCCGGCTCGCTCCCGGAAGGCGTCGAGCTGGATTTCCAGGCGCTCGGCGAGTAAACGATCGGTGTCCGCCAAGGCCGGCAGGCTGAGGCGTCCGGTGTCCATAGAAGAGTCAACCGCCCCAGCCTTTTTGTCTGTTTGGAGGGCAGCTGTACTCTTTTCATCCGCCACGGTCAGCAGACGGTTGAGCAGGCCGGTGTGGTATTTACCGACCACGGTCAGCAGGGACGAGTCCTGGCGAATGGGCCTGAGAAAAAAGGCGCTCCCGAACGCCCGAGCCGCCCCAGCCAGGTCGCCTCGTTCAAGCAGTTCATCGCCGCGCTGACAGCGGAGGCTCTGACGACGAAAAGCCGCACGTTCAAACAGGCCGCCAAAGGCAGTACGGAATCCCGCCAGAAAAACCTTGCCCAAGAGATAAATGAGGCCGATACTGACGCCCAGCAAGCACAGGCTCAAGAGCAGCGTGACAGCAGACACGTCCGGCATGGCGTTACCTTACCACCTCGGACCCAGGACGGTAGTGGGCAGAGTCACACCGGGGCAGCATTGCTTGCCGGGAGAGGCTTTCCTTTCCGTTCGTTCTCACGCACGGTAGACTGGAGCGACGCTGTTATGATTCCGCTCCGCGACACTATTCCAGCCCAATCGTTTCCCCTGGTGACCCTGACCTGTATCGGTCTGAATGTACTCGTCTTTGTGTATGAGCTGGGGCTGGGGACACGGCTGGGGCAATTTGTCGCCGTGTACGGCTTCGTGCCGGCCCACTATTTCTCCCTGTCTGAAACCGAACCGTGGCATCTCGTGACCCGTTTTGGCCCGTTGTTCAGCGCCATGTTTGTCCACGGCGGCTGGTTGCACCTGCTCGGCAATATGTGGATGCTGTGGATCTTTGGCGACAACGTCGAAGATCGCCTGGGAAAAGGACGCTATCTGGCCTACTATCTCGGCTGCGGTGTGGCCGCGACCTATTTGCACGCGCTGACCGCACCAGACTCCTCTATTCCTGTTATTGGCGCGAGCGGGGCGATTGCCGGCGTCATGGGCGGCTATTTCGTGCTCTTCCCGTCTGCCCGCGTGGTGACCCTCATTCCCATTTTTTTCTTCTTCCAGGTCATCTCGGTCCCGGCGGTCATCTTTCTCGCGCTGTGGTTCCTGTTGCAGTTTGTGTACGGTCTGACCACCTCAAGCGCCGACTTCGGCGGCGGGGTGGCGTGGTGGGCGCATGTCGGCGGTTTTGTTGTCGGGTCAGTCTTGCTGTTGCCGGTCCGACGTTCTCACCGCCGTTGAGTCTCTCTCGCCCGGTCGCGGTGCGGATGGCCTGTCTGAAGTGGCCGCTATGCAATGCCCTACTCGATATACTCACGGTAAAACTTGACATAATTATTCGCCGAGCGGTGGAGCGATTCGATTTCCTCGGGGGTGAGCGAGCGCACGACCTTGCCTGGGTTGCCCAGCACCAGCGAATGCGGCGGAATCTTCGTTCGTGGGGTGACCACCGCGCCGGCGCCAATCAGACATTCTTTGCCCACCTCAGCCCCGTCCAGGACAATAGCGCCCATGCCGACCAGGGTAAAATCACCAATAGTGCAGGCGTGGACCACCACATTATGGGCGACCGAGACGCCCTCCCCGAGGAGGGTTGGAATGCCCCCGCTAAAGACATAAATAGTGGCATTGTCCTGGATGTTGACCCGTGACCCAATTCGGATCACGCACACATCACCGCGGACCACCGCGTTAAACCAGACACTGGACTGCGGACCGATCCGAACATCGCCGATAATCTGGGCACTCCGCTGGATATAGGCGCTGGAATCGATCTGAGGCGTCATCCCGTGGTGGGTGATAATCATACTGCTCTCCGCTGTGTCGGATCGTCATAAGCACTGGCTTACCCTGGGTCAAGAAGACCGGCTCACGGCGGGCTGGCCAGCCCACACTGCATTCCCTCTTGTTCCCGTGTAGGGAAGGGTCTATGACAGTCAGAGATAGAGACAACGAGTGGGCGTATCATGAGCCGGACTTCTCTTTTCGCTGGCCTCGTGTTTGGGGCAGGGCTTGTCCTCCTGAGTGCGACCCAGGTTCTGACCCAGGAGAGAACGCTGCAAACCGAAGGCTGGCAGGGCAAACGGCCACCGCCTGCGGAGGAGCAGCGGAGCCTCACTCCCGCCCCACAGCGGCTGGCTCCCGCCGGGAAGCAGGTGCTCGAAATTCCCGTCCAGCCCCAACGCCCCGCCCTGCCACCGCCGAGTCAGCAGGCGAGTCTTCCGCCTCGTCTCCAGCCCCTCCGCCCGCGTCCCAAGCAGCTCGTGACCGTCACCGTGACGGATCAAGATGGCGGCTATGTGCCCGGCCTGCAAACGGACGATTTTGTGGTGTATGAAGGCGATACGCGGCAGGAGATTACCTACTTCAATACCGGCGAGAATGAGCCGGTCAGTCTGGGCTTAATCGTGGATTCGAGCGGCAGCATGCGGAATAAAATTGGACATGCGCGCCACGCCCTGCAGCGGTTTATCGGTTCGATTAAGCCACAGGATGAGGGCTTCCTGGTCGGATTCAGCGCACAGCCCTTTGTGCTGCAAGACTTCACCGACAGTCGGATGCTCCTGGCGCAGGGCATCGGCCTCCTCCGTCCACGGGGCGGAACGTCTCTATACGACGCGATTCTCACCGGCCTCAGGCGGATGAGACTCGGCAAACACCGCAAGAAAGCCCTGATCGTGATGACCGACGGCATGGATACCGCCAGCCTGTCTTCCCTCACCCAAACGATTGCCGTCTCGCAACGTGCCGGCGTGCTGATTTACACGATTGGGATCGGCAATCCGCACCATCGCTACGCGTCCGGTGGAAGCGGATTCGCCATCGGTCCATTTGGCGTTGTCGTTGGTGGGCATGATGAGCGGGTGGATTCCAGAACGCTTCAGCGGCTGAGTGCAGAAACCGGCGGACGCCACTTTCTGCTCAATACCCGGGACGTGGTCAACAGCAGGACCGTGCTGGACACGGCGACCCAGACCATCTCGCACGAGCTCCGCTTCCAGTACAGCCTCGGCTATGCGTCCTCGGGGGGTGGCAGTCAGTACCGGAGTGTCCGCGTGGAAAGCACCCGGCCTGACGTGGTGATCCGCACCCAAAAGGGCTATGCGGTCGAGAAAGAGTAAACGTGTCCAGCATTATCCATGCGCATTGGAGGACACGTTCACTCTTTGTAGCCCGGCGGCGGCCGACCTCAGCCCCGTTATTTTTTCTTCAGCAGATTCTCGCGGACCTTTTCACGGTCGAGCGGTGTGGTTGCCAGCGTATCAAAGATGCTGGCCAGGGCTTGCGTACACCGGACAAAATCCGGCCAGACCGCCTGGGGGCTGGTAAAAGTCAGGTGAGTCGAATGTACGCCTTCGTGGGTGTGCGCCTCTCCACCGTCACGCGCGCTTTTGACATCAAACGGCCGCGCCGCTGTCGTAATAGTGAGGTGGAAGACATCTGAGTCCTCCTCGCCAACCGGCCGACGTAGCTCCATGGATAAGCCACCATCGCCACCGTCTACCTCAACGATATACCATGCGCCCGGATAGGCGCTGGAGACTTGTATCTTGGGAAGCTTTTCGGTTGGGTCGGTTGCCATGTGTTACTACCTGAAAAAAATAGAAAGGCCCTTCACAGGGCCTTTCCTGGTCTGAATGTGCTCGCCTGCGGATCAACTTCCGGTTTGGTCCTGTCTACCTCGTAGTTGCGTCCACGTCCGGAGTGTGGAAGTTGAAAGCGCGACTGGGTAGGTGTTAGCCCCCTCGCGCTCATTTTCACCGACTTCCATTCTTGGTTGGGAACCCCATTCCTGACCGTGAACCCTAGGCTGAGCTCGTTCTGGAACAGTTTTTTACCAAAACAGCAGAAAAACGTCAATGCCCAAATGGCATTTTGGAAAAGTTTTTTCAAAAAAAAGTCCTTTTGAAATAGGGAGTTCGTCAACTTAAAATGGTGTTGCTAAAAATGGCTGTCCCAAAATAACAGAATGTTCTAAATTCAAGCCACAGCTCCAGGACGATTCGACACAAACAGTGCTTTTGTGATTTTTCAGGTATTGACCCTGGGGGTGGAGTTCGCTAGGCTGCGGGGTGCGTAGAGACGTCTGGAGTATGGGAACCCCGCCGTCTTGAGCCCTAGGCCCGGATGTCTCATCCGGGCCTTTTTTTGGCTTTTGTGTGTATGTTTTTCGGGTGCTTCGGCATCTTTTTCATGCCGGCCGACACCCGTAAGGAAGAACGATGAAGACGATTTTTGTCTCGCCTCACTCCGCTCGTGCCGATGCGCACTCGCTCTCGGAAGCCCTCCACCAGGCCCAGCCGGACGATGTGGTCCTGGTCGAGCCCGGACGGTACTCCCCGTCTCTGACCGGAGAGCGCCTGCCCGTAACCCTGCCGCCCGGCGTCCATGTCCAAGGCGCCGCCAGAGCGGAGTGCATTATTGACGGCGAAGGCCACTTCTCGCCTTCCTTTCAGCCCATCCGACCGGAGCAGTCGGTCGTCGTCCTCACAGACGGGGCGAGTCTCAGCGGCGTGACCGTCACCCAGGGCGGCGGCCACGGGATTGGCGTTCCCCCGTCCGCCTCGGTCACGGTTCGCTCGTGCACGATCAGCAACCACGGGGATCACGGTATTTTCTTATGCGGCGTGACCGCAGCGCTCATAACAGACTGTGATTTTTCAGACAACGGCCTGGCACGCTTCGAGCCATCCCTGCCCCGCGGGACGGGTGCGCGCCAGGGCCATCATATTTTTGCCGAAGCCCGCGCCGGCCAACGCAACCAGCTCTCCATTACCGACAATATCATGCGCCGCTGCTTTGCCGATGGCCTCGCCTTTATCTGTTTCTTTCCCGAGCCGGACGGGGTGTCCTGTGCTGCCACCATCCTGCGCAACACGATTGAAGACTGTGAGCGGGCCGGCCTGCTGTTTTCGTGTTCGTTCGGGCCGGCGTCCAATAGGCAATCGCTGACCGTCGCGGACAATACCCTCCGGGGGAACAAACAGTTTGGCATCAACATCCTGACCGCCATTCCCCTGGCGGACAAGGTGCCCCAACACGGCCAGCTCAGCGCCTTGCTTACGGGCAATACGATTGCCGACAGCCCGGTCGGCATCGCCGTCCACGGGGCGCTGGGAGAGGCCCGGCATAACACCTGTCGCGTCGTGATTGATCGGAACGAGATTGCAGACTGGAAAGCACACGCGATCCGTCTGGTCGGCGGGTCCGGCCTGGACAACGTGGAGACCACGGACAACCAAGTCGTGGCGACGCTCTCTCGCAATGTTTTCAACGGGCAGTCGCCGGCCATTGTGATGCAGGCAGCCGGCGGAACGACGCACAGTCATACCAGCCAGAATAGGGTCACTGCCCGTGTGCTTGCCAACCAGCTCGATAGAGCCGGCGACCAGCCGATTCTGGTCAGCAACGGCCGGCCCGATAATCACGCCGAGGTGCAGGCAGCGGGAGACCCCTACCTACGGAAGGATGAGGACCTGCTGGGTTGAGTCGGTCCCGCCCGACGCTTTACGGCCTCGGTTCGACGCGCTATGACGGCGGCTGGAAGACTCGGCGCCCCGCTGGCCTGACCGAGAAAAAGGAGGTATGCCATGATTCGCTTAACCTTTGTCCTGCGGCGCAAACCGGAGATGTCACGGGCCGAATTCCAACAGTACTGGCGTGCCGTTCATGGCCCCTTGGTGGCCAAGAGTTCCACCGCGCTGAACGTCCTGCGCTATGTCCAGGTGCATACCCTGGACGATCCCATTAACGACCAGCTTGCGGAAGCCCGCGGCGGCATGGAGGAACCCTATGACGGCGTGGCGGAGGTGTGGTGGCCCAATCGCGCGGCGCTCACCTCAGCCCTGGAGAACGCGGCCGGTCAAGCCGCGGCAAAAGAACTCGTCGAGGATGAGGCGCGCTTCATCGATCTGGCTCATTCGCCGTTGTGGTTCAACTACGAATACCCGCAGGTCAACCCGACGCCGGAAGAAATGGTGGCGCGGGAATCCAGCCCTTTGGTGAAAATTTTCTTTTGTCTGCGCCAGCCCGAGCATCTCAGCCTCGAACAGGCCCAGCTCTACTGGCGTACCAACCACGGCCCGGTGATTCGCGGTGTGGCCCAGGGCATGGGCATGCAGCGCTATCTCCAGGTCCACTACTACGCGGACGAACTCGAAGACCAGCTCCGGGCCAGCCGCGGGACAACCACCCCGCCCTACGCCGGTCATGCCGAAGCCTGGTTCAACCGCGCCGACCTGGCCACGCTGGCCAACATCCCGGAAGCCAAACGGGCCATGGAGATCGCGGTTGAGGACGAGTCCCATTTTATTGATTTTCCGCGCTCGGCCATGTGGATAGCCAAAGAGCGCGTCTTCATTGATCGCAGATAGGGAGCCTCGCTCTGCGAGCGTAGGCAGGCTGACATCCCTCCGTACTCCAGCTTCTGCCTGCCTACGTCCTGTTGAGAGGCACAGGTTCTTGCCTATGCATACAGCAGTCTTGTGTATGGCGTTGAGCGCGCTGGCGATGTCGTCGTCCTCGCTCTGGGCTGACGAGCGCATATCTCCTCAGGAAGAAAATACCACAACCTTCGCGGTGGTCGGCGGGCATATCGTGGGCCACGGGCAAGCAAGCCTAGTTGTTCGGGCCGGCCGAATCGCAGAGATTACAGCGGCCGCGCCGAGCAAGACCTTACGGACCGTGAACGCCAACGGCCGGTATCTTGCGCCCGCCTTTATCGACAGCCACGTCCATTTAGCCTACCGCTTCAGCGCTCCCGAACTCGCTCGGGGCGGGGTCGCGGCGGCGGTTGATTTGGCCGCGCCGATTTCGTTTCTGACAACAGATCTGAGGCCGCTCCAAACACTGCTTGCCGGCCCGATGGTGACCGCCCTCACCGGCTACCCAACCCGGAGCTGGGGCAGCGATGGATACGGATTGGAAATTAGTGGGGTGCAGGCGGCCCGAGAAGCAGTCGAGCGCCTGCATGCAGCCGGGGCTCGGGTTATCAAGCTGCCGGTTGGCGACGCAACCGGTGGGGGAGCCCTCTCAATAGCGAAAAACCCCTCCATACTCGGCGATCGGGAAATGAAGGCCATTGCCGACCGAGCGCACTCATATGGCATGCGCGTGGTCGCGCATGCGCTCAATGATATTGATGTTCTGCGGGCTGCGGTGGCGGGAGTTGACGTTCTGGCGCATACCCCAACCGAACCCCTCAGCCAGACGACCGTGCAAGCCTGGTCCGGACGAGCGGTCATTTCCACCCTGGCCGCGTTCCCCGATTTAGCCGAGCCGGCGGAGAACCTACGTCGTTTGCGAGCCGGCGGTGCCACCGTGCTGTACGGGACCGACCTGGGCTATACGACTTTTAGCGGGATTAATCCCCAGGAGCTCGAACTCTTGGCCAAGGCCGGCCTTGATAGTCAGGCAATTCTCGCTGCCGGGACGACGATCCCGGCACAATTTTGGGGTTTCGAGGACGGTCTTGGAACCCTCGCCCCTGGGCATGCCGCAAGCTTCCTCATTCTCGATGCAGACCCTGAACGCGATCTCCTGACGCTTTCCCGACCCGCGGCGGTCTATCTTGAGGGCGTACACATGCCCCCAGCCACGGGACAATCGGGATCGGAGTGAGGGGCAGACGCTCCGCACCGAGGTGTGAAATGGCCCCGTTTGAGAATCTGACAACGCCGCTTTGTTGTCCGCGGCCTCTATGCGGCTCTTCTCCGGCTGCGGGTGGTTTTGGCGGCTTTCGCTGGCGCGCGCTTTTTGGTGCTCCGTCTGGCCTTGGCTTGGGCCCGCTTCTTTTTGGCCTCATCGACCATCAACTGAATCGTCCGCCAGTCCAGCACCTGGGCGATATTGCCGTTCTCGTCGTGAAAACCGACCGGCCCGTAGACGTTGGCCAGATAGATGGTATCAACCGGATGTGAGGTGGCTTCATGCACCGCACCGGCCGGCTCATACACCCAATCCCCGGCCCGCGCAGACCCGCCCCGATAGTCGAAGCCGCCGGAGATGACGTAGAAATCGGCCGCACCCAGATGCGTATGGGGCGGATTCACTTGGCCCTTGTCGGCCTTGATGAGCGCGCTCCAGGCGCCTGTCTCTTTGCTGATCCGCAGCACCTTGAACTGATTCCCGTCGCCGCTCTGAATCCACTCTTCTGCATCGGTCCGCACCAGGGCCGCGTCCAGCGCATCAAATACTTGTTTCACTTTCGCCATTCCGAGTCCCTCCTTTGCTACTCGATTTGATCGGCCATTGTAGTCAGGCCGGACAAAAGTGTGCAAGGGGTTGGGCAACGAGACACGGGGCGATATTGAGCACACGCCAAACCAGGACTATAGTGGCCAGCCGGAGAACCCTGCTCGGCAACTCCTGGCGCGAGCAGCCGACGAGCCGATGGCAGCGCCCACGATTGAGCGACATCGCACCGCAATCACGCGGACCGACCTCTCCCGTCCGGTCCGTCTTGCGCTTGAGGACGGCCTCATCACCCCGGAGACGAGCGTCTTTGACTATGGCTGCGGGCGGGGCACGGATATCCTGCATCTCAGACATCGGCAGATTCCCTGCGCGGGCTGGGACCCGGCCTATTTCCCGGACAACGAGCGGGCTCCGGCCGATATTGTGAATCTGGGCTATGTGGTCAACGTGATCGAAAACCCAGCCGAGCGTACCGACGCCCTCCGACGGGCCTGGGCGCTGACCCGAACAGTGCTGATCGTGTCCGCCCGCCTCAGCCTCGAAGCGGCGCTCGATACGCTGACCCCCCATACCGACGGGGGCATTACCCGTCGCGGGACCTTCCAGAAATTCTTTGAACAGCAAGAGCTACGCGAGTGGATCGACGCGGTGCTCGGCGCTTCGAGCGTGCCGGCCGGACCGGGGATTTTCTATGTGTTTCTGGACCCGCAGCAACGCCAGTCTTTTGCCGCCTCGCGCTATCGGCGCCAGTTTACGGTGCCGCGCCAGCGTCTCAGCGCAGTCCTGTTCGAGCAGCATAAGGCTATCCTGGAGCCGCTGATCGAATTTCTGACGGCCCGCGGGCGCTTACCGGAGGACGCCGAGCTGCCCGAGACGGAGGCTATTTGCCAAGCGTTGGGCAGTCTCAAACGGGCCTATGGCGTCATCCGGCGCGTCACCGGCGCTGACGAATGGAATACCATTCGGGCCGAGCGTCAGCAGGATGTTCTCCTGTATGTCGCCCTGTCACGCTTTGAGGGTCGCCCGCGCTTCAGCCAATTACCCCGCGATTTACAGCGGGATGTACGCGCGTTTTTCTCGTCCTATCGCCGCGCCTGCTCTCTGGCCGACGATCTGCTGTTCTCCGCCGGCGACCGGGTTGCGGTCGATCAGGCCTGCCGGAGCGCCGCTGTCGGAAAACTGACGCGCCAGGCCTTATACGTGCACGAGTCGGCCCTGCCCCAACTCCCGCCCATTCTGCGCGCCTTTGAGGGCTGCGCGCGGGCGTATATCGGGGTGGTGGAGGGCGCGAATATCATCAAGCTGCACCGCGACCAGCCCCGGGTCTCCTACCTGTCCTACCCGGACTTCGAGCGCGACCCGCATCCCGCCCTGGCCAGCTCTCTGCTCGTTCCCTTACAGACGTTCAATATTCGCTCCCGCACCTACCGGGATTCGCCCAATCCGCCGATTCTGCACCGCAAGGAAACATTTATCTCCACCGACCATCCCCTGTATGAAAAATTCTCCCGCCTGACCCGTCAGGAGGAGAAAAAGGGGCTGTACGAAAAGCCGGAGTTGATCGGCACCCGAGAAGGCTGGCAGGTCGCCCTGACCGCTCGCGGCCTCCGTTTGGCCGGACACCGGCTGATGCGCAAGGCTGCGCGTTAGGCTATCTCCGTATTTTGCCGGTAATCAGGATGACAACCTTCATGTCTTAGGGTTACGACGTTCCTTACGAGCCTTGGCTATGTCAGCGAGGGCGTCTTGCATAATCTCGTCCCCGGAACGACCGATATCCTCGGACGAGGGTTTGGTATGCGCCAGGATGGACGCAATACGGTCGGCGGTAGCATTGCGGTCTACTACATCCTTGGGCCGTAAGAGGATGCCATTTTCGACAACGGTCGCCTCCATGAGGTCGCCCTCTTGCAGGTCGATCTGTCTCCGCAGCTTGGCAGGAATGGTGACCTGGAACTTTGGCTTCACCGTGACCAGCGTCATTGTGGGCCTCCAGTTACATAATTCAGAAAGTTGTATTTTTGTATCATAATGTGAGTGAACAGCCAAGCTTCGGTATGTCGGCAGGCGCCCTCCGCGGTTGAGCGGCAGTAGAACATATAGAAATTTAGGCTATCTCCTCCCAAGGAACAGGACAAACACACGTGGCTGGAATCGAACGCTTTCTCTTGACAGCAATGCAATCATTGCATAACTCTGCACTGCATTCAGAGAGAAGGCGATTATGGCCAGCATTACGATCCGCAACCTCGAAGAAGGACTGAAACGGCGACTCCGCATTCGAGCCGCCGAGCACGGCTGCTCCATGGAGGAGGAAGCGCGCAGCATTTTGCGTACGGTCTTGGGCCAGAAGGCCGCCCCAGCCAAGAATCTCGGAACCACCATTCACAAACTTTTCAAGCCGTTCGGGGACGGCGCACTCGATATCCCTCCACGAGAGCCGATACGCGAACCGCCTCGCTTCGAGTGAACTTCCTCTCCCCTTCGATAGCGAGGCGGCTCGCACCTATGCCATGATCGCATCCGAACGTCGTGCCTCCGGCCGGCCGATCACCCAGGCCGACTGCCAGATCGCCGCGATTGCTCGTTGTCGAGGCATGCGACTTGCAACCAGAAATGTCGGGGATTTTGAGGGGACGGGAGTCTCGCTGATCAATCCGTGGTCAATCAGGCAGACTCAGTAAAAGCCGAGCGCTTACTCCCTAAACTCCATAACGGTCGGCGAGGGTGAAAACCATGGAGACATCCAAAAGTTATAGGCTGAAGAATCCGCCTCATCCGGGTGGGTTTGTCAAAACCGAAATTATTGAGCCGCTGAAACTTTCCGTCACGGAAGCCGCAAAGGCGCTGGGCGTCACGCGACCTGCGCTCTCGGCACTGCTGAACGGGCGCTCCTCGCTTTCCCCGGAAATGGCCCTGCGTATCGAGAAGGCTTTCGCGTTGGCATGGATACGCTCATGCGAATGCAGAACAGCTACGATATTGCCCAGGCTCGACAAAGGGAAAACGCCATCAAGGTCGAACGCTTCCCCGGCAAGCCTGAGGTTGAAGGCCAACAAGGGTCGTTATAGCGCCGGATGTCCATGCAGCCTTATACTGTGCGCAAAAACAGCCGTCTGATTAGCCGGCCGGGCCGCTTGTTCGAGGCGTTCTGCCAACCACAGCTTGATAAGGAGCACAATCGATATGGCTAAGAAAAACCCACATCTCGGCTCAACGCTTGAAAGCTTGCTCCGGGAGGACGGAACCTATGAAGACGAGAAGAACCAGGCGATCAAGTCCGTGCTTGCCTACAAGCTAGAGAAGGCGATGAAGGCGCAAAACCTCTCCAAGGCAGGGATGGCCGAGCGCATGGCAACCAGTCGCTCTCAGCTCGACCGGTTGCTTGACCCGGAGAACGAAGGCGTGACGCTGCATACGTTGAAACGCGCCGCGGCCGCTGTCGGGATGCGCCTTGAGCTTGAACTCCACCAAGCCTAGAGCACATTACGATGCTGTGTCGCCGTCCGTCATTCCTGCGGAAGCAGGAATCCAGCCCCCCAGCCCCCGCCGCCCGCTGGATGCCGGATCACGTCCGGCATGACGGGAGCCCCCTGCACGGCGAGAGTCTATCGTGAAACGCCCTAGCTGTGTGATCGTTCAGCGTCTGGTGAAGTGCCGTTTGTGTCAAATCGAGACGGGTGTCGTGGGAAGTCCGCTCTGAACGAATGTGTGAATCCCATCGATGAGGTTCGCCTAATCGTCCGTATTGAGATCAGCCACCAGATCGCGTAGTCCGCCGACGGTGACCAACTCACCGCGGTGGGCTGCCGCCATGGCCTCAAGCGTCTCTTCGTTAGGAAGCAGGGGTTCAAACGGGAGGCGCTCAAATGATTTACTGCTTCCCAAAAGCCATCGCCGTTCGATCCTCGTCCTATCGAGGGCTTCTCAACTCGGTATGTGAATCCTATGCTAGATTGTCAGCACCATTGTGCAACTCCCTTCATTGTCTGACTACGGCAGGGCGTCTGTGTCAGATCGCAGAGACGATGCGAACTCCAGTGCTTTGTCGAGAACGGTGGTACGCAGATCTGGGTTGCTGAGTTGCTTGAGGAGTTCTGGGCAGCCAGCACCTGCGAGCCGGTTGCCCAGCTCAATGATCTGCGAGGGGTCGTCTATACCTTCATGGTTCGGGCCTAGCGTGGTTAGAGCGATGACAGCGAGCATTTCGCATAGCCCGTCTGGCATCTGTACAGATCGGGTGTCGGCGAACTTTCGTCCCCAGTTGGTAGAGGGTCCTTCGAGCGGCGGTGTTCCACGTGCGATGGCAGAGGCAATAGCGAAGGCCCAGAAATCTAGTTGGCGGCGGAAAGGGACTCGTTCCGGGCTGATGCTTCCCCTCTGGTGCTGTAATACGTACCGCTCAATGTCGTCCTTGGACTGGGCTGGGAGGAAGAGAGAGTGGGCCTGAGACGACAATAGAGTTGTGAAGTAGTTCATGAGCTATCTCCCCTAGATCCGTCTGCTCCATCCTGGCGATCCAGCTTGTCCGGTTCGTTCGCAGATGTTGCAATATTGACGGGGGCCGCATGGGCAAATAAGTGAAACCCGACGTTGTTCGATCCAATGCATTACGTCTCCTCCCGAGCCGGCGTCGATTGCGTCCCATTGGCCGGTGAGAGTGTAGGTAGCACCGGCGTACTGAGCCACAAGCTCGGCTTCCGACGGCGCTTGAAGGTCAGAACCAGTCAGTAGAAGCATGGGCTGGCTGGAGTTTTCTGCGGTGACACGGAGCGTGTTGCGTCGCACTGTGCCTGACATGAAGTTAAGCAGCGAGTCCGCGATCAAAGGTGCGTAGGTCTGAGACTCGGCGCACAGCGCAAGCACGAATGACAGTGCGAGCACCCGGCGGGAAGCGCCGTTGATCTCAATTGGTGGCATGGAACGGCCTCGGCTGTTGAGCGCGTAGATCTCGTAGGCATCGGGCTTGTCGTCGACGGGCCGGAGGCCGACTTCGGCGATCATCTTGAGCGTCGTCTTGTTGCGTTGTATTTTGTCAAAGTCGTCGTCCGAGACGTTGGCTGCCATCTGGGCGAAGAGGAGATTCATCCGTTGAGAGAGCTCGCCCACCTGTTTGGCCTGAATAGTTCCGTAGGCTCGGTTGAGGACATCGACGACGAGCTTCGCCATGGTCTCCGCCATCCGTTTGTCGGCGGCTCGTTGTTCGTTACGTTGCCGCTGGTGAATCCGCTTATCGAGGGAATCGATGTTGCTGGTGAGGGGTGGGAGTGCCGCCTCATTGCTTCCGAGGTTGCGGTTGAGGTTGTTTACCTGAGTCTCTAGCGCCTCGATCTCCTCGCGGATGACCTGGATCTTCTCCTCATTAAGGGAGTCGAGCTTGTTGTTGATGTCTCGCTTTTCGAGATCGAGATTCGCAATATTCTTGTCGAGTGCGGCGAGGTCGCCTGCGAGCTGCGCGCTCCGATCGCCCCATTTGGTGGCTGCCACATGGTCCATGAGAGATTTGGCAGCGTCGTGAAGTTGACCAAGGTAGTTGGCGCGTTCCTCTTGTTTTGCGGATTCGGCGATCCGATCTTCTACGTGTCGACGAAGCAAGCCGTCTTCGGAGAGGTCCTGGCCGCAAATGCAGGTTCCCGATTCGAGGAGGTCGCGTACGAAGTTGAGATGCTTGAGGGGAATGTGGCCCTTTTCGTAGAGAGGTCGCAGTATTTCATACGCTCTTTCGATCTTGCTGCTTGCCAGAGAAGCGAGAAGCTCGGTTGATTCGAGTTCACCGGCAAGGTGAGCGAGAGTAGTTTTCCGGTTCTTGCTAACCCGTTCATACTGCTTACGATTCTCGACGAGGCGTATTCTGAGTTCTTCGGCTGCTCCGACGTCCTTAAGCTCCGTTTCGAGGTCATCCCGCCGTTGTCGAAGCCGGTCCTCTAGCTCAGTCTTCTGGGTTCTCTGTTCTGAGATCTTCTTCGTGAGTTCGGCCTCCTCCGCTCTGAGTTGGTTGAGCTCGTCCTGGAGAGCGTTGAGGTCTGTGTCTCCGATGGCTTTAGTGGCCTGGACACCGAATGCTCGGGCCATGTCCGTCACCCGATTCGATGTTTTCTTAAAAACGTCGATGCCTAGAAGGCTGTGCACGGCTGCGGTTGTCTTGCCGATGACGGCCTGGCGGTTCATCACCTTGTTCTCGCTGCCGCCGACGAAGTCGGTTGCCTCGTCAGCATCCATCACGAAGAAATCGCGGAGATTCCACGGGAGGAGCTGTTCGACAACGGCGTCAACTCCCATGGTATGTTGAGTCCACGTGCTATCACCCTCCTTGACCATTAACTGCGTCTGTTCGTTGATACGGCGAAAGTCGGGTTCATCATCTCTCGCCGTCGGCTTGCCGATCGTTGTGACAGACCGCACAAGATGATAGACGGTGGTGATGGGACCACCCCCTGTGGAGTGCCGTGTGGAGCCGTCGGTCTCGAACTCGATCGTGACCTTTGTCTTGATACCATCGTCATTGGGTTGCCACCAGGAAGGGTGGAGTGAGAACCGCGTCGAGTCTCCAGGTAAGCCCCTCTCGCCATACATGCCCCATCGGAGTGCGCGGAGAAAGGTGGTCTTGCCCGAACCGTTCTCAGCTCTCAGCACAGTGAGTCGTCTCTCAGGATCAATAGAAGGTTCGATCACGACGTCGTTGAAGCAGACGAAGTTGTCGATCTCGATTCGACGGAATCTCAGCATCGCTACAGCTCCTCACGCGTCATTTGGTTCATCGCTGTGGTGAGGATCATCTCTTCGATACGCTGTCTTATGTGCGCGACATTCTTGATGAAGTTCTGGTCCTCAAGATCGACTATTTCCATGACCAAGTTGACAAGCGCGTCCGAGTCGATGTTGTGTTCAGGAGCGGAACACCGCGCTTCCTTTTTGATTTCGGCGTAGATACGATCGTAGTTGTTTACCATGGCTTTCCTCGTGGTGTTGCAGTAGCGATGAAGCTGTCGCTGGCTTGCTGCAAAATCAGTGAACGTTCTCTCTCAGGCCAGTATGCGGTTCTGATTCGCTGTAGGTCGGAGAGCACTCCTTCATCGCCAACAGCGTTCCTCGCGTGTGCGGCGAAGGAGTATGCGCGGCCCAACTCGGTCCGGATGATCTTCTTCATGTTTGTCGTCTCCTCGGATCGGAGCATCTGTGCCGGCGGTAGCGCGAGGAAGTCGTGAATAATCGCCCACGGCTTTTCAGGATGGCGTCGGAGCACACGACCTCGTCGTTGGATCCATTCTCGCTGAACCGTGGATGAAGCAACAATGAATGCTTCCCTGATACTAGGGATGTCGACACCCTCATCGAGGACTTTCTTGGCTAAAAGGACCTGGTAGCCACCCTCGCTAAATGTCTCGAGGGTCCGAGCTAGTAATGGCCGGTTGGCGGTGGTCTCTTGAGTGACGGGAGCCCATCGAATGTCGAGAGCGGTAAGCATTGCGGCGATGTCGTCGAACTGCTCGGGGTTCTTGGCGGAGGCATAGATCAGCGTCTGTTCCAGCGAGCGTGGTCCGCGTTGTTCGAGCACTGCCCGTAGGAGCGACAGCTTGGCTTGGGCAGTCTCGATGATCCTTCGCCTCGCGATAACTAGGCTAGTTAGCGTCTCGTTGTCATCGATGCCTTGACCAATGGCGGCTCCGATCCTGTAGGTGAGGGCATCGAATTCGTCTAGTTCGTCGCCGTCGAGGGTCGTTGCGTGGACATAGTAGTTGTACGGAGACAGGCAGAACCCAATGGCTCGATCAAGCCCGAACTCGTAGATCGGCGGTCCGAAGAAAGCGAATATCTCTTCGGTGCCGTCAGGGTCATACTGGCGTTCGGGGGTAGCTGAGAGGGCTAGCCGTCGCTCGAAGAAGTCTGGCTTGTTCGAGAGGAAGCCTTCCGCGCCGAGTGTGTGCGCCTCGTCAGCGATGAGCAGCGTCCGCACCGAGTTGTCGGCTTGTCCGGTCTTGAGCGCCACCGTGGATTGAAACGTTGGTGAGCAGAGGAGGTTGTTGGTGACGATCGCTACGTGGGTACCGCCTGTGACGAGTCCTCGAAATAGGTTGGTCAGAGCGCCGGCAGCGTTGGATTCGAGGCTCGGGGCGACGGCGTTGAGCCCGAATCTCTTCACCTCCGCTGACCATTGGATGATGAGCGGGATGGATGGTGCCGAGACGACAACGAGCAGCGGCTCGCCAGCAAGTCGATCTTGTACGCGGGTGGTGCAAATCAACGCTGTGAGGGTCTTGCCTGCACCGGTTGCCATGGAGATCGTGCCGCGTTCGGGGTCTGACCCTGATTCCCAGGCTGTGACGGCCTCGCTTTGGTGCGCAAAGGGACCCTCCTGCCACTCTAATCCCTCGGGAATCGTCAGGCGAGGTCGGTCCGCAGTGCGCGTTGGCGCAAACCGCATCCGTAGCGATTCGGTCGAATCGATCGCCCACGCCGGGTTCCCGTCCTCGGTCACTGCTCTGACGTAATCTGCTCGATTTGGTGCGATCTCTGGAGCGGTGTGGATGATGTTCTGCTCAAGGGCTTCCGGGAGTTCGACTACGCACTCAATGCCGTCGCTGCGTCCGCGAGCCCAATCGTCGAGAATTTCAACGCCGTCTCGAACACGAGAGCGACTGTGGTCGATCCATGTGACGTCGACGTCGAGGTGCTCGACACCGCTGGCGAGCCCGCGCCCAGTTGCGTTTCCCGAGCCGCGAGCGAGGACTTGGTGAGCTCCATCGTCAAACAGCCAAATCTTAGGATGGTAGTTGGACTGGGCTTTCGGGACGGCGACGCGAAGGCGTAGCCGTTCAGTGGCGACCATCCAAGCAAGGCAGTCTAAGGCGTGACGCCCGAGTGCTGATGCTTGGACTCGACCATCGATGAATACGGCGGCTACCCGTTGCGCTGCCTCTTCAGCGGACATGTTGTAGGCCTGTTCGATGACTGTTCGCTCTGCGGCGAAGAGAGTCGGTGCAACGGTGAAGTCAATTGGTGTTGTGTCGTGGCGGTTGAGGTACTCGGCAAGCCCAGGAGCAAGTCTTGCTATCCAGCCGGCAGTGAACCAGCCAAATGCGCCCCGGACGGATGTGGCAGATCGGAACGCGGGGATGAACACGCGCGGCCCGACTGGCTGGTCAGGTAACCGATAAAGTCCTGGGCGCAGTGTGGGTTCGTCCGCAAGCACGTTAAATCATCCTCCGGCGGTTCTTCATACGTTCAAGTAAAGAATCCGCTGACGTGTCAGAGCTTTCCTCCACTGACACCGTTGTACTCTCTCGGCGCAGGTCGACAACGCCAGGGCCTTTGATGACTAGACAAACACGGTCTCCACCGCTCACCCCGAGTCGCTGGAGCGGATCAGCGAGATGCCCGAGGCTAGCACCCACAGGCGAAGCGAGCCGCCAGATAACAGACAGTGCGCCGCAGCCTTTCGGATAGGTCACGAGCGCATATATCTTATCGTTGGGCTCACAGCCAAGTTCACGAGCGAACTCTGGCGGGAGGCCCACAAGGCTGTATCCATCGAAGTAACGGTTCTCAACGAGAAACGTCCAATACGGGTTACCGGACGCGTCGCGACCATCGACAACATCGTCGAGATCACGGAGGATTATTGACGACTCGTCTGCCAAACTGACGTAGCCATCGGAGAGTGTGAACTGTGGCGTACTGACATAGGCTCGAACGCTGGCTTCACTCACTCCGAATAATCTCGGCAGCTCATCAAAGAGCCTCTTAAGAGGGGTAGCACCTCCGTCCTCGTTGATCCGCTGAATGATCTCAGCTGGGATACCTTCGTATATGTCTTCGGTCCACTCAGCGAGCCCCCAATGGATCTTATCCATCCTGACCACGGAGGGAATCGCGGAGAGGTGGCTGCTAGCCCGAGCGGGGTCGAGCCCAGAAATTGCTGCTATCTCCTCTCTGGTGGCCGGCCACCCAATCTTAAGAAGCGCGGCTTTGACTCGCGCTTTAGTGGTGTTTCGCAGAGCGATCCGACCCCCGACCCGATGGAACTTGCATCGCTCAATAAGTTGCGAAATGTAGCCGTTCCACTCTCCGTCTGGAAGATGATTTCGCAAGGCTTCCTCGTCAATCAGACCCACATCGTCGGCAACCTCGCGGGCCGTATCTCGTAGCGTCGCAACAACATCAGTAGCAGCCTCGTTGAAACAGCAATCGTCAACGCATGAGTAATTGAGCCGGGATTTGAGCATCCGACGGGCCAGATCGACCGTTGGTTTCATCAGCGAACTATCGTTGAACACGTCGGTGATCAAACATTCGAATTCGGCAGCTGCGATGACGGGACCTAGCTGATCGATAAGGAGGGTTGCGATAAGGCTGATCTCAGAGCCAACAGTATCCTCGACGGTTCTCAACACCTGTCGCTCGATCTGCCTCACGCGCTCTCTAGTGACGCCGATCTGATCTGCCAGCTCCTGGAGGGTATGGGGACTAGACACGAAGAGTCGTTGTTCGAGAATTAATTTCTGCCTTGACGACATTGAGGCCAACAGCAACGCAAGCCGTACGATCACGGTATTGGATATGTAGCGAGTTGTCAGATCTGGGATTAAAGATTCAAGAGCCGGTGCAATTCTGAGCGTCGCGGCTAACCTGGGGAGGTCCAACCGCAATACATCGCTCACAGTGCTAGCTCCGTAGAACTCGCTAGCGGCAGCGAGCAACGCCTCAAACAAATCGCTTGCACTGCTCCAAGCACTCGTCTTCCACTCTGATTCTTCGCTGTCGATACGGCTAGCTCTAGGTGTGACGAACTGCGGGATTCGTCCCATCAGCGCGAGCTCAGCGACACACATGAGATCTAAAAGGGAGAGAATGCCGAAGTTCCTCAACGACAGCAACTCACCCACCGAGAGGTCGCTATGTCCTTCGAGCAAGCCCTCTCGACGGAGGGTCTTGGCCGTTCGCTGCAACAACGGATACCGAGCGAGCTCAAGGTGATCAATCTCTGCTGGAATGACAACGTAGTCCTGCGGAGGACGATAGTTACCAACAAGCTCCACCAGAGAATACAGCCCAGCACGGTCAAGTGGCGACCGTGCTTCCCTCCAGAACGCATCAAGATCACCAACTGTTGCAACCGTTGAGTTTGCCTTCCTTACTTCGTCAGGGAGACGCAACTCGGAGAGTGTTTCACGATACCAACGCGGTAGCAGAGGCGTTGGAGAGCTCCCCCAGGGAGCCAACTGAACGGCGATTGAGGGTCCTTCTCGTGATGAAGATGTAGTCGATATTCTCACTTGTGACACGCCAAACACACCTTCGCCTTCCCGTAAAGATCATCGATATCCAGCGGCTCGCTATCCGGCCTTAGTGGATTGGGCTGGACCTTGGAGCGCCGACGTGCCAGGCGTTGTGCGTGATCTTGCATGATCTGGTCTACCCGTTCTGGTCGTTCCAACTCTTCCAATGACTCGCCTTGACTCCAGGTGAACGGTGAGCCGTGTTCGACAGCGGTCTTTTCGTAGCGCTTGGCTTCCTCAAAAGCGTTGGGATGTTGCTCTTTGAGCCGTACCCATTCGATCTTCTGCTGAAAGAAGCAAAACGTGCAGCCGCTACGGGTACGCCATGAGTAGTACTTCGGCAAGCCCAGCCCGGCACCATCAAGAATTTCCAGAACGCCGGGCTTGTCGATACCCGCTTCCTTGAAGGGTAGTTTAACGATGAGCTTGTCATTCTTGGACGAATACCCCTCCCGGTATTCTTCATCGCTACGGATCGCTACGTAGCTGTAGATCGTCTCGCCGGCTTGCAGCATTGGACGTAACCACTGCTCAAACGGACGCAGCTTGAGTTGCCGGGTACACCAACGGGTTTGCGGAGAGGGCAGAAAGTCGTTGTACTGCTTCAGCCAGAAATCAAAATCCCGGTCAGGATTCAGCCGTAATATGGGCTGTCCGAGAAACCCTTCCAGCCGTCCAAGAAATTCGTAGACCTCTGGCAACTCCTTGCCCGTATCCGTGAAGAAATACTGAATGTCGAGAGCAGGATGCTGCTGCCGCATGTAGACAGCAAGCGCTGCGCTATCTCGCCCACCAGAAAGACCGAGTACGTGCCGCTCCATGTCCGCCCCACTCACGACGCCCTCCGCTTTTTTTGCCAACTCTCTGTCGAATTGGCTTCCGCGGCCTTCTTGAGATGCCGAGCACTCAGTTCGGCCAGCGCAGCCAGGATTACGTTACGCGGCTTTTCACCGCTACGGTTCAGAGCCGCGTCTACCAGTTTAATCAACGCATCCACCTCCTCACGCTCCAGATCGGTAATGGTAAACTCGTCATGGACCGGCGTCGGTCGGCCACCCATACCAACCACCACGGCCATGGCGTGCCGTTTGTTCGGTCGGCCCTTCACACGCGCGAATGTTTCGGCGCGGAGGAATTTCTGCGCCATATCAGCCAGCTCAATCGCCGCTTGATCGAGATCGGGATCAACCCAATCGCGGGGCGGCTTGTTCGCCGCGAGGCTCGCAATACCCTCAAAGCTCTCGTCGCTACCGTCGAACTGCGAGAGCCTGCCAACGAAGGCTTCGAGCCTGAAGTCGCCGGCAAGCTGCCTGATGTTTTCTGCACGGTCTCGTAATTCCGCCAGCGATTGCGGCGAGGCATTCGGGACCTGCAATTCCGAAAGCATGCTATCGCGCAGGCGGTTGAGCATTTCAGGATAGGCACGGACTAATTCTTCTAGCCCCTCTCGGACGCTTGCTATGATCCGGTGCACATCCCGGTTAGTGGCCAGCGCTACGTCTTCACCGAGCGTTCCTGGGATGTCTTCAAATAGAAACGCATTGGGATCGTGCGCACGTTTGAAAATATCCCGGACACGCACAGCGTTCGCAGATAGGTGCATCGTTCGCGTGGTCCATTGCGGCAGTTGATCGTAGATCGCCACCAGGCCGCGACCAACATCAATAGGCTCCAGATGAATAAGGGTGTTTGCGCTATCGAGATCGCGGACGACCTGCGCCATACTGGAAAGTAAATTGCGGGAACCCTCCGACAGGTCCATCCAACGCAACTGTATGATGGTCGCATTCTTTGCCAGATACTCGACATCCACATCGTCAAATCGCGCTCTAAAAATACCGTCCCGATAGGCCGCCAGTTTATCACGGTGAGATAACACAAACGCCACGGCAAGAATCGGCATGAGCCCGTCCTTGAGACCGAACGGCGGCTTGCGCCACAGGTCGAACAGTTCAGAGACGGCAACGGTCCGCCTAGCATGCGCTTTCACATGCGCGAGCGCCGCTTCCCACATAGGAGCAAGGAAGCACGGATCATCAAGCGTCTCCATTGGTGAAACGAAACGCCACCCCTTGTCTTCCGGTGCGTAGAGTCCACTTGATTCAAGAACGGACACGAACAACCCACCCTCGGCGGGGAACTCCTCAATGCCGAGACGCGGCTCGCCTTCATTCTGGACCATGCGCCGTAACAGGTGGTTCTGTGCCGTGATAGCGCTCGTTGACGGTTTGTGTCGGTTGAGTAGTTCGTTATGCAGTCGAGGACATTTGTTGAAACGGCTGTCGGCCAAATCAGAGGCTATACGGTTCAGGTCCACTTGTCGTAAAAGCTCAAGGGCTTTGTTTTCATAGAACCACAACGCATGATCGAACGCCTTGTGCAATTCCGTTTCAAGAAGGGCCTGCATATCCGCAAGCCGGGCATCAACTTCCCGCCTTGCCACAGGATCACCCGCCAACTCGGGATGGTCGTTGCTGACCCTTTCCAGCGCAAGCAGCTCCCGCGCCAGCGGCACCACGGCCTGAGAGCTGCTCGAAGTACCGACAATAATATCCCAGGCGTCGCCGTGGCATGCTGCCTTACGGCATAAATCTTTTGCCTGTTCCTCGTCTTCTCCTTCAGTCGCTATTGCGAGTAAGAATTGACCTATTGCACCGTTTTTAGGTTCGGAGCGAGCGGTAAATTCAACAAGATTGCTGAGCGGGAAGATATCCACATCGAACCAGCGTAGCGTGCCCGTCTCGTGATAGTGGCGCTTGGCAAGGACCGGCTGCAATCCAGCGAGAGATTTCAGAACCGGAAAATCAATCGTGTCTATATCGTCGAGCGCTGTCCGAACGGCGTGGTCAATGTCGAAATCGCTTCCGGCGAAAATGGCGTATGCGCCAAGAAACTTCTTGAAAATTGTAAACGACCAAGTGTCGAGTTGGGACAATGCTTGTTGAAGTGCTTCGATTGAAGTGTCGGGAAAGCAACTCCGCAGCAGATCGAAGCTCGCAACCAGCCCTGAGCGCTCCTTGAACAGATCGATGACACTGATCGTCTTGAGCAGCTTGACATGGAGGTCATCTCCACCAATGGATTCACAGCGTTCAAGCGCTTCCACCGCTGAAGCCCAGCGATGCCCGTCGGGCGAAGCCAGAATGGATGGCTCCAGATTGGCACGCAGATAATCCCAGAGACGGTCCGGGCCGTACCGCTCGCTATCCCCAGCGTGTTTGAGAAAGTCCTGAAAACCGTGAGGCTCGGATGAATTCAGAAAGCCGAAGATGCTGCGTTGATTCTGACCAAAACGCCGGCGCGATATCGGACCGAGCAGGCAGGCCACAACCGGATGCAACGGCCAGCACGCTGCCAATATGGAGGCAAACCGTTCAGCCTCACTCGGGCGCTCGCGGCGCGCAATCGCGGCAACCGTGGATGCCGACTCGCTCGGTTCTTTCGGATGATAGTCACTCTCAATCGCACGGGAAATCAGGTCGATCTGCTCTTCGCCGGCAGCGTCTACAACAAGGTCAATGAAACGTCCCTGAATCTTGGCCCACTCGTCGCGCATTTCCCGCGAAAGCCGGTGGGCGTATTCCTCAAATGCCTGATGCAACACACCGACAATAAGAAAACGCCCGTTGCTTCGTGAAGCAGCCTCTGCAAGTTGCTGAAGAATATAGATATCGGAGCTGTCTCGCGCCGCGGCTTCAAGAAATTTGCCCATCTCGTCAATGAACAGAATCAGTCCGCCGTGGGACTCGGGGTTTTCGGCAGACGCGGCTGTCAGTGCGGCGATCAGCTTGCTCTCGGTCCAGCCACCGCGAGGTCGGCGCGGTACGAGCCCGGCGTTCTGAACGGCTTCCCCAATGACGCTAACAGGATGGTCACGTCTGCCAACGACCGGAACAACGTGCCAGCCTTTATCGCCCGTTGGTAAGGCGTTCCAAATCGTTTTGGTCAAACTCTGCCCGAAGACCTGAGTCGCCTTAGCTCGCAACCCCGCATTGCCATTCAGCAAGGCGCTTAGTGCAACGACAAGACTTGACTTCCCGCTCCCGTACGGGCCGGTCCATGTAAACGCCCCGTGTCCCGTTTCAGAGACATGGCGTGCCATTGTCATAAGAACGTCAGCCGACGATTGGGGACAGACAAATCCTTCGAGCGCGGCCGATTCTCCCAGATCGTCGTCAATGCGAATCGATCTCAGAAAGCGGCGCGCTATGCGGACCCGTTCGTGTAGTGCCATCAAGCCGCCTTCTTACCACGCTCACGGTAGTCGTTCAGCACATAGGACAGCTTGTCTTCTCCACCGATATCGATAGTGCGCACCACTTGCTTCAGCCCGGCTGTCTCGGACCATCTGAGCTTGCCGCGCGTCACCTCGTCAAGCGCGGCAAGGCGGTCGGCCACATCATTCTCGTCAAACAGAAAAACTCGGCCCGGTCCACCGGGTGCGTAGGCAACGGCCTCAAACGACAATGTGGCTGCGTGCGGGAAATAGCGCGTCCAAAAGTCGATGAGCGCATAGACAAATACACCATCGCTCAACGTAGTCTTCGGACCGCGCACAAAACGAAATCCGTCTTGTTTACCGATAGCCTTGATGAGCCCCAACTCGGTCAGGGGCGATTCAAGCGCGTCATCGTGCCTCACCCTCCCCGTCGTCTGTCGGGCGACATAGGTCCGAATAAAGCAGGCAACATCGTTTTTGATTGTATGACCTGCGATACGCGGCCAAGCTTTGTCCAGGAACCGGTCTTGGGCGAGGCGTTCGAGTTTCCTGACAAGGCCGTCCCGGTCAAAGGTCATAGCGGGGGAGTAACTGAAGGCCCAGAACCAAGTTGTTTTTTCGGGCTGCGCCGCCAATTGCCAATGGATCAACCAAAGCGTGGCGGGGTGCTCCATATACGGGTCAAGCCCATTTGGTCCGAAAAGTAGGCGGCCAAGTTCTGTCGGGCGAACGGCGTTTATGCCGTCCGACTCCGTAATGATTCCGCTCATTTTTGCCCAATGGCGCATGGAGGCGACCATATTTTTGCCGACGCCAAAGCGTGCAATGGCCCCATCGTCCCAACAGGCGTTTCTGTTATTGGGTTCGTTCTCGGTTTCAGCGACGCGGTCGAACACCTTCTTCAGCCATCCATAGCGGAGCGGAAAGGTTTCGTGTCCCGAAAATTGCGGCTTGTAGCCGTCCTGAAAAAGTGGTCCGCGTGCCATGTAGCCTCTAGTTGCCGGATGGAGTCTCCGGGTCGTGTGTAGCTCATATCCTATACCCTATGGTAGTCTCAAGGGAGCATCCGCCCAGGAACAATGAAAATCGGTAAAACCCTCTATTTTGACCATCAGGCCACAACGCCGGTCGATGCGCGCGTTGTGGCTGCCATGACTCCATATTATGCGGAGTTATTCGGCAATCCGCATTCGTCGGATCACAGCCTTGGTTGGGAATCTGCAAGCGCCGTGGAAAAAGCAGCCGCGTGCGTGGCGCGGCTGATCGGCGCGGACGCCGATGAGATCACATTTACTTCGGGAGCAACTGAGTCAAACAATTTGGCTCTGCTGGGCTTGGGCCGTCGGGCCGCCGAGGGCAAGCGCCGCCGCATTCTGGTCAGCGCCATCGAACACAAATGCGTGTTGGCTGCTGCGAGAGTTTTACAAGAGCAGTTCGGTTTCGCGGTGGAACTGATCCCGGTTGACGATCAGGGCTTTGTGGAAATGGCGGCTCTGGAAGAAGCGTTGGACGATGATGTTTTAGCCGTATCGATTATGGCGGTTAATAACGAAATCGGGACGATTCAAGATATTGGACGAATATCCGAACTGGTGAGAAGCTATGGAGCCGTTTTTCATTGCGATACGGCGCAAGCGCCCCTTGCTATAAACATGAAGTTAATGGCGAGCCAGACGGATATGCTGAGTCTTTCCGCGCACAAGATGTATGGTCCGAAAGGCATTGGAGCTATCTACATTTCGCGCGAATTGCAGGATCAAATCGAGCCGTTGATCTATGGCGGCGGGCAGCAGAACGGCCTGCGCTCGGGCACGGTCCCGGTTCCGCTTTGTGTCGGGATGGGTATGGCAGCAGATACCTTTGCCGCCACCGAGGCGGAAGAGAAGCGGGCGCAGTTATGCCGCCGTCGCGATACGTTTGTCGAAATGCTCACGCGGCTGCCGTGGCCGATAGCGTTGAACGGCCCCCAAGGGCAGGCCCGCCATCCCGGCAATGCCAATATCCGGTTCGCGGAGTTTTCGGCGTATGACATCCTCAGTGCTTTACAGCCGCACCTCGCGGCCTCGACCGGTTCTGCCTGTACTTCGGGTATCCCTGAGCCGTCACATGTTCTGAAGGCTATCGGGTTGAGTGGGGAGGCGGCAGAATCTTCGATTCGCTTCAGCCTTGGCTTTGGCACGACCGACGCAGACCTTGAAGAGGCGGTGCGTCTGATTACGGAGGCGTTGACACGATTGACGCAGGCCGGGCTGTGTTCTGGATTGTAGAGAACCCACCCCGCCGCTGACGCGGCCCCCCTCCCAAACGTGTGATGCATATTGTGTCATTAGCCTCCTACGAGGGTCCGTTGCCCCCTCACCCGGCCTTCGGCCACCCTCTCCCTCCAGGGGAGAGGGAAAGAAAAAAGCCTGCCTGATGTTGCATGAGGCCCTCACCGATTATCTGGATATGAGCATAGTGCCTGACTAAGCTGCTTTTGCTTCGATCTCGAACCGGACACGCAAGCCGGCCCGAGCTAACATGTTGATAAGTTTATCGATGCTAAAGCGACTAATCTCTCCCTTCATCAAATTACTGATACGAGGCTGGGTCCCACCAAAGAAGGCAGCGGCTTCAACTTGGGTCCAGCCCCGGTCTTGAATGTATTGCCGTACGCCGAGCATGAGGTCGGCACGGATTTTCAAATTGGCTGCTTCTTCTGCATCAAATCCCAGGTCCACAAAGACATTGTCTTGGCCTCGTGTGATGCTCATGACCTTACCTCCGAGTCGGGACGACAGGGCTGGAGCAATTCACGATTCCGTATAGCCAGCCGGTCCCTGCCGTCATTCCGGCGAAAGCCGAAATCCAGGCTCCTGGCCTCTGGATGCCGGATCACGTCCGGCATGACGAGAGCGTAACGGCATGGCTACAGCCTAGCGGGAAACGCTCTCGCTGCTACCGGCAAATTCGGCCACCGGGTCGCCGGCGATTCGGGCGTGATACATCACCCGTGCTTCGGCCATGTCCCACGGGCAGGCCCGGTGCAGCAGGCGGCGGTTGTCCCACAGCACGGCGTCGCCAGCGGTCCAACTGTGATGATAGACGCGCGGCGGCTGGCAGGTGTGGTCCACCAGCGCCTGGAGTAAGTGTTCGGATTCGGCCGGGTCCAGGCCCGGAATGCCGTAGGCATGACGACCGATCAGCAGCGACTGGCGCCCGGTCTCGGGATGCGTTTTCACCAGGGGTCTCAGCGGCGGGTCCTGGACATCCAAGCCATAGCCGTTATAGTCGCCGCCCTTTTTGGCTGAAAATCCGATTTTTTTCTGTGAATGGCGGAGGGAGTGGTAGGCCGACAGATTGGCAATTCTCTCTTTCGTGGCGGCGTCAAGCGCGTCATACCCGGCGCGCAAATCCGCCCAGCCGGTTTCCCCGCGCGACGCAGGCACAACGTGGGCCGTGAACACTGCGCCCTTGGCCTGCACGGGCATATAGGTGCTGTCGCAATGCCAGCCCATATTGCCTTTGAGGACCTGAATCATCTCGTCCGCATCGTCCTCGACGCGAAGGCTGCCGTCTTTTTTGACGTTGCTGATCGGCGCCAGATCAAACTCCAGCTCACCGAAGCGTTGGGCAAATGCGACCTGCTGGTCGTTGGGGAGATGCTGATCCGGGAAGATGAGTAGCGCGTATTCAAGCCAGGTGGCGTACAGCCGGCGGAAGGTTGTCTCATCGATTTCGGCCAGCTTGAGTCCGGTCACCGTCGCCCCAAAGCTCGCATCGAGCGGCTCAACCTGAAAATCTGTCATCGGTATGCTTCCTCCTCGGTTGCCTCAGCATGACGCGCGCGCGGAAACGTGTCAATCCGTTCCATATTTTGAGTGTCCGGCTAAGCCGCTTTTGCTTCGATCTCGAACCGGACACGCAAGCCGGCCCGAGCTAACATGTTGATAAGTTTATCGATGCTAAAGCGACTAATCTCTCCCTTCATCAAATTACTGATACGAGGCTGGGTCTCGCCAAAGAAGGCCGCGGCTTCAGCCTGAGTCCAGTCCCGGTCTTGAATGTATTGCCGTATGTCGAGCATGAGGTCGGCGCGGATTTTCAAATTGGCCGCTTCTTCTGCATCAAATCCCAGGTCCTCAAAGACGTTGTCTTGGCCTCGTGTGACACTCATGACCTTACCTCCGTTTTCGAGCTTGTTGATGCCGCTGCACGATTCGATATCGCTGCTGGCCGATTTCAATGTCTTGCTTCGCCGTCTTTTGCGTTCTTTTCTGAAAGGCATGTAGCACGTAGATTACTTCCTCAAACTTCGCCACATAAAACACACGGTACGTCCCTCCAGCACGGATACGAATCTCCTGGACTCCAGAACCAAGGGCGGGCATAGGTCGAAAATCCGTTGGATCTTGTCCACGCTGAATCGCTCGCAATTCGAGCCCGGCTTTCCGCTTGGCCTCTGGTGGAAATTGACGGAGGTCATCCAGCGACGATCCAATCCAGGCGAGCGGTTTATCACTCATATATGCCTAATATGGCATATCGAGTGTTGGCGGATATTGTCAAGCAATGGCTGTTATAGAAGGGAACCCAGTCAATCCGTTTCCGGCCAATGAAAAAGCCCTTGCAAACACAAGGGCTTGGGCAGAGCCACCCATCGGATTTGAACCGACGACCTACTGATTACGAATCAGTTGCTCTACCAACTGAGCTAGGGTGGCGCGTGTTCTGGCGGGGATTCTACCAGTGAGGCGAACTGCGGGGCAAGCCCGATGCGCTTCAGTCGAGCTGCCGCAATAACTCGCGCGCAGCTTTAGCAGGATCGGGCGCCGCGCTGAGCGCCGAAATCATGGCAACCCCGTGGGCGCCGGTCTTCAGGACTTCGGGGACGCGCGCGGTCTTGATACCGCCAATCGCAATGACCGGCAGCGCGCTGTGGGCAACCGCTGCGCGTAAGCGGTCAAGCCCCTGCGGCTCGCCATAGGCGGCTTTTGAGGGGGTGTAATAGACCGGTCCGAAGACAATAAAGTCGGCCTCCCGGGCCGCAGTAATTTCTGGCTGGGAATGGGTTGAAACACCGATGAGTTTTCCGGCTCCCAATAGACGGCGCGCGTCTTCGACCGAAAAAGAGTTCTGTCCGAGATGAACGCCGTCGGCCTCAACCGCGAGGGCGACATCTATACGGTCGTTCACCAGCAGGTGCGCCCGGTAGCGTCGGGTCAGCGCCCGCAACTGCTCGGCTAAGGCGTACAGCTCGCGGCCTTCGAGGTCTTTTTCTCGGAGTTGAACGGCTCGCACCCCACCGTCGAGAGCGGCATGCACGACATCCGTGAGGGGCCGGTTGGCGGTTTGTTTACGGTCGGTGACGAAATACAGGCGGAAGTTGAGCAAAGGAAGCTCTCACTTGAGGGGAGGTGGAATTCAATGACAAGAATTCACCCTCACCCTAGCCCTCTCCCTGAGGGAGAGGGGACTTTTAGGCGTATTAGGCGATCATCCCGTCGAGCGGGCTGGAGGCGGTGGCGTACAGCTTTTTGCCCATGCGCCCGGCCAGATAGGCTTTGCGCCCGGCTTCCACCCCCTGGCGCATGGCATCCGCCATGAGGATGGGGTCTTTTGCCGCGGCAATAGCTGTGTTCATCAGCACCGCGTCACAGCCCATTTCCAGGACAACCGCGGCGTCCGAGGCCGTGCCCACCCCGGCGTCGACAATCACCGGCACGCTGCTGTGTTCGAGGATGATCCGGATATTATACGGATTGCGGATACCCAGCCCGGAGCCGATGGGCGCCGCCAGCGGCATGACCGCGGCGCAGCCCATGTCTTCGAGCTTTTGGCAGGAAATCGGGTCGTCATGAATATAGGGCAGGACAATAAAGCCGTCGTCAACCAGGGTCTTGGCCGCCTCAAGCGTACCCGGAATGTCGGGGAAGAGGGTCTTGTCATCGCCAATGACCTCCAGCTTGACCATATTGCCGACCCCGGCCTCGCGGGCCAGGCGACAGGTCCGCACCGCGTCGGCGGCGTTGTAGCAGCCGGCCGTGTTGGGCAGGATGGTGTAGCGCTTGGGGTCGATATAGTCGAGCAGATTCTCCTGGTTGGGATCGGTGATATTCACCCGGCGGATCGCAACCGTCACAATATCGGCCCCCGAGGCCTCAATCGCCCGTTTGGTTTCCGCGAAATCCTTATACTTGCCCGTGCCGACAATAAGCCGGGAATGATATTCCTTGCCTGCGAGTACAAAGGGGTCTTTGGGGCCGTGCATGGCGTCCTCACTCTATTGATCTGTGCGCGCTCTGACTAGCAGCCTCCGCCAACGAAGTGCACGATTTCAACCTCATCGTCCGCTTTCAGTGCGCAGTCGGCGTACTCGTCGCGGGGAATAATATCCCGGTTGACCTCAACCGCAATCCGCTTGTTTCCAAGGCCGAGTTCTTCGACTAAGGCTGCGATAGTGATGCCCTCTCGGCACTCCCGCACATCGCCGTTGAGCCGCAACGTCATTGCGGCTTACCATATGCCGACGGGTTTCCCTTTACAACCCAGGAGGCTTCTGGTATTCCCCTGTCTGCCTTTCCAGATGGACAGCTTTCCAACCCGTTATCGTCAAGGAGTATCCCATGCCTACTGTCACCCGCGCCCTGATTAGCGTGAGCGACAAACGTGGCGTCGTTGATCTGGCTCGCGGCCTGGCCGAGCTTGGTATTGAAATTCTCTCAACCGGCGGCACGGCCAAAGCGCTGACCGCAGCCGGCGTTGCGGTGACCCTGGTTGAAGACTTTACCGGCTTTCCCGAAATGCTCGACGGCCGGGTCAAGACCCTGCACCCACGCATACACGCCGGGATTCTGCACCGCCGGAGCGATCCCAGCCATCTTGAGGCCATGACACAGCATGATCTCAAAGCCATTGATCTGGTGGTGGTCAACCTCTACCCGTTTGAACAAACCGTGGCCAAGCCGGAGTGTCGCTTTGCCGATGCGATTGAAAACATCGATATCGGCGGGCCGTCTCTTTTGCGCGCTTCAGCCAAGAATCACGCCGATGTGGGCGTCGTTGTTGACCCGGACGATTATCCGGCCGTTCTGGCCGCGCTTAAAGAGCACGGCGGCCTATCGGCCGAGTACAAGCTCGCCCTGGCCAAGAAAGCCTTCCAGCTCACCGCCCGCTACGACGGCGCCATTGCCGATTACCTGGGCAGCCTCGACGGAGGAGAGCGCCGGCCCTTTGGCGAAACCCTGCATCTGCAATACGTCAAGGCCCAGGACCTCCGCTATGGAGAAAACCCGCACCAGTCCGCGGCTTTTTACCGCAGCCCGGTCGTCCGGGAAGCGTGCATAGCCAACGCCAGACAGCTCCAGGGCAAGGCGCTGTCGTATAATAATATCGTGGATGCCAACGCCGCCTTTGCCCTGCTCCAGGAGTTCGATGAAATCGCCGCGGTGGCCATCAAGCATACCAACCCGTGTGGCGTGGCCACCTCGACGGACTCTCTGGCCGACGCCTTTCGGAAGACGCGCGCCTGTGATCCGATTTCGATCTTTGGCGGGATTGTTGGTTTGAATCGCGAGGTTGACGCCGCGACCGCGCAGGAAATCCTGAACCTGTACGAACAGGGCTTTCTTGAGATTGTGCTCGCCCCCGGCTATGCGGCCCCGGCCCTGGAGATGCTGGCCTCGTCCAAGCGCCTCCAGAACATTCGTTTGCTGGAAATCCCGGAGATCGTCGACACCCAGCCGGCCCGCTATGAGGCCAAGCCGATTACCGGTGGCCTGCTGTATCAGGAACGCGATACCGGCCAGGTCAAGGTGCGGGACTGCGAGGTGGTGACCAAACGTCAGCCCACCGACGCGGAGTACCAGGCCTTGGCCTTTGCCTGGCGGGTGTGTAAACACGTCAAGTCCAACGCCATTGTGCTGACCTCAAGCGATCAGGTTGTTGGTGTGGGCGCCGGTCAGATGAGCCGGGTTGACTCGGCCAAGATCGCCGTCTCCCGGGCGCACGACCTCGGGCTGGACACCCACGGCAGCGTGGTCGGCTCGGATGCGTTTTTCCCTTTTCGTGATGGGCTCGACGTGGTGGCCCAGGCCGGCGCAACCGCCGCGATTCAGCCCGGCGGCAGCCTGCGCGACAAGGACGTTATTGCGGCTGCGGATGAGCACGGCATGGCCATGCTTGTCACCGGCATGCGACATTTTCGGCATTAGCCATGAAAGTCCTAGTGATCGGCAGCGGCGGACGGGAACACGCCCTGGTGTGGAAGATACGCCAGAGTCCGCGCGTCTCGAAAATCTACTGTGCGCCGGGCAACGCCGGGATTGCCGACCAGGCCGAGTTGGTTGGACTGGCCGCGGATGATGTAGACGGGCTGTGCATGTTTGCTGAAAAAGAACGGATTGATTTCACGCTGGTTGGGCCTGAGTTGCCGCTGAGTCTCGGGATCGTCGATCGGTTTGAGTCGCGGGGTCTGCGCGTGTTTGGCCCGAATCGGGCCGCCGCCCAACTCGAAAGCAGTAAAGCCTTTACCAAAGAACTCCTACGGCAGCAGGACGTGCCAACCGCCGCCTTTGGCGTGTTTGGCGACCCGGACGAAGCCAGCCGCTATATCGAAAGAGTCGGGGCGCCGATTGTGGTCAAGGCCGATGGACTGGCCGCAGGAAAAGGCGTCCTGTTGTGCGCCACCCAGGCCGAAGCCCAGGCCGCAATCACCACCATTATGCGCGAGCGTCGGTTTGGCGCAGCGGGCGAGCAGGTGGTGATTGAAGAGTTTCTGCGCGGCGAAGAGGCCTCGTTTCTGGCGCTGACGGATGGCAGCCATATCTTGCCCCTGGCCTCTTCTCAGGATCACAAGCAGGTCTTTGACGGCGACCGGGGGCCGAATACCGGCGGGATGGGGGCCTACTCGCCGGCGCCGGTCGTCACCCCGGCGCTGACCGACCAGATCGTGCAGGACATCCTCACTCCGGTCGTCCAGGGGCTCAGACAACGCCATATTGTATATAAAGGCGTCCTGTACGCCGGGCTGATGATCCACCACGGCCAGGCGAAAGTCCTCGAATTCAACGTCCGCTTTGGTGACCCGGAATGTCAGCCGCTCATGCTGCGCCTCAAGTCAGACCTGGTCGAGGTCATGCAGGCGGTGATTGATGAACGCCTCGACCAGGTGACCCTCGACTGGGATGAGCGCGCCGCGGTATGTGTCGTGCTCACGGCCGAGGGCTATCCGGGCAGCTATGAGAAGGGGCGGCCGATTGTCGGGCTGGAGCAATTCGCCGACTGGCAAGACGGGGCGGTTTTTCATGCCGGCACCCAACGACAGGCAGACGCGCTGGTCACCAATGGGGGCCGCGTGCTGGGCGTGACCGCGACCGGGACGGATATTCGTCAGGCCGTTGCGACAACCTATCAGGCGGTGCAACGCATTTCGTGGCCGGGTATGCACTACCGGCGGGATATTGGCCAGCGAGCCCTGGCAGGCTGAGCCCTGACCATCGCTTCCAGTCCCCGCGTCACGGAGAGGAACACATATGGCACAGATTCGTCCCTTTCGCGCGCTACGCTATAATCCGGCGGTGGTTGGCGATTTGAAAAACGTCGTCTCCCCGCCGTATGACGTGATCAGTCCGCAGCAACAAACCCTCCTGCATCTCCAGAGTCCGTATAATGCCACCCATCTCGACTTCAACAAGGCGGACGACCCCTATACGGCAGCAGCCCAGACTTTTCAGACTTGGCTGTCTCAGGGGGTCGTGCAGCCTGACCCGCAGCCGGGCTTCTACTGCTATACGCAGGAGTTCACCCTCCAGGACGGCCAACCCCGGCGCCGGACCGGTATTTTTGCCGCGCTGCGGGTTGAAGATTTCGAGTCCGGGGTCATACGCCCGCACGAGCGCACCTTTGAGCCGGCCAAAAAAGATCGCCTCGCCCTGCTGCGCGCCTGCCGGGCGCATCTGAGTTCGATCTTCTGTTTGTACGCCGGCGCCGGCTGGTCACTCGAACACACCCTCCGGGACGCATTCGCCCAGTCGGCCGCGGTTGAGATCGCGGACGATGCGGGTGTCAGCCATCGGCTGTGGCCCATTCGGGACCCGGCCAGCATTGCAGACATTACGGCTCAGCTCGCGGACACATCACTGATTATCGCCGACGGCCATCACCGCTATGAAACCGCGCTGCAATACAGCCGCGAGCGGACGGCGGAAACCGGCGGCGGCGCAGACCGGCCCTTTCAGTACGTCCTGGCGTATCTGACCAGTGCCGAGGACAGCGGCCTGACTATCCTGCCCACACATCGACTGATCGGGCAGACCCGTCTGCCCGGTCCGACCAGTCTGCAAGCCGTTCTCAAGCGCGACTTTCGGCTGACCCGCTATGCTCCGGCCCACCGTCAGGCGTTTCTCGACGCCCTTGCAGCACCCGGCCCGGAGCGCCGCATCGGCTGCGTCATGGCCGGGGCCGAGCATGACTGGCTGTTATCCTTCGATGACCGGGTGACGCACGGCCTGTCCGCCTCGGCAGCCCTGCGGGCGCTGGATGTCACCGTGTTGCACGAGGTGCTCTTCGAGCGTTTTCTGGGCCTGCCGCCCGCGGTCCAGAAGCAGGCCGTCTCGTATACGAGCGATACCGACGAGGCGCTGCAACGCGTAGCCACCGGGGACGCCCAGGCCGCTTTTCTCCTGCGCTCAACAACGTTTGAGCAGATCCAGCAGGTGTGTGCCGGCGGCGAGACCATGCCGCAGAAGTCAACCTATTTCTACCCCAAGCTGCTGACCGGTCTCGTGTTCTACCATCTGGAACAGGGCTAGCTGCGGGCAGCGTTGGTTAGAATCGCCGCCCGCCGCCACCGCCGCCAAACCGGCGTCGTTCCGGGGGACGGGCGGCGTTGACCTTCAGCACCCGACCCAGGACCTCTTGGCCGTTAAATTTTTCAATCACCGCGTCGGCCTCTTCTTTCGAGCCCATTTCGACAAAGGCGAAACCCTTTGATTGCCCGGAGAAGCGGTCGGAGACAACGCTGACCGAACTGACCGTGCCAACCCCGGCAAAGACTTTTTCCAGGTCGGTGTTGCCCGCAGAATAGGGCAGGTTGCCGACAAAGAGCCGCGTGCCGGATGACGCGCGGGGTTGTGAGGGCGGTCGGCTCGAAACCGGGGAGGGTCGCCCACGCCCGCTGTCCCGAAAGGGTGAGGGACCACCCCGGCCGGGTTTGACCTCATTCACGGTGAGGGTCTGTCCCTCGACTTCTTTGCCGTTCAGGTCCGAGATGGCCGCCTGAGCGGACGTTTCCGTCTCCATTTCGATGAAACCGAACCCGCGCGACAGACCGGTGGCGGGGTCGGTGATGAGTTCGGCAGACTGAAGGCTCCCAAACGGGGTGAATAAATCTTCAAGCTCGGGAAAGCAGAGCATGGGGGGGAGATTACCAATGTAGAGTTTAACAGCCAAAAATATGTCTCCTCTCGTTCCGTTTCGCCTGGTCTTATCCACCCTGTCGATTCTGGGGTGGGGATGGAAAGTAGCAAATTCTCATTTTGATTACAATAAAAGGGGCAGAAGAGAAGACCCAGGAGTTCATTGTCCCCCTAGCGGTGAGGTGATAGCATTTCCATTTTGAGCAGCCTCCAGCCCGGTAGTGCGCTTTGGTACAGCATGGATACGCAAGCCTCGACCCCCGGCCCGGCCCTGTCGGCGATTATTCTGAGCGGTGGAAAAAGCTCGCGCATGGGCAGGCCCAAGGCGCTGCTGCCCTTTGACGACAAGCCGCTTATCGCTCATCTGGTCCAGCGTCTGTCCCAACGCTTTTCCGATATCGTCGTGGTCGCCGCGCCGGACCAACCCCTGCCGTCCCTGCCGGTCACGCTGGTTCACGATGCCGTGGCCCATCAGGGGCCGGTCGGCGGCATCTGCTACGGCCTGCAAGCGATCCGCGGCACGGCAGCCTTTGTCACGTCGTGTGATGTGCCCTTTCTGCAGTTGGCCTTTATCGACTATCTCGTCTCGCAGCTCGACCGCAACGGCCGTGGCTACGATGTGGTCGTCCCCGTTTGGCAAGACCGGCTTCAGCCGCTGCACGCCGTGTATCGCCGGCGCGTCGTCCCCCATTTACAAGCACAGCTCGCCACCCACCGCCTCCGTCCGGTCTATTTGTACGACAGCGTACCAACCCGAAAAGTGCCTCCGGCGGAGATCAAACGCGTTGACCCTGAGGGATTGAGTTTCCTCAATATGAACACCCAGGCGGACTATCAGGCCGCCCTGGTCCGCTGGCGGACGCTGTCGGCGCCCATCTCCTGCACGGTTGAGTTATTCGGCGTTGCGCGCCTGACCGCACATACCCCCCGCGTCCCGCTGACCCTCTCGGCTGAGGCCACCCTCGGGGACGCGCTGACGGTCTTGGGAGCGGAATGTCCCGCCCTGCTGGGTTCGGTGCTGTCTGCGGATGAGGTCGGCCACACCCGCCTACAGAACGGCTATACCTGCAATATCAATGGCAAAGACTTTGTTCGAGACGCCCACACCCGTCTCCGGGCGGGTGACAGCCTGTTGATCTTGTCGAGCGACGCGGGCGGATAAACCATGTACGGGTTCCACGGCCGTCTGCTGCGCATAGACCTCACCACGCAGTCGTACACCTGGCAGGACATCGAAGCCTCCCGGCTCGCGGCGGTGCTGGGCGGCGTGGGCCTGGGTGCGTCTTTACTGTACGAATACGCCCCCCCGCGCGTGGAGCCGTTCGCGGCCGACAACCCGCTCATTTTCACCAGCGCCCCACTGGTCGGAACCGGCCTGACCACCACCGCCAAGTATGCCGTTGTCACCAAGTCGCCCCTGACCGGTTTTATTGCGGATTCCCTCTCTTCCAGTTTTTTTGCCCTGGAGCTCAAGCGGATCGGCGTCGATGCGCTGGTGATTACGGGCGCGTCCGAGCAACCCGTATATCTTCAGATAACGGACGACGGAGTCGAGTTCCGAGCGGCCGCCCATCTGATGGGACTGAGCGCCCAGGAAACCGAAGCGCGTATTCGGCAGGCGGACCGCACCGCCCAGGGGGCGGAGGTCCGGGTGGCCGCCATCGGGCCGGCGGGGGAGAACCGCGTGCGTTTTGCCACCCTCAGCAACGAGGGCCGGCACGCCGGCCGGGGTGGCGTCGGAGCGGTGTTCGGCGCCAAGCGGCTCAAGGCCGTCGCCCTGCGGGGGCAGCACCGGGTGACAGTGGCCGATAAGGCTGCGGTGGAAAAGATCGCCGCCACATTACGCCAGCGGAGTGTGGGGCCGCAGACGGCCAAATACCGCGAAATCGGGACGGTGGCCAACCTGGCGGTCTTTGATCGGCTGGGCAGTCTGCCGACCTATAATTTTCAGAACGCGCCGTTTGCCCAAGTAGAAGCACTCAGCGGAGAAGCTTTTATCACCAATGGTTTCAGCCAGGCGCACGGCTGCGCCGCGTGTACCATTCGATGTGAGCGCCTGTTTCAATCCCTGAGCGGCGAGGCCCAGCGGCTTGAATATGAGACGCTCTTTGCCTTGGGTCCGCTGTGCGGCATCGAGGAGCCGGACGCGGTGCTGCGGGCCGCCCGGCTGTGCGACCAGTACGGACTGGATACCATTAGTACCGGCGGCACCATCGCCTGGGCGGCGGAATGTGCGGAAAAGGGTCTCTGGCCCGAGCTGCGCGCGACCGGACTGGCCTTCGGCAATGCGGAGGCCATGCTCGCCCTGATCCCGGACATTGCCCACAGACGAGGAGTGGGGGCGGTCTTGGCCGAGGGCTCGCGGCAGGCGGCCAGCCACATCGGGGCGGAGGCGCAGGGCTTCGCCATGCATGTCAAAGGCATGGAGCTGCCCGGCTACGAGCCGCGCAGCCTCAAGACCATGGCGCTCGGTCTGGCGGTCAGTCCACGCGGGGCCTGCCATAACCGCTCGGGGGCGTATGAGGCCGATTTCTCGGGCCAGGTCGATCGCCTGCAAGCCGATGCCGGTCGTGGGGCGCTGGTGGCCGCGTCCGAAGACTTCTCCGCGGTCCTGGACTCACTGATTGTGTGTAAGTTTTTACGCAAGTGTTTCGATGATTTCTACGCCGAAGCAGCCCAGCTTATGAGCGCGGTGACGGGCTGGGAGTATACCGCCGCCAACCTCAAGCAGGTTGGCGAACGTATCAATACGCTCAAGAAACTGTTTAATATGCGTGAGGGCTGGCAGCCCGAGGACGACTGGCTACCGCCCCGTCTCCTGACCGAGCCGCTGCCGAGCGGCGTTGCCCAGGGAGTGAGCCTGACCCCGGATGAGCTGCGCCTGATGATTCAGAGCTATTATGCCGCCCGAGGCTGGAACGAGCAGGGATGGGTCGGGGAGGAGAAAAAGCGGGCAACAGGGCTCTGAAGTCAATGTCAAAAGCAGACAGACTGAAGGAAGAAATCAAGAAATTGACGAACTGGAGGACCTGTAATGGACTGGCTTGTCATCTTTGCTTTTGCCGTCTTTCTGACCGGTCTCGGTATCGTGGCCGGCGAGGCGATTTCCCATGCCCGCAAATCATCCCCGCAGAAGCCTGAGAAACCAACCCAATAGTGACGTTACAAGGAGCGGGCTCTTAATTATGTACGAATCAAAAAATGTCTTAGGCGAAACTCTTCAGGGGTGCAGTTCGCGGCCGTTAACCGGTTTTTATCGGGACGGCTGCTGCAATACCGGCAGGGAAGACGTCGGCCTGCATACCGTGTGTACTCAAGTGACCAAAGAATTTTTGGCCTTCTCCAAGGCAAAGGGCAACGACCTGAGCACGCCCCGCCCGGAGCTCGGCTTTGACGGACTCCAGCCCGGAGACTGCTGGTGTCTGTGTGCGCTGCGCTGGAAAGAAGCCTACCAGGCCGGGGCCGCACCCATAGTGCTACTGGCCTCCACCCACGCGGCCACCCTCGAACATATTCCCTTGGCGCTGCTGAAAGAACACGCCCGGGACCTGCATTAAAGTCCCACCCTCGCCCGCTGTCCCCTCTCGGGAGGGAATTATATACAATGTTACCCACCCCACGGGTACGCGCACCCGTGCGTCTCCGCTTGCTGTTCTTCCCATTTCCCCCACTCTCCGACTTTCTTCAACAGGAATTGTAATTCCCAACAGCTTCCGCTATGCATAGGAGAGGAGAGGAGAGGAGCCAATGAGCACCAAAAAAAAGGAGTCGCACAAGCGCACCCCTGCGTCTAATCTGGGCGGGCGTCCTGCCCGACCCATGCCTGAGTTGATTCCCGACATGCCAGAGGCTATTGCCCGCGCTTGCATGGCCGGGCCGCCAAAAAAGCCGAAGGATTGGCGGTATCCTCGGGAAAGCGGACAGTAATCCATCAACCAATTCTATGTGGCTGAAACAAGCTGGGAATACAACGAGCAGAAAAATCCTAGCAAGCCTGAGGCATTCATTCGAGAATGCTTCATATGGGAAATGAACAAGTCGTTCATGGCTACCGCAATATGTTGTGGTAGTGGGACGGATAGGTAGCATCTGTTGTACTTGACAAATGGACACTACCTACCTGATCCTTCATAGATAAAGGAGGCAAAACCAATGGCTAACCGAGCAATCGCTCTACACAATATTCCAAAACGCCCTGAGTTGCAGAAACTCTTCGACAAAGCGAAGAAGTCAGGGGTAACTGACAAACAGTTACAGCGGCAGCGCGCAAGTTTTATCTATGGTAATGCGCCAGAGGGATCAGGAATCACTAAAGAGTCCGCTAGGCGTGCAGCTTCCCGGATGCGAGTTGCTGACGAATCTTAAGGCATCGGTTTCAACATTCTCTCTCCCCCCTCACTGGTAAAACCGTGCTTATTCTTGAACAGGATGATCCGGCCCTGTTTCATCGTATTCAGGAGCAAAACCTGAATCGCCAATATGGGCTTCTTCTGAACTGCATCGAAGTTGGTATTAAGAAAGGGCCAGCTTCTTTTGATAAATACCTGCTTTGGTCGCTCAATCATGTGGCGGTAGCAAACCTCTGTCAATTGGGTGGTAGGTTTCGTAAGGAGCCCGTCTCTATCGGCAATCACGAGCCTCCCCATTTCCGGGAGGTCGATGATTTGATGGACCGCTTCATTGCTACCGTCCAAGAAAACTGGTTTCGTATAAGCCCAACAGCGCTTGCCGCTTATGGCCTTTGGCGGTTGAATTGGATACACCCATTTGTAGACGGCAATGGAAGAACGGCCCGTGCAGCTTGCTATTTCCTATTATGTGCCCGTGCCGGGACGTTTTTACCGGGAAGCAAAATCATTCCTGAGCGAATACGAGATTCTAGGACGGACTATATAGCTGCGCTAAGAGAGGCTGATGAAGCTTGGGAGAGAGGGACCTTGGACTTTTCCAGAATGGAAGCATACATTGCTCGATTGCTAAATGAACAATTAGCAAATCTCTGACGGAATCCTTTCGCCTATCTACCATCCTCAAGCCCGGCCAAGCAGCCGGGCTTTTTCATTTCTACTTACCAACCAAGTCCTTATACCGCAGCCGCTTATTCATCAGCCCCCGCGCCATACACTCCATTTGAATAGCCGTATCAAGCGGGCGCTGGTTATGCCGTCCGGCAAACTCGTTCACATAGCGCCCTAAGTGTTTCTCACTCATCTTGTGATAGGTCCCGTAGTACCCACGTTTCAGCATGGACCAGAAGAACTCTATTCAACGCTCACTCGCAAGCTAAGGCCGGCTATGCCTGTCACGGACGCACAACAGATCGTTCGCAGCCTCGCCTCCTGGCAGCCGATAGGTATTGACCTCGCCCTCCTGGAACGAGCCTGACTCCTGCAAGATCACCATTTCGTGTCCTGGTGGGACGCGCTCATTGTCGCCGCTGCGCAGACTTGTGAGTGCAAGGTACTCCTGACCGAAGACTGACAACACGGTCATGAGTTTGGTGCGGTCCAGGTGGTCAATCCGTTTGCGTCGCCGGACCGTACGCCGGAGGAGATACTGGAAGCCCTGGCAGCGTAAACGATTTTCCGCGCACCGCGGAAAGGGACGCTGCCATGAGCAGGCAAGTAGACGGGAAGTAAGACTCACCCAAACAGCCGCCTCAGCGCATACCGAAAGCCCGGCAGCACGTCCGCTCCGCTCAGCTCGTCGTCTTCCCCCAGCGCCTGAACGTCATGCGCCGAGCGATAGGCGTAGACGGTTCGGGTGGCGGGCTCTATCACCCACACCAGACGAGTCCCGGCCGAGAAATACTCGGCGATTTTGGTTTGCACGGCGCTGAAACGATCCGAGGGCGAGGTGACCTCGACCGCCAGGTCCGGCGCAAACGGCCAATACGTTTTGGGGATGCCGGTCTCGGGGATGCGCGCCTTGGCGATGAACGCGGCGTCTGGAGCACGGACGGTATCGGGGGCGCGCCGTAAGATAAAACCGGTTTCCGCCCCGCTGCAAATGCCCAGATCGTGCGCTTCGACGTATTCATCAAGAATACGACCGATCCGGACTGTCAATACTCCGTGCTCTCCGCCGGTCGGTGCCATACGAATCAGCTCTCCTGCGACGAGTTCATATTTGTAGTCGTCAGCGGGCAGGTCAAACAGCTCTTCGGCGGTCATGAGAGCGTGCTGGGCGAGAGCGGCCATCGGCTTCTCCTTCTTACGTGTCTCTCCACTCAACTCATCCTTCGAATCCAGGCGCGCTACGCCTTACGCTCAGGACCGACGGCCTCCCCTCCCGTTCGTCCTGAGCGTAGCGTTAGCGAAGTCGAAGGACATGTTTACTCTCTTCAGGCTTCCGCGGTTCGGTCGACGCTGACCCGGACCGCGCAATACTTGAACTCGGGAATTTTCCCGTAGGGGTCCAGGGCTTCATTCGTCAGCAGGTTTGCGGCGGCTTCCTGATAGCAGAAGGGAATGAAAATCTCGTTGCGTTGCAGGCCGGCATCCAGCCGCGCGTAGGCGGTGATCTCGCCCCGGCGTGAGGCAATGGTCAGGAGGTCGCCTTCTGCTCCATCCAGCGCGGCCAGGTCTTCAGGATGGACGTTGATCACCGGCTGGGGTTCGATGGCGTCCAGGACGCTCGCCCGGCGGGTCATTGCGCCGGTATGCCAGTGTTCAAGCTGGCGACCGGTAATCAGCACGAACGGAAACTCGGTATCGGGCAGTTCGTCAGCCCGGATCAAACGCGCGGGGACGAACCGGGCGATGCCGTCCGAGGTCGGAAAAGTCGTTTGAAACACCACCGGCTGACCCGGGTCGTCTTCGGTCCAGCAGGGATAGGTCACGGAGTCCTGGCGTTCGAGCCGCGACCAACTGATACCCCCGAGGGCGGATATGGTCTGGCGCATCTCTTCGTAGACCGCTGCGGTGTCGCGATAGCGCCAGTCCAGTCCCAGGCGGCGAGCCATCTCTTGAATGATGTCCAGGTCCTGACGGGCCTGGCCCGGCGGGTCGAGCGCTTTGCGGGCGAGCTGTACGCGCCGGTCGGTGTTGGTGAACGTGCCGGTCTTCTCCGGCAGCGCGGACGCCGGCAGGACCACGTCGGCAAACGCCGCCGTTTCGGTCAGGAACAAGTCCTGCACGACCAGATGGTCGAGCTTGGCCAGAGCCTGCCGCGCGTGATGCAGGTTGGGGTCGGACATGGCCGGGTTCTCGCCCATGATATACATGCCGTGCAGCCGGTCATCGAGAACGGCGTTCATGATTTCGACCACGGTCAGACCGGCTTGCGGGTCCAGGGAGACGTCCCAGAGGGCCTCGAAGCGCTGCCGCACCTCCTCGTCATCGACCCGCTGATAGTCGGGGAACATCATGGGAATCAGGCCGGCGTCAGAAGCCCCCTGGACGTTGTTCTGGCCGCGCAGGGGATGGAGTCCGGTCCCAGGGCGACCGATCTGTCCGGTCAGCAGGGCAAGCGCAATGAGACAGCGCGCATTGTCGGTGCCGTGGATATGCTGTGAGATACCCATCCCCCAGAAAATCATCGACCCGGACGCGGTTGCATAGCGGCGGGCAACCTCCCGAATGGTCTCGGCGGCAATCCCGCACACGGCTTCCATCTCTTCGGGGCTGAAGCCGGCCACGTTTTGTTTGATGAGCTCAAAGCCAGCGGTACGCTGCGCGATAAATTCCTGGTCCACCAGGCCCTCCTCGATGATGGTGTACATCAGGGCATTGAGCAGGGCCACATCGGTGTCCGGCTTGAATTGGAGATAATACGCCGCATGGCGGGCGAGCTCGGTCCGACGGGGGTCCATGACTATCAGCGTCTTGCCCGCCTTGGCCGCGTTCTTCATAAAGGTCGCCGCAACCGGATGGTTCTCCGAGGCGTTGGAGCCGATGACGATAATGCACTCGGCCTCCGCCACGTCTGCCACTTGATTGGACACCGCGCCCGAGCCGATGCCTTCCAGGAGGGCGGCGACCGACGAGGCGTGACACAGCCGCGTACAGTGATCGACATTATTCGTCCCAAATCCGGTCCGAACCAGCTTTTGAAAGAGATAGGCTTCCTCGTTACTGCCTTTGGCCGAGCCAAATCCGGCCAGCGCCTGGCCGCCTTTTTCGTCGCGGATCTTTTTGAGGCCGTTCGCCGCCAGGTCGAGCGCTTCTTCCCAGGAGGCGGTCCGAAACACCGTCGAGGGATCGGCCGGGTCGAGGGTGATTTCGACCGACTTGGGCACCCCCGATTTTCGGATTAAGGGCTGGGTGAGCCGCTGCGGATGGGTGACATAGTCAAAGCCGTAGCGGCCTTTCACACACAGCCGGCCGTGGTTGGACGGACCGTCACGCCCGGTGACTTGCAGAATCGTGTTGTCTTTGACGTGATAGGTGAGCAGACAGCCCACCCCGCAGTAGGGACAGACGGAATCCACCGTTTTGTCCGGCTCAATCAGCCCCACCTCTTTGGCTGGCATGAGCGCCCCGGTGGGACAGGCCTGGACGCACTCCCCACAGCCAACGCAGGAGCTGCCGCCCATGGGGTCGTCCACATCAAAGACGATCTTGGCCTGGCTGCCGCGCAGGGCGTAGCCGATGACATCATTCACCTGCTCTTCACGACAGGCGCGCTGACAGCGGGTGCACTGAATACAGGCGTCGAGATTCACGGCAATGGCCGGGTGAGAGCCATCCGATTCCGGCTGTCGGCGCGGGGCGAAGCGCGGTGTGCCAACCTCCAGGGCACGCGCCCAGGTCGCCAATTCCGAGTCGCGGGTATAGGTGGTCTCGACAACATCGGAAAGCAACAGTTCGAGCACCAGCTTCTGGGAGTGGCGGGCGCGCTCACTCGTGCTTGCCACCTCCATGCCCTCCTGCGGTATCCGGCAGCACGAGGGAGCCAGGCTGCGCTCCCCCTTCACTTCCACCACACAGGCACGACAATTTCCGTCCGGCCGCAGCCCGTCCTTGTAACACAGGTGAGGAATATCAACCCCGTGACGGCGGGCCGCCTGTAAAATGGTTTCGCCGGGCAGGGCGTCGACCGTCCGCCCGTCCAGGAGAAAGGATGTCGATTGTGCGCTTTCGGGAACGGCAGCCATTAGGCAAGCTCCTCTGGGAAGTATTGGATGATGCTGCGTAGCGGGTTGGGCGCGGCTTGGCCTAAGCCACAAATCGAGGCGTCACCGATGACTTGGGCCAGCTCCTCAAGCAAGGGCACATCCCAGTCGTTTTGGGCCATCAGTCCGGCGGCTTTCTGTGTCCCCACCCGACACGGCGTACATTTTCCGCACGACTCATGGGCAAAAAAGCGCATGGCGTTGAGCGCCGCGGCCCTGGCGCTGTCTTTATCGGACAGAACGATGATCGCTGCGGAACCGATGAAACAGCCGTGGGGTTGCAGGGTGTCGAAATCGAGCGGCAGGTCGGCCAGCGCGGCGGGCAAAATACCGCCGGACGCCCCACCGGGGAAGTAGGCGTACAGCTCGTGTCCGGGCAGCATACCTTCACAATGCTCATCGATCAGCTCGCGCAGACTGATGCCGGCCGGAGCCAGATGCACGCCCGGCTTTTGGACGCGACCGCTGACGGAAAACGACCGCAGCCCCTTCCGCCCCCTCCGACCGTGGCCCGCAAACCACTCCGGCCCGTGCTCCAGAATATCGCGCACCCAGTACAGCGTCTCGAAATTATGCTCCAGGGTCGGGCGTCCGAACAAGCCGACCTCGGCCACATAGGGTGGGCGCAGCCGCGGCATGCCGCGTTTGCCCTCGATGGACTCGATCATGCCCGACTCTTCGCCACAGATATACGCCCCCGCCCCACGCCGGAGGTAGATAGCGGGCAGTGCCATCGGCGGGTCGGCCTCCAGGGCCGCCAGCGCGTTCTTGAGAATGCGCAGACAGGCCGGATATTCGTCCCGGATATAGATATAGACGGCCTTGATTTCAGCCGCCCAGGCGGCAATCAACATCCCTTCCAGAAAACGATGCGGGTCGCGCTCCAGATAATAGCGGTCCTTAAAGGTGCCGGGCTCGCCTTCGTCGATATTGACCGCCAGGAGGCGCGGCCCCGCATAGCCACGCACGATGCGCCACTTGCGTCCGGCAGGAAAGCCGGCGCCGCCCAGGCCGCGCAGGCCGGAATCTTCCAGCGCGCCCAGAACTGCCTCAAGGTCGCGGCTGCTGTCGAGACAGGCCCGCAGGACCTGATAGCCGCCGGCCGCCCGATAGGCTTGATAGTCAACCGTGTCCGCCGGCAGGCCGGCTTGAATCGCCTTGCGTTCGACCGCCTGTCTGACCCGCTCCAGGCTGGCCGTGCCGATCGGGTTCTGGCCGACCACCGCAACCGGTGCGGTTTCACACCGGCCCACGCACGGCACGCGCTGGACCCGCACCGTTTTGCCCAGCGCTTGCTCTAAGGCGGGAATCAACTGCTCCGCTCCGGCCAATTCGCAACTGACCGAGTCACACACCCGAACGGTGATTGCCGGCGGGGGGGGTTCGCCTTCTTTGACCACATCGAAATGATGGTAAAAGCTGGCAACCTCGTACACCTCAACCGGAGCGAGCTGCATTTCGTGGGCCAGGGCAACCAGGTGGGCCGCAGACAGGTGGCCGTAGTGATCCTGGATGAGATGCAGATATTCGATCAGGAGGGCCCGCCGGCGCGGGGCATCGGCCAGCAGCGTTTGGACTTCTCGCAGGGCCTGGGGATCAACACTGCGCCCTTTCGGTCGAGTCCGAAGGCCCCGTGGACGTTTTCTGCCGCGCTCCCCGTTGTGTTTCATTATCTATCCTGTCGGACCAGCGCCCTCTTCAAAAAGGGTTGGAGTAAAAAACCATAGCCTATTTACTGGCCGTGGCTCAAGAGTCCTGCTCTTCCTGGGCGCCCTTGACACCCGTGGCTGCGGTTCTTACTTTTCCGCAGCAGCGACCTTCGGTCTCGGACACACAACAGTACCCAATCAATGAAGAAATTCAGGCTTGTGAACGTCTATTACCGTCTACAGCTTGCCTGCGACAGCCACGACTGAGGAGTATATCCAGACCCATGGACGGCGATATTTCGGCTCTGAACGAACGCGTGAGAGAAGAAGCGGTCTCACTGGCGCGCCTACGAGACGCCATTGGCCAGGTCATTATCGGTCAGCAGTATCTCGTCGACCGCCTGATTGTCGGTCTGTTGGCGAACGGTCACGTCCTGCTGGAAGGCGTCCCCGGCCTGGCCAAGACCCTGGCGGTGAAGACCCTGGCCCAGACCATCAGCGCCCGCTTTCAGCGGCTCCAGTTTACCCCGGACCTCCTGCCCGCCGACCTCATCGGGACGCTGATCTATAATCCGCGCGAGGGCACGTTTACCACCAAGAAAGGGCCGGTTTTTGCCAATATCGTGCTGGCCGACGAGATTAACCGGGCGCCGGCCAAGGTCCAGAGCGCCCTGCTGGAGGCCATGCAGGAACGCCAAATCACAATAGGTGAGGAGACCCACCTCCTGCCAGAACCCTTTCTCGTGCTGGCCACCCAGAACCCGATTGAGCAGGAGGGCACTTATCCCCTGCCGGAGGCCCAAGTCGATCGTTTCATGTTGAAGCTGTGGGTCACCTATCCCTCCAAGGCGGAAGAGCGGCAGATATTGGACCGCATGGCCTTCACCACCCAGCCCGCCGCGGCCAGTCCGGTGCTGGGCACGGAGGATATTGTGCGGTTGCGCGGCCTGACCGACCAGATTTATCTGGACGATAAAATCAAGGATTATATTATCGATCTGGTCTTTGCCACGCGCGACCCTGCGGCCTATGACATTGAGGTCCAGCGTTTTATTCAGTACGGTGCCTCACCGCGGGCCACCCTGTCGTTGACCGTCGCCGCCAAGGCCTACGCCCTGCTCCAGGGACGCGGCTACGTCACGCCTCAAGACGTGAAATCCATCGGCCCGGATGTTCTGCGCCACCGGGTCATTATTACGTATGAGGCCGAGGCTGAGGAACTGACCCCGGACAGCGTCCTGCAACACATCTTTGACGGGGTGCCCGTGCCCTAGCTTATGCTGACTTCGGAACAACTCAAAGCGGTCCGTAAGATTCATATCCGGACCAGCCATCTGGTCAACGATGTCTTTGCCGGCCAATACCAGAGCGCGTTCAAAGGCCACGGTATGGAGTTTGCCGAGGTCCGGCAATACTTCCCCGGTGACGATGTCCGCACCATAGACTGGAACGTCACCGCCCGGACGGGCATTCCCCACGTCAAACGCTTTAGTGAGGAGCGGGAACTCACGGTGATGCTCCTGGTGGACGCCAGCGCCTCGACCCGGTTTGGCAGCGTGTCTCAGTTGAAGAGTACCATGGCGGCAGAAATGGCGGCCCTGTTTGCCTTCTCGGCCATCACCAATAATGACAAAGTCGGGCTGGTGATGTTCAGCGACGCCGTCGAGCTGTCGCTCCCGCCCAAAAAGGGTCTGCGCCACGTCCTGCGGGTGATTCGTGAGGTACTCTCCTTCCAGAGCCGGCGGCGCGGCACGAATATTACGGCCGCCCTGGAACATCTGAGTCATGTCAGCAAGCGCCGGGCGGTGGTCTTTCTCATCTCCGACTGGCTCGACCCGCAGGCCGCCTTGGCGCTCGCTATTGCCACTCGTCGCCATGACCTGATTGCCATTGTGTTGGACGACCCCCGCGAGCTGAGCCTGCCGAACATCGGCCTGATTGAGCTCCAGGATGCCGAAACCGGAGAGCGGGAGATAGTCGATAGCGGCGACCGGCGGGTCCGGGCAGAGTTCACCCGGCGGGCCGCCGCGGCCCGGGACGACCGGGCGCGCATGTTGCGACGCGCGCACGCGGACGCCATTACGGTGCGCACCGACCAGCCGTATGTAGACGCCTTGCTACGCTTTTTTCGTATGCGCGAGCAGCGGCATTAAGTATTGAAGTTCCTCATGAGACACTCGCCCCGTGTTGTCCCAAAAACGCTGCCGGTCCTGCTGCTCGCCGTGTGGCCCCTCCTCAGCCTGCCGGCCGTGACCCAGGCCGCCGCGGACGGGGAGCAACCGACCGGCCCGGTTCACCTCCGGACCAGCGTCGATCGGGACGAAATTACCATCGGCGGTCACCTCCGCTACACCATTACGATCAGCGCGGAGACGGGCGTGGACGTCGCTGCCCCGCTGTTCCGCGAGCGTATCGGCGAGTTTGACATTATCGACTTTGGTCGGCAGCCGGACCAGCCACAGGCTGACCGGACCAGCCTCACCCAGTGGTATACCCTCACCATTTTCACCACGGGCTACCATATGCTCCCGGCCCCACGCGTACCGTATACAATGCCTGACGGCAGCCGGCACGCGGCCAGCGGCGAGGCGCTCCGGGTCCATGTGGCCAGCCTGCTCACCCAGGAGGGGCAGCCGACCGACATTCGCGATATCAAACCGCCCGAAGACGTCCCCTTTAACTGGCGACTCTTCCTCGTGGGCGGAGCCGTCCTGGTCGCGCTGGTCGGCATTGGCCTTGCCCTCTCCTATTTTCTGAACCGATTCCGTCGCGCAGCGGTCGTGCCGCCCCGGCCGGCCCACGCGGTCGCCCTTGAGGCCCTGGCGCACCTGCGGGCCAGGCGCCTGCCTCAGGCCGGTCAGTTCGAGGCGTATTATGTTGCCCTGTCGGCTATTGTTCGGACCTATCTGGAAGATGGACTCCGGGTGCGCGCCCCGGAAATGACGACGGAAGAATTCCTCGTGGCCGTCATGCGCGATTCTTCTGCCCCTCGCTATCGCTCCGCTCGGCGGCCCCCCAAGGGAAGGGGGGGCGACCGCCCCAGCCGTCTCCCGTCGGCCCAGCAGCGCCTGCTCGGCGCGTTCCTGGCCCAGGCGGATCTAGTCAAATTCGCCCGACATCGGCCCAGCCTGGACGAGAGCGAGGCGGCCTATGAAGCCGCAAAACGGTTTGTGGACGAAACCCGGTCCCGACACGCTCAGACGCGCTCGGACGCGCCCGGTCGGCCGCAGGAGGAGCGCCATGCGGCTGCATGACCCCTGGGTGCTGCTGGTCTGGCTGCTCATCCCGCTGGTCTTGTGGCTCCAACGGCGGGGGAGCCCTGCGGCCGCGGTCCGTTATCCCAGCCTGGACCTGCTGCGTTCCCTGACGCATACGGGCAAACGACACTGGCGTTGGATATTGCCGGTGTTCCGCGGGGCGGCTCTCTGTCTGCTGGTCCTCGCGCTTGCCCGCCCCCAACTCGGCAAAGCCGAGAGCCAGTATTCCGGCGAGGGGATCGATATTGTGCTGGCCGTTGATATTTCGAGCAGCATGCTGTCCGAAGACTTCCGTCTGGATAGCGGGCGAGCCAACCGGCTGGAGGTGGTGAAGTCGGTTGTCAGGGATTTTGTGACCGCCCGCGGCGGGGACCGGATTGGCCTGGTCCTGTTCAGCGCCCGTCCCTATACCCAGTGTCCGCTCACTCTCGATCACGGCTGGCTGTTGCACAACCTGGATCGAGCCGAGATTGGGATGATCGAGGACGGTACGGCTCTGGGCTCCGCCCTGGCCACCGCGGCCGGTCGCCTGGAGCACTCGGAGGCGAAGAGTAAGGTCGTGATTCTGCTTACCGATGGACAGAACAATGCGGGCCGGGTCTCGCCCCTGACCGCGGCGGAGGCGGCCCACACCCTGGGCATCAAAGTCTATACCATAGGCGCCGGGACGCGCGGCCTGGCTCCCTATCCGACCCGTGATCTGTTTGGCAATACGGTCTACCGTCCCATCCAGGTTGATATCGACGAGGAGACGCTGTCGCATATCGCCCAGACCACGGGCGGGCGCTATTTCCGCGCAACGGACACGGCCAGCCTCCAGTCCGTTTACGACACGATTAACCAGTTGGAGCGCACCCCTTTTCGCACGCCTCTGTACCTCGATTATTACGAGCTGTATCCCTGGTGCATCGTGTTGGCACTGGCCCTGGTTGGCCTGGAGACGGGCCTGAATCATACCCTCCTGCGAAAGCTACCCTGATGGTTTGGCGTACCCCTGAGTTGCTGTGGCTGTTGTGCTGCGTTCCGCTTGTGGCCGGTCTCCTGGTGTGGGCCCTGCGGCGGCGGCGGCGCGCCCTGGAACAGTTCGCCCAGGCCAGTCTCCTCCCCGTTCTGACGTCCGATACGGCTCAGCGCGGCCACCGCTGGCGGGCCGGCCTGCTGGTCGGCGCGCTGACCCTGCTGCTCATCGCCCTGGCCGGACCACGCTGGGGGTTTGAGTGGGAAGCGGTGCGCCGTGAGGGGGCGGATATCGTGGTCGCGCTGGACACCTCGCGCAGCATGCTCGCCACGGACGTCAGCCCGACGCGGTTGGAGCGTGCCAAACTGGCTCTTCAGGATCTCGTCCAGCAGCTTCAGGGGGACCGGATTGGACTGGTCGCTTTTGCGGGTTCGGCTTTTATCCAGTGTCCCCTGACGCTGGATTACGGAGCATTCCTGGAGAGCCTGCGTGCGGTCACGGTCGGCATTATCCCCAAGGGCGGCACCGCCCTGGGCGAGGCTATCACAACCGGGCTGGCGGCCTTTGAGAACCAGCCCGGCCAGCATCACGCCCTGCTGATTATCACTGATGGTGAAGACCACGCCGGCCAGATTCGGGCGGCCAGTCGGCAGGCGGCCGAAAAAGGCATCAAAATCTATACCGTCGGGGTCGGCAGCCCGGAGGGCGAACTGATTCCGCTCAGTGTGGACGGCCGGCGCAGCTTTCTGAAAGACCGCCAGGGGCAGGTCGTCAAGTCGCGCCTGGATACGGACACCTTGCAGCAGATTGCGCTGACAACCGGTGGCGCCTATGTCTATGACGCCGGCCCGAGTCTGGGTCTGGGGGAGATCTATACGCGCTATCTGAGCCAGCTTGAGAAGCGCGACCTCACCTCGACGCTGGAGCGTCGCTACGCCGAGCGCTTTCAACTGCCGCTCGCCCTGGGTCTCATCCTGCTCGCCCTGGAAGGCTGTATTCGGGACCGGCGTTCTCAGGCGACCGACAAAGAGTCTGCCGAGCAGTTGAGTCACTTACCCCCAAGAGAAAGGGAGAACGAGTCGTGAACACCGTACCGCGATTGCTGCTGCTGAGTTGTGTCCTGCTGTGTGTCGCCTGGACCGATAGTCTGCGCAGCCAGGTGGTTGAGGGCAACCGATTATTCTCCGAGGGCAAATTCAGCGACGCGGTCGAATCCTACGGCCGGGCCTTAGTCGATCAGCCCGACTCGCCACTGCTCAATTTCAATATGGGCACGGCGCACTATAAAGCCGGCCAGTACACCCAGGCGCTCTCCTCTTTCTCGCGCGTACAAGCCAGCCCGGAAGACTCCGCTATGGAGGCCGGGCGGACCGCCCGGACCGCCTATAATATGGGGAATACCCGGTATCAACTGGGCGCGCAGGCAGAGGAGCAGAATCCGCAGGCGGCCCTCAGCGCCTATACCAACGCCCTGGCCGCGTATCGGCGCGCGCTTGGCGCCGACCCAACGGACCGGGATGCGAAGTTCAACTATGAGTTTGTGGCCAAAAGGATCGAAGAGTTGCAAGACAAACTTGAGAATCAACCGCAGCCAAACCAACCCAGCCAGCCAAATCAATCCGAGCAGGAAGAGCAACCGCAAGCCGAACAAGACGCCGGGCAACAACAGCAGGATACGCAGCAGAACCGGCAAGACCGGCAACACGCCGGAGAACAGCCACAGGACCCCGCTCAGGCGGAGCATGGCCAAGACCAACCCAACCAGATGTCCGAAGACGAAGCACAGTCGGTGATCGATACGGCCCGCAACGAAGAACTCAGCCCGGAGGAGTTTGCCCGGCAAACCCAACGCGGCGCCTTGGCTGAAGCCTTACGAGATTGGTAGGCAAGAAGAATGACAAGGAGCGCGTTTATTCTCCCCCTGTGCCTGCTGTTCGGGCTTGTCTGTCCGGCTCTGGCTGCTGCCTCGGAGGTGAGTGTCCACGCCACTGTCCATCCGCAGCGCGTGGCGCTCGGTGAGGCATTGACCCTGTCCATTGAGGTCAGAGGCACCCAGAACGCGCCGGCCCCATCGCTCAAGATTGACGGATTCGAGAGCCGCTATCTCGGTCCTTCGACTCAAGTGTCCATCAGCAATGGTCAAGTCGCGGCGACCGTGCAGCATCGCTACGCCCTCCGCCCGCTCAAGCCCGGCCAGTTCAGCCTGGGTCCATTTCGCGTGGAACACCAGGGGCGGCAGTATCACACCGACCCGCTGGCCGTCACGATTGCGGCCGCACCGCCCTCGCCCCAGGCAGCGACGCCCTCTCCGCCTGGCAGACAGTCCTCTCCGGCTCAACAACTTCCGCAAGCCGCGGACGGCCCCAACGGGCTGAGCCTTCAGCTCTCCGTCCCGCGCCGCGAAGTCTACCTGCATGAACGGCTGCCCGTTGCGGTCAAGCTCTCTATTGGCGCGGAGCGGGTTTCTGATGTTCAGTATCCGCAATTCAAAAAAGACGGTTTCTCTGTCGAGCCGTTCTCCGAGCCCACCCAACAGCGGCAGACGCGGGACGGCCAGACCTTCACCGTTCTGCATTTTGACACGGAGGTGATTCCCCTCCGTTCCGGGAGCCTGGCGCTCGGCCCGGCCAGCCTCCGGCTCAAGGTCCTCACCCGTCGCCGGGGCGGCTCGTCTTTCGGCGACCCGTTCTTTGATCGTTTTTTCCAGAACGACTTCTTTTCGACGTTTTCTTCCGAGCGGCGACGGCTCACCCTGCGTTCCGGCCCCCTGACCCTCAGCGTGCAACCGCTGCCGGCAGTCGGTAGACCGGACAATTTCTCAGGCGCGGTCGGCTCGTTTGACCTGGACGTGACCGCGCTGCCGCACGACCTGTCTGTCGGAGACCCGATTACCGTCCATATGCGCCTCAACGGCAGCGGCTATCTTGCCGCTGCCGCCGCGCCCACGTTTGTGCAGACTGACGGTTTCCGCACCTATGACCCGCTGGCCGGAAAAACGCAGGGGTCAACAAAATCCTTTGAGCAGGTGCTCATTCCGCAGAACCCCACCCTGGCGGCCATTCCCGCGGTGCAGTTCAGTTATTTCGATCCTCAGGCCGGGCGCTACCGGACGCTCGAAAGTCAGCCGATTGCCCTGGTCGTTCGTCCACCGAAAACCACGCCGCGCAAAACAGTCATAACCGGCCACCCGGCTGCACCGCCGACCCGCGGTCAGGACGAGCCGGAAGCGCTGGGTCAAGACATTGTCTATATCAAAGACGCGCCCGGCACTCTGCTTCCGCGCGCCTGGCCGTGGTATCCCAGCCTGGGTTTTCTGCTGTGGCAGCCCCTGCCGGTGCTGCTCTTCCTGGGTGCCTGGTGGTACGACCAGCGCCGCCGCCGACTGCACAGCGATAGTCGCTACGCCCGCTTTACGGCGGCAGGCAAACAGGCGCGGCAGAGTCTGGCCCAAGCGGAGCGCCTTCTGGCACAGGAGGAGTATCCCGCCTTGTACACAGGGCTGGCTCACACGCTCCAAGCCTATGTCTCCGCCAAGTTCGATCTGCCACCAAGTGGTATTGACACCCAGGCGCTCCACGAACGTGGCGTCTCTCAGGCGTGTCTGGAGCAGATTGCACTGGTGTGGGAGACCTGTGAGCAGGTGCGTTTCGCCCAAGGCACGACCGCAGCTATGCGGGACAAGAGCCACGAGAGTCTGGTCCTGGTTCGTCAGATTATTGACCGGCTTGAACGCGCTCACCGTCAGTTTCAAACACAGGCCGCTTAGCATTACGGGATCATGAGACTGCCGCGATTTCTCCGACTTCGGCACTTCCGAGGCATGCGATTTTCTCCTATTCTGCTCAAAAGAGTAAACGTGTCCTCCAATAGATGTCAGATGCTGGATACGTTTACTCTTTGCGCTGTCTGGCTGGGCTGGGCGACCTTCCTGGCAGCCGCTGTTCCAACAACTCCCCAGACCGCCTTTTTTCGCGCCAACAGCCTCTACACCCAGGGCCAGTACGCCGAGGCGGTGGAGGCATACGAAGCCGTGCTTCAGTCCGGCCTCGCCAGCGGCAATCTCTATTTCAATCTTGGCAACGCCTATTTCAGGTCAGGACGAGTGGGAAGAGCCATCCTGCATTACGAGCGCGCCCGGCGCTTCCTCCCCAGCGACCCGGACCTGGCCGCCAACCTGCGCTTCGCCCGCTCACTCACCGGCGCTGAGGTCTGCCAGCCACTCCTGTGGCAAGGCCTCGTCTTTCCGCTTGCCCACAGAGTCGCAACAGATCAATTGGTCTGGCTCACCAGTGCGGCCTATAGCCTGCTCTTCGTAGTCTTTGCCGTGTACCGGCTGTGGCCGCGTCGGCCCCAGTGGCTCCGCTACGCGGGCTGGGGAGTCACCGCCGGCCTGGTGGTGATCACGCTCTCACTGGTGCAGCAGCTATGGACGAGCGATTGGCAGCGCCACGCCGTGGTGCTCAAACAAGAGGACAGCCCGGTACGTTTTGAGCCGGCTGCGAGCGGCACGGTCCATTTCGCCGTCACCCAGGGCACGCGGCTCCGGGTGCTCGATGTCCGAGAAGGCTGGTGGCAGGTCGCCCGCTGCGATGGGCGGCGCGGCTGGATTGAAAAAGACGCCCTCGAAGAGTTATAGAAGAGTCATGTGTTTTGTTGTCGTCTTGCTTATCGAAAGGGAGAAACCATGACCGCTATCGGCTGGATATTCTTCACCGGCAGCATCGTCGTCCTTGCCCTTGGCCTGTATATTTATGTGCAGGATAAAATAGCCGAGAAGCAGCACAAACACTGATCTTCTCAGCGCCTTCAGTCGTCTTTTCCCGTCCCGTCCCTGCCTATTCGGGTCGGAACTTGACCAGGGTCATTTCCGCGCTCACATCCTCAAAGGCCGCCACGACCGGCATGCCTATGGTCACATCCTCAATCGGGCAGCCGACGAGATTGGTGGTGATATGCGGACCTTCTGCGAGTTCAATAATGGCGATCACGTAGGGCACATCATCGGCAAAGGCCGGGTGGGTCGGAGCCTGGGCAATGGTGTAGGAATATAATATGCCTTTCCCGGACACGGGCAGCCAGATGAGGTCGGCGGCCAGGCATTCTGAGCAGGCTTCGCGCGGGTAAAAGATAGAGGTCCCACACGCATTGCAGCGCTGAATCTGGAGTTCATGCCGTTTGGCCGCATCCCAAAAGGGCTGCGAGACCTCATTCGGATGGGGCAGGGGTTTTTTGTAGTCGGCCATGGTTTTCCTTTCCGTCGGCTAGACACCCAGGACCAGGCTGCACTGCTCGGCCATGATCCCGCCGTTGCCGTTCACATAGCCGATGGAGGCGTCTTTGACCTGCCGTCCTTCCCCGCGGCCCATGAGCTGCCGCGCGCCCTCAATGACATGACTCATGCCCCCGGCGAGCCCCGGCTGCCCAAAAGACAGTTGGCCGCCGTGGGTATTGCACGGAAAGTCGCCCGCGTAGGACAGGTCGTGGTCTGCAACAAACCGGCCGCCCTCGCCCTTTTCACAAAAGCCGGCGTCTTCGAGGGTCACGATGACGGTGATGGTGTAACAGTCGTAGGGCTGCACGAAGTCCATATCCTGCGGGCCGACCTCGGCCATCCGAAAGGCGGCTGCCGCCGCCGGTTTGACCAGCGAGGTCGTCAGGCTGCGCGCATGGGTAATGCTCGAATGGCCGCCGGCCTCACCGGCGCCGAGCAGGACCACGGGCCTGTGCGGCCCGTCTTGGGCGCGTTCGGTGCTGGTGACAATAAACGCGCCGCCCCCGGTACACGGACTGACAATCTCAAGCAGGTGCAGCGGATCGACAATCATGCGCGAGTTCAGCACATCATCGATGTCGATTTCCTTGTGCCCGAACAGGGCGCTCGGGTTTTGACAGGCGCTCTTGCGTTGGTCTACCGCAACCTTGGCCATGTGTTCCGCGCTGGTGCCGTATTCATACTTATGGCGTTGGGCAATGAGCGCATAGCCGGGGTTGGCGGCAATCAGGCCGTAGGGCGCATCGAACTCGGCCTCAATGCTAGGGAAGGGCGGCATTTGCCGCGCCCGGGCGCGCCGGTCGCCCACGACGCACAGCACGGTGTTACACATCCCGGCTTCAATCGCGGCCGCTGCCCGCCAGACCATGCCGGCGGCCGAGGCGCCACCCAGTTCGACCTGGTTAAAATAGGTAGGACGGATTTGCAGGTAATCGGCCACCACCGAGGGCCACAGCACGCTATAGTCGCTCAGCGCCCAGCCGGTCAGCAGGCCGTCAATATCGCTCTTTTCCAGGCCGGCATCGGCAATGGCCTCGCGCGCCACCTTGGCAATAATTCCCAGCGGCGTAATATTCCCGGCGCCCTTTTGTGGCGCCATTTCGGCAAACCCGGAGATTGCCGCCTTTCCTTTGATACTCATACGTCTCCTCCTGTACCTCGCAAACACCCATCCTTATAGCCCAGCGGATGGGTTGGGGAAAGGAAAGGGAGAGATTTAGCCTTGTAGGTCGGGTGAGCCGCAGGCGTAACCCGACATCCCGGACTTGTCGGATTACGCTCCGCTAATCCGACCTACTTACTTGATCCTCTGAGAAAATCTAAGATTTCCTAATAGTCAGTGATAATGTGCATCTCGCCTTTAAGAAGAAGCGAGATTGAGGAGTAAGTGACGATGAGTTCATTCAGCTACCCCGCTTGTGTTGGGATCGACTCAGCCGGATTCTATCTCGTCACCTTCCCCGATGTTCCTGAGGCAGGAACGGATGCGGAAACTCGGGATGAGGCGTTGGAAAACGCAGTTGATTCTTTGCTCGCAGCGCTGGGCGGATACATTCACACCCGGAGAGCAATTCCTCGACCGTCAAAAGCAAAGCGGGGGCAAGTCCTTATGGCCCTGCCGACATTAGTTTCTGCAAAGCTGGCACTCTACGAAGCAATACGAGATGCCAATATAAGCAATGTTGAATTGGGGAAACGACTCGGCGTTAGTGAAGGAGCAGTGAGACGGTTGCTAGACCTTGACCATCGCTCTCATATCGGACAGGTAGAGGCAGGCCTTCAAGCCCTGGGCCGTCGTCTTAAGATCGAAGTCCAAGCTGCTGCGTAGTCACACAAGAAGCGTCATTGCGGACAAATACGAAACCGCTCAGTGCGGAACCGGACAGTGAGCGGCCGGTGGTCCGGCGGGGTGCACTTCTACAGGGTGAGACAGGTGACGCGCTGTCTTGTGTGGAATGTAAGCCCGTCGCCGGTATTGAACCCGACACGGGCTGGCCGGCCATTTCGTATTTGCTCCACTAACCGGTTGGGGCTCGGGGTCAAGCAGGCTGAAGTCGTACTGCTGGAGGAGGAGGGAGAGGACGATTTTCATCTCAAGATAGGCAAAATGAACCCCGGCGCAGCGGTGCACGCCCCCACCAAACCCAATCAGGCTATGGGGCTGACGAGACTCATCGTGCTCCGGGGAGAACCGTTGCGGACGATACTGGTCGGGGTCGGGGAACACCTCAGGCATCCGATGCGAGAGGGTCGGGACAACAAACACCATGGCATCCTGAGGAATGCGGAAGCCCTTCCAGGCAAAGGTCTCGGCGGCCTTGCGCATCAGGACAAACGCGACCGGATGGAGCCGCTCGGTTTCTTTGAGCGCCCAATCAATACGCTGTAGCTGGCGCACCTGCGTCATAGCGAGGTCCCGCCCGTCGCCAAGAATATCGGCCTGTTCGTCGCGCACCGACTGGAGATAGGTCGGGTGTTGGAGCAGGTCAATCAGGCCCCAACTGATATGCCCAGCAGTGGTCTCATGTCCGGCCCAGACCAGCAGGAGGATCATATTGATAATCACCACGTCGTCAACCGGCCGACCGTCAGAGTAGCGGGCCCCAATCAGCGTCTGTAAAAAATCCGGCGGATCAACCGGGTTGTGACGGCGCTCTTCGATGAGGTCACCCAGGATTCTGTGCAATTTTCTTTTTGCCCGTTGACTCCGAATCAGTTTGGGCAGCGGGAGCCACAAGGGCAGAACCGGTTCCATCCCGCCCGAAAACTTGCGGAAGTCCGAGAAGAAATGATTGCCCAGACGCTGCCGAAAATCGTCACCCAGAAAGGCGCGCGCGGCAATATGCATCACCAGTGGACCCAGGGTTGGAATCAGATCACAGGTCCCCTCTTCGCCCAGGCGTTCTATGAGGGCAAACGTTTCGTCGGCCATGGTTGTGACATACTGGTGCATCTGCTGGGGCTGAAACCGCGGCATGATAATGGCCCGCTGTTCCAGGTATTTCTCGAACTCGGCGAAGAAATAGAAGCGCTCGTGGAACATCTTGAGGAAGAAGGGATAGCCCTCGCGGATTGAGAGCAGCTTGTCGGTCTCACTGAAAAAGAAGCGATTGTTCTCCGGTCCGAGCAGGATGACCGCCCGTTTCAGCCCGAGTCGGAGAGAAAAAATCGAGCCGTGCTCGTGATAGCCCCGTTCCATGATGGCAGCCGGGTCGCGCAGGAATTGAAACGCGTGCCCAAGGACGGGAATGCCGCCGCTCGCCATGGGAGGAAATGCGTGATCTGCCATAAGCGCCCTCCATGAGGAAACGTATGAATCGTTTCAAAACGACTCTAGCGCGGTGCGGCAGCAGGTGCAAACACAGGAAGGGATTTTTTTCCAGGGCTCAGGACACTGGACCTCTGCTACCCACGCTATGCGCTAGCGCCGTGTGCAGATGGGCGGAGCGGGCGGGCGCCAAAGGACCGGAGACCAGGGGCGCACTCCGCAGGCGGAAGCCCCGGAGGGCTGAGCGCCGGCCCTTATACAACAGGGGCCAGTAGGGTGTGCCCTGCGCACCAGGAAGCTGGTGCATGGGATCACCCTACGGTTCTGGAGCGCCGCTTTGCTACTAGGCTAGGCTGCGGGCTTGCGGTAGAACTCGACGTAAAATCGAACCGCCCCTTCGGGTTGGACGGAATGGACAACTTCGGGCGCAATAATGCCGACCTGTTCGGAATCCAGGAGAAACACCTGGTCGATGGGCTCCGTCACGACATATCTGAGCCGTCCGGCCAGGACCTGAATCTTGGCCCACACCCCCGGTTTCGTGGCGTGGGCCGAGGTCAGTCCGGCCGGCACGGACTCGGCCTGAAAGACCGCGGTTCGCTTGTACGGCCGGAAGCCGTCGGGCAGTTCGAGCGCGTCACACCGGACGCAGTTGAGGGTCACGCCGAGCTTGGACGCGCGGCCGTCTGCGGTGACGACCCAGGGCCGGTTTTCAAAGGGCGGGTTATGGCGCACATGCTGCCCGTGACCGCAGGCGAGGTCGGCGACCCAATCGTTTTGCGGGTCAGGATGAAAGCCGGTGATTTTTCTCTGCATAGATACCGAACCCGCTAGTTGCGGCTAGCCGCCCGTTGCGCGCGGCAAAAAAACCGCAGCCGCATACCCATAGCCAGCAGCAGATAGCCGCACCACAAGAAGAGCAAAACCTGATCGAGAGGAGCGGGAAGAAGTTGCTGTCCAAGCGCGGCGTGACAGGCCATCAGACCGGTACCGACGTAATTCAGCACGCCCGCCCAGTGCCCGATGGGATTGGACACGAGGGCAATGGCCGTATCTCGCCTGGAGAGCCACCACGAGTCCAGCGTATACTGGCCAAAGGCGCAGCCAACCGCGCACGGAATCCACCACGGCGCTACGCCGCTATACGCCAGATAGGTCAGGGTCACAAGCAGGAAGGTGATATCCGCCAGATTATCGAGAATCTTGCCCCAGTCGGAACTCAGACCCAACGCCCTGGCAACCGGGCCGTCATAATAATCGCTGGCGCAGATAAGCACAAAGAGCCCAGCCACACAGCCCGCGCGGAACAGCGTTGGTCGCTGCCGGCTGTATTCGATGGCGAGGAGAAACACCGGGGTCAGGACCAGGCGCACGCTGCTGAGGAGGTGGGCAAAATTAAACGGCCGATGGTCGGGCGGGAGAAGGACTTTTGTCTTGACCGAATGCTCCAGCATGACGCCTGAGTCTAGCGCGTTTTACGATAAGTTCTAGCCGTGCAGGGGGCTCCCGTCATGCCGGACGTGATCCGGCATCCAGCGGGCGGCTCCACAGCGGGATGTCGGCTTACGCCTGCGGCTCACCCGACCGACAAGGCTATTCTCCCACTTGTGCGGGGGCCGGCGCTGTCTCCGGCATCTCCACCTTTTGCGGCTCGGGGGTTTCGATCTTGAGGACTTTGACGGCAAAGAACAGCGTCTTGCCGGCCAGCGGATGGTTCAGGTCAACAATGACGGTGTTCTCCTTCACCTCCGTGACCTGGGCAAACATCATCTGGCCATCCGGGCCTTGTCCTTGGAGTTTTTTTCCGACGCCCAGCGCCTCTTCGGGAATCTTATCCTTGGGTATTTCCTGGACGCGATTCGGGTCAGCCTCGCCATAGCCGTCCGCGGGCGCGACCTCGACGTTCTTGGTATCCCCGACCTTGAGTCCTATGAGCTGCTTCTCCAGGCCCGGAATGATTTCCTGGGAGCCGTGAGTATATACGAGTGGGTCTTTCTCCACGTTGGTGTCAATCACCGTCTGGTCTGCGAGGGTGAGCGTATATTCGAGCGATACGCGCTTGCCCTCGCCGATCGTGTCCTGGGCGTAGCCCGAGGTCACCGACAGGAGTCCAAGACCGAGCGTGATAATAAAAATTCCCCGTTTCCCCCGTCCAGAGCGTATCGTTCCCATCGAGAATACCCTTCCTTCTCTCGTCCGCATTGAGTGCGGCATTGGATTTATTGCCGTACGGCAGCAACCTCACTGCTGCTCAGACACCTGCTCCACCTTCAGTATCTTCACGTCGAAGAATAATTTTTCTCCGGCCAGCGGATGGTTGGTATCGATGACGACCGTCTCGGCCTTCACTTCAAGAACCTCGGCATAGAGTGGCCGGCCCTGCGGACCTGTGCCCTCAAGTTTCTCGCCCACTTTCCGCCGGTCTTCAGGAATGCTGTCTTTCGGCACTTCGAGAATCCGCTCAGGATCGTCCGGGCCATAGACGTCTTCGGGCGGCATGGCGAACTGTTTCGTCTCTGCCGCCTTGAGTCCGGTCAGGTGCTTTGAGAAGAACGGCACCCGTTCCTGTGAGCCGTGGATATACACCAGCGGCTCCTTGCCGACGTTCGAGTCGAAAACCGTCTCATCTTCGAACGTCACGGTATATTCGAGCGACACCCGCCTGCCGTCGGCCACCGTCTCCTGGGCGTCTCCGGGGGTGGGTCCGAGGACGGTCAGCAGGAGCGTCAGACTCCCTGTCGTGCAGAGCAGCCGTCCCCTCCCGTTCCGTATGGTCCGCATGTCCTTTTCTCTCCTCCTCCAAAGAAGCCTCCTCCAAAGAAGCCTCCTCCAAAAGAGCCCCCTCAAAAAAAGAAAGGCACGAGGATACCTACGTTTGATCCTCGTGCCCTGAGTGCCGTTCCACAAACGTCGCTGCCGGCCTGCCCGTCAGGCTGACCGGTCAGTAATAGCACACTGCCCCGTCGAGCGTCACTCCATGCGCGGCGGCTTCAGATTGGAGCCCAGCGTCCCCTTGAAGACCTTGAAGAGCTGGTCCAGGTCCCACGGCCCCTGACTGTAAATCGTCTTTTCGGGCTTGAGATGGGAATACAGCGAGATTTTATAGCCACTCGCCCCGAATGCCTGGCCGTTGACATACTGGGCCTCGTCGCTGGCCAGGAAAATCACGATCGGGGCCACATTGGAGGGGTCAAGCGGACTGCCCTGGGCGGCACCGCTGCTCTCCGACAGGCCCATTTCCTGCGCAAAATTGGCCGGAATCGTATCCGTCATGCGGGTGGCCGCACCGGGCAGTATGGCGTTACAGGTGATATTATACTTAGCCAGGGCGTTGGCGCTGCTATACGTCAGTCCCAGGATGCCGGCCTTGGCCGCGGCGTAGTTCGGCTGCCCCGGCGCGCCCAGAGCCGACCCGGAAGAGAAGTTGATAATCCGCCCGCTCTTCTGGCGCCGCATCAGGGCCGAGGCCGGACGAATCGTGCAGTAGTGGCCCTTGAGATGGACGGCTACCACCGCGTCCCACTCTTCTTCGGTCATATTGAAGATCATCCGGTCGCGCAGAATACCGGCACAGTTGACCAGGATGTCAATCCGACCAAACGCATCGACTGCGGTCTGAACCAGGTTTTCTCCACCCGGCACGGTGGCGATATTGTCCGTGCTGGCAACCGCCTCTCCACCCGCGGCCTGGATGTCTTCAACCACCTGCTGCGCGGGAGCTTTATCTTCCCCTTCACCATCAACGCTGCCGCCCAGGTCGTTCACCACGACCTTCGCCCCTTCTTGGGCCATGAGCTGAACAATACCCCGTCCGATACCCCGACCCGAGCCGGTGACGACGGCAACCTTTCCGTCAAGCTTTCCCATACTGATGCCTCCTTCTCCTGTAGGGACACAGGGCCCCTATCAGTCTTATTCCATTGGCAGTGCAAGCACTCTCTCGCCCAATATGTTCTTCTATATTTCCGATGTCCCCCCACCTATCGTTGATCAACGAGACCATAGGGCGGCCCTACGAGTACGACGACCGGCCGCCCCACGTGTTCCTACCGTGTCATTGATGCCCGTGCAGCAACTCGGAATAGGTCGGCAAGGGCCAGAGGCGGCCATCCATTACCGCCTCCAGTCGATCCGCTACGGTCCTCGCGGACTGCATCAGCGGCTTCATCGTTTCGTGGGCGTAGGACGCCGATTGCGCGGGACTATCGTCAGGGAAGTCGTCGAACGCCACGGCCAGTTTGTCGGTTTCCGTTAGCAATTGCTGAACGAGATTCGCCTTTTCGTCGAAAAGCCTGGACGAGTAGCCGGATTCGGTGCCCACACGGGCATCCTCGATGGCGACGGGAATGATCAGGGTCTGCAGGATATGCAGGAAAGTCCGTGCCTCAATCCACAGCTCCGTCGCGTACGCCTCTTGAAGGACGCCTTGGCGCGCCGCGATCTCGCGCTCGTTGAAGATGCCCAGGTCACCGAGTAGCTTGACGTTCTTGGCCGACGTCAGCGCCTGGTATGCCTCGGGACTGCTCTTCAGGTGGATCAATTTGGATTTTTCGGCGTGTTCATACAACTCCTCTGAGTAGCCGTTTCCGCTGAAAAGGGCGCCCTGATTCTGCTTGATGGTTTCGCGTATGACTTGGTCGACCTCCTTGCCGGCTTCGATCTCATCGCACATATGCTTCAAGCTGTCCGCCAACGCCGCGTTGACCATTGTGAGCGGGAAGGCGATATGCTGGTTTCCGCCTACCGCGCGAAACTCGAACCGGTTGCCGCACCAGGGGAAGGGTGCGGTACGGTTGCGGTCTTCCAGACTGGCCCGGATGTCGGCAACCGGCGCCGATATCTCGATCTGCTTATGCTGCGTTTCGTATGCGGTGAATTTGCCGCCCTCGGCGACCTTCTTCACGTGCGCTTCCAGGCGCTCGCCAAGGTGGAGCGTGATAATCGCCGGCGGCGCCTCCTGCGCCCCCAGGCGGTGATCGTTGCCAGCGGTCGACACCCCGCAACGCAGCAAGTCGCCGTGCTTGTTCACCCCACGCAGCAGGGCCGCGACGAACGCGATGAAGCGACGGTTGTCGTTTTCGGTTTCCCCCGGCACGAACAGGTTGACACCAGTGTCGGTGTTCAGGCCCCAGTTGTTGTGCTTGCCGCTTCCGTTGATGCCGGCAAACGGCTTTTCGTGGAAGAGGATGACGAAACCGTGGTCGAACGCCAGGTCGCGGAGCACGTCCATCGCCAGCACATTGGTGTCTGCGGCGAGGTTGGCCAGATTGAAGATGGGCGAGATCTCATGCTGTGCCGGCGCTACCTCGTTGTGGGTGCAGTGGATCGAAATCCCGAGTTCCCACATTTTCTCGCGCGCAGCGGCCATGTAGCGGTTCACCCGTGGCGACAGTCTGGCGAAATAGTTGGTAGACAGCTCCTGGCCGCGCAGCGGCGTGGCTCCCAGCAGGGTGCGTCCCGTGGCCACCAAGTCCGGCCGGGCTAAGTATTTTTCCCGGTCAATCAGGAAGAACTCCTGCTCCCAACCAACATTGCACACGACCTGCTTGGTGTCGGTGTCGCCGAGATGTGCCAGCAGCCGCAGGCTCTGCTCATCGACCGCAAGGTCAGCGCGCAATAGCGGGGTTTTCTGGTCAAGCGCCTCGCCGGTCCAGGAAACGAAGGCGGACGGAATATACAGCGTCTCCCGGTAGACGAAGGGCGGAGAGCCGGTGTCCCAGCCGATATAGGCTGCCGCCTTAGATGTTTCGCGCAGCCCTCCGTTCGGAAACGACGACCCGTCGGTCTCGGTCTGAAACAAATCGGAGCCGGTCAGGTTAATAATCAGCCGATCGGTCGCGAAATCCACCGCCACGAACGTCTCAAGCTTCTCCCCGTGAATCGGTCCTCGCATCGGCGAGAACCAGTGCGAATACCCGATGCAACCCTTCGACTGGGCCCACTCCCGGATGGACTCCGCCAGCGCATTCGCATCAGCCTTGTCCATCGGCAGTCCAGTCGCCCGACAGCGCGCAAACGCGTAATAGATGTCTGGGTCGACCAGCTTCTTCAGGATTGCGTCATCCAGCACATTGTTGTTCATGTTCGCCAATGCCGGCGGCAGGGCGACCGTCGGCGTCGGTGCGTTGTACGTGGAGTGCATCATCGCCACGGATTTTTCTTCCCCACCAGAGACAACGGCAACTTTTCCGTCAAGCTTTCCCATGCTGATGCCTCCTTATGTCCGGGTTCACGGCACGGCCTGCCAACCTTAGCCCTTGGGCAGGCCGAGCACCCGATCGCCCAAAATATTCTTCTGTATTTCCGAGGTTCCGCCCCCAATCGTCAGCAGGCGGTACCATAACGCGGCGCGCGGCCAGCGGCCGTTATCAATCGTATAGGGTGAACCTTGCGTCAGTTGGGCATACGGTCCGAGCAACTCGGTGGCAAACCGGGCGAGCCGCATATTGAGTTCCGAGCCGACCAGCTTATTCACCGACCTCTCCGGTCCGGGCGGATTGCCTTTGAGGCGTTTGCTGAAGCCGCGAAACATATTATAGGTGATGGCTTGGCATTCAATGGCAAACTGCGCCAGTTGTTGACGCACGGCCGGGTCCTCACAGGCTGGCCGGCCGTTGATTTCGACCTCTTTGCTCACCTTGAGCAACTCGGAGAACTGGCGGTGGACGGGCAAGCCTGATCCGATCCCGACGCGTTCGTGCATCAGGGTGGTGACCAGGACTTTCCAGCCCTCATTTCTTGGCCCGATCAGATTGGTCTTGGGAACCCGAACCTCCTCAAAAAAGACCTCGTTGAACTCGGAATCGCCCGTCATCTGGACCAGCGGTCGAACCGTCACTCCCGGCGTTTTCATATCCACGGCCAGACAGCTTATCCCCCGATGTTTGGGTGCGTCGGGGTCGGTCCGCACGAAGAGTTGGATAAAATCCGCCCGGTGGGCAAAGCTGGTCCAGACTTTCTGGCCATTGACCACAAAATAGTCGCCGTCTTCGACGGCCCGCGTCTGCATCGAAGCCAGGTCAGACCCCGCCCCCGGCTCGGACAGCCCCTCACACCAGATTTCGTCGCCCGACAGAATCCGGGGCAGATAGCGTTGCTTCTGCTCTTCGGTCCCCCAGTGAATCAGGGTCGGACCCGACATCAGCAGCCCGAGCGTATTGGCAAAACGTGGGGCGTGGGCTCTGTTCAATTCCTGATTGAAGATGAACATTTCCATCAGGCTGGCATTGCGCCCGCCATATTCCTCTGGCCAGTGGATACCCACCCAGCGGTCCTGGTGAGCCGTCTTTTGCCACGACCGCTGGTACTCAAAGCGCGCGTCCGCGTCGATCTCGTCAAAATGCTCGGGATCGTAGCCGGCCGGCAGATGGCTGTGGAGCCACGCACGTAACTCCTGCCGAAAAGCCTCCTCTTCCGGGGTGAAGTTGAAATCCATTCCAGTCTCCTTACGCGGCCCTAGCTTAACCGCTTCATATCTGGGGGTAAAGAGATTGGGGGGACGCGGGCGCCTGAGCCTGAATCCCTTCTTGCGGTTCGGCTTCAATCCGGTCGCGGTCCAGCAACACCAATCTCGTCTGGTACTCGCGCCGGGAACGGTTCCTTTTTAACCAGCGTCCTGCTTGTTCGATAACGGCCACGGAGCCACCGCCGTCTTGCGGCTTAACGTCAAGGTGTACGTGCAAGCCAGCCTCATCGCACAGGCGCTGAAGGAAGATAACAAAGGCACGCTCACTCTGCCCTTCACCAGCGATGAAGACAACCCGGCGTGGCTGAACCAACCGTCGGCGACTGCGCATTGTGGGCTAGCCGATCTTCGGGAGACCGCCCAGCACGCCGGCGCGATACTTGGGGTAGAGCCGCGTGTCACGCCGCAGTCCACTCACGTCCTGGGCGGCGTGGACACGGGTTGCGCTGTCCGGACCCTTTTCAACAATGAAGAGTTCTTCCTTCTCCAGATCGTCAAGCAGGCCAACATTGTGGGCGGAGATAATGAACTGTGCGTTGTTTGGATTGGTCTCAGGATTGTGGAACCAGTTAATGATCTCGCTGACAATATCCACATGCAAAGAGCCATCAACATCATCAAGGATGAGCAGCCTGCCAGCCTCAAGAGCCATGTGGATTTGAGGGAGAGCGTGGAACAAACAGGATGTGCCTGCGGACTCGGACATTAAAGGCACCTCACGGTCCAGGCCGTGATGACGAAAGAAAGCATCCGTCTCACCACCGTCATTCCTGATAATCACGTCATGGATTGCCAGGTCACTGCGCTGCATTTGTTGCTTCATCCAGCTTTTCGCCTTGCTATTGCGCTCAAAAAAATCCAGAACCAGTCCGGTCTCCGGCTGCCAAGTATCCTCATCATCGGATATGTCAGTTTCTTCCCCCAACGCTTCAGTTATGTGCATAGCCAAAGGAACATTGAGCGCCGCAAAGGCGGTAATAACAGAGGTATCTTTCCGAACCGCATCTAACCGCGCATCTTTTGGTTTCAACCCAAATGCGGAAGAGGCGTAGATCGCCTCCCCAGGCGCGCCACGTTCAAACAGGCGTTTAGGGCGGCCTTTCGGAAAATGAAACAAGGCTTCGCGAAGAATGAAAGGATGCCGCTCGGATGTAACGTGTCCTATTGAGAGCTCGTAGCGGAACAACTCTCGCGCTCCGCCCAACCGTAGCCAGTCAGCATCAAATTCCAGGCGAAATCTTGTCGGCTCGTTTGCAGCCTTGTTTGACCAGAAAGGAAGAACACGCTTGATTGTAGCTTGTGACGCCGACAAGTCGGGGCCAAAGGCAATACGAGTAAGATCCAGCAACGCCCGAAGAAGGGTCGTCTTGCCCGAGCCGTTCGGCCCCATGATGACAGCCACAGTCGGAAGCCGGATAGTGGGTTTCGCCTGACAAGGCCGAAAACGCGGCAAGTCGGGTGCTGTGCGGGGGATGCGTAAATCAAGGACGATTTCCTCGTAGATGGAGCGGTAATTCGATACGGAAAATTCGCGAATCATAACCAACTCTTAACATTTTTTCGTCAGGATTGGAATAAAACATGATAAAACCCTGGTCTCAGGAAGTAGGTCGGATTAGCGAAGCGTAATCCGACAAGTCCGGGCTGTCGGGTTACGCCTGCGGCTAACCCGACCTACAAGGCGACACATGAGGGTGAAACGCTCTAGCGGCTCACGCCCGGCGTACAGCGGCGGGGATCGTATTGTCAGCCCTCGTCCGGGCTCTGCGCTACGGTCTTGTTCTTTTTGAGGGTCACGATATTGCGTTCCCCTTCCCGCCGATACTCGACGCTGTCCATCATCTGATGCACGAGGAAAAGACCGAGCCCGCCCAGGGGCCGGTCTTCAAGGGAGGTTCCGATATCGGGCGGCGGCACGTTCGACAGATCGAACGCCGCGCTGTCGTCCACGATGACAATGACCAGGGCTTCGGCTTCCTGACGGACGGTCATCTTGATCCGATGCGGCTCGTCGTCGTCGTAGCCGTAGCTGATGGTATTGGTCAGGATCTCGTCCAGCGCCAGGTTGACCGCAAAGGCGACTTCTGAGGTCAGGTCCTGGGAGGCGCAGAACTCGTCAATCTGCGCCGCGACGCGGGCGATCTCCCGCAGATCGTTGACGAGTGAGATTTCCAGGGTTTCTTCGTTCACGGCCCCTCCTTGTGTCTCTGAAGCGCGTCGGTCAGTCCTCGCGGAGCGTGCGGAGAAAAAATCGGTCGCCGGCTTGGACAGATAGCTACGACGAAGGCCGTCTGGCGGGTGCGGTATCCGTCTCCATCGGCAGACTCGCATCCGCGGCCCATTCCATGAGCGAACCATCGTAGACGGCAACGTCTTCCAAGCCTAACAGGGTGAGGACGAAGGCTTCGCTGCTGGCCGCGATCCCGGCCCCACAATAGGTAATGACGTGCTGAGCGCCGGTCGCTCCAACGGCCTCGAATTTTTCGCGCAGTTGCTCAGCCGGTAGATAGGCGTGCGTCTGCGGATCGACCAGATCATAAAACGAGACGTTCTCACTCGACGCAATGCGCCCCGGCCGGGGATATTGAATCATTCCTCCCGTGCCGGCGTGATCCTCGGCGGTCAGGGCGTTCAGCAGGCAGCTTGACGGTGTCTGTATCGCCTCCAGAACCTCCTGTTTACCCACCATCAGCGCGGGTCGCGGGGTGGCCACGAACTGGCCTCGTGTGGGAGCAACAGGACGGTCCGAGACGGGCCGGCCTTCCTGCGTCCACTTGTGCCAGCCGCCGTTGAGGACGGCCGCATTATCAAAGCCGCTGGTGCGGAGCATCCACCAGACGCGGGCCGCCCAGATATTATGGAAATCGTCGTAGAGAATGACGCGGGTGTGGGCACTCACCCCAGCGCGCGTCATGGCGTCGGCAAATTGGGCGGCGGGCGGCATCATCAGCGGCAGAGCGCTGTGCGGGTCGGACAGGTCGGTGACGAAATCGACAAAGCCACTGCCAGGGATGTGACCCGTTTCCCATGAGGGCCGCCCGCTCTCCAGGCGGAAGCCGCCGGACTCCTCGGGGAGCAGGAGGACACGGCAGTCGAGCAGGCGCAGGTCCGTATCGTTCAGATGTTCTTCCAGCCAGTTCGTCTCAACCAGAGCGTGGGAGTTGACATAGGGCATGGTGTCCTCCTTGCGATTTGCCGGCTGGTGTGGATGATATATATTCAGCGTCGGTTGGGCTAGAGTAAAACCGCGCAGCAGCCCACCGATCTTCTAAACTAACGAGCCCGCAGATGACTACCCGGACCACCCGCCATTTTATTAACGGCGCCTATACCGAAGGGACGAGCGGCCGCAGCTTTGAGAACCGCCGGCCTATTGATAATGGGCTCATCAGCCAGGTGTGCGAAGCCGGCCGGACCGAGGTTGATGCCGCGGTCCAGGCTGCCAGGACTGCCCTCGACGGACCCTGGAGCCGGCTGACCCTGGCCGAACGCACCGAGGTGCTATACGCGGTTGCCGCCGGCATTGAGCAGCGTTTTGAGCAGTTCCTTGAGGCCGAGGTGGCCGATACCGGCAAGCCGGTGAGTCTGGCCGCTCATATTGATATTCCACGCGGCGCGGCCAACTTCCGCATCTTTGCCGATGTGGTCAAAAACGTGTCCGGCGAATCCTTCGACACCCCTACCCCGGACGGCAGCGGAGCGCTGAACTATAGCCTGCGCGTACCAAAAGGCGTGGTTGCGGTGGTGTGTCCGTGGAATCTGCCCCTGCTGCTCATGACCTGGAAGGTCGGACCGGCCCTGGCCTGCGGCAATAGCGTGGTCGTCAAACCCTCGGAAGAAACGCCCAGCACGGCCAGCCTGCTGGGCGAGGTGATGAACGCCGCCGGCGTGCCCCACGGTGTCTATAATGTAGTGCACGGCTTCGGGCCGGACTCGGCCGGGGAATTCCTGGTCAGCCATCCGAGTGTTGACGCGATTACGTTTACGGGTGAGACCGTCACCGGTGAGGCCATTATGCAGCGCGCGGCCGTGGGCGTGCGGGATGTCTCGTTTGAGCTGGGCGGGAAAAACCCGGCGGTTATTTTTGCCGACTGCGACCTTGAGGCGACCATTGAGGGGATAGGCCGGGCGTGCTTTGCCAACACCGGCCAGGTCTGCCTGGGAACCGAGCGGGTGTATGTCGAACGGCCGATTTTTGACGAGTTTCTGAGCGCCCTGAAAGCCAAGGCCGAGTCCCTCACCCTGGGTGATCCGCACGATACGGCCACGACCCTGGGGCCGCTGATCAGCCTCGAACATCGCCGGAAAGTCCTGTCGTATTACGAGCGCGCCCGCGCCGACGGGGCGACGCTGATCACCGGTGGCGGCATCCCCGACCTGGCGGCGCCGTATACCCAGGGAGCCTGGATTGAGCCCACCATCTGGACGGGGCTGTCGGAAGACTCTGCGGTCGTGCGGGAAGAAATTTTCGGGCCGTGCTGTCATGTCCGGCCCTTTGACTCGGAAGCCGAAGCCGTACGCCTGGCCAACGATACGCCCTACGGGCTGGCCACCTCAATCTGGACGCAGAATGCGGCCCGCGCCAACCGGGTAGCCCGGCAGATCAGCGTTGGCATCACCTGGATTAACTGCTGGTTCCTGCGCGACCTGCGCACCCCGTTTGGCGGAGCCAAGCAATCCGGCATTGGCCGCGAGGGCGGGGTGCATTCGCTGGAATTCTACACGGAATTGCGCAACGTCTGTCTCAAGCTGTGAAGGGAGAGCATCATGCCACGGACGCAAAAGAAAGGTGCCATCGTTGCCGGTTTTCTGGCTCCACACCCGCCCCATCTGGTGTATGGAGAAAACCCGCCCCAGAACGAACCCCGGTCGCAGTGCGGCTGGGAACAGCTCCGCTGGGCGTATGAGCGCGCCCGCAAGAGCCTCGACGATCTCAAGCCGGACGTGTTGCTGGTCCACTCCCCGCACTGGATTACGCAGCAGGGGCATCATTTTCTGGGGGTGCCCCAGCTCAGCGGCAAATCGGTCGATCCCATCTTTCCGAATATCTTTCGCTATAGCTTCGAGTTGGACGTCGATGTTGCCCTGGCCGAAGCCTGCTGCGCCGAAGGGGCCAGGCAGGGGCTGCATACCAAGCTGATGCGCAACCCGCACTTTCGGGTGGACTACGGCACAATCACCACCCTGCATATGATGCGTCCCCAGTGGGACATCCCGGTTGTCGGCCTGTCGGCCAATAATTCGCCCTATTATCTCTCGACCGAAGAGGGCCTCGAAGAAATGGACCGTCTGGGCCAGGTCACCCGCACGGCCATTGAAAAACTGGGCCGCCGCGCCGTGCTGCTGGCCTCCAACACGCTGTGCCACTGGCATTTTCACGAGGAGCCGGCCCTGCCGGAAGACATGTCTCAAGAACATCCGCAGAGCCTGTCCGGCTATCAATGGGATATGCGGATGATTGATCTGCTGCGTCAGGGCAACACCAAAGAGGTCTTTCGTCTGCTGCCGCAATTTATCGATGAGGCGTTTGCCGAGGTGAAATCCGGAGCCTTTACCTGGATGTTTGCCGCCATGGGCTATCCCGAGATTCCGGCCGAACTGCACGGCTACGGTACCGTGATCGGCACGGGCAACGCCGTGATGGAGTGGAACCTCGAACGGGCCGGGCTCTCCAAATCGGCCTCGAAAACACGCGCTTCACGCCGGGCCATCAGACAGGCCGCCTAGGCAAGCGAAACAGGAGGAAGCGCTATGGCTGTGGTCTCTGCCTTTCTCGTCCCCGGCTCGCCCCTGCCCTACGTCAAGCGTGACAACCCGCCCTGGGGCAAAATCGCGACCGGCCTGGAACGTGCCGGCGCGGCGCTCGTCCGGTCCGAACCGGATGTGATCCTCCTATATTCAACCCAGTGGATCGCCGTCTTGGACCAACTGTGGCAGACCCGTCCGCGGGTGAGCGGCCTGCACGTTGACGAAAACTGGCACGAGTACGGCGAACTGCCCTACGCACTGAAAATTGACACCAAGCTGGCCAAAGCCTGCGTGGCCGCGACCGGCACGATCGGGGTCAAGTCCAAGGCGGTCAATTACGACGGGTTTCCGATTGATACGGGAACGATAGTCGCCGCGAACTTCCTGAATCCGAGCGGCAACATTCCGATGGTGCTGGCCTCGAACAATCTCTACCACGACTTTGCGCTGACCAAAAAACTCGGCCGCCTGGCAGCGCGCTTGGCGAGCAAACAGAAAAAACGGGTGGCGGTAGTGGGCGTGGGGAATTTTTCCGGCGCGTTCTTTCGACACGAGATCGATATTGCCAAAGACAAAATCGCCGCTCCGAAATATGACCGCTGGAACAAAAAAATTCTGGCGCTGCTGCAAGCCGGCGATGGCAAAGGGCTGTCCGCCGCCCTGCCCGAGTTTGCCACAAAAGGCAGGGCCGATATGGGCTTCAAGCACGGCGCCTGGGTACTCGGCGCCCTGGGCGGCAAGTTCAGCGGCGCCCAGGTGCACGCCTACGGCCCGCTCTACGGCAGCGGCGGTGCGGTGGTGGAGTTTGTTCTATGAGTAGGTCGGATTAGCGCAGCGTAATCCGACATGGGTAGGCCGTCGGGCTGTCGGCTTACGCCTTCGGCTAAGCCGACCTACGAGACTGTTTGACCAGAGCACGAAGACCGTCAAACAGTGAGCAGCCACAGCGTCCCCACCCAGCCGAGTAGCATCCACCCAGCCAGGAACCAGCCCGCAACGGGCGGCACCACGCGGGGATGTAGCGGAATCACTTGACCCGGCAGACAGCGGAACAAGAACACGGTGGCCGCTGTACCAAACGGCCCAGTAAGCCACAGGGGCGAGCCCGCCAGCCACCAAGCCACCCCCCAGATCACGCCGACAATGGGGATCAGGAAGACCAGCAGCGGCCCGGCCTCTTCGTCGGGAGCGGCACGCAACCGCAGCGAGGCCGTGTGTTTCCGCTCCAGGCGCACCTGGGCCTGCTCCAACCGCTCACGTAGCGGTGGCATGGTTATTACTCCGGGTCGAGGTCGAGCGCCTCCGGCCCCGGGGCCGAGACTGACGTGCCGATGGTTTCGATTGCCGTTGTGAGATTGGTGCTAAAAGTCGCCAAGGCAGCGGCAATCGCTACGGCAATGACGCCCACCAGAATGGCATATTCCAGGGCGGACACCGCGCGCAGGTCGCGGATATATTGTCTGAGGAGTTGCATAGGTCGAACACCTCCCTGCTTCCTCATGGAAGCAATAGATACCGTCCCGGCAGATGAGAGTTGCCGGGCCGTACCTACTCGCAACAATGGTATGGAGTGAGCCCTGCGTATTCACCACCGCGCGGGTCGCGACTCCCGCGCGTGTTGGTGGTTTTTGTATTCAGCAGGCGACCCGACTCAACGGGTTACCATTGCTGAGAGTAGGTAAATGGCACTATGCGGGAAGAGGGGAATGGCGTCAAGGTACGCAGATTTGACAAGATTGCTGCGCGCCTGAGAAGTCGCTAGAGAGTAGGTCGGATTAGTGTAGCGTAATCCGACAGGGGCAGGCCGCCGGGTTGTCGGCTTACACCTTCGGCGAACCCGACCTACGGGGCCGACAGAGGCCCAAGGGACTTGCCTAGCTTCCCTCCACGTTTGACCATTCAGGCGTCATCACCAAGAGCGCATCTCGAACACCCTTACATTCGTATATTGGATAATCGTTACGGAGCCTGGTCAGATTCATATATGCGTAGAGAGCAAATGGCTGGTCTACGCTATCTCTGATAAACACACCATATCGGAGACCGTCCGTAACGATTATGCGTCTACAGATTTTTCCTGCCAATGCCAATGAATAGTCTCTAGCTTGCTCGAATGCTGACAAACACGAGGCATCTTTCTTCTTCGCTTCAACGACAACGGACAAAGATTCTTCCGTGCGAGGAAGACTAGAGAACAATGCAACATCAATCTTATTCCACTCGATAGCCATCCTCTGCGGGGTCCAACCGAGTGCGCGAAGAAGTGGCACGACGAGGTAGTTGACCGTCTCATGCTCAGAGGGAGTTTCTTTCGAGCGACTGTACCAATTCGCGATACGAATAAGTTCGCCAATTTGGTCTAGCAAACTTGAGATTGAATTACTGGCAACACCCTTGTCGAACAGATATTCGGATATGTCACCGATATTGACGTTCACCTCGGCACCTCTGTTCGGGAGATCAACCGGCGTTCGCTTGTACTCAGCGTCGGATATTTCCAAAGACTCCAGCCACGATTTCACAGCAGGAGCATTCAGGAGTTGCGTTGTGTCACCTCGCTTTAGCGTATTTGTATCGAATTTCTTGGGGTTCTCCTTATACTTCCAGAGCCAACGTATGCGACGCACATGAGCGATAGCCCACCCGTCTACGTCGTTAAACTCCTCACAATGTCCGTAGTCACCGACAATATGACCCACCCCATAGATGGAATTTGTTCCGAGCCGTAGAACGACAAAATCGCCAGCGTTCATATCTTGGCAGAAGCGGCGCAGGTCCGTAATTTTTTTCCCTGACCATCCATCTTTTCTGAGCGACTCCTTGCAGTTAGGCCAAGGACCATAGTCTCCTGGCCCATTCAAAATGACATCCCACTTCAGACACAGGTCCACGTAATTGCGGTTAGTATCACCGGCCGCGTGTTGCCATATTGTCTTAGCTTGAATGTCCGTAACTCCCCCCGTCGTACCGGTTTTTTCTTGTTAGCGTCGCCTCAATTCCAACTCGTCCAGGCGCTTGCGCACCCAGTCAATGCGATCATTACCCCAGAAGGGCTCGCCACGGACAAAGAACAGCGGCACGCCAAAGACCTTATCTTCTTCCGCGCGTGCTTGGATTGCGGCGAGTTCGCGCGGACCGGCTTCTGCTACATAAGCCAGGAAGCCTGCGCCATCCAGCCCGACCTGCGCACATAAGGCCGCCATCACCTGGCGATCCTCGATATCGAGTTCACGCTTCCAGAACCTATTAAAAACCGCGTCGTGGTAGGGCCGAAAGTTCTGCTGCTGCAGGGCGTATAAGCCGCCCATGCAGGCCAGAGACGAATCGAATATCTTGTGCGGGCCGCGCACGAGCAGGCCGCGCGCATTGGCCCAGCGGCGGGCGTCCAGATAGGAGTAGCGCACCTTGCGCCACTCCATTTCCGTGCGGGTCTCTACGTCGCCCAGCGCCGCCGGAATATCCAGCACATAGGGCAACCACTCCAACCGGACGTGGTAATCCTCTTCCAGCCGATACGCCTCGGCCTTGGCCAAGTGGGAGTAGGCACTCTTATAGTCAAAATAGAGTGGAATGGTGAACAGGCCCACACCCAGTCCTTGTTTTTATACGCGAAGAGCCTAACAGCCCGGCTGTTCCGCCTCTGCCTGCATCTCTTCATGCGCGAACGAGAGCGGACACGGTTGCCCCACCCCGTCGAGGCCAACGGCGTAGACCAGCCGCCCATAACCAATAAAAATAGCCATACGCCAGCCCAGGGCCATGATCTCGGGCTCGCTGTAATGGGTGCGCAGTTCGTCAAAGAGGTCTTGGGAAACCTGTTTGTGGTCGCGGGCCAGGGTGTCCGCAAAGCGCAGGGCGGCTTTCTCACGCGGTGTGAACAAATCGCTGTCCTGAAAATGGGGCAGGGCGTGAATCATGTCTTCCGTCAGACCTTGTTGCCTCGCCGAGGCATACACGGCCGTCATTCAAAGCTGGCATTCGTTGATTTGGGCCACTTTGTGGCGAATCAGTTCGGTCAGCTTGACGCTGAGCCCGTCGGTATCGGCCATGATGTGGGAGTAGTAAAACTCGACGAAGTGTTTGTAGAGTTCCGGGGTATGGGCAAAGACCTGTATCCACTCCGACCCACCGAGCGCCTCGTCACTCTGCTGCATGGTTTTTTGCAGCTCGGGGTCAACCTTCTCGAACGGCACCTTGCTGACACGTAGCATCGCTCTCCCTCCTTACTGTGCGAATGGGTTTCCTTTGCCAATAAACCAACGCGGACGGATTGGGAAGAGCCGCCGCATTTTTAGTCCGGCAGATTCTCAATGGGGACCGGCGCAATAGCGTCGGCCAGGGGGAAGCCGAAAATGCGCGCGTAAAAATACAACTCGCCGTCCAGGGCGCGTTTGATATTCTCGGCTTTGCGAAAGCCGTGCTGTTCGCCCGCAAACAGGACATAGGCGACCGGCAGGCCCTTCGCTCTGAGGGCCGTCACCATCAGCTCGGCCTGATTCGGCGGGACGATCTTGTCTTCCGCGCCCTGGAAGACAATCAAGGGACACGAGAGCTGCTGGCTAAAATGAACCGGCGAGCGCGCCTGATAGACATCCTGGCGTTCCGGGTAGGGCCCGACCAGATTGTCCGGGTAACGGGACTCGAACTTATGGGTGTCGCGCGCCAGCGCTTCGAGGTCGCTGATCCCGTAATGGCTCGCCCCGGCCCGAAACGTATTGCGAAAGGTCAGTGCGCACAGGGTCGTATATCCCCCGGCGCTGCCGCCGGTAATAGTCAGCCGCTCGGTATCGACCTTGCCGCGGGCGACCAGGTAGTTTGCGCCATTGACACAGTCGTCCACATCGACTATCCCCCACTGGCCGTTCAGACGTTGCCGATAGGCCCGCCCATAACCAGTGCTGCCCCCATAGTTCACGTCCAGAACGGCAAAGCCGCGGCTCGTCCAGTATTGAATGCGCAGATCAAGGGCGGTCTGGGCGGCCGAGGTGGGCCCGCCGTGGCTTTTGACAACCAGCGGCGGACGTTCCTCTGTGGGGGCCGCGTAGTCAGGATTGCAGGGCGGATAGAACAGGCCGTAGGCGGTCCGGTCGTGCTCGGTTGGGAAGGCAACGGCCTGGGGCGCCGACAGATAACCAGGGTCCAGGTCGAGCTGGCTGGATAGCCGCAGAACGGTGAGGGCGTGTGTTTCCAGGTCGAGTTGGACGACAGCGAGCGGCGCGGTTGGCGAGCCCGCTAGAAACACCGCTTTACCAGACGAAGCCTGCACATCGCTCACTTCGGTATACGGCAGCGCAATGGCGTCGCATTGCCGCGTCCCCGGATCAAGGCTGGCCATATGCCAGCTCCCGTTTTCCGTGTAGGTGCAGATAATCCGGTTGGCAGAAGCAAAGGCATAGGTCGTCATGCCAAACACCCACTGCGGTCGGCCAAAATCCGTGGTCTTTTCCCACAATGCCTCAATGCTGCCGTTACGGACTCGATACAGATTCCACCAGCCGGAGCGATCCGAAACAAAGTATAAGATACCGAGCGGAGACCATTCGGGCTGAAAAATGGACTCCGCGTCGCCGCCAGCCACCCGCCTGACTTCCGCCAGGGAACCGTCCGAGTGGACCGTCCCCACCCACAGCTCGGTGCCGTCCCAGGGCATCTGCGGATGGTTCCACGCCAGCCAGGCGAGCTGGGTGCCGTCCGGGTTGAGCCGTGGGTTGGAATAAAAATCACTCCCGGAGACGAGGACCGTCTCTTCCCCGCTGGCGAGATCGACACTGACCAGACTGTTGACCGCCTCCTGCCCAGCAAGACGGTGATCTTCGCGCACGCAGATGAGACGGCTGCGCCGGGTATCAACAACGGCGTCGGCATAGCGCAGCCCGTCCGCCGTGGTCAGAGGCTTGGGTTCGTCCGCTCCGGTCTGACGATACAGCCACTGATCTGTAAAGTTTGAAAAATAGAGTGCGCCGTCCCGGACGGTATACGCCCCACCCCCATACTCGTGTACGCGCGTCCGCGCATTAAAGGGCATGGGTGTCAGGTCTGCTATCATTCCGTCAGGCGTGCGTCGCACGATGACATTCCGCCCGCCCTCAGTCGGTCGCTGTTCTATCCAGTATACCGCCTCTCCATCCAGCCGAACCTGGCCTAAACCCACCGTTCCGGCCACGATCAGGTCTGAGGTGATAGGCGATTGCCACGAACCGTATGGGGCGGTTTTTTCGTTTGGCATATCTGCTCCTCGGAGTGTTCCTACTGCCGTCTGGGTAACAGACCGAGCGGACCAGGGACAACTACCTGTCTGCTCACAATAGGCTTCCGTCTTCCCTTTACTCCCGCCCGTCCATAGCGTTATGCTTCTCGCCAGCAACTCCAAGGAGGCAGGCGTATGGAGACGGTCCAGCCCTCGGCGTGCGGGTTTGACGCGGCACGACTCGACCACTTCGTGGCGTGTATGCAGAATGATATTGAACGGGAGCAGTATGACGGAGCGGTCGTTCTTGTGGCGCGTGGGGGGCGGGTGGTGTTGCACCAAGCGCTCGGTTTTGCCGAACGGGCCAGCCGGCGCATCATGCAAGAGGACGATGTTTTCTATCTCTTCTCCGTCACAAAGGCGATAACGGCCAGCGCGATTCTTGCCCGCGTCGACCGGGGTCAACTCGCCCTGACAACCCGCGTGGCCGAGATTATTCCCGAATTTGCGAGCAAGGGAAAACAGCGGGTGACGATTGCTCAGCTCCTGACCCATACCGCCGGCATGTCGGCCGGGTTTCCGCCCGTAGCCCAGGAGATGATGGGCAATCTTGAAGCGGTGGTTGCCGCGGTCTGCCAACAGGGGCTCGATTCCCTGCCCGGAGAGGTCGTCAGCTATAGTCCGATTACGGCCCACGCGGTCCTGGGTGAAGTGGTCCGCCGGCTTGATGGAGGAGAGCGGTCGCTGCGACAGATCTTTGCGGAGGACATTTTTACCCCGCTACGGATGCCCGATACGGCCCTGGGTCTGCGCTCTGACCTGGCCGCGCGCCGGGTTCCGGTTGTGGTGCGAGACCGGCGGGAAGGGCTCTTTCCGCCGGAAGTCCTTGAAGGTTTCAACGTCATGCTTCAGGAGGACACGGAAATTCCGGGCGGCGGCGGGGTGGGAACCGCGGCCGATATCTTTCGCCTGGCGGAAATGCTGCGGTGTGGCGGGGAGCTGGACGGAGCCCGCATCTTATCGCCGGCTGTCATTCGCCTGGCCGCCACAAACCACACCGGTCTCAGGCCGAATAATCTGTGGAATTACACCAGGGAGGTCCGTAACTGGGATGAGTTCCCGGCGTCGCTCGGCCTGGGCTTTTTTGTGCGCGGAACGGGCATCTTTCCCACCTATTTCGGTACGCTGGCGTCGCCGCACACGTTTGGGGCGGTCGGGGCGGGCTCAACCCTGTTCTGGATCGATCCGCAGCGCGATATCACCTGTGTGTGCCTGACCGCCGGAGCCCTGGAGGAGTCGTACAGCATGGAGCGCTTCCAACGGCTGTCCGACCTGGTGCTCAGCGCGGTTGTGGAGTAAGCCTGTCCTGAGCCCGGTCGAAGGGACCGCGTCGGCATGATTACCCAGGCGCAACTCCGGCAGATCTTTACCCCGTTGACCGGGGACCCGTCCCCGCGTCTTTGCCGGACGCTGTCCGGCAATATCAACACCATTCTCAAGGTTGAAGCCAACGGACAGCTGTACGGCCTGCGTATTCGGAGCCAGGAGCAGGTCTATCGCTATGAGCCGGACCTGATGAAAGAGGTCTTCATCAGTTGGCTGCTCGACCCCGCTCATGCCGGGGTGAACGATACGGAAAAAGCGCGGGTGCTCGCCCACCTGCGGACCGCGCAGCGCGGGGCCGGCTACAAGAGTTCCGGTATTGAGCCCACCGGACTGGCCTTTGATTGGAGCCGGCAAATCCTGCCGCAGCCGTATTTCGTGTATGAGTGGATCGACGGCGAGCCGCTGTGGGACGACCCGGACGCGCACTTATACCGGGCTGCGGGCCACGCGCTGGCCAGCCTGCATCGGGTGCGGTTCGACGCCTTCTACGCCGATTTTTTTGCCATAGGCAATACCCCGCAGGCCTGGGCGGACCGCTTTCGGGCCGCGCTGGACAAGGAGGTCGGCGAGGCGCGGAGCCGACTTAGCCCGACCCTCTTGCAGGTTGTGGGACCTCTCTCCATTCCGGCTACGCTGCCGTTCTCCCCCTGTCTTATCCATAACGATTTCTCACCGGGCAATATCCTCGTCCGGGACGGGCGACTCGTGGCGGTTATTGATTGGGATAATGCGGTCGTGGATGTGGCTCCGCTCGATTTTGTGAAGATGAAATACTGGACGGCAAAAGACGACCGGGGTCAACTCGGCCACAACCCTGCCCTCTTCCGGGCATTTGTCACAGGTTATGGCCCCCGCGGCCCCGAGATCGTTGAGTCGAAGACCTTTGCCTGGTACGAATTATTATGGCTGTTGCGCGTATATAACTTTGAAATGTCCAAGCAGGAACGCGGGCTGGAGCGCGCTCCCGGCTACCCGGCCGCGGCCGAGTATGCCGCCCTGCTGAAAGGGGTCATTGGCCGACTGAACTCCAGCGACCGGAACAAGAAATGAAGCACCTATGAACCAGGTCGCCGACGATCGTGAAGAGACCACTGCGCCCGAAGAAGCGCAGGCTGAGATCCCGCGCCGGCTGCCGCGGTGGAAGATCGTGCTGGTCAGCCTCGCGCTGCTGATGGGTGTGGCCGGTCTGGCTCTGCATCCCCAGTCACCCTCCGGCATTCAGGCAACACGGACCGTGGGGAATCCCTCTGTCTCTGGAGCCGATACGCTGCCGGACCAGTCCGCTCCGGTTCCAGCCTTTGACCCGGCCTTCGATATGCCGGTGGAAACGACGGAAGAGCCTCTCCCGCCGGACTGGGAGAGGCGGCTGGAGGACTGGTCTCCCCTGCTCACGAAACTCGGCTTCAGCTTTGTTGTCGGGTTCAGCATCGGCTATGTGCTGCTGATCTTGCTGCGCACGACCGCCTTTCTGGCCGGCTTGGTCATGCTGGCGCTGTTCGGGTTGCAGTATCTTGGCGTGCTGTACGTCAACTGGCAGAATATCGAAACGAGTTATCAGTCGGCTCTGAGCTGGGTACTGCCCCAGGCAGAAAATTTTCGGGAGTTTATTACGCACAATCTCTCTTCGTCCGGTACGGCGGCGATGGGGATTCTGACGGGTTTGACGCGACGCTAGGGTATGGCCAATTTCAAAACTCACCTGGCCGTCGCCGCGGTCGGGAGCGGACTCCTGGCAACGGTCTGCTTGGGCGCGGGGATGAGCAGCCCGCAAGAAGTCGTCACCCTGTCTGTGGTCGGGACGGTCGGCGGGCTGCTGCCGGACATCGATCTCGACCACTCCAGTCCGACCAAGCTGATCTTTACCGCCCTGGCCATTGTGTTTGCCTTTCTGGCCGCGTTCAATCGAGCTGCCAGCTACTCGATTGTCGAACTCTGGCTCGTCTGGGGGGTGGCGTATGGCGCGGTCCGCTATCTTGCCCTGGGTATCTTCTCCAAGCTGACGGTCCATCGCGGCATTTTTCATTCGCTGGTGGCGGCCCTCTTTTTCTGGTTCCTGGCCACCAGCCTGAGCTATTATCTGTTTGCCCTGAGCGCGCTGTTCGCCTGGTCCATCGGTTTTTTTCTCTTTTTTGGTTATATCGTCCATCTGCTGCTCGACGAGCTTTTCAGCGTGGACCTGTTGAACTCGCGGCTCAAAAGCTCGTTCGGGACCGCGCTCAAAATCGCCGATTTTCACAACGCGCGCACCTCCCTGCTGATGACGGCCGCGGCGCTGATTACCTTCTTTTCAACCCCGAGTGCCCAGCCTTTCCTCGACTGGGTCACGAACAAACAGACCTACCTCAATATTGCCGATCGATTTCTCCCCCAGGCGCTGTGGTTCACGCTCTAGCCTGTGAGTCACGCCACACATATGGTGGAACGATAGAGGGAATAGAGGATAACCAACACCTGATCGTTAAAGGGTGAGGTGTCTCTGTTGATACAAGTAAGAATCCGCCGGGCGTCGCAGGAAAGATTGAATAAGAACCGTCAATTTCTGTATGCCTTTTCGCGCCTAGGCTCTGCCACTACTCTTGATTTCTTCCCAAATCCAGATGTTCCATTCAGGTCCTCCTGTTGGCGGGCCACTCAACTGAAGGGATAGGTGAATTCCTTTGATTTGTCGCAGGAGACCCTCAACAGCCCGAATAGCCTTATACACTTCATGAGTCTCTGGCTCCCGCATGTTATGAGCCCAAGCATTTCGAGCTTTTCGAGCGGTCTCAAGATGAAGATAAAGATCGTGATTAATTCGCTTATTAATCTCTAACATTTCAGTCTTAACAGATGCGGTGTAATCCCTTCCCTCGAGTTTCTCTTTCCGGCTGGATGGCATCCGTCCGGCTCCTTCTTTATCGTTTTTCGTATCGTTCAGAAGTGTCTCCCAAGCTGTTGATAGGAGTTGCTCACAAACGGTCCACGCTAAAGTTATTGCCTCTCCTGATCGTCCCTCGCTTACTCTGCACGCTGCCAAGTATGTTGCTTCGATCATCTGAATGAGAGCCGTATCCTCAGCAAGAAGTATTTGGTCAAACAAATTTAGCGAATGGGCGACTACCTCAAGCTCCAGAGCGTGCCGCGAATACGGACGCGAGCGGGATATCTTGTCCTTGTTGTTTAGAACGTTCCGCCCCAGGGTCAGGACTCATAAAGGGGGTTTTCTTGGCCAGCAGGGTGTGCTGCTCTCTCTGCCGTGGAGGGAAGAGGCGCTGAGCAATCAGTTCTGGCTGTTCGCCGCCCAAGGTGCCCGGCTCCAGCCGCTGTTGCCGACGGCCACGTGCGGGGTGCCGCGGGGGGCCGCCCGGCGGGTCATTTCGGGGATCGTGCAGGTGTTGCAGACGGGTGGCGGTGGCGCGTTGCGCCGCCCGTCTATGGGCCGTCCCAGCCCCGGTACAACCGGTTCGTGCGCTGGGCGCGCAAAGGCGTCTGGGCAGGGGTGTTCACGCGGCGGGCCGGGGCGGGCGGGCCGCCCCCGGCGCTGCTGCTGGATGCGACGCCGGTCAAGGCGCCTCGGGCAGCGGCGGGCGGAAAAGGGGGGCGCCCCAGCAGGTGATCGGGCGGGCGCGGGGGGGCCGATCGCCCAAAATCCCTGCCGCCGTCGATGAGGCCGGGCGCCCCCGGCGACTGATCCTCGGCCCGGGCCCTCGTGGGGATGTCTTGGTCGGGATGGCCCGGGTGGCCGTCCTGACGCCGGCCCGCTGCCTGGCCGATACCGCCTCCGACAGCGACGCCCTCCGTGCCTGGCTGCGGCACCGGGGCTGCCAGCCGGTCATCCCCACCCACCCGACCCGCAAGCGCCAACATCCCGTTGACACAATCGCTTATCGAGCCCGGAATGTCATTGAGCGCACTTTCTGCCGCCTCAAGGACTGGCGCCGCGTTGCCACCCGCTACGATCAACTCGCCCACAACTACCTCGCCACCGTCGCCCTCGCTGCTCTCGTCCTCTATTGGTTCTGAGTCCAGACCCTAGAGTAGTTCACTATTATGTGTAGCCGCCCGTCATTCCGGCGCAAGCAGGAATCCAGGCCCCCCGCTCCCGTCGCCCGCTGGATGCCGGATCACGTCCGGCATGACAGGAGCCCCCCGCACGGCGAGAGCTTAGCGTGAAACGCCCTAGCTCGCGTCCGTGCTCTGCTGCGCCAGCCGGTCACCCGCCTGTCGAATATCGGAAAAACTCACCCCGGCAATGGGCAGGGCGATTAACCCCTGGCCAATCAAGGTCAGAAACTGCACGGCGTTGAGGACCAGACCGTAGGCCAGGCCGTCGGCGTCACTCACCCCATAGATGCCCAGGGCGAGCTGACAGGCGTATTGATACGGCCCGATCATACCCGGCAGATTCGGCAGCGCCGTGCCAAAACTGATAAAAATGAAAACGACCAGGGCCGCGCTAAAAGGCGCGGACAGGTCAAAGGCGCGGATCATGATATAGCTCGACAATATAGGCAGGAACCACAAGCTCAGAGAAACCACAAAGACGGCCAGGAGCAGGCCGGGATTGGGCAGAATCCGCATCCCGTCGGTAACGGCAGCCAGAATGCCTTTGACCCGACCGCCAAAGCGCGCCGGGAGGCGGCGCAGGACCCAGCGATCGACAAACGCCTCCCCCTTCCACCAAAACAGCAGGACCACGGACACCAAGACGCCGGCTATCACGGCCGGGACCAGAGCGCCGCGGCGAACCCACACGGGCAGGCTTTCAATCAGCAGCAGTCCGGCCAGCAGATAGAAGACAATACAAATCGAATCCATCATCTTCTCGACCACCAGATTGCCGATGACGTTTGAGATGGACACCCGAGAGCGACGGGATAAGAGCCAGGGACGCACGACCTCACCCAGGCGCACCGGGAGCAGATTGATGGCCATATAAGCGACCGAGGTCACGACCCACAGCCGGCCGACCGGCACGTGTTCGAGCGGGCGGAGTTCCAGTTGCCAGCGCCAGGCACGCAGCAGCATGATAAGCAGGCTGACGACGACGGCCAGACACAGCCAGTCCGCCCTTACCCGGCCGAGCGCGACTCCCAATTCATCAAGCGCAACATTGCGAAACGCCAGATACAGAAAGCCCCCACTCACCACCAGGCTGAGGGCGAGATTCAGCACACGACGACCGGAGGAAGAGTGTTCTGCCATGCCAACTCCTTCGTTATGACATCCATAGCACGCGGTGTCCTGCTGGTCAGGAGCGCGGGCCGTCGTTTGTGATAGGCGAATGCCTGGATTTTGTATAAGATCGCGTTTTCAGTTTCGATACCTGCCTCAAGGCGAGGCGCTAGCGTGCTGTGGGGAAAGGAAACTGTCCAAAAAAGAGTAAACGTACCCTTCCATCAGACAAAAAAGCTGGGTACGTTCACTCTTTATGAGCCGAGACCAAAACCTTGCCGTTGCCCAGTCCGTCCGCTTGAAGCCGATCGAAGAGATTGCCGCTCAGCTCTCGTTGCCGCCGGAACACCTTGAGCCCTACGGTCGCGTGAAGGCGAAAATTGCGCTTGAGGCGCTCTCTGCCGCGCCCGCTCAGACCCAGGCCAAGCTGATTCTCGTTTCCGCCATTAACCCCACCCCTGCCGGCGAAGGCAAGACCACCACGACCATAGGCTTGGGCCAGGCCCTGACCCGTCTGGGTAAAAAGGCGACCGTGGCCGTGCGCGAACCCTCAATGGGTCCGGTGTTTGGAGTGAAAGGCGGAGGCTGTGGCGGGGGTCGCTCCCAAGTGCTGCCCATGGAGGATATCAACCTGCATTTCACCGGCGACATTCACGCCGTCAGCTCTGCGCACAATCTGCTGTCGGCCATGCTGGATGCCGCCATATTTCATCGCACGCTGGATGTGGATGTGCGTCAGATTCGCTGGCGGCGCGTCGTGGACATGAATGACCGCGCGCTGCGTCAGATCGTGCTGGGCCTCGGCGGGCGGCTCATGGGCATCCCGCGCGAGGAGGGCTTTGATATCACCGCGGCGTCGGAAGTCATGGCTATTCTGGCGCTGACGAGCGGACCCGCGGATATTATTCAGCGTCTGTCGCGTATCGTGCTGGGCTATTCGTCCCAGGGAGAGGCGGTCACCGCGGACCGGATTCAGGCGCCGGAGGCGATGGCCATTATTTTGAAAGACGCCCTCAAGCCCAACCTGGTTCAGACCGTGGAAGGCGTGTCGGCCTTCATCCACGCCGGGCCGTTCGGCAATATCGCCCACGGCTGTAATAGTATCCTCGCCACGCGGCTCGCCCTGCGCTACGCCGATTATGTGGTGACCGAAGCCGGCTTCGGGTTTGATCTGGGTGGCGAGAAATTCCTCAATATCAAATGCCGCGAGGCCGACCTGTGGCCCGCCGCGGTGGTCCTGGTCGCAACGGTCAAGGCGCTCAAAATGCACGGCGGGACGCCGGTGGCGGAGGTGAACAGGCCCGATCTGTCAAGCTTGAAGCGGGGCATGGAGAACCTGGCCAAACACGTCGAGAGCCTGGGCGCGTTTGGCCTCCGGCCGATTGTTGCGGTGAATCGGTTTGCCACCGATACCGAAGAGGAGCTTCAGTTAGTCGTGGAGGAGAGTAAAGCCCTGGGCGTAGAAGCGATAGTCATCGATGTGTTTGGCCAGGGCGGAGAAGGGGGATTGGCGCTGGCCGAGGCGGTGGTGCAAGCCTGTGACGGACCGGCTCCGACGCAGCGTTTTCTGTATCCAGCGGAAATGCCGATTGAAGACAAGATTCGGACCATTGCTCAACAAGTCTACGGCGCGGCGGATATTACTTTGCTGCCACGCGCACGCACGGACCTCAGGCGGATCGACGACCTGGGCTATGGCCATGTGCCGATTTGTATGGCCAAGACCCAGATGTCGCTGTCCGACGACCCAAAACGCTACGGCCGGCCGCGTGACTTTGTGCTGAGCGTGCGCGAAATCCGCCTCTCGGCCGGGGCCGGCTTCTGCGTCCCCCTCACCGGGGACATGCTGACCATGCCCGGCCTGGGCGCAAAACCGGCCGCAGCCGGAATGCGGATGGATGCGGACGGCAAAATTTCGGGCATGTTCTGAACCTGAGTGAGAACGCCTGGAGAGGAAAAGAAAGATGACCGAATACGAAGCCGCTGGCCTCGCCGTTCGGCAGGCCGCCCTCGCCGCCCAGCAGGCCACCACCACAACGGCCATGTGGGTCGGCATGGGGCAAGCGACGGTTGCTCTCGTGGTCGGGGCGGTGCAATGCGCCCTGATCTATGCGGGCTTCCGGCTGATGCGGCAAAATAACGACCACCGTGACCAGCAGCACAAAGAGACCATGACCGCCCTGCAACAGCAGGGGGAGGCCCTGCGGGCCTTAATTGAACGCACTGCTCCCCCTCCGCGTCCTCCCATAACAGACGTCTAGCTCCCCTTTATGAGTGTGAATTTTTGCCGGCCAGGTTTCGTGTCACTCGGCCCGCCGCCGGGCGAGCTCCGCATAGCAATAGACCAGAGCCAGCCCGCGGTACGGCCGCCAGCGCTCGGCAAAGGCGCGCATTTCGGCTTCGGTTGCCTTTTCTTTTTTGCCCAACATGCCCTGGGCAAGATATTTGACCACGCCCAGATCGCCACCCGGAAACGCGTCGGGTCTGGCCAGGCCGCGCATCAGGGCGGTTTCCGCCGACCAGCGACCAATGCCTTTGAGTTGAATCAGGGCTTCAATCGCGGCTTCATCTGAGAGTTGAGCGATTTCGCTCTGTTGCAAAGCCCGAGAGGCGAACGCTTCGCCCAGGCGGATCAGCGTGCCGGCCTTGGCATGGCTCAGCCGGAAGCCGCGCAGAGCCTCCAGGCTCTGGTCGGCAAATCGCGCCGGCTCGGGAAACGCGTCATAGCTGTGTCCCTTGTAGCGCCACTTAAGGCCAAACGCTTCAACCAGTTCCTTTTTAATAGAGTAAGCAAAAGTGAGGTTGATCTGCTGGGAGAGGACCGCCATGACCAGCGCCTCGAACAGTGTCGGGCTGGAGGTGATGCGCAGCCCGCGAAAGCGCCTGACCAGCGGCGCCAGCGTCTCGTCCTGACGCGCTAAGCGATAAAACGGCCTGATATCAAAGTCGGTACACAGGAGGTGACTGAGCTGGGCGCGAAATTCCGCCTGCTTGAGGGTAGCCCTGGACGGACTGCGCAACTCCACCGTCAGCCGCGGCTTGGCCGGCGTGCCAACATCCGTCACCGTGGCCAGCGCCAGTTGGCGGCCTGCCGCGAGTAGACGTTGGTATTGCTTACCTGCGACCAGATCGACGTTCTCGCTCGCAAAACGCATAAAGCGGGCGACCGTCAAGTCGAACGAATACGGTGCCCGCGGAAGGAGTTCAAAGGTGAGGGTCATGCGCTCAATGTCTTCGAGAGCCAGGCGTCTGCACGTTTCAGTCGGACATTGCGGTTCTCAGTTGTGCGAGCCCCAACCCCTAATCCCCAGAACCCAATCCCTTTCCTAAATCACTTCCTCTTCTCTCAACTTGGCCACATCTTCCCACGAATAGTCGAGCAGCTCGGTCAGGATGCGTTCGGTGTGCTCGCCGAACTCCGGGGCCGCGCCTTTGGGGTCGCCCGGGGTCTTGCTCAAGCGAACCGGAACGCCGACCAACTGCGTTTGGCCGATGCGGGGATGGTCGTAATCGACAATATACTCGTTGGCCAGCATCTGTTCGTCGCTGGGCAGGTCGGCAATCGTGTTGACCACCGTGTAGATGAAGTCGCCGCCTGCCTTGAGGGCCTGCATCCAGGCGTCTCGGGGCCGCGAGGCAAAGGCGGCATCCAGAATGGGAATCAGATCTTTGGCATTGTCGGCCCGGTCGCTCATGGTCGCAAAGCGGGAGTCGTCCAGGACCTGCTCAATGCCCAAGACCTTGCAGAAATCGGGCCAGTAACGGTCCTGTTGCGGCATGGCCAGGCAGATCCACTTGTCATCGCCGCATTTGTAATGGTTCCACAGCGGGCTCGGCGCCGCGGCGCGCGGTATGCGCTTGAACTCCTTGCCGAGAATTGTTTTACACGCCACGTTGAGCCCTTGGAGGGCGGTCATGCTGCCCAGATGGGAGATATCGACCTCCTGACCCATGCCGTATTTTTCGCGCGACAGCAGGGCGGCCATGACCCCGTAGGCCAGCATGATGGCGCCCATCTGATCGGCGATGCCGCCGGCAATGCTGAGCGGTTCCATCTGGGGCTCACCCACCGCGGTCATGATGCCCGAGCGCGCCAGCCCCATATAGTCAAAGGAGGGCTCACCGGCATCCGGCCCGAACGGACCGTAGCCGCTGGCGCTGGCGTAGATGAGCTGCGGGTTGCGCTCGGAGAGCGCCGCGTAGCCAATGCCCAATTTGTCTGCCACGCCTTTCCGAAAGTTCTGGACAAAGATGTCGGATTTCTCGGCTAATTGGTAGACAATCTCTGTGGCCTTGGGGTTTTTGAGATCGAGGGTGAGACTCTGCTTATGCCGGTTATTGGCCTCGAAGTAGAAATTCGGGCCACTCGTCGCCCCAACCAGTGCTCCGGCGATGCTGAGCACGCCTCGGCCTGGGTCCCCTCCGACGCGCTCCTCGATCTTGATGACTTCGGCGCCCAGATCCGCCAACATCATGGTTGAGACCGGCCCCTGTTGCCAAATCGTCCAGTCAATAATGCGGACGCCATCTAACGGTCGCTTCATAGCTTCCCCTCCTGCTGGAATAGCTGTGGTGACAGAGCTGAGGTAGACGGACTGTAGCATAGGCCGGGCGGAGAACAAAGGAATTGAATGAGAAAGGCGAGCCCAGCCTGAATGGGGACGCCGGCTCGCACTCTTGCCTGCGTATGCAGAAGGCGGTATAGAAAGGCGGCCTACGAAACGGGAGCGTATCACTAACCATGCGTATTGATTTCCACGTTCATACCACCCGCGGCAGCTCTGACAGCAACCTTGACCCTTTGCTGATGATCGACCAGGCGCACACCATCGGCCTAGAGGGGATTTGCGTCACTGAGCACGACAACGCCTGGACGGACCCGGAAATCGAGGAGTACGCCCATGAACGCGGGGTGACCTTATTTCTGGGGATTGAGGTCACGACCGAATGGGGCCATGTGGGAACCTTTGGCCTCGACCGCTATGTCGGCGGTATCTATAAGGTCAAAGAGTTACGCCGCATTATCGATGAGGTGGACGGTTTTCTGATTGCCAACCACCCGTTTCGCTACAAGCTCGACCCACGCTTCCAGTTTATCCATAAAACCGCCCCGATCGACCAGGCCGACCCGGCGTCGGGCAGTCTCGCCCTCGAAGTGCTGGACTATGTAGACGCCATTGAGGTGGTGAACGGTGCCTGCTCGGAAGAAGAAAATCGGTATGCCCAGGCGGTGGCCGAGCATGTCGGTTGTAAGCGCATTGGCGGCAGCGACAGCCACTCTGCATCGTCCATCGGCTGCGCGGTCACGATTTTTGAGCGGCCCCTCTCGACCACCCGGGAGCTGATTGATGAGCTCAAAGCCGGCCGCTATGCCACCGGTCAGGGCCTGAACACCGGCGAGTTGCGCGTGTTCCCATAGACGGCGCGTGTTCCCATAGACCGCGGATACGAGACACTGTGAGCATGACACGCCCCAAAGCCTTAACCATTGCCGGGTCGGATAGTGGCGGCGGGGCCGGTATTCAGGCCGATCTCAAAACCTTTATGGCGCGCGGTGTGTATGGCCTGAGTGTGCTGACCGCGGTGACTGCCCAAAACACGCTGGGGGTGCAGGCTGTGGTTGAGCTCCCGCCCGATTTTGTCGCCCAGGAGTTCGAGAGCGTGTTCGGCGATATGTCCATCCAGGCGGCAAAGACCGGCATGCTGTCATCCATTCCCCTCGTCGAGGTGGTGAGTCGCAAGCTAGCGGAACAGGGCGTGCGGAAGTTGGTCGTTGACCCGGTAATGGTCGCCAAAGGCGGCCACGCCCTGCTCCAGGCGGACGCCCGCCAGGCCCTGACCGAGAAACTGCTCCCGCTGGCGTTTGTGGTGACACCCAATCTGCATGAAGCCGGGCTGCTGTCCGGCATGACAGTCGTCCGTCGGTCCGATATGGAAGAGGCCGCCCGCCGGATTAAAGCCTTAGGACCGGCCTATGTGGTGGTCAAGGGCGGCCACCTCGAAGAAGATGCCTGTGACCTGCTGTTCGACGGCAGCAGTTTTCGAGCCTACTCCTGTCGGAAAATAGACACCGTGTGTACGCATGGAGCGGGCTGCACCTTCTCGGCCGCGATCACGGCCGAACTCGCCAAAGGCGAAACGGTCGAGGCGGCGATCGCCCACGCGAAAGACTTTGTGACTCGCGCGATCGCCGCTGGGTTCCGGATTGGACACGGGCACGCGCCGCTGAATCATCAGGTTGATCTGTAAGACGAGCCGACCGCTCCTATTCGGGCCTTGTGGCCTCTATCTCGCCAGACTTGGGACTGCGGGGGGAGCCGTGCCTTGTGGCCTCCCAGGGCCTTAGCTACAATGTGACCCCTTATTTTATGAGTGAATCTTCAAAAACTGCCGTTAAAAACCAGACCGAGGGACGAGTCCGGCCAGAACCGCAGTCTGCCCAGCAGCCGGGGCTGCATCTGCTCGCAGATATTGACGCCCTCTCCTCTCATGCCCACGACTTACAAGGCACGTTGCAGGAAATTACCAAGATTATTACCCAGCGCATGGGGACCGATGTCTGTTCGCTCTATCTCTTGGATTCCAAAGGGGAGCGACTGACGCTGTGGGCAACGACCGGTTTGGACCAGACGGCCGTCGGGAAAGTCAGCCTGGACAAACATGAGGGGCTGACGGGCCTCGTGATTGAAACCGGGGAAGCCGTTGTCGCCCCGGATGCCATGGCGCACGCACGGAATAAATACTTTCCGGAAACCGGAGAGGAGCGCTTCCATTCATTTTTGGGCCTGCCGATGAGCGACAAGGATGAGATACTTGGCGTGCTCATAGTCCAGAGTCGGAGTCGGCGCCGTTTTCCTCAGGCAGAGGTCCGTCTGCTCAAAACGATTGCCACCCAGGTTGCGGGCGTCATCGTTCAAGCCCGCGTGCAGGACTCACTCAAAACCCAGGAGCGCGAGCGTCAGGATTATCGGGCGCGCATGTTGGCCGCCCTTCAACGCCCGAGCGCCTATGAGCGCCGGCGGGCCCAGCAAACCCAGACGCAGGGGCGGGCGAGCCGTTTACGTCTGACCGGCGTCAGTGCTTCACCCGGGATCGGCTCCGGTCAGGCTCACCTGGTTCACCCGGTTGTGCGTCTCGACGCGATTGAAGAGCATCGTACGGACAAGCCGGATACCGAGCGCCAGCACCTGCACGCCGCGCTGGCGCGCTCTATTCAGGAAATCGATGCGCTGAAGGAACGTGTCCAGGAGCGGCTGCCAGAGATCGATCGGGCAATTTTTGACGTGCATCGCATGATGCTGGAAGACGCGGCGTTTATCGAAAAGATCGAAGCCCAGATTCAACACGGCTATGCCGCAGATACCGCCCTGAAGAAAGTCACCGAAGGCTATGTCGAGACGCTGGAGCGGACCGGCGGCGGGCACCTGCGTGACCGGGCAGCCGACGTGCGCGATATTGGCCAGCGCGTACTCCGCCATCTGCTCGGCCTGGAGGAGAAGAGCGGACCCCAGGGGGAGAATCTGATTCTCGTAGCGGACGATCTCTCGCTGTCTGACCTGTGCCGAGTGGATCATCGTCAGCTGAAGGGGGTCGTCCTCGCCAACGGCGGAGCAACCTCACATACTTCTATTCTGGCCAAGTCCTTCGAGATTCCAACCGTGGTCGGAGCTGAGCACGCCACCGTTATCCAGCAAGGCGATGCGGTGATCGTGGACGGCAATGCCGGGGTGGCCTATGTGAATCCCGGCACCGAAATCGTGCGTGAGTATAGCCGCTTTGACCGCGAGTATCGCGCGTTTAACCGGAATCTCGAAGAGATTCACGATCTCCCCGCAGAAACGCAGGATGGGGTGCGGATTACACTCGGAGCCAATGTCGGCCTGCTGAGCGACGTTGATTTTGCCCAGCGCCATGGAGCCGAAAGCGTGGGGCTGTACCGGACCGAAGTCCCGTTCCTGACCTATAGTGATTTCCCGGACGAAGAGACCCAGTTAGCGCTGTATCAAAGGGTGTTGACCGGTATGGCGGGTAAGCCGGTCACCATCCGCACCCTGGACCTCGGACCCGACAAATATCCGCCCTATATGAAGCTGCCCCAGGAAGATAATCCCTTCTTGGGCTGGCGCTCGATTCGGATCTCTCTGGAGATGGCCGACCTCTTTAAGGTGCAGTTGCGCGCTATTTTACGCGCCGGAGTGCATGGGCCGGTTCGCATTTTGTTTCCCATGATCTCCAGCGTAGAAGAACTGCTCCAGGTCAAGAACCTGTTAGCGCAGGCCAGGGATGAACTACAACGAGAGGGCAAACCGTTCGACCCGTGGATGCCGGTCGGCATGATGGTTGAGGTGCCGGCGGCAGTCTGGTTGGCAGATAGGCTCGCCCAGGAAGTGGACTTCTTTAGTATTGGGACGAATGACCTCATCCAATACCTTCTGGCGGTAGACCGGAATAACCGCAAGGTCGCTTCGCTCTACGAGCCGCTCCATCCGGCTGTCTTGAATGCCATAGCGACCACCGTTCGAGCCGCGCAACGCGCCGGCAAACGGGTCAGTATGTGCGGAGAAATGGCCTCCGACCCACTGTGTGCCCTCTTGCTGCTCGGGATCGGGTTGGATGAGCTCAGTATGGAGCCGTTCTTTGTCCCGGTTATCAAACGTCTCATTCGTTCGCTGTCCTATACCGACGCCCAGTCTCTCACCGAGGAGGTTATTCAACTGGGAACGGCTCGCGAGGTGAAGGGCCGCCTGTTTTCCGCACTCAAAGACCTCGGCATGATCGAACTGGTCGAGATGTATCGTTAGATTGTGGCTGTTTTTGCCTGATTTTATTGACATTCCCGTGCCTGACAGATAAAAAATGAGTACGGAGTCGGATATCTCATGCTGTGATGGTGGAGGAAGGATGAGAGGAGGACACGGGTAGAAGAAACGACCGGTGGGAGAAAAGCCGATAAGCAAAGGGTGAGTCGGAGGTGCTGCCTGGCAAGACCTCTCGACTTCTGGTGTGGGATGTAGTGTAGAACCCAATTGGGTGAGGAGGTTGGTAGCATGACGAAGACCGAGATGGTGAAAAAACTTGGTGAGACGTGGGGAGAAGCCTCGAACCGCGCAGCAGCCGATAAGCTGGATTCCTTTGTGGAGTTCATCACAAAAACGGTCAAAAAAGACAAAGAGTTGAAAATTCCCAACCTGGGGACCTTTCGGCTTCGCCAGTTAAAGGCTCGGGACGGACGCAACCCGCAGACCGGGGAAAAAATAAGAATCAAGGCGCGAAAAAAGGTCGCCTTCACGCCGGCGAAAGTGTTTAAGGAGTCCATTCTCGGCCCAGCGAAGAAGACCGTAGCGAAGAAGACCCCAGCGAAGAAGGTTGCCCGGAAGAGATAGTCAGCCTGAGGGCCTTGTATCCGCGGATACTGCCCCTTTCTTTTCTCCTCTTCCAGGTCTGACAAGGGACGTCTTTGGCGTCCCTTTCTTTTTTATGAGCTACGCAGTCAAAGAAATCTTTTATACTCTCCAGGGCGAAGGCGCTCACACCGGCCGGCCGGCAGTCTTCTGTCGTTTTGCCGGATGTAATTTATGGTCCGGGCTGGAGCAGGACCGCGCGACGGCGGTGTGTCAGTTCTGCGATACCGATTTCGTTGGGACGAACGGCGCCGGAGGCGGGCGTTTCGCGTCCGCCCGCGACTTGGCTGGGGCGGTCGCTGCCACCTGGCCGGCTCAGCCTGCTCCTCACGGTGTTCCGTTTGTGGTGTGTACAGGCGGTGAACCCTTGCTCCAGCTTGATGCCGCCCTTGTTGAGGCCCTGCACGCCCAAGGGTTTGAGATTGCTATTGAGACCAATGGAACACTGCTTCCTCCAGCGGGCATCGACTGGGTCTGTGTCAGCCCCAAGGCCGGCTCAGCACTCGCCCTCAGACATGGCGGCGAACTGAAACTTGTTTTTCCCCAGTCCGGTGCGGAGCCGGAGCTGTTCGCTCAGCTCGATTTTCAGGAATTTTTCCTGCAACCAATGGATGGTCCTGAGCGGGAGCGCAATACCCGATTGGCGCTACAGTACTGCCTGGATCACCCACGCTGGCGACTCAGCCTGCAAACCCATAAGCTGCTCGGGATTCCGTAGTCCGGCTCCCCACCAGTACTCTAAGCAGAGAAGCTCCTGTGAAAGACGATTCAAACCAATCCGGCCAACAAGAAAAGCTCTTGCAACTTGCCGCACAGCAAGCCGCCCGACAGGGAAAAAGTGTCGCCCGCTATCTCCGAGAACTGCAAGCTGAAGTTTCACGCCAAGAATACGCCGCACTTCGCGGTGCGGAACCCCGGCAGCAGGAGTCCCGGGCGAAATATGTGACGCTGACTCGTCGAGAGGTCGAGCGCTTCTTTGCCCAGATCACAGACGAGCGCGACCGGGCGCTGTTTGCCGCTATGTACGCTTTCGGACTGCGCGCCTCTGAGGTTGGCCTCCTACTGCGCGCGCACGTCGACTTTCACACGCGCCGTATTCATATCCCCCGCCTCAAAGGCGGCGTCGCCGGAGAGAAACCGCTGACCGCAGAGTATCTGGGTCTGCTCCGAGCGTATCTGCAAACCCGGAGTGACGCCCTGCCCTACCTCTTTCCGTCGCGGAATGCGCGCCCAGTCAGTCGCCAGCGTATTGATCGACTCTTCCGCCTGTACGCGGAGCTGGCCAAGCTGCCACCCTCGAAACGCCATAGCCACTGTTTGCGCCATTCTGTTGCCGCCCATCTTCTGGAGGCCGGACATGCATTAGAGGAAGTGCAGGCGCATTTGGGGCATAAATCTATTCACTCAACAGTCGTCTATACGAAAACCGCTGCATCACGCCGCCGCCCGCTCTCCGTGCGCCTCCAACCGTCCGGAAGCATACGAACGGTCGTGCGGGTGCTGAAAAAGTCGGGGCCGGGCTAAGCCGTCCTCAGCGCGTCCGGGAGGGGATTGTGCATCCGCATGAACGAGTCAAAATTTTTATTGTGACCCCTTGACTCGGGGCCGATCGTCCTTACCTTTGTCTTGTGTCAGACAGCAACCCAAACTCACAGGAGGTAGAGACAATGAGACGAGAACTGAGTGTAAGGCGCGCACCGTTTGGAGCGATGAATCCATGGAGAAATGACCTGGAGTCTGTTATGAACGATTTTTTCTTTTCCCGCAGTGGGCCCGCAGTGCGGCCGGGAGTGCCTGCGGAAGCGTCGTTCAGGATTGACAGTTATGTGGACGACAACACGCTACACATCAAAGCGGATTTGCCCGGCGTGGAGCCCAAGGATGTTGAGATTGCGCTGGACGGCAACCGCCTGACGGTCAAGGGAGAACGTAAGGCAGAGCACGCAGGGAAGAGCGGCGGATACTTTCATCAAGAGCGTTCGTACGGCTCGTTTGCCCGGTCGTTTATTCTGCCCAAGGGCATCGAGGCGGAGAAGATCGAGGCAAGTGCCAAGAACGGTACGCTCGAAGTCGTGGTACCATTCCCGGCAGAGGTCAAGCCGAAACGTATTCCGGTCGATGTGAAAACTGAAGTGGCGACCGATGTAGCCGCAGACTGATGGCCGCTCTCCCTTCTCTCCAGGCGTTGGGGCCCCTCTGGGGCCCCCGTTTTTTCAAGCAGGAGTCCAAGCAATACGGAGTCCAGAGCAGATTACGATTCTGTGTAGCCGCCCGCTGGATGCCGGATCACGTCCGGCATGACGGGAGTCCCCTGCACGGCTAGAGCCGAGCGTGAAACGCGCTAGGCGTGTTCTTCCAGCCACTGGTTAAAGCCTTCCGGCGTATTGCCATACGGCAGGCCGGCCGCATAGTAATCCTCAAGCAGGCGCATATCGTTTTCTGAGAGCGTCAGAAAGCCACGCTGCTTTTGCTCCTCTTGCCGCCACGCCCGGTCCAGCATCTCCCGAATCTCACGGTCACGATTGCTCATGTTCTCCTCGCTTCGTAGGGACTCTGTCCGCGCCCCCCCGTCCCGCCTCGTCTCCCATCCTGATACCACCATCGACACCAGAAATCACTTCTCGTACACTGCCTGTGTAAAAATTTTCACGATTTCCACATGGTTTCTGAGCGGCGCGAACGAGATGCTGCCGTGTATGGACGCTCACGGAGGGAGAGGGTTATGGAACTGACCTCGTTTTCGGCGACGACGCTGGCTCGATTTATTCGGACAAATCTCGTCTCTTCGGTTGCGGTGGTGGACGCGCATCTGGCCCGCCTTGAAGCAGTCAATCCCAAGCTCAACGCCGTCGTACAGTTGCACGCTGAGGCGGCGCGACAACAGGCCCGGGCGGCCGACGAAGCCGTCTCACGAGGAGAACGCGTCGGCCCGCTGCACGGCGTCCCCATCACGATTAAGGATTCGTTAGACACCGCCGGCCTGGTCAGTACCTGGGGGACGATGGGGCGAGCCGACTTTACCCCCGAACACGATGCCACCGTGGTGGCGCGTCTGCGGGCCGCGGGAGCCATCATCCTGGGCAAAACCAATACGCCGGAGTTTACCCTGGCGGGGATTACCAACAATGATGTCTATGGCCGGACAAACAATCCATACGATGTGGAGCGGTCGCCCGCGGGCAGTAGCGGGGGAGCGGGGGCGATTCTTGCAGCGGGTGGCTCGGCGCTCGACCTGGGAAGCGACACGGGCGGCAGCATACGCATGCCGTCCCACTACTGCGGCATTGCCGGTATCAAACCCACCTCGGGCCGAGTACCCCGCACCGGGCACGCCATTTCCTTTGAGGTCGGCGCTCTGGATGCCTTTACCCAGATTGGCCCCATGGCGCGCCAGGTCGAAGACCTGAGTCTGACCTTGTCCATTATTGCCGGCCCGGATGGACACGACCCGGCGGTCGTGCCGGCTCCGCTGGGAGACCCCCAGGACGTGAGTGTGAGAAATCTACGGGTGGCCTTTTACACGGACAACGGGATTACCTCCCCGAGCCCGGACACTGTCAGCACCGTCCGGACCGCGGCCAGCGTGCTGGCCGAGCATGGCGTCTCGGTCAGGGAAGACCGGCCGCAGGGGGTGAGCGACGCCGAGCGGCTGTGGTACAGTCTCTATCTGGCGGATGGAGGGGCCTGGATACGGCGGCTCATCCACGCGGCCGGGACTGAGCGCCTGTCTTCCGCCTTGGAGTGGATGCAAACGGCTCAGCCGGTATCGCTCACGGAGTTTACCCAGGAACTGGGCCGGTGGAATGTCTACCGGAGTGAGATGCTGGCGTTTATGGAGCCCTACGATGTGGTGCTGTGTCCTGTCAGCGCAACACCCGCCACGCGCCATGACGACCCCGACGGCCCGGATTTTACGTACACCTTCGTCCATAATCTGACCGGCTGGCCGGGTGCGGTTGTGCGCTGCGGGACGTCTACTGAGGGCTTACCGATTGGTGTCCAGATCGTCGCTCGCCCCTGGCGTGAAGATGTCGCCCTCGCCGTCGCCCAGTATCTGGAGACGAGTCTGGGCGGCTGGCAGCGTCCGTCGCTGTAGCGTCGGGTTTGAGCTTCTCTTCACTCTGGAGCCTCAGCACTCATCTCAAACACCAGCCGGCCGGCCACCTCCTGGGCTTGGACACGAGCGACAACCTCAGGAGGGACCTGGAGCAGGCGCTCCTCGGGAAATTTTTCTTCCTCCAGGGCGGGCCGTAAAAAAAAGAACTCGGGGGAGGGCACCTGGGCCTGGGTCTTGACGGAGGTATCAAGATACCACTGTCGGCGCATAAAATCCGGGCTGAAGAAAATGGCAACCTCCTGAGGATTCCACACCATTACTCGGTGACTGTCGTTCACAAAATATGACATCAGGTCATCTGCAATATCCCAATACAGGGTAAACAGCGATCCATATCCCCGCTCCCCCAAAGCCGGATTAAAAATCTCGGCGAGTCTTACCTCGAGGTGGCTGAGGTTCCCGTCGGAGCCGTATTTCTCGATCCGCAGGGGGAAAAAAGAATGTTCTTCCAGCCAAAACAAGAGTCGCGGCGCATAGTAATCGGGCAGCCATTCGGGGCGGGCGCGGGCCTCCACAACATAGCACCCTACCCCGCCCTCGGCCGTATAATAGCGGTAGCTGTCTCCCATCAGCTTGAGCTCAGCCGTCCGCCGCTCCTGAAACTGGCCGGTCTGTCCATCCCGTAACATAATGGTGGGGCGCGTCTTGGGAAAGCGCACGGTTTGGTACAGGGTATCCAGACCCAGCAGCCGCCAGGAAAACTCCCAGGCGTCGCGGCCATAATTATCGTCAGGCGTGAGCGCCATATTGGGTATCTTGCCCTGCCGCCGGCGGGGCGCGTCGTGGCGCACCCGGCGCTTGGTCTGTGAGTACCGGAAGCGTTCTTCCTTCTTGATAAATTCTTTCCCGGTGCGATAGCGAATCGAGAGGCGTTGCGAGCCTTCCGCGGCGGCGGGAGCAGTGCGCTGACTGAGAGAGCGGTAGATTTCTTCGCCGGGCTTGAGGGCGAGTTCCGCTTCCACACCGGCCGCGCTTGAGTGATAGGCCAAAAAATTGGTCGCACTGCCCGGATTGAGGAGCACGCCCTGGGTGGAAATCGACGACCACGCCCTGGCAAACACGGCCGACCAGCGCGGACGTGAGGTGAACTCCATGAGCCGATAGCCCATCTCCTCAGCCGTATAGGGCGGTGTAAAAGGATAGGGCTCGGCCGGCAGATACGGAACCTGGGGATGGCGTGGAGTGTCAACCGCAAGGTCCAGCTTCTGGCGTTCCTGTGGTGAGAGGTCTACCAGCGTTTTCCAGGTGCGGTTCCGGGAACCGTTCGTCTCTTCGGCAGCGGCAGGGACAGCCGTCCCGATAGTCAGGATGAGGGCCGAAAGCAGCCAGAAGGACAGGCGCGAGACCATGAGGCGCACTTAACCATATGGTGAGAGTGTTGCCTAGCTTTCCAAGAGCGAAACCGACAACTGGACTTGATGACGACCGCACAGGCAGAGCACAGTCCGGGATGTCGGGTTACGCCTGCGGCTAACCCGACCTACAAGGCTGTCCTCTTACTTGACTCAGCCATCATGGGCACTCTTACCCTCAAGCAACTTGCAGCAAACGGACTTGAAGTGGGGCGGCGTGCTCACGGGATGGGGAGCTTCGCCGAGGCGCTTTTCCCATTGATAGTTAGGTACTAAAAACCTTCCACAGGATCACGCTTGTGAATGCGAGATTAAACCCGATCATCCATTTAATCACTGCCACGTCTTGGTCGATTTTTGCAAACCGATTCTCATATCCTGCGATCGCCTCGGCGGCGGCCCGCGCCTTTTCCTCTCCAGCTCCAGCCTCTTTTAGGGCATCGTAGACTTCGCTAATCATTGTGCTCATCTGTCACCTACTTCCCCACCACTGGGTCTCATTGGCTGCAAAACTGTTGTGATACAGACAGTGCCAAATCATGGCAGCATCTAACGCCGGGCATATATGAAAGTCAAGCAACGAGCTGGCCGCTTACAACGAACCGAGCCAGGAGCGTAGAGGGCGGCAAAGGGCGTCCCGGATGTGTGCACCGGCACCTCGTCTTACCGGGGGATTTGCTAAGGCGATGGCGTCGGGAGACCGTCATAAGCGGAGGGTAGAGAAGCGTTAGAATATGCTTTCTTCACGCGCCGAGCGCCCGCACGACAGCCTCCGGTTCCCGGTCAATGACCGTCAGCAGCACGCGCGCCGCGCGGTCTGGAACGCGCCGGCCCTGTTCCCAATCCTGGACCGCCTGCGCATCAAGCCCGAACCGTTCCGCAAACTGTTTCCGGCTCAGCCTCAGGCGCTTGCGTACCGCACGAATCCGCTCCGCGCTCGGGTCTTCTGTCAGCCGGCACGGCAACGTCACCTCACCGCGAACATAGGGGAGGACCTCGCCCAACGCCGCCTCAATTTCATGACTCACACGGCTTCGTGCTGTACTCATCGGCGCTTTCCCTCTTTCTTGATTGCGGCAACCAGCCGTGACAAGGCTTTTCTATCTTCGGGCGTCAGGCCGAGCCATTATTGGTCCTGTTTCTCGCCGTTCACATACGTCACTTCTCTGACATTTCCGTTCGCCAGGCGCCCGACCCAGCGACCGTGCATCTTGCCATCTACATATGGCCCTTCCCAGACATCCCCATTCTCCGTGTGCACGACAAAGTGGCCGTACCGCTTGCCGTCCTGGATAAGTCCGGTGTATTCGTTTTTGTAGCCATTCCCTGTAAATGTCAGTGTCCCCATTCCGTGGGCCAGACCGTCGGAACACTCGCCAGTCCAAGTCCCGCTTAGGCCCGACCGAAAGTGGAACGTGAAGACGTAGCATCCGGGCCGGCTGGATAGTTCCATCCAGCACTCGGCACCCTCCGACCGTCCCTCGCAGGTTTGCCGTTGCCGTTCCGCTTCCGCCCGCGCTGCCTCCTCCCGGGCCTGCTGCTCTGCCTCGGCTGCCCGCCGCCGTTCTGCTTCCTGCGCCTGCCGCCGGAGCCAGGTCAGGGACGCCCTTACGTTGGTTGCGGGAGCGGGTCACGGCATCCGGCAGGTCGGCGTCCCGCAGTCCGCTCACACAGCGGTAGGCCACCATGCCCAGCGCGTACAGGTCGCTCCACGGCCCCACGTCTTCGGCTTTGGTGTCGTATTGCTCAAGCGGCGCATAGCCCGGCGTCAGAATCGAGGTGATGCTCTTGGACCGCTGCCCGACCGCCTGCCGGGCCGCCCCAAAGTCCAACAACACCGCGCTCCCGTCGCTGCGCAGCATGATGTTGCTCGGCTTGATGTCGCGGTGGATGTAGCCGGCCTGATGCACCTCCACCAGCCCGCTCAGCACTTCGCGGATAATGCGCTGCAAATGGGTGGCCGGCAGGGTGGGATATTTGGTCAGCAGGAGGCTGAGGGTCTGGCCGTCGATATACTCCAACACCAGATAGGCCGTGCCGTTGGCCTCGAAAAAGCGATGCACCTTGTTCAGATGCGGGTGGTCGAAGCGGGCCAAGGTCCGCGCTTCATCCAGAAACCGTTCCAGCCCCCAGCGGTAATCTGCGGCATCGGCGCTGGAGTTGGGCACCACGGTGCTGCCCGCAGTGCGCGCGGCAAAGTCGCGCGGCAGATATTCCTTGAGCGCCACGACTCTATCGAGTTTGGTGTCGTCGGCCAGATAGGTGATACCAAAGCCACCTTGGCCAAGCACCTCGCGAACCTGGTATTCATCCAAGTGCGTCCCCGCACGCAGGGCGTTGATGTATTCCATGCTGCTTTCCTTACTGCTGGGTCATTTCAGTAGGGATGATGTCATCCACCGTGACCCGTAGAGCGTCGGCCAGCTTGCGCAGAGTGTGCACCGACCCGTTATTGCGGCCCGATTCAATCTCGACGATCTGCACCCGGTTGACGCCGGAGGCGCGTGCCAGGGCGGATTGGGAGAATTGACGGTATTCGCGCCAGACACGCAGCGGGGATTCTCCGTCAATGAGCCGGTCCACCATTTGGGCCGGCAGGAGTTCTTCCTCGCCGCCGGCGATCCGCGCCTCAACGGCTAACGCCGCCTGGATATCTGCAAACTCCTCTTCCAGGGCACACAGGCGGTCATACTCGACCCTGGGGATCGTTACGGTTTCGTTCATGGCACTCACTCCCTGGAAGCGCTGCCCCGGCTGGTCACGTGTAGCACCTGTAACACGTCTCTACGGTGCATGGCCATTCTCTTCACGACACCCGCGTATTGCCATCGGTATCGACCGTAAAGGAGGAGGTTCGTGCCGCGGCTGCAGAGATGCGAAGGGGCTGAGCATGGCGACGAGTCCGAGGATGTGCAGACGGAGCATCCGTGAGGATACCGGCAGGAGCTGTCTACGACTTACAGCAGATTGAACTGCTTGAGTACGTTGGCAACTTCGGGGTCGCGCTGACTGACCGAGCGTAAGGCTGCCAGCAGCGCTTCGACACGCTGCCGGTTGGTGCTCAGGTCTTCTTCCAGACTTCTCACCGTGCGCTCGAACGGTCGGATCATCGTCCGCCGATCCCATAAGGCAAAGCCAATGATGGCTACCACCAGCGCCGTAAAGGCCCCGAGCACGGCCAAGGTCAGACGAAACTGCCGGGCGAACTGCTTGTCCATGTCCTCACGCAGTTGCTGATTTTGCCGGTTCATATCCTCGCGCAGGTGCTGGATATCGGCCCGGAGCTGCTGGATATCGGCCCGTAGCTGCTGGATGGCGTCCCGTACCCCTTGCAGCCCTTCTTCGAGTCGGGTCAAACGCTCGACAATCTCCCGGTCGGTCAGGGCCGGGGCCGCCTCCACCGCCCACGCCGGGCCAGACAGGACCGGCAGGACCAAGAGACAGGTGATGAAGAGCCTGCTCAGCATGAAATTCATACAACGTCACCTGGATCGGAAAGTCAACGCAATCCTGTTCGGATTCTTTTGGTGTCCCGCAGGCCCGAACTTTGACAGCCTTTCCCCACTTCCATGAGGCGATATAATGAGCGAAGCGATGAACGAACCCACCCTGACATTGGCCCAAATCCGGGCACGGGGCATCCAGGTGCTTGGGGAGCAGTTGGGCATCGTGGGGATGGTGCGTTTTCTGCAACAAGCGGAAACCGGCTGGGGTAACTATACCGAGGAGAGGTAGCAGTGGTTGGGAGACCCGGCTATCCGGGTATTAGCCCAGGACATACAGACGTACTATCCAGACAAGCCAAAAGGCTGAATCCCTGACACCAAGAGCCACGCCATAGAGCATATTTGCGACCCACACGAACACGCTCAAGCAATATACGATTCCGTAGGGGGCAGTCCCGTAGGTCGGGTTACGCCTACGGCTAACCCGACCTACGGGACTGCGGGCACATGAGCAAACTGTGCCAAGCCCACGCCATGGGCCTTTTATTTTAGGAATTGGGCAATCAGAAATGCGTCTCCCTCTTGAAAGTTGGTGGTGTCAGCGCTAGCGGAGGAGTATCCACCCGGAAACAGGGCTTCCCACTGAAAACCGGAAAGGGAGGCGGCGCATGGGACATCACAAGCAGTATACAGGCTATCGATCCTACCAGTATTTAGACGCACCGCGCGACTATAAGCGCTTTCGGCTGGCTAAAGAAATCGGGCGTGTGGCCTCTTCTCAGCTTGCGCTCTCACCGGCTGAAGAAGCGCGAGTACAGACTCTGTTGGCCGAGAACATTGCGATCTCCATGCATGACCACCCGGTCGTGATCCCAGAGGAGGTCAACGAGATATTCGACCAAAAGCGCCTGGGTCGGGACTTCACCGGCTTTCAGGGACTGGCGACCTCTGGGCTGGACGGCATCTTTGACAATTTGATGAACGGCCTGTGTACGATTACCTCGCAGGCCGGCTGGAAGTGGAATGATGTCACCCACGACTTGGGCATGCGTTTGTGCGACCTGGCCCACCAGGATTTTATTCTTCTCTGCGACGGTGTTCGAGATATTATCGCGGCGCACGAGACCCGGCGGCTCGCCCTGGTGCCGACGCTTGAGTCGGCAACGCCGATAGAGAACGAACTGGACCGGCTCGATGTGTTGTATGGATTTGGCGTGCGCAGCATGGGCGTCGCCTATAGTGAGGCCAATGCTTTGGGCAGCGGTTTGCGAGAGGGGCGGGACGCCGGGCTGACCGATTTTGGGCGCCAGGCAGTCCGGCGTATGAATAAACTTGGCATCCTGATTGATGCGGCCCATTGCGGCGATCAGACGACGTTGGACATTATTGAGGAAAGCGAACTACCCATCGTGATCTCCCACGCCGGGGCGCGGGCATTATGGGACACCCCACGCCTCAAGCCGGACCACGTGCTGGAGGCTCTGGCGGCCAAGGGAGGCATACTGGGAATCGAAGCGGCCCCGCATACGACCCTGACCGAGCAGCATCCGCACCACAGTGTAGAATCGTGCATGGAGCACTTTGAGTATGCAGTCCGGCTGATCGGCATTGAGCATGTTGGGTTTGGACCGGACACCATGTTCGGCGATCATGTTGGACTGCACCGTGCCTACGCGGCGCAGTTGTCGGTTGACAAGATACTCGGCACCAAGTCGTTTGAAGCAGTCGAGTACGTTGATGGCTTGGAGAATCCAGCCGACTTTCCTAACATCGTCCGGTGGCTCGTCAGACAGGGCTATACGGATGCGGACATTGCCAAGGTCATAGGCGGCAATGTCGTGCGCGTCCTCACCCAGGTGTGGGTGCGCTGAGGGGATGCTGTCAAGCGGTGACTCCCCAGATTGAGATACGCACACCCGCTCCTTACCTACAACGCCGCCGACCCGCTGGGTTCAGTGTCCGTGCTGGGCGACAAAGTCCTCCAGCACCTGGTTAAATTCGAGCGGCCGTTCGATCTCGTAGCAGTGCCCCACATCTTTGAGCACGCGGAGTTCGGCTCCGGGAATCCGGTCGGCCAGAAAACGATTGGCCGCGACTGGGGTCGCCTGGTCTTCCTCTCCGACCAGAACCAAGGTGGGCTGGGTAATCTCCTGTAAGCGGTCCGAGATATCCCACTGCCACACCCCGTTGGGGTCTTCCAGGCAGGCCAGAGCCACCCGGCGCGGAAAGCCGCCCTCGTTCAGAAAGTTGTTCTTAATCATCTGGCACACCTCGGGTCGCTCGGTCCGGGTCTTGGTCGAGAAGCAACGGGCAACCAGGTTTTCCGCGGCGGCCTCGTAATCGTTCTGGAAGCTGGCAATCAGCTCGGCGGTATCCAGGGTCTGGTGCAGGTTGGTCGCACTGCTGATGATGACATTCCCGGCGACCAGGTGCGGATAGTCGAGGCTCATCTGCATGGCCCGCATCCCGCCCATCGAGTTGCCGACCAGAATGGCGCGATCGATGCCCAGGGCGGCCAGGGCGGCGGCATCGTCGGCCGCCATGTCCTGAATGGAATAGCCCGTGAGCGGCTTGGAGGACAGCCCGTGTCCGCGCGCCTCAATGACAATGCAGTGGTATTTATGGGCCAGAACCGGCGCCTGATACGCCCACAGCCAGGCGTTGGCTGAAAAGCCGTGTAAAAAGACCAGGGGAAACCCCTGTCCATAGTGGTTGTAGTGAACCCGAACACCCTTTTCCCTTTCGATGTACGGCATAGACTCCCTCCTGGGCGGATCATGAGTTAGCGTCAACGCGCGAGACGCGTCTACCTATGGCTGTATTGTGAGCACAGCGTCTTCCACAACACAAGATCACGGCAGGCGGTCTTCGGGTTCCGGCGGTTGGCCACCGTCCCTGCGCAGCAGACGACGCGCAGTCTCAATGTCGGCTTTTGCACCGCGCGTGGTAGAAAACTCGGCGGTCCGCATGGCGGAGACCTTCTCGGCCACTGCCGTTGTCACAAACTGATTGATGCTCGTACCGTCTGCCTTGCTGATTTCTGCGACAGCCGCCTTCAGCGACGCGGGCAACCCCAGTGAATAGGTACTCGTCTGCTTCTTCATGGGGATATCCTCCAGCACAGGTTGGTAAGAGAAAATATCCCTGCCCCTATTTCGGACCCAGCCCCTGAGCGAGCAGAGTCGCGGCCAGTTGATTCAGGCTGACCCCCTCGCTCGCCGCTCGCTTGGCGAGCCGCATATGTAAGGTCTTGGGAATACGCTGTACGAATTGCCCGCTGTAGGTTTTTGGCGCGGGCAGTTCTCCCTTGTCTTCCCGTTCGGCCATTGCCCACGCGGTAAAGGCGTCGCGGGCTTCTGCTATGGCTGTGTCGATAGTCTCGCCATCCGCGATACAGCCGGGTAAGTCGGGCAGGGTAACCATATAGCCGCCGCCATCCTCTTCGGGGATGGGGGCAATATTGATCGCATAGTCCTCAAATTTCATCTTGATGGGTTTGTGCCGGGCCGTCACCTCACTCACTCCCGGTCCAAGGCCCGGTACTGGATGGCTTGCGCAATATGGGCGCTGGTGAGGTGTTCCTCGCCGGCGAGGTCGGCAATGGTGCGGGCGACTTTGAGAATGCGGGTATAGGCGCGGGCGCTCAGACCCAGGCGTTGCATGGCGTTTTCCAGGAGCTTTTCGCCGACCGTGTCGAGCTGACAATAGGTGCGGATATCCCGGCTGGACATTTGGGCGTTGCAGAAAATCCTGCGCTGCTGAAAACGCTGGAGCTGAACTTCACGCGCCCGGTTCACGCGAGCCCGAATGGTGGCCGAGTCCTCGCCCGTTGCTTTATCACTCAGCTCTTTATACTTGACCGCCGGGACTTCGACCTGAATGTCGATGCGATCCAGTAAAGGGCCGGAAATCTTGGCTCGATAGCGCTGGACCTGTTGCGGGGAGCAGGTGCACTCGTGCTGCGGGTCGCCGAAGAAGCCGCAACTGCACGGGTTCATCGCCGCCACCAGCATGATGTCCGCCGGGTAGGTAATAGACCCGACCGCGCGGGAGATGGTGACGCGGGCATCCTCCAGGGGCTGACGCAGGACTTCGAGGACGTTCTTGCGGAACTCCGGCAGTTCATCCAGAAAGAGTACGCCATGATGGGCCAGGGAGACCTCGCCCGGTTTGGGCACCGTGCCGCCGCCGATCATGCCGGCATCGGAGATGGTGTGATGCGGGCTGCGGAAGGGCCGCGTCGCCACCAGGGCCTGGCCGTTCAGGCTACCGGCGACGCTGTGGACCTTGGTCGTTTCAATCGCTTCGGTCAGGGTCAGCGTGGGCAGCACTGTGGGCAGGCGTCTGGCCAGCATGGTCTTACCGGACCCCGGTGGCCCGACTAACAGCAGGTTATGTCCGCCGCTGGCCGCGATTTCGAGGGCGCGTTTGACGTGCTCCTGACCCTTCACATCGTTAAAATCAACCTCGTAGGCGGAGTGCCGGGTAAAGAGCGTATTGACGTCGACAACGGTCGCGTCGAGCGGCCGCTCGCCGTTGAGGAGCAGGAAGGCGTCGCTCAGTGTGGACACGCCGAAGACCGCGATCTCGTCAACAACCGCGGCCTCGGCCGCGTTTTCCGTGGGTACAATCAATCCCGTGAGCCCCTTATCCCGTGCCATGACGGCTAAGGGCAGAGCGCCATGGACCGGCTTGACTCGTCCGTCGAGCGAGAGTTCGCCCAGGATCGCGTAAGATTGAAGCTGTTCTTTGGTCAGCCAGCCTTCAGCCGCCAGAATGCCGAGGGCAATCGGCAGGTCGTAGGCGGCGCCCTCTTTTTTGACGTCCGCGGGGGCGAGGTTGACGGTGATGCGGCGAGCCGGAAATTCGTAGCCGGAATTCTTGATGGCAGAGCGAACCCGGTCTTTGCTCTCTCGGACAGCCCCCTCAGGCAGGCCGACGGTGGTGAACTGCGGTAAACCCAGTGCCACATCGACCTCGACCTCCACCAATAAGCCATCAATACCGACCAGGGCCCCGGATACCGCTGTGGCAAGCATGCTTTGCTGCTAACGGAAAGTGCCTCGGAAATCAATGAATAAAACCGGCCGGCCGAAAAGAGGAAACGTGTCCAGCATCGCATATCTATTGGAGGACACGTTTCCTCTTCGTTCTCTTGTCTGACGGCGGAGAGGTGATAGGCTACGCTCCGCATTGAAATACGGACTGACCAGAAAAAGGAGGGATTGCCATGGCTCGTATCGGAGTGGTTGCCGCCAATATGTCGGGACTGACGTTTCCCGAGTTGCAGGACTTGGCCAAGAGTGCGGAGTCGGCTGGATTTGAGTCGATTTTTTCACCGGAATTCATGAACGACTCGCTGATGAACTGCCAGATCATGGCCCAGGCCACCTCGCGGATTAAGGTCGGCACCTGGATTGCGAACATCTACCTGCGCCACCCGGCGCTGTGCGCGCAAACGGCCATTGCGATTGACGATACCTCAGACGGCCGGCTGATTCTGGGACTCGGGGTGAGTCACCGGCCCATTGTCGAGGGCCTCTACCAGGAAAAAATGGAAAAACCGCGGACCTTCATGCGCCAGTATATTGGCGCGATCCGTGATATGGCCGCGGGCAAAGAGCTGCCCGGCATGGCCATGCAACCCCGCGCGGCAACCCACCACATTCCCATCTATATCGCGGCCCTGGCCTTGGGCACGGCCAGCCTGAGTGGTGAGCTGGCGGATGGCGTCATGCTGTATCTGTGTCCCAAGAGTCGGCTGCCCACGGCCGTGGCCGCGGTCGAGAAAGGCGCGGCCAAAGCCGGCCGGCCGCTGGCGGACGTTGATATTACGACGGGCATTCCGGCCTGCATTCATGACGATATGGACACGGCCATGCAGGCGGCTAAAGCCAATCTGGGGTTTTATGGCGGCCTGCCGTTCTATAACAAGCTGTTTCACGACAGCGGGTTTGAAACGGAAGCGGCGCAACTCGCCGACGGTCAGATGCAGGGGGCGACAGACAGGATGGCGGACGAACTGTCAGTCATCGGACCGCCCGCCCGCTGCCGGGAGCAACTCGCCGCCTTTCGCGAGGTCGGCGTTCAGCTGCCGATCCTCAATCCGGTGCCGGTCGGCGGCCAGACCTACGTCCAGGCCGTCCGGAAGGCGATCGAGACATTTGCGCAATGATATGAATCCCAGGGGTGCGACCTGCCGCACCCCTACTGCCCAGCCGGAATCTCCCACCGCTCGCCAACCGCAAAGATTTTAATCGGAGCGAGCGTCCCGCCGGCTTGCTCGACGACCCGCCGGAGCTCCCGTGGCGGTTCGTCTATGGGCTCGTCGGTGAGGCGGAATGTGCCCCAGTGGCAGGGCAGCATCCAGCGCGCCTCGAGGTCCAGAAAGGCCCGGTAGGCTTCGGCCGGGTTCAGGTGGGAGTAGTGCATGATCCAGCGGGGCTCATAGGCTCCAATAGGCAGCATGGCAACATCGATCGGACCGAATTTCTTTCCGATCTCGCTAAAGCCGTGAAAATAGCCCGTATCGCCGGCGAAAAAATAGGTCCGCTCGGCATTGGCAACGATCCAGCCACACCACAGGGTGGAATCCCGCGATTGCTCGATGCGTTGCGACCAGTGTTGCACCGGAACGCAGGTGACCCGCCAGCGGCCGTGCTGCGCGGTTTGCCACCAGTCGAGCTCGATGGCTGTTCTCCCCTTTTTTTCGATCCACTCGCCGAGTCCCAGCGGGACAAACCAGGTCACGGTCCGGGGCAGGTGCTCAACCGTATAGGCATCCAGGTGGTCATAATGATTGTGGGAAACCACGGCAAAAGCGTCAGCCGGAATGGATGAGATGGGCACGCCGGGCGGATGCAAGCGGGCCGGAATCAGCGCCCGCTTGCCAAAGTGGGGATCAGTCAGAAAGACATCCCCAGTGTCATGGACAGCAAAAGTCGAGTGGCCCACCCAGGTAACGGCAGCCGCGGTGGCGGGGCGGGCAAACGAGCGGCCATCGTTGTCCACCCGCCGAACGAGCGGCGGGTCGCGCCACTCGCCGCTATAGGCGCTGCGCGAGACCGCCCAGCGAAACAGATCGGTCCAGCTCTTGTTCGAGGGTCGCCAGGGATTGAACCACGCCCCAGGCTGTCCGTGGGCCGCATACAGCAACGACGGGTCGGGGTTCAACTCGGGCGTGCGGTCCGGGGGAACCGAACAGGAAAGAGCAAAGAAAAGCAGCAGGGCGCTGGAGAGGACACGGATATACATGAGAGGTTTTGCCTATCCCGCCCTCTCCGAGAAGAAAAGTCCTTCTTCGACTCCGCTACGCTACGCTCAGGACCAACGGAGGGAGAATCCGCGCATCCCGAGCGTAGCCCCGGAGGGGCGAAGTCGAAGGGTCAGCAGCCTGGTTTTTATGTCTGATACAGAGACGCCACAAACTCGCCATAGCCGTTATAGGGGAGAGTTGCTTTGACTTCTCGCGTCCCCAGGATGCGCTCACTCGCCTGGGACCAGCGGGGATGCGGGATGGCCGGATTCACATTGGCAACAAAGTCGTACTCCCAGGGGATGAGGGTATTCCAGAAGGTCTTGGGCTGTTCTGCGACAAACTCCAAGCGCACAATCGACTTGATGCTTTTATAGCCATACTTCCACGGCACCACGAGCCGAATCGGCGCGCCGTGCTGTTTGGTCAGCTCGTGGCCATAGATGCCGGTCACGAACAGGGCCAGTTCATTGGTGGCCTCGGCCATGCTCAACCCTTCGTGATACGGCCACGGATAGGTGTCGTTGCGCAGGCCGGGCGCCGCTTGCGGGTCGTGAAAGGTGACCATGCGCAGGTATTTGGCCGAGGCGAGGGGCTGGACGAGATCGATCAGCGCCTTGATGGGAAAGCCGGTCCAGGGCACGCTCATGGACCAGGCTTCCACGCAGCGGTGCCGGTAGAGACGTTCTTCCAGCGGCATCTTCCGCACCAGGTCATCGATATCCAAGGTCTGGGGCTTATGCACCAGACCGGCCACCTCGACCTGCCAGGGGCGGGTCTGCCAGCCCTCGACCAGGCGCACGACCAGCTCTTTGCGCGAGCTGAACTCGTAGAAATTATTGTAATTGGCCGCGTCCACTTCGGACGTCAGCGCTCGGTCCAGGCTAAACTGCTCGTTGCGCTGCGCCGGGTAGAGGCCGGCGCTGGCACTCGGTTCGGGCAGGCCGCGAATCGGAGGGGCTTCTTTTGCGCCCGAGCTTTCACACCCGGCGAACACACCCAGCGTGCCGATACCGGCGATCCCGAGCGTTTGCAGAAAGGTGCGCCGGTTGAGGAAAACGTCTTCCGGGGTTGCCGTGCGCTCAGGAATTTCCCAGCCGCGTGGGGTTTTGATCAACATGCTGTATCCTTTCTGCTGCGCTATATATTTCTGCTACGTGTCTGGCCCGGTGGCCTCAATCGCCTCTCATTATCGTAGGCGACTGGCAGCCAGAGTCAATCTGACATAGGCCCTCGACCGTATTGTGAATTACGGGGGGATCAGCCACAATCCGACAGGCGGCATCTCATGCCGATTACCCTGAGGAGGAGACATGGCTGACAAGACCAATGGCACCCAGAAACTCCTGGCCGGCATAACGGTACTCGACTTTACCCAGTATCTCGCCGGCCCGTCCGCAACCCGGATTCTGGCCGACCTGGGGGCGGATGTGATCAAGATTGAACGCGCGCCCGGTGGGGATCTGGGACGCCAGATCCATCTTGTTGAGCACGGCCAAAGCGCCCTCTATCTCGCCGCCTGCGCTGGCAAGAAAAGCGTCTGTGTTGAGATCAAGCACCCGAAGGGAAAGGAAATCGTGTATCAACTGGTGCGGAAGGCCGACGTTGTGGTTGAAAATTATAGCCCCGGGGTCATGGCCCGGCACGGGTTGGACTATGACACGCTCACAGAGCTGAACGCCAAACTGATCATGTGCTCGGTGTCCGGCTATGGGCAGGACGGGCCCTACGCCAGTCATACCAGCTTTGACATTATCGCTCAGGCCCAGAGCGGCGTGATGGCCATGACGGGTGAACCGGATGGGCCGCCGACCTATGTGGGTAACTATTTTGGTGACCCGAATACGGGTATTCACGGCGCCCTCGCAATCTGTGCCGCGCTCTTCCACCGCGCCGGCAGCGGCCAGGGCCAGTATATTGACGTGTCGCAGCTCGAATCCCTGGTCTATCTGGACTACGTCAATTTCCCGCTTTTTCTGATGAGCCAGGGCGCGATCGTGCCGCAGCGTTTTGGCGGCGACTTTTTTAATGTGTGTCCCTACGGCGTGTATAAGGCAAAAAAAGGCTATCTCGTTTTTGCCGTCGCCAACCACCAATGGCCGGCCCTTACCAAGGCGATGGGCCAGCCGGAACTGGCCACGGACGCACGCTACGCCAGCATGGAGGATCGAATCCAGCGCAGCACGGAGGTTCGGCAATATATCGAAGACTGGCTGCAGACCTTTGAGGACGACGACACGCCCCTGAAAATTCTGGCCGAAGCCCGCGTGCCATCCGCTCCGATATTGGATATTCCTGGCGCTGCGGCGCATCCGCAATTGAAAGCCCGCGGCCTGTTTCAGGATGTACCCCACCCGCTGCTCGGTCCGACCCCGATTGCCAAATCGCCCTTTCATTTTTCCAATGCGAACGTCGAGATCCCCTTTCGCGCGGCCTTCCTGGGCGAACATAATGAAGAGGTATTGCAGCAGCGCCTGGCCTATTCGGAAGAACAGGTCGCCGCGCTGTACGCAGACGGTACACTGGTCCAAGAGGCGCAGGTCAAAGAGCTGCGAGCGGCAGGCAAGCTCTAGGCGAGGCCGGAGCAGGCCGCCCTCGCGCTTACTGCCCTTTCCACTCGGGCGCACGCTTTTCCGCAAACGCGCGCGGGCCCTCGGTATAATCCTGGGTCTGCGTCAGCGTCGAGAATAAGATGTTCTCAAACCGCAGGGCGTCTTCAAGCACGCGGCCGAGACCGCGCAGCATGGATTCTTTGGCCGACCGCACGCCCAGCGGGCTGTTGCGCAGAATGGTCCGGGCGTAGCGCTCGGCGGTCGGGATGAGTTCCGCAGCGGGCACGACTTCACTCACCAGGCCAATCCGCAGGGCTTCCTGAGCGTCAATCGGCTCCCCGGTGAGCTGCATCTTGAGGGCATGCGCCAAGCCGACGATCAGCGGTAAACGCACCGTTCCGCCGTCACAGTGATGAAACCCGCGCTTGACCTCAGAGCAGCCGAACTGGGCCTTGTCCGACGCCACGCGGATATCACACGCCAGCGCCAGTTCTAATCCTCCGGCTAAGGCGTAGCCGTTGACCGCGCCGATAATCGGCTTCCAGATTTCGAGGCCACGCGTAATGCCGCCAAAGCCCAGGCCGTTGGCGACCTGTCTGACCGTATACGGATTACCGCTGCCAATACTCGGCGTGTAGGTCTTGAGGTCGGCCCCGGCGCAAAAGGCCCGCTCGCCACTCCCGGTGAGGATGGCCACCCAGACGTCCGGGTCGTCCCGAAAGTCGGTCCAGACCTCGATGATTTCCTGATTGTGGGCCGGACCGAGGGCATTCATGGCTTCCGGGCGACGGATGGTCACATAGGCGATACGGTCACGTTTTTCGTAGGCAATGGCTGACATGGGCTCCTCCTCTATGTTTCATGGCGGGCGTCCCGCCCGACCTGTTCGAGTCGAGCGATGACCTCTTGGGGATTAATCCGGTTCTTGAAAAAGAACACCGTGCCCGGAACGTTGGTGAAGTCGTCCTGGCTGACGTTCAGCTTGGCCGACACGGCAATCAGCATGTCCTGCCGGCCCGAACGACGCAGCTTCATGAGCTTTTTTTTCAGATACTCCGGCCGCCAATAGCCCACGATTTCCATGAGCGCGGTGCGTCCGTCGGTGTGCCGAAAGGCAAAGTCCGGGATAAAGACGGTTTCTTTCAGATTGATGATGGCCACCTCGCGTTCAATCTTCCAATCGCTCTCAAGCGCGCTAAAGCGCTCGGCAAAGGTCTTTTCGAGCAGCGAGTCATACAGCGTGCTGTCACGATAGTGAGAAATGAGGTTGCTACTCTCGTCTAGGGGGAAGTAACGCTGCTCACCCTCGGCGGTGACAATCTCGGCCTCCATCTTCCAGCGGGTACACAGCAGCAGGGCCGGCAGGAAGACAGCCAGCTTGAGGCCGTACTTCTGGGACAAGCGGAACATGCTGACCGGCCCGTCCAGCAGCATCTCATAGCCGCTGTCCAAGTCGCCCTCGATGGCGTGCATGAGCTGATAGAATTTGATGAACTTGAAGAGCTGTTTGTAGCGGCTCGGGATGTTGCGAAAGACCGACAGCTTCATCCGCACGCAGCGATACAGCAGCGCCTGCGCCAGGGCGACATTATAGCGTTGGAGCAGCCACACCGGCTCGGGCGGGTCAAAGCGCGTCAGGATATGGTTCTCGGCCAGGTCGGCGTACAGCGCCCAGGCAAGCTGTTCCGGCTCGGCTTTATACTCGCGCGCGACCTCGGCGATCAGCTCGTCTTTGGTTACGGGGTGGATAAAGTCGGGCTGTAAGACAACGGGATGGTTCTCGCGGGCCAAGGCGAACAGGCGACGGCGGATTTCCAGCGGCGGGGCCACCGCCTGCTCCTCAAATTCACACCGGTCATCGCGCAGCAGCTTGGCCAGCCCGCGCTGGATGCGAAAGTCGGTCCGGTCTTCCGCGTACTGGCTGAGTGCCGCGGTCAGCTCCCGCCTGGGCTTGCCTGCATGGGCGGCGTAGATGGCGATCAGTTCCTCGGCCATTCGCGTAAAGCGCGGCGCGTCGGTCCGCACATAGCGGGGATAGAGATACGGCCCCTCGGTCCGCGTCAGCAGGAGATCTGAGGTCAGCATGGTTCCAAGTTTTCGTGTGATCGAGTCTGGAGATTTTCTGCCGTGAGGGCAAGAGGAGCGGAGACGGGCTAGACTGTTCGGACTGGTTCGCTATGGTTCGGGAAGAGCGAACGTGTCCTCCACTCGGATGTAATTGCTGGACACTTTTCTGGCAGGAGGGAATATGGCCTATCAAAATCTGATATTCGAGAAAAAAGAGGCAATCGGCTATCTGACCCTCAACCGACCGCACAAGCTCAATTCGTTCAGCAAAGAACTGATGGCCGAATTGGGCGAGGCGCTCGATGCGATCGAAGCCGATGATGACATTCGGGTCGTGATTCTGACCGGAGCCGGGCGGGCGTTTTCCGCGGGGTTCAATATCGCGCCGCCGGAAGGCGAGCCCGAACTCTACGACCGCTCCGCGGAGAGCTGGCGGTCTGATTTGAAGTACAATATCGATATTTTTCTCAAGATCTGGCATTCCGGCAAACCGTATATTGCGGCGATTAACGGCTATGCCCTGGCCGGCGCGTGTGAACTCGCCCAGTTATGCGACATTAAAATCGCCTCCGAGCAGGCGGTGTTGGGTGAGCCGGAAATCCGGTTCGGGACCGGCCCGCCGGTCCTGGTCACGCCGTTCAGCGTCGGGTTTGCCAAGGCCAAAGAGCTGCTCCTGACCGGAGAGATGATCTCCGCCCAGGAGGCTGAACGCCTGGGCATGATTAACCGGGTCGTGCCGCACGACCAGCTCATGCACGAATGCGAGAAGACGGCGCGCAAGCTGGTGAAGATCGCTCGGGTCGGGGTGAAGTTTAACAAGGCGGCCATTAACCGGGCGTATGAGAATATGGGTTTTCTGAACAGCATCTATCAGAATCTCGATCTGGTTGTCATGTTTGACACCACCCGGACGCAAGAGCAGGAGACGTTCAACCAGATCCGGAAGGAAAAAGGCCTGCGGGCCGCGCTCGACTGGCGCGACGCGCTGTTCAGGGAAGACGACAAAGAGTAAACGTGTCCAGCATCTAGTGTTTATTGGAGGACACGTTTACTCTTTTGAAGCCGCGCATCTCTCTGCTCACCGCGACCCTGGCCGTGCTGGCGCTGGCCGCCGCGGCCAGGGCCGATACGCCGACGGCGCAGTCCGGGAGCACCCTCCAGCCCATCCCTCTGGAGGATATGGAAGTCTCGGTGCTGGCGCCGGTCGCGTTGCAGGCCGTGCGGACTGCGCAGTCCATCATTCTCGACGGTCGGCTGACCGAGCCGGCCTGGCAAAACGCGCCGGTCGGCAGCGACTTCCGCCAGCGCGAACCTGACGAGGGCGAACCGGCCTCCCAGGCGACCGAGGTGCGCGTCCTGTACACGGCGACCCATCTCTACGTCGGGGTGCGCTGTCACGACTCGGACCCGAGTGCCGCGGTTGCCACCCGCTTCAACCGGGACGCGGACCTGGCCGCGGATGATCGGGTGACGCTTTTGTTCGATACGTTTGCGGATCGGCGCAACGCGTTCAAATTTCAGACCAACTCGGTTGGGACGCGGGTGGACGAACTCATCGGAGACGAGGGGGAGACCGAAAACCGGGACTGGAACGGCATCTGGAACGTCAAGACCGCGCGCTCGCCGAGCGGCTGGAGCGCGGAATTTGAAATTCCGTTTCAGACCCTGAGCTATGCGCCGGGACAGTCGAGTTGGGGCTTCAACGTCCAGCGCATCATCAAGCGGGTGAACGAAGAAGCGGTCTGGAGCGGCTATCTCCAGAGCCTGGACTTCAACCGGGTCTCACGTGCGGGACGACTGACCGGACTGCGCGACAGGTCCCAGGGCCTGGGGCTGGATTTTTCGCCTTTTCTGACCACCGAGGTGCGCCGCGATGCCGCCTCCTTCAAGCCGGGCTTTGACCTGTTCTACAAACCCACCCCCGGCCTGACGCTCAGCCTGACGCTGAATACCGATTTTTCCGAGGCCGAGACGGACGATGTGCAGGTCAATCTGACCCGCTTCTCGCTCTTCTTTCCCGAAAAGCGGCAGTTCTTTCTGGAGGACGCGCCCAATTTTGCGGTTGACGGTCTGACCCCGACCTCGGGGCCGTTGGTGATTATCCCCTTTTTCAGCCGGCGCGTCGGCATTGCCGACGACGGCAAGCCGGTTGACCTGATCGGCGGCGCAAAGCTCAGCGGCCGGGTTGGCAAGTATTCCCTGGGGATACTCAGCGCCCAGACCCAGGAACGCGACCCCGTACCGGGCGAGAATTTCAGCGTGGTCCGGCTCAAGCGCGACCTCGGCGAACAGGCCTCGCTGGGTCTGATCGCGACCCGACGGACACCGGAGAACGGAGACGCCAGCGGCCTGTACGGCCACGACTTTCTGTATAAAACCACCCGCTTTCTGGGCAGGCGCAACCTGACCCTGTCGTCGTTTGTGTTAAAGAGTTTTCGTCCCACGGCGCGCAAGAACTGGGCCTGGGGCAGTCAGATCAATCTGCCCAACGATACCTGGACAATCTTCGGCACCTATCGTGAGGTGCAACGGGATTTTGAGGCCAGCCTGGGCTTTGTGCCGCGCACCGGCATTCGGCGCTTTGGCTGGTTCCTCCAGGCGGCGCCGCGGCCTGGGCGCTGGGGGACGCGCCAGGTCGCCTGCGCCTTTGACGGCAATTATATTACCGACCAGGCCACGAACCGCCTCCTCACCCGCAACATCGTCTTTCCCTGCGAGTGGCGTTTCGAGAGCGGCGACACGCTCATGTTTCGGACCTGGCAGCAGTTGGAACGCCTGACCGAAGATTTCGAGATCAACCCTGGCGTCCGGCTGGCGCCCGACCGCTACACCTTCCGCCGCTATATGGCCCAGGCCGAGACCGCGGATAAACGCAAACTGTCGGCCAGTCTGGCCCATTTCTGGGGCGACTATTACAGCGGCAAACGAGATAGTTGGAACCTGCGTCTCAATTTTCAGCCCGGTCCGCGCCTGTTCCTGAGCCCGGAATATCTCCAGAGCGATGTGCGTCTGCCCGAGGGCAATTTTGTCACGCGGCTGCTACGGGTGCGGCTGGACATAGCCGTCAGCCCCAATCTGTCCTGGTTCAGCTTGATCCAGTACGACAACGTGTCGGGCGTGTTCAGCCTCAACACGCGCATCCGTTGGATCATCGAACCGGGCAACGACATCTTTCTGGTCTTCAACCAGCGCTGGCTGGACGAAGAGGGCGGTTTCCACTCCATCGGCCGCGAGGGCCGCTTCAAGGTGCGCTACACCTACCGGTTTTGAGGACGGCGTCAGACGCGTGGCCAAGGCAGGCGTCTGACGCCCGATTTTTTCCTAGCGGCCCTGCCGCAGGTTTTGTACGGTAAACAGTTCGGGTCGCTGCTTTTCAATATGGCCCTTAAAGCGCAACAGGGTGGCATGGTCGCGCTGGACATCAATCACATGGACCGAGTTATCGATATTGGCCCCGGCCCCCTGATTGACCGGCAGATGATAATCCGGATGGGACTTGCCAATCACAAAGACCTTCCACAGGTCACCCTTGCGATCATAGATAAAGCTCAGCGGGTTGGTATACTGTTCCGCGTCTTGGAACCACACCCGTTTGGAATAGGGATAGGCCGGGTCTTTCGGCGTCACCTCGAGGACGTAGACCTTGCGCAGTTGCCAGGTAATATTGGGGAACCACCCGGCCCGGCCACCGAACTCGATATAATGATAATCCTCGTCATCGGTGTTCCCGGAGATCGGATAATCGGGCAGCTTGAATTCCATTTCGTTATGCTTATACATGGGCATCAGCAGGATTCTTTCGCCCTTATACTCCCAGTTCATATCGGTCACCCGGCCCTCATAGCCCTCAAAGTCGTCAACAAAGATATTGGTTCCCAGGAAGGAATCGGCCCGCTGCTCCTGGGACAGACGCCGGACACGGCGCTGAAACCCGAGATACAGCCACGAGTCGTCGCGTTTGCGCTCGTCCTCATACTGCCAGATCAAGACCTGGGTATCCTTGAGGTCAAAAGGTTCGAACACCCGGGCATAGATGCCGCGAAACAGCTCCTGGGGGTTGGGCAGGACCTCGGGTCTCGGGTCGTGTCTGACCCGATGTTTGAAGTTGAGAAAGTGAAAACTGAAGTTGATGGTCTTCTCGATCGTGCCGTCCCCTTTGACGAAGGACCAGTAAAAGGGGCAGATGCAGGCATTATCGCCCCAGTTAAAGCCGCGCTTAAAACTCCACGCCAGCTTGATACCAGCCTGCGGATCGCTGGGGTCGGGTTGCCCCGGAAAGGCGAGTCCGGCGACATAATTCTGTAAATAGCCCTCGGGCGAAAGCGTCACTTGCTCGGCATATTTCCGAGTCGCCTCGACATATTCCTCGGGCAGGGAAAAGGGTATGGTCTCTCCGACCTTGATCTCCACCCAGCCCTTTTTGACGAGATCGAGATACTCGGGATACATGACCTCTTTGGCCACCTCCCAGTTGCTCTGGCTGATCACCACACCCGGCTCGATCCCCGCCACCTGGGGAGCGCCGTGACGGTAGGGATAGAAGGTTTCCTGAATCGTATCCTCGGATAACTCGGCCCACACCGCAGCCGGCCAGCCTGCCGTGCCGAGCAGCGCACACACCATAATGGCCACATACGCACGAAGATATCGCTTGCTATTCTGAGCGTCCTTGTTCATCACACCCTCCTTCTGTGTCGTCGCTCAACGTCTGCCTAGAATCGATAGCGCACCTTGAAAAAGAACTCGTGCCGGTCACGAAACGTGCTGATGACCCCCTCGCGGAAGCGCCCGAACGGCTCCTCCGAGGGAAAGCCCAGCAGCGTGTCAAACTTCTTCTGCTTGCCAAAGAAAAAATTCGAGCCCAGGATAAAATCGATATGGTCGGTCCAGATAAACTGCACATTGGATAAGAGCAGATAGCCGTTGCCACGGTAGTCATAGGCCTGGGCGAGCTGAGGAATGATCCGGTCCGACATATAGAAGCCCTGGATCAAGAGCGTAAAGACCACATTCACATCCGGGTCGGGCATCCCTCGGCGCGAGCCCGCACTCTCGTGATGGATCAGATGCGTAAAGAAGGCCTGTCCCGAGAAGACAAAGGTTCGGTACGGGTTCAGCATACGCAGCAAAGTGGGCCGGTCCCACCCAAACAGATAGCGCACGGTATCCGACTGCTTGAAGAGACGCGGGCTGAGCGTATTCGGAAACTCTTCGCCGTGCGTGCGGGTGAACTCAAAGCGCCAGGTCGAACCCGTCCAGTGATCGGCCCAGTCGGCCGAACCGCCCAAGACCTCGATGGTCGGGAAGTGGATCGCGCCGGCGGGGACGAAGTTCGGGTTCAGACCGCGCAGGGAGGGCAGTTGCTGCCGGCCGTGAAAATAGTTGAGCGAGAAGCCGACCTCGCCGTACACGCCCTCGATCCGGACCCCGAACTGGTTATTACCGAGCTTGTTCGTCGGCTTATGCACGCTCCGGACGCCAACAATGCCTGGGGGAAAAGCCACGCCTCCGAGGGCGTAGGGCAGCCCTGGCGCTCCGGTGGCCGGATTGACCCCAATAGGCTGTCCATTCACAAAGAAAAACCCGCCCTGATCGAAAAGGAGTTTATTGGCTCGGAAGAAGTCGCCGGCTCCGAGAATGGGATGGGGCGTCCCGCCCTGACCCAAATCCGCAAACTCAAATTCCTGCCAGATCCAGTCAAACTCCAGGTTCAGGTCGGCGAAGGGGCCGACCGGTCCGAACTTCCACACCGCCTGGGTCGCCCACAAGGGTTTACGGATCAGCTCATAGTCTTCGATAAAGAGATGCCGGCCATAGTCCACCGGGTTGATGACATCGAGCAGGCGAAACAGATCGGCGCGGCCCCACACGATGGGCTGTTTGCCGATACGCAGGAAAAGATTGTCCCCCGTGCCGAAGACGTCCTCGAATTCCAGGTCGGTATACATCTCCCGCAGCTCAAAACGATAGCGGAGATCGTCGAGGTCGTCGGCCATATAACCGGACAGTCTCCCGCGCGGGTCATCCGGCCGCACCGGGACGGCGAACTGCAACGGGGGTTTCCCCAGCAGACGAAACCCCCGGTTCGGACCAAAACCGGGGATCTGATCGGGCAGCCCCGGTAAGCGCCCCCCGGCATCATTACCAAACTCGTTGTCGTTCAGGTCGTAGACCCCATCGTAGGAGAAACGACCGTCAAAAAAGACGGTCCAGAAGGCAAGCGGGCCCCAATCATCCAGCAGTTCGATATCGACCTCAAGTTCGGCCGTATTCCGGTTTTGGGTGAGCTCAGGGCTTTCGTTAAAGTCTTCGGAACGGAAAATATTCAGAGACTCGACGAAGCCATTCACCCTGACAGATTTCCCGGCGATCGTCTTCTCAATAGCCCAGACGACCGACGGCTTGGCTCCCAGAGTGATTCCCAAGAAGAACGTGGTTAATACGAGCGGCCAAAGGCTCGCCCTTCTGCTGATACTCACGGTGGTCCCTCCTTCCCCTGACAGTATTGAGGACTGAGTCTCGTTGTCCGACTCCGGGCGCTATTCGACTCGGCCCCGTCGTTATTCTCCACTCCTCGCCGCTGCTAACCTATCCCTCCTGCTTCTTGTGCTGGTGGAGTGGCCCCGCTGCCCCTCCCTTTTTCGCTGACGCCCCCGGCCCGGACGATAAACGCGGGTCGCACCAGGACGGTCAGCGCCGGTAAGAGCAGCATCGCGCCAATCATATTCGCCACCATCAGAATCGATAATAACAGGCTCATCTCGGCCTGAAAGCGAAGACTCGAAAGAAACGCCCAAAAGACGATGCCGCCCACCAGGGTACTGGCCGTGAAGGTGACGGCCATCCCGGCGGTGGAGATCGCCTCCTGGGCCGCGGCCTGGAGGTCCCCCAACCGGGTGTACTCCTGCTTGATCCGATCCATCAGATAGATGGCATAATCAACGCCCACGCCAATGCCCACCGCTATCACCGGCGCGGTGTTGACGTTGAGGCCGACGCCCATCAGGGCGAGAAAGGCTTCCCCGGAGATCGTCGCCAGAGCGAGCGGGGCGGACACCAGAACCGCCGCCACCAGCGAGCGGTAGCCGGCGGTCATCAGGCAAAAGACGGCCACGAAGACGAGCGTCGTGATCGTGAGGTTGGAGGCGATGATTTCCTCATTCATGGCCGCCGTGACGCCCATCAGCCCACCGGCCAGACGCAGGCTCACGCCGTCCGGCGGGAAGGCGGCGAGAAAGGCATTGACCCGCTCAATCGCCCGGGCGATGGTCGGGCCCCGATGGTCTTTATAGTAGAAAACAACATTCGCCCGGCGCTCATGGGCGTCAATATACTCGTCCAGGCTGCCCGGAATGGGCGCCGAGGCCATATAGGAGAACAATACGCCGCCCACAAACGCGGCATCGCGGGGAATCTGGGCCCACTTCGGGTCGTCGTGGTGGTTGATCTGGTTGACCAGTTTGACCAGATCGACAATGGATTTCGTACCACCCACCTCGGGGTCGTCCAGCATATACTGCTGGAACTCCTCCAGATAGCGCAGGACGCGGGGGTCTTTGATATTGCCCTGCTGAGGCGTTTCCACGACCACGAACAACTCTTCGGAGCCGGGAAACTCACGGTTAATCATCGCCGCCGACATATTATAGTCCGCGTCCGGGTAGAGGATGGGCGAACCGGGCCGCGCGGTCCCCACCACCAGCCAGGAGCTCGCGTATAACCCCAGCACGAACAGCACGGTCGACAGCCCGACAATCACTTTCGCCGCGCCCCGTTGGGTACACACCCGGGCAATGGCCGGCAGTATGCGCCGCAGGGCGTTGTGCTTCAGCCGCAGGTCTCGCGGCAGGGGCAAAGAGACCAGCAGCAAGGGCACCAGCAGGATGACCGTGGCGGCGATGCTCGCCGCCCAGAAGGTGCTGTAAAATGCGAGTTTGGTGTTGAGCGGAAACGCTCCGACCGCAATCAGCATCAAACCGGTGGCGTCGGTCACCACGCCGAGTAAGCCGGGCAGGCACATTTCGGCCATCGTCGCCCGACTGGCCGCCTCCCGCTCCCTCAAGTGCTCCAGCTCTTCGTAAAAACGCTCGACGAACTGCACGGCATGACTGATGGCCCGCGCGGATACCAACACCGGGATGACCAAAGTAAGGGGGTCGAGGTTATAACCCATGAACGCACAAAACCCGAGGCCCCAAATGGCGCTCAGCGTGGCGCACAGCAAGGGTACCAATACCCCGAAGAGACGCCGGAAATAATACGTCAGCAGCGAGATGATGACGCCGCCGGTCAGCGAGAAGATAAGGAGCAGTTCATCCAGATAGTAATACACCCAGCCCATCAGGACAGGCTGACCGGTCGCATAGATCCGTATCCCGGGCCGGCTGTGTTGGGAGCGGATCTTTTGCAGGCCGGCAAAAATCCGTTCATAGTCAAGCTGGCCCTCGTGAAAATGGGCGGTCACCAGGGCCGAGCGTAAATTGGGCGCAACCAGGCGCCCATACACGCGCGGACTCGAAACGACGTCCTCGCGCAGCCGGTCGAGCGCGTCTCCCTGGGGAGGGCTCTGCGGCTCATAGAACGACTCGGACAGCACCATCCCCGTGTCCGTAATCCAGATCTTGCGGACTTTCTGGTGGGTTAAGGAAGCGATTTGATTGTGGTCCACCCCAGGCAGCAGATCGACTTCCTGGGTAATCTGGTACAGCGTTTCCAGTACCTCGGGCCGAAAAATATCACCGCTTTCGACCTCGACGGCCAAGAGCACGATATTGGCGCCACCAAAGATATCGCGTACCTCGTTATGGAGTTGGATGTAGGCATGGTTCTGCGGCAGCAGGTCGTTGAATTCACTATACATCCTGAGGTGGGGCAACTGTGCGGCAAAGAGGACCGTCAGCGCAAAAATCAGCCCGATGATGGGCAGACGGTAGCGCATGAGTACGCCGACAAAGCGAGGCTCGGTCTGCTGCTGGATACCGGATTCCGCTGTAGACATGCGTTCCCTTCCTCGCTGCCTTTTGTCCGAATCAGTAGCCTGCGGCAACCCGTCCCTCGGCTGACGGCTGCCCTGCCTCACGCTTCTACTCTGATGACCAGCTATACTCCTGCCCCAACCAGCGTGCCTTGCGTGCCGACAAAGAAGGGTTCACTCTGTCCGGGAAAGACCAGATCGCGGAGATACGAGTACACGGGTCTGACTAGGCCGACTTTGCTCCACGTATGCCCACCATCGGCCGACTGAAGCACCAGCCCCCTGCCGCCACAGGCGTAGAGCGGACAGGTCGGACACGCGGAGCCGATAGCGAAGAGCGGCGCCTCATAGCCGGTCTGCCGCACCTCCCAGTGTCGCCCGCCGTTCGCACTCAAAAAAATCCGCCCGCCCGTAGACGGTGCCCAGCCCCGCTCCTGGTCGGCAAAGTAGACCCCAAAGAGAATATCTTCCTCCCCCAGACCTCCCAAGGTGAGCGTACTCACCCCCCCGGCCCCAATATCGTCGGCCGCCATGAGTTCTTCCCAGGACAATTCCTCTCCACCGGCGTCTGGAATCTGGCCGGCGACCTGTTCCCAGGTCTGCCCCCCGTCCAGCGTTTTCAATACCGCTCCGTACTCTCCCACGACCCAGCCGGTCCGGGCATCGAGAAAATACAGATCGTTGAGATTGACATCCTGCCCCAGGGAACGATCCTGCCAGTGTCGCCCGCCATCCTCAGTTTTCAGCATCACGCCCGCCGCGCCAACGACCCAGCCCTGCTGGGCATTCAGGAAAGCAATCCCAAAGAGATTGTTTTCCGTGCCGCTCTTTTGCCCTGACCAGGTGGTGCCGCCATCGGTCGTGTGAAACATGCTGCCACCCGCCCCGACCACCCAGCCGTCCTGAGCGGTCGAAAAACTCACCCCAAAGAGCGACTGGGCGGTGGCGGCAGACTGGAGAGACCAGCTCTGGCCCCGGTCGCGGCTCAAGACGATCTTGCCGTTTTGTCCGACGGCAACGATCTGGTCGGCTGCCAGGGCGGTGGCGGCAAAGTATTGATCGTAGCGTGAAATGGTGTGTTTCGCGGCCGGCTCCTGGGCCGGTATGTCCGTTGTGCCGGCCGAGTGACAGCCGAGGAGTGCGACCAGGCAGCACGCGCTGAGCAGCACTTCTTTTCCGGCTCCGCCTTGCATAGCCCCCGTTCCTACTCTCGTCGTACTAGATGCGGCCTTTTCTCCATAACATAATCAGGCTCAGAACCAAAACGAGTTCCGGCGGGAATAGGACCAGCAACACAAAGGTGTCCTCAAGCGATTCGGGCGCAATAATCATCTGCGCCGGCGTCCGCGGGTGCCGCACAATGTATATCCCCCCCGCAGCCTGGGTCAGCCAGCGTATACACCCGACTACCACATCCCGGTTCGCCAGATGCGACAGCCCGGCGTTGGTCACAAAGCCCTGGCTGCCGAATATGGCCAGGCGCGTCGGGGTCTGCGACTGCGGAGCAGGGTATTCTCCGGTTATACCGAATACGAGAAATCCCTGACCGGGAGCTCTCGCGGCGGCCAGCGCCGGAGCCAGTGCCGGAGAGAGCTGAGCGGACTCATCACTGACCAAGGCGGGCCGGACTTGAGCCCCCGCAGGCAGCTCACCCCAGACCCGGAGCGGGAAAAAGCCCGATAGGAGGGCCACACTATTGCGGGGCACGACTTGCGCGAGGGGATGGCCGATGACCGGACGGGCAGCCACACGCTGAGTCCGCCACTGGGTGTCCCAGACAATACCAAGCTCGGCGAACAGCTCCTGCCAGACTGTCGCCTGGGCCGAAGAGAGCAAGAAAAGGACCCTGCCCCCGGAACGCAGATAGCGGGCGATCTCGTTCTGCTCCTCCAGCAATGGGGCTGTGGTACCGGACGGCACAACGAGGAGGTCGGCATCTGCCGGTATCGCCCGCGTGCTGACCAACACCAGACGCCGCGGTTGGTAACGCTCTTGGCGGAGGACGGCGGCGAGTTGGGCAAAGCCCGCCGGGCCGGAGTCATCAAGGGCCGGCTCACCATGGCCGGCCAGAATATAGACACGCTTGGGTGGGGTCGGACGCAGGCGTCCAAGGGCCTTGGTGACCGCCTCCTCGGTTACGCGCGACAGAAATTCCGTGCGCCCGCCCATACGCAAAAGAATGCCTTCACCGGGCAGCGTGACCTCGGCGACGGCGTACTCAGGGTCACCCCAGCCTCTGATCTGGATGAGGTCTGAGGCGCGGCGATAGCGCTCCAACACCGCCAGCGCTCCGGTTTCCCGTCGAGCGGACAGGTTCAGCACGACCTCAACCGGTTGCGATACGGTCCGCAGGACGGCCAGGCTGGCCGGGGTGAGGCTGTGCACCTGGTCGGGAGTCAAATCGAGCCAGACCTTCCGGCCACTCAGCATCACGACCACTACGCCCAGAATGGACACCCCGGCCCACACCAGGCGGCGCGGCCAAAAAAAGGAGGAGAGCCGTACAGAACGGTCTCGCCGGACAAGCCATTGTCCCCAACTCCAGCCGCATACGCCGACGGCGGCCAGACCGGCGTGGAGGAGGACAAAGAGGGTGGGACCACCCATGAGATACCAGCCCACCCCGGCAAACAGGCCAAAGAGCACTCCGAGCAGCCCGCTCAGGCGTATCCAGCGTATCCGGCTCATACGCTATCCGGCCCGGCTCAGGAGGAGGCTGCCTGAAGTCAGAAAAAGGAAGAAGCACGTGGCTCCGACAAAATAGGTCATATCCTGCCCGCTCAAAACTCCCTGGGCGAAACTTTCCATATGGCTCGACAAGGCCAGCCACTCCAGCCTGCGCGCTCCTGCCGTTGTGACAAAATTGTAGGCCCAAGAGAAATCATACCACACCACGGCCCCCATATAGGCCAGCAGCACGGCCACACTTTGACGAGTGGTCAGGGACGAGCAAAAAAGCCCCAACCCAACCAGGGCCATGCCGACACAGACCAGACCGACAAACACCCCCAGCAGGGGCCCAACCGCGATGCCCGCCTTCCAGGACAGGGCCAGCGGAAAGCCAAAGGCGATGACTATCATCACATTCAGAAACGACCAGCAGGCAAGGAATTTGCCAAGCGCAAGCTGACCGGCTGTCACCTGGCTGGTAAAGAGCAGCGCCAGGGTCCCCGTGCGTTTCTCTTCGGCCACGGTCCGCATCGTCAGTATGGGCACGAATACCGTCAGGAGCAGTACCAGCTGAAACAGAAAGGGGGTCAGGAGTTGGTCCTCGACATTCAGCTCAGCCGGCAGGGCTCCGGAAAAATCGGGCAGGACCAACTGCATCTCGGCTCGAAACAGCAGCTCGTTATAGCGCTGAACACGATCAAAAAAGAACACCCCGGCCATGAGCCAGAATCCTCCGCTCACGCTCAGCACCGTTGCCGAAGAGAAGAAGACCTGCCATTCCTTGCGGCATATCGCCAAAATTTTGCGCATCAGTCCTCGGTCCGTATGCCTCCGTTGGGAATAGACTGGAGACTGGTCATGGAGTCCGTTGCCATAACGAAAGCACGTCATGGGCGGCCATGTTTTCCTCCAGCCGTTCGTCAGCGATCATTTCACCGGACTGCAAGAACACCACCCGCTGACACCAGTCGGCCACATCCTGCAACATGTGGGTGCTCAGCACGGTCGTCTGTCCGGTGCTGACCCTTCGGAAAGTCCGGGCAATGGCTTCTCCCTCCACCGGGTCCAGTCCATTCGTGGGCTCATCAAGGATGAGCAGGTCGGGTTCGTGCAGCCGCGCCTGGGCCAAGGAGACCCGTTGACGAAAGCCGAGGGACAAGGTGCGAATGACCTGAGCCGTCACCCCTCCAAGCTGGCACTCTTCCACCACAGCCGCAACCCGCGCGGCCAGACGAGCCCGGGATAAGCCTTGCAGGGTGCCCATGAAGCCGAGATATGCCTGCACGCTTAAATCCTCATACAGCGCCGGTTGCTCAGGCACCAGCCCGATACGGGTCTGCACCCGGTCTCGTTGGCGGTAGAGGTCCACGTCACCAAGCATGACGCGACCGCGGGTCGGGGCCAAGCTGCCGGAGAGGAGGCGGAGCAGGGTCGTCTTTCCCGCGCCGTTGGCTCCAACCACGGCGACGACTTCACCCGGCATGATGTCGAGGCTGAGGTTGCGCAGACACCAGCGATCGCCCAGGAGGCGAGACACGTTTTCGAGTTTCAGTAGCGGGGGTGGCATGGTGAGGTCTTCGCAACAGGGGAGGAAAAGCTGATATTAGGACGGCGGCGGGCCATGATGGGTCTTCTGGATTTTTGACAAGCGCCAGACAAACCATGCCAGTCCGGTCAGGCCGATGAGGACACCAACGGATGCAAATATCTCAATGAGCGTCACGATTCCTCCTCCTCAATCGAATCGACCAGATGATGGATCACCAGCATTTGTGTCAGAATGATTCTAACCAAAAGATAGGAAAGGGGTAAACCCAGGAGTCCTGCTGCCACTTGAATCCCAGCTGAGGCATAGGAGATCAAGACCCCAATTGATCCACCAAGGATAGCATAGCAAAGAAGGACACCATGAGGAATTTGAGTAATTCGGTCTCCCATCGGATCTGTTCTACTCGTTTATCTGCCATCCCAATTCCCCTCCTCAGTCCAAAAATTCTCTTGCTCCCTTTCCCAAAAGTGGAAAACTGGCGTCCTCACCGCGAAAGCGTCAGCGTTGTTGCCGGAGATGGTAAGAAGGTCTCAACCCGATAGCCTTTCCCGTCGCTCAGCACGGTTATCGTCCCCGCCCGGTCCGTTCTGAGCAGGGTCACACCCTGCCGCTCATAGCGGTCCACTACTTCCGGGGCCGGAAAATGAAAGCGGTTCCGGTAGCCGAGCGAGGCGAGCGCGACCTGGGGGGACACGGCTTCAAGAAAGGGCTGGGTGCTTGAGCTGCGGCTGCCGTGGTGGGGAACCTTGAGAATCTCGCTCTCAAGCCGGGCCGGTGTCGCGAGCAGGATGCCCTCCCCTGCGGCCTCAACATCCCCGGAAAACAGCATATCCACCTCCCCGTGACTGAGACGCAGCACCAGGGAGGCGTCGTTGGTGTCCAGTTCGGTCCGGCCGCAGGGCGGATGGAGGATTTGGATGCGGACGCTGTTTATTTCCTGGTCCTGAGAGCCACTGCACAAAGGGCGTATTTCGACACCGTTTCTTTCCAGCGTTGTCATCAGCCGTTTGAAGCGCTGGCTTTTTGACCGCTTGTCATCATTAAACCAGAAGGACGTTACGCCAAAGTGCTCAGCCAGAAATTCTAACCCGCCGTAGTGGTCGAGGTTAGGGTGACTGAGGACCAGCGTGTCTATGCGTCCGATTTTCCGCTGCCATAAGAAAGGCGCGACGATAGCCCGACCCGGATCAAAGGTCTGACTCGTGAATCCACCCGCGTCAATGACCATCACGTGGGAGCCGGGAAACTCGACCACGGCCGCATCACCCTGTCCGACATCGAGAAAAGAGACCCGCAGCTCAGTATGGAAATAGCGTTGTGTGATCCAGTACAGACTGTCAAAGAGAATGAGACTGAACAGGCAGGAGAAAAAGACACGCCGCAACCCGGGTGGTTGGATGTATGAAAAGAACAGGAGGGAAACGCATAGGGTATAAAACAAGATGAGTTCAAAAAGCGTGGGGGTCACAAAGTGAACGGCGGTAAAGGGCAAGGCCGCAATGGTTTCGACCATCCACACGCCGAACGAGACCACGACTCCGGCACACCACACGACCAGGGTCGCGGCTCCCGCGTGAATAAACACCAGTGCCGCCGCAGCCAGACCCAACACCACGGCGGCACTTCCCAGGAAAGGCACCAGCAGCAGGTTGGCCGCAAATCCGACCAGCGGGACGGTATGAAAATGGGTCGCAACCAGCGGGAGCGTGCCGACCGTCGCACTCAGAGAGACCAGGCCATAGAGAGTCGCCCAGCGCCGGAGTCGCCGTCGCTGGGGGGAGAGGTGGACCGCGCGCGTCTCGTCTCGGTTATCCCACCAGATTCGGAAACGATACAGGCCAAGAAAAATAGCCAGGACAGCCACAAAAGAAAGCTGAAAAGAGATATCAAGGACAGCCCCCGGCCAGATCAGCGACACGATCAGGGCGGCCAGGGCCAGGCTGCGGAAGACTTCCTCTTCTCGGTCAAGCAGCCGCGCGGTGAGAAAGACGGCAACCATAATGACCGCTCGCAGGGTCGAAACACTGCCGCCCGCAAGTCCGGCATACAGCAGCACGACCGGCAGCGTGAGGGACGCAGCCAGTTTTGGTACCGACCACATCAACAATAGATACTGACTCCGCGCCAGGAGCCACCACCAGGCCCCATACGCCAGGAGTGCAACCAAGCCGATGTGGAGCCCGGAAATGGCAAGGACGTGGGCAACGCCTACCCGCGTAAAGGCGTCGCGTACATCCGGGTCGAGCTGACTTTTATCGCCGATAATCAGAGCGCGGAGAATGGCGGCGGATTTTGCTGAAAGCTGCTCGTCAAAGAAGCCGCCGACCGTCCGCCGGACGTGTTCAAGCCGATGACGCAGCCACGTCCCACGCCGACCGATTTTCTTAATCTTGGTATCGTCCCACACAAAGGCGGTGAGATAGATGCCCCGCCGGGCCAGATAGCCCGCATAATCAAAGCTGCCCGGCGTCTGAAAATTGCGCGGGAGGCGGAGTTTGAGCGGAAGCTTCATCACATCGCCGTATTGCCAGGGGTCTTTGCGGTCTTGGAAATGACGAACCGTGACGAGGACCTTGCCCGTTGCCGGCCGGGACTGCCCGTCTTTACAGATGCGTTGCGTTTCAAAACAGACCCGTTGCGTCTCAAGATACAACCGGCCACGGGTCGGACCCCGCTCCGGCTCCTGGAACAGCCAACCTTCGAGGACGACTTTCTGCGGCAAAGCGAGCTGCCGAAGGTGGTGCGGCGGAAAATCGGGAGCGTAGACTCGGTGGAGGGTGAGGTTGCTGACCAGGAAAGCGCCACTCAGCAGACTGACCACAACGGCCAGACGGAGTCCGCCTACGATCCAACTGGCCACGCTGAGGGTCAGCAGTCCGCCCAGCCAGAGGGGAGCAGTCGCCGGCCAGCCCCAGGCCAGGCCGGCCTGGCCTAAGAGGTAGACCAGGGCGAGATGAATGAGGATCGACTGTTCAAGCAGGCGCGTCAGGCGAAGACCGGCGAGAGACACTGGCCGAGACGGCTGACGAGACATGGCGCGCGAGCGATGGGCCGGCTGTGTTAGCGTGGGGCGGGATGTGCCCGTAAGTGCTGGTGGATTTTTTCCGCCAGGGCCGGGGTAATCCCGGCGACTTGGCCCAGCGCTTCGGGCGCGGCGGCGCGCACGCGTTTGAGGCTGCCAAAATGCCGTAAGAGCGCTTTGCGTTTGGCCGGGCCAACGCCGCTAATCGCGTCGAGCGGCGAACTGAGACGCTCTTTTGCCCGCAGGTTCCGGTGATAGGTAATGGCAAAGCGGTGGGCCTCATCCCGGAGGCGTTGCAGGAGGAAGAGCGCCGTGGCGTTGGGCTTGAGCACGACCGGATTCTTGCGACCGGGCAGAAAGACACGCTCGGAGGAATGGGCGACTTCTTCGGCAAACGGGTCCCGCTCGGTCCGCATCTTGGCCAGGCCAATGACATCGACCTCAGAAATCCCCAACTCCCGCAGCACGCTGACGGCGACGCCGAGCTGGCCTTTGCCGCCATCCACCATGAGGAGGTCCGGCAGGTCATGTTCCGCCAAGGCGCGCCGATAGCGGCGGGTGAGAACTTCATACATCATGCCGAAATCATCCGCCCCTTCTACGGTTTTGATACGAAAACGGCGGTAGCGGTTCCTGTCCGGCTCACACTCATCGAAGACGACCATCGAACCGACGGAGAGATCGCCCTGGGTATTCGAGATATCAAAACACTCAATCCGTTTGGGCGCGTTTTGTAGATGCAGCGCACGGCGTAAGCTCTCCAGCGTTTTCTCTTTGTGTTCTTCCCCCCGCCGCTTTTCGACAAAGCTGTGCCGCGCATTTTCTTGGGCCATTTCGACCAGCCGCAGTTTGGCTCCTCGCTGCGGACAGAGCAGGCCGACCTTCTTCCCCTTCCGTTCCGAGAGGAGTTCCGCCCGGAGGTCGGCATCGTCGAGCACGACCGGGATCAGAATCTCGTCGGGCATAAACCGGCCGCCCTGGTAGAACTGGCTCAGGAATTCGGCCACGACCTCGGCGTCGGGAAACTCATTGTCGGGAAAGCTATAGGCCAGGTTGCCAACCAGTTTCCCACCACGCACAAACAGGACCTGGCCTTCGATCAGTCCGCCCTCGCGATACAGGCCGAACACGTCCCGGTCATTCCCCAGGGGGGTGGAGACCAGCTGCTTTTCCGCGGTTTTTGTCATGGCCCGGATTTGGTCCCGCAGCCGGGCGGCTTCTTCAAAACGGAGCGCGTCGGCGGCCGCGTTCATTTGCTGGCTGAGGCGGTCTACCAGTTGGGTGCTTTTGCCCTCAAGCAGCAGCAGGGCATTTTTCAGTTGGTGCTGGTAGTCGTCGGGATCGACCGGCAGGGTACAGGGACCGAGGCAGCGCTTGATCTGATATTCCAGGCACGGCCTGGTGCGGTTGCGAAAGACGGTGTCCGTACAGGTCCGCAGGGGGAAGACTCTACGAATGATTTCCAGGGTCTCCTGGACTGCCGTGCTGGAGTGGAACGGTCCCAGATATTTACTGCCGTCTTTGGCAATCTGGCGGGTCAGGAGGAGACGCGGCCACTGGTCGTGCTGGGTAACCTTCACGTGCCAATAGGAGGTGTTGTCTTTGAGACGAATATTATACCGAGGCCGGAATTGCTTAATCAGGGTGTCTTCGAGCAGCAGCGCCTCTTTTTCGGTTTGGGTAACAAGGACCTCGACATCGGTCAGTTGGGCGAGGAGAAAGCGGATTTGCGCCCGGCCATCTCCGCCACGGGCGTATTGTCTGACCCGGGCGCGCAGATTGTTCGCCTTCCCGACATAGATAACGGTGCCTTTGTGATCCGTGAACTTATAGACGCCGGGACCAGTTGGCAGGGTTGTCAGCTTGGCTTCGAGTTCGGCATTACGGGAGAAAGAGTGAACGTGTCCGACTTTTTTGTCTGGTTGGAGGACACGTTCACTCTTTAAGGCATTCGCCACACGAATCCTCAAAAAAGAAGGGCGAGCCCGAAGGCCGCCCTGACAGCAGTGTTCAGTTGCGCTGCTATTCCGTCGCAGGTTCCGCCGGTTATTCGCTGGCCCCTACGGTGATGTGCTCTTTCAGTTTCTCAAGCGTCTTCTCACCAATGCCTTTGACGTTCTGCAGGTCGTCTACGGTCGCAAACGGACCGTTTGCTTCGCGGTGGGCCACAATGTCCGCGGCTTTTGTTTCGCCAATACCGGGCAGGGTCTGCAACGTAGCCGCGTCCGCCATGTTGAGGTCAATCGGCCCGGCGGCCTCTGGCATCGTCTCAGCGGCGGCCTCCGGCATCTCCTCAGCCGCCTCATGGTGATCCGCCCGGACGGGGGCCCCGATAAAGCAGCCGACCGCAAAAACCCCAAGCGCCAACCAGAGAAATTTCTGTTTCATGCTTCCTCCTTAAGAAAATAAGATGAGAAAAATACCCTAGGTATGTAATCCATATCTGTCAACACGTCACAGGAAAGACCCCGGTCGCGTTGACCGAGTAGGGTAAACCCGTTAGATGAAGGACTGACACGCTATAGCTATTGACTTGGCTTGCAGAAGGAGAACTGTTCAGTATGGCGACGATAATCACCGAGGACTGCATTAACTGCGCGGCGTGTGAGCCCGAGTGTCCCAATACCGCGATCTATCAGGGAGGCGTGGAGTGGGACTTCAACGGCGCGGTCAATCCGGCCATCGATGACGACATTTTCTATATCGTGCCGGACAAGTGCACGGAGTGCGTCGGCTTTTTCGACCAAGAGGCGTGTGCGGCCGTGTGTCCGGTGGACTGCTGCCTGCCCAACCCGGACATTGTGGAGACCGAAGAGGCGTTGTTGGCGCGGGCCAAGGAGTTACATCCCGAGCAGACCTTTGGGGACGATTTCCCTTCCCGCTTCAAGGACGAAGGCGGCGCAGATGCACCGGCCTCGGTCGAGGCCCCGGCGGCAAATGGCGCCGCGCCGCCGGCGGCCGCGCCGACACCAGCCGCAGCTCCCGCTCCGGTGGCGCCCGTTGCCGTAGCGCCAGCAGTGACGGCACCGACGCCCAAACCGGTTGCACCCAAAAAGGTCGTGGAAGAAAAAGTCTTTGAAGGCGAACTGGCCGGCACCTACGCCCAGGCCCTGGCCCGAGTCCAGCCAGCGCAAAACAATTCCATTCTGGGGACGCTCCTTGCCTCGGCTCAGCCCATTCTTGGCGCGCTACCCCTCTCGACCAAGCGCGCCCTGGAACAATCTGTTGGGGATACGCGTTATTTTCATGTCGGAACGGCGACCAGCCTGAATATCCTGCTCAATATGGTCCTGTATCCGATCATTCTCCTGGCCGTCTATAGCGCTGTTTTGGGGGAGGAGCTCTTCAGTCAGGCGGCGAATAAATTTATCTTTCTTGGTGTGCTGATTGCCTCGGTCGAAACCTTAATCCGCCTGCGCGAGTCTTTCTTTCAGGGCGTTCCAATCGAAGACACTCCGCTGCGTGGGACCTTCTATGGTCTCCCCCTCGCTCCGGCGATGGCCCCTTTTCTCGGTGTTTCCGGCGGACGGACGCCTGATAAGGGCGACCAGCCGATTGAGGGCTATTACACGTTGGAGTTTGATGAAAAGACCGAACGTTCGCGGCGCTACGGTGAACGCTATACGGTCGAAGAACAGGGCAACGCCTATATCCTGCGCCTGGAATTCCCGCGTCGTGTCCCCGTGTCTGCGACCAAGCGGGAAATGGGGATAGGCGATGAAATGCCCGACTACGAGTATACGCTCTCTCTGAGGGACGGTAATTTCCTTGTACGCGGCAGGGTCGATGACCCCGATATCCGTACCCTCGCCGCGGTCTCGTCCGCGTTTCCCCCTGACTTTAACAAGCCCATTGATGTGAGTGGCGCGATAGCGAGTTTCAAGCACCGCTATAGCGATAAAACGCTCGAAGTTGTGCTGTTCAAACGCTAAAGGATAGGGGCGACGCCTGTATCGCCCCCTACGGGGTGTAGGCTCGCCCCATAAGCAAAGAGGCATGCCTCAAAAGCGAGTATTTATCTCCGACTCGCTTGCCGTTCTGCAAGAGGCGCTCATTGCCGCTGTCCACACGCTGAAAGCGGCCGATGCGCTGACTCCGCTCACGATCCTTGTTCCCAGTGACGTCATCGGCTCACAGCTCAGCAGCGCCATTGCCAGGGCTGGTGACGGGCATATCGGCCTGCGGTTTACGACGCTGCTCAACTATGCGGCCCGCCTGACCGAAGCGCGACTGAGACGGGAGGGGAAACGTCGCGTCCCGGCCGCGCTGGTTCCGCCGCTCGTGCAGCGTCTCCTGCTGGAACAGGCCCAGACCGGAAAGAGTAAACGTGTCCTCCAACAACATGTAGATGCTGGACACGCTTACTCTTTATTTCAGGCGTTCGCCCGGCAGCCTCGGTTTCCCCAGTTCTTGAGCGAGACGCTGTCAGACCTCAGGCAGGCGGGCGTCCAGCCCCACCATCTGCGCCTGTTTTCTACCCGGATTCCTGCGCAGGAGGTATTGTATCGAGAGAAAATACGTCAGCTGCTGGACCTCTACACGCGCTATGAAGCAGGCCTGGACGAACGGCGGCTCGTTGACGACGCCGGTCTGTTCACCGTCCAGGTCCAGACAGCACGGAGTGACGGGCCGCTGCTGGTGTATGGCGGTCTTGAGTATAGCGCACGACAGCGGCATTTTTTGGAAACGCTTTTCACGCAGCGGGATAGCCTGGTCTTTCTTCCCTGGCGACCCGGCTCGGCCTACGAAGCCGTGACGCCCACATTGAGCTGGCTCAACGGGCTCGGCTTTCAGTCATCTCCATTAACCCGTCCGCAGGCCCCATCCTGTTCCCTTTCTCAGGTCCAGACCCGGCTTTTTGAACGCGCCGGGGAAACGCCCCCGCGACCGGTCTCAACGCTCCCGGACGCCTCGCTTCACATCATTTGTGCACCGGATCAAACCCAGGAAGTGCGTGAAATTGCACGCACGATCTTCTCGCTGGTCCGAGAGCGGGACTATACATTTGACGAGATTGGCGTGCTCCTCACCGAGTCGAACAGCTATGGTCCGTTGCTGCTGGAGACGCTCTCCCGTCTGGGGATTCCGTGTACCCTTGTTGCAGAACAGCCCTTGCTGGCCACACGACAGGGGAAAGCCGTGCAGGCGCTGTGTCAGCTCTTGTCTGAAGACTGTTCGCGGCAGCGCCTTTTCGCCTTTCTCAGGCTGGCCCAGCCCCCGTTTCAAGACCTGATTGGGGAAGCCGTTTCAGAGGCGCATATCGCCCAGTGGGAAGCCCTCTGTCTGGAGGCCGGGATAGGACGCGGAGGCCAGGAATGGCACGTGCGACTCGCCGCCCTGGAAGCGCGCTACCAGGACCCGCCAGAGGAGCAAGCCGAACAGATGGCGCCCGCTGTCCGTTTGCTTGTCAGGTTTATGGCCCGTTTGCTGACAGATGTAAAAATGGTTCAAGACCAACACACCTGGGAAGGCTGGCTGGCCCACTTCCTGCGTATATATGAAGACTATGTGTCCGACCAAGTCTCGTGGAGTGCCCAGGAATCGGACCAGCAGGGCGAGGCTGAGCAGGGCCTGAATATTGAGGCGACCCTCCGGCGTCTCTCCCCATTCTTGGCTGAAACAACTCGCCCCGAGGAGTGGGTTGAGACTGTTCTGAGCTGCCTCTCCTGGGGAAAGGTTCGACTCCACAAAACGCATACGCCCGGCGTCTTTCTTGGCGAGCTGACCCAGGCGTCCGGTCTCCGCTTTCGAGCGGTCATCCTGCCGGGCTTGGCGCAAGAGTCCGGGGCTCGCCTCGCCTCCCAGGACCCTATTTTGTCCGATGCCGAGCGCCAGCATCTGGCCGAAGTGCTGACCCTGGACGTGCCGGTCCGCCGCCAGGCGGTTGAACGCCAACAGCTCCTTTTCATGCTGGCGACCCAGAGTGCGCAGGAGGTGTTATGTCTGACCTATCCACGCACTGTCCAGGGCGCAGCCCGCCCGCCCGCCGCGCACCTCTTACAGACGGTCAGTGTGCTGTGTGGCCGTCAGGCCACGCTGGCAGACCTGCAAGGCAGGAGCCGGTGGGTATCGGCGGCTGGAGGATATGCACACAGTACCCGGCAGGCGGTGGACGCGCTGGAGTTCCACCTGGCCTATGCTTTTAGCCCTGCTCAGCAGGTCAACCACAGCGCCGCTGAGCAGGCGGTTCAGCCCGGTCTACAGGCGCTACCATTTTTTATTCCTGCCGCACGGGCGATAGGACAACGTTGGGAGCATCCCCACCTCACGGCCTTTGACGGCTGTATGCAGGCGGACAGCGTCAAGAGCACACTGCGCCGGCACCTCTTCCCGCACGGGCTGTATTTGTCCGCGAGCAGCCTGGAAACATATGCGCGCTGTCCGTTTCGCTATTTTCTGGAGACGGTGCTGGGACTCCAGCCGTGGGAAGAGCCGGAACGGATTCTTGCCCTCCTGCCGCGCGACCGAGGTGTGTTGGTGCACACCATCCTGTACGATTTTTTCTCCCGTCTGCAACAGACGGACCAGTTGCCCCTGTCCGCGCAACGGAGTGATGACGAGCGGCGACTGCTCACCCGGATAGCGGAGGAACAGTTTGCGGTGTTTGCGCAGACACGGCCAGTCGGGCTGCCCCTGCTCTGGGAATGTGAGCGCGAACACCTGCTGCGGCGTTTGCACGCCTTTCTCCAGCGCGAGCGCCAAACGGAACGCGGTTTTTGCCCGACGGCGTTTGAGGTGTTTTTTGGCATAAGGAGTAAACGTGTCCAGCATCCACATACTATTGGAGGACACGTTTACTCCTTCGGAACAGAGGAGACAGGATTGGAGGTTGGGGAATCGCAGCGAACCCCTAACCCCCAGTTCCTAACCCCCAATATTCCTGTTCCCTTTCGCCTCGATACGGGGGAAGAGGTCCAGCTCCGAGGCCGGATTGACCGAATCGATGTCTCGGCGGAACACATTGACCTTGTACAACCCAGGCAGGCGCGCATTCTTGACTATAAGACCGGCCGGCCACCGGCGCGGGGCTTTGCGGGGGGAACCGCGCTCCAACTGGCCCTGTATCTCTATGCCGCCCAGCATCTCCGCCCCGACCTGGACTGGGTCGGGGCAGAGTATACGAGTGTGGACGGAACTGCTCAGCCTGACAAAAAGTCCTTAACGGCAGAGACACAAGCGGCAACGCTCGGCACCTTACGGACCATCGTCACCCGCCTTGCCGAGGGCATCACCGCTGGACTGTTCTTTCCTGCTCCGGATGCCTGCCAGTCCTGCACATTTCCCGAAATCTGCCATGCGCATGGCTCTGAGTGGGCCGCACAGAAACTGCACGACCCCCACACAACGGCGTGGCGCTGGGTACGGTCACAGACATGACCCAGGCTTCTCTTTCGGACAACGACGCTCAGCAGCGTATTGTCTCGGATTTTCAGACTACGTTTTTACTGGAGGCCGGGGCGGGAACGGGCAAGACGCAACTCTTGCTGAGCCGGTTACTGGCCCTGCTGCGAACCGGTCGGAGTCCGCTGAGCCGGGTCGCGGTTATCACCTTTACGGATAAGGCCGCGGCTGAACTCCGGACGCGGCTCCGCGCGGCTGTTGAGTCCGCACTCCACACCTCCCTGCCCGAGGCAGAGCGCGCGGCCCTACAGTCGGTGCGGTCTGAGCTTGACCGGGCGAGGGTGATGACCATCCACGCATTCTGCGCGGCCTTGTTACGTGAACGCGCGCTGGAGGTCGGACTGGACCCGGCATTTACAGTCTTGAATCAGGCCCAGACCCGCCTGTTGCACGACCAGGTCTGGCACACCTGGCTCAGCCGAGAACTGCAACCTGGGCGGGACAGCTCGAACCTGCTACGCCGGGCATTTCGCCTTGGCCTCTCAGTCACCCAGCTGAAGTCGCTGTGCGATTTTTTGGTCGAACAGCGCGACTGCCTGGACTGGCTACCCGCGGCAGTCGATGCGGATATCCCGACATCCTGTGCTGAGATGCACCAGGCTGTCGCCCGGCTGGCCGATCTGCGGAACTGTTGCCACGACGCAACAGACACGCTGTTCGAGCACATTACGGCCCTGACCGATAGCGTTCCGACTGCCCCCTATCAGGACAATGCGCAGGCCTGGGAGCACTTTCTGTTCCAGCGCCTGACGGTGCAGCCCCGAAAGGGGAGACAGACGAACTGGCAGCCGACCGCTGCGCTCGATGAAGCACGCACGCTGCTCGCGCGGCTCAAGGCCCTCCAGCTCAAGACCCGAGCCGCCTGGCTGCATAATCTGACGGTGGGCCTGGCCGGCTGGCTGGGCGGCTATCTGCGCGCCTATCAGGCCAAAAAACAGCAACAGGGCAGCCTCGATTTTCTGGACCTGCTGGTGCTGATGCGCGACGGCCTCAAGCACGACCGCGAACTGCGGCGCTATTTTCAACGCAAATTCGACTTCCTGCTGGTCGATGAAGTCCAGGACACCGATCCCTTACAGGCCGAAATTCTGTTCTTCCTGGCGGAGGATCAACCCCGGACAGAGCGCTGGACGCAGGTCGCGCTCCGCGCCGGAAAACTGTTTTTGGTCGGCGACCCCCAACAGTCCATTTATCGCTTTCGGCGGGCCGACCTCGAAGTCTATTACCTGCTGCGCTCGGCGGTTGCACGACAGGGGAGCGTCCTCAGCTTCTCGACGAATTTTCGGATGCGGGCTGGCCTGGTGACACGCATGAACGCCCTCTTTTCACGGGTGCTGGACAATAAAGACGACCCGGACCAACCGGGGTATCTACCCTTGCGCGCGCTGAGCGGTGATGAAGACGCAGGGGGGCCGACGCTTTTGCTCTTGGACCTGCCCCCCGCCGCGCCACACGAACCAGGCAACCAGGCTGAGCTGCGGAACAGCGAAGCACGCTGCACGGCGCGATTTATCCGTCACGGCGTTGAACAGCAGACGCTGGCGACACAAGCCGGCCGGCCCCTGCGGTATGGCGATATCGCTGTCCTGTGTCGGACGAATCGAAGCGTAGAGCGGTATGAACAAGCCCTACGAGATACAGGCATCCCGTACCGAAGCACGGGTAGGCAACGGGTTGCGTCAAGCCAGGAACAGACCGAGGTGCAGGCGTGTGTCCGGACGCTGGTCCATCCGGCGGACGCCACGGCCCTGGTGGCAACCTTGCGCTCGTCACTCTTCGGCTTTTCAGACGAAGAGTTGGCGCAATTTCGCTGTGCCGGCGGGACCTTCGACTATCTCAGGGGGAGAGTCCCCGAACAGCTTGCCTGTGCTGACCGGCTGCATGCCGCGTTTGCGCTGCTGCGCACCCTACACCGGAGACTGTCCCGGACTGTGCAGCGCGCTCAGAGTGTCGGGGCCGGGCTGGCTGCTCTGCTCGCCGAGATCTATGTCCACACCCCCCTGCTCCCGCTGTTTGCCTGCCGTCCCCACGGACAGCGGCGGCTCCACGCCATGCTTCAAGCTGTGGAGGTACTACGCGAGATGTCCGGCCAGTACGGGGCTGCGCAGGATTTCTCCCCGGACGTTTTCGATCGTCTGCTCGCCGCTGCCCTGGATGAGTCCGAGGACGGGCAGGCGGAACAGGCGAGCGCTCTTGATGAACCGCAAGACGCGCTCCACGTCCTGACAATTCACAAGGCCAAAGGACTGGAATTTCCGCTTGTCGTGGTAGCGGAGTCCGGAGCTCCGCCCAACCGGCTGACCCGTCCCGGCCTGGTGAGTCGCAAAGACGCCGGTCTTGAACTCCACCTTGGTCCGCGCCCCCTTCAGTGTTGCACCCTGGGCTGGCAGGAGGCTGAGGCCCGAGAACGCCAGCAGGAAGCGGCTGAGGAAAGACGGCTGTGGTATGTGGCAGCCACGCGCGCTCGGGAATACGTCGTGTTTCCCCTGCCCCCGCCGTCAGAGACGAAAAAAAAGGACAGCCTGCTGCATGCGGTTCTGCGCGACCTCTCAGGCACAGAGCGGCAGGCTGTCCATCAGAGCGAGGCCAGCCAGACGGACCAGTCTCAGGTTTCGTCCGGGCCTGAGCTGACGGATTCCCAGGAAAGGCCTGCGACTGACGCTCAGCCTTCCGATATAGACTGGGTCACGGACAGACGGCGACTCATTGCCAAGGGGCGGCAAAAGCGACACGCCCAGAAAATACTTCAGCGCGGCAATGGATCAAGGCAGCAGGTGCAGTTGGATCGTCTTATTACGCAGACGGTCGTGCATCTAAGGCAAGAGCAGGCCGGGCAAGAGCAGGCCGTGGAAGCGTTTCTCCAGGTGGCATCGACCGGGCAGGACAAGAGCGGCCCTGCCTCGGGCGACCCTTTTCCTGACGCTATGCGGCGGTATATTGCCAGGGCTACGCTCTGGCCGCGTATGCACCTTGCTCCCGCCTGCCTCGTAGACGAGGGATTTACACTGCAGGCCGCTCATACGCTCCTCACCGGGCGGATTCCACTGGCATTTCTCGAAGGCGGGAAATGGTTTATTGCTGATTTTTCCCTGGGAGGGGCAGACCTTTCAGGAAAAGAACAGCGCGTTGCGTATGAACGGCTTGGGCCCAGCGCGCTGGCCCTTGAGCAATTGACCCAGTTTCCGGTCCGGGATTTGCTCCTCTTTCTGGTTGATCGACAGCAGGAAATCTGCGTTGCGTGGGAGAGCCCAGGAAAGGACGCGCTCCGAAAACAATTATTGGGCTGAGCGGCTTTGTGAAGAACAAAAAAATAAAAAATATGAAAACCGCGCCGCCTGATTTTTCAACCGCGGAGAGGGATTTCTACCTCAAAGAATTTCGGGGAAAGAGTCTCCTGTTCGCGCTGCGGGCAAAAGATATCACGGCGCCCGGGGACCGGGAGGTGGTCCAGGAGGTCCTGCGCGCGCTGGTATTGAATGAAACCCGCGTGATCCTGCTCGTGGAAACAAACGAAGCCACACCCGAGCGGCGTGCTGTTGAGGGACTGCATACCCAGTTGTCTCGCGTGCTGAACGGCCTCCCTGCTCCCGTGCCTCTTGTCCCTGAGAGCGATGAAGACCAGCGGTGTCTCAGCGTTCTGGAGACCCTGCGTACGGTTCCCGTTTTCATAGGGCTGTGGCCGGCCCAGGCCCGCCTGCCGGCTCTTCAGAGCGCACAGCAGCTCGCCAATCGCCTCACCGTCTATAAGCTGGTGATCCTGGACCCGCAGGGTGGATTAACGGCCAGCGGAGTGCCGTTATCCTTCCTGAACGGTTCACATTTGGAAGAGTTGCAGTCTCACGGAACGCGCGGGGAGCTCCCTCACGAGCGGCACCGGCAACTTGAGACCGCGCGCTTAGCCTTAGAGGGTGGCGTTGCTTCAGTCTCGCTGTGCTCGCCGGCGAGCCTGGCGAGAGAACTCTTTACCTACGAAGGGTGTGGGACATTTTTTACGCTCACCGATTACTGTCAGGCGGAACGATTAGCCCTTGATGATTTCTCCGAAGCCGAACGGCTCATACAGCGAGGCGAACAGGAAGGCGCGCTCAAAAAACGGACCCCCTCCGAGGTCAGCCAGTTGTTGCTGCACGGTTATGGTGCGCGGCTTGGTACAGAGCGAGACCTCGTTGGATTATGCGCTCTATTGCCATATGTCGCTGACAATGCAGGAGAAATAGCCGGGCTCTACACACTCAGGCGGTTCCACGGCGAAGGAATCGGAAGCCGCCTGGTCGGGAAGGCGATCACTGAGGGGCGGGAACGCGGCCTTGCCTATCTCTTCGCCTGTACAAACCAGGAGGGCGCGCGGCGACTTTTTGAGCGATTTGGTTTTCGCCAAGTCACGCCGGACGCAGTCCCGGCGGCAAAATGGCACGCCTATGCCCCCGAGCGAAAACGGGCGATGAGCGTGTATAAGCGTGAATTGTCGTGAATTTTATGAGTACAGATGGCTACAGCGTAGACGACGGTTGGCTCAGGCATCATTTCTCGTCAGAAAGGAAAGGATGCGACAGGGCCGAGCACAAATTTCTCGCCGGTGTTTCTGCCGGCAATAGTCCACGCGAAAATGACGCCAAAGTACTGTCCTCCTGCACCAACATATCCCAACTCAGCTTGGACATTGTCAGAGATTTCTCTTACTTCCGGGAAACGACTCGGATCGAAGCTTGGGCTGCCAATATCTATACCGGATAAACCTTGCGTGTGTCGGTAGTGGAAACCGGTCAAGATGTAATCAAAGACAATTTTATCCAGTCCGACCGAGACGAAAAAATCGTCGGGTACCTTACTGCCGCGGTGACGATAGCCAATATCACCAGACAGGCCAATATTGGTGGAATCAAAGATTTTTCCGAACAGCAGCGACGTTTCAACGCCAGAAGCGCCATCACCGGGCGAGTTGGGGGCCCCTGTCGTCACGGTGTCGTAGCTGCCTTCGATAATGCCCCCGAGGCGCAGGGTGAGGGTTGGGACGTAGGGTGAGTCGTATCTAAATTCATTCAGTATCCTCCAGCGGACTCCCAGGCTGGTGTCGTTCAAACCGTCAAGGTCGTCAACTGGAGAAAAAGAAGTGCGTGTATAGCCCAGAGTCAGGTCTAAGGCCACATCATCAAGCAGACCGTATTCAAGACCAACGGAAACGGTGTGTTGATGGATATCGTCGGGGAGCCGGGTTTTCTTCCTGCCCCTCCAAAACTCGTCAAAGGTCTCAAAAATGTACGACCCACTCAGAGAGAATCGACCTTCAAGAGGTAGATAGGCACTCGTGCTGTAGGCTGGCACGCTCGCCAACAGCACGACCCATACCAGCAGGAATTGAGCAAACCTGGAGCCCGTGGCTCTTGTCATGGTTTACTCTCTATTCGGTATCGAACACTGAGATAATATTCTAAGGCTTCGAGATGGTCTGCCCTCAGCTTGCCAGCCAATTGGGGCAGATTGACTGAGCCCTGAGCTTCCTGGGGAAGCAAAGCCTGGAGTTCCTTGAGGCGTGCTTCATGCTGAGAGGCAGGAGTGGACGACCCATTGTCGTATCTGGCTTGGCCCGTGAAAATTTGCTTTCCACGATGGTATTTGGCCGCATTTATTGCGCTCGACGCTCTCGACAGCTTGTGTGAATAACTTCCCGACCCCAGTGCAGTGAGTGGCCAGACAAGAATCAGACCTAATACAACCGCGTGTAACGTTCTACTCATCCCTTCATTCCTTAATCTGTACAGGGCTACTCTTTCTCTGTGAGGCCTTAAGAGGAACACAACGGCGGCAAAAATACAAGACGGAAACGTGCTGTTAGCATGTGCGTGCTGTTAGCATGCGTAAGCGTGGATTGTCGTGAAACTGCGGTGAGCATCGCCTGAGTGCTCACCGCACGCATACTCCCCCAGCAGCTTCTCCTCAGGCTGAGTGTTTTGATAATCGGGCAGGGTTGTTTCCTGCATGAAAAAAATCTGGAACGTATCGAGTTGCTCCTGGCCGCTATGGTGTGTGTTCCAATCCCGACACAGATAGCGGGCATAGGCGTCAAGCGCAGCTTCTCTTTTCCTTTGCCCAGGATAGATATTTTCCATGAATTTCCACCATCGGTCGTTAGGGTACTGGGCAGAGATGTTCGAAGGTTTTTCCCAGCTCACCACGCGCTCGCCCGTCCACAGCTCGACCTGGCTACCGTCCTTCAGCGTTCCGGGCATGACAAACCAGCCATCCGTCTTGAGTGGATACGGGGAAAACATATTCCAATACTGATCAAGACGCAGAAGATAGCCGATAAGGTTGGCCTGCGGCGGAAAAATCTGACGATCTCCCTCTGCGTAAGAGCCATCAGGTTAGGAACTTCTGCCATTTTGTGCATGACTCTACTTAAGTTATGTCTATAGATTGCATGATTTTGCTTGATATACGTTCAGGCCGCATGTTATTATGCGCCCTCAATAGTAGAGCCTACGTAAGGGATTTGGCGTGGTAAAAATATCAAAGGCCGAACAATATCGAATAACTCAGAGGGCCTTGCTTGACACTGCCCGAGAGTTATTTGCCGAGCGTGGATATGCCAAAACCTCGATCGAAGAAGTTGTCCGGCGCGCGAACGTAACCAGAGGCGCATTGTATTATCACTACCGCGATAAAGCCGCCCTCTTTCAAGCGGTGTACGAGGAAGTGAGAACCGGTTGGGTACAATCCGTTATGGAGAAGATGCAGGCAGCTAAGGACGCTGGGGCTAGCCTGTGGAAGCAGATGATAGTAGGCTGCCGCGCCTTTGTGGAAGCAGCCTCAGCCCCAGGTGAACAGCGCATTCTCTATATAGATGGCCCGGCAGTTCTGGACTGGCATGTCGTGCAAAGAGACAGCCCGGGACTAAGATTCTTGCAGCATGTAGGTGCACAGTTAATAGATGAGGGTGTTATAGAAGAGATCCCGCTCGACCCATTAGCGCACACATTATGGGTGACGTTCTTCGGAGCCGGCATGTACATCGCCAACGCAGAAGACAGTGCTACCGCCCAGGAAGAAATAGTCGACGTGCTGATACGCCTCATCTCCGGGCTGCGGCCTCATACCCTCGCCGCTTCGGTAGATTGATGCGGCAGGCGGTGAGGAGGAAAAGGGCGGTGCTTGAGCCTACGTTACTGCTAGCCTGCTGTGCGCTCTTTGGTGCGGCCATTGTTTCCGACCTGATCGGACGCTGGATTCCGGATAGTATCCCGCTCGGCCTGCTGATCTTATTCGTCCTCTACACTCTGACCGGCGGTCATCTGGCACCGGTGTGGACTCATATCGCCATTGGTGCAGTCCTGCTGGTGGTGGGGTTTTCCTTATTCTCCTTCGGTGGGCTCGGCGGAGGCGACGGCAAGCTCATGGCCGTCGCCGGCTTGTGGGTCGGCCCGCATGATCTAACGTTCTTTCTGATCGGTCTGGGGCTGATCAGCCTCAGCCTCTCTCTGTTTGCCCTGCTGCCGTTCGAGAGGACCCGCCGGCTGCGCGCAAACCTGCCCTTTGCGGTCGCCATTGCCCCACCGGCTATCGTCCTCTTGGCACTCCGTGCCTTTTCCGTATGACGGAGTGAACTCCCATGCGAAGATATCGAACGCTGCTCCTCGTTGTTCTGCTGGGGATTATCCCTGCGGCCATTGCCCTCTCGGTCAGCATGTGGCTGTATTTCGGCCCGGACGAAGAGGCGGTAGCGCCGCTTGAACCGGAGCCGGTCGCAGTACCGACGCCCGAACCGGTCGCCCCCCCGATAGAGGTGCTTGCCGCGGCCCGTAATATGCCGGCCGGGACCCTGCTCACGGCGGACGACCTCACCTATGTGCCGCTGGAGGCCCGGAATGTGCTGTCCAGCCATATCCGCAAAGAACCGGCCGACCCGGCCCAGGAACAGGAGCCGCCCGCAGTCGTCGGTGCCGTGACCCGCATCCCGTTTCTGGCCGGGATGCCGCTGACGGATGCAGGGCTCATCCGGTCTGGTCAGGATGGATTCCTGGCCGCCGTCCTGCTGCCCGACCGCCGAGCGCTCACCATCACGGTCAATCAGGAGACGAGCCATGCCGGGATGATTGCGCCGGGAGACCGGGTTGATGTCATTTTCACCATGCAGGTCTCATCAGATGACCCAAGCCAGCTCAACTCCTTCAGCAGAACCGTCCTTGAAGATATTCGTGTGGTCGCCGTCGGCCAGCGTATCGAGAGCGTCAACTACGCGGAGCAAGAGGGTAGCCTCACTCCTCAGGTTGGCGGCAATACCGTGACCCTTGAAGTGCGCCCGCCAGAGGCCGATAAACTCGTACTGGCCACCACCCGAGGCAGCCTGGCACTCGCCTTGCGTCCACTCGGTCAGGCCGACGACGTTGGCTGGCGGACGCCGGTTGGTCTCAAGCGGCTGCTGCCGCCGCCGGCAACGGAACCGCCTGCCCCCGACCCGGTACGGATTCAGGTTTTTCGTGGTACCAGCCGCGAGGAAGTGCTGCTGGACAAATAAACCCGCAAGCGGTCCCCGTTATTGGCCCAGGTTGCCCAGCATCTCCATGGTCGAAACAAAAGCCGGTCCTGCAACCAGCAGCAGGGTGCCCGGCGTCACCAGCAGCAGCATGGGCAGGCTCATCAGCACCGGCAGCCGCTCAACCTGAGCCGCAATCCGGGCCGCACGCTGCTGCCGCTCACTGTGGGCGATATTCCTCATGGATTGGGCCAGCGGCGTGCCATAGCGCTCTCCCTGGGTGATGGTCGTGGACAGGTCGCGCAGCCCTTCCACCCCGGTACGGACATGCAGGTCGTTCAGTACCCTTTTGCGGTCGGCACCGAGCCGCAGTTCTGCCTCGGCCAGAACGAACTCGCGCGCCAAGTCGGGCGCCATGGGCTCCAGCTCCTGCACCACCCGAGATAGAGTACGCTCAAAGGTCAGCCCGGATTCGAGACACAGCGTCATCAGGTCCAGGGCATCCGGCAGCGCCGTAGCCATCCGGCGTTGCCGGCGGACACTGAGTCGGTCCAAACCCATCTCGGGCAAAATCCCGCCCATGACCGCACCGGCCAGACCGGCCAGCAGGATGGTCGGGGTTGAGGTGTATTCCCCCAGCCACTGTCCCGCCGACATTTGGAAGCTGAGCAGGGCGCCACTAGCCAGGGTAACGACGAGCTTGACCGTCATGAATATCGACAAGGCGTCGGGCCGGTGAAAACCCGCCTTCATAACCAGGTCTTTCAGCTTGGCCCGCTCGGCCGCACCAATCGGGACCAGCCGGGACGAAACATTCAGCAGAGCGGACGACACTAGGCGCAGGGAAAAGCCGCCACCTTCCTGCTTGCGCCGTTTCTGCGGTTCGCCATAGATTGCCACGGCCCACACTCGCACCCTGGCGAGCCGCCGGTCCATCACCTGGGCATTCCGAGCGCTGCGAAAGACCATCACGCTGGCAACCGCCATGCAGGCGAGCGTTGTGGTGACGACGAGCCAGAACATCATTGGGATTCTCCCTCCTGTATGCCTACCGTCCAATCCGGGCAGACAGGCTGCGGGCGACTAGCAGCCCGCTCAGAATAAGGCCGACCCCGTAGCGGAGCAGAGTGCCGCCTGACTCAGTGTAAAACAGGGTTTCAATGGCCTGGGGATTGGTGAAATTCTGGGTGGCCAGCACCACAACCGGCACCAGCGAGATGATTGCCAGGGTCAGCCGGGTCTGGGCCGTCGAACTCTTGGCCTTGAGCGTGATTTCGTGGCGGGCGCGCAGGGTGGCTGAAAGATTGCCGAGCGCGCCCGAAACGCCGCCTCCGGTCGTCATCTGCAAACAGATTGCGGCAGAAAAGAGAGAGAACGCGGGAATACGGACGCGCGTCGCGGTGCTGCGAATGGCGGTTTCCGGGTCCAGTCCGGCCGACACCGTCGAGGCTATTTCGCGCATGATCCCGCCGACCGGCGGCGGCGCCTCCTGAGCCACAATCGAAATGGCCTCCATTGACGGAACGCCGGCCCGCATCAGGCGCACTACCTGGTCGGTTGTCTCGGGAAATATCTTGGTGAACTCGTTGCGCTGGCCGGCGTCCTGCATGGCCAGTACCGCCCAACTGCACCCCAGCCCGCTGACCGGCACCAAGAGCAGGATGGACAGCAACTCGAAACCGGTAAATGCCGCGCCCAGTCCGGTCGCTATCATGCCCAGTACGCCCAGCCCGACGGCCTTGGGCAGCATCTTCCTGACGTCAATCATGGGGAATTTGTGCTCTAGCCGTTCAACCAGCCGCGACTTGCTCCGTTGCGCGCGGAAAACACTGACGCTGCCACCAGTGCTGGCGTCCGGCAGCGTACCACCCTTGAGCGTCGCCGCGACCCGGTTCAGCCGGCGTTTCAACTCCCGCTGTTGGGGCCAGATGATCACCACCAGATAAACGCAGGGGATCTCAATCAGAAGCGCGCACAGGGAAATCGCCATGCTCAGCAGCGGGTTACCGAGAATGAGCAGGGCCAGGATGCCGGGGATAATCACCCCGGCCACGCAGACCAGCATCGTCAGGGTCATGTTCATGCTGCGGCCTCCACGTTTCTCGCGTTGCTCATCTGGAGCACCTCCAGCAACTCGGCGCGCAGCCCCGCCGCGTCCACCGAGGCCATCCAGGACGGTTGGCGGCCGGTGTTCTCAAAAGTATGCTCCTCGCCCGGCAGGCGACGCCACATCTCCTCGGTGGTGACAATATCGCCCTCCATCCCGACCACATCTGTGATGCTGGTCACGCAGCGGTGACCGGAACGCAGCCGGGCCAACTGAACGACAAGATCAACGGCCGACACGATCTGGCGGCGCATGGCCGTCAGCGGCATGTCGCCCGAGGTCTGCATCAGCATGTTTTCGAGCCGCATCAGCGCGTCGCGCGGATTATTGGCGTGGATGGTACACATCGAGCCCGGATGTCCGGTATTCATGGCTTGCAGCATCTCGTTGGCCTCGCCGCCGCGCACCTCACCCACGATGATCCGGTCGGGCCGCATCCGCAGGGCGTTAATCAGCAGGTCGCGGATGCTGACTTCTCCTGTGCCCTCCACGCTTTTCGTGCGCGTTTCCAGCCGGACCACATGCGGCTGCTGCAACTGCAACTCCGCCGAATCTTCGATGGTCACCAGCCGCTCGGTGTTGCTGATCTCGCGCGACAGGGCGTTCAGAAAGGTGGTTTTGCCGGCACCCGTACCACCGGAAACCAGGATATTCAGCCGGGCTTTGGCACAAATCTGGAGCAGCCGGCCCATTGCCGGGGTAAAGGCGTTGCGCTCGGCCAGGTCTGCCAGACTGATACCACGAGCCACAAAGCGCCGAATGGAGAACGTAGCACCGTCAATCGCCAGCGGTGGAATGATGATGTTGACGCGGCTGCCGTCGGGCAGGCGCGCATCCACCATAGGGCTGGCCTCGTCGACCCGCCGCCCGACCCAACCGGCGATCCGCTGGGCGATATTGAGCAGGTGCTGCTCGTCCCGGAACCGGACGTCCACCTGCTCCAGCCTGCCCTTGCGTTCGACATAGACCGATTTCTGCCCATTGACCAGGATGTCGGAGATATGCGGGTCATTAAACAGCGGCTCCAGCGGGCCGAGGCCCTTGATGTCGTCCACCAGTCGCTGGACCACCCGCCGACGGTCGAGCGGGGTCAGGTCTGAGGCAATCGAGTCTTCGGTGTCCAGAAAGGACTGGAGTTGGACGGCCAGTTCGTCCCGGCTCAGGTCGGCCGCCTTGGACATATCGAGAGACTGCACAACGGTCGGGTGAATCTTTGCTGCCATATCGGCAACCAGCCCGTCCGAGGTCTGGCGACGCGTCAGTGCGGTGGGCTCGGATGTCCCGGCAACCGCAGCCGCTATGAGTTGCTCCTGCTGCGCTTTGGTCTGTGGGACGGACGGCGGCGGGGCAGGCGGATTATTGGTGGTCTGCGCCGGGGCGGGCTGTTGGGCGGTCGGTTTCGGACGGCGTCCGAAAAGATTGCGTGGCATATGGGTACTCTTTGCTCTTTTTGTGTTCACACGCCCTAGATTTGGGTGTCGTACTGCACGGCGTCGGCCAGCGAGACGGCCGGGCGGGTCAGCCGACCGGTCAGATCGTCCAAGGCTTTGCGGTATTTTTTGCTGAAATCCCGTTCCGGCAGGCCGTAGTTGGTTGCCGCGGGCAGACCGGGCTCGAAGGGCATGGTCACATCCGGCTCACGCCCGGCCAGGGTATAGCGAATATCCTCCGCGGACAGCGTGCTCTTGCGCGCCCTGGTGTGGTTTTCGACCAGCAGGCCCCAGTTGTCCCTGCCGAGCAGCACCATGCGGCGGATGACCCGGTTGAGACTGACCAGGGTCGGTTCAAAGACCAGCACCCGTTCGTCCGCGCTTGCCAACACGGAAAACAGCAGATCGGTATCCGTCAGGCCGTCCACAATGACAAGGTGGGAGCGGTTGGCGAGCTGTTCCACCAGCCATTGGACGGCCGCAGCCGCGGGCGGGGCCGGCAGGCTGTCGCTCGCCCGATAACCGTAGACCGAGATTCTTGGGGCCACCCGAGTCTGCACCCCGTCAATCAGGCTCGGGTCCGGGTCCGGCTTGGCCGCCAAATCGAGCAACTCGTCAAACCCCACCGCCGGCTCAACGTCCAGCATCAGCGGCAAGGCCCCGGAGGTCCGCTCCAGGTCCAGCACCGACACATAGCTGCCCTGGGCCGCTGCGGTCAGGGTTGTCAGCGCAGCCAGGGTAGTGGCGCCACTGCCGCCGCAACCGGCAAACGCAATCACCCGTCCGGCGTACAGGCGGGCGGCCACGTCCTCCTCGTCCCTGAGCGCCGTGGTCACCGCGTCGTGAATATCACTGACCGTCAGGGGTTTGGGCAGATAGTCGCTGACCCCGCAGGCCAACAATTCACGGGTGAAGCGGGCCGTGTCATTCGAGCTGACGGCAATGACCGCGGTCCCGAATTCGCACACCGAGGCCAACTCGTGAATCCGCCCGACCGGAAACTCGGCGCCGTCGAGGTCAACGAACAGCAACTGGGGCGAGGCCGCGGAACTCAGCGTTGTAATGGCTTCGGTGACATCACCGCGCCGCACCTGGGCGCCGCGCCCGGCCAGTGCCCCTTTCAGCACCCGTTCGGTTTCGGCGTCAACCGCAAAGGCGAGGATACTGCTGGTATCGGTCGCTTCCATGGACGGCGTTTCCTCGTGCCCTAGGGCGTTTCACGTTAAGCTGTAGCCATGCTGTTATGCGCTCGTCATGCCGGACTTGATCCGGTATCCAGAGGCGGGGAGCCTGGAGCCTGGATTCCGGCTTTCGCCGGAATGACGGAAGGGGCCGGCTAGACAGAATCGTAAATTGCTCTAGGTATCGCCACCTCCGATAGCGATGGTTTGCGATACGGACGGCAGCTCGCGCACTTCGTCCGTCACCCAGCGTTGATAGGCTCCGTGGGTCGCACCATAGGCCGCGACCGGTCGCTCGGCAGGAGCCGTTTCAAGGCTCTCCTCATAATCCATCCCGGCGTCGTCCAGACTGCGCTGCGCTCCTTCGAGACTGGACAGCGCCATGCGGGTGGACGGCAGGGTTTGGTGGAGCGATAACGGCACCACGGCGCATCCGGTGCAGATTGCGGCTACAGCCAGCAGGAGGGGAAGGGTGAGGGATTGGGGGTTGGTAGGCATGGGCGTTCTCCTCAGTCGTGTTTCAGTTCGATTTTCCCCCTCACCCCAGCCCTCTCCCTCCAGGGGAGAGGGAGCAGAACATTCCCTCCCCCTGGAGGGGAGGGTCAGGGAGGGGGGCAGTACACATTGAGACACAACCTTCTCCTCGCCTCAGTAATGATAGCCGCGCAGGCGGCGACCGGGCAGTTGGCGGTCCCGGTCGGTCGTGCGGGGCATGGTCGTTGCGGTGGTCAACCGCGCCGTGACAACGACAATCAGCTCGGTGGCGTTCGAGCGAACCGACTGCGTGCCGAACAGCATGCCCAGCAGCGGAATATCCTTGACGACCGGCAGGCCGGCTTCGACCGCTTCGCTCTGGTCGCGGTATAGCCCGGCAATCACGATGGACTCGCCATCACCAACCTCAACCGTGGTCTCGGCCCGGCGCACATTGATGACCGGGATATCGATCCCGACGACTGTCAGCGAGTCGGTATCCGAGCGCTGCGACACTTCCGGGCGCACGGTCAGCATAATGCGTCCGCTGTCAATAATCGTTGGCACAAAGTCCAGCAGCACGCCGTATTTCTTGTATTCGAAAATAATCGCGCCATCCTCGAAGCCCGAGGGCAGGGGATATTCCCCGCCGGAAAAAAAGCTGGCCGTCTCGCCCGAGACCGCAGTCACGTTGGGCCGCGCCAGCACCGTCGCCAGGCCGGCGGTGGCCAGCGCGTCTATCAGCCCCCGCACCGTTGTTCTGCCGGGACTGACACCGGTGCTGCCGAACAGCGCCGCGGCTTGTCCTCCGGGCAAACCCTGCGATAGGAATCCGGTCGCCTCGCTGAAGAAGAAGCGCCCGACCCGCATCCCGAGGCCTCGCCCGACGCCGATATCCGGCAACACTTCCCAGTTAAACCCCAGGGTTTCGCTGACGCTGCGCTGCACTTCGGCGATCTGCACTTCGAGGTTGACCTGCTGTTTGCCCGTCACGCTGATACGATTTTCGACCGGAGTCTCTTCCGGGAGGGCGGTCGTCGTCAGCCGCAGGGCCATATCGGCCGCGGCGATGGACGCCACCGTGCCACTGAGTTCGACCCCTCGGTTGAGCTGGCGGACAGTCACATTTTTGAGCGCGGGCACACCCTCAATCGCGGCCCGGGCCGGCTGGATATCGAGGACCGTGGCTATGGTCCACTCGCCAACCAGCTCGCTGTCGGCATCGAGTGCGGCCACCGACGTCCGGCCCACGGCCTTGGCGACTACGAACAACACACCGGATGAGACAAGCTGCACATCCGCGATTTCCGGGTTGGCTACAAAGACTGAAGCGACCGGCGTGTCGAGTCGGAAGAGACGGCTCTGAGAGAGGGGAATCTGTACCGAGGCGGGCAGGGTGGGGATTTGGGAGTTGGGGGTGAGGGATTCGGGGTTAGGGGTTAGGGGTTGGGGAGCTGGGTCGGTCGTGACCGGGGGAGCCTCTTTGGCTGCGGGTTTGGCGGTTTCGGTCGCAGGGGTGTCCTCGGGTGCCGCTGCGGTTTCGGGCGTCGGTTCTGCCGGAGAAGCCTCTTCAGGTGCCGCTTCGGTCTCGGACGTTGCCACGGTTTCAGCCGGAGGTGCAGCCTCGGGTGCAGGTTCCGTGACCGGCTCGGATGTTGCGGTTGTCTCGACCGGAGGCGTCGCCTCGGAGGTCGGGACGGATTCGGGTGTCGAGTCGGGTTCCGCCGGAGGCGCGTCCGCGTCTGCTGTCACAGACGGGGCAGCCGCAAGGCCGGAATCCTCATCTTTGATAATTTCAGGGGGAGAAGGTGAGACGGTTTCGGCCTCTTCTCCCTCTCCCTCTGGGAGAGCCTGTCCTGAGTCCGGTCGAAGGGGGCCGGGCTGAGAGATTGTAGCTGTTTCTGCCGGGGGTGCCTCTTCGGAGGCGGTCTCGGGCGTTGCTTCAGCCTCAACCTGAGGTATTTCTTCAGGCGCAGCTTCGGTTTCTACCTGCTGGGCAGCCTCGGGCGCTGGGTCGGCCTCAACGGCAAAAGGAAGACCGGGAGGAAGAGGAGGGGCTGGGGGTTGGGGGTTGGGGGTTGGGGCTGATGGGAGGGGAGAGTCCCCGGAGATGGTTGGGGAGGCAACATCTCCGGGGACGGCCGCAGGAGACGGCTCCGACGAGGGGGGTGTCAGAGCCTGGGCAAGCATGGGGCCTGCCCCTCCATCGGCAAGCAGGTCAACCACGACCTTGACGCCACCATCCTCGCTATTGAGGAGAAAGGTGCGCAGCCGGTACTCGTCGGTCAGCGAGGCGACCACGCTCTGGCCGTCGGGGCCGAGTTCCACGTCAGTGATATACGCCCCAAGAGCGCGTGGAATCTCCTGAAATGTGGTGCGCAAATGGCGGTCGAACATGACAGTCAGCGTTTTCCCCTCTATTTGCGCGCCGTAGGCCACGGCCCACGGCCAATCGAACACGATGCGGCCAAAATCGTCATGCACCCCGGCGCGCGTCACAATGGGCACGACTTCCTGCCCACTGCCGTTGAGAACCGGGACCGCCGGGGGTGCTCCGGGGTCCGGCTCTTGGCCGTAGCCGGGGCGGCCGGCAATGAGTATGCCGACAACGAGCAGCCCAAGCACGCGCCCCCATCGTGAATATCTCCTCTCCAAAACACTTCAACAATACATGCACGGCGTATGGTAAGGCAACGACACCGGAACGGCCCACCGCCCGCCAGCGAGTGGCAAGGCGACGCAAGCCCTTGACAGCGTTCCGGGGGCGGCGTCTCGTTCATCTCTAATGAGCCCCTCTCAGTTGCCAAACAAGTGTGGTGATTGCCTCCCTGATATCATCTCTAAAGTTCTCATAAGCGACAAGGATGACCACGACCGCGAAGCCCCCCAAAATGGCGTATTCCAAGGCCGAGACGGCATGAGTGTGGCGCAGGTAGCCGGCGAACTTCTGAGCCGCGCATGTGGTCATGGCGTCTTCCTTGAAGTATCAGGCGACAACGGCGCAGCCGCCCGGCCACCCGCTTGCGGGCGGTCGGGCGGCTCGACCCCGTGGCGGCGGACCGGGGGCGGCGGCGCGGTCATCCTGCATCAGCCTCCGTGCAGTTGCCGTTCAATGGCGATGATTCTCTCCCTGATCTCACTCTTGAAGGTCTCCCAGGCGGCGAAGATCACCACGACAGTAACACCCACCAGAATAGCGTATTCCAGGGCCGACACGGCGCGAGTATGGCGCAGATAGCCGGCAAACTTCTTAGCAACGCAGGTAGTCATGGCGTCTTCCTTAGCTTCATCCATGTCGCGCTCATCGTGGAGGCGCTCCGATAGGGTTCACACGCCCTAGTTGCCGCCAATCTTCAGGTCGCCCATCTTAATATCCGCGACTTTGCCCCCAATGTTGTCGAGCGCATCCCCAATGTCACCACTAAAGGTGCCAAGGGCTGCTGCCATGACCACGGCAATGACCCCGACCAGAATGGCGTATTCCAGGGCCGACACGGCGCGGGTGTGGCGTAGGTAGTGGGCGAGCGTCTTAGCAACGCATGTCGTCATGGCTTCTTCCTTGAGCACGCTAAGGCAACGACGCTAGAACCGCCCGTTGTATCTAAGGTGTAGCTTTATTTATGGCATCAGGATCCACCCCCGTAATCCCCCCCACCGAGGTTCCGATACTATTAATCGCATCTGTGAGGTTGCCACTAAATGTATTCAATGCAGCTACAATAGCCACGGCAATGACGCCCACCAGAATGGCGTATTCCAGAGCCGAGACGGCGCGGGTGTGGCGCAGGTAGTGGGCGAACTTTTTGGTATAACGTGTGAGCATGTCTTCTCCCTTTCTTCGGTTAGAGGTCAGTGGCAATACAGAGGTTTCCGAGCCAACTTTTCTTTTCGATCGATAGTGCAAAACCTTGTCCCCTCCCTTCTTCCCCGTCGAGAACGCACTGCGGGCGCCTACCCCGCTTGGCGGTGGAGTACCAACGGCCGCAGCCGCCGGCTAATCTCCTCAAAGGCGCCTTCCAACTCCTCGCCCGTCGTGCCGGTAAAGGAGTTCGTGCCGGACTCGCCGTCCGTGCCGTCTGAGCCGGGCGTGCCGCTCTGGTCGACCGGACTGGCACACGCCAGCAGTTCGTCTTTCTCACCACTGCTCGGGTTGCCGGCAAAGACGGTGATGATTTCAATGCCGGCATCCTTTGTGGCGGTGCAGGCCCGGCGCCGATGGTCCCACACAATCTCCCGGTCCAGATGGTTGTCGCCGCCATCGGTCAGCAGAACCAGCACTTTGCGGACATCGGCACTGGTGTCCACCGGATGCACCGCATCGTTCCAGACGGTGCGCCACGCCGGTGCCAGCAGCCGATGGCCCCACATGACGCCGAGCGTCGAATAGGTGGCCGGGCCGCCCTCCCCTAAACCGGCAATGCGTTGCTTGATTCTCCCCACATCGGTTGTCAGCGGCGTGATGCTGGGCATGGACGAACAGTTGAACTGTGCCTGTTTTCTGCTTCCTGTGGTGTCAGCGGGGTCGAAACACCCCCACTGGTTCTCATGGCAGGCAAAGGAGATGGGGCTATCCCTGGGATAGGTGGTCGTGGGCGAGTAAAACCCCATGGTAAACGGTTCCTGCGAGGGCGGAGCCGCGGAGAGGCCGGGCGGGTTGAGGCCGGACATGCGGCGCTGGTCAACGCAGCCCCTCCAGGCTTCGGGCATGTTTGGCAGGTCGTGCCACTCGCCCGCATTGGTTTCGAGGGAGGGGTCCGGGTACCAGTTGATGTGCGAGTTCCGCGGGATCTCCTCGTAGCTGCCGGTGTAGGGGTTGGGATAGTAGCGCCGGGTCGGATATACCGCATAGCTGAGGTCTTCCCAGCGTTGGTGCGTCTGGCTGTCAAATCGCACCCGGTAATGCCAGGGGACAATACCCACGGCCACGTTCGTGCCGGCCCCGGCGGTAATGGTATCAACGAGTTCCTGGGCTGCTTCTTTCACGATTGTAATTTTCTTCCTGCCACCCGCCAGTTTTTCACCCATTGAGCCGGTGATATCGAGGGCCAGGACCAACTCGGTCATGCGTGGCGGACTGGGGGTGTCGTCCGTGCCGGGGGTGTCGGGGGTGCCGCCGTCTCCATCCTGGCTGCCGGGGGTGTTGAGCTGTTCATCGGCGGCAGCGACGACCTCCTTCTGTGTTCCTCCGCAGGACCGCCAGCGTGGCCCCTGCCCTCCGTCTGTTTGTGTGCTGCCGTATATCCAGCGCCCAAAAACGACGCCGCCCAGATTGGCTGAGGCAGCAACATTCACGGACACGTACCTGCCGTCACGGTTGGGGGTCAGCTTGATGTCCAGCGTGCCCTTGACCTCGGCACGCCGGTGCGCCGGAACATTGGCCAGGATATAGCGCTCGGCTATGGGCCTGAGCGCCGTGGTCATGGCCGTATCGTCCTGGTTGGACAACGCCGGGTTGTCATACATAAGGTGGCGCATGGTGGCCACCGTGGCGGCGCAGGCGGCGTTATCGAGCATGTCGCGCTGGTAGACGAGGTGGGTGTGGTCGGAGGTCAGGGCAATGCCGGCGACGCTCATGAGGGTCATGACGGCCGCGGTGACTGCGGTGGCCGCCGCCCGCCGGCAGCGGACAAAGGCGCTGCCCCGGTGGGGAGCGCGCGTGTTCTCTTCTCCCCTCTTGGGAGGCCTGTCCTGAGTCCAGTCGAAGGGGGTGCCGCGTAGCGGCGGGGTGGGTTTCGTCATCTTAGTGTCCCTCCGTCCGAGCGGGGTGCGTTCTTTTTTGCATCATCATCTACTCCCAGGGAAATTTAACTCGTGCCCAGCCTGTCCGCCAAGTCATAGTAGCGCGACGGGACGATGTAGTGGGCGTATACGGCTCCGGGTATAGCGGTACTCTTCCGTTCGACGCATACCTCTGCGACGATGACGACTTCTCCGGGCGACAGGGTCATTGCGTCCGGGAGCTGCGCCAGGCCGCCCTTTGTCTCAATACCGATTTCGTCCTGCTTACACTCCGGCTCGTCCGCTTGGTCGTCGTCCGTGCTGAACACAATCTCTTTCTTGGTCCAGAGCACAACGGGCGGGGCCGTCGGGTCGCCGGGGTTTTGGGGGGCTTCTTGATACACCGCAGAGACCACAAAGGTGACGTCCGCTGTGGAGAGCTGCTCTTGGTGCAGAAATTTGGCCAGACTCTGGACAAAGGACGTCATTTTCGCCTCTAATGCCGGTCCTGTCTCCTCTTCCTGCCGGCTGACGGTGTCCGCCAGGGTGAAGGCGGCGTACATGGAGGTCGTCTGGGCGCTGGCCAGCCGGTACAGGTCCAGGGCAAGCAGCGAGGCGGTAATCATGGCCATGGTGCCGAGCGCGCACTCGATAGAGGTGGCGCCGCGGTGGTCGCGTAGATACTGTATCAGCTTCATGACAACTCCTGTTCTGCCGCTATGCCGTGCGTTCTTCGTTACGCCACACGGCGACGGCTCGCAGCCCGTCCTCGCCAAACAGCGTCTGCTGGATCTCGCCCAGCACGGAGCGGGGTTGCAACTGCAACCGCACCACCACCATGTCTCTGCTCCCGCCGCCATACCCGACGTCATCGGATTGATCCGACAGCATGCCGGTCGCCATATCAATGGGAGACTTGTAGACCTCAACAGTGGCCGACAGGCAGTACTCGGCGTACGATTTCTCCTCATCCTCTTTGGGTTGCGGGCAGGCGGCGGTCATCGTCAAATCATAGCTCAGCCAGTCGCCGATTTCGGTTTCGAGGGCCTGTCTGACGCGGTTCTCCATTGCCGTGAGGTCCTTGGCCGCGGTCCGTTCCATGGCATTGTTCAGTACCACCCGGTGGGCCGCGCGCTGGAGCAGGTCGCCGGCAAAGAGGGTCTGAACGATCTCAAACACCCCGGCCAGGCAGAACACGAGGGGAATGGTGGCAAGGGCGCTCTCCAGGGCGACAGCCCCGCGACGGCAGCTCAGAAATCGTTTGACGGTACGCATGTGACGCTCCTTTCCCGCTGCCTTTCTCTCGACGGTCCCACGACGATAGGTCAGAAATCGTTTGACGGTACGCATGTGACGCAGCTCCCTCCTGCTGCCTTTCTCTCGCCTGGCCTGCCTTACTGCGTGTGGGCACGGATGGGCAGGGTGACCCGAACGACCGTGCCTCGGCGGTGCATGGAGTTCATCACAATGCTGCCACCGTATTTCTCCACCAGATTTTGGGTGATCGTCAGCCCCATCCCCAAGGCTCCCTCTCGGGTGGTGTAGAACGGCTGAAAGACTCTCTTGCGGCGCTCGGGTCGGATGCCGACCCCGTTGTCGGCGACAGTGACTATGACGCTCTCGTTCTCCTGTTTGGTCTCCACCTGAATGATGCCTTTCTTCTGGCCGCGCTCCTGAATCGCCAACGCCGCATTTTCCATAATGTTGGCGAATATCAGACAGACCTCGGGTTCCGAGGCCAGCATACTCGGTAGCGGATTCAACTCCTTGACGACCAACGACCGGCCCTTGGCCTGTATGCTGTCGGCGATTTCGTCAATATAATCGTTGAGGTCAAGCTGGGCGTAGCCCTCGTCGCGTCTGGGCGCCAGCGCGGGCAGGCGCTTCGCCAGCTCCACGATGTCGTTGGTCTGGGCGTGGATGCTCGCGACGACCGCGGCCACGGCGTCCCGGTCTTCGTCCGGTGTATCGGCGGCAGCCTCCGCCCCATTGTCAGTCGGCAGACCCGGCAGGTCGGCAGCCTCCGCCTCATCGGCAACCGGCAGACCCGGTATGTCGGCAGCCTCCGCCCCATTGTCAGCCGGCTGGCCCGGCAGCTCAGTCAGCACCTCGGTGCTGCTGTTTATGCGCTCGGCCAGGGCCACCAACTGCGCGGCGGCGATATCCACCCCGACCTGGTAGGCCGTAAACTCTGCGGCTGCGGTCGAGTCGGCCTCTTCCGTGTTGATCCGCCCGGTTTTCATGAGGTCTGCGGTCAGGCGGTCGAGCCCTCCGTCCGGTCTGGGGCCGACCTGTTCTCTCAGCAGCAGCGAATTTTGCGGCAGGGACACCGCGCCGCCTCTGCGCGCCTGGTCTCTGCCCTTGGGCATTCTGAACGCAATGGTCAGCCACATCACCCAGAGCGCCACGCCCATGCCGATGATGCCGCGTTCGTACCAGGCGGCCAGGGCCTCGGTCCGGTCGATCTCATCATCCAACCCCTTGATGATGGTTTCTCCCAGGTCGCTGATTTGATCGGAGGTCGCCTCCTGGAATATCTCCTCGGTCGGCGCCTGCTTTTCAAGCAGGACTTGACCGTGCGCCACAAAGTTCATGGCCGTGTTGACCAGCACGGGATGGCGGGTCGCAATGTTGTCGCCCAGGTCGGCCAGCACTCGTGTCAGGCGCTCCTTTTCCGGGGGAGCCGGACTCGCCAGATAGGTGTTGATCTCGTCGGTGATGGTCGCCACGTTCTTGATGAAGGCCGAATTGGACCCCTGGGTCTGCATTTGCTGCATGACATTGGTGGCAGCCAAGGGCAGGTAGCGCACGGAATTGCGCAGCACGGCGTAGCCGGTCTTGAAGCGCTCAATACGTTCTTCCTTGGCGGTAATAGCGCTCAGATAGGCATTGGTGGTGTTGGCCAGCCGGTCCGGCAGGCTGGGGGTGCTCCGAATGGCATCCGACAGGGTCTCTTTGAGGCGGTCCATCCGGGGGATGAATTGGGTCAGGGAGTCGAAGTCGGCAAAGGGGTCGGAGCGGACCCGGGCCACTTCGACACTCCACTGGGATTCGAGTTGCTGAATCCGTCGCACGGTGGAAATGGCCAAGTGATGCTCACCGGATTTGGTCTGCACGGCCATCCAGTAGAATCCGGCAGCGGTTACAATGAAAGCGACTGACAAGAAGATGCCGAGAATAATTGATTTGGATTTCATGGTGATGATTCCTCAATGGCTTCGGTGTGGCTTATCGGCCTGTACGGAGCGGGCCACTAGCTTTTCCTTTTTTGGAGCTTGCTTTTTTTGCCGTTCGGCCGGTCCGGAGCGGGCGGGCTTTTCCGTTTTGGGAGATTGTTTCGGCTATGTCCGCGTCTGCAGGAGGACTATCCTCGGCTGTCTCTACCGCAGAGATTTCCTGGATTCCACTTGCCACAGGGCTTTCTTGGGCTCCGTCTGCCGCATCCTGCCCAAGGTCAAAGCGGTAAATTTTTTCTTCGTACTCTCCCGCCAGGGTCTTGATGAAGGCCACGATGGCCTCTTTGTCATCATCCGGCGCTTCCCGTCCGAGTTGGAACTCGAACATGGCATCGACCGCGTCGCGTAAGGTCTTGGCGCTGCCGTCGTGCAGATAGGGGGCGGTATGGGCGGCCATGCGCAGGCTCGGGACCTTGAAGGCGTGTTTGTCGACCTCGTTCCCGGTGACGTTGAAGCGTCCCAAGTCGGCGTCGGTGATGTTGCCCCGCTTTCTGAAATAGTCGTTGATAACGCCGAATACCTGAAACATATTACCGCCCACGCTTGCCCCTTGGTGGCAGGACACACATCCGTAGCGCTTGAACAAGGCGTAGCCCTCTCTCTCATGTTCGCTGATGGCCTCGGTGTCACCTCTGAGCCACTGGTCGAAACGACTGTTGGGCGTGATCAGAGAGCGCATGAACTCGGCAATAGCTTCTTTAATGTTCTCGCGAGAAATGATCTCGGTATCGTTGGGATAAATCTCCCGGAACATGCGGGGATAGTCTTCGTCCTGGAAGAGTTTGGTCACGACATCCGGCCAGATACTTTCCATCTCGATGCGACTCTGTAACGGGCCGTCGATCTGATCTTTGAGGGTGTGCGCCCGGCCGTCCCAGAACTGTTTGAAATTGAAAGCGGAGTTGAACACAGTAGGGGAGTTCACGAGGCCGACCCGACCCTCAATGCCGGTGGAAACGACCTGTCCGTCATCACCACCGGCGCTCAGGTCGTGGCAGGTGGCGCAGGAGATGGTGTCGTTCTTGGATAATCTCGGGTCGTGGAACAACCGTCTGCCCAGTTCGGCTTTGGCTTCGTTCACCTCAATCGTGATCGGGACCGGCTTGATCGGCTCTGCCGCAGCTCCGTGCTCGGCGGACACGAGGCAGAGTGTCAAACCGAGGCTGAGCGCCTGCAGCGAGCGGCGGGGTCGCCGGTCCGGCTTGAGTGTCTTTTGCCCTGTATTCATCATTACTTCCTAGTTTGGTTACCGTCGTTTACTGCGTCTCACCCTTGTCCTTGTCGTTGTTTTTGAGCAGTTGTGGCAGCTCAGTCCTGTCGCTTTCCGCCCAATAGGTGTCGCTATGACTGGCATGGAGTTGTCGGGCTTCGTCCATGCGGCCCGCTTCGACGAGCATCCGCATCAGATTGGCGGTGATGAACGGATGGGGCACCAATGCCAGCGCCGCTTTGTAATGCTGCTCCGCCAGCGGATAATCGTCCTCAAGCGCTGCCACGACCGCCAGACCGTTCATGACCCAGGACTCGACCGGCGTGCCTTTGGCCAGTTCGGTCGCGGCGAGAAAGTGGGTCTTGGCCGTGGCGAAGTCTTCCCGCCCGAGACTCGCCCGCCCGGCACCGAGCAGGGCCTCGGCCTTGAGGGCCGGTAGCGTCGTCAATGTGCTGGCCTCGGTAAACAGTACATCTGCGGTCGCAAAGTCGCCCGCGTGCAGGGCCATATAGGCCAGTCCGAGTTTCGGTTCCGGTGCACTCGGGAAGGAGGTGGACAGTTGTTCATACAGCCGTCCGGCAGCAACCGGCTGGCCGGTTTCGATGGCTGCGGCCGATACTTTCAGGCTGCTGTCCAGCATTTGCTGTTGGGCCGGGTTCAGCGCCCCCGTCCCGGTTGCCAACTGGCTGCACGCGCTCAGGCAAATAAGGCCCGTCACAATAAGCATCACGAGAAGACACATTTTCAAAATACAGGCCGTTTGCATGTGTGACATTTTATATATATACATGCTTGATGTATGTCAAGACATTTACTTCCATCTATTCGGTACTGTCCGTTAAAGAGTAAGCTTATAAACTAAACTCAATTCGCTGCCGCGCCCGCGACTCGACCGCCTGTCCATTCTCCACTGACGGTTCGAATTTCCATTGAATAATGGCTTGCAGTGCGGCCTGGTCAAAGATTCGGGACGGTTTGGATTCGATAACCACAGGCTCAACCACATTGCCGTCCGGGGTAATGGTGAACTCAACCGTGACAAAGCCCTCAATCTGCAATCGCGCGGCGCGCCTCGGATAACGGGGCGGTACTTGGACCAGAGGGACCATCTCGGGCAGCGTGCCATCTCTCGTGCTCTCCCGAGATGGAGGGACGGGCTGCGGCGGCAGGGCCGCTAACACAATCCGCCGCTCCGTCGCCTCCCTCCCATGCTGAATCGTCTCCCGGACTGCCGCATATCCCGCCGCACTCACCTCGACCTCATATGCCCCCGGCTCTAATGCCATCCCCGCCCGATACGCCTCCTCGATGTTCACAATCTGTATCCGCGCCCCGCTCGGCTCCGCCACTACCGTGAATGGCTGCGGCGGCAGGGCGGCTAACACAATCCGCCGCTCCGTCGCCTCCCTCCCATGCTGAATCGTCTCCCGGACTGCCGCATATCCCGCCGCACTCACCTCGACCTCATACGCCCCCGGCCCTAACGCCATCCCCGCCCGATACGCCTCCTCGATGTTCACAATCTGTATCCGCGCCCCGCTCGGCTCCGCCACTACCGTAAATGGCTGCGGCGGCAGGGCCGCTAACACAATCCGCCGCTCCGTCGCCTCCCTCCCATGCTCGATCGTCTCCCGGACTGCCGCATATCCCGCCGCACTCACCTCGACCTCATATGCCCCCGGCTCTAACGCCATCCCCGCTCGATACGCCTCCTTGATGTTCACAATCTGTATCCGCGCCCCGTTCGGCTCCGCCACTACCGTAAATGGCTGCGGCGGCAGGGCCGCTAACACAATCCGCTGCTCCGTCGCCTCCCTCCCATGCTCGATCGTCTCCCGGACCGCCGCATATCCCGCCGCACTCACCTCGACCTCATACGCCCCCGGCCCTAATGCCATCCCCGCCCGATACGCCTCCTCGATGTTCACAATCTGTATCCGCGCCCCGCTCGGCTCCGCCACTACCGTGAATGGCTGCGGCGGCAGGGCCGCTAACACAATCCGCTGCTCCGTCGCCTCCCTCCCATGCTGAATCGTCTCCCGGACTGCCGCATATCCCGCCGCACTCACCTCGACCTCATATGCCCCCGGCTCTAACGCCATCCCCGCCCGATACGCCTCCTCGATGTTCACAATCTGTATCCGCGCCCCGCTCGGCTCCGCCACTACCGTGAATGGCTGCGGCTCTGGACTAGGGATTATCGTCCGGGCAACGCGAAAGCCGCCTTTGTTGTTCCGATAGTCAGTGGAATAGCGTTCACGGCTCGCAGAGCGAAGGATATCCGGAGCATAGTACCAGGACCCGCCACGCGCGACACGCTGACTGCAATCTCCCGCCTCCCACGCCTGTCCGTCTCTCGGGGCTCCGCCGTAATTCAGATTCCAGCAGTCTTGTACCCATTCCCATACGTTGCCGTGCATGTCATACAACCCAAACGCATTCGGCTGAAATATCCCCACAGAGATAGGTTGCTCTCGGGACTGTCCTATCCGCCCCCCTCTGTAGCTGTACCTCGAGTAATAGTTCGCCTGTTGCGGCGTGATCGTTGCCCCTGTGTGAAATGGTGTCTGTGTCCCGGCCCGAGCCACGTATTCCCATTCCGCCTCGCTCAGTAACCGGTACGGCTGGCCGGTCTTCTCCGATAGCCATGCCACATACGCTTGTACGTCCTCCCAATTCACGTTCATCACTGGTTGCCGCCCCCGATTCCAGTTCTCATCCTCTGGCAGGTAGCCCCGGCAACCCTCGTCCCTCACACAGGCGTCCCATTCGGCAAACGTCACTTCGTATATGCCTACGGCTAATGGTTGAGAGATCGTTACCTCGTGCTGCGGCCCTTCCGTGTCCTTACGGCTCTCTTCGAAGACCGGCGACCCCCTCAGGAATGACCCCGCTGGCACCTCTACTACCTCCGGGCACATCGGACAATCCTTGAAGGGCTTGTTCGTCGTCCGTTGGACAACGGGGCGTTGGGCGACATTACGCAAGAGACGCAGGGTCTCCGTCAACGTGAGCGACCGAGGTTGGCCGGAATCGCGCAAAAACGCCTGGAGGGCTTGTGTGGTCTGCCTACCCCATACGCCGTCTGCTGGTCCGGGCTGATAGCCCAGTGTGGCCAGCAAATCCTGGATCTCGCGAATCGCCTCGGCCGACGCACCACTCTGGCCTGTAGGGGCTGGTGCAGTTCGGGCTCTGGCCGGTACTCCGCTCGGCTGCCACTCCAAGGCCAACTTCTGCGCCTCCGCTCGTTCTTGCGTGGTTATCTGGGCGACCAGCGCGTCACGCTCGGCTGCGTCCTCGCCCCGGCTGGCGGCCAGGTTGAACCACTTCTGCGCCTGAATGTAATTCTGCGGGAGCCCTAGACCTCGGAGATACAGCCGGCCCGGGGCCAGCATGGCCTTGGCCTCGCCGGCCTTCGCGCTCGCTCGCCACTCGGCTATGGCCACGTCCCGCTGGCCAGCCTCCCAGACACGCCGGCCAGCCTCGTAATCTGCCCCAGCAGGCGGGGCGGATAGCAGCGTCAGCACCAAAATCCCTGCTCTGATTTCGCTGCGCCAAGCCATGGCTGTCTCCATCCCGCATCAGACTCGGCTGCTGTCCAACATTTGCTGTTGGGCCGGGTTCAGCGCTCCTTGTCCCGTCCCGACTGCTAGCTGGCTGCACGCGCTCAGAAAAATGAGTCCCGCCGAGGCGAACGTCGTAAGAAAGCAAGGCATTAGAATACAGGACGCTAGCATGTTAGCGAATTTTTATAATTGTATATTTTATGTATGTCAACTACCTAATCTATTTTAAGTTTGTGATTCCCCCCATTTGGGAGGAGACAGGAGCGGCATAATTGTGTAGAAACTCCTCCTCAGCGGGGCCAAGACGTTGAGGCCTGCTGAGTCACAGTCCCTCACACGCTCTCGATCGAAATTCAAAAGATTCAAACTGAGCCACTACTTGCCTTGTAAATATCTTGACATACTAATGATATGTACGTATACAAGCTCCCATTGTAACTAGAGATATTGACATACTAAGGATATGTATTATATATATAGGCAGGTCGCTGTCCAAAATAAATTACAACCATCTTATAGGGGGAATACAAGCGGAACACATGAGAAGATTTGGACAGCTTTACTGACTTGTGCCCACGAGTTGTTTGCCGAGCAGGGATAGCATGCCGACACATCAACTCAGGACATTGTGGTGTAATGGATATTGAATGGGTCTTCAAACAAGTCAGACTTAATTTCATAGGGAGAGGGAATATATGGTAGCAGCGCTTTCAAAAGCGGAACAATATGAAAAGACTCGGACAGCTTTACTGACTTGTGCCCACGAATTGTTTGCCGAGCGGGGGTATGCCAACACATCTACCAAAAATATTGTGGAATGTGCCGAGGTGACCAGAGGGGCACTACATTACCACTTTCATAACAAGGAAACCCTATTCAAAGTCGTTTTTGAGCAGTTTCGACAATCCCGGACGCGAGTGGTTATGGCGCGTATACAAGAAGCTGAGGGCGACCTCTGGCAGCGGTTTTTCGAGACGGGCTGCACCGCCTTTGTTGAATCGCTGTCTGACAAGGACGCGCAGCGCATCATTTTCACGGACGGCCCGTCCGTATTAGACCCGGACATCTGGCATAAAAACGTCCAGGGCGTGGATTTCATCACTCAGGCCCTCGAGCAGTTGGAGGCAGAGGGCTTTATCGAAGAGAAGACCCCGCACCAAGCGCTAGCCCGCCTGGTGTGGGGGGCGCTCCTCGAAGCGGGGGTCTACGTCTCCCACGCCACCGATTCCGTCGGGGCCCAGCGCGAGATGCTCCAGGGGCTGAAGTACTGGCTCGGGAAACTACGCATCAAGCACTAGGCGGAAACGCGATCTCACTGCTTCGGCCGCCTCTCCAAAACCGTCCCGGCCTCGGAGGGGAGAGGGGAAGTCGCGTTGCCATCCTACCGGCTTTTCTCTTGACTTCCCCTCTGACTGTCCGTACTATGGGCGGAATTCTTGTTTTTTCAAAGCTCTGGCCAAGGGCATCGGCCCGCCTATAAATTCTTTTGGATCAACTAAGCAGAAGCAGTTCTGTCGGAGTAGCCAATCCTTCCCCGTGCCTCTTCTATGCGTTGGGATAAAGGTGGAGTTGCGTCCTGTCGTGTTTTGATGCTGTTCATGTAAAGGGGGCTGAAGCGTCCTATGGAAAAAAAGAAAAACAGAAAAACGGCGACTGTTTCGCAGGCCCCCCAACAGACATCCACACAGACAGCGGCACAGCAGGCTGAAAAGTCCATGCTCATAAAAACCAAGGCTGTCACCCCTGCTTCTTCAAGGTCGCACGGGGAGAAACCGGCACGAGAAATCGAAACCATCATGTCCATTCTTGAGGATATGGATATTGAGACGGTTAATGTTCTTGAGGAAGGGGACTCCACCAGCATTCAAGAAGAGGAGACCTCTGCGTCTGAGCCGGTGAAACAGGACGAAGAGAGCTGGGGGGAGAGAGTGGTGGCGGCTGGAGAGCCGGTGACGGGAGACACGTCAGACCCCGTCCGGATGTACCTTCAGGAGATGGGCAATATTCCACTGCTGAGCCGTGAGGAAGAGGTCGCGATTGCGAAAGAGATCGAGGCGGGGGAGAAGTGCATTCGCCAGGAGATATTCTCCACTCCCTTGGCGCTCCAGTACATTGTATCTCTGGGGAGTCGGCTCAAACAGGACGAGACAGAAGCGCGGCGTATTTTCGGCGACGAAGAAGAGGACACGGATACGTCGGGCAAGGAAGACCAGCGGATTACGCTCTTTCTGGGTCGTATGGGGCCGCTCAAGCGTCTGGCCGGGGAGCGGGAAAAGGCGACAAAATCATCTCGCAAGCGGAGTCCGGTCGCAGAGCGAGAGAAGGCGCTGAAGCGGCTGGGCACGCTCCGCGAGAAGATCAGGACTTCACTCGACAGTCTACCTTTGGGTCGCCGTCATATTACGGTTGTGACCGATAAATTAAAGGAAGTCGGCGGCAGGCTGGACAAGCAGGAACGGACGATCCGCAGACAGGAGTCCGTCCTGAATTGCAAGGCGTCTGAGATTATTACGCTGGCGCGGACGTCCACATCGAAGAATGGGAGTACCCGTCCGAGAGCGGGAGAGAGCAGCGGAAAAGCCCAGGAGCAGAAAATCCAAGAGGCCAGTCAGATTGTCAAGGCCGCCCGCAAAGAAATCCAGCGCATCGAGAGACAGCTGGAAACGAATAAGGACGAGTTGCGTCAGGCCCTGCGGACGATCGCGCGGGGAGAGGCCCAGGCTCAAGAAGGCAAGCGCCGTCTCATTGAGGCTAATCTGCGCCTGGTGGTGAGTATTGCCAAACGCTATGTCAACCGCGGGCTGGGATTTCTTGACCTGATCCAGGAGGGCAATATCGGCCTGATGCGCGCGGTTGAGAAATTTGAGTATCAACGCGGCTATAAGTTCTCGACCTATGCAACGTGGTGGATTCGACAGTCTGTGAGTCGGGCCATCGCCGACCAGGCCCGGACGATTCGGATCCCGGTCCATATGATTGAGACGATCAATAAGGTGCTGCGGACCTCTCGCTACCTGGTCCAACAGCTCGGCCGGGAACCCTCGCCGGAAGAGATTGCCACCCAAATGGAAGTGCCGGCGGACAAAGTCAGGAAGGTCCTCAAGATTGTCAAAGAGCCGGTCTCCCTGGAGACGCCGATTGGCGATGATGAAGAGAGTTCGCTGGGGGATTTTGTTGAAGACCGGCAGACCCTCTCTCCGGCAGACGCGGCGATGGCCCTGAGTTTGGAGGAGCAGACGCGCAAGGTCCTTGCCACCCTGACGCCGCGCGAGGAGCAGATTCTGCGCATGCGGTTCGGCATTGACGAAAAGACAGACTACACGCTGGAAGAAGTTGGACAGCGCTTTGCCGTAACCCGTGAGCGCATCCGTCAGATTGAGGCCAAAGCCTTACGGAAATTGCGCAACCCGACCCGGGCGAAGAGTCTGGAAGCCTTTATCGATAGCTAAGAAGTCACAGTAATAGTGGAATACTTGGAGGAACGAGTGAATTCGAAAGACCTGGAACAACAACTCAGACGGTGGCGGGAGGAACGTGGTCGCAAGCCGGTCCAGCAGCCTTCTCCTCCCTCAGATAAACGCACCGTTCGAGTCAACGGCCAGAACGTTGTTGTTGTGAAGCGCTCCCGGAGCAAACCTGCGGGACAGGTTTCCCCTCAAACATCGTAAGAGCCGGTGTACTCTAAAGAGTAAGCGTGTCCTTCAATAGATATGTAGATGCTGACACGTTTACTCTTTTAGCCAAAGAGTACGCTTTGGACCGCAGCACAGAACGCCGTTGTTGAGGCGGACCCACCTTGGTCAGGCGGAAGGGTCTCGCCGCCGGCATACACCCGCGCGATTGCGTCCTCAAGGCGTCGGGCCTCGTCGGTCCAGCCGAGATAGTCGAGCAGCAGTGCGGCGGAGAGCAGGGTTGCGGTCGGATTAATGATGTTCTGGCCGGCAATATCAGGTGCGGAGCCATGGACGGACTCAAAATAGGCATAGGTGTCGCCGTAGCAACCGCTCGGTGCGAGTCCGAGGCCACCAATGGTGCCGGCGGCAACATCGGACAGGATATCACCGTACAGGTTCGGCATGACAACCACGTCAAATTGCGACGGGCTGGCGACGAGACGCCGCGCAAAATCATCGACAATGTATTGCTCATAGCCCAGGTCGGGATACTCTTTGGCCGTTGCCTCAGCAACGTCACGGAATAGCCCGTCACTTTTCCGCAGCATATTATACTTGCTGGTACAGGTGACGAGCCCCTTGCCACCCTGGGCTTTACGCTTGCGCGCCAGTTCAAAGGCGAAGCGGGCGATGCGACGGCAGCCGTGCTGTGTAATCGCTTTAATGGCAAACAGGCCCGGCGCGGTGGTATCGAGCGGTTGACGCGTGATCGCACTCGTCAAGCCGAGCGGCGCAAGCGTATGCAGGTCGCCCTCCACCCCCATATACAGGTCTTCCAGGTTTTCTCGGACCACGATAAAATCAATGGCTTCCGGGTTTTTGAGCGGGCTCCGAAATCCTGGTCGCCAGCGTGCCGGGCGGACATTGGCATACGTCTGCTTGCCCCAGCGGAGATAGCCGATCCCGCCGGTTGTGCCGTTGGTCGAGCCAAAGAGGGTCGAGTCCGATTGGTCTATCGCCTCACGCAGCGCGCGCTCAAACCCCTTCCGTGAGCCGTACTGCTTCACTCCCTCTTGACCGGATGGAAACTCGGTGAAGCGCAGGTCCAACGCAAAGTTTTTCAGGATTTCAACCGTTGGCGCCATTGCCTCGGGTGCGGCATCATCACCGGGAATCACTACAACATGCTTTGCCATATCGTTGTCCTCTGTGTTAGCGCAACCGCACATCACGATAGTTCTTACCAGGAATAATTTTTCCAAGCACAGCCGGCAGCCGCGCGCCGGTTGCACTCGGCACGTTCGAGGGCAGGCCATGGACTGTCGCATAGGCGAGAACGGCAAACGCCAAGGCTTCCAACGACTGGCTCTCATAGCCGGTCTCTTCAAGCAGTCGGACGCGGACATCCGGCAGGGCCTGAGCGAATTGCGCGCGCAGAGTCGGGTTGAGTGCTCCCCCACCGGTGAGGTAGACCTCGGCGAGCGGGCCGTGCGGCAGGATAAAGTCGCGATACGCGCGGGCCATGCTCGTGGCGGTGAGCGCGCTTGCCGTCGCCACCTGGTCGTTGGGGGACAGCTTGAACTGCGCCGCGCGTTTGAGAAACCGCTCGGCAAACGGCGCGCCGAATTCTTCCCTGCCGGTCGATTTGGGCGGACGCCGGACAAAGTACGGATGCTGGAGCAGTTCGTCCAGGAGCCGGGCGTGCACGCTCCCGGCTTTGGCCAGCCGGCCGTTCCGGTCGTACCACTGCTTGCCCTGGGTCACGGTGTGGACGACGCTGTCGATCAACATATTCCCAGGGCCGGTATCAAAGGCCAGCAGATCTTGTTTTGCGGCACGAGGCGGCAGGTAGGTAAGGTTGGCAACCCCGCCGATATTATGAACAGCGACCGCCCGGCTGGGCTGCTGAAACAGAAACGCGTGCACATAGGGAACGAGCGGCGCTCCCTCTCCGCCGAGGGCAACGTCTGCCGGCCGAAAGTCCGCTATCGTCGTGATACCAGTCCGATGCGCAATGACGGCCGGCTCTCCAATCTGGAGGGTTGAGCCTGGGCCGGGTCGTTGGTGGGGGTTATGATAGACAGTATGTCCGTGGGAGCCGATGGCATCCACCTGCTCCCACGAGACGGCCGCACGTTCACACAGCTTGAGCACCGCCCGCGCAAACAACTCGCCGAGGAGCACATTGACTTGTGAGACCTCGCCGGCATCAATCCGGGCTCCCTGGCTGACTCTCAAGAGACGGGCTCTCACGGGTCGGGAGTACGGGAATGAGCGGAAGGCCCGTTGGTGAATACGGAAGCGGCCCCTGACGCGGGCAATATCAACCAGCACGGCATCAATCCCATCGTGGGACGTGCCGGACATCAGGCCGATAACAGTCCGTTTTGACATGCAGCTTCCTAGGGGAGAATACCGTTATTCCAGCGGGACACGGTAGTGAAACAATGGGGAGTCCAGGGAGAAGAATCCCTCCTCCCTGGATGTGAGTAGTGGGGTGCTCAGTCAGTCAGATCAAACTGAAAAACGGCGTCCATGCCCTTGGCCGCCTCGGCACTGAACGCCTCCGGCATGCCGTCAATGACTTCCTGCACGGTTTCTATCGGCGGGCTGCCGGCCGCTGGTGGCGGGAAGAGGTTTTGGAGCTTGAGCGCCAGTCCCATATCCCCGGCAATCTTCAGCTTGCCGGTCATGAACGCCATTTGTCCGTTGAGTTTGCCATTGACCATATCCAGGTAATCAGTCGCCTTTATGGTGATAGTGATGTTCGGGGACGCATGGGTGCCCATCTGCACCTCAATGCTTTCGTTCGCGATACGGAAATGGTACTGGGTGGCCATCGCGGCTTCCTCCTCATCAGTCCAAGATACAGATACGCTACCATAGATCCTTGCGCTGAGAAACTATAGATCGTGTTGTTGTATAGAGAGGGGAAGAGGTAAACATGACACAATGTGATACAGCATGGAAACGCCACTGGGCCGGGCTGGTACTCCTTTTTGTGTGCCTATCGATGGGAACACCCGGCTACGCCCAGGAGAGCAGACTTCAGGACGCCCTGGCTCGAGTTGCCAATGAGTCCACGCTCGAAATCACAACCACGGGACGCAAGAGTAGCCAGCCACGGACAAAACCGATTTGGTTTGTCTACGACCAGGGGGCTTTGTACATCCAATCCGGAAAAGACGGAAAAACCCATTGGTATCGCAACCTGCAAAAAAACCCACAGATGCAATTGAAAATCGGCCAACTCACTCTCACCGGAAAAGCACAGTTTGTGACAGACATGGCCGAAATCGAAAGAGTCCACGACCTGTTCCGCTCCAAATATGCCCTCGCACGTGCTGCCGGACTTGTCGGGTCCTCGATCGGGCACGGCAAGGTCGTTGTCGTTGAACACCTGGCTGAAGCCGCACCACCGGAGTAGGCATCCCATGCACGTCAATGTTGTCATTGTCGCCGCGGGAAAAGGCACGCGGCTGCAAAGTGAGCTGCCGAAACCTTTTCTGTCCGTTGCCGGCAGGCCGATTCTCGTGCATACCCTGCGGCGTTTTACGCCCCTTGAGATGGTCCGGCGCATAGTTGTGGTGGTGGCTGCCGAGCGCGAGGCCCTGTGCCGGGAAGTGCTCCACGCGCACGGACCCTGGCCACAACCGATTACCGTTGTCCACGGCGGAGCGGAACGGCAGGATTCGGTCCGCAACGGTTTGGCCACGCTTGAGACAGCGTGTGAGATCGTGGTGATTCATGACGCGGCCCGGCCGTTTATCAGCGCTGAGGCAATTCAGCGCAGTATTGACGCGGCTGCCGAGGTGGGTAGCGCGGTTGTGGCGACCCCCGTCCGCGACACCATTAAGCGGGCCGACGCGCAGCACACCATCCGCGAGACAATCTCCCGGCAGGATTTGTGGCTGGCGCAAACACCCCAGACATTCCAGGTCGGCGTGATCCGAGCAGCCCACCGCTGGGCGCAGCAACGAGGCATCCTGGGAACGGACGATGCCACCCTGGTTGAGCAAATGGGCCGGCCCGTCCGCCTCGTTCCCGGCGACGCGCTCAATTTTAAGATTACGACGCCGGACGACCTGGCCCTCGCTCGGGCAGTGCTACGAACGTCCGAGGGCTGATTTGCTTGAAACAGGACCCACTATCGCGTTATCAAACTGATTGGTTAGATGAGGGGTTTCAGAATGCCAACTATATCGATGTTTTATGGCATCATCATCAGGATGTATTTTGCACCCGGCGAGCACCCTCCTCCTCACTTTCATGTCTATTACGCTGAACATAAGGCAAGGGTCGATATTCGCACTTGTGAGATTATTGATGGTAAGCTGCCAAGAAAACAGACTAAGTTAGTTTTGGCGTGGGCAGAGCTTCACCAGGAAAATCTCATGGCGGATTGGGAACTCGTCCTGAATGGTGAAGAACCGTTTAAGATTCAACCACTACAATGAGGATAATTTGATGCACCCTGCTGTAACATCTGTTGAGTCTAAAGAGGGTTATATCTTATCAGTAGGCTTTGATAATGGAGAGAGTGGATTGCTGGATATGAAGCCCTACTTGAGTTTTGGGATTTTTAAGAAAATACAAGACCCAAGAATCTTCAAAACTGTTCATGTCTCTTTTGATGCAATTGCATGGGAGTGTGGCGCTGACCTTGATCCTGAGTTTGTGTACGACAAGTGCCGTATCGCACGACAAGGCCCTTCAGCCGACGCGGCGGCTGAGCTTGATCGTTAGCTCGCGGAGACAAGGAATGAGTAAGAGAAAACGGACGAAACTTCTTCACGATTGGCACTCTCAGCAGCGTTCTTAGCCAAGCGGGCCTGGGAATGAAATATCTTATTGTCGTAGAGAAGACCGAAACCGGCTTCTCGGCCTACTCCCCGGACGTGCCGGGTTGCGTGTCCACACGGCGGGGCGGAACGGCAGGATTCGGTCCGCAACGGTTTGGTCACGCTTGAGACAGCGTGTGAGATCGTGGTGATTCATGACGCGGCCCGGCCGTTTATCAGCGCTGAGGCAATTCAGCGCAGTATTGACGCGGCTGCCGAGGTGGGTAGCGCGGTTGTGGCGACCCCCGTCCGCGACACCATTAAGCGGGCCGACGCGCAGCACACCATCCGTGAGACGGTCTCCCGGCAGGATTTGTGGCTGGCGCAAACACCCCAGACATTCCAGGTCGGCGTGATCCGAGCAGCCCACCGCTGGGCGCAGCAACGAGGCATCCTGGGAACGGACGATGCCACCCTGGTTGAGCAAATGGGCCGGCTCGTCCGCCTCGTTCCCGGTGACGCGCTCAATTTCAAAATTACGACGCCGGACGACCTGGCCCTCGCTCGGGCAATGCTACGAACGTCCGAGGGTATATGGCCGGAATTAAGAAAATAAGAAAGGTTGATAGTGTATAGCCAGCCGGCTATAGGTTTGAAGGATTGTTCCTCATTGGTTGGGAGCTGATTGCTACCGTTAGCAACTGTCATGAAGGTCAATAGCAGTGCCAGAACCAGTAAGGGCTCGCGCGCGACGCTCAAGCGCAGGGTAGTGGACAGCGGAATCGAGATGTACGAGTGCCGTATCCGATTCCGCTCCACTTGGGTGGTGCTCGCTGCCGTCTGTTTCACCTTTATCGCCGGTGTACGCGCTGAGGAGCCCATCGAGCCGCTCCCGGAAGAGATTGCGGTTAATGCCGAAAAGCTGATGCTTGGCCGCATGCTGTTCTATGACCCGAGATTGTCAAAGGATAACACCGTATCATGCCACAGTTGCCACAGGCTCGGATCTGGTGGGGATGATGATCGCGAGGTTTTCATCGGGATTGGGGGGAGGTCAGGAGTCATCAACACCCCTACTGTGTCCAACTCCGGTTTCAACTTCAAGCAGTTCTGGGACGGGCGGGCGAATACGGTCGAAGACCTGATTGACACCCACGTGCAGTCGCCGACCTATCTGGGAAGTCTTTGGCCTGATGTCGTCTCCAAGCTCTACCAGCACGACAGCTACCCCTCCCGCTTCAAGGCCCTCTATCCAGACGGCATTAACCGCGAGAACATCAAGAACGCGCTCGGCGAATTTCTAAAGTCTTTACATTACCTCGAACAGCCGCCTCAACCAGTATCTGAAGGGCGATGACACAGCCCTCAGCACGCTGGAGAAGCACGGCTATGCCCTGTTCAAGAGCTACGGTTGCGTCTCCTGTCACCCAGGCGTGAATGTAGGAGGCAGCATGTTCCGGGTCTTCGGTGTAGTCAACGATTATTTCAAGAATCGGGGCAACATCACCGATGCCGACCTCGGCCGCTACAATGTCACCAGGAAAGCCGCTGACCGTCATGTCTTCAAGGTCCCAAGCCTGCGAATGGCGGCCCTGACCGAGCCCTATCTTCACGACGGAGGCGATCGTGGTGTTCATCAAGACGCTGGTTGGCGAGTCCATGGATTTATCACCCTGAAATCCCGCACGGTCATTCTCGGTATATGCCAGCCTGCTGACAGTAGCGGGTGTTCCGTACGTAATGGCTTTATCAACGGCTGGGTTTCTGATCGATTCGCGGCAATATGTCAATTTGAAAAATTTATCAATAAAAACTATAGCTTACCCCGATCCTGTCCTTAATTTGGGCCGAAGTAGCCTAATTGAGGACAGGACGCACCACCGGATGGACTTGACATGAAGGCTGCATGTATCTATGTCTAACCCCGCATGTAATCCGAATGTATTCCAGATCCAGTACCGTTGCGATGCTCGCCGCATGTATCCTGAACGTATGCAGCCAGCTACCGGCCTTACCCTGTCCCCCTTGAACGTGTGATCCCCATTATCGGATGGGCCAGCACGAGAGTCCATCACTATATCTTGGTTGTATTGGTCCGTAACCAGCACGTGAGTTTTATAGCAGATACTCTATCGCTTAGGGGAAAAGACAACATGAAGAAACGAGTTAGACGGGCAACGATATTTTGCTCTCTCGGGCTGTTTGGGATTTCAGTCGGACCGGTGGAGGCGCAGGAAGATAGTTGGAGTCATTTCATCTCCAGGATAGCCGAGACGTTCGGGTTCCAGACAAGAGAGGCCACCACCCAAGAGGAGGGGACCGAGAGCAATGTGACACCCAGTCACGTGTTTCAGGCGACGCTAGATCTTCTCTCGGAAGTCGAAATCCTGAGAAACGAGATGGCCGTCGACGATTACCCCAGCCCGGCTGAACTCCAGGAAGGTCGCTCGCCGTTTCATGCCTACGCGAAAACTCTCGAAGTTCTGAGGAAAGTCGCTCGTACCCAAAGAAAGCTCGGGATGAGTCCGGTCGATCCCGGACAGATACCTGTCAAGAATATTACCCCGACAGATGTCTTGGGCTCGGTGCAGACCATCCTCGAAGAGGTCCGCAGAATAAAGGGGCAACTCGTCATTGAGACCCCGATCGAACCTGCTCCCTTTGCCGGTGGCAAGACACCGTCACTGGTCTATAAAAACCTGGGGGATGCGTCATTCTTGCTGGACGGGCTTGTGGGTCGGTCCATCACGCCGAACGATGTCTTTGGGAATGTGATGCACATTCACGATGACATGAGTTTGATCGCTGCCAAGCTCGAAGCTTCCCTCGAACTCGACCCGCCTGTAGTGGAGGGTCGAAAACGCCCACAGGAGGTCGCTCAGCAAATGCTCAGGGCCACATACAAGGTCATTGGCCTTCAGAACGGGCTGGGTATGGATTCATCCAGCGTTCCGAATCTGACGCTTGTCCGGATAACCCCGTCGGAGGTCTTTGAGATTACCAATATCATACTGGCGGAGATGACACGGATAAAGCTGCATCTGGACATTAACTTGCCATATACGCCTCGCGAGGAACCACGGAACAAAAAGCCGACGGATGTATTTGCTCAGGCTCTGAGACTCATCAGGAACCTGGACACCCTGGCTGAGACTGCCGCCCAAATGGGGTAGTCAGGCGAATTTTTTCGCACTTGCCAGACTGGAAGACATTGGCTCGTACCGCTGAAAAGCAATCGCGACATTGAGATACTAAGAAGTGTTAATCTGTATCAGGAGGTTCTCATGAAATCACTGCTCAAGAGCATAACCTTGACTCTCAGTCTTACTGTCGCTGTCAGTGTCGCCGCTGCTGACGGGATTCCGCATCGTCAAGTCGCCGACATGCTCTACGAGTTGGCTTTCGCCAATCGCAAAGTCTATACGAGGGACATTGTGCAGCGGCTCTCCAACGAGGAATCCGTTGTCACCGCCTCGGAGCACTACAAAAACGAGAAGGGGCTGCCGTTGCCGGCGCAGATGTTCCGTTTCGCCGCCGAGGAACTCTTGGATGAAACCGGTGAAACCGGTGACTTCTGGCTCGCGCTACGCGCGCTCACTCCGATCAACGAGGCGATGGGTCCGATCACACCCGTTGAGGAGCAAGGCCTTCAGCATGTGAAGGCCAATCCCAAGGAACGCTTCTATGCCGAGGAGAACTTCTTCGGTAAGCAAAGCTTCGTGGCCATCTATGCGGATGTGGCGAGTGTCGAGGCGTGTGTCTCATGCCACAACAGCCACCCCAAGTCGCCGCGAAACGACTTCAAGCTCGGGGATGTGATGGGTGGCGTCATCATTCGTCTCTTCGTGACAGAGTAGCCGTAGCTGTATGCAATAGTAAACATGACCCGCATAAGGAAAGGGACAACATGAAGAAACGAGTTAGACGGGCAACGATATTTTGCTCTCTCGGGCTGTTTGGGATTTCAGTCGGACCGGTGGAGGCGCAGGAAGGGCAGGAAGATAGTTGGAGTCATTTCACCTCCAGGATAGCCGAGGTGTTCGGGGCACAGACAAGAGAGGCCGCTGCTCAAGAGGAGGAGGGGACCGAGAGCAATGTGACACCCAGTCATGTGTTTCAGGCGACGCTAGATGTGCTCTCGGAAGTCGAAATCCTGAGAAACGAGATGGCCGTCGACGATTACCCCAGCCCGGCTGAACTCCAGGAAGGTCGCTCGCCGTTTCATGCCTACGCGAAAACTCTCGAAGTTCTGAGGAAAGTCGCTCGTGCCCAAAGAAAGCTCGGGATGATTCCGGTCGACCCCGGACAGATACCTGTCAAGAATATTATCCCGACGGATGTCTTGGGCTCGGTACAGACCATCCTCGAAGAGGTCCGCAGAATAAAGGGGCAACTCGTCATTGAGACCCCGATCGAACCTGCTCCCTTTGCCGGTGGCAAGACACCGTCACTGGTCTATAAAAACCTGGGGGATGCGTCATTCCTGCTGGACGGGCTTGTGGGTCGGTCCATCACGCCGAACGATGTCTTTGGGAATGTGATGCACATTCACGATGACATGAGTTTGATCGCTGCCAAACTCGGAGTCTCTCTCGGACTCGACCCGCCTGTAGTGGAGGGTCGAAAAAGCCCACAGGATGTCGCCCAGCAGATGCTGAGAGCCTCATACAAGGTCATTGGCCTTCAGAACCGGCTGGGTATGGATTCATCCAGCGTTCCGAATCTGACGCTTGTCCGGGTAACCCCGTCGGAGGTCTTTGAGATTACCAATATCATACTGGCGGAGATGACACGGATAAAGCTGTATCTGGACATTAACTTGCCACACACGACTCGCGAGGAACCACGGAACAAAAAGCCGACGGATGTATTTGCTCAGGCCCTGAGACTCATCAGGAACCTGGACACCCTAGCCCAGGCCGCCGCCCAAATGGGCTAGGCTAGGGGAGATTTGCGAGTTTGCCAGACTGGAAGACATTGGCGACCATCTCCGGTCAAGATGACCGAGACCACGATAAAGAGTCTCCCTCGCAATTTCATTCTGAAAGATACTCCAGAACGGCTTCAGGCTGGTTTGGAAGCTGTCGAAATCGACATACGTCCCTGATACTTCCAATGGAGCGCCTGCCGCTACCGGCCTCCGCCCCTAGCGTAGTTGGTAAGGACACCGGTGGAAGGTCCCCTTCATCAAATGCCTGTTGCATTTTCGTTACTTTTGACGCGTTGGTCTCCGCCGCTAGGCGTTACATGGCCGGCATCGAGATTGCCTCCGTCAAACGTCGGAAAACGCTTTCGGTAACTGTCCGGGTCCGTAGAGGTAGATTCGTCAGTCGAGGATATCGAGAGAGGGAGAGCGGTTATGAGCGTTTGTGAAAACACCGTGGTGAAAGCCACTGAGACGACCCACCAGATGATTTATCGTACATTCCGCACGACTCGATGGAGAGGCGTGTTGTTGACGGGATTGTGGCTCCTCCTGTTGGCTCCTACGCCGCTGAGGGCGGAACTGCCGGTCACTCAGATATCAACGAAGCTGTCGCTCTCGGCGAGTCTGCGCACGCGGGGCGAATTCTGGGATTGGTTTGAGGGCAGCTCGGGCGACTCTTCGTATGCCTACGCAGCCACCGTCGCCAAGCTGGGCTTCAAGTGGACCGACGACTTGTTCGACCTGTATGTCGAGACGCAAAACACGTCGCTACTGGGTCTTCCCGACGACGCTGTCGGCCCGGCCCCACAGGGGGCGTTCGGTCTGGGGCACGTCTATCGGACGCATAATCGCAAAGACGATGATACTGTTGTTTTCCTCAAGCAGGCGCATGTGACCCTCAAGCAGCTTGGGATACCGGGCCTGAAGCTCAAAGGCGGGCGGATGCTGTTTGCAGCAGGCGCGGAGGTGATGAGCAAGGAGCCCACGATTGACTGGGTCAAACGCTTTCGTGTCTCGCAGCGTATGATCGGCCCATTCGCCTGGTCGCACACCGGGCGCTCTTATGACGGCTTTACGGCAAGCTACACCAAGGGGGCGTATAATCTCACCGCCCATGGCTCACACCCCACCCAAGGCGGTTTCGACTTGGCCGGTATGAAGACGGTGGACGACATCGATGTGCTCTACACCGGGTTCAACGTGACCCGGCCGGCGTTCGCGGAAACGAGTGACGCCCGGCTCTTTTATATTTACTATGCTGACGGTCGCGGGCTGCGGCCGACCGACAATCGGCCGGTCGCGGTGCGCAACGCCGACCGGCGTCATATTACCGTGCATGCCTACGGAGGCAATCTTGTGCACGTCATTCCGACTGCGTCGGGCCCGATTGACCTGATGGGCTGGGGCGTCGGGCAGGGGGGCGACTGGGGTCGGCAGGATCACTCCGCCTGGGCGTTTGCCGCCGAGGCCGGCTGGCAACCCGGCGGGCTGCCGTGGAAACCCTGGCTTCGGATTGGCTATAACCGCAGCTCGGGCGACGACGACCCCAACGACGGTGACCACGACACCTTTTTCCAGATGCTGCCGACTGCCCGGGTGTATACGTTTTCCACCTTCTACAACCTGATGAATAACGAGGACATCTTCTTCCAGCTGATTCTGCGTCCGTTCAAAGGGTTGGTCTGGCGCACGGACTTTCACTATATTCGCGTCAGCGAGAAGAACGACCTGTGGTACCAGGGCGCGGGGGCCACCCTTGAAGACCGTCAAGTCGGCTTTGGTTTCGCGGGGCGCCCGACCTTTGGCAAGCGCGACCTGTTTCAGATTGTCGAAACCACGCTCAACTACACGATCAACGAGCACGTCAACGTGCATGTTTTCTTTGCGCATGCATTTGGCGATAGCATCATCGACCGCATCTACACGGGCAGCGACGCCAATTTCGGCTTTATCGAGCTCAACCTCAAAATATAGCAACCGGGCTTTGGGTCATGGGTTCACGGTTCGGTGAAGCGGAGGTCATCAAGGTTGAACTACCTCCAAGGGACGAGCACATCTGTCATATCTGGATTGTGCCCAAGGACGGTAACAATAGCGCTACGATAATCGCTGACCTGTCCGGCAGTTAGGAGTAGCATCACGGGTTTACCGTCTCCATCGCAGACGGCGTGGAGTTTCGAGTTGAGTCCGCCGCGGGTGCGCCCGGTACAGCGCGCAAGCGCCCCTTTTTGAGCAGACTGGCCGCAGTCCGGTGGGCCTTCAGATGCGTGGTGTCGATCATCACGGTGGCCGGGGCGTCGCTTTCGCCGGCCAGGGCGGCGAAGAGGCGGGTGAAGACGCCCGCCTTGCTCCAGCGCACAAAGCGATTATAGAGCGTCTGGGACGGGCCGTAGCAGGCGGGCGCGTCGCGCCACCTCAAGCCGTTTCGGATAACGTGGATGATACCGGAGATGACCCGCCGGTCATCGACCCGGGGCACGCCGCGCACCTTGGTTGGTAACAGCGGCTGAAGACAGGCGAACTGAGCCTCGGAAAGCCAGAAATGGTGCTCAGCCATGACAATCTCCCTCATATCTGGGCAGATTGAAGCATACGCCCGCTTCCGGTAAAGGCCCATCTATAGGTCCTGAGCCTAGGGGGTGTCATCAGTTAAGGAGGATCACCGAGGCGGCTAGATAGATAGCTCCCAGAAAGCTGACCGCGCGTTTGTCATAGCGGGTGGCAAGCGCACGATATTGTTTCAGTTTCGCGAAGAAGTTTTCAATCAGATGGCGTGCCTGATAGAGGTGCGTATCATAGGAGCGTGGCTGGCGCCGATTCGTTTTGGGGGGAATAACAATCGTCACCTCCGCCTTCTCCAACACGTCAAGGACGCGCTCCTGGGCATCATACGCGGTATCCGCGAGCAAGGCCTGGATGTGCTTCACCAAATCTGGGAGCAGCGCATCCGCGCCAGCGAGGTCCGAGGCTTGGCCCGGCGTGAGATGAAAGCTGGTCGGATTGCCCAGGGCATCACAGGTCGCGTGGAGTTTGGTACTCAACCCCCCTCGGGAGCGGCCAAGGCATTCCGTCTCTGGGTCCCCCCTTTTGCCCCGGCGGCGTGTTGATGGGCGCGGATAATCGTGGCATCGATCATGGCGTATTCGTTGTCGGCGTCGGCCGCAAGGTGCCTGAACACCTTCTCCCACACCCCGCTCTTACTCCAGCGCATATGCCGAGTATGCACCACGCGGAAATCCCCAAACCGCAGGGGGAGGTCACGCCAGGGAATGCCGGCGCGATAGCGGTACAGGACCGCTTCCACAAACCGGCGGTTATCCTTCGCCGTGCCCCCCACATGGCCCTCTCGCCCTGGCAAGAGATCCTGAATCCGCTCCCACTGGTCATCCCGTAGGGCATACCGTCTCGTCATTCTCAAAACCCTCCTCGCTCTGGCTACCGCGAGAAGTATAGCTCAGCAGGGGAGGAAAACCCCAAGGATTCTTCCTAACTGATGACACGCCCTAGCTGTATCCGGTTCATTGAAGCCATAGAGAGGCCGAGTGCCAAGACATCGGTCGATAGGGCAGACCAGTTTGATAAAATCCCGTTCTAGCGATACGCATAACCAGGCGTTCCAAGCGACGCTAAAGCTCTGTTGTTAGACAGTGAGTCGTGTGGGTCGTAACGAAGATGTGTTCCGCATATGAAAGTAAGGGAGGTCATTCGACTGCTTGAGGCCGAGGGCTGATACCAAATGCGGATGCGAGGCAGCCATAGGCAATTAAAGCATCCGACGAAACGTGGGTTGGTGACAGTGCCTGGACATCCGGGCGATGATCTTGCTATTGGCACCCTCAATAGCGCTCTTAGACAGGCAGGACTGAAGAAATGAAATATCTTATTGTCGTAGAGAAAACCGAAACCGGCTTCTCGGCGTACTCCCCGGATGTGCCGGGTTGCGTGTCCACGGGTCGGACCGAGAAAGAGACCGAGGCCAACATGAAGGAGGCGATTGAGTTTCACGTCAATGGCCTCAAGCAGGAAGGTCTACCTGTCCCTCAACCATCTACGAAATGGGCCTACGTGGAGGTCGCTGCGTAGCCAGTCGATGGCCGCTCTACATCTCATCTGCGCAGGAGTGCCCGACCAGCCTGACCAAAGAGGTTCGGGGTCGGACTCTTGGCCTGGGCTTCTTCCTGCGTAATACGCCCTCGCGTAGCAAGGGCCACAAGCGCCCTGTCCATGGTCTGCATCCCATCCTTCTGGCCGACCTGTAGGGCTGAGAGAATTTGGTGCCCCTTGCCCTCGCGGATCAGCGTGCGGACGGCCGGGGTGCCCACCAGGATTTCCAGAGCCGCGACTCGTCCCCCGCCTGTCTTTTGACATAAAGTCTGGGTGATGATGGCTGCAATCGAGTCGGCGAACTGGGTCCGAATCTGGGCCTGTTGGGCGGCGGGGAATACGTCAATGATCCGGTCAACGGCCTGCGCCACGCCTGGCGCGTGTAAGGTGCTCAAAACAAGATGGCCGGTTTCCGCGGCCGTAAGCGCGAGTTGGATAGTTTCCAGGTCGCGCATTTCACCAACCAGAATAATGTCGGGATCTTCGCGTAAGACCGCCCGCAGCGCATTGGCAAACGAGTGGGTGTGGACACCGAGTTCACGCTGGTTGACGAGACACTGCTTGGACTGGTGGCTGAATTCGATGGGGTCTTCAATCGTAACGATGTGGCCTGCGACCGTCTCGTTGAGATGGTTGACCATGGCGGCCAGGGTGGTCGATTTTCCACAGCCGGTCGGACCGGTCACCAGGATCAGCCCTTTTCCCCGCGTACACAGTTGGCTGAGAATCGGCGGCAGCCCGAGTTCCTCGAACGAGGCAATCTCCGTGGGGATGGCCCGCAACACCGCGCCCTCACCGCGTTGCTGCATAAAGACATTCACCCGAAAGCGCCCCACCTCACCCAGGTCACAGGAGAAGTCGAGTTCGAGACTCGCCTCAAACATTTTCCGCTGCTCCTCATCCATGATGTCGTACACGAGAGCCTGGACCTCATCCCGGGACAGCGGGGTCGGATCAAGCCGTTTCATGACCCCGTCGAGCCGCATCATGGGTGGGGCGCCACTGCTGAGATGGATGTCAGAAGCGCCCGATTGGACGGCGCTGGTCAGGAGTGCGGTTACATCCGTTGACATGGGACCCTCCGGCTGCGGAACAACAGAACACAATTACGCTCGCATCTGCACTGCAACTGTACGCAGAAGAAGAATACGGAACAAGGATGATTGCCGGCGGATGAGGCTGACCAGCCATTTGTCTCTATGCACTCATGGTCGCCTGTGGTAAGCCAGACGTTCTATTCTCCCCACCAATAGGGAAAGGAGACCGCCCTATGGCATATGAGGCCATTATCTACGAGCAGGTCGAAGACAAGATTGTCCGCGTGACGCTGAACCGTCCGGAGAAACTGAACGCGATGAGCCGCCAACTCTTGTCCGAGTTGGATGCGGCCCTGGAGGAGTTTGAAACGGACAACGATGCCAGTGTCCTGATTATTCGTGGAGCCGGGCGGGCCTTCTGCGCGGGCTATGATCTCCAGCCGGTTTCAGGGCCGGGGGGAGGCTTTAGCGTCACCAGTGACCGCTGGGGATTGCGCAAGCTCGTCGCCCGCTGGCAGCGCCTGTGGAACCTGCCCAAACCGACGATTGCGCAGGTCCACGGCTATTGTTTGGCCGGAGCGACAGAGTTTGTGGGACATTGTGACCTGGTCTTTGCGGCCGACGATGCCCAGTTCGGCCACCCGGCCGGACGCTCGCTCGGAGTGCTCCCGTCGCTGGCCATGTGGCCCTATCTGATGGGGATGCGCAAGACAAAAGAATTTCTCTTTACCGGAGATTCCATGACCGCGGCTGAGGCGCTGGAAAATGGCCTGATTAACCACGTCTACCCGAAACCTCAGTTGGAGGACGAGGTGCTGCGTTACGCCCGCCGCGTCGCGGCGGTTCCGGTTGACCTGTTGACGCTCCATAAGGCGGCGACCAATCGCTTTTTCGAGGCGATGGGCCTGTATGCGGCCGAACAGTCGGCAACGGAATTTGACGTGATTGCCCACCAGACCAAAACGGTCAAAAATGAGGTCAAGAAAATGATGGAACGCGGCCTCAAAGAAGCCCTGCGTGATCGCGACAAGCCGTTTGCCAAAAAATAATATGGAAAGCAGACTGATGGACGGACGCCGCATCTACCTGATGCGTCATGGGGAAACCCTGTATCAACGGGTGGCCAACGAAGGGGCGCTGGGGAACGGGGCGCTGACCGAACGCGGGCGAGAGCAGACCGCCGCGGTCGCCTTGCTCTTTCGGGGGGTGCCGCTTGATGCGATTTACGCCAGTCCGCTTGAGCGGGCGTATGAAACCGCCCAGATCATCGCCACAGAAAAAGAGTTGGACATTCAGGTGGCGCCGGAGCTGAGCGAGATCATCCCGAGTGATACGGTCCTCGCCCAAAAAAGTCTGACCGACATATTTAAGGAGATTCAGGAGTTCTTTAAGAATACGGATTCCGACTGGGACGAATCCTACCTGGGCGGAGAGAGTTTCCGTCAGGTCTATGCCCGTGCCGGGCGCCTCCTCCAGACCCTCTTAGCCAAAGATGACTGGCAAACCGTTCTCCTGGTTGCGCATGGGGGCGTGAACAACGCTTTTTTGGCCCATGCCACAGGGATCACACAGGGGAGGATTTTTAATATCGAGCAGGACTTCGGCTGTATCAACATTATTGACTTTGTTCACGGCCGTCCCTTTCTCCGCTTGGCCAATTTTACCCTCTACGATCAGCTCAAAATTCATCTGCGCGAGCACAGCTTGGATATTATCCTCAACTTACTGAGAGGACGTGGCGTTATTGACGCGGATTGATCCTGAAGGACATGGCTCGGTTTTCCTCAGGATACAATTTTTTCCTCGTTGAAAAAAAAGAATAAAAAGTCTCTTGCTTTGAACCATAACCTCCTATAGATTAGTCTAATCAAACTAATCTATAGGAGATACAAAATTAGCGTTCAACTCGTCATCTTAGGGCTGTTATCCGAGAAGCCGTTTCATGGCTATGAACTACGGCAAGAAGTCGAGCACCGGCTGTACGCCAAGTATATCAACCTGAGTGGTGGCTCGCTCTACTATAACCTCGGGCAGCTTGAACAGGCCGGGTATGTCGAAAAGACCAAAGTCGAACAAAAGGGGAACTATCCGGCCCGGCAGGTCTACCAAATTACGTCGGCCGGCCACGACTATTTGCGGGCCGAGTTGCGGCGTCAGCTGTTCGACACCGAGGAGCGAACCAAAGTCTTTGACCCCTTGAACGCCGCGCTCGCCTTCAGTCATCTGCTTGACGACTCGGAACTGCGCGAGGCACTCCAGAGCCAACTTGATGGGACCCGTAGGCGTCTGGCCTGGGTCGCCGAGCAGCAGGCCTACTGGAATGAGCAGGATGTGACACTCCCGCAAGCCCAGATTATTATGCATGGATTGGCGTATTTGAAAGGGGAGATTCATTGGCTTGAGAAATTCCTGGCCACAATCGATGGACAGAATGGTCAAGGATTGAAGGCAGATGGACCAACCGGCGTCTCTTCTTCGGAAAGAGAAGCGATATAGGAAAAAACGCACAGACATCCCACACAAGAGGAGGGTTCAGAATGGAAGGTTTAAGTGTTCTCGATATGATCCAGCAGGGGTGGTATATCACCTACCCCTTGATCATAATGTCGGTGGTTGTCATCACTATCATCTTTGAACGGATAGTTGCCCTACGCGGATTGATCGGGGGGACGCTGCAGATTGCCGGCGGTCTGGTGGGCGCCTTACAGAAGGGTGATTTTCAAACCGCGACTACCTCCGCCGAGGAGCAGGCGGATAAACCGGCGGGCCGGATATTTCGAGATGTCCTTGCTCAACAAGAGGGCGAATCGCTCGAATATTTGTCTGAAATCATTGAGGACCGGCGCTTCGAGGAAATCGAGGCGCTCAAAGGCAGCATCTGGGTCCTGGGAACAGTCGGCGTGAGTGCGCCCTTCATTGGGCTACTCGGCACTGTCATCGGGATTATCAAATCCTTCACAAATATGGCGGTTGAGGGCAGTGGTGGTTTTGCTGTGGTGGCCGGTGGTATTTCCGAGGCGCTGGTTGCAACGGCTCTTGGTCTCGCAGTCGGGATCGTTGCGGTGGTCTTCTATAACTATTTTCATACCAAGCTTGAGCGGATCGAGGCGGCCACAACGATCAGCTCAGACCGTGTCCTCGAAGCAGTCCGCCTGGGGAGGAAAGCTCATGGGAATGACTAACCCACGCAAGAAGAGCGGGAGTGGATCCGATATTATGGCCGAGATCAATATCGTTCCCTTGTGCGACATCTTTTTGGTGCTACTGATCATCTTTATGGTGACAAGTGTGGCGATGGTCCAATCTGGAGCCGAGATCAACCTGCCCGAGGTGCAGGAAACCGACTCGGAGCCACGGCAGATTGTCATTACGGTCACCCCCCAAAAGGAAATTTTTGTGAACGCCAGACCGGTGACCATGGCCGATCTTGAGGTCGCCATTCGGCAGCAAGTCACGGCCAAGCCAGACGTGCCGGTTGTACTCGAAGGGGATAAGGATGTCATTTTAGGAGAGGCGGTAAAAATTCTCTCCATTGCCCAACGAGCTGGAGCAACTCAGGTTGCGATTGCGGCCAGACAGGCGGGGTAAGCGGTCCGTCGTCATCGCTAAAGGAGGGGAGGCCATGGCTTCACCCGAAGACAGCACAAAAACATCCGAGCAAACCTCAGTCGAGCGTAAAATCCAAGAGGATTTGTGGTTGTATCGAGGTGGCGGCTTTGGCAGAAATGCGCGCTGGTTCGCCTTCTCGACGGCGGCTCATATTCTCATTTTGTCCATCTTTGCCACCACGGCGGTGACCATCATGAAAGAGCCGGACAGGATTCTGGTCAAGGCTCTGCCGCTCACGCAAGAAGAACTGGACGCCATGGCGGAAGAGGAGATGCCGGACGATTGGGAGGGGGAGCCCTCATTAGAGGATATTCCGGGCATCCTGACCATGGAAGACCTCGCGCCGAACAGGGCGCGCCCAACTGGCCCGTCCTCAACCGGTCCGCTCCAGGCCCCTATCCAACGGGCGGCTATTCCCATCTTCTCGGGCATCGGACCGGTGACGATTGAGGTCCAGCGCACCGACAGTAGTTTTTCTGGTATCGATGCCCAGCTCAGCGGTCTGGTTGGCGCGGGAGACCTCGGCGGGGGCGGGGGTTTTGGCGACTATGGTCGCGGGCTGCGTAAGGTTGGTCTGGATGTCGCCCTGGTGATTGACGCAACGGACAGCATGCAGTTTGTGATCGATTCGGTTCGTGACCGCTTGACGAAGCTGGTGACGCTGTTGCGCAAGCTCGTCCCAACCTCACGGGTCGGGGTGGTGGCCTATCGTGACAGGGGCGAAGAATATGTCACCAAATGGGTGGACTTGAGTTTTTCCACACCCAAGCTCAAAGGTTTTTTGGCCAATATGCACTCCGACGGTGGTGGCGATTGGCCGGAAGCGGTGTATGAAGGCATGGACGCGGCCATGAACGATTTGAGCTGGCGGAAACGCTCACGGCGGGTGGTGATTCTCGTCGCGGGTTCGCCGCCCCATCCGGAGAGCATGAGCAGCGTGCTGGGCCTGGCCCAAGGATTCCAGGCGCGCGGTGGGGTGGTCAGCGTGATGGACCTGGCCGATAAGATGCACGAGGACTTTGAGTACGCGCTCTGGGAACGGACCGGGAAAATTATGAAGGTCGCCTTTCAGCCAACGCCGCTGCCGAGTTTCTATCGCGACTTCCGGCATACCATGGCGTCCGTGGCCCGCGCCGGCGGGGGGGATTTTATCCCGCTGACTGAGGAAAAGGCATTGACCAAGAACATCATCATTATGACCTTTGGTTCGCGCTGGGAAGTGGAGATGGCGAAATACCTGCGGGACCTGGAGTAGGATGCGGTCTGAAGGTCAAATAGTGTGATACTAGAGAACCCTGACTCAGCGCCGGGCAAGCGTTTCTCTTCGTGCAGGCGGGGCTGGACTGTAGGAGCTTTGAACGCAGGGCCACGACGGGAATGGCAGGGTCGAAAAAGGAGTGCAAGCGTGCGGCGTCTGGTTTCCATTATCGGTATAATCTCTCTGAGCCTGAACCTGGGTTGGTTGAACTCCGAGGTCGAGGCGGCGTCTATTGCCGAACTCTCTGCCCGGGCGAAGCAGGCCCGGAGCAAGGCCAATGCGCTCAAACGGGGAAGTTGGGATGCGCAGGCCAAGCTGCAAGCCATTCAAATTCTTGGCCCGGTTGCCCTAGAGTTTGTGGCGCTCCCCAATTTGGCCCAATCGGTCAAAACCCCGTCGAGCAGAAAAGCAATCCGCGCTGTCTACGAGACGCTCCACGGTTCGCTCAACGACATCTATACCGGCAGTTTCAAGCGCGTTGACCAGCTGACACAGGATGTCATTGCGCGGGATGGCGACCTGGAGGCCGTGCAGGACTCACAGGAATACCGGGCTGAACAAGGTGTGGCGGCGCGCGCCTTGTATTTCTTGAACTGGCTGAACTACATCGGCTCGTTCACGTTCGATGAGAAGAAAAAGAACACCCTGCTGACTGAGGCCATGAACGGCTTTGGTGAATTCGCGGTTGGCGACCAGGCCTCACGGCTCAAGAACGAGAGCCTGTTCGGCCGAGCGCTGAGCGAGCGCGAACTCGAGAAGTTTGACTGGGCCATACGAGACTTTGAACTGCTGCTCAAACAGCCCGGCGTGTCTGCCGATATGAAACGCAAGGCCCAGAGGGCGCTGAAGCAGACCCGGCGCTATGCCAAGCGTGGCGGGAAAACCCAGTCTTCTCCGACGGAATTGGCGCAAGCCCAATTCCAGCAGGCAAAAAATATTGCCAAGCAGAGTAGAAAGGCGAGCGGCAAGAAGCGCAGCCAGTTGCGCGGCCAACTCCTCGGATTGATTCTTGAACTCCGCAAGGCCGGCGGTAAGTGGCAGGACCGAGCCGATGCGTTGATACAGGCAGAGCTGACGCGCGAGGAAGAACTCGTCATCGCCGAGCAGGAAAACCCGTTTCCGCCCTGGTTAAAAGCCAAGGAGCATATGCAGAAACGACGCTTTGCCAAAGCGGTTCCTTTTCTTGAGGAAGTCATCGCTTCAAACGATCCCAACGCTGCCGTGTATCAGACAGACGCGCAATACTACCTGGGCGTGGGGCTGTATGAACAACGTCGGTATCGACAGGCCATCACGAGCTTGGACACCTTCCTCAGCAACGGAGGAGCCAAGACCAAGCACGCGGCTGACGCGGAATACTTTCAGTTCAAGTCGGCGGAGTCCTTATACGCCCGGAATCAAAGTGCGCGGAACGGGAAGCTGTATGTGCAGGCGATTCGCGACTTCGCGCGGAAATACCCCAAGCACCGCTCCATTTACGAAGCCCACTTCCGGCTGGGTGAGTATTACCAAGAGCAAGAGGAGTATTTGAAGGCAACCGATGCGTATAAAAAAGTGCGCGGTGCGCCGGCGTTCCGGGTGCGGGCCGACTATGCCACGCTCCAGGCCTACTTCGAGGTGCTGCATGCGATTGAAGACGGCGATACCAGTAGTGGGCTGAGTGAAGACACTATCCGCCAGCGGATTGGAGCCAGTCTGGACGCCTACTGGAAAAACAGCGCGACCTTGGCCAAGAGCAGTCCCAAACTGGTGAAGCGGAACCCTTACCGCGAATATCCGGGCAAGGTCAGCGTGATGCATGCGGTCTATTTGAGTCACGATATGGACGCGAACGCCGAACAGATCGTCTCTTTCCTCGACGGCTTTGAAGAGAAATATCCGAAGCAGCCGGATGCGTTTGAAACCGTTGCCCGGACCCGGCTGGTCGCGCTACAGAAGACCGGGCGCTATGCCGAGCTCGCAAGAGACGTGGATACGATTTTAGAGCGCTATCAGCCCGACAAACAAGAGGAACTCCTGGCCGGCCTGTCTGGCGTGCTGGAAAAAGACATCCGTAAGCTCCGCCGTCAGGATGATACAGACAACGAACTCATTGCCAAGCGGGCGCTGACGCGTCTGCATGAGGCATGGCTCAAGAACGATGGCCAATTTGCGGAGGATCAGTCTCCGGATCGCTTCCACTATGACTTGGCCCAGCTCTATCTCGATACCAAGCAATACGACAAGGCTGAGCTTATCTATAAAGACCTTGAGCAAAAGCAGGGCGCCTACGCGATTGTCGCCCTTGTCGGCTTAGCCCAGGTCTCTGAGGTGCGGGGAGATAAAAAACGGGCGCTCTCCCTGTGGGAGGCCATGCTCAAGAGTACCCAGGTCGGTGATCCGCTCTGGTTTCGCGGGACGTTTGAAGTCGCCCGTCTGAATGACACCCTCGGCAATGCCGCCCAGGCATGTAAGACGGTCAGTAGCGCTCAAAGAATGTTGAAACGGCTCGGCGATAACAGTCTCAAGACCAAAATTCAGGACTTTGCCAACCAAACGTGTGGGGCCTAAGCGCCTCTGTGTTCTTCACCGTCTTCTGAGGGGTACGCCAGCGTGCCCCTTTGCGCTTCTGTCTCAGAGGAAAATCCCGGCTCATGAAGATTGCTGACAACGCCGCAAACCCCCGTTCCGCCTTCCACTGGGGTGGCTACGCGCCTCGGGTCAAAGAAGGTCGTTTGGTTGCCATGGATGCCACGCCCGAAGACCCGGACCCTTCTCCTCTGGGGCGCTCCTATATAGAGGCGGTCAACGACGATCTCCGCATCCGCCAACCCATGGTACGGGAAGGCTGGCTCAGGAACGGACCCGGCAGTGGCACCCGTGGGGGCGAACCTTTTGTCGCGCTCAGTTGGGAGCGGGCGCTTGAGCTTGTTGCCGCCGAACTCGAACGTATCCGCAGCACGTTCAGCAACCGGGCGATTTATGCCGGCTCATACGGTTGGGGCAGCGCCGGTTCCTTTCATTTTCCCCAAGGCCAGTTGCATCGCTTCCTGAATCTCTTTGGTGGCTTTGTGCGTTCCATAAACACCTACAGCCACGCCGCGGCCGATGTGGCCATGCCCTATATTGCTGGAAATTTTTTTCGTCTGCTGGTCGAGCAGACCTCGTGGCAGACGATCGCTCGACATTCCGAGCTGGTGGTGGCGTTTGGCGGGATGCCACTCAAAAACGCGCAGGTGGCCTACGGCGGGGTGGCCCGGCATCGCACCCGAGCGGGCCTTGAGGCCTGTCGGCAGGCGGGTGTCGAATTCCTGAATATCGGTCCGGTGAAAAACGACACGGCCGACTTTGTGCGGGCCGAATGGCTGACCCCGCGCCCCAATACCGATGTGGCGCTGATGCTCGGTCTGGCCCATAGCCTGGTCACACAGGGACTGGCCGATTCCGCGTTCCTGACGCGCTACTGCGTTGGCTTTGAGCGGTTTCGACCCTATCTCATGGGCGAAAGCGACGGCCAGCCCAAGGATGCGCACTGGGCGGCCACTATCACCGGCCTGAAGGCCGAGACGATTACAGCGTTGGCCCGGCGTATGGCCGCCAAGCGCACGCTGATCACGATAGCGTGGTCCCTCCAACGGGCGGATCATGGTGAGCAGACCTATTGGATGGCGATCACGCTGGCCGCCATGTTGGGACAAATCGGTCTCCCCGGCGGGGGGTTTGGCTATGGCTACGCTTCCGTCGCCACGGTCGGAAACCCGGCCTCTCGCATTCCCTGGGCTACACTGGACCGCTGTGCCCACCCGGTTGAGGATGTCATCCCGGTTGCCCGAATTGCCGACCTGTTGCTGAATCCGAACACGGAGTTCGACTATAACGGCCGCCGGGCAACCTATCCTGATATTCGCCTGGTCTACTGGGTGGGCGGCAACGTCTTCCATCACCATCAGGATTTGAACCGCCTGTTACGCGCCTGGCAAAAGCCGGACACCGTTATCGTCCATGAGCCGTGGTGGACGCCCATGGCACGCCACGCGGATATCATCCTCCCGGCGACGACCCCGCTCGAACGCAACGATATGGTCTGCACGCCCCGCGACGGCTTTGTGGTAGCCAATAAACAGGCGCTGGAGCCGGTCGGTGAGGCACGGAACGATCATGATATTTTTGCGGACCTGGCCGAACGCCTCGGCTTTCGAGCAGGGTTTACCGAAGGACGAGACGAAGCGGGTTGGCTGCGCCACCTCTACGCTCTCTCTCGTGAACGCGCGAGGGAACGTGGTTTTGTTTTGCCTGACTTCGAGCAGTTTTGGGCAGACGGTTATTTTGAACTGCCGCTCCCGTCTGAGCCCCAGCCTTTTCTATCCGCTTTTCGAGCCGACCCCGACACTCATCCCCTAGACACGCCATCCGGGAAGATCGAGCTCTGGTCGGAGCGGATTGCGTCGTATCACTACGACGATTGTCCGCCCCATCCGACCTGGATGGAACCGGCCGAATGGCTGGGGAGCGAGAAAGCCGTGCACTACCCCCTCCACCTGACTTCTAATCAGCCGGTCGGACGTCTGCACAGCCAACTCGATCAGGGCTCGGTCAGTCGCAGCTTAAAGGTCGCCGAACGCGAACCCGTGTGGATACATCCGGCCGATGCCCAGGCGCGTGGGCTGAGCGAGGGCGATATTGTCCGGGTCTTTAATGACCGGGGGCAATGTCTGGCCGGTGTGCGCATTACCTCCAATATCCAAAAGAGCGTAGTCCAGCTTCCCACGGGCGCCTGGTATGACCCGCTCGAACCGGGAGTGCCGGGGTCATTGGAAAAACACGGCAACCCAAATGTGCTCACTTTGGACAAAGGCACCTCAAAGCTGGGTCAGGGGCCCAGTGCGCACACCACCCTGGTTCAAGTCGAACGCTACCAGGGCGACCCACCGCCCGTGACCGCGTTCGTTCCCCCGGAGATTCGTCAGAAATAGGCAGAATCTGGACGCAGAGCCCACCGGCAAGCCTAAAAGTCTACGCTGAAACCCTCGTTCGCCTGGGTGCGCTCTTCAACGAGAAAACCCCGGGCGCCTGTATATGAGCCAGGCGGGAAAGAGAGATATCCACGGATCTCTGCGCCGGGCGCGATGGTCTGGTCCGTGAGAACAGGGGTCGGACTCTCTTCGCTTGCTTCCAGAGGTCTCACCCGCTCGCCGGACTCGGCGCGTAACGAGACCTTATTGGCTTTGATCAGATAGGCGCGGTCGGTCCCGTTGGTAATCTTCACTTCCACCACGAAGTTTTCGCTGTCCCGGGCGCGCTCCCACCGGTCGTCCGCGGCCCTGCGCATGTCGTCCGTGGTCCTGCGTATAGCGGAGGAGCCTCTCCCCGGCGGGACGGCGATCACTGGGGCTATTGCGGTTAATGGCTGGACCTGTACGTCCACATTCAGCGGCTGAGCCTGAAGAAGGGACTCTGGAAAGACAGACAAAACAGAGACCCCGAGGAAAATCAGACAAGAGCGGTAGATAAAACGCCAGCGGAAAAGCATGGCCGTGATTGAGCGAGGACTTTTCAAGAGGTTTCTCATAGCAGCGTCCTTTATCGCGTGGTTATGCAGCAGACTCGGAGGGGGCCTTTTCTACCCTCTTTCCTCAAGCGTCTCCGGAAAGAACTCGGCATCAAGAATTTCTTCCAGGCGAAAAGGGCAGATTGCCGGAAAAGTTGCGACTGCAAAGCCCGTTTGGTTGGCTGCGCTGCGGCGGGCGCGAGGGTATTGACGCTTGACAAATTCAGGAAGCTGAGGGCGAAGACTGGGGCTATCATGGAGCAAGTCGGCAAGCGCATCTCGCGCCGTGTCAATACTGTCTCGCCAGCTTCCTGAGCGCCGTTCCTTTTGCTTCGCCCATTTCAAAAGGTGGAGGAGAAGATTCTTGAGATGGCTTTCGACTGCGCGCCGTTCACTCCGCCCCATGTCTTCCAACTCCTCCGCGAGCACCTCATAATCAATCTGGTCAAACCGACGGGCTCGAATATGGGCCGCCTGTTCGAGGAGCCACGCGTGGTAGTCGTGCTCGGAGAGTGGTGGTTTTACCGCTGGAACAGCCATAATTTTTCCTCAGTCGAATTGTTTGGCGCTATTTCGCATCCATATATTGTACCGGGACCAACCGGTGGCCGAGCATATCCACGGCCGCTCCGCATTGCTCAAGCGCGATATAGCCCAGTAAGGGCTCATATTCGCCGTTCTCCGGCTGCATGTCTATAAACAGTACTTCGTTGTAAATAGATCGAAATCCTTCCACGGTTATTTTTACCGGACCGCAGACTGTTCCTTGGACGACTTCTTGGGTCGCCGTTTGCAGTTCAACCGTCTCCTCCGAAGCGAACGCGCCGAACCGGCTCTTCCAGCGTAACGGTAAGGTGAGGTAGCTTGCTCCGGTATCAACCAGGGCGTCCAGTTTCATGGACGAGCCGGTTTCGGAGAAGTTTTCGATATCCACCGTTGCGACTATTCTTCCCATTGCCTGCTGGCTCCTGGCGGTTCTCTGCGGCTTACCAGTCGGATAAGAAAAAGGAAAGGTCTCAGCGGGGTCTTGCCTTTCTGCAACACCCTTCCCCTCAAGGGGGAACTCCGCTACATATACCGCGCTATGCCAACACAGGTGGACTCTCCGGGAATTCTGTACTTTATCGACCAGGGCGGGAATGTGATGTATCTCATCATCGCCCTGTCTATTTTCGCGCTGGCTATTGTCCTTACGAAGTTTTGGGGCTTGGCGCGATTCCGAGCCCAGCTCAATCGGCTGTGCGAACGCCTGCACCTCCTCATTCAGGGGTCTGGCGGGCATCTCGACCAAGACGGCACCCTGAACGCGGTGCTCCAAGTCTGCCGCGAGCACAACACGCCGCTCGGCCGGCTGTTCGAGACGGCCTTCCTGTATCGTTTTGAGGAGCGAACGGAGCTGACGCGACGCCTGGAACGATTTGGAGGCGAGGTAGTGGCCGGACTGGAGGCGTATATGACGGCCCTGGCAAGCGTGGTCGGGGTTGCACCCATGCTGGGCTTCCTGGGCACGATTATTGGCCTGGTCGAAGCCTTTATGAGTTGGGAGACTCTGGGCGACCAAATTACCGTTGGCGTTCTGGCCGGTGGTATTTATAAGGCCATGTTGACCACGGCGGCAGGGCTGACGGTCGCCATCCCCTACTACCTTTTGTACAACCACCTGACCTCGCGCATCCAGCGTTTGACTCGTCTGACCGAGACGCACACCGAAGAACTCCTCGATGCGCTGACCGGGACGACCGCGCAGGAAGCCCTCCCGGAGGCCGTGCCGCTACAGGAGCCAGCCCGTCATGCAGTTTAAGCGCAAGGCGAAAATTTTGACGAGCATGGAGCCCTTGGCGCTCACTGATATCATCATCAATATGTTCATCTTCTTCTTCATCACCTTCAGTTTTCTGGCAACCTTTCAGAAAACACGCGAAGGCCAGGTCGATGTCAGCCTGCCCAAGGCCGCATCCGCAAAACCTCCGGCTGAAAAAAAACGCCTGAGCGTGAGCCTGAAGAAGGATGGTCAACTCTTCTTAGGCGAGACACCGACGACTATTGCAGAACTCGAAGCCCGCTTTAAGGCCGAAAAGATCCAAGGCGCAGACGTGACGCTGGTCATTCGGGCGGACGGCGATGTCACCCATAATCGGGTCGTTCAGGTCATGGACCTGGCTCGTACCGAAGGGCTCGGTCGCCTGGCCATTGCAACCCAGAGCAGGTAGGGGTTAGGGATTGGGGACTAGGGCTTGGGGTTCAGGGAAGATAAGGTCCGGCCTGAGCCCGAACAGCCACTATCCAGACCCCACTCAGGCATGTCCCCCTGGCAAGAACATAATCTGGCGGCAATCACCCACCGCCTCGCCCCCCTCCGTCGCTCCCCGCAGGGCGTCCTCTTTGAGCAACGATCGGCCTATAACCATGTCGTCGTCCGCAGAAGGCATAATCAGCTCTTGCTGTGCTATCGACACCAGCAGAGTCGCGTTGAAGAAGTCCAATCCCGGCTCGACCCGCTCTCTCCCTTGGAGCTCCTCTCGCCTTACACCCAGGCCATGTTGTTGGCCCTGGTGTGGTGCGCTCAGCCATGGCGTATTCTTTTGATCGGCCTTGGGGGCGGACGGCTGCAAATGGTATTGCACCATGTTTTTGAAAGCGCGCAACTCGATACCGTTGAGCTTGATCCCCTCATTGTTGACATTGCCGCCCGCTTCTTTGGATTTTTCCCGGACGAGCGCCAGCGCGCCTTGATTGTCGATGGCAGGTCGTATGTCCGCACCCGGGCGGCTGGGACGACGTACGATCTTATTATTCTGGACGCCTACCGAGTCGAAGGGGTTGCTCCCCATCTTTTGACCTCTGATTTCTACGCCGAGTGCCGGGCGTGCTTGGCTCCCCACGGGCTGGTCGTTTCCAATCTGCACTCTTCTACACCAGTGTATGATGCCGCACGCAGGACGTTTGCGGCCTCCTTTATTCACACAACAGCCTGCTCGGTGTCGAGCGGGAATGTCGTTGTGATGGGCAGTGATACGGTTGCTCTGGACCCCGGGATAATACAGGATCGAGCCGCTCTGACAGAGCGGTCCGGGACAAGCGGTCTGCCGCTTGCAACCTGGGCGAAGAACGTCTCTTTCCGCGCCCCCTACCGGAGGAGGGCCTCTATTCTGCGAGATAGCGGGCTTTCGGCATGAATCGTCGCTGTGGACCTCGCTAGCGCTTTTTCGTCACTTGCTTCCATCGCTACGTGTTTTCAGCTACAACCCTTGCAAACGCAATCTGACTTGCCCATAAGGCTGCCGCATGTCTGCCAAACACCGTTTGTATCTCCGGGTTGGAGATTATGTGATCCATCGCCACTATGAAGAATGGGGTGCGGGTGAGGTGGTTGAGGAAATGACCTCGGTCCTGGAAGGTGGGACCTGCCTGGTCCGGGTGGATTTTGAGGATGGTCAGCAGCGCACCTTTGATAATAATCTCGATAGTCAGTCGTGTTGTTATTTTTTTGGGATACGTCGCCATCAGCACCCTTTGTTTGACCCGGATGGTGACCCCGACCTAGCCGTCTCTTCCAAAAAACCTATAAAGCGACACGCCAAACATACCGCGCGTACAGCCAAGCGGCTCCCCGAAGGCTAGACGCTTTATTCGTTCGATTCGGATGCTGTTTCGGCAGCTTCCAGGGCTTCCCCTTTGGGGCCGGTCCGTCCGACCCGTCTCAGCTCAAGCGTTCTGACGGTATCGGGATTCACCCACGGCAGGCCCATCGCACAGGGTTTTGCCATGCCCTCCTCCTCAACCTCCTCGTACTGCGGAAAGCCTTCCTTGCCGAAGTCGACCATCATCCGTTTACCCATCCGCACGGTCTCCTCTCAGTGTGACGCTTGCCGTCTTCTTTTTTCTTGATGGTCTATTCATGGCCCTTCTGTAGCACAGGGTCAAGTCCGCCTGTCCAGACCGACAAAGAAGGAACGTGTCCAACCTTGGTCTATTGAAAGACACGTTCCCTCTTTGTGCCCTCTAGCAAAATGAGACCCCAATCGGTAGCCTAGACGACAAATCTACTCTTCGGGTGAGGAATACAACGCGATGAAATCGGTTGCGGAAAACGTGAAGCTGGCCGAGGTCGAACTGGCAGTGCTACAGGCGTGGGACAAGAACGATATTTTCAAGAAGACCTTGTCCAAAACCCAGGCGCAACCGCCCTTTATTTTCTATGACGGTCCGCCCTTTGCGACCGGATTGCCGCACTACGGACATTTATTGGCCGGGACGATTAAAGACATTATTCCCCGTTTTTGGACCATGCGCGGGCGGCATGTGGAGCGCCGATTTGGCTGGGACTGCCACGGTCTGCCGGTCGAGATGGAAATCGAACAGGCCCTCGGGGTGAATGGCAAAGCCGAGATCGAAAAATTCGGAATTGCCAATTTCAACAATGAATGCCGGAAGATTGTGCTGCGCTACACCCAGGAGTGGGAAAAAACGGTGCGGCGGATGGGCCGCTGGGTCGATTTCCAGAATGACTATCGGACCATGGACACCTCCTTTATGGAGACGGTGTGGTGGGTCTTCCAGCAGATGTGGGACCAGGATTTGGTCTATGAAGGCTATAAAGTCGTGCCGTTTTCCACCCGGCTGGGAACGGTGCTGTCAAATTTTGAAGCCAATCTGAACTATAAAGATGTCCAAGACCCGGCCATCACGGTTCGCTTTGCGGCCGAGGGCGAAGAGCGGGTCTTTTTTATTGCCTGGACCACCACACCCTGGACCCTGCCGTCGAATATGGCCTTAGCCGTCGGCTCTGATATTGACTATGTGAAGGTCCGCGACCACACGGATAAGGTCGGCTATATTATGGCCGAGGCCCGGCTCAGGACCTACTTCCCCAAGGAAGACAGCTACACCGTTGAGGCCCGCTATCGGGGCAAAGACCTCGCCGGGCGGACGTTTACTCCGCTGTTTCCCTATTTTGTCGATCAAAAGGAGGCGGGCGCTTTTCGGGTCATCGAGTCCGAGCATGTGACCACCGAAGACGGCACCGGCATCGTCCATATGGCCCCGGCCTTTGGGGAAGAGGATTTTTATGCCTGCCAGCAGGCGGGCATTCCCTTGGTGAACCCGGTCGATGATGACGGTCGGTTTACCCCGGATGTCAGGGATTTTGCGGGCCTGCACGTCAAAGAAGCCGACCCCAAAATCATCCAGCAGCTCAAGCAGGCAAAACAGCTCGTTCACCAGGGCACGATCCAGCACAGTTATCCCTTCTGTTGGCGGAGCGAGACCCCGCTCATCTATAAGGCCGTCACGACCTGGTTTGTGCGGGTTGAAGCCCTGCGCGAGCGGCTGGTGAAAAATAATCAGCTGACGACCTGGGTCCCCGATCATCTGCGAGACGGGCGCTTTAGAAATTGGCTGGAGAACGCGCGCGACTGGGCGATCAGCCGCAATCGGTACTGGGGGACGCCGCTGCCGATCTGGAAAAACGACACCGGCTCCGAAGTCGTATGTCTGGGCAGCATTGATGAACTCGCCGAGCGGACCGGCACGCGGGTGGACGATCTCCACCGTGAATTTGTCGATGACCTGACATTTCCCGATTCAACCGGGAGCGGCGTCATGCGACGGGTGCCGCAGGTGTTCGACTGCTGGTTCGAGAGCGGTTCGATGCCCTACGCGCAAATTCACTACCCGTTTGAGAACGCAGAGCATTTCTCACGAGTGTTTCCCGCAGACTTTGTTGCCGAAGGGCTGGACCAGACCCGAGGCTGGTTTTACACCCTGGTGGTCGTCGCTGCCGCGCTGTTTGACAAGCCGGCTTTCCACAACGTGGTTGTCAACGGGATGGTGTTGGCCGAAGACGGCAAGAAGATGAGCAAACGGCTCAAGAACTATCCTGAGCCCGAAGAGATTCTGGACGAGCATGGGGCCGATGCCCTACGCTTATACCTGATTAACTCGCCCCTGGTCCGGGCCGAGGAACTCCGTTTTAGCGAACGCGGCGTGCGGGAGACGGTCCGCCGCCTGCTCCTGCCCTGGTGGAACGCCTATAAATTCTTTGTCACGTATGCCTTGGTTGACGAGTGGCGCCCGTCACGCGCGCTGGAGGAGCCCTCACCGAATATTCTGGATCGCTGGATCCTTTCACGCAAACAGACCCTCATTCGCCGGGTCAGTACCGAGATGGAGCAGTATCGGCTGTACAATGTGGTCCCCGCCCTGCTGGATTTTCTCAACGAGTTGACCAATGGGTATGTCCGTCTCAACCGGCGTCGTTTTTGGAGTGAGGACGATGCGGCTGACAAGCAGTTTGCCTATCAGGCCCTGTACGATGTCTTGCTGACATTTTCCAAGCTCATGGCCCCGTTTACACCGTTTCTGGCGGACGCCATCTATACCAATCTGGGCACGCTCCAAGAGGCTGGGACAGAAGAGAGCGTGCATCTCGAACCGTTCCCCGATTACGATGAGAGCCAGGTGGACACTCGGCTCGAAGATGCCGTGGCTCGGATGCAGCGGGTGATCTTGCTGGGGCGGAGTTTGCGGAACGAACGGAAAGTCAAAGTACGCATCCCGCTCCAAACGCTAACGATCCTCCATCGTCAACAAGTGATTCTTGATGAACTGCGTCCGTTGGAAGGCTATATGCAGGAAGAATTGAACGTCAAAAAGATCGTGTATAGCACGGCGGAAGCTGAGAAAGTGACGCTCAGTGCAAAGCCAAACGCGCAGCTCCTCGGCCCGCGCTTTGGAAAGGCGTTTGGTCAGATTCGCAAACGGATTACCGATCTGCCCCTCGATCAGATGCTCATCCTCGAGGCGGGAGAACCGATTCAACTCAATGGGGACGCCTTCCAACCCGAGGAGATTCAGATCCTGCGCCACGCGCGTGAAGGGTTGCCGGATATCCGTTCGGATCGATTTATCTCTATCGATTTTCCGTGCGAACTGAACGATGCCCTGATCGCGGAAGGGTTGGCACGTGAGGTTGTGCATTATATCCAACAACTCCGCAAGGAAGCCGGCTATCAGGTAGAAGACCGCATTGCGGTCAGCTATGAAGCGGATGGGCGCTTACGTGATGCCATTACGCAACACCAAACCTATATCCAACAAGAGACCTTAGCCCGCGCCCTGGTATACCGCCAGCCAAGTGGAGATCAGGTCCAGAGTGTAGAGATTGATGGAGCGAACCTGACGGTTGGCGTACGGCGTGAGTCTGCCTGACGGCTGCTCAGTTATTGGTTCCCTTGATATCCATGAGCATGGGGTATGAGTGGCCGGCATCCGCTGGGTGGACGCTGCGGCTCTCCTTGGGACAACGGACCCTATAGGGACCGCGTTTCGGCGTCGTTCTGCCGAATTCCATGCGACTCCCCCTCGTGATATTGACCCGATACCAGGGGCCGATTAAGGTGGAAAAGGTGAGGGTTTATTCCGATACCAGAGAAAGCATGAGAGAAGATCGGAGTCTGGGAGGTCTGAGATGTACACGAAGAGCGGAATACGATGGGGTGGCGTCCTGGTGCTGGCAGCGTTTCTTGTGAGCGCCTGCTCTCAACCACTCTCAACTCGGGAGAAGGGGACGCTGGGAGGCGCGGGTCTTGGTGCCGCAACTGGCGCAATTATCGGCGCCGTCGTTGGGAGTCCTGGGGCTGGGGCGGCCATTGGTGGAGCGCTAGGGGGCGTCACCGGCGCCGTCGTCGGGGACAAAATGCAGAATCAAGAAAGCAAACAGAATATACAGCAGCTTGAGCTTGAGCAGCAACGGCGCGAGATTGAGCAGCAGCGGCGTGAACTCGAAGACCTCAAGCGGCAGCAAGAATACTAGACGGGAGTACAGTGTTGGCTATGAGAAAGACCGTTCTTTATCTGCTGATGTTCATGCTCGTCTTCGTGATGGGCTGTGCTCAGCCCTTGTCAACCCGAGAGAAAGCGACGCTGGGGGGTGCAGGTCTCGGGGCTGGCGCCGGAGCGATTATCGGGGCCGCGCTTGGGAATCCTGGGGCCGGGGCGGCCATTGGTGGGGCGCTGGGGGGTGTCACCGGCGCCGTCGTCGGGAATCAATTTCAAAAACGCGATACGGAACTTGCAGCGAATGAGCAGCGCATTGAGCGGCAACGCCAAGAAATATCACAGAATCGCCAACTGCTTGAAGAACTCAAACGACGTAATCTTGAGGCGCGTGAGACCGAGCGCGGCGTGGTGGTTAATCTTCCGGATGTGTTGTTTGAATTCGGTCAGTCTGATTTGACCGGTGATGCTCAGAGTCGAGTCCAGAGCATTGCTGACGTGCTGAATGATCAGGCCCAGGGACGACGGGTATCGATTGAAGGTCATACCGACGCTATTGGCGGCGAAGAAGCAAACCAACGCTTGTCTGAAAGCCGGGCGGCTAGTGTCGCCAGTACCTTGGCGACCTCGGGTGTCGACCAGGCCCGCGTGACCACAACGGGGTACGGCGAACGGTATCCGGTTGCTCCCAATACCAATCCCGATGGGTCGGATAACTCAACTGGTCGAGCCAAAAATCGCCGGGTTGAAGTCGTGATTGAAAATTAGAGCAGTGCACGGTTGCTCTTGGGGCGTCCGAAAAGACGCCCCTTTCTTTGAGCCTCCTGCGTCTCACTCATACGCGCAGCAGAATACGAGAACCGTTCACTCTAACGACTCTTCTTCAAGGGGAGACTCTTCTCCGGTGTCCGGCTCTGACACAGGCAGCGACTCTTCACCCTTTTCTTCCGGCTCCGGCTTTTCCCAAAAATCCTCCGGATTCTTATCGAACCGGGAAAAAACATAATCCCGCAGGGTAAAGACGGTCTCTCCCCCTGCCCGCATGGCAAAGTGCTTTTCCGTTTCCTCCTGGGTTGTCTGGCCGAGAAAGACAGTCGCGAGTTTTTCGCCGGTCTCATCTGTGGCGACAAGGGTGACCGCCGGATCATCGAGTCCATACAGACTCAAGTCTTCCGGGTTATCGGCGGCGATCTCGAATCCGCGTAGTTCTCGCAGGTCAGCAATAAATTGGCTGAGGGTTGCCGTCTTGAGCGTTCCTTCAGATTTTTTGTCAATTGCCCACGCGTTCTCTTGCCCGCGCGAGAGGGTAAATCCCGCTCCCCCTTGGCGTGTGACCACGACTTGGGTGATTTTCCCTTCCGGGATGCTGACGACAGCCTTATCTCGAAAATCGGTGACGGACTTACCCAGATCTTTCAGCAGACCCGCGCGCACGAGATACAGCGTTTCTCCATCGTCACGCTTGAGGTAACGCTGCGTTGTCCCGGCATCTACGCTTTTCTCGTCTCCAACAGAAATCGTCCGCGTTACATCCTCCCCAAGACGGAGCGAGACGATCAGGTGAGCCGGGTCGAGTCCAAAAGCTGACAGGTCGAGCAGCGGTTGCTCAACGAAATCTTCCGCCCGGATGCCCTCCAGGGTCGAGAGATAGGTTTGTACAGCGCTGGCGGCGACGGCGTACGGAGCGGGCTGTTCAAGCGCCCAACCAGCATCCGTCTTGGCCAAAACAATACTGGTCTCGGAGGTATTGATGGTTATCCGGGTGACTTTGTCTCTCTCAAACGGCAGCACCGTCTTGTCCCGCAGTTCCTTGACTTCTTTGGTGAGTCCCAGGCGAAACGCCTGACGGGTGAGATGGAGCTGCGGATCACCTTCTTTCTGGACATAGACGGAAAACCCGACAGGCGTGTCTTTGCCAATCGACACTTTTGGCAGTGCCGTGCCGTCCTGCAGGACAAGGTGCACAACGACGGGCGGCTGAGCCAGGCCGTACAAGGCGAGGTCGGTCGGCTCTTGGGGGGTCAGGCTGCGGGTGACCTCTTCGTCTCCCAGGGTGGTCAACATATTATTGACCGTCGTATCGTCGGCTTTCGCCTGGATGGGGACCGTGAGGTTCCACTCACCCGCTGCGGTCTGTTGCAGACTGATTTCTCGCTCGGGATAGGTCAGGGTCAGCGTATCCACCGCCTCCTTCTCAAATGTCAAAACCGTCGGTTTTTCGGCATCCTGTTTGGCTTTTGGCAGCTCAACAAAATAGACATACGCCCCCAGGCCCAGGAGGACGATCAGCATGAGAAGAGTTCGTGGCACACTCATACGCAGCGTGGAGGAGAGACAGATCGCTTAGCGCCGTCGCCACCACGTGGCGAGCCCGGCAATGAGCAATATCTCGGGCAGAATCAGGACGGAGAGATAAAAGACCGTCGTTCCTTGATCGGCCGTAAGCTGAACGCGCGAGGCACGAATAGTCCGGGGGCGAATGGAAATAAGCTCTTCTTCCCCGACCAGCCAGCTCACGCTGTTCAGTAACAAGTCCCGGTTAAAATACTGGCCAATGAACTGGTTGTTGGCAAAACCGGCATTGCCAAAGACCACCAGCCGGGCGGTGTCCTCAAGTTCCTTATCCATTTCTTTCAGATTCACGGTGACCGCGGTGGCTAGCGAGATAGGGCCTTTGCGGTCGTGTGCGTCGAGTCGCACGCTTTGTTTTTGGAACACCTCCTCAAGATCGGTTTCCGCCCAGGCGTTCGGTCCGGTCTTGACCAGGCTGGTTGGCGTTATGCCAGCCCGGCCGGCCGCATCTGCTTCAACCGAGCGGGAAATTCCGTAGGTCGTTAGAGCCGCCGAGCCGCGTCGGCTCAGATCCGCGGTGATCGGATGTTCCCCATAGGTCTGAGCCAACGGAGTGAGGGTAAACGTTCGACCGCGTAACAGTTGGAGTTGTTCATCGACGATGACATCGTTGCCGACCTGAATCCCCCACTGGGCCAGATACGGAATCAACTCTGGCGTTGCCCGTGGGTTGAGCAAGAAGAGTGTCGCGCCGGCCTTTTTCAAATAGGCATCGATCAACTGGGTCTCATGCGCCAGGAGGGAACGCTGCGCTCCGGCCACGATCAGCAGATTGGCCGCTTCCGGTACGGCTGTATCGGGCGAGAGGACCAGCGTGTTGACAGCATAGCCCTCGTTTTCAAGCGCGGTCCTGAGTTGGCCATAACTCCCGGCATCCTGGAGGTCCTGGCTGCTGGGCTCGCCATGACCTTCGAGAAAGTAAATGGTTTTCTTGTCCGGACGGGAGATTTTGATGATACCGTTGGTCAGGTCTTCTTCTGTCGTCTTGTTAATGAGATTGGTTCGGTCCCCATACTGCAACACAACGGTCGGCAGGGTAGTGACCTGGAATCGCTCGGCCAAATCCGGTCGCTGATCCGGGTCGATGATCCGGGAGGAAATTTTGTCCGAATCATACTCATAGCTACTCAGCAGTTCGCGCAGTTGCGGGTCCGAGCCGGCTTGGACAAAGGCGTCAATTTCAAGTTTTTTATCCAACTGACGGAGCACATTCTCTGACTGCGGAGACAGGCTGTAGATATTGGCCTCAGTCAAGTCGAAGCGGTGATGGTGACGGGTGGACAGATAATTCACCAGGATGAGAATACTGATAAAGAGCAGGGAATAGACCGCAGCACTGGCTCCGTATTTGGTCGAGCGCTCGCCAAGAAAGGTTTTGACCGACCCTCTGGACGAGACGAGAGCCCCAAGCACCGCCACGAGGCCGGTCAGCGTATGAACGAGCACATAGGCTGAAAAATCGCGAGTCAGAAAGTAGGCCACCCCGGCAAACAGCAGCAGAATGACCCCGACCACCCCGTAAAACGAACCAAGACGCGCCATATAACTACCTCCAGCGCAGCGATTCGACCGAACGCTGGGTCAAGAATAGGGACAGCAGGATAAGGCTGGCAAAGTACACTAAATCTTGGGTGTCGATGAGGCCGTTGACCATTTCGGCAAAGTGCTCGGTGACGGATAAATAGCGCAGGAGGGGTCCGAGCACCTCACCGGCGGTATCTGCCGGCCAGCCGATAATATACAGCAACAGCGTGGCCACCAGCCCGCTCACCGCGGCAATGATCTGGTTTTCGGTAAACGACGAGGTGAGGAGTCCCACGGCAACAAAGGCAGTTGCCAACAGCAACAAGCCGAGATAGCCAGCCAGCAGAACTCCAATCTCCGGATTACCAAACGCAATCAGCACCGCCGGATATACCCCTGTCATACCCAGCATGATGCAGATGAACACAAACGAGGCCAGGAATTTGCCTAACACAATCTCACCCGTGCGGAGCGGAGAGGTCAGCAGGAGTTCGTAGGTGCCGCCTTTTTTCTCTTCCGCATAGGCGCGCATCGTGATCATGGGAACGAGAATGACCAGCACAATGGACAGGTTATGCATCAGCGGGGCGATGACAAACTCGTTCAGATTCAACTGGTCTGCCGCTCCCTGCTGGAGCTGGGTATAAATACTCAGCAGCACATTAAAGCGGGAGAGGAGGTTAAAGAAAAACCAGCCGCCCAACAGTAGGAAGCCCGTCAGGACGACGTAGGCAATGGGCGACACAAAATACGCTCGCAGCTCTTTGCGAATGATGGTGAATACGTTTCTCATTCCGCGGCCTCCTCCACCCTTCCCTCCGTTTCCGCCGTTCCCGGCTCTTCCTGGGCAATGGCTTTGAGAAACACGTCTTCGAGCGTCTGGTCCTGGGCGAGATTCTCCAGCATGTCCTCGGCCACGACTTTTCCGGCGTTAATGATTACGACTTTCTCACACACCTGAGCGACTTCGGGCAGGATATGCGTAGACAGGATAACGGTATGCTCGCCGGCAAGCTCTTTAATCAGGGACCGGATACCAATAATCTGCTGCGGGTCGAGGCCAATCGTTGGCTCATCCAGAATGAGGACGCTGGGGTTATGGATAATCGCTTGGGCAAGGCCCACCCGTTGCCGATATCCTTTTGAAAGATAGCCGGTGACACGAGAGGCGACCTCAGTCAGGCCACAGCGCTCCAGCGCACGGTCCAGGGCATCCGGGATATCCGCACGAGCCATGCCTTTGATGTGGGCGACAAAGCGCAAATACGCGGTGACCGTCATATCGTTATAGAGCGGCGGGGATTCCGGGAGATAGCCGATTCGTTTGCGGGCCTCAAAGGACTCATCAAAGATATCGAATCCGGCCACTTTGACGGTTCCCATTGTTGCCGGCATAAAGCCCGTAATAATGCGCATAGTCGTGGTTTTCCCGGAACCGTTCGGTCCGAGAAAGCCAAGGATCTGACCTGACTCAGCCTGAAAGGAAATGTCAGACACCGCAGTCAGGTCACCATAGCGTTTGGTAAGATTTTGCACTTCTATCATGGTTTTGTTGCACCTGAGAATGGGCAAGACATGGGATGACGAAAATCTACCTTTGGCAGGAATCTTTAAGGCCGGTTTCCCCTCTTGTCAAGTTGACCAAGGGCAGGGGAGTTTCATCTGCCACCGTTGGACGTGAAAACTCCTGCGACATTCATGCCCCTTTCCTCCTTTTCTCCCTGGTTGGCAAGGGTCTGTTAAGAAAGACGCCGGCTCGATACTATAGTCGGGAGCGGGCCTGCGTATTTTTTCGCGATTTTGGGCTGAATAGTCATGTCTCTTTTCACGTCTCACCTTAAGGATGCTGGAAAACAGTGGAAGTAAGCGATTGGGAACTTGTCCGGCGTTGCAAGCAGGATGACCGGCAGGCGTTTCAAGAACTGGTCGAGCGGTATCAGCGAAAGGCTGTAGCAATTGCACTGGGAATGCTCCATGACCGGGAAGATGCCGTCGAGGTTGCCCAAGAAGCGTTTACCAAGGTTTTTGTGGGCATCGGCAAGTTTAAAGAAGAGTCCAGTTTCTATACGTGGCTCTATCGAATCATCGTAAATCTATCTATTGACCGTCAGCGCCAACGTAGCCGAAGATCACTGTTCGAGCGACATCAGTCAAGGGGAGATGACGATAACGATTGGATTGAGAGCATTCCAGATACGCAGGGCCTTGATCCTTCAGACCGCGTTGCCGGGCGCGAAATTGGACAGCATATCCGGGCCGCCATTGACGAGTTGACGCCTGCCCATAAAGCGGTCATATTACTACGGGCAGTCGAAGGGTTATCCTACGAAGAGATCAGTCAGGTGTTACAGTGTTCCAGGGGAACGGTGATGAGTCGCCTGCACTATGCAAGAAAAAGGCTGCAAAAACGCCTCGGGCACGACCTCTAACCAAAGCTTCCTGCCGATGATTCACATCTGTTGTCAGACACCGCCTCTCTCCTTCCCCCGCACCGTCAGGTGGGAAGCTCGTTAAGATCAGGATAGCCCAACGTATGGCGAGTTGTTCTCACCCCTCACAACTCATTTCTCTTGTGTACGACAACGAGCTTGATGAGGCTCGGCGTGACGAAGCTGCTTCTCATATCGCCGATTGTCCAGCGTGTTCCCACCGGATGCAACTGCTCGAACGCACCCACGAGACGCTGTGTCAGACGCTCGACGAGGAAGTCTCTCGTCTTGATTTCTCTGATTTCTGGCCTCGGATTGAGCAGGGCATAGCAGCCCAATCTCCAGCTCTGGCGAACTACTGGTCGAACCGTTTTCGACGCTGGCGCTTGCAGTGGCAGGCGCCCTTTTCGTGGCATATTCCGGTGTGGGCAACGACCGTTGGGCTGTGTCTCTTTACCGCGGCGGTCTCCACTCAGCTCCCGACTTCGAGAGGAGCGGTGCATATCCAGACTGCCAAGCAGCCGGTGATGGTAGCCCTCAATAATCAAGCCCAGATCGAATCTCTCTCCGCAACCTCAGCCGTCCTGGTCTGGAATGAGCCGACGAGTAATGCCACGGTTATCTGGGTCGATGAAACACCGGAGGAAGAGCTGCCATGAATATGTGTCGCCTATCCTCTCCTGTGCCAGCCGTCCTCGGGCTCTTCCTGTGTACCGCCTCAGTCGCCGCAGGGGATATGGTTCATATCCGTGTTGAGACCGTCCTGGCAACTGACGCCTCACAAGAATTTGATACTCGTCTGACCGGAATGCGTTCTCAGCTTTTGGCCTTCCGCTATTCGGCCTATCGCCTGGTTCAAGAGGAGCGTCGCCAAGTCGAGTTTGGCAAACAGGCAAATTTCTCCTTGCCCGGTGGACGGTTCCTCCAGGTCGTTCCAAAAGAGTATGTGAATGACCAGATCGCGCTGCACGTGATGCTGATGGAAGGCGCCTCCCCCTCTCCGCTGATGAGCACGCTGTTATCAATTCCGAATCGGGGCATGCTTTTTGTCGGTGGACGCAAACACCAAGGCGGGACGCTCATCGTTCGTATCGGCGCGTCGGCGGACACCCTCCCCCCCACAATCATCAAGACGGAAGAATAACCTCGCTCTGCTCCGCGGCGCTTCTCGCAGGAGCGCAGGAGGCTATCTCACTTGACAGAACAGAAATGCTGTTACCCCAGCAGGTGGAATCCTACACTCACCAGACCACCGAGGGGCCATAAATACCACGCAAACAGGTGAAATCGCTCTTGTTGGACGAGGCGGAGGATGAGGGCAATCGCCGCATAGCCGACGCCGGCGGCGACCATCATACCGGCAACGTAGGGGCCGAGGGGCGGCAGGGCCTGCTCTTCCAGCTTTGAGACTTCCAGCAGGGTGGCCCCAAGAATAGCCGGAATGGAGATAAGCAAAGAGAAGCGCGCCGCGAGTTCTCTCTTAAGGCCCAGGAGAATGCCGCCTGTAATCGTTACCCCAGAACGAGATATGCCAGGGATAACGGCAAAGCCCTGAAGGACACCGATGACGAGCGCGTGGAGCGCGTGTATCCGTGTTGTCGGAGTGCGGGCTCCTTGTCCTTTGCCCCACCAGAGCATGCAACCCATCAGGAGGAGCATGCAACCGACAACATCGGGCCGGAGGAAAAATGAAATGAAGAGGGTGTCAATGCACAGCCCCAGGAGTGCGGTCGGGATCAGGGCCAGAACGATATGGAAAACAGTTTGCCTTTCGCGGCCAGAGAAGACGCTCAGCGAAGGAGGCGTGGTGCGGATGAGGCCGGTGCACAGTCCGTAAATATCGTGCCGGAAGTACGTCAAGAGGGCGACTGCCGTCGCAACATGCAGGGCAATATTATACAGGAGATCAATTTCTCCCGAACTGCCAAGGCAATACTGGACAAGGACGAGGTGGCCGGAAGAAGAAACGGGCAGAAACTCGGTCAAGCCTTGCAGGACGGCGAGCAGACAGGCGTCAAAATATCCCATGGCACAGTTATCAGTTGCTTCCCAGAGAGAGCCCAGCGACGAGCGGGGAGAGCTTTTAGTGCTATATCAGCAAATCCATGGGATGTTGCCTCCGCTTGTTTCGCCCGCTTGAAGGGGAGGGAAGCGGAGAGCGCCTCTCCTCCAGTCGGTTCTGTGTCAGTCCGTTTCCGGCTCTGGCTGAAATATGGGTAAGGATGCTTCAATGTCCCTCAGGAACGGAGCAGCCAGGTCCTTTGCCGAGAGCAGCGGCGTCTTCACCGGCCACTCAATACCAATATCCGGATCATTCCAGGCCAGGCCGATTTCATCGGCCGGATCATAGAAATCCGTACATTTATAGACAATTTGGGCGCGTTCACTCAGGACAGCAAAACCGTGGGCAAAGCCGGGTGGAATATAGAGCTGACGAAAATTTGTGGCTGAGAGGACAACGCTTATCCAGTGGGCAAAGGTTGCCGATCCTCGTCGGATATCCACCGCCACGTCAAAAATTTCGCCTTCCAAGACCCGCATCAGCTTGCCTTGAGGGTGCTGAAGCTGGGCGTGGAGCCCGCGGAGCGTGCCATACGCTGATTGAGAGTGGTTATCCTGGACAAAAGTCGCCGTGATCCCGCCCGCTTGGTAGGTACGAGCGTGGTAGGTTTCGAGGAAGAAGCCGCGTGCATCCTGGTACACGTCCGGTTCCACCACCGTCACGCCGGGGAGTCTGGTCGGGAGAAAGCGCATGTCTGTTCTCTTCATTCTGATTCATTCTGAATCAACCGGAAGAGATATTGGCCGTAGGCATTGCCCTTCATGCTCTTGGCCTGCCGGAGCACTTCAGTTTCAGAAATATATCCCATGCTATAGGCAATTTCTTCGACACAGGCGACCATCAAGCCCTGCCGGTCTTGCAGGGCTTGAATAAAATTCGAGGCGTGGAGCAGCGTCTCATGTGTCCCGGTGTCCAACCAGGCGATTCCGCGCCCGAGTTTTTCCACATGCAGATCGCCCAGGCGGAGATAGGCCCGATTCACATCCGTGATTTCTAATTCTTCCCGGTGGGAGGGTCGGAGGTCTGCGGCAAGAGAGACAATCTGGTTGTCATAGAAATAGAGACCGGTGACCGCGTAGCTCGAGCGCGGCTTGGACGGCTTCTCTTCGAGACCGATGGCCCGTCCTTGAGCGTCGAATTCCACAACTCCGTACTGCTCTGGGCTGCGGACTTGATAGGCAAAAATGGTCGCCCCACTCGTACGCTGGGTCGCCACCCGCAGCGAGTCCGGAAAGCCATGGCCATAGAAGATATTATCGCCGAGCACAAGCGCAACCGCGTCACTGCCAATGAAATCACGACCAATCAGAAAGGCTTGGGCAATGCCTTCGGGGCGGGGTTGGGTCGCATAGCTAATCTCCAGGCCAAGCCAGCGGCCATCTTTCAGGAGACGCCGGAAGCCTTCCTGCTCATGGGGCGTGGTAATGACCAGGATCTGACGAATCCCCGCCAGCATAAGCGTGGAGAGCGGGTAATAGATCATGGGTTTATCGTAGATGGGCATGAGCTGTTTGCTGATTGCCCGGGTAATGGGATACAGCCGCGTACCGGAACCGCCGGCGAGGATAATGCCTTTCATGATCTATCCTTTGTCAGGGGTGGAGCACCTAATCCAAGTCGTTCTCGATTATACGTGCCTGCCTCAATGGATTCGCACCAGCGCCGATTGTCCACATACCAACGGACCGTCTGGGCCAGACCCTGCTCGAACGTATAGCGTGGCCGCCAGCCGAGTTGGGTTCTGATTTTTGTTGCATCGATGGCATAGCGCCGGTCATGGCCGGGACGATCCGGCACACATGTTATCAGGTCAGAGTAGGCGGTAATGCCTCGCTTCTTGAGAGCCACATTTTTTGAGGCGGGCAGCAGCTCTTCAAGACAGGTACAGATCTGCTCCACAACCGCCCGATTGGTCCACTCATCGCCCCCGCCGATATTATATTTTTCACCTCTTTTGCCCTGACGCAAAGCGAGCAAAATGCCCCGACAGTGGTCTTCGACATGCAGCCAGTCACGGACGTGTTGTCCATCGCCATAGATGGGCAGGGGTTGGCCCTCAAGGGCGTTCAGAATCATCAGCGGAATGAGTTTTTCCGGAAACTGATAGGGGCCGTAATTATTGGAACAACCCGTGATCAGCGTGTGGAGACCATACGTCTCGCAGTAGGCTCGGACAAAATGATCGGCACTCGCCTTTGAGGCGGAATACGGCGAATTCGGCGTGTAGGGGCTGGATTCGGAAAAACTGCCCACAGACCCGAGGCTGCCGTAGACCTCGTCTGTCGAGACGTGCAAAAATCGGAACGGCTCCTGGGCGCGCAGGGAGGCCGCATATTTTCGGGCCTCCTCCAGCAGATAAAATGTCCCAATCAGATTCGTTTCAACAAACGGCCAGGGGTTATCAATGGAACGGTCCACATGGGTCTCCGCGGCACAGTTCACCACGGACTGGGGCCGATACGTCCGGAATAATTCCGCCACCGCCGGCTGCTCGGCAATATCGGTCCGGGAAAAACTTACACGCGGATTTTGGAGGACGTCTTCAAGATTGTTCAGACTGCCGGCATACGTCAGCTTGTCAACGATAACGACAGAGGCCGTTGTTTCGGCCAGAGCGAGGCGGACAAGATTACTCCCGATAAACCCGGCCCCACCGGTAATCAGCATGGTCTCCATACGCGCTCGGACCCCTGTCTTTCGCCACCCACCTTCGTATCAGCCGCTGGGCTGACACATCCCATTCTAGACGAGTGGAAAGCGTGTTCACAGCCCGTGCCGGCAGTCCGGGTTGCTACCGGGCGGGTTATGGCTGAACCGGCGGCGGCAGGAGGCTGGCCAGCACCTCGCGATAGCTGGTTGGGTTCAGACGGAACGGCGGGTGGTCCCGGTCAACGCCGGTGTAATAACGAAGCAGGATCAGGTAGCGCCGAACCAGTTCCGGGAGCAGGAAGTTTTGACGGACGTGTGCCTGGGCTTGCCGACCGAGCTGTGCCGTTTGCTCCGGCTCATCAAGAATCCGGGCCATTTTCGCCGCAATTGCCTCAACGTCCAGCGGTTCAACCAGATAGCCCGTCTGCCCGTCAATGACCTGCTGCACAATCCCGCCGACACGCGAGCCAATGACCGGGGTGCCCTGCCACAGCGCCTCGGACACGACCAGGCCAAAGCCTTCGCGGGTTGAGACATGGACGAAGCCCCGGGCCAGACGCATCAGCGAGCCGACGACCTGATCGTTGTTTTCGACATTGACCCAGAAGCGGATATCGGGGTCAGCGCCAGCCTGCGCTTGCAGCTGCTCCAGCATGGCTGCACCCTCGGGGTCGTCGGTGGCGGTGTTGCCCAGAAAGATAAGATAGGGCGCCGGGTCGTAGGTCTTGTCCTGACGCAGGCGTTTGAAGGCGTTCAGAATAGACGCCTGATTTTTATGGATATCGTAGCGGGAAATGGCAGCCAGAATCGGACGGTCCGGGTCGATCGCATGCCGTTGGAACAGTGGGGTGAGCACCTCTTTTGCCCGGTTTTCGGTATACTGCTGGTTTTTTTCCGTCCGCGGGTCTATGCACGGAGTAATCTGGTAGTGGGGAATCTGTAGCCCCGGTCCGACAAACTCGGGCATGGTAAAAATCGCCCCTGCGTACTGGTTGATATACGGAGCCAGGAAACGCCACACAGTCGGATTCGGGGTTGAGGTATCGATATGACACCGCCACAGCACGTTGCCCATCAGCACGCCGTGCATAATCAGCGCCGCGGGTTGCGGGTCATGGACCACGATCAGGTCAGATTCGATTGCAGGGTTTCTGGCGTGGGCGGCCAGATTATCCAAATAGGTTTCAAAAAGTTCCTGAAGAGCAGTCGGCTGGTCCACGCCCTGGAGTGTGTTGTGAAACTTCTTGGTGACGCGAAAAAACGCCTCATGGCCCTGGATGGTAAACCAGCGAGCGTGGACGCCGAGCGAGCGGGCCAACGGAATCGCGCTGCGCAGCATCTCCGCCACCCCACCGCCCACGAAGGTTGAATTGATATTCGCCCAGCCTTTGCCTTCAACCGGAGTGGCGAGCTGCCTGAGCGCCTCGACCCGTTCCTGGCCGATATAGGGCTCGTATTCGTCAATCGTCAGGATGGATTCCGGTGCATATTCTTCCAGCGTGGCCTGCCTGTCACTCATGGTGTCTGTCCTTATGACCGCCCCGGCTTGTGTGGCAAGCACCGGCGGCTCAGCCACAAAAATTCTTCTACCTTCATTACGCGAACCTTGCTCTCCTACCAGGGGGCATGGGCGCCGACCAGAAAATCTGGCGCTATAAAGGTCTCAATCGAGCCGGGTTGTCAATGGGGGAGCAAGGGCGGGCTGATGCTCAGGGCGCAAAAGGTCCATAACCGTCTTTACGGGCCGGAACGTACTGCTCGGCACCTCCACGAAGACCGTATTCCAGTACGCCATAGCACCGTTCCACAGCCCCGGTAATTCGAGGGCGCGCAGGGAATGTCCGTCTTTTGATTTCTCGGAGATCAATCCGGTCGCAGGATCGACGAACTGTGCTAACGGAAAGGGGCGGCCACGATAGTCACGCACGCCGCACACGAGATCGACCGGATTGAAGTGGGTGGCCGCCCGCCAGCGTGCTCGTTGCTCCGCGTCTGTCATATCGACTTGGGAAGACTCGACAATCTGGAGCGAGAGAGTGCCGTTGGCCTGTCCGATCCAGACAGGCCCTCCCCCCGGCTCTCCGGTATTTTTCACCACCCCGCACACGCGCACAGGCCGATCGAGTTGCGCAATGAGAAAAGCGCGTTGGTGTGGAATGGCGCTGCGCTCAAAGTCTTGCGGCAGGACCAGCGACAACTGGTCCTGAGCAAAGCTACGGGCGGCATCAGCAGCGCTACGCGCGCCGTCCGACTCACTGGGCTGAGGGGCTTTAAGCTGGGCGATATGAAAGAATGTCTGGTGTTGGAGGTGGAGCAGATAGCCGCACAGGAGTTTTTTATACCGGTAGGTATCGGGCTTGAGTCGGTCGGGCAGGACGTTGTCGATATTCTTGATAAAAATGATATCGCCTTGCAGGTCGGCCAGGTTTTCTAATAGAGCGCCGTGTCCGCCGGGACGAAAGACAAGGGCACCGCTGCTATCCCTGACCGGGATGTTGTCCGAGTCCACGGCGATGGTGTCTGTCGCGGGCTTCTGCACAGAATACGAAATATCGAGGTGAGCGCCCTGCTGAGCGTAGCGCTGACGCACGCGGTCAAGATACGCCTGAATGGCCTGCTGGTGCGGCACGGGCACCGTGAAGTGCAGCCGCGCAACGGCTGCGGCATCCTGCACATACTCCAGCGCTTCAACCAGATGTTCCTCAAAAGCGGTCCGGCTATGGTCTGCGTAGGCGTGAAACGGCACGAGTCCTTTGGGCAGGTTGGCGTAGTTCAGTCCGGTTGGGGTGAGGAGATAGGTGAGCAGCGTGTGATACTGCCCCTGACTCAGGAGTCCCTCCAGCGTATGGCCGTCTCGGTGTAAGACGGTCCGCAGGTCCTGGGCAAAGGCAAACTCGTCAAGCCGGCCGAGAAAGTGCTGAAACGTCTGACAGTCGGCATCTCCCTCGGCGGCTCTCCCGGCCAGCGCCTGGTTCGAGAGCAGCGCTGGCTGCTGGAAAAAAGAGAGGGGTAATTGAAACATCCGACTGGCCGCACCCGAGGCAGGCACAAACTTGATCAGGCGTCCCGCTGCGGCAGCCTCTGCATACAACTGTACCAGGCGAGCGGTCTTGGCTGGGATGCGGATAATACCATCACCAAGCGTACACGCTCGCTCCAACCGAACAGGGGGGAAACCCCGCTGAAACTGCTGCATATGGGCCGCAAGCGTCTCGGGTAGCATCCCGCGGGCGCGGAGCGCTGTACGGTCCTCAGCGGTCAGCTCATAGTGCATATACGACCATCCATGAGAAATGTCTCCCCGGCAGGGACAGTCTTTTCCAGTCCCTTTACAGCCGTAGTCAGGTGGTTCGTCAAGACCAATCGACCAGCGACCGCCAGCTTCCTACTAGGCAGTCGGGTTGGAATATGGTTGCATACGCCAGCACGCTTCCCCGTCCTGCTCAAGCAGACGAAGCGGTTGAGGGAAAGGCTGCTCACCGAGGAGAACCGTATGGCCGTTGAGATACCTGTCCTCACCCAACAATTACAAGCATTCTGCCTGAGCCAGTATGGCCCAGACGCGAGCGTACACCAGGTCGAGGCCATGCCGGGCCATGCCGGGCTGAGTTTTGGCTTCAGCGTGACGTATGAAAAAGACGGACAGCCTGCGCACGAATCTCTGGTCATGCGGCTGCCGCCCAAGGGCGTTCGCCAAAGCGGGAATACCGATGTCCTGCGCCAAGCGCCCTTACTGCGCGCGCTCAAGAAGAACGGGGTGCCTGTCCCGGAAGTGCGGTGGGCGGGTGACGATCTGCGCTGGTTCGAGGTGCCCTACCTGATGGTCGAACGCCTGCCCGGCCGTACCTTCCACGTCTGGGAACCCGACGCGTCGTTTAACCGGGATGCCGAGGCCGTTGCGCTGCTCTACCGGCAAGGGGTGCAGGCTTTAGTCCAGGTTCACCGGCTCGATTGGAAAACCGAACTGGCCGGCTGGGAAACGCCCCGCTCGCTCGAACAGGAAATCCGCTTCTGGGACCCCATTTTAGCCAAAGCCGCAGAGCCGGAATGGATCACCTGGGGCGAAGAGGTGCGCACCCTGCTGCTGACCCACCAGCCCGCAGACCCTCCGATCGGCCTCTTTCATGGCGACTATCAGGGCACCAACCTGCTGTTCGACAAAAAGAGGAAACCTGTCCTTCCTCGACCGGCAGATGCGGGACAGGTTTCCTCTTTACAGCCCGCGGGCGAGCAACTGGTCGCCCTCCTGGATTGGGAGATTTCCGGTATCAGCGGGCACCTGCTCGATCTCGGCTGGCTGCTGGTCTTTATTGACCCGGAAAGCTGGGATGCCGAACGCCGACCAATCCCAAGCATCCCGCCGATTGACGAACTCGTGGCGGTGTACGAAGAGGGCATGCAACGGCCAGTGCCCGATATCAATTGGTATCGTGCCCTGGCCGGCTATCGCTTTGGCGCCATCAGTTGCTTTAACGTGATGCTGCACCGGCGCGGCAAGCGCCACGACCCCGAATGGGACCTGATCGCCCCGTCGGTCAAGACACTTTTTGGCCGGGCCAAGGAATTGCTGCTCAGCAGATGACGGCATGGCTGAGTACAAAACAAACCGACTGCCCCCGAGGGCATACGCATGGAGCACGTAAACGCCCTGCCGGCCGGCACGCGGCTGGCGGAATACGAGGTGGTGGAGGTACTGGGGGCGGGGGGCTTCGGGATCACCTACCGGGCGTGGGACACCACGCTGGAAAAATACGTGGCCATCAAGGAGTATCTGCCCCGCGACTTCGCGACGCGCACGAACACCCGGACCGTGGTGCCGACCTCACCGGCCGACCGGGCCGACTATGCATGGGGGCTGACGCGGTTTCTGGACGAAGCCCGCACCCTGGCGCGCTTCGACCATCCGCACGTGAATACAGTCCACCGCCACTTTGAGGCGCACGGGACCGCGTATCTGGTGCTGGAGTATGTGGAAGGCGAGACGCTGAGTGCGGTGCTGGAGCGGCAGAGACGGTTGAACGCAGCCCAAATAGAGGGACTGCTCACGGACGTGCTGAGCGGGCTGGAGGAAGTGCACGCCGCCGGCTTCGTCCACCGGGACCTGAAGCCGGGCAACCTGATGGTGCGTCCGGACGGGAACGTGGTGGTGCTGGACTTCGGCGCGGCGCGCCAAGCGGTCGGGCAGCGGTCGAAGAGTATCACCTCGATCCTGACGCCGGGCTACGCGCCGATTGAGCAATACGACACCAAAGCGGAAGATGTCGGGCCGTGGAGTGATATGTACGCCCTGGGGATGGTCGCCTACCGGAGCATCAGCGGGCTGAAGGACGGAGAACTGCCGGACGCCGTAACACGGGGCCGGGCGGCGCGGAAGGGCAGCGGAGATGTGGAACCGGCGGTGCATATTGGGCAGGGGCGGTATGACGCGCGGTTACTGCGAGCGATTGATTGGGCGATGACCCTAGAAGAAGATGCCCGCCCGCAGAGCATTGGTGAATGGCGCACAGCCCTCCCATCTCTGGACGACCGGGAGCCGCCGCGCCCCTCGCAGCCGCGTCCCTCCTCGTTGCCGCGTTGGGTAACCGTAGCGGGAGTTATAGCACTCATCGTCGCCGTAGGAGCTGGCGCGTATTGGCTGGGGCAGCGTACGCCCGTGGTGCCGACTGAACAGGCTGCCGTACCGCCGCCTGCGGTTCCGGATCAACGGCAGACCGAAAGCCCGGCTCCTTACGAAACCGTCAGTGCACCGCCCGAAGAAGAGGAGCCGGTGGTTTCTCCCGCCCCCGTGGTTCCGGAATCCGCCCCGGCACCGCCGGACCCGGTGGCTATCGAAACCGCGTTAGGATTGGAGCGGGAAGAACGAGCATTGATTCAGCAGGGACTCGCCCCCGTGGGACACGACCCTGGGCTGGCGGATGGGCTGTTCGGCGGAGAGACAACACACACACGGCAGGCTATCCGAGCGTGGCAGGCGGCCAAGGGGATGGAGGCGAGTAGATATTTAACGCGAGAGCAAGCCGATACGCTGATGGCCTTGGGGCAAGCGGCCGAGGAAGCACGGGCAGCAGACGATACAGCCTACGCCGAAGCGCAACGGGCGGACACAGCAGCGGCCTACGGAGAGTACCTGCGGGCATATCCCACGGGACAACACATACAGGAAGCACGAGTCCGTCAAGCGGCTGCTGAGACACGGGAACAAGAGGCACGGGCGGACGATGCGGCGTATGCGACGGTAGAATCGCAGAATACGACAGAGGGATATGAGGAGTATTTGCGGTCGTACCCGAGTGGGCGGCACGTAGACGTAGCGCGGGCCGCACAGCAGCGCCTGAGAGAGCAGGACCCGCGTCAGAGGATTCTCGTCCAAGTGAACGCCCAGATGGTGCGGGTGCCGGGTGGGACCTTCACCATGGGGTGTACGCGCGAGCAGACGGACTGCGCTGACGACGAGAAGCCGGCGCATCAAGTGCGGGTGAGAAGTTTTGAGCTGAGCAAGTACGAAGTGACGCAGGAGTTGTGGGAGGCGGTGATGAGGGAGAACCCGAGCTACTTCGAGAACTGTCCCCAGTGTCCGGTCGAGCGGGTCAGTTGGAATGATGTGCAGGGATTTCTGCGGGAACTGAATGCGGGGGGTGGGCGGTATCGGCTGCCGAGCGAAGCGGAGTGGGAGTATGCAGCACGGGGCGGGCCACAGAGCCGGGGGTATGAATATGCGGGGAGTGATCGTCCGAATGCGGTGGCGTGGTACGGAGGAAACAGCGGGCGCAAGACACATCCGGTTGGCCAAAAATAGGCGAACGAGTTAGGGTTGTACGACCTATCAGGGAATGTCTGGGAGTGGGTGCAAGACTGCCGGAATGAGGGTTATGCAGGTGCGCCAAGTGACGGGCGGGCGTGGAAGAGTGGGGATTGCCGTCTTCGGGGCGGGCGCGGTGGCTCCTGGGACTACCATCCGTGGAACCTCCGTTCGGCTAAACGTGGCAGGGGCACCACTGACGATCGGGACAACAGCCTGGGATTCCGCATTGCCCGGTCGCTCCCTTAGTTCTTGAGTCTTTACCTCTTTACTTCCAGGGGTCCAGGGGCTGTGCCCTTGGTCGAATTTTTTGGGCTGGAGGGATGGGACGGGCCGGAGCGCGGGCTCCTTAACTGCCCTCCACTCCTCCGAGGTTGAAGTTCTCGAGCACCGGAGCCAGTTCTAGGTCACGCTGACTGAGGAGGCATAAGGAGTCAAAGCTGATGTCAATACGACCGACTAGACCCTTGGAAATTGAAGATGTGCAAGGGCGACTCGACCGTTTGCGCGAAGCGGCGAATGAGAGCGCTCGCAGTTTTCGCACCGCTTACACCTTCTATCTCATTGTCGCGCTCTACATTCTTGTCATTGTCTCATCTACCCACCATGAATTCCTGTTCCGTGCGGGCGACGTGCAAATGCCGATTGTCAATGTCGGTGTACCGGTGGTGTGGTTTTTCACCGTTGTTCCGTGGCTCCTGGTGATCCTACATTTCAACTTGCTCGTTCAAGCGATATTCCTCGCCAACAAGGTCAGCCAATATGCGGCCGCACTTGAGGGACAGATCAGGTCCCGCACCAAGAGAAGCGAAGCGTTGGGCTTATTGTTTCCCGCACCGCTCGCCCACAAGGTCGCAGACGCCGCTCAGCGGGGGAGTATGAAAAGGATACTCAACGTTATCGTTTTTGTAACTCTGGCCGTGCTGCCGCCTGCCATTCTGATCCTTGCTCAGGTGCAATTTCTCCCATACCAAGGTGAGTTGTTCACGTGGTTGCACCGCGCGGCGGTAATAGTAGATATCGGCCTTCTGTGGTGGCTCTGGCCCCGTATCGCCGTGCCTCATATGAAATGGTGTGAATGGTACAGGACGCGGCGGCTCAAGGCTTCATTCGTGCCGAAAGTGACCGCCTTTGCTATTGTTTTCAGCACTTTTTTTGCAGACTTCCCAGGTGGCACGATGGGCAACCTTACACCATCGCTTGATTCCGGGCGTGATCTCCTGGGACGCAAGTACGATCTCTCGAATCGTGTACTGGTACATAAGGAGCCTTCGCCAGAGATTCTGGCCGCTCATTACCGTGTGAGATGTGAATCGAGAAAGGGTTGTGACGAATCGGTAATCGCTGTCGGCTCGCCTTTTTGGTGTAAACATGCCAAGCCTCTCCAACTGGAGAAGCGTCACTTCAGGAATGCGGCCTTGTTTAGGTCAACATTGTGCCAGGCAGACTTGGGGAGAGCAAAGCTCCACGGGGCACACCTGTGGGGAGCCGAACTCCACGGGGCACACCTGAGGGGAGCCGAACTCCACAGGGCACACCTATCGAAAGCCAAGCTCCACGGGGCACACCTGAGGGGAGCCGAACTCCACGAGGCAGACCTGCTTCTAGCCGAACTCCACGGGGCAGACCTGTGGGGAGCCGAACTCCACGGGGCACACCTATCGGAAGCCGAACTCCACGGGGCAGACCTGTGGGGAGCCGAACTCCACGGGGCACACCTATCGGAAGCCGAACTCCACGGGGCACACCTGAGGGGAGCCGAACTCCACGGGGCAGACCTGTGGGGAGCCGAACTCCACGGGGCAAACCTGCTTCTAGCCGAACTCCACGGGGCACACCTATCGGGAGCCGAACTCCACGGGGCAAACCTGAGGGGAGCCGAACCCCACGGGGCAGACCTATCGGGAGCCGAACTCCACGGGGCAGACCTGTGGGGAGCCGAGTTCTACGGGACAAACCTAAGGGGAGCCAAGCTCCACAGGGCAAACCTGAGGGGAGCCAAGCTCCATCATACCGATTTGCGCGAGGTTGATCTTTCATCCGTACTAGGTGAGGGAAAGCTTGAGGAAGTGAGACGAGTAATCAAGAAAATCAATGACCCGGTGCTTCGAGAGCAGGCATTGAAAAGAATTGAGAGGATAGAAAGCGGCAAGACATCTATTGAGTTTCAATCTCTAAAATATTCCATACTCTGCGAGGGAGAAGAGTTATATACGCGATTAAAGGGCTCGAAGTTGCTGGACGAAAACGAAACGTTTGTTATCAATTGCCAACGAGAAAACGAAGATCAACTTAGCACCTATTATGAGAAACTCGGCGCTTATCTTGTCGATCTTGTCCGCTCAGACGAGTCTGGATACGTCGCCAAGGGCATAGCGCAGCGAAGCATTCCCCCTGAGGCGTGCGGTCTCCCGTCGTGGGAAAAACTGTCGAGTATTGTAGTGAGGAAGGGGGGGAGTAGGCTGTATGAATCCGACTGCAAGACAGGAGAAGCGAGTGCTGACGAAGCTGAAGAATAGGACCAGCGATGACGGGTGTTGGATGATGCTGCGCTCATCCGACCTACAGACTGCTTTAACGTGATGCTGCACCGGCGCGGCAAGCGCCACGACCCCGAATGGGACCTGATCGCCCCGTCGGTCAAGACACTTTTTGGCCGGGCCAAGGAATTGCTGCTCACAGATTGAAGTTTTTGAGTACGGCGGCGAGTTCGGGGTCACGCTGACTGAGGGTGCGTAGGGAGGCCAGCAGGGCGGCGGTGCGGGGCCGATTGGCGCTCATCTCTTCTTCCAGGCTCGTCACCCGGCTCTCCACGGGTCGGAGCATGGTCCGCCGGTCCCACAGGGCAAAGCCGATAGTGGCAATCACCAGGGCGGTGAACGTCCCGAGCAAACCGAGCAGGAGTTGGAACAGGCGGTCAAACTGGGCGTTGATGTCGTCCCGGAGGTGTTGATTCTGCCGGTTCATGTCTTCGCGGAGTTGGCCCATCTCTTCGCGTAAGAGCCCGATCTGCTTGTCCATGTCCTCGCGGAGTTGGCCGATCTGCTTGTCCATGTCCTCGCGGAGTTGGCCGATCTGCTTGTCCATGTCCTCGCGGAGTTGGCCGATCTCGGTTCGTATGGCATTCTGGCCTTCCTCCAGCCGGGTCAAGCGGTCCGCAATCTCCCGGTCGGTCAGGGCCGGGGCTACCTCCACTGCCCACCCCGGAGTGGGGAGGAGGAGCAGGACCAGAACCCCACCGACAAAGCATCGGCTCAGCATGAGACGTATACAACACCGGTCGGACCGGGAAGTCAACGCAAGCCCTCGGCTTTGGCTCGGCAGGGATATTTTGGACATTTTGGACTACGCTGCGCTCAGCCGGCCTCGGCCATAATCCGCTGGGCGCGCTGCACGAGCTGAGGCACCTTCCAGGCAAACTCGGCGGCCTTCGGGTTGGCCGCGGTCCCTTCGAGATAGTGCCGATACAGGCCCTCCAGAATGACGGCGTACTTCCAGACCGCCAAACAGCGATAAAAGGGGAAGTGTTCCATGGTCCGACCGGTGCGCTGCGCATAGCGTGCGGCCATCTCTTCGCGGGATAAAAAGCCCGGCAACTGGGTCATGGCATTGCTGTCAATCAGGTCCGGGGTGTCTCGCTCATCACCGGTGGGTCCCCAGAAGCTGAGCAGCCAACCGAGGTCGGTCAGCGGGTCGCCGAGGGTCGCCATTTCCCAGTCGAATACGGCGACGAGGCAGGCCGGGGTGGACGCCCGAAACATCACGTTATCGACCTTATAATCCCCGTGCACCAGCGTGGCTTCACTCGCCGGCGGCAGCCGCTGTTGCAGCCAGTCGCCGACTGCCTTGAGGCCGGGCAATGGCCGGGTATGCGGCACGGTCAGCGCATACTGTTTGGTCCAGCGTTTGAGTTGACGTTCAAGATAACCCTGCGGCCGGCCAATGCCTTCGAGGTCCGTGCCCTGCCAGTGCACGGCGTGGAGCTCGGCGAGCGCGTCAATTAATTCTTCGCCGAGTCGTTGGCGTTCTCCCTGGGCATCAAAGACTTCCGGGAGGGTTTCACGGATCACTAGACCGTCCACCCGCTGCATCAGATAAAAAGGAACGCCGAGAACGTCCCGCTCTTCACACGCAATCACCGGCTGTGGAGTCCGCACGTCAAAGGCGGACAGGGCCGACAGCACCCGGTATTCGCGCAGCATATCGTGGGCGGTCGGCAGGAGGTCGCCACTTGGCGGACGCCGCAGGACCCAGCGTTTGTCTCCCCAGGAGACAAAAAACGTTTCGTTTGAATAGCCGGCTTCGTGCCGCTCAATCCTGATGTCGCCCTCCGTCAGGGAGAGCCTGTCACGCAGAAAACCAATAAGATTCGGCAGGTGAATGAGCGAGCTGCTTTCCTGAACCATTGCGCTTCTCTCTTCTCTCCCGTTTTTTAGACTTGATAGGCAGCGTGTTGACGTCGCCGCTCACTGATACGTTCTTCCACCGTTCCCGCGGTAACGACTTCGTACAAAATCGCCTGCTTGCCTTCCCGTTTGCGCAGAATGCGGCCCAGACGCTGCACGTGCTCGCGAGTGGAACCGGAACCGGACAGAATAATGGCGACGCTGGCCTCCGGGATATTCACACCTTCGTTCAACACTTTTGATGTGGCCAGCGCTAGATACTCCCCGTGGTTGAAAGCTTCGAGTATGGCTTTGCGTTCCTTGGTCGGCGTTTGATGGGTCAGGGCCGGAATCAAAAACGCGGCCGAGATGGCGTGAACCGTGTCGTTATCACTGGTGAAAATAAGGGTCCGGTCACGGGCGTGCTTTTTCAGCAGGAAATCAAGGGTACGCAGCTTGGCCTGGGTGCCCAGCGCCAGTTTTTTTGCCCGCTGGTGGGCCAGCAGGGCACTCCGGCCCTTCCGACTCGTCGCGCTCTCACGAATAAAGCGATGCCAGCCGGCTAAGCCGTCCAGGACGATGCCGTGATCCACAATAAAGTCATAGAACGTGCTGCGGGCCTGACGGTATTCCGCTTCCTCCTCTGGCGTGAGGGTGACCTTGAGGCGTTCAACGACGTAGTCGGCCAAATACTCCCCGGCCAGGTCGGTAATCCCTTGGGCATACACCTGCGGGCCGATGAGGGTATCGAGCAGCGCCTCACGCCCGTCGGCCCGTTCCGGCGTCGCCGTTAAGCCTAAGCGATAGGGTGCCAGACACATCTCCGCGGCATGACTGTACACTTCGCCCGGCAGGTGGTGGCATTCGTCAAAGATCACCAGGCCCCACCGGTTGCCCAGGCGGTCCATATGCCGATAGGCGCTGCTATAGGTTGTCACCGTCAGGTTCTCGATTTCATAATACCCCCCGCCAATAAGCCCGATGGTTTCACCAAACGTCGCGCACAGCAGGTCGTACCACTGATTCATGAGATCGATCGTGGGAGCAACCACCAGGGTGCTCCGCTGGACGATTTCTATAGCCTTTTGGCCGACATAGCTCTTCCCGGCACCGGTCGGCAGGATGACCGTGCCGCGCCGGCCCGCATTGACCCAGGCCTCCAGCGCGTCGCGCTGAAACGGCCGCGGCGTTTGGGCCAGGCGACTGGACAGGCTCAGCGTGCGGTAAGCCGGCGCGGCATTCGTATAGGCAGTGTCGTGCCGCCTCAAGGTCTCAACTACCTGGCGATAGTGATGGGCTTGGGTCCGCCAACGATCGACCCGGCCGTCCCACTGAAAGCAGGCGGGAGGGATAAACCCTGCGGGCGGGTCGTGGAGCACAAGCGTCCCAAGGTCGAATGACAAGCGCATGGGCTGGGGATTAGGGGGTAGGGGTTAGGAGTTAGGGGTTGGCTTCCCCAGTCCCCAATCCCTAACCTCTAACCCCAGTTCCTATTGCTACACCACCTGTTTCTCGCGGAGCTGGGCGATTTGCTGGGCGCTCAGGCCCACGTCGCCCAGAACTTCGTCCGTATGCTGCCCGAGCGCGGGCGCAAAGGAACGGATCGAGCCGGGTGTGTCCGACAGCTTGATGGCCACACCGGCCTGGGTCACTTTTCCGGCTTGGGGATGATCGAGCTCGACCGCCATCTCGCGATGTTTCACCTGTGGGTCGGTAAAGACTTCGGGCACATCGTAGACTTTTCCGACACACACATCGGCTTGCGTGAAAAAATCGTACCACTCATCGCGTGTTTTGGTGAGCAGAATGTCTTGGAGTTCTTTTTTCACCTGCTGATGACGCTCGGTTGAATGCTGGGAGAAATCGCCCATCTTCATGCCGCAGTCCTTCCAATCCGGGCGGTCCAGCGCGTCACAGACATTATTCCACAGCCAGGGCTCGGTACAGCCGATGGAGAGCTGTTTGCCGTCCTTGGTCTGATACACGCTATAATAGGCGTATCCGCCGCCAAAGACCCCCTTGGCCCGACCCGGCATGATCCCGTCGGCAAAATAGTCACGGACGTTCGGCGTAGCCGCCAGCAACGAAATCGTGGTGTCCAGGTAGGAGATATCGACCAACTGCCCCTGGCCGGTCTGTTGCCGGGCAAACAGGGCAAACATGATGCCCAACGCGCCGTGCATGGAGGCGCCGGCATAGTCGGCAATAATATTCAGCGGAATCGAGGGCGGCCCCTCGGCTGGTCCAATCAGGTCCAGCACCCCGCTCAAAGAGAGATAATTCAGATCGTGGGCCGGGAAATTCCGGTACGGACCGTCCTGGCCGTAGCCGCTCAAAGAGCAGTAGACGAGGCCGGGGTTGATGGCCCGCAGAGTCTCATAGTCACCGCCCAGCCGCTGCATCACGCCAGGCCGGAAGCCTTCGACCAGCACGTCATACTCCTTGGCTAGGGCGTGCAAGACCTCCTGTCCGGCCGGGTCTTTCAAATTCAGGGTGAGGCTCTTTTTGTTCCGGTTCGTGAAGTTGGTGGCCAGTTTGCGGGCCTCATCCGGTTTGGGTGACGCCCCCGAGCCGGCCAGCTTCCCGGTGGGGGGCGGCTCGATTTTTAATACCTCGGCACCCATGTCCGCCAACATCATGGTACAGAATGCACCCGGCCCGACCCGCGTGAGTTCAAGAACTTTTACACCATCAAGCGCTAATGCCATGCTGCCCTCCTTACGAAAATGAAGAGTATTGTCGGGGATTGTTATAGACGATCCGCCTATACGGGCGCTAGAGGTCTGCTGGGGAGCATAAGGGTGAGTTTCTTCGGAATTGTCGCCCTCCCGCCTATCTGCTAGCGTAGGCTTGCGCTCCCGAAGAGAGCGCTGAAGGATCGGGCTCGTGACTCCGCAAGAAAAACTACAAAAAATCCGGGCAGAGCTCCAACACCGTTTTCTCGAACGGCACGCCCTCATCGATGGCGCGCTGGCGGCCTTGTTAGCCTCCCAGCACGTCCTGATTATCGGCCCGCCGGGGACGGCCAAGTCGATGCTGGCGGATGAGCTGTGTCGCCGGATTACCGGGGCGCACTATTTCCAGTGGTTGTTGACGAAATTCACGACCCCGGAAGAACTCTTTGGAGCGGTCAGCCTCAAGGCGCTCGAAGCCGACGACTATCGCCGGGTCACGGCTAACAAACTGCCCGAGGCGCACATCGCCTTCCTGGACGAAGTCTTCAAATCCAGTTCATCCATATTGAACGCGCTCCTCAGCATTATCAACGAGCGGGTCTTTCACAACGGCAAACAGGCGGCGGCGGTGCCGCTCCTGACACTCTTCGGGGCGAGCAATGAACTGCCCGAGGACGACGAACTCGTTGCGCTGTACGACCGCTTCCTGCTGCGCTTTGGCGTGGATTACATCCAGGAGGACTTTCGCTTTCTGCACATGCTCCAGGCGCACAGACCGGCTGAGCGCACGACGCTGACCCTCGACGAGCTGCGCCAGTTGCAGACCGAGGCGCAGGCCGTCACCGTCCCGGATGCCGTTCTTGGGGTCATCGCCGAGTTGCGCCGAGAGCTGCGGACAAAAGATATTCTGGCGTCCGACCGTCGCTATCGCCAGAGTGTCGGTCTGCTGCAAGCGGTGGCCTGGATGGATGGACGCCGTGTCGTCACCGAGACGGATGTCTTCTTTCTTGAACACGTTTTGTGGCAGGAGCCGTCAGAGCAGGCCGCCGTGCATACGGTGATCCACGGCTTGATTCATGGCTATGAGGATGAGGTCCAGGAACTCCTGTTTCAGACCAGGGAGTTGCGCGACTATGCCGAGCGATCCTGGGAGGACGCCGAGCAGCGCGCCCGCTCGATCATCGAAGCGCATACCAAGATTCGGCATATTCTGACCAAGGTGGAGGAAATCCACCAACACGTCCAGGAGGTCGGGCGCGCCATCGATAAGGTTGAACGGGCGAAACGAGAGATTCAAGACATCCAGGGCCAGTTATTGGAACGGCTCTAAGACCTCCGAAAGATCACCATGCCGCGCCGGCGCGCCAAGAAAAAATCCCGGTTCAGCCTCCCGCCACCACAGCCGCTACCGGATAATGTCTATTGGGTTGAGAGCGACTCGTATGACCGGGCGGTCTATGGGCAGCTCCGCGCCGCCTCCCCCTCTTTACAGCGCCTGGAAGAGAGTGGGGCGCAGCTCCTGCCGCACTTTCGGGCGCTCCTGCGCGATCTTTTTTGCGTGCTCTTCAAATATAACGTCGTCTTTTTCAAAACGGACGACGTGCTCCCCAGCGCGGCGGTGAACCGGGAGTTACTCACCGCGCTGCAGAGCGGTGAGTTGGCGAACCTGCTGCGAGAAGCCACCGTCCTGGATGAAGGGCAGGCCGGACTGGCCACCCTGCTCTTGGGCGAAGGGGCGCTGCGCGTGCTGAAATCCGAAAAACCGCTGACCCGGCGCGACTTACTCGACGTCTGGAACATAGAGAAGCAGGAAGCGCTGGTACAGCAGAACATCGACGAAGCCCGCAATGCGAAAGAACTCGCCGAACAAGCGGATACGGCGGCGGACGTCTCACAAGAAGTCAAAGAGCTGCTCGAACAGACGGCCGAGCGTATGGCCAGCCAGGCGCGGGCGGAAGACACCCGGCTGCGACGCCTGGCCAAACAGCTCGACCAAGACCTGTCCCGGGTACACCCGGAGACCAACAATCGTTTTCTCAAAGAAGCGATTGCGGTTGCCCAAAATCTCGACGACGCGACCCAGGAGGCCGAGTCGTGGGGGCTGGTCGTTGGTGGTGGCCACCACTCTTCACCCGGCCGCCAGATTGAACTGGGGAAGCGTCTGGCCGGGAACGACAAGCTGAAAAAGCTGGCCACCATGGTCGGGCGGATGAAGCACCAGGCGCTCGCCCTGCGGCGGAAAAACTTTGAACGCAGCAATGACGAGGTCTTCGAGGTGGGCGTCGGAGCCGAACTCAGCCGTCTGCTCCCCCACGAGCTGGTGAGCTTGCGGCATCCCCTGTTACGCCGGGACTTTATCCGGCGCTTTGTGGATAACGAACTCCTCCAGTACGACCTGCGCGGGGTGGAGGCGCAGGGCAGAGGCCCACTTGTCGTCTGCCTCGACGGCAGCTCATCCATGCAGGGAGACAAAGAAGTCTGGGCCAAAGCGCTCACGCTCACGCTGCTTGAAATTGCCCGGCGCGAACGGCGCCGGTTTCGGGCGATTTGTTTCTCGTCTGCGGACGCGCCGCTGTACAGCGTCGATCTCAATACGCGGCTGCGCTATGAAGCGGACCTGGACAAGGTTCTGGACCTGGCGGAATACTTCCCCGGCGGTGGAACCGATTTTGAAAAACCCCTCGACGCGGCCCTGGCGTGTATCCAGGAGTCTCGTTTTCAGCGGGGTGATATCGTGTTTATCACCGACGGCGAATGCCGGGTCCACGCCGACTGGGCCGAACGCTTTGCCACACAAAAAAGCGCGCTCGGCTTCTCGCTCTTCTCGATTCTGATCGACGTTGGCAGCAGTTCGCTTGGATCGCTCGCACCTTTCAGCGACAGAATTACGAGCGTCTCTCAACTGACCAGCCAAGAGGCCAGGGATGTGTTTGTCAAATTGTAGCCAGCAGCGCGGAGGGAGTGCGCCGGTATGACCGCCTTATCCGGACTCCGGATTCTTGACCTGACCGACCTCAAGGGCGCCCTGTGCGCCAAACTCTTTGGCGATATGGGGGCGGATGTCATCAAGATCGAGCCACCGCAGGGGGACGCCTCGCGTCGCATCGGTCCCTTTCTCGATGGCCAACCCCACCGAAGAGGGAACGTGTCCTCCACCAGACACGAGATGCTGGACACGTTGCCTCTTTCCGACCGGAGTCTGCTGTTTTGGTTCTATAATACCAGCAAACGGGGCATCAGCCTCGATCTGAATCAGCCAGCCGGCCAGGAGCTTCTCAAGCAACTGGTGGCAAAGGCGGACGTGCTGGTCGAGTCAGCCGCGCCAGGGACCCTCGCCCGGCTCGGCTTGGGCTATGACGAGTTGAAGCAGACCAACCCAAATCTGGTATTCACCTCGATTACGCCCTTTGGGCAGACTGGGCCATATAAAGACTACCGCTCCTCGGACCTGGTGGCCGAGGCCCTGGGTGGCATGATCTGGACCAACGGCTTTCCCGATGAGCCACCGCTGCACGCTCTGGGCCTGCAAGCCTACCATAGCGCCTCCTTTTTTGCCGCGATCGGCACGCTGTTGGCCCTGTGGACGCGGGATGCCATAGGCGAAGGCCAGTGGGTGGACGTCAGCATGCAGGAAGCCGTCGCCGGGGCGGTGGAACATGTGGCGCCGTTTTATCACCAGGGGCTGGGCATTGAGCAGCGGCGCGGCAGCCTGCACTGGAGTCGCTATTTTCGGGTGGCTCGATGTCGTGACGGCTATGTCATGCACTGCTCGTTGGGAGACTGGACCTCGCTGGTCGAATGGGTCAAGACCGACGGAAAGGCCCAGGACCTTGACGACGCACACTGGGAAGACCTGACCTACCGGAAAGAGCAGGCCGAACACCTGTTTGATATCCTCGATGACTGGGCCAAGGACTACAGCGTGGCTGAACTCATGGAAGGCGCCCAACTCCGGCGTATTCCGTACGCCATGGTCCGACCGCCCGAAGCCCTGGTGGACGATCCCCAGTTGAACGACCGCGGTTTTTTCTCCCGTATTGAACACCCGGAGTTAGGCCGCACGCTGCACTACCCCGGCGGTCCCATCCACTTTACGACGACGCCGTGGCGCATTGCCCGCCGTCCGCCCCTCCTGGGCGAGCACAACAGCGAGGTGTATGGTGGCGAGCTCGGGCTTGAGGCAGACCGCCTCTCAGCCTTGAAGCAGGCGGGCGTGATTTGAGCTATAATGGCCCATCCGGCCCGGTCCGAAGATTCAGCGGCAGCCCGGTCCTGGGGTGTATAGAGAAGAATCGTCAGTCTGCTAGAATCATACTGTTGTCCGTTATCATCGATGTGTCCAGGAGAGAGAAAACAGCGTCATGACCGAACCCATTATCTTAACAACGAGTGTGGAAGGACTCCCACCACCCCGCCGCGGAAAAGTCCGTGATATTTACGAAATCGACGAATATCTGTTGATCGTGGCAACCGACCGGGTCTCGGCCTTCGATGTCGTGCTGCACGAAGGCATACAGGGCAAGGGACGGGTCCTGACCCAGGTGTCACGCTTCTGGTTTGAGCGCCTGACCGACATTGTACCGCACCATCTCATTTCTGTTGACGTCGATGCGTTCCCGGCTGTTTTTCAGTCCGCGCGTGACAGTCTGGCCGGTCGCTCCATGCTGGTTAAAAAAGCGGAACCGTTGCCGGTCGAATGTATCGTGCGGGGCTATCTGGCCGGGTCCGGCTGGCAGGAATATCGGGCGAGTGGAACCGTGTGCAGCATTCCGCTGCCCCCCGGATTACAGGAGAGTGCCCGCTTGCCCGAGCCCATCTTTACCCCCTCAACCAAAGCCCCGGAGGGCGAGCATGACGAGAATATTGCCTTTGCGGAGGTCGAACGCTTAATAGGCGCGGACCTGGCCGCTCAGGTGCGCGACCTCAGCCTGGCCCTGTACAACGAGGCCCACGCCTATGCGGAGACCAGAGGCTTTTTCCTGGCAGACACCAAATTCGAGTTCGGCCAGTGCGACGGCCAGCTCATTCTTATTGATGAAGCCTTTACGCCGGACTCGTCGCGCTTCTGGCGGAGCGCAAGCTATCAACCCGGCAAATCTCAGGACAGCTATGACAAGCAGATTATTCGGAATTATCTGATTTCCCTGGGTTGGGACCGCAGACCACCCGCTCCGCATTTGCCCCAGGCGATCATCGATCAGGCGGCCTCCCGCTACCAGGAAATTTATCAAAATTTAACTGAGGAAATGTAACCGCCGCAGACCGCCAAACTCACGAGCGCACGCATGTCAGCCAGTATTGGTCTATGGATCGGTTTCACTGTTATTGTTCTCGTCTTGCTGATTCTGGACCTTGGGGTTTTCCATCGTGAAGCTCGCGAGGTGTCACGCAAAGAGGCCGGTATATGGAGTCTTGTCTGGATCGGCCTGTCCCTGGTCTTTAACGCCGGGATTTATTACACCAGTGGGTCTGAACCGGCCTTGGAATTTCTGGCCGGTTATTTGATCGAAAAATCGCTCAGCGTGGACAACATCTTCGTCTTCCTGCTGATCTTCTCCTACTTTTCCGTGCCCCTGGCGTATCAGCACCGTATTCTGTTCTGGGGGATTCTCGGTGCGCTCGTCATGCGCGGTATTTTCATTGCCGTCGGGGCGACGCTGCTGCACCATTTTCACTGGGTCATGTATCTCTTTGGCGCCTTCCTGATCTTCACCGGGATCAGGATTGCCGTCTCCGATGAGACCGAATCCGATCCGGAGGATAATCCGGCGATTCGACTCTTACGGCGGGTGCTACCGGTTACGGACAAATACGAGGGTCAACACTTCTTCGTCCGGCATCAGGGTCGGCTCTTTGCCACCCCGCTCTTGGTCGTCCTCATTTCCGTAGAAAGTACGGACCTGATCTTTGCGGTTGACTCGATTCCCGCCATTTTTGCCGTTACCGACGACCCGTTCATTGTCTACACCTCAAACGTCCTGGCCATTTTGGGCTTGCGCGCCTTGTACTTCCTGGTTGCGGGGGTGCTCGATCTGTTTGTCTATCTGCGCTACGGCCTGGGCGTGGTGCTGAGCTTTGTGGGCGTCAAAATGGTCTTGGTTGATGTGTATCATATCCCCATTGGCCTCTCCCTGGGCGTGATCGCGCTGGTCCTGACCGTTACGGTCGTCGCCTCGCTGGTCTTTCCGCCCACCGAATCGGAGGCTCCCGCTCAGCCTAAGGAAGATGTTTCCGAGGCGGTGTAGGTTGCCCGATGACATAAAGAGGGAACGTGTCCTCCAGACAGATAAAAAAGCTGGACACGTTTCCTCTTTCCAACGCACAGGCCGGCGCGCGCTCGAAGGCATCCGCATTCTTGACTTCACCTGGGTGGTCGCCGGTCCGGTCGCGGTCCGTATCCTGGCCGACCAGGGCGCCGAGATCATTAAAATCGAGCGGCGCGATACGCTTGATCTGGGGACGCGCCGCGGCGGCTTTTCCGGCAATCTGCACCGGGGCAAGGAGAGTACGGTTATCAATATGGCCGACCCGCGCGGGATTGCCATCGCCCAACAGCTCGCGGCCGTATCGGATGTCGTGATCGATAATTTCAGCGCGCGGGTCATGCGCAACTGGGGGCTCGACTATGACAGCCTCAAAAAAATAAAGCCCGATATTATTGCGGTCTCCATGTCCGGCTTTGGGCATAGCGGGCCGCACAAGGATTATGTCAGCTACGGGCCGACGCTCCAGGCCTTGTCCGGCTATACGCTCCAGATGCGTCATCCCGGTCAAGAGCCGGCCGGCTGGGGCTATTCATACGCGGACATGACCGGCGGCTATAGCGGCGCGCTGGCCGTATTGATGGCCCTGTGGCATCGCAAACAAACCGGCCAGGGGCAATTCGTGGACCTGTCGCAGTTTGAGGCTATTTCCAGCCTGGTCGGGCCGGGCTTGCTCGACATCTTGAATAATCAGGCGTCCAGTCAGCCGGTCGGCAATCGTTCCCAAGAAGCGCCGGCAGCGCCGCACGGGGTGTATCGCTGCAAAGGTGACGACCGCTGGTGCGCGATCGCCGTCTTCACCGAAGCAGAATGGCAGCGTCTGTGCCGCGTCCTGGGGCAGCCGGCCTGGACGCGCGACGTGCGCTTTGCCAGTCTGGCCGACCGTCTCCAACATCAAGACGCCTTGGACGGATATATTGAAGCCTGGACCCAGCAGCATACCGCAGAAGAAGTCATGACCCGCCTGCAAGAAGCCGCCATCGCCGCCGGCGTGGTTGCCAACGGGGAAGACCTGGACCGCGACCCGCAACTGCGGGCTCGGGGCTATTGGGCCCGGCTGCCGGCCCAGGAAGGCGGGAAGACGGAGGAGGTCATCCTTGACGGTCCGCCGTTCAAACTCTCGAAGACGCCAGGCTACGTCGCCGCCCCAGGCCCGCTGCTAGGCGAGCATACGGACAGCGTGCTGCGTCGCTTACTCAACTATTCCGACCAGCAGATCGCTCAACTCAAAGCAGAGCGCGTCATCGCCTCGCACGCCGAGATTCATGCCGAGCGGTCGGCCCGGGACTAAAGGAATACGTCATGCCGGATTTTTCCGATATCCCAGACGGTGTCGATTTGACCTATGCCGTCTTGCTCCCCCCTGAGCAGGCGGTCGCATATCTCCGTGAGAAGGGCGTCGAGGCGGCAAACGACCGCGCCTTCACTGTGGCCAGTCTGCCCAACAAGGGCTTGCTGGCCGAGGTCCAGGCCGAGGTCATGCAGGGCATAGAGGAAGGCATCTCGTTGCACAAGGCCATCAAGCGCCTCGACACCCTTCTTAAATCGCGGGGCTGGACCGACAAGGCACACTGCGTCGAGACCATCATCGAGACCAACACCGCGCTCGCCTATGGCCAAGGCCGCTATGAGCGCCAACGCGCCACCATACGAACGCGTCCCTACTGGGAATACGTCGCTAAGATAGACGCCTTGACGCGCGAGAGCCACGCCACCCTCGACGGTAAAGTCTGGCGGGCGAATGACCCGATCTGGCGCACCATCTATCCGCCCAACGGCTACAGCTGCCGCTGTATGGTGCGGGCACTCAACGAGCGCGACCTCGAACGCCGCGGCCTGACCGTCAGTGAGAAATCCTCAGTGACGCGGGAGGTGGCCATCGAGTCGCGCAATCCAGTCACTGGACACGTGACGCGCCGGCCGGTCTGCGTCGCACGCTGGACCGATGTGGAGGGTAACCGCCACAGCTTTCGTCCCGACCCCGGCTGGGCGCACGCCCCCGGAGAGACGGTCTACGAGCCCTGATTTGAAGCCGAACGACCTCATTGGCCAGGAATTGTGATGGAGTGGTTAGTCGTAGCTGTTTTCTTGGTGTTCATCTGTGGCCTAGCTGTGGTCACAACGGACGCAGTGAAACACGCCGGTAAGTCATCACGATCAGCCCGCCGCGTTGGCTAATGATGAACAAACTGAAATGTGACACTTGCGGAGAGCAAGCCGCCCGCATCCGCCAGGTCTCTCGTAGCTATGGCTCTGGCGAGGAGCTGCTGGTGATTGAAGGAATTCCCCTGATCTCGTGCTCAAGCTGTGGTGAAAGCTATTTCACCGCCAGGACGCTCCACGAGGTCGAACGCATAAAACTGCATCGGAAGGGATTTGCAGAGACAAGACCAGTGTCCGTAGCAAGATTCCATCAGGCGGCCTAATCAAGTGTGACTTTCTGGTCACCTGGACTTGTCGGCATCTTGCAAACGCGAACAAGTTCGGACACATCCGTCGTGTGAATGCCATGCTCGGTCTTTTCGTGCCAGTGTTGGTGACACCCCTGGGACTGCTGGGAGGAGGCGATGAAACAGAACCTGAGTGATCCGGTAATCGACGAGATTCGCGAAGTACGGCACCGTGCTCGAAATCTGTAGGTATACGCCATGATGAAAACTGTTACTTCTCCCTACGATGTCGCCGAACACCTGCGCACGCCGGAGGAAATGGCTGCTTATTTAGAGGCGTGTCTTGAGGAGGCCAATGGGGATGCTGCGTTCATTGCCAAAGCGCTGGGCGATATCGCCCGTGCCAAGGGCATGTCTCAGGTGGCGTCTGATGCCGGCCTCTCCCGCGAAAGTCTGTACAAGGCCCTCTCCGGGGAGCGCAGTCCCGCCTTCGACACAATCCTGAAGGTTATCGGCGCACTAGGTTTAAAGCTGCACGCCGAAGCGGTTCTCGTCACTGACGCCAATGAGTAAGAGAAAACGGACGAAGCTCGTTCATGAAGGAAACTACGTCGCAGAAGTTGACATAGAACTCCTGGAAGAACCGGAAGGCTGGTCGCCGTATCTTTCTCTTGAAGACGCGTATCGTCTCGACGATGTACGGGAGGCTCTTCGTCGAGGTGACGTGAAGACCGCAGCAAAATATGCGCGCGTATTCAGTCTCACACCTGTCGCTATGTGAGGCCGCCTAACCCGTCGCTCAATTAGGCCGTCGCCGGCAACTCCCAATAGCGCTGCTGCACGGCCCGGACGTTGGGGAGCAGGCCCTGGCGTTCATAGGCGGGGAGCGGATGGTCGAGCCGGTCGCCGCCCATTTCGTCCAGAACGTGGATCACTGAGGTTTCCAGCCCTTCCAGATCGTAGCCGCCTTCGAGAAGGGCGACACAACGGCCCTGGGCCTGATCCCGCGCCACGCGCAGGAGAATACGTGCCAGGGCCGTAAAGCCTTCTGCCGTGACGGTCAGACCGCCGAGGGGGTCGCGCGTGTGGGCGTCAAAGCCGGCCGAGATCAACACAAACTCGGGCTGAAACTGCCAGCAAATAGGATCAATCACCTCTTCAAAGAGCGGCACAATGGCGGCATCTCCCCAGCCGGCGCTGAGCGGCAGATTGACGGTATAGCCCGCGCCGCTGCCTTGGCCGGCTTCCTCAGCGGCCCCCGTGCCGGGGTAGTACGGATATTGATGGGTCGAGAGATACAGTACGCCAGGGTCGTCGTAGAAACTGTGCTGGGTGCCATTACCGTGGTGCAGGTCCCAGTCCATCACCAGAATCCGGCTCAGCCCAAACCGTTCCCGCAGATACTGCGCCCCAACCGCAACGCTGTTGAAGAGACAAAAGCCCATCGCCCGGTTGCGTTCGGCATGATGACCGGGCGGTCGCACCAAGGCGAACCCGTTGTCCACTTCGCGCTCCATGACGGCATCCAGAAGGGTCAACAGACCACCGGTGGCGAGCAGGGCCGTCTCATACGACTGCGCGGACACGCGCGTATCCGCGTCAAAGGCCGCGGCTTCGAGACCGGCAGAGGCGGCGACCTGACCAATCAGGCTGGTGTCGTGGACCAAGGCGATCTCTTCATGCGTCGCCCGTCTGGGGTCAAACCGTTTCAACCCGTCGCGTTCATAGGACGCGAAACGGCTGAGTAAGGCGCCGATCCGCTCCGCCCGTTCCGGATGACCCGGACCGGGGTTGTGGTCTTGATAGCGTGCGTCCAGCACGATGCCTGTCTGTAGCATTGATCGCTCCTTACCGGCCATAACTTGCGCCAGTTTTTCGATTATACTACCGTAGCCCGAGAGGCAAATATGTTTGGAATCGGGATGCCGGAATTGGTGGTCATTATGGTCGTGGCGCTGATCGTCCTCGGCCCCAAGCGCCTGCCCGAAGCGGCGCGTGGTTTGGGCAAAGCCTTTGCCGAATTGCGCCGGGCAACGAGCGGCATCACCGAAGAGCTCGACAATGCCCAGATCATGCTGGACGAAGAAGTGCGCGCCGCCGAACGCAACGCGCGGACGAACCCCACGGCCATGCCGCCTGCTCCCCCTTCCGCCTCGACACAGTCTTCAGAGACAACAGAAAAAAAAGAGAGCACTGGAGGGGACAACTAGGACATGGTCTATGACGACCGGTCCATGCCGCTCACCGGCCATCTGGATGAGTTGCGCAACCGCCTCATTCGGTCTTTGCTTGCCATCTTCATTGTCTTTCTTCCGGCCTATTTCTTTGCCAATGTGCTGTTTGATTTTCTCGCTCAGCCCCTCCATCACATAACGACCGATCCCCATGCTCTGATTGGCACCAGCCCGACCGAGGCATTCTTTACAAAAATCAAGGTGGCTTTTATTGCGGCGCTCTTTGGCGCCAGTCCCGCTATTTTCTACCAGCTCTGGCAGTTCGTTGCCCCAGGCTTATACCCGCAGGAACGCCGCTACGTCTGGCCGTTTGTCATATTCTGTTCATTTTTTTTCGTGCTGGGGGCCGGCTTTTGTTATACCGTCGTCCTACCGATTGCGTATGCGTTTTTCCTGGGAGAGTTCCGCAGCATCGGGGTACAGGCCACCCTAAAAATCAGCGAATATCTGACCTTCACGGCCAGAACGCTGCTCGCCTTTGGGGTCACGTTTGAACTGCCCGTCTTCGCCTTTTTCTTTGCACGCGTGGGACTCATCACCCACCAGACCCTCATTGGTGCATTCCGTTATGCCGCGGTCGGCGTATTCATCCTGGCCGCCATCCTCACTCCGCCCGACGCGATCTCCCAAATGCTCCTCGCCGTCCCGCTGCTCCTGCTGTATGTGCTCAGTATCGGGGTGGCCTATGTGTTTGGAAAAAAGGAAGGAGCGGATAAGGGGGCAGAGGTGGAGAATGAGGACGAGTAACAGCTTTTTGATAGGCCGGTGTTTTCAGGCGAGATAAGATGCCTAGTCGCTCAGGCGGCGTGTGGAACGACATCCCGCTCGATTTGTTTCCCGACGGCTTGACGGGTGCGGCGGAGATCATAGGCGCTTTGGAGATTGAGCCAAAATTCGGCCGAGGTCCCAAAGTAGCGAGCTAACCGTAAGGCCGTATCGGCTGTCACTGTGCGCCGTGCATTTAAAATAGCCGTGATACGATTCGTTGGGACACGCAGGGCCTGCGCAAAAGCCCGCGCAGAAAGTCCTAACTCCTCAAGCTCCTCCCGGAGATGCTCACCTGGGTGAATCGGTCGCATGTTGTTTGGCATTGCAGGCCCACCCAAGAGGAATCGCTACACGGCATCCACGACAACACGTACATCGGCCTGCTTGGCCCGACGCGGCTTGTCCTTGATAACAATCTCAATAGACTTATCCAGCTTATTGAGAAAGCGAAACAAGCGTTCCGCCGAGAAACCATCCAAATGGCCTTTCATGAGGGCAGAAACATTCGGCTGCTTGATACCGAGCAGCTTGGCCGCTTTGACCTGGGTGAGCTTCCGTGCCCGGATTATCTGGCAGATTTGAAAGGCAAGCTCCGCCTTGGCCAGATGTTCCTCTGGGTTGGGTAGCCCAATGTCCGCAAAGACGTTGCCGCTACTCTCTTCATATGCAATGGAGTTCGTCGCGCTTTTTGTTCGTGTCATTTTCCGCCTGCCTTCCACAACGCCAGAGTTGACAGGTGTTGATAAATTTACCAACATTAAGAAATGGTCAGAGACAGCCGTAGGCTCTCCTGGATCAAGGCCGCCCGTAAGGAATTTGAAAAATTTCCACTCGGAGCGAGACGAGAAATTGAAATCGCTCTGACTCTAGCAGCAGAAGGGCGTAAAGCCGATACGGCCATGCCTGTGAAAGGTCTGGGCTCTGGCGTGTTCGAAGTCGCACTCGCATACCGCTCAGATGCCTACCGGGTGGTCTATGCCGTCCAGATTGGGGAAGCGATATGGGTTGTCCATGCTTTTCAGAAAAAATCTAAGACCGGCCTGAAGACCCCGAAGGCCGAAATTGATGTAATCCGAACGCGGCTCAAACGCCTGAAGGAGATGTTACGATGAGCAAAGCACGTGGGGAAGCACTCGAACTGGTTCACGGTAGTGGGAATGTATTTCGTGACTTCGATGATCCGCAAGCCGATATTTTACAGCTCAAGAGCATACTAGCGGCTCAGATCATCGGTATTCTGGATGACCGGAGCCTGTCTGTTCGGAAAGCCCAACAATTAACCGGGGTCGCGGCAAGCGAGTTCTCCCGTGTCCGTAACGCCAAGCTCACTCGTTTTACGGTGGATCGCCTGATGACTATCTTGAACAAGCTCGATCAGGAGGTAGAGGTCACGGTGACGACCCGGCCACGTACTCACACCCACCGGGTCTCGGTATAAGAGGGAAACCTCAGGCTACTCTCACACCAAGCGTTGCTCGCAATTCTGACGCTGGCTACAGTTTCGGCACTTGGCTGGCGTGGCGGGTGGGGAGAGGGGTGCGTCGAGTTGCTGCCGATGCCCTCGAATGTGTTCGGCAATACCAATCACCCGCGCACGCAGCCGGCGCGTGTTTTTTACCTTGACCCGCTCGCCGTCTCTCAAAATGATGAAGCCGTAGGGGGGCCGGACGCCGTACTCTTCTTCGACCAGCACCAGGTATACCCCGAGTTGGGCTTGATAGCTCTCGTTCATCTGTCGTCCGGACTTCTTTTCTTCCGGAATAAAATATCGACCGCGTTGGACAATGCGATCCGGTTGCCCGCGGAGCATATAGCGCTCGGAAGACAGCCGCACGTCATCGTGGCTGATGGTCCTGCCGGAGCCAAAGCCGGCCCGGCGGCGGCCTATGAGGGCGACGACAAAGAGCAGGACGGACAGGCTGAGCAGCAGCGTCAGGATGACCATCACAATAGGTATGCACGCAGCAGGATGCAGGCCAGGGCGATGGCCGCCACAATGAGGGCGGCGCGCATGAGCCGGGCGGTCCGGCGTTCGACCCGTTGCCAGGCGGCGTGTGTTTCCGTGCCCCGGCGGAGCGCTCGCATATTGCCCGGCGGGATTTTGAGTCCATGCGTCAGCCGCCAGGCTTCCTCGCAATAGACGTAGGTGCCGATTTCACTTGCGGTGACCCACTCGGAGCGTTTGGCCATAGTCGATCGGGTAGGGAGACACGGAGTTGGTGGGGCCGAGGACCCGCCTTACGCTGCGCCCGTCGTCTCCGGATGCATCTTCTCCATCAACCAGTCATCATACGCGGTCGGACGGGGGACCTGGTGCCAGTCCATATGCTGACGCAGGGATTCGAGCGCGGCCCAGGCGTGCTCGATAAAGTCCGGCACGATCAGGAGCACGATAATAGCCTTGGTATTGTCAATCGTGCGCACAATGCCGAGTTCTTCGTAGGACTCGATGACACATTTGATAAGCGCAATATCGGCCCGCTCAACCCGCAAATAAATGTCGATCAGCTCCATGTCCGCACCACGAGTACTGCGTGCACGGGCTGGAGTCAAGCTTGACGTGACACCAGCGGCCTACTAGAGTCTGACTCTGCCGTGTCGGAGCTATCCGGCCGGCAAAGTAAGGAGGGAGTATGCCGGGTGCCTTATCAGGTTTTCGGATCATCGAATGCGGAGAGATGGTCTCGGCCGCCTATGCCAGTAAGCTCATGGCCGACATGGGCGCAGAAGTCATTAAGATTGAGTCGCCGCACGGGGGAGACGCGGCCCGGCAGCGCGGCCCGTTTCCGGGCGGCAAGCCCCACGCGGAAAAGAGCGGACTCTACCTTTTCCTGAACACCAATAAACGCGGGATCACGCTCGACCTGGAACAGCCCCAGGGCCAAGAGGTCTTTCAGCGTCTCGTCAAGGACGCGGACCTGCTTATCCATAATGTCCACCCCAAGCATATGCCGACCCTTGGTCTGGACTACGACCGCCTGGCAGCCCTCAATCCCAGCCTGGTCATGACCTCCATCACGCCTTTTGGCCTCAGGGGGCCGCACACCGAGTATGAGGCGTCTGACCTCACCCTGTGGAATGCCGGCGGGCTGTGCTTTCTGAACGGCGGGGGGCCGGGCAGCGATCATCTCCCGCCGCTCAAGGCCTTTGGCCAGCAGTCCGGCTTTACGGCTGGGGTGCATGCCGCGGTGGCGTCGCTCGGCGCACTGTTTGCCGGCCTGCGTAACGGGCTGGGCCAGCACGTCGAGTTCTCCGTTCAGGAATGCCTGATGGGCATCTCGGAGTTCGGCACCATGATGGCCGCCTATGCCGGTATGGCGGTGACGCGGCTCGGGCATAAACCGATTCAACCGCTGGATCTGTTGGAGTGCAAAGACGGCTGGATTTTCATCTGCTGTGTGGAGGAGCATCACTGGCACTCGTTTGTCGATCTGATGGACAATCCGGAGTGGGCCGCCGAGCCTCTTTTCGAAGATCGACTCAAGCGAGGCGAGAGCTGGGACGCGCTCAAACTGCTCATTCAGGACTGGGTCAAGGATTTCACCGTACAGGACTTATACCTCAAGGCGCAGGCGCGCCGGATTCCCTTTGCTCCGGTCTCGACCATGGGCTATTTGCTGAACTCCGAGCATCTCAACGCCCGCGGCTTTTTTGTCCAGCTCGACCATCCCGAAGCCGGCCGCCTGACCTATCCCGGCGCACCCCATATCTGCTCGGAAACCCCGTGGGAACTGCGCCGTCCGGCGCCGTGTTTGGGACAGCATAACGCCGAGGTCTATACCGAACTCGGCATGACCGCCCAGGACCTGGCCGCGCTTCGGCAAGCCGGTGCTGTTTAGGGGAAAGCAAAAGGAGAAAATCATGAGCCGACCGCCGTTGGATGGAATCCGCGTTGTTGACTTTTGCTGGGCCTGGGCCGGCCCCTATGGCACCCTGCAACTGGCCCACCTGGGCGCGGACGTCATTCGGATCGAAAGCGCCAAACGCTTATGTCCGTCACGCCTTATTCCGCCCTGGCCGGACAACGAATCGGGCGTAAACCGGGCGGGCTATTTTAACCAGTACAACCAGGGCAAACGCTCCCTCACCCTGGACCTGAAAGCCCCGGAAGCCATCGATATTGCGAAGACGCTAGTCTCAAAGAGCGACATCGTGATGAATAATTTTGCCTCGGGCGTGATGGACAAACTCGGGGTGGGCTATGACGTTCTGCGCCGTATCAAACCCGACATCATCATGGTCTCTCTACCCGGCTACGGAACCAGCGGGCCGGAAAAAGACTTTGTGTCCTATGGTCCGCCGCAGGTCGCCCAGAGCGGCCTGTCGGCCCTGACCGGCTATGTCGGCGGTCCGCCCATGATGGCCGGTTTTTCCTATGGCGACCCCAACGGCGGCATCCATGCTGCCTTTGCCGTCATGAGCGCCTTGCTCCACCGTGAAAAAACCGGCCAGGGCCAGTATATCGACCTCTCCCAGTGGGAGGCGGCAATCATGTTACTGCCCGAAGCCGTCATGGACTACAGCATGAACGGCAGCCAACCCGAACGCATGGGCAATCGCGATCCCCACATGGCCCCCCACGGCGTGTTTCGCTCCAAGGGTGACGACCGCTGGGTCAGCCTGTCGGTCCGGGACGAGGCGGAATGGCAGCGCTTGTGTGAGGTCATGGGCCAACCCGCGCTCAGTGCGGACGCGCGTTTTACCAGCCTGGCCGCGCGGAAAGAAAACGAGGCGGCGCTGGAAGAGATCGTCACCGCCTGGACCCAGGAGCGCACGGCGGACGAGGCCACCCAGGCGCTACAGAACGCCGGCATTCCCGCCTATCCGTCGCTTGACGCGCTTGACATGGTCAACAACCCACACGTTGGTGCGCGGGACTATTTCGTGGAACTGGAGCACCCCGAGGTGGGCACCCGCCGGCATATGGGTATCCCCTGGAGCATGTCCCGCACACCGTGTGAGATACGGCGTCCGGCGCCCTGCCTGGGCCAGGACACGGATGCCGTGCTGACCGACATCGTCGGCCTGAGTCAGGACGAGATCGCCGCGCTCCGAGAGAAGGATATCCTGACCTAGACACGGACCGGCCGCGCGACGCGTCAGCCGGTCTGCCTCCCGTTTTACAATCCGTATAAACGCCGCGCATTCTCATAGGTAATCTTGCGCTTGACCTCGGCGGGAATGCCGGCGAAGTTCTGCGCTATCACCGCCCGTGAGCGCGGCCAGGTTGAGGCGCGGTGGGGGAAATCCGAGGCCCACATCAGATTGTCCGCACCGCTCAGCTCATAGGTCATGACCCCGGCCCGGTCGTCCTGAAAAGTGGCATAGATCTGCCGTCTGAAATACTCGCTGGGCAGGAGGCTGTTCGGGGTGGGGTCTACGTACTTGAGCGTTTCGGACGAGATGTCCAAACGACCCAAATAATGGGCAATCCAGCCAATATCGTTTTCTGCGGAAACCAGCCTCAGCCGGGGAAAGCGTTCGCACACGCCATTATAAATCAGGTCGGTCAGCGAGTTTTGGACTTCGTGAATAATAGACATGTTTGAGGCTACCCGGCCCTTTTTGAGCCGGATGTTTTGCTTGCCGGTCAGAATATGCAGGCTCACCGGCAGGTTCAGGTCCTGAGCGGCCGCCCAGAACGCATCAAAGTAAGTGTCGCTGTAGGGCACCTCTCGGGGGGAGGCCGCGTTGATCATGATCCCGCGCAAGCCTTTGTTGGCAACGCGCCGCAACTCGCCCACGGCCTGCTCGACATCCTGCATGGCAATCAGCCCCAAACCAACCAGCCGCCGGGGGGCGTGACTGACAAATTCGGCTATCCAATCGTTATAGGCGCGGAAACACTCCCACTGCAGGTCGGCGTCTTTGAGGTGGAAGAGGAACATGCCGAGAGTCGTATACAGCACCTCTCCCTCGACCCCGTCGATATCCTGATCCTTGAGCCGTTCGACCGGGTCCCAGCCGCTCGGACGCGCCTGCTCGTAGCCGACGTTCTGATTGGTCGCCAAGTCTTTGGGGTCCTTGCCCGCGGCAAACCCACCACCCACGGGAAAGGGTGTGAGTCCTTCCGCCACAAAAAAGCTGCCCGGTTTGTCCTGATAGTCTTTGATGACGCGCGGTGCCCGGTCTCGAAAGCCCCGGTCCACGCGTTGGACCCAAAGGTCCGCGGGCTCTATGGTGTGCGAGTCCGCCGAAAAAATCGTGCTCGGTGTTGCATCCTGTGCCATGCTGTCCCCCTTCCTTGGTGGCGGTGATTATCCTGCGCTTGGCTGGGCAATGTCAATCCGGCCGAACCGTTCAGGGGTTATTCCGCTCGCCCGGTCGAATGGGGTGTATAGACGCACCGGCGAGAGCTAGAATCCGACCCTGAGGGTATTGAAAGGACGGGGGATTCCCATGCGCTACATCATCTACGGAGCCGGTGGCATTGGCGGGGCCATTGGGGCGCGGCTGCTCCAGCACGGGCATGAAGTTATCCTGATCTGCCGGGGTGCGCACTTACACGCCATCCAATCCACAGGCCTGACCTTAAAGACCCCCACGGAAACCCTCACACTCACAATCCGTGCGGTCAGCCATCCCGAAGAGATCACGCTGAGCCCGGACGATGTGGTGTTGTTGACGATGAAGTCCCAGGACACGGAGATGGCGCTACGCGACCTTGAGCGCGCGGGGGGTCGGGACCTGGCCGTCATCTGCGGGCAGAACGGGGTGGACAATGAGCGCCTGGCCATCCGCCGCTTTGCGCGCGTCTACGGCATGGTGGTCTGGATGCCGGCCACCTATCTGGAGCCGGGGCTGGTGCTGAATCATGCCGAGCCCGTTGGCGGGATGCTGGATGCCGGGCGCTATCCCGACGGGGTTGATCCGCTCATTAGCCAGGTGACGCAGGAGCTGACCACCTGTGGCTTTAGTGCCGCGCCTGAGCGTAATATCATGCGCTGGAAATACACCAAGCTGCTGAGTAATGTGCGCAACGCCTTTCAGGCGGCGTGCGGTTTTGAGGCGCGCTCGCGCAAAATTATTCGGGCGCTACGCGCCGAAGCCCTGGCCTGCTACCAGGCGGCGGGCATCGAGTTTGTGCCCGAGGATGAATTACAAACGCGGGTACGATCTCAGATCAAGCTGGTTGATATTGAGGGCCACCCGCGGGCGGGCGGTTCGTCGTGGCAAAGTCTGATGCGCGGTCTGCCCACGGTCGAGGCTGACTTTTTGAACGGAGAGATCGTCATGCTGGGCAGACTCCACGGGATTCCCACCCCCTGCAACGCCCTGCTGCAACACCTTGTCAACGACATGGCCTCTACCGGCCAGACACCGGGCAGCATGGCCGTCGAGGACCTGGAACGCCGGCTTGACGAGGTCAGCAGCTAGACTCCCGCGTGGGAGACGTTCTGTCTTCCGCACAGATCGGATATAGTAACGCCATGCCGTTTTCATTTGAGTCCAGCCTGCCCGCCTGGATGACGTTTACCCCTGGTCAGGTTCCTATCGTCCTCGTCGCTCCGCACGGGGGCCGCCGCCCAGCCAACGCCCCGATCACCGATAGTATCAAGGTCAACGATCTGTATACGGCCGAGCTCACCCACGACCTAGCCGAGCACACCCGCAGCTATGCGCTGATCAACCGCTCGCATGACCGCAACGAGCTGGACCTGAACCGCGTGAGTCAGGTCAAACACGAGGCGCCCTGGTTTCTGCGCTCCCTGGTCGAACTCCTGTCAGCGCTGACGGCGCAGCATGCCGCGGTGCGCGTCTTTTTCATTCATGGCTGGAACGTGGTCCAGCCCGTGTGCGATGTGGGCATTGGCCTGCGCCAACGCGCGGGCAAACTGATCCGAGCGGGCAAGGGAGAGCCCACGCTGGGTGTATCCTTCTTTTCCGATGTCGTGCTCCCCTTTTGTGCAGCCGCCCAGGAACAGCAGATCGATGTCGCGATTGGACGACGCTATGCCGCGGCGGCCAAAAATAATTTCATGCAGGTCTTCAGCGCGCGCTTCCTGCACGACGACTCTGCGCAGATACGAACGCTGGCCGCGCTGACCGTGCAGGGAAAGATTAACGCCGCGCAGTTGGAACTTGGCGTGGGCCTGCGTTGGCCCGGACCGGAGCGCGAGCGCTTTGTCCGCGTCTTTTGCCATACCTTGGGTAATTCTTTGCAGAATGGCGCCGTACCTGACCAGAAGGGGGAGCGCGACTTTTCTGCGTGTTCTTTTCTTGAGGCTCCACCCACAGAGGACGCAACGCCGTACGACTCTTTGCTGCCTGAGACCTGGGAGCGCAGTCCTACCCGCTTGGCCCTGCACTTTCACGACCCGAGAAGCGGCTTAGGGGTAATGGGCGGCGTGGAATTTGACCCTCAGGCGTCCGTCCATTCCGGACGCCTGCTCCTCTCCCTGGGCGGGACCGAGATGGTGCTCTTTACCGGTGAAGACAGACGTGGACCGGACCGTGGCCACGTGCAGATCGGACAGTGCGGGTGGCGGCGACAGCCGAGGGGACTTTCCATTAGCTACAGGGGAACGCTCATGCGCTTTGCCCACCCCCAGGCATTTATCCGGCTCGAAGACGGGCTGGCCGCTTCCTGGATAGAGCCGGCTGAGGTGGACCTGCACCTGTTGTTTCCGGCGCTGAATGCCAGCCGTCCGGCGCTTATTCAGCTGTGTCGACTCCAGGGCCGCGTGGCTTTTCCGGACCGCGCGTATACGGTCAACGCCTGGGGCTTTGTTGACGTGCTCAGACCTGATGAAACCGACCGGCTCCTGCCGCGCCGCCTGCTGTCATTACCCTTTGGGTCTGACCTGGGGATTTTCCTGGCCCGCTCCGAAACTCCTGACGGACCCCAGTCTTCCGGCATTGTCTATCAGCACGGCAGCCCACAGCCGCTGGACCCCACGGACTGGCAGCTCGAATACGCCTTTGAGCATGGCCGACCCACACGCTTCTCCGTCTCCTTCTCGCCCTCGGCCCCAGTGTCGCTTGAGTGCCAGGGAGAAACCCTGACGGCTATTCCCATCGTGCGCCATACGCATGACGGGCCGGCCCTGGCGGTCACCTTTGGGCTGTCTCGAACCGTGTGGCAGGGACGGGAGGCGTATGGCATCTATGAGTTCTCCGAATATCTGAAGGCGGCGTCAGCCCGGGTCGCGTCACCCGGAGCGTGATTCCCGCGCGTCTCCGAGTCCGGGACATCTCCGGGAATAGCTCTCAACCTCAAGAGAAAAACGGGGAGGGCATCCCGCCCATCGCCCCGCCTCCTACACAATGGCTTGGAGAACCCGGTCCGAAGACTCTGGAGGCTGAGCAGGCTTATCTTTGAGGAAATCGATAAACTTTTGGGTCGCCTGGGTAAAACGACGGCCCCGCTTGGAAATAAGGCCAAGTGGGCGCATCAGGACTTCGCCGGAAAAATGGACGACCTTGAGGGTCTCATTCTTGACCTCAAGAGAAACGGACGGCTCGGGCACAATAGCGATCCCGGCCCCTATTTCGACCGCGCGTTTGATCGTTTCAACGTTATCCATTTCCATCATGTATTGGACTTTGACCCCATGCCGCCGGAAGAGACGATCAAGCGCCCGGCGCGTCGGAATATCGCGCTCAAAGCCGATAAATTTCTCGCCGTCGAGCTTCTTGATATTGAGACGCCGGAGTGAGGCAAAGCGATGTTGCGGAGCGCAAATCAGGACCAGTCGGTCCTCCCGGAACGGGGTGAGTCGAATCTGGGGTCGCTTACTCGGGTAGGCGACAATACCCAGATCGATATCGCCGCGACTGATATCTTCGTAGATTTTGTTGACGCGGGTATACTCCAGGTGGATATTGACATCGGGAAAAGTCTGCAAGTAGCGCTTGAGTGGCGAAGAGAGCTCATAGAGTCCGACACTATACACCGTGGCAACCCGCACCGTGCCCGCAACCGAGCGGGAGAGGGTCTGGATACCGTCTTCGATTTCACGATACTTCTGTACAATCTCCTTGCCGGCCTCATACAAGACCTGACCGGCTTGTGTCAGGCGCACATTGCCCTTCGAGCGTTCAACCAGTTCTCGGCCGTAGCGCTCCTCCAGTCCGCGAATCTGCTGACTGACCGCAGATTGGGTAATAAAATTCTTGGAGGAGGCCAGCGAAAAACTGCCGGTCTCAGCCAGATCACAAAAAACCTTGAGTGTTTCAATATGCATGGTTGCTAATAATGGAAAGAAGATTTTTTTACTTTACTTATAGATGAATTTTCGCTATTTTCCCACCTTCACACGCAATCACCATTATCGATCAATCTTTTGTGGAGGAGAGGCTCTATGTTTGAACCAGACACCCTCTTGCCGGAGCAGTACTTTACCCTGCTCGGGCGTAAACCCTTACAGGGTGAAAAACGACTCCTGCTCGCTATGCTAGAGGATGCCGTGCATTGTTTCCAGACCTATCTGTTAGCAAAAAAACCCCACGAGCGGCGACTCTTTCAGGAAGCCGAGGAGTGGATTGTTTCCACCGATGGACTCTGGTTCTTCTCTTTTGAAAATATTTGTGACGTGCTGGGCATCAATCCGGGCCGGATGCGGGAAGCGCTCAAGGCGTGGAAAGAGGAGCAAACGCTCAGCTACGCGCGGCATGGCGAAGCCCTGGTTGATGTCGCTCTCAGCGCGGAGATTCCTGTCCGCGCCGATATCTGATCTCTCCCGTCTAATACAGCAGCGGATGGGGCAAGCCTCGCCTTGAGGCTTGCCCCACTCCCATTATCGCCCCGGTTATCTACACCGGGGTAGCGGTCGTCCCCCCTCCGGCGAGGAGGGCGAAGAGGCATAACGCGGCGGTCTCGACGAGTTCCGCCACCGCCCCCCAGTGGTCTCCGGCGACGCCGCCCAGGCGACGATTGCACAACAGCGTAAAGCCGATAATGAGCCCGCCCAGGGGAAGAACCAGCGCAATACCGGCAATCTCAATCAGCGTAAACAAGACCCCCAGAGCGATGAGGCTGGCGAGGGCAAACTCGTTGAACTCGACACCCTGCACAAAGGTCGTGCCCGGCCCCTCGTCCCGAGCAGGACGGGAGCTATAGGCCATCACCACGCACGCCCACCGCCCCAGCATAGGGCCGAGCAAGAGAGCGATGTCTCGATAGCCGCCGAGTAGCAGTTCCAAGGCGCGGACTTTGCACGCCAGGATAAAAACAAGGACCAGGACGCCAAACGGTCCACGCCCCGACCCTTTCCGGGTCGAGCCCGAGCCGCCAAACAGCGCGTCGGCGCTCTTCACCACCCCATCAAGATGAACCCCTCGACTCAAGACCGCCAGCAACCCAACCAGCACAATACTGAGCAGTGTCGTTGGGAGTACGGGCCGGAGCAAGCAGTCCGCCCCCCAGACCAGCCCACCGATGAGGAGCCCAATCAGCGGGAAAAAAATTGCGGACCGCCGACAGGCCGGTGCGTCAAAAGGCAGCTCTCTTTTCGTCCGCACCGGGGTGAGAAAGTGTAAAGCCGTCAGCAAGTTGGTCAGCATACTGGCTCGCATACCACTTCCCCGCCCACGCGCAAACGGCCAGAGGCGTTGCCCACCTGCAAAAAGCAGCCCGCGGCTCTCCTCGGTTCATCCCAACGACAAAAACGACGCGCCGGCCAAGGACATGACGCGGACGGGAAGACGCCCATCAGCACGGTGCCGATTGCGGCTATCAGGATGGCCAGCCCTAATGCCGAACGGAGTGAGGGTAATTCGACTATGGCCTCGCCCTCACGCATATACATATTGACGACGACGCGAATATAGTAATAGGCTGATACCGCGCTGTTCAGCACGCCGATCACCGCCAGCCAGATATAGCCGGCCTGCACCGCAGCGCTGAAAATATAAAACTTGCCGGTGAACCCGACCAGCGGCGGAACCCCCGTCAGAGAGAGCATGAACACGGTCATGGCCATCCCCAGGGCCGGATAACGAAAACCCAGGCCGGCATAATCGTCAAGCTCTTCATGCGGCTCACCCCTGCGCCCAACCGCGACCATCACCCCAAATGCGCCCAGATTCATCAGCCCATAGGCCACCAGGTAGTACAGCAGAGCCGCGCCGCCCAAGTCCCCGCCGGCAACCATGGCGACCAGGAGATAGCCGGCATGGGCTATGCTTGAGTAGGCCAGCATGCGTTTGATGTTATGCTGGACAAGCGCGGTGATATTCCCGACCGTCATGGTCAGGGCGGCCACGACCCACAGAATACCCTGCCAATCCGCATGGACCGCACCCAGGGTATGCAGGAATATCCGGGCAAAGGCGGCAAAGGCGGCGGCTTTGACACCCACCGCCATAAAAGCGGTGACGGTTGTGGGTGAGCCTTGATACACATCCGGGGTCCAGACGTGGAACGGGACAGCGGCAACCTTAAACCCAAAACCCACGATCAAGAGCCCCATGCCAATCAACAGTAAGGGCGAAGAGCCCTGGGCACCGACGTGTTCGGCAATGGGTCCGAGCTGAACGCTGCCCGTCGCCCCATAAATCAGGGCAATGCCATACAGCAGGAATCCGCTCGCAAACGCCCCGAGGAGAAAATATTTGAGCGCCGCTTCATGCGAGGTGAGATGTTGCCGCCAGATCCCGGCCAGGACGTACACGGCAATCGACATGGTTTCCAGACCCAGAAAGATAAAAATGAGGTCGGTGGCGGCAGCCATGACCGTCATGCCGACCGTGGCAAAGAGAATGAGGGCGTAATACTCTCCGTGCCGGATCTCGGCGGTTTCGAGATAGCTCAAAGACATCAACACCGTCAGACCCGCGACCAGACAAAAGACGAGATTGAAGAACAGGGCATACGTATCGAGGGCAAACATGCCGCTGAACGACGTCACATCGTTGTGGCCCCACAACAACCAGGAACACAGCGCCGTGCCAACAATACCCGTCAGGCTCAGCCAGCCGAGCAAAGAGCGCTCATCGTCTTTGATCCAGATGTCCCAGAACAGGGCCAGCATGCCGGTCGCGGACAGGAGCAGGGTCGGCAGGACCGAGAGCCAATTAACGGCGGGGAGTGTCATGTCCATACTCAACCCGCTCCTTTTAGGTCTATTGGGTCTTTGAGTCTGTTGGGCCTCTTGGACCCTTCGACACGGCTCAGGACAGACTCTATCGACTCAACAGACTCTACCGACTTATTATCGGCAGTTTTGTGAATCCGAGCCAGGGTGGCTTCTACCGACTTCTCCATACGGCTGAGGAAGGGCTTGGGGTAGAGACCCATCAGCACCATCAGGGCGATCAACGGAACGAATATGGCCAGCTCGCGGCGGGACAGGTCGGTCAGCTTGGCGTTCTCCGGCCGGGTCAGCGGTCCGAAAACAACCCGCTGATACAGCCGCAGCATATACACCGCACCCAGCACAACGCCGGAAACCGCTATCGCACCTACGAGCGCGTTCGCCTGAAAGGTCCCCAAGAGGATGAGGAACTCCCCGACAAATCCGTTCAGGCCCGGCAGGCCGATCGAAGACAGCATGGTAATCAGAAAGACCGAGGCAAAGAGCGGCAGTTGTTTCCATAAGCCGCCGTACTCACTGATGAGCCGCGTATGGCGGCGCTCATACACCACGCCGACCAACAGGAAGAGGGCGCCGGTTGACAGGCCGTGGCCGAGCATCTGATACAGCGCGCCTTCGACCCCCTGTATGTTGAACGCAAACAGCCCCAGCATGACAAAGCCGAGGTGGCTGACGGACGAGTAGGCCACCAGCTTTTTCATATCCGGCTGCACCAGGGCCACCAGCGCCCCATACACGATACCAACCACCGAGAGCGCCATGATTAGCGGCACTGCGGCCTGGGCGGCATCGGGGAAGAGGGGCAGGGCAAAACGCAGAAAGCCGTAGGTGCCCATTTTGAGCAGCACGCCGGCCAGAATGACAGAGCCGCCGGTTGGGGCTTCGACGTGCGCGTCCGGCAGCCAGGTGTGAAAGGGGAAGAGCGGAACCTTGATAGCAAAGGACAGGGCAAACGCGGCGAACAACCACATCTGGGCGCTGACCGGAATCTCAAGCGTATACAGGCGCAGCAGGTCGAAACTGAGCGTGCCGTGCTGGGTATTATGCAGATAGGCCAGATACAGGATGGCCACCAGCATCAGGAGGCTGCCGACCATGGTATAGAGCAGGAATTTGAGCGCGGCATAAATACGCCGTTCGCCACCCCAGACGCCAATCAGGAAGTACATGGGAATCAGCATGACTTCCCAGAAGACATAGAAGAGAAAGACATCAACCGCGACAAAGGTCCCGATCATGCCGGTTTCCAGAATGAGAAAGAAAAACAGATACTCTCTGACCCGATGTTCGACACTGCTCCAGGTGGACAGAATCACCAGCGGCGAAAGAAACGTCGTCAGCAGGACGAGGAACAGGCTGATACCATCGACGCCAACATAGTATTCGATCCCGAATTCGCTGATCCAGGCATAGCGCTCCACGAATTGAAACGCGGCGGTCTCACTATCAAAGCCGGTGAACAGGCCGAGCGAGATGAAGAAGGTCAGCAGCGAAGCACCAAAGGCGGTTCGCCGGACCAACTCCACCGCATTCTTGTTGAGGCTCAACAGGAAGAACGCCGTCAGCAGCGGAAGGAAAACGATCAGGCTTACCACAGATAATACCCCAGAATCACGATCGCGCCGCAACAGAACGACAGGGCGTAGGTCTGGACATTGCCGGTTTGCCACAGGCGCAGGACCGAGCCGTTGGCCTGCATCATCTGCGCCGTGCCGTTGACCAGGCCATCAATAACGAGCGTATCCCACACCTTCCACAGCCAGTCCGAGGCGGCCAGCAGAGGCCGGACAATCGCCGCTTCGTAGAACTCGTCAACATAATATTTATTCAGCAACAACCGGTGCAGGCCGGAGAACTGCCGGCTGAGGCGGTCGGCCCCTCCTCTACCAGGGACAAAAGGGGGGTCGTGCACATACAGCCGATACGCCAGCCCAATCCCACCCAACCCAAGCAGGGTGGGCAGATATTTCACCAGGGGCGACACCTGCGGATGGGCATGGCCGTACAGCGGGCTGAGCAGTTCGGGCAGGGTAAAATAGCCGCCGATCAAAGACAGGATGGCGAGCACCACCAGGGGTATGGTCATGACTTGGGGCGATTCATGAATATGCCGGGCGACCTCGGGGTCAGAACGATTTTCGCCCCAGAACGTGACAAAGAATAAGCGAAACATATAGAAGGCGGTCAGGCCCGCCCCCAGGGTGCCCATCAGCCACAGCAGGGGAGAGCCGTGCGGACTCCCAAAGGCGTGTTCCAGGATGAGGTCCTTGCTGAAAAAACCGGACAGCAAGGGAAAGCCGGCAATGGCCAGACAGCCGACGGCAAACGTGCCGTAGGTGGTCGGCATCTTACTTTTCAGCCCGCCCATCTTGCGGATGTCCTGCTCTTCGCTCATGCCGTGGATGACGCTGCCGGCACCGAGAAAAAGGAGGGCCTTGAAGAAAGCGTGGGTCATGACATGAAACACGCCCGCCGCATACGCGCCCACCCCCAGCCCCAGAAACATATAGCCCAACTGACTGACCGTTGAGTAGGCCAGGACCTTTTTGATATCGGTCTGCACCAGGGCAATCGTGGCGGCAAACAGGGCAGTAACGGCGCCGACCACGGCCACAACGGCTAAGGCGGTGTGGGACAGGGAATACAGGAAATGCATACGCGCAATCAGATAGATGCCGGCCGTCACCATAGTCGCGGCATGAATGAGGGCGCTCACCGGGGTGGGACCGGCCATGGCATCCGGCAGCCAGACATAGAGCGGAATTTGGGCCGACTTGCCGGCCGCGCCCACAAAGAAGAGCAGACAGATAAGCGTGACCGTCGGCACGGGCAACACGGAGGCGTGGGCTTCGATTTCGCTGAACGACAGCGTCCAGATACCGTGGGCGCCCAGACTCCAGAACAACAGAAACAGGCCCAGCAGAAAACCGGCATCACCGACCCGATTGACGATAAACGCCTTTTTCCCGGCACTGGCTTTTTCATCGTCCGTATACCAAAAGCCAATGAGTAAATAGGAGCACAGGCCAACGCCTTCCCAGCCCACGAACAGCAGCAGGATATTATCGCCCAGCACCAGCAGCAGCATGGCGGTGGTGAAGAGGTTGAGATAGGCAAAGTAGCGCACCACATCGTCGTCGTGGGCCATATAGCCGACGGAATAGACATGGATGAGAAAGCCGACGCCGGTGATGACCATGATCATTGTGCCGGACAGGGGGTCAACCCGGAGCACCATATCAACCTGTAGGGCGCCCGAGTAAATCCAGGGGTAGACACTATCGACCAGGGCGCCGCCGTCCGGCAGTTGGACAAAGGCCGCAAACGCAAAGCAGAACGCCAGGAAGACCATGCCCGGCGACACCCAGTTCACGACCCGTCGGCCGTAGCGCGGCCCCAAGAAGAGGTTGAACACCACCCCGAGCAGGGGAAAGAGAACGATATAGCGGAGATACGAGACCGTCTGGACGGCGACTTCAGCCACGTGCGGATGTTCCATCTCTACAGCACCACTCCCGGTCGATGTAGGGGCAACCCCCTGTGGTTGCCCGTGATGTCGAATGAGGACAGGCACAGGGGCCTGCCCCTACAACTCGGTAATTGTGTCATACGCTTTACCACCGCATCAGGTTGAGTTCGTCGGCATTGACCGTCTCCCGGCCGCGGAAAACGAGCAGGATGATGGCCAACCCAACCGCGACCTCCGCCGCCGCAACCGACATGACAAAGAACACGATGATCTGTCCGTCCATATTGCCGAAATGCCGCGCCAGGGCCACAAAAGACAGGTTGACGGCGTTGAGCATGAGTTCAATCGCCATGAAAATAATAATGATATTGCGGCGCAGGAGAACGCCCGTCACACCGATGGTGAACAGGATGCCGCTCAGAATGAGATGATAGCTGATTGGGACCATCTGTCGCCCTCAAAGAGTATTGGGTCTATGGGGTTTGTTGGGTGTGTTGAGTCTGTTGGGTCGGACGCAAAGGACTCAACAGACGCAAAGGACTCAACAGACGCATACATCTACTCTTTCTATCGTTTGGCTAAGACCACTGCCCCCACAACCGCCACCAACAGCAGCAGGCCGGTGATTTCAAAGGGCAGCAGATACGTGGTGAAGAGCTGACTCCCCAAGGCTTCGACCGTCCCGAAATTCTCGGGCAGGCTGCGCTCGGCTTGCTCGGACGAGGAGCGTTGCAGCAGCAGACCCAGTTCCGCAACCAGGATGACGCCGCCAATAATGGCCGCTCGGCCCAGGCCGCGGCGCGGTGTCGGCTGGGGGTCGGTCTGCAAATTGAGCAGCATAATCACAAATAAAAACAGGACCATGATCGCCCCGGCGTACACGATGATCTGGAGCGCGGCGACCATATGGGCGTCCAGAAACAGAAAATAGACCGCCAACAGAAAAAGCGTCAGGACCAGAAACAGGGCGCTATAGACCGGGCTGGGATGGGCGATGACCATGAGCGCGATCACGACCAACGGAATAGCCAAGGCAAAGAAGGTCACGAAATCCATAGCGTCTACTCGAACAGGAGAATAGCCAGCGCGGTCAGCATGACGTTGGCCAGCGCCAGCGGCAGGAGAATTTTCCAGCCCAGGCCGATGAGCTGGTCATAGCGGAAGCGGGGCAGGGTCCAGCGAATCATGATCTGGAACCAACAGAAGAAGAGCACCTTCAGCGTAAACGCCCCAACCTGAAGTAAAGTCACCAGGAGTGAGGGCAGTGCGAGTGTCCCGCCCCACGGAAAATGAAACCCGTCGCGCAGCAGAAACGGGACCTGCCAACCGCCAAAGAAGAGCGTGGTAATCAGCCCGGCGACGATAATGACCTCAACAAAGTCACTCAGCATGAACATGAGATGCTTGGAGCCGGAATACTCGGTGAAATAGCCGGATATCAACTCGGACTCGGCCTCGGGCATATCAAACGGAACCCGTTTACTCTCGGCCATCCCGGCGGCCAGGAAGACCAGAAAAGCAACGGGCTGATACACAATGCCCCAGGCTGGGATCCAGCCGCCAAGCAGCGCACCCTGGGCGCGCGTAATCTCTTGCAGGTCCAGCGAGCCGAAGGCCAGGACCACGCCGATGAGCGCCAGCCCCAAGGGAATCTCGTACGAGATCATCTGGGCACAGCCCCGAATCCCGCCCAGCAGCGCCCAGCGGTTATTGGAGGCCCAGCCGCCCAGGACAACGCCGTACACGCTGAGCGAGACCATCGCCAGGACGTACAGAATGCCGATATTCAGATTGGCGGCCTGGAGCCTGATTTCCCGTCCGCCAACAATGAGCACGTCACCAAACGGAATCACAATAAAGGTGGCTAAGAGCGGGACCAGACCAATAGCCGGGGCGAGCGTATGCAGCAGCTTGTCAGCCCCCGGAGGAATAAAATCTTCTTTGGTGAAAAACTTGACCGGGTCGGCAACCAAGGTGTTCACGATGCCAAGATTAAAGGGGAGTTTTCCAAACACGGCGGCTCGATTGGCCCCAATCCGATCTTGCAGAACCGCGCTGCCTTTGCGCTCTACCCACCCCAGCAGCCCGCCGAGATTCAGCACCATCAGCACCATCAGCAGGGTCAGGCTAAACGTGATGAGAAAATCTATCATAGGTTGTTTCAGGCCTGTTTTGCCAACTCATCGATCAGGCCGAGCATGCTCTCCGGGGTCTGCTGCTCGTGATAGTCGTCGTTGACCTGGACAACCGGAGCGGTGCCGCACGAACCCAGACATTCGACCTCGCTCAGTGAAAACACCTTATCGCCGGTGGTCTGCCCGACTTTGACGCCGAGCCGGTCTTCCAGGCAGCGGACAATTTTTTCGGCGCCAACCAGGGTGCAGGACAGGTTGGTGCAGACCTGTACGTGACACTGCCCCATCGGCTCCTTGTAGAACATGGTGTAAAAGGTCGCGACACCCTGCACATAGGCCGGCGACAGGTCGAGCAGACCGGCCACATGCTCCATCGCCGCGGGGCTCAGATAGCCGAACTCGGTCTGCGCCAGCCACAGGGTGGGCAGGATGGCGGCCCGCTTGGTTGGATAGCGGGTCAGCACTTCCTCGAACCGTTTGTGCGTTTCCTCCGAAAATTGGACAGCCATACTCTGCTCTCAGCACTATCGGGACGGCTCCCACCGTCCCTTAGCGGTCACACTCCCCGCCTATCATATTGACCATACCAAAAGTCGTAATAATGTCGGAGATCAGACAGCCGCGTAACATATCGCCCAGCGCCGCCATGCCGAAAAAACAGGGCGGACGAACCCGGACGCGATAGGGACGACCGCTGCCGTCACTGACGAGATAAAAGCTGAGTTCGCCGTTGGCACCTTCCACACTCAGAAACGCCTCGCCGGGTGGAATTTTAACCCCCTCAATGACCAGCTTGAAATGGTTCATCAGACCCTCGATATTGCCGTATACCTGCTTTTTTTCAGGCAGGCTAATCTGCGGGTCGTCAATCCGAATCGGGCCGCTCGGAATGCCGTTCAGGGCCTGGTCGATAATCCGCATGCTCTGTTTAATTTCCTCAAAGCGCACGGAAAAGCGGTCGTAATTGTCGCCCTGGGTCCCGGTCGGGATGTCAAACTCAAAACGCTCGTAGCCCGAGTAGGGCTGCGCCTTGCGCACATCGTAGGGGACGCCGGTTGCGCGCAGTAGCGGACCGGTGAGGCTGTACGAAATCGCGTCTTCCGGAGACATGATGCCAACCCCGGACATACGGTCAATGAATATACGATTCTTGGACAGCAGCTTGTCACAGTCACCCAGGAGGTGACGTATGTCAGTGAATGCAGTCCGCACGCGCTCGTCAAAGTCCTGCGGCAGATCGTGCGTGACACCACCGACCCGGGCATAGCTGACCGTCAGGCGGGCGCCGGTCACGGCCGTGACCAGGTCGTACAGGGTCTCACGCGCTTCCATCAGATAGAAGCCCACGGAAATCGCGCCGGCTTCAGCCGCGGCCATGCCCAGACACGTCAAATGGTCGGTAATCCGGGAGATCTCGCTCATGATGACCCGGATATACTGGCAGCGTTCCGGGACCTCAACGTCGAGCAGTTGTTCGGCGGTTAAGGCAAAGGCCACGTTATTGATGAGCGGCGAGGCGTAATTCAGGCGGTCGGTGTAGGGGATGCAGTGATTCCAGGTGCGCTGCTCACACATCTTCTCAAAGCCGCGGTGCAGATAGCCGATCTCGACCTCGCAGTTGAGGATTTTTTCCCCGTCCAGGGTGAGGTTGAATTTGATTGTACCGTGGGTTGCCGGATGGGACGGACCCATCTGCAATTCCATGATTTCAGAGGTGGGGTCGTGTTCAGCAACGTCTTTTTGCGCACGAAGCAGGTCGGCCGCGGCTTCCGCCATAGGTTGTTACCCTTTATGCCATGGATTGGTAATGGGGTCGCGTTCTTCGACCAGGGGTTGACGTTTGTTGACCGGATAGTCTTTGCGGAGCGGATGGCCGCGGAATTCTTCGTACATCAGAATCCGACGCAGATCCGGATGATCGGTAAACCTAATCCCGAACATGTCCCAGACCTCGCGCTCCAGCCAGTCTGCCGACTTCCAGACCGACGCCGCCGAGGGCAACTGGGCACTCTCCTCCGTGAGTCGGACTTTGACCCGCAGGCGATGGTTATGTGTCAGTGAGTGGAGGTGGTAGACGACCTCGAAGCGCGGCTCTTTCCCGAAAAAATCGACCCCGGTGATATCGAGCAACAGGTTGAAGGCAAAATCCGGCTGCGCCTTGAGCTGGCTCAAAACAGTCGACAGGTCTGCCCGGTCGATGACAATCGTATCGTTCCCGTGCGAGGAGTGCCGCTCTTGTATCGTGCCGGGCAAGGCCGTCTCGATATGGGAGAGAATGTCTGCTTCAGCCATGTCTGCCTACGGGCTGGTCAGGTCGATTCCAGCCCCCCCTTTTTCACCTCATAGACCAAACCCACAACCAGCACGAGCACGAAGAGTAACATGGCCATGAAGCCGAACAGGCCCAACTGGCGGAAGACGACCGCCCAGGGATAGAGGAAGACCACTTCGACATCAAAGACAATGAAGAGGATGGCGGCGAGATAGAATTTGACGGAAAAGCGACCCCACGCAGAACCGCTGGGTGGATTGCCGCACTCGAACGGTTCGTCCTTGACCGCCGAGTGGGTTTTGACGCCGAGCAGCGTGCTCGCAAAGGTCATGACCAGGGCCACAACCCCACCCAGGATCAGCGCAATCAGGACGGGAACGTATTGATCCATAGCTCGCTCGTGTCAACTCCGACAGCCACGCTGGGCAGCGTATTATGGTGTTGTCGTCTGCCCAGTGCCCTCGGCACAAGATACAGAGGCCCGGCACGGTGTCAACAACCCCAAGCACCAGCTCCCCGGACGCCCGACACGGAGCTGCGGCCCCTGCTTGAGGTTCGCTTTTTCGGGCCGCTGGGCTCGGTCCGTCAGACCGCACGGTGTTGCCTCGTCCCTTCCTTGCAGGAGGACTGGGGAGGTGGTAAACCTCTTGCACACGCGCGGCCCTGGAGGATGGGCCTATGTATGGGAGAGGTGCCAGAGTCAGGCCGATCGGGCACGACTGGAAATCGTGTGTACCTCACGGTACCGAGGGTTCGAATCCCTCCCTCTCCGTCAGTGGTGATAGCTAGGTCCTGCGCAAGGGAAGCCGGGAAATCCGTCAGGTCCGGAAGGAAGCAGCGGTACCGGAATTCTCCCTGTGCCGCAGGGTAGCCTAGCTATCACCACTGACGCCCGGCTCATCCTCAAAGAGTAAACGTGTCCTCAAACATGCAGATGTTGACACGTTTACTCTTGACACCGCGTGGGGAGAGTGACACCCCGGCGTAGCACACCGGACAACCCCAAACCGTCGGCTATGGTATGAGCTATCTCGTTCTTGCCCGGAAGTGGCGCCCTCAGACGTTCGACGACGTCATTGGGCAGGAACATGTCACGCGCACCTTGCGGAATGCCATCCGCAGCGAGCGCGTGGCGCACGCCTTCCTGTTTACCGGGCCGCGCGGGGTGGGCAAAACGACCACCGCCCGGCTCTTGGCCAAAGCCCTGAATTGTGAACAGGGGCCGACGCCGGACCCGTGTAACGCCTGTAGCCAGTGCGAGGAGATCACCAACGGCAGCGCCATCGACGTCCTGGAAATCGACGGCGCCTCGCATACCGGCGTGGACAATGTGCGAGATTTGACCGAAGGGGTGCAGTATCGACCGGCCACGGGCCGTTTTCGGGTGGTCATTATCGACGAAGTCCACATGCTCTCAAATGCCGCCTTCAACGCCCTGCTGAAAACCCTGGAAGAGCCGCCGGCGCATGTCAAATTCATTTTTGCGACCACGGAATCGCATAAAATTTTGCAGACGATTCTGTCGCGCTGTCAGCGCTACGACTTCAAGCGCATCCCCCTGCGCGACCTCATACAGCAACTCCGGCACCTCACCCAGGCCGAAGGCTTTGAGTGCGATGAGGCCGGGCTGGCCCTGCTGGCGCGGGAGGCCGACGGGAGCCTGCGCGATGCCGAATCGCTCCTCGACCAGGTGGTGGCGTGGAGCAACGGCCGGGTCGATGAGACGGCGGTCAGAGACGCCCTGGGCGTGGCCGACCGCCAGGCCCTGTTTCGGGTGGTTGAGGCGATCCTGGCCGAAGACCCGGCTCAGGTGCTCCGGCTGACCGGGGATCTGTACCAATACGGCTATGACCCGCGTCGGCTGTGTCACGATCTGCTCACCCACTTCCACGATCTCGTGGTTGCCAAAGTAAGTGCTGACGTGTCTATTCTGGCCGATCTGCCCGATCACGAGGTTGAGATCGTCCGCAAACAGGCCGCCCTGCGCTCACGAGAAGATCTCCAGCGCTTCTTTGCCTCGCTGTTGGAGACGGAAGAAGCCGTGCGGAAGTCGGCCTATACCCAGCTCGTCATTGAGATGGCGCTGGTCAAGCTGGCCAGTCAGCCGCCGGTGCTCCCGATTCAGGAAGCCCTGGCCACACTGGAAGAGTTGCAACACCAATTCGGCAGCGGTAGCCGCCCGGCCCCGACAAGACAGCAGCGCTTTCGACCTGCCGCCTCAGCTGGGTCTATTGGGCCTTCGGGTCTCAAGGACTCAAAGGACTCAAAGGACTCTACCGACCTGAGTACGCCCCCAACCACAGTGCCACAAGCCGAGGAGGCAGCTCAGCCCGCTCCCCCCCCCGATCCTGCCGCCGTGCCTGTGTCGGCGCCTGTTACGAGCGGTACCGTAGAACACCTGGAACAGGGCGAGCAGTGGGACGGCTTTCTGGCGACGGTGCGGAGCAGGAAAATATCGCTCTTTTTTGCCCTGAAGGCGGGCTATTTGCTCGACCTGACCCCAACCGCTTTACAGATTGGCGTGGACAAGGACCCCTATCTGAAAGAGTTGTTGCGCCAAGAGAATCGGACCGTTTTGGAGGAGTCTGCCGAACAGTTTTTCGGACGCAGGCTCAGCGTTGAGGTGCAAAAGGACAGACCCGGGCCGGCCACACAACAGCCCGGCTCACCAGCAGGGGAGGAAGGCCGGCCGCCCAAGAGCACCCAGGACTCGGCAGGCTCGGTAGACCCTCTCGTCAGAACCGCGCTGGACATTCTTGGCGGAGAAATCCAGACAAAGCGGACGTCGAGAGCAAGCGGAACCTAGACACGGCAGACTGCGCCAAAGAGTAAACGTGTCCAGCATCTGTATGTTTTTGGAGGACATGTTTACTCTTTCCGTCACACAGACGCAGAGTGGAGGACACAGCATGGCACCCAATATGGGAGATATGATGAAGCAGGCCCAGCAGTTGCAGGCCAAACTGGCTCAGATTCAGGAAGAGGCCGGGAAAAAGACGGTCGAAGCCTCGGCCGGGGGCAGTATGGTCAGGGCGACGGTGAACGGCAAGTTGGAGCTCGTTGCGCTACGGATTGATCCGGCCGTGGTCTCAGCCGACGATGTCGAAATGCTGCAAGACCTCATTACCGCCGCGGTGAACGAGGGCATTCGGCAAGCCCAGAACATGATGGCCACTGAAATGGGAAAAGTCACCGGCGGGCTCAAGATTCCTGGGCTGACCGCGTGAGCCCAGTGATGACGAGGGATGTATGACGATGCTGACCCCCGCCCTGGCTCGCCTGGTCCAAGAGTTGGGGAGACTGCCGGGGATAGGAGAGAAAACCGCGACTCGCCTGGCCATGTTCATCCTGAGCGCGGGGCGAGACTATGCCGAAGGCCTGGCCGAGGCCATCTGGGTGGTGAAGACCGAGACCACCCTGTGCCAGGAATGCTTTGGGCTGGCTGAGGGCGAGCGGTGTGCCATTTGTCGCGATCCGCAGCGGAGTGCCGAGTCGATCTGCATCGTCGAAGAACCGGCGGACCTGATGGCCGTCGAACGCTCGCACGAATATACCGGCCGCTATCATGTCCTGCACGGCGTTTTAGCCCCGCTTGACGGTATTGGGCCGGACGAACTCAAGATTGCCCCGCTCCTGGACCGCCTGCGCTCGGGTGCGGTGCAAGAGGTCATTATTGCGACCAACCCCAATGTCGAAGGAGAGGCGACCGCCTTGTATCTGGCCAAGGTCATTAAGCCGCTGGGCGTCCAGGTGAGTCGGATTGCCCACGGCATTCCGATGGGCGGGGATGTGGAATACACCGACGCGGTCACCCTCGGCCGGGCGATTGAGGGCCGGCGGGAGATGTAATCCTACCTTTACTCTTGTTTTTGCCTTTGCTAAAACTGCGCTCTGGCTCTTAAAGAGTAAACGTGCCCGGCATCTGTATGCGTATTGGAGGACACGCTTACTCTTTTGATCCTCGGTAGCTCAATCGGCAGAGCAATCGGCTGTTAACCGATGGGTTGTTGGTTCGAGTCCAACCCGAGGAGCCAACTCGACCGCCAAATCCGGCAACTCGCCAGCGAACGTGAGACCCCGAGGGCCAACCCCCTCGGGGTCTTGTCGTATCTAACCTGTTAGCAAAGACTTGTGCACCTCCGTGCTTCTTGAGGTCCGATTCGTTAAGCGAAGACTACGATTTTCATATACTTTAGTGCTATTCTTTTGGTTCTCTTGAAGAGAGGCCAGTCAGAGAGAGCTGCTGAAGAATGCTCGACAGACAGACATTGGACGACATCATCCGGCGCGTTGTGGAAACAGCCCAGCCGGAGAAGATCATTCTCTTCGGGTCTGCCGCTCGGGGCGACATGGGTCCCAATAGCGACGTGGACCTGCTCATCATCAAGGAAGGGGCGGATGCACTCGATCTCATGGCTCGGATCTATCGAAAGCTGCACGGGGTCGGTGCTGCGGTTGATGCCATCGTCGTCTCCCCCGAGGATGTAGAGCGATTCAAGGATAGCCACGCGCTCATCATCAAGCCCGCCCTGCGGGAAGGCAGAGTGGTGTATGAAGCCGCCTGAGCCCCCACATGACGACTGAAAAAATTACCTTAGCCCAACTCGAATCCTTTCTGTTCAGAGCCGCCGACATTCTGCGCGGCAAGATGGACGCCTCCGAGTTCAAGGAGTTCATCTTCGGCATGCTGTTCCTGAAACGGCTGTCTGACGAGTTCGACCGCAAGCGCGAACAGGTACGAGCGGAATACGCCCATCTCAAGGACCAGCCTGATCTCCTGGCGCAACTCGTTGAGGACAAGACCGCCTTCGGCGAGACGTTCTTCGTCCCCGTTCGTGCCCGCTGGCACGAGACATGGGCGGATGAGAATGGTGACTTGGTTCCTGCGCTCAAGGACCTCAAAGACGATATCGGCAACATGCTGAACAAAGCCCTTGCTGCGGTCGAGGACGCGAACGACTCGCTGGCCGGGGTGCTGAAGAACAACATCGACTTCAACGCCGCCAAGGGCAAGACGAAAATAGAGAATCAGAAGTGGAAGGAGTTGCTCGATCATTTCAACCAGCCGGGCTTCGTCCTGGTCAACGAAAATTTCGAGTTCCCCGACCTGCTCGGCGCAGCCTACGAGTACCTGATCAAGTATTTCGCGGACAGCGCGGGCAAGAAAGGAGGCGAGTTCTATACCCCTGCGGAAGTCGTGCGCCTGCTGGTCCAGTTGACCAAGCCAACGGCAGGGAACGAGATTTACGATCCAGCCGTCGGTTCCGGTGGCTTTCTCATCCAGGCCCACCAGTACGTTGAGGAGCAGGGCGAGAACGCCAACAATCTGGCCCTCTACGGCCAGGACCCCAACGGCACCACGTGGTCGATCTGCAACATGAACATGATCCTCCATAACATTGCGCGCTTCACCATCGAGAACGGGGACACCTTGGAAGACCCGCTGATCCTGCAAAACGGGCAGATACGCAGGTTCGACCGGGTGTTGGCCAATCCTCCATTTTCACAGAACTACAGTCGCGCCAGTATGAAATTCACCAACCGCTTCCAAGAGTGGTGCCCGGAAACCGGCAAGAAAGCCGACCTGATGTTCGTCCAGCACATGCTGGCGAGCCTCAAGAGCGACGGCCACATGGCCACGATCATGCCTCACGGCGTACTTTTTCGTGGCGGTAAGGAGAAGCTGATTCGGGAGCGGTTGATAAACGACGATGTTATCGAGGCGATCATCAGTTTGCCGCAGGGTCTTTTTTATGGGACCGGTATTCCGGCCTGTGTGCTGGTCTGCAACAAGAACAAACCCGATGCCTTACGCGGCAAGATTTTGTTCATCAATGCGGACCGTGAATATGCGGAGGGAAAAAATCAAAACAAACTGCGCCCGGAAGACGTGGAGAAAATCGACTTCGTGTTTTCCACCAAACGCGAGATTCCGAAATATAGCCGACTTGTGGACAAGTCAGAGATTGCCGACAAACACGACTACAACCTGAACATCCGACGCTATGTGGACAACACGCCCGAGCCGGAACCGGAAGACGTACAAGCCCATCTTATCGGCGGCATCCCTGAAAGTGAGGTTTCGGCACAAAGCGACAATTTCAACAAGTTTGGCCTTCAATGCGAAACGCTATTCCAGCCGGACCGACCGGGATACCTGACATTCAAAGAGTCGATTGCAAGCAAGGCCGACATAAAAGGCATCATCGAAGTGGACCAATCGGTCGGGCATACGTTGGATACCCACCGAAATGCCCTCAAGGAATGGTGGGGCGTAGCCCGTGACGACTTCGCCGAGCTTGAACGCGCCAATCACGGCGGTCGGAAAATGCCGGAAGTCCGGCGTGAGCTTTTGACCACGCTCAAGGACAAGCTCGTTCCCTTGGGAGTGCTGGACGAATTCAAGAGCGCCGGTGTGTTTGTCAACTGGTGGCAGCAAAATCGCTACGACCTGAAAACCATTGTCTCAACCGGCTGGCATCACACCCTCATCCCGGACGAATATCTGATCGCCGCGTTTTTCCAGAGCGACGCGGACGCCATTGAGGAATTGGAGACCCGTATCAATGAACTCCAAACCGAGCTGGCCGAGGCCGTGGAAACCGCGCAAGAGGTGGCTGCCTACGAACCCAACGAAGATGAAAAGATAACGGCCACAGTCATCAAGAAGGCTCTGAAAGCCCTCATAGATGACCTCAAGGATAGTGCGGGCGCATCCGCCCATCGAGAGCGTGATGACCTCAAGGCACAGGATGCCGCCATCAAGAAGATTGAGAATCAAATCAGGGTCAGCAGAGCCTTGTCGAAGAATAAGACCACCGAATTGGAACTCAAAATCCAACTCAAACGGCTTGGCGGCGAAGGGTTCAAAGCCGAAAGCCGGGAACTCATCCAGCAGGTCGAAAGCCAGCTTGCCAAGCTGGACCCCCTCGACAAGACCGACAAGAAGAAGATCAATGTCCTGAACAAGGACAAGGCCACACTTGAGGAGCGCATTGCCAAGACCGACGTGATACTGGAAGCAATCAACGGCCAGCTAACCAATGACGAAGCCAAGCACCTTATCCTCAAGAAGCTCTACGACATCGCCAGCGCCGAACTCGAACGCTATCTTAATGCGGAAATGCGCGACTTGGTTTCGGGTGTTGAGAATCTGTGGGGCAAGTACGCGGTGAGTAGCCAGGACATGGAACGGTCGCGGTTGGCCACAGTAGATCGCCTGGACGGATTCTTGAAAGGTCTTGGGTATTCCAAATGAGCCCAACTACTCAGTCTCGCCCTCTTCGGGACGTATGTACGCTAGAAAAAGGGAAACCGCCGCTACAGACTTCTTACAATGGGCTTGGAGCAGAACGATATCTGACGCCTGACTTCCTACGAGGGAAGGCGGAACCTGAGTACGCCCGCCCAAGTTCGGATGCTATACGGGTTATGGATGGGGAAACGATTATTCTCTGGGACGGTTCAAATGCTGGTGAAATTCTTAGGGCGCGTGATGGGATGCTTGCGTCAACAATGATGAGGGTCCGCCATAACTCCGATTATGATACTGGCTATTTCCATTACGCTCTAAAAGGTTGGGAAGACTATCTCAAGGGCCAAACGGCTGGCTCTGGTATTCCGCACGTTGACAAAGAAATCTTTGGCGATCTTTCGCTTTTCAATTATCAGAAACCCCAACAAACCAAAATCGCCGAAATACTCTCGACAGTCGATCAATCCATTGACCAGACCGAAGCGTTAATCGCCAAGCAGCAGCGCATCAAGACCGGCCTGATGCAAGACCTGCTCACGCGCGGCATCGACAAAGACGGAAACCTTCGCTCCGAAGATACACACGAATTCAAGGACTCGCCACTTGGGCGCATTCCGGTGGAGTGGGAGGTAAAGACGATTGGCAATCTAGCCGCTCAAGTTACTAAAGGAGAGTCTCCCACATGGCAAGGATTTAAGTATCACGAGGAAGGCATACTATTTATTACTAGTGAAAATGTGAGAGTCGGTTTTTTAGATATTACAAAGTCGGAAAAGTTTATTTCCGATACCTTTCACAAAAAACTTAAACGCTCCGCACTGAGGTATGGTGATATTCTAGTTAATCTCGTTGGGGCATCAATTGCACGATCAGCAGTTTATGACTTGGACCGTGATGCGAACATAAATCAAGCTGTTTGTTCAGTTCGTTTAAGTAATGAAGTGAAACCATTGTGGCTATGCGAATATCTCCAATTATCCAAAAACATTGAACGACTACTTGGAGAGCAAGTTGAGACAGCTAGAGCAAATCTTTCCCTCGGAGATATTCGTAGTTATTTGGTCCCTTATCCACCGCCTGCCGAGCAGTCAAAGGTGATTATGCAAATAAATTTATTAAGAAATGAATACGAATATCAGGTAGGCTCATTAACAAAACTTCGCTCTCTCAAAACGGCCCTCATGCAAGACCTCCTCACCGGCAAGGTGTCTGTTACTCCGTTACTGACTGACGTAGAGGGCGGCATATGAGTACCAAGACGCGAGTAAAGACACATCCCGGTCGGGTACTACGGGCGGAACCGGGTCTCCTATATGACCTTGACAGCATATTTTATCTAGGATCATACTTAGATAATGAACTGGGAAGTCGGCTTCGATCCGGCCTTTGACCTGGAGTTCGATGCCCTGCCCACCGCAGTGCAGGATGAGCTACTTGCGCAGGCGAAGCTTCTTGAGACATTCGGCCCTTCTCTGGGCCGCCCGCGGGTGGACACTCTGAATGGATCTCGCCACGCCAACATGAAGGAGCTTCGCTTTCAGGCCGATAACGGCGTGTGGCGAGTTGCTTTTGCCTTTGACCCAAAGCGGCAGGCCATCCTGCTCGTTGCTGGCGACAAATCCGGTGTCAGCGAAAGACATTTTTACAGACAGATGATCAAGAAGGCGGACGAACGGTTCGATACGCATCTCAACCGGCTGAAAGACGAAAGGAGGTCACGATGACGACTCTCGCAGAGAGAATGGACAATCTCCCCACTGCACGCCGGAAGAAAGTGGAGGAACGGGCCAACACGTTGATTGCCGAAGAGATGTCGCTCCAAGACCTGCGCAAGGCGCGGAGACAGACGCAGGTACGCGTAGCCAAGGAACTCGGGATCAACCAGGAAAACGTATCGCGTATCGAAAAGCGGAGCGATCTACTGATATCCACGCTCCGAAGCTACGTTCAAGCAATGGGCGGAAAATTAAGTCTGGTGGCGGAATTCCCCGACCGTCCCCCCATTGTGCTAACCGGCATTGCCGCTCTGGACAAGGAAGCTCCTTGATTCTTCACTGAAGCGAGGGGTAGCAATGACGGACAGCTACACAGAATCGGAATTTGCGCTGGTGCTACGGGAGTGATGACTATGAGGGCGCAGTCCCTTCGCATGGACGAACGTAACCACGTCGAGATACCCCTCCTTGAGCAGTTGCACGGTCTGGGCTGGGAGATCATCGACCTGACCGACAAGCAGCAGAAGCCCGCTGATACGTTTCGAGAGAACTTTACCGAAGTCGTCATGCTGCCGGTACTGCGAGAACAGCTCACAGTCATCAATCCGTGGCTGGCAGACGACCAGGTCGAAGAAGTCGTCAGGCAACTCATCACGAATTTCCCCGGCACCGGATTGATCGAGAACAACAAGCACATCCTTCATCTGCTTCTGGAGAACACCAGCGTCAGTGAGAACCGACAGACGGGCGAGAAGAGCCCGACTGTGCACTTTATCGACTTCAAGAACCGCGACAAAAACCACTTTATTGCCGTGTGCCAATTCAAGGTCCGCATCCTGGGCACCGAGCACCACATCATCCCGGACGTTGTGTTGTTCGTGAATGGCCTGCCCGTGGTCCTGATTGAATGCAAGTCGCCCAAGGTGAAGGACGCCATCCCCGAGGCCATTGACCAGATGCTGCGCTACGGCGAGCAACGTGGTGTCACAGGCGAAGGAAGCCCACCGCTCTTTTATTTCAATCAGTTTGTGGTCGCCACCTGTCGCCAGGAGGCCAAGTTCGGGACGATCACCACGCGGAGTGAAAAGTATTTTTACCGCTGGGCCGACCCCTATCCGCGAACGGTCAATGACCTCGATCATGGCGCTGGCAGCCCGAACGACCAGCAGCGCTTGGTCGCCGGGATGATGGATAAGGATAACCTGCTTGATCTCATGCGGACGTTCACCCTGTTTTCGACCAACGACAGAGGCCAGACCATCAAGATTGTGGGGCGCTATCAGCAGTTCCGGGCGGTCAAACTCGCGGTCAAGCGATTGCTGGAGGGCGGGAACCCGCGCGAACGGAGCGGCATCATCTGGCACACCCAGGGCTCGGGCAAATCGCTGACCATGATGTTCATGGTGCGTGAAATGTACCGACACGCACAATTGGCACGCTGGAAAGTGGTCTTCGTCACCGACCGGACACAGCTCGAAGACCAGTTGAGCGAGACCAGCCAAAGCATCGGGTTTCCCGTGAAGACGGCCAACAGCATCCGCGAGCTGAAGGAACTGCTTCGGGCCGACACCTCGGACCTGGTCATGGCCATGATCCACAAATTCCGCGACCCGGACCTGACCGAAACCTTCCCACAGCTTAATGCCAGCCCACATATCCTGGTTATGACGGACGAGGCCCATCGCTCCCAATACAAGATGCTCGGAGCGAATCTCGATAGGGGCATCCCGAACGCCGCAAAGATCGGCTACACCGGCACGCCGATTGACAAGACCGAGCGCGTCTTTGGCGACTACATCGACAAGTACACCATGCGGCAGTCCATAGACGATGGCGTTACCCTGGAGATCGTCTACGAAGGCCGCACCCACAACGCAGAAATACCCGACCAGGGAGGCATGGATGCGGCGTTTGCGGATGTATTCAGCGACTACGACCTCCAGCAAAGACTTCAAATCCTTGGCTACGGCTCCCGAGACGCCTACCTGGAGGCAGAACCCACGATTCAAGCCAAGGCCAAGGATATGGTCAGGCACTACCTGACCCATGTATTTCCGAACGGCTACAAGGCCCAGGTGGTGGCTACATCGCGCGAGGCGGCGATCCGTTACAAGAAGCACCTCGACACTGCCCTGGGTGCAGCCGTTGCCGAGTTGGAAAAACCAAACCCGCCCGGCCTCGACCTAGAACAGCTAAAGAAGCTGCAAACCGATGTCGTGATCTCCGGCGGACACAACGATCTGCCGCACTTAAAGGAGTACGCTGACCAGACCAAGCACGGACGCAGTATCAAGAGCTTCAAAATGGTGTTCGGGGGTGAAGACGAAGGCGTGAGCGGAGACATGGGCATCCTCGTCGTCAACAATATGCTCATCACGGGTTTCGACGCTCCGGTGGAGCAGGTCATGTATTTGGATAGAGTCATCACCGACCACAACCTATTGCAGGCCATTGCTCGGGTGAATCGGGTTGGAGGCGACACGAAGGACAAAGGCTTCGTGGTTGATTACGTCGGCGTTGGGCATCATCTCAAGAAAGCCATCGACGTTTATGACGAGCGAGAACAAAAGGAAGTCATTGACACCCTCAGCTTTCCCGAAGAAGAACTGCGCAACCTCAAGGACAGCCATGCTGCGATTATAGCCTTGCTTGAGCAGCATGGCCTGACAGACCTGACGGACCATGACGCTTTTTTTGATGTGCTCTACGACGAGGACCTGCGCTTTGACTACATGCAGGCGTTCAAGAAGTTGACCAAGTGCCTGAACCTCGTTTTCCCCGCGCGGCAGGCATTGGAGTTTATGGACGATTACAATGCTCTTTCTGAAATCAACATCCTCGCCGGCAAGCACTTCCGGGATGAACGCCTCAGCATGAAGGGCATCCCGCCGAAGCTACGCGCCATCACAGACAAATATCTGGAGTCAAAGAGCATAGCCCAGAAGGTCAAACCGATTTCCATTCTGGACGAGGACTTCCAAAAGAACGTCGATCAGCGCAGCCGCACAAAGACAAAAGCGGCAGAAGTAGAACACGCTATCCGCCACCACCTCGACGTTGAGTTGGGTGACGACCCGGACTTGCAAGCGTCCTTCGCGGAAGCACTCGCGCAGATATTGCAAGAGTTCCAGGATAACTGGAAAAGGATTTACGAAGAGCTGGAGAAGCTACGAACAAGGATCATCAATTCCAGCAAGGAACCAACCTATGGCCTCCACAGGAAAAGGCAGATGCCGTTCTTTCGCATGTTTCGACGCGAGCTGTTTGGTGCGGACATGGTCAAGGACGCTGACGAATTGAGGGTAGCGGAAACGAGTCCGCGTTACGGCTTGAGCGAGGACGACAAAATCAGCCACTTGGTCGCGCTGACGCAGGGGGTCTCACTGGTGGTCGAGCGAGAGTTGAAGCTGGTCGGATTTTGGGAAAGTATTCCAGCGCGCAACAAACTAAGAGCCGAGATTCAGAAGACGCTTCTCCAGCCGTCGTTCGTAGCGCTCCCGAACCTTGTGAACAAGCATGCCCAAATAATCAGCCGTGTGATGGAGATCGCGGAAAAGAACCATGACATCATTCTCTACGCGGAGTAAGCATGGACACGGCCTACACAATCAAACGCTCACCGAAACGTAAGAAGCTGACGATCACCGTCGAGCGGGACCGTAGCGTGGTCGTTCATGCCCCCGAGTCCACCCCTGAAGAGACGATTCGGGAAGCTGTCGAGTCAAAACGTCAGTGGATTTATGAGAAGACGAAGCATACCCAGAAGTACGCAGAGCGGCCCCATCCGCCCGGCAAGGAGCTGGTAAACGGCGAATCCGCGCTCTACCTTGGCCGCGAGTACCAAGTCGAAGTCATCCCGACCGACTCGACGGAGATACGCTTCGGGCAGCGTTTCTTGATCCCGGCTTCCCTGGCGGGCGAACGAAGAAGTGTGCTTCGCAACTGGTACGTCAACCGAGCGAGAGAGAGGATTCTTCCAAAGGTAAAATCCCTTGCGGCTATGCTCGGGGTGGAGTTTGCCGGCGCGAAGATCGTGGACAATCGTTTCCGCTGGGGTTCATGCACTGTCAAGAACAACGTGAACCTGAACTGGCGGCTGATCAAAGCGCCGATGTTCGTGATCGATTACGTCATTGTGCATGAACTCGCCCATCTGCTCGAAGCAAATCATACCCCCCGATTCTGGAATGTCGTTCGGACGCACGCGCCAAGGATGGAAAAGGCGCGAAGCTGGCTGAGGGATAACGGCCAAATCCTCGAACAGGATATCTGATGATTGGGCTCGGACTCGCTCTCGCGAGCAGCAGGCTCCCGACCCCTCCGCCCTCTGGATGCCGGATCACGTCCGGCATGACAGGAGCCCCCTGCACGGCGAGAGACTATCGAGAACCGGTCTAGCCTGGACGCTACAGCAGCGACACACCCTCAAGCCGTGCGGCCTTCTGATCGAAGGTGTACAGCGGCTGGGCTCCGGACCGTTCGGCCGCCGCCAGGATCATCAGGTCGGAAAATCCAGCGCCACCCGCTCGATACCGGAACGCCGCACGGGCTACATCGTTGGCCTCCTCAACCACGAGCCCCTCGGTTGCCACGAGTTCTTCCAATATCGTCGCAATCCGGTCACGGGAAAAGCCATAGGCCCGTTCCAGCACCCAGGCGAGTTCGACCGTCACCTCACGGCATACGTAGCCGGGACGTTCGGCCGTAAGCGACTCCAGGAGTGCGCGGGCGGCGTCTGCCTGCTGCACATCGTCGCGGACCAGATAGCGCACGAGGACGTTGGTGTCGAGTGCGATCATCCCTCGCATGCCCCGTCGGCTACGGCCTGCTCCATTTTCTCCAACGTGACGGCGGGACCGTTATGCTGGAGCGCGCCGAACAGCCGACTGATGGGACGCACGGGCAAAATGCGCACCTCGCCGTCGGAAATGACGTAGCGCACCCGGTCCCCGGCTTGCAGGCCAAGTGACTCCCGAACGGGCTTGGGCAGTGTCGTTTGCCCCTTCTTCGTGACGGAGGATTCAATCATACTGTGCTCCTAATACCTTTCAATATATTGGTTTGCCTTACCATAATCAATAAAGAAAGGATTATTGACTATATGTCATACCTTCATGAACCTTCATAAGCCAGTTCTCTTTCCTCCCAGTCGCTCCCCGGCCCCTTTCTGGCGTGGGCATGGCCCATCATCTCCCCTGTGAGGGCTCCTCATTCTATCCCCATGCCCCACCACTTGCCGCGCACCCGGCGGTAATTGACCTCCGGGTCGTAGGGCGTGACCGGCAGCGCCAGGGCCCGCGCGGTCAGCGAGCAGGTCGGACCACAGGGGTCCGGCCGATCACCAGACAGCGGCCGTGGCCGTGAGAGCGGAGCCCGTTGTGGGTGCCGGCGGCATCGCCCCCGTACGATGTCGAGCGGACTCCAACGGCTCCTGGCGACCGTTCCGTCTTCGTGCGGCATCCACGACCGGGACCTCGTCGTGGTTCGGCGGCGGCAGCTGGCGGAGAGCGGGGACATCGTCGTAGCGCTGCTGGGCGAGGAGGCAACCGTGAAGCGTCTCTACATTGGAGACGACACAATCGAGTTGAGACCGGAAAACACCCGCCACCTATCCTGTGCGCGCGAGGGGAGGTGGCCTGAAGGCAGCCCCCGCTCGGTCGCGGACCCCTTGGCATCACGGCTCGTGCCAGAGCCCATATTTGTCGGCAGTCGCTTGAGACAGGCGTGACTCGGCCAGTGGTTCGTTCGGGGTGCGTCTGACGCTGCCCAATCAAGGCGGGACGCTCCCGGCCGGTCATCGCTGCCGGGTCGTATTTCCGTTTGAATAATCCATCCGCAGGCCGACTCGGACTGGGCGGCGGAATACGTCCGGAGGGGGGTCAGGTGATCTCGACGAGTTGAAGGTCAAACGTCAGGTCCTTGCCCGCCAGAGGGTGGTTGGCATCCAGCGTGACGGTCGAGTCGGAGAGCTCAAGGACTGAGACTGCTATCGATTGGCCGTTTTTCTGCTTGAGTTGGAGGCGCTTTGTTCATGGGACCTCCCTTGACTGTGACTAGGGCGTGTTCACACTATATTTGTTATACTTTCTCAATGGAGCTTACCCAACAGCAGTACGAGCACCTCAAGGATCTGCTTCCGCGGCAGCGCGGGAATGTGAAGGGAGACAATCGGCCAGTGCTGGCCGCGCTTCTGTACATTGTGGAGCAGGGGTGTAAGTGGCGGGGCTTACCGGAGCACTTTGGGAATTGGCATACGCTCTATACGCGCCTGAATCGTTGGGCGAAGAACGGGGTCCTGGACCGGGTCTTTGCCGCGTTACAGCAGCAGCAGATCATCCGCGTGCGGGTCGAAGTGGTCTCGCTGGATAGTACGGTGATCAAAGTTCATCCGGACGGGACGGGGGCGCGAAAAAAAACGGGCCGCAAGCCCTCGGGAAGTCTCGCGGCGGCTGGACGACCAAGATTCATCTGGTTGCCGCGGATGCTTGCACCGCCGTGAGGTTTTCGCTGTCGCCGGGCCAAGCTGGCGCTGCGCCTGAGGGACGGAAATTGCTGAGTGAAACGGCCCTGTGGGCCGACTACGTCGTGATGGATCGTGCCTATGAGGGGGAGGAGACACGTCAGTGTGTGCGTGATTTAGGGGCCACGCCGGTCGTGCCTCCCAAGAGCAATCGTACCGCGCCGTGGCCGTACGACCGCGAGAAATATAAGAAACGCAATGAAGTAGAACGGCTCTTTCGCCGCCTCAAGGGCTTCCGCCGTATCTTTTCCCGGTTCGACAAATTGGATGTGGTGTTCGCCTTCTTCATCCACTTCGCGCTCATCATCGAAGCCCTCAGAAGTGTGAACACGCCCTAGGGTCAAACGCGGCGAGATGTTGTACGGGAACCTTTTACAAGGCGGTCGTGCATCACACGGAAAGGACGGGTATGCCGTTATGACATCCCTGCTGCTCCCCGAACGAACCTCTCCGCATAGCACAGTTCCCCCGTACAGTCAGCCCCGTCCGAGGCCGCTGCGACCCGGTTTCGCCCCCCGGTTCCGCCCGTCGGCTCGTGCCCGTGCGGGGGGCGGTTCGATGAGGGGCGTGCTGGGGGCCGGGGTGTTGGACGCGCTTGGCCGGAGAGGGCAGCGCGTCGCGGCTTGGCTCGCGGTGCTCGCCGCCCTCGCCCTGCCCGCCACGGCCCAGGCGCAGACGGTCACCACTGTGGCGATCACGTCGAACCCGGTGCTGGAGACCGACACCTACGGGGCGGGCGAGAGGATCGAGGTCACGGTGACCTTCAGCGCGGCGGTGAACGCCACGGACGCCACGACCTTCGTGCTGTCCGTGGGCGGCGACGACACGCGCGCGCCGCTGCTGTTCGGCTCGGGGACGACGAGGCTGGTGTTCTCCTACACCGTGGGGGCGAGCGACGAGGACGACAACGGCATCTGGATCGGGGACCAGGACCGGACCCTGGTGGGTGACCGCATGGGTCTTACCCAGGAGGGCGCGATCACGAGCGTGGCCACGCCGAGCACGGCGGTGGACCTCACCCATGCCGGGCTCGGCACGGACGCCGACCACAAGGTGGACGGCTCGCGTTCGATCGTCTCGGTGGCGGTGAGCTCGACGCCGGGGCTGGAGACCGACACCTACGGGGCGGGCGAGACGATCCGCTTCACGGTGACGTTCAGCTCGGGGGTGAACATTGGCACGAGCCCGGCTTTCAGGTTCTCGCTCGGCAACCTGGGCGTAGGGCGGCAGGTCGATGCGGCGTACGAGTCGGGCGCGGGCTCCGCCGCGCTGGTGTTCGGCTACACCGTGGTGTCGAGCGACGAGGATAACGACGGCATCTGGATCGGGCACCAGGGCCAGACCCTGGTGGGCAGTCACCAGACCGGCACGATCACGATCGTGGCCACCAGCGAGCCGGCGGGGCTCACGCATGCCGCGCTCGGCGTGCAGTCCGGCCACAAGGTGGACGGCTCGCGGACGGGCAACAACGCCCCGGTGTTCGACCCCGCGACGGCGACGCGCGAGGTGGAGGAGAACAGCCCGGCGGGCACGAACGTCGGCGCGGTCATTCCCGAAGCCACGGACGCCGACAGCGGCGACACGCTGACCTACTCCATGGAGGGGACGGACGCGGCCTCGTTCGCCTTCGACGCCTCGACCCGGCAGATCACGACGATCACGGGCGTGGACTACAACTATGAGGCGACGAAGAATTCCTACTCGGTGACGGTGAAGGCGTCGGACGGCACGGCCAGCGCCACGATCGCGGTGACGATCGACGTCACGGACGACACCGAGAAATCGGCCAAGCCGGCCAAGCCGACGCTGGCGGCGGTCATGGGCTCGTCGACGACCCTGACCGCGACCTGGACGGAGCCGGACCTGAACGGCGGCCCGGAGATCACCGGCTACGACGTGCAGTACAAGGTGAGCACGGACTCCTCGTGGACCGCCTTCGCACACACCGGCGAGGCGGTCGCGACGACCATCACCGGGCTGACGGCGGACACGTCCTACCAGGTGCAGGTGCGGGCCAAGAACGGCGAGACGGACAGCGACTGGTCGGACGCCTCGGACGCGGTCAGCACGAATGCGGAGATCATCACGCCGCCCCCCCCGGACCCGCCGGACGACGTGGACCCGGCGGACGCCAATGATGGCACGGTGCGGCTTGTGGACCGAGAGACGGGGGAGGCACTCATGCCTGATGGCATGACGGAGGTGACCGGCATCGTCGAGATTGCTTATAATGATGAATGGCGGAGTGTCTGTGATGACTCCTGGACCTACAGGGGTGCCAGAGTTGTGTGTCGCGAGTTGGGATATACGGAGGTGGAGCGGGAGACCGTCGCGGCGCTCATAAAGCTGTCGTTTGGGCCCGATGATTCAGAGGACAGTTGGTACTGGCTGGACGACGTGAACTGCGAGGGGAACGAAGCCACCCTGCTGGAGTGCCCTCATGCCGATATAGGGGAGCATAATTGCGGGGCACACGAGCGGGCCGGGGTGACGTGTGGTAAGGGTAAGACCGCAGATACGAGACTCCGCACCCTGGAACTGAGCGATTGACTTCACCCTCGCTCCCGACACCGACACCTATGAGCTGACCGTCCCTCACGCGGTGGATCAGATCACCGTGACCGCGACCCCGATGTCCGCCAACGCCGAGGTGGCCTTTGACCCGGCCGATGATGCGGACACCGGCACCGATGGGCATCAGATGGACCTGGCGGTCGGGCCCAATACGCTCAGCCTGACCGTGACGGTCGGAGACGACGAGCAAACCTACACCTTGACCATCACCCGGGCGGCCTCGCCCAGTGGCGGCGGCCCACCCAGTGGCGGCGGCCCACCCAGTGGCGGTGGTGGCGGTCCCGCCTGCGCGGCGGACCTGCATGGCAACACCGCTGCGCAGGCTACCGGCATTGCCTTGGCCACCGAGACGGTCGGGGCCATCTGTCCGGCTGCCGACGTGGACTATTTTACGCTCACTGCTCCAGGGCGGGGCCTCGTCTTTGTGGACACGACCGGTGGAGGGCAATTCCAGGGCACGCTGTGGCAGAACGAGGCGGTCTTAGCGACCGGTCCCACAGGCCAGCAGCCGGACGCCCGACTTGGGGCGCTCGTGGACGCCGGTGATGTGGTGGTGGCCGTGGCGGGCCAGGGTGGGGCGACCGGGGACTATGAAATAGTCGTCACCTTTAGCCCCGGCTATCTGGAGAACCCAGGGCACAATTCCTTTCAGAGCGGCATCGGGGTGATTTCAGGCTGGGTGTGTGAGGCGGATAAGGTAGAGATTGAGATAGAGACAGAGAGGGGTGAGACGGAGCGGTACGAGGCCGGGTATGGGACGGCGCGGCTGGACACGGCGGTGCAGCCGGACGGGACGCCGCTGTGTGGGGATACGGACAACGGCTTTGGACTGCTCTTTAACTGGAACCGGCTGGGCGCGGGGGAGCATACGGTGGTGGCCTACGTGGATGACGTAGAGTTAGGCCGGGCGGTGGTGCGGGTGACGACGGTGGGGGAAGGGGCGGAGGAAGAGTTTCTGCGGGGGGCCGAGGGGGAATGTGTGGTGGCAGACTTCCCGATGGCAGGCGAGACGGTGACGCTGGTGTGGCAACAGAGCTGGCAGAATTTTGTGATTACGGACGCGGAGTAGGGGCGACGTGTGCGTCGCCCCCTCCAAGACGTGTGATGCGACAGGAACCCCACCCCGGCCTCCTTCGACTAGGCTCAGGTCAGGCTTCGACAAGCTCAGGGCCACCCCCTTCGACAGGCTCGGGACGGGCCTCCAAGGAGGGGATAGGAAAAACTCCCCTCCTTGGACGTGTGATGCATATTGTGTCATTAGCCCCCTACGAGGGTCCGTTGCCCCCTCACCCGGCCTTCGGCCACCCTCTCCCTCCAGGGGAGAGGGAAAGAAAAGAATCCCTCTCCCTCTGGGAGTCAGTAGGTCGGATTAGCGGAGCGTAATCCGACAAGTCCGGGATGTCGGGTTACGCCTGTGGCTAACCCGACCTACAAGGCTGAACACTGCGCTCATGTGGTGCCCGGCGCTCCAGAACCGTAGGGTGCATCCCATGCACCAGCTTCCTGGCGCGCTCTCGTCATGCCGGACTTGATCCGGCATCCAGCGGGCGGAGGGGGCGGGGGCTGGATTCCTGCTTCCGCAGGAATGACGGGCGGCTACACAGAACCGTAATTTGCTCTCGCGCCAATCACGATGCTGTGTAGCGCGTCTCTCTCCTCCTTGAGGAGTGCGGGCTTCCAGCCCGCATGGCGGCCAGGATGGCCGCCCTCCCAGGCGGGGAGCCCTCCCAGGCGGGGAGCCCCCCCATCCCCTCCCTGGCCGCTTGGGGCCAGCCCTTGTCTTTCCCGACGAGCGCGGACCGGCACGGCTACAACTTATCGTGAAACGCTCCAGCCTCGGCGTTCGGGTGACCAGATTCCTCCCCTTCGGACCGCTCTTCCGACCGATATTCTTATTTATATTCAATATGTTCCGCTCCTGAATTTTCACACATTCATAACGGCCCTGTCACTCTCTTGTAACAGCGCGCACTTACCCTGTTCACCTCTGGCCCGCACGAGAGGGGGTGATCTGCGGAAACGGCTTACATGCGTCAACCTGAATACTGGAGGAAAGTCAGAGCAAGAGTTCATTACTGGAGGAGGAGACACACTCCATGAAACGATTGGGAATAGCGTTCTGCGCCGGCCTTGTTGCGGCCGGGCTGCTTTTGGCACGACCTACCCAGGCCAAGAATGTGGCCGCGGAAATCCTGGATATCCTCAAAGCCAATGGGCAGATCAGCGAGCAGCAATACCGCGACCTGATGATTAAAGCCCAAGCCGAGGATGAGCAGGCCGAAGCCGCCTCGGGCCTGACGCAAAAGGTCGAAGGCTTGGAGAAAAGCGTTGGCAAGAAGAACTTTCTGGCCGCCTACTGGAAGAACGGGCTGCGGCTCGACTCGGCCGACGGCGAATTCAAGCTCAAAATCGGCGGTCGGATCATGAACGACTGGGCCGTCTACAGCACGGACAAAAAACTGCGCCGGCAGTTCGGTCGGATCGGCGACGGTACGGAGTTCCGGCGGGCGCGGTTTTTCATGGAAGGCAGCGTCTACGGCAACATCAAGTACAAGTTTCAGTACGACTTCGCCAGCTCCGACCCGTTCAAGGATGCCTATATTCAACTGAAGAAGCTCCCGCTGGCCGGGAACTTCACGGTTGGTCACTTTAAGGAGCCGTTCTCGCTCGAAGAGCTGACCAGCGATAAATACATCACCTTTATGGAGCGTTCGCTGCCCAACGTGTTCTCCAGCGGCCGTAACCTGGGCGTGCGCCTGAACCGGGCCTTTATGGACAAGCGCGCCACCGCGGCGTTCGGCTTTTTCCGGGAAGGCAACCCGGCGGACACCAGCACGACCTTCGGCAACAGTGGCATCTACAACGCCACGACCCGGCTGACCGTCCTGCCCTGGTATCAGGAAAAGGGCCGGCAGCTCCTGCACCTCGGGCTGTCCTATCGGCACGCCTTCCACGACCGGGGCAACACGATTCGGTGGCGGCAGCGGCCTGAGGCCCATTTAGGCCCGCGGTTCGTGGCAACCCCGAAGTTTCACGTCGAGGACGTGGACTACTTCAACCCCGAAGTAGCGCTGGTCTACGGCCCGGCCTCGTTACAGTTCGAGTGGATGAGCGCGCTCATTGACCGACCCACGGGCGACGACATCCGGTACAACGGCTACTACATCTTCGGCAGCTTCTTCCTGACCGGTGAGCACCGGCCCTACAAGACCTCCAGCGGCGCCTTCGACCGCGTCAAGCCCAAGAACAACTTCGACGGCAAGGGTGGCTGGGGCGCGCTGGAATTCGCGGGCCGCTACTCCATGCTGGACCTGAACGACGAGGACATGAACGGCGGCGAGCTGAGCAACTTCACCCTCGGCGTCAACTGGTATCTCAACCCCAACCTGCGCTTCATGCTCAACTATGTGCGGGCCATGTTGGACGATGACGACTGCTACTACAAAGGCGACATGGGCGACCACTGCGGCGATGCCGACATCGTCCAGGCGCGTTTCCAGGTCGATTTCTAAACCCTAGAGCGTTTCACGATAAGTTGTTGTAGCCGTGCCCGTCCGCGCTCGTCGGGAAAGACAATGGCTGGCACCAAGCGGCCAGGGAGGGGATGGGGGGGGCTCCCCGCCTGGGAGGGCGGCCATCCTGGCCGCCATGCGGGCTGGAAGCCCGCCCTCCTCAAGGAGGAGAGAGACGCGCTACATAGCATCGTGATTTGCTCTAGAGAGGAGAGAGTATGAAAATACGGAAAATACTGGCCATGTGTGGAGCCCTGAGCCTGAGCGCTGCGCTGGCAAGCGCCCAGACGATTGAAGTTGACGCCGAGCTGCCAAGCTACGAAAAGGTCAGCGGCATCTCGGGCAATCTGAACAGCATCGGTTCGGACACGTTCAACAACCTGATGACCCTGTGGGCCGAAGGGTTTAAAAAAGTCTACCCCAACGTGAACGTCCAGATCGAGGGCAAGGGCTCAAGCACGGCTCCCCCGGCCCTGATTGAAGCCACGGCCCAACTTGGCCCCATGTCGCGTGCCATGAAGAGCAAAGAGCTGGACGCCTTCGAGAAGAAGTTCGGCTATAAGCCGACCCCGATTCGGACCTCGCTCGACTCATTGGCCGTCTTTGTCAACAAGGACAATCCGATCAAGGGTCTCAACCTTCAGCAGGTCGATGCCCTGTTCTCGAGGAACCGCAAATGCGGCGCCATCGCGGATGCCACCGTCTGGGGCGACCTGGGTCTGACGGACGCCTGGACCTCGGCGCCGATCAGCCTGTACGGTCGTAATTCCGCCTCCGGCACCTACGGCTTCTTCAAGAAGAAAGCGCTGTGCAAGGGCGACTACAAGGATACGGTGAAAGAGCAGCCGGGCTCGGCCTCTGTGGTCCAGGGCGTGAGTGAGGATCGCAACGGCGCCGGCTATAGCGGGATTGGCTACACGACCTCGGGCGTGCACCCCATCCCCCTGGTCAAAGAGGGCAGCGACTATGTCGAGCCTACGTACGACAACGTGGCCGGCGGGCAATATCCCCTGGCCCGTTTCCTGTATGTCTATGTGAACAAGGAGCCGAACAAGACGATCGATCCCCTGACCAAGGAATTTCTCAAGTTTGTCCTGAGCAAGGAAGGCCAAGAGATCGTGGTCAAGGACGGCTACTATCCAATGTCCGCCCAGTTGGTGAATGAAGACCGGGCCGCGATGGAATAGGCGCTCTTCCCACGCACGTTTCCTCTTTTTCGCCGCTTGCCCTGTCCGCAGAATCGCATTAGGTCTATTATGCCGGAGATGCAGGAACACCCATCCAAACCCGCGTCGCTGCCGACCGCCAACGGAGCCCATCCGGTCGGCATCCGTCTCTCGGCGACCGAGGATAAAAGCCGGCTCCGACGGAAAAAGCTGGTTGATAAGGCCGCGACCATCCTGATCACCGCGGGTGGCTTTGCCGTTATTCTGAGCATCGCCGCGATACTTTTTGTGATCGTGGCCGAGACCTTACCTCTCTGGAACGCGCCCACCGCGGAGCTTGAGACCCCGCCGACTCCGCTGGCCGACCTGGCAGGCAATGGACCCCATGCGGACGTCCTCGCTCTGGGCATCGATGAATATCGAGAGATCGCCTACACCATTACCCAGGCGGGAACGGTTGATTTTCTCTCCCTCGCCGACAACCGACTCCTGCAGCGCTATGAGATCCAAGCCCTGCAGGGACGACAAATAACGGCGGTCCACTATCGCAACCTGACCCACACCGCCGCGCTCGGAACCGCCGACGGTGTCGTTATTCCCCTGACGATCTCCTTCCCGGTCTCGTTTGAGGGTAAGACCCGCATCAGCATGCCTCAGGTCACGGAGGACGAGACGATTGTCCTCGACCCGCAGGGCCGTGCTATTCGTGCTGTGGCGTATCAGCGTACCAGCGAAGACGAGGACAAGATGACCCTGGCCGCCCTGTTCGGCCCCCGCACCCTCCTCTTCCTGTCGCGCACAACCGAAGAATCGTTCTTGGGTGAGCCCCAAGTCTCGGAACACCGGGCAGAGCTCTCAGCCGGGCTGGATGCGGACGCGACGGCGTTGACCTTGGATGCGGAACAGCGGAACGTCTTTGCCGCCTTAGAAACCGGCGAAGTGATCCATTGGGATATCCGCAACGCCGCTGCGCCCCAGGTCATGCCGCGCCTGCGAGCGCAGGGTCAAAAGCGCGCCCCCGTCCGGGCCATGGCCTGGTTGATTGGTGACCGCTCTCTGGTCATGGGGGATGACGCCGGGGGAGTGAGCGTCTGGTTCCAGGTGCGCGACCAGGACAATCCGGCCGAACTCCCCTTTCGTGAAATTCACGTGATGCAGTCCCATGCAGCACCCATCACGACCATCTCCCCCTCTCCACGTAATAAAGGCTTCGTCACCGGCGATACCGCCGGCACGGTGCGCATCCAGTACGCCACCACCGAAGCCACCATGCTGAGCCGCGACACCGGCAGCCCGATTACGCAGCTCGTCTATGCCCCACGTACCAATGGCATCCTGGCCCTCAATCAACACGGCCAACTGTATAACTGGAGCGTTGATAATCCCCATCCGGAGATCACCCTTTCCGCCCTGTTCGGGAAGGTGTGGTACGAGGGCTATGACGCCCCGGACTATACCTGGCAATCCAGCAGTGGAACGGATGATTTTGAGCCGAAATTCAGCCTCTCCCCGCTGGCCTACGGAACCTTAAAAGGAACATTTTACGCCCTGCTGTTAGCCATTCCCCTCAGCCTGTGCGGCGCGCTGTATACCTCCCAGTTCATGCACCCGCGCCTGCGCAATGCGGTCAAGCCCTCGGTTGAGGTGATGGCCGCCCTGCCCAGCGTTGTCCTTGGCTTTTTCGCCGGTCTGTGGCTGGCGCCCCTGGTGGCCGACATGGTGCCCGCCCTGTTGCTGCTGTTCATTGCGCTGCCCCTGGTGACCCTGGGCGCCTCATTCGCCTGGCGCCTGCTGCCGCTGGGATTCCGCAGCAGCCTGAAGCCGGGCGTGGAACTCTTTTTTCTGGTCCCGCTGCTTATGCTGGCCATCTACGTCTGTATCCTGCTCGACAACCCGCTTGAGGCCGTCTTTTTCGCCGGCGATTTCCCCCAGTGGCTGTACGACACCACCGGGGTGCGCTACGACCCCCGCAACTCCCTGATTGTAGGTTTTGCCATGGGCTTTGCCGTCATCCCCATTATCTACACCATCTGTGAAGACGCCTTTTCCAACGTGCCCCAGCATCTTATTTCGGGCTCGTTGGCGCTGGGGGCGACGCGCTGGCAAACCGCCCTGCGGGTCGTGCTGCCGACGGCCAGCCCGGGGGTGTTCTCGGCGATTATGATCGGCTTTGGCCGGGCGGTCGGAGAAACCATGATTGTCCTGATGGCCACCGGCAATACGCCCGTCATGGACTTTGATCCTTTTACGGGCTTCCGTGCCTTATCGGCCAATATCGCGGTGGAAATCCCGGAAGCGCCCCACGGCGGGACGCTCTACCGCATCCTTTTCCTGGCCGCCCTGCTCCTCTTTATTTTAACGTTTTTGGTCAATACTACGGCGGAAGTTGTCCGCCAACGCTTACGAGACCGCTATGGCCGCATCTAATACTTCTTCGGCATCCGCAGCGCCGCACACCTCAGGGGGTGGCATGTTCAAAGGTTTTCTACGCAGCGGCGACCCGTTCATCTGGATGACGGGGGGAACCCTGGCCTTCAGCCTGCTCATGATCGCCGCCCTCATTTGGATCGTTGGAGCCAATGCGCTCGGGTTCTTCTGGCCCGATCAACTCAAGGCGGTTGACCTTCAGGGCGGACACAAGCTCCTGGGGGCGGTCCGTGCCCAGGAGGCTATTCCGCGACAGGCTGGAGACGACCGGGAATACTACCGGACGCAGTTCCAGGTCGCCAACCGCGATCTGTACGGCTCCGATTTTCGCTGGGTGGATGACAGCCTGATGACCGGGCATTCGTTTCCCGAGCAGGTGATATATTTGGAACGGTATGAATGGGGCCCGTTTTTTGGCTTTCTCACCACGGTGCGGCAGGATGGCGAAATCGTGGCCGAGGGCTTTGACCGGGCCTGGCCAAAATTCCTCGCACTCCACGCCCGGACGCACGCCACGCTGGATGATATCCACACCATCGAAAAGAAAGATATTGGGGAGATTAACTACGACCTCGAACAACTGCGCATTGAGGTCAAGCGGACGCAACGCCGGGAAACCGATCCGACCCGGGCCGCCGAAAAAATTGCCGGCCTTGAGGCGGAAATAGCAGCCTGGCAACAGGTCTATGAGGAAAAGGCCCAGGAGCTCGCAGCCCTATACCAGGAAAACTCGCGCTATCACATTACTGTGCAGGACATTAACGGCAAGCACAAAGAGCTGGCCATCGCCGGTGTGGTGCGCGGCTTTCTGCCCAATAATATGAGTTGGTTGGAACGCTTCGGCCTGTATGTGACGCGCTTCTGGGAATTCTTTTGGGAAGACCCGCGCGAGGCAAACACCGAAGGCGGCGTATTCCCCGCCATTTTCGGGACGGTCATGATGGTCATCATCATGAGCATTATGGTGGTCCCTTTTGGCGTGGTCGCCGCCCTGTATCTACGCGAGTATGCCAAGCAGGGGCCCCTCGTCCGCGCCGTCCGGATTGCGGTCAACAATCTTGCCGGGGTGCCCTCGATTGTGTTTGGCGTCTTTGGCCTCGGGTTTTTTGTGTATGTCATTGGCGGGTCGCTGGACCAACTCTTCTACCAGGATTCCCTGCCCACCCCGACCTACGGCACCGGCGGGATTCTGTGGGCGTCGTTGACCCTGGCCCTGCTGACCGTCCCGGTGGTGATTGTCGCCACCGAAGAGTCGTTGTCCTCCATCCCCACAGAGTGGCGCGAGGGCTCCTTGGCCCTGGGCGCGACCAAGTGGGAGACCCTGCGGAAAATCGTTATTCCCGGCGCGTTGCCGGGCATCCTGACCGGGACTATTCTGGCCATGGCCCGCGGCGCCGGGGAAGTCGCCCCGCTGATGATCACCGGCGTGGTCAAACTTGCCCCGACCTTACCCGTTGACGGCCACTGGCCGTTCTTTCATCTGGAACGGAAATTCATGCATCTGGGGTTTCATATTTACGATGTGGGTTTCCAGTCGCCGAACGTCGAGGCGGCCAAGCCCATGGTCTTTATGACGACCCTGCTGCTGATTGTGATCGTCATTACCTTGAACCTGGCTGCGATTGCGATTCGGAATCGCTTACGCAGCCGCTTGCGCTTTGAAGCCTTCTAAAGGGAGTGTTCGTATGGAAAGCCAGGAAAGATCGCCGGTCGGCCACGCCGTTACCCTGCCGCCGCGGCCGGGTTCGGGTAACGGTCATGACCCCACGGCGCTCGGCACGCGTGACACCGTGGAAGTCGAAATCCGGGACGTCTGTCTCAGCTACGACGGCACGACCCAGACCCTCAAGCATATCAATATGGATATTGCAAAAGGCCAGGTGACGGCCTTCATCGGTCCGTCGGGCTGTGGCAAGTCCACCCTGCTGCGCTGCCTGAATCGCCTGAACGACCTGATCGACGGCTGTACGACCAGCGGCAGTATCGTCGTGGGCGGCCTCCAGATTCTGGATCAAACGCTTGACGTCACCGCGCTGCGCAAACGGGTCGGCATGGTGTTCCAAAAGCCGAATCCCTTTCCCAAGACCATCTATGAAAATGTCGCCTACGGGCCGCGCGTGCTCGGGATACACAACAAGGCGCAGTTGGATGATATTGTCGAGCAGAGCCTGCGCGCTGCCGCCCTGTGGGAAGAAGCCAAGGATCGGCTGCACGACAATGCGCTGGGTTTATCCGGTGGGCAGCACCAACGCCTGTGCATTGCCCGGACCATTGCGGTTGAACCCGAAGTCGTCCTGATGGATGAGCCCTGCTCGGCTCTGGACCCGATTGCCACGACAAAAATCGAGGAACTCATTCATGAGCTGAAAAAGCAGTATACGATAGTCATCGTCACCCACAATATGCAGCAGGCCGCGCGGGTCTCAGATTTCACGGCTTTTATGTATTTGGGCGAGTTGATAGAGTTCGGGCAGACCGAAAAATTATTTACGACCCCGGAAAAGCAGGCCACGGAAGATTATATTACCGGCCGATTCGGCTAGATCGGCAAGCAGCGGAGGGAGTATGCCACTCCATACGGATAGACAATACGAAGAAGAACTCCAGCAACTGCGGGCCAAGGTGTTGGAAATGGGCGGGCTGGTTGAAAAGCAGATCGGGGACGCTTTCACCGCGTTCGTCGCGCGCGACTCGCACACCGCCCAGGAGATCATAGAGCGCGACCATATGGTCAACTATCTTGATGTCGCCATTGATGAGGCCTGCATCCGCCTCCTTGCCCTGCATCAGCCGGCCGCGCGCGACCTGCGCTTTATTACCACCAGCCTGCGGATTTCAACCGATCTTGAGCGCATCGGCGATATTGCCGAGAATATCTGTGAGCGGGCGATCGAGCTCAATCAGGAGGCGCCCCTCGCCCCGCGGCCGGAACTGCCCGAAATGGCCGAGGGCGCCCGGGCCATGCTGCGCGACAGTCTTGACGCCTTCTTGCAGTCTTCCTCCGATGTCACCGCCGCCCCCAATACGCGCATGACCCTCGGAGATAAACTCAGCGATTTTGTATCCGAGGCACCCGACCTGGCCCTGAGTGTGTGTCAGCGCGATGACCGGATCGATGATTTAACCGCTCAGGTCTTCAACACCATGCTGTCTCAGATGCGGCAGGAACCCGAATACGCCCCCCGCGCCATGCGGATATTGTTTATCGCCAAATACCTGGAGCGGGTGGCCGACCACGCCACCAATATCGCCGAGATGGTGATCTATCTGGCCAAGGGCAAGAGCATCCGCCACCTCTCGCCCTTACCCGAGTCAGTCTAAAACCGAGGGGGCTATGGCGCTATACCAGCAGCCGGCGGAGACGGCCGGAAGAGGAAACGTGTCCTCCAATAGACATGCAGATGCTGGACACGCTTCCTCTTTGTCCAAGCGGAAAGTCCTGATCATCGAGGATGAAAAAGACATCCGCGACCTGGTGCGGTATCATCTGGAAACCGAGGGTTTTACCGTCCTCGAAGCGGGTGACGGCGAGGTGAGTCTGCATCTCGCTGCTGCCGAACGGCCGGCGCTGATTATTCTCGACCTTATGCTGCCCGGCCTGTCCGGCCTTGAGGTGTGTCGCACTTTACGCGCCCAGGACAAGCTGGCCACCGTCCCGATCCTGATGCTGACGGCGCGCGCCTCCGAGGTGGATAAGGTCCTGGGCCTCGAAATGGGGGCGGACGACTACATCACCAAACCCTTCAGCCCGCGCGAACTCGTCGCTCGGGTCAAAGCCGTCCTGCGACGGACCTATGGTCCGCCGGCGGACCAGCCGCACCAGATGTATGTCCGTGGTCGTCTGGAGATCGACTACGATACCTACGAAGTGAAGCTCGACGGCCATCCGCTCGACCTTGGTTTGCGCGAGTTTGAACTGCTCAAATTCTTCGTCCAGTCTCCCAACCGCGTCTTCAGCCGGACCCAAATCCTGGATCTGGTGTGGGGGCATAATGTCTATATCGAGCCCCGCACGATCGATGTCCATATCCGCCGCCTGCGCAAGCGCATTGAGCAGGATGATGCCAACCCGAGTCTGCTCCTGACCGTGCGGGGGGTGGGGTATAAATTTAACCCGGAAGCGCTTGAGGTCTAGCCGCGCTCCCGGACGCAACGCAGCACCTTCGTGTGAAAGATAATATTACCCTCGCCGTTCTGTTTCCGGTCGGCCTGGCCCTGCTGGCCCTGCTCCTTCTGCTCTTTCCGGCAGACGCCCGCCCGCACTGGGTCTGGTATGCCGCCCTGGTGTGTGGCCTGGCCGCGCTGGGCTCTGCGCTGCGTCAGCGGATACAGTTGCGACGGCGTCTGAGCGCGCTCAGTGCCTTTCTTTCTCTGACCCCGGACGGCGCCCTGCTGCCCGCGCTGCCTGTCCGCAAAAACGACGTACTGGGCACCATCGAGTACCAGCTCTCCCGCCTCCTCACCACGCAAGACCGACACCTTCGACAGCTCCAGGACGAGAAGAAAGAACTCGAAGCCCTGCTCCACAGCATGGCTGAAGGCATTGTCGTGATTGATCCGCACGGCAGCATCGTGCGTTATAACCCGGCCGCGTTGCATCTGTTTGGTCTGGACCCCACGGAAGACTGGCAGGGCCGGCCCTTCCAAGACTTTTCCCGCCACCCTGTGCTGCACCAGCTTTTGTCCGCCGAAGCGGCTGAGGGCGTCACCCAGGAAATCGAGGTTGAGGGCCGGGAGCCGCGACAGCTTGCCGTGAGCGTCTTGCGCCTGCCCCACAGCGGAGAATACGGAGCGCCTCAGGGAAGCCGCCCGACGGCCAGCGGATATGTGCTGAGCTGTCATGATTTGACCCCGATCAAACGGCTCGAATCCATCCGGGCGGACTTTGTGGCCAATGTGTCGCACGAACTTCGCACCCCGCTCACCGCGATCAAGGGCTATGCGGAAACCCTGCTCACGGGTGCCCTCCACGACCCCGAGCACGCGACCCGCTTCCTCACCATTATTGACCGCCACTCGGAACGCCTCAGCCGCCTCATAGACGACCTGCTGACCCTATCCAATCTGGAATTGGGGCAGGCCGAGCTCCACCGCAAAGAACTCCATATTCCCGAGCTCGTCCAGGAAGCGTTTGACATGATCCAGGAGAAAGCCCAGCGGGGGAAGGTGACGCTCTCTCAGCATCTCCCGCCCGCCCTGCCCAGCGTGAGAGGCGATCGGGATCGCCTGCATCAGGTCCTGATCAACCTGATTGACAACGCGGTCAAATATACGGCCGCTCAGGGTCGGGTCACGGTCTCCGCGGAACTGCACCCGGCGCGTGACGACAGCGGCGAGCCAGCGGCCTGGTGGGGGCGCGCCGCTGCGGCGGATCACACTCGTGGGGCACATGAGGTCAGCGCTCCCGTTGCCGCCGGCAACGGCGCCCAGGGCTGGCTGGAGATTGCCATAGCCGATACCGGCTGTGGTATCCCGGAAGCCGATATCCCACGTCTGACCCAGCGTTTTTACCGGGTGGATAAAGCCCGTTCACGCGAGCTGGGGGGAACCGGCCTGGGGCTGGCCATTGTCAAACATATCGTCCTGGCCCATAACGGCGCACTCCGCATAGAGAGCAAGGTCAATCACGGTACCACGGTCCGGGTCGCCCTGCCGCTCCCGCCTCCCCCGTCGGACTAGACCAATTCACGATTCCGTATAGCCAGCCGGCCCTCAGACAACGGGGGCGCGTAGGGTGTGCCCTGCGCACCAGGAAGCTGGTGCATGGGATGCACCCTCCGGTTCTGGAGCGCCGCCCGCCCGCTACGCCAATCTGAAAACTGCTCTAGCCGTAGGCGTAACCCGACAGCCCGTCCTTGTCGGATTACGCTCCGCTCATCCGACCTACTTACTCAGACGGCTGCATCCAGTTGCGCTGCACCCAAGCGAGCGCCGCCCGTCGGGTGCGTACCCGCCCTTCGAGTTGGGCTTCCTCCAGCGCCCCGAGGATGGTGGAGAACTGCGGACCCGGTTGCAATCCGAGTTGGATCAGATCCCGACCGCTCAACAGACGGGGCGGGCGCAGCTCCTCGGGGTCGAGTGCGAGCAGTTTTTGGCGGCAGAATGCATACGCCTCAAGATTGCCGTTTGAGGCCAGGGCATCCAGACGCGCCAGGTCCAGGAGTTCTTCAATACCCTCCAGACGCAGGAAGCGCTTGAGCGTGGCCGCTCGCATGCGCGGCGCGTCAAGCAGGCGTAGATGGTTTTTGACCAGAAAGGCTACCCGCTCCCAGGTCACGCGAGAGCGTTTCAGACGCTGACAGATGTCCAGCGCCATCTCCGCGCCCTGTTCGCAGTGGCCGTAAAATGTCACCCGCTCGCCTTTTTGCCTCTGACACAGCGGTTTGGCGATGTCGTGCAGCAGCGCACCCAGGGCCAGGCTCTCGCTCGGCTGCTCCAGAGCGTCGAGATGGTGCAGCACCAGGAGCGTATGCACAAACACATCGCCTTCGGGATGAAAATCGGGCGACTGTGCCACCCCGCGCAGCGCCATGACCTCGGGCAGCACGGCCTCCAGCAGGCCCGACTCCGCCAGCAGCGTCATCCCCACCCGGGCGCTCCCTGCGGTCAGGATTTTCACCACCTCGTCGCCAATCCGCTCCCAGGCCATCTCGGTCAGCGTCGGGGCGAGCTGACCCACGGCGCGCCAGGTCTCGGGCTCGATGGCGAAGCCCAGCCGGGCGGCAAAGCGGACGGCCCGCAGCAGGCGGATGCGATCTTCGTGAAAGCGTGCCGCCGGCTCCCCAATGGCCCGAATGATCCGGTTGTTCAGGTCTGCCTGCCCGTCCACATAATCAATGACCGTATCCGTCAGCGGATCGAAGAACATGCCGTTAATCGTGAAATCGCGTCTCAGCGCGTCCTCTCGGGCCGTGCTGAAGCAGACCGCCACCGGGTGACGGCCATCATGATAGGGGCCATCGGCCCGAAAGGTCGCCACCTCGTAGGGAATGCCCTCCAGGACAACGAGGATAACCCCAAACTGCGCCCCGACCGGGATGGTCTGCGGAAATATATCCCGGACCTCGGCGGTTCGGGCATCCGTGGCGATATCGAAGTCTTGAGCCTGCCTGCCCAGCAGTCGATCCCGCACACAGCCACCCGCAAAATAGGCCGTATGGCCATGCCGGCGCAGCGTCTGCACAATCGTCCTGGCCTGTTCTTCCCGCTGGCCCATACGCGCATGGTGACACGCCGCGCCCTGGAGAGCAACGGAGCACGGCGTATCCCGGAGAAACCGCTGGACCTGTACGCTTGCGACGCCTGGGCCGCCTCGATAGAGTTGGCCCATTGTGGGAGTTGCACTGCGCGCGCACGACGTCTGTACCGCCACCGGAGGAACCCTGAAGTGGGGTCGCCCGGAGACGCTCTTTACCTCGGTCGGCATTGATTCGCGCCACATCGCGCCCCAGGCGTTGTTCGTTCCGCTGGCCGGCGAGCGGGTCGATGGCCACCACTATATCCCGGCGGCGGTGGAGAGTGGCGCGGCCGGCTTTCTTTTTTCGGCGTCTTTCCCGGTCGAGCCGCCCGACGGCGCCACCGGGATCGCCGTCGCCGATCCGCTGAGCGCCCTCCAAGACCTCGCCACCTGGCACCGCCGGCGGCTTGCCGCGCGAGTGATCGGCATTGCCGGCAGCAACGGCAAAACAACGACCAAAGAGTTGATGGCCCAGGTCTTTAGCGCCCAACGCCCCACCCGGGCGACCCAGGGCAATCTGAATAATCACATCGGCCTGCCGCTGACCCTGCTATGCGCCGCGCCGGAGGACGACTTCCTGGTCCTGGAAATGGGGACGAGCGGCCCCGGAGAACTCACCGCGCTGGGCCGCTTTGCGCAGCCTCATATTGGTGTCATTACCACCATTAGCGAAGAACACACCGAGACGCTCGGCGACCTGGCCGGGGTGCTGGCCGCCGAAACCGAGTTGCTCGCCGCCCTGCCGCCCGACGGGCTGGTCATTATCAATGGCGACGACCCCGTGCTGCTGGCCGCCGTCCAGCGCCAGGCCCGGTGCCGGATTGTCACATTCGGTGAACAGCCGCCCAATCAGGTACGGGCCGCGCAGATTCAGGTGTCGCGGACGGGGACGCGTTTTGAGCTGCACGCCCTGGGACAGCGCCGACAGGTGCAACTGCCGCTCATCGGCTCCCATTGCGTCCCCGCGGCCCTCGCGACCATGGCCGCGGTGCTGGAGAACGGTTTGGACCTGGAGACGGCCTGCGCAACGCTGCGGACCGCCCAGGGCGCCCCCCGTCGTCTCGCCCCGTTCAGCCTGCCGGCCTATCAACTCACCGGGCTGGACGACTGCTATAACGCGAATCCAGCCTCCGTGCAGCACGCGCTGCGGACCGCCAATACGATTCGGCAGGCCGGCGAGCGATTGATTCTCGTCTTGGGCGATATGCTCGAATTGGGAGTAGTCGGCGAGTTGCGGCACCGAGAGATCGGGGCCTATGTCGCCGGGCTCAAACCCGCCCCGGACGCTCTGGTGACGGTTGGCCGGTACGCCCCGCAGCTTGCCGAGGCAGCAGTTCAGGCCGGGCTCCCGGCCCACGTCTTCCCCGACGCAACCACGGCCGCGCCGTGTGTCCGGGCGCTGGTGCGGCAGGCCGACGGGCCGCAGCTCATGCTGGTCAAAGGCTCCCGCGGGGTGCATCTGGAGTATATATTGGAAGCGCTCGTTGACCGGAATGAAAAGGAGGAAGCATGACCCCCCAGATCGGCATTGTTATGGGCAGCGATTCAGACCTCGAGACGATGAAACAAGCGGCCAAAGTCTGTGAGGAGTTTGAGGTTGGGTATGAAATCCGCGTCCTGTCCGCCCACCGGACACCGCACGATGCCACCGACTATGCGAGTCAGGCGCACGAACGGGGCCTCAAGGTCATCATTGCCGGAGCCGGGGGCGCTGCCCATCTGGCGGGGGTGGTTGCCGGCCATACCCCCCTGCCGGTTATTGGCGTGCCGATCAAAAGCGCGGCCCTAAACGGACAGGACTCACTCCTGTCGATTGTCCAGATGCCGGCCGGCGTGCCGGTAGCGACCGTCGCCATCGATGGCGCCCGCAACGCCGGTCTGCTGGCTATTCAAATCCTGGCAACCAGCAACGCCGGTCTGCTAGAACGGTTTCAGGCCTTCAAAGCCGAACTGGTTGAAAAGACACGCGACAAAGACCGGCGCTTACAGGAGCGTGTCAAGGCAGGTGCGTTGTAAGGCGCTCAAACGGACTTGAAAGAGTAAACGTGTCCTCCAATAGACATGAGATGCCGGACACGTTTACTCTTTGTCGGAGGGTATGCGTATGATCTCCGTGCATGAGGCTCTGACCCAGATTCTGGAGACCGTCTCTCCGCTGGCCGGTGAGCGTATCGGTCTGTTTGAAGCCACCGGACGCGTCCTGGCCGAGGGGGTCGAGTCCGTCCGCAAAGTGCCGCCGTTCACCAACTCGGCCATGGACGGCTATGCGGTTCGGCACGACGATATTCAGTCCGCCCGGGCCGACCGGCCCGTTGTGCTGTCGGTCCTGGAAGTCATTCAAGCCGGTGCCGTGCCAACCAGAACGGTCGAACCCAAGACGGCGAGTAAAATTATGACCGGCGCCGTCCTGCCGCCGGGCGCCGATAGCGTCATCAAGGTCGAAGACACCCAGGAACAAGCCGGCCAGGTGCTCATTCGTCAGGCCGGTCCCAAAGGCAATAATATTCGCGCGAGTGGGGAAGACATCCAACCCGGCCAGACGATTCTCAAGTCGGGCCGGGTCCTGCGTCCGGCGGACATCGGTCTGCTGGCCTCGGTCGGGCGCAGCTTTGTGCTGGTGCATCAGCAGCCTAGGGTGGCCATCTTGAGTACGGGCAATGAGCTGGCCGAGGTCGATATCCCGCTGCAACCGGGTCAGATCGTGAACTCCAACGCCTACACCCTGGCCGCGGCCGTGCGTGAGGCCGGCGGTCAGCCCGTTCCCCTGGCCATTGCCCGCGACAGCCTGGAAGAAACGCGCGCCGCGCTCGAAGAGGCCGTACGGCACGATGTCGTGTTATCCACGGGTGGGGTGTCGGTTGGGGATTTTGATTTTGTCAAAGCGGCCATGGACGACATTGGCATTGAGCGTCTGTTCTGGCGGGTCGCCCAAAGGCCGGGCAAGCCGCTGACGTTTGGCCTGCTCCGCGGACGCCCGTATTTTGGTCTGCCCGGCAATCCGGTCTCCGCCCTGGTGTGTTTTTATCTCTACACCTGGGCCGCGCTGCGTCGCATGGCCGGCTACCGCAAGCTCTTCTTTCCGACCGTCCAGGTCACTCTGGGTGAGGACATTCCCAAGGCCCAGGGCCTGACGGAATTCGTCCGCTGTCAGTTGACCCGGAACGGCTCCGGCTATGTGGCGCATTCAACCGGCACCCAAAGCTCCGGCGTCCTGAGTTCGCTCTCTCTTGGAGAGAGCCTGGTGATCGGCCCGCCCGAGGTGGCGCTGCTCCGCAAGGGTACCACCGCGACCGCTCTCGTCCTTGACCGGGAAGAGTTCATGCCCGCCGAACTGCCCTTTTAGGCGACTCGGCCCTGCCGGTCCTGTCCTAATTTGACAGTGAGTGTCCGAGTTTCAGAAAATAGTGTCCTAGGTTGGGAGGTCTGACGCTTGCCGTGCGAGGTGCCAAAAGATATAAGAAGAAACGGCCTGGGAGTCACTTCCCGGGCCGGATATCTTTGGGTGCCGGATGGGATCACCATGTTCTGAAGAGTGGCTGTTTTCGATTTGACACTACCGGGAAACTCCCCTATGGCTACTCGAATATGTGCCACCTGCGGGGCCGTCATCCCTGCAGGTGGTCCAACACTGCTCATGCGCTCATGGTCCGCTCTGCGTGGTTTCACCGCCCTCCTCCTCTGTTCGGTATTCGCCAACACAGTCTTTTCTCTCCCCGTGTGGGCGACTCCATTTTGGCATGAGGTCAGACGAGATATTGCAACCAAAACCTATGCCGGCGAGCACTTCCTGTATACGTCTCGTCCCAACGTCAACGCGTGCAGACCGGGCACGCTGACCCAGAAGGCGAAGGATCGAGCGCTGGCAGGCATGAACCGGATTCGGGCGCTGCATGGTCTCGCTCCCGTGCGATACAGCTACCTCTACGACCGGAGTGTTCAAGAGGCGGCACTGATTCAGGCGGCGAACGGCTATCCAGGGCACCACCCATCCTCCAGCGCACGGTGTTACACCACCGCAGGGAGAGAAGCCAGTGAGAGCAGCAACCTCTCACGATCAAGAAGAGGTGGACGTGGTCGAGACAACGACCCAGTCGAAGAGATGATCGGATGGACGCACGACGCGCATAACAGGAGTGAGGTAGCTGCGGCTGGGCATCGCCGCTGGGTGCTCAATCCCTTTGCCACGCATGTGAGCTATGGGCAAGTGTATGGTTATACGGTGCAGAAAGTCTTTGACTTCGATCATGAACCGACTATCACCCCGCTGATTACGGTCGATTATGTGGCCTTCCCGTATAGGACATATCCCGCCGTCTTCATGGAGGATGATCCACCGTGGAGCTTCAGCGTTATCGAAGACAAAACCAAACGGGGGAACAATCGACACCCGTATTTTCAACTCGCCACGGTCACCGTGGCTCGTATTGCGGACGGCGCGCGCTTGCCAGTCAGCAATATCTATATGGATACCGACTGGAATGGAGTGCCGAACTTCCTAAGCTGGCGTGTGCGCGGCTGGGAGTATGACACGCCCTATCAGGTCACCATTCGGAACGTGGCGATGCAGAGTAGGAAATTACAAAGCTTTTCGTATCGGGTGTACATTGATCGTGCTGGAAGGCAACCAGTAATCACTCGTGAGGCACGAGAACGGACTCACTTTGAACGGGAAATGGGGGTAAAACCAGCGCCCCAATCGCGGCAACGAGAGGTCAACCGCGAGGCGCGGGAGCGGGAAGCCCGCGCCGCTGCCCGTGCGGCCAAACGTCTAGAAAAAGCGAAACGGCGGTAGGAGGACGTCATGGGCGTCGTTATTGCGCTCTTGCTATGGATATGCTGTGTGGCAGAGGCGTGGGCAGCAAATGAGGATATACCTGCAACTGCGGCAGACGCAATGAAAAAAACCGAGCGTTTTTCACTCTGGAATAATTGCCAGCCCGTCGATTTGTTTGTACTGTATGCCTCCCCAGTAGATAATAGCCTTATCTCGTCGCGATATAGCGCTTACCCATCACACAAAAGTATTGACACTACTCTACAAAGGCGGCTACGTGCCGCCCGTATCTACCGAGAATCAAAGTCGCTTCATGGTAGGCTTACTATCAAGATTGATCCGTTAATCGAATCTAAACTTGGATTTATGGTAGGAGATAAACCGCTATCCAGCGACCACAGCTTCGCCACATTCTCTTTTACGTTTCACAAGAAAGTGGTTGATCCGCTCACGGAACTTTCTGGCACCATCGATACCTGGAGATATGACGGCTGGGCTCGCGCCGAACGGCTCTATGAAAAGGTATCAGGAACTTTTGACTACTTCATTGACCAGTACTTGCGGGTGAATGAACCTGCCTGTCGTGAAAAGTAGCCGAAGCACAGCTACATCTGCGGCCGTGATCGGGCGACGGAGAGTATTCTTACTCTCCGTCCGATTTGTCGGACCCAGGGGAAGGTTGGAACAATTGGGATCGCAGCGGAAAGGAGTCTTTCGAGAGATCCAAGTGTGACTTGACCTTCTCAATGTCTTCTTGTGTGGTGGGTCCAGAAAATAAAATCTGCACCGTATTGGTTTCAGACAGTGGAAAATGAAAAGCTTGCCGTGTCTCCGCATCATCCAAAGAGGGAAAGCAGCCTAATGAAAACCTTGGATCATCAGATAGAGGATATGGCACTCGAACAATTGGAAACCGCCCTGCGCTTATACTTTGAAGCAGAGAAGAGTTACTACTCCGTTATCACGTTGGCGGGTGCTGCGGAGGAAATACTAGGAAAGCTGCTTAAGGAAAACGGCCAGGAGACTGCTTTGGATACAATCAAGAAAGCGGTCCGTGCAGTCTCCGAACGGCTGCGGGGTGAAGCTACTACCGAAAAGTGGGTCGCCACACGGGCAAATAATGCGAAGAATAGAGTAAAACATGGGTCTCCCAATCAGTCGAAGAGCGTCGAGTTTGACGCAGCGGAGGAGGCGAAGGACATGCTTCAGCGCGCAATTGACAACTACTATACGCTCACCTCCAAGGAGACCGAGAAAATGTTGCGGTTCAGGAGAATGCATGTGAGCAACAATAAACTCCCCCTCACGTCCTATTTTCAAAAAGAACGGCCGAATTAGGACAGTGCCATCTTTTGCGTTTCTTCACACTTTGAGGTACGTAAAGGTTATCAGGCACAGTTCGTCAGCGTATAGCAAAAGTCATGGAACGGAGACACGACAAGAGCGCAGCCAAGGCAGAGCGCGCCTGGAGTGGAATCACGACAAAAGGACAGAGAAAGCTCCTCTATCCTCGTGGGAAAATTGTCTCTTTCAGACCAATACAGACTGGACGCTTACGCACCGTAATTGCCGGTATCGGTTCTACTGTCCAGATTTTCCCTCAACCATACCGAGTAACCATCGGACGGAATACGCAATCTCCACTTGCGCGGGCCGTCTATAAGCTATCGAAAAACGCTTCCGCGATTCGTAGCAAAATGCCAGATATCTCGACAGGCACAGATGGCTGACCAACTGCCGGCAAGCGCTCCCCAAGCGCAATCCGATAGTGAGGGACAGGTTGAGCAGCGTGCCCGTGCGGTGAGTTATGCTGGTCCGCTGCCGCCAGCCGCAGAGATTCAGCGTTGGGAGGAGATTCTCCCAGGAGCAGCCGAACGCTTTCTCACGCTCCTAGAAGAACAGACCCGCCATGAGATATCTCTAGATCGTGAGCAGATCGCCCTCGCTCATGAAGCGGCTAAGCAAGAACACGATTTACGTAAACGCGGGCAAACGTTCGGACTCAGTATTGGGTTAGTGGCCCTAGCCATAGGTGGCATACTGGTCTCCCTTGGAAATCCAATCTCTGGGACGATCTTCGGGGGCACTGGTGTCGGATCACTCGTCGGAGCCTTTCTCTACGACCGCCATCAAACGAAGAAAGACAGGCTCCAGGACGAAGAATAACCGCTCTCGTCCTTGACCGGGAAGAGTTCATGCCCACCGAGCTGCCTTTTTAGGCGATTCGGCCCTTTGTTCTTCCGTATTCCCGACTCAACCGTAGTGATACCGGCAGGCAATGATCGTCACATGGGTATCGGTCACGGCGTAAACGAGCCGATGTGTCGCGTCGATTCTCCGAGACCAGAACCCGGAGAGATTTTCCTTTAGCGCCTCCGGCTTTCCAATCCCTTCAAACGGAGTTCGGAGCACACTCGTTATCAACGTATTAATGCGTTTACTGTCTTTTTATCTTGGCCCTGCCAATACACATAATCGGACCAGGCGGCGTCGGTCCAAGCCAGATTCCTACTCATCCAACAGTTCTCTCTCCTTGGTTTGGCCGGTGCGGAACTGTTCAATAGATTTGCTGAGATGGACAGCGTTAGCTGGAGATTTGAGCAGATGAACCGTTTCCATAAGACTGTTGTAGTAGTCTAAAGACATGACGACGGCATCCTCACTGTCCCGACGGGTTATCACCGTACAGTCAGCATCGTTAATCGCTTGATCTAAAATCTTTTTCAGTCCATTGCGCGCTTCTGTAAAGGAGACGGTACGCATTTTTCCTCCGCATATTGGATGTATTGTGCAGATATAGGCTTTCCCATAGACATAGACAAGACACCCGACCTCTCTCCCAGCACTCCCCACCCGTTGACTTTCCCCAGGGCTTCTGATTTGCAAAAAACCTCTTTTTGCAAGGAGGTTTCTGTGGAAAACGGCAAAATCTGGATGGACGGTGAACTCGTTCCCTGGGACGAGGCAAAAGTCCATGTCCTCACCCATACGCTCCACTACGGTGTGGGCGTATTTGAAGGCATTCGCTGCTATGCGGGTGAAGACGGTCGGTCCGGCGTTTTCCGCTTACCCGAACACATCGAGCGGCTGTTCGACTCGGCCCACATCCTCGGCCTCACCATCCCCTTTTCCCAAGACGAAGTGATGCGGGCCTGCCTGGAAACGGTGCGGGCCAACGCCCTCAAGGAATGCTATATCCGTCCGCTGGTCTTTGTCGGCGAGGGAGACCGTGGCCTGCACGCCCGGACCAACCCGATTCGCGTTTCCATTGCGGCCTGGGCCTGGGGGGCCTATCTGGGCGAAGAAGGGCTGCTCAAGGGCATTCGGGTCAAGACTTCGTCGTTTCAGCGCTTTCACGTCAATACCCTGATGACCAAGGCCAAGGCCGTCGGCGCCTACCTGAATTCCATTCTTGCCGGTCAGGAGGTCTGGGCGCTGGGCTATGACGAGGCCCTGCTGCTCGATACCGACGGCTACGTGGCCGAAGGACCGGGAGAAAATATCTTTGTCGTCCGGCGGGGCAAGATCAAAACGCCGCCGCTCTCGTCTTCGCTCCTGCCCGGTATTACCCGCGATACCGCCCTCAGCCTGCTGCGCGATATGGACGTCCCGCTGGAAGAGGACCGGATCACCCGGGACGAGGTGTATCTTGCCGACGAGGTCTTTTTTACCGGCACGGCCGCAGAGGTGACGCCGATTCGCGAGCTCGACGACCGGGTGATCCGTGGGGAAACGCCCGGAGCGGTGACACGAGAACTCAAAGCCCGCTTCGATGCCGTCATCAAGGGCAGCAATCCAAAGTATCAGGATTGGCTGACCTATGTATAAGGAAAATTAGGGATTGGGGGTTAGGGATTGGGGGCTGGGGATTGACCCCTCACTCCTCATCTCTATCTCCCCTCTCTATCTCCCCTCCATGTCATCCGTTCGCAACCTGTGGTTTGATACCCGGCATTTGCTCGGTGGCGCACGCGGCCACGCCTTGTTGGCCGAACTCGATGCCTTACCGGCCCCCGCCCGCGAGACCCTGCTCGCGACTGGCGATCGGCTGGCGGACAGCTCGCTCACCCTGGCCCAGGTGTTCTGCCGCACTGCACCGGCCGCCTGGCACACGTTTGGGGAGGAGCGGTTTGCGCGCTGGGTGCGGGTTGGCGAACGATTTGTCCGGCACGAGCCGACCTCACGTGAAGGGGCCGTGGCGTATTTTTCCATCCCCCCCGACGCGCTGGCACGGCTCGGCTGGGACCAGGTCGAGGCCTGGGTCGCCATCGGTCGCGAGGTCCTTCAGGTTTCACGCCGCTTGGGCGCGCAATTCTTGCAGACCTCGGCGCCGTTGCTGCCGGGCCTACCGGCTCCGCTCACCGAGCGTCTGCACGCCTGGGCCAGGCACGGCAGTGCTCTCCTCAGGAAAAAGGGCTGGAAGGGCGAGTTTCTGGCGCTGTCCTATTTTTCCGCCGCCCCGCTCGCCCTGCCGGTTCTGAGCCCGGCAGAGATGCGGGAGTGGGCCGTCCTGGGCGTGCGCGTCCAGGATTCCGGCCCGTGGAAGTTTTACACCACGCTGCCCAGCGGCTTTGCCGAGCTGGCCGAAAAGATTCGTCTCCAATTATTAGTCGACTGTCAGGCTGCGGCCCGCCATTCGCCCCCAGCGGCCGAAGCCATCTTCGTTCAGCTCCCGGCCGTGCTGGCCGGATTGCCTCCATCCCTCCGGGCGTTTCTGCTGACTATCCTGGCACCGGTGATCCGCTCCGACCCCGAGGCCCTGCTGTCGCTCTTTCCGCTCATGACCCCCTGCCTCAACGCGATCGAGAGCGGACAGCGCCCGGCCCTGCGCGAGGCATTAGTCGCCCTGGCCCAGGACTTCGCGCCTGGCATTCCGCCGGCCATCCGAACCTTACCCCGCGCCTACGAGGAAGCCGGCGAGCAGCGTTTGCTGGAATGGATCGCCACCGGACGTGACATCGGGCGCGCCCGCCCGGAGGCCGGGGTGACATTTTTTGCGCTGGAATCGCGCACCAGCCTGCGCGTCCTGCGCCACGACGACACCGGGGTCAATCTGGACGAGGTCCAGGAAGTGCTGCGCAAATATATCCAGATGTTGTCCGGCTGGGCGACCGGTATCGAGCGCCAGGAATTCTTCTCCTATCCGCCGGCGCTGGAAGAATTTCCCCTGCCCGGAGACGCCATCCCGCTGCCAGCCCGGATCGACCTGTTTCCGACGTATGAAGAGAATTTCAGACTCTTTCGCGCCCTGGCCATGCTGCAGGCCGGCCGGCGCGAGTTTGGCACCTATGACTTTCGCCTGGAACGCTTGTGGCCCCAGCTCTCAGGGGAGGTCCGCCAGCTCAGCGAAGCTTCAGGTCCGCCCAGCGGCGGTCTGGGCGCTTTCTTTGCCTGTTTCCCGCACCCCCAGGTGGTCGAGGCCCTTTTTCTGCTCGTGGAAACGCGGCGCATAACACACCGGGTCGGCCAGTCCTACCGCGGCTTGCGCGCGGACCTCGAATGGTTGAACACCGTCTCCCTGCCCTCGCTCCTGCCCGAAACCCTGCGCACACTCTTCGCCACGCTGCCTCTCCCCCCGCAGCCGTCTCATACGGTGTATGATTCGGCCCGCTGGGCAGCCGACACGTATCGGCGCATTGTGTCCTCGCTGGTGATGGTGCAGCGTCAGGATCAGGACCCGGCCTCGTTTGAGGCGGCGCTGTTTGAAAAAATGACCGGCGACGCGCTCATTGACCCCGACATGACGGATGACAGTCCGTCGCCGGCAGAAGAGATGCCGGAGCTGCCCCGGTTGGCTTTAGAGCCTGAGGAAGATGACGATAGCGGCGGCGCACCCCTCTCCCCGGAAGAGCTCAAGGCCCTGCTTGAGGCCGGAGTGGAGCTCAATATCCGCCAGGGCAAACCGGACAGCCTCAACCCGCAGGGCTTATATATTACGGACCTGGACGGCAAGCTGCCGGCCCACACCGACCCGGACGCCGGCCTGCCCGAGAATGGCACGCTGGTGAGCACCGGACGCCGCAGAGAGCGGCAGGAAGCCCTGACCTTTTTCTATGACGAGTGGGACTATCATATTGCCGATTATCGGGCGCGCTGGTGTCGGCTGCGTGAAATTATGCTCGGCGGTGACGCGGGCGAGTTTTTTGCCAAGACGCTGGGCGACTATGTCGCCCTCACCCCGGCCATCAAGGCCGAGTTTCAACGCATCCGCCCCGAGCAGTATCGCCTCGTGCGCGGGCTTGAGGACGGCGAGGAGTTTGATCTGAACGCGGTGATTACCGCGGTCAGCGACCGCCGGGCGCGGCTCGCCCCATCGCCCAAGGTCTATACCACCAAACGCCAGACCGAGCGGGATGTTGCCGCCCTGTTTCTGCTGGATATGAGCGCGTCAACCGACGAACCCGTGGTGCCGCTGCCAGCCACGTATGGTCAGGACGACTCTGACGACTGGCTGGCCGCCTGGAAGAAAAAACCCGTGGAGCCGCGGCCCAAGCCGCGCCGCATTATTGATGTCACCAAGGAAGCCCTGGTTTTGATGGCGGAAGCGCTGGAAGAGATCGGCGACGCCTATGCGGTCTATGGCTTTTCCGGTCAGGGCCGTGACAATGTCGAGTTCTATCACGTCAAATCATTCACCGAGTCCCTGTCCCCGACCATTAAGGGCCGCATCGGCGCGATTGAACCCAAGCGTTCGACCCGGATGGGCCCGGCCATTCGTCACTCGCTGGAAAAGCTCAAAGATATCGCCTGTCGGGTCAAGCTGCTGGTCCTGCTCAGCGACGGCTTTCCCCAGGACATGGACTACGGCACGGACCGGCGCTCCGCCACCTACGGCATTCAGGATACCATGATGGCGCTGCGTGAGGCCGACCAGGCCGGCGTGCTGACCTTCTGTCTGACCATCGACAAAGCCGGCCATGACTATCTGCGCGACATGTGTGCGCCGTCCCGCTATATGGTCCTCGAAGACGTGACATCCCTTCCCACGGAATTGCCAAAAGTATATCAACGCTACATCCGACCCTGGCAGACCTGAGCCAGCAGAAAAAGCCGAGATCACTGGAGGACAAATATGGATATTCAAAAGAGTGTGGCGGTCGTCACCGGGGGCGGTTCCGGCCTGGGCGAAGCAACGGCGCGGACGCTGGTGGCCCGAGGGGCCAGCGTGGCGGTGCTTGACCTGAGCAAATCGAACGGCGCCGCCATTGCCCAGGAACTCGGGGACAAGGCCACGTTTCTCGAAGCGGACGTGACCAATGACGATCAATTGGCGGCAGCCCTGAGTCAGGTGGTCGCACACTTCGGCGCCATCCACGTTGCGGTCAACTGCGCCGGCATTGCCACCGCGGGCAAGACCCTGGGCAAGGGCAACGAGCCGCTCGACCTCGGACCGTTCCGCAAAACCATTGAGGTCAACCTCATCGGCACGTTTAATACGATTCGTTTCGCTGCCGCCCAGATGGCGAAAAACGTGCCGAGCGACGACGGTGAGCGGGGCGTTATCATCAATACGGCCTCGGTTGCGGCCTTTGACGGGCAGATCGGGCAAGCGGCCTATGCGGCCTCAAAAGGCGGCGTGGTCGGCATGACGCTGCCGATTGCCCGCGACCTGTCCCGCACCGGGATACGCTGCTGTACCATCGCGCCGGGTATTTTTGAGACGCCGATGCTGATGGGCCTGCCCGAGCCGGCCCGGCAGGCGCTCGGGGCCAGCGTGCCCTTCCCGCAACGGCTGGGCCGTCCGGCGGAATACGCCGCCCTGGCCTGCCAGATCATCGAGAACTCCATGTTAAATGGGGAAACCATTCGGCTCGATGGGGCCATTCGCATGGCGCCCAAATAGCCGACCCCCCAAGCGGGCAGGATGGCCGCGATCCCAGGAAAATTGTTCGTGACGAAGCACCGGCCTTAACGGGCCGGTGAGGATTGAAACGTGGCTTACACACGCAAGGACGCCTTCTATAAAAAGGCCAAGCAGGAGGGCTATCGCTCCCGCGCGGCCTATAAACTCCTGGAACTCAACCGCGCCTGGCGCTTTTTACGCGCGGGGAACCGGGTCATCGATCTCGGCTGCTGGCCGGGCGGTTGGGTCCAGGTCGCGGCCAAGGCGGTCGGGCCGTCCGGGCGGGTGCTCGGCATAGACCTGGTCAAGCTGGAGCCCCTCCCGCTGGCCAGCGTCAGCCTGGTGCAGGGCGATGCCACCGACTCGGCGCAGCAGCACGCCCTGCTCGCCGCCCTAGGCCGCCCGGCCGATGTCGTCCTGTCGGACATGGCGCCCAAGCTCAGCGGAGTACGTGAAGCCGATGACGCCCGCGTCGGCGCCTTATGCAAGACCGCGCTGAGCTGCTGCGATTCCCTCCTTAAGCCGGGCGGCAGCTTATTCCTCAAAACCTTTATGAGCGCAGAATATCAGCCTTTTGTCGCCGCGTTACGCACCGCCTTTCGGACGGTCAAAACGTCCCGGCCGGAGGCGACGCGCAAGGGCTCGGCGGAAGTCTACGTGCTGGCGAGTGGCAGGAAAAAAACGGTTTGACAGTCCGGTGGGGCTAGGATATGACCGACGGGCCTTAATTGAGTCTATTGGGTCGGTTGAGTCATTGGGTCCATTGAGTCTTGACCCAAAGGACCCAAAAAACTCCAAAGGACCCAAAAGACCCAAAGGACCCTTATGTGGCATCTTCCGTTTGTGTGGCTGAGCGTCTTGCTCTTCCTGTGTGGTCCAACCTGGGCGGGTCCGGAAATTCGTACTCTGGACACCCCGAATCGCCTGATCTTTTCCGGCTTCTCTTCCGCCTTATCAGCGCTGGGCGATGTGAATGGCGACGCCATCCCCGACTATATTGTCGGCGCGTATGAGCAAACCTGGGACGAGAATAACCACCAGGGCCGGGCCTTTGTGTTCGACGGTCAGACCGGCAAGCTCTTGTTGGAGTTGGACAACCCGCATCCCCAGGCCGATGCCGCCTTTGGATTTTCGGTTGCCGCGGCGGGCGATGTGAATCAGGACGGCATACCGGATTGTATCATCGGCGCTTTCGGCCAGGGAGAAGCCGGGAGCGCGGAGACGCTGGTCTTTGGCTGGACCGCCGAGGACGGCAACGAATACAATGTGAGCAAGCGAGTCGGCAGCGGACAGGCTTTTGTCTTTAGTGGCCGCGACGGGCAGTTCCTCTACTCCCTCGAAGCGCCCCGACAAAGTGCCGGTGCGGGGTTTGGCTGGTCCGTCGCTTCCGCCGGGGATCTGAACCGGGACGGTATTCCCGAGTCTATTGTGGGCGCGCACGGCCAGGACCACGAAGGCCGGGCGTTTGTCTTTGACGGTCGCGACGGCACTGCCCTCCACACCCTCGCTCCCCCGCCCGATTCGGGTGCCGAGGGCTTTGGCTGGACGGTCAACTCGGCAGGCGACCTGAACCGTGACGGCAGCCCGGATATTGTTGTCGGTGCGCCCTACTCCACTGTCGAGGGCAGGAGCACGCAGGGGCGGGTCTATGTGTATAGCGGCGCAGACGGCAGCCTGCTGTACCCCATCGATCATCCCCAGCCGCAGGCCGGCGCGTCGTTCGGTTGGCATGTCACCCCGGCCGGAGACCTGAACGAGGATAGCGTCCCGGACCTGCTCATCGGCGCGCCCTATCAGGACGTGGGAGCAGTCTCCGCCCAGGGGGCGGCCTTTGCCTTTAGCGGCACGGACGGCAGCCTCCTGCTGACGCTCCGCGACCCAGTCCCACGCCCCGCGGCCGGGTTTGGCTGGATCATGTCCGCCATCCCGGATGTGAACACGGATGAAGTCCCCGAAATCCTGGTCAGCGCGCCCTTTCAGAAGGTCGATGAGTTTCACGTCCAGGGAGAAGTCTTTCTCTACAACGGCCGCGACGGCCGCCATTTGATTACCTTTGACAACCCCTACCCGCACCAGGGTTCGATGTTTGGTTATGCGCTGGCCTCGCCCGGCGATATTAACGCCGACGACATCCCGGAGTTCGTTTTCGGGGCGCCCGGCCAACACATCCGGGATAAGCCGGCCGTTGGCCGCGCCTTTCTGTTTGTGTCCCAACGCTAGGGGGATAGAGAGTACACCTGTCCGGCATCTGCCTGTCTGTCGCAGGACAGGTGTACGCGAGAGAATTGACAAAAGCGCGTCCGGGTTCCTAGAATGCGCTCACTCCGCATCGTGAGCACCAAGGAGGCGACCATGGGAAAGTCCATCCTGACTCTATCTCATCTATACGGGAGCGGTGGCAGCCTGATTGCCCGTGATGTGGGTCGGCGTTTGAACTGGACGGTCTGGGAAAAAGAGATCGTTCGGCAGATCGCCTCGCAGTATCAGGTCGCGGAAGACTATATTGACGCCAAAGACGAGCGGGTTGACTCCTTTATCGAACGTATGGTCGGTCTGTTCGGCCTGGGCGGCTTTGAGTCCGCCTACGATATTCCGCCGCCCCTGTGGCTCAACGATGCCCAGCTCGTCCGCATGACCAAAACCATCGTCGAGGAGGTGGCCCAAAGGGGGAAGGCCATTCTGGTGGGCCGTGGGGGGAATCGTATCCTTGAGGACCATCCCCAGGCCCTGCACGTGTTTCTGCATGCGCCGCTCGAAACCCGGATTGAGCGCGTGGTCCAAGCCGAAGGCGTGGACCGAGAGCAGGCCCGGCAGCGGATTGCCGGCATGGACAAACTCCGGGCGGATTACGTCCACACCTTCTACCACGGCGACTGGCGCGACCCGAGCCACTACACCCTGTTGCTCGATTCCAGCCGCTGGGGAGACGAAGGGAGCGCCGACCTGATTCTGTGGGCCCTGGAGCACACACCGTAAACACCCGGAGTGACCCATGCCGCCCGTCCGGACCTTTCTCAACACCGAACGCGATCTGTTGTGCGCGCCTGTTCTACCCGCCATTGCCGAGCAGGCCGCCCAGGCCGACCGGACGCGTAGCGTCGATCCGAGTGTGATTGCCGCCATTAAAAACACCGACCTCATTCGGGCCTCAGCCACGCGCAATATCGGCGGGATAGCGGCCAGTATCGGGGCGATCGCGCAGGAGTTGGAAGCCGTGGCCGGGGCCTGCGCCTCAACCGCCTGGTGTCTGTGGAATCACTTGTGCGTCTTCCATTTTATCTGTGGTCAACTCGGCCCGGCCGGCAGCGACGTCCTGCGCCAGATGGTCGCCCAACGAGAGTGGGTCAGTTTTCCCGCCGGCGCCGGCACCAGCGTTCACGGCAAAATTCAAGGCGAAGACCTGATCCTCAACGGCCGGGCCAGCTTTGCCTCGGGCTCTCGCTATGGTGACTGGGCGGCCTGTTTGTTTGCGCTCGACCGTGAGACGCAATCACCTGGCGAAAAACCGGAGCTGCGCTTTACCGTTGTCCGGATCGATGCCCAGGGCGTGTCCGTTGACCAGACCTGGCTGTCGATGAGCCTGCGCGCCTCGGCCACCGATCACGTCAATTATGAGGCCGTGGCCGTTCCGGCCGCGTTGATCCGGTCCTTTCCCCTGGACTTTCGGGTCCAATTTCGCGACCCGAACCGGCCTATGGTCGCGCAGCGCTATCGTGAAGACTGGACCGCGGTGTCTGATCTGTGGCTCGGGGCGCAGGCGGTCGGGGTTGCCTCGGCCGCCTTGGCGCAAGCCTGCCAGGAGCTGAGTGGCCGGGTGGCCATCTTTGGGGTGAAGGTCGCCGACCGGTCGGCGGTCCAGCTCAATATCGGCCAGGCCGGAGCCGCCATTACCTCCGCCCGCGCCGCGGTCCTGACGGGCTGTGCGGAAACGGACGCGCGCATCGAGGCGGGTATTATCCCCACGGAGGCGGATTATCTGCGTCAGCTCGGCTATAGCATGACGGCGCTGCGGCTGTGTGACGACGCCATGCGGCTGCTGCTGCGCGTCCAGGGCGGCAATGGCTTGCGCGAGGGCGGCTCTTTTGAGCGGCGCTATCGCGACTTCCAGGCCATGCCGCTGCATATCAACGCCCATCCCGACCGGGTCTCGGAACTGGTTGGGAAACACCTGTTAGGCGTGGACAACGACGCCCCGTTTCAGTAATTTCCTCAGCCCTTCAGCCCCGTGAGTAGGTGGAGCGGATCATAATAAATCATAATAAATAGAGTGGAATTTGTTGCCAGGGAGTGGTAGCGTAAGAAGCGAAAAAAGGGCGAAGACATGGACACTCGAAGCATTGGATTTAGCCTCGTAGGGGAAGATATTCCTTTAGGGACATTTATCAATGCTGCGCAGAAACTATCTGATTTATTGTCTGAGCTGGATGTCGAGGTATCTGGCTCGCAGAACCTTGATTGGAGCATTGTAGATTTGGGCGTTGGCAGTGCCAATCTAGCGGTCGAACCGACCCTCAAACAGGAAGACGGCATAGATTATGGAGATATGATCATCTCCTCTGCTCTCTCTGGCCTCGAACTTATAGAACAAGAAGCAAGGCGCCCTGAGCACTTCACTGACGAAGCCTTAAAAAAGGCGAAAGAGTTAGTTCGAATAATTAACGGAAAAGTCGAACGCATAGCTGTATTTGGAAAAACAGAGAGTACGACGCCACAACGAGTACGAGTAACGCAACGTATAGCTGCTCACGTTGATCAACTGATTGGGACGAGCTCGGTTGCGACTGGCTCTGTGGAAGGGGTACTCGAAACTCTTACCATACACGGAGGGCCGGAGTTTGCCGTCTATGATGTCATCGCCGCTCGCCGCGTTCGATGTATCTGTGACCGTGATACTCTCAATCAGTTACTCACCCACTTAGAGGAGCGTCTGTCGGTCAAAGGCGAAGTGAGGTTCAATATTCGCGGTGAACCCACCTCGGTCAAAGTCGAATCCTTCCGCCCCCTGGGAGACAGGGAACTCCCGCAAGCGAAGGATATTCGCGGACTGTTCTCCGAGAACAAGGTCGATATAAACGAGTGGTCCCAATACGTCAGGAAGGGATAATGCCGGTTGGTGGGATTGTTCGGCGTTATTGGGATGCCTCATGCTTTTTAACTCTTCTCAATAATGAAGAGGGCGTCGAGGATTGCGAGAATATTCTCAACGAGGCAAAGGAAGAAAAAACCCGTATATATGTATCGCCGATTGTTCAGGTCGAAGTCATACGGCCAAGAAGTTCTCCCCAGCCGATACCGGTCGAAACACGAGGCCAGATTCAGTCGTTTTTTGAGAATGATTATATTAAGTGGCGAATCATCGACCGAGACATTTCCAACCTAGCGCAGAATCTCTGCTGGGACTATGGTTTGCATCCACGGGACGCACTCCATCTTGCAGCCGCCCTTGATCTTCAATGTGACTTGCTCGAAACATATGATCCGGACCTGCTGAAGTTGGACGGTCAAATTCCAAATAGTTCCTTCGGTATCCAGAAGCCCAACTGGAGAGGTCAAGCTAAGCTGTTTGAGAACGAGTGAAGTCACGCCGAGAGATTTTCGCCTAACTTGACCTTCCTGCACAGGTATGGAGGGTAGGCGGATGCAGGGCTACAGCCCATCCCGCCCCTACTAGAAAAATACCGTCAGCCCACTACGGACATTGAGGCCGTAGCCGGCCACCATATTCGTATCCGCAATTCCCGGCCCGCCGCCGTTGAGGGGACACCGGCTATCTGTGCCGACTTCGTGCCGGAGACAGGAGTCCGTGGCAAACTGTGTCTCTCGCCAATCGGTGTCGGCGAGGTTGAGCACATCAAAGGACACCTCAATGTTTTGCCACCGGTAGCGCACCAGCAGGTCGATCAGGGTATAGCCTCGCGCAATCACGCTCCGGTCTTCATTGGCGGCCCGGTCGTCCAGGAAGCGCACCCGCAGGGCGGCAGAGAAATTCTCAATAGGGTAGGCCGTCAGTCCCCCATTCATCAGCAGAGTCGGAGCCAGGGGAATCGCCTCGCCCGTGACGCGAAAGCGGGGGTCGCTATAGGTCAGGTCATAGTCAAACAGCAGCCAGGGCAATACTTCGGCCCGTATCTCAAAATCAACGCCCCAGCGGCGCGTGGGGCCCCGCTGTTCGGTCGTGCCCTCGTCACCCACAAAGACCAGCTCACTGCCCAGATCGAGCCACCACAGCGAGGAGGCCAGTTCGACCCGATTATACAGTCTGGTGCGCGCCCCGACTTCTGCGCCGGTTGAGCGCGCCAGCCCGCTGCCCCCCGGCTGGACCGCATCCCGGGCATCGTTGGAATGATAGCCCATGCCGAAATTGAGAAAGAGGTCGGTCTGGTGCCAGAGGCTCGCCGGGTTGATAAAAGGCGACACGATCAGGCTGGCCTTGGGGCTGACAATGCCGTCGGTCGTAGAAGAGTAAACATGTCCAGCATCTGCTGCCTGTTGGAGGACACGTTTACTCTTTTTGCCCTGGAGCCGTGGAGCGTCGGTTACTTCGTTTTGAGAATGGTCGTCAACATCAAAGACAAACACGTCACCGCGCAGGCCGACGATGAAGCGCAGCCACTCGCGGACAAACAGTTCGTGCTGGGTATAGCCGCTGAAGGCGTTCTCCCAGATCTCGGCTTTCTGAGTGGTGACAAAGCGTTGCCGCCGCTGCTGCCGAAACAAGCCGACATCGGCGTTATCGTTGCGCGTCTCAAAACCAATAGTGCTCTCAAGCGGCAGGGTGCCGAGCGTCCACATGCGATGATAATGCGCCCGGCCACCAAACAGCACGCGGCTATCGAGTTGTTCAATACCATCGCCCCGTACCGGGTCGCCGCTGAAAAACGTAAAGTTTGAGAACATGCGCAGCCGGTAGCGGCTGAAGTAGAGTTGCACAAACCAGCTTTCCTCCGGGTTTGGGTTTGCCGTGTAGATGAGATTCAGGTTTTCCCGGTCGGAGCGCCCGCCCTCGGTCGGGTCGAGCGACCCGAACCGGTCCAGCCGTCCGCTCCTGACCGCTCGGAGTGGAATCTGGCCGGAGGCGTCCCAGTCTCCGGTATACAGCGATGCCCACAGACTCAGCTTCGAGCTTGGGCTCGGCTTGAGGCTAAACTTGCCGAAGAAATTATATTTGACAAAATTCTCGCCGTGCTTGAACGGCCCATCGGTGAAATAGACTTCGTTGGCGACCAGACTCTGCACCGGACCGAGGCGCGGTGACAGGATGCCGACATAGCGCATGGTGTTGAAACTCCCACCGACAGCGCGGAGCGAGTTGTGGGCGGTATCTTCTTTGGTAATAAAGTTGACCGCGCCCGAGTTGGCAAAATTCCCAGCGTCCGCGAAATAGGGGCCCTTGCGGTAATCGATAGACTCGACCACCTCGGGAATCAAAAAATTGAGGTCGGCATAGCCCTGCCCGTGGGCATGACTGACCATATTGACGGGGATACCGTCAACACTGATGGCCACGTCAGTGCCATGGTCATTATCAAAACCGCGCAAGAAGTATTGCATGGCTTTGCCGCCCCCGGCGTGTTGACCCGCCACAAATCCCGGCAGATTATTCAGCATTTCCGAGGCCGTGTTATGCGGCCGGACGGCAAAGTCTTTTTCACGCACCCGGCTTTCGGTGGCCGCGCTGACCGGACGGCGCTCGGTGACAGTCATCTGCGGCAACTGTTTCGTTGAGTTGGCGGCAGGGTGTTCGGCTTCCCGAAGGCCGGTTGTGTCGTGGCCGTAGCCTATATCTGCCATCCACAGCAGTACGATGACACAGCATATCCAGCCGGACAGACGGCGCAGGGCCAGGCGCTTTTCTTCAAGTATCGGGTGTCTGTGGTCGCTCGCTGCTTGCATGGCGTATCCCATGTCTACCGGCATTAAAGGTCTGAGCTAGGATGCAGTGCTTCGGCGGCCTGCGCGTCCGACTCTACGATTTCATCCAGTAATGTCGAACCAGAGTGCGGCCGAGACGAAACGAGACAGATGCCTGACGTTCGTCGTCGCGACAACCACGTCCGTCAGTTCCAGCGTTGCCGCTTGCGCCGCCAGGATCACATCGCCGTCAAGCGCCGGATCGACGGCTGTTGGCCGACCTTGCTGACGAGCCTCGGCCCAGAACATTGCGGCTTGGCGCATAGCCCTGGTCGTGAGTGCCAAGTAATCGACCTGAGCGATGAGGGCATCGAGCCGCGCGATACCGCCGGTTCGACGGGCTCGGATCAGCTCGCGCCGGACCTCGTAATCGGCAATCTCCGGCACCATTACCCTCGCACCGTCAACGACCATCTTCTGAAGCCAGCGCCCACAGGCCGCGGTCTGTTTCGATCCGCCCGGATTCGTGACCAAACCGAGGGGGCCGCTGTCGAGCAGTACGACCCGGCTCACCAGCTCTTGCCTTTCAGTTTTCTTGGGAAGAGCTTACGGTCAGACAGCCGGTCTTCGTCCAGGGAGTGGATGAGATATTCGATTGTTTCCCGCTGTTCGTCGGCGTCGTCCCCGTCCATCCATGACTGGATCAAGGTGGTAAGTTCGTCCGCGCGGTCTCTCGCAGTCTCGGCCTGGCGGGCAATATGGCAAAGTTCCTGATTGGTGAGGTTCAACCCGCTCCTCGAACACAGGAGCCAGATCGCGCTGTCTACAAATCCGACGCGTCTCTGCACGGACACGGCCAGGTTTTCCACGGCGGCCATGGCTTTCAACAACTCCGAGTCACGTGGATGATCGGGCGGCCAGCGCTCGAAACGGACTAGCCCAAAGGACCCTACCGCCCGCCGAACGTGTCGGTCGGGCTTCGCCACATCGAAGCCCAGATTTTTCAATACTTGGGCGGCCAAGGGCACTCCAAGTGACGGCAGTTTATACTCGCTTCCGGGCCGGCCAAGTTTTAACGCAACCTGCTTCGGATCATCGTCGAATCGGCGCATGAGTGACGTAAAATAACTCTCTGCCGTTCCATGAACGCTGCTGTGTTGTGAGAGCTTCTTGGCGGCGTCGATGAGGTTGGTGAGGCGTTCCTTCAATTTCCTTGAACCTGCTTTCCGTTCCGTAAACCAAGGGACAAAACGTCTGCCTATTTCGTCAGGCGACAGCGCCGCGTATGCCTCAAGACTAAACCCGCAAAACAACTCAGGAAGTTCTGGAAGAATACGTTCGATCTTTGACCAGTCGGTGTTGCTGGACAGCACCGCCTTCAACAACGCTTCGAAGACTTCGTCATCACGCCATGCCCTGCCGGCTTCTCTATCCTTGATAGCCTTTACCACATCTCTCAATTCCTCTTCCCATTTCGGGCGACACGAATCGAGACGGGACTCGATGGTACTCCAAAGCGCGTGTTTATTCATTGCACCATGCCTCATGTCGGGTTCTCGGAGGTTCGTCAACGGCGTGCTGTAGATCCTACGCAGTGGAGCCCGGTGGTGGGAACAGTACGCAAGCGCTCACCCTCATCCCTTCAACTGCTCTGTCGAGAACAGAATCTTTCTCTCCGCCCCCGTCTGTATCATAAGTCGCCGCGCTTGGCGCACGCGGTCAGGGAATAATCACAAAGTTCTGGAGCGACTCTTCCCAGCGGAGCCTTTTGTTTTCCCCGGGGCTGGGAAAGTCTGGAATGGGAAACGTGCCATTCAATCCCCGCAGGAACGGCTCCCCAAAGGTCGTTACCCGCACGGTCGTGTTGGCAAACTCCTGCCCGTCAAGCAGGGCGCGGACCGTATGCGTCCCCGCTCCCAGGTTGTTCCAGTTCCACAATAGACTGAAGCCATTGTCGGTATCCCCACAGACCCTCCGGGTATCCTCTCGCGTGGTTCCATAGCCTGCTTGCAGCGGCATCCCGTCCAGCTCGATGACAATCTCTCCCGCCTCGCATGCCCAGCCCGAGATAGCGCCCAGCCCGCTCTGCGCCGACCCCAGCGACGGGTTTTCCAAGATGGCGCTCACGCCCGCTACCCGGTTGTATCCCCCGCCGGTATTCGGATGACCATCAGTAATCACAAAGTTCTGGAGTGCCTCTTCCCACCGGACAACGGTGGTCTCGCCGGAGGCGGGGAAGTCGGGCAGGTCAAATATGCCACTCACCCCCCGCAGGAACGGCTCCCCAAAAGTCGTTACCCGGACGGTGGTGTTGGCGAACTCCTGCCCGTCAAGCAGGGCGCGGACCGTATGCGGCCCCGCCCCCAGGTTGTTCCAGTTCCACAACAGACTGAAGCCATTGTTCGCATCGCCACAGCGACTGCGCGTATCCTCCCGTGTGGTTCCATAGCCCGCTTGCAGCGGCATCCCGTCCAGTTCAACGACAATCTCGTGGGCGTGACACGCCCAGCCTGAGATCACGCCGACCCCGCTCTGGAAGGAGGCAGACCGGGGGTTCTCCAGGGTCACTGGGGAGGCGAAATCCGTTGAGAATACGACCACGTCGTCGATAGTCCAGCCGTCTGCGGTCTCACTGGCATCGGACAACACTTGGAAGCCGATCTCTATCGGCTGTCCGACAAAGGGAGTCAGGTCAATCTCGGCCTGTTGCCACGCGGCCCGGCCGGTGAAGGACGCCACGCTCTTCCACTGGCCGTTCTCCTGTACCCAGACGTTCCCCATATCGCCACTGCCAAAGTTGTACCGATGCCAGAAGGTCAGGGTCGCGGCACTACGGCTGGTCAGATCAATAGTCGGAAGAAACAGGCTGCTGTTCTGGTCATTCCGGTAATTACCGCTCGGGCTGTCCGTCCAGGCATACGCACCGCTCCGTGAAGAAGTCCCGGACAGAGCCCAGGGCAAGCTCCTATTCCAGCCGTTTATGCCACTCTCCATATTGTCGGCAAACAGGTGGTCGTTGGTTCCCGCTTGGGTCACCGTAAACGTCCAGCCATCAATAGTCAGCCGGCCCGTCCGGACAGCGCGGCTGGGATTGGCCGCCACCGTGTAGCGGACACTGCCGGAACCACTCCCCGTGCCTCCGGACGTGATCCGTATCCACTGCGCGTGGCTCGTAGCGGACCAGCGACAATCGCTCGCTGCTTCAACCTGAACACTGGCCCCGTCTCGCCCCGGTCCGAAGACATGAGATGGAGCAGCCAGAAAATCGACACAGGTACTGAACGTGTCAGGATTCGTGTTGATGGTCACGCGGTAACCGCTGGCGTAGGCCGCGTCGATGGAGATCTGGAGCTTGTTCTGTGCGTCGGTAAAGATTTCGCCGACCGTCCACATCGCGCCTGCGTCGTTGGGGTCGCCGTTGTTGTCCACGTCCACGACCTGGGCCAGCCGGTCTGCCCGCGTGGTATCGACTGTATGGATGACAATCGCTTCGTCCGGGATGCCATCGTCGTAGCCGGCAAACAGCCGCGCCTCGACCGTGTAGAAGTCGGTCGGCGACCTCCCAATGGGAATCTGAGCCATCAGATAGCCCTCTTCGCCCGGCTGGGCCAGCCGTTCGAGGGTAATCGTGCGGGTCGTGTTGGGCCGGGCGACATACTTCCGGTCCGGGGGAATCCAGCCCAGAAAGTCCTTGTGGTAGGCGATGGTATGCACGCCCAGGTAGCCGTAGCCAGCGGGATACGGATCGAGCGATTGCCCGCCGCTCATGACATCCCAGTCCGAGTCATAGGTGCTGGGACTAAATGAGGAATCATCCTGACCATAGGGGCCGGAGGAATGCTGTAAGCCCAAGGCATGGCCCATCTCGTGGGCCCAGGTTTCCTGTCTTGCATGCACCCGCTCCGGCAGCCAGGTGATCCCCCAGAAGCGTGTCCGCCTATCCTTCGTCAGCCGCCGACTGCCGCCATAGGCGCGCCGCCCATCAAGGTCCTGGTTAAAGACCAGGTTGATATGCTCAAAATCCGGGAAAAAGACGTCCGCATCGGCCGCCGCAGTGCAGTCTTTGGCCGCGCTCTCCAAATCGGCATCTTCCTCTCCATCCCCGTCCGTGTCCGACACGTAATACGCCCGCGGCCGGCGCAGATCATACCAGCCCACCACCACGCTGCCGTTCAGATTGGGCAGGTTCTCGTCAGAGACCTCCCGCCAATAATGCCCCAGGCCGGGATGGGCCGCCCCCATCATCCGCTCATAATGCTCAACCGGATACGGGGTGATATTTCTCGCATCCCCAAACCGACACAGGATGGTCACCCAGGCCTGAGAGCCGCGCACGGAATCGGCCTCCGCGACCGGGAGAGTCGACCTGGGCGCGGCAGGCTCAGCCGGAAACGAGTCGGGGGCGAAGGTCCTCCTCTGCGAGGCGGTCGACGGTAACGGGGCCAACTCGATGGAGCGGACCCGGAACCGTAGCGGGTCGTGCTCCCACTCGCCCACGACCGTCACCCGCTTGCGGTTCAGCGTCACCGGGCCGCCGAGCGGCCGCATGAGTGCCGTATCGATCAGGAGTTCGTACCGCGCGCCCGAGTCCTCAGTCAACGCATAGCCGGTTTCCGCGGCCCGCCCGGACTCGGGCGGATAGTCGGCGACCGTCAGGCTGAACCAGCCGGTCAGGCTCTGGTCTTGGGCCGTGGCGGGCGATACCCCCAGCAGCAACAGGACCAGACCGATTGTGACACGCGCTGGCAGGGTCGGGTTCACCTGGTCCCTTTCACTTTCCTGAGAGGGACACCCTCCCTACAAGGTCAGTGTGAAGTCGTCGACCAAAAGCCCCGGCAGTCGGCTGCTGCCGGTTGAGCGGGCATGATAGGTGTTGGGATCAAGCATATAGTCCCGCTCGGCGGTGATGCCGACCAGGTTGGTCCCCAGCATCCGGTAGAGCGATTCGTCAAACCGCATCACATTGAGCGGCGCCTGAATCTCGCCATTTTCCACCCAGAAGGTGGCAAACCGGGTCATGCCGGTCATGCGGCAGGCGGCCCGGTCCGAATAGTTCAGATACCATAGATTGTTGATATAGATGCCGGTGTCCAGTTGCGTCAGCAGCCTGTCCTGCGTCAGTTCCCCCGCGGCCATGTCAATGGACTCGGCCGCCTCCCAGCCTGAGGCGCCATTGGTGGCCACACCGTACTCCTTGGCCGAGCGGGGCGACACCAGACAGTCTCCTCGGCGACCGTGGGTGATGAGGCCGACCTGGTCCGGTTTCAGAAAGCCGTCCTCCTGGAAGTTCGGGGCCACTCCGTCACGCGTATTTTCAATAAGCGTGACAGCCGGGTGCAGCTCCGCTCCGTCCTGGGTCATTTTGATCAGCGGGGTGGATTTGGTCTGCTGCTCCTTGAGACCAAATCCGCCCCAGTTCAGCAGGTCCATGATTTCACCCACGGCCGAGGGTGCCAGATACACCCGGTAACGGCCGGGCGTAATGGTCTTGGCCGGCCTGGAAAGCGCAGCCAGTTGTTGGGCCGCGGTGTTGACCTTGTGTTGAAACACGTTCGGATTCCACGCAAAGCCGGCATCAGCCGTTTTGACCGCTTTGTCGCCACTCAGATAGAAACTCCAGTCCACACTATAGGTATAGGTCGAGAACCAGTTGCGCTGGCTAAAGGAATTGGCAAAACCTGCGTGTATACCGCCGGCCGCGTAGAAGCCAACCAGGTCCCGTCCCTGTCCGGCCTGTAGGACAGCATCAACGATCATCCCGCGTTCTTCCGGCAGCCGGTTTTCGCCGTGATGCTCGCTGGATTGGACCTCGGTCGCATACAGCAAATGCGGGTCTTCGGGTAGATGCGGAAGCTGGGCACGCAGGCTGTCCAGCACGGCGCGGGCGCGTAGACTGTCCACGGTAAAGTCGCCGCACAGGCTGATATCCCCGGCTGCGTGGCGTTGTCCGATAACGAGTTCAAGGGTAATGGAACGCTGCGCCACCGTTCCCGCCTGACGGATCGCGCTGCGGTTAAAGCGGACGAAGTCCGAGTCCTCGGCCGCAAAATTACACAGCGCCTGTTCCTGTCCGGTCAGGTGGCTGAGGATGAAGTCGGCAAGCTGGTAGAAATACTCCTGCATCTTCGTGGGTCCTTAGAGTTCTTTGGGTCCTTAGGGTCGGTTGGGTCTTTGGGGTCAAGACTCAATGGACCCAATAGACCCAATGACTCAATAGACTCTTCTTTACTCTTTCTCGCCGCCAAAGACCTCAACGTCCGAGAACACGCACGCCGGAGCGGCATGCCCGACCCGGATGACCTGATTGGGCTCGCCCTTGCCGCAGAACGGGGTACCGAGCACCTCATAACTGTCCAGGTTGCCGACCCTGGTCAGGTTGCGCCAGAACGTGGCCGACACCCCCCGGTAGTTTGGTTTTTTGACCACCGTTGTCAGCCGGCCGTCTTCAATCAACTGGCCCCACTCGCAGCCAAACTGGAACTTGTTGCGCGAATCGTCGATGGACCAGGAACAGTTGGTTTTCATATACACGCCCCGCTCAATGGCGCCGACCATGGACGAAAAATCGGACTGTCCCGGTTCCAGGTTCAGATTCGCCATGCGGTCTATCGTCGGTCTGTTCCAGGTGTCGGCGCGGGCGTTGGCGACGCCGGGCAGCCCCAGCCGCGCCTGTGAGACCGCCCCGCCCAGCCCGCGCAGCAGGCGGCCGTTCTTGATCAGATATTCCTTGCGGGCGGGCTGGCCGTCGTCATCAAATTGATAACTGGCGTACTGTTCGGGTCGGGAGGGGTCAAAGGTGATATTCAATAAATCCGAGCCGTACTGATAGGTGCCGAACATGTCCGGCGTCACAAAGCTGGTACCGGCATAATTGCGCTCATCCCCGAGAATGCGGTCGAGCTCAAGCGGATGGCCGATCGACTCATGAATCTGAAGCATCATTTGATCCGGGGCGAGCAGCACGTCCAACTGCCCGGCCGGACAGTCGGGCGCGCTCAGAAGTTGGACCGCCTCGGCGCTGAGTTGCGGCGCGGCCGCATGAAACCCGGTCTGCTCCAGGACTTCCAGGCCCCCCTGGCGGCAATAGCCCCGTCCGCCGAAGGTCCGCGTATGCGTCTCTGTGCCGGCGTTGGCGGTGACGCTCAGCATCGGCACGATAGAGGAGCAGCGCTGGCGGGTGTGGGCCCCGCCGTTTGTGATAGCGAGCGTGTCGCTCTGCGTATGCCACAGGCTGGCCGCCCAATCGACAATCCGCTCGTCGGTTTTCAGGCGGGCGCTCTCCTGCTGGAGCAGCGCGATCTTATCGGCCAGGGGCACAGCATTCCAGGCGATCCCGACCGGCGTCTCATACTCCCCCTGCGGCTGGGCAAAGACCACCTGGGAGAAGTCGGTCACGCCACACGCTACGCTACGCTGCGCCCAGCCCCTGGCGTGTTCGAGCGCGCGCGCCAAGCCCGCCTCGGTCAGGTCGCTCGTCCCGGCGTAGCCGCAGCCCCCCTGCTGGATGACCGTCAGCATGATCCCCAGGTCATCGCCGCTCGACACCGGCTGTAAGACATCCTGACGGACCGCCAGCGACTCCGAACGCTCGCGCACGATGCGGAGCGAACAGAACTCGACAGGTGGCATGATGCGCCGAAAGCGTTCGGCTATCTGCTCGTGTGGCTGCTCGTGTGGCTGCTCCATGCCGGTTCAGTCCTGTTTTTCCGTATTCAGCATCACCTCATGGATTTCAAGCACATTCGCGCCGGCAAACATTTCCGCGGGCGGGCGGTTGCTATGGGCGATGCGGAAGGACTCGCTCTTTGTCCAGTCCCAAAACGCCTGCTCGCTCTCCCAATAGGTTTGGACCAAATAGAATCCCTGCTCTGCTTTCTCTTCCCACTCCCCCGTCTGGTGGTTGAAGCGGCGCTGGACCGGCCGCATCACCAGGTTTTTGATAAATCCAGGCGACTGGTCAATCAGATGGGCGCGGTGCCGGAACCGATCCTCAAAGTCTGCTTCATGGCCCTCAGCAACGGGAATCCGGTTCGTGACGACAAACATGGCCTGTGCTCCTCCGCTCACATGAAATTGCTGCGCCCTCACTGTAAAAGAGTTGCCGCAGGGATGGAAGCACTCCCTGAGCGGTATGGCATACTCAGGCCTGTCGGACGGCGGTTCTCGCGCCGGGCAAATCCCCCTCAGTCCCCCTTGGGAAAGGGGCAAATCCCCCTCAGTCCCCCTTGCTAAGGGGGAAGCGCGGCGCGCAGGAGGATTTCCGGTTGACAAATTGTTACGTCAGGAATGAGGAGGGGTCCGATTTTGTGGCACGACAGGCGCACGCCACTTGAGGCGGTGGCATGACACCCTGAGGGTCAGAGCGGACGGACAGGAGACTCCCGAGGGCGGAAGAAAACAATCCCGCCGAAAACACCGAAGTGGAAGAAAACGAAGAGGAACAAACCACACCGGTGCCGCTGCATATCGGCACCGCTGCGGCCGAACGGGGCAGCGGTGCCGAGGGGCTCGACGGCATTGACCTGGCTGGGTGTACGCTCAGGGAGAAATTGCAGGGTGAGACATGAGCGGCCGTTCGCGCGCTTGCGTTCAACTCCAAAAAGCAATACAGTTCCGGCAGTAAGGATAGCGCAGACAGTCGCTTACGTCTGTCGGTTTTGAGCTGGTTCGCACGATTAGAAGCCCTGGGAACCTTCTCATGTGGTTCTCAGGGCTTTGTACGTGTCAGGAGGTCCGCCTGCCTCGGAAAGGAATAGTATGAAACTCTTTGTTGGTAATCTTCCCTTCAACACTACCCAGGAAGAACTCGAAGCACTCTTCGGCGAATCAGGAGCCGTGACCTCGGTCAATATCATTACCGATCGCTTCTCTGGAAAATCGCGGGGATTTGGCTTTGTCGAAATGGACAATCAAGAGGAAGCGCAAGCGGCAATAGAGCGCCTGAACGGCAACGATCTGCAAGGGCGTCCGCTGACCGTCAACGAAGCCCGTCCGCAGAGGGAGCGAGGCCCGAGGAGGGATGGCGGCGACCGCGATTGGTAGGAAGAGCCCCATAGAGGGCAGGTGTTTGCCGTATGTCCGCGCCTGCGTGAGTACGGGAAACGCCTGTCTCATCATCCAACACCGTGCAGACCGGACGGTGGTCGGTTTCTCAGGAGGAGCCCCATGATTAAGGCAAAAGACGGTGATACCGTTCGCGTGCAGTATACCGGCAAGCTCGAAGATGGCTCAGTCTTTGACTCCTCCATAGAAAAGGACTCGTTGCAATTTACCATTGGGAAGGGCCAGGTGCTCCATGGGGTTGAGCAGGCCGTCATCGGGATGCAGCCCCAGGAATCAAAAACCGTCCTCGTTCCGGCTGCGGAGGCCTACGGCCCGCATCGGGACGAGATGACCACCCAGGTCCAGCGCAGTCAATTCCCGGCCAGCGTTAAACTGAAAGTCGGCCAGCGCCTCCAACTCAATCAGAAGAATGGACAATCGATCGCGGTCTCAGTTCTCGGTCTGTCCGCCTCGACCGTCACGATCGATGCCAACCATCCCCTGGCGGGCAAGGATCTGACGTTTGATCTTCAGCTCGTCGAGATCAGCTGATCCTTTCTCCGGACGAATGCAAGCCGGGTCACGCCGCCCGGTCCGTGAGCGGATAGGCGCTCTGGTAGGCGTGCGCCGCGGCCATTATCAACGAAAGGAGGCAAGCCATGCTGCAGCGAATATTTCACGTCAACATCGTGGTAAAGGATCTGGACAGAACGCTCGCGTTTTACCGCGACGTGCTGGGCTTTTCCGTGGTCTACGGCGAGGTCACGACCGACGATCCCATCCTCGCCAGAGGTTTTGGCTACGAAGGGAACGGTCTCATGCGCTGGGCGCTCATACGCCTCGGTGACGACGAGGATGCGCTGCTCATCGACGTCGAGCAATGGATCGAGCCCGCGATGACGGGCCGGCCTTACCCCGAGTGCAGCAACAACGGGATCGGGCGCATCGCGCTCAAAGTCGGCGACATCGACAAGGCCTACGGCGATCTAAAGGACAAGGGCGTGGCGTTTCTCTCGCCCCCGCAGACGCTGCACTTCCCGGGCTTCGGCGACTTCAAGTTCTGCTGCTTCCGGGATCCGGACGGCATCGTTCTCGAGCTCGTCGAAGCCTGAGCGGCAGATCGCGCGGGGCGGCGCAGCGCGTGGCAACCCGAAACGAGGTGGCAGCCCGCGGCGCGCCAGAGTAGCTAAAATCATCATCTTCCTAGGGCGTGTTCACACTTCTGAGGGCTTCGATGATGAGCGCGAAGTGGATGAAGAAGGCGAACACCACATCCAATTTGTCGAACCGGGAAAAGATACGGCGGAAGCCCTTGAGGCGGCGAAAGAGCCGTTCTACTTCATTGCGTTTCTTATATTTCTCGCGGTCGTACGGCCACGGCGCGGTACGATTGCTCTTGGGAGGCACGACCGGCGTGGCCCCTAAATCACGCACACACTGACGTGTCTCCTCCCCCTCATAGGCACGATCCATCACGACGTAGTCGGCCCACAGGGCCGTTTCACTCAGCAATTTCCGTCCCTCAGGCGCAGCGCCAGCTTGGCCCGGCGACAGCGAAAACCTCACGGCGGTGCAAGCATCCGCGGCAACCAGATGAATCTTGGTCGTCCAGCCGCCGCGAGACTTCCCGAGGGCTTGCGGCCCGTTTTTTTTCGCGCCCCCGTCCCGTCCGGATGAACTTTGATCACCGTACTATCCAGCGAGACCACTTCGACCCGCACGCGGATGATCTGCTGCTGCTGTAACGCGGCAAAGACCCGGTCCAGGACCCCGTTCTTCGCCCAACGATTCAGGCGCGTATAGAGCGTATGCCAATTCCCAAAGTGCTCCGGTAAGCCCCGCCACTTACACCCCTGCTCCACAATGTACAGAAGCGCGGCCAGCACTGGCCGATTGTCTCCCTTCACATTCCCGCGCTGCCGCGGAAGCAGATCCTTGAGGTGCTCGTACTGCTGTTGGGTAAGCTCCATTGAGAAAGTATAACAAATATAGTGTGAACACGCCCTAGTAAGGTTATGAGGTTTTCCGAAAAAAGTGACGAAAATCGTCAAAAAATGACGGGAAAAGGCGAAGAAAAGACGAAAGAGACGCTGCCACACGGAACAGCGCGCGCCCTGTGGGAACACCCCTATAGCGGAAACAGCGCGTATCCCCTCTCGGGACGGGTGGCGCAAATTGTGTCATGAGAGCAAATCACGCTGCTGTGTAGCGCGTCTCTCTCCTCCTGGAGGAGTGCGGGCTTCCAGCCCGCATGGCGGCCAGGATGGCCGCCCTCCCAGGCGGGGAGCCCCCCCCCTCCCCTCCCTGGCCGCTTGGGGCCAGCCCTTGTCTTTCCCGACGAGCGCGGACGGGCACGGCTACAACTTAACGTGAAACGCTCTAGCCCCCTACGAGGGTCCGTTGCCCCCTCACCCGGCCCTTCGACAAGCTCAGGGCCACCCTCTCCCTCCAGGGGAGAGGGAAAGAAAAGAGCCCCTCTCCCTCTGGGAGAGGGGGTGGGGAGAGGGAAAAATAGTCCGCTGGCCGCCAGACAAGTTAATGTGCATCACACGTCCGAGGAGGGGATGAAAAGGGGCCGGCTCTGCCTTGATTCCCGCTCGTCCGGCGGCAATAATGGCTGCCCACTATGATCGCGATTATTGATTACGGCATGGGCAACCTGCGGAGCGTCCAGAAGGGCTTTGAAAAGCCTTGTAGGTCGGGTTAGCCGTAGGCGTAACCCGACATCCCGTACCTGTCGGATTACGCTCCGCTAATCCGACCTACTTACTTGCAACCCTCAAAAACGTGAACACGCCCTAGGACGGCGCTCACTTGCTGGCGGCGGTGGTGTGGCCGGGCTGGGGTGACAGGTCCCGAGCGGGGCTGGGGACGGTCGAAGCAAACCAGCCCTGGGTGCGCTGGCAGAAGCGCACCAGCAGCAACATCACCGGAACCTCGATGAGCACGCCCACGACGGTCGCCAGGGCGGCTCCGGATGACAGCCCGAACAGCATGGTTGCCGTGGCAATGGCCACCTCGAAGTGGTTGGAGGCGCCGATGAGCGCGGTCGGGGCCGCATTCTGGTACGACAGTCTGAGAACTCTCGCCAGTCCGTAGGCCAGCGCAAACACCAAGATCGTTTGAATGAAGAGGGGTATCGCAATCCAGACGATCATCAGCGGATTGGACAGAATCATTGCGCCCTTGAGGGAGAACAGCAGGACCAGGGTGATGAGCAGAGCGCTAATGGTGACCGGGGTGAGAAAGTGGAGAAACCGCTCACGAAACCATTGTTCGCCCTTGGTCCGCATGATCCACCGACGCGAGCAATAGCCGGCCACCAGCGGAAGGGCGACATACACGCCAATGGACAGCAGCAGGGCCTGCCAGGGGACCGGCAGACGGCCGATCCCGAGGAGCACATCGCCCAGCACGCCATACAGGACGAGCATGGTCAGGGAATTAATCGCGACCATGACCAGCGTCAGGCCGTCATTGCCCTTGGCCAGATAGCCCCAGACCAGGACCATGGCCGTACACGGCGCGATGCCGAGCAGGATACAGCCTGCCAGATAGCTGCGCCACAGCGGCACCTCCAGCATCTTGATGCCGTCAATCAGCACCACGGTCCCGGAGCCGTAATACGACCCCACCGGCAGATTGAGACCGAACGGCATCCTGACGTGGTCAACGGCGTCCGGGCCGATCACATCGAGCAAGAAGCTCCCGAGAAAAAGCACGGCGATCGCATACATGCTGAAGGGTTTGATGGCCCAATTGACGAACAGGGTGAGTCCGACCGGCCGGACGCTCTTCCCGGCTCGAACGACCTCGGCAAAGTCGATTTTGACCATGATGGGATACATCATGAAGAACAAACAAATCGCAATCGGAATCGAGACCACCGGCGCGTCGCCAACATACACGGAGAACCCGTCGAGAAAGGTCGCCATACCCGGTGCGACACTCCCCAGACCGATGCCCGCGGCAATGCACAACAGCACCCAGACGGTCAGGTAGCGCTCAAAAACACTCAGCCCCTGCGACGGCTTGAACGGCGATGGTTTGGTTGCCATGGGTGTCCTCTCTGCTGAAAGAAAACGGAGTCCGAAAGGGAAGAATTCGGGCCATGTGACCTAAGCCAACGAATATGACACCGATGTTACAAATCGAAGATATCTATATGAATTGTGCGTATTCCCCCCGGCTTTCAGCATTGAGAGAACGCCTGGGTTGCGGTCCCAAGCTTTAGGCGCAGCAAGCGAGGTCTTCCTCGCGACATTCCGTTGGCCCACAACACGCTGTTCCGGCTTGTTTTTTCGCGAGTTGGCCGAGGTAAGTCGCGTCCGCTAAGTAAAAGGCGGTAAATCGACTCTCAAAGTCCTCAGCAACCGACTTTTCGGTAATCCCTGTTGCCAGCACGGCTGCCTGCCATTGCTTCACTTTTGGAAACGCTCCGAGAAAGTCAAAGCCCGTATGGCGTTCGATAATCGCGGCGCGATGGAGCAAGGGCAGCCAGGCGATATCCACCATGCCCAGGCTGTCTCCATGAAAGTATGGGCCTACCCCAAGCCGAGCTTCTATGCTTGCTTCCATTCTTTCTTCCATTTTAGCGAAGGCCGTGCCTAATGTTGCTCGGCCTTCCTCCAGTCTGTGTTCATCCGGACTGCGTTGCGCGCTGCATTGCATTAAGTAATGCTTTGATGCCAGATAAGACCAGGCGCGGTCTTGGGCTTTCTTGACCGGGTCGTCGGCGGAAATCGGGTCGCCTGTCGTCTCGTCCAGATATTCGACAATAGCGTCGGATTCGAACAGGACCTGGTCATCATCCGTTATCAGAATCGGCACCTGGCCGTTCGGAGAGGCTTTGAGAAACCACGCCGGCTTCTGGCTGAGGTCGATATATTCGATATCGTACGGAACGTGCTTGGCCTCCAGCAGGGCGGTCACACGTTGAACAAAAGGACAAATTTTAAAGCTGACAATTTTCATCCGTTCCTCCTTCGTTGTGTCTCTATCTCCAAATAATGCACAGTCTGTTTATACAGACGGATGAGGCGAGACAAAGGACGCAAAAAGCAGTTCCTGCGGGACCCAAAGATAAGCGGGACAAAAAAAGGCCCGCAGGAGAAAGGAGGGGAAACCTGCGGGCCTTGATACACGCCGAGTCGGGGAGAACTCAGCTATGTATACCTGTGTCAGCGAGTAAGGGAATTTATAGCATGGCCAGACAGGCCTGGGAAGATAACCCGGCCTGAATTATGTGAATGTCTATTATTAGAGAAATTGATAGGTCGATGCCCGTCCTTACAATTCTTTCAGAATCTCCGCCCGTTTCCGTTCGTATTCTTCGGCGTTGAGATAGCCCTGGTCGCGCAGTCGCTCAATATCCTTCAGGCGTTCCGGGGGAGCGAACGCGGCCTCGCGGAGTTGACGTTTCTGGACGTGCTCACGGACCGGGTCCGGCAGAGCGCGGGGGAGAGCGCCCTCAGGCAAATTGTAAAAACAGGGTCAAAATGCCCAAAAAAGACAAAAAGCCAAAAATATCGGTGCACGCGGTCACAAACACGTTTGAGGCCACCGCCGGATCAACCCCCAGGCGACGCAGGGTCAGGGGGACCATACTCCCGACAAAGGCCGCAATGATCAGGTTGGCCAGCAGCGCCAGCGCCAGCACGACGCCCAGCGTGGCATCGCCCTTCCACAGATAGGCAACCATGCCGGCCGCACAGCCGAGGGCCAGACCATTGCCCAGCGCGATGGTCAGTTCCTTGACCAACACCCGCCTGGTTTGTGTCAGCGGGACTTCCCCCAGCGCAATGCCCCGCACGATGACGGTCAGCGTTTGCACGCCGGCGTTCCCGCCTTGGGCCGCAACTATCGTCATAAAGGCCGCGGCAATGGCAATTTGCTGAATCGTCCCCTCGAAAAAGGCAATGACCAGGGCGCTCAGCGTGGTGGTCACCAGATTGAGCGCCAGCCAGGGCAAACGCAGACGGATAGACTGCCAGGGAGAGTCCAGGACTTCTTCCTCTTCATCCAGACCGGCCAGCTTATAAATGTCTTCCGTCGCCTCCTCTTCCATGACATCCACCACGTCATCGACCGTAATCCGCCCGAGTAAGCGTCCTTCGCTATCGACCACGGGCAGAGAAATCAGGTCATATTTCTTAAACATCTGGGCGACTTGTTCCTGGTCCAGGTCCGCCCGCACCGAAGTGACCTGCTGGTCCATGACGGTTTCGACACGGTCAGCCGGGCGGGCGAGAATAAACTTGCGGAGGGGTAACATGCCGACGAGGTGATTGGTGTTACTGACGATAAAGACACTGTGGATATCCGGGATTTCATCGCTCCGAGCGCGAATCATCTCAATGGCCTGGTCGATCCGCGTCCCTTGGGACACGGCCATATATTCGACCTGCATGATCCCGCCGGCGGTATCCTCGGGATAGCGCAAGAGCTGCGTGACTTCGTCGGACAGGTCCTGCGGCACCTCGTCGAGAACCGCTTGGGCGCGGCGGGCCGAGAGGGAGGCCAGCAGGTCGGTGGCATCATCAGAGTCAAGATGTTCGACCAGATCCCCCAGCCCGTCATCCGACAGGCGTTCGACGAGATCGTCTTGGGTGTGGGCCGAAACCAGGCTTAAGACTTCGGCGGCTTGGGGGGCGGCCAGGAAGCCGAACACCTTATACTTCACCTCCGGCTCTTCCAGCACGTTCAACAACTCTGCGGTGTCCGCCGGATGCAGGCCGGCTATCCCCGTCCGCACAATCTCGTCCTGACCCAGTTCGGCCTGAATGACGAGATGTTCGAGGGAAGGCGGCTGCGGGGGTCCCTGAGGAGAGGCCGCTGCAACGGGTGGATATGTCGTCTGCGTTTCCATGCGTCGTATCGCTTCTCGTCCGAACTGTAGCTGCCAAATCCCGAAAGATGAATGGCCTCGCCTCAGATGGGAACAGAGGGAGTGACCTGAACGGGTGCGGCCTTGATGGCGTCACACATTTTTCACCGGAGCGTCACGATATTGTCACACAATGAGGAAACATAAGGCTATCCCTACCCCCGCGCTGTCGGGGCATGTTGATCCTCCTCCCTGGGATCGCACGCCCTGGCAGCGCCCCTCCCTTTCGCGACCGTGCACTCGTATCGGTGTACAATCTGCCTGAAGGCTGGTGCTGTCCTGATCGAGAGTAACGGCAGCGTCCGTGCGCGGGCCGGTGCGGTGCCGACCGTGTCTCGCAGGACGCGGGGAGCGCCCCACGGGGTTGCTATTCGGCGCGCTGAGCTTATATCTATCCTTTTCGGCACCTGCACCAGATGTCTGATAGAAAGAGGAAACGTGTTCTCCAATGAGAGAGAGATGCTGAACACGTTTCCTCTTGACGGCGGTATCCGCATGGAAGACAAGCCTTTCATTAACCGTGAGTTGTCCTGGCTCGAATTCAACCGACGCGTGCTTGAAGAAGCCTTCGATGAAAGCGTCCCCCTGCTCGAACGCGTCAAGTTCATGGCCATCTTCAGCGCCAATATGGACGAATTTTTCATGGTCCGGGTGGCGCGGCTCAAGCGGCGGATCGTTCAGGGCGACCTGGAGGCCGGTCCGGATGGCATGACCCCGGCCCGGACACTGACCGCAATCTCAAGGCGAGTGCATGAGCTTGCCGAGGAACAACACCGGGGTTTTCTGGAGACCATCCAGCCCCAACTGGAGGCCGAAGGGATTCATATTACCCGGCTGGAAGAGTTGAATGCCGAGCAGAGTCGTTTTCTGGAAGACTTCTTCCGGCGGACCCTGCTGCCGGTGGTCACGCCGCTGGCGATTGATCCCGGCCACCCCTTTCCCCACCTCGGCAATCGCTCCCTGTGTCTGGTCGCGGCCCTGCGCCCGGCCGGGACCTCGCGCCTGCCCCAGACCAAACTGGCCGTGGTCCATATTCCCAGCCAGGTCGTCCAGCGCTTTATTGCCCTGCCGGCTCCAGCCGGCAAGCATATCTTTATCCTGCTCGAAGATGTCGTGCGGCTGTATTTACCCCGCCCGTATCACGGCTATGAGATCCTGTCGTGTCATGCCGTCCGGGTGACGCGGGACGCGGACTCGGCCCTGGCGCTCGGCCGAACGGCAGACCTCCTCACCAGTATCGAAGAGAGCGTGCGCGACCGGCGCATGGGGACGGCGGTGCGGCTGCAATACGACCCTGATCTTCCCCAGAATGTCCTCGATATGTTTATTGATGAACTCGACCTGCTGCCCGAAGACCTGTATCCCGGCGAGGGCTTCACCGCTTTTACCGACCTGTTTCAGCTCTATGGAGCCGTGGACCTGCCGCAGCATAAAGACCAGCCGTGGACGCCCCTGCCGGTCCCGGCCTGTGAGCGAAAGCCGGATATGTGGAGTGCGATTCGGGAGGGCGACATCCTGGTCCACCATCCCTATCAGTCTTTCGATGTGGTGACGCGCTTTGTAGAAGAGGCCGCCACGGACCCGAATGTCCTGGCCATTAAAATGACCCTCTACCGGGTCAGCCCGACCTCGCCGATTGCCCAGGCGCTCACGCGGGCCGCGGAAGCGGGCAAGGAAGTAGCGGTCCTGGTCGAACTCCGCGCCCGTTTTGACGAGGAGGCCAATATCACCTGGGCGCGCGCGCTCGAAGAGGTCGGCGCCCATGTGGTGTATGGTCTGGTCGGCTATAAGACCCACTGCAAAGCCTGTCTGGTGGTGCGGCGTGAGAGTGACGGCATCCGGCGCTACTGCCATCTCGCAACCGGCAACTACAACGTGAATACGAGCGGCATCTACGGCGACTTCGGTCTCTTTACCTGCCGCGAGTCCTTTGGCGACGATCTCACCGACCTGTTCAACCTGCTAACCGGCTATACCCGCCCGCAGGCCTTCCATCACCTCCTGATCGCTCCCACGAGTATGCGGGAGGGGCTGATTGAGCGGATTCGGCGCGAGGCGGAACACGCCCTGGAGGGCAGGCCGGCCAGAATCATTGCCAAGATCAACAGTCTGGTTGACGCGGCCATGATTGAGGAGTTGTATACCGCCAGTCAGGCGGGCGTCGAGATTGATCTCATCATCCGTGGCATCTGCTGCCTGCGGCCCGGACTGCCGGGCATATCCGAACGGATTCGGGTGATTTCGATTGTCGATCGCTACCTCGAACATGCCCGCCTCTTTTATTTTCATAATGATGGCGAGGCCGAGTATTTCCTCTCCTCCGCCGACTGGATGCCGCGCAATCTGGACCGCCGCGTCGAGGTCGTGTTCCCCATCCTCGATCCCCATATCCAGGACCAGCTTTTTGAAATCCTCAGCATCCAACTGGCTGACACGGTCAAGGCGCGCGCCATCCTGCCCGACGGACGCTCCCAGCGGCTGGAGCCCGACCCGCTCGCCCCGGTCCGCTCTCAGCAACGCCTATACGAATTTACCAAGGCCCAGGCCGACGCCCAGATGCCGGTCGAAGAAGAGCTCGACCTGGACGGTCTACGACCGTTCGACGGCTAACGCATCAACTCAACCGAGCCGTGGGGGTAATCAGTTGCACACTGGGGAAGTAGGACTGATAGCGGGACGCATCCCGTGTCATCAACGATAAGCCGCTCACCGCGGCATGCGCACCAATGAAAAAGTCGGGCAGGACCGAGCTTTTTACCCCGCCTCTTTTTTTATAAGCGAGAAACGCTTTCCCGGACAGAAAGAGGGCTTCTTTGGGTATAGCGATCATATGGATTCCGCAGCCGGATAAGGCCGCTTCCAGTTCCTCAATACGGGCGAAACCGACGGATACCTCGGCGTAGATGATGGGGTTTATCGCCGGGGAGTGTGCCGTTGCGTACTGATGCAACGTTGTTTCCGACCAGTCCGCCCAGTGCGCATCGTCCTCGAAAATATCCAGGAGAATATTGGAGTCCACCAGAAAGGGGGTCATTCTTCGCCCCTGGTCAACGCGAGGATTTCGTCCGTTGTCATTTTGACGGTTGCCGTCCCCCGGAACCAGTGAAAGCGACTGGTGGATGGAACGGCCGAGATTTTTCTTTTGATGTACACCCGCCCGTCTTCCTCAATAAAGTCCACCTCACTGTTGGGCGTGATGCCGAGCTTTTCCCGAATCTGTATCGGAATGGTCACCTGACCTTTCACCGTGACTTTCATAATATCTCCTCCACCGGTCATTGAGTATTACCAGTAAGGGTATTACTCAATCAATCATCCTGCAAGGGCAGAACGAAGTGTTCCCCTCCCAAATCCCCTCCTCTGACGTGTGCCGCGTCAGCGCCTGTCCTGAGCGGAGCAGAGCGAAGAAGGAAGCCTAATCGAAGGGGCAGGGACGCCGAAAGAATCCAGTCCGACGGTAGTGTCCTAATTAGGCAGTTCAAATTCAAATTAGGCAGTTGGGCGCGTTTTTCGCCGTATCGCTTTCGCCATATGGAGGGACAGCAGCGCCAGAGCGCGGTTGCGTTTTGTCAGGAGATATACGAGAGAGACGGGCATGGATTCAGATCGAAGAGATCAAGAGATTGCAGACGCGATAGTCTGCCGTGAGAAAGCCTACCGTGCCCTGGAAACATTGGAAGAAGAAGCGGGCGATCTCGCGGACCGACTGGCTCTCCTGGTTGGCGTCGTGACCGGGGAACGAAGAAATGTCTTACAGCCGATACTCGGCAGCGATGGCTCTGTCACGTTTCAAGTCTATCCTTCAGGCCGCTCAGCACATCGGCCAACAGCCGCCTCACCATCCCCTGCCGCAGGGTTTGGTGCTGCCGCAAGAGCGCACTCAGCGGCTCGCCCTCAATGTACTCCAGCACCAGATAGGCTGTGCCGTTGGCCTCGAAGTAGCGGTGGACTTTGTTCACATGGGGGTGGTCAAAGCGGGCCAGGGTGCGGGCTTCATCCAAAAAGCGGGTCAGGCCCCATTTATAGTCGGCCGCGTCCGCGGCGGAGTTGGGCACGACCGTGCTGCGTGCTGTGCGCATGGCGAACTCGCCCGGCAGATATTCCTTGATCGCCACCACCTTGTTGAGGTTAGGGTCGTGCGCCCGGTAGGTGATCCCGAAGCCACCCCGCCCCAACACTTCCAGAATTTCGTACTCCCCCAGTCGGGTGCCGACCGGTAGCACGTTCCCCTGCTCCATGCCTTAATCTCTCAGTGTCTGTACGGCCGCCTATCGCCAACAGGAAGGCAGGGGCAATACGGCCTGCCCTCGGCCTCAACCGGAATGCCTGTCAGGGGCAGCGTAGCGCCGGGTACATTGAAACCCTGGCGGAAATCCTCTAGCGTGCAGAACGATGTTCGAACGAATATGGGTCCTGGGCTTAAGCCTTGTGCTGGTGAGTGTATGGGGGTGCTCGGCAACCCTCAGACGCCCTTCCGCCAAAGAATATTATCAGCAGGCAGCCGAGTCTTTTACCGACGAGGACTATCTGGGAGCTTCCGAGCAGTACCAGGAGTTGCTGGATCAATATCCGCTCAACCCGTACGCCGAGGAAGCCCAACTCAAAGCCGCCTATGGGCTGTTTATGGAAGAAAATTACGCCGAAGCCGTCGGCGCCTTTAAGGACTTTGAGCGGGCCCATCCGACCAGCCAGCATATGCCGTTTGTCAAGTATTTTCTCGGTATTACGAACTATAGCCAGATCCGTTCCATGGATCGTGATCAGGCGGTCACGCGCCGCGCGGACGGATTTTTTCAAGAGGTGATAGACCGCTATCCGGAAAGTGCTTTTGTGCTCGAAGCCGAGGAAAAGAGCAAGGCGGCTCGTGATATCCTGGCCGACCACGAATTGATGGTGGCAAACTTCAATGAGAAACGTGGCAATACGACCGCCACAAAAGCACGCCTGCGCAGCCTGATTGAGCAATACTCCGAGACCGACGCCACCGTGGAAGCCTTGGGTCGGCTCGAACAGCTCTTGAACGAAGAGGGCAATGTCGAGTTGGCCGATTTGGCGGCCCGGGCCCAGGCGGCGCGCAGAGCGAATAGCGACGCCCCCAAAGCGGAAGAGGAGAGTCCGCAGGACGAGGCGACCGGCTCGGACGGGCTGCTTGCAAGAGGAAACGTGTCCTCCAATAGACATGAAATGCTGGACACGTCTCCTCTTGTTGCCGGCGTCGATCCCTTGTTGCTGCTCGTTTCCGAATTGAAAAAACAGGAAGATGCAGAACGCCTGGCCCGGACGGAAGCGGATGCGGAAAGGCTGGCCGCGGAAAAAGAGGCCGAGCAGGAAGAGCGCGCCCTGGATGACGCCTTTGACGATGACCGGTCCTACGAGGTGGGCGACGAGTATCAGGAGGTAGACCTGGAGGCCCTGGAAGCGGAGCGGACAGCCCTGGAGTCTACCGACATTGAGGAGCTGGAGTTCGGCGGGGAGACGGACGACCTCGGCACCCTGGAGCTGACCGAGCAGGCCGTCTCCGACGGGGACGGCCTTGATCTTTCTGACGAGGACATCCTCAGCCTCGACATTGAGGAAGACGATATTGCGCTTGAGGAAGATGCTGAAGCGTTGGAAGCCGCCGGGGTATTGGACGCTGAAGAAGAAGCTGAGGACGGCGTTGAAGAGATTGCCTCAGACGAGGACACGACTATCGACGCTGACATGGAAGTCGGCGCACAGGTGGCCGAGGCGGAAGCGGTTGAGGACGACGCAGCCGTTGCCGCAGTCGAGCAGAGTGAATCAGGGCCTGAATACGCCGAAAGAATGGATGAGGAAGCAGCCTCTTCCGACGCTCTCACGAACGGAGATGTCGCCCTCAGAAAAAGAGGAAACGTTTCCTCCAATGATACAGAGATGCTGGACACGTTTCCTCTTTCAGGACGAGAGGCCGTGCTGGGTATCGATATTGAGGAAATAGATTTTGAGTTTGAGGACGAATGAGGCCGGCAGCGCGCGCCTTCGTGAGGGGAAAGTCCTGGTGGTTGGTGTTGGCGGACTGGGCTCTCCGGCGGCACTGGCGCTCGCCCTGGCCGGGGTGGGAACGCTTGGCCTGGTGGACTCAGATCGGGTCGAGCTGTCAAACCTGCAACGCCAAATTTTGCACTTTACCCCGGATATTGGTAAGCCAAAGGTCGATTCGGCCAAGGAAAAAATTCAGCAGCTCAACCCCTCGATCACGGTCGTGACCTATAACGAGTGGCTGCACGCGGGCAATCTCGCGGCTATCTTTGCCTCTTACGATTTTATTATTGATGGAACAGACGGCGTTGCCACAAAATTTTTGATCAATGACGGTGCCGTGCTGCTCAACAAACCGCTTGCTCACGCCGGCATTGTGCAGTTCCACGGTCAGGCATTGACGGTCTTACCCTATCGGACGACGTGTTTGCGCTGCCTGTTCCCGGTTCCGCCCCATCCTGATGAGAATCCCACCTGCCAGGAGGCCGGCATCCTCGGCAGCCTGGCCGGCAGTCTGGGCAGCGTTCAGGCTGCCGAGGCTGTGAAATACCTGAGTGGAGCGGGAGAACTCCTGACCGACCGCTTGCTGACCTATGACGCCCTGGCCCTGCGCTGGCGAGAGGTCCGGGTGCGCCCCAGCCCGCACTGTCCGCTGTGCGGCACGCCGCGGACAATTACGGGCTTACAGCCCGAAGCCTATGAGTTGGAAAGACTCTGCACTCCGGTCTGAATGAAAATCAGACAGGGTGATTGTCAGACCGGAGCAAAAACGTAACAGTAGAAGCTCAAGAGAGTAGCTGAGTGATTCTGAATCAGGAGGGAGTGCATATGAGTGCTCAGGTCCGTATCCCAACCCCGCTGCGCCGCTTTACCGGCGGTGCGGAAGCAGTCTCGGCCGATGGGGCCACGGTTGGGGCCTTGGTCGAGAGTATAGAGAGTAATCATCCCGGGATTAAGGAACGGTTGTGTGACGAGGTGGGCGAAGTCCGTCGCTTTGTCAATATCTTTGTGAATGGGGAGGATATTCGTTTTATCAACAACCTGGATACGCCGGTGAACGCGGGCGACGAAGTGTCTATCGTACCGGCTATTGCCGGGGGCTCTTTTTGCCCCCGCCTCGCTACGCTCGGCACCCCCTAGAGAAAAAAGGGGGGGGTAAAGCGTGTCACTCCTGCCGAAAAGAGGACACGTGTCCTCCCAGGATAGAGAAGCGATGCTGGATACGTTTACTCTTTTTCCGACCGAGGGAGCGCCGCCAGTCGGCCCCCTGCGTGTTCCGTCGGTGCTGCATCTGATTGGGAATACGCCGCTGCTTGAAATCACCCGGCTGAGTGCGGACATTGCTCCAGGCGTCCGGGTATATGCCAAACTCGAAGGTTTCAATCCCGGCGGCTCGGTCAAAGATCGCCCCGCGCTGTGCATGCTCCAAAAAGGGATTGAGAGCGGCGCGCTGACCCCGGACAAGATTATTCTCGATTCCACCTCCGGGAATACCGGGATTGCGCTGGCCCTGATCGGCACCGTGCTGGGCTACCCGGTCGAGCTGTGCATCCCGGCCAACGTCAGCATCGAGCGGAAAAAAATCATCTCCGCGTATGGGGCAAAGATGATTTTCAGCAGCCCCATGGACGGCTCGGATGGAGCCCTGGAGCTGTGTCGGGAGCGGCTGCAAGAGCAGCCCGAGCGCTATTTCAAACCGGATCAATACTTTAATCCGCACAACTCACTGGCGCATTACCAAACCACCGGGCCGGAGCTATGGTGGCAGACCAAGGAGCAGCTCACCCATTTTGTGGCCGGCATGGGGACCGGCGGCACCTTGATGGGAACCGGGCGCTATCTGAAGGAGAAAAACTCGGCCATTCAGATTGTTGGGGTTGAACCGGATGACGCCTTTCATGGCCTTGAGGGGCTGAAGCATATGGACAGTTCCATTGTGCCCGGCATCTACCATGCAGAACAGTTGGACCGAAAGATCAGTGTTTCCACTGAAGACGCGTATGAAACGGTGTACCGGCTCGGGAGAAAAGAGGGGGTTTTGGTTGGCCAGTCATCCGGCGCGGCGATGTGGGCGGCGCTCCAGGTGGCCCGTGAGATCAAGCAGGGCATAGTGGTGACACTCTTTCCGGATTTCGGAGACAAATATCTCAGCACCAACCTGTGGCTCGGCTGGAAAGAGTATAATCAGCGCCAGGCCCACACTCGGGCACAGGGAGCAGCGTGACGGAGACATTGGGGTCCATTGGGCCAGTTGAGTCTTGGGGTCCATTGGGTCTTGACCCAAAAGACCCCAAAGCCTGAATGGACTCATAGAGGCTTTGGAAGTACCCATGCTCGGAGACGCCCAGATCGAACGCTATAGCCGGCAGATCATTCTGCCCCAGGTCGGCGGGCGAGGGCAGGAAAAAATTCTTCGGAGTCGGGTGTATGTTGACGGGGACGGGCTGCTCGCGGCAACGGCGCTCTTGTATCTCGCCGCTGCCGGCGTGGGGACTATTGGCATCGCCCGGTCCAGGGCCGCTCCGGTCTTTTCCGCTCTGGCGGAGCAATCCCTCGAACCGGATGAGCAGCCTGCGGCCCACACCCTCAGGCGTCTGAATCCTGATTGTACCATTGTGGTCCATGCGGACGAGGACGAACACCCGACCTATGATCTGGTGCTGGCAACAACAGATGCCCTGCACGATGGCTGGTACGCTCGGCACAAGCCGTTTGTGTGGGGAGCGACCAATGGAGCGGACGCCCGCTTATTCGTCAGTCGGGGAGACAGGGCTGACTGGCCCTGCCTGCGCTGTCTCTTCTCAGCCAAGTTTGACACGGGGAGCGGAGACCCGCCTGACCCCCCGACCCTCAGCCCTCCATACGCGCTCTTTTTGGGTACCCAACTCGTCACCGAAGTCCTGAAAATCATCCTCCAGCCCGAGGCGGACCGCCCGCCGAAACTGTTGGCCTATACATTCCCGGCGTTTCACTGTACCGAGCGGACGGTTGAGAAGCATCCGCACTGCTCGGTCTGTGCGCCTGATTGAGGAAGGAGAGGGAGACGTGGAGACCCGTAGTCAGCAGCCCGCCTCGAAGGAAGGGAATTCCTATTCCCTCACCCATCTCAAGTGTCTTGAGGCCGAGAGCATGCATATCATTCGTGAGGTGGCGGCTGAGTTTGATAATCCAGTCATGCTGTACTCCATCGGTAAAGATTCGGCGGTCATGCTGCATCTGGCCCGCAAAGCGTTCGCGCCGGGGACGCTGCCCTTCCCCCTGCTGCACGTTGATACGACCTGGAAATTCCGGGAGATGATCGCCTTCCGCGAGACCTATATCAGACAAGAGCTCGGCTTCGACCTGATCGTGTATATTAACCAGGACGGGGTCAAAGCCGGCATCAGCCCCATGACGCACGGCTCCAAAAAGCACACCGACGTGATGAAGACCCAGGCGCTCAAACAGGCGCTCGATCGGTACGGATTTGACGCGGCCTTTGGCGGCGCCCGGCGCGACGAAGAGAAATCACGGGCCAAAGAACGGGTGTATTCGTTCCGTGACCGCAACCATCGCTGGGACCCCAAGAACCAGCGTCCCGAGCTGTGGAATCTGTATAACTCCACGCTGGATAAGGGCGAGAGCATCCGCGTTTTTCCGCTGTCGAACTGGACCGAGCTGGATGTCTGGCAATATATCTACCGCGAAAACATCCCGATTGTGCCGCTGTACTTTGCCAAGCAACGTCCGGTTGTCGAGCGCGACGGGGTGCTGATTATGGTTGACGATGACCGTCTGCCGCTCCATCCGGGTGAGCGACCGCAGTTGAAGAAAGTCCGCTTTCGCACCCTGGGCTGCTATCCGCTGACGGGTGCGATTGAATCCGAGGCCGACACCCTGCCGCTGATTATTCAGGAAATGCTGCTGGCTACCCAGTCCGAACGGCAGGGCCGCGTCATTGATTTCGACCAGTCCGGCTCTATGGAAGAGAAAAAAAAGGAAGGCTATTTCTAAGCGCAGCATGTCCCACCAATCCGACCTGATCGCGACCGATATCGAAGCCTATCTCGCCCAGCACGAGCGCAAGGACCTGCTGCGCTTCCTGACCTGCGGGAGTGTGGATGACGGCAAGAGCACCCTGATCGGCCGGCTCCTGTACGACTCCAAGATGATCTATGAGGATCAGCTTGAGGCGATGAAAAAAGACTCGGTTCGGCACGGCACAACCGACACGGAATTTGATCCCGCCCTGCTGACCGACGGCCTCAAGGCCGAACGTGAACAGGGCATCACCATCGATGTCGCCTATCGCTATTTTTCGACCGCCAAACGCAAATTCATTATTGCCGACACCCCAGGCCATGAGCAGTACACCCGGAATATGGCGACCGGCGCGTCAACCTGTGACCTGGCCATTATCCTGATTGATGCCCGCGCCGGGGTCCTGACCCAAACCCGGCGACACAGCTTTATCGCCTCTCTCTTGGGGATCAAGCATATTATTGTTGCCGTCAATAAGATGGACCTGGTTGACTACAGCCAGGCGGTGTTTGAGCGGATCGTCACAGACTATACCGACTTTGCCGCCAGACTCGAACTGAGCGATGTGCACTTCCTGCCCATGTCGGCGCTGAACGGCGATAACGTGGTGCACAAAAGCGCGCACATGCCGTGGTATACCGGCAGCCCGCTGATGCATCTGTTGGAACACGTCTATATTGCCTCGGACGCCAATCTGATCGACTTTCGTTTTCCGGTCCAATACGTCAATCGGCCCAACCCGGACTTTCGCGGTTTTTGTGGCACGGTGGCCTCGGGCGTCGTGCGGCCGGGCGATGAGGTCATGGTCTTCCCGTCGCGTAAAACAAGCCGGGTGAAAGCCATCCATACCTTTGAGGGGGAACTGGAGCAGGCCATGCCGCCGCTGGCCGTGACCCTGACGCTTGAAGACGAGATCGACGTCAGTCGCGGGGATATGCTGGTTCACCCCAACAATATCCCCCTCATCGCCACGCGCTTTGAAGCCATGCTGGTCTGGATGGCCGAAGAGCCCCTGCAGCCCGGCAAGCAGTATTTTCTCAAGCATACCACCAACACGACGCCTGGGGTCATTACCGACGTGCGGTATCGTATAGACGTGAATACCCTCCACCGGGAAGACGCCGCGCACCTGACACTGAATGAAATCGGACGGTGCGCCTTTGCGCTCGAAAAGCCGATTGCCTGTGACCCCTACCGCAAGAACCGCGCGTCGGGTGCGTTTGTCGTCATTGACCGCCTGACCAATAACACGGTCGGCGCCGGGATGATCATCGACCGCAATCAGTCTTTTGGGTCTCTTGGGTCCATTGGGTCTTTGGGGTCAAGACTCAATGGACCCAAGGACTCAATGGACCCAACGAACTCAACTATCCGGGCGGAAACCGGACTGATTGCCGTGGCCGAGCGTGAGCGCGCCCTGCACCAACACGCACTGACGGTCTGGCTGACGGGTTTGTCCGGTTCCGGGAAGTCATCTATTGCGGAACGGCTTGAGCAGCGGCTGCATACCGCCGGCTTCCACACCTATCGGCTCGACGGCGATAATCTGCGCCTGGGCTTGAATCGGGACCTGGCATTTTCCGTAGCGGACCGCGCAGAAAATATTCGCCGTATTGCCGAGGTCGCACGGCTGTTTAACCAGGCCGGGCTCATCGTCCTGGTGCCGGTCATTGCCCCGTTTCAGACAGACCGGCAACACGCGGCGGAGGTCATCGGCGCCGACCGCTTTTTTGAGGTGTATGTGGACACCCCGCTTGAGGTGTGCGAGGAGCGCGATGTGAAAGGGCTGTATCACCAGGCGCGGGCAGGAGAGATTGCAGACTTTACCGGCATCTCCTCTCCCTATGAACCGCCGCCAGCGCCGGCGCTCCGCCTGACGACGGTGGGTCGCACCGTCGAGGAATCGACCCAAGCCGTATTTCGGGCAATCGTGGCTCGTATCCGGTTGTAGGCTGAGTTCTACATTGAGGAGGAGTCTGGATGTCTGGTCTCAAGCATTTCATTCTGACAGGGGCTCTTGTCCTGCTCTGTATCCCCCCCTGCCCCCCCTTAGTAAGGGGGGGAGCGGGGGGGGATACGGGTCAGGAAGCCCCCGATTTCCGCACGCCAACCCAAACCGTAGAGGAGCAGTTTCTTTTTCTGCGGAATGGTATTCAGGCAGAATATTTTTCGCGTGAAGTCGGACAAGACTGGGATCAGATGATGTTCTGGCCGCACGGCGCCGCTCAGCCAACCCATCTGGTCGGCTGCATTGAAGAAATCCTCGAATGTTTGAGCGGCGGCTGTGGTGAGTCCTTTGGCGTTGGGGACAAACTGACACCGAGCGTCCAGGTCATTGACTTGCAGACCCGGGCGGTCACCACCCTGGTGCGCGGCATGACGATCTGCGATGGGATCCGGACCACAGCGTGGGGTACGGTGGTCGCAACGGAAGAGGACTTCGTCAGCGACACCGGGGCGGTGTATGAAATCCTCGACCCGCTGACGACTGACGAGTTTACCATCCTTGAGCGTGGCAGTGGCGCTGCGCCGGCCCGGATTGTGGACCGGGCCGGTCGGGATGCCTCGGACCGCATTATCAAGCGCACCGCCTTGCCCGTAATCCGCTATGAAGGCTTTCTGGTGCATGAAACCGGCGTGGTGATTGCGGGCGATGAGGAGCGGCCTGGCAGCTATGAGCCGGGCGATACCGATGGCGGCGCGGTGTATAAATTCATCCCGACCAATCTGTACGACCCCGGCACAGGGCCTATTGCGTCCCTCGGTCAATCTCCCTTGATCGCAGGCACAATATACGCGCTGCAAGTGTCGTGTCGGGAGGACCTCCAGCAGTTCGGCCAGGGCTGTGAGATTGGCAACGGCGCCTGGATTCCACTCACGCCAACCGCTGCGTCTGCGCCAACCGCCGCGCCTGAGAGCAGCATCGATAAGGGCAAACTTCGCATTGGCCGCGAGGCCGCCAATGAGGCTGGGGCAACGGCCTATTACCGTCCTGAAGACCTCCACCGTGACCCGCTGTTCAGCGACCCCGACCAGCCGGATGCCATCCGCTTCTGCTTCGCCGTCACCGGCAACCATGCCGGCAGCAACTACGGCGAGGTGCAGTGCGCGATTGACCGGGATGTGACCGCGGCAACCGGGACAACGGGAGAAATCGTGCTGAACCGTTTCGTTGAAGGCAGCCCTGAATTCAGCCAACCGGATAATCTCGCCTTTCAGCCGACCACGGGGGTGCTGTTTGTCGTCGAGGACAACGGGACGAGCCAGGGCAATAGTGACGTGTGGGCCTGTCTGCCGGACGGCGCGGACGACGATATCAAGTCTGACGGCTGTGTGCGGCTGCTCAAAATTGCCGATGGTTCTGCCGAGACAACCGGTTTTCTCTTCACGCCGGACGGCAGCCAAGCGTATTTTGCCATCCAGCATAGCGCCGACGGCAATATGCCCTTGGTGGATGATTTTTGGACCGACGACCTCATCCGGCTGTCGGGCTTCCGGGTCAGAGCGCTGAAGTATGATTTTGGTGCCCGGACGGCATACCGTCTCGAAAGGCAGTCCTATCGCTATTTCGGTTTTGGAGCCGAAAACCAAATCGAGCAACTCCAATGAGTCCATTGAGTCTTTGGGGTCCATTGAGTCTTTGGGGTCCATTGAGTCTTTGGGGTCTTTTGAGTCTTTGGGGTCAAGACCCAACCGACCCAATGACCCAACCGACCCAACCGACCCAATCGCCCCGACCGATCAGCCATCCCCTCACCTCGGTCCAAAAGGTCGAGCTGCTGAAAGGCTGGACGGCGGTGTTGCCGCCCCGCCCCCCCGGGCCGGGGCTGGTCGGCGTCTATAACCCCGAGGCGGTGATCCCGCCGCAGTGCTATACCCGGACCGAGGGCCGCTTTAACCCGTGTTACGTGTGTCATCAGAATCATATCCAGGGCCGTGAAAATCGGATGAACGATGCCGGTTTGCAGCGCGCCTACAGTTTTAGTCCGGCCGGGCAGACCAACCGCTGGCGCAATCTGTTTGAAGACCGGACCAGGCGGGTCGCGGCTATCAGTGACGCGGCCATACGGGCCTGGATCAACGCCGATAATTTCTCCGAACTGGCCGGCCGCTTGGAGGCGGTGCAATTTCGGGGCTATATTCCCCGGCTTCACAACCTGGCCGCTGGGGCGGCGGCCTTTGATACACAGGGCTTTGCCAGAGATGGCAGCCACTGGGTGGCCTTTACCTATAAACCCTTTCCGAGCACCTTTTGGCCGACCAACGGGTCCACTGACGATGTGCTGATCCGTCTGCCGGCCAAGTTTCGACACACACCAGACGGGGTCTATTCGCGTGAAGTGTATAAGGCCAATCTGGCGATTCTCGAAGCCGCGATCAAGGGCTTTGAGACCATTGGCAGCCTGCCCATTGATGAGGCCCAGCTCGGCCAGGACCTGAATGGAGACGGCGCACTCGGTCGCATTCACGCCCTCACCCGCCCGGCAAGCTATGTGGGAGCGGGGAGTGATACGCGGGTTGAACCCTATGTCTATCCCCACCGGACGGAATTCCTGCATACGGTGCGCTATGTCGGCGTCGGCGCTGACGGGAGCATCACGAATGCGCGGCGGATGAAAGAAGTGCGCTATATGCTGAAGCGGGATTTCCTGTCTCCCGCCGTCCTCGGGCATTACTATGACGAGGAATATCAAGAAAAGCTCGAAGGCACGCTGCCCCACTATCCCGACCGTGGCCACGCGGGTGTGTACAATAAAATGGGCTGGCTGCTCCAGGGGTTTATTGAAGACCAGGACGGCCGGCTGCGCTTCAATACCTACGAAGAGACCATGTTCTGCATGGGCTGTCATAACGCGGTTGGCTCTTCGATCGACAAGACGTACAGCTTCCCGCGCAAAATCGACGGGGCCGCCGGCTGGGGCTATATCAATCTGCACGGCATGCCGGATGCGCCCAGTATGAACGAACAGCAGGGGGAGATCCTGACCTATCTCGAACGCGTGGGCGGCGGCACCGAGTTTCGCAACAATCCAGAAATGGCGGCGCGTTGGTATCATGCGGACGGATCGGTCAACTATGCGGCCGTTGCCGCGGCGCGGGATGTCTACGAGCTGATTACCCCCTCCCCCCCGCGCGCCTTATTGCTCAATAAAGCCTATAGGCTCATTGTCGAAGACCAGGACTTTATCTACGGCCGCGACGCAACGCTGCGCCCGCCGGCAAACGTGTACGAGCAGGTCGATAACACCACCGCCCCGACGCTCCCGGCAGACAAAATTTATACTTGGGATATTCGCCTCAACTGGGCGGCGGGAAGTCGGGCGGCGGAGTAGCGTTGACGCGCCGGTGCCGCCTTGATACGCCCGCTACGGTAAAGGAGGACCCCTTATGCACGGCTTGGAAGGCGTTCGCGTATTGGAACTCGGCAATATGGTGTCTGCGGCGTATGCCACAAAGCTGCTGGCAGACCTGGGCGCCGAGGTGATCAAAGTCGAAGAACCGGGCGGCGACGTGGCGCGAACCCGAGGCCCCTTTCCTCAGGGGCAGCCCGACCCCGAACAGAGCGGCCTGTTTTTGTATTTGAATACCAACAAGCGCGGCGTGACCTGTGATATCCGCCAGGAGGCCGAACGTCTGCACGCCCTGATTGCCCGGACCGATGTGCTCATTCACAACTACGCCCCGCCGGCCATGGCCGAGCTGGGCCTCTCCTACGCGGCGTTTCAGCCGGTGAATCCCAGCCTGGTGATGTGCTCGATCACCCCGTTTGGGCTGACCGGCCCGTATAAAGACTATAGAGCCTATGAGCTGAACCTGGCCCACGGGGGCGGCTGGGCCTGGCTGAGTCCCGGCGCCTCAGATTGGCCGGACTTGCCCCCGCTCAAGGCGGCCGGCCACCAGGCCGACTTTCAGGCCGGGCTGGCGGCGGCCATGACCAGCCTGGCCGCGTATGGCAAAGCCTACGAAACCGGCCAGGGTGAGCATATCGATCTTTCAACTCAGGAGTTTGTGGCGTCCTTCCTGGAACAAAACTTTGTCTACTACTCCTATATGGGTCAGGTGGCGTCCCGGCTGGGCCGACGCCTGATCTATCCCTGGGGCATGTACCAGTGTCAGGACGGCCTGATCTTTGTGGTGACGGTGGAGCAGGATCAGTGGGAGCGCCTGGTTGATCTCATGGGGAATCCCGAGTGGGCGAGCTGGGAAATATTCAAAGACCCCTTTGTCCGCGCCGAGAACTGGGACGTGCTCAAGACCTATCTCGACGAGTGGATGCAGGGCTGGACAGTTCAGGACCTCTTCGAGGCCGGCCAGGAGCGCCGCATTTGTTTTGCCCCCGTATTGTCCATGCAAACCATGGCCCAACAGGAACAGCTCAAAGCCCGCAATTTTTTCGTTGAGGTGACCCACCCCAAGGCCGGGACGCTGACCCATCTGGGCCCACCCTACCAGCTCAAAGAACCCTGGTGGGCCATTCGCCGCCCGGCTCCCCTGCTGGGCGAACATAATGACGAGGTGCTGCGCGAATCCGCCCCCCCAACCCCCAGTCCCCAACCCCCAACCCCCAACCCCAGCCTCCCCCTTGAGGGTCTACGCGTCGTCGATTTCAGTTGGGCCTGGGCCGGACCCTACTGCGCCTTACAACTGGCCCACCTGGGGGCGGAGGTCATTCGGGTCGAATCTCAGGTGCGTCCCGACCTCGGCCGGCGCGTTCCGATTTATCCAAGCGGCATGGAGCCGAGCCTCAATCGCTCGGGCTATTTCAACCAGTGGCATCAGGGCAAAAAGAGTACCCTGCTCAACCTGAGTAAACCGGAGGCCATTCCCATCGTCACCGCCTTGATCGAGAAGTCCGACGTTGTGGTGGAGAACTTTGCCACCGGCGTGATGGAGCGCTTGGGCCTGGGCTATGAGGAGCTGGCAAAACGGAATCCGGCACTGATCATGGCCTCCATCTCCGGCTATGGACATACCGGACCGCAGAAAAACTATATGGGCTACGGTCCGGCTATCGTGCCCTTGACTGGCCTGTCTTCTCTGACCGGCTATGCCGGGGGCGGTCCTCAGGAAGTCGGCATTTCGTATGGCGACCCGAACGGTGGGCTGAACGCCGCGGTGGCCATTACGGCCGCCGTGACCGCGCGCAAACGGACGGGCACGGGACAGCATATTGATGCCTCATTATGGGAAACCATGGCGGCATTACTGGCGGAAGGCTGGATGGACTACGCCATGAATACCACCCAACCGCCTCGTAGCGGCAACCGGGATGCGTGGATGGCTCCGCATAACTGCTTCCGCTGTGCCGGCCAGGATGAATGGGTCAGCATCGCCTGCGGGACGGATGAAGAGTGGCAGGCCTTGTGCCGGGCCATCGGCCAGGCCCAGCTCGGTCAGGACGCCCGCTTTCGAGCGGCGGCAGACCGCAAGGCCAACGAAGACGAACTCGAACGCCTCCTGACGGAGTGGACCAAAGAACGAACGAAATGGGAGGTGACGGAAACGCTCCAGGCCGCGGGGGTGGCCGCCTTTCCGTCCATGAACAGTAAAGACCTGAGCGAGGACCCGCATTTGAACGCACGGGGCTTTTTTGCCCGCTTGCCGCATGCCGAGGTCGAGGTCCAGACCCATATCGGCATTCCGTGGCGGCTCACCGCCGCGCCAAACGGCGTGCGCTCCCCCGCTCCCCTCATGGGCCAGGACACCGCGTATGTGATGAAGGACCTGCTGGGATATACGGACGAAGAGATCGCCCGACTCGAAGCGGCGGAGGTGTTGTATTAACTGCCGCAGAATTCCCTGGAGCCGCTCCACATTGTCTGTGCACCGGTTCCGACCGAAGACAGGCTGATCATTATCACGACATATCAGCCGGACCCTACTCGCTGGCAGTCAGACTTTAAGAGGAGGAAATAATGCAATGCGTGATGTGTAAAACCGGCGAGGTCAAACCCGCGACAGTTAAGGCAGAGTTAAAAGTCGGGACGGATCGCCTACTCGTTCCGGTCCGGACCGAAGCCTGCGCTCAGTGTGGTGAAGCATATTATTCGGCAGAGACACTGCAACACCTTGAAAAAGTAAAGGCCGACTTCACCCGGAAGGCCATTTCTCCGCGTTCAGTTGGTAGCGTCTATCAGGTCTCGGAAGTCTAAGTCCTCCCAACAATCTCTCCGACTCAGTAGAACGAGAGTGGATGGCGATGCAATACCGCACTCTGGGCCGAACCGGCCTGCGCGTCAGTGCCGTGAGCATGGGCACCTGGAATTCGTTTGATGTGCGTGGAGAGAGGAATATCGAGCAGGTCGGACGGCTGGTGACCGAAGCCCTGGCCTGTGGGGTGAATCTGTTTGACACCGCGCCCATGTATGGTGAGGCGGAGAGCGTGCTGGGTCGGGCGCTCCAAGGACGGCACGAGGGCGTGCTTATCGCAACCAAGGTCCTGGCGTCGGATCGCGCCTCCGCTCAGCGCCGCATCGAAGCGTCATTTCGGAAACTTCGGGTCGAGGTTATTGACCTCATGCAGGTACATAATATGGCGGCCTGGCGCGCCGTTGCTCCCCTCCTTGAAGAGTATAAGGCCGCGGGCCGGATTCGGTTTCTGGGCATTACCGACTATCGAACCAGCCTGTTCCCGGAGATGATGACGGCCATGCAAACCGGCCTCTTTGATACGATCCAGATTCCGTACAATATCGGGGAGCGGGCAGCCGAACGTGCCATCCTCCCCCTGGCCCGGCAGTGCAATATGGGTGTCTTAATCATGACGCCGCTGTGCCCCATCTTTCATCGCTCCCAACTGTTGCGGGTCCTGCAACGGCACGACCTGTCTTTCCTGGAGCCCTATGGGGTGACCACTCCGGGGCAGGCGCTGCTCGCCTACCTGCTGGCAAAATCCGAAGACGCGGTGCTGCTGCCCGCCACTTCACGCCAGGAACGGGTCCGGGAAAATGCGACCGCCGGAGAGATCGCGGCCTTACCCCAGCGGGCAGTGAGGCAACTCGAAGCATTCTTTAGCCCTCCGCATTGATCGATCAAACGCCCTCTGGCATACTACCGCTCCTCACAAGACGAGCAGGCATCCTGGGCATAATCATAACCCTGGCCGGCATAGTTCCCGGCCAGGTAACAACACAAGGGAGATGGTGTGGAGTCTTTAGGTGATTGGCAGCGGAGCTGCTATTGCGGGGAGCCCCGCGTGACCCAAGTCGGGCAGCCGCTGACCCTGATGGGTTGGGTGCATTCCCGGCGCGATCATGGCGGCGTGACCTTTGTCGATGTCCGCGACCGTTCCGGCCTGGTCCAAATTGTCTGTAATCCTCAGGTCAGCTCCGCCGCCCATACGCAGGCGAAAGAGCTGCGCCTGGAATATGTGGTGGCCGCGCGGGGCAGGCTGGAACGGCGCTCGCCGGAGACGATCAATCCGAATATCCCAACCGGAGAAGTCGAGCTTGTCGTGGAAGAGCTGCGGGTGCTCAACGCCTCGCGCACGCCGCCGTTTCCGATCGATGCCGACACCGAGCCTGCGGAGAACACCCGCCTGCGCTATCGCTACCTTGATCTCCGTCGGCCCAAGATGTTCGAGAACCTACGCCTGCGGCATCGGCTGGCCAAAGTGGTCCGCGATTATCTTGACGGCGAGGGCTTTCTTGAGGTCGAAACCCCGGTCCTGACCCGGAGTACCCCGGAAGGCGCGCGCGACTATCTTGTCCCGAGCCGGGTCATTCCGGGCGGATTTTTTGCCCTGCCGCAGTCGCCGCAGTTGTTTAAGCAGTTGCTGATGGTGAGCGGCATGGAGAAATACTTCCAGATCGTGCGCTGCTTTCGGGATGAAGACCTGCGGGCCGACCGCCAGCCCGAGTTCACCCAGATTGATATCGAGATGTCGTTTGTCCGACCGGACGACGTGTTCCGGCTTATTGAGGGCATGATGGTCCGGCTGTGCAAGGAAGTGAAAGGCATCGATATCCCCACCCCGTTTCCCCGCCTGCCCTACAGCCAGGCCATGGCCCGCTTCGGGAATGATAAACCCGACATTCGGTTTGGCCTGGAAATCCAGGAGCTGTCGGCGCTGTTCAGCCAGACCGACATCAAGGTCTTTCGCCAGATCGTTGCCGACGGGGGCGTGGTGCGCGGCCTGGTTGTCTCGGACGATCCGTTCTCGCGCAAAGAGCTGGATGACCTGATTCCGCTGGCCCAGGATTTCGGGGCGAAAGGCCTGGCCTGGATTCGGCTGACCGAGGACGGTTGGCAGTCGCCCTTGGCGAAATTCGTGACTGACGACCGGAAGAAGGAAATTGAAGCCGCCCTCGGGCTCAAACCAAAGGACTTGCTGCTGATGATTGCCGATCAGGAACAGGTGGCGTGCGAGGTGCTGTCCCGCCTGCGTCTCTATCTTGGCGACAAACTCGGGCTGATTCCCAAGGATGACATGCGTTTCCTGTGGGTGACGGACTTTCCGCTGGTCGAATACGACGCGGACGAGGGGCGCTATATGGCCAAACATCACCCGTTTACCGCGCCCAACGACCAGGATGTGGCCCTGCTGGAGACCGACCCAGGCAAGGCACGGGCGTTTGCCTACGATGTTGTGCTGAACGGGGTCGAACTGGGTGGCGGCAGTATCAGAATTCACCGCCAGGACATGCAGCAAAAAATCTTCAGCCTGCTGGGCATCGGTGAGGCCGAGGCCCAGGAGAAGTTCGGGTTTCTGCTGGAAGCCCTGTCGTATGGCGCGCCTCCCCACGGGGGGATTGCCCTGGGCTTTGACCGTTTGGCCATGCTGTTTGCCGGTATGGACTCGCTGCGCGAGGTCATTGCCTTTCCCAAGACGGCCCGCGCCCAGTGCCTGATGACGCAAGCACCGGGCGGGGTCGATGCCAAGCAGTTGCGCGAGTTGAGCATTAAAGTCGATTTGTAATTGGGGATTAGGTTTTAGGGATTGGGGCAACCACAGGGGGTTGCCCCTACTGTAATCCCCAATCCCTCCTTATCATGCTGAGAACATGTGGTCGGCGCCTGGCCGTGCTCGTATTGCTCTGGCACTGTTTCGCGCCGCTTCCGTCGCCGGCTGCGGACACATGTGGCACCATCCGCACGAGCTATAATCCGGCGGCGGCGCTCCGGTCCGACGCTTTTACCTTAACATCCGACGATCCGCGCTGGTCCGTCTTTCTCGCCTGGGCCAAAACGAAAAAGATCTACACCTTTCAGATCATCGGACTGAGCCAAAGACTAGGAGAAGACGCGCCACCCGGCATTCTCTTCCGCTGGGCCAAAGACACGCTCTGGCAAAAGGACGTCGTCCTCCCTTTTGGGCAGGCGCTGGGACATATGATTGCCGAACGCCGCTGGCGAGATGCTGATTTTCCGGAGTTTTTTTCCTCTCGCGGCGGCATATTCGGTGTTGATCTGGCCGAGCGACTGTATGGCATGGATGCGCAGACGCTCCGCCCCTGGCAAGAGTTCTTCCAGAGCGTCACCGCACCCAAGAGCCCGGCGCGGCCGCGGCTCAAGGCCCGGCTGCTCGGCATTGCCTCGGACGGTCGGTCGGCTTCGATTGCCCTTGGACAAGATCGCATAACGATCTATCTGGCAGACCGACTGCGGAGCGACTTGGCCTTATTTTTGACGGATTGTGGCGTGGCCGAATTTTTTGAGGAGTACGATAAATCGAAGGTAGCGCCCCCTGGTGCAAGGCCCGAGACGACCGCTGAGGCGTCCGCCCCGGAACAAAGAGGAAACGTGTCCTCCAATCAGACAGAGATGCTGGACACGTTTACTCTTCGGGGCAAGGCCCTCTACGCCAGTCAATGCAGCGGCTGTCACGGCGCGGCTGGTGATGGGCAGGGCCTGCTGGCGCTGAGCTGGCTGCCGCGGCCGCGTGACTTCGTGCGCGGCTCATTCCGCTATCGTTCCACACCCACCGGCAGTCCGCCGACCGATGCGGACCTGTTCCGCACCGTATCAAAAGGACTGGCCGGGAGTGGCATGCCGGCGTTTGAGGCCATCCTCAGCGAGCGGGCGCGGCGGGACGTGGTCGCTTACATCAAGCAATTCTCACAGCGTTTTGAAGGTGGGGACGAAAAAATTTTCGCCCCTACCCCGGTTTCAGCGCCACCCCAGATGACACAGCAACGCATCGCCCGAGGCGCGTCGCTCTACGTGGACTCCGGCTGTCCGAGCTGTCATGGGGCACAGGGCAAGGGGGACGGACGCTCGGGTCAGGACCTGAAAACCGCGGAGGGCGATCCGATCATACCCCGCGATTTGACCCATAAATGGAGTTTCCGTGGCGGCCATACGCCAAGCGATATCTATCGACGCATTGCCAACGGCATGGACGGCTCCTCTATGGCGGCATACGAAGAGGTATTGGAGCCAAATGACCTTTGGGATCTGGTCTTTTATGTGCTCTCGCTCTCTCCGGAGCAGCGGCCGCAAGCGGAAGCCGTTCATGGAGCAGAAAACAAATAAGGAGGAAAAGATGGGCAAACTGGATGGAAAAGTCGCGTTGATTACAGGCGGGGCCAGCGGTATCGGAGCCGCAACAGTCCGCCTGTTCGCCGCACAAGGGGCCCGGGTGGTGGTGGCCGATATGCAGGAGGACAAGGGCCAGGAAGTCGCGCAAGAGCTGGGAGACCAGGGCGCTTTTGTTCAGGTGAATGTGACCCAGGAGGCCGAGGTCAAAGCGGCCATTGAGGCGGCGGTCGAACGCTGGGGGCGCTTGGACTGTATCTATAATAACGCCGGATTCGGCGGTGCGCTGGGGCCGATCGAGAGCATCAGTGTGGAAGACTACGACATGACCTTTGACGTGCTGCTCAAAGGCGTGTTTCTCGGCATCAAGCATGCCGCGCCCATCATGAAAAAGCAGCAGTCCGGCAGTATCATCAGCACCTCCAGCGCCGCCGGCGTGGAAGCCGGTATGGCGACCCACCTCTACAGTGTGGCCAAGGCGGGGGTGATTCATCTGACCAAGTCGGTCGCCCTGGAACTGGGTGAGTTCAATATTCGAGCCAACTGCATCTGTCCGGGCGCGATTGTAACCCCCCTGGCCGTGGGCCGGCCGTCGCCCACGGATAAACAGGTGGCCGGTCTGCGCAGAGGCGCGGCCCACCTGCATCCGCTCGGTCGGGTCGGCGAGCCTGAAGAGATCGCCAAAGCCGCCTTATGGCTGGCCAGTGACGATTCGAGTTTTGTGACGGGTCAGGCCCTGGCCGTAGACGGAGGTATCACCGCCGGCCGCCCCTGGCGCGACCTGCCCGAATTCCACCGCACCCCCCATCCGATCCGCATGTACCGCGTACCCGGAAAACCTCATAACCTTGCTAGGGGGTGTCATCAGTTAAGGAGGATCACCGAGGCGGCTAGATAGATAGCTCCCAGAAAGCTGACCGCGCGTTTGTCATAGCGGGTGGCAAGCGCACGATATTGTTTCAGTTTCGCGAAGAAGTTTTCAATCAGATGGCGTGCCTGATAGAGGTGCGTATCATAGGAGCGTGGCTGGCGCCGATTCGTTTTGGGGGGAATAACAATCGTCACCTCCGCCTTCTCCAACACGTCAAGGACGCGCTCCTGGGCATCATACGCGGTATCCGCGAGCAAGGCCTGGATGTGCTTCACCAAATCTGGGAGCAGCGCATCCGCGCCAGCGAGGTCCGAGGCTTGGCCCGGCGTGAGATGAAAGCTGGTCGGATTGCCCAGGGCATCACAGGTCGCGTGGAGTTTGGTACTCAACCCCCCTCGGGAGCGGCCAAGGCATTCCGTCTCTGGGTCCCCCCTTTTGCCCCGGCGGCGTGTTGATGGGCGCGGATAATCGTGGCATCGATCATGGCGTATTCGTTGTCGGCGTCGGCCGCAAGGTGCCTGAACACCTTCTCCCACACCCCGCTCTTACTCCAGCGCATATGCCGAGTATGCACCACGCGGAAATCCCCAAACCGCAGGGGGAGGTCACGCCAGGGAATGCCGGCGCGATAGCGGTACAGGACCGCTTCCACAAACCGGCGGTTATCCTTCGCCGTGCCCCCCACATGGCCCTCTCGCCCTGGCAAGAGATCCTGAATCCGCTCCCACTGGTCATCCCGTAGGGCATACCGTCTCGTCATTCTCAAAACCCTCCTCGCTCTGGCTACCGCGAGAAGTATAGCTCAGCAGGGGAGGAAAACCCCAAGGATTCTTCCTAACTGATGACACGCCCTAGGGGTTGGGGAAGGCATAATGTAGGGGCAACCCCCCGTGGTTGCCCTTCCTAATTCCCCAAAAAATCCCCTCCTCGGAGGGGTGGCCGAAGGCCGGGGTGGGTTTCCCCTCTCACGACAACGCCGCAATCACCTCGGCGGGAGCCTGCACCAACTCGATCAACACGCCCTCGCCGCACAGCGGGAACTCCGCATTGCCCTTGGGGTGGATGAAACACACCTCATAGCCGGCCGCGCCCTTGCGTATGCCGCCCGGCGTGAATCGTACACCCTGCTCGCCCAGCCATTTTTCTGCGGCGTGCAGATCATCGATCCACAGGCCAATATGATTCAGCGGCGGGTCCTGGACCTTGGGTCGTTTCTCGGGATCAATGGGCTGCATGAGATCCACTTCCAGCTTGAGCGGGCCCGAGCCAAGCACCGCAATGTCCTCATCCACATTCTCGCTCTCGCTACGATAATTGCCGCTCAGGCTCAGCCCCAGGGTATCGACCCAGAACTTCCGCAACGGATTCTTATCCAGCCCACCCACCGCGATTTGTTGTATCCCCAGCACTCTAAACGGCCGTTCACTCATTGTTTGCTTCCCTTATGTGTCGGTAGTGTAGGGAGTTGTTGTACCGATTCTGGAGGATGGGAACAATTGGGGAGGATGTTCGGACTGCCCAGGAACTCCTCAGCCGTTGTGACGGGGTAGGGCCAGCGATATGAATGATTGAAGTTAAATTGGACAGACAAGGGGTGGATGGATATGGCAATACGCGATGATCTCAGGGCTCTCGCGCTGAAATATGCGGACGATCTAAAGACCAGGATGGAAGCAAGAGTCGATGAAATGAAGGCGGATGACACGTCTCATTATCTGATCTACAGAGTTCTTGGAATCGCCGATCGAGAGGGCGAACTCATTGACGTTTACCAAAATAAAGGCCGATTTCTCTACAAATACGCCGGGTCGTTCCTGGAGGAAGCCGTGAAGCTCTGCTTTAAGGCGAAGTACCCAGAGTCGGCTTCTCGACGTATTCCAAATACTGAAGGACGCCGCCCGAAGACTTTCGAGATTGATTGCGCTGTCGGGCTGGATGCGATTGAAATCAAGTGGAGAGACGCGACGACGGATGGAGATCATATCACCAAGGAGCATTCTCGCCTGAAGACGGTTAAAGATGCCGGATTTCACCCAATTCGAGTCATGTTCTACTACCCTAACCGAACCCAGGCTATTCGCATTCAACAGACCCTCCAGACGCTGTACGAAGGGATGAACGGTGAGTATTATTACGGAAATTCAGCCTGGGAGTTCGTCAAGGAACGTACTGACATAGACCTTTTGGCTCTTTTACAGGAACTTGCAGAGGAGAATACGAAGAGGAATGGATTGTAACGTCTATTGCGGCGATTGCATGGAGGTCCTGCGTCGCTTTCCAACGGCGAAGGCTGACCTGATATATCTCGATCCTCCATTTTTCACGCAACGCACGCAGAAGCTGTCAACGCGAGACCGAAGCACGGAATTCTCCTTTGACGACCGGTGGAACTCGATATCAGGGTACGCGTCGTTTCTTGCCGAGCGGCTGGGAGAGCTCCACCGAGTTCTCAAGCCGACAGGCTCCATTTTTTTCCATTGCGACAAGACCGCCTCTCACGTTGCGAGACTCGTTCTCGACGATGTTTTTGGCATGAAGCGCTTTCAATCGGAGATCATTTGGAGTTACAGAAGATGGTCGAACTCAGCGCGAAAACTCCTGCCTGCACATCAGACCATTCTCTTCTACTCTAAGGAAGCAACCTTCAAGTTCAATGTCATTCGGGCTAGCTATTCACCAACCACAAACGTGGATCAGATCCTTCAGCGTCGCAGCCGCGACGACTCAAACAAATCAGTCTACGCGCGAGATGAGGATGGTAATGTTGTGTATGGGGGAAGTAAGCGAGGAGTCCCGCTCAGCGATGTGTGGGAAATTCCTTTTCTGAACCCAAAGGCTAGGGAGAGAACCGGGTATCCCACGCAGAAACCGCTTCTTCTTCTTGAGCGGATCATTCGGCTGGTTACGGATGAGGGGGACGTAGTACTTGATCCTTTCTGCGGCAGTGGCACGACCCTTGTCGCGGCGAAATTACTCGCACGATCGGCAATCGGGATCGACGTTTCAGAGGAAGCTGTCAAACTGACACGCCGCCGCCTAGCCGCACCTATAAGAACGGAGTCTCAGGTATTAAAGAAGGGGATGGACTCCTATAAGACCGCAAGTGGTCAAGCCTTAGCTCTGCTCAACGGGATTGCGCATACTCCCGTACAACGGAGCAATGGGATTGACGCTTTTTTGGAAGAAACGTACCGGGGCGTGCCAATTCCTGTTCGTGTTCAGCGGCCTGGAGAGACAGTCGCAGAGGCCGCCTTAGCACTATACAGGGCAGCCAAGACAAAGAAGGCCCAGCGTATGATTGTCGTTGCCATTGAAGATACGCCCTCGCTTCTGGAGTCAGTGATTCCAGAAGAGGTTCAAATAATACCATCCGCTGTACTATCCATCAGCCGATTTCTCCAAGACTGACGAGACGAAGATCGGTCATCCAGCCCTTATCACTGAGACGAGGTATCGGATGAGTATTCCCAACAATAGAGAAAGAAAGGTCCGTCCGACCCACCCGGGGGAGATGCTGCGGGAAGATTTCTTACCGGACTATGGGCTGACCGTGTCGCATTTTGCCCAGGCCCTTGGAGTGTCGCGCCAGACGGTGAATGAGTTGCTGCGAGGACGACGAGCCGTGAGCCCGGAGATGGCGTTACGGCTCTCTCGGCTCTTTGGCAATACCGCTGAGTTTTGGTTAAACGCTCAGCAGGCGGTTGATCTGTGGGATGGGGCCAGAGAGATAAAAAAGCAACTCGCTCGGATTTCGCCCTTGAAAGCAGCGTAACCGTGTTGTGGGAGGTCAGACGAATCTGAGCCCCCCATATTTCTCACTCACACCCCCTTAAAAATCCGGGCGGCCTTGAGCGTATCCGCGTACTCTTCGACCCTGGCATATTTTAATGACCTTGCCTCAATGCCGTCCTCTTTTATTCAAGCGCTCGATTTTCTTGTTAAGCGGTGCTACGTTTCGTGCTATGGAACGCCTGAATTTGACGCTTGATAAAGATACGTATCAGGAGCTTAAACGACACGCTAAACAAGTCGGAAAGCCCTGTGCGCGGCTGGCTCGCGAGATATTATCAGAAGGGTTGTCGCAGCGGGCGGCACAGGAGCAACGCAAGCGACTTGCACAAGATTATACGGTTGGACGTGCCGACACCCGCGCGGTGTTAAAAGACTGGGAAGGGGCTCAGGCAGAGCTGCTTACGGATGACGATGCCTGAGGCTATGAGCTTCCACAGAGGCGATATTGTGTGGATTCAGTGTGATCCGTCTGTCGGTGTAGAACCGCAAAAGATCCGAACGTGTGTCATTGTTTCGAATGATATTGCCAATCAATACGGACAGGCAGTCACGGTAGTTCCGACCCAGACATATACCGCAGCGCGCGCAAGGCGTGCCTATATGGTAGACCTGCGCAAGCCTCGATCGAATCTCACAGAGGCACGTGTGGCAAATGCCTCGATGATTATGACATACGATCAGCACAGGATTATCAGGCAGGCGGGGCGAATTTCAGATAAGACACAGGAGGTGCTCGACCTGGCACTCGGACTTCACCTCGGTTTAGAGCCCATCTGATAGACTGGTTTCGGATACGATCAAGAGTAGGGCGAGGTCTCACACCCACTTAAAAATCCGGGCGGCCTTGAGCGTATCCGCGTACTCTTCGATCTTGGCGATTTTGCCGTCGCGACACTGATACACCCAGCAGTATTCGTTATCGTACTGCTCGCCCTCTTTGGACTTGGCAGAAATGGCGTGCTGGACCACCGCGGTGTCGCCGTCGGCCAGGATACGATGGACGGTCAGGCGGAAGGTCTTCATATCGAATATTCTTTTGGGTGTGTCGCCGCCCAGTTCGGCCGCCACCGCCTCGGGACCCTCAACGACCCCAATCGGCGCGCTCTGGGGTGGATACCAGACAATGTCCTCGGTAAACAGCGACGCCAGCTTTTTCCGGTCTCCGGTCGGCAGGGTTGCGTAATAGGTGTTGATTAAGGCCCGGGTTTCCTCGGTTTGCATGCGTTTGCCCTCCTCATGCTGGGTTTATATGCTGCTGCCAACTTGTTTTCACCATCACGGTCGGCTACCGTCCGATACATTCTTTTGCAGACATCGGATCTTTTGACCGGCACTCGACATGGAAGAGACGGAGACCATAATATAGGCGCAACCGTATGGCGCAATACGTCGGCATTTTAACCAGCGGTGGAGACTGTCCCGGACTCAACGCGGCCATTCGCGCGGTCGGCAAGGCCTGCCTGGACGCCTATGATATCCGGATTATCGGCTTTCAAAACGGCTTTCGCGGCTTGGTGCAGAATCAAACCCTGGAGTTGGACAGCAAAGCGCTCTCGGGCATTCTAACCGACGGCGGCACCATTCTCGGCACCAGTCGGGACAAGCCGCACCGCATGTCCATTGGCGGCCGGGTCCATGACATGACGGATGCCACTATTGATACCTATCGGCGGCATCATCTGGATGCGCTGGTCTGTCTGGGCGGGGGTGGCACCCAGAAAAACGCGCTGCGTCTCAAGAAAGCGGGCCTGAATATCATTACCCTGCCCAAAACGATTGACAACGATATTGCCAAGACGGACGTCACCTTCGGGTTTAATACCGCGGTGGGCATCGCGACCGAGGCCATAGACCGGCTGCACTCAACCGCGACCAGCCACGACCGGATTATCGTGGTCGAAGTGATGGGCCATAGAGCCGGCTGGTTGGCGCTCCAATCCGGGACGGCCGGCGGGGCGGATGTCATTCTTATCCCGGAAATTCCCTATCATATTGAGCGGGTTGCCCAGACTGTGCGGGAACGTGCCAGACAGGGCAAACACTTCAGCATTATCGTGGTCGCAGAAGGCGCGCTGTCTGTCAGCGACGCCGAAAAGGTCGAGGACCTCGTCCACCAAAAACGGGAGGCCAAAGACAAAGAAGAAAAGGAAAAAGCCTCGGCCAAGCTGGAAAAATTCCACAAGGAACACGTCGGCCATACGATTCATCTTACCCAGGAGTTGGAGCACCTGACCGGCCAGGAATCGCGCCTGACCATTCTGGGTCATCTGCAACGCGGGGGAACGCCCTCGGCCACGGACCGTGTCCTGGCCACCTGGCTGGGCACGCGCTGCGCTCAGTTGCTGCGGGAAGGCCGCGACGGCTTTATGCTGGCCGTGCAGGACCAGGAACTCCGGCCCGTGCCTTTGGAAGAGGTCGCCGGGAAAAAGAAACTGGTCTCCCCGGACCATCCCCTCATTGAAGCGGCACGTCTGGTCGGGACCAGCTTTGGCGACTGATAGGCTTCGGCCCGTCCACAGCGGAGGGAGACAGTATGAAAACGGAAGAGATTCTCGCCCATCGCCCAAAGGTCCTCACCCAAGAGCAGCGTGAGTTTTATTTCGAGCAGGGCTATCTGCTGCTGGAGAAATTCATCTCGGATGACTGGCTGGAGACCCTCTGGGCAACCACCAACGAGTTCATTGAGCAGAGTAGAGTAGCAACCCCGTCCAAAAAACTCTTTGACGTGGAACCGAGTCATAGCCCGAGTAATCCCCGCCTGCGGCGTCTCCTGAGCCCGGTCGATACGCATCCGGTCTATCGCGAGTTTACGTTTGAAGGGCCGCTGGCCGACCTGGCCCAAGACCTGTTGGGTCCGAACGTGAAATACCACCACTCAAAGCTCAACTTCAAATGGTCGGACGGGGGCGAAGAGGTGAAGTGGCATCAGGATATTCAGTACTGGCCGCACACCAATTATTCACCCCTGACGATTGGCGTCTACCTGAGCGATGTGGACGAGGAGATGGGTCCGATGGGGGTGATTCCTGGCAGCCATAAGGGACCGCTGTTCGATCTGTACAACGAGAACAATGAGTGGACCGGCGCCCTCAACGACCGGGATGTGGCCCGCGTCGGCCCCCACAATGCCGTGTGGCTGAAAGGCCCCAGGGGCTCGGTGACCGTCCATAACTGCCGTATGGTCCACGGGTCTATGCCCAATCACTCGCCGCGCATGCGGCCCCTCCTCCTCCAGACGTACGCAGCGGCCGATGCGATTACGCTCACAAATTTGACAGACCGGTTCCCGTTCTCGAATCAAATTATCCGTGGCGAGGCCGCGAAGTGGATCGATTTCGACCCGCGCCCCTGCCTCATGCCGCCCGACTGGTCCGCCGGCTACCGTTCCATCTTTGCCGTGCAGCAGATGGAAGAGGGTGCCGGCAGCCGGACTGTCGCTGGGAACGCGGGAATGATGTAAGCAACGCGTCGAGTAATCTCTGAGCCAACCTTGATTCCCTTTAGGAAAAGCACCCAAACGGCGGGTATGATGAGGAAATCGGGCGGCTGGTCTCACCTGCCGTCTTCGAGCACCCCGGTCGGGCCTAGATTCCTGAGCACACTTGGACGGCTCTTCCCTCATTAAGGAGGAGACATGAAATTCGGTATCGTCCCGATTAACCTGCGTGAATTCACAGACCCGGAAATAGTAATTCCGTTTGTCCAAAAGGCCGAAGCGCTCGGCTATGAGTCCGTGTGGACCGCGGAGCATGTGATCATTCCCAAGCAGTATGACTCGGTGTATCCCTATAACCCGGACGGAAAACTGCCGTTCAAACCCGACGCGCCGATTATCGACCCTCTGGTTGCCCTGACCTTCATCGCCTCGGCCACCACCACGCTCCGGCTGGGCACCGGGGTCAACATCCTGCCCCAGATGAGCCCGCTCTATTTGGCCAAATGGGCCTCGTCGATTGACCACCTGTCCCAGGGCCGGTTGATGCTCGGCCTGGGCATCGGCTGGCTGCGTGAGGAGTTTGCCGCTATCGGCGTACCGTTTGAGCGGCGGGGAAAACGGGCCAACGAATATCTCGAAGCCCTCAAGACAGTCTGGACCGGTGAGGAGGTTGATTTCCGCGGCGAGTTTGTCAACTGGCAGGGGTTTACCATGCGCCCCAAACCCGCCCAGGCGGGTGGGGTGCCGCTGGTCATTGGAGGGGTGACGGCAGCAGCGATCCGACGCACTGTGAAGTATGGCGACGGCTGGTATGTGATTGGCAAGGACCTGGACGACTACCGGGGCCATATGCAGACGCTGGCAGAAGAATGTGACCGGCAGGGCCGTGACAGACGGGAACTCGAAATCACCGCATACTGGAATTACTCCGGGGAAGGGCTGGACAGTCTGGCAGTGTACGAAGACCTCGGCGTCCAGCGCCTCTTGGTCAATATGCACGCGCTACGGGCTGGCGATGTCACTACAGCCCTGGAGCGCTTTGCGGATGAAGTCGTTGCCAAGCATGGGTAGCACGGTAGGAATGCCGCAGTCGTGCGCCCAGCGTACGCTACGCGGCAGGTTGTCCATGCAGATTCGATACGTGTCATTCTGAGGAGCATTGTGACCAAGAATCTCTTTGGCCAGTGCATCTGAGAGAGAAGTTTGCTGATACAAGTTGCCTGTGTTTGCTACTCTAACATTCTGGACGGCTTGGTCTGCTGCACTGGCCAGTGTGTTCTTTGGCGGAATGGTCTTTAGTACCAAGTTCGTCATTGATCAAACCGATCCGTTGCTCCTGGCCTTCCTCCGTTTTGGCATTGGCGCTGTCTGCCTCGCCCCTATCCTGCTGAAGTCGGAAAGACCATGCGTATTCCCGGGCGATCTGAGTGCTATTGTCTGGCTGGGTATGCTCATGTATGCAGCCATGCCCGCCCTGGTCTGTATCGGGCTACAATTTACCCCAGCGTCACGTGGGGCACTGATCCTTGCGTCGCAACCATTACTAACCCTGTTGCTGGCCCGCTGGCGTAGAGAGGAACGATTCACACTTGCGAAGCTTTTTGGGACGGCTCTTGCCGCGAGTGGTCTTGTGATTGCTCTTGGGGAGGGAGTGTCACTAACCAGCAACATCCATTTCGTGTGGGTCGGCGATGTTTTGCTCCTGTGCGCTGCCGGTTGTGTCTCAGGCTATAACGTCTATTCACAGCCGTATCTGCAGCGCTATCCAGCCCTCTTATTCACCACCCTGACAATGGTGGTTGGTGCTCTCACCTTGGCACCTGTTGCCGTAGGAGTGAGCGTGCTACAGGGACTCCCGACCTTCACGCCACTTGGATGGAGCGCGGTTCTCTATATTGGCACGCTCGGAGGTGGCATTGGCTATGCCCTATGGGTCTGGGCATTGGAACGAACCTCGCCGACCCGTGTGGCGGTCTGCTTAACCTTGAATCCCCTAACGGCAACACTGCTGGGCACGGTGCTACTGCATGAACCTGTCACGCTCCGTTTTGTCGTTGGTCTGCTAGCTGTGTTGATCGGGATCGTAGTGACAAACATCCCTGAGACGGATCAAACGCCCCGATCTGCCCCGATCTGAAAAGGCTCGTATGATTTTTGATAACCCTAATCTTCTCCCCTACGCTACGCTCTCGTACCAGGGCAGAAGGGATAGATAACATGAGCCAGGTCACGTTCGGGACAACCTTGGGCGGGTTTGGGGGCGGGCTGGTTTCCGGCCCGACGCTGTGTCGCTGGGCCGAGGAAATCGAACAGCTTGGTTATGACATTCTCTTCTACCGCGACCACGTGCTGTGGCACAGCCCGGTGCTGGACCCGTTCACCATGCTGGGCGCCTTTGCGGCGCGGACAACGAAGATCAAACTCGGGACCGGGGTGCTGCTCCTGCCGCTGCGCAATCCGACCCTGGTCGCCAAAATGATAGGCAGCCTGGATTGGCTGTCCGGCGGGCGGGCCATTCTCGGCGTAGGCGTTGGGGGCGAGTTCCAAAAGGAATATGAGGCCTGTGGCATTTCCTTGAGGGAACGCGGCCGGCGGGCCACTGAGGGCCTGCGCGTGATTAAGGCGCTCTGGACCGACCCTTCAGCCACGCTTGACGGCCAGTTTCTGCAATTTGAGCACGCCCGGATGACTCCGCGTCCGCTTCAACAACCACATCCCCCTATCTGGGTCGGCGGCCGGGTTGACGCGGCGCTGAAACGGGCCGGAACGTATGGGGACGGCTGGTTTGCCTATTTTGTGACGCCGGAGCGTTTTCGCACCAGTCTGGACAAGGCGCTGGAGCACTGGCATCAACGCGATACCGCGGCGCGGACCACGTTTACCGGAGGCGTCGTCCTGTATTTCTGCATCGCGCCCACGTACGAAGCAGCGCGAGCGAATGCCGTGCACACCCTGTCAACGGAATATAATCAGTCGTTTGACAGGATTATCGATAAATATAGCGCGCTCGGCCCGGCCTCGGAGTGCGCGGCCACGCTGCAACGCTATATTGACGCCGGGGCACAGCATATGACCCTCCTGCCGGCGGTCCCCGCCGCCGCGACCATGGATCAACTCCGACACCTGGCGACGGACGTATTGCCGCACTTGAGGCAAAGCGGAGCGTAGTCCAGAGCAAATCACGACTCTGTGTAGCCGCTCGTCATTCCTGCGGAAGCAGGAATCCAGGCCCCCAGCCCCCGCCGTCCACTGGATGCCGGATCACGTCCGGCATGACGGGAGCTCCCTGCACGGCTAGGGCCTAGCGGGAAACGCTCTAGGCGGGCCTTAACGCAGCTTGCCCTCAACAAAGGGGACTTCGTAGGCTTTTTCGTGGTTGATGGGGCCGTGTCCGAAATAGCCCCCCTCGCCAAACAGCTCGCCGTGGTCGGCGGTAATCGTAATATAGGTATTGGGGGGGACGAGGTCGAAGAGGCGTTCAAACACGCCGTCAAGATAGCGCACGGCGTCGACTTGGCGCTGCCGCAGGAGGTCGAGCTTGTCCTGGTCGAAGAACCGCTCCTCGGCTTCGGTCTCAATCAGCTTCCCGCCGACGACGGCGTCATCCAGATGCTTGAAGACGCCGTGGACGCCGTGAATCCTCGGCCACTCCTCGCTCGGCTCGTTGGGCAGGGCGTACGGGTAGTGCGTCTCGCCGACATTCAGCAAGTAGAAAGACGGTCGGTCGGGAGAAAAGGATAAGCGCTCAAGCATGGCGGCCATGTCATTATGGGTCGGCATCAGGGTAAAGGAGTCGAAGTCCTTATTGAGCAGCGTGGCCGGGTTCAGAACGGGTAGAGAGACCATCGCGTGTGTCCGGTAGCCCAGCTTCCATTTCAGGAATGTGGGTAAAAAGAGCTGCGGCACCAGACTCTTGAACTCAACCTGTTCGGCGCCAAGGCGTTCCCGGTATTTGAAAAAATCCTGTTTGTAATACTCCGAGGCATAGACCTGCTGCGGGCTGGAGTGGGGCAGCAGCCCCATCAGCAGATTGTAATGGGACGGGGCGGTCCACGACGCATAGCTCCAGCGACGCTCGACCTCGCCCAGGGCGCTGACCGTTCTCGGCCGGGCGGCCATAAAGGCATCATACCGGCAGCTATCGAGGATCACGATGAGATAGTTATTCCTGCCCTGGGGGGGAGGAAGCGGCAGCGCCGCGACGCGGGGGGCTGGTTGAGACTCCGCCCCAGACACGCCCCGCTTGAAGATCCGATTCAGAATACCCATGCCTGCTCCTCAGCGGCGAGGCTTACTTTTCCAGTGAAAGCTCGACCGGCTGACAGGACGCCGGTTCAGAAGGAGAGTGGGCCGTTCCGTTTCCGCCCTGAACCTGGGAGAGCACCTGTTCGGGGTTGTGTCCCCCCGCGCGTAACAAGCGGGTCACTTCTGCCTCTGGTAAGGGCTGGCCTCCGCCGAGGAGGCGCGCCCGGAAGAGAATCTGGGCGGCGTGTTCAAGCATCTCCAGCTTTGAGTAGGCCTCTTGGAGGGTCACGCCGACCGTGACAGAACCGTGCCGGGCTAACATCAGGGCGTCGAACTGGCGGATAAAAGGACAGATGGCCTCACCAGCCTCACGCGTCCCCGGCGTTGTATACGGGACGGTTGGAATGGCGCCCAGCGCCGTGACGACTTCAGGCAGGGTCCCGTCGGCCAGCGAGATGTCCGCTAGTGTACACGCAACCGCGGTTGTCGGATGGGCGTGAACGACCGCCGCAATATCCTCCCGTTCCCGGTACGCGGCCAGGTGGAGGGCGATTTCCGATGACGGCGCGCGCGCGTCATCCACCGCCTTCCCGTCCAGATCGGTTTCGATCAATTGGTCTGAGCGGAGGAAGCCTTTGTGTACGCCCCGGGCAGTGATCAGGATGCGGTCCGGCCCCAGACGGGCGCTGGCATTCCCTTCTGAAGACGCGATGAAGCCCTGGTGGTATATGGCGTGGCAGATATGCACCAGATCAGTCCGTAAAGCATGCCCGCTGGTATTCATAGCCGTTCTCGATCAGATGGATATTTTTCTGAATTTGGCTTGCTGTAGACCCCGGCGGGCCGCTCCTGAGAGGGCAGCCCGCAGACCTCATTCTTTGGGGTCACCGGATTGCCTCTACCAACGCCGGTGTGTAGCTCTTCGCCCAAAGAGTGAACGTGTCCAGCATCTGCATGTTATTGGAGGACACGTTCACTCTTTCAAGACCGTCCTAGACCCGCTCCGTCTTTTTTACAAGAGAGGCCGCAAAAAATCTGGGTGAGGACTGCAATACGCGACGAATGCTGATAGGCTGGGCGCGCAGAATATGAAGATGAGGAGGTCTATACGTGACGGCCGACGTCGATATCTTTCACCCCTCTGCAGAGCATCGTCTTTTACGCCAGACGGTTCGGGAGTTTGTCAAAGAACGGGTCGAGCCGCAGGCGCTGGAGCACGATCGTCAGGAACGCTTCAATATCGCCCTCTTTCGCCAGCTCGGCGAGCTCGGACTGCTGGGCATTACGGTACCGGAAGCGTATGGCGGGGCGGGCATGGACGCGGTGGCTGCCGTGATCGCGCACGAGGAACTTTCCGCCTCAGACCCAGGCTTCTGCCTGGCCTATCTGGCCCACGCCATGCTCCTGGTCAATAATTTCTGTCGCAACGCCAACGACGAACAGCGCCAGCACTATTTGCCGCCCCTCCTCTCCGGCGACTGGGTCGGAGGGATGTGTATGACGGAGCCCTCGGCCGGCACAGACGTGCTCGGTATGAAAACCCGGGCGGTCCGCCGCGGGGATAGCTATGCCATTACCGGCCGCAAGATGTTCATTACCAACGGCGCGCTGGATGACACGACGCTGGGCAATCTCTTTCTCGTCTACGCGAAAACAGACCAGGGTGTGAGTTCGTTTATTGTCGAGAGGGGCTTTCCCGGATTTTCGCTCGGTCAACGCCTCCACGGCAAAACCGGGATGCGCGCCTCCACGACCGCCGAGCTCGTCTTTGACGACTGTCAGGTTCCGGTTGCCAATCGCCTCGGCGAAGAGGGCGACAGCATGCTCCACATGATGCGCAACCTGGAAATCGAGCGGGTCACTATTGGCGCCATGTCTACCGGCATCGCCGGCCGCTGCGTCGAAGATATGACCCGCTATGCGAGTGAGCGCACCGCCTATGGTCAGCCGATTAACCGCTTTGGGCAGATCCAGCGCTATATCGCGGATTCCTATGCCCAGTACATGGCGGCGCGAACCTATCTGTATCACACCGCGCGGAATATGAATCTGGACCGACCTGGCCATCGCATCGACTCGGACGGCGTCAAGCTGGTCGCCACGACCATGGCAAAAACCGTCGCCGACAACGCCATGCAGGTGTTGGGTGGCTATGGCTATTTTAACGAATACGTGGTTGAGCGCTTATGGCGAGACGCCAAACTGCTGGAGATTGGCGGCGGCACCCTGGAAGCGCATCAGAAGAATATCACCAAGGATTTGACGCGGCATATGGACTGCATTCGATAGCATCATTGGAGAGCGTCATGCGTAACCTGTGGGACCGGATCATGATTGCCCTGATGGTTGGGGTGATCGGCTTTTGCTTGCTGGAGATATGGAACGAGACTCAGGAACCCCTGCGTTGTACGGTGGGCATCGGTGGAGCCGTGCTGGTGATTATCCTCAAGCTGAACGCCCTGCGGCGGGCCAGGCAGCAGACACCCTCCAACCCGTGAGCGCAGCGCGCGCCCCTCTCCATGCCAAAGAGACTATTCAGCCCTGGCCGCCCTGGCGGTGTTTTTCCCTCCCACACGGAGAAGGGCTTTACCCTGATCGAACTGATCCTGGTCCTCGTCATTATCAGCATCGCCTTTGCCATTGTCGTCCCTGCGGTCGGGAATCGATTTGGCGGCAGTGATCCGAAGCGGACGGCGGCCCAGCTACGGACCACGCTGGAACTCTTACGCCTGCGGGCGCTCACAGATGGTATAGAACAGCGTCTCATCATTGACCCCGAAGACAATCGGTATTGGCAGGAGTCCGGGCGGCAGATTGCGGCTCAGGCTGACAGTGAGGATGAGTCCGACCACGCAGATGAGCAGACGCCTTCCCCGGACGGAGACCTCCAGCTCTCAGCCACGAGTCTGTGGGTGCGGGAGGAGGGGGAAGTCGAGTTCCGCTTTTATGCGGACGGGACAAATTCCGGCGGGGAGATCACAATAGAACAGCAGCGGGGGACGAACGTCATCGCGTATACCATCGTGCTGAATCCGCTGCTGGGGACAGCCACCGTCCGCTATGCTGGGGAATAGTCAGGAGACACAGGCGGCCGCCACCCGGAGAGGGAGGCCGCCAGTATGAAAAAAGAAGACCGGCAGCGTCAGACGCGCCTCTGGAGAAAAGAGGGAATGTGGCCTTCCTCGACCGGCAGATGCGGGACACGTTCCCTCTTTGCGGGGTTTACCCTCTTAGAGGTCATGGTCGCGCTCTCTATCCTGGCGGTCGGCCTGGTTGCCGTGCTGGAACTCTTCGCCGGCAGTCTCCGCCTCACCGGAAAAGCCTCACACCGCACCCAGGCGGTCATCCATGCCCAGAACGTGATGGATGGGTTTTTTGGCCCGGATTTCCTGGAGGACGGAGAGGAGAGCGGAGAGCTGCCGGATGGCTTTTTCTGGCGGGCACAGGTGCAGGAAATCTTTCCGGATGAAACCGAAGAAGAGGCCGCAGAAAGGGCAAACGATGAGCTGGGCGGAGAGGCGTCCCGGCTGCATATCAAGGAGATCAGGGTCAGCGTCGGCTGGGGGGAAGGGGAGCGCCAGCGCAGTTTCGAACTGCGTTCCATGCGCCTCATGTACGAGGAGCCCGATAGTCTCAAAGAAGGGGAAGAGTGAACGTGTCCTCCAATGATCCAAAGCTGCTGGACACGTTTACTCTTTTAAGCCTGCGACCCGCCCGCGGCTTTACCCTGCTCGAACTCCTGATCAGCCTGGTGCTGATGAGTCTGGTCTCCCTCGGCGTCTATGGCGCGCTCGGCTTTGGCGCAGACGCGCTCGAACGTGGCACCTCCCGGAGTATTGAGAACCAGCGGGTCCGCGCCGCCCTGGCCCTGATTGTCCGTAAACTGAAGTCCGCCTACCCGCTCATGCTGCTGGTCGACGGCGAGCGCCTCGTCTACTTTTTTGGTGACGAAGAGGAACTCCGTTTCGTGGCCTCTGCCGACCGGCCCGAAATCGGTGGGTTGGAGAAGGTCTCCTACTTCATCAGAGAAGAAGACGGCCGGCGCGGGCTGTGGATGCGGGTTTCAGCCCCGACCTTACCGGCCGATTTAGCCGAAGAGCGGGACGGGAGTTTATCCCTGGAGGCCGAGGTCCTGTCCGATGTGGATGAACTGGTCTGGGAGTATTTTGGGCAGCGGCAAGACGAAGACGAAGAAGCCTGGCATGAGACTTGGAGCGGAGAAGAGGAACCGAAACTGCCCCAGGCCGTGCGGCTGTCGTGGCGCGCTCCCCCCCCATCCCGCTCTGATAGCGAGGGGGTGCCAAACGAATGGCGAATCGAAGTCCCGATTCAGGTCCAGGAGCCTGTTGCGGAACTGCGTCGCACTCCCCAGAACCGCCGGCGGAGCCAGGGTCGGAGATAGCGGCCATGAAGAGTAAACGTGTCCTCCAATCAGACAAAAAAGCTGAACGCGTTTACTCTTTGCGGAACGAGCGCGGCGTTGTCCTGATTGTTGTCGTGTGGGCGCTGATGGTGCTCATGGTTGTGGCGATCGAGCTCGGCCGCACCGCCCGGGTGGAGGGGCTGAGTACCGATGTCTACCAACAGGAGGTCAAAACCTATTATTTAGCCATCGCCGGGCTGAACCGCGTCCTCTACCAGCTCATCCGGACGAGCCAGCAGGGCCGCACGCGCAATCTCCAAGACGAAGATCGGCTGGGCCCGCACGACCGGCTGAGCGATGATGAGACCGAGGAGTGCCCGGACCTCTGGCTGCTGGGCGATGGCCAATGGAGAAACGAAGCGTATGGCGAGGGTGGCTATCAGGTCCGCGTCAGTGACGAGAGCGGAAAAATTAATATCAACCAGGTGGACGAGCTTATTTTACGCCAAACCTTTACCAACCTGGACTTTGATCCGGACTTTGGGGATGCCCTGGCCGATGCCATCCTCGACTGGCGCGACCCGGACCCCTTGGAGCGGCTGAATGGCGTCGAGAGTGACTATTACTTGGCCCAGGACATTTCCTACCCGGCCAAGGACGGGCCGCTCGACACGATTGATGAACTCCTGTTGATCCGCGACGTCAGCCAGGATCTCTTCTACAACACCCTGAACGAGGTGTTCACGGTGTATGGCAATGCGCGCAGCGGCAATATGGCCAATACACAAACCGCCAACGCCTTAGTGCTCCGGGCCATACAGGGGGTTGATGCGGAAACCGCGCAGGAAACGATCCGGCAAAGGCGCGAAAACTGCGGAGAAGAGTTCTTGGACGCGACCGCGGCCCGCGGGGGTCTGCCCACGATTATCACCATAGAGAGCGTCGGCTATCTGCATACCGGCCGTATCACCCGCCGGCTGGCCGGCGTGATTGATCGCACGGGCGGCCAGTCCCATCGGATGCTGCGCTGGCAGGACCGTCTGCCCTCACAAGCCCTCCCGCTCAGAAAAGACGCCTTTGAAGACGAGGAAGAGGGGTGGTTCTGAGCCGGTCCTTCCTATTCCGGCCATGCCGCGTCAGCCCGCACCGGACTTGCCTGGCGTCCCGGTCTCAGCCACAACAGGCGTCATGCCGACCCCGAACACCAAACTGACAACGGTAGTCGAAACCTATCTGACCGACCTCCGCCGCATACGCGCCTCGGGCGGGGCGACCGGCGAGCGGTCATACTATCCGGCACTGTCCGCCCTGCTCGACGCCGTGGGTACGACGCTGAAACCCAAGGTGTTCTGCGTGGCCGAACTCGCAGCCCAGGGCGCAGGCCATCCCGACTTCGGGCTCTACACGGCCAAGCAGGTACAGAGGGGCCAGCCGAAAGAAGGACAGACCCCCGAACGCGGTGTGATCGAAGTAAAGTCCGCCAGTGACGATGCCTGGCTGACCGCGGACAGCGCCCAAGTCAGTCGCTATTGGGAGCGCTATCGTCTCGTCCTGGTCACCAATACGCGCGATTTCGTCCTGGTAGGCGAAGACACCGCCGGCCAGCCGGCCACACTCGAAACCTTCCGGCTGGCACCCACCGCCGAAGACTTTGCACGTCGCTTGGAAACGCCGCGGGCGTTTGCCCGTGCAGTCGGCGCCGGGCTCGGAGAGTATCTCTGCCGTGCCCTGTCCCACCGGACCGCGCTGACCGAACCGAAAGACCTGGCCTGGCTACTGGCGTCCTATGCCCGCGACGGGCTCTCTCGGGTTGAGGCCACAGGAGACGACGCCCCGTCGCTTGCCGCCGTGCGCGCGGCCCTGGAGGAAGCGCTCGGCGTGCGCTTCGAGGGCGACAAGGGAACGCGCTTCTTCTATTCCACCCTGGTGCAGACCTTATTCTACGGCGTGTTCTCGGCCTGGGTGTTATGGGCACGGCACGTGCCGTCACCGAGGGGGCCGTTCAACTGGCATGAAGCCGTCTGGCATCTGCGCGCACCGGTGCTGCGGGCGTTATTCCAGCAGATTTCCGACCCCGGCCGACTGCAACCGCTCGGTCTGGTCGAAGTCCTGGACTGGACTTCCTCTGCCCTCAACCGCGTGGACCACGCGGCCTTCTTCACCCGCTTCAACGAAGGCGAAGCCGTGCCCTATTTCTACGAACCCTTTCTCGAAGCCTTTGACCCAGAACTACGGAAACAGTTAGGCGTCTGGTACACGCCCGCCGAAGTCGTCCGCTACATGGTGGCGAGGGTAGATAAGGCGCTAAAAGACGACCTGCATATCCCGGACGGGTTGGCTGCGGATAATGTTTATGTACTCGACCCGTGTTGTGGCACCGGGGCGTATCTGGCGGAAGTGTTGCGCCGGATTGCTGAGAATCTCACCGGCAAAGGCATGGGCGCCCTCGCTGGCGCACGGGTCAAGCAGGCCGCCCTGCACAGGGTGTTCGGCTTCGAGATCATGCCCGCCCCGTTTGTAGTGGCGCACTTGCAAGTCGGCCTGACCATGCAGGATTTGGATGCACCCTTGGCGGATGATGGCAATGAACGCCCCGGCGTCTTCCTCACCAACGCCCTGACCGGCTGGGAACCCCACACCACCAAGCCGCTCCCCTTCCCCGAACTCGAAGAAGAACGCGACCGGGCCGAACGGGTCAAGCAGGACACCCCGATTCTCGTGATTCTCGGCAACCCGCCCTACAACGGCTTTGCCGGTATGGCCGTAGACGAAGAGCGGGTACTGTCGGACGCCTACCGGGTAACCAAGCGGGTGCGGCGGCCCGAAGGCCAAGGCTTGAACGATCTCTACGTCCGTTTCTTCCGTATGGCCGAACGACGGATTGCCGAGAAGACCGGGCAGGGGGTGGTGTGTTTCATCTCCAACTATTCATGGCTGGACGGGTTGTCGTTCACCGGCATGCGGGAGCGGTATCTGGAAGCGTTTGACGCCATTCGGATTGATAATTTGCATGGCGACCGCATCATCTCGGAATACGCACCCGACGGGCGGACCAGCGAGACGGTTTTTGCGCTTCAAGGCCAATCGCCCGGCATCAAATTAGGCACGAGCATCGCGCTGTTTTCCAAGTCAGGGACGACCGCTTCAGCAAAGAGCAAGCGAATTCTGTACCGGGACTTCCACCAAGCGAAAGCGACTGAACGTCGGCAAGCACTCCTGGATTCTCTTGACGCTCCGACGATGGATTCAGGCTATTCGTTTCTGGAGCCCAACCTTGGGTTGGGCTTGCCGTTCAAGCCCGCGCCTGTAAGTGAGGATTGGTTCAATTGGCCAGCGCTGCCCGACTTGTTTCCGAGGTCGTTTCCCGGTGTGAAGACCAGCCGAGATGGGTTCCTCGTTGATACCGACCTTGAACGGCTCAAGACGCGCATCGCGGATTACTTCGACGCGGGGTTAAGCCATGAGGAGATTACACGGCGCTATCCAGGGGTGATGAAGACGACGGCTGGGTTCAATGCACGGTCCGTGCGAGACTCACTGCTCTCACGTGGCGGACCGATTGAGGCTGGCTTCATCCGCTTCACCTACCGACCGTTCGATAACCGCTGGCTCTATTGGGAGGCGGATAGCGGTCTGCTTGATCGTTCACGGGCTGACTACAAGCCGCATGTGTTTGAGGAGAATATATGGTTTTCCGCCGCCCAACATCTTCGGAAGGGAGAGACCGAACCGCAGACCTGTCTCACGCAGCATCTCGGTTCGCTGCATATGATTGAGCGCACTGCCCTTTGGTTCCCGATTTGGCTCCACGACGACGGCCTTGGAACTGATGGGAACAGCGAGCAACGCCGCCCCAACCTGTCGCCCGCCGCGCAACGCTATCTCGAACATATCAACGCAAGCGTTAAAGACCTGTTTCACCATGTCCTTACCATGCTGCACGACCCCGCCTACCGCGAGGCCAACGCCGGGGCGCTGCGCATGGACTGGCCTCGCATCCCGCTACCCGGCTGGCCTACCACTGGGAGCGCGGGCATCTTGCCCGCGTCCGACGCAGCGTCCGATCTCGCCCAATCCGCAGCACGTGGGCGCGAACTGGCCGCCCTGCTTGACCCCGACACCCCCGTCCCTGGCGTCACAACCGGAACCCTGCGCCCGGACATCTCCACCATTGCCGTTCCCGCCACGGTGGACGGGCGCAACATGGCCGGAGACGATTTCGCGCTGACCGCCGGGTGGGGACATTACGGCACGGGCGATGCCGTGATGCCCGGCCAAGGGCGCGTTGTTGAACGCGATTACACGGCGGACGAACGCGCCGCTCTGGGTGATGCTATGAGCGGGCTCGGTCAGACGACGTTCGATATCTATCTGAATGGTAACGCCTTTTGGCGTAACGTCCCGGCTGCGGTCTGGCGCTACAAGCTGAGCGGCTATCAGGTGCTCAAGAAATGGCTGTCGTATCGGGAACGTCCTGTTCTTGACCGGGCGCTGGTGCCGGAGGAGGTGTTGTATTTTGCGGAGGTGGCGCGGCGGATTGGGGCAATTTTGGCGACAACCGATACACCACTGATGTCGGATTACGCCTGCGGCTAATCCGACCCACGATACTACGCTCGAGGGCAGAGGAAAGCAGTATTTTCACCAAACCCCGATTTGGGACAGCCTATCGTGGATATATCGCCCATATCGTAATCAAAGACGAGATCGCCCGTATGAAGGGCGAAATCGCCCATCAGGATTCCCCCTTGCATAGCTGCCTTGAGTTTTGCGGACACCCGGATGGCGGCGACCGACGATCTGGAGTGGCTCCAGGCTCGTCCAAGACTTTCCGGAGGTGGTTTGTGTGGGTCCAACAAAATAGTTCTGTAGGTCGGATGAGCGCAGCGGAATCCGACATTTCCACCGAGGAGCGACGGCGTGGGCATTTGAAGATTACGCGGCCTGCTCTCGGGGTTTGACCTACCTCGCAATTTCCTTCCCGGCTTCAATCTCCGCCAGACGCAACTCAAAGGCTTTTTGCAGATTCAACCACAGTTGCGGGGTTGTCCCCAAATAGCGTGATAGGCGGAGCGCGGTGTCGGCAGTGATGCCGCGCCGACCGCGGACAATTTCGATAATCCGGTTCGGCGACACAGCCAACGCTTCAGCCAACCCTCTGGCCGACAGACCGCATGCGTGGAGCTCTTCGCGTAGAATCTCCCCAGGATGGACTGGACGCATACCGTTTTTGATCATGGCTTGAATCCTCAGCGATGGTAATCAACAATCTCGACATCATAGGGGCCATCATCTTCCCAGCGAAAACATATCCGCCATTGCTGATTGATACGGATACTATGAAGCCCCAGGCGGTTTCCGGTCAACCTTTCTAACCGATTGCTGCGCAAGGTTGCCAAGTCTCGTAAGCTATCAGTCTCGTAGGTCGGATTAGCGAAGCGTAATCCGACATTTTCGGCGAAGGCGAATCGCGGTCCCCTTGTCACGCTTCCTCATCTTCCAGTTCCGTTTCCAACAACTCCTCCTGTTCTTCCAGGCGTACCTGGAGGGTACTGAGCGCTTCGAACACGGCGCTGACCGCTTGCTGAAAGTCCTCCTCGGCACTGACCACGCCGGCGGCCACGCGGGCTTCACAATCCTGACTCACTTCTGCAATGGACAGTTTGGCCGACTTCACCAGACCGATCCATTGACCGATAATCGCAAGGGCGTCTTCCATCCAGTCTGCCTCCTTTCTGCCTTCAATGAGTAAACATGCCGACTTCTGCATATCTGTTGAGGGCATGTTTACTCATTCCCATCCCCTGGTAGACTGGGGGCTCTCACATCTACAGGAAAGGGGAACAGTATGCGACAGGTTGCACTGGTTGGAGCGGGGATGACGCGCTTTGGCAAACATGTGGAGCGCAGTATGAAGGATTTGGCCCGTGAGGCGATTGAAGGCGCCGTGCAGTCAGCCGGGGTCAGCACGCACGATATTGAGGCCGCGGCCGTGGGCAATGCGGTGGCCGGCCTGATTACCGGACAGGAGTGTATCCGGGGCCAGGTCGTGCTGCGCGAGCTCGGCATTGGCGGCATCCCGGTCATTAACACCGAAAACGCGTGTGCCAGCTCTTCCACCGCCTTTCATCTGGCCTGGCTGTACGTCGCGTCCGGGATGTATGACGTTGTGCTCGCGCTCGGCATGGAGAAGCTCTTTCACCCGGATAAGCAGCGCACGTTTGAGGCGATAGGCAGCGCCATCGACCTTGAGCAGGCCGATACCTTTGCCCGAGAGATGAGCGGCGAGCAAAGCGCGGGAGCCGGTCAGTCCCGCAGCGTTTTTATGGACTATTATGCCAACCTCGCCCGCCAGCATATGCAGCGCTACGGCACGACACAGGAACAGTTTGCCCGTATCGCCGCCAAGAATCACACCAACGGGAGCTTGAATCCGCATGCCCAGTATCAAACCCGGCGCTCGGTCGAAGAGGTCCTTGCCGCGCCGCTCATCGCCGACCCCCTCACCCGCATGATGTGTTCCCCGATTGGCGACGGCGCGGCTGCGGTCCTGGTGACCACAGCCGACAAAGCCCGCCAACTCACCACCCGGCCCGTCTATGTCAAGGCTTCGACCCTCGGTTCAAGCAAAGAACACGCGGCCGATTCCCCTGGCATCGTCCCGTCAGTCGCCCGCAAGGCCTACGAGCAAGCCGGGCTTGGGCCGGAGGATATACAGGTGGTTGAGGCCCACGACGCGACCGCGCCGGCCGAACTGCTGGTGTATGAGGAGCTGGGTCTGTGTCAAGCCGGCGAGGGAGGGAAGCTCATTGACGAGGGCGTGACTCAGCTTAGTGGCCGCTGCCCGGTCAATCCCAGCGGCGGTCTCTTGGCCAAGGGTCATCCGGTCGGCGCGACCGGTGTGGCTCAGATGTGTGAAATATTCTGGCAGCTCCGGGGCGAAGCCGGTGGGCGTCAGGTCGCGGGTGCCAAGGTCGGCCTGACCGAAAACGGCGGTGGCGTCCTTGGTGGCGAAAACGCGGTAGCGTCTATCCACGTGTTTAGCGTCTGATCTCCAGAAAAAGAAAAGGCCCGCAGGGGAAAGGAGGGGAAACCTGCGAGCCTTAAATCATCGTCAGGACGGGGAGGACCCGACGATGATGTCTTGAACGATGTTCAAGCGAACGAGGAGGAATATAGCCCAGGTGTCCGGCTTTTACAATATAAGTTACACTGAATTAAATTTGTTTTGTTTATTAGTAATACTTAAAAATAATCAGCTCGATCTCAGAACAGGATTTGGGTCTGGACCCGCAGGCGATCGGCACTCGTGCTCCCCTCCACAAACGGCTCCCCATCCAGAAAACTGTAATCCACCTGGAGTTTGACGTGGTGGCCGTACAGATAGTAGTTGACCCCCCCTGTATATTCTCGTACATCCCCCGCCGTTCGGGGGTTATTGGCGAACTGAAAGTCCACCCCGGAGACGCGGCCGGCGATTTCCAGTTTTTCCGTGAGATAATATCCAATCTGGCCGTAGTAGCCCCAGTCGTAGCCGATCTCGTCGAGGGCTTCGAGATTATTGCGGCGGTAATAGCCCGCGGCCTGGACACTGAAACCCTGATAGCGGAAGCCGCCGTCAATGGTGACGTTGGTCGTGCGGTCGCCGGGCAGCACGTTCTGAAAGCGGGAGGCCTGCTCGACCGGGTTAAAGGCCGCCGCAACGCCGATTGAAAGCTGCGGTGCGGCAGCCGGGGTCGGGGAGCTCTCCAGATAGCCGTAGGGCTCAAGCAGGTCGTACTCCAGACGCCCTTGCCAGGCGACTTCGGCGCCGGCGTTCTGTTGTCCGCCCGCATCCAGTGCCCGGATACTGTTGGTGGCCAGCCCGTGGTAGGACAGTCGACCCACTTTCCCGCTCAGATGCAAGCCGATCGCCCGGTGTAAATTAAAGGCATAATCCGCTTCGGACAGGTCTGGGAACAGCAGATGGCCGGGGTGGGCGTAGAACTGACGGCTATAGGGCAGGAGAAAGCGACCGGCCTGCGCCCTCAGGTAGGGGGAATGGCTGTACTGCATCCACCAGTCGAGCAGGGTCGAGCGGTTGCTGTTGCCGAGAGTGGTCGTTTCATACTGAAAGAAGTATTTGACTTTGGGATCAAAGACATGCCCGGAAAACGCCAAGTGGGCCAGGGCCACGTCGAAATTATTACGGCTGCTGCCCGTATCCGGGGCGGTCAGCGTATAGCGAGCCTGCAGGAAGCCGTTCAGGCTGAGCGAGTAGCGCCCATCTTTGCTGCGGATGAAAAAGCCCTTGTCATACACATCTTCCGCCGCCCAGCCCTGCTTGCGCGTTCCCGCCGCATAACCAAAATCAACTCCGTGCTCGGTCCGTTCCTGCTCTTTGGCTTCCAGCTCCCGCATACGGCGTTCCAGGGCCTGCATGACCTTGTGCTGCTCGGCGAGTTGGTGGCGTAACTCGCCGAGTTCGTCGGCCAGCCCTGGGGTCGTCAGGGTGCTGAGAACAAGGCCGGTAATCAGACGGGCGCGGGCGACAAAACCTCCTCTGACTCTCATATCCGTACTCCCTCCTTCCTCTCGACGCTGAAGCGACCGTGAGAGCTTGATGCGAAACTGTGACGGGGGACAAAAACGCGGGCGGGCCGCTCCTATGGGCTCCCAGCCACGGAATAATGACGTAATCTATGACATAGTACGGGAGTGATAGCTACAAAATCTTCAGCGCCGGAGTCGGCCCGACCGAAAAGGCCCACAGGGAAGGGAACCCGTGAGCCTTTGTGTCTCGTCAGAAGAGAAAATAGCGTTGGGCCAGGGGCAGGACCCGAGCCGGTTCACAGGTGAGTATTTCACCGTCGGCTTTGACGACGTAGGTCTCCGGGTTGACCTCTATCTCCGGCAGGGCCTGGTTGTGGACCAGGTCTTTTTTCCCCACGCTCCGACAGCCCTGGACAGGCACGAGCGGTTTCTGGAGTCGTAACTGCTGCCCCAGGCCGTTTTCGTAGGCGGCGCGCGAAACAAAGCTCACGGACAGCGAGGCCGGCGCCCGGCCCAGGTGGCCGAACATCGGCCGTCCGAACACCGGTTGGGGAGTTGGAATGGAGGCGTTGGGATCGCCCATCGCCGCCCAGGCAATGAAGCCGCCCTTGAGAATCAGTTCCGGCTTGACACCAAAAAACTTCGGCTCCCACACCACCAGGTCGGCCAGCTTGCCCACCTCAATCGAGCCGACCTGGTGGGCGACGCCGTGGGTCAGGGCCGGGTTGATGGTGTATTTGGCAATATAGCGTTTGACCCGAAAATTATCGTTCTCCCCGGTCTCTTCGGGGAGGCGGCCGCGTTGGACTCGCATCTTGTGAGCGGTCTGCCAGGTGCGAAGAATCACCTCCCCGACGCGGCCCATGGCCTGCGAGTCCGAAGCCATCATGCTGAATGCGCCCAGATCGTGCAGGACATCCTCGGCCGCTATCGTTTCCGGGCGAATCCGCGATTCGGCAAAGGCCACGTCTTCGGGAACGCCGGGGTCCAGATGGTGGCAGACCATCAGCATGTCGAGGTGTTCGTCGATGGTATTGACGGTGAAGGGCCGGGTCGGATTTGTTGACGAGGGCAGGACGTTCGGGAAGCCACACACCTTGATAATATCCGGCGCATGCCCCCCGCCGGCGCCCTCGGTATGGTAGGTGTGGATCGTGCGGCCCTTGAACGCCGCAAGCGTGTCCTCGACATAGCCGGTCTCGTTCAGGGTATCGGTGTGGATGGCGACCTGGACATCATAGTCGTCGGCCACGGACAGCGCACAGTCGATCGCGGCCGGGGTCGAGCCCCAGTCTTCGTGGAGTTTAAGCCCCATGGCGCCGGCTTCGAGCTGTTCACGCAGGGCCTCGGGACGAGAGGCGTTGCCCTTGCCCAGAAAACCCAGATTCATGGGAAAGTCCTCAATCGATTCGAGCATCCGGGCGATATTCCACGGTCCCGGTGTACAGGTGGTCGCGTTGGTGCCGGTTGCCGGTCCGGTCCCACCGCCGAACATCGTGGTGATGCCCGACGCCAGGGCTTCGGTAATCTGTTGGGGGCAGATAAAATGAATGTGGGCGTCGATGCCGCCCGCGGTCAGAATCTTCCCTTCCCCGGCCAGAATCTCCGTCCCAGGACCGATGACCAGTTCGGGCGAAACGCCCTCCATCAGCAGGGGATTGCCGGCCTTGCCGATGCCGCAAATCCGGCCGTCTTTCACCCCGATATCGGCTTTCACGATGCCCCAGTGATCGACCACGGTCGCATTGGTAATCACCAAATCCGGGGCGCCTTGAACCGAGGTTTGGACGGGCGACTGGCCCATACCGTCGCGAATGACTTTGCCGCCGCCGAACTTGACCTCATCCCCAGGCCGGGTATGGTCCTGCTCGACTTCAATCACCAGGTCGGTATCGGCCAGCCGGACCCGGTCGCCAACGGTCGGGCCGAACATTTCGGCATACCGACGGTGTGTAATCGTTCGACTCATCCGTCCCTCCTCACCTAAAGAGGGAACGTGTCCATCTTTTTTAGTCTATTGAAAGACACGTTTCCTCTTTCTAGCGAATCGGCTGGTGGACGCTGACCAGCTTCGTCCCATCCGGAAAGGTGGCCTCAACCTGCACCAGATCAATCATCTCGGCCACCCCGTCCATCACCTCGTCCCGCCCGAGGATGGTCGCGCCGTACGACATCAGTTCCGACACGGACTGACCGTCGCGGGCCCCTTCCAGCACCGCGCTGGTAATCAGGGCCACGGCTTCGGGATAATTCAGCTTCAAGCCGCGCGCCTGGCGTTCACGGGCCAGTTGGGCGGCAAGATAGATCAGCAGCTTCTCTTGTTCGTGCGGAGTAAAATGCATAGCCGTTCTCCGAAGAGGGAAGGTGTCTTTCAATAGCTGGGGTTGGACACGTTTCCTCTTTGTCGTCTGACGAGAGCCTAGACTGATAAATGCTGTCGGACAATGTCATTCGTCAAGTCGGCGATGGGTCCGTCGGCCACCACACTGCCCTTTTCCATCACGGCAAAGGCATCCGCCACCCGGCGGGCAAAGGGCAGTTTCTGCTCGACTAACAGAATGGTCAGGTTTTCTTCCCGGTTGAGCCGCAGCAGGATATCGCCGATCTCCTGGACAATATTCGGCTGGATGCCCTCGGTTGGCTCATCCAGAATCAGCAGCTTCGGATTCAGAACCAAGGCGCGGCCGATGGCCAACTGCTGCTGCTGGCCGCCGGACAGGTCTCCGCCCTGGCGTCCGAGCATTTGTTTGAGCACGGGAAAGAAACGGAACACCGACTCGGGGATCGACCCGACCGTATCACGCCGCGCCGGAAGACCGATGCGCAGGTTCTCCTCAACGGTCAGTTGCGGAAAGATCTCGCGGCCCTGGGGAACATAGCCGATGCCGAGGCGCGCCCGCAGCGCAGCCGGGCGGCGCGCCAGCTCGCGGTTCTCGAACTGGAGACTGCCGGAGGCGATGGGCAGGATGCCCATGATGGTCTTGAGCAGGGTGGTCTTGCCGACCCCGTTCCGGCCCATCAGGCAGGTGCACGAGCCGGCCGGGATGTGGAGATCAACATCCCATAAAATATGACTCTCGCCGTAATACTGATTCAGGTCCTGAATACGGATCATCGTCGCCCTCGGCCGGCTAGGCTCCCAGATAGACATCGACCACCCGCGGGTCGCTCTGCACTTCTTCCATACTGCCCTCGGCCAGGACGCTGCCCTCGTGCAGGACCGTCACCGTCCGGGCCAGGCTGCGGACAAACTCCATGTCGTGCTCGACCACCACGACGGTATGTTTACCCGCCAGCGAGATCAATAATTCGGCCGTTCGTTCGGTCTCCTGGTGGGTCATGCCGGCCACGGGCTCGTCAACCAAGAGCAACTGCGGGTCCTGAATCAGCAGCATGCCGAGTTCCAACCACTGCTTTTGTCCGTGCGAGAGCAGTCCGGCGCGGGTGTATAACTGATCGATGAGACCGATCGTGTCGGCGGTCGAGGCGATGCGCTCGTGCTGCTTCCGGCTCAGCCGGGCGAGCAGGCTGTGCCAGACTTTTTTATTCGCCTGCATGGTCAATTCGAGGTTTTCGAAGACGGTATGGCCGTGGAAGACGGTCGGGCGCTGAAACTTGCGGCCGATGCCGGCCAGGGCGATGTCGTATTCCGACAGTTGGGTCAGGTCCAGATTGTTGCCAAAAAACACCGTGCCGGTATCCGGCCGTGTCTTGCCGGTGATGACATCCAACAGGGTCGTTTTGCCGGCGCCGTTGGGGCCAATCAGACAGCGCAGCTCGCCGGCGTTGAGATACAGCGTCAGCCCATTCAGGGCTTTCAGGCCATCAAAGCTCACCGTCACATCTTCGACGTAGAGCATGATGCCGTGGCTGGTATCCAGTCCGGGCCGGGCCACATGGGCCATCGCCGGGCTGCCACCCTGATCGATTGTTTCCTGCGGCATATCCCGATTCATCTGACCGTCCCAGGTCCGACAGCTCTCCCCGTCTCACCGGTCTGCGGCAAAGAGGAAACGTGTCCCGCATCTACCGGTCGAGGAAGGACACGTTCCCTCTTTCCGGCCTGCCAACGCAACAGACCGGCCACACCCCGGGGCAGAAAGAGGGTGACGATAATAAACATCGCGCCGAGAATATATAGCCACAGATAGGGCAGCGCGGCAGTACACCAGCTCTTGACGCCGTTGACCAAAAAGGCGCCCAGCAGCGCGCCGGACAGGGTGCCACGCCCACCGACCGCGACCCAGATCGCCATCTCAATGGAATTGGCGGGCTGCATCTCACTGGGGTTGATAATCCCCACCTGGGGGACGTATAGTGCGCCCGCCAAACCACATAGCATGGCGGACAGGGTCCACAGGAAGAGTTTATAACTATGCGGATTATAACCACAGAACATCAAACGGCTCTCCGCATCGCGAACGGCCATCAAGACCCGACCCAGCTTTGACGTCACCAGATAGCGGCAGCCCAGATAGGCGAGCGCAAGGATCACCACAGAGGTCACGTACAGGCCCAGCTTGGTCGTCGGCGCTTGGAGCGAAAACCCGAGCAGGCGCTTAAAATCGGTCAGACCGTTGTTCCCGCCGAATCCGGTGTCGTTGCGGAAGAACAGCAGCATCAGCGCGTAGGTCATGGCCTGGGTGATGATAGAGAAATAGACCCCCCGAATGCGTGAGCGAAAGGCAAAAAACCCAAAGATATAGGCCAGTATCCCAGGCACGAGGAGGGCCATCCCCAGGGCAAAACCAAAGTTGCTGAAGCCGTACCAGTACCACGGCAGTTCCTTCCAATCGAGAAAGACCATGAAGTCGGGCAGTGCGCTGCGATAGACCCCCTCCGTGCCGATGGCCCGCATCAGATACATCCCCATGGCATAGCCGCCCAGCGCAAAGAACACGCCGTGCCCCAGGCTGAGAATGCCGGCATAGCCCCAGATCAGGTCCACGGCCAGGGCAACCAAGGCATAGCACATGAACTTGCCGAGCAGCGGGATGAGATAGTCCGGGAAGTGCAAGGCCGAGTCAGCCGGCAGAAAATTCAGGCCGGGAATGACGATCACCCCCAGGACAACGAGCAGCCCAATCAGGCTCCACTCGCCGCGGGTATGCAGCCGCGCAAGGGACGTGAGCACGGAGCTGGCCTGCTCAGGCGGCTCGGCCTGCGTGCCGGCGACCAGCGGCTCCGCAGAGGTCTCGGACACTGAAGAACTCACACCGACTTAACTTTCTGCCAAGCGCCCCTTGAGCGCAAATAAGCCTTGGGGCCGTTGCTGGATGAATAAGACAATAAAAATGAGCACGCCAATTTTTCCCAGTACTGCGCCAGCGACCGGTTCGAGCATCTTATTGACCAGGCCCAGACTCAGCGCCCCCACCACGGTGCCGGCGATATTCCCGACCCCGCCCAGCACCACGACCATGAACGAATCGACAATATACAGGCGGCCCAGTTCCGGCCCGACATTGCCAATCTGGGATAGCGCCACCCCACCCAGGCCGGCAATACCCGAACCCAGGCCAAAAGTCCACATATCAACCCGGCCCGCCGATATGCCCATGCAGGACGCCATGGGTCTGTTCTGGGTGACGGCGCGGACCTGTAAACCGAGGCGGGTCCGCTGCAGAATGAGCCAGACCAAACCGACCACCAGAGCGACAAACAGGATGATGGCCAGCCGACTGTACGGCAGAACGACGCCGTACAGGACTTCGATACCGCCCGACAGCCAGGCTGGATTGGCCACCTGCACATTTTGGGCGCCAAAGATGAGCCGCACACTCTGAATCAGAACGAGGCTGATACCCCAGGTGGCGAGCAAGGTTTCCAATGGCCGACCGTATAAAAAGCGGATAACCCCGCGCTCCAGGATCATTCCGGTCAGCAGGCACACCCCGAAGGCAGCCGGGATCGCAACCGCCAGATACCAGTCAAACCACGCCGGGAAGCTCTCTTGAAAGATCCCCTGGACCACATAGCTGGCGTAGGCGCCGAGCATCAACATCTCGCCGTGGGCCATATTAATGACGCCCATTAAGCCAAACGTGATCCCCAGACCAAGGGCCGCCAGGAGCAAGACACTGCCCAGACTCGCCCCGTAGAACAGATTCCCCAGGCTGTTGATCAGAAACTGGGTGCGTTCAAAACTCGACAGCGCAGCCGTAGCCGCGGCGCGCACCTCCGGGTCGGCCTCGGCAAACGAGCCATCTTCGTTCGTCGCGACCAAGGCTTCCAGTTGGGGCCGCAACCCAAGGTTGCCCGACTCACCGATCATCCGAATGGCGGCGAGACGCACAGTGGGGTCTTCGCTCTGGAGCTGCATTTGCGCCAGAGACACGGCCAGGACATCTCGCACCGCCGCCTCGGTCTCGCGCTCCAAGGCAGCTTGCAGCAGACCCATCATCTCGGGACGCGGACGCTTGGTCAGCTCTTGTGCCGCGGCCAGGCGTACGGCAACGTCGGGTGAGCTTAACTGAAGTTGGGCAATAACCGGCCGCAGCGCGCGTCGCACCGCATTATTAATCCGGGGCGGCCGCAGTAATGCCTCGTCGAGTTCCACGGTCTCCCCACTGAGCGCGTCGCGCAGGCTGCCGTCTTCGCCCTTGATGTAGACGAGTCCGGCCTTATCGACCCGTAAACGCCGCTCGCCTAAAGCTTCAAGGGCAGGGAGAGCGGCCGGGTCGTTCAGCCTGCCGAGCGCCGTTACGGCCGTTCGGACATCCCGACGACTCTTGGCTCCGAGGCCCTGAAGGAGAGAGGCCAGGTCTTTCCCATCCGTCGTGGCACCGCTGGAAGACGGCAGGCCGAGCAGCAGAATGAGAGACAGACAGAGAAGAGAGATAGAGATAGAGAGAAAAGTGTTCCTCTCTGTCTCAACTCTCTGTCTCAACTCTCCTCTCTGTCTCAACTCTCTGTCTCTCTTCATGCTGCCCTAGAGCGTTTCACGATAAGTTGTAGCCGTACCAGTCCGCGCTCGTCGGGAAAGACAAGGGCTGGCACCAAGCGGCCAGGGAGGGGATGGGGGGGGCTCCCCGCCTGGGAGGGCGGCCATCCTGGCCGCCACGCGGGCTGGAAGCCCGCACTCCTCAAGGAGGAGAGAGACGCGCTACACAGCATCGTGATTTGCTCTAGTTTTTGAACTTGGGCTCGGTGCAGTTGCCACACACCCAGGGATAGGTCCAGTCTGCAACCTTTTTGGCACTGTCCGGGATAAAGGGACTCCAGGCCTGGGCCCGAACGGGTCCCTCGGTGTTCCAGACGATGTCGAACTGGCCGTCTTCCCGGACTTCCGCAATAAGGACCGGTTTGTGCAGATGGTGGTTCTTGGCATCCATGCTGATGTCGAAGCCGGAGGGTGAGCGCACCACCTGATTGCCGACGGCCTGGCGCACGGCATTAACGTCGGTTGTCTGGGCTTGTTCGACCGCCTGGGCCCACATCCTGATCCCAATATAGGTGGCTTCCATCGGGTCGTTGGTCACCCGCTTATCGCCACCCGGCAGTTCGTGTTTTTTCACATAGGCTTCCCACTTGGCCACAAAGCCTTTGTTCTCGGGGGTATCGACTGACATAAAATAATTCCACGCCGCCAGATGACCGACCAGCGGGGCGGTATCGATACCGCGCAGTTCTTCCTCGCCGACCGAGAAGGCGACAACAGGAATGTCCTCAGCCTTCAGCCCCTGGTTGGCCAGCTCCTTGTAGAACGGAACGTTCGAGTCACCGTTAATCGTCGAAACAACCGCGGTCTGTTTGCCGACCGCGAATTTCTTGATGTCCGCTACAATGGTCTGATAGTCGCTATGCCCGAATGGCGTATAGAGCTCCATGACGTCAGCTTTGGCCACCCCTTTGGATTCCAGAAAATAATTGAGAATCTTATTCGTCGTCCGGGGATAGACATAGTCGGTGCCCAGCAACACGAAGCGTTCCGCTCCGCCGCCATCCTCGCTCATCAGATATTCGACGGCTGGAATCGCCTGCTGGTTAGGCGCCGCGCCGGTGTAGAACACATTGAAAGAAGACTCTTCGCCTTCGTACTGGACCGGATAAAAGAGCAGGCCGTTCAGCTCTTCGAAGACGGGCAGGACCGATTTGCGGGACACCGAGGTCCAGCAACCAAAGACAACCGCGACTTTTTCCTGTTGGATCAACTCGCGGGCTTTTTCGGCAAAGAGCGGCCAGTCAGAGGCCGGGTCAACCACAACCGGCTCGACCGGACGGCCCATCAACCCACCGGCCTCGTTAATTTCTTCAATCGCCATCAGGGCCACATCCTTCAGCGAGGTTTCACTGATAGCCATGGTCCCGCTCAGCGAGTGCAGGATACCAACCTTAATGGGCTCGGCCGCCTGGGCGGTCGGTAGCCAGGTGAATAGCCCGGCCAGCAGTCCAATCAGGGCGATTGGAGAACGCAAGCGCGCGGTCAAAGGCTTCGTACGTTCATGGACATCGTTCAGTCGGATCATCTCTCAATTCCTCCTTCTCTCTTTTGTCCTGTTTTAGAATAGGATTTGGGTCTGCACCCGGACCTGGTCGGCACTCGTGGCCCGACCGAGAAACGGGTCGCCGTCCAGATAGCTGTAGTCCATCTGAAGCTTCACGTTGTGGCCGTACAGATAATAGTTGAGGCCGGCCGTGTACTCCCGGACGTCACCGGCCGTTCGGACATAGTTGGCAAACTGGAAGTCCACCCCGGAGACGCGCGCGGCCAACTCCAGCTTGTCGGTCAGGTAATAGCCGAGCTGTCCGTAATAACCCCAGTCGTGGCCGATCTCGTTCAGGTATTCGTAATTGTTGCGCCGAAAATAGCCCGCGGCTTGGGCGGTAAAGCCCAGGTAGCGAAACCCGCCGTCCACGGTGACATTGGTCGTGCGGTCGCCGCGTCCGACGTTCTGAAAGCCGGAGGGGTCGTCCACCGGATTGAAGGCTGCGGCAATCCCGATGGATAGCTGCGGGGACAGGGCCGGAGTCGGCGAGCTTTCCAGATAGCCGTAGGCGTCCAGCAGGTCGTATTCCAGGCGTCCCTGCCAGGCGACTTCGCCCCCGGCGTTCTGCTGCCCGCCGGCGTCCAGCGCCCGGATGCTATTGGTCACCACGCCGTGGTAGGACAGCTTGCCGACCTTGCCGCTGATGTTGGCGCCGACCGCGCGCTGCAGGTTGAATGCATAGTCCGCCACGGACAGGTCGGGGAACAGCAGATTACCCGGATGGGTGTAGAACTGGCGACTATAGGGCAGAATGAAACGACCGGCCTGCACGTTCAGGTACTGGGAGTGGCTGTACTGCATCCACCAGTCGAGCATGGTGGTGGTGTTGCTGTTGCCGAATGTCGTGGCCTCGTACTGGAAGAAATATTTGACTTTGGGATCGAAGACATTCCCGGAGAATGCCAGGCGTGCCAGGGCAACGTCGAAGTTGTTGCGGCTTTTCCCCGCGTTCGGTGCCGTCAGGGTATATCTGGCCTGCAGGAAACCGTTGAGGTTGATCGAGTAGCGCCCATCCTTGCTGCGGATGAAAAACCCATTGTCATACACATCTTCCGCGGCAAGGCCCTTCTTGCGGGTTCCGGCCGTGTAACCGAAATCAACCCCTTGCTCGGTACGCTCCTTTTCCTTTGCTTCGAGTTCCATCATGCGGCTCTCAAGAGCCTGCATGACCTTGTGTTGGTCGGCGAGTTGCTGACGCAACTCGCCGAGTTCATCTGCCAGCACCGGGGTAGCCAGGCTGCCGACAAGGATTCCCACAATGAGACGGACCTCTGCGACCAGGGTTCGTCCTCCGCTTCCTCTCCTCATATTCTTGTGTACTCCTTCCTTTCGACTGCGAGCGATTACGGCAAAGTCGAGGAGAGGAGCAAGATAGAGGCCAGACTTGGGGAGGCTATGAAAAATTTCCGGCTACGATATACCCAGACTCGATATACCGAAAAAGAAAAAGGGGGTTACAGGCGGTCTTCATTTTTTTACACAGGAGCACGATTTTTCTTCTCAACCTGTTCAAGAATCATCACCCTGCCCCATTATTATACAAAGTGTTGGTTTTCGGGCCTATAAATTCAGCATATTTTTCGTAAAATCCGAGCAAACCAACTGACTTCCTCTTCTATACCCCGGCAAGATTATTGCTCTAAGAATATCCGGCAGATAGAACTGAAAGCCACGAAAGACAAGAGAGGTGTCCATGCCGACCGAAAGATCGACTTCCAGCCTGATTCCTGGGGAAATCCTTCCGGCTGAAGGTGTAGTTGTCTTGAACGCCGGGCGACCCGTGCGGTCCGTCACGGTGCTCAACACCGGAGACCGCCCCATTCAGGTCGGTTCGCATTATCACTTCTTCGAGGCCAATCGCGCCCTGCGCTTTCCTCGGGCCACGACTTTTGGTCTGCGGCTTGATATTCCAGCCGGTACGGCCGTTCGTTTTGAGCCGGGAGAAGAGAAAAGCGTACAACTCGTCCCGTTTGGTGGACAACGAACGGTCTTCGGCTTGAACGGCTTGACCGAGGGGAATACCCAGGATGCCAGCGTTCGACAACGGGCGCTCCACAGGGCGGCAGAGCAGGGCTTCCTGAAAGAGTAAACGTGTCCTCCAATAAATATGCAGATGCTGGACACGTTTACTCTTTTCCTCAGACGAAGATGAGGCTGTATGACAGGCTATGCTGAAGTTCCCCGTCTCGGTATCGGTGGGCCGGTCGGCTCGGGCAAGACCGCGCTGATTGAACATGTGGTGCCGTATCTTCAGCGCCAGGGGAAGCAGGTCGCGGTTATCACCAATGATATTCTGACCCAGGAGGACGCCCAACGCCTGCGCAGTCGTGGCTTCCTCTCCCCGGACCGCATTGTCGGCGTTGAGACCGGCGCCTGCCCCCACACGGTCATTCGCGAAGACCCGACCATGAATCTGGAGGCGGTCCGTCAGCTGGAGGAACAGTTTCCCGCCCTGGACCTCATTATCCTGGAGAGTGGCGGGGACAATCTGGCGTCAACCTATTCTCCGGAACTCGCCGACGCCTTTGTTTTTGTCATCGACGTGGCCGGGGGCGACGACATTCCGCGCAAGCGGGGGCTGGGCATTACCCGCTCAGACCTGCTGGTCATAAACAAGGTCGATCTTGCCCCCTATGTTGGCGCAAATCTTGAGGCGATGACCCAGGACGCCCACCACGCTCGTGGCACCCGGCCCGTTCTGCTCACCAACTGTAAAACCGGGCTGGGGATTCGGGACGTGGGCGAGTGGATTGAACGCGAGTTGCTCTTTGTCTAGCGGCCTCCCCTCTATGCCAGTGTCCGAGCCTGATGTCTCCCGACCGGATCGCTCTCTTGACGCCGCTTTCTGGCCGCAAGCGTTTCAGCCCTATCTGTCCGATGCGCTCGATCAACGCCCGGCGGGCTCGGCCGGCAAGTCGGGCGCGTGCAGGCTGGCCTTTGCCGCAGACTCAGGCAAGACTCGTCTCCGGCGTTCGTTTGTTTCCCATCCTTTCCATCTGACCCGGCCCTGGTATTTGGACCCGGCCCTGCCTGGCATGGCGGTGGTATACGTCCAAACACCCGCGGGCGGACTGATTCAGGGCGACCGCGCAACCCTCCAGTTCGATCTGGGCGACGCGGCCCAAGTCCATATTACCAATCAGGCCGCAGAGAAGATCCACTCCATGACGGCCAACTGTGCACTGCAAGACGTGTCGTTTGTTTTGGGCGCAGGGGCCTATGCGGAATACTGTCCCGAACCCGTTATTCTCTTTCCCCGCGCGCGTTTCGGCCAGCAACTGCGCGTCCAACTCGGCCGGCAGGCGACCTTTTTCTTTTCCGAGATCTTTCTCGTCCGGGGGGATGTGGCCCTGGAGCCGTTTGAAGCACTCTCGACCAGCCTGACGGTCACTGACGCTGCCGGCGACCTCCTCATACGAGAACACGGCGTCGCCCTGCCACTCCAGCAGCGCCTCACCGGCCCCGGCGTCCTGGATCGATATCACGTCTGGGGCCAGGCCGTCCTGGTTGGCCGAGCGGTGACCGAGAGCTGGGCACGAGAAATCCAGGCGGAGCTCCAGGAGGATTTATTCCCAGACTCCGTTCTCGTGGCCGGGACAACCGTCCTCCCAGGGGAATATGGGGTCTGCGTAAAGGTAGCAGGGACACAGGTTCCAGCGGTTCGGCGGGTACTACGCACAGCCTGGCACGGGCTGCGTCGGCGTCACTTGGGTGTTCCCGCACCAAACCTGCCAAAATGAGGAACGGAGGATAGTATGCCGCGCGTCAGTCACCGTCTCGGGAATATCCACCAGGATTCCGAAGGTGTAGCATGACTACGGAATGAACGAAGCCACCGCCCGTATCAAAATCAACAAGCTGCTCGAAGCAGCCGGCTGGCGTTTCTTTGCCGCCGGCGACCAACCTGCCAATATCTGTCTTGAACCAAGCGTGACCATCAAGGCGTCTGATCTCGACGCGCTTGGTAACGATTTCGATAAAACCGCTAAGGGCTTCATCGACTTTCTGCTGCTCGACACTAAGGGCTTCCCGCTCATCGTGCTGGAGGCCAAAGCCGAGGACAAGAATCCCTTGGTCGGCAAAGAGCAGGCGCGCAAGTACGCTCGTTCGCTTAACTGCCGTTTCGTTATGCTCTCCAACGGAAACCTGCACTACTTCTGGGACCTGGAGCGCGGGAATCCCTACCTCACCCGGCAGTTCTCCAGGTTGGCCACCTCTCCGGTCTTTTCCATCGGCGACTACAAGGCTGTGCCGGAGAAATATCGCGCGCTTATTCCAGAGTATGTGAAAGACTATGTGTCGTTGAACCAGTTCTGAACTGGGATTGACTGGGATTTTTGGGATTGATGGGATGAGGAAGGAGCATAGGTATTCGGAGTTGACCGGCCAGATCATCGGGTGTGCTATGACGGTGCATTCTGCTCTGGGCAATGGGTTTCAGGAGGTGATTTATCGGCGGGCCTTAGAAATCGAAATGGCGGATCAAGGCATGCCCTTCAGCCGTGAACATGTCATGCCGATTTACTACAAGGGCCAACACATCGGGACGAGACGGGTGGATTTTCTGGTGGGCAATGTTGTCAGTGTAGAATTGAAGGCTATTATCCAACTGGAAGACGTTCATCTGGCACAGGCCATCAACTACCTGGAGGCGTATGATTTGGAAGTGGGCTTGCTCATCAATTTTGGCGCCAGAAGCCTTGAATTCAAACGAGTCACCAACAAGAAATTCAACCAAAAGAATCAACGCAATCCCAAAATCCCCTAAATCCTCTTAATCCCACAAATCCCATGAATCACAGTACCAAACGCCGCATCGACACCGCCCGCGACCTCCTCGTCGGCAAGGTGCCTGACCCCAAGAGTCAGGTGGAGCAGATTACCATTGCGCTCATATACAAGTTCATGGATGACATTGACGCCGAGAGTGAAGAGTTCGGCGGCACGCGCACCTTCTTCGCCGGTGATTTCGCCCGCTTTGGTTGGGCCAAGCTGATGCACTCCGGCCTGGGCGGACACGAGATTCTCAACCTCTACGCCGAGGCTATTACCCGGATGCCCGAGAACCCCGGTATCCCGCCGCTGTTCCGTGATATTTTCAAGAACGCCTTTCTGCCCTACCGCGACCCCGAGACCTTGCGCGGCTTTCTCAAGGTGATTGACGAGTTTACCTACGACCACTCCGAACGCCTGGGCGATGCCTTCGAGTATCTGCTGTCCGTGCTCGGCTCGCAGGGCGACGCCGGACAGTTCCGCACTCCACGGCATATTATTGACTTCATCGTGGCCGTCATTGACCCCAAAAAGAACGAGACCATCCTTGACCCGGCCTGCGGCACCGCCGGCTTCCTGATCTCATCGTACAAACACATCCTGAAGGCAAACACCGACGCCGACGGTCACAGCACCCTGACCCCGGACGAAAGGGGCCGATTGGCAACCAATTTTCAGGGCTACGACATCTCGCCCGACATGGTGCGCCTGTCGCTGGTCAATATGTATCTGCACGGTTTTGCCGCCCCGCACATCTTCGAGTACGACACCCTGACCAGCCAGGACCGCTGGAACGAATACGCCGACGTGATTCTGGCCAACCCGCCGTTCATGTCGCCCAAAGGCGGCATCCGGCCCCACAACCGCTTTTCGGTGCAATCCAAACGTAGCGAAGTCCTATTTGTGGACTACATCGCCGAACATCTGACGCCTAACGGCCGGGCTGGCATCATCGTACCCGAGGGCATCATTTTTCAGAGCCAGACCGCTTACAAGCAACTGCGCAAGCTGCTGGTGGAGGACTATCTGGTTGCCGTGGTCTCGCTGCCGGCGGGCGTGTTCCAGCCGTATTCGGGCGTCAAGACTTCGATTCTGATTCTGGATAAGACGCTGGCGAAGAAGACCGACCGTATCGCTTTCTTCAAGGTCGAGAACGACGGCTTCGACCTGGGAGCGCAACGCCGGGCGATTGACAGGAATGACTTGCCGCAGGTGCAAGTGGAACTTACTGAATATCTGAGTCGGCTACGGGCGGAGGAATCGGTGGACGGCTACCGGTCCACGCTGGGGCTGATTGTTGAAAAGGAGAGGGTTGCGGCGGGTGGGGAGTATAATCTGAGTGGGGAACGGTATCGGGAAACGCTTGCGTATTCCAATGCAAAGTGGCCATTGGTGGAGTTAGGAGAAGTATGCGAGACGGCTTCAGGTGGAACTCCAGCAAGAGGGAAAGCAAGCTATTACGAAGCGGGTAAAATCCCCTGGTTAAGGAGTGGTGAGGTATCGCAAGGTGAGATTTTTCGTTCCGAACTCTTCATCACCGAAGAAGGCTTGAGAAATTCTTCCGCTAAGATTTTTCGTTCAAATACTGTACTCGTAGCAATGTATGGAGCAACGGCTGGAGAGGTTGGAATACTTCGCTTCGATGCCTGCACGAATCAGGCGATTTGCGGAATCACCCCAGATAATCGCTTGCTTCCTGACTTTCTCTATTTATTGCTCAAGGCCAACAAGCGGTTATTGATTCGTTTGGCTGGTGGTGGAGCACAGCCGAATATTTCACAGAAGATCATACGCAAAATCTGTATTCCCCTCCCTCCGCTGGAAGTGCAGCGGGAAATTGTGGCGGAGATTGAGGCCTACCAGAAAGTGATTGATGGAGCGCGGGTGGTGGTGGAGAACTACCGGCCTCATATTATGGTTGATCCTGAGTGGTCGCTGGTTCCGCTAAGAGATATTTGCTCGCTGGGGGGAACTATTACGAAGGATGTGGACCTGACGCTTCCATACTTCGGGGCTGACAGCATTGAGTCAGATACCGGCAAACTCCTGAAAATAGAGACTGCGCGGGACCAGAGGGTGAGCGGCCCCGTTTACGAATTTGCTGGTGAGCGCCTACTTTACAGTAAAATTCGACCGTATCTCAACAAGCTGACTGTGATTGACCTGCGAGGTTACTGTAGCTCCGATATGTATCCTCTCTCTCCGAATCGCTCCAAAGCCCAGACCTCCTATCTCGCAACGTATATGCTGTCAGCGGCGTTCAACGAAAGTATCCGTGGCTACTACGAGCGAGCGAATATTCCAAAGATCAACCGGGCGCAACTGTTTGAGACCGAAATCCCTCTCCCACCCCTCGGCACACAGCAAGCCATTGTCTCTGAAATCGAAGCAGAACAGTCGCTGGTCAACGCGAACCATGAACTGATTGAGCGATTTGAGAAGAAGATTCGGGCGACGGTGGGGCGGGTGGGGGGAGAGGCAGTTTGAACCTCTACCCTGAAATACGGCGGTCCCTTCGTGGTTGTGGGGGAAAGACGAACGCGCTACAACCAACCGTACAGGAGGGTGTTATGTCAAAGGAGGCAAGGCCTGAGCGACCCAAAATCTACGTGAATGCGAGAGGTGGGTTGTATGTCAAAGCCGATGAGTTGCTTCGTAGTGAAAAGGCGCGCGCTATCATCGAAAAAATGGCAAAAATGCCCCTCAAGCAGATGTCCACGTCCTCGAAAGAACGTGTGGAGAAGCCCAACTAATCGCTCTGTTTCGGAGGTATCCTCTTGGGTCTTGGGTGGTTTCTGATTCCCGCACTCGGGGGATACTGGTTTCTTACACACCTCCACTTTACGCGTTATGGTGCGCTCCGTGATTCGGGCTACCACGTCTTCTTTCGGGCGGCCATCGCAGGTGGCATCTTGGTCGCCTTTGCACGTGCAATTGTTCTTTTCCTGAATCACTGCTTTCCTCAGGTCAATGAAGTCTGGGGGCCTTATGCCCCGTTTCCTTACTCTGGTACAGCCGTATTAAGCGTCCTTTTGGGGTTCGTGCTGCCCTTTGTGGGTAACCTATTCTACAGCCAAGAAAAGGCGGCTCGAAGAGTCGCGCGCGGCAGTGGTGATCTTATCGAACTACTCATCTCAGAATCAATTGAGCAACAAAAGCTTGTTGAAATTTCCCTAAGAAGCGGAAAGTCCTATATTGGGTTCGCTCTTGAGAGTGGGATAACAAGGCAGGGTGAATCTGACATCGCACTGATCCCTACGGCTAGTGGATATCGGGATAAAGATTCCCAAGAGTTGAAAATCACAACTGAATATGCCCGCGTGATCCAGGAATCTCTCGAAGAGCAGTCAAAATCCCCAAGTCTTACCTACAGAGATTTTCAAATCATAATCCCCATATCAGAAATCGTATCCGCCCGCGTTTTCTATCTTGAAGTATATGAACGCTTTCAGAGGAACCTGGAGGTCGGATGAGCCGAGCAGAGAATCCGACCGGGGTGGCTGGCCTGCCGGGGCTGTTGGGTGACGCCGCTTATCGGCGACGTATAAGAAGGAGAGGTCGATGAAAAAGACGACCAACTTTCCGCCTGGATGGGATGAGGGCCGTGTCCGACGTCTCCTCCAACATTACGAATCCCAGACGGAGGAAGAGATGGTGGCGGAAGATGAGGCAGCGTTCGAGGACCCAACGCAAACGGTCATGGAGATTCCCAACGAGTTGGTTCCATCCGTCAGAGCGCTGCTCTCGAAACACGCCGAGTCGTAGGTCAGATGAGCATGGCGTAATCCGACAGGGGAAGCTGGTAGTGCGGATGATTCCATTCAATAAGTGCCCGGTGTGTAATGGAGAAGTCGTTGCGAAGCAGACCGAAAAGCTCCTCCGTGGGGGTGTTAATTTCGCTGCGGTGACCGTCTCTGCGGAAGTCTGTCTGCGTTGTGGAGAACACCTGTACTCTCCCGAGACGATTCGTCTGTTTGAGCAAGTCCGCCGAAAGCTCAGCGCTCAAGACGTGGAAGGATTTGAACCCTTGGGAAGATCGTTCCGCATTCCGAACTAGGGGTGGCGGGTGAAGGCTAAAGCGGAGACGGAGGAGGCTAAAAGTTAGAGACTCGATTAGGCTCATAGAGCGAGAGGGCTGGAAATTGGTCCGTACCCGTGGAAGTCACAGACAATATCGCCACCCCGAAAAACCGGGAACCGTTACGATAGCAGGCCGAAGGAGTAAGGACCTTGCGCCCAAAACGTGGTCGAGTATTCTCAAACAAGCGGGAATAGACAGAGGAGAATCGCTGTGAAATACGCTATCCTCATCGAAAGGACCGACAACGGCTACTCCGCTTATGCACCCGACTTGCCCGGTTGTATCGCCGCCGCAGACACAAGAACCGAGGTGGAAGAACTAATCCGCGAGGCTATCATTCTCCACCTCGAATCCCTCCACGAACACGGCGACCCAATCCCCGAACCGCACACAACCGCTACTCTCATTGAGGTCTAATCCATCTGCGATTCGTCTGTTCGAGCAGAACGGAGACCACGCATGCTGCGCATCAGTCATCGTCTCGGGAATATCCACCAGGATTCCGACCTCGCCGCTCAGGTCACGCAGTGGGAGCAGGCGCACCAACTGGAAGAAGTAACCCTGAACGAACGAGAGGCGCAGAAGAGTCGGCTGCGCCTACAGACCTCGACCGGCCAGGAGCTGGGGCTCGTCCTTCCCCGTGGGACGGAAATATCGGACGGGGACGTCTTTGCCTTCACCGATAGGGAAGGCGGCCTGTTAGTCCACCTCGCTCTTCAAGAGGTCATGGTGCTGACGCTGCGCCCCGGACTGCCCCTGGGCGAACAACACCACTGGCTGGTTCGCCTGGGTCATGTGCTGGGCAACCAACACTGGCCGATCGCGAGCGTCGACGAGGCGGTGCTTGTGCCGGTCACACTCGACCGCGCGGTGATGGAAACCGTCCTGCGCACCCATCATCTCCTGGATCAATTTACGGTTCGGTATGAGCGACGTTCCTGGCCGAAAGCAGACCAAATCACATGGACGACACCGCATTCATAGCAGCCTTGCAGCTGACCGACTCATTCTTTCCCTCCGGAGCAGTCAGCCTGTCTCACGGCCTGGAAACCTTTCTCAGTGACCAGTCGGCGGCTATCGACCTGTCTCGGCTCCTGCACGATTATCTCGAAAGGAAAATCGCCGCCTGCGACCTGGTGGCCTATGCACACGCCTATCGGGCCGCGGCACAGGGGGACGCCGAGCGCCTGCACCGGATCGATCACTATCTGAACGTCTCGCTCCTGCCCCAGGAACTGCGGCAGGGCTCGGTCCGCTCGGGCCGGGGAACCCTGGAAACCCTGCGGCGCTCGGTCAAGGAGCCGCTCTTCCAGACCTTTGTGGCCGGCGTTGACGCGGGCAGGAGCGGCGGCCATCTGCCCGTTTGTCTGGCTCTCCTCCACTCTATATGGCGGATCCCCGAACGCCGGGGCGGTTGTATGCTGCTATACGCCTTTATGGTGAATTTTCTCGGCGCCGCCATCCGCCTGGGCCGCCTTGGCCACCGGCAGGCTCAGGGGCTGCTCATTCACTTCCGGCCGCTGGTGGGACCGCTGGTGGAGCAGGCGCTGGACAGCCCGCTTGAAGAGATTGGAAGTTTTGTGCCGCTGGCCGATATCCGAGCCATGCAGCACGCCCATCTAGCGGTCCGGCTGTTCAGCAGCTAGGCCCGGAGGCTTGTCTGGAGGCCGGACTATGGGCTAGTATCCCTCCGTATTTTTCCGTGCCCCCGTAGCTCAGGAGGATAGAGCACCGGATTCCTAATCCGGGTGTCGTGCGTTCGAATCGCGCCGGGGGCAGTTTTCCTCTCACGACGAGCTATATGGACTACAGATGATGCGTGAAAGTCGGCGGATGCGGGAGGTACAGTCGCCGATCATTCCGGTGATTGGCGAATTAATCCGCGCGAACCCCGGTACGGTTTCTCTGGGCCAAGGGGTCGCGTACTACGGCCCGCCGCCTGAGGCGCTGGAAGCGGTCCAGCAGTTTCAGGCTGAACCGGATAACCATAAATACAAACCCGTCCAAGGCATTAACCCGCTCTTAGAGATCATTCGCCACAAGCTGTTGGAGGAGAACGGTATCGCGCTGAATGATGCGCAGCGTATCGTCGTGACGGCCGGGGGCAATATGGCCTTCATGAATGCTCTGATGGCGATTACCGATCCGGGCGATCAGATTATTTTGCAACTGCCGTATTACTTCAACCATGAGATGGCCATCAGCATGGTCAACTGCGAGGCCGTGTGCGTGCCGACCGACGCGCATTATCAGCTTCAGCTCGACGCGATCAGCAACGCGATTACGGATCGCACGCGCGCCATTGTGACCGTGTCGCCCAATAACCCGGCCGGTGTGGTGTATGCCGAATCAGACCTGCGGGCGGTCAATGCCCTGTGTCGGGAGGCCGGCCTGTATCACATCAGCGACGAAGCCTATGAGTATTTCACCTACGACGGGGCCCACCACTTCTCGCCGGGGTCCATCGCGGACAGCAGCGAGTACACAATCTCCTTGTACTCGCTGTCCAAAGCCTACGGGTTTGCGAGCTGGCGTATCGGCTGGGTGGTCGCGCCAGACCACCTGTATACGGCGATCAAAAAGGCCCAGGATACGATCCTGATCTGTCCGCCGGTCGTGTCGCAATATGCCGCGGTCGCGGCGATGCAGGTCGGTTCAGCCTACTGTCGGGAAAAACTCGGGACGCTGACCGCGACCCGCCGAATCATACGCAACGCACTGAACGAATTGGGTGAGCTGATCACCCTGCCGCGGTCTGACGGCGCGTTCTACTTCCTGCTGCGGGTGCGCACGGATATGGATGCCATGACGCTGGCTGAGCGCCTGATCCGAGAGCATCACGTGGCGGTGATTCCCGGCACGGCGTTCGGTGTCGGCGCCGGGTGCTATCTGCGCGTCGCCTACGGCGCGCTGGACGAAGCGGTAGCCGCAGAAGCGAGCCGGCGGCTGGCACACGGGCTGCGGCGCATCGTGCAGTAGCGGGCGACAACAATGGCCCTCTTGAGCCGCTGCCTCCATACGGTATGTTGAGCGTGGACATTCTGAAAAGAGGAAACATACCGTTGCCGCGTTTTGTGGTGAACCAAGAGATACGCGAGAGGACGTAATGTCATGCGATCAGGCTTTCATGTGATGGACAGCGATCTCCACGTTATTGAAAACGGGGAGGTGTATGAGAAATATCTCGATGAGAGATACCGCGATAAGAAGCCCCGCTATTTGGGCTGGAGTCCGACCAATTTCCCGCACTGGGAGGTCCAGGGACAGATGATCCCGCCGTGGGCTCAGTCCGCTGAGGTGGTCAAAGCCCAGGAATATCTCGATAAACCCACCGAGCACATCTACAAATCAGTCCGCGAGCGGAAGTACGAGCCGGCTTCCACTCTTGAGGCCATGGACGCCGAAGGTATTGACGTGGGCATCGTCTACCGCACGTTTGCGCACATGGTCGTTTCCATTGATGATTTAGAGCCGGCTTATGCAACGGCCTATTGCGCGGCGTTTAACGATTGGCTGGCCGCTTACTGTCAGACCGACCCGCGGCGTCTCAAGGCGGCCGCTATTGTCTCCTTACACGACCCTGAGCTGGCGGCGGCAGAGGCGCGCCGGGCCGTAGAAGACCAGGGCCACGTTGCCGTCGTTCTGCTGCCCATGCCCTGTAACGGCCGTTATTTCAACGCGCCCGAGTGTGATGTGTTGTGGAAAGAAGTCGCTCGGCTGAACGTCCCCCTGGCCTTCCACGGAACGAGCGGCGGGGCTTCTCAGGATTATGCCAGCAATCGCTATCGGGGCCATCCGAATTTCCGCACGCTGAATCACTCGTCCGCCTTTCCCATGGAACTCATGCTGGCCATGGGCGCCATGACCGTGGGCGGGGTGCTGGAGCGTTTTCCTGACCTGCGGGTCGGTTTTCTGGAAGGCAATTGTGGCTGGCTGCCGTGGTGGCTGGACCGTCTGGACGATCAGTGGGAGAAGTACGGCGGCGGTGAGGAAATCAAACTCTCGGCCAAGCCGAGCGAGTATTTTAAGCGCCAGTGCTTTATTGGGACGGATGTTGATGAAGAGTTGTTAGCGGTCACGGTTGATAAAATCGGCGACGACAATATTGTCATGTCGGTCGATTATCCCCATGCCGACGGCCCCTTCCCGAACGGGATTAGAGAATTCCTTGAACTACCTGGGGTCGGACTGGACTCCAAGCGCAAGATTATGTGGGGGAACTGCCTCCGCCTGTACGACTTTAACGAAAAGAAGATTCTCGCCGGTGAGTGACCGGATACGGAATAGCAAGTTAAGGGCTTTACATTTCCTTTCATACTCTGTCCATCAACTAGAGGATGACATGGAAGCAATCAAGGGGTTGTTTGGGGTTTTCATGGGGTGGATGCTTCTTGCCTGCTGTACGGTGGCAGAAGCGCAAGTGGACGAAGAACAACTCAAGCGCTTTCAACTCTTTACTGAGTGTCAACCGATGGCGGTAGGAGCTACCGTCTATGTAAGTGATGAAGACACGGGAACATTGATCAGGCAACAGGAGCAAGAAGGGCCAATTTATGCAGCATTAGAAAGCCGTCTTCGAGCGGCCCGCCTTTATCAAGCGCAAGACCAGACACGGATGCAAAACCATATTAACGTTATGGTTATTGTCCCCACACCTGAAATTTTTATCATGCTTGCTACGTATAGCAAGATTCTTCGTGATCCGATTACTCAACAGCTAAGCATAAGCGGCACATGGGAACTTTTGGCTCATGGTTCTCCCTCAGCTATGCATTCCCTGATTGCTCAGGCCATAGATTCGTTTCTGGTTGATTATCTGCGGGTAAATGAAGCCGCTTGCCGTGAAAGGTAAAATAGGTATGAACGGAAAAGACCGTAGAGACCGACCCTTAGGATGGTGGAAATTTGGAATGGACTCTCTCACGGCTGGACATGATGCACTCGATGCTATGCGGAGCCGGACACAAAACACAAAACTGCATTACGTCTTCCCTTCTTTCCCTATTTACTATTGTTTCTTGCAAGGTGTTGAACTTGGCCTCAAAGCGTATCTGCGACATAAGGATATCAGATCAATGGAGCAACTCAAAAAAATAGGACACGACATTACGAAGTTGCTGAATATCGCTGAACAGAACGGTATTCGTCAGCAACTTTCATGGCTCACTGACAGAGATTTTGCTATACTTCACTCTCACAGTCCTATGTATAAAGACAAGGAATTCACTTATATCAGGACAGGAATTGTTTCTAGTATAAGGGAAGAATTTATTTCCGGTCTGTGGCCTATTGATGATCTTATTGAGGTTGCTGATAAGCTACTGGTCGGCATTACGGATTTGATTGGCATAGGAAGACATCCCATAGACCATCCCTGGGTTCAATCGGTGCCTGAAAATTTCAATTGGGACCCCCGTGCCGATCTTCGCCTGACGGCTAGAAAATAAGGCGTGAAATAAACGTGAAATAGCGTAAAATTTTCATTTTCCGTGAAAAATACCTAACTACCTGTTCTCACAGCGTTTTTTGGAAAATTACGGAATTTCGCCATGAAATATTTCACGATTTCTCAGGTTTACAGGGGAGAGTGGCACTGAATTTTGGAAATCCGCAATCACCCTTTTCTTGATGGCAATGGAAGAAGAGCCAGGGAGTAACGTATCAAACGGCACGAACCGACCTGCTTGATCTTGCGGACCAAAGGCTGCTCGTCATGACAAAGTCCGGACGCGCTTTCGTCTTCATCGCCCCGAATGATCTTCCAGAGAGGCTACGGGCTCTTTCCTAGGGCCCGCCCGGTGATGATCGATCACTCTCCGGCTCGTCCGCGTAGGCCTCGGCCAGCAGATCAATGGTATGCACGGCGGTAATCGGTAGCCCACTCTGCCGTAATCCGGCCCGGATCTGCATGAGACAGCCGGGATTGCCGGTCACGACCACGTCGGCTTGGGTGGCCTGAATATGCCCGACTTTACGCTCCAGCAGCCGGGCCGCCATCTCAGGTTGGGTCAGATTATACGTGCCGGCACTGCCGCAGCACCAGTCTGACTCGGGCAAGTTGGTCAGCTCCAGCCCAGGAATAGCCCGCAGCAAGGCACGGGGTTGCTCACGTACCCCTTGGCCGTGCGCCAAATGGCAGGCGTCGTGGTAGGTGACCTTTGCTCTGACCTCTCGGGTTGGTGGTGTAAGCGGAATACTCCCAACAAACTCAGCCACGTCTTTCATTTTTTCGGTGAGACGTTCTGCCTTGTCCCGGTAAGCAGGGTCGTCTTTGAACAGCTCGCCGTATTCCTTCATCATCGCTCCGCAGCCGGCCGCGTTGATGATAAGGGCATCCAGGTCGAGTTGGTCGAAGACGTCGATATTCCGTTTGGCCAGCGCCAGGGCCGTCTGCTTCTCGCCGTTATGCAAGAGGAGCGCCCCGCAGCAGGACTGGGCCTTAGGAATAAGGACCTCACAGCCGTTATGGCGCAGCACCTTCACCGTGGACTGGTTGGTCGCCCCAAAGACCGTAGACATGACGCAGCCCGACAGCACGCCGACGGTGTGGCGTTTTTCACCAATGGCGGGGTAGTGCTCCAGGAGTGGTGCGGAAGAGACGCTGCCACGTTCCGGCAGAAGCCCGAACCAATAGCGCAGTCTGGCGGGTAGGGCTTGAGCGCGCGCAAAACGCGCCAGGCCGAGGGCGGCACCGACTTTGAGGAAGAGCGCAAAGAGCCGCGCCCCCCAGGGGTTGGGGAAGGTCTTGTTCATGAGCCAGCGCTTGCCGCGCTCCAGCACAGGCCGGCGATAGTGCTGCTCGATAAAGGGCCGGGCGCCTTCGATCAGTGCTCCATATTGCACCCCGGACGGACAGGCGGTTTCACACGCCCGACACCCCAGGCACAGGTCAAGATGCCCAACCACCTCGTCGTTGAGCTGCGCGTGTCCCTCTTGCAGGGCGCGCATCATCACGATGCGTCCCCGAGGGGAGTCCATCTCCGTACCTAATTCGACATAGGTCGGACATGAGGCCAGGCACAATCCACAGTGCACGCAGTCGAAGAATTTTTCGTGATCGACAAAAGAGGTGTTTTCCATAGGGAGCGCTGCGCCTTATCACATGCGTTTCGTCAGACGCCTTTCCTAGAGTCCGCCAACAAAGCGACCGGGGTTCAAAATACCGTTGGGGTCCAGGGTTGCTTTGAGCCGCTGCATGAGCGGAAACGCCTTGCCCACGGTGCCCCAGACATTAGCCCGTTTCTTGAGCGCCGAGGGGATCTCTTCCACGACGGCAAATCCCCCCTCTATCCCCCCCCAAATAGGGGGGGGTGCGTGGACGCGTATCCAGTCAACAAGAGTCAGGAGTTGGTCGTCGGGGACGGCCTCTCCTTCAAAAGCCGTGTACAGGATGCCGTTCCCGGCCCGGGCCAATAAACGGACCGGAGCGTGGCGGCGCCGGGCTTCGGCTGCCAGGTCGGCACAGAACGTCGCCAACTGGGTTGGCTGAAGGCTGACTTTACACCGCAGCGTCGCCGGGCCTGAGACAGGGAAATCCCGCAGGGCCTGGGAGAGCGTCTGCGCCTCGTCGACACTCAACTCCTCAATGCCACCGGCGTCATCCCCCAGAACATCCCGCAGGTGGCTGCGCTGATCGTCGATTTCCTCCTGCATCCCGGCAAAGCCGACGAAGAGGAAGTAGCCTGGAAGGAATGGACCCCCTGAACCCCCCTCAATCCCCCCTGTTAGGGGGGACGTAGAGGGGTGTGACGGGAGCGGAGAAAAATTGGCCAGTTCCAGGAAAAAGGGCTGCATGTCCGAGCCGGTCAATTTGAGCGCGGCTGCGCCGGCTTTTTCAGCCGAGGGGAACGGGACGGCGAGGGTTGTTTGGGCTTCGGGTCGAGGCCGGATCATAAAGGTCGCCTCGACGATAACGCCGAGCGTCCCAAACGACCCGCAGTAGAGTTTCGGCAGGTCATAGCCGGCCACGTTTTTGACGACTTGCCCGCCACCCTTAATCAGCGTCCCATCCGCGCGCACGACTTTGATGCCGATCAGAAAATCGCGGACCGTGCCTTGGGAGAATCGTGAAGGACCATTGAGATTGGCGGCAATGACTCCACCGACCGTCGCCCGCTCCGGACAGGGCGGGTCGAGCGGCAGCCATTGGCCGTTTTCTCCAAGAATAGCCTGGAGTTGGGCCACAGACAGGCCGGCCCCGACGGTGATGGTCATATCGGTCGGCTGGTAGTCGATAACGGTGCTGAGCGCCGTCGTACACAGCGCCTGCTGGTATCGTTTCGGTACGCCACCCAGGTGCAGAAACGCGCCGTACCCCACCGGGCTGATGGCGCGGTCGTGTTCATTCGCCTCTTTCAGCAGGCGGGAGACTTCGTCAACCGACGCGGGATAAACCACCGTCTCGGGTGCCTGCCCGTCGATGATGAACTGGGAGGATGGCGGACGACCTGCGGCCTGCGTCATCGTCTGGCTTTCTCTCCGATACTCTCTAGAGCGGGCTAGAGCGGGACCTGGCGGCGGGGCGTCGTCACGTCAATACAGCCACCCGGTGTCGGAATAATTTTATTGGGATTACACAGATTATCCGGATTAAAAACGGACCGGAGCTGGGTCATGACCATCAGATCTTCGGGGCTGAAGATGAGCGGCATCTGGCCCATCTTTTCGACGCCAATCCCGTGCTCGCCGGTCAGACTGCCACCCAGGTCCACACAGGCGCTCAGGATTTCCTTCCCGGCTTGGACCACACGCCGGGTTTCATCGGCGTTGCGCTCGTCGTACATCAGGATCGGATGGATGTTGCCGTCCCCGGCGTGAAATACATTGGCAATCCGCAGTTGATATTTTTCTGAAACCTCAGTAATCCGCTGCAAAATGTCGGGAACCTTGGTCCGCGGGACGACGCCATCCTGGGTGCAATAATTTGGAGATAAACGGCCAATGGCGCCAAAGGCACGCTTGCGACTCTTCCACAGCGCCAGCCGCTCCGCGTCATCCCGAGCGATTCGGACCTCGCGGGCCTTATTATGTTTGCAGATCGCCTGAATCCGTTCAGTTTGGGGATCGAGGCTGGCGGCGAGACCATCGATCTCAATAATCAGAACCGCCCCGGCGTCGGTTGGGAAGCCAAAGTGAAAGGCTTCTTCGATGGCTTGGATAATAAGCGTATCCATCATTTCCAGGGCCGCCGGGACAATGCCCGAAGCAATAATGCCAGAGACGGTTTGGGTGGCGTGGTGGACCGACTCAAACACCGCCAGAAATGTGCGGTAGGCCTGCGGCTGGCGGGTGAGCTTGAGGGCGGCCTGGGTCACAATCCCGAACGTGCCTTCCGCGCCGATGGTAATCCCCCGTAAGTCATAGCCGGGAACGTCCTCGACCGTCCCGCCCAGGGTGACGATTTCTCCGTCAGGCAGAACGACTTCCAAGCCGAGCACGTGATTGGTGGTCACGCCGTATTTGAGCGTATGCGGCCCGCCGGAATTTTCCGCTATGTTGCCGCCGATGGTGCACGCCTGCTGGCTGGACGGGTCAGGCGCATACTGCAAGCCCTGCTCTTTCACCGCATTACTGACCCACAGATTCACCACGCCGGACTGGGCCACGACGTAGCGATTGAGCAGGTCGATATGGACAATCTGGTTGAGGCGGCTGGTCCCGATCATGACCGGCGCTTCGACCGGCAGGCAGCCCCCGCTGAGGCCGGTCCCGGCTCCGCGCGGGACAAAGGCGATCTTCTCCTTGTTGAGCAATTTGACGACCGCCGCCACCTCTTCCGTCGAGTGGGGCAGGACAACCAGCTCGGGGACGGCCTTCTCCAGGGTATAGCCATCGCAGTCGTAGACCGCGCGCGCGCTCTTATGCGCGACCACCCCGTCAGGGCCAACCATGCCATACAAGCGCTCAAGAACATGCTGATCCATGCGCACTCCTTCCTGGTTCCGTTCGACTATACGGGTCGGCGGCGGATCATGCGTTTGACGGTATACTCAAGCAGGACCGTGTCGGCCTGATTCAGGACCTGGGTGAGCGAGGTGACGACCCCGCGGTCGGGCTTTGAGGTCTCGCGTTTGCCGAGAATGCGGACTTTGACCCGGACGGTATCGCCGCAGCGCAGGGGCGCCGGGATGTTCATGGCTTCGATACCGAGCAGGGCCATCCCGCCTTTGGCCATGCCGGACTGCACGGTCAGGCCCTCGGCCAGGGCAAAGGTAAACGAGCCGGGCGAGATCCGACCTGCAAATAGGCTGTTGTTTTTGACGAACTCCATGTCCATGAAGAGGGGTTCGTGAAAGCCGAACAGGTTCACGAAGTTGACGATATCCGCTTCGGTGACTGTGCGCGCCTTGGTCTCGAACTCCGCGCCGACTTCATATTCTTCAAAATACTCAAGTGCCATATGATTTCCTGGGGAAAAGCGTCAGCAGGAAGTCTGCGTGCTTATGCCGGAGAAGTCAACAGCGCAGCAAGGGTAAACGGGTTCTCCAAATGAGACGTTGACAGGTTTCCTCTTTGAGAAAGGGTGTTGACAATTGGTCCGCTCTGGCGTTGTTTTACCTGCTATGAAAAAGCGTGTCGCCGTTGTTGGCGCAACCGGGATTGCGGGTCAGCAATTCCTGGTTGCGCTTCAGGACCACCCCTGGTTTGAGGTTGCTTTGCTGGCCGCGTCAGAGCGCTCGGCGGGCAAAAGCTATGCAGAGGCTATCCGCGACCTCAAAACCGGGGCGCGGAGATGGTGGTGCGAGGGAGAGCCCCCGCAGCCCATGCTGCCGCTTCCGGTCCACGCAGCCTCGGCTCTGGACCTGAGCGGGATTGATCTCGTTTTTACGGCCGTCGAATCGGGGCCGGCCCGAGAACTGGAACCGGTGTATGCCAAAACGACGCCGGTGGTCAGCACGGCCTCGGCGTTTCGGCAAGAGGCGGACGTTCCCCTGCTTATTCCGGGTGTCAATCTGGATCATATCGCCCTGATTGATACGCAAAAGAACAAGCGCGACTGGCAGGGCTATATCGTCACCCAGCCCAACTGCACCACGATAGGGCTGGCGATTACCCTCCGGCCGCTGTTTGATCAATTCGGTCTGAGAAAAGTCATCATGACCTCCATGCAGGGGCTGTCCGGGGCCGGGCGCTCACCGGGGGTAATCGGCATGGACACCATAGACAACGTCATTCCGTTCATCGCCGGCGAAGAGGAGAAGGTCGAACAGGAAGGGCATAAAATTCTTGGCCGCTTCGAGGATGGAGCTATTGTCCCAGCCAACTTTCTGGTGAGCGCGACGTGCACCCGCGTCCCGGTTCTTGAGGGCCATACCGAGGCGTTACTGGTCTCCATGGACACCCCCTGCTCGGTTGAGGATGTCCGGGCGGCGATGGTCGGGTATGGCCAAGCGTTTATCGAGCTGGGCCTGCCCAGTTCGATGCAGCATATGATCATCGTGCACGATGACCCGTTTCGACCCCAGCCGCGCCTGGACCGGGATGCCGAAGGCGGCATGGCCACATCCGTCGGTCGACTACGGACAGATCAGACGCTTGAGAATGCCGTGAAATATCTTCTGGTCAGCCATAATACCAAGATGGGAGCGGCCAAGGGGGCGGTCCTGACGGCGGAGTATCTGTATCAGAAGGGGTATGTGTAACTCACCTCGCCCGTCTTGAAACAGCATACTGCCCCGATGCCTACAGCCTTCACAACCGCAGACCTGCCTCCAAAAGCGCGGGGCTTCTGGAAGCTCGCCGGGCCCGGGGCGGTCCTGGTCGGACTCTCAATCGGCGCGGGCGAGCTGATTGTCTGGCCGCGCAATACCGCGCAATTTGGCGCCGGCATGACCTGGGCGGCGCTGCTCGGCATCTTTCTTCAATTCTGGATTAACTGCGAGATCGGTCGCTATACGCTGGCGACGGGAGAAAGCATTTACGCCGGATTCAGCCGTATCTCGCGCCACTTTGCCTGGATCTTTATTCTGCTCAACATCCTGGGCTGGATTCTCCCCGGCTGGGCGCGAGCCTGCGGCGGGGCGCTCAAGGCGCTCCTGGTCGGTCCCCAAGGCTGGGGGGAGCCGTGGGTCTGGACGGCCATTACTTTTACTGGTGTTGCCTTTGTCTTATTCGGTCCGAAGCGCGTGTATGCTTCGGTTGAGAAGACAACGGAATTGCTGGTCATTGTGGTAACGGTCGGCCTGATTCTGGTGGCCTGTGTCGTTGGCAATGCGGAAACCTGGGCAACGCTGGGACACGGGATGCTGAATTTTCCGTTCAAGCATCCCGACATGCCGACGTATATTCTGTTCTCTTCGGTTGTTTTTGCCGGAGCCGGAGGGACGGCCAATCTTTTTTTCTCGTTCTATATCCGAGACAAAGGCTGGGGGATGGGGGCGCTGATGCCCACGGTGGTGAATCCACTCCGAGCGCAGGAGGAAGGCACGTCAGGCCACGCGTTTCAGATTGACGTGACCGAGTCCAACCTCGTGCGCTGGCGGGCCTGGTTCAGACATTTGTCCCTGGATCAAATGCTCTTTTTCTGGCTCCTCAACACCCTCACCATTCTCTTGTTTATCTTTGGAGCGCTGGCGGTGCTGCATCCGCAGGGTATCGTACCCAGCCAGGAGATGCTGGTCTGGGAGGAGGCCGAGATATTAGGCAGCGTGGGGGGCGGACTCGGAAAAATTCTTTTTCTTTTGGTTGGGATCGCGTGTCTGTTCAGCACTCAACTGACGCTGATCGACGGAGTCGCCCGGACAGGCGCGGATATCCTGCATACCAATTATGCCTGGGCGCAACACAAGCCGCTGAGTTGGTGGTACGGCGTCATTGCCGTGGGTTGGATCGTACTCGGGACGTTCTTGACCTACGTGTATGAAGGCCTGCCACCCATTCTCTTTTTAATGGGATCGGCGTTTTTTGGTGGGATTGCGATGGCCGTCTATACGCCGCTGACTCTGGTCGTGAACAGGAAGCTGCTCCCGCCAGCGCTCCGGCCGGGCTTGGCGAAAACGGCTCTTCTTATCGGAATTAGCTGTTTTTATATTATCTTCGCCATATTCTCGATTGTTCGGCTTGGACAGCAGCTCTTGTAATAAAAGGGGCGCCGTGTATGACGGCGCCCCTTTCTTCTTCTGAACTCGGCAATTACACGCTGTTGGATAGCGTAAACGCAATAACCAGCGCGTAAATGGCCAGCGCCTCGATGAAGGCAATACCGATGATCATCGGGGTCTGGATGCGATCAGCCGAATTTGGGTTCCGACCGATCGACTCCATGGCGGCAGCCACCGCCCGGCCCTGACCCAGGCCGGCACCCACGGCAGCGATACCGATGCCGAGGCCGGCCGCGAGCGCGATCATTCCTCTTGAGGAATCGCCGTCTCCGTCAGCCGCCAAGGCAGCTCCGGCGGTGAGCAGCATCAGACAGACTACCAGCACACCCGTTACACATAGTTTCTTCATACGTCCTACTCCTTTCATGTCCCAATGGCGCAGTGTCGGGTCCGCCTCCTCTTATCCTCCTCGCCGCTTCATACCCGCTCCGCCACGTGAACAATGGGTTTTAGTGCACTATTTCTCTTCTCTTTCCCCTAATGATGCTCATCATGGGCAACGGCCAGGGAGACGTACACCATGCTGAGCAGAGTAAAAACAAACGCTTGCACAAGAGAGACAAATGCCCCAAGCGCATAAAAGACGACCGGAATCCCAACTTTCGTCAGGTCTGTAAATATCTCTAAAACAACGTGGTCGCCGGTCATATTCCCAAAGAGTCGCAGGGAAAGAGAGAAGGGCCGGACAAAATTATCAATGAGCTCCAGCGGGACCATCAAAATGCCCAGCCACCAGATCGGTCCGACGAAATGTTTCAAATAGGCCAGACCCTGTTCTTGGAAAGCATAGAAATTATAGGCGACAAAGGAGAGAACGCCTAAGGCGAGCGTCACGTTGAAATTGCTGGTGGGAGGAGAAAATCCAGGCAAAAGTCCGGAGAGGTTTGCGACCAGGATAAAGAGGAAGAAACTGCCATACAGATGCACATATTTATGCGCCTGGTCACCCAGGACGCCCTCGGCCATGTCAGACACGCCTTGGGTAAGGAGTTCGGCCATATTGCGGAAGGTCAGCGAGTCGTCGGGAACAGCCACATCGTCCGCGGCAGCCAACTGCCTCTTTGCCATATACGCAAAGGAAACAAGTATTGCGGAGATGATGAGGGACGTTGCGATATGACCGGGGAGCAGGTTGAGCCCAGGAATATGCTCGACCCATAGAAAGAGATGATGTTCCATAGATTAGCGTGGGGTAAAGGGGTGTTCAGACTGCTCCTCTGATCTGCTCAGGCCGATTATCATGCAGGCAATAAGCAGTAAAGGGACCCCCGCTACAAAACTCTTGGCATCAATAGGGTAGTGAACAAAAACAGCACTTAAAAGCAATAAATAAAATCCCCCTTTGGCAGCGAGCCACAGCGCAACATGAGTTTTACTGTTCAGATGTGAGTCCCCCGAGCCCTGCGAATCGACTGAAGCGAGTGCAGAGCGGACAACTTTTTTGAGCAGCCAGAAATTGGCCTGCATCACTCCGCCGCCAAGTACAAAGCTGGGCACATGAATAATTTCCGTTATCCAGCCGATAGCGGCACCAGCCCCAACTAAGGCAAGGTTCAGGACTTCTATTCTCTCAATTGTCTTCTTCACGAGCAGAAAGCCGCTGGAGAACGATTATCAGACGATATATCGCCCCTGCCATACCAAAGATCACTCCAATGACCATGAGGAGAGGCGCTGTACCGAACCGGGTGTCCGCATAGTTTCCAATAAAGAGACCGGCGATAATGGCTCCGGCAAACTCAAACCCAAGCGCACCATACTTCCCGTAGGTAACGAAAAGAGGAACCGTATCCGGCTTTTTTGTATGATTGGAGGACACGTTTCCTCTTTGTGGACTCTCCTGAGCCATTTTGCTCATCCACGGATATTTTTAAGCACCGCCCTGGCTGCCCGGAGGGTTTCCTGGATTTCGTCCTCGCCGTGCGCCAGGGAAATAAAGGCGGACTCGAATTGAGAGGGTGGCAGGTATATGCCCTGCTCACTCATACCGCGGAAGTAGCTGGCGAACATTGTGGTGTCGCTCTGGGTTGCTGAGTCATAGTCACGAACGTGATCGACCCCAAAGAAGACGGTGAACATCGAACCCATTTGGTTCACACAGGCTTGTATGTCAGTCTCACGAATGACAGCGCGTAAACCCTCGGCCAGCATGTCTCCGAGCATATTCAACCGCTCGTAGGCTCCAGCGGCGTGAACAAGCTTCAAGGTTTCAATCCCGGCGGTCACAGCCAACGGATTTCCAGACAGTGTCCCCGCTTGGTAGACCCCCCCCAGCGGGGCCAGCACGTCCATTATCCCCGCCTTTCCGCCAACCGCGGCCAAGGGCAGGCCACCACCCACGACTTTCCCGAGGCAGGTGAGATCCGGGTCGATGTGGTAGAGCTCTTGGACTCCTCCACGGGCGAGACGGCAACCGGTCATCACCTCGTCAAAGATGAGCACGACTCCGAACTCTCGGGTGAGTTCCTGGAGGCCCTCAAGAAAGCCGTGCTCGGGCAGTACGAGGCCCATATTTCCAGGAACAGGCTCCAGTATAACGGCTGCCACTCCTTCCGGGTCGGCCTCCAGGTAGGCCCGTACGCTGGAGAGGCTGTTATACTCAGCCACAAGAGTTAGACTGCTAAAGGCCTCGGGGACGCCTTGACTGTCCGGGGTACTAAACGTCAGTGCCCCGGACCCAGCTCTCACCAGAAGCGCATCCGTATGACCGTGGTAGCAGCCAGAGAACTTGATGATCTTGGCCCGACCGGTATAGCCACGGGCGAGACGCAGGGCGGTCATGGTCGCTTCTGTACCCGAGGAGGTCAGGCGGACCTTCTCGATTGACGGAATGGTCTGAGTAAGCGTTCTTGCCAACTCAATCTCTTTTGCCGTTGGGGCACCAAAACTGGTCCCGTTCTTCACCACCCGCTCAAGTGCGCCAACAACCCGTGGATGCGCATGTCCGGCTATTAACGGTCCCCAGGAACCCACATAGTCTATATACTCGCGCCCATCCGCATCAGTAACGCGGCAGCCTTTCCCCCGGCTGATAAAAACAGGATCACCCCCAACAGCCCGCCAGGCACGAACCGGACTGTTCACTCCGCCTGGGATATATTTTTGCGCCTCATGAAAGAGTTTTTGCGATGTTGACATCTGGTCTACCCACGTCCCGGTTGTGAAGATTTCCCCTGCTACCACCCACCCACAGGAGAGTCAAGCCAACCGGAATTATGAGAGTATCTTCGCTCTTCCTGGGTTCTCTTAGAATAATCAGTAACAATATGTGACTTAATTCTACATGTTTTTTATGGCTTGTGTTTTCAGAAACAATAAGAAAAATAAATAGATACAAACCGAGTTTTTCAAGCCTCCTATTTTTTTAATATCACTCAATGTTACGGGTTTAATTTTTTTCAGTGATATTCACTGCTTTGGAAGACTGTTGCTCTTTTCCTTGCATTCTATAGGAAAAAAGTTTAAGACGCAGTGACACTATCCTCTCTGGCCTCATAAACTTTAAGCGGCATATTGATTCGGATAGACATGGGTCTTCTTCTCGCCCCGCTGACTATGCAGTTGGTGAACGGGATCTTCCCGGGGCAGAAGGCGAGACAGAAAGACAAATGTGTGTGGATAACTCCGTCAGACGACAGGTATTTCCTCAGTCTGAAAAGGAAGTTATCGAGTTATCCACACCTGTGGATAACTTTTGTTGAATGGTGGAAGGACGTGGCATGCATCGGGTGTGGGAAAGAGTGTTGGGGATTGTTGAAGGGCAAGTGGGAAGAACGAATAGTGAAACCTGGCTGAAACCAATTCGGCCCCTTGGGCTCCAAGACGAGGCGTTCCACCTTGAAGTCCCGAGCGCGCTCTTTAAGGATTGGCTACTCAGCAACCTCGTCGGCCCCCTGGAAAACGCATTTACTGAGGTTCTTGGTCAGCCAACGCACCTCGTCTTGCATGTACAGGAAAAACCCCAGGGAGAACTCTTTCCGGGAGAAGAGAAAGAACAAACAGCCCAGGGAAAGGGGAAGGGAAAGAAGGACGGACTTATTCAGAATTACACCTTCTCCTCCTTTGTTGTCGGTGGCAGTAATCAGTTTGCTCATGCGGCGGCGAAGGCGGTCAGTAAACACCCAGGCAAGAGCTATAATCCATTATTCATCTATGGGGGGGTTGGGTTAGGAAAGACACATCTCATCAATGCCATTGGACATGAGACATCGGCAAAACAAGGAAAGGACAGTATTGTCTACCTGTCCTCAGAGTCCTTTACCAATGAATTGATTGCTCATTTACGAAAGAATCGGATGACGGAATTTAAAAATAAATTTCGTCGCGCAGATGTTCTTATTCTCGATGATGTGCAGTTTCTGTCCGGTCGCGAACGGACACAAGAAGAGTTTTTTCACACCTTTAATTCCCTTCATGATTCAAGCAAGCAGATTATATTAACGTCCGATAAATTTCCTAATGAGATTGGTGGACTCGAAGAGCGGTTACGAAACCGTTTCGAATGGGGATTGATCGCCGATATCCAGCCGCCCGACCTCGAGACTCGGGTAGCGATTCTGCAAAAAAAATCACGCGCAAGACGCATCCCCCTTCCCGACGATGTTGCCCTTTTTATTGCCTCTCATGTGACGTCAAACGTCCGAGAGCTTGAGGGCGGCCTGACGCGATTAGGAGCACTGGCCGCCTTGAATCAGGCCGATATCACGGTCGACTTTGCACGCCAGGCACTCAAGAATTTAGTCACAGACCAGGAAAAGAAAGTCTCGATTGAGACCATACAGAGAACCGTGAGTAAGTATTTTGGCGTCAGCGTTGCTGACATAACTTCAAAGAAACGGACAAAGATGGTTTCGTTTCCAAGGCAGGTTGGCATGTTTCTGTGCCGCAAGCATGCCAGCGCCTCTTACCCAATGATCGGAATGCGCTTTGGAGGAAAAGATCACACCACGGTTCTGCATGCCTGTCATGCAATTGAAAATCGGTTCAAAAGAGACGAAGAGCTGCGCGATATTATCAATAGAATAGAGATCATGATTTATGAGTAGGCTCTTTTCCCTGTGGATAACCTGTGGATAACCTGTGGATAACCTGTGGATAACTCGTGATGACGGGCAGTCAGAGAAGGCGACGAAAAAAGTTATCCACAGGTTTGCTGAAGTTATCCACACCCCCCTGTGGATAACTTTTTTATTATAAACAGATACTTAACCTACTTATCCACATATCCACAGGCCCTACTACTACTATTATCTATTTATATATAAATATAAGAAATAAGTAGTAGTAAGTAGAGAAAGAAAAAAAGAAGGGAGGAGGACATGGAATTCAGCGTCAATAAGGAAGACCTCCTTCAGTGTTTATATCTAGTTCAGGGTGTTGTTGAGAGACGGTCCTCTCTTCCTATTCTCTCCCATGTTCTTATTGAATCAGACTCTGCGGGAGAAAAGGAGGGGATTATTTCTCTTGGGGCAACAGATCTCGAAATTGGGATACGCCAGCAGTGTACGGCCGACGTGAAAGCGTCTGGGTCAATGACTGCGGATGCACGAAAGTTGTATGAGATCATTCGTGAGTTGCCATCCGGTCAGGTCCGTTTACGCTCAAGTGGCAGTGGATGGGTAGATGTCAATAGCGGAAAGTCCCGCTTCAGAATCGCAAGTCTGGAGCCTAAAGAATTCCCCACAATAACAGGACAAAAAGAGAGGCAGGAAGAATCCCCCTCTTCTTTTGAGCAGTTCATATCCTTGCCCGGGCCGACCCTGCGGGAGATGATCGAAAAAACCCTCTTTGCAACCTCACCTGACGAGACACGACTGAATCTCAGCGGTGTCTATCTCGAGACCCAGAAAGATGGGAAGGTCCGTATGGTTGCCAGCGATGGACACCGTCTGTCTCTCGTAGAGAGGCAGGTCGATACTCCTTCCCTGCCCGATTGGCCGAGCGTCATTCTTCCGAAAAAAGGCTTGGTTGAAACACGGAAACTCCTTGAGCGGAGCGAGGGGACAATAGACGTTTCAGTCAATGATTCGGTCGTCTACCTGAAGAAGGAGACAACCGAACTCTTTATGCGTCTGATTGAGGGAGACTTTCCTGACTACCAGCAAGTTGTTCCAAAAGAGCATACGCACCGTATTGAGTTTCCCCGAGATGAGCTCCTCAGCGCTCTTCGTCGTATTTTGATTCTCACCACAGAACGCTCTCGGGGGATAAAATTACAGTTTGAAAAAGACAAGATCGAGATCTCCGTCAATACTCCGGATGTGGGCGAGGGAACAGAGGAGATTGCGGCCTCATACGCTGGAGATGGATTGTCAATTGGGTTTAATGGAAGATATCTGACCGAGGCATTGCATGTCATGAATGAAGGGGATTCTGTCGTCCTTTTTCTTAAAGATGAGATGAGTCCTGGACTCCTTCAGCAAAAGGACAGTCATGAATTTTCCTATGTCATAATGCCTATGAAAATAAATTAATAGAAAAATGTTTTATTAATGACTGCGGTTTACGTAACGTAAAGAAAATGCTAAGCTTTGATATAAAAAAGAGGGGGGGTGTTACAAGTCCTTAAACCTACCTGCCTCCTTTGGGAAGTACATGCTCGAACAAGACTATGGGGCAGGACAAATAAGGGTACTCGAAGGTCTCGAAGCTGTCCGCAAGAGGCCGGGAATGTATATCGGTGATACCGCGGAGAGAGGATTTCATCATCTCGTCTTTGAAGTTGTCGACAATTCTGTCGATGAAGCCCTCGCCGGCTACTGCACTCACGTTTTTGTAACCATCCACGCTGAAGGACATGTCTCCGTTGTCGATAACGGCCGGGGCATTCCAACGGAAAATCACCCGACTGAGGGGGTTTCAGCCGCTCAGGTTGTTCTCACGAAGCTTCATGCCGGTGGAAAATTCGATAAAGCAGCCTATCGAGTCTCCGGAGGGCTGCACGGTGTCGGCGTTTCCGTCGTCAACGCGCTCTCAGAAATCCTCGAAATCGAGATCAAGAGAGCAGGGAAAATCTACTTCCAACGTTACCATCGAGGCCAGCCCGACAACGATTTGAAAGAGATTGGACAGGCTGAGGAAAGTGGAACAAAAGTTGTCTTTACGCCAGACACTCAGGTTTTTGGTGAAAGAGCTTTTAGTTTCGACATCCTCTCAAGGCGGCTTCGTGAACTCGCCTTCCTCAACCCAGGTCTCCATATTTCTATTGTTGATGAAAGGGAGACGGATAAACGCCATGATTTCTTCTATGAAGGCGGGATCATTTCTTTTGTTGAGCACCTTGGCCGAGCAAAAACACCACTGCACAGCCAGGTTATCTATTTTAATGGAGAAAGAGGCGGAACCACAGCTGAAATCGCTCTCCAATGGAACGATGGATATGTCGAAAGTATTTATTCGTTTGCCAATAATATCAACACGATAGAAGGGGGAACGCATCTCGTTGGACTCAAGGCGGCGCTGACCAGGACTATTAATTCCTACGTTGGGTCACTCGGTCTTCTCAAAAAAGACCAGGAAAGCATTCAAGGAGAGGATATTCGAGAAGGTCTGACCGCGATTATCAGCGTGAAAGTTCAAGAACCTCAATTTGAAGGACAGACAAAGACCAAGCTTGGCAATAGTGAGGTCAAAGGATTTGTCGAATCGTTGATTAACGAAAAGCTTGGGGTCTACCTTGAGGAACATCCAGCAGAAGCCAAAAAGATAGCACTCAAGAGTGTTGATGCCTCACGAGCTCGTGACGCGGCTCGAAAGGCACGTGAACTCACCCGGAGGAAGGGAGCACTCGATTCCGGGTCTCTCCCTGGGAAGCTTGCTGACTGCCAGGAGCGTAACCCGGAAAAAAGTGAAATTTTTCTGGTTGAGGGGGATTCTGCCGGAGGATCGGCAAAGCAAGGCCGGGACAGGCGGACACAGGCTATTCTACCGCTGCGAGGGAAAATTCTGAATGTCGAAAAAGCACGCTTCGACAAAATGCTTTCATCCCAGGAAATACGTCTCCTGATATCCGCTCTGGGGGCTGGGGTTGGGAAGGAAGAAACGGACCTCTCCAAACTGCGCTACCATAAAATCATCATTATGACAGACGCGGATGTTGACGGTTCCCATATCCGTACTTTACTGCTGACTTTCTTCTATCGTCAGCTCCCCGGCATCATCGAGGAGGGGTATTTGTGTATTGCTCAGCCTCCCCTCTATAGGGCCAGAAAGGGAAAAACCGATCACTACCTGAAAGATGACGCCGAGCTCAACGATTTCCTGGTCAACCTCGGTGTTGAACACGTCCTGGTGGGAGAACTTGAAGGCGAACAACTGAAAACATGGGTCAAAAACTCCCTCCGTCTGAACAGCATTCTTGATCTCGTTGAATGGAGAGGAAGAGACCGGAATATTGTCTGCTCTCTTCTCTCTCATCCAGACCTCTCTTCGACTGCCTTCAGTAGTCGTAGCCTGCTTGAGTCCCTCCTCTCTCCAGTCGGAAAAGAACTGATAGACCGTGGCCCTATCGCTTTTTCCATAGAGGAAGACAGAAAACTTGGCGGGTATAAGATTATCGTTACCCAGGGACTGAACGGTTCCGGGCAAAGGATCGTCTTTGATCGAGACTTTATTGAGTCAGCAGAGGCCGTGGAAGTGACAAGACTATTGAACGCGCTTGCGAGTATTGGCCCGGCCCCTTTCACTTTCTCTGCGAAAGATACCTCTCTCACCCTGGGCAGTCAGGCGGAAGTCCTTGATGCAATCCTCGCGCGCTCCAGAAAAGGGGTCGATATTCAGCGCTATAAGGGCCTTGGGGAGATGAATCCTGAGCAACTCTGGGAAACAACCATGAACCCGGAAACACGGACGCTCTTGCAGGTCAGGGTTGAGGATGCCTACGAGGCTGACGAGGTCTTTTCTACTCTCATGGGAGATGAAGTGGAGCCGAGACGGAAATTTATCTCCGAGAACGCACTCTCCGCCAAGAATATTGACATCTAATCCCCCCACGCTCCCTGTTGTCATCAAAAAGGAATCTCCTCCGTATGGAAGACCATCCTGCCTCCCGCCCCCTTCCCTCTGTCAATATCGAGCAGGAGATGCGGCAGTCCTATATGGACTACGCCATGAGTGTGATTATTGGTCGCGCCCTGCCCGACGTCCGTGACGGATTGAAGCCCGTCCACCGGCGCGTCCTGTACGCCATGCACGACCTCGGGAATGAATGGAATCGTCCCTATAAGAAATCCGCCCGTGTTGTGGGTGACGTGATCGGCAAATACCACCCGCACGGAGATTCTGCCGTCTACGACACGCTTGTCCGCATGGCGCAGGATTTTTCGTTGCGGTATCCGCTCATTGACGGCCAAGGCAACTTTGGCTCGGTTGATGGAGACCCTCCCGCTGCCATGCGGTATACCGAAGTCCGCATGACCCGAATCACCTCGGAAATGCTTGCCGACATTGACCGGGAGACGATCAATTTCATCCCGAACTATGATGATACCAGCCACGAACCAGCCGTTCTCCCAAGTAAGTTTCCGAATCTGCTGATTAACGGCTCATCTGGCATTGCTGTGGGGATGTCAACCAATATTCCCCCTCACAACCTTGGCGAAGTGATTGATGCCCTTCTGGCGCTGATCGAGAACATGGACCTCGAAAACCACGACCTCATGGAGCACATCCCAGGTCCGGATTTTCCCACCGGAGCGTATATCCACGGACGCTCCGGAGTACGGAGCGCGTATGAAACCGGGCGGGGTATCGTTCAGATGCGGGCTCGGACATCCATAGAAGAAGACGAGAAAACCGGAAAAAGTCGCATCATTGCGCATGAGATCCCGTACCAGGTGAACAAGGCCCGCTTGATTGAGCGTATTGCCGATCTGGTAAATGAGAAGCGTATTACCGGGATCTCCGACCTGCGTGACGAGTCCGACAGGGATGGCATGCGCATCGTGGTCGAGCTGAAAAGAGATGTGGTCCCACACATCGTTCTCAACCAGCTGTATAAAATGACCCCTCTTCAGGATTCATTCGGGGTCATTCTTCTGGCCATCGTCGATGGCCGCCCTCGCCTCCTGACGCTCAAAGACACCCTCCTGCACTTTCTTGAACATCGCCGGGAGGTAGTCCGACGCCGGACTGCCTTTGATCTCCAGAAAGCCAACGACCGCCTCCACCTGCTTGAAGGGCTCAAAATCGCGTTGGACAACCTCGACCCCGTGCTCCACGTCATTCGTCACGGGCAGAACCCGGCGAGCGTCCGACAAGCCCTTATGGACCAGTTTGCGCTAACTGAGACGCAGGCACAGGCTATTCTTGATATGCGCTTGCAGCGACTCACCCAGCTGGAACAGGGAAAAATTCTCTCCGAGCACAGTGAAACGCTCGGTGCCATAGCTTCCCTGCAAGGTATTCTGGCCAGTCCGGAGAGGATCGACGGCGTGATCAAAGAAGAGCTGACCGATCTACGGAGCCGATTTTCTGACGAGCGGCGGACAGAGATCCTGCCCGACAGCGCAGATCTCTCGGACGAAGATTTGATTGCTGAAGAAGATGTCGTGGTCACCATATCCCACGCCGGCTACATCAAGAGAAACCCGTTGACCGAATACCGCTCTCAGCGTCGCGGCGGAAAAGGGGTTGTTGGCGCAACGACCCGAGAGGAAGACTTTGTCGAGCATCTCTTCATCTCCTCTACCCATGCCTTTCTGTTATTCTTCTCCTCAATCGGCAAAGTGTACTGGGTGAAAGTCCATGAAATTCCTCAGGGCAGCCGCATTGCCAAGGGAAAAGCCCTCGTCAATCTTCTGCCGCTGCAAGAAGGAGAGAAAATTTCAGCCTTTCTCCCTATCCGAGAGTTCCAGGATAACGGTTTTATTGTCTTTGCGACCCGCAAGGGGCAAGTCAAAAAAACGAAACTCATGGCCTATGCAAATCCTCGTCGCGGCGGCATCATCGCCATTACTCTTGGGGCCGAAGACGAGGTTATCGGCGTCCAACTCACGGACGGTCAACAAGAGATGCTCCTTTCGACCAGAAACGGAAAAGCGATTCGATTTGCAGAAGAAGAAGTCCGCGCAACGGGCCGCGGCACATCTGGCGTTCGCGGGATTACCCTGGAAGAAGAGGACGAGGTCGTCTCTCTTGAAATCCTCAATCAAGAAGCTACGCTGCTCACGGTATCGTCCCAAGGGTATGGGAAGCGGAGCCGGATAGAGGACTATCGGCTACAGGCGCGCGGGGGGAAAGGGATCAGTACCATGCGCACCACGGACAAGACCGGAGAGGTGTGTGGTGTTCGGCAGGTGAAGGCGGACGATGGCTTGATGCTCGTGACGGATAGCGGCAAGATAATACGGCTGCGGGTCGCTGAGTTGCGGGTTATTGGCAGGAATACCCAAGGCGTCAAACTTTTTAACGTTGGTGCGGATGGATACGTCTCCAGTATCGCGTTGGTCGCAGAAGAGGAAGACAAAGAAACGGTTCTCAATTCACACAGTATGGAGGAGCAACAGCTATGAGTATTCAGGTCGGCCAAACGGCCCCGGATTTTACCCTCAAGACAAACAAGATGCAGGATTTTGCACTCGGCGAGGCAAAGGGGAAGAAGAATACCGTCATCCTTTTTGTTCCTTTTGCCTTTACCGGTGGTTGAACGAAGGAATTGTGCTCGGTTCGAGACAATATCAACACCTTGCAGAATGACGAGACCCAGGTTGTGGCCATTAGCGTGGATAGCCCTTTCTCGCTCGACGCCTGGGCGGCGAAGGAAGGCTATGATTTTCCACTGCTGAGTGACTTTAATAAGGAAGTTTCTCAAGCGTACGGGTCGTTCTATGAAAACCTGCTTGTTTTCAACGGCGTCTCCAAACGTTCGGCCTTTGTCGTGGATAAGAGCGGGACAGTCCGGTACGCCTGGATTACAGAGGACGCCAGTCAACTGCCTGACCTGGATCCCATACGGGACTGTTTACAGAATTGCGGATAAACAGGAAGGCAGAGTTCACTCAGCTCTGCCTTTTTTCTCCTTTTCCCCGTATCACCAGGAGAAGGAGCAGCGTGAGGGCCCATATGCCAAACAGCAGCCCACCCACGACCCAGGGGTAGAGCGGACGGTTATTCCTTTGGGCCATGAGGCCGCAGGCAATGCCGTCAAGGAAGTGAACAAAGAGCGTCGTCCCAACAAGAGCCGGAAAGCCAATGGTCTCGTCGAGGAAACGCAAGCCGGTGAAATATCCAAGAAAGACTTCGAAATCCACACGATCTCCCTATTGCTGACACGGTTGTTTCCATCTGATTTTTCTGAGCGGCATCTTCTCCTAGGGTTATGGACGAAGAGAAAACAGTTTTCGAGAAGCTCTACGAGGCAAATAGAGAGAACTTTACAAATCTTGTAAAGGACCTCTTGGCACAGGGCTGCATGCACGACGTCATGGAAAAGACGTTTCAGGACGCTACCCAAGCGAAAGAAGAAGTCGCTCGTAATATGGCGGCTCTACTCTCCCTGCTGAATATACCCTCCAGGACAGACTACGAGCATTTGGTTGAAAAGGTTGAAGAGGTCCAAGGCAATCTGCTCAATATCAATATGAAACTCGACCGTTTGCTCGCGGAAAAAGACAAAACGTCCCGACGTTCCACCGGCAAAAAAAAGAAGAAAAAATAGGAAAGGCTGTAATCACCGCGTGGTGGTGAGTCCTCAGTCATGGCGTCGCCCATCCGTACTTGGCCCGAATCTGACCGGCCGCGCGAGAAGCTGATCGAGCACGGGGCGGCAACCCTCTCCAATGCAGAACTCATTGCCATTATCCTTCGTACCGGTGATGCAAGTTCGGGACAAAGTGCGCTTGACCACGGTCGGGCACTGGTCTCCCGTTTTGATGACTCTTTCCGAAAACTGGAAGAGGTGAGCACGGCCGAACTGTGTGAGGTCAAAGGCATAGGGCCGGCAAAAGCCGCGCAGATAAAGGCCGCTCTGGAGATTGCGAAGCGCTTCTCACAAGAAGAAATTCGACGGGGCGAGTCTTTCGGCTCCAGCGCTGACGTCTTCAATCACTACCGGGAACAGCTCGGCAGCCTCAAAAAAGAAGAGTTTCACGTGCTTCTCCTGGACGCCAAGAACAGAAAACTCAAAGACGTGCGTGTCTCGGAGGGGTCTTTGACCTCTTCCCTGGTCCACCCCCGTGAGGTTTTTCAGCCCATCATCCGCGAGTCAGCCGCGGCAGCGATCCTGGTGCATAACCACCCCAGCGGCGACCCTATGCCGAGCCAGGAAGACCTCACGATCACCCAGCGCCTCAGGGAGGTCGGAGAGGTCATGGGCGTCCATATTCTGGACCACCTCATCATCGGCAAAGGCCGCTATATCAGTTTTGTCGACGACGGCTACTGGGATTAAAGAGTAAACGTGTCCAGCATCTGTTATTTATTGGAGGACACGTTTACTCTTTAGAGACATGGGACTCAATCGAGACCTGCTTGGCAAAGAGTACGACCCGCAGGTGTATGTCGTCAGCGCCGAGGCAACCACGGCCTACGCCCGTGCGTATAATGAGGATAACGCCTGGTTTTTTGAGGCAGACCGACCCGCAGGCATTCTTGCGCCCCCGCTGTTTGGTGTGGTGGCAAGCTGGCTCTCGCTGATGACGGTCGTGACCGACGCCGAGCTGAACGTCGATATCTTGCGTTTGGTCCACAGCCGGCAAGACATGCGCTTTTTCCATCCGATTGTTCCGGGAGACACGATCAACAGCACGGCAAAAATTGTGGCTATTGAGGAGCAGCCCGGAGGGGAGTCTCTGGCCGTCGATCTCCACTGTTGTAATCAGACCGGTGAGACCGTTCAGCGCATCACGTTTACCGCCTTTATTCGAGGCCAGGGACGCCGTTCCCGGACGAGGGCGGCAGCCGACGAGACCCCCGCTAGTGAGCCCCTGCACCGTGTCTCCCAGACCATCGACGCGGATCAAACATTTCGCTATGCGCAGGCATCAGGAGACCGCAACCCCATTCACCTCGATGAAAACGTCGCCAAGCTGGCCGGACTGCCGGGCATTATCGTCCACGGCCTATGCACCCTGGCGTTTGCATCCAAAGCCATTATTGACAGCCTGTGTGAAAAGGACCCTCGCCGTCTCAGGCGGCTCAGCGCCGGTTTCGCCCGCCCGGTGCTCCCCGGTCAGACGATTACCACGGCTATCTGGCCGGATACGAATGCGGGCTCCTATCGGTATGAGACGCTCAACCCCAATGGGCGAGCCGTCATCAGGCCCGGCTATGCGGAGATTGGATAGGTTGCGACAAACTAGAACGGCACGTCATCATCCGGGGGAACTGAGCCCGCCCCAGCATCATCAAAACCGCCGCTTGGTCCGTCATCAGACGACTGACCCGAACGTGCGCCCCCGCCGTCACGGCCGCCCAGGAACGTCACTTGCCGAGCGTTGATATCGGTGAAATAGCGTTCCTTCCCTTCCTTGTCCTCGATTTTCCGCGTCTGGATACGCCCTTCGATATAGACCAGACGACCTTTGGACAGATATTGTCCGCAAAGCTCTGCCTGTTTCCCCCATACCACGATGTTGTGCCACTCTGTGCGTTCCTGACGACCATTTTCCCGGTCCATCCACGTATCTGTCGTGGCAACAGAAAATCGTGCCATGGCCTGTCCACTTTGCGTGAAGCGCACCTCTGGGTCTCTACCAAGATGTCCAACAATAATCGCTTTATTCACCGAAGCCATGGCGTTTCCTCCCTGTCTTGAGCCTGTCGAAGGGCCTGACGGGAACCGTACCAACCTCGTCTTTTGAAGTCAATCTGATCGACCAGAGGGGTAGAGGGATTGTTGCTCTGCCCCGGCTCGCTTATATTCGTCTCCGTCTGCGTGAGGAAATTATGATGCTGAAGGCTCGAACTTTTCAAAGAGGAAAGCAGATTCTCTTATTGCTGGCCGTATTCGGTCCCCTTACCGGGATGGCGTATGGCGCGGATGCGCCCGGCCTCAGAGAACACTCTCCATTCATCTCAACCTCCCGGCACGGCATGGTCGTTGCCGCGAACGCGCCGGCGAGCGAAGCCGGTGTGGCCATGCTCCGCCGGGGAGGCAATGCGGTTGATGCGGCGGTTGCGACATCCTTTGCCATCAGCGTACTCAGGCCGCAGTCAACCGGAATAGGTGGCGGCGGTTTTCTGCTGCTCTATCTGGCGAAAGAACACAAAACCCTGGCGATTGATTTCCGCGAGCGGGCGCCGCTCAAAGCCAGCCGAGACATGTTCGTCCGGGATGGAGAAGCCGTTCCCTCCCTGAGTCGAACCGGACCGCTGGCCGTAGCCGTGCCCGGTATTGTTGCCGGACTGGTGGGGATTCAGCAACGATATGGTAGCTTATCGCTCGCAGAGACCATGCAGCCCGCCATTCGTCTGGCGGACGAGGGATTTCCGGTCTATCCGCATCTGGCCCGAGCCATCGCCTACCGAGCCGAGGTCTTGGGGGAATCCGACGCGACCCGGGCGGTGTATTACCGGGACGATCAACCGCTCAGGCAGGGAGATCTCTTTGTCCAAAAAGACTTGGCCAGCACCCTGCGTACCATTGCCAAGGACGGCAAAGATGCCTTTTACACCGGCCGGGTAGCAGCGGCGATTGTGACGGAAATGCAACGGATAGGCGGCTTGCTGACCCAGGACGACTTGGATCAGTATAGCGTGATTGACCGCACGCCGGTGACGGGCAGTTTTCAGGGAACGCGTATCTATTCCATGCCGCCGCCGAGTTCCGGTGGCGTCCTGTTGGTCCAGATGCTGAATGTCTTGTCGGGGTTTTCTCTGCAAAAGCTCGGCTTCCAGACTCCCGGCGCCACGCATATCCTGACGGAAACCATGCGCAGGGCCTTCCGCGATAGAGCCCGCTACCTGGGCGATACGGATTTTGTGTCCGTTCCGGTTGAGCGTCTCGTCTCTCCCGTCTACGCACAAGACCTCCGGGCGAAGATAGATGTCTCCAAAGCCACGCCTAGTCAGGGCATTCCGCACACACCAACAGGGCGGATAGAGTCGACGAGCACCACCCATCTGTCCGTCATCGACCAAGATGGCAATGCCGTGGCCACGACCCAGACGGTGAATCTGTATTTCGGTAGCGGAGTCATGGTTCCCGGAACCGGTATCATGCTCAACGACGAGATGGACGACTTTAATGCCCAGCCCGACCATCCCAACGCCTTTGGTCTGATCGGCAATACGGACGCGAATGCTATTGCTCCCCGGAAAACGCCACTCAGCAGCATGAGCCCAACCATTGTGACCCGGGACGGAAAAGTCGAACTCGTGATCGGCGGACCAGGTGGCTCCCGCATCATCAGCTCGGTCCTGCAAGTCATGCTCAATGTCCTCGCCTACCGGATGTCCTTGCCGGATGCCATGTTCGCCACGCGCATTCATCATCAGTGGTATCCGGACCGGCTGAATCTGGAAGTCCAAACCGGGAGTGAATCGAACGGGCTGGTCGAACGGCTTCAGGCTCTGGGCCATGATGTGAAGGTCGTGGAATGGGGGCCCGGCAAGCGTTCCCGCTTTGGCAATATCCAGGCGCTTCAGGTTGACCGGGAGTCCGGCCTGATAACCGGAGTCTCCGACCCCCGCGGCGAAGGACAACCGCGGGGTTTATAGAATAAGCGGTCGGGTGCGCCCTGCGCACCAAGCAAAATGGTGCATGGGATGCACCCTACACGAGGATAAAGCTAATTTTTACGCGAAGGGAGTCTGCCATGGCGGATTTAATAGACACCGATTTCTACCAGATTGAAGAATTGCTGAGTGAAGAAGAACGCCTGGTACGCGATGTGGCGCGCCGCTTCGTGGATGAGGAGTTTATGCCCAGGGTGCAGCAGTGCTTCCGCGAAGGCTCTTTTCCCATGGAACTCGTCCCGCGACTGGCCGAGCTGGGCTTTCTGGGGGTGACCGTACCAACCGAGTACGGCGGCGCCGGTATGAGCAGCGTTGTCTACGGCTTGGTCAGCCAGGAGCTTGAGCGCGGGGATAGTGGGCTGCGCTCATTCGCCAGCGTGCAGTCGTCCTTGGTGATGTACCCGATTCTGACGTTTGGCTCGGAGGAGCAAAAGAATTTCTGGCTGCCCCGTCTGGCGCGGGCCGAGGCGATCGGTTGCTTTGGACTGACCGAACCGGACTTTGGCTCGAATCCGAGCGGGATGATAACCCGCGCGCGGCGGGAAAACGGTGGCTATGTGCTCAACGGAACCAAGCGCTGGATCACCAATGGGTCAATCTCTGATGTGGCCGTGGTGTGGGCCAAGCTCGAAGAGGACGGCAAAGATGTGATTCGCGGCTTCCTGGTTGAAAAAGAACGCAACGGCTTCACTCGGCAAAACATTGACGGAAAATTCAGCTTTCGGGCATCCGTGACCTCGGAGCTGATTTTCGAGGATTGCTGGATTCCTGAGGACAATCTGCTGCCAAAATCCGGCGGCCTCAAATCCCCGCTCATGTGCCTGACCCAGGCGCGCTACGGGATTTCCTGGGGTGCAACCGGGGCGGCCATGGCCTGTTATGAGTGCGCGGTCGATTACGCCCAAAACCGCAAGATGTTCTCGCGGCCGATCGGCGGCTATCAGCTCGTGCAGGCCAAACTCGTCACCATGCTGACCGAGATCACCAAGGCCCAGCTTTTAGCGTACCGGCTGGGTCGGCTCAAAGACGCCGGCAAGATGCGGCCGGACCAGGTCAGCATGGCCAAGATGAATAATGTTTCGACCGCGTTGCACACGACGCGGCTCGCTCGGGACATTCTGGGTGGAAACGGCATCACGGATGAGTATCCGATTATTCGCCACCTGCTCAACCTTGAGACGGTCAATACCTACGAAGGCACCGAGGATATCCACCGCCTGACGCTCGGTCGCTATATCACCGGGTTGAGTGCGTTTGAGTGAACGCCCTGGCATATATGGCAAAGCGTAAACGTGCCAACAGCTTTGTATGTGTTGGAGGGCAGGTTTACGCTTCGGAGCCTATTGAGGTGGTCATCGGCGCACGCACGCTGACCCTGCTCCGCGTAAAAGACCTTGAGCGGCTGGTTGACCGTGAGGCCCTGCTGCGCGACGACACCGAGGAGCCGCCATACTGGGCCCACCTGTGGACCGGTGCGCTGACCCTGGCCCGCTATATAGATAGTTTTATCGATGTCCGAGACCAGACTGTGCTCGATCTCGGCTGTGGACTCGGGCTGACCGGAATTGTCGCTGCGCAAAAAGGGGGGCGGGTCACCTTTGCCGACAAGGAAGCTGACGCCGTGTCCTTTGCGTGGGAGAACGCGCGGCTCAATGGATGTGCGCGCTACGAGGCGCGACCGCTCGACTTTACCCTGGATGTCCTGGAGACACGTTTCTCGCTCATCTGTGGTGCGGAGATTTTATACGACCGGCCAACCTTCCCTGCCCTGGTACGTTTTCTGGCCACGCATCTCTCCCCCTCCGGGCGGGCCATCCTGTCCGATGCCAAACGGACGAATACCCAGGACTTTTACCAGCAGCTTGACCGAGCGGGGTTGCAATGGACCCAGGCAGAAGTGCCCGAACGGGAAGACCACTTGCCCCTGCCCGTCAGCATTGTCACCATACACAGAGCGGAGGGAGGATACAGCAGTGGTGACGAATAGAACAATTTCTCGGGTTATCGGTATCCTGCGTCACGCATCTGCGGACTGGAACGCGCCTGTTGTCACGGAAATGGCGGGGTTTTCGCGTGACCCCTACCAGGTGTTGATCGCCTGCCTGCTGAGTTTGCGGACCAAGGATGAAACAACCGGCCCGGCGGCTCGGCGGCTGTTTGCCCTGGCCGATACGCCTGAAAAAATGGTGACTCTGACACCCGCTCAGGTGAAGCAGGCGATTTATCCGGTTGGGTTTTATAAAACCAAGGCGCAAACCGTGCTCGACGTCTCACAGCGGTTGCTCGATACCTATGCGGGTCGCGTCCCTGACGACATAGACGAACTCCTGACCTTTAAGGGCGTGGGCCGGAAGACCGCGAATTTGGTTGTGACCCTGGGCTTCCAGAAACCAGGCATCTGTGTAGACACGCACGTCCACCGCATCTCTAACCGTTGGGGCTATGTTGCAACGGAAAACCCGGAACAGACAGAAATGGCCCTGCGTGGCATGCTGCCCAAGCGGTTCTGGATCGGCTATAACGACCTGCTGGTCGCGTTTGGACAGACCCTGTGTCATCCCACCTCACCCAAGTGCAGTGTCTGTCCGATTGAGCGGTTTTGCGAAAAAATCGGAGTCGAGCGGAGTCGGTAGGGGCGGGTTGTGGCACAGTCTCCCACAACAAAGAGTAAACGTATCCTCCAATCACACAAAAAAGCTGGACACGTTTACTCTTTCCGAACGAAACTGCTGTGGGTGGCCCTGCTGTATTTTGCCGAGGGCTTTCCGTTCGGGCTGCTGTTCGGCGCGTTTCCGGTCTATTTCCGGATACACGGAATGAGCCTGACGGAAATTGGCCTGTTGAGCGTGGTAGGGCTGCCGTGGGCGCTGAAATTTCTGTGGGCTCCACTGGTTGACGTAGTGGGCTCGCGGCGAAGCTGGATTGTGAGTTGCCAGGGCTTGCTGGCTCTCGACCTGGGCTTCCTCCTTTTTCTCGATCCAAGTGCGAGCGGCAGTCTGGCCTGGGGCGGACTGCTTGCGCTTGCCGTACTGGCGGCCACCCAGGATATCGCTATTGACGCCTATACGATCGAACTCCTGGATCAACCAGAAATGGGGCCTGCCAACGGGCTGCGGGTGAGTACCTATCGGGTCGCATTGATCGTTGCCGGGGGAGTGTTTATTGGAGCCGCCGGTCTCGTCGGTTGGCAGATCCCATTTCTGGCTGCGGCTGTCCTCTTGGCCGTCCTGGCCCTGGTCTCAAGTCAGATGCCTCGGACTCGGACAGCGCAGGGACCGCAACGTCCGTCAGTGACGCAATCCTGGTCCACGGCGCTCGCACACGGGTTTCTCACTCCCCTCAAAAGCTTTTGGCAACGGCCCGGCGTTATTGCGGTTCTCCTCTTTGTCTTGCTCTTCAAACTTGGGGATATGGCATTGGGGCCGATGACCGGGCCTTTCTGGGTGGACCGAAAGTTTACCCCGCTCCAGATAGGCATGATTCCGGGGACAGTCGGAGTCGTCAGTACGATTCTCGGGGCGTTGCTCGGCGGTCGCCTCACCCAACAATGGGGACTTTTTCGCGCATTGTGGGTGTTGGGCATTGCTCAAGCCGGTTCCAACCTGTTTTATGCCGTGACCGCAGCTCTCCCCCGTTCCGAGCTGCTGATGTATAGTGCTTCGATTGTCGAATCGTTCTGTGGCGGGCTGGGGACTGCGCCATTCTTGGCTTTTTTGATGAGTATCTGTGATAAACGCCAAGCCGCCACCCAGTATGCCCTGCTGAGTGCGCTCTTTGGCCTGGGGCGGTCGCTGTCAGGCGCCTTTTCCGGGGTACTCACCCAGAGCGTCGGCTACGCCACGTATTTCACCCTGACTTTTTTTCTGGCCTGGCCGGCTTTTGTCCTCTTGCCGTGGGTCCGCACCTGGATCGTTCAGGCAGAGGAGAACTCGTCAGCCCAGGAAGCGTGAGCGATGAGATACGCTCTTCTGTCCTCGTAAGCAGTAAGCAGACCAGGACGGCCGTTCGAGCAGGCCCTCCTGGCCCGGAACTGATGGTCCGTGGCGGCCATTGTCCTGTGGGAACTGGCCAAGCTGGTTGACCTCGGCCGGGTAGACATGGACCTTGACGACCGTGACATAAGCCGCGCCCTGAACCGCATACACGTATGGCCGCTCGATCTCGCTGTTGCCCACGCCTCCACCCGTCTCGATTTCGAGGGCGACCCAGCCGACCAACTCATTGCCGCCACCAGTATCGTGCACAACATTCAGTTGCTCACTCGCGACCGCGTCATGCGCCGTTCGAGGCTCGTCCCTCTGGCTATTCCCGGAAGCGGCCACGTAGACGCAAAGAAAGGGGAATGACATGGGAGCCACACACGTCACCGTCACCATTCGCAACACGAGAGCCCCTTTCCCCTGTCCTAGAGCCTTCTGTGAATAGATTGAATCGGGGGGGGGTTCTTCAAGCCAGGGGGGCGGTGTGGCAAGCTGCGGGGAGCGGGAGGAAGGAGGCGAGCAGCAGATGGCCCGAGCGTATTCTCAAGACTTGCGGGACCGAGTGATTGATGCCGTGACGCGGGAGGGGCTGAGCCGGCGGGCCGCGGCGCGGCGGTTTGGGGTCAGTAGCGCGTCCGCGATCAAGTGGCTCCAGCGCGTGCACAGGACCGGGGAGCGGGGGAGCGCGGGCACCGGGGGGCATCGGCCCTCGCAGGTGCAACCGGAGCGGGCGTGGTTATTGGCGGTGATCGCGGTGCAGCCGGACATCACGCTGGCCGCGTTGGCGGCCCGGTTGTTGGAAGAGCGGGGGGTGAGGGCGGATACAGGGATGTTGTCCCGGTTCTTCACAGGGGCCGGGATCAGCTTTAAAAAAAGCCTCTCGGCCTCCGAGCAGGCGCGCCCGGACATCGCGCGGCGCCGGGCCCGCTGGCAGCGCGCGCAAGGCCAGCTTGATCCCCACCGGCTCGTGTTTATTGATGAGACGTGGGCCAAGACTAATATGACCCGCAGCCACGGCCGCTGCCCGCGTGGCCAGCGGTTGGCCGCCACGCGGCCCTATGGGCATTGGCAAACTCTGACCTTCGTGGCGGCCCTCCGGCGCGACCGCCTGACCGCCCCCTGTGTCTTCAACGGCCCGATCAACGGTCCCCGCTTCCTCGCCTATGTGGAACAATGCCTCCTCCCCACGCTGACTGCTGGCGATATCGTCATCCTGGACAATCTCAGCAGCCACAAGAGCGCCGCCGTGCGGACCGCCATCGAGCGGGCGGGCGCCACGCTGCGCTTCCTGCCCCCCTATTCGCCCGATCTCAACCCGATTGAACAGGTCTTCGCCAAGCTCAAAGCCTCCCTCCGCCACGCGGCGGAACGCACGGTCGAGGCGACATGGCAACGGGTCGGAACCCTCCTTGATCGCTTCGGACCTGAGGAATGCCGCCATTACTTCACCCATGCTGGCTATGCGTCAACCTAAAAACAGAAGGCTCTAGCATGCACCCAGACCAAGTCATAGAGCCATTCCTTATCCCACCTCGCTCCCCGGACTGTCCCGTTTGTACACGTTTGATAGCCTGCTCTTTTGCCTAACCGCACAAGCTGGGCTTTGACCTGATGCGTCCATGTCGGGATATCCCATCCCCCGGCTCTCTGTGCACGTCCTACAAGCCGATTCAAATTGATTTGGAGTTGTTGTCGTGTCAAATCTTGCCTGCCTTATCCTTGTTCAAATCTCACCTACTGAGTCAAATATATTAGTACCCTAATTAGGACAGGACCACGCGCTCCGTCTCGGCCAGGAACACGGCCGGTGGGCTAGTGGAACCCCAGCCCGGACAGTGGGCCGCGATCCGCGACGGGCGCACGCTTGGTCCCGGCTCCCAAGGTAACCGAGCCGGGCTGGCGCTCAAACGGGTCTGTGATACCGATCGCCCGGGCGTGATCCTTTAGCTCCGGTATGACCTCTTCCGCGAATAGGCGCATGCTGGTGCGTCGCTCGTCATCACCGTGCGGTCCCTGCAGGTGCAGGATGATGAAAACCCCGACCCGCAGGACGCTCATGATCGCCTTGATTTTGGGGATCACGGTCGTGGGCGTGCCGACAATCACCTGCATATTTTTCTGCCCACGCTCCAGCGCCGTCTGCAGCTTGCCCCGGATGGCAGTATAATCGATCTCTTCGTCCGCTACGCCCTGCCTCTGCTCTCTCAGCTTCTGGCCGCTGATCCCGAGCCACACGCTGCTCTGGGTCTTCGCCAAGTTGCGAATGGCCGCTTTCGAGTTATAGCCCGGCGGCATCATGAATTCCGCCGCCGAGAAGGCATTCTGCCCTCCCCCGTAGACGAACCCCGCCGCGGCCTGCTGCGCTTTGTCCTCCGTCTCTCCCACGGCCGTCGCGACCATGTAGCCGAAATTCTCCGGCCCGGCCTGATAGCCATGTTGGGCCGCTTCGTCCGCGTAGAAGTCCCACAACTCGCACGTGGCCGGTAGCGGGGTGCCAAGCCCGATATACGGATACCGATGCGCCGCGCACCACTCGACGGTCTCGGGGCTCAGCGTCCCGGGAATCCACATCGGCGGATGGGGCTTCTGGTAGGGCAGCGCCCACGGATTGACGTGGCGATAATGAAAATGTTTACCCTCGTAGCGCCACGGTCCCGGCTTGGTCCAGGCTTCGATAATAAAGTCGTGGGCTTCGTTGAACAGCTCGCGGTTGTAGGCCGGATTGGCATTGTTGAAGAACTGCTCACTGCCCGCGCCGCGCACCCAGCCGGTGACCAGGCGGCCGCGCGAGATCAAATCGATCTCGGCCAGCTCTTCGGCCATCCGCAGCGGATGTTTGATGACCGGCAAGGGGTTCCCGACCAGAACAATCTTGGCTTTGCTGGTAATCCGAGCCAGGATAGAGGCCTCTACATTCATGACCGACCCCATGCAGATCGGGTTGCCGTGATGCTCGTTCAGGGCCAGGGCGTCGAACCCCAGGTCCTCGGCGTAGCAATATTCGTCGAGATAGTAATTGTAGTCGTCGGCCGCCTTTTCGCGGTCGAAATGCTGGTTCGAGATGGCGAAAAACGCCCGGTTCTTCAAAATGAGCTCTTCGGGCAGCCAGCGATACGGTCGTTCGGTGAAATATCCGATTTGCATCTGGGGTTCCCTCGACGGATTGTGGTCAGCTCAAGCCTGCGTTTTCGGCCCGCGACACCTTCTCCTCGCGCTCGCTCTCGGGATGATGCCCCGTGCCTTCGAGTGTCGCTTCCTGCGCGGGCTCTCGACTCATAGCATCGCTGTCGCCCCGCCGGAAGGCCGTTGTGGGTATTGTCAGGTACGCTTCACTGTGCTTGTTCCATTGTCGGATCAATCACCTCTGCAACGTGGGCCAGGCGGTGTTCGATCAGTCTGTCGCCGCCGCCCGTCACCTGAGAGCGAGCAGTTTCTTCCGGTTTGCCTTTGACTGCGGCGAGTTCGGCCCGCGAGCGTTGTGAGTTCGGCTCGGCTCGCTGGTAGTCCGGCAAGCCATCGGCTTCGCGGAATTCGGGCATGACTTCCTCGGCAACGATCTGCATGTGCTTCATGACCATCCAGTTCGGCATCGGTCCGTAGGGCGAGCCCGGGCCGATCATACCACCCGCGCCAACTTCGTCGCAGTAGTGGCCGAGTTCGTTCTTGACCGTCTCTGGAGAGCCGACAATGATATAGCGATCGGCGATCAGCTCGTCATAGGTCAGGTTGACTTGCGGTTTGACCTTCCCTTTTTGCAGCAGGCCGATGAAGTTGCGAAACGACTTGGTCGACATATAGCCCGGCGGGAAAAAGAATTGGTCAGGGATTTTGAGCCCGGTGTTGAAGACCCACGACAGGTGGGCTTTAGCCTCGCGGTGCGCTTGTTCGTCGGTCTCGGCGACGTAGGTTGGTACGCAGGCGTTGAACATACTCTTGGGTGCGTCGTAACCGAGCCGATTACACTCTTCCCGCAGGCCGTCGAACGCCATCTTGGTGAACCACAAGGGAGAGAACACCATCATATAGGTGTATTTGTGTTCCGCAATGAACTGTAACGTTTCGAGCGAGCCTTGGCCTGGGATCCAGATCGGCGGATGGGGTTGCTGAATCGGGCGCGGAATTGGATTGACATTAGGGACGTAGAAATGATCGCCCTGCCAGGTAAATGGGCCGTCATCAGTCCAGGCTTTGAGGATCAGGTCATGAGCTTCATTGAAGCGTTCCAGCGAATCGGCCGGCGCGATACCGTTGTTGAAATATTCACAACCGATGCCGCGCACAAAGCCTGAAATAATGCGACCGCCCGAAATAACGTCGAGCATGGCGATTTCCTCGGCGACACGCAGGGGGTTGCCATGCAGGGGGATGGCATTGCCGATAATGCCGATCGGGATTTCTTTCGTCCGCTGCACAAGCATCGCTGCGATAATGTTTGGCGACGGCATAGTGCCATAGAAATTCGCGTGATGTTCGTTTACCGCAATCGCGTCGAAACCGAATTGTTCAGCAGCGGCGAGTTGGTCGAGGTATTCGTTGTACAGCGAGTGGCCGCGATGCGGATCATAATACTTATTCGACAACGACACCCAGGTTGACTGGATTTCAGACGCCGGCGGAATGTGCGGGTAGGGCATCAAGTGAAAGAAATAAAAACGCAGCTTGTTCATTGTGTAGCCTCCTCGATAAAAACCGTCAGAATAGCAGCGAGTTCACGCGGCCGTTCCAAAAGCGGTTCGTGGCCGGTGCCCGCGATGCGGATCAGTCGGCAGTTAGGTAATACTGCGGCAAATTTATCCGACATGGCGTTAGGGACGAGGCGGTCTTCTTCAGCCCCAATTACCTGGGTTGGACAGGTCAGTCGCTGTAGGCGGTGTTCGAGCTTGAGGTTGTAGCGCGGTGCCCACATGAGGCGCGCCGCGGCAGAGAATTCACTATACATATGAATGCCTTCCTCGAAATCCTCCCCGTCCGGTAACCATGCCTGCATCACGTCCTTGTCCTTGAATAGACGGTCCATGACTTCGGGTGGGGAGAGCTGAAAAATGTCGACTCCAGGATCGTCTTCAAGACGCAGTCCAACCGGTGTGATGAGCGAGAGCGATTTGAGCCGGCGCGGATAAAACGAAGCAAACTCGGCGGCTGCCCAGCCACCCATCGAAAAACCAATGAGGTGGATTTGGGAGAGTTCAAGCTGCTCGAACAACTGGTCATAGAGGATGGTGAGATCATCGAAACCGCGCACCCACTGCGGCAGCGGAGTTTCACCAAAACCGGGGCACTCAGGGGCAACGAAGTCCAGTTTTTCTGCAAGCATGGCATAGAACGGAAGCCACCTGCGTGTGAAGCCGGCCCCGTGAAACAAAACCGTAGCTTCGCCCGCCCCCTCGCGGCGATACGCGATCGGAAGGCCAAGCACCTCTTCAAAATAGGGCTCGGTATAATGCTTCCGCGGTCTTGGTATGTCGATTTTCTCGACGACGTCGATATAACTCATGCGCGTGAATCCTCCTCAGAACGCTCTGCATCTGACCTCACGCTACGTGAGGTCATGCCTTCGAGCGCGATCCGGTAGAGCTTCGCCACGTTGTGGCAGACGATCTGTCCATACCGTGGTATGACCCTCACTGTTTTCTTTAGTTGTCAAACGTGACGAGCGCAAGGTTGTGGCTTCAATTCCATGCTTACGGAGGCGGATCTGCTTGTCCAACGATACGCTCAGGAGTACAACGGCTCCGAGAGCAGGCTCTGACCTATGATGAAGCTGAACTTCGTACGCGAGTAGTGACACAGCAAAGGTCTAGGGGCCTATCGCACGCGAAAGTGGCGCTTCGATCTGGATGCTGAGTATTTGGAAGACCTCTCCCCGCCCCTCGCCATGTCGGCTTACGCCTACGGCTAAGCCGACCTACAGGGCTGGTGGAAGTCCGCCAAGAAGCCGGTCTGACTCAGGCGCAGGTCGTAGCGCGCGTACGAACAAAGCCAATGCTCACAGTGAACAACGATGGGGGCTACGCCCAGAGCCTATTGAGATGAAACCTAATTTCAAACTTTGTCTTGCCTCGTGGCCGCACTTTCGGCAAGTTGTGGCTCATACTCGACGTTCTGAGCGAATATGACACTACTTGTTTCCTGGATAGGAGTTGACACTCATGGCACTTCCTCATCTTACATTGCCGCCGATAGCCGTGTGAGCTGGGGAAACCTTGCGTGTTTTGATCATGGAAGGAAAGTTTTCTCCTTTCGAAACTCTCCAGATATTCTGGGCTATTGTGGAGACGTTCTTTTTCCAACAATCGTTTTATCCCAAATCACGGAAATGGCTGATCGTGGGTTGCTTTTCCCACCCCGAGTATCGTGCAAAGAAAGATTCGAGGCGATTAAAGAAAAGCTCGTACAGCAGTTTCACAAATATCCGAGAATGGTTGAAAATATTACAGCGGAGAGATTGCAAGTGTTACACATCTCGAGAGACCCTATTAAAAATCTTATATTCGAGTGCCGGCTCATCGAATGGAACCGCAAGAGTGGCTGGTCTGGAAAAGATAGGCCCATGCCTTCAGAGTCAGGGCTACTTTTCACACTCGGATCTGGTGCAAAGGAATTCAATCAGAATTTTAATCGTTATAAAAAGGGGCCAGATCATGGTACAAGTCGCAGCGTATTTCACTGTTTCTGTGACACCCTATCCAATATCAAGGATAAAAAGTGTGGTGGTGCACCCCAATTAGTTGGGATATACAGGAAACCAGATTCTCTAGCCATCACATTTGGCATCATCGCAGATAAGCGGAGATATTTTCTTGGTGCACAAATTGGTAACGATGTTAACTTTGCTGATATCGAATGGAGAAATGATTTGTTTGAGATTTGTGATGGGCGGACAATGAAGAGGTTCGAAGATGCTCAACCTCAACCAGATCATTTAAGAAGAGATTAATACAGGCAACTCCCTGGGCCCCCACGATACTAAAAGAATGTCATCTTTTAGTATCGTGGGGGTGCGAGGTGCTGTCGGAGCTCGGTGCATTTGCGCCGAGTCTCCTACCCAGGGTCTGAGATACCCTGAGCGGCACAGTCAGGATAAAATATGAGGTAGGGGCTCTAACTTCGGTGCTCCATCTTGGTCGCGTCCCGCGACCGATGGGCGCTGATCGTTAGCCAAATATGACGGGGTGCGTTACCCTCCACAATGAAACCAAGGGCTTATTACGTCCCTGCTTTCATAACAAGCAGCCGGAAAACCAAAGTCAGTAGGTCGGATTAGCGAAGCGTAATCCGACACTCCTCCCCGCCCCCGCCATGTCGGCTTACGCCTACGGCTAAGCCGGCCTACAAGGCTGGTGGAAGCCCGCCAAGAATCCGGCTCAACAAGCAGACGCCCGAGTGAGGCAACAAGCCGTTAGCCGGAGAGGCGCAAAGAATTTATTCGTCCGTCACGCAGCCTTCGGAGGCGTTTTTCACGCTCTTGATATATTTGTACAGCGTCCCTCGCGTCGCCTTGTACGGCGGCATGGTCCACTGTGCCTGACGGCGTGCCATCTCCTCGTCACTGACGGCAACGTCAAGGCTGTTTTGCTCCGCATCAATGGTGATGATGTCGCCGTCCTGAATCAGGCCGATCGGGCCGCCTTCCTGCGCTTCGGGGACGATATGACCGATGAGGAAACCGTGCGAGCCGCCGGAAAAACGTCCGTCGGTCAAGAGCGCGACACCCCCACCCAGACCGGCACCCACCAGGGCTGACGTGGGGGTCAGCATTTCCGGCATACCCGGTCCGCCTTTCGGACCCTCGTAGCGAATGACCACGACATCGCCGTGTTTGATCTCCTGGCGTTCGAGCGCATGCAGCATATCCTCTTCCGAGTCGAAGACCTTGGCCGGTCCAGTGAAAACCAAACCTTCTTTGCCGGTAATTTTACCCACCGCCCCACCTGGCGCGAGATTGCCCTTGAGAATACAAATATGCCCCGTCTCTTTAATCGGACGTTCGAGCGGCTGAATAATGTCCTGTTCTTCCGGGAGGCCAGGAAGATCCCGCAGATTTTCGGCCAGGGTCTTGCCCGTCACCGTCAGGCAGTCACCATGCAGCAGCCCTTTGTCCAGGAGATACTGCATCACTGCCGGAGTGCCGCCGATATTATGCAGATCTTCCATCACGTACTTGCCACTGGGCTTGAGGTCGGCCACATACGGCACACGGTCACTCACCGCCTGGAAGTCGTCGATGGTGAGTGCCACGTCAACAGCGCGAGCCATAGCGATCAGATGCAGCACGGCGTTGGTGGAGCCGCCTAGCGCCATGACCATAACCATGGCGTTTTCGAACGCTTGACGGGTCATGATATCGCGCGGTTTGATATCCTGCTCCAGCAAGGCGCGCATCGCCTGTCCAGCCCGGAGGCTCTCGTCGAGCTTGCCGGGGTCGGTGGCCGGCGTCGAGGAGCTGAACGGCAGGCTCATGCCCAGCGCTTCAATGGCTGAGGCCATGGTGTTGGCGGTGTACATGCCGCCACACGCCCCGGCGCCGGGGCAGGCACGGCGGACGACATCCTGGCGCTCGGCGTCGGTGATGGTTTTGGCAATATACTGGCCATAGCACTGGAACGCCGACACGATATCGAGCGTCTTACCGCCGCTGTGACCGGGGCGGATGGTGCCGCCGTAGATCATCAAGGCCGGGCGATTCATACGTCCCATCGCCATGATGACGCCGGGCATATTTTTGTCGCAGCCGGGGATGGTGATGAGGCCGTCATACCATTGCGCACCCATAACGGTTTCGATGGAGTCGGCGATGAGGTCGCGCGATTGCAGCGAGAAGCTCATGCCGCTCGTGCCCATAGAAATGCCGTCGGACACCCCAATCGTGTTGAAACGCATCCCGACCATGTCGGCGGCAACCACGCCCTCTTTGACCTTCGTGGCGATGTCGCCCAGGTGCATGTTGCACGGATTGCCGTCGAACCACACGCTGGCGATACCGACTTGGGCGCGCTGCATATCGGCTTCGGTCAGCCCCGTGGCGTACAGCATAGCCTGAGACGCCCCCTGCGACTTGGGCTGGGTGATGTGGGCGCTGGTACGATTCAGTTGTGTGTCAGCCATGATAATTCCTCACGAAAAACCGCTCGGGGCGCGCAGGATAAAAATGACGGCCACTCATGACGGGACGGGCGACCTCGCAGACGACAAGGTCGCCCGGCGGCATCCAGGCACGTCCTGCGGCGCGTGCCAGCACTTTTTCCGTCATTGTCAACACCCTACTATTCTCCCTCAACGCCGATCAAAAGAGTGTTTTAGTGGAGTGACGACGCAGTCTACTGAGAAGCCCCAGAACTGTCAACGTATACTGCGAGATGGAGCGATGCTGGGCCAGAGCGAAGCATCCCACCAATATGCCCTGGAGGAACGTGAGGCGCAGCTGCTCCTCGTTTTTGTTGCCCAAACGCGCTACCCTGGGCCGATCTTTTACGCGGCAAGCCTGCATGGAAGCTTCGATGTGAGGAGCCCGTCCAGGTATTCTGTAACGGCTGATCAAACAACACGCAGCCCAAGGGAGCAACACATGACCATCGACCAACACAACGATTTGGAAGCGATCCGCCAGCTCAAAGCGCGCTATTTCCGATTGATGGACACGCGGCAGTGGGATCTTTTGAGCGAATGTTTCGCTGCCGATGTTTCGGCGGTATACGAGGGCGCACCGCGCGCCAGCGAGGATCTGCCGCGCGACATCAAGATCGAGGGCCGCGACGCGCTGGTTGACGGCATCCGTACGCTGATGACCGGCGCAAAATCGATACATCAGGGCTACATGCCGGAAATCGAACTGACCAGCCCAACAACCGCACGTGGTGTCTGGTCGATGTTTGACGATGTGCGCCTGCCGACCTGCAACTTTAAGGGCTGGGGGCATTATCACGAAGACTATGTGAAGGAAGATGGCCGGTGGAAGATGAAAAAGATTCACCTGACCCGCCTGCATACAGAGGAGGGATGGCTGTAGCCCGGGCTTTGCCGAAGCCACATCCTGGAAACTATGTCATACCTGTAGGGGGCAATGCGTATGCCTGCGTTAACCGATTTGAGGGACCAAGCCTGCATCGTCGGCATCGGCGAAACAGACTACACGCGCGGCACGCCTAAGAGCGCGCTCGAACTCGCCCTGGACGCGTCGCTGGGCGCGATCGAGGATGCCGGCATACAGCCTGGAGACATCGACGCGGTGGTTCTCCCCAACGGCGCCGGGAGCGGCGGCACGGCGGGTGATTTTTGCGCGAACCTGGGACTGCAAGATTTGCATTACACCACCTCTCTCCAGGAAATGGGCGGGGCCATGTGTGTGTCTGCCGTTGAGTCCGCCGCCACCGCGCTGGCCAGTGGGATTGCGCAGTATGCATTGATTCCTCTGTGCAGCCGGTTCTATTCCGGACGGAGAGCTCGGCAGGTGACGTCTGACCCTGGGACGGGACTACAAGCGGCGGAAACCATCAGGGACTACTACGCGCCGTTCGGCGTGGCGGCGCCGCCCCAACATTACGCATGGATGACGCAGCGACATATGCAACGGTATGGCACCACCCACGAGCAACTGGGTGCGGTGGCGGTGGCGATGCGCAAACACGCCCAGTTGCATCCCAACGCCCTCATGCAGCGGGCGCCGCTCACCCTGGAGGATTACTTGTCGTCGCGGTGGATCAGTTATCCCTACCGGCTGTTGGATTGTTGCCTGGAGACCGATGGCGCTGCAGCGTTACTCATGACGTCTGCCGAGCGCGCCAAAGATCTGCGCAAGCAGCCTGTCTATGTGACGGGCGTGGCGTCGGGCCATCCGTTTCCACCCCACGACATTCCCAATCGACCCGATATCCTCAAAATCGGACTCGACTTTTGCGCGTCGCGCGCCTACGCGATGGCCGGGGTCCAGCCGAGCGATATTGATTTCGCCGAGATTTACGACTGCTTCACCGGGCAGGCCATTTTGCAAATCGAGTCGGCGGGATTCTGCAAGAAAGGCGAAGGTGGACCTTTCGTTGAAAACGGACGGATCGAACTCGGCGGCGCGCTGCCGGTGAATACGCACGGCGGTCTGCTCTCACAGGCGCACAATACCGGTATGAACCACCTGGTTGAGGCCGTCGTGCAACTCCGCCACGAGGCCGGCTCGCGTCAAGTGCAAGACGCCGAGTTCGGGGTGGTGACCGGCTGGGGAGGTCACGGGCATGGGTCAATCGCGATTTTACGTCGCTGAGGGAGTCGCAACATGACGACTGAGAATGCAACACCGCTTGTTCGATTGCCCGTCTTAGGGGGCTACACAAAGGAATTCTATGACTGGTGTCAGCAGCGGGAGCTGCGCTTTCAATGCTGTCAGCAGTGTGGAACGTGGCGTCATCCGCCGCGGCCCATGTGCACCGGTTGTCACTCCCTGGAGTGGGCATGGGCTCCGACGAAAGGAACAGGCACGGTCTATTGTTGGACGACCGTGTATCAGGCGCTCGACCCGGCATTCGCCGAGGACGTTCCCTATGCAGCAGTGGTGGTCGAACTGGATGAAGGGCCGCGACTCACAACGTGGGTGACGGGAGTAGTGCCCGACGAGCTCCAAGTCGGTATGCCGGTTGAAGTCTGGTTCGACACTGTCAGTGACGACGTGACGCTGCCTAAATTTAAGCCTCAGCTGCCCCTTGAATGATGCCCCGAGTTCGCAATCGAGATCATCGAAGAGTAATGAGGCCCCGCACTGTCAAGTGATCAGGATAGGGAACAAAATCTGAACAACTCGACCCGGAAGAACTCCAAATCGTCGTTGTGGTCCTAATACTGCTGCAAATGCTCCCGCAGGATTCCGCCTTCATACTCCTTCCGAAACAATCCCCGCTTCTGCAACACCGGAATGAGCAAGTCTACTATCTCTTCAAAGTAATCCGGCCCATAGTAGGCCGGGCTGAATTGGAACCCATCGCCCCCACCTTCCTTGTGCAAGTAGGCTAGCTGGTCGGCCACCTGCTCCGACGTACCTATAAGATGCGGCATAGCTATCCCTGCTCCATAGAGGGTGGCTACCTCCCGCAACGTTGGTTTTTTCCCGGGCTGCTGAGTGAAGATATCCACCATGCCCTGGATACCTGGCACTTCAAGGTTCTCAAATGGCTGGTCCAAATCCAGCTGTGACAGATCGTAATCGAAATGACCCGACATCAGTGCTAGCCCGGCCTCAATCGGAATGCGTTCAAGACCGGCCCGCTTTTTTGCCTTGGCCTCCTCTTCTGTCTTCCCCACAATAGGAATCACCCCCCAGAGAATTTTGATGTCTTCAGGTTTGCGGCCGTACTTTTTAGCCCGAGCCCGCATGTCGTCGGCAAACGCACGCATCGCTTGGGGGGTGCGTTGCAGCCCGAAAATGCACTCCGCGTGCTTGGCGGCAAACTCCCGGCCTCGGCCCGATGCGCCGGCCTGGATGAGCACTGGATGGCCTTGCGGTGAAGGCATGACACTCGACGGTCCCGTACACTGAAACCATCTACCCTTAAAGTCTATCTTCCGGACCTTAGTTGGATCAGCAAACACTCCCCTCTCCATGTCCATTACCACTGCGTCCGAGTCCCAACTGTTCCACAGCTGATAACACACCTCCATGTACTCTTCGGCTCGCTCATACCGCTCATCATGAGGAATGACCATCTCCAGGCCCAAGTTCCGAGCTTCGTTTCCGTGAAAGGAGGTGACAATGTTCCAGCCGACGCGGCCTTTTGTCAGATGGTCTAGCGTAGAGAGCTTCCGAACCAACATGTAGGGAGCGTAATAAGTGGCGGACATGGTAATGGCAAACCCGAGTTTTTCGGTTACCGTCGACAAGGCGGGGACCAAAACAACCGGGTCGTGGATGGGAAACTGAAGAGCATAACGGAGAGTGGGCTCCATGCTGCCTTTGTAGGCATCATAGGCGGCTAGCTGGTCGGCAAAAAAGAACATATCAAACTTACCCCGCTCCAGGGTGCGGGCAATGGTCTGCCAATACTCAGGCTCATACCAGTAATGCCGCGTCTTCTCTCGTGGATATATCCACGAGAGAAGAGTGTGGGGTGCCGGACAATGAACCATAAAACCCGTCAGGTGCATCATTTTATTCACAGCTATTCCCCTCCCGTCGGACTATACGCCGGTGTCCTTGATCACTCGTTTACCAGACGCAACGGGTGGAAAAATATCGGAAAAATATCGCGTCGTAAATTCAGGTCCGCATATTCCACATAAGCTCCCTTAACCCGTTGCTGGCGCTTTGTTCATCTTATACGCTAACGCGACGTTCATTCGCACGTCGAAACGGGGAGAATATCCATGTCAACGACGATCGGGGACTGGTGGCGCGCACGTAACGTCGAGAGAAATCGACGCGAGCTCATACAGTGTGAACCAAAAAATACGTTGAGGGCGGCGCTTTCTTCGCTGGCGCCGCATTCCGATCTGAGGCGTTGGAAGCGTTGGGCAGATCGGTGCCCGCCGCATCTGCAAGAACTGCCCAAAGACATCCCGGATGATGTCCCTTACAAGGGCCTGCGCAATTTCTGGTATCCCGTGATGCCGGCGAAGGACCTACGAGAAAATCAGCTGCAATCGTCCCGTTTACTGGGTGAGGACCTCGTCGTATTTCGCGACGAGGACGGCTCGCCTCGCGCTTTAAGCGACGTCTGCCCGCATCGACTGGCGCGCCTGTCGCAGGGTTGGGTCAACCTGCATTCACCCGGCACGGTCAGTTGTCCGTACCACGGCTGGACGTTCGACGGTACCGGCCAATGCGTGGCAGCGCTCGCGGAAGGTCCGGACAGCCCGTTACCGCGCAAGACCCGAACACGCGCCTATCCGGCGCTGGAAAGACATCATGTGATCTGGGCTTACATGGGAGATCCCGACAAGGTGCCCGACCTCGACGATAATATTCCGCATGTCGCCCAAGCAATGTCGGGTTCTTGGCCGTGGTTCATACATTGGGACTGGGACTGCAATTATCTGAATTCAATCGACAACAACGCCGATGCCGCGCATGCCTGTTTCGCGCACGCGCGCTGTTCGCAGTTTCTCGACCAGGCGCGGTACGGAAAACATTACGGACTCGAGCTTGAGTGCGGCGGCTTGGAAGTCGGCATGGAGACGACCGGACCGGATCACCGCGGCTCGCACTACGCATCGGGTTGGGACATGCATGTGCCGGGCTATATTTATTTTGCGCCGCACCCGCCGATCTGGCCGGCCGGCGCGATCTTCTGGTCCGTCCCGATCGACGAAGGCAAGGTCCGCGTGTTCACGTGCGCGACCTTCCATGGCGAATTCAAGGATCGTGCCCGCGCGTGGATCATGCAGTCGGTACATTGGCGCAAATGGGGACTGCCGAACAACATTTACCACTGCAACATCGGACCGGATCGGGCGATGGTCATGGGGCAGGGGACGCTGTCGGACTGGCGCCGCGAACACCTCTCGCAGACGGACGTCGCGGTCATCAAATTTCGGCAAATGTTGAAGAAAGCGTGGCAGGAAGAACGCCTTCAGGCAGCCGAAGTCGAACCTCGAGCGCGGCGGGTGAGGGCGGTGGAGACGCTCACCGAAGCCTGAATGATAGGAAAGAAACGGGATCACGAGTGTGATCGAGACTGACTATCTTATCGTCGGAGCCGGGGCTTCCGGTATGGCGTTTGCTGACGCGCTCATCGCTGAATGTGATGCTGACGTCGTGATGGTCGATCGGCGCCACTGTCCGGGTGGCCATTGGAACGATGCTTACCCGTTCGTGCGCATTCACCACGCCCCGGGCCTTGGCTTCGTGCTCCACAGCGGTAAGGAGGGGCATGCCGTAGCAACGGATACTGCTGCCGAATTCTTCAACTGCCATGAGAAGGCTTGTAAAACCTTGCCTTGACGACAGTCTATGAGGTGTTCTTTGAATTGGGCAGCAGTATCAGCAACGGGGTAAAATCCAACGATCCTATGATTTTCCAAAGGTGCGGAAGAAAACGACCGTCTCTTTCCTTCCTTACCGTGGATGAAAAGAGCCGACTTATTTCCACAAAGACTGTGGAATTTAGAAAAATAAGACAATTCCTTCCACCTGCTCTCTTACTTGGTCTTTGTTAATCATCCCTTAGCCGAGGTTGTAAATGCGAGCCGTGTTCCCACCCACGATCTTCGCCTTCTCCTCCTCCGTGCAGTCGGCCAAGATCTCCGTCAGGATCTGTTGCGAGCGCGGAAACGTCGACTCGGCATGCGGATAGTCCGACCCCCACAGGAGATTGTCCACCCCAATGAACTGCCGCTCCCGCAAGCCCACCGCATCTTCTTGAAAGCTGATGAAGACGTTGCGACGGAAGTAATCGCTGGGGAGCATCGCTTCCCCAAACCGATACCCGCCACTTTGGGGGCGCTGCGTATAGGTGTAGTCGAGGCGTTCGATGAAGTGCGGCGCCCACGAGACTTCTTGTTCAATCGAGCCGACTTGTAGCCGCGGATGGCGTTCAAAGACCCCACTCAGAATCATTCGGGCTAAGGACATCCGCACCCAGTGATCCGCATTCGCCAGGGCCGCGAAATCAATCGGCCCGTCCAGTGACCGGAGTGCCCCATCGCCTTGGCCGGTCTGCGCGGCCGGCCGGTTGGTCACAATATGGAGGCTGAGCGGCATACGTAAATCTTCCGCCGCCGACCAGAACGGCTCGTATTCAGGTCGATCGTATGAGTTCTCCTCGGCCGGATACACCGAGATCATCGCCCCGACGAGGCCCAGTTTCGCGCACCGCTCGATCTCCCGGATCGCCGACCCAATGTCGTCGATATCCAACATCGCGATCCCTTTGATCCGGCCCGCCGACCCGCCACAAAACTCAACGAGCCAGTCGTTGTAGGCTTTGCATAAGGCGGTGAGGAGGGTGCTATCTGGCACGCTGTACAGCAGCAGCCCTTGCGTGGGATACACCAGCGCCAGGTCGATGCCGTCGGCATCCATATCTTTGAGGCGTTCTTCGGGCAGATACGCCCCGGGCCGGACATTCTCGATCTTATCGGCAAAACTCAGCTTGTCGGGCGATTCATCAAAGCGCTTGCCCAACAGTGAGCCACCTGACCCGCCGCTGAGGCCCACGAGGCCGTCGCATACCCACCAGTCGGTGTCATCCTCGTCGCGATGAATCACGTGGGGTGCGCGATCGCGGAATGGCTTATCGAGCCGACTCGTCCACAAATCCGCTGGCTCAAACACATGGTCATCTGACGATATCACCGGATAGCTCGCCATTATGTCCCCTCCTTTGTTCCGTCTTTAACACGTTCTGTCTTTAACACAGCGCAACCCTCTCCTGCTACCCGCTCTCCCACGGGGCGTCTCCCCTTCCTCAGCGACGAGGGCGATCACATCGGGACTGGCGAGCAGTTGCGGAAAGAATAACTCCTGGGTCGGCGCGGAGTCGGTGGCTTTTCGCCAGAACACCGGTGAATAGCCCTCATACTCAATGCGTTTCGTCTCGGCGATAGCCACCATGTCCCGAATATCGGTTGCTTGCGCGGTGCGAATATTCATAGCCATCCTTCCCTTCTCTCACCGCCATACCATTTCCTCTATGCGTAAAAAACCTCTCCACCCTTCACCCGAAACATCGGCGGATTTATCGGCCTTCGGAGGTCTTGAATGAAATAAAGGAATTATAAGGGAGGGTATGCGAGCCGGGTATAAGCGCCAGGATGAAATAACCGGGCGCGACAGTTCCACCAAATGGCGATTCCCGCTTGGCTCGCTCAACGTCTTCACAAATCCACTGATGGTCGTTGGTGGCGTCAGCATAAGCATTCACCGCTTCCTGCGTCACCAACAACCAATCTGAGACGCCGATCCCCTGGCCAGCCAGACTGGCCAGATCAGCCTACGGAACGACTCTGGCTGTCATCACTGCGCGACCATTCCTCCGTCAACCGACATGGGGATGCCAGTCACAAACGACGCTGCATCGGAACACAGCCACGCGACGGCTTCACCGATTTCCGACGACTGGCCAAAACGGCCAACAGGTTCCATGGCGACGGCGAGTTCATCAAAACCGGGGATGGCTTGCGCGCTGCGCGCGATCATTGGCGTGTCAATCGCACCGGGACACACGGCATTGACCCGAATGCCGGACTTGGCGTATTCCAGCGCAGCCGTTTTAGTCAGACCAACAACCGCGTGTTTGCTGGCCACATAATCAGACGCCGAGGGGAGGCCAATCAGGCCCGCCGCTGAGGCAGTATTGACGATCGAACCACCGCCGTGGCTGAGCATGTGTTGAATTTCATATTTCATGCACAGCCACACGCCGGTCACGTTCACCGCGATCGTGCGATCAAATTCTTCCTCGGTGCACTCAGTGGTGAACTTTGCTGCGCCTTCGATGCCTGCGTTGTTAAACGCGCAGTCGAGCTGCCCATACGTTTCGACCGTCTTATTGACGAGTGCTTCAACCTCGGCAGCTTTTGAGACATCGGTTTTGACAAAGGTCGCGTCTCCGCCGCCGGCTTGAATTTGCCGAACGGTCTCTTCGCCGCCTTCGACAGTGATGTCCGCAACTACAACTTTAGCGCCTTCGCGAGCAAAAATGAGTGCCGTTGCCTGGCCAATACCTGAGCCGCCACCGGTCACCAGGGCCACTTTGCCGTCTAATCGTCCTGCCATGTGTTTGCTCCTTGGAAATGCTATTCGACGCACCCATACCAGGAATCGGCCTTTTACTGAAGATGGTCATCTTGAGGGCCACGGCGGATTGAGCGGAAGCGCACGACTCGGCATAATGTCCTGCTTGAAGTGGCATGCCTACTCCTCTTCAAGCAGGTTAGCGCCTATGGTGTTCAGCCCTGTCCCTCAAAAACTGTCCACGGGGGGTATATAGGGTCAGACTCGAATAATGAGACGACTTTCCCTTTCCCTGTGGTAGAGAAAGTGCGGCGGAGAGATACCGCTTTCTGATCTTTCCATATGGCTTGGGCGGATAGGTCGAGTCTGGCCCTACTGTCCCACTCTCGCCCGGCATTTCATATTCGGTGCCAATATACCAATCTTCTCGGGGCTTTGCGGCTTGAAAGAAATATTCGATGAGTTGGGCGTGGTCTTCAATAACAAGACCCGTGTTAGGTCCTTCGACGTACTGCGACATCCAGTGACAACCTCCCCCTTTTAAGGGCCCTCCAGCAAGACGGCCCCAGCGTCACCAGACAGTGGAGCTAAGGCAAGGGGACTTTGGAAAGGGAGATAAGGGAGAGGGAGATATCTATTTCCGTGTGGCTGAAATAAGAAGCGGCCCCGTTCGGCCTGAGCGTTGTCGCGTTAGCGGTAAAGTCGAAGGAGAACGACGATAAAATGATACCCCGTTTCACAAACTTGTCATCCTGAGCCCTTCGACTTTGCTTAAGATAAGCTCCGCGAAGAATATCCCAGGAATTACTCGTCACATCGTGACGAGAGTACAACCATGATCTATACTCACGTACTGAATTATGAGGACGAGGGGTAGACAGCCGAACGGATCGGCTATGAGCAGGATGAACCATGCACACTAAGACCACTAGTAAGACAATAATTCCATCCCACGCAAGGATGTAAATGAGCATGTCTATATTAATTGATGCGGATTTTGGCTCCCGCAAGCACGATTTGCTCGCATACTTGCGGTCACGCACTAAAGAACTACTCGGCGTCGTTACGCGAGAACATGGCACGACCCAATTTAAGAAGCGCGCACCCGCCGATCTGGCCGGCCGGCGCGATCTTCTGGTCCGTCCCGATCGACGAAGGCAAGGTCCGCGTGTTCACGTGCGCGACCTTCCATGGCGAATTCAAGGATCGTGCCCGCGCGTGGATCATGCAGTCGGTACATTGGCGCAAATGGGGACTGCCGAACAACATTTACCACTGCAACATCGGACCGGATCGGGCGATGGTCATGGGGCAGGGGACGCTGTCGGACTGGCGCCGCGAACACCTCTCGCAGACGGACGTCGCGGTCATCAAATTTCGGCAAATGTTGAAGAAAGCGTGGCAGGAAGAACGCCTTCAGGCAGCCGAAGTCGAACCTCGAGCGCGGCGGGTGAGGGCGGTGGAGACGCTCACCGAAGCCTGAATGAGCGGGATCGAAGCACTGTGGTCTCAGCGCTGTTTCGATCAACAACGAACGGGATGAAAAATGAGCCGGCGGACTCATGCGTTCGCATTATCCGCCCGACAGATTCAACAAGAATTACCGTTATTAGGGGAGGTTGCCGTTTTATTAACCTTACTGATGAGCAGCGCCCATCCGTCTACAGGACGAAAGATCCGAAAATGAAGATAGTAATATTCAGCGTCCCCTAGATTTTAGAGTGTGGGAACTAAGGCATGACCAGGTCGTGGCATTAGGATGAGAAAGTAGGATCGTGTATGAGAAAAGCATATGGGTGTAGATGCCTGGAAGTATATAGATCTATATGCATGTGCAGGCAGTATAATTATAGTTAGATGGCATACGGTCGCTAGGCGGAGCCGTAGTCATCCGCGTCTAAAGCGACAGACAAATATGGCGAGAGTACCGGAGGAGAACCAATGCACATATTAGCCATCGTATGGCATCCCAATGCCCGCTGGCGCGCTTTGAGTGAAGCTGACAAACTCGCGTATCTGAAATCGCTGGACGCCTATATAAACGCTGGGCGTGCAGGCGGCGCGATCGTTTTAGGCTGGAGTGAGATTGATCAAACTCTACCGAAAGCTCCCGAAAAGGGGTTCGTCGGAGTTTTTGGACTGAGCAGCGCTGAACAAGTTCACGAATTTGAGAAAGTTGTCGTAGAAGCCGAGTGGTACGAGTACTTTGATTCTACGAATATCAGCATTGATCTACTTGGTTCAACCGAACCAGAGCCGCACAAGATTTATGCAAGACTGCTGAACGTATCGCTAGGATAGCGGTAACTATTGTGTCTAGTAGATGTGGGAGCATGAGCGTGATCGAGACTGACTATCTTATCGTCGGAGCCGGGGCTTCCGGTATGGCGTTTGCCGACGCGCTCATCGCCGAGTGTGATGCTGACGTCGTGATGGTCGAACGGCGCCACTGTCCGGGCGGCCATTGGAACGGTGCTTACCCGTTCGTGCGCATTCACCACGCCTCGGCCTGCTACGGGGTCAACTCGCGGATGCTGGCTGAAGCGTCGTCGCCGGGCTGAATCGTGGCCGATAAGCGTGAAGTCGGATCGGAAGGCGGTCCCGGGGCTGTCGGCCAATACGCTTCATGCCATGATGAATGACACCAAGCGCAGGGATGACACAGTCAATAATGACGAGTATAGGAGCCCAAACGTGAAAAAATTGATGCATCTGAATGGTTTTGTGATGTTTGGTCCGATGAATCATTCGGTGGGCTCATGGTTGCATCCTGACAGCCAGGTCGCCGACTCGTTTGCGAAACCTGAAATCTGGCAGGACATGGCGCGGACGCTGGAACGCGGCAAGTTCGATGCAATCTTTTTTGCCGATACCTTAGCGGCATTCGGGAATTACCGTAATCGGATGGACGAAGCGCTCACCCATGCCATCCAGTTTCCCATGCACGATCCGACCTTGGTCATTCCGATGCTGGCTGCTGTGACCGAGAGGCTCGGGTACGCGGTGACACTGTCCCTGACCTACTACCAGCCGTACATGGCGGTGCGCAAATTGAGCACGCTTGATCATCTGACCAAAGGGCGGATTGGATGGAACATCGTCACCTCCGCCCACGTGGCCGAGGCCGTGAACCTTGGCATGGAAAAAATGGTCCCGCACACCGAGCGCTATGGGCGTGCAGACGAATACATGGAGGTCTGCCACAAACTGTGGAACAGCTGGGAGCCAGACGCGGTGGTAGCGGACAAGGAGACGGGGGTGTTTGTTGATGCAAGCAAAGTCCACCCGATCAATCACAAAGGCAAATGGTTTTCATGCCCCGGTATTTCGGCGGTTGAACCCTCGCCGCAGGGGCACCCCGTACTTTTTCAGGCGGGCGCGTCAGATGCGGGTCGTGACTTTTGCGCCAAGCATGCAGAGGCGGCATTTGGTGTGCAGCTCACCACGCGTGCATTGAAGTCTTTTGCCGACGATATGCGGGGAAGGTTAAAGAAAAACGGAAGAGATCCATCTAGCCTCAAGTACATCTGGGGTATTCAGACTATCCTGGGCGGGACCGAAGCAGAGGCGCAGCGCAGGCATCGAGAGTTTAATGCATTGGTCCCGTATGAAGGCGGCCTGGCGCTCCTTTCCGGGCACTCCAACCATGATTTGTCGCAGTACGATCTTGATGAGCCGATTGAAGACATCGAGGTCGAAGGCATCCAGGGCTTATTGGATATTTTTACCAAGATGTATCAGGCCGGCGACTTAGGAAAAGACAAACTGACCATGCGCGAAGTCGGGAAAATCTACGGTGCAACGATTGGCTGCCCGCAAATTGTCGGGACGCCTGAACAAGTCGCTGACCGGATGGAAGCCATACTCGATGAAACCGGTGGCGACGGCTTTAACATCACACCGACAGTCATGCCGAACAACCTCAAAGAATTCGTTGACGAGGTCGTGCCTGTATTGCAAAAGCGCGGGCGGCACCGGCACGAATACACCGGCGACACACTCCGCGACCATCTCAATCAGGACGTCTGTGGGTAAGCAGGCCGATGCCTGTTGCCCGCTGTCGCCGAGGTTGGGACACGCTTTGATGTGGAGTCAGACTCGACTCATGGGACTCCTTCCGCAGTAGCAGGAAAAAATCTACGGGGATCTTATGGCTTGGGTGGATAGGTCGAGTCTGACCACTTTCCGTCAAGGAAAACCTCATTTATTGTGGTGCTTGACGGCAAGCGAGGCGTGGGCTTGTCCCGCCGGTCTTCGCATGAGCGCGCAATGACCTAAAACTCGAACGTCAACTCAGATTCAGAAGGAGGGGAAATGAATATTCGAAACCAACTGATTTGTGCCTGGTCCGCGATAGGGTTCGCCGCGATTTGTCTGGCCGGGTTTTTGTTCGCGAATTTCATTCCGCCGATTTCGCCGAACCTCAGCGCCGAAGAAGTTGCGGCGATCTATAGCGAAAACGCCCTGTCCATGCGCTTCGGGGTTTTGCTGATTATGAGCAGTGCCGGGTTTATTTGTTCGTTCGCTGCGGCGCTGTCCATGCAGATGAAACGTATCGAAGGCGATCTCGTCCCCGTATTTACGTTCGCGCAACTTGGCGCCGGCTGTGTCACCACGCTGGTGTTTGTGTTTGCGTCCGTGTTTTGGACGGGGGCGGCATACCGGCCTGATCACGATCCTGAGTTGACCCGGATGCTGAACGATCTTGGTTGGATCACGATGTTAATGACCTTCGCGCCGTTCATAATCCAGAACATTGCCCTCGGCCTGTGTATCTTGAGCGATAAGCAGGCCGAGCCCATATTCCCGCGTTGGGTCGGTTACTACAATCTCTGGGTGGCGGTGCTGTTTGTTCCTGGCGGGCTTTTAACCTTTTTCAAGACGGGGCCTTTCGCGTGGGATGGCTTGTTTGTCTGGTGGGTCCCCTTTGCGGTCTTTTTTACCTGGTATCTCGCGATGTTCTACATCCTGCTGGGCACGATAAAACGGCAGGCGCAATCTGAACCGGCGGTGGCCGCCTAGAAAGACGCCTCATCAATGTCTGCAACTTCCGCGCTGCCGGACTCGGTCGAGCCGCACCTGCCTGGCGAAACCGGCGTGTGGATGTTCATCATCGGCGATGTCCTGGTCTTTTCGCTGTTGTTCGCGGTATTTGTCTACGATCGATCGCAAGAAGTCGCGTTATTCGTCGAACAGCAGCAACTGCTCAACCAAACCCTCGGGCTACTCAACACCGTGCTCCTGTTGACGAGTTCTTGGCTCGTCGCACTCGCCGTTCACGGCGCTCGGGCAGGCCAGCTTTCGCGGGCCCGCGGCTGTTTCGGGTTGGCAATCCTTTGCGGTCTTGGTTTCGTCGTCATCAAATATTTTGAATGGGGCGAAAAGATCGCCGCCGATTTGACGATAGAGACGAATAATTTCTTTATGTACTACTACCTGATGACCGGTATTCATCTGCTGCACATGGTGCTTGGGATTGGTGTTCTGGTTTTCCTCTGGCAGTCCGTGCGCGATGCGAAATTTGATAGTCAAGGCGTGGGCGTGCTCGAAAGCGGGGCGTGTTTTTGGCACCTCGTGGACATCTTGTGGATCGCGCTTTTCGCGCTGCTGTATCTGATGCGGTGACTTATGACAGTTTCGCTTCAATCCAGAGTGACCGGTATTTGGGTCGGCTTGATAGTGGCGACGGGATTGTCGTGGCAGTTTGGGCATGGATTCGGTTTTGGGGAGAAATTTCACTACGCGACCGTCGCCATTTTGATTATCACCTTTGTCAAAATCCGTTTCGTCTTTCTTGATTTCATGGAACTCAGAACGGCGCCATGGCCACTACGAATAGCGTTTGAAGTGTGGGCCATCTCGCTCTGTGTCACCCTCATTGGACTGTATTGGTTAGGGGTGTAGTGCAGCTGATTCAGTATATAGGATCAGACTCGACTAATGAGATTCCCTCCGCTGTGGCAGGGAAAAAATGCTGCAGGGAGATACCGCTTTATGATCTTTGCATATGGTTTGGATGGATAAGTCGAGTCTGACCCACTTTTTCACGCACTTTTCCACGTAATGACCAAGACGAGTAATTGCGATTAGCGATGACAAGCTTGTACATGTATGTCTTCTTCGATTCCGAAAATCGAACGGGGCGCTTCCTTTGATAGGGCGATCATGTCCGCGAATGGGTCAGTAGAGGCCGTCCGGCATACCCGTGCTTGGAATGGACTGCCGAACGACCGATATGCCACGCCAGCATACCGACGTCCTGCCACAAAAGCGGATCGGTATAGTGTAGCGCCCGGGTCTATGTTCTGAGGCGCTCAGGACGCGGCGGAGACGTCTACGTTGTTCTCCTCCTCAAACACGAACCCCTCGTAGCCCTTGGCGGCAGCCTCAGAGATGCGCTGAAAGTACAGCGGACCACCCAGGTGGACGCAGAACTGACGGGGCTTGCCTGGGATGTTGGCGCCTGTGTACCAGGAGTCAGTGAGGGGGTAGAGCGTCTCGTTGGCGAGTTCGTTGACCTCTTTGTCCCAGTCTTTCTCGGCGTCCGGCGTCGCCTCGATGGCACCCAGACCACGTTCGCGTAGATATTGCACGCAGTTGCCGATCCACTCCGTCTCGCGCTCGGCACCGAGCGGCATGTTATAGAGCACTGAGGGTGAGCCTGGGCCATGGATCATAAACAGATTGGGGAAGTCGGCAATCGCCATACCAAGATAGTTATCGAAGCGACTGCTCCACTTCTCCTTTAGGCCGACGCCGCCACGCCCCTTGGGGTTGAGACGCAGCATAGTGCCGCTGATGGCGTCGAAGCCCGTTGCCATCACGATCATATCGAGCGGATGGTCGCCGGTCTCAGTCCGTACACCTGTTGAAGTGACCGTCTGAATCGGGTCTTCGCGTAAGTCTACTAAAGTGACGTTATCACGATTGAAGGTTTCGTAGTAGCCATTATCGAGGATCTGGCGCTTGGTGCCCAGATAGTAGTCTGGCATCAGCTTCTCGGCAATCTCGGGGTCCTTCACGCACGCACGAATCTTAGCGCGTACAAAATCGGCCAGCGTGCGGTTGGTCTCCTTATTGGTCAGGAGGTCGGCATAGCTGCCGAAAAGGAGGTTGAAGCTGCCCTTCTGCCACAGCTCTTCGTAGAGCGCCTGGCGTTGTTCGGGGGTGTCCTCGGCGCCCAAGCGCGCGGTGGTCTCGAACGGCATGCCTACGGGATGGGCGTTCATTTTCGCCCGGACTTCGTCCCAGTTTTCGCGGGCGTACTGCATTAACTCAGGCTCGAGGGGACGGTTACGTGCCGGGATGCTGTACTGCGGTGTGCGCTGGAACACCGTCAGGTGTGCTGCCGCGCGGGCGATTTCAGGAACCGCCTGTACCCCCGAGGAGCCAGTCCCGATCACGCCAACGCGTTTGCCCTCAAAAGAAACAGGCTCCTGCGGCCAGCGGCCGGTGTGGTAGCACTCACCGGTAAAATCGTCGAGTCCAGAGAAGTCGGGTTTGTGGGCCGCCGAGAGGGTGCCGACTGCGCAGATCAAAAACTGAGCCGAGACACGCTCGCCAGCGCTGGTCTCAACTGTCCAGCGCTGTACCGCTTCGTCATAACGGGCGTCTCGTATCCAGGTCTCAAGTTGGATGTCGCGGCGCAGGTCGAGCCGGTCGGCGACGTGCTCAAGGTAGTCCAGTACTTGCTCTTGGCTTGGCTGGGTCTCGGCCCAGTCCCACTCCCGCACCAGCTCTTCTGAGAAGGTGTAGCAGTAGAAAGGACTGCCCGGACCATCGACCCGTGCACCGGGGTAGCGGTTCCACCACCAGGTTCCGCCGATACCGCCGGCGCCGTCGTACACGCGCACTGACAGGCCCATTTCGCGCAGGTGGTGTAAGGCGTACATGCCGCCAACGCCCGCTCCGATGATGACGGCGTCACAGTGTTCGAGCGATCCGTTTCTGTGTGGCTGTTGAGTCGTGTTCGTCATGGTGTTCCATCCTCTATTATCCTACGTCGGTTTTCAGGTTGCTTAGATATATCTTATCGACTCTCCGATAGGAAGCTGTCCTAGTTGCAAACTAAGCACGGCTCATTTTTGACACCGCTGTGACCGGGCCTGCATTCCTATGGGAAAGTCTAACTGCTCCTGTGTGAGATGCTGTCCCCCAGTCAGGTCGGCCCCATCTCAGCCCCACACTCGAGAGTTCCTTCACGGGTGCGCTCAGGTCTCCGACTAAAGGGGAGCGAATGACGCGTTTGGTAAATCGCCAGCGGTCCCGGAGATACCGCTTTATGATCCTTCCATATGGCTTGGGCGGATAAGTCGAGTCTGACCCTACTTTCCCCCATAACTGCTAGCCTTTCTTGCCTTTCCCGTGTTCAGTTGATAGCTGCTCGCATACGATACACGAAGGAGCACAGCAGCATGAAAGTTTTAGACGATGTTCGCGTACTTGACCTGACCCATTTCTATAATGGTCCGTATGCCACCTTAGTGTTAGGATTCTTTGGCGCCGAGGTCATCAAAATCGAGCCGCCTGAGCTGGGCGAGCGAGCCCGTACGATTTTCCCCATCCCCGGAGTCACAAACGAGAGTTATCCATTCGTAATGCTGAATTCCAATAAAAAAGGCGTCACCCTCATTGGACTGTATTGGTTAGGGGTGTAGTGCAGGTATGACCTGGCGTGCGGCGACAACGGATCGGATGCCTGCGTAAAAAGGACGCTAACCTATATCACAGTAAGTGAATTTCGTGCTCTCCCTCCGATAACTTGACAGTGCCTTCCTGGCTTCATTTCGCGGCCACGACCTCCAGCTCGATCAGCATATTCGGCCAAACGAGACCGGGGAGTAGGGTGAGCATTGAGGCTGGAGCGCACGTCCCCAAATACCGTGATCGTATTTCTCGATAGATTTTCAAGTCTTCCCGCCGAATAAGATGCTGGGTCAGTTTGACGATATCTTCAACACCCATATCCGCCCGCTTGAGAATGTTCACGACGTTGCGCCAGGCGAGATTCGCTTGCTCGGCGAAGTCGTCCGGCAAGTGGCCACTGTCCGCGTCAATACCGGGGGTACCGGACACATAGATAATTCGTTGTGCGGAATCAATCTCTACCGCATCGCTGTATGTACCGATGTGCTTCGCGACCCCCGCATCATGTTTCCTATTCATCAGTCTCTCCCCTCCGGATCATTAAATTCATGAAATCGCATGAGAGGCTCCGTACCTTCGAACTACAATGAGGCCGCCGCACACAACCCGTACACGCTGCAACTCCTTGCCGTCTAACACCGTCCCCCAAGGAAGCTGTCTGCGACCAAATTATGATTGCATAGTACAAATTTACAGAGGCAAATGCGAACGTGGGGTTCATAAGGGCATTGTCAAATTATTGGCCTCTTGTGAAGCAGTGCCGTGATGTGCAGTAGTCACAATATGCACTCACGTACCACAAGTCGGGAAGTATATGGGGCCAGACTCGACTAATGGGACCCCTTCCTCAGCGATAGGAAAAAATGCTGCGGGGCTCTAGCGCTTTATGATCTTTCCATATGGCTTGGGTGGATACGTCGCGTCTGACTCGACTTTCCTACTCAATAATTTCCGAAAGAAACGTGTGGCTGCCCTTGTACTCCGTCGTTTCTGCACAAGAATGTCCAGCACTTGTCCGTCCTGATCCACCGCCCGCCACAAATAATAGCGTTCCCCTCTAATGCGGATGAACAATTCGTCGAGGTGCCAGATATCTCCTGGTTGTCCGCGTCGGTGTTTGAGCTTCCTAGAGAAGTCTTGCCCAAACTTGAGACACCACTGCCGCACAGCTTCATAGCTCACGTTCACGCCCCGTTCTGCCAACAGCTCCTCGACTTCACGGAAGCTGAGACTGAAGCGATGATACAGCCAGACCGCATGGGCGATGATTTCAGGTGGGAAACGATGCTTTCGATAGAGATCCGTGTTACAGGAAGCCATGCCTCACTTACGGCACACGACACCGATGTCTGGCAATCCCCTCGTTAAGTTGACGGTACCTTCGGAAATACCCTGGAGCAACAAAAGTGCGAAATGGCCTACTTTCCCCCGAATCGTTGTCGCTGCCCAACAGGGCCTTCTCCTTGACTTCTTCTTTTCTTTCGGCAATGACGAAAAGCGCTAGAGATATTAGAGAGGGGAAACCCAATGATCGAAGTCTATGATCTCACTGGAGCAAATGACCTACGCTGCAGTCCATTCTGTGCCCGTACCAAAGCCGCGCTGCGCTATAAGAACCTGGATTATACCACTGTACCAATTCGGTTTTGTGATAAAGACAAGCTGACTTTCTCCAACCAGGATCGTGTGCCGGTCATCAAAGATAACAGCACGGTTGTTTCCGATTCGTGGAAAATCGCAGAGTATTTGGAAGAGCAGCACCCAGAGCCCAAGCTCTTTCCTGTCCTTGGCATGAAAAAAGCCTGCCGGTTTTTTAATATGTATGTCGACACCACGCTGCATCCAGCGCTCTTTCCGGTCGTGGTGTACGACGTCTTTGAAAAGATCGAGCCGGTCGATCGCGCCTATTTCCGTGAAAACTTCGAGGCGCGGCTGGGCGCAACGCTCGAAGATATTGCCGCCAAGCGCGACGAATTTCGTCCACGCTTCAAATCTGTCCTCGCCGACCTTGAGGCCGTCGCTTTAGGGCACGAATATTTGTTTGAGATTTTAACCTATGCTGATTTCAGTCTTTTCGGCACCTTCACCTGGATCACCCGAGTCAGCGACGAACCGCTGTTTGATTCTGCCCCGTCTTTGGGCAAGTGGTGGGAGCGAATGCAGGCACGCTTTGAGGTTTAGAAAAGGGCGCGGGCCCCTGTACCCCTAACCGGTTGAATCCAAGACGCCCTTCTTCTCCCCAACCACCACCCGCGCCAGCACTAGCAGCGCAACCAGATTCGGGACGGCCATCATGCCGTTCAGCGTGTCGGATACATCCCATACTAATCGCAGTGCGCCAATTGCGCCGATGGTGCTGTCAAGTTAGCGAAAGGAACACGTTCCTCACGTGCTGTGAGGTCAGTTGAGGCGTCTCCGAACGTGGGGTTCATAAGGGCATTGTCAAATTATTGGCCTCTTGTGAAGCAGTGCCGTGATGTGCAGGGTATTTGGGGTCAGACTCGACTAATGGGACTCCTTCCTCAGCGGTAGGAAACAATGCTGCGGGGATCTAGCGCTTTATGATCCTTCCATATGGCTTGGGTGGATAAGTCGAGTCTGACTCGACTTTCTCGCATCTGGTCCTTCGACGTACTGCGACATCCAGTGACAACCTCCCCCCTTTTGAGGGCCCTCCAGCGCGGTGGACCCAACGTAACCAGACAGTGCGGCTAAGGCAAAGGGATTTTGGAAAGGGAGTGGACGGAGAAAGGAAGGGATCATTCTACACAGGTGACAACAGACAGGGGAGAGGTGGGCGCCCAAGACGAGCACTGGGTGATGTTTAGTCGCTGTTCGCAGACGCCATGCCCTTATGATACTTATCTCCAATTCTCAGTGCTTCGATTCTGAAAACAGATACAGCCTATCATTTAGGTGGAAAGGAGTAAGAATGAAGAGAACACCTATCACTATATCCCCTTTTTTCAAAAACATTGGAGTCCCTCAGGGAGAGATCATAGAAGACTATACCCGAATTATGTTTGTTACTGGCCAAGTTGCGATGGACGAAGAGACAGGAGAACCTTGTCACATAGGTGATATGCGCGCACAGATGGCCATGGCAATAGACAATGTGGAACGTGTTCTGAAAGAAGCTGACATGGATCTATCTGACGTTGTTCATTACTTCATATACACTACTGATGTGCAACAAACTAATGCGAATTTAGATGTGCTCACTAAAGCCTTTGGCGATTCTACTCCTACGGGTAGTGCGCTGCATGGAGTGACCGAGCTCTATGCTCCGGGGGCTATGTTTGAAATATCAGCCATCGCTATGGACTAAGATCACCCTAAGGGTTTGAGGTATTCAGGAGGCGACGTGGAATACTCCCGAGGGCCCACCCTGAACAGCGCCCGACGGCTCAGAGATCTCCGTGCAACCGGCGAGACCCATCGTCAGAGCGCACTGATGTTTGACCTCGATACCCTCCGCGATTGCCGCATCCGGTCTCTTGGCCGGCATTGCGGGCGATCTGATCGCGCGCAGGGCCACCGGTCGGTAGGCCATCGTGAGCTGCACGCCCGCCGTCTAACAAGTCGTTGCAGCTGACACCGGCACGCTTTGAGTGCATTCGGCCTTGGGGAGGCGCCTGGCGGCCGGCTTCTTGGTATCCTTGGCTGAACTCTTGTAGCGGCCGCTGAAGATATATGGGGTCCGACTCGCCTAATGGGACTCCTTCCGCAAATGCTGCGGGGATATCCCACTTTATGATCCTTCCATATGGCTTGGGTGGATAAGTCGAGTCGGACCCCTACTTTCCCATAGTTCCAGACCCTTGCTCGCTCCAGTGTCCGGGGCCAGCCTTTAGTGCCAGACCGCCTTGGGTCTGATCGGCTCTCGTTGTATTCTGTCGTCAAGACGCCATCTCGTGAGAATTCAGAGGAACAGACTATGAAACTCGGATTGCTGCTGCCCAATCAGGGCGTTGTGTTTGGTGCGACCATGGTGCCGGAACTGCTTGAACTCGCTGAGCACGCCGAAGGCTCCGGCGTATTCGAAAGCCTGTGGGTCGGTGACAACCTGCTCGCCAAGCCGCGGCTTGAATCGGTGACGCTGCTGTCCGCCCTCGCCGGGCGAACCTAGCGCTGCCGGCTCGGCACGGCGTGTATGGCCAGCTTTCCGCTCCGCCAGCCCATCATACTCGCGGCACAGTGGGGCGCGCTCGATTGCCTCGCCGACGGCCGAACGGTGCTAACGGCTTGCATCGGTGGTGGCGGCGCGAAAGGGCATATCGCCGGGGGATTCGATCCAGAGTACGAGGCGATGCAAATCAATCCGCGCGAGCGCGTCGCTCGGATGGAGGAGGGTATTGAGGTGCTACGCGTGTTGTGGACCGAAGACCCAGCGAGCTTCGAGGGGCAATTCTTTCGTTTCAACGACATTGCGGTGCGCCCGCAGCCGGTGCAGAAACCGTGTCCTCCGATCTGGATTGCGAACAACCCGTGGGTGTTTGGTACCCCGAATTCGGGTCCGAACCGCAAGCAGGTGGACCGCGTCGCGCGCCTTGCTGACGGGTGGATGACAGTAGGTGCGACGCCGAAACAGTTCAGCATGGCTTGGCAGGAGATTCTGACCGCCACCGTTAACCATGGCAGAGCGCCCGCGCGGATGGAAAATGCAATGTACTTTAACCTCAACATCAACGACGACCGTGCAGCCGCATACACGGAAAGTAAGCGTTTCCTCGATGAGTACTACAGTTCGGATTGGCCGGAATGGAAAGTGAACGTATGGACCGGCTACGGTGCACCCGCAGAGTGTGCGGAGCGGCTGCGCGCGTTCGACGCGGCCGGCGTGCAAACGATGATCATCCGTTTCCCCTCATACGACCAGAAGGGGCAGCTCGCTCGCTTTCTTTCTGAGGTAGCGCCGCAGCTTTGATCGCGTGCGATAACCGTTGCACGCAGATTTACAGATGCTATCATTTTGTGAGATTTTTGATCTTTACTTAATTTGCTTCCAAGGGATTCTATGTCATTAAGCCATGGTCGTCACTACCTTGCCATTCCGGGTCCCTCGGTGATTCCGGACCGTGTCCTGCAGGCAATGCACCAAGCTGCACCGAATATCTATGAGGGTGCCCTCCACGAAATGGTGGAAGGCATGATTCCGGATTTGAACCGGGTGGCCAGGAGTTCCGGGGAAGTCGCCATCTACATCGCCAACGGGCACGGCACCTGGGAGGCCGCCCTGACCAACACCCTCTCGCGCGGGGACAGGGTGCTTGCCCTGGCTACGGGACGCTTCGCCTTCTTCTGGGCCAACATGGCTGAACGGCTAGGGGTGGAAGTCGACCTGGTAGATTTCGGCAAATCGGCTCCGGTGGACATAGATCAGGTGGAAGCCAAGCTGAAAGCCGACTCGAACCGTCGCTACAAAGCGATTCTGGTCGTGCAAACGGACACGGCCAGTTCGGTCAGAAATGATATCGCCGCCCTGGGCGAGTGCATCCGTTCCTCCGGGCACCCGGCCTTGTACATGATCGACTCCATGGCCAGTTTGGCCTGTGAACCCTTTGAAATGGATAGCTGGGGCGTAGACCTGATGGTGGCGGGCAGCCAGAAAGGCCTCATGACTCCGCCGGGACTGGGTTTCATGTTTTTCAACCGGCGGGTGCTCGAAGCTCGTAAGAAAGCGGACCTGGTTACTCCTTACTGGGATCTCCGTCCGCGAATCCACCCGGAAGTGTTTTATGAATACTTTTTCGGCACCGCCCCGACTCACCATCTTTTTGGACTGCGTGAAGCTTTGACCATGCTGCTGGAAGAGGAAGGACTCGAGGCAGCCTGGGACAGGCATGCGAAACTCAGCCGAGCAGTCTGGGCTGCGTTCGATGCTTGGGGAATGGGCAGTTCCATTCGTCTCAACATCAACGACCCAAAAGACCGTTCCCACTCGGTCACTGCCGCTTCCATGGATGCCCCTCATGCCACCGAACTGAGACGCTGGACCGAAAAAAAGTCCGGGGTGACCCTAGGCATCGGACTGGGCATGGCGGAACCTTCCGACCCCGCCTACCATGGTTTCTTCCGGGTCGCCCACATGGGTCATGTGAATGCGCACATGACCTTGGGCATGCTCGCAGTGATCGACGCAGGTCTGAAAGCGCTGAACGTCCCCCATGGCGAAGGGGCCATCGAAGCCGCGAGCCGTGTCGTTAGCGAAGCGTAGTTGAGAACCTGTGACAATTTAGGAATACGATTTCCTGTTCTGGGTACTCTGGCAACAGCTCTATTTCCAAGAGAAAAGGGACGTTGCAGCTTTATCAACCTTACTGATGAATAGCCCATCAGTCTTCTACGGGGGCGAAAGATCCGAAGATAAAGATAGTAATGTTGCAACGTCCCCTAAGGCTCTGCCCTCAATAACTGGTCCGGTATTGTCAAGTTGTTGGCCCCTTGTGAAGCAGTGCGGTGATATGCAGTAGGCACGGTATGCTCACCCGTACATCCGTGAGGGAAGATTGCCGGCCGTTGTCTTCGACGGGGCCGAGGTGTAGGCAGGAGGGAGCGTGGACTACGAAAATATCCTCTTTGAGAAAAGAGATGGCATCGGCTATCTGACCCTGAATCGCCCGGCGAAGCTCAATGCGCTCACAGGGGAGATGATGGCCGAGCTACGGACGGCCTTTGACGCGATTGAGGACGATGACGAGGTGAAAGTCGTCATTCTGACCGGAGCGGGTCGCGCGTTTTCCGCCGGCTTCAATATTACCCGGCCCGAAGGCGAGCCCGAGCTGTATGAACGCTCTGCCGATAGCTGGCGGTCGCACCTGAAGACCAATATTGAGACCTTTTTGAAAATCTGGCATTCGGGCAAACCCCCACTGTTATACCTATCACCACGCCTTCTATAATTTTGCTCATCTCACCTCCAGTCGAGGGCGTTGCAGCAGCAAGTTTAACAGGTAACACCTTATCAGACGTAAAACGGCCGTTTTTGAAACAGGCGTGCGGAGGCATCGCGCCGGTTCTGAATGAATCGCGCCCGCTCGGGCGGGATAGCCTAATAATCCTTAGCTCGGGGTGTGGGTGTGGGCGCCTGGCCCTTCAATTCCCCGATATCGCGGTTGAGGACAATCAGATTGTCTGTCAGGAGCTTTTCCAGGCGTCCTATGCGCGTCTCGATTTTGGAGTCGAGCCGCCACCACATAGCGAGCAGGAGACCCAGGACCGCGATAAAGGGTAGAATCTCTGTCCAGTTCATATTTCTGCCCTAGCGGATTTGGCGGCGGTGAGCAATCCAAGCAGATGTTACCTTGTGATCTGACGGGGCTTTTGTTTGCCTTCCTGTAAATCCCACCATTTTTCCATTCCTTGAATTTGTGAAACGGGGAAAAGGTTCCTTCTATAGTTCCTTAAAAGTTCCTTTATATGATGTTCAGGTCATATTGGCGGAACTGTGACGTCATATTGACGGGACTTAGGCGTCATATTGGCGGGAACGGGAAGGGTCTAAAAAGGACCAGCGGGGGCATCCTGACAAAAACCAACGGTTTGGGGAAATAGGGCCCGTCAATCGATGAAAAATCAAGGGGCTGGGCGCCCTATGACCAGTGAGTATTGTCCTGGTGGGGGGCTGCTTGCTGTTCCTGTATCTTATTGACAATACATGCCTTTCATCCGAAACTGGCTGCTCCTGTTTGAATGCCCCCGCTGGTCCTACAGCAAAATGAGGACGATATTGACAGACTCTATGGAGCAACTGTCGCCTTGGAAAAAATGTTGCAAATAACTCTGACCGTGTGTCTCACCAAACCCCCTCCCCATTCAGAAGATACCTGGAATATGCTCATCGAGAAGTGGGAAGAAGCACTGGTGCGTGACATCTCTGTTTTATGGCAGTCTACTCCGCAACAGAGGGAGGGGTATCGACTGATTCACAAGGGATTTCTTCAATTATTACAAAACCTCAAGAAGGAAGGACACAGGTCATAGCCCGGCAAGGATGAGCAGAGAGGAGATGGCGATGGCCTCAGTGAGAGAGGCATTTGAAAGACTGGCCGAACTCGTTGAAAAAAAGATGAACGAGAACAGGTCAGCATGTGAGAGGCAGGGACTTGAATTTCAGAGAGAGGACCCACATCCGCGGGTACATGTCGTACCCGCGGATGAAAACTCGCTAGTCAGCATCATTTGCAATGACTGTCCTCCTCTCAACGATATTGGCATGAAGCTGGGAGATGGGAGGGAGTTGAGGATTAAACCGGCCGGGGATCAACTGTCCGTTCAGTATCCCGGTAATGCAAGGTGTTATACCAAGGATTATGATAAGGTCGTGCAGGAATTCCTGGACACTTTACTGAGGCGTCCCGCTCCTTGGGATTAGGGGAAATGGCCGAACGATTAGCAGGGAGCGATATGGACACCATCAAGAGATTTTCCAGTCAGACGTAAGCCGAGTTTTTCATTGCCAACACCGCTACTGAGGGCAAGCCGGTCTTGCTGCGCGTTGTCCTGGACGACCGGGTCCAGACAGTGCGGGAAGAGTGGGCCGTTGAGACCCAAGAGGGTTATCTGACAGTGTAGTAGAGAGGAGATGGAGAAAGGCGACGGTATGATTTGTGGGAAAAATGATGTTGAATTGCCGCCGAACATGGGACCTCGCTGTCTGGAGTGTTTGAGGAAAATCAAAGACAATTTGAACTCTCAACGAGTGACTGGGACACAGGATTTCTTCCTCAACACCTGGGGAATGTCCCCAGCTGAGTTGAAGAAGCTCTTGAATGCTCGAAGCGACATTTAAGTTTAATAGAAAAAGGGGACCTATATGAAAACCGGACCCTTCATCCTTGCCGCCTGTCTCCTGCTTCCCTCTGTGAGCCAGGCCCAGGAGGACGCCTATAACACCTCCTTTTGCACCAGCATGGGCGGTGAAAAGGAAGCCCGGCATGACTACACCTATCCCACAGGAGCCAGCTCCGTCCGGGTCGATTGTGAGACGGCGGATACCGTGTATAAGGGTGGCTTAGATAGGCGGAGTTCACTCGACAGCGTGCAGCAAGCCCTCTTCTTTGCCCATCTGACGGGCAAGAAGCCCGCCGTGGTAATCTACAACACAGACGGCAAAATCGGGCGGTATGAGCACCAGGTTAAAGTTGCCTGTGAACGGGCCGGGGTGGTGTTCTATAGTGTTCCCTAGGGCTGGGTCTGAACAATTTTTCAGGCCGGTTTTTTCTCAAACGGAATAATAAAATAGGCGGGAGAAAAAACCGGGAGGTAGAGGAGGTGACAATGGGACTGGTGGCAGCGTAAGAAGACATTCCGGTCTCACTCACACTACGTGAGGTTCGTACTCTGCCTCGATAACTTGACAACACCCGCGATTTATCTAAGCCCCCGGAAGCAGGTGCGCACCTCGCGCAGATACGACTCAGGCTGTTCGAACGCGGCGAAATGTCCGCCCTTGTCGAGTTCGTTGAAGTACATCACCTTCGCGAATCGCTTCTCGGCCAAGCGTTTGGAGGTGCGAAAGATCTCCTTGGGGAAGATTGAGCACCCTACTGGCACGTTGACCGGATCTCGCCGCGCGAATGCCTCGTTGAAGCTCTCCCAGTACAGGCGCGCAGAAGAGGCTGCGGTCGCCGGCAACCAATATAGCATCACGTTGTCGAGCAGTTCATCGCGGGTGAGTACATTCTCTGGATGCCCGTCGCAGTCCATCCAGGACCAGAACTTCTCGATAATCCAGGCCGCTTGGCCTGCGGGTGAATCGGTAAGACCATACCCAACCGTTTGCGGCCGGGTGCTTTGCTGCTTGGAATAGCCGGAGTCCCAGTCGTTGTAATACTTCATCCCTTCGAGCGCGGATTTTTCCTGTTCCGTCAAATCGCTCATCGTCGGATCGGGTGGCGCCAGCACCAGGTTCATATGGATGCCCAGGCAATTGGCTGGATCCTGAGCCCCGATGTACATCGTTACCGCCGCGCCCCAATCACCGCCCTGTGCCGCGTAGCGCTTGTAGCCGAGCCGCAGCATCAGGTTCGACCAGGCGCGTGCGATGCGTTGAACGTTCCATCCGGTGCGTGGCGGCTTATCGGAGAATCCGTAGCCCGGCAGCGACGGGGCAACCACGTGGAACGCGTCGGCTGCATCGCCCCCGAACGCGGTCGGATTCGTCAGCGGCTCAATGACTTTATGGAACTCAACGATCGATCCCGGCCAGCCGTGCGTAATCACCAGCGGCATCGCATTGGGATGCGGCGATTGAGCGTGAATGAAATGAATCCCCAGGCCGTCGATCGTGGTCCGGAACTGCGGAAACCGATTGAGCTGCTCCTCGCGCGCACGCCAGTCGTATTTCTCGAGCCAGTATTTGCACAGCTCCTGCGTGTAACTGAGCGGGATGCCCTGGGTCCAGTCGTCCACGCATTCACGCTCGGGCCAGCGTGTGTTGCGCAGCCGCCGCTTCAGGTCGTCGAGCTGCTCGTCGGTTGCCGCAATGCGAAAAGGTTCGATGTGATCACGCATGAATTGCCGTCCTTCCGATCATTGGTTTAAGGCCAGAGGTTGTGCCTCGCTTTGTAGTAATAGGGCCCGTCCGAATCAGGCAGAACCTTCTGCCGGCTTAGCCATTTGCTGCATGAGAGTAGGAGGTCCCTCGCTGAGTCGCGCCTCGCCTGTCGGGACAAATGCGCCGCCGATCTTACCGAGGAGAATCTGCGCGTTCATTTCCGGGCTCTCCTTCCCGGCCGCTTGAATCGCCGGGAACTGGGCCATCAAGATGTCGGCGGCGCTGTGGTAGACGTGCGACGGGTCTCCGCGCCAAGCCGGTAGCGCTGCGAGCTGCTCCTCGCTGAGGTCCTTTACGAAATGCCGCGCTTGCAGGGGCATGAACTCCGCATTGTCCAAGCCCTTGAACTCCTTGTAATTCATGACCTGCGTCACCACTAATTTCTTGGCGTAGGCGGGATGGTCGGCGAACAAAACACTCCAACAGTCCGTGCAATAAAAGCGAGTGGTGTCGGCGTTTTCGAAATTCAGAAAGGCCCCAAGCTTATCCTCGCCCGTCACGATCTTGAACGCATTGGGGAACCAACTGGTATCCAAACACTGATGGATCGGCAGGGAAGGCCCCCCGCGCTTGTTCGCGTACCACAAGGCCGCAGTGCAATCGTGGCAGCAACACTCAAGCCGGAACAAATCGTTTTTGGTGAAGAACTCAATTTGCACGGTTGTGCACTTACAAGTAATAGTCGCCATATGTCAGTGTCCGGTACGCAAGATTGTTGGCAACAAGACTGCTCGCCCAAAAGAGGAAGTCAAGTTAAGTGAGTCACGGCAGACAAGATCTAGTGTATGTGCGGCGCGATGTGCGAGGTAAACAGATCGAGCGATCTTTGGCTTTCCTGCGGACTCAATGAGCCCCATGCGAACGAACCGACGAAATAATTGATCCCACTCTCCGCGATCAAGCGCTGGATTTGATCGCGGACTGTGTCGATCGATCCGATCAGTATCGTTTCTCCCGCGAGGCAGGGTTCCCACGCGAAAAAATCGTCGTAGGCGTGATCACTGTTCTGATGCCACAGCTGCATGATGGAGTGGTACCAGTCCTCGTACGCCGGCCGCGCCACCGCACGCGCTTGTTCGTCGGTTTCCGCCACATAGATTTGACGCATTGCGCCCAGTTTTAGCGTGTCGGTGCCGCCATTGCCGATGTCAGCGGCGCATTCTCGATAGCGAGCCATGAGTTTCGTGATGAGCGCCGGTGGGCCGAGGGTCATGAAGTTCATGCCTTCACGCGCGGCAAATTCGACCCCGGATTCACTGAAGGATGGATACCACAGAGGCGGATACGGGGCCTGGAACGGTTTGATCGTCATGGGCACATCTCGAAATTCGAAATGTTTCCCGGCGTAATTCAGGACCTCGTCGCACATCCCCTTCCGGAATATCTCAAGGACTTCGGTGAAGATTTCCCGGGTCTTTTCCGGATCGACACTGTAGGTGGCGATTTCGTACGGCGACACGCCGCGGCTGACGCCGAGTTCCATGCGCCCGTTCGAAAGATGGTCCAGCATACAGACTTCCTCTATGAGGCGCAGCGGGTGATACATCGGTAACAAATACGCCATGGGGCTGAAGCGGATATGCTTGGTCCTCTGCGCGAGCGCCGCGAAGAACACCGATGGAGAGGGCGCCATACCGAGCGGAGTCGAATGGTGTTCCGCCAGATGATAACCGTAGAAACCGGCCTTGTCCGCCGCTTCGATCAGTTTGAGACGCGACTCGTAAAGATCACCTACCGAATTTGGGCCGCGATCAACCCAGTCAAACATCCCGAATTCAATTTTTGCCGACATCGCCGCTCTCCTTCTCCACCCAGATCTTCATATCGTCTGCGAAGGGATCACTCGGTGTCCTCGCACGCCGACATGGTATCAGGCGGCCTGCTGTTGGGCGTCCAACACCGCTTTGAAGTCGGCGGTGTGTAATGTCGCTGTCACGTTCAAATCGGCGTCGAGCATATCGAACAAGGCGTCGCTCTCGCCGCGCACGCTGTAGTACAAAACGCAGCCGTTGGGACCGCCGCCTTCATCATGGGCATCCCGCCCCGTGCCGAAGGTATACTGGCCCACCGGGCGCACCTCTCTGACACTCCCGTCGGGTTCATAAATCACATGATCCCCCTCAACGACAAAGGTATTGGTATCGGCGAGATGCCGATGTAACAACACCTTTTCATTCGGGTCAAATTTGATCAGCAAGTCGACGCGGTTGCGGGCTTCATCGATAAAGAAGATCGAAACCAGCATGTGTTTGAAACCCTCGAGTTCACGCCACTGCATGTTCTGATCATCGAACTGACGGGGGGTCATTGGGGATGCGGCGGTTGTCATAGTGTATGCTCCTTCCATCTTAATTGACGTCTTACTGACCTGAGCCGGACACAACAAACTCCACTAAAACCCGACACTCAATCGATTCGCGCGCGGGTGTGGAAGCATCCGAGTCGGCGAGGCGAAAAGAGGTATGCGCCGTATTTGGCGGACATTGTTCGGCGGTGCACGCCCCGCGTTCGGACGAAGAGTCGAACACCTTAAAAATGAGAGCCTCGTTATGGCGCATTTCGCTATAGTAGATCCAACGATGCTCGGGATTTCTGACAACAGTGACCACTTCCCCGACTCGGTCGGGATAAATATAGAGACTGTTGAGGAAGTCCTCCGGACGGGCAGATTGGGCATCGAGTACCGCGAGTGGGTAATCCAAGACCGGGTAGTCCTTGCGGAAATGCCGCCAGACATTAAATATCCCAAACCGTCCAGACGCGATTCTTTCCGCCTGGTGCGCCGTTAATGGCGGTTTGGGCAAGGTCAAACTACCGCCCGCCTCTTTCGCTTGAGACAATAAGCGCACCCGATTTTTCGCCGAAGCACTCGTGTTGTCGTTGTGCGCCGTACTCGCATAGCCGCCGACGTTCTCGCCGTTGGTCTCTTTTTCTCCTTTGGCTTTTCGGACCCTTGAGCGAATCGTGTGGTCGAAAACAATCGCGCGTTTCACCGCATCGGCACCGCCAAGCGCTTCAGTGACGAGACGACTCATTTCAGGGTAATACGTATGCACGATCTTCTCAGAGTCCAAGCCATCGTTGTGTAAATCGAGGGCTGTGTCGAAATCCCCGGCCAGGCAATAGCCATTTCTCATTAACGCTGGGGGCTTTGACAACATCCGGCCGTCGTGCACATCAACGGGAAACGGTTTTGATTCGCCATTCTTGCGCCGCGTCACCCCGGCGGGCAGTTGTTTGAAACTGTTGTCATACGTGTAGCGCTGGCTGCCATCCGAGTTCGGGATTGCATAATGAATCTGTGCCGTCGTTATCATTGCACGCCTCAAAAATTTATTCTCACCAAGAAATGATTATACGACTATAAGCCGCCTGCCGGCCGGCGGCGATTTTTTTGATTATGCCTTGTTTCTTCCCTGTGAAAGATATTGTCAAGTTGCTGGCCCTTTGTGAAGGATAGCAGTGAAGTACACTACGTCATGGTATGTCCTCACCTACCACAAGTCAGTACAAGAATCAGCCGTATCACCGCTTCAGCCTCAGCTTATGCCAGCGCTTCCAATAACGCCTTCGCCTTTCGACTTGTGACACACCCGCCAACCTGCTAGGGCCGTAGGCAAAAGGAGGATTCTATTATGCCGGTTTCAACTCCCTTTACGGGTGGGTGCGCGTGTGGCGCGATTCGGTATGAATGTTCGGCTGAGCCTATGATGTCTCTCAATTGTCACTGTCGCGACTGCCAACGCGCCACGGGCAGCGCATCCAATACCGTAGTTGGTGTTCCTGCCGCCCAGGTGCAGTTTACCCAAGGGAGTCCCCAATACTATGAGACGTCTGGGGAGCGCGGGACCTCGGTCCGCCATGGCTTCTGTCCGACGTGCGGCTCTCCGCTGGTCGCCCTCCCGTCGGCGTATCCCGCCATGATGTCCCTCCACGCCAGTAGCTTGGATGATCCTAGTTGGGTTCGGCCTGCCGCCGACATTTGGACGAGCAGTGCCCAACCGTGGGATGCGATGAATCCTTCTATTCCGAAGTTTGAGACCCAGCCAACGGAGGAGGAATTTCAGGCCATCCTAGCCCCACGGAGCTAATCACCGCCCGTTCGGATCGATTCGACGTCGGGATAGCCGCGCTACCACTCCCCCCTCGGTTCATCATCGCACCACCCAGTACGCCAACAACCGCGTCGAAGTGTCTCATCAACCTATGAGACAGCACGAACGTCACATGCGCCGGTTTACATCGCTTCGACATGTCCAACGCTTTCTTTCCGTCCATAATCCCATCAACAATCTCTTTCGCTTGGATCGCCATCTCATGCAGGCCGTGCGTTATTGGTCGTTTCGGGAGTGGGCCTTTACGACCTGACGAGAGGTAACAGCAGGCCTGGAAGCAGCGTAAGGGGACGCCTCATTCGATCTCACACTGCGTGAAGTTCGTTCCGTATCCTGATAACTTGACAACCCCCCTAGAAATGTCCGGGAATGTGACGATGGATTGGGGAGAGGGGCTCAAAGGTATGTGTTACATCAAGAACCTTTGTGCTCAGGTTCAGCTTGGCCATCTCGCCCAGGCATAGGGGCTGCTGACGAATTATCGCTCGTCGCCTCTTGATAAGCCGCCGTCAACGCTTCAAGAATTTCTGGGGTGATATTCCGAACTACGTTTCCCTGCCCGATTTTGACCGGCGCAATAGCTCGCTCAACGAGTTCAATCGACTTAGAAGCGCATCGCTCAAATACCGACCGGAACACCGTGAGAGATGGCTGCTGGTTCTCATTCCAGATAGTCACAAGGCCAGCGTTGTCCGGCATTATTCTGGGCAGGAGGGTGAACCTTCCACTAGCACCGGCGAAGCTGGAAAGGCGCACGTTCGGCAGTAAGGCTAACTGCTCCGCCCATGCAATCAACTTCTCAAATGCCGAGCGAGTCTCGCCAGTGGTGTCTGCTATCGAAGCTCGGAACGCGTCGGGGCCATCGGACAGGATTCCTTTGGATGCGGTAGTCTTCGCGCTGCCAGTCGTTGCATGAGGGATCGTCGCGCTGAGGTCGGGTGAGATGCGCTGGGGTAAAGCGACTTTCGCTCCATTCACGTCATAGACCTCAACGGATATCAGGTCGATGGTCAGCGCTTGAACGGTGATGGCGTCGAGGTAGGCAACAATTCTTTCCAATTCGGCCGAAATTTCGTCCAACACGAGGACCAGTCTGAAATTGCCGTGGTTCAGGTAATCTTGTAGTGAAGTCATGAATGAAGCCGGGTTCACCGCGCCTTCCTGGTCTTGAGCCTGCGCGGCATCGAGAACCGACCCATAGCCTGCATCCGCAAGAGGCTTACGAAGGGGACCTTGCTCAAGACTCTCGGTATCGAATCCGTGGAGGAAGGCCGCATACGCGATAACCTGCGATACGATGGCTCTGCGTGCTTCCGGGTTCTTGGCGAGCTTCACTTCGATAATCGTGGGGCGGCCTGACGATTCCACCGCCAGAATGTCCGCATATCCAGTCCCCAGTTGCACTTCACACCCCAAGACGATGAGGCGCGGGGAACCAACCAACGGTAGGAGTTGTGGGTTTTCTGCGATGAGGCGATGCAGGGTGGCTTCGTCCGAAAATGCCTCGGATGAGGCCAATTTCCAGCCCGCCCCATCGTCCATCCATATCCCGGTCAGCCTTGGCCTCCTGTTTTCCGTCTGCTACGCGTCGATACGGCCTCAGGTAGTTAAGAGATCGGGTCAGACGCAGCGCGGAGAGCGCTGCGTCTGCTTGTCTTCTTAGAAGAAGATAAAGGAGCGGACCACGACGTTCCTGCGACAGGAGGCGTCGTCGGGCGCGGTTGGGTCGACGCAGGCAGAGTGGAAAGACCAGCGCGAGACGGAGCCGTCGGTGACCGAGTCGTAGCACTTGAGCATCGAGACCTCGGTCGGCTTCTGCTGGGGAAGCCAGTACCATTCGTGGTTGGGGCGGTAGGTGAAGCGGGTGGTCTCGCCGACGCGGTCGTCGTAGATACGGTAGTTGGTAATATACGGCTGGTCGGCGAAAGAGGGCCAGGCGCAGAGGACGAAGGGGTTCTGGCGCACGGTCTCCATCGGCTTGGCGAGGTTGATCGACATGAACCGCCGCGACATCTTGGCGTCGGCCTCGGCCTCGGTGTAGCGCTGCGTGCGCCCGAAGTTGCGCAGGTTCTTCGTGAGCAGCTCGCGGCAGCGCACGCGGCCGCTGTTGTCATTCAGGTCGTTGTGCACGATGTTGGCGTAGAAGGTGTTGACCCCTGGGTTCTTGTTGTCCTGATCCTCCTTGACAGCGCCCTTGTAATCCTTGTCAAACACGTCGTGGTTGTACACCAGCGCATCGGTCGCACCGGGGAAGAAATCGAGCAGGAGTTTCTCTATCTCCGGGTAGAACACGCGCTCCACCTCGGTCGCGTCGTAGAAATTCTGGCACTTCGATTCGCAGTGGGCGAGCGAGACGCCGAGCTTGTCCATGCACTCGGAGCTCGTGGGCGAGAGACCGGGGTAGTACTCCTCCATCCGTCGCGCGTCGCGCAGTATCTGCGGGAAATAGAGACCTCGCCGCCCGATCTCCTGCTCTTCCTTGCGAAACATTTTTGTCTCGGCCGCGTGTGCCGGGTCCCGCCAGATGGCGTTGGACGAGACGATGGAGTAGGACGGCTGTTCGTGGACAGTGTAGCGTAGCGGCAGGGCGACGCCGCCCTCAGGGGCTTCGATGTTGCTCGACCGAATATATTCCAGGCACTCTGCGTAGCTACGAAAGCCGAGGCCCCACCTGGTCTCGATCGGGCCGGGAGGGGCGTTCTCGATCATGTCGATGACCGCTTGCCCTTCACCCTCGGCAACCTGGCGGAGCGCCTCCTCCATTGCCGCAGCAGTTCCTGCATCCCCGTCCTGATCGAACGACATATAGGATAAACCGCCGTTCGCCGCGATGGGTGGCGGCTGCCCTTGTGTGAGTTGGAAGGGAGGCACATAGGCCGACGAAACGCTCTCCGTAACCCCCACAATGTTGTTCTCAATGGCCTTGACCCGATCCATAGTATTCCCTCCAGTTAAAGATGCCCAATCGTGTCACACAGGGTTTGTCTTGGCAAGAGCCTATATTGCCTGGTCACACGAATGAATTGTTTATTGAGCGTTCGAGATTGCAGGAAACGTACTGTTGAGAAAATCCAGATACGAGGCAAAGTCCCGGTTAATCAGGTCGGGCGTCAACTGATAGTCTGCCGGGTCATAGGTGAACGCGCCTAATTTGTGGATGGGATTCGCCGCCTCCCAGTTGCGTATGTTTTGTAAAGCCTCATCACCCAAGGGCATGCCACAGAATTCATACACCTTGGTGGCGACGTCCTCACTGGGACCAGTAACTTCAGCATAGGGAATGTCCAGAATCTGAATGTCCGGCCGGCTTTGCCTGTTCTTCAGATGTTGCTCCATTCCCATCGCGAGCCCCATTCTGAGCGTCTCATACTCCGGTGGCTTGTCGGAAAACGGGGCGTGAAAGGTATCCAGTAAGCGGCACCTGCTCGGGATAGTCTTGTGCGGCGTACGATGAGTCATGAGCAGGCGGGCATCCGGAAAGACATCCACAATAAACGGTTCCAGGCCGCACCACAGCGGGCTCTTTAAGACCCAGGGTTTGTTTTCGCCCGATTGCCATTGCAGGTATTTCAGCATATCGCGCAGGTATTCTACGGTAATGGTCGGGTTCTGAGTGGCCAGCCACTGCATATAACTGATCATCGTATTGAACGCGATAAAGACGCCGCTGACCAGGCTATGTTCGAGTACGAGACTTTCCTCCTCCGGTTCAAAGGTTTGAAAACGGTGCCCCAACTTGGCATCCGGTGACATGCTATCGAACCAGCGGATAAATGCGTCCGCTTCCTCAATTCGGGGTTGCGGGGACTCCGTCCTGGAGCCGGTGAGCAGCGACGGGTTATACGTCTGCCAGAAGGGCAGATAGTGAAAATCCCCGGAGGCGGCCAGGAGTTTCTGTATCTTTGTGGTGCCGCTTCTCAACTGGCCATAGACAAAGACAGGATTTGTAATCTGAATCTCCGCAATTTCCGGATGCCGGACAAAATCCCGTCGCATCCGCAAGCGGTTACAGAGCAGGCGCAATAATTTTTTTTCAATGGCGACCGCGCCCTGTTCGTGCAGGCAGGCATCGCTGTTATACGCGGCGTGTAAGAGCCAAAACGGTTCCACGGCCGCTTCATCCATGATCTCGATGCCGGTCATCTCGCGTACCTGGGCCAGCATGTGATCCGCGGACATCTACAACAGAAATGGTTTTCCTTCTTGACTCATAACAGTGCTCTATTGGTCGGGACGACTTGCTATTGTGATAGGGAACCGGGGAATAACCCGGCGGCGGATATAAGCGTTACGGTGGACGTGAGATACCCCGCTGAAAATGCCCTGTCAACGGCCATCGTCGCTTGCGTAACTCGAGTCTCGGAAGGGAGGCAGCTTAGTCCAAGGCGTAGATCGTGCCCGAGAGCGACCGCGTCGCTAAATCCCATACCTCGACGAAGAAAAAGCAATTCCCGTCTGTGGCCATGTTAATCGCTTTCACTTCCCGCTGGTGATGCCCCCTCTTGCGCCACACCCCCGTGACGACTTGGGGCACCATGCTGCCATCCGGGCGAAAATCTTGGACCCGGCCCGTCAGCGAGCCCGTCTCCCCGGCCGCATCCACCGCCGGGCCGAACGTTGCCGTATACATATACGTGCCGAACGACCCGGCGTCTCCCTCGGCATTCATCACGGCGCCTTCCGCCGTTATCGTTGCTGACGTGACCTGCCCCGTGTAATCCGCAACCTTCTCTCCAATTGGACCCATCGCTCTGCTCCTTTCCTCTGCCGGTCGTCCCAGGTCCAGCCTGCGGCCAAGCGCATGAGGCCCGCTCTGCAACCGCTCGATGATATCCGGGTGCTCGACTGAAGCCAGATAGCCTCTATAGCGTAGCATCCGTTTTCTCCGAGAATTTCTCGCCTAGGGAAACAGGCGGACTTTGGGTCCGAGCTGTCGGGCCTGTTTGCCACACAGAAAGGCCAGGGCATGAATCAGGTACCGACGGGTCTCGGGCGGTTCAATAATATCATCAACCCCAAATGCGGCCGCGGCTTCGTAGACCGATCCCTGGCTACTGTACTTGGCCTCCAGTTCAGCCTGCAACTGGTCTGGGTCGCGCACTTCTTGCAGCTCTCGGCTGTGGACCGTATAGACGGCCGAGGTCGGACCAGTGCCGGTCATGATCGCGAGCGGCCAGGCAATTTGTAGATCAGGCGAATACGGGCTACCGCGTCCACCCATGGCCCACATCGCCGCGCCATGCGCCTTGCGCAGAATGAGAGTGATCTTGGGGGTGCTTGCCCGCTCCACCGCGTCAATCAGCGTACCGCCCCAGTAGAGCATATTGCTGGTCTCGGCCTGTTGGCCAATGAGAAAGCCCGGTTGGTCCTGCAGAAAAACGAGCGGAATGTGAAACGAGTCACAGACGGCAATAAAACGGCGTACCTTGGCCGCTGACGCCCAGTCCAGGGCCCCGGCCTGGTAGTCCGGCTGACTGGCCACAATCCCAACCACGAGCCCGTCAAGACGGGCGAGGCAGGTCATGACGCTTTGGCCGAAGTCTGGCTTGTAGGCAAAGGTCTGGCCGTGGTCAACCAGAGCGGCGATCACCCGGGCGACGTCGTACGGCTTGCGTAGACGAGTAGGGACGATATCGAGCAGTTCAGGGCACAGACGGTTGGGGTCATCGGTGGAGGGTTCGCGCGGAGGCAGCTCCCAGCAGTTTTGAGGCATAAAGGTGAGAAAGGTCCGGATAGCAGCAATACACTCCTGCTCATTAGATGAGACCCGATCAACAAACCCGGTTGTCCGGGCGTGCATATCAGGGCCGGCTAGGCGGTCGATATCGACCTCTTCGCCAAGCCCGCCCCGGACCAGGGTCGGTCCGGACCAGCCGACAAAGCCAGAACCTTTGACCATCAGCGTAAAATCGGCGTACAGCCCATCAATGGGCGGCCGGCCAAAACAGGCACCCAGCATGGCGGCGACCTGAGGAATCATCCCTACACAATCGGTGACCTCTCGAAAGGCCGGCACTTGGGTCATCTGGCGGGCCTGCATCGAGTCCTGGAAGCGGATGGCAGAGCCTTCATACAGGCCAATGAAAGGATAGCCCTGTTCCAGGGCCAAGCGGCGCAGGCGAAAGCGTTTAGCAATATTTTTCAGGCTGGCCGCTCCTCCCACCAAGGTGCCGTCGTCAGCCACCACACACACAGGGCGGCCGTGTATCGTGCCCCAGCCCGTTACCACTCCGTCGGCTGGGAGGTGCTGGGCGGGTTTCCCAGGCGTGTCTACGCTGCCTTCGGCCAGCAGTCCAATTTCGTGGAAGCTGTCCTCATCCAGTAGTAAGGTCAGCCGTTCACGGGCGGTCAGCTTCCCCCGCCTATGCGCCCGAGCGATGGCCTCGGGACCGCCCTGGCTCCGTGCTTCAGTCTTTCGGTGCCGGAGTTGCGCGAGATAATCGTCCCAACCTTGTGCTGGCATTCGTGTTTCCTCTGTCTTAAAAAACAACGAATAGTGCTCTTGCGTCACCGGCTTAGCCCACGGCCAGCGTACTGGGGGCGACAGCCAGGACCAGTCCCAGGCCGATCAGGCCAATGCCCGTGACTTTACCCATTGCCACCCCGTAGGGAAGAATCTTCTCCATAAAAATAATCAGGGTCAAAACGCCCATCCACACGAGGTTCATGGTGCCGACAACGAACAGCACGGCCATCAGACTCCAGCAACACCCCAGGCAGTAGGCGCCATGGTGAAAGCCCATCCGAAACGCCCCCCCATACCCGTCTTGCCAACTATTGAGCAGGAAGCCGAGTGGGGAGCGACATTTCGACAGGCATACGTATTTGAGCGGGCTGAGCTGATACAGGCCGGCGATGATAAGGGTCAGCCCACCGATAACAGAGCCATACGTTCGCAAGCCAAGAAAAGTGTCGGGCAGGGACTGAATGGCGATGTCCCCAGCATAGGCCACCCCGCCAGTCAGGGTCCACAGTACGGCATACCCAGCGATAAAGAGCCAAGCCGGAGCAAATGGGGCAGCCTGCTCTCGTTTTTGGCGCGTTACAGTGGCGAACAGCACGGCCATTGGCGCTACAGACGGGAACATCATGGCCACCATCATGACGCCCCAGAGTACCATGTACAGGACTACATTAGAGACCGAGAATGGCAGGCCCATAGTCATACTCATGGTCGTCAGGCCTAGCCCCATCCCTCCGGCCTGATGCACGGTGGCAATCCAGGCCAGAACGGACAGCAGCACGAGGGCGGTGACGATGATGATCTTATCTCGTAAGGTCATGGCCAGCAGTCTATTCCCTCACCTCAGCCCTTTTCCAACGGGGAAAGGGCAACCAGGTCGATATGGGTCGGGGGCTGAACGCAAGGTCCAGCCACGTTAAAACATGCTAATTCTGCCAGCTAAACGGCGCAAAATGGCCGTTGGTATTACTGACGTCCCAGGCCAGGTTGTGGTCGGTGTAGCGATACGCGTTGGATTTGGCCAGCGACAGCTTGGGCGAAACCGGGTGATTGGCGTTGGTTACCCATAGCGGCTCACTGCCGTCCCGACCGGTCAGTGCCTCAATGTCGATCTCCAGCACGTCCGGAATCGTCAGCCGCCGATTGTTGGCGTCCACTGTAAACGCAATGGGAGCGGTCTTGATCCCCAGAAAATTACTGATCAGCCCCGAGACCAGCTGCATGGGCCCACCCGCCTGACCGGAGAAAATCGTGCTCAGCCCCTCTTGCTGGTCTGTGGAGGCCTTATCGTCCACGTACAGGGCCGCAGTCCAGTTGCCGTCCCCCATCTTGCCCGGACCGGGAAAGGACACCACGAGCACGGCGTTCAGACCGCCGAGGCTCGTCTGGCCATAGCTACCCTGATTAACATGAAACGCCAGGGCCGCGTCACACCGCCCACGAGGGGGCGGATTCTGGATCAAACAGGCACAGACCGTGTCACAATTACACGATTCAAAATAATCACCCTCAATTTTCCATTTTTCAGCCATATGTCCCTCCCTTGCAGCAGTCAGCTCACCTTAGGGGTATTGACCATCTCTTAAGCCTAGGCTTCGATTGTCCCACTAGGGTAAACGTCATATGGGCGCGGTCAAGCACCTGCGGACCTTTACGTACGCGTCACAAGGAGGGACTCTCATGGCCGGCAGTATTAGTGCCCAAGATCTCAAAGCGCTCCTGGACAGCCAGGCGCTGTATGCGGTCATTGATGTCCGGGACTGGGGAGAATTTTCCCTGGGCCAGATTCCTGGCACCAACTGCATCCCGCGCGGATCATTAGAAAAATATATTTCGGTGTTAGTCCCTAAGACCGATATCCATACGGTTCTGTACTGCGATACCGGCCAACGTTCGACTCGGGCGGCCCTCAGCCTGGAAACCCTGGGCTACAGCAATGTGTCGGTCCTGGACAGCGGTCTCACGGCTTGGACAGCGGCTGGCTATGAGACAATGCAGGGCTGGAGTTTACGGGGCAAAGTATATGGCGAGCGTCTCCAGGTCGAAGAGGACATCCCCGAGATGACGGCCGAAGAACTCCATGCGCGCCTTAAGCAAGGCGAACAGCTGTATATCTTTGATACCCGCACTGAGCCGGAATTCAAGGCGGCGCATTTGCCAGGCGCGTATTGCGCCCCAGGCGGGCAGTTAGCCCTGATCGCGCCCGAGGTTGTACCAGACAAAGGCCGGACGATGGTCACCAACTGTGCCGGCCGCACGCGCAGCTTGCTGGGAGCTCATACTTTACGGCGGATGGGTTTTACCGACGTCTACGCGCTGAAAGGTGGCACCGGGGCCTGGCGCATTGCCGGCTACACCGAGGAACTTGAGAAAGGCGACGGCGTCCCCGTGCCCCGACTTTCTGAGACCGGTATCTCAACTTGCAAACAGTTTGCCGAGCACGTTGCCACACAAGACAACATTTCCAGCATCACCCCTCAGGACTTGCACGCTCGGCAGGAAAAGGGCGAGTTGCTCTACCTGCTCGATGTACGTTTGCTCGACGAGTATCAGGCCGGCCATATGCCCGGCGCCCATTTTTGTCCCGCGACTCAGATTGCCCTCCTGGTCGAGAGTTTGGTCGGAGTGAAGAACGCACCGATTATCACCATGTGTGCCGGCCGCGCCCGGGCGATTATCGCCGCGTCTTTACTCAAGGGAGCTGGCTATCCAAACGTGAGTGTCCTAGACGGCGGCACTACCGCCTGGAAAGCAGCCGGGTTTGATCTTGAGACTGGCGATCCCCAAGAGATTGATTTTGGCCAGCCCGTATGGATGGCGCGGCTGCTGCAGGGATTACCGGCCGGGGTCAAGCCCCTGGCCCTACCGATCCCTGGCCTGGCTGAAGCTCGTGCGCAGGCCGACCTCCTCATTCCGCAAGCCTTGCAGACTCAGCTAGATGCTGGCGAGCAGCCTGCGCTGCTCGACGTGCGGAGTATAGGCGATTTCGCCACTGCTCATGTGTCGGGCGCACGCTGGCTCTCGCGGGGCAGGCTCGACCTCCAGATTGAACACGAAGTACCGGACAAAACGACCCTGGTGGTTCTGATGTGCCGCAAGGGGAATCTCTCGCCCTTATCCGTCCCGACCTTAAAAGCCATGGGCTATACACGCGTCGCAGTATTGCAGGGTGGATTTGACGCCTGGCAGGCTGCCGAGCTGCCGACTGAGCAAGGCTTAGGCGATTTATCTAGCAATGCTGAATTAGAGCAACTGGCGATTGAAGAAGTCGGTTTATTCGGTAGCGGACCGTATGGATTTAGCCATGAACGGATGGCCAAATATCTGCACGATGAGGAGGCGTTAGGTCAGAAATACCAGCTCAAACGGCCCTAGAGGGTGTTTAGAAAAGGGAGAATATGTATCATTGCGAGGCGCCGAAGGTGACGATAGAAAAACGGGAGCCCTAAAAAAAGCTCTGCCCCGGGCGCATGCAAAGCAGAGGCGGGTCCGGGGCGTACTTGTTCAGTGTAAGCGGAGAACAATCATTGGCCAAGGATTGTCCCTATACACCTACCCATCCTCGCAGCTTTGGAAGGTACTGTTTTAACGGAGCGCTTATCTCCATACCGAGACGCAACCGCAGGGTCTAGGCCGGAGTCAACTCAAAGCGTTTGACCTTGATCTTCCCGGCCTGCTTTTGCACCTGCCATAGATCATACTGCATTTGCTGCCGTAGCCAGCTTTCCGCACTCCCACCAAAAGCCTTTTCTAATCGAACGGCCATACTCGGAGAAATACTGCTATGGCCGTTCAGCAGTTCAGACAAGGCTTTCCGCGAGACCCCCAGACCTTCCGCCGCCGCCGTTACCGTCAGGCCCAAAGGTTCCAAGCACAGTTCCCGGATCGTTTCGCCAGGATGGGGAGGATTATGCATTGCCATGGTCTTTTGCTCCTAGTGATAATCGATCAAATCGGCGTCGCCGGGGGCGTCATCTTCAAAGCGGAACACCACCCGCCAGTTCCCTGATACCTCGACCGCCCAGAATCCGACCCACTCCCCCTTAAGCGGGTGGAGCCGTAACCCCGGATGGTCCATATCCTGGGGCCGTGTACTGGCGTCCAATCGCGCCAGGATGGCCCGCAAACGTTTCACCCATTGGGGATTCAGCCCGGCAGTCTTGCCCGTCCGGTAAAGCTGCCGTAATCCCTTATGGCGAAAGCTGCGAATCATAGCGCAGTGTAACCCGCCACGTATCGGGTGTCAAAAGAAAGGGGAGAAAAGGCGGTTTGTCCCTCGTCCAATCCGGGGTATGTTAGCGTCTCACTGATCGGCGCAGAAGAAACCTCACAGAGGCTGAGATGGACACAGCTGCCTTGGAGTGATGTATGCCTGGACCGCTGTTGTTTTCGGCGTTCGTCATGAACACCGCGTCTCACATCCTGCATGGCGTGTGGCGCCAGCCCGATGCCCGTCAGATTGAATTCAACTCCCTGGAGCTGTGGGTCAACCTGGCGAAGGAACTGGAGGCCGGTCTGTTCGACGTCATTTTTTTGCGGACGTCACCGGCACGCCTGAACAAATCGCGCAGCAACTCGCCACGTGGCAGCAGGCCGGCATCGACGGCGTCAACGTCATCAACGCCACTATCCCGGGGAGCTACACGGAGTTCATCGAGCACATCATACCCGAGCTGCGGAAGCGGGGTCTTGCTAAAGAGGCGTACACCCCTGGTACCCTGCGCCGAAAAATCTTCGGTGACGATAGGCTTCCACTGACCCATCCGGCGACGGCGTACCGCAACGCCTTTCGGTAGAAGTTCAGCACAGGAGAACCCAAAAAAGAAACGGGGAACCAGAGAGTGATCTCCGATTCCCCGTCTGCTGTGCGAGGTTAGTGGTTAATGATATTGGACCTAGCGGGCCGCACCATTGCGGAGCAGGTTGCCCGGGGTGGAACCCGTGCAGACGCCATCATTGAAGGTCACTTCACCATTGACCATGATATGCCGATAGCCCTCAGCCTTCTGGACACGCCGCCACTCGTTGGCTGGCAGGTCGTGAACGATCTCACTTGGCAGGGATTTGACGGCCTCGGGGTCGTAGACCACGATATCAGCCGCTTGGCCCTGGCGCAGAGTGCCACGATCTCTGAAGCCTGCCGCCCAGGACGTCAGGCCGCTCAAGCGGAAATGGGCTTCTTCCAGGCTCAGGATACCTTGCTCGCGTACGAGCCAGGACAACACTTCAGTCGGGAAGATTCCAGGGGTGACGAACTTCACGTGGGCGCCACCATCCGACACGCCCGGCAAGGTGTACTGCGAGCTCATCAGTTCTTTGTAACCCTCGATATCGCCGTTGGCTATTGGGCCAGCCCACTCGGTTCGCAGATTGTCAGCCACGGACAGATCCAGCATGGCGTCGATGACATGCTTGCCTTCCTTCTCAGCAATCTGCTCGACTGACAGACCCTCGTATGTCAGCTTGAGGTCACGGTCGTGCACTTTGCGGGCGATGAACTTGGGGAACTCACCAAAAACGATATTCAGCGTATCCATGCCACCGCCGTCGTAGTCCTCCCGCATTTCTTTACGCAGTTCAGGTCTGGACAGCTTGGCTTTGCGCTCTTCTACCGTGCCCAGCGTGGCTTCCTTCCAGGCCGGAATGCTGTCAAACAGGTTCCAGTCTTCCAGCGTCATCCGGATCGGTGCCCGGACAGTCGCTGCCTGCCCGAATACCCGCGCCCCGCGTTCATTGGCTGCATTGACCCAGTCGAGCTGAGCCTTATGCGACTCGGGATGCTTGTCGCTGATCAGGATGGCGTTGTACAGCAGCGGTCGGCCAGCCAGCATGGTCATCTTTTCCAGGAATTTAAAGTCGTCCTCAATACCGAACGAATGTTCCGTTGCTCCCGACTGCGTAAACTGGATACAGCCATCACCGACTTCACCCATGGCTTTGGCCATGTCATGATAGAACTCATCCGGCAGAATGTCAGTGATCATCGGCGTGCCATCATAGTCCCGCTGGACCGACACCCGGCCCTCAGGCACCAGCCGCTGGGCTGACCAGCCGGCCGCACCGGCCTTCACCGCTTCCTTATAATGGCCAATGATGGTGTCCATCTCTTTTTTATTTGGGAAGCGCTGCTTGGCCTCGTCAAAGCCGCCCATCACATACGCCACCGCAGGGGCCAGCGGGAAGAGATGGGATACGTTGACGCCCAACGGCATACGGGACAGACGGTCCATGTATTGCGGGAAGGTTTCCCAGTCGACCTTCATCGATACCCGCATCGGCTCGAGCGGAATCGCTTCGGTGCGCGACAAGGCCAACATAGCCCGGTCTGCATCCTGTTGACGCAGTGGAGCAAAACCAAACCCACAGTTACCGATGGTGAGCGAGGTCACCCCGTGCCAGCTTGAGATGCTCAGATACGGATCCCAATGAAGCTGGGCATCATAGTGGGTATGGAGATCAATAAACCCCGGTGCCACAACGAGCCCGTTGGCATCAATCACCTTCTTCCCATCGTTTTTGTTGAGCTTCCCGGTCTCGGCGATCTTACCGTCTTTGATGCCGACATCGGCCAGGTAACGCGGTACGCGCGTCCCGTCAACGACCGTTCCACCTTTCACAATAGTATCAAACTGTGGCATGGCTCCCCTCCCTTTTTTGGTAATGCCTACTCACTGGGGCCTACTCGTGGTTGCCTTGGATGTCAACCTTTCCGATCCGAAAAAATAAAAAGGCGGGAACACACTCGGCCAGTGAAGGTCCGAAATGGCCCACTTTCCCCCTAGTCGTTGCCGCTGCCCAATAAGTTGTAAATCATGGAGAAGGTGCTAAGTACGTCAGCAGGTGCAAATCTCGGGAGGAAACCGATGTTCAAAATCGGCAAAGAATGTCATCTGCTGCATGTCGTCAATGATCTGGACACGGCTGACGGCTGGTATGACGACGTCTTTGCCGTGCGTAGATTTGTCCGAAATTCGATGTAAAGCGACGATGCGTCAGGCGTCTCTAGTCCTGATCGCCGACTTTGTTATGGAACCGGCTCAGCCCTTGCGTCACCATGCAGGGGTGGGAGAAATCAGCTCTGGGTAGATTCTATACCCGCTATGGTCAGCATTTTTCATTTTACCGAGGAGGGCGACCATGAGTCGTAACGGAAAACTCAGGAACACAGAACTGCGGAAGCAGCTGAACCATCCGATCATTGACGCCGACGGACACTGGCTTGAGTTTGGGCCGTTGGTCCAGGAACGGCTGCGAAAAATTGGTGGGGACGTGGCCGTGGAGGGGTTCTCATTACGCCCCGAGCTGGTCGACCAGCAGCTCTCGATGTCTGTGGCTGAGCGGCGCAAGCGACGGATTGGGCAGCAGGGGTTCTGGGGATTTCCGACCAAGAATACGCGTGACCGCGCTACGGCGTTTATGCCGCAGTTGCTGTATGAACGCATGGAGGAACTCGGTTTCGATTTTTCGGTCATGTATCCGACTATAGGTATGTCACTCCCCACGATCGCCGATGACGAGATGCGGCGGGTGACCTGCCGCGCCTTCAATACGTTTAGCGCGGATTATTTTCGAGACTTCTCGGATCGTCTGACGCCGGTAGCCGTGATTCCGATGCACACGCCGGAAGAAGCCATTGAAGAACTCGAACATGTGAAACACCAACTGGGCTTAAAGGTCGTCATGCTGGGCAGCATGATTCGACGTCAGATCCCCGCTCTTGCAGAGGAACATCCTACAGCAGCCGGCGTTGCCGCCTGGTACGATGTCCTCGGGCTCGACAGCGAATATGATTATGACCCCGTGTGGGCCAAGTGTGTCGAGTTCGGCTTCTCGCCGACCTTCCATGCCGGTAGCAAAGGCTATGGCTTGCGCGTCTCGCCCTCGAACTTTTGCTACAACCATATTGGCCATTTTGCTGCTGCCGGTGAAGCGGTATGTAAAGCGCTCTTTTTGGGCGGCGTGACCCGCCGGTTTCCAACACTCAAGTTTGGTTTTCTGGAAGGCGGCGTAGGCTGGGCAGGCCAGCTGTACATTGACCTGATCGAGCACTGGGAGAAACGTCATGTGGACGCCTTGGAGGAAGTCAAGCCAGAAAACCTCGATGTGGATTTGCTGCGGCAGTTGGCTGAATCGTACGGAAGTCAAGAAATCGTCGATGCATTAAAAGAGAGTGAATCTCCCCTGGACACGGCAACGCAGCCGTATGGTCCCGAGACGGGTGGTATCGAGAATCTGGACGATTACGCCGCGTGCCAGATCGACAAGAAGCAGGACTTTCACGAGCTGTTTGCCAAGAATTTTTATTTCGGCTGTGAGGCGGATGACAAAATGAACGCCGTAGCCTTTAATCGGAAGAATCTTCCGCTCGGCTCGCAGCTGAACGCCTTATTCGGTTCGGACATTGGCCATTTCGACGTTGCGGACATGGCTGGGGTCTTACGCGAAGCCTACGAACTGGTTGAAGATGGCTTGATGGATGCAGACAATTTTCGTGACTTCGTGCTGACGAATCCGGTGCATTTCTTGGCCGACGCCAACCCTGAGTTCTTCAACGGCACGCTGGTCGAGCAAGAGACCGCCGCCGTGCTCGCCGCAGGAACCCCCGCCGTGCAAGTGAATGGGGCGGCGACCAGCCCGCTGTCGAAGTAGGTGAGCAGAGAGAGCGCATTGGCCGCTTACGTCTGGTGCCGAGGTGAGCCTTTGGTCTGGGGAAAGTAGGCAAGAGTAGTGGCCAAGAGGGAGGGGGGTGCCTTTAACCTCTCAAAGATTAAGGTCTGGAGAGACAACGAGGGGGTCGTAAACGATCAGAAGGTCTAACACGGTGACTATTGCCTGTCCACAAGCCCCGGAGATAGAGTTGAGCACGGTTGGAGATTCATTGACAATGGCATTCTGAACGGGTAGAGGCCCACTCGGCCGGCGAACCTAGGGCCGAAAATACGGAATCACATCTTTCCCAAACAGCTTGATCGAGTCCATGATGTTTTGATGCGGAATGCCCCCAAACTGCATAAAGCACAGGACCTGATCAATGCCTGCTTCTTCATATTTTATGAGCGTCTGTATGCATGTATCCGGAGCGCCCATACAGAACATTCCACCGTCCATCAGCTCTTCGACCGTTTTCCCTGATCGCTCCCCACGGACTGAATCGACTGCAAATTTGTAAGAGTCTGGCACCTGTGTACCTTGCTCTTGCCACGGCCGATAGAGCTAGAGCGTTTTATTGAGAAACCACGTTCCCGCCTGTCCACCAACATCTCTGGGGACCCTCCAATTTTTCTCTGCTCGACCGTATGGTTGGCTTTTCAATGTCTCTTTGACTTTCAGAAGCCAAAGAGCATATACTCCCCGCACGAATTCTCTGACAATTCGCTGACGAAAAGGAGGATGTCCCATGGCACACACGACAGCGTTTGATCCGCACAGGAAAACCGATTGGCGCATTGATCCCGCAAACGTCGCGCTTCTCGTTATCGATATGGAGAACGACGTCCTGCTCCCTGGAGCGCACAGCGAGGTACCGGCCGCTCGTGAGATCGTCCCAACCATCAACCGGCTGGCTCACACGTGCCGGCAAGCGGGAGTACCTGTCATTTGGATCCGGCATGTTGAACGGAAAGACGGCAGCAATGCCGGCCTGATGTGGGATTTTCTGCCGCCCATGATCGAAGGGACGACAGGGGTCGAGCTCTACGCCGAGCTTGACGTCCAGCCTGAAGATCATCAGGTCCAAAAGTGTCGCTGGAGCGCGCTCATTCCTGGCTCGTCTAACCTTGAGGGCCTCTTGCGAGGTCTCAAAAGGGAAAGTCTGATTATCACCGGGGTTGCTACCAATATCTGTTGTGAGTCCACCGCACGGGACGCTGCGATGCTGGACTATAAGGTGTTTTTTGTCGGCGACGCCAACGCCACCTATTCGCAACAGGCCCATGAGGCAAGCCTCGAAATTCTGCGTCTGGCCTTCTGCCGGGTTCTCACGAGCGATGAAGTGATCGCTGAGCTCGAAGTGCCAGACAGCCTGCGGGCGACTGCCTAAATACGAGCGCTCGCCACAAGGGGAGGGGACTGATGCGTGTGCTGCTACTCGGAGGCGCGGGCACCCAAGGCTCTCGGATTGCCAAGCTTTTGGCCCAGGAAAACAGTATTACTGAACTTGTTGTCTCAGATTTGGACGGTGAGCGGGCCAAGCGAGTTGCTCAAGAGGTTGGGGCGAGCGCAGGTCTCGGTCTGGACATTCGTGATCATACGGCCCTCTTGGCGGCCGCGCGCAACACAGATCTCATCGGCAACTTTGCCGGCCCGTATTCCGATACGGGTCTGTCCGGTATGCGCGCTGCTGTAGAGGCGGGAGTCCACTATGTCGATATCAACGATGATCTCAACGTAAGTGATCTGGCGGCTCAATATAGTGGAGAAGCTGAGCGGCGTGGCTGTACGCTCGTCCTGGGAATCGGAGGTTCCCCAGGACTGACGAACCTCTGGGCCCGAGCTGGGGCAGATAGGCTGGAGCGCGTAGATCGGATTGGTCTAAATTGGATTGCCAGCATCAGCGTTTTTGCCCGCGCCCTGTGGATCCATCGGATGGGTATGGCGAGCGCCTCTGTTCCTGTCTGTCGCGCTGGCCAGGTCCAAGAGATCCAGGCCTGGACAGAGGAGGAAAGCTTAAATTTTCCCCCGCCGATCGGTCGGCAGACCGTACGAGTAGTAGGACATGGGGAGCCCTTGATGCTCCACGCCTCTCGTGCCCTGCTCAAGGAGCCGCAGGCAGTCGTGTGTAAGGGTGGGTATTGGGTGGAGGAGTTTAACTCACTCCTGACCTTTCTGCGAGACGCGTGTTTGTGCACCACAGAACCCTTACAAGTTGGCGAGAGTCCTATTGTCCCCTTTGATTTTATGGTGGAGTTTTTGACCTCGCGGTACTTTGTCGAGAGCCCACTATTCCAACGGATTACAGCGCTCGATGCTGCCAAGGGGACTGGATTTGGGGTCGTTGTCTATGTCGAGGGAGAGAAGCACGGTGTCCGTACCCGCTGTACGTTTCGTGGGGCTTCAGCCGATCGAAACCTGATTATCACCGGACCAGCGGTCACTGCCATCATGCTCTTAGCCGATGGGACAATTACGCAGCGAGGGGTCCTTTTCCCTGAAGCCCTGCCTTCTGAACCGGTCTTGAACTACTTGAGGAAGCGTATGACATGGGAGGAGGAAATGGAAAGCCTGGAGGATACTCAGATATCTCCCACATAAGGACAACGGCCTATCTTTGTCCCTACAACCCCTGTTCTCAGCATAGAAGCTTCTGCACACAATCAGGAGGAAAAGTCCAATGCCACTCGACAGTTTATCAGATGCTGGAATTGAGACCCGGGGGTGCTGTCAAGTTATCGAAACGGACAGATACGTCACGTAGTGTGGGGTCGGATGAGCTGCATTCTTACGCAGCAGTCTGATCCGTCGTCACCTCCCGCCAGGTCATAAAGGCCCGCTCTCGAAATAATTGATAATGGGTGCCCTTCATGAGGTGGCGACCCACCCGAAACAGATTGTTAATGGGACTATGAGCGGAGAGAAAGCGTTGGACGTGGCGTAGCGATTTGAAGCGGCGCATGTCGCGTTCCCGTTGGCGGGTGGGTTGGTGAGAAACCTCAGCGCGGTTGTTGGCGTATTGCCGAGTACAGTGGCGGACAGAGGGGAGGGTGGTCCGGTGAGTCGCGCCATAGCTGCGGAGTTTATCGGTGACCAAGCGATTGGGGACGTAGCGTAGTCCCTTCAACAATTTACGAAAGAAGCGTTTGGCGGCTTTGGTACTCCGTTGTTTCTGCACCAGAATATCGAGGACTTGGCCGTCCTGGTCGACGGCCCGCCACAAGTAACAGCGCTCCCCTCTGATACGGGTGAACAGCTCATCCAGATGCCACGTATCGCCTGGGCGTCCGCGCCGATGGCGGAGTCTCCTAGCGAATGTCTGCCTGAACTTCAAGCACCATTGCCGGACGGCTTCATGGCTGACGGTCACGCCACATTCGGCCAACAGTTCGTCGACTTCGCGGAAGCTGAGTGAGAAGCGGTGATAGAGCTAGACAGCGTGGGCAATGATTTCACGCGGAAACCGATGATTCTTATAGAGACTTGTGGTACCAGAATGCATGCGTCCGTTACGACATAGAACACCAATGGTTCGCAAGTCCCTCGATAAGTTGACAGTACCCCCTGCGAAGTCGCAATCCATGATTTCGGTGGGACCAGAGACGTCTGGTCGGGACCTCGCCTTTCATACCTGACAATACCCCTCGGCCGCTTGCTACGATAACACCCGGTGACTCGCACTGACCTCGGCCGCGGATAGCGCTGCCGATCACCTACAGACCTGAGCCTCCGAGTCTCCTGGACCTTGCCAAAGTCGGTGAACCAGAACCCACCGGCGGCATCAAACACAATATCGTTCGGACCCCGGAGCTGACGGCCATTACACTCGGTATACAGGGTTTCGACTGCGCCACTGGTGATATCCACACGCTGAATACTGCCGCCCGTATAATCGTCCGCCAGGCCTTCTGCGGGAGTGAGTTTCCCCTCGACTTCGACCATTTTGAGGCCACCACCGTTGCACACGTACATCATACCGTCCGGACCGATAGCGGCGCCGTTTGCCGAACCGCCCAGCTCTGCAACAACGTCTTTCTTTCCATCTGGCTGCACTCGCACCAGCCTGCCAGTCTGGAACTCGGTAACGATGATACTGCCATCGTCCATCGCCACCGGCCCTTCCGGATAGAGCAGTCCCGACGTGATTTCTCGTATTTCTGCTATGACGTGTTCTCCCCTTATTGAACCAGCTTAATGCAGACTTGGCATAATCTCTTTCGCAAACAGCTCCATCGAGCGTTGGCTCTTGGCTGGGTCCAAACCCGGCAGGTGCATGCCCATGACAATATGGGTGGTCCGTATTGTGCCGGTCATGGCTTCAATCTCACGCCCAACGTCGTCAGGCGTGCCGACCATGGGGGCACCGATGAGCTGATCCGTGACATTGCGCAGTTCTGCTGCCGGTGGGAGCTGCGCAAATTTCTCCGCGCCGGCAAAGTCCTTGGCCTCGGCCAGCCAGCGGCCGTACCAGGTTAACATATAGTGCAGATGCTCTTGGACATTGTCCCAGGCTTGCTCTCGCGTCGGGGCAACATGCGCCCAGCGGAGTTGGGCGGCGTGAAAGTCTTTGGGATCACGTCCGTGGCTGCGTAGCGCAGTATCATAGGTCTGCTGGGCAACCGCGTCATTTGTGCCCAGGAAGTGACAGCCCATCCGGGCGGCGCGTTCGACCGCTTTTGGCTGCCCCGCTCCGATCCACAGGGGTGGATGCGGAGTTTGCGCGGGCTTGGGGACTAAGCTGATGTTCTTGAGATGGTAGTGCTTGCCTGCATACGAGAACGGGTCTTGGGTCCACATGCCGCGGATGACTTCTATGCCTTCTTCTAGCAGGGAGGCGCGTTGTTTGCGGGGAATGCCATAGCCCTCGAACTCGGACGGCGAATAGCCCTGCCCGAAACCCATATCAAAACGACCATTGGAAATGATATCAACGGTTGCGGCATCTTCTCCCACGCGCACCGCATTGTGTAACGGCAACAGCAACAGAAACGTCCCGATCCGAACCCGACTGGTCAGGGTCGCCACCGCGCTGGCAATCGGCAGCAGGGAAGGCGAGTAGCCATCTTCGGCAAAGTGATGTTCGGTCAACCAAACGGTATCGTAGCCGAGCTCTTCGGCTATCTGGGTTTGTTTGAGTTGCTCGGCATAAAACTGCGGCCACGGTGTGCGCCACTGGGGCGGATTGCGAAACGGAAATAATAAGCCTACGTCCATGTCATCCTCCTTATGATCGGGCGGGGCACCTCGGAGCCTCCGGGGGACGCCTTCATCAGGCAGCAGGCCTATCAGCACCGACTAATAATTGCACTCCTTACGCACCAAAAATAATCCACAGGGGGCAGCCACAGGGGGTTGCCCCTACAGGGAAATTGCGGCGCGGGGGGCGATGAATAGGTGATTCATACCATCCAGCCTCGGCATATTCGGACGCGCGTTCCCGGACCATAGGGGATGAATGGGGGACCGTATAAACGGTCGGATTCCCATTTTGCCGGGTTGTTGACGATGTAGTCACGAATGCGGTGCAGTTCCCGTTCGTTGCGGACGATGTGGTCCCAATAGTTGCGCTGCCATAATCGGCCGGGAAACGGTTTCCAGCCGGTGTGTTTGATGGCCTCCGTGTATCGTTTCGTGGTTAATGTTTTGTACCGATGCACCACATCCGGCAACGCCATGATCGGCGTCGTAGGGGCAACCCCCTGTGGTTGCCCGGCGGGGGGCGGGCAGGCACGGGGGCCTGCCCCTACAGGGGGCAGGGGGTGGCCGGGGCGGGCTGGTGGCCCGGCGGGGGGCGGTTGTTCTCGGGGCGGACGGAGGAGGGGCGGGCAGGCACGGGGGCCTGCCCCTACGTTGTTACGTTTCCACGGCCTACCGTACCCGACCCCTTAGCGCAGCACAAAATCCTGATAGCCGTTGGCGGCGGCCTCCCGACATTCCCTGCGATATTCCGGGACGGTGTTGGCATACAGGAGCAGGGCGGGGGCTTTGCCGGGGATATTCCTCCCCATAAACCAGGACTTCGTATCGGTCAGGAGCGTATACGAAGCCAGCTCGTTGGCGTGCTCCACCCAGGCGTCTTCGGCCTGGGGGGTGGGCGCAATACTCGACAGGTTCTTCTCGCGTACATAGCCGATACAATCCGCAATCCATTCCACGATCATTTCGGCACAAACGGTGTAGTTGCAGAACGCCGAGCTGGCGGCAATGAAGAAATTCGGGAAGCCCGCAGTCTGAATGCCGAGATGGGTCCGCGGACCGTTGGCCCACTTGTCCTTAAACGTCTGTCCGCCTTCCCCGCGAATATCGATCCGGGTCAGCGGTCCGGACACCGCGTCAAAACCGGTCGCATAGATGATGACGTCGAATTCGTACTCGGCATCCTGAGTTTTCACGCCTTTGGGGGTGATGCGTTCGATCGGGGCCTTGCGGACATCGACCAGCTTCACATTGTCCCGGTTATACGCCTCGTAATAGTGGGTTTCCAAGGGGATACGCTTCGAACCGAACGGATGGTCCTTTGGGGCGAGTAGTTCGGCCACCTCAGGATCGTGCACCCGCTCGCGGATTTTGTTGCGGACAAACTCGGCAAAGGTCTCATTAGCCTCCCGATTGGTCATAATGTCGTGGAAATTGCCCAGCCATTTGGTGAAGCCGGGTTGCGCCCATAATTTCTCGTACAGCTCCAGTCGTTCTTCTTCTGAGACCTCCAGAGCCGAGCGCGGGTCGAATTCATGTTCAAAGCCGGCCGAGGTTTCGCGGCACTTTTTATGGATTTTCGGATAATTGGCCTTCCAGACCGCCTGGGTCTCTGGATTGACCTCCGCATTGCGCAAGGGCGCGCAGTAGTTGGGGGTACGCTGAAAGACGGTCAGCTGGCCGGCTTCCTGGGCCACGATTGGGATGAGCTGGACCGCGGTCGCCCCCGCGCCGATACAGCCGACCCGCTTACCACTCAAGTCGACCCTTTCCTTTGGCCAGCTCGAGGTGTGAAACGACAGGCCCTCGAAGCTGTCGATGCCTTCAAATGGCGGCGTATACTTCGCCGACAGGACACCGACCGCACCAATGAGAAACTGCGCCCGCGCACGCTGCCCCCCCTCAATCTGGACCTCCCAGCGATGCGCGTCCTCGTCGTAGACCGCCGAGTTGACCCGAGAATTGAGCTGAATGTGTGGGCGCAGGTTGAACTTGTCGGCCACAAAGTTGAGGTAGCGCTCGTTCTCTGGCTGGCCGGAAAAATGCTCCTTCCAGTTCCATTCCTGGAGCAGTTCCTCCGACCATGAATAGCCATAGGTTTCACTCTCGGAGTCAAAGCGACAGCCTGGATAGCGGTTCCAATACCAGGTGCCGCCCACGCCGCCCGCGTCCTCAAAGACGCGGGCCGACAGCCCCATCTCTCTGAGTTTGTACAGTTGGTATAATCCCGACACCCCGGCACCGATTACGATCGCGTCATAGTGCTCGACCGCTCCGTTCCCGTTTGGCTTGGGTGGGTGTTGTCCAGTGTGTGCCATCGTGTTCCTCCCTTATGAGATATCAACTTAGTGTGATGTATACTCCTGCGCGCCGTCACTGCATAGGACTTCTTGAACGTCTCGCTCCCCGGAATCTCCGGCAGCCTGGGCCGGTTGAGGAGACCCCTGGCCCTGAGCACAAAAACGGCGGTGCTGTTTGGCCCGGTCGTGTGTCATCCCGCTCCTCCGGTCTAGCGCAGCACGAACCCCTCATAGCCGTTGGCCGCGACCTCATGACATTTCTTCCGATATTCTCGGGCACTGTTCGCGTAGAGGAGGACAGCCCGTTTCTTGCCAGGAATATTCGCCCCCACAAACCAGGAGTCGGCAGCGGTCAGGATCGTCCCCGCGGCCAGCTCGTTGGCGTGATCCACCCAGGCTTCCTCCGCCTCCAGGGTGGGCTGAATGGAGGCCAGGCTCTTCTCACGCAGATGGCCGATACAATCCGCAATCCATTCCACAATCAGCTCGGCACACACGGTGTAGTTGCACAGCGCAGAGTTCATGCCGATAAAGAAATTCGGAAAGCCGGCACTCTGCAGACCAAGATAGCTGCGCGGCCCGGCAGCCCATTTGTCCTTGAAGGTCTGTCCACCCTCGCCGCGAATATCGATCCGGGTCAACGGCCCGGACACCGCGTCAAAACCGGTCGCATAGATGATCACATCGAATGCGTACTCGGCCTCCTGGGTCTGCACGCCCTTCGGGGTGATGCCCACGATCGGCGCCTTGCGGATATCGACCAGCAAGACGTTGTCCCGATTGTAGGCTTCGTAATAGTGAGTCTCCAGGGGGATGCGCTTGGCACCGAAGGGATGATCCTTGGGGACCAACATTTCCGCGACGACCGGATCGTTGACCCGCTCGCGTATTTTATTGCGGACGAACTCGGCAAAGGTCTCGTTGGCCTCCATATTCGTCATGATGTCATGGAAATTACCCAGCCATTTCTTGAACCCGGGCAGGGCCCACAACTCCTCGTAGAGTGCCAGCCGTTCTTCCTCCGAGACCTCCAGCGCTGAGCGTGGGTCGAAGTCGTACCTGAAGCCGACCGGGCTTTCGCGACACCGTTTGTGGATTTCCGGGTAGCTGGCCTTCCACTGGCTCTGAACCTCCGGGGCGACTTCCGCATTCCGTAGCGGCGCGCAGTAGTTCGGGGTACGCTGAAAGACGGTCAGCTGGCCGGCTTCCTGGGCCACGATGGGGATGAGCTGGACCGCCGTAGCGCCCGTCCCGATACAGCCGACTCGCTTGCCGGTAAAATCCACCTTTTCCTTGGGCCAGTTCGAGGTGTGAAACGACAGGCCCTCGAAGCTGTCCATGCCTTCGAAGGGGGGCGTATACTTCGCAGACAGGATGCCGACTGCGCCGATGAGAAACTGCGCCCGGGCACGCTGGCCACCCTCGACCCGGACCTCCCATTGATGCGTACTCTCATCGTAGACTGCTGAGCTGACCCGAGAATTGAGCTGGATATCTTTGCGCAGCTCGAACTTATCAGCCACAAAGTTGAGGTAGCGCTCGTTTTCCGGTTGGCCGGAGAAATGCTCCTTCCAGTCCCATTCTTGCGACAGTTCCTCGGAGAAGGAGTAGCCGTAGGTTTCGCTCTCCGAATCGAAGCGACAGCCAGGGTAGCGGTTCCAATACCAGGTGCCGCCCACGCCGTCCGCGTCCTCAAAGACGCGTACCGAAAGCCCGATCTTCCGCAGACGGTAGAGTTGATATAATCCCACCACCCCCGCGCCGATAATGATTGCGTCGTATTGTTCGACCGCTCCGTTCCCGTTTGGTTTTTGTGGATGTTGGTCAGTGTGTGCCATCGTGTTCCCTCCTTACCGTCTGTGTTCGTTTTCAGATCGCTCGGATATCTCTCCTGCCTGCAACGGTTTCGAATGGCGCGGCTCAACCATGAAGTCGGCCAGGTTTGCCGTGTGCGTCATGTCGTAGTAGGTGGCGTTGCGATACGGCGAGTTCACAACCACCCTGCCGCGGGCGTTGCGGTAGTAGGTTTCCATACCCGGATGGGTCCAGACCATATTTTCATGCGCCTGGTCTATACGCGCGTTGTAGGCGTCGTGGACGTCTTGACGACATTCGACCGCGCCCAGCCCCTGGCTCAGCATCTTCTTCAGCATGTCCATGATGTAGCGCACCTGCATCTCGGCGATGAACATGAAACTCCCGCCGTGGCCCGGCTGGAGGTTGGGACCGTACAGGCAAAAGAAGTTGGGGAAGTCAGGTATGCTGAGACCGAGATAGGCACGCGCGTTATCATCGTCCCACACGGCCCGCAGGCTCCGCCCTGAGCGGCCGCGCGCCTCAAAGGAGGTCAGGAAGCGGAGGACATCGAAACCCGTGGCGATGATGAGGACATCGGCTGCATACTCGGCGCCGTCTTCGGTCAGAACCCGGTCCGGACCGATCTCAATAATGGGGTTTGAGACGAGTTCTACCTTGTCGTTGCGCAACATGCGGTACCAGCCGTTATCCATCAGCATGCGTTTGCCAAAGGGTGGATAGTTGGGAACAACTTTGTCGAGCAACTCGGTCCGGTCACCAATTTCCGAGACAATATACTGGGTGAAGTAGCCGCGATGCGAATCGTTGGCCTTGTTGAGCGAGCGGTCGGCATACGGCCAGTCGGGGTCCTTCTGTAAGGTCGTATGCACCCGGTCGCCAAACGTCCAGCCCAGGCGTAAGCGGTACCAGACCCGGTATAACGGCACCTCGCGCAGCATGAAACGCATGGCGGCGGGGATAGGTTTGCGAAACTGTTCGTTGGGGGCGACCCAGTGCGCCGACTTCTGAAAGATGGTCAGCGATGCTACCTGATGCTGAATCTCGGGCCCGACCTGCATGGCGCTGGCACCATTGCCGATGATGGCCACCCGTTTGCCGGTGAGATCAAGCTCCTGCGGCCACTCGGCCGTATGGAAGGCTGGGCCGGCAAAGCGCTCCAGCCCCTTGATATGCGGTAACTTGATCGGATTAAAAATGCCGACCGCACTAATGAGGACGTTTGACGCGAGCGTCTGCCGTGAGCCGTCAGCCCGCTTCACGGCGACCCGCCAGCACTGGGTGTCGGTGTCATAATCCGCGGACTCGACCTCGGTTTCGAAGCGGATATGCGAGCGCAGGTTGAACTCATCCGCCACGTGTTCAAGATAGGCTGTGAGTTCGTCGCGCAAGGCGAAATACATGGACCAGTCGTAGGGCGCAAAGGAGAACGAGTAAAGATGATTCGGGGTATCAACCCCCGCCCCCGGATAGTGGTTGTCGCGCCACGTGCCGCCCAGGCTAGCGCTCTTTTCCAGGATGGTGAAGGGAATCCCGGCCTGCCGGAGCTTAATCGCCGTACACAGGCCAGAGACGCCGGCCCCGATAATGAGGACTGCAAACCCGTCCGGGACCGGCAGCTTGTGTAGACCGTTATTGCCATTGCCCGACACGGGCGCCAGCTCGGCTTCGATGATCGGGTCATATTCGGCCGGAACCCTCTCGGCCATGGCCCAACTCAGCATCCTGAGTCGGAGTTCCGGACAGGGATCAGGAAGAGCCACCGGCTTGCCCGCCCGCCAGGCCAGGATCGCCTCAAGCGCCGCCTGACGAATTTTCGTTTGGAGTTCCTCAGACAGACCGCCGGAATCATTATCCCCCATGCCTCGGGCGCGGGTGAGACGGTACGGTTCCTCCAACCAGTGCAGCTCTCCGGTCAACTGCACCAAGACCATCAGCAGCGCCGGGATATTCGCGGTGGTAATGGCTTGGGCAAACTCCTGTGTTTCCTCTTGACGGTCAAGGGTGTGTTGTTCACGCATCGTTTTCCTCTCGATCCCCGTTTTCTTATCAAGTAGCGGTCCTTTTCACGGCATAGTGATAGCGGAGAACAAGCGGGTTGCATAGGCGACGATCAGGGAAAGTTTCGTCCAAGCGGACTGTTCAATACGGGCGAGCAACACCGAGTCGGACACCCGGCGTCTCCGTTCAGAACAGGGGGTCAAGCGGCTCGCCGCCGAGTAATACCCGCCCGGCGGAATGCTGAATGCCGCGCGAGGATTCATAGCCAAAGGCGATGGCGTGCAAATTCCTGAGCGCCCGTTCCAGTGGGTTGCCCTGCATAAACCCGGCGCGCGTGCCCCGGGCGTACAGCTGGCTGACGGTATCCCGCGCCGTGTCCAGGACATAGAAAGTGGAGGCGTACAGTTCCGCCCGGAGCGGCAGCGGGACCTCAGCCCCGCTACTCGCCAGGTCCCAGACGGCTTTCGTCGCGGCAAAAAGCCCTGCGCGGGCCGCCCGTAACGCGGCGCTGCTGTGGGCAATCAGCTCCTGAATCGGCGTTTGGTCACGAACCGTCTGCCCGCTAAAGGAGGAGACCTTTGCCCCCAGCGCTTCGCTGGCACTCGCCACAGCGGTGTCCAAGGCCCCCAGAGCGACGGCCGCACCGGCCGGCGCAAACAACAACGGGAGCGGGAGGCGATACAGGGGACGGTCAATCAGGCGTGGCTTGGCCGGAGTATGGGCGAATCCTTCCGGCACGAATACCTCGTGGACACTCACCGCGTTACTGCCCGTTCCACGCATGGCCGCGGCCGCCTGCCAGGTTGGAGAGATGACGCTGTCCACCGTTGGAACCAGGAAAAGACGTCCGTCGGCCACGCCATGCACCTGGCGCGGCGTATCTCCATCCATGACCAGACCCGCCAGGGCGCACCAGCTCGCATCCTCACAGCCCGTCACAACCGGCCACTGACCACTGAGGCGATAGCCACCATGTTCCGGCACGGCCCGCCCGGCCGGTGCCGCCGAGAAGCCGAAGTTGCGATCCGGCTCGGCAAAGAGTTTCGCCCGCTCGTCCTCGGCCAGCCAGCCGGCAGCCAGGCAGGCCGGTTGAGAATTGCCGATACACCAGCCCACGGCCGGGTCGGCGGCACTGACCGCTTCAATAGCGGCGAACGCGACCGCCGGGGAGGCTTCCAGGCCACCGACTTCGTGCGGGGCGAAGAGGCGGAAGAGCCCGACCTGGCCGACCGCGGCGAACACCTCGTTCACCAGTCTGGCTTCCTGTTCTCCTTTGCCAAGATACTTGCGGATTAGGGGTTGCAGTTCGAGTGCGGCAGTGACGAGGTTCATACGTCCGCTCCTTATGGGTTGCCTGAATGTTCTCACTCCACGCTCTCACCGGAGCCAGAATAGGTCATATGGCCCTGCTCCGCCCTCTTGTCTCCCTGCTCCGGGCTGTTATGGGAGCAGTATAAGACTGTGGGAGGGTAAAATGAATCGGCCGAAGCATGTGCTGGATGGCTATAAGGTCTTGGATTTCTCACAAATTGTGGCAGGACCGACCTGCACGCTGATGCTGGCCGAAATGGGGGCTGAGGTCATCAAGGTGGAACTGGCGCCGGCCGGCGACGGCGCGCGTATGGGGCCGGTCCTGGTCGATGGCCGCAGCGGTTATTTTGTCCAGCACAACCGCGGCAAGAAGGACGTATGCCTTGACGCCAAAACTCCCGAGGGACTGACCATCCTCAAAGAACTGGTTGAGAAAGTCGATGTGCTGGTCGAGAACTATGCCCCCGGCGTCATCGGCCGCCTGGGTCTCGGCTACGACGTGGTGAGTCAGCTCAATCCGCGGCTGGTGATGTGCTCGATTTCCGCCTTTGGACAGACCGGCCCGCTCGCGCATGAGCCCGGTTTCGACTGGGTGGGCGCGGCTTACTCCGGCGTCACCTCGATGGGGGGCGAAAAGGACGGCCCGCCCATATTCCCGATGGTGGCCTTGGGCGACGTTTCGACCGGCGCGCATGCCATGGGCGCGGTCTGCGCCGCGCTGTTATACCGCGAGCGGACCGGGCGCGGGCAGCATTTGGACCTGGCGCTGCTCGATACCTATGCGCATTACCATGAGGCCGGCTTTCAGATGTACAGCCTGAGCAAGGGAAAAATAAACCCGACCCGCTCGGGGGCGCACTCGTGGTATGCGGCCCCCGCTGGCGTGTTCAAGGGGCGTGAGCGTTATATGATTCTTATCGCCCCTCTGGAGCAGCACTGGACCAAGCTATGCGATGCAATGGGGCAGCCGGAGCTGGCACGCGACCCGCGCTTTACCGACAACGAGGCGCGCATGAATCACCTGGACGAGTTGGTAGACACCATTGAGGCCTGGCTGCGCTCTCAGCCGAGTGATGACGCGGCCATTGCGACCCTGAAAGAACATCATGTGCCGATCGCCCCCATTCTGTCCGTACCCGAGGCGCTCCAGCATCCGCATCTGCGCCAGCGCGGAACGGTCCGAACGGTCCATGACCGTATTCTCGGCGACATGGATGTCCCCGGATTCGCGCTCCGGTTTTCGGAATTTCCCCAGACCCTTGAGCTACAAGCCCCGACGCTGGGCGAGCATAATAGCGAAATCCTGACCCAATGGCTCGGCTATACGCCAGACCAGGTGCAGGAGTTGGAGCGCAAGCAGATTCTGCGCAGCGGCCCGGTGTGAACGCGAGCCAATTCTCTTTTCTGGATAGTTATGAAAAAGAATGAACACCGATAAACGGCAGCTTATAGAATCATTAGTACGCTCAATCCCAGCATTGACCGCTGGCCAACTCCACTGGATTCGGCGTGTGGTCTCTGTTTTCTCTGCCGATCACACATTCATATTGAATGGGAGTGATTTATTCGATGAAACCACCCTGCAAAACTTTGGAGATGCCCTGCGGGTTCATCATAGTTTCTCGTCAGAACCCTTTAGTAAGGATAAGTTTGAATACGTTCTCGTCCATGTCCTGAAGATGAGCGGGCATAAGGCTGAACTGGCTCCAAAAGGCAATCCGGGCCATGACGCTACCGTTGATGGGGTGCAATTATCATTGAAGACGCAGACGGATAAAAATATTAAGGAAGGCACCTTGTGGATCAGCAAATTCATGGAACTGGGGAGAGGAGATTGGGGTGATGACCCGAACGATCTGGAAGGATTGCGCGGCCAGTTTCTCAACCATCTGGAGTGCTATGAGAAGATACTGAGTCTGCGGGCTGTCAGAAAGGCACCGCGCTGGAAATATGAACTTGTTGAAATCCCAATAGATATTCTCAAACTCGCCAATGGTGGTCAGTTGGAAATGAAATTAGGCAGCAAGCAGTTCCCAAAGCCCGGCTACTGTTATGTTCGTAATGAGGACGGCCAGACTGTTTTCAGTCTATGCTTTGACGGTGGCGGCGAGAGAAAATTACAGATCAAGAACTTGAGTAAAGATGCCTGTCGAGTTCACGCGCAGTAGGAATTTTTCATACCTCAGGAATGAGGGCCGCTTGCACCATTGCCGCCCGCCGCTCTGCGATGTCCAGATACTCACTATTCAGTTCTATACCGATACAGCGCCGCCCGAGTTCTTGTGTCACAATCCCGACCGTGCCGGCGCCATAAAAAGGGTCAAGGATAATATCGTCTTTACGGCTGCCGGCGACAATGCAGGGTCGAATCAAGGCTCTGGGAAAGACCGCAAAATGCGCCTCCGGACAGGGCTCCGTATTTATCGACCAGACCGTTCGCCTGTTTTTCCGTCCGTTGCCCTGTGTCGTGTTCTCCTTAATTTCTTCCTGGTCAAAATAGTACCGCTCGGATTTTGAAAACATGAACAGATATTCGTGGGACACCGTAAACCTGTCTTTGACGCTTTCCGGCTGGCAATTGGGCTTGTGCCAGATAATGTCATTGCGTAGATACCAACCGTCTTTTTGACATTCCAGGGCTAATAACCAGGCGACTCCAATCAGATCCTTTTTCTTCAGTCCGGGTGGGGTTGGCGGGCGGTACGACATGGCCCGGCCTTTATTCTTATCATCTGTATCCCGCCATTTTCTGCCACCGGACGAATAGGTATTGCCGATATTGAGCCAGAACGTGCCATCCGACTTCAACACCCTACGAACCTCACGAAAGACGCCGACAAGGTGTTCAATGTATTGAAATAAGTCCGGCTCGGCACCGATCTGATTTTCAATGCCGTAGTCTCTTACGCCCCAATACGGAGGCGACGTGATGACGCATTGAAACGTATCATTCGGGAACTGCCGAATAAGGTCGCGCGCGTCCCCATGCAGGGTCACAACAGGATGCTGCCGAGTCGGCAGGTCTATACCGGTCTCGGCGGTTGTTTTAAGGACGGTCGTCATCGCTCAATTAACGGTAGGTGACAATCTTCCAAGCAAAAATTGCGACGCTAGAGCAAATCACGATGCTATGTAGCGCGTCTCTCTCCTCCTGGAGGAGTGCGGGCTTCCAGCCCGCATGGCGGCCAGGATGGCCGCCCTCCCAGGCGGGGAGCCCCCCCCTCCCTGGCCGCTTGGGGCCAGCCATTGTCTTTCCCGACGAGCGCGGACTGGCATGGCTACAACTTATCGTGAAACGCTCTAGCGAGGATAGAAACGCCAATACCGATTGCAATCCATTCCATAAAAGTCATACGGCCACTCTTTCGATTCGGGGCTACGAGCCCTAACTCAGATTGTAGAATTGCAGAGCGCCCCCGGCCAGCACCGCGTGCCGGTGTTCTTCCGGCAGTTTTTCGGCAATCTGCTCGGGTGCTCCAGGAAAGAAACCGTCCGGATGGGGGTAGTCGGTCGCCCACAGGACTTTGTGCGGACCGATATAGTCCACCAGATGGGTCAGGTTGCCCTCCACCGGTTCATACGAAATCCAGCACTGACGCTTGAAATACTCGCTGGGCGGCATGGTCAGCGAAGAATCGTTGAACAGTCCCTTATCCTCAAAATGGCGGTCCATACGGTCCAGCCAGGGGGCCATCCACCCCCCACCTGACTCCAGAAAACCAACCCGCACTTTGGGGAAGCGTTCGCATACGCCGTCCCAGATGATCGACAGCGCGGCCAGCATCATCTCCATGGTGTGCGACACCATGTGCTTGGCCCCAAAGCTCCGAAAACGCTCCACCCCGACGGCCGGCATGCCACCGGTTCCTTCGTGGATGCCAACCGAAAAGTCGAGGTCCTGGGCTTCAGCCCAAAACGCATCGTAGTCCCGGTGCCCGAGCATCTTCTCGTTATACGGATTGGGTCGCAGAAAGCCGGCCCGCATGCCGAGTTCGTTGCGCGCATAGCGCATCTCTTCCAGCGCCAGCTCAATCGACTGCATGGGCAGCATAGCCACGCCAAACAGCCGGTCCGGGTAGGGCGCGCAGTAATCGGCCAGCCAGCGGTTATAGGCCCGGCTGGCCGCGGCGGCGAGTTGGGGGTCCCCAATCGCACCGGCAAACAGGCCCAGGCTGGGATACAGGAAAGCGGCGTCAATGCCGTCCAGGTCCATGTCCGGAATCCGGGCGTGCGGATCAAAGCCGCCCGCCCGACCCTGGGTGTAGGCCATTTTAGTGGACACTCGCGGGGCGTGGACCCACTTGCCGTCGATCTTTTCGCGCACGCCAATCGCCCCGATCAACCCCAGGCCGACGGGCGGACCGAGCAATTTCCCTTCGACCTGAAAGCGGTCTTTCCCGTCGGGATCGACGATCAACTCGGGTGCCTGATCGCGGTACTTTGGGTCAATATATTCCCGCCAGAAATTGGGCGGTTCGAGGACGTGGCCATCCGAATCGATCACATTATACGTGCGTCCCATGTGTTCCCTCCCTGACACCACGGAATTGCGATACACCTTTGCGCTGATATTGCCCTAGGCCGCGACCGCCACGGTCTCGCGTTTGGCCTCGTCCTGGGCGGTTGGGGTTGCGACTTGATAGAGCTGCTGGGCGTTGTCCCACAAAATCTTGCGGCGGACGGACTCTTCACAGTCGGATAAACCACCCTTGATCCGCTTATGCACCTCGTCGCCATAGAGCGACGTCGGATGCGGAAAGTCGGTCTCAAACAGAATGTTATCCACGCCGACCTTGTCGATCAGCCGCCGGGGCGCGGTCTGCTCGAACCAGTAACAGGCGTAGATATTGCGGGCGAAGTACTCGGACGGCAGCATGTCGAACTCCGGATTGTCCTTGGCGACGCCGTTGTCCTGAAACTGATAATCCAGCGCTTCGAGTACAAACGGAATCCAGCCTATCCCGCTCTCGACCGAGATGAATTGGATCTCCGGATAACGGGCCAGTACGCCGGACATGATTAAGTCGGCCATCTGCATGCCGTTGCGCAAAAAGACATCCACGGACAGTTCGGTAAAGGCCGCCATCTTGCCGTAGGATTCGATCTTGTTCTTGAGCAGACCCAGCTCCATATTGCCCGACCCGATGTGGAAGCTGATCGGCAGGTTCAACTCAATCGACACCTCCCAGAGGGGATTCCAGTGCGGGTCGCCGAGCAGGGGCTGCCCCCAGAACTGCGGCTCGCCGGTGAACAGGATGCCGCGGTGTCCCATGGTGGCGCAGCGCCGTATCTCCGTGACCGCGGCCCCGACATCCCAGAAGGGCAGCGAGGTAATAGGCAGCAAGCGCCGCGTGTCGGCCGAGGCCCACTCGGTCTGCCAGTCGTTATAGATCTGCACGCAGGTCAGCATCAGCTCGGGGTCGTTCAATTTTAAGAATTCCTGGGCGCCGAACCCGCCGACGTTGGGATACATGACCATGGCCCAGATGCCCATCTGGTCCATATACTCGAGCCGCGCCTGGGCATCGTGCGCGCCGGGGTGCATCTCCTCGTAGTTCTTGGGCGGGTTCTGCATATTGCCGCGGCCGGCGGTGGCGGTCATGCCGGGGTTGGCCAGTAAGGACTCGCCTCCCACAAACCAGGACAGCCGGCCGTCTTTGTCGGTTTCGACGTGAGGCACCCGGTCGCGCATCTTCTCCGGCGCCCGACTCGTCCACAGGTCCGGGCTCTCCGTCACATGTGTATCAACATCAATAATCGTATAGCCGCTCATACATCCCTCCTTCGGATTGTTTGCAAACAGGTGCTGAAAAGAGCGATTCAGCATACCAACCTGGCTTCCATTACACCATGCCGCGTGAAACACCATCCTTCCATTTCCTTGCCACGCTTTCCATTTCCTTGCCACGCTTTCCATTTCCTTGCCACGCTTTCCATTTCCTTGCCATACAACGGGGCTGGCTGCAATCTTGTGGGGCGGGTGGAGATTGATACCAGACGGAAAGGAAGGTAACGTTTCTGAAACAGATTAAGAAAGAGGAGAAGTGTTATGAATCGTTTTCTGGGTTTCGTTGTTGGCTGTATTGCTGTGTTGGGACTGCTGCCTATTCCGGCGCAGGCGTGTACCTGTCTCACCTCGCCGTCGCCAAGCGGAGGAGCGCAAGCCGTAGACGTCGTCTTTGTGGGGAAGGTGGCGAATATTGAGCATATCGAGGCCGATGGCTGGCTGTACGGGTCGTGGAAATCCATGCTGGGCGCTGAGCATCTGTACGAATTTGAGACGCTCCGAGTCTCTATGGATGTCAGCACTGCCATTAAAGGCACGGACAAATCTCAACTAACCCTCGAAACAGCCGCCACAACCGAGCTGTGTGGGGTGTTGTTCCAGGAAGGGGAAGAATATCTGGTGTATGCCTTCAATGGAGCCGGCGAGACCGTGACAACGGATATGTGCACGCGAACAGCGACCTCAAAAAAGGCGGCCTCTGATATTAAGGCCCTGGTGAATGGTGAGGTCACCCCAATCTGTGAGGGCTGGACGTGCATTAATGACTAGGCTCGGGACGAAGGAGAGGCATGCATCTGCGCTATCCTGACTCTATTGACGCTATTGACCTGTCGAACTGGGACTTCTGGCGCAAGAGTCTCGAAGAACGAGAGGGTCCTCACCCAATGCGAGAGTGGGGGAACAGATACGCTGCCCACATCTGGATCGAGGAGTTTGCTCGAACCCGGGCCGATAACGAGTTGTACATTTCCATAAAGGAAATGATGCCGGAAATGTAGACAGGGAGACTGTGCTCAGCACGGTCTCTTCACGGGAGCAAGAAAAGGAGAATATATGACAAGAGCCAAACGCTATGCCGGAGTCATCCTCGTGGGCGTGCTCCTGGCGGGAGTCATCATGCCCCCAGCCGTCCTAGCTGAAGGCAATCAGGCCGCAGCCGATCTGCAGAGTATGAGCGACGAGGAACTGCTAGCACTGGCGGCGAAGCTCAAATTGAAAGACCGCTATGCCAAGGGTGAGCGGGATTTCCGTGGAATGAACCTGGCCGGGGCCGACCTGGACTACATGAACCTAGCCGAGATCGACCTGGCCGGGGCTAACCTGGAAAGAGCCCGGCTGTTCCACACGAGCCTGATGGGAGCCAACTTGGCCGGGGCCAACCTCTCGGGAGCCTTCCCGAACCATGCTCATCTGGTCTACGCTAACCTGAAGAATGCCAACCTGTCTGGAGCCGAGATGTCCGGCGTCAATCTCACTGGAGCCAACTTGGCTGGAGCCAACCTCTCTGGGGCCAACCTGCCCTCAGCTTCTCTGACCGGAGCCGACCTGACCGGGGCTGACCTATACGGAGCCAACTTGGCCGAGACCTCTCTGGCCGGAGCCAACCTGAGCAATGCCAAGATGACCGGAGCCAACCTGAAGGGGGCCTCTCTCTGGAGAGCCGACCTGCGGGGGGCCTCTCTCTGGAGAGCCAACCTGAGCAATGCCTTCCTGCGCGAGGCCAAGCTGAAGGGAGCGACCCTGGTCGGGGCCATACTGACGGGCACCATCCTAGAAGGCCAGAACAACCAATAACCCTGGGGGTATTGAGCCCCAGAGGAGAGAATCCATGACAGGAGCAGAACTGAGGAAGCACCGTGCCGGAGTTCCTGGCCGGATTCATCCTGGCCCACGCCAATCTAGCCCCCGAGATGAATCTGGCCGAAGCTTTCCCGACCGAGATGACCGAGGCCATTCTGCCCGAAGCCGACCTGAACGATGGCACTAAGCATCTGCCGTGCCGTTTCTCGCCAGGACCGCTCATCTGACACACCCTTTCAAGAAACAAATCGAAACAGGAGGAAACGTATGCCAGGACGATTGGACAACAAAATTGCACTCGTGACCGGAGCCGGGTCCGGTATTGGTCGGGCCACGGCGCTCGTCTTTGCCCGAGAAGGTGCCAAAGTCGTTGTGTCAGATATTGTGGTCGAAGGTGGTCAGGAAACCGTGCAGCAGATTGGAGCCGCGGGTGGAGAAGCCATTTTTGTCAAAGCCGATGTGTCGCAGGCCGCAGACGTGGAGGCGCTGATCGCACAGACGGTTGAGACGTATGGCCGCCTCGACTGCGCGTTCAACAACGCGGGCATCGAGGGGGGGGTGAAGCCGACCATAGACTGTACGGAGGAAGAGTTTGACCGGACGATTGCGGTGAACCTGACCGGTGTCTGGCTGTGCATGAAATACGAGATCCAACAGATGCTCAGCCAGGGCGGCGGGACTATTGTCAATACGGCTTCGGCCGCCGGTCTGGTTGGTTTTCCCGGTCTGCCCGACTATGTGGCGAGTAAACATGGCGTGGTCGGTCTGACCAAGACCGCAGCGCTGGAATACGCCAAGTCCGGCATTCGGGTGAACGCCGTCTGTCCGGGCGTGATTCAAACCCCCATGGTCGAACGGGGAGCGCAGTTATCTCCGGGGTTCGACGAACTCGCCGTGTCCATGGAGCCGGTTGGCCGCTTCGGGCAGCCCTCGGAAGTTGGCGAGGCCGTAGTCTGGCTGTGTTCGGATGCCGCCTCGTTTGTGACCGGTATTCCGATGCAGGTGGACGGCGGTCTGGTGGCACAGTAGCCTCTCTCGATTCCATGCAAAACGGGGCACTCTGGGGTGCCCCGTTTCTCTCGGCCGCTCCGGTCGCTTAGCGTTCTTTGTTTTTCTTCGCACGCCACTCGGCGCGTTTCTCGGCTCGACGCGCCCGAAATTCCTCAATCAGGGTCACCGCTTTCGTGCGTTGGGCGGGAGTCAGTTCGGCCCGGATGGCTAAGCCCATTGCCAGGGATTCTTCAAACAGAGCCGAGCGAAGCTGATTCAACTCGGCTTGCAGGGCAGTGAAGTCGCCGGCTTCAACATCCGACTCTCCCAGGAGGCGGTTCATGATCTCCTGACGGGTCTCCCGCAGATCGTTTTTGAGGCCGGTCAGGCTTTCCCGATGCTTCTTCCTGATCGCCTCGATACTGGCCTGCTGGGTGTCGGCCAGGTCCAGGTTCTGCAACACGCGCGCGGGGAAGAATCCAGGGCCACCCCGACCAAAATGTCCGTGTCCGGGGCGGGCGGACACGAGTGAGGTGAGCAGGAGTCCCGCGGCAACCACGCTGACACCGATGATGCTCCATTTTCTTTTTGTCATATATCGACCTCCTTGGTATGTGTGTCTGTCTGATTAGACACGCGTGGATGAATTCCGGGTTACCGAACTTCGTTCGGCCGGGGAGAGGAGTGAGAATCCTGATGCCAACCAAACCCACGTCGGCCACGCCGGGGGCCTTTGTTGAGCCGTTCGAGCAATGTGGCGCGTTGCTCGGGGCTCAGCAGAGCGCGGACGCGGAGCATGGTTTTTAATTGCTCTTTGCGGAGTTCCGTCCGCAGACCACCAATCACATCGACTTGTTCCAACAGGGCGGTTTCCCTGGGTGTTTCTTCCTCCAACAGACTGCGCATGTGCTGGTGTGCTTCACGCAATTGACGCCGCAGCGTCCGTTTCTTGGCACGGGAGGCATCAATGATCGCGTCTACCTGTGCCAGTGTTCTTTCATCGAGCCCCAGCTCCTCGACAAGACGCTCAAGCCGCGAACCGGGCGGAGCATGACGGGCGGACGGCCCTGGGGGCTGCGCCCAGCCGCCAGCCGCCCAGCCGCCCCATTCACACAGAGTGAACACAGCCACGAGCAGAAATATGTCGGTCTTTCTCATAACAGCCGGCTCACAACAGCTCAAAAGCATCCGCCAGGGCGATGTATTCAGCGGGAAGAAAGTCATCTTGTGATTCTGATTGGTAATAGGCATACGCCAAAAGGGTCGAGTGAGAGGTCGTGTCCTGCGCGAGCGGGGTTGGGGCTGACGGTAGGGTGCTATCCCCAAAGTTCGGGCCGGAAGCCTGTTGCGAGGGGAGCGCAAACCACAGCAGCAGCGCCGCACACGTCGCGGCCAGCAGGCTGGCCGGCCGCAGGAAAGGAAGCCGGGACGAGTCCGCCAGTCGTTCTTCAAGCCTTCGGTCAAACGTCGCCCGCTGCGCCGCCGAGAGTGGCTGGGGCGTATAGTCCTTGGCCACACGCTGAATAAAGCGCCGGTCGGCAGGCGTGAGGTTGTTGGGCTCATCTGAAGACGGCATGACTACGCGCCTCCTGTCTGTGGTGCATCTCCCGGGCCTTCGTTCAGGTCGGCCAGTTCCGCGCGCAGTTTGACCAGGGCGCGATGGAGATGGCTCTTAATGGTCCCGCTCGGTTTTCCCAAAAAATCGGCGCACTCCTGCACCGTAAAGCCCTCAAGATGGACAAGCACAAAGGCTTCGCGCTGCCGACGTGAGAGCCGCTCCAGGGCCTGGGCGATGCGCCGCCGCAGCCCAGGGTCGCCTTGCACGGCCGATGTTGGATCAGGGAATTCTTCTTCGCCTTCACGCTGCCAGAGGGTCCGCACCGCCCGCCAGCGGCGATAGTTATGCGCCTGACGGACGAGGATGCGATAGAACCACGTTTCGAGACTGGCCTCACCCCGAAAGCGGTCAAATGCCTGATATGCCTTGACGAAAGCCTCTTGGGTGACATCTTCGGCCGCAGCCTCGTCGCCGCCGACCAAGCGCCAGGCCAGCCGCCTCGCGCGGTCACGCTGGAGGGCAACAAATGTGCCGAAACACTCCTCACGTTCAGCCGGCAGTGCTCCCATCTCAGCTATTCCAACTCCAACGAGCATGGACGCGGTCTTCCTCTCTCTGTTGTAGACACCTGACTCGGACATTTGGTTTACACACGTATGAGGGCGAGGGGCCCCTACGAAGGTTTTGCCTCTACCGCCAGTGCGTGCAGCGCTTGACCGCTGAGCCGGTAGGGCAGCCATTCCTGCATATGGCCCATGCCCAGACGATGGTAGAACTCGCGGGCGGGGTTCCAGTCCAGAACCTGAAGCTCCAGGCGCTGATAGCCGCGTTCGACTGAAAGAGCGGCCAGTTTTGCCATGAGCGCTCGCCCGACTCCATATTTACGCGCCGACTCGACGACAAACAGGTCTTCGAGATACAGGCTCGGCCGTCCCTCCCAGGTCGAGTAGGTCATAAAGAACAGGGCAAAGCCGACCGGCTTTTCATCCCGCTCGGCAATCAGCACCTCGAATCGAGGCCGTTCGCCAAAGCCGTCGCGCAGCAGGTCTTCGGGCGTGGTCTTGACCGCGTCCGGCTCGTTCTCGAATCGGGCCAATGCCTTGATGAACCCAAGGATGAGCGGCACGTCGTCCGCAGTGGCGAAACGGATGGTGATGCTCGGCATGAATCGCGCTTTCCCCCGCTACGGCTCGGTCTTCACCAGGCGAAAATCGCCTTTGGCGGCATTTCGGTATAAATTAATCTGCCCGATATGCCGGGCGCGGCCTTCCTCGTCCGTGACGCCCAGCCCTTCCTCCGGGGCGAGGCACAGCACGCCGATTTTTCCGATCTGCGTATTGTGGTGTACCCGATAGGCCGCCTCACCGGTCTCGGCCAGGGGATAGGTCTCTGACAGCAGGGGATGAATGGCGCGTTTGCAGACCAGGCGATTCGCCTCCCAGGCTTCTCTGTAGTTGGCAAAATGCGAGCCAATGATGCGCTTCTTGTTCATCCATAAATAGCGGTTGTCGTACTCGTGATTATAGCCGCTGGTGGAGGCGCAGGTGACGATCTGACCTCCGGGCCGCGCAATAAAGACGCTGGCCGCAAAGGTTTCATGGCCCGGATGCTCATACACCACATCCGGGTCCTCGCCGCCCGTCATGTCCCGAATCTGCTTGCCAAAGCGACGCAGTTCTCCCTGGTTTTGCGACCCGTCTTTATTCCAGAACTGATAGCCCTCGGCATTCCGATCAATCACCCAACGCGCGCCGATGGTTTCGCATAACTTGACCTTGTCCTGGGATGACACCACGCAGATGGGAAAGGCGCCCGCGTTCAACACATACTGCAACGCAAAGCCGCCCAGCCCGCCAACCGCGCCCCAGATCAGGACGATATCGCCCTGTTTGATATGGGTACCGTTTTCGCTGACCAGCATGCGATACGAGGTGGAGTTGACCAGCGGCATGGAGGCCGACTCTTCCCAGGTGAGATGCGGCGGCTTGGGCATGAGCTGGTTGGCCCGGACAACGGCAATTTCAGCCAGCGCGCCAAAATTGGTTTCAAAGCCCCAGATGCGCTGGTCAGGGTCGAGCATGGAATCGTCGTGGCCGTCCGGGGCCTGCATGTCCACATAGTTGCAGTGAACGGTGACTTCGTCGCCCGGCTTGAACAAATTCACCCCCGGCCCGACCTTCAACACCACCCCGGACGCGTCGCTACCCAGGATGTGATACGGCAGGTTATGCCGACTGTCCCACGGGCTTTTCTTGGCGTTCCGCTCCAAAAACAAAAACGTCGGCAGGGGCTCGAAGATGGCGCTCCAGACCGTATTGAAATTGATGCTGGAGGCCATGATCGCGACCAGAGCTTCGTTCGGGCCGACCTCCGGGACAGGCACCTGGTCAAGGTGGAGGCTTTTCTTGGGGTCTTTTCCCCAGGACTCCAGCCCCTCGAACATAGTCACTTCGTCCTTATGGGTCGTAACCGCCAGCATCCATTCCGGGAGCGGTAGCCCCTCAAAGTCTTCGGTTTTGGCCTGGCCCTCCATGATGGCTTCACGGATGTTCTTCATCTCCCTCGTCATGGTTATCTACTGCTCCTCCTCATATGATGCGCCGTCGGAATCAGCGACGCGGATCGATTAACACGCCCGGATTGAGCAGGCCCTGCGGATCAAGGGCGGCTTTCGCGGCCTGAAGGGCGCTGGCAAACAGATCGGGGCGTTGCTTCTCGTACTGTGGACGATGGGTCCGACCGACGGAGTGGTGGTGCGTCACCGTGCCACCATAGCGCACGACCGCCTCCGACGCCGCGGTTTTGATCTCGTGCCACTGCTCCAGCTCGCTGCCCTTTTTGCCCATGCCGGTAAAGGTGAAATACGGCGCGGGACCGTCGGGATAGACGTGGGTAAAGCGGCACGACAACACGCCTCCGCCACACACCTCATCCAGCGCGCTCTGGACATCCCGCATCACGCCGGCGTGGAATTCGTGAAACCGATTCCACGGAATCGAGCTCTCGGTGGTGTCGAATATCGCGCCCATGGCGGCCATGGTCGAAAAGGCGTAGGGCATGCGGATAAAGGCGTTGCGCCAGTCGCCAACCGAGCCGCCCCGGCCCGTGGTTTCTCCGCCGCCCTTAATCACCACCCCGTTGGGTGTCGTGCCGCCGAGGTCGGTACAGCATTCGAGCGCGCGGTTGATCCAGGCTTCGAGCGGATGGTCCGCGGATTCAAAGCCGAGCATGAGCAGGCTACCGCCCGTGCCATTGCCGACATTATTCCGTTTGACCTCGGTCGGGTCGAGAATACGACAATTGGTGGGATACAGGCCCGACTGGCTGAGCAAACGAATCGCCTCCACCCCATTCTCGAATTTTTCAAAATGCACCGCGGTTGAGGCCCGATACACCGGCCGCTGCTGCAAGCGCATCCAGGCTTCGGTAATGATGCCCAGAATGCCCTCCGAGCCAATGAACATGCGGTCCGGGCTGGGACCGGCGCCCGACCCCGGCAGGCGGCGCGAGGCGACAATACCGTTTGGGGTGACGACCCGGGTGGACTCGACCATGTCATCAATATGGGTGTACAGCGTGGCAAAATGTCCGCCCGAGCGGGTTGCGATCCAGCCGCCCAGCGTCGAGAACTCGAACGACTGGGGATAATGCCGCAGGGTATAGCCACGCGGTTTGAGCTGAGCTTCCAGGGCCGGGCCGTACACGCCGGCCTGAATGCGGGCCGCGCGCGAGGTCTCATCAATTTCCAGCACTTTGTCGAGGCAGCGCAGATCGATGGACACGCTACCGGGATAGGCGTCCCCCGTCGGAGGCTCGACGCCGCTGGTGACGCTCGATCCCCCGCCGAATGGAATAGCCGCAGCCCCCACCTCGTTGCACCAGTCCAAAACGGCCACCACATCGTCCTCGGTCCTGGGAAAGGCGACCACATCGGGCGGGTTCGGAAAGTCCAGATGGAAGGCCCGCACGATATCGGGCAGGGCTTTGCCATAGGAATGGGCCGCGCGGTCGTAGGTTTCGGTCGAGCAGAAGCCAGCGAGAGACGCGGGCGCTGAGAGGCGCGGCGCGCGGAGCCGAATGTCTTCAACGCGCGGCTCCGGGTCCAGGCTAAAATCGCTCGCCCCGACACTCTCGGCAATGCCCTTGGCGATATTTTTTTTCTGTTCCGGGGTGGGCTGTTCGTCTTCGAATCCCCAGCCCCAAATGGTGGTTCGACGCTGTGCCATAAATACTCCTTAAACCTCTATCTCTATCTCCGCTCTCTATCTCTTCAGTACTTCCCGAACGGGGGTTCCTGAATGGTCATCTGATATTCAATGAGATGCATCTCTCCGCAGGCGAGCGTCCGGTCCAGGGTCGCTTGGAGTTCTGCCGGAGACTGGACGCGCGTTGCCGGGACGCCAAAGGCTGCGGCGAAGGCCAGGAAGTCCGGGTTCGTGAGCTGGGCTTGATACGCCTCCTGATACGCGGTCCGCTGCAAATAGCCGATCACCCCAAACGCATCATCGTTGACCACAATGAGGGGAAAGCCAACCTTGTGGCGCACGCAGGTAGCCAATTCCTGCGCCGTGTAGAGAAAGCCCCCGTCTCCGATCAGGCCGACAACCGGGGTGTCAGGCCGCGCCAGCTTGGCACCAACGGCCGCCGGAAAACTGAAGCCGAGCAGACCGGAGCCCTTGGCCCCGATGATCCCGTTGGCCTGGTAAGACGGATAAAAATACTCGGCCCAATAGCCAAGCTGGGTATTATCGACTACCAGGGCGCTGTCTCGGGGCAGCACGGCCCGAATCGCCTGGAGCGACTGAATTTCCGGCCGCTCCCGGCCGAGTCGCTCGATCTCCGCATCCGCCTGCCGCCGCCACGCCGCGGTCCGTTCCTGGCGCGGACCGGTGTAGGGTTCTCCTTCGAGTTGGTCCCGTAGCGCGCGGGTAATGGCTCCAATATCGCCGACCAGCGGCAGCGCGGCCGGATAATTTCTGCTGATCCAACGCTCGTCCCAATCCACATGAATCAACTGTTCGGGCAGGGCCAAGCCGCGCCGTTTGGCATCGACCTCACGCAGCCGGGAACCAATCACGACGGCCGCATCGCAGCCGGGCACGAGGTCTTTGACCACCAGTTTGCGCGCGGCATTGCCGAATGCCAGGGCGTGATCTTCCGGCACCACACCCTTGCCCGGCGTGTTGGTGATGACGGGCGCGCATAGAGCCTCGGCCAGGGCTTGGAGGTCTCCGGCAATATCGGCCCGGGCCGCGTCTGTCCCGGCCAGAATGAGAGGCTGTTTTGCGTTACGCAGAATGGCGACCGCCTCGTCAAGCCGGGGAGGCAGCCGCGGGAAGGCTGGAGCGTCGTCCGACGAGATCGGAGTTGCCACGGGTGCTTCTCCGGCCATCAGGTCGGTGGGGACTTCCAGACACACCGGGCCGGGCCGGCCGGCCTGAGCCAGGGCGATGGCGCGCCGTGCGGCCGCATACAAATCATCGCCCGTCCGAGGAATAATCACCTCTTTGGTAATGGTCCGAAAGAGAGAGGTCTGTTCTTCCAGTTCGTGCAGGACGCCCAAACCTTTGCCAATCTTGGCGGCGTCGATATTGGTCGTAATCATCAGGACCGGCGAGCAACTGCCCCAGGCTTCCTGTAGGGCCGAAACCGTAAATCCCGCGCCTGGGCCGGTGGACGAGACAATAACCCCCAGCCCACCGCTCGCCCGGGCATAACCGTCCGCCATATGGGTGGCGCCGGCCTCGTGCCGACAGCCAATATGCCGAATCGAGGGCTCGTGGCGCAGGGACTCGTACAGGCCGATATTATGGATGCTGGGGATACCAAAAATGGTCGAGACACCGGCCTCTTTCAGGGCCAGAACGATGCCATCGGCTCCTCGGGGCATGCCCCCTCCCTTCTTCCTTTGTACGGGCGAAAAATCTTTCGCCCCTACTTCACCACACCCTTGTGTTTCAGTTGCTCCACCTCATCGCCACTCAGGCCCAGTTCCTGCAAGATCTCCCAGGTATGCTGACCCAGGGTCGGCGGGGCGAGGCGCACGGCGCCCGGCGTTTTCTTGAGCTTGGCCGGAATGCCGCCAACCTTGAGTGGGCCGACCCGCGCATGGTCCACCTCGACCGCCATGTTGTTATGCCGGACCTGGGGGTCGGCAAAGGTTTCGGGCAAGCTGTTCACCGGCGCGGCCATCACGTCGGCCGCACTCAAGCGCTGCATCATGTCATCGACGTCTCTTTTGGCAAACTCGGCCTGCAACTCCTCATTGAGGGCGGCTTCGTGTTGCAGGCGAAGCGCTCCGGTCTCAAAGCGCGGGTCCGCCATCAGGTCCTCGCGTTCGATCGCGCGGCAGATATTGTGGAAGAACTTATTATTGAACGAGGCAATCTGAATGTCCCGGCCATCCCGACACCTGAAGGTTCCGTAAGGCGCATAAAACGGGCTGGCATTCCCGACGCGCGGCTGGATGTACTGACTGAGAAAGAATTGGCCGACCTGGGACGGCTGAACGTGGATCAGTCCGTCCATCAGACACAGCTCAATCTGCTGACCAATGCCCTGTTGCTCGCGGGTCCACAGGCCGACCATGGCGGCAAAGGCGACCAGATTGGCACAGGTGGCGTCGGCGATGGCCGGCCCGGCCTTCAGGGGCTTGCCGTCCCGCTCTCCGGTGACGCTCATAAAGCCGGTCAGCGCCTGGGCCAGGGGGTCGATGCCCGGCCGGCCGCCATACGGTCCGTCCTGACCAAAGGCGCTGACCGAGATGCAGATGATTTTGTCGTTATGCTGGCACGTTTCTTCATACGTCACCCCCAGCTTGGCTTTGGCCTGGGGGCGGAGGTTGTCGACAATAATGTCGGCCGTGCGGACCAACCGGAAATACAGGGCTTTGCCCTCCGGCTGGGTCAGGTCCAGCACCATGCCGCGTTTATTGCGGTTAATCCCGACATAGAAGCCGCTGTCATTCTCGACCTTGGGACCAATGGCACGGGATTCATCCCCATAGGGGGGCTCGATTTTAATCACGTCCGCACCCATATCGCCCAGCATGGTCGCGCCATACGGACCGGCCAACATGCTGGCAATATCCAGCACGCGAATCCCTTGTAGCGGCAATGCCATTGGTGCCTCCCTCCCGTGTTGGCAACATTCTCTGTACAACGCCTTGGCGCAGACGCTAGCACACCGCACCCGGAATGCCAAAGGTGGGAGCGCTGCCCGGCGTAGTCAAGGGCTAGGCTGGATGCGGTTTTTTTGCTATGCCCGAGCAAATCTATCCCAGAAGGAGGGAAATCGTATGCCGCTCTATTTGGACGAGATCTATTGGGAACCGGCCCGGACCAAAGAGGTCCATAATATGTTCAAGGGGGTCTTAAGCGGAGAGACCGGCTTTCCCGAGGGGGTCACGCTGAAAGCCGGACCCTGGGCCTCGAACGAAGAGGCGAAGATCGTGCTGGTTCTGGATATCCAGGATCATGCCAAGACCTTCACCACCTTTTCGACGCTGGTTGCCCAGGGCTTGATTACCAAACGCCGCCTCACGCCTATTGTTGAGTGGAGTGGTATGGACGGTGTGGTGAACAATCTCTCATAAGGGAGAAATGGGGAGGGGGTGCTGACTCTCTGAGTGCATCAGACCTCCTTCCCGAGCCTACCGCATAACAGCTCCGTTACACCCCAATGTCCTCTTCCCACTCCCACGATCGCCCGCGGGCCATCACCGTCTACTGCGCGTCAAGCAAACGCTGTCCGCAGGTGTATCTGGACGCGGCGGCCGAACTGGGCCAACTATTGGCCCAGCGCGACTACACCTTAATCTATGGCGGCGGCAATACCGGCCTGATGGGAGCCGTATCCCAAGCCATGCTGGCCGCCGGCGGGCGGGTGGTCGGTGTGATCCTGACGCGCTTTCTCGAAGACGGCTACGGACAGGCCGGGCATGAAATGCATACCGCCGATGATATGCGCAGCCGGAAGCAGGGACTGGATGAACGTGGGAACGCCTTTATCGCCCTGCCGGGCGGGTTTGGGACATTCGAGGAAGTCCTTGAGGTGATCTCCCTGAAGCAGCTCGGCTTTCACTCCAAGCCGATTGTTCTGGTGAACACCAACGGCTATTTCGACGGCCTGTTGCAGCAATTCGAGCGTGGCTTTGCCGAAGCGCTCATCAACCGGAAATTTCGCGGTCTCTACACCGCGGTTCCCACTCCGCAGCAAGCCTTGGCGTATATCGAGCAGGAGCTGGCCTGACAGTGATGGAACGCGTTGCGGGTTAACCTATGGTCCTTGATTCTTCTGTGGAGACGCTTGGAAGAGCCTGTCCGGTTATTCGAGCGTAAAGCACATCAGGGTCAAGGTCAGCCCCATTCGGCCAACAGATCGTTCCGAGTTCAGGCTTCACGGAGACTTTCCTAAACTCGGACTGCTCCTTCAGAGGAGCAAAAATACCAGTAAAATGAATGAGCTGAGCGATATCGACCTCACCTTCCACCCCATCTTCAAAACAAAGGTAAAGACAATAGTTCGTTGTTGGCTGGGCTTTCACAATATCTTTTAGCATGGCTCTACTCCAACGGCTCGATCGGATGCAGTGGGTCCTGCCGCCCAGCACGCTCCCAATTCTCAACTAATTCAGCCCTATGCTGGGTTGCCTCAGTTCGCTACAGAACTATAACCCTAAAGCCACCCGTAACCGCTGATTGATTTTATCAAGGAGTGGCTGCTCGATTTCTCCTAGCTGGCGCAGCACAAGGGATTTTTGAAGCAAGGCTAATTTGTGTGCTCTCAACACGGAGCGCCGCCTCAACCCTGTTTTGGAAAAAGAAGGATGCTCGGCGTTCAGGACAAGATCGGTCGGGAGAAGGTCTTCGGGGAGCGAGGATGATATGAAGAGGCATAGGACATCATCAAGACGAGACAGCAGAGAATCAGGTGTCAGAACGAGTGCGGGTCGAACCTTTGCTCCGGTCAGGTTCGTAAATGGATAGCGTATCAGAACTACGCTTCCTCGTTTGACGGGGGACTGGGCCACTGCACTGCCTCACCATCATCCGGGGAATAAATATCCTCCTCCTCTTCGAGCCACTCAAAGCTCCCTGCTGAAGCAACAAGCTGAGTGAGTTCTTGGACTGAAAGATCGTTCGTGAGGAGTTGGGGCTGCTGGAGTTTTCGGCGCGCGAGGATGAAGGCCGCAAAGGTTTCGACTTGTGCCTGTTCTTGCGGCGTTAATTCTTTGAGCAACTGAGGCAGTCTTTGGGGCATAGCGAGAACTCTTACGCCTTATTGTACGGAAAAGCGAGAAGATTGGAATGGGCGTATGCGCTACCTCTCCCGAAACTCCGGCATGACCTCCTGGGCAAATAGTTCCAGCGAGCGCGTGACCTTTGGGGGGTCGAGTCCTGGGAGTTGCGTCCCCAGCACAAAATGGGTGCAGTGAAAACGCTGGCGGAACTTTTCCATTTTGCGGGCGACCTGGTTCGGGGTACCGATCATGGCGGCCCGGCCAAAGCCTGAGTCACGGAGTTGGCTGGCGTGGGTGAACTGCCAGCCGTCTGCGTCGCCCGGCGCGTCGTTGGCTTCGGCCAAGATGACGCCGTAGTACTGCATGGAATAGTGCAGCTGCTCCTGGACATCTTCCCAGGCCTGGTCTTCATTCTCGGCGACGTAGACCATCCGGATTTGTCCGATGTTGAAATCGGTCGGGTCATGGCCGTTTTCTCTCAGGGTCTGGATATAGAGCGGGGCGGGGTCCGGCCCGATCGTCGCCATGAGATGACAGCCCATTTGGGCCACGCGCCGAATCGCCCTGTCGGCCCGTGCGCCAATCCAGAGCGGAATATGCGGTTGCTGGACGGGCTTCGGAGAGAGCGTCAGGTCACTGACCTGCGTAAAGCGGCCCTCGAACGTCACCTTTTCTTCGGTCCATAAGCGGCGGACCAATTCGACGCCTTCCGCCAGGCGAGCCGAACGTTCCTTGCGTGGAATATGCAAAGCCTGAAACTCGCCCGCGGCATAGCCCTGGCCGGCTCCCATATCAAAACGCCCGTTTGACCAGATATCGATGCAGGTCGTGTCTTCGGCCACCCGGACCGGGTGCTGAAACGGCATCAGCAGAATATAGGTCCCAATCCGAATGCGGCTCGTGCGCGCGGCAATGGCCGCGGCGGTCGGCAGGCTGGACGGATTATAACCGTCTGCGGTGAAGTGATGTTCCGCCAGCCAGACATTGTCATAGCCCAGTTCTTCAGCCCGAACGATTTGATCGAGCAGGGCGTGATATAGCTCCGGATAGGGGCGGTGCCATGGGGCTGGATTGCGGAAGTCGTGGATAATGCCGAATTTCATGCGAGTGCTCCTCTGTGCTGCCGTGTCGCATATTTGGACTGGGCTGTCCAGCGCGCGGACTTCCCTGCCGCCATAGGCAGACGCTTCTCTTCCGTGGTAAGACCGCTGGACAGGGAGGTCCTGATGAAAGTTGCGGCCGGCCGAGAATTTTTTGTCCGTTTTGGCGAACGCGCTCAGGCCATTGTGCCGGAGTTGGGCTGGGCTTTGATTGAGCCGGACGGCTCCTGGTCGGCCCCGCCGGATGACTGCGACCTTATCGTGTTAGCCGGCGACGCATATCGTAAAGCCTTCATAGACGCCACGCTACAGCTCCCGCAGCCACGCTGGGCGCATACCGAAGACGCCGGCACGGACGGCCGTTTCTATGACGCCATGCGGGCCAAAGGCGCGCTCGTTTCCCATAGTCCTGGCACAAACGCGCCTGAGGTGGCGGAGTTCGCCGTGGGCTTTGTGCTGTGGTCGGCAAAACGATTCGGAGAACTGTCCGCCCGTCAACGCCAGCATAGATGGCAGGAGGTCGGGCTTGAAAGCCTGAGCGACAAAACCGCTCTGGTCGTCGGCCTGGGTGCCATTGGCAGGCGTATTGTTGCCATGCTGAGCGGCTTTGGGATGCGGATTCTCGGTATTCGTCAATCAACTCAAGCTGTGCTCGGAGTAGACCAGCACGGCACGCTGGCCGACCTCCACCGGTTTCTGCCCGAGGCCGACTTTGTCATTCTGGCCATTCCGGCCACCCCCCGGACGCGCGGGCTCATCGGCGCGGATGCGCTGGCGCTCATGAAACCCTCTGCCACGCTGATCAATATCGCGCGCGGGATCATCGTCGATATGATTGCGCTCAAAGAGGCGCTCCGGGCGGGAGCGCTGCGCCACGCCTGCCTCGACGTCCTGCCTACCGAGCCGTGGCCCGCGGACGACGACTTATGGGATATGCCGAATGTGTTTATCACCCCGCATACGGCCTCAACCTCGCCGCTCTATCTGCCGCGGGTCGGCGAACTGTGGCTGGAGAATCTCCGGCGTTACGTGCGGGGGGAAGCGTTGCGGCATCGGGTTGTTTGGCCGAAGAGTAAACGTATCCTTCAATCCAAATAGTATAGAAGCTGGACACGTTTACTCTTTGTAGCGCCACGGGCAGCCACACGGGCTGCCCCTACGGCAGCCTCTACAGGACCTCAGACTCTCGCAACTTTCCCACGTCCTCCCAGGAATAGCCCAGCATATCGACCAGCACCTGTTCGGTATGCTCGCCAAACTCCGGGGCCGTGGCCTTCGGGTCGGCCGGCGTCTTGCTCAAGATCAGGGGTGAGCCGACGATCTGCGTTTCGCCCCAGGTGGGGTGCTCATAATCCACGACATAGTCGTTGGCCTGCATTTGCGGGTCGTCGGGCAGGTCGGTGATATTATTCACCAGGGTATAGATAAAATCACCGCCGTCCTTCAGGATTTGCATCCATTCGGCGCGTGGCTTTGAGGCGAAAATTTTATCGACAATGGCGATGATCTCCTCGGCGTTGCGACCGCGCACCTTCATGTTCTCAAAGCGCGGGTCCTTCTCCAACTCCGGAATGCCGAGCGTCTTGCAGAAATCCGGCCAGTAGCGGTCGGCTTGCGGCATGGCCAGACAGACCCATTTATCGTCCTGGCACTTATAGTGATTCCAGAGCGGGTTGACCGCCTTGGTGCGATAAAAACGCTTGAACTCTTTACCCAGGGTCAGGCGACAGGCCAGATTGAGCCCCTGGAGGGCCATCATGCTGCCCAGATGCGAGGTATCGACCTCCTGGCCGACGCCCAGGCGCTCGCGGGCCAACAGGGCCACGGTAATCCCGTGGGCCAGCATGATGGCGCCCATTTGGTCGGCGATACCGCCGGTGATATTCACGGGCTCCATGTCCGGCTCACCCGCCGCGGTCATGATCCCGGACCGGGCCAGGCCCATATAGTCGAAGGAGGGCTCCCCCGCGTCCGGCCCGTGCGGACCATAGCCGGTGGCGCTGGCATAGATCAGTTTGGGGTTGTATTTCGAGAGGGTGGCATAGTCGAGGCCGAGCCTGGCCGCCACGCCCTTGCGATAGTTCTGGACAAAGACGTCGGACTTTTCGACCAGCTTATAGACGATTTCCTTGGCCTCGGGCTTCTTGAGATCGAGCGTGAGGCTTTTTTTATGCCGGTTATTGGCTTCAAAATAATAGTTGCGCGCGCCGGTTTTGGCCCCGGCAATTTGCATTACGCCGCGCCCAGGGTCGCCCCCCACGCGCTCTTCGAGCTTGATGACCTCGGCACCGAGGTCGCCGAGCATCATGGTCGCGACCGGCCCCTGCTGCCATATGGTCCAGTCAAGGACCCGAATTCCATCCAGCGGCTTTGCCATACGCCTGCCCTCCTTACTGATATGCTTCTCGCTTGCCCGAACTCTAGCACAAGGCCAAGAGGCGAACAAAGTGAGCGGAACAAAAAAGGCCGTCCAAATGAAAGAGCGCTGTGAGGATCGGAATGAAGCGCTGCTTATTTTTTCTGCGACTCCCAAAACCGATCGGAGACACTCTTGATCCGATCGTGGAGTTTCACCACCAGCTCACCATTGCCGTACAGAATAAACACGGTGGCCGAGACCGCCCCAACGATAAACCCAAACCAGAACATAAACCCTCCCTCCTATGCTGCCAGCGCCTGCCTAGCGTCCACTCCGGACTCTTTCTGTGAATCAGGCGGGAGCCCTGCTTGTCTCGTGCAGGAAAGTAGTCACGGTGTCAAGAAAGGCTGCGGGCTGGTCGAGAAAAACGTGGTGTCCGGCCTGGGGAATTTCCGCCCCGCTGGCCCGCGGACAGGCCTGGACCAGGTGGGCTAAGCGCTCGGCCGAGAGCGCCCGGCTGTGTTGGCCCCGAATGAACAGGAGGGGGCAAGCAATACGCGCGAGCTGTGGCTCCAGGTCACACGGTTGGCGGGTCATGGCCGCCCGGTCGCTTTTGAGGTGAAAACGACCGGCGTGGTCAGCTCTCACACTGTGTCGGGCAATATGTCTCAACAGCTCGGGCGTTGCCCGCGTCTCTGCCGGCAGCAAACGAAATCGAGTGTAGACCTCGGCCTCAGTGGAGTACGTCGGCGGTGGCAGGCAGCGCAGCAAACGCATCGTTCGACTCGGGCGCAGCCGGGAACCGATATCAACGATAACGAATGCGCCACGGCTCGTTGCGGCTGCCGTGGCGTAATGCAGTGCCACAAAGCCTCCAAGCGAGTGACCCAGAAGAACGGGAGCATCGAGGTCAAGAGCGGTGACAAGGCCTTCAAGGTCCGCGACGTAATCGGCGATCTCGTAGGCCGGCGGGTGCGTCCAGGCACTCTCTCCATGCCCGCGCAGGTCGAGGGCCAGCACCCGGTGCGTCCGCGCCAGCACCGGGGCAATATGGTCCCACCAACGGGCATGGGCCGAGCCGCCGTGAAGCAGGATGAGCGCGGGCTTGGTTGCCTCTCCCCATTCCAGGTAATGCAGGGCAAGGCCGTTCACGCGGATGAAGCGACTCGTGGGGAGGTGAGGCATGGGTCCTGAATATCGCCCGGCTCAGATGAAAGTGCAATCGGCGGAAAGACGACCTTGGCCAGTAGGCAGTCGGTTCTGGCACGCTATAATGGAACGGTTATGGATAAAAAGACAAAGTTTAACATCTGGTATCTTTTCATTGCCCTGTGGGGGGTCGTCATCCTGCACGGCGTCTGGCTGCAGGCGACCCGTATCGAACAGATTCCCTACAGCCAGTTCCAGGAATATTTGAATGATGGTCGCGTCGCAGAGATCCGTATCTCGGAGCACTATATCCAGGGCACGCTCAACGATCCCGTCGAAGGACAGCCCAGCCAGTTTGTGACGGTCCGGGTGGCCCCCGACCTGGCCGAGCACCTGGCCACCCGCGAGGTCCGCTTTGCCGGGGAGATTGAGAGCACGTTTGTCAGCGACCTGCTGGCCTGGATTCTGCCGGTCCTGCTATTCTTTGGCGTCTGGCTGATTCTGATGCGGCGGATGGCCCAGCGCGGCGGCTTCGGTGGCGGCTTTATGTCGATCGGCAAGAGTAAGGCCAAGATCTATATGGAGCAGGATGTCAAAGTCCGCTTCACCGATGTGGCCGGGGTCGAAGAAGCCCAGACCGAACTCCAGGAAGTCATTGAGTTTCTCAAGACGCCGGAAAAATTCAGCCGGCTGGGAGGGAAAATCCCGAAAGGCATTTTGCTGGTTGGACCGCCGGGGACGGGGAAAACGCTCCTGGCCAAAGCGGTGGCGGGAGAGGCCCAGGTGCCGTTTTTCTCGATTAGCGGCTCCGAGTTTGTGGAGATGTTTGTCGGCGTCGGGGCGGCCCGAGTCCGCGACCTGTTTACCCAGGCCAAAGAAAAGGCGCCCTGCATTATTTTCATGGATGAACTGGACGCCCTGGGCAAAGCGCGCGGCATGGGACCCGTCTCGCACGACGAGCGGGAACAGACCCTCAACCAGCTCCTGGTGGAAATGGACGGATTCGATCAGCGGGTCGGGGTCATTCTGATGGCCGCCACCAACCGGCCCGAGATCCTGGACCAGGCCCTGCTGCGGGCCGGACGCTTTGACCGCAACGTGGTCGTGGACCGTCCGGACAAAATCGGCCGGCTGGCTATTCTTCGGGTCCACGCCCGGGCGGTTCCCCTTGAGGCCGAAACCGACCTGGAGGTGATTGCCGCCATGACGCCCGGCTTCGCCGGCGCGGACCTGGCCAATATCGTCAACGAGTCGGCGCTGCTGGCGGTCCGGCGCGGCAAGGACACGGTCGGCCTGCCCGAACTCCAGGAGGCGGTTGAGCGGGTGATTGCCGGACTGGAAAAGAAGAACCGGGTCTTGGGCCAAAAGGAAAAAGCGCGCGTCGCCCACCACGAGATTGGGCATGCGCTGGCGGGCATGTCGTTACCGGGGTCGGATGCAGTCCAAAAGATCTCGATTATTCCGCGGGGCGTGGCGGCCTTGGGCTATACCCTCCAACTGCCGAGCGAAGATCGGTTTCTGCTGACCAAATCCGAGTTGGAAAACAAAATTGCCGTGCTCCTCGGCGGGCGGGTGGCCGAAGAGCTGATCTACCAGGAGATCTCGACCGGGGCCCGGGACGATCTGCTCAAAGCAACCGATACGGCCAGGAGCATGGTCAAATCCTACGGGATGAGCGACACGCTCGGTCAGCAAAGCTTTGACCAGGAGCGCCCGCCCATGTTCCTGCAAAACGGCCAAGCGCCCGGGCCAGGCGGCTATAGCGAAGAGACCGCACGGGAGATCGATACTGAGGTGCGCCGTATTATCGACGAACAGCACGCGCGTATCACACAGATACTGAAGGCGAAGCTCCCCATTCTGCGTCAAGCCGCCCAGGTCCTGTTAGAGAAAGAGACCATCTCCGGGGAAGAGCTGGCAAGGATTGCCGCTCAGTTCGAGCGGCAGCCCGACCTGGTGCCGGCGGCAGTTGAGGTGGACTGAGCGTTTCAGCAGGGGGACGCCCCTCTTGCCAGCAGCGGGGAAGGGCAGTATCTGTCCTGCTGGGTGCCAAGCGCACTGGATGCCAAAAAGGAGGGCGTCATGAGCAAAGAAGCGTTTACGGTTTCCGTCCCGGATGCGGTCTTGACAGACTTACGCGAGCGGCTGGCAAAGGCCCGCTGGCCGGGCGAGTTTGCCAACGAGCAGTGGGCGTACGGGACGAATCAAGCCTACCTCCAGGAAGTGGTCGAATACTGGCGCACCGACTACGACTGGCGCGCGGTTGAACGCGAGATGAACGCCTTCTCCCACTATAAGACGACAATTGAGGGTGTGCCGATCCATTTCATCCACGAGCCGGGAAAAGGCCCGAATCCGACGCCGCTGATCCTGAGCCACGGCTGGCCGTGGACCTTCTGGGATTTTCATAAAGTCATTCGGCCGCTGACCGACCCGGCCGCGTTCGGCGGCGACCCGAAGGATGCGTTTGATATCGTTGTACCCTCCTTGCCGGGGTATGGATTTTCCACCCCGCTGACCACTACGGGCATCAATTTCTGGCGAACGGCCGACCTGTGGGTCGGGCTCATGCGGGATGTCCTGGGCTATGAAAAATTCGCCGCCCAGGGCGGCGACTGGGGCGCGCTCATTACCGCCCAGCTCGGGCATAAATACGCCGAGCACCTGCTCGGCTGTCATATCAACCTCATGGCTCCGCTGGATATTTTTGTCGGCGCCATGCCCGAGGCGTCCGAGTACGGCCCGGAGGAGGAGGGCTGGCATGAAAAGAACCTGAACTTTTTTGCTGCCGAGAGCGGCTATTCCGCCTTGCAGACAACCAAGCCGCAGACCTTGGCCTTTGCCCTGAATGACTCTCCGGTCGGGCTGTGTGCCTGGATCCTGGAAAAGCGCCGCACCTGGAGTGACTGCAACGGAGATGTCGAAAAGCGTTTCAGCAAGGATGACCTGTGCACCACGATGACGCTATACTGGGTGACTCAGAGCTTTGGCACGTCCGCACGCTACTATTATGAAGCAACCCATAACCCCTGGCAGCCGTCGCATGCGCAGACGCCGGTTGTCCAGGCCCCGACCGGCGTTGCCGTTTTTTCAGAAGAGGTTATTCTCATGCCGCGCAAGTGGGCCGAGGGCTATTACAATTTACAACGCTGGACGCCCATGGCCTCGGGTGGGCATTTCGCACCGATGGAAGAACCTGAACTCCTGGTCAATGATATACGCGCCTTCTTCCGACCGCTCAGAACATAATCGGTCAGGAGTGGGGCTGCGCGCACAGGACACCAACTATGAAACTCAACGGAACACGAACGATTCTGGCCCCCCAACGGAAAGTCTGGAGATTCCTGACCGACCCGAACCAACTCGCCAGGTGCATGCCCGGTTGTGAGAGTCTGCAAGAAAGCGGCGAGAATGAATACAGCGGGGAGATCAAGGTTGGCGTGGCCGCGGTCAAAGGCGTCTACAACGGCACGGTCAGGATGGAGGAGATCCAGCCGCCCTCGCATTACAAACTCAACCTTGATGGCAAGGGCAAGCAGGGTTTTCTCAAGGGCTCGGGCACGATTGATTTAGCCGAGCAAAACGGCCAGACCATCCTGACCTACCGCGGCGATGTCCAAATCGGCGGGCTGCTGGCCAGTGTCGGACAACGCCTGGTGGACGGCGCGGCGAAGATGCTGATCGGTCAGTTCTTCAGGGCTATGGAGGTCGAGATCCAAGCCTTGCCCGATGAAGAGGTCAAACGGGGGACCTTGGGCAGATGGCTGAAGCGCCTGTTTGGAAAAGGCAGTCCAGCGTAACCAGCGTGCCACCGTGAACACGCACTTCAAAATCGGCATTGCCCAGATCAGCCCGCGCCTCGGAGATGTTACTGCCAACCTGGCCCTGTACGAACAGGCCATTGCCCGCGCCAAGAACGAGCACGTTGAGTTGCTCATCTTTCCCGAGTTGAGTCTGACCGGCTACCACCTGCGGGACATGGTGGCGACGGTCGCCCTGCGTCAGGACGCGCCGGAGTTCACCCGACTGCGGGAGCTGAGCACATCGGTCGCCTGTCTGGCCGGGCTGGTCGAAGAGAGCCCGGACTTTTGTTTTTATAACGCTGCCGTCTATCTCAGTGGGGGTGACGTCCGTCACGTTCACCGCAAGGTCTATCTGCCAACCTATGGCATGTTTGACGAGCAGCGCTACTTCGCGCGCGGGGATAGCGTGCGCGCCTTTGACACCCCGCATGGTCGCGCGGCAGCCCTGGTGTGCGAAGATCTGTGGCATCCGTCCACGGCGTATATTGCGGCCCTCGATCATGCCCTGATGCTCATCTGTCCTTCCTCTAGTCCACTCCGCGGTATTGCTGACAAGAGACAACAGGACGAGAACGCGCGCTATTGGGAGTCGCTGAACCGCGTCTATGCCGAGACCTTCGGGGTGTTTGTGATCTATGCCAATCGGGTCGGCTTTGAGGACGGGGTAGGGTTCTGGGGCGGCTCGGAGGTGATTGATCCTTTTGGGCAGTGCATTGCCAAGGGACGCTATTACGAGGAAGATTTTGTCACGGCGGACCTCAGCCTCGATGCCGTCCGGCGCAAGCGCGTCGCCGCGCCGCTGTTGCGGGATGAGGACATCGACCTGACGATTAACGAATTGCTGCGGATACGGGGACGGAGACAATAAACCCGCAACGGGAGGACCGAGCATGTCTTACGCGGACGATATTATTGCCATTCAGCAGTTGCTCCACACCTACTGCCATGTGGTGGACCGTGGCACGCTAGACGAAATCGCCGAGCTGTTTCACCCCGACGCAGTTCTGCTGCCGCTCTATGAAAGCGATACGCGCTATGAGGGCCGCGACGCGGTGAAGGGCTGGTACGCCAATTACGACAAGACGCTGCGGAACGGCGTGCGCTTTCTGCGCCACAAGATCGAGTCGCCCGTGATTAAGGTATCGGGCAACCAAGCCACCTCAAGCTGCTATCTGGATGCCGACGCCATCACCAAGTCGACCGATAAGCCCATGGTCGTCTTTGGTCGCTATGATGATAAATTCATCAAAGACGCCGGCCGCTGGTGGTTTAAGGAGCGCAAGATCATCACCTACTACAGCCTGCCGGCCGACGAATATACGCCCGGACGCGGGGCGTGAGCCGCCTTTTGTCTTGCCGTCCGAAGGCCAGACAAAAGGCGTCGCCATACGTGGCGATGAACAGTAAGTCTTTGTACTCATTCGACATAGCAGCCAGAAGCAGAGTCAAGATATGTTCACTTCTGATGAACTGACCCGCGTCCTCAATAACGGCGAAAGCGATTGTGTGGAGTTTACCGAATCGACCAATGATCTGGACAAATTCCGAAAAGCAATATGCGCCTTTGCCAACGACCTGCCCGCTCACCAGAAGCCCGGCTTAATCTTCATCGGCATAAAGGACGATGGCAGTTGTGCTGACTTAACGATTGACGACGGATTGTTACAGACTCTTGGCGGGTTGAAAACTGACGGCAAGATACTTCCGTTTCCGAGTATGGAGGTTGGAAAACGAAGGCTGAACGACTGCGACGTCGCCGTGATACAAGTAGAGCCTTCGGATAACCCGCCGGTCAAAGTCGATGGTCGATGTTGGATTCGCGTCGGGCCAAGACGTGCCCAAGCTACCGCGGAAGAAGAACGCCGCCTGACCGAGAAAAGACGCTGGGGCAATCTGCCCTATGATGCCCAAGGCGTGCAGGGTTCGTCCGTAGAAGACGATTTGGACAGACGGCGGTTTGAAAATGAATATCTTCCCGCTGCCGTCTCGCCGGAGGTGCTCGAAGAGAATAACCGCAGCTTGGAAGAACAAATGCGGGCGTTACGTCTGACGACGCGGGACGGTATGCCGACGGTGACGGCAATACTCATGCTGGGGAAAGACCCACGCTATTGGTTTCCGGGCGCGTATATTCAGTTTGTCCGGCATGCCGGAAACGAGGTTACGGACGATATTCTTGACCAGGCTGAGCTCTCCGGTCCCCTGTCAGATCAACTGCGCGAAGTGGACCGTCTGCTGAAACTGAACATAGCAACCGCCCTGCATACCCAAGGGGAGAGGCATGTTGAGGAGCCGGACTATCCCTTTGAGGCGCTACGCGAACTCACCCGTAATGCGGTCATTCACAGGAACTACGAAAATTCGACTACCCCCGTGCGGGTCACGTGGTTCGCGGACAACATAGAAATCAGTAACCCTGGCTCGGTGTATGGGGTGGTAACAAAAGAGAACTTCGGGAAGCCGGATGTCACCGCCTACCGCAATCCGACCATTGCCGAGGCAATGAAAAATATGGGATTCATGCAGCGTTTCGGTATCGGCATCCCCACAGCGCGACGGGCATTGGTCGCGAACGGCAACCCGCTTCCCGAGTTCGATATTCAGGAGACGCTCGTTTTTGTGAGAATACGGAAGAAGCCATGAAAACGGTCGCGTTTTTCAATAATACAGGCGGTGTGGGAAAGACTTCCCTGGTCTACCACCTCGCCTGGATGTTCAGTGAACTGGACTATCGCGTCGTCGCCGCCGACTTTGACCCGCAGGCTAATCTGAGTGGGATGTTTCTGAACGAAGGCAGGCTTGAGCAATTATGGGAGGAGGCGCACAGGAAGACCGTAGACGATGATATTGCTCCGCTCTTCAGGGGAACAGGAGACATTGCCGCACACCCTCATATCGAAAAAATCGGAGAACGGATCGGCCTGTTGGTCGGCAACCTCGCCCTTTCCAAGCGTGAGGGAGAGCTATCGGAGCGGTGGTCGAAATGTCTGGATAGGGAAGAAAGAGCCTTTCGCGTGACGACCGCCTTCGCGCGTTTAGTAGACGGTGCAAACGAGACGTTCAAAGCCGACTTGGCACTGATAGACGTCGGGCCGAATCTCGGAGCGATTAACCGGGCGGCGCTAATAGCCTGTGACTATGTAGTCATTCCGCTTGCGCCCGATTTGTTCTCGCTGCACGGTTTGGGAAACGTCGGGCCAACCTTGCGGGATTGGAGAAAGGCGTGGGCAAAACGCATTGAGGAAAAGCCGGAAGACCTGGACATCGATTTGCCCTCCGGTGCCATGCAGCCACTCGGCTATATCGTCATGCGCCACGCCGTCCGGTTGGACCGTCCGGTGCAGGCATTTCAAAGATGGATTAAAAGGATACCAGCGGAATATCGGCGGGCCGTTCTGAAGCAGAATGATCCCGCGACGCCGCCGCTTGAAAGCGACGAGCATCTACTAGCGCAGCTGAAAAACTATCGCTCGCTCATGCCCCTGGCACAGGAAGCAAACAAGCCCATGTTCCTGCTGAAACCAGCGGATGGTGCTTTCGGTGCGCGTATGCAAGCGGTCGGAGATTGTTACAGTGATTTTCGTTTTCTCGCCCAGAAGATCATATATGGAATTGACCATGCCGAGGGAAGGCGAGGACGGCACCCGATCCATCCCCGAACAATTCAACATTAAGCCGAGCGGTAATAGGCGTTGAGACGCAAGTGTTCAACCCCGTTCTCGAAATCCGCCCTCAATCCTTCAATGACGACTGCCCGAAACGGGGCGCGTGCCCTCTTACCTGGGCGACAAACTCATCGATATAGAAGCCACGATTCGGACGCCGTTACGCCGGCTTGGTTGACGCTGTGCGGACAGGCAAGATAGATTGCTGCGCACCGTTTTGAGCCAGGGAGTGGGCGTGTCTATGAAGAGTATTGTGTTGGTGAAGCAGGTGCCCGTGGTTTCGGCCATGCAGCTCGACCCGGAAACGAAAACCCTCCGACGTGAGGGCGTACCGTCCGAGGTCAGTTCGTTTGATGTCCGTGGACTGTTGAAGGCGCTGGAGCTGCGGGAAGAACACGGCGGCGAGGTGGTTGCGCTGACGATGGGCCCACCCCAGGCAGAGGAGGCGCTGCGCTATTGCCTGGCTCTGGGAGCGGACCGGGCCGTGCATCTGACGGACCGGGCTTTTGCCGGGGCGGACACGCTGGCGACCGCCCGGGCTTTAGCCCTGGCGTGTCAGCGGGAAGGCTATGATCTCATTCTGTGTGGTCGGCACAGCACCGATGCGGAAACCGGTCAGGTCGGACCGGAGATTGCCGAGCTGCTTGATATTCCTCAGGTGACGGGCGTGGCCGCGTTAACGCTCGGCGCCGACGGAAAGACTCTCCGGGTCGAACGTGAGACCGACAGCGGTTTTGACACCCTTGACTGTCCTCTGCCGGCCCTGGTGTCGGCCACCGAAGACCTGGCGCCAGAACGCTTTCCCAGGAAGGCGGAGCGACAGGCCGCCCAAGACAAGCCGGTGGAGACGGTGACGGCAGGCGACCTTTCAGCCGACCTGACGCGCTTTGGGGCCGCGGGCTCGCCGACCTGGGTGGAGTCGGTCCAGACTGTTGAAGACAACCGTGAAAGCCGGGTGCTTGAAGGGGAACTGTCTGAACAGATCGATAGCCTGGTCCAGACACTCTTAGCCCGTGGGCTGTTTGGAACCTGGGCGGATGAGGGTACGGCGGGCGAAAAGAAGGCACGAAGCGCCGCACCCGAGCCGGGGAAAGCGGTCTGGGTGGTGGCTGAAACCCTGGGCGATACGCTCCGGCCGGTCAGCCTTGAGCTTTTAGGCAAAGCCGTTGAGCTGTCGGCGCAGTACGGGGGTGAAGTGGGTGCGGTCTTGATCGGCGGCGGGCTCGACGGCCATATCGCGCCTTTAGCCGAGTATGGAGCCGATGTGGTCTATCGGGCCGATGATGCCCGCCTTACCTGCTATGACACCGACCTGTATGCCGCGCTGTTGAGCCGGGCAATTCAAACCCACACCCCCCAGGTACTGCTGTTGGGTTCAACCGCGATCGGCCGCGACCTGGCGCCGCGGGTTGCGGCGCGGCTGGGCCTGGGCCTCACCGGCGACTGTGTCGATTTGGAAGTTGATAATCAGGGGCGCCTGCTGCAACTCAAGCCCGCGTTTGGCGGCAACATCGTTGCGCCGATTCTGTCGAAAACAACGCCCGCAATGGCGACCGTCCGTCCCGGTATGCTATCTCCGTCTCAGTCGGTTGCCGGCCGTCAGGCACGGGTTGAAAGACTGACGCTTGATGATGACGTCCATAGCCGAGTGCAACTGGTATCACAAACGGGTGCCGACGCGGCCAAGGCCGCGGCCCTGGATGCCGCGGATATCACTATTGGTGTTGGGAAAGGCATCGGCGGGCCGGAGAATCTGCCCGTGATTGAACAACTGGCCGAAGTGTTAGGCGGAGCGCCACTGGCTTCGACGCGGGATATTTCAGACCTGGGTTGGCTCCCCCGGCAACATCAGGTTGGCATCACCGGTCGGGCGATCGCGCCGAAGCTGTATTTTGCCATTGGTATTCGAGGCGCGTTCGAGCATATGGTCGGTTTGCGTAAGGCCGGCACCATTGTGGCCATCAACATCAAAGCCAAAGCACCCATATTCAAAACTGCCGATCTCGGTATTGTCGGCGACTATGCCGAAGTCGTACCGCTCCTGACCGAGGCCCTGCGCAAGGCAAGGGCTGAGCGCTAAACTTGCCTTGTGGTGAGAGCTGAGGAAGAGGACGCTCTCGCTTACGCCGCCCACCAACGCGGGATCCGCGCCGGCTCAGCAGAGAAATACAAGGCTTGGATTTTCCGCGGGTCGAGAGCCAGGTGCTGACAGGTCCACAAGAAGCTGAACGGGCTCTCATCCTCTGAGAAAAACCACATCCGGTCCAACTCAAACTGTGAGAGAAACAAACTGTTACCCTTCCGCACTAAATCGCGTACCACAAAGGCATCGGATAAAACGTTGCGGAGGAGCGCTTTGAATGGGTTGTATGACGAATAGCGGGGCTGCTGCTCGCCACCTTCCACATCCACCATCATCATATCCACAGCAGCATACATCATAGCTACAGCTTACTAGCTGTTAGTGCAGATTTTGCAACCCCCCTATCACTCTTTCCTCCGATATTTTTACGCGGCAGACTTTTTCCCCGCATATCGGGGGCATTACCCTGGTATTTTTCCAGGAGAAACGTGAGTCTCGACACCGCAGGGCTGGCCGCGTCAGTCACGCGCTGCCGGCCACGCCGTCCGCAGCAGTTGGAATAATTCCGTACCCTGCTGCTCGGTCAGCTCCAACGCTTGGGTGACGTCAGGCGGCTTGGGCCAGGCCCGGTCAGAAAACGCACCACCGCCTATAGTCCGCGGAGTGGCGTAGCGTGGAATCACATGAAAGTGGACGTGCTTATCCACCATCATGAGTAACAGATAGTTAATTTTGTCGAAGGCGAAGACCCGTTTGAGCGTCCCTTCCAGGTCTGCTGTGACGGTCTGCAACTCGGCAAACGCCTCGGCTGAGACCTCCGCCATACTCGTGACCTCGGCGCGGCACACCAGCACCAGCGAACCGAGCGTCACTTGCTGTGGACGCAGGAGGACCGCCCAGTGCGTATACTCACGCAGCAGGGTGTTCGGGTAATTGAATTTCAATAATGTCTCATGCGGCATGGCTGCATCCCTTTCCGTCTGAAAACCTCTGCCTGAAAACCTCTGCCTGAAAACCTCTGCCTGAAAACTATGTCGTCTCGGAAAAGGATGCAATGCGCAGCCGCCTACGCGACCTGAGTCTATGGAGCAACCAGGAGGCTGGGCAAGGGAGGAGTCTCCCTCAGCAGCCCTTTTTCTGTTACTCGCAGCGCTTGTCTGACTGGCTCGTCGTGACTGGGGAGGCTGGAGCCGCAGGCGGGTTTCCGCAGCAGCCTGAACAGCTGTGCTGCGGCTGGTAATCGATCACATTGCCGTGCCGGTCAAGCTCAAAATGGCAGCACTCCAGCAACAGGTCTTTCAGCTTGGTCCGACCGCGTTGGACGCGGGACTTGGCCCCGGACAGGGACAGGCCTAAGCGGGCGCCGACCTCGCTTTGTGTCAGCCCTTGGAGCTCCGCCAGCTCTATTGCCTCACGATAGCGGGGCGGCAACTGTTGCACCATGCAGCCCAGACCGGCCGCGATCTCCTCATTATAGTTCTCGTCTGGGGTGTGCTCTTCAGGGATGGCGTCCGCCCCGACACCGTCAGGGGCGAGCATCTCTTTCGATACGAGGCCCGTGCGGAAATAATCCCGCAGCGTGTTGTGGGCAATACGATAGACCCAGGCTGTCAGCCGTTCCTGTTCCCGGAGGGAGGCGAGTCCGTTATGGACCCGCACAAACGTCTCCTGGAGCAGGTCTTCCGCCAGGTGGTCATCCCTGACACGGCGGCGAAAGAACGCGCGCAACTGCTGGCTCAGCGCCTGCCAGGCGTACTCGGTTGAGACGCTCATCCGACCTCCTATTCCGCACAGCATTCGGTTGTGCAACACGTGGAGCCTTGAAGCGCCTGCCGGTCTGGCACAGCGCCCGCCTGTGCACCGCCGGTCTCCCTTTTCTTTCTTCCGTAATCCGGCACATCGGCCTCCAGGACCACAAAAATCTCCCAGGCGTTCCCGTCCGGGTCGGTTACCCAGGCCTTGTCCTGCACAGCGTAGCAACACGAGACGGTGTCTTCCAGGCGTGGCTTGAGCCCGCTGGCCTGCAACCGGGCGGCAATCCGAGCGACGGTCTCGGTCGATTTGACCTGAACCCCGAAGTGGGCGCTCGGACCGGGCCGGGTCCGTTGGTTTGCATCTTCGTGCAAGCTGAGGTTCAGGGGCGGGTCGGCAACCTCGAATTTCGCATAGCGGGGGCGCACCTTGGTCGGTTCCTGGGCGAACAGGCGTCGATAGAAGATGGCGGAGCGCTCCGCGTCACGAACCGACAAAGCGATGTGGACCCGGGCCGGAGTCGCAAATTCTACTGCAGATTGACCGTTCATCGAAAACCTCCTGTATAACAGCGTCTGTTTATACAGACGGAGGAGGCGAGCCAAAGGACGCAAAACGAGTCCCAGAGGTATATACCCACCCCCAACCTGAACCGAACGACCTCTTGTGAAAAGAGGGATCGATATAGTAGTAGGGAGTACAAAATGCCTCGGTAAAGAAGAAAACGACTGCTATGCATCGTGGCTATTCGCTGATTGAGGTCCTGGTGGCCATGGCGGTGTTTGCGATCGCCTCGCTCGGGCTGGCGGCTGGAGTCACCACGGTTATTCGGGCCGGGGCTATCAGTCAGCACGTGACCCAGGCGACGATTCTGGCCCAAGAAAAGCTGGAAGAGTTTCGAGCGGCCTTTGAACCGCTCCGGGATGGTGAAGACGCGCCACGACCAGGTTATACCCGAAGCTGGCGGGTGACGCCTGACTCACCCGAGCCTGGAGTCACCCGCATTGACGTCGCGGTCTCGTGGTTTGTCGAGGGGCCCCATTCTGTGGACCTGGTGACGGTTGTGAATCGCTAGGAACCGAGCAGGATGCAAACCCGCAGCAGTGACCCCGTAGCGTACAGACCTGGCAAGAGAGGGCTGCCGTTCGTTCTTCAGCGTCGTTCTCCCCGGCGACAAGCCGGCTGGACCTTGCTCGAAACGCTTGTTGCCCTGGGCGTAGCGAGCCTTTTCCTGCTCGCGCTGTATGGGTTTTACCGTTTCAATCTGCAGACCCTGAGTGCGGAAACCGCGCGGCTGAGCGTGCGCGAGAGCAGTCGATTGGCCATTGATTTTTTGGTTAGAGAGCTGCGTATGGCCGGCGCACGCCCGGTCCGGGACGGGGCGTGCGCCGGATTCGAACGCCTCTTAGTAGCCGAGGCGCAGGCCATCTCCCTCCAGTATGACTTTCGCGGCGATCGTATTGACTCGCCTGCAGACGGCTGTCCGGACGATCCGAGCGAACGGGTCAGGTATACCTACGATGCCCAGGCGCAGATGCTCCGCCGGGCGACCGGACGTGGCTCGGCCCAGCCCTTTATCGGCAATATCCCTGTGGACGGTTTTCGCTTGTCCTATTTCGACCGGGACGGCACCCAACTCCTGCCACCGCTTGACCCTGCCGAGCGGGCCGCCGTCTTTTTGATCGACCTGGTTGTTCGTACCGCTCAGCCACATCCCGACCCTCAGGTCGGTGAACCGATTACGGCCAGACTGGGCTCGGCCATCTTTCTGTCGAATCCACCCAACTGAGCCTCAACCGAGTCCCATGCGTATATTCTTCCGGCGTAATGTCCTTCGTTCAGAGCGCGGCGTGGTGTTGCTGACCACTCTCATCCTGATGACCCTGCTGGCCGCCCTGGGAGGCAGCCGAACCATACTCAGCCGGGTTGACCTGTTTATCTCGCACAATCTCAGGAGCGGCGTCCAGGCGTTCTGGCTCGCCCAGGCCGGAGCCGCAGTGGGAAAGAACTGGCTCGAAGCCAATCTGCCGGGAGAGACCTTCCCCGTAACGCTCGGGCCGCAAGCGCTCGGTGAGGGAACGTACACGGTCCGCATTGAGGAGCTTGATGCCCGGCGCTATCGGATTACCGCAGCCGGGGTCGGGGCTGAGGCGGCCCGTCGAGTGGTTGAAGAAGTGGTCGCTCTTCCCCCGTTTACACCCTGGGGTGCGGTCACCGGTCTCGGTGCGGGGCTGCGGCCGGATTTTACCGACCCGGCAACCAGTCCGGTCGGGTCGGGGCAGCGTATCCCGGACTTCAGCATAGACGGCAGAAATCATGCGCTCGGCGGCGGCCTGTCCGCTCGCTGCCCTGATATTGCCCCATTTGCGGTCAGCCAAATCCAGGCGCAGACCGATCTCATCAGCGCCCAGCATTCCCTGAAACAACGGATCGTCACCCGGGCCAATCTCTTCTGTCAGGCCGATGGCGGCAGTACGGCCTTTGGTGTGTGTACCCCTGGCCTTGCCTGGGTGCGCGGGCCGACGCTGCTACCGCGTTTTGACCCCCGACCGTGTCGGCTGGAGGAACCGACGTGCTTCCTGCACCTCGACCTGTCGGCAGCCGTTCTGCGAGCAACCGCTCAGCCTGCCCACGTCCACCTGCCTACAGCCCCGAATGACCGAGGACCGTTTAGCCCGAGTTCTGCAACCAGACCCTTCGCCTATCTGTTGTCCGCTGAAGAGCGGCGCCAGCTCCAGACCGCGCGGGCGGAGATACAGCAACAAATCGCCAGGCTGGAGCCGGAGCAGGTCCTGGAGATTACGCAGCACCTTGAGGATGGCTCATACGCCTATGGAACGGCAGTCCAGCCGCGTGTGACGCAGATCCAAGCTGGCCCCAGTCCCTTCCGGATGGGCAACAATGCCCGGGTGACCGGAGCCGGTGTCCTGATTATTCCGCGTGTCGTGCTGCTCAGCAATGTGACGTTTCAGTGGCAGGGCATAGTCATCATTATGGGGGAGGGCGACCTGCGCGCTGTGGGGCCGAATGTGTGTGGCCAGATCCTTGGCGCCGTTCTGGTCCAAGAATCTGGAACCCCAGGCCAAAGGCTGGATTTTAATCGGGTGCAACGTAGCAGCGCCTGCGCTCCGTTTGCCGTGAATTACAGCTGTGAAGCCGTTGTTCGGGCGCTTATGCTCTTGCACCGCACCGTGTCCTGGACGGAGCAGTTTGATGCATAGCCGGGGCTGCCGAGGTTTTTCCCTGCTCGAACTCCTGTGTGTCCTTGCGCTGCTGGGCATTCTGACTGGGATAGCCTCGCTTCAACTCGCCCCACTCCTGCAGCGTGTCGCGGTCAATAGTGGGGTCCGACAGGTGGCTGCCGATCTCCAACTCGTTCGGATGCAAGCCATCGCGCATAACCGCCGCTTACGCGTGACCTTCCAGCCTGGCTCCGCTACCTATCTCGTCGAAAAAAGAGAGAACGGACGCTGGCAGGACCATCGTCTCCACAGTCATGACAGCGGTGGCGATGGATCAGGCAGTATCCTCTTGCCAACGAGTGTGATCGTCTCGGCCGCAAATTCGCGCGGCGATGTGATTTTTGTTCCGCGGGGCCATGTTGACGGCGGGATGACGCTCACGCTGGCATCTCCTGACGGACAGTTCTCAAAGCATATTGTGATCAATCTTGCCGGTCGGGTCCGGATCGATTAGACTACAGTGGTTGCTACCCATTGACCTCCCCCCGCTGTTTGTTTGCCTGCTGGCGTGTGTCGGCGGCGCCTGTATCGGGAGTTTCCTGAATGTGTGTATCTACCGTCTGCCGCTTGAGGAGTCGGTGGTCTCCCCTGGTTCCCACTGCCGGAGTTGCGCAACCCCGCTTGCCTGGTACGATAACATTCCGCTGTTCACCTATCTTGTTCGGCGCGGACGCTGTCGGGTGTGCGGCGCTCGGTTTTCTGCCCGCTACTTCTGGGTCGAACTGCTGACCGCCGCGATTGCCGGTCTGCTGGTGATTCAATTTGGCGTCAGCCTGGTAACCCTGGGGTATTTCGTCTTTGCCGCGGCCTTGGTCGTCATCACGTTTATTGATACGGATTATAAAATTATTCCCGATGCCATCAGTCTGCCTGGGATCATCCTCGGCCTGCTCTTTTCCGCGATCTCTCCGCACCTGACGTTCTGGGAGTCGCTCATAGGAGCCGGACTCGGAGCCGGCGTCCTGCTGGCAGTAGCCTGCGGTTATTGGGCCGTGACAAAACGCGAGGGCCTGGGCGGGGGAGATATCAAACTATTGGCCATGATCGGCGCGTTTCTGGGCTGGCGGGCCATACCTTTTACCCTGCTGCTGGCTTCCTGCACCGGGTCGGCGGTCGGGATTGCCACCATGCTACGCCGGCGGGCCGACTCCAAACTCGTCTTACCCTTCGGTCCGTTCTTGGCGTTTGGCGCCGGGTGTTATCTCTTCGTCGGAGAATCCCTGATCGCCTGGTATCTCGACCTGCGCTGACCCGACCCTCCCTGTGGAGAACGTGAAAAGGACTACCGCATGATATCGGCCGACCTGTCGCGGAATACCGGAGACCGCCCGCGTCCCGCAGACCCGTCTGCCGCGTATACCGAGCGGCTGAGTCAACGCCACAGACAGTTCCGCCAGTGTACGCAGCGGGACCGAGCGATCGGCCACGCGCGTCTTATTCTCTTTCTTGCCGGCTGTGGTGTTACCTGGCTTTTCCTGCGGCCCGGCACCTTATCGTGGGGCTGGTTGCTGCCTTTTGTAATCGGCTTTGTCGGACTCGTGCTCTACCATGAACGGGTCAAACACCGGCGGCTGCGGGCAGAACGGAGTGTGGCGTTTTACACCCAGGGATTAGCCCGGCTTGAAGATCGCTGGGTCGCGGGTGGAGAGCCTGGGAGCGAATTTCTGCAAGAGAGCCAGCAGGCTGGGCATCCCTATGCCGCCGACCTCGACCTGTTTGGTCCGGGCTCGGTGTTTACCTTGCTGTGCACCGCGCGGACCTCGATTGGACGCCAGACCCTGGCCGCCTGGCTGACCACACCCGCGACGCCTGAGGAGATTCACGCTCGTCAGGCCGCCGTTGATGAGCTCTGTCTCCGTCTCGACCTGCGCGAAGAGCTGGCCGTGCGTGGCGACGATATTGACGCCGGTGTCTCGCCCCATATTCTGCAAGACTGGGGACAAGCGCCGCCCCACCTCTCTGGCTGGTGGGTGTCTGGTGTGGCCGGCGGCCTCTCGTTTGTGTCGCTGGCGACCCTGGCCGCTTGGGGGCTGAGCTCGATCGGGCCGATCCCGTTTGTGGTGGCGAGTGTAGTGCAGGGTCTTTTTGCCGCCGGTGTCCGGCAGCGGGCCGGACGCGCCACTATCAATATCGAGCGGGTCGGACGCGAACTCAGCCTGCTGTCCGCCGTTCTGACCTGCCTCGAACAAGAGGCGCTTGCGTGTCCGTGGCTGGCCCGTCTCCAGGCATTAATTGCAAGCAACGGCTCACCACCCTCGCGCCAGATCGCCCGCCTCAACCGTCTGATTACCTTGCTCGAATCGCGCAAGAATCAGATTTTTATTCCGCTGGCCGGCCTGCTGCTGTGGACGACCCAGCTCGCCTGCGCCCTCGAACGCTGGCGGGCCGTCTCGGGCCGGGCCATTGCCCACTGGCTACAGGCGATCGGCCAGTTCGAGGCCCTGAATGCGCTGGCCGGCTATGCCTATGAGCACCCGGCCGACCCCTTCCCGGAACTCGTGCCCCAGAAAAAAGATGGCCACCGGAGCGCCTGTTTTGAAGGCACGGGCCTCGGCCATCCACTGCTGCCCGAGCAACACTGTGTCCGCAACGATATTGCCCTGAACCAGTCTCCTCAGGCCTTGATCGTCAGTGGTTCCAATATGTCGGGCAAGAGCACGCTGCTCAGGACCGTCGGGGTGAACGCCGTCCTGGCCCTGGCCGGCGCCCCGGTGCGGGCGCGGCAGCTGCGCCTCTCCCCGCTGACGCTGGGCGCAAGCCTGCGCATCCAGGACTCTCTGCACGCCGGGACCTCGCGCTTCTACGCGGAGGTGATACGCGTCCGACAACTGCTGGATGGCGCGGCGGGTCCGCTGCCCGTGCTGTTTCTTCTGGACGAGATTTTTCACGGGACGAATTCTCACGACCGCCAGATTGGGGCGGCAGCCGTGGTCCGCAGTCTGCTTGAACGCGGAGCCATTGGTTTGGTCACAACCCATGATCTCGCCCTGGCCCGGATCGCCGACAGCCTGTCGCCGCGCGTGGCCAATGTCTGTTTTGAGGATCAATTCGAGGACGGCGCACTCCGGTTCGATTACCGCATGCGGACCGGTGTCGTCCAAAAGAGTAATGCCCTGGCGCTGATGCGCTCGGTCGGATTGGAAGTCGGCTGACTTTTTCGCTATGTTCCACACGCCCACAGAGTGCGTCTCATGAGCGGATTTTTTATCACCTTTGAGGGGAGCGAAGGCAGTGGCAAGACCACCCAGGTCGCTCTTCTGGCCGCGGCCTTGCGCGCGCGTGGGTACGCCGTCGTCGAGACGCGCGAGCCGGGTGGTACGCCAGTCGGTCAGACCCTGCGCCAACTCCTGTTACGCCCGTCCACCGGGCCGCCGACCGACGCGCTTCTTCCCCCGGCCGAATTGCTGCTCATGCTCGCCGACCGGGCGCAGCATATTCAGCAGGTCATCCTGCCCGGCCTGCACGCCGGGCGTATTGTGCTCTGCGACCGGTACGCGGACTCGACCACCGCCTATCAAGGCTATGGACGAGGCTTTGATCTGGCTGAGATTGCGTGGCTGAACGCCTTTGTGTGCGACGCCTGCCAACCCCAACTCACCTTCGTGTTGGACCTGCCGGTTACCGTTGGGATGCGACGCGCCGACGTGCGACGGGGAGCGGCTGCGATCGACCACTTTGAGGCCGCGTCAGTGGCTTTTCACGAGCGGGTACACGCGGGGTTCCTGACCATTGCCCGCGCCGAGCCCGAGCGGGTCTGCCTGATTGACGCGGACCAGGCTATCGAGGCGGTGCACGCGGCCGTTCTGGCCGGTGTCCGCCAACGCTTGCCCGCCGTGATCGAGGGCTAGGCACTCGGGAAAACCATGCTGCTGGATCAGATACACGGCCACGCCTCAGCGCTGGCGACATTGCGCAAGGCGCTGGCCACTGATCGAGTTGCCCATGCCTATCTCTTCACCGGGCCGGACGGCATCGGCAAGCGGTGTACCGCCATTGCCCTGGCGCACGCCGTACTCTGCCAGGCGGCTCCTCAGCGTGGCTGTACCGCCTGTCCGGCCTGTGTGTCCCTGCAAGCCGGCTCTCATCCGGACTATTATTTCAGCGCGCCCCTGCCCGGAAAGCAGAGCATGGGTATCGATCAGATTCGGGCCATGCAGCGGTTTCTGGCGCTTCGGCCCGTTCGCGGCGGCAAGAAAGTCTGCATCCTCAATGAAGCCCAGAGCCTGACGGACCAGGCGCAGAGTGCCCTGCTGAAGATTCTTGAAGAACCGCCCGGCGACGCGCTGATCGTGCTGCTTGCCGCCAGCGGGGCGACACTCTCCCTGCCGCTGCTGTCACGCTGCCAGCACGTGCGCTTTGCTCCCCTGCCGGTTCGGGACGTGGAACGCCTCCTGAGGCAGGAGGCCGGTCTGGAGGCCGACCCGGCGAGCCTCCTGGCCCGCTATAGCCGCGGGAGTATTGGCCGCGCCCTCAGCCTTGATCCAGCCAAACTGATTGAGGAGCGCCAGCGGGTTGTCGAGTACCTCTCCACGCTACCCGGGGCTTCTTTTTCAGCCTTGTCTCAACTGGCCGAATGGCTGGTGGCCGACCGTAGCTCCAAGACCAAGAAGAAAGCCGAGACGCCGGAAGCCCTGGAGAAGGGCGCCCGCCTGGAACTCGTTCTGGCCTGGTATGAAGAGGCGCTGCGCTACCTCCTGCTTGGCAAGAGCGCGGTCGTGCGCTATCAGGACTGTCTGCCCGCCCTGGCCCAGGCGACCGCGAACGTGGACCTCGCCCAGGCCTGGCACGATCTCAACGTCGTCTACGAGACGCTGCAGGCCCTGGGCCGGAACGCCCATCCTCGACTCGCCGTCGAAGATATGCTGCTGGAACTTGCTGAGGCTGCGCCGGCCCGCTAGGAAAGAGAGATTCGAGGAGACAGACATGGATCAACCACGACATATACTTGTTGGCGTCGCCTGGCCGTACGCGAATGGCGAGCAACACATCGGCCATATTGCCGGCGCCTATCTTCCGCCCGATATTTTTGCCCGCTTCCAGCGGATGCGCGGCAACCAGGTCCTGATGGTGAGTGGCTCTGACACGCACGGCACCCCCATTACCGTCCGGGCCGAGGCTGAGGGGGTCGGCCCGGCTGAGATTGTTGATCGATTTCATGCCACGTTTATCGACAGCTACCTCAAGCTCGGTCTGACCTTCGACCTCTTTACCCATACGGATACCCAAAACCACTGGGATGTAACCCAGGATCTTTTTCGCACCCATCTGGAGGGCGGCTATATCTATCAGGACAGCCAGCAGCAATTGTATGACGCTCAGGCCAACCGGTTTCTGCCCGACCGCTATGTTGAGGGCAACTGCCCGTTTTGTGACCATGACGAAGCGCGCGGGGACCAGTGCGATCAGTGTGGGCGCACCTACGAAGCGGTCGAACTCAAAAACCCCCGTTCACGCATTACCGGGAATACCAGCCTCGAAGTCCGGGAGACCGAGCATTACTTCCTGGACTTGTCAAAGCTCCAGGAACGGCTGCGGTCCTGGCTGCAAGACGGCAAGACACACTGGCGTCCGAATGTCATCCATTTCGCGCGCACCCAGGTTGAACAGACCGAGCTGCGTGGCCGCCCGATCACCCGTGACATGGAGTGGGGCGTATCCATTCCGCTGCCGAAGACGGAAGGGAAATGCATCTATGTCTGGTATGACGCCGTCATCGGCTATCTGAGCGCGGCAAAAGAGTGGGCCCAGCTCAATAACGAGACCGAACACTGGCGTCAGTGGTGGGACGCCACTACCAACCCCCAGGCCCGTATCTATAATTTTATCGGCAAGGACAATATCCCTTTTCACGCCATGATGTGGCCGGCGATGCTGATTGCCTACCAGAGTCTGAATTTGCCCTATGATGTTCCGGCCAACGAATACCTGAATATGTACGGCCGGAAGTTCAGCAAAAGCCAGGGGCGGGTCATCAGCGTTCTGGACGTGCTCGAACGCTACCAGGCTGATGCGTGGCGTTACGCGCTCACCGCCATCGCGCCGGAAACCAACGATGTGGACTTTACCTGGGACGATTTTGTCGAACGTGTCAATAACGAACTGGTGGCGAATTGGGGTAATCTGGTGAATCGGGTGTTGGGCTTTGCCTATAAGCGCTGGCAGGGCGTCATCCCCGCACCAGGACCGTTGAGTGCAAAAGAGCAGGGGCTGCTGGATGAAGTCAAAGCCGGCTTCCACAGCGTCGGGGACTTATACGACCGGGTGAAGCTCAAGGCCGCCATGCAGGAGGTCCGCCGGCTGAGCCAACGGGCGAACCAGTATCTGCACGACGCCGCCCCCTGGAGTACGATTAAGACCGACCCCCAACAGGCCGCCACCTCAGTCTATGTGGCGCTGCAAGCCATCGATTGGTTGAAAATGCTCTGGGCACCCATACTGCCCCACACCAGCCAACAGCTCCACGAATTCCTGGGCTATGAGGGTCAGCTCTTTGGCCGTCAGTATACGCAGGTCGTCACAGACGCCCGAGGCGAGCATCGCGTGCTGCGCTATGACAACAGCACCGCGACCGGCACGTGGGAGCCGGGCACGCTCGCTCCAGGCCAGGCCCTGCGGCAGCCCGCGCCCTTATTTGTCAAACTCGACGAAAACGTGCCGGAGCAAGAGGCGGCGGGTTAGCGGGGAGGACCGCCGACCATGCGTCTGGCCGACTCACACTGTCATCTGACTGACACCCAGTTTGACGCAGACCGGGCTGCGCTTCTGACCAGGGCGCGTCAGGCCGGCGTCGGCCGTTTTATTACGATCGGAGCGACGGGCGAGTTTTGGCATAACGAAAAAGCCGTAGCCCTGGCCCAGGAACACCCCGATGTTTTTGCCACGGTTGGCGTGCACCCACACAATGCCGAAACGATTAGCCCGGAAACCTATGCCCGACTGCGCCGCTTGGCCGAGGAGCCCAAGGTCGTCGGGTTGGGCGAGACCGGCCTGGATTTTTACTACGAGTATGCTCCCCGCGCAGCGCAGCAGAGGCATTTTCGCACCTTTATCCGACTCGCGCTCGAACTCGACCTGCCACTCTCCATGCATGTCCGTGAGGCTTATACTGAAGCCGCTGAGATTCTCCGCCAAGAAGGTGACGGCCGCGTCCGAGGCGTGATGCACTGCTTTACCGGCACGATACCGGAAGCCGAGGCCCTGCTCGCCCTTGGTTTGTCTCTTTCGTTCAGTGGGATCGTGACGTTCAGGAGTGCGCACGAGCTGCGCGCGGTCGTGCCGCTCGTGCCCATGGACCGTCTGCTCATTGAGACCGATTGCCCGTATTTGGCCCCGGTCCCCTACCGTGGCCGGCGGAACGAACCCGCCTATGTCTCCCAGGTGGCGGTAACGCTTGCCCAAATAAAAGCCGTGCCGCCTGAAGAGGTGGCGCAGGCCACCTGGCGCAATACCGCCCACCTCTTTCGGCTCGACGCCTAGCCGTTGAAGAAGCGCCCCTGACGCGGGTCAAGACTTTCTCGGCATTCTTTGCAAATCCCGTAGATTTCCATCTTGTGCGTGGTCGCCACAAAGTCGTAGCGCTGCGCAAGTTCCTCCTGGAGTTCCTCAATATGGGGCTGAACGAATTCGATAATACGCCCACAGCGTTCGCAGATCAGATGATCATGATGCCGTTCGGCTTCAATGTTCTCGAAGCGGGCTTGCCCATCGGCAAAATGACGCTCCTCGGCAAGCCCGCACTCTTTGAGTAATTTGAGGGTCCGGTAGACGGTGGCATAGCCCACCCGCGGATTGACCTGGCGGACCTCACTATACAGTTCTTCCACACTGATATGGCGCGTGATCGCAAAAAAGACGCGGGCGATGTCTTCTCGCTGAGCGGTGGCCTTGAGGCCCTGCTCCTTGATCCAGAGCCGAAAGGTATCAAGTCGCTCGCTCATGCCGGATGCTCTCCTGCTATGCCCGCCAGAAGGTGACGGATTGACGGCGACAGCGCCTGCGTATCAACCGCGCGTTGCGCCAGCTCATCGAGCAGGATGTCAACCCGTTCGGTCACCGGCCGGTCTCGGTCGAGGAAGACGATGTCTTGGTCGTGCACGCGACAGCCCCCGCCACGGACGCGATACCCGACTTCACGCAGCAACTTTTCCTCTCGGACCTGAATGCCCAGCCGTGTCGCGACCTCTTTCAGCTCTCCGAGCGTCGCGTTCTCTTGTCCGCCACCACTACCCCGACCACCAGTCTTCTTCTTTACCATACTTCTATTGTGACCAAGGCCCCAAAACTTGTAAAGCGCCACATGCTTCGTTCCGACCTTCCCCCTTGCGAGCTTGTAGACGGATCGGTAGTATTCCCTAACCGAACGGTCAGCCGGTGAGGCTGAAGGGGCAAGCGGCCCGACAGGCTCAGGACGAGGAAGGATATGCGGTTTCCATTACACATCACTACCGACATGATTAAGTGGCAGCTCAAGAACAAGCTGAACGGCCAGTCTCGTTACCCCGTCGTGCTCATGCTTGAGCCCTTATACACCTGTAATCTGGCCTGTGTGGGCTGTACGCCGGAACGACATCAAGGCGATCTCAAAGATCGACTCTCTCTCGATCAATGCTTTGAAGCGGTCGATCAGTCCGGCACGCCGGTGGTGTCGATTTGTGGCGGAGAGCCAACCGTGTATCCGGAGCTGCCGGAGCTGGTCGAGGGCATTATTGACCGTAAGCGCCACATCTATCTGTGTACCAACGGGATTTTACTGGAGCGCTTTTACGCCAAAGGGAAGCCGCATAAACGCCTGTCCATCAACGTGCATCTGGATGGCATGCGCGACACCCACGACTTTGTGTGTGACAAGCCGGGCGTCTTTGATACGGCCGTTGACATGATTAAGCGCGGCAAACAGCTCGGGTATTCCATGTGCACCAACACCACGGTGTTCCGCGAAACCAGCCTGGAAGAGATCGAAGAGATGTGCGAGATGCTGACCGGGCTTGGGGTGGACGGCATCATGATTTCGCCCGGCTATCATTACCAGGCGCTTGAGACCAACCACTTTCTGTATCGGGACGAGATCCACCAGAAGTTCAAACACGTGCTGAAACTGTCCGAGCGCTACAAGATCTCGCTCACCCCGCTGTTCCTCGAATTCGCCGCCGGCGAGCGCGACTATCCCTGTACGCCGTGGGGCAACGTCACCCGGACGCCCTTCGGCTGGAAGGACCCGTGCTATTTAATCGGCAAGAAATACTTCAAGACCTGGGACGAGTTCTGGAACGGGGTGGACTGGGACTACTGGGAAAAACGCGAAGACGCCTTATGTCAGAACTGTCTCATGCACTCCGGCTTCGAGGCCTCGGTCATGCGCAAACTGCCCGAGAGCCCCCAGGACATGCTGCGCATGGCCAAGTGGATGATGGCGGCCTAAGTCCTCTCCGTCCTTATCTTGTTTCCCTCTCCCCCTGGGAGAGGGCTAGGGTGAGGGCTCTTCTCTCTCCCTATATACAACCGTAGATCACGACAGGAAAAAATACATGGGCGCCACCCGCTCCACTCTTTCCACCTGGAAGGATCGCAAGCGCCACCGCTCCACCGCCGCCCAACTCGCCGAGTGGGAACAGCAGTACCAGCGTCACTTCGAGTATTTCAACCGCCGGTACTTCGCCAATACGCTGCCCCCGTACCGCGTCACGCTCCATGACCCGCTCATCGTCCCTGGGGTATCCGCCGCAATGAGCAAATACATAGCCGGCTACTGCGACAAGAAACGGCGCCGGATTCTGTTGGAGGCTTTTCCCTTCCCCAAAGGGGAAGGCATCCTGCTGCACGAAATGGCTCATGTGGCGACCAATGTGCACCACGGTCCGCGCTTTCGCCAAGAAATGACCCGCCTGGCCGCCCTGGCCGCTCCGCTCGGTCCGATCAACCTCGCTACCTATGTGACGGGTGGGCCGTAGCCATTTGTTTATAGAGTACAAGATGAGCGTGAACGAAGTAAAACTTTCTGCCAAGAACCAGATCGTCATTCCGCGTGAGGCGCGGGCAGCTCTTGGAGTGAAGGCGGGAGACCGGCTGCTCTTTGTGGTGCGAGGAAAGACAGTTGTCCTGCTCCCTAAGCCAAAGAAGTACGCCAAGGCCATTGCCGGTATCGGGAAGGGTCTCTATCTGAAGGACCATCTTTCAACTGAACGAGAGAATTGGGAGGGGCGAGACGGGCATTTCTCTAGCGCCGTAAAATGAGGTCAATCCCCAGAAGGACGGATTCAACCTGACGGCGGGAAATATGCCCGACCCGTTCAGTTAAGAGTGTCCGATCAAGCGTCAGGATTTGAGAAACATTGGCAACGGAATCTTTGGGAAGCCGGGTGCTGCGCGCCCGCAGCAACACATTTCCTGGAGCATTGGCCCAGCGGAGATTACTCGTCAGTGGAACACAAACGACTGTGGCGAGCCGACTCCGGTTGAGCGACTCTCCCTGGACCACGAGCACGGGCCGCCGAAAGCCAGGGCCTGAACCCACCGGACTGGGCAAGTCAGCCCACCAGACTTCACCCTGAGCTACTACCATTCGCTCTGTTCGAGAACGCGTCGAGTCACGGATGAAAAGGCAGGGTCGGAATGGGCATCAACAGCGTCACACACCTTGTTCATCGCCTCTGTAAGCGTCTCGGTATCGTGACGGGCGACATATTCCGCAACCGCCTCACTATACAACTGACTGCGAGATTTTCCGAGGTGTTGGGCGAGGCGTTCCGCTTCCGTGTAAACAGAATCAGGGATTGAGATTGCCGTTTTCATACTAAAAGTATAACCTCCCTTCGAGTGATTTCGCAAGGACTCAGTCCGGCTTGCCGCGAAATCCTCTCCTGGCATAATGGTCCCAGGTTCGCTCAGCAGAAAGGAAGCCGCTGTCACTATGCCCAGCATGAAAGTCGCTCGTTTGTACGACTCAACCGATATTCGTTTTGAAGACGATCCCATTCCCGCTGTCGGGCCGGGCGAGGCATTAGTGAAGACCCGGACGTGCGGGATTTGCTCGGGCGATGTCATGGGCTGGTATATGAAGAAAAAGGCCCCGCTGGTGTTTGGGCATGAACCCGCGGGTGAAATCGTTGCAATCGGTGAGGGAGTGGACGACTTTCAGCCCGGCGACCGGGTGTTCGTCCATCATCACGCCCCGTGTTTTTCGTGCCGGGCGTGTCAACGCGGCGAGTTCGTACAGTGTCCAACCTGGCGGGCGACGAAGATTGTTCCGGGCGGCATGGCTGAATACTTCGTGGTGCCCAAGGACAATTTGTCCGGTGATACCTTACGCCTGCCTGAGCAGATGTCGTTTGCCGACGGCTCTCTGGTTGAACCCACGGCCTGTGCGGTCAAGTCCCTGCGACGCTCGGGGTTTCAGGCCGGCGACAGCGTCTTTGTGATCGGACTCGGCATCATGGGGCAGTTGCACGTTGCCCTGGCGAAACATGCCGGAGCGCGAAGCATCATTGGCACAGATTTCGTCCCCTATCGCTGCACAAAGGCGCGTGAACTGGGGGCCGATCTCGCGCTGAATCCGCAGGCTGTGAAAGACGGCAATGTCGAGGACGCGCTGCGGGAATATACTCAGGGCGAGATGGCTGAGGTCGTCATTGTCGGACCGGGTTCGATCGAAGCGATGCAGCTCGGCCTGCGCTGTGCGGCCAAGGGCGGAACCGTGGTGCTGTTTACGGCCAGTAAACCGGACGACACGCTGACATTCTCGCCCAATGATCTGTATTTTAATGAAGTCCGCCTCATCCCCAGCTATTCCTGCGGCCCGAACGATACCCGCGAGGCGCTCCGGTTGGTTCAGGACGGCGTCATTACGGCCGCGCAATTCATCACCCATCGTTTCCCATTTGATCAACTCCACGCTGCCTATCGTAACGCGGCTGAGGCGCGAGACTCCCTCAAGACGATTATTGAGTTTGCCTGAGAAAACCATGTCCGCTCCCAAAAGCCGTCTCATTCGCGCGCAAAAAGATCACGGCCCGTACACCTGGTCCGAGGTCGAATGCGAAGCCTATAAGCAGGGGCAGGAGTCGGGACGAGAATGGAAAAGTATTATCCGCCAGGTTCTGGTCGGCAAACAGGCCGAAGAGACCGGCTTTCATCTGCGCTATTTTGAAATCGAACCGGGCGGCTACTCCAGCTTGGAAAAACACGCCCACGCACACGTTGTGATTGCCGTGCGCGGGCAGGGGCGGGTCATACTGAACGATCAAGCCTCGGAGATGCAGGCGCTTGACACCGTATACGTCGCGCCCTGGACCCCCCATCAGTTTCTGGCCGGCGGCGCTGAACCCTTTGGCTTTTTCTGCATCGTCGATGCGGAGCGCGACCGTCCCCAGGCCGTCTCTCAGCAGGAAGGCCAGCTCGCCCAGGCCGCGGGCGCACAGTCCGACATTCCCGACTGAGCCCCCTGGGAGCGCAGGCTTCTAGCCTGCACAGGCTTTGCTTTCCAAGCCGTACTCGGTCAGACCCCGTTCGACATCATTCATGGAGTTTAAGATGCCTTTCTCAGAAGCACTAAAAACGAAGGTTCGTAAACGCGCACTGAATAAGTGCTGCATATGCCACTCCTTCCCCGTGGAGGTCCATCACATCATTCCGCAGGTAGAAGGAGGAGCGGATACCGAGGATAACGCCGCCCCACTCTGTCCTTCCTGTCACGTGACGTACGGAGCCAATCCGCGGATGCGCAAGCAGATTCAAGAAGCACGAGATGCTTGGTATGAAAAATGTGCGAAGTCGCTTGAAGTGTCCTCTATACCAAAAGAAATTGCCGACACTCTTCAGAATCTCGCATCCAAAGAGGACATCGAACGTCTTGCCGTTCGCAATGTGAGCTATGTTCTGGGATCATCGGAAGGTGGTATGCAATCTTCTCTTGAGCAAAGCCGGTATTCGTTTTGCCGTGAGGAGTTCGTTAATCCCTTGATAATTCGCGAGTTGCTAGGATGGATATCTGACAGCACAGAAACAATAGTCGGTGTGGATATTGTTTCTACAAATCGAAGTAATCGATTCTATGGCGAATTTAACATCAATGATCGTAATGGAAGATCGTGGGTGGAATGGGTAGGTTCTGGAAGAGAGTTCTTTATGTACTCACACGTTGCGACTTCCCCATCGGGGGTCGAAATGGTGGAATGTTACGACTGTGGCGGTGGTAGCGGTGTTTTTGGTTCGGTTGGATTGTTCTCTTTAGAGCGTGATCGAGCTTTAGGAAAAGATGAAGAAGGAAAGCTGAATACTCGCGAACGATGCATATTAAAAATTTTAGGATCGATTGCCTTGGGAGACAGGTATGGAGGAGAAATAAGCTACGTCGATGGATTTCTCATGATCGGCCCTGATAATGGCTGGTTCAATCGAGGCCAGGAGACTGCTCGGAAGTTGCCAATTTTATAGCCCCGAAGGTCGGCGTAGCGTAATCCGACAGCCCTCTCCCGCTCGATATTAACGCCGGTATTAACGATGGGCGCTGTATCAATTGCCGAGCAGACCAATGAATGCCTCCCGATCAATCTCGATGTCTTTCTGAATCTTGGACAGAAGGCCAACGCCGATCGTTTCACCACTATGAATGGGCACAACCGTGCCGCGTCCATCCGGGTGCTTCATAATCACATGACTCCCACGTTGCCTCACAACCTCAAAACCGACCTTCCGCAGAGAGCGGATCACATGGGCACCCGTCACGCGCGGCAGTCTGGTCATACAGAGATTCTTTGTACACCGACCAGTTCAAGTGGACTTGACGCGTCTTCACCCTCAACCTCAAGCCAGAGTGCGATTGCCTCTTGCATCCGTTCGAGCAACTGGTCAATGGACGAGCCCTGAGTATGGCAGCCCGGAAGGGCGGGAACACTCCCCACGTAATAGCCGTCTTCATCCTTCTCGATAACGATAGTGTATTCCGCGCTCATTGGGTGCTCCCCCTGGGTCGGTATGGACGGGCATTGGTCCTGACGATTGGACTGGCTCAGTATGGCCCAGTCCAATCGTCAGCTCAAGCGGGCAGGCTGGCGAGGCGTAAGCCGACATCCCCGCCCCCTTTGCCGACGCGAAAGGAGCTATGCTAGAAGAGGGTGGGTCGTGCGGATCGCCAATGCCATTCAGGCCCTACCCGGTAGGAATGAGTGCCTGGGGTGAGGGGAAGGACGAGGAAGAGCATGGAAAATCCATTGGTTGCTGTCCAGCAATTGGGTCAAAGTATCTGGTATGACAATATCCAGCGCAGCCTTATCACTTCCGGTGATCTCCGGGCCATGGTCGAGCACGACGGCCTGCTCGGCATGACGTCGAATCCGGCTATTTTTGAGAAGGCGCTGACGGGTAGTGCCGATTACGATCAACCCATGCAGGCCCTGGTCGAACAGGGGGTGGGGTCGGCCCTGGACGTGTATGAGCGTCTGGCGATTCAGGACATCCGGCTGGCCGCGGACGTGTTGTTTGAGGTGTATCGGAAAACCGAGGGCAAAGACGGCTATGTCAGCCTTGAGGTCTCGCCCTATCTGGCCCATGACACCCAAGCGACCCTCGAAGAAGCCCGGCGTCTGTACACAATGGTCGATCGGGCCAATGTCATGATTAAGGTGCCGGCCACCCAAGCCGGCGTGCCGGCCATCGCCCAGTTAATTGGTGAAGGAATCAATATCAATGTGACCCTGCTCTTTGCGGTCGAAGCGTATGAAGCGGTCGCCGAGGCGTATTTGGACGGCTTGGAGCAACTCTCTCAAAGGGGTGGAGACCTGAGCACGGTGGCGAGTGTCGCCAGCTTTTTCATCAGTCGCATCGACACCCTGATCGACCAAAAGCTCAGCCAGGCTATTGAGACCGCAGACAGTGCCGAGCAAAAGGCCACAATCGAAAACCTGCTCGGAAAAGTCGCCATTGCGAACGCAAAAATTGCCTATGCCGCGTATAAAAATCTGATGGCCAGCGAGCGCTGGCGGGCTCTCGAAGCACACGGCGCGCGACCGCAACGCCTCTTATGGGCCAGCACGAGCACGAAAAACCCGCGCTATTCCAAGACGCTCTATGTTGACGAACTGATTGGCCCGGACACCGTCAATACCATGCCGGGCGAAACCTTTACGGCCTTCCGGGATGGCGGCCGGGTCGAGTCACGGCTGACCGCCAACTGGGAAGAAAACCTGGCGAACGCACAGACTATCATCAGTACCTTGGCTGAGGTCGGAGTGTCTCTGCAAGCTGCGACCGGCCAACTCCTGGATGAAGCCGTGCGTAAATTTGTTGAACCGTTTGACACTCTGCTCGGTTCAATCGAGCGCAAGCGCCAGGCCATGCTGGGCAGTGAGCTGGCCCAGCAGACGTATAGCCTGGACGGTGCGTCCGCTCTCGTCGAAGCCAGCCTGAAAGACTGGCGGACACAGGGGAAAGTTCGGCGCTTATGGCACAAGGACCCGGCGCTCTGGTCTGGAAAGGACGAGAATCAGTGGCTTGGTTGGCTCGATATCGTGGAGGCGCAGCGGACGAACATTCTCCCCCTCATTCAACTCGCCGAAGAGATCAAGGCCGGTGACTTTCAGCATATCCTCCTGCTTGGCATGGGCGGTTCGAGCCTGTGCCCGGAGGTTCTGAAACGCACCTTCGGCGTGCTGGACGGCCGCCCTGAACTCCTCGTTCTCGACTCGACTGTGCCGGCTCAAGTCAGAGCCTGTGCGCAAAAAATCGATCCTAGGAAGACGCTGTTTATTGTCTCCTCAAAGTCGGGTGGGACGACCGAGCCGAATGTCTTCACGCAATATTTCTTTGACCAAGTCGTCCAGGCTCTTGGCGCGGACAAAGCCGGTGCGCGGTTCATCGCCATTACCGATCCCGACAGCCCGCTCCAACAGTTTGCCGAACAGCGTCAGTTCCGTTCCATCTTGTCGGGGGTGCCAAGCATCGGCGGCCGGTATTCGGCCCTGTCGAATTTTGGCATGGGCCCGGCTGCCCTGATGGGCCTCGATGTCCAGCGTTTCCTGGACAGTTCCGCCCTGATGGTCCAGGCCTGCTCGGCGAGTGTGCCGCCCGAGGTCAATCCCGGTGTCACGCTGGGAACGATTATGGGCACCCTGGCGCAACACGGCCGAGACAAAGTGACGCTCGTGACCTCGCCGGGCATCGACGCCCTAGGCGCGTGGCTGGAGCAGCTCATCGCCGAATCGACCGGCAAGCAGGGGCAGGGGCTTATCCCGATTGACGCCGAGACCCTGGGTCCGCCCGAGGTCTATGGCCGGGATCGGCTCTTTATCTATATTCGACTCAACAGCGCGCCTGCGGCCGAGCAGGATGCGGCTATGGACGCGCTCGAAAAAGCCGGCCAGCCGGTCGTGCGTATCAGTCTCGAAGACACGCTCAGCCTGGGCCAGGAATTTTTCCGCTGGGAGATGGCGACGGCCGTGGCCAGCGCCCTGCTCGGGATTCACGCCTTTAACCAGCCGGACGTGGAAGCCAGTAAAAGGGCCACCCGACAACTGACCGCGACGTTTGAAGAGACCGGCCAGGTGCCGGACGAGACGCCGTTTTTAGCAGACCGGGGGCTGCGCTTCTTCTCGGATGCAGCAAATACGCAAGCTCTGCAAGCAGCAGCCTGCCAGGACGCGGTAGCCCTGCTTGGCGCGCATCTCGGGCGGATTCAGGCCGGCGATTATTTTGCCATTAATGCCTATATTGAAATGAACGAGGCAACCTGCGCCGAATTGCAAGCCCTGCGCCGCGCCGTCCGGGACGCGAAGAGCGTGGCCACCACCCTCGGTTTTGGGCCACGCTTCCTGCATTCCACCGGCCAACTGCATAAGGGCGGTCCCAACTCCGGCGTGTTTCTCCAGATTACGTCAGACGACGCCAACGACCTGGACATTCCCGGCCAGGGTTACAGTTTTGGTACGCTGAAACGCTTCCAGGCCCAAGGCGACTTTGCGGTGCTGGCCGAACGGGGACGGCGGGCGCTACGCGTGCACCTCGGACCGGACGTGCACGCCGGCTTGCAAACCCTGCGCGAGACCATTACGCAAGCCCTGGCCTAGGGGTTTCTCCCGACACAGCAGAGCAAGGCATGACTATCGCTGAACGCGCCCTCGAATTTGTAAAAGACGGAGATGTCGTCGGTCTGGGCACGGGCCGGGCCGCGACCGCCTTCGTGCGCGCGCTTGGCGCTCGGGTGCGTACCGGCTTACGTATTCGTGGGCTTCCGACCTCCCGAGTCACGCTGGCGCTCGCCCAGGAGCTTGGCATTCCCCTCACGACTTTTGAGGCAGTCGAGAGCATCGATATTGCCGTTGATGGCGCGGATGAGGTTGACCCCGACCGGAACCTCATCAAAGGCTATGGCGGGGCCCTGGTGCGCGAAAAAATCGTGGCTGCCGCGGCCCGGAAATTCATCGTGCTGGTGGGCACCGAAAAGCTGGTGTCCGTGCTCGGCGAGCGGGGCAGGCTGCCGGTTGAAGTCGTGCCGTTCGGAGTCACGCCCTGCTGCCGCCGTCTGCGCGCCCTGTCCTGCGCGCCCACCCCGCGGCAGACCGAATCGGGGGCGTTTGTCTCCGATAACGACAACGCCATTATTGACTGCGCGATCGGTCCGATTGCCAATCCTGCCGAATTTGAGCAACACATCCTCTCGATTCCCGGCGTGGTTGGCAGCGGGCTGTTTGTGGGGATGGACCCGACCGTGCTGGTTCAAGACGGTCAGACCGTCAGAGTGCTCCGATAAAGTGGATAATCCGCACGCCTATGGACCCCGAACAACTGCTCCAGTTCTGGTTCGCCGATGCGGCTTCGGACGCGCGCAAGGCCGAAGAGCGTTATCCTTTTTGGTTTCAGGCCACACCCGAAACCGATGCCGTCATCAGAACCCGCTTTTCCGATCTCGTGATACAAGCCCGGTCCGGCGGATTGGCGTCCTGGGAATCCCACCCCCGAGGGTGGCTGGCGCTGATTATCGCCCTGGATCAGTTGCCGCGGAATCTCTATCGCGGCACGGCCGCGGCCTTTGCGGCCGATTCGTTCGCCCAACACGTCACCCGGCGCGGCTTTGAGCGCGGCTTTCCTGCCTCTTTGAGCGTGCTGGAGCAACTGTTTTGTTTGATGCCGTTCCAGCACGCCGAGGACCTGACGCTCCAAGAAGAAGCGGTGCGTCGAGGCGATGCTGTGCTGGCGACTGCTCCCCCGGAGTGGGCAGCACTGATCGAGGATTTTCAGGGCTCGGCCTGCAAGCATCTTGCTCTTATTCGGCGCTTCGGTCGCTTCCCGCACCGCAACGTCCTGCTCGGACGAAGGTCCACCCCGGAAGAGCAGGCGTTTCTGGACTCCGGCAGCGGCTCGTTCGGGCAGGCCCCGAAGAAGTAAGCGTCGTCCACCAATCCAAATATCTTTTCCAGTGACGACCGCCTGCCTGGCGTGGATCAGCCTCCTATGATTTCATTCAGGCCTTCAATAGCTCGGGCGAGCTCTTCGGCTGGGACCTGGCCTAATTTTCTTCCAATTCGCTCTACCGACAGGGTCCGAATCTGACTGATCTTTACCCAGGATTGCTTTGGTAGTACGGGCGAGTGAAGTTCCAGCGTAAGGGGGAAGCCGGCTCGCTGTGGCTGACTTGTCAGGGCCATAGCGATCACTGTCCCAGAATGCTCATTAAAAATATCCTGGCTCAGAATGAGGACTGGGTGCCGTCCCGCCTGTTCCCGCCCTCGGACCGGGCTCAGGTTGGCCCAGCGGATTTCACCCCTCAATATCCGGGCCATTCTTCGTCATCCAGCCCTTCTTCTGCCAACACCTGCTCAAACTGCCGGTCGAGTTTCTTGCATTCGCGGACGAGGCGACCTCGGTCAAATCGTTCGAGTTTTTCTCTTATCGCTTCTTGGATAATCTTGCTTCGACTCGGAAAAACACGGGTCTGAACAAGTTGATCGAGGCGAGTCAACAACGTCTCATCGATATGAATGGCGATTCTTGATGCTCCCATACTCTTCTACCAGTCCGACCATTTATAAATTGAGAATGTCCCGGTCTATTGCGGCCCGCACATGACACGGGGAGCCCGCCATTTCTGAGATGCGCAGGTCGGCGGCAACGCTGGCCAGCATGGCGGCTTCGGTTGGGTTGACCCCGGCGCGCTCCACCAAGAGCTGGGACAGGTCTTCCAGGGCCTGCCGGGCGGCGACTTCGGCCGTCTCCCCATCACCCATGGTGAGGACTTCATCCTGCGTGATCACCAGCGGCCGCTGCAACGGAAACTCGTGCGCGACGCGACAGCGCAGCGTCACCTCCGCCGCGATTTCAACCGCCGAAGCGGTGGCCTCGCCATCGCCCATCCGGGCATGCACGTCTTCTATGGTCAGCAGGCCGCCCTCGACACTCACCGGCAAAAACACAGTGGAACCGCTGCCGAGCTGACTATTGCTGAGCTGGCCGCCAAAAGCGCCGACCGCGTTGCTGGGGCGGGAGCCGTCGGCGGGAGCCAGGCCAATCTTACTGATATTCGGAATAAACGGCAGGCTGATCGTGTCGTTGTAGCGAATACGATTGCCCTCAATCGGCACGACCTTTTTGCAGAACTCGACCTGGTCCTTGAGTAAACCGTAGCCCGGAATCGCCACCACATAGCCAAAGCCCAGCGCGGGCCGGATGTCCAGGACCTCGATGGCCAGGGTATGGCCGGGCTGGGCGCCCTCGATCCAAACCGGGCCGGTCATCACGGACAACTGCTCCATGGGCCACTGACCGCCGTCGTTCCAATCCCGGAAGCGATCGTTGGTTTCCATGACAAAGACCTCGCCCGGCTGGACGCGGGCCGCCGGTGGATGGGTGGCGTCAAAGGTGCGGACAATATGCTCTTTGCTGATCGTTTGCATGGTTTTCTCCTTTTCTAGGCCGGTGTTTTTTCTCTCAGCGCCTCATCTTCTCTGCGTAAGCTCCTATCAATCACAAAGGGTCCAAAAGGCAACAGCGCGGCGACGAGAATCCGACCGGCTTTTTTCAGGCCCCAGCCGGCCGCATCTTTTGCGTTGAGCAATACGCCGCAAAACCAGAGAAACAGGACGCCATGAATCAGACCGACAATCCGCACCGTCAGCGGCTGTCCGCATACATATTTGAGCGGCATGGCAATACCGAGCAGCACGAGAAAGGAGATACCTTCCAGAATGCCGACCAGGCGCAGTCGTCCGATGGGGGTGTGGGTCATTGTGGTGGCTGAAGCCTGTCCCTTTCCCGAGAGACCTGTGACGACTCCGGCCTGTCGTAGCTGCGCTCTCCCAGGGCAAAATTCTCTTCCATAAACCACTGGAGGTAATCGACACAGGCGATGGGCGGCTCCTGGGGCGGATGGTCCGGGCCGCAGCAGGTTGGCAGGCAGTCGATGAGCGTGTGCGCCGTGGGCTGCACAAAGAGGGGTATCGAATAACGGTCCTGCCCTGAGGTGTTGATGACCCGGTGCGGTGTGGAACGGACCCGCCCGTTGGACCAGCGGGTCAACAGGTCGCCCGCGTTGACCACAAAGGCATTCGGAATGAGCGGCATCTTCAGCCATCGGCCGGACGGCGACAGAATTTCCAGGCCGAGCTGATCCGAGGTTGCCAGCAGGGTCATGAATGAACCGTCCGTATGCGGGCCGACGTTGAACTCGTCGTCAGCCAGCCTATCCGGCGGCATATACGAAACCCGCAGAGCGTTGAGGGCTTTATATTTGCGGAACTTGTGCGCAAAGAAGTCGCGCTCAAGCCCCAGCGCCAAGGCGTACAGCGGCAGCATCTGAATCGCCAGATCTTCCGTGGCCTCAAAAAAATCCTGAACCGCCTGCCGAAACAGCGGCAGATGGTCCGGCCACGGGTTCTGCCGCGTTTCCGAGCCCGGTCCCCAGTCGCGTTGCAGAATCAGGGCTTCGCACACATCGGGTTTTTTCGTGCCGGTGTAATACGGTGAGGTTTTGAGCAACTCGCCCCGCCTGGGTACATAGCCGACCCCGTAGGCGTTCATCTTGAGCGGCAGCTTGCGCTCAAGCGGCAGGCGGTAGAACGCCGCGGTTTGCTCAATCAGATGGTCGCGCAGATTTTCGGGAACGCCGTGGTTCAGAATATAGAAGAAGCCGATCTGTTCGAGCGCGGAGCGGAGTTCCGCCGCAGTCTTTTCGGCCGCTCCGTCTTCGCCCGCGAGGAATGGACCCAGGTCAAGGATCGGGATGTCTTCGTCAGACGCGGGACATCGCGCTCGGCGCTCGGATGTGTTTTGCTCGGCTTGCATCGTTATTTCTTCCACTGCTTTACGCATAGGCGAGCATACTGATGCCCTCACTTTCCCGTTGACGTAGCGGCGGTACGGTCCTTGTCGGCGAGGGTTTGATACAGCTCCGGCCGGCGGTCCGGCATGAAATCCCAGCGGGCTTTGAGCCGTGCGAGCGCGTCCAGGTCGATCGTGGTGACGACCAGTTCATCTCCAGCGGTCTGGGCTTTAGCCAATATTTTGCCTTCGGGCGAGATGACCTCGCTGCCCCCGATATACTCGACGCCATCTTCGACGCCGGCCTTGCCGGCCGCGACAATAAAGACCTGATTCTCTATGGCGGCGGCGCGCAGGAGAATTTCGGCGGTTTCGTGACCTTCTTCTGGGGGGCGGCCAAACGTGGGCGTATTATAGGGAATGCAGATCAGCTCGGCCCCTTCGAGTGCGAGCGCCCGATATGCCTCTGAGAACCGCCGGTCGTAACAGATGAGCATGCCCAGCCTGGCCGACTCACCGGTACGCAGAGCCGTCACCGGAAAGCCCAGATTCCCCTCGGTAAAATAGCGCTTTTCGAAAATATCGAGCTCCTGGCCCCGCGGCTCGACCACGCCGGGAATATGCGCCTTGCGGTATTTCTGGACAATTATTCCCGCCGGATCGACGAGCACCGCGGTATTATACACCTGGCCGTTTTCGCGCTCGGCAAAGGGAAAGACCCAGTGCAGTCCAGCCTGACGCCCGGCCTCAAAAAGGGGCTGGGTCACGGCTGAAGGCTGACCGTCTTCGAGGAAATCCTGCCAGGCTGCGCGCACCCGCGTGGCAAAATACGGGGTCAGGGAAAGCTCGGAAAAGGTCAGCAGTTCGACGTCGCGCCGTCCGGCTTCCTGAATCAGCCCGACCATGCGTTCGACGGTCTGGGCCTTGGTGCTGGAACTCGGCCCGAGCTGGGCTGCTGCTACAGTGAAAGAACGTGCCATACCGTACCTCCTTGCGCTTCACTCTACATAGCCCATGGGTGCCTTCGAGAAGTCCCAGGCTTGGATCTTTTGAGGAATAATCTTTGTGATGACGCGGCCTTCGTTATCCTTAAAGAGCTGGCTGTCCCGTCCCTCGGGCCGGGCGAAGATTTCGCCAAACGACTCGTGGCTAAAACCGAGTGCCCCGTCACGGGCCGAGAGGCTGTAACGATTGCCCAGCAGGGTCATCAGGTGCTCCGGGGTATGCTCACCCTGCCACGGGCCGGCTTCGACGCGCACGGTTTTGCCCGAGCCTACCGCTGCCATTTCCGCCTTGCCTTTGATCACCACCGCCTTGGCCATATTGGTGCGCATGCCCATCAGTGGACGGTCATCCATATCTATGGCGGCCGAGCAGCGCGGGTCGCGGTTGAGGTGTTTGAAGGCGAGTCGATTCCGGGTCAGGGCGAGATACAGACATTGGCCATCCCAGTAATACCACAGCGGCGTCACATGCGGATATCCGTCCCGCGCCAGCGTCGCCAGGCGTACAACCCAGCGCCCGGACAGAAAATCGTCGATCTCGTCTTGGGTCATGGCCACTTCGGGATGCCAGGCCAGCACCCCGCCTACTTTTTTCATGCAGACCTCTCATTTCCCTCTCCCCCAGGGAGAGGGTCAGGGTGAGGGTGTCTTCGCTGTCTATACCACTGGCCGGGAGATGATATCGCCCGACACCCGCCGTTTGAGCCATTGGCCGTCGGTCGAACTCCCGACCAGTTGTCCCTGCTCGACAATCACCTTGCCGCGCAGCATGGTCAGCACCGGATAGCCCTGGCAGGTAAAGCCCTCCCAGATGCTGTAGTCGGAGTCTGCGTGTAGGTCGTCCATGGTGAGCGTTTTGTTCAGGTCGGGATCAATCAAAACGAGATCGGCATCGCTGCCCGGCTGAATCGCTCCCTTCCGGGGATAGAGTCCCAGGAGCTTGGCGGCGTTGGCCGAGGTAATGTCAACGAAGCGTTGCAGCGACATATTACGCTCGGCCACAAACTTGGTGAAGGCGACCGGCATGCGGGTCTCAATGCCGTTATGCCCGCCACAGACGGTCTCGATCGTATCGCCCCACAACTTCGGGCCTTTATGGGTGGTGTATTCATCCGTGGCCGTGGTCGCCAGCCGGCCGTCCATCAAGCCGGCGATCAGCGCGTCTCGGTCATCCGCGAATTTAATGGCCGGATAGGTATGGATCGCGGTGCCGCCGGGCTTTTTGTAATCCTCACAGGTGAACTGGAGGTAATTGTGGAGCGCCTCGCCGTACACCGGTTGACCGGCGTTGCGCGCCTCGGCGATGGCCGCTACGCCTTCTTTGGCGGTCGTATGCACAAAGTAAATACCGGCCTCGGTATGCTGGGCCAAACGGATGATATGCCGGAAGGCCAAGTCTTCGGAGATGTTGTTGTGAACCAGGTGGAGGTTATAGCCCTGGTCGCGGCCCTCACGCTTGAGCTTTTCGGTCATATAACGCACGACTTCGTCTTCTTCGGCGTGGACCGCCATGATGCCGCCGTGCTTGGCCACCTCGGCAAATATGGTCCACAGGTGCCCGTAGGGAACCCGGATGGGATGAAACGTCGTAAAAATCTTGAAGCTGGCGATGCCTTCCTGGATGGCCTCGCCAATCTCGCCGATCGTCTCCGGCGCGACCTCGCCCGCCAGAATGTAGTGGAACGTATAGTCGGTGTAGGCATGGGTGCGAAACACGCTGCGGCGTTCCTCGATGACACTCATGATGGATTTGGGCTGGGCGTTTTCGACCACCGCAAAACTCAGGTCCCCGGCGAAATCGACGACGGTCGTGACCCCCCCGAACGCGGCGGCCCGGCTGGCGTCCTGGGGCGGCTGGGTCATGATATCCGGCTGACCCGACCACTCGCTCGGCACGGGAATGCCGATATGGGCGTGGGGCTCGATGCCACCCGGGATGACAATTTTGCCGCTGGCGTCGATCACCCGAGTGGCCTGCTCCGACAGCGTGCCCGACCAGCCGACGGCGACGATCTTTTCGCCCTGAATGCCGACATCCATTTCCCCCACGGCTTGGGGAGTAACAACCTGCCCACCTTTGACGACGCAATCGAGCATAGTGCCCCTCCTTTGGACTGGATACCTCCTTATCGCAGAGCGCTCGACGTGCCGTCAAGGTTAGGCAGGGTCCTCCTTCGGGGATTACATTTTGACTCCTACACTGATTTCCCCGCTCTCGCTTGGACACGGCTATTCGAAAAGGTCGTTATGTGAGCCTGTACGCTCAAGTCGAAGACTGTTCCTGTCCATTGAATAGATCAAGACCCAATCCGGCTCGATGTGGCAGTCGCGGTAATGCTTCCACGCCCCTGTCAGAGCATGATCACGGTGCTTTGCATAAAGAGCCCTCCCCCGGGCCAACTGGCCCACTACGGTCCTGAGCTTGCCAATATCTTTCCCGCGGCGGCGCAGTCGTTTGACATCCCGCACGAATTGCTTTGTCTGGGAGAGCTTTTTCATTTCTCCCAGCTCTCAAGCATATCCTCCAGTGAGTCGAAGGTGTCGACGTCCTCCCCCCGCTGGCTTTTCTTCAGCGTCTTGGTCGTCAATTTGTTAGGGATAAGGACTGGAAACGGGAGACCACCGCGCAGACAAATCTGGCGATAGAAGAGCCGAATCGCTTCCGTGGGACTGAGTCCAAGCTTCTGGAGAACGCCCTCAGCCTGCTTCTTTGTTTGGGGCTCTATACGCGCGTGTACGACGGCTGATTTATTCATGTCCATAATGTGACACAAACGCAACACATCATAAAGCTCCTTCCTCCTTCCTGGCCCCGCTCAGGCTCCTGAGTGCGTGTTCACAAAATCGACGACAACGGCAGCCGTCTGTTCGGGCTGTTCGATCATATGATAGGTCCCGCCGCCGTTCTCGATGAGCCTTACCCCGGCCTGGGGACACAGGCTGGTAAACGCTTCAATCGCGGCGGTTTGACCCGGCGTGGCCGCCCCCAGGTGGCCGGAGTTCCCCATTAACACCAGGACCGGCATAGCCAGCTTGGCGACATCGGCAGACAGCTCACAGTGGGCAAAAGTTTCCAGCGTCTTTGCCAAGGACGGGATGGAGAAGTTGCGCTTGAACGACTCGATTTCAAACAGAGCGATCTCATTGGCCCTGTCGCCGAAGACGTTGTGCTCGGCGCTGCCTATCCATTGGGTCAGGCGTCCCAGCGCCTCGTATCCGAACGCTTCGGTCACGTCTTGAAAGACGCGAAACATGCGGCGGCTCTCGGGGCTAAATGAAATACCAGGATAGGTGATGAGGCTTTTGACACGCTCGGGATGCCGGGCCGCAAACCGGACGTTCAGCGGCGCGCCGGTCGAGGTGCCCCACAGATGGACCGTGTCGAGACCCGCCTGGTCAAGAATCACCCTCAAGTCGTCGACCCAGCGATCAAAAGGATAGCCGCCGGGCCAGGCGCGGTCTGACAAGCCGGCGCCTCGGTAGTTCCAATCGATCACCTGGAGGTGGAGGGTGAGCAGGTCGCGGATATAGGCGAATTGGTCGTGTAACAGACCGAATCCTCCGCTGACGACCAGCGGCTCGCCGCTACCGTTCAGGTCATACCACAGCTCGACTCCGTTATCGTTGGCGTAGGGCATACGTACTCCTTCGGGATCACAGCTTGACTCGTACACGGATTTACCCGACCATGCCAACGGTTCTTTTTGTCTGATTTTCGATGGAAGGGAGTAACGCATGGTGAAATTCATTGGGTGTGCGCGCCGCAAGGCCGGGATGAGCGTGGCCGAGTTTCAGGACTATTGGAAAAACAATCACGGCCCGCTGGTCCGAAGTGTACCGGAGTTCTGGCAGTACGTCCGCAGATATGTCCAGGGTCATACGCTCAGCGATCCCGTACCGGGGTTTCCGCCCTCGGACGAGGCGCCCTTCGACGGCATCGCCGAGCTATGGTTCGACAGCGTAGAGGATATTGGCAAGGCGTTCACCCATCCCCGCTATCTCGAAATTATCCGCCCGGATGAGGCCAAGTTTGTGGACTTCGCCAACTCCCGCATGTTTATTGTCGAAGACGTCGAGATTGGGTAAGGACCTGCCATGAACTTTGGGGTGAGTTTTCAGTCGCATATTCAAAACAGTTGGAAGCACGCCGTGCTGGCTGAACAAATGGGCTTCACCAACGCCTGGTTTGTCGATACCCAGATGCTGGCCTCAGACGTGTATGCGTGTATGACCCTGGCGGCTGAGCATACCAGCACCATACAGCTTGGGACGGCCGTGGCGATTGCCGGCACCCGTATTGCCCCGGTCATTGCCCACTCGATCGCCACGGTGAACCAACTCGCGCCCGGCCGGACCATCCTGGGTCTGGGGACCGGTCACACCGCCTGGCGCGCCATGAACATGCCGCCCGTCCGCTTGGATACCTTTCGGCAGACGATCGACGTATGTCGAAAACTGCTGCGTGGCGAAGCGGTTGAATACCATGAACGCGGGCGTCACAGTCAGATCCGTTTCCTCGACCGCGAGCACGGCTATATTAACGTCACCGATCCCGTCCCGATTTATCTTGCGGCTTCCTATCCCAAAGCGCTGGCCTTGGCCGGAGAACTCGGTGATGGGTTGATTACGGTGAGTACGATTACCCCTGACGCCCTGACGGCGACATTAGACAAAGCGGCCAAGGGCAAGCGGCAAGCATCCGGGCAAGATTATCCGGTCGTCACTGTCGGTGTCGCGTGCGTACTGCGCCCAGGCGAAACGCTCAGTAGTCCTCGGGTCCTCAGCCGAGTCGGGCCGCGCATTGCCGTGGGGCTGCACTATGCGTATGAGGTCGTGCGGCAGGGCAAGAACGCGCCCGCCTATTTTGAGCCGTTCCTCACTCCGCGATACCGAGCGTATCTGGACGAACGCTGGGATGACATTCATGTGACCCACTCACGCTTTCTGCATCCGGGCGAAGAAGAGTTCATCACCCCGGAGGTGATTCGAGCCATGAGCGTAACCGGCACCCGAGAGGAAGTGATTACGCGCCTCAAAGAATTAGAAGCCGCCGGTCTGACTCAAATGGTGATTTCTCCGCCGTGGGGCTATGTTGAGGAGAGCATTGTTGAGTTTGCGCGTGAGATTATTGCGCATTATTAGATGCATCATCAGGTTTCCCTATGGTGGGGAAAACCGGACTTTGAATTGCGCCGGGTCTTGGCCTACGTGCCTAATGATTCGAATGGCACTGGCAACGGCTGCGCTACTGTTACTCGCAATATAGAATGATCCCACTTGGGTAGAATCCCTAAACGGCTTTCCATTTGAATGAGCAGCTTTGGTATGTACTACGTACCATATTGTGTTTCTCGTCGTCCTCAGGATAGGGCAATGGTCTTCTGTGAGGAGCTTATTTTTTTCGAGCCATTTCGCGACTTCGAGCAATATCGATTTCCACGTTTTAACCGGAACGACCGAATTGTCGAGAAACTGAATTGCTACCGGAGGGGTACCATGTGGTTGTTGATTCAACTCCGATAGTGGTCGCCATTTCTGTTCATCCGGGCTTGGAGTCGTCGGAGTATTCGGAGTGAGAGATTCCGGCGGAGTCGCAACGTGGCCCGAAACTCTGACCTCCCACAATGTCAACGCCTTCAGGCACGCCTCAGCGGCTGGTTGGTCCTTCAAGTCGAATTGGCCTATCCGCTTCTCGGTTATAGGGACAGCTCCTCTGTGGGGCTCATAGATTTCCCAGCGCCTACCATCAGTGACCGAGCAGTAGCGAGTCCCCTCCTTCACGCAGTATCTGATCGCTTGATCGAGAGCCTTATCTTGTAGAGGCTCATCCAGTTTCTTAGCCTCTATCATCATAATAGGTTTGCCATCCCTGAGCAGGGCGTAATCTGCCTTGCCAGCCACTTTGAACTCGGGTCTCACCAAGGCAGGGTTTTCGGTGTCCCAACCCAGTTCCCGCAGCAGCGGGTCAATTAGCACATAGCGTGTCTGCATCTCACTCTGACGAAGCGTATCACCATGAACGTCAATCCGCTCGCGAAGCTTTTCCACTAGGATCAATAAGTTTTTTTCCAGCAGCATATCTATCCCCTCACTTCGCCGGCTTTTTCCAGATGTCGCGGGCCTGCATCAGGGCAATCTGCTGAACTTATTGGCCTGTCTGAGAGATGACCGGGCGATACCGGGGTTCTGGGATAGGCTTGGCATTTGCGTGGGCAGCCTCTAGCCACGCTTTTTTTGCTTTGAGCACTTCTTGCAAGGCTTCTTCCGGGCTTATGCCGAAAGCTGCACAATGGGGCAGATCGGGAATATCAGCGATATAGCCCTCATCTTCTTCGCTATAAAAGACGTTGATATGGTAATCTTTCATGGTTCATCCTTGTAGCTAGAGGTTATAGCGCTTGATGAGCCCTAGGAGTTGTCTAACTTGATACGGCTTTGCTTGACCTTTGACGTTTTGCAGATTGACGAGTTCTGGAACTGCTGGGTGGACGTAGATATGGTGACTACCACTGACGCGGGAAAGTTGAAACCCAAACGCTTCTGCACACGCCACTGCATCAGCAAACCGGATATTCCTTGAACCAGAGAGCAATCTTCGGAGTAACTGTTGTCTACGTCTATCTGGCACGTCAGCCCCTTCTTCTACTGCCAGAAACTGTTCTCTCGATCCATCCTCCTGCACCTACTTCCCCTCACTTCGCCGGTTTCTTCCAGATATCGCGGGCTTGCATCAGGGCAATCTGTTGGTCGATGACCTCTGCTTTGTACTGGGCGTGGTTGCCGGGGATTTTGTCGATATAGCGATTCTTGGGGTAGATCGGCCTTTCGTAGATGAGCTGCGCCATTTCTGCCCGCACGTCCTTCATCCAGTTCGTGACCTGGGCGTTGGCCCGGTGGTGGCGTAAGGCTTCGATGTCGATCACGCCCCGGACATAGGTTGACCCGTTGGTGTCGCGCTGCTTGCCGACGATTGCCCCCTTGTAGTCAACGACCATGGACTGACCGCTACCGGCGTCAATCGGCGTCTCGCTGTCCGGGTAGAGGTGATAGCCGCCGATGTTGGGAGCAACGATATACATATTGTTCTCCAGCGCCCGGGCGCGGTTGGAAATCTCAAAGATATCGTTCTGGGTGAACGGGCCGGGCAGGGAGGCGCGGTAGACGACCTCCGCGCCATTCATCGCCAGCCCGCGGCCGTTCTCCGGATAATTGCCCTCCATGGCCATCATGACGCCCAGACGGCCAATCTCGGTGTCGGCCACCGGCCAGAATGCCTCCAGGCTGCGTCCGTATTTTTCAATCCACCAGTCAAAGAGATCGTGGGGCGACACCGAGCGCTCACACGGCAACAGGGCGGAAATCTTATAGTGTTTGAGAATCAACTGACCATCCGGGTCGAGAATAAAGCCGACGTTGAAGAACAGCTTGGGCCAGTCTTCATGCCGCGCCTTGGCCTGGGCCATGATGAAGACCCCGTACTCGCGCGCCAGTTGGCCGAGTTGGTCGGTCTCCGGGCCGGGGATATCAATCGCGCAGGTCTGCGCAAACTCGGTGTGATCGACGTCCAGGACTTCGTCGTTAAAGCCTTGCAGCGCGCCCTCCGGGATGGCGAGCAGGCGGACCGGAATATCAAGATTGGAGAGCCAGAAGGCGGCTTTGGTCAGACTGCGGATATGCTCGATATTCTTCTGCATGTCCGCCCGCGTGCGGATACCCCAAAACGTCGGAATCAAGCCAACGGCATTATACGGTTCGATCATAGGTGTTCTCCTTCCGGTCAGAGCGGTATCCCGAAGAGCTGCGCCGCGTTGCCGACGACCATCCGATACACTTCGTCGTCCGGGACGCCGACAAAATCCTTGGCAATCTGCTGCCGGGACTTGGGAAAGGTGCCCTCGGTGTGGGGATAGTCGGCCCCCCACATGAGGCGTTCAACGCCAATGAGTTCGCGGGTCAGAATCCCGGCCCGGTCATCTTCAAACGTGGCCCAGAACTGGCGCTTGAAATAGGTGCTGGGCGGCTCGTCGAGTTGGGGTTGCATCCAGTGGCGATGGTCTTCCCACCAGTGATCCATCAAGCGCAGCAGACAGGCAATCCAGCCGATCCCGCCCTCGGAGATGATAAACTTCAGCCTGGGATAACGCTGGGGCGCGCCGCTCCAGATCAGCTCGGTCAGCGCGTTCATGGGTTGGAATGCCTTTTCGTCCATAAACGCCATACCCGGACCGATCCGACGAGCTTTCTCGTGGGTGGAGGCGCCGATATCAGCAGCGGTCCCCGAGTGGGCGACCGCTGGTAGCCCGATTGCTTCCAAGCGTGCCCACAAGGGTTCATAGTCGGGATGAATATACGGTCGGGCCGGCACGGCGGCCGGGATCATGACCGCCTTGAGACCTATCTTGGCGGCGCGTTCGGCTTCTTCGGCAGCCCATTCGAGGGGGCCCTGCATGGGTAAGATAGCGGCGCCGAGCAGGCGATGCGGCGCGTAGGCGCAGAACTCGCTCAGCCAGTCGTTATACACCCGCACGGCCGCGCGTTGATACTCGGCATCTGCAATACGGTAGAACATGAGGCTCCACTGGCCGGGGTAGATCACCTCGGCCCGCAGGTTGTCGAGCGCCTGGTCCTTGAGCCGTTCCTGCGGGTCCCAGGCGCCCGGGCGGGTATCCGCGTGACGGGCCACCGGCGACTCAACCTTACCGGCAATCTTGCTTTCCAGGGTCGCGCCATCCAGGCCGACGGCCACCGGGTCGAGCCCGTCGATCACATAGAAATCGACCGCCTTGCGGGTCTCGATGTGGGGCGCCCGGTCGCGGAAACGCCGGTCCATTCGGGTCGTCCATAAATCGGCCGGCTCAACGACATGGCCGTCGGCCGAGACGTATCCGTCTGCAAGGCGTGCAGGCATGACTGTACTCCTCAATTATCGATGCGCTGCATCTAACAGTGGCTTAAAAAAGTCGGGTTGAGCGATCCAGTCGTCTTCACTCGTCATTTCCTGAAGGAAGCTGGTATCGATTACGACTTCATCGATACCAGCTTCCTTACACTCTTTGAGCTGCGGCATATTGAATCCGATTTTCATCAAGGTCTCCTTTATGGGGCCGTAGCGCTGTGTCAATAACCAAGTCTGTGCTGTTCAGTTGAGATGAAGTCGATATATCGCAACAGGCTGTGCCAGACTTTCGGTTGCCTCGCTCATCCCTCATTCCCCCCAACCTTCCGGTTGGTAGCGAAACCGGCTTGCGCACCAAGCACTTTCAGAGGCTGTTGTACACTCTCCTGCCACAACAGAGACTCCATAGCGATATTGAGTGGCTGGTCTTGAATCGTCAGCTCGTAGACCGGTTCATCATACGATGCATGGTTGTGGACGCCCCAGCCGGGTGCTGACAGCATCAGGTCGCCAGCCTTCCACTCGTAGATTTTCCCCTCGACTGTGCTGCGTCCACTACCGGCAAAATAATAGTTGATCGCCGCCGAGGTATGACGGTGTGGACGGTCAACTATTCGGGGCGGACGTATCGTCATGGTCGCAAAGAAATTCTGCGTTGTGCCGTTTGTTCTGCCGGTGGCTGGATTATACAGCAGATACAATCGTCGTCCGACATAGTCCTTGCCCAGCGCAGCCAGCTTATCGAGTTCCGTCTTGACGCGCTGCCAGGGCCAGTGCAGCGGGTTGGAGGCTACTGCTGTCGGATTAATAAGGCGCTCGTAGGGCATTAAGAACGCGCCGTCCTCGCTTAATTGGAAGGTGCCAAAAGGGCTTTCAGCCTGCGCGCGGGCCTCTCCTTCCGGCGCTTTCTCAGGCCCCTCTGTCAGCGGTGGGTCGTCATCCACAACATGCACATTCATCTTTTCGAGCAGAGCGGCGTTACTATACGTGAGTCGCACTTGCAGCTCTTCACCGTCATTCACGTACCAATACGGTGCCATCGATGGGGTATTCCACACATCGTACTGCCCGAAGTCGATACGCCGGCCATGCACCAGGGCGGAGCCCGTACCGCGGATGCAAAAATCCACTTGGGTGGAGTTATGGCGAACCGGCCGTGTCTGCTCGCCCGGTCGCAGCACGCTCAGCGTCACGCGGATGCCAGGCGCAAGCCCGAGGCCTGGTTCACGGGCGTTTGGATGGACGATCAGGGAGGTGCGCCGGCCATTCGCCGGTGTGGAGCCATCCGCGAGGCGGACGACCTCAGCCTCAATGTCTTCCTTGGTAATGAGGACGGACGGCCAGAGGTTCAGCTTTGGTGCTGATACGCCCGAACAATCGACAAATTTCCCATTCTGCGTGTCCATATAGTGCCTCTCAGTCCTGTTCACTCCGGATTGCAGACGCAATCTCTGGCCAGCGAATGCCCGTCAAGTCAACCGGCGGGTGTTCAGCCCCACACCGGCTACACATACGCTTTGTGTCGTGCGCGTTAAACAATTGGGAGACGCGCCACTATCCCTCCTGAGGCAGTTCCTCGGCTGTATCCCCCTCTTCATGCCCTCCAGTCCCGCCTGCTTTGCTTTATAGTGCAGTTGAACTGAGTCCGTGTGGGGAATGATACGGTGGGGGGTGCCGGCTGGAACATACACAAAGTCACCCGGTTCCAGGAGGTGAGATACGACTGAGGGCGCTTTGCCTTCGACGCTCGATTGGCCAGCCATCTGGGACAGGACGGTATCATGCTCGCAGATCAGATAGAATGGCTGCGGCCGGACAGGGCGACTCGAATGGAGTTGCGGGTCAATACTCTCAGGCAACACCGGGTACTCATCGTAGGCGCCGGCCTCTCGGGCTTGCTTAAAGACACGACGAGCACAGTTCATATGACTGCAGAAGGGAAGAATCGTTATGGCTGAGTCGAGTATCGTTATTGATAAGGATGTGCCGGTCCCGATGCGGGATGGGACCGTATTACGAGCCGACGTGTACCGTCCGGCGACACCGGGGAAATATCCGGTTATCCTCCAACGCACGCCGTATAATAAAAATCTGCTGGCCGGAGTGGTGCTGATGCTTGATGTCGTGCGGACGGCCGGCGAGGGGTATGCCGTGGTCATCCAGGACACCCGCGGGCGGTACGCCTCCGACGGGGAGTTTTATGCCTTTCGCGATGACATTTCAGACGGCTATGACTCAGTCGAGTGGTGTGCGGCCCAAGCCTGGTCCGATGGGAAGGTTGGCATGTATGGGGCATCCTATGTGGGCGCGACCCAGTGGCTGGCCGCGATCAGTGCGCCGCCCCATCTCAAAGCGATCTTTCCCCTGATTACGGCCTCCGACTATCACGAAGGCTGGACGTATCAGGGCGGCGCCTTTGCCCTCGGGTTTAACGCCAGTTGGACGCTGGCGCGCCTTGCGCCGGATACGTCTATGCGCCGCATACGGAAAGCTGGCGCGCCGGCGGACCAACTCAGGCAGTTGATCGGCGCGATTGATGACCTGCGCGTATGGTTTCAGCATCTGCCCCTGAACGATTTTCCGTTCCTGCATGAGGCTGCCCCGTATTTTTACGACTGGCTTGCCCACCCTGACGACGACGAGTACTGGGCGCGCTGGAATATCGAAGCCCGGCATCGCGCGATCCGGGTGCCGGTCTGCAATGTGGGCGGCTGGTACGATATTTTTCTGGGTGGCACGCTGCGAAATTATGTCGGCATGGGTGAGCATGGGGCGACCCCAGCAGCCCGGCAGGGACAAAAACTCGTTATTGGTCCCTGGTATCACACCTTACCCCTCGGCAACGTAGTCGGAGAGGTGGATTACGGCTTTGCCAGTCATGCCGTCGTCACGGACCTGGACGGCCTCCACCTCAAATGGTTTGACTACTGGCTCAAAGGAAAACAGAACGGGCTCTTGGAAGAGCCGCGGGTGCGCCTCTTTGTCATGGGCGAGAATGTGTGGCGGACGGAGGATGCATGGCCGCTCGCCCGCACCCGCTACACAAAATACTACCTCCACAGTAACGGGCACGCCAACAGCCTGCGCGGCGATGGTGGGTTGAGTCCCGAGCCGCCGCGTACCGAACCGGCGGATGTGTATGTCTCAGACCCACGCCAGCCCGTGCCAACCAGAGGGGGTGGGGTCACCGGCTGGCCGGCGGCTATGCCGGGCGGCGCGTTTGATCAGCGCGCCATCGAGGAGCGGCATGATGTGTTGGTCTACACCACGCCGGTCCTGGAGCGAGACCTGGAGGTGACGGGTCCCATCACGCTCAGTTTGTACGCGGCGACCAGCGCCGTGGATACGGATTTTACCGCCAAGTTGGTGGACGTTCAGCCGGACGGCTATGCGCGCAATCTCACCGACGGCATCCTGCGCGGGCGCTACCGGGAATCGCGCGCAACGGCGAAACTGCTCACCCCGGGAGAGGTCTATGCCTACTCCATAGACTTATGGGCCACCAGCAATGTCTTCAAAGCCGGCCATCGCCTGCGGGTTGAGATCGCCAGCTCGAATTTCCCGCGCTTTGATCGTAATCCGCAGACCGGACAAGCCGCCGCCGAGGCGCGGCAACTGGAGCCGGCTTTGCAGCGCGTGTTCCACGATGAGAGTCGGCCCTCCCATATCGTGTTGCCTGTTATTCCGCGTTAGGCCGTCGCAGATGCCAGTCGGTGGCCTGCTGATACGCCTGGGCCGCGCGCAGGATAGCGGCCTCTGCCCAGGCCGGGGCTATGAGCTGCATGCCAACCGGCAGCGGACCTTGGGTAAACCCGCACGGGACGCTCAGCACGGGCAGTTGGGCTAAACTGAACGGATAGGTGAAACGGGTCAGGAGCCGGGTCGTCTCCACGCCTTCGCTTTCTTCGATGAGCGGAGCCGGAATGCCACAGGTCGGTGCCAGGAGGAGATCGTAGCGCTCGAAGGTCTGAGAGAGCTGGCGTTGCCAGCGGCGCTGCTCCTGGCGGGCGAGGGCATACTGGCTGCCGCTGACCAGGGCGCCAATCCGCAGCCGCGTCCGCACGTCCGGTCCGAAACCGTCCGCCCGTTCCGCAAGCCGGGCCTGATGAAAGGCGGCGGCGTCCGCCAGGAGCATTTCACTCGCGCGCTCAATCGTTCCTGCCGCGCCGTCTAGCTCCACTTCCTCCACGTCGGCGCCCAGCTCTTCGAACACGCCGGCCGCTTGCGTGACGAGCGCCACCACCGCCGGCTGGGGCTCTGTCTGGAAATGTCCGCCGAGCAGGCCCACACGCCAGCCGCTGACGCCGTCGTTGAGTCCGGCCAGATAATTCCCGGTCGGCTGATCGCGCGAGGTCACATCGTGTGGATCATAACCGGCCAGGACTTGCAGTACGTGCGCGATATCCTCTGCCCGTCGGGCCAGCGGACCAACCGTATCAAAGGTCCAACTGACCGGGATAACGCCCCGATTGCTGATGCGGCCCATCGTCGGTCGAAGACCGCAGACTCCATTCAGCGCCGCCGGAATACGTACCGACCCGCCCGTATCCGTGCCGACTGTGACCAAGGCCAGATCCGCCGCAACGGCTGCGCCCGAGCCCCCGCTGGAACCGCCGGGAATACGCGTGGGGTCCCAGGGGTTATGACACGGGCCGTAATGCGGATTGCGCGTCGTGCCGCCGATGGCCCACTCGTGCATATTGAGCTTGCCCAGAATAATGGCGCCCGCCTGGCGCAGGCGCGCGACGATCTCGGCATCGACGGGCGCAACGTGATCTCTCAGGAACGGAGTCCCGCCGGTCAGCCGAACCCCGGCGACTTCGCAGTTGTCCTTCAGCGCAACGGGCACGCCGTGGAGCGGCCCGAGGGCGTCTCCCGCCGCCACCGCTTGTTCCGCAGCTTTGGCCGCAGCCAGCGCCGCGTCCGCCATGACGGTCAGGTAGGCGTTCAACCCAGGATTGAGCGACTCGATACGGTCGAGGCAAAACCGCACGAGCTCTACCGGCGAGAGTTGGCCGGCCCGAATCAGGCCGACAACATCAGCAATGCCCAACTGCGCGAAATCAGAGGCGGTCATCTTTACCGGAGTTGGGCGTGAACGAAGGCGATGATTTTCTCAAGGGCCTGTGCGGAAGCTGCTGAAGACGGATTCCTGATAATAAATCCCTCGGCCTCGCCCTCGTACAGCTCCAGGGCGACCTGGCCGCCGGCCTGGCGGTAGTGTTCGACAAAACGGTCAAGGTCGGGACGGGGGTGGGCTCTATCCTGGGTGCCTTGTATATAGAGCGCCGGCGGCAGCTCGACCGGCTCGCCGCGTTCCAGGGCGAGGACCGGATTGCCCTCGGCCATGGCCTCTTCGGTCTTCCAGTACTTATCGTGCAGGGGCAGCACCAGGTCTATTAAATCGGGGTAGGGTTTCCCGCCCGCTTTCAGCTTCTTGGCATAATGGTAACGCGCCAGCGGATCGATAACCGGCCAGCACAGGACGGCGCAGCCCAGGCTCGCATCCACGTCCGGCGCGCCGGCGGGCAAGGGGAGGGCCGCGTATCTGGCATCGGCCGGTCGCATACCCGCCAGTATGGCCTGATGGGCCCCACTGGAGCTGCCTAACGCGCCCACCAGGTCCGGGCGACTACCAAACTTCGTCGCTTGTGTCTTGAACCAGCGGATGGCGTAGTTGATGTCAGCCAGGGAGCCGGGATACGAGGCCTCGGGCGGCACCCGGAAGTCGAGCGCGGCCACGACCACCCCACTTTTTGCCAGGGGTTCGTTGATGGCGACATCCATCAGGCGGTCGCCCAGACACCAGGCTCCGCCGTGGAGTTCGATAATGGCCGGAAACGGCCCCGGCCCGCGCGGCTTGAATAAACGTGCCAGTAAGGGCGTATCCCCGTGACGGAGATATTCAACGTCTTCTACCTCAATGTCATACGTCCGGTTGGCTGTCATGCTGCTCTCCTTCTCCTGCGCGGCAGGGCGTACGGAAGTCCGTGTCCCGCCGAGCGAGGTGTTTCCACCTGTCCTAGCCGATTTGTTCCGCGGTTAAAAGGGAAAGCTGACAACTCCTTTTCTCCGCGAGAATATGGTAGGTGATGAAGAGGAGGGGGCTATGAGCGAGATCAGCGTCATTGGTTGCGGGCTAATGGGATCGGCCCTGGTCCGCACGCTGGCAAAGGGCGGGACCCCACTTACAATCTGGAATCGTACCCGGCAGAAAGCCGAGGCGGTGGTCCAGTCCGGCGTGACCGGGGTGACCGTCGCCGACTCTGTTGGAGCGGCCCTTGAAGCCAGCCCGTGGACGATTTTCAATATCGCGAACTGTGCCGACTGCCTGACCCTACTTGAAAATGAACAGCGCCGGCTGAGAGGGAAAATCATCATTGAATTGACGACCGGCACGCCGCACGAAGCGCGTCGGTTGGGAGCCCACATCACCACGGCCGGTGGACGCTATCTGGACGGGGCGATCATTGGTTATCCCAATCTGGTGGGAACCCCCCAGCTCCAGATTCTGTGTAGCGGGGACCCGGCGGCCTTTGCGACCTGCCGGACCATGCTGGAGCGGCTCGGTGGCGTCCTCTTTCTGGGCGAGAACCCTGGGGTCGCGTCCGCCTTCGACCTGTCGTGCATCATCCCTGTTGTTCCCCTGGTGGTCGGTTTACTCCAGGCGGTGAAGATCTGCCGGAGTGAAGGCGTTCCCCTCTATCAGTATGAAGCCTTCATCAAAAAGACTATTCCGTTGATGGTGACGGATATCCTGGACAAGGCTCATCAAGAGGATTTTGCAACCAACCCCGACAAGATTGAAAGCAGCGTCAGCGTCATGGTTGTTATCAGCCGGCTGATTGCTAATTACAGTCGAGACGCGGACATTGACCCCGAGATGTTTGATGCCCTGACCCGGCTCTTTGAGGCTGGAGTTGCCAGCGGCCGTGGCGAGCACGATTGGGTCTGTGCGGCTGACCTGCACACCGGTCGCCGCCCGGTGTCAAGTTCAGGCCGCTCAGAAAACACACCATAAGGAGGGCGCTATGCCGCAATTTGATACGATCATCAAAAACGGGACTGTCGTCGATGGCACCCGGGTGCCGCGCTACCGAGCCGATATCGGTATTAAGAGCGGCCTGATCGCGGCAATCGGCAACCTCGAGACCAGTCAGGCAGCCAGCGTGATTGATGCTAGCGGACATATTGTCGCGCCGGGCTTCATTGACCTGCATACCCATTACGACGCGCAGATTCACTGGGACGCCTACTGTACCATCAGCAGTTGGCATGGGGTAACCTCCGTGACGATCGGGAACTGTGGCTTTGGCTTTGCGCCGCTCCGCGCGCAGGATGCCGAGCGGGCCATGCTGGCTTTGTCCCGCAACGAGGCTATTCCGCTTGAGCCCATGAAAGTCTCGATCCAGGCCGATTGGGAGACCTTTCCCCAATATATGGATGCGCTCGCCCGGATGCCGCTGGGGATCAATATCTCGCACCTGTTTCCAGTGGCCCCAGCCGTCGCGTATGAGATGGGCGGCTTTGATGCGGCCAAGCAGCGGTTTCCGAACGAACAGGAGACGCAGGCCATTATCCGTCAGCTGCACACGGCTTTGGACGCCGGGGCGGTGGGCTGGTCGGCCCAGCGTTTTGTGCCGGAGAGCCGGATCTCGGTCCAACGCGACTATGATGGCACGCCGATGATTACCGACATCCTGCCGGACGAATTCTATCTGGCCCTGGGGCGAGCGCTGGCTGAACGGGGGGAGGGCTGCATCCAGTTTTCCCAATCCGGAGCGGGCGAAAGCCTGCTCGGTATCGAGGCGGACTTTATCTTTTTAGAAAAATTGGCGGCGGAGAGTGGCCGGCCGTTGTTGTACAACTCGGTGGAGATTTTTGATGCCCATCCGGAGTCGCACCAGTCGCAGCTCAAATGGATCGCCGAGGCGAATGACCGCGGCCGGCGCGTGTTTGGCCAAGCGGTGACTGCCCGGGCACCGGTTCGGATGACACTCGAACACTGGAATATGTTCGATGGCTCCCCGCTGTGGCGCGAGGCGACGCTCGGAACGGTGGAAGAAAAGAAAGCGAAACTGTCCAAGCCTGAACTGCGTCGGGCCATGCGGCAGGACTACGACCAGGGCGGCTTTGAAACCTTGGACCTCGCCTTTGGGGCGTTGACGCGCTACATCGCCCGGAAGGTTCGCAATCCTGCCCTCAAAACTACCTATGAGGGGCTCTCGGTGGCTCAGATTGCCGAGCGGGAACAGAAGCATGTGGTTGACGCCATGCTCGACCTGTCGGTGGCGGACGATCTGCGGACCGAATGGGCGGGGCCGACCACTAACGCCAATATCGAGGGCTACCGGGATGTCATGAATTCGCCCTACACCATGCCGGGCCTGTCCGACGGGGGGGCCCACGTCAAATTCATCACGCCGGCCATCTATCCGACTGAAGTGTTATCCTGGCTGGTCCGGGATGCCGGGATCATCAGCTTGGAGGAAGCACATTTTCGGTTGAGCGGGATGCCGGCCTGGGCAGCCGGCTTCAAAGATAGAGGCAGCCTGCGCGTCGGCATGGCGGCGGACATCGTGGTGTATGCACTGGAGCAGCTTCGCTCGCTGCCGGAAGAGGTAGTGCACGATCTGCCGACCAACGAATGGCGACGCGTGCAGAAAGCCGAAGGCTATCGGCAGATTCTGGTCAACGGGGTCGTCATCTTCGAGGACGGGCAGTGTACCCAGGCGACCCCGGGTAAACTGCTCCGCCACGGAGCGGCCGTATAAAGGGAGGAAGTGCTATGGCGCGCCGGAGAGTCATATCGTCGGACGACCATGTTTTTGAGCCGGCCGATCTGTGGACGAGCCGGGTTGAGGAGAAGTTCAGAGACCGCGCTCCCCACGTGGTCCACCGCGCGGAGGATGGCACCGACTGGTGGGTGTGCGACGGACTCATCGGAGCCAGTGGCGGGTCGGGCGGATCGCAGATGGGGATGCGATTCGAGGCCCCGGAAAAGATGAGCTTTGCCGATAGCATGGACAATGTCCGGCCTGGAGCCTATATCCCCGAAGCGCGCATTACAGATATGGACGCGGATGGCATTGATGTCGCGCTGCTCTATCCCAGCCAGGGGCTGTTGCTGTACGGCCATCCGGATAGCGCACTGCTGTCCGCCTTATGCCACGCGTATAATAGCTGGCTGGCCGAGTTCTGCGGCGCCTTCCCCGACCGTCTGAAAGGCATCGCCATGCTCGACATCGACGATGTCCAGTCGGGTATTCGTGAGATGGAGCGCTGCGCCAAACTGGGGCTGGTCGGGGCGATGATCTCTGTCTATCCGGCCGAGCAGAAGTCGTACGATCGACCGATGTACGAACCGTTATGGGCGGCTGCCCAGGATTTGGACCTGCCGCTCAGTCTCCATCTGGCGACCAATCGGCCGGGTTCGGGCTATATCGATGAGAGCAGCCTTGAGGCCATAGACTACCCGGCCTTGGTGAATGTGGATCACTGGGTGCGCATGTCGCTCGCCCGCCTGATTTTGAGTGGGGTCTTCGAGCGCTATCCGAAACTCCGGGTGGGCTCAATCGAGCAGGAGGTCTCCTGGGCGTCTCATTTCCTCGAACGTCTGGACTATACCTATACCCAGAGACCGCAGCACGGCGCGTATCGATTCAAGGAGGACATGCTGCCCAGCGACTATTTCCACCGCAACGCCTTTATCAGCTTTCAGGAAGACGCCCTGGGCATCAGAGACCGGCATTTTATCGGCGTGGACAATCTCCTGTGGGGGTCGGACTACCCTCATCCCGAATGCACCTTTCCCCGGTCACAGCAGATTCTCAACGAGATTCTGAGTGAGTGCAGCGAGGAGGAGCGAGCCAGGATTGTCGGCGGCAATACCGCCAGAATATACCATTTGGACGCATAAGGAGGCGTATGCCCACCCTGCTGAGTCTGTTGCAATTATTGCGCGCCAGCCAAAAGAAGATGCTGCTGGCGGTCGCCTGCGGTCTGCTCTTCGCCGGCACCGGTCTGGTGCCGCCGCTGCTCATCCGCCGGATTATTCAGTGGATCACCGAGGGGGGTGGAACGCTGCCCGCCCTACTCGTCATTACCGGGCTGCTGCTGGTGGTGTATATCGGTCGGGGGCTGTTTCGGTATGGCTATGGGCGTTTCTCTCACGAGGTGTCCTTCGATGTTCTGCACAGCCTCATGGTCCGGGTGTATACCCATCTCCAGAGTCTGCCCCACAGCTTTTTCCATACGCAACGCACCGGCGGGCTGATTGCCCGCTCGATCAATGACATTGAGGCCATCGAGGATTTTATCGCTCACGGGATTCCGGAAACGATCAACGCTTTTGTGCTGCCGACGGCTATGATCTGTGTGCTGTTTTATCTGAACTGGCAGCTCGCCCTGGTCGCCCTGCTGCCGCTGCCGGTGGCCAGTTGGATCGTCTTTCGCTCGGTGTCAAAAGTCCGCACCGAGTGGCGTCCCGTGCGGCAGCGTCTCGAAGACCTGACCGCCCAAGTGCAGGATAATCTGTCCGGTGTGACGGTCATCAAGTCGTTTGTTCAGGAAAAGCTTCAGGCGCGGGCAATCGAACACCGCAGCCAACGGCTGCGGGACGATATGCTGCGGGCCAGTACCCTGTCGTTCGTTCCGGTCGGTGTGATCGAAGTCACCAGCGGCGTCGGGGTGGTGCTGATCGCGCTCCTGGGCGGCATCATGGCGCTCGGCGGTCGGGTGAGTGCGGCTGATTTGTTTGTCTTCATTGTGTATCTGACCCAGATCTATCAGCCCTTTTTGCAACTCGCCAATATCAACGACACGCTCCAGAAGGCAACGATCAGTTCGGAGCGGGTGTTTGAACTGCTCAATCTCCAGCCCGATATTGTCAGCCCGCCCCACGGCGTGCGGCCGGCCCGAATGAGCTGGGACGTGGAGTTCCAAGACGTCACCTTTGGCTATCAGCCGGACCGGCCGGTTCTCAGCGATATCAACCTCACCGCTGCGGCCGGGACCATGGTCGCCCTGGTTGGCGCGACCGGTGCGGGAAAAACCACGGTGACCAACCTCATTCCGCGCTTTTACGACCCCCAACACGGTGCTGTCCGCGTTGGCGGACACGAGGTGCAATCTTTGGACCTCGACTTTCTGCGCGGCAATATCGCCATGGTGTTGCAGGATGTCTTTCTCTTCCACGGCACCGTCCGCCAGAATCTTCTCTTTGGCCGGCCGGACGCCTCGGAGGCCGAGCTGCGCACCGCGGCGCGGGCGGCCAACGCCGAGGAATTCATCCTCGGTTTGTCCCAGGGCTATGACTCGCTCATTGGCGAGCGCGGGGTCCGATTATCCGCCGGGCAAAAGCAGCGCTTGTCCATTGCGCGGGCGCTGCTCAAAGACGCCCCCATTCTGATCCTCGACGAGGCGACTTCTTCGGTAGACACCGAAACCGAACATTTGATCCAGGAGGCGATTTCGCGCCTCACCGCGCAACGCACCACCGTGGCCATAGCCCATCGTCTCAGTACCATCCGCAACGCCGACCTGATCGTGGTCCTGGACCACGGCCGGGTGGTGGAGCAGGGCACGCACGAGAGTCTGCTGGTTCATGACCGGGCCTATGCGCGCATGGTGCGGGCTCAGGACCTCGCCCGTACCTGGCAGATCGGACCGCGGGAGCAGCCCGAACTCGCCCTTGCCACAGGCAGTGATTAGGAAAGCACCCAAGACAAAAGAAAAGGGGGCAATGGTAATGGCCTACGATCTACTCGTAAAAAATGGAACAGTCGTTGATGGGAGCGGGAGACCCGCCTTTCGTGCCGACCTGGCAGTCCGCGCTGGCCGTATCGTTGAGATAGGCAAAGGCTCGGACAGGATCACGGCTGGGGCCGCGCGCGTCATCGACGCTTCGGATCTCATTGTTGCGTCGGGCTTTATTGATCCGCATACCCACTACGACGCCCAAATCTGTTGGGACCCGCTGGTCACCTGTTCATCCTGGCATGGCGTGACCAGCGTGATCCTGGGCAATTGCGGTGTCGGACTGGCCCCCTGCAAGCCCGAGGAGCGCGCTATTGCGACCTCGAACCTTGTCCACGTTGAGGCCATTCCCTACGAGGTTCTCAGTCAGGGCCTGCCGTGGGACTGGGAAAGTTTCCCGCAGTATATGGACGCGGCCGCGCGGCGTGGGATTGGTATCAACGTCGGATTCCTGGCCGCCCTGTCTCCGTTCCGTCAGTTCGTCATGGGGGACGAGGCTATGGAGCGTGAGGCCACACAGGCAGAAACGGGCAAGATCGGCGCGCTGCTGGGCGAGGCGCTTGAGGCCGGTGCCCTGGGCTTCTCTCTCACGGTCCTGCCCCAGCATATCGGCTACAAAGCGAAACCGCTGGCCTGCCGTTTGGCCAGCCAGGCTGAATTGCGAGCCTATTCCAGGCTGCTCGGACAACGGGGTCGGGGCACAATTGAAATCGCGCTGACGAAACAGCCGAGCACGGTTTCCGAAAAAGAATACGCGCTGCTTGAGTTGCTCGCGGCGGAGAGCGGACGGCCCGTCACCTGGCTCAATCTGCGCGACCGGGATGACGCACCGGAAGCGTGGACTGATACCCTGGACCAGGTTGCGCCGCTGCTCGCCCGCGGTTGCCGCCCGCAAGTTGCGGTGCGGCCACTGACGGTTGAGTTTAATTTGCGCAACCCGTTCTTGTTCGCCAGTATGCGCTCGATGAAACCGGTATTCGGTGATGCCTCGCTCGCAGATCAAAAGCGGACCTATGCGGACGCGGAGTTTCGCCGCGCGTTTGCTGTTGACCTGGAACACCGTCCGCTTTTGCGTGACATCTGGAAGAATACGCAGGTGAAGGAAGCGACGCAGCCCGCCCTCAAGGCGCTTGAGTGGAAAACGATCGCACAGATAGCCCATGCTCGTGGCGTGGCGCCACTCGACACCTTCTTTGATCTCTCGCTTGAAGACGGGCTCCAAATTGACTACATGCTGCCGCGGCTCGATATCAATGAGGAACGGGTGGCAAAGAAGTTCAGCGACCCACGCACGCTGATTGGCATCTCCGACGGTGGTGCGCACGTCGACATGCTGTGTAACGCGGGCTATCCAACCTATCTGTTAGGCACGTTCGTGCGCGACAAACAGGCGATTACGCTGGAACATGCGGTGAAGCGCATCACCTCCGAGCCGGCGCAGTATTTCGGCCTTCCCCGGCGCGGCCTGTTGCAGCCCGGAATGGCGGCTGACATCACAATTTTTGACCTGACCACCGTTCGCTCTCCGGAACGCCCGGAGGTACGTCATGATCTACCCGGCGGCGGGCGGCGGCTCGTGACGCAGTCGGAAGGTATTATATACACGATTGTCAACGGACAAGTGCTGTACGAAGAGGGAGAACATGTCGGCGGCCTGCCGGGACAGGTGCTCCGGGCGGGTGAGAACTGAGTCTGAAACACGGGAAGGAGAAAGACAATGGATGTAGCTGAGCTCGAACAGAGATTAACCCGTATTGAGGACCTTGAGGCCATCAAGCAACTCAAGGCAACCTATTGCGATATTTGCGATGACGATCACAACCCGGAGCGCATCACCACGATTTTTGCCGACGACGGCATTTGGGAAGGTGCCGGTTTCGGCAAGGCCCAGGGCCATGCGGCCATCCGTGAGCTGTTCAAAAAATTCCAGACGCTGATCAGCTTCTCCCAGCACCAGGTGCTGAACCCGATCATCAAAATCGACGGCGAGCGGGCCACGGGCATCTGGTACTTCTTTGGACCGTTCACGTTCTACGAGAACAATCAGGCCAAGTGGCTGGCGGCGCGCTATGAAGACGATTACGTCAAAGTGAACGGAGAATGGAAGATTCAGCACCTCCGCGCACGTGGCCGCATGAGCACGAACTACGAAAAGAGCTGGGCCAACAACGACTGAGCAAAGCGGCGCGAGGTCTCATGTTATCCTAGAGGCAGCTAATCCAGACTAGGGAACGAAAAATGATCATCCGTTTTCGGGTCCAAAACTACAAGGCTCTGCGCGATGTGACGCTGGACCTGACGCCCATGCATGTCCTGATTGGTCCGAACGACTCTGGCAAGACGAGCATTCTGGAAGCCCTCGCCTCTCTCTGTCGGAGCGTGGATCATCAATTGCCAGAGGCATTTATTGGGTCCTGGCAGGGTACTGACCTCGTATGGAAAGGGGAGATTGACCAGCTCGTTGCTCTTGAAGCCGAGGGGAAGGTCGGTGAGAAAGATTGGAAATACAGGCTCGGATGCCGATTCGAGAAAAAGGGTCGAGATGTCAAAATCGCAGAAGAGGTATTAAAGTTTGACTCTGAGTCGGAGGAGGCTGTAGAGACGAGCCACCTAGGCCTCTCTCGGGCAACCTTGGTGTATGAGATTACTGTACTAGGTCGCCGTGAAGAAGTGTCTTTTGATCAACACTCTGTTGCGAGCGATCTCTCCCACGTTCTCTCCGGAGTTCACCTGTACCGCTGGGTGCCAAGACTGCTCTCCCTGCCTGTTGCCGCACAATCTAAACGCCGGTTTCGGATGGAATCGACCGGCTTTGGATTAGCGCTCTGCCTGGACGACATTCTTGGTTATGACAGACGACGATTCGAGAATCTGGAGAACCACTTTAAGCGGATTTTTCCAGAAGTCGATTCCATTCTGCTCCTTCGAGAAGAGGCATTTACCGGACCAATAGACGATCCGGAACAGATTCCTATGCTTGAGCGAGCTGACGGAAAAGGACTCTACTTCAGATTTCAAAAAAACAAACAAGAGCTTCCCGCCGCTCAAGTCTCCGATGGGATGCTCCTGGTTTTGGCGTACCTGACTGTCTTATATCTGCCGCAACCCCCGCGCGTTCTCCTTATCGAAGAACCAGAAAATGGTATTCACCCCAAACGCTTGCAGGATGTGCTCCAGATTCTTCGCGACCTGATCGCCGAGCAAGGGCATACGCAAATCATCCTCACCACACATTCCCCTTATGTTGTTGACCAGTTCCAACCCGGCGAGGTCTCTCTGTGTCATAAGGAAAAGGATGGGTCGGTCGTAGTCCATCAGCTCTCCGAGAGCCGAACTGTCAAAGAACAAATTGACGTGTTCACGTTAGGTGAGATCTGGACAGCCGAAGGTGATGAAGCCCTGGCCGAAACCTCTTCTCCCCGTGTGGCAACCAGTAAATGAGAATTCTCGTTGTCTCCGAAGGAGTACACGAACTAGGTGACAACAGTCTTGACGGTGCTCTCGTGATGCTGGCGTCCAGACTGCTCGATGGAAACGTGAGCTTTGAGCGGAAAAAAGTGAGTAGCTCGGAAGTTCGACTGCACACACAGCAGGGGAAAGGCGGACGCTACGAGAAGCGTGCTTTGGGCTGGATTCGTCTGGCCGAACGTGAAGGCTATGACGCAATCATTCTCGTTATTGATCAAGATGGCGACGAGGAGAGGGGACAGCAATTCGACCGGGCTCAGGATGATCCCCGATTGCCGCTCCCGCGAGCGCTCGGCGTGGCAATCAAGACTTTTGATGCCTGGATGCTTGCCGATGAGCAGGCCTTATCAGCGGTGTTAGGGACGCATATTGATCTCTCACCGAATCCTGAGTCTGAGGACGATCCCAAGAGCAGATGTGAAAATTTGAGAAATGAGGCTCCCTCTCAACTCAGTCCAAGAGAGATGTATGCAGAGATAGCAAAAAGAACTGATATGGAGAAACTTGAAGCCCGCTGTCCCAACGGATTTGCACCGTTTGCCGGGCGGGTGAGAGCTCTAAATTCTCTCTGAGGCTGAAAGGAGGCACCATGTTCAAAATAGGCAAGCTGTTTCATCTCACCCACGTTGTGGACGACCTCGAAGCCGTTGACGCCTGGTATGACGACGTGTTCTCGGTCACGCGCTTCTATAACGGCTATGAAGAGCTGGCCGGTCGTAATGCCTCCCTGATTGCCATCGGGGATGTCATCATGGAGCCGATGATGCCCGCCCGCGTGGAGAACCTCAGGAATCCGTCGGTGAAAAGATTTCACGACCGTTTCGGGCAGCACTTCCACTCCATCGCCTGGTATGTGGATGATGTTGCGGCCATCTCCGCCCGGCTCGATACGGCCGGCCTGCGGCTCTATAATCTTGTCGGCAAAGAGGTGCAGCCGCCATACAATACGGCGGCCATCTGGACGCATCCGAGACAGACACAAGGCCAACTGGAGTTTGCCCTGTCCGGCGATTACATCGCCGACCCACGCCTGGAACCGGGCTGGTCAAGCGCCCCCTGGCGCCGGCATCCGCTCGGCATCCAGCGCGCCTCGCATATCGGTGTAGTCGTCAGGGATTTGTCCGCGGCCAAGCGGCTGTATTGCGACATCCTGGGCGGGAGCCTGCTCCACGAAGAGCACACCGAGGGTCGCAAGCAGAGTGCCTTTGTTGCCGTCGGGGAAGATACGGTCGTGGAACTGACCCAGCCTCTTGCTGCGACCAGCCCGGAAGGCCGTGAGTTGGAGCAAAACGGTGAGGGCATCTATTCCCTGATATTCAAGACCGCCGACCTCGGCCAAGCCCAGGATTTTCTGAGAGACAAGCAACTCCAGCCCGAGCCGGACGGCGCAGACACCATTATCCTCGGGCCGGACCAAGCCTTTGGGATGGTAGTGGGCTTCACCCAGCGCAGCCTCCCCAACGATCCACGTTGAGTTTGGTTGAATGAGAAGCGGTGAAGTGACTGTTTATTTCAAAGATATGCCCAGAGGTCCCAGGCTGACGCTCAGGAAGGTAGACGTTCTATGAAGTATCGTGACCGTCTCAGTGTAGACCCACAGGTCCATTTCGGAAAACCGTGTATCAGGGGGACGCGGATATTAGTTGAGCATGTTCTGGAACTGGTCCAAGAAGGCATGCCCTTTAAGGAGATTAGTGAAAAGTATTACCCCGACCTTGATATTGACGACGTTAAAGCCTGTATGGCGGAAACAGCGTAGTCCGCAGGTCGGCAAATAACAGCGCTCATGACAGATTCCTTCGGCGTCACCCACGCCGTTGCTAATCGGACCCGACCGTCACGCGCCGTCCGGTGAATATCGAGTCAAACTGCATGGCCGGCACCGCATCCGAGGCAAGCGGGTCTTGATCTACCGGAAAGACTCGCCCCATCTGCGTGCCGGCGATGGACTGTAAATCTTTGCTGAATTGCACCACATAGCGGACGCGCACGATATCGGTATGCGCTCCAGTAGCGGCGTCGAGGTTGAAATCGACCACCTCAGCCGTAATTTCCCGCCATCCCGACCGTGCCCATACCCCGTGTTGGTCGCTGAATCGGGCGGGGCTGAAGATGTCGTGCTGACCGGAATGGGTGCTGGCCCAATTTCCCCCTGCGGTTAAGGAAATCAATCGGAAGGGACTCGGCGTTCCCTCGTCTGTGGGGTGACGGATGAGATAGACTCCCGCAATCCGTTGGGCAAAGTTTCCCTCATTCGGCCTCTGCCGCCAGCTTTCCAGATGAATCGCGTCACCAGAGAAGGAGAGATTGACGAGACCAAGACAGAATACGGGGATCAGAATCAGGGCGAGCATACCGATTCTTCGTTCCACGGTTGCGCTTCTTTCTTTCTTGCCCCCGAGCAGAGAGTCCCGTCGGTCGGATGAGCCGTAGGCGTAATCCGACACCACTGGCTATCAATCCGACAGGCGTTGTCGATATGCGGTCAGGTCTTCTGTGGTCACGCCATCCGGCGGTACGAGTTGATAATGCTTTTCCGAAACTACTCTGACATCGCCACTCGCTTGCTCAAACTCAAAGAGCACAATCAGGTTATCCCGCATGGGTTGCGCTCCAACGGGCCGGCAGATCAGAGACGGGAGTCTATCGGCGCACAGCCCTATGTCTTGCTCAATCTGGACTCTGCTGAGCGTGTCCCTCTCCCCTTTGGCCTGGACAGGTACGACGTAATGAGAGCCACTCTTGTCCACACCCACGTATATCTCATCCGTCTCTACTTGGCCCATGTTAGGCACAGTCGTCCTCAGATGGTTTTGGAGCGAATAGCAGGCTATCCCCAAGAAGATGTCGATCAATCGGTTGTAACGAATGCGAGCCAGGACGGCTTGCTCATCGTTGAACGCATATTTTGCGATTATTCCGGGAGTCGCGTCAGGGATTTTCGTTACCGCAAGATTCGGGTTAGGAATGAGCGGTCGGTCGGCCACCAGGACAAATTGGTATCGACTCCGCCCTGCGGGACGAATGATCCAGGTTTCTCCCGCGGGGGCCTCGGCAAGAATGCTGGACGGGAGGGCCGTTCGATATCTGAAGCTGTAGACCAGGTCGCCCAGATTCTTGGGAAGCCGGATATTCAGTTTGGAGGCGAACGTGACGATGTCTTCTCGCTCGAACGCCACCGCCCGTTGTCCAGGTTGATACTTAGCGTGGAAAATCGCCTCAATGATCGCCACATAGCGGTTCCGGGACGGAATAGCGTACCCCCTCTCGGTCAGTGCCCCGGCCATTCGAGCAGAACGACTTCTTCCCGAAGCTGCTCGCCGGTCACCGTTGACAGCCGGGTCCGAAACAGATCAAGGCCGGTAACGGTGTAGTTCAACGATTGCGCCAGTTCGGCAAGCAGGTGACCTGTCCGAATCATAACCCGCAGATACGATGCTTGGTCACCCACCACATAAGCGAGTCGCGCCCCCGGTTTGAGGACGGGCCGGAGGGAAGCCAGATGGCGTGCCATGCCGCCAAAGTACAGCCGGGTGACACGTGGATAGAGCCGCTCGAAGCCCGAGGTTTTTCCCAACTCAACCCGACGTTGCTCAATGGCTTCAGCGATATTCCGTATTTCGACATTGTCCGCAACCTCAAGATCGTCCGTATCCGATTTGTACACGCCCCTCGTATTGGATCTGACCAAATCCTGCTTCAGTGACCGCAATTCCTGTTTGTCGCGTATCAACCCGAGGATAACAGACTCCAAGCGCGTCGTGCGCGTATAGTCCTTCTCGTTTGGGTAGGGTGGGGACGTGATGACCGTATCGACCGATTGCGGCTCCAGAATCCGGTCAATCTGTCGGGAGTCGGCCTTGATGACTCGGGCGGTCACATCAGCTCGGTCTCCGACAAGGCCAATGTCGCTTGCCATGGACCGGACACGGTCAAGCCAGGCATCGAAGACCGGAGCGTCATCCTTCACCTTCCCCACCCCCACTTCTGGGCCGAACTTCAGGTTGCCAATACGCCGTACCAGCGCACTGGCCAGCGCGAGCCGTCCGTAGTGCTGCATCTGGCGGTCGCCCTGTCGGTCAATTGCGTCCAGCAACAGCAGGGTCTTGTGCAGGGGGAGCGGACTGATTGAGTCCTTTAATAGTAATTTTAACTGCTCAGGACGCAGTTCGGTCAGCGGCGATTGTGCCTGACCAGTGGTGGTAAACAATGGGAGACCGGTCCATTCATCCATCCCCTGTTGTTCCAGAGTCTTTCTCGCCGACGTGACGACCTGCTCGGCGTAGTCTAAAAGTCCGGTGCGATCGACCGACCAATCGACTTTTACCGAGCTTGCGAGCTGCGCCATCGGGTTCGACTCGATTCCGACACTCCGCAGGCCGAGTTTCTTACACTCAACCAACGTGGTGCCGGTTCCGCAGAATGGATCGAGAACCGTCTCGGAGGGACAAACACCAAATCGCCCGAGGTAGTCCCGGACCAAGTGGGGTGGGAATGACAGCACAAACCGATACCAGTCGTGAACCGGCCGGTCTTCGGGCCGGAGCTTGTTCTGGTCATTCCGGGTGCCTCTCGTATTGGGAAGCGTCTCAGTCGCTATTGGCATCGGCATTGAGTTCAACAGGATTTTGAGGGACGATCAAGTAATCTATAAGCATTTCTCCCGTGCCGAGAACACGCTTCGTCCCGAGCTCTGTCTGCTTCCTCTTTGATGAAATCTCGAAGTGATGGATCAATATTGGGTGGATCGCTCATCGTATTTCCCATTTCTCAGAACGATACGTGCAGCGTCACCCAACTCCACTGTCCCGTAGGTCGGATTAGCCGCAAGCGTAATCCGACACCGCCGGTTGAAGTTACTCACCAACTGCGGCCACGCCGTCGCGCACCAACGCGGCTATGGCTGCTTCGTCATAGCCCAGGTCGCGCAGGATCTCGCCGGTATGATCGCCCAACTGCGGTGCTGGGGTTGGTGTTCGCTTTTCGCCGGCGGTCGTAAAAATGGGGCTGTTGACGGTCGTCAGCGTGCCGTACCCAGGGTACTCCATATCCACGAAAGCGCCGGCGGCCCGCATCTGCGGGTCTTCGACCACCTCGTCCCGTACAGGCAGGGGCGCCCATTTGATGTCGGACTGCTTGAACAGCACCCGCCATTCATCCAGGTCCCGCGATTCAAACTGGCCCTGTAAAATGGCAAACAGGGCCGTGGCATTCTCCGCCCTGGCCTCGTTGGTGGCGAACAGCGGGTTGGTGGCCAGGTCGGCCTGGCCGAGGGCCTTGCACAGATTTGGCAATTCCTTGTCGGGGTCGAGCAGGATGGCCAAGAAGGCTTTGCCGTCACGACTCCGATAACCGGCCGCCAACGGGTTGGGCGGCGTGCCGTCTTCACCGCGTTCCGGAAAGGTGGCGTTACAGAATTTGGCCTGGAGGTCGCAGGCGTTGGCCCAGGCTCCGCTGGCCAGCAACGAGGTCCCGACTTTTAAGCCCCGTCCGGTACGTTCGCGCTGATACAGGCCGAGCATAATCGCGCTAAACAGAGAGACCGAGGTCGGGTGGTCGCCCATGCCGGGGCGTGGGCCGCCGGGCGTGCCGTCCATGCCCACGACGCTCATCATCAGGCCCGAGCGCGCCCAATAGGCCAGGGCGTCAAATGTCGGTGCGTCGGCATCCTCGCCCGCATCTCCGTAACCGCTCAGATGGGCATAGATGAGCCGCTCGTTTTCCGGCTGAAGGTCGGCCCAGGTCAGCCGGAACTTTTCGAGCAGCGGATGCTGGTAGTTGGAGACAAACACGTCCGCGGTCTTGACCAGCCGAATGAGCACCTCTCGGCCTTGGGGTGAAGCCAGGTCGAGGGCGACGCTCTTCTTATTCCGGCTGGTCAGAATCCAGCCCCAGTTGAGGTCTGCCTTGGCAAAGCCGGGTAAATCCGACATGGAGCGGTAGAGGTCTCCGCCCTGGGGTCGCTCGATCTTCAACACCTCGGCCCCGAAATCCGACATGATGGTCGTCGAGGCCGGTCCGGCAACATAGGTCCCGCAGTCGATTACGCGCAGTCCCGATAGAATTCCGTTGTGCATATGCATCTCCCTGTTCGATTGAGGTGTCCAGCCCCGTGACTTCGGGACATTCTGCCAGCAATTGCCCAACTCGCCAAGAGTGACGATTGCCACGGGTGGGAGGACTCGAACGTCGGCCAAGAAATGGGTTGCCGCCTACCGGCCGCTGTGCTATCCCTGCCTCAGCCAGACGGCTGAACACGACTAGTCGGTCGAGATTGAAGAGAAAGGCTGTCCGATGAAAATTGAAGAGCAAACGATAGACCCCCTGGTTGTGGTCTCACTGGACGGGCGGGTGGACGGTTCCACCGCCCCGGACCTGGAGCAGCACATTTCGGCAGTCGTTGAGCGCGGTGATACCCGGATATTGCTTGATTGCAGCAAGATGGATTACATCAGCAGCGCCGGCCTACGCGTCGTGCTGGTGGGTGCAAAAAAATGCCAACAGGGGGGTGGCAAGTTGATGCTCTGCACGCTCAGGGCCACCTGCAAATCCGTCATGGAGGTCAGCGGCTTCCTGACCATGCTCGACTACTACGACACACGCGAGAGTGCCCTGGCGGCCCAGTCCTGAGGACGCGCCATGCTGACCTTTGCCGAAGAGATACTGCTGTTAATGCTGGACGACGACGGGGTATTCCTGCCGACCCGTGGCGGGGCGGTGGAATACATCCTCGCCGGCGCGGTGCTGATGGACCTGGCCTTTGCCAACCGCATCGATAACGACCTCGAACATCTCACCTGTCTCGACCCGACGCCGACCGGGAACCCGATCCTCGATCAGGCCCTGGCGCATATTGCGAACTCCAGTCAGCCCAAGGACCCCAGGGGCTGGATAGAGACCCTGGCCGGCCAGGATACGACCGAAATCCGGCAGCAGGCGCTGGCCAGTTTGATTGAGCGTGGCATTCTGGAGTCCCAGGACAAGAAATTCCTGTGGGTCTTCCGGGCGCGGCGCTATCCGACCATCGACGGACGCGTCGAACGCGAGGTCAGACTGCGGATTGCGGATGTGTTGCTGTCCGACGATATTCCCGACCCCAGGGATGTGGCCATGATCTGTCTGGTCGATGCCTCCGGCTTCCTGCGCGACATATTTTCCGCCCGGGAACTCGAACGGGCCACTCCCCGTATCGAGCAGTTGCGCAAGATGGACCTGATCGGCCACGAGGTCGGCAGCGTCATCGCCGAAATCGAACGCTCGGTGATGATGGCGATGGCGATCTCGCCGCACTGAGCCGACCGTGACCGCGGTGTCAGGAACACCGCCTCGCCCAACCGAATTGCCTGACAGGAAACGATGGAGGAAGCAATGGCTGAAGCCTGGATTATTGATGCCGTTCGCACCCCACGCGGACGGGGAAAGAAAGATGGTGCGCTGGCAGGACTCCATCCTCAGGAACTCATGGCGCAGGTCCTGAATGCCACAAAAGAACGAAACCACCTGGACCCGCGAGATGTGGACGACGTAGTGGTTGGCTGTGTGACGGCGTATGGCGAACAGGCCATGTGCATCGCCCGGATGTCCGTGCTGGCAGCCGAGTGGCCGAACGATTCGACCGGGGTGACGATCAACCGTTTCTGCGGCTCGGGACAGCAGGCGGTCAATTTTGCGGCCATGGGCATCAAGTCCGGCGAGCAGGACGTGGTGGTGGCCGGTGGGGTGGAGTCCATGTCCCGCGTGCCGATGAATGCGGACCGGGGTGGGATTGACGGCCATAATCGGCATCTGCGCCAACTCCACCCGCTTGTCCAGCAAGGCATCTCCGGCGATCTGATTGCCACCCGAGAAGGGTTCAGCCGCGAAGATTGCGACACCTTCGCGCTGTCGAGCCAGCAGCGCTACGCCCGTGCTCATAAAGAAGGTCGCCTGAAAAAGAGCCTGATTCCCGTGCGCGCTGCCGACGGCACGACGGTCCTGGAACAAGACGAATATCCGCGACCACGCACGACGCTTGAGGGGCTGGGTCAACTGCCGCCGTCCTTTGCGAAACTGGGAGAGTATGTGCAAAAGGGCGACACGCTGAGTTTCGACGAAAAGGCGCTGTCACGCTACACGGACGTGACAGAGATCAACCATGTGCATCACGCCGGCAATTCGTCGGGCATCGTTGACGGCGCGGGAGCCCTGCTGCTGGCCTCTCCGGAGTATGCCCGCAGCCACGGCATGCAGCCGCGCGCTCGGACTGTCGCCACCGCAACGGCGGGGGATGAGCCCATTATCATGTTGACCGCACCGGTTCCGGCGACCAAAAAGGTGCTCAAAAAAGCCGGCATGACGATCAAGGATATTGATCTGATTGAGATCAACGAGGCATTTGCGGTTGTCCCGCTGAAAACCATGCGCGACTGTGACATGGACCCGGACACGGTCAACGTCAACGGTGGGGCGATCGCCCTCGGTCATCCGCTCGGCGCAACCGGCAGCATGCTCATGGGCACCGTCCTCGACGAACTCGAACGTCAGGATAAAACCACCGGGCTGGTCACCATGTGTATCGGCGGCGGCATGGGTATTGCCACCATTATCGAACGGATATGAGGGCGCTGTTCGACGACGGCACCGAGACGTTTCGGTAGGCTATCCAAGAGAAGAGGGTGGGCCGGCCTGACCCACCCGTAGCACGCGCTATTTTGCTGCGGACAGAGCGGGAGATTGGCTCACGTTTATGTCAACCTCACGATGCTCCGGGACTTCACACACTTTCGGGTCGGCGTCAAACACGCGCAGCAGCCGACCAAAGGCAATGTCATATCCAATCACGATGCCGAGCTCGACGATCTCGGCGTCGGTAAAATGTTGCTGTAGCCCGCTAAAGAACTCGTCGTTATCCATCGCGTCGACATCAACGGCCAGCTTCTCGGCATAGCGGAGGGCGCTCTTCTCGCGGGGAGTAAAGGCCGGGCTGTTTTCATAATCCTCGAGTTGGGCGATTTTTTCTTCGGTCAGTCCTTTTTGCATCACCGATGCATAGCGAAAGCCCTGTCAAAATAAACACCCGTTCAGATAGGCAATTTTGATACGGACCAACTCCTTGAGCGGGGGCTCGACGATGCCGCCCTCGAACATATCGACATAGGCCCGCCACATGGGCTCGACGACCTCCTGGCGGTGGGCCATCATACTCAAAAAGTTGACATAGCCGTCCGCGTCCTTTACCCGTTCCACCAGTTGCGCATACTGCGGACTCATCTGCTTGGGGTCAACGAAACTGAGCCGTGCCATAGTGTCCCTCCTCTCGCTCAATGTTGACTGAAAGAAACGGGGGGTGCTCCCCGCGGTCTCCTCGTGCCTCCGTCCTAGTGCACCGGAACGACCGCTGTCAAGCGAAAATGGGCTCCCGATCCAAGACTGGGTCGCTTCCCGCTTTCCTGTCTCGCTACCGGAGTCGCTATCGGTGTATAATCCTCTTGGGGAAAATAGGACGAGTGCCTTTGAGGTGTTGTATGAAAAGCCTGATTGAAGGCTTGCCGCCGGAAGTGGCTCAGAAGATTCACCCTGACTGGTGTAAAAATGAGGCCGAGTACTGGGTGCAGCGTGAACAGTTGCTCCCCCGATACCACGATCAGTGGATAGGCTTCGCAAACGGCCAGGTGATTGTGTCTGGGCAGAGTCCGGTGGAAGTCTTTCATGCGGCCCAGGAGTCAGAACTGCACCCTTTTGTCACCTGTGTCGGACATGAAAATGAACCCTGTCGCATGCGCCGAGCGACATTTTCGTATGATGACGGGTATCCTGGCATTCATCCATAATTGACCCTCAAGCTAATCCCGCACCTGCTGCGAAAAGAGCAGTGGACCCGAAAGGGCCGCCTATCTCAAGACCATGGCGACACAGTTGTTTGAAGAAAGCATTCTCCCGTATCGGGTCACGCCGCAGCTCGTCGTGCGCCTGATTGAACTTCGCAACGTCCAGCCCGATTTTTCCCGCTGCCCGTACTGTGGCGCAAACGACTACTGGCATCTGGCCTGGCCGGCCAGCCTCGCCCTGTCGCAGTATCTCGCCTCGACCTATCCGGCTGAGTGGTGGCGCGAGAAGCAGGCCTTGGTGATTGGCTGTGGGGTCGGGCTGGAGAGCGTGGTGCTGTCTTCGCTGGGCGCGCAGGTCACCGCGCTGGATCATATTCCCGAAGCCCTGAAGCTGGTCCAGCGGAATTGTGAACTCAATACTGTCCCCCGCGTTCAGGAACAGTGCCGCTGCTGGCTGGATGAGAACAGCGTGCGTCAGCTTGGCCAGTACGATGTGCTTGTCGGCGCTGACGTACTGTACGAGGCGGTCGACGGCGGCTGGATGTATAAGCTCTCGGCGGCCACGCTCAGAACGGGCGGCAGGGCCTTTTTTGGCGACCCCCGGCGGGAGGGTGTCGAAAAATTTTTAGAACAACTCGCCGCCGCCCGCTTTCACGTCCAGGTCCAGCACCGCGAGACGGCCTGGATGGCTGGACGTGAAGAGGTCGATGTGTACGCAATCCGGTCGGGCCGGTCGGGATAGCGGCTAGGCAAAAATCTCGTCAAAAAACGCCTGCATCGCCTGCCACGAGCGCTCATCCGCCTGTTTATTGTAGCAAATACCCTCTATGGAACCGTCGGCCTCCGGATTCGTAAAGCTATGCACCGTGCCACCATAGCTGATGACCTGCCAGTCAACTCCGGCCTTGGTCATCTCCTCTTCAAAGGCAGTGACATGCTCGACCGGGACAAAGGGATCATCCGCACCGTGGCAGACCAGGACCTTTGCCTGTACTTTGCCCGGCTCTGCCGGACTCTGCGTTTCCAGGGCGCCGTGAAATGAGACCACGCCCTTGAGCGGTGCGCCGTCCCGCGCCATCTCCAGGGAACAGGAGCCACCCATACAATAGCCCAAGACCACAAGTCGGTCGGTATCAACCTGTGGCAGCGCCATCAGCGCGTCGAGTCCGGCGCGGATGCGCTGGCGGAACTTGGTGTTATCCTCGCGTATGGCTCCCGCGTGTTTAATCGCTTCCTGCAAATCGCTGACCTCCAGGCCGTTGCCATACGGGTCGCCCGCCAGAGCGGCATAGCCGAGTGAGGCCAGTCGCAGGGCACGGTCCTTGGCCTGCTTGCCCAATCCAAACGCCTCGGGCATCACCAGAATCCCGGGTCGCTTATGGTTGCTCTGGTCATCCAGCGCCACAAATCCCTTGAGCGTGACATCCCCATCTTTATATTCCAGACTCTCTGCCCTCATATGACTGCTCCTTTCCTGTGGGTTTCTCGAACAATGGTACCGTCTTTTGTATCTGCATCGTTTGCAAAATTGCTCGGAATTTGCAAGTTCAATCTTATACTGAGAGAGGAGGGTTTACCGTATGGCACTGACATTGGAGGAATCGAACCGCATTGCTGCCGGGGCCATAGCCAAGGCGCAAGAGCTCAACATCAAGATCAGCGTAGCCGTGTGTGACGCTGGGGGACGCCTCGTGGCTTTCAACCGCATGGATGATGCCTTGTGGGCCGGCGTCTACGGCTCTCAGGGGAAGGCCGTCGCTTCAGCCGGTTTTGCCCGGCCCAGTGGTGCCCTTCAACAAATGGCCGACAGCCCGATTGTACGTGGGATTGTTGCGGCAGAAGGGGGCCACATGATCGCCAGCCAGGGGGGCGTTGCGATCATGCGCGACGGGGTACTTGAGGGCGGCTGCGGCGTTGGTGGAGGGACTGGTCAGCAGGACGAGGAGTGTGCTCAGGCTGGGGCAGACCTGCTCTAGCCTGGGCATAGGTTCCCCTCAAAACACATTCAGATAAGGAGGGAGAGAGTATGGAGCCTGCCACCAACAATCCACGCTGGACCACACAATATCCTGAGCTGGGAACCGGCCCGGCATCGATTGAAACCTATATTTCGCCGGAATATTTTGAGTTGGAACGCGAACGGATCTTTCGGCGGGTGTGGCTCAACGTCGGAAGAGTGGAAGAAATTCCGCAGGCCGGAGACTACTTTGTTCAGGACCTCGCTGTGGGCAACACCTCAATCCTTGTTGTTCGCGGACAGGACGGAGTCGTGCGGGCTTTCCATAATGTGTGTAAACATCGAGGGAATAAGCTTGTTTGGCATGGGTCGGGTTCGTGTCAGAAATTGACGTGCAAATTCCACGGCTGGACCTATGCACCAGATGGACAGTTGGTCGGGGTGCCGGAAGAGGAGATGTTCTTTGATTTCGAGAAAAAGGAATATGGGCTGACTCCGGTTACCACGGACATGTGTGGCGGGTTTATCTTCATCCATCTGGATCCCAACCCACAGGAAACCTTGCAGCAGTATCTGGGCGAGGTGGCCACGGTATTGAGGGAATTCCCCTTCGCGGAGCTGCCGGCCTGTTACTCATATAAGGCGGAGCTACAATGCAACTGGAGAGTTGCGCGAGACTCCCAGCTCGAAGCGTATCACGCCAAGAGCCTGCACGCGCGTACGATTCCAGATTTTTTCACCAATAGAGAAAATCCTGCTGTTCACACCCTCGACATCAAACTCTACCAGCGCCATAGTATGCTCTCGGGCTACGGGAATCAGAGTCATACGCCAACTCCCGTCGAAGCCCTCGCGGCCCGATTCGGGGCGATGCTCAGTGGGGAGGCAAGCGGCTCCTTTCTCGAGCGGCTGCCCCCGCAGGTGCTCAATCCGACCAGAAGTCCGAATTGGTCTTTTGACCTCTATTATATCTTCCCGAATTTCCACTTCTTACTGTTTGGTGGGTTCTGCCTCACGCATTATATGTGGCCGATAACGGTCGATCGGTCGCTTTGGGAAGCCCGCTTGTATTTACCCAAGGCAGAAGATACCGCCCAATGGTTTAGCCAGGAATATACGCGATGCGTAACCCGTGATGTGTGGCTGGAAGACGGCAGCACCCTTGAGAACGTGCAAAGAGGACTCACTTCTGGGGCCATAACTCACTCTCCTCTGCAAGATCAGGAGGTCATGATCAGACACGCGAATAAGGTTGCGGAAGACTTTATAGGCGACAGCGGACAATAGGGGGGTGCCTATGCCTGACGGTTTGTTGCCGAGTCAGTTTACCGACCTTGAGCCTTTCGTCAGGGCATGGTCTCTGGCGGAAGAAAGGGCACGCAATACAAAGCGTCTATCAAGCACCAGGGAAGAGCTCCAGACCTTTTATGATGCGATCTTTCCCCGGATGGAGGTCATTCTTGAATATCTGAAGCGGTTCCCTCCCGATGCAATGCCTGAGGAAGCGCGGCGGCTATTTTTTCTGACATTATCCTTGGCGGAGATTGCACCAGCAGTAGAATTGTTTGGACAGCCGGAGGTGGTTGACGGTTTTGAGTCCACTCGGTTCGTGCCGAGACACGAACCGAGGTTTTGAGACACGGCTTTACCCGAGTGAAGATGCCTGGTGTCATTCTTCCCCTTCGCTCCCCAGAATGACAAGCTCGCAAAATCCGCGCGACGGACCACTCGGCGCTGATCTACAGGCAACAGCTTCTGAGGGAGGCGAAATGGACATGGGAGATCGAGAACTCGTGGCGGCTCTTCTCCGAGACAAGCTCGCAGAACCGCTGAGCGAAGATGCGCTCAAAGAGCTGACGACGCTGTATGCACAATTGTCTGCGGGACTCGATGCGCTGGACGCCTTGAACCTCAGTCATATAGAGCCGGCAGTGCGCTTTGTCGTGTCGGAGGGCAAACGCGATGAAGACTGAAGAGTTGGCCTTCACGAGCATTGTCGAGTTAGCGCCTCTCATCCAAAAGAAAGAAGTCTCGCCCGTAGAGCTGACCCGGGGTTATCTGGAGCGGATTGACCGCCTGAATGACGAATACCTGGCCTATCTTACTATCCTCAGAGACGAAGCGCTGGCCACAGCGCACACCGCGGAACAGGAAATCGTACACGGGCGGTATAGGGGTCCGCTCCACGGCATTCCCATCGCGCTCAAGGACCTGTTTGCGGTCAAGGGCGTACGCATGACGTGCGGCTCCAAGATTCTGGCCGATCATATTGCGGACAGCGATGCCACGGTTGTCACCCGACTCAGGCAGGCCGGCACGATTCTGCTGGGGAAACTCAATATGCACGAGTTCGCCTGGGGTGGGACCTCGCTCAATCCGCACTACGGCACCCCCCGCAACCCGTGGGACCGCACCCGTCTTCCGGGTGGGTCGAGCGGTGGCTCGGCGGTGGCCATGGCGGCCGGACTGGCCCTGGGGACGCTCGGAACGGATACGGGCGGCTCGGTCCGTATTCCGGCCTCGCTCAGCGGCATTGTCGGTCTCAAGCCGACGTATGGGCGGGTGAGTCGGTTCGGGGTCTATCCGCTCAGCCCTTCGTGCGATCATGTCGGTCCTATGGTCCGAACGGTTGCCGATGCTGCCGTGTTGCTGCACGCCATTGCCGGTCCCGACCCCAACGACCTGACCGCCAGCGCGGCGGCGGTGCCGGATTATACGGCGGCCCTGCAGGAGGACCTCCGCGGGCTGCGTCTCGGTGTGCCACACGAGTATTTTTTTGAAGACGTTGAGCCGGCAGTCCGAGAGGGCGTGCAGGCTGCTATACAGCATTTATCTTCCCTCGGGGCGACAGTCGAAGCCGTCTCGATCCCCAGCATTCAGCATGTGATTGCCAGCTCGACCGCCATTATTGCCGCGGAGGCGTATGAGATTCATGCCCGGACCATGCAGACGCGCAGCCAGGACTATGGCGCTGACGTGCGCACCCGGCTGTTGCTGGGAGCCTGCGTGCAGGCCGCCCAATATCTCCAGGCCCAACGCTTTCGGTCGTTGTTACGCCAGGAGATGCTCGACCTGCTCGGCCGGGTGGATGCGTTGGTGACGCCCACGACCGTCCTGGCGGCCAGCAGGATAGATCAGCCGAGCGTCAGCATAGGAGGCAAGGAATTCCCTGTTGCGGCCCACATCGCTCGGGCAACCCGACCGTTTAATATGACCGGCCTGCCCGCCATCTCGGTGCCGTGCGGGTTTACACAAGACGGTCTCCCGATCGGGCTCCAACTCGTTGGGCGGCCGTTTGAGGAAGCGACGGTCCTGCAGGTTGCGTATGCCTACGAGCAAAGCACGGCGTGGCATAAACAACATCCGGCCTAACCGCTCGGCTTTCTGAGTTCCAGGCCGGCGGGAAATCCCTCGGTCAATTCCGGGATCGGTTCCTCATAATAGGGCATGGCAACAACGCGCGGGGTATAGCTCCCGTCGGCGATACAGCGCCGCACGTGCAGGGCGATCTCCTCCATGCTGGCAAACCACACGTCGCCCCGGTCTTGTATCGCTTCTATCATCTTGGCCACTTCGGCGAGGCGAGCCAGCCGTCCGGTCACAAACGGATGCCAGACCGTGACCCACAGGCCGCCGAAGGCATAGGCCGCCTCGAACTCGGCCATGAAGACTTCCATGGCTTTATCCGGCGCACGCGTAGGCATCAGATACCGAAAGTCCGGGCTATGCGCATATTGCGGCCAGTCGTCCATGGCCCAGTCGGTCGGCAGTTCGATGACCTCGCCCTCGGGCGCGCGCATGACGTAGGGCTGGCTATCGGCCATGAGACTCGAATCGTACACAAAGCCGGCCTGGGCCAGCAGCCCGGTGGAATGGGGCGAGTAGTTGTAATACGGCGCCCGCCCGCCCGCCGGTCGTTTGCCGCTGAGGCGCTCGATCGCCTCGATGCTGCGCTCCAGCCAGTAGCGCTCGCCCTCGCGGGTCTGGTCCATGGGGTTCTCGTGCAGATAGCCGTGATAGGCCAGTTCGTGCTCACTGGCGACAATCGTCTCGACCGTGGCCGGATAGCGTTCGACGCACCAGCCCGGCACGAAAAAGGTCCCCTTGATATGGTAGTGGTTAAACAGCTTCACGATCCGCGGCACCGCCACCTCGTCGTAGCGTAACCACGACAGGGCGGCCACCCGTTTGTAGGCGTCGGCATGCGACAGGTGCAGGGCGCTGTCCGTGTCCATGTCGAACGTAATGGAGGCCGCACAGCGCGCGCCGTTGGGCCACGGGACGGGGTTGTCGAGCAGTTCTAACATAGTGAGCCTCCTATTTCTGAGGGCGCGGCTGAGCCCAGTCGGGATCGTTCCGTGTCACCAGTTCGGGAATGGAGAAGTAGAATTTGCACGTCCGGTCCCCACGGGTCTTGACCGTATTCCAGCGTATCCTGCCACCCGGATGGTAGGATTCCACCAAGCCCCGATGGACCTCGACATCGTACATATAGCCGAGCTTCAGGCCGCGCTCGCCCTCTCCCGACCAGACCTCGGCCAGCGGACAGTAGGTGCACTCGGCCTGCATGACGCCGGGCGAGATATGGGTATCGCCGCGAAAGACAAAGACCGATTCGGCCGGGTCGCGCTCCTGGAGCACTTCGAACCAGGACTGAAAGTCCAGCGGCCGTCCCTGGCTCAGCGCCTGTTCGCGCATGCCCTGGCCGCGCTCAACCCCGAACTGATACAGCGCCTCGCGCAGCGCCCGCTCGCCTGAGGCGTCAAACCGATCAATCAGCTCGAAGCCGACATACATCTGCATCGCGGCAAACGCGGCAAAGGTACTGCGGGTGAGTTGGATGGCCTTGGCCGGCTGAGCAAAAACATCCTCCGGTGGCCCGGCAGTGACCTCTTCGGATTCGCCCTGGTAGGTCCAGGTGAGCTGCCACGGCGTGTTGAGATCAGGCGTCAGGGTGGAGAACTCAACCCCAACTGCCTCGTCGTAACCCTCAGCAATACCCGCCAGGGTATTGCGCCAATACGGCTCCAGTATCTCGCCCCCGGCGTGGGTGCTGAAGTAGTCCGCGCCGGGAACGTAGGGGAGGCTGACGGTCGCCCGTGCCCCGGTGCCGCTGACTGCAAACGGGCTCGTCTCCGCGGCCATGGCGTGCTCGCCCATATCCCAGTGGCGGATCAGCGCCAGGGCGTCGCGTCCTTCGGCAAAGGTCTCCGGGCGGTCGCGAATGCGCTGGCCGCGAGAATAGCCCGCCCGCCGGAAGCCGCGCTCAAGCGCCGCCAGGCCGGCCTCGCCCAAGTACTCCCGGACCGAAGACGAGAGGCTGCGCAGAAACATCCAGTGATAATCCAGCATGGTTGTCATCGAGGCGATACGCAGGCTGCGATCGCTGCTGTCTTTGCCGGCCATAAGAATCCCTCCTGTTCTGTACGGCTCTTGCCGTCGCCTGAGTGATCGTCCTAAGGTGGACTGGAGCGTTTCCGGTGCTGACTGTCCGGTATTATCCTGCCAAACGGGAGCGAATGTCAAAAGGAGATTTCAACCATGCCGAGCCTGTGTCTCTCACGTTGGACGAGTATGCCGGTGATACTGGCGGGGCTGGTGTCCATTCTTCCAACGACAACAGCCCTGGCCGAGGAGGTGTCGCGCTTCGTCCGCCCCGAACAAGCCACGACCTACATCGATCCGGTCACGAAGACCGAAATTACCATCTTGATCGATCAACACCTCGGGGGGACGACAGAGCTGACGCTCGGGTACTTGGTCGTGCTACCTGGGGTGGATGTGCCCGACCACATCCACCGGTCAACCGAAACTTTTTATATTCTGTCCGGAGAAATGGAACAAACGAGTGAGGGCAAGGTGCAGACGCTCAGCGCTGGTATGGCCTGTCTGGTACCGGCCAACACGCCGACACGTCACACGGTGAAATCCAAGGACCCCGTGCATGCCTTGGTGATTTGGACGCCTGGCGGAGAAGAGAAGCGGATTACGGAGGAGTGGCAAGTCAAAGCCGGGCAATAGCGGTATAACCCCGGTACTAGAGCGTTTCACGATAAGTTGTAGCCGTGCCCGTCCGCGCTCGTCGGGAAAGACAAGGGCTGGCCCCAAGCGGCCAGGGAGGGGATGGGGGGGGCTCCCCGCCTGGGAGGGCGGCCATCCTGGCCGCCATGCGGGCTGGAAGCCCGCCCTCCTCCAGGAGGAGAGAGACGCGCTACACAGCATCGTGATTTGCTCTAGCTGAGGAACTGAGCGTGGTTCCGTATTGAGACTGGATGAAGCTCATGGACCAAGCGCAAATACAAGAGGCGGCCCAGTTACTCTGGAACGTCTGGCAGGATGGCCGAAAGCTCGAACGATTACCTGATGAGTGTCGGCCGCAGACCGTTGAGGATGGGTATGCGGTTCAGGCAAGGCTGGCAAGCTGTTCAGGACAGGCCGTTTCGGGCTGGAAGATTGCCGCCACCAGTCAGGCCGGACAGGCGCATATCGGTGTGGATGGGCCGCTGGCGGGGCGGCTACTGGCGGGGAAGCTCAGCCGCAGCCCGGCAACGCTCTCCCTCGGCGCGAATGGGATGCGCGTGGTGGAGTTGGAGTTTGCCTTCCGGCTGGCGCGTGACCTGCCCCCTCGCGGTCACGCCTACTCGATGGACGAGGTCATGGCCAGCGTCGCCAGCCTGCATCCGGCCATTGAAGTCCCCGACTCGCGCTTCCTGGATTTCAGCACCGCCGGTCCCGCCCAGCTCATCGCGGACAGTGCCTGCGCCGGGCTGTTCGTCTGGGGAAGCGAATCGGCATCTGACTGGCGAACGCTCGACCTTGCCGCCCATCCCGTCTGGCTCAGCCTGAACGGCGTCCGGGCCGACGAGGGGTGCGGCGCCAACGTGCTCGGCGACCCGCGTATTGCCCTCACCTGGCTGGCCAATGAGCTCACGGTCCGAGCCGGCGGTCTGAAGGCCGGACAGATCGTGACCACCGGAACGTGTATTCAGCCGACTGACATCGCTCCGGGTGTCCGGGTGCTGGGCGACTTTGGCCCGCTCGGGCGCGTCGAGGCGACGTTTGACGAGTAATACGTAGAGGGAACTTTCCTCACTCATCGAGCATGGCGATGGCCTCAACCTCCAACAGATGGTCGGCCCAGGCCACCCGCACAACCTCGACGCACGTCGTAGAGGGGTAGGGACTCTGAAAATACTCGCCGCCCAAATCCCGTAGCGCGGCCAGTCCCTCCTCCATATAGCCGGCCTTGAAGTAGTAGCGGATCGAGACAATATCATCCATCGCGCCGCCCACGGTCTCGACAATATTCCGGGTGTTTTGCAGTGCCTGTCGGAGCTGGGCGTGCATATCGGTGGCAATCGTTTTTCCGTCCGGCATGGTCGGCGTCTGGCCCGAGATAAACAGCCAGTTGCCCTTTTTGACGGCTTGTTCCCAGCCCGATTTTTCGGGCGGGACCGTAGGTAAGCCAGGGGAGTGGTAGATATTGAAGTAGTCCTCCGGCTTCCAGACATTGTCGGGATTGATCGCTTCTTTTTTCATGCGCACCCCTCCTTATTTTGCTCTACTCAAGAGCTGTGAGCCTGTGAGCCGTTTTTCTCATAGCCCGTACAGTTTGGCGACGTTGTCTGCCAAAATTTTTCTCTGAGCGCTTTCAGGCAGAGAATTGAGATGCTTCTTGGCTTCCTCCACCGGATGCGTATACCCCTCTGCATGCGGGATATCTGACCCCCAAAAGAATTTATCTGCTCCCAAGATTTCCGTTGTGGCAGCCAGTGTCCGCTCTTCCGGGTCTACGGACACCCAAACCTGACGCTGAAAATATTCGTTCGCTGTCCGTTTCATCCCAGACAACCGTCCGAGATATTGATAGCGGTGATCAATCCCGTCCAACCACTCCACCAGCCAGCCACTCTGCGACTCGACGAGCACGACTTTGAGCTGCGGAAATCGCTCCAATACGCCATCGTAGAGCAGACTGTTAAATGCCAAGCGGGTATCCATCCGACTCATATAGGAAAAATACATCACTTCAGAGGTTGCCCCGTCACGATACCAGTCACTTCCCATATAATCCTTAAAAACCACAATGTGGATTCCTACCGGCAGGTCGAGCTCCTGGAGTTCAGTCCAAAAAGGATCATAGACAGGGTGCCCAAAACTGCGTCCTTGGTGTGGGCGGGAACCGATGAACACGCCTTTCATTCCCAGCTTGGCGACACGCCTCAACTCTTCTACCGCTGAGTCCACATCTCGTAATGAGATGTGAGCAATGGGTACAAAGCGATTGATATAGGGAGAACACGTCTCCCACAGCCAGGTGTTGTAGGCCCGGCAGTGTGCGGCCGCCAGCTCCGGGTCTTCGATGTCTCCTTCCCACAGCAGTCCCCAGGTAGGATAGATGAACTGCATGTCAATCCCTTCGGCATCCATCCACTTGATTCGCTCCCCCGCATCGTATGCCGCCGGAATTCCATCATAATACGTAAAATCAGGATCCAAGATGCGTTCGGTTTGCCCGAAGCCCATGGTGAGCGGAACGACATCACGAAACCACTCCGGTGGAAACAACGCAGAAACTTTCCCCTCGACAATCACCTGCCCCCGCCCCGCTTCCTTCCCCAGCACGACGTGATAAGCGCGGTCACGATACTTCGGTTCGATGTATTGGAGCCATAAATCCAGCGGCTCGGCAAAATGTGCATCCGCATCAATAATACGTGCCATGGTCAGCCCTCCCTTCTATTGTGAGACTAATGCTATGCAAAGCGAACGGACAGATTCTCTCCAGGCCCTCTAGTGCCCGCCTAGCACCAGCCCCGGCAAGAAACAAGATATAATTGTCTACGTGTCTCTCTCCGGCGAAATCGTGTTCAGCGTTGCCTGGCCTGCCTCTCATGGTTTATCTACGCATGAGATCGAGTCAACGAGGAATAGCAAATGAAAATGGAACCGCTCAAGAATCCGGGTTCTCTATTGGAAGTCGAGCGCCTGGTCTACCACGCCCAGCGACCAGGATTTCAGATCGCCGAACTACAGCTCAGCCCAAGCCAGAAAGTCCCCTGGCACTTCCACACCGATGTCCAGGATACCTTCTACGTTCTCCACGGCCGTCTGCGTATATTTATGCAAGACCCCAAAGAAGACGTTCGCCTGGCACAAGGTGAGACCTACGCGGTGGTACCACGCCGTCCCCACCTTGTGACAAACGCGGGGGAGGAGTCAGTCGTGTTCTTGGTTTTGCAGGCCGGCGAATACGATTTTATCCCACTGACCTGACGCTCAGCTCGGCTCGACCCCAGCCAGGCCGGGCATAATATGGTCTGCCAACTCGTCCAGGCGGCGTATCCGTCCACCGGACAGGAGGGCAAACGTTATGCGGTCAATATCCAGCCGGGCCAACTCGTTCAGTCGATCGAGACACCTGCGTCTATTGCCCGCAATAGCGACGGCCTGCACAAATTCATCACTCACAATTTCTTTGTGACCGGCTCGCAGGGACAAGTGCTCAACCAGCCGGTAGTGCTGCGCTGCGCGTTCGAAATCCGGCCGAAAGCGCTCCCAGGTCGGGGGAAGCTGTTTCCAGGTATGGAAGGTTGCGGCCTGACTGGTGGCCCAGGCTCGGACATCATTGCGGGCCGAGTCTTCGTCCTCGTTGATGCTCATCGTCACAAACAGGTCGATGGTCAGTTCGCTCCGGTTTCGGCCCGCCTTCTCCAGACCTGCATACAGCGAGTTGAGCTGCCAGTTGCAAAAGGCCGGCTCGGCGGCCCCCATGAGGATGAGCCCGTCGCAGGTTTCAGCGCACAAGCGGAGCATGCGCGGCTGGGCCGCCGCAAGGTAGACCGGGAGCTGACGGCGAGCAGTCGCGAGCTGAACCCGCGTCCCGTACAGGGCGACCTCCTCGCCGGTAAACATCTGGCGGAACGCGCTTATCCCGGCGCGGACCTCGTTCACTGTAGACGGTTTGCATCCCGCCCCCTGTACGGCCGACCAACCCGCGCCCAGCCCCAACAGGGCGCGCCCTTCTGAAAGCTCATCCAGCGCGGTTATCGCGTTGGCGGTGACCGTTGGGTGTCGGGTGATTACATTCGTCACCGCCGGACCGATGGCGATCTTTTCGGTCGCCAGAGCGGCAAGCGACATGGCCGTATAGACATCCTTCAGGCCGAGCTGAAAATCAATGAACCACAGGGTCTCAAACCCCCTGGCTTCAATTGCTTTGGCCATCTCCCCGACCTTGACGAGCGGCTCGCGGGGACTGACACCCATAGAGATACCGAAGCGATTCATCGAGGAGGCCCTTCTGCCTGATCCCTAGCACCATTTCTCCGTAACCCGCAACAATTTGTTCTCACTTCATAGGGAATTTTCGTCACCATCCCTCAGCCGAGTCGAACTGCCTCAAGTCTCGCTCTTGAATCCGGCGGCGTATTCGTGAGAGAGAGTGGGGAGAAAGAGAGGTGCGTATGGAACAGACCTGGATCGAGAAACTCGCTATCCAAGAATTGTGTGCTCGCTATGCCCACGCGATAGACAACCTGGACCCCGAAGCCTGGGTGCAGTGCTTCACCCCGGACGGAGGTTTTCAGGTCGCAACCTGGGTGGTCCGCGGTCATGCGGCTCTGCGCGAGTATGCCCAGGTGCATGTGCGGGAAATTCGCTGCCGGCATATGACCAGCAATTTACTGTACGAGATCAACGGGAACGAGGCGACCGGACAGGTCAGCGTCCTGGCCGCGCTTGCGACCCCGGGCGGGTATAAGATCTTTGGCCAGGGGCGTTACGTGGACCGTCTGGTGAAACAGGCCGGGCAGTGGCGCATTGCGCACCGCCATGTGGACGTTGACCCTCTCGCCGCGGACCCGGACAGGATTATGATGTGTGCCGACCCCGAGGTGGCGGCCCTTACCCAACCGTTGATTGATACCGCCCAGCGACTCGCCGAACAGGTGTAGGGCTAGCGCAATTCACCATGATGTGGAGCCTTGTAGGTCGGGTTAGCCGCAGGCGTAAGCCGACATCCCGGACCTGTCGGATTACGCTCCGCTAATCCGACCTACAGACTCGGTGAACAGGCCGGGGGCTAGGTTGCGGATAAACCGTATCGTCACAACGAGTTCCTGTAGATCGCGCCGGCCTTCATAACCAGCCGCGGCCCACCGGCCTCGGGCTGTAAGACGCCGAGGTCTTCAAGCGGATTGCCGTCAAACACAACCAGGTCGGCGTACGCTCCCGGAGCGACTGTCCCGAGTTTTCCGGCCTGGTTCAGGATCTCGGCGTTAATCGTCGTTGCCGAACGCAGAATATCGATAGGGCTGAGGACCTCCCGCCGGATCAGGAACTCGCGGCACTGCTGGGCGTGCAAACTCCCCAGCAGGTCGGTGCCGTAGCCCAGCTTGATTCCGGCCGCCTGACACAGCTCAAGCGAGGTCAGACCCGCGGTCTGGATCTCTTTCAGCTTAGCGATATTACCCTCGGGCAGGCCCAACTCCTTGCCTAGCTCTCCGAGGGTTTCATAGGTTACCAGGGTGGGGACGACATACGCGCCGTGCTGGGCGACCAGTTCTGCGGTTGGCCGGTCGATCAGATTGGCGTGCTCGATTGAGCGCACCCCCAGCTTGACGACGCGGGCAATGGCTTCCGCGGTGTAGGCGTGGGCCATGACATAGGTGCGCCGCGAGGCCGCCTCCTCGACCGCGGCGCGGATTTCTTCGTCCGAGTATTGCAGCATCCAGACCGGGTCGGTCGGTGAGGAGAGGCCGCCCGTGGCCATGATTTTGATCTGGTGCGCCCCTTTACGCAGTTCTTCCCGGGCCGCCCGGCGGACCGCGTCCACCCCGTCGGCGACTTGTGACAGGCGGCCCTGAAAGCCGCAGGCGCACGGTTCAAAATGTTTGACCGGCCGCGTATCGCCATGACCGCCGGTCTGGCTCAGGGCCCGGCCCGAGAAAAAGAGACGGGGTCCCTTGATCAGACCCTGCTCAACCGCGGCGGCCAGCCCAAAATCGGCCCCGGCCGCATCCCGCACGCTGGTAAAGCCACGCTGCAAGGCGTCTTCCAGCAGTGTGCGGGCGTGTTGACTCAAAAGCGACATGGGCCAGTCGTCCAGGCTGGCGAGATTGACGTGGGCGGCATAGGCATGAAAGTGGGCGTCGATCAGACCGGGCATGAGAAAACGCCCGCCCAGGTGGATTTCCTGGGTGCCGGTGGTCTTGAGCGGCCGCTCGGAGACCTCCTTGATTTCACCATCTGCGATCAGGACGTCCGCCCCGTCGAGCAGCTCGGAACTGTGACCGTCGAAGATGACACCGTCGCGCAAGACTATCGTGCCCATGGCTGCCTCCTGCTAGTCGCCCTGACAGGTCGCCTCAAACAACGCTCCGTACAGGGCAAAATCGTAATTGTCCTGAATAGCGAAAGCCGTTCGGATCTCCTCGGGCGCGTTCTCATACAAGTGCTGCACCATGGCGACTCGTGCCGGCGGGGTGGCCATCCGTGCCGTCCAGGCCTGGAAGTCGAGCGGCAGGCGCCAGGTGAAAACGACGCGTGACCGAAACCCGTTCCGTTCAAACATGGCCTGCCACTGGGCAAGCGTGTGGTCGCGGACGTGCGAGGCGTCACGCAGGAGTTCAAACGTTTGTAAAAAGGTATCGTGCGCCGGCTCCTCAGGCGAAACAGTATCGCTCAGGATAAACCGCCCGCCGGGCTTCAGCACGCGAGCGCATTCCTGGAGCGCCGTCAGAGGGTCCGGCCAATGATGGGCGCTATAGCGGGAGATCACCAGGTCAAAGCTGTTGTCGCCGAACGGAATCTGTTCGACATCGCCCTGGCGCGTTTCGATATGAGAGAAGCCGCGTTCGGCGGCCAACTGCTCGACCTGCTCCAGCATATGCGGGGTGAGGTCCAGGGCGACGACCCGCCGGCTATACGGCGCGATAGCCATCGAGGCATGGCCCGCCCCACAGCCCGCGTCCAGGGCGTACGGCTGTTCCTGCTGTTGTACCAGCTTACCAATCCGGACCAAATCCTCGCCCGTGGCATGGACCTGGCTGGTTTTATACCGGGCGGCTGCCCGGCCGAACTGATCGTGGACGGATTGCTTGATGTCGCTCACTGTTTTTCTCCAAACATATTGTCCCCTCACGACCCAAACGCGGGCATGACCTCATTCACAAACAGTTCCTACGACTCGGGGGAGACGGGAATCACGATCGTGTAGGGGAGGCCCATTTCCTCAATGCGGGTGCGGATATCCCGTTTGACCCGTGGGACACGTAAAGACCTGTGGGGTCGGGTTAGACGCCAAAGAGCTTCTGGGTGTTATCGCGCATCACCGCACGTACCACCTCAGGTGACAAGCCTTCCAGCCCTTCCACATAATCAATCGGCTCAGCACATCCCTCAGGATGCGGCCAGTCGGAACCGGCCAACACGTTTTCTGGCCCGAGGACCTCGACCAGCGCCGGAATGTCCTCTTCCGGAAAGGGAGAGACTTTAATGTGTCGCTTGAAAATTTCGCTGGGTCGGTCCGGAGAATGTCCGAATGTCCAATCTCGTGGACCCGACAACCGCGCCGCGTGGTCCATAGCCTTGAGTAAGGGCGCAATCCATGTGGCCCCGTTCTCAATGCTCACGACCTGTAGACCCGGAAATCGACCAAATAGATTGTGGAACACGAGCGCGCTCAGGGTGTCAGCCGTCGCGCGTTCCGTCGAAGCGATCACCCGTTGGAACGGACTGAGCCGGTGGCTCGGAGGGGAGGGGTTCTCACTCCATTGTGAAGAGTATATTTCGGTCAGGCCGTCATTGCCCAGATGAAACACAACCGGAATGCCGGCTTCCTGACAGCGTGCCCAGAACGGATCATACAGCGGGTCTGCCGGCGAGTGCCCATTGACCGGACCTGGCGTTAAGTTCACACTTCGCGCGCCTAAGGCGAGAACCCGTTCGAGTTCGGCGACTGCGAGGTCAATATCCACGAGTGACAAGACGGGAATACCATAGAGACGGCCATCCTTCCCAAAGCTCCAGTCCTCCTCGAGCCAACGGTTAAACGCGCGCAAATTGGCGAACAAGGCTTGCGGCTCGTGGCGGAGCTCATGCGCGATGCCGACACCCAGCGTCGGAAGCATCAGGGCTGCCTCGACCCCTTGTTCATTCATCTTTCGCAACCGCACGTTGTAGTCTGTTGATTCGGGAAACGTTGGCGCTGAGACCGTCTCGCCCGAGACCAGGCCATCGCCCTCGCCTGAGTGGCTCTTGAGAAATTTCTGCAGTGCGCCAGGCCCGCCCGTGTGGTCACCAGGAATGACGCTAAAAAATCGCATACGTTCATCGCCGATATACACCCGTCCAAACTTGCCCTCGCCTCTGCGGATATTGACCGCACGGTTGGCATAGGCTGATTCCATATGACGCGTGAAGCAATCATCTGGCTCATAGTAATGGTGGTCGGCATCAATCATCAAAAAATCCAGCGGGGCCGCTGGTTGTACCTGGTCCAGTCCCATCGCCATCGTTGCCTCCTTCTGAATCACCTGTCCCTATGGCAACTCACCTTCTAGTACCTGCCCACCGTATTGTAAAGTCATCCCACGATTTGCTGGGTCGGCCCATCAGCAGCCCAGCTTTGAGACCAAACAGAAAATCCTACGGCTCCTGATACAGAAAATCGTCGTCACCGATAAAGAGATCACCATCCGCCATACGATCCCCCTGCCCGATACCCGATTGCAGCGCCGCCAATATCGTTGCCGTCGCCCAAATGTGTCCACTTGTCCGGACTCTGCTAACGAGTACGAGGCCAACTGCCAGGATAGCAACGGCCCCGTGATCCCCTGACTGTCTCGCGCCCTCTCGTACACGTCCTGCTACGAAAGCTGATCGGTACGGCGCGGCCCCAGGGCTGATTTTCTTAGGTGCTCAGGACGCGGCGGCAACCTCCGCGCGGTGTTCCTCCTCAAATACGAAGCCCTCGTAGCCCTGGGCAACGACCTCGGAGAGGCGCCGGAAGTAGTCGGGGCCGCCCAGGTATACGCAGAACTGGCGGTGCTTGCCCGGGATGTTAGCCCCTGTGTACCACGAGTCGGTGAGGGGGTAGAGCGTCTCGTTGGCGATCCCGGCGACCTCTTGGTCCCAGCGCTGCTCGGCATCGGGGGTCGGCTCGATGGCGCCCAGACCGTGTTTACGCAGGTAACGCACGCACTCGCCGATCCATGCCGACTCGAGCTCGGCGCCGAGCGGCATATTGAAGAGCACCGAGGGCGACCCTGGGCCGTGGATCATAAACAGGTTGGGGAAGTCGGCCACCGTCATGCCGAGGTAGGAGTCGAAGCGCGTGCGCCACTTCTCCTCAAGGCTGACACCGCCGCGTCCCCTCGGGTTGAGGCGCACCAGCGCGCCGGTGATAGCGTCGAAGCCCGTCGCCAGCACGAGCATGTCGAGCGGGTGTTCGCTGTTGGCGGTGCGCACGCCTTCGGGCCTGATCTCCTGAATCGGGTCTTGGCGCAGATCGACCAGAGCGACGTTGTCACGGTTGAAGGTTTCGTAATAGCCGTTGTCGAGGAGCTGGCGCTTGGTGCCCAGGTAGTAGTCGGGCATCAACTTCTCGGCAGTCGCGGGGTCGCGCACAATCTCGCGGATCTTGCCGCGCACGAAGTCGGCCAGCGTGCGGTTGGCCTCCTTGTTGGTCAGGATGTCGGCATAGCTGCCAAAGAGGATGTGGAAGCCGCCCTTCTGCCAGAGCTCTTCGTAGAGCGCCTGGCGCTGCTCGGGCGTGTCCTCGAAGGCCGAGCGCTCGGAGACCTCGAATGGCGCGCCCAGGGGTGACGCCTTCATCTTCGCACGGATTGCGGCCCAGTTCTCGCGGGCCTGCCGCACCACATTGGGGTCCATGGGGCGGTTGCGGACCGGGATGGTGTACTGCGGCGTGCGCTGGAACACCGTCAGGTGCGCCGCCTCGCGGGCGATCTCGGGAATCGCCTGCACCCCCGAGGAGCCGGTCCCGATCACGCCGACGCGCTTGCCCGCAAAGGAGACGGGCTCCTGCGGCCAGCGGCCGGTGTGATAACACTCGCCGGCAAAGTCGTCGAGCCCAGGGATGTCGGGCGTGTGCGTCGCCGAGAGGGTGCCGACCGCGCAGATCAGAAACTGGGTCGAGACGCGCTCGCCGGCGCTCGTCTCGAGCATCCAGCGCTGCGCCTCTTCGTCGTAGCGGGCGTCGCGCATCCAGGTCTCGAGCCGGATGTCGCGGCGCAGGTCGAGCCGGTCGGCGACGTACTCCAAATAGGCTAGAACCGAGGGCTGATCGGGCTGAGTCTCGGGCCAGTCCCACTCCCGTACGAGCTCTTCCGAGAACGTGTAGCAGTAGAAGGGGCTGCCTGGAAAATCGACCCGCGCACCGGGATAGCGGTTCCACCACCAGGTGCCGCCCACGCCGGCGGCACCGTCGTAGACGCGCACCGAGAGGCCCGTCTCGCGCAAATGGTGTAGGGCATACAGGCCGCCAAAGCCCGCCCCGATGACCACCGCGTCATAGTGCTCGACTGCTCCGTTTGCCATGGTGTTCCTCCCTACAGTATCCCCGGAGGTTTTCAGGTCGCTTGGATGTATCTCGAACCGATGATGATTGTGCATAACATGGTTCGACGCGGTGTCAAGTTATGAGTGGAGCGCGCGAAGATAACACAATGTGAGGTACCATGAGAAGCGCTCCTTCTCCAGTATCGTTTGCTATCGCAACCCCGAATTGCTAGGTAATAACGTCGGAAGGAGGGAGACATGGATCTTGGTTTAAAAGACCGCGTAGCGGTCATTACTGGAGCGAGCTACGGCCTGGGCGAGGCCATGGCCCAGCGTCTGGTCAAAGAGGGGGCCCACGTCGTGATTTGTGCACGCGGTGAGGAGCAATTAGCTCGCACCGCCCAAGCTTTAGGTCCGCATGCCCTAGCAGTCCAGGCTGATGTCAGTAAAGTGGCAGGCATCCAGACCCTTTTTGATACAACGGTACAGCAGTTCGGCAAGCTTGATATCCTGGTCAATAATGCTGGCTGGTACCATTTAAGTCAGGGGCTGGGTCTGTCAGATGAGGAATGGCAAGATAATCTTGATATCAATCTGTTCAGCGTGATTCGCTGCTCCCGGCTTGCCATTCCCCTGATGCAAAAACAAAAATGGGGCCGGATTATCAATATTTCGTCGATCTTCGGCAAACAGCCCAACGCTGGATTGATCGACTACAACACAACGAAAGCGGCTGTCATCAGTCTGAGCAAAACCTTAGCCGACGAACTGGCTAAGGATAACATCCTGGTGAACGTCGTCTGCCCAGGGCCGACGCGGACTCCACTGTGGGATGGTTTGGCAAAGACGTTGAATCCCGACGACCCGGACGGCATGATTAACGACTTTGCCACCGCCAATATTCCGCTCGGTCGGTTTGGCCGCCCTGAAGAGATTGCCGACCTGGTTGCCTTTCTGTGCTCAGAACGAGCCAGCTTTATCACGGGTGCGGCGTATGACATCGACGGCGGAATGGTGAAGAATATGGGCTAGAAGATGGGCGCCGTTTGTTCGAGATGAATTGTGCCACTTTCGATTCCTTCGCATGTGTTTACTTGGCGACGACAATGCCGTCATCGATGAGCTGGCGTACCTGGTCCTCATCGCCGTACAGCTCGTTCAAGACGGCTACGGTGTCTTGGCCGACCTGCGGCGGTGGCCGGTCGCCGCGGCGGTCACGTCCAGTCACATTGATCGGTTGGCGAATTTGCCGCACGGCGCCTTCTGTCGGATGCTCATATTCTTCGAACAACCCAACGGCACGCAAGTGCGCGTCGTTCAGTAACGTGTCCAGCTGCTGGACTTCAGCGTAAGGAATGTCCAATTCATTGAAGAGAGCGACCCATTCGGTATTCGTGCGTTGCGGCATGATCTCTTCGAGCATGATTTTGTACAGGGTTGAGATGTTGGCCGCGACGGTGTGTTGGTCGTCTAGCATGCCGCTATCGAGCAAATCGTAACGGCCCACCGCCTCGCACAACTTGTGCCAGTTCTCGACCTTGTAGACGCCATGCACCATGAAGCCGTCTTTCGTTCGACACGGGCGTCTTGATGGGTTCAGCACGCGTTTGTAACCAAGTGGCCCTTCCGCGGGAACGAAGCCTTCGCCGTTCAGGTGTTGATTCATGAGCGCGCTCACAACCAACTCGTACATCGGCACTTCGATGCAGACTCCTTCGCCGTGCAGTTGACGACTGAGCAGCCCTGCGAGTAGGGCTTGCCCGAGCGCTTGTCCAGTCATGGTGTCGCACACTACCATGGGGACCAGTTCAGGTTGTCCTGTTTGCAGGCTATTGACAGCAGCGATGCCCGAGTACGCTTGAATGATATCGTCGAACGCCGGGTAATCCTTATACGGACCATTCTGTCCGAAGCCGCCGGAGAAGCAGTAGACGATGTCGGGATTGATTTTGCGCACCGCCGCGTAGTCGAAGCCTAAGCGGCGAATAGCGGGTGGACGCATATTGTGGAGGAACGCGTCCGCCGTCTTCAGTAAGTCACGCAGCAGTTCCCGACCTTCCTCCCGCTTGAGGTCGATAGCCACGCTGCGTTTGTTGCGATTGCAAGCCATCCATTGGGCGCTCATGCCCTGGTTGCGGCTTATTCCGAGGGCGCGGTACAGATCGCCGTTTGGCGGCTCGATTTTGATGACTTCCGCGCCATAGTCACCCAACATCTGGGCAGCTAGGGGGCCAAGGGCAATATGACCCATTTCGACCACGCGAAGGCCGGATAACATTTCGTACATCTGACGTTCCTTTTGCGCGCGCCCGTGCGTGCGCTCTTCAGTGGTGGCGAATTCATCCAGACAACGACAACTATTGGAGAGAAACTGGGTCAGTTGGCGGTAAAAGTCAAGTGAGATTCCCCCCTTAGCTCACATACCATCACTTGCTGTGAGTCGCGTCCTCCCGCTGCCCCCCCCCCTCTCATATTCAATCGATTTCGTGAGAATCTGTATCTGTCTCATCTCTGCTGCTGGTGGGGCCTCAGCGAGGAAAGTTTCTCTCCTATGAGTTTCAAACGCGATTTCGCCCGCAAAGCGTGCTATGCACGGCTCGTACTGCGCTGTTGGAAAGGAGACGCCCATGCTGAAGACCGGTCAGGAACATTTGGAGTCCCTGCGGGACGGACGGGTGGTCTATATCGGCAGTGAACGGGTCGAGGATGTCACCACCCATCCGGCGTTCCGCAACGCCGCGCGTACGGTGGCAGCGATCTACGACATGAAGGCTGATCCGGCGAATCGCGCTACGCTGAGCTATGAAGAGGACGGCGACCGACACTCGATTTATTATTTACGGGCCAGGACACGCGATGACTTGCAGCGGCGGATGGTCGGGCATCGAAAAATCGCAGACCTGACATTCGGGATGTTCGGGCGGTCGCCCGACCACGTGGCCAGTTTTGTGACCGGCCTGGCCATGAAACCGGATGAACTCACACCGCCATGCGGGAACCCGGACAACCTGCTCGCCTATTATCGCCACGCGCGCGACAACGATGTCTACACCGTCTATGCCGTGCTGCCGCCCCAAGCCGCCCGAGACCCGGAGTTCTACCAGCGCCAGAATCTGCCGGTGCCCACGCTCCGTGTGGTCCGTGAGGAAGACGATGGCGTCGTGATCTCCGGCATGAAGATGCTGGCGACGGGCGCGGTGTTCGCCAATGAAATCTGGATAGGGAATGTCATTCCCCTGTCGCCTGACCAGAAAAAAGAGGCGATCACGTGTGCCGTGCAGTGTAATGCCTCGGGGTTGAGTCTGTGGTCACGTAAATCCATGGAAGCGGCTTGCCGCTCGGAGTTTGATTCACCGCTGGCCTATCGGTATGACGAAACCGACAGCATGGTGATGTGTGACCAGGTGAAGGTGCCCTGGGAGAAAGTTTTTGTTCATAACGACGCGGTGTTATCGCGGGACATCTACCTCAAGACCCCGAGCCACTGCTTTGGTAACCACCAGTCCAACGTGCGGTATTGGTCGAAGATGCGCCTGCTGCTCGGCCTGTGTAGTCAGGTTGCCCACGCAACCGGCGCGGCCCAGATCCCGGCCGTGCGCGAGACACTCGGAAAAATGGCCTCGGTCGAGGGCGCCATTGCCGGCATGGTGCACGGCCAGATCAACGCCTATGAGCGCTGGCCGGAAGGCTATGTGTGTTTTAACCGACGGATGATGTACGCGGCGCTCGACTGGTGCACCCAGAACTATACTCAGTTTATCGACCAACTGCGTGACCTGTGCGGTGGGGGCGTGTTTCAGATGCCGGCAGACATCTCGGTCATGGAGGACGAACACCTCGCCGAGCAGTTTGAGACGTACTTTCAGACACCCCAGGCAGACGCAGTATCGCGCATGAAGCTGTTCAAGCTGGCCTGGGACATGGTTGGCTCTGAATTCGCAGGCCGGCATCAGCAGTATGAGAAGTTCTATGCCGGGGCCTCATTCATCGTGCGCGGCCATGCGTATCGGGAGACCCCGTGGGAGGAGTTCCACGCTCTCGTCGATGAGTTGATGGCGAGTTATGGTCCACCCAAGAAGGGCAAGACAAGCAAGATATGAAAGCCTGGAGCAGTTTTCAGATGGGCGGAGCGGGCGGGCGCCAAAGGACCGGAGACCAGCCCGTAGGGTGTGCCCTGCGCACCAGCCGGACGTGATCCAGCATCCAGAGGTCGGGGGCTAGCGCGTTTCACGATAAGTTGTAGCCATGCCAGTCCGCGCTCGTCGGGAAAGACAATGGCTGGCACCAAGCGGCCAGGGAGGGGATGGGGGGGGCTCCCCGCCTGGGAGGGCGGCCATCCTGGCCGCCATGCGGGCTGGAAGCCCGCACTCCTCAAGGAGGAGAGAGACGCGCTACATAGCATCGTGATTTGCTCTAGTCAGTAGGTCGGATTAGCGGAGCGTAATCCGACAAGTACGGGATGTCGGGTTACGCCTGTGGCTAACCCGACCTACAAGGCTACACAGTATCGTAAAATGCGCTAGCTCCCCTGCTGCGTCGCTCGTGGTCCCCCCAATCGAAATGGTATATCCTGGCTGCGTTGCCCCCGGCTATCTTGGCCTTCTCGTCCTGGGTGCACTCAGCGAGAATCTGCTCGAGAATCTGCCGCGACCGGGGAAAGGTAGACTCGGGATGGGGATAATCAGATCCCCACATGAGATTCTCCACTCCGATAAGGTGCCGGTCACGAATGCCCAAGGCGTCTTCTTGGAAACTCAGAGAGACGTTGCGGTGGAAATAATCGCTGGGCAGCAGCGTGTTCTTAAACCGGTGGTGGCTCTTTGCTTGAGGGCGTTGGGTATAGGTGTTGTCCAGCCGGTTCAAGAAATGTGGAGCCCACGATAGCTCTTGTTCTACAGAGACGACCTGCAAGCGCGGATAGCGCTCGAAGACGCCGCCGAAGATCATATGGGCCAGGGACATGCGTACCCAGTGGTCAATATTCGTGAAAAAAGCCGGCGGAATATCCTCGACATCCAACGCTGAGTCCTGTGGCCCTGTCCTATTCGTTCCGACGTGCAGGCTCAGTGGCATATCCAGATCTTGGGCAGCAGCCCACAGCGGGTCATATTCAGCTGAATCATACGGCCGCCCGGCAGGAGGCGACACGGTAATCATAGCTCCGGCCAGACCGAGCTTGGCGCAGCGCGTGAGCTCTTTGACCGCTTCTTGAACCTCGTCAAGGTTGAGCATCGCAATGCCTTTTATCCGGTGTGGGAACGGCTGGCAGAAATCAGCCAGCCAGTCATTATACGCCCGGCACAGGGCGGAGAGCAGCGCACTATCGGGAAGGCCATACAGCACAAGCCCCTGGGTGGGATAGATAACGCTCCCCTCAACTCCATCGAGTTCCATGTCTTTAAGATGGGCCTCGGGAATATAGCTCCCAGGCCAGACGTCTTTGAGTGACCCGGTAAAACTCACCTTCTCGGGCTCCTCAAATCGTACACCCGTCTGGGCTCCCCCGGACGCCCCGCTGACTCCCTTCAACCCCTCGCAGACCCACCAGTCGGTGGCGTCTTCTGCACGGTGGACAACGCGTGGGGCACGCTCTCTGAACTGAGACTCTATTCTGCTGGTCCATAAGTCGGATGGCTCAAAGATGTGGCTGTCCGACGAAATGACCTGGTAACTGTCCATAATTGCCCCTCCTTTGCGAAATGGTCTTGCCGCTCATTGGACATGCGACACAGTAGTCGATCTGTATCGGTACCGTCTGTCTGACTATAACAGCGACCTCCCCTATCAGGGCTGTTTTCCCGTCTCGCACACTCGGTGATGGCCGTCAACTCATTCCTGGCTAGCCCTCACGCTGCACCGCTGATTCGAGAACCGGCTGCGGCCTCTCCAAACATTGACAGTCCTTGTTCGGAGGAGAATAATTTGAGTGATTTTCACAGGCTGAGGAGGGCAGGGTATGATGCGATTCGGGATCGGTCCGTTCTCTATGCAGATCCGGCCAGGCTCCGGCCAAACCCACGCTCAGCTCTATCGCGAGATGCTGGACCAGATTGTCATCGCCGAAGAGCTTGGGTTCGAGTCGGCCTGGCTGGTTGAGCACCACTTTCTGGAAGACGGTATCTGCCCCTCGCTTTTGGTGACCGCGGCGGCCATGGCCGCGCGGACATCAAAGCTCACCATCGGGACGAGCATGTATCTCCTGCCGCTCCATCGACCGGTCCAGACCGCCGAGGATGTAGCCGTGCTCGATAATATCGCCGCGGGTCGTTTTATCTTCGGCGTGGCGACCGGCTATCGACCGGAGGAGTTCGCCGCGTATGCAGAACCGCGTTCGGGGCGCGAGCAACGCATGGAAGAACAGCTCGATCTGATGATTCGGGGCTGGACGACCGAGCGCTTCTCGTTTTCGGGTCAGTACTACCAGGTAGAAGACCTGTCCATTACCCCCAAGCCCGTCCAAGAGCCGCACCCGCCGATCTGGATCGGGGCCTCAACCCGCGGTGGGGTGCGTCGTGCGGCCCAGTGGGGGTCGGCCCTGGTGGCCTCCCCCCGGCATCATATCAACGAGTTGAAAGAGCACTACCGGCTGTATCGGCAGCAGCTCCAACGCTTCAATAGGACGGCCAGCGCCACGCCGGTCATTCGCGAGGTCTATGTGGCCGAGACCACGGCCCAGGCCGAGGAAGAGGCCCGGGACGGCATCATGTATCTGCACGCCGGGATGTACGGCAAGTGGGCCAATGTTCGCCCGCTCAAGGACGATACGGGCGCGTTGGTCAAGGACCCGGCGAGCGTGACCTTTGACACCCATCGGGAGCGTTTCATTATCGGCGACCCGGATCACTGTATTCGGGAGATTGAGCAATACCAGCGCGAATTAGGCATGGATTATCTGCTGTGCTGGATGCAGTTCCCCGGTGTGGATCAGGCCAAAACGGTACGCGCCATGCGTCTCTTTGCCAGAGAGGTCATGCCCCATTTTCAAAAAAGTGCGTAGCTGAAAGGAGATCATAATGCGGTTATGGAGACGGGGGTATAAGCGTGATGATGGAGAACGCTACTTAGCTGATGAAGAGTTGACCGAGGGATCTTCTTCTTCTCCTGACTTTTTTCGCTATGCAACCCTTACCTGTGGCTTTGATAGCAATAGAAAGGAGTTCTTCCTTGGTATCCGTGCTCGCCCTGTTAATGGCAGCACACATTGGTACCAGCTTCACCTCACACCAAGAGATATGAAGATACTGCTGTCCAGGTATCTCGGTAGGGGAAAAATGCCAGACGTAGAAAGGAAACTGTGGGAGGTTCTTCTCTATCTATGGGAGAGGAGGCTCAAAAAGACTCGACCGAAAACAAGCGAATAAGACCTTAAACTAGGCAATTCCGTTCAGGAAAAAGTACAGGTCTATGAGGAGTTCCTACATACGATACTGGGGGAGGATGTCAGTATGGTCCAGTCCTTACAGCGAAGCTTTAAATCACAAGCCTATCGGCCCGGGCCGTTCTCCAGATACGAAGCCGCCGTGCATAATATGATTACGTACAATATGAAGCGGATTGGTTTTGAGAAAGAACCGGTCGACTAAAGGGGAAACGCCATGATGAACAACGGGATTACTCCGGAGTTAGCCCACGCCGCCTGGGTGCTGGCGATGGATATGATGTGTATCAAAGCGGGCGAGAGTGTCCTGATCTCGGCCGATACGAGCACTGACATGCCCGCAGTGGAGGCGGTCCAGAACGCGTGCTGCAGTGCAGGGGCAAAGGTCGCGACGATCGTGCTTGCGCCGCAGCTGCCGTATCAGGGTGCGTTGGCTGACAAATACCTGCCTGATCACTTCAAGGCGGCAGTCCAGGAATGTGATGTCTGGATTGATCTGTGCTTTCCCTATCTGGCCGGGTCCAAGGCTTTTGACTCGGCGATGCAAAACCGGCGAACCCGATATTTCCTGGGCGCCGATATTGGGAGCGGCGGGTTAGCGCGCCTGCTGGGCAAGGGCAAGCTCGATCAACTCTTTGCCCTCTCGAATGCCTTTGGCGCGCTCGTCGGCGAGGCGAGCGGTAAGGAATGCCGCATTACTAATCGCCTGGGCACGGATGTCACCTTTACCCTGGCCGAGCCAGATGGATTTGCGCTGGCCAAAGCCGAGAAGCCGGGTGGGTATTTTGTTCCGGGCACGGTGGTCTTGATTCCAGAGTTAGAGTCGGTCCGCGGCGTAATCAAATGTGAGACCGTTTTCCATGAGTACTATACGACCATGTCCGAACCCCTCAGCCTCGCCCTGAACGGAACGATTCAGGAGGTGACCGGTGGCGGGCCGGAACGGCGGGTGATGGAACGTGCCTTACGCCGAGCCGGAGGTGGAGAATTCGGCTATGTGGTCCACTTTTCTTGTGGGCTACATCCGGGGGCGCGCTTTACCGGAAAATCCTTCATCGAAGATCAGCGCATCACAGGCTATAACGCCGTCGGCCTAGGTTTGCCACCGTGGATGCCGGGCGGAGGGGAAAACCACCCCGACGCCGTTATGTCGCTGCAATCGATATCAATTGCCGACCAGCAAATCGTCAAAGACGGAACAATCGTCAGCCCACCTGCTCTGGTTGAACTGGCCGAGGAGGTGAACGCAGCCTTGAGTTGAGTTATCGTTCCGTTCGCTCGTGGTCGGGAATAAAGCGACGCGGCTCGAAGCCGGCGGGCACACTTGGCTGCTGATGAAGCTCCACGGCGGTTGTGATTTCGGCCATCGCCAGAGCCAGGTATAAGAGCCGCCGGGCCTCTTGGGGCAGCGCGTCAGGCGGCTCCGGCGGGAATGTACTCAGGTAGGTGAGGACGGCCTCCATGCGGGGCAGCAGGGTGTCGTACAAGGCCTGAATCTGGGCCATGGTGCTGCTGAGGCGCTGCTGGTTGCGCTCGGTTTCGGTCGCCAGCGCCCAGACCGCAGCCAGCGGCTCAAGGTCGGTGAACGGCTCGGGCAGGCGCGTATCGGACATGCTTCCCTCGCTTATGCGTCGCCGGTGAGCAGCTCTTCCGCCACCTTGTGGGCGTGGCGGATCAGCAACTCCTGGTCCTGCACCGGATAGTGGCTCAGGACGCCCGACTCGATCCCGCGCTGGGTGTTTTCCAGGGTGCTGCCGTCTTCCAGCCACACGTCCCGCGCCAGGCATTTATTATATTCGCGGGTCACCAACTCGGCGGCGTTCGCGGGCTGCGGGAAATAGCCCCGCGCGTTCCAGGTCGAGCGATTCACCGCCTCCGGCAACATGGTATGGGCGACAAACAGAAAGGGGCTCAGAATTACCAGGTGAAAATTCGGAAAGATGTAATAAATATCAAAGAACCACTGTCTGCTGCGCGTGGGGTTGACCCCTAGGGGCCAGCGGTCCATGTCCCGCATACCGGGAAAGGTTTTGAAGCTGGCCCCGAATTGGGCCATCAACAGCTCCATGGGCGTGCGTTGGGTATTCCGGCGATCGCCGTAAAACGACATCATGCTGTGGCGGCGAAAGAGTTTGGCATCAAGGACGTGGCAGGATGGTTGCTGCTTATTAATCATCACCTTGCCGGCGAACTGCTGGTGCAGCGCCTTGCCATGATAGAATTCGAGTTGCGAGTCGCGCAGAATCCGCCAGTTACATTTCTGCTCGGCCGTATACGACCAGCTCAGCGGCAAGCGGTCAAACGCATAGCCGCGCAGCAGGTCAACCACCTCACCCAGATACTGATGCAGCGTTTCCGGCGGGTCGGAGTCGAGATTGATAAAGATAAACCCCTCCCAGACATCCGTGGCGACCGGGCTCAGACCGTAGTCCCGTTTGTCAAAGTCGAAGAACATGTCTTCTTCCGGCACTCCTATAAGACGGCCGTCCGAGGCATAGGTCCAGCCGTGGAATCGGCAGGTCAACCCGGACCCGCAGGCGCCACGGTCGTTCCAGGCCAGTCGATTGCCGCGATGTTTGCACACATTGTGAAACCCGCGCACCGTCCCGTCCTTGCCCCGAACGAGCAGGACCGAGGTCTTGCCGACCGCAATATCCAGCACCAGATAGTCGCCCGGCTGCGGAATTTCTTCGACTTTCCTGCCCGTACTCAGCCAGGTACGGCTGAAAATTTTCTCACGCTCCCGCTCAAAATACTCGGCAGAGAGGTAAGGCGTGACGGGTAAGGACCCGGTTCCCAGCTCCGGATGGTCGAGCGTCCAGCGTTTGCCGTTGACGTGTGTGTGTCCACTGTCTTGCATCGTATCCCTCGTCTGACGTGCGAGCCTTGGATATGGCGCCATCCTGCTCCATCTCAGAAGGGAATACAATGGACGCCACGCTGTTAGCGTCGCCTTGCGGTTGAATAATTTCTCCTGCTCGGGGGCCGTTGGGTTGACAGGCAGGCTTGTGAGGGGGGATAAAGCCGTATGCTCTAGGTTTCCTCTCCGATTCTGGACAGCCTGACCTCGTATCTGAGCGTAAGGAGGGCGGTCATGAACTTTCAGATCAGCGAAGAAGGCACCCGCCTCCAGCAACGCAGCCGGCGGCTGGCAGCAGACTTCGCCACCCGAGCCGCGACGCACGATCGGGAAGCCAGCCATCCGCTGGAAAACTATGCGGCCCTGCGCCGGGATGGATTCTACAGCCTCAACGTTCCCACAGAGATGGGCGGAGAGGGCGTCGGGCTGCTCGACTACTCCCTGGTGGCCGAGGAACTCGCCCAGGGCTGTCCGGCCACGGCCCTCTCGTTCAATATGCATCTCTCGATTATCGGCCCCCTATTCGAAAGTCCCATCGTCCCGTCGTCCACCAAGCAACGCCTGGCCGATCTGGTCGTCAAAGACCAAAGGCTGATTGCCGGGAACTTCTCCGAGCCGAGGACGTCCGGACTGCTGGCTACCTATCAACCGGCTACGCGCGCCCGGCAGGTTGCGGGCGGCTACCGGATCACGGGCAGAAAAGCGTTTGCTTCCATGTTGGAGGCGGCTGACTTCTGTGCGGTGTTGGCGCATCCCGAGGAGGTCGATAAGCCGGGGGCGGCGCTCCTGCTGATGGTTCCACGCCAGGCACCGGGACGACGCGTCGACGAGGTATGGGATACGCTCGGCATGCGGGCGACGCGCAGTGACTCCCTCATTCTCGAAGACTGTTTCGTGTCTAAGGACGCTGTACTCTACCAGACCGACGATATCCTGCCGTTCATCCGCAGTGGGGCGAACTGGCTGTGGGCCTCATATACGGCGGTATATCTGGGTGTGGCCGCCGCGGCCTATAGCGCCGTGCGTGAGTTGGTCCGGGAAAGGATACCGCGGGGCTATACCCAGCCGATGGCCTACCATCCGGACGTGCGCCGGCGGGTGGCCGACATGAGCGTGGACCTGGAAGCCGCCCGGCTGCTGACGTATCATTCGGCCTGGCTCAGCGACACCCAGGGACCGACCCCGGAGACCGTGGCGGCGCTGTTCCGCGCCAAGTATCTGGTCGGCGAGGCCGGGGCGCGGATCACGCGGACGGCGCTCACGCTGGGCGGCGCCCATGCGCTCTTCAAGACCGTCCCGCTTGAGCGGCTGTTCCGGGACGGCGCCGTTGGTCCGGTCCAGTTTCCACCCAGCGACTATTGTCTGTCCAGCGTCGGGACCCTGGAACTCGGGCTCGACCCAGGCGAGATAGCGCCGCCGCTCAAATAAGGAGGAAGAGACTATGGCAACGGATAACAGCAACTCTTACGTCTTCGCCGGTCTGGCCGGTGATACCAGCCCTGGCATCGAATGGGTAGAAAAGCATATGGGCATCAAGCTGGTGGTCAAAAGCGGCTTGTATCGGAGTGTGTTCGGGCAGGGAGACTGGCAGCCGATAACAAAAGGGCTGCCGGACGCACCCGAGGTCCGCGCTATCACCATACATCCTCAGCGGCCCGAGGTGGTCTACGTCGCCACCCAAGACGGCCCGTACCGCAGCGATGACCACGGCGACCACTGGGAGAAGGTGGCTGTCCCCGACCACGGTCTGCCCATGTGGTCGTTATTATTCCACCCGGCCGACCCGCAGGTCATGTTCGCCGGCTACGAGTCGGCGGAGATATATCGGAGCGACGACGCCGGAGAGAGCTGGTGCCAGCTCCCGGTGAGCGTCCGCTTCCCGGATGTGACCATGCCTCCTCAGGGCATACCGGCCAAGCGGGTGTTGATGATGTCCGGCAGCGTTGCCGACCGGGACGAACTGTACGCCTCCCTGGAGGTCGGGGGACTGCTCCGGTCTCTGGACGGCGGGGAACACTGGCAGAACCTCAGCCACGGCCAATACCTCACCGACGATACCGTGGACATGCACGGCGTGCTGGCCAGCCGTCTGAGCCCAGGAACGGTCACGGCCATCTGTCGCGTCGGCATGTTTCGCAGCACCGACCGGGGCGACCACTGGCAGCGCGTGCCCATCGAGCCACTGAACGATCATGGCACCACCTATTGCCGCTGCCTGCGCGAGGTGCCGGGCGCTCCGACCAAGCTGTGGCTGTCCGGCGGGGGAGATTTTGAGAGCAACGTCGGCGGCCTGTTCCACAGCGAGGACGGCGGTCTGAGCTGGGAGCGGGTGGATATCGGCCATGCGGTCAACAGCACCCTGTTCGCCATGTCCATCGACCAACGCCGTACTGACCACATGGTCTGCGCCAGCAAAAAGGGCCAGGTGTTCACCAGCGCCGACGCCGGGGCGACCTGGAATGCGCAGGCGCTGCCGGCCGATGCCGATCAGGTCTACTGCGTCGCCACCGGCTAGAGCAATTGGCGATTCTGTGCGTAGGGGCGAATCTTGTATTCGTTTAGAGCGACGGATGGCGGGTGTGCCACGGTGTTGACTGCTCGTAGCTATGCCCAACCTGAAAAACCGTCGCCTCGTCAAACGGCCGACCTGCTAGCTGGAAGCCAATGGGCAGCCCGGTACTGCTGAAGCCGCAGGGTAGCGCAAGCGCGGGGAAGCCTGTCAGGTTGAACAACGGCGTGTAAATCGCGAAGTCTTTGGCCATCAGATACAGGCCGGGCGACTCCGACCGGATCGGGGCGGGCATCACCCCAGTAGTGGGGAGCATGAACAGGTCAACGGTCTCCAATTGCTGTAGCAGCTGAGTACGGATTTGCTCTCGGACTCTCTGACATTGCAGATAGGTCGTCCCTCGCACGAGATTGCCCAGCGCAAGGATGAGACGCAGGTCTTGGTTGTAGTCCTCGGCCTGAGTCTGCATGTCGGCCAGATGATACGCAGCAGCATCGGCACAGGTGAGCGGCCAGAATGTTGCTTGTAGTTCGCCCAGTGTGATTGATTCCACGTCGACGATCTCAGCCCCAAGCGTTTCCATTTGTGTCACGGCCGCATTAAACGTGGCGAGGATCTCCTCCCCGCAGTTGTCTTGGAAGAGCGTGCGCGGAATGCCGAGACGCAGGCCTTTGATATCGCGGCCCAACTTTTCACTAAAATCGGGAACTGGCACCTTGGCAGACGCCGGATCGAGGGGGTCGTAGCCAGCGCAAGCCTGGAGCATGAGCGCACTATCTTGAACGGTTCGAGTCATGGGTCCGGTGTGATCGAGATTCCATGACAGGGGGAAAACGCCCGTGCGGCTCACCCGACCGTAGGTGGCCTTCATACCGACAATACCACAGCAGAAAGCAGGCCAGCGGATGGAGCCGCCCGTATCACTCCCCATGGCACCGAAAATCATTCCGGCGGCCAGGGCCGCTCCTGAACCGCTGCTCGATCCGCCTGGGTCAATCTCAAGGTTCCAGGGGTTACGGGCTGGCTGGAAATGCGAAGCCAGGGTTGGCGTTCCTGCGGCAAACTCGTAGGTTGCCAACTTCCCGAGCAGCAGCCCACCGGCCTGCTTGAGTTTCGCAACGGAGGTGCAGTCCTGCTGAGCCGTATAATCTCTACGTAACTTTGAGCCTCCGGTCGTCCGACCTGCTTCATAGATGTCTTTGACGGCCAGAGGAATGCCGTGCAACGGACCTCGATAGTCCCCAGCCCGGATTTGCTCTTCTGCCTCCTGAGCGGCAGCCAGCGCCTCTTCGGCAAAGACTGTGACGTAGGCGTGGACCTGCGAGTCGAGCGCGGCAATGCGTTCCACCATGGCTTGGACCAGTTCAACTGGGGACAGTTCACCGTTTTTGATGAGGTCAGCGGCCTCTGCGAGCGACATATAAGCGAATTCGGCGCTTGAGCGTGCCATTGTTTAGTCCTCCACTGCTGCCTTAAAGATCAAGGCGGGTTCTGTCTCCGGTCGCACCATGCCCTGCACGACAGATTCCCATTCGAGCAACGCGGCATAGGCCGTAGCGAGCTGCTCAAGGTCATCGTTGCTGAGTTTGATCCCCACTTCTAAAAGCTTTGCCTCGACGATTTGTCGGTGGTTCATCGTGTCCCTCTGTACGCTTACTTTAAGGGTGGCAGTATCTCCCGCATGCTACAGGGTCAACTCTGTGTTTGATTAATTCAGTCCAATCTTCCGGGGGCGTCGTTTCTCGCGAGGGGACACATACAAGACCTGACCCCCAGTCCTAGAGCAATCTACAGTTGCGTTTGTAGAGAGAGGCCATCAGGAAGAACCCTCTCCCCGTGGGAGGGGGAAACAGGAGCGAAGTGACTCGGGGTGAGGGAAAAAGCGTGGTAAACCCAAGTGAAAATCGCTCTAGTCGCGCCAGGGGGTCAGTTCAGGACCTGACCTCTCATCCAACTGACTGCTGCTACTCCTTGACCATCTGCATCAGTTCGAGGGTCGTGCCGAACGGGTCCTTGCAATACACCGCCTTCGCCGTGCCATAGTTGTCGAGGGTAAAGGTGTGGGGCCGCGAGTAAAACTCTACGCCCTGGTTCCGGAGCGCTTCATAGGTCTTTTCAATGTCTTTCACCCAAAAGGCAATCTCCGTAATCCCGTTGTGGGTGACGCCCGCATACGGCTGGCCACCCTGCTCCGCAGATTCACTGAAGTGGAGGAGTTCAACCGGGGCGCTATGGCGGTCGTCTTCGTTACGCAGGAATACCGAGCGCACTTTGGTCCCAGGCTCTTGGACCAGATCGCTAATCTCTTCCCCCTCGATGCTAAAATCACCAATCACCGTCAGCCCCAATACATCCTGGTAGAAGGCAATGGCTTTCTCCATATCCGGGACGGTAATCCCTACATGTGCGACAGCTCCTAGCATACTGACCTCCCTTTAGTCTTTGTAGCCTGGATTGTCCTGCCATTGGGGGGGATATGTCAAGCCGGCAAGCGAGAAGAAGAAGCCATTCGCGAGTAAAGTAAAGATCCTCAATCCTTCATCTTCTGGAACGCACGCATCCATGGCATAATGGCGCATAGTTGATAGTTGGTCTGGTGGCCCAAGGCGACCATTGTCGACCATGAAGGAGGGCAGGCCCATGTCGGATACTGTATTCACCAACGTGATGATTCTCGACGGAAGTGGGAGTGCGCCGTACTTGGGCGAGGTCCTCGTCCAGGATACGCGTATCAAGACTATCGCTGCAGGTGCTCACACCGTGGCTCGGGACGGTGCCACACTAGTCAACGGTGACGGCGCCACACTGATGCCAGGCTTGGTCAACTGTCACGGGCACCCGACCTATCCCAACATGGGAGCAGACCTCTACGAGACCGGCGAAATCCCCGTGGAGGAGCATGTGCTCATCACCATGCATAACGTGAAGACCATGCTCGATCACGGTTTCACCGCCCTGGTGAACGGCTCCTCTGCCAAGGCGAGACTCGATATTGTTATCCGTAATGAGATTAATGCCGGCAAGATCCCGGGGCCACGCATGCAAGCTGCCACGCCAGAACTCACCGTGACCGGCGGGCTAGGCGACTTGAGGCAGCTGCATATATACCATGAAGGTTTCGCGGAGGTCCTCGACGGCCCCGAAGAGATCCGGAAATATACCCGGCTGATGATCCGTGAGGGCGTCGACGTTATTAAACTAATGATTTCGGGGGACAACTTCGTGCGAACGGGTACCGCGCAAATGACAGTGATGCAGGAGGACGAAGTGGCGGCATGCTGTAGTCTGGCGCACGCGCACAACCGGCGCGTGATCGCGCATGCGCGTACGGCTGAATCTGTCAAGATGTGCATCCGGCACGGCATCACACTCATCTACCACGCGAATTTTTGCGACGAAGAAGCGCTCGACTTACTCGAAGCCAACAAGGACGAGTACTTCGTCAATCCAGCCATCGGCCTCAGTTATGCCACGCTGAACCAGATGGAAGAGTACGGTGTAACTCGGGCTATGGCCGAAGCGTGGGGCTTTGAGCACGAACTGGAAAGCGCCATACACAACGCGCAAGAACTACACAGACGCGGGGTGCGCGTCTTGCCGTTTGGTGACTATGGCTTTGCCTGGAACCGGATTGGTACGGATGCTCGGGACCTCGAACACTTTGTGAATCTGATGGGATTCAGCCCAGCTGAAACGCTCATGATGGCGACCAAGTCCGGTGGTGAGTGTTTCGGTGACCAGCTTGGAATGATCAAAGAGGGTTATCTGGCCGATCTGATCCTAGTCGATGGCAATCCCGTCGAGGATATCAGCCTACTCCAGGACCCGGACAATCTCCTCATGATCATGAAGGACGGTGCGTTCCATAAGGAACCACAGGTTAGACGAGCGGCCCGACTGCGCACTGCCGCCGCCTAACCGAATCAACATCCCGCGTCTTTGGCTTGCGCCAGGAGGAATATGGCCCTTAGCGGAATGCCGGCATGATCTCTTGCGCGAACAGTTCCATCGAGCGGCTACCCTTGGCTGGCTCGACCCCCGGGACCTGCATAGCCATGACTAAGTGGGTACAGGATGAGGTTTTGACAAACGCCTCGACTTTGCGCGCCACCTGGTCCGGACTGCCTACCATCCAGGCCTGCCCATAGGACGAGTGGCGAATGTCGCGTGCTTCTTTGACGTTCCACAGCCGCTCGTCGCCGGCGACATCTCCGCTGGTCTTAAACCAGCCATCGTACACCTGCATCATCCAGTGGGCCTGGTCCTGGATGTCCTCCCAGGCCTCGTCCTCAGTCGGTGCCACATATACGAAGTGCAGTTGGGTGGTCGAAAAGTCAGCCGGCGTGCGGCCCTGCTGTTCCAGCAGCTCATAGTAGCGGGGAGCCCAGTCCGGGCCAAGGGTGAGGTGCAGGTGATAGCCCTCGCGGGCCGCTCGCTGCATGGCTTTTTCGGTGCGCGCGCCAATCCAGATAGGCGGATGGGGTTTTTGCACAGGTTCGGGCTGGATATGCACCTCTTTGACCTGGGTGAACCTCCCCTCGAACGTAACCGTCTCCTCGGTCCACAGGCGTCGGAGCAGGTCGAGCCCCTCAGCCAGACGGGCCGAACGCTCTTTGCGGGGCATACAAAAGCCGGAGAATTCATCGACGCGATAGCCCTGTCCTACCCCGAGGTCAAACCGTCCCTTGGAGAGGTTGTCAATGAAAGCCACGTCTTCGGCCACACGCACGGGATGATAGAAAGGCAGCAGCAGCACAAAGGTGCCAATGCGGATGCGTTCGGTCCGCGCCGCAATGGCGGTCGCGGCGTGTAAGGGCGTGGGGTTATAGTCCCCGCTGAAGTGGTGTTCGGTCAGCCAGATATTGTCATAGCCGAGTTCATCGGCCCGCACGCACTGGTCAAGCAAGAGCCGGTAGAGATCGGAATAGGGCCGGAACCAAGGTGCGGGATTACGAAAGTCATGCATCAGTCCGAATTTCATTGCTGCCTCCTTTTGTGATTCCCTATGGGACTGCACTGTAACGGTTGCGTACCGTACAGAAAAGACTGTACGGCAGCGCCGCTATGCTGCGCTTGCCTCCTCCTCATCAATAACACAGAGCTTGAGAACACGATCCGGGTCGCTTATGGTCTCTTGGACGAGTTGACCGCCCGCATTTTCGCAATCGGTAAGCAGCACGACAGTGGAGCACGGAGAACGAATATCCGTAGGAAGTCAGGATGAATGACATCGAGGCAGCGGTCGGAGAGCGCTTGTCAGTCGAGGACATTGAGCTCGAAGTGATACGCCGGGGCCAGGGACGGCCAGTCCTGCTCCTGCACGGCCTGCACACCGTCGATCCGCAGGCGCCCTTTCTCGATCTACTCGGCCGGCGGGCAGAGGTCATAGTCCCCTCCCACCCCGGCTTCGGCCACTCGGAACGTCCGGCCGACTTCGATACCGTATACGACTTGGTCCACCTGTATCTGGATGTCCTCGAAGCGCTGCCTTATGAGCGGGTCAGCCTCGTGGGATTGTCCTTTGGCGGCTGGCTGGCGGCGGAAATCGCGGTCACGTGCAGCCAGCGTATTGACCGGCTCGTCCTGGTGGATGCCTTTGGCATCAAGATCAGCGATCGCGAGACACCGGATATTCTGGACGTTTTTAATACCTCCCCCCAGGAAGTAGAGCGGAACCGCTGGCATGACCCTGGGAGGTGGGCGCCGGACTTTAACGCGCTATCGGATGACGAAATCGTCGTCCACGCCCGGAACTGGGATGCGCTGTGCCTGTACGGCTGGCAGCCCTATATGTACAACCCCCAGCTCAAGCGTTGGCTGCGTCGGATCAGGCGGCCGACGCTGGTGCTGTGGGGGGCGAGCGACGGGATCGTGACGCCGTCCTACGGACGGGCCTACAGCGCGTTGATTCCCGGCGCGCGCTTCGAGCTCATTGCTGAGGCGGGACATCATCCCGAGATCGAGCAGCCCGAGGCTTTTGTCGATCGCCTGGCCGCCTTCCTGGAAGAATGAAGAATAGAGTTGAGCGAGGAAGAGGCTGAGGGCCGTGCCATGGAAGTCTGGTATCATAACGAGAACCCGTATCCCTTCGTCCCCCAAGACGTGCTCGATCGCGCAGATTCCGTCCGGGCCAGCCTGCCGAATAAGTATTGCGACCCACGGATCGCCGCTGACTTGTTCGAGGAAACCTTTGACGAGTTCATGCTGTGCGACGAGCGGGGAATCAATGTTGTCGCCATCGAGCATCATGCCGGCATCAATTCCCTGTTTGGGGCCAACCCGCTGGTCCTGGGTATCCTGGCCCGCCAGATACGCAAGGTCCGTATTCTCAGTATGGGGACCTTGATCTCGCTGCGGCCAGACCCGGTCCGGGTCGCAGAGGAGTATGCCACGGCGGATGTGATTTCGCGTGGACGTCTGGACATCGGCTTCGTGAAGTCGGGCGCGAGTGAGATGGCGTCGAACAACGCCAACCCGGTGACGAATATTGAGCGCTACTGGGAGGCGATCGATCTCGTCACCAAGGCGCTGACCTTTCAGGAGGGACCCTTCAGTTGGGAGGGCAAGCACTACACGCACCGGCACGTGAACATCTGGCCGCGCCCGTGGCAGCAGCCGCATCCGCCCCTGTGGGCGGCGACGGGCGACCCGGAAACGGCGAGCGAGGTCGGCCGGCGGGGAATGGTCAATGTGTTAGTGCTGCGCGGCGAGGAGGGGACCAGGCGTGCCTGGGCCGCGTATCGTCAGGCGCGCGCGGAGGCCGGGCTGCCCCAGGTCATGACCGACCACTTTGCGTATGCGGCCCTGGTCTATGTCGGTGACACCCATGCAGAGGGCGTCGAGATTGGGCGCAAGCTGCTGTGGTTCCTCAACACGAGTCTGAAGATGGCGCCCCAGTACGCCCAGTTTCTGCCCGGGGCGACGCCGCCCCACTTTGCGCCCCAGGTCTACCGCACCGCACCCAGGCCAGACGCCCAGGCCGAGGGGCCGGCGGGCAGCAGCCGGGCGCAGGCGGCACAGGCAGATAAACCTGTCGCTCCGGCCATCCTCAACGTCGGCGGGCTGACCAATATGGACACCGCGCAAGCGATGGCGCGGGGGATCCTGTTCGCGGGCAGCCCTGATACCGTCTACCAGCAGATCATGGATTTTTACCGCAAGGTCGGCGGCTTTGGTCATCTGGTGATGATTGGGCGGTCGGGATTCATGACCCATGCCGAGGCCGAGAAGGGCATCAGACTCTTCGCCAAGGACGTGCTGCCCCGGCTGAAGGAGATCGCACCCGTCACCCCTCCGTAAAGCCCGGTGACGATATCGAAGTGCAATGCTCAGGAATCGTTGCGCGTAGCCTTTGCCCTTTTCGCTGTGACTGTCCTTAGTAGCCGAGCTGTTTGTCGACCACCCCGAGGAGGGGATCGCCTCGCTGGATACGACGCAGGTTTTCGCAAAAGCGGTCGAGGTTGCGCGTGGCGCGCAGTTGGCTGGCGCCAGCCGTATGCGGCGTCATGACGACGTTCTCGAACGTCCACAGGGGATGGTCGGCCGGTAGGGGCTCAACCGGGGCAACATCCAGCGCCGCACCGCCACACCGACCGTTTTGCAGCGCCTGTACCAGCGCCTCGCCGTCTATGATCTCACCCCGGGTGACGTTGACCAGCAGCGCGCCCGGCTTCAGGTGGGCGAATGTTGCCGTGTTGAACATCTGCCGCGTCTCGGCCGTGAGCGGACAGCAGATCGCAACCACGTCGGAGGACGCCAGCAGCTCGGCCAACCGCTCCCGGCCCCATACCGCGTCCACTCCGTCCGACGCGGGCACGGGGTGCTCGTCCAGGGCTAATACTTGCATGCCAAACGCCACCGCCCGGCGGGCCATCGCCCGACCGGTCCCCCCGAAGCCGACAATGCCCATCGTCAGCCCCGCAAGCTCGATCTCTTTGCGGCGCATGGCCTCACGTTCCTGCCAACTGGCCGAGCCGAGGCGGATAGCAGTCGCGATCTGGCGGGTGAGCGCCAGGAGCAGGCCGAACCCGGTGTCCGCCAAATGTCCGCCCACCAAGCCCTTTTCGCCGGTCAACACAACGTCGGAGTCCCGCATCGCCGGGTAGAGAAACATATCCACCCCTGAGGCGATGGCGTGTACCCAGCGCAGGCGGGGAGCGGCCTGAAACAAGGCTTCGGGCAAGAAGCCGAGGATAACCTCGACATCATCGGCCATGGCGATAGCATCGCCTACCCGAGGGGCCACCTTGACGGTTGAGCCGGGCGCCACGGCCCGAATCTTTGCAAGGTCGCCCTCGGACACTTCGGGCAGGGTCAGCCCGAGCAGAACGAGGATCGATAGCGGTTCGTCCAGTTTAATAGCGGTCATAGGTCTCACGCCCCTCAGTCAATTCAAAGCTAACTAGAAAAGGACTTCCATTTTCCCACGAGCAAGAGTCTCTCTCACGAAGTGATGTTGTCCTTCTATATCATCAAATTCAATTACTATTTCTGGCCGTTCACCAACCGTAGCCATCTGTTGAGCTATTTGCGTTCTTAGAGGCTTTAGATAAGCCAGTGCAAAGTTAGCCGCTCGTCCTTGGACGACTTCGTTTTCTACTAAAACCTCACATCGAACAGGACGAATCTCTCCCTGGGTAAGGGTAGAAATAGATTCAGGGCGAATCGTATATGTGAAGCCCAGATTTACTGTAAATTCCCTGACCCTCACATTGATGGCGGCTCCTTCGCCAATATTCTTTACTTGTAGACCGTCTACTGTACTCTTCAACACAACAAAAGGCTTCGCCTGAGGAATCCTTTGTCTCCTCTCTTCGCTCGTCTGTTCTCGCGTTACTCTACGTTGTGTCTGCTCACCGGTAGAGCTATTCCTCAATTCTTCAACTTTCCTTCTTATAGCTTGAGAAATGTTCAGGAATGCTTCATCCTGATTTTCCCACCTCGTAACTGGTTTAGCGTCTCTCGGTAAAGCTTGCAGTTTCGCAAAAGGCGTTCCCGTCCAGTCAACCGGGCGGAGGATGATGGGTATTACACATGCTTCCCCAGCTTCGTGCCGCTCCATAGAACGGTTGAGTTCAACATCGTAACAATAATCTGAAGCAATGAAATCTGCGCTGACAAGGAATAAAATAATGTCTGCTTCATTGAGATGTATATCAATTTGTCCTTCCCATTCCGCACCTGCTCCAATTTCACGGTCGTGCCATCCCGCGATTAGCCCTTGCCTCTGCAAAAGAGTCAGGTGTTTGGCCAACTCATCTCGTAGCCCTTCGTCTCGGTGAGAATAGGAGTAAAATATCTTGAATGCCTCATCAAGTTGTCGTGCCTCAGCCATGCTTTCTTGTCCTCCAGACAGTGGCTATCCGTGAGCATAGAGAAAATCTCCTACCTCTGTTTCCCGATATTTATTACCAGATCAGTTCCTGTATGGCTCAAAAGATGCCGTGGGGTAACCATCTATGAGCTGATATTAAGATATCGCCTACCCAGAACAGAGCGGCGAATTGACCGTCTCAGCCTGCCGCCTCCACTCCGAACATGCGGTTAGGATAGGAGTTCAGCAAGTGGTGGATGGCTTTTTCGAGACCCATGGTCTGACATGGGGCAGGTGATCGAGATATTTACTTTATATGTCTTCATCCAGAATATTCACGCCGCCCGCTGCCGTTCTTCAGCCTTTTCGATGAGAGCCTCACCTGCAAGCGAGAGGACTTCGGCGATTGCGGCGTGGTCGATCCGGCCATCATACGCAGCCGAGACCCGATCCCAGTCCCAGCCTTTGACAAGCATTTCAAGGACACTCTTGACCATGATCCGGGTCCCCTTGAAGGTCGGCTGACCATGGCAGATGTCCGGGTCCACGACGATGTACTGTCCGAGTTCCTTGCTTTTGCGCGTTTTCACGACGGCCTCCCAACCCGCCTAAGGTCGCCCTCGGACACTTCGGGCAGGGTCAGCCCGAGTAGAACGAGAATCGATAGCGGTTCGTCCAGTTTGACAGCGGCCATAGGTCTCACGCTCCCTTTTTGCTGTCAGCAGTCGTATGACGCGGTGAGGACGCTGTCAACGTATCGACCCTGATGACGGGGTAGGGGTGCTACGCGAATTGGATTGCGCGCCGCTCTCCTGGCGTTCCAGCTACGATTGCCGAGTCAGGGACGCTCGATTAACCGCTTCTGTCGGTGATATCTTATGGTATTCTAAGAACATCTGGTGAGAGAGCCGCCATGAAACCCGACCAGAGACTCCTTCAAGAACTTGTGTGCCGTATCGTTGATGCAGTACATCCCCTGCGGATTATCCTGTTTGGGTCTGCTGCCCGTGGAGAGATGGGACCGAATAGCGATCTGGACACTCTGGTAATCATGCCCGATGGCAGCCATCGTGGAAAGGTTGCTCAAGAGATCTATCGCCACCTGTGGGGTCTTGGTTTCGCCAAGGATATCATAGTAGTAACAGAAAGTGATATTCGAGAGCACGCGGCGAATCCTTCCCTCGTTGTTAAGGAGGCGCTTGAAACGGGCAAGGAACTCTATCATGCCGCGGCAAGACGCTGGTTCAGCACACGCCAGAAGGTTGCTACGGCTTCCTTGTCGGCCTCAAAGAAGTCCTCGAAAAAGCCACTGCCATTGGGCGGTGGAGGATAGGCGTAGCGTTCGTCGTCTTCACCAAATTCGGTGGCCCAATCGGCCGGTTCGCGTGGATTGACGATTTCAAAGAGTCGAGCCGGATACAGATACGGACGCCCTTCATCGTTGAGGAGACGAAACGCATCGGCCTCAATCCCGATCACCATATACTGCTGGTGAGGGGAGAGGTCGGGATAGCGGGCGTTTCGTCTGCGGAGCTTGACAATCATCTTTCAGCCACCGTCCGAGGGGTTTGTGCCACTTGGTGAAATGTGCTGAGAAAAGCCCCGTTTCACAACAGAAGAGGGAGTGATCTTTCCATGCTACATAGACGATTGCTCGGCTCGTATGATTTCTTTATGAAGGAACAATAGGGATCAAGAGACGTGGCGGAAAAGGCGACCCGCTGGCGGGCAGATCAGAAGATCAGAAAACATCAGTGATCGAAACGATCCCGATTGGCAGAGTCCGTTCTGACGAACGAGGTAGCCTATGGGCACGATTGACCAACACATTGAGAGGCACGAGGGCCAGAGCGTGGTCAGGGGAAACGAGCGCTATCTTCCGTTGCAAGAGGCTATACGGATTGTTGAGGAATGCTCGCGTCAGGGGATCGCGGTTATAGGAATAGACTTTGTACATATCCAAGCGGGCAAGGTTCGCCCTCGCGTTCCAATCAATTCGGCAGATTGGTCAGCTTTCCTGCAAGAACCCCGCTGGCAAGAGGTTGTTACTCAATGTAACGCGGCGTCCCTTCGCGTCCTTGAACGAGAAGAACGGGAAGACCCAGAGCAGTTGTGTTCCTTTGTCTTCTTGAGTGAAGCAGAGTGGACCGCTGACACCCGGTCATAATCTAAGCGGTCTTAGAAACTCCCCAGAGCGGTCCTCACCCCCCACTCTCCTCCGGCAAACCACGCACCATTGCCACCGTTTCCAGGTACTCCTTGATATCTTTCGGTTTTGGTTGAGCGGCCGGTCCCTCTCATAAAAGCTGGACCGAGTAGAAAGCGACGGTCCGCCGGTCGGTTTCATCCATGGGGAAGTCCTCCCCGGTCCGGAACAGAATGGTATTGTCTCCGGGACGAATCCAGCCGTTCGGAAGCGGGATGGTGTATTCACGCCAGCCTCTGTACAGGAGCAGGCGTTGGGCGAACTGTCCGTTCACGATGATGTCAAGCGGGAAGCAGGTATACGCCTTTGATTTCACAAATGGCCGGGTAACGACGTGGAGGGCGGCCCCCTCTCCCTGCGGGACGGTCAGGGTAATACGGGCGTCGCCCTGCCGAGCCCAGGAGATTGGGCCTATCGGCTCTTGGGCATGCCGGCTCCAATCCCCGCTGAGGTCCTCCGGTGGCGCGTTTTCCCCAAAAGAGAACACGGCAAGTGGGGGAGTCTGAAGAGACCGGACAGAGGGAAGAAGCACCCGCGTCTGCGGAAAAAAATAGAACATTTGATAGCAGAGCAGGGAGACGAGGCCCAGGCAGACGACACGGCGGGCGGACTGCAAGAAGGCAGGCGGGCGCAGCGCCACACTCAACAGCGCGCCGGCAATGAGCAGGCTGCCAACGACATCGGTCACCCAGTGATGTCCAAGATAGAGCCGCTGCCAGACGATCACACCGGACAGACAGACCGCAATCCCGCTGCCCCACAGCCTGAGCCACACGGGCACATCTTTGCGAGCCAGGAAAAAAATCAGGGTTCCGGTGATTAAGACCGCGCCAATCACATGCCCGCTGGGGAAGCTATTGCCGACGAGCCAGTCTGGCAGCGCGCTGGGTCGGGCGCGGTCCAGCCCGGTTTTCAGCAATTCCGAGAGAAAGGCCCCGCTCAAGACAATGAGCAGGGCGTGGGCGATATCCGTCCAACGCCGTTGCAGACCAAGCACGCCGACGCCCAGGCCGCCGAACACGATCAGATACCAGAGGGGAGAATTTTTACACTGCATGCCGAGGTGGACGAGCTGACACGACCGGCCCGCCTGGAGCCATTGGTAGACGGCCGCATCCAGGGGAAGGGTCGCCTCCATGCTCAGGAATTGGACAAGAATCAAGCTACCCAGCAGAAGGGGCAATCGCTGAGTCGTTTTATTGCTCAAGAGTCCGTATGGCTTCTGCGCGTGCCCACTCCACATTGTGTCGATGACGATTTGCCATCTCCTTGAGAAAGGCTGCGATATCTGGAGGAGGTTGTAAATCGAGCGCTTGTTCAACCGTGCGAGCGACCCACGCCTGGCCTCGTGACAGGAGGTCAATCTGACCCCGGAGGTCCTCAATCTGGAGGACTTTTTGCGCAAAATCACCGCTTGCCGTTGACGGCGTGCCACCGTGCAGCCGGATGAGTCCCTCCAGGATAGACACGTCACTGACCTCAACTTCGGTGAAGCTGGCAAATAAGGATTTGAGGCCTGACTCGACCGTGGTCTGGCTCAACGTATCAAGGAGCGTATGTCCCGCACGTTCCGCTTCCAACAGTCGATTCAGGAGATCTTCGAGCGCTGCTTGCATAGGCTGTCGCCCCTCTCAGTATAACAAAAAAGGGGGCAGGAGAAGCCACCCGGACCAACGCCCCGGCAGACGCTGGCAGAATGGTAGCGGTGCGTGATACGCTCCTGTCCGGGTGTTGCTGATGGAGAGGCAGGATATGCGGGACGACGAGAGAGGGAAATAGTATGCAAAAGCTGGTATGGTCTGTCCTCGCCGCGGGCATCCTTTTCACCCTGGCCTGCGGTTCGACCCAGACCCCCAGGCTCTCGGTGCCGTTTCTGAGTGCCAAGTCCACGACCGACTCGCCAATTCGGGCCAAGCGCATGGAACTTGCCCGCTTTGAACTGGATTGGGATGGGATGAAGCCGCTGGGGAGTCGTCCCAAGCAGGAAGTGAGAACACAATTATTGGCCAGCATCGAGAGCGACTGCCCCAATTATCAGGTGGTCAATGAGGGCGAAAAGGCCGAGGAAAATCAGGGTCAGCAGCAGGACGGCGTCCAGCAGAACGCCAAAATAGTCAGGAATTACTACTGGATTCGCTACCGTTGTGGAGAGTAAACCAGAGCAGACGAGACACACGCACAAGACAACAGAAGGAGGTGTGCTATGGCATCTATACTCGAAGAAAAGGACGCGATTCACGAGACGATCGCAAACTATTGCTATCATTTCGATGGTGGCGAGTTTAACCAGTGGGTCGATTTGTTCACTGAGGATGGCGTCTTTGACGGTGGAGAGGTCGCCGGTGTGCATACCGGTAAAGAGGCACTGCGGGCTTTTGTTGATACAGTTCCCGGTCGGATGGCGATGAAAGACGGTGCGCCCATGCTCAAGCACTGTGTGATGAACGAAATCATCAAAGTCGACGGAGAGCAGGCGACCGCAAAGAGCTATATCGTCGTGATCCGCTCCAAGGGCGAGAGTGCGTTAGTCAACGGTATTGCCGGTCGTTATGAGGACCAGCTTGTCAAACAAGGCGATCGCTGGCTTTTCGCACACCGCACAGTGCATTTCGACCTGATGGGCGACATGCAGTAAGCCAAAGAGTGTGCAGGAATCCGGGCGGGGTGCAGTTCAGCGGCCTCGCCCGGTACAATTTCCGTGACCCATGACCACTAGCGGGAGAAAGGCTATGCGCGCTGTCTTCTTAATGATGAAAGTGGAACCGGGCACCTTGGCCGAAGTCGCGGACCGGGTGACCGATTTGGAAAGCTTCTCCGAGGCGTACTCCATCTCGGGAGCGTATGACCTGCTGGTCAAGCTGTACGTCGATGACTTTGACGACCTGTCGCATTTAGTGACCGAGCAGATCCAGAAGATCCCGCACGTGCGGGAAACGTTCACCATCCTGACCTTTCATGCCTTTAAGTAGAACGCCGGCTTAGATCACCGCGTCCTTGCGCAACTGCCCGATCTCTGCCGCACCCACCCCCAGCTCCCGCAAAATTTCATCCGTATGCTGGCCTTTCTCCGCGGTCGGGGTGCGAATGCCGGCCGGGGTCCGACTCAGCGTCACCGGCAGACCAAGGAGCTGGACGGGCCCGAGCGCGGGGTGTTCAATCGCATGCGCCAGCCCCAGGTGCCGGACCTGTTCATTGTCAAAAACCTTATCAATAGACAAAATGGGGCCGCACGGAATGCCGGCCTCATTTAGCGTATCAATCCATTCGTCCGTGGTCCTGTCTTTGAGTTGCTCTTCAAGCAGGGGGGTCAGCGCATCCCGGTTTTTCGAGCGCCGGCCCGGAGAGGAAAAACGGTCGTCTTCGGCCAGGGCGGCATCACCCAGCGTTACGCACAGCCGCTTCCACATGTGGTTGGTGGTGGCAATATTGATGTGGCCGTCCTTGACCTTGAAGGTGCCGGTGGGAATCACGGTCGGATGATTATTGCCGGCCTGGGGCGGCACTTCTTTGCCCATGAGCCAGCGCGTGGCCTGAAAGTCAAGCATGGCAACCATGGCTTCCAGCAGTGAGGTATGGACCCACTGGCCTTCGCCGGACCGTTCACGTTCGAGCAGGGCAACCAAAATACCCTGGGCGGCCAGCAGCCCGGCGCTCAGGTCGGCCACCGGAATCCCGGCGCGGACCGGGCCGCCTCCGGGCTGCCCGGTAATGCTCATCAGTCCGCCCATTCCCTGGGCAACTTGGTCATAGCCGGGGCGATCCTTATACGGCCCGGTCTGTCCAAAACCCGATATGCTGGCGTAGACGAGCCGCGGGTTCAGAGGCCGGAGAGAGTCGTAGTCTATACCGAGACGTTTTTTGACATTCGGCCGATAATTTTCCACCAACACGTCCGATTTTTTGACGAGCTGCTCCAGAATCCGTTTGCCACGCTCGTCCTTCAGGTTGAGCACCATGCAGCGCTTATTGCGGTGCAGGTTTTGGAAATCGAAGCCGTGCCGGCCCCATTCACCATCGTCCTGGGGCTGCTCGATTTTTATCACCTGGGCACCCATATCGGCCAACTGGCGCACACAGGTCGGCCCGGAACGGGCGCGGGTCAGGTCAATCACGCGGATGTGGGACAATGGCATGCTGAGACTCCTTTTGAGCGACGGTGAGTGTACGCTGCTAGGCGGCTTTCTAGCACACTCTTTGACTGCCCATCCAGCAAAAATTTATTAGGCAGAGAGCACCGCAATGGGCAGGAGGCCGAGATTCACCATTTTCCACTGGACAAAGTCTACTCAGGTATGCCATGTCCAAGGGAAGGAACACACCACGAAAGAGAGGAAACTATGCCACTGCGCAAACCGACCAAAGACGATTTCCACCGTTTGGCTCAGGCCAACCATTTCGAGTTGAGTGCGGAAGAGGCTGAGGCGTATGAGGCCATGCTGCCGGATATGTTTGCCGCCCTGGACGCACTCGACCAGGCACCCGCAAACCTGCCGGAGATTCGCTATCGTGAGCGTGCGCCCGGTAGCCGGCCGAGCCGTGCAGACGACCCGCTCAACGCCATAGTCCGACGCTGCTCGATCAAGGGCGCATCCTCGGGCAAGCTGGCCGGGAAGCGCCTGGGCATTAAGGACAACGTGAGTATTGCCGGTATTCCCATGACGTGTGCCTCCCTGGTGCTGAGCGGCTATGTACCGGACATTGATGCCACTATTATCACCCGCATCCTTGAGGCCGGCGGCGAGATTACCGCCGTCCTGAATATGGATAATTTCGCCTTCTCGGGTGGCGGCCATACCAGCGCCTATGGCCCGACCCGCAATCAGCATAATCCCGACCATATGGCCGGCGGTTCGTCCGGCGGCTCTGGGGCCGCCCTGTCGTATGCTGACATTGACCTGACTATCGGCGGGGACCAGGGTGGCTCCATTCGCATTCCAGCCTCGTGGTGCGGCGTCGTGGGGCTCAAGCCAACCCACGGGCTCGTTCCATACACGGGTATCGTCGGGATCGATAACACCTTCGACCACACCGGTCCGATGGCGGAGACCGTAGCAGACACCGCCCTGCTGCTTGAGGTCATTGCCGGGAAAGACCCGCTCGACCCCCGCCAATCCGAGGTGCCGGTGCAGCCCTACACGCAAGCCTTGGGTCAGAGCATCCAGGGGCTGCGGGTGGGGGTCGTCACAGAAGGGTTTGGGACCCCCGTGTCACAGCCGGATGTTGACACCAAGGTCCACGCAGCCGTCAACGCCTTGCAGGACCTTGGGGCGCAGGCAGAAGAAGTCTCCATTCCGGCCCATCTTGAAGCCGGTGGGATTACCTGGGCCTTAATCGCCGAAGGGATGACGGCTTTGGTGTACGGCAACGGGGTCGGCTACCACTGGAAGGGGTTATACAATGAGAGCCTGATGAACACCCTGGGCAAGTCGCTCAAAGCTCAGGCCCAGGACCTGCCCCACCAAGCCAAATTTGTGACCCTGGTCGGCAGCTATCTGAACCAGGCCTATTACGGTCGTTTATACGCCAAGGCCCAGAACCAACGTCGCGTCCTCCAGGCCGCATACGATCAGGTCCTCGAACGCTGCGACCTCCTGGTGATGCCGACAACACCGATGACGGCCCATCGCTATGTGCCCGATATGGGGCCGCTCGACTCGCTGCAATTCGGCTGGAATATGCTCGGCAACACGGCGCCGTTTAATATGACCGGTCATCCCTCACTGACGGTTCCGTGCGGGAAAGTCGATGGTCTGCCGGTCGGTCTCATGCTGACCGGACGCCATTTTGATGACGCCACCCTCTTGCGGGTCGGTCATGCCTTTGAGCAGCAGATGTCCTGGCAGGAGCGGTAAAATCGGTCAGGAAACCGGAGGCAGCAGCGCGACTGCCTCGATTTCCACCTTGGCCTGTTCATCAAACAAACCGTTGACGCCGGCCAAGGTCATCGCTGGGAAATGACGGCCGAGATGTTTGCGATACGCGGCACCGATTTCTCGACTTCGTGAGCGGTACTCACGCGGATCAACCACGAGCAGATTGATCTTTATGATATCCGCAGGTTTCCCATCCGCGGCGCGAACCACCCGTAAAACGTTCTCCAGAGCCCGATCAAACTGCACGACCAGATCGTCACTGATGACTGTTCCGGCCGGGTCGTTGCCAACCTGGCCGGAGATAAAGAGCAGGTGTCCGGTTCCACTCGCACCATGACTAAAGCCCGGCGGTTTGGCCAAATCGGACGGATTGATTAAACGTATTGCCATAGGCGCCCCGTCATGCCGCTTTTCGCGCGGACACCACAAACTGCGGCAGGCAAAAACAGTATTCTTCGTTCTTCAGCCGCAAACGAACGTCTTCCCGCCAAGCGTCGGCCTCGGCCCGGGTCACTTTGCCCGAGTCGCAGGCGTACTGGTACCAGTTATTTTCCAGCATGCGCGTGGCATGGCCTTTGACATCCGGGCTGGCAAATATCTTTACCCGGATGTCTTGGAGCTGGGCGAGCGTACACAACCGGCGCAGCTTGCGTCCGATACGCGGCTCGCGCATGGCGGTCGTTGTGATCGCGGCGAGCACGCGGTCGTGTAAGGCTTCGTCACTCACGTCCAGGGCGAGCATCTCCCAGTCACTATCGATGAGCACAATGATTCCGCCCGGCCGCGTGACGCGCGCAATGTCGTGGACGGTCTGCTGGGCAGAGTCTACATATTCGAGCACGTTTTTACACAAGACCCGATCAAACGTCCCAGCCTCGAAGGGCAGAGGAGGAAAGTCGGCTTGCTGAAAGCGCACCTGCGCTAGGCCGGCTTCCAGAGCTTTCGGGCCGGCCCGGGCGACAAACTCGGCGTTAATATCAACCCCAACGACTGTCCCTGTGGGGCCGACCCGTCGCCCCAGTTCCAGGGTGGTCGAGCCGGGCCCGGAGCCGACATCCAGCACGGACAGGCCAGGCTGGAGTTCAAGCGGGGCCAGCAGCGGCTCCATGCGCGGCTCGTAGCGTAATAGAGACTCATAGACCGACAGGCGCGCCGCATCGATCTCAATCCAGTGCTGTTTATAATACGGAGTCGTCATAGGCTCTCCCTTCCGGACGATTGCTTATGGATGGTGCGGTACGCCAAGAATCTGCCGTGCTTCCTGAGGCGTGGCTGGTTCGCGGCCGTGTGCCCGGGCGACCTCGGTCACCCACGAAACGTAGTCGGCGCTGCTGCTCGCTACGGAGCCATCGATACGGGTTGCCCGATCCTCGAAACCCACCCGGACGTGTGCGCCGGTAGTAATCGCCAGACTGGCGATGGTGAAGACGCTGTCCTCTATACCGTGGGCTATCCAGGTGGCCTGCGGAAAGACCTCTTTGACACAGTCGGTTATATAGGCATAGCTGCGCGGCGTACCCGGCATGATCTGAAAACCGGCACCAAATCGTCCCGAGAACTCAACCAGGAGATAGCGCGGAGCGGGCAGCAGGCCGTCTTCTACAAACATGGCGACATTGGACAAAAAACCCGTGTCGAGGACGGTCGGCTCGGGTACTATGCCGCGTTCGCGACACACAAGAACGGTCTGGCGAATATCCTCATAGGAGTTCGGAAGCGCCAGCGTTTGTCGGCTGCCATTCACCAGCGGCGTATTGATAGCGATACTCCCGGTGTTGAGGGAGATCATATCAACCGGGTCAGGCGTTGCACGCAGATAGCGTAACACCTGCTCAATCGACGCATCCGGCAGGCGCGCGGTGGTGTGATTAATAATAAGATTGGTCTGTTCCCGAATCAGGCGGTCGGCTTCCGCATACCACTCAGGATCATAGCTGATACCACCATCATTGGCGCGGGCATGGATATGAACGATGGACGCGCCCGCCTCCGCGCTGCGCCTGGCCTCGGCCGCAACTTCTTGGGGCGTCCACGGGACGTTCTGGTTTTGCTCGCGCCCACGCACGCCGTTCAGACAGGCTTTGATAACTATCTTGTCCATCTCTGCACTCCTTCCTCTTTTTCACCGTCCAAGTCCGGCAGGCTTGCTGTGTCAGTGCTCAGCGGCGCTTTCTGAACGAAGGGCTGGCCAACAATGCCGGAAGAGACGATGAACTTGAACGCCTCTTCGACGGTATAATTGACCTCAACGACCTCCTGCGGCGGAACCATCACCAGAAACCCTGAGGTTGGGTTTGGCGTAGTGGGAATAAAGACGGAGAGGAGCTGCGAGGCAGACGAGAGCCCCAGCGTGTCGTCCCGTTCCGTGGCAACCAGCCCCATCACCCACATACCCCGGCGCGGATATTGGAGGAGGACGACGCGCTGAAAGCTGCCGGACGGTCCCTGAAAGGTTTCCACCATTTGTTTGACTGCGCTATAGACGCCGCTCACCAGGGGCAGGCGCAGGATCAAGGTATTCACGGCATCCAAAATCTGGCGTCCGATAAAGTTCGTTCCCACCAGACCCAGCAGAAAGATAATAGCCAGGGCCAGGACAATGTTGGCCACCGGCGTAATCGGCTCCAGCCACCAAAGGCTTTCAAGCTGCCGGAGCGGACCAAACAGGGTCCGCATGACTGGCGCGCCAGCTCCGCTGAGGAGGTCAAACAAAAAGGCGACCAATAAATACGTCGCAACCAGAGGAATAAGAATCAGCAGTCCGGTCAGAAAGGTGTTGCGTACAAAACGCGATGTGGCTCGTTTCGGCTTTACAGCGGCTCCTTCATCCATAGGCAGTCCTCTTGCGTACAAATGGTAAAGTAAGAGTTCGGGGCTTGGTAAGAAAGGGGGGCGAAGTCCCAGGGTCGCCCGAACGGCGCGTTGATTGCATAAGTTTCAGCAATGCCGGCACCCGTCGGTCGCGGCGTGGTCACGACTTTCGTTTGCGGAGAAACGCACTGACGGCAACAAGGCTCCAGATTCCTTCCAGCACAACAAAAGGCAGGAAGTCGATCAGATATGAGGCATAGCAGGCTACCCCGGCTCCAATGGCGTTGAGCGCTTGATAGGCTCTGGAATCGCTCTTCATCCAGCCAGAGAGATTCAGGAAAAACGCCCCCAGCAAGAGGCTAACCCCAACGGCGCCGATCCATTCCGAGTTGTCAGCGAAAGAAAGGTGTGTGGACATGCGTCAAATCTCCTTACCGCGCGAGTCAAGACGGGCCGCTATACCGCACAAGACCGCTCGATATCAAGAGTCGGCGCGTCTGGCAGCTATACATACAGTGTGAATTTTTAACGGATATGAAACGTCTATTGAGGGTGAAAGAGGAGGAAATGAGAGGCCAATGAGTACAAAGGATAGAGGGGCAATCAGGGAGGAGCAATACATGAAAACAGCATCTACCGACTCACGCGGAGTCACTTCCACTTCTTCTTACGGGACGCCAGACCTCGAAAAAAAAGCGCGGCGTTTGCTTTTTGAGCGGGGCAGGCTGGCAGAGCGGGAAGCTATTGCCCCGGCGGCCGTTTTACCCGAACAGTTCTACAGCTCACCACGTCAGCACGCCCACGTCCGCGCAGAAATTGCGCTCATCCAGGCCGTTCTGGAGGACGCGATTGAGTGCTTTCAGAAACAGTTTGGGACACCCCGTTTCCGTGATTATCGTATCGCACAGGAAGCGGAGCAATGGTTTTTTACGGATGACTACAAATGGCCGTTCTCATTTGTGAACATCTGCTCTGTACTCGGGATTGACCCCGAGTATATCCGGCGGGGCCTCAACAGGCAGAAAGCCGAGCGACCGGTCACGATTCCCCAACGTGCCTTGCATCACCCCATTAGCGCCCGACCGCAGCTCAGAGAAGCAGCCTGACAAAGAAGGGTCTTGTCAGGCACGAAGAGGCAGTCCAATGTGGACTGCCTCTTTTTTCTTGCGGTTGCTCGGTGAGCGCTGTCTACGCCGCCTGCTGTTCTTTGTGCTTGAGCAGCTTGCCGATGATCTGGTCAATGGCTTGGTCCGCCAAAACTCTGACTTCGGCCTCGGTCTTGGGCTGAATCGGGTGCGCAACCAGAATAGGCTGATACTGAGCCATCCCCAGCGCGGAGCACTGCGCGTTGGCCGCGCCGATGAATTCCGTAGTGGTCACGTTTGCCGTTGGGATACCGTTTTCTTCAAAGTGGATGACATCGTGCGAACTGCACGAGATGCAGGCCCCTCAATCGCTGAGGGCTTCAATGACGGCATCACACTTTTCGCGCAGCTCCACCCGAATGGGCTCGGGTGCCGGGCGCGTGACCGTCGGCTTCATGCGCCGCAACACCTCTTTGACGCCATACTGCTCGCGGAGCACCTCCTCGACACGATCGAGGAAATAGGAGCCCTTTGCCTTGCTGATATCGAGCAAGCCGATGGTTGTCCCGGCCAGCGAGTCGAGCCGAGGCGCAAAGTCTTTCTGAGAACGTTCGACCGTATCGGTCGGATCGAGTAACATTTCGCCCATAGCCTACCTCCTCTTTATTCTTTTATCTCCTTGGTTGTAATCCGGCTGCCGGCGTCAAACCCGGCCCAGCCCTGGACCGCGGCGGAAAACCGACCGGCCGTGCCGCCGGCCACGATAATAACAATGTTTTCCGCTTTAGGGAACTTTGGAAAGAGCGTGTCGTCGGTTGGGGGCTCACGGTCTTTCTTCGGCGTGCGCAACATGCTGACCCCAACGCCCTCGCCGCCATTGACGCCCGGACGGAGCTCGCGCAAAGGCCGCCGAATCTTCTCGTACAGGAATTGGCGCAAATCGTCCTTGGACCAGCCGTCTTGGGCAAACGTCTTGGCGTGTTCAGGGCCTACCACCAGCACGCTATCGGAGAACAGCGGATAGTTTTTATGATTCCACAGTGCAGCCATGGTCCAGCCGAGTGACAGCGCCAACTGTTCGGCGTTGCGGCTGGCGTGGTCGTTGATCTGCATGGGTGAGTGACCGCCAAAGAGGGTGATCGTGCTCTGGTCGGCGCTATAGCCTTTCTCCACGTGGAGGGGCTCCCACGGACTGTCTTCTTCATTCTCGCCCACACAGAAGGTGTACTGCGCGGGATGGCCCATGGTCGCCTTGGTAATCTCGTGCGGCTTGGCCCCGCCGATGTTGATGATGATCAGCCGCAGCGCCCGGCCTATGGTGGCATTGGCCCGAAAGCCGTGGCCGAGGGCGTTATGGCCGCAGTTCACGCCGATCTCATGGCGAATGGGTCCGTTGATGATGGCCATGGGCGTGGCCGAAAAAGTCGTGACGTTGATGCCGTGGATGCAGAACTGCTCTTCGCACATGGCCTCAACCCCGGCTAACACCACCGGGAAATGCGAGGGGTGACAGCCGGCCATGACGGCATTAATCGCAATCTTCTCTATACTGGCCCGGCCGTAGTTTGGGCCGATTTCGCCAATGATTTCCTGGGGATCACGCTTCGTTGCCGCCAGCATCCGCGTGACACGGTCTTCTGTCGGCGGCACGACGGGCAGACCATCGGTCACCCCACGCTCGTAGAGCAGCTCAACCGGATCATCTTGAGCCCGGATACGCTGGGAGTGTAAATCAGCCACTTCTGGCATAACAATTCTCCATATGAGTGCTATTTTATGGCTTGCGGATTGATCGGCGAGCCGACGGCCCCGGTAATCGGCAGCGGCGGAGCCACAAACAGAAACTCGTAGACGCCGTCGTTGGCACAATCATCGGCCAGCCCCTCAAGATCAAAGATCTCCCCGATCAGCATACCGGCATGGACAATAAGGATCATATGCAGGGGCTGAAAGATTTCCGACGTTTCATTCGGAATAACCTCGGTTCCCCAGGTGTCCGTGGCATAGCCGGCAATTTCGTTCTCACAAATCCAGGCGGCGCAATCCACGCCGAGTCCCGGAGCCGAGCCGCCGCTATATTCACCCCAGCTCTCCTCGGCTCGAACCTGGCCGATCTGGCCGGTCCGAATCAGGACAATATCACCCGTCCCCACGCTGACCTTGCCCATCTCCGCGGCCCCGTCGAGGTCCGCGGGATAAATGGCCTCGCCTAGGTCGAGCCACTGCTTGCCTTTGTAACGCGGAATGTCGAGCAGCACACCGCGCGTGGCGATTTTATCCTTCGCGTTTTCCATGCCGTTTTTCTTGGCGCCGGTGCTGGTGATTTCACTGGCCTCAAAACCGTTATACATTTTGCCCTGGTACAGGATGTGGGCCAGCGCGTCCCACTGGGTGGCGCACTGGAGCGGCATGGTCACGGCGTCGTCCGTGTATTGAAGATTGGGGATATGGTCCTGCGCGCCGACGCTGATATCGCCGCCATCCTGGAGCATGAAGTGGATCGGGTTAAAGCGTCCGAACGAGCCGGTCTGAGGACCCTTGTCGTCGAACGGGATGGCAAGGGAAATCACCTTGCCCTGCTTGACCAGTTGGGAAGCGTCGATGAGTTTCTGCGGGGTAATATAGTTGAGGGTGCCGAGCTGATCGTCGGGCCCCCATTTGCCCCAATTCTTGTATTTCTCGGCCAGCGCCTTGACATCGTCCATCGAGAATTGTTTTGCCACAGTCATTCTCCTTCCGGCTTTCAGCGGTATTGGGAGTATCAAATCAGAATTCTCGTCTGTTTGTCTTTCACATCCCCGGCCTGCCCGTCAACAGCAGAGAAAATTCAGCTTGACGGCTTTTTATATGCTCGGTATCTTCATTGTCTCTACACTGAGGAGGATTACGGATATGGAGACCCGCATACAGAAATGGGGCAATAGCTTGGCTGTGCGTATTCCCAAACCCATTGCAGCCCAACTCGGGCTGGCAAACCATTCGTCTGTCGAGTTTTCACTACGTGGCACGGAATTGGTCATCACCCCGGTAAAACGCCCCGATTTGAAGCTTGCCGACCTCTTAGCCGGGGTGACGGAGGATAACTTGCACGGGGAAATCGACACCGGAGCCGCGGTAGGCAAAGAAACATGGTGAAGTCGGCTAAGTATGTCCCAAAACGCGGCGATGCCGTATGGTTAAACTTCAATCCCCAAGCGGGTCACGAGCAAGCCGGACGCCGCCCCGCGGTCGTACTCTCACCTGAGGCGTATAACACCAAGACCGGATTGGCAATTTTCTGTCCAATTACCAATCAGGTGAAGGGCTACCCTTTCGAGGTCGCTCTTCCTGCCGGATTGAAGGTAAGCGGCGTTGTTTTATCCGATCAGGTTAAAAGCTTGGATTGGCGGGCGAGAAATGTGACGTTGATATGTCCCTTGCCCGTGGCGACTATGGACTTGGTTTTGCGGAAAGCCAACACGCTCCTTGCGTGGGAAGACGGAGCGGTATGAATCCTGATGGAAGACGAAAGAAAAAAATATCTTGACTACCTGTTAGCCGACTTTTCTTCAATCAAGGAGGAAATCAGAAGACGTGCAACTTTGCAGCGTTTCGTGTTGGCTGCCTTCATAGCTGTTCTGGCCTTTACTTTTAAGGCCGCAACCTCCCCCAGTGGGCTATCGGCATATTGGATAATGGGATTGTGGATAAGCAGCGCGCTGGCGTTGATGTTCTATTACCGTGAAGATCTTGAAATCGGGCAATTATCTCACATTATAAAGAGCCATGTTGCGCAAGAAGCATCCCAGATACTCAATGTAGATCGGGAAGCAATTTTTCACTCTGAAGTTAATCCCGGCGAAGTTGGGACAAGCTCAGAAAGGCAGCTTTATGATCTCCTGTTTAATTGGATATTGTTTTTTGGAGCGCCAGCGTTAGCGACACTCAAATTCATATGTCCAGTCCTCAACAACCTTTCCGTTCTTTCCGCTAGTCTTCGGGAGCACCCATTGGAAGCGCTCTTGTCTTTTCTTGCAGCAATTGGGTGTCTGTATCTTCTGTCGCGACATGTGCCTATACGCAGGTGAAAAGATAGTCCCTCCTCCGGGAAAACTTGTCTGTAGGTAGCGGCGGTACCCGCTCAGTCACTACTCCTCCGGCTCATAAAACGGTGCGCCGAATTCTTTGTGAAGAGCGTCGTCAAGGGCGTCGGCTACACTACCCACCATTCCCGTTACTTCAGCAAGCCCGATTTCATTCAGGCCCTCAATGTCACGGATAGCGCAAACAACGACCGTATCATGACCTACTCCGATCGTAACTCGCCCGTGTAGTTCCCAATTAATTTCAAGAAGGCGGCGGTAGAATGCCAGTAAATTATCAGATGGGAGTTTGACTATAGGCGAGTGAATTGCAATATGCGGGTCACCATCTTCATCGACAGTAAATCCAATTAGTATCGCGGCAGACCCACTCTGGAATATGAAACCTTCCTCTGTTTCACGCCAGTGCTCACCTTCTTTAAGATCGAATACGTTGAGCACTGCCCTGATCTTAATTTTACAGTCTTGTATAACGTCCTCAGGTGGATCATCCGACCCAAAGATTAAATCGAGAAGCCCCATGTCTAGGGGGTGTCATCAGTTAAGGAGGATCACCGAGGCGGCTAGATAGATAGCTCCCAGAAAGCTGACCGCGCGTTTGTCATAGCGGGTGGCAAGCGCACGATATTGTTTCAGTTTCGCGAAGAAGTTTTCAATCAGATGGCGTGCCTGATAGAGGTGCGTATCATAGGAGCGTGGCTGGCGCCGATTCGTTTTGGGGGGAATAACAATCGTCACCTCCGCCTTCTCCAACACGTCAAGGACGCGCTCCTGGGCATCATACGCGGTATCCGCGAGCAAGGCCTGGATGTGCTTCACCAAATCTGGGAGCAGCGCATCCGCGCCAGCGAGGTCCGAGGCTTGGCCCGGCGTGAGATGAAAGCTGGTCGGATTGCCCAGGGCATCACAGGTCGCGTGGAGTTTGGTACTCAACCCCCCTCGGGAGCGGCCAAGGCATTCCGTCTCTGGGTCCCCCCTTTTGCCCCGGCGGCGTGTTGATGGGCGCGGATAATCGTGGCATCGATCATGGCGTATTCGTTGTCGGCGTCGGCCGCAAGGTGCCTGAACACCTTCTCCCACACCCCGCTCTTACTCCAGCGCATATGCCGAGTATGCACCACGCGGAAATCCCCAAACCGCAGGGGGAGGTCACGCCAGGGAATGCCGGCGCGATAGCGGTACAGGACCGCTTCCACAAACCGGCGGTTATCCTTCGCCGTGCCCCCCACATGGCCCTCTCGCCCTGGCAAGAGATCCTGAATCCGCTCCCACTGGTCATCCCGTAGGGCATACCGTCTCGTCATTCTCAAAACCCTCCTCGCTCTGGCTACCGCGAGAAGTATAGCTCAGCAGGGGAGGAAAACCCCAAGGATTCTTCCTAACTGATGACACGCCCTAGGTTCTCCTTCTTAGTAAATTCTTTTCCTATTTAGAGCAGGTTCAGTCCTCGTCTGTCTCTGGCATCAATGACGCGCCACAGTGTCCACAATGCTGCTGGCCTTGTTGTGCTCTGGTTTGACACACAGGACAGGTTTTTAGCAAAGCCTCTTTCCTAGAGGGTTTTACAGGCCCCTCACCATAGCGAGCAAGCTCCACTCCACATGTTCCGCAGTATTTACCCTCTGCATTAACATTCCCACAGACAGGGCAGTACAGAGTTTTAAGCAATTCGTTTCTATTGGGAAGAAGGGCAAGTCTTTCCTTGATTGCTGAAGCGGGGAGCGCAAAGTTGAGCCCTTCAAGGGGAGTTCCTTGGCTATCATATTTTTGACCCCATGTTGCCATGCCAATCACTTGGCCGTGGAGGTCGCACAGCGGACCTCCGCTGTTACCGGGGTTAATAGCAGTATCTGTTTGGATATAGCGGACTCCGCCTTTAAGTCTATTAAGCGCACTGATTGTCCCTCTCGTCAGTGTGTGACCCAAAGATGAGGGGTTTCCTATCGCAAAAACATCCTGCCCGACTCGTAGTTGTTCTCCATTATGCAAGGGAAGCTCTTGCCGGAGGAGTTCTTCGGTCAGCAGGAATGCCAGATCAATGTCTCGAAAAGATTGTACCACCCGAGCGGTTGTGTCTTTCCCGTCAACGAAACGGATCAGGACTTTAGTGTAACCGGCTATAACATGCTGGTTTGTGACAAGTATACCGTCGGCCCGGACAGCGAACCCGCTTCCACTTCCATCCGGCAGTTCAATAGTGACTACAGCGTCTTTAATAGAGTCGTGGACATCCGCTAGACTACGTGAGCTTTCAGCATTATGGACAGCCATGTATTCCTCTCTACGTTTTACTTTGTCCTGACATGGTTACCGATCAATATAAAGATAAAATTGAGTCCGAGATTCCTACCGACCCGGCGCAGTATAAGGAGCGGCCCAAAGCCCAGTCAAGGCTATTTCTGAGGTAATAGCGACAAATAGCCAAAAGGCTGTCAACGATGACCGAGGCGGTCGCCGGGCTTGAGGTTGTGGCCGGCGAGGAAGGCGGCTGTGGGCAGGGCTTTTTTGCCTTCGAGTTGCACGCGGTCGAGGGTGAGGCTGCCTTGGCCGGTGGCGACGGTGAGGAATATATCACACGAACGGATCTACGACTTCGAGGAAATCGAATTTCCGAAAGTCTCGGTCATGGGTATGAAGCGTGCGTACTCCATGAAGGCGCAGCAGGGCGGCGAGGTGCGCATCGGGCACCAAGTTACCCCGCACCGGCGTCTCTTCCGTCGTGATTCGATAACTCTCCCAGAATCCATCCTCTTCGACGAGACAGCGGGTGTTGGAACGATTGAGCAGCCCCTCCACGTTGGCCATCGCCTCTGTTGGCGTCAGTGGCTCCTCGAAAATCGAGGGATGCGTTGCAATCCGCAGGTAGCCCATGATGGTCGGCCAACTCAGATAAAGTACGTCGCGCCTATTCATACAGGAATCCAGAAAACTCTTGGCCTTCAGGTGGAATGGACTTGAGGCGTCCGAGGCGTAGAGGAGGATGTTGATGTCTATGGAGTAGCTCATGTTCGGCGTTCACCAAGTGCGGGATACCCACCCGGAGGCTTATTGGTCCAAAGCACGCTGCACGGCTTCTTTATCGGCGAGATCGATTCGGGCGCGCATCGGTTTTGTAATCCATACGGGTCGAGGGGTGTCTGCACTAACCACCGCACGGGCGTTTAAGGCTTGCGCCAACAGGTCGGAGACGAGCCGGCCCAGCGATTTGCCCTCTCGCGCCTTGAGCCGTTTCAGATCATGAAGAATGGGGTCGTCAATATCCAAGGTCGTTCTCATAGCGTGATTCTCGTATAGAGCGCATCAGATGTCAATCATATGATGTACTGGTGCGTGGCAAGGTGTACGCCTCTCTCTTCCTCTTCGGGCAGTCTCCCAAGGCTGGCCGTAATTTCCTGAGGCAGGCAACAGGCTATCAGTTGCGGCCGAGGCGGTCGCCGGGCTTGAGGTTGTGGCCGGCAAGGAAGGCGGCTATGGGCAGGGCTTTTTTGCCTTCGAGTTGCACGCGGTCGAGGGTGAGGCTGCCTTGGCCGGTGGCGACGCTGAGCGCTTTGTCCTGGCGGTTGAGGATGGTGCCGGGAGAGACGGAAGCTTCGGCCGTGCTCAGGTGGGCGGCCAGGATTTTCAGCCGCTTGTTTCCCAACCAGGTGTAGGAAGACGGCCAGGGATGAAAGGCACGGATGCGGCGCTCAAGGCTGACCGCGCTGCGGGTCCAGTCGATCTCTCCATCCTCTTTTTTCAGTAACGGAGCGTAGGTAACGGCAGCCTGGTCTTGGGGCGTTGCGACGAGTTTGCCCTGTTTGAACAAGGTCAGCGCTTCCACCAGCGCCTGTGCGCCAAGGGCCGCAAGGGTGTCGTGCAGGCTGCCGCCGGTTTCGTCCGGTCTGAGGGCGACTGACTTCTGAAGCAGAATATCACCGGCGTCCAACTCCTCGCTCACCTGCATAATGGTGATGCCCGAATGCGTTTCGCCCCGGGCAATGGCCCACTGCATGGGCGCGGCGCCACGATATTTGGGTAAGAGCGAGGCATGAATGTTGATGCAGCCACAGGGCGGCAGGTCCAGCATCGTCTTGGGAATGATCTTGCCGTAGGCGGCAACAACAATGAGGTCAGGCCGCCAGCCGTGAAGATGTTCCAGCGCCTCGGGGGTGCGAATCTTTGGCGGCTGAAAGACCGGCACGGCGTAGGCGCGGGCGCAGTCCTTGACGGGCGGGGCGTGCAGGTCCAGCCGTCTTCCGGCGGGTTTGTCCGGCTGACACACCACCCCGACCACTGTGTCCTCGCTCTCAAGCAGGGCTTGGAGCGCCGGCACGGCAAACTCCGGCGTCCCCATAAAGACCAGCCGCAACGGCCGAGAAAGGGAGGGGAGGGGAAGCGGGCTGGGCATCTCGGACAGATTCCTCGCTGACGGGCGGGGTCGGGGGTGACGGATTGAGGGGGCCTCAGATTCCGGTAGACTCCGGCTGTTTGCTCCGTTCGAGCGGACGCCCTTCACGGATCAATTTTTTGACCCGGCGTGAGTAGAGTTCGCGTTTGAGCCGACTGATCCGGTCGATAAAGAGCTTGCCCGAGAGGTGGTCGAGTTCGTGCTGGAGGCAGACGGCCAGGAGTTCTTCGGCCTGCACGGTGATCTCCTGTTGGTCCAGGGTCCAGGCTTTCACTTCGATCTTGGCCGCCCGTTTGACCTCGGCCGTGTAGTCAACCACGCTGAGACAACCCTCTTCCCAGACGATTGAGCCTTCTCTTGCCGTGATTCTGGGGTTCACCAGCTTGAGCAGGTCTTTGCCTTTTTCTTCCCGATTGACATCAAGGACCACGATGCGGTCTTGCGAGCCGACCTGGGTCGCCGCCAGTCCGATCCCTGGGGCGGCATACATGGTTTGGACCATATCCTCGACCAGCGTCGCCAGGCTACCGTCCATATTTTTCACTTCGCTGGCCGCCTTTTTGAGGCGGGAGTCCGGGAAGGTTAAAATCTCGCGGATCATGGCTGCTCTCTAAATATGATTCATCCTTCCTTCCTCATCTAAAAGGCTAGAACGAATCACATTTATACCACGCTATACGGATCGACATCAATGATTGTCCGCACGGTGCGGGACGGCCTGGCCTGTACAAAAGCGTCGTACGCCTTTCCAATGAGGGCGTGTAACAGCGGTCGGTCGGGACCCTTGACCAGCAATTGCCAGCGCTCCCGTCCCTTGATGCGTTCGATAGGGGCAGGCGCGGGGCCCAGTATCTGGAGACCTGCGGCCCCGGCAGATACGAATTCCTCGGACTGTCGAGTCTGTTCAACCTGCTGTAAAAAGAGGGCCGCCGTCGCCTCGACCTGTTGTCCGTCCCGTCCCTCGAAGCGCACATTAATCAGACGGGTGAAAGGTGGATAGCCAAGCTGTTTACGATAGCGCTGCTCTTGAGCGGCAAAACCGGCGAAGTCGTGCCGGGCGGCGCATTGGATGCTGTAATGCCTCGGTGCATACGTCTGAATAATCACCGCCCCCAGGTCTTGCCCACGTCCGGCCCTTCCCGCAACTTGGGTGAGTAGTTGAAAAGTCCGTTCCGCGGCCCGGAAGTCCGGCCGGTTGAGCGTCACATCGGCCAGGATCACGCCAACCAGCGTGACGTCTGGGACATCGTGCCCCTTGGCGACCATTTGCGTTCCGATTAACACGTCGAACTCATGCGCCCGCCACGCCCGCAGCAGGCGATCAAGCGTTCCGCGGCGCTTCACGCTGTCGCGGTCCAGCCGGGCAATACGGACCTCTGGCAGCAGATGTCTCAGGGCATCCTCGACCTGCTCTGTCCCGATTCCGTTCCCGTCGAGCGCGGGTTCTTTGCAGGTCGGGCAGACCTGTATGCTGCGCCGGGTAAAGCCACAGTAATGACAGCACAGTATCCCTCGCTGGAGATGGAACGTCAGGCTGACGCTACAGTGCGGGCACGCGAGGGCCTCACCACACAGGCGGCATTGCAGGTAGTTCGCATACCCGCGCCGATTCAGAAATAAAACGCTTTGCTTGCCGGCTTGATAGGTAGCCCGCAGCGCCTGTTGTAAGCGGGTTGAAAAAATAGGGGCGGTTTTTCCCGAGCGGGCCTCCCGGCGGAGATCGACAATCTCAACCTTGGGTAATGGACGTGCAGCCACACGAGTCGGCAGAGTCAGGACCGTGTAATGCTGGGCTTGACTATGGGTATAACTTTCGAGGGCCGGAGTCGCGGATCCTAAAATTACAGGACAGGACGATATTTTACCTCGTACAATAGCGATATCTCTCGCATTATAGCGTATCCCATCTTCCTGTTTGTAGGCCGTTTCATGCTCCTCATCCACGATAATCAATCCAAGATTCGTCAAGGGAGCAAAGACAGCCGAGCGGGCGCCAACAACAACGGATATTTCTCGACGGGCAATCCGCTTCCACTCGCCCCAGCGTTCCTTATCGGTCATTGCGCTGTGGAGGACGGCGACACCTGTGCCAAAGCGCTGTCGGAGCTGAGCGACGAGTTGTTGGGTCAGGGCGATTTCCGGGACGAGGAAGAGCGCGCTTTTGTTTTGGCTCACGGCATAACGGGCCGCCCTGAGATAGACCTCGGTTTTCCCGCTTCCAGTCACACCGTACAGCAGAAAAACGCGAAATTCCTCCTTTTTCAGGGCATTTTCTACCTCGCTTTGCGCGTTCTGCTGGGCAGGTGTCAAAGAGAGCCTGTCCCATTGGGCCGGCTCGCCGTCGTCGCCGGAATCATCAGTACTCTCTTCAGCGTAAACCCCTGCCGTCGCTATCGATTCAGGGGATTCGGTTATGGTCCGCGGCCGGGGGAAAGACTCCGCCAGACGAATCAGATTCAGTGATTCGAGGTGTTGAAGCGTTTCTCTCGTGGCCAACTGGGGGAAGCGTCGCTGCAAGGTCTTCACACTCGCCTTTTTCTTTTGTGTGACGTAGGCCAGCAGTTCTTTCTCACCCTCTTTCAGACGGTCAACAAGAAGTTGCTTCCTCCGGTCGTCTTCCGGAGTCGGCTTTTTTCCACGCCCTTTCTTTTTCGGCAATGTGACGGACGTGGTACTCTGATGCCGTACTGTCCGAGGAAGAATGGTCTGCAACGCCGCTCCGGGCGAAGAAAAATAATAGTGCGCTATCCACTCCCAAATATTTTTCATGTCTTGAGAAAAAATAGGGACTTCATCTATAATATCAAGAATATCCTTTACCTTTTGTGAATGAACGTCACCCGGCTGAGAGGATCGTCCAACTATAATTCCTGTTATTTTTCGGCTACTTACGGGAACAACGACGCGAACTCCGACTTGGACTCGCGAAAGAAGAGCGTCTGGAACGCGATAAATCAATTCCTTCCTTCTACCAATAGGGAGCGGGAGGGCGACAGAAACGAAGCGAGAATTCGTGGAACATTGAGTGTTGAACATTTGACAAATTAGTTTTTGTATTGCATAGTAAGTACTCGAAATACCTAGAGGTTGAGCCTGCAATGGCTAGCTTGAACGAAACTATTGGACGCCTTGCCAGCCCCCTGACTTCTCTTATCCCATTTGAAGTGGATAAAGGCTACCTCAGCTTGGACATCGGTTCAAGCTCAATCAAGATGGTCGAAGTTCGTGGGCGGGGGTCGCGTCTCAAGATCACAAACGCGGGTCTTATCCCACTCCACGCTGATGCAGTTCAGAATCATTGTGTTCAAGATATCGGTCAGGTTTCCCAGGCGATTCGCCTCCTCGTTGAAGAGCATGGGGTCCGCACCCAGGAAGCCGTTGCTGCTGTTCCTGGGCCGGCTGTTATTATTAAACCGGTCTCCTTGCCCGCTCAGGAGCCGGCCGCATTAGCAGAGACCATATTGTTCGAAGCCGGGAACTTTATTCCTGAGAGTCTCGACAACGTAAACCTTGACTATCAGGTGTTAGGCAGAGACCCGGCAACAGACACTATTGATGTCCTGCTGGTTGCGGTCAGAAAAGACATTATCAATAGCTATCTCACCGCTATTCGCGAAGCGGGCCTGATCCCGACCATCATGGATGTCGATTATTTTGCCATCGAAAACATGTTTGAGGCCAATTACAGCCCAGACCCAGGCGAAGTGGTCGCACTCATAAACATCGGGGCCGGGTACTCTTCTCTGACCATCATGCAGGGCGGGCGCTCCTCTTTTACGGGTGATGTTTCTATTGGGGGAGAACAGTTCACCGACCTCTTGGCCCAGGAGTTCGGGATCAAGCGGGATCAAGCGGAAGAAGCAAAAATCTCAGGCTTCCTGGAAGGGTACGACAAGGCAGATATCGACCGTGCCCTGTCTGTCACTTCCGAGCAGTTGCTTGATGAGATTCAGCGCTCCCTGAGCTTCTTCTGGACAGCTTCCACTCAGGAGCAGATCGGCGCGGTCTATTTGAGTGGGGGCACGGCACGGTTGCCGGGACTCGCCGCTACTATTGGCGCGCGCCTCCGGGTTCCGGTCGAAATAGTCAATCCCTTCCGCTCATTCAATATGGGGCCTCAGGTCGATACGGAGTTCCTGGCCCAACATGCCTCCTCGCTTGCCGTGAGTGTGGGACTCGCCACCAGGAGGCTTGGAGACAAATGATCCATATTAACCTCCTGCCGGTCCAAGAAGTCGAAACCGCTCCTGTTTGGAGAAAAGAATTCGTGGTCGCAGGGGTCATCCTCTGCCTTGCTGGCGCCGTAATCGCCCGTCTCCACGTGGTCCAAGCACGACAAATGGATACGGCCCGCGCGCAGGTCATCGGTCTTGAGGACAAGGTCAGAGATATTCGTAAAGAAACCAAGGAAATAGAGGAGCTTAGCAGGCAACACGACCTCCTTGTGCAGCGGTTACAAGCGATTACCTCACTCACCTCTCCGCAGCGCCGCTCTGCTTCGGTTCATATCCTCGACGATTTGAGTCAGAGTACTCCAGACCTTTTGTGGTTGACTCATTTCACCGAGGCCAGAGGAACGGCAAAAATTCAAGGCAAAGCCGTAGACAATCAGACCATTGCCACGTTTGCGCGTAACCTCTCACACTCTCCATATTTTGAGCGGGTGGAAATTCGAGAAACGGTTCAAGAACAGGGGGGGAAGCCGAGAGAGGAAGCCGGGCCGGTGAAAAAATTTCTCATTGAAGCGTTAATCCCGGCGTATAGTCAGGAACAGACTGGAGAGACGGGGGCCTAGCCTCAGGGACATACGGTCTTATGGTTGATTTCCTTCTCGACCTGTCAGCAGCACAACGCCGTCTCGTATATGGGGGCGTTGGAGCGCTCATCGTCGCCGCTTACATATCCTGGTTCTACCTGCCCCGCTCCCAAGAAATCGCTGAGATGCGGTACACCATTCAGGAGCTTGAGGCAGAGCGGACACAATTGCGTAAAACCTTGGCCAATCGCAAGCATATCGAAGCCGAAAGTCGTGCAGTGGAAGCCGCGTTTAACACGGCTCAGACCCAACTGCCTGAGCAAAAGGAAATTCCCGAGTTGCTCCGTCAGGTTTCTCGCCTTGGTCAGGATGCGGGCCTCGAAGTCCTCCTGTTCCGACAGCAACCCGAGCAGATACGAGACCTCTATACCGAGGTTCCGGTACAGATGTCAGTGCGGGGCAAGTACCACGATATCGCTCTGTTTTTCGATCAGGTTGGTCGTCTCGACCGGATTGTCAACGTGGCAGATGTGAGCATGACAGAGCCGCGTCTGGCGGGTAATCAGGTGGCTGTCGACGCCTCGTTTTCAGCAACAACGTATCGTTTCCTCAGTGCGGAGGAGAGGGAACGAAGTACCGAACACAAAAGAGCAGCAGAGGCGCAGACACACAGGAAACGGAAGTAAGAACCATGGCGATAGAGCGTTCAACCGCTATACTCCTGAGCCTCTCCCTCTGGATAGGGGGGTTCTCCTCGCCGCTGCTGCCTGGAGCATCCACTGCCCGGGCAGAGGGGAGCCTGACGGAGGCCGCCTATTTTTACGATCCGCTAGGAAAACGCGATCCATTTCTGTCCCCGTTTCATACTGCTCCGGAACAGGACGTTGTTGATGAGGTCACAACCCCGCTACAGCGTTTTCACCTCGGGCAACTCAAACTGGTTGGCGTGATCTGGCAAACCAGCCGGCCAAAGGCGCTGATAGAAGACGGGGACGGTCTTGGCTACATCGTCGAAGCCGGCACCCGCGTTGGGGCAAATGGTGGCATTATTCGGGCGATTGAGCCGGGGCGGATCGTGGTCGAAGAATACGAGACCGACTTTTCTGGAAAACGGTGGGCTCGGCAGCGGGCCTTACGACTTGCGGTTGCGGACCTACCCCCTGCGGGTGGCGGAACCAACACCAACAGGTAGGCAACCGGTGTCCTATAAAGGGTGAGCATGCGGAGCTTGTTAGACGGACACGGCATAAAGATAGCAGTCCCGTTATGGGTCTGCCTGACTGCCGGGGCCTGTACGCCTCAGTCCCGGAGTTTGACGGGAGGGCCTTCGAGCCTGCTTCCTCCCGAACCGGTGCCCACACCGACGTATACCGGGCCACTTCAGCTTCACGAGATACGGGTGATTACGGATTCCGGGCAACGGAATGTCATGTTCCGCTTCTCTCGTCCCCCGGAAAACCTGCATTATTTTCCCCTCAGCGCGCCGAGTCGTCTGGTTATTGATATCACCGGCCCAATTGAGGCGCTGCCTCAGGTCGCAACGTATAAGGCGGACGACCCCCAAATCGAGGCCGTTCGAGTGAACAGTGCTGCGGGCCGTATGCGTCTCGTTGTAGAGTTGGCGCTCGATGAGCCCCCTCCGGTTTCGGTTGACACCAATGCGGCGATTCTGACTGCCCGTATTGGTCGGAAAACGGCCGGCTCGCAACACGCGGATGCCCAGATTCTTTTTATTGCCGAGAACGCAGACCTGACGCAGTTAGCCCAGACGCCTGCGATTTCTTCAGAAGCGCAAGAGGAACCGGCCTTCCCGGCTCCCGAATCTCGTCCACTCGTTCCTGCTACCCCTCCCTCAGAAGCTGCCTCTTCCGAGGCCTCTCTTCGAGAAGAGGGACGTGCTCCGGAGCTTGCCTCGTCTCAGCCGCAGTATAGCGGACAAAAAATCTCGCTCCATTTCAAGGACGCCGATATTCGGGATATCTTGCGCATCCTGGCCGACGTCAGTGGATTAAATATTGTTGCGACAGATGACGTAACGGGGCGGGTAACGCTACGCTTAGTCGATGTTCCGTGGGACCAAGCTCTCGCCGTTGTCCTGCAGGCGAACGGCTTAGAGCGAGTGCAGTCCGGCAACGTCGTCACCATTTCAACCGCGGCACGTCTGGAAGCGGAACGCGACACCCGGCTCAAAGCTCAGGAAGCGGAACAGCACCGCACCCCCCTGGAAACCGTGTACGTCAAAGTCAACTATGTCAAAGCCACAGACATTGTCAGCTTAGTTGGCCGCCAGGCCGAACCCCGCGATTCCGCCGTGGGAACCCCACGCTCCCATACCCGCAGGGATCAAGGGAAGGGGGCACAGATTGCCCTCATGTCACCGCGAGGCACGATGGTCGCTGACGGAACCTCAAATGTCGTCATTATCCGTGATGTGCAAGAAAATATTGCGGCGGTGCGGGAACTGATACGCAATGTCGATGTTCAGACGCCGCAGGTTCTGATCGAATCGTATATCGTCGCCGCAAGTGAAAACATTAACCGCTCGCTCGGCATTCAGTGGGGCTATCAGTACGCGGCAGGCCCGGCAACAGGCAAGCCAACCGGCCTCAATTTCCCCGGACGGATTGGGGTTGGGGGCGCCGGGGGGACGGGAACCGGCGGGATTCCTTTTATTGCCAACTTTCCGGCTATAGCAGCCGGTGCGTCGACCCTGGACCTCTTCCTCGGCTCCATAGATGGCAGCCATAGCCTCAATACACGCCTGAGTGCGCTTGAGTCCGAAGGGAAGGCGCGCGTGGTTTCGCGCCCGCGGGTCGTGACCCTCAATAATGGCGAAGCAGTTATTACCTCGCGCAGAGAGGTCCGCGTGCCGGTGACGTCCGGGAATCTGACTGTTGGCGGGGCCGGAACGTCCGGAGGTGGAGAGGCGTTTGAAGAATTTGATGTCGGTATCACCCTCAAGGTGACCCCGCAAATCTCCTCGGATGGATTCGTTCTCCTGGATATTGAGGCAGAGAGTAGTGAGCTGGCGGATTCGAGTGTCACCACGACGGCAAATTCTTCCACCGTTCCGCGCATCCCGGATGTCCTGTCGCGCACGACGAATTCGCAAGTGTTGATACGCGCGGGCGCAACCTTTGTCTTAGGCGGCATCCTGCAAGACAATCTGGACCGGCGTGAGAGTGGTATTCCCTATCTGCGCCACGTTCCTGGTATTGGCTGGCTGTTTAAGGGCAAGACTGGGCGGAGAACGAAGGATGAACTCTTGATTTTTCTGACACCGAAGATCGTTGCCGGCGTATCGACTGCGGGTTTACCGCCGGCGCGCCAACTGTGGGGGGGACGTGCAACCGGTGAGGCGAGTCCATGAGCGAGGAGAGTTTGCGTAGAGAGCTAAGCTGTGGAGGTTGTGGTTGATGTAAGTGGTGGTGGAATCGAAAAACCTAGAAGCCTGAGAATCCAAAGGTGGTGGCGTGGAAGACGTGTTGGGAGAGTTCTCAGACTTGTGGGTTTCTCACCTCTCGAAGATCTGAACAAGGAGAGTTTGTGTTGGAAAGGGTAGGGACACTCGGAGGCTTGGACGCCAAGTATGCATATACTGAGGTGGGGGTGGGGTGGTATCGAGGCTGGCCTCGAGCCTTCGAGCGTCTCTATCAGTGGGGGTACGAGGTTGAGGTGGTGGTGGAAATGGAGAGACGAATATAGGGGCGGATGCATACCCCATCCGCCCCTATACAAAAAACCCAGTGGAAAAAGTGAGGAACGGAGGACCGTCCAAGGTATCAGTCGAGAAAAATTTTTACGCTCTGGCCCGCTACAGACAATACGCAGGGCGACGTTTTGGGTGGGGTGGTGGTGAGGGCGGCAATATGGCCGCCAGGGCCAGGGAGTTTTGCTTAGTGGGACAGCGCCCTGAATGGGCTGCTTCGGTCGGCGCTCTTCAGGTCACAGTCGATGAAAGAGGTAGTGGTGGGGTGGTTGACCACGGCAAAACTCCCTGGCTAGCACACAAGTCGCGCTCTTGAACGTATGAGACATTGTAATGTTCGCCTGGTGTGGACGCAACATTATTTTTGTTGGCTTTATGGGAACAGGCAAAAGCCTCGTCGCCAGGCGGCTGGCAAAACGACTCGGCCGCAGGTTTGTTGACACGGATTCCTGTATTGAGCATGAAGCGGATATGCCGATTGCTCAGCTCTTCGCCACCGAGGGAGAAGTCGCCTTTCGTCAACGGGAGAGGCAAGCCATAGCACGAGCCTGTCAAGAAAAAGAGCTGGTGATCGCCACGGGTGGCGGAGCCATTGTGGATGGAGAAAACGCCAGAACGATGAAAGCCAGCGGCCCGGTCATCTGTCTGACCGCTCGCCCGGAAGTCATTCTCCAACGGGTCCAAGGTGATACCACGCGCCCGTTGTTGCAGGGGCTCCATCCGCTCGAAAACATCCAACGCCTGCTGGCAGCCAGAGCGGAAGCCTACGCCCGCGCTGATATCACTATTGATACGTCGAGCTTAGGACCGGAGGCGGTGCTAGAGGCCACGCTGACAGCCTTGGCCCAAGCAGACTCCACTGTATAGAAAAGCCGCTATGGATACGCTCACGCTGAACCTCGGAGCGCGATCATACCCTATTCACATTGGGTCGGACATTCTCAGCACATTAGGGCAACGACTCAAACAGCAACATTTCCTCACCGGCCGAGTCGGGCTGATAACGGATTCCCATGTTGGCAAACACTACCGCAATCCGGTGACCGATATTCTCAGCGCTGAGGGATTCGAGCCGGTGGTGGTTGAGATTCCTGCGGGTGAAGAACACAAAAACCTGGCCTGGCTGACCTTTCTCTACGACAAACTCGTTGAGGGGCGTATTGAGCGCAATTCGCCCCTAATCGCGCTGGGAGGAGGGGTCATTGGAGACCTCACGGGCTTTGCGGCGGCAACCTTCCAGCGCGGAGTTCCGCTTATCCAAATCCCGACCACCCTCCTCGCCCAGGTTGACGCGAGTGTCGGCGGGAAGACGGCCGTCAACCATCCGGCCGGCAAGAATCTGATCGGCGCATTCTACCAGCCGCGCATGGTCTTGATTGATGTTGCCGTCCTCAAGACACTCCCCAAGCGTGAGTTTGTGTCAGGGATAGCAGAAGTCATCAAGTATGGAGTCATTCTGAGTCCGGAACTCTTCGGCTTGCTCGAAGAAGAGCTGGCCGTACTCCTGAGCGTCAATCCGGCGCTCCTGGCCTCAGTGGTCAAGACCTGCTGTCAACTCAAGGCCCTGGTCGTGGAAGAAGACGAAACGGAGGGGGACTATCGAGCGATTCTCAACTTCGGTCACACCCTGGGACACGCGATTGAAAGCGCCACCGATTACAAAAGCTTTTTACATGGTGAGGCGGTTGCGCTCGGTATGGTTTTCGCCACCCAGCTGTCGCAACAACGCGGCCTGTGTCGGCCAGCGGTACGTGACCGTGTGGTACGTCTGATCAAACAGGCCGGCTTACCCGTGGACATCCCACAGGACCTTGCACAAGAGCATCTCCGCATAGGGATCGAGGCGGACAAAAAGGTCACGGCCGGAAAAGTCAAATTCGTCTGTCTGGAAGAGATTGGAAAAACGCGCTTTGAGTTTTTGAGCGCAGCCGAAATTGTCGGTCATTTATACCGGTCTGCTGCCTGAGCGGGCCGGCTCAGCATTCATACGCCTTTTCTCCTGCCCTCCTTCGGGTCAAAAATATACGGTGCAACACCGAATCTCGGCCAGAGATCCCCGCTCTACTGGCAGCGCCGGAGGACCCGACGCGCATCCTCCTGGCGAATAACGGGCGGGGATGTATGATGGATGAATGCCGACGAGAACGAGCCGCCTTACGTTCGGCCTGCTCGCCTTATCGTGGCTGCCGGCCGGTATCGCCGCCACGGCCCTGGTCCGTGGTATGCCGTGGCCGGTGGAGCCGTCTGCTTGGCTTTCATTAGTCGTGACGGCGCCTTGTGGCCTGCCGCTGGCCCTGGCCTGTCTCAGACTCCGGCGGACGGGCTATCCGGGTACGGCCTGGGCCGCCTTCGCCGTGCTGGCGCCCGTGACCGCGGTATCGTCTCTGTTCGCGGGCCTGCTCGGCCCCATTGCGATCGCGCTCTATGCTCTGGTCATCAGCCTACCGGCCTGGATACTGTCCGCATTCTTGGGCCGCACACGACCCTCGTTGTGTTGACACCCTGGAGCAGGCTTTGTAGTCTGCCACGGTGTCAGAACCCAAAACCTCACGGCCGTCCACGTCTCGAAAAAGACACGTCGGCTCACAGCGGCCCCGCCAGGTCCCAAAGCCGGGCAGCCCGTACAGAAAAAAGAGGACGGCCTCAGGGTCGTCGCCTCCAACGGGCGGCAAGCCCGACTGGAAGCCGCCCTGTCCGCATGCGCCTCACTGTTACGGCTGTCCTTTCGTCGCCGTTCCCTACGGCCAACAGCTTGAGCGGAAACAAACCATAGTGCGGGAGGCGTTTGCCGCATTTCCGTCGCTTGGGGCGATCAGTGTTCCGCTACCCGTTGCTTCTCCCAAAAAGTTTGGCTACCGATCGCGCGTCAAACTGGCCGTGCGGAGCGTCAAAGGGCAAACCCTGATTGGCCTGTATATCCCTGAAACCCATCGGGTTTTTGATATCTCGGCGTGTCCGGTGCACCCGAAAGAGATTAACCAGGTCGTCGCCTTTCTCAAACGCGCAATCGAACATCTTCATATCGTGCCGTATAACGAGGAGCGGGATACCGGCCAGCTCCGCTATATAGACCTGCGCTATAGTTTTTGGCAGCGGAAGGTGCTGCTGCTGCTGGTCACCCGACATATGCACTTTCCCCAGGTGCACGACTTGACCCGTCAGCTTGAGCGACGGTTTCCTTTTTTGAGCGGCATTGTCCATAATATCAACGACCAGCCGGGCAATGTGATCTGGGGCAAACGCTTTCGCCCCTTGCGGGGCCGGGACTCTTTACTCGAACAAATAGGGCATGTCCGTCTCAGTATCCCGGTTGACACCTTTTCTCAGGTCAATCCAGCCATGGCGAAGCGTATTTACGAAACCGCTGTCCGGTGGAGCGATATGACCGGACAGGAAATCGTCCTGGATGTGTATTGCGGAATCGGCCCTATCGCCCTGTATTGCGCCTCACAGACCAAGTTCGTGGTCGGGATCGAGGAAAATGAACGGGCCGTGAACGTTGCAAAAGAAAACGCCCGGCGCAACGGCTATCACAATACTCGTTTCTTTCACGGTGACGCGGCGCAGAAGATAGAAGAGATCGCCACCACCCTCCCCTCCATCGACAGGATTGTGCTCAATCCACCTCGGACAGGGCTGAGCCCCGAGGCTTTTTCCTCGGTCATAGGAGTAAACGCCCCCAAACTGCTCTATATCTCCTGTTCGCCTCAGACACTCGCCCGGGACCTGGACCGTTTTTCCGCCGCTGGCTATAGCGTCGGACGGGTCCAACCATTCGATATGTTTCCGCAAACAGACCAGGTAGAAACGCTCGCCCTTATCGAGAAGGGAGGGAAGAGTCATGCAAAAGGGTAAAGGTGTCCTCCAATCATACAAAAAGGCTGGACACATTTACTCTTTTCAGCCCCCCGGGCATGAGCTCTGGATTCGGGCCGAGGCGTGGAGTGCCTTTCCTGGTCTGATCCACGGTTTTTCCCGCCGCTTACCGAAAAGCGTCAACGTGTCCTCCAAGAGACATGCGATGCCGGACACGTTTTCAATACGCGCTTCTTTGGGTGCCCCGGGCTGCCCACTCCATACCCTCACCCAGGTTCACGGGAATACCATCGTGCATATGGGCAGAAAGGAAGTAACACCAGCGCGAGAAGCAGATGGGATGCTCACGACCGAGCAAAATGTCTTACTGGGCATCAAGACCGCAGATTGCGTACCGCTCCTCCTCGTTGCCCCACATAAAAGGAGTGTTGGCGCTCTTCACGCCGGATGGAGAGGTACGCAGAAGGCAATCGCCCTCCGAGCAGTCGAAATATGTGCCGAACAATGGGACGTTGCCCCCACTCAACTCTGGGTCGCCCTGGGTCCGTCAATTGGCGGCTGCTGTTACCAGGTCGGCCATGAGATAGGAGAGCCACTCTTTGCGCGCTGGGGAGACGGACAGCCTACGACCTGGAACCGGCGGGGAGACAAGGGGTATCTCGACCTGCGGGCGATAAACCGGATGCAATTGATCCAAGCCGGGGTTCCGCAGACGCAGATTCACAGCGTTGGGCCCTGTACATTCTGTCATCCAGATGAGTTGACCTCGTACCGAAGGGAGGGGGCTCAAGCCGGCCGCCAGTTCAGCGTCATCGGCTGGCGACCGGCTTGAGCCCCCATTCGGGGCGTGATTACGAAGCAGTCATGCGCGTTGCTGTTATTGGGGGGGGTGGGTGGGGAACCGCCCTTGCTTGTCTCTTAGATTCGGTCGGACATACTACCCAGGTATGGGTCAGGCGTGAGGTCTTGGCCCGGACAATTGAAAAAACAAGAGAGAATACGGACTATCTGCCTGGGAGGCGGCTCCCGGATGCACTCCGCTTTACCCCAGACCTCTCGGCAGCAGTCAGCGGCGCTGAGGTTCTTGTTGTCGCCGTTCCATCCCATGCGGTCCGCTCCATCGCCTCAACGCTGGGATCACTCTTGACGACAACACCACTGCTGGTAAGCACGAGTAAGGGTATTGAGCAGGACTCGCTCCAAACGATGAGTGGTGTCCTCACCGAGGCCCTGCCCCCACGGTTCGCGCACAAGATCGCCGTGCTCTCAGGTCCGAGCTTTGCCGCAGAAGTCGCCCGCGGACTTCCAACCGCGGTGACAGTTGCAGCCCGAGATCAGGCAGTCGCTCAGATCGTCCAAACACTGTTCTCGGCTCCGACATTCCGCGTCTACACGACAACGGACGTGATTGGGGCGGAGATTGGCGGCGCGGTTAAAAATGTGATTGCCCTGGCGGTTGGAGTGAGTGACGGCTTGGGATACGGCTATAACGCGCGGGCGGCCTTGATTACGCGTGGTATGGCTGAGGTTGTCCGTTTGGCAACCCGAATGGGCGCACAGCCCCAAACCTTATCGGGCCTGTCTGGCATGGGTGACCTTATTCTTACGTGCACAAGTGACCTCAGCCGCAACCGAACCGTCGGTGTTCGGCTGGGCAGAGGGGAATCGTTGGAGGCTATTCAGGGGACAATGACAACCATTGCAGAAGGCATCCGGAACTGCCGCTCGATTCTTGATTTAGCCCGGCGCCTGGCGGTTGATATGCCTATCGTGGAGCAGATATATGAACTCGTCTATTCCGGTAAGCCGCCGACGCAGGTGGTCACGGACTTGTTGGCGCGTCAGACCAAGGCCGAGTTTCCGCCAGGAGCAAATTGACATCTTGGGAGCGGTATGGTGATATGGATGGCCAGCCGAGCACGACACGCCAGGAACGGATGAATATCGATGAAAAGGACCTATCAACCAAGCAATACCAGTCGAAAGCGCACCCACGGGTTTCTCGTTCGGATGAGGACAGCCGGGGGTCGTGCGGTTATCAAGAGGCGGCGGACGAAAGGACGCAAACTCCTCAGTGTACGGACACCGCTCAAGCCGGCGCGCCGCTAGCTGCCCGCACCGTCCGACACACATTTCCCAAAGCGGCACGTCTGCTGGTTCGCCGAGAATTTCTCGCGATCCAAAGACGAGGAGAGCGCCGGTATAGTCGCAATTTTATTGTTATTACTTCGCCCGCTCGTACCGCTCGTCCCCGCCTTGGGGTGACGGCCTCACGGCGCTATGGCAACGCGGTCATACGGAATCAAATGAAGAGAAGGTTGCGCGAGTTTTTTCGAGTCCGGCAGGCGCGTATGTCCCCGACACATGATATCCTCATTATTCCCAAATCGCGCGCAAAGGAGTTATCTTTTGCCCAGATCGTTACCGAACTAGAGAAGGTGCTTCCCATTGCTCAACGCACGCAATGAAATCTCTCACTTTTCCGGCTCGGCAGGCGCCACAGCGGTCTCTCGGCTGTGTCAGCTGTTAGTCGTGGCAGGACTCAAGAGCTATTGCCTCTTCATCTCTCCGCTGCTCGGTCCGGCCTGTCGCTTCTATCCCAGCTGCTCTCAGTACGCTCTGCACGCCGTCCGCAAGCATGGGACTCTCAGGGGGCTAACGCTCACAATTCGGCGTCTCGCCAAATGCCACCCATGGCACCCAGGCGGAGTCGATCTCGTCCCCTAACTCATTTCGCGGGCATTTGAAGTTTCTATGGATAACAAGAGCCTCCTTGCTATTGTCCTGTGCATCCTTATTCTTATCGGGTATCAGTCACTGATCTCCTATCTGTACCCGCCGCCTGACCCCTCCCAGCCCCAGACCCAACAGCCCTTAGTCGGCTCGGAATCAGCCCCGCCTTCAGATCAACCGGCCCAGCTCCTCGCGGAGCGCCGCCGGACCGCTGTTGAACAAGCAGAACCGACTGCCGCTATTCCCCAGCCCGCCTCAACGGCTCCCCCTGCTCCCGTGGCACAGGACATCACAGTGGAAACAGAGGTCTATATTGCTGTTTTTACCTCCATGGGTGGCCGGCTCAAAAGCTTGCGCCTCAAACAGTATCCGGTGACGCTCAGCCCAGACAGCCCGCTGTTGGAAATGGTCACCGCCGGGACCTATGGCGAGCTGCCCTTTGTCCTGAACGTGAGCGGCAAAGATATCACTCTTAGTGATGCTGCGCTGCCGTATGTCGTAGCCGGCGCCGCCGCGGGAGAAGCGTTCTTTGTGCCGGTGGGAAATGACCGGGAACTGGTGTTTAGCGGGACGCTTGCGAATGGGGCCAGCTTTACCAAAACCTTTACTTTTTCCGGAGAGGGATATGGCATAGGTCTCAGCGTCGCGGTCACCCAGCTTCCTTTTACGGCTTCCGCCCTGTCTTTAGCCTGGCTCGAAGGCTCCCGTGCAGAAGGGAAATCTACCTATTATGATGTCTACGGGCCGGTTGCGCTGATTGGCCGGACCTTTGAATATGAGAACGCCTGGGATTGGGAGGCCGGAGACGCATACGGTCCGGGGGATATTCGTTGGGCCGGATTCACAAATAGTTATTTCCTGGCCGGCATGATGCCGCGCGACGTCGAAACGGCCCAGCTCTTCTTTCGGGATGAAGACGGGACCCTGGAAACACGCCTCTCGACGCCCTGGAGCGGGGAGGCGGTCTCCTACACCCTGTATCTTGGTCCTAAGGATACGACGGCCCTGAACGCGGTTGACCCGGCCTTTGACCGGGCCATCGACTTTGGTTGGTCCCACTTTATTGCCCGGCCGTTAGTCTCATTGCTGAGACTCCTGTATGGGCTGACCGGGAACTACGGCATGGCCATTATCTTACTGACGGTCCTGGTAAAACTGGTGTTCTTCCCGCTCAGTAATAAGAGCTTTAAGTCGATGTCGGCGATGAAAAAACTCCAGCCGCAGATGGAACGATTACGTGAGCAATATAAGGATGACAAACAAAAGCTGAACCAGGAAATGATGGAACTGTATAAGCGGCACGAAGTCAATCCGCTCGGTGGCTGTATCCCCATGATTGTACAGCTCCCGGTATTCATCGGCCTGTATCAGGGGCTTTTATACGCCATTGAATTGCGACAGGCCCCATTTTTCGGCTGGATTGAAGACCTGTCTCAGCCAGACCGGTTGGGCGCATTGGCCATTCCTTTCGTTGATCCGCCGGGTATCCCGGTGCTGACCTTACTGATGGGTGGGTCGATGGTCGTCCAGCAGATGATGATGCCAACAACGGGAGATCCGATCCAGCAGAAGATGATGCTCCTGATGCCGGTCATCTTTACGGTGATGTTCATTAATTTTCCAGCCGGCCTGGTGCTGTACTGGCTTATCAATAATGTCCTGAGTGTTGCGCAGCAGCACTGGTATTCGAGAACGTATGGATAAAAAGAGGAAACGTGTCCAGCATCTGCATGTTATTGGAGGACGCGTGTACTCTTTTCAAAGAGGAAAGACACCATGAGCGCAGTTGAAACGGCAGGATCGACGATAGAAGAGGCGGTTGCAGCGGCCCTGACCCAACTCAAAGCAGACAGAGAGCAGGTTGAAATAGAAATTCTCGCTCAGGCCACAAAGGGTTTCCTCGGTATTGGCGGGAGGAAGGCGCGAGTGCGCGCGACGCTGAGAAATCCCGTTGCGCTTCAGCAGCCTGAACCTGAGGCTGCGGCCGGTATTGACGAATATCCTCAGGAGAGGGGCAGAGCGGCACGCCGGCGTGCTCCTTCTGGAGAAGCGCTCGCCCAGCCCGTTCCCGTTTCCAAGGAGACCGGAGAAAATGCCTGCCGGATACTCTCAGAAACTCTACGTCTCATGGGCGTGGAGGCCCCCGTCTCACTGGATGTCCAAGGGACAGAGGCCGTTATCAATCTTGAGGATACCGTCGATGGCTTGCTCATTGGACGAAAAGGACAGACGCTTGATGCGCTGGAATATCTTCTCAACCGTATGATCGCACGTGGAGAAGAGGAAGAGGCGCATCTCATCTTGGACGCCGAGGGCTACCGCGAACGCCGCCGCCAGAGTCTTGAAAGCCTGGCCCTCCGCTTGAGCGAGCGAGCCAAACGGCGGCGAAAGACCGTCACGCTGAACCCGCTCAGTCCCCGAGACCGCCGTGTCGTCCATTTGGCGCTTGAAGACGACCCACTGGTTGCGACAAGAAGTATGGGCCGTGGGTATTTCCGCCGTCTCTGCATTGTCCCAGAAGAAGCTGGGAATAATCGCCGGGATCGAGACCGGAGGACGGCCCGCTCGTAACCCGTGGCGTCAAGAGTAAACGTGTCAACAGCTTGTGTCTATTGGATGACACGTTTACTCTTTGGGGAGTTGTGTACGAGCATGATACCATTGCCGCTATTGCGACACCCCCAGGCCAAGGTGGGATCGCCGTTATCCGAGTCAGTGGTGCGGACGCAGAAAGAACACTGAGACAGCTCTTTCTCCCCCACACGCCGTGGGAAAAACTCCACTCCCACCATTTCTATCTTGGCAAAATTCTGGATCAGCCGCACGGCCAGCCCATTGACCAAGCCGGCCTGGTCCTGATGCGCGCTCCCCGCAGTTATACGGGGGAGCATGTCGCTGAACTGCACCTCCATGGCGGCAGTTTCCTGACTCGTCGGGTATTAGAAACGATCCTCAATCAGGGAGTTCGTCTCGCCCAGCCAGGCGAGTTTACAAAACGCGCCTTTCTCAACGGCCGCCTCGATCTCATACAGGCCGAGGCCGTGCTCGACCTCATTCACGCCAATAATGAGACGGGCTTACATCTCGCTTGGGAGGACCTATCGGGCCGGCTCTCCCAGGCCTGCACAGCCATTCGAGACCGCCTCATTGCTCAGACGGCCTACCTGGAAGCTTTTATCGATTTCCCGGAAGACGATATCCCTGAGCAAAGCCAGCAGGAGATCGGCTCGGCTTTCTCCTCAATTCGGCGAGATATAGAGGCTCTCGCCGTCACTTTTTCACACGGAAAAGTCTATCGAGACGGGCTCAGGACCGCTATTATTGGCAAGCCGAATGTCGGCAAGTCGAGTGTCCTCAACCTGCTGGCAGGCACAGAGCGGGCCATTGTCACCCAGGTCCCTGGTACGACACGGGACGTGCTTGAGGAAGCCGTCATCGTGAACGGCCTTCCCCTCGTCGTGCGGGACACTGCCGGGATTCGTCGGGCAACGGATGAGATTGAGCAGATTGGCATTGAACGCAGCCTGTCCAGCATTGAACAAGCAGAACTGATTTTAGCGCTCTTCGACCTCTCACGGCCGTTTGATGCGGACGATGCCCTCATGTGTGAAAAGATCAAGGGAAAGAAGTGTCTCCTGGTGGGGAATAAGAGCGATCTGCCTCAAAAATTTGATGCAACCCATTTGGTAGACAATCTGGATATTGAAGCGCCTCACATTCTTCACATCGCCGCGCTGTATGGTACTGGGATGGACGACTTAGGCAACAGAATACAGGAGGTCGCGCTGGGGCAGGGGCGACCTGGGGAATCCGCCACAGGTCCGTATAAGGGTGTCATGATTACAAAAATACGGCATAAGGTTGCCCTTGAAAGAGCCACGGCAAGCCTACAATGTGCGCAGCAGGGCTTGGCGGCGGGCCTCCCCCTTGATCTGATTGCGGTTGATCTTCGCGCCAGCCTTGACCATATTGGCGCGATAACGGGCCAGGTCAGCAGTGAGGAGATACTCGACCGCGTGTTTCAAGAGTTCTGTATCGGGAAATAGGTGAAGACGCATGGACTATGATGTGATCGTTGTTGGCGCCGGCCACGCCGGGATTGAGGCCGCACTGGCGGCGGCCCGCCTTGGCAGCAAGACTCTGATGCTGACGCTGAACCTGGATCACATCGGTCAGATGTCGTGCAACCCGGCTATTGGAGGCATCGGCAAAAGCCATTTGGTACGGGAGATTGACGCGCTGGGTGGCGAGATGGCCCGAGCCATAGACGAGACGGGCATTCAGTTCCGCGTCTTGAACACGCGCAAGGGGCCGGCCGTTCGCGCGACGCGCGCCCAGGCAGATAAGGCCCTCTACCGGCAGCGTATGAAGAGAGTGGTGGAAACAACCCCGAATCTCAGCCTGCGGCAGGGCAGTGTGGAACGCCTCAGGGTTGAGAACAGCAGGGTCAGAGGAGTTGCCACTCAGATAGGCGAGTCCTTCTCGGCGCAGACCGTTATTCTGACGACCGGAACCTTTCTGAAGGGTCTCATACACGTTGGCCTCAAAAACTATGCAGCCGGCAGGGCAGGGGACTTTGCCGTTGAAGGATTAAGCAGCCACCTGAGCGAACTGGGTTTTCATATTGGCCGACTCAAAACCGGCACCTGTCCTCGCTTGGACAAGCGCACAATCAATTACGACATTTTGGAACCGCAATACGGGGATAGCCCCCCTCCGGCCTTATCCTTTTCAACCGAGTCCATCACCCAGGAACAATTGCCGTGTCATATGACGTATACGAATGAGAAAACGCACCAGGCCATTACCTCCGGCCTTGATCGCTCACCATTGTATTCCGGGGTGATTGAAGGCAGAGGGCCGCGCTATTGTCCATCGATTGAGGATAAGGTCATCCGCTTTAAAGACAAGCCTCGCCACCATATTTTTCTCGAACCGGAAGGGCGAGACACGGTCGAAGTCTATCCGAACGGCCTTTCTACAAGCCTGCCCCTGGATGTACAGCTCGCCATGGTCCGTTCAATACAAGGGTTAGAGGACGCAGAGATCATGCGCCCCGGCTATGCCATTGAATATGACTATGCCGACCCGACCCAGATCACGCCGACTTTAGAAACCAAGCTGATATCGGGTCTCTATTTCGCTGGTCAGATTAACGGGACAACCGGCTATGAGGAGGCCGCGGCACAGGGCATGATGGCCGGGATTAACGCCACACTGAAGGTTCGAGGCGATAGCCCCTTAATTTTCTCCCGAGATCAGGCCTATATCGGCGTTCTCATAGACGATTTAGTCACAAAAGGGGTGGGAGGAGAGCCCTACCGGATGTTTACTTCTCGGGCTGAGCACCGGCTGTTACTGCGGGAAGACAACGCAGATGTGCGGCTGAGCGCATTCGGACGGAGAATCGGGCTCATCGATGAAAGATCGGCCGAGCGGACGCTGAGGAAAAAAGAAGACATTGCCCGGGAGGTCCAACGTCTGGAGGATACGATACTGACCCCAAACGACGCAGTGAATACCCAATTATCCGCTTGGGGCACGGCAGAGATAAAAACGCCGACATCGCTGGCGAAATTACTCCGCCGACCTGAGTTGTCCTTCAGACACATTCAGTCCATCAGCCCGTCGCCCACGCCCCTCTCCACAGGAGTGGGTGCCGAAGTGGAGATAGAGGTGAAGTATGCCGGCTATATACGCCGTCAGGAAGAAGGGGTAAGCAGGGTCCGACATATGGAAGAGGCCCTTATTCCGAATGAGATTGATTACACGCATGTCCAGGGTCTCTCAAACGAAGTCAAAGAAAAACTCCTGACATTGCGCCCCCGCTCGCTGGGTCAAGCGTCGCGTATCCCCGGAGTGACGCCCGCCGCCGTGTCCTTACTGGCCATTCACCTGAAACGCACTGGGACCGCCTGATTGATGGACAAAGAAGCCAACTCTCTCTTGGAACAGGGCGCAGAAGCGTTACACATATCGCTTTCTCTCCAGTCGTTATACACTTTATCCCTGTATATAGACGAACTTCAGCGCTGGTCTCAGGTCTTCAACCTCGTCGGCCAGCATGATGCAAAAGCAATTATTCGGCAGCATATTCTCGACTCTCTCGCCTTTTCGCAAATTCTTCCGTGGCAGGGTGTTGTTGCCGACCTTGGGAGTGGGGCCGGGTTTCCGGGATTCGTCCTTGCCGTAACCGGACAGGAACGGCAGGTCTTTCTCATTGAGACACGAAGAAAAAGAGCAAACTTTCTGAAACAGGCCGTCAGGATAACAGGCATACAGAATATACGCGTGTTTGAAGGGAGAGCCGAAGAGTTCGCCCGACAGGAGAGCAGGCCAGCCTGGTTCGATACCGTTGTCACACGGGCAACCTGGGATATTACCCACTTTCTGAGCCTCTCCTTTCCGATTGTGAAGGAAGGAGGCTATGCGGTAGCAATGCGCGGCCCCCACAAGAAGGGCGGCGGAGCAGAAGAAGAAGATTACCCCCCCCATGACGGCTTCGTACAAGAGGCCCTAGGTGAATACCGTCTCCCCTTTGGTGAAGGAGACAGATATGCCCTCTTTTTCAGAAAGAAATGTTTCACGTGACACATTTATCCGTCATGTTTTACGTGATACATGGCTCAACCCTTTCCTCCAGACGTTCTACAATCTTCCCTTGCTTCCAGTAATGTGCTACTGAAGCCTGTGGCCAGGACCATTTGTATAGCCAATCGGAAGGGCGGGGTTGGGAAGACCACTACTGCTATCAACCTTTCGGCCGCCATAGGTATATCTGGAGCAAAAACCCTCCTTATTGACTGTGATCCTCAGGGGAATGCCTCCAGTGGCGTTGGCGCTCGTCCTGGCGAGGATGCGGCGACCATTTATCAACTGCTCCTCGGGGAGTGTACGCTCCAGGAGGCTGTTCAAAAGACAGCCATTGAAAAGCTTGACGTTCTGCCCGCCAATCATGACCTGATAGGGGCGGAGGTTGAACTCCTCAACATCGAAGACAGAGAATACCGTCTGCGGACTCTTATTCGGCAATATGGCGCGGCCTATCGCTATATTTTTCTCGATTGCCCGCCCTCGCTCGGGCTCCTCACCGTGAATTCTCTGACTGCGGCAGATAGCGTCCTCATCCCTCTCCAGTGCGAATACTACGCCCTTGAGGGGCTGCGCTCACTGATCGAGACACTCGACATCATTCGCGAGAGACTCAATCCGGACCTGGCCATTGAGGGTCTCTTGCTGACGATGTTCGACGCGCGCAATCGGCTCTGTCACCAAGTCGCCGAAGAAATACGGGAATTCTTTCCGCAGTACGTCTTTGAGTCCATTATCCCCCGGAATGTCCGGTTAAGTGAGAGCCCCAGCCACGGTCTGCCTATTCTCCTGTACGACCCATCCTGCCGTGGCGCGAAGAGTTATATGGACCTTGCTCAGGAGTTGCTCGGACGAGAGCCCGAAGAGTGGATTCGTACACACAGAGATTTCGGTTCCACACCAGCAGTTGCAGCAACAACAGGTAGTCACACAACGCTGAGCGTTCGCTCACTGGGAGAGGAAGAGGGGGGTGAAGGATGAGTGACGTTGCCGTAAACGTAAAAAGGCGTTCCCTTGGCAGAGGTTTGAGTGCCCTTATTCCCAAGGGGACCTCACTCGATAGTCCGGTCGAGCGTCAGGTTCCCATTTCCGCAATACGCCCGAATCCAAGACAGCCGAGGCGCTATTTTAATGAAGCCAAGATTGCCGAACTCTCAGAATCCATCCGCAACCAGGGCATTCTGCAACCGCTTGTGGTCAGGAAAATACCGCAGGGGTATGAGTTAATCCTTGGGGAAAGACGGTTCCGTGCCGCACAGCGTGCCCGGCTTGAACGCGTTCCAGTTATCGTTAAGGAGGTCAGCGACGCGGAAAGTCTCGAAATGGCGCTGGTCGAAAATATTCAGCGTGAAGAACTCACCCCGATAGAAGAGGCACTGGCCTATCGACAGCTCATGGAAGAGTTTCATCTCACCCAGGAGCAGGTTGCGCAGCGTGTTGGCAAAAGCCGGCCTGTCGTGACCAATCTCCTGCGCGTTTTGAATCTTCCTGAGGAAATAAAACAGAGTGTTGATCAAGGGGCCCTCACTGTTGGCCATGCGCGCGCCCTGCTCGCGCTGAATATGCCGGAGCAGCAACTGGAAATGGCCCGCCGTATTATGGAGCAGGGCCTCTCTGTACGCGCAACAGAAACACTCGTGTCACAGTCCAATATTATCGAGGGAGCACCAGTTGAGTCGTCCGCTCCTGAAGAGCCTACGCTGATACAGAAGACAGATGTTTTCCTGAAGGCAGTTGAAGAAGACCTCGTCCGTGCCTTGGGAACTAAAGTCAGACTCACCTCTCGGAAAAAGGGGGGAAAGATAGAAATTGAATATTATTCCAATGACGAACTAGAGGGGCTTGTACAGCGCTTAAAAGGATGAAAAGAAAAGGGGCGCAAAGAAAGGCAAGCTGGGAGAAGCATGACTCCTCACTTGTTCCTGTTTGAGCGTCTGATCAAATTTTTACCCTGAATCCCTATCGAGAGGAGACCTTTTTTCGGTGCTTTCTTTCCCGCCAGACTGGACTTTTATAGCCCAAATCATTCTTTTTCTTATTGTTTGGACCTGCTTACGCCGTTTTCTGTTCGAGCCCAACCTGGCGGTGCTCAAAACGCGGGCGCAGCGGACGGAGGGGGCCATGCGAGAAGCGGTGACGGTCAAGGCAGAAGCCGAGGCCATGGACGAACAATATCAAACCCGACTCGCCACCTCCCGAGCGGAAGCACGGCAGCGTGTCGACGCTATCTATAAAGACGCGGGAGACCAAGCCCGCTCAGTTGTTGAGTCGGCGCGGAAAGAAGCCGAACAATCCATTGCCAACGTCCGCGCCAGCCTCTCTGAGGATATCCAGCGCACCCGCCAAAGCCTTGAAGCCCAGGTTGGGCAATTTGCCGATGAAATAAGCGAGAAACTCCTGGAAAGACCCCTCTCCTAGTTATGGTACAACTGATACTCCCGCCCCTGGGTGTCACCCTCAGCAGCCTTCTTCTCTCCCTTTCCTGTTCCGGGCTGGCGTGGGCCGCGAGTGACGCGCATGGGGGCGGCTCTCCTCTCCTCACCTTAGGCTTTTTCGGCATCAATTTTCTTATTTTTGCCTTTGTCATCCGGAAATTCACCCGAGACCTTATTCGACGCAAGCTCAAAGAACGACACGAGACGGTTGTCCGAGCGCTTGAGGAAGCCAAGAAGGCCAAAGAAGAGGCCGATACACTGCGCCAGGAGTATGACACCAAGCTGGCCAACCTCGCCGCCGAGGAAGAGCAATTACGGAGTCAAGCCGTTGAGGCAGCCGAACGCGAGCGCCTGCGCCTGCTGGAAGAGGCCCAACAGATGGCAGAAAGGGCGAAAACCGAGGTGCAACTGATCGCTCAACGTGAGGTCGAGGAGGCGCGGCGGCTCCTGCGCCGAGAAGTCGCAACCCAGGCGGTCAGGATTGCGACCGAACTGATCCAAAAAAACGTGACGCGAGGTGATAATCGCCGACTCGTAGCACAACTGGTCCAAGAGGTGGGGAGTGCCGAGAACACAGGCAGCTAGACGGTATGCCAAAGCCCTCCTGAGTCTCGCCCAAGAGCAAGCAGAGGGAGCAACCATCGGAGCTCAGCTCGGTCAGGTCGCCGAGTTCTTTACTGACCCGGAGTTGGCAAAAATACTCGCGCTGCCGGCGCTGCCGGTCGGCGCGCGCCAAGATATCGTGGCCCAGTTGGTCACCCAAGGCTCTCCCCATGAGCTTGTCGAGAAGTTTCTGCGCGTCCTTGCCGACAATGATCGACTCCGGGACATCGGCGCTATTAATGCGGCCTACCAACAACAGCTTGATAAAGCGCTCGGGCGGGTTCGTGCCCAGGTTCGCTCGGCGGCCGAGTTGGCAGAAGAGGAAAAACAGCTTATTGCGGATACGTTCAGCCAACTCACGCACAAGACGGTCGAGCCAAGCTTTGAGACAGACACGACCCTCTTAGGTGGTGTCGTCGTTGAGGTTGAGGGGCGGGTGTATGATGCCAGCCTCAAAACACAGCTCGCCCGGCTCGGCGATCAATTGGCACGACAGCTATAAGTATATGAATTTTAAAGAGAATCAGGCATATTCGAGAGGGACGAATGGAACTACGCGCGGCTGAGATCAGCGAAATCATCAAGCAACAGATCCAAGGCTATGACCAACAGGTTGAGCAACGCGAGACCGGCACCGTCCTCTCAGCCGGAGATGGGATCGCTCGCATTCATGGTCTCGACCGGGTCGCCTCGGGCGAACTGCTCCAGTTTCCGGGTGACCTGTACGGTCTGGCGCTGAACCTGGAAGAGGACAATGTCGGTGCTGCCGTCTTTGGTGAGGTTCAGTCCATTAAAGAAGGCGACGAGGTTCGCCGCACCGGGCGTATTGCCGAGGTTCCGGTTGGCGCTGCCATGCGGGGCCGCGTGGTCAACGCCCTGGGCCAACCGATCGACGGCAAGGGGCCTATTGCGACAACGGAAACGCGTCGAATCGAGGTCAAAGCGCCGGGTATCGTCCTGCGTCAGCCGGTCACGGAACCGTTGCAAACGGGGATCAAGGCGATTGATTCCATGATCCCGATTGGTCGCGGACAGCGGGAGCTGATTATTGGCGACCGCCAAACCGGGAAAACCGCCATTATTATTGATACGATTATCAATCAGAAAGGTGGCGATGTTTCCTGTATCTATGTCGCCATCGGCCAGAAGCAATCAACCATTGCCCAGGTCGTGGAGCGACTGGCCCGGGCCGGGGCCATGGATTATACCACCATTGTTGTCGCGGCCGCCTCTGATGCAGCGCCGCTGCAATTTATTGCGCCCTACTCCGGGACTGCCATTGGCGAATATTTCCGCGATAATGGGCAGCACGCCCTGGTGGTGTATGACGATCTGTCAAAGCACGCCGTCGCCTATCGCCAGCTCTCCCTCCTGCTGCGCCGCCCGCCCGGCCGTGAAGCCTTTCCCGGCGACGTGTTCTATCTCCATTCACGCCTGTTGGAGCGCGCCGCAAAAATGAGCGATGCGCAGGGCGGCGGATCGTTAACCGCCCTGCCGGTGATTGAAACCCAGGCCGGAGACGTCTCGGCCTATATTCCGACCAACGTCATTTCCATTACGGACGGACAGATCTTCTTGGAGTCAGACCTGTTCTTCTCGGGCGTGCGACCGGCGGTCAACGTGGGTATCTCCGTCTCCCGAGTGGGTGGCAACGCGCAAATCAAGGCCATGAAGCAGGTCGCGGGCTCGTTACGCCTTGACCTGGCGCAGTACCGGGAGATGGCGGCCTTTGCCCAATTCGGGTCTGACCTGGACGTGACCACGCAGCGCATGCTGGCACGCGGCACGCGCCTGGTTGAGATCCTCAAGCAGGGACAGTACGAACCGCTTCCAGTCGAACGCCAAATCGCCATTATCTACGCCGGCACCAAGGGGCACTTGGATGAGATTCCCGACACGGCGCTTGGCCAGTATGAGCCGGAACTCGCTCGCTTCATCGAGAATTCTCACCCCGATATTTATGCTGATATTCTCGCCAGGGGGGCTCTGGATGACGATCTCACCCAGCGTCTGGACACCATGATAAAGGAATTCAACCAGAGCTTTTCCGTATAGTTGAACCATGGCGACTCTGAAAGAAATCCGCAAACGCGTCTCGTCCGTCCAAAATATCCAGCAGATCACCAAGGCCATGAAGATGGTCTCAGCGGCGCGGCTGCGACGGGCGCAGGAAGCCGCCCTGGCCGCGCGTCCGTACGCGGAGAAGCTGGAAGCGGTCTTACAGAATTTGGCGGCGCAGGGAGACGAACTCGCCCACCCCTTTCTGACCGAACGAGCGGAAAACAACATCACTCTGATTGTGATGACGTCCGATCGCGGCTTGTGTGGCGGCTTCAATTCTTCTTTAATCCGCGCAGCCGAAGCCTTCATGCGACAGCGTTCCGAACAAAAAGTGAGTCTGATTCTTGTCGGCCGCCGCGCCTATGATTACTTTAAGCGGCGAGACGTCGCCATTGCCGAGGAGCATATCAATCTGTATGGGCGGCTGTCCGCAGACCTGGCCCACGATATTGGCCGGCGGGTTGGCGAGCAGTTCCTGAGTGGGCAGACCGACAGCTTTTATGTCTTGTACGCCAAATTTCGTTCGGCTCTGGTTCAGGTCCCGACCCTGGATAAAATTCTGCCCCTTGCGTCAACGCAGCCGACGGAAGATCAAAGCGCGGTGGATTATCTGTACGAACCTGCTCCCCACACCTTATTGGCCAGCTTGTTGGAACGCTATATCGACATGCTGATCTACCGGGCCATGCTGGAATCGGTGGCGAGCGAGCACGGCGCGCGGATGACGGCCATGGATAATGCCACCAGTAACGCCGTTGAGATGATTGACCGCCTGACCCTGGATATGAACCGCGCCCGTCAAGCCGGGATTACACGGGAATTACTGGAGATCGTGGCGACGGGCGAATCGTTGAAGGGATAACCCCCCGGTGTCCCCCTGTTAGGGGGGATGGGTAGAGAGGATGCACACCGATGAATGTTGGTCAGATTACTCAGGTCATGGGCGCAGTGGTTGACGTGGAGTTCGAGGACAGCGCACTCCCTCCCATCTATAACGCCCTGCAGGTCACCAATTCTGCGATCAGCGACAAGGAGTGGAATCTGATTCTTGAGGTCGCTCAACATCTTGGCGAAAATACCGTCCGGTGTATCGCGATGGATAGCGCAGAAGGACTCTCACGCGGCCTGGCCGTCCGTGATACCGGCAACGTGATTACCGTGCCGGTTGGTGGAGAGACGCTCGGGCGCATTCTCAATGTGGTCGGCGAGCCGGTCGATGAGGGCGCCTCGCTCGCACATGTGAAGCGCTCGCCCATCCATCGGGCGGCACCGGCCTTTATCGATCAGGCAACAGAGGTCAAAATCCTGGAGACCGGCATCAAGGTTGTCGACCTGCTCGCCCCCTACCCATTAGGCGGAAAAGTGGGCTTGTTTGGCGGTGCCGGCGTGGGCAAGACCGTTATCCTCATGGAGCTGATTAACAATATTGCCCAGGAGCATGGCGGGTATTCCGTCTTCGGCGGAGTCGGCGAGCGGACGCGTGAGGGTAACGACCTGTGGCTGGAAATGAAAGAATCCGGCGTCATCGATAAAACTACCCTGGTCTACGGCCAGATGAATGAGCCCCCAGGCGCCCGAGCCCGGGTCGGGCTCTCGGCCCTGACGATGGCAGAGTATTTCCGGGACGAGGAAAACCGGGACGTCCTGCTCTTCATTGATAATATCTTCCGTTTTGTGCAGGCCAACTCCGAGGTGTCCACGCTTCTGGGACGCATCCCCTCCGCGGTGGGCTACCAGCCAACCCTGTCAACCGACGTGGGGGACTTACAGGAACGCATCACCTCAACCAAGAATGGCTCGATTACCTCCGTCCAGGCCATTTATGTCCCGGCGGATGATCTGACCGACCCGGCGCCGGCCACCACCTTTGCCCACCTGGATGCCACAACCGTGTTATCTCGCCAGATTGCCGAGCTGGGCATTTACCCCGCGGTGGACCCGCTTGACTCAAGCTCCCGCCTGCTCGACCCCAACGTGATTGGTGAAGAGCACTACGCGGTTGCCCGTCAGGTTCAGGAAATCCTACAGCGCTATAAAGACTTACAGGACATTATCGCCATTCTGGGTATCGACGAGCTGTCCGAAGAAGACAAGCTCACCGTCGCCAGAGCCCGCAAGGTGCAGCGCTTCTTGTCCCAGCCTTTCCACGTTGCCGAGCAGTTCACCAATTTCCCCGGCAAATACGTGCAGGTCAAAGACACGGTGCGCAGCTTCAAGGAACTGGTAGAGGGTCAGCACGACGACCTGCCCGAGCAGGCATTCTATATGGTTGGCACTATTGAAGAAGCCATAGAAAAAGCAAAGACTTTGGCTGACTAAACGAGACGAACATTATGGCCGATATCCTGCGTCTGCGTTTAGTCACCCCAGAGCGTCTCCTCATTGACAAGGAGGTCGATGAAGTCACCGCTCCGGGCACAGTGGGGGAGTTTGGCGTGTTCCCCGACCACGCCACGTTTTTGTCTTCGCTCCAGCCCGGACGCTTGTCCTATAAGCAAAACGGACAAACCCAGTCATTAGCGGTGAGTGACGGCTTCGCCGAGGTGGTGGACAACCTGATGACTGTCCTGTGTACCGAGGCCGCCTACGCCAACGAAATCGACGCGGCGCAAGCCCAAGAGGCGGTTCGCGAGGCGGAAGCCGCACTCAGCACGCTTTCGCCAACCGACGCCGACTTTGAGGACGCTCACAATACGCTCCGTCTTGCTCAGGTCCGTTTGGACGTTGCATCTAACGGCTAAACTGCTCGACTTCGCTCACACACTGTACATTCGACAGGGGGCCGATAAAGCGGCCCCTTTTTCGTGGCGGTACACGTGGTAGTATCACCATTGGGTTCCCTCTCCCCCGGAGGGAGAGGGGGTCTCCGGCCATAGGGGCTTTGCCCCACACGTTTTCGGGTGAATCGATGACAGGCAATACTTTCGGCAGCAGCTTGCGCGTCACAACCTTCGGTGAGAGCCATGGCCGGGCGGTCGGCGTGGTCATCGATGGTTTTCCCGCTGACTTCGAGATTGACCAGGCCGGTATTCATACCGAGTTGCAACGGCGCCGGCCCGGCCAGTCCAAGCTGGTGACCCAACGTCAAGAAAAAGAACAGTTTGAGATCTTCTCCGGTGTCTATGAGGGCAAAACCACCGGGACGCCCATGATGGTCATGGTCTTCAACGAAGACACCCGCTCAAAGGACTATGCGGACATCAAAGACCTCTTTCGTCCCGGCCACGCAGACTTTACGTATTTTGCAAAATACGGCCATCGTGATTATCGCGGCGGGGGAAGGGCATCAGCCCGCGAATCGGTTGGCCGTGTAATCGCCGGGGCCCTGGCAAAACAGCTCCTGGCAAAATTCGGCATAGCCATAGTTGGCGGCGTCGTCCAGGTCGGCCGCGTCCGAGCGCAGCGCTATGCGTGGGAACAGGTTGAGCTCAATGAGCTGCGCAGCGTTGACCCGGACACCGTAGCGGCCATGCGCGAGGAGGTCGAACAGGCCCGTAAAGAACGCGATTCGGTTGGCGGGATTATTGAAGTGGTCGCCACCGGTGTTCCGCCCGGTCTTGGCGAGCCGGTCTTTGGCAAGCTCGATTCCAGCATTGTCAGTGCCCTGATGTCTCTTCCCGCAGTGAAAGGCGTAGAGATCGGGGCGGGTTTTGCCGCCGCGGCCATGCGGGGCAGTCAGATGAACGACGAAATGGACGCTGACGGCTTTCGCAGTAATAATCACGGCGGTATTCTGGGCGGCATCTCGTCCGGCGCCCCTATTGTGGCCCGCGTCGTGGTGAAACCGACGTCTTCGCTGCCCCGCGCACAGCAGACGCTGGATACGCAGTTGCAGCCGCGAACGATCAGCACCAGGGGCAGGCACGACCCGTGCGTTGCCATTCGCGGCGTGCCCATGGCCGAGGCCATGCTGGCCCTCGCCCTCGGCGACGCCCTGCTCCAAGACCTGGCGACCCGAGGCGCCCGCGAGCCGTACTCCCCGCGGCCCTATCTCAAGCTCGGGAAACACCGCGACGAAGAGTAGACAGGCCAACAGCTATGTCTAAGGAAGGGAGGAACGCCACATGACCCCTGAGATGCTGACCATGTGTGCCGTTGGCGTCGCACTCGCCGGATTGATACTGACCAACCACCGATCTCTCATCCAGCACTTCCAGCGTTTGGAGGATCGACTCGCCCGTCTGGAGGATCGGTTCGCCGTGGTGGAGCGTGAGCAAGCCCACCTCGCCGGCTTGCTTGAAGGGCTACGAGAAGTTATCAGCGGCCACAGGGCCGCCTAACCGTCGCCCAAGAAGCACACCCCCATTCTCCCAAAAATCTCTACCTGATGATGGGGTAAGCTTACGGTGGTGGGGCTAATGCTCTGTGGGCTTTGTCAGTTCCCTTCCGGGCGGCCTCGGCGCTACGCAGCTCGCCCACCCCTGATTGATGAGTCCTCTCAACGCCCATGCGCCCACTTATTCATATGGTTCTCCATTTCATTGTTCCGGCGCTGGTCGCCCGAACATGCTATGTGGAGCGGTGGCGCTGGGCCTTCCTGGTTATGGTCGGAACGATGGTTGTTGATATTGACCACCTGCTGGCCGACCCTATTTACGACCCGAACCGCTGCGGCATCGGCTTTCACCCGCTCCATTCCTACCCGGCCATTGCCGCCTATCTGCTCCTGCTCGTGATTCCCAGGGTCAACTGGCTGAGACTGGTCGCCCTGGGACTGGTCATTCATATGTTGCTGGATGGGGTGGACTGCCTCTGGATACGACTCGAATAGATTGCCCTTGCGCGCGGGTCATTTCTCATTTATGCCGCCTGGTGAGCTATCGGCATTACTCCTACGTGCGGCGCTATTCGTCTGGAAGGCTGTATGCAAAAAATTATCGAGATTAAAAACGCGACCGTCTATCGTGGTCAGACCTGCGTGTTCGAGAATTTCTCTCTCGACCTGACCGAGGGCCAAAACACGGTCATCCTTGGCCCCAATGGCGCGGGCAAATCAACCCTGCTCAAACTCCTGTCCCGCGACCTCTATCCGGTTGCTCAAGCAAAGAGTCAAGCAGAGAGCTATGTGCGTTTATATGGGCAGGAGCGCTGGGATGTGTGGGAACTGCGCTCCCGCTTTGGCATCGTGTCCCACGATTTGCAGCAGCAGTACGTCGGCAATGCCCGTGGGTTTAATATTATTTTATCGGGCTTCTATTCGAGCATAGATATCGCCTGGCACCATACTTTTAGTGACGACGATACGGCGCGCGCCCAAAAAGTCCTGGACCTGCTCGGGATCGGCGCGCTGCAAGAGAAAACCTATGCGACCATGTCTACGGGTGAGCAGCGTCGCTTTCTCCTCGGCCGGGCGCTGATCAATGACCCTGAAGCCCTGGTATTGGACGAACCCACCAGCGGGCTCGACCTGCAAGCCTGTTTTCAATACCTGGCGACCATTCGGCATTTGATGCAGGCTGGCAAGACGCTGGCCCTGGTGACCCACCACATTCACGAAATACCACCAGAGGTCTCACGGGTTGTCCTGCTGAAACAGGGCAGGGTTATCGCGGACGGCAAGAAAGAAGAGGTGCTCACCAACGCGCAGCTCAGCGCCCTGTTTGAAACACCGGTCGAGTTGGTCCAGACCAATGGCTTTTACCAGGCCCTGCCAGGTACGCTGTAGGGGCGAAAGATTTTTCGCCCCTACGATAGCTGGGCTGCGGATTGTATTTTATAGGCCCGCGCGGCCGTATCATGGAAGAGGGCCAGCCGTTCATCGGCTGAGAAGTCGTGGACGATGCGCTTAAACGAATTCCACAGCACGGTGTACGAGCACGACGCTTTATCAACCGGGAAATTACTCTCGAACATACACCGGTCTACCCCGAACTGCTCGATACAAAAGAGATAATACGGAGCGGTGGCCCGAGCAATTTCCTCCGAGGTCGGCGGTTTTTCCCACTGATGCCAGCCGAAGCCACACATCGGCATGGTGACGCCGCCAAGCTTGACCACCACATTCTGACAGTGTGAGAGAGCGGCAATACCCTTTTTCCAGACCTGCATGACTTCGTCCTGCTTGCCCGCGTACGGACCGATGCCGAGCGGCCCGCCCACATGATCCAGGATGATGGTTGCGTCGGGAAACGCGTGAGCCAAGTCAACCAGGTCGGCAAGCTGGGTATGATACATCCAGGCGTCAAAACTCAGACCCAGCCTGTGTAAACAGGCCAAGCCCTGTCTGAAGGTCGCGTCCAACAGGAGGCCTTCCGACGGATGCGTATGCGCGTTCCTGATTTTCTCATGCGCGTGCCAGCTTGAGGCGTGCCGAATCCCGCGAAAACGGTTGCGGCTGGCTGCCATATGCGCTTCGAGGACGGGTTCGACCGCCGGGCCGAGAGAGAGGTTGGCCAGGCTGACGATCCCGGCGGCGACCGCCGTCGGCCCGTAGTTTCCACTCGCGCTCTGGGCGGCGACGCCTTGCACAAATTCAGTCTCCCCGACCGGCTGCATCTCTTCGGGACCGTCCTTGCGGTACATGGACACGCACTCGACAAAAACCGTCTGGGTCACCCGATGCCCGCCCCCGAGGTCTTGGAGCAGGTCTTCCAGCAAATAGCGATTCCTGGGATAATCCCAGAGATGGTGATGGGGGTCACAAATAGGGAGGTCCGGGTCGAGCGCTTCTTCTGGGGTCAGTGTGAGCCAGGCTTCGCGGTCGGTTGCCATAGTATGTCTCCTGTGCAACTGGCGATCCTCCCGTCTTATGCCCCGCCCTTGTCCGGCGCAATATCCATCGCGCGTGAATTGACGTATCCCCCAAGAACTATACACTTCCCGCATATGAAGGGGTGGCAAATCCATACGATTTTCGCGGTCATCACGACCATATCTTTGCCCTCCGGGGCCGGGGCTCAGGCGAAGGATGTCTATGTGCGGGCCGGGGTCGGTCTCGATTGGTCGGAGGACACGCGCTTCAAGGACAAGGACTGTACGAACCACACTCCGCCGGCCATATACGCCCTGTATGGCTGCGGGACAGGCAACGACGGAGCGCCCTTGAGCACGCACGGCGATTTCAGCGCGCCGGCCGGCTTCGAGCTTGGGCTCGGCCACGCCATCATGCCTGCCCTGCGGATTGAGGCCCTGTTTCAGTACCGTCCGAGATTCACCCTCACCGGCCGCGCTAACTTTTTGCAAACTCAAGGTCGGCAGGAGGTCTCGGCGCGATTGTCCTCCCTGTCCGGCATGTTTGCCGCCTATGTGGACCTGCCGCAGTTGGGCCTGCCGCGGCTCGGGCCGTTCAGCCCGTTCATCGGCGCCGGCGCTGGCGCCACGTATATCGATATCGGCAAAACCCGTATGAAGTTCACCAGAACGCGGACTATCGCTCCGGGTGGACATCGAGTCAATTTCGCCTGGATGCTGACGGCGGGGGTCGGTACCTCGCTGACCGATAAGCTGACGCTTGATATCGCGTATCGCTATACGGATTCCGGCGCCGTCGAGACAGACGAGGGAATCGCACGGGTCGTCAATCGGGCCGGCGACGTCCTGGTTCCTCTCAACGTAGGTCGAACGCGTGCCCATCTGTCGAGCCACGGGGTGTGGCTATCCCTGCGCTACGCCTTCTACACGCTCTAGGGTCTGGACTCATAACCAATAGATGACGATGGCAGCGAGGGCGACGGCGGCGAGGTAGTTGTATGCGAGCTTGTCGTAGCGGGTGGCGATGCGGCGCCAGTCTTTGAGCCGACAGAAGGTACGTTCAATGATATTGCGTGCCCGATAAGCGGTTTTGTCGAAGGGGTGTTTCCGCTTGCGAGTCGGATTGTTGGGGCTGACCGGCTGGCAGCCCCGGGTCTCCAGCCAGGCGCGCAACGCCTCACTGTCGTAGGCGGTATCGGCCAGGCAGCGGGCCGGACGCAGGGTGGCCACAAGGGCAGCGCCGACAGGCGCGTCCCCGCGATGGCCCGGGCCGATAATCAGCCGCCGGGGGCGGCCGGCCTCATCGACCGCGGCATGGATTTTCGTGGTCCGCCCCCCACGGGATCGCCCAATCGCCTGCTGCTGCGCCCCCCTTTTCCGCCCCCCGCCGACCGATGCGCCTTGACGTAGGTCGCATCGAGCATCAGCGTCTCGGGCGGGCCGCCGGCCGGGGCCAGTGCCGTGAAGACGCGCTCCCAGACCCCCTTCCGCGCCCAGCGCACGAACCGGTTGTACAACGTCTTGGACGGCCCATAGACGGGCGGCGTAGCGCGCCACCGACACCCGCTCTGCAACACGTGCACGATCCCCGAAATGACCCGCCGGTCGTCCACCCGCGGCACCCCGCGCGTGGCCGTCGGCAACAGCGGCTGGAGCCGGGCAAATTGGGCTGCGGACAGCCAGAACTGATTACTCATCGCTTCTTCCCTCCACGGCAGAGAGAGCAGCACACCCTGCTGGCCAAGAAAACCCCCTTTATGAGTCCTGACCCTAGTGCTTTCTGTTTTTAGGTTGACGCATAGCCAGCATGGGTGAAGTAATGGCGGCATTCCTCAGGTCCGAAGCGATCAAGGAGGGTTCCGACCCGTTGCCATGTCGCCTCGACCGTGCGTTCCGCCGCGTGGCGGAGGGAGGCTTTGAGCTTGGCGAAGACCTGTTCAATCGGGTTGAGATCGGGCGAATAGGGGGGCAGGAAGCGCAGCGTGGCGCCCGCCCGCTCGATGGCGGTCCGCACGGCGGCGCTCTTGTGGCTGCTGAGATTGTCCAGGATGACGATATCGCCAGCAGTCAGCGTGGGGAGGAGGCATTGTTCCACATAGGCGAGGAAGCGGGGACCGTTGATCGGGCCGTTGAAGACACAGGGGGCGGTCAGGCGGTCGCGCCGGAGGGCCGCCACGAAGGTCAGAGTTTGCCAATGCCCATAGGGCCGCGTGGCGGCCAACCGCTGGCCACGCGGGCAGCGGCCGTGGCTGCGGGTCATATTAGTCTTGGCCCACGTCTCATCAATAAACACGAGCCGGTGGGGATCAAGCTGGCCTTGCGCGCGCTGCCAGCGGGCCCGGCGCCGCGCGATGTCCGGGCGCGCCTGCTCGGAGGCCGAGAGGCTTTTTTTAAAGCTGATCCCGGCCCCTGTGAAGAACCGGGACAACATCCCTGTATCCGCCCTCACCCCCCGCTCTTCCAACAACCGGGCCGCCAACGCGGCCAGCGTGATGTCCGGCTGCACCGCGATCACCGCCAATAACCACGCCCGCTCCGGTTGCACCTGCGAGGGCCGATGCCCCCCGGTGCCCGCGCTCCCCCGCTCCCCGGTCCTGTGCACGCGCTGGAGCCACTTGATCGCGGACGCGCTACTGACCCCAAACCGCCGCGCCGCGGCCCGCCGGCTCAGCCCCTCCCGCGTCACGGCATCAATCACTCGGTCCCGCAAGTCTTGAGAATACGCTCGGGCCATCTGCTGCTCGCCTCCTTCCTCCCGCTCCCCGCAGCTTGCCACACCGCCCCCCTGGCTTGAAGAACCCCCCCCCGATTCAATCTATTCACAGAAGGCTCTAGTGACGGTTTTGTCGTGCAGGATGTCTTTCTTGTAGCGGAAATCGAGTGGAGGGGGACTCGCGCTATTCAGCAGGATTTCCAGAAACTCCTGCTCGCGCGGGCAGACTGTCGGGTGATGATTTTCGACGACATAGCAGGTTTACGCGATCAGCTTATCGAACAAGCCCGCACCTTCGGGAAAAGCCGCCGCGGTGATTGCTACCTTCTCGCCAGTTATCGCGATGGCAGATTCTCTGTGCATGAAGAGATCATCTAAGCGTGTGGCTGCATCTTGAATTTACTGACGCAAGCATATTAGTACCCTAATTAGGACAGGGCCACCCTACCCTTGCCAAGACAAGCCCTGCGTGCCACGGTAGGGTATCTTTAACTGGGGGGTATATTATGGACCGGGTCAACGCCGCCGAGAACAACATTGTGGGGGTTACGGAGAGCGTTTCGTCGGCCTATGTGCCTCCCCTCCAACTCACAGTAGGGCAGCCAGCCCCTATCGCGGCGAACGGCGGTTTATCCTACATGTCGTTTGATCAGGACGGCGATGCGGGAACCGCGGCGGCGATGGAGGCGGCGCTCCGTCAGGTTGCCGAGGGGGAAGAGCAAGCAGTCATCGACATGATCGACAAGGCGCCTCCCGGCCCGATCGAGACCAAGTGGGGCGTCGGCTTTCGTAGCTACGCCGAGTGCCTGGACTATATTCGGGCGCACAACATCGAAGCCCCGGAGGGCGGCGTCGCCCTGCCGCTCCCCTACTCCGTCCTCGAGCAGCCATCCTACTCGGTCGTTCCGTCCAACGCCCTGTGGCGGGACCCGGCGCGCGAAGCCGAGGCAAAAATGTTGCGCAAGGAAGAGCAGGACATCAGTCGGGGATGCCTTTATTTTCCGCAGGTATTGCGCGACGCGCGGCGGATGGCGGAGTACTACCCGGGTCTCTCGCCCACCAGCGCGGAGTGCATGGACAAGCTCGGCGTCTCGCTCGCCCACTGCGAATCGAAGTGCCAGAATTTCTACGACGCGACCGAGGTGGAGCGCGTGTTCTACCCGGAGATGGAGAAGCTCCTCTTGGAGTTCTTCCCGGACGCGACCGATGCGTTCGTGTACAACCACGGCGTGTTTGACAAGGATTACACGGGCGCTATCAAGGAGGATCAGGACAACAAGAACCCAGGGGTCAACACCTTCTACGCCAACATCGTGCACAACGACCTGAATGACAACAGCGGCCGCGTGCGCTGCCGCGAGCTGCTCACGAAGAACCTGCGGAACTTCGGGCGCACGCAGCGCTACACGGGGGCGGAGGCCGACGCCAAGATGTCGCGGCGGTTCATGTCGATCAACCTCGCCAAGCCGATGGAGACCGTGCGCCAGAACCCCTTCGTCCTCTGCGCCTGGCCCTCTTTCGCCGACCAGCCGTATATTACCAACTACCGTATCTACGACGACCGCGTCGGTGAGACCACCCGCTTCACCTACCGCCCCAACCACGAGTGGTACTGGCTTCCCGAGCAGAAGCCGACCGAGGTGTCGATGCTCAAGTGCTACGACTCGGTCACCGACGGCTCCGTCTCGCGCTGGTCGTTCCACTCGGCCTGCGTCGACCCAACCGCGCCCGACGACGCCTCCTGTCGCAGGAACGTCGTGGTCCGCTCCTTTATCTTCTTCTAAGAAGACAAGCAGACGCAGCTCCTGCTGCGTCTGACCCGACCCCTGAGCATTGAACTCACGACCGCTTAAATGCCGTTCCAGTGTCGGCTGCGACACCTGCCGACACCTGCCTATAATGCCCAGTCATTTTGCCGTCTAACTCGATTTTTGTCAGACAGTGATTCGTTTACGTAGGCTACAGTACACGGACAAAAGGCGGGCTCGCGTAGAAAGGGCAAGGGGAAGAGGTAGTAACAGGTAGTGACTACATATCTGCTAAGCCCTGAGAATATCTCTCTTTCATTTTCCCAATGGCCCAGTTTCTCCCGAATCGTTGCCATCCCCCGCGAGCGGCCTCAACGCAACTGCAAGAAGTGCTCACCTCGGTACAAATCGCCGGCTTTCAGCGAGCCGACATCAAAGGCGCGCAGATCCATGAAGTAATCAGGTTTGGCGTCCGGGAAGGGCCGATAGCGGAGGTCGTCACCGAAGAAACGCAGCACTACGGTATGGCGGGTCGGGCAGGCGGCATCGACCGGCGCTCCGCCGTGCAACGCCCCCGAATGAAGCACGACGGCATCACCGGGTTCCAAATCCCAAGAGCGCGCGTCCCACGAATTTGGATCCTTGGCCCGCTCGGCTTGGATGTCCGGCAAGCGCGGAAAATGCGCGGCGCCCCAAAGGGGCCGTGTCGGGTCCTTGGAGTCCATAAACGCCGCCCCATCGTACATGGGGCCGACATGGGAGCCCTGGATTACTTCCAGGGCGTTCCGAGCCGGCAAGGCCTCGAAACTGATCCAGATATTCGCCAGATGAGACCCTTCGGCCGGGAAATAGGGCGTGTCTTGGTGCCACAGGGTACGGCCAGCTTTTCCGCCGTCTTTAACAAAAATCTCCTCACCAAAATACCAGACATGCTCCGACCCCCAGAGATCTGCGAGGAACTCCGCGAAAGCCAGTTTCTCCAGCATCGGTCGGTAGACTTCGAGTGATTTGGCGGTGCCGAGATCGTTGTAGTGCGAATCGCTCGTGCCTGCGTAGATCTCGAGAGCCGTCGGGCCTGGGTTGGCGAGGTTGAAGTCCAAACAACGTCGACACTCGGCGAGTTCAGCCGCACTCAAAAGCCCCTCAGCTTTGATCACGCCATCGCTTGAGAAAGCTTGTCGCATTGCGTCGGTTACACGGATCACTTTTCGCCTCCTTCGGTGGCGCTCCCATTCACACCGGATAGTAGTCTGAAGCAGTTCATGCCCCCATGGTCTGCGTGGAATGGTACTGCTAAATCCTCTTCCCTTCAAGGTTTCTTTCTCTCCACCGCCCGCATTTATTCCACTCATTCAAGAACGCCCCCAGTTTCCGAACGTCTCAAGTCTGACTTGCGAATACATACAAATCGGTATCTACTACGGGCCGGAAGAGCGGCGCGCGTAAATCGGTTCTCTGTCAGAGCGCGTAAGGGAGGTGCCCCAATGAGCCTTTCACCTATGGAAAACTCGCGCGTCGATTTCAACTGGCCGACAGCCGGTATGACCTCAGTCCCGTATCAAGTCTTTTATGATCCTGGGGTGTATAGCCGCGAACAGGAACGCATCTTCAGGGGTCCAACCTGGAGTTATGTCGGGCTCGAAGCTGAGGTTGCCAGCCCTGGTGACTTTAAGGCCACGTTTGTTGGCGACACGCCGATTGTGGTGTCGCGTGACAAAGAAGGCGTTCTGCATGCCTTTGTCAATCGCTGCGCGCATCGGGGCGCAATGGTCTGTCGCGAGTCTCGTGGGAATAAGGCGAGCCATACCTGCATTTACCATCAGTGGAGTTATAACCAGAAAGGCGACCTGATTGGGGTGCCGTTCCGTAAGGGGATTAATCAACAGGGCGGCTACCCAGCCGACTTTGATCCTGCGCACCATTCACTCCAGAAACTCCGGGTCGATACCTACAAAGGTCTGATCTTCGCGTCGTTCTCTTCTGAGGTTGAGCCCCTCTTCGACTATCTTGGCCCGGCCATGCGTCCGTGGCTCGACCGGGTTTTCAATCGGCCCGTGCAAGTCTTGGGCTATACCCGGCAATTCACCCATGCCAACTGGAAACTCTATGCAGAGAATGTGAAAGATCCCTATCATGCCAGTCTGCTCCATCTCTTCCTCACTACTTTTGGCCTGTATCGTTCCTCCCAAGGCGGTGGCATCACCATGGATGAGACTGGCCGACACAGCATAGTGCGCGCCTACAGGAAGACGGAGCAAGAAGAGACGGCTGCGTATACAGGCAAGAATATGCATAGCTATCAAAAAGACTATGCCCTGGCTGATCCTTCTCTCCTCACCTCGCGTCAAGAATTTGATATCGACTTAAATGTCCAAATCCAGACGATCTTCCCGTGCTTGGTTGTCCAGCAGATTCAAAACACCCTGGCCACGCGACAGATTTTGCCCAAGGGACCGGATCGGTTTGAGCTCGTGTTTACCTTCTTTGGCTTTGAAGATGATGACGAGGAGATGCGCCGCATCCGTCTCAAACAGGCCAATTTAGCCGGGCCAGCCGGCTATGTCTCCATGGAAGACGGCTATGCAACAGAGCTGGTCCAGCAAGCGATTGTCAGAGAAAAGGACGAATGCTCAATGCTCGAATTGGGTGGTACTGGTATAGAGGACCAGGAAAACCTCATAACTGAGACGGCTCTGCGTGGCTATTGGCATTACTACCACGATGTGATGGGGTTTTCATAAAACGTCGCCCCCGTAAGACAGCCACACCGTTTGATTGATCCGGCGACTGGTCTATACGCTCCATGCCTCCAGAGGATAAGCTCGTCCTTACGGCATGTTCAACGTAGTAGCCTGTTTTTCCAGAAAAACGGAAACTTTACGGACAGGCCTCGATCTCCGACAACCGTTTACGCTGTATTATGCGAGGAACCGTGTGGCGGTTTTTGAATAACATCGGATATGGCGAATATGTATAAGGTGGGCCACCGCATGAAGGTCCTCTGTCTGCTCAGCGTGTTGACCCTTGCCCTGAGTGGCTGCACCTCTGTGTTACAGGGATTTATGAAAGGATTTACGTCCCGGCCGATCTATTATCCTGTGCCGGTCGGGATGGCACCGGTCTCCTCGTATCCTCCTGTCTATTATGGCCCGTAGCGCAGTGCAGCGCTCAATAACCTGACAGAACCTTAAAAGTCCATAGGCAGTCGTAAATGGTCACGATAGATCCGGTCGCGGTGCTCCAATAATTGGGGAGACAGCGCCTCGGCCACCACGGGGTCGGTGTTCACAAACGAGGCCCGGAAGGCCGCATCCATCGGACACAGATCGAGCGGCAAGGGCGCGACGAGTACGGCAAATGTGGACCAATAAATGTCCAAGGCGGACAGGGTGTCCCCGATCAGATACCGGCGGCCTCGGGCCTGCTGCTCGGCTAAGCGCGCACTCAAGGTCCGCAGGATCCGGGCGACACGCTGGGGGGCGGCTTCGGCAGTGGCCGGGCTATAGCCGTACTTGCCGCCCAGGTAGGACGCCACCGCTTTGCCTTGCTCGCCCACTTCAGGGTTGGACAAGGTGCCATGGACGATCATGATACGGCGGGACCAGCCCAAGCCAGCCTCACCACACAACTCGTTACACAGCCCGAACATGAGAATACGGTCGGTCTCATCGTCCGGCACGAGCGAGAGCTGCGGGGCAAGCCGCTCGACCAAATAGAGTTGTTCATTCCAGGTGGTGCGCGGCCGTTCCTCATTCCAGACGGCTACGGGCGCGCTGCTCTGACGGGTCCAGTCCTGCAAGGCGGCATCGTGCCCGGGCGCCTTGCCGACCAGCACGTACGGCAGGTTCTTGAGGTGACACATACCCTTGAGCCCCTCGGCCCACGGGTTGGGGCGGCCCGGAGGGGCAACGATCCGTAATCCGTCCAGGGTTTTGGCCTGCTCGATGTCGATATAGTCCGCCATGCGGTCTTCCTCCTCGGTGTTCACGCCGTCAGCCGAACCCCCTCAGGCGAGCTGGCATAACCTGGCAAGAAATAACAACAGGTCTGGCAGTAGGGTAAGACAGACCTCCGGCCTGCCTCACTTTATGCGAAGAGGGCCACAGCAGAGGAACAAACGACGACATCTGTTCCATAACACCGAGCCCCCTACGCCGGACCTAGAGCGAATCTGCAAACCCCTTGATATCGCGGATGGTGGCAGCGTATACGTCCGGGACCGCTTTGGGGAAAAGGACGTCGGCGGCGTGGCAGGTGCCGTTGACGGTCCGACTGTAGACTGGCACCCCGGCTGCCATGAGCATCTGATAATATGTGAGCCCCTCGTCCCGCAGGGGGTCCAACTCGTTGACCGAGATGACGTGCGGGGGCAACCCCTGCAGGTCTTCGCCCGTGGCCCAGTACGGCCAGCACAGCGGATTTTTCGCGTTCTTGCCTTCGGGGTCATAGACGCCTGCCAGCACCTCCATCTGGTGACAGTTGATCAAGTAGTCGTCGTTCTCGTAGAGAGAGCGCAGCTCCTGGCCCGGCTGTGCCCACTCGCCATAAATGTACGGGCATAAGGCGTAGACACCAGCAATGTGTTCGAGGCGTCCGTCCTGCTTGGCCTGCAAACACGTGGCCAGAGCGAGATTCCCTCCGCCAGACTCACCCGACACAATGATCTTCGAGACCCCCAGGCTGGCCTTGTGGTCAAACGTCCAGTGCAGTCCGCTAGTGCAGTCGTTGAGACCGGCCGGAAAGGGATGGTTGCCAAGCTTGCCCGCGCCATTACGGAATTCCACCCCAACGGCGATCATGCCGCGGGCCGCGAGTTCGTCGCGCCAGCGTCGATAGGATGGATCATCGGCTGTCAGGATAACCATGCCGCCGCCGTGCATATGATACACACAGGGCAGCGGGCCAGATACATTCCGGGGCGTATGAATGTACAGATTGAGGTCGTTACCGTCCTTGCCTTTGATGACCTCGGTCCGCCGCTCAATATTCGGAATCGCCGGCAGGTCAGCGCACAGGGCGGCAAACACGGTTGCCATGCCCGCCTCGCTTGCCGCACAGAAGTCGAGCTGCTCCGGCAAGGGCGAGTCCGCGTTGACCGGCACGGGCGGCAGGGCCACGTCGAGCTTAAAGGGCGCACAGGCCGCAACCAGGCGCGGATCGGTGCGCGGATCGGTCTTCAAGACCTGGTCAGGATTACCGAGACGACCCGGTAAGAGAGGCTGATCGTTCTGGTGTGATATGGCTGTTGTCATTGTATTACTCCTTTCTGATTTCCCTGACTAAAGAATGGCATGACTACGTTGTCATCGTCTCGTATGTGCGACGGCCGACTCCCCTCATAGTATTGTCAGGTTATTGGTCTCCTGTGAAGAGTCATTGTGACCGGCCCGTCGTGTTGGAGCTGCGTGCTTTCTTCCAGCTTGTCTTCCTCGAATTCGATAGAGGCCATAGCAAGTCCTCCTTTCCTCGCACCCTGCATACCAAAACATCATGGTAGAGAAAAGAAGTGGGACGAAGACCTGGTGTCGGCAGACTCGTCAGCACTCTCGGTCTGGGCTTGCGCCCGAAACCTTGGCTGTGAGAGACTCGCAGACGGCTGGCGCTCCATGAGGAACCCAGCCCCTTAATTCAGAGGGAGGAGCAGGGATGGAACGCATGACTCCTGAAGAATGCCGGAGTTTCTTACTCAGTCCGGTGCGGACCGGCAAGCTGGCCACCGTGCGAAAAGATGGCCGGCCCCTGGTCGTGCCAGTGTGGTATGATCTTGAGGGCGAGACCCTTGTCTTTATGACTGGGCGTGACTCGATCAAGGCACGAAATATACGTCACGATCCCCGGGTCAGCATGTGTGTCGATGATGAGGTCACACCGTTTGCGTATGTCGAACTCGCAGGCACAGCCGTCATGTCCGATGATGCAGACCAAGTGCGCTATTGGGCGATACGGATTGGGGGGCGCTATATGGGGCAGGCGTTAGCCGAGACCTATGGGCAAATCAACAGCGGGTCAGGAGAGTTGATCGTCCACGTCACGCCAACGCACCTGCATGGGTATAAAGATGTCACCGGTCGGTATCCACAGCCGACGTAGCCACAAGGACCCGCGCGATCGGCATGGAAGGTTCCAGTACAACAATTTTTTTAGACTGCACCACCTTGCTCAGGCGTCGTACAGTTGGGCATTACGCTGGGCCGCCGCCTTCAGTTCGTCGTCGCTGTAGTCGAAGCGTGGCTTGCCAGCCGGGACGCACAGCCCGCGCTGTACGGCCTCGCGGGCTTCGACGCGCGCGAGCCAGGCGGTCAGGTGCGTGAGGTCCGAGACATCGACGTTAGCCCAACGATACGCGCGCGCCCACGGAAATGTGGCAATATCGACCATCGAATACTCGCCGCAGAGATACTCCTTGTCACGGAGCGCCTCATTCAAGACGCCCAGCAGACGTTTCGATTCTTCGACGTAGCGTTCGATCGCATAGTCGTCGACAATGCCCTTCGGGGCTGCGATGCGCTGAAAAAACATCGCCTGCCCGAGCATCGGGCCAACCGCGCTCATCTGGAACATGAGCCACTGCATGGCCCGGTGACGCAGCCTGGGCTCCGTCGGCCAGAGCTTACCGCTCCGCTCTGCCAGGTAGAGCAAAATCGCTCCCGACTCTGCGAGTACGAATTCCTCATGGTCATGGTCGACTATGACCGGAATGCGCCCATTCGGGTTCAGTGTGAGAAACTCCGCCGTCTTCTGCTCATTTTTGTCGAAATGGAGATACACCGTGTCGTAATCAATACCAAGCTCTTCAAGGGCGATGGAGATTTTCCAGCCGTTCGCAGTCGGGGCGGTATACAAGGTGATTTCGCTCATAGGTCTGGTCCTCAAGATTTATCCAGAGTCGCGGAGCGAGCGAATTGACTTGCTCCGGTGAGCATGGTTCCAAAAAATGACGAGAGAAACAACCGGATGGGACGGCATCGTATGGTCAAGTGATCGCTCTGTTGGGCACTGGTATAAATGCACCCTCCCCATACCCACCTCCAAAGTAGGCAGTTCAAGAAAGAATCACGCCAAACTAGGCAGTCGGGCGTGAAACTAGGCCAGTACCCGCTTGATTGACATGCACTTCATTTCGGTCAATATAAAAAAGGGAAGGGGAAGGGAGTAAAAGGAGGATACTGATGGCAGAGTTAAGGGTCAAAGTGACCAACGATGCAGGACAAACAGAGTACGGCTATGCACCGACTGTGTTCGTTCCGGTAGAGCAATGGAAGGAAAAGATGGCGACGCTCAAGAGGGATGGGGAGCAGTTTGTGCAAGAAATACGTGGCCAGAGGCATCCGTTTCAAGTACGGGTCCTTGGCCCACGAGAGGCACCTGACGATGCTCCCCAACGCGGAGAAGTCAGCCTGACCGCGGTCGTCATCGAGCAAGACTGGAAGGCTCAGACGAAGCTCGCAATGGTTGAGGACGCGAACAATTTTCTCACGAAAGCCTATCAGATCGGAGTTTTGAGTGCGGGGGTATCTCAAATTCTCAAGACGGTCATTGAAGGAGGAGAGGTATCTTTAACAAACAAATGAATCGTGAGTATATGGGGAGACGCACAGACGGAAGGTGACTGACATGCCGATGGGTCGAAAAGAGGATTGGGTTCCTTATGATGACGAAGAAATCTGGGAGCAGATCACCAAAGCCCTAGAAGATGAACAGTGGGATTTTAGGACACCCGAAGGGATTGCACAAGAGACGGGCATCGACAGAGTAACCATACTCAATTTACTTGAGCAACATGCAGAGGAGGTCCGCAAATCTCCTGACTGGAGTACCCCTGGTCGATTTCTGTATACTAGCAAGTCACGGCGGCCCACATTCCGGGAAATTTTGTCTGATATACAATTCTTCATCACGGGAAAGTCGGGTAGATCACTGTGAACTTGTCCTTTCTAGACCATACCATTGTTTGGGGAATGGTCGGCGGTATTTTCCCTGAAGTCCTCAAATGGTTTCGCATGCGAGAAATTTTGTATGTAGCAATACCAGACTATGCGAAGGGACCCTCTTATTGGATCGTTACCGCGGTCATGGTCGTTGCAGGAGGAATCATCGCGGTGGCTTACGAAGATCAAGAAATGACAATGAATCCGATTTTGGCCATCAACATCGGGGCATCTGCTCCACTCGTGATAAAAGAACTGCTCGGTCAGACTCCCACCATTGATAAGGGCAACACCAGCTAACTTGTTCTCCCCAACTCCGCCCCCTGCCTAGTCACCATATAGGCTGGCTGGTACACTTCGCGGTGTAGTTGTACCAGTACCCGCCCTTGACTTTCACTTGACGTGCGGAAATTTCCGTGTTCCGGTAAGAAAATCATTTGATTTGGGAGGTCATGCAATGGCAGATGTAGGGTCGGAAAAGGTCTTCGAGAACGACAAGGTAATCGTTTGGAACTTCGAGCTCGCTCCGGGCGAGGAAACGCCCGTGCACACCCACGAGCACAGCTATATGTGGTACGCGATATCGGGTGCGCCCTTACAGGTTACCGATGAGAACGAGAACGACTTGGGCACAATGGACGTGCCGACGGGCGCAATCTTTTCGCTGAAAGTGGACAATGGCGAAATCGAGGTTGTATCCGGGCCAGGAAAAGGGATGTGCGTCCCGGCACGTCATAAGGCACGCAACGCCGGTACAACGCCGTATCGGGAGGTCCTGGTCGAGTTTAAATAAATCCCGGTCGCTGCTCCGTCCGTTAAGGTAGAGAAACTCCCGTCCCGATCATCCTGCTTCGATAGGCTCAGCACGAACGGGTTTGGACTGTCTCGCCGCGACTTTCCCGGTTCGCCCTGAGCGCAGGGAAACCCCGTCAAGAGCACTACCGTTCTTGGGCTTGACGAGCCAGTCGCGCGTACCCATCGCGGGTCTGCGGCAAGCGGCGGTCTAAAATCCGCGCAGCGATGACGGTGCGCAGGATCTGGGCAGTCCCGCCCCCAATAGTGAACATTCGCACGTCACGCACCATGCGTTCAGCCGGCGTGTGGCTCTGCCGTCCAGAGTCCTATCAACAATCTCTTTCGAATCGCCGTCATGATTGCCATTCGTTCATGGCGGCTCTACAGTTCGGATTAGCGGAGTTTCAGTTTTGAACGAATACCATTTACCGCAAAGGAGATGCTATGCAGGCACGCACGCCCGAAGAAGTCGATCATCTATTTGTGAAAGCCATGAATGAGGGTGATGTTGAGGCTATGCTGGCCCTCTACGAGCCTGACCAAGTCTTTGTCTCCCAGCCGGGACAACCCGTGGTGCGTGGAGCCGGCGAGTCTTTGCGCGAGAAGCTCCGCGCTTTTACGAGGCTGAGGCCCCAACTCAAGATTGAGATGAAGCATGTGGTGGAAGCTGGTGATATCGCGTTGTACTGCTGCCAGTGGACCATGCAGGTCACAGGACCTGATGGTCAGGAGCAGACTCTGTCCGGCCGGGATGCGAATGTAGCCCGCCGTCAGCCCGATGGGACGTGGCGCATCCTCATCGATAATCCTTTTCACGAGGAGTATATGCTCAAGGAGAGCACTGTCTCATAAGTATCAGAGAGCCGGCAGTCCCTCGTGACGTATTGTCAACTGATCGGGGGGCAGTATTGTCAACTTGTTGAACCGGCGGGTTTGGCTTTCCCATCTTCAGCTTGGCGCCGGCGATAACCGGCCGATACGATCCAGCACTCCCTGGAACAACCGTTGAGGAACCGACACCTCGGACAACTGAAAGATCAATCGCCGCGCGTGCCGCACCAGACGGACTCCCATCTTGATCCGCTTGACCTGCACGCTCCGCAGCGACCAGTGCTTGACCGCCTTGGGCAGACATAACCGGCGAAGGAAGTTCCCAAGGTTGTACGCCAGAATGAACAGAGACCGACGCACCCGGTTGGCCACGAACCGATGGCACGACAGCCGAGTCCAGTTCAGCGCGTACTTCCCCTCCTTGATCCACTGCTCGGCTGTCCCGCGTCCATTGTAGAATCGCACCACTCCTTCGGGGCCAGCCGTCATGTTCGTGACGATGAAGCCCACCCGAGGGAACAACTCTCCCTGACGCCACTCCACCTTGGCCACCACCCGCCGAGCACGGTCCCAACTCCCGGCACGATACCAAAAGTCGTCGTATTAGGAGTAGATTGTCAGCAATAATGGGATACCAGAGGGGGTAGAAAAACCCGAGAGGTTTGAGGTGGGGTAAGCTCCCTGGATGAGGTAGAGTACCCAGAGAGAGGAGCAGAGATGTCATTGGAATGCTCCTACAACCTTACTAAGCTCACCGGAGTACGCGTCGTTCAAGGGAGGGATATAGGCACCCTTTAAGGGGGATAAATCGCCTACTCGTCGCGTCGCGGCGAGCAGTTCTCCTTGGATGCTCCGAATGCCTAAGCGCTCTGCCTTAGCAATGCTCACCAAGTGACTACGGGCGACCCTTGGGAGACTGGTAATTGAAGCCACTTAGGTGCTATCAAGATTTCCTTGCCTTGATATTTCTCTCGTGCAGAGTAGCGCAATGAAAAGGGATGGATCCTTGCCCATCCGCTGTAAAGCTCGCGGATTTCAGCGCAATCGTCATACGTCAGAATCCATGCTGCGTTTGATATTTGCTTTAGCTTGTTGGCAAGATGTCGGTGGTATTCGTAGTCGAGTCCACTCAAGTACAGAGCTGGCCCCTTTTTGAAGTAGGGCGGGTCTATGAAATGCATAGTGGAATTTGGGTCAAGGGATTCGATGAAGTCAATCCCATCAAGGTTGGAGACATGAATACGTTCACGGTCACTTGCGATTCGTTCCAGACGCTCGCGCAAAGTGTCCTTATTGAATCGAGCATCAATCTTCCAGCGCCCGCTCTGCTTAATACCGCCGATAATTCCTCCATTCCCAATGATGCCTGAACGGTTGCAACGATTTAGGTAGAAGGCCGCGAACCCTCGTTCCAAGCGTGAGGCGTCTGGGTTACAGTAGACAGCCCGCCAGTGCTTCCATTCTTCAACGGAAACTGGAGATTCTTCAAGGTAATTCAGCAGTGCTGTGCTGTCGTAGACTGCCGAGAACCAGAAATCGTGAATAGCGGGGTCGAGGTCATTAATGTGTATTTCATGCGTCTCACGCATGTTTAGAAGCGTAAGAGACGCGCCAGCGCCTCCTGCAAATGGTTCAGCGACTGCATGGCCATTGAGGTCGTTCAGACTTCTGACTTTACACAAGATACTTGTCATTGAGGCCTTTCCACCAGGGTAACGAAGCGGGCTCGCAGTACTCATACCCTCAACCCTTTGGCTGACGGACAGGCTCAGCAGTTGAAACGGGCACAGTGTCGACTAAGCCGGTCTGGTCAAGTATTACGGCGGTCCACGCCTCACAGCGTTTGGCAAGGCCACTATCTAGGCTACCAAGCAAACGAGCAATCCTCAAACGATCGAAAAAGATACGTCTCTCTCCAACACAGACCTGAAACCAGACATCATCCATAACTTTCCTAGGTACGAAGAATGCAAGAAGGGGAGGCATCGCGGGGGGCTCTCTCAGCCAGATATTACAGAAATCAACTGGCTGTAGCTCGTTGAGTTTGCTCTGCCAGTTTGCCCCCGCAGCACACTGACCGAATACACTCAGTTGATTTCTGCGCATGTCGCTGAACGGCACCCACGCTACAAGGTCGAGCTTGGCATCCTTGACATTTGCTATAAGTGGCCTGCTTACCTTGCACCTCAACCCTTCTCCTAGTTTTGCACATAGATCATTAATGGCATCGCGGAAAGCCTTAGGGGTGTTGCGGCGAGGGAACCCAAAATCGTATGAGCGCACCGTCTCAGGTCCGCCCAGATACTCTACAAGAGCAGCTGCACTGATGCGTTCGAATAGTGAACTACCGTTTTCTGACACGGTTCTGAGTGTTGGGCCGAAGAACGTCAGCGCCGTCAGGAAGGCATACATTGAACTCTGGGCACCAGCCTCGGCACGGAGGGTGCCGTCTACCGTGAAGGGGTAGTGCGCTCCAAGGTATCCCTTGCGTAGTGCCAATTCCTCGAAGGCTGCGTCGGCGATTCGCTCCAGTTCCTCACTCTCACGTTCAACTGTCTCGTCGAGCGGTCCGTCATCGAATTCTTCCAAGGCATCAATCGATCCCGTTCGGCGAATTGATGCCATCAGATCGTGCCTTGAACTAGTGGAGCTTAAAGAGACTATCGCTAGCAATTCCAGCCAGTCGGCGTGCTCAGTTATGTCGGCGGAAGCCGGTGGAACGTCAAGAGACACCATTTGAGGCTATTCTCTTCCCGCCAGCCGCCGTCGTCCCTTTCTCTGATGTGTACGACTGTCCGTTTCAATCCTTCGCATATCTCCATCAAGCGCCATAGCGATTGCGATGATCTGCGTCATCTCTCTCACCAGATCCTGTTCTCCTGCAAATCCAGTCTCGACTTTCCCCCGTGCTTCCTGAAGCGATTGCTTTGCCTTTAGCAGCGCCTCGCGAAAGAGCGCAGTGTCACCCCGAGCGATGTCGACAGCAACAGAAATCCCATAGCCAGCCCTGAGAGCACTGAGTCCTTGTCTTGACTGAAGAGCTTCGTCAAGCTTGCGGAGGTCAGGGTTCTGGCTCTTGATGAGGGCGACCTTCCCCTTCGTCTTGTCTCCCCACAGCCAGACGCACAACTCGCCGAACTCATTCAACCTACTTCTAGGAATCGGCTCTGACCTTGGCGGATCAAGGTCAGCGACGCGCGTAAACGTCCGAATCCCTGGGTAGTCAAGACCGGTGTAAAGGTGCGAGAACGAGAAGTGTCTGCGAGTGCGCCGCTCGGGACTATATACTCCTTTACGCTCTGCCTGCTGAAGCGCCATGTAGGCTCGATACAGCCGTGTGACGGTGGAGTGTGTATCACCGATAGTACGAGCTACGTCCCCTAGATCGATCCCGAGAGCGTTCTTGACCCAAGCAATGTATTTGGCCTTAGCAAAGGAGTCCCACGCCTGCGGGCCATTGACGTGCTTAAAGCCGACGTACTGCCAAATCGTCTCGTGCTGGCAGCGAATCACGGGGAGAAACCCAAGATCATCGACGGCTTTCTTGGAGATGCCAGGAAGATTCGTTGCCTGTAATCGCTTCCGAAGATCGGGCTGCCGCAACAGCCGAACAGCCGCAAGCCTGCGGTTACCCTCGACGACTACGAGCTTCTTATTCTCCTCAGTAACAAACAGGGGCTCATGTGGGAAGAAGCCGTTTTGCGCGATAGACATCGCCACTTCATCCACAGAGTATTCCCGCCAGAGGACTTCCAGAATCTTTTCCTCGCCGAGATCCTCTCCTAACTCTTGAATGCGTGGGTTCCTTGCGTCGAGGTGGAGTTGCTCAATCGGTACGAACTCCGGGGCAAACGAATTTAGTTCGCTAGGCCCTCCTCGTGCACGTTGAGTCGCCATAACAATCCATCCTTCCTCCCCAAGGAGAATGCCTGTGGCAGTCTAGCATACCCACCCACACCATAAGCACCGGCCTGAACTGTCCTCTAAGCCAGGATTCCCCATATTGGCAGTCTTCAGGCTCAAAGGGCAGTCCAAACGGGATGATAGGATCATATTCAGGTCCTGCGAAGCATGTCAATCGCCGGTCTATCCGATAAGGGATGCGTTTCTTGCCGTGAACCATGCTTCTTGTCCGTCTTTGTCGTCATCAGGTCTCCCGCCAGTGGGGTGAAAGCGCATTGAAGACAAGGCCGTCAAGGCACATACGCTACGCTTCTTCGGGCCTCTGCTTCTTCCACTTATCGAACAATCCATTCAATTCCTCTGTCCTAGTCATAACGTTGCTCTGCTCCTTTCACTGGACCAATGGTGGGGTAAGAACGATGGGGAGAGAGAATGCATGACTTCTTGGAAGTGGGCAGCGGTAAGCAGACGCCGCCACATCTCAAAGGGAGAGAAACTCCCGTACCGATCATCCTGCTTCGACAGGCTCAGCACGAACGGGTTTGGACTGTCTCGCCGTGACTTTCCCGGTTCGCCCCGAGCGCAGGGAAACCACGTGAAGGGAACTACCGTTCTTGGGTTTTACGAGCCAGTCGCGCGTACCCGTCACGGGTCTGCGGCAGGCGGCGGTCTAAAATCCGCGAAGCGATGACTGTGCGCAGGATCTGGGCAGTACCGCCCCCAATGGTGAACATTCGAGCGTCCCGCACCATGCGTTCAGCCGGCGTGTTGCGCGAATAGCCTTTGGCGCCAAACACCTGTAAGGCGTCATTTGTGACCTTAATGGCCATTTCCGAGGCGAACAGCTTTGCTTGCGCCGCCGCATTCGGCTCCGGGAACGGGCTCTTGTGGGGGCCGCGCGAACGGGCCGCGCTGTGGAGCATGAGCCGCGCCGCTTCGATCTGCGTCGACATATCGGCCAGCATCCACTGCAGGCCCTGAAACTCGGCAATCGGCCGACCAAACTGTTCTCGGTCTAAAGCGTATTGTTTTGCCCCTTCATAGGCTCCGGTGGCAAGCCCTAAAGCAACCGTGCCCGCGCCAACCCGTTGGGTGTTGTAGGCGTTCATTAATTCAGCAAAGCCACGCCTGAACCCGCCGGGCGGTGTTAATACTCGGTCGGCAGGCAGTTCGAGATCTTCGAAATACACTTCGGCCTCAGGAATGCCTCGTAAGCCCATCGTGGGTTCACGCTGACCGATGCGCAAGCCACGATCCTGGTCGCGAACCGCAATAAATCCACCGATGCCTTGCTCCGTCCCTTGTCCGTCAAACACGCGGGCGAAGATCAGATGGAGTTTGGAAACACCGCCCCCGGTAATCCAATGCTTCATGCCGTTCAGCACATACGTATCGCCGCGTTTATCGGCCCGTGTGGTCATCTCTGATGCCGCACTGCCGGCGTGCGGCTCGGTAATACAGATGGCGGGCTTATCCCCAGCCAAGACAAGAGCCGCCGCCCGCTCTTTTTGCGCCGGCGTGCCGTAGTGCATGATGGCTGAAAGCGCCCCCATATTCGCTTCGACCACAATACGTCCGGTCACCCCGCAAACCTTTGCCATCTCTTCGATGACGAGCACCACGTCGAGATAGCTCAGTCCGGCCCCACCAAACTCCGGCGGGATGGTCATGCCAAAGAATCCCGCCTCATTTAACGCCCGGACATTCTCCCAGGGGTATTGTTCGCTTTGGTCAACCTCCGCGGCGCACGGTGCGATCACGTCCCGTGCCAATTCGCGCGCCCGCGCCCGTAACGCAAGCTGCGACTCAGTCAGCATATAATGCATGGCCGAAACCCTCCCTAAGCGTGTAAGCTGGCAGCTCTTTGCCGCGCGTGTTCCGCCCGCGAGTCGTCGCCGCACGCCTGTAACACGCTTGCGTACTTTTGCCAGCTCCCAAGACTGTTCGGTCTCAACAACGCCCGCTGCGCCAGAAGCGCCCGGGCCTGCTCATAGCGTTCGGCGCGCATGGCCGCCTCGATGAGAATCTGCGTAAAGATATCGCGCTGCGCATGCGATCCGCCGATCCCAAACCAGCGATCGCGCAGCGGCCACAATACATCGACCGCCCGAGCATACTCCTCGTTTTCAAACGCCAGCACTCCTTCACCCATCGGCACCACCACATCCGCCATCAGCGCAGCAGCATAATTGTCTGGTGTATGGGCAAATGATTCGAGTGCATTGATATACGCCTGCGCGGTCTCCTTGTCGTCCGCAGACGCCAGCGCCATCAAGCTATGCAGATCGGTAAAAGCCAGCACATGATCATCGACCCGCTTCCGCGCGTACTCCGCCAAGGGCTCCCAGCGCTCACCAACATCAACCCCCAGCAACTCCAGGCGCTTGAGCATCGAAGCACCGTTTTGAACATCCAGGAAGAATTCCGTGTTAGAGGTCAGTATCCTGTTGTCATAGACGTCCAACGTAAAATCATAGTCACCCCTCTCAAGCGCGAATAAGGCCAAGTGCCACCAATTATGGCCTTGAAACGGGTTTCGATCGGCCCACTGATCGACCGGTCGATCGATCAAGGCAATCCCTTCGTCCAGGCGCCCCTGCATCTCCATCACGTGCGCGACTGAGTGGATCGCCCACAGGTCATCCGGATTCAGGTCAATGGACTGGCGACCAAAGGCCTCTGCTTGGGCATAATCGCCGCATTCTTCAAGCGCAAAGGCCAACATGCCGAGGACGAAGCTGTAACCGGGGATCGACTCATCCCACAAGTCGAACACGCCGGCGACGGTATTGCGAATGACATAACTCCGACCAGTCCAGAAAGTCGAATGGTGGTGCATTTTGAGAGCCAGCAAGTCGTGAGGATAGTCGGCCAGTATGGCCTCCCAGGCGGCACAAGCCCGTTCGAGGTTGCCGGTTGCCAACCCTTCCAAGGCGTCACAATGCAGACGTTCGCGGCGGGCGTCCGCCGCAAGATGTTCGCGGGCGTGCGACGCACTGGCCAGCATTTTCGGGCGGACCGCGACCGTCTCGAGCATGGACATAATGTAACCTCGGACAACGTGTGCCATTGGAAAATCCGGGTCGAGTTCGAGGACACGCTTCAGGTTTTTTGGCGCGGCGAGCCGATAATTCCAGAGGTCGGTTAGCACCTTGTCATACGCGGCAAGAGCCTCAGCATTCGTCACCGTGATATCAAGACCGCGAACGTCGGTGGGCATGATATTCCTCCTTCGTGTTACAGGTCATCCCCCATAGACCGGGCGGCAAGAACGGCTAATAACCGGGATTTCCCTCGTCACCCTACCCGTACTTGGCCAGCTATCCGTCCCGAACGCGATTCTAGGTGAGCCCCTAACCGCAGTCAAACAGACCAGCTCAACCGCTCGTGACACCAATGCTTTTCCGGCCCCGTGCGTGAAGTCCATCTTCCGAGAAAAGACAAAATGGGCATCGAATGGAACGCAGGGTCGATAGAGCCTGCTTGTGCGTTGACAGGTAATGGGAAACTTCCTAAAGGTTGCACGCGACAACATCCCATCAAGATTTTTTATTTCCACGGGATATGTTACCTCATAACGCTTGAACGAAGAGCTGAGTTTTAAGAAGGAGGACGAACAGCATGAGTCAAACCGTATCCCAAACGGAATCGAGCGGAATACCGACTGCCGACGAGCTGGGCTTCGATCCCGGCGCCCTGCGTGAGAAGTATGCGGCCGAGCGCGCAAAGCGTCTGCGTGCCGACGCGAACAATCAATACCAGGAAATTACCGGCCAGTTCGCGCATTATAACGAAGACCACTATGTCGAGCCGGGCTACACCCGCCCGGCGCTGCACGAAGAACTCGACGCGGTGATTGTTGGCGGCGGTTTTGGCGGCCAGTTGGCAGCCGTGCGGCTGCAAGAGGCCGGCATCACCAACTTTCGCATCATCGAGAAAGCCGGTGATTTTGGCGGCACCTGGTACTGGAACCGCTATCCCGGCGCCCAGTGTGACATCGAAGGCTATCTCTACCTGCCCCTGCTGGAGGAGACCGGCTACATCCCGAAGGAACGCTACTCCTTCGCCCCGGAAATCTTTGCCCACGCCCAGCGGATCGGCAAGCACTTCAATCTGTACGACAAAGCCTGCTTCCAGACGAAGGTCAAAGAGGCCCGCTGGGATGAGGCCGCCGGACGCTGGACCATCACCACCGATCGGGGCGATACGTTCAAGACGCGCTTTGTGCTCATGTCGAGTGGACCGCTGAACAAGCCCAAGTTGCCCGGGATTCCGGGGGTCGAAAATTTCACAGGGCATACCTTCCATACCAGTCGCTGGGATTATAACTACACTGGTGGTGATACCACCGGAGGCTTGCACAAACTCCACGACAAACGTGTCGGGATTATTGGGACAGGCGCCACGGCGATTCAGTGCATCCCGCCTCTGGGCGAGCATGCCCAGCAGCTGTATGTCTTCCAGCGCACGCCGTCCTCGGTGGACGAACGCAACAACACGCCCACCAACCCGGAATGGGCCAAGACGCTCAAGCCCGGCTGGCAGGCTTATCGGAACCGCAACTTCACCGCCCTCCTGGACGGGGTGCAGTTGGAGGACGATCAGGTCCGCGACAAGTGGACCAGCCCGCTCAAGAAGCTCAGCGATCTGCTCTCAAGCCAGAATGACTCGGATCTCTCCGGCCAAGACAAGGCGCTCTTGGCGGAGATTGCCGACTTCCAGAAGATGAACGAGATTCGCGAGCGCGTGGCCTCGACCGTACGCGACCCGCACACCGCCGAGGCGCTCAAGCCCTGGTACGGCCAATGGTGCAAGCGCCCGACCTTCAACGATGAGTATCTGCCGACCTTTAACCGACCGGGCGTCAGGCTCGTCGACACCGGCGGACACGGGGCCGAGCGCGTCACCGAGCACGGCGTCGTGGTGGATGGGGTTGAGTACGAGGTAGACTGTCTGATCTTCGCCACGGGCTTCGAGGTGGGGACCGCCTACACCCGGCGGGCCGAGTTCGGCATATACGGCCGCGACGGGCTGTCGCTCGCCGACGCCTGGGCAGACGGGATGCGCACCTTCCACGGCTTCCTGAGCTGCGGGTTTCCGAACTGTTTCCATATGGGGCTGACGCAGACCGGCCTCACGGCAAACTTCACCTATATGCTCGATAATCAGGCCCAGCACGTTGCCCAGCTCATCACCCTGGTCGATCGCCGCAACGCGCAATCCATCGAGCCGACCCCCGAGGCCGAGGCGGAGTGGGTGCAGCTCGTGAACGGACCGAACATGATGACCAACTACCAGGACGTCTGCACGCCGGGGTACTACAACGGTGAGGGCACCAACGAGGGGCAGGGCTTCCTCCAGGCCGTCTACCCCAAGGGCGCGCTGGCCTTTTATGACATGCTCGCCCACTGGCGTGAACAGGGCGATTTTGACGGTCTGATTGTGAAATAGACGAGGAATACGATGCAACCTATCCTCTTGTATGGCGTACCGTTTTCACAACCGGTACGCGCGGTCATGTGGCTGATGCTATATAAGCGGACGCCGTTTGAAATGGTCCTGATCAACCCAGGCTCAAAAGGGGAAACCGGCAGTCGCAATCCGGCCTATCTGGCCAAAAATCCCGGCGGGACGATTCCGACGATCGAAGAGCCGGACAGCGGCTTTGTGCTCGGCGAGGCGCACGCCATCATGTGTTATTTGAGCAATACGCATGGCTGGGAAGACGTCTACCCTGCGGATCATCGGCTGCGCGCCAGGGTGGACTGGTATTTACACTACCACCATCGCAATGTGCGCGACGCCTCCGTCGGTTTGGTCGCCCCGAAGATCCGCAAGGATCTGAATATTCCGGACACCATTCAACAGGCCGCGCGGGCGACCCTGACGAAGGCACTCCACGCATTGGAGTCGGGTTGGCTGGCGGAATCCCGCTATGTGACGGGCGAACAACTCAGCCTGGCCGACTTTGCCGCCTACGTGGAGATCGGACAGCTACAACCGGGTTTTACCAACGTCTTCGACTTCGCGCCCTTCCCCAACGTGCAGCGTTGGTTAGACGAGATGAAACACGTTGACGGACACGACGACGTGCACGTCGTCGTGTCCGAGCTCGGCGATATCAGTGTCGAGCCGCCCAGTATGGAGGCGATCAGGAGCGCCAACAAAAATGCGCTCAGGGTCTTGAAGGCAAAACTGGGAGAATTGACGCAGTAAAGGAAAGCCATGATGGAAGCTCAGGGATACTGTGCCGACGCCTTCGCGGCCGTTCGCGAGGCGTTTATAGAGAACTTCGCGACGGGCGAGGAGCTTGGCGCCAGCGCCTGTGTCGTACACGACGGACAGGTGGTGGTTGATGTGTGGGGCGGCTGCTCGGCACCGAGCGGTGAGCCCTGGCAGCAGGACACTATTGTCAACGTGTACTCCACCACCAAAACCATGGCCGCCGTCTGCATGTTAATGCTCGCCGACCGGGGGCTGATTGAGTTCGACGCTCCGGTTGCGCGTTACTGGCCCGAGTTCGCGCAGAACGGCAAGGCGGGCGTGCTGGTTCGCCATGTGATGAGCCACTCGGCCGGCTTGGCCGGTTTCGACTCACGCGTCGAGATCAAGCAACTCTACGACTGGGATGACATCTGCGGCCGGCTGGCCCGCCAGGCACCCTGGTGGGAGCCTGGGACGGCCTCGGGCTACCACGCCATAACGCAGGGTTATCTACAGGGAGAAATCCTGCGCCGGGTCGACGGCCGCAGCCTGGGGACGTTTTTCCGCGAGGAGGTCGCAACCCCGCTCAGCGTCGATTTTCATATCGGGCTGGACGCCCAACACGATGAGCGCGTTGGCGAGATGGTGCCTCCTTCGGCGACCATGGATCAGATTCCCGGCGACCCGGATTCGGTCGCCACGCGGACGTTTCGGTCTGTCGCCTTGACGGGCCGCGAGCCGCAGACGCGGGCCTGGCGCGCGGCGGAGATTCCGGCCGCGGGCGGCATCGGCAACGCCCGCGCCGTCGCCCGTGTGCACGGCGCCCTGGCTGCGGGCGGCGTTCTTGACGGCGTCCGGCTGATGGCACCCGAGACGGTGGCGCTGGCACAGCAACAACAGACCAACGGCAAGGACCTCGTGCTCGGCGTGTGGATGCTTTTCGGACTGGGCTTTGGCCTGATGAACCCGCGGATTCCGTTCACACCCAGCCCCGGCGCCTTCTACTGGGGCGGCTGGGGCGGCTCGATTGCCGTGGTCGATCCCGATACCCGTACTTCGATCGCCTATGTGATGAACCGCATGGGCGAAAGCACGCTGGGCGATCAGCGCTCGGCCAGGATAATCGCGGCGACCTATGCCTCGCTGCAACGCTGAGGCGTGGAGATGAGCCAAAGCGATGGTATGACCACGGAAGAAGTGCTAGGCATGTGATGCATCACACACAAGGAGGATGGGTATATGTCAAACAGGGGATTATCTCACATTGGCCTTTCGACGCTCGACCTGGACAAAACGCGGGAGTTCTACGCAGACCTGCTCGGTTTCAAGCCGGTGGTATGCGATACCATCGAAATAGAAGAAGGGGGTAAAATTCGCCACATCTTCTTCGATACCGGCCATCACCAACTGCTGGCCTTCATGGAAGCGCGGGACGTGCCCGGTGTGCCGCGTGAATATGACGCCGGTATCAACAGCGGGCTCGGCGTGCCGGGCGGCTTTTATCACTTCGCGTTCGAGGCCGGCAACGAGGCCGCCCTGGCGCAGAAACGCGACGAACTCCGCGCGAAAGGCATCCAGGTCAGTGAGGTGGTTGATCACAACTGGGCCAAATCGATCTATTTCAAAGACCCGAACGGCATCTCGTTAGAGTATTGCTGCCTGATGCGCGAGTTCACCGCCGACGATGCGCGCATGCAGGATCGCTTTAAGCTGTCGCTCAAGGCGCTTGACGATCCGATTAACGCCTTGCAGTCGCCGGATAAACACTAAACCCGAGCCAACCGCCTGGACCTGCCGGGTCCGGGCGGCGGCGCGGGGCGACAACTCAGCGCACCAGTCACAAGACCAACACACAGTGAGAGGGGCCGATATCGCATGAAAATCGGCGTGTTTTGTATTTTCGATCACTGGCCCGAGGTCAAGTCGGCCCGGCAGTATTTGACGGATTTTCTCGATCTCACCCAGCGCGCCGAGGAGCTGGGGTTTGACTCGGCCTGGGTGTCCGAGCACCACTTCACCCGCTATGGCGGCATCCTGCCCCGCCCCCAGGTGCTGCTCGCCGCCATGGCCGAACGCACCCAGCGGATTCGTCTGGGCACGGCGGTGAGCCTGGTGCCCTTTGATAACCCTATCCGCGCAGCCGAGGACTTTGCCCTGGTCGATGTGCTGAGCGGTGGGCGGCTGAACTTTGGGGTCGGGCGGGGGCTGTTTCCGTTTGAATATGACGGGCTGGGCGTGTCGCAGGACGAAGGCCGCCAGCGACTCGAAGAGGGCGTGGAGATGATCCTGCGCGCCTGGCAGGAGGCTCCCCTCAATTTTGCCGGACAATTCACCAATGTCACCGACCTCACGATATTGCCGCGCCCTCTCCAAAAACCGCATCCGCCGCTGTACGCCGCCGCCCTCAGCCCCGAAAGCTATGACTGGGCGGCGCGCAAAGGCTATAGCATTCTGCAAGTGCCCTATCCGCTGCCGATTGAGGTGACGCAGGGCCAGGTTGTCGCCTACAAGGACAAACTCCGCCAGCACGGACATGCCGACACAGAGGTCATCGCCCTGTTCCACACCTATGTGGGCGAGACGGCCGCAAAAGCCAAGGCGGAAGCCGAGCAGGCGGTTATGGGCTATGTGGACCTGGCCGGCTCGCTCTTCCCCAAAAAGATCAAATCCGAACAGTACAAGGCGTACGCCCAGTTTGCGCCGACCATGAAAACGCTCACGTATGACGTCCTGTACAACGAGCGCACGCTGATTGGCGACCCCGACCAGGTCATTGCCAAGCTGGAACGCTTTCAGAAAGACTTGCAGATGGACCAGTTCATCTATTTTCTCAACTGGGGCGGAATGGCCCACGAACTGGTTATGCAATCCATGCAGCGCTTCGCCAAATATGTCCTGCCCCATTTCCGCACAGCCGACGCCCAGCCGGAGAAAACGCTGGCGGCGGTGTAGGACCAGGGGTGCTGAAATATGACCGGCGGAGTCGGTCGGAGCATTCCAGTGAGGCCGCAGCCGGCCCGTGCGCGAAGAGCTTGGCCCTAACCCGGAGGATATGATGGCCACGATCGATCTCTACGAAGCGATGCGGACCTTACGCGCCGTGCGGCGGCTGCGCCCGGACCCGATTCCAGAAGACGTGCTGTACCGAGTATTGGAGGCCGCCACCTGGGCGCCGTCCGGCGGCAACCGCCAAGCCTGGCGCATCATCGTGGTCAAAGACCCGGCCCGCAAACAACGTCTGGGCGAACTGTATAAGCAGGTCACGCTGCCGTATACCAAATCGTATATGGAGCGGCTGGCCGGTGCCCCCGAGGAAGAACGGCGAAAGGCCGAGCGGACGATCCGCGCCAGCAACTACCTGGCGGAAAACTTTGGTGAGTCCCCGGTGCTGCTGGTCGTGTGTTTTAACCCGGACGGGCTGGCCGTCACCGACGCGAAGCTGGACCGCCTGTCCGTTGTTGGCGGCGGGTCGATCTACCCGGCAGTCGAAAACCTCCTGCTGGCCTGCCGAGCCGAGGGGCTGGGCTGTGTGATCACGACGCTGCTGTGCATGGAAGAACCGGAGGTGCGCACCCTCTTGGGGATTCCCGACCCGTGGGGAATGGCGGCGGTCGTGCCGATTGGCTATCCCGTCCTGCGCGGCCACGGACCGATCTCACGCCGGTCGGTAGAAGAGCTGGCGTTTGCGGATGCCTGGGGAACCCCGTTTTCTCGGGAGTAGCTGGTGACAGAATAATACCGTAGGGGCAGGCCTCTGTGCCTGCCCTGTTCATACCTGCCCTATCAAACGATGGCATACGACCCGGCCAAACATCACCGCCGCTCCATCCGTTTGCAGGGATACAGGTATGCGCAGCCGGGAGCGTATTTTGTCACTCTTTGCACCCAAAACAACGAATATCTGTTTGGCGATGTTGCGGATGGTGAGATGGTGTTGAACGATGCCGGTCAAATGGTGCAGGGCGCGTGGGATGAATTACCTGCGAATTACTCCTGCATTGAAACAGACGCCTTCATCGTCATGCCCAACCACATCCACGGCATTCTCACCATTCAGCCACCCGATGCAGGATCACCCCCGTCCCCCTACGACGCCCATGTCGTTGCCGGATGTGGTGCATCGGTACAAAACATTAACCACGAAACGATACACGGAGGCCGTCAAACACACCGGCTGGAAACCGTTTCCCGGCCGATTATGGCAACGCAACTATTGGGACCACATTGTCCGCAACGAACGGGAACTGCACCACATTCGTGACTACATCATCAACAATCCGGCAAAATGGGAATCCGACCGTTTATACGGTTCCCCGTCGAAATCATCCCCTATGGTCCGGGAACGCGCGTCCGAATATGCCGAGGAGGCCTGGATGGTATGAATCACCTATTCATCGCCCCCCGCGCCGCAATTGTCCCATCTGGGGCAACCCGCCGCAATTCTTATGTAGGGGCAGGCCCCCGTGCCTGCCCGCCCCCCACCGGGCCACCATCCCGCATCGGCAATCCCCCGGTGTGCCTGAAAAGCCAACGTCAACACGAGTCGTCAGCATCGAACCCGCGTCAAGGCGGGCTGCGACTGAATCATTTAGCCTGCGGGGAGGAGTGATGCCGGACCAGACGAATTTAGACCCCTTCGTGCCTGAGGTGTTAGCCGAGCCCTACGCGGTCTACGCCGAGCTGCGGCGGCGGGGCGTGTATCAGTTACCTGACACCCCCATGTTCATCGCGACCCGCTTCCGCGACGTCGAGTATGTCCTGATGCATCCGGAGCTGTTTTCGGTCCACGGCCTCACCGAAGGACTCACCCGCGATACCCCGGAGATTCGGGAGATCGAGGCCCAGGGCTGGCCGGCCGCCGATGTCCTCAGTAAGGCCGAATGCCAGAATGAGCGTGGCTTTTGGCGCGGGGGTGCATTTCTGTCTGGGCGCTTCGCTGGCGCGCCTGGAGGGCAAAGTCGCCTTTGAGGCCCTGCTGAACCGGCTGGGGGCTATTCGTCTGGCCGAGGGCAGGAACGACTTCCGCTACGCCATTAACCCCGTGATCCGCGGTCTCAAGGAACTCCATATCGAGTGCGACCCATAGGCAAGAACGATCAAGAACGGAACAGGAGGGCTGACGTATGACAACGCGTGAGACGGTCTATGCGGTTCTGGTTGCCTTAGGGGTGCTCCTGCCCATGTATTACAACCTCCAGTATATGGGTGCGGGCGGCAATCTCCTGGTCGATTTCTTCACTGTGCCGATGGAGAGCGCGGCCACCGCCTCGCTCCTGTGCGACCTGTTGATCGCGTTTGTGGCGTATAACGTCTGGTTATTCTCCGAAGGACGAATGCTGGGCACACGGAATTTTATTGTCTGCATTGTGGTCTCGTGGCTGGTGGCGTTTGCCGCCGGTCTGCCGTTATTCCTGTTGCTCCGTGAGCGACAGAAACGGCTCGGACAATAGCCTCGGTCATGGTCCGCGGCCCACAGACTTTACCGCTCCGATTTGATACAGCAGGAGCGTAGCGTCCGGATAAAAAAGGAGGAACATCATGGCAGTGCAGGGAACGTGCGATCAAAAGTTTCAGGAAGTACGGCAGGAGTTCGAGCGCAATTTTGCCGAGCGCGACGAAGTTGGCGCCTCGGTATGTGTGACCGTCGGCGGGCAAACCGTGGTCGATCTGTGGGGCGGGACGGCCAAGGCCGATACGCCGTGGACCGATGAGACGGTCAGCATCGTCTTTTCCTCCACAAAAGGCGCGACGGCCATCTGCGCCCACGTTCTGGCCTCGCGCGGCCAACTCGACCTCGACGCGCCGGTCGCCACCTACTGGCCCGAGTTTGCCCAGGCCGGCAAAGAACACATCCCGGTCAAAATGTTGCTGAATCATCAGGCCGGGCTGCCTGCGGTGCGTGAAAATCTGCCCCAGGGCGCGTATGCCGACTGGGATGTGATGGTCAACGCGCTGGCTAAAGAAGAACCGTTTTGGGAGCCCGGCACCCGGAACGGCTATCATGCCCTGACCTACGGCTGGCTGGTCGGCGAGGTCGTCCGGCGCGTGTCCGGCAAGTCGCTCGGCACGTTCTTTCGGGACGAGATTGCCCAGCCTCTGGGTCTGGACTTCTGGATCGGCTTACCCGAAGACAAAGAGTCACGGGTGGCACCCATGATTGCCGCCGAGCCGGACCCGACCAGCGCCCTCTTTCAGGAGATGACCAAGCCGGGCACGCTGGCGGCCCTGGCCATACTCAATCTGGGCGGCTATATGGGCGCCGTTCCCGAGTACGACAGCCGCGCCGCCCACGCCGCAGAAATCGGTGGCGCGGGCGGTGTTACCAACGCGCGCGGACTGGCCGGCCTGTATGAGCCGCTCGCCCTGGGCGGCAAAAAGGGCGACGTCGAACTGGTCAACCCCGAGACCCTGGCGCGTATGGGCCGCGTGTCGTCTGCAACCGGCAGAGACGCCGTGCTGGTCATGCCGACCCGGTTTGCCCTGGGCTTCATGAAAACCATGGACAACCGCCAGGAGCCGGCCGGAGTGCAGGACAGCGTCTTATTCTCCGAAGAAGCCTTCGGTCATGTTGGCGCGGGTGGCTCGTTTGGTTTTGCCGACCCCAAAGCCGGCATGTCCTTTGGCTATACCATGAACCGGATGGGCGCAGGCGCGTCGCTCAATGAGCGGGGGCAGAGCCTGGTCGATGCCGTCTACCGGGCGCTTGGGTATCAGTCCAGCGCGTCGGGCGCGTGGCAATAGGCAGGGAGAGAGACAGGGATAGAGATAGAGACGGAGACGGAGATAGAGAGAGAAAGGGAGTGGTATGGCAGGATTATTAGCGGGGAAGGTCGCCTTGATTACGGGGGGGAGCACGGGGATAGGCCGGGCGACCGCTCAGGTTTTTGCTCGTGAAGGGGCAAAAGTTGCGGTGGCGGATGTGAATGTCGAAGGCGCTGAGGAAACCGTGCGGCTGGTTCAAGACGCCGGAGGCGAAGCGATCTTTATCCAGGCTGACGTCTCTCAAACGGCTGACACGGAGGCGATGGTCAAGCAAGTGGTTGAGACCTACGGCCGGCTGGACTGCGCGTTTAATAATGCGGGTATCGAGGGCGATTTCCTGCCAACCCCGGACTATCCGCAGGCGACCTGGAGTAGGGTGATCGGCATTAACCTCAAAGGCGTGTGGTTGAGCATGAAAGCCGAAGTCCGGCAGATGCTCAGCCAGGGCGGGGGCGCGATTGTGAACACCGCCTCGGTGGCTGGCTTGCAAGGCATGCCGGCCGCGTCGGCCTACGTCGCGGCCAAACACGGCGTGGTCGGGCTCACTAAAACAGCCGCGCTGGAGTATGCCAAGGCCGGTATTCGGGTGAACGCGGTCTGTCCGGGCGCTGTGGAAACGCCGATGCTCAAACGCGCCTTTGAAAAAGTGCCCGAAATGGCCGAAGGCATATCGAGCGCGGAACCGGTCGGTCGGCTGGCTCAACCGTCCGAGATCGGTGAAGCCGTGGCCTGGCTGTGTTCGGACGCGGCCTCGTTTGTGACCGGCCATCCCATGGCGGTGGATGGCGGTTATGTGGCGCAGTAATGGCAAGGAGCCACTGGCCGCTGGCCCTCACCAACCCTTCTCCCGGGGAGAGAGGGGCTTACCGCTTGCACCGATCCGAATATCCGCGTAGCGGGCTGGGCTCTGCTGGCGCGTTGTACGGTAAGCGGTAGCGGTCGAATTGAGGCTCTGCCATCAGGGACGCAGGAGCAAGATGGGTGAGCGACATATTACTCCTGGTCGTCCCTCATAGGATCCATATTCTGCCCTGTTTCTTCAGCCCATTGCCGAGTGATTTTCTCCAGCCGGGCTGCATGTGCACTCGTCAGACCGTGGACAAAGCGTCCCACCTGCATCTGCCGCCAGATGGGAAGCCTTTTATACTCCGGCATTGACTCAAAGGGGAAAAAGGTCTCACGATACAGTGCGGCTACGGTCCCGCGGGTTTGTTTTTTGTCAATATTCTGCCAGCACCAACGAAAAAACTCTTGGAGTCGGGCAACGAGGAGGCTGAGGAAGAAAGTTTCCAGCCACTCCTTGGAGGACATCTTTTTTGGCTGCCTGCGGGCCGGCTCGCCCTTCACCGTCTTTTTTGTGGCTGCCGCTTTTTTCTGTGTGACCGATCTCTTCACGGTCCGTGTTGTCTGTGGTCGCGCCCCATTTTTTTTCAGTTGAGCTGCTGTTTTCCGCTCCTTTTGCGCCTTCCTGACCATCCGCATATCATACCAAGACTTGCCCTTACGTCCATCGCTTTCTGAAATGGGCTGATAATTTTTCTCTACAGCACGTTTCTCATATGACCTGTTTTGGGAAAAAGCCTTTTTACAACAGTGGCTTAAATAGTTTACAACGAGGGGTTTTCTCAGGGAAAAGATACTCTCCCCACGGTGACGGAGGAGTGTAGGCGAGGTGGCCTGACCTTTGGAATCGGCGATGAGGGACTAGAGCAGTTTTCAGATTGGCGGAGCGGGAGGGCGTCAAAGGACCGGAGACCAGCCCGTAGGGTGCGCCCTGCGCACCAGGAAGCTGGTGCATGGGATGCACCCTACGGTTCTGGAGCGACGGCCCCCCTCGGACGCTACACTACGGTGTAATTTGCTCTAGTCGCCTCCGGGCGAAGCGGCAGGACTCTCTTCTTGTTGGGGGCTGGGGGCCGGCAGGCCGCAGGCTTCGGCGATGAGTTCATAGGAGCGCACGCGCTTGGAAAAATCATAACAAATCGTCACGACGCCGAGGTCGGTGGTCTGAAACACCTCGGCCAGGTGTTCGAGTTGCTCTTTCACCTGCTGCGGGTCTCCGTCAACATTGGCGCGGCGGTATTGTTCCAGATAGGCCAGTTCGTCAGCGCTATACGGGTAGGCGCGGGCTTCCTCGGGCGTGGGCACCCCCCGCCGGCGACCACGGATGATGTTCAGCCGCACCATGTTTCTGCTTGCCGACAGATAGTGCGCCTCTTCTGCGGTCTCCGCACATAGAGCCTGAACCGTCACATTGACTTTGGGCTCGGCCAGAAACTCCGAGGGATGAAAGTGGCGGCGATAGCTCTCAACAATAGCCGGACCATGCTGGACGCCCATACCGAAGAAATAGGCATAGCTGAACGGCAGACCCCGCTCAGCCGCAATCAGGGCCGAGTCTATGCCCGAGCCGAGCAGCCACACTACCGGTGTGGTGCCCGCTGTGGGTCCAGCATGCACATCGGCAAAACGATGATCCGGCGGGAGGGCATCTGCCAGGTAGGCGATCAGGTCGTCGACCTGCTCCGGGTAATACCGAATATCGCGGGGTTGGCCGGGGTAGGAGAGCGCACCCGCGGTTCGTTGATCGCTCCCGGGCGCGCGACCCAGGCCGAGGTCTATGCGGCCTGGATAAAACGATTCAAGGACGCGGAATAGCTCGGCAACTTTGAGGGCGCTATAGTGGGACAGCATCACGCCGCCGCTCCCGACTCGAATATGTTGCGTATGGGCGGCGATTTGGCCAATCACGATTTCCGGGCTGGTCCCGGCGAAGCCGGGCAGATTGTGATGCTCGGCCACCCAGAAACGTTCATAGCCGAATTTTTCTACCGCCTCGGCAAGCGCGACCGTCTCCCGCAGGGCCTGGGCGGCTGTTCCCCCCTGTCGGACAGGCGACTGATCCGCCACGCTCAAATGCAGTTGTTGCGCCATAGCTTAAAAAAAGGGCAGCCCCGCAGGACTGCCCCGTGCTGCCTTGTCCGCAGGGCAGGTTCTATGCCGTCTGTTCCTTAAAGAACGCCCCGATCTCTTCAATAGCCTGCCGGCCTTCGGGAAGAATCGGCGCAAACAAATGCCACACGTGCGGCATTTCATCCCAGATTTTCAGCGTCACATCGACGTCTGCTTTGCGGGCGCGTTGTGTGATTCGTGTGGCGTCGTCCAACAAGGTCTCCGAGTCCCCGACCTGGATCAGCAGTGGCGGCAGACCCACAAGATTGCCATGCAGCGGAGCGGCCAGCGGGTCTTTCGGGTCCGCGCCGCCCAGATACAGCTTGGCCATACCGAGCAGGCCCTCTTTCTGGACAACCGGATCGACCGCCGCCCGCGTGGTCATCGACTCTCCCGTGCCTTCCATATCGACCCAGGGTGAAATACCAATGCCCGCGGCCGGCACAGGCTCCCCGGCGTCACGAATAGCGAGCAGGGCGGCCAGCGCGAGGCCGCCACCAGCCGAGTCTCCGGCAATAGCAATGTTTGAGGCCTGAATACCCTGTCCGAGCAACCAGCGGTAGGCCGCCAGCGCATCATCGACCGGAGCGGGGAACGGATGCTCGGGAGCCAGGCGATAATTGAGTGATAGCACCCGTGCGCCAGATGCCTGGGATAGGCGGCCAGTCATGTCGCGGTGGGACCCGGCGGAGCCCATCACATATCCGCCACCATGGACATACAAGATAACCTTATCCTGGTCAGCGCCATCGGCAACACTCCATTCGGCAGACACGCCCCCAGCTTCAACCGGGGTACACGTCACGCCAGCCGGGGCGGGTGCTTCTATCATGATCGCGCGCATGGCGTTGATATCCTTTGCCGCGGCCATCTTCGCCCCCATCTCTTTGAACATATCGAGGGTCTGTTGTAGTTGCGGACTTGCCATAGAGAACCTCCTTTTTACAGATCGATTTACAGATCAAGCGTCTCGCCATATGAGAAGCGTATAACCGGTATAACCCCGGCGGGGTATTGTCAACTCAAACGCGCCAGCGGCCACGGGCCGGGACGCTCTAGGCGACCCAGCCGTGCTGAAAGGTATGTATCGTGCCGGGCGGATACCACCACTGGCCGGTCTGACATAAGGGACACGTCTTCGGCGTGGACCCGCGTTTATATTCCGGGACACCGGCCATGGCCTGCGCCGCGCCTTCAAAGGTCCCATCCCGGGTAACCTTCTTGGTGAGCAAATAGAGCCCCACGCCACAATCGGGACAGGACAGAATCGTGCCTGCACTCAAAAACGGGAGCGGGGTGATCTGATCCGGGAAGGGCTGCGACATGGTCCCCTCGGTTAGGGCACTATTCGGGGCAGTCCGGGCTGCTCGCCGGGACTCCCCCTACCTGTTGTCCATACTCAACGGTCAGGCTGCTGTGTGCAACCGCGTGGGCAGCCGTTCGGCCCACCGCTCCATGTACCATCCCCCAAACGATATTGCCACAGACTCAGACCCGCCGCTGGCGCTGGGCCTGCTGCGCCCGCGCCGCAAACTCGGACGGCTTCATAATGAGCGAGCCTTTGGCCTCTTCCTGTTGGTGTTGCTTTTCTTCCGTGTAGTGCAGGCCGATGCTCTGCTGGACCAAGCCTTCACAAAAGGGAATACCACTGCCGCTCGCGCCCTCTTTTTGGAGCGCCAGAGACACGGCCAGGGCACGTTGGGCTGACTCCAAACGTCCGCTTGCCGCAAAATACAGCGCCGTTTCTTCCAGACGCCGCGCGTAGGCCCGGCCGCTCTCGCCTGAAAACACCTCGGCAACCGCTTGTTTGATGACCTCGTCCACCCGGTCTTTTTGCTGATGCTGGTTCAGCACCAGCGGGCTCTCCTGCGCACTGCTTATCTTTTCGACATAGGGCTTGGCCTGTTCCGGGTCGAATACCCAGCGCTGCATTTCCGGTTCTTCGGCAAGCTGAGTGGACGTTACAAGTAGATTTTCGTCGGCAGCGATTGCATGCCGATCCAAACTGTCCGGCAGCGGAACTGTTTGGGGTAAAGAGTAAACGTGTCCAGCTTTGTCTGAACGATTGGAGGACACGTTTACTCTTTCTGGCGGCGTGGTGAACACAAAGGACCGCGCCGCCGGGTAGGATTCCACCTCTTTTTTGTCCTGTGCCTGTGCACGTTCATAGCCTTCCTGCATCAGGAAATCGCAATACCGCCACGGCGCTTCAATCAGAGTCAGTCCGCGGTTAGCGCTCAAATCCTGAAGCGCCTGCCGCAGCACTTTGCGCGATATTTCCGTGCCCTCAATATAGCGCATCCCTTCTGGTTCGTTGATCAGCGAAGACAAGAAATGCAGCCCGCCGCCAAGGCGTGATTTCACTATCCAAACGAGGCGATCGCCGCGGCCATCCATTGCGGAGATATAGCCTTCCGGTTCAATCGGGGTGAGAATGGACTTGCCCGCTGCCTTTTGCGGCCGGTCGGCCCGTATCCCTTTTTGCGCCAGGCGATAGAGGGCCCGGCTAATCTCTTTACGCACCCGCTTATCAGCCGCCTTTTCCTCCCAACCCGCCAGGAATTGGGCCGCCTCTGCCGTCTGGACCTCGCCCAGGAATGCGGCCAGGGCCAGGTCGGCGTCAGCCTGCTGTCCTATGCGCTCATGCAGGCTGGCAATATCCAGGCTGCCGTCCTGTCCGGCAGAGGGCTGAATGCCCCATTCTTCCAGCACTTTTTTGCCTTGTGCCAGGCGAGCGTCGCGCTTCGCACTTTTTTTTGCCATGTATTCCTCCCCAGGGCTGCCCGCAGCTTATCCAGCCAACTCCTTGACTGTCAACTGGATTCGCCGCCTGGTACTGTCCTAATTTGGACAGCTTCCGATTTGTTTTTTCAAATTAGGACAGTTGGTGGGGAGGGACATATGAGTGACGTGTACAACGGTGAGCCAAGCATGGGATTATGAGTATGATTACTGCAGAAGGTAGCAGGAATTTATGGGAAATAGACCAAGGAGTCACATACGGCATGACTATCAAAGTCACGAACAAGCCGTTAGTGACGGTCACATGTCAAGCTAAGAGTGACAAACGCCTTGTCTAAACTCGGGAGAGAAAAAAGACGTAAAGACAATTTCTGTAATCAACTACAAGGGCGGCGGCCCTTCTGGTGGGCAATCCTGCTCTGCTCTTCAGCGGCTTGTGGGGGTTCCCTCTACCACCCTGATTTAGCGGGAGCACTCATTGGTCAATTGTGCTAGGCTTATTGTAGGCGGGAGGCGATGCATTGTGTTACTGAGCCTGTACTCGGGTTGTGGGGGGTTGGATCTAGGTTTCGAGCGGGCAGGTTTCGAAATCGGCTTGGCGTACGATATTCGCGCAAATTCAATAGCTTCCTGGAACCGCAACCGACCTGGGGAGCAACGCGGCCATGTCACCGACTTACGAGCGATTCGGTTGGCGGATATGGACTGCGACCACGGAGCCAGATTCGTTCCGAGCGGCGTGATCGGCGGCCCGCCCTGCCAGAGCTTTTCACGGGCTAACAGTTCGGCCTCGGTCGCCGACCCACGGAGCAAGTTGGTGCGACGTTTCTTTTCCATAGCACTACAGTTCCATAAATACCGCCGACCACTTGACTTCATACTGATGGAGAACGTTCCTGACCTCAAGAGGGCGGTGAACAGCCGTCTTCTCGCCCAGGAAATCAATCGCTTGGAAGAGAATGGTTTCGATGTTTGTGACTTCCTTGTAAATGCGGCTTGTCACTCGGTGCCGCAACATCGCAATCGGCTGTTTGTGCTAGCGCTTCCGAAAGATAAATTTTATATGAAGCGGTGGTCTCCGCCTGTCGGAAACGAGGAGCGTGTGACGGTCGGAGATGCGATTCGGGGTCTGCCTACGCCGGTGTATTTTGCCCGAGGTATCGAAAAGGAATCGATCCCGGTTCACCCGAATCACTGGTGCATGACGCCCAAGTCCCGCAGGTTCTTTGACGGTTCCCTCGTCGAGGGGTATTCGTCGACCCGTAGCTTTAAGACACTCGCCTGGGACGAACCGAGCATCACGGCATCTTACGGGCATCGGGAGGTGCATGTGCATCCTGACGGCAAACGGCGGCTGAGCGTGTTTGAGGCTATGAGGATTCAAGGGTTTCCCAAGGAGTACGTTCTGGACGGGACCCTTTCGGCGCAGATTGACCAAGTGAGCGAGGCGGTTCCGCCGCCGCTAGCCGAAGCTATCGCAAAGTCTATCAGTTCGGCACTCGGGACAGTCGCGGCAGTAAATTCCGCGTCGGCCTATGCTCCAATTTCGTCCAGCAGTGTAGAACTGTAGCCGACTTCCGCGAGCAACATCCGAAGGTCTTCCACCATACGGTTACGGAGTGGTTCATCCGAGCCGATCTTACTATCAGCATTGGTCATGTCTCTTATCTTGTCAGCGGCACGTACCGACGTATCCTCCCGTCCCGACGCAGGAGCAGGTTCTGCTCGCGCAACTTGAAACCTATCCTGAAGACCTGGAGACGGTGGAAGAAATTCAAACGCGAGGCAAGTCATCGACGGAGTGTTGTTATTCCCAGGCATCGTGGAGTAGCAGTAGGGATGGTGGGTCTGCATGTCCCAGTTCTTATCACGTGCCAAGTGGATGAACCATTTGGCGAGGCCGAGCGAAAAGAGCTGGAGAGACGTGATTCCCGGCCTTGCGGAAGCCGTCCTCACAGCGGCCCTGATATCCACCTCACCGGGGGCCAGGAAAGGCACCGCCCGGTTCCGAAATTCTTCGTTCTTGTCCGCATTTTCGAATATCGTATTGTAGAGCCTATCTCTAGTCTCGCGGGCAACAGAGCCTGGCCGGACATCGGTGGTGACAAAGAGCAACCATCTGCCAGTCATGAGTTCAAGTTGTAGCTCAACAATCCTGTACACGGCTTCGATCAAACGGTTGGGGTGATCCGCCCGTGGAGCGGCAATCGACCCGCACGCATCTATATTCACAATGTGAAAAGGCCCGCGTTCTTTCAGCTCCTGATACGCTTGGCTACTTGTAGATACGATGTCCTCGAGCCTTCTCGGGAAGGTGTGTGATTGACTAGTTATGCGCTTAGCATCAATCAGAGACTTTTCTCGGAGTTGTGCCCGGGCGACATAGGCATTCTGCTCGCCTCCCGATTGAAATCCTATACTCGTCAGGGAGCAGCCGAGATCTTGGCATACGTCGGCAAGCTGACGCACGTCAAGGTAGTCAATTCCTGGAAGCGTTAAGAACCGGACTTCTGGGTTGGCATTCGGCGAGCCACGTAATCCCGGTTGACCCTTTTCCCTTTCGATGAGCTGCCGAGAAAAGTGTATCCACTGTTTTTCCCGGACCAATTGTTTGCGCGGGCGATGCCAAGGGAAGAGTTTGTCTAGTGCTACCGGGACCGCCAGGTCGTCGATCTGTGCAGGTAGTACCTCATCAGCAATCGGCCGATTGGGTTCGTCGGGCGCCATATTTATGCGTCTGTTTCGGGAATGCCGAGAATATCGCTGATGATCCGAGCCCGGTCCTCAGCGGGTAGGCTGGATAAAACGCCGTACGCCTCCAGAATGGCGGCAAGCGCGCTAATTCGGCCTGTTCCAACATGTTTACCCCGGCTAGTCAGAATACCTTCGGAAGGCCAGTCGATATCCGCTCCGCCGACCTCATCGGGAAGGGTACTCACGGTGGGATCTGAAAATGGTGGATCAGCCTCATCCCCCAACCGACGACTCCAGACCTCTGCCGCGTAGCTGAGTGCCTTATTTCGAAGCTCGGATTTTGCGCGCGCGAGATCTGCAGCGGCCCGCGCCTTCAGACGATTGACAAGAAGTCGAAGCGCCCGGTGAAGCCATCTTTGGATATACAAAAAGTGAGGATGACTGTAGTTGAACGACTCACGGTCGATGTTAATAGCGCTGTCGAGCCCCTCGTGAATAAACATTTCGGCGGTTATCTGACGCAGCCTGGTTTGTTCCGACACTTGATAGTTTAGAAATGTGGAATCGAATAGTGTTCCACTAGATCCACGAATTCGAATTAGCACCCCGGCTGTTTCTTTTGGAATTATCTTACTATTCCAGTAGAGATATGCGTCGAACGAAAGATGACCTCCTGCCCGCTCAAGAGTGCTCTCAGAGAATGGATTTTCCTGTTTCGTGGCGACCAAAACCGGTGCGCCGACTCGAGACGGTTTCATCAGGTCACGGGGAAGGCTGATGGGGCGTCGTAGAGAGATTCCGTCGAGTGTCACGGAAAATGGATGGTTAATATTTTTGCCGCTCATGCCAAGGCCCAAATGTTCACGGAGCGATTCTGTGGGTGCAAGGCGCAGTTCGTCGGCTTGTCCCTTCTCGTCTGGAAGGCCAAGAAATAGAATGCCACTCGATCCATCCAGATCAAATGGATGACCACCAATGTAGTTTAGAGGAAGGGAGAGGCTTAACTTCCATACGAGCCGGAGATACTCGTCGAAATGGTCCAGATTCGACGACTTGATTGTTCTTCCGGAAGCGCTGCTTGCTGCTTCGAAGAACCTATCGAACTTATTTTTCGGGCTGTCCTTGTCTTGCCACGGCAAATTAGGTTCCTGCGGCGGTTTCCCGAGGTAACCAATATGGAATTGTGGCGGTTTCCGTACGGACTCACCACCCCCAGACTCGACTAGCGTAGCGTTCCAGAGCCTATCACTTTGAAGCGTTCGGCGAACTTCATCGCGCAGCTGGTAAAGGACTACAGATGTACCGTGAGACTCTATTTCCTTGTCTGGAACCTTCTCGGACACAATTACCACGCGTCCAGCGACATAGTCCGCGTCGTCTTGTTGAGTTCTCTCCTCGTCATGGGTGTGAAGTTTGACGGTGGCGGATAGCCTGTGGTTTTCTCCGGCGGCCTTGGTAATGATCTGAAAATGTTGGGTTAGTTGCGCGATGGCAAACAACCCGATACCGATTTTTCCGATGAGGGGACGGCCGCCTGGGCTGAGGTCGGGGGCGCCGCTTTTGACGGTCTTGAGTTCAGTTCCGGCAGCGGTTCGCTTCGAGCTGCCGCCTATGTTCTTTAAGACGTATGCGAGAGTCCTGGGGGACATTCCAATACCGTCGTCCCGTACTGTCATGCGTTGGAAGTCGGGTCGGCCGGTTTCGATCACCACATATGACGCGTCAGCATCATATGCATTGGCGACTAGTTCGCGGAATGCGGCCCAAGGCTCCCGGTAGATTCCGTCGGTAACCCGAGCGATGATTCGTTCGCTGGTCGCAAGCGGAGTCTCAAATGGTTGATGGTTGTCGGCTGCTCGGATACTCTCTTCAAGCCGGTCAAGCTGATCCGATCCCCTTGATGTCGCTGTCATCGCCAACTGCTTCTCGATGCCGCTGTCATCGCCAACTGCTTCTCGATGCCGCTGTCATCGCCAACTGCTTCTCGATGTCGCCCCGCTGGGTGCCATCGCCGGGCCGGGTTACTTTAGCATGGTGTAGCAATCTACGCTAACGCTGAGGTTTGGGGAGCAGCGAGATTTTGTCCAACGACTTAGTCGACCATGCAAGATGGTACACGGATGGTGGTCAGAATATCTCGCACGAGGTGCCGACAAACACGGGTCACGAAATCTAGCTTGAAATCTTGTCTCGATGAGCGCGACATGTGCGTCGATGGGAGGACGCAGTTCGATCAATGGCGGTCGCTGGAGTTGTCGCTCATGCTTGTCACTCCTTTAGCTATGATGATCGATATTGCCCCGACCCGCCGAGCCTGCGAGCGATAGGTAATGGTATCATAAGAGCTGAAGTCACCGAGATTGAACGAGGGCTAATGTCAAGCCCTTAACTGTTAATTGCGATACATTTTCATGAACATGCCACTCTGCCTCCTAAGGATACCAATTTTGTTGCCGGTGTCGCAGAAGGAGATCAGGATGTAATACGTCTTATTCGGGATAATCGAGGACGTTATTAGCGCCCGCCACCCCGCCACAAATTAGGACAGTTCGCCGCTCAAATTAGGACAAACTTCCCCCAACTTAGGACACCCCGCGCTGAATTAGGACAGCACCCGCCGCCTGCCCGGTCTAGCCCGCCTGGGGTATTGTTGTTAGGTAGAGTGCACGGAGGGAGAGGCCGGATGGCGACAGCGCGTTTTTGCCCACAGTGCGGGACAGAGACTATCCCCAAAGCACATTTCTGTACGAATTGTGGGGAAGCCCTCGGGGGCCAGGCCGGCGGGCAGAAAGCCCGAAAATCGGCCGCCCCAGCGGCGACCGGCGCGCGGCGGCTGCCGCTGCCCGGCCTCATCGTTTTGTCCTGCTACCTCGCCGTCGGCATCGGACTCTGGCTCTTTGTCCTGCGGACAGAGCCTTTCGCCCCGACCCCGACCCCTGCCACGCAAGCCAGCACGGGCGGTTCGGCCCTGCCCCAGAATCATCCCCAGGTTGCCCTGCCGGAGGAGGCCAAGAGTCGTATCGCGGAACTGGTTGCCCAGGCCAATGCCGCCCCGCAAGACCCCAGTGCGTGGCGGACCCTGGCCGAAGTCCAGTTCCGAGCGTCGCAGCTCGATGCCAGCTACCGCAGTGCGGCCCTGGCTTCCTATCGCAAGCTGTTTGCACTTGTACCGGGTGATCTGGCTGCGCTGCGCGGCCTGGGGAATGTGTACTACGACCTTGAGGAACACCACAAGGCGATCGAGTATTATCGGCGCTATTTAGCCCTGAAACCGGACGATGTCGGCGTGACGACCGACCTGGGGACCATGTACCTCTATACCGGCCAGATCGACCTGGCCATCGCTGCCTATCAGGCCGTCCTGGCCGAGCGGCCGGACTTCTTTCAGGCGCGTTTTAACCTGGGGGTGGCCTACCAGGAGAAGGGCCTGCCCGAACAAGCGCTCGCCGCATTACGGCAGGCCAGGAGTCTGACGGACAACACCGCCATTCAGGCCCGCGTCGACCAGCTTCTGGAACAATTCTCGAACGGGACGCCCCCCTCCCGGACCGCGTCGCCAACCCCAGCCTCAGCGTTTCAGCAAGCGGTCGAAGCGCTCTTTCGCTCACATGAAATGATGGCGCCCAAAATCGTCCGGATTAAGTGGCTGTCGTCAACCCAGGCCCAGGTCTTCTTTCGCAATTTCCCCATGGCTGGTATGCCTCAGCCTGTCCGGGACGGTTTCAGAGAAAAACTCCGCGGCCAGCTCATCGATGCCGGGCAAAAGACCGGCAGCAGTGAGGTGGCGACCGTTGAGCTGATCGATATTGATACCCGGCAAGTCATGGAGACTCTCACCACCACCTCATAAAAAAAGAGGAAACGAGTCACGATTATGAGCGAAGATACTACCCCGAATGGTGCGGTTCCGTTTTATCTACCCATAGGCGACGAGGTCGAGATTTTTCGGGCCGCCTATGAGTGTCGGCTGCCGGTTCTGCTGAAAGGTCCGACCGGCTGCGGCAAGACCCGCTTCGTCGAGCATATGGCCCATGTGCTCATGCCGAACCGCGGTGAGGAAGCCCCCGAAAACATCGTCACGGTCGCCTGCCATGAAGACCTGACGGGGAGCGATCTGGTCGGGCGCTATCTGATTAAGGGCGATGATACCGTCTGGGTGGACGGCCCGCTGACTCAGGCGGTCCGCACCGGGGCGATTTGTTATCTGGACGAGATCGTGGAGGCGCGCAAGGACACCATCGTCCTCATCCATCCGCTGACCGACCATCGACGCATTCTGCCGGTTGATAAGCGGGCCGAAATCCTTGCAGCGCATGATAATTTTCTGCTGGTCATCTCGTACAACCCCGGCTACCAGAGCATCCTCAAGGACCTCAAACACTCGACGCGGCAGCGCTTTGTCACGGTCGAGTTCACCTATCCGCCCCGCGATAAGGAGGCCGAGATCATTGCCCACGAGAGTGATTTGTCGCTGGAAACCGCGCTCGACCTGGCCAAGCTGGGCGAAAAGGTCCGCCACCTGAAAGCCAGCGGCCTGGAAGAAGGCGTCAGCACGCGGCTGCTCATTTATTCCGGCCAACTCATGCGCCAGGGGGTGACACCGCGGCGCGCGTGTACCGTTGCCGTCTCCCGTTCGCTGACGGATGACAACGACTCCCAGCGCGCGATTGATGAGGTCATTAACGCGATCTTTCCCGAATAAGGGTGGCATCCAGCCGGCCTGAAGGCGCACCAGGCACAGACTCTTCGTATCAAAGCCCAGCGCCCCCGATGATCTCCCGCGCCTCGCGGAAGACGGCATGAAACATGGGCTGCGTCAGCCGGCCGGTAAAGGTGTTCTGTTGGCTGGGATGGTAGGAAGCGATGAGGCTGACGCCGTCCAGGTCGTAACGCTTTGCATGTCCGAATTGCGGCCGGGGCGTCGGCACCCGCAGGCCGACTTCCCGCCGGGCTTTGAGATAGGCCGCAAAAGCCAGTTGCCCCAGCGCCACCACGACCCTGACCTGTTTCAGCAGTTGGAGTTCACGCAGCAGATAGGGTTGGCAGGCGTCGAATTCTTCTCGCGACGGCTTGTTGTCCGGCGGCGCACAATGGACGGCCGCGGTGATATACGCGCCCTGTAGCCTGAGGCCGTCATCCATATGGGTTGAGGTCGGCTGGCTGGCGAAGCCATAGGCGTGCAACGCGCCGAAAACCCAGTCTCCGCTGCGGTCTCCGGTAAACACCCGGCCCGTCCGGTTGCCGCCATGCGCGGCCGGTGCCAGACCGACGACATACAGGCGCGCGCTGCGGTCACCCAGGCTCGGCACCGGCTTGCCCCAATAGTCCCAGTCGCGGTAGCGTTTGATTTTCTCTTGGGCCGTGCGCCGGCAGTGCTGAACGAGCCGGGGACAGCGCCGGCAGGCAACGATCTGGCGTTGGAGTTGGGCAATAGTCCGCATCGGTAAAAAGAGGCTACGCCGGAATCCCCGTCTCCCCTGCGGGGTGCGCTACAAACTCAACACATACTGCACGAGCGTCCGCACGCCAAAGCCGGTGCCGCCCCTTGGGGCGCGCTCCGAAAAGGCCGGACCGGCAATATCCAGATGCGCCCAGGGAACCTCCGAGACAAACTCTTCGAGAAAAAGGGCCGCGGTAATCGCCCCGCCATAGCCGCCACCGATATTTTTAATGTCGGCGATGGAACTCTTGATGTCGTCCTTATACTCCTTCACCAGGGGCATGGGCCATAATTGCTCGCCCGTCTCTTTGCTGCTGGCTAATAAAGCATCCGTCAGTTGCTGATTATTGCTGAACAGCCCGGCGACCTGGGAGCCCAGGGCGACCATGCAGGCGCCGGTCAGGGTGGCCAGGTCAATAATGACGTCGGGCTTGTCTTCTACGGCACAGATCAGCGCATCGGCCAGGATCAGACGGCCCTCTGCATCCGTATTGAGGACCTCGACGGTTTTGCCGTTTCGATAGCTGATGATATCACCGGGTTTCTGAGCCGTGCCGCTCGGCATATTTTCAGACGAGGGCACATAGCCCGTGACCTGCACCTGCGGTTTGAGCGCGGCAATCGCCCGCATCGTCCCCAGCACGGTTGCCCCACCCGACATATCAATCTTCATCGTCTCCATGGACTTGGCCGGCTTGAGCGAAAGGCCGCCCGAGTCAAAGGTGAGGCCCTTGCCGACTAGGGCGACCTTCTTTTTGGGCTTGGCCGCGGGGGTATAGCGCAGCTTGATGAAGCGCGGCTCTTCCGGACCGCCGCGCGAAACCGCCAGCAGCCCGTGCATTTTGGCCGCCTTGATCTTGCTCACGCCCCAGACCTCGGTCTTGAGCCCGTTTCCGTCAGAGAGCTTTTTGGCTTGACTGGCCAGATACGTCGGGGTTGAAACCGAAGCGGGTTCATTGACCAAATCGCGAGCCAGAAAGACGCCCGGAACCGTATTGTGGACCGTTTCGAGGGCGCGGCTCAGCCGGACACTTTTTCTGAGACCGGGACCAACCAGGGTGAAGGTCTCAAGGACCGTCTTTTCCCCGTTGTCGGATTTATACTTGTGGAAGGCATAGCCGGACAGCAGTAGCCCTTCGAGCACAGCGGCGCCCATGTCCTGCACATCCAGGCCGGGTTCGACAAACCAGGCCAGGCTCTTCGCGCGCTGCTCCTGCGCCTGGCGACGGGCCGTGGCGCCGACCTGACGCCAGGTGGACGACTCAACACTCGCCTGCTTGCCGAGTCCAACCAGCAGCACCAATCCGCTGGGGAGGCGCTTATGCGTCTGGAACAGGAGGGTCTGGCCGGGTTTGCCCTGGAATCGGCTGCGTCTCAGCTGCTCGCGCAGCGCGCCATCCACCGCGGCATCCAGGGCTTTCAGGTGTGCGGCGTTGTGTTTCCCCTGCGCGACCGAGACCACCAGCAGGTCAGTGCGAACCGCCGTGATGGCGTGCGATTGGACCCGAACATTCATAGCCTGCTTCCTTTCATGCCTGGGCGGTTGGGGGCTAGGGAGAAGTCCGAGCGGGCGGTGTAGACGGACAGGGAGCGGGCTCCCCTGCCTTTTCTCGTAGCAGCCCGGACCGGGGCCGAAGCAAAAGAGTATTACGCAGCCGGGGTCGCTTCAAAAGAGGAAACGTGTCCAGCATCTACACGCTGTTGGAGGACACGTTTCCTCTTTGTGCCAGGGCGCGTAACTGCCGTTTGACGGAGTGGATGTTGCGTCGGATCTTTTTGAGTTCTTTGTGTTCCTTTTGCTCCAGGGCCGTATCACGTTGCCCTTTGAGCTCTTTCATCTGTTTTTTCAGGTCGGCTTTTTCTGCCATGGTTTCTTCCTTACGCTACTCTAGGTCAGTGTAATCATTTAATCCTGATTCTTGTCTGCTTGTTCCCGGTTGGGCTTGAAGGTCTTTTTTGCCAGATAAAACATTGCCGCGCCAGCCACCCCGTACATCAGGATGCCCTCAAGCAGCCCGACTCCGCCGGCGAGCATGAGGACCAGGATAACCAGCGCGGTGCCGATGACCGCCACAACCTTTTCAATCCGCTCCTCCCGCCCGCGCACCTCTTCCACATGCGCACTCACCCGCGCGCCACACTCCGGACAACGCCCGTTGCGCTTGCGGTAGAGGGTTTTTCCGCACTGGGGACAGGGGATCCGAAGATGGAGGGGCATAGGCTGGAAAAGCGAAAAAGGCCCCGGCTCGTCATACAGACAAACAGGGGCCTGCTCGATTGCTGAGAAAATTATTCTACGGACCAGACGTCTCCGCGACGCAGCAGGGTTTCAATATTCCCTGGGCCGGACTTTTCAATCGCGTCCTGAATCTGTTTGTTCATCAGAGACTCAATCGTCGGCCGTTGGGTTGAAAACAGCACCCCAACCGGCGTGGGAAAGTTGGGCGGTGTCATCCGACCGAGCAGATAGGCCAGGGTTTGATCGTGTTCATCGTGGACCAGCAGGTCCGAGGTGCTGACACCATTCCCCAGAGTGACCACTTCCGGGGTCAGGCCGTTGAGGCGAATACCCCGGTCTTTGTTCTTACCAAAAACCATGGGTTTGTCGTGCTCAAGCAGCAGTTGGGTATCGGCCTTGGAGTCTTTCGCCTTCAGGTATTCCCAGGCGCCGTCATTATAGACGTTGCAGTTTTGCAGGATTTCAATAAACGCTCCGCCCTTATGGGCGGCGGCGCGTCGCAGCGTTGCCTGCTGGTGCTTGGCTTCGGTGTCGATACTGCGGGCGATAAACGTCGCCTCCGCGCCCATCGCCAGGGCGATCGGGTTGAGCGGATGGTCGACCGAGCCCATGGGCGTGGATTTGGCAACCTTGCCAAGCTCTGAGGTTGGCGAGTATTGGCCTTTCGTCAGACCGTAAATCCGGTTGTTGAAAAGCATGATTTTGAGCTCAACATTCCGGCGCAGGGCATGGATGAGATGGTTGCCGCCGATGCTCAAACCGTCGCCGTCACCGGTGACCAGCCAGATGTGCAGGTCGGGCCGGGAGATCTTGAGTCCGGTTGCAATCGCCGGCGCCCGGCCATGAATGGTATGAAAGCCATAGGTGTTCATATAGTACGGGAAACGGCTGGAGCAGCCGATACCCGAAATGAACACCGCTTTTTCTTTGGGAATGCCGAACTCAGGAAAGATTTTTTGGACCTGAGCCAGAATGGCATAGTCACCACAGCCCGGACACCAGCGGACATCCTGGTCTGAAACAAAGTCTTTCCGGGTCAATTTTACCGCAGCTTCTGTACTCATGGTCTTTAGTCCTCCAACATACGGGCAATGCGGGTTGCCACTTCAGACACCTTAAACGGGCGGCCCTGGATCTTATTCAGCCCCACCGCGTCAACCAGATATTCGGCGCGGATCAGCTTGAGGAGCTGGCCCATATTCATCTCGGGCACAAGCACCTTTTCATACCGGCTCAGTACGTCACCCAGGTCGGCCGGCAGCGGGTTCAGATAGCGCAGATGGGCATGGGCGACCGCATGACCCTGCGCCTGCGCGGCCTCGACCGCAGCGGCAATCGCGCCATAGGTACTGCCCCAGCCCAGAACCAACAGCTTGCCCCGCTCGGGCCCCTTCACCTGCGTCGGCGGAATCTCCTGCGTGATGTTCGCGACCTTCTTATGCCGGACGCGCACCATCTGCTCGTGGTTGGCCGGGGCGTAGCTGATATTGCCGGTCAGGTAATCCTTTTCAATGCCGCCGATGCGGTGCTCAAGACCGGGTGTCCCCGGTTTGACCCAGGGGCGGGCCAGGGTTTCTTCGTCCCGCAGATAGGGGAAGAAGCCCTGCGGGTCGGTCCGAAATTCGACCGGGATATTGGGCAGGTCCTCGACCCGCGGCAGGAGCCACGGCTCCGAGGCGTTGGCCAGGAAGCCGTCGGTCAGCAGGATGACCGGCGTCATATACTTCATCGCGATCCGGGCCGCCTCAAAGGCGGCGTGAAAACAGTCGGACGGTGTTGAGGCGGCAATCACCGGCAGGGGCGATTCTCCGTGCCGGCCATAGATCGCCTGGAGGAGGTCGGTCTGTTCGGGCTTGGTCGGCATGCCCGTACTCGGCCCGGCGCGCTGGATATTGGTAATCACCATCGGCAGTTCAACCGTGGCGGCCAGCCCCACGGTCTCACCCTTGAGGTTCATCCCAGGGCCACTGGTGGTCGTAATGGCCAGTGCCCCGCCAAAAGCGGCGCCCAGGGCGGCCCCCACCCCGGCAATTTCGTCTTCGGCCTGGAAGGTATAGACGTTATAGTTTTTGTATCCGGCCAATTCGTGCAGCACGTCGCTGGCCGGCGTGATGGGATAGCTGCCCAGGAAGAGGGGCAGCCCGGCCTTTTGGGCGGCAATCACAAAACCCAGGGCGGTGGCCGAGTTGCCCGTGATATTGCGATACGTCCCAGGCTCGATCTCGGCCGGCTTGATCTCATAGGACGAGGCAAACATATCGGTATTTTCACCCAGATTATAACCGCCTTTGATGGCCAGGGTGTTGGCCTCGGCGACCACCGGGGTCTTCCCGAAGCGCTGTTGTATCCATTCCAGGGTCGGCTCAATCGGACGATTGAACAGCCAGGAGACAACGCCCAGGGCAAAAAAGTTTCGACTCCGCATGACCGACCGGTTTGGCAGGCCGATGTCCTTCAGGGCCAGGGTCGTCATCTTGGTGACTTCCACCTTATAGACCTGGTATTTATCCAGCGAATTGTCCTCAAGCGGGTTCGCTTCGTACTCGGCTTTTCTCAGGTTGGCCGTGCTGAATTCAGCCGGGTCAACGATGAGAATGCCGTTCTGCTGCAGGTCGGCAATATTGGTTTTGAGCGCTGCCGGGTTCATGCACACCAGGGCGTCGAGATCGTCCCCTGGGGTATAGACATTTTTATTGCTGAAATTGATCTGAAAGGCGCTCACCCCGTACAGCGTGCCGGTAGGAGCCCGGATTTCCGCCGGAAAGTCGGGCAAGGTGCCGACATCATTCCCGGCCAGAACGGATTCGGAGGTAAAACGGGTGCCGGTCAACTGCATGCCGTCCCCGGAATCACCGGCAAAACGAATAACGACGCTTTCACGCTCTTGCGTCGATTTCTGCAGGGGCCCCCCCGCTGGATTGGTGGCCATGGAATCTCCTCCCCCTCGGCTGTTACAGCACTGTTCGCTTAGGGTTGTTACAGACTCAGTCAGAATATGACCCGGAAGATTATAGATCGGTAGAATATCCGACGTACCGAAGGATTACAAGTTCAAGGCAAGGGTCAGGCTGTCACCTAGGTTACAAAAAACGCAGAGAAAACGGGAGAATTGCCCATATCCGGTCTCGTTCCCAGGACCAGCCGGGTCCGTGGACGCTCCCCCCCCAGGGCAGGAGGCGTAAAAGGGATGGGAACCGCAGCAGCGAAGCCGGCTTGGGGAAACGTTCGACCCCAACCGGCCAGTGGTCAGGCAACCCGACGCGATATTTGAGTTCGGCCAGGGCCTCTTCCAGCCCGCCTATCCGGTCAACCAGGCCACGGGCCACCGCCTGCCTGCCGCTCCAGACTCTCCCTTGGGCACAGGCGTCAACCGTCTCATAACTGAGCGACCGACACTGGGCGACTTTTTTGACAAAGTCTTGATAGAAGCTCTGGATTTCAGTATTCATGCGCTCCTGCTCTGCCGGACCAAAGGCCAGATAGTCGGAGAACAGCGCCGCCCGCTTGCCGCGGGTCAGGATTTCCTTATCCAGACCGAGCTGGGCATACAGTCCCTGCAAGACCGCCTTCCCGGCAATGACCCCGATTGAGCCGGTCACCGTCCCTTCCTCGGCAAAAACGGTCGTCCCGGCCAGCGCGATATAATATCCGCCGGAAGCGGCCACATCGCCCATAGAGATAATCACCGGCTTCTCTTCTTTGGTTTGGAGAATCTCGTGCCAGACCAGATCAGAGGCCAGCCCGGAACCGCCCGGACTCGACACCCGGATCATAATGCCCGCGATACCGGGGTCTTCGCGCACCTGCCGGAGGTCTCGGATCATACTGGCAGAGCCGGTGGATTGAATCCCGTCACTCCCGGTCTCGGTTTCTCCGCGCGTAATCGTGCCGCCCACCGTCATAAAGGCCATCCGCACCGGAGGATAACGCAGCGCATGGCGCCGCATGAGTCGTCCGCGGCGGCGCAGATAGGCACCCGCCTCAATGACCTGCACGCTCTCGGTCGCAGGCCCGCCATCCGTCTGTCCTCCCCGGCTTTCGAGCCAGTGCGGGATATCATCTTCATAGCCAATGTGATCGATCAGGCCCACTTCCTGGGCTTCGTGGGGCAGAAACAGCCCCTGGTCAATGAGTGCCCGAACGGTGGCGGTGTCGGTCTTCCGGGTTGCGGCGACGCCCTCAACAATCTGATCGTACAGGTCGTCCAGGAGGCTATTCATCATCTCCCGATGCGGCTCAGACAGGGACGTCCGCGTAAACGGCTCCCCGGCCGACTTATACTGCCCGGCCTGACTGACCTGGGCTTGGATGCCCAGCTTGTCGAGCGCGCCCTTAAAGAACATCGTCTCTGCGGCGAGGCCGGTGATGGTCAGGTGACCGGCCGGCGCCATTGCCACCGCGTTGGCCGCGCTAGCGAGGTAATACTCCTGGGTGCCCCCCTCGGCCAGATAGACCAGGACGTATTTCCCAGCGTGACGGAGCGCCTGAATGGAGCGCCGCAGGTTTTGCAGGCGGGCCCAGCCGGTGTCCAGATGGTCGATGCTGAGAACAACGGTGCTGAGCTGCTCGTCCTCACGCGCCCAGCGTAGCAGGGTGGTCAGGCCGAACAGGTCCGGAGCGGTTGAACGGCGAAACGGCAGAAAGCCCAGGACCCCATCTTCGGCAAGATGACCAGTCAGCTCTAGCTGAAGGGTATTATACGGCCGGTGCCGTCCGGTGAGGCGCGCAAGAAGATCGATGATCCAAAGAACACAACGAGTAATGCTGCGGAACAGAAAGCGTATCACGACGGCGAACAGTCTATGCTCCCCTCATTGTCTTCAGCAAGGGTAGCTGGGTTCTATCCCTTCTCGTTTGTCTCTGATCCACGATATGAGGGCCATCACGCCCTTCTCAGTGCAGCACGGCTTCGAGCAGTCCGACGACGCGCGCGATATCCTCGTCCGGAACTTCGTCTATGAGCTTCGTCGCCTTTGTCCGTAGTTGGCGTATGATCTCGCCATCTTCGAAATACAGCATTTCATAGGGTTCGACATTCAAGCCATCAGCCAGCCGGAACAGCAGGTCTATGGTGGGGTTCTCGTGCCCGATCTCGATACGGCTGAGATATTTGGCGCTCGTTGACGCTCTATCCGCCAGCACCCCCTGAGAGAGTTTGCGGAGTTTTCTCAGTTTTCTGATCCGCTGTCCGACCAGGATTTTCCTGTCCATACCCCTACCTACAAAGGTACAAGGCTGAACAGAGTCGAGTAACCTCATATAAGTAGAATAGATTGACTTATTCTATTTATAAGGATAGTTTCTCCGCCTTATAGAGAGAGAAAATTATTTTTTCCTCTCTATAGATAGAGTGAGGTAAGGAGGACTTTTCCATGTTGCGTTCCCTTAACAGCATTATTAGCGTAATCGCGGCGTGTGTGTTGACGGCCAGTCATGCCCTGGCGGTTGAATGGGAAGTCTGGTTGTCCGACCAATCGAATAGTGCCGATATCAGCACCGAGAATCCCACCGGAACTTTTGGCAGCCGGATTCTCATCTACGAAGGCCGCGACATCATGAGGGCGCAGCCCGGAACGTATGCTGAAGACCATGAGGAATTTACGCCGGCTGTCATCGAAGCGGACGATGTCTTTCCACACGCGTTCTCAGAACTCGGCGCGAATGTCGAGCGTCTGCACGGCATGTTACCGCATCCGTCACATCGATATCTGAATGCGAACTTTTTTGGGCCGGGCGTTGGGCTGGTGGGTATTATCGATGCGGAGGGACAATGTACGCTGTCTGGCAACGGGTTCAAGCAATGTGGACCGATTCAAGGGGGACCGCGTGAGGCGGAGAAGTTGGCCAAAGCTCTCTTTCGGACCACTGGGCCGGAAGGCTCCGCGCCCTCGAATCATATGTCTTATTTCAGTCTGGACGGCACTAAGCTGCTTGTGGCCAATCTTGGCGCAAAGCTGTTGGAACGCATTGATTATGATAAGGAGACCGGCACCTTCATTTTCAACAAAGCGGCCACGCTCGATTTGGTGGGGGGCCGAGACCTAACCGCTATGGAAGCGATGGCCGATTCCACCTTGCCCGCCGGGCAGGTGAGCGGGGAGTATACCAACTTCCAAACGATGTACACGCCAAGCGGCACACTCAAGGAAGGGCCGGGACGGCCCAATAACGTCCTGGTTTGCGCCCGACCCAGCAGCAACAATCAGCATGTGTATCTCACGCTCGGCGGTGGCGGACTGTTTGTGGTTGATATGACGACCGAACCGATGTCCATCGTTGCCGAATATACCAATGACGTCATCAATGGCGCCGGGTGTGGCGGCGAGGAAGGGGGTGGCTTTATATATATCAACGCGGGTGTGTCCGCGAGTGCCGCCGGCGCGGATGACTCCGTGTTCATCATGTATCGGCTGCCGCTCGACTATCCTGATGGCGCCAGCCCTCTCACAACGCCTAATATGCCGCGGCCCGTGAAATTTTTGGAAGAGAAAACGCTGGGGATCACCTCTGAAGAGGATTTAGCCAATCGCCGTGATGCCCACGGCATGATCATCTCACCCACCACCGGCCGATATCTCTATCAGGCTGATCGAATCCAAAACGTCATAGAAGTCTTCGATCTGGGCAAGATTATCAACGATCCCGACGCAACGCTGGAAGAGCAGGCAGCAGCACATGCGGGAACCATCGACCTCACCGGGTCAGAATGGTGTGTCGGCGAAGGAGCGCCCTTTGTCAATCAGGATGATGAAGACTATGAATTCGATGACGATCCTGCCCCGGACTCCATTGATGTCTCTCCCGATGGCAGCAGGCTCATCGTCTCCTTCCGAGGTCCACATCCCGTCTCCGTGAAGCACGCGGCCTTGGGCAGTTGCGGTGGGTTCGGGGTGGTGACGCTCAACGGCGATGGATCAAATGGAACACTAAGCCACGTGTTCCGCACCTTCCTATCTGACGAGACCGGCACCAAAAACCTGAGTGACATTCATATGGCAGTCATACGGATCAAAGGCCCGAACGTCGTGCCTCCGTTCCGTCACAGCGAACCGCCAGTGTCTACTGAGCCGCAGCGGGGAGTGTTGGAGAATCCGGGACCGATGTCATTTCAGAGCGGCATTGGGACAATCTGGGGCTGGGTGTGTGACGCCGACGAAGTGACTATTGAGATCAACGGGCGGGCTCAACCCGCGGGCTATGGGATGGAGCGGCTGGACACAAAAACCGTGTGTGACGACACGTACAACGGCTTTGGGCTGTTGCTCAACTGGAATCGGCTGGGGGATGGGGAGCATATGGTGGTGGCCAAGGCGGATGGGGTAGAGTTGGGCCGAGCTACGGTACAGGTGACAACGCTGGGGCAGGAGTTTCTGCGGGGCGTCGAGGGCGAGTGTGTGGTGGAGAACTTCCCCCGCCTGGGGCAGAGTGTACTGTTGGAGTGGCAGCAGAATAGTCAGAATTTTGTGATTACGGACGTGGAGTAAATCAGAGGCTATCGAACACCCTCTAAGCGTTTTCCTCTTTATATATTTCCAGCCAGGCCATTTGGATGGCTTCGAGTTTACCCTCGCTCGACTCCTGGGGGTCGTCGCTAAAATCCTCCAGGGTGGTGACCCAGCGGAGCAAATCGGTAAAACGGATGCTCAACGGATCGGTCTCGGGCTGGGCTTCGAAGAGCTGCTCGGCAATATCCTCAGGCGTGTCCCAGTATAGCTTCATGACTCCCTCCGGGCGCTATAAGTCGGAGAGCTGTTTCTCACCCAGCGCCTCCTGGATTGAAGAATCCATAATCCGTTGGGCAAACGGCGTGGTCACCTGGCTCAACTCCTCGGTCAGGTCCCGGATCAGATCGTAGTCTTCTCCAGCGCACGCCTCGCGGACCTTTTGCACGACCTGGGCAATCTGCTCCTCCTCCCCCTCTTGCAGAAACGAGGCCTCCTGGCTCAGGGCTTTGTCGGTGGCGTGCAGCACGGTATCGGCCTCCGTCCGGGCCTCAATCAGCAAGCGCTGCTCAATGTCCTCTTCCGCAAAGTCGATGGACTCTTCCAGCAGCCGCTCCACCTCTTCGTCGGTCAAGCCGTAGGACGGTTTCACCTCCAGCGAACGTTCGAGCCCGGTTCGCAGGTCGGTGGCGGAAACGTTCAGAATACCGTTGGCGTCGATCATAAACGTCACTTCGACGCGCGGGACCCCGGCCGGCTTGGGCTCAATGGGAATGCTGAAGCGGGCCAGGCTGCGACAATCCTGGACCAGCTCGCGCTCGCCTTGCAGGACATGCACGGCGACCGCGGTCTGGTCATCGACCGCGGTGGTGAACATTTCCTTCACACTGGCCGGGATGGTCGTATTGCGTTCAATGAGGTGACTCATGACCCCGCCCATGGTCTCAATCCCCAAGGATAACGGCACCACATCGAGCAGCAGCATATCCCGCCGCCGTCCGGACAGGGTATCCGCCTGGACAGCCGCCCCAATAGCGACGACTTCATCAGGATCAATACCTGCGAGTGGCGTCCGACCAAAAAACTCACCTACGCGCCGGCGTACCAGCGGCATGCGGGTCGAGCCGCCGACAAGGATGACTTCTTCAATATCAGGGGTCTCAAGCCCGGCATCTTTGAGCGCCTGCCGACACGGCTCAAGCGTGCGGGCCACAACCTCGTCAACTGCGGCTTCCAGTTCGTGACGGGTCAGGCGACGAGAGACCTGAATCCCCTTGTCCGGGACGCTCAGATTGAGGACCGTCTCGTCCTGCTCGGATAAGACCCGCTTGGCCTTTTCGGCCGCACGCAGCGCACTATTCAGCACCTGCGGATCATCGCGTACTTCCTCGGCCAGTTCCGCCAGGAGAAAACGCTCGGCTATGGACTGATCGATATCGTCACCACCCAAGCGGGTATTGCCGTTGGTGGATAACACCTCGAAGATGCCGGTGTGGAGCCGCAGAATGGACACGTCAAACGTGCCACCCCCAAAGTCATACACCGCAATCAGCCCCTCTTCTTTTGTATTCAGGCCATAGGCCAGAGCGGCCGCGGTTGGTTCGTTGAGGAGGCGAATGACCTCAAGACCGGCCAGCTTGCCGGCGTCTTTGGTCGCCTGCCGCTGCGAATCGTTGAAATACGCCGGAACGGTAATGACCACCTTACCGGTCTCTTCTTCTTGGAGGGCCGCCGCGGCCCGGTCCCGCAAGGCACGCAGAATAACGGCCGAGACCTCCGGGGGTGTCACCTGTCGGTCGTGGATGGCAAAACGGACCAGACCGGCGGCGTCGCCCTGATCGTCAACGAAGCGATAGCGCTTGCGATCATCAGGACTCACATGCTCCATGCCGAGGCCCATAAAGCGCTTCACCGACCGAATGGTCGAGAGCGGCTGGGTTCGGGCCAACTCGCCCGCCTCCCAGCCGACGACAACCCGGTCATTCGGCAAAAAACTGACGATAGACGGCAGCATCTTCTGCCCGGTTGCGCTATCGGCAACGACTTGTGGGCCGGTGTCGTCCACATACGCAATCAGACTATTGGTGGTGCCGAGATCGATCCCAACTATATGTTCCACGCTTCGCCTCTTTTTTTCACAGGGTGGAGAGGGCCTTGTCCACGTCGCGGGTTAAGGTCCGCAGATAGGCCATATCGGACAGTACCCGCTTCAGTTCGCCCAAGAGCTCAGCCGCACCGTCAGCCTGCGCCCATTTGGAGAAATTGGCCGCCAGCCTGTGCTGTAAGTCCCGCATCCGGTCGTCCAGATCGTCCCGTACCTGCGTCAGCTCGGCTTTGAGGCCCGCCAGCGCGGCATCGGTCTCGGCACTCTGGGCCTCCCGGACGGCGGCCAGCTTTTCCTGTACCTCAAACACCAACAGGGCCAGAGCGGGAGGGACCCTATTGTTTTCCTTGCCGAGCTGTTCGCCGTTGAGTTCGAGCCAGTACCGGCCGCGCTGGACCGGATCGCGCAGGGTCCAGTAGGCCCGGTTCACCAGCGCGGTATTCTGAAGGCTGGCCTCCTGTTCCTCAGCAGTCCCGGTCTGGTGCAGGTCCGGATGGAGTTGGCGGCTCAGCTCATAATACGTCTTGGCCAGCACCTGCTCGTCAAGCAGCGGCTCGCGAGCCAGACCAAATAGCGTGAAATAGTCAAGGTCCGGAGGTAAGGGTTGGAGAGCCGCGCAGGCCGGGCAGAACACCTGGGGTGTATGCTCGTCCTGACAGCGCCAGCAGCGCACCACCGTCGGCGTTGGCATAGTGTGTTGGGCTAGACCGAGAAGGAGCTACCGCAGCCGCATGCGCGTTTGATATTGGGATTCGTCAGCTTAAAGCCTGAATCCATTAAGGTTTCGGAGAAATCCAACTCCGTCCCGCGGAGATAGATAAAGCTTTTGCGGTCAACGATGACTTTGGCACTTTCGCGCTCAAAGACACGGTCACCGTCACGTGGGCTGTCCAGGGCCATCTTGTAGGACAAACCCGAACAGCCTCCACCAACCACCTTGACCCGCAAGCCGCAATCCTGCCGCTCGTCCTGGACCGCCAGGTCTTCAATCTTTTTGGCTGCGTTTTCGCTGATGTCGATCTTGAGCTTTGCTTTCGCGCTTGCTGCCATACCAGTTGTCCCAATCTTCTTATGGTTTCTGTGTACGTTTGCCTAGGCGGCATCCTTCTTCGGTGGCACCGCTTCCTCTGAATGTCCCCGCCAGTCCGCCACCGCCGCCTTGATCGCATCCTCGGCTAATACCGAACAGTGTATCTTCACCGGCGGCAGTGCCAACTCTTCCACGATCTGCGTGTTCTTGATCGCCCCCGCCTCCGCCACCGTCTTGCCCTTCACCAACTCCGTCACATAGCTCGACGACGCAATCGCCGACCCACACCCGAAGGTCTTGAACTTCGCGTCTTCAATCACTTCGGTCTGCGGGTTGATCTTCAACTGTAACTTCATCACGTCCCCGCACTCCGGGGCGCCCACCACCCCCGTGCCCACGTTGGCTTCCGCCGCCTCAAAACTCCCCACGTTCCGCGGCCGCTCGTAATGCTCCAGGACTCGCTCGGTGTATGCCATCGGTTTCTCCCTCAGTATAGAGTGCTATCGGTGTTGCAGGCTTGTTGTGCTCAGGTTTTCCACTGGACGGATTTGAGGTCTATGCCTTCCTTGGCCATCTCGTACAGGGGTGACATCTCCCGCAAGCGGACGACCACCTCGGAGACACGCCTGATAACGTAGTCCACATCCTCTTCGGTGTTAAAGCGTCCCAGGCCGAACCGAATCGAGGTATGGGCCAACTCTTCGCCGACACCCAGCGCCTTGAGCACATACGACGGTTCAAGGGTCGCCGAGGTACAGGCGGAACCGGACGACAGCGCGATCTCCCGGTTGAGTCCCATCAGGAAGGATTCGCCCTCTACATACGAAAAGCTCAGATTCAAGTTGCCGGGAATCCGCTCGGTCGGATGGCCGTTCAAATATACCTCTTCCAGGTTTTCGGTCAGACCAGCATGGAGTCTCTGCCGCAGGCTGATAAGGCGGCCGGCCTCGGCTTCCAAGTCCTGTCCGCACAACTCGCACGCCTTGCCAAACCCGACAATGCCCGCCACGTTCAGCGTCCCCGAGCGCATTCCCCGCTCATGGCCGCCGCCGTGCACCTGGGCGCGCAGGCGAACCCTGGGGCCTCGTGACCGGACGTATAAGGCCCCGCAGCCCTTGGGTCCATATATCTTATGGGCGCTCATCGACATCAGGTCGATGCCGTCTTCATCAACGTTCACCGGGACCTTGCCCACGCCCTGGGTCGCATCACAGTGAAACAGGATGCCCCGCTCTTTGGCGAGCTTGCCAATCTCTCTAACGGGATGCAGGGTGCCAATCTCGTTGTTGGCATACATCAGAGAAATCAGGATCGTATTGTCTCGGATCGCCTGCTTCACATCATCGACATCCACCCGACCATACTGATCTACCGGTAAGTAGGTCACCTCCGCGAGATTGGCCCGTTCGAGGGCCTGACAGGTATCCAGGACCGCCTTGTGTTCGGTGACCGCCGTAATGATGTGGTTGCCTTTATCCGCGTAGAACTCCGCCACGCCCTTAATCGCCAGGTTGTCCGACTCGGTCGCGCCGCTGGTGAAAATGATCTCTTTGGGTCGTGCCCCGACCAAACCCGCAATCTGGCTGCGCCCCCGGTCCACCGCCTCTTCGGCCGCCCACCCAAAGGCATGATTCCGGCTGGCCGCATTCCCGTATATCTCTCCGAGAAACGGGACCATGGCCTCAATCACGCGCGAGTCTACTGGCGTGGTAGCTTGGTTATCCATGTAGATCGGATCGCGCTCCATAATGCCCCTTCACTGTTCGATACGAGTTGGAATTTCTTAAAGTGGACTCTAGGGGTCCAACTTAGGATTTCTCCCTGAGCCTGTCAACCTACACGGCCAGGGCGAGAGGGGGCGCGTGAGTGAGGCCGACGCTCACAACAGGCTTTTCAAAAACCGACCGGTGTACGATTGCTCAACCCGGCTAATGTCCTCGGGTGTCCCGCAGGCAACGACCTTGCCCCCGGCCTCTCCCCCTTCGGGACCCAAGTCGATGATCCAATCTGCGGTTTTTACCACCTCCAGGTTATGTTCAATCACCACAACGGTGTTCCCGGCTTCAACGAGTAGGGTGAAGATATCCAGCAGGCGCTGAATATCGGCCAGATGCAGGCCGGTGGTCGGTTCATCAAAAAGAAATAAGGTCCGTCCCGTGCTTTTACGGCTCAACTCTTTGGCCAGCTTGAGCCGCTGCGCTTCTCCACCGGACAGCGTGGGGGCGGCTTGGCCCAGGCGCAAATATGACAGCCCGACCGCGCGTAAGGTTTCCAGACGCGACCGGATTTCCGGGATGTCGCCATAGAGTGCGAGCGCCTCGGTGACCGTCATATTCAGCACGTCGGCGATACTCCGGCCACGCCAGGTGACCGCTAATGTCTCTCGATTATAGCGCCGGCCGTGGCATACATCACACCGGACATAGACATCGGGTAGAAAACTCATCTCAACCACGGAGACGCCATTGCCTTCACACGCCTCACAGCGTCCACCTTTGACGTTAAAAGAGAAGCGGTTCTGGGTATAGCCGCGCACGCGCGCCTCGGGCAGTTGGGCAAACAGGGCGCGCAGCGGGCGGAGGAGGCCGATATACGTTGCCGGGGTGGAACTGGGCGTTCGTCCGATGGGAGCCTGGTCCACCACTATCAGCTTGTCGAGCTGCTGCCCGCCGGAGAGCTGGCCGACCCCTGCTGCGGTCGATGTCCTACCCGCCAGCACAGCCGCCAGAGCCGGCACGAGGGCGTCGCTGATGAGCGAACTCTTGCCCGAGCCCGAGACGCCAGTCATACACGTCAGCACCCCGAGCGGGAAGTCCACGCTGATATCCTTGAGATTATGCACCCGCGTATGCGCGAGGCTGAGGAAATGTTTCGAGCGGCGTCGTTTGGTCGGTAGGGGAATCTGCGCCTCGCCGGAAAGATACTGTCCGGTCAGCGAGTTCGGGGCGTTTTTGATGTCCTGGGGTGTTCCGACGGCACACACCCGGCCGCCCTGCTCGCCGGCACCCGGGCCCAAATCAATCAGATGGTCGGCAGCCAGCATGGTCTCGGGGTCGTGCTCGACCACCACAACCGTATTGCCCTGCTGACACAGCCGTTTGAGCATCTCCAGGAGCTGAATCGTGTCACGCGGATGCGACCCGACCGACGGTTCGTCCAGAATATAGATGACCCCGGACAAGCCGTTCCCCAGCAGCGTCGCCAGCCGGACCCGCTGGGCCTCGCCCCCGGACAGCGACACCATCGGGCGGTCCAGGCTGACATAGTCCAAGCCCAGATCGACCAGGGCCTGGAGACGGGTGACAATCTCCTGACACAGCGGGCGGGCAATCTGCTCCGTCTGTCCGTAAAAAACAAGCCGAGAAAAAAAGTCGAGCGCCCCTCCAAGCGGCCGTGCGCTGAGTTCGCTCAGGCTGCTGTCCCCGAGGCGTATCCCCTGGGTCTCCGGCCGGAGGCGTGCGCCGTTACACCCGGCACAGACCTGCGAGTCGGCCGCGGCCGGGGCACTGCCCCGCTTATCCCCCCCCCGCCCCCCCTTACTAAGGGGGGGATGGGGGGGATCCTGTTGTACGCCGAGCCCCTCACAGGCCGGACACGCTCCTTCGGGGCTATTGGGTGAAAAGAAGGCCGGGCTCAGTTCCGGATAGGAAAAATCACACGCCGGACAGATCAGGCGCTGGGTGAACAGACGCTCCTCGTTTTCTCCGATCAGCACGCTGACCACGTCCTTGCCGTAGCGCAGAGCCGTGTCCAGCGAATCGGCCAGGCGTTGGGCCACGCCGCTTTTGACCACGAGCCGGTCAACGACGATATCGAGTTGGGTCTCGGCGATCTCATCGGGGCTCAGACCCGCAATCTTTCCGGCCAGGTCCAGCTCCATCAGGTCGTGGATGGTTCCGTTCAAGCGGATACGGACAAAGCCTGCTGTGTGCAGGTCTTGGAGGACGGTGTCACAGTCATCAGGATGGAAAAGGCGGATGGGCGCCAAAAGCTGAAGCCGACTCCCTTCGGGTAAATCGAGCAGTTGATCGACAATCTGGGGCACGCTGTGGCGTTCGATTACGCGTCCGCAGTCCAGGCAGTGCGGCGTGCCGACTCGGGCGTAGAGCAAGCGCAGATAGTCGGCAATCTCGCTGACCGTGCCAACGGTCGAGCGGAGTGAGGGCGTGGTGCGACGCTGTTCGAGCGCGACCGCAGGCGACAGGCCGCTGATGGCATCCACATCGGGTTTGGCCTGCTGCGTCAGAAACTGCCGCGCCGAGGCGGACAGCGAGGCCATATAGCGGCGGCGGCCCTCGGCGTACAGGACATCGAAGGCCAGGGTCGATTTGCCCGACCCGGAGACGCCGGTAATCACCACAAGCTGCTGGCGTGGAATCTCAAGGTTAATGTTTTTGAGATTATGCTGGCGCGCGCCTCGAATATGAATCGTCTCCACGGCCAGCAGCCTAGCAGAAAGCTGAAATGGGGGTTAGGGATTGGGGGTTGGGGGTTGGGGATTAGGAGTCTTGCGAGCGACTCCAGCGTAAGACGGGCCGGCGGGCGGCGCGGGTTTCATCCAGGCGGCTGACCGGCGTGGTGAACGGCGCCTGCTTGAGCAGGTCGGGCCGGTCGGTAATCTCCCGGGCAATGGCCAGCAGCGCGTCGGCAAATTCGTCCAGGGTTTCTTTGGTTTCCGTTTCCGTCGGCTCAATCATCAGCGCCCCGCTCACGACTAAGGGGAAATAAATCGTTGGCGCATAAAAGCCATAATCAAGCAGCCGTTTGGCAATATCCAGGGTCTTGATGCCGGTCTGCTGAAACGAGCGATCCGAGAAGACACATTCGTGCATGCACGGCTCCTGGGTGGCCAGGCTGTAGACCGATTCGAGCCGTTTGCGCAGGTAGTTGGCATTCAGAATGGCCATGCGGGTGGCGTGCCTGAGCCCATTGCCACCCAGCGCCAGAATATAGGCGTAGGCCCGCACCAGGATGCCGAAATTACCGTAGAAGGAGCGCACCCGCCCGATTGATTTGGGCGCGGCGTCACTCCAGGCATAGCTATCGTTTTTGTGGACGAGCCGAGGGATGGGCAGATAGGGTTCTAAAATCTTTTTCACTCCAACCGGCCCGGCACCGGGGCCGCCCCCGCCGTGCGGAGTGGAGAAGGTTTTATGCAGATTGAATTGAATAACATCCGCGCCCATATGGCCCGGCTTGGCCACACCCATCAGGGCGTTCAGGTTGGCGCCGTCCATATACACCAGCGCCCCGTGCGCGTGCAGCACGTCGGTGATCCGAAGAATCTCGCGCTCAAAGAGTCCGAGCGTATTCGGGTTGGTCACCATCAGGGCGGCCACTTCGGCGTCCGTATAGGTGGCCACGGCGTCGGCGCTGAGCATACCGTCCGAGCCGGTGGCGACCTGCACCACGTCATAGCCGCATAAGGCCGCCGAGGCGGGATTGGTGCCGTGCGCACTCGCCGGAATCAAGACTTTCTTGCGCGGTGTGCCGCGGTCCTGGTGATAGGCCCGGATGAGCTTCATGCCGGTCAACTCACCCTGCGCCCCTGCCGCGGGCTGCAAGCTGATGGCATCCATGCCGCTGATCTCGGCCAGACAGCGCTCAAGCTCGGCCAGCAAGGTCAAAGCCCCCTGGGCCTGATCGTCCGGAGTCAAGGGGTGGAGTTGGGCCAAACCCGGCAGGCGGGCCATATACTCATTTACCACCGGGTTATACTTCATCGTGCACGACCCGAGGGGATAGAGGGTCGTTGCCGCACTCATATTCCACTGCGACAGCCGCGTGAAATGGCGCACTACCTCGCCTTCGCTGACCTCGGGAAAATCGTCCAGCGCCTGCCGACACAGTTCGGCCGGCAGGTCGCGCGCCTGATCGCGCTCGGGGATATCGTCCCGTGGCAGCGCGTAGCCGACCCGTCCAACTGATCCCCGCGCCGAGATCAGGGGTTCGTTCAGCAGCGTCCGTTTACCCGGAGCGGTAGTGCGAGAAGCCATTATGCGACCGCCTGTCTGAGCTGCTGTCCGAAGTTTTCAATCGCCTCCCGCGTGTGGAGCTCGGTCGCGCACACCAGGAGACAGTCGTGGAGTTCTTCATACCAGTCATCCAGAACGATGCCGGCCATGACTCCACGCTCTTTGAGGCGCGCCCACACGCTGCGGGCGTGGGGCACGGTCAGCACGCATTCATTAAAAAAGGGACTCGGAAAACGCGGCTGCACGCCAGCCGTCTGTTGCAGCACCTCTGCCAGATAATGGCTGTTCTTCACGTTGCGGAGCGCCAGTTCGCGCAGTCCCTGTTTGCCCAACAGACACAGAAAGACGGTGGCCGCCAGGGCACACAGGCCGTGATTGGTACAGATATTCGAGGTCGCCCGCTCCCGCCGGATGTGTTGTTCGCGGGTGGCCAGGGTCAGGACAAATCCGCTCCGCCCCTCCTGATCGACCGTCTCCCCAACCAGACGACCGGGCATATTGCGGACATAGCGACTCCGGCAGGCAAACAGACCCAGGCCGGGTCCGCCATAGCTGAGGGGAATGCCCAGACTCTGGCCCTCTGCAACCGCGATATCAGCCCCGAGTTCGCCTGGAGATTTGAGAATGCCCAAGGCTACGGACTCGGGGGTCACGGACAGGGTCAGGGCGCCAACGTCCTGGGCACTGCGACCAATGGCCGCAATATCCTCGATCACGCCAAAGACGTTTGGATAGCCGACGACCACGCCGCACACGCGCTCGTCCAGGTGACGGGCCAGGGCCGTCGGCTCAAGCCGACCGGTTTCATCCCAACCCAGCTCAAGCAGCGACAGCCCTGGGAACCCAGATAAGTAGGTCTGAATGACCTGGCGGTATTGTGGGTGCAGAGAGCGGGCGACCAGCACCCGCGAGCGTTTGGGCAAGATGCGCTTGGCCATGAGGACCGCTTCGGCGCTCGCCGACGCGCCGTCATACATGCTGGCGTTGGCGACCTCCAAGCCCAACAGGGAAGCGACCAGCGACTGGAACTCGAAAATGACCTGGAGCGTCCCCTGGCTGACCTCGGGTTGATACGGCGTATAGGCCGTGGCAAACTCCGCCCGCTGCACCATTTGGTCAACCACGACGGGAACGAGGTGCGGATAGGCCCCGGCTCCAAGAAAAGACTGCTCCGGACTATAGCCGGTCTGCTGTTCAGCCAACGCGGTCAGGCGCTGGCTGATTTCAGACTCCGCCAGGCCGGGGGCGAGATCAAGGCTAGCGCGTTGCCGCAGGTCCTCGGGCAGGTGGCGAATCAGGTCCTCCACGGAATCCACCCCAAGGACGGCCAGCATGGCCTGAATATCGTGCTCGGTATGCGGGATGTAACGCATGGTGAGTTAGGTTTGTTGGGTCTGTCGGGTCTGTTGAGTCTGTTGAGTCGAGACCCTATAGACCCAATGACCTTAGTAGACTCTTATTCATCCGCGCTTTCCCGTTCTTCTTCGACAAAGCGTTCATATTCCTCGGCGGTCATGAGTGCGTCCAGCTCTTCGGGCTCATTCATTTCAACCTGGACCAGCCAGGCATCGCCATACGGGTCTTCATTCAGCGTCTCCGGCGTGTTCAGCAGCTCGGTATTGACTTCCTTGACCGTCCCGCTGACCGGGGCGTAAATGTCAGACACCGCCTTGACCGATTCAACCACGCCAAAGGGCTCATCCTGGGTGAGCCGGGTATCAGGCTCGGGCAACTCGACAAACACGACATCCCCAAGCTGGTCTTGGGCGTAATCGGTGATGCCGATGGTTGCCAGATTATCCTCCTCAACCAATACCCACTCGTGCTCCTGTGAGTAGCGTAACTGTTGTGGGACTTCCATAACCTCCTCCCTATTTACTCTTACTCCTCCGATAAAATGGCGGCTTGACGACCGTCGCCGGAATATGGCGATTCCGGACCGCAATTGTCAGCGGTGTCCCAGAAGAGTAAACGTGCCCAGCTTTGTCGGTTTGGAGGGCGCGTTTACTCTTTTCGTCCGCGCACGCCGGGGAAACAGAGCCTAAGGCGATACCAACGCCCAGCATGGGAGACTGGGTGCCACTGGTCACCACACCGACCTGACGTTGACTCTCTTGTCCGCTCCAAATCGTATATCCCCGGCGAGGAATGCCCGCGCCCTCCATCTTGATCCCCACCAGTTGTTTTTCAATCCCATCAGCCTGTTGCTTGAGCAGCGCCTCGGACCCGACAAAGGGTCCGGCCTCAAAATGGACGAGACGCCGCAAACCGGCCTCCAGCGGTGTGGTCCGGGCATCAATATCGTTGCCGTATAACAGATAGCCGGCCTCCAGGCGCAGCGTATCCCGCGCCCCGAGACCGACCGGCACCAGATTCGACGCGCGTCCGGCCTCGCCGCAGGCCTGCCAGATATGTTCGGCCCGCTCGGCCGGGACAAAGAGTTCAAAGCCATCTTCCCCGGTGTAGCCGGTGCGTGCCAGCAGAGTCGGCACCCCGGCCACCTCCCCCTGTGCCGTCCAATAGCGACGAATGGCCGCAAGATCGTACGCGGTAAGCCGAGACAGAACCGTCTGGGCCTGCGGACCCTGGAGGGCGATCAGCGCGTACTCGTCACTCCGGTCAATCATCTCGGCCCGACCGCGATTGTGCTCCGCCATCCACTCGTAGTCGGTCGGGCGATTGGCGGCATTCACACACACCACATAGCGCGCCTCAGCCAGACGATAGATAATGACGTCGTCGACTATGCCGCCCTCGGCAAAACACATGACCGAGTACTGGGCCTGCGTGATCCGTATGCGGGCAATATCGGTCACGAATAATTCCTGACAGACCTCATACGCACGCGGACCCACTATTTCGATCTCGCCCATATGGCTCAGATCAAACAGTCCGACCCGCGTCCGCACGGCCCGGTGTTCGGCCAGAATCCCGCTATAGTGCACGGGCATCTGCCAGCCACCGAATTCAATCATGCGTGCCCCCAAGGAACGGTGCAGCTTATACAGCGGCGTTCGGTTGGCAGTCATAGCACCTCTATACCTTTTTACCCCTCTCCCCCTGGGGCAGGGGTGAGGGTCTGCTTTTCCGCAGTCTGGACAGTGTTGGCCAAGAGCATAGCGACCGTCAGCGGTCCGACCCCGCCTGGAACAGGAGAAATATAGGCGGCACGTTCCTTGGCAAGAGCGAACTCCACATCCCCTTTCAGCGACCCATCCGGGCTGCGCGATATGCCAACGTCAATGACACACGCGCCCTCTTTTATCCAGTCCCCTTTGATGGTGTCAATTTGCCCGGTTGCGGTCACGACAATATCCGCCTGGCGGATGTGGTCGGCGAGATTGGCCGTGTGCGAGTGGCAGCTCGTCACGCTCGCGTTTCGCTCCAGGAGCAGGAGGGCTAGCGGTTTGCCAACCAGATTGCTCCGACCAACGACGACCGCGCGTTTGCCCTCGATAGCCATGCCGCTTTGGTCGATGAGATGCATAACCCCCAGCGGGGTGCAGGGGCGCAGCCCGGCCTGGCCCAACATCAGACGACCCTGATTCACCGGATGGAGCCCATCCACGTCTTTGTCCGGCCTGATGGCCTCAATCAGGGCCGCCGGCTCCAAATGGTCCGGGAGAGGAAGTTGGAGCAGAATAGCGTGGACATCGGGACGCGCGTTGAGCCGGCCAATGAGCGCCATGACTTCGTCGGCCGATACGCTCTGCGGCAGGCGATGTCCGAACGGCGCAATGCCGACCTCACGGCAGGCTTTTTCCTTGGTGCCGATATAAGCGCGTGAGGCCGGGTCCTCGCCGATCAGAATCGTCGCCAGCCCCGGCTGCCAGTCGTGGCGTCCGGGTTGGTGCCGGATTCGGGCGATGCGTTCCTTCAGACCCTGGCGGACTGTCCGCGCGTACCGCTTTCCATCGAGTATCACAGCCATGCTACAGTCAGAATATGCGAAGCATTTCTCCAATGTAAAGTATAGGAGCGCTCGTATGGTGATTGGTATTCCCAAGGAAATCAAAGCCGAGGAGACCCGCGTGGCCATCACGCCCAGCGGCGTCGCCGCTCTGGTGGCGCACGGTCACCGGGTTGTGGTCGAAACCCAGGCCGGTGCCGGGAGCAGTATTCCAGATGAGCAGTATGCCGCGGCCGGGGCGCGTATTCAGGGCTCCGCCCAAGAGGTCTGGGCGCAGGCCGAGCTCATCCTCAAGGTCAAAGAGCCCCTGGCTGCCGAGTACCCCTTGCTACGTCCCGGCCTTATTCTGTTTACCTACCTGCATCTTGCCGCAGCAGAACAACTCACCCGAGCGCTGCTGGACCGTCAGGTGACCGCGCTCGGCTATGAAACCATTCAGTTGGAGGATGGCTCCCTGCCGCTGCTGGCGCCCATGAGCGAGGTGGCCGGGCGGCTGGCGCTTCAGGTGGGAGCCTGGAGTCTCCAGGCCCACAATGGCGGTCGGGGCGTATTGCTGAGCGGCGCATCCGGGGTGAAGCCCGGTCATGTGGTTATTCTCGGAGCCGGCATTGCCGGAGCAAATGCCTGTCAGGTGGCCGTCGGCGCGGGGGCCTATGTGAGCATTCTGGATGTCAATCCGGCCCGGTTGCGCTACGTCCACGACATTCTTGGTGGCCATGTCACCACTGTCATGTCCAACCGGGCCAATATCGAAGAAGAAGTGACCGCCGCCGACCTGGTCATCAGTTCGGTCCTGGTGCCCGGCGCCCGTGCGCCCAGACTGCTGACGCGGGACCTGTTCCGGCAGATGCGCGCCGGCGCGGCGTTTGTCGATATCTCTATCGATCAGGGCGGCAGCGCCGAAACCTCACGTCCGACCAGCCACCACGATCCGATTTACCGCGAGGAAGAGGTGGTGCATTACTGCGTCACCAATGTGCCGGCCATTGTGCCCCACACCTCGACCTATGCCCTGACCAACGTCACCCTGTCCTACGCCCTTGAGCTGGCCGACAAGGGGGTGACCACCGCCTTAGGCGAGAACCCCGCCCTGCAACGCGGGCTGAACACCCTGAACGGCCAGGTTGTCCACCCCGGCGTGGCCGCGGCCTTCGGTCTGCCCCGCGCCGATACAACAGCGGGCCGGTCCGCCAGTGCCGGATAATCGTGTGGAACTCTCCACGGATGACTCAGCCTGGGCGCGTACTTCGTTCCAGGGCAAAGCTGCGCTTGATAGCCATGGTCATCCTCTACTCCTCTTCGTTTGGAGGAGGTTGTGACGCCGGAGGCGGAGAAACGAGTTGTGAGGAAGCACTATTTTTCCGTGCTCCATAGACAAAGACCCCGGCCAGGACGGCCAGGCCGCCGGTCCCGATAATGCCCCCGGCTAAAGGGGACCCAAGGACGGACGTTATCACCCCGGCAACAAGACCCGCCGCCGCAAGGATAAAGCCGAAGCTCTATCCTCGTCTTTCGAGTGTTTGATATTCCGAGACGATCCTTATGTTGGCGGCCATGCTCTCTTTTTCAACAGCATGGTCATGAGTCTGTTGCTTTTCAGCCATGGCGAAAAATCGCTCGGGAAAGCTCGGGTCAATCTCGGCATATTCCTTCATGTGGGAAGGAGAAGGGACAGGACCAAAGAACCGGGAAGCAAGGATTGACTCTTCGACAATGATTTCTTCAAGGTCTTCTTCAGAAGTGCGGACAGGAGGGGTGGCCGGGGGCTTTTGCTCTGAAGACAACGAGCCTACTCCTTTGCTGCCTGAAATGCTCTGTTCCAGGTGTGGACGACTCTTCGATTGGTTTCAGCAAAGGAACCAATCGCGCTACGCCGAAGCAGGGGAGGTGGGCTCGGCATCAACGCGACAATGGAACCGGCTCCTTTCAGGATAGACCTGAAACGCTGCTTTCTGGCGTGCTGAAAATTCATGGACGTGAGCTGAGCAGGGCGAGGCTTGACGGCGACCTTGATCCGCCGCCTCCCCTCCTTCGTAGCGAGGGTGACAATATATGTGCGGGGAGACAGCTGGCCCGCCTTGCCATTGGGAGTAGGGTCAGTTTTCTTCAATGTTGTCATGTGTACTTCTCGCTCGCACGATACAGCGCCCGCGCATTCGGCATGGAGACAGCAGCCTATTCTCAATAAGTTCCGATAACTTTAGAGGATCGATTCTCTGTGTCGCTCACAATCATCGTATGGTGGAACCGTATCTTTCTTTGCGGAGTTCCGCAATTGTCACACCCCCTGCGCCCGCCCTACAATCGGGGCCACGCGGTCGAGCCATTCGTGGGCTTTCCCGTCTGCAATCTCGGTGCCCATCTGTTGGTTGAAGACCACGACTCCCGCCACGCCGGCATCCTGATAGCGCTTGAGCGTATCGGCGGACAGGTTGCCGTTGTCCGGATCGATGATAGGCGTCACCGGCACGCTGTCGGGGTCGCGGCCGGCCTCTTTGACGAGCTTTCTGAGCTCCTCGATCTCAGCCCCCAATGCCTGTGGACTCCAGGCCAGCGGAAACCAGCCGTCGTAGGAGCGCGCGACCCGTTCCAGGGCTTTGGGACCGTGCGCACCGAGTAACACCGGCGGGCCGTTTTGCTGTACCGGCTTGGGCTCGCAGCGGACCGCCGGGAACTGGACCAATTCCCCGTCATAACTGGCCTCTGTCTGCGTCCACAGCAGCCGCATCGCTTCGACGGTCTCGCGCAGGCGTCTCCAGCGCAGCCGAAAAGAGGTTCCCATGAGCTCGGTTTCTTCGCGTAGCCAGCCAGCGCCAATGCCCAGGATCACCCGGCCGTTGGAATATAAATCAAGGCTGGCAATCACCTTGGCCGTCATCAAGGGATCACGTTCGGGCAGCAGACAAATCCCGGTGCCGAGCCGGATGCGATTCGTCACCCCCGCCGCCACGGTCAGCGCAATAAACGGATCGGCCCAGCGGTTATAGTGCTCTGGCAGCGCGCCATCGGCCGCCCCAGGAAACGGCGTCGTATGCCCAACCGGGATGACCGGGTGTTCAGGAATCCATAGCGAGGCAAACCCCAGCGCCTCAGCCCTGCGGGCCACCGCGCTCAGGTCTCCACTCTCCGCCGTCGCTGTCACCAGTACACCAACGTCCATACTCTCCTCCTTTCAAGATGCACCTCAAAACACCATATTCCCCATCCCCGAACAAGCCTTTCCTTGACAGGCTTCCGACGCCCCGGATAGCCTTGCACGATATGCGGCAACACAGCCCCTTCGCACTTTCGGCTCTCTTTTTCCTGAGTGGCGTTTCCTCTGTAGTGAGGAGCGCGGCCCATTGAGTACATCTACACCGACCCCCCCTCCTTCGCGGCGATTCCAATTCCGGCTCCTGTCTGACGAAGGCCCGCTCCCGGCAGGCCCGGTCGGGGGCTTCCATGAAGGCGAGAACCCGGTCGGCCATCGAGCGCCGGTCTCCTCTCACGTCGCCTGCTTCGTAGCTAGCGCCTTCGACAGCAGGGCCTGGATGTAGCTGTCCTTGTCCTCTTCCTGAAACAAGACGTGCCTTCTCTGCATCTCGCTTTTCTCCATGTTCCACTGCTTGCGCATCGTCGCGGACGACGTGTTGGAGATGATGAACGAGTGCAAGTGAACGGCTGGGTCGCCGAGGCGTCGGTCGATCTTCTTGATGGACTCGTAGAACTCGATTTTTGGATCGCTTGGCGGGATGTTTCGTATTCCCTTGGGGTCTACGAAGAGGACCTGCTGCTGACCGTCCGCTAGCAACCACAAGATGAAGTCGGGGTGGAAGTTGCCGGCTTCAAAGAAGCCCACACCGCGGCCCCTGCTCAAGTTTCGCAGCAGATAAAGTTCGCGAGTTTTGAAGAAGTCTAGATGCCCGTCGTGGAACGCCTTCAGATCCTCAACGAACTCGCGCTCGCCCTTGTTCAGCGGTACGGGGGTGATCTCGACGACGTGCGTGTCCAGATAGAGCAACGGTTGGTAGAGGTGCTTGCCGAACCAGATGGCTTTCATGCCTTGGAATTCCCAAGGCTTCATCTCACCCTTCTGGATGGCGGCTTTGAGCTCCTCGAGCTTGGTGACGATCTCTTCCTGCGACTTGTCGATCAGGATGCGGTAGTAACCCTCGTCCGGCGAATCCTTCACACCGAGGAAGTTCGGGTCGTCTTCTTCCAGGTAACGGTATTCGAGGTGAGGAAGCTCCCACTCGCGCTTGCGGAAGGTGTAGTAGCGCTCGGTGTACTTCTTGAGCAGCGCAACGACGATCTCCTCCCAGAGGCGCACCTTCTCGAAAGAATCACCGGTCAGATCCTCCGTGGGAATCTGCAAGCGGTACCAGCTCTGGTCAGCGAGCAGCGACTCAATCGCCTGTGGTGTCAGGTTCAGGTTGTACCAGCCGCGCTCGGCCTTGAACCGCTCCAACTCGAAGTAGAGGCGGTCGAGGTCGAGGAAGGCCACGTGGCGGGGTGTCAGATGGGTCTCGTTCGGCGCGGCATCGGCATCCCCGCCCATCAGACCGCCCGACTTCATCGCCTGGATCTTGGGATACCAGTTGAGCAGCACTTGGTTTTTCTGGAGGTAGGTGGTGCTCGGATCACTGACCGGGTCCGGCGGCGCGACAGTAGGGACGGGCGCGAGCTTGCGGAACGCGTCGCCGAACTCGGTGCTGACACCGTTGATCGTCTTCTTGAGCCGGATCGTCTTGAGCTTCTGCGTCCCGAGGTTCTTGACCACCGGCAGCAGGAACTCGATGCGGTCATCGTTGGTGGGTAGCCCCTCTTCCTTGAGGAAGTCACGGAACTGCGCCATGTAGTCGGCATGGATGCCGAAGATGCCGAGCGTCTCGAGCACGCCGATGTGTTTCGGCCGCTCGATGCCTTCGGGGAGCTTTGTCCTGCCGCTACGCTTGAGGCTCAGGTCGTAGCCCTTGAGCCGCACGCCGCGCCCGAAGAGTTGGATGATCTGCGCGCCTTCCCCCTTGCCTACGTTCATCAGGCCCATCGTCGATACGCGCCAACTGCTCCAGCCCTCGGTGAACTTCTTCGAACCGATCAGCAGATGCACCGCTGAATGCGGCTGGTTGATCTCGTGGAAGAGCGACCCCGAAAACTCGCGCTCGCCCGTGGCAAGGCCGTGCTCCCCGCACAGGTTCACCAGTTTGACGTCGTCGCCCACGTTGATGACGCCGAAGGCTTCGTTCTCGGCGCCGAGGCGCAGGGCCACTTCGCCGGTTACGCCCTTCAGGTTCTCGACATAAAGCTGGCCGCCACCGGGGGCGTTGAAAATCATCGCAAGCGTCTCGTCGAAGATCTGCTCCGGCGAGAGGCCGCAGGTGTTGAGATATGCGAAGCGCCCGGCGAACAAGTTCTTGCCTGTGGCGGTGACAAGGCCCTGATTGAGAACCCGGCCGATGCGCTGGATGCTGCCGGCGTGGTCCGAGACGTAGCGCGCCAGGAACCTCAAGATCTCAACGATGTCCGAGGCGTCCTGCGCGGCCAAGCCCTTGACGACCCGCCCACCGACGAAGATCCACAGAGGATTCTCAATGTTGAACGACCGGAAGACGCCGCCTTGCACGCGGTAGAGCCGCTGCTGCTGGAAAAACGAGAGCAGGCAGGCCACGAGGTACAGCTCCAGATGATTCTGTTGCGTTCCCTCGTCGAGATTGAGGATCTGGTAATCCTTGCCGAAGCCGTCTCCGTAGAAATAGCGGTACGAGTAGTCACACAGCGTGCTCTTGGCGTACAGCTCGGTGAGTCTGGGGCTGCCCTTGACCGCCTGCCCGAAGGTGGCCGAGTACTCGAAGGAAAATCCTTTTTCGCACAGCGCATTGCGAGCGCGCATCCAGGCGCCTTCTTCTCCTCCGCTGGCGCCGCGGTGCCCTTCATCCACGAGCACCAGATTGTTCCCCTCGAAGGCGTCGATGGCGATGGTCCTGTCACCCATCTCGTCGCGCAGCCGGGTCACTTCGATGATCTCGACCGCCTGCCCGCTGAACAGCCCGCGGCCGTCCTTGTTGAACAGCTCGGCGTCGATACCCGCCGCCTCGAACTCGCGCAGGTGCTGCTGCGAGAGCCCTTCGTTGGGCGTAAGCAGGAGGATGCGGTTCAGCTCGCGCCGCCTGCCATGCCGGGTCAGTGCGTGCCGGTACTGCAGGATGTTGGCGTGCATCAGCAGCGTCTTGCCGCTGCCGGTGGCCATCCAGAAGGCGAGCTTGTTGAGCTGCGGCCAGGCCTCGGCGGCTTCGTCGAACGCGGCGATCCGGTCAGCCTCGGGCTTGTCCGCGTTGCAGGCGGCCACCTGTGCGTTCAGCTCCTTGAGCAGCGCCTCGGGATCGCGGAAATAGCGGTCGAGGTAGATCTCGCTGAAGAGCAAGGTCAGGTACTGGAAATACTTCCAGACGATCGGCTCCTCGCCGCGGGTGATCCGCCGTTCGTTCAGCCGCTACGTATGCTTGACGATGTTCTGGTCGTACTCCAGTAGCAGCTCGGTGGGAAGTTGCGTCAGGTTAAAAAGCTGTGCCGTGAGCGCGTGGTGGAAGTGGTGGATGTTGTTCTCGTCCAGCCCTTCCAGTGCCTCGTTGCGCAGGTGCTCGGCCAGTTCCTCGAAACGCTTCACGTTGAAGAGCGACAGCAGCCACTGGTTGAGCACCAGCTTGGAGGGGAACGGCACCTGCGGCCGGTTGCCGGCGCGGCGCGCCATTACTCTCCCTCCATCTCGAACATAAGGCGATGGAAGTCTTCTTCGATGAGCCGCACCTTCCACAGGTCGTCGGGGGTCTTGAGGTTCTCGAGGTTGTTGCCGCCATTGACGTAGATGAGATCGAACTCACTGTCTTTGGCCGAGTAGCCCTGCTTGGTGAACCACTCGTCAAGCACTAGGTTGTCCTGCTCCGGCTGGCCGGTGAGCTTGCGCCAGATGACGAGCGTCCGGCGGCCGTCGGGCGTGCCGCCGGTGACCGTGCGGAACCAGTACGGGCCGTCCGCCTCCTGCTTGAGGCGGCCCTTCAGGCGTAGGCGCTCCTCGCTGTCGCGCTCGAACGTGGCGCTGAATGCCTGCGGCGCGGCGATGTGCCGGACCGTGAGGCCGATCAGCCAGTTGAAGGTCTCCAGCAGATCGACATTGACCTCGCGGCTTTCGTCACTGCCCGGCGCCTTCACCTTCAGCCGGTAGGCGGTTGGATCGCTGAAGGCGGCAACGTTCAGCAGCGACTGGCTGCCGCGCGTCTCGACGTCCAGCATGTAGCGCAGTAGGTACTCTTCCTTGAGCCCATCCGCACCCCCCGCCTCGGCAGCGTCCAGAAGGCTCGCCTGCGCCGCGCTGCGCCTGGCATCAAGGTTGTTCAGGGCGTCCTCGTAGGATTCCAGTCGCACGACTTTGAACATCTGATTCCCGCCGACGTCCGAGACTGGCTGACCAGCCTTCCAGGAAGTAGCGTATGACGCTTTCTTCATGCGGGGCAGGAGAAGAGAATCGAAGTGGTGACCTACTTCGACAAGTATCTGTTTTCTACGGCCCCCGTCTTCTCGATTCTGCGCTATTACCGCGTGACCACTGCTGCCACTACCGGCAAAGAAGTCGATGAACCAGTCATGCTTTCGCGTCACCTGTTTGACGAACTTGCGCACGAAACGAGAGCTTTTCGGCGACAGGAACAGCCCGGATTCGCCAAACATGTCGTTCAGCTCACTCTCACCATCGTTATAGGCGTAGAACACGCTAGTACCGATGTTTGTCTCTACTTCATGAAGGAAGCCCTTGGTTTGTGGCAACTTCTGTTCATCCTCTCCCCATGCGATTCGATGGTCCTTCTCGAACTCCTCAAAGCTCCTCCGGGAAGGATTGTCTGGATCGGGCTTTAGCGGAAACTTCCAGCCGGTCCGCGGGTGTTGGCACTGCTTCCCCGTTACGGGATGCACGGGCCTGTAATACCGATAGTTAAAGTGACTCGAGTCCCGTGTCGTCGGTGATTGCTTAGATGCCGGCGCGGCGACACTAATCTCTCTCCACACCCAGATTGTAGCGTTGGCTGCCCTGGCATTTTCTTCGGCGATGAGTCGCCCTACGGAATCCCGGTACTCAGCCCGGTTGTACGGGTAGATCCCCCGCCAGGGATCTTGCCGCCTCGCCTCCGCGTCCCACTCCTGGCCGCTCGCCTCCCATTCATCCTTGTATGCGGCTACGTGCTCGTAGAAAAGTGCTTTGATCGCTGCCTCCACGTCGCCAACTAGGGGGTAGTCCGGTCGAAGACGCTCCACGAGCTCCATCACCTCGGCGTAGCCCGGCTTCGGTTCGCGAAACATCTCGGCGTCTCGCTCCACGGCGTTGCGGTCCTTTGCATAGACCTCGACATACTCGTGGTTCGTTGAGTAATTGGGCAACTGGCTGTTCGCCGTTGCCTGGGTCCAGATCAGTTCCTCGATGTGGTTGCCAGAGCCGAACACGTCATCGAGGGCGTGTTCAAGGATGGTGCGCTCCGTCTTGTCGATGCTGACAAAGATGGCGCCGTCCGCCTTCAGGAGGGGATGCGCCGCCTCCACACGGTCACGCATCATCGTGCACCACGAAGAATGGCGATAGTCGTTCTTGTAGGGGATAGCGCTCGCGTCTGTATTGTAGGGCGGGTCGATGTAGGCGCACTTAAACAGTGAACGACACAGGCCGTGGAGGAGCTTGAGCGCATGAAAGTTGTCGCCATGAACGAGAATGCCGTCGAGCGACGACTGAAGATCCTCGTTCGAGGCCAACAACCTAGTCGCAAAGGCGGGGTCAAAAAGAGCCGTGTCCACAACCAGGTTGGGATTGTGTCTAAGGAAGTCTATGGTCAGTGGCTCTGAGTGCGTCGCGCCAGTCCCGTCTGCATCGTCGAGCCCGTCGATGGCGAATAGCCTTATCCACTCCTCGCGCTGGCGGTCGTTGGCGATGATCTCAGGATAGAACTCCTCTGGAATACGGTCGAGTGTGATGCAGTAAGTGGTCTCGACGACGAACTTCTTCTTCAGCCACAGCTTCTTCTGGAAGTCCTCGAGCTGGGCGAGAAAGTCGATGATCTTACGTACGATCCTGCGGATGACCTTGATTTTCGAGAGGTACTGCTCGACGCGTGGCGCGGTCTCGTTCTCCACGTTGTCGAGGTGCATGACTTCGTTCTTGATGTAGAAGTCCATCTCTCGGCGGAGAAAGGCTCCGAGGTCCTTGTGGATGAAGTAGTCGAAGGTGTTGCGCGCGGTGTAGCGCCGGAGGTGCGCCTCCAGTCGGTTGTAGTCGGCCCGCTCGCCGCTCGACATGACGTGCGGTTTGCCCAGTTCCGCAATCCACGGCGCCAACGCGGAGTCGTTTGCGACCAGGACGCGCTTGGCGGTGAGCCCGATCAGGTCCTTCTGAGCTGGGGGCTTCTTCTTTTCACCTCGTTCGTCCTCGGGCCAGTCGGTGAGCGTCGCCGGGCGGTACTCGAAGCGGATGACGAATTCCTTGCCCTGCCCGCCGTCCTCTTCGGCGATGAAGTCGCGGCCGGATTCTCCGGACGCCGCCAGAATGAACACGCGATCCTTGCCCTCGGCGGCCTTGACGTTGCCGTGCTCGCCCTCGGCGGCGTCCGCCAGCCGGAAGTGCACGCGCATCGGCTTCTTGTCGTCGTCCGGCCTCAGACGGAAAGCGTAGTCGCGCAGGTATTCGCTGGTCTTGATGTAGTAGTGGTCTTTGTTGGCCCAGTGGAGCGTGACCTCCTCGCCCTCGTAGGGAATGGCGTACACGCCCGGCTTGTAGACGCGCTTGGCGAGGAAGTCTCCCTCTGAGTAGTAGCGGCGGAAGAAGCTGAACAGGTGGTCGTAGACCTCGCTCTCCAGCGCGCCGATGTCCACGGCGTCGCTTGCGAGCCGGGCGCGCAAGTCCTTGACCCTGGGCGAGTCGTCCGGGTTCATTCCCGCCGCCTCGACGCCCGCGATCACCTTGGACAGTTCCTTCTCCAGCTCCGCCTTGTCGGCGGTCTTGTATTGGCCGAACGCCGCCTTCACCTGCGGCAGCAGGTCTTTGTCGAGGAACTGCGATACTTCGGCGCTCTTGGCGTGCATCACGCGATAAAGGCCGAAGTCCAGGTCGGGCTGGTCGAGCTGGAACAGCTCCTTCAGCAGCGTTTTCAGCTTTTCGTACTTCTGGTTCATAAGGGTGACACCATCCGGACCCTCACTATAATCCCTGATCTCTGTCATAGCTGGCTTCTTGCTGCGTCCACAGCAGCCGCATGGCCTCGACGGTCTCGCGCAGGCGTCTCCAGTGCAGACGAAATGAGGTCCCCATCAGCTCGGTTTCTTCGCGCAGCCAGCCAGCGCCTCTGCCCTGCGGGCCACCGCGCTCAGGTCTCCGCTCTCCGCCGTCGCTGTCACCAGTACGCCAATGTCCATGCTCCCCTCCTTAAATAATATGCACCTCAAGACACCATATTCCCCATCCCCGAACAAGCCTTTCCTTGACAGGCTTCCGACGCCCCGGATAGCCTTGCACGATATGCGGCAACACAGCCCCTTCGCACTTTCGGCTCTCTTTTTCCTGAGTGGCGTTTCCTCTGTAGTGAGGAGCGCGGCCCATTGAGTACATCTACACCGACCCCCCCAGCAGTAGCAATCGAACAGACCCGGAAGGCCCTTTTTGGTTGTTCCCTGCCGTATGCCTTCCGGGCGCTCGGCCATCGGAACTTCCGCCTCTTTTTTATCGGCCAGTTTGTCTCCCGGACCGGCTTCTGGATGCAGAACCTGGCCCAGGCCTGGCTGATCTATCGGCTGACCGAGTCCTCCCTGATGCTCGGGCTGGTCGCCTTTGCCGGTCAGGTGCCGACCCTGCTGTTCGGGCTGCTGGCCGGGGTGGTTGCCGACCGCTTCAACCGTTACCGGGTCATTCTGATTGCGATGTATCTCGCCATGTTGCAGGCCTTCGTGCTGGGTATTCTCACTATGGGTGAGTGGATTACCGCCTGGCAGGTCTTTGGCCTGGCCCTGGTTGCCGGCACGATTCAGGCCTTTGAGATGCCCGCCCGGCAGAGTTTTCTGATGGAGATCGTGGGCAAAGACGACCTGGCGAGCGCGATTGCTCTCAACGCGACCCTGGTCAACGCGGCCCGGATTGTCGGTCCGGCCCTGGCCGGGCTGCTGGTGGCCCAGTTTGGCGAGGGCGTGTGCTTCACCTTTAACGGTTGTACCTTCCTGGCCATTATCGTGGGCTTTCTCGCCATGCGGCTCCCCCCGCGAGTTGTTGAACCTCACCCCGCGCAATCAACCAGCATCTTTATTGGGGAAGGTATCCGCTATGCCCTGCAGACCCCGGCGATCCGGCTGTTGTTGATCCTGGTCAGCCTGCTCAGCCTGATCAGTACTCCGTACACCGTGCTGATGCCGGTCTTTGCCGGCGATATCTTGCACAGCGGGCCAAACGGTATGGGTCTACTGATGGGCGCGGCCGGTGCGGGAGCCGTGGTGGGTGCCCTGCTGATGGCCCGTCACCAGGGTACGGAACAGCTCGGCCGGGTCATGGCCTTTGCCTTTATCCGGTTTGGTCTGGGACTCATCCTGTTCTCACTGTCGCATAACTTCTGGCTGTCCATGCTCGTCCTGCCGCTTGTCGGCTCCGGCTTCATGGTGCCTATGGCCGTAACCAACACCCTGCTCCAGACCTTATCGCCGAGCCACCTGCGCGGGCGGATCATGAGCCTGTTCTTCATTATGCTTATGGGGGCTACACCTCTTGCCAGTCTGTTGGCGGGTTTTCTGGCTCCCCTTATTGGTGCCCCGCTGACGGTCGGCGGCACGGGCGTTCTGTGTCTGCTCGTGTCGGCCTATGTCTTCCTGAAGCTGCATGTGCTGCGGGCCGCGCAGAGTTCCTAGACGCCTTACAATTCCGTATAACCAGCCGGTCCCTGTTTAGCGTCTGTTGAGTCTATAGGGTCGTTGAGTCTATTGAGTCTTGACCCAACAGACTCAACAAACCCAACAGACCTAACCTGTGCCGCCGCCGAGCGGGACGCCCTGCTGCTATTCACGATATAAATGCCGACACACACGCCGGCCACGCCCAGGAGCTGGACCAGCCCCATGTGTTCACTCAGCAGCAGCCAGCCGAAGAGCACGGCGAACACCGGGGTCAGAAACGTCAGCGAGGCGACGCGCGTGGGCGAATGGCGCTGAATCAGCCAGGCGTAGGCCACAAACCCGAAGGCCGCCGAAACCACACTCAGATAGGCAATGGAGACGATCAGGCGGGTCGAGAGGAGAAACGGCTGGTCCGCCTCAAACGTCCAGGAGCATACGGCCAGGATGGGCCAGGTGATCCAGGTCTGCCAACACACCAGCGTAACCGGATGAATCCGTCCGGCGACGCGCTTGGTGATGATGCCGGAGATGCCTATCGTCAGGGCCGAACTCAGGACAATGGCGTCGCCCACCAGCGCGTCGGTCAGGCCACCGCCGAGCTTGGCCGAAAAGAGAACGAGAATGCCGCTAAAGGCCACCCCCAGGCCGCAGACCTTGCGGGCCGTCAGGCGGTCCCCAGGCAGGAAAAAGGGCGCCAGCAGGGCAATAAAAATAGGCTGGGCGCTGAAGAAGACGGCCGAGCGGCCGGAGGTCGTGAGCGCCGTCCCCAGATAGACCGCCATATTGCCGTAGCAGAACAACAGTCCTAGCAGACCCAATATCTTGAGTTCGTTCCAGCCAAAGCGGAGTTGCACCCGCTGATACCAGGCCAGGGCCAGGAGCACGACGGCCGTCACCCCGAACCGCAGGGCCGCGGCCCCAAGCGGCGGCATATCAAAAATCCCGACCTTGATCGCCACGAACGCCCCGCCCCAGATCGCGCTCAGCAGCGCCGTCAACCCGATCGCGGACAGCTCCAGCGGCCGGTCATCCGTGTGCGGACTCGGTCCGGCGGAGGCGCTCACGACTGCTCTGCTCGTTCCACAAAATGGATCAGCACGCCGCCGGTGCTCTTGGGATGAATAAAGGCGACTCTGGAGCCGCGCGCTCCTGGGCGGCCCTTCTCGTCGAGGACGCGCAAGCCTTTTGCCTTGACCTCCTGAATGGCGGCGTCGATATCGTCCACCCGCACGGCGATATGATGGATGCCCTCGCCCCGTTTTGCTATCCAACGCGAGATGTCGCGCTGATCCGTCACCTTGTCGCCCAGGTCCGGCATGCGGTCCTGCAAAAACTCGAAGTCGGCCTCACCAATCCGGGCAAAGGCAATCCGTAAGCCTTCATATGGATCGGCCTCCTCAAAGTCGTGGATTTCCAGTCCCAGGACGTCTCCAAAGACGCGGAGATAGGTATCCAGATCTTTCACTGCCACGCCAATATGATCGATTTGACGGATATTCATACGCGCTCCTAGATGTCATCGAGGGGAAAGACCGGCCGCCGGATTTTTTCATACGGCAAACGCGCATGCACCTGGGTGGCCCGCCCCGGCGTGTCCACGTCAATGAATGTCCTGGCGATACCGGCAAAGCCGGCGCGGTGTTGCAGTTCGGATTTTATTGCCAGGATCTTCCGTTGGGTCGGTTCAATGCCAAGACTGCGGAAATGGTTGGCCTCAAAGCCGTGGGTCGGACGCGAGGTCAAAATAACCTCTACACCGCCGCAATCCACCACTGCGGTTGCCCCGCGTCGATACGTGCCCGCATTAAACGCCGTCGCCGCGGTATAGACTCCATCCTGAATGACGCGCACCCGGCCGCTGATCTCAACCGGTGCGCCGTGGAAGGCGTCCACCTTGCCGCCCACGCTGAGGGTGACGTTTTTGCCTATCCCGGCCCGGACGGCTGCCTGTACGGCCGCCGGATCGGTAATATTTCCGACCACCGCGCCCTGGGCGTTCTGTCTGAGCAGTTCCGCCAGCAGGGCGGTCCCGTCACCGGGTGTGCCGGCGCCGCCACTATCGGCCAGGTCGCCAAGCACGACCAGGCCGTCCTCGGCTTCGATGGCCGCTCGCACACCCTCCTCGACCGGAACCATGTCGGCATGAAATGCCTGTCGCTTGGCCCAGCAGGCTTCTTTCACACGCTCGGCAATATCATGGGCCAGGGCCGGCTCGTTATTCGTGGTCACCGTCACGTTGATACCGGTCTCGGGAATGTCGGAACAAAAGAACCCGCCCAGCAACGACACATCCAGCACGCGAGAATCACGTCCCAGGGTAGCCGCCTGTCGCATCAGCGCCTCCATGGGCCAACCTGGGGCGATATAGATTTTTTGCAACGCCGGAGCCATGGCCGGTTGCGCCCAGGCAGATGTCGGCGCGACACTCCCGTCAAACATGCCGGCCATGACCCGAGCCGCCTGTTCGCCGCCAGGGAAAAAATCGTAGTGCGGGTTGGTTTTCACACCAATCAGTATACTGGCCTGCTCGACCATCAGCGGGGTGGTATTGGAATGGCCATCCAAAGTCGCCAGGATGGGCAGCTTGTCGCCCAGAAACTCGCGGAGCGTTCTGAGCAAATCGCCCTCGCAGTCATCGCACTCGTCTGACACGGCCGTGCCGTGCAGTTGCAGAAATACGCCGTCCACCGGCGGGTTCTTGCGCAAAAGATCGAGAAAGCCGGCCTTGGCCGCCTCATGCGCCTCCGTCGTGACCTTCCCCCCAACGCCGGGCACCACAAACGGAAGCGGCACAATGTCCCAATGGTGCTGCCGCGCTCCGTGCAGAAAGCCGGCAATCGAGCCCTGACTGCCGCCGACCCGCAGCACTCGCTCTCCGCTCAGCGTCGCCCGCTGAAACAGGTCCAGCCCCATTTTTTGGGTTGCAAAGGTATTCACGGCGACTAAATATCCACCAACGGCTACACGCATGTGTCACCTTACCTTTTCAGTTCCCTCCCCCCAAAGGAGAAGTTCGCTTCGATCCCCTCTCCCCCCGGGAGGGGCCCGCTTCAGTCCCCTCTCCCTCTGGGAGAGGGTCAGGGTGAGGGTTTTCTCCCAGCCAACTCCGAATCTCGTCCTCAAGGCTGTCTATCGAACTCCACGTCACAAAATCGGGCCGACCCGTCGGGCGTTGGCGTTTGATATAGCGCACCCGCGTGTCGGCCTGCATCAGGTCCAGCCGAGGGCCGACCGGACAGCTCGACATGCACGTCGCCTCGCGAACTTCCGCCACCCCTCCGAGCCGTTGTTCAGCGACGAGTTTCCGCGTCGCGGCCAGCAGCGTGGGCCCGGTATGGACACCGGGCGCCGCCTCCGCCCTGCGGACCTTGACCTCAACCGTTCTGTTCGTACACTTGGTCTTGGTACAGATATGAATTTCGAGTTTTCCCACCGCCGTCCCAACTCGTCTCACACGCTTCTCGCGCGCTTTTTTGGCTCCGCCTACAAAGACACAGGCACAGTGCAAATACAAGAGGCTTCCCAACGCCCCAACGCCCCAACGCCCCAACGCCCCAACGACTCAACGACTCTATGACCCAACGCCCCCAACGCCCCAACGCCCCAATGACCCAATGACCCAACGACCCACGAAAGGACCCCCCATGCATCCAGACGACCTCAAAGAATACCGCCGCCGGCACGTGCCCGTTTTTAATGACAATAAGATGAAGCTGGGTATTTTTGGTCAGAACTGTAGCCATGGCTGTACCATCACCCATGCCGAGTCCACCTTCGAGCCCACCTATGAACATAGTGTGCTGATTGCCCAGCAGGCCGACGACTTGGGATTTGAACTCCTGGTTCCCGTCGGACGCTGGAAGGGCTTTGGCGGCAGCACCGATTTTAATGGCACCTGCATGGAGACCTACACCTGGGCGACGGCCATGGCCACCCAGACCAAAAACATCATGCTTTTCTCCACCTCGCACGTCCCGACCATACACCCGATTATGGCCGCCAAGCAGGGCGCCACGATTGACCATATTTCCCACGGACGCTGGGGCCTCAACATCGTGTGCGGCTGGTTCTCGCCGGAGATGGAAATGTTTGCGGCCAGGCAGATGGAACACGACGAGCGCTATCGGTATGCCGGCGAGTGGCTCCAGGTTATCAAGCGCCTGTGGACCGAGCAGAATTTTGATCACACCGGCGAGTTCTTTCAGGTCAAGGACGGTTATCTGCTGCCCAAGCCGGTCCAACAGCCCTATCCGGCCTTGATTAACGCCGGCTTCTCGCCCGCCGGCCAGGACTTTTCCGCGCGGGAAGTGGACTTTAATTTTATCCAGGTCGATACCCTGGAGCACGGCAAAGAGGTCGTCGCGGATGTGAAGAAACAGGCCCATGCCTATGGCCGAGAGATAGGCATGATGTCCTACGGTTTTGTCGTCTGCCGCGACACGGAAAAAGAAGCCAGACAGGCCTATGATTACGTCGTTGAAAAAGGGGACTGGACCGCGGCCCGCCATATTATTGGTCTGCTCGGCGTCGAGAGTCAGTCCTTCAGCGAAGCGACCCTCACCCAGTTTGCCGAACGCTTTATCGCCGGCTGGGGCGGCTATCCCCTGGTCGGTACGCCGGAGCAGGTGGTTGATGAAATGGCCAAGCTGGCCGGCACCGGCATCGAGGGGCTGATTGTCTCCTGGCTGGATTATAACCAGGAGCTGAAGTATTTCGGCGAGCGCGTCATGCCGCTGATGCGCCAGGCCGGGCTACGGGAGTAAACCTTACTTCCCAGGTCTGCCCTCATTGCCCCGCCCCGCCCTTCGGCAGTACAATACCGTTTATGCCCCAGGCCAAACCGGACCTGACATACGAGTCCTACCTCCGCCTGCCGGAACTGCTCAGCCTCCAGACGCTCCAATCCGACCCGCCCGCCCACGACGAACTCCAGTTCATCATTGTCCATCAAAGCTATGAACTCTGGTTTCGGTTGCTGCTGTACGAAGTTCGCAGCATCATCGGCCATCTGCGCGCCGGGCGGGTGCGGCAGGCGATTTGGCTGATACGACGGCTGATTGAGATCGAGCGGGTGATGATCCAGCAGATCCAGGTGCTGGAAACCATGTCGCCGGTGCATTTTCTTGAGTTTCGCGATTTGCTCAGGCCGGCCAGCGGCTTGCAGTCCTTACAGTTTCGGGAGCTTGAATTTCTGTCCGGTCTCCGCGACGAACGCTTCTTTGAGGTGTTCGCCGGCAGCGCCGTTGCCCGGCAACGCCTCCGGGCGGCCTACGACGGCCCCAACCTGTGGAGCACGTTTTGTGAACTGTTGCATAGCCGCGGCTTTGCTACGGACACTGCCGAGCAACAGGAGCGGGCGGTCGAGCACCTCTACACCGACCCACGATATTTGGATTTGCATCAACTGTGTGAAGTCATGGTTGACTATGATGAACAGTTTTGTATCTGGCGCTCCCGCCACGCCTTAATGGCCGAGCGTATGGTTGGAGCAAAACCCGGTACGGGAGACGCGCACACCGGAAAACTGGTCGGTCAAGCGTCCTTCCAAGCCCCAGGCGTACGCTATCTTCAGGGCCGGGTCGGCGTCCATTTTTTCCCGATTCTCTGGGATGTCCGAACCCAACTCGGCGGAGGGCCGTATGACGCATGATCTATACCGCTGGCGGACGGCGTTTCCCATCCTCGAAACCTCAACCTATCTGATTTCGCATTCCATGGGCGCGATGCCCAGGGCCACGACAGACCGCCTGCACGAATATGCCGCAAGCTGGCAGCAGGAGGGGAGTGCGGTGTGGGATCGCTGGATGGGATTTTTCGAGGAAACCACCGGCCTCATAGGCCGCTTTCTCAATGCTGAGCCGAGCAGCGTGGTCATGCATCAGAATGTGTCGGCCCTGCTTAACGCCGCGCTGTCCTGCTTTGACTTTAGCGGCCAGCGCAATAAAATCCTGTATGCCGAACTGACCTTTCCCACCCTGCGCTATAATATTCAGTCCCGAGCCCGACTCGGCGCCCGACCCGTAATGATCCCTTCTCCAGACGGCATCCGGCAACCCGCCGAACGCTTTATCGAGGCCATTGATGACGAGACGCTGCTGCTGGTCCTGGACCACGGGCTGTATCGCTCGGGTGCCTTAATCGACATCGCCCCGATTGTTCAGGCCGCGCATGCCCGCGGCGCCCTGGTTCTTGTCGATGCCTATCAAACCGTTGGGACCGTCCCGGTTGACGTGCAGGCCTGGCAGGCCGACTTTGTGGTCGGCGGCTCACACAAATGGTTATGCGGCGGACCGGGCGCGGCCTATCTATACGTCCGGCCGGATGGGCTGCTGTCACGCCACCCCGTGATGACCGGCTGGTTCTCGCAGGAACAGCCCTTTGCCTTTGGCGATGACATCGATTACGCCCACAGCGCCCGGCGCTTTTTGGGCGGCACGCCCGGCATGTCAGCCCTATACGCCGCCCGCTCCGGCTACGAGATTCTCCTTGAGGTCGGCGTGGAACGGATTCGGCAACGCAATATCGAGTTATGCCGGCGCCTGATCGACGGCGCGCGTGCCCGTGGTCTGCATGTCAACACGCCTCAAGACGCCCAGGAACGCGGCGGCCTGGTGTGCATCGATTTCGACGGCGCGGCCCAGGCCGAAGCGCACCTCGTTGCCCGGCGGGTCTTTGTCGATTACCGCCCGCGCTGCGGTCTGCGTATTTCGCCCCATTTTTACACCACGGAAGACGAAGTTGACCATATGTTTGAGGAGCTTGACGCGATCCGCACCCTAGGCTCACACACCGGCTTCCGTTCCCTGAGTGACTAGGTCCTCCACATCTACCTGAAGCGTCCGGGCGAGGGTGGTGATGACTCGCACACTTCCTTCGCGGGCGCCGGTTTCAATTTGAGACAGATAAGCGGGAGAGATATGAGCGGCTCGGGCTAAGGCCGCCTGTGCCAGCCCGCGATATTCCCGCCACACTTTGACCGGCTGTTCGCCCCTGACCAAGCGCTGCACAATGGCATGGGGCACAGTTTCTTCGTCTCTGCTGACGGCTTCGTCGAAATCCCGCACGTCTTCTGCCATCTCGGCAGCCTCGGAGAGACGCCGATATTCCATATAGGGAATGACCGCCCATTCCGGCTTCCCGTTTTTCTCAATAATTTGGACCTTCATTTATACACATCTCCCCGAGGACCAATCTTAACAACCTCAATCATTTAGTTAATATCTTTCTGTTGAACCATACCTGTCTCTTATGGCAAGATGCGAGGCCGACATGTCAACCACACAAGAAAAACCGCGTCCCCTGATAGACGACCTGACCCGTCCGTTCTGGGAGGCGGCCAGGGAACAGCGTCTGGTTATCCAGCGCTGCCGGGACTGTCGCTATTTCAATCATCCGCCCCGCCCGGTGTGTCAGGCCTGTCACGGCGCAGCCCTCACGTTCGAGCCGGTCAGCGGCCGCGGCACGATCTATAGTTTCAGTGTGATGTATCAACCCAACGTGGCCGGTTTCGGGGATGAACTGCCCTACCTCAATATTCTCGTCGAGCTCGAAGAACAGCCGCAGCTCTTTCTGGTCTCCGACCTGCCTGCGGCGCACCGCGAGCGGGTCCAAGTTGGTGGAAAAGTCGAGGTCTATTTCGAGGAGGTCGATGCGGAGTTGACGCTGCCCAAGTTTCGGCTCTTGGTCTAAACTGGCCTGAACCAAAGGACGCACCCATGACCTGGCAAGGAAAAGGCAGAACCGCCATCGTTGGCATCGGCTACTCCGAGCTGAGCCGCCGACCGCAGAAGTCCCTCGGGGCGCTGAGCCTGGATGCGTGTCGGGCCGCTCTTGACGACGCCGGGCTGCCGGCCGAGCGGGTTGACGGCCTGGCCACCTTTCCTGAAGCACCCTTTCACGGCGCGGGCACCCAGGACGGCGAGCATATTGTCAGCGTCGAATACATGATGAACCATCTCCCGCTCGCGTCTGACATTCGGTGGTATGCCCAAATCGAAACCGGTCTGGTCGCGAGTGCCGTTATTGAGGGGGTCAACGCCCTGTTGGCCGATGCGTGTGAGTATGTGCTGGTTTGGCGCGCGCTCCACAATCCGCGTGGCCGCTATGGGGCGTGGTCCGGCAACCGGGCTCCGGGCGCCGCCCAATTCATGGCCCCGTATGGCTGTACGAGTATTTTTCAGTGGCATGCCATGGCCTGGCAGCGCTATATGCATCGCTACGGTGCCACCCGGGAGCATCTCGCGACCTTTGTGACGAATAGCCGGCGGAATGCGAACCGCAATCCGAACGCCTATTTTTACACCACGCCCATGACCCGTGAGGATTATTTTGCCGCGCGCTGGATCGCCGAGCCGTTATGCTTGTTTGACTGTGATATTCCGGTCGAAGGCTGTGTCGCCCTCATCCTGACCACGGCGGAACGCGCCGCAGACCTCCGCCATCCCCCGGCCTATATCGCCGGCTATGGACAGAACACGAGTCGCCGCCGGGCGTTGTTTCACTATTCGTTGGATAATTATATGGAGTCCGGCCACTCGCTGGCCAGCAAGCTCTGGGCGTCTTCGGGCTTGGAGCCCCAGGTCATGAGTGCCGCCGAGCTATACGACGGATTCAGCCCCTCCACGCTGTATTGGCTGGAGGCGGCGGGCTTCTGCGGAGAGGGCGAAGCCTATAGCTTTATCCAGGACGGACGCATTGCCCTGGAAGGCGAGCTGCCGGTCAATACCTTCGGCGGCAGCCTGAGCGAAGGTCGTCTGCACGGCATGGGTCATATTGCCGAAGCCGTCATGCAGGTGACCGACCGAGCCGAAAAGCGCCAAGTCCCCAACGCCTCAGCCGTATGCGCCATTGACGGTTCCCCCATGCTGCGGGGGAGTGGCCTGGTGATCAGCCGGGAGCCGTGATGTAGGGATTCGTCTCCTTAACCCCCTAGTTTATTACCCATCACTGGTACTCATCACCTTTGCCAGACGTTTTCCGCCTTTACGGTCTAAGGTGACTTCTGCGCCGTTTGGACCAACTGATGCACTCGAAATGGACCTCAAAAGCTCTATGAAAGCGTCCGTCTGGGAACTACTCTCTGCTTTATCGCCGACATCCGAACGAAATAGATTGCGACACACACCTTCAATCCAAGCTTCTGGAGCGGTTACGCCTTCCTTTTCGCTGCTAATCTCCATAATCGTCTCTATCGCAAAGCTCGCCCGGTCAATGTCGTCACGGTAGTTATCGTAGTGGCGAGTCGTCCGAACATCATCCAAGTAGATACTCCGTAGCCACTGAATTGCGTAGAGAAACAGACCAACTCCTCCTATCGATAGAATAGCCGCCCTCGCTACGAGCAACCAATAGGATGCCGATTCAAATTTAGCTTCCACGAGAAGATAGAATGTCCACAACCCAAACCCAGCCAGCCCGACGCCCGCAAAAAACGTCATAAAGAAAATCGTCCAACGCATTGTTATCGCTCTTTTCGATACGACAGGAACGTCCGATCTGCGCTTGAACTCCTTAATGATTTTCTCCCGCAAGTCGCGGCGTACATGCATGTGTTGACGATTATCGAGTTCCTGTTCTCTTTCGTCGAGCACAGCTTGTCTTTGCGAAAGCTTGGCCTCCTCACTCTCCATACGCTTCTGAAACTCTCGTTCACGCTGCTTCGCCTCTGTGTCAAGATCCGCCTTCACCGTTTTCCGCTCCTCTTCAACACTTTGGCGCTGCTCTTCAAATCCCCTGAGAAACCCCTTTCTCTCATCGGCGAGTTCTCTGAGCATGTTCCGGTATGTCTCATTGAGGGCTGACATCTCTACGCGAAGGACATCAACAACAGTCTGCCCATTCTCCTCGAACGCGTGTGGAATCCCAGGAAGCTTCTTTTCTATGATCTTTAGACATTGGACAATAACGTCAGGACTCTCTACCCTTCGATCATTGCTCATACGGCATAAAAAATCTCATCGTAGTAGGGAGATGCTTGCCTGTTCGAGTCTGGCTGATCTGAATTAGCGCAAGTACCACGAAGAAAACGAATAATCACGTTGTGCTGATCTAATCTCATATCGAGTGATAGAATAGCGTGACTATTGCCTTTATATTGATCTAATTGAGCATCATCAGTGTTCGAAGTAATTTTTTCTCAACTCCCAACCCAAATTTAAGCGAGGCACTTTCGAAGCCTATGTCATCGGCATCTCGAATAGCAATGAGTAGGTCAATAATTTGCCCATCCGTTAGCCTTGTAGTTCGAATCATCTGGTTATTCATTCCTGCTCCTCTTCCGAATGACTCTTTGCGGTGGTCAGTCGCGCTGCGGTACTGCTGAACTGCTCTAAGACAGTTTCCAGGGGTTCAGCAGTTCGACGCCGGTGGCGGCGAAGTCGGCCTCGTTGCGGGTGACGACTGTGAGACGGTGATGCTGTGCGGTGGCGGCGATCAGGCTGTCAATGGCAGGGATATTCCGGTTCCTGGCCACGAGGCGACCCCACGTATCCGCTACAGCGGCGTCAGCCGGTAGAATACGATCCCCAACCCAGGCCGGCAAGTCTGTTTCCAGCCACGCGATAAGCTGTGCTCGGCGCCGGCCTTCCCCTAGCATCATCGCCCCCTTTCGGATCTCGCCGAGGGTCAGGACGCTCACGAACATCGCGGTTTGCGGTGTCGCCAGGAACCACTCGGAAACCTGACGTGCGGGTCTCGGCTTGAGCAGTTCCGATAGCGTGCAGGTGTCGATGAGAAAGCTCACAGATCGATATCTCGCGGCAGTGACTTGTCGCGCTCAATGTCCAGATCTACGCCCACCAGAGAGGAAACCCGCAGAAACTCAGCCATCGAATGTTGCGGGCGCTTCAGACGGTCATAGTCGTTCGCGGAAAGGACGACTGCGGCCCGGCGGCCGTGGACAGTAATCGTCTGTGGCCCGTCGGTCTCGGCACTACGCACCAAGGCGCTGAAACGCGCTTTTGCCTCCTGTACTTGCCAGTTTTTCATGCTCCACCTGTTCTGACCTTTCTGACCAGAAATTACACGGGACGTGGCAGAAGCACAACGCACCCCCATTACTCAGCGCCACCGCCCCTCAAACGATCAAGGCCGGCCTGCCAAGTGTGCGCGTGGCCGACTATATAGCGAAGTTCATCACGAGGTTCGGTCAAGTCGATCATCTTACAGGCATGTTCGAAGTTTCGTCGCCAATTAGCATTGTAGTGTCCGGAGCCGAGCCAGCCTAGCGCAAGCAGGTCGATACGTTCCTCATCGTTCAGCTTCTCGACTAGGCGATAAAGACGCCGGTAGGCTGGGGAATCCTCGGACAGTTTCCACATTTCATCCGTTTCCCATTTCAGCCCCGGAGTCTCGGCGTGGAAGGTGTTAAAAACATGTTTTTCTGTGTCGGCGAGGAGGTTGTAGGCGTCAATGAGTTCCTGAATTTTATCTCGTCCGATGACCAGCGCGGTTGCTACGGTGCCGATCTCGTCCGCAAACCCAGCGCTGCCGACGTAACGAACTGTGTCGCTACCGAAACCGTTGGCAACCTTTTTTGCGAACTTGCGATCGGCGGTAACCAGCACGGACTCCGTTGCTTCCGCGCAGGCCAGATAGAGACAATCGTACACCGGATGATTGAGTTCCTGGGCGACTTCCGCCGCCCGCGCAATGAGCGTGTTTATGGAACATAAGGAGACAATCTCGGCCAAACTCTGGAGTTCATCCAGATATGGTCGGGTATCGGGAATCTCGTTTTGGCGGGCTTTTTTCCAGATGGTATTGGCAAACTCGGCCAGCAGGATGTCGGGCGCGGACAGAGTGAGACGATGGGCGAGCAACAGGCGTGCTTCCTCGAAGAACGGCTCCCGCACGAACCATTTGACAACGACGCTGGCGTCGACGGTCAGCTTCACCGCTCCCGGTCCTCGCGTAACAGTTCGACGCTATCTGTCTGCGCGGCTTTGGAAGTCAGGGCGGCGATTGAGGCAGTTCGCTCGCGGAAGGTGGTCATACGGACGCGCTGATCTGCCCGCTGCGTCAACACGTACCGGACCTCGGCCTCCAGTGAACGCTGGTTTGCCTTGGCCTGTGCCTTCAGCGTCTCGATCACGCCATCGTCAAGATTTCGGATCGTCAGGTTTCCCATTCGCCTCTCTCCTTATTATGACAGCATAACGCTAGCATTCTGCCGTCATTCGGGCAACCTCTTGTATCCACTCATACGAACATAGCGTCTGCCTGAAGCCAAGACGGCCCGCGCCCGGCCTTCCCCGCGCTCGTGAATCCTGGAATACTGTTGACGCTATGGCCGAGCAAAAAGAGCGGATTGTTTTCTGTGACGCTGAGCGGATTCCGGTTCATCTGATTTCCGGCTTTCTGGGCAGCGGCAAGACGACCCTCCTGCGCCGCCTGCTCGATTATTGTCTGAGCCAGGGCCTTAAACCTGCGGTCATGATGAATGAGTATGGGGAAGTCAATATCGATGGCGAGTTGCTGCGCGGGCAGGGCTACACCATCCGGGAAATGACCAATGGCTGCATTTGCTGCACGATCGGCGGCACCCTGGGCCTCGCGCTTCAGGATGTCGCCGCCCTCAAGCCGGATGTTATTTTCATTGAAGCCACCGGCCTCGCCGACCCGGTCGAACTCATGGACCAGGCCACAAAAGAAGAAGTCCTGCCCGTGGTCCGACTGGCGTCGCTGATTGCCGTTCTCGACCCCATTAATTTCAGCCGCCTGGCCGAAGAAATACACTCGGGTATCCGGCAACAGACGGAGCTCGCCGATATCGTGGTGTTAAACAAACGCGACCTGTCCGATGAGGCCAGCCTGGCTGAACTGGAGGCGCGGATTCGTCAGCTCAATCCGCGCACCGCCATTGTTCGGACCGAACGCGGGCAAATGGATTACGCCCAGATTGTACACCGCCACGGCGAGGTCGCGCCGCAAACCGACTCAACCGACTCAACCGACCCACATGCCATACACGTTTCCCCTTCACGTCAGACGCCGCTGCACGACCATTTTCATACGCTGACGTGCCTGTGCGAAGCCCCACTGGTCCGAGAACGGTTTGAGCAACTGATGCGCAGCTTGCCGGACACGGTGTGGCGCGCCAAAGGGTTTGTGCGCTTTACCGACTCGGACGAGCAGTGGATGTTTCAATATGTGACCGGCGAATTCGACATGGAGTGGCTGGATTTATTACCCGAACCACCCGAGCACGTTGTTTTTATCGGCAAGGGTTTTGACCGGGACGGGCTGCAACAGGCCCTGCGGGAATGTCAACCGAAGGACAACTCAGAAGTCGCAACGCAATGGACACGCTAGGCTGGGACAAGATTATATGGGGAGTGCTCATCGGCGCGCTGACCGGCCTGCTCGTGTCTCTCGTCCTGCTGCCGTTCGGTGTGCGCCGCGCCGAATGGCTGATGTCCGCCTGCGCAGCCCTGGGTGTGTTTATCGGACTCCTCAAAATAGCAGACGCGCAAGGACCGCAACCCGACAAGGAGGACCAGTATGATTTATGAAGTCCGGACCTATCGTCTCAAACCGGGGACGCTGGCCGAATGCGAACGGCTCTTTGGTGACGCCCTGCCGCGACGCGAGGAATTTTCCTCACTCGGGGCGTTTTGGCATACCGAGATCGGCCCGCTCAACGAGATTATTCATGTCTGGCCGTACGAGAGCCTTCAGCAGCGCACGGAGGCCAGAGCGCAGGCCATGCAAAGCAAGGCATGGCCGCCACCGATCGGCACCTTCATCGAACACATGGAATCCGAAATCTTCATCCCCGCGCCGTTCATGGAACCGCTCGGCACGCGGCAGCTTGGCCCGGTGTATGAGATACGTACCTATATATACCGGCCGGGTGCCATGCCGACCGTGCTGGAGCGTTGGGCCAAGGCCATTTCCGCCCGGACCCAACTCTCACCCCTGGCCGCCTGTTGGTATAGCGATCTCGGCACGCTCAATAAATTCGTCCATATCTGGCCCTACGCCAGCCTGGACGAACGCAGCCGCGTCCGGGCCGAAGCCGCTCAACTGCCCAACTGGCCGCCCGGCACCAAGGAGTTGCTGCTGACCCAGCAGAGCAAAATCGTCCTGCCGGCTGCGTTTTCGCCCATGCAGTAAAGACACAACGCCATGAGCTGGGAAAAAGAAGTCCAGAGCATTGAGCAGCGCAGACAGCTCGCCCGAGAGCTGGGCGGGTCTGAGGCGGTTGCCAAGCACCACGGTCGGGGGCGGCTGACCGTCCGCGAGCGCGTAGACCAGTTGCTCGACGCCGACTCTTTCCGCGAGCAGGGGCCGATCGCCGGCTCCTCCGAAACCGACGAACAGGGCCAGCTCCGCTCGTTTACCCCGGCGAACTATGTCGTCGGCTTCGGCAAGATCGACGGCCGCCCGTGCGTGGTCGGGGGTGAGGACTTTACCCTCAAGGGCGGCTCGCCCTCGTCCGCCGGATTTCGCAAGAGTGTGTGGGCCGAAGAGCTGGCATGTCGCTACCGGCTGCCCCTCATTCGCTTCCTCGAAGGCGGCGGCGGGAGTGTCCCGCGTGGGAAGAACAGCGGCGAAACAACCGGCAGTACGGAGTCGGTCAACGCCCCGCCCCGGTTCATGTCGGTCATGCAGGCCATGTCCATGCTGCCGGTTGCGTCGGCCGCCTTAGGAGCCGTGGCCGGCCTGCCCGCGGCCCGTCTGGTCGCCGCCCATTTCTCGATCATGACCCGGAAGTCCTCGCAGGTGATGATTGGTGGGCCGGCTCTAGTCGAACGCGCCTTTGGTCAGCCGATCACCAAGGAGGAACTCGGCGGCCCGCACATCCACCTGCGCAGCGGAGTGGTGGACAATGTCGCCGAGGACGAGCCCGCCGTCTTCGCCCAAATCCGGCAATTTCTGAGCTATCTGCCGACCAATGTCTGGGAGGCGGCACCGGTCCGGCCCAGCGAGGACGACCGCAACCGCCAGGAAGAAGAACTGCTCGGCATTATTCCGCGCAACCGCAGACGCGCGTATCCGATGCGGCGGGTGATTGAGTGCGTTGTGGATCGTGACTCATTTTTTGAGATTGCGCCCCTGTACGGCCCGTCCCAGATTACCGGCTTGGCCCGGCTGAACGGCCAGCCGGTCGGGATTCTGGCCAACGACCCGCAGTGGTATGCCGGAGCCATGACCGCGGCGGGCGCCCAAAAGGTGAAGCGGCATATCGATCTGTGTGACACGTTTCATCTGCCCATGGTCAGTCTGGTGGACGAGCCCGGCTTCATGATCGGACCGGAGGCCGAGCAGAGCGCCACTATTCGTTATGGGACAGCGACCCTGTTTGCCCTCATGCAATCCACTATTCCGTGGGTGTCGGTCATCGTTCGCAAGGTCTATGGCGTTGCCGGCGCGGCCCATTTCGGACCGGACGGGATGGTGTTTGCCTGGCCGTCGGCCGAGAGTGGCGCCCTGCCGCTGGAAGGGGGAGTCGCGGTGGCCTACCGGCGCGAGATCGCCGCCGCCCCAGACCCGGACGCCAAGCGCCGGGAGATTGAAGAAGCGCTGGCCAGCAAGCGCTCCGTCTACGCCCGGGCCGAAGGCTTTGCCGTCCACGACATGATCGACCCCCGACACACCCGCCCGGTGCTGTGTGACTGGGTGGACTGGATTCAGCCCCAACTCAGCGCGCATACCGGCCCCCGCGCCTATACGATCCGGCCCTAGCGGGTGTTGGGAACTTGGGTCGTGCGGGCCGCTACCGGGTTTGCGCCGGGCCGTTCCCGCTCTAGGTTTCGGGGTATATCTGTTCGAGTTGCGCCCTGAGGGCCGCCTGCGTACCGGGCGGCGGCTCCGCTTCCGGGGTGCGGTCTGCGGCGTCCGGCGCGGGCTTCTCGGCGCCGGCCTGTTGCAGCCGGGCGATTTCCCGCTCCCTGGCGGCCAGTTGCCGCTGCAAAGCATGGACCAGGGCCACCAGTTGGCCGTGCGATAATGCGGTTACATCAGAGTCGGGTTCCACTGCTTTTTTCCATCACAGGCGTGGACTGTTTGCAACGCAGCCCGGTCGCTGGACGCTCATTTTTGACAAGTCCTCACCCGCTTGCTACCTCGTCAGCTATGGATGCGACACTGCGCGCTGCGCTTGACTCTGCCGTTGCCGAGAAGTGGGGACGAGAGACTCGGATTACGCGGATTGATCCATTAGCCGGGGACGCTTCAAGCCGGAGTTATGTGCGGCTGTCTCTCGGCGGTGACGGCCCGGCCTCAGCCGTCGTCATGCTTCTGGCCGGCAGCGGCCTGGCGCTGTCATCGGACGAACTCGCCGTGTTCGACGAACCCCTCAAGGAATTGCCCTATCTCAACCTGCATGCTTTTCTTGAGCCCCTGGGTGTGCATATCCCACAGCTCTACGTGGACGGCTATCAGGACGGTTTTCTCCTCCTGGAAGACATTGGCGATCTGCCCTTACGCGATGCCGTCCAGGGTGTGCCACAGGCCGAGGTGGAACGGTGGTATCGGCGCGCCATCGATCAGTTGCTGCTCATCCAAATCGAGGGCAGCCGTCAGAAAAACGAGCGGTGTATTGCCTTTCAGCAGCGCTTTGATAAGCGCCTCTTCTTGTGGGAATTTGAGCACTTTGTGGAGTGGGGCCTGGACAAGCGCGGCAACAAGTCCCTCTCTCCGACAGAGACTCATACCCTGAGTGGCATCTTTGAGGACATCGCCACCCGTCTCGACCGGGCCACCTTTTTTCTCAACCACCGCGATTACCACAGTTGGAATCTATTCGTGCAGCAGGAGCGCATTCGGGTGATCGATTTTCAGGATGCCCTGCTCGCCCCGGCCACCTACGATCTCGCCACGCTGCTCAATGACCGGGATACGCCGGAAGTCGTCTCCCTGGAGTTGGAAGAGGCGCTGGTCCATTACTACCACGAGGCGTGGAAGCACTCTGGTGGTGAGCCGCTATCGTCTGAATACGTGTGGGACGAGTATAATCTGTGCCTGCTCCAAAAGGCCTGTAAAGTTGTCGGGCGTTTCTATTATCTGGAGCTGGAAAAAGGCAAGAGCGGCTATACGCGCTATATTCCGCCGACACTGGCAACGATCCGCCGGGTGTTGGCCCGTCTGCCGCAGTATCGACCCCTCCATGATATTCTTGCGGACCATTTTCCAGAGCACTTCTCTACCTCATGATGCGTGCTCATGATGCGTGCCATGATTCTTGCGGCCGGCCTCGGCACCCGGATGCGACCGCTGACGGATACGATTCCCAAGGCGCTGGTGCCGGTCGCCGGTCGCCCGTTGATCGAATACGCGCTCCTGTTTGTCAAATCCCACGGCATTGAAGAGGTCGTGCTGAACCTCCACCATCTTGGGCATAGGCTCAGAGAAGCCTTGGGCGACGGGGGTGCCTACGGCCTGCGGATTACCTATTCTGCGGAAGACCCCATCCTGGACACCGGCGGCGGGATCAAGAAAGCCCAGCCGTTTCTCGACGGCCAACCGTTTCTGGTTTTGAACGCGGATACGATCCTTGATTTCGATCTGACCGCCTTCCTGGCCGCCCACCGGCGGACCCAGGCCATCGCAACATTGCTGCTCAGACCGAACCCCGATGAGGCGACGTATGGCCTGATTGAAACGGACCGGACGGGCGCGATCCGGCGTATTCGAGGCGAGCCGAGTGAGGTGGCGGTCAAGGAGCCGCTGTCCGCTTTCATGTTTACCGGCTGCCAGGTCCTGGCGCCGCGTATTTTTGAGGCCATGCCGGTGGGCCGCGCCTTCAGTACCACCCACGAGCTATACCCCCAGCTCATCCGCGCCGGAGAAACGCTGCAAAGCGTCGTGCATACCGGCCCCTGGATGGTTGTTGATGACGCGAAGGGTATGGCCCGGGCGACCAGAGCGATTGTCTCCGGCCGCCTGCGCTTATCCTATTTACGCCTCTAACCGCTCTGAGATCAGCGTGGCAAAATTCGTGAGGCAGCGCTGGGCGGCGGGCGCGTTCTGCACGGTCTTGAGCAGCCAGTCTTGTAGCGGCTGCTGCGCCGACGGCCAGCGCGGGAAGGACTCGGGGGGCAGAACGGTTGCCAGCGAGGCAATCAGCCCGTGCATAATCGCGGGGGTGAATTCCGGGTGGAACTGGGTTCCCCAGATATGCGTCTCCAGGGAGAAGGCCTGGTAGGGGCAGGACTCATTGTGGGCCAGGGCGGTTGCGCCCGGAGGCAGGGCGGTCACAATTTCGCCGTGACTCTGCTGAGCCGGAAAGGATTTGGGGACGGTCGAAAAGAGCGCGTCCCGCCGCCCGTCCGGAGTCAGGCTGACCGTCACCGTGCCGAGTTCCCAGCCGTACGGATTTTTGTCAATCCGGCCGCCAAACGCACGGGCAACGTGCTGATGGCCGAAACAGATGCCATAGATTGGCACGGCCTGGTCCGCAGCCCGTTTCAGAAAATCCTCACTCCTGGTTACCCAGGGGTCGGGGTCGTTCGCCGAGGCGGGTGAGCCGGTGACGATGATGCCGGCCCAGTCCGGTTCGGGCAGGGTTTCCTTGCGCGCGTCGACAACAACGCAGCGCGCCGGACCCAGGACGTTGAGAAATGCCTGCTCGTACCGACCACACCGCGCGGTCACGGCGCGGGGTAATTCGCCCGTTTTCAGAATGAGGAGTGGTTTCGTCATACGTGCATCTCTTCTTCCGTCTGGTGAAATATAAAGCCCATAGCCGGGCTTGGAAACCCGCTAGAGACGCGTGATGCATACTTTCCCAGGAACCTACGCTCGCCAGACGCGCGGTGGGGGCCGGGGTGGGTTCCTTTTTGCATCACACGTTAGAGAAGGGCAAGAATAAAATACGCCAAGGGCTAGGCGACACCCTCCCGCTCCGCTATTTCTGAGTATAATCGTAGCCCCCAAGGCTGGGAGCTGTTTGTCTCAAAAGGAGGAAAGAATATGCGTGACTATACGGCGGACAACATCACCGAAGCGGTCGTGAAAGAATACGCGGGCAAGACCCCGGACCCGCGCATGCAGCGCATCATCACCAGCCTCATTACGCATATGCACGCCTTTGTGAAGGACGTTGAACTCACCGAGGCGGAATGGTTCGAGGGCATTCAGTTTCTGACCGCCACGGGCAAGATGTGCGACGACAAACGGCAGGAGTTCATCCTGCTGTCCGACACGCTCGGGGTGTCCATGCTGGTCGATGCGCTCAGTCATCCCAAGACGGGTCTGGGAACCGAATCGACCGTCCTGGGTCCGTTTTATGTCGAGGGTGCACCGGAGCAGAAGAATGGCAGCTCCATCATCCGCAGAGACCTCAGTGCGCGCCCGACGTTGATGCGAGGGAAGGTCACCGACACGGAGGGTGTACCCATTGCCGGCGCAAGGGTTGACGTGTGGCAGACCTCGGCCAACGGGCTGTACGATATTCAGGACAAGGACGCGCCGGAGTGGAATCTGCGCGGCAGGTTCACGACCGAGGACGACGGCAGCTATACACTCATCTCCGAAACCCCGGTGAGCTATTCGATTCCGACCGATGGCCCGGTCGGCCGCATGCTGGACGCAACCGGACGGCACGGGATGCGGCCGGCGCATGTGCATTTCATGCTCTCCGCCGCCGGCTACCGACCCCTGACCACCCATATCTTCGTTAAGGGTGACGCGTATCTGGACTCTGACGCGGTGTTTGCCACCAAGGACTCGCTCGTGGCCGACTTCAAGGAGTGCGCGGATGCAACATTAGCCGAACGCTACGGCCTCACCGCACCCTTCACGTTGCTGGAGTACGATTTCGGTCTGATGCCAACGTAAGGACAGGGCCGCCGGGATAACAGCTACGGGATGTATGACATGGATATCATCGTTTCCGTTGTTTTTCTGACCTTCATCGGTGTGCTGATCTACTGTGGTATCGATGTCTTGCGCTGGACGAAATAGCTCTTCTTTTTATGCCGTGCGGATTGACCATGAGGCGCTAGCCTTCCCGCCTTGACGAGACGCCGTTACCGTTCCCGGTGGTCCCGTTCCTGGCCGGGCTCTTTGGGGTGGGCGTACGGATGCGGGCGGTCCGTTTGGACCTCAAAGGGCATAGCGGCTAAGCGCTGCAGGCTGTCTGTATACGCGGCGATGAGGCGGTCTTCGGCCGCATAGTTAAACGGGTCTTGCAGACGCTTTTCAATCTCTCCACCCCGTTCGGGCCGGTTGGCCAGATACCATTCGACCGTTTTCTGTATGGCCTCTTCGACCGGATAGAGGTCCGTGTAGCCCAGTTGGTTTTTGATCTTGGTCAGGTCCACGACGCGGTGGTGCGAGGTTGCCTGCATGGTGTAGGGCCGCGCCGGGCGGGCCAGGTCGTTGGGCATACTGATAATGTCCCACTCATAATTCATGGCGCTGGAAATCACCTCAATCACCTGATGGATCGTGAGCTGACTCTCATCGCCGCAGTTGTATAACTGTCCGGCCGATGCCTCGGGCTGATCAACCGCCAGCAGCACGGCGTGGGCCAGATTGGCAGCATAGCCGTGGGTAAAAAGCGTCAACCCACCGTCGGCGACGATCATATGCGGGCGCTGGTCAAGAATACGCCGGATCACACACCACTCGCGTGGAACGAGCTGATAGGGACCGTAGACGTAGGGATACCGGAAGTAGGCTGCGGTGGGATGGTATTCCAGCACGGCTTGCTCGGTTTGGGCGATCAGATAGGCAAAGCGGAGTTCCGCTTCACTCTCAACAACGGGTGCGTCTTCGCTAACCGCGACTTTGAGCCCAACCGGAGAGAGCACCGCGGGGTCCATATACCCCCGGTAACTCGCCACTCCGCCCACGCCAACAAAACGCCCGATCTTGCCGACCAGCGCTTCGGCGATAAAGCGAATCCGGCCGTAGGTAACGACTGCAAGATCGAACCTGCGGCCAGTCAGGGCGGCATCTATGGTTTCCCGGAAATGCGGATCCCCGTGGATATGTTCGACCTCAGGCGGAATCTCGGGAATCTCGTGCGTCCCACGATGAAAAATCGTGACCTCATAGCCCCGCTCAATCAGGCCGTTCACAATAAACGGTCCGGTCGGTCCGGTGCCCCCAACAACCAGTGCTTTCATACTGCTCCTTTCCCCTCTCAGAACCCTGACCGTATCGATAGCCTCTCTCCGCGCCCTTAGTACAGCCCCAACCGCTTCTGCTCTTGCTCGTATTCCTGGTGTATCCGTTCCCAGTGGTGCGGATGGATGTCCGGTCCTACGGGTCGCTCGGTATCCGTAAACCAGCCTGTGACGCTCCGGACCATTCTTGCATAGAACGATGCCTGCCCCTTTTTCGGCTTGCTTGTTTGGCGCGACGGCTGCCAGCCAAACTCACGCTTCACCTCAGCCCATACCCCTTCGTCCTGCTGCGTCAGGTGCGGACGGTAGGGCAGGCGTTCCGTGTGTGAGACACACCCCAGGGAGAGGCTCACACTGAGCAGGAGAAAGACACATTCCTTCGCAATGTTCATGGCATGGCAGCCTACCATATGCACCATGACGGACAAACTCTACGCTGGACCAATTCATAGAGGCGCTCGGTCTCCGGTCTTGTTTTAAGACAGGTCTTCTCCGTTCTAGTGTGACTTTTTATGACATCAGGGACATGTCTCGCACAGCCCTATCTAGCGAATAATACTCGCATTTCTCTTCTCTCTGGTGCTGGCATACTTTCTGCTCCCCTATACTGAACCAGGAAAACACAGGACGTTGTTTTCCTGGGCAAACGGAAGGGAGAAGCATGGCTACAGAAGGGCAATTTGCACTGACGCTCGACGCGGACATCATCGTTCCCTCACAGTATTTTGACCGGATTCGGTCCGAGGAATCTGCCCAGCCTGAGAAGCGACTGATACTCGCCGTCATGGAAAACGCGATTGCGACCTTCCAGAATTCGATTGCCGGCGCAACCCGGCGTCAACGCCGTCTCCTCAAGGAGACGGAAGAATGGATGTACTCAGGCGACACCAGTTGGCCGTTCTCGTTTGAGAATATCTGTGCCTTGCTCGGTATTGAGGCCGATTATCTCCGCAGCGGACTCACCGAGTGGAAAAAGACCCAACTTGCGCACGATGGAACGCAGGAAGACCCTGTAGCCCGCTTTCCACTCCGGCGCATGAGTGGCCGGCGCCACGCCTTATCGACCTATACGTCCTCTGCGCAGGCGGCCTGAACGAACGATTCCTGTTTCCAGACCTGTGGCGCCCCCTCCTGACTCCGACACATCTCCAAGAGGAAAGGACTGGTAGGCTGTGGACTGAAGGGCTACTATTCCTGTAAGTGCCGTTTCGTACCATGCAGGGGGCAACCATGGAACTATCTCTTGACGAGAGCAGAATCAAACAATTATTCAAGGAAGCGCTTATCGAGGTCATCGAAGAGCGCAGCAGTGTTTTCCACGAGCTATTGACCGAGGCGATTGAGGACACTGCCTTGGTTCATGCAATCCGGGATGGGGAAGACTCGACGCCCGTCAGCAAGCAGGAGGTTCTGAAACTCCTGGACAACGATCCCGCGTAAACTCGACCTTGGAGGTTTCAGTCCACAGCGGTAGATGCAGCAGTATGACGCTGGAGTTTCGAGCGAGCTTTCTCAAGGATTTGAACAGCATTCGGGATTGATCGATTCTCAGGCGTGTCCGGGAGACAATTGCGGAGGTCGAGGCTGCTGGTAATGCTTTCGAGATCAGGGATCTTAAGAAACTTCGGACAGGGGGGCGCTACTACCGCATTAGGCTTGGCAACTATCGGCTGGGCTTGACTATAGAAGATAACACCGTCTCTTTTATCAGACTTCTGCACCGGAGAGAGGTCTACCGTTATTTTCCGTGAGAAGGCTCCCTATTTTCCATTCGGTGACGGAGTGGTCTCGGTCTCGTCAGGCCTTTCGGCTTCGTCCTCAAGAAAGGACGCGGACTGTTCGGTGGCCGTGTCGTACTGCTGCTGGGTGATTCGCCCGCGCATCAACTCGACGCGCAGAAAAAGAAAATAGGTTTGGATGACATCGGAGCGGCAGTAGCGGTGAATGTCGTCCAAACGTCCGTCCTCCCACAACTGCTGGACCATCGAGCCATCAATGCCGGTTTTCCCCGGCAGTCCGATCAGCTTGGCCAGGGCGTTAAAGCCGCCCCGCAGACGGTGGACGCCGTAGTTGGTCAGAAAATCGTATAGATCATAGTGACCTTCGTCAGAGAACCGGTAACGGGCCTTGCCATTAAAGTAGCGGGGGATGCGGCAGCCGTGCTTGAGCGCTTGCAGCTCCAACACGGGCAGGTCGAAACTACGCCCGTTGAAACTGACCAGAGCGCCTGAGAAGCGTTCCTGCCGTTCCCAGAACGCTCGCACTAAGGCTTCCTCGGCCGTACCCGATTGAGCGGTGTCCGTAGCCTGAATCGTCTCGACTGCGGTCAGCACGCGCTCTTCGTTCACTTGTCCGACAGCAATGGAAATGGGTAGGTGAAAGGACAGCGGGAAAAAATCATTACCCTGCTCTTCACGCAGGCGCTGCTGCATCCGGCGGTAGACATCGTCGTCCGACAGGCCCTCTTCTGCCGCCTGTGGGAAATAGACGGCCTGCACCAGACTCTTGTCGATGCGGGTCTCAATATCGAAAACAGTGTAGCGCATACGAAAAACCCACGGTGTAAAATCCGCCGCCGGGTTCGCTCCGGGGCACCAAACCCACGACTCCGCTTCAGGCGATAAAACGAGTGGCTGGTTCGTCTTCGACTCGTTTCACCTTCCCATCGTACATCAGCAGGTGCAGATGGGCCAAGGTTTCAAACGTGGCCGCAAACATATGAAAGATGGGCAGGTCGGCATTCAAATCAAAGACCTTGGACGCGACTTCATAGGCCGAACGGGCTTGCCCACGAATGAGATCGTACATCTCATCCAAACGGTAGCGATGATGCTGAATAATCTGCTTGGCACGGTAGCGGTGATCCTTAAACACGCCACCGTGGGCGGGCAACACGAGCTCCACGTCAAAGCCCTGAATCTTCTCCTGGGAGTCGAGAAAATCCTGGAGCGGATTGTCCGGCCCGGCGTAATACACACCGACATGGGGTGTAATCTTGGGCAGAAGATGATCTCCCACGATCATGACCTTATCCTCGGGCAGGTAGAGGCAGCAGTGCCCCTGCGTATGACCGGGCGTCCAGACGACTCGCAGCTCACGTTTCCCGACGTAGAGGGATTCGCCATCACGAATGAAATGATCCGGTTTGGCCGGCATATAGCGAGAACCGTAGAAGCTGCCCGGGGTCGGCAGTTGCTCCGGCGAGTCCAACGGAATGCCGTGTTGCTGAAAAAACGCAAAGGCTTCGGGGTGGCGTTCGGTAGACTGGAGCCGTTCGACCCGGGACAGTTCCAGTTCATTCAGATAGACCTCGGCGCCGGTCAATTCCTGGTAGGTCTGCGAGGTGCCGAAGTGATCGGCGTGATGGTGGGTTGAGATGAGGCTGCGGATGGACGCCGGTTGACAGCCGGCTGCGCTGATGGCGGACTTGAGCGTGGCGATGCTGTCTGCGGTATGCATGCCCGTATCGATCAACGCCCATTCATCACCGTCCCTGACGAGATAGACATTGACGATGCTGGGCCGCATCGGGAGCGGTAAAAATAGTTGATAGACGCCTGGGGCAACTTCGCGGATCTTTGTGTCAGTTTGGGCTTCGGTCGGTGTCATTCGTGTATGCTGTCCTTAATGGGAAAGGTTGCTTTTATTTTCACCTTCCAGCGGGCTATCACGCCGTCTTCGACAACCGCGGTAATGTCTGAGACCTGGACCTCGTAGATCCCGCTGATCGTGACCGCCGCCCGGGAGACGGCCAGCGATACCGCGTCTTCAATACTGGTTGAAGACAAGCCCGTCAGTTCAATCGTTTTCTCGACCATGAGCCCTCCTTGTGTCATGCTCACCGATATGCCTATCGCTCCGCGGCGGGGCGCGCTCCATCAACCGCACGACAGGCGGCGGTGCGGACCGCAGGACGAGACGCCTCGGGCGCATAGAGTCGGCTGCGGAGCGTCTCCTTCAAGCGGGCCAGCAACCGGTGTGCGTTGGCGCTGCTGTTGGCATCAACGAGCTGCTGGACCAGTAATCCGTTCAGGGTGGCCATAATCAAGGCGGCCTCTTCTGCCGCCTGAATGTCGGGCATGAATGCCTGTGCTTTTCGGCCCTGATTCAGAATGGAAGTCAGCAACTGCTGGTACACATGGTAGAGGTCGCTGACATGGTCAATGACCTCTTTGGCGTTCCCTTCCTCACGGACGACTTGGCCCAGGACAAATTTGACGGATGGTAAATGGTCGGTGATAAAGGTATAATAATCATCAATGAGTTTTTCAAATTGTTCCCGTTCACTCAGCCCGCGCAGGCCGGTCGCGTCGATAGCATATGGAGACAGAAAATTCTGTAAGGCAGTCCGAAAGAGATCATTCTTACTATTGAAATGCCACAGAATGAGTGCCTTACTCACCTCCGCAGACCGCGCCACTTGCGCCAATGACGTATCGGCATACCCTTGCGTGGCAAACAGCCGTCCGGCAACGTCGAGGATTCTTTCGCGCGTGCTCACACCGGCACGGTAAGTAAAAAGTCTGAGACTGTCAAACACGCCGGAGGAACGGGCGGCACGATAACGAAAAGAGGAAAGGACATCTATACGCCTGTATGCGACACAGCGGCCTTCGTTTCAGCATCCTGGTCTTGGTTCTGATGAGCGTGCTCGGCGGTGTGGTATTCCGGTCTCCGCCCCCCGCGCCTGTGGTGCCGGCTCCTGCTGCCGTTCACGTGCTTCACATTCCGCGTCCAACCGTCGCCGATATCCGAAAACGGGGCGTGCTCAGCGTGCTCATGCACCATGACGCAACGTCCTATTTTCTCTACCGTGGTCAGGAACACGGATTTGAATACGAATTGGCACTCGGGTTTGCCCAGCAGCTCGGCGTCAGCCTCCAGGTCCGGACCCCACCCCCAGGCGTGGCGCTCACGCAGTGGCTCATTGAGGGAAGAGGCGATATTGCGGCCGGTGTTTTTGTCCCGGATGGTGGCCCATCCGCTCGCGTCCGGTACTCCCAGGCGTATATGACCACGGATATCCAGATCATTACTCGGGCAGACCAGCCTCACCCGCCGGCGCTGCTTCCCCATATGCACCAAGGTCCACCCGAGGCGCTGCATACCAACGCGGTTCCTGCTGAGGCGTCCGCTCGCCCGGACAGCGGACTGCAAGATGCTTCGGCTCCCCTACCGCAAGCACTGCCGTCTGAGGGCTTATCCGGTCTCACCTTATCGGCAACGGTGAAAAAGCGCGTCCCTTTTGCCCCCGCCCCAACCCCCGTTGTCGAACTCGTCCACACCGCCGCTCCGGGCACTCTACGGAGCGTGTACACCCTTCCGGAGCCGGCCCGAATAGGCTGGGCGGTCCGGGCAGAACACTCGGAACTGCTCGCCGCGGTGAATCAGTATCACGTCCAGACGAAGCGTTCCGGTCTACGGAAAATTTTGTACGAAAAATACTTTACAACCACCCATTTTCTCCGTTCGGACGAATCAACCGTATTCTCCAACCGTTTGTCGCAGTACGACCCTCTTATTGCGCGCTATGCCGAGCAGGCCGGCTTTGATTGGCGGCTCATAGCCGCTCTCATTTTTGAGGAATCGCGCTTTGACCATACACGCAGGAGTCCGCGTGACGCGTATGGCCTCATGCAGGTCACGGAGGTTGCGGCGCGTGAGGTCGGCGTGGAAGATTTTCTCACCCTGCACGGTAATCTTGAAGCAGGGACCAAGTATCTACAGTTTCTTCTGCAACAGTTTCCTGACGGCAGGCTCCAGGATCGTCTTGCCCTGGCCCTGAGTGGCTACCTGCTCGGCCCGAGTCGAGTCAGAGCGGCCCAGCGGCTGGCCCTTGCCCTGGGTTACGACCCGTACCGCTGGAAAGACTCGGTTGAGTCCGTTTTCCCCCTCCTGGAAGACGCCGAGTATTATCGGCAGGTCAACGCCAGTTTTATCCCCGGCGGCGAGGCGGTGCAGTACGTCAATGCCATTCTCCAGCGCTATGAATTATACACGCGCTACATCCCGCGTGAGTTGCCGGCTGTCCATACGGCTCGGACTCACTGGCCGGTGCTCTCAGTCGCAGAGCCAACAGGCTAGGCGAGGCAGGCGGCTGTCCGGCGGGCAATCAGGCGGGCAGAGGAAGACTCACGTGACGTGGGTGTTGAAGCGCTCGTTGACCTCGCGATGAATATAGAAAATGGCTTTCCCGATCTGATCCGCGGTCCAGGTAATACACGGGAAGTCCGCATAGGTTATATATCCGCCTGAGAAGACTTCGTTGCGATTGCCGTTCGGGCCCAGGAAGTAAATCGTGGTCCCGCGGGTGATCCCATGCCGGGCCGGACCGAAGTCGATTTTCACATTATTCCTGCCCAGAATATCGCCCGCCCGCAGGATGTCATTCCAGCTATCCAGCCAGAAAGCGAAGTGGTGCAGCTTCCCGTTTGGACCTTTGACAAAGGCAATGTCGTGCGCCTTGTTCGAGCAAAACAAAAACGCCCCCAAGAGTTCTTCGTTGGCCGGGCCGGGAATAATCCGCTCGCTCATCCGAAAGCCCAGGACCTGGGTGAAAAAATCCACATTGGTCTGCACATCTTCGGCCGTCAATAACAGATGGTCCAACCGGTCTGGCCCGATGCTGGCCGCCGGCCGGTCGCTCGGCCACGGGTCAGGATTCAGCACGCCAACCTGGGTGCCGCTCTGCTCGGCCTCGGCGTACAGCTCCAATACATGCTCAGACGGGAGCGTACAGCGGACGGCCTGTCCAATCCCCAGATTCTCACCCGCCGAGACCCGACTGACGCGCAGGCCGAACTGCTCGGCCCCCTTTTCAATCCGGGAGAGCTCATCCTGGGTCGCGACTTTATAGCCCATCTTCACCAGACCCAGTCCACCATTTTCAACGACCAGACTGTGATGATCATATTCGTCCCAGCATTTGAAATAATGTCTGCCGTCCTGGCGGGCGACTTCCTGTAGCCCCAGGACATTGGTGTAGTAGTCAACCGCTTTCTCCAGGTCCGATTCACGGGCATGCACATACCCGAGTCGCATCACACTCATAGGTCTCCTCCTGCGTCACGTTCATCAAAGAGTAAACGTGTCCAGCATCTCTATGCTGATTGGAGGACACATTTACTCTTCTCAGCCTTATATCGCTCGTCTCTGACTGTCCAGCACAAAATCGTCCAGCCCTCCGTTGTTCCCCTCCGGGCGAACCGTTAGGCTCGGGACGATGAGATGCGCATACTGCCAGGAGCGGGCCGGCTGGTTCAAACGGATGTGTGCAGACTGCCAACGCTTACACGAACTGTACGTCCAACAGCGCGGGCAACTCGGCTTGCTGCAATTCCTCGACGTCTGTATCGAAACCGGCCTGCCGCGCGAAAAAATCGAGGCCTTTCTGAACGCCGACCCCCACGGCAACGGCAGCGTCAAGGATCAGATGACCGCGGATATGAGCACCGAACTCCTGGGCGCCATGGGTATCCGGGCGCAACAGACCGCCCAGGATATCAAGCGCCTGCGACAGAAAGGGGTGTGGCAGCGGATGAACGAAAAGCCGGAGGAGTAGCCCGCGGGGCGGGCTCGGCTTGATTCCTCTCCGCGTTCGCCGCTATGAGAGAATATCATATCGGTAGGAGGATGTATGGGAGCTATTGAATTTGGGACGGCCTTGCCAACAATGGACAATATTGGAGAGTTTGCCCAGCGGGCGGAGCGCTTGGGTTTTGATTTCCTCGGCTGTGGCGAACACGTCATGTTTCACGGACCGGTGGCCAATACCTTTATTTCGCTCTCGGTTGCGGCCGGCACCACCCAGAAGATTAAACTGCTCAGCTCCATCGTCCTCCTGCCCTTATATCCGGCCGCCCTGGTCGCAAAAATGGGCGCGGCGCTCGATGTAGCCTCACACGGACGGTATAACTTCGGGGTGGGCATCGGCGGAGAGTTTCCAAAAGAGTTCGAGGCCTGCGGCGTGCCGGTGAAGCAACGTGGCTCACGCACGAATGAGGCACTCGAAGTGATCAAGCGTTTATGGACAGAAGAGAAAGTCTCCTTCGAAGGGAAGTACACCACGCTGAATGAAGTCAGTATTGAACCGGCCCCCGTGCAGAAACCACGGCCACCCATTTGGGTTGCGGGCCGCAAGGAGCCGGCCATGAAACGCACGGCAAAATATGCTGACGGCTGGCTACCGTATATGTATACGCCCGAACAGCTCCACGACAGTATTGAGAAGATCAAAAGTCTGCGCAAAGAGTATGGACGGGATGTCGAGTCGTTTCAGCCCGGGGTGTTCATCTTCACCGCGACCCATGCGGATGGAGAAAAAGGTCGGGAGATGGCGGCGAACCGGCTCGGCAAACAGTACGCCCAGGACTTTTCCAAGCTGATCGGGAAATATGCCCTGGCCGGTACGCCGGAAGAGTGTCGGAAACGGCTCCAGGAATACATTGACGCCGGCGCGAAAACGGTGATCCTGCCCTCGGCTTGTCCAACCGACTATATTGACGAAAATACACGCCTGATCGGGGAAGAGATCATTCCGGCATTTCAGTCTGCCCGATACGCGGCGCGGCACTCCTGACTACAGAAGTAGACAGTCCGGCCACGCCGCGAGACCTGAATCGCCTCGTTCTGCGGAATAAAACGCCCACACTGGGGATCTTGGACTAAGGGCACGCTCTCTGAATCCGAAGCGTTTGTCTGCCGCCTCTGACCTAACGAAGCGGTAGGCAAGAAGAGACGACGGATACCCGTGATGACCAGATAGCCCACTCCAAGCAGGAGCAGCAGGCGCAAGAGTCCAGGCATACCCGCTGACTCGGCTAGTCGCTTGCTTGCAGACTGCTCCCCGGACTCTGCAAGTAGTTCAGGAGTTCGGAGTCCGGGTTCAGGATGAGCGTAGTGTCATTGGTCAGGATTTTCTCATAGGCCTGCAGGCGTCGCGTGAAGGCATAGAACTCGGCATCCTTGCCAAATGCGTTGGCATAAATGCTCGTGGCCTCGGCATCGCCCTCACCTTTGAGCTTTTCGCTCGACTCATACGCGGTGGCCAGGATGACTTCACGCTCCCGGTCGGCAGCCGCGCGGAGCTGCTGCGCTTGCTCTTCCCCTTCCGCCCGGTAGCGCTTGGCAATCCGTTCGCGCTCCGCCCGCATACGGGCAAACACACTGGCCTGGACTTCTTCGGGCAAATCGAGCCGCTTGATCCGAACATCGGTCACTTCAATCCCAAAGGTCTTGGCCGTCTCTCGGGTGTCTTTGGTCACGATAGCCATGATATCTTCACGCTTTTCACGAATGAGGTCGAGAAAATTATGCGTGGCGATTTCTTGTCGGAGACGGGCCGAAATAATGTCATCCAGCCGAGCCATGGCCCGAATGCGGTCTCGGACACTCCGGTAGAATTGGAGCGGGTCTTCGATACGCCAGCGCGAGACATGGTCCACCAGGACGCGCTTCTTGTCGAGCGTAATATATTCGGACTCACGGGCATCGGTTGTCAGGACCCGTTTTTCAAAGCGGACCAGATTCTGCGCCACGGGCAGCTTAAAGTAGAGACCCGGCTCCTGAATGATACGTTTCGGATTGCCGAACTGCACCACCATCCCCTGCTCCCACTCACCGATCGTGAACGCAGCCTGGGCGGCGACAAAGACCAGGACTAAGCCCAGTCCGATAACTAAGCGCGGTACCATTTATCTCCCCTCCTGACTCGCGGCTGCCCCGGCCGCAGTCTCGCCGGCACTCAACTCTTTCAGTGGCAATAAGGGCACGACTCCGCCGCCGTTCTGTGAATCGAGGATGAACTTTTCCATCGTCGGCATAATCCGCTCAATACTCTCAAGATAGAGCCGGTCGCGTGTCACCGACTTGGCTTTCTCATATTCGGCCAGGATCTGGAGAAAACGCTCGGCGTCACCCTGGGAACGGATGACCCGCTGGGCCTTATACGCCTCAGCTTGCTCGACCATTTGGGCGGCCTCACCACGCGCTTTTGGTACCACATCCTCTTGATAGCCTTCCGCCTCCTGGCGAAGTCGGTCTCGGTCTTCCAGGGCCCGGACGACATCGTTGAAGGCGTCCCGGACTTCATTCGGGGGGTCCACGGCAAGCAGGCGGGCCTCGGAGACAAACAGGCCGGTTTGATAGATGTCGAGCAGGTTCTGGAGTGCCCTTTTCGCTTGTTCCTGCACCTCCAGCCGGCCATCCGTCATCGTATAATCAATCGTGTTTCCACCGACCGCACTGCGCAGCGCAACTTCCGCCGAGGAATGCAACATACTTTCCGGCTCATACGCGCCAAAGAGATATTTGACCGGATCTTGAATGCGATACTGCACCACCAGGTTGACCTCAACGATATTTTCGTCGCCGGTCAGCATGAGGGCTTCCTGCGGAATTGTGCGGCCACTGCCTCTTCCGCTTCGGCCAGACACCCCTGACGGACGATAGCCGACTTGGGCACTCCGCACACGGGCGATATCGACCACCACATGTCTTTCAACCGGCCAGGGCAGATGGAAGCGCAGGCCAGGATCAGTTTCAGCCACAACCGCCCCAAAGCGCAGCACAATGCCTCGTTCGCTGGGACCGACAACATAGAAGCCCGAGCCTATCCACAGGAGGGCGAGGACGGCGATGATCAGCCAGACACCCGCCCCTTTGGTAAAACGTTGTATAGTCCGTTTCAGGTCCTCAAGGCCCTGGAGGAGTTCGTCGCCGGGAGAAGAGCCTCCTTGGTTTTGCCATCCGTCTGCCATATTGTCCCCCGTCTTTCCTGCCGCCGAGACTTTACACCGCGTGTCACTCCGGCAGAGGGTCGTGTGAAGTTTCTGGAAGAAGATCCATGCGAGAGAAAGGTCGCGCTGAGAGCCCACTCTTTTCACTGACATGATACACCGGATAGAAAAGGAATACCAGGCAGCTTGATATGCCAGGTGAGGTCGGGCCAAGAAACACAGCGATGGACAACACCCGCGCGAGAGCGGTATGCTGGGCAGACGCAAACGTATACAAAGACACAACAGGAGTTCACCATGTCAGACACGCTCCTTCTGCACAAAGAGCCCCCTTTAGCCTGGATTGTTTTCAACAAACCCGAGCGCCGCAACGCGGTGGACCTGGACATGTGGCTCACCCTGCCCCAACTCGTCGCCGAGGTCGCCGCAGACGATGACCTGCGCGTTCTTCTGCTGCGCGGGGCAGGCGAGGAAGCCTTTGTCTCAGGTGCCGATATCTCGCAGTTCGGCAAGGTCCGCTCCGGGTCTGAGGCAACGCGGGGTTATGACCAGGCGGTAGCCGGCGCGCTGAAATCGCTCGCCGGCCTGGAAAAGCCGGTCATCACCATGATTCATGGCTTCTGCATGGGCGGTGGTTGTTCGGTGGCCGTCATGTGCGACCTGCGGCTGTGTGCCGATGATGCCCGCTTCGGGATTCCGGCAGCGCGTTTGGGCATTGCCTATCCGCTTGAGCGGGGGGTTGAACGGCTGGTTCATATTGTCGGGGTCTCCAACGCGGCCGAGATTCTGATGACCGCCCGGGTCTATAACGCGGAAGAGGCGGCCCATATGGGCTTGGTCAATCGCGTCCTGCCCAAGGCCGAGCTTGAATCCTATACTCGTGAATACGCGCTCAAGCTGGCCGATAACGCCCCTCTAAGCGTAGCGGCCCACAAGTTTTTCGTCCGGGAGAGTGCCAAAGCGGCCACCCTGCGCGACATGGATGCCGTCAAGACCTGGGCCACCCGTTGCTTCGGGAGCCAGGACTACCAGGAAGGGGTGAAAGCCTTCATGGAAAAACGCCGCCCCCAATTCCAGGGGAAGTAGCACAGCCGGACGTGAGCCCATTGGGCTGATATTTCCTTCCAAAGCCATCCCTGGCACGTTCGCTCATGGGAATACGCATTCAACCAAGGGAAATAGAGGTACCCGAGGACGACCCGCTCAAAAACGATCTACTCGGGCGTAAAGAACCTGCCGAAACACAGCACGCGAAATCTCAGCCTCGCCAATCTCTGGGGAGATGGCTGGTTGAAAATACGCCGAGAGGAATTGAGTTGGAAATCCCGGACCGTCACGAACCCGAACGCCCGATCCCGTTCATTGATGAAGAGGATGAATGAGTGGGTCTCTCCTGGCTGCCAACGACATCGACGTCACCAATCCCTGGGAAACGCCGTGACCATCTCCACCTTCGCAAGCTGAACCACCCGGATGGGCCGCCGCTCGAAGCCCACAACAGCGCCTCATCGGCCGCTGGTAGACGGCGTGACCGTCGAATACTACGACGAGTGAGGCGCGTAGGCCGGAGCCCGATACGATTCCTTTCAATCGGCCGGCCCTTAACCTTTCAGATGGCCGCACCCAAACCTTGCAATCAGCCGGACTGAAAGGTTACAATCAGCCGATGGATGAGCGTGCGTTCTATCCGCGCTATGTCGAGCCGCGACTCACCGAGGCGCTGGAGGATTCCCCTGTCGTCCTGATCCAGGGGCCACGCCAATGCGGCAAAACAACGCTCGCCCAAGTGGTCTGTGCCCCGGAGCATCTGACCTGGGATGGCGATGTCCTCACCTTTGATGGTCATCCACTGAGTTTCTTGACCGCCCAAACGCGAGGCTACACATACATCAGCTTCGACGACGCTGTCGTGCGTACCGGCGCCGAAGCCGACCCGATGGGCTTTGTCGCCGATCTCCCCGAACGGGTCATCCTGGACGAGATACAACGGGTTCCAGCGATCTTTGCCGCCCTGAAGATGGAAGTCGATCATCGGCGCCTGCCGGGTCGTTTCGTCCTGACCGGCTCGACCAATGTGCTGCGGGTCCCAACGCTCCAGGATTCGCTGGCGGGTCGTCTGGAAGTGATCCGTTTACATCCGCTGGCGCAATGCGAAATCGAAGGCCAATCGCCTTCCGCTTTCACCTCGGATCGGTCCTCTGGCTTCCTTAACGCCCTGTTCGGCGGCGGATTCAAAATCCAGCGGACTGACAGGCTGGGTAAGCAGTTAGGCGAACGAATAGCTGCCGGCGGATATCCAGCCGCCCTGGCTCGACCGCCCGGACGCCGGCGCGCCACCTGGTATCGCAACTACCTCGATGCACAAACCCAGCGAGATGTGCGTGACCTGTCCCGCATCAGCACGCTGGAGGCGCTCCCAAGGCTGCTCGCTCTGGCAGCGACGCAGACGGCGCAACTGTTCAATGTGAGTGAATTGGCCGCGCCGTTTCAACTCACCCGGCCCACCATCCAGGACTACGTTGTGCTGCTTGAGAGGATATTCCTGCTGGAAAGGCTACCGCCGTGGCACAGCAATCGTCTGAGCCGCTTGGTCAAGACACCGAAGCTCCATATCGGAGACACGGGTCTCGCCTGTGCGCTGCTCGGGGTCGACGCCGACGCGCTCGCCGTCGACCGGACGCTGCTGGGCCAGCTTCTTGAAACGTTCGTGTTCCAGGAGTTGAGGCGTCAGGCAAGCTGGCACGACGCGGCTTGTACGTTCTTCCACTACCGTGACAAGGACAAGGTGGAGGTGGACATCGTCATTGAACGTGGGACGCAGGCCGTTGCCGGAGTGGAGGTGAAAGCCGGGGCCACCGTGAACGAGAAGGACTTCCGCGGCTTGCGCAAGCTGAGAGCAGCAACGGGCAGCCGGTTCGCCGGAGGTGTGGTCGTGTACGACGGGGAGACCTGTGTAAGCTTTGGCGACGGACTCTACGCTGTGCCACTCCGCCTACTTTGGGCAACACCGAGGGAGACGACGTGACCACTATTACGGAATCCACCGTCGCCCAAGCCGTATCCGAGCGTTCTCATTGAACCGCCTCTGCCACCCTGACAGCCGCCACAACTCAATCCGACTGAAGGGGTAGGAGTACACGCAGTCGGGTGCCTATTTCGTAACCGGAGTCTTCCAGGGCCGGTCAGCGTGCATTAAAATTCCGGCTGAAACCCTCTTTCGATGCACGCCTCCCGTGGTTTATGGACGACAATTCCCCGCTCCGATACTTTCCGGAACGGGATCTCTTGCCCGAATATCTCAGCGCTGATCGTGCCGCTCGTACAATTGAACAACGTGTTCAGGACATATCCACGGCGAGCCATACCGGTTTTTGTCACATCGATTTCATCCCAATCGATGGGCTGCCCGGTGTATCCGGTATAGGGCGGTTCATATCCGCCCCTGGTGCGGTCAAACGTCGCAATATCAATCGCCGCGCCAATGATAATGAGCAGCGTCAGCACCAACCCAAGCGCTGCAAAAACGAATAGAATTATTTTTTTATACTGACCTCTCCACTGACAGCAGAGTGGGCAGAGCCCCACCATAGCGGCTTCCGATTTGCATTCAACCTGCGGCTGTTCACAAGCGTGCATGTGCCTGTTTGGGAAAGACTCAGGCTCTTCCCTCTTGCGTAACGCGCTGACTGACTGTATAGTCAGTCATATGACTAAAAGTTCAGCCACAAGAAAAGAAGATGTACTCCGGGAGTTCCGGGTTCGTGAAATTCTGGATGCCGCATGCCGGGTGGTGGCACGCAACGGGTTTCAGGGGGCCACGGTCGAGCGCGTTGCGGAGGAAGCGGAGATCGCCAAAGGGACCGTCTATCTGTATTTCCAGAACAAAGATGAGCTCTTCACTGCTGCGGTGGAGCAAGGAATGCAGAATTTCACCAGTCAATTACGCGATCAAGTCACCGAAGCGCTGACGCCGATTGAAAAGCTCCAACGTCTGATTGAGGTCAGCCTTGAACTGAGCGATACGTATCGCGATTTCTTCAAGACCCTGCTGCTGGAGCGAAACTTTCTGGCCGCTTCACCCAATCATCCGGAAGCGGCGCATATGCTCGACCTGTATCTTGCCCATATCCATTTCATGGAAGAAATCATCCAGGACGGTGTGCGTGTGGGCGTCTTTCGGCCCCATAATGTCGAAGCCTCGGCCTTTGCCCTGAACGAGGCGATTCGAGGCTGCTTTCAGCAACGGACGTTGGGGCTGACGGCGCGACCGGCGGCTGAGGACGCCAGTATTTTACTCGATTTGTTTTTCAACGGAGTTTTGAACCAGCAGCAGAACCATAAGGAGCCGGTATCGTGAAACACTGCTTATTCCTTCTTGGCCAAGCATGTCTGGTGTTGGTCCTGCTTGTCTTGCCGAGCTGTCAATCGTCCAGTTCGGAAGCGGCAAAAACACAAGACCGAACCGCGGTTGCCCCGCCCCTTACCGTTCAGGTGGCACAGCCGGTCGTGCGCACCGTGACGCGGACCGGTCAGGGACAGGGCGCGCTGTTCGCCAAAGAGAGCATCATTTTGTCGAATAAGAAGGAAGGCTATGTCCAGCAAGTGCACGTTGACTTCGGTGACAAAGTGAAAAAAGGCCAACTCCTGGCTGAGATGGAGCGGGAAGAACTCGCCCTGGAGGTCGAAGTACAGGAAAGTGAGCTCAAACAAGCAGAGGCCAACTTCATCCGCGCCCAGGCTGAATATACCCGTGCCAAAGAGTTGGCCGCGGAAAACCTGATTCCCGAGCAACGGCTGGATACCAATGAGGCCGACTATAAAGTGACGGAGGCACGCGTCCGCACCGCAGAAAAGATCCTGGCTCTCGCGCGCAAACGCCTGCGTGATACCCGCGTCGTGTCGCCGGTCAACGGCTTTGTCCAAGAACGTTTTGTGAATCCTGGCGAATACAAGCAGGACGCCTCACAACTGCTGGAGTTGGTCGTGGTCAATCCGCTCAAGCTGCGTGCCCCGGTTCCGGAGCGGTTTGCCGCGGCCTCCATGATTGGCATGCCGCTTCGGGTCGAAGTCGAAGCCCTGCCCGGACAGGTTTTTGAAGGAATACTCACCCGCATGGCCGCCCGGGTGAACCACAAGACACGTTCACTCCTGATTGAAGCCGAGATCCCCAATCCTGAGGGAAAACTCCGTCCAGGCTATTTTGCGCGTATTACCGGCGTGCTCGGAGAAGAAGACGCCCTCTTCATTCCACGCACCGGCCTGGCACGCTTTGCCGGTGTTGAGCGCATCTTTATTGTCGAGGATAACGTCGTCACCTCGCGTGAGGTCACCTCAGGCATGGAGGACGGGGACTGGATAGAAATTGCCACCGGGCTTGCTGCCGGAGAAACGGTCGCCGTCAGCGCCCTCAACCGTCTGGCCGACGGGATGCCCGTGCAAACCCAAGAGGTCCTTGGGTCTGTTGGGTCTGTTGGGTCTGTTGGGTCTGTTGGGTCTGTTGGGTCTGTTGGGTCTGTTGGGTCTGTTGGGTCTGTTGGGTCTTTGGGTCTCAAGGACTCAAAGGACTCAAAGGACTCCTTATCTCAAACCCAGTGAGCCCTGTGGAGCGCGTATGATTCTTGCCGATGTGTGTGTTCGCCGACCCGTCTTTGCCACCATGCTTGTTGGGGCGCTCGTGGTGGCCGGCTGGTTTTCCTACAAGAGTCTCACCCTGGAATTGATGCCCAAGGTCGAAATGCCGGTTGTCACCGTGACAACCACCCTGCCCGGTGCCGGCCCGGAGGAGATTGAAGCCCAGGTGACCAAGATCATTGAGGAAGCCATCAACACGGTCAGTGGGATTGATGAGCTGCGGTCAGTCACCCGTGAAGGGTTATCCCAGGTTATCGTCCAGTTCGTCCTGGAGAAGGACCTCGGCATCGCCGCTCAAGAAGTCCGTGACAAGGTGGGCACGGTCCTGGCCGACCTGCCCGAAGACGCCGACCCGCCGATTGTCGAGAAGTTCGACATTGACGCCACGCCTATTGCGACCATTACCGTCTCGGGCTTTCGCGGTCTGAAAGAGCTGACCGAAATTGCGGAGAATCAGGTCAAAGAGCCGCTGGAGTCGGTGACCGGGGTCGGCGCCATTGACGTCTTAGGCGGGCGAAAACGGGAAATTCATATCCTGGTTGATCCCGACCGTCTCAAGGCCTACGGGCTGGCAATCCGGACCGTCGCCGAGGCCCTGGCCAAGCAGAATGTCGAATTTCCGGGCGGCCGCATCACCCAAGAGAGCGGCGAGACCGTCCTGCGGACGCTCGGACGGGTCAAATCGGTCCGCGAGTTCGAGGATATCGTGGTCGCCACCAATGACGGCGTGCCCATCACCCTGGCCGATATTGGCCGGGTCGAAGACGGCGTTGAAGAGCCACGCTCACTGTCCCGCTACGACGGCAAGAACGCCGTGTCCCTTATCATTCGCAAACAGTCCGGGTCGAACACGGTAGCCGCGGTCGAGGCGGTCGAGGAACGTCTGGCTGAGGTTCGGCAACTCCTGCCGCCGGGGGTCGAAGCGCTCGTCACCCGCGATCAGTCGGATTTTGTCAAGGCTTCGGTGCACGAGGTCGAGCAGCACCTCATCCTGGGCTCGCTGTTTGCCAGCATTATTGTGTATTTCTTTCTTGGCAATCTGCGCTCAACCCTCATTGCCGCCATCGCTATTCCGGTTTCCATCATCTCGACCTATACCCTGCTGGCCGCGGCCGGCTATTCCCTCAACCGTGTCACCCTGCTGGCGCTCACTTTGGCCGTGGGCATTGTCATTGATGACGCGATTGTCGTACTGGAAAACATTTATCGTTACATCGAAGAAAAGGGCATGAACGCCTTTGAAGCCGCGCGCGCCGCCACCGCCGAGGTGGGCCTGGCCGTCAGCGCCACCACCCTGTCGCTGGTTGTCATCTTCATTCCGGTTGGCTTTCTCAAGGGGATCGTCGGTATGTGGCTGAGCAGCTTCGGGTTTACTATGGCGTTCTCGATCATGGTCTCCCTGCTGGTCGCTTTTACCCTGACGCCCATGCTGTGCTCGCGTTTTCTGCCCAAACATCTCGACGGCCACGCCCATTCCTCACGCGAGTCACGCTTCTACGGGCTCATCGATCGGTCCTATACCGCCATGCTGAAGTGGTCGATGCGCCACCGCTGGGCGATCGTGTGCCTCACCCTGGGCGTGTTTGTTTCCACCCCTTTTATTGCGGGCCTGGTCCGCCCCAGCCTGATGGCCAGCGACGACCGAGGGGAATTTGAGATCAATATCAAGACACCGCCCGGTTATTCGCTGGCCCAAACTGACGCCGTGACACGTCAGATTGAGGAGGAGATTCATCCCCTTCCGGGTGTGAACCATCTGCTGACCGAGATTGGCTCAACCGTTGGTGAGTCGGTCACAAAATCGAAAATCGTGGTCACCCTCACGCATTATTCCGAGCGAACCCTGCACCAGAGTCAGGTCATGGATTTGGCCCGTGAGAAGATTCAGGGATTCCCCAATCTCAGGATCAGCGTGGACCAGATTCTGCCGGTCAGCGGTGGGGGTATCCAGAATGTCGATGTCTCTTACAATCTGCGTGGCCCGGATCTTGAGACGCTGCAACAATATTCCGAAGATTTGAAAACCCGCGTACAGCACATGCCCGGCCTGCGGGATGTGGACTCGACCTTCGAGGGCGGCAATCCCGAACTCCAAGTCCATCTCAACCGACGGAAATCTTCCGATCTCGGCATTGAGGCCGCGGATATTGCTTCGACTCTGCGTATTATGATCGCGGGTGAAAAAATTACGACCTATCGTGAAGGCGATGAATTATATGATGTGCGCCTGCGCCTGACGCCTGAGAGTCGGAATCGGCCCGAGGTGATTCAACAGGTAGCGGTCCCGTCAGCGTCTGTTGGACAGGTCATATTAAGTAATGTGGTCGATCTGATTCCGGGTACCGGGCCGGTGCAAATCGACCGCCAGGACCGGCAACGCCAGATTACGATTACCGGCAATCTGGCCAAAGACAAGGCGCTCGGCGACGCGATTGCCGACATCGATGCCGAGGTCGAGGAAATGGGCCTGCCGCTGGGCTATACCACCGGGGTGACCGGCATGGGCAAGATGTTTGAAGAGATGATGGAAAGTTTTCAGATCGCCTTTCTGTTGTCCATTATTGGCATGTATATGGTCCTGGCGGCGCAGTTCGAGAGTTTTCTGCACCCCATTACCATTATGCTGTCCCTGCCTCTGGCCGTGCCCTTTGCCTTGCTGGCGTTGTATATCGCCGGCCAGCATTTGGCGTTGTTCGCGATTCTGGGCATGCTGTTGTTATTCGGGATCGTGAAGAAAAACTCGATCCTGCAAATTGACCATACGATCAATTTGCGGGCCGCAGGTCTGCCGCGCGACGAGGCCATTCTGCGGGCCAACAAAGAACGCCTGCGCCCGATTCTGATGACGACCTTAGCGCTCGTGGCCGGCATGATCCCGATTCTGATCGGCCAGGGCCCGGCCGCGGAAAGCCATCGGGGCATTGCGGTCGTCGTCATTGGCGGACAGAGTTTATGCTTATTGATCACCCTGTTGGTGACTCCCGTCGCCTATTCCTTATTCGATGATCTCGAATCGTGGCTAGGGCGCACGATGCCGGCCCTGAGAAACCTGCCGCACCGGATTTTTCGCCGTAAGCCGGTTCAAAAATCGCCTCCGGTCTCGGCCCTAATAAAAGAAGAGGAAGCCTTCGGGGATTAAACGATATCAATCCACACCGCCGCATTGCTCGGAGCCTGGGCCACCATTCTTAGTGCAGCATGGCTTCGAGCAGTCGGACAACGGGCCGGGCCCTCGTCCGACACGTCACCCCTGAGTTTCTCCATTCTCGTCTCCTGACGGCTCAAGCGGGTAGACTTTGAGGCTCTGCCAGCGGCGCAACAGCACCTTGCCAGGGGGATAATCGGGCGGCTGGGACACGTCCGCGGCCCGACAGCTATGGACTTCCACTTTGCCCCGGCTGCCGCGCGCCTTGGAATGCCAGGCCGCCAGCCGGGCCGCGCGCACCAAGACCGCGGGCGGCAGTGCGGCCAGCCGGTCGGGATTGCGGACCACCACATGACTGCCGGCAAAGTTGACCACGTGCAGCCAGAAGTCTTCAGGCTCCGCAACCTCGAAGGTCAGCCGGTCATTCTGGGTATCCCCTTTGCCCACCAGAATCTCAAAATCCTCAAAAGAGACGGTTCGGAAAGGTCGGCCTTTGCTTGCCATTTTCTTTTCTCAATCTGGCGTTTCGGCGTTTGCATATTTTGGAAGATATATGGTACAGGGGGGCTATTCCATACACAGCATTATTATCGTTCCGGGCTTGTCCGATACAGGGCGCTCGGGGCTGAACGATAATGTACGGGGGAGGACCTTCGATGGCAGTAACATCCATGTCAGCCTCAGTCGAAAGGCAAGCCGTCCAGATAGAGGAAATCAAGCACGGCAAAACAGCGCACGCCGAGATGCCGTTCGTACGCTTTCTGATCATAGGCGCCGGCCTGGGGCTGCTGTCGTTGGTTCTCATCAGACTGTGGCAGGGCGAGTGGTGGTTCCCGGTTGGTCTGGACGCGACGACACCCGAGTTTGCGACCTATTGGCTGGGCCTGCTGTACGTCGAGTGGATCGTCATTATTTCCGCCGCCATCATCGGCTTTGTATCCTATCGCAAACCCTGTTCGGCCTGCGCCGTTCAGAAAAAAGAACTGGGGCGCATCGACCCCGAGCACGAGCTCAACCACATCGGCAAGCTGTGGGCCACCGTCGCCGTGGCGGCCATGTTCGGCTTTGGAGTCAGCTATTTTGCCGAGCAAGACGCCTCGTGGCATCAAATCGTGGTGCGCGATACGGCCTTTACGCCCAGCCACATTCCCCTCTTCTTCTATACCTTTCCCATGCTGATCATCATGACCGGTGTCAGTTCCTGGTACGCCTATAACCGCCTGCACCATCTGTATGTCGGTGAAGGGGGCAAAGGCATCCCCCTCTGCTATCTGCTGTTTCCGGCCGGCGGCTGGTTCCTGTTCGCCAATGTGGCCTTTAATGAGCTGGGACACTCAAGCTGGATTACCGAAGAACTGTTCGTGCAGCCCTACCATTTTCCGTTTGCCTGGGCGACATATTTCTTTTTTGCCGGGTTCGCGCTGCTGTTTAAGACCGTGCCGCGCATCTTTGAAAACCTGGGAGCAATGACCCGGCAGGCGTCAACCGAGGCGAAGGCTTCATCTTAGTCTAGCGGCGGACTGTCGTAACGCACGGCGTTCAGGAAGGGGCGGGGAGTTATGCAGGCCGAGGAACTTGCCGCGCTTGGGCATCACAAGATGGCCAAGGTCTTTGATGTCATTCTGCTCCTGGCCCTGATCGGTTTTTTCACCGTCATCCCCCACGTCAGTCGTATGCTCTATATGGGCGACTGGGATTTCTGGGTGGATTGGAAAGACAAGCTGTGGTGGCCGATCGCCGGCCCGAGCGCCGCCCTTTTGGTGACCGCGGCGGGTCACTATCTGGCCTGGTATTATCTGCGCCTGCCGCTGGGAGCCACGTTCACCGCGGTGTTCGTTTTGGTCGGAGCCTGGCTGAGTCGGATATTCAGCTTTTACGGCCTGGAGTATTATCCGCTCAATTTTGTCTGGCCGGCCACAACGATTCCGATGGCGCTGGCGCTTGACCTGATTCTCTTGTGGTCACGCAGCTATCTGGCGACGAGTCTGATCGGGGGGTTTCTCTGGGGGTTTCTCTTTTATCCGGTGAACTGGCTGATGCTTATGCCCTTCCTGCAGCCGGTGACGCTGTTTGGCAAGACCTTTACCATTGCCGATTTGATGGGCTATTACTTCATCCGCCCCCAAACGCCGGAATACCTACGTCGGATTGATGAGGGTACGCTGCAAGCCTTCCTGGGTCAGCGTATCTGGATCAGCGTGCTCATGGCCGGCATTACCTGTACCCTCATGTATTGGGTTGGCCTCGGCATCGGAAAAGCGCTCGGCGTTATGCCGTTGCAGAAAGTCCTGCGCCAAACCTGACCAGGATTGACTGGATTAAAGGATGAACAGGAGTATTGCTGGCCGGGTCGGGCGGCCGAACCGAGGACCGGGGAGGGGGGTGTTTTGATTTCTGTCATCCTGGCCCTCGGCCTTGCTGTGGCTTCGTTTGTCTATGCGCCCGTTGCCCAGGCGCATGGCGAGCACAACCTCGAACCGTTTGTTCGCATGCGCGGGGTCTCGTTTTTTAATGTGGAGTTCTCGCACGAGCGGCTCGCCGTCAACGAGACCATGACCGTCACCGGCAAGTTCAGAGTGATGAACTCCTGGCCGCGCATGCTGACCATGCCGGAGTTGTCCTGGGTCGGCATCCTGGTGCCGGGTCCGAAACTCGCCGTGCGCGAACGCTGGGTGAATGACCGTTTTATCCAGAATGCGTTTAATATTGAGTTAGGAGAGATCTACGATTTCAAGATGATTCTCCAGGCGCGCGAGCCGGGCCGGTATCATATCCATCCAATGGTCAATCTGTCCGGTACGGGCGGGCTGGTGGGGCCGGCCAAGTGGATCACCGTCGTGCCGGGCGACGCCCCACCATCCTATACCATACAGATTCCGGCAACCGGCGAGACCATAGACCTGGAGCACTACGGGTTTGGACGGATTGTCGGCTGGCATATCGCCTTTGGGATTCTCGGGCTGGCCTGGCTGGGCTATTGGGCCAGGCGACCGCTGCTCGTCCGTTACGCCCTGCTGGTTCACGGGGTTGATGAAGAACAAATCACGCCCGCCGACCGTCGGACGTCTCTTATTTTTGGCGTGGTCCTGGTGGTCCTGGTGGTCGGCGGGTTATTGGTCACGAACTCGGGGCGCCCGCCGATCATTCCCCACCAAGCCGCCAGAATGTGGGACCTGTCCGGCCTCCCCCACCCGAGTGCCGTCCAGACCCAGGTCAAAGAGTTGCGCTATAACACCACCGAGCGCTCCCTGAGTATACAGCTTGAAGCCACCAACACCTCGGATCAAGTGGTAGTATTACGCAAGTTCACGACCAGTTATCTGTCTTTCATCAATCCCGCCACGCAAGACCTCTATCCCACTGCGCACAGCGAGGTTCCGGCGATGCAGGTGGAGCCCGACGGGCTCATCCAACCGGGCGAAACAAAGATGCTGATGCTGACGATGCAGGACGCCATCTGGGAAACCGATCGGTTTATCGAGTTCGACCAGCCCCAGATTACCGCGGCCGGCGTACTCGTCTTCACCGATGCCCAGCCGCTTGCCGTCGAAGACCTGCAACCCATCATGATGGGCAACAGCCGCGAAGGCTTGGGCGTCCCCTGGGAGCACATCTCCAGCCTGAACGAGGTCTATTCCAACATCCAGATCGATTTCGGACGCATGGGCAGTCAGGCCCCTCTCTAAGTCCTTATCTGCGCCAGTAGCGCCCTCACAGTTTGTACAAACTCGCCCGGACGCTGAATCGTTATCGTGGCAGAGGACGGATGGTAATGGCGTATATTAAACGTCAGAAGAGAAGAACACTTTTCCCGCATAGCAGCGACCAGAATTGGCAAGTCTTTCGGGTCAGCTTGTCCCGTATACGGATGTAATTCTTTCAGCTGAGGGTCCGAGACAACACGTAGACTTCGACTCATGATCAGTCGCAATTCCGACAACTTGCTTGGCAGTTTATCCACGAGATTGCGTTCAACCTCGGTGATCGCTTGGGTAGAGGTCACGCAGTCGATGAGGGTCATTTCTCCGAGTTGGAGAACGATGTGACTTGCGCTATGGGCCGTCGGGGCGGCTGATCCGGCAAAGATAACGTCGGCATCAAGAAAGACCGACAGCTTGCTCATGGATACTTTTTGCCATACCTCTCTTGAACGTATCGGGTCCGCTGACCGCGCAGGGAATCAAGCATATCCTCGACGCTGAGGTCAGCCTCGACCCGAGCGCGTTCTATCTCTCGCGCCAATTCAGGCACCATGGGGACCATGGGAGTCAGGACTAAGATACCGTCAAGATCGACAATTCTGAACGTATCCCCCGGCTTAATGTTGTACCGCTCTCGCAAGCTGGCCGGTAACGTCAGCGTGCCCCTTTGTCGAACTTGTACCGTTGTGTCCATACTACATCTCTTTCTGTTTGCTGATTTTCTGATAGTACTGATTCTCTGATAGAAAACAACTCTCACGACATGATGGGCAACAGCCGCGAAGGCTTGGGCGTGCCGTGGGAGCACATCTCCAGCCTGAACGAGGTCTATTCCAATATTCAGATTGACTTTGGACGCATGGGCCAGTAACCTCCGGCCCTGTATTGTCGGGCCACCCCTCCGCTCCCGATCTATTCATGACCAACGCAATCAAAAACAGCGGATCAGTATGAAGACTGCACTGATTGTGCTCATAACGCTGTTGGTAGTATACCAGGCAGACGCCCAGGATTACGGCACGGCCCAGGTGCACACCCTCATCGCCGTGATTGACGGCGACACGTTCCGAGCGGATATCGTAGGCTGGTCGCCTATTGTTGCAGAGAACATACGGGTGCGGGTCCGAGGCGTTGATTCGCCCGAGATACGCGGCAAGTGTAAGCAGGAAAAAATGCTGGCCCGCAAGGCGCGGTCGTTTATCGCACGCCTGCTCTGGACCGCGCAAAGCATCGAGTTGCGCGCTGTTGAGCGTGGCAAATACTTCAGGTTGATCGCCGATGTGGTATTTGACGGACGGGACTTGGCGACGGCGCTTATCGAATCAGGACACGGGCGTCCCGCTCCAGGAGGGAAGCGCCACAGTTGGTGCGAGGAGAGTGACTGAGGTGACCGGCCGGCGGTCAGAGACATTCGTGCCAGCAGACGAATTTTTCGTCTGAGCAGCATCGGCACAAAGTAATCTTAGCTCCACGCCGCCACCAATCCCAGGACTCACCTATAGTTCGTTATAGTACGATATAATGTAGTTATGGATTGGCCTGAATTTTCAAGAGTAGCGTCGTAGGGGTGACATTGTCACATACACCGACCTGTCACGAAATCGACGCCCCCTGGACAACGCATAATCATTTCGCTTGGTGTCTGTTTGGGCAGTGGGGCCTGAAACGGGGGATACAGGTTATACGGATTAACCTGCCCCCCGCTTGATGGGACACAATTCCCCGTCACGAAGTCTACTCCCATACCCGCAGACCCACATGCGAAGATCAGGTCACTGTTTCTATCATTAACTGATGGTTGCGCTGTGACCGAAGGTAGACCGGTACGGGGAGAATAATAGGAATTCCTCGAAGTAGAAGTAGTGAGAAAACATCCCGTTGCAAACAGCGCGATCAGACTTACAATGCTCCCCAAGACCAAGGCATTATTGCGAAGCATTCTTTCGTTCTCTGAGAGTCATACGATGATAAAGCCCTTTTCTGTCAGCCTACCCTGCAAGTCGCCTAGCGAACAGACCTTTGCTCTGTCATACCGCAGAGAGAGACGATTCGGCCCTTACGGTATCAGTAAGACCTTCCCGTAGGCTTTGCCCACCCCGCTTACGGCGCGGTGGGCCTGGACTTGGATTTTTTATCCTCAAGATGAAAGCCAGTTCTCCAGCCGTAGGCCTTCCACCCGCTCAAATTCATTCAGATTGTTGGTGACCAGGGTTAATCCTTCGCTTCGAGAGTGACCCGCTATATGTATATCGTTCACGCCGATGGGCCTCCCCTTCCGTTCCAGCGTTGCCCGGATATCTCCATAATGGGCGGCCGCCTTGTTCCCATACTCAAGCACAACCAAACGGGAAACAAAGTCTTCAACCTGCCGCAGGTTGTGATCGGGCCTGGCACTTTTTTCTACGCCGTGCAGCAACTCAGCCAGTGTGATTGAGCTGATGCACAACTGGCCGGCATGCCGGTTGAAGGTCTCCAAGGCGTCTAGCGGACGGCGCTTGATAACATAAATGGCAATATTGGTATCGAGCATGTATTTCAATACCAAAAGGCTTCCCGCTCAGCTTGCTCCTGGGACGCTCGTTCTTCCAGAAAATCATCGCTCACACGCTCTTCAGAGAAAAAGAAGCTGTCCCATGCGCTATCCACGGGAGATAACACCCTATCCTTCCCGACAACGCGAACATTGACCTGTTTCACTTCGTATATGGCCATCCCTGAAATCCCCCGTTTCAGGCTGTCATTGAGGGTATTGGTAGCCGGATAGTGAGGCGACGGACAGGAAAGATGAGGCGTAGTTTTACGGTATCAGCACCACCTTGCCGTAGGCTTTGCCTGCCCCGCTGACAGCGCGGTGGGCCTGGGCGGCTTCGGCCAGGGGGAGTTCCTGTCCGATCACGGGCCGCAGCGTGCCGTTGGCCAGGCCGGCAATAAGGGCCGAGTGGATACGGACATGATCCTGCGGCGTGGCGTTGCGTAAGGTCATGCCGATGATGGCGGCGTCCCGCATCATGGCCGCGCGGGGATTGATCTCGATTGTGCCCTGGTTCCTCTCGCCCCGATTGCCGATGACAACCACCCGTCCGCGCATGGCCAGCAGGTCGATATCCCTGGCGAGATTGACGTTGGCCAGCATCTCCAAAATAACGTCAACGCCCCGCCCATCCGTCAGGGTCTGCACCTCTTCCAGATACGAGGCGGCACTATGATCGAGAACATGCTGCGCGCCCTGCTCGGACACGAGCCGACGCCCGCGTTCCGTACTGGCGGTTCCAATCACCGTCATGCCGGCGGCCCGACCGAGCTGTACCCCGGCAATACCCACCCCACCGCTGGCCCCATGTACGAAAAGCGTCTCGCCAGGTGCGGCCTGACCGCAGTGAAAGAGCGCCTGATAGGCGGTGGCATAGGGCACAAACACGGCGGCCCCTTGGGCGAACGACGCCTGTTCGCCCAGCGGGTGCACCTGCTCCTGTTTGCATAACGCCTGTTCGGCATAGGTGCCGCTGAGAGAGCCGGCCAGATACACCCGGTCGCCCACGGCCACCCGGTCTACCCCCTCGCCCACAGCCTCGACCACGCCGGCCCCGTCCGAGCCGGGCGTGAACGGGGTGGGCGGCTTGGGGTAAATACCGGATCGAATATAGGTCTCAACCGGATTGACGCCGACCGCGTGTATGCGCACCACGACCTGACCCGCCCCAGGGGTCAGGTCCGCGACTTCTTCGAGTTGCAACACCTCCGGATCACCAAACTCGTGTATACGAATAGCTTTCATAGCGTTTACTCACTTCCATGGCAGTTCGCCATTATCCAGCAGCTTGCAAATTCCGGGTCTCGAGCGCGGCCAGCATCTCCGCGACGGTCGTCATCTTCTCACGCGGCTTGCCCACTTTTTCCCCGTTCTCGACTTCTATCTGATCCAGATATTTCCAGTCGGCAAAAGAGACGTAGCGAACGCCCTTCTCAGCCAGCAGCGCAGGAACCGCCTCATCGCTGGCGTGGATGGTATGGGGCACTTTGCCCTGGTGCAGGTCTTCCAGCATGAGCCCGACGGTTTCAATCGCGTCCGGCTTATTCGTCCCCACCACTCCGGACGGACCCCGCTTGATCCAGCCGGCAACATACAGCCGCTCAATGGGCGCCTGTGTTTCCGGGTCGATGACCCGGCCGGTCTGATTCGGAATAATCCCGGCGCGCTCGTCAAACGGGACGTCTTTCAGCGGATGGCCCTTATAGCCAATGGAGCGGAAGACCATCTGAATATTCGGCAACTCCTCGTATTCTCCGGCTCCGCGCGCGCGCAGCGTCCCGCTGTCATCCTTCACCAGGCGGTTTTTTTCGAGCTTCATGCCCTCAACACAATCGGTCCCATAGAGTTCAACCGGAGAAACAAAAAAGCGCGCCCGAATCTTCCTGGAGGCCGTTCCCTCGCCCTTGGGAATCTGGGCCGTCAGGATGTCCATATTGCGCTGATGCACCGGCTCGGTGGCCTGCGCCAGGAACTCGGCATTCGCCTCATCGAGTTCGAGGTCTTTCGGCTCGACGACCAAGTCGGTGATCGGCATTTCGGTCAGTTCGCGAATCTCGGGGTTGGTAAAGGCGGCTTGCGCCGGCCCCCGTCGGCCCAGCAGATAGATCTCCTTGACCGCGCTTTTCTTGAGCGCTTCGAGCGCATAGTCGGCGATATCCGTTTTTGAGAGTTCTTCAATAGAGCGGGCCAGAATCCGAGCGACATCCATGGCCACATTGCCGTTTCCGATCACAGCGACGCGTTCAACCTTGCTCAGGTCATAATTGAGATCGCGATAATCGGGATGCCCGTTATACCAGCCGACAAAGATCGTCGCCGGATCGCTACCGGCCAGGTCTTCACCCGGAATGCCGAGCTGCCGGTCGGATTCCGCGCCGGTTGAAAACAACACCTGATGGTAGTGGGCCAGGGTATCGGCCAGCCGGATATCTTCACCAAAGGTCACGTTTCCGAAAAAGCGGAAGCCGGGCCGACTGGCAAATTTCTCGTACTGTCGAATGACCGCTTTAATTTTTTGATGATCCGGTGCCACGCCGCCCCGGACCAGCCCATAGGGGGTCGGCAGGCGGTCAAACAGGTCAACCCGAGTGGCAATGTCTTTTTGCCGGAGCAGTTCGCCAACCGCGTAGAATCCGGCCGGTCCCGAGCCAAAAATAGCGACGCGGAGGGGGTTTGTTTCGGAGCCAATCTGGTCCGTCATGCCTTACCTTTCCCAAGGAGAGATACTCTATTCTCTCCCATACTCTTCTCTCGTGAAACCCGTTCGCTATACAGAGAACCCCGCGACCCGTCAACTAGGCGGGAAGGCTCAGGATTCTCCAGGGTGAAGGGTGCCGCCCGCTGCCTGACGAATCAGGCTGGGCAGAGTCCGCTTTCCATTTTCAGACTGAGACCATAAGATACACAGCCGATTGCACAGGAGGACAGTCCGATGAGTGAAAATGGAAACCCGAAAATTCGCTTTGGCATGTGGTATGACTTTCGTAACCCGCCCGCCTGGAAACGCCCCTATGACCAGCTCTACAACGAAATCATCGATCAGATCGTGTGGGGAGAGCAGAACGGCTTTGACGATATCTGGCTGTCCGAGCACCATTTTATCGAGGATGGCTATTCTCCCGCGCTGCTGCCGATTGCCGCCGCGATTGCCTCCCGGACCAGGAAAATCCATATCGGGACGAGCGTGGTGCTGCTGCCTTTTCACAACCCGGTCCGGCTGGCCGAAGATGCGGCTACGGTGGACGTGATTTCGGGTGGACGGTTCGAGTTGGGTGTGGGTGTTGGGTATAAAGTCGAGGAGTTTGAGAGCTTCGCGGTTTCGAGCAAAGAACGCGGCGCCCGCACGAATGAGGGCCTCGAAATCATCCGGCGCCTGTGGGAGGGCGAGACCCTGACGTTTGAGGGCAAATACTACACGGTGACCAAAGCCAAGCTCACCCCGGAGCCGATTCAGCAACCCCGGCCACCGATTTGGGTCGGCGGCTTCACCCCGCCGGCACTCCGCCGGGCCGCAAAGTACGGCGACGGCTATATCGGCGTCGGCCCGCTGAAAGAGGCGTATGAACGCTATGTGACCGCCCTGGAGAAAGTCGGCAAACCCACAACGGATATTCGCCTCGCGGGTGGCTATTTCTGGCTGATTCCGTCCGAAGACCCGGACAAGACCTGGCACGAAGCCGCCGAACACGTCCGCTATCAGGTCAACGCCTATGCCGAATGGTCGGAAAAGGCCGGCATGCCCCTGTTTCCAAAGGTGCCGGATACAGCGGCATTACGTGAATCGGGCCTGTTTCAGGTGGTAGACGTGGATACCTGCATTCAGATGATCCGTGACTATGCGTTGGAGACCCCGCTGACGCATTATTATTCGTGGACGCTCCCGCCGGGCCTGCCGGCAAGCTGGATTCAGCCCCATTTGGAGCTGTTTACCAGCAAAGTCATTCCGGCCTTTCGCTAGTCCATCGGAGCATTATATGGACCTCCAGCCCCCTGGCGTTTTTACCTTTCTGGATGGCCTCACCGGCGCTCAGACCGGCCAGCTCGCCCGCAGAGTCGAACAACTCGGCTATAGCGCCCTGTGGTTTCCCGAGACCCTGGGCCGTGAAAGCTTTTCGTTTGCCTCGTACCTGCTGAGCCAGACCGAACGCCTGGTCATCGCCACCGGCATCGTGGTGACCTATGCGTATGAGCCGATTGCGATTGCCAATGCCACCCGGACGCTGGCCGAGCTCTACGGCGACCGCTTTGTGCTCGGCCTGGGCGTGAGTAATGCGCAGGGCAACGCTCGGCGCGGTATTCCGTATGGCAAGCCCCTCAGCTTCACGCGTGAGTATCTGACCAGGATGAAAGCCGTACCGTACGCCGCGCCAACCCCGCAAAACGACCCACCGGTGGTGCTGGCCGGGATGATGCCCAAGATGCTTGCCCTGGCCGCAACGCAGACCCAGGGGACGCATACCTATTTCACCGTGCCTGAGCAGATTGCGACAACCCGCAAGGCGCTTGGACCGGAACCGTGGCTGTGTGCCGAGCTGGGCGTCATGCTGGAGCCGGACGCGGATACGGCCCGCGCCGCCGCCCGTAGTTATATGCAGACCTATCTCCAAATCGATCACTACGTCCAACGCTTCAAAGAGGTCGGTTTTACTGACGCCGACACGGCAAACGGCGGCAGCGACCGACTCGTGGACGCGGTCATTGCCTGGGGAGACGTAGCGAAGATTCGCGAGCGGATTGCCGCCTATTACGAGGCCGGGGCGTCACACGTGTGTATCATGCCGCTGAGCCCCAAGGGTGGTATGCTGCCGGACGAGCGGGCGATTGAAACGTTAGCGCCGGAGAGATAACGCGACGTGGGCCCTGCACGAGCCGCACCTGACATGCTGTGTGAGCAAGCTTCTTCGGTCGGTCGTCCTGAACGCTCTCGGCTTACTTATCTTCTCACACTGTCCGTTCAGAGGTTGCGACTTGACAAACGGCTTTTTGATTCTTATAGTCATCATTTCAGCAAGATTAGCTGCCTTCATTTGATCGTCTTCACGTCGATTCATTAGGCACAAAGATGGCGACACCAAGGAAAAAACGGAAATCACCGGACGGTGCACCAACGAATGATTTGGTATTCAGCGCACATGCAGGCGCGAATGATGAGGTTTTTCCGCACATTCTTTCCTTGTACGTCCCACCTGGAAGTCAGGTAGCAGATGTCACGTATGGAAAAGGAGTTTTTTGGCGGAAAATCCCAGAGGGTACCTTTCAACTCCTGCCGACCGACCTCTCCACAGGAACGGATTGCCGTCAGCTACCATATAAGGACGAATCAATTGACTGTGTTGTGTTTGATCCGCCCTATATGCACACGCCGGGCGGCACAGCCCACACCAATCATCAAAACTACGAAGGTTACTACAAAAACAACAAGGCGAATTCCACCAAAAAATACCATGAAGCCGTACTGGATTTGTATTTCACTGCGGCGCGTGAAGCTTGGCGAGTCCTGCGCAAGGGCGGTGTCTACATCGTCAAATGCCAAGATGAAGTGTGTGCCAATCAGCAGCGCTTAACCCATGTCGAAATCATTAATGAGTTGGCTCACTATGGATTTATAGCCGAAGACCTGTTCGTTGTCGTTCGCACGGGCAAGCCAGGCGTCAGCCGACTCCTGAAACAGGCTCATGCCCGTAAAAATCATTCGTATTTCCTGTTATTCCTCAAACGAGACGGGAAGAAGCGATGGGTTGGCTTGGATTCCCGGCTTGAGGTCCGAACGGATGCCAGAGGCAAGCCTTGCGTAAAAGCTACTGGCTCACAACCGACGCTATTTCCGTGAAGAATTCCTGGAATGGCCTGATCTGGATGACCGAGGGAAAGGCTTGGGCCAATTCTTGATAGCGGACTGGGACATCAAAATAGTAGATGCGGTCCATTTTTGACAAGAGCGTCTGATAAGCCAGCCACTGGTCAGGAACACATATCTCCACCACCTCATGGCTGCGGGAATCAAGTTTCGTCTCTGAGAATAAGACCATGAGTCCGCTGTAATGTCCTACGCCGTGAGCGGAGTCCAATAATCTCTGGTGTGCCCAAGCCTGGACGACGCGCTCACGGGTTGACATCTTGACGGGCAGGTGAATGTTGGGAGCACCCTCCGCCGTCTCGAAAAGGAAGTCCATCGTCATTCGCACGGAACGGCCCGAAACAGAGAGCACGGTATTCTTACTCGGTTCTATGCCCAGCGATTTTGCAAAAACGTGGCCTATCAGACACTCAAAAAACGTGGCCGGGCCTTTCTTGTTGTTCCGGTCAAACAGTTCCATAGCGAGACACGGGGCGAGCGCTACGGTATAAAAAAGTTTTCCCAGATTTCGGGCGTTCGGCCGCCCACGTAACCATGCTCGCCACTCACGCGCGACTAACTGCGGATCGACCACAAAGAATTCACTGTTCGCGGGGCGAGCAACGACATTGTTCCGCGAAAATGAGAAGTATCTTTTGCCGGGTACCAATGATTTCAGGGCTATTTGTTCACACTCGGCTGTCAGGAATTGCAAAGCGGTGGCGGCCAAATCGATAATGGCCTGACTGACGGCCTCTGAACGCCAATCATTCTTGCATGTTTTTTTGACAGCAGTATAGGCATCCCGTAGCTGAACATAGTCCACTATATATTCCGCTTTCTTAGAGTCCCTGTGTCAGTTCGGAAACGGAAATACTGAGAGCGTTGGCTATCGCCCCTATATTCCGTAAAGCGACGTTTCGCTCGCCGCGTTCTATTCCTCCCAGGTAAGTCCGGTCAAGTCCGCACTCTGCCGCAAATGACTCTTGCGAGTACCCCCGAGACTTGCGCAGTTCCCGTACACGTTTACCGAATCGCGTAAGAATGTCACCGTTATTCATTGGCGCGAATATGATGTTTTGGTGCCTATCAGTCTACGGACTATAAGAATCGATCGGCTCGGACACTGAGCCAATCTGTGGACAGACGCCTTCTTTAATCGTCCTGAACACGCTTAGCCCGTTCAGTGCACCCTGTTCGCCCATCTTCTCACCTGTACCGTTTCGGGGTATGTCTCTCTACACTTGATAAAAGGAGGAAAGACATGAAACTCGGACTCTTTGGTATCAATATGGGACCGTGCAGTACGCCGGACGCCTCGGTGCGGGTGGCACAGGCCGCCGAGGCCGCTGGGTTTGAATCCGTCTGGGCGGGCGAGCATGTGGTGTTACCGGACCCGCAGGAGCCGCCGTCGCCGTTACCGCCAACCTACCCCATGCTCGACCCCAATATTGCCTTTGCCTTTCTGGCCGGCCAGACCCGAACCATCCGCATGGGAACCGGCATTATTATCCTGCCGCAACGGAATCCGCTGGTACTGGCAAAAGAGATGGCCAGCCTGGATGTCCTGTCAGGCGGACGCCTGATCTTTGGCGTCGGTATTGGCTATCTCAGGCCGGAATTTGACGCCCTCGGAGCCCCGTTCGGCCATAAGGGACCGCGCACGCTCGATTACGTTGATGCCATGCGGGCGATTTGGAGCCAGGACGACCCGTCCTACCAGGGGCAGTTTGCCTCTTTTAGCGGCGTCAAGGCATTTCCCAAGCCAGTCCAGCAGCCCGGTCCGCCGGTTGTTTTTGGCGGCATGACACCCCAGGCGTTCCAGCGTTCCGTGACCCATGGCGACGGCTGGTACGGCTTTGCCCTCGATGTGGACGGAACCAAAAAATGCCTCAACGGTCTGAAGGCTGCCGGAGAACACAATGAACGCCCGAGCAGCTTAGGCAAACTGGAAATCAGCGTGACCCCGGTTGGACGGATCAATCTCGACACGGCCAAACGCTTTGCCGACCTGGGCGTGGATCGTTTGATTCTGCTCTTCCCGCCCAAAGGCGACGCCCTGTTCACCCTCAGCGCCACTGAGACGGAAATTACGGATTACGTCAAAGAGATGGGGGACACGGTTATCGGGCGGGTCTAGCTGTAGGGGCGGACCCCCGTGTCCGCCTGGCGTACCTGACTCAGGATGTTTGTGTTCGTCCTCGGTGTTTCACCCCTTCGACCCTGGTGGCAATCGCCTCCGGGGTGACGCCTCGGACCTGTTCCCGCCAGGCGGTTGATTCGAGTTGGAGCCCGTCGTTGAGCGTCCGGGCGTAGCCCTCGTTAATCACGCGCTTCATGTTGCGCAGCATTTCGGGCAGACACGACAGCATATCCTTGGCCAAGGCGTGACAGGTCGGCAGCAATTCGTCGGGCGCAACAACCCGGTTCACCAGGCCCCAGGCTTCGGCTTGCTGGGCGGACAGATAGTTTCCGGTCAAAGACAGTTCACGCGCCCGGTAAATACCAATCACGCGCGAGAGTTTCTGGCTCAGGCCCCAACCCGGCATGACGCCCATCCGGGCATGCGTATCCGCAAAACGCGCCTCGCTGGACGCGATCAATACATCGCAGGCCAGCGCCAGCTCAAACCCGCCCGTAATGGCAAAGCCGTTGATCGCCCCAATAATGGGCCGGTCGAACGCCTCCATGACCCGCACCACGTCCATGCTGCCCTGCGTGGGTTGCGGTTCCTGTAAGGGCTCGCTCGTCCGGCTCAGCTCTTTAAGGTCCATGCCCGCACAGAATGCCCGCCCGGCGCCGGTCAGGATCACGACATGGGTGGCAGGGTCGCTTTGCAGCGAGGCAAAGGCGCTGACAATTTCGAGCCGGAGTTCCCGAGACAGGGCGTTCATCGCCTGCGGGCGGTTCAGGGTCAGGGTTGCGATACCCTCGCTTTTCTCAAGCATGAGGACTGGTTCTGGCATGAAATCTCCTCTTAGGCTTGCTAGTATGCCCTGCTCAGGGCATACCGCCAAGCGCCCGCTTCATTGGGTAGTGGTTCAGTTTCACATCGCTTTTGCCCTTTGCCAGCGTAGCGCCGCCCCCCTCCCTCACCCTCCCCTCCAGGGGGAGGGAATGTTCGCTCCCTCGCCCCTGGAGGGAGAGGGCTGGGGTGAGGGGGAATAAGCAAACTGAACCACTACCCTTCATTGACGCTCTGTGCGTTCGTGTCTACACTCCTCTTCTTTTGAGCCCGAGCCCAACAGGGAGCGGCTAGGCGGGTTTTTTGGAACAACGGATAGCCCCTTCTTCAGCATCGGCCTTTACCTACCCCAGCTTCCAACGCTATTGGGCCGCCCGGCTGTGTGTCACCCTGGCCATTCAAATGCAGGCGGTAGCCATAGGCTGGCAGATCTATGATCTGACGCGCCGGCCGCTCGACCTCGGCCTGGTCGGCCTGGCGCAATTTCTCCCGTCGCTCGGCCTTGCGCTGGTGACCGGTCACGTCGCTGACCGCTATGACCGGCGGACCGTGATGGCGCTGTGCATCATCGTTGAGGCGCTGTGCGCCGTGCTCTTTTTGACCTTTACGCTGCAAGGCGGAACCCAGACGCCCTTTCTCTTTGGCGTACTCGTCCTGTTCGGGACGGCGCGCGCCTTTGAGTTTCCGGCCTCGGTCGCCCTGATGCCCAATCTCGTGCCACCGCGCCTCTTTACCAATGCCGCGGCCTGGAGTTCGTCTTCGTGGCAGGTCGCGACCATTGTCGGCCCGGCCATCGGCGGGCTGCTCTACGCCATCGGGCCGGAGGCGGTGTATGGTTGCTGTGTGCTGATGTTTCTTCTGTCCGTTTTTTTAGTGAACACCATCCGTATTGAACACCGCGAGAAAGAGCAGACGGCGGCCACCTGGGAGTCGGTTGTGGCCGGGATTTCCTTTATTCGGGGCCAGCCGGTTGTCCTGGGTGCCGTCTCGCTCGACCTGTTTGCGGTGCTGTTGGGCGGAGCAACCGCCCTGCTGCCGGTCTATGCGCGGGATATTCTGCACGTTGGTCCCTGGGGGCTCGGGCTGCTGAGAAGCGCTCCGGCAGTTGGGGCGCTGGTCATGGCGCTGCTCATCGCCCGCCGGCCCATTCAGCGTCATGCCGGCGCGATTCTTCTGGGAGCGGTCGGGGTCTTCGGTCTATCCATCGTCGTCTTCGGGCTATCTCACAATCTTTGGCTGTCGCTGCTGGCCCTGACGATCCTGGGCGCGTCTGACATGATCAGCGTCGTCATTCGGCGGGTGCTGGTCTTGGTGAAAACGCCGGACGAGATGCGCGGCCGGGTCAGTGCGGTCGAGTCGGTCTTTATTGGCGCGTCAAACGAGCTCGGGGAATTTGAGTCTGGCGTCACCGCGGCCTGGTTTGGGGTTGTGCCCGCAGTGGTGCTGGGCGGACTCGGCACCCTGGCCGTTGTGGGCCTGTGGGCGCGTATCTTTCCGCAGTTACGCCGAGTCGATTCTTTAGAGGGCGAGAGACTGGAAAAACCCTAGACGTTGATTTCCCGCAGAAGGTGGGTTCAGTTCCGGGCCGAACGCCTGTACAAATAGGTACAGACCCGGAAAATTCAAGCCTGGGGTTCGTACCCTGTCTGCCGCACACTATGCCCAAGATTATTACCATCACGGCTTTGTTCGTATTGTCTGCAAGTATCGCCCTGGGTCAGCACCAAGCGGGGATAGCGGTCTTCGATCGGGATCACCCGCTGAGTTTCGATCATCTCTGCTCCGAACTCGGCCACGGCTACGGCGCGTACCGGCAGGCCTACGCCTTCTTCGAGAAACGTTCGCCTGAGGGCCGGTACGAAGCGCTCGTGCTGGCCAAAGTGCATGTGGGCTGGATCGCCGGACCGCCCGGGCCGAACGGCGTTTCTCTTCCCATTGAGAAAAAGCGGCTGGCGCTCCCGCCCGAGTGGTACGGCGACCCGTTCGGACTGGCTTTGCAGTTGGTCTCCGTGAAGACGCAGCAGGCGATCACCGGCCCGGTTTCAACCAGCTATCTCCACTCCACGCCCGGCCACTACCCCGTGGACAAGGAATATCGGCTGTCCGCTAGCGGAGAGCTGGACTGGGTGCGGTTCGTGGAACCGGAGGAGCGCGACCCGCAGGCGGACAAAGAACACCGCCACCCTCCCGAGTTGCATCTGTACGGGAAGGACATCCCAGGGCTGGAAGGGGACTATACGCTCAATCTGGTGTTGGAAAACACAAGCACCAGCGCCCGTGTGACGCTCGAAGGGCCTGTGCTGGAAAATCTCCCGGCCTTGCTGCAAGTCGAAAAGCCGCAGTCCGGCGTGCTGGGCTTTGCCCAAGCCATGAACCCTCTTCAGCAAGGGGGCGTATGGAGTTGGCTCAGGACCGGCTGGCGCTATAGAAATTGCATCCAGCTCAGAAAACAGGCAAAGCAGGAACTCGACCGTCGTTTTGTGCGCCCGCCCTTCAGTCCCCCCAGTCCCCATTAAGAATCGCGGGTGAACCACGCTGGACATCCGGCGGGTAACTGATAAGAGGGCGGCTGCAACGCGCGGCCCACGACGACCACGCCGACGATCCCGCCACGAAACGGAGAAGGATGCCTATGAAACTCGACAGCTTACTGACGGCTCGCTCACTCGACGAGGCGATTGTGATTGCGCGCACTGCGGAGGACATGGGTTTTGACGGGGTGTGGAGCATGGAGAACCAGCACGACCCCTTTCTGTCGCTCGCCGTCTCGGCGACTACAACCACCAGGCTCACCCTCGGCACGGCGATTGCCCTGGCGTTTCCGCGCAGCCCGATGTCGTTGGCTTATACGGCCTGGGACCTGCAACGCGCCTCAAACGGGCGCTTCGTGCTGGGACTCGGCACCCAGGTGAAAGGCCATAACCAGCGTCGCTATAGTGTGAAATGGGAATCGCCGGGTCCGAAGGTGCGCGAGATTGTTCTGGCCCTGCGGGCGATTTGGGACTGCTGGCAAAACGGCACGCCGTTGGACTTTCAGGGCGAGTTTTATCAGCATACGCTGATGACCCCGGCCTTTTCGCCGGGGAAGATCGACCAGCCGCAGATTCCCATCTATATCGCCGGGGTCAACCCGTATATCTGCCGTTTGGCGGGCGAGCTGTGCGACGGCTTCCACGCCCACCCGTTTCATTCGGCGAAATTTCTACGCGAACGGGTGATCCCCCAGATCGAAGAAGGCGCGCGGAAATCCGGCCGCAGCCGAAAAGACCTTGTGGTCGCAAGCTCGTCTTTTGTGATTATGGGCGACACCCAAAAAGAAATGGACGCCATGCGCGAAAAGGTGCGCATGCAGATTGCGTTCTACGCGTCTACCCGAACGTATCAACCGGTGCTGGATGTCCACGGCTGGGGCGACGTGTGTCTCCGCCTGAACGCCAAAGCGGCCAAGGGCGAGTGGCAGGCCATGGCCAAGGACGTGACCGACGACATGCTGGACGAGTACGCGGTGAGCGGCTCCCCGGCTGAAGTCCCGGCCATGCTCAAAGAAAAATACGACGGCTTGCTCGACCGGGTGGCCTTCTATCATCCCGACCGCCCGGGCGTGAACGATGCCCGCTGGCGCTCGATAGTCAAAGCGTTTTCCGCGTAAAAACAAAAAGGAGTTGCTGACATGCGCGCGTGGCAAATCAACCAGGAATTCGGCATTGAAAATTTAACCCTGGCGGACCGGCCCGACCCGCAGCCCGGTCACGGTCAGATTGCTATTCGGGTCAAAGCCACGTCACTCAACTATCGGGACCTCATGACCGTCAAATACGGCGGGATGCGGGGCCTCAAGCTGCCGTTGATTCCCCTGTCCGATGGCGCGGGCGAGGTGGTTGCCACTGGCGAGGGGGTGACGCGGGTCAAACCGGGCGACCGGGTCGCCGGTATTTTCTTTCAGAACTGGCTGGCCGGTGGGCCGGACGCGGTCCATGGGGCCTCGGCGCTCGGCGGAGCCCTGGACGGCATGTGGGCCGACCTGGTCGTATTGCACGAAGACGGCGTCGTGAAAATCCCCGATTATATGACGTATGAAGACGCCGCCACGCTGCCCTGCGCCGCGGTCACGGCCTGGCAGAGCATGGTCACCCTGGGCAATATGAAGGCCGGCGACACGATCTTGATTCTGGGAACCGGGGGCGTCTCGATCTTTGCCCTGCAGTTTGCCACAGCCGCCGGGGTGCGCACGATTATTACATCGAGCAGTGACGAAAAGCTCGAACGCGCCACCCAGCTCGGCGCGTCAGCAGGGATTAATTACAAGACCACACCCGAGTGGGGCAAAAAGGTGTTGGAACTGACCGATGGTGTCGGGGTCGATCAGGTGGTCGAAGTGGCCGGGGCCGGGACGCTGGTACACTCGATGGAGGCCACGCGGGTCGGCGGTTTTATTGGTCTGATCGGGATTCTGGCCGGCACAGATGGTGAGGTGAATCCCATTCCGGTGCTGATGAAGAGCCTGCGACTCCAGGGCGTCTATGTTGGCTCACGCGAGATGTTTGAAGCGATGAATACGGCCATGGACGTGAATCAGATCAAGCCGGTAATTGATCGGGTGTATCCGTTTGAGGAAGCTCAGGAAGCTCTGAAACTCATGGAAAGCGCCGCGCATTTTGGCAAGATCGTCATTACCGGCTAAGAGGAAAGAACCCCCTCACCCTGGCCCTCTCCCTCAAGGGGAGAGGGGAAAGACTTCCCCATACCGAAAACAGTCTGTGGTGTGATCGTTGACCATGCCGGTGGCCTGCATGAAGGCGTAACAGATTGTTGAGCCCACAAAAGAGAAGCCGCGCTTCTTGAGGTCCTTGCTCATCGCGTCCGACTGCGCGGTACGGGCCGGGATCTCTTGCAGTGTGCGCCACGTGTTCCGGCGCGGCCGCCCGCCGACAAACTGCCAGATATAGGCGTCGAAGCTGCCCGTCTCCTTCTGGATGGCGAGAAAGGCGTTCGCGTTCTTTACGGCGGACTCGACTTTCAGCCGGTTTCGCACGATACCGGGGTCGGCCAGCAGGCGCTCAACTTTGCGCGGGGTGTAGCCGGCGACCCGCACGGGGTCGAAGTGGTCAAAGACGGTCCGATAGTGAGCACGCTTCTTGAGTATGGTGTCCCAACTCAGGCCGGCCTGGGCCCCTTCGAGGATGAGAAACTCGAACAGCGTCCGGTCGTCGTGCAGCGGCACGCCCCATTCCTCGTCATGGTACTGAATCGCCAATTCGTTTTTGGCCCACGCGCAGCGGGTGAGCGGTTTCATCGCACTCCTCTATTGATTTTTCGTCCAAGTAGAGAAAGAAACCATATCAAACCCTGCTGCATGAGCTTCTTGAAGAAGCCGTTGAGAGTGCTGCTTAACACAATGCGGACGCGCGGCTTGTACAGCATTCTCTGAATATTTCTGTTTATTGGAGTATGGTTCTCCACAAGTGATACACTTTTGCAATCACTCAGGAGACAAACGTATGCCAGCCAGGAATCCACGTATCAACGTTGTTTTGGAAAAACCCTTGTATGAGCGGGTCCAGAAACTTGCCAAGAAAGAACATATATCCCTCTCTCTTAAAATCCGCGACCTCGTTCGAGAAGCACTGGACGCTCAGGAAGACGAAGAGCTCGGTCGGTTCGCCGAAGAGCGGGCGCGCACCTTTCAACGCGATCAGGCCCTGACGCATCAGGCGGCCTGGGATGACTGATGCCCCCCCGCCGTATCGGTTGCTCTACCATCCCGCTGTCCGCTCTGAAGATATCCCTCGAACTCACGGCAACGGCCCATCCTGGAGAAAGCCACGAATGACGTTTGCGGTCAGACGCGACACATTATTGTCGTAGTTATTATGGGAGAGGCTTCCACACCAGGCCATGGAGCTGGCCGAGAATACCGCCCCGTCATTCGGCGTCTTGAAGTAGACAATGTCCGCCCGGATATAGGGATTCTGGTCGCCGGTGCCGCCGGCCGCAAAATAGCCGCGCGCGTTGAACGTCGATTCCTCTGAGACCGTCACAAAAATATCGTTATGTCCCTCGGAGTGGGCGAGCAGAAAGGCGTTGTGGGGCGTGCCGAGTTCCAGGTCGTAGCGGTCGAGCTCCAGCCCGGCGGCTCCCCCTCCGACCAGACCGAAATTCCCGATCGGCTCGTCTTCGCCTATACCGGCAAACATCCAGCCACATTCCGGGCGCAGACTGTCCGGGGCGCGGCGATAATAGCTTGAGGCCGTCAGACCGAACGAGGTAAAACTCACGCCGGTCAGCTTACTCATATTCCGGCCCCGCACCCGCCACAGGCCGCCGTGTTTTCCGTCAAAGGCATTGCAGTATTCCCCTGGATTGATGGTCCAGGCGCGCGTGCCGTTGTCGCCTTTACGGACTTCGATGATGCCCGGATTATCAGGATGAAACACCGTACACCAGTAAAAACCGTTAGCCGCCAGATACAGCCAGCGCCCGCCTTGCTGCTGATAGGCTTCGTAGGCGTCCAGCATTTCTTCCGAGCAATACTCGGGATGATGGCAGGTCAGCACGACGCGGTATTGCCTGAGCAGTTCGACCCCTTCACGTTGCAGGTCTTCATCCGTATGCACATCGAAGTCAAACGCCATGGCCTCAAGCCAGTCGGTCAGATGCAGGTCTGCGTTCAGTTGCCAGACCGACTGCGACAGCACGTGCGTGTATTTGGGCCGCATATTGAGAATGGGCCGCAGCCGCGAGGAGATATGCACCCCCCAGCCGTCACTATGAATAGTGTAGGTGCCATAGCCGTAGCCGTCTTTCTCTTGGAGTAAGAGGTCCCCTGGCTGCATCAGCGGCACGCGACCGGTCAGGAGTTGGGCCACCTGCGAGTCCGCGCCGAGATTTTCGTTGGCATAGGCCATATAGCTGGCCGTGGGAATAATAACCGCGATCCTGGCGGTTGGTCTGCCCGCCGGAGGACGAACAAAGAACGGGAGGTAGTCTTCGTTGCCGGGCGTGTCCAGGCCGCCCAAGCGCAGCCGAGCGGCATACACCCCGCTTTTCATGTCCTCGGGAATGGTCAGCGCAAAATCAACCTCCCAGCGCGCATCGTCTACGGCGTCGTCATGAAAATGAATCGCCCCGTACTCCTGGGGCGCGGCCGTAAAACTCATATAATCCGCAGTCCAGTTGTGACCGGGCATGCCGCGTGACGGCATATTGATGCAGTGGCCGTGCAGGCGGTGCAAGGAGCCATCCAGCACCTGGGTTGAGGCCGCGTTGGGAACGATATTGGCCGCAAAATCCCAGGCTGCTACCAGCGCCGGCCGTAGCTCGGTCGGGAGGGGCCGGGGGCCTTGCAGGACGCGTTCGATTTCCGCCCGGTTGAGCACGCGATTGGCGATAGCCGGGCGTTCTATCCGTCCGTTAAACTTGGCCTCGTGTTCTGGAATCTCGATGGGCGAGTGCACGTGACTGAAATGCCCGCCACAGATGTGTCGCCCTGAATGTGCCTGGGCGGTTGCCGCGGCAATCAGCACCGGACAGTCATTCGGGGTGGGTGCCTGGGGAGAGCCGGACCGCTCGACTGCGGCGCGAGTTTCTTCGATGGGATGGATGAAACGCATCCCGTGTCCCGTGTTGGTGCTGGTCACAATCGGTTCTTGCACCAGGCTGATATGACCGCTGGCCGCGTCAAAGCTCGCGGCCACCAGATACCACACCTTACGGAACAGCGGTTTACCCGAGGAAACCTGCTCAACCACACCCTTTCCCCGGCCTATCCGCACGGCCAGCTCGCCCTGCTCGTCAATAAACAAGCCGTAGCCCGTCTCCTCCGGCCCGGACCATTTCGTGATGATGCCCTGCACGCCCTTGGTGGACGTCGTGGGAAAAACAAGGGCCATCAGGGTGAAACTGCCGATATCGAACCGCGCATCGTGTGGAACACAGATATACGAGCCGGCATGGACGGCTTGATGCCGCCCCGGATAGGTGCCGCTCACCGTGGTCGCAATCTCTTCTTCCTTATAGCCGGGACCGTCAGGATTGGTATCGCCATGGATAAGCCGGACAATATCGGCCCGGTAGGATTCGCCCCGTTCGGAGTGCACATAGAATTGAATAGTCTGTCCGGGCTGCACGGAAATCCGGTCGCTATAGCCGGTGATACCCAGTGTCGTCATACGTCTCTCCTTACAAACCGCGGCTTAGTCTGTAATCCCATAGGCGTCGAGTAAGGCGTTAAGGCGTTTGAGGAAAATCGCATGTTCAGCGTCTTCGCGGGTGGGATAGGCTTCGTCCGTTATGGTAATCGCCTTGCCCCGGACGCCGGGCAAAACACCAATGCGATATTCCTCCCAGGGGCGCGTCTCGATAATGACGTGTTTGTCCTGCTGAGGGACGACGCGCAGGCGGTCCAGCAGACGGGCCAGGTCTGGGCTGTCCATGGGTGCCGGCTTACCGGGCTGGGTGGCCTCATACAGCGGGCAGGCACGGTGCTCGGCAATAAGCGCGGCGCGGCGCTCGGGGTCGGCCAGCACCGGCAGGAGATACATCCGGGTGTTATAGGCATCGACCGCCCGGTAGGAGTAATCGTCTTGCAGGGCCGTTTTTTCCGGCTTGTTTTCCATCTGGCTCTCCTTTTGTCCCGCAATGGCCCGCGAGCCGGCCACCAGCCTAGCTGGCTCCATTGCGAAAGCCAAGATTTTTTGGCAAGCACTTATGCGACCCAACGACGAGTTTTACACCATGGGTCGGGGGCGGTAGGGCCGGGCTTCCCAACGGGGCCGGCCTAAGCTGCCGGGGCGGTTGTCTTGATATCGGCCAGGAACTCGATCACCGCCTTGCTGAAGATGTCGTTTTTATCTCCGGCGACCATATGGCCGGCGTCAGACACATCGATATATTTGGCATGCGGCACGGCGTCGAGAAATTCCTGAGTCGTTTCGTCGCTGATCACATCGCTGAGCTTTCCCCGGACCAGCAGGGTCGGCACCCGCCGCAGCCCGCGGGCGGCGGCCATGAGCCGTTCGGGGTCGCGCCGAAAGCGGGCCGGGCTCATAAGATTCGGGTCCCAGTGCCAGCGGTAGCGGCCGTCCTCTCCCTTACGCAGGTTTTTCGCCAGCCCGCGCACATCCTTTGGGCGGGGACGATGGGGAATATAGGCGGCGATGGTATCGGCGACTTCTTCCAGACTCCCAAAGCCGTCGGGCCGGGCGGTCATAAACGCCCGGATACGGTCCACGCCTTTCTGCTCCACCCGCGGCGTGACATCAACCAGCACGACCCCGGCGCTGACCGGCTGCGGTGCTTCCCCTTCGGTCAGCATGGAAGTAATGCCGCCGAGGGAGGCCCCAACCAGGACTGGACGCTGGTCGAAGTGACCCAACACAACGTGGAGGTCCGCGGAAAACTTCTCGATATTATAATTGCCGTCCGGAGCCCAGCCACTCTCGCCATGACCGCGCAGGTCCAGGGACACCGCATACCAGCCCTGCTCGGCCAGGGTGCGGGCCGTATTCCCCCAGGCAAAGCGCGTTTGGCCGCCGCCGTGCAAGAGCAGGACAGGCGGGTTGTCAGCGTCCCCCCAGGCATCGCCGACAATGGTCAGTTCTTCTTCAACACGATAAGCCACACGTTGGGCTGAAATGTCTGCTTGCTGTTCGGGCATGTATAAACTCCTGAATGCGTTCGAGTCGAGGGACGAGCCGTAAAATCGAGGGGAACCCTACCATTCAGCCCGAACAGTGACAAGGTAGGACGGAAGGACCTGGACGCACGGGCATCTCGCCCGCAGGGGTTCATCCAGCCAGTCCATACGTGCGAGAGGACTTATACAAAATCACCACCCTGGTAAAATCAAGAAATTGGGGGAGTATTACTCTCAACGAACAGCAGGAGGAAAGAAACAGTGGCAGAAAAATTAAGCGACATCCAGAACGTTGACCTGAGAGAGGTCTGGCCGAATGAAGCGACAGATTTTACCCCTTGGCTGGCAGAGAATATATCGAAGCTCGGCGATGCCCTGGGCTTGGAACTGGAATTGCAATCCAGGGAAGCGCCGGTCGGATCATATTCGCTGGACTTATTGGCCCATGACCTTGGGAGTGATCGTCCGGTCACTATTGAGAATCAGCTCGAAGCGACCGACCACATCCATCTTGGTCAACTGCTGACCTATGCTTCCGGTTATGACGCGCATGTAGCGGTCTGGATAGCCAAAGAATTCAGAGACGAGCATCGGCAAGCCCTGGATTGGCTCAACCAACGGAGCGATGAGAACACCGAGTTCTTTGGAGTGGTGATTGAGGTGTGGAGAATTGGTAATTCCCGCCCTGCTCCGCATTTCAAGCTCGTGGCGACTCCGAACGATTGGCGTAAGGGAAAGGTCACAACCAAACAGGAGAGCACGACATCAGAGAAAAAAGAGGCATATCGAGTCTTCTTCCAAGGTCTTATAGACAGGCTGAGGGAGGAGTATCAATTCACTGATGCAAAAAAAGCACAGCCTCGAAATTGGTATCCTTTTGCTTCAGGATTTTCAGGTCTCCGTTACGGAGTCATTTTCCCTCAGGAGAAGGGAGCGAGAATCCATCTTTGGATCAACCCTGGTGAAAGGGATCAGAACGAAATCTTATTCGACGCATTGAGAGAGAATCAGGAAGCGATAGAATCGGAACTCCAGGAATCACTTGAGTGGCACCGTATGGAGGGTCACAAGGCATGCCGCATAGCAGTGACGCGTCCTGGGGCCATCACGGATAGCCCGGAGACCCTGGAAGAAATACAGGACTGGATGATTGATAAACTGCTCAAGTTCAAGCAGGTATTTGAACCAAGGCTGAAGGATTTAGTCGATACACTCTAGCCGGCGTCCTCCGAATCCCTCATCGCTTGACTGAGATGCTTCCTTTTCAATGACAATCCTCTATTCTTCTTCGCGATTCACCGGCATCGCTAACTATGTCAGCAACTGAAACTTTGGAGGGTCACCGGGGTGCGGTCCGTTCAATCAGTGTCCGTAATGTGAGCAGGCTTTCCTCATGCCGTTTTTCGGCGAGGTCCATCTGGCGTTGTCGGTCGGTATTGCTCCGCTGCATGAGCTTTAAGCCGTAAAAAATCAAGGCGCATTGCACCAGTCCTACCAGGCCCGCTACCCCGGCCCGGATATAGGCTGTCCACAGGGAAGCATTCTGAAAAGTAATCGTCGCTGTCTCAAACTCAGTCATGGGTTTGGTTTTCTCCCATTCCCGGCCCTTCGTCAAGACGATTAGCTCTCTCAATCGAAACCCAACCGGAACGTCAGAGCTTGCCTCTTTCCCGGAAGATTCGTACACAGAAAAGGAAAAGGAGGATGCCATGCCAAAGGACGATATCTGCTGGCTGTCCGCAACCGAACTGGCGCAAGCGATTCGGCGTAAACAGCTCTCTCCGGTCGAAGTCACGCGCGCGATGCTTGATCGGATTGACCAACTCAACCCACAGCTCAACGCCTTTGTCACCCTGACGGACAAAGCCGCCCTGCGCGACGCGCGTAAAGCCGAGAAGATGCTCATGCAGAACTCGGCTTCACTTGGCCCACTCCACGGCGTGCCGTTCTCGACCAAGGACCTGGTGATAACCAAAGGGGTTCGCACGACGTTTGGGACACCCCTCTTTGCCGACAATATCCCGACCGAAGACGCCCCCATGGTGGCGCGCATGAAAGCGGCCGGGGGCATTCAACTCGGCAAAACAAATACGCCAACATTTGGCTGGCTGGGGGTCACGCATAATCTCTTGTTCGGGCCAACCCGGAATCCGTGGAATGTCGCCCTGACACCGGGTGGCTCAAGCGGCGGGGCCGGGGCGGCGATTGCCGCCGGCCTGGGACCCCTCGCCATCGGAACGGACGGCGGCGGCTCGATTCGTATCCCGTCGTCGTTCAGCGGGGTGTACGGGATCAAGCCGTCCTTTGGCCGGATTCCGGTGTGTCCACCGAGCGGAGCCTGGAGTTTGTCTCATGTTGGGCCGATGACGCGAACGGTGGCCGATGCCGCCCTCATGCTGAACGTCACGGCAGGCCCGGACGGTCGCGATCAATACTCTCTGCCGTCCGACACGACCGACTATGTCAAAGCCCTCAAGGGCGCGCTGACAGGCTGGCGGGTGGCCTGGTGTGACGATCTGGGCTTTACCAAGGCGCTCGATCCGGAGGTCAAAGCCCTGTGCGCCAAGGCGGCCCGACGGTTCAGGGACTTGGGCTGTCGGGTCGAGACTGTCAAACCCAAGTGGTCAAACCCGCAACCGGCCTGGGAGGGGCTGTTTTGCGGCGGGATTGCCGCCCGGTTGGGGCCGGCACTCAAGACGCGCCGGTCGGATATTGATCCCAATCTGGTGAAGCTGATTGAGAAAACGCACAAATGGAAAGCCAACCACTATATTGACTCGTGGTTCGCGCGCCTGGAATGGAATACCGGGGTCCAGAAATTTTTTGAGAAATACAGCCTGCTGCTCACCCCGACCCTGCCCTGCCCACCGTTTGCGGTCGGGCTCGACAATGCCAAATCGGTGAACGGCACCCGGCTCGCCCCGTACGAGTGGCTCGCCTTTACGTTTCCCTTCAACCTGACCGGCAATCCGGCGGCGTCCATTCCGTGCGGGTTTACCAAAGACGGCTTACCGGTCGGACTCCAAATTGTGGGACGACGGTTTGACGACGCCGGCGTGCTGCGCGCCTCCGCAGCGTTCGAGAAGATATGCCCCTGGCAGGATGCTAAGCCGTCCCTCACCCCCAACCCTCCCCCCAATGGGGGATAAAATGTAGGGGCAACCCCCCGTGGTTGCCCTGCCCCCAGGAACCCACCCCGGCCCGGCGGTCATAGCGCGTCTGGTGAGCGCCGGTTCCTGGGAAGGTGCAGCACACGTCCAGGCGATCAGAGGGGATAACTCCCAATTCCCTGCTGACGAGCCTAGCGTGCCGCTTCGACCCGCACGGTCACGATGTCGATGTCGTGGTATTGCTGGTGGCGGACCGAGGCCGCAAAATGCTTCAGCAGGCGGAGGGAAATCTCGTGCTCTTCGGGTGTGGCGCTCCCCTCACCGAGCAGGACCATGCGGTCTTCGAGATTTTCATCCCCGACCGCGGCCACAAATTCCAACTCGACTGCCGCGCTGTCGCCACGCGCAACAACAAAGAGCCGCCGCTTGTCTGGGGCATCCTCGTCCTCCGGTCGCACCAGACTCAGCAGCGTTTCCTCGCCGGCGGCACACAAGCGCTCCGTCGAGGCGGTATTCCAGCCGAAGCGGGATGCCAGCTCACGCAGAAACCCGTCGATCTTGGGCAGGGCCGCGATGTCCAGGTCCATTTCCAGGCGGTGGCGACGCGGACCTGTCAGTTCCGTGAACAGGGTCAGAACGAGGACGGCCAGGCCGCCGGTCGTCATGCCGTTGCCGAGCAGCATTCCCCACTGTTCGCCGAGTTGGTCGGCGAAGATGGCCTGATTCTGAAAGCCCGCCCCGAGCCAGAAGGAAATCCCGACCACCACGCCCTTCCGATAGTCGAGCCCGTCCTGCATGACGATCTTCATACCCTGGACGAAAAGCATGCCCATCAGCACCATCAGATAGGCGGCCACCACCGGGCTGGGAATGGCGAGTATCAGGGCCGCCACCTTGGGCAGAAACGCGAGAGCAATGAAGACGAGGCCCAGGCTCACCCCGACATTGCGCGCCGCCACGCCGGTCAATTCGGTGAGCGGGATACTGCTCGAATAGGTCGTATTCGGCACAGTGCTGGCCAGACCGGACAACAGGTTGCCCAGACCGTCGGCATTGACGGCACCCTGGACCGTCCGGAAATCGACCGCGCGCGGGGTGCGCCAGGAGACGCGCTGAATGGCCACCGAATCGCCTATTGTTTCAATGGCACCGACCAGGGTCACAAACACGAACGCCGGCAGCAGCACCCAGAATTCGCTCCCAAATGACAGGTCAAAGCCGGGCCAGCCGGATGTCGGCATGCCAACCCAAGCCGCCTCGGCCACGCGCCCAACGTCATACAGCCCGAAGAACGAGGCGACCACACAGCCCAGCGCGATGCCGATGACCGGTGCCCACAGCCGCCATACTCCTGACGCACGCAAGGCCAGCACCGCAATGGCGACCAGGGTGGCCGTGGCAGACACCGGCGCCGCTGCCGGCGACGCGCCCTGAGGCACGGCCGACACCATCTGAAATGCGATGGGCATAATGGTCACGGCAATCAGCGCGACCACCGTGCCCGAAACAACCGGTGTAATGATCCGCCGCAAGAGCGACAGCCGAGTCGCCAGGGCGAACTGAAACAGGGACGAGATAAAGATGAGCGTCGCCAGCAAGGCCGGCCCGCCCTCTACCAGGGCGGTGATGCACACCGCGATGAAGGCGCCGGAGGTTCCCATGATCAGGATGTGACCGGCGCCGAAACGCCCGACCCGGACGGCTTGCAGGACGGTGGTTGCCCCGCTGATGATGAGCGCCGCGAAGATCGCCCAGGACAGATAGACCTCGCTCTGGTCGGCCGCCCGGATCACGATCGCAGGGGTCAACACGATCCCGCCTATTACGAGCATGGCCGCCTGAAAGCCGATACCGAAGGAGAGCAGGGGCGGGGGGTTTTCGTCGGGCTGGTAGCGAATAGCGTCTTTGCCGAGCGTCGTATCTGCTTCCATACGTACACCATCTCGCTTGTTTGACGACCGTATATGGCGAGAGCCCCGAAGTTCTTGAACTTACGGGGCTCTCAGAGGTTGCGGGGCTAGGATTTGAACCTAGGACCTCGAGGTTATGAGCCTCGCGAGCTACCGGGCTGCTCCACCCCGCGCAGGACGGCAATACAGCGTGTGCCGCGTGGGACAGATGTAGCGCCCTGAAAAGATGGCGTCAAGACCGGCTCCCGTCCTCATGAGGCATGATGCGAAAGGGAACCCACCCCGGCCTTCGGCCACCCCCTTCGACAGGCTCAGGACAGGCCCTTCGACTCGCTCAGGACAGGCCTCCGAGGAGGGGAGCTTTTTTATCCCCTCTTGGGAGGGAAAGAGGAAACGTGTCAACATCTCCCTGTTCTGGTGAAGGACACGCTTCCTCTTTGTGCCGCGCTAGAGCAAATCACGATGCTGTGTAGCGCGTCTCTCTCCTCCTTGAGGAGTGCGGGCTTCCAGCCCGCATGGCGGCCAGGATGGCCGCCCTCCCAGGCGGGGAGCCCCCCCCATCCCCTCCCCGGCCGCTTGGGGCAGGCCCGTAGCCTTCCCGACGAGCGCGGACTGGCACGGCTACAACTTATCGTGAATGGCGCTGGTTCCTGGGAATGGGCATCACACGTCCTCATGAGGCGCGGGACGGCCCATGTTGGGCGGGGGTTACGCCCCGCTGGGGAACGCTTGTGTATCAGGAGTCCGTCGGGCTCAAACTATCTCGAAGTATGCAGCCCGTCGAGCAGCCGCCGCAGCGCGGCGGTCATGTCCTGCCGGCCCCCAGCCTTCTCCTCGGCCTGGGCAATGTAGCGCGCCGCTTTGGAGCATATCGCCCGGACCAGATGGACACACGGGTCCAGCGGCAGCGGTTGTATCAGCCCCTCGGCCAGCAACTGCGCAAAGACGGTACGCAAGAACTGAAGGTCCGGCGCTTGGCGGCGCACGTCGGACCACCCCAGGACCGCCGGCCCATCCCAATAGACAATCCGCTGCACGCTCGGGCGCCCCATCTCTTCCAGCAACACCCCCAGACTCGCCGCAAACCGCTCCCAGGTGTCGCCCTCAGCCGTCTGCATACACGTCTGCACCGGTTGGATGTACTTCTGGCAGACTTCCGTAAACACGGCGGCGAAGAGCGCGGTTTTGTCGGGAAAGTGATAGTAAAACGCCCCGCGGGTCACACCCACCCGCCGGCAAATCGCTTCTGTCGTGGTGTAGTCATACCCCAGGGCGGTAAACAACGCGCGGCCCGCGTGCAGCAGGGCACGCCGGGTTTGGCGAGAGCGTTCGGCGTTCGAGCGTGGAGGACGACTCCGGCTGCGCCCGTGGGCGCCTATCTGAGAGCTACGTGGCATAGCGAGCAGCGACTCCTTTTGATGAGGCCACCCGCCTCCGTGGCAGACGGATGGTCCGCCTTATGGGTGCGAACGGCCTCCCTTGAGGTGTTGCTCATACGACATCCCGTCGCGCTTGTCCCTAGTAGAATTACCAGGATGTAGAAAAAAGTTGCCGTCGAGGGGCGGCGGAATAGGCCAAGCGGGTCTTCTATGGCTCTGCTTTACTCCACATCCGTAATCACAAAATTCTGACTACTCTCCTGCCACTCCAACGTCACCGTCTTACCCATCGTTGGGAAGTCCTCCACCACACACGCCCCCTCAGCGCCCCGCAGAAACTCGGCCTCGGCCCCTTCCCCCACCGTCGTCACCGTCACCATGGCCCGGCCCAACTCCGCCTCGTCGACGTAGGCCACCACTTCATGCTCGCCCTCACCCAACCGGTTCCAGTTGAACAGCAGCCCAAACCCATTGTCCGTGTCGCCGCAGCTCTCCGCCGTATCCAGGCGCTCCGTCCCATAGCCCGCGACATGCCGCTCCGTCTCACCACTCTCTGTCTCTATCTCGATCTCCACCAACTCCGCCTCGCACACCCAGCCCGAGATCACCCCAATACCGCTCTGGAACGAGTTCGGCCCCGGGTTCTCCAGATACCCGACCCCTGCTACGCCCGCCCGGTTCGTCCCAGCCGAGCGCACGCCGCTCGTAATCACAAAGTTCTGCTTCGTCTCCTGCCATGCCAGCGTCACCGTCTCACCCGGCAGGGGAAAGTCTGCCACTACACATGCGCCCGCCACGTCCCGCAGAAACTCCTCTTCTTCCCCTTCTCCCACCGTCGTCACCGTCACCGTGGCGCGGTCCAACTCGACCTCATCCACCAGGGCGACGACGGTATGTTCCCCCGCGCCCAGCAGATTCCAGTTAAACAACAGTCCAAAGCCGTTATCGGTGTCGCCACACAGCGGCGTCCCGTCCGCCGTCTCCGCCGTGTCTGCCCGTGCCGTCCCATACCCGGCCTCGTACCGGTGGACGGTCCCCCCCGCCGTCTCCATCTCGATCTCCACCATCTCCGCCTCGCACACCCAGCCGGAAATCACCCCGATGCCGCTCTGAAAGGAATGGGGCCCCGGGTTCTCCAGATAGCCGACCAGCAGCCGCGTCTCTAAGGTGTAGCGCCCGGTCCGCCGCCCGGTACCCGCCACGGCAATCACCACCGGCCCGGCCGCCACCCGCACGCCCAGCCGGAAGTGCCTGCCCGGGCCATTGTTGTCAGCGCGAGCCAGTTCCTCCTCCGCTTGCCAGACCGTGCCCACCGTAGCGGTCGGGCCGGTCGTCTCGACCACCAACACCCCGGCCTGGGGCACGCTGAGGGTGAAATAATCGACATCGTCTACGGGGTTGATCTGCCCGGGGGTGGACGCGGTCCAGGGCGCGGGTGCGCCGAGCGAGACGGCAGTCGCCTGCGCTGGCGTGTCGCCGTGCCAGTCGCGGACGCGCGGACTCCCGCCCGTACCGGGTGGCGGAATGGGCGGGGGAGGCGGGGGCGGGGGTGGTGGTGGCGGGGGTGGTGGAGGAGGTGACGCGTCGCGAGCAGTATTGAAGACCCAGGGGCGGGCCTGCTTGATCGCCAGTATATCGGCGCTGGTGATCTTGAACTCGATTTCCATGGCGAATGGTTCACCGGCCGCGGGGTTGTACAGCGGCTTGAAGTGCTCATGGATGACGGTGAGGTGGCGGCGCAACTGCTCCAGTTGCTCATCGCTCATCAGGAGTTGCCCGGGCGGCACCTGGTTGGAGGTCCCAAGGATGATGTAGGGAGGTAGGAAAGGCGGGTTCAACAGGACTTCCTCCGGCACCGAGTGCGCGTCGGGATTGGTGACCAGATCCTCGCCGACCTGCGTGTTGACGTAGTAGCGTCCGTCTCTGCCATAGATGGGGTCGAAGCTGACGGCGACGCCGTTGGCCAGTTCGTCCCTGTAGCTGGGATGCACCAGCACCCCCATCGCCGCCGCCAGGTGGTCGATGCGATGGAAGTCGCGTTCGACGAAGGCGCGGAAGTTCCACAGGCTGGCGTACACCTCCTTGAGGGACTTGGCGAGATCCTTCTCGTCCTCGCTGGGCTTCTGGCTCTTCGAGTCGTACAGCCCCGCGCCGTTGAACCCGGGCAGGTCCTCGTTGTTGGTGCTGGACCGGTAGCGACGGTTGATCCCCTCGGAGAAAGACTCATTCATTGTCTCGATTGCCGAGACGATCCAATCCGGCGTCTCCGCGTCCTCGATGGCCTTGCGCAGCTCCTTGAGTGAGTCCGCCTGGGCTTCGAAGTCCGTCTGGAATTCTTCGGCGGCCAGCATGGTTTCAATGCGGGTGTAGAACCCGTTGTGCTTCATGAACTCGTCGTAGAAGTAGAACGGGATCGCGAAGCCGTCGGGCACCGTCCCCTCCGGAAACCCCAGCGTCCCCAGCACCGCCACGTTGGCCGCCTTGACGCCGAACGCGTCCCAGTCATCGAAGTCGATGTCACCGAGGGCGGCGATCGTCGTGACGCCGAGGTCGCGTTGCGGCGTCTGCGTTGTGGCGGGTCGGGACGATTCGTAGTGGGCATCGACCTCCGCGCGGGTGGCTGCCCGGATCGAGTATCCGTCCCCGGTCACCGTGTAGTGGACGTGGCTGCCGATGAGAGCATCGATGTCGTTCTTGTCGAGGGCGCCGCGGATGAAGGCGTTGGGAATGCCGTCCTGCACGGCGCGCAGGTTGACATGCGAGAGCGCCGTCTGGGGCACGGTGGAGATGATGCCGGCCACGCGGGGCAGCTCGTTGGGCAGCGCCTCGTAGATCACGATTTCGCGCGGGTGAGGCCGCTCGTCCGGGTCCATGACCCGCAGCAGGCCGTACCCCTCCCCCGAGTTCAACGCCAGAAAATTGGTTTCCTCGAAGAACTCCTCGTCGAACACGAGGTGGATTCGGGACTCCCTGTACAATGGCAAGTCGGGTTGAGAATGCAGAAGAGCGTCGTTCGATATGTAAAACGCCAAGTCGTCTTCGAGCAGCGGCATGCTGGCGGCAAGCAGCGTATGGGCGCGCGCCACGACGCTGAAGGAGTACGGGTGCTGGCGATGTCGCCACCAATAGCAGTAGACTACTGGACTGCCATCGGGGGCAACGAGATCCCAGCGACGCATGAGACTGCCTTCGATCATCCCCTCCTGTCCCAGCTCGATGCCGATGGCCTCCAGGAACTCTTTATGATTCAAAGTGGTTCTGGTGTTCATGAAGTAGAGACGCGGGCTGTCGGTGTTCATGCCGAGCAGAACGAACTTGAGGTAGTACCCGCTGCGGGAGATCGCCTCGAATGTTGCCAGATCGGGAACGGCGACGACCCCGTCAGTGAATGGGATGGCCGCGGTAGGGTTCACCGGGTTCATGCCCACCGGGTCTGCCAGTTCGGTGAGGTCGTCGATGCAGTCGCCGTCGACGTCGGCCGGGTCGGCGATGAGGTACTCCTCTACCCGGTAGCGCTCGGCGGGCAGGGCCGCCACGCGCTCGGCCAGCGTGGTCGTGCCGGCTTCGCCGCGCTTGACCAGAACCGGCACTTCCACCTCCGTGCCGTCGAGATCGTGCCGCACGTAGAGCACGAAGTACTTCTCGGGCGTGGACGCGACCACGATGGGCACCGCCGTCACCTCCACCGCCGTCACCTCCACCGCCGTCGGCGTTGGGGCAGCGCCGCCGCCTGGGCACGGCTCCTCATTGGCACTGCCCTGGGCAAACGCAGGCGTGACCAGGGCGCACACGACGGCCAGCACTGTCAGCAGGCGGCGTGCATCGTGGCTGACTGCACGGGGGAGATGTGCTATGCGGGGAGGTTCGGGGAGCAGCAGTGATGTCATAGTGGCATACCCGTCCTTTCCATGCGGTGCACGACTGCCTTGTAAAAGGTTCCCATACGACATCTCGGCGCGGATGACCCTAGTAAGGTTACTAGGGTGGCCAAAAAAAGTGACGAAAATCGTCAAAAAATGATGGAATAGGGCGAAAAAAAGGCGAAAGAGACGCTGCCACACCGGAACGGCGCGCGCCCTGTGGGAACACCCCTATAGCGGAAACAGCGCGTATCCCCTCTCGGGACGGGTGGCGCAAATTGTGTCATGAGAGCAAATCACGATGCTATGTAGCGCGTCTCTCTCCTCCTTGAGGAGTGCGGGCTTCCAGCCCGCATGGCGGCCAGGATGGCCGCCCTCCCAGGCGGGGAGCCCCCCCCCATCCCCTCCCTGGCCGCTTGGTGCCAGCCATTGTCTTTCCCGACGAGCGCGGACTGGCACGGCTACAACTTAACGTGAAACGCGCTAGGATGCAGAAAAATGGCCGGGGGCAGGGCCAACCGTAGGGGCCGGCCCGCGTGCCTGCCCAGGGAAACGCGCCCGTGCAGAGGGACGGGCGCCGGCGCGGTCATATCACCTCGGCGAGCGACAGCACCAGCCGGACTACGTCAGCTTGCCCGGAGAGCCTCAGTTTCTGATAAATATGATGCAAGTGATAATGGACGGCGGAGGGCGTACGCCCCACCATCCCGGCCATCTCGCGCACGCTCTTGCCTTCCGTCAACCAGACCGCGATCTGACTTTCCGTCACGGTGAGCCCCAGGGTCTCGGCGACCAAGCCCGGATCAATATGCGACTGCCGCCCCGGCTCGACCAGCAGCACCAGCGCGGCGACCCGCCGTGCCCCGAAGTTCGACTGCTGGCCGATCACCGGTTTGACGTGCACCACGAACGGCATCAACGTGGCCGCGCGGCGCAGCGCCATCGACCCACTGACGCCGCCGGCGGGCGGCAGCGCGCCCGCCAATAGCCGCTCCAGCCGCACGTGGTCGGCCGGGAAGCGGGCACGCAGAAACCCACCCCGCTCCACCATCCCATCGCCGTGCCGCAGGATATGACGGGCGCGGTCATTGGCCTCCATGATCCGCCCGCGCTGGTCCAGGTGGACGACCCCTATCCGCGTGGTGTCAAGCAGATCAAGCATGGAGACGCCCAGCGCCTCGGCACCGACCAACGTCTGCCGGATACGGATAAATTGCCGGATGTGGGGCAGCAGTCGCTCAATCAGCGTGAGCTGCGAGGATGCCCAGCCACCCCGCGTGACCGGGTCAGCGGTGACCAAGGTGATGTGGGAGCCATCTGGCCCGTCCAGACGCACATTCAAGCTGTCTTGGCTGCTGAGGCGGAGCATCGACTCGTTGTAGGCGGGTGAGGTCTTTAACTCCTCGTCCGTGTACAGCTCGGTGATATGCGCCACACGGCTGTCGGGCAGTTGGCGCACGCGCGGCACGCGCTCGTCGATGGAGTGGTAGACTTCGAGGTACTCGCGCTCCAGGTCTTCGCGCCGCTCCCCCCGGTAGTAGCCCTGGGTGAAGAGGACGCGGTTATCGTCCTCGGGGCCGGCGCCCACCACCAGGCCGTTGCCCTGCATGCCACAGGCCTCATCGATCAGGGCGGAGGTGGTCGGCCAGTAGGCATCGTCAAGCATGGCCTCGTATAACGACGCCAGGATACGGTCGAACGCGTCTTGGTCGCTCATGCCATTCCCTCCTCACGTCCTCCCTCACCGGCATGTGCTGGAGAACGAAATTCCATGAACTGTACATGCAACCGGCATGTATGACGCTCCCATACACCATCATTTTGCTCTTGTCCCTAGTAAACCTACTAGGTTTACTACAAAAATCGGCATAATTTCCTGAAAAATGGTGGAATCACAGAGATATTCAGCTCTTTTTGGCCGAATGAGGACAGTACCCAAGACCGAGACTGGAGCGCTTCACGCTAGACTGTAGCCGTGCAGGGGTTTCCGTCATGCCGGACGTGATCCGGCATCCATAGCTTCGACTCCGCTCTTGCGGGCTACGCTCAGCACGAACGGCTGCCCGTTTGTCCTGAGCGTAGCGGAGCGAAGTCGAAGGGCCTGTCCGGGGGCGGGGGCCTGGATGCCTGCTTCCGCCGGCATGACGGACGGCTCCACAGAATCGTGATTTGCGCTAGATTTCGGGCCGGGAGTGCACCGGCTTTTCGACCAGACGCTTGAGCTGTTTGATCTCCTTGGGAGTGAGCGGGCGGTAGGCACCCACCGGCACGTCCAAATCGAGTGGGCCGTACTGCACCCGGACCAGTTTTTCCACCCGATAGCCGAGGGCTTCACACATCCGGCGCACCTCGCGGTTGCGTCCTTCGCGCAGCACCAGTTCGAGCCAGGTTTTGCGGCTCGTCGCCCGGAGGATATATACCTTGGCAGGGGCGGCGAGCGTGCCGTCGTCCAATTGCACGCCGTGGCGAAGCTCGGCCAGCGCTCTTCTGGCAACCACGCCGCCGACCTTGGCCTGATAGGTGCGAGGCACCTGAAAACGGGGATGCAGGAGGCGTTCTGTCAGCGCGCCGTCATTGGTCAGCAGCAGCAGCCCGGACGAATCATAGTCAAGGCGACCGACCGGAAAGACGCGTTCGCGCACACCGGAGAGCAAATCGCGGACCGTTGGGCGTCCCTCCGGGTCTTTGAGGGTGCTGACTACACCCGGCGGTTTATGCAGCAGGAAATACAGCCAACCGGTGGGCAACTCGATCAGGCGTCCATCAACCTCAATGTGGTCCTGTCGCGGGTCCGCGGTTGTTCCCGGACGGGTGACCGTTAGTCCATTCACCCGCACGCGGCCGGCTTGGATCAACTGCTCCGCCGCCCGTCGCGAGGAGATCCCGGCCTGACTCAGGATCTTCTGGAGCCGTTGGGTCCGGGCTGTCTTCTGCATGCGTATTTGCCGTTGGCTCGTGGATGTCGGGCAGCGGGGGGAGGTCGGTAATACTATCCAGATTGAAAATTTCAAGAAACTGCCGGCTCGTGCCGTATATCCACGGCCGGCCGGGCACATCCTTGCGCCCCAGGACGGTGATGAGCTTGCGGGTGAGGAGCGAGTTTAACACGCCGTCCACATCGACGCCACGAATGGCTTCAATCTCGATCTTGGTCAAGGGTTGACGGTAGGCAATAATGGCGAGGGTTTCGAGTGCCGCCCGGCTCAGCTTGACCGGTTTATCCCGACCCAGGGCTTTCACGTAATCGGCATAGTCGGCAACCGTCCGAAACTGATAGCCGCCCGCCACTTCTCTGAGCCGCACCCCGCGGTAGGGGCCGGTATACTCGGCGCGCAGGGCGGCGAGGGCGGCCTTCACTTCCGTCCTGGTTGCGCCAACGACCTCAACCAGACGACGGAGCGGCAGGGGCACGCCAGACGCAAACAACAGACTTTCGACGATCGCCTTGATGTCATCCGTTTTCATAGGTGTTCCAGCGCCTCGGGTAAGGACTCCTCCGGGCTCACCGCCAGGGAGGCAACGATCGGGCCAAAGTGATGCTCCTGGCGTACCTGGATCATCCGATTGCGAACCAGTTCGAGGACGGCCAGGAAGGTCACCAGGACCTGCAGGCGGGTTGAATCCTGGGGAAAGAGCTGCTCGAAGAGCACCTCTCTTTTTTCCCGTAAGGTATCCAGCACCGCCCGCAGTTGACCACGCAAAGACACATGCTCAAGCAGAATCTGATACGCCTCCTGAGAGTCTGCGCGGGTCATCACATCGTGCAGGGCATCAAGCAGGTCGCCTAGCGACAGCTCATACACGACCTCGTCTTTGCCCTCCGGTTCAACCGGCATGGGTGGACGACTAAACACGTCGCGGTTGAGCAGCTCCTGACCTATCAGCGTCTCGGCCGCTTCTTTGAAGCGTTGGTATTCGAGCAGTTGTCGGGCCAGCTCCGCGCGCGGGTCTTCGCCCTCGTCTTCTTCAGGCGTGTCCTCAAGGGGCAGCAGGAGACGCGATTTGAGGTAGAGCAGGCTCGCCGCCATCACCAGGTATTCTCCCGCGATGTCCAGATCGAGCTGTTTGAGGAGGTCGAGATAGGCTAAATACTGATCGGTGATTTCGGCAATGGGGATGTCGGGCAACTCCACTTCGTTCTTTTTGACGAGATGGAGCAATAGATCGAGCGGACCCTCAAAGACGTTGAGTTTAACGCGATAGAACATGGAAAGGGCCTTATCGGCTGGACGCTCCTCGCCGTTCGTCATAAAGAGTCAACACGCTAACAGCTTGGTCTGACGTGGAGAGCGTGTGTACTCTTTTTTCCCATGTGGCAAAAGGGAGGGCCGACACCGTCCTAGCGACTCTTGTGGCCTGACCCTTTCGCCAGCTTACACACCAACAACCTCCCGCACCTCCGCCATGGTTTGACGGGCGACCTGGTGAGCCTGGCGTTCCCCTTCCCGGAGGACGTCGCGCACATCGTCGCGGTGGTTTTCCCAGTAGGTTCGTTTTTCCCTGAAATGTGCCAAATCGTCAAGCACATGCTTGATCATGATCTTCTTGCATTCCAGACAGCCAATGTCCGCGGTTTTACACCCTGCTGTCACAAATGCGATTTCTTGCGGCGTACAGTAGAGGCGGTGCAGGTGAAAGGCCGGGCAGTCGGCGGGGTCGCCAGGGTCGCGCCGCCGCGCCCGGCGCGGGTCGGTCATCATCCGCGACAGTTTCGTATCGACCTCCTGCGGCGGGTCCGACAGGACGACCGCGTTGCCATAGCTCTTGCTCATTTTGCGGCCGTCAACGCCCAGAATTTTTGGAATCTCCGTCAGCAGGGCCTGCGGCTCAGGAAAGATGCCGACCTCATACACCGCGTTAAAGCGCCGGGCAATCTCGCGGGTCAGCTCAATATGTGGGACTTGATCGACCCCGACCGGAACCCGCTGCGCCTTATACATCAGGATGTCGGCCGCCTGGAGCACCGGATAGCCGAGCAGACCGTAGTGTATCGTGGTCACTGCGGCTTCATCATCAGAGTCGATAAAGCCCAGCTCACGCGCCTGCTCTTTAACGGTGGGGTTCCGAATAAGCCACGGCGTCGGCGTAATCATCGAGAACAAGAGGTGCAACTCGGCGTGCTCTTTCACATCGGACTGACGGAAGATCACCGACTGGTCCGGGTCGAGCCCGACGCTCAACCAGTCGATCACCATCTCTTCGGTATTAGTCCGAATGCTGGCGGCATCGGTCTTGCCGGTGGTCAGGGCGTGCCAGTCGGCCACAAAGAAAAAACACCGGTACTCGCTCTGGAGCCGGACCCAGTTGGTGAGCGTGCCGTGTAAATGTCCGAGATGGAGCTTACCGGTCGGACGAAAGCCACTCACAATCGTTTGTCGCGTCGGGGTGGTGTCTGCCATGAATAGGGTCTCACAAGAGGGTGTTCAGTACAAAGAGCGTTAGCGGTTTGAGTAGCTCGCTCAGAACTCCGGTCATCAACAGGAGCAGCACGATCAGCATGCCATAGGGCTCAAGCCTGGCGAGCGCCAGAGCCGGCTGCCGAGGCAGCAGTCCGGTGGCGACTCGCCCGCCATCGAGCGGCGGGAGCGGAAACAGATTAAAGACGGCCAGCACAACGTTGATCAGGACACTGGCCAACAGGCTGTGGGCGACCAGCCCATCGGCCGCAAGGAGTTGTAAGGACAGCAGAAACTTCAGCGTAAAGGCGGACAGTCCGGCCAATATCAGGTTCATAATCGGGCCGGCAGCAGCCACAGTGACCATGTCTCGTCGGGGGTTGCGCAGATTCGTAAAGTCTACCGGAACGGGCTTGGCATAGCCAAACAGAAACGAGGAACCGGACAGGATGAGCATACCGGGTAACACAATTGTGCCAAACAGATCGATATGGGCCAGCGGATTCAGGGTCAGGCGGCCCATGCGGGCGGCGGTCGGGTCGCCGAGCAGATAGGCGCTATAGCCATGCGCGAGTTCGTGCAGGATGACCGCCGTAAGGATCGGCAGTGCCCAAATGGCCAGTTGCTGCATCACGCCCGAGACATCCATTGCCTTCAGTCTATAGACTCCATTTTCCCGACACAAGGCGTGAGGCAAGGGAAAGAACGCGGAAGACTACCGCTCGCTCGTCCCGTTCAGGGCGTAGTCGAACAGCTCAAAGTTCCTGGGCCGGACGGTGGCCGCACGTTCGTGATAGGCCGCGGAGACGGGCTCGGAAAGAATGAACGGCACCACCTGCTCGGCGCGTCCGCCATGCGAGCGGAGCGGCGTATCGCCTAACCCGGATAGATCATGGTCTCGTTCTGCCGCCCCAATGGCCGTGTGTTGATCGCCAAGCACCAGGAAGTCGGCCTCACGGTCGGGCGGCAGGAGAAACCGCTCACACGCGGTGGGCTTATCGTAGACCGCCTCAATCCCAGGAAGGTCTGCGATGACCGCCCGCACGGCAGCCCGGTCGGCACCAGGACAGTAGACGCGGACGCAGGACCCCAAGGCGCCATGATGGGCCACGTAGGGGTCGGTAATCGGACAGATCACGCGCGTCTTGCCCGGACCACAGCGCGCGTTCAGCATATCCTGGAGAAACACGACCCGCGGTTTGGCGTTCATCCCGTGGTCGGCGGTCAGGGCGACCAGGGCGCCCGCCCCAGCCAGCCGGCCACACACAAGGTCAAGCGCGGCATAGAAGGCGTTCGCCTCCGCACTCTCCGGCGCGTGTTTATGCTGGACATAGTCGCTCAACGAGAGATACATCAGAGCCGGGCGGTGCTGTTCGAGCAAGGCCAGGCCGGCTTCCAGGACAAAGAGGGACAGCTCGGCAGAATACACGTCGGGCTGCGGGCGGCCTATCCGCTGACAGACGTTCTCAATACCGTGCACGGCGAGGGTACAGCCTGCCGCCTTTTCGGCAGAGAAACACACCCCGTCGGCGATACCGTGGCCAAGCAGACGGCGCAGTTTGTCTTTGGCGGTGATGACTATGACTTTCGCCCCAGTGTGGGAGAAGCGGGCCAGCAGGGTTTCCGAGCGGAGTTGGCGGGGGTCGGTCATCATGACCGCCCGTCCGGTTGTCGGATCGAGAAAGTAATTGCCCGAAATCCCATGTACGGCGGGCGGACTGCCGGTGACAATGGACAGATTGTTCGGATTCGTAAACGTGGGGACGACCGCGTCCGCCCAGGTGCCAAACCCTTGGGCGAGAAAACGCCGGACGTTGGGCAAGATGTTCTGGGCCAGCCCGGCCTTGATATAGGCCGGATCACACCCGTCTATGCAGATCACGACAACGGGCCGACGCGGGCAGGCGTATATACGCTGATTCAGGCCCACTGTTTGGGTGGATCGATCCTGCCCCGGTTCTGGCATGTGCCGGTCAACTCCTCCTGAGCGCTGCGTTGTCTTTTGGAGTATTCCGTATAGCAGCCCTGTGTCAGAAAAGGGACTCCCGGTGGTGCGCGTTCACCCGGTCCGGGTCCGCGAGGAGATGGCCATGCTGGTTGCAGGCGGTTCTTGGAGTCTTTAAGATACACGGCCCGGGCAGAGTGTTTGGGGAACAGAGCGGCGCTGGTAAAAAGCTTGAGCCCATCCTTGAACCGGTGAGCTGTTGGCAAAAGAGTAAACGTGTCCTTCACTAGACATGAGAGGCTGGACACGTTTACTCTTTTCAGTAGTTTGTAAGGTGGGATATTATGCAAGACAGGCAACGCCGTGTCGTCATTACTGGGCTGGGGGCGGTCACCCCACTGGGGACTGGGGTGGAGAAGAACTGGCAAGCACTGCTTGCAGGACGCTCCGGAGTCGGACCCTTAACCCGCTTTGACGTTTCAGACTTTCCCACGCGGATCGCTGGCGAGGTTAGTGACTTCACGCCGACCGATTTTATCGAGAAGAAAGAGGTCAAAAAGATGGACCTCTTCATCCAGTACAGTGTTGCCGCCGCCCAGATGGCGATGGATGAAGCCAAAATCCCAATCACGCCGGAAAACGAGGATATGATTGGGTGCATCGTCGGGGTCGGGATAGGCGGGCTGACCAGTATTGAAGAATATCACCTGCACTTTCTCGATACGCGACTCAAAAAAGTTTCTCCCTTCTTTATCCCCAAGCTGCTGAGCAACCTGGCACCCGGCCAGATCTCTATCCGCTATGGCGCCAAAGGCATTAATTATACGCCAACGAGCGCCTGCTCTTCCGGCGCGCACGCCATTGGTGAAGCGTATCGGGCCATTCGGCTGGGCGATCAGGATGCCGTGATTGCCGGGGGAGCAGAGGCGGCCCTGACCTCTTTGGGGCTGGGCGGCTTTATTGCCATGCGGGCCGTCTCGACGCGGAACGACGAGCCCGAGAAGGCCAGCCGTCCGTTTGACAAGAATCGGGACGGCTTTGTCATGGCCGAAGGCGCCGGCATTATTGTGTTGGAGGAGCTCGAATTCGCCCAGAGTCACGGGGCAACAATCTACGCCGAAGTGGTCGGTTACGGTGCCAACGCAGACGCGCATCACATTACGGCCCCCTCGCCCGAAGGCGAAGGCGCGGTCCGCTGCATGCGGCTGGCCCTGCGCAGCAGCGGGCTTGACCCGACCGAGATCGATTACGTCAACGCCCACGGGACCTCAACACCGTATAACGACGCGACCGAGACCCTGGCCCTGAAAAGAGTCTTTGGCGAACACGCCGCCCAGCTCGCGATCAGTTCAACCAAGTCCATGACCGGCCACTTACTCGGGGCGGCCGGTGGCGTCGAAGCCGTCTATTCCGCCTTGGCGCTCCACCATCAGATCATACCGCCCACCATTAACTATGAGGAACCTGACCCGGAGTGCGATTTGGACTATGTGCCCAACACCTCCCGCCCGGCACCAGTCCGGGCCGTCTTGTCCAACTCCTTCGGCTTTGGGGGAACCAACGCCTGTCTCGTCTTTCGCAAATGGGAAAACGATCAAAACGGGCAGAGCACGAATCGGTAGAACGAGCCAGAGTAACGAGAACACTGGGACCGCAGCAATCAGAACCTGCCCTGAGCGAAACAGTATGAGACGTACTGATAGGCCTGAAAGAGGAAACCTGCCCTCCAAATCATACGAAGCTGTTGGCATGTTTACTCTTTGTCTCGCCGGGCAAGAAGGACTAAAGAGGTAGCGCATGGGCGCACGTATTATCGGCACGGGTTCCGCCGTCCCTTCGACCTGTCTCACCAATGATGATCTGGCCGGGCGGGTGGACACCAATCATAAATGGATCGTCACGCGGACCGGCATACAGGAGCGGCGTGTCCTCCGGCAGGACGAGGGCTTGCTCGATCTTATTCACGCGGCGAGCGAAACGGCGCTCAAGGCGGCGGGCCTGTCCGCGCAGGACCTGGATGTGATCCTGGTCGCCACGGTCTCCGGGGAGTATGCCTTTCCTTCCACCGCCTGCCTGCTCCAAACCCGCCTGGGCGTGGATAATATTCCCGCCTTCGATGTTGCGGCCGCCTGTGCCGGGTTTGTGTACGGCCTGTCGGTTGCCCATAGCTATCTCAAAAGCGGAGAGTATAACCGTATCCTGCTGGTTGGCGCGGATGCCCTGAGTTCCATGGTCAACTGGGGAGACCGGGCGACCTGCGTGCTGTTCGGGGATGGCGCCGGGGCAGTCGTGTTGGAAAATCAGCCCAACGATCGGGGCTTGCTCAGCACGGTCGTCGAGTCCAGCGGAGCCCTGTGGCAGTTGCTCCACGTGCGGTCCGGGCTGCGCCAAACGTTTGACCAAGCCGGCGAACAGGATCCCGACTGGGGAATTCAGATGAAGGGCCCCGAGCTGTTCAAGGTCGCGGTGCGCGCCCTGTCCGACGTGACAAAAAAGGCCCTCGAAAAAGCCGGCCTGGCTCCGGAAGATATCAAGCTGATGGTCCCCCATCAGGCGAATTTACGCATCATCCAGGCGGTGGCCGACCGTCTGGGGGCCAGTATGGATAAGGTGCACTGCAACGTGGACCGCTTCGGAAACACGTCTGCGGCTTCCATTCCGATAGCTCTGGATGAAGCTGTTCGGGAAGGCAAAGTACACAAGGACGATATTGTCGTGCTCAACGGCTGTGGAGGCGGGCTCACCTGGGGGGCGTCGGTGGCGCGCTGGTAGGACCGTGCCGCCGCGGGTTGATTAAGCATGGTGCTGGCCTATTTCGAGACGGGTGGCCTAATTGGAAAGGGGTGGCCTAATTTCAGGGGACGGCCTAATTCAGCTTACCCCATTCTTGGTGCGCTCGCCCGATGATGTATAAAAGCTGCACGAGGATGGCGATACGAATGACCTCTTCTATTGGGAGCGGTGTTCTTGAACTGAGTTCAAGGTCAAGACCGACGAGGATGAGAGCCACATAGCCAAAGAATATGGTGAGGGACCACCAGACTCTGAGCCAGTTTTTCAGCGACATATGACCACTCTTTTCTTAGGCTAACATCAAGGCGGTTCGTCCATGCGACTTAAGTACGCCCAGCCGACCTTTCAGGATTTTCCTGTTATGGGAAAGGGTGAGCGGGTATTACTGGGCATTATACGTGCCGGGGTCCGTCATTGCCGGCGCACCGCCCTGGTTAGGGTCGAGAAAGGCGAGCACGCGTTTTCCTGACGACTTGTCCATCCAGCGCCGCAGGCGTTGCTCAAGCACCAATCGCAGTTGATAGTCACGCTTGATGTTCACCACGACTTCTTCGGCGCTTCTGCCCGTCAGCGGCGTCGATTTCCGCTTCCTTTTCGGAGTCCTGCCGGGGAGCGAGACTTCACGAGCAAGGGGCGATACCGACCACTTTGCTTGTGATACGCCCGCCAGACGGACGCAGCCCGGTCGCGGACGAGACGCAGGGTCTGTTTCTCGTTTTCCCAATACTGGTGTTTGGGGGTACTGCCGTAATACAGTATCTCTTGAGCAGAAGCCGTTCGACCCATAGCATCTCCCACCGAGGTGTGCTCGCTGGTTCCTGCTCCTAGTATAAGGGGAAAGCCGTATGGAAAGAAAGGCTGGTTTTCTCGGCGCCGGAGAAAAGCCGCTAGCGCGTTTCACGATAAGTTGTAGCCGTGCCAGTCCGCGCTCGTCGGGAAAGACACTGGCTGGCACCAAGCGGCCAGGGAGGGGATGGGGGGGGCTCCCCGCCTGGGAGGGCGGCCATCCTGGCCGCCATGCGGGCTGGAAGCCCGCACTCCTCAAGGAGGAGAGAGACGCGCTACATAGCAGCGTGATTTGCTCTAGCCGGTTTCGAGTCGGAGGTCCAGGGCTTGCGTCGAGTAGGGTTCGGGCAGCGTACAGCGTGCAGCCTTGGCCCACAGTCCTTCAAGATTGTAAAATTCTCGGACGGTTTCGTAGAAAATATGGACAATCACATCCCCGAAATCCATGAGGATCCATTGTCCGTGCGAGACGCCCTCCAGGGCTAACGGGCGATGGCCTGCCTGCCGCAGGGCGACCTCAATCGCTTGACTGATGGTCTGCACCTGGATGTCCGACCGCCCGGTACAAATGACAAAATAGGAGGCAACAGAAGTCAAGGCTTCCACGTCGAGGACAACCAGGTCGTAGGCCTTTTTATCCAGTGCGGCTTGAGCGCACCGCAGGGCTTTTTGCCAGCTGTCGTCAGCCTTCAAGGGAAGCAGCCTCTTGGGTGCGATACAGGGCGTGGGTGGCGATATAGTCCGCCACGGCGGGCGGGAGCTGGCAGGGTGTGGGCCGACCGACGCGCAGGTTATCACGTATGCCGGAGGCCGAAATATGGAGACCGTTCAGTGTATGGAGCGTCAATGTATGCCCTGATTCGTGCTGGTATCTCTGCCGGACCGGATCATACCAAAAGGCGGACCGGAGAGCAACGGGAAGGAGTTGGTCGAGTGGTGGCGTGGGAACCCCGGGCCGCGAGGTGACAATCAGGTCGCATAAGCCGGGAATCTCCAGGTAATCCTTCCACGTCTCTATCTCAGAAAACGCGTCCATCCCGATCAGAAAGGCGAGAGAGGTCAACCTGCCCCTTGTCCGAAAGGCGCGGATCGTATCAATCGAAAACGAGGGGCCTGCCCGGTCGAGTTCGATACGAGAGGCAAAGAAGGCCGGGTTGGCGGCAACCGCCCGCTCCACCATATTGTAACGATGCTGGGCGGAGACGATAGCCGTTGTGCGCTTGTGCGGAGGAGAGGCAGCAGGAATGAAGTATATCCGGTCCAGTGTAAACGCGGCGCAGACTTCTTCCGCACTGCGCAGATGACCCGAGTGGATGGGGTTAAACGTCCCACCGAACAGTCCAACCTTCATACGTCAGCGCCCATCGGCAGGTTATGTTCGTATCTGGCCATCTCCGTAGATCACATATTTATACGTTGTCAGCTCACGCAGCCCCATGGGTCCTCTGGCGTGGAGTCGGTTCGTCGAAATGCCGACCTCAGCCCCGAATCCGAACTCAAAGCCGTCGGTGAAGCGCGTCGAAGCGTTTGCATAGACCGTCGCAGAGTCGACCTCACGCAGAAACCGCCGGACGTGTGAGTAGTCTTCGCTGACGATGCAATCGGCCAGTCCTGACCCGTTGGTATGGATGAAATCCATCGCCTCCTCAAGCGAGCCGACTACTTTGACCGAGAGAATTTTATCAAGATACTCGGTTTGCCAATCCGTCTCGGTCGCGACCCTGACCTGAGGGACGATCCGGCGCGTCTGCTCACAGCCGCGAACCTCGACACCCTCTTGTTCGAGTCGCGCCACAAAGTCCGGCAGGAAACGGGGTGCGATGGTCTCATGCACCAGCAGGTTTTCCATGGCGTTACACACCCACGGTCTTTGGGCCTTGGCGTTCAGGCAAACCCGGTGCGCCTTTTCAATATCGGCCGCCGCATCGACATAGGTGTGACACAGGCCGGAGAAATGCTGGATGACCGGGATGGCGGATTCGCGCGTGACGGCGCGGATCAGTTCCTCTCCGCCGCGCGGAATAATGACATCAATACAGCGGTCTTGTTGGAGGAGAAAGGTGACGGCCTGTCGATCAGTCGAACGGACCAGTTGAGCCGCCCCGTCCGGCAAACCCGCTTCGGCAAAGGCCTGGGCAAGGATATCGACAATAGCACTATTCGTCGTAAACGCCTCCGACCCCCCTTTGAGCACAACCGCATTGCCAGCCTTGAGACACAGGCCGGCGGCATCGGCCGTCACATTCGGCCGCGACTCGTAAATAATCCCGACCACACCCAGCGGGACGCGGACCTGACTGATTTCCAGGCCGTTGGGGCGCTTCCAGGTCGCGACCGTTTCCTCGACCGGGTCCGGCAGATCGACCATGATTTCGAGCCCGGTGGCCATCGCCTGTATGCGCGCCTGGTTCAGCGTCAGTCGATCGAGCAGCGCGGCAGATAAACCGTTGTCCTTTCCCCGGGCCACATCCCGTGCATTGGCAGCCAGGAGGACTGCCGTCTGCTCCCGGAGTTGCCGGGCGGCGGCAAGCAGCGCCTGATTCTTCGTGTGGGTTGACACTGTTGCCAATACCCGGGCGGCTTTTTTTGCGGTTTGGGCTAATGCGACCACTATATTTTCAAGACTCATCGCCTCTTCCCTTGTGTCTCTTCGCTCGTCTTATAACAAGGCCAGGTCGTCACGATGAATCACTGCATCGCTCACCTTATAGCCCAGCGTCTGTTCAATCTGACTGGTGTGTAGGCCTTGAATCTGCCTCAGAGCCGCGGCGCTATAATTCACCAAGCCCCGCGCAAATTCAGCCCCGCTTTCGTCGAGACAGGTCACACATTCCCCTTCCTCAAAGTTTCCGTATACGCCCCGCACCCCGGCGGGTAGCAGACTCCTCCCATCCCGCCGAATCGCCGCCGCCGCCCCGGCATCCAGACGCAGGGAGCCGGCCGGCTTCAGCGTGTAGGCAATCCAGTGTTTCCGACTCGCAATCCTGTCCGAGACCGGCAGAAACAGCGTACCAACTTCCCGCTGCGGGTCAAAAGCCGCCCACAGCGCTGCGCTGCTCCGGCCATCTATAAGCAGGGAGGGGATGCCCGACAGAGCCGCTTTTTGAGCGGCTTCGATTTTCGAGGCCATCCCGCCCCGGCCTAACGGGCCGGCCGTACCGCAGCGCTGCATCAATTGGGCGTCGAACTGCTCGACCAGAGCAATACGTTTCGCCTGCCGGTCCACCCGTGGGTCGGTTTCATATAACCCCGCAACATCGCTCAATATGATCAGCAGATCGGCCTCGACCAGGACGGCGACTTGGGCAGAGAGATTATCGTTGTCGCCAAACTGGATTTCCTCAACCGCCACCGTGTCATTCTCGTTGACGATAGGCACGACCCCGGATTCGATCAGCGTCAGGAGGGTATGCTTGGCGTTCAGATAGCGTCTGCGGTTGGCCAGGTCGTCATGGGTGAGCAGAATCTGGGCCACCCGGATAGCGTGCTGCGAAAAGCATTCTTCATACAACGCCATGAGCGTAATCTGTCCAATGGCGGCCGCCGCCTGTTTTGCCGGTATCGTCCGCGGGCGCTGTTTCATATTGAGGACGCCCATTCCGGCGGCCACGGCTCCCGAAGTGACCAAGACCACCTCGGCCTGTTGCAGGCTGGAGAGGCTCGTCGCGAGTTGGCTGATACGGGGAGCATGGACACCGTCTCCATCGGACAGCACGCTGCTCCCGACTTTCACCACAATCCGCCTCGTACGCTCAAGAATACGAGCTTTATGCCTGAGCTGGATGTTGCCGTCACTCATCAGGGAAAAACCTCAGTCTCTCTCCCCTGCGTCGTCCATCCGGGGTGGTCTGTGTTCGAGCAGATGGGCAATTGCGCTCACCAATTCTTGTTTCCCTTCCCCGGTTGCAGCAGAAACGAGATGTAATGTTTGCTCATGCCGGACAAAAACTTCCCGTACCTCGGGAAAACGTTCGCGGGTGACCGGCAGGTCAGCTTTGGTGACGACCACGAGCTGCGGACGGCGAGCCAGGGCAGTATCAAAAGCGTCAAGTTCCCGGTTGATGACGCTGTAGTCGGCATACGGATCACGTGCGGGATCAGATATATCAAGAAGATGCACCAGAATAGAAGTCCGCGACAGGTGGCGCAGAAAACGCACGCCGAGTCCATGTCCGCTATGGGCGCCCTCAATGAGCCCTGGCACGTCAGCCATGACAAATGAGCCCTCATCGCCATAGCGCACAACGCCGAGGTGCGGAACGAGGGTCGTAAAGGGAAAGTCGGCAACCCGTGGACGGGCGGCAGACACGGCAGAGATCAGCGTCGACTTCCCGGCGTTGGGAAACCCGACCAGGCCAACATCCGCCAGCAGGCGGAGCTCAAGTTGGAGCTGCCGGACCTCTCCGGGCAGACCCGGCTGGGCGAAGCGGGGGGCACGGTTTGTGGAGGTGGTGAAAGCGGCATTCCCTCTGCCGCCTCTTCCGCCCTGGGCGACCACGACCTGTTGGCCGGCGGTGCGGAGGTCGGCGAGTATTGCTCCACTCTCTCGGTCGCGCGCAACGGTTCCGGCCGGGACCGGCAGGACTGAGGACTGGGCGTTTTTCCCGTGTTGGTCCTTGCCCCGTCCATGCCCGCCCCGGGCCGCCTTGACGTGATGCCGATGGGCGAGATCGAGCAGCGTGTTGCGTTGCGGGTCAACGCGCAGGATGACGTCTCCGCCGTTGCCGCCGTTGCCGCCGTTCGGCCCCCCCCAGGGCCGAAACTTCTCGCGCAGAAAGCTGACACAGCCGCGCCCGCCATCACCGGCTTTGACCGTCATGGTCACTTCGTCAACGAAGTTCATAGCCCATGTATATCAGGAATAGGGGACTGAAGCAGGCCAATAAAAAAAGCCCCGAAGTGGGGCTTTTCCTGCGACCTTATGCTCGTGCGTGTGGCCGAGCAGTTTACTGCGGGTAGACGCAGACCCGCTTGCGCGTTTTGCCCATACGCTCGAACTGAATCACCCCGTCGGTCTTCGCAAACAGGGTATAATCTCGTCCCATGCCAACATTGGTCCCTGGGTAGATACGCGTTCCGAGTTGACGCACAATAATATTCCCGGCTTTGGCAAATTGTCCGGCAAAAAGCTTGACGCCGCGGCGCTGGCCCGGGCTGTCTCGGCCATTCCGACTGGAGCCTTGTCCTTTTTTATGTGCCACGTTTATCCTCCCAGGTCGATCGATTGGACCTGCACGGCCGTAAAGTGCTGCCGATGGCCCTGTTTGCGCCGATACCCTTTACGCCGTTTCTTCTTAAAAACAATAATCTTTTTCTCTTTGCCGTGCTCAACAACGCGCGCCGTCACCGAAGCGCCGGGAACAAGCGGGGTGCCAATGTGAACCGCGCCCTCGGCTGAGGTGAGCAGCACATCGGAGAAGGTAATAGCGCTCCCTCTCTCCCCGGCTAGAGACTCCACGCGCAGAAGCTCACCCGGCGTCACTCGATATTGTTTTCCACCCGTACGAATTACTGCGTATGACATCTCCCGTTACCTATGCGAGCGTGTTTTTGCTGTCAACTCCCAAGCGCTGTCACTCAGTATTCAGAGCGTGGCGAATGGCCTCGGGAATGGGTTGGGGCTGGTCCTGCTGATTCACGAAAACTGCGGTGATCGACCCACTGACACAGCGCTCTTCGGCCCGCTGTATTTCCCCGGCAAAGGTAATGGAGGTGGTCCCCATCCGCTCAACCCAGACCTTTACCTCAATCGGTTCATCCACAAAGAGGGGAACATAAAATGTTGCCGAGACCTGCACCCGCGGCAGCCCGGATATTTTGCGATGGTCGGACAGCGGGAACCCGGCCTGCCGCATCAATTCCCACTCGGCGATCTCAAAATACCGGAACGCGGCCGTGTAATGAATGCGGCCCGACGCATCGGTATCGACCCACCGCACTCGAAGTTTCTCCGTATGGGACAGCATGGTTGTATAGGGTTCCTTAACGGGCCGAGCGCGTAGCCTCACAGGAAAGATGGCAACATACGGCCACACGCGACAAAGAAGGTAAACCCAAGACGATAGCGTCAGCTCTCATCGTGCGGCTCGACGGTCTCGCGGGCCGCCGTTTGAATCCGTGGGATGGCCGTGTAGACACGGCTCTCGGGTCCGTTGTGTAGGCTCAGCCCGGCGAGATACTCTTCCAGTTTCTCTCTTATCATCGCGAGCTGCGGGTCAGACCGTACTGCGGCCGCTCTTTTTCGCCGGGCAAATTGCGTCCGCACTTCTTTTAATGGGTTGATATACCTGCCGTTTTTATGCATCTCAAAGTGCAGGTGCGGTCCGGTTGCGGCGCCTGAAGACCCAACATAGCCGATAGTCTGACCCCTTCTTACAAAAGTTCCGGCTCTCACCCCTTTTTTGATTCGTCGCAGATGGGCATAGCCCGAACTATAGGGGCCGGCATGGTTAATCTTGAGAAAACGGCCATAGTTGCCTCTCCAGCCAGCGTAAGTGACCTTGCCATCCGCCACCGCGCGGACCGGGGTTCCCGTTGGCGCAGCGAAATCCACGCCAAGGTGGGGACGTTTCCGTTTGTAAATGGGGTGCAGCCGGGCATCGCTAAAGACCGACGAGATACGGGTAAATTGGACGGGGTAACCCAGAAACGGCTGCCCAAAGCCCAGCCCGTCTTCCGCTTCAAGGGGAAAGACCGTGTGTGTTGTCCCCTTGTTCACGATTTCGGCGGCAAGCACTCTGCCATAACTCACGGTTTTCCCGTCACCCTGCTCCTCCTCGAAAATAATTTTGAAAGGGTCACCCGGCTGAAGTTCGTACGAGAGGTTGAGCTCCCAGCCCATATCTGCCACCGCATCAATGATACTGGCCGGGACACCCATCTTGCTGGCTGACCGACCCAAACTATGGCTAATGCGGCCGCCAACTGCGCGCCAGACTAGGGTCGTCGGGGTGGTATCGAGTCGTGACTGAACACGCCCGTTCTCATCCCTCTCAAGCACGAGCAAAGAACGCTTGTTGGGGTGGTAGGCAACAGCCTGTAGCGTTGGCGCGCCGTGTTCATCCTGCTCATAGGAGAACGTCAGAGTGCGCCCGATTTGCAAACGCCGGACCTCGATTTTTTGCTTCGCCGCATTGATCCAGGCGGTGGTCTGTCGAGGCGAGAGCCCTTCTTTTTTCAGAATACCCGCAAACGTCTCGCTAGGCTTGATGGCATACACGCTCTGGTACGGGGTCCGGATCGGATTTGCCGACTCAGACAGCGGGGGAAGGGGCAGGAGAACGGACGCGACCGGAGTTTCTTTTTTTTCTTCCAGAGCGGGCTGCGCCACGGCCGAAACCGCTATACTCGGAACGTCGCCTTCTTGCCGGATTTCGCCCAGGCGCTGTTTGACCTGAGCGGCCACCTCGTTTCTGGTAAAAGAAGGGGCAACGGCGGGGGGTGCCGTCCAAACAATAAACACAAGAAAGCTGACAGACAGGATGGAGGCGATAAGCGGCGTCTGAACGGTCACGTTCCGACGCCCGAGAAAGACGCCGAGTATTTCCTTACAATACTCCAGCCACCGGCTTTGCATGGTCACAAAAGGTGCCAGCGGAACGCACAAAAGTCAAGTCATACTCCAGCAGTCAAGCGCTGCTGGAGTGCGACATTGTTTCGTTCCCATACCGGTGGTAGGTTGGGCGGCAGTGAAAAAACTCCTGCTTCTTATTGCGTGTCTTGTCATGGGCGTCGGTGGACTCACCGTCTGTTACGTCTATGCACGGCTCAACACCCCAGGTCCGCTTTTAGGGACGCCCGCTCGGATCTTTATCTCTCCGGGCAGCACCCTTCAACAAACGGCGCAGATGCTGGTTGCCGAAGGCATCCTGACAAGCGTCCAGCCATTTCGTTTCTGGGCACAATTCACCGGCAAAGACCGCTCCATACAAAGCGGGGAGTATATCCTGGAAACCCGGCTGACCCCGCGGAGGTTGCTTGAGACCTTGACCCAAGGGCAGGTCATCCACCACCTGGTGACGATCCCGGAAGGACTGACCCTCAAACAGATTGCCAAAAGACTGGAAGACCAGGGGTTTGGCCCCCAAGCGCAATTCCTGTCTCTCGGTACTTCTCCTCAGTTCTTGGCCACATGGGACCTCCGGGAATACGGACTTGAGGGCTATCTGTACCCGGATACTTATTTTTTTTCAAAGCAAAGCTCTGCGGCGGATATTCTGGGACGTATGCTGACACGTCTGTCTGAGGTCTTCAGCCCGGCCATGCAACAGCAGGCCCAGGAGTTGGGGGTCTCCCGGCATGAGGTCCTGACCCTGGCCTCGCTGGTTGAGAAAGAAACCGGGGTGGCCCAGGAACGCCCGCTGATTGCCGGCGTCTTTCACAATCGGCTGCGTCAAAATATGCCGCTCCAGTGTGATCCGACCGTCATCTACGGCATTCCAAATTTTGACGGGAAGCTGACACGCCGCCATCTGCGCACGCCCACGCCGTATAATACCTATCTGTTTACCGGCCTTCCGCCTGGCCCGATTGCCAACCCGGGACTCGCGGCTATTCAAGCCGTCCTCTCCCCAGCCGAGACGAACTACCTCTATTTTGTTGCCAGGGGAGATGGCAGCCACGTGTTCTCTTCCCGGCTTGCGGATCATAATCGCGCGGTTCGCCGCTTTCAGAAACGTCGCTCGCGCAATGGATAATTTGTCCCACCTGTTCACGACTACGGCCCGCCGGGTAGTGTGGCAGCGGAGCGCCAATGCTCTCGGTTTTTTTCTGCCCCTGGGGATTGCTGTTTTTTTCCTGGGCTATAGTCTGATACTGGACTGTTCGCTGCCCATCGGGATTTCTTTTCTTCCACCCGTCATCGTCTGCGGTTTTCTGCTGCACTCCCTCAGACAGGAAAAAAAGGGCTACCAAGACGAGCGCATTGCCAGCCTGCTGGACGAGAAGACGGCTGGCCAAGAGCGTTTTCTCACCCTGGCGACTCTTCCAGCTCCCTCAGACTTCATGGCCCAGATTCGGAGCGAAGCCGCTCGGAAGGCGGCCTTCTTCGTTCCCGAGCGCGACCTACCCTTCCAACTCGACAAGCGGGTTCCGCTGGCGTGTGTCGGCGCAGTCCTGAGTGGCCTGCTCTTCTTGTTTTTACCCTCCGGTAGTGCGGCCCTGGCTCCAAGTAGCCCCTCACCCGTTGCGCCGACGCCCGAAACCCTGCTCCAGGATATTGAAGACCTGGCCCGGCAGTTGGTCCGCTCACAGTCTTCTCCAGAAGAACAGCAAGCCGGAGCCCAACTCCTCGTACTTGCTCAGGATCTCAAGAATCCGGCTCTGACCCCGCAGGAGAAAATACGCCTGATTGATGAGGCGCAAAAACGTATGAATCTGCCGCTGCCAGTGCCGCAGATTCTCCCGCTTGATTTCAAACTCTTTGGCAGCGACAGCACGCAAGACGAGAGTCCGGGCAACCAGGGCGACAGCCCCCAGCCGGAGAATACGCCGCTGGCCAAAACAAATGAAAATCTGGAGCAGCTCAAGCAGTCGCTGTCTGCGCAGAGGGATGGGTCGCAGCCGGGCACGCAAAACACAAACCAGACGGATCAAGCTGACAATCAGCAGTCGCCCAAGCAGCAAAATGCCCCCCAGGAATCCGGCGCTGGCATTAAATTCGATCAGCCCCAGTCTCAAGAACAAAAGAAACAGGCCCGACAGAATACACCCGGTCAGCAGCAACAAGGACCGCAATCGGGCCAACAACCGGACGCCCAGCAGCCACCTTCCGGGGGAGACCCGCGAAAAGCGGGACACGAGCCGCGCCGTCACGCCACGCAGCAGAGCAACGAGCAAAAACAGCCCCAGCAGGCCCCAGAGCAATCAGACCCACAGCCCGGACAATCCGGCGGGCAGGGAAAAGGCGAGCGTTTTTACAAACCGGGCGAGCAGCCTGGTGGATTTCTGACTCAGGCTGCCGGCTATGTCAAGGTTCGTATTCCAACCGGTATCAAGGCGGAACAGGATAGCCGGGAACTGACCGAAAATACCAGCCCGGCTGTCCCGACCACGCCGTATAGCAACGCCCCGCTCGCTGACCGTCCGCCAGAGACAAATGCCCCCCAGCAGCGCATTCCGCTCGAATATCGAGCCATCTTACAGAAAGAGTAAACGTGCCCTCCATATCATACACGGCTGTTGGCACGTTGACTCTTGAGGAGCAGCATGCCAGCCTCGCCATCGCCCTTATCCTCAGAGCTATTATCCCCGGAACAGCGGGTTGAACGCTTTCGACACCTCTTTACGACCATCGAAGAAGAGGTCGGTCAGGTGATCGTCGGCCAGCGGCGTATCCTGCGGAAGATCTTAACCGCCTTTTTTGCCGGCGGGCATGTCCTCATCGAAAGCGTACCGGGTCTGGGCAAGACGCTGATGGCCAAGTCGATCAGCCAGGCCCTGGCGCTGAGCGCCAAGCGGATTCAGTTTACGCCAGACCTCATGCCGTCTGATATCGTTGGCACCCAAGTCCTGTCTGAGGGCGCTGACGGCAGGCGCTATTTTGAATTCAAGCCCGGCCCGGTCTTTGCCAACATCGTTCTGGCGGATGAAATCAACCGCGCCACGCCCAAGACCCAGTCGGCTGTCCTTGAAGCGATGGAGGAGCAGCAGGTCACCGTTTTTGGGGAGACGCATACCCTCACGCCCCCTTTTCTTGTGGTGGCGACCCAGAACCCGGTTGAGATTGAGGGCACCTATCCGCTCCCCGAGGCGCAACTGGACCGTTTTCTGCTCAAGCTGGTTATCGAATCGCCCAGCGCGGCTGAGGTGGCCGAAATTGTGGAGCGCACCACCCAGGAGACGCAGTACAGTATCAAGCCGGTGCTGTCGGCAGAGACGGCTCCGGCGGTCATCGCCGAGATGCAAAATCTGGTGCGCGCAGTCCTGCTGGCTCCTCCGCTGGGTTTGTATATCGCTCGGCTTATCGAGGCGGCCACGCCCGGCAACCCGAATTCTCCGCTGCCTGAGGTCACCCACTATCTCCGCTACGGCCCCAGCCCGCGTGGGGCTCAGGCGCTCACCCTAGGCGCCAAGGTCAACGCCCTGCTCGATGGGCGGGTACATGTCAGTTTTGAGGACATCACCGATGTGGCCCTGGTGGCCCTGCGGCATCGCTGCCTATTGAATTTTCAGGCCGAGGCCGAGGGCATTAGCGCCGACCAGATCATCGAACTGCTACTGAAACAGGTCCCCAAGAAATAAGGAAAGTCCTGTCCACAGCGCTCCCGGCTGGATTTCACTTCTCCTGCCCCTCGCAGAGGGACAAGAGTCATGGCAAGATAAGGAGCATGAATCTTATCCACACGGTTTTTGAGCCCGAGGGCGCAGGCCCGCATCCCACCATTCTCGCCCTGCACGGCTGGGGGGCCAACGCCCTCGACCTGCTGGGCTTAGCGCCGCATCTGTGTCGCGGCCAGTTTCTCGTCCTCTGTCCGCAGGGCCCGCTTCAGGTCCCCATCGGCCCGAACATGGTTGGTCACGGCTGGTTTCCGCTGACGAGTGGCGGGCCGCTCGATGTCCAGGCGGTTCTCTCTGCGCGCGAGACCGTTCGCGCCTTTCTTGACGCAGCACTACAGCGCTACCCGATTGATGCCAAAAAACTGTGTGTGCTGGGTTTCAGCCAGGGCGGGGTGATGGGTTATAATCTGGCCCTGGGCGAGCCCGAGCGCTTTGCCGGACTGGCGGCGCTCAGTTCGTGGCTGCCGAAAGATATGCTGACCGCATTACCGGATGTGCCGGCAACCGAGCAACTGCCCGTGCTGGTCCAGCACGGCAGTAAAGACGAACTGATTGACGTGGGCCGGGCGCGTCAGTCTGTCGAAATCCTGCGGGATGTCAAAGCGCCCGTGACCTACCGGGAGTATGACATGGGTCACGAAATCAATGCCCGCAGTCTGACCGATCTGTCCGACTGGCTCCAGGAAAAGGTGGTGTCGCCGATTGCTCTGGCGTCCTGAATCCGCTCCGTCTGAGTCGGCAGCGCTGGTTGAAGACGGGTTCGCCAAGCGGACGCCTCTTGCACGTAAACAGGAGACACCATGTGCAAGATAGTCAGTGCATTGCTCGTCGCGTTCTGCATAGCAGGACTGGCCGAGAGCGCCTCATCGCTCACCCTGCCCATGTTGCAGAGCAATACCGGCCAGTGTTACGACCGGGCCGCCCGACCCCAGACCTCGATCGTGGACAGCCATGTGCACTTCCGTCCGTTCGGCGGCCCCGCCCTTCCATACACGGAGGTGGTCTCCTACCTCGAACGGGCGGGCGTCCTGTTTGCCAATATCTACGGCATCGGCCAGATGCTGCCGGTCACGTCTGCCTGCACCTACTACCTGGACTGTCTCGGCACGCTTGTGGAACCCTCGCTGAAAAACGATTTCGTGAATGCGGCCAGCTTTGTTGTGGCGGCGTCGGAACACGTCCACCTGACGCTCGCCATGACCTTCCCCGACTTGTCCCGACCCGACTCCATCCTTCAAGGCATGCAGCTCCTGGACGAAGAGTATCCCGGTCTGTTCACCTGGATGGGTGAGGTCAATCTGGTGAAACAGGCACTGTTCGGAAACGGGCGCCAGGCCGTGCCCCTGGCTGCGATAGACGGCTGGAGCCCCTTCATGCAGGTGCTCCGCGAACGGAACATCCCGCTCGCGATTCACTCCGACCTGGGCAACGACGCTGAACCAACAAAATATCTGGCCTGGATGCAAAAGGTGCTGAGTTTATATCCCGACAATACCATCATCTGGATGCATCTCGGGCTCTCCCGAGAGCTTGTCAACCTGGACGCGGCGCGGCACATTCAGATTATGAAGTCGCTGTTGGACCGCCATCCCAAGCTGATGTTGGATATTTCCTGGCGCGTCATTGACGACCATTATTTTTCGGACCTCGAAAAACGGGCGCTGTACGTTGCGTTCCTGAATGCCTACTCCGAGCGCGTTCTGCCCGGCACCGATTTCGTGGCGTCAGGCGACAAGGATTTCGAGGTGTATCAGCAGGAGTTAGCCGTCACGAGTCGCATCAATCGCTCTTTGAACGACGCCGCTTTTCGGAATATTGCCTTGGGGCAAAACTATTTTCGGCTGCTGAAGCTGGATTATACAGCACCGTCCGTGTGTGGACATGAATGAGCGGACAGCTTCTCGAAACAAACCTGCCGCACGGCTACCCCGCTGATGGGAGCAAAAACTCCGTGGTTACCCGCAGGAAGTGCTCCAGTTGGTCGTGGTGAACCCAGTGGCCGGCCTTGGGGATCGTCACCAGAGCGGGCTCGCGAAATGCCTGCGCGCGTTCGCTGTCTTTCTCCAGATCAACCGCCCAGGATTCGCTGCCTCGCATCAAGAGCAGCGGGCAGGTAATCCGTCCCCAGATTTCCTGGGCATCCGCCATATTGAAGCGATACGGCGAGCGGGCGCGGACATAGTTGTCAAATTTCCAGGTATAGGTCCCGTCCTCGTTGCGGTGGGTGCCATACAGGGTCAGATGATGGGCCCGCTCCGGGCTGAGGTGCGGGTTGGCTGCACGCATACGCTCGACCGCCTCTACCAGCGTCCGGTAGCGCTTCGGCAGGCGACCGGCGAACCCACGCATTTCATCGACCCAGTGTTGCATCCTTTCAAACGCGCTTTTCGGCTGCTCTTTGAGCATCTGTGGCGGGGGTCCCCAGCCCTCGATGGACACGACCTTCGTCACCTTTTCGGGGTACACACCGGCATACTGGAGCACGATGCCGCCGCCCAGAGAATGGCCGATCAGAGTGACCGGAAACGCATTGAGCTGAGCCAGCAACTGCGCGATATCGACGACGTGGTCAATCATCGAATACTCACTGCCGCGAGCCCACTCCGAGTCACCATGGCCGCGTAAATCCGGGGCAACAATATGATAATCTGCGCGCAGCGCCTGAGCGACCCAGTCCCAGTTCCGACAATGATCCCGCCCGCCATGAATCAGGACGAGCAGGGGTTGGTCCGGGTTGCCCCAGTCAACATAGTGCAGCTTGAGACGCTGCGAGTAGAAATAGTGCGAGGTCGGTCCGAGAATATGTTGGCTTGGCATGAATGCCCTTTCTTACGGGAAGACCTGAAACGGCTGACGGCCGTGTAGACGGTATCGAGTAAAAGTTCAGCGGCCATGGCGGATGCGGGCCTTCAGGTAATCGCGGGACCGTTCACCAAGGTCGGGCATGCCACTTCTGACTGTTCCCAAAAGGTCGCGTACGCGTTCGATAGGGCGAAACTCTATATCCGTGTCAAGGAATTGCTCCAACGCCAAGCGGGCGACCTCGGAGCGTTTGCGTCTCATCCGTATAGCAGCCTCATCGAGCTTTTTCGCAAGCGAAGCGGGCAGGCGAAGGGACAGTTGATGCTCCATATTGAAGTCCTCTCACGTATGACAACGTAGTGCAGAACAGTACCTTGGACAAGGCGAGGCGCGAGACACCAAACAGGAGAGTAGAGAGGCTGGAGGAAATCCGAACCGGGTTTGGGAACGCTACCGGGAGCGACCGGATAGTGCTATATCCGATGGGCAAAGACAGCCCTGCCGTGAGGGGCAGGCTGAGAAAGCAAAAGGAGAGCGCCGATGGAGACACGCTATGGAGATGTTGAAATAAGCCTGGCCGATCATGTGGCAACTGCTGAAATTCAACGACCGCCAAACAATTTTTTTGATACGGCCCTCATTCAGTCTCTGGCCGAGGCGTTTGAAGCTCTGGACGAAGAAACAGATTGTCGGGCTATCGTCCTTGCGGCGGACGGCAAACATTTTTGTGCCGGGGCGAATTTTCACAGCGGTCAGGCCGGGCGTGATCTGCGCGATGTTGAAACCGGCAATCCGCTCTACGCCCAAGCCGTGCGGCTGTTTTCGTGTAAAAAGCCGGTTGTTGGCGCGATCCAGGGCGCGGCCATTGGGGGTGGCTTTGGACTCGCACTGGTGCCGGATTTCCGCGTGCTGTGCCCGGAAACACGCTTTGCGGCAAACTTTGTCAAACTCGGCTTTCATCCGGGCTTTGGCCTGACCTATACATTACCCCGCCTGATCGGCGAGCCGCGCGCGAGCCTGATCTTTCAAACCGGCAGGCGGGTCGGCGGCGAGGAGGCCCATAGCTGGGGCCTGGGCGAGGTCCTGACCACAAAGGACAACGTCCGCTCGGCCGCACTCGCACTCGCCCAGGAAATCGCCGAGAACGCACCCCTGGCCGTGCAATCCGTGCGGGCCACCATGCGGGCCGGCATGGCGGCTGCGGTCAAGGCGGCCACGGACCACGAGTTTCGAGAGCAGCACCGACTCCAGCAAACGGAGGACCACAAAGAAGGGATTAAAGCCGTAGCTGAGCGCCGACCCGGCAATTTTGTGGGACGGTAGCCTCAGCCCGGAGCAGAACAGGGTCCCGAGGGCGGCCTGCTTCAAGCTGCAACACAGAGTGCGCCTTCGGGATGGGTCACGGGGAGCAGCGTATGAGCGGCCGGTATACACAGGGCCGGTCGGCGCCCGCGCTCATCACCACGTATCGATACACGGCCGCTTTTTCTCTGTGCGCGGGGCGGGCGGGGGCGAGGAGCGCAGGGTGGCCATGATCCAGCGCCGGGACTCGGCGGGATCGATCACGTCATCAATCTCGAAATAGGTTGCGGTGCTGAGCGCCTTGCCGCTTTCATACATCTTGGCGACGAGTTGTTCGTAGAGTTCTTTGCGCTTATGCGGGTCGGTCTCGGCCTCCAACTCTTTGCGGTAGCCCAGCTTGACCGCACCCTCCAGCCCCATGCCACCAAACTCGCCGGTTGGCCAGGAAACCGCAAAAGCCGGGGCTTTGAAACTCCCGCCGGCCATCCCCTGCGCGCCGAGTCCGTACGATTTTCGCAGCACAATGGTGAAGAACGGTACGGTCAGGCTGGCGCCGGTCACAAACATGCGACAGCAATGACGCACCAGAGCGGTCTTTTCGTGCTCAGGACCAACCATATTGCCGGGCGTGTCGCACAGCATGAGAATGGGAATGTCAAACGCATCACATAACTGCATGAACCGGGTGGCTTTGTCCGCCGCGTCGGAATCGATGGCTCCACCCAGATGCTTGGGGTTATTGGCAATCACACCAACCGGGCGTCCCTCAATCCGCGCCAAGGACGTCACCATGCCGATACCGAAGTGCTTGCGGATTTCCAGCACGGAACCGGTGTCGGCCAGGGTCTCGATCACATCGCGGACTTCATAGATGCGCAGGCGGTTCTCCGGCACGATATAACGCAACAGGCGTTGGTCGGCGCAGGCCCACTCGGCGACTGGCCCCTGAAAATAGGACAGATATTTTTTCGCCACCCGGACCGCTTCGGCTTCGTCTGTGACCGGGATATCCACCACGCCGTTCGGCACCTGTTCTTCCATCGGCCCGACCTCTTCCGGGCGGAAGACACCCAGGCCGCCGCCCTCAATCATGGCCGGACCACCCATGCCGATATTCGACTCTGCGGTCGCGATAATCACATCACAGCAGCCCAGAATCACGGCGTTGCCGGCGAAACAGCGGCCCGAGGTAATGCCGACCAGGGGCACCATACCGCTGAGCTTGCCCCACAGATAAAAGGCCGGGACGTCCAATCCGGACGGACTCGACCAGTCGGTATCGCCCGGACGACCACCGCCGCCCTCGGCAAAGAAGACCACCGGCAGCTTCCAGCGCTCGGCCAGCTCGAACATGCGGTCTTTTTTGTAGTGATTCTTAAATCCCTGCGTCCCGGCCAGCACGGTGTAATCGTAGGAGATGACAATGCACTGGGCGGCCTTTTCGTCAAACAGATCGCCGTTGACACTGCCGACCCCGGCGAGCATGCCGTCCGCCGGGGTACGGCGCACCAAATCGTCCACCGAACGACGCTGCCGCTGGGCCGCAATGACCATGGGCCCGTACTCGACATACGTATCGGGATCGCAGATATCGTATACGTTCTCACGCGCCGTGCGTTGGCCGGTCTTCCGCCGCCGCGCAACCGCCTCGGGCCGGGCGGCGTCCATGCCGAGTGCATGCCGCTCAACGATCTCAGCCAGGTCCGGGCGGATATAGTCGAGGTCAAGCGCGGTCGCTTGTTCGACCGCCGTCACCGCCACCTCGGTCTCTTCGATAAAGGCAAGCGGGTGGCCTTCGAAGACCGCGTCTCCCTGACCGACGGTCAGTTGGCGGATAATGCCGCTCGTTTCCGCCGAGACCACGTGTTCCATTTTCATGGATTCCATGACGAGGAGTTGCTGGCCGACGTGCACCGCGTCGCCTTCACTGATGTCCAGACTGACAATCGTTCCCTGGAGGGGAGCCGGGACGGCGACGGTCCCGTCAGGACCGCTCACCTCGACGGCTGGTGTCGGTCCGACCGGAGCCGTGGCTACAGCAGCTGTCGGGCCCGCAGACTTGCCGTGCTCAAGCACGGCCAAGGGATCGATGCTGTCCACTTTCACACCGGCCAGGGCTGGGGCTTCTGACTGGGTCCGGTCGGTCTGAAAAAAGAAGCGCTGATGATGATCCGCCTGAACCAACTCCGCGCTATGGTCTTCGACAAAGCGGGTATAGAGCTGGTTCTTTACAAAGGCCGGGTGCCGTAAGAGGCTCTGTAAGAAGGGGATGTTGGTTGCCACGCCTTCAATCTTGAATTCACACAGGGCGCGATAGGTCCGGGTCACAACGTCGGCAAAATCCGACGAGGGTGAAGCGCCTATCAATTTGGCCAGCAGGGAGTCGAAACTCGGACTGGTGGTATAACCGACATAGCCGAAGGTATCGGTTCGGAGGCCGGGACCCGACGGCACTTCAAACGCGGATAAGGTCCCGCCTGAGGGGCGCGGCGTGCCGTCGGACGCTATGGTCTCCATATTGATCCGGACCTGCATGGCAAAGCCACGCGGCTCGGGAATACCTTCCTGCGTGAGTCCCAGGTCAGCCAGCGAGCTGCCACCGGCCAGGCGTAACTGCGCCTTGACCAGGTCCACGCCCGTCACTTCTTCGGTGACGGTATGCTCGACTTGCAGCCGCGCGTTGGCTTCAATAAAGGCAAATGGCGCGTTGTCGCCGTCCTGTTCGGCATCAACCAGAAACTCGAACGTGCCCAGGCTGGCGTAGTCCACCTCCTGGGCGAGTCGGACCGCGGCGCTGCTCAGGCGCTCTCTGAGTCCGGACGACAGCCCTGGCGACGGGGCGATTTCCACCAGCTTCTGGTTGCGGCGCTGGATGCTGCACTCACGCTCGCCAAGCTGGCTGACCGCGCCCGACCCGTCACCAACGACCTGGACCTCAATATGCCGCGCGCGGGGAATGAGTTGCTCGACATACACGTCGCCACTGCCAAACGCTGTGGTTGCTTCGGACTGACACCGCGCGTAGGCCGCTTCAATATCATCGACCGCCCGCACCGCGCGCATACCGCGGCCGCCACCACCGGCCAGGGCTTTAAGCATCACGGCGCCGCCGGCACCCAGGGATGCCAGGAACTCTTTTGCCTCGTCGACACTCGTCGGACCGAACGTCCCCGGCAGGACCGGTACCTCGCATTTTTCAGCCAGCGTTCTAGCCTGTCCCTTGTCACCGAACAGCGCCAGCGTCTCGACCCGGGGTCCGACAAAAGTCAGCCCAGCCTCGGCACAGCGCCTGGCGAACTCCGCGTTTTCGCTCAGAAACCCATAGCCGGGATGAATCGCATCACAGCCGGCTTGGGCGGCCAGGGCAAGGATATGCTCGATATCGAGGTAGGCCGCGGCACCCCGACCTTGGAGCGGCAGTGCAGCGTCCGTCTTTTGGGTATGGAGCGACTGCGCATCGTCTTCGGAGAAAATGGCAACGGTCCGCAGGCCGAGTTCGGCCGCCGCGCGGGCAATACGGATAGCGATTTCCCCTCGATTGGCGATCAAAAGACTCGTCAGGCCCATGCACCTTACCTTCTGATTGGGCGGGTTGTGTCGAACGGGCCGGAGGAGCGCTGCGCTGCTTCATATCCCCAGCCCTGGGAAAGAGGCTCGCCGTCCGGACGAGCGCTTACACTGTCGAGAGAGACGGCCAGGTAGAGTGTCCCTCCACCGTCTGCGTTCTTTTACATCCTACTCCTTGGCTTTTTTTACCGCCTCGGTCAGCTCGGGCACGGCCTTGAACAGGTCGGCGACCAGGCCGTAGTCGGCCACGTTGAAGATCGGCGCGTCGGGGTCTTTATTCACCGCCACAATGACTTTCGAGTCCTTCATGCCGGCCAGGTGCTGAATCGCACCGGAAATCCCGACCGCAATATACAACTCCGGCGCCACGACTTTCCCGGTCTGCCCGACTTGCAGATCGTTGGGGACAAAGCCGGCGTCAACTGCGGCCCGACTGGCACCCATGGCCGCATTCAGCTCGTTCACCAACGGCTCCAGATAGGTGGTGAAATTCTCGCCCGACTTCAGCCCCCGCCCGCCGGACACGACAATGCTGGCCTCCGTCAGGTTGGGCCGGTCGGACTTGGTTTCATTAAACTCAACAAACTGCATTGTGGTTGCGTCTGCGTCGAGGCTGACGCTGACCTGTTCCACTGCGGACTGATCTCCTGGCTGAGCGGCGTCAAAGGCGGTACTGCGAACAGACACGACCTTGATCGTGTCCGCAAGCGTCACGGTTGCCGTCGTATTGCCGGCATACATGGGCCGCTGCAGGCTGCCATCGGCATGAAAGCTGACCACGTCGCTGGCCATGCCCACTCCCAGCCGGGCCGCCAGGCGCGGCAAAAGATCTTTGCCCACCGCCGTCGCCGTCGCCACCACTAGCGTGACATCGTTTGCCTGCACGAGCTGTTCGAGTGTGGCCGCATAGGCGTCCGCGAGATAGTTCTCCAGTGCCGCAGCAGTAACGGCCAATACCTTTGCCGCCCCGTAGCCTGCCACTTCGCTTGCGGCGGCAGCGGTGTCCGCGCCCAAGACTGCCACGAGCACGTCACCACCGAGTTTACTCGCCGCGTCTTTACCGGCCTGAATCGCAATCAGCGAACTCTTGGGGACCCGCCCTTTTTGAGTTTCTGCAAAAACAAGTATATTTCCCATTATTTTCGTCTCCAGGTGTCACCGCACAGCAGTACGGCTAGATCACTTTCGCCTCGTCGTGCAGCAGACCGATCAGCTCTGCCACGCTCTCCACTTTTTTGCCGGCCTCTTTCTGAGTTGGCGACTCAAGGCTCTTGATCGTCAAGTGAGGTGTAATATCAACGCCGAGGTCTGCCGCGGCAATTGCTTTGATCTCTTTTTTGCGCGCCTTCATAATCCCCGGCAGGGAGGCGTAGCGGGGTTCGTTGAGCCGGAGATCAGAGGTAATAATACCGGGCAGGGCAAAGCCGATGGTCTCCAGTCCCCCGTCCACTTCGCGCGTGACCTGGACGGCTTGTTGATCATCCGACAGCACAACTTCAGAGGCAAAGGTCGCTTGGGGCCAGCCCAGCAGCGCCGCCAGCATCTGGCCGGCTTGATTGGCGTCGTCGTCAATCGCCTGCTTGCCCATAATGACGAGCTGAGGGCTCTCGTCTTCAACAATTTTGGCCAGGATGCGGGCGACGGCCAAGGAATCCAAGTCTTGGTCACAGCCAACCAGGATGGCCCGGTCGGCCCCCATCGCCAGCCCGGTCCTGAGCTGCTCGGTCACCACGCTGTCGCCTATGCTGACTAACACCACCTCACCAGCGCCCAGCTTTTCTTTGACGCGCAGGGCTTCCTCAAGCGCGATCTCATCAAACGGATTGATGACATATTTGATATTATCCGTCTCAATGCCGGACCCATCAGATTTCACACGGATCGTTGTCTCCGGGTCCGGGACCCGTTTGACCGTCACAAGTACTTTCACCGGTGTTTTCCTCCTGTCATAAGTTGCGCATAGATGGTCTGCGTCTGTCTCGCTTCAGACGCGGTCCCTAGTTCAACGCTTCACATCCTGACTGTCAAGCGTGCCTGCCCAGACCGTCACTCCGACCTGTCGCACTCAAGAAATCGGATGACCAAGACGGCTGGAGAGTTCTTTGCCCGCCTGGACGGCCAGCGGGGCCAACTCTTGCTCAAGCCGTTCCAGCCCAATCCGATAGGCAGGGCCGCTGACCGCTAAGCTCCCGACGACCGTCCGGGTGTAATCTCGGATCGGCACGGCCACCGTCCGCACATCGGTCAGATGCTCTCCGTTTTCAAGCGCGTAGCCTTTCTGGGATACCTCGTTGAGTTGGGCTTCGAGCCGCGTCCGGTCGGTAATGGTTTGCTCGGTATGCGTCTGGAGCGAATCGAGCAGGGAACGTTGGGCGTCTTCTCTGGTCTCAAAGGCTAAATGGACTTTTCCCGCAGCCGTACAGTGCAGCGGCAGACTCTCCCCAATATGCGAGACGATACGAACGGCCTGGTCGGGTTCAACCAGGTCAACCGGCACAACTTTTCCCTGCCGCATAACGGTCACATAGGCCGTCTCACGACAGGCTTGAACGACCTCCCCCAGGACCGGCTTGGCTTGTTGCACCAGCCCCATGTGTTGGATATAGGTCTGCCCGAGCTGCAAACACTTTGTGCCCAGACGATAGTTTTCGGTCGAACGGTTTTGTTCGATATAGCCGCGTGATTCCAATGTTGCTAGGATTCGGAAGACGTTGTTTTTGTGAAGGGTGAGTCGTTTACTCAGTTCGGTCACGCCGAGTTCCGCATCAGTATGGAATTGCTCAAGAACGTCAAGGGCATGGGCGACCGCTTGAATAATATAATTGCTTTTTTCTCGTCGCACCACGATATCTCCTTAGCCAGCAGCGAGGACGGTTTTCTAATGGAAAAACCGTTCTAATTTAAACCCCGGTCGATTGTCAACAGAGTTATACAATTGTGTTGTCGGGAATTTCGACGTGAGCCCAGAGTCTTCCTTCACGCTTCTCAACCCGAACGGGGCCTTTCCGGTCGTGCTGAGCTGTGAACACGCGTCCTGCGCGCTCCCGCCTGAATACGGAACTCTCGGGATTCCTCACGACGAGTTACGACGCCATATCGGCTGGGATATCGGTGCGCGGGCGGTTGTCCGGGAAATCATCCAACATGTCGATTCCACAGCTATTTTATCTCAGTACTCGCGCCTCTTGATTGACTGTAACCGTGACCTGGCGGATGCTGATCTCATTATTCCCGAGAGCGATGGCACGCGCGTTCCGGCCAATATGCATCTGACTGAAGCGGAGCGACAGCGGCGCATTCGGCAATGCTACCAGCCCTATCATGCGGCGATTGACCGGGTGCTGACGCAAAAAATGCCCCCGCCTGTTCTTCTGCTCAGCGTTCACAGCTTTACGCCGGTCCTTGGTGAGAAGAAAAGGTCGTTTGATTTAGGCATCCTATTCGACCGCTACGAAGACCTCGCTCGGGAGTTCGGACAAGGGCTGAGTCAGGCCGGCTATCGGGTGCGCTATAACGAGCCCTACTCCGGTTATGAGGGTCTTATCTTCAGCGCCCGGAGTCATGGCGAGCGTCATCATCTCGTCTATCTCGAAATCGAAATCAATAACGGCTTATTGCTGGACCGGACGAATATTGCCGCACTGGGCCAAAAGCTGAGCCAGGTGCTCACGGCCGTGTTTCCGCCACACTGAAAACACTCCAAAGAGTCAACCTATCCTCCAATCAGACAAAAAAGCTGGACACGTTTACTCTTTGCCAACAGACTGTCGAACGTACGAAAAGGAGAACCCCATGCGTATCATTCTCATCGGTCAGGCCGCGTTTGCTTCAAGCTCGCTCGATAAGCTCCGGGATAGGGGCGAGGATGTCCTGGCGGTGTTCTGCCCACCGGATAGAGTCGAGGGAAAGTTTGATCCGGTCAAAAAGCGGGCCGGGGAACTCGACATTCCCGTGTATCAACATCGCTCCATGAAGGACCCTGAGGTCCTGGAGCAATTTCAAGCGCTCGACGCTGACCTTGCGGTGTTGGCCTTTGTGACCCAAATTGTCCCGCCGCCAGTGTTTAACGCGCCCAAACTCGGCAGCATCTGTTTTCACCCGTCGCTCTTACCCAAGTACCGCGGCGGGAGTGCGATTAACTGGACCCTGATCAGTGGTGAGAAAAAGACCGGTATCTCCTGGTTCTGGGTAGACGAGGGCATTGATACCGGTCCGATACTGGTTCAAAAAGAAGTCGCCATCGGCCCGGAGGATACCACCGGAACCCTGTACTTCAACAAGCTCTTCCCGCTCGGTATTGAGGCCGTTGGTGAAGCGATCGATCTGATTCACGCCGGCAGTCCGCCACGTATTGTCCAGGACGAATCCCAGGCCAATTATGATCCGTTGTGTCGGGATGAACATTCCGGCATTGACTGGTCCAGGCCAGCCCAAGCCGTCTTCGATCATATGCGCGGTTGTGACCCCCAGCCCGGCGCCTCGACACTATGGCAGGGACAGAAAATTCGGCTGTATGACTGTCGCCTACAGCCGACTGGCGGACCGGCAACACCGGGGCAAGTGGTCGCTCTCGGGGACGGGACGGTCAGTATTGCCCTGAACGGCGGCACGCTCGTGGCCCAAAAAATCCGCGGCGGGCAGGGCAAAATCGCCGCCGATGAACTCGCCGGGCATATTGGGCTTCAGGTCGGCTCCCAACTCGGCTGATATCAAAGTAGGGGCAATGCATGCATTGCCCCTACGGCTGCCGGCTTTCGATGGGCTCAAGCTCGACCAGCACTTGGCCAAGTTCGACCAGGTCTCCGTCGGCCACATGGACGGCAGCCACACGGGCCTTCCCCTCGGCAGTCAGGGCATTCTCCATTTTCATCGCTTCGAGCAGCACCAGGGTTTGGCCGTCTGCGACGACCTCGCCCGCGACGACCTTGACGGCGAGAATTTTACCCGGCATGGGAGAGCGAACCTCAGGCTCCAAGCTGCCACTCGTCCCCCGCTGGCGGGTTCGGGCGTGTTTGGGCGGCGTGTGATTGAATTCATAGGTCCGGCCCTCGATGGAGATCAGGCTGCGATCACCGTCCCGGACCACATAGGCGTGAAGCGGGTGACCGTCAACCAGGAAGGTGATCGTATCGTCCCGGCTCGCGACCACCTGTGCGGCTGGCTGCGGCTGTCCGTTCCAGACCAGGTCGTACACATCGTCACTCTCGCCGTGTTGGTTATATTCCAGCGCCAGCTCTTCACCCGCGACATAGAGTACGGTCTTCATTTCAGGAATCGTTCCAGGATACTGCGGGTATTAGGAGCCGAGGCGCCAGCCGCCAAGCTGTCGCCAGGGTGTAGGCGGGTTCTGCGCGGGCAGAGCGGTCTGTCCGGCACCGTTTCGATGTGGACCACGGTGCAGGCTGGCGGCCAAAGCGGCCACCAGCCTATGCGGCTGTTCGTCAGGCTGCCAGTTCGGAAAATGCTCGGACAGAAAGCCGGTGTGGGTATCGCCGGCGGCAAAGGCCGGGTGGTCCATGAGATCAATCAAAAAAGGCAGATTGGTCGTAAGGCCCAGAATGGCCGTTTGACGCAGAGCCCCCGCCATGCGTCTGCAGGCTTGCTCACGGTCCGCTCCCCAGGTCGAAATCTTGGCAATCATGGGATCGTAGTATATCGGGACTTCGGTCTGCGACTCGACCCCGGAATCGACCCGTATCCCCGGTCCCTGGGGCGCATGCCAGGCCAGGACATGTCCGGGCGACGGCAGGAACCCGCGGGCGGCATCTTCCGCATACAAACGGCACTCAAGGGCGTGGCCGTTGCGGCGGATGTCGTCTTGCTGGAAGCCCAGCGCTTCCCCGGCGGCAATCCGGATCTGTTCGTGCACCAGGTCCAGGCCGGTAATCCACTCGGTAATCGGATGCTCAACCTGGAGGCGTGCGTTGACCTCAAGAAAATAGAATTGCCCGTCGTTGTCGAGGATGAACTCGACGGTTCCGGCACTGTCGTAGCCGGCCGCCCTGGCCACAGTCAGCGCGGCCCGCGTCATCTCCCGGCGCAGGGACTCGGACACGGCGGGCGAGGGGGTCTCTTCGACTATTTTCTGATAGCGGCGCTGAATGGAGCACTCCCGTTCGCCGAGATGGACGATATTGCCGGCAGTGTCACCCAGAATCTGGACTTCCACATGATGCGGGCGTTCGAGAAAACGCTCGACATACACCGTGCCTTCGGCAAAGGCCGCCGCGGCCTCACGTTGCGCCGCGGACAGGGCCTCAACCAACTCGGCTTCCTCACGCACAATGCGCATCCCCTTCCCGCCGCCACCCGCCGCGGCTTTGATCAAGAGGGGATAGCCGAGCGTTGCGACTTGTCCACGTACAGCCTCGGGGTCGGGAGCCGGGTCTTCAAGCGCGGGAATCACCGGCACGCCGAGCTGGGCCGCTGTCCGGCGCGCCACAATCTTGTTTCCGACCGCGGCCAGGGCCTCCGCAGCCGGACCGATAAAGGTCAGGCCGGCATCAGCCACGGCCCGAGCAAATGTCGCGTTCTCCGATAAAAAGCCATAGCCGGGGTGGATCGCGTCGGCCCCGGTCCGGCGCGCCGCGTCCAGGATGGACTCTGCGTGCAAATAGCTCTGGCCGGCCTGCGCCGGCCCCACGCACACGGCCTCGTCCGCCGCATACAGATGGGGTGAAGAACGGTCAGCCTCCGAGTACACGGCCACTGTCGCAATACCCAGGTCGCGACAGGTCCGGGCGATGCGGGTGGCGATCTCACCTCGGTTCGCAATGAGTATCTTTGAAAACACAGCGGTCCGGATGCCTCCTCAATGCGGTCGGGACGCAGGCCAGGGCGGTTTCCTGCAGCGGACAGAGCCTTAGGCGCTCACGCCTTTTTCCTCGGCATGGATCTTTTGATACTTGCGGTAATCATAGCCCGTCGCCATCGTGAGGAGCATCTGGTCCATCCCGCCGCTCCGCTCCCGGCGGAGGATTCTGAGACGGTGAAAGAATTCCCGATAATCCTTATTCACCCGCCGTTTTTTATCCATGTGGCGAAAGAAAAAATCGCGCAGGCGGGTCAGGGTAAAGCGGAAGGCGGAAAAGCGGAGTTCATTCGGAAAGGCGTCCCACTCGGCCAGCGAAAGCGTGCGCTCAGACTGATAGCCGTCAAGCAGGGCCTTGAACCGGCCAATATGGTAGCGCTCTTCGTAATAGCACAGGGCGTTTACGGCCGTTGCCAGGTCAGCAATGAACTTTCCAAAACAGGCCGCTTCAAAGTCGAGCACCCCAACGACTCTCCCACCACGAAACAGGACGTTATCAGGAAAGAGGTCGCCGTGGATCATGCCTTTTGGCAGCTTTTCCTCCCGATATTCTTCCTGATGTGCGATTTCGTCATCCAGGACGTGCCCGAGATGCTTCAGATGGACCGCAATACGTCCGCGCAGATTTTGATAGATGCCGCGTACGCGATCAAAGGCAAACCGGTTTCTGATCGGTGTATCATATGCCTGGCCAATAATATGGAGCCGGGCCAGGGTCTGTCCAATCTTTTCTATATGCGCATTGGTGAGCGTTGCTGCCGAGAAGTCTTTGCCGGGCAGATGACGATAGAGTGAGACCGCCTTCTTGTCGTAGTGCTGGAGATAGGAACCGTTTTTATCGGTAACCGGCCGTGGGCACGGAAAGCCCTGTTTACGCAAAAAGAGCAGGAAGTCGATTTCGCGCTGCGCGTCGCTTGCGTCTTTGACCTCATCAATCCGCAGCACGAATTTTCCCTTAGCCGACTCCAGGCAATAATGGGTGTTCACCGACCCGGCAGAGATGCCCTGGACGGTTGACAAACGCCCTAATCCATAGTCTTTGACGAGACGATTCACAGCTTTGCGGTCGAGGACGGTATAGACAGCCATGCAGACTTCTTCGGACATGGACCTCAACCTTTTCCCCTCCATCCTCATACTGTCCGGACTTACAGTCATACTATTGACGCTTGGGTTTTGTCAAGAAAAACTGACTGAATGCCCATTCAGGACACGGGAGGCGGGGGTTCCTATGACACCGTCTGGATTTGCGGGGGCTGAATGTCCGCACCCATCCTGCCCTGTTCCAGTTGGCGGATAACGGTCAGGCTGGCCTCAGACAGCAGACTGATCTGGAGTCCGGCATAGAGCGGTGGATAGGTCCGCAGAGTCTGGCAAGCGCGCGTGAGGAGTTTGAGAGCGCCTCGATACTGGGCGCTGGAAAGCTTGAGGTAACCGGCGGCCAGTTGCACCAGCCCCTGGACAAAACGTTTCTCTTCGCCCACCGTCTCATTCCAGATGGCTTCCCAGATTTCATGCGCGGTCAAGAAACGGCCGGCGTTAAAAGCCGCCACTCCGCGTAACAGCAGGCGACGAGGCATGCCCTACTCTCTGTCCTGTTTGCCGGAGCACTCTTCAGCGCCGGCAGGATACACCAGCGCAATTTTCATATCCATCACGTTTGTGCCCGTTGAGCCAGGGCGAAACAAGTCGCCCAGAGCCGAAAAGAAGGTATAGGTGTCATTATTGCGCAGGAATTGAGCGGGGTCGAGATTTTTTTGACGCGCTCGATCCCGCGTCCGGCCGTCCACAAAGGCGCCGGCGGCATCGGTCGGACCATCTATGCCGTCCGTTCCCGCACTCAGCAGGCTCCAGCCGGCCTCCCCGGCGAGCTCTTGGGCGACAGCCAGCGCAAATTCCTGATTGCGCCCTCCTTTCCCCGTGCCTCGGACCTGTACCGTTGTCTCGCCACCAGCCAGCAGACAGGTCGGGCCCGAGCAGTGTTGACGCACGGCGCGCAGGGTTTGGGCAAAAGCACGTCCGGCCACGAGTGTGTCACCGGCGAGGGGCTGGGCAATCAGGTGAGCGCGCAGCCCTCGGTGCGCGGCAGCCTCGCGGACAGCCTGTAACGCCAGGTGATTCGACCCAATCAGCCTATTGTGGACGCGAGAGAAGAGCGGCTCTCCGGGCTTTGGCGTCTCAGGTAGAGCCCCACGGACGCCTCGCTGCAGGTGCGTGCGCACGGACTGGGGGAGCCGCGGCGCGATGCCGTACTGCTCCACCACCCGCCAGGCGTCCATAAACGTCGTTGGATCGGCCACGGTCGGGCCCGAGCCGATCACACTCAGATCGTCCCCAATCACGTCCGACAGAATCAGACTGACCACGGTCGCGGGCTGTGCGTGGTGCGCGAGCCAGCCGCCTTTTACCTGGGATATGTGTTTGCGCACGGTGTTCAGCGCCAGGATGTCCGCCCCGCATTCCAATAGAACCGCATTGGTGGCGGTCTTGTCTGCAAGCGTCAGCCCGCCCGCGGGACGCACCAGCAGGCTGGAGGCCCCGCCAGTCAGACACACCAGGACGAGGTCGTGGGGTTGGACCTGGGAGAGGCTCTCCACGAGCACTTGGGTCGCGTATGCGCTGCCCGGTCCGGGCAAGGGATGCTCTCCTTGCACCACCCGCACTCCGGGTAGAGCCAGGTCAGACACCGCTTGCTCGCGCGGAATGATAATACAGCCGCCCATTCTCCTCCGGCCCAGCACGGGCATCAGCGCCTGGGCCATGCTACCCGCCCCCTTGCCTGCCCCAATCAGGAAGAGGCGACCCGTCAGCGCAAGCGTCAACGCACCGGCGGTCTTGAAGAGGGAACGTGTCCTCCAATCATCTAAAAAAGCTGGACACGTTTCCTCTTTGTCCCGTGGCCGGACGATCAGCCGCTCCTTTTCAATCGTCACAGTCTGTGGAATGAGATGGCGCGGATGGACCGCTGCAATGGCCGTCCGAAAGAGCGCAGTGAGCAGGGTGTGTCGGTCGTCGGGTCGCATCTCAGCACAGCGGGCCGGCAGATGGAGCGTCGTGCGCGGGCAACCGGAATGGATCGGGGAAAGAGACGGAGCCGGTCTTAGCTGTCGTCAAGATCAACCAGGTTGGACCGGCCGAAGCCCCCCCCGTCATCAATACGGCGTTGAAAGCGCGCTTCCTTTTCGCGTTCCTCTTGGCAGGCAACACACAGTCGGGTGAACGGCAAGGCTTCGAGGCGGGCTTGGGCGATCTCTTCTTCACAGTCTTTGCAAATGCCGTATTCACCCTCTTCGATCCGCTCCAGTGCGTTTTCTATGGCTTGCAGTTTGTCCCGATCGCGGTCACTCAGGATCAGATGGATTTCCCGGTCGCGCTCCTCGCTGGCGAGGTCGTAGGTATCCATCCCCTCGTCCAGCCCGCTCTCTTTACCCTCTCGGATTTCTTCGTCAAGCTGCATCAGGATTTGCTGTTTTTGGCCGGCGAGCGTCGTCCGCATTTTTTTGAGGAACACTTTTCTCATGACACCTTCTCCAAAGAATAAACGTATCCTCCAATCATCTAAAAAAGCTGGACACGTTTATTCTTCTTCACCACGGTCGAGATAAAAAAGAGGGACACCTTAGGGAGAAGCGGCGCCCAAGTCAAGAGCTGTGTGCGGTTGAAGCGGCTGTTCGGGCAGACACAAAGCTTGCAGATCATAGCCGGACGCCCCGGTAAGCCGGGCGCGGATCATGTCGCCGCTGTCAGCCCGGCACTGTTCCAGGAAAACGATGCCATCGATATCCGGAGCCTGGCCCTGGGTCCGTCCCCACCAGCGGCCGTGATCGTCCTGGCCGCAGACTAAGACCGCTCGTTCCTCACCCACCAGCGCCATATTTCTTGTACGCACGACCTCGGCCTGGCAGGCCATCAGCTTGTGCCAGCGGTCTTCCTTGAGCTCTGCGCTGACCTGGTCGGCCATCGAGCCCGCGGCCGTCCCTTCCTCCTGGGAATAGCGAAACACCCCCACGTGGTCGAGCGCCGCTTCGGTCACGAAATCACATAGTTGTTGGAAATCGTCCTCTTGCTCACCGGGAAAACCAACAATAAAGGACGAGCGCAAGACCACGCCGGGAATAGCGGCCCGAATCCGGTCCACCACGCGTCGAATGCCGTCCCCACTTTTCTCGCGCTTCATCCGCCTCAACATCCGGTCGCTGATGTGCTGGAGCGGCATATCAATATACGGGCACAGCTGTTCTTCTTCGGCAATGAAACCTAACAGCGGTTCATCAAGATAATTCGGATAGCAATACAGCAGCCGAATCCAGTCCAGTCGCTCGACGCGCACCAGAGATTTGAGCAGGGCCAGCAGGGTCGTCCCGTCGCGGCGCTCTCGCCCGTAGGCGGTCAGGTCCTGCGCAATAAGGTTGATTTCCCTTACCCCTTGCGCCACCAGTCCGGTGGCTTCGGCCACCAGAGAAGCGATCGGCCGACTCTCCTGTAAGCCGCGAATTTTCGGAATAATACAAAAGGCGCATTTATGATTACAGCCCTCGGCCACCTTGAGGTAGGCCGAGTAAAAATGGGTGGTCGGGATACGCGGAACGGTGTGGTCCGGCAGGACGTGGGCAGCCCCCAGATACAGGCTGGGACCAAAAGAGGAAACGTGTCCAGCCTTTTTGGATGATTGGAGGACACGTTCCCTCTTTTCAAGCGCGCGTCGTTTCTGCTCCAATATCTCGGTGATCCGCAGAAACTCGCCCGTTCCCACAAAAACGTCAACCTCGGGCAATACTTCGCGCAGTTCCTGGCCGTAGCGCTGGGCGAGACAACCGGTCACGATGAGCTGTTTCTCGAAAGAGGAAACGTGTCCAGCTTTTTTGGATGATTGGAGGACACGTTTATTCTTTGTCTCCGTCGTCTTATAGGCCGCCAGGTCCAGGATCGTCTCAATCGACTCTTCCTTGGCCTCGTCAATAAAGCTGCACGTATTGACCATCAGCACCCCGGCCTGTTCCGGGTCGAGGCTCAGCGTGTAGCCCGCATCCGCCAGCAGACCGAGCATGACCTCACCATCCACCAGATTTTTGGGACAGCCCAGATTCACCAGATAGACGGACTTGTCCGGGCCGGACCGGGTCTTAGTCGTCATCTTTGCGGTCCTTACGCTGCTGCAAGAAACGCTGGAGTTCTTCGGCCATATCCTTGCCGTTGGCATGCCCATTGCCGTTGCCGGTTTTGCCCTGCTCAGCGGTCTCCGTTTCCAGCCCTTCTTCCTGTTCCTGCTCTTCCAGGCGTTTGACATACGCGGCCAGGTTGGGATTCTCGGCAATCGCCTTGGTGACCTGGGCGTCAAACTCTGCCGCGCCCGTCACCAACTCGGTGGTATCCAGGGCGATATGGAGAAAGGACTCGAGACGGCTGACAAGGGCCAGGGCGGCCTTGGGGTTGGGCGCCGCGGAAATATAGTGCGGCACGTTGGCCCAGAAACTGATGGAGGTCAATCCCGCCTGACGGCAGGCATCATTCAGCACCCCGACGATACCGGTGGGTCCCTCGTAGCGGGACGGGGTAAGCTGGAGTTGCGTCGCAATATCGGGGTCGCTACTGAATCCGACCACGCGCACCGGCTTGGAGTAGGCAACATCGGCCAGGAGCGCACCCAGGGTAATCACCAGGCCTACCCCACACTGCTTGGCAACATCCAGGCAGGCGGCCGAATACGCCTTCCAGCGCAGATTCGGCTCAATGCCCAGACCGAGGACCATGTCGCGTTTGAGCGACGCGGCGTTGCTCGCAAAGAACTCGTTGGCCGGCCAACGAATCTCCCGGTAGAGCCCGTCTCGCAGACGCACGTGGGGCCGAACCTCACTGAAATTATAAAATTCTTCGGGGTCGATCGTGGCGAAACGCTGGGCCTGGAGTCGTTTGATGAGGAATTGCGTGGCATGCGTCGCCGCACTGCCGGCGTCGTTCCAGCCGGCAAAGGCGACAATCAGGACGGGGTCGTTCAGTTCTGGAATTCGTTCAATACTCAACGCGTTCATGGTCTCCCCCTAGAGACGAGAGATAGAGAGAAAAGTATAGAGCACGGGCCATTTCCCCTATCGCTCTCTCCCCTCTCTATACTCCGGCGTCGCAGGAGTGTACCTGCTTCCCGGATGATTGCCAAGAGATTCCGCCGGTCTCGTGACCCGGTTGCCACCAGGGGCGGAACCGGTCGGAATCGTTACCCGGCGGCCGTCGATTGTTGGAGCAGATAGGCTTCAATAAACTGATCGATATCGCCATCCAGAACCGCGTCGGTGTTCCCGACCTCCACGCCGGTGCGATGGTCCTTGACCATGCGGTAGGGATGCAGGACGTAGGAGCGAATCTGACTCCCCCAGGCAATATCCTTTTTGCTTTTATGCAGGCCCTCCATCTTCTCCTTTTGTTTCTCCATCTCCAGCTCGTATAAACGGGCGCGGAGAATTTTCATCGCCATGGTTCGATTCCGGTGTTGGGAACGTTCGTTCTGACACGCCACCACGATCCCGCTCGGGAGGTGGGTCAGACGAATCGCCGAGTCGGTCTTGTTGACGTGCTGTCCCCCGGCTCCACTCGCTCGGTAGGTATCGACGCGCAAATCTTCGGGCCGGACATCGACTTCAACCGTCTCATCAATATCCGGGTAGACAAAGACCGAAGCAAAGGAGGTATGCCGCCGGGCGTTGGCATCAAAGGGCGAAATCCGCACCAGCCGATGAATGCCCGCCTCTGCCTGCAGATAGCCGTAGGCGTAGGTCCCCTCGACGGTAAAGGTTGCACTTTTTACGCCGCCGCCTTCACCGGGCAGGTGTTCGGCCATCTCTACGCTATAGCTGCGGCGTTCTGCCCAGCGCAGATACAGGCGGAGGAGCATATCGGCCCAGTCCTGGGCTTCGAGACCACCGGCACCCGGATGGAGGCTGACGATGGCACTCCGCGCATCGTGTTCTCCGCCCAGCATGCGCTGCAACTCGGCCCGGCTCACCGCTGCCTCAAGCTCGGGAACCGCCCGCTCTACTTCTTCAATCGCCTCGGCGTCGCCGGCTTCGGCCAGTTCCAGAAAGATCAGCGCGTCGGAGGCGGCCTGCGTCTGCTTTTTCCACTCCGTCACCGTGTCGAGTAAGCCTGCGCGCTCCTTGAGGATGGCTTGCGCCTTCTCCTGATCTTGCCAGAATCCGCCAACAAGCGTGTGTTCTTCCAGTGCGGCGGCCCGGGCTTCTTTATCCGGGATGTCAAAGATGCCTCCCAAGACTCTCAATGCGGGCGCTCAACTCATGGAGTTTTTCTCTGATTTCTGCGAGCATCGCCACCTCCTCCGTTTCGCTTTCCGAATGATGCGAGTATCCATGCGTAGCCTAGCATACCGAGCGTCCCTGCGGCGCACAACATCACAAACCAATCCCCGTAGCGGGTATAGACAGAGGTCACGTCAGGCCAGGCAAGCCGTTCGGCGATAAAGCTGGTCTCCAGGAGCGCGGTTTGGGCCTGAATCTGTCCATCGATATGCACAATGGCCGAAATCCCGGTATTTGCGGACCGCACCAGGGGACGCGATTCTCGACGGCCCGCATGGCCTCCATGGCCAGATGTTGATAGGGCGCCGAGGTCTCTCCGAACCAGGCGTCATTGGTGACATTGACCAGCAGCCGCGCTCCATTCTGAACGAAGCGACGCGCGAGGTCAGGAAACACCCCCTCATAGCAGATGAGCACGCCAAAGGTCTCAAAAGAGTCATCGTCCCCAGCTTTGTCGTCTGAGTGGAGGACGCGTTGGCTCTTTAAGGGCAGAGAAAAAACGGTCGGCGTCGTCCCTGGCGCAAAGTCGCCTATCCCTTCCACGAATTTATCCAGGAAGAAGAGCACACTGTCTTGAAAGGGAATATATTCGCCAAAGGGGGTGAGGATCATCTTGTCATAATGCCCCAGGAGCGTCGTGTCCGGCGACAGGAGATAGACCCGATTGAACAGGGTGAGTTCCGTCCCAGCGGCTCGAAAGGCGGGACTGCCGAACAGAATGGGCGTATTGGTGTCCTGGGCCAGGGCCAGCAGCCGGCCGCGATAGGTCACATCGGATTGAAAGAAAAAGGGCACTGCCGCCTCCGGCCAAATAACGAGATCAACGGTGTGTTCGGTTATCTGACGCGTGAGCTGCTCATAGCGAGCCAGGGTTATCTCCTGGTAATCGGGGTCCCATTTCTGGTCCTGGGCGATATTCCCCTGGGCGATCCCGACGTGCAGCCTATGGGCCGTGGGCAGCGCGGCCAACTGGCTGCGCCGCCAGTTTCCCCAGCCCCACAGTCCGGTGATAATCAGGAGCAGGACCAGCAGCAAGCGCCCGCGGCCCGGACGGGAAAAGGCGCTAAAGAGCACGATATTGCCCAAGATCACCAGCGCCGACAGCCCGTAGACGCCGGTGTATTCGACAAACTGAATCAGGTTGACGAAGTTGTACTGCGAATAGCCCAGACTGACCCAGGGAAACCCGATGAAAAAGAACGAGCGAACCCATTCCAGGGTGACCCACAGCACGGGGCCGAACACCAGCAGCGACCAGTCGCCGTTGTGCGGCCCGCTGCGGTGATAGACACCCAGGCCGGCCGCAAAGACGCCGGTGTAGGTCGCCAGAATGGCACACATCAGGAGCAGCGGGCCGACGGCGATAATATGAGGAATATTGCTGTGCAGACCTATCGTATCGACGATCCAATACAGCGTACACAGATAAAACCCCATGCCGGCAATCCAGCCCAGGCCAAAAGCCCGGCGCAGGGTCTGCCCCTGGGTCAGCCAGAGCAGCGGGATAAAAGCCACCCAGGCCAGGATATTCCAATCGACCTTCGGGAAGGCCAGAGCCAGCAGAACACCACTCGCGCCGGCGAGCAGAACGGGCCACACACGCTGCATACAGGCCGCAGCCTAGCCTGCCTCTCCCAGCCTGGAAAGGCCAACAAGCGTAAACGTGTCCTCCAAACACACGAAAGCTGGACACGTTTACGCTTGCCGCCAGCCGCGGCTTCCAGGCGTTCTGTTTTGCGGCTCCAGCCTTTGCCGCCCTATTGTGGATTGTGGTCTCGCAAGCGGGCCTTCAGCTCGCGCTCTTTTCGGCGCATGCGGACGGCTTCGCCCTCCGACACCTCGTGGTCATAGCCCAGCAGGTGCAGAATGCCGTGGATGAGCAGGGCGCGCAGTTCGTCGGCAAAGGCGCGTTTGCGCTGCCGGGCCTGTCGGCGGGCGGTGTCGATCGAGATGACCACATCGCCCAAAAGCGTCGGATAGCGTTCATCGGCCAGGGGGAACGACAACACGTCCGTTGGCCGGTCCTTGTGCCGATACTGACGGTTCAGTTCATGGCTGGTCTGATCCGTCACGAAGGCCAGACTCAGCTCGGCCTGTTTCAGCTTCAGGTGACGCAGGATCGTTCGACTCCAGCGCCGAATCTGGGGCCGACTCAGACCCGGCACCGTGCCGCTGATGTCGACGCTCAGACCGGGCCTGGAGACGGCTGCGACGCAGGGCGCGGCTTTCCTGGTTGCGGCGCTCTTGAGCTTCTTGGGCGCGTTCATAGGCGGTAATCACATCCTGGACAAGACGGTGGCGAACCACGTCTTTTTCCGTAAAAAGCGTAAACTGGATCCCGTCGATATCGCGCAGAATATGCCGGGCCTCTTTTAAGCCTGAGCGCGTCCCGGTGGGCAGATCGATTTGGGTGATATCGCCGGTAATCACGGCTTTCGACCCGTAGCCCAGCCGGGTCAGAAACATTTTCATCTGCTCGCGGGTCGTATTCTGGGCTTCGTCCAGGATGACAAAGGAATCATTCAGCGTCCGGCCGCGCATGAAGGCCAGCGGAGCCACCTCAATCACGCCGCGCTCAATCATTTTTTGCGCGCGGCCAAAGTCAACCATGTCGTGCAGGGCGTCGTACAAAGGCCGTAGATAGGGATTGATCTTTTCGGCCAGGTCGCCCGGCAGAAACCCCAGCTTCTCCCCGGCCTCGACGGCAGGCCGGGTGAGGACGACCCGACTCACGCTGCGTTTCATCAGTTCGGCCACCGCCACCGCCATGGCCAAATACGTTTTCCCCGTTCCAGCCGGACCTATCCCGAATACGATATCGTAGTTACGAATGGCATCGATGTAGGCTTTCTGGGCCAGACTCTTGGGGGTAATGGTCCGGCGGTTGGATGACACATAGACCGTGTCAAGAAAAATATCCTGCAAATTCGCTGTATGGTCACGGCTGAGGATGCGGACCGCGTAATCCACGTCGCTCGGATAGACGGGATAGCCGCGCTGGATCAGGTCGTATAGTTGGGTCGCCACCCGGCCCGCCAGGTCGCGCTGGGGCTCGTCTCCGGCAATGATCAGGGCGTTTCCCGAGGCTGATATTTTTACGCCGAGCGCGTTCTCCAGGCCGTGTAGATGCGCGTCGTGTTGACCGAGCAGATCGCGTAAAAAGCGCTGATTGCCAAACTCGATATGCGAGGTTTCTGCTGTCACCTGTTCTGCTTCAGCCAAGCGGCCTCCGTTACAAGCATAAACGCGCCCGGCATTTCCGGGAGAGTGGATGTACGCTTTATGCGCCCTTTTCAATCAGCTCATACACCTTTTGGAGGGCTTCATCCAGACGCGTCGGATCTTTTCCTCCGGCCTGGGCGAAATCGGGCCGCCCGCCTCCACCGCCGCCAACCAGCGGGGCGATCGCTTTGATAATGTTTCCGGCGTGATACTGCTGCTCCAGCTCCTTACTCACCGCGGCGAGGAGCGACACTTTCGCCCCGTTCGTTGCCCCGAGGACAACAACCGCAGGCTGGTGTTTATCGCGCAGCGTATCCGCCATCTCCCGGAGGGCTTTTTGGTCTACGCCCTCGACCCGACTGGCTATGACATTGACCCCATTGGTCTGGCGAACCTGGGAGGCAATCGCAGCGCTTTGCGAGCCGGCGAGTTGACCCTGAAGCTGGTCGAGTTGTTTTTCGAGCTCGTGTTGCCGGCTCAGCAATTTTTCCAGGCGCTCGAGCGCGTCCTCCTCAGACCCCTTCAGAATGCGGCCCATGTCCTTGAGCACGATCTCGCGTTGACGCACCCAGTTGAGGGCGCCCTCGCCCGTGACCGCCTCGACCCGCCGGATGCCGGACGCCACGCCCGTCTCCGCTCTGAATTTGAACAGCCCCACATCTCCGGTCCGACTCACGTGGGTTCCGCCACACAGCTCGGTTGAGAAATCTCCCATGCGTAACACCCGAACGATCTCGCCGTATTTCTCACCAAAGAAGGCCAGGGCCCCTTTTTGGATCGCGTCGGTAAAGGACATCTCTTCACTCGTCACTGCGGCATTGCCACGAATATGGTGGTTCACCAGGTCTTCGATTTCATTGAGCACGTCGAGCTTGACCGGACTGGTGTGGGTAAAGTCGAAGCGGAGTCGATCCGGGGTGACCAGTGAGCCGGCCTGCCGGACGTGGGAGCCCAGAATCTCGCGCAGGGCGGAGTGCATGACATGCGTTGCGGAATGGTTCAGACGAATGGCTTCGCGCCGCGGGGCGTCAATGCTGAGATGCACGGCATCCCCGGTCTGCACCGTGCCCTGCACCACCCGGCCTGTATGCACAATGAGTGAAGGCTGCGGTTTGAGCGTATCCAGCACCTCGATGAGATCGCCGCGGCTCGTTCGGATCGTCCCCGTATCCCCCACCTGTCCGCCGGACTCGCCATAAAAAGGCGTCTCGGCAACGATCAGACCGACTTCTTCCCCTTCACGTACCGCGTCTGTTCGGGGCTGCCCGTCCACCAGTAGTAAGCGCACCTCGGATTCGTGTTCGGCCTGACGATCACCAACAAAACGGGAGTGTATATCCGAATCGGCGGGCCCAGTGCTGATAGAGACGGACCCCTTTTGCCCCTCACGCGCCCGCGCCCGCTGCTCTTCCAGGGCCTTCTGATATTCATCGCGGTCGACGCTGAAGCCTTCGGACGACAGAAAATCCTCGGTCATATCCAGCGGGAAGCCGTAGGTGTCATACAACCGAAAGGCGGTTTCGCCGGACAGGGTTGTCACGTGGCGCTGACGCAGAGCGTGGATTTCTTGTTCGAGCAGGGCCAGACCCCTGTCCAGGGTTTCCGAAAAACGGGTCTCCTCGTTGTGTATGACCTCAGTCAGATAGTCCCGGCGTTCAACCAGCTCGGGGTAGGCCGCGCCCAGGAGCTGCGTCACGCTCCCGGCGACCTGAGAGAAAAACGGTCCCTCAAAGCCCAGGAGTCGTCCGTGGCGTAAGGCGCGGCGCATAATCCGCCGTAACACATAGCCGCGGCCCTCGTTGGTCGGCACCACGCCATCGGCAATGGCAAAGGCTGCCGTGCGCGCGTGGTCGGCAATCACCCGAAACGACACGTCCTGTTCGCTCGAAGCGCCGTAGCGCCTGTCGCCCAAGCCCTCGGTAAAGGTAATGATGTCGCGCAGCAGGTCGGAGTCATAATTGCCCGGCACGTCCTGGAGAACGGACACAATGCGCTCCAGGCCCATGCCCGTATCGACATGCGTCTCGGGCAGATCGTCCAGGGATTGATCCGCATCCCGGTTGTATTGGATAAACACCAGGTTCCATAACTCGATATAGCGCGCACAACCGGCGTTGACCGCGCAGCTATGGCCCGGTGTATTGGCCAACGCGCAGGCCTGCGGGCCGCGGTCAATGTGGATTTCCGAGCACGGTCCGCACGGGCCCGTCTCGCCCATCTCCCAGAAATTGTCCTTTTCGGCAAAACGCAGGATCTGCTGCGGATTGATGTCGGTTTGCGTCCGCCACCACTCGTCCGCTTCGTCGTCCGTGGTGTACACCGTCGCCCAGAGTTTCTGCTTGGGAAGCTGCCAGACCTCGGTCAGGAGTTCCCAGGCCCAGCGGATGGCTTCCTGTTTGTAGTAATCGCCAAACGACCAATTCCCCAGCATCTCGAAAAAGGTGTGGTGGTAGGTATCGCGGCCCACTTCTTCCAGATCGTTATGCTTACCGGAGACGCGCAAACATTTTTGGGAATCGACCACCCGCCGCTGGGTCGGCCGCTCGATGCCGAGAAAGATATTCTTGAACGGCACCATGCCGGCATTGGTAAACATCAGTGTCGGATCATTGGCCGGAATCAAAGACGCACTCGGGACAACCTGATGGCCCCGGTCGGCAAAAAATCGGAGGAAGCTGGCGCGTATCTCGTTCCCTGTCATGGCGGCTACTCTTTCCCTTGGCTAGTCGTCGGACGCTTCAATGAGTAAACGTGCCGGTATCTCAATATCTGTTGAAGGCACGTTTACTCATCTCTTCCTAGCACGCTTGCGGCAACACTGGCAGAGTATCCTCGTCGCAATAATAGCCGATACGCGCGCGCCCGCAGCTTGGGCTCTTCAAGTGCAGCCGGGGAGAAACGGCGCTGCACAAGTCGCCCAGCGATCTCGATATCCGTCTGCTCTAGCCGCTCGCTCAGCGCGGTTGCAATCACGTCTTCGGCGAGTCCTCTTTGCTTGAGTTTGGCCCGCACGCCACGCGGTCCAAAGCCCTGGTTTTGAAATCGTTCGGCAAGACCACGGGCCAGGCGCGGGTCGTCCAGATGGCCGCGCGCTTGCAGCGCTTCAACCGTAGCGCTCGCGGCCTGCGAGGTGAACCCCTTGGCCCGCAATTTCTCGCTTAAGCGCGCCGCGCTATAGTCTCCCCGCGCGAGCAGACTATAGGCATAGTTCAGCGGGGTTTGAGAGGAACAAGCGTGACTCATAGGCGGAAGCTAGGCTTTCTCGGCAACCGCTTCCGCTGGTCCCGCTTCGGCTGTGGATTGAGGAGTACCGAGACCGAACTTCTCGCGGACTTGGCGCTCTATCGTGGCCGCGACCTCGGGATTTTCTCGCAGATATGCCTTGGCGTTCTCTCGGCCCTGGCCAATGCGATCTTCAGAAAAAGAGTACCAGGCACCGGCCTTTTCAACGATATTCTGGTCCACGCCGATGTCGATCAGCTCGCCCTCTTTGGATATCCCGCTCCCGTATAAAATATCGAATTCCGCCAGCTTGAAGGGCGGCGCGACTTTATTTTTGACCACTTTGACTCGGGTATGATTCCCGACCACTTGATCGCCTTGTTTGACGGCGCCCGTGCGGCGGATATCCATGCGGACGGAAGCGTAAAATTTGAGGGCATTGCCGCCGCTCGTGGTCTCGGGACTGCCGAACATGACGCCGATCTTCATCCGAATTTGATTGATGAAGACGACTAAGGTGTGCGAACGTGAAATCGTGCTGACCAGCTTGCGCAGCGCTTGCGACATGAGTCGGGCCTGCAGGCCCATCTGCGGCTCTCCCATATCGCCCTCGAGTTCGGCGCGGGGGACCAGAGCGGCAACAGAGTCAATGACAATAACATCCAGCGCCCCACTTCTGACTAGCGTATCCGTGATTTCGAGCGCCTGCTCGCCATGGTCGGGCTGAGAGAGCAATAGCTCCTCGACATTGACTCCAAGTTTCTTGGCATAACCCATGTCCAGGGCGTGTTCCGCGTCAATATAGGCGCAGGCGCCACCCGCTTTTTGGGCCTGAGCAACGACGTGCAGGGCCAGCGTGGTTTTCCCGGATGATTCGGGTCCGTAGATTTCGACCACCCGTCCGCGCGGCAGGCCGCCGATGCCGAGGGCCAGGTCCAAGCCCAGCGAGCCGGTTGAAATCGAGGGAATGCTGCGCCCGATAACGTCCGCACCGAGCTTCATGATCGAGCCCTTGCCAAACTGTTTTTCGATCTGACTGACCGCTAGGTCCAAAGCTCGTTCACGATCTCTGTCCTCTGCCATATACACACTCCTTACTGTTGGGGACGGTGGGTTGATATCTTTTCAGGTCGGCAACGCCGAGGGAGGTATAGACCGCGCCCCCTGGCTCAAGCTCACTCCGGTACAAGGTCACGCTCTCGATAAGGCTCTCGCCAAAATCGTATTGCAGATACTCCTTGACTCGTTCCAGTACGTGGTTCCAGCCACGCTGAGAGTGAACCCGGCCCAGGGTGATATGCGGCCGAAACGCGCGGCCCTCTGATGGGAAACCAGGAGAGCCGAGAGCCGACTCAATTTTTGCATGCAGCTCTTGGAGTCCGCCACCGCTCAGACGTGCCCACAGCACCCGCGGTCGGGCGAGTGAAGGAAACGCACCGAGCCCCTGGGTGCGGACTCGGAACTGCGGTTGGTGCCTCACGGCTGCTCGCAATGCGGCGAGGATGGGCGCAACCCGAGTCTGCTCGATATTGCCAAGAAACCGAAACGTCAGATGAAATCCCTGCGGTTTGACCCAGCGGATATCGCCTTTCGCCTTTTGGAGGGCGGACTGGACTTTTGCCATTTCTTCGCCTACTGACATGGCCAGATTAGCTGCGATGAAGGCGCGAATCAACACGGGCCCCGCTCTTTCCCTAACGACGTATAAACCCTGATTCTGCAATCGGAATTTCAAGAAGCGCGCGCCGCACCCAGTCCAGGCACAACTGGGAGGTCAGGGTTTTGATCCACTCCCGGTTGCCCCAGAGCTTATACTGCCGCGACACCAGCGTGCCATCCATGGCAAGCGCCAGACAGGCGGTCCCCACCGGCTTGTCCGGGGTGCCGCCGTCCGGTCCGGCAATGCCGGTGAGCGCGACACCAATATCGGTGCCCAGACGTGTCCGGACGCCGCTGGCCATTTCCCTGACCGTCTCCTCGCTGACCGCGCCATGCTGGCTCAGCGTATCGGGATTGACATTGAGCAGCCCGGTTTTTGCTGTGTCCGCATAGGCAATGATGCTGCCCAGGAAATAGTCCGAGCTGCCCGGTATATTCGTCAGGCGATGGCTGATCAGGCCACCCGAGCACGCCTCGGCAAAACCGACTGTTTTTCCCTGCTCCTTGAGGAGCTGTCCAACCACGCCTTCCATGCTGACATCACCCTCGCCGTAGACATACGCGCCGATTTTCTCACGCAGCCGCTGCGCCAGCCCCTCGACCCGGCGCTCGACCTCACCCGCCTTCCCCTGGACCGTCACGCGCATGGAAATTTGAGGGAAGTTGGCCCGAAAAGCCAGCTTCCCCTCGTCTTCGGCAATCACGCCGGACACCAGTTCATCCAATCCTGACTCACTGATGCCGAAGGTCTGAAACGTCCGGGTCAGAAAGACATCGCCCCCGCCCCGCATTTCACCAATCCAGGGCAGGACGCTTTCTGCCAGCATGGGTTTCATCTCGCGCGGGACACCCGGCAGGACGAGCAGATGCTTCCGACCGTGGGGTGTCTCCAGGGCCAGGCGGTAGCCGGGCGCCGTCCCGAGATGGTTGGGAATAATGGTCGCCCCGGCGGGGAACTGAGCCTGCTTGAGATTGTTCTCCGGCATGGTGCGGTTCAGCGAGGCAAAAATGCGCCGGATATTCTCCGCGACTTCTTCGGAGAAGACCAAATCGACTCCGGCAACCCTGGCGACCAGTTCGGTCGTGAGGTCATCGGCCGTTGGCCCAATGCCGCCGGTGGAGATAATCACGTCGGCGTGCACCATGGCCTGTTCCCAGGCCCACACGATCCGTTCTGAAACGTCACCAACCGTGACGATCGAGGCCACGTCCAAGCCGGCTTCAATCAGCTTATCGGCAATATAGTTGGAGTTGGTATCAACGACTTTGCCGGTCGTGATTTCATCCCCGGTGCTCAGAATAGCGGCCCGTTCAATCATAATCGTCCCCTCACGCAGATTGGTTCCTGACTGGCAGCCTCGGCCAGCGCTACCGACAGCGCCAGCGAGAGACTGAGCGTATCAAACAGGCCGGAGAGAAAAAAGGCGCGCCTGTGCTTCTCTGCGAGAGCGGGTGTTCCAACGTACCGTCTTGAGCGAAGAGATCCCCCCGCCCTTCGGGCTTCCCCCCTTATGAAGGGGGGCGAGGGGGGATCCAAACGATATGGTCGTCCTCGGACAGCCAGGTGCGAGCCGACTCGCTGTCTGGTTCGGCAACGACCAGGGGGACGAGCGCGGAGGCGTCCCAATATCTCACAGCCGCTCCGTCCGCTCCTCGGCCAACGCCTCCGACAAACCCACCGGCAATGCCAGCGGCGGCTGATCCAGTATGGCCGCGGCCCTCCCCTTGCCCGGCCGTAACAGGCCGGCGCCAATCAAGCGATCCCGGACGCCGCGCTCATCCTTTGCTGCGGGAGGCACCAGCCTGGCAATCGGCCTGCCTCGGTCCAGGACCTGAACCTCACCGCCGCGCCAACCTCACGCAGGTAGCGGGAGAGATGTGTCTTCAAGTCCGAAATTGATGCGGTCGTCATGCTGACCAGCATAGTCTTGAGGCGCAAACCAATCAAGCCATTTAAGCGGGCCGGCATACCCGACCGCTGCTTTTTGCTGTCTCGTGGGCCGGACGACATGATGTAAACCGGTCCGCCATCCCGCTTTGAAGGGGAATAAACGGCAGGCAGGCAGGACATTCAAGCCTGGACCAAATGCTGTTCCAATGCAGGCCGGAAATCCGGGTGGGCGATCTGGATGAGGGCTTCGGCCCGCCCGCGGAGGTCTTTGCCCTTCATGCGGGCGATGCCGTATTCGGTCACGATATAGTCGGTACAAAAGCGGGGCGTGGTGACAACCGCACCGGGGGCCAGGCCGGCGACGATCTTGGAGCGCTTGCCGTCTTCGGTCGTTGACGGCAGCGCAATGATGGACACGCCGTCCTCGGCCAAGGCCGCGGCTTCCACATAGTCGAGGCTGCCGCCGACGCCGCTGATCTGCACCGGTCCAATGGTCTCGCCATTGCTCTGGCCGTGCAGGTCGATCTCCACGGCGGAATTGATGGAGACGAAACGCGGCAGCTTGGCCAACTCCAGAATATTGTGGGTGACGTCGACGGTCGCCATTTCTATGAGCGGGTTGCGACCACAGAAATCAAAGAACTCCTGGTCACCGGCAAGCTCGCCGGTGAGAATCTTGGGAGTGTGTTTCACCTGATCGAGAAACTGGACCAAGCCCTGGGATAGCATACCTGAGTAGAGATTCACCCCTCTTTTGTCCGCCAGTCGGCCCAGAACCGCATCGGGCACGGAACCTATCCCGAGTTGCACCCAGGCCAGGTCAGGAACCAGGTCAAGGACATAGTCAACGATCCTGGCGTCGCGCTCGCTCTGGTGGGGCGTGCGATAGGTCCCGAGCGGTTCGGAAGACTCCAGGGCAAAATCAATCTTCTCAATCGGCACCCGGCTCCTGCCGTGCGTGACCGGCATATTGGTATTCAGCTCGGCGATCACCATTTTCGCGCTGTCGATAAAGTCCTGATAGATACTGACCGAAATACCCAGACTGACCGTTCCGTCCTGGTCGGGTGGCGAGACTTGGGTCACGACAACATCCGGCTTGATGATACCGTTTTTGTTCACAATGCGGGTGATCTCGCTGAACCGCATGGGTACAAACCCGACCTTGCGCGGGTCGTTTTCTTTGAACAAACGCCGAAGCTGGGGTGCCGCCTGCCAGGTCACATAGCGAAAATTCGTGCCTAAGCCCTTCTCCAGAAAGGGATATTTTCCAAACGCCAGCCCGGAATACACGCTCAGGTTGCTGAAGCGCTCAACCTCGTGTTGGAAAGCCGTATAGAAGGTCGTCGGTTCGACACAGCTGTGGGGGAAGATGGCGATACTGCCGTCGGGGATAGCCCGGACGGCTTCGTTCGGGGTAACAATCTTCATGGCAGACTTTCGTCCTCAGGGTACGACTTCGTATTTGATGCCCTCGCCACGCTGCATCCGATCAAACGCCTGGCAGAGGTCAACCAGGGGGTAGCGACCGCTAATCAAATACTCGGTTGGAATCTGTCCGGATATGAGCAATTCAGACGCTTTACGCACGGCGGCCGGATTAAAGTGAAAGGGGCTCGACAGACGGACCTGATCGTAGTGCAGCCGGGTCGCGTCCAGCGCAACCGTGGTTCCCTGCGGACAACCGCCAAAGAGAATGACCTGACCGCCGGGACGGGCAAAGAACAGGGATTCTTCCCAGACACTCGGCTGGGCCGTACACTCAATGACCAGGTCGGCCCCGCGGCCACCGGTAGCCTCCAGGACTGCTGCCCGGGCTTCCTCGGCCGGACGGGCAATCACGCGGTCTGCGCCAAGTTCGCCCGCGACCCTGGCCCGGTCCGGGTTTCGAGCCACCATATAGACCCGCTCCAGACCCAGCATTTTCAAGAGGATGAGATGCAACAGCCCAAAGCCACCCGCACCAATAATCACCGCCGTATCTTCAGGCGTGAACGTCACCTGCTGTAATCCAAAGACCACACACGACACCGGCTCCAACAGCGCTGCTTCGACAAAAGGCAGGCTTTTTGGCTTGGGGAACATATTGGATCGGACAATCCGGCCGGGCAGGCTGATATATTCGGCATAGCCGCCAAAGGCCATGGTCGCCATGAGCGATGTACACAGGTTTTCCTGGTCATGCCGACAATAAAAACAGCGGCCACACGGGCCGGTTGGGGCGAGCATGACCGCGTCGCCCTCGCGGAAATTTGAGACCCGCGACCCGCGCGCGGCAATCGTTCCAGAGTATTCGTGGCCGAAACGGATCGGTGGGGGCATCTTGGGATGGCCACGCAAAAAAGCCTTGAGATCCGTTCCGCAGGTCAGGGCAGACCCCACCCTCAGCACGACCTCTTCGGGGCCCGGTTCCGGCACGGGTAATTCCTGACAGGCAATCTTGCCTGGACCGAGCAATAACACCGCCTGCATAGTCGTCACTTCACTTCTCCTCGCCGCAAAGAGGAAACATGTCCAGCTTCTGTGAATGATTGGAGGGCATGTTCCCTCTTTTTACCAGAGCAAGGGGCGGACATGAAAATGATAATGATCCGGGATCTGCCGCATATTGTGGTCAAACATCCACTTCGGGAATTTTCCGGTATACTTTTGTTCGGCCACGAGATTGAGGGCATTTTCCATAAACGCGACCTCTTGCGGGCGCACCTCAACGCGGTGCTCGCCAAGGACCGCGATGGGCACCTCACAGGAGTCGCAGTCGAGAATGGTGAAACGCAAGGGCGCGTAAAACTCGGCATACCACTGCGTATACTGGGCCATCTCACACAGGTCACACATCCGGCCCGTTGGCATGGTTCCCACCGGGGCAGGTTGAGAGTCGAGCGGCCGGACGTTGCCGCGCCGTTGCTGCGCGCTCACAAAATTCAGCACCTTCTCCATATACGCCAGGTCTGCGGCACTGATATCATCCAGCCGGGTTTCCACCGTCACCGTCGGCGGGGCGCCAGCTTCTCGGCCGACAAGGGTAAAAGCGAGTGGATAGTGAAAGAGCACGAGCGGCGGCGTTTCCCCCTGAGGGGCGCCTTGTGAGAGCCAGACTGGATGGTCAGCCACCGATTGTCCTTCCTGTACGCTATATTCGCTCATGCCGACGGCGGCCTCCCTCTTGAAAGAGGAAACGTGTCCAGCTTTTTTGGCTGATGGAGGACAGGTTTCCTCTTTGAGCGCGGATCGGCCCGATGGGCTATACTACGGGGCGGGCAGCCGAAGATCAACCTGACCGAGCGGTCAGCCCAAATTTTCTCACCGAGTATGAGGCTTGTATGAGTATGCAAAAGGCTCGCTCCTCCGCGGTCGAAGCGATTGCCGATATCCAGGACGGAGCGAGTATTCTGATAGGCGGGTTTGGCGTGCTCCAGGGGTGGCCGCACGAATTGCTCTTTGCCCTCCGAGACAGCGGCGTGAGCGACCTGACCATCATCTGCAATTCTCCCGGATTCGGACCCCTGTCTCCCCAGATTCTGGCTGAAAACGGCCAGGTCTCGAAACTGATCGCCTCTTTCGGTGGCTATGCCTACCGCACAACGCCGCTGTCCGAGCAGATTGGACGGGGCGAAGTCGCCTTTGAAATAGTGCCCCAGGGAACCCTGGTCGAGCGCATTCGCGCTGCCGGAGCGGGGATTCCCGCTTTTTTCACGCCTACCGGGGTTGGAACGGTTGTCGCCGAAGGGAAAGAGAAACGGACCTTTGAGGGCCGGGAGTACCTCATGGAAACCGCACTCCAGGCCGACTTTGCCCTCATTCGGGCGTATCAAGCTGACGCGGCCGGTAATCTGATCTACCGCGGTACGGCGCGCAATTTTAACCCACCGTTCGCCTCTGCGGCGGCGGTCACCCTCGCTGAGGTCGATGACATTATCGAGCCGGGGCGGCTTGATCCGGAGGCGGTTGCCACCCCCGGCATCTTTGTCGACCGTCTCGTCCGGCGCGAAAGGCTGCTCGACCGGGAGCAGGTGTTCACACTCATGCGGACCCAGGGCCGGACGATCAAAACGGCAGAGAGTGCCGGACAGATAAGCGGCCTGACGCCGGAACTCATGGCGCTGCGTGCGGCCCGCCTCTTGGAGCCTGGCCAGTATGTGAACCTGGGTATTGGCCTGCCTACCCTGGTCTCGGATTTTATTGCTGATGACGTGACGCTCCATGCCGAGAACGGCGTGCTGGGCTATGGCCCGCTGGCCACGGCCGGGGAAGAGGATGTTGATCTGTATAATGCCAGTTCCCAGTTGGTGACGCTGCAACCGGGGGCCAGTTTCTTTGATAGTGCCGCGGCGTTTGCCATGGCCCGCGGGGGACATGTGGACACGGTCATCCTGGGTGGCTTTCAGGTCGCCACAAACGGCGACCTGGCAAACTGGAAAGCCCCCCATATGCGGGCCGGTTCAATTGGGGGAGCCATGGACCTTGCCGCCGGAGCACGCCGGCTGATTGTTGTCATGCATCACACCACCAAGGCGGGTGAGCCAAAACTGCTTCCCGCGTGTACCTATCCGCTCACCGCCCGTGAGTGTGTGTCGTGGGTGCTGACAAATCTGGCCTTGATTCAGGTGACCTCTCAGGGCTTTGTCTTAAAAGAATATGCGCCGGGGGTCACTCCCGACGCAGTCCGGGCGGCGACTGCCGCGCCCCTGCATATTGCGGCAGATGTCAGAGAGATGGAATTTTGACCTGGAGGCAGCACAAACTCACACGCCTCCCGTTTTGGAACGACCCGACCAGCCTGCCCCCAAAAAACGGCTGAGGACAATGCAGGAGCGAACGGGAGCGCCATTCTGCATTGATCGTGCTAGTCTTTATTGGACAATAAACCAGAGTGGAAACGAAACTAGCCGTGGCAGTTCAAGGACAGGCAAATTTATTCTCTGGAGGTCCCTCGCAGGGAGAGCCTTCGCTCGGCCGAGGGATAGAGCGCCAGTTTGATGTCGCCTTCGTCTCCGGCCTTGCGTTGAGGGAAAAGCAGGTCCAACAAAACTACCGGCCGATTATCGCCGTCCATAAGTGGTTTGCGCGGCGGCCCGGCACCCTCTTTCGCGCGCTTTTATTATCCGAATTTGTAGCCGGCGCTCTCAAAGAGACCTTCTACGAGTCTCACGACCTGACAGGCATACAGATCGCCGACCCCTTCATGGGAGGAGGTACTCCCCTTCTTGAGGCGAATCGGATGGGGTGTAGTGTCTTCGGTTACGACATCAACCCGATGGCCTATTGGGTTGTCAAACAGGAAATAGAGGAACTCGACCTGCGCAAATACCGGGAAGCTGCTGCTGAAATAGAACAATGGCTGGAGAATGAAATAGGAGATTTTTACAAAACGGAGTGCACTTTTTGCGGCAAGCGAGATGCTGACGTTAAATATTTCCTCTGGGTGAAGACACATCAGTGCGGGCACTGTAAACGCGGGTTTGATCTCTTTCCCGGCTACCTCTTAGCAGAAAATCGCAGGCATCCGAAGAATGTTCTGCTGTGCCCCTCGTGTGGGGAGTTAAACGAAGCGGAAGAGAGAAATGCTCCAGGAAGCTGCTCCTGGTGTCGGACGCCTCTTCGCCTGAAAGGACCGGCCGCTCGTAATCGCTGTGCCTGTCCGGACTGTGGGATTGAGAATACCTACCCGCACAAATCCGACGGTCCGCCTCAGCACCGCATGTTTGCCATTGAGTATCACTGCCCACATTGCCGACCCCGTCATCGGGGACGTTTTTTTAAGAAAGCGGACGTCACCGACCTCGATCGGTATCGGGAGGCAGAAAGAGTCCTCCTAAACGGCAAAACAGCATACATCCCGGATAATCAAATACCGGCGGGAGATGAGACGAGCCGCCTCCATCGCTGGGGATACGCTCGCTACAGGGAGATGTTTAACGACCGGCAACTGCTCGGCCTTGAATTGACCTGTCGCGCGATTGCGCGGCAGGAAGATCAACGCCTCAGAGAGGCGTTAGCCACAAACCTCTCAGACTTACTCCGCTATCAAAATACACTCTGTCGTTATGATACCTATGCCCTCAAATCCCTTGACATCTTTTCGGTTCATGGTTTTCCCGTGGGGCTGATCTCTTGCGAATCCAATTTTCTCGGCCTCATGAAAGAGAATGCAAGAGTCAATATTGGAAGCGGAGGTTGGTCCAATATTGTCGAGAAATTTTTCAAGGCCAAGCAGTATTGCGAGCAGCCTTTCGAGGTTGTTCGTCAAAACGGCCGGAAGAGCCAGATTCCTATTACTGACGAATGGATTGGAAGAAAGCGAGAGGGCAAGCGGAGCCGGACTGTCAATTTATACTGTGCGAGTTCGACGCGGCTGGACCTTCCTCCTCGATCCCTTGATGCGGTTTTTACCGACCCCCCTTATTTTGCCAATGTGCAATACGCTGAGCTGATGGACTTCTGTTATGTCTGGCTCCGCCGTCTCGTGGCCGGTGAGATTTTTCAGAGTCAGACCACACGACGGCAGCGAACTGACAGGGAATGCCACCATGGAACGAGACTTGGGCCACTTCACCGAAGGACTCGCTTCCGTCTGGTCTCGCATGGCGACGGCCCTGAAACCAGGAGCGCCACTGGCGTTTACATACCACCACAATAGGCTTGAAGCGTATTACCCGCTTTCGGTGGCGATTCTCGATGCCGGCCTGGTGTGTTCCGCCTCTTTAGCCTGTCCGGCCGAAATGGGCGCTTCGATTCATATCAGCGGAACGGGGTCCTCAATCGTTGATACCGTCTTTGTCTGTCGCTCAACCGGACGTATCTCCCGGCACACTCTTGTTTCAACCCCTCAGGAGATTGCCGGTTTAGTCGAAGATGACCTGGAACAACTCGCAAATAGCGGCCACAAGCCGACTCGGGGTGATGCTCGGTGCATTGCCTATGGGCATCTGATTCGCCTGGCTATCTGGCAGGTCCGCCAGACATGGGAAAAAGAGAGAAAGACCGGAGAGAAGCTACAGCGCATCTCGCAGGCAGTGCAAGATCTCGGAGGGATAGAGCAGGTTGAACCCTATCTCCCGGACAATCTTTTGCGCCTTTCAGGAAAACGGACAGTACGAGTGAAGGAAGCTGAGGGTTCTCCGTATGAAGTATCCTTTTGAGGCTGCTCTTATTGTACGAACGTTTTTTAGGCCGCCCTTTTGCTGGACATCGTGACTCGGTTTCTGAGTTGGTCGGCAACCTGCTCGAATCTGCCGTCGCAAAAGTCTTGGATCAGTATGGGGTAGACTCCAGGCGGCCGAAACGAGCGGAGAAGATTGCCGGTTTTGATCAAACACCGGATTTCATCGTTCCCGATGAGTATAATCCGCAAGTCGTTATTGAAGCCAAAGTGACAGAAGACGATGGAACCGCTCGGGACAAAGTCACTCGGGTACAACACCTTGATACTATTAGTAGACGGAGTAGCCCGAGCGGCCAGCCCAGGTTTGAGGTTATCGCCTGTATCGCCGGACGAGGTTTTGGGGTCAGGCGAGAAGATATGAAGAAATTACTCTTGGCGACCCGAGGCAAGGTCTTTACGCTCCAAACACTGGACCGGCTCGTCACACAAACTCGGCTCTGCGAGTTTCGGACCCGCTAAATGCGACTCATCGGACTTCGACCAGTCCGTCTTCTCGGTCAGTATCTTATCCCAGCTATCCGCGTGTATGGAGAAGGGCCACGCAGTCCTGTCTCCCTTAGTGCCAGGACTGCGTGGCCTCCTCACCTTCAGACACCAGCCGGTGATACTGCTCTTCCAGGAACCGCTGGTGCTGTTCTTCCGCCTGGCAGATTGCGTGCAGTACCCGACGGGCCAGCGGCTCTGTGATTTGGCGCTCCAGGGTATGATGGTGCCCGAGCGACTCTTGCTCTTTCGCCAGCGCTATTTCAAACAGCATCCGCACGGGGTCGGAGACCTCCTGCTGGTGACATAACTCTACCCAGTGCCGTACGGCGTCGGTTTGGGGTGACGTATCGTACTGGAGGAGATGGATGTTTTGTAAGACGGTGCGGAGTTCCGGATCGTCTTCCCACTCAATCCACTCTATGAGGTCGTCAAGATGTTGCTCTTCTTCTCTGGCGAACCGCCGGGCTGCCAGCCGAGCGGCCGGGGTGGGCGCAATATCTGCGGCGAGCAGGTAAAAATCAATCGCCCGGAGTTCGTCTTTCAGAGATTCATTCACGATCCGGTAGGCCGTATCCTTCATCATGGTGTCCCTTCTCTTGTGTTGTGTAGCAGATGCCGTCGCTCCTGCTCTCAGCTACTGGTGCAGGGCCAAGACCGGGCAGCCCGCTTCTCGCATCATTTTTTCGGTCAGACTCCCGAGCAAGAGGTGAAACAGGCCGGTAAACCCGTGGGTCGCCATAACCAGCAAATCCGCTCCAACTTCTTTTTCCATTTCAAGAAAAGTACGGGCCGGGTCACTGCTCACATGCACAACCGGTTCGTAGCGGACGCCATCGAGATAGGTCTGCGAAATTTCCGCTAAGCGCTCTTTGGCCACCTTTTCCGCCCGGACAAGATTCGTTCCTTCTCCCTCCTGCAGCCGGTAGACGTCCCGTTGGAGGTAAATGTCTTCGGTCGGCACGACGTGGAGTGGATAGATGGTTCCCCCGTGCTGGGCCGCAATTTGCCTGGCACAGATGAGAGCGGTCGCCGACCGGTCGGCAATGTCCACCGGAACAAGGATGTGCTGGAATGCAGACGAGGCGACTTCTGCATCTCCTTGACGAATGGTCAACACCGGACAGACGGACTCCCGTACGACCTTTTCGGCCACGCTGCCCAGAATGAGATGGGCAAGTCCGGTGCGACCGTGCGAGGACATCACCACCAGGTCGGCGCCTATTTCTTTTTGGGCTTCCAGAATTCCAGCCGCCGGATTACTGTTGAATTGGGTCAGAATGGCATAGTGGGTATCGTTAAGATGTTCCTCAGCAATCGCCTCTAACTGTTCACGGGCAACACGTTCTGCCGTACTGATATCCGCTCCGCCGCTTTCGTCCGGCCGATAGACCTTCCGCAGGAGATGGAGTTCATCGGTCGGCACGACATGGAGGAGGTAGATGGTCCCATCTCCGAGTTGGGCGAAGTGTCGGGCATAGGCTAACATCTGGGGTGAGGTTTCATTCAAATAGACAGGACACACAATCTTGCGAAATCCCTCGGCCATGGCTTGTCCTCTCCTTCAGGAAACAGTAGCGGGCTGCTCTTCGTGCTAATGCCACGCCTCCGCCGTTGCGGAATGCGCTTTCACCTCGCCGCGTTGTTGGCGGGCATAGCTCTGCAACTGACGTTTGGCCGCATCAAAGGCATCTCGGATAGCGATTTTCAGATCCTGGTTTTCGTGGTGGTTGACGACCAGCTCGGCACCGGGAACGCTCAGGTCGATCCGCACTTTATAGGATGGACTCTTCCAGTGATGATGCGTCTGGGATTCGATGACGACTTGGCAGCGCGTAATGCGGCTGTAAAAGGTATCAAGCTTGCTGGCTTTCTCATGAATGGTGGTCTCTAGGTGCTTGGAAAGATACAGATCGCGAGAGACGATGCGCACTGGAAGTTGCATAATTCTACTCCTCCAACTCTTTGGGTTCACGAAAAAGGCCGGCCTCAGAGTATGGCTGGGTGGAGGCGGACGGGGCGCTACAAGAGGAGACGTGCCAACAGCCTTGTGTGACTGGAGGACACGCTTACTCTTTGCAACGATTTGCAGAGCCGAAAAGACGTCAACCGTCCGCAGGGGAAATGGTGTTCGCGGACGAAAGAGAAGAGCGGGGGGCGTATCTGAACGGGAGCACTGTGTGGATGGAAAAAACCGAATTGTTCGGCTGAGAAAAACGGAGCTGAGATGTTGCTCCCGAGGCGGCATATAGAGCGGCTGCCCTCCTGTCTTCAGTCCGAGGACGATGTTACCCTCGCCATGAGCCTTCCACACACACTACTCTTCCCTACTTAGCACCCCCGCGTTGAGAATCAAGAGCTAAATTTGAATTTTAGTTTTTCTAATACAGGGCGGATGCAGACGATAAGGGGGTACAAAAAACAGCGCCCAGCCGGCGGCAACCTTACCAGCCGACGATATGTGACGGCATGCGTTTGCTCTGTTCCCCACGTACATCCGCTCCGCCGTACAGCGTGCCCTGCCGGGCATCAATGCGAATACCCAGAACGTCTCCCTCGCTCCACGCCGGGTTGACCTGGAGCGTATGCCCACGGGCTTCGAGTTCATTCCGTATCGCCTCGGGAATCCGATCCTCAACCCGGAGCAGACCGGGAACACAATTATGCGGATAGAAACTGTTCGGGAAGTGGGCGGTCGAGAATCGGGGCGCTTCTATGGCGTCCTGCACTTCCAGTTCAAAATCGGCCACAGCCAGAAAGAACTGGAGCGTCCACTGATCCTGCTGGTCTCCGCCCGGCGTGCCAAAAACCATGCAGGGCTGGCCGTCTCGCATGACCAGGGTCGGCGTCAGGGTGGTCCGTGGACGTTTCCCCGCCACCAGGGCGTTCGGATGCGTTGCATCCAGGAAGAACGTCTGCACGCGTGTCCCCAGAGGGAAGCCGAGTCCGTCCATCACCGGGGAGGACGGAATCCAGGCACCGCTCGGAGTAAAAGAGGCCATATTCCGGTCTTTATCGACCACTGCCACATAGACGGTGCCGGGCCCCCAATTCCGGGCCGCAAAGATGTCTTCGCCTTCGAGCAAGGCGGCACCAGTCCGCGGATTGCCCGGTCGCTGCTCGAACGACGCCTGTCCGGTGTCGATCAACTCCCGCCGCCCGGACGCATAGTCTTTGGAGAGGAGTCCTGCCAGCGGAACATCGGTAAAATGCGGGTCTCCATAGTATTGCTCACGGTCGGCAAAGGCCAGCTTGGCTGCTTCCGTGACCGTATGAATATAGTCCGCACTATTCAGGCCCATCGCCTTGAGATCAAACCCTTCCAGCAGGGCCAGTTGCTGCAGAAACACCGGGCCTTGGCTCCAGGGGCCACATTTATACACATCATAGCCACGGTAGTTGAGGGTCGTCGGCTCTTCGATCTGAATATGAAAGTCGGCCAGATCTTCCGCGCTCAGCAGCCCCCCCTGTGCCTTCGCATGGGCGGCTATGGTCTGAGCGATAGACCCTTCATAAAACTCGGCCCGGGCGGCGGCGAGGCCGTCGAGCCGATCGCCACCGGCCCGTTCTTCTGCCGCCATCAGACGCCGAAATGTCCGGGCCAGGTCCGGGTTCGTCATGACCTGACCGACCTCGGGCAGATGTCCGCCCGGCAGATAGACTTGAGCTGAAGACGGCCAGTGTTGCCTGAAATGCTCGGCATTACCGGCAATCGAAAAATCCATATTCAGATAGGCCGGCGCCGGGCCGCGTAAGGCGCCGTGCATGGGAAAACCGTTCTCGGCCAGTTCCAGAGCGGGTGCAACCACTTGGGCAAAGCTGCGGGTGCCAAAGCGTTGCAGCGCGGATATGAAGGCATCCGGAGCCGCACACGGTCCGGCGGCCAGGACCCCGCGGCCTGGAATGAGGCGCATGCCCTGCTGCTGAAACCACTCCAGCGTTGCCGCCTTGGGCGCAACGGTATTGCCGTTAATCGAGAAGACTTTCTTGTCCGCCGCGCTATAGGCGAGCGCGGACAGTTCGCCCCCGAAGGTATGCATATGGGGGTTGAGCACGCCCTCGGCCAGCGCCGCGGCAACGGCCGCATCAAAGGCGTTGCCCCCGGCCCGTAGCAGCTGCATGCCGGCTTCGGCGGAAAGATAGTGTTCGGTCGAAATCATCCCTCGCGTGCTCATCAGAGTCGGGCGGTAGGCCATACATCACTCCTTTTATAAGACAAACGGGTATTAACCGGCGGCTTCCTCACTCAATGCCCTCACCTGCTCCTGTACCACGTCCGGGGGACACAGGGAAAGAAACCAGCGACCGGTAAGTAACAGGACGGCGATATCGTCGGCAACGCCAACGAAAGGCAGAATATCGGGCAGTAAGTCCATGGGCAGCAGCAGATAGACCAGTGCCGCGACCAGCACAGCCTTGGCCCGCAGCGGCACCCGCCGGTCTCGGAACAGCCGCCAGAACAGCTTCGCGAACCGGGGCAGGTGCCGGACGAGTTTCAAAATATGAAGAGGGGACAGGCTCGGGCGTCCGATAGGCATAACGGCTGCACTCGCACGCAGTCAGCAAAAGAGAACGGAGCAAGAAGTCCGACCTGGGTCTGTGATTCCCGCGGTGTCTGCTACAATACGCCTATTCAAGCCGTCCGTGAACCTGAGGCAGTTGAGAGACACACGCGTGCGTATCCTTGTGATTGAAGACGAAGCAAAGGTCGCCAGTTTCATCCGCCGCGGTCTTGAGGCCGAGGGCTATAGCATTGATAGCGCCCCGGACGGCGAGGTCGGACTGACTCAGGCGTTCGATCATGAGTACGATCTGGTCGTTCTGGACGTCATGCTGCCCAAGCGGGACGGCTTGAGCGTCCTCCAGGAGATGCGGCGGCATAAGCTCCGCGTTCCGGTCCTGATGCTCACCGCGCGTGATACGGTTGCGGATAAAGTCGCCGGGCTGGACCGAGGCGCGGATGACTATCTGACAAAACCGTTTGCCTTTGAAGAACTGCTGGCTCGGATTCGCGCCTTACTGCGCCGGGGCAGCCCCCCGTCTCCCTCCAGCCTGAGCGTGGCGGACCTGGAACTCGACCTAGTCTCGCGTTCGGTCAGCCGCGCGGGAGACCGCATTGAACTGACCGCAAAAGAATTCGCCTTGCTCGAATTCTTTTTGCGCCAGCCTGGGCGTGTGCTCAGCCGCGCCCTTATCGCCCAGCATGTGTGGGGCGTGGATTTCGACACCTTTACCAATGTGATTGACGTGTATGTCAATTATCTCAGGAAGAAGATTGATGCCGGGTTTCCCACCAAACTGATCCATACCGTGCGCGGGGTGGGCTATGTCATAAGAGAACCCGAGGGATAATGCGTTTCCTTTTTTCCAGCCTGCGGGCTCGCCTGACGCTGTGGTATACGGCTCTCCTGACCGGCATGTTGGTCCTGCTTGGGGCAGCCGCTCTCATCCTCCTCGACCGGGGATTGCGCGACAATATTGATGCCTCGCTGAAATCGGTCGCCGTGTCCATTGCCGATTCAGTCCGGCGTCCCCCGTCGCCGGGACGGGATTTCGGTGCGGCTCTGGACGCGTTGCTGGGTCCGTTTGGTCCTGGGCCGGCCTCGCGGTTCTTTCGTTTGCTCGATCCTTTCGGTCGTCCGGACCCCCGCGTTGTGCCGCGCATGCAATTCCCACTCAGCCCGGAAGCACAGTTGAACGCCCGGCAAGGCCGGGAGACCTATCAGACCATCACCTTACCTCCTCCTTCCAGGGGGGAAGAGAGGGAGGGAATACCGGTCCGGCTGCTGACGCTGCCGGTTATTGAGCGCGGCCGTATGATTCATCTGGTTCAGGTCGCCATGCCCCTTGAGAGTGCGGACACGGCCCGTTCCCGGTTTCTCTTTATTCTCCTGGGACTCATCCCGCTGGCGCTCGGGGGCGCGGGAGTGGGTGGCTGGTTTCTGGCGCGGCACGCCCTGGCCCCCGTGGATGCGATGGTCAATACGGCCCGGGCAATAGAGGCGGAAGACCTCTCGCGCCGGATCGAGGCCGCGGACAGCCCAGACGAGCTCGGCCGTCTGGCGGCGGTATTAAACGCCATGCTGGCACGGCTGGAACGCGCGTTTACCGCCGTCCGGCACTTTAGCGCCGATGCCGCCCATGAACTGCGTACCCCGCTGACCATCTTAAAAGGCGAGCTTGAGGTTGCGCTCCGCTCTCCTCCGACACCGGAGGAATATCGCTCCGTCCTGGTCAGCTGCCTCGAAGAAGTTGACCGCCTCAGCGCGCTCGTCACGGACCTGCTCTTTCTGGCCCGCTCCGACAGCGGCAATATGAGTATCGCGCGCACACCGGTCAATCTGGCAGCAGTCCTGCGCGACGTCTGTGCCGCGCTGGGCGCCTTGGCCGAGACGGCTCAGATTACCTTCAAGCATGACGCGCCAGTGGAACTCTGGACGCGGGGCAGTGAGGCCATGCTGTTCCGGCTCATGTTTAACCTGGGTGAGAACGCGCTTAAATACACACCGCCGGCCGGGACTGTGACGCTGAGCCTGGAACCACGCGGGGCAGAGGCGCACCTGGCGGTGAGAGACACCGGAGCCGGTATTGCCGCCGAGGAGCAGCGTCACATCTTTGATCGCTTCTATCGCACCGACCCGGCCCGGAGCCGCGGCGGCACCGGCCTCGGCCTGGCCTTAGCCCGTTCAATCGTGCTGGCGCACGGGGGGCAGATCAGCGTCGAGAGCCGCGTGGGGCAGGGAAGCTGTTTCACAGTCCGGCTCCCGCTGGTGCCGGCGCAGCAGCCGGCCGTATCTCCCTGTCAGGAAGAGCCCAAACAGGGAGGCCAGCGGAGTGAGTGAGGCAGCAGGCAGGCAGGCGTATCAGGCAACTAGAGGATAGGCGTCCGATGTTCAGGCAATCCCTCAAAGAGGAAACGTGTCCAGCATCTCCGGTCTGTTGGAGGACACGTTTCCTCTTTCGACACGTCAGCCCCCTGGTCTGGGTGTTCGTCCTTTTGCTCGCCCTGCCGTCAGAGTCTGGCGCTGAAGGCCCTCCGCTGCGAGTCCGTCTCAGTGGGAAGCTCTATTTCGTTCCGACCGGCGACCCCGGCCGGCATGGCGACCTCCTGGCCTTCGGGATTTCCGAGGATGAGGTCTATCTTCAGGTCGATGAGTGCCGCACCACGAGCAAGATGCAAAGCGAACGTGCCGTGCTCCGAGATATGCGCCGCCACCAGCCGAATCTGCGCATCATCAACGGCGAGATTTTAGCCCCGCTCCTGACCGAAGAACATATTCGGAAACCCGTCCTGCTAGCCGGATTTTTCTACCGCACGAGTGGTCAGTTCGTGATTGTCTCAGCCGTCCTTGAAGAGGAAGAGGAGACCCCACCCGAACAGAATAAAAAACCAAAAGCGCACTACTGGTAAGAGTCGCCTCAGCCTGGGAGGGCGGGCTTCTAGCCCGCTCACAGACGCGGCCAAGATGGCCGCGCTCCCAAGGGAAGAAGCCATGTGGTACACTGCGGCAAAAATTTCACTCTGTTAAGGAGGTTGCTATGGCGGTCAAACCTGGCTGGGAAGGACGTTGCTACGAAGACTTTGAAATCGGGGATGTCTATCGCTGTCGCTTGGGGCGGACGGTGACTGAGACGGATAATACCTGGTTCACCCTGCTGACCTGCAACACCAATCAAATTCATTTTAATAACGAATACGGTAAGCAGACCGAATTCGGTCAATGCCTGATTAACAGCGGGCTCACCCTGGCTATTGTTGCCGGGCTCGGTGTCGCCGACGTGAGCGAGAACGGTTTTAACCTGGGCTGGGATAACATTACCCTGCCGAATCCGGTGTTTGCCGGCGATACGCTGTATTCCGAGTCGGAAGTCCTGGAGAAACGCGAATCCAATTCCAAGCCGCAGTGGGGCATCGTCAAAGTTGAGACGCGGGGGGTCAAGCAGGACGGCACCCTAGTGTGCCAGTACACGCGCAACGTGATGGTCTGGAAAAAGGCGCATGTCCCCAAGCGCGACCTCTTCCCCGAGATCAAAAAGGATGCGTAGGGGCGACCCCCTGTGGTCGCCCAGGGGTGGGGCGGGCGCCCAGGGGTGGGACGGGCGGAGGGGGCGGGCAGCCACAGGGGGCTGCCCCTACACGCGTTCCGTATCCCCCGGCCCTGGAAACGCCTCCCCGTATCGATTCAGCCAGGTCACTTCTTCGACCGGGCGACGGGTCATCGGTCCGAATCTGCCTTTAGGGTAACCAATCGGAATGAGGGCGTAGGTCGTAATAAATTCGGGCAGGGCGAGAATTTTCCGCATCTCGTCCTCGTACAGCGTCGTAATCGTCGTCAGCGAGGCCCCGAGCCCGAGGGCTCGGCACGCCAGCAGCATATTCTGGATTGCGGGATAGATACTCCCGCCCAGAATCCGCAGAAAGGTTTCTCGGTTTGGTCCATTGAGACGAGCGGCATGACTCTGGCGCGCGCGGAGACAGGGGATAAGCAGGACCGGAGCCTCAGCCAGGTGCTCGGCCAGATAGGCGGCGGCGCGCACGTTTTTGCTGTTCTCGGGCGTCAGTCCGGCTTTGGCATAATTGGCTTGTGCACCGCGCCAGCCGCGCAGATAGATCTCGGCAATCTGTTCCTTTACCCGCTGTTCGGTGACCACCACAAAGCGCCAGGCCTGCACACCACCCCCACTCGGCCCCTGAGTACCGGCCTCAATCACCCTGTGAATCAACTCGAACGGCACCGGGTCGGTCTTGAGTCGGCGCATACTCCGACACGAATACATAATGTCAAACAGATCGGTCTCGACCATGATATCCTTTTCTTCTTGTTGGGCTGGACAGAACATATCTATTCTCTGAAGAGAGCACCAGGATGCGCCGGCTTGTCGGATGGCTGCGGGCTTGGCACAATCCCCACAAAGGAGGGTCTCGTATGACAACCCCGACTATCCATGAAATTCCCGTCGAACAGGCCACCCCGGAAACGGTTGCGCCATTCGGACAACTGCTCGGCATCCACGAGCAAGCCAAGCCGCTGCCGGTCGCCTTCTATGACGGCAAGGTCAGCGTCTACGCTCCGGTGACGTTTGAGTCTGACGAGGAGACCATGCTTACTCTAGCCAGCGTTGACCGCCGCGAGATGCGGGTCCAGTGGATGGAGCGCCATTTCAAGCATACCCAGACCTTCATTCCGCTTGAAGGGAAACCGTTCGTCGTTGTCCTCGCCCCACCGACCGAGGACGACCTGCCGGACCTGGGACAGGTCCGGGCGCTCCTGTTCGACGGTTCGTCCGGCTTTACAATGAAAGTCGGAACCTGGCATGAATTTCCGTTTGCCCTGGTCGATCGGTCAAACGTGGTCGTCATCCTGCGCCGCGAGACCACGCAGAATCTCATGCCGGATAATGTCGTTGACGGTGAGGCGCACGGGCCGGACCTTGATAAAAAGAATCTGGTCGCCCGGACCGGGGTGACGGTGCAGGTCAAGCTGTAAGGCGGAAGAAAATTGCTTATTCCGGTCGGTCGTTAGTAATGGACCCGCCCGCCGTCGATATTGAGCGTTTGCCCGCTCATAAAGTCACTCGCATCCGAGGCCAAAAAGAGGACTGTGCCTGCCACGTCTGCCGGCTCTTCGTTGCGCTTAATAATCTGCCGCTTGACCGATTGCCGCCGGAAGCGCTCGAAGGTTTCGGGGTCGAGTATGGTCTTGCTCGCTTCGGTCATGGTATGGCCGGGGGTGATGGCGTTCACGTTAATCCCCGTCCCGGCCAGCTCTCTGGCCAGCGCACGGGTGAGGGAAAACACCGCCCCCTTTGAGGCGACGTAATGGAGCGCAAACGGGTCTCCGGCCCAGATCGTACTCGACGATACATTAATTATTTTGCCTTTGCCCTGTTCCTTCATCGTCGGCACGACCGCCTTACAGCACAGCCAGATGCCTTTGACATTCACCTCCATCATCCGATCCCAGTCGGCTTCCGAGATCTGATCGAACGGGCCGACCCACATTCCCCCATACAAGGCCGCATTATTGACCAGGATATCGATCCGGCCAAAACGCTCGAGCGCCGCGGCGGCCAGGGCTGCGGTGCTCTGGGCGCTCGTGACATCAGTGCTCACTGCTACCACCTCTCCCCCCGCGTCTTGGACTGTGGTGACGGTCTCCTCGCACGACAGGACGTCGGCCGCGACCACCCGGGCCCCCTCCCGCGCAAAGGCCCGGCAGTATTCCTGGCCGATTCCCCGCGCCGCGCCGGTCACGATGGCTACTCTTTCAGTCAGTGATGCCATACTCATCCCTCCTTTCCCTGCACTTGCCATACCACCTCAGCCGGACCAGACAAGAGGGAAGCCTATGAGCCTGGGCCAAGCCTTGATAAAAATAACTTTGTCACTCGGTCTATGTGAGAGAAGGAATGGGAATCCAATTGGAAAAGAAGAAAACGCAGAAAGCGACGGTAAAACGCTGCCTGAACGGATGTTCCGGTCAGCTTCGTCCTGATGCGATAACCCGAGTTTTTCGACGTACTGGCAGCCCCGTCGATGTTATTCTTGAGGATATCCCGGCTGAGGTCTGTCAGGTATGCGGGCGAGCGTTCTTTTCACAAGAGGTCGCCCGAGGGGTTGATCGGATTCTTTTTCCCTTTCACGGGAAGCATAGGCATATTCCAGACCTGCCTCCGGCGAGAATTATTGTTGATTTTGACAAAGCACAACGAAAAGACGCCGCGTAGTGAACACATATAAACAACAAGTCCGACGCTTCTATGCAGTGCTCTGGAACGCGCACGACAAAACAGCCATCCCGACGGTACTCCATCAAGATTGCACGTTCCGAGGGTCGCTCGGCCAGGAAAAGAGGGGACATCAGGGGTTCGCAGAATATGTCGATATGGTTCACCACGCCCTTGGAGAATACCGTTGTACGATTGAGGAATTGGTAGCGGAGCAAACCAAGGTCTTCACGAAAATGTCCTTCTCCGGCCTTCATCAGCAGGACTTCATGGGATTCAGACCAACCGGTAAGCGTGTGATCTGGACAGGATGTGCGTTGTTCACATTCGATGGGGAGCTTATAGCCGATGTGTGGGTTCTCGGAGATTTGAAAGGTCTTGAGGAGCAACTGAAAGAAAACGAAGTCTCATCCGTCGTCTGAACGACCCGCGTCTGAGACCCCCTATTCCCCCGAGGAGTGAGTAGGTCGGATTAGCGTAGCGTAATCCGACAAGCACGGCCGTGTCGGCTTACGCCTGCGGCTAAGCCGACCTACAAGACTGAACGACCTGCGTCTGAGACTCCCCGTTTCCCGAGAAGCAGCTACGGAGTCTTTCCGTCCCTTATGCTTTTGATTGCGCCGCCTGAATCAGCTTCCAAATCCGCTCCGGGGTGAGCGGGAGTTCCGTGATTTTGACGCCCATGGGCTGCAAGGCGTCCTCAAGCGCATTCGCCACCGCGGCCGGCACCATGCCGGGTGTGCCCTCGCCTTTTCCCTTTGAGCCTAACGGGGTGTGCGGGGAGGGCACGTTGTGTTCGATGGTTTCGATATGCGGGAGATCGAGGGAGGATGGGATATGGTAATCCAACAGCGTGGTGGTGAGTTGCTGGCCGTTTTCATCGTAGATGAACTCTTCCATACACGCATTGCCGATGCCCATGGCCACCCCACCGTGGATTTGGCCCCGGACTACCATGGGATTGATCGGCTGCCCGGCGTCATCCACGGCAACATAGCGCACGATTTTATACTCACCCGTGTCGGGAAACACCTCGACCTGGGCGGCGTGGACGTTGCAGCTATGCATGCCGGCGGTCTCGGCCTCAAAATGAGACGTATGTTCAAGGCCGGCCTCCATGCCGGGCGGCAGTTCGGTCGGAGAGAGCAGCGCCACCTCGGCAATCTTGGCAGTCGGCACGCGCCGGCTCTCGTCTTTGGCCAAAATGACGTGTCCGTCACGAAAGACGAAATCGTCCTCGCCGGCCTCGATATGCAGCAGGTGGGCGGCAATATTGGCCATCTTGGGCCGCAGAGCGCGCGCGGCCAGCACCGCGGCGCTGAGCGTATAGGAGGCGCCGCGAGAGCCTATGGTGCCGGCGGCAAAGGGACCGGAATGGGTATCACCATAGGTGACATAAATATCTTCCGGTGACAGGCCGAGTTCGCCGGCGACGACCTGGGCAATAGTCGTCTCATGCCCCTGGCCGTGCGGCGAGTCGCCCTCGGCCACCTGGACTTTGCCGTGCGCGTCGAACTGGACCGTGGCCACGCCAAAGCCGGGCTGGCGTTCCATGGGCACCAGCACTTCCGAGGGTACCCCGGAGATTTCCACCCCCATGCTGAAGCCGACGCCGAGATAGCGTCCGTTCTGCCACGCCTCGGCCTGTTCTGTCCGAAAATTGTCGTAATCCAGCGCGGCACACGCCTTGGCAAACGAGCCGGGAAAGTCCCCCGAGTCCACGTTGACACCAACCGCCGAGACGTGTGGGAAGGTCTTGATGGCATTTTTGAGACGAATCTCAACCGGGTCCATCTCCAGGGCGCGGGCCGCCAGTTCAACCGCCCGGTCGAGCGCGAAGCGTCCGGCGAACGAACCGAACGCCCGACTCGGCGTGAGACAGGCTTTATTGGTCACCACACAGGTGAGATCGATATCCACGTTGGGAATATCGTAACCGTTGATGAGGTACATCGCCCCCAGAAAGGGCATGGCAAAACCGACGTAAATGGCAGTCCGGGCATCGCCGCAGTCGGCCAGAATCCGATCTCGTAAGCCCAGAATGCTGCCGTCCTTCTTCACGGCCAGTTCCAACTCATGAATCTGATCCCGGCCCTGACCCACATTCATCAAACTTTCCTGACGATTCTCGACCCATTTCACCGGACGGCGCAGTTTCATGGCCAGGTGACAGGCCAGGAGTTCTTCCCGATAGAGCGGCGCCTTGGTCCCAAACGCGCCGCCCATGTCCTTGGGCATAATCACCCGCATCTGGCTGTGGGGAATGTTGAGGTATTCGGCCAGCAGGTGACGTTTGATGTGCGGGCGCTGCGTAGTCAGCCACAGGGTCAGACCCTCGCCAGGGTTATACACCGCCAGGCAGCCACGGGTTTCCATGGGCTGGCCGCCGGTGCGGTGGCAACGAAAGCGTTCTTTGATGACCAAATCCGCCTGGGCAAAGGCCGTGTCGGGGTCGCCGGCGGGAATATGCTGATGGTAGAGTATATTGTCGCCCCAGTCGGGATAGAGACGCGGCGCGTCAGGCTGGAGGGCCTGCTCGGGGTCGAGCACGATGTCGAGCGGATCGTACTCGACGTCGACCAGCTCAAGCGCGTCTTCGAGGGTGTATTTATCGCGGGCGACCACAACCGCCAGCGGGTCGCCGACGTATTTCACCTCGTCTATCGATAGCGGCCAAAAGACCGGTCGTTTGGTCTCGCCGGGCAGATTGGGCGTACTCATATCCGACAGCACCGGCCCCAGGTGTTTGACATCCGCGCCGGTGAGCACGGTCCGCACGCCGGGCAGGGCGGTCGCCTGAGCGGTGTCTATGGCCGTAATTTTTGCGTGGGCGTAGATGCTGCGCACCAGGCCCATGACGACCATACGCGGCAGAACGATATCCGGCAGATATTGCCCCTCCCCAACTAATAGACGGTGATCTTCTTTGCGTTTAATGGATTGGCCGACCCAAACATTCGCGGTAGCCATGACGCGCTCCTTTGTTCGCTATAGATGAGTAAACGTGCCAACATCTGCATGTCGGTCGGAGGGCGCGTTTACTCATTCCGGAAACCATTCTTTGCGCTCTTGTGGCGACAGCGCCTCGACCGTGGCGATGGCGTGCTTGACCGCCTCGACGATATGGACGTAGCCGGTACAGCGGCAGATCACCCCCGACATGGCGGTGCGGATTTCTTCGTCCGAATGCTTGGGGTTCTGGAGAAATTCGTACAGGGCCATCAGCAAACCGGGCGTACAAAACCCGCACTGCAAGCCGTGCTTTTCCCAGAAGCCGTCTTGAATGGGATGGAGCGCGTCATCTCTCGCCAGGCCCTCGATGGTCAGCACGCTGGCCCCATCGGCCTGAACCGCCAACAGCAGACACGCCTTGACGGCCTTGCCGTTCAGAATCACCGTACACGCCCCGCAGCGCCCTTCGACCGAGCAGCCGACATGCGTGCCGGTCAGTCCCGCCACCTCGCGAATGAAGTCAACCAGCAAGAGACGCTGGTCAACCGTCTCCTCATAGACTTCGCCGTTAATCGTTATGCCTATGCTTCGTTTCATGCCGACCTCTCCTCACTCTGATGTGGCGGGTGGGTTTACGCTTCTGCTCGGGCGCTGGCCTGACGCACCACCTCTGGCACCGTGACGCGAATAAGCTGGCGGCGATAGGCGGCCGAGGCTCTGACATCATCCTCGGTTTCCACTTCCTCGGCCGCGGCTTCTCCGGCCTGGGTCAGGAGCGTGGCGTCAAGGGCTTTTCCTTGCAGTAGACCGGCCGCCCGCTCGGCCCGGCTCGGCTTGGGCATCACGCCGCCGACAACGATGCTGGCCTGCCGGCATATCCCGCTCGGGTCGAGCGTGATATGGGCCGCCACGCTGATGATGGCAAAATCGCCGGCGACCTGACTGTGCTTGGCATAGGCGCCACCGGCGTGTGCGGCCGGCGCTGGAATTTCAATCCACGTGACCAATTCATCCTCGCCAATATCACTCATCAGCGGGCCGGCCAGAAAGTCATCCAGCGCAACCGTCCGCGTGCCACCAGCCGCCTTGGCCACCACAAGCTGGCCGTCCAGGGCCATGACCGCCGGCGGATAATCGGCCGAAGGGTCGGCATGGACGAGACTCCCGGCAATCGTCCCCCGGTTGCGGATTTGCGGGTCGCCGATATTCCGAGCGGCGTCCGCCAGGAGCGGATAGGATTGCAGAATGAGCGGGTGGACGGCCACGTCGGCATGACGGGCCAGCGCGCCGATGTGGAGCCGCCCGTTCTCCTCACGAATGTCGTCGAGCGCCGCCACCTGGTTCAGATCGATAATGGTCTGCGGCTCGGCCAGCCGCAGTTTCATCAGCGGCATCAGACTCTGGCCACCGGCCAGGAGTTTGGCCTGCTCTCCGTATTGCTGGAGGAGCGTCAGCACCTCGGCAACCTCAGTCGGCGCAAAATAATTCTCGATGGCTTTGGGATACATCCTGTCCCCCCCTCTCCATGCTGCCTAGCAAACCGGAGTGGGAAGTCAAGCAAAAGATGGTCGTTGAGATAGGCAGGCTTGGAAAGCAGTCGATTTTCCCGGTCCGCGACCGGCGTTAATCCAACGGCGTGTGAATCCGGTATGATACCAGCTCGGTGACGCTCTTGACCGGCGTGCCCGCGCCTTCGCTGCTAATGGCTTTGACCAGGCCCACCCCCCGGGCGTACCACTCGGTGTAGTGGAGGTGAAATTCGGTGGTCTTGCGTCTCGGGTCAGCGACCCTGCTCGTTGTCGTGGTTTCCACGCGCAGACAGTTGCGGAACGATCCGGCCGGGACCCGCACCGCGACCGGATCGAGCCGCGCGTGGGCCGAGGCCGTCACCTGCTGACCGCCCTCAAGCGGCCAGGCCTTGGTCTGGAGCCCGGCCTCCCAACTCCGCTCTCCGGTATAGGGGCTGGGCAGGATGCGCTCTATGCCTTTCCCAAGGTTTGTATCCCAGACTTTGTCATGCTCGGAATCAAGCCACGGGTAGCGCAGGAGAAAGCCGTCTTTTCGCAGGTAGGCGACCGTGCTTTTCGCCTCAGGCGCTCTGTCGGTTAAGGGTTCATACTCCTCGGCAACAATATAGAACACGTCGTCAAGCAGCGGAAAATCGTCTCGGATCACCGTTTCCGTCATATAGTAGTGATAATCTCCCCCGGAGAATTTGACCTCGTGCGTCCAGGTATTATGCAGGGCGAGCGGGAAGAAGCCTGCCCGCCCAATGGGAGACGGCGCGGTCAGGGCACTCGAAAGAGCACCCAGAACGAGGAGGGCAACGAGCGTCGTCGCGATGGGCTGCATGACACTCGGACTATACGGCCCGGACCGCTGTCAGGCAATCATTTTTTCACATAAGGCCCCCTCCGGTGTCTTATATAAAGAACATAAGAGAAAGGGAGGTTATGTTTTATGTCTATCTATCGCTCATTGCTCATTGTGTGGTTTTCACTGACTTGCTTTCTTGGGATGCTCGCTCCCCTGCCAGCAGGGTTTTTGGGATGACTTCTTCAGGCGAAAGAGTGTTATAGAAAGCCTGCTCTACGGAATTGGAATGGCACCTCCTCCAGAACAACCCAGCAACACGGCGGACGCATTTGGGGAAATCATCAATCTCCATCAGCGCTCCGTCTATCGCTATCTCGTCCGCTGTACGGGTAAGGACGACGATGCGCAGGAGTTGTTTCAGGAGACCTTCCTGCGCGCCTATCGCGCCTATGCCGACCTGCCGGCCGACGCCAACCACCGGGCCTGGCTCTTTCGGATTGCCACAAATCTCGTAAAAAATTACATCCGCGGCCGGCAGCGGTATCGAAAAATATTTGTCGCGGACGCGCCCCTCCCGTCTCCAGGAGTGCACCCCACAACGCCGGAACAGACCTTGCACTCGCAGGAGACCGCCCGGCTCCTCCTTAATGGGCTGGGGGCCTTACCCTTCCGACAGCGCACGGCATTGCTACAGCGGCAGCTTGAGGGACTGAGCTATCGGGAGATTGCCGAAAACCTGGACTGCTCCGAAGACAGCGCCCGGGCGCATGTGTATCAAGCCCTGAAGAAGCTGCGAGCGTACTGGCAGCGGATCACGACCGGAGAAGAAAGGAGATGTCATGCCAACCCGGAAGCGTAACATTCTCTCGTGTGGATTTGCCGAAGACGACCTTATTGCCGAAGCGCTCGGAGAAAATCCACAGCTGAGACAGCACAAAGTCCGCAGCCACCTGACCGCCTGTCCTGACTGCGCTCAGCGCCTGGAACAGTACAAACAGGTCCGCCTTCAGCTTGGCTCTTTGCCCGCCTCGGAGACCGGACTCGCCGCCGCTCGACGCGCGCTCGATACACAGTTGGCCGAGTTGACTCGGAGCGCGCGGCCGCGCCTCGTTTTGAGCCTCTGGCAGTCTCGGCTTGGTCCGCTGCGGATCGGCACAACGGATAAGGGGGTGGCCCTGGTTGAATTCGTTTCTCCCGACGATCCCGAAAACGGAGTAAGAAGACTCGGAGAAAAATTTGCTCAATTTTCCCTTGAGCAGGCTGAAGGACCTGGTGGCCATGCTGCGCTGACCCAAAAACTCGAAGCGTATTTGAACGGCGCGCGCCAGGCGCTTGATTGGGTGATTGATGATGGCCTCATGCGCAGCGATTTTCAGCGGCAGGTCTTACAGGCGGCGCGTGAGATTCCCTATGGCAGCCTGACGACATATGGCGGGCTGGCCGAAAGAATCGGGCGACCCACCGCCGTCCGGGCGGTCGCCCAGGCCCTGCGCCACAATCCGCTGCCAATTCGGATTCCCTGTCACCGCATTGTTGGCAATACTGGCAGCCTGACCGGTTATGCCGGCAATAAAATCGCGCTCAAGCGGGATATCCTGGCGGTTGAAGGCATCCCGACTGTGCCCTCACGCTCCGGCTTTGCCATCGCCCAGGACCAGCTCTATGTCGGTCGGCAAGCGGAACAGCTATTTTGCCGGCCGAGCTGCGAGGCTGCACAGGGAATCCAGGCGGGGAATCGGCTATTCATTGCCTCGCCCACCCGAGCGGCAGAAATTGGTTATGCGCCCTGTGGCGTCTGCCGGCCAGACCTCCGGCCCTTACACTCACAGGCAGAGCCCGGCTTGTTTTGATTTGGGCTGATTGGTGGGCCGGTGGCGCTTCCAGGCTTGTCGAGCGGCACACTTTTCTGTACAGCCTCAGATATGAACGCGTTGCGTCTCGCCCCCGCAGTGCTGCTGGCTGTGTCCATGGGTACAGCCTGTGAACGCCCGCACGGCTCCACTGACCCAGCGGTTCCACCCGAGTTGCGCCAGACCCTGGAGCAGCTCACTCACGGGCTGGAAGCGTTTGACCCGGAGCAGGTGCTGGCCGTCTATGCGGACGATTTTATCAGCGGCACCGGACGCTCAAAGCAGGGTGTGGGCGAGGTGCTGATACGGCTGCGGCAGCGCAAGGTGGCGCTGAGCGTGGAGAAGGTCGATGTGACAGAGGCGGACGACACGCGCGCCGCAATCACGACCGCTCTGCGCCTGCGCTATACCGATCGGTTTCGCAATATCGGAGCGGGCGAGGTGGTGATTACCGACGTTCTGTCTCATCGCTTGCGAAAGGACGCCGGGCAGTGGCGCATCTACACCGACAAACGCCTAGCCACCTACCGGGAGGGGCGGTTCGGTGAGGCTGCGCCGAATGTGACGATTGCGGTGCCGGACCGACTGCCGACCGGCCTGGACTACCCGGTGTCCGTGGTTGTTCAACAGCAGCCCCGGACCCGGTACCGCGTAGCCATTGGCAACTATCCCGAAGACCCCGGTGTGCTCCCCCCGCCGGATGTCGAGGCCCGGCTGCCCGAGGACGGGCGTTTGGAGGCGAATCTCCTCCCGAATCCCCAAGGCGTGAGTGAAATGGTCCGGGTTACCGTTATTGCCGCAGACGTTCAGGGTGACTGGCAGGGCGCAACAACCGTGTCCAAGCTGGTGCCCGGCGTCCAGCGGACCGAGCGTCGCAAACGGCAGGACGCACCGCCCCTTTCACCCGAAGCGCAGGATGTATAAGAGCTATATCAACGGGGAAGATTTCATACGCAATCGGAAGCATACTCATGTCTATTGCAAAAAACGAAGCCATCGTTCGTCGTTATTTTGAAGACTGTCTCAATCGGGGCAAAATGGAGAGCGTTGATGAACTCATTTCTCCGACCTATGTCAGCCACTATCCGGCCGGCTATGATCTTGGCGGTGGGCCGGACGATGTCAAACAGATCGTCGCTTCGGTACGCCGGGGATTTCCGAACGTTCATTTCACGATAGAGGATTTTGTCTCGCGCGGAGAAAAAGTGGTCGCCCGCTGGACCTTCCACGGCACGCACGACGGTAACTTTATGGGCGTTGCGTCAACGGGTAAGGAAGTCGTGGTCGCGGGTGTGGCGGTGTATCGCATAGCGGACGAAAAGATTGAAGAAGTCTGGCTCTCGTGGGACGTGTTCGGGCTATTCAAGCAGCTTGGGGTACTGGCTTCGTAAGAGAGGGTTGACCCGCTTCCCATGGCTGACCGTTCGCCGCGTTTTTTTACCCATGTCTATCGCCTGGTCGCGCGGGTTCCGCGCGGAAAAGTCGTGACCTATGGGCAGGTGGCAGCCCTGCTGGGCGCACCCCGGGCCGCGCGGGCGGTCGGCACCGCGCTCCGCCACCTGCCGCTCCCTTTGACGAAAAAAGTCCCGTGGCAGCGGGTGATTAACGCCTCGGGCGGCATCAGTCTGCGGGGCGACGTTGTGCGCGCCGAGGAACAGCGCTGGCTGCTGGAGGAAGAGGGGGTCGCGTTCGACCGCAATGGCAAGGTCAATCTGGAGAAATATCGCTGGCGCGGCTCCAAGAACCGGAAAGCGCCTGCCTGGGATACCCAGCCGTAGAAGAGTAGACGGACACACAGCGTCGTGTCCGCCTGGATTGTGGGCCTGACTCACGGGGCGACGGGGATGCTGCCAACAACCCCGCAAAGACCTGCCCGTGAAGACGGATCAACTCAGTCGCTTGACGCGTTTTTTTTCTTTTGATCCGCACGATACATCGCAAAGGCTGCCACCAAAATAAAGCCCACTATGGCAATGGCCTCCAGCGGTATGCCGAACATCTTTATACCCTCCTCCGAACGTCTCACACTAACAGCTCCTCTTACGGCTCGACCGGCAAGCGTTCAGGTAAGCGACACCTCCGCACGGTGAGATGTCAGAAACCGGTCAACAATGGAGGATAGATGCTTAGTGAGAGGAGGAAGAGGATAAGCGTGCATCGCCCAGGGTTGGCGCGTCCACTCTCCTCTCGTGCCGGAGCGATGTCAAGAGACACTCCGGCGCATGTGTCCGCAATCGGGAGCTATGAGGGGCGCACGGCCGTGCGCCCCTGAATGCCTTACGCAAACTTTGCGATATGGGGTTGATATTTATCCAGCAGCGGCAGCACGGTATCGGCACCGGCCGAGGGCAGAAACAGCACCGCCCGCTCAACGCCCAACTCTTGATGGCTGGCCAAGGCTTCTTCCTTATCGGAAGAGCCAAAAATCGAGACCGGCACCTCGTCGACCGGGCGGCCGGCCTGCTCGGCCAAGGCGTGCAGCTCTTTTATCGACTCGGGCAGCGTCGTGGTGTCGAAGCCGACCGGAATCCAGCCGTCACAGTAGTTGACGACCCGCTTCAAACCGCCGTTGAAGGTTCCCATCAGAATCGGCGGGTGGGGCTTCTGAACCGGCTTGGGGTGGGACCAGATCGGATCGAAGTCCACAAACTCACCGTGATACTCGGCCTCTTCATTGGTCCAGATTTCCTTCATGGCTTCGATCCGCTCGCGGCAGACCTTCCAACGGCGATTAAACGGCGTGCCGTGGTTTTCCATTTCCTCGGAGTTCCAGCCGCCGCCGATGCCGAACAGCAGGCGCCCGTTGGAGAGTTGGTCCACGGTGGCCACTTCGTTGGCCATGGTAATCGGGTCGCGCTCGATCACCAGGCAGATGCCGCTGCCGATTTTGATCGTGCTGGTCACAGCCGCGGCCACGCCCAGGGTCACGAACAAATCATGGGTGTGCCAGTATTCCCTGGGCAACTCCCCGCCGCCCGGAAACGGGCTCTTGCGGCTGGCCGGGATGTGGGTGTGTTCGGGAAACCAGATGGACTCGAAGCCACGGTCCTCACACTCTTTGGCCAGCGTGTCGGGCCGAATGGCATAATCCGTTGCAAACATCGTAATACCAATTTTCACTGCGTCCTCCTTAGGGTGAAGATATGAGCCCTTTTCATGACAGCTTGCGGGCGCTGGGTCAATGAGGGACGGGAACGGCCTGAAAGAGTAAACGTGCCCAGCTTTGTAGATTGGTTGGAGGGCGCGTTTACTCTTTTCCGTAAAACATCCGTTCCGCCTCTTCCTGCAACTCGGCCCGAAAGTCCGGATGGGCCACGCTGGTCAACGCCTGGGCGCGTTGGCGGAGACTTTTGCCGCGCAGCGTGGCGATCCCGTATTCCGTGACCAGATAGTCAACAAAAGCCCGCGGGGTCGTGACCACGGTCCCGCGGGCCAGAGTGGGTACGATGCGGGAAATCCGTGAGCCGTCGAGGAAGGAGCTCGACGGCAGCGCAATAATGGATTTTCCGCCGGCCAGACAGGCCGCGATGGAGAACGCCGTCTGGCCGCCCGTGCCGGTGAACATCTGCCAGCCGATGGATTCGGACGCGACCTGTCCGGTGAGGTCGACGCTCAGGGCATTGTTGATAGCCGTAAAGCGCGGGTCTTTGCTCAGCAGGCGAATGTCGTCGGTATAGTTGAAATCGTACAGCTCAAAGACCGGGTTCTGATCAATAAAATCCAGTTCTTCGGTACTCAACTGGGGATGAAAGGCGGTACCCACCACTTTGCCCGGATGAATGGCCTTGTTTTTTCCGGTCATGATCCCTTCCCGTACCAGGGCCACGACCCCCGGCGGAATAATCTCGGTCTGCATCCCGAGATTACGCCGGCCATACACATAGCCGAGCAGCGGGCTGGTCATATCCCCCGCTCCAATCTGAATCGTGTCTCCGTCTTCCAGCAGATCGTTGGCGATCTGCATGCAGATGGTGTCGATCATATCCTGCTTTTCCTGAGTAAAGGTCTCAGGCGTGACCAGCGTGGCCGGCGGACTCCGGCGTTCGACCAGGCACTCAAGTTCTGAGACATGAAGCGTGTTCGTCCCGCCGGTTCGGATGAAACTCGGGTCCACCTCGGCAATGACTCGCGCAGCCCGCTGGGTCATCAGCGGCGACATGCCGACACTCGTGCCAAAACTACAGTTGCCGTGCCGGTCGGGCGGCGACACCGCCACCAGATACACGTCCAGGTCGTCAATACCGTAGGGCAGGGTCTCCGCTCGGAAGTAGGAGACCGGCACGTAGTCGAGTTTGCCCTGGTGGAGTAGGGGCCGTTCGCGCCGGCTCAGATACCACGACTCGAACTGGAAGTATTCGTCGAGGCCGGGCACGTTCCAGTCAAACAGGGACACCAGCGTATTGAGGCGCAGGCCCCGCAGGCGTTCCCGGTTTTCGACCAGCGCCCGACACAGCGTGAACGGCGTCCCGGTCAGGCCGGCGGTAAAAACATGGTCGGTCGGCGTGATCCGGTCGAGCGCCGCGTCTGCGCTCAGCAGTTTGTCGCTCCACTGCGCTTGCCAGGTCATGGCGGAGCCTCCTTGCTTTGTCTCGCTATCGCACGGCCTACGGAATCAAGACGAGTTTTCCGACCGACTGACGCGACTCCATATGGCGATGGGCTGCGGCCGCCTCGGCCAGGGGAAAGGACTTGCCGATCAGCAGTTTGAGCTTGCCCTCGTCCATGAGTTGGAGGGATTGCTGAATGCCTTGGTGATGGACCTCCGGCATGGCCGAGACGGTATACAAAATAAACCCGCTGACCTTGATGGATTTCTGGAACAAGCCAAACAGATTGAGCGGGTCAGGCACGCCGCCGGACCGACCGTAGAGGATCAGATGACCGAACGGCGCCAGACAGCTCAGGCCCTTCTCCAGGGTTGGCTTGCCCACCGCGTCGAGAATCAGGTCCACGCCTTTGCCATCGGTCAGTTTGAGCGTCTCCGCGGCGAAGTCCTGGGTGGCATAATTGATGACTTCATCTGCGCCGTACTCCTTGGCCAGGGCTGCTTTCTCATCGGTCGAGACCGTGCCGATCACCCGCGCCCCGGCCGCTTTGGCAATCTGGACCGCTGCCAGGCCAACACCGCCGGCCGCAGAATGGACGATAACCGACTGGTCAGCGGTCAGATTATGGCAGGTGAAGAGCATGTGGTAGGCGGTCAGCACCTGAATCGGAAAGGCCGCGCCCTGCTCAAAACTGACCGAGTCGGGCAGGGCCATGACCTGGCCGGCTGAGGCGAGCGAGTACTCGGCATACGTCTTCATGCCGATCGACGTCACCCGGTCGCCCGGTTTGATCCCCTCCACACCGTCACCCACCGCCTCAACCACTCCGGCGGCTTCAAGCCCCGGAATATCCGGCAGCCTGGGCTGCATGGCATACTGGCCCTGGCGGAAGAGGGTGTCCGCGAAGTTGATGCCCACCGCATGATTCTTGATCAGCACCTTCCCCCGCCGCACCTCCGGTTCGGGTGCATCCCCGAGTTGTAAGACCTCCGGACCACCGAGTTGGTCGAACAGAACGGCTTTCATATGTCTCTCCTTCTCACGCAGTATCGGCAGTCCTTGTATCCCTCACCTGGCCCCCGTATCAAGTACGGGGCAGGCTCTTCGACAAGCTCAAGGCGACCCTCTCCCTGAGGGAGAGGGGCTGGGGGTGAGGGCAAAACCGCCGGCCGGCCGCCGGGCCATCTCGTTTGCAGCATACGTGAGAAAACGGGTCAGGCCTGTGCGCTCGGACGTTGCCGTATGGCCGAGCACCAGCGCTGCACGTGCTCCCAGGCCGGATCGAGTTGAAAGTTCGACGCGGCGGCAAATTCAATGGAAACAAACAGGGTGATATCGGCCACCGAGTAGGCGCCGGCCAGCCATTCGTTGTCTTGCAGATGCGTATTGAAGAGGGAGAGCCGTTCGCTGAGCACCTGACCGGCTTCCGCGGCAACTTTCGGACTCTGTTCGATCCGCTCGGCAAAATACGGGCTGGTATGTAAAAAGCGGCGGGTGCCCTGGAGCAAGACGCCAAACTCCGCCCGGCGCTCCCACACCCGCGCCTGGGCGCGTTCAAACGGCGTCGTGCCAAACAGTGGCGGGTCGGGATGCAGCTCTTCCAGATACTCGATAATAGCCAGCGATTCCGCAATGACCGAGCCGTCGTCGAGTTCGAGCAGCGGGACCGCGCCAAAGGGGTTTTTACGGAGATAGGCCGACGTTTTTTGCTCACCGCTCAACAAGTCGAGCGGCTTGAGTGAGAGAGCGATCCCTTTTTCAGCCAGATACATCCGCACCCGACGGCAGTTGGGCGACTGTGGAAAATCGTAAAGGTGCATGACGGGGTACTCCTTTCAAGTGTATTGGACCGGAGCCCAGCATACGGGAAGAGGCTTGGCCGCGTCTATGCGTGGGAGTAGCCCCTGGGAGCGCGGGCTTCCAGCCCGCAAAGTCCATTATCACCGATCCTCTCCTCGGAGGGAATGATACGGAACTTGACCCCGCCCACAATACGCCCTATCTCCTGTGGGGTTCCGTAGGGGCAATTCATGAATTGCCCCTACACCGGCTAGTCGAAGGGACGGGGGGCAGCCCACACGGGTCTTGCCTGTCGGCCCGGACTCAGCCACAACAGGCGTCATGCCGACCTCGAACACCAAACTGACAACCGCGGTCGAAACCTACCTGACCGACCTGCGCCGAATACAGGCTTCGGGCGGGGCAACTGGCGAGCGGTCGTATTATGGGCCGCTGGAGAATCTGCTGAATGCTGTCGGCAAGGCCCTCAAACCCAAGGTGAGCTGTGTCGGCGAACTCGCCGACCAGGGAGCCGGCCATCCCGACTTTGGGCTGTATGCAGCCAAGCAATTACAAAAAAATCAGCCCAGAGAAGGCCAAGTGCCCGAACGGGGTGTCGTTGAGGTCAAATCCGCCAACGACGATGCCTGGCTGACCGCAGAGTCCGCTCAGGTGAGCCGCTATTGGGAGCGCTACCGTCTTATCCTGGTCACCAACACCCGCGACTTTGTCCTGGTAGGTGAAGACGCCGCCGGCCACCCGGCCACACTCGAAACCTTTCGGCTGGCTGGTAGCGCTGAGGTATTCAAGCGCTCACTGGAAACACCCCGTACCTTTGCCCGCGAGGTTGGGGCGGGTCTGGGCGAATATCTGGCCCGTGCGCTCTCGCACCGGGCACGCTTGACCGACCCCAAGGACTTGGCCTGGTTACTGGCCTCGTATGCCCGCGACGCCCTGGCCCGGATTGAGACTGCCGACGATACTCCGCAACTCACGACCCTTCGTACCGCCCTGGAAGAGGCGCTGGGCGTTCGCTTCAAGGGCGACAAAGGGACGCGCTTCTTCCATTCAACCCTGGTGCAGACCTTATTCTACGGCGTGTTCTCCGCCTGGGTCTTGTGGGCACGGCACGTGCCGTCGCCGAGGGGGACGTTCAACTGGCATGAAGCCGTCTGGCATCTGCGCGCACCGGTGCTGGCCGCCTTGTTTCAGCAGCTTTCCAGTCCGAGCCAATTGCGTCCGCTGGGCTTGGTCGAAGTCCTGGACTGGACTTCTGCGGCGCTCAACCGCGTGGACCGCACCGCCTTCTTCACCCGCTTCAACGAAGGCGAGGCCGTGCCCTATTTCTACGAACCCTTTCTCGAAGCCTTTGACCCAGAACTACGGAAACAGTTAGGCGTCTGGTACACGCCGACTGAAGTCGTGCGTTACATGGTGGCGAGGGTAGACAAAGCGCTAAAAGACGACCTGCATATCCCGGACGGGTTGGCTGCGGATAATGTTTATGTCCTGGACCCGTGTTGCGGCACCGGGGCGTATCTAGCCGAAGTGTTGCGCCGGATCGCCGCCAATCTCACCGGCAAAGGCATGGGCGCACTCGCCGGCGCGCGGGTCAAACAGGCGGCAATGCACAGGGTGTTCGGCTTCGAGATCATGCCCGCCCCGTTTGTGGTGGCGCACCTGCAAGTCGGCCTGACCATGCAGGACTTGGACGCACCCCTGGCCGATGATGGGAATGAACGCGCCGGCGTCTTTCTCACTAACGCCCTGACCGGCTGGGAACCCCACACTACCAAACCCCTCCCCTTCCCCGAGTTAGAAGAAGAACGCGACCGAGCCGAGCGGGTCAAGCAGGACACCCCGATTCTGGTGATTCTGGGCAACCCGCCCTACAACGGCTTTGCCGGCATGGCCGTAGACGAAGAGCGGGTACTGTCGGACGCCTACCGGGTGACCAAGCGGGTGCGGCGGCCCGAAGGCCAGGGCTTGAACGATTTGTATGTCCGTTTCTTCCGTATGGCGGAACGACGCATTGCCGAGAAGACCGGGCAGGGGGTGGTGTGTTTTATCTCCAACTATTCGTGGCTGGATGGGTTATCGTTCACCGGGATGCGGGAGAAGTATCTGGAGGCGTTTGACGCCATTCGGATCGATTGTCTTAATGGCGATAAGTACAAGACCGGCAAGGTTACACCGGACGGCTCCCCGGACCCCAGCATCTTTTCCACGTCAAGCGACCCGATGGGGATTCAGGTAGGGACGGCGATTACGACCTTAGTCCGCAAGGCGGACCATACGCCGGCTGTAACCATTGGCTTTCGGCATCTGTGGGGGCAGGCGAAGCAGGAGGAACTACTGGAGACGGCGGAGGCGGACCCGGCGGCGCTTTATGATGATATCGAGCCCGTGCTGCCGCTTGGTTTGCCATTGGTACGAACGGCGGTCAGTGCGGACTATTTCGATTGGCCCACGCTGCCCGAGCTGTTCCCGGTGTCGTTTCCTGGCGTCAAGACCAGCCGTGACGGATTCCTTGTTGATGTCGATCTTGACCGGCTCAAGGCACGGGTCTCCGATTACTTTGACGCGGGGTTGAGTCACGAGGAAATTGCGCGGCGCTATCCCGGAACGATGAAGACTACGTCGCGGTTCGACGCTCACGCGGTACGCGACACGCTGCTCACTCGCGGCGGACCGATTGAGGCTGGCTTCATCCGCTTCACCTACCGACCGTTCGATAACCGCTGGCTCTATTGGGAGGCGGATAGCGGTCTGCTTGATCGTTCACGGGCTGACTACAAGCCGCATGTGTTTGAGGGGAATATATGGTTTTCCGCCGCCCAACATCTTCGGAAGGGAGAGACCGAACCGCAGACCTGTCTCACGCAGTATCTCGGTTCGCTGCATATGATTGAGCGCACTGCCCTTTGGTTCCCGGTCTGGCTCCGCGACAACGGCCTTAGAACTGGGGGGAACAGCGAGCAACGCCGCCCCAACCTGTCGCCTGCTGCACGGCGCTATCTCAAACATATCAACGCCAGCGAGGAAGACCTATTTCACCATGTCCTGGCCGTGCTGCACGACCCCGCCTACCGCGAGGCGAACGCAGGAGCGCTCCGTATGGAATGGCCTCGTATTCCGCTCCCTGGCTGGCCTACCCCTGGGAGCGCGGGCATCTTGCCCGCGTCTGACGCAGCGAAAGCACTTACCCAATCCGCAGCACGCGGGCGTGAACTCGCTGCCCTGCTTGATCCCGAAACGCCCGTGCCGGGCGTGACAGCCGGAACCCTACGCCCGAAGGTCGCCGCCATTGCCGTTCCCACCACGGTAGACGGACGTAACATGGATGGAGACGACTTCGCCCTGACCGCCGGGTGGGGACATTACGGCACGGGCGACGCGGTGATGCCGGGCCAGGGTCGCATTGTTGAACGCGATTACACGTCGGACGAACGCGCCGCCCTGGGTGATGCGACAGGCGTACTCGGTCAGACCACGTTCGACATTTACCTGAACGGCAATGCCTACTGGCGCAACGTCCCGGCTGCTGTTTGGCGCTACAAGCTGGGCGGCTATCAGGTGCTCAAGAAGTGGTTGTCGTACCGGGAACGCGCAGTGCTGGGGCGGGCGTTGAGGCCGGAGGGGGTGTTGTATTTTGCGGAGGTGGCGCGGCGGATTGGGGCGATGTTGGATGGATAATAAGCTATGTCGTTCTTATTACCGAAACGAGTCAGATCCTACGATCTCGCACATAAAGCGAATAGCGTCTTCGACGCGAGTTTTTATCGAGACCAATTGCTGTGGCGAGAATATTCCGGCAGGACCATGCGCGCCGGAATTTAGTTCTTTGAAGAGGATAACCGCGTTATTAATGTTGGCGTTAATGAAGTTTTCAAGCTCGTCATTCGCACTATCGTTTCGATCAAGGCAGTAATGGATTTTAGCGCGGCGGGTGGGACTCCCTTTATCTGTGGTTTGGCAGTCAGGAAAGCGAGCAAAAACATCGTCATCTGGTGCCTTGGTATCAAGAATCTCTGTAATGATCTCTCGGGTACTTATACAAAAATGGCGAGCAGCATCGGGATTCTCAGGATTGAGCGCGTAGATAGCACCATGCCAGCGGCGGTCCAAATCTGGGGAGATATGTGCTAACTCATTGGCAATCACAGTGTTCTTGAGATCATCATCAGAAACTTGGGAATCAGCAGTATCGTCTAGGAGGTCGTTGAGGACGGTTACGCTGTTGGTAGCTTCCTGTTCGGCAATATCCGAAAGGAAGGGGTTGGCACCAGCAGTGTCCAACCTCTTGTACGCAGTGGAGAGCGTGGATACTGACTCGTGGAGCACGGTATAGCGGACAGTGTTAGTCCGCTGAGCGAGGCGTTGTAGTGCCGATTGTAGGTGGGTTCGGTTAGCCCGTACGCGTGCGTTGTGGGCGCGTACATCCCGGTTGTAAGCGTCAATCGCCTGTTTGCGCGTGGTTCGGCTAGCCTGTACGCGTGCGTTATGGGTGCGTACATCCCGGTTGTAAGCGTCAATCGCCTGTTTCCTCTTGGTGTTGTATTGTCGGATATCGTTATTGAGCTTTTGAACATTCTGGCGCTGCTTAGACTGTGCCTGTCGCAACATAGAGCGGTATTGAGATGGGGTTACATGGCGGGCCATGCTAAGCTCCTTCGCAGACGATATAAGTTTACAGAGCGTAACATGTCGTGTCTCGGGCTTCAAGCCATACAACATATGGTATCAATGCTGTCTAGGACGAAGCGCAAAAGCCCGTAGGTCGGCCGTCGTGGCGCCCTTCCCGTCCAGGGTCTCGCCGTTGATGTACACCACGGCATCGGCTCGGGCCTCAGCATCCTCCGCTTGCTGGAGGGACGGTCACGGCTTTGTGGGAGGCAGTCCCGTAGGTCGGATTAGCGAAGTGTAATCCGACCCGCAGACTTCATAAAGACCTTGGCGCATTTTCTCGATCATGCCGCCTCGACATCGGTGCGGGTAAAGTCGTCGCCCTTGAACAGCAGGGGCTCGTTCTCGACCTTGGCCAGCGCGTAAGCGAAACAATCGCCGAAGTTCAATGCCGCCGGATGATTGCCCTTGCCGAAGCGACGCCATGCCCGCCGGGCCGCTTCCAGATGTTCGAGCGTGACCGGTATCAGCTCGATTCCGGCGCGCTCCAACAAAACGTCGAGTTCGTGACCCGCCGCCGCGCCGCCACGGCTTTCCACGACGATGGATGTCTCCAGCACGTTGGCAACCGACATGCGGCAGGGCGAAGCCGTCGCAATGCCCTTCTCGTAGGTCTCGGCATCCGCTTCGCCAAACAAGACCGCCAGCACTGCCGAGCTGTCGATGATCACTTTGGCAATCCCCGCTCGTCGTAGAGCAGATCGCCATGCTCCACGGAGGACGGTCCCGGCCCCAGCAGTTTGGCGCAGCGCTGTCCGATGGCGTGCAACTCCCGCGCGAGGACAGCCGCATCGTGCCAGCGTTTCTCGCGTGCAAGGCGTTCGCGCAACGCGACGGTAATCGCGCCGGTCATGGTCTCGCCGGTCAAACGCGCCAGCTCACCGGCCAGCCGGCAGGTTTCATCGTTCTTGATATTGAGGCTCATGGTCGTCCTCCGGGTAGAATAACGCGTGTGAAGTCTACCCTACGCTGGGCCGGGATCATGTACAACACCCTGGTTTTCCAAACTTTATAAAAGGTAGTTCGGGGAATACCCTCGTGCGGGCATATCTCTCCCGATTCGAGAAGGCAGACGAAGTCATGAGGCGGTTCAGATGAGTGGGTTCGTCCAACGCAATCCTGGAAAGCGCGCCATGTCCGCGTCGGTGGAATGCATTTCGGCTTGATGTTCGATTGCGAGAGCAGCCAGGTGCGCATCCGTCGTCAGATTACCCGCCGTACCGACTACCTCAATCAGACCAAACAGGATGTCGGCATGCCGGGTTCCGGGATGGATGAGGGCCGTTTGCGGACGGTCTAGCCAGGACCGCACTCGGCGACAGGCGCCGCCCACGTCGAGTGGATTATCGAGGATCTTCGCGTGTGTCGAGATGCGAATGAAACCCAGGATGGCAATCCAGGGGAGGCCCACTGTCTCTGTTCCATTCATGAGCGCTTCCCACCATGCACGTGCGGCTTGGTGCCGGCGGGATGCCGAATCGTGGGCGTAGAGCAACAGGTTGATGTCGGGAACGATCACCGTTCGAGCTTTCGGGAAAGCGCTTCCGCCTCCAACTCGTCCACGAGTTGATTGAGCCTGTCGACGTCAACGCCGGGTTTGAAGTGAAAGGCGTGAGACTCGACTTTGAACGGTGGCAATCGCAGCGTCTTCCCCTGGGCGCCGAGGCCGACTCGCAACGCATCGTTTACGACGGCCTTCATGCTCCTGTCGGTACGCCGCATCTCCCGTTGCAGCAGCCGTTCGACATCGGGGTCAATGGTGAGGGTAGTCCGCATGTAGGCATCATGATGCCCTTGATATGTGCTGTCAATACATCTTCCTGAACACGCTAGGCGGCTATCAGCACAGAGAAGCAAATCAAGAGGTGGCAGGGGTGACGTTCTTTCGCAGGAATGACGGGACTGTCTTGCTCATCTTGCTCATATTGGCGGCGGTTGGCTGGAGACGTTACGCTGCGGAACGGTCCCGCGCGCCATTTCCACACACTCGGTCTGCTCCTGGACCTGCTCCACCAGGGCTTTCAGTTCCTCGACATCGCGTGATATTTCTCGGAGGTGCGAAGTGGTGGTGAGTTCGCCTATTGTCCACATGAAGACACCAATCATCAGACAAATCCAATACAGGATGGCCGCGCCTTCGGTATTGAGAGAACTCTTGATCTGTTCCGTATTCATGGGTGCCGTCGCTCCTTGCTCGTATCATTCCTCTGCCTTGTAGCAGAATCCATATATGTGACCAGAGTATTTCCATATTCCTTGCCGCCCTTCAGCAGTCTTCACCAGGTGGACGACGAAGACACAGAGGATGTATGCGACAGACCGCTTGTGTACTTTTTATCGCTCTTCTCCTGTTGTCTGACGCGCTCAGCGCAGCCGCGCAGAGCGTCCCAATACGGTTGACTGGTGTGTTAATTCGCCCGGACGATGAGATCGGCGAGCTGTACCCGTACTTTGAAATCAGTCTGGCCGGCGAAGTATGGAAAATGCGCATCCGGGATGTTGAGGTGCGGATGGCGGGCAACTATGCACCGACTGTGCTCCGCCATTTTGGGCGCTTCCTCTTCTTTACTGGACCGGCCTCCATCATGGAATATATACAGAGTGACGCAGCCGAGGGGCTGCCGTTGCACTTTGAAGGACGGCTGTATTATAAAAGGCGCACCTTTCTGATCAGCGCGGTGAACCCTGCTCAGATTGAGGGATTGCCGGATTATTCTCAGCAGGAAGAGTGTCCGGGTGTCTGTCCGCAGTCGCCCGAATCGCCCGTCCGGCAATGGTGAATACCAGTCACAGGAACTTTCAAGCAGACCGTATCCCCCCAGCGATGACTATCCCGCTTACCTGCGTTCGTGTTAAGAACACCGTCCATGTTGCTGCCGTACTACGAAGTCCGGGCCGGACAGGGGCCGTATGCGCTGATGCTGCACGGCTTTCTCTCAAGTCGGGCGCAGTGGCTGCCCAACCTTGAGGCGCTTTCCAGTGTGTGCCGGCCGGTGGTGGTTGAGCTCTTCGGCCACGGTCGCTCGCCGGCCCCCCACGACCCCTACGAGTACGCTCCGGAGCGCTACGTGGAGGCGTTTGAACGCATCCGCGTAGCGCTCGGAGCGACAGACTGGTTTGTTATTGGTCAGTCGCTGGGAGCCGGCCTGACCCTGCGCTATGTCCTGGCCCATCCGGACCGGGTTCTGGCTCACCTGGTGACCAATTCCTCGACCGCGTTCAGCACTACGGACTGGGTGCAGGAGATACGACCGGGGACCGACAAACTGGTTGCGCTGGCGAAGCGCGACGGGGCTGCGGCGCTCGAAAGGATCGCCGTCCATCCAAAGAATGCGCGGCGTCTCGCCCCGGAGTTCAAACAGGCGCTGTGCACGGATGCTCTGCGCCACGATCCCCTCGGAGCGGCCTACACGGCGCGCTATACCTCGCTCGCCGATCCCATTGATCCGGCATTGATGAGAACCAATCGGGTGCCGACCCTGCTGGTATGCGGCACGCAGGAAGAACGCTTTGTGCCGCGCCGGCGCTTTGCCGAGCAGACCTTACCCCATTTGGAAGTCGTTGAGGCCGACGCCGGGCATGCGGTCAACCTCGAAGCGCCCGAGACCTTCAACCGAGCGGCCGTCTCGTTTTTGCAGCGCTTTGCCTAAAAAAGGGCGACCCGGAGGCCGCCCCTTTCCTCAGCTTTCGCAGAGAGATTCCTGCGCTACTGCGCTTGTGCGCCGTTGATGTAGTCTGCCAGCACTCGGTTGCCAAAGCGGACCAGGAGTTCCTGGTCCTGGAGGATGAATTCCTTTTTTGCGCCCGAGGCGAGCATTTGCTGGGTCTGTTCCATCGTGCTGGCATCTTCGGTGAGGATGTCGCGGAAGATGACCTTGCTGTATTCCTGGCTGAAGCGCTGGGAGACGGTGTGCGCCTGTGGAAAATACGTCCGCACTTCCCACAGGGACCGGTCAGCCGCCAACGGCCAGAAATTATAGGTAAAATACGTGCCGTGGCCCACATCAACAAAAAAGTTGGGGAAAAAGATGTTGAGATCAAGCGACCAGCGCGGGTCGCGGGTGGGGTTCACCCCCGGCGGCAGGGCTTCGGCCGCGAACTCGTTGGGGATGATGAGTGATCCAGCCTTATACGCCAGGGCCTCAACCGGGCTGGGCTGGTGTTCGGGATTGCCGAAGGCGGAGAGCTGACAGTGGCGTTTGAAGAGCCGGAAGTCCAGCGCATGTCCATAGGGATTGTCGCGGCTGGTAAAGGAGTCGGGCAGGCTGCGGGTATGCAGAAAGGCCACGTGGTAGGCTTCCTGAAAGGCGTCCTTAATCAGTTTCCAGTTGCATTTGATCTCCGTTTGCCAGGAAAAACATTGGCTGGACGTCTCGGCAAAGGGATAGCCGCTCAGCCGTTCGGCAAACTCGCCCAGGTATTCCTGAAGGGTTTCGGTCGGGTTGGGATCGACGTTGACAAAAATAAACCCCTCCCAGGTATCGATCGCTACCGGCGTCAGGCCCAAGCGTTCTTTCTTGAGATCAAAAAAGCTCTCTTCGTCCGGCACGAATTTGAGGGTCCCGTCGAGCCCATAGCTCCAGCCGTGGAACTTGCAGGTAAAATTCTGGCAGGAGCCGCCGCTGTTCCACACCACCTTATTGCCACGATGGGCACACATATTGTGAAAGGCGTGGACCTGGCCCTGCTTGTCGCGGGTCACGATCAGAGAGGTGCGACACATGGGCAGGTCTTTGACAAAATAATCGCCAGGATTCGGAAGCTGCTCAATCCGACCGACATTCAGCCAGACTTTCCGAAAGACGCGCTCCTGTTCGAGCCTGAAATAGTCCTCGGAGATATACGGCTCAATCGGAATGGGGGCGGTGTCAAAGTTATACTTCTCGTGCCAGGTCAGGTTCGCTCCGTTTGTCAGCGGCGCGTCGAGTGCAGCGGTTGCCATGCGGGCTCCCTCCTTTGCTTTCCTGTAGACGCCATTTCTGTGAAGAGGAAACGTGTCCTTTCCACAGCGGTAAAAGCTGGACACGTTTCCTCTCTTTAGCATTTTCGGGGCGTTCCCTACTAGAGGCCAGGTTGTATAACCCCTAGACTCAAGAACGAGCATAGACCAGCAGCCGAAAGCTTTCCTCCATGTCCGATCCGACCCACCGCCAACCGATTCCATCTGTTGAGGCGGACCGCACCTATCGACCCGGCTGGCTGCGGCTGGCCTGGTTTCTGGGCCGCCCGCCGGCCCTCACCCGCCGGCAGTGGCGCGTGCTGGGCTTAGTGGCAGCAGCCTCTTTTTTTGAGATGTACGACCTGTATCTGTTCACCCTGTCGCTCAAACAGATACAGGCCGGACTGGGAATTGCCGAAGACCAGCTCGGCTATCTGGGTTCCATTGTCCGTTTTGGGGCGCTGCCAGCCTTTGGCGTCGCCCTGGTCGCCGACCGCATCGGCCGGCGGCGGGTGCTGTTGTTCACCATTCTGGCCTATACCGTCTTCACCGGGGCCACCGCGTTTTCGCCCAATGCCGTCACCTTTGTGGTGTGCCAGTTTTTCGCCCGGACCTTTGCCGTGGCCGAGTCACTGCTGGCGGTTGTGGTGATTGCCGAGGAATTTGATCCCGAAGTCCGGGGTTGGGGAGTTGGCGCATTAGCCGCCATCCAGTCGACGGGTGCCGGGCTGGCCGCGCTGCTCTTTGCCCTGGTCGGACATATGGAGAACGGCTGGCGGGGTCTGTATCTGGTTGGGCTGGGGCCCCTGTTGCTGCTGGCCTACTGGCGCCGCGCGCTGCCCGAAACGGCGCGATTCGAAGCCCATCGCCGGCAGCGCACGGACACCATGTTGCAGCCCCTGGTGAATCTCGTGCACATGTATCCGGGTCGCCTGCTGGCCGTGACCAGCGTGTTGTTTGTGGTTGCCGTTGCCGAGTCGTCGGCCAATTTTTTCGGCCCGAAATATCTCCAGGACGTCCACGGCTGGACACCGGGCGGCGTGGGCCTGATGACGTTTGGGGCCGGGGCGTTTGCGATTGTGGGTAATACGTTCGCCGGCTGGCTGAGCGATCGCATCGGACGCAAGAAAGTCACGCTAGGCTTTCTGATCGGACAGGTGACGTTCACTCTTGCCTACTATAACGTGCCGGCCCTGTTTGTGGTGCCCAGTTGGGTCTTGATGATTTTCACTCTGCTCGGCGTTAATGTCGTGCTGGCCGCGTATGGCTCCGAACTCTTCCCGACCTCCTACCGCTCAACGGCCGCTGGAGTACGGGTAATTATTGCAACGCTGGGAGGAAGCATCGGGCTGATACTCGAATCGGTCTTGTACGGCGTGTATCAGTCGCACTGGCCCGCGATTTCAACCCTGACCCTGATTATGCTTTTCACCCCGGTGTTGGTCGCGCTGGTCTTTCCCGAGACCAGCGGCCGCACGCTCGAAGACATTGCCCCGGAGCGCTGATTTCTTCTTCTTGATTTCAAAGCGAACGGCTGTTGACACTCGGGTCCATTCCGAAGCCGCGTATCGATCAGAGACGGGGATGCTGTGTGAAAAGCTGATAGTCAGGCGGCTCCCCATAGCGATTGAAGCCTCCGACCCCCGGCAGAAAGAAAACCACGCAGGCTGGCAGTGAGAGAATGAACGAAAGAAGGAAGATGGCCTGGAGGGCCGGATTGAGGACCTCGTGCCCCGCAGACGGTTGACCCAGACCCAGGGAAACCCCGGAGCCGACAAGGGCGATCACCGACAGCGCCCACCAGCCGGACCAGCCCCGATCATGAAGACGCCGGATCGTTGCGGACAGCAACGACAGCAAGAGGATGAGCGAGGGCAACAGGAGCAAGAGCAGGATGGCCTGCCTGCTGAAGGACAAGATTGGTCCGACCCACAGCAGCATACTGGAAACAACCTCAAGGACGATCCCGACCAAGAAGATGAGGATGCAGGTGGCCACAACAAACCACCCGTACTCGGAACGAGAGGTGCGTCCTTTCCAGACAAGAGTCTTGGCCAGACAGGTCTTGAACACGGTCAGGGCGCCCATTCAGAGTTCCTCAGGGTTTGTGTCTGAAGTGGACAAGAGGGCGTCCGCCTTCTCCTGGACCCGCTTGGCCAAGTCGCGCCGCCCGGCGAGCAGATAGTGCCGAATAGCCTGCTCAAAGGATTGCCGAGCCGCCTGCTGCTTGCCCTGGTGAAAATAGGCTTCCCCCAGACCAGTATAAGCTTCTGCCCTGTCCGGATTGGCATCCAGCACCGCCTTCAGTGCTGTCTCTGCCTCAGCGTACTGCTTTTGGGCAAGATAGCCCTGTCCGAGCGCCAGTTGGATGTCGATGTTTTGCGGGTCGGCCGCGGCCGAGGCGCTGTAGGCCTGCAGGGCAGCGTCGAGGCGGCCCTCGGCTTCGTGGACTCGTCCGAGCTCAAGCTGGGCCAGGCTTGAGCCTGGATCAACCCGTACCGCAGCCTGTAACTCGCTACGGGCCTCGCCCAGCCGGCCCTGTTGCCGGGCAATCGCCCCGCGATTGATATGGTAGGTTGTCAGCGCCCGTTTCGCGCCCGGATGATTGGCATCGATATTCAGCGCCTGGCGAAACTTTTGGGCCGCAAACGCCGTATTGCCGATCTCGTTGGCCAACGCCCCAATACGATAATAGGCTTCGGCATTATTGGGGTTCTCTTCGATGGCCTCCTCATACTCCTGCATAGCCGGGGCAAACAGCGTGCGGCTTTCAAACTCTCTCGCCGAGGTCATAAAGTCCTTTTTCTCCGTGGCGCAGGCACCCAGAAGCAGGCCACTCAGCCCGCACACGACCAGGCGAGATACCACAGACCAGTGCTTCAGATCAGACCGTTCCGTACTCATACGGAGAGCATCCTAAGCGTTCAAGCCGGCGGAGGCAATCAAGGGCGCTCTCGGCCCTGCTTGCCAGCAGCAGCATCCGTCTATATCCGTTTGGGTCACATATGGTCAGCGCTGCTGTTATCTCAACCGGAGGAGTGGACGCTCCGTCTCCACTGACACGATTTGGCGGACTCTCGCTACTCACGCGAGCGCTGCTGACCGCCCAGCGAGCAGGCGCACGGGTCTGTTACGTATTGGCCAAAAATGAAGAGGCAGCAGCGCTGCAAAATTCGCTGACGAATGACCCGCGCCTCACCGCCGACGTGGTGTGGGTCACGCCGCGCAGCCCGCTGCCGGCGCCTCTCCCTTCCGACACCGGGCACTGTCTGGTTTTTTCGTGCAATACGCTTTTTCGCCCAGCCTTGATTCAGGCCGCAGGACGAGAACACGAGGACGGCTGGCAGGTACGCGGCGGAGCCCATGATGCCAGCCTGGCGGTTGTCCCGCTGGCGCAACTCGCTGCGCTGCTGGCGGTCTGGACCCAGGCGGGCGACCTGCCGGCTGAGCCTACCGAGCAGCTTCCGGTGCGGTCTCCCGGTCAGCACTTCCTGCATCGTTTGACCCAGCCGGACGACTGGAGTGCGGTTGAGCACACCTTTCTGCTTACCCTGGAAAACCCGCGCGACGGTCTGGTTGACGCCTATCTCAATCGCAGTTGCTCCCGGCTGCTCACCCGCCTTTTTCTCCGCACCCGGCTGACGCCCAATCAGATTACCGTCCTGTCGTTTCTGACCGGACTGCTGGGCGCGAGTTGCTTCCTGCTGGGCAGTTATGGCGGGTCGGTGCTTGGGGCGCTGTTGCTTCAGTTCTCGACCGTCCTGGATTGCGTGGACGGCGAGGTGGCGCGGGTCAAAATGCTGGAATCGCCGCTGGGAGAGTGGCTCGACATCACTCTGGATACGGTTGTCCATATTGCCATTTTTCTCGGGGTCGGAGTGGCGGTATGGAAACAGGACGCGCTGGCCGCCGCTCCGCTGCTCGGCGGTCTGCTGGCCGCGGCGGCGTTCATCTCCTTCCCATTGGTGACGCGAGCCGAGCAAACCGAAGACGCTGGCCGGGCGCGGGGCGGCTGGGAAGATGTCTGGATTGAAAAAATGGTCACCGGGCTGACCAGCCGCGACTATTCTTTGCTCGTGCTGCTGTGTGCCCTTGCCGGCAAACTGGCCTGGTTCCTGTGGGCGGCGGCTCTTGGCGCCCAGGTGTTCTGGGTCGTGCTGCTGGGCCTGCTCTGGAAGGCCGGCCGCTTGCGGCATTCAGCTTGAAAAACCAAGCTGTAAGCGGTAGGGGTCGTATCACATAAGGGCAAAAGGGAAACAGGATGAGCACACAAACAGCGACTGCTGACGTGGGCGATATATCTCCGGCACCAGGACAGCACATAGTCCTGGACGGCATCAGTTGGGAGACCTATGAGCGATTGGTCTCAGACTGTCAGGATAGCCACGCCGCTCACTTGAGCTATGACCGGGGGATACTCGAAATCATGGTCCTGTCTTTCAAGCATGAAACAATCAATCGGACCCTTGCCCACCTCGTTTCCCTCATTGCCGAGGAGTTGCAGATTGACACGGTTCAGGCCGGTTCGACAACATTCAAACGACAGGATATCGCCCAGGGGTTTGAGCCGGATTCCTGCTTTTATATTCAGCACGAAGGACATATTAGCGGCAAGACCGAAATCGATCTCAGCAGCGATCCACCGCCTGACCTTGTTATTGAAATTGATATTAGTAGTTCTTCACTCAACAAATTCCCCGTCTATGCCCGCATGGGTGTTCCCGAAGTGTGGCGCTGCGACGGAACGCAGGTGTTCTTTTTTGTCCTAGCCGGCGAGCAGTACGAGCCCGCCCAGGAGAGCCGGACACTTCCGGCGCTGAGCAGCAGCATGGCGACCGAGTTTCTTGAGGCCAGCACGAAACTGAAGAGCACCGCCTGGGCACGGCGGGTCCGGGTGTGGGCGCGACAGGCGGGTGAGACCAACTAATCAAACGAAGCGCGGACGGCGCTGGTAAGGGCGACGCCTGCGTCGCCCCTACGAAGGCGGGAGAGCATAGGCGGTGCCTAGGCGGCGCGGTGGCTACTGATAGCTTCCCGAAGTCCTTCAAGTAACCCCGCCAAGTGGGCTTGCTCGCGTTCCACGCTTGCAAGTCGATCCTCCAGGCGGTCCATACGCTGGGTCAGGCCGCGGTTGCCGTTCAGGATAAGCCCGGCGAGGGCCACGGTTGCGGCAATAATAGCAATCAGTTCTGGTGTCATGATGTCCTCATAGCTGAGGCGGGAGAGCATAGGCTGCTTTTATCTCCTGTGCGGCCTTAGCTGCGGCCTTGAACGCTTTTTTCGCCCGCTCACGCAACTCGGCCTCATTGTCTTTCACGTCCCAGCCAACATTATTTGAGTCCCATGCGAGAAACCAAGCAATGTTGAGGCAATCAATGGTCATTTCGGGAAGTCCGTTGACCCGAAGGATAAATGCGCACGGAATGAAGTGAACGTACTGGTCCCGGAGCCGGTTGAGAGCCTTGAGAGATTGCCCTTCGGCTCCTTGGGGCGTGAACTTTTGGGAGTTTACGTAAAAGAGCATGTCTTCACTTTTGATCTTCTTATACAGGCTGAGAAAATCGTCCATTTTCATATCCGCCGGAAGCGGTGCGTCGCTTTCAACAGCCTCAAGAAAGCGTTTCTTATCTTCGGGTTTCAGCACCTTTAGATTATTGGTACCTCTTAGTGCTAAGGTCATCATGCCTTGAACAGCGCTATGAAGAGCCAGGATGACCCACTTCCACCGGTACGGGTCTGCTTGGACGCGTTGAAGCTCGTCGGCCGTTGCTTCGAGCGCAGAAATTGTTTCCACAAATTCATCTGTAACGACAAAGGTGGGATCGGAACCCTGTTCCATCCCCTGTGCTACCTTATCAGCGGCTGTGAAGGCTCTCTCCGTCCGCCCCCCCAGGTCTTCAGGCCAGGCTATGTTCTTCAAGCCATCCGCGAGAAAACGGGCAATGTTGAGGCAATCCAGCGTCATCTTGGGTAGTCCGTTACGCACGAGGATGAAGGTACACGGAGTGAAGTGTATGAACTGGTTCCTAAGCTGGTTCAGTAGTTTGATAGACCGCCCTTGGGTTCCTTGAGGCGTAAACTTTTCGCTGTCGATATAAGAGTCACTTTTGATCTTCTTGTACAGGTTGGGGAAGCTATCCATTTTCAGATCCGTTGGGACCGGTGTTCCATTCTCAATAGCTAGCGTTAATCGTTTCGCGTCATCGGATTTCAGCACATTGAGCCCATTGCTGCCTTTCAGTGCCAAGGCCATCATGCCTTGAACAGCGCTATGAAGAGTCAGGACGACCCATTTCCACCGGTACGGGTCTCCTTGGGCGCGTTCGAGCTCGTCTGCCGCTGCTTCGAGTGCAGATACGGTCTCTACGGCCGAGCCTGTAATGACAGAGTTTGGATCGGACACCCACTCTCCGGCTTCCAGTTCTTTAGCCAACTGTCGTTCTTCTTCATCTAGCGGCTCTTCGTGGATATGTTGGTTGGACATGGCTAGTCCTCACCTTGTCGAAGATATTTTTTCGTCATTTTCCTACTTGGATAGATTGTCTTGAGAAAATACGTATCGTTTTCTTCGTCTACATAAGGGACGACGTAAGCATATCTATTGAACGAAACAACAAACCACCGTTGACGCGGATGACGTTCCCAGTTGGGATGTTCCAAGTCGTCTAATAGGTTACCTGCCGCTATTGCCGCCACAATCTGCTCAAAACTGACATTTCTTTCTTCTTGGAGTTGTCTGTTTTTCTCAGCGTTCCATCTGACATCCCGTCCGAAGAGTTTCATTTCTTATGGAGGCCAGGACTCAGGCGATCGTGCCGGCCTCACGCAACTCGGCCAGGGTATCCGCAGACAGGCCCAGCTCGGCCAGAATCGTGTCTGTCTGCTCGCCCAGCAGCGGGGCCGGCTGGCGCAGGAGTTCCGAGGGCGTGCCTCCAAATCGAGCGGCCGGCCGGGCCTGGCGCATGTGACCGGCGTGCGGATGGTCGGATTCAACGATCAGATTGTTGGCCGCAACCTGGGGGTCGGTCAAGACGTCGGCCTTACGATTGACCGGCGCGCACGGCACCTGCTCGGCATCGAGGCGTTCCAGCCACTCGGTCGAGCGTCTTTCCTTCAAGACCTCGGCCGTCATATCCAAGCGCACGTCGGCATATTTGACCCGCCCGGCAGGCGTGCTGAACCGGGCGTCTTCCAGCCATTCGGGCCGCTCCAGGGCGCGCGTCATGCCCTGCCATTCCTTGTCCGAGACCGCGGCCGCGGTGATATAGCCGTCCACGGTTTCAAAGATCAGGTCGCGCGTGTCAGCCGGTCGGGCCGGCCCGATGTCCGAGCCCATGAAGGTGTACTGCGTCATGCCCTCATGCCACAGAAACGAGACGACCGCGTCCAGCATGGCGAGCCGAACATGCTGTCCCTCCCCGGTCCGTTCCCGGACCAGGAGGGCGGCGGTAATGGCTTGGGCCGCAGTCAGGGCCGTGACCTTGTCAGGAATGATGAGCCGCATCATGCGCGGCCGGCCAGAGTCCGGGTCGGCCTGAATATCGGCCAGGCCGGACAGCGCCTGGATGACCGGATCATATACACGCTTGCCGACATACGGCCCTTTTTCGCCAAAGCCGCTGATGGATACATAGATGAGATCCGGTTTGGCCGTGCGCAGGGCTTCCTCACCAATCCCCATACGCTCGGCTATGCCAGGCCGAAAATTCTGGACAAACACATCGGCGCCGGCGACGAGGTCTTTGAGCAGTCCGACGCCCTTTTCGTCTTTCAGATTCAGGACCACCGAGCGCTTATTCCGGTTCAGGGTGGAAAAAAACGGCGAGATGGGCCGCGACTTGCCACCCAGGGCACGGGTCAGGTCGCCCGTTCCCGGCGGTTCGACCTTGATGACATCCGCCCCCTGGTCGCCCAGCATCATGGTGGCCATGGGGCCTGACAACATCTGGGTGACGTCAATAATACGATAACCAGCCAATGGTCCGGACATGAGTCGTCTCCTCGGTACGCTAGAGTTTTCAGTTCTGGTTTTGCCTGAAGCCGTCCGGCACTGTCAAGCGACAGGCACCGGGCGCAAAAGGAAAGGAGAGGCGGGACAAGGCTCACTTGCCCACTACTGCGGACTACTCTGCGGGCGCAGCAAAGACGCCGACCCAGACCAACAGAACGGAGGCCAGGGCCGTGGCCATCCTGCTCCAAACCACTCACCGCCACATAGGCGTACCGCGCTCATATCCGACCGCCGCTTTCTTCTTCGACCAGTCCACCGGCACCAGCCGTATCGGCCACTGCCGCACTGAAGATGAACGAATTGTCTTTGGACACTATAAGGCATGGATGGTCCGAGACAAGTAACGATTGTCCCGCTCCGGGGGCCTCTATAGGGCCTTATGCTTGAGAAGCTGCCGGAGGAACACCATGAGACCGCGCGGGTCGTTACTCCGGTGTGTAATCCGGCACCTCAGGCGAATACGAAAAATTGTCAGACATAAACGCCTGAAAGGCAAACACCACAATGGTGATCAGCCCCCAGAGCAGGCCGACAACAACGCCGGCATCGACAATGCCGCGCCACGGCTGCGCCAGATAGGGCAGGACAAGGACAAAGACAACGATCATGGCAGTAAGGACGAAGATGAAGATTTGTCGGGGCCGGTGTATGGAAAAATAGCCCATGCAAAAGACAGGCGCCAACAATGCACAGAGCGGACTCGGGTGGGCGGCCAGATACTTTGCGCGGGCCGCGACCCGCGGCGCAAAGCCGCACTGAAAGCCGTAATAGCCTTCCGAGTAGGCCATCCAGCCGACGTTCAGGCCGAGCGCCAGCCAGTGATACCAGGAGAACTCGTAGTGAAAGGCATCCAGTGTAATGACAGAGAGCCGGGCGATGGAATAGCCCAGCAGGAGGATAACACCCCCAATTCCCCACACCGCCCCAAGCCGCCCTAACATGGAAGTCCTAGCATAGAGTCGGTTTTTACCCTCTCGTGGAAAATAGGTCGGAGCATGAAAAGAGCAAACGTGTCCAGCTTTGTTCGCTGAGGAAAGGACACGTTCGCTCTTTATGACCCGCTGTCCAGATCGGGTCAAGAGGAGGGACTGTAGCTAAATGTGGGAAACCGAGAGTATCGCCCTCACCTCCCAATCTTCATAAGCCCATATTACTGATAGATACCCTTTACGTTATCTTAACTGTTCTTTCTGCGCCGCTGCGTTTGTGATCAGAGAGCTATGCCGCACAACCAAGTCAGACGCCCAGATACAATCTCACCTGCGGTGGAGGGCTATTTCCGGATCCCAGCGGTATGGATAGGCACGGTGCCTGATTCCGAATCGGTGTTGGTCCTAAATCCGCAAATCCACCATGCTGTCGTGCTCGAAAAGGAAATGCAGTGCGGCATCAAGGCTCGTGTACAGCGTGATGGAACCTTTCTGTTTGACTTCTCATCTTGGTCACCTGCCCCTCAGATTGAGATTCCCGGATATAGAATTTCGAATCCTGAACGTTCTCATAGGACTCCCTCAGCATCGGACGTCGCCTCTAGGGAGTCCGAGGAGTATGCCGTTCTTCGGGCACAGGTAATGAATGTCCATCAGTCTTGTTTGGCGACTTCAGAGCAGCGCCTGAAGCGTCGTAGTGGGCTGATGGGATTTCCAATTCGAGCGTCCAGCCCCCTTAAGGGGCTCACCTTTGATGACGCCATTTCTTACCGAAACACTGTCAACGATGTTCACGCCCTAGGGTCTGGACTCAGAACCAATAGAGGACGAGAGCAGCGAGGGCGACGGTGGCGAGGTAGTTGTGGGCGAGTTGATCGTAGCGGGTGGCGACGCGGCGCCAGTCCTTGAGGCGGCAGAAAGTGCGCTCAATGACATTCCGGGCTCGATAGGCGATTGTGTCAACGGGATGTTGGCGCTTGCGGGTCGGGTGGGTGGGGATGACCGGCTGGCAGCCCCGGTGCCGCAGCCAGGCACGGAGGGCGTCGCTGTCGGAGGCGGTATCGGCCAGGCAGCGGGCCGGCGTCAGGACGGCCACCCGGGCCATCCCGACCAAGACATCCCCACGAGGGCCCGGGCCGAGGATCAGTCGCCGGGGGCGCCCGGCCTCATCGACGGCGGCAGGGATTTTGGGCGATCGACCCCCCCGCGCCCGCCCGATCACCTGCTGGGGCGCCCCCCTTTTCCGCCCGCCGCTGCCCGAGACGCCTTGACCGGCGTCGCATCCAGCAACAGCGCCGGGGGCGGCCCGCCCGCCCCGGCCCGCCGCGTGAACACCCCTGCCCAGACGCCTTTGCGCGCCCAGCGCACGAACCGGTTGTACCGGGGCTGGGACGGCCCATAGACGGGCGGCGCAACGCGCCACCGCCACCCGTCTGCAACACCTGCACGATCCCCGAGAGCACCCGCCGGACGGCCCCCCGCGGCACCCCGCGCGTGGCCGTCGGCAACAGCGGCTGGAGCCGGGCACCTTGGGCGGCGAACAGCCAGAACTGATTGCTCAGCGCCTCTTCCCTCCACGGCAGAGAGAGCAGCACACCCTGCTGGCCAAGAAAACCCCCTTTATGAGTCCTGACCCTAGGGCACCGAGTCCTGCGGCGGCCCGGTGCGCCGTCAGATCCAAATTTTCCCCGGATTTAGGATACCCTTGGGATCAAAGACATGCTTAATGCCCTTCATCAGCTCGACCGCACTACCGTGTTCTTGAGCAACATATTTCTGGCTGCCGAGACCAATGCCGTGCTCGCCTGAAGCGGTTCCTCCGATAGACAGGACACAGGCAACCATCTCATCTTTGGCCCGGTTGGCCACGGCCCAGCGCTGTTCGTCTGCCGGGTCTTCGCGCAACAGGGCGTGCAGAATGCCGAGTCCGGCGTGGCCAAAGGTGTGCAAGACAAGGCCGTGCCGCTCGGCAATCGCATAGCTCTTGTCTATGACCTCAGGCAGACGCGAGATGGGAAACCCCATATCGGTGCGAATCGTTTTGGCGCGCGGGTTGAGCGCCTGAATCGCACGGGTGGTAAAATGGCGAATCTCCCACGGATTGCGTCCTCCAGGAAGGAGAATCCGCTCGCCCTGGTGCTCTTCACACAAGCTCCGGGCGGTAGCGAACACTTCTTCAACCACACTCTCGGAACCGTGGACTTCAAGAAACAACGAGGGCCGTTCGGTGAGACCAAAACCCTGGAAGCGGTTGAGGGCGGCGATCGAACGTCGGTCAAGAAACTCGACCGCGGCCAGATCAACCCCGTAGCGCATCATCGCCGCGATGGCGGTCACCGCTGCTTTTTCAGCCGGAAAGGTAAACGCGCCTTGTTTCCGTCCCTGCGGCAGACCGACCAGGGAGAGCGTCAGTTCGGTCGCAATGCCCAGCGTCCCCTCGGAACCGACAATCAGCCCCAGCAGATGATAGCCCGACGAGGTTTTGCGGCTGCGCGTCCCCAGTTCGAGGACTGCGCCGCTGCCGGTCACCACGGTAGCAGCTTTGACATGATCGCGCGTCCCGCCGTATTTGACCGAATAGATACCGCTGGCATTATTCGCCACCATCCCGCCAATCGTGGCCACGTCGGAGCTGCCTCCGGGTGACGGCGGGAAAAACAAGCCATAGGCTTTGAGCTGGTCATTCAGATCGTTGTAGACCATGCCGGGCTGAACCGTGACCTGCAGGTCCTCCGCGTGCACGCTCACAATGCGGTCCATACGCGAGAGGTCCACGACGATCCCGCCCCGGACCGGAATAGGGTTGCCCTCCAGGCTCGACCCCGCTCCCCGGGCGGTTAGCGCCAGCGCCTGCTCATAGGCATAGCGCACGACCCGGCGGACATCCTTGGTCGTCTGCGGCCAGACCACGACGTCGGGCAAGGTCGGTGGACAGGCCGACTCGTCGTGCGAGGCAAGCTCCAGGTCGGCGGGCCGGGTGGAAACCTGCTCCGAGGAAAGCAGCGCTGTCAGGTCTTGTGTGAGAGACATGGGGTTATCCGAACGGCTGATCGATGGCCGCAGACAGCAGTCCGTCGTCGCGCCGTTTGGGCCGCCGGTTCTGGGCTAACACCTTCTTGCGCAAGCGGATGGACAGCGGCGTGACTTCGACCAATTCATCCGCGGCTATCCATTCCAGGGCGTCTTCCAGATCCATACCTTTATACGGAACGAGGCGAACCGCCTCATCCCGCCCCGCAGCACGCACATTGGTCAGCTTCTTCTCCCGACACACGTTCACATCGAGATCCTTGTCGCGCGCATTCTCTCCGACCACCATGCCTGCATACACGCGGGTGCCGGCCGGGATAAAGAAGACCCCCCGCTCCTGCAAATGAAACAGCGAATAGGGCGTGGCCGACCCTTCACGGTCTGCCACCAGGGCGCCATTAGTCCGGTTCTGGATCGGGCCGTGCCAGCGGGCATAGCCGTTGAAGAGCGTATGCATAATGCCCGTGCCGCGGGTCTCCGTCAGAAAGCGCGACCGAAAGCCGATCAAACCACGCGAGGGAACGGAGAACTCCAGGCTGACCCGGCCCGATTCCGGGGGAGCCATATTGGTCAGCAGCCCTTTCCGCTGGGCCATAAGCTGAGAGACTTGGCCGACATAGTCTTCCTGGACATCGATGGAGACCAGCTCCATGGGTTCCTGGAGTTGGCCCTCAAGGTCTTTCACAATGACCGTCGGCTTGGAAACCTGGAGTTCGTAGCCTTCTCGCCGCATGGTTTCAATCACCACCGAGAGCTGGAGTTCGCCCCGCCCCAGCACCCGAAAGGCATCCGGGGAATCGGTCTCTTCCACGTGCAGACTCACGTTTTTATGCAGCTCGGCGAAGAGCCGTTCGCGGATACGGCGCGAGGTCATATATCGCCCTTCGCGGCCCGCCCAGGGGCCGGTGTTCACCCCGAAGATCATGGCCAGCGTCGGATCATCGATCTGAATCGTGGGCAGGGCGACCGGATTGTCACTATCCGAGATCGTCTCTCCGATCTGAATCTCTTCAATCCCGGCCACCGCGACTATGTCGCCGGCCTGCGCCGACGCGATCTCGTGCCGTTTGAGCCCTTGCCAATTATACAACTGGGCGACTTTACACGGCAGGCGGGAGCCATCGTCGCGACACAGCGTATAGGCGGCCATGCTCTGCAACTCGCCCTGGATAATGCGCCCGATGGCAATCCGACCGACATACTCATTATAGTCCAGGTTGTTCACGTGGAACTGCACGGGGCCGTCCAGCGCGTAGGCCGGACCGGGCAGGGCCGAGACAATCAGCTCAAAGAGCGGCTGAAGAGTATGCCCCTCTTCGTCCAGGTCGCGCTTGGCTATCCCGGCCCGGGCGTTGGTGTATACCACGGGAAACGAAAGCTGTTCGTCTGAGGCATCGAGATCGATGAAGAGATCATAAACGGCATCCAGCACGGTGGCGACCCGCGCGTCCTGCCGGTCAATTTTGTTAATACAGACAATCGAGGGCAGCCCGGCTTCCAGGGCTTTCTTCAGGACAAAGCGCGTCTGGGGCAGCGGACCTTCCGAGGCGTCCACCAGGAGCATCACCCCATCGACCAGGGCCAGCGAGCGCTCAACCTCGCCGCCAAAATCGGCGTGGCCCGGCGTATCGACAAAATTGATTTTCACGCCCTGATACGAGAGCGCGGCGTTCTTGGCCAGGATGGTGATGCCGCGCTCGCGCTCCAGCGCAAACGAATCCATCACCCGCTCTGCTACCTGTTCGTTGTCCCGAAAGGTGCCGCTCTGTTTGAGCAGGGCGTCAATCAGGGTGGTTTTGCCATGATCGACATGGGCGATAATGGCGACGTTTCGAATATCATCACGCCGGGGCGTGCCGTTGTGCAAAATCGTATCCTCCCTACACGTTTACTCTTTCTATGAATCCAGACTCAAGGGTATGCCGCTGGAGAGCCGCAGCGGGTCCAGCTCACTCACTGCGTTGCATCCAGCCGGCGCAGCCAGAGCAGAATGTGGGTATCCAGCAGGATCACAGCCGGCCGCCCCGGTTCGGGTCAGCCATCACGTCCCATTCTACATCAACCGGTTCCATGATGTCGCCGTGTATCTGAAGGACATCCCGGTCCCGGCCCAAGGGTGTCTTCGGGGTCGGTCGGGCGGGCGCCAGCCGCGAGACCGCCCGCATCAACGACTCTCGCCATGTTCGGGCCGCATCACGGGCGTGCGGAATACTGGCCGAGCGGACCCGGGTTCCTGCGGCGTCCTTGCGGTCGCGCACCCCTTGTAGCCACTCCTCAACGGAAGGCCGGGACACGAGGCGCTCCAGCTCCCCGCGCAAGAATTCCTGCATGGACTGGTGCTGTCGTGCGGCGCGCGCCGCGAGTATGTCGCGCACGGTCTCGGGGACGCCGCGTATCGTAATTTGGACTGACATGACAGCATTACACCATCGTTGACGGCAGGCTGCAATCGGCACTGCTCCCTATACCATGTATTTCACCATCCCGCCGTCGATGTCATACGCTGCGCCCGTGATAAAACTCGCCCGCTCTGATGCCAGAAAGGTCACCAGGCTGGCAACTTCTTCGGGGCGACCGAAACGACCCAGCGGAATATTCGCCTGAGCAAACCCCGCGATCATGCCATCCGGGTCTTCAGGATTGATTATCTTGGCGGCATTCTCCCACAGCGGCGTCCGAACCGGCCCCGGACACACGACATTGACCAGGACGTTATCTTTGGCGACCTCATCCGCCAGGGTTTTGGTCAGACTGATCACCGCCGCCTTGGTCGCATTATAGTCTATCATCCCCCCGCCGGGTTGCTTGCCGAAGATCGACGAGATGTTGATAATCCGGCCCCAGCGCTGCTCGCGCATACGCGGCAGGGCGAGACGGGAGCAGCGCAGCACGCTAAAAAGATTCGCGTCAATATTTTCCTGCCAGGCTTCGTCGGGCAGGTCGAGCAACTGACTCAAATGCATCCCACCGGCGTTATTGACCAGAATATCGAGGCGTCCGAATCGCTCTGCTGTTGCGGCAAAGAGCTTTTCGATGTCCGCTAGCTGGGTCATGTCGGCCTGTATCGCCAGCACCTCAGAGCCCAGCTCGCGCGCGGCTTGGTCGAGCTGCTCCCGGTTGCGGGCACACAGCGCGACTTTCACTCCTTCTCGAAGAAAACTCTCCGCAATGGCGCGGCCAATGCCATAACTCGCGCCGGTGATGATTGCCACCCGGTCCTGTAAACCAAAGTCCATATGCCCCTCCTCAATAGTGTCGAATGCGAGACTGCCCGAGTTGATTGCGCGCGCCCTTGTCCTGGCATTGCAGAGCCTGTCAAGAGCGGAAAAATGAATCCGTCGTCCGCGACGCGGTGCCGTTGCGCGTCTCGCCCTGGAGGCGCAAGATGGAGCCGAACCTGTTGCGGCGCACAGACGCGCGCCTGCTACCGGACTGCTATTTATGCTGAAAGCTGTTTTTTTTGATTTTGATGGCACCCTGGCTGACGATGGGGTAACGATTGATCAGGCCCTCAAGGCGGCGTGTGGGGTGATATGCCAACGCTGGCCGGACCTCGGGGCGGCGGCGCTTGAATCAACCTACCGCCAGATCTCCGACCGCGCCTGGGAAGATTATGATCGCCACCTGCGCCCCCTGGGGTCAGCGGAGGCCATGCTCGCCTCTCTGTGGCAGCAGACCCTTGAACGGTTTGGCCGCTACGATGAAGGAGTCGCCCACGCCGCAGCCACGACCTATTGGCAGCGGCGTTTACACAGCTGTCAACCCTATCCCGATGTATTGCCCTTCCTGGCAGACCTGACCCGGCGTTTTCATGTGAGTCTGCTCACCAACGGTGCGCCCGGCATGCAGCGGGCCAAAGTGCAGGCCGCCGGTCTCCAGGCGTATTTCCGCGATATCTTTGTCGGCGGAGAATTTGACCAGGGCAAACCCGCCCCTTTTATCTTCTCGGCCGCCCTCAGCGCCGCCAACTGCCGCCCCGAAGAAGCCGTGTATATCGGCGACTCTCTGCTGCACGATGTTGTTGGCGCCCGAAAAAGCGGTCTGCATAGCGTCTGGCTCAATCGGAAGAGGCAGCCCAAACACGAGGTGATTCAAGCGTATACGGAGGGCGTCCAGGGTGATGCCCTCGACCAGTTGGCCCGGCCCGATTTCGAGATTAGCCAGCTCGCGGCCCTGCCAGCCTGCCTCGACCAACTCTAGGGGCTCTCTGGACTGTTCTCCTTCGCTCCTTTACCCTTGCCCGAACCGCCTCCGACTGATAGCTGAGGCACTGCGAGCCAGAAGAGACCGGCATGGAAAAAAATGCCTATAAAATCCTGTTGTTCAATTATTATCGGAATGCCGAATTGCGCGGAGCAGACTTGATTCTGCGGCTGATCAACCTGGCGGAGAACCAGAATATTCAAGAAAAGCTGGCCCGCCATTTAGCTGACGCGACCAATCACGCCTGGCTCTGGACCGAGCGCATTATGGCGCTTGGCGGCGAGCCGATGCGGATTGATAACGGTTACCATCGTCAACTCCGGCGCAAGGCTGGCCTGCCGACGAATTTTCTTGACCTGCTGACGCTCACCTGCGTGGTGGCCGAGCGCGCCCACAAGCGCTATGCGGAGCATGCCGCGCGGTCCGATGTCGCTCCAGAGACGCTCAAGGTGCTGCACGAGATGCAGGCCGATGAGAAAGCCCACCTGACCTGGATTAGGGAAAAGATCGCCGAACTTGAAGCCAAAGAGGGCCAGGAAAAGGTGGACGCCGCCCTGCGGCGCTATCGGGAGATCGAGGCGGCTGTTTTTGCCGACATGCAGCAAGAGGAACAGCGTGCCCTAGCCCAGGTTGGACCGGACGAAACCGTCTGAGACCGTGCGAGCCGCTCAAATCTTCTTTTTCTGGTTTGCCACGTAGTCGACCAGGAGATATTCCCCCAGATTGTCCGGGCGGGTATAAAAGGCGCGACCACGGTTCATCTTGGTCATTTTGTCCACAAAGGTGCGCAGGCTCGGGCTGTCGTCGAGCATGAAGGTATTGATCGTGACCCCCCGCTTGGTGACTTTCTCCACTTCTCGCAGGGTTTCCTGAGCCGCCCGCATACTGATTCCCCCAAAAGACAGCGGCCATTCGCAGTACAGCCGGCCGCGCGAAAAATAGGCGGTGGGCTGGCCATCCGTCACCACGATGATGTGCTGATTATGGCCGGGGTGGCGACGCAGCAGGTCGCCGGCAAGCCGTAGGCCGTCCTGGAGGTTGGTAAACGGGTCGCCCATATTCCAGCTCGCCTCGGGCAGGTCCTTGACCTTGAGCTCCACGGCCCGCGTGAAAAAACCGACAATCGAGAAATAATCCCGCGGATAGCGGGTGCGGATCAAACTCTCCAGCGCCAGCGCGACTTTTTTGGCCGCGCCGAAGCGACCCTCCCAGCTCATGGACCAACTCATATCGAGCAGGAGGACGGTCGATGTGGTGGTCGTGTGGTCAGTATCGAAGATCGTAAAGTCTTCCGGGTGGATAGACACGGGGATGCCGGTGTTCCGCTGTATGGACTTTTTGAGCGTCCCGACCAAATCGAGATGCATCGGGTCACCGTACTGGTAGGGCCGGGTTTCGTCCATTTTGATCTCGGCCACGCCACGATGGTCGGTGGCGTGTGAGCCGTTCCGGTCGCGCAGCAGATTGGTATAGATGTCTTGCAGGGCGAGCTGGCCGATCCGCCGCACGCCCTTGGGCGATAGCTGCACCCGGCCTTCGCGCGAGATCAGGAACCCGGCTTCTTCCAATAAGGACTGCATCTGTTGGAGGTTCTGGAAGTCCTGGCTGGCGGCCTGGCCAATCAATTCCTGGAGCTGTTGCGGGTCTATTTTCTCCGGCTGTCCGGACAGCAGGTTTTGCTCCATCTCCTGCAACTGCTCCATTTCCTCCATCAGCTCCAGCGCTTCCTGATAGCTCAGCGGGCGCGGCCCGTTAAACAGATCGTTGAAACGGCGCTGGAAGTTCTCCAGCGAGCTAATATTGTCAAACTCCTGCATGAGTTCGTCAAACGCGGCTTGGGCGGCCTCGTCTTCGAACTCATAGTTCGACAGCTTCTCCATTTTCTCGCTCAGGCGTTGCGGCAACTGCTGGAGAAACTGCTCCTTCTCTTCGAGTTCGGGCTGCTGAGGCCGCTTCTGCTCCAGCGTGCGCTGCTCCTGATTCAGAATGGAGTCCAGACGCTCCTGCATCTCATCGAGCGAGGAGCGCATATTGGACTCACGGTAGCGTTTACGCATCTCTTCGCGCAGGTCACGCACGAGGTCGTCCAGGCCCTTGAGCTTATCGTCCTCATCCCCGAAGCCCTGGCGCATGAGCTGCTCCAGCGCCTTCTGCATATCATCCGTCGAGGACAGATGTTCGGCCAGCTCTTCGAAGATTTTGTCGGCCGACAGCCGGACGCGTTGGCTGCCATCCCAGTCGGTATAGCGAATGGTGATCATGTCAGTCCGGAAGCACGGTCACGGAGTGCCGGGATCATAGAGCAACCCGCCCGCCTTTACTATACCCACAGCCCGGCGGGGCGGGGCAAAGGGGGCAGGGCTACTAGCTGGAGGGCCTGCTATAATGTCCCGTGGACAGACGACGAGTTGATGATCGGTAGACAGAGACCACAAAGGAGAAAGTGTGCACATGAATTACGTCTTGATTGACCTGGAAAATATACAGCCGGAACACCTGAGTGTTTTAGCCGGGCAGAACTTCAAGGTTCTTGTCTTCGTGGGTCAGAATCAGTCAAAGCTATCATTTGATCTCGTATCCGCGGTTCAGCATTTAGGGAAAAACGCCGAGTACATCAAAATCCAGGGCAACGGACCAAACGCCCTTGATTTTCACATCGCGTTTTACATCGGCCGGTTTTCCGCAGAAAGCAGCGATTCCCATTTTCACATCATTTCAAAGGATAAAGGCTTCGACCCGCTGATTAAGCATCTTGAATCGAAAAAAATTCCGGTGCACCGGCATAAGGACGTCAGTGAGATACCACTTCCAAAACCGGCAAAAGCAACAAAAAAGGGGTCCGCTCACGTTTCAAAACCTGCGGGTTCAGCCATAACAGCAGAGCGCGTTCAGAAAATCGTTGAGTTCCTGATTGCCCGAGGCAATGCAAAACCAAGAAAACTGAAAACCCTTTCCAATTCGATCAATGCGCTGTTTTCAAAAAGCTTAACAGAGAACGAGCTGAACGCCCTCATAGACGAGTTGGTCAGGCGCGGCCTTGTTATTGTCAGCAGCAATAAAACCAACGTGAGCTATAAGCTCAGAAAATAGAATCCGACCTGTTCGGCTGACTCTTTTCCCTGACAACGTGTGATGTAACCCGTGAAGAGGCTGGGTCAGAGCAGGTCAAAGCGACGCTCTGGAGTGCGGGTGTTCAGCCCACAAGCAATCCCCGGGAGGGGTGGCCGTAGGCCGGGGTGGGTTTCCCCTCGTGTCTCAGCGTGAGGCGGCAGGCGTTACACCGTCATTATAGAACCAGAAGAGGACGGCGGCTTCCACGTCCGGTGCCCAGCCCTCAAGGGGTGTCACTCGCAGGGAGAAATCCAGGAGGAAGCCTTAGCACACATCCAGGAGGCTATAGCCGTCTATCTGGAAAGCGGACAGGCTGATGGCTTACCCCTCCCGTAAGCTGAGGATATTAGGCCTGAGAGAGGAAACATGAAACTCAAAGTCATTGTCCATGAAGCCGAAGAAGGGGGCTACTGGGCCGCAGGTTGAACGGCGCGTTGTTTTTTGGGCCTTGAGCCGGTTCAGCGCGATTTCCTGGTAATAGCGTAGCGGCTTGGTCCGGTCCGGGTGGCAGGGTTGGAGCAATTGCCGGGCGATGGTGGCGTCACCGATATTCTCATCGTCACTCAGGCGTTGCCATAGCTCGTCCGGTTCGGGGAAGGTGGAGCGCCGGCATTCTATGCCGGTGGTGTAGTCGAACTCGATGATCTCGGCGCCGTTGGTGGCGTAGGCGAACTTGAGGCCCAGAATCTCGGCGTAATCCTTGGCTTGCTGCAAACCCTCAGCGGCGTGTTTGTAGCGCGCCTTGGCCTCGACCACCGCAATCGGAAAGTCGGGCCGGTAACGCAACAGATAGTCGGCGCGTTTCTGCCGGCCGCGGCGGGCCGTGCGTCCGGCAAAGTAAATGCGTCCGTCGGTAAAAGTGCGCTGCTCGTTAATGGCGTGCGGAGGGGTGTCCCAGCCGGCGGCCTGGAGTTTGGGCACCACGAAGGTGCGACAGGTGTCGGCTTCGGTCAGCACCACGGGTGCGCTTTCTCACGGTGCGGAACACCGCCGGAGCGGCTAGGCGCGATAGGTCTGGCGGCCGCCCTGGCGCTCTTTGTTGAGCTTCTGATGCAGATGCAGCCCTTCCAGGATGAATTCGGTGGCCGTGGAGATGAAGCTCGGCTGGCCATCCACCCCTAAGGCCGTCAGACTCTCCCGTAGCCCCTGAATGTTCTGGACGCCCTCCAGGTACTCCCGAGACGGCATCATATCCGAAATTTCAACGCCCCCGCCGTTTGCGAAATGGTCGATGATCGGCTGTAGGTTTTCGACCCGCATGTATTTGTCGAAAACTTTCTGGACGGCGCGATTCACCAGACGCTCAATGAGGTCTCCGTCTTTCTGCTCTTCGCCCATATACTCCAGCTCGATCTTGCCCGCCGTCGAGGGATACAGCGCGTGCAGGTCGCTGATGCGCGGCACGACTTCGCTCTCGCCCAGGCGCACCGCCCGCTTCTCCGCATTGCTGATCACACTTTCAAAGTTGTTGATCGTCATGCGCACGCTCACCCCGGACGACTGATTGATCTCGTTTGAGCCGCGGGCTTCCATGGTGAGTTGGGCGCAGATCTCTTTCATGAAGGGGGGGGTATGAAACGCCAGGCCATCGTGGGCGAACTGGACCGCTTCCTGCTCCATAATGGAGATTTCTTCCTCGATGGAGCGGGGATAGTGAGTGCGAATCTGCACGTCAAAACGATCTTTCAGCGGTGTGATGATGCGCCCCCGACTCGTGTAGTCCTCGGGGTTCGCGCTCGCCACAATAATCAGGTCGAGCGGCAGTCGCACCTTGAAGCCTTTGACCTGAAAGTCCTGCTCTTCCATCAGATTGAACAGGCCGACCTGCACTTTCTCGGTCAGGTCGGGCAATTCGTTGACCGCAAAGATGCCGCGGTTCGTCCGGGGGATCAAGCCGTAGTGGATGGTTTCCTCGTCGGTCAGATAGCGTCCTTCGGCAACCTTAATCGGGTCCACCTCGCCGATGAGGTCGGCCACGGACACATCCGGCGTTGCCAGCTTCTCGGCATAGCGCTCGTCGCGCGACAGCCAGTGGATTTCAAGCGCCTCGCCGCGCTCCGCGGCTAAGCGCCGCGCTTGCGGAGAGATGGGCGCCAGCGGATTCTCCGGAATATCACTATCACGGATGGTCGGCACGTAGTCGTCGAGCAGGGACGTCATGCCCCGGATCAGCCGTGATTTTGCCTGCCCGCGCTCACCCAGAAAGACGATGTGATGCCCGGCCAGGACCGCATTTTCGATCTCCGGAATCACGGTCTCGTCATAGCCAATAATGCCGGGGAGCAGTTTTTCCTTCACAGAGAGCCGACGGATCAAATTCGCCCGCATCTCTTCGCGCACGGGCAGCACCTGATAGTCTATTTTCCTGAGGTCACCAACCGTCTGGACTTCATGACGGAGCGTTTCAGTTGGAGTCGTCTGTCGCACGATACTGCCTGCCTTTATTCAGAATATTCCCATCTGTTGTGTATCAAGATGCGCTATCTGAAACGGGGCGTGGCCGGATAGGAAAGAACGACCCCGGTCGGGTGCGTCACGCGCCTCAATCTCATCCGCCCGCGTCATCTGCTTCAGGCGTGGTCTCCGTCCCCAGGTTCGGCTGCCGCAGGCGGCTGGCCGTCAACGCGCAGGCGTAACTCCTTCCCGACCTTAAAGAGAGGAACTTTTTTTGCCGCAACCGCGACCACCTCGCCGGTTCTCGGGTTGCGGCCTTCCCGGGCGGGGCGCTGTTTGACAATAAAACTGCCGAATCCACGGATTTCAATCCGTTCCGTCCTGGCCAGGGCCTCGGTCATACTGTCGAATACCGTATTGACCATGACCTCGGCGTCCCGTCGCGAAAAACGAGGATAGCGCTGGGCGACTTCCTCGATCAGGTCTCTTTTGGTCACGCTGCCATCCCCCATCAGGAAAGCCCTATGATTTCTGTGGGTCGCCGTCGTCCCGGTCGAGCCGCAACTCTTCTCCCAGGATATCCTCAAAGGAGAAGCGCGCCCCTTCCCGTTCGCGCTGGAGGTAGGCTTCCATTTCCGCGCGCTCCTCACTGCGGCGTAGGGCCTTCACACTCAGTCCCATTTTGTGCTCACGGGGATCGATATGGATCACCTCAGCCTCAACCGTGTTGCCGACCTCAAAAAGCGCTGAGGGTTTCTCGACTCGCTCGGTTGAGAGTTGAGAGATGTGAATCAGCCCCTCAATGCCGTCGGCCACTTCGACAAAGACGCCAAAGTCGGTCACACTCGTGACTTTACCGTTGATCCGACTCCCCACCGGATGTTCTTGTTGGAGGGTGACCCAGGGGTCGGCGGCCGATTGTTTAATCCCGAGTGAAATGCGCTCGTTGTCCACATCAATACCGAGAATGACGGCGTCAACCTCATCGCCCTTCTTAAACAGCTCTGAGGGATGCTTGATCTTCCGGGTCCAATGCAGGTCCGAGATATGCGCCAAGCCGTCTATCCCTTCCTCAACCTCAATAAAGACGCCAAAATCAGTAATGCTTTTGACTTTGCCGTGGATGCGGCTGCCCACCGGGTGGGTCGCCCGCACCGTCTCCCACGGGTTGGGCGAAACCTGCTTGAGCCCGAGCGATATGCGCCGGTGGGCGGGGTCAAGATCGAGGACCACGACCACGACCTCATCACCAACGGAGAGCAGTTTCGAGGGGTGAGAAATCCGCTTTGTCCACGACATTTCGGAGACGTGCAACAGCCCTTCCACACCCTGCTCCAGTTCTACAAAGGCGCCGTAATCGGCCAGGCTCACGACCTTGCCCTGCACCCGACTGCCGGGCAGGTAGCGTTCCGTGACCGACCCCCACGGATCGGGGACGAGTTGTTTCAAGCCCAGTGACACCCGCTCCTTTTCCGCGTCAAATTTGAGCACAACGATCCGGATCGTTTCCCCGGCTTTGATCATCTCAGACGGGTGACCGATCCGGCCCCAGGACATATCGGTGATGTGCAGGAGACCGTCCAGCCCCCCCAGGTCAACAAAGGCGCCGTAATCCGTAATATTTTTGACGGTGCCCTCAAGGATGACGCCTTCATCGAGCACCTTCAGCGTCTCTTCCCGAAGCGAAGCGCGTTCCTGCTCCAGGACTGCTCGACGCGACACGACCACATTGGAGCGGGCCCGGTTGTATTTGAGGATGGCAAATTTGCCGGCTTTCCCCAGGAATTGATCCAGGTCGCGGATGGGGCGAATGTCCACATGAGAGCCCGGTAAAAACGCGGCCACACCAATATCGACGCGCAGTCCGCCCTTCACCTTGCCAACAATGGAACCATCGACGGGCGTGTGGCTGTTAAATGCCTCCTCAATGTCTCGCCAAATACGGAATTGCTCGGCTTTCGCGCGGGATAAAACAATCCCCTCTTGGTCAGAGTCAGCCGAGTCGAAATAGACCTCTATTTCATCTCCTTCACTGACCGTGAGCTGTCCGTCACGCTGGCGAAATTCAGCCAGGGGAATATGTCCTTCCGATTTATAGCCGATATCAATCGTGACAAATTCTGGTCCGATGTTCACCACCCGTCCACGGACGATCTCACCCGGTTGAACCGAGCGCATGCTTTCTTCAAACATTTGGCCGAAGTCTTCGTCACCACCCTTGCCCGGCTGGGCTGGTGCCGCGGGCGGAGTCTCACTGCCGGTTTCCACCGGCCCTGCCGACTGGCTCTCGTCTGCTGCCGGGCTGTCAGCGTCAACGTTCCGGGCCTGGGTCTGCTCGGGTGTGGTGCCTTCGCTGTGCGCTGGCGTGGTTTCTTCAAGGTTGTTCTGTTCGTTATCTTCCATGTGATGGTTTACCCCCTACGAAGCTCCCGTACCTCGCCTTTGCATACTCTCCTCTTGGCGAGGTTGCAAGAGCTACGAGCCCGGTTTTCCCTTTTGGCTTTCAATACTTGCATGGGCATGGACTAATTCGGCCAGACTGTCAACTACTGCCGCTTGGGTCAATGCGGTGGTATCGAGGCGGACGGCATCCGCCGCGGGTCGGAGTGGAGCATGGGCGCGTTGGCTGTCACGTCGGTCTCGTTCCGCCATCTCTTGAAGGGTCCGCGCCAGCGACACGTCGGCCTCTCCCCGTTGTTGCAGCTCGGCATAGCGCCGCCGAGCCCGCTCTTGGAGCGAGGCGTCGAGAAATATTTTGATATTCGCCTCCGGAAAAACAACCGTCCCGATATCACGCCCGTCAAGAATGGCCGCGCCGACCCCGCCGAGCCGACGTTGCAGCCCGAGGAGCGCGTGGCGGACCTGCGGCTGAGCCGAGACTTCCGAGGCCATCCGACTCATTTCCGGGCGACGAATATCCTCCGTAATATCCCGATTGCCCACCAGCACACGCGTGTCCGAGAGCGCAATATCCGCCGTGTCACACAAGGCCGCCAGGCGCTCGCCGTCGTCCGGGCTTACTCCCTGTTCCCAGGCGAGTAAACCAATCGTCCGGTAGAGCGCCCCGGTATCGATATAGCGATAGCCGAGCCGTTCGGCCAAAAGACGACTGACCGTACTCTTACCTGCGCCGGCCGGACCATCGATGGCGATGATCAGGCCCTGCTTCGTCTCCGCCATCAGCCCGTCTCCAGCCGGACTCCGGTCACCTCTTGGACCAGGCGGTAATAGCCGGGAAAGGAAATGGCAATGCACTCTGGCTCGCGGACGATAACGCCCTCGTCCGAACCGAGTCCGGCCACGCTCAGTGCCATCGCGACGCGGTGATCCCCCTGGCTGTGGACCGTACCCCCCCGCAGGCGTCCCTGCCCGGCGATCACCAGGCCATCCCGCCGCTCCTCAACCGTCACGCCGAGGGCGGCCAGGGCGACGGCCAGGGCGCGAATACGGTCACTCTCTTTGACGCGCAGCTCCTCGGCGCCACGAATGACAGACCTGCCGTGGGCAAACGCCATCACCACGGCCAGCAGGGGCAGCTCATCAATGGCGCGGACAATCAGCTCAGCGTCAACTGTTATCCCGCGCAGGGGGCTAGAGCGGATCAGCAGGTCGCCGACCGGCTCCCCGCAGACATCTCGTGCATCATGTATCTCGATCCGGGCCCCCATGGCGCGCAAGATGTCCACGATTCCCGTCCGGGTCGGATTGAGTCCGATACGGCGAATACGCAACTCCGAGTGCGGCAGCAGGAGGGCTGCCGCGATAAAAAAAGCCGCGGAAGAGAGGTCGCCGGGGACATCCACATCCTGGGCGTGCAGGGGCGTTCCGCCTTCAACCGAGACCGTGCGTCCCTGCACCGCCAGCCGCCCGCCAAAGGCGGGTAACAGGCGCTCGGTATGATCGCGGGAACGGGCCGGCTCGATGACCGTCGTCCGCCCGGTGGCGTGCAGACCAGCCAGAAGGATGGCGGATTTGACCTGGGCGCTCGCCACGGCACTGGTATGCGTAATAGCGCTGAGGGGCCGGTTCCGTCCGGTAATCCGCAACGGCGCGCAGTGTTGTTCACCTTCACTCTCAATCGTAGCGCCCATCAGCCGTAAGGGCTCGATCACCCGTCCCATGGGACGCCGCCGGAGCGACGCATCACCATCCAGGCGGGACGCAAAAGAACATCCCGCCAGGATGCCGGACAGCAGCCGCAGGGTGGTGCCGGAATTCCCACAGTCGATGCTGGCGTCAGCCTCGCTCGGAGGGTGGAAAGCGTCCCAGCCACGACTTTTCACGATCAGCGTTGTGTCGTGTTGGGCGATATCGACTCCCAAGGACTGGACCGCCCGGATCGTCCGCAGATTATCCTCACCCAGCGAACAGCCCCGGATGCGGCTTTCTCCTGTGGCCAGCGCTGCAAACAGGACGGCCCGGTGGCTGATGGATTTATCGCCCGGCAGGCGAATTTCGCCCCGTATGCCGTGAGGCGCGGGAGGGATCGTCACCGCTGTCATGTCCCCAAAAGAGTAAACGTGTCCAGCATCTCATGTCTAGTGGAGGACACGTTTACTCTTTCTCACGTAAACGAGTCAGGCGCTGACGCTCCTGGCGGGCGCGCTCAATATCCGCCGAGAGCGCTGGTCCGTCCCCCTCGGCCAGCGCGGCTTTCATCTGAGCCAGCGCGGCTTCAAAACCGGAAATGGCGGCGAGCAAGGCGTCGCGATTGCCGAGACAGATATCACGCCACATCTCTACGGGACTGGCGGCTACCCGCGTCAGGTCCGCAAACGCACTGCCGGCATACACAAGCAGATCGACCGGTTCCGACTGCGGCTGAACCGAGTGAGGGAAGGATTGAAGCAGACCATTCATCACACTGAACGCGATGAGATGGGGCAGATGGCTGACCTGGGCGAGGATGCGGTCGTGGACCTCGGGGTCCATTTCTTCGACGCGCATGCCGACGCCTTCCCACAAGGCCCGGACCCGTGCCAGGGCGTCAGCGTTGGTCTTGTCGGTCGGCGTCAAGACACATAAACGCCCCTCAAACAGGGTGGCAAAGGCCGCCCCGGCCCCGGCCTGCTCGGTCCCGGCAATAGGGTGGGCAGCCACACACGGCAGTGAGTCGGGGACAAGCGATTCGAGGGTGGCAATCACCGGGGCTTTGACACTGCCCGCATCCGTCACAATACAGCCCGGCGAGAGATAGGGCAGAAACTGCTGCACGGCCGGGCCGGTCGCCTGGACCGGAACGGCCAGCAGGACGCAGTCGGTGCCCTGCGCCGCCTCGGCCGGATCGAAGGTATAGGCATCAATCAGGCCGCGGTCGAGCGCAATTTTCAGATTGGCTTCGGTCCGACCGAAGCCCACCACCTGTTCAACCAGACCCCGCGCCTTGGCCGCCAGCCCGAGCGAGCCACCGATCAGACCAACCCCAACGATAAGCACACGATGAAATAAGGGTGACATACTGTATGCGGTGTGGGGCAGGCTAGGCCTGCGCTTGCAGCTTCTCCAGAGCCGCAATAAAGCGTTCGTTTTCCTCGGCTAAGCCCACACTCACGCGGGCATAGCCGGGATAGCCATAGCCCTCCATGGGCCGAATGATAATACCCTGGGGCAGAAGCTGTTGCGACACGCCGGGACCAACCTTGACCAGGAGGAAATTTCCCCAGCTCGGCGCGTATTCTATACCCAGACGGTCCAACTCCCGCCGCAGATAGGCCAGCCCGTGCCGATTATTGTCCTGGGTGCGGCGAATATGCTCGGTATCGTCAAGCGCGGCCAAGGCGCCCACCTGGGCGAGGGTATTCACATTAAAAGGCTGACGGATGCGGTTGAGGGCATCAATCACTTCCGGTGAGGAAATACCATAGCCGATGCGCACGCCGGCCAGACCGCAGATCTTGGAAAACGTGCGCAGGGTGATGAGCGGCCGCTCCTGCGCATGGTAGGCGAGCGAGTCGGGGTAGTCCGGGTCGTCGACAAACTCAAAATACGCCTCGTCGACGACAATCACCACGCTCGGTGGCACCCGCTCCAGAAACGCCTCCCAGGCCGCCCGGGTATAGATCGTGCCGGTGGGATTATTGGGGTTATCCAAAAAAACAATGCGCGTATCGGCTTCAATGGCGCGCGCCATGGCGTCCAGGTCAAAGGCGAAGCCTGTCCTGAGCCCGGTCGAAGGGCCGGTGTGCGGAACGGTAATCGTGCGGCCCCCGGCCGCGTGCACACACAGCTGATAAATGGCGAAGGCGTGCTCCGCGGCGACAATCGATTCGCCCACGCGCAAAAAGGTCCGCACGATCATCTCGATCAGTTCGTTCGAGCCGTTCCCAATAATAATCCGCGAGCGGTCCAGCCCGAATTTCTCGGCCAGGCGTTGCTTGAGATAAAAGGCATCGCCGTCGGGATACAGATTGAGCTGGGGCAGGGCCGCCCGAATCGCCTCAAGCGCCTTTGGGGACGGACCCAGGGGATTCTCGTTTGAGGCGATTTTCACCGAGTTGCTGACCCCGTATTCCCGCTCGACCTCTTCAATCGGCTTGCCCGGCTGATACGGGGTGAGGCTCAGGACCCAGTCCGGTACATACTTCCGCATATCCATACGCGTTCACCGTTTTTGCCGCGCCGCCCCCGTCGCTGACCCGAAGGAGGTATACGAACCCAGCACCTTGACCGACATACAGCAGGGTTCGATCTCGCGCAGGGCGTCGGCCAGCGCCGGGTCGCCCACATGGCCTTCAACATCGATAAAGAAGACATATTCCCAGGGTCGCCCTTTGAGCGGCCGGGATTCAATCCGCAGCAGGCTCATGCTGTGGGCGGCAAACGGCCTCAGCACCTGGTACAGCACCCCCGGCTCATCCCGGACCGACAGCACCAGGGACGTCTTATCATCCCCGCTAGGCGTGCCCGGTTGCCAGGTCCGGCTCAGAATAGCGAAACGGGTGTAGTTCGCGGCCTGATCCTGAATATCCGCGTCGATAATGCTGAGCCGATAGCGCTCCGCGGCCAACCGTCCGGCAATCGCCGCGGCGTGCGGGTCACGCCGCACCAGTTCGGCCGCCCGAGAATTGCTCGCCGCCGCCTCCGTGGGCACCCCCGGCAGATGCGTGGCCAGCCAGTGCTGGCATTGGGCCAGAGACTGCGGATGGGCCAGGACGCGCTGAATGCGCTCCCGCTTTGTGGCCCGGCTGAGCAAACAGTGCCGAATGGCCAATGACCGCTCGGCAATAATATGCAGATTGGTTTCAATAAAGAGATCGAGCGTCAGCGCGACCGAGCCCTGACTCGAATTCTCGACGGGCACGACCCCGTAGTCGGTCTGCCCGTTTTCCACCGCCGAGAAAATCTGGGGAATCGTCTCTACGGGGACAAACTCGGCCTTCGAGCCAAACTGCTCCTTGCCGGCCATATGCGCATAGCTCGCCTCCGGGCCGAGATAGGCCACCCGCAGGGACGTTTCGAGTGCGCGCGAGGCGGAAATAATCTCGCGGTAAATGGCCTGGACGGATTCGTCCGGCAGCGGCCCGGCGTTCAGCTCAGCCAGCCGGGCGAGAATGGCCCGTTCCCGGCCCGGTATATAGACCGGACTGGTCTTGCCTTTCGTGTTTCCAATCTGTTGCGCCAGACGGGCGCGGCGATTCAACAGGGTGAGGATGTGGGCATCGATCCGATCGATTTTCTCTCTGAACGTATCGAGATCCCCCCTGGCCCCCCTTAGCAAGGGGGGTGGGGGGGATGCTGCTTGCGAAGAGGAGGAACGTTTGTGCGCCACACGGCGTTTTGTACTACGATTTGCTGAGCCAGTCTATGCGGCGCGGGCCTCTCTCCAAGCGGGCCAGCCGTGGTTCAGCGGGTTGCGCCAGCTTCATTGACTGCGGTCTCCGCGTCCCCTGCCGTATCGACAATGCCGACTTCTCCCATCCGCCGAAATTTCGTGTAGCGTTGGTCCATGAGCTCGGCCACGGACAGGTCGCTCACCGCTTGCAGATGTCGGGCGATGGCGGCTCCAACATCGCTGATGGCTACCTGGGTATGCCGGTGGGCTCCGCCTGACGGCTCGGCAATCACCTCGTCAATCACGCCTAAGGCGAGCAGGTGCGGAGCCGTGACCTTCAACGCCTCGGCGGCCCAGGCCGAACGTTCCGGCGTGCGTTCTCCAAACAGAATCGCCGCGCAGCCTTCGGGGGTAATGACCGAATAGCAGGCGTTTTCCTGCATCAGCAGCCGGTCGCCCACTCCGAGGGCCAGGGCGCCGCCACTGCCCCCTTCTCCAATGACCGTGACAATGATGGGCGTCTTGAGGCCGGCCATTTCCTGGATATTCCGGGCAATGGCTTCGGCCTGGCCGCGCTCCTCGGCATCCACTCCGGGATAGGCCCCCTGGGTATCGATAAAGCTCAGCACGGGCCGCTGGAACCGCTCGGCGAGATGAAAGAGACGCAGCGCCTTGCGATACCCCTCGGGCCGGGGCATGCCAAAATTCCGGCGCACTTTTTCGGTCACCGTCTTGCCGCGCTGATGGCCGACCACAACCACTGGCGTCCCGCGAAAACGCGCCAGACCGCCGATGATTGCCGGATCATCACCAAAGACCCGGTCGCCGTGCAACTCGACGAATTCGGAGCATAAGGCCTCAATATAATCGAGCGTGTAGGGCCGGTCCGAGTGTCGAGAGAGTTGCACCCGCTGCCACGGCGAGAGAGTGCTGAACACCTCGGCCTCGCGTTGTCGGAGCTGTTCTTCGAGTGCGGCGAGTTCGGTCTGTTGCTGGGCCGACCGGGTTTCCAACTGGCTGAGGGCGTGGGCCTGCTTGTCCAACTCCTCCAGCGGGCGCTCAAAATCGAGATAGGTTGTCTGCACAATTATTCCTTCAATACAGCCGGCGTCAAACGTCAGGGGTAGGGTGGTGCGACAGGTCCCTGCCGTCCGCCCCGTTATGTTTGCCTCGCCCGTTCAAAGAACTCCTGCATCACACGCTCAATATCTCTCTCTTGGGCTGGCGCATACCACTGCACCTCGGGTTCTGCGCGCAGCCAGGTCAGCTGCCGTTTGGCCAGCCGCCGGGTTGCCGTGGTCATATGGGCGACGGCCTCCTCCGGGCTGGAGCGTCCGTGTAACAGGTCCACAATCTGAGCATAGCCGATGGTGCGAAATACGGGCAACTGCGCGCCAAACCCCATATCCCAGACCCGGCGAACCTCGTCAACCAGGCCGGCCCGAATCATCTGCTGGCAGCGCTGTTGAATACGCCGGGCCAAGACCTCTCGTTCCAGGACCAGGGACACCAGCAGCGTCGAAAATGGCCGCTCTCGGAAGCCGTGCTCCCGCTGCCAGACACTCATCGGCTTGCCGCTCAACAACCAGACTTCCAAGGCCCGAATCAGCCGGGCGCGGTCGTGTGGATGGAGCCGCCGGGCCGTGTCCGCATCAACCTGGCGCAGCCAATTATGGAGAAAACCGGGGCCGTGCTCCTGCTCCCGCGCAGCCAGCCGTTTGCGCAGGGCGGGGTCGGCCTGCGGTCCGATAAAGAGCCCTCGGGTCAGGGCCCGAATATAGAGTCCGGTTCCACCCACCACAAAAACGCGCTTGCCACGTCGGGTCAGGGCGGCAAGTGCTTCGTGCGCGAGTACCCGAAAGCGGGCCACGTCAAAATGTTCATCCGGATTGACCACATCAATCACATGATGCGGCACCTGGGCCTGCTCGGCTGCGGTTGGCTTGGCCGTCCCAATGTTCAGGTGGCGATACACCTGGCGTGAATCCGCGCTGATAATCTCCGCGTTATAGCGTTGGGCGAGGGTGAGCGCGAGCGCCGTTTTTCCTGTGGCGGTCGGGCCGGTAATAACAACGATCTGTGGCTTTCCCATAGATCACACTGAGCGTAGGGGGTACCCGAGGGACCAGGTCAGCAAAAATGCACCGCGTATCCGCTCCTCTTCTTTATCTGCCGGCTGTCGGCGCATCACTCCGCCGGATCAATCCCCAGGGCGGGCAAAACATCCGAATCCTGCAATGCCTGATAGGTATGCGTTGCCGTCGGCTCTGAGGCAAAGAGCGTGAGATCCTCAACCGAGTCAATATCAAACGCAATACGCGGAGCCTCAATCACCCGGCAGGCGATATTCCCCTGCCGCGCCTGGGCCTGGTGGGCGCCCAGGCTTGGGCCGCCAAAGCAGGTCGGGATAACGAGCGGCGGGGTGCGCAAGAGCGCATTGGTGCCCTCGCCTTCTTTGCACGTCACCAACAATACTTCGGGCTCATCCGTTGCCTCGCACAAGAGCAGGTCAACGTCCTCAGATGTGACCAGCGGCAGGTCTGACAGCAGGACCAGCAGCGTTGTGCCGCCCTGTTGCAGACAAAATTCTTCACCAACCGCGACGGCCCCATTCAGTCCCCGCGGATGGCCCTCGTCAATGGCGTCCGCACCCAAACCACGCGCCAGGTCCAGCAAGGTCTGGTCCGAGGTCACGACCCCAAAGCGGTCCACCGTAGCCGCCCGGCGCAGCTGGGTCAGCACGTCGCGCAACATGGCCCGAGACAGACTCTGCCGCTGGGCGTCGGACAAGCGTGCGGACAGGCGACTCTTGCCTTGGGCCAAGGCTTTGACGGGCACCAGAACAAAATTCACACCGGCCATCCTGAAGAAATTCTCCTTGCAGAACAAGAGGGAATACGGATATAGTTGGGCCGCTCAGCACATATGAAAGAAGAAGGAGGAGCCACATGAGAGAGGTTGCCCTGGTTGGTGCGGGTATGACCCGTTTTGCCAAGCATCTGGATAAAGGTATGAAAGAGTTGTCCCGCGAGGCCATTGAGGGAGCCCTCAAATCGGCCGGGGTTGAGGCCGATGCGCTGGAGGCGGCCGCGGTCGGGAACGCCATGGCCGGCCTGATTACCGGTCAGGAATGCATCCGCGGTCAGGTCGTCCTGCGCGAAATGGGGATCGGCGGCATTCCGGTCATTAACACCGAAAACGCCTGTGCCAGTGCGGCCACCGCCTTCCATCTGGCCTGGTTGTATGTCGCGTCCGGCATGTATGATGTCGTGCTCGCCCTGGGCATGGAAAAGCTCTACCACGAGGACAAGAAGAAATCGTTTGCCGCCCTCGGCAGCGCCATTGATGTCGAGCTGATGCAAAAAACTCTGGCGGATATGAAAAAATCAACCGAGGAGAAAGGCGCAGGAGCCGGGGCCGGCAAGTCGCGCAGCATGTTCATGGACTTTTACGCCGAGTTTGCCCGCAGCCATATGCGGAAATACGGCACGACCAAAGAGCACTATGCCCGGATTGCCGCCAAGAACCACACCAACGGCAGCCTGAACCCCCACGCCCAGTTCCAGACCCCGCGCAGCGTGGAAGACGTGCTCGCCTCGCCCATGATCGCCGACCCGCTGACGCGGATGATGTGCTCCCCCATTGGTGACGGTGCGGCCGCCCTGGTGCTCACCAGCGCAGAGAAAGCCAAAGAATTCACCACCAAGCCGGTCTATGTCAAAGCTTCCGTGCTGGGGTCGGGTAAAGACCACCAGCCTGGGGACCCCGGCGTGACGGAACGCATGGCGAAAAAAGCCTACGAAGTAGCCGGCCTCGGTCCCGAAGACCTGGATGTGGCCGAAGTCCACGACGCCTCGGCTCCGGCCGAACTCATCATTTACGAAGAGCTCGGCCTGTGCCAGCAGGGTGAGGGCGGCCGCCTGATTGACGAAGGGCTGACCGCCCTCGGCGGGAAAACTCCGGTGAATCCGAGCGGCGGGCTGCTGGCCAAAGGCCATCCGGTTGGAGCTACCGGCACGGCACAGATCGCCGAGATTTTCTGGCAACTCCGCGGTGAGGCCGGGAAGCGCCAGGTCGAAGGCGCCAAAGTCGGACTGACCGAGAATGGCGGCGGCATGGTCCGCGGCGAGGCTGCCGCGTTGGCCGTTCACATCCTCAGCGTCTAAATGCGGGTAATCTCCGGTTCGGCAGGTGGGCTCAGCCTGGTGGCGCCCAAGGGACACAAGGTCCGGCCCACTGCCGACCGAGTCAGAGAGTCGGTCTTCAATATCCTCGCCAGTCGATTTTCCCTCGTCGATACAGACATCCTCGATCTGTTCGCCGGGACCGGCGGGCTCGGCATAGAAGCCCTGAGCCGCGGCGGCCGCTCGGCCGTCTTCGTTGATACCAGTCCGGACGCGCAGAAAGTCATTCGCACCAACCTCAAAACCACCAAGCTGCTCCAGCGTGGCCGCCTGCTGCGCGCCTCCGTCCCGACCGGGATTCGTATCGTGGAAGACCAGGGGCTGCGTTTTGGCGGGGTGTTTCTGGACCCGCCGTATGGGGAAGGCTGGGTGGATAAAACCCTGCGGCGTTTGGCGCGCAGCCCGGTGCTCCTGCCAGGCGCCTGGGTCGTTGTTGAGCACGCGCAGCAGGAGTCCGGAGCTTCCGCCTACACCGCCTTGGTATTGACGGACCGTCGCCGTTACGGCACAACCGAGGTGTCTTTTTACCAGCATGAGAGTGAGGAATCCGAGTGAAACGCCGCGCCATATACCCTGGCTCTTTTGACCCACCGACGTATGGACATATCGACATCGTCCGGCGGAGCCTTGAGCTCGTCGATGAAGTGGTTGTTGCCGTCGTGTATAACCCCCAAAAAGAGAACTATCTGTTCGCTCCGCAGGAACGGCTCGACATGTTTCGCGAGGAGCTGAAGGAGGCGGGCGACCGGGTGATCTACGACAGCTTTCATGGCCTGCTGGTCGATTACGTCGAGCGTATGCAGTCCAAGATTATCATCCGGGGCTTACGCGCGGCCTCAGACTTTGAATACGAGTTTCAGATGGCGCTCATGAACCGCCATATGAAGCCCGAGATGGACACGGTTTTTCTGACGACCGGGGCGGCCCATTTTTATACCGCGGCCCGCTTGGTCAAGGAAATTGCCAGTCTGAACGGTTCAGTGACAGGTCTCGTCCCGCCCCATGTCGAAAAACGACTCCGCGAGAAATTCGCGCAGCGGGCCTGAACGCGGACTCTCACCTGTTCGCATGACCGTTTCAGGTCGTTGTATGAGCGACGCGCAAACCGCGTGTCCGACAAGAGGAGTGTAGGGAACAATGCGTCTGGCACCACGTTTGGATCAGGTCAAACCATCGCCGACCCTCATGGTCACGGTGAAAGTCGCGGCGCTCCGCCGCGAGGGGATTGAGGTTATCGATTTTGGAGCTGGCGAGCCCGACTTCGATACCCCGGAGCATATTAAAGACGCGGCTATTGCGGCGCTCAAACAAGGCAAGACCAAGTATACGCCGGTTGGCGGAACCGCGGAGGTCAAAGAGGCCATTATTGCGAAACTCCAGCGGGACAATGACCTTGAGTACGCACTCCCGGAAGTCACGACCGGTTGCGGTGGGAAACACATCCTCTTCAACGCCTTTCACGCCCTGGTCGGCCCCGGAGACGAAGTCCTCATCCCGGCGCCCTATTGGGTCAGCTATTCCGACATCGTGGTCCTGGCCGGCGGCACACCGAAACTCCTGCCCACAACGGAAGAAACGGGTTTCAAAATCACGGCCGCTCAACTGCAAGACGCAATCGGCCCGCACAGCAAGGTGCTGTTGCTCAACAGCCCGTCCAATCCGACCGGCGCCGCCTATACCGAAGACGAACTCAGCCGGATTGCTGAGGTGATCGAGTCCAGCGAGCTGTTCACCATCTCTGACGACGTGTACGAGAAATTTTTATACGACGCCCCGCGTTGCGCCCATTTGCTCGCCCTCAAGCCGGGTCTGCGCGACCGGCTGCTGGTGGCCAACTCGGTCTCAAAAACCTACGCCATGACCGGCTGGCGTCTGGGCTATGCCGCCGGACCGCCGGAAGTCATCAAGGCGATGGAAACCATCCAGAGCCAGAGCACCTCAAACCCGAACTCGATCGCCCAGGCCGCGGCGATTGAGGCCCTGACCGGCGACCAGCAACCGGTCGGCGTCATGGCTGGAGAGTTTGCCAAGCGACGCAATTATGTGGTTGACCGCCTCCGGGCCGTTCCCGGCATCAGCTGTACGCTGCCGGAAGGCGCGTTTTATGTCTTTCCGCGGGTCGCAGGCTGCTTCGGGGCCCAGTGGCAGGGCAAAACCATTGCGTCGGCCATGGACTTCTCGCTGTATCTCCTGGAAGAAGCCAAGGTTGCGTTGGTGGCCGGTGAGGGTTTTGGCTCCGCGGAGCACGTCCGTATTTCGTACGCCACTTCCATGCAGAATCTGGAGCAGGGCCTTAATCAGATAGAGGCTGCGCTCCAGCGCCTGAGCGGAGCGTAGCGCCAATGCCGGGCGGGTTCCTGGTTGGGTGAATTGACGAGCAGCCGGTCAATAGTGGTCATTACTTGGCCTCCGGCGGGACGAGCGGCTCAAGCTGGTCAACCAGCGTTGGTAGTGATTCCTGCACAGTCTGCCAAACCCGAAAGATGTCAATCTCAAAATAGACATGAACGAGCAGATTGCGCATCCCGATCATTTCACGCCACGGGAGTTCCGGATGTGCCGCTCTTGCGTCATCGCTGATCCGGGCGGCGGCCTCGCCGACAATCTCGACCGCCTTCATCACCGCGTTCTGGTGGAGCCTGCTCCGCTCGAACTGTGGATACGTTAAGCCGGCTACAAACTCTCCCGCATCCCGCGCTGCCAGCAGCATGTCGAGCAGCCAGGCGTCGTCACTCCGCATAGACGATCTCTGCGGAGTGCAGAATGGCCTTACGTCGTATGTAGTTCCGGTCCGCTTCGACAGTAGCGCGTTCCGCCACCTGGACTTCGCGACCAAGTATCTCCTTCAACTCGTCCTCCAGAGATACAAGGTCCAGAAGCGTATGGCGCGCATCCGGGTGGAACCGAGCCAGCACGTCAGTATCGCTCTCGCCGTTCGCATCGGACCGCACCACGGAATCGAACAACGCGAACTCCGTGATCTGCCAGCGTTTGCAGAAATCGGCTATGCGGTCCATCGGCATGTCAATACGTGCATTCATCGGATTTCCTGGCTTCCTGGCTTGTCTTCCTCTTATACCATCAAACGGCCTCCGGTGCACGGCTCGCCTTCGCGGATCATGTTCTAAATTGCCTGGTTAGCATCGACATCGAAGCCGACGTTCTGTAGCTCTCTGAGTAAGCTTCACCTTCCAACCCTCAGAATCGTCTAGGGGAGTGTACACAACCCCCGCGTAATCCGACGGTATCCTTGGTCAGGGCGCAGATACTCGCTCGGCCAAGGTTGCCGATAAACTGGCCACTCCGGGATCGAACTGCGAAGGCGACGAAGACGATGACCCTAAGGGTGGGAGAGACCCGTCGACGCGACGGGTCTCCTCTCTCTCGGAATTGCGCTACAGCCCTTCGACCAAGACAATCTCGGCCTCGGAGCCGGTCTGGCGCAGCGTAATCAGCGGGGCGTACTCCGGGTCGTTATACCAGGCCCGGGCGGCCTCCAGAGACGGGAACTCAACGACGACCATCACCCGTGCGGCCGGCGTTGTGCCTTCCACGACATCCATCTCCCCGCCGCGTACCAGGTAGCGTCCGCCGTGCTTCTCCACCAGGGCCTCAACCTTCGGTCCGTACTCTGCGACCCAAGCGGGATCGCTCACATCTACTCCACCAACGAGATAGGCTGGCATACTCATATTCTCCTTTGTCTTTACTGTAATCTCATCTCTCCCGGTGCTTGTATCACACCGGGTACGCCGTGGTCACCCGTACCCCAGAGCCGTGCTATGCTTCGTTTTTCTCCCTCGGGCTTCAGCCGTTGACCAGTTCCCAGACCAGTTTTTTCGCCGTCTCAAGGTCGGGTATGAAATGCTCTGAAGGAATGCGGTCATGGATACCGAACATCCGCAACGCCTCCTCAGCCGCGCCGGACAGTCCGACCACCACGCAGCCCTTGGCCTCCGTTTGGGAGACCGCGGCCAGATCCTCGATGACCAGGGCCGCGCTGTCGTCCATATACGTCACGTCCGAAAAGTCGAAGATGACCACCTCATGGTCCTTGATATCCGCCCCGACCGACCGTGCCAGTTCCCGCGCCGACGCCACGGAAAAGTGGCCGGGGAGGGCGACGAGCCCGACGCGGGCGTCGTAGGATTTCTCCGCCTCTGGAGAGACCACTGCATCCAGCAGCGGGACCGATACCACCTTCTTCAACTCCTCGGGTTCCAAGCGACGCGCCGAGACGAAGCCGGCCACGATCAGCCCCACACCAACCGCCATGATGAGATCGACGAACACGGTCAGCACCAGCGTCAGCAGCATGATGATCACGTTTTCTGTCGCCGCCTGGTGAATCCGCAGCAGGAAGCGCCAGTCGATGATGTCCCAGCCCACCTTCATCAGGATGCCGGCCAGGCAGGCTTCCGGGACGCGCTCGACGAGCGGGCCCAGGCCAAACATAAAGGCCAGGAGGAGTACGGCGTGTAAGGCACCCGATAGCGGCGTTCGCCCCCCGACCCGCACGTTGAGCACCGTTCGCATGGTGGCACCCGCCCCAGGCATGACACCCAGTAGACCCGCCGCCACGTTGTCCATACCCGGACACAACACAACTCCCGGTCCGAGTTGTGTTGTGTCCGGGTCATGGAATCGGCAACCAGGGAGGTCAGCAAACTGTCGATGGAGTTCACCAGGGCGAGAATCAGCGCCGGCGTTCCGCCCAGCACCGCGGCCAGGAATCCGACCACGATTGCGCCGTATAATCCGGCGACCGGCCCCAAACCGGAGGCCACGCCAAAGGCCAAGGCCAGCGGCAGGGCCTCCACGGCCGAGGCGATCCCGCCGAAGATGTCCCCGCGCAGGGTTTTCAGATCAAACAGCATGGCTCTTCGGCTTCTTGGTTCTGCATTCCCAAAGGATCGCCGAGAAATTGCAATACGTTTTTACAAATACAGTTTGTCCCGAGCAAGGTATGGCCACCGCCTGGCATCATCTCGCCAGCCTCTTGTCCGTTGTCAAGCAGGTAAACATCAGCGTTCCAACGCCGCCGGCAACCGCACCAAAACCAAATAAAGGCCGCAGGCCGACAACATCCGACAGCAGTCCGGCCAGTACCGGGCCGAGCATCATGCCGACGCTCAGCGCCATATTCAGCACGCCCATAACCGCCCCCATCCCACCCTGCTTGCCCTCTCCCACGGCCAGGGCAGTTAAGGCCGGGCCGGCCAGCGCTCCCAGTATTCCAGTGAATCCACTGATGAGCAGCAGCTCCCAAAAGCTCTGGGAAAAGATGATGGTCACAAAAGCGACGGAGGACAGGTAGCCACTGACGATAATCAACAGCCGTTTGCTATAGCGGTCGGCCAGACGGCCAAACGGGACCTGGACGAGGCTGTTCACCAGCATATACGTGGCCATGATGATACCGATGCGAGATTGGCTGAGGAACAGGACTTCTACGGCGAGCAGCGGTAAGAAAGAGAACCATAATCCCATCTGAATGGCCGTCACCATACGAAACAGGGTAATCCCGCGTACACTTGGCCGGCGCAAGAGTTCGCGGTAAGACGGCGGTCGCGGCCTCTCCTCATGGGGAGAACGGGTCTCATCCAAAAAGAAGAGGACGAAGAGAAGAGCCAGAGCGTTCAAGCCGCCCATCAGATAAAAACTGAGCGCCATGCCATACGTGTCGCTCAGCCAGCCCCCGAACAGCGGGCCGACGCCGATACTGCTGGTCAGGGCCAGATTGAAGATGCCCATCAGCTCGCCCCGCTTTTCTGCGGGCGCCAAGTCGCCGACATAGGCGGTCGAGATGGGAATAATGAGGGCGACCGCAATCCCCTGGAAAAATCGGCCCAGGGTCAGGTATACGATAGTCGGGGCCCACACATAGACGAGCGACATCAGACTGCTGAGCAACAGGCCGGCGGCAATAAACGCCCTGCGGCCGTGCTGGTCGGATAGCCGGCCAATAATTGGCATGAACAGGATCTGGGCCAAGGGAAAGCTGGCAAAGAAAACCCCGATACTGACTCCGGTTGCACCCAGCGTCTTGGCGTAAATCGGCATGAACGGAATCACGATGCCCATGCCGAGCATAGAAGTAAAAATCGCGAGGTTCAGACTATAAAAAATACGCCAGTTCAAAATATGAGTCCGGGAGCGGCAGACTCTGCCTGTGGATAGGTTCTTGTTTCACACGGCCCCTGGTCCGACAAGGCAACGCTCCCGCTTTCCCCTGCTTGGCGCTTTCTGCTAAGAAAAGACTCGCAGGGAGCCTGCGGCGCGTTGGACAAGCGTGGGCAATGCTCCCTGACCTCTCAAATATGATGGAGGACAGCTATGTTTAATCATCCGGTCATCTCGGCCGATGGCCATATGGACATTCCGTGTTTGCCGGCCACTCTTTTTATCGAGCATGCCCCGGCCCACCTCAAAGACAAAATGCCTCGGGTGGTGGACGCCCCGGAGGGCAAAACCTGGGTGGCCCATAACGGGACCAGTATGGGTCTGGTTGGTGGGATGGGTTCGGCCGGGCGGCAGTATATCCCCGGCCAGATTCATCGCGCCGACCGCATGGCCTCAACCGGCCTGTACGAGGATCAGAGCAAGGGGGTTATGCGCACGACCGTGCCCACGCTACGGATCAAGGACCAGGAACGGGACGGCGTCGTGGGTGAGGTCATCTACGGCATTCTGGGCGCGGCCTTTCGGATCGATGACCCCGAAGTGACTGACCTGGTTGTCAGGATTTATAACGATTTTGCGGCGGACTTTTGTCGCGCCGCGCCCGGTCGATTTGCCGCGGTCGCCAGTCTGCCGGCTTCGTCTCCCGAGAAAACGGCCGAGGAAGTGCGCCGCTGCGCGAAACTGGGCCTTAAAGGAGCCGAGCTGCCCGTCCGGCACGACATGATGCCGCTGTGGCATCTCGACTGGGACCCGGTCTGGGCAGCCTCGCACGATACCGGCCTGCCGATTCATCTGCATACCATCGGGCCCAAGCTCGACATGACCTGGGCCACCGACCGCCGCTCCAAGCGCATGTGGCTGGCCACCGTGCTGACCGAGTTTCAGATTGCCACCGCCGGCTTTATCGGGGCGGTGATCTATGGTGGTGCCTTGGAACGCTACCCCCAGTGCCGGGTGGTGATAGGTGAAGCCGGCATCGGCTGGATTCCCTACGTCCTGGAACGCATGGACTACGAGTGGGAAGATCAGTTTCAAGACCTCGAACTCCGCATGAAGCCGAGCGAGTATTGGTACCGGCAGATGTACGCCACCTTTCAGCAGGACCAGACCGGCCTGGACATGATCGAGCGGGTCGGCGTCAACAACGTGATGTGGGGTTCGGACTTTCCGCATCCGGATGGAGTGTGGCCGGATTCACAGGAATTCCTTCACAAGCAACTCGCCCATCTGTCCGAAGACGTCCGCCGCAAGCTCGTCTACGAAAACGCGGCCAAGCTGTACGGCTTTCCCATGGAACAGTAAAACAGAGCGATAAGGAGAGGCGCATGAAAATCCTTCCCATCCCCGTGTTGTCCGATAATTACGCCTATGTGCTGATTGATGAAGCGACCAACGAGGCCGGCGTTGTTGATCCGTCCGAGGCCGGTCCGGTTGCCGCCGCGATCAAGCGCGAGGGCGTAAATTTTACGACCATCATCAATACCCACCATCACTGGGACCATGTGGGCGGGAATAAAGAGTTGGTGCAGGAATTTCCGCAGCTCAAGGTCTACGGCCATAAGCGGGACGAGACGCGCACGCCGTGCATTACCCATATGGTCGATGAGGGCGATACGGTCCGCATCGGAAACCTCGAAGGGCGTTTTCTCTTTATCCCGTGTCATACCAGCGGCCATATTGCCGCCTATTTTGAGGCGGAAAAATCGGTCTTTACCGGCGATACGCTCTTTATTGCCGGTTGTGGACGTCTGTTTGAGGGCACGGCCGCAGACATGCACGACAATATGGTCACGCTGATGCAGTTACCGGACGACACCAAGATTTACTGCGGGCATGAGTACACCGTCACCAACCTGAACTTCGCCCTCAGCCTGGAGCCGGGCAATGTGAAACTCCAGGAAAAGCTGCGCTGGGCCGAAGAACTGCGGACCAAAAACCAGCCGACCATTCCGGGCACGGTGGGCGAAGAAAAAGAGATAAACCCCTTTGTCCGGGTAGACAGCCCTGAGCTGCAAGAGCACGTGCAACAGTCCTTCCCCGGACTCGCCCTCGACCCCGTGTCGGTCCTGGAAAAGACCCGCCATCTGAAAGACAATTTCTAACTTTAGGGTCTATTGGGTCTGTTGAGTCTGACCCTAAGGACCCAAAGGACCCAACAGACCCATTCGGAGCATGACCCAAGGCATGTCCACCTCGTCTTCTCTTGCGCTCTCCCTGGGGCTGTGCGTCTGCCTGGCCGCCTGTAGCCTGTTCGACACCACCGTCCTCGAACAACAGCGGGCGGAAATCGAGCGCTTACGCCAGGAAGCCGAGCAGCTACGGCGAGAGACGGAGGCCCTCCAGCAACAGCACGCCCGGCAACAACAGCAAACCGAGGCCTGCAACCGGGCGTTCAGCGACTTTGACGCCGCCCGAAAAGCGACCGACGACGCAACGGCCATCGCCTATTATCAGGCCGGTTTGGCCATCTGTCCGAGCGATGATGTGGCCCACTATGAACTGGGAGAGGTCTATCTGCGGCTGGGTCAGACCGATGCGGCCCAGGCGGCATTTGAGCAGGCGGTGGGCATCAATCCCAATTTCTCGCGTGCCCAGCGTCGCCTGGAGGAGCTGGGGGGGGCGATCCCGTCCCCGTAGAGTACAAGAAGAACCCTCACCCTGGCCCTCTCCCAGAGGGAGAGGGAAGTATATTAGCTGTACAGCACATCCCTGACCGCGCGCACGACTTTTTCAACACCGGGGAAGACTTCGTGCTCCAGGTTTTTGGCATACGGCATGGGCACGTCTTCACCCGTGACCCGCACAACCGGCGCGTCCAGATAATCAAAGCCCTCTTTCATGATGCGGTAGGCGATCTCCGCCCCCAGGCCGGCAAACGGCCAGCCCTCCTCGACAATAATACAGCGGTTGGTCTTTTTGACCGAATCAAAAATAATCCGGTCGTCGAGCGGGCGGAGCGTCCGCGGGTCGATCACTTCGAGTTCAACGCCCTCTTTTGCCAGTTCGGTGGCGGCGTCCAGGGCGGCATGGACCATCTTGGACCAGGCGACAATCGTCACGTCCTGACCGGCTCGTTTGACCTCGCCCCGTCCGAGCGGGATCTGATACTCCTCGTCCTGGACCGGCCCTTTGTGTCCGTACAGGACCTCGCCCTCGATAAAGATCACCGGGTTTTCATCGCGGATGGCGGTTTTCAGCAAGCCCTTGGCATCGGCCGGGGTTGAGGGCGCAATCACCTTCAGCCCCGGCACATAGGCGTACAGGCTCTCGACCGCCTGGGAGTGCTGGGCGGCCAGTTGATGCGCGGCCCCACCGGGGCCACGGAAGACTATCGGCAGGGTAATCTGCCCACCCGACATATAGCGTAGCTTGGCCGCGTTATTGACGAGTTGGTCATAGGCGCACAGCGAGAAATTCCAGGTCATGAACTCGATGATGGGCCGCAGCCCGACCATGGCCGCGCCTATCCCCACCCCGGCAAAGCCGGTTTCCGCAATCGGCGTATCCACCACCCGGCGCTCACCAAAACGGTCCAGCAGGCCCTCGGACACTTTGTAGGCGCCATTATAATGGCCGACCTCTTCGCCCATGAGGAACACGCGCTCGTCGCGTTCCATCTCTTCCGCCATGGCCTCTCGCAACGCCTCTCGGTATGTCAGCTCTCGCATATGCTTGCCTTGTGTTTCTGATTCCTCTCCCTTTGGGAGCAAAAATCCCGTCCCCTCTCCCCCTGGGAGAGGGCTAGGGTGAGGGTCCTCCGCTCTTACACGCTCGCCTGCTGACGACGTTTTTCGAGCGGCACGACCTTTTCGTCCTGCTCGTGCTGGTCGGGTTCGTAGTAGATGTCATCAAACAGCGTGGCTGTGTCGGGCGACGGTGATTCATCGGCAAACTTCACCGCCCCTGCCACCTCTTGTTTGGCGGCTTCGTCAACGGCTTTGAGCTGTTCTTCGTTGGCAATGCCCAGCGCATAGATGCGTTCGGCCAGAAGCCGGATGGGGTCGCGCTTCATCCACTCTTTGACCTCTTCCTTGGTGCGGTATTTCGCCGGGTCGGACATGGAATGGCCCCGAAAACGGTAGGTCTTGGCCTCAATCAGAATGGGTAAACTCTCGGTCCGGGCGCGTTTGGCCGCGTGGCGAATGACTTCCCGGACTTCGAGCACATCGTCGCCGTTGACGATCTCCTGGGCCATGGGGTAGCCCTTGGCCCGCACGGCGACATCCTCGACCGACAGGGTCCGATACAGAGGCGTACCCATGGAATAGAGATTGTTCTCGCAAATAAAAACGACGGGCAGTTTCCACAGCGCGGCCAGCGACAGGCCCTCGTGAAAGGCGCCCATATTGGCCGTCCCCTCGCCAAAGAAGCACAGGGTGACATCAGGCTCGCCCCGATATTTCGAGGCAAAGGCAATCCCGGCGGCGATGGGCACATGGCCGCCGACAATGGCGTGGCCGCCCATGAAGCGTTTTGCCACGTCAAAATAGTGCATGGAGCCGCCCCGGCCCTTGGCACAACCATCGACCTTGCCGAACAGTTCCGCCATGGCCGCGTTCATATCCCCAACCCGGGCCAGATAATGGCCGTGGTCCCGATAGGTCGCCACGATATAATCCGTGGGCTCAACCGCCGACATCGCCCCCACCGCCACCGCCTCTTGGCCATTATACAAATGCAGAAAGCCACCGATCTTGCCCCGCGAATACGAACGCGCCGCTTCTTCCTCGAAGCGCCGAATGCGAATCATGTCGCGGTAGAGCGAAAGCATAAGGGTCTTATCCATACTGATTCCCTCGCTAGCGATTGTTCCGTCTTTTGACGAACCTTGCCAGGGTAGGCCACTCTGCGGTCTGGTTGCAAGCGGGTTGAGACAAAATATCTGCGGGCGCTCGCTAGCGGTTTATGCCCTTTTGGCCGTGGGAGCGTGGCCCTTGTCCCCTCATCCCGGTAGATGTAAGAAGCAACCCTTCGTCAGTCTTATAGGGTCGTGCTATAGTTGCACTCCAAGGACGGAGAATATGAGTGCTGTTCCTGATCCGTTAATCACTAGGTCTCCTGATCGGCTGAATGGAACCCCTGTCTTTGCCGGGACTCGGGTCCCTGCCCAGACTCTTATCGACTATCTTGAGGCTGGGGACGCCTTGCAGGACTTCCTGGAGGATTTTCCTAGTGTTTCCCATGAACATGCAGTCGCGGTTCTCGAACTCGCGAAGACTGCCCTTCTTGCGCAGGCTACAGCGGCGTAGACTGAGCAAGGTACGAGAATGCGGGTCCTCCTCGATGCCTGCGTTCCAAAACGGTTAGGCAAGGAGTTGGCGGAGCATCAGGTTCAAACTGTGCCCGAGATGGATTGGGCCGACTTGGACGATGGGCCGTTGCTTGATGCCATGACCGGACATTTCGATATGCTCGTTACGGTGGATAAGAGTCTGCCAAAACAACAAAATCTCAGGACGCGGCCTTTCGGCGTTATCGTTCTACAGGCGAAGACCAACAGGTTGACCGATCTGCTTCCCTTGGTTCCAGCCCTTCGCGGTGCGTTGCAGGAAGTACGCCCAGGCCAGGTGCGTAATCTGATCCTTTGAGTCAGTGCGATTGGCGCATGAACGCCCGCACCAGTCGAATTTCCTCATAGGTATAGTCTTTGCCCAGCATCGCCTTGACCGGAGCCAGGGCGAGGGCGCCGGAGCGGTCTATCGCCTGTTGAATGGTCTCCAGACGGTCCGAGGCCGGTAGCAATGGGCCGAGGTCAAGGTCCTCGCCGTTATCAACCAGCTTCTCGACGTGGCCGACGACCGTGCGGACAGACAGGCCGCGCTCCGCTGCGACCTCGGTAATTGATCGGCCCTGCTCAAGCAACTGTTTCGTTGCGAGATGAGTTGAACCTTTCCGACTCACCTTACTACCTTGCTGCTCTCTGCCGCGCCGTGCGCCAGGCACGGGGCGCTCCGCAAGACCCTGCTCGCCGGCGTGCGAGCGAATAATCTCCAGAAATGCCTCGCCCCACTGTTCCAGTTTCGCCGCGCCCACCCCCGAGATATGCGACAGGCTGTCACGGCTCTGGGGCAAATAGGCCGCCATCTGTCTGAGCGTCACGTCGCCGAAGATGACGTACGGCGGTACGTTGCGCTCCTCGGCCAGCCCGCGCCGCAGCGTGCGCAGCTTCTCGAACAGGGCCGCGTCAACGGCGAGGTCAGCCTGCTCATTCGCTATGGACGGTGGCGCGTCCCGTCTGCGCCACCCTAGCGCCGGGTCGGGGGTGGTGCGGGGAGCCGGTTCGGCCCGTTTGGCGCGGGTGAGGGTCAAATTTTCTCGATTTTTGAGGAATGCCCGGCCGACCGGCGTCAGGCTCAGGCTGGCATAGCTGTCCTTGCGCAGCAGGCCCTTGGCTTGCAGCAAGCCGGCCACCTCTTTGATCTCGCCGTCCGACAGGTCGTCGGCGATGCCGTACACACTCAGCTCGTTGTGTCGTAATTCCCGAATGCGTTTGGTGTTCGCGCCACGCAGCACCTGGCTGATGTGGGCGATGCCGAACCGTTCGCCCGTGCGGACGACGGCCGACAGGATTTTCTGGGCGATGAGAGTGGCGTCGAACTCCTCCCGGGGGGTGAGACACACGTCGCATCCCCCGCAGTTGTCCTGCGGCCAGTCTTCGCCGAAGTAGGTCAGCAGATATTTGCGGCGACAGGTTTGCAGGTCGCAGAACTCGATCACCCGCGCCAGCTTGTCCTGGGCGTTGCGCCGCTCGGCCGCGTTTTCTATCTGGTCGATGAAGAAATCCTGCTTGACCTTGTCGCCGTAGGAGTAGAACAGCGCGCACTCGCTGGGCAGGCCGTCGCGCCCGGCGCGGCCCGTCTCCTGGTAATAGCCTTCGAGCGACTTGGGCAGGTCGTAGTGCACGACCAGCCGGACGTCGGGCTTGTCGATCCCCATCCCGAAGGCGATAGTCGCCACGATGATAGGAACGACGTCGCGGATGAATTTCTCCTGGGTCTCGCTGCGCACCGGAGTATCCAGGCCGGCATGATAGGGCAGGGCGGACAGGCCCCGCTCGCCCAGCGCGGTGGCCAGGTCCTGCGTGCTCTTGCGCGAAAAGCAGTACACGATGCAGGACTCGCCCCGATATTCGTCGAGCAGGTCCGCCAGCGCGTCAACGGAGTTGCGCTTGGGCCGCACGCTATAGGTCAGGTTGGCGCGGTTGAAGCTGGCGATGAACTCTTGCGGCCGGGCCAGTTCGAGTTGTTCGGCAACGTCACGGCGGACCTGCTCGGTCGCGGTGGCGGTCAGGGCGATGAACGGGACGCCCGGCAGGAGACGGCGCAGATCAACCAAGTTGCGGTAGTCGGGCCGGAACTCGTGGCCCCACATGGAGATGCAGTGCGCCTCGTCCACGGCTATCAGGCTGACCTGCAGCCCGGCCAGGAAATCCCGGAAGCCGGATAAGGCCAGCCGCTCCGGGGCGACGTACAGGATTTTGACCGCGTTCCGCTGCACGCGCGTCCGCACGCGGTTCAGTTCCGGGTAGGTCAGGCTGCTGTTGATGAACTCCGCGGCGATTCCGTTGGCCTTGAGCGTATCCACTTGGTCTTTCATCAGGGCGATCAGCGGCGAGACCACCAGCGTCAGCCCGTCGAAGCGCAGGGCGGGCAACTGATAGCACAGAGACTTGCCGCCGCCGGTGGGCATCAGGACCAGCGTATCGCGCCGTTCCAGCACGCTCGCCACGACCTCGGCTTGCAGCGGACGGAACTCGTCGTAGCCAAAATGTTGCTTGAGCAGGTCCAGCTCGGTCACGTTTCCCTACCTCCACCCTGCGCCTTCGAGTATATTCTTCACGCCTTCCAGCCGCTTGGTGCATCTCACAGATAACGACTCAATTAGCATGAGCTGAAACATTTTTCCTCGCAAGTCGTTCTTGCAATCAGGGAGGCGAAAAACGATCCTGGCTTGACAAGCGGACAAAAATGTCCGTTATAAGGGTTGTGACGGGTAATGAATTCATCCGCAAAGTGAGAAAACTGGGTCGAGCAAATAAAGTGACGGTTCGGTTTGTTGCCCGTCGCGGAAAAGGTAGCCACGGAACATTATTCTATGGTTCACAGTTCACAATCGTTCGGAACCCCAAGGCTGAGCTCAAAACAGGAACGCTTCGGGCTATGCTGGACCAACTCGGTATCAACGACTTGTAGGAGACGCCTGTGCACAGCTTTATTTATTCTGCCAGACTGAAACCCGATACCGTGGATGGTGGCTTTGTTGTCACATTCACCGATCTGCCCGAAGCCATTACTCAGGGAGAAGATGTTGAAGATACCCTCAACGAGGCGGCCGATTGCCTTGACGAAGCTATTGTCAACCGGATTGTCACGGGCCTACCTATCCCCCTGCCGTCTGTTGTCAAGAAAGGGTGCTATCCGGTGCCGCTGGCTGCGCACAGTGCGGCCAAGGCCGCGCTCTATCTCGCTCTCCAAGAGGCCCGGGTGACAAAGGCAGACCTGGCAAGGCGACTGGACTGTGACGAGAAAGAGGTACGTCGTTTGCTGGACCCCCGCCATCCGTCGAAACTGCCTCGGCTTGAGGCTGCCCTGGCAGCCCTAGGCCGACGTTTGATCGTTGGGTTCCAAGCAACTGCTTGAGACGGACGGGCATTCCCGATCACATCCGATCATTCTCTTCCTCCTCTTTGACGGACAATCCGACCGGAGACCTCCACACGATAGATTCGGCGGAAATTATCGTAGAATCCCAGATGAGGGTCAAGTTTTCATTTTCGCCCGGAAGTTTTATCCTTAACTGCTGTTTGCCTCTGACCACGGAGGACCCATGAAGCGTATAGCGATTGTGCTCATTGCAGGGGTGGCTGTCGTGTCTGTGCTGCTCGCCTTGGCCATTGTGCTTGGCGCTCCCCAGCCGCCCCCTCCACTGGAAAGTATCAACGCCCCATTCCGTAGCGTGGACTTCTCCGACCTTGCTCAGCTCAAGCGCTATCCCGCTCGGGACGGGGCGCGTTTGGCGTTTCGGGCCTACGCGCCTGCCACAAGCCCAGCCAAAGGCTCGGCGGTGCTGGTCCACGGGTCGTCCGCAAGCAGCACCAGCCTCCATCCTTTAGCCAAGGGGTTAGCGCAGGCGGGCTATGCGGTCTATGCCTTGGACATGCGGGGTCACGGAGAGTCCGGTCCGAAGGGTCAGATTAGCTACATCGGCCAGCTTGAAGACGATGTGGAGGATTTCCTGGAGGTTGTCCGGCCCGCCGGCACCAGGACGCTGGTCGGATTGTCGGCCGGCGGAGGCTTTGCCTTGCGTTTTGCCGCCAGTTCGCGCCAGAAACTCTTCGACCAGTATGTATTGTTAGCGCCATTCATTCACCAGGATGCACCAACGTATCGACCTGAAGCCGGCGGCTGGGTTGCAACCGGGGTGGCGCGCATCATTGCGCTCACGTTTCTCAACCGTTTCGGCATCACCCGTTTCAACACTTTGCCGGTGCTCGCTTTTGCGTTGACGGCTGAAGCGCAGAAGTTCCTGACGCCCACTTACTCCTATGCTTTGGCAACAAACTTTCGACCCCATGACGATTACCGGGCCGACATTGGCGCTGCGAAACAACCGCTGCGCGTCTTGGTCGGCACGGAAGATGAACTCTTCGATGCCGACCAGTTCTCAGCCGTGTTCGAGGCGGCCGGAAGGCCGGTTCCGGTCACTCTCCTGCCCGGAGTTGGGCACGTCGATATCACGCTCAAGCCCGCAGCAATCCAAGCCAGCGCAGAGACACTGGAGTCCTTTCGTAAAAGGAAAAATCCCTGAGCAAACCGGAAGACCGAGTTCGAGGCGGTTCATGACAGGATACTTATTGACGGTCAAAGACCCGCTCGGACGAGAGGTGCGACTGGCCGAAGACCGGTATCAGTTTTACATCCTATTGGAGCGTCCGGAGCTATCAGACGTCAACCAGATTGCCGCGGCGATTGCATCTCCTGCCGTTATCGCCCAAGATGCAGTTGTTCTCCAGCGTCTTGTGTATTACCGGAGTTATCAGACACAACCGCAAAGATGGATGAAGGTTGTGGTTGAGCGGGGAGAAGTCATTACGGCATACCGGGTGAGATGGCTCAAAAAGGGAGAAACCATCCAATGGCGGCAATAACCATTCCCGAGCCGGTGAAGGACTATTTCCCCCAGAAGTTGGACCCGGCCCAACTCTGGGTCAATTATGATTCCCGTACGGATTCGTTGACGGTGTACTTCACTGACACACCAGTGCCCAGCGTGTGGGAAGATGCCGACGAGTATGTGTACATCGGTTTTGCGCCAGAGAACGAAACCCTCGTCACCGGAGTCATGATTGAGCACTTCAGCCAGTGGCTCCTGCTCTCTGGCCGGAGTGCGGGAGAACCAGAGAATCCGGAGAAAGAGGCGCAAAGTCCAGCCTAGGCGAGTAGCTTGAGGCTCACGCCGCAAGAAAGCTCAACGAGCGTATAACAGAGGCATATACTGAGTGCACGGCAAGACGAGCCCTTTAACCCTACCCCCGCCGTGCCCCCTCAAGCATTTCGCGCGCGTGGCGGCGGGCTTCGGGCGTGATCTCCACACCGCCCAGCATGCGGGCGAGTTCCTGCAGGCGTTCACGCCGGGTCAGACGTTGGGCCGAAGAAATCGTGCGGCCTCGCGTCACCGTTTTGGTCACGGTATAGGCGTGGTCGGCAACCGCCGCGATCTGCGGCAAATGCGTAATGCACAGCACTTGGTGCTGGTCGGCCAGGGCCTTGAGCCGTCGTCCGACGACCTCGGCCACGCCCCCGCCGATGCCCGCGTCCACCTCGTCAAAAATCAGAGTCGGCGTGGCTTCCGCGGCGGCGCTGAGGGCTTTGAGGGCGAGCATGAGGCGGGAGAGCTCTCCGCCGGATGCCACCTGGACGAGTGGCAAGAGCGGCTCACCGGGATTGGCGGACAGATCAAATTCGACCTGATCATAGCCGCGCTCTGCGAGCCGCCGGCTATTTTGGGTGAACGGTGAATCCGACGGACTCGCGCTGCCCTCTTCGGGCGGTTGCGGAAATCGGACGCCGAAGTGCGCGCCCTGCATGCCGAGCTGGCCTATCTCGGTCTGGATGCTGTGCTCAAGCTTCCGGGCGGCCGCGCGCCGCTCCTCCGACAGTTCGTCGGCCCAGGACCAGGCGGCGTGGGCGGCTTGGGCGACTTCCTGTTGCAGCGCGCTAATCGCCTCTTCGTCGCTTTCGATGCGTTCCAACTCTTGTTCCAGCGCAGCCTGCCGGGCCAGAATCGCCTCGATACTCCCGCCGTATTTTTTCTTGAGACGCGAGAGCAGCCCGAGGCGCACATCGATCTCTTCCAGGCGCTCGGGGTTCGGGCTGAGACGCTCGCCATATCTACGCAGGAAGAGGGCGGCCTCTTCGACCTGGGCCAGGCCGTCGCTCAGGAGCGAGACCGCTTCGTTCAGGCGGGTATCCACCCGGACCAGGTCACGCAGCTGGGTCACCAGTCGCCCGAGCTGATCCGCGACTGCACCGTCGCTCGTAGCGAGTACCTCTTCGCCCCCGGATGTCGCCCGATACAGCTTTTCGGCGTGAACGAGAATGGTCCGTTCTTGGCGCAACTCCTCTTCTTCGCCGGGCTGGAGGGTGGCGCGGCGAATCTCATCGACCTGAAAACGGACGAAGTCCTGGCGCGCCTCAGCCGCCGCTCTGTCCTCGGTCAGCGTGCGCAAGCGCTCCCAGGCCTGTCGCAAAGTATGATAGCGCGCTGCCATTTCCCGGACACGCCCTGTCGTATCAGCGAAACCGTCGAGCAGGGAGAGAGCCGAATCAGCCTCGCGTAAGACCTGCTGCTCATGCTGTCCATAGATCTGCATCAGCCCGGCACTGAGCCGACGCAACAGCGCAACCGTGGTCAGCCGGCCATTCAGATACACCCGGCTCCGCCCGTTCGCCGTAACCACGCGACGGACGAGGAGTTCTTCGGCGTCAAGCAGCTCATGTTCCGCAAAGAGAGGGGCGCTACGCGTGCTGTCGAGGCCGAAGACTGCCTCGACAACAGCTTCTTTGGTATCCCGGCGAATCAGGTCGGCGGTTGCTCGACCACCCAGGGCCAGGCCGATGGCCTGCATGAGCAGGCTTTTGCCCGCGCCCGTCTCTCCGGTGATCACATTCAGGCCGGACTCAAACGACAGTTCGAGATCGTCGATCAGAGCCAGATTTTTCACGTGCAGATGACGCAGCATAGGACTGTTTCCCGGTCGCTCTTGTCTCCTGCTTAGGCCACCCCGCGTCGAGACGCATCGTCCAGACGATCGCTTAAAATCCTGGCGATATTCAGGAATATCCGGGCGCCAATCCGCGGGTAGCGTTTTTGCATCCGCTGCAAGAAGCGCTCGTCCACCACCATCGCCTCGGCGGCGTCCACGGCAATCACGTCCGCGGTCCGCCGATTCTGACGGATGAGGGCCATCTCGCCAATCACATCGCCGCGTCCCATGCTGCGCAGCAGCTTTGACGCGCCGTCAATATTGAGCCGGGCGTCTGCCCGGCCGTTGATCAGCACGAACATCTCTCGCCCCAGCTCTCCCTGCCTGACGATAAACTCACCCTTGGCAAAGGTCCGAAATTCGCCCATCAGCGTGACAATCTTGGCTTGCAGGGGCCGGAGCCCGGCAAACAGGGGAATCGTCTTGTGCGGGTCGCGTCCGAGTTTCAGGTATAAGACGTCCCACAGGGTGATGATCTTGGTGGTGGCGAGCAGGGCCGGCAGCAGGATCACATCCGCCCCGAAGGCCACGACCATGGTCGCCGCCGAGAGCAGACCAAATTCCCGGATCGGGACAAAAGTCGAAAAATACAGCACCAGAAAGCCGAGAAATAAGATGACGGAGGCGCACAGGCTCGGCTTGCCTACTGTCCCGAGGGTATGCAGCAGGGCGGTCTCCTGGTCTGGGGCGGCGCGCACCTCGGCGCTCAGCCGGGTCATCAGGTGGACCGTATTATCCACCGCAATGCCGAGGGCGATGGCGGCGATAATGCTGGTCCCCAGGTTGAGCACCGCGCCGGAGAGCCCCATCAGTCCGAAGAAAATGACAATCGGAAAGATGTTCGGGATCATGGCGATCAGCCCGATCCGGGCGGACAGAAACATGGCCGCCATGATGACGAAGATGACGCTGGCAGCCAGGGACAGACTGCGGATCTGACCGCTAATAATATCGCCGGTTGTCTCGGTCAGGAGAATCAGATTGCCGGTGGGACGCACCTTGAGATCGGGTGGAAAGCGCTCCTGAGCATAGGCGCTGATCCGCCCCGCGAGCGCCGAAATCTCCTGTGAGCCCGAGAGGGTTGTGCGGACCAGGATATTCGAGCGCGCAAAGTCCGGGCTGGCGACGGACCGAAAACTGGTCGGACTGCCGGCCACGAGTTGCATGACGGCGCGGAGTTGAGACGGCTCCTGCCAGAAGGTGGTGGGCGGAGCCGCAATAATTTCGTCACCCGGACCGACCATCACCTCACCGCCCCCGGACTGCGCCCCGCGGTCGAGCAGCTCGCAATAGTCAACAAACGAAACGGTTTTATCCACACCGGGCAGGCCGTCGATATAGGACTGCAGGTCTTTGATCCGGCGTAAGGTATCCCACTGTTTCATGATGTCTTTTTCTGCGCCGTCAATCACCACATAAAAAGCCATGCTGCCGACCAGATGCTCATTGATGGCATCGGTGGCCTGGCGAACCGGATCGTTGGGACGAAAGAAGGACTGAAAATTCGAATCGACCCGAATCGAGGACAGGTTCCATAGTGCCACCACGGCGAAAAGCAAGGCTGCACCGATAACGCTCAGGCGGTTCCGAATGGCAAAGCGACCGATACGCCGCAGACCCGTGGTGACCCCAGGCGCAAACGCGGCTTGATTGGCCGGTAGACGCAACTGCATGAGCACGGCCGGGACCAGGAGAATGGATAAGACAAAAGCAATCAGGATACCGACCGACGAGAAAATACCCATTGTGCGAATACTGCTGAGTGGGTTCACGCCCAAGGACAGGAAACCGAGCACGGTTGTCAGCGCGGTGATACAAATCGGCGGGCTGGTTCTTTTGAGGGTCTCCAACACGACGTCCCGCACTGAACCGTCGGGCCGGGCCAACTCATAATACTCGGCCAGCATATGGAGCGAATAGGCCGTGCCCAAGACCAGAATCAGGGGCGGCAGGGCAATACTCCCCAGGCTGAGGCTGCTCCCGGCGAGGACCATGATGCCCAGCGTCCAAATGAGGCTGACGAGAATCGTCAGGGCGGGCAACACGACGCCGCGGACGGAGCGAAAACTCAGGAAGAGCACGAGCACAATAGCCAGCAGGGTCAGGGGCACAAAGCGGCTTAAATCGCTCTGCATGGCCCGCGCGGAATAGACTTTGAAGCGGGGCAGGCCGGTATAGAACAATTGTTCCGGCCCTGTTGCGTGTTCTACGTCTATGATGGCCTGGATCTGCTCATCGATCCCCCACTGCATGAATTCGGCGTCGTCCAGATCGGCGAAGAAGATATTGATGGCCGCGGCTTTTCCGTCTTCGGAGACCAGATTCTTCAGGTAAATAGGCCGATCGGCCAGCGTCTCGCGGAGCGCCTCCAGGCCGGCCTGATCGGTCGGAATCCGCCTGACCAAGAGCGGCGGCTCGACCACATCGGCAATCGGGTCAAGCGCATTGGTCAGGCTGAGCACCTCCTGGACCCCCTCGATATTCGCCAGCGCTGCGGTCAGCCGCGTAATCTTGCGCAGGACATCCGCGGTATAAATGTCAGCGGCCAGCAGCCCGACCACCCCGACCTCATCGCTGCCGAAGAGCTGGCGGACTTCGGCGTAGTATTGGCTGTCCGGGTTGTCCTGGCTCAGGAGGCTTTCAACCGAGCTGTCCAGACGAATGTCTTTGGCGTACACACCCAAGACACAGGTGAGCAGGAAGAGCAGCAGGAGCAGGGTCTTCGGCCGGTTGACGACGAGCAGATAGAGCCGTTCCATAATAAGGGTAGGGGCGGGTTGCAACCCGCCCTCACTTGGAAGGGCATATCGGAAACAGGCGGCAAGTGCGAGAGGCAAGGCAGGCGGAGAGGGGTATATTTCGGCCCGCAGCTTTCGACCGGCAGCTTTCAATCGGCAAGAAGGTTGGCAATCCGGGCCGCCCCGGCTATAGAGCTACGAAGGTATGCGGTGTACGAGTTGCGGCTTTGCAAATCAGGCGGGGATGAAGTTCTGTACCGAGTGTGGCACTCGGCTGGCCAACCGGTGTGGACGCTGCAAGTTTGAGAACTCGCTGTCGGCAAAATTCTGCGGGGAATGCGGGCAGGCGCTCACTCCCCAGGTCACTGACCGTGCCGTACCGGACCGAGATGTATCCCTACCAGGCGGGCTGGGTTTGCAGCCCGCCCCGATGGGGCGTCAGCCCGTTGCAGCAGACCGGCGGCAAGTCACGGTCATGTTTTGTGACCTGGTTGGTTCGACATCGTTATCCGAACAACTCGACCCCGAAGAGTGGCGCGACGTGCTCGGCGCGTATCATGCGGCCTGCACCCAGGTCATTCATCGCTTTGGCGGTCATATTGCCAAATATCTGGGCGACGGCCTGCTGGTGTTCTTTGGCTACCCCACCGCCCACGAAGACGACGCGCCCCGTTCGCTCCATACCGGTTTGGGCATACTCCAAGCGGTGCAGCAACTCGGTGCCCGGCTCGGACAGCCGCTTGCCGTCCGTATCGGCATTCACACCGGCCTGGTTGTGGCCGGCGAGGTCGGGAACGCTGCCCTGGATATTGTCGGCACAACGCCGCATATTGCCGCCCGGCTCCAGACCCTTGCCCCGCCGGGCAGCCTGGTCGCCAGCGCCGACACCTGCCAGCTCGCCTCTGGACTGTTTACAACCGTCAGCCTCGGCCCGCAGACGCTCAGAGGTGTATCCGCACCCATCTCCGTCTATCGCATTGTGGAGGAAAGCGAGGCCCGCCATCCCCTGGAGAGCGCCGTCCAGACCGGCCTCACGCCGCTGGCCGGACGGGAGCAAGAGGCCGGCCTGCTGCTCGAACGCTGGGAGCAGGTGCAGGAGCGACACGGTCAGGTCATCCTGTTGAGCGGCGAGGCCGGTATCGGCAAGTCGCGGCTGATTCAGGCCCTGACCGAGCGGGCCGCACAGACGTCGTCGGCCACGCTGATCGAGTACCGCTGCTCCCCTTATTATCAGAGCAGCGCCCTGTATCCCTTGATCGATTTCCTGCAGCGCATCCTGAATTTCAAGCTGGATGAGCCGCCCCACCAGAAGCTCGATAAACTGGCCCGGGCGCTGGACCGGCAGGGCTTCTCTCGCGAGGCTATTCTGCCGCTGTTCGCGGCCCTGTTGTCGCTGCCCCAGCCCACGGACTGCCCGCCGCTGGTCGGCAGCCCGCACCAGCAAAAGCAGAAGATACAGGAAACGCTCGTGACCTGGCTGCTGCAGGAAGCCGACCGCCAGCCCCTGCATTGCGTGGTTGAGGACCTGCACTGGGCCGACCCGTCTTCGCTCGAATTTCTCGGCCTGCTGATCGAGCACGTTCCCCGAGCGCGTATGCTGTTGCTGCTGACCTATCGGCCCGAGTTCAGGCCGCCGTGGGCGCTCCGCTCGCATATGACCCAGATGATGCTCAGTCGCCTGCCCCGTAAACACATCGAGGCGATGATCACCAACGTCAGCAAAGGCAAGAGCCTGCCGGTCGAGGTGGTTGAACAGATCGCCCGCAAAACGGATGGCGTGCCACTCTTTGTCGAAGAACTGACCAAGATGGTGCTGGAATCGGATTTTCTCCAAGAGGAGCCCGAGCGCTATAGCTTGATTGGGCCGCTCCCCAATCTGGCCATTCCAACCACGCTGCAAGACTCGCTCATGGCGCGCCTGGACCGACTCGCTCCCGTGCGGGAAATCGCGCAGCTCGGCGCAACCCTGGGGCGGGAGTTCTCATTTGAGCTCATCAGGGTCGTGTGTGCGCTGCCGGAGTCGGAGTTGCAACAGGCGCTGGCGGTACTGGTCGAGGCAGAAATCCTGTACCAGCGCGGAATTCTGCCCAATGCCGAATATACCTTCAAACACGCCCTGATCCAGGATGCCGCCTACCAGTCCCTGCTGAAGAGCAAGCGCCAGCACTACCACGAACAGATCGCGCAGACGCTGGCGGCGTATGTCTCGGTCAGCGGCGACATCCATCCCGAACTCCTGGCCCATCACTACACCCAGGCCGGCCTGAAGGAAGAGGCGCTGTCCTATTGGTATCAGGCCGGAGAACGGGCCGTTGGGCAGTCCGCGAACGAGGAGGCCGTTCGTCATTTGCAGACCGGCTTGGCCCTGCTGGACGCCCTCCCGCCTAGCCCGCAGCGTCAGCGACACGAGTCAGCTTTCCAGAGCGCCTTGCGGCGATCCTTGATGGCCGTCCGTGCAGAATCAGTGGAACCCACGTCTTGACCCACCCGCAGCACCTGCGTTAAGCCGACGAGGGTGGCCCAGAGACCAGCATATGACCGGGGAACCATAAACCAGCTCATCCACAGCATGGGGGTGAAGTTTCGCAAGGAAATCCTCCGCCCGGTCGGTCCCAGCCCAACCCGTCTTCCGGTCAATCAGGCTTTTTCCCTGGCGGCTACCCATCTTTTCTGGACGCTGCCGGGGCAGATTCGGCGCTTTTCTTCTCGGGCCACACCGCAGGCGATTGCTCAGAGGAGCGGGCGGCTCGACACCAGTGTCTCTCCGTTGGCCATCTGGATGTTCGGTTATTCCTTTCTGGTCGGGCGAGAGATTCTGCTCGATTTTGGGGCGATCAAAGCAGGCGATCATGCCGAGGATATCGGGCTGGTCTTGGACTGCTGGAACCGGTGTGCAACCGTCTCGCGAACCGACGGACATAGGGATAACAGCGAGGCCGGCTGGACGAATCCCTATCTCCCCAGGGAAACCGTTCAGCAGTTGTCGGACATGCTGGTTCCGGTTGATGTCGAAATGCGACGGGTGGCCGAGCAATTCCTGGCGGCGCTCGAATCTTATATCTTTGTTTTGAATGCAGAGGCGTATCTCGGGACGATTGATTCCGGTCCTTACCCGCTGAGCACGAATCGCCTGCTTATTGTCCGTCACTTTTTTGATCTGACCGGCCGCTGGTATCCGTGGCGTACCCGCGCGGCCGGGTTTCCCTACCCGACCTGCACCCTCGCTTTTACCCTCGACCCCGAGGAGTTTCAGACGATCGAGTTGAGCGATCGCGCCGCCTTGCTCACCTCACCCAGGAATTATCGAGCACGTATCCGAGAACTCGTTTTGGTGCGTCTCGACCGCACCCGTCCCCAGCCGCTGCCCTTTACCGATCTGGACCGTCTCACCCGGGCCGCAAAAAAAATAGAGCCCGGCCTGCTCGCCTGGTTTCAGGCGCAATCGTCCTACAGGACGATCCGCTTTTGTGCCCAACCCTGGTCCGTCAGACCAGCCTCGGTCGTTGTCCCCTCGGAGGCCTGTTTTGACTGGAAGCCGAGCCCGGCCGCGCTTGAGCTCTTATCCCAATACGCTCGGGACGACGCCCTGGCCGCCCGCTGGGCCCTGGAGCGCTGTTTGGCCCCAGGTCGTTCGTCCGCCTTTGTCCCCGTAGAGGGCTGACCTGCCCACAAAAAACCCACTCCCCGGAGGGGTGGCGCGTAAGCGCCGGGGTGGGTAGCCTTCCGTCCAGCCAATTTGGTGCGCAGGGCGCACCCTACGGCGCTGGGCATGTCAGCCTGGGATATATTAATGTGTCCACGAACATTTGCCTCACCGGTACAGCACCTCGTCATGCCGGGCGGCAGCGTCGCCCGATTCGGACGCGCCAACAGCCGGGGCCTGGTACAGCGGGTCCGATTCCAGTGGCGTACTGTCGAGCGGCGGATTCCCAACCGGTACGATGTCGAAGGCCGGGCGGCTACGATACAACACGGTGAAGCGCTCCCCGTGTCGTACTTTTTCAACAACGTCCTGGAGTTGTTCCCGAAGCTGTTTGGCACTGATCGTTTTGGGCATGGTCACGCTCCTTTTAAGTTGACGACATCGCCACCAACTGCCCCGCCACGGCCGAACTCCTGAAAGGGACGCTGCCGCAGATAGTGTCCGATGCCCTGTTTCTCATGTATGGAGAGGGAGGGCTGAGAAAAGTGAGACTGGTCAGGATGTCAGCTTGACTAATGCGACGGTCAGGCTGACGGTCAGACCGACAATACCGGCGGCCATGGCCCACAGGTGACGGTAGAGCCGGGCTTCGACTTCAGCAATATCGGTCTTGACTGAGGCAATATCGCTCTTGAGCTCGGCTTTGACTTCGGCAATGTCAGCTTTTAACTCAGCTCTGACTTCGGTGAGGTCGGCTTTGGTCGCAACATTCCCGCCTACAGCGTCACCGACCGTGGCAACGACAGCCTCGGCCAAGGCTTCGTCGGCCCCGGCTTCCCGGAGCGCTTTAACGGCCTTGTGGGTGTCGAAGGCGAGGGCGGTCATGGATTTCTTGTTACTGCACGCGGCCCAGGGCGTCAATGGTGAGTGTCCGAGCCGTTGCTATTCATTCCGTTCGGAACCGTCCTTGTCGGCTTACGCTACGCTAAGCCGACCTACAGGGCTCAATAACCTTACGTGAGCTTCAATGAGGCCCAGGCGTGTCAGCCTGGGATATGGCTCCTCAGCGTTCTGCACGCGCAAGGCACCAATAGGCTGCTTCAATGAGGCCCAGGCGTGTCAGCCTGGGATATGGCTCCTCAGCGTTCTGCACGCGCAAGGCACCAATAGGCTGCTTCAATGAGGCCCAGGCCTGTCCGCCTGGGATATACTTTCGACCTCCGTGGGGGTGGGCAACCTCAACACGCTTCAATGAGGCCGGAGCGGTTTTGCCTCTGAATCCAATCTACCCTCTACGGCTTCGTCTTTCTTTTTCTTGGCAAAGACTTCGCTCGCGACCTGAACGACTTCCTTCACGCTTTGTCGCAGCAGTTTTATTTCATAGGGTGTCAACATCCGAGGAGCGGGCGAGATACCAAGCGTCCGATTGAGTAGGGCAATCGAAGGAGTGATCCTTACTCTTTTTTCATCATGTTTCGGTGTCTTTTCCATAGCATTCTCGGAGTTCTTGTCGGTCTACTGAGCCGATGCTGGTTCCAAGCGCGCCTTGCTTGACTACTGTGTCGTCTGCGACCTGCTAGGCTTCAAAGAAGACCCCAATCACGCGGTCCGTCGCTTGGCCGCCAAATGGTGCGCCGAGCCCTCCGTCCACGGTGGGAAGATTTACCCCAAGTCTGCCGGGCTTGTGGTCTGATCTGATTTGAGGAATAAAAACAATCAGGTATTGACATTTTTCACAATATATCCAAGGAACATTGCTATGAAGCAACTCACGGGAAGGAATTGGACAGTCCCCCTGCAAAAGGTCCGTGCGTCAGGCACTGGACCGGTATGGTCAAACCAAGAGTCCCCGAGCAGCGCAATGAGATTAAATTCCTTCATCAAAGGCATGATGGAACTCCGGGATAATGGAACGTTATCCAAGGAGCAATTTGATCAGTTTGTGGCGTTGGCATGTAGCGTGTATGTCGAGCAAGAGGTTGAGAGACAAGTGGGAAAAGTTCTTGAAGAAAAACTTTCTCCAGAACGTTTGGCCAGGTACTTTTCTCTTTCGTATTGAGGACAAGAATCTGTGACTGATAAGCCCACAGACGGCCTAATACGTTGCCCACAGAACAGGGGACAGAGAGCGAAGGACAAGAAGCTCCTGCACAAGCGATACCAGGGACCCCCCTTCCTGCACCCAAACAGGTAGTAGAGCAAGTCGAGCAGTTTATTGCAGGCGCGATTGGTCCTGCCCGCAACCCATTGTTTGAAAAGATCAATGAAGAGCACATTCATAAAGCTCTGGAAAATTCCGCCAAGGAAGATGAGCGAGCGTTTGAGTACTCTACGGCCGGCCGACGCTATAGGCTGGCCTACACCGTGATTGGGCTCGTCGCGTTCTTCGCGCTGACGGTTTACATGATGCCAGTTGATAAGGAACTCTATAAGCAAGTCATCCAACTACTTGTTGCGGCGGGTGGCGGCTTTGGGGCCGGCTATGGCGTCCGCCATTTACAGGGTTAGCGTCTCTTCATAGTCCCGTAGGTCGGATTAGCGCAGCGTAATCCGACGGCCCTCTCCGATTTTCCATTCCCGAACAACCCCTATTCCCTTTCTCCACCGTGGACGGACACACCGAGCCACCTCCATACAGGGACATGACATGCTCCCAGCGGAGGGGCGGCTCCTGCTAGCCAGGCACCACCAGCCGCTGGTATACATTCCGATATGAGCCAGTGACACAGGCGAAGGAGCCCCGGTGTTACCACCCTTATTCAGCGCAGACTATTTGTCTCGGCTGGAAACATTACGCATTCAGACCAGACGCCGCTTTCTTGGCAGCCGGCCCGGTGGCCATGTGTCGCTGCGCCGTGGTGCGGGGCTCGAATTTGCGGAGTATCGCCGCTACTCCCCCGGCGATGACCTGCGCTATATTGACTGGAATCTGTACGCTCGGACTGACCGGCTCTATATTAAACAATTCCAGGAAGAAGAGGATCTCTACACCTCACTCTTCCTGGATGGCAGCGCCTCCATGGCCTACCCCGCCCAAGACGGGAAGTCCGAAGCCGCTCGGGATATTACCCTGTCGCTCGCCCATGTTGTGCTGGCCAGCAACGATGCCGTCAAGCTCTCTCTCCTGGGCGCGGATACGACGGCCCCAACGACCACGCCGTTTTTGCGTGGCCGCCAGCGCTTGGGCACTGTTGCGGAATTTCTCGACCATTACAGTCCGGCGGGTCGGGTCAACGTCGTTCAATCGCTGGCGCGGCAGTTGCAGCAGTCCCGCCATCCGGGCAAGGCGGTGTGGGTGTCTGATTTTTTATTTCCTCTGTCCGATGTCCGCACCGGACTGAGTCTGCTGCGTGGTGCAAACTTTGACCTGGCGCTTATCCAGATTCTCGGCCATAAAGAAATTGACCCGCCGCTCTTTCCGGGCGGCGCCCGACTGACGGACAGTGAAAGCGGAGAGGAAAGCGTGGTCTACTTCGACACTCACGCCAAACAGACCTATATGCAGCGCTTGGACCGACACAATCGAGAGCTCCAGAGTTCCTGCCATCAGGCCGGTGTCCACTATGCCCGTTTTATTACCCAGCAAGACCTGCCCCGCTTTGTCTTACGCGAGTTGCCGGAGCTGGGGCTCTTGATGTAGCCCGGCGGCTCTGCACGCGCTCTGAGTCTCATGCATTTCAGTTTTCTTTCCCCCGCTGCTTTTTCCCTGCTGTTCGCGCTGCCCTTGCTGCTTGTGCCGTATTTGCTCCGGCAGCGACAGCAACGTCGGGTCGTTCCGGCGCTCTTTCTCTACCAGGATATTTCTTCCCCGGTGCGCCGCCGCCTGTGGGGCCGCATCCGGCTGTCTCCGCTCTTTTTGCTCCAGCTCCTCATCCTCTTATTATTAGTTGCCAGCGCCGCCCGTCCGGTCCTGAGATACGACACCGCCGGAAAAATTGCGCTCGTGCTCGACACCTCGGCCAGTATGCAGGCGCGCGACCCATCAGGCCAAGCCTCACTTTTTGAGGCGGCCAAAGAGAAAATTCAACAGGAGCTGGCAAATATCCCGGCCGAGCGTCCAATCAGCATCTTCACTACCAATCCCCTTGGAGCGCTCCCCCCGGCTGATGCCGGAGAGTCCATCACGGCCGGCTCTGATATGCAGGCCGTGTGGGAGCGGATACGTGTCAGCGATGCGCCCGACCCGAGCGCTGCCACGCTCTCGGCCTTCTTGGCCCGGCTCTTACGCGACCCCGACTTCGAGCGCGTCTTGTTTGTGACCGACCGCCCCGTCACGCTGCCCCCTGGCGAGCCGACGGCTAGCCACGCACTCCGCACGCTGACGCTGGACTCTACCCGGCCCAATATCGGGATCAGCACGTTTCGCTTATACCGGAGCCCGTTTTTTCCGGACGAGATTCACGCCACGGTTGGCCTGCACGCTGACCAAGACGCCCTCTCCCAATTGGACATTGGGCAGATTGTCATCGAAGATGGCCAGACCAACCAGCGTTTGGCCGCGCAACAGCTCAGCCAGCCGGCCGCGCCGACCTTTTCCTTTTCCCGGCTCCCGCTGACGACAAGCTACCGCGCCCGGATTCTTTTTGGTGAAGGGGAAGCGCGGAACGGAGCCGGCAGAGGAGATGGACTGCACGTCGATAACCAGGCCTACGCCGTTCTGCCGCCGCTTGAAGAGATTGCGGTCCTCCTCGTCACCCCCACGCCTGAGGTCGGGGACAGTCTGGGGCGGATACCAAATATCAAATTGACGCTGATGACCCCCCAGGAGTATGACCCGGCTGCGGTCACGCCCGCCTCCGCGTTCAGCTGTGTGCTCTTTCACCTGACCGCCCCCGACGCACTGCCCCCGACGCCGGCGGCCTTTTTTCTGCCGCCGGACGACAATCCGCTCTTCTCCTTGGGACCGAGCGCCCGGCAGCCCGCGCTCACCCACTGGACCCACGGTCACCCCCTGACCTCGTATGTGAGCTTTCCTCTGCTCACCCCGGCCTATGCCCAAACCCTCCAGCCGTCCGGGTGGAATGCGCCCATCATCGAGAGCACGGTCGGTCCGCTCCTGCTGGCCGGAGAACGGGCCGGGAGGCGCTATGTCGTGACGGGATTCGACCTCCTGCCCTACCTGGGAAGGCGCAACCTGCCGACATCCATTTTGACCCTGAATATTTTAGGCTGGCTCTCGGACCGGGCCGCGCAAGCCGCTCCCTATAAAACCGGGGCAGTGCTGAGCCCGCCGCCCACCGGGACACCGGACTCGCCGCTGCACGTTCGGTTGCCCCACGACACGCGCTTTCAACCCGTCGAGCGAGCCCTCTCCCTGGACCGGCAGGGGGTGTATACTTTTCGTGAAAATGGCCGGGAACGTCCCGTGGCCGTCAATCTCCTGAACCCGGCAGAGACGGACCTGGGCCGGTCGCTGTCCCTCAACCCCCCGGTGTCCCCCCTATCAGGGGGGAATATAAGGGGGGTTCCGGTCGGACAGTCCCACGTCCCGCAGTCCCAGACCGATCGCGCGCGCCGAACCCAGCCGGTCTGGCCGTGGCTCTTGCTGGCCGTGCTCGTCCTGTGCAGTCTGGAGTGGTGGTGGGTGGCTCGAACGGATAAGGCCCGAGAATAATACTGAGCGTGTCGTTGCTAATGTCGTTTATGGAAGGCCTGACGCTGCTGCTCGATCTGCTGCCTCCACTGGACTGGAGCCGGCCGGCTGTGCTGTACGGGCTAGTGGTGATACCCGTCTTCCTCGTATTGCAACGTTTTGCCTTCCGTCAGCGTCCTTCGCTGCCCAGCCTGGTGCTCCGCGGGCTTTTCCTGGCCGCGCTCGTCCTGGCGGCTGCCGGCCCCGCTACCCGAGGCAAACAACGGCCCATTCCTCCCATCCTGGTCATCGATGTTTCGGACAGCCTGACCGCTACCCAACGGCAGTGGATGCAGCAGACGATCACGGACCATATACGGCCCGCTCCAGACACCCCGGTTGTGCTCTTTGGAGGGAGGAACCGGCGCTTAGCCTGGCAGGCTGTCCCGCCCCTCTTGGTCACCCCTCCGCCCGGCGTACAGCCTGAAGAGACCAATATGGAGGCTGCCCTGGGTCAGCTTTTGGAAGAACCCCGGCCCCGAGCGGTGTATGTCTTGAGCGACGGCTGGGAAACGCAGGGAACGGCGACCGCCCTGCTGCCGGCGCTGGCCCAGCGGGGTCTCCGCTTGTACCCGCTGCCGCCGCCGCCGGCAGAACGCGCGCCCAATATCGCGTTGCGGCGTCTTGGCGCACCGCAGTCCGCCTCGGCTGGAGAGGACATCGACATTGCGATTGCGCTGGAGAATACCGCGCTTCAACCCGTGCGGGGTGAGCTGACGCTGCGCGAGGGCGAGACTGTCGTGTGGCGGCAGGAAACCGAACTCCGTCCAGGAGCCTCGTTGCTGACCCATGCGCTGCGCTTATCCGGCAGCGGTCTCGTGCCCCTGCATGTAATCTTCGTCCCACAGCCCGAGGCTCCCGACGCCATTCCCTACGACAACCAGGCAACCGCCTGGGTGCAGGTTGCGCCGCGGTCGAGCGTCTTGCTGCTGAGTGCCACCCCGCGTGACAATCGCTATCTCGAACAGGCGTTGACCAGTCGTGGACTCGCCGTGACGGCCCTGGCGCTGCCCGCCCCGCCGGCCGCGCTGCCGGCGCTCAACACCTTTAGCGCGGTGATCCTCAATAATATTGCGCACCGACAACTGCCCGCGGCTTTTGCGCGCGGCATGGACGCCTATGTCAAAAACGGTGGCGGTCTGATTATGGTCGGAGGAGAAAGCAGCCTCGGGCTGGGCCACTACGCCGGCACGGCCATTGAAAAAGTCCTACCCGTGCGGCTCGTCCCCCCCCAAAAAGAGGAGCAGCGTACGGCCATGCTGCTGATTATTGATAAATCCGGCAGCATGCGGAAACAGCGCAAGCTGTTGTACGCGAAACTGGGCGCGCGGGCGGTTGCCCGCAACCTGAGGGATACCGACCTGTTCGGGATAATCGGCTTTGACAAGACGCCGTTTGTGGTCGCTCCGCTCGACTATCTGGGCAAAACACGCGCCCAGCTCGACGATCGGATTGAGCGCTTAAAGCCGTCCGGCGGCACGTTTCTGCTGCCCGCCCTCCAAGAGGCCAAACGCCAGTTGGAACGTCAGTATGCAACCCGTAAACATATCGTGCTCCTGACCGACGGCGAGACCGGCGGCAGCGGCAGCGACTATCTGGACCTGGCCGCAGTGCTGCGCAACCAACTCAAGATCACGATTTCAACCATTGCCGTGGGCAAGCGACCAAACCTGCGTCTGTTATCCCGCTTGGCCGACTACGGTGGCGGGGCGTTCTACCATACAACCGACCCGTCTACCTTACCCGACCTCTTCCTGGACGAGCTGGAAGAGAAACCGGAAGAAAAGACGATGGTTGAACGGCTGCTGGACCCCATTCCGAACCCGCGCTCTCCCCTGCTCAAGGGCTTGGCCCAGCAGCGACTACCGGCAGTCAAAGGCTATGTGCAAACCCGACTCAAAAAGGGAGCCCGGGCCGACCTGTCGGTCCGGGATGCGGACAAGCAACTACCCCTGTTAGCCTCCTGGTCCTACGGTCAGGGCAGAGCCGCGGCGTTCACCTCGGACGCCAACGGACGCTGGTCGGCAGCGTGGGTGGGCTGGGAGCGCTACGGCCAGTTCTGGAATCAAACCGTCCGCTGGAGTTTTGCCCGAGAGGAGGGAGACGAGCCCAACGGGCAGCACACCGCTCCGTTTTCCGTCGAGGTCGGGCACACCGAGACCGGGCTGCTGGTTGAGGCTTTTTTCTATGGGACGAAAGAGGCGGGCCAACCCGAGGCAACGCTCACGGCCCCGGATGGGATGACCCGCCGTCTGCTCTTTGAACGGGTGGCGGCCGGCCATTATCAAGGCCAGTATGACACCCGCCTGGCAGGCGACTATACCCTTGAGGGCGGCCTGCCCGGCGGGGAGCGGTTTGGCCCCCTGGGTTACACGCTGCCCCGTCTCCGGCCGCGTGAAGCCCCTCAGCCCCAGCCCAATCTCCGTCTCTTCGAGGCGCTGGCAGAGGCAACGGGCGGCGCACTGAAGCCTGAGCTGGCCAGCCTCAGCCCGCCGCTCGGACCAGCCGAGCAACTGCCGCTCTGGCCGTACCTCATCCCCCTTGCCATGAGCCTGTATCTTGTGGAGCTCGTTATGCGTCGGCTCACCGGCTAGGACGCCACCCCGCTCGTCCGGGGCTGCCGTTGAGTATGGGTTGCCCGTGCTCATATTTGGTGCTCTGCCCCGCTTGTCCAGAGATGGTCGGACTGGTATGGCGGGCAGAGAGACTGGCGCCTCGACCCTGGTCTGAGGACGCTGGGGGGCTCGGAGAATAGATGGCATATCTCGTACTCCTTCGACATGGCCAATCACAATGGAACCTGGAAAACCGCTTTACCGGCTGGGTTGACGTTGCCCTGACGGAAAAAGGCGAGCAGGAGGCGCGGCAAGCCGGAGAGAAGATCAAAGCCGCCGGCCTGCAATTTGATACCACCTTCACCTCAGTGCTTCAGCGTGCCATCCGAACGCTGGAGTTGGTCTTAGAGGTGCTCGGCCAAGCGCATCTTCCCGTCGAACAGGACCAGGCACTCAACGAACGCCATTACGGTGACCTGCAGGGACTCAATAAAGCCGAAACCGCCAAGAAGTTTGGCGATGAGCAGGTGCGACTCTGGCGACGCAGCTATGATATTGCTCCGCCAGGCGGCGAGAGTCTGGAAAACACGGCCGCACGGACGCTACCCTATTTGAAGGACCGGATTCTCCCCACGGTCCAAGCCGGACAGAATGTATTGGTTGCGGCGCATGGCAATAGCCTGCGTTCGATCATCATGCATCTCGATCAGTTGAGCCGAGAGGCCGTCCTCAGTCTTGAGTTGGGAACCGGCGTGCCGGTGGTGTACGATATTGACGCCGAGGGCAAGGTCCAGTCAAAAAAGATTTTGTAACGACGACGCAGGGCTCAACGAGCAGATGGGGTGCGTGTTGAGCGGACGGCCTCACGCGGGATTAGTGCGGGGCCAGGGAGCGATATTTCCCCTGATAAAACAGGAGCGGCGCGCCGGGTGTGGTCACGAGCCGCTGAACCTCTCCGACATAAATCGTATGATCCCCACCCTCGTAGGCGTGGGCGACGGTGCATTCAAAATGCGCCAGCGCGCCCTCAAGCAGGGCCACCCCGAGTTCCCCCAGGCTGTAGGCCAAGCCCGCAAACTTCTCAATGCCTTTTGTCGCAAAACGGGTGGACAGCTCTTCTTGCGCCAGACTCAGGAAGTTGACGGCAAAGACCCCGGATTCCTCAAAACAGTCGTAGCAGTCTACGCCTTTATCAACACAGATTAAAAGCATCGGTGGGTCCAGAGACAGTGAGCTAAACGCATTGGCGGTCAGGCCAAACGGCTTGCCTGTGGCATCTTTCGTCGTAATGACGGTCACCCCGGTTGCAAACAGCCCCATTGCGTTGCGTAATTCTCGTCCGTCAATTGCCATACGGCCTCCCCGGTCGGTAAAGAAGTTCCCTGACAGCTACCAGAGCGCCTCCCAGGCTGTCAATTGCTGTGCGTGTCCGCCCTACGGCTGCGCGCTCCCCTGGCCCAGATTCGGCCCGGTCAGTGACCGCGCGACATCCTTGTCACAGCCCGGAGCGCGACCAAACACTTTTTGCCACACCGGGGCGGTTTCCATGCACATATACACCGGAACCGTGGGAGCCAGACGGTTCAACTGGGCGGTGAGGGTGCGGTACATCTTGACCCGCAGGGCCTGAAAAGTGCGCCATTTGCCGTCAGCGCACAAGACCTGCTCGCCGGATAAGAGACGGGTCCGGGGAAAGCGCTGGCGTATGGCTTTGCGCAGGGCTGGGGTGAGGCGCAGGCTGCCGAAACTGACCCAGGCCACCCCCCGCGGCTCAACGCTCGTAAAGACCTGCTCCAGCGCCTGCCGATAATCCGTTTCCCAGCTGGGATACTCGATGAGCGGATCAAAGTGAAAACCTATTTTATAACCCGCCTGCTGGACGCGCCGGGCGGCCCGGAGGCGGGCGGCAAACGACGCCGTGCCGTGCTCTTCCGTATCCGCAATAGCCGGGGGCGTCAGGCTCCACGACACCACCACCCGCCCGTGCGATTCGAGCCCGAGCAAATTGTCAATAGCGTCGCTCTTCGTTTTGAGTTCGAGCAGGACGTTCTTCCGAGCGGCGAAGAAGGGCACCAGGTCTGTTGAAAACCCCACAAGCGCATCCAGGGCCAGGCTGTCGGATAACTCGCCGGTCCCAATCCGAAACTGCCGCCAGGGCTGACGATCGACGACCTGGGCGACCTCAGCCAGCAGGTCGTCACTATTGGTGAAGACTTTGAGGGTGGGATTATTGGCCAGATATTCCTGTAAAAAACAATAGCTGCAATCCATTGGACAGTTGGAGATCAGACTGACGACCAGATAGTTGCAGCACACCAGCCCCGGGGTTCCGGCCGGACAATGTTCGAGAAAGCGGGCGCGCTGGCGGGTAAAGAACAGCCGGCGCTTGCCGGCCCCGAACGGGTCCGTGCCCGCCGGACGGGCTGTCTTTTGCTCCCAGTCTTTTTCAACAATGCGGACCGGCAGCGCCGGCAGCCTGGCTAAGGCGCGCTGCACGACCGGCGCCTTCTCCTCGCCGCGCTCGATGAGAATTTCAGTTGGCTGATACATGGCCAATCATTATGCCGCAGGACTCACACCTCATCCAGAGCGTCAAACACGCGCTGAAAGCGGCCATCGTCGAGCCGCTGCTGAAGCCGGGAGAGACCGTCCCGGAGTTCGTGCACATTGCCTGCCGTCAGGCTGACCGTGACCTCGTCGCCCTCAAAGTCTGCCGGGAAAGAGACCTGGTCGGTCCTGCCCAGGTCGAGGGCTTTGACCGCCTGGCGGACATTTTCCTCCAGGCGGGTCAGGCGCGGGTAGCGGAGCTTGCGCAACACGGTCTTGACCGCCTTGAGTTTGTCGTGACGCGACCCGGCTGTTGCCCGTGCGCGGCGGAGTTCTCGCCGTTCGAGCATGTCGGCAACGGTCTGCTCATCCCGCGCCGCGATTTCCTCTAACCAATCCAGCAGGTCTTTGAGATGATTCTCACTGCACTGGAGGTCTTGCAGCAGGGAGAACAGCGCGGCCCGGTCGGTCTCTGGCCACGCCTGCCAGCGGGCCAGCGTCGTTGCGCTCAGGCGTTTGCGCCGGGCATAGGCCGCTATCTGCTGCGCTTGTTCCTGCTCATTCATTGTCGTCGCTTTTCGGGCGAGGATAGCGCGCCATCAGGGCCAGGTAGGGTTCCGCCGACTTGCCCCGTTTGCGCGCTCCATTGGCCAGGATGCGGCACTTCTTGTGGAGCATGGCGAGGGTGGCCTGGCGTTGCCGGAGAGAGAGGCGGCCCGAGTCGAGCAGTTTGCGCAGCGCGACCAGCCGAAAACGATCCATGCCCCAAAACTGGCGGGATAATTGGTCGGTATGACCGCCGCGTTTCAGGACTAAGGGCAGATCAATCAGGGCGACCGGTTCCTGCACGCTGATGCGTAGCCACAGGTCATAATCTTCACACGCCGGGAGCTGCTCATCAAAACCGCCCGCCCGCTCAAACAATTCCCGGCGCAGCATAACGGCCGAGGGGCTGACCAGACAGTCGGCCAGGCTCTGAACAAAAATATCCCCGTGGGGTTTTCGATGTTTCTGGCGCGGATTGACCCGCAGCCCATGCCGAAGCCAGGTCTCCTGGGTCTGACAGATCTGGGCGGTCGGGCGCGCCTCAAAAAAGGCGACCTGGCGGGCCAATTTTTCGGGCTGCCAGATATCGTCGGAATCGAGAAAGGCGAGGAGTTCGCCCTGACTGGCCGCCACCCCACGATTGCGCGCGGCGGAGACGCCCCGCTGGGGCTGCAAGAGATAGCGTACGGGCCGCGACCGGGCGCGGGCATATTCGTCGACGAGCTGCCGGGTTGCGTCCCGCGCCGCGGGTGTTGAGCCGTCGTCCACGACTAGAATTTCATGATCCTGATAGGTCTGAGCCAGGACCGAGGCCAGCGCCTCACGCACAAAGGCGGGGCGATTATAGGTCGGTATGATAGTCGAAACTCTAGGCATCTGAGCGTCTGTCCGTTTCGGAAGCCGCGGGATGGGTGGCGGTCAACGCGAGCAGCGCCTGCCACAGAGTGTCTGTGCCGTGGCCATCCCGAGCCGAAAAAAGCAGCAGCGGCTCGCCGCCGATGTGCTGCCTCAGGCTGTGGCGCTGTTTTTCTTGCTGGTTGCGCTTGAGCTTGTCACATTTGGTCGCCACAAAGAGAAAGGGGCGGTGGTGGTAGGCCAGAAAGTCGGCCAGCGCCGTCTCCTCCGCTTCCGGACCCCGGCGGATATCGAGGATGATGACCACCCCACACAGGTTCGGCGCGTGTATCAGATAGTCTTCAATCAGCCGCTGCCAGGCCGTCCGCTCGGACTTGGCCACTTTGGCATAGCCGTAACCGGGCAGGTCAACAAAGGTCAGAGCATGGTTGATGCTAAAAAAATTGAGCTGCCGCGTGCGGCCCGGAGTCTGACTCGTCCGGGCAATTTTCCGGTTCAGGAGTCGGTTGATTAACGACGACTTGCCGACATTCGAGCGTCCGGCAAAGGCGATCTCCGGCTGAGACAGTCTGGGGTATTGTCCCGGTCGCAGCGCGGCGCCGGCAAACTCAACACTTGAAATTTTCACGCTCTTGACTCACGCTCATCCGCGACCGAACACGGGCGCTCCGCAGGATTTGAAAGGAGCCTAGCCGACCCAGCCGATTTGCGCCACCTTGACTTCCGCTCGCTTGGATTGTTTGTTGGGGGAGGTATGAAAAACGAATTCTTGGGCATGCTGGTGACGGCCCTGTCCATATTGTCCGCAGCCGTTGTGTCCGGCCTGCGGCTCAAGCCCTATATTGACGCCGGCGAAACGTATACGCCCGCTTCGTTCATGCTGTATCCGGCCCTGGCGGCCGTGCTGGTCGTCATCCCGCTCATCTTCTTGCTGCGCGCAGTCCAAGGCACAAAAGAGCTTGAAATCGGTCCGCTGAAATTCACCGGGCGCACTCCGTTTATGGCCTTATGGTGCATCTTGTATATTGTGATCGCGGTCACCTTCTTCCCCTACGACGGTCCTGAGGAGTCGGACCTCCTGCCTGAGCCTTCGTACCAGGAGGATACCGGATCTCCCTTAAATCAGCCGGTTCGTCTCCCCCAGCCATTTGCCGCCGGCGCGCCCCAGGAGAGAATCGCGCGGCAAGTGACGCCGACCCCCCTTATCTTTCCTCCTGACAGGGGGGGTCTGACCAGGAAGCAGTCGTGACCGATTTCCAGCCTCAGCTCGATCCGTTTCAGGTCTTGTTAGGCTTTCAGCTCGACTTGGTGAGGCCGGAATTTTGCCGTATCAGCCTGCCCTTCAGGTCCGAGCTGCGGACCGCCGGCGAGGTTGTGCACGGTGGGGTCATTGCCAGCCTGATCGACAGCGCCGGGGTGGTCGCGGCCTGGTCTGCTGCCGACCCGAGCGCGACCCGTGGAGCGACTGCCGATCTCTCGGTCAGCTATTTATCCGCGGCGCATGGGGTTGATCTCCTGGCTGAGGCCAGGGTCATGCGGCGTGGCCGGAGTCTGGTCTTTATTGAGGTCGATGTCACGGCAGCGACTGGAGAGCGGATTGCCAAGGGGCTGGTCACGTATAAATTGGGATATAGCGCATGACGCAACCACCGTTCGATCACTCCGTCCCGCCGAATTTTCCGTCAGCGGTTGTGTCGCCCCGGATCGTTCCACCCAGAACCATCCCGCCCATCCATATCATCCTGTTTGGGGCCACCCTCTTGACCACCACGCTGGCCGGAACCTTTCAGGCCGGTGGCGACCCCCTCAGCGATCCGTTTGCTCTGGTGTTGGGGCTGCCCTTTGCCCTGACCTTGTTGCTCATCCTCCTCAGCCACGAGATGGGACATTACATCTTGGCCCGCATCCACGGGGTCTGGGCCAGCCTGCCGTATTTCATTCCCGGCCCGCCCTTCTTTGTGGGGACCTTTGGCGCGTTCATTCGGATGAAGTCGGCTCCGGCCAATCGATCCGCACTGTTCGATATTGGCGCGGCCGGCCCCTGGGCCGGCGTCTGCTTCGCTATTCCCGCGGTTATTATTGGCCTGACCCTCTCCGAGGTGCGGCCGCTCGACCCCCTTTCGGGTGGCATCATTCTGGGCGATTCCGTGCTGTTCTCTTCCTTGATAAGGCTCGTTCTTGGCGTTACCCCGGATGAGGTCAGAGTCATCCTCCATCCCATTGCGCTGGCCGGCTGGTTTGGCCTGTTTGTCACCTTTCTCAACCTGCTGCCGGTTGGACAACTCGATGGCGGCCACGTGGTGTACTCGCTCTTTGGGCCGGCTCACCGCTGGGTCGCGCGCGCCTTTCTGCTGCTTATTCTGGTGCTGGGTTTTCAGGGCTGGAACGGCTGGTTCGTGTGGGTCGTCCTGTTGGCCATCCTGGGCATCGACCATCCGCCGACAGACGATCAGATGGTGCCCCTTGATCGCAAGCGGACCATCTACGGCTGGTGTACCGTCGGGCTTTTTGTCTTGACTTTTACCCCCGTGCCCATCACCATATCGGCGGATTTTCCGCTCCAGGAGGATGTGACTCCAGTGGCCTATCAGCTCGAACACCGGCCCCGGTCGTCAGCCTTACCCGCCTGGACCTTGGTGTACCAGCCATGACCGAGCGCCTGTCCTGGAATCAATATTTCATCACCATCACGCGCCAGGTGGCCGAGCGTTCGACCTGCCAACGCGCCAAAGTCGGCGCGGTCATTGTCCGTGAGCGGAATATCCTGACCACCGGCTATAACGGCGCGCCGGCCGGACAGCCTCACTGCACCGAGCTTGGCTGCCTGATTTACGAATCAAAGACCCCGACCGGGGAGATCGAACAGAACTGCTACCGGACCATTCATGCGGAGATCAATGCCATTGCCCAGGCGGCCAAGAACGGCACCAATATCAGCGGGGCGGATATCTATGTGACCCACACCCCGTGTATCCATTGCCTCAAGGTGCTGGTGAATACCGGCATCCGGCGCATCTTTTACGAGAAGGCGTATAAGCTCCACACCATACAGGAGTTGCTGGCTTCCTCTCGGGTCGAATTGCAGCAGGTTGAACTGTAGGCCGGTGAGGCAGACGGGTGCGCCCGGCGGCCGGCCTGGAGGGCCGCCGAGCCGGCGTCTCTACTCTTGCGTTTCGGCCGATTGGGCCGCGGGCTGAGCGGACAAGCCGTCATAGGCGTCAAACTGATAGGCGGCCGCTAACAAGAGCGCAGACAGGACAAGCACCGTAATCAAAATATCGAGGGCACTGAGCCCGGCATGGCTCTGCTTCATTTTTTCCTCCATGCGGGTCTAGGGGTAGACTGGGGTGTCTCCATCCGGGCGACGCTTCCAGCGCTTGTGTATCCACAGCCAATGCTCCGGATAGCGCTCGACCATGTCCTGAAATACCGCCGTGAATTTTGCGGTCGTGGCCCGGATGTCTTCTTTCTGGTTACCAGTCCGGACCGGTTCGATCAACGGTAAGATGACGACCTTGTGCCGGCACGAGCCGTTTTCCCGTACCAGAAAAGCCGGCACAACCGGAACGCCTGTTGTCAGGGCCAAGCCGGCAAGGCCGGCTGAGGTAGAGGCCAGCCGCGAAAAAAACGGCACAAACACCCCCATCCGTCCAGAGGCGTTTTGATCGACCGCGGCAACCACCAGACTCTTTTTCTTAATCGCCCGGAAGACCTCAAGCCCGGCGGTGGTCTTCTTAATCACGGTGGTCCCGCACCGTTCGCGCTCGGTGGTCAACACCTTTTCAATAAAGACGTTGCGCAAACGGCGATGGATGATGTGCATGGGCAGGCCGTAACACGCCGCCGCGTGGGCGAAGAGTTCCCAGTTGCCAAAATGGCCGGTGAGAATCAGGCCACCGGTCTGGCGCAGTTTGTCAGCCAGTTGACGCCACTCGGCTTCGTTCTCAAACCGCACCCGCTCGTGAATATTCTCCGGCGTGAGGGAACGCAGATGGCAGAACTCGGCCAGTAAGCGGCCCAGATTCCGAAAACTTTCATGTAGGATACGCCGCCGTTCGGCTTTGGCCTTGGCCGGAAAGGCCAAAGCCAGATTCGTCAACCCGACCCGACGATGCGGCCAGTCTAGCCAGTACAGGAGGGTGCCAATGCCTTCCCCGACCCGAAACGCGAGGCGAAAGGGCAACCCGCGAAAGAAGGCGAAGAGGGCCAGGAATAAGACATATTCGATCCGGGCCAGCAGGTGCTTTTTTTCACGCGCCGGCCGGATGATTTTTTTGCGGCGTGGCCGGCCCGGTTGAGGAATAGCCTGCTCAGTCTGGGCAGTCACAGCGCTATCGTGTGACGCGCCTCTGATCCCTTCTGGCATGGATACGCGCTAGACCGGACGGAGGGCTACGCTTCCGGGGCGTCCGAAAACGAAAAGCCAAACGCCTCCCGTTCCTTGGCCACCAGGTCGGCAACGACCTGTCGATCAATATCCCGGTAGTGTTGCAGGGTTTCCCGCATCTTTCCTTCCCCACCGTTTGCTCTGGCCATCTCTTTCAGCTCGTTTTTGATCCAGCCGATATGCCACTTCTCGTCTTTGGTGACCTCGTGCAGGATGGCGAGCGTCTGCGGATCGACATCCGCCCGTTGGGCGTGTTCAATATACCGGCGCTGGGCGCGCTCTTCGACCACGACCGTGAGCGCGAAGAGATCAATCAACGAGCGAGGAATGCCGACGGCTCTGCCAATGCGGGTCTGGTAGCCATCATCAACGTGGACCGGTTCATAACCCAGGTCGGTAATGCGTTTCGTCCACAACCAGGCGTGGCGGGTTTCGTCAGCGAGATGCCGGGATAATTTGACCTGGGCCTCGGTTTTTTCGACTCGCATGGTCAGTTTTAAGAGCAGTGTCGCGCCGCGTAGCTCGGCGTCACGGTAATAGCTGTATAAATGGATCATCCGTGGATCTACAGACATAGTGTGTTCACCTTCCACCCGAAAAGCCCTGTCCTCTGCTCGGCAAGAGAGGAAGTTTACCCCCACAGGCTTTTCTCGGTATAGAGTAATGGCCACAGAAAAGCAAGAACCTCGATAGCGCGCTAAGCATCGACAAATACTCAATTTTTTTATACCGTGGCGGTGATGCAGCCGTCTTTCCCGTCTCTACCGGACTCCCGCCCTTCGACCTGGCTCAGAACAGGCTTTTGGCTGGACGTGGTGCGCTGGAGCGGAGTGTTGTGTCTCTTGTTGCCCGGCCTGAGCGGATGTTGGGGCAGCGCAGACAACCGACTGGTGGCCCGGCCGGCCGGGCCCTACCACCTGACACTGGACCTGGGGTCAACACTCCTGCGAGCCGGCCAGGAAACAACCCTGACCTTTCACCTGACCCATACCAAGACCCAACAACCGGTTTCCGACTTGCAAATACTGCACGAACGCGCCCTCCACACCTTTATTGTGAGCCGTGATCTCTCCACCTTTGCCCACACCCACCACGAGGACTATAGGCCGCTCACTGACCAGGACCTTCAGCGCGCCCGCTTCCATTTCCCTTATACATTTCCCAAGGCGGGGCAGTATCTGATTGTCAATGAGTTTACCCACAAGGATAGAAGCTGGACCAAACATTTCACGCTGACGGTCGCGGGGGAGCCCGGCCCGCCGCCCGAACCTGTCCCGAGCCCAGTCGAAGGGCCTGTCCTGAGCCGAGTCGAAGGGCCTGACTTCCGTCAGGAAAAACAGTTTGGTTCATATCGCGTTGCCTTGCGTACTTCGCCCTCTCCGCCCATTGCCGGCCACGAGGTGGAGATTGTGTGTCACCTCACCTCCGCAGAGGGGACTCCAGTCAGGAATTTGGGTCTCTATCTTGGCACCGAAGTCCATATGGCAAGCTGGCGGCTGGACGGTGAGCATTTCGGCCATCAGCATACCTACACCTCGGAGATGGCCCGTTTTATGGAAGGCATGCGGGGTCACCGCATGTCGTCAGACCAGATGGCCCGACGCATGGTCCAGCTCATGAGTCGTCCGACAAAGCAGGAGTATGTTGGTCCGGACGTACCGCTGCATCATGTCTTCCCCACCGCCGGTGTGTATAAAGTCTTCTTGGAGCTGGCGCCCAACGGCGAGTATCTGCCGGTCGATTTTCTGATCACGGTCGCCGAATACACCGACGACGCGGATACAACGATTCAGTCCATTCTGCCAGAATCGGCGCTCTCCGCACGACCAGCCAAGAGACAGGCCCACTCGTGAAATCCCGTCCTCTTCAGAGCAGCCTGCTCGTTTGTCTTCTGCTCGTCTCGTCCCCGGCCCCCTTCGACTTCGCTCCGCTCTACTCAGGGCAGGCTTCGACAAGCTCAGGACAGGCTTGGGCCGGCCACGGTTTTGTCACGGCCTTTGGTGATATCGAATGGTTGCCGGAACCCGGCCGTACGCCGGACAGTGCCTGGTATCAACTCGATGCCTGGTCCGAAACGGGGCAACTCTGGCTGGCCACGACCGCCCGGCAGACCGTCGATCTCTCGCTCGGCTTTGCCCGAGAAAAACTGGCCGAAGCCGAGGCCATGCTGACCGCCCAGGATGCGGCCGCCGCCCAGGTCGCCCTGGACCAATACTGGTATTATATCGACCGGGCCGAGCAGGCACTTCCACCGGCCACAGATAGGCAGGAGGAGGCTACCATTGCCCTGGTCGAAACGCTGACCACCCACCTGCTTGAGCACCAATACATCCTGACCATCATCCATACCGACCTGTCTGTTGCGTCGCGCGGCATCCTGCGGGAGGTCTTGACAACTGCGCAAAAGCGCTATCCCCGCATAGCCGACCGTCTGCCCCGCAAAAAACGCGGCGCCCTCTTTTTCAAGGAAGAAGAAGTGCGCTGGTCGGTTGAAATGGCGCTGCGGGAAAATGAGGGGGGGTAGGGGATGACGACTTTTCATTTTGACCTGTCCCCTCTTGGGAGGGGTGCCGCAAATCCCGTGTGGCGTCGCACGTCGAAAACGAGATCGGGAGGGGTCGGAGCCAGCGGCACCCACCCCGGCCCGGCGGCCCCCCACGTCTGGCGAGCGCTGGTTCCTGGGAATGTGCATCACACGTCCCAGGAGGGGATAAAATGCTGAGGAACTATCAGTTAGTGTGTTGCCTCCCCGCTCGAATGGTGGCCGGATGCGGAGCGTTTGTGGGCGAAGCGCGTCAGGCTCACCAGGGCTGCCCGAAAGTCCGGGTCATCCAGTGCACCCAGTACATTTCCGAAATGATCGGCCCAGGGCCAGCCGCTCACCGTTGACGGGCCGGGCCGCTTGTCGTAAACCTATGGCCGCGTTGGCATTCGACACGTATAAAGCCGTCAAGGCGCTCAGAGAGGCCGGAGCCGACGAACCGCTGGCCGAAGCCGTTGTGGCAACGGTTGGCGAGGCTATCGGCGGCAATGTCGCCACCAAGGCTGATCTGGTTGAAGTCCAGGTTGCGTTGAAAACGGAGATAGCGGAAGTCAAAGCCGAACTCAAAGCTGACCTGGCGGAAGTCAAAGCCGAACTCAAAGCTGACCTAGCGGAAGTCAAGACGGAGATGGCGGAAGTCAGGACGGAGATAGCGGAAGTCAAGGCTGAGCTAAAATCCGATCTTGCCGCCTTGGAATCCCGGCTGCACCGCCACCTGTGGGTCATGGCCGCCGGCATCGTGGGCCTGACCGTCGCCTTAATGAAGCTGACGGCCTGACCAGCTTCATGGCGGCTTATGTGCTGCTCAGCCGATACCCCCGCCACTGGCGGTCGTGTCCGGCGGGAGGCAAAGCCCGTCTTGGCTCCTGTGGCACCCCGATTCCTCTTGACGTATAACGTATCTCGTAATATTTCGGGCACCTGATCAGGTCCTTTGCCGACCGGCGCACTGCGAATGTATTCAATGGCGTGAAAGACCGGTCATTCCCAGCGACACTTCTGAAAAGAGCACAGAGCAAATTGGACCGACTCAACTATGTGACTTCCATACAGGACCTTCGAGTGCCACCCGGCAATCGGCTTGAACGCCTCAAGGGCGACCGCGCCGGACAGTACAGCATTCGGGTCTCGCGTGGCTGGCGGATATGCTTCATATGGCAGGCAGGGGACGCCTTTGAGGTGGAATTGAACAGCCATTACGACTGAGACAGGAGCGAAACAATGCTAAAGGCACCGACCCATCGGATTGCAACCCACCCCGGGACGCTGCTCATTGAGCAAATTGAGGACATGGGTTTGAGCGTCAGCCGTGTGGCGCGCGAGACGGGCCTGCCGGCAACGCGCCTGCACGAGATTGTCCACGAACGGCGCGGGGTGACGGCTGAGACCGCGATTGCGTTGGGCCAGTATTTCAGCCAAACCCCGGAATTCTGGTTGAACGCCCAGAAGGTCTACGAACTCTCGAAGGTGCAGGCCGAGAGCGGCGACGCAATCCGCGCGCGGGTTCGCCCTCACGCCGTGCATCAGCCCCCCGCAGGACAGGTAAGCGGAGCAACTAATGGCTGAATACCGCAGGTCCAAGCCGCGCTTGAGGCTCCGAATGGCGCTTTCGTGACCCACCGCATCGATCGACACCTCTCTCCCCGAGCGTCCGCTGTGCGCCAAAGCCTCAAGGAGAGCGTCTGCGTAGGTCATATATTCCCTATAGCATTTTTTTGCTTGACATTAAGGGAACTTACGCCCTATAAACGGTGCATGAATTCCCTGGAACTGGCGCTTTAGACGGCTCTTTGGTCACGCTGGCCGATCTCTATGCTGCAAGAATGGGCGTGAGCTTATAGCGGGTAGGGCATCTGGCGGCAAACCGTGGCTCCTTCTTTGTTGATCTCAAAAAGAAGAACCGTCATTGCCAGACCAACACCTATATACGGGTACTGCGCTGGTTCTTCGAGCATTGGCCTGAAGACTTGACTTGGCCCTCGGATATTCCCCGCCTGGAGACGCCCCACGCCTTGTAGCTCATCGATTTTACACAGCCTTTAGGAAAACAAACACACCCACGGAGGGACGGGGGAAACATGTCTGACTGGACCAAGACCCTGTATGTTCTCAGAAGCCTGTACCAGTATTGTATCTTCGTCATTACGGTCCTGCTTTGTCTATCCACAGCAAGCTATAGCCAGGAGCATCAGGTCGGTTGGGAAGCTCTCGCAGAACATGTCGCCGATCAATTGGTCCCTCTTGAGGAGTTGTCAGTGACCGCATGTCCAGCCAGCCTGGATTACCAGCAGGCTGCCTCTCGAAGCGTGATCCAATGGATTGAAAATACCTTCTACAGTTGGACCGAATACCAGGTGACACCAGGGGACGATGGGCTGTTCTGCATTGTGATGGAGCAACCACACTCGGGAGCACTTTCAGAAGAAGAAGCAGGTGTTCTGTTAAGTGCGTCTCGCTTGTGGGTCGAAGCCCAAGCAACTTCAGCTTCCGACGATATGGAGATTCTTGACCCGGATGACCCACGACTCAATATGCCGGCGTTTGAAGAGTTCTCTGGGAAAGAAGCTTTGGAGGAAGACTCTTCCTTGGAGGAGCAGGACCAGACTCCAGATACGGGAATCGATCCTCAAGACGACCTTGAGCCCTGGGACGACGGAGTTTCTTCTCTCCCCGCAGAGGACTCAGCAGGAGACGTGGAGAATGGAGTTCCGCAAGCCGTGTTCAATCCCGATGGCCGAGAGCGGGTTACGGGTACACGTTCCTATCCCTGGAACACTATTGCTTTTGTTTCTGTGCGATTTCCAAATGGTTACAGCTCTAGAGGTACTGCGTTTCTCGTGTCCCCCTATGCAGCTTTGACCAACGGACACGTAATATACAATCCTGCCCGGGGTGGTTGGGGCTCGTCCGTCCAGATAGCGCCAGGACAGCGCCAATACAGAGCAGGAGGACAGGTCGAGCGCCCTTTTGGGTCACGTGATGCTTCCAGGATGTCTACGAACAGCCGATATAAGGACATAGTTGACAAGGATCCAGATGCTAAGAAGAGGCCTACATCTGATTATAGGTTTGATTACGGGGCTCTTTTTTTTTCAGAGCGCTTTAATGGTATATCAACCTTTATGCCATTGGTTTTTGACGCGTCTGCTAGCAAGGTTAATACGAGCGGATACCCTAAAGAGGTTCAAGGCGAAACAAATAGTTCTGCACAATGGCACGGCTTTGGCGATACCGCCTTTGCTCTTCTCTACCCCACTGTCCTCCGGTACAGGATTAGTACAAGCGGAGGGGCTAGTGGGTCGCCGGTGTGGAAATACGCCTCTGGTAGACGGAGCGTTATCGCCATACATGCCTATGGTGGAGAGGATAATAATGGAGGGCCCCGTTTAGTTTCACGGAATAAAGATGTGATTACTCAATGGGCAAAGTGGACTCCCAGCGGGGTGCCGGTTGGTCATGCCGACTACTGTCGGGATGAGGGTCCGTGTAGTGCCGGGCAAGGCGACTGTGACAGCCACAGTGAGTGTCGGAGCGGTCTCGAATGTGCTTGGAACGTAGGGGCAAATTATGGTTTTTCCTCCGTGACCGATGTGTGCGAAGTGCCGCTGCCAGTTGGTCACGTTGACTACTGTCGGGATGAGGGTCCGTGTAGTGCCGGGCAAGGCGATTGCGATAGGGACAGTGAGTGTCGGAGCGGCCTGGAATGTGCTTGGAACGTAGGGGCAAATTATGGTTTTTCCTCCGTGACCGATGTGTGCGAAGTGCCCTCTAAGCTGCCAGTTGGTCACGTTGACTACTGTCGGGATGAGGGTCCGTGTAGTGCCGGGCAAGGCGACTGTGACAGCCACAGTGAGTGTCGGAGCGGTCTCGAATGTGCTTGGAACGTAGGGGCAAATTATGGTTTTTCCTCCGTGACCGATGTGTGCGAAGTGCCGCTGCCAGTTGGTCACGTTGACTACTGTCGGGATGAGGGTCCGTGTAGTGCCGGGCAAGGCGATTGCGATAGGGACAGTGAGTGTCGGAGCGGCCTGGAATGTGCTTGGAACGTAGGGGCAAATTATGGTTTTTCCTCCGTGACCGATGTGTGCGAAGTGCCCTCTAAGCTGCCAGTTGGTCACGTTGACTACTGTCGGGATGAGGGTCCGTGTAGTGCCGGGCAAGGCGACTGTGACAGCCACAGTGAGTGTCGGAGCGGTCTCGAATGTGCTTGGAACGTAGGGGCAAATTATGGTTTTTCCTCCGTGACCGATGTGTGCGAAGTGCCGCTGCCAGTTGGTCACGTTGACTACTGTCGGGATGAGGGTCCGTGTAGTGCCGGGCAAGGCGATTGCGATAGGGACAGTGAGTGTCGGAGCGGCCTGGAATGTGCTTGGAACGTAGGGGCAAATTATGGTTTTTCCTCCGTGACCGATGTGTGCGAAGTGCCCTCTAAGCTGCCAGTTGGTCACGTTGACTACTGTCGGGATGAGGGTCCATGCAGCGCAGGGCAAGGCGACTGTGACAGCCACAGTGAGTGTCGGAGCGGCCTGGAATGTGCCTGGGATGTAGGTGCAAACTACGGCCTCCCGGCCAACTACGATGTATGCGAAGCCCCGACGTCAGGAGGCAACTAGAATTCACTGGCCATCGGGTCCGGGGGAGGATGCTTCCGTTGGGGAGGGGTCACAAACAGGCAGTCCAAGGCGCAGGCCGAGAGCGACGCTACCGCCGCATGTCGGAGGGTGAGCGGCTGCGCAGCGAGCTGCACTCCGAGAGTCAGTTGGGACACGAAACACTGTTTTGCGGTAGCGGAATGCAGGATCTCTGGGCAGATAGGTTTGGGATATGATTTTGGAACCACGCTTGCCGAAGCAGAGAGGAAGGCACGCCAGCAGTGCTATGACAACGGCTGGAGCACTGCACAGATATCCGGCAGTTCATGTCCATAATGGAGGCGAGCAGCCGAACTGACAGTCATGCAGAACGGGTTACGCTCCGCTCCGCCGCCCTATATGACTGCTCAAAAGAAGCTCTGTAGGTCGATGGGATGGACCCTCCCGCTTCCATTGGGGCTTGGGCCGCTTGAAGTAGTAGGGATCGCACTCGCATTCGACACCCATAAGGCCGTCAAGGCACTCAGGGAAGCTGGGGCAAACGAACCTCTGGCCGAAGCCGTCGTTACGACGGTCGGCGAGGCTATAGGCGGAAATGTTGCCTCCAAAGCCGATCTCGTCGAAGTCAAGACCGAGTTAAAGACCGATCTTGCCGCATTGGGAGTCCGGCTCTACCGCCAGCTATGGGTCATGGCCGCCGGCCTCGTGGGCCTGACCGTCGCCTTAATGAAGCTGACTGCCTGACCAGCCTCAGCCTTCCACCTCCATGCTGTCGCGGATCAGTTCTCCGGGATACGATGGATTATACATGGGCATGATTTGGGCCTCCTGGTTATAGTCAATCAGGTCAATGTCTACCGCCTCGCGGCGGGTGCTTCCTCTATCTCTTGGACCTTGTTGACATACCATAAATAGTATATTTCTACCTTCTGGTGTGGGATATCTTCGAGCATCGACGAGTGAATCGTCAAATCAGGCGGCTCCCCCATGAACTCCTGAAGCGATACGAAAAATGGAAGGATATCGTTTCCATATCCGGGCCTGAGGGGCTCCGACACATTCGAGGGTTTCATGACGAGAGCCTGCATGGAAAGTGGAGCGGGCACAGGTCCTCGCGGCTCAACGAGCAGTATCGGGTGATTTACAGCATCGAACGGGAACGCGTGTATGTTGAGGTCGTGAGTCTTACCCCTCATGACTATCGGAGCAACTAATGGCTGAATACCGTAGGGCAAAGAAGCGAGTTGAGCTCTCCGTCGGCGAATCTGTTCGTATCATTCGCGAACTCCAGGAACTCAGCCAGAATGAACTGGCCGCTACGACCGGCATCCCGCAATCAACGATTTCAGCCATAGAAAGAAATAGAGTGAAGCTTGGTGTAGAGCGGGCGAAAATGCTCGCCCGTGCCTTACGGGTTCATCCCGCAGTGCTGGTGTTTCCCGGCTGGGAAGTTGAGCGAGAGTCACAGGTATTGCTCGCCTCCACTTCACCAGAGGGTATTGACCTACCCCGTCGCAAAGACACGAGTCGTGGAGCCCACGAGATGAAATGAACGGCAACACTTCGGGCTATCGTCGTTGACGGGTCGGGCTGTTTGACGTTACTCAGCGTCAAGCGGCTGCCTGCTTGCGGCGCTCTTGTGCCAGGTCGTAACTCACTTGCATCCGCATCCAATGTTCCGCGTCACTCCATCCAATACGTTCCAGCGCCAGTGCCATTGCCGGCGAGATACCGGCGTGTCCGTTCAGCAGCCGCGACAGCGTATGCCTGGCCACACCGAGCCGGGCGGCGCATTCCGTCACCGTCCAACCCTCCGCTTCCAGGCTGTCGCGGATCAGTTCTCCGGGGTGCGATGGATTATACATAGGCATGATGTGGACCTCCTAATGATAATCGATCAGGTCAATGTCTACCGCCTCGCCACTTTCGAAACGGAAGACGATTCGCCAGTTGCCGGATACGCGTAGACTCTATTGCCCGCGCCGGTCGCCTTTCAACCGATGCAGCCGCCATCCAGGCAAGTCCATGTTCCGTGGCGAGCGCGCGTCTTGCAGCGCGGTCAACATGCGCCGGATGCGCTCCACGTGGTCGGCATCTCACCCGCGGATATCATCGTGTTCGTAAAATCTACGCAGTCCTTTGTGAGCGAACCTCATGCCAGTATAGTGCCGCGTACCGTGTCGCGATACAAGCCGGGCAAGCAGCGGGAGGGAGATAGCGAGATTTATTGGTCCGCATTATAACAATCAGTTGAATACTGAACACTCTGACCGATCCCAAGAAAGAACCTGTATGCAAAAAAAAGATAAAGAGCCACTGCCTTCTGCCCCGGAAGAACTCGACGCCAGCCCCTTCCCCGACCCCATAGTCATGCCCATCGAGGATGTGATCGACCTGCATCCCTTTGCGCCCAAGGAAATCCGCAGCGTCGTAGAGGAATATTTACGCGAATGTTGTATGGCCGGGTTTACCCAGGTGCGCCTCATTCACGGCAAGGGCAAGGGGGTCCAACGCGAGAGCATCCGTGCGCTGCTCGCTCGCCTGCCCCATGTGACAGACTGTGCTGATGCGCCCATGGAGGCCGGCGGGTGGGGCGCGACCCTGGTTCGTCTCGACCCGTCGCGGCTGAACCCGGCGGGCAGCCGTGAGCCGTAAGACCGTAATCCGTGGCGGAAAAATTTTCTCTTGCGCGGCTCTCCTGCAACGGGATACAAATAACAAGAGAAGGAGGGGTTTCATGCCAACGGTTGATACATTTCTGGCTGATTTGCGCGGCTATATCCAACACCAGGATGAGCAGCCCCTGCTTGGCCCCAGTTTCTATCAGGGCCTGCTGGCCGGGGAGTTGTCTCGCCCGCAACTGAAGAAATGGGCGCTCAATCTCTTTTATGTCACCGGCCAGCATATCCGGGCCTTTGGTGGGATTTTTATGAATACCGGTCTCGGACCGCTGGACCAGAAAATCCGACGCCATATCGTTGAAAATCTGATTGACGAAGAAACGATTATGGGCCGTGGGGAAGACGCCCACTGGATGCTGTCCAGGCGACTGGCCCAAGCGCTCGGTGCCACCGAGGAAGAGGTCCGGCAGCCGGTTGTTGCCAGAGAGTCGGTCGCCTATGTTGACTGGGTAATTGAGCTGGGCCGGCAGGAGTACGGCCTCGTCACCCTGGCGGCCATGTCGATTGGTGGCGAGACGCGTAGCGATGACTCGATGAAGGGCCTCGTGCGCGCGCTCAAAGAAAAATACGGCCTGAACAGGCACGCGCTTGAATTCTTCTATGCCCATGCCGGGGAGGCCGAAGCCCATGGCGAGCCCGTTTTTGACATGGTGCGGGAGTATGCCACCACCGCCGAACGGCAGCACAAGATTCGAGACAGCGTCGCGGCCTGGTGTGAGAAATTCCAGGCGGCTCAGGAGGGCGGCTATCGGGTGGCTATGGGCCTGGATGCCGGTGTCCGAGTCGATTTGGGTTGATTTGTGAAATAGAGGAGGGAGCATTCATGTATGACCTGATTATTGAAAACGCCCGTATCTGCGACGGTACGGGTACACCAAGCTTCTACGGTAATGTGGCGGTCAAAGACGGCCTGATTGCTGCCGTGGGCAAGGGCAATGGCGAGGCGGCGCAAAAGAAAATCAATGCCGACGGCTTGGTGCTGGCCCCAGGCTTTATCGATCCGCATACCCACTACGATGCCCAGGTCGCCTGGGACCCCCTGGTGACGTGCTCCTCCTGGCACGGCATTACCACGGTGGTGATGGGTAACTGCGGGGTGGGCGTGGCGCCGGTTCGGCCCAAAGCCCGCGATATCGTCATGTGGGACCTGGTCAATGTCGAGGCGATTCCGTTCGAGGTCATGGAGCGGGGCATCGACTGGCAGTGGGAAACCCACGCCGAATATCTCGATGTCTTGCAAAAACGCGGCATGGGCATCAACGTCGCCTCCTTAGCCGCCCTCACGCCCCTGCGGCACTATGTGCTGGGCGAAGAGTCGTTTGAGCGGGCAGCCACCCCGGACGAAATCGGTGAGATGCAGCGGCTGTTTCGCAACGCCATGCACGCCGGTGCGTTTGGTCTGACCAGCACTATTCTCAACAACCATATCGGTTTTGAAGGCCGTCCGCTCGCCTGCCGTAATGCCAGTCGGGCCGAGTGGAGCGCCTTGTGTCAGGTCATGAAAGAAGAGGGCCGCGGCACAATCGAGCTGGCCCTGACCGGGACCAATGTCGGCCAGGTCTCGGACGACGAATACGATCTGCTCAAATTCCTGGTTGATGAAAGCCAGCGGCCGGTCACCTTCCTGGCCCTGTTCAATAAGCCGGGCAAGCCGGAGTCCTACCTCAACGCCGTGGAGAAAGTCCAACCCATCCTCGGTTGGGATAAAGCCGTGCCGCAGGTCACCTGCCGTCCGTTGCGGGTCCAGTTCAATATGAAGAACCCGTTCCTCTTCGCCATTTTTTCGGCCTGGCACCATGTCTTCAATAAGAGCGTTGAAGAACAGATGCAGATTTACGCCGATCCGGGCTTTCGCAACGCCTTTCGCGAGGAGATGGATAAACGGCGGATCTTTCGCGGCCAGTGGGGGCGGATGACCGTGATTGATGCCCACACTGAGGCGGTCAAACCGCATGTCGCCAGCAAAAAGACGGTGGCCGAGATTGCCCGCGACCAGGGCAAGGATGTGGTGGACGCCTTTCTCGACCTGGCGGTGGCCGACCGCCTGGAATTGATGTTCGACCTCCAGGCGTTCAATTTTGAACCCGAAGGGGTCAAGAATCTGGTCAGTGACCCCCGCTTTCTGATCGGCTTGTCCGACGGTGGGGCGCACGTGGATATGTTGTGCGATGCGGGTTACGCGACCTATCTACTCGGTCGCTGGGTGCGGGACAACCAGGTGTTGAGCCTTGAAGAAGGCGTCCGGCGGCTGACCTCAGTCCCGGCCGACCTGTTCGGCATTCCCAACCGGGGGCGGATTGCTCAAGGCCTGGTGGCTGATTTGACGCTGTTCGATCCCGACACGGTCGATGCCAAAGACCCGGAATATGTCTGGGACCTGCCCGGCGGCGGCAAACGCTTTGTTGCCAAATCCAAAGGCATCAAGACGACGGTTGTATCCGGCCAGGTCCTGTATCAGGATGACGAGTATCAGGGCGGCTTACCCGGACAGGTGCTGCGCAGTACTGACCGCTAAAAAGCTGAGCGCTAAAAGAGAAGGGGGCGGTGCCCAAACCGTCCCCTTCTCTCTTCTCTATCTTTTCCCTCTATCCGTCCACCATCACGTTTTCTTGCGTCAATAGGATCACAATTTCCGTGGAGCCACCCGTGGCGCTGTTTCTGGCCGTCTGGCCTTCAGGTGTGCCGAAAACCTTGTCCATATCTGCCTGTGTCTCAAACCAGACCTCGGCCACGCCGTCGTAGCGCTGGTCGTCGCTTGTCGCCAGGTTAATACAGTACCGTTTCAAGCCGGGCCATTGCTTCACCTTGGGGGCGTGTTCTTCCAGCCACCAGCGGCGAAAGTCTTCCAGCGCCATTCCCTCGGGCCGCTTGAGAATACCAATGACTTTATACATAAGTCCTCCTTTTCCTGACCGATCTGAGAGCGTAACTCCGGGCCGATATGCCCTGCGGTATATAGCCTGGTCTCCGGCCGTTCAAGCTGTCTTTTCTTCAGCCTCGATTTCCGTTAGGGATGGACAGCATATTGCAGGCTATCTGGGAGGATCGGTATGGAGACACGTCCGGCATCATTGCTACCCGAACAGTTCGGCCCGTTGCAGGGCGTGCGGATTGTATCAAGCGGAACCCTGGTCGCCCAGCCGTTTGCCGCGGTCCTGGCCGCGGAAATGGGTGCTGAGGTGATCCAGATCGAACGCACCGGCGAGGGCGACGCGGCCTGGCGTCATCTGGGCATGCAACTGCCAACCACAGACGGCCAGGGGCAGGTGGCAACCACCTGGATTCAGGAACGGCGCAACGAATGGTATGTCACCCTGGACTTCAGCCAGCCCAAGGGCAAAGACTTGTTCCTCAGGCTGGTCAAGTCGTGCGACATCTGGATGGAGAGTTCAAAGCCCGGCTCCTATACCAAGTGGGGCCTGACCGACGAGGCCGTGCTCCAGGCCAACCCCAAGCTCGTTATTGCGCACGTCTCCGGCTACGGTCAGAGCGGCCATCGGGACTATCTGGGGCGGGCCTCGTACGACATGATCGGCCAGGCTTTTGGCGGGCTGATGTACCAGACCGGCTTTCCCGACCCAGAGCCGCCGGTGCGGGCCAACCCCTGGACGGCCGACTATATTACGGCCCTGTTTTGCCTGTGGTCGTCCCTGGCCGGCTATATTTCCGCCCAGCGTACCGGCACGGGGCAGGTCGTTGATATCTCGCAGTTCGAGGCGATCCACCGACTGCTCTCGGGGACGATGGTCGAGTATTTCAGCAACGGCTTCGTCCGCGAGCGCACCGGCAACAAAGCCACCGCGTTTCAACCCTACGACGCCTTCCAGGCCAGCGATGGCTGGGTGGTGGTCGGCGCGGTCGGCCTGGCGGTTTTTTCCCGGGTGTGCCGGGTCCTGGGTCTCGACCCGGAAGAAGAGAAGTGGCAGCGCGCCAGCACTGATATCAACGGCCTGGAAGGCATCGAGTTTGACGCCCTGCTGCGCGGCTGGATTGCCGAACGAACAGTCGAGGAAGTGGTTGAACAGTTGAACGCCGCCCAGGTCGCCTGCTGTCCGATTATGAACAGTCAGGCTATGGCGGAAGACCCGCACTACGAGGCGCGCAAGGTTCATGTCGAGTGGCAGGACAATCAGGTCGGCAGGGTCAAAGGCACCGGCGTCAGCCCTGCTTTTTCCGCCACACCGGGCAAGCTCTGGCGCGGGTCCGTGCCCGTCGGGCATGATAACGAGCAGATTTATACCCATTTTGCCGGACTCAGCCGCGAAGAAGTCGCCCGGCTCACAGAAAAAGGCGTGATCTAAGCGCACGGGGCGGGGCGCACCTCGCCCCGTAGGCACGCCGCTTATACACCGCTCATTACTCGCCCATGGCCCTCCTTGAAATCCGCGATCTGCGGAAACGTTATGGTACGGTTGAAGCCCTCCAGGGTCTCTCCTTAGACGTGGAGCGGGGAGAATTCTTTGGCCTGCTCGGCCCGAACGGAGCAGGGAAATCCACCACGATCAATATCCTGCTGGGGCTCATCATTGCCGACAGTGGTTCGATCCGAATTTTCGACCACGATTTTGCCTCCAATCACGTTGCCATTCGTCGCCGGATGAATGTGGCCGCGGCGTTTACTAGTATGAACGGCGTGCTGACCGTGTGGGAAAACCTTGTGGTCTACGGCCGCATCTATGGCGTCAAACATCTTCCCCGGAAAATCGACGAACTGCTCGAACGCTTCGAGGTTACAGACCTGGCCAACCGCCGCTTGCAGCACCTCAGCTCGGGCCAACATACCCGCGTCACCTTGTGTAAAGGCTTTCTGAACGACCCGGAGCTCTTGCTGCTGGATGAGTGTACGCTTGGCCTTGATCCGGACATTGCCGAAAAAACCCGGCGGGCGCTGCAAACCGTTCAACAGGAACGAAAAACAACCGTTCTTTTCACGTCCCATAATATGAATGAGGTCGAAGAGTTGTGTGGGCGGATTGCCTTTTTAAGTAAGGGCGAGATTCTCCGCGTTGATACGGCTGCTCATATCAAGCGGCTCATTCCACACCAGGTCGTCGAGGTGACCTTTCAAGCCGGGTCTGATCTCACCCCCATCCGTCAACTGCATGGCATATCTCGGATTGAGCAGAACGGAGAGCATAGCTTGCGTTTTGTCCTGGATGATCCAACCCACCAGCTCGACCCCTTACTCCGGCACCTGACACACAGCGGCAACCCCATTGTCGATATCCATGTCTCACGCCCAACGCTTGAGGATGTCTTCATCAAGGTCGCCCGAGGGGAGCTGTGAGCCGCGTGCGCTTTGTGAACTCTCAGGACTATGGCTTTTCGACCATGGCCATGTGGGGCTTGGTCTATAAGTTTACCTGTCTGTGCTATCGCAGCCTGGACCGTGTTTTTGACATTGTGTACTGGCCGGTCATCTCCCTCCTCTTGTGGGGGTTCACCAGCATGTTTATTGCCGCAACGTCTTCGTTCTCCGGAGTCGTGGAGTTCTTTCTGGGCGGGGCGGTGCTGTGGAGTTTGTTCTGGCGGGCGCAAACCGATGTCGGGACGTTTATCCTCGAAGATTTCTGGAGTCGCAATGTGTATAACCTGTTTGCCTCGCCCGTCACCTCGATCGAGCTCTTTGTGGCCATTGGTCTTATTGGCCTCATTCGCTGCATCCTGAGTTTTCTTTTTCTCACCCTCCTCGCTTGGGGCCTGTACGCCTTTAATATTATGGATATTGGCGGCACGGCCATCGCCGTCTTCACCAGCCTGCTGCTGCTCTTCGGCTGGGTCATCGGTATTTTCATCGCGGCATTGATCTTTCGCTACGGTCTCCGTATTCAGGTCCTGGCCTGGTCGGTAGGATTTATTATTCAGCCGTTTAGTTGTGTTTTTTATCCGCTCGACAGTATGCCGGGCTGGGTTCAGGGCATTGCCGTCACCCTGCCCAGCACGCATGTGTTTGAAGGCCTGCGACACGCCATTGCCACCGGGGAATTAGCCTGGCAGCCGCTGCTGCTGTCCTTCGGTTTGACTGCACTGCTGTTTATTCTTTCCCTTGCCTATTTTCAGTACGCGCTCTATCAGGCCAAGAAACTGGGTTTACTGACCCGCTTTGAGATGGCCTAGGACCTATCGGCCGAGTGCCCTCCCCGGGTCTTACGTTTTACGGCTCAGCTGAGTGGATTTTGACTCTGCCGTCCTTTTGACGCTGGTACGGAAAACCCGGTATGCTGGAAGCATTCGAGCAGAAAGGAATAGTTGCAATACCGCCTATGAAACGCCTTCAGCTTGTCTCGTTTCTCGCTGTGAGTCTTTTTGTTTTCGAGGTCCTTTGTCCTCACCTGCCTTCCGCCGCTCCGCTCACGAGTACCCGCGCCGATCAAACTCAGGTCTCGCTGACGATCTATAATTCCAACCTCGGACTGGTCAAAGACGTGCGCGAGATTGAACTGGCTGAGGGGCTGACCCGCCTTCAGTTTATGGATGTCGCCGCCCGGATTATGCCCACAACGGTGCTTGTCCGGTCACGGACCGATGCGAACACACTCCAGGTCTTGGAACAGAACTATGAATACGACCTGCTCAGCCCGGACAAATTACTCGAAAAATACGTGGGCAAAGAAGTCAAGCTGCTCGACAAGAACTATTTTACCGGCAAAGAAGAGCTGGTGACCGCCACCCTGCTCGCCACGAATGACGCCCCGATTTATCGAGTCGGAGACGAAATCTCGATTGGCTTGCCGGGCAGAGTGATTCTGCCTCAACTACCGGCCAATCTGATCGCCCAGCCGACGCTGGTGTGGCTGCTCCGGACTCAGGCCGCCAGTACACACACCATTGAAGCCTCCTACCTCACGGATGATATTACGTGGCAAGCCGATTATGTCGCGGCCTTAAACAGCGACGACAGCCTGGCCGACCTGTCCGGCTGGGTCTCCATCGAGAATAAATCCGGCACCACCTATCGCGACGCGACGCTCAAGCTGGTCGCCGGCGATGTCAACCGGGTTCGACCGGAAGTGTTCGTTGACTACGCGCGGACGATAGGCGCTGTGGCCAGCGCTTCTCCAGAGCCACAGTTTCAGGAAGAAGCCTTTTTTGAGTACCACCTGTATACCCTGGAGCGAGCGACCACGGTGCAAGACAACCAGACCAAGCAGATGTCACTCTTATCCGCAGCGGATATTCCCATTACCAAACGCCTCGTTCTGCGCGGCCAGCCCCACTATGCGCGTGCCACGTTTGACACGCCGCCGCCTCTGCAAAAAGTGAGCGTCTATCTCGAAATCGAAAACGCCGAGCAGCACCACCTGGGCATACCCTTACCCAAAGGGACCCTGCGGGTGTACAAAGCCGACGCGCAAGGCAGTCTCCAATTTGTCGGCGAGGATGACATTGACCACACGCCCAAAGACGAAACCGTCAGCGTGAAAATGGGTGAGGCCTTTGATGTCGTTGGCGAGCGTCGCCAAACGAGCTTCACGCGTTTGTCCCGCCGCTCGTCAGAAGTGAGCTGGCAAATCGTCGTCCGCAATCACAAGGACGAAGACGTGCGGGTCCGCGTCGAAGAGCCCATGTCCGGTGACTGGGAAGTCGTCGCTTCGACGCCGGAGCAGTACGAAAAACCCGACGCGCATACCCTGCGTTTTGAGGTCACGGTGCCGAAGAACGGCGAGGTGACAATCGGCTACCGCGTGCGGGTAAAGACCTGAGGCGGTCTCGGTTTGTCATTCCTATGGAAACGGGAAGCCACTTTATTGTCTTCCCCCACCAAGGCGACTAGACTGGGCGCATGACGCACAGCGCGCCGGCCGCTCCAAGGCCGCATCGTTTTACCCGTCAAGAGTACCACCGCCTGGCAGAGTCTCATCTCCTTGCAGATGAGCGGGTTGAACTGCTCGACGGAGTCATTATTACTATGAGTCCACAGAACAGCCCTCATGCGGCCACCATTCACCGTCTCTTATTCACGCTGTTGCCTGTCTTGGGGGAGGCTGCCTATATTCGTGTCCAAGCGCCAATTGTTTTGAACGATTGGAGCGAGCCCGAACCGGATATTGCTATCTGTCAACCTGACCCAACCGATTACGCCAAGCAGCATCCGCGGGCGGACCAGGTTATGGTCGTCATAGAAGTCGCGGACAGTTCCCTGGCCTACGATCAGGTCCAGAAGGCTCAGGCATATGCGGCAAGCGGCATCCCGGAATATTGGATTGTGAACCTTGCCGCCCGCAGCGTTGCTATTCTGACAAACCCTTCAGGAGACAACGGGCAGTATCAGCATGAGCAGGTGAGAGGCGAAGATGATACCGTTGCCCTTCGTGGTGGAAAATCTATCGCGGTCTCGGATATCCTTCCGCCGTTATAACGATCCCTCTATCCGGGACGTGTGATGCAAAAAGGCACCCACCCCGGCCCCCTTCGACTTCGCTCCGCTCTGCTCAGGGCAGGCTTCGACAAGCTCAGGGCCACCCCTCCCGAGAGGGGATGGGGACTGCTCCCCTCTCGGGAAGGGTGCCGCGTCAGCGGCGGGGTGGGTTGTCCCCCGCCCGGCGGCCTCAGCGCGTCCGGCGAGCGCGAGTCCCTGGAAATATGCATCACACGTCTCGGGGAAGGGTAGGGGTGAGGCGTTTCCCCTCTGGTGCTCTACGAACCAAGGACCTCAATCTTTTCGGCCTCATCTCAGTCACGGGGGAGTCGAGGCTTCCGATACGCTTCTCTATCAATCTCAGGGAAGTACGGAGACCTAGAGCAAATTACACCGGAGTGTAGCGTCCGAGGGGGGCCGGCGCTCAGCCCGCCTGGGCTCCGGTCCTGTGGCGCCCGCTCGCTCCGCCCATCTGCACCCGGCGCTCAGGGGGTGAGCGGCGCTCCAGAACCGTAGGGTGCATCCCATGCACCAGCTTCCTGGTGCGCAGGGCGCACCCTACGGGCTGGTCTCCGGTCCTTGGGCGCCCGCTCGCTACCCCACTCTGAAAACTGCTCTATCCCAGTCCGGGCTGCAGTCTTCTTAACCATGCTTGACCCTGCTTGTGATTCATCCCCGCCGCGCCATTCGGCGTTTCAGGCAGGCGATATCCCTGTCTCCATATCGTGCTGAGGCTTGGCCTTTCGTGGGAGCCTTGCTTCAGCATATAGTGCCACAGCAACGGAGGTGAGTATGGCATTTTATCAGCTTGATCCCGAAGTCACACCGCAGGCCGTTGATATGGATACGGAGGTCGTTGAACGGCTGGCCCGGACGTTTCGGACCGCAGTGGAAGAGCAGCAACTCTTTGCCGGCGCCCAGCTCGCCGTCTTTCGGAAGGGGAAGAAGGTCCTTGACCTTGGGGGAGGCGTCGCGCGGCTCAGCAACGAGACTCCAGTGCAGCCCGAGACCATGTTCACCCTGTACTCTTCGACAAAAGGTCTCGCCGCACTGTGTCTGCATATGCTGCATGACCGGGGCATATTCAACTATGACGACCGGGTGGCCCGGTATTGGCCCGAGTTTGCCCAAAACGGGAAAGAGACCGCAACCATCACCCATATGCTGGGACACCGGATCGGCAATACGCTTGGGCCTGATTGGTTGACCCATCAAGGCTGGGGCGACCGTGCCCAGTGTGCCAAGGCCATGGAAGAAATGACACCGCGCTGGACACCGGGGGAAGCCAATGGCTACCACCCACTCAACTATGGCTTCATGTTGAACGAGCTGATGCTACGCCTCGCTGGGCGCGACTGCGGGCAGTTTTTTCGGGAAGAGGTCGTCCAGCCCCTGGGTCTGGACAGTCTGTTCATCGGCCTGCCGGAATCGGAGGAAGACCGGGTCGCCTGTGTGTACGAAGCCCCCTCGGATCGCGCGTCTGTAAGCGCTGCGGCACAGGCCATGGGCATCACTCCGGACGAGGACTATTTTGCCTTTCAGCAATCGCTCGACTTTGACGAAGACCTCGACCCGGCCACCTTGGCGTATCCAGAACTCCAGAATATTTTTAATCGGCCTGAAACCCACCGGATCGTCCTGCCCGCTGGTGGCGGCATAGGCTCGGCCAGAGATATTGCCAAATTTTACGCGATGATCTCGCTCGGTGCGCAGTGGGAAGGGAAAGCGTATCTGTCCAAGGAGACCTTAGAGTTTTCTATTACGCCAACGAACAAACCGGGAGATATCGACCGTTCCCTGCGTTTGCCGATTATGTATGGACAGGGCTGGATGCTCGGCCATCTGGCGCCAGGCGCGACCCTGCGGACGTTCGGGCATCCGGGCAAAGGCGGCCAGGTGTGCTTGGCCGACCTCGACCGTCAACTGTCGATTGTCTTCCTGAATACCGGCCAGCAGGATTATCTGGGCTTTTTTCAGTTCTCAGATACACTGGTCGAATTGGCTTTGGCCGCGTGTCGTTAGCCGCCCCGCTGCTGAGTTGTTGACCTGCGCCCCTGTTTCAGACTATGAAGACGGGGCTTTACGCGTGAACACCAAAGGAGGAAATGTCTATGGCGGATACCAGCCTGAGTACAGATAAGCTGCTCGATATGTATCGGACGATGCAAACCATCCGGCAGTTTGAGTCCCGCGTGCGTGATGTTTTTCAAGAGGGTCAAATCCCCGGCTTTGTACATGTCTCGATCGGCGAAGAAGCCTCCGCCACCGGGGTCGCCGCCGCTTTGACCCAGCAGGACTATATTACCAGCACCCACCGCGGTCACGGTCACCTGATCGCCAAGGGCGGCGAGGTCAGACCCATGATGGCCGAGTTGTTCGGCAAAAAGACCGGCTACTGCAAGGGCAAGGGCGGCTCCATGCATATTGCCAACTTTGAGCTGGGTATCCTGGGGGCGAACGGCATTGTGGGCGCCGGTTTGCCGATTGCGACCGGCGCGGGCCTGGCGGCCAAAGTGCGCGGCAGCGGTGAGGTTGCCGCCTGTTTCTTTGGTGACGGCGCCTCGAACGAAGGCACGTTTCACGAGTCGCTCAATATCGCCTCGTCCTGGAAGCTGCCGGTTGTCTATGTGTGCGAGAACAATTTGTACGGAGAGTTTACCGCCGGCAAGGACGTCACCTCGGTCAAGGATATTGCCGACCGGGCGCGCGGCCACGATATGCCCGGCGTGGTGGTCAACGGCAACGACGTCATCGAGGTCTACGAAGCCACCAGCCAGGCGGTCGAACGCGCGCGCAAGGGCGAAGGCCCGACGCTGATTGAGTGTAAAACCTACCGCTGGGAAGGCCATGTGGTGGGCGAGGAAGCCTTTCTCGGCAAGCGCAGCTATCGTCCCGCAGACGAAATAGAAGCCTGGAAGAAGCGCTGCCCGCTCATTACCTTCGAGCAACGTTTCGTGCCGGACACCTTCAGCCAGGAAGAGATCGAAGCCGTCCAGGCCGAGGTGCAGCACGCCATTGACGACGCCGTCCAGTTTGCTCAAGACAGCCCGTATCCGGAGCCCGAGGAAGCCCTGGAAGATATGTTCTCAGTCGCGTAGGGAGAAACCATGCCTGAAATGAATTTTATTCAAGCGATTAATACGGCCCTGGCCGAGGAACTCCGACACGACCCGACAACCTTCATGATGGGCCTGGACATCTGGGTCGGCGCGTTCGGGGCAACCACTGGTTTGACGGATGAGTTCGGTGCCGAGCGGATTCTGAACGCGCCCATTTCAGAAGCCGGCTATGCCGGCGCCGGGGTCGGCGCAGCCATGGCCGGGATGCGGCCGATTGTGGAGATCGAGTTCGCCAGCTTTTTCTACTGCTGCTGGGACCAGGTCTGTAATCAGGCGGCCAAGCTGCGCTATATGTCGGGCGGCCAGGCCGACATGCCCATTACGTTTCGGGCCGTGTGCGGTGCGGTCGGCTCGGCAGCCGCCCAGCATTCCGAGACGGTCTACTCCCAGTTCATGAGTGTGCCCGGACTCAAAATTGTGGTGCCTTCCGGTGCCTACGATATGAAGGGCCTGCTCAAAAGCGCCATTCGGGATAATAACCCCGTGCTGGTCTTTGAGCATCTCAAGCTGGGCCGCAGCAAAGAAGAAGTCCCGGAGGAGGAGTATCTTGTGCCCATCGGGCAAGCCGCGGTAAAGCGTGAGGGCTCGGACGTCACCATTGTCGCGATCGGCTATATGGTCTCCCAGGCGCTCAAGGCCGCAAAAGCGCTGGAAGGGGATGGCATTTCCGCCGAAGTCATCGACCCGCGCAGCCTGATTCCGCTGGATGAGGAGACCATCCTCTCCTCCGTGGCCAAGACGCATAACGTCCTGGTGGTTGATGAGGGTCATCTACGCTGCGGCGCGGCAGCCGAAATCTCGGCCGTCATTGCGGATAAGGGCTTCGACTCCCTGGACGCCCCGGTCAAACGCCTGACCGCCCCGGATGTCCCGGTCCCGTTCAGCCCTCCTATGGAAAAATTCATCCTTCCCAACGACAAGAAAATTTCCGCCACTGTCAAGGAGATGCTGGGTTAAGCCTCCCCGCCTCAGTTTCTGAGGAAAGAAAGGATACGCCTGTGGCCGTAGAAGTTGTAATGCCAAAGTTCGGTCTGACCATGACCGAGGGCACGATCCAACAATGGTTCAAATCCGAGGGCGACCCCATCAAAACCGGTGAAGCCCTGTTTGAGGTCGAAACCGAAAAAGTGCTGTATGAAGTCGAAGCGCCCGCGGATGGAACGGTCGCCAAATTGCTGTATGCGCTCGAAGCCGTGGTCGGCGTCGGGCTTCCAATCGCAATCATTGCGGAAGCAGGCGAAGATATCGCTGAGATTGCGGCACAGTACGCGGCTGCGGCAGCACCGGCGGCTCCGGCAGCCACCGCGACAGAGCCCGTTCCAGTGGCTGCTTCAGCAGCGCCCCCGGCGCCGAAAGAGAAGCGCGGCCGCGTTCCGGTGACACCCGCAGCCCGGAAGCTGGCCAAAGAACATAGTATCGATCTCGCTCTTATGACCGGGACTGGTCCACGCGGTCGGATCACCCGCGAGGATGTGCAGAAAATTATCGATAGCGGCGGTCAAGTCGCTCCGTCGGCAGCCGCGCCGGCCGCGGCGGAAGACATTCCGTTACGCGGCATGCGGAAGGTGATTGCCGAGCGCATGCATCAGAGCCTCCAGGGCAGCGCCCAGCTCACCATCAGCACCGAGGTGGATGTCACGCAGTTGATTGATCGTCGCCAGGAAGTCCGTCAAGCATTCAACGTCACCTATACCGATTTTATCGTGCAGGCCTGTGCCCATGCCCTGAGGCAGCACCCGCGCATGAATGCCCACCTCGAAGGGGATATCATCCGGGCCAACACCGCCATCCACGTGGGACTGGCGGTTGCTCTGGACGAGGGCCTGATCGTTCCGGTCGTCCGGGATGCGGACAAAAAATCGCTCAAGGACATTGCCGCGGAGGCCAAGACCCTGGCCGAGAAGGCCCGCGCCAGTCAGCTCAAGCTCGAAGAAGTGTCGGGTGGGACGTTTACCGTCTCCAACCTGGGCATGTATGGCGTTGATGCCTTTACGCCCATTATCAATACCCCGCAGTCCGGCATTCTCGGCGTCGGTCGGATTGTTGAAAAACCGGTCATCCATCGCGGCGAGGTCACCAGGCGTTCGATGATGGTCCTGAGCCTGACGTTTGATCACCGCGTGATAGACGGCGCCCCGGCCGGGGCGTTTCTCCGAACCGTGGCCGACCTGCTGGCCCACGGCAACCGGGTTTCGCTCGACGCCCGGTAAGGGGTCGAGCAGAGGGGCGCGCGACGACCGCGTCCCTCCAATTCCTACAGCTCGGCCATGACCTGGGCTTCGGCCAGCGCGGCCGTGTGGGTCAGCGCCAGGTGAAAACGGCGGATATGCTGCTCGGCGGCATACGCCCTGGCCTTACCGTGCAGGACGATCTCGGGGCGTGAACCGGGCTGCCGCACGACCTCAACATCACACCAGCCAACCGCGCGGCCCCAACCGCGTCCGAGGGCTTTCATGGTGGCTTCCTTGGCCGCAAAGCGCGCGGCGTAACTCTGATACTTGGCCTTGCCCCGGCGCTCGCAATAGGCCTGCTCACCGGCGGTGAAGACGCGGGCGCGGAAGCGCCCGCCCGTTCGGGGGCGTTCGAGCGCCGCCCGGACGCGCTCGACCTCGGCCAGGTCATTGCCGATACCAAAAATCATCGCCGGGCTCTCTGGCTAACACGCCGAACAACTCTGGCACGAGGTCACATCACACGGCGGCGTTTGTCGTTCCAGTACGGCCTTACGCCATTCGACCCACAGATAGTGTTTGTCCACGCCGTGGTCGATAAAGTCCCAGGGCAGTCGTTCCTCCGAGTCATACCGACGGTGGACAAAAAAGTCGGGGTTGGGCCTGTCCTGAGCGGAGTCGAAGGAAGCGCCGGGCCGGCGTTTTGCCTCACGCCGCCAGCGTTGGACCACGCTCCACCAATCGCCCCCGTGGGCCTGGATATCGAGCAGCAGTTGACCGACCCGCCGATCTCCACGGGAGAGGACGGTCTGGTAGTAGGCCTCACGCGGAGACTCGATATCGACCGTCACGCGCGGCAGACGGGCAAGCTGTTTCTGCAAGCCTGCCATCTTGCGTCGGAGGACGGAGAGTTCCTGCATGGGCTCCCACTGCAGGGGGGTCCACGGCTTGGGCACAAAGGCGTTGACCGATAGGGTAATCCTGCCGACCTTGGCCCGTTTGCCACAAAACCGGCTGTGGATCTTGTGGGTCAGCGCGGCAATGGCGTCAACGTCGGCCTGGGTCTCGGTGGGCAGGCCCAGCATGAAGTACAGCTTGAGGGCCTGCACCCCGCCGCCGACCAACAGCTCGGTTGCGCGCAGGATCTCCGGCTCGGTGAGGTTCTTATTAATCACCCGGCGCATCCGCTCCGAGCCGGCTTCCGGTGCGACGGTAACCGAATGGGTATTATTGCGTCCGACCGCGCGCGCCAGGTCCTGGGTAATCACATCGGCTTTTAAGGAGGACGGAGACGCCCGGCCGCCGGCCTGACCCACGAACTCGCACAAGCCGGCAATGCCCGGCTGGCTCGCCATTTCCGCTCCGATCAGGCCTATGGTCTGCCGTTCCTGTAGGCCTTGTGTCACTTGTTGTGTCAGGGCTGCCGTACTGCGATAGCGGACGGGTCGATACATAAAGCCGGCGGCACAGAATCGACAACCCCACTCACAGCCGCGACTCGCCTCAACCAGAAACATATCGCCAAAAACGGTTTCGTGTGTCAGGAGCTGCGACGTCGTCGGATAGGCGTCCAGATCCAGCACCAGGCGACGCTGCACCGTCGGCGCACGACTGCCCGCCGGCGCGTCCCGGACCTGCTGGGTCACCTGGGCAAGCCGTCCGGTCGCCTCATACGTGGGCTGGAACAAGGTCGGCACATAGGCGCCGGCTATGCTGCTGAGCGCCTGCAATCTCGCGGGCGGGTCGTTCGTCTCCCGCTCCAGAGACGCATAGCGCGCCAGGAACTCCGGAATCATTTCCTCACCCTCACCGATCAGGAACAGATCGATAAAATCGGCAATGGGTTCGGGGTTGAGAAAGGTTGCCGGCCCGCCGGCAATGACCAAGGGGTGGTGCGGCGTCCGTTCCGCGGCCCGGAGTGGAATATGCGCGGCAGCCAGAATATCAAGGATATGCAGATAGTCCGTTTCAAACGAAATCGAGAAGGCCAGGATCTCAAAATCGGCCAGCGGCCGCTGCGTTTCGAGTGAGGCCAGGGGCGCACCGGCCCGCCTCAGCGCGGCGGCCTCGTCCGGCTCAGGCAGAAACGCCCGCTCGCAGCGGCAGCTCGCATGTTGGGTAAAGATTTTATAGGCAGCCTGGAAACCCAGATTCGACATCCCGACCGCATACTCGTTCGGATAAATGAGGCAGAGCGGAATGTCTCCATCAATGGCGGCTGAAAAAACCGTTTTTTCCGCCGCCAGACGTTTACGTGCCCGTTCGGTGGTCAGCCACATAAAAGCAGCGTTCTCCTCCCAGACACACGGGAGTCAGGGCAGGGCGGGCTTCCGGCCCGCCCTCGGTATGACCGAATGGGGTTGGCTCGTATCAATTCGCCTGCTTTCGGAGAAAGACGGGCATGCTTTCGGCCAGCTCATCACTCCGCTCCGAGTCCGGGTTTTTTGTCTGGGGGATGACCGAACTTTGCGTCAGCGTGCGTCTGCGGGCATAGGCCGGTTGTTCCAGCACTGCCGGATCAAATGTCCCGAGTTGCCCTTTCGCGTTCCGTCTCCCACCAGACAGCGCGCTGAGCGTCGGCGTTTTCGGTCGCTCCAATTCCTGTTCGCCAAATCCGGTGGCAATGACCGTAATGAGCAACTCTTCCTCCAGGGTCTCGTCAATAACCGCGCCAAAGATAATATTGGCATCCTCGGCCGCTTCTTCCTGTATTAGCGTTGCCGCCTCATTCACTTCGTGCAGGGTGAGACTCCGTCCGCCGGTCACATTGATCAGCACCCCGCGCGCCCCACTGATGGAAATATCTTCAAGCAGCGGACTGGCAATGGCTCGCCGCGCGGCCTCTTCCGCCCGACTCTCTCCACTCGCCGCGGCGGCCCCCATAATAGCCATCCCCATCTCGGCCATGATGGTGCGCACATCGGCAAAGTCGAGATTAATCAGGCCACTCACCATAATCAGGTCGGAAATGCCTCGAACGGCCTGGAGCAAGACTTCATCCGCCTTGTGAAAGGCTTCGATGAGGGGCTGACTGCGGCTCGCGACCGCCAATAAACGTTGGTTCGGAATACAAATCAGCGTATCCACATTTTCTTTCAACTCGTGGATACCCTCATCGGCCTGCCGCATGCGACGTTTCCCCTCAAAGAGAAACGGCTTGGTCACCACCCCAACGGTCAAGGCCCCACTCTCCTTTGCCAGCCGGGCGACAATGGGCGCCCCACCGGTGCCGGTTCCGCCACCCATGCCGGCCGTCACGAAAACCATATCGGCGCCGACCAGATGTTGGCGCAACTCGTCCTCGGTTTCCAGCGTGGCGTTGCGACCGATCTCAGGATTGGCGCCGGCGCCGAGCCCTTTGGTCGACTCGGAGCCAAGCTGAATCTTGGTCGGTGCCAGATTGACCCGCAGCGCTTGCGCGTCGGTATTCGCCACAATAAAGTCAACACCGGACAGGCCACTACTGATCATCGTATTGATGGCATTCCCTCCAGCTCCTCCAATCCCAACGATACGGAGCTGAGCCCCACTACCCTCATTTTCCACAAACTCAATCATCTCCCACCTCCTTTATTCCAGTTAGCATGTCTCCCCAGGGGAGGCTATGGTCTAAAAAAATTCTCGAAACCACTCGACGACCCGTTCGCGCATATGCTGCCAGTTCTGTCCGTTCCGTATCTGGGCCAGCGGGCGGAGCGCGTCCTGGGCGTGACACAGGATCAGACCAATATTGGCCGCATGCATGGGACTCTGGGCCGGATCAAGCCCAGCGCCCGCCCACCGCGACGTACCCCGACGCGCCGACATACGGAAGACGCGTTGGGCTAAATCCGGCCCACCCTCAAGGAGAGCACTCCCACCGGTGAGGACCACACCCGCGCCGAGCCGGTCCGAGAGGCCCCCAAAATCGAGCTGCTCGCGGACGAGTTCAAAAATCTCTTCAAGCCGCGGCTCGATAATTTCGCCCATTTTTCGCCGTGGGAGCGGCGCGGCATCACGCTCGCCGATGCGCGGCATCTCAATCATCTCGCCCGGCGCAATCAGGCTGGTCAAAGCACAGCCGTGCCGCTGTTTCAGCCTTTCCGCCTCCGCCACCGGAATACACAGGCCCACGGCCAGATCGTTGGTCACGTTTTCCCCACCAACCGGCAGGACTGCGGTGTAAGACACGACGCCCTGACAAAAAGCGGCCACACTGGTCGTGCCCGCTCCGATGTCGAGCACCACAACGCCCAACTCTTTCTCCTCCGGAGTCAGGACGGCCTCGGCTGCCGCCAGCGCGCCATAGTACACGCCGTTGAGATACAGCCCCGCCCGCTCACAGCATTTCTGGAGAGCGTACAGAGCGGTTGAGGAAACGCTGATAACATGGACATCGGTCTCAAGCCGCACGCCACTCGCCCCAACGGGGTCGCGGCCGCGTTCTTGTCCATCCACCAGAAACTCCTGTGGGAAGACGTGCAGAATTTCACACTCCGGGGGCAGGGCGATCGTCCGGGCGACCGCAACCACTTCCTGAACATCGTCCGCCGACACCTCGCCGCCTTTGACCCGGACCACGCCCTGACTCGAAATGCCCTCCATATGTCCGCCGGTCAGGCTGACAAACACATTATGAATTTCGCAGTTGGCATTGACCTCCGCTTCCGCCACCGCCTGTTGCAGTCCCTGGGCGGCATTCTCGACATTGGTGACCAGGCCCTTGCGCACTCCTTGAGACGGTGCGCTGCCCATCCCCAGAACGGCCAGCCCCTCGTGCGTTCTTTCCGCAACGACCACAGAGGTCTGACTCGTCCCAATATCAACACTCACCAGGAGGGAATCCTTGTTCTCCATATTTTCCATATCGCCTCCCTAAGCGTGCGAGTTAAGTCCACGTCTCTTCCCCTTATCCAGTCTCAACGGCAGGGGAGACACCACAATCTGATCGGTAAAACGCGCATCAAAAACGGTCGCCCGTCGGTCTGGCGGCCAGCGCTCCAGCACCCGTTGCAGCAGCCCAAATACGTCGGGGCGGATCTTCTGGCCGAGCCGAATCACGACCTGACGATCGGACAAAAACAGCGTATAGCCGCGCCGCTCGTCCCAATGAATTTCAGACAAGGCAACGTCCCATTCCTGTATCAGCAAAAGATACAGACGCACTCCGGCCAGGACCGTCCTGACGGTCTGCGTTTCCAGGGGCACCCGCTCAAGTCCGCTCACATACGGCAGATCGTGCGCGCCAGATGCGGGAGCAACAAAACTGTCACCGTTCCCGTCCAGATACGCTGCTTCCGGATGCCGGATGCGCGCTATAGGCTGACGCTCCCGGATAGTCAGGTAGATACGCTGCGGGAACTCCCGGCTGACCACGGCCGTGTGGACCCAGGGGTGTTGCCGTAGACGCTGCTCCACTGCCTGGACGTCCAGAGCGACAGTATTCATCCCCGCCGCTACTCCTGCCCACTGTTTGATTTCGTCCGATGTGAGTGTGCCGTCAGTTGAGACCACAATATCCGTCGCAGTGAAGTAGGGGTGATGCTGGGCATACTGGACCAAGACGACTCCCCCGATGCTGCAAGCAACGCACACCAGCCCCAAGAGGACTATCGACCGGGTCCGTTGGGCTATGGCCTGCCAGAGCGGGAGCAGGAGTGAGGATTTTTTGCGGGCTGGGGGGCTCATGTTTCTCCTCGCGGAATATGGAGTGCCGCCTGGCGTAGGATGGCCTCCACGAGAGCCTCATAGGACAGTCCGTGATGGGCGGCGATGCGTGGCAAATAACTGAATCCCGTCAAGCCGGGCAGCGAATTCAGCTCGATCAGGAAAATCTCTCCAGCCGGGCTGACCCGCATATCGACTCGACTATATCCGCTGCACCCTATGGCACGATGAGCCTGCCGGGCCAGCTTGAGAACCTGGGCATAGGTCGCTTCCGGTAGCGGGGCGGGCATGAGAAATTCTTCCCGTCCGGGCGTATATTTGACCTCATAGGAATGGAATTCACCCTTGGCAATAACTTCCATCGCTCCAATCGCCTGTCCCTTGAGAATACCGACCGTCACCTCTTTGCCGGGGATATAGGCTTCCACCAGACAGGCGGTGTCATACCGCAAGGCCTGGGTCAGGGCGGGCGTGAGCCCCGCCTCGGAGCGGACGATGCTCACGCCCACACTCGATCCTTCCGCGACCGGCTTGACCACGACCGGGTAGGAGCGCACGGCCTGCTCGGCCGGCGTCCCCTGCTCGACAAGCTGCCAGTCGGGCGTTGGCAGAGCATGGGTTTGCCAGATCCGTTTGGCCATCGGCTTATTCATGGCGACGGCACTCGCCAGGACGCCGGACCCGGTGTATGGAATCCCCAGGATTTCCAGTACGCCTTGCACCGCTCCATCTTCTCCGAACTTGCCGTGCAGGGCGATAAAAACGACATCCGTCTTTTGCGCCTGGGCAATCCAGGCGCCATCCGGTTCAACCGGGATAGCCTGGACGCGATAGCCGCGTGTCTCCAGCGCCGCGCAGACGGCCTCGCCCGTCAGCCGGGAAATCTCCCGTTCGGCAGACAGTCCACCCCACAGCACCCCGACCAACTGTTCGGATTTCATCTCGGCTACCATTCTCCAACCCGACGGACCTCGGGCTCAAGCCAGACCCGTTCTTCTTGCCAGACCTGGCGTTGCACCTGTTCTATGAGCTGCCAGACCTGGTTCGCCGTGGCACCGCCCGTATTCACAATAAAATTGGCGTGCTGCTCAGAGACCTGGGCCTGTCCCTGCCGGCTGCCCTTACAGCCCACCGCCTCAATGATGCGCCCCGCATAGCGTCCCGGCGGGTTCTTGAATATGGACCCGGCGTTCGGGTAGCCGTGGGGCTGGCTGTGGTTCCGTTTTTCACGCGCCTGTTGCAGCGCGGCCGTAATACTGGCTGGGGGCTTTTGCGGGAGGCGAAACACCACCTCGCTCACGATGCATTGTGGCGGGAGTGCGGTGGTTCTATAGGCAAAGCCAATCGCGGCACTGGACAAGCGCACGGGCTGGCCGGTTCGGGTCAGCCCCGTGATCGTCTCCACCACGGCACTCAGCTCACCCCCAAAGGCCCCGGCATTCATTAGGAGGCCCCCCCCCACACGTCCGGGAATCCCCTCGGCAAACTCCAGCCCCCCATACCCTTTGCGTGCCGCTTCCCGTACGAAGCGGCCCAGTGAGCGGCCGGCGCCGACCCGAACCCGGGCGGTGTCCTGCTGCTCAGGATGGCGCTCCCACTCGGCATAGTCGAAACCTCGCCCCAGCCGAACCACGACCCCGCGCACCCCTTTGTCGCTGACGAGGACGTTCGTCCCCCCTCCGAGGAGGAAGCAGGGCGGGCCGTATTCCGCCACCATGCGTAGCAGCACCTGAAGCTGTGCGGGCGTATTTGGTTCGACAAAAATATCGGCCGGCCCACCAATACGAAACGAAGTGTAGCGGGCCAGACCGACGTCAAAGCGCACACACGGACCGAGGGCGTCTCGCAGCCGCGTCTGCAACGCCGTCCGCACCTCAGTGTGCATTGACGCCTCCACTCCGGAGGTGGGTGAGCAGTTCGGGTCCGGTCCGGACAATATCCCCGGCGCCCAAGGTCAACACCAGGTCCCCCGCCCGGACGAGGGTCTGGACCGTCCGGGCCAGGTCCGCGCGCTGCGGGACAAAATAGACCTCGGCATGGCCGCGGCGTTTAATGGCGTGATACAGCTTCTCGCCTGAGATATCGGCCTGCGGTTCCTCGCCCGCGGGGTAAATTTCCGTCAGCACCAACACGTCCGCATCATCAAATGCCGACAGGAATTCGTCGAACAGGTGAGCGGTGCGTGAGTAGCGATGGGGTTGGAAGAGCGCGACCAAACGCCGTCCAAAGCCTTCCCTGGCCGCCCGTAAGGTGGCGCGTACTTCTTCCGGGTGATGGGCGTAATCGTCAACCACCAACACCTCCGCGGCTTCCCCCTTTATCTCAAAGCGCCGCTGAATACCGGTAAAGCTGTGCAGGGCCTCCTGGACTTGGGAAAACGGAATCTCCAGTTCCAGGGCGACCGCCACCGCCGCCAGGGCATTCAGCGCGGCGTGGCGCCCAGGCAGGTTCAGCTGAATATCGCCCAGGCGCTCTGTTCCGCGCCAGACCTCACAGCGTGTGGTGAGGCCGGAGACCGTCAGGCCTTTGGCCTGCACATCCGCCTCCGGACTCAGGCCATAGGTCACAAACCGCTTGCGGACCTGGGGCAGCAGCGCCCGGACATGCACGCTGTCCAGGCACAGCACGGCGCGGCCGTAAAAGGGCAGGCGATTGATAAAGTCGAGATAGGCGGCTTGGACGCGATCCATATGTCCATAGTAGTCAAGATGTTCGGGATCAATATTGGTCACCACCCCAATGGTGGGGCTGAGCAGCAGAAACGTGCCGTCACTCTCGTCGGCTTCCGCAACCAGAAAACGGCCCTGCCCCAGCCGGGCGTTGGAGCCCAGCACGTTGAGGCGTCCGCCAATGACCATGGTCGGATCAAAGTGGGCATGGGCCAGGGCGGTTGCGATTAAGGAGGTCGTCGTCGTCTTGCCGTGCGTCCCGGCCACCGCGATGCCGTATTTGAGGCGCATCAGCTCCGCCAGCATTTCGGCCCGAGGAATGACCGGAATACTGAGCGCGCGAGCCCGTACGACTTCCGGATTCGCATATTTGACCGCCGACGAGATGACCACAACATCGGTATCGGACCGGACATGCTGCGCGTGGTGACCATACACAATATGGGCGCCGTCGCGTTTCAAGCGCCGCGTTGTTTCGGATTCGGTCAGGTCCGAGCCACTGATCTGATAGCCGAGATTGAGTAAGACCTCGGCAATGCCGCTCATGCCGACGCCGCCAATACCGACAAAGTGGATACGCCGGTTGGTATTAAACAACACCGGCGTCTCGGGCGCCGCGTTGGCGTGCGGGGGCCGCTCGGCCCGAGCGGCTGGCATCTGGAGCCCCACGGCCACGGGGGGCGGCGTACCAGTTCCGGCCGCCCAGCGATCTCCGCTGCCGCCCGCTTCCCGTTCCTTCATCTTTCTTGACACGGAACCTCCTGACCGGAAGAAGACGCATACGGGGTGCAGGCAAAACAGGTCCGGACGACGGCGGCGGTTGCGTCGGGGCGGCCTAAGGCCGCCGCCGCTCGGGCCATACTGCCTAAGGTGTCTGTGTGCTGGACGAGGCGCGCCAGCGTCTGCTCGAGCAACTCGGCGGACAGCCTGTGGTCCAGGAGCATCACCGCCGCGCCGGCCTGCACAAGGGCCTCGGCATTGGCCCGCTGGTGGTCGTCTGCCGCGTAGGGGTAGGGAATCAGGATGGCCGGCTTGCCGAGCAGAGCCAGCTCTGCGGCCGTCATGGCCCCAGCCCGACAAATCACGAGGTCGGCCTCAGCATACACTTCCTGCATGGCGTCAATAAACGGTACGACTCGGGCCGCCAGCCCCGCAGACGCGTAAGCGGCCGAGACGGCTGCGTACTCGGCCTGGCCGGTCTGATGGATGATCCGCAGCGGTGGAGTCGGGTCTGCACCCCTGTGCCCACTGCGTTGCTGGTGTAAGCGGGCTAATGCCTGCGGCACAATATGGTTGAGCCGATGTGCGCCGGCACTGCCACCAAAGACGAGAATGGTAAAAGGCTTATGCGTTGCCGTCGGCTGGCGCGTCGGTCGCAGGGCGGAGCGGACCGGGTTGCCGGTATGGACAACTTTATGCGCCGGGAAAAAGCGGGCGGCCGTTTCAAATCCGAGACAGACACGGGCGGCAAACCAGCTCAGGAAACGATTTGCCAACCCAGGAATCGCGTTGGGCTCCAGCAGAACGCAGGGGATGCGCTGCAGCCAGCCAGCCAGGACGGTCGGCGCAGACGCATAGCCACCGATGCTGAAGATCACGTCGGGGGCGAACTCACGGATGATACGCCAGGCGGCTCCAACGCCATAGCCGGCGACCCCGATGGCTCGGATTTGTCCCCAGCGCGTTCGTCCGCGGAGTTGTTCGGCCGGAATGAAACGCAAGGAAAATCCAAGCGGCGGGATGACATCCTTCTCCATTCCACCGGCGGTGCCAACAAACAACACCGTCGCCCCAGCCTGTCGCTGCGCAAACTCTGCCACCGCAACGCCGGGAAAGAGGTGTCCGCCGGTGCCGCCCGCTGCCAGGAGGAGTCGTGGCGCCCTAGGCATGGGCAGCCTCCCTGGGTTGGACTTCACGCGAGAGTCCAAGCAATATGCCGGTACAGAAAAGGCTGCTGACCAAGGCCGACCCGCCGTAGCTGACGAAGGGCAGCGGCAGGCCGGTTATCGGCAGCAGGCCGACGACGACCGCCATATTGATCCCGGCCTGACAGACGATGAAGAAGGTACAGCCAAAGGCGAGTAAACGACCAAACTGGGTTGGGTGACGCGACGTGACCCGCAGTCCCCGGGCACCAAAGAGGCCAAACAGGAGAACGATGCCGGTGGTACCCCATAGACCGGTTTCTTCGCCAATCACGGCGAAAATAAAGTCCGTGTGGGCCTCGGGCAAATAAAACATCTTCTGGCGACTCTCTCCGAGCCCAACCCCGGAGAGCCCGCCTGCCCCAAAGGCCAGGCGGGACTGGTCGAGTTGATAGCCCTCCCCCTGCAAATCGGCCGACTGGTCCAGAAACGTCAAGACCCGGTCCGTCCGGTAGTCCGCACTCAGGACGCCGTAACTGAGACACAGCAGCCCGACGCCGGCCAGTACGGCCAGATGCCGACCACGCGCACCGGCGACAAAAAGCACGGCGGCTAAAAGGAGGCTGATGAATACGGCCCCGCCTAAATCCGGCTCCAGGGCAATCAGCAGCACGACACACCCGACCACCAAAAGGGATGGCAGCAAGCCATACACAAAGCTGTGCAGGCGGTCCGCCTTTTTCGCCAGGGCATAGGCCAGGTAGAGCACCACGGCGCCCTTGGCGAATTCGGAGGGTTGAAAATTCAGTCCGCCGAAGGACAGCCAGCGCTGCACGCTGCCGTGGCCGAAGCCCGGCAGCAAGACCAGGCCGAGGCTGATGAGGGCTCCGATTAAGGCCGGATAGGCGAGGGTGCGGAATACGGTCGAGGGGAGCGCCAGGGCGACGAGACCGCCCAGACAGCCGAGCGCCAGGGCGAGGTTATGTTTCCGCACAAAAAGATAGGCGTCATCGAAACGGTCGAACGCATAAAAATAGGTGGTGTTCAAGACGAACAGCTCCCCACTCAGGATGAGCAGCAGCGCCGCTCCGAGCAGCCAGGAGTCCACCGGACCGCGCCGGGTCGGCTGTGCGGTTTGGGCGGCGCTGAACGGTCCCGAGAGCCTGTCGTCAAGCATCTTCATAGCGCCTCAACATAGGACCGGAACGCCTCCCCACGCTGGGCATAGTTCCGGAACTGATCAAAACTCGCACAGGCCGGAGAGAGGAGGACGATATCCCCCGCTTGGGCTCCCCGCTGGGCGGCCTGAACTGCCTCGTCCAAGGCATTGACCAGCAGGGTGTCGGTGTCCTGCCCCAAGGCGGCGCGTAAGGAGCGCTGGGCCTGGCCAAAGAGAATCAGCTTTTTCACCCTGGTCCGGACGACCTCCCGCAGGGGGCGATAATCGCCGCCTTTCTCCACCCCTCCGGCCAGCAGAATAACCGGCTCGGAAAAACTATTGAGCGCCTGGACCACGGCGTCGATATTCGTCCCTTTGGAGTCATTGATATAGGCTACCCCGTTTTTCTCCGCGACGAGTTCAAGCCGGTGCGGTAGGCCCGTAAAGGCCGCCAACACGGTCTGGATGACACCAGGGGGAACCCCCCACAAGGTTGCCGCACTCACCGCGGCCATGACGTTGGCAATATTATGCCTGCCACGCAGAGGGATGTCATCCAGCGCGTAGGGCGTCTCGTGTCCGGCGTGGCGGACAACCAGGGTCTGCGCCTCAACCCAGGCGCCGGCGCGCCTGTCTCCGGCCAGCGGAGTCCAGCCAAAGGAAAACAGCCGTCCGGGCAGCCCCTGACACAAGGCCCGGACGCTGGCGTCGTCTCGATTCATGACCACCCAGTCAGACCGCCGCTGCTGCGCAAATAAGCGCCGTTTGGTCCGGCCATAGTGTTCAACGCTGCCGTGCCGATCCAGGTGATCTTCACTCAGATTGAGGAAGACACCAATCTGGGGACGGAACTGCTCGACCCATTCGAGCTGAAAGCTGGAAATCTCGGCCACCGCGACCGCCCAGGCCGCTCCCACGGCGTCAATGAGCGGGGTTCCCAGGTTTCCTCCAATAAAGGTCTCCCGGCCGGACCGCTGCAGCATCTCCCCGAGGAGGGCCGTCGTTGTGCTTTTCCCGTTCGTGCCGGTGAGGGCTACAACCGGACAGCTCAGGAGCCGGTAGGCCACCTCGATTTCACTCTGCACCGCCACCCGCCGCCGGACCACCTCCCTCAGCAGCGGATGCCGGGCCGGCACGCCAGGACTGGGAATCACGAGCTGCACCCCACGCAGGAGCCCGTCGGCGGCGTCGTCTGAGCGGATTTCCATATCGGATTGGGCGCGCGCCGCTACGAGCGCCTCGGCCCGGCTGTCGGCGATACGGACGCGGCCGCCGTGGGCCAGGACACACCGCGCCACGCTTTTCCCCGTGCGTCCCAGGCCGATAATCAGTACGGTTTTGCCCGCCAGGTTCATACTCATTTTCTCAGCGCAGCTTGAGCGTGCTTAAGGCCGCCAGGGCACAGATGATGGAGACTATCCAGAAGCGAACGATGATCAGCGGCTCCGGCCAGCCGAGCAACTCAAAATGGTGGTGCAATGGGGCCATGCGGAAGATGCGTTTCTGTCTCAATTTATACGAGCTGACCTGGAAGATGACCGAGGTCGCCTCAATCACAAAGACGCCGCCCACGATCGCCAGCACGATCTCCTGTTTGCTGATCAGGGCGACAATACCCAGCGCCGCCCCGAGGGAGAGTGAGCCCACATCGCCCATAAACATCTGGGCCGGGTAGGCGTTAAACCACAAAAAGCCCAGCCCGGCCGCCGCCAGCGCCCCACAGAAAATGGCCACCTCGCCGGAGCCCGCCACATAGGGCACCTGGAGGTATTCCGCCATGCCGCTATGCCCGCTGACATAGGTGAAAATGGCATAGGTCACCCCGGCGATCATCACCGGTCCAATGGCTAAGCCATCCAGACCATCGGTCAGATTGACCGCATTCGAGGCGCCCACCACCACCAGGGCGGCAAAGGGAATATACCACCAGCCCAGGGCGGGTCGGAGGTCCTTGAAGAAGGGAATGGTCAGGCTGGTGTCAAAGCCCGGCTGGGCAAACAGCCAGCCGGCCGCGGCCAGGGCAATCGCCCCTTGTGCCAGGAGTTTATACTTCCCGCGCAACCCGACCGAGTCCTGCCGGCTGAGCTTGCGATAATCGTCGAGAAATCCGATCAAACCAAAACCGATGGTGACGCCCAGCACCAACCAGATATACGGATTGGTCAAGTCGGCTAACAAGATCGTCGCCAGGGTGAGAGAGAAAAGAATCAGCGTCCCGCCCATGGTGGGGGTACCGGCCTTGCTCAGATGCGCCGCGGGCCCGTCCGAGCGGATGGGCTGACCCGCCTTGAGCGCGGTCAGGCGCGCAATCAGCCAGGGGCCGAGGATAAAGGAAACGCTCAGGGCCAATAAGCCGGCTAACAGGGTTCTGAACGTAATATAGCGAAAGACGTTAAACCCGGAGTAGGTCGTATGCAGGGCGTACAGAAAGGCGTACAGCATTACGCACCGCCCTCCAACGCCTGTCCTGAGCCATTTCGAAGGGACAGATAGCGCCGGACCTCTTCGGCGTCATCAAAATGAGCGCGCGTCGTGCCGATAATCTGATAATCCTCGTGCCCCTTGCCGGCGATGACCACCACATCGCCCGCGCGGGCTTCGTCCAGCGCCCGGCGGATAGCGCGGCGCCGATCCGCAATGACCAGATACGAACCGGTGGGGATCGCCGCTCCCCTCACCCGTTGTGGCTCTGCTCGGGTCAGCCCGGTCCGACTGAGTCCGGGTTCCGTTTCGGTCAGGATCCGGTCCGGGTTTTCGGTGCGGGGGTTGTCCGAGGTTAACACCACCACGTCACTCAAACGGCCGGCCACTTCCCCCATCAGCGGCCGCTTGCCTCTGTCCCGATCCCCGCCGCAGCCGAATACGGTGATCAGCCGCTCTGCGGTGAGGGCGCGCAGGGCCGCCAGCGTCTTCTCCAGCGCGTCGGGCTTATGGGCATAATCGACGAAGACCTCGAAGGGCTGTCCGACCGAGAGGGCTTCCAGCCGACCCGGCACCCGGCGACAGCGAGCGATGCCTTCAGCCAGCTTTTTGAGTGGGGCGCCAAGGGCGTGGGCAACCGTGACGGCCGCCAGGATGTTGTAGACGTGCGGCTCGCCAATTAAAGGCGACTCCACGCAGAGCGTCTCTGGTCCGACCCGCAACTCGGCCTGGCTGCCGGCCAAACCATAGCTGACCTGCCGGACCGAGACCGTCGTGTCCTGCTGGAGACTATAGGTCAGCACCGGATAGGCAACCGGCTCGGCGAGCAGTTGCCGGCCCCAAGGGTCATCCGCATTAATGACCGCAAAGCGGCGGCGTTTTGGCGACCCGGCCAGACCGTCGCGAAAGAGCCGCGCCTTTGCGGCAAAATACGCCGCCGTATTCAGATGGTAATCGAGATGGTCACGGCCAAGGTTGGTAAAGACCCCGCCGTCCCAGCGGCAGCCCCAGACCCGCTCTTGGGCTAAGGCATGAGACGAGACCTCCATAATGACATGACTCACGCCCGCCCCGACCATGTCGGCTAAGAGGGCTTGCAGTTCAACCGCCTCCGGGGTGGTGAGGGGAGCCGGACGCTCCTGATCGGCATAGCGGTAGTTCACCGTTCCGATCACGCCCACGGACCAGCCCAGCGCTTTGCCTATGGCTTCCAACACATAGGTGGTGGTTGTTTTTCCACTTGTGCCGGTCACACCGATCAGGGTCAGCCGTTCACTCGGCCGCCGATAAAATTGATCGGCTATGGCCCCAAGGAGCCGGCGGGGCTGCTCTGAGGCGATCAGGGTCACACCCGAGGGCACGGCGGTACCTGGCGGAGCGACAACGGCCCGGGCCCCCCGGTCAAGCGCTTGTTCAAGAAAGGCAGTCCCCGCCGTCTTGGTTCCCGGCAGGGCAAAAAAGAGCGCCCCCGGCGTCACCCGGCGAGAGTCATACACCAGAGACTCGACCGGCATATCGGTCGGGCCGTGAACCCGGAACGTCGGGTCGGTGAACCCGGAACCGAGAGGCAGGAGCTGTCGCAACCACGTCACCTCACACCTCACCAGTCCGCTTCCAGTCTGAGTTCATACACCGCTTCGCCGGTCTGCACCCTGTTGCGGACCCGCTGGTCGGTGACATAGCCACTCCCGTGGGCAACGACCCGCAGCCCGTTCGCCGACGCTTTGCGCAGGGCCGCCCGCAGACTGAGACCCATAAAGTCATCGGCCTCGGAGCGGCCGGCCGACGAGTCAGCCCCTTCCGCGCCATAGGCCTCGGACGAAAACGCGGCGTCAGCCGAGAGCTCGGAGGTCGAGACATGCGGACTGCCCGCCCAGTGGAGGTCCGCCCCTTCTCCGGCACTGCCCGCGACCCCAAGGTAGGTGAGGGATTGCCGGGCAATCGCCTGAAACACCGGTGCCGCGACCGTCCCGCCATAGGTGGCCGGCTTGGGCTCATCAATCGTCACTAAAATCACCAGCCGGGGCTGCTCGGCGGGAACCATGCCAATAAAAGACGCGATGCGACCGGTCTCCGAATACCCGCCACGGGGGTCATGTTTTTGCGAGGTGCCCGTTTTTCCCGCCACCCGAAACCCGTCGATGCGTGCGCGCCGGCCGGTTCCCCCCGGCTCGACAACGTGCTCAAGCACGGTCCGTATGCGCCGCGCGGTTTCGGGTTGAATCACCTGCCTGAGCGGGGTCGGACCGTTGGCGTGGACGACTTCCCCCGTGTTACTCACGACTTCACTCACCACATAGGGGCGCATGAGCAGGCCGTCGTTGGCGAGCGCCGCATAGGCACAGGCCAACTGCAAGGGGGTCACCGCCACCCCCTGTCCAAAGCTGGCCGTCACCAGCTTGATCCGCGACCAGGCCTGGAGCGCAGGGAGATCACCGCTTGTCTCCCCAGGCAGATCAACGCCGGTCTTCCGTCCGAGCCCAAAGGCCCGCAGGTAGTCATAATAGCGCTCTTTCCCCAACATCTGGCCGATCTTGGCCGCGCCAATATTGCTCGATTTGGCCAAGACCTGGTCAACGCTGAGCTCGCCGTAGGGATGCACGTCGTGGATGGTATGCCCGCCCACCCGGTAGGCGCCGTGCTCACAGAAAATGGGGTCCGTTTCGCCGACTTGTTCGGTATCCAGGGCGGCGGCAACCAATACTGCCTTGAGCGTTGAGCCGGGTTCGTAGTAGTCGCTGATTACCCGATTGCGGCGCGCAGCCGGTGGGAAATCTCCGGGTGTATTCGGATCGAAGGTCGGCACCTGAGCCAGGGCGAGAATGGCAAACGTCCGGGGGTCCAGGATGACCACCGACCCCGCCGCCGCTCGATTGTGTCGCACGGCCCGTTCCAACTCGCGCTCTGCCACATACTGGAGCGTCGTATCCAGCGTCAAACGCACGCGGAATGTTTCGGGCTGCTGACCGCCGCCACTGATCAAGATCGCACGTTGATGCCCGTCACGCTCACCCAGGGTGTGGCTCACCGGACCGAGCAGATAGCGATCATACGCCTTTTCGAGCCCCTCTAAGCCGTGCGCATCCACATTGACAAATCCGAGCAGGGGGGCGGCTAGGGTCCGGTACGGGTAGACGCGGCGCTGGGTGCTCTTGCTGTCCAGGCCGGACACGCGGAGCGCTTTGATCTGGCTGGCTTCCTGGGGGAAGACCGCCCGTTTGAGCCAGACGAACGGCTCGGAGGAATGAAGAATAGCGTCAACCTGGCGGGCCGGCAGAGAGAGGTGGTGGGCCAGCACGGGAATCAGGTCAGCCACCTCGGTCGGGAGTTTCGTCGGATGGACATACAGGGATTCAGCCCCGACGCTAAAGGCCAACCGCCGCCCGTTGCGATCAACAATAGCACCCCGCTGGAGTGTCACGGTCTCGCGGTGACGGTATTGCCCGGCAGCGCGCTGGGCGAGCGTGTCACCCTGTACCACCGTGAGGTGGACGAGACGGGCGACAATAAGCAGCAAGCCCACTCCCAACATCCCCGCCACCAGACCGATCCGTCTCGACATGCGACCCTCCTACGGCAGGACTATAATCTGCTCAGGGCGAGGCACGGAGAGCCCCAGCCGGTCGCCGGCGAGCCGAGACAGATGGCTGGGGGCGGTGGCCGCTTCCCACTCTATGCTGAGAGTGTGGTGTTCCTCTTGCAGGGCGTTGATGAGCTGCCGCGTATCGGCCAGCACATACCCCGTCGAGACCACCTGAAGCCGAATCCAGAGGTGGGACAGGACCAGGGCCAGCCCCACCGCCGCCAGCAGGCCATATTTGCCCCATCCGGGTAACTTCCGCATCATCCTCCTCCTTCGTAGCGCTCAACCGCGCGCAGGCGCGCACTCCGCGCCCGCGTATTATCCCTGACTTCCTGGCTGCTTGGGGTCAGCGGCTTTGGGGTTAACACCCGGACCTGCGCTTCCCAGTCACAGCCACATACCTGGAGTTGGGGGGGACAGATACAGGCTGAGGCCCAGCGCCGGAAGGCGGCTTTCACCAGACGATCTTCAAGCGAGTGGTAGGCGAGCACCACCAGGCGCCCTCCGGGCCGCAGCAGGGCATACCCCTCGCGTAAGAAGAGGGCCAGGTGCTGGAGCTCCTGATTCACGGCGATGCGCAGGGCCTGAAAGGTCTGGGTTGCCGCATGGACCCGCTGCCGCCGCTGGCGGACGGGCCGGCGGACGCTGCGCTCGATAATTTTCACCAGCGTCGTCGTCGTAGCGATTGGCCCGTGGGCACGTTCCTGGAGGATTGCGCGGGCAATCGCTCTGGCCGCTCGCTCTTCTCCGTATTCTCGGAGCATACGGCGTAATTCTTCTTCACTGGAAGCATTAACAATATCCGCTGCGCTCCGCCCGTCACTCTGGTCCATCCGCATATCGAGTGGCCCCGCGCGTAAAAAACTAAAGCCGCGCCCGCCGTCTTCGACCTGGAGTGAGGAAAAACCCAAGTCCAGGAGGATGCCATCGACGCCCGCCCATCCCAGCTCGCGTAGGACGGCCGCCGCCTGGCTGAAATTCGCCTGAAGGGTGACCTGCTGACCGACAAACGGGGCTAAGCGCGGTCGCGCGACCAGCAGCGCACGGGGGTCACGGTCGAGCCCCAGCAGCCTGCCTCTGCCCTGGCTGGCCTCCAACAGCGCCGCGGCGTGTCCGCCTCCCCCGAGCGTCCCGTCAAGAATATCGCCGCCAAGACAGGGTTGCAGAAAGGAGAGGACCTGCTCCGGCATGACCGGGATGTGCACCGACGCTCGGGTCGGCTGACTCGATTCTGAAGAGGGAGAGGCTGCTTGCATGGAGGCGCTGCTTGTCTTGGAGCTGTGCTATATGTCTGCCACAGCCGCGTTCAAATTACTGAATAAGCGTGGGTCCTGAGCAAGGTCTTTTTCAGACTCTTCATTAAATTCTTGCCATACCGCCTTGTCCCATATGCGAAATTTCTCAAGCGCAGCGGCAAACATGGCGTCCTTCTTCAGGCCGGCATATTCTCTGAGGAGCGGGGGAATCAAAATGCGGCCCTGTTTATCAACGGTACATTCCTGAGCGTTAGAGAGATAAAAAGTCTCGATTTTTAAGAAGTTTTGATCAAAGCGGGGTTTTTTCCTCAAGTCCTGCTCGAAGTTTTCCCATTCCGCATAGGGGTACACATCGAGACAGCGAAAGGATGCCAGGATGAATTTGGTGACAATCAGTCGAGCATCGTTCCGCCCAACCAATATCTCTCGAAATTTCGAGGGGATACTGACTCTTCCTTTCTCGTCAATAGTATGTTCAAAACTCCCGCGAAACACGAATTTGCCCCAATCCCCACTTTCTCCCACTTTCTCCCACAACTATAGTATGCGCCATTTTTCGTGTCAAGCGAAAACCAAAGACTTTTAGGCAGGTTAGGCGCGGATAAGAAGGCCAGGCAGGAGCATTGACTCCGCCTTACTGCTTCGATACATCAGTCCTTACCAAGGAGGGAGAGATGACAGCCTGGATACGGGGAGCCCATCCGGGCTTTTTTATGCGTGTAGCGTGGGCAGGCCGATGTTAAAGCGATATTTACTCACCCCGGGGCCGACTCAGGTTCCGCCCGACGTTTTGCTGCGCATGTCGCAGCCCCTTATTCATCATCGGACGCCTGAGTTCAGCCAACTCTTTGCCGAAGTGCAGCGCGGCCTCCAATGGCTGTTCCAGACCACCCAGGACGTGCTCATCCTGGCGGCCTCGGGCTCCGGGGCGATGGAGGCGGCCCTCACCAATACCTGCTCGCCCGGAGACTGTGTCATTGTGGTCAACGGTGGGAAATTCGGTGAACGCTGGCTGAAAATCTGTGCGGCGTTTGGCGTGCAAACCGAAGAGATTGGGGTCGAGTGGGGGCAGGCCGTCACGGTTGAGGCGGTGGCCCAGGCGCTGCGGCGGCAGCCCAAGGCCAGGGCCGTTCTGATGCAGGCGAGTGAGACTTCGACCACGGTCCTGCACCCGGTCCAGGACATCGCCGCCCTGACGCGGGACGCTGAGACCTTGCTCATTGTCGATGGCATTACCGCGGTTGGCGCGACTGATATCCCCCTGGACCGCTCCGGGATTGATGTGCTCATCACCGGCTCACAAAAGGCGCTGATGCTGCCCCCGGGGCTGGCGTTTATCGCCCTCAGTCCCAAAGCCTGGCAGCACACGCAGCGGGCCCGGCTGCCGCGTTTCTATTTTGACCTGCAAAAGGAGCGCGCGGAACAAGCCCAACATACCACCGCCTACACCCCGGCCATTTCCCTGATTAGCGGCCTGCACGAGGTGCTCCGGCAGCTCCGGGCGGAAGGGCTCGAACAGGTCTGGGCGCGCCATACGGTGTTGATGACGGCGACCCAGGCCGCGGTGCGTGCCCTGGGTCTGCGCCTCCTGGCCGCGACCCATCCCAGCCCGGCCGCAACCGGCGTGTGGCTGCCGTCCAGGCTTGACGGCGTGCGCCTGCTGACCTATATGCGCGACCGTATGGGGGTTGATATCGCCGGTGGACAGGACCACCTCAAAGGAAAAATCGTGCGTATTTCTCATATCGGCTATGCCGGCCCCTTTGATGTCATCACGGCCATCAGCAGCCTGGAAATGGCCCTGAGCCGGTTTGGGGTCAGGCTTCCGTTGGGCAGTGGCGTCCGGGCGGCTGAAGCCGTGCTGCTGCCCCGCTGGCCGGCCGTCGAATGAGCGCCCCGCGCGACGAGTCGCAGCATGTCACATAAAGTGCTTATTACCGACCCGCTCGCCCCCCAGGGGGTGGCGCGGCTGCAGGCCCAGCCGGATATCGACTTTGCCGTCCAGGCGGCACTGACCGAACCGGAACTCGCCGCGCGGATCGCTCCGTATCAGGGTCTGATTATTCGGAGCGGGACCCGCGTCACGTCGGAGGTCATTGCGGCCGCCCACAACCTGCGCGTGATCGGTCGGGCCGGTATCGGCGTTGATAACATCGATGTTGAGGCCGCCACCAGACGGGGCATCGTGGTCATGAACACGCCCGGCGGGAATAACGTCACCACGGCCGAGCACACCATCTCGCTGCTGCTCGCCCTGGCGCGCAATATCCCGCAAGCCACCGCCTCGCTCAAAGCCGGCCGCTGGCAGCGCGCCCAATTCACGGGAACCGAAGTCTGCAATAAGGTGCTCGGCCTGGTCGGCCTGGGCAATATCGGAACCATTGTCGCCGAGCGCGGCCTGGGGCTGCGGATGCGCGTCGTTGCCTACGATCCCTTCGTCACCTCGGAAGCGGCCGCCAGAATGAATGTCGAACTCGTCCCGCTCGACGAGCTGTACCGGCAGGCGGATTTTATTAGTGTCCACACGCCGCTGACCAAGGAAACGCGCGGTCTGATCGATGCCCCGGCCTTTGCCCGGATGAAAGACGGCGTGCGCATTATCAACTGCGCGCGGGGTGGGATCGTCGACGAAGCCGCCCTGCTTGAGGCGCTTGAAAGTGGCACGGTCACGGGCGCGGCCCTGGACGTCTTTGTCGACGAGCCGCCCCCGGCGGACCACCCCCTGCTGCAGCGACCGGACGTGATTTGTACCCCGCATCTGGGCGCCGCAACGGACGAGGCCCAGATCAACGTCGCGATTGCCATTGCCGACCAGGTTGCCCATTTCCTCCAGCGTGGGGTGATTCAGAACGCGGTCAACTTCCCCGCCCTGAGCCAGGAGCAGTTGACCATTTTGGAACCCTATCTTTTCCTGGGCGAAAAACTCGGCAGTTTTCTGGCCCAGATTACGCCGCACGCCCCGCGCGAGGTCCACATCGAGTACAGCGGGGAGATTACCGCCTATGAGGTTGCACCCGCCACCGCGGCCGTCCTGCGCGGGCTGCTCAGTCCGATTCTCGAACAGGCGATTAATGTGGTCAATGCGCCGCTGGTTGCGCGCGAGCGCGGCATTCGCATCGTCGAGTCGCGCAGCAGCACGCCCAGTGATTTTTTGAACTCTATCGATGTCAGCGTGCAGGCCAGGGACAGCGCCAATTCTGCCGCGGGGGCGGTCTTCAGCAATAAGACCGTGCGCCTGGTGCGCGTCAATGATTTTCATCTGGAAGCCGTTCCCGAAGGAACGATTCTGCTGCTGAACAACAAAGATGTACCGGGTGTGGTCGGCCAGGTGGGCACCCTGCTGGGCACCCTGGGCATCAATATTGCCGGGTTGGAGTTGGGGCGGGAGAAAATCGGTGGAGAAGCCATCTCCCTGATTCATGTCGATGACCAGGTCTCGCCGGATGTCCTGGCCGCCTTACGCCGACTCGACCCTATTCTGTCGGCCCAGCTGATCCGGTTATGAGTGTTGAGCGGGAAGAAGGAGCACACAGCCAATGAGCACCCTCGTTGTTGTCGGCGTCCAGTGGGGCGATGAAGGCAAAGGCAAGGTGGTGGATCTGCTGTCACGCGAGGCGGACGTCATTGTCCGTTTTCAGGGCGGCAACAACGCCGGCCACACCCTGGTTGTAGGGGGCAAGAAGACCATCGTGCGGCTTATTCCTTCGGGCGTGTTGCACGACGGCAAGGTGTGTGTGATCGGCAATGGCGTGGTGGTCAACCCCGAAGTCCTGGTCGAGGAAATCGATGCCCTCCAGCAGCAGGGCCGCCTGTCCGACCCGGACTCGCTCAAGATCAGTGAAATCGCCCACCTGATTACCCCCTACCACAAGGCCATCGATCTCGCCCGGGAACGGCTGCGCGGCGAGGGCAAGATCGGGACGACCGGCAGAGGGATAGGGCCCACGTATGAAGACAAGATGGCCCGCGTCGGGATTCGCTTTGTCGATCTCCTGGACGAAGACGTGTTCGCCCAGAAATTGGAACACAACCTCGAAGAGAAAAACATTTACCTCGGCACCCTGCTGCAAGAACAGCCGCTTGCGTATCAACGCATCTTCGACCACTACTGTCGCCTGCGCGACCGCCTGGCCCCCTATGTGACCAACACCTCGCGCTATATTCACGACGCGCTTGGGGCCGGCCAGAAGGTGTTGTTCGAGGGCGCGCAGGGGACCATGCTCGACGTGGACCACGGCACCTATCCGTTTGTGACCTCGTCCAACACCATTGCCGGGGCGGTGTGCACCGGGGCGGGGATTGCGCCGCAGCGGCTCCGCAACGTCATTGGTATCTCCAAGGCGTATACCACGCGGGTCGGCAGCGGGCCTTTTCCGACCGAAGAGCACGGCGCGGACGGCGAAAAGCTGCGGCGCGATGGCGGTGAGTTTGGAACCGTCACCGGCCGGCCGCGACGCTGTGGCTGGTTCGATGCCGTTGTGGTGCGGACGGCGGCGCGGCTGAGTGGCCTGAATGCCATGGCGCTGACCAAGATCGACGTGCTGAGTGGCCTGCCTACCCTGCGGGTGTGTACGGGCTATCGCTACCGGGGCCGGGAATATGACGAGGTGCCGGCCAGCGCGCAGACCCTCGAACAGGTCACTCCCATCTATGAAGAACTCCCCGGCTGGACCGAGCCGCTGACCGATATGCGCAGCCTGGACGCCCTGCCGCGCAACGCCCGGCAGTATGTCGAACGCCTCGAACAACTGGTGAACGTCCCGGTCAAAATGATTTCCGTTGGGGCCGGTCGTGAAGAAACTATTTTGATTCGTCCCACGTTTTTTTAAGCGCCGCGGGCGAGAAGCCCACCTCCGGGAAGACGCAGAAGGCCAGGCCGCCGCACATATTCGCGCCCAGCACGATGGCGCTCCAGACCAGGCCGAAGGCGAGCGCCTCGTCCCGCCCGATTCCCCACAGGGCCAGACACACGACATAGCCGCCTTCGCGTATCCCCAGCCCGCCAAAACTGACGGGCAGGGCGCTCAAGATCTGGACCACGGGGACAAACAGGACGAGGTACCACACCGGGACCGCCAACCCGAGGGCGGCGGCCACCAGCGCGTGCAAGCCGAGCTGAAAGAGATGGAAGCAGACCGACAGGCCACACACGCAGCCGAGCAGGGCCAGGTCCGTGCGGTAGGGCAGGCTGAGCCGGTCCACCGCGCGCCGAACGATATTGTCCGCTGACGTGCAGCGGGCGAGCAGCCAGGGCAGGCCCCACCACAGGCCGAGGCTCCCGCCGGCCGCGACCAGCAGGCCATAATACAGCTCAACCGGCAGCACACTCGGACCCCACAGCAGAAAACCGCCGGCGCTGACCCAGACCAGCGTCACCAGGCCGCTCACCCGGTCGGCCAGGACGGACTGGAGCGCAGCCCCCAAACGAGCGCGGCCGTGCGCCAGCAGATAGCCCCGGCCCACATCCCCGGCCACGACGCTCGGGGCAAACAGATTCAGATACATGCCGGCAAAGTAGTAGGCCACAAAGGTTTTCAGCGGTTGTCCGAATCCGAGCGGGCGGGCCAGCAGACGCCAGCGGTAGGCACTGACCGCCTGGCCCAGCAGATAGCCGCAGAAGGCCAGGCCGACATAGTCAAGGCGGGCCGCGCGCAACTGCCGGACGAGGTGGGCCACCTCCACGGAGGAGACAAGAATAAATAAAAGTCCGAGACTCAGGCTGACTTTGAACCAGCGCGAGGACAAAAAATGTAACAGACTGATATCCTCAAGTGGGGGTTAGGGGTGAGGGATTGGGGGTGAGGGGTTAGGCGTCAACCGTCTCGCCGGACAGCACCGCCCCGTTGAGATGGGTCGTACTGTTAATCGTGTGTATCTTCGCCTCTCCACCTGGAGAGAGCGAGACCTCGCTGACGCCGGTATTGCCAATTTTTTCAATCTGGCCGAATTGGCTCATGCTCAGACCGCGACAGTGCAACAGGAAAGCCCGCACCGCCCCTCCGTGGGTCACCACGACAATCTGTTCGCCCCGATGGTCTCGGATAAACTGTTGACTCGATTGCAGCAAACGCCCTTGGAACTGGGCAAAGGTTTCGCCGCCGCCGCGCGGCAGGTCCTCGCCCTGGCGCAGCCGTGCCCATTCCTCGGCGTGCCGGCCCGCCACCTCGGCGGTTGTCAGCCCACTCCAGGTTCCGATATCCATCTCGCGCCAGGCCGTCGCCTCGACCGGCCTGACGCCTAAGGCCCGGCCCAGAATAGCCGCGGTGTCACGCGCGCGGCTGAGATCGCTGGTATAAATCGCCTGAATACGCCGTTCTTCATTCCGGAAGCGCCGGGCGAGTTGCCGCGCCTGGTCATAGCCCGTCTGGCTGAGCGGCGTATCGGCCTGGCCCTGCCAGCGGTTTTCCTGATTCCAGATGGTCTCTCCATGTCGGACCAGGAGGACCCGAACACCCGCACCTATCCCTGCATCCCTGACATCATTCGGCATGGCTGGCCTCGGTACCGCTCTGTAGCATGTCCTCAGGGGGATGGCTACAAGACCCGAGGCTCTCCAGAGCGTACCGGACGTCCTCAGACGATTGGTATTTCAGCCGAGGGTATGCTAGCAGGGGGTGGATTTTCCGCCCGCGGAGGAGAGCTATGGAGTACGGTGCGTTTCTGCCCCATCTTGGGCCACTGGCACAAGGGGATGTCCTCAACCGCCTCAAGACCACGGCCCAAACGGCTGAGGCGCTGGGCTTTGATTCCGTCTGGGTCGCCGATCATATCATTACGCCCAGGCAGATTGCCTCCCGCTATCCCTACAGTCCGAACGGCAGCTTTCCCCTGGACCCGCAGGCGCCTCTGCTCGAACCCCTGAGCGTGCTGAGCTTTGTGGCCGCCTGCACCCACAAGGTTCGCTTAGGCACGGCCGTGCTCGTGCTGCCGCACCGCAACGCGATTGTCACGGCCAAGACGCTGGCCACCCTGGATGTCTTATCCGCCGGGCGGCTCATCTGCGGCGTGGGGGTCGGCTGGATGGAGGAAGAGTTCGATATTCTGAATGCGCCCTTTGCCGACCGCGGTCCGCTCAGCGAAGAAACCATCGCGGTCATGAAGGAATTATGGACCAACGAAAACCCCTCGTTTACCGGTCGTTTCTACCAATTCAGCCAGGTCGGCTGTGAGCCACGACCCGTCCAAAAACCCCATCCGCCAATCTGGATAGGCGGCCATACCGGCCCGGCCTTGCGACGCGTGGTCGAACTCGGCGACGGCTGGCCGGCCGTGGTGTTCAGCCCGCAAGAGTTTGCCCAGCGGGTAGAGAAACTCAAAGAAAAAGCGGCCAAGGCCGGCCGCGACCTGTCCGAGATTACCCTGTGTGTGTCTCCCCGCGGCAAGAAGCCGGACGAGATCCTCGACGATATTCCCCGCTACCAGGAACTCGGCGCAAGCTATCTGTATCTGGCCTTCTTCAATTTCGCCCGGACGTATGCCGACATGATGAAGATGATGGAAAAGTTCGCCCGGGATGTGGGCTTAGCGTAGTGCGGCGGAGCGTGTCTGCCGCATAGCTCTCTTGTCCCCGTTCCCTCCGAAACGCTCCACACAAGAAGCAGGAATGCGCAGCTATGCCGACCCCCAGTGAGGCCAAGACGAGAGCGGCCACGACCTATAACGCGGCGGCTGACGCCTACGACCTGAGCGCCAACTCGTTTTGGGAGCGCTTCGGCCGCCGGACGATCGACCGGCTCGGCCTGTCGCCGGGCGCGCGCTGCCTCGATGTCTGTTGCGGCAGTGGGGCGTCGGCCATACCCGCGGCGAAAAAGGTGGCACCCCATGGCTCGGTGCTCGGGGTTGACCTTGCCGAGGGTCTGTTGGAATTGGCGCGCGCCAAGGCCGCCCGCCAAGGGACCAAGAACATCGAGTTCCGGGCGGGTGATATGCTGGACCTCGGCCTGCCCGACGGCCACTTCGATGCCGTGGTGTGTGTGTTCGGCATATTCTTTATTCCCGATATGCCTGGGGCGGTCAGAGAACTCTGGCGCATGGTCGCTCCGGGCGGAGTGCTCGCCCTCACAACCTGGGGGCCGCGTTTCTTCGAGCCGGCCAACACGGCATTCTGGGATGCCGTCGGCGCGGTCCGACCCGCGCTCTACAAAGGCTTCAACCCCTGGGATCGCATCTCCGACCCTGCCGCCCTGCGGGCCATGCTGGAAGCGGGTGGCGTCCGCAACGTGCGGGTGGTCAGCGAGATCGGCGTCCACTCCCTGCGCTCAGCGGAAGATTGGTGGGCGGCCGTTCTCGGCTCGGGTTACCGAGGAACGCTTGAGCAGTTGGAGCCGGCCGAGCGTGAGCAGGTTCGCGCGGCCAATCTCGCCTCTATCCGCGCCAATGGCGTGGCCGCGGTCGAAGCCAACGTGCTCTACGCGACCGCAACCAGGCCATGAAGCAAGAGCCGGCCCGGTTCATGGCCACACCCGAGGGGCGGGTCGTTCCATAAAATCCTGGCTGCGGGTTTTTCTTCTCCGCATCCACGTGATAAGGCACAAGCACGAAAAAGATGTGGACAGCTTATGCCTAGATTTCTTATGCTCCGTCTCTTGCCGCTTATTATTCTCGTGGGCGGTTGCTCCGAGCCCGAGGTGTATAAACCGCTGGTCGAAATCTCGAATGCGATCCTCAGCCGTCCGGCCGAAGACGTCCTGCGGATTACGCTGGACTATGAGCTCGCCCCTGCGGAACGCCTGCCTCTGCCCTATAAGGAAATCGTGGTGTCTCCGCTGGAGCCGCAGGTGAAGATCTTTGCCGCCCTGGAAGAATTTATCCTGTCGGTCGATACCGTCATCATCAAGATCGGCATTCCCCCCCAAGCGGTTGACTGGCAGGATTTGAGCGACCCGGAAGAGTGTTGTGTGGTGTCCTTAAAGGGACTGGTAGAAGAAGGTGGAACCTACGAGCGGATCAGCAATCAGGTGCGCGTCCTGCCGCCGGAGCCGCCCCAATAGCCGCAGGCGTATATCACGCTAGAGGAGGGAGTCATGGCAACCATCATTGACGCAGACGGACACCTGCTGGAGCCGCCGAGCGTGTGGCAGGAATACACCGAGCCGGCCTATCGGGCCCAGGTAATTCAGATTGCCAAGGATGCGGAAGGGGTGGACTGTCTCAAAATCAACGGTGAGCTGCGGCGCGATCGCAATATGGCGATTGCCGCGGCCTGCACGCCGGGCGGCATGTCAGACGCCCAGCGGGCGCGCACCATGTCCTGGGACGAGATTGTCCCCGGCGGCTACGACCCGCACCAACGGCTCAAGGATATGGACCTTGAGGGCATTGAGATCGCCTTTTTCTACCCGACGCTGTGGCTCATCTACGGTGATATCACCGACCCCCAGGTGGCGGCCGCGGCCTGTCGGGCCTATAACAACTGGCTGGCCGACTTCTGCCTAGCCTACCCGCAGCGTTTTTACGGCGTGGCGCCGCTGCCCTTACAAAACGTCGAGGCGGCCGTGACCGAAATGCGGCGCGTCGTCACAGAGCTGGGCATGCGTGCCGTCTTTATTCGCCCCAACCCGTTTAACGGCCGTCGGCTCAACGACCCGGCCTATCATCCCCTCTGGCAGGCAGCCCAGGAACTCGACGTTCCGGTTGCCATTCATGGCAGTTTCGGCACCAAGATGCCGACCCTGGGCCAGGAGCGCTATAAGGACCCCTTCTTTTTTCATATGGTGTGTCATCCCTGGGAACAGCAGGGCGCCTGTATGGACCTTATTTGCGGTGGCGTGCTCTCCCGGTTTCCCAGCCTCAAGGTCGCCTTTCTGGAGTCCGGAGTCGGTTGGCTGGGCTATTGGCTGGACCGCATGGACAGCCATTTTGACACCATGGGCCATTATGTCCCGTGGCTCAAAAAGCGACCCAGCGAACACTTTCGCGAGCAGTGCTTTATCTCCATGGACCCGGACGAGAGTACGCTGAGCGGTATTGCCGAGTTGGGGCTTGAGGAGTGCGTCATCTGGGGCTCGGACTATCCTCACTTCGACTGCACCTTTCCCGGTGTGGTGGATGAAGTCAGAGCCTCGTGTGCAAAACTCCCGACCCACGCCCAGCAAAAAATCATCGGCGAAAACGCCCAGCGCTTGTATCATCTCTAGGTATTAAAGGGGGACACGCCGTGGACCTGGCATACTCCAAAGAGGACGAGACGTTTCGGCAAACGGTGCGGACCTGGCTCAAGGCCAACGTGCCGAAAAAAGACAAAAGCCTGAGCGACCTGCCGCCCAACGATCCGCAGCGCCTCCGACGCGCCAAGGACTGGCAGCGCCGGCTGTATGAGGCCGGCTATGTCGCCCTGGGCTGGCCGAAAGCCTACGGCGGTCAGGGCGACACCGACATCATGCGCCAGACCATTGTGAATGAAGAACTGGTCCTGGCCCGTGCGCCGGGTTTGATCGGCGCGTCCGGTTTGACCATGCTCGGCCCCACCCTGCTGCAAGTCGGCTCCGAGGAGCAGAAACAGCGCTATTTGCCCCCAGTCCTCAGCGCCGAAGAAATCTGGTGCCAGGGCTATTCCGAGCCCGGTTCGGGCTCGGACCTGGCTTCGCTGCGGACCCGAGCCGAACTCATTGGCGACGCATTCATCGTCAACGGCCAAAAGGTCTGGACCTCGGGGGCGCAGTTCTCGGACTGGATGTTTTGTCTGGTGCGGACCGACCCGGACGCGCCCAAGCATCGCGGCATCTCCTATATTCTGATCGATATGAAGACACCGGGGATCACGGTCCGCCCCCTGGTCCAGATGACCGGCGACGCCGGCTTTAACGAGGTCTTTTTCGAGGATGTGCGCGTCCCGCGCGAGAATCTGGTCGGCGAACTCAACCAGGGCTGGCTGGTCGCCAACGCCACCCTGTTTCATGAGCGCAATATGCTGGGCTCGACGACCCGCACCCAGCTCATGCTGCAAAACCTCATCCGCCTGGCCCGCAGCCATAGCCGCTATGGCCGGCCCGCGGCCCAAGACCCGGCCATCCGTCAGCAGTTGGCCGACCTGACCACCCGGGTCGAAGCCATGAAATATCACTCCTTTCGGCAGCTCACGGACGCCACCAAGGGCCGCCAGCCCGGCATCGGCGCCATGGTGAACAAACTGGTCGGGACCGAACTGAACCACGATATTTGCGCCCTGGCGCTGGAAATCATGAATTCCTACGCCCCGCTCAACCGGGGGGACTCACACGTGATCGATAACGGCATCTGGCCGTATGAGTTCATGTTCACGCTGGGTCTCGTTATTGGCGGCGGGACGTCTCAGATTCAGAAGAATATCATTAGCGAGCGCGGGCTCGGCATGCCGAAGGCGCGCTAACGCAGACCCAGGGGGGCCCGGATGGACTTCGGCTTATCGGAAGAACAAGACCTGCTCCAGCGCTCGGCCCGAGACTTTCTGGCCCAGGAATGTTCCCCCCAGTTCGTGCGGGCGCTCCTGGACGACGCGCCCGGGTTTTCACCCGAGCTGCACCGGAAAATGGCGGCGCTGGGTTGGACCGGCCTGCTCGTTCCGGAAAAATTCGGCGGGCTCGGGCTCGGCCTGCTCGATATGGCCCTGCTGCTCGAAGAGATGGGCCGCGCCGTGCTGCCGGGTCCGTTTCTGTTTTCTGCCGCCCTGGCCACGCTCGCCCTGATGCGCGGTGGCAGCTCCGCTCAGAAAAAGGCCTGGTTGCCCCGGCTGGCCTCGGGCGAGGCCATCGGCAGTCTGGCTTTTCTTGAGGCCAGCGACCGCCTGGACGCCGCCGGCATCAGCCTCAAGGCGCGGAAGAAACGTGACGGCTATAGGCTGAGCGGCACCAAGATGTTCGTCCCGTTTGCCGCCGTGGCCGACATTTTTGTGGTGGCGGTCCGCACCGATGGCAAGGGCGAAAAAGGCGTCAGTCTGGTGCTGGTCGAGCGCGACGCACCCGGCCTGAGCATCAAACCGCTGAATATTTTTGATCGGACGCGACGGGTGTACGAGGTCCGCTTCAAGCAGGTGCCGATCGCCGGCTTTCTGGGCAAGGAAGGAAAAGGCTGGAAACTGCTGGCCCAGCTTCAAGACCTGGCCTGCGTTGCCCTGTCTGCCGACAGTCTCGGCGGCGCCCAACAAGCGCTCGATATGGCCGTCGAGTACACCAAGGTCCGCGAGCAGTTCAACCGACCGATTGCCTCCTTCCAGGCCCTCAAACACATGGCGGCCGAAATGGTGAGCGAGATCGAACCGGCTCGCTCCCTGGTCTGGTACGCCGCCTACGCCTTTGACACGCGCGCCGGCGACGCGTCTCGGGCGGCGTCGGTTGCCAAGGCGCGGTTGTCCGAGGTCTATACGCGCACGACCAACAAGGCGGTGCAGATGCACGGCGGGATCGGTTTTACCTGGGAGCACGATATGCACTTCTGGTTCAAGCGGGCCAAGTGGAACGAGTTCGCCTTTGGCGCGGCTGCCTATCACCGCGAGCGGATCGCCCACTTTGACGGGTATTGATACGCCTGCCTGGTAGCCCAGCGGAAAATGTGAGAGACTTTTTTCATGCCGCTCTTCTCGTTCAGTCTGATGTTTGTGCTGCTGGGGGGCGTCTGCTCGTTTGCGCACGCCCAGTCGGCGGCGCGCCTGCCGCTCGGTGCGGAATGGCAGTCAACGCTGGCGCAAACAGAACAACTACCCGACCTTGAACGCACCGCAGATGAAAGCCTGAAGGCCGCGACCACCATCCGCTCGGGTCCCGAAATCGTGTTGTACGCCACCTGGCAGACGCGGACGGTGACCTTTCGGATTGATCGCCGTTTCGGTTTGTATGCGCTCGGCATCGAGTTGATGCCCGAAGCGGTCCAGCATGCGCCTGAGACCGACGATGCCGAACTCTCCGACCTGGAATACCGCGCTCCCATGCGTGTGGCCGTGGTGAATAAATACGGCCGGCCGCAGGGCCTCGCCACCCAGTGGGACGATCTTGATATCAACCCTCTCCTGGATTCGGGCTGGAAGCCATCCACCGTGACCGACTGGTCCTACGCCCTGTCCTGGCTGGTATGGAAAAGCCAGGACAGCCGCATTGCCGTCGGCGAACAGGACGTCTGGTATGTCAGTCTGGCCTGGCTTGAGCAGCGCCGCCAGGCCCGGACCTTCCTCGAACAACACGCCCTGGCCGTCCAGGATACTGATCTCGTCCGTCAAGCCGAGCGCCAGCAGCGCCTCGACCAGGCGCGGGCCGCCATTCCAACGCGGGCCGCCGAGTTGGAGCCCTTGCTGTAAAGCGCCGTCTCCCGCCAGACGCGCTGGGGCCGCCGGACTGGGGACAACCCACCTCGCCGCTGACGCGGCACCCCTCCAACTCCAGAACCGTAGGGTGCATCCCATACACCATTTTCCTGGTGCGCAGGGCGCACCCTGCGGGCTGTTGTATAAGGGCCGGCGATAAGAATCGGGCTTGTTGGACGCGCTCGTCATGCCGGACGTGATCCGACATCCAGCGGTTCCCCTCCTCCGCAAAACTGCTGGGGCCTGAGTGGGACAGCCGAGAACGGCACCGGGTTCGCAGCGGTGTGAATAAAGCGGCGCGGATAGGAAGAACACCCCGTAGCGGTCAGCGCCCCAATTCCGCCGGGGCGCTGCAATCAGGCAGGCTTATCCTCTTCATCGACCACATCCCACTGCTCGGGAAGAGGCTGCGGGCCGGGTCGAATCCCGGCAATATCGGGATCCTCGTCTCCCTCAGCGCGAACATTGGCCGCTTTTCGGGCTTTGGCCTCGCGCCTGCGCTCCGCTTTCTCTTTTTGCTTTTGCTGACGGTACTGTTCCCGTTGGCGCTTGAGAAAACTGGTTGGTTTTGCTCTGCCTGGCATACCCCTACCACCGACGTTCGCGGCGCTCCCTGGGTCGTGCTTCGTTGACCGTCAGGGGTCGCCCCATAAACTCATAGTCATGAAAGCGCTCAACCGCCGTTCGGGCTTCATCGTCGTTTTCCATTTCAATAAAGCCAAACCCGCGAGAGCGCCCGCTCTCCCTGTCGGTAATAATATTCGCTGAGGCGACCGCTCCGACTTCGCCGAATAACGCTTCGAGGTCGGCCGGGGTGGCGTCCCATGAGAGATTCCCAACAAATAACTTCATCACAACAATTGCCTCCTCTGGCAAGAAAATAAACGCGACAACCCAGCAGCCATACAGCCGGGTAAGTGCATTACAAATCATATTCAGACAGGGTTCGATAGGGGTACCAGAATTTTTCCAGCACTCTCGTATCAGGGCTGTCAGACTTGACCAACATCAAGCGCCGCCTTCCCTCAGAGCGGACTTGCCAAATGGTAACGTATAAGTTACCTACTGTTGATGGTCGAGGTCAGGGAATACATTGACGCCAAAGGACGTAGCCCGTATACCAGATGGTTTAATCGGCTTAATGCCCAAGCTGCGGCTAAGGTGGTGACAGCACTGGTCCGGATGGAGCAAGGAAACCTCTCCGGTGTCAAGAGTGCGGGTGCCGGGGTCCTCGAATGCCGGATAGACTTCGGCCCTGGCTACCGAGTTTATCTCGGCAAGGACGGCGATACCCTGGTTATTCTCCTAGGCGGCGGGACTAAGAAGCATCAACAACAGGATATTGAGACTGCCCGTGCTCTCTGGCGGGAATACAAACAGCGTAAGCGGTGGGAGACTTAGCCATGTCCCTGACACGACACTTCAAGGAGACGATTCAGACGCGTATTAAGCGTGACCCGGCCTTCCGCGAGGCACTGCTCAAGGAGGGGGTCGAGTGCTTGCTAGCGGGTGATGTAGAGACGGGTAAGGCGGTACTACGCGACTACATCAACGCGACTATCGGTTTTGAGGAGCTTAGCGGGTTGACCGACAAGTCGCCCAAGAGCCTGATGCGCATGTTCGGTCCGCATGGCAATCCGCAAGCCCGGAATCTGTTCGAGATCATCGGCTGCCTTCAGGCACACGAAGGCTTGCAGCTAAAGGTCCTGGCGGTTCGCTAGCGGTCTGCATCGGCACGGACTCACTTCCGCCACCGACCTCGTACGATCCACCACACGTTCAGGCCGGCAATCGCCAGGGCAGTCAGGCACAGGAAGTTGCCGGCCTGTGGGCTCTGCGACAGCCCGATGCCCAGACCCAAGTGGAAGAGCACCACCGCCAGGAGGAACAACATAACGGAGACGGCTATCCTGAACGCCTTGAGTGAGCCGGCCGGATCAGTACTGCTCTTTGACGGCGGAAAAGAGTAAACGTGTCCAGCATCTACATGCTGGTTGGAGGACACATTTACTCTTTTTGTGGCACGGCGGGGGCGCCAATACCAGCGACCAACACCGCCGCGCCCTGTCGTTGTCCTACTGCTGCGCCTGGTTACGCCAGCAGGAGAACGCTTATTTATCGATTCCGCTGGAGACCGTGCGGGCCTTGAGCCGCCGGCTGCAATGCCCGCTGGGCTATACGACCGCCTCAATCAGGCTAGGCCAGGTCGAGCGACGCAATCCCATCCACTGGTTCGATTAACGGTGGAGTATGCGTTTGAGCGCCTCGTCGCGTTCGGTATTGAAGCGCTGGGCGATGTCCGCGCCAGGGGCGAAACCGTTAAAGCCGTGATAGCCGCCCGGATAGACGTGCAGCTCGGTCGGCACCCCAGCCGCCAGCAGGCGCTGGGCGTACTCGATGTTCTCGTCCAGGAACAGGTCGAGGTCACCCACCGGAATATAGGCCGGCGCCAGGCCCGTGAGGTCGCCGGCCCGGGCGGCCGCGGCATACGGCGACACGTCTGCTCCACCGGGTTCTCGTCCCAGGTAGGCGTGCCAACCCATACGGTTGTTTTCCCGCGTCCATACAAAGGTATCGGGCCGCGTCTGGCTGGCAGGAGCGACGTTGCGGTCGTCGATCATGGGGTAGATCAGCAGTTGAAGGGCCAACTCGACTTCGCCCCGGTCGCGCGTCAAAAGCGCCAGGCCGGCCGCCAGCCCCCCGCCCGCACTCGCCCCGCCAATGGCAATCCGGGCGGGCGCAACGCCGAGTTCGTCGGTGTGGGTCGCCAGCCACTTGAGCGCGGCATAACAATCCTCGACCGGCGCCGGAAAGGGATGCTCGGGAGCGAGCCGGTACTCGACCGAGACCACCACGCACTGCGCGACCTTGGCCAGATGGGTGGCCAGCAGGTCGTCCCGCTCAACGCTGCCCAGCACATAGCCCCCGCCGTGTATCCACAGCAGCGCCGGCAACGTGTCGGGCCGCTCGGTTGGCTGATAGATGCGAACGAACACCGCTCCGTCGGGTCCGGGCACCTGCCGGTCGGCGGTGGTGATGCCCGTGATGGGGGCTGCCCTGGCCATCTGCGCCGCGGCCAGCTCATCCATCGTGCGCCGGGTGGCCGGGATATCGTGCAGGTTGAGCCCGCCGCCGGTCAGATGCACAAAGGTTTCGAGCGGCGCGGCCAGCTCCGGGTCGAGTCGATCAGTCATGCTCATTGTGTTCCCCCTCTTTTTCGCGTTATCAGCTTGGGCAGAGTATAATTCAGGCCGGCTGAAACGCAAGCCAAGCCGGTGGGGCGACCCTGGAGCCGGCAGGATTCGCCTGGTATAGTCGCGCCCAGCCTGCTGAGGCGATCAGGTCGTAACGAGAAAGGACTATACTTATGACTGTTGCTGTTCCGTTGACGGGCGGCTGTGCCTGTGGGGCGATACGCTATACGTGTACTGCCGCGCCGCTCTTCACCTGGAAATGCCACTGCCGGGATTGTCAGCGCTCCACCGGAGGCGGTGCGGCCGTGAATGTGGTTTTTTCCGCGTCGGCCGTGCAATTCACCCAGGGTGCCCCCAAGGAACATGTCTGCACCGGGACGAGCGGGGCCAAGACCCGCCGGGGGTTCTGTGCCGAGTGCGGCTCCCCCGTCTCGGCCCGCGCCGACCTGATCCCGGATATTCGAGGCATCAGCGCGGCCAGCCTGGACGACCCCGGCCAACTGGAACTCACCGCCCATATCTGGACGGCCAGCGCCCAGCCGTGGGACGAGTTGTCTGCGACCCTGCCGCAGTTTGAGACCACGCCCACCCCGGAGCAACTCCAGGAACTCGCCGCGCATTAACGCGCCCGGCGGCTACGCCAATCTGAACACTGCGCTCATGTAGTGAGCGGCGCTCCAGAACCGTAGGGTGCATCCCATGCACCATCTTCCTGGTGCGCTCGTCATGCCGGACGTGATCCGGCATCCAGCGGGCGGCGGGGGCTGGGGGCCTGGATTCCTGCGGAAGCAGGAATCCAGGCAGGGATATGTGTCGCCTCGACCGCAGACTTTCTCCGCGTGTCTGGGTCTACAGCGGCGACCCGCTCGGCAGCCCGACCAGGGTGCGGCCATAGGCTTCCAGCCCGGCCTCATAGTGCAGGGCGATATGTTGGCTGACCGCATGCAGGTCGCGCCAAATGCGCTGGAGCGGGTGCTGGAGATACAGCGACCGACCGCCGCTCAGCTCAAACAGCCGATTAACCACGCGGGCGGACTGGCGCACGATATAGCTGCGCCAGGCATAATACTTGGCCCGCTCCTGGGCGCTCGGGACGCGGCCCGGCTGGCCATACTCCGTCACGAGTTCGTCCGTGTTCTGCAACATCAGCCCTTCCAGCGCCTCAACCGTGGTGGCGGCTTCGGCCAGAGCGATATGGGCACTGGCCGTGCCGGGCAGGGGGGTCTCGCCCGGGCCGTAGACGGGGGCGCGGGTCCGCGTCCACTCCTGAAAATGGGCAATGGCCGCGCGGGCCGAGCCGATGGCCGTCGGCAGCAGTGCAACGCCCAGGGTGGGGATAAAGGGGAGCTGATACAAGGCGTTCGGATGCAGTTGTTGTCCGGGCGACGTCCCGGTCCGTTCCGCTCGCTCCAACCAGTAGACCCGGTGGTGGGGCACAAAGGCGTTCTCCACCACGACCGTATTACTATCGCTGCCCTGCAGGCCCACGACGTGCCAGCGGTCGTCGAGCCGATAATCCGGCTTGGGCACAAACATCATCGTCCACTCGGCCGGCGCGTCCGGCTGGGGTGCCACCCGCGCCCCGACCGCGATCCAATCGCTACACCACAGGCCGCTTAAAAAACTCCACTGGCCGTTGAGCCGGTAGCCGCCCGAGACCTCCTGGGCAGACCCCGTGGGGGCGAAGGAGTCGGCCATCATCACGCTCGAATCCTTCCCCCAGATCTCCTCTTGCAGTTCCGGCTCGACATAGCTGATCCAGAAGTAATGGATACCGAGAATACAATACACCCAGCCGGTTGAGGTATCGCCCTTGGCAATCTCGGTCGCCACCCGTAAGAAAGTGCGCAAGTCTCGCTCGTAGCCGCCCCAGTGGGCCGGCTGGAGGACGCGCAGCAACTCGGAGTCTTTCATAGCCTGCATCAGCCCGTCGGGCAGGCGGCGCTGCTGTTCGATGGCGGGCGCCTGCTCGGCCGCCAGCCGGGCGACCTCGCGGGCGCGCTCAAGCAGAGTGTCCGTTGTCACAGCGGTCTGGGAATGGTCGCGCATGGCTTTCCCCCCCTTTGTGTTCAGGCCCTGGCTCCCCGCCCTCTCGTGTCGTGCCCCGTCGGTTCTCCGTTCACACCAGAGTGGCCAATCGTCCTAGTCCGCCGTCCACTCCAGGCTTCGCTATGGCCCTCTACAGACCTGTGCTACGAGAATTCATGCCCTCGTTACGGCCTGCGGAACTGCGGTTTGACAGGTTCCTCGATAGCTTGACAATATTATCTCTCTTGGTGTGAAGTCAACGAACCCGATCAAGCTGGGTTTGTCGTAAGAGCTGAACCAAAGCGAGGACAGCCAATGAAATTTATCTTGCATATCGGTCCCGTTATCCCGGCCTCACCAGCCGAACGGGAGGAACTCCGGCCTATTTTCCATAGAACAGACAAAGTCCAGCTCATGCTGGACGAGATGGTTGAACTCGCCCAGCTTGCTGAGGACTGCGGCTTCGAGATTCTGACATATTCGGAGCACCATTTTTTCTCGGATGGGTTTATTGCCGGGGCGAATCCGACTCCGCATCTGCTCAATCTGGCGTCGCACACGAAACGGATCAGGATCGGACCGCTCGGATACGTACTCCCGACCTGGGACCCCATTCGTCTTGCCGAAGATATTGCCTGGGCAGACCAAATCACCCAGGGCCGGTCAGTCGCCGGATTTGCCAGAGGGGTATTCCCCCACTGGGTGAATACCCTCGGACAGCGCTATCAGGTCGAGCCTTCCGTCATAGGGAAAGATGCCGAGCTGCATAATCGTGAGGTGTCCCAGGAACTCTTTCACATCATGAAGCTGTGTTGGAAAGATGAGCCCTTTTCTTTCGATGGCAAGTACTACAAAGTGCCCAGCCCGCCTGAGGGCATCAAATGGCCGGCGGCTGAGGCTGCGCGCCGCTATGGAGCACCGGGTGAAATCGACAAGGACGGCTGGTTGCGCAAGATCTCTCCTGTGCCGAAACCGTTCCAAAAACCGCACCCGTTGCTCCTGCAAGCTATGACTTTGACCCAAGAGACAATAGGCTGGAACGCGCGGGAAGGCGTGGTCCCAATGATCTTCTTGCCGTTTCCGGACATCGCCATCAAAGGGGCGGAATTCTACTGGCAAGAGGCGCTCAAAGCCGGGCGTTCGCTTGAACTGGGGGAAAGCGTCGGGCTCGCCCGTGTCGTGGCATTAGGGAAGACAAAAGAAGCGGCCCTGGCAGTGGCGCAGCAGGGGGTCATGTATCTCCTGGGGCTCTACCATTCGCATTTCTACCCCAATATCCCAACGACCGTGGAGCCAGTCATTGATGCCGGCATTGCCTTTGTCGGAACCCCGGACGATGTCCGGCGTCAACTGGCCGCCGTTCAGGAACAGCTCCATCCTGAATATTTCTTAGTGTTCTGCGACCAGGGCTTGCTGCCGCTTGAGGATGTGAAGGGGCAGGTTGAGATGTTTGCCGAACTCATGCCGGAGTTTGTGGATTAGAGAGGACGGTCATGTTTGCAGACCGGGGCGCGAATCCGCCCCTCCCTCGAGATCAATAGGACGGGCTGCGCTTACTCCTGCCGGGTGAAGACGAAGTGGGCGTCCATCTTCTGCCGGGCTGCCTGCATGAAGCTCACATAGCGGTGGAAGCCGCCGTTGTAGTTGCCGTCCTGCCGGCGGTTGGCCTCGCCCTCGAAGTTGTAATAGCCGGGCGTACAGTCCCGGTTGCGGCTGGTCTTGCCGCGGTGCTTGATGACTTCCTGCACCCACCACTCCTCGGCCTCGGGCGTCGGGTCTATCGACCGATAGCCGTTGCGACGGACATGGTCGATGCAGGCCGCGATATGGTCGCCCTCGGTATTGAGAATATCCGTCAGATTGAACTGGAACGAAGACTGATAGCCGCCCATGATGAACAGATTCGGATAGCCCTGGGTATGCAGACCGAACAGGGTGCGGATGCCGCTGCTGTATTTGTCGGTCAGCTCGCGCCCGCCGACGCCCGCGATCCGGTTGTAAATCCCGGTTTTTTGGACCTCAAAGCCGGTGGCATAGATGAGCAGGTCGAGCGCGTACTGTGTGTCCTCAAACACCGGTCCCTTTGCGGTGATCTGGGTGATGCCCTTGCCGTGGGTATCGACCAGATGCACGTTGGGCCGATTGAAGGTCGGCAGGTAGTCGTTGTGGAAGCACGGGCGCTTACACATGAACATATACCACGGCTTGAGCGTCTCGGCGGTCGCCCGGTCCTGCACGATCTCGTCGATGCGCTGGTGAATGCGCAGCATGTAGTCGATGTTGGCGTTCTCCTGGCGGCGGATGATCTCCTCGCGGGGCAGGGCGGCGCGCTGGGCCTTCTGTTCCTCGGTCAACTGCGGGTCCATGATTTTGCGCATCATGTTCCGCCGCTCGGTCTGCCAACCGGGTTGCAGTTGCCGCGCCCAGTTGGGATCGGTCGGATGGTCGTCGCGGATGTCTATCGAAGACGGCGTGCGTTGGAACACGTATAATTCTCTGGCCGTCTCACCCAGGCCGGGAACCGCCTGGACCGCGGTCGCCCCGGTGCCGATAATACCGACGACTTTATCCGCCAGACCCGACAGGTCCTCCCCGGTATAGTCGTAGTCCCAGCGCGAGGTATGAAAGGAGCGGCCCCGAAAGGACTCCATGCCGGCGATCCTGGTCAGCTTGGGCTTGGATAGCGTGCCATTGGCACAGATCACGAACTGCGCCCGCATATGGTCGCCCCGGTCGGTTCGGATATGCCACAGCTCTTCTGCTTCGTCCCATACCGTGGACGTGACCGTCGTCTGGAAGACCGCTGAATCGTACAGGTCGTATTTCTTGGCGATCGCCTGACAGTGGGCGTAAATCTCGGGTCCCTTGGCAAAGCGGTCTTTGGGCACATAGTCCATCTCGTCGAGCAGCGGCAGATAGTCATACGACGGCACGTCACACGCCACGCCAGGGTAGCGGTTCCAGTACCAGGTGCCGCCCACATCGGCTCCGCGTTCCACGATACGGATGCTCTGCACGCCACATTTGCGCAGCCGGGCGGAGGTCAGCAGGGCGGAAAAGCCGCCGCCGATGAACAGGCATTCCACCCTGTCGTTGAGGGGCTCACGCGGGGTGAGCGCGCCGCTGTAGGGGTCGTCCTCGTAGTGCGCCAGCCCGTCGGTCAGGTCCGAGGTATACTGCGCCGTCCCTTCCGGTCGGTAGCTCAGCCGGAGATTCCGCTCCTCGGCGAACTTGTTTTTGATGGCCTCGTAATAGGCTTGCGGCTTGGGGGATGGGGAGAGCCAGCTCAGCGGGTCAATCAGGGGCTTTTCCATTATGCCCGACGGTTTATCCATATATTTTCTTCCTCCCTCTCTCATTCAGCGGGCTCATCGTCGGTGATTCGATACCATTCCCAGCGCAGTCCCTGCGGTTCCAGGGCCCACACTTTGTTCTGGGTGGCGTGGCAACACGTCTTCTTGTGTTGGACCTCAGGCGTAATACCCGCGGCCTCGAAGCGCGCCGTAGCAGAGGCAATCTCGGCCTCATCAAACACCTCGACCCCGAGATGATTCAGTCGTTCCTCAGCCTCCGGGTTCTCGAACAAGACCAGCTTGAGCGGGGGGGTATCAATCGCAAAATTGGCATAGCCGTCTCGCAGTTTATGCGGTTTGACGGCAAAGAGTTTCGAGTAATACTCGACCGCCTCATTGAGGTCACGAACGTTGAGCGCCAGTTGGAGTCGCATAGCCCTGCTCCTTTATCTTCCTCCCTCTCCCCTGGAGGGAGGACCTGTCCTGAGCCGAGTCGAAGGGGGTCGGGGTGAGGGGAATCACCTCTCTGTCCGGTACCTTGATTGCCGCATAGTATACAGACCCGTAGATAATTTGCTATGTAATCAAATAACGGTTACATAGCCAATATGTATAAGGTCGTCATCAAGAGAAAAATGCTCAAGAGCATAAGAAGAATGCCTGAGCCTATTCAGAAGAAGATGGCCAATCTCGTAGAAGATTTACGTGACAAGGGTCCGATGAGAAATGATTGGCCGAATTTCAGCAAACTTGGAAAGGATCAATACCATTGCCACTTAGCTCATAGTTGGGTGGCTTGCTGGTCTCATGAGCGCCGTTCCGTTGTCATCGAGGTGTACTATGCAGGCAGTCGTGAAAACGCCCCGTATTGAGGTCAACATTAAGGGGGAAATCTCTCCTAAGTTGATTACGGTTTTGGAAGAAGAATTTGGCAAAGACCTCCTCCTTGCAGAAGAGCGTGATGAGGAGACCTTGGACATTTTTGCAAGCGATTGGTATCGCGAGATTCAAGCGAAGACCACTCCGGGGGATAATCTCAAGATATACCGAGAGAATCATGGGCTGACGCAAGCCCAATTAGGCGAAATGCTCGGCGGGATTCCTCGTCAGCACGTTTCCAATATGGAACGTGGCATCCGCCCCGTCAGCCTAAAAACAGCTCGCAAACTGGCCAAAATCTTCAAGATTTCTCCGGGCAAGTTTGTCTGATTCGACAGTGACAGCACCACTGGCAAATCTTGAAACCTTGTTCAGCGGCGTCAATCGTCTATATCCAATATGGAAAACTAGCCTATGACCCGTTGGAATCTCTCCATCCCTGAACAGACGGACCGGGCGGTTCGCACCTTCCTTGCCCGCACCGGCGGCAAGAAGGGCGATCTGTCCCGGTTCGTTGATGAAGCCGTGCGTCGCCGCGTGTTGGACCTCACCGTGCGCCAGATCAAGGACCGTAACGCCGGGCAGGACCAACAGGCCCTCCTCGACCTGATCGACGAGGAAGTGGACGCCGTACGTGCGGGTCGTTCTTGATACCAACATCCTGATTGGTGCTCTCATCTCCAAGGACACCCCGCCCGACAGACTGTATAAAGCGTCATTTGTATTGGAGCCTGGTCGCACCCACCCGCTCCCGATGAAGCCGCCGGAGCCGCGTGCTATATCGATCCTCATTCATCACTAGGTGAGGAGGACCTAATGCATCTCTTACTCTGTCTGTGCGGCCTCGTTGTTCTGGCTCCGGCTCTGGTTCATGCCGCTGTGCTTGAGATTCCCGGTAATGGAGCCAAACTGTCGGGCATCGGGATCATCTCGGGTTGGAAGTGTGAGGCCAGCGGGCCGCTTACGGTCCGCTTTAACGCTGGCGACCCGATTCCCCTGCCGTATGGCGGTGAGCGGTCCGATACCGCCGGGGTGTGTGGTGACACAGACAACGGCTTTAGTACGGTCCAGAACTGGGCACATCTGGGTGATGGCACCCACACCGCCGTGGCCTACGATGGTGTGGTGGAGTTTGCGCGGAGTACGTTCGAGGTGGCGACCACCGGGGAAGAATTTGTGAGAGGGGCGAGCGCCCAGGTCCGGGTGCTGGATTTTCCGTCGCCTGGGGAGAGCGTGCGGTTTGAGTGGAACCAGAGTACGCAACACCTGGAGATGGTCCTCGGGCCGGAGGGCGAGGAGCTGATCGACAGCCTGGCGATGGAATTCGTGCGGATCGAGGCCGGCACGTTCCAGATGGGCTCGCCGGCGGAAGCGGAGGGCCGTGACGAGGATGAAACCCTCCACCGGGTGACGATCAGCCAGCCGTTCTACCTGGGAAAGTACGAAGTCACCCAAGCCCAGTGGCGAGCGGTGATGGGCGACAATCCGTCGTTTTTCCGCAACTGTGGCGACACCTGCCCGGTGGAGGGGGTTTCCTGGGAGGAGGTCGATACCTTTATCGCGGAGTTGAACGCCCGTACGGGAGAGACGACCTACCGGCTGCCGACCGAAGCCGAATGGGAGTACGCCGCGCGGGCCGGGACGCAGACGACGTACCACTTTGGCGCGGCGGAGTCCGAACTCTGCCGGTACGCCAATCACGCCGACAGCAGCACGGGCCTGAGATGGCGCAACACGACCTGTTCGGACGGTGTCGCCGGCGGGCCCGCCCCGGTCGGGAGTTATCAGCCCAACGGGTGGGGGCTGTACGATATGCACGGCAACGTCTGGGAGTGGGTGGCGGATTGGTATGGAGACTATCCCGCCGGGCCGGTCACGGACCCCCACGGCCCGGCCACGGGCAGCAGCCGGGTTGGTCGCGGCGGGGGGTGGCGCAGCACCGCCCCCTCGTGTCGGGTGGTCAATCGCTTCCGCTATGAGCCGAGCGACCGCAACATCAGCCTCGGCTTCCGCCTGGCAAGAACGATTCCATAGCCTCATTGCAGCGCGACGGCGATCCACTCGAAAGCCCGCAACCCAGCCTCCCGAGCCCAATAGACGCACCGCCGGATATTCTTTAGACTGCTCGCTCATTATGTCGAGCAAGCGGTTGCGGAATCAACGCCATACCGGCAAGTAGGATCGAGGAGACACGCATGAGTATCGACCTGTTGGACGCTGACCCAAAGGAAAAATTAGGCTTTGACCCGGCTGAGCTTCGGGCTAAATATCGCTCCGAGCGCGACAAGCGGCTGCGCCAGGACGGCAACGCCCAATACCAGGAAGTCGCCGACGAATTCGCCAGCTACACCGACGACCCGTATTCCGAGTGGGTCGAGCGCGACCCGCTTAACGATGAAGTCCAGGTGGCCATCATCGGCGGCGGCTTCGGCGGGCTGCTGATGGGCGGCCGGCTGCGCGAGGCCGGCTTTGACGATATCCGGGTCATTGAGCAGGCCGGCGACTTCGGCGGCACCTGGTATTGGAACCGCTATCCGGGTGCCATGTGCGACGTCGAGTCGTACTGCTATCTGCCGCTGCTCGAAGAGCTGAACTATATTCCCAAACGCAAATACTCGTACGCGCCCGAGATTTTTGAACACAGCAAGGCCATCGCCCGCCACTACGACCTGTACAAAAACGCCTGCCTCCAGACCGGGGTGAGCGCCATGCGCTGGGACGACGCGAGCGGACGCTGGATCATTCATACCGACCGGGGTGACGCCATCCGGGCTCAGTTCGTGGCCATGGCCAACGGGCCGCTCAACCGGCCCAAGCTGCCCGGCATCCCCGGCATCAGCAGCTTCAAGGGTCATACCTTCCACACCAGCCGCTGGGACTACGCCTATACCGGCGGCGACTCAGACGGGAATCTCAGCGGGCTGGCCGATAAACGCGTCGCCATCATCGGCACGGGCGCGACCGCGGTGCAGTGCATTCCCCACCTCGGTGCAGGGGCCGAGCATCTGTACGTGTTCCAGCGCACCCCCTCGTCCATCGACGTGCGCGCCAACCGGGAAACCGACCCGGACTTCGCCCAGAACCTCGAACCGGGCTGGCAGCAGCGGCGCATGGACAACTTCAATATTCTGGTCAGCGGGGGCGACCAGGACGAAGATCTGGTCGCCGACGGCTGGACCGAGATTTTCCGCAACCTGACAGGCATCGCCGCCAAGACGGCTGCGCGCGAACTGGGTCGGCGTCTGTCCTCACGCGAGAAGGGCGCGCTCATGGAGCTGCTCGACTTCCAGAAGATGAATCAGGTCCGCGTGCGGGCCGAAACCATTATCAACGATCCGAACACCGCCGAGGCGCTCAAGCCCTGGTACCGGCAGTTCTGCAAACGGCCCTGCTTCCACGACGAATACCTGCCGACTTTCAACCGGTCGAACGTGAGCCTGGTCGATACCGACGGCAGGGGCGTCGAGCGCGTCACCGAGCGGGGCATCGTGGCCAACGGCACCGAGTACCCGGTCGATTGCATCGTCTTCGCCACCGGCTTCGAGGTCGGTACCAGCTATACCCGCCGGGCCGGCTACGACCTCATCGGCCGCAACGGCTTCGCCCTGAGCGACAAGTGGGCCCAGGGCTGGCGCACCCTGTTCGGACTCCAGGCCAACGGCTTCCCGAACTGTTTTTTCCTGGGCTTCACCCAGACCGCCCTGGCGGTTAATGTCCCGCACGCCCTGAACGAGCAGGCCAAGCACGTGACCTATATCCTCGACCAGGCCCGCCAACGGGGCGCAACGCGGATTGAGGCTACGCTCGAAGCCGAAGACATGTGGCTGGCCGAGATGCGGGACAAGGCGCGCATCGCCGAGCGGTTTTATGCCGAGTGTACGCCCGGCTATTACAACAACGAGGGTAAGCTGGATACCTCCAACGGGTTTTTCGCCGGCACCTACGGAGCCGGGCCGATCAAGTTTTTCCGCATCCTCGACGACTGGCGTTCCACCGGCCAACTGGAGGGCGTGGAACTCACGTAACCGGCCGTGCACGCCCTCCGCGCCAGCCGTGGCACCCTGAACGCGTTTGGTTTCGGCGCCATCGCCAGCGGCGTGAAGAACCACGTCTTCGGCGGCTGGGTGCTGGTCTATTACAATCAGGTATTGGGACTGGACCCGGCCCTGGCCGGGCTGGCCCTGGCCCTGGCGCTGGTGGTCGATGCCATTACCGACCCGCTGGTCGGCGTCTGGTCGGACCGGGCGCGCACGCGCTGGGGCCGCCGCCACCCCTTCATGTATGCCGGCATCCTGCCGTTTGCGGTCTCGTTCTACGCGCTGCTCCAGCCGCCGACCGACCTGAGCCAGAACGGTCTGTTCGTGCGGCTGCTGGGTCTGGCCGTGGCCGTGCGGGTGTCGATGACCCTGTACGAAATCCCGCGCGGCGCCCTCGGCCCGGAACTCACCAAGGATTACGACCAGCGGACGCAACTGATTGGCTGGAGCACCTCCTACGGCTGGTTCGGGGGAGCCGGGTTTGCCTGGCTGACGCTGGCCTTTCTGTTGCCGGAGACGGCCGAGTACCAGGGCTCGCGGGCCTATCTGAACCCGGCCGGCTATCGGGACATGGCCTGGATAGGAGGCGTGCTCATTTTTGCGACCGGCATGATCTCAACCCTCGGCCTGCACCGGCATATCCCCGCCCTGCACGTTCCCGAGGCCGACGCTGCCACGGGGTTCAGCCCGCGCCAGATGAGCCGGGAAATCGTCGAGACGCTGTCGAACCGGTCGTGGCTGATGCTGTTTGCCGCGGGCCTGGTGTTTGCCTTATACGTCGGCCTGCACAGCAATACCGATCGCTATTATGACCTGTATTTCTGGCAATGGACGCCCGAGCACGTCCAGGTCTTTCCGGTTGTCCATATGCTGGTCGCCATCAGTTGCGGGCTGCTGGCCTATCCGCTGACGCGCGGGCGGGACAAGAAGCGGACCGCCATCGGCCTGTTTCTGCTGTCGGCCACGCTGGGGCCGCTGCCGGTGGTGCTGCGGCTGCTCGACCCGCTGGTGTCGGTCGCACTGTTTCCGGCCAACGGCAGCGCCGTATTGTGGTGGCTGCTGCTACTGCACAGCGCGTTTGTGGTAGCACTGTCAGTGACGGGTTTTATCCTGGTCGGCTCCATGGCCGCGGATATCGTCGAGGACAGCCAGCGCAAGACCGGCCGCCGGAGCGAGGGCCTGCTGAACACCGGACCGGCCCTGGCCCAGAAGATGGTCAGTGCCGGTGGGGTGCTCGTCGTGGGCCTGCTACTGTCGGCGTTCGGCTTCTCGGTCCCGAATCCGAGCGTGGAGGCCATGCAGGAGCCGATCCGCAACCTGGCCATTTTTCATGTCGCCCTCAGTTTGACCCTGCCCTGGGTTTCGATCTATCTGGTCAGCAAATACACCATCACCCGGCACGGACACGGGCGGGACATTCGCCGCCTCGGCTACGCCGAAGCGGAAGAGGCGTGACCGACGCGCCCGGCCCGGTCTCGAAAGAATTGCTCATCCGGGCATTGCCTCGTATAGTCGTGGTATGGACGCGCAGACAATCGAGCGGTGGAAGGACAGTGTCGCCTTCGAGCGCGCCAGAAGCGCGGCCCCGGCCGGCTTTCCGGCCCTGCCCGATATTCCCGGCGGGCGCTACTGGGAGCCGGAGTTCTTTGCCCTGGAGCACGCCGCGCTGTTCAAACAGGGCTGGGTGTATGTCGGGCATACGGACCAGCTCCCCGAGCCCGGCAGCTTCCTCGTCTGGCGCCGGACGGGAACCCCCATCCTGGTGATGCGCGGCAGCGACGGCCGGATTCGGGCCTTCTATAATACCTGCCGTCACCGGGGCGCCCCGGTGCTGCAACAGGAATCGGGCAAGACCGGTCGTTTCTTCAGTTGCGGCTATCACGGCTGGACGTATGACACGACCGGCGCCCTGACGGCCGTCACCGACCCGCGCGACTGGGTCAACCTGGACCTGTCGTGTCGCAGCCTGGTGCCGGTGCGGTGCGCCCTGCTGGGCAACTGGATTTTTGTGTGCGAAGCGGTCGAGGCGCCATCCCTGGAGCACTTTCTTGAGCCGGTGGCGCGCTATTTTCGCCACCTGCCCCTGCACGACTTGCGGCTCGTCCATCGGCGCAGCGTCGAGGTGCGGGGCAATTACAAGGTCGTGCTGGAAAACTTTCTGGAGGCGTATCACTTCCGGTTATTGCACCGCCGCACCACCGACCGCATCTTCGATAACCTGGGGACCAGCGTGCATCTGTGGGAGCAGGGTCACTCGATGATGCTCTCGCCCAACCGGCGTCCGGACTGGGTTGACCCCGGCGCCATCGGCATGCCCGAGATGGCCACGGCAACGATCATAGAGCGGGATCATAATCCGAGTTATCACGTCTTTCCGAATATGATCGCGCCGATCGCGCCGACCGGTATTCCGGCTGTGGCCTTCTGGCCGCAGAGCGTAGACCGCACCATTCTGGACGTCATCTGGTTCGCCCCGGACTGGGGCGACGGCGAGCGCCATCCGCTATGGGAGACGCGCATTGCGAATTTCGACCGGATTGTTGACGAGGACATCGCCTTTGTGGAGCCCATCCAGGAGTCGATCACCTCACCTGGATTCCGCGGGGTGCCGCTCAACTACCAGGAGCGGCGCATCTATCATTGGCACGCCGAGCTGGACCGCCGCATTGGCCCGGAGCGCGTGCCCGCCCACCTGCGCGTCCCGCCCGTCCTCGATGACTGGGTTGAGCGGGACTGAGTGCGCCACCGCTCAGGCCGTAATGCCGTAGAAGCGCAGGGCGTTCGTCCCCAGCACCTTGCGCAGGTCATCGCCGGGGGAGTAGCGGCGATACTCCGCAAATTCGAGCCCCGCACCACGGCGCAGCGACACATGGCCACCGGGCCGGCTGCCAAGAAAGCGGCGTCTGGTCTGAATGCGTAATGTTTCCAGCCGAGACAAATAGTCTGCGCTGAATAAGGGTGGTAACACCGGGGCTCCTTCGCCTGTGTCACTGGCTCATATCGGAATGTATACCAGCGGCTGGTGGTGCCTGGCTAGCAGGAGCCGCCCCTCCGCTGGGAGCATGTCATGTCCCTGTATGGAGGTGGCTCGGTGTGTCCGTCCACGGTGGAGAAAGGTTCAGTCTGACGGGCTTGTTAGCAAGTCAGGCAATTCTCTTTTTGACGAGCTGTACCAGCCCTAGTCTTTCGAGCAAGTGAAGAGTGAAGAAAGCATGGGGGTATTTTCTCACCGGTTAGTATCTCCCCGTTTGCCCTCATGATGTGAGTGCGCTAATGTAAGCAAAAATAGAAACAATTGCTTACAGAAATGGCAACAAGTAAGAAAACGATTATCGCGGAAAAGCTAGTCCCGCATAGGAAATCTCTACCAAAGGGGCTAAAGGAGAAGCTCTATACGGCCCCGGAGCTGATCCGATTAACGGGAATGACGCGTAAGCAAGTCTCTTACTGGGAGCAGATCGGACTTCTCAAGCCCAAGCTGCGAGACTCAAAGGCACGTCCTGGACAGCCTAGTCTGTTTTACTCAACGGTTGAAATTATCAAAGCATTAATTATCTGCTATCTACGGCGATCTGGTTTTACACCGCGCCAGGTGCAACAAGTTTCCCGGAATCTTGAGCAGCAGGGGGTGCGATTAGATGAATCCGAGGCATATCTTCTCACGGACGGCTACTCCGTCTACTATGCCTCAAGCGATAATGAAGTGATTGACCTGCTCAAACATCATCGCCAGATGCTTCTCCTCGTCCCACTCCGAGAGCAAATTGAGAAGTTGGAAAAGGCGGCCTGAGCGATGCTAGAGTTCGTATTATCCGCAGGCGGGTACTGATGTGAGCGCTCAACAGAGCCATCCGGGGGCAGCCCTCTTACGGCCTCATCTACGTGGCTGTGGTTACCGTGACTCCCAGTTGGTCACAAATGTTGAAGTGGGCAATGGGCACCATTACACAGTCCCCCTTGTTGCTTTTGCTCACCCCTCCCATGACTCGCGTTCTGCGTGTATCGCTGTCATTGATGGTAGCCCTGATCCCGAGACCGATGTAGCTTCCTGCCGTGGTTTGGGAGCACCGCTGTTATTCCTCTATTTTCCCGACCAATGGCAAATCTGGCAGCAGAGTACGGTGAGGCCGAAGCTCCTATGGAAGATTACCCACGAGGAGATGCCGAGCTTCTTTCTCAAACAAAAGGAAGAGCTTGCTCCAGAATCTGTTTATCGAGCGAAAACGTGGGCCCGCCTCGACGCAAGCTATCAGCTCGACTTTGTTGATGTGGGCCTTATGCCATTGGTGGAGAGGGAAGCTGGTCGAAAACTGACAGAATTGATTGAGCGGGTAGTACTGGATACCAGATCGAGACTTCATTGGGATAAAATTTCCCAGCAGCAGGGGCAATGGTTATTACGATCTCATTTCTGGCTTTTAGCTGCAAAAATCCTGAGAGATAAAAACGTTCCTGCATTTGCCTCACTCGATCTTGAAAACGTGCAGGATACATTTGCTTATGTGGCTAACCATTATGGATCGACTGGACCAATCGAGGTCGGTCCAAAATTCCAAGCGGCATTAAGAGAGTCTGCACAGGAAATATCGAGGTTCAGTCATTTGGGCCTGGTAAGTACTGATGCGCTAGCCTACCTGTATGAACACGCCCTCATTACAAAGGAAATCCGCGCCGCACTTGGTACATACAGTACACCAACGTATCTGGTCGATTATATTATTGGAAAGCTTCGTCCTTGGATTGAAGATATTCCGGTCAAACGGCGCAAAGTTTTTGAACCGGCATGTGGACATGCCCCATTTCTGTTGGCTGCTCTGCAACTCCTCGGTGATTTACTACCACCAGAGATGTCTTCTCCCACTAGGCGGCATCAATATCTTCGCAGAAGATTACATGGCTATGATCTGGACCCCTTTGCATTGGAGATTGCACGACTCAGATTGACACTGGCCGATGCACCTAATCCAAATGGTTGGGACCTGCAACCTACGGATATATTTCAAAGCGATTCATTAGCCCACAAGTCACAGGCGGCTAGTATTATCCTGGCAAACCCACCGTTTGCCAATTTCTCTCTCAGCGAGCGTGACTTGTTACCCTCTCACGATGCAAGAGGGCCGCACGTAAATAAAGCCGCTGAAATCCTGCACCGAATTGCTGCAAACATGCAACCTGGAGCAGTATTTGGCGTCGTTCTCCCGCAAGGACTGCTTCACAGCAAGGACGGCGCGTCATTAAGGAATCTTCTGACAGAGGATTTTGAAATCAACGAAATCTGCCTCTTGCCAGATAAGGTTTTTGCTTCCGACATGGAATCCGTCGTTATTCTGGGTCGACGGTCGCAGCGCGAGAAACAGAATCGAGGCCCTATTCTCTACAGACGAGTGCGGGAGCCGAATATTGAAGACTTCAGAAGGTCTTATGAGGCCACACATGAATCTCACGTCCAGGTGTCCCGGTTTTCAGATACGAATCGATGGAGCTTTTTTGTTCCAGAGTTAGAGGAGGTGTGGGAGTCTTGTCGAGATTTACCCAAATTGAGCAGTATCGCTGGGGTCGGGAAAGGTTTTGAGTTTCTGTCCAAAAGCAGACCGACCTTTCCAGAGGGATCAATAACTGAATCCAATACGCCACATAAAGGCTTGATCGAAGGGTTTGCACGCCTCCATAGAAAAATACAGACTCATCAACAGCCTGAAAAGATTTGGTTAAATCTTGACCCTCAAGTTATTGGAAATTCTCGACATGGAACGACAACAGAAATTCCACAGGTGTTGTTGAATTATGCACCGGTCAGTCGTGGACCGTGGCGACTGAAAGCGTTTCTGGACAGGGAGGGTCATCCTATAAGCAGTCGCTTTCTTGTAATTCGTCCTCATGACAAACGCTGGTCAATAGAGGCCCTGTGGGGCCTCTGCAATTCACCTTTCGCTAATGCCTACTCCTACACATTTTCGACGAAACGGCACGTATTAGTAGGAGTGATGCGGGACATGCCTATTCCTGACATCGACTCCGTAGATGTGACTCCACTGCTAGAGGCGGTCAACGCTTATCTAAAAGTTGCCCCTACTCAGGAAGCTGGCTCAATTCCTTCCAATACCTTGGACAAATTGAAAACACTTCACTGGCGGATTGATGCCGAAGTCCTCCGGTTGTATGGATTACCGCCGCATTTAGAACGGCAACTGCTCGACTTATTTTCTGGGGTAGAGCGGCGGGGAGTACCGTTTGAGCAGCAAGAGTATTTCCCACAAGGCTTCACTGAAATTTTAAGGCTCAACGAACTATTGGCGATTACAGCAGATTGGGAGCAGACCAATACGCGCCGCTTCCAACTCATTGAAAAGAAAGTCAAAAGAAAAATCCGGGCCAATGAAAAAAGCGAACTTGATTACCTCCAGCAACTTACAGATGCAAGAATTGAGTTGCTGGCACCATTGCCCATCAAGCAACTAGAGGACGTGAGGGAGGAGTTAAAGCGGAGGGGTATATGGGAGGGCAAATAAGAACTCCTGAGCCCTTTGCCTATCCCGCAACCCCACATGTTCGGAAGCATGGCCCGCACGGCTACATGAATTATGAGCCATATCGTTCCTGGCTACGTGATGAGTTCAGCTTTCGCTGCGCGTTCTGCCTCAGCCGCGAGCAGTGGGGGAGCGTAAAGGGAATGTGGGACATTGACCACTTCGCACCACAACATAGCAATCCTCAGCGCAAACTTGACTATGAGAATCTGCTATACACCTGCCACACTTGCAATTCTGCTAAGAGTGACCAAATAGTTCCAGACCCATGCGAGGTCGCTTTTGGCGAATGCGTTCAGGTTCATGAGGATGGGACCATTAGTGCCCTCAATGAAGATGGCGAAATCCTGATTGCGGCGTTAAGACTTGACGGAAAGAAAGCTACTGACTTCCGCCGTCTGATTATCGATACGCTTCACTCTCTTGCAGTCCATAACGAGACGCAACTTTACATTCGATGGATGGGTTACCCAGATAATTTACCGGACCTGAGCAAACTGAAGCCGCCCGGTAATACAAAACCTGAAGGTGTCAACGCCTCTTACTATGCTCGCCGAATTCGTGGAGAGCTTCCAGAAACTTATTAATAAGCAATTCTTAACGGCGGGCGGCGGGGCATACGCTTCTCTTAACCAAGATTTCACGAAGGAAACTGAACTTCCCCTCGCAACTGACTGATACCATGTAGCGGTTCACTGATCTTTCCGTCTCGTAACAGTTTGAATATCCGCCCACGCAACGCTGCCGGTCGATAGCCTGAGACAGAGTGGAATCGCTCTTTTACCGAATAATGAACAATCGGGAGGTCATCCGTATTGCGGCTCGGAGCGTCATTGTCGCTGACATATACCTCCCGTTCAATGCGTTCGTTCAAGGTGCCGTTCTCAAAAACAACATGGCTGCTGATGCGTTCTCCTTTGCGGTGCATGCCACCCATCGCGGCGACGGTGTCGAACACACCCAGAAAGGATACGCGGCACTGTGTATGCTCTTCTAAGATCATACTGGCGAATTTCCGGGCGAGTGCCGCGCCACGGCTGAAGCCGAATATGGCAAGGGTATCGTCGGACTGGTAGTCTGCCTCTTTGAAGTCCTTCATGGCCTCATTCAGAATTCTTCGGGCGTCGCCGAATCTTGGGGCTAATGTGGAGCTTCAAGATATTGCTGATACTCTCATCCTCCTGGAATTCATCAGCATCGCTGGGCTCGTTCCCTGTACCGTCGAAACTAAAGACCAATGTTTTCCCATCCGCGTCAGCCATCGCACTCACTCCCTTCTCGGCATTGTATCTCGTTATCGTGAGTTGAATATTGCTCCGCACCCTAGGGACTACTGAGTCGGCCTGTCAAGGTCGGAAGGTTTCTCATTCGGCGGGCGTGTAGCTTGGACAGGCTAGGCAACCACAGGAGTTACCCCTACGACAATCGGAGCGTGGCCATCTTGGCCGCAGCCTGCTTCTGCGGGCTGGAAGCCCGCACTCCTCAGCGAATCGGGCAGGCTCCCCTGCCTGGATTCCCGCGTGCGCGGGAATGACGCCCAAAGAACGATGGTCGGTCTCTACGCCGTAATGCCGTAGAAGCGCAGGGCGTTCGTCCCCAGGACCTTTTGCTGGTCCGCCTGGGGTAAGGGCGCGAGGCGTTCCTTGAGTTCGGCCGCCACCCCGTAGTTGGAATCGATATGGGGATAGTCCGAGGCCCAGACGAAATAGTCGGCGCCGATATGCTCGATGATCCGGGCGGTCAGGGTTTCGTCGGGGTCGGCCGAGACCAGGCATTGGCGATAGAAATACTCGCTGGGTTTCAGCTTGAGCACGGACCGCCCCGCCAGGGGTGCGTGTTTATGGTCCATCCGGTCCAGCCAGGCCGAAATCCAGTTGGCGCCGCACTCCAGGATCGTACACTTGAGACGCGGGTAGAGCTCGAACATGCCCAGGGCAATCATCTGGGTAAAGGCCGCCATCACGTCAATAGCCAGAAAGGCGAAGTTGAACAGGCCGAAATCGCCCTCGCCCTGAATCCAGTCGCGCCACGACGGCTCGTCGCGCAGGACGACATGAAAGCCGACCGGCAGCTCCAGGTCCTGGACGGTTTCCCAGAAGCGGACAAAGGCCGGGTCGTTGAAGTGCTTCCAGCCGCGCGCCACCATATCCGGCGAAAGAAACACCCCGACGCAGCCGTGCTTTTTGGCCCAGACGACTTCGTCCACCGCCCCGTCCGGGTCAATCAGGGAGATATGGGCGATGGGATACAGCCGTTTTTTATTCTCGCTACAGAAATCGATGATCCAGCGGTTATACGCCCGCGTGTAGGCGGTAGCGAGCTTCGGGTCGGTCACCCAGCCCTCCCAGGCGATGCCAACGGTCGGGTAGAGGAGGGAGATATCAATGCCCTCGCTGTCCATGACTCTGAGACGCGGGACCGGATCGTAGCTGCCCGGCGGGCAGCCGTCGGCATAGGTGCGCTGACCGGGTGTAAAAAAGGCTTCGGCCTCTTCGGGGTCCGAGCCCACCCCGCCCAGCGCGCCCAGCGCGCCGCGAATGACATTCAGGGGCTTGTTGTCGAACATGAGGACTTCCCAGCCGTTGTCGTCATGTTCGAGACGCACGGCCCGGTCTCGATATTGAGGGTCGATATATTTCTGCCAGGTATCGAGCGGCTCCAGCACGTGGCCGTCGGCATCCACAACCGGACCCGGATTCTCCGTCGCCATATAACGCCCCCTTAGTGTGTGCTGTTCTCCTTTACTGCTCCACACCTGAGGCTGTCAAGAAATCGACTCCCACGAGGTGGTCGTGCGAAATCATACCGCCTCATTTTTCCCCTCTCGGGAAAGGAATAGTCGTAGGTGGATTAGCGGAGCGTAATCCGACACGGGTAAGGGAGGGGCTGTCGGGTTACGCCTGTGGCTAACCCGACCTACGGGACTATTGATGAGGGACAGTGTGGTAGAGAAATTGACGGTGTATAATAGCCCTCATATCATCTCATAAAAACGTCAAGGGAAAAGGGAAATGTAAGAAAATGTAGGATATTCCAGGCGGAAAAAGACGCAGCCTCAACGACGTGCCCGAGGATGTCTTGCGATTGCTGGTCTCGACATCGCCAAGGAAATACGGCGAATGGGACTAGCTGAGAAATCCGAAAAGTAGCTAAAGTTTTAAGTGCCGGCCGAGGGACTCAAGGAGAACAAAGATTGATTGATTGTTGGAATGACGCAGGTTGTTTGGCAAAGCTGGCCAAATTTGCACCTTATATCTTCATTGTCTTAGGATTTCTTGTTGCCGGGTTTGGCCAATTTGTGAAAACCAAAATCGACTCTAGAGTTGCGGACTTACGAGAGAGTGAGGAATCGGCAAGAAAGAACACACCCCCATTGATGGATGTAACACTCGGTAATTCATCGAGTACGGGAAAGACTTTACTGGAAATAGATGCCAGGAATGAAATCCCCTTCAAAGCTAGCTGGATCGTGGTAACGAAACGCAATAAGGTCGTTTCCGGTCTCCTCATTGAGAAGCCTGAGATATACCCTACTGAAGAAAAGATTTCTGTATGAAGTTTCCATTAATGATGAAAAAGTTCTGGATGATTACATTGAGCTACGGTTCAGCTTTGAATCGAGTTTCTTCGCTGAACTAAACCACCCCACACATCTCAGGGGCGAAATTGTCAAGAAGTACCGATATGTCAACGGCGCTATTTTCTCTTGGGAGGGTTTTCATCCTCTGTAAGCGGTCTCCATTGTGAACAACCGAACGGACACAGTGTGACGGTGACAGGACAACTCCACATTCTCCGTGAGCAAGGGAAGGTGTGGCAGCCCGATGGCCCAAGACGGCCATAGGTACTGATGCCCGAGGAGCACGACCGGAGATCATGAAGACACAATGACAAAATGTCGAGTGTCAGATTGGTTGATTTACGCGAAACGCCGATCACGAAGACCACACCACCGGGGTCGAAACCGGCAACGCCTGGCATGAACTCGACGTGATTATGTATGCCACCGACTTTCATAGCGTGACCGGCGAGCTCATGCGTATGGATATTCGTGGACAACACGGGCCTACCCGTGACCGGAGAAAGCAACAGCTATGGCAGAACAACGCATATTTACCGCCCGAGACGACCGCTTTCACTCTGACGAGATGGTCGGGGACTGGTGGTCAACCGAGACGGCCTGGTTTTCATTCGCTCACCCGGAGCGGCGCCTGGGCGGCTGGTTGTATACGCTGGCGCGGCCCAATATCGGCACGGTCGCGGGCGGCGCCTGGGTCTGGGACGACTCGGCCCATCTGCCCTGGGAAGTGCTCTATTCCGCAAACTACACCGCCCTGGAACTCCCGCGCGATCAGGATTTGAACGACATTACGTTACCGACCGGGGTTTCGATCCGGGTGATTGAGCCGTGCATGTCCTATGCGCTGGGCTATAGCGATGCGGCGCGTTTGCAGGCCACGCTGCGTTTTGAGGGCGTGATGCCGCCCGAGCCGCTGACCAGCACGGGTTCGACCTTTGGGCGCTCGCATCATTTCGATCAGATCGGACGGGTGAGCGGAGAAATCATTCTGCACGGAGAAACCATTCCGATCGATTGTCTGGCCGTGCGCGACCGCACCTGGGGCCGGCGGCGGGAGGACCGCCCGCGCCAGGCGGCCTATGTCACCGGGGTGGCCACGGCCCGGCACGGCTTTCTGGCCGTCACCAACGTGGAGGCAGACCGGAATCCCGTCGCGTATGGCTTTCTCCACCGCGACGGCCGGACGCGACCCCTGACGCAGGGCGAGCGCCGGGTCGAGCGAGACCGGGACAACGGCTGGATCACCCGTGTCGAGATCCGGGCTCGGGATGCAGAGGGACGCGAACTGTTGGCCGTTGGGACACCGTTGAGTCGGATCGTGATCAATCGTCACACCTTTATCGATGTCAACAGCCTGATTGAGTGGGACATTAATGGCGAGAGCGGCCACGGCGAGGACCAGGACATGTGGCCGGTCCATCGTTGGTCTCGTATGCGCCGCACCGCCCGGCCTGCAAACGGAGGGAGGGTCTGATGTCGGACTATGTGCAACTGGCTCCGGACGAACTCCTGGAACGCATCGCCCGCACGCTCAAAAAAGATATCGGCCCGGCGGTTGAAGCCGCCTACCCCAAGACCCAGGCCTTTATGGCGGCGGTGGTATTGCAAAAACTCGCCGGTCAACTGCGCCTCGCCGACGAACACGCCGCGGCGAGTCGGCGCGACCTGCAAGAGCTGGCCGAAGAACTCAGCCAGTTCACCGCCCTGAATGCTCTCCCAGCGCCCCTTGCCGAGGCGCTTCAGACGCTCCGCCACGACCGCGATACGGCGAGTGTGTCCCGTCTGATTGAAACCCTATACGCAACCAGGTCCGAGCTGGGCGAGGAGCGCTTTGACAGCCTCCTCAGTCGCGTGCGTACCCGGCTGCGCGCCCGCATTGACCGCGAGATGGTGTACGCCGCATGACACAACAAGCGACCGACGATCAGGCTATGGCGGAACGCATCCGCCAGTATATCGAGACACAGCTACCGGGTGCTTCGAGTCTGCGCCTCGAAGCCCTGGAGCGCATCGCCGTGGGCTGGTCGCATGAAACCTGGCTGTTTGACGCGCATTGGACGGAGGGCGGCGTCTCAAAAACATGCGGGCTGTGCCTGCGGCGCGACCCTGGTAACGCCCTGTTGCGACACTTCTCCGATCTCGGGGTGCAGTTTCAGGTTCTGCGGAGTCTGGAGTCCACGCCCCTCCCCACTCCCAAACCCTACTGGTACGAGAGCGATCCCGGCATTCTCGGCAAACCCTTCCTGGTGATGGAAAAAGTGGCCGGGACCTGTCCGAGCCCGTGGGGTTCGGCCGGTCGGCGCTTTTACGCCGAGGCGGCCGCGCGTGGTAGGCTGCCGAAGAGTTTTACCCAGGCACTGGCCACCCTGCACAGCATTGACTGGGAAGCGGCCGGTCTGTCCTTCCTGGGCGTACCCGAGTCGGGTAACGATTTTGCGCTGCGTGAGGTCCAAAAATGGTGCGAGCTGGTAGAACTCTCCCAGCAGGAACCGCATCCCATCCTGATAGACCTGATCGGCTGGCTCAAGGCCAACGCCCCGGAGACCCAGCGCCTGACCCTGGTCCACGGTGCCTATCGAACCGGCAACCTGTTAATCGACAACGATCAAATCTCGGCGGTGCTCGACTGGGAGCTGCAAGTCATCGGAGACCCGATGTACGACGTGGCCTATGTTCTGACCGACCTCAACCGTGAGGGCAGCGCGTTATTGTCTCACCTCGTTGAGCGGGATGCTTTTTTCCGGGAGTATGAACAAGCCACCGGAATCGAGATCGACGAAAAGGTCTGCCAGTACTACGGCATGCTGTACCAGTTGCGCTCAGTCGCTTTCTGGATGAGTGCGGCGGGTTTATACGCTTCAGGCCAGAGTGACGACATTCGCCTCGCCCGCACGGCTTGGTCCGTTCCCTTTGTCCTGGAAGGCGCGGCGCGGGCGCTGGGGTATTAGGCGTTGCCCCGACCGGAGCCGACCCACGCGGCGAGCTTGCAATCCGAGGCACAATTCGATTTAAGGAAAATTATCGAACGGGCGTCACCCTTGGAGAGAGAGTCCATGACCGAATACGAAACCGCGGCACTGGCCGCCCAGCAGGCAGCCACACAGACCACGATGTGGGTCAGCATTGCGCAAGCGGCCGTTGCTTTCGTTGTCGGGGCGGTGCAATGCGGCCTGATCTACGCAGGCTTCCAGCTCATGCGTCAAAATGGCGACCAGCGTGACCAGCAACACAAAGAAACCATGCGGGCTTTGGAGGCGCTGATAGAGCGCACCGCGCCAAAAGCCTGACGGGCCGGGACGGGTTTCAAACCCGCCCCGCCGCTCAATGGCCAATCGGACAGAAGGACACGTCACCGACCTGCGTCCGGGTATCGCCATCCACATCCGTCCGAAATGTCGCGTGCACCCGGTTGACGAATGCGGCCAGGGCCACGGTCATGCACAACTCCAGCAGTTCCTCGCGCGGGAAGCGCGCCTCAAGCTCGGCGTACAGGCCGTCGTCCACCCGATTCTCCCGCGTCAATACCTCGGCGTAACGCAGCACCAGGCGGTTCGTGGCGTCAAACAGCGGCGTGGTTTCCCAGTCCGCCATGGCCGCCATCTCTGCATCCGTCAGTCCGACGCTCCGACCGAGCATCACATGCGTCGGCACTCAGTAGTGACAGGAGTTGAGCTGCGAAGCGCGCAGGTAGGCGAGCTCGCGGTAGCGCGGCGCGAGCTGCGGATCATGATACAGCGCACCAGCAATATGGGTCAGCCCGGCCAGAAGATCGGCATGGTTGCCAAACAGCTTCATCACATTCAGCACCGGTAAATTGGGGCCGGCAAAACGCTCATACAGGGCGCGGACTTCCGGCGCGGCATGTTCGGGCTCAACAAGGGGGATACGTGACATACGACCTCCGGGAAAACAGGGGGTTCTGTACTCGGCCCTCCGGTCAGACCGGCAATTTGGTCAGAATCTGAAGCGTCTCGTCCTCAACGATTTCTTCGATGACCGGCACCCACTTCTGCCATTCCGGGTCGTGGGCGGCTTTGTCCAGGGTGGACTGAACCGCGTTCGCATCCGGCAGCTCCCAGACATCGACCACGCTGTTCATCCGGCCGATCGAGTTGAAATAGCTGCCCAAAAGTTTCCAGCCACCCAGCCGGCCTAGCACGGGTGTCACCCCTTACAGCAACTCGGTGAATTGGCCGACGCTGCCCGATTTCAGCTTCACGCTCGCAAACAAATAGACCATACGCTGCCCTCCTGTATGAATTGAATGCCGGGAGCGTAACCGAGCCGAGCGCCCTTGGTCAAGCAGCAAGCCGAGCTGTGTTGTGAGTCTGGATTGCGCCCGAACTGGTCGAGGGCGGGGGCAAGCGATTCTTGATCCTTCCCAAGCGACAAGGAACTATAATAGCTCAAAGATGCAACAGCTTCCCATAGGCCGAGACATTCGATACGTCAAAGTCCCAGATATCTTCCGGTAAGGACTCCAGGGATGGCAAATGAGCATACTGAATTCTTGTTGGCACTGCTGGCTCAGGACCATGACACGGACCAACGGGCGCGGTTGTGGAACGGCTACCTCGGCTGGAAGCTCCCACGCCAAATAAAAGGGGAAGGGGAGCCCCAGAGTGGCTGGCCAAAGTTGATCGTCGATCCCCCGGACGGAGGGTGGCCTATCCAGTAGCATCCAGGTCGCTCGACAGGACAAGTGTGTGCTGCGCAGGTCGAAGTGCGCCCTCACAATGCGGAGTGGTCACCGGGCCGGGCTTCTCATCACCAAATCAGCCCGATCAAGTGCGGACTACGGCCTATCATGACAGCTCAGGGCCGGTTTCGCGGTCGGATGCCCATTCTGCTATCATTGTCGGCGTTTGGGAGAAGCCATCCGGGGAATCCCGGCTTGAGGATGTTCCTTTTGAGAGTCCGTAGGGATGAAGTGAGACGACGCGCAACGGCGAGCAGCGCCGGAGTGCCGGCAACTATTATTGCGACGGCAGCAGACCATCGTCTTGGGCTAGAGGATCGCGCATGAACGACGTGTTCATCTTGGGAGCTGGGTTTTCCAAAGCCATTCATTCCGGAATGCCGACCCTCGCAGACCTAACCGACGAGGTGGCCAGACGACTCCGAGGATCCGAATGCTCGCTGCCTCAGCCGTTGATGGACCTGGAGAACAATATCGAATTGTGGATTACCTACCTGTCGTAACGGCAGCCTTGGCTGACGGAATACGAGAATGACTCCAACAAATCTCTAGCGGGGCTCATACGCCATCAAATCGGAGCAGTCATTGAGGAGCATACGGCACGAGCGTCCCAAACCGAAGCGCCGCGATGGCTGAACCGCCTTATCGGGTCGTGGCACCGCGAACAAGCGACCGTCATTACCCTCAACTACGACACGCTCGTCGAGCGAGCTTCCAAGCAAGTGCAGGCGACCGAAAAGGGGAATCCGATCCTCGCGGTGCATATGTACCCGCCGTACTTCTCAGATGTGCAAGCAAGATCTGGAGCTGGAGTATTGGGAGAGGGCTCCCTGAAGACGTTTTCGTTCCTGAAACTCCATGGCTCCATAAACTGGTACTATTCGGGAAGGGATGACTTCTTGGGCGAAACTATCCTCTTTTCAGAAGACCTGCCTTTTGGCGACGAGAGGTGGAGCGATATTCATTTTCGGCGCCCACAGTCCCGAGACAAGGAACCGCTCATCATCCCGCCGGCCACCGAGAAGAACACGTACTTCAACAACGAAACCGTTAGGCGGCTTTGGCGAGAAGCAGGGCATGCGCTACAGAAAGCAGAAAGAGTATTCATCGTTGGATACTCACTGCCATTATCCGATTTGGGAATGAGGTTTTTTCTGACCAAACATCGCCCGAGCCAGGAAACTCCGATATTTCTCGTAAATATGGACCGTGACGTCGTAGCCCGCTATCAGAATTTGATGACGTGGGATGTCCGTGACGAATTCGTCGATGACCAGGAGCCGATAAAACGCTTCGCCGACATTTACCCCAAGATCGACGCACATATCGCTGCTAGGGACGAGCCGCTGTAACCCTCGGTATCGATTTCTCTTGCCGTGCGAACTGGATTAGAAACAGCGCCAAAACGCCGCGTCACCAATCTGGACACGGATGTCATCATCCATATCTGGGCTGGTGACGCATCCCCCCTCGCTGCTCTGCTCAGTTACGCAGCAGCGTTCGCCCCGTTCAACAGCTCGTTCGCTTCCAGCAACCACTGGCCGCTGGACATCTCATCCTGTACCAGCGAGCGCAGTCCGGGATGTCGGCTTACGCCTGCGGCTAATCCGACCACAAGACTGTCCATCCCCAAGGAGGCGAGTGGTCAAGCGGCATCAATATGATATGAGGGAACTCTCGCAAGGAGGAAATAATGCCGACATTCAGAACCGAAGACGGAGCCGAGCTGCACTATAAGGTCGAGGGTCAGGATAGGGGCAACCCCGACCTGATCTTCATTCACGGTTGGTGCTCGAATCTGAACCACTGGGAGGCGCAGGCTTCTTATTTTCAGGACTCTCACCGCATTCTCCGCATGGACCGGCGCGGCATGGGCCAATCGACCACGCCGGGTTCCGGCCATACGCCTCAGCAGCACGCCGCCGACATCGCGGCCCTGGCCCGCCACGCAGGCTTTACCAACGCGGTGGCGATTGCCCACGCCGGCGGTGGCCCGGCGGGTATCGCCTTCAGCCACGATTATCCGGAGCTGGTGAGCGCCTTCATCCTGGTTGACTCTGCGGTGTCGTCCGGGGCCGATGTTGAGAACCCGACTACACGAACCGACCGGTTTTACGCCGAGATGACACAGAAACTGACGGCCCCAAACGGTGAGAGCTATTTTCGGGAGCTGTATACCAGCTTTTTTGGTCCCCAGGCTGACCGGGCGATGGTCGAGACGGCGGTCGGTGAGGCCTGTCGCACGCCCGTGGACGTGCGCGTTAAAGAGATCGGCCTGATGGCTTCTGACTCCGCTACGCCGGCCGCGGCCCTGCGGCAGCCGACGCTGGTCATGGTCGGTCCCTGGATGGCGGACGCTTTTCCGCAAGCCGCTGACCTGAAGCATCTGCAATCCTGTTTCAAGCGGGTCGAATTTGCCCAGGCCATTGGCGCGGGCCACTTCCTGCAGCTCGAAGTTCCGGACCAGGTGAACGCCTTCATCAAAAGCTTTGTGTCCAGATTGGCCGTGTGACTCTTTGAGAAAAGGACGAGGACATGCCGATTCAAAAATTCGCTCCCATGACCAAAGACTTCCCGACCTTTGACTGCGATGCCCATGTGACCGAGCCGCCCTGGATTTGGGAGCGAGCCAAGGACTGGCTGACCAGGGACGAGCTGGAAGCCCTCAAGACCACCATATGGTTCGATGCCGAGAGCAAGCAACTGATTGTGAATGGCGTGCCTGGGTCGGGCATCGGCTCCCAACTGATCGGCGGCCGGCGGGGTCGCATCCACGCCATCTCCTTTGCCGGGCCGGGGCTCAAACACGATATCCAGCGCGCCCTGTACGTCCGTAATCTGAATCCCGAGACGGCCCTGACGGCAGAGCAGGCCGACTATCTGGACCACAAGGGGTCGTATAAACCGCGCGAGCGGCTGCGGGATATGGACATCCAGGGCATCGACCAGGTGATGATCATCCCGACCGATATCGACACCTATCCCTGGCTGCAAAACGCGCTCGGGGCCAAGGCCATGTGCAAAGCCTATAACGAGTGGGCGTATGACTACTGTCAGGCAGACCCCGAGCGGCTCTATTTTGCCGCCATGCTGCCCATGCAGGACCCGAAATACGCGGCCCAGGAAGTCTACCGGGTGGCAGACAAGGGCTGTCGGGTGGGCCTGGTCCGACCCGTTGACGCCATGGGCAATTATCCGCTCCAGCCCAAGTATGAGCAGGTCTGGCGGGCCATGGAAGACACCGGCGTGGTGTACGGCATGCATCCCTTTCCGGCCTTCGGCTCGCTTAAGCCGGCCGGTTATGCCGAACAATATTCCGGCGCGGAGCTGGTCGCCCGGACCATTATCTCCGCGGGTCTGCCCCACTCGTTTCTGACTAATGTACAAAACTTTCAGGCCGAAGCCGCGCTATGGGTCACCATGGTCCTGATGTCGGGCTTCTTTGAACGCCATTCCAGGATACGGGCGGCGGTGTTTGAGGCCTCCTCGACCTGGCTGAGCTTTCTGCTCGATCGGTGCGATAAGTTCTACAAGCTGTACCGCAACGAGCGCGAGCTGGCACCGCTCAAGCGCCTGCCGAGCGAAACCTTTTTCGCGCATTGTGTGACCGGCTTTGAGGGTGATGAGGCGCCGCCCTCGCGTCTGCCCGAGTTCTATAAAGACATCCTGGCCTGGTCGTCGGATGTGTATCATCACGACGGCGACGATGTGTGGCGGGCGCTTGAGACCATGCGCGCGTGTGAGCTGCCGGAGTCCTACCAGAGCAAATTCCTGGGAGACAACGCGCGTCAGCTCTACCATATCGAGGCCCCGAAAACCTTTATCCGGGAGCGGGTGACCGCAATCGAACGGCCGGACTGGTGGCCGACCGAGGACGAGGTCAGGCGCGCCCTGGAGCCCGAGGCCGCGCTCAGCCGGCCCCGGCGTGAGCGCGGCAGACAGCCCAACGGAAACGGCCGGGCGGCTCAAGGAGCCCAGGCATGACCAAGCGCTTTGCCGTTTTTGATGCCAACTCGCATATTGTCGAGTCGCCCGCGATCTGGGAGAGCTATTTAGAGCCGGACTATCGCGCCTTGGGCAAATTCTCCCTGTGGCGGGAAGACGGCCAGTACGCCTCCTACCTCAAAATCAACGGCGAGGCCCATCATGACCAGGTCAACCCCAACATCCCCCGCTATGCCATCTGGCGACCGGGCCTGAGCTGTGAACAGATCGGGGAGTTGGATCCGGATACCCGGCACGCCATGACCGAGGGGGCGTCCGACCCCCAGGCACGGCTGCGGGATATGGACGCCATGGGCGTGGATCAGACCCTGCTCTACCCGACCTGGTTTGCCGAAGGCTTCCCCCTGGTCAAGGACCCGGACAGCGCCGACGCGCTGGCGCGGGCGTATAACAACTGGATCGCCGACTTTTGTCAGGCCGCGCCGGAGCGCTTGTATGCTGCGGCCATGATTCCCCTGCAAAACATGGATTACGCGCTGGCGGAACTCCGGCGGATCGTGGCTATGCCGTGCTTTCGGGGCGTATTTCTCCGACCCATGTTCGTGCAGGGACGCTATTATACCCATCCCTACTACGATCCGTTCTGGGCCGAGCTTGAGCGCCTCGACCTGACGCTCGCCGTTCACCCAGCCAGCGGCTTATGGAACCCGGAGTGGACCTCCCATGCCCCGTTTATCGAGAAGGTCAACCGTCGGCTTACTCAGGTCACCCTGTTCAGGGAGGCCGGCGGCGGCCCGTTTGCGGGCGGTGGCAACGGACCGAATTTTACCTTCGGCGCCCAGCAGCCGATCGGCCATCCGGTCGCTCCGATCCTGTCCCCGTGGCTGGATAATCATATGTTCGTAGCCGCGACCCTGATCGGTTTTACGGTCATGCAGCGCTATCCCAAGCTGAAGGTAGTGATGGCCGGTGGTCAGGCGTCCTGGATGGAGGAGGTGCTGGAGAAGATGGAAGCGTCCGTCCTGACGATTCCGCCCCTGCACTACTATCCGGTGCGGACCGATGTGGAAGCCATGTGGGAAGAGGGTCGGGTGCTGCTCGCCTTTGACGCCGAGGAGCGGCTGATCCAGCAGTTGCCCCACACCTTTGCCCACAAGATCGTCTGGGGCTCGCGCTATCCGCAGCAGGATACGACCAGCGCCTGGGAGGCGATTGAGACCCTGAGCCAAGCCCATATCGACGAGGCCAGTATGGCCCGCATGCTGGGCGGCAATGCCGCCCAACAGTTCGGTATCGAGCTGGTGCAAAAGGTGGGCTAGAGCAAATTAGGATGCTGTGTAGCGCGTCTCTCTCCTCCTTGAGGAGTGCGGGCTTCCAGCCCGCATGGCGGCCAGGATGGCCGCCCTCCCAGGCGGGGAGCCCCCCCCATCCCCTCCCTGGCCGCTTGGTGCCAGCCATTGTCTTTCCCGACGAGCGCGCAATGGCAGGGCTACAACCTAGCGTAAACCGCTCTGGGGACGGGTTGCCGGGAAGTCTGAGTCAGGCCGTGTCCTCCGAGCCCGTGTGTGTAGAGGCGCGCTCCCCGTGGCCCATCCTGTATCTACAATGTGGCCGGCTCTCTCACAGGTTGCGACACGCAGCGCCTACACCTCACAGTGAGTCGCGGGACATCAGGAACGCGTGCACCTGCCAGATCTCGTCGTGCGAGAGTAGTTGCTCGAAGGCGGGCATACTGGTGCCCTGGTGTCCCTTGGCTACCGTGTCGAAGAACTGTCCGGGTCGGAGGGCGGTCTTGAAGACATTCGAGCCCACGCCGCCACCGGTCCGGTGACAACCAACGCAGCGCCCGCGGTAGATGCGTTCACCTTCGATGACTGCCGCTTGGTCCCCTAACAGCGGGTTGGCCGCCTGTCCTTCGTTCGATACGGTCGGCGGAGGAGACGGCACCCTGATCGGCTCACGGCCTTCGGTGGACGGAAAGCCGTAGCCCGGCAAGACACGGCCGCCGAGGGTATGGCCCGGCTCGCCGACACGCGGTAAGCCGCCCGCGAGCCCGGTCAAGTTCGTTCCCGACTGCGTGCGGACGGGACGCCCGCCGTCCAAGGCAAACACCCATAGACTGCCGGCCTTCGGGTCGGTGTAATAGAACGTCATATCGCCGCCGATACCTCCGGACGGCACCGCCACGTACTGCGTGCCGTCGAGCGCGTAGCTGATGGGGCTGCCGATGATGCCCGAACCGGTCTGGAACCGCCAAAGCACATCGCCGCTGCGGGCGTCGATCGCCATGAAGTCGCCGCGCATGTCGCCGGTAAAAACCAGCCCGCTCGACGTGGCCACGGCGCCCGCCCAGAAGGGTGCGGGGCTCACCACCCGCCACATGACTTTGCGGTTGACCACATCGAAGCCCACAAAGTTGCCGGGATGCTCACTGGTCAGGTACTGCTGATAGTCCGCCCCGAGATACCATTCGCCCTTCGTCGGGGGTGCGAACCGGTCCTCGGCCCAGAATTTATAGCCCGTCGCCCATTGGTTCGACATGAAGTAGAGCGCACCGAGATCGGGATTGTAGGCCAGCGGTTGCCAATCGATCGCGCCCTCGAGGCTGGGGATGATCGGCCCGACTTCGGGGCCGCCGGACTCCGCCACCATGTCGGGGTTTACCTGCGGCCGGCCGGTGCGCGGATCGAGGCCAAATGCCCAATTGATGCCGGGAACGATGGGCTCGCCGTAGATGAAGCTGCCGTCGGTGCGATCGAGTGCATACAAGAAGCCGTTTTTGTTGTGGTGGAACAGGGCCTTGACGGGCCCGAGATCGCGCAAAGTCACATCGGCCAGCACGGGCGTGCTGACGGCATCGTAGTCCCAGCAGTCCCACGGGGTGTACTGAAACCCCCAGCGGATCTTGCCGTTAGCGGGGTCGATCGCGATGGTGGCGGCGGTCCATTTATTGTCGCCTTTGCGGACCTGGCAGTTCCAGGGGGCCGCGTTACCAGTGTTCCAATACACGAGATTCAGCTCGGGGTCGTAGACGCCCGTGGTCCACGTGGCGCCGCCGCCGTGCTTCCAGGTGTCGCCGGGCCAGGTGTCGTTGCCGGGCTCGCCGGGCTCGGGAATGGTATACGTCGTCCAACGGAGCTGGCCGGTCTTGGCATCGAAGGCTTTGACGAAGCCGCGAATGCCGTACTCGCCGCCGGCCACACCGGTCAGGACCATGCCGTTGACCACCAGCGGTGCGCCGGTAATGCTGTAGCCCTGCTGCCAGTCAACGACCTCGACCTCCCACACGACTCTACCGGTGTCTTTGTCGAGAGCGACCAGGCGGGCATCCATCGTGCCGACGTAGACCAACTCGCTAAACAGCGCCACGCCGCGGTTGTTTGACCCGCAGCAGTAGACGCGCTCGACGTCGTCCGACATCTTCGGGTCGTAGCTCCACTTTTTCGCGCCGGTCCGAGCGTCGATCGCAAACACGCGCGATTCGTCGGCCGAGAGGTAGAGCACGCCCTCGTGAAGGATGGGTGTGGCCTCCAAGCCGCGGTTCTCGCCGCCCGTCGCGAACACCCAGACCGGATGGAGGCGTTTCACGTTGTCCGGTGTGATCTGGTCGAGCCTCACGAAGCGCTGGCCGTGATAGTCACGGCCGTACATCAGCCACGCCGAGGTATCGGCGGTGGCTTTCTCCAGGTCGGATGTGGTGACTGCCTGCACCCACGCCGCCGGCCATGACAACCCCACCGCGACGACGAGGGCGACTCGAAGCCTGACACAGAAACGGAACGTCCACATGAGCATCCTTTCCCTCCAGCCTGTCGCCTCGATGGTGACAGTATCACTAGATCGGGTATCCGTGTTACTCCCCGGCGGCGTTATACCGCCCTCTCGGTGTCGTCTTGTCTTGAAGCAAGCGGCCCGAGGCATGCAGTAGGGGGCCCGGTCGAGCGACGTGCAGTTGACGCACGGCCGGGTTTTCTTGCATAGTTCAGACTCACGCCCACATCGACCAGGCCAGCATGGCCCGCCTGCTGGGCGGCAATGCCGCCGAACAGTTCGGTATCGAGCTGGTGCAAAAGGTGGAATAAAAGGTGAATAGGGGAGAGTTGCCCGGACACTAGACAGGGGAAAAACCATGGCCGCTGCGCACCGCCCGTTTCATCATGCTGTTTTTCCCACCCACATCCGGTATCCCGTGCTGGCCTTGACCTATGTCCTCATCAAACCGCTGCTGTGGCTGATTGATACGGCCGGGTATGCGGATCGATTCTGGGCCGCCGTCGGCCGCAAGATGAAGGCCAAGATGCTGGCCGGGTATGATTTTGGTGACTACCGTCCCAGCCGGCACGATGTGGTGGTCTGCACCTTTCCCAAATGCGGCACGAACTGGACCATGCAGATCGCGTATCAAATCGCCATGCGGGGCAAGGGCGAGTTCCGGCATATTCACGATGTGATTCCGTGGCCCGATTTTGCCAGGCAGGACCTGGTCGCGTCCCTGTCGGACGATACCGCCCGTCAGGCCGCGCCCACCGGCCTGCGGGTGATTAAAACCCATCTGGAGTGGGAGCGGATTCCCTACATCCCGGACGCCCGCTATATCTGCATTGTGCGCGACCCCAAGGACGCCTTTGTGTCGAGTTACCTCTTTATCCGGGATGTCATGTTCGGTCCGCTGATGCCTGCCGTGCCGGTCTGTCTGCGACTCTTCTTTTCCGATGCCGCGCCGTTCAACTGGTCCGCACACCTGCACGGCTACTGGAAGGACCGCCACCTGCCCAACCTGCTGATCCTGACCTTTGACGAGATGAAACAGGACCTGGCCGCGGCCGTGCGCCGTATTGCCGCGTTCATGCAGGTCGAGTTGACCCCGGACGAGTTTGCCGCGGTGTGTGAGCAGAGTTCGTTTGCGTATATGAAAGGCATGGACGAGAAGTTCAAGCCGCCGGCGCTCACCCCGTGGTCGTCGCCCAAGCGGCAGATGATTCGCCGCGGCGTCAGCGGCGGGTCAGCCGAGCTCTTATCCTCCGAACAGCAGGACTTTATTGATACGACCTGCCGAGCCGAGCTGACCCGGCTCGGCAGCGACTTTGCGTACGATACGGTGTGGGACAGTCGGGCGGACGGGGAGAACACGCTGACCGCCACACCCAGCGTCGAACAACACGCCGGGTAGCGATATTTCTCGACTATTTCTCAATATGGGCACCAGTGGTAGAGTGACCCACATGCCGAGAGCACAGTCCCTGGAAAAGTCTCAAACCTCTCAAGCGGGCGGACGGACATTGTATGAACAGGACTTCCACGCCTGGATTGAAGAACAGGTGGGGGCGCTACGGTCCGGCCAGACGCACGGGCTGGATATCGAGCACCTGGCTGAGGAGATTGAGGATATGGGGAGAAGCCAGCGCCGGGCGGTGAAAAGCGCGCTCATCATCATCCTGAGTCATCTCCTCAAGTATCGCTATCAGCCAGACCGGCGGACCAATAGTTGGCGGGCGACCATCCGAGAGCACCGCCGCCGGGTGCGCGACGAGCTGGCCGACAGCCCGAGTCTGCGACCGTATATTGAAGGCATTCTTGCTGAGTGCTACCAGGACGCGCGTGAAGCGGCTGCGGATGAAAGCGGCTTGCCCGTTGGGACGTTTCCGGCCGCTTGTCCGTTTGCTTTGGAGCAGGCGCTCGATCGAAATTTTCTGCCGGAGTAGGACTGCGGTGAGGAGGAAACCCACCCCGGCCCTTCGACAAGCTCAGGACCACCCCTCCCAAGAGGGGATTTTCTTAAAGGAGTATGCACATGAACGTGATCGATGGTGATAGTCATTTTATGGAGCCGCTTGATCTCTACCCGCGCTATATTGATCCGGCCTTTCGGGAGCGGGCCATGCGAGTGGAAAAAGACCCGGCCAGCGGTGAGCCGACCATCCTGGTGGACGGCAAACCCCTCAAGCTGGTCAACACCACCGACCTGTTAGCCGCAGTGGTGGCCTATGGACAGAAGGAAATGGGCCGGGACGTTGGCCATTTCGACCAGTATCTGGCGCTCAGCCCGGACTGGCAGAATATGGACAAGCGGGTCGAGTTTCTGGACGCCGAGGGTATTCAGGCCCAGGTCATCTACCCCACGCTGGGCCTCTTATGGGAGGGCACTGTGGAGGACCCGGTCTTTGCCGACGCCCTGAGCCGGGCCTATAACACCTGGGCGTTTGAACTGTGCTCCGGCCATAGCGACCGGCTTTTTCCCGCGGCGCATATCTCCCTGCGCGATGCCGAGCTGGCCGTGCGCGAACTCAAGCGGGTGGCCAAGCTGGGCTGTCGGACCATATTCGTTGCCGCGGCGCCCATTAACGGCCGCAGTTTTGGCCACCCGGATCTGGACCCCATCTGGGCGGCGGTGCAGGATTTGGACCTGAGTGTCGGCATCCACCTGACCGGGCATAAGCACTCGACCGGGCGTGAATGGTACCGCGACCGCGACCCCGGCATGATGTTCGTGACCATGAATCTGATTCAGGACCCGCGCATGGCGCTGACCACCATGGTCTACGACGGCGTGCTGGAACGCTTTCCCCGCCTGCGGGTGGCCACCATAGAGGCCATGGTCGGCTGGATTGGCGAATGGCTGGAACGGCTCGACTACCGGTATAAATACATGGGCCATACCTCGCAGATGGAGCGCCCGGCCTCGGAATACTTTGAGCGCAATATCTGGATTAACGGCGACCCCGAAGAGAAGATGTTTCCCCTCATCGTCCAGTTTGCCGGCGACGAAAAATTTTTCGTCGGCTCCGACTACCCCCACGCCGAGGGCTTCGTGGAGCCGGTGCGCAAGGCGCGCGAAACCTTGTCCTCGCTGCCGCCCGAGTCGGTGGATAAAATCCTGGGGGGGAACGCCAGCCGCTTCTTCGGGATCTGACGGGCCACCCTCGTTGCCGTCTCAGGACGCATGGTCATCATTCTTTCCGTATGAGCCGGCATCACCGTAAAGGCTTGGGCATCTTCATCCCATTCCGCCGTTGCATTATGCCCATACTCGGGAAAGTCCGGCACAAAGATCGTGGCGGATGCCCCGACAATCGGACTGTCCAGGGTGGCGCGTGCCGGCGTCGCCAGCAGGGCGGTCACGCAAAGGATCGTCAGTATCAATGTGAGTCGCTGTTTCATCTTCCTCTCCTTCTCTGTGCTGTTTGCGTAGACGTACACGGGACACGGACGAGCAAGACGCACCTTATGGACCGCTGGGCATAGGGCTCCCTCCCTCCAGGTGTAGAGTCCCGGCGGGTGTGCCGGGCCGTATCGACTACACCGCAATGCAATTGGAGTGAGTCCTGCATATTCACCACAGTGCAGGTAGCTACTCCCGCGCCTTTGGTGGTTGTTGTATTCAGCAGGCGACCCGACTCAACGGGCGCACTGCGGTTAGTCGATGACCGGACGATAGCATATGAATAGTTGGACATACAGGCCGTTTTGGTTAATAATAGGGGGCGGCAAAAAGGATGTGCGATGGATGAATATCAGGCGTTAGCAGTCGCGGTCGTCGAAGCCTTGCAGGCGGCCAATCAGCCAAAGTGGACAGAAATGGTGGGGGCGTTTATTGGTATCGCCCAATGCGGTCTGATCGCCTGGGGGATTTCCCTCATGAACAAAAGCAATGAGAGCCGGGCTGCGATGAATCAATTGATGGTGGATCAAGGGAAAGCGTTGGAGAAAGTAGGGACCAGTCTCGATCAGCAGAGCCAAGCACTTGCCGTGGTACTGGAACGAAGCCAGTCCACGACGTAGGAAGAAAGGATGCTCGCATGAAACCCAAGAAGCGCCGAGCAGCAGAGACCCGAGGACGCCCCGAAACCCGCACGATAAAACTGGATGCCACTCCAGAGCAGGCCGCCCGTGCCATCTTTTCTGCCGTCAAACCACCCGATCCGACACTCCACCGCAAGTCCACGCGCAACGGTTTGGCTAGTTAAACGTATAATTCCTTATTATTTCCGTACTAGCTGGGCTCTCCGTACTCGTCACGGCGTACAATCCTCTGGTGACGACCATCCTGCAATCCGAGCAGCATGCGCTGCTGAGTGGCCGGACTATGCTCATCACGCTGAAGAACCGGGAGACGGCGCAGATGAAAACGTTTCCGGTGAACTACCTGCGCGAGGGGGATATGGTCTACATCGGGAGCGATTTTGGGTGGGAGAAGCATCTGGTGGGCGGCGCGGAGGTCCGCATGTTCATTCAGGCCAGGGAGTTTGTCGGCTGGGCCACGCCCATTCTCGACGATCCCGAGCGCAGCAGCGCGGGGTTCAGGAAACTGCGGCCGTGGACCTATAAGCGGGCGGAATGGACCGGCGCGGTTTTCGTCGAGGTCAAGATTCAGGACGGTGCTAGCGCGTTTCCCGATAAGCTCTAGCCGTGCAGGGGCTCCCGTCATGCCGGACGTGATCCGGCATCCAGCGGGCGGCGGGGGCTGGGGGGCCTGGATTCCTGCTTCCGCCGGAATGACGGGCGGCTGCACAGCATCGTCATTTGCTCTGGCTCGCCTCGCGTCACTTTCCCGCCATGAAGTTTTTCCATACAGCTTTTGAAACGCCACTCAGCCGACTCTGGAACATTTGGTTCGCCGAGGATAAAGAGGCGTGGCTTAAGCCGCTTTTACGTCGTGTCTCGGGCTACGCTTATCAGAGTTATCATCTCGCTACGCAGCCGTTCATTTTGTTGACAAAATAACGACTTTGAAACTACAATTGTAGCTACGCTTACAGGCAAAGATCATGTATGAATGGGAGCGGTAAGAAGACACGGATCATTTCAATGAGAAAGGCCAATAATCGTGAGCAAAAAATCTATCAAGAGCGACTTGAAACGCATTGACGCCCAAGGCGATCAAGATATTGATTACAGTGACATCCCAGAGTTGGATGAGGACTTTTTCAAGAAAGCGCGGGTGGTGGTCCCGCCTGGAAAAAAGCAACTGACCTTACGCTTAGACGCCGATGTGCTGGCGTGGATGAAAGCCCAGGGCAAGGGCTACCAGAGCCGCATTAACGCCATCCTGCGCGCGTACTACGAAGCGCACCAGGATGGTGTCCGATAGAAGCGCGAGTTGCGCCGATTCCTCTTGCACTCAGCCGGTCGTTCCCCGGCGGAGCACGGACAGGCCACACGCACACAAACAGACCCCCGCGCAGACCAGGAACACGTCCTGGAAGGCCGGCATAAACGGGTCTGCATACCCCCCGGAGCCTGGAGCCGCCGCATACACCATCTTTCGGCTCGCAAACAGCGTACTGGCGCCGGTCACGCCGAGGACGACACCCAGCGTCCGCATCATCTGACTCATCCCGCCCGCGACCCCCTGCTGGTCGCGGGGAATCGCCCCCATCACAAAGCTCATATTGGGTACCTGGAAGAGCCCGATGCCCGCCCCCACAAGGCCGAGCGTCAGTACGACCGGGAGGGCGGCGGTTTCGCTGGGCAGGGCACTCATCAGCCACAGCCCGCAGGCCTCGAGGCCGAGGCCCACGGAACTCAACAGCCGGGTCCCCAGCCGGTCGGTGAGTGCGCCCGCCAGCGGAGCCACCAGGGCGGTTGCCAACGGGGTTGCCACCAATACCAGCCCGGCGGTGGTTTCAGGATGCCGCAGGACCTGAACAAGATAGTGGGGGACGAGGAGCCAAATCGCAAACATCGCGCCGTTCGCCAGCACGTTCAGGGCGTTGGCCAGCGCAAAGGCCGGGCTGCGGAACAGGCTGAGGTCCACGACCGGCGGGTGGGCCCGCTGTTCGGCTTTCACAAAGAGGGCAAAGCTCAGGCCGGAGAGCCCCAGCAGAGTCAGGACCGAGGGTGAGGTCCAGCCTGCGGCCGGACCCCGGCTCAGGGCTAGCAGCAAGCCCGCGAGACCGCCCGCCAGGGTGAGTATAGCGGGGGCGTCAAAGGCGGGCCGAGCGGCCCGGCGGGTGGCTGACGGGGTCTGTCTGAACGCCAACCAGCCCAGCACCAGGGCCGGCACGACCCGAAAGATATACACCGCACGCCAACCAAAGCTGCCGACCAGGAGGCCGCCGACGAGGGGCCCCAAGGCAAAGCCAACCGCCGCGCTCATCTGAAAAATGCCGAGGACGCGCCCCCGGGCTTGTGGCGGAACCGACAGCGTGGCCAGCGCCGGAGCCGCGGCAAAAATAAGGGCCACGGCGATGCCCTGCACAACCCGGGCTCCGAGCAGCAGGGGAAAGGTGGGCGCCAGGCCGCACAGCAAAAAGGCGACGGCACTGGCGATCAGGCCCCAACTCAGGACGCGGCTGTGACCCCACACGTCGGCGACCTTGCCGCAGCCGAGCAGCAGGCTGGCATAGGTCAGGACATAGCTGACCACAACCCACTGCATGGCGGTGACATCCAGACCAAAGTCGGCCGTCATCGCCGGGAAGGCGATATTCACGGACGTGTCGAGCGAGCCCAGCACGGCGCTGGCACTGGCGATAAGAACCGGGGGCTGGAGGATGTGGCGCGGCATGGGTCATGTTCCGAGCGAGCCGATACGGGGTCGAGGGCACGATACCCGCCGAGAGGTGAAGGCGGCAAGAGCGTGGCGTGGCCTTCGTTGACAGCAACCGGGGCGGACCATACAAAAGGGACCCGCCCAGCGCGGGTCCGACCCGACGGAGGTTGCGATGGGACAGATAAAGGAATTTGGGGTGAGCTTCCAGAATCTGACGGCCCCGGAATGTATGGCGACGGCCAGACAGGCTGAAGCTTACGGCTTTGGGACCTATTGGGTGCCGGAAGATTATGTGCACCGCGGGGCGTTCAGCCTGGCCAGCGCCATCGCGGCGTGCACAAGCTCGCTCCGTATCGGTATAGGTGTGCTCAACCCCTATACGCGCCACCCCGTACTGACGGCGATGGAGTTGGGTTCCCTGGAAGAAATATCCGCCGGCCGCGCGGTGTTGGGTATGGGCGCAAGCGTCGCCCCCTGGATTGAGGGCCAACTCGGGATTCCGTACGCCAAACCGGCCACCTCGATGCGGGAAGGCGTGGAGATTATCCGAGCGCTCTTTCGGGGTGAGGCGGTGACGTATACGGGACAGGTGTTCCAGACCACGTCCGCCCGCTTCAATTTTCAGCCTCCCCGGACGGACGTTCCGATTCACCTGGGGGTGCTGGGCCCGCAGAACCTGACGCTGGCCGGCCAGATTGCCGACGGGGCCTTGCTGGCCGTGCTGCTGAGTCCAGCCTATGTGCGCTACGCCGTGGAGTGTCTCAGACGAGGAACGGACGCCGCTGGCAAAACCTGGGCCGACTTTGAGGTCGGCGGCCTGCTGACCGTTGCCATTGCCGAAGACGCGGCTGCCGCCCGTGAGGCCGTCAAGCCCTTTCTGGCCACCTGGATCGGGCTGTTAAGCGGCCAGCCGGAGCATCCGCTCTTCTCCTGCCCCGGTCTTGCCGCCAGAGACGTGCGGCGTTTCGGCGAACGGTTTGCCGCGGGTGACCTGGCCGTCGATCTGGTAACGGATTGGATGATCGATACCTTTGCGATTGCCGGCGACCCGGAGCACTGCCGCCACAGGCTGGCCGCCCTCGTCGATGCCGGACTCACCAGTCCGGTCGCGTTCGAGGTGCCGGGCATCCGGCCCGCGGTCACCCTGGAGGCGGTGAAGACCCATCTCATGCCGCACTTCTTGTAATCTTGCGCGGCCGCCTGCCCTTACCGAATCGGTGGAGAAGAATAGGTGCGGGTGTCAGCCGGCAGTCTCGGCCGCTCCCACCCAGCCAACGAGAGGAAACGCATGATCACTATTATTTCCGTATTGGCCGGTATCTCCGTACTCGCCGCGGCCTACCATCCTCTGGTGCCGACCATCCTGCAATCCGAGCAGCATGGACTGCTGAGTGGCCGGACTATGCTCATCACAATGAAGAACCGGGAGACGGCGCAGATGAAAACGTTTCCGGTGAACTACCTGCGCGAGGGAGATATGGTCTACATCGGAAGTGATTTTGGGTGGGAGAAACATCTGGTGGACGGCGCGGAAGTCACTATGCTCATTCGGGGCAGGGAGTACACCGGCCGGGCCACGCCCATTCTCGACGACCCCGAGCGCAGCAGCGCGGGGTTTAAGAAACTGCGGCCGTGGACCTACAAGCGGGCGGAATGGACGGGAGCGGTTTTCGTCGAGGTCGAAATTCAGGACGGTCAGGGGGCGCAATGACGAACGAAGAACTCGTGAGAGCTGCCTGCCACTTGTTCAGCCGCACGGCGACATCTTATCCCGTTCACTCTGAGCGTCGGCGCGTCGGCGCCAAAGTCGAAGAGGCCGATTCAACCCAGGGCGGTGGCCTTCGACTTCGCTCCGCTACGCTCAGGCCGAACGGGGCCGGGGGGATAAATGTTGAAATACGGCTTTCATTTTTGTACGCTCGTCCCTTGGACCCCCCCGAACCATCGCTGTTCCAACCCCAGGATGTCCATCCGATCGGCCATCTCCATCGGCAGGCGGACACGCCCATTCTCCTTGTGTGCGAGCACGCGGGAAACGCCATACCATCACAACTCGGCACGCTCGGGCTCTCGCGGGCTGAACTGCACAGCCATATTGGCTGGGACCTCGGCGCTTTAGCCCTTGCGCGAGAGTTGGCGCATAGTCTTCCAGGCGAACTCATCTATCAAAAGTGCTCGCGCCTGGTGGTGGATTGTAATAGGCCGCTTGGTGTGCCGGATTTAATTCCCGCAGTCTCGGCAGGGGTTAGAGTCCCAGGCAACGTGAGTCTTTCGGACGCGCAACGAGCGCAACGTATACGTGAGATTTGGCAGCCTTTCGGTGATAGCATCGCGCAGACATGCGACGACCGAGAGCAACGCTCAGTGCCGACTGTTTTGGTGTGTATGCATAGTTTTACCCCAAGGCTTAACGGCGTCGGGCGACCGTGGGATATGGGGCTGTTGTTCAATCGCGACGACGAGTTGGCGACACTGCTGGCCCATCACCTGCGCGTCGAAGCACCCGCTGCCGTCATCGCTCTGAACGAGCCCTACGTCGTGGCTGATGATGAAGACCATACCATTCCGCGGTTCGGTGAGGCACGTGGCATCCCCCACGTGTTAATCGAAATACGGAACGATCTCATTCGCACAACAGCGGGACAGGCACGTTGGGGACAGGTATTGGCCCGCTCGCTTCGGCGCTGTCTGGAGGAACTGAGGCTATGAACCTGAGTCGTGAGCTACCGCTCCGCAGAGGCGAGTCGGCTTTTCTCATTATCGACGTACAAAATTACTGCGCGCATCCGGATGGGGCAGAAGTCCGTTCGATACCGGAAGCACAGCGAGCGGAACGCGACTTCTTCTTTGCCGCCCTCAAACCGGCCGTCAGGAACATTGCCCGTCTCCAGCACTGCTGTCGAGCCGCCGGCATAGAAGTGATGTTCTGCGTGATCGAAAACCTCACCCAAGACGGGCGGGACCGTGGCCTCGACTATAAGATTACCGGCTTTCACGTGCCGAAAGGCTCCTGGGACGCCCAGGTACTCGATGCCATTGCCCCGGTGGGCGATGAGATTGTCATCGGCAAGACGGCCTCGAGTGTTTTCAACGCAACCAATATCGATTATGTGCTGCGTTCTCTCGGAATCAAACAATTAGTGATTGCCGGCATCGCCACCGATCAATGTGTGGAGAGCGCCATCCGTGACGCCTGTGATCTTGGCTATCTGGTCACCCTGGTCACAGACGCGTGTGCCACCTACTCAGCCGCCCGACAGCAAGCCAGCGAGCAGGCGCTCAGGGGCTACTGCCGCCAAGTCGTGACAGCGGACCTGATTGCCGAAATTGAGCACCGCAGCAAGGGCCGCGATGATTAGCGAAGACCTCATTATGGTCGTCTGCGCGGATTTGGCGAACCAGGTTCGTGGCAAAGGCTTCCCCGCCAAGGAAAGAGCAACGCGGCTCCTGCGTGGGGTTGGTTGGGTACCGACCAATAGCCTAATCACCTGTTTCAACACGATTGCGGCCGGTCCTTTCGGGTCGCTCGGCGACCTGTTGCTCATTCCGGACGAGCAGGCGGAAGTCCGGGTTGCCTTTGATGACGGCAGTGCTGCGGAGCATTTCATGCTTGGGGACATTCGGACTCTGGACGGGGCGGCCTGGGATTTTTGTCCGCGCTCGATCCTGCAAAATGCCCTAGCCGACCTGTTCTCTGAAGCCGGCGTACAACTGAAAGTCGCCTTTGAGCATGAGTTTTGGAGCGTTGCCGACGAGGCCGCGCCGTGGTCGAGCTTCGGTTTAGGCAGCTTCAGGCACAGCGCAGAGTTCGGACGGACGCTGCTTGCCGCCTTGCGGTCAGCCGGCCTCACACCCGATACCTTCTTGCCGGAATACGGTCAGGATCAATATGAGGTCACGGTTGCGCCCAGCATCGGCCTGCGTGCCGCCGATGAGTGTGTCATTGTCAGGGAAATGGTCCGCGCCGTCGCCAAAAGAACGGGCCGAAAAGTGAGCTTTTCTCCGGTTGTGAACGCGGGCAGCGGAAACGGACTGCATATCCATATCAGCCTTGTCGGTCGGGACGGTGTTCCCTGTATGTACGACGCCACCCGTCCTGCGCGCCTGCACACCGTGGCCGGGAGCTTCTTTGGCGGTATTCGAAAATACCTGCCCAGCCTGCTGGCGCTGACGGCCTCCAGCGTTGTTTCGTATGAGCGCTTACAGCCGCATCGCTGGAGCGCGGCTTTCAATAACTTTGCCGAGAATGACCGCGAGGCGGCGCTGCGCGTGTGTCCTGTGCTTGGACTGGCAGGCTTCACCGCCGAGTCACAATTCCACGTCGAATATAGAGCCGCCGACGCAACCGCCAACCCCTATTTGCAACTGGCCGTTCTGGCCAGAGCCGGCTTACAGGGCATTCGAGACAAGGAACCGGCACCCACCCCGACGACCGGTGACCTCAGTCTGCTGACGAACGACCAACTGGCGAAAATCGGTGTCGTCAGATTGCCGTCCGACCTTCAGTCTGCCCTGGCCGGTCTCGATAATGAGCGGCTGCTGCGCTCCTGGTTCCCAGGGGAATTCATAGACGTGTTCCTGGCGCACAAGGCCGGGGAGATCGCCTTTCTTCAGGACAAAGAGACCGCCGACATCCGGCGCCTGTATGCGGCTGCGTACTAATAGGATGACCCTGTTGGGTGAGACGTAAGCGAGACGGCAGGCATTGTCTTTCGTCGCAGCAGTGTCGCATCGACCGGGGGAACGAGAGAGGAGCAGACGATGAAGATTGGTCTTGGTCCGTATGGCATGCAGGCCCCGCCGGGGAGCGGGTTCGGCCACGTCCAGCTCTACCGCGAGATGCTGGAACAGATCGAGGTCGCCGAGGAGTTGGGCTATGATTCGGCCTGGCTGACCGAGCATCATTTTCTGCCGGACGGCTATCTGCCGGCGCTGCTGACCTGCGCCGCGGGTATGGCGACGCGAACGAGCCGCATCAAAATCGGCCTGGGGGTGATCCTGCTGCCCCTGTACGACCCGATTCATCTGGCCGAAGAAGCGGCGGTTGTTGACCTGCTGTCGGAGGGGCGTCTGGTCTTCGGCATTGCCCCAGGCTACCGGCCCGAGGAATTCGCCGGATTTCGGATCCCGCGCGAAAAACGCGGCGCACGCATGGAAGAAATCATGAACATCCTCATCCAAGCCTGGACCCAGGAGCGCTTCTCGTTTGCGGGCAAGTTTTATTCCTACACGGATATGGTAGTGACGCCCAAGCCGGTCCAACAACCCCATCCGCCCATCTGGATAGGCGCTTCCATTAAAGAAGGCGTTCGTCGGGTGGCCAGATACGGTCTGCCGCTCCTGGCCTCTCCGCGCCATCGTCTCGAAGAGCTGGAGGGCCATTACGCAATGTACCAGGACTTTTGCGACTCGTTCGGCACCCAGGGCCAGCTCAGGCCGGTCATGCGGGATGTGTATGTGGCGGAGACGACTGCCCAGGCGGAGGCCGAGGCCAGAGAGCATGTGGTGTATATTCACCGCGAATGGTATGGCGCCTGGTCGCAGTGGCGTCCGTTTACCACCGACCGGGGCAAACGGGTGGTCGACAAGTCCGAGGTGCAGTTTGAGCAGATTCGGGGGCGCTTCATCATTGGCGACCCGGACAGCGTGAGCCGGGAAATCGAGCAGTATCGGCGGCGGCTCGGGATGGATTATCTCATCGTTCGGATGCAGTTCCCCGGCTTGGCGCACGACAAGGCGCTCCGCTCAATGCGGCTGTTTGCCAAGGAAGTCATGCCGCGCTTTGCCAACTGACGACGAGGGCGGGTCGGGCAGGCTGGGTATATCCGGGGGCGGACCCGAACGGGCCGGCGCGCCCGGTCGGCCTGTCTGGCTCCGGAGGGGAAATTTCTTGGAAACAGGGCTGGGCGCTGTCGAGCCAAACGGCCAGCGGACTGGAAATCAGGAGGTGGCGGCTCAGCGGGTCCGGGCGGCCCCCTCAAGCGGGGTTTCTTCCCAACTCATGAAAACCGTCCCGCGCTTCTCAAGTTCGGCAAAAAACTCGGGCGGATCAAAATAGACCTCGGCATCCACGAATCCCGTATGGGTCCGACCGTGCCGGGCAAGGAGTTGGGCTCCCACCGCCGCACATATGCCCGTCATCTTGCCAATCGCTTTGGGGCCCCAGTCGGCGGGGTGGGAGACGTTATAAACGCGCCGCCAGGCCCGCCCCTCCCGCGTCCCAATAATCTCGACGTTAATATACAGGGCGTGCGCTCCGCTATCCCGCACGCCGCCCCACTTTTCCCAGATACGCGCCCAGGTGGCCTGGTAGGCGGTCAGGCCCTCGTAACCGGGTAGGGGGGTATGGTCGAGCAGTCCGTATTTGTTCAGCACGCGAATGTCTTCACTTAATTCGTCGCGCCAACTGACGCGCGCGGCGCAAAACTTCAGGCTTGGAAAGTTCTTGACGAGCGAGGTCGCCTCGGTATGCGGAACGAAATATACCCGGTGCGGGCCGACCGGTGGAGGAAATTCAACGACTCGAGTTCCCTCGAACGGGCGCGCCCAATGGAAGCGTCCGTTCTGGTAGTATTGCCGCGTGGGGCAATCCTGCCCGTTCTCCCACAGGATGGTGTCGAGCCCGCCAGGCGACGGGGCGATCGCGCGCCAACTCAAACCGTTGATGTGGGCTTCCTCGATTTCGTCCAGGGCGTCGGCCGCGTGGCGGACAATCACGTTGGAAACGCCGGGGCTGAGCCCCAGTCCGGAAATGGCGGTGATCCCCGCCCGCTCGGCGGCCTGGCGCTGTTGCCGGGTAGGTTCGGAAATCAGGTCCGCGTAGTCGATCCGGGCCTCGATGGCCAGGTCGATGACCTGATCGAACTTGACCAGGCTGGTGCAGTTCATCAGCATATCGGCACCTTCAAGCAGGCGGAGCGCTTTGTCCCGATCACCCAGGTCGAGCTCGACGGCGCTGACCTGCTCACCCAACGCGAGCGCCAGCGCTTCGGCCTGCTCGCGCTGAATATCCGCAATCACAATCTCTCCAACCTCCGGGCAGGTGGCCAAGTCCTCGGTCAACGGACCCCCGACCTCCCCGACGCCACCCAGGACAACCACCTTTTTCTGGTTCGTGCTCATGAGTATCTCCCTCCGCCCGATCGTCTCACGCCAGTCTCCATATTCGCATCGCCCAACTCCATTAAATAATCGCCCCACTGGGTGACCGTCACGCTCGTGCCGGGAATCACGACCAGGGTCGAGGTCGCCTCCTCGATAATGGCCGGACCGGCCACCTGCATGCCGTGGCCGAGCGCTTTCCCGCTATAGACCGGCGTTTCGGTAAAGCCTGCCGTCTCCGCAAAATAGGCCGCTCTCAGGCCGCTGACGGCCGGTGTCGCGTCCGTTCCCCTATCCGCCTGTTCCCGCAGGGTCACTTTCGGCCTGAGCCCCCGGGCGATCACGCGCCAGTCCGTATACTCCTGATAGGAGTCCTCGTCGCGATAGGTATAGCGTCGTTCGTGCAAGGCATGGAAGGCCGCAATCAGCCGCTCCAGACCGTCTGCGCTCAGGCGGGCATCGGGCAGGGGGACTTCCAGCTCATACACCTGATCCAGATAACGGGCCGAGACGTAGTACTCGAAGACCATATCCGCTTCGCCGATGCCGGCGGCGACCAGTTTTTTGCGGCCACGGGCTTCGAGCGTCGCCAGCTGCGTATTGACCCGGTCGAAATCAAAATCAACACTCGTTGTGAAGGCGCTGCTCACCTGGCTGAAAACGATATCGGTGTTCAGCATGCCAAACGCGCACAGGGCTCCCGCGAGCTTGGGGATCACGACGCGCTTGATCTGGAGGTCGCTCGCCAGACGCGCCACGTGCAGTCCGCCCGCCCCGCCGCCCGCCACCAGGAGATATTCTCGGGGATCGATTCCTCGCCAGGTCGTGACCTCGTTCATCGCCCCGATCATGTTCTGGTTGACCACGCGATATATCCCATTGGCCGCCTCGACCGGGTCAAGCCGTAGCGGCCGGGCAACTTTCTCCAGAATCACCCGGTGGGCGGCCTCGGCGTCGATGGCCAGCCGTCCATCCGCAATAGACTCCGGGTTGAGATAGCCGAGCACGACATTGGCGTCAGTGACGGTGGCTTCCGTTCCGCCCCGCCGATAGCAGGCCGGGCCCGGGTCGGCCCCGGCGCTGTGGGGGCCGACGTTCAGCATGCCGCCGTTATCGACCCAGGCAATACTCCCCCCACCCGCCCCCAGGGTTAAGACTTCGACTGAGGTGACACCGGTCGGATGGCCTTCCATATACATGTCTTTGGTCACCATGGGTCGGCCGTCCGAGACCATGCTGACATCAAAACTCGTTCCCCCCATATCAATGACAAGACACTGGTTCGTTCCGTGGGCCTTGGCGTACACAGAGCCCGCTGACGGCCCCATGGCGGGGCCCGACAAGAGGGTCATCACCGGATTCTCAGCCGCATCTGCGCCAGAGACTACTCCGCCACTCGACACCACCATCAAGAGGTCATTTTTCAAGCCCTTGCCTTGGAGTTGCCGCTGCGTTTTTTTGATATAGGCGTGCATGACCGGCTTGAGCATGGCGTTCAGGACGGTGCCCGAGGCGCGTGGCCACTCTCGTATGGCGGGTTGGACCTCGGAGCTGATCGAATAGGGAACCTCGGGCCATTCTGCCTCAATGATTTCGGCGATACGTCTTTCGTGGCAGGGATTGGCAACCGACCATAGGAGGCAGACTGAAATGGCCTCGACCCGCCACTTCCGGAACTGGTGGATTGCCGCCCGCACCTCGGCCTCATCCAGCGGGACGAGAATCTCGCCCTCTGCGGTAATGCGCTCGGTAATGCCCTTGATCAGATAATTCCGTACGAGCGGCTTGGGATACTCGACCGCCAGATTAAACGTGTCTTTCTTTGCGCCGTAGCGGCAGTACAAACTGGCTTCGTGACCCCGCGTGGCCAGATGGCCCACTTTGGCGCCATTCATTTGAATGAGCGTATTGGTCGCGATCGTGCTGCCGTGGATAAAGGCGTCGGTTCGGTCGAGAAATGCGCCGAGGTCCAGGTTGTAGTGAGCGGCGGCGAGCTGTATCCCCGCCATCACTCCTTGAGTCGGGTCGGACGGGGTGGTGAGGGCCTTAAAGGCTTGGACGCTGCCGCTCTTTTCGTTGACGACGACATCGGTAAACGTCCCGCCCGTATCCGAAGTGACAATATAACTCACGAGCCTACCCCCTCTTGTCCCCTCTTGGAGGCAAGTTCACGGCGCAGCCGCTCGGTTGCCGGATAGTCCACCGCAAAGAGTTCCGGTTCGGTATTAAGCACAACGCCATAGGTGGTTCTGGCCGCCTCCAGTGAAATAAAACCGTCTCGGGCATCGTCTTTGACTCTCTCCGGGTCCCGTTTGAGCGGATCACCGTACCCGCCGCCACCGTTGCGCCAGCCATACCAGGCCTGATCTTCTTTACACACATAGCGTCCCAGATTGGCCAGGTGCTCGACCTTCTCGCCGGTCGCAAAATCGATAATCCAGTGGTCGGCCAACCCGCCCGGCTCTCCGCCGCTTATCCCGTGCGGGGCTGAGGTATGGCCGGTCCCCCACGGAATGATGGTCAGCCGCGTCTTGCGCGGCTGGACCAGTTGGGTTGACGCCACGCCGCCGCGCCACTGCCCGGCACCGCCGGAGTCCGCAATGATGCGGTTTTCCCAGATAATGTCCGGCACTTTCAGTTCGTGGACTTCGATCGATTCGGTATGATTCCCGCCCAGGGCGGCATTCGCCGCCATATAGGCGTAGCCATCGACGCCTTTTGATCCGCCGCCGCCACTACAAGCAGCCAGAAAATACGAGTGGCCGAAGGCGGCATGGTTGCGACGAAAATCGGTTCCGGAGGCGACCGCGTGGACCCCAGGGGCATAACAGGTGCCCCCGTGGCCCAGGCCGGGTCGCACCTGCTCCCAGAGCCTGAACACCAGATTGCAAATCTCATCGCTAATCCCGACGGTCGCCAGAGAGGTACTGGCCGGCCACTGTGGCTTGCCGGCGATGCTGCCCTCGCGTTGAATGACCTTGATGTGGCGGTAGACGCCATCGTTGCGGGGCAAGGTCGGGTCAAGACAGGCCATCGTCCCGATCACACAGCTCCCGCGTGAACACGACTCCGAAAGATTGATGCCCCCAGCCACCTGGTCGGGCATATCGGACAGATCAAAGGTGATGGTCGCGGCTCGGGGGTCAATACGCATAGCGAGCTTCAGCAGGGCTCCATCCGGCAGCATACCGGCATATTTTTCACTGAGCGCCTCGTCTGACCAGGTGCCGGACGGCAGGCTGCGAATTTCTTCCGTCATCCGCCGGTCGCTATAATCCAGATATTCTTGCAGAAAGCGGGTGACCGTTTGACCGCCGTATTTCTGGCACACCTCCTTCGCTCGCCTCTCCCCCAGGCGCACCGCCCCAACCTGGGCCAGGAAGTCGCCCCGATACTGTTTCGGATAGCGGACATTGGTCAGCCAAATCCCGGTCACATCTTTGAGTTCGGTGTATTTTCGATAGAAGCGGACCGGCGGCAGATGCAGGCCCTCTTCGTAGATGTCCTTTGAAAGGGGATCGAGATTCGTCGGGAGGTAGGCCCCGGAATCAATCGTATGGCACTTGGCCACGATCCAGCAGATCAGTCTCCGGTCGTGAAAACAGGGTGCAAACATGCACAGATCGCCCACATGAGAGTTGCCGTGATAGGGCGAATTCATCGCAAATAAATCGCCCTCCTCGATATCATCGAACGCGGCGATAATCGCCCGCAGCGCGGGACTCAGGGTGACCGCATGGATGGGCAGACATTCCACCATGGAGGTGACTTCACCCTCGGCCGATAGCAGCGCACAGCTGAAGTCCTTGGCCGAATAGACAATTGGATTGCGACCGGTCACGAGCAGGGTTTTTTCCATCTCGCTGGCAATCGCGTCCATACGCGATCTGAGGACCGCGAAGAGAACGAGATCAAACGGCTGTGTATGCTCTTGCGTGTCCATCTCCAGATACCCCCCCATCCTTTTTGCGCCGGTCGGCCTCCGACTTGTCAGACTCGGCGGAGGTGATATCGAGATGCTGGCCAAAGGTGGCCGTCCAGCGGGGCGTGTTGCCGCGCGTAAAACCGACAAAGGCGCGTCCGCCCGTGAAGTGGTCGAGCAGGGCAATATCCTCGGCCAGCTTGATCGGGTTCACCGCCGTCAGATTCATACCCAGTTGGCCAACCCGCAGCGTTTTGGTGTGCTGGGCCACGAAGTAATCCCAGAACAAGGGGTTGGTCGTGGTCTCGATCCCCTCAATCTGTAAATGCTGCTCGGTCATGCAAAAGCCGTCGTAGCCGACCGATCCGGCAAACCGCATTTGCTCCTTGAGCCGACCCATCGGGGCCTGGAAGCGGTGTGGATCAGCCCCCGGCAGGTGGACGCTCTCGCCACGTTCACGCATATACGGGATGACCAGGAGGACACATTTCATCGCAGCCCCAGCGGAGAATTGCAGTCACGACCGCTTAAAAGCCATGTATGGCATACCCCGGTCCAATCAACAACCGAACGGAGCGGCGGGCGCAAAACCACGTATCGGCGCGCCCGGTGCGGATCTCGTGCGCGGACAAAAAAAGTGCCTCTTACAGAGAGAGCCAAGGCCTGAACAAAAAAAGTGGAGGAAGCTATGTGCGACAATTCCCAGACCGCTATGACAACGGACGCCCTGCTTGAGCACGTCAGTGAGATCACCCGGCCGGCAACTGGGCGATATGATCGTATTCGATACGCTGGGCAGCCTGCACCGGCGGGATGCCTGGGAGCCGACGCAACGGCGCGTCATGCGTCAGTTGAGCACCCTGTGGAACTCGTCTGAAGCCGCGGCGGCCTAGTCCTAGAGCGTTTTACGCCAGGCTGTCGCCAGGTCGTTCCGCTCTCGTCATGCCGGACGTGATCCGACGGCGGCTACACAGAATCGTAATCTGCCCCAGCCGGGCGCATCGGCGCGAAATAAGGTCAGGCAGGAGGGCAGGGCGCGAGTCGGCGACGCCACGCGCCCTGCCAGGCTTTACTTGATGCCTTCGCCGCTGGGGTCGTCGACGATGAAAAGCCACGTCCCGTCGGCCTGCTTGCGCACCACCTCCACACTGTGCAGCGGCGTCGTGACCGGGTTGCCGTCCGGACCCGGACTGGTACTGCTGCCCTTCACTCGCGTGACCGCCACCGTCCCGTCCGTACTCGGCACCGCCGTGACCGCCTCGACGTTAAACGTGGCCTGGGCGTTAATAAAGCCCTGCATGACCTCGCGAATAGCGGCGTGGCCGGTAACCACCTGCTCGGGCGACACCACAAACGTGGCATCCGGCTCATACATCGCCATGGCCGCGTCCAGGTCGCCCGCCTTCAGCGCTTCGAGCAACTGCAGATCACACTCTTCGGGTTTGTGTGCTGGCATATCCATTCCCTCCTTTGAGTTTGAGTCACAATCTCATCCTGGCTTAGGCTGCGCTGTCGGGCCGCTCCCCGGCGTAATACGGCGAGCGGCCCGGCTTGTCCTTGAGATGGACGAAGACCTTGTGCGAGAACCACTCGGTATACTCGCGGACCGTCACCGGCCGATACTGGGGCGGATGCTCGGCGTCGCAGCAGGTCTCCACACACTCGATCAGGGTATCCGGGCTGGGGCTATAGAAAAACGGAATCGCATAGCGGTCGCGCCCCGAGCGGTTGATGGCGCGGTGAAACGTGGCCCGAAACCGGCCGTTACTCCACAGGCGGAGAATCTCGCCCGCATTAACCAGAAACGTCCCGGCCAGCGCCGGCGCCTGAATCCATTTTTTGTCCGAGGTGCGCAGCTCCAGACCGGGCACCTCGGATTGGGCCAGAAACGTAATAAAGTCGCCGTCAATATGCGGCGAGGCATTAAACTGGTTTTCCTCACAGGGGGTCTCGGGATAGTGGGACAAACGTAGAATCCCCATCGGTCGCGAGTGCAGAAAAGCGTCATCAAAGAAATGCACCGGCAGGCCCAGGGCGGTGGCGTACACCGGCAGCAGGCGCAGGCTGAGCGCTTCCAGAGCGTCGAAATACTCGATCAGGGTCTGCCGAAAGCCGGGCAAATCCTCCGGCCACTGATTGCCGCCCTGATACAGCGGGTCGGGCGTACCGTCGTCCCGGCGCCTGGCCTGGGCCTCACGCCCGATGAAAAACGCCTCGCCAATATCCGGCTTACGGGCCGGTTCGTCCTGCTTGTATTTGGGCTGCTGAAGCCCCGGCGGCATATAGCCTATGCCTTTACCGTCCACCTTAACGGACAGTTTACGCTCAGACGGCAAGGCATGAAAACGGGCGTTTTCGGCGAACACGCGGTCAATCAACCCCTGTGGCACGCCGTGGTTCTTGACGAAAAAGAAACCGATGTCTTCGAGCGCCTGGCAGACCCCCCGGCCCAGGCGGGCCAGCGCGCCGGGTTCCCCGGCCAGAAACGGCCCGAGGTCCAGTACCGGGATGATATCTTCAGCGCTCACCGGATACGATTTTTTCACAAAGACGCGGTCCGTGTTCACCTGGCTCATATATTCCCCTCGCCGGACGTTTCGCCCCGAGCATACACAACTACCCCGCCGGGAAGCAAGTCAGACTTCGCCGCCCCACGCCGCACGCCTGCTGACGGCAGGTGAAAGAACGGGAGGCAACGCAGCGGGAAGTATGGTCTCTTGTGTAGCCGGGTCATTCAGGGGTCTGGGCGGACGCTTGTGCGAGCAAGCTGTCGTACACGGTGAGGGCTGTTTTCACGCGTTGCCGGAGGGCCTCTCTCTGGGCGTTCCAGTGGAGGCGGAGCCACTCGGGCGACAGACTGTCCTTCTCGTGTTGCGCAGCCCAATCGATTTCCAGTGAGGCCAGCGCTTCCAGGGCAGCCTGGTAGCGCGCGACCAGTTCCGGGACGGCCTCTTTCTTCCAGCAGCGCTTGTGACCGTCGACTACAACATAGACGGGCGCGCTGTGCGCCACTCCCATCTCCGAGCCAAAGGCGCGCACGGCCAACCACAGACTCGTGTGGGGCTGTAATTCGTGGACCAACTCCAGCGTCTCGACGCCGGGCTGGGCTTGCGCCGTCTTGATTACCTCGCCGTGCACGACGAGTTCCAGACGGTCGAGCGCGCCGAAGTCGGGATTCTGGCGCGCAACGGCCTTGAGCCTGATCGTCTGTCCGGGCTTGGCCTGGAGTTCAGCCCCCATGGACTGCCCGCCGACCTCCAGCTCAAGCAGCGGACCGTTGGTGACAAAGAGCCGGCCGGCTTTCATGCCGTCAAAGAAGGCCTGGGGCGAGAACGCGCCGGCAAGCTGAACGTAGTAGCGGTCGGCGCCCGGCAAACTCAGATAGGGCCAGTCCGAGCCGGCTGACGGGGTGAGCCGAAAACCCAGATTGAGGAAATCGTACCACAGTCCCGTGCCCAACTGTCCGAACTGCAAGACCTCCACGAAATCGACCAGTCCGTCCACCAGGTCCAAGGCCAGGCCAGCGGGAGCACCGGAGAGTTGGGCAAAGAAGTCCAGCCCGGTGTGCGCATAGCCGAACAGCCCGCCGTCCTGCCGGACGGCTGAGGCGGTTTTGTCATACAGGAAATACGCTAAGGGATGATGGTAGTGCTGACCGTTCAGGCCGATGGTATGGCCGAGCTGCATGGTGCGCGGAGATTCCTGGCCCGTCACCAGGGCATACTGATCGCGCACATATTGCCCGCTGGGTCCAAAGGCGTATTGTGAGAAAAAATAGCCACTCGGATTGCCCATTTGCAGCAGGTTTGCGACATGCACGTCCTGCGCCCGCATGAGGACGGAAATCCAGGCGTTGTCCTCGGCGGCGCGCTGCACATGGATATGATCGTCCCCGGAATACCAGCCCTGGGCGGGCATATCTATCCAACGTGGGAGCGCCACCTCAAGCGCGGTGGGCTCGCCCGCAGTGATCGTGACCTGGCGTTGCAGCACGCGATACTCGGGCCCCTTGCCAATCACCAGATCATAGCTGCCGGCCTCAAGTTCGGCTTCGTACCTGCCGTCAATGAAAAAGACATACCGCCCGTCGTAGGGCCACTGTTCGACACCGGGCAGCAACTCGCTCTGGGCGATGGTCTCGTCCTCCCAGCGCGTAAACGTCAGGGCCGATTGACTCGGCAAGGGCAGACGACCGTGGGCATCGTACAGGCCGATGCGGGCCGGGGTCAGCGCGCTCGTTGCCCCGTCACGCACCTCGAGTCGTAGCGTCCCTTTCGGGCCGGCATGCAGCGCGGGTTTCCCCTCCCGTTTGAGGCGCAGGTCACACACGGCAATCTCCGGCGAATCTCCAGGCTGCGACCCGGTCAGGTCTATCCCCGGCGCAGCCAGCGCAAGGTCGGCGGCGGTTAATAAGCGGTTGGCAAAGCGGGCCTGCTCCAGGGTGAGGGTGACGCTCGCCCAACGTGGCGTGTCCTGGGCAAGGCGGACGGTCTCGGCCTGGGGGCGACGGCCCGCCCGGTCGTGATAGTACACCAGGCCGCTGCTCGTTGCGCGGTCCAGGACGAGCTCGACGGTCACGGTTTCATCAATATTGAACGCAAAGGCATCAGCGACATCGAACATCAACAGCGCGCCCACGACACACCGGCGTCCGTCACGCTGCTCGACTCTGGCGGCGTCGGTCGAGCGGAAGGGTGCCGCCCCACTCGTGCGGGCGTCCATATCGATGGCGGTGACCGCGCTGATATGCTCCGTCCGCCAGGCGAGTTGCAATTTTCCGTTCGGATGGCGCTGATGGGCCGCCACCTGCGCCCAGCCTATGAGGAGCAGTCCTATCAGCACCGTCCCGCCAACGAAGAGTCCACCAGAGCTATGACGCTTCATCTCGCTGCCCTCCTTAGCTCTTCGCTGTATCACCTTCCCCCACGGTAAAAAACTCTGGACCAAAACGGTCCGGAAGCGTAGGCTTGGCCTGACCTCGTACCGGCAGATTAAGAATGTACCGGCAGATGAAGAAAGAGGACGATGGCTGATTCGGATATTCACGGCGCCTGTTTTGTCTGTAGCAGCCCGGGAGCGCCCGGCGAGCGAGCCGAAAACAGTTTCACCCGCCGACAGCTCCTGGTCCAGGGCGGTCTGGCGGGGGCGGCTTTTGGCGCGCCGGCCGCTTACCGCCCGTCGCCTCTTTTTGCCAACCCGCTCCCACTCGAAGAAAAACCACCCCACCACGACTGCATCATCGAAGCGCCCTGGGGGCTGGTTTTTCACAATGGAGGCTTACAGCTTTTGCCGGACTGCTCGGTTCGGGTCCGTAGAGACCGGATCGAAACGGTCAAAAGCGGTCGGCTGGCGGGCGACACGCCCCGCGTCCGGGCCACCGGCCAACTGCTGCTGCCGGGTTTTATTTCGGGTCATACCCATGCCTGTTCGGCCACTCCGACCCGCGGGATTATTGAGGGTGGTCGTTCGTATGCCCGACCCCTCGAGTTGGTCGAGTCTCTGAGCAGCGAAGACCTGGATGCGTTGACCGCCTATAATGTGGCGGAGTTGCTCCGCTCGGGCTGTACGACCCAGGTGGAAATGAGTCTGAGTTTACGCCAGGCAGAGTCGTACGTCCGCATCGCCGGGCGGTGGGGGGTGCGGGGCTATCCGGGCGGTATGATTCCCGGTATTGCGCGGCTGTTTCCCATCTGGTTTCGGAATTCGGATCAGGTCCTGACCGACTCGGAGCAGGCGACCCTGGCTGAGATTGCGGCGAATCGACACTTTGCCCTGACCCACAACGGCAGTGAAGACGGGCGGATACGCCCCCAAATGGCCCCCCATGCCACGGACACCCATACGCCGCAGACGCTGGCCGCTATCCTGGCCGCGGCGAAAGAAATTGGCAACGGGATTCATATCCACTTGTCACAAAGCGCCCAAGAGACAAAAACCGTGCGGCGCTTATGGGGCAAACGACCGGCGGAATGGTTAGACGAACTGGGCTTTTATTCCGAGCGTATCTTTGGCGCCCACCTCACCGGGATTGATGTCCGGCAGGATCTCCCGTTTTTAGCCGGCAAGCAGTTGACCTACGCCCACTGTCCGTCCGGTAATGGAGCCGGCGGCAGTAGCGGCACGCAACCCTATCCCGAAGCCCTGGCCGCCGGTGTCCGCACCACGATCGGCATCGACACGCACTCAAACGATTATATCGAAAACCTGAAACTCGCCGTGCTGTACGGACGTGCCCGCGCCCGCCTCTTACAGGCCAGCAGCGCCGTGCGGTTACAACTGCCAACCATATGGGATGCCGTCCAGGGGGCAACATTGGGAGCTGCTCAGGGCCTCGGACGAGATGATCTGGGCCGCATTGCGCCGGGTGCCAAAGCGGACCTGTGTACGGTTGATGTCACCGGTTTCCTGACCGGCGGCGGAGCCGTCCCGCCCGAACCGCTCAACAACCTGCTGTATGCGCATGGCCTGAGCGTTCGGCATGTTCTGGTCGACGGTCAATTCCAGATTTTTCACGGTCAGTTTGTGAGTGATGACGCCCCACGGGTGCAGCACCAAGGCGGCGCAGTGGTACAAAAAATCTGGGCGCAACTACAGGCTGAGAACTGGTTCGCCTGAAGGCGCAGCGTCGTTGCTGAAAGGAAGAGCAGCGTCGTCTTCTCGGGGACAGTATCCGGGTCATACGCCTTGGCATCTTTGGCCGTCTCTTCCGCCCTGCGTCAAATCTGACTTGACGCCCTGGCCGATGCTCTATACCCAACAGACCCGTAAGATATCGGCAGTTGTCCAAGGAGGAGAGCTTAATGTGTCGAGGCGTTCGGATCCTTATCGGTTGGTGGGTTGGACTCGTGATGTTGACCGGGGGGTCTGGCGAGGCCCAGGAAGCCGCTCCCCAAGACCTGCCCGGCCCAGCGGTGCCGGCGGAACTCAGGACGTGGTTGACGCAGACCTCCACACCGCCGGCGCTCCCGCCCGGTTCCTACCCGGCTGCTGAGTTGGTCGGAGTGCTGCCGCCCCATGCGCCCGGGCTGCTCGCCTCCGAAGCGACCAATGGCACGGCCCCTACGCTCGATGTGGTCGCCGCCCGCAGGTATGATGTCCTGGTTTCGGACAGCGTCCATCAACTGAACCCGAACGGCGAACTCGATGACACCACGCGCTGCGGGCGAGAGCTGCCCTTTCCGGGCCTCGCTCCCGACGCGAACCGCGCCGGACTGAAAGCCGTCTGGAACCTGCTGTGTCGGAATCGGGGCGGGAGCTTTGAGTATCTCGGGCATACCTTTCGCGGCTCAGGCCCAAACCCGCCTCGGACCCTTGTCATCAATGGCTGGAATGGCTGGGGGCCGCAGGGCTTCGGCCTCCGCGCGCTGACGCTCGCCCCAGGCGACCAAAAGGACAACCAAATGATGGGCTGGATGCCGTGGGCGCGGGACAAGGCCGAGAGCTTTTATGTGTATAATATGAAGATGCGTCGGCCGCGCCAGGCGTCGACCACGCGAGGCGATAAAATGGCGGGGACCCAATTCACCCGCGAGCATGCCTTTGGCTGGGAGGGGCAGTTCTTTTTTTATGACTGGGAGATGCTGGGCGAGCGCCCGGTCCTGACCGTGTTCGACAGTCGGCACGAGCTTCCCCAGTATTTGCCCGTCAACCGTTGGCTTGCAGACGACCAGTGGATGCTCCGCCCGGCCTTCCTGGTGGTCGGCAAACGCGCCCACAAGGGGGCCGGCTCGGGGTATGTGGCGCTGTGGCTCGACACGGTCACGTTCGAGCCGCTGTGGACGGTGTTTTATACGCAGGCCGGAGTCGCACGGAATATCATGGGGCTCACGTTCAAGTGGGATACCCAGTACCGGCGACACGTGACTCTCGGCATGAGCGCGGTAGACCTGGACCCCAATGGGGTCCCTGTCTCAGGGACCGTGTTCGAGGCAAATTTCTGTAGCATTCTGCACCACCCGGACGCGCCCGCTAACCCTGCGAGCTATAACGGTCAACAGCTGGGTAAGAAACCCTTCAACTGGAGCTTCCGCCCTCCAGGCTGTGAGTAAAGGATCGGGCCTGAGGCTGCTCAACAAGACCGCCACAAGCGCACATCGCCGGCGAGCTGTGTAACGACTCCGGTGTGTCGGCCTCCTATTACTTGACAGTCCCGGCCTATCGACTACGCTCGCGAGTGACGACACAGGTGGCAGCGCCTGGACAGAACAAACGGAACATTATCTTGTTCCACACGACCCGAGAGGAGAAGCCTATGACAACAGAGGTAGCCCTGATCGTCGGGGCCGGTCCGGGAACGAGCGCGAGTTGCGCCCGGCTTTTTGCCCGCGAGGGCATGCAGGTGGCCGTTGCCGCCCGCAGCCCGGATAAACCCGTACTCAAGAAACTGACGAGCGAGTATGGCGTGCGCTGCTATGCGTGCGACGCGCGGGAGCCCGAGGCGGTGGAGGCACTGTTTCAAGCGGTGCAGGCTGACCTTGGACGGCCCACGCTGGTCGTACACAATATCGACGGCCGCACCCCGGACATTTTCCGCAAAGACCTCGCCGAGGCCGACCCCGGCCTGGTACGCGACACCCTGCTGAACTCCGCATACAGCGCCTTCCTCGTCGGCCAACAGGCGACAAAAAGCATGCTGGCCAGCTCGCCCAGTGCCGACGGCCACCGGGGCACTATCATTTTCACCAACGCCAGCGCGGCCTATAAGGGCTACCCGCGGAGTGGCGCGTTTGCGATGGCCTGTCAGGGCAAATCGGGTCTGGCAGAGAGCATGGCCAGAGAACTCATGCCCAAGGGCATTCATATTGCCCACGTGCCGATTGACGCGGCGATAGGCTGGACCCAGGAAGACGGAACCCGCTGGCATCGCCTGGCCGGGACGACGGTGGACGACAATATGGCCGACCCGGAGGCCATTGCCGAGACCTATCTGCACCTCCACCGCCAGCCCCGCTCAACCTGGGCCTTCGAGGTTGTGCTGCGGCCGTGGGTTGAACCGTGGTAAAGAAGACATCCATCGAGAAAGGGAAGTACGTCATGACAACCCACATCTCATCGGGACGGAGCTGGCCAACTGGTACAGGAGTTTATAACCTCAGGACGAAGGGGCAGGGCTCGGGTAGGGCCTCACCCCGGACTGCTGCGGAGGTCAAACATCTTTACAGGTCGTAGACCTTACAGGTCGTAGACCTTACAGGTCGTAGACCTTCGCCACGTTCTCTCCCAACACCTTCTGGCGGGTCGATTCTGACATCGGCGCGACGAGTTCACCCAGTTCTTGCATGTAATTGTCGGGATGGTCGGGATGGGGGAAGTCGGAGGCCCAGAAGAATTTGTCCGCACCGACAAAGTCTACGACGTGGCCAAAGGCTTTTTCGTCCGGATCACCGGAAATCCAGCACTGCCGCTGAAAGTAATAACTCGGCTTTTCTTTGAGCCGCACCGTATCACCCAGCGGACTGTCATACACGGCGTCCATCCGATTGAGCAGATACCCGGCCCAGCCCGCGCCTGACTCCAGGACAATGACTTTAATATGCGGAAAGCGCTCAAACAGGCCGTATTGAAACATGGCCGTAAACGCCTGGAGCGGGCCCTGGCCGCCATGCACATTGAAATGCCACATGGCCCATTTCTGCATGTCTTTGAACCGTTGGTGGACGCGCTTGGAAGGTGGCTCACCGGCCGGATGAATACCGACCGGCACATCGAGCTCCTGGGCCTTGGCCCAGAACGGGTCGTAGTCCGGATGGGCGTGGGATTTATCCGTCGGGGTGAACGGCGCAAAAAATGCCCCTTTGGCTCCGGCTTTGACCGAGCGTTCCAGCTCCTTTGCGGCCTCGTGGGGATCGCCCATGGAAATATGGGCGACCGGAATCAGGCGGCCATTGGTATCCGCACAGAACTCCGTAATCCAGCGGTTATACGCGGTCGTCAAGGCTGCCTGATACGCCAGATCGCCAACTTCCTCGGTCTCCCAGATCAGACCGATGCTGGGATACAGGATAGCCTTTTCCAAGCCTTCTCGGTCCAGCCGCCGGACTCGTTCCTGGGCGTCCATGGACCCAAACGGTGCCTCGCCGACATAGGTCATACTCGGGTCCGGCTTGGCTCGGTCGGGCGGCTTCTTGCCCATGGCTCCAAAGGCCGCCAAGGCACCTGCGGGCATATACTTAAAGGGCTGGCCGTCGATTTCCAGGTATTCCAGGCCGTGCGCATTGGTACGCAGGCGGATGGCCCGATCCCGATACTGGGGGTCAATATATTTCTCCCAGATGTCAGGCGGCTCAAGAATATGGCCATCGGCGTCTATTGCCCCCGAGTAGGGGAAGGTGGTTTGGGTTGCCATGCACTGTCCTCCTCACAAACAGACTGACGAATACGGCGTATGCGGCAAGGACATCGGCGCTCTGTCCAGGCGTCCGCAGCCATGGTGATGTGTGTATCTGCTTGCACTCAAGAGCGCTAGGTCTGGGGTGAGGCAGGTTCGCTTGCGAATATGCAAGTCAGGGGGGCAGCACTTGTCCCTCTTTCATCCTTTTACCGCTTGACTCTCCTGCGGAATTCGCATGAAGTGCAGACAGTTTTCAATCAAAGGAGGAGAGTATGAAATTCGGTGTTGTCATGTTCGCCACGGATTACGCCATCCGTCCTGACGAGTTTGCCAAAGAGTGCGAGGATCGCGGCTTTGAGTCGGTCTGGTATCCGGAGCATACCCATATTCCGGCCAGTCGGCGCAGTCCGTGGCCGGGCGGCGGAGAGTTACCCAAAGACTATTGGCATACCCACGATTTGTTCGCGTCGTTGATGGCCGCCGCGGCCGCTACGACCACGATCAAAGTCGGCAGTGGCATCTGCCTGGTGCAGGAGCACGACCCGATCAAGCTCGCCAAGGAAGTGGCCACGGTAGACCAGCTCTCGAACGGCCGCCTGCTGTTCGGGATCGGCGGTGGCTGGAATGCCGAAGAGATGGAAAACCACGGCACGCCCTTTGACCGCCGCTGGAAGATTCTGCGCGAAAAAATTGAGGCCATGAAGGCCATCTGGACCGAAGAGGCAGCCGAGTATCACGGCGAGTTTGTGAACTTCGATCCGATCTGGTCCTATCCTAAACCGCTGCAGAAACCCCATCCGCCCATTCTGCTGGGCGCCCACACGCCCGGCGGTTTGAATCGGGTCGCCAACTACTGCGACGGCTGGATTCCGATTGGGCCCAGAATTCCCGACCTCAAGGGCTGGATCGGCGATATGCAGGCGCGGGCGGAAAAGTTCGGTCGTCAGGCCGCGGACCTGGCCGTGTCCGCTTTTATGGCGCCTGCCGAGGAAGCGGTGATAAACCAGTATCAGGAACTGGGGATCGAACGCTCGATCTTCGCCGTTCCGTCCGAGAGCCGGGACAAGGTCTTGCCGATTCTGGATAAATACGCCGCGTTTATGTCGAGTATGCGCTAGATACCAACCGTCAGGAGGAAGCAGGTATGATCGATTTACACTATTGGCCCACCCCGAACGGCAAGAAGGTCACCATTCTGCTGGAAGAGTGCGGCATGGCGTACAAGATGATCCCGTGCAATATCGCCCAGGGGGATCAGTTCACGGACGAGTTTCTCAGGATTTGCCCCAATAATCGGATGCCGGCCCTGGTGGACCACGAGCCGCTCGGCGGGGGCGAGCCGCTCAGTATCTTCGAGTCCGGGGCGATGATGATGTATATTGCCGAGAAGGCCGGACAGTTTTATCCCCAGGATGTGCGCGGCCGCTACGAGGTCAACCAGTGGCTGATGTGGCAGATGGCCAACCAGGGACCCAAGAGTGGCGAGTGCGGTCATTTTCGCCGTTTGGGCGACGACCAGGGCGATCAGACCTACGCGGTCCGGCGTTTTACGGATGAGGTCAACCGCCTGTTCGGCGTGCTGAACAATCAGTTATACCGGCAGCCCTATCTGGCCGGGAGCGAATACACTATTGCCGACATGATCTGTTACCCCTGGGCGGTCAACTGGGAAGCCCAGGGTCAGGACATCAACGAGTTCAAATACTTCAAGCGCTGGCTGGATGAACTCTCGGAACGCGAGGGCGTCAAGAAAGGCATGGCCGTCGGTAGCGACCTCGGCTTCGATGTCACCAAGCTCTCACAGGAAGAGAAAGACCAACTGCGCAAAATGCTCTACAACCAACGCGCCCGCCCGGTCCCGGCATAGTTGGGGTGTCGGGTGAGGCGCTGCTCACCCGAGCCACATCTTTGATCTGACCCATCAATTCACGCGAGACCCCGAGGTACCCCCTCGGGGTCTCGCGTCTGTGGTATGTCTACTGACGATGCAGCGCCGGGCTGGCCGAGCTATTGATCCTCTTCTGATGACTCCATGTTGTCATTCCTATGATGGTATGCCATCATGCCAGCTATGATTCGGACTCAGGTCCAGCTTACAGAACAGCAGTTGCTCCGATTACGAGCACTTGCCGGGGAGCGAGGATTATCGATTTCCGAGTTGGTGCGTAACGGGGTGGACCATATCCTCGGTCACGCCGAGCGGGCGGAACACGGAGACCGGGCGCAGCGCGCGATCGCCGCCGCGGGACGCTTCCACTCCGGACGCGCCGATGTGGCCCGCCGCCATGACGCCTATCTCGTCGCCGCTTATGAAACACCCGAGGGGTGAAGAGGTCTTTATCGACACGTCCGCCTTGTACGCCGTGCTGGACGCGGACGATGAGGTGCATGCTCAGGCACGCGCGGGGTGGCACGGACTGATCCGCGACGGTAAACCACTGGTGACCTCGAACTATGTGTGCGTGGAGACCTGCGCTCTCGTTCAAGCGCGGCTCGGGATGGATGCCGTGCGCGTTCTGTTCGATGATATGCTGCCGATGGTGACCGTGGTCATGCTCGATGAGACACTCCACACGAACGCGATTGCAACCCTGCTCGGAGCCAACAGACGGAACCTGAGCCTGGTGGACTGCACGAGCTTTGCGGTGATGCGCCATCGCGGCACGGTCACGGCGTTTGCCTTTGACCAGCACTTTGCCGAACAAGGCTTCCGGCTTGTGTCGTAGCCCCTGCGGCCCACACCCGACCGATGGACACGAGGACTGCCTGAAACGAATGGGGCTGGCACTCTGAAGGTGAGAAAAGAGTGCCACAAATAGCGCGTAATCTGGGGATCAACGTGTTGGAGTAAGCACCCATGAAGGCATTTACCTATTCGGAAGCGCGCTAGAATCTCGCCCGCCTGTTGATTCTTGCGCAAAAAGAAGAAGTGGAGATTCGCAGACGAGACGGCCGCGTTTTTTCTCTCAAAGTCAAAAAAAGCGCAACTAAATCCCCGTTTGACGTGCCCGGAGTCAAGACGCGGGCCACCACGGCGGATATCCTGGACGCCGTTGGTGAGTCGCGGAAGGACTTGGCATCAAGCTCGTAAATCCAGAGGTGTAGGATGGAGATTTATTCGTATTCAGAAGCCAGACAGAAACTGTCCAGCGTGCTCGACCAGGCCGAATCAACGGGCAAAGTGTTCATACGTCGAAGAGATGGCAGGACCTACGCCCTGGTACCGGAGCGCGTGTCCACATCACCCCTGGACGTTCCGTCTGTCAAGGCGAATATCTCTACGCAGGAGATCGTTGCCGTTGTCAGGCATGAGCGCGGCAGAACAAGGGAATTGAGACGGCGTGCCTGACGGACAGGGACCGGAGCGCGATGGCGATTTCAACCGCCTGCCGAGATCGCCAGGCGTCTTCTCCAGCGTAGCGCGCCACCTGAGCGTTTCACCAGGCTATAGCCGCCCAGCTACGCCTGTTCCATACCTGTGCAGGCTTGTGAGGCGACGTCGCGAGCCGGACTCATTCTCTCCTATGGCGCTGTATTGCTCCAGGGTTGACAAGGCGTATCTTACTTCAGATAATCTCCTCACGCCGCGGACAAAGTTCGGACTCATGTGCCGTGAGGGCCTTTAGGCTCCTATATCCGCGGCTCTTTCTTTTTCTCCTCATACTCCCGAGGGAATACCGTATCCAATGTCGGACGGCTGCCGCCAGTGAAGAAAGTTCCGTGCGGGTGACCGTGATGGAGGTCGTGAATCTCGGCTATCTGCGGCCACATCATGTCGAGGAAACGAGGTTCGCGTCGTTCATAGAAGCGTTGAACGGCCCACAGGAAGTAGTCAACCGCCTGGAGACAGATGACAGTATTGGGATCTGAGACGGAAATATGGGCCGCGTTCCGTCGGAATCCGAATCGGTGTTCAAAATCGTCCTCAGCGTCCTTAATGGCTCGCCTCAAGGCTCTACTCTGATCGCTCTTATGTCGCCGAGCAACCCAGATGTGGTATTCGTCGGCGACGCGGTGGAACTTAGCGTAGAGATTGCGGAGCAGGTCGTTATAAAGAGAGTTTGGCTGGTAGCGCGCCTTGGGATTCGTCTCGCGTCGCTTCATCTCTTTGGCAGCGATTACGATTTTGTCTGCAACCACGGCGTGAAACCGGAGGTCGTCGCCGAGTTCGCGGAGGAGCCTGAAGACTTGGTAGCGGACCTCAGGCAGGTCGTTGTTGGCGTGGAATCCGTGGGCCGTCCTGCGTCGTTCGGGGTTAAAGGATGATACACCGGCGAAGTAGGGATCGGCCAGGAGTTCGTGACGGAGCTTGGTCAGCCTGTCCGAGAGGGTGACGGGATCGCCGACCTCCAGCTTGCCTATGATGAAAAACTTCGAGCAGCCCTCTTGGCCAACAATGACACCGCTGCCGCGTTTGCTGCCGAAAATGGTCGGATCGCCAGCCTCGTCAACATAGCTGTAGAGCTGGTCGCTCATCAGTCTTCGGTTTCATCCGACGTGACAAATGCGTCCGGCCAGTTCGGCGGCCTGAGTGGAACGCAGTGGAGTCCCGAGAGGCGCTGCTTGGACTGTGGTACTGCACCCGCCTCGCCCGTGGCTATCTTATCGAGGCCGCCGAACAGCTTGGAATCATCGTTGCGGCAGCGATGAGCGCTGGAAGAGCACTGCACGAATGTTGGCCCGACGCGCCCGAAAGTCCTTAATAGAGGGATCACTTGGGTTCAGAATACCCGCTATAACGCCTTGTAGTAGTCCCTAATCTTGGCCGCCATGAGCTTTCTCCGTTCTTGTAGGAACTCATCATAGTCCTCGACACTTTTCTCCTCCATTCCTTGAGAGATACAGTGCTCCTCAAGATTAGCTCGTAATTGGCCAGCATCTGCTATGCCACCATAGTGGGTCTTACCGTCCCCACATTGCTCCCATAAACTTTGAAAGTATATGGCTGGCGCTTTATCGCCTATAGCGATGTTAATTTCGCTTTGCATCACAACATAGTTGGCAATCTGATTGTAGCGGCCGCGTGGAAGACCATTCTTCTTCAGATAGCCGCGCGGGAAGATGTGATGAATGTCTCTTTGACCTTCAAGAAGGTCACGCACGGAAAGGTCACGAGAGAGAAACCCCTTGTCATTTCCCTTTACCTGGCTTGCCAAAAAGACGTTGAAATAGGGGCTACTGGCTACCGACGTATCCATCTGCTGCGCAAGCCCTACATCCCAGAAGGCATCCGAAAGCTCCGCCTGTTCTATCGTGTCGAGATACTGACTTGCGCCTTGTACAGCGATGTTCCGAATATCGACCCCAAAGGCGGTCTCCGGCGAACCAGTGTACCTACCCGTCAGTATAGACATCACGAACCATCGCCGAACCAGCGTCTCGATCCGGGCAGGATTCATCTGCTGCGCGCGCAACGTCAAATACAGGATATAAGCGAAATTAACAGTGTTCTGAGACCGGATCATGGAAGCGTCGACAAATCCTGCCGACCGGAGAATCATGATAAAGCGTTTGAAATCCGTCTCATTCATATAGCACAAAACAGCTTTTTCGAGCCTGGCGAAGGACTGTTCGGCAATAGCCTCTTCATACGCTCGCGTCTCAAAGTTTCGGCCAGAAAGCAGAGCGACCAAGTCCTCCAAGCGCCCACGCTTGAACTCAGCCGTGAAGGCCACGCGAAGCATGTCAGTGTAAGAAGGGTCATAGAGGTCTTCTTTTTCTTGTTTCAACCATTGCATCACGCTGAAGAAGCGTGTGGTGACGAACTCACCGTCTTTCTCCAGGTCACCATATGCCTCTGGCGCTTTCGCAAGATGGCAGAAGTAGTCAATACACTTCCGTAGCTGGTGTCCGTTGTATTTCTCGCTGGCGGCCATCTTGGACATAGCGAAATCCGCCGCGTTCAGCGAGACGCCCTGAGAATTGATGCGGACGAAAATCTCTGCAACAGTCTCTACATCCAGGTCGGCGTTTAGTTCTATGAGGCCGAGGGAGTTGTTCTTGATGCCCTCAAGTCTCCGGATACGGTCGTCGATTTCGCGTTTGTCAGCTTCGGGATTCGCCTCGCAGTACTCATCCACAATCTGGCCCATCCATGAATCTGGAGCAAAGACCGCGGCGATATCGGCAAGCCACGCCCGATCCCCCCGGATAGCGGGATTGGCTACCTCAAACCGGCCCTCGTCAGCATGGAAGGCTATCGCGATACGTCTTTTGTCGTAATTCTTGTCAACGACTTGCTGGCCGAGTAACGCCGCCAAAAGCGCTGTCACGCGTTGCTGGCCGTCGATTAGGATACGCTTACCAGCTGATTGAGTGCCATCCTTCAGACGAACGTTAGGATTCCGCCAAGCAATAAGGTATCCCACCGGATAACCGCAATAGAGCGAGTCGATAAAATCGCGTACCTTCGCCGCGTTCCAAACGAAAGGACGCTGGATATCGGGAATGGCAATTTCGCCGGACTTGATCCACGTCAGCAGGGTCTCGACAGGATACTGATTTACTGAGTAACGCTGAATGGACATGAATTCCTCCGCGACTGAGATATAGCGCTTGGCCTACGGTCAATCCTCACCTGTATCGACCCAAGCCCAGCCGGCCCTGTGAGGTCCGGGAAATTCCCCCCCTTGATAAGGGGGGGAAGCGCGAAGCGCGGGGGGATTTTGCGAACAGGACGGACGGCTGACTAGGCCACTGCTTTTTGGTCCAACTGCTGCAAGCGTGGCATGACCTCGGCCGCGAACAGCCGCATGCTCTGTTCGCTGTCTTCATACGGCATGCCGCCATAGCTGAACACACCGGTGAAGGCGTCGCAGCCGATCTTGGAGCGGATCTCAAGGACTTTCTCAAAACACTGGTCCGGCGTGCCCCAGACCTGGAGGTTGAGGAAAAAGTCGGTCACGCCCTCGGCACTGCCCATGGCCTCAGACATCTTGCCGTAGTATTCGTAGCCCTTGGTCTTGGCGAAATGGTCCCCACCAAAATTGTAGTGCTTCATGGCCGACTGCCAGTAGGCGCCGATGTAGCGCCGGGCCATCTCTTCGGCACGGCCGGCATCCTTATCGCAGAAGACCCAGCCGCCGGCGACCGGCGCCGGTGCCTCGGCCCCGTTGGCCTCACGGTAGACCGTCCGGTACGTGTCCAGCTCTACCGCCACGTCTTCCCACGGCTTCTGGGGAATGATCAGGATGCCGACGCCCAGCCGGGCCATGATCTCGGACGACTCGGGTGACACCGCGGCGGCATACGTCCGGCCCTTAAAGGATTTGAACGGCTTGGGACGGATGTCTTTCTTGGGCTGGGTATAGTACTGGCCCGCATACTCGCAGTAACCCCGTTCGAGTCCGGTCAGGACCATATCCGCGGCCTCGACAAAGCGTTCGCGGGACTCACCCATATCGACCCGGAAGCCCTCGAACTCGACCTGCCCGGCGCCGCGGCCGAGCCCCAGAATCAGCCGCCCGTCGCACATATCGTCCAACATCGCAATTTCTTCCGCCGCCCGCATGGGGTCGTGCCAGGGCAGCACGACGACCATCGAGCCCAGTTTGACCGTCTTGGTCCGGCCGGCCATATAGGTCAGGAACTGGAGCACGTCGGGCACCATGGTGTAATCGGTAAAGTGGTGCTCAACGCTCCAAATCGAATCAAAGCCCAGCGGCTCGGCCAAATCGGCCAGCCGAATTTCATTTTTGTAGACCTCATAGTCCGAGATCTTCTGCGTCGGGTTTTGGCAGATTGCGGCCATGCCAATCTGCATCGGCGAATCGAGTCGTGTCATACTGTCTGTCCTCCTTTGGGTAGTAGCAATCTTCTAACGCTCGTCCTCAAAAGTCCGACAGCGTAGCGTAGGTGAAAAGAGAAAGATAGCTGGCGGGTGGCCCCATCGAAGGGCGGTCTATGCTTTACATTCAGGCTGCGTCGTATAGTAGGGTGCGTATAGGAGTGAGCGTATGAGCAAGCGACAATCTCGACAGGTGTTGTTCGGAGCACTGCTGGTGACCGTCCTCGCGTGGGGTTATCCGGCCGCTGGACAAGAGTGGACGCAATCGAAATGGGGGCCGGAGGATGAGATCGGAAGCGCGAACTACATCACGCCTGAACGCGTGAAGCTCGCGGCCAGCCTGGTCAAGACCGGCAAGACCTACCCGCTCGGGATGGTGACCGGTGCCGACACGCCGGCCTACCCGCCCCGCCACTACAAGGTATACGTCTGGGAGCTGGTGCTGGGGGGACCGAACAAGCTTACCGCTACCGACGACCTGGCCGTTACCTGGCTGGGGGTCGGTAGCCAGATCGACGGGTTCGGTCATGTCGGTATCGATCATGTGCATTACAATGGCCGGAAGACGCAGGACTTCCTCTCGCTCACGGGCATCAAGAAGTTCGGCGTGGAGAACATCCCACCCATCGTGGCGCGCGGTGTGCTGCTGGATATGACGAAATACTATGCGGTCGATATGGTGCCCAACGGCACGGCCTTCAACGCCAAGGAGATCGACGAGGTCGCGAAGAGACAAGGGGTGGAAATCCGCGAAGGCGACGTGGTGTTGTTCCACACCGGCTGGCTGAAGCAATTCGCGCAGATGGGTGCGGGCGAGCCGGGGATAGGCTTTCCCGAACCGGGCATTGGCGTCGCGGGCGCGCGCTACCTGGCCGGGAAAGGCGTCGTTGCGGTCGGGGCGGATACCTGGGCGCTGGAGGCCATCCCGTTCGAGAAGGAGGCCGAGCGCTTTCCGGTCCACCAGGAGCTATTGGCCAAGAACGGCACCTATATCCTCGAGAACATGAACACGGCCGCGCTGGCCGCAGATGCGGCCTACGAGTTCATGTTCGTGCTCGGCGCGCCGCGCATGGCCGGGGCGGTGCAGACGATTGTCAATCCCGTCGCGATCCGCTGAAGCACTCCGGCCGACCAAGCGTCATGCAGCGGCGCGAGCACCTTTAGGAGCCTGGCGAGCGGTAGTGCTTCTTGACCTGGACAGCCGCGTATTGGTATTACTAATCGCCCATCGCAATAATACCTGGGAGATGCCATGAATACTGTCTCGTTGAAGATGCCCGACCCGCTTGCCGCTGGCCTCGCTGAAATGGCGCAACGGAAAGGGGTGAGCAAGTCCGCACTGATTCGTGATGCTCTGGAAGCGTATCTGCAAACGGACGGAGCCGAACGAGCCAAGTCTACTCTGTCGCGGGTGGCCGACCTCGCAGGTACCCTGTCCGGGCCCGAAGACCTGTCCGTCAACAAGGACTATCTACGGAATTTCGGTCAGTGAAACCCCGAAACATCCTCAACCACTGACAAGTTCGACCGCTCACTGAAACCGGCGGGCATCTTCTCCGGCGTAGCGCGCCACCATTGTATCGATCCGTGAGGTCCGCTCCACTGTGTCGAGGACCTCGGCCAGCCGGCGGGCGGGCAGGGCGCAGGTCAGCTCGGTGGCCTGCATGCCCGTGCGCGCCCGACTCAGCGCGCAGCCGACGCTCACGGCGACCTGGCCGTCCTTCGCCATGGCCACGATATGACACTGCGGCTTGCCCTCGATCTTGAGATCGGGCAGAGCGTCCGAGAGCACCATGGCGGCGTGCGGGTTGATACGGAGCAGCACCACGTCGGGATCAATCGGCGTTTCCGCCAGCGGCCCGTAAGTAACGGCCCCAGGTTTGTCCGCCACCGTTGGAATATGGGGGAAGACCTCCTCCGCCACCCAGCCGCTGTCCAGCAGGGTCGCCACGTCTTTGCCCTGGGCGGCCTCTTGCAGTGTTTTGAAACCGTGGGTGAGACTGCCCACGCTACAGTTGCCGTGGTCTTCGGCAACCGTACTGAAGGTGCGTTCCCCAGCTTTAATCCAGAAGACACAGCCGGCGGGCACCCGCCCGGTCCGGCCGTCCGGCGTGGGTGCGGCCAGCGGCTCGTCAAAGGCCGGAATGTTTTCCGGCCGGGCCGGGCTAAAGGTAATCGCCAGCGGTGCGGCCACCGGGCGTAGTGCCCTGGTGAGGCGCTCGGCTAGGCTGTTCCAATCCGCTGTGGTCATGGCATTCACTCCTTTGGAACTCACGTTTCAATAATCTGGAACGCATGGACGCCGATCTCGGTTGAGACCTCAAGCTCGCCGTCCTGCACGCTCCAGTTGTCACACGCCTGACCGTCCATCAGCACCCGACAGGTACTCGGCTGCTGCAGGTTCTTTATGTGGAAGCTGGTCGGCCGACCCTGGGCGGCCGGGTCAGCCGTATAGGTCCGCAGGACCAGGGTCTGGTGCTCCTGGTCGTAATACGCCTGCGACAAGCCCAGGTGGGGAAAGTCCACACCGTATACGCTGGGTTGGTCAAACTTTTCCAGGTTCGGCTCGGTATAGATGCGCGACCACGCGCCCGGACCACCGACCTCGGCCACCATCAGATTGGCGTTATACTGCCCGCGCGGATAGGGTTCGTTCAGTCCGAAGCCATAATAGAACTCGCCGGCGCTCCGGTCCCAGGTCGGCTCGTAGTTGGCCTCGACATGGGCGCGCATTTTTCTGACCGTCTCCGTGTCACCTAAATCATTGGCTATACTCAGGGCGCGGACCGTCATATACGGATGATCTTCGGTCGCGCCGGGCGCGAAGGTCATATAGGCCGTGCCGTCCGGCTTTTCGACCAGATAGTCCCGCTTGGCGGCCTCGTAAAAACGGGTCGTCATGGCCCGGTCGCTCGGCAACAGGTAAAACCCCCACATAATCCAGCTAAAGACGGCCGGCAGGGTGTTATTGTAATCGATCAGCGGGTCGTAATAGATGGTCACCCACTCGGGCAGGAGCGGGTCTTCGGCCGGGGCAATATAGTTTTTCTTGGCGTACTCGTACCACTGCTCAAACGCGCGGAAGGTATTGCCGTTATAGAAGGTGTCGTAAAGCCTCAGACCGAGGCTGGTGACCGTGAGTCACAGCGGCCACACTTTAGTGTTCTCTCAATGCGAGCCTTCGGGCCGGCCACACCACTGGTCGCTGATGTACTCGTTCATGCTGGTGTGGGTGTAGTGAAAGGTGTGCTCGCCGTTATTCACCACCGAGAAGCCGTCGTTATATTTTCTGTCACCCGATACATACAGGTGTAAGCCCATGGTCAGCGACAGAAAGCCTTTATAGTAAATCGCCCCGGCGGCCTTTATCGGGTCGGGCTCATAGCCCCACGGCTCAACCCCGTTTGCGGCCCAGCCCGGCGTGTCATATTTCCCGCGCAGTTCGTTTGGAATGAGCAAGGGGAAAAATTCATCCGGGTAGTGCTCGCGCTGCGGGTCGGGGCCGATCTGCTCGGACCAGTCATAGGTTCCCCAGTACGCGGTAATCCGGTCAACCAGGCTTTCAAGAATCTTGGCGTACACCTCGCGCCAGGCTGGCGTAATATCGCTCATCAGGGCGACCGCGTAGGATGAGTCTACGGCATCGAAGCGATGAAAATTGCCCATGGGGGGCAGGCTTTTATCGTCCCACATGTCAGACGGCCGGCCGTCTTTGGACCAGTCGTCATCCACCATGGCCTTGCGGTACAGGTATTTGAGCCAGCCGCGCGCCCTTTCAGACAGCTCGGTCCGGACCGTCTCGTCTGCCATACTGCCCTCCTCTCGTGTTTTGCTCGGAGTCCGTATGACTCCCTCTATACCAGCCCAACGGTGCACATGAAAAGAAGAAAAGGGGCGAGGGAGCCGCCGTTGCCTATTTCCCGCCTCTGGTCTGGTAATAGCCGAAGGCGCTCCAGCCGCCGTCAATAACCATGACTTCGCCGGTCATGAAACCGGCGTCCTGGCTGGCGACAAAGCGTACGGCTTTGGCAATGTCCGCCTCCGAGCCCAGCCGCCGTTGGGGCGTGCGCTTGATTAAATCCAGCGCGGTCAGCTTGCCGTCCGCTTCAAGGCCGACGATCATGTCCGACTCGATATAACCCGGCGCGATACAGTTGACGCGAATGCCATACCGGGCCCACTCGATCGCCATGACCCTGGTCATATGATCCACCGCGGCTTTTGAGGTGCAGTACCCGAGCGTGGCCGGGAAGGCGTTACGGCCCAGAATCGAACCGATGTTGATGATACAGCCGCCGCCGTGCTGCGTCATCTGACGCGCCGCGGCCTGGGAGCACAGAAAAATGGACTTCACATTGATGTCCATATGCTGGTCCCAGTTCTCCTCGGTCATTTCCAGCGTCAACTGCGGGCGGGTGATGCCGGCATTATTGACCAGGATATCGACCGGTCCGAGCTGTTCTTCGACATCGGCAAACAAACGGGTGACCTCGTCCGCCCGCTCGACATGACAGCCGAAGGCGCGCGCCTCGCCGCCCTGACGCGTGATCTCGGCAACCGTCTCTGCCGCGTTTTCGGCCCGCGTCGCCACGCAGGCCAGCCGCGCGCCGGCTTCTGCCAGCTCAAGCGCAATAGGCTTGCCAAGGCCGCGGCTGGCGCCGGTCACGACAGTGACTTTTCCCGTAAAAATACCCATGCCCTATTGCTCGCGGGGATGTGCGGCGTTGTACTCGCGAATGGCTTTCAAAATCGCGCCGCCGGCCTTGTTCATCAGCTCCTTCTTGTTCGCGGACACCCGCTCTGCCGAGGTCTCCAGCCGCCGCAGCAAGCCCTGGGTGTGGGGCATCACATGCCGCGCCAGGAGGTCATAGCTCTTGCGGGCCAGGTCCGGCGGCGTCCAGTCGTGGACAAAGCACAACAGCGTCCCAAAACCGCCCGAGAGTTCTTGTAAGTGAGTGATTTTTTCGAGTGCGTCTTCGGGCGTGCCGAAAATACCCCCGCCGTGTTCATCCAGGCTGCGCGCCGCCCGATAGCCATCCTCAAACGGCTTGCGTTTGGGCGTGCCGAGGGTGCCGACAATATACTCGTTCTGCCAGCGCTGAAGCCCGTCGGCCACCTCGTGGTAGGCCTGTTCCTTTGAGGCGGACAAATGAAAAGGCATCACAATGCGCCAGTCCGCCCGGTCGAGACGCTGGCCGTGCTCACGGGCGGAGGTTTCGCCCCAGCCCCACTGGGTTGGCAGCGCGGTCAGCCCCTCTTCCAAATACGACGCAATGGACAGCACGCCGACGCCGTACTTACCCGCGGCTTTCATGCCGGCCGGAGAGATCGACGAGGCAATCGCCACCGGAATCTCGTCCTGGAGCGGTCGTAACTGTAAGGCCGCTTCGTGCAGCGTGAACCAATCGCTTTCCAGCGTAATCGGCTCGTCCTCGTTCAGCAGACGCAGGACAACCCCCAGCCCTTCGTCCATACGGTCGCGTTGCGTGCTTGGGTCTATGCCCAGCATCACCGCGTCAGACGGTAGGGCGCCCGGGCCCACGCCGAGGATGGCCCGGCCGCGACTCAGGTGGTCGAGGTGGACGATGCGCTGGGCGATATTGAAGGGGTGGTGATACGGCACGGAAATCACGCCGGTCCCCAGCCGGATACGCTGGGTGCGCTCGGCGGCCGCGACCAGAAACATTTCCGGCGAACCGATGGTCTCCCAGCCGGCCGAGTGATGTTCACCGACCCAGAACTCATCGAACTGGAGTTCGTCCAGAAACGTGGCTAATGCGAGGTCGCGCTGAAACTGAAGGGTGGGATGTTCCCCCAGCGGATGATGCGGGGCAAGAAAAGCACCGAAGCGAAGGCGTTGACGCATAATGGCTCCATTCCTCAAAGCGTTGGGCTGAACTGTACCAAAACCGTTCCGTGGGAACCAGGGACATACACGTCCCGTTCTTGGCGCGGCATGGTTTTTCCCGTGTTGTCGATCCGTTTCGGTATGGATACACTATGTACATATTCGATCTCCGCCCAGGAACGGCGCAGAGAAAGAAAAGAATATGAAGAAGCCAGCCGCGAAGAAAAATCCTAGTCGTTTCCGTCACATCTCCAAGCCCCAGATATTCACAAGAGAGGAGATTGATCTCTCCAATGCCAAGGTCAATATTCATATCCGCCTGGACGCTGACATTGTGCGCTATTTCAAAGAGAAAGCGGCCTGGGAGGGGGAAATACCAGACATTGCTCAACCAAGTAGTGGTTCAGTTTGCCCTTCCCCCTCACCCCAGCCCTCTCCCTCCAGGGGAGAGGGAGTAAACATCCCCTCCCCCTGGAGGGGAGGGCTAGGGAGGGGGGTGCTCCGCCGGCAGAGGGCGGGAGCGATTTGAAACTGAACCACTACCCTCAACCAACACCTGCGCCATACCATCTGGCCGAAGCATGAGCCGGAGTACAAATTGGAGCAGCGCGTTCGGCTCATAGAAGAGCGACTCGGCTTGTCGTCTTAGTACGGGATGTCGGCTTACGCCTGCGGCTAACCCGACCTACACAGCATCGTCATTTGGTCTAGGGCGCGCCCTCAGCCACGCAGGGGCCGGAAGAAGGCACGGATGTCTTCGACCAGCCTGTCCGGTTCTTCCATGGCGGCAAAATGTCCACCCGAGGGCATCACGGTCCAACGCTGGAGATTGTAATAGCGCTCAGCCCAGCTGCGTGGCATCAGGGCCACTTCCTGGAGAAAAACCGCACAACCGGTTGGGGCTTCTACAACCGGAGAACGCTCGTGGGACGGCTGCCATATATTGTGGGCGGCTTCATAGTAATAGCGCGCAGAGGTCCCGAAACTGTTGGTGAGCCAGTAGAGCATCACGGTATTCAGGAGATCGTCTTTACTGAAACGTGACTCAACGTCGCCCTGGCAGTCACTCCAGGTCCGGCGCTTCTCCACCAGCCAGGCGGCCAGGCCGACGGGCGAGTCGTTCAAGCCAAACGCCAGCGTTTGGGGCTTGGTTGACTGGAGTCGGAAGTAGCCGGCTTCTGCCGCAAAGAAGTGGGCGGTCTTGTCAAACCAGCCGGCTTCGTCAGGGCTGTATGCGGACGCCTCGGGCAAGCCGCCGCTGAAGAAGTCGAGGGGAATCATGAGATGGATATGGACGCCAATGAGCTGTTCGGCGTATTTGTGGCCCAACTGGGCGGACAGAATGGCACCCCAGTCTCCTCCCTGGGTGGCGAATTTCTCATAACCCAAAACCTCGCGCATGAGTGTGACCCACAGGTCTGCCGTGCGCCAATAATTGATCCCCGGAACGGTCAGGGGCGAGGAAAAGCCGTAGCCGGGCAGAGATGGGACGACCACGTCAAAGGAATCGGCCGGGTCTCCGCCAAAGGCCGCCGGGTCGGTCAAGGGCCGAATGACCTTGCGCAAATCCCAAAACGTCCACGGCCAGCCATGGTTCATAATAAGCGGCATGGGGTTGGGACCCTTGCCGGGCTCATGAATAAAGTGAACGGGCACCTCTTCAATCGTCGTGGTGAAGTGCGAGAAGGCATTCATCTCTCGTTCGTGGGCGCGCCAGTCGTACTGCTCCAGCCAATACGCAACGAGTTCCTTGAGGTAGGCCGCGTTCGTGCCATACTCCCAGCCGTCATTGGCAAAGTCCGGGGCCCAGCGTGTTTTGACCAAACGCTCTCTCAGGTCGGTCAGGGTTTCGTCCGGGATCGCGATAGTGAAAGGCTCTTGGCTGCTCATGGGCTTCTCCTTTTGAGCCAACACTTAACGCGATTCGCCGAGCCTCCGCAATCCTGTAGCGGGAGGTCGCAGCAGCGGCTGTTCCTGGTGTCACCATTCTTGATAGGATGCGAAATACAGCGCGAACCACTCACGAGAGAGATACAGGCGCAAGCGAGGGAATGTCATGCTGAAAACAATGATTACCGGCAGTCTGCCGCGCCCGACCTGGCTCGCCCCGCAGCACCAAGTCTCGTCCGTCTCCTTGCGGCTTGAGGCGGACGCCTTACCCGAAGGTCAGGACGATGCCGTGCGTCTGGCCGTGGTCGATCAGCACGCCGCCGGCATGGATATTGTCACGGATGGCGAACAGCGCCGTCGGCATTACATCTGGGGATTTACCGAGGGACTGACCGGAATTGATTTCAACCGTATGGTCAAAAAGGAAACGCGCGGCGGTCGATATAGGACACGGATAGACGTCGCGCGGGTAACGGGTCCGGTCCGACGACCGCGCCCCATTTTTCTTGACGCGCTGCGTTTCCTCAAACGGCACACGACGCAGCCGGTGAAAGTCACCCTGCCCGGTCCGATGACAACCGCGGATACCCTGGCGGATGAACATTACGGGGAGCCGCGGCGTCTCGCCGCGGACCTGGCTAGCGTCCTCAATGACGAAGCCTGCGAGCTGGCCGAGAACGGCTGTGACATTATTCAGTTTGATGAGCCGTGCTTTAATATCTATCTCGATGCGGTTGAGGAGTGGGGCATCTCCACGCTGGAAGCCGCCGCCGAGGGAGTCCGGGCAAAGACCGCGGTCCATATTTGCTACGGCTACGGTGTTCCCCAGGTCCTGGCCTGGAAGACAACCAATACCGATTGGAGCCATTATCAGCGCAGCCTGCCCCTGCTGCGCACGAGTGCGCTTGATATGATCTCAATCGAATGCGCGGCCTCCGGGGTTGCTCCGTCCGTCCTCGAACTGGCCCGAGGCAAAGACCTCATGGTTGGCGTTATTGATGTGGGGACAGAGGACGTTGAGACACCCGCAACCGTTGCGGAACGCATTCGAGCCAGCCTTCCCTATGTTGCTGCGGACAAACTCTACCCGTGTACGGACTGTGGTATGATCCCCCGCTCTCGGACCGCCGCACGCGGCAAAATGAAAGCCCTGGCGGACGGCGCCCGGCTCGTCCGCACGGAACTGGTCAGCGAAACGATGGCCGGCATCCCGCGAGTAGGTCGGCCAAAGACATAGCGCTCGAAAGGATTGCGCATGACACGCATACCAATAAATGGCGTCAGCCTGCATGTTGAAGAGAGCGGCTCTGGAGAGTCGATTGTTTTTGTCCACGAGTTTGGCGGCGATGCACGAAGCTGGCAGCCGCAAGTCGCGCAGCTCTCTCGTCACTATCGGTGCGTCGTCTATAACGCCCGGGGCTATCCACCCTCGGATGTGCCTGAAGACGAGACGCTTTACGGCCAGCAACTCTCCAGCGCCGATCTGAAGGGGGTGCTTGATGCGCTCGATATTGAGCGGGCATTTGTGGTCGGCCTGAGTATGGGAGCCTATACGGGCCTGATGCTCACCGTGCAGCACCCCGAACGAGTCCGTGCGCTGGTGTTTGCCAGTGGTGGTTCGGGCGCGTATCCGGAAACGCGCCAACAGTTCTTAGCCGATACCAACGCCGTGGCAGAGAAAATGTTGCAGGCGAACTCGGTCGATGCGGCGGGAATTTCCTCCGGCCCCAGCCGGGTACAGCTTCAGAACAAAAACCAGACGGTCTGGGAGCAGTTTGCGGCCCACCTGTCCGAACATTCCGCCCTGGGCTCAGCCTATACCCTGCGTCACGTCCAGGCCGAACGGCCCTCGCTGTACGACCTCACCGCTGAGCTGGGCGCGGTGACGACGCCGACACTCTTGGTTGTTGGCGATGAAGATGAATCCTGTCTGGATGTCAATCTGCATCTCAAACGCACCATGCCCTACGCGGGACTCAGCATCTTTCCGAAAAGCGGCCATCTGTTGAACCTGGAAGAGCCCGAACGATTTAATGCTTTGATCGACGAATTCTTTCAGACGGTACAAGCCGGACGGTGGAGCCGCCGCGACCCGCGCTCGGAGACCCTGAGCGCGTTTGGGCAAAAGCCGTAATCAGGCTGCCGGCAGCTTGCCCGCTGTCTGCTCTTTTCTTATGGTCCTACTGGGCCACCCAACCGCCATCAACAACCATCGGATGGCCGGTCACAAACGAGGCCGCATCCGAGCAGAGCCAGACCACGGCTTCGGCAATCTCCTCGGGTTTCCCCAAGCGCCCAATCGGCTCTTTGGCGGTCATACCGTCTTCTATGCGGGGGTCTAGCTCCATGCCGCGCTCGAACATCGGTGTGCGGATGACCCCCGGACAGACGGCGTTCACTCGAATGCCGGCTTTGGCATATTCCAAGGCCGCGGTCTTGGTCAGTCCGACCACACCGTGCTTTGCGGCCACATAAGCGGGTCCACTCCGAAAACCAACCAGACCGGCAACCGAGGCGGTATTGACAATCGCGCCGCTGCCTTGCGTCAGCATATGCCGGAGCTCATACTTCATGCACAGCCACACCCCGGTCAGGTTAATCGCAATCACCCGGTCCCAGTGTTTGGGCGTATAATCTCCGGTTCGCGCAGCCGCCCCCGCAATTCCGGCGTTGTTGAAGGCACAGTCGAGCCGCCCATACGTCTCAACCGCCCGCTTGACTAAGGCCTCGACTTCCGCAGCCTGGGCCACGTCGGTTTGCACGAACCCGGCCTCGCCCCCAGCGGATGTGATGAAATCGACCGTCTCCTCTCCACCCTCAACAACCACATCGGAAACAACGACCGTCGCGCCTTCGCGGGCTAAGGCTAATGACGTAGACCGCCCAATACCCGACCCGCCGCCGGTCACCAATGCAATTTTTCCGTCTACTTGGCCTGCCATGATGCTGTATTCCTCCTTGCTCTGTGTCAGAGCGTTTCTTCTAGCGTGTCGGAGGCTATCATTAAAGGGAAAGCCTATCTCGCAGAGGTCTCGCCCCTCCAGAGCGATGGATGAGACAGGGTGCAGATGGGCACCCCTGCCGCGAGCGGCGAGGTTTTTCCCCGCAGCCTAGCGACGTTCCGAAAAAAGATGTTATGCTGTCGGGCCGACTGCATAAGGAGGGTAAAGCATTATGCAACAGCGCGGATTTCGGAGCAGCATCACGACCCAAGGATGAGTGCATGAGCGACCCCACCAAATACCTGCTTGAAGAACACCGGCTGCCCACGGCCTGGTATAATATCAACGCCGACCTGCCGGTGCCCTTGATGCCGCCGCTTCACCCCGAAACAAAACAGCCGGTCACGCCCGAGTATCTCACGTCCTTTGCGCTGACCTCTCTGCTCGCTCAGGATGTCAGCCAAGAACAATATATTGAGATCCCGGAGCCGGTCCGCGAGATTTATAAACTCTGGCGACCGACCCCCTTTTTTCGGGCTCGCCGCCTGGAGCAGGCGCTCCGTACACCGGCCCACATCTATTACAAATACGAGGGCGTCAGCCCGGTTGGTTCACACAAGCCCAACACGGCCGTGGCGCAGGCATTTTATGCCAAGCAGGAAGGGGTCACGGCGCTGACGACGGAAACGGGCGCGGGCCAGTGGGGCACGGCGCTGGCCATGGCCTGCAATATGTTCGGGCTGGGCTGCGAAGTGTATATGGTGCGTATCTCGTTTCAGCAAAAGCCCTACCGCCGCCACGTGATTGAAACCTATGGGGCGGAGGTGTTTGCCAGTCCGTCCGACCGCACCGTGGTCGGCCGGCGGTTTCTGGCCGAGAACCCGGACCATCCCGGCTCCCTGGGGATGGCGGTCTCGGAAGGGATTGAGGCGGCCCAACAGTCCGACGGAACAAAAAAATACACCCTGGGCTCGGTCCTGCCGCACGTCCTGTTACACCAAACCATTATCGGTGAAGAGACCCTGCTGCAAATGGAAATGGCCGGCGAGTACCCGGATATTGTCATCGGCTGCGCCGGGGGCGGGTCGAATTTTGCCGGTTTTGCCTTTCCCTTTGTCCGAGAAAAACTCAAGCAGGGCAAGAACACGCGCATCATCGCGGTTGAGCCGGCCGCCTGTCCGACCCTCACCAAGGGCGCCTTCACCTGGGATTGGGCCGACGCCGGCTGCGTGGCGCCGATCTGTCAGATGTATACGCTGGGTCATACGTTTATGCCGGCCACCATCCATGCCGGCGGGCTGCGTTATCATGGCATGGCGCCGCAGGTGAGTGCGCTGGTCCACGGCGGTCATATCGAGGCCACCGCGCTCGATCAGCTTGCGACCTTTGAGGCCGGTGTGGCGTTCGCCAAGGCCGAAGGGATAGTGCCTGCGCCCGAGTCCAACCACGCGATATGCGTGGCGATGAATGAGGCTGTGCAGTGCCGGGAAAGCGGCGAAAAGAAAGTCATTGCGTTCAATCTGAGCGGCCACGGTCATTTTGATATGAGCGCCTATGCCGATTACCACGCCGGGAAACTGGAGCGCTACGAGTATCCGGCCGAGGAGATTGAGCGGGCCATGCAGACACTGCCCGAGGTAAGCTTTGCGGGGTGACGCGAGAAGGTTTTCCTTGAGGAAGACGAGGAACCATCATGAGCGCGGAATTGATTGGCATTCTGAGTGTGGGTGTGGCGCTGGCGGCGCTTCTCCTGACCAGCATCAAAGGGGTACGAGAAGAGCTGCGGGGCGTGGAGCAACGCTTAACGGACCGCATGCAGCGCGTAGAGAGTCGCATGGATAGCCTGGAAAAACACCTGGACACGTTTGAGCACTGGCTGGATGCGCTGCTCCAGCGGATGGCGCGCCTGGAAGGAGTCTTGGATGGCCTGCGCGAAGCCTTATTCGGGCGGACGCGGGAGGCGAGCGGGTAGGCCCCTCGCTCGCACCAGGGAGATGGGCTTAGGGGCAACCGACGCAGCCCAGACCTCACCCCGGGTGGGCTGTCTGCGCCCTTTTCTTTCGCTCACGACGGTTATGCTCCGATCTGATTCCGGCCTCCTTCTTCGGTAAGCCGTCCCCAAGCGCGATGTCCCATTCGCTCCGCTCCTGCTCAACCGCTCTCCAGGTCTCGGCATTTTGGCGGAGAGGCATATAGGCGGCGTTGACTTCCTCAAGAAACCGTCGGCGCCGATAGCGTTCCATGGCTTCGTCTCTGTCCTCTCTGTCCGTATACGAAAATGTATACTTTTATACGAGCGAATAGGTCAATGGTGAAGCAGGCGGCTTGATCGCCCGCGGCACCCTAGTACACTGATGAAGAGATACTATACTATGCAGACTTAATTTCAGGTGATTGATCCGGAAGGAGAAGAAGCGATGACAGCAGTGTTTAATGTCGAGCAGGCGGTCAAGGACCGCTACGCCGCGGGAGCACAGCGGGAAGAAGCGGCGCTGTGTTGTCCGGTGGACTATAACCCGCGCTTTCTCACGCTCATCCCCGAAGAAATTCTTGAGCGCGATTACGGCTGCGGAGACCCCTCGCAGTACCTCCAGCCCGGCGAAACCGTGCTCGATCTCGGCTCGGGTGCGGGCAAAATCTGTTATATCGCCGCTCAGGTCGTTGGGGCCGAGGGCCGGGTGATCGGCGTCGATATGACACCGGAGATGCTCGACGTCGCCGAGAAATATCGCCAGTCCATTGGCGAACAACTGGGCTATCATAATGTCGAGTTTCACCGGGGGAGAATCCAGGATTTGCGCACCGATCTGAAGGCCGCGGATGCCTATCTGCGCCGGCATCCGGTGGCTTCGCTCGAAGATTTCCACGCCTTTGAGGCCGCCATGGCCGAACAGCGCGCGCAGCGACCACTGATTGCCGACGGCTGCGTTGACGTTGTTGTCTCGAACTGTGTGCTCAACCTGGTCCAGGACGCAGACAAGCGGCAACTGTTCGGTGAAATCTTTCGGGTGCTGCGCCAGGGCGGGCGGACGGTGATCTCCGATATCGTTGCCGACGAGCCGGTGCCGGCCCACCTGAAGGCCGACCCCGAATTATGGAGCGGCTGCGTCTCTGGGGCCATGCAGGAAAAAGAATTCATCGCCGCGTTCGAAGAAGCCGGTTTCTCCGGCGTCGTCGTTCTCAAGCGTGACGAGCAGCCGTGGCGGACGGTCGAAGGGATCGCCTTCCGGTCCATGACCGTGGTTACCCATAAGGGGGAACCCGGCACCCAGGCGCTCGACTATCGAGCGACCACAGACACGGCGGCGTGCTGTGCGCCAAGTAAGTGCTGTTAGCCAAAGAAGTGGACACCCACGCATGCACCCTGCTGAACAATCTTTTCAGCCTTTTACCGAGCGGATACGCCAAGAGGCGGGCCTGCCCCTTAAACGGGCCGAGCTGGGGACCGTTCAGCTCAACCTGGGCAAGCTGTGCAACCAGGCCTGCCTCCACTGTCATGTGGACGCCGGTCCGAAACGGACGGAGATCATGGCGCCGCGGACGGCTGAGCTGGCCCTCGCACTCATCCGTGCGGCCCAGGCCCGGACGGTTGATCTGACCGGCGGTGCGCCCGAGCTGAATCCATCCTTCCGCTTTCTGGTTGAGCAAAACCGCCAAGACGGCCGGCATGTGCTGGACCGCTGTAATCTGACCGTCCTGTTTGAGCCTGGTCAGGAAGACCTGGCCGGGTTCCTGGCCGACCACCAGGTTGAAATCTTTGCCAGCCTGCCCTGCTACTCGGAAGAGAATGTCGCGGCGCAACGCGGCCACGGCGTCTACGAGAAATCCATTGCCGCCCTCCGACAATTAAACGCCCTCGGCTATGGGCAGGACGGTTCAGGCTTAGTCCTCAATCTTGTCTATAACCCGGTTGGCGCTCACCTGCCGCCGCCCCAGCAAAACCTGGAGGCGGATTATAAACGAGAACTCGGCGAGCGCTTTGGGCTGAGGTTTAACAACCTGTTGACGATTACGAATATGCCCATCGCCCGCTTTGCCCATAGCCTGGAACGAGACGGCAAGCTGGCCGAATATATGGAGCTATTGGCCCAGGCATTTAATCCGGCCACGCTTGACAGCCTGATGTGCCGCCACCTGGTGAGCATCTCCTGGGATGGCTATGTGTATGACTGCGATTTTAACCAGATGCTCGACCTGCGGCTGGGCAACGGCATACCCCTGCGTTTAGGCGAACACTCAGCCGCCAGCCTGATCCGGCGGCTCATCGGTCGGGACATTCGTCTGGATTCTCATTGCTACGGCTGCACCGCCGGCGCCGGCAGCTCCTGCGGCGGAGCGCTGGCGGAATAGGGTGCGGGGTTGGTGCCTCGCATCTGGCACCTGCCGTGCACAATACCTTGATCCGCTCAAGCTTTCTCTGAGTAGCTGGAATTTCACGGTTGCTCTAAGAAGCCTTTTTTGCGAGCTGCGCCAGCGTCAGCTCGCTCAATTCACGCGCAACAGGGTCAGCCTGCGTAGCGAGCCGTTGGGCTACGGCCTGTTGATCTTCGAGCGATCTGTTCTGACCAAGTTTGAATTTTCCTTCAACGCGCGTGATATCGATCACAAAGCCGACAATGGCCTTGAGCAGCTTTTGCTTGAAGTCCACCGGAATATCCCCTGGCCACGGTTGTGGCATCCCAGACTCATAGACGGCGGTGAGGCGGTCAACCAAAGTAGCGAGCCGTTCACCGTCCTCGATAATGCGGGGCACGCCGTACACATGCACCGTTGCATAATTCCAGGTTGGCACGGCGGGCGCAGTCTTATACCAACTCGGGGATATATAGGCGTGCGGGCCTTGAAATATAACGAGCACCTCCTGACTATCCTCGAAAGTCTGCCATTGCGGATTGGCCCGCGCCATGTGGCCAAGCAGTGCCCCGTGCGCTGACGTGTTGGGATCAAACAGGAACGGCAGATGGGTCGCAAAGAGGCGTCCATCTACGGTGTTCACCAACGTGGCGAAGCCGTATTGCTCGATAAAACTCTGTAGCTGCTCGGGGTCTGAAACCACAAATGCTTCTGGACGGTACATAATTCCCCTCAGGGGCGCTTATAGTTTCGCGCGTACTCCGGCAGAGCGATATCGGCCCGGAGTTGCGGGTCGGCGACCGGCGGTTGCGGCACCAGGTGCAAGGGTAGCTCGCCCGCCCAGCAGTTGAGCTGATAGTCTTCCTCCGCGTCCACTGGCGGCCCGGTGCGGATTTTTGCCGACACTTCTTCCAAGGGAACCCGGATTACGCTGGTGGCCTTCAGTTCCTGAGCCGAGGGTTCGCGGACGTCAGCCCAGCGCTCGGGCATGACGTGATCGACAATGGCTTTGAGGGCGACCTGCCTTTCGTCCGGGTCGGTGACCTCTGTGGCTTGGCCGAGAATCACCACGGAGCGATAATTCATCGAATGATGAAAGGCAGAACGGGCCAGCACCAGACCGTCCAGCAGGGTAACCGTGACGCAGACCGGCAGACTCCCCCCCATCGTACGCAGCATCCGGCTCGCAGCCGAACCGTGAACATACAGACGATCCTCGATATGCGCGTAGATCGTCGGGATTACATACGGCTGGCCGTCAACGCTGAAGCCGACATGACAGTACAAGCCTTCCGCCAAAATGGCCTCGACGACTACGGCATCGTATGACGCGCGCTCCGGCATGCGGCGTAATCGGGTTCGCTCGGTTCTCTCAAACTGATGAGGCATGGGCATTCACCTTTCTTTCATTGGTGCAGATTTGTTCTCCATATACCATATCTCTCGACAACGCCCCGAGAGAAGCGTTAGAAGAGGATGTAAAAGCCTAAAGGAGGAATCAGATGAGCCAATTTGAAGATTATGCCAATAAGTACGAGACAATGAAAATGCAGCGTCGCAACGGCATTCTCGAAGTTACCTTTCACGTCAACGACGGGCCGCTGGTCTGGAATGAACCGGCCCACCGCGAAATCGGTCACGCCTGCGTTGATATCGGAGCCGACCCGGAGAATAAAGTCGTTATTCTGGCCGGAACGGGCGACAGCTATTGTGCGGATATCGATTTTGCCAGCTTTGGCGACGGCCTGGGCACGCCCCGCGGCTGGGACACCGTGTATTGGGAAGGCAAGCGTCTGCTGATGAATCTGCTCGACATCCCCGTGCCGATGATATCCGCAGTCAACGGGCCGGCCCTCATCCATGCCGAGATCCCCGTGCTGTGCGATATCGTGCTGGCGTCCGAGACCGCGACGTTTCAGGACGCTCCGCATTTTCCAAACGGCATTGTGCCGGGTGACGGCGTCCATCTGGTCTGGCCGCTGCTTCTGGGCGCCAACCGGGGACGCTATTTTCTCCTGACCGGGCAAAAGCTGTCCGCCCAAGAGGCGCTCAGCCTCGGGGTGGTGAACGAGGTGCTGCCACCGGACCAACTGTCCGCCCGCGCCTGGGAGCTGGCCGAACAACTGGCCAAACAGCCCCCGCTGACCCTGCGGTATGCACGCATCTCCATTACCCATCAGATCAAAAAACTGATGCTCGATGGTCTGGGCTACGGGCTGGCTCTGGAAGGCATGGCCGTTATGGATATGCCAAAGGGATAATAGGCCGCACGGCTACTCTGATTCGGCCGGCAACGAAACCGGCTTGTCCAATGCGCGTTTGTACTCAGCACACGCGGCGGCGTCGGCACTCCCGTGCTCGACCCGGCACCGCCGATACTGCTCCTCCAGTTCCGCTCGTCCGCCCAATATCCGGGCAAGCTGCGGGTCCCGCCGCGACTCGGTAAAAGACAGCGCATGCTGAAGCGTTTGGCAGCCGGTGAGGGACAACCCAAAGACTGCCAGGACTCCGCCCATGAGTTGCAGCCGCCACCGCCAGCCTGATCTATTCGTATGAAATCGCATAGCAGAGAACAGCCGGGTCGAGATTAGAGGACTTTGCCCTTTCAGGCTATAGGGAACCATCCCTGAAATAATGTTTCCAGCGGTGCGCCGGGTTTGCCTCCATCCTCGTGTTTACGTTGCTTCGGTCACCAATTCCTTGCTAGGCTGTGCCTATGGCCGAGGAAAAATTTGAACGTCGGCTGGCCACGGTTGAAGCAAACCTCATCAAATGGATGTTCATTTTCTGGGCCGGTCAGATCGGGGTTATTACCGGTATCCTGTTCGCCTTCTTCAAACGCTGATTTCCAGTCCCGTCCAAAATTACCGGAGCCGCTGTAAGAGCCGATCACGCTCCACGGCCACCTCCAGACTCCAAAGTGCCCACTTCTTCTCTTGACCCCCTGTGAGGCGTTCGGTAGTCTTCGTCCTCAGAGATGGGGGGAGTCTGAGTCATGCGATCCTACCTCGCCGCCGCGATTCAAATGACCGCGTCCGCTTCAAAAGAAGAGAATCTGGCCAAGGCCGAAACGTTCGTGCGCCTGGCCGCCGAGCGGGGCGCCGCCCTGGTCGTGCTGCCCGAGGTCTTTTCCTGGCGCGGCCGGCATAAAAAAGAACCCGAACAGGTCGAGCCCATCCCCGGTCCGACCACACACCGCCTCCGAGACCTGGCAACCCAGCTCGGGGTCCACCTGCTGGCCGGCTCCTTCCTCGAAAAATCGGACGAAGCCCGCGCCTATAATACCAGCCTGCTGATCAACCCGCAGGGCGAGCTGCTGGCCCAGTACCGCAAGATCCACCTCTTTGATGTTGATATCCCAGGCCAGGTCAGCATCAAAGAGTCCGCCAGCATGAAGCCGGGAGAAGAAGTCGTCGTGGCCTCCACGCCGCTCGGCACAATAGGGCTGTCAGTCTGCTACGATCTGCGCTTCCCCGAGCTTTACCGGGGGCTCTCCCGCAAGGGCGCACAAATCATCTCCGTGCCGTCGGCGTTTACCTTTCCGACCGGCGCGGCCCACTGGGAAGCCCTGCTGCGGGCGCGGGCGATTGAAAACCAGGTGTATATCATTGCGCCGAACCAGATCGGGAAAAACGTGTACGGCTTCGCCGATTATGGCAACTCCATGATTATTGACCCGTGGGGCAAGATTATTGCCCGGGCGCCCGACCGCGAGTGTTTCATTACCGCCGAGATTGATCTCGATTATCTGGAAAAAGTGAGGAAGGAACTGCCGTGCCTCGCGCATCAGCGGCTCTAGCCCCGGCCCCGGTCAAAGCCTTTTTTCGGGTGGTGACGTCCGAGGAGGCCCGCCGCCAGCTTGCCGCCTTTGCTCCCCAGACCAAAAGCGAACAGAGTTCGGTGCTCGACGCCTGCGGCCGGACGCTGGCCAAGCCCCTGACCTCGCCGGTCGATCTGCCCCATTTCAACCGGACGAATATGGACGGCTATGCGGTCCGGGCCCAGGATACCTTTGGGGCGTCGGCCAGTCTGCCGGCCTATCTGAAACTCGTCGGGGCGATCGAGATGGGCTCGGAAGCGAAACGCCGGCTCAAGAAGGGTGAGACCATGCGGATTGCAACCGGCGGCATGCTCCCGCCGAGCGCGAACTCGATGGTCATGGTGGAATACACCGAAGAGTTGGGCGACGGGACGGTCGAGGTCTTACGCAGCGTGTCGCCCTGGGAAAACATTCTCCGGGTGGGCGAGGACATCAAAAAGAAGAAGCCCATCTTTCCTGCCGGCCGCCGCCTGCGCGCCCACGATATCGGTGCGCTCACCGGTGTGGGGATTACCAGAGTGCCGGTCTATAAACGCCCGAGCGTGGCGCTGATTTCCACCGGCGATGAAATCATTCCGCCCTCACGTTCCCCCCGACCCGGCCAAATCCGCAATGTGAACCAGTATTCTCTGCACGCCATGATTACCGAGTGTGGCGGAAGCGTGACGGACTTGGGCGTCATCAGGGATGATTCGCAGGCGTTTACCAAAGCCCTCTCCACCGCGCTGAAAGTCGCCGATGTGGTGATGGTGTCCGGCGGCAGCTCGGTCGGCATCAAGGACATGGCGCTGGATGTCATCTGTTCATTCCCGCGCTCGGAACTCTTCTTTCACGGTATTTCCATTGCGCCGGGCAAGCCGACGATCTTTGCCCGCGCGGCCGGCAAGCCGGTCATGGGTCTGCCCGGTCACCCGGTGTCGGCGCTGGTCGTCTTTGCCCTGTTTGGTGCGCCGCTGGTGCGGATGATCGGTGGCGAGTCCGCGGACACGGCCTTTGTGCCGCTGCGCACGACCCGCGCCCGGCTGGCCCAGAACGTTGCCTCTGCCCCCGGACGGGAAGATTACGTCCGGGTCAGGCTGCAAAACGCCCCCCCCCATGGAGAGCGGGGCTCTCAGCTTGCCCAGCCGCTGCCCGGAAAATCCGGCGCGATCTTCAGCCTGGTGCAGGCCGACGGCATGGTCTGCATTCCGCATAATGAAGAAGGCCGAGAGGCCGGAGAAGAAGTTGACGTGATTCTGTTCTAATGAAGAACCCCTCACCCTAGCCCTCTCCCCCAAGGGGCGAGGGAACGAGAAACGTAGGGGCAATCCCCTGTGGTTACCCGGTCCCCCGGAGGCCGTCGGTCGCATGGATTGCACCCCACTTCCAAGGGGCGAGGGCATGAAAAACGTAGGGGCAATTCATGAATTGCCCGTGAGAGCGACCCACATGCACGGACAGCACGCCGCCACAACGGATCGCAAGCGCTATCTTAAAAAGCAATCGCTGGAAGACGCCCTCGCCATTTTTCTCGGTGCCGTCCCGCCTCATTCCAGAACCGAACGGATTCCGGTCGAAAAAGCCCTCCACCGCACCACCGCCGCACCCATTTTTGCCGTGCTGTCCGCCCCGCACTACCACGGCGCAGCCATGGACGGCATTGCCGTGCGAGCCGAGGATACGTTCGGCGCGAGTGAGTTTGCTCCGCTGACGCTCAAGCGGGTCGCAAAAGACGTCCGGCCGCGCCGGAAAAAGAACGACGCTACCAGCCGGCCCCCGTTTCAGTATGTCGATACCGGCAACCCCATTCCGACCTGGGCCAATGCGGTCGTCATGATCGAGCGGGTGTTCAAGAAAACCGACGCCGATATTGAAATTCGCGATTCCGCCACCCCGTGGCAGCACGTCCGCCTCGTTGGCGAGGATATTGTTGCCACCGAACCGCTGCTGCCGCGCGGTCATAAGCTGCGGCCGTACGATCTGGGCGCGCTGCTGGCCGCGGGTCACACCACCATTCCGGTCATTGCCCCGCCGACGGTCGGCATTATTCCAACCGGCTCCGAGTTGATCGAACCCGGCGACCCGGCCGAGCCGGGCCGGATCATCGAGTTCAACTCCCGGGTTGCCGGAGCTTTTGTTGAAGAGTGGGGCGGCAGGCCCAAGCGGTTGCCCCGAGTCGTGGATGATCTCAAAACCATTACCCGCGCGCTGGCAAAGGCGGTCAAGCGGCACGATATCGTCATCATCATCGCCGGCTCCTCGGCCGGTGAACACGATTTCACGCTGCGCGCCCTGGAATCGCTGGGCGACGTCCTGGTTCACGGCATTGATGTCATGCCCGGCAAGCCCGCAATTCTGGCGGTTATCGACGGCAGGCCGGTCATCGGTCTGCCCGGCTATCCGGTTTCCGCGGTCGTGATCTGTCAGCAGGTCCTGCGCAAGCTGATCGCCCATTATCTGGGTCGGCCGGCAGAGGAGCCCGCTAAGATGTGGGCGGTCCTGCCGCGCAAGGTGCCGTCGCGGCTCGGCCTGGAAGAGTTTGTGCGGGTCAACCTCGGTCAGGTTGGCGACACGATCGTGGCCAACCCCATCGGACGTGGCGCCGGAGTCATCACCACCATGGTCAAGGCCGACGGGGTGTTGCGCATTCCGTCCCTGGACGAGGGCTTGAACGCCGGCACACAGGTACAGGTCGAACTCCTGCGTCCGGCAGAGGAAATCGCCAATACGATTCTGTTTACCGGCAGCAACGACCTGACCATCGGCGTGCTTGACGACCAGCTCCGCGCCCAGCATCCGGGTCTCAAAATATCCGCCAGCAATATCGGTTCACTCGGCGGTCTGGTCGCCCTGAGGCGCGGTGAAGCCCATATGGTCGGTACCCATCTGCTCGACCCCGCCACGGGTGTCTATAATCTGCCCGACCTCAAGAAACAGCGGCTGCTGACCAAGTCGGTTGTGCTGAATCTGGTCATTCGGGAACAGGGCCTGATCGTGCCGAAAGGCAATCCCAAAAAGATCAAAAACCTCAGAGGTCTGACGCGCAAGGACGTCACCTTTATCAATCGCCAGCCGGGGGCGGGCACGCGCGTCCTGTTGGACTATAAGCTCGCCAAGCTCCGTATCAAACCGGAGCGCATCAAGGGCTACGAACGGGAAGAAACCACCCATATGGCGGTCGCGGTGGCTATTGCCAGCGGCTTGGTGGATACCGGTCTGGGCGTCAAATCGGCGGCCAGAGCCCTGGGGCTCGACTTTGTTCCCATCGATCGCGAGGAGTACGACCTCGTCTTTCAGAAAGCCTTCTTCAACAGCGAGAAAGGCCAGCAACTCGTCGCCGTCATCCGCTCCGACGCCTTCAAACGTGCCGTCGAACAACTGGACGGCTACGAGACAACCAAAACCGGAACGGTCAAGGCGTAATCCGGCTCCCGGCTGGTGCGCGGGGCGCACCCTACAAGAATTATTCGCTCCCAGAGGGTGTCTCCCCCTTTTCCCCTGGGCCGGGGGTTTGCGCTCCGCTCACACCACGAGCGCTCGGGCCGCGTGGGCCGCGCCGACCTGGGCCGCCTTGGGATTCAGAATGATGCGGACCGGCATATCCCGCAGGAGCTGGCCAAAGCGGCCTTTGTCCGTAAAGGACTGCATAAACCCACCGGCCGTCATCTTGGGCAGCAGCTTGGTCACGATCCCACCGCCGATATACACCCCGCCAACACTCATCACCGCCAGTGCCAGATTGCCGGCCTGGGCTCCGTATAGACTGACAAACATGTCCACCGCCTCCGTACACGTCCGGCAACTGCCGGTGACGCCGGCTTCACCGATGATCGCGGCCGCGTCTTCGGTTTGCAGGCGCGCCCGCAGGGTCTCGACCACCGGGCGCTGCAATACCTGACACAGAAAATTAAAGATGTTCACCAGACCGGGGCCGGACAGCACCCGCTCACAGGACACCCGGCCGTCGTACTGCTTTGTGAGGAAGCGCAGTAGCTCCACTTCTTTTTCGTTCCGAGGCGGGAAATCAACATGGCCGCCTTCCGTGGCTGTGGGCCGATAGCCTTGTCCGTCCCAAAACAGAAAGGCCTGCCCCAGGCCGGTGCCGGCCGCAATCACCGCACAGTTACCGCGCCGGGCTTTGCCCGTATTGAGCGTCAGGATTTCATGAGCGGACAGGAATAGCGCCCCGTAGGCGGTTGCCTCCAGGTCGTTCATGAGCCGCACCTGGCCGCCACCGATGGCTCGGCGTATGTCGGCAGCGTCAACTTTCCAGGGCAGATTTGTCGCCTCGACCCTGCCGTCAAGAACCGGCCCGGCAATCCCAAATGCACCGGCCGCTATTGCTGCGTCCGCCTCCCTGGAGCGAAAGTCGGCAATGACGTCTTCCAGCCCGATGTACTGCGTGCTCGGAAAAGACGCTTCCCGAACGAGGGCGAGCTCTTCCTGTCCTTCAAGCGCATACAGGGCCAGGTTGGTCTTGGTTCCGCCAATATCACCGGCCAGGACATGGGTTGTCATGACGGCTTTCTCGCATGCCGGATTGTTGACTGCAAGCCGTAGGGGCGACGCATGCGTCGCCCCTACTCGCGGTGCCCGCCGAACTTGAGGCGCAGGGCCGATAGGATTTTCTCGGCAAAGGTATGCGACTGGCGAGAACGAAAGCGCGCGTAGAGCGCCGCCGAGAGGACTTCGGCCGGAACCGCTTCCTCAATGGCCGTTGCAATCGTCCAGCGGCCTTCGCCCGAATCCTGGACCTGGCCGGAGAACTCGGACAGCTCCGGGCTTTCCGCCAGGGCGATAGCCGTCAAATCCAACAGCCAGGAACCAATCACGCTGCCGCGCCGCCACACCTCGGCAATATCCGGCAGATTCAACTCGTAGTGATACTCCAGCCCATCGGTACGGGCGCCACGCAGGATATCAAAGCCTTCGGCATAGGCCTGCATCAGCCCGTACTCGATGCCGTTATGGACCATTTTCACAAAATGTCCGGCTCCGGCCGGGCCGCAGTGCAGATAGCCCTGCTCGGCCGTACTGTTCATCGGCTCACGACCCGGCGTTTCCGGGATGGCCCCCCTGCCGGGGGCCAGGGTGCGGAGAATCGGGTCGAGCCGTCGAACCGGCTCCTGCTCGCCGCCGACCGTCAGACAATAGCCGCGCTCGGCTCCCCACACTCCACCGCTCGTCCCAATATCAACGTAATGGAGCCCTTTCGGTTTGAGGGCTTGGGCGCGTCGGATGTCGTCCTTAAAATGCGAGTTCCCGCCATCAATGATGATGTCGTTCGCAGCCAGTTTTTCAGCCAAGGCGGTCACCGTTTCATCCGTTGCTGCGCCCGCCGGCAGCATGACCCACACGGCGCGAGGCGGTGTGAGCTTTTGGATCAGCTCATCGAGAGAAGACGCACCAACCGCCCCGTCCTGCTCGTACTGTTTGACCGTATGGGCATTCAGGTCAAACACCACACACGCATGTCCGCCGCGCATGAGGCGACGGACCATATTGCCACCCATCCGGCCTAGACCAATCATGCCGAGTTGCATAGCGCTGACTCCTGTCCGTTTCAGAGCGGTAGGGGCATATCAAAGTGTGCGCCGTAGGGGCAATTCATGAATTGCCCCTACAACAACAAGGGAGGGGAGCAGCCCCCATCCCCTCTTGGGAGGGGTGCCGCGAAGCGGCGGGGTGGGTTCCTGCGGCCAGGCACGGGGGGAGCCCACCCCGGCCCTACGGGCCACCCCTCCGAGGAGGGGATTCTACGCGGCGTAACATCGGGGGGACGCTTTCACTTACTGGGCCTGCGACCGCCCAGAGGAACCGCTGAACGGCTGTCGCTATTTTGCCGCGGTCCGAACGCCGATCGCGCCGCTTCCCCGCAACCGCTCAAGCTCGCCGGTATCAAAGCCCCAATCGCGTAGGGCCTCTTCCGTATGCTCGCCCGGACTGGCGGGCGGGCTTTGGATGGCGCTTGGGGTACGGCTGAAGCGCGGCGCCGGCGCCGGCTGAGGGACGCCCTCGACCTCGACAAAGGTGCCGCGTTCCTGGTTGTGCGGGTGGTTGGGCGCGTCGGCCATATTGAGGACAGGCGCGTAGCAGATGTCGCTGCCCTCCAGGAGTTCGTTCCACTCCGCCAGGGTCCTAGTCTTAAAAATCGCGGCCAGTTTCTCGGTCAGCACCGGCCACTCGGCCCGCTCGTTCTGACGGGGCAACTCTTCCTTCTCCAGCCCGGTCAAACGCAGCAGTTCCGCGTAGAACTTGGCTTCAATCGAACCGATGGAGAGATGCTGACCATCGCTGGTCTCATACACATTGTAGTAATGCGCGCCCGTGTCCAAAATGTTTTCCCCACGGTTGTCCGTCCACTTGCCGGCCGCGCGCAGACCGTAGATGGCGGTCATCAGCGACGCCGCGCCGTCTATCATGGCCACGTCAATGACCTGGCCCTGGCCCGACTTCTGGGTTTCCAGCAGGGCACCGACCACACCCAGCGCCAGGAATACCCCACCGCCGCCAAAGTCACCGACCAGATTCAGGGGTGGAAGCGGCGCTTCGCCTTTACGCCCAATCGAATGCAGCGCGCCAACCAGGGCAATATAGTTAATGTCATGCCCAACCGCGTTGGCCAGCGGTCCCTCCTGGCCCCAGCCGGTCATGCGCCCGAAGACCAGGCGGGGATTGCGGGCCAGACACACCTCGGGACTGAGCCCCAGCCGTTCCATCACCCCAGGCCGGAAGCCTTCGATAAGCGCATCGGCCTGTTCAATCAGCTTGAGTGCCGCCTCCGTCCCTGCCGGCTTCTTGAGGTCAATCGCAACCGAGCGGCGACCGCGCCCCAGTAGGTTGAACCTGGCGTCGGTCGGCACGCCCAGGTCGGCGTCTTCAGCCCGGTCCAGACGCAGCACCTCCGCGCCCATGTCCGAGAGCAGCATCGCACACATTGGAGCCGGACCAATGCCCGCAAATTCAACAATTTTATACCCAGATAATACGCCCATAGTTTCCCCTTCCCAGATTCGTTCAGTAGCCGCTCAGGCGACCAAATAAGGCGTTATTATACAGGTATTTTTTGTGATGAGAACCAGCCGGTGGTGCCTGGATTTGAGAACCACAAGAGCCGGATGAGACATTATGGCTGGCGCGCGTGGTCAGGGAATGATGACAAAGTTCTGGAGCGACTCTTCCCACTGGAGCCGTTTGTTTTCACCGGGTCTGGGAAAGTCTGGAATAGGAAACGTGCCATTCAATCCCCGCGGGAACGGATCCTCCCCAAAGGTGGTCACGCGCACGGTGGTGTTGGCAAACTCTACCCCATCAATCAGCGCTTGGACCGTGTGAGTCCCGGCCCCCAAGTTGTTCCAGTTCCACAACAGGCTGAAACCGTTGCTCGCATCGCCACAGACACTCCGGGTATCCTCTCGCGTGGTTCCATAGCCTGCTTTCAGCGGCATCCCGTCCAGCTCAATAACAATCTCCTCCGCCTCGCACGCCCAGCCCGAGATAGCGCCGACCCCGCTCTGTGCCGACCCCAACGACGGGTTTTCCAAGATGGCGCTCACCCCCGCCACCTGGTTATACCCTCCACCTCCGGCAGGGCTGCCGTCAGTAATGATAAAATTCTGGAGGGCTTCTTCCCACCGGACCACGGTGGTCTCGCCGGAGACGGGGAAGTTGGGCAGGTCAAAGGTGCCACTCGCCCCTCGCAAGAACTGCTCCCCAAAGGTCGTCACCCGCACGGTCGTGTAGACAAACTCTACCCCGTCAAGCAGGGCGCGGACCGTATGCGTTCCTACCCCCAGATTGTTCCAGTTCCACAGCAGACTGAAGCCATTATTGGTGTCGCCACAGACACGCTGGGTGTCCTCTCGTACTGTTCCATAGGCGGCTTGCAGCGGCATCCCATCCAACTCAATGATAATCTCGTGGGCGTGACACGCCCAGCCCGAGATGACGCCGACCCCGCTCTGGAAGGAGGTGGACCGGGGGTTCTCCAGGGTCACTGGGGAGACGAAATCCGTTGAGGAGAACACGGTCACATCGTCGATCGTCCACCCGTCTGCGGTCTCACTGGCATCGGATATAAGGTCGAAGAGGATGCGTCTGCGCGCCCCGACGAAAGGAGTCAGGTCAAATGACGTCTGTTGCCGTTGCCAGGTGGGATTCGTGCCAGTAAACGTTCGTAACCTTGTCTCCGTCACCCATGATCCCTCCTCCTTTTCTCGTACTACCCACACGTTCCCCCTGTCGCCCCTCCCAAAGTCGTACCTATGCCAGAAGGTCAGGGTCGCTGAATCGACCGCCGTGAGATCAATAATTGAAGTCCATAGAGTAGCCCTCTGATTATTCTGGTAATTACCGTCTGGACTATCCGTCCAGGCATGCATTCCACTCCGGGCGGACGCCGTAGTCAGCGCCCAGGGAGAACCCACAAGCCAGCCGTTTATGCCGTGCTCCATGTCATCGGCAAACAGTACTTCATCAGCTCCGGCCTGGACCACCGTGAAGGTCCAGCCGCCTATCGTCAGCCGCCCCGTTCGGACAGCGCGGCTGGGATTGGCCGCAACCGTATAGCGGACACTGCCGGAACCACTCCCCGCGCCTCCGGACGTGATGCGTAGCCACGGAGCGTGGCTCGTAGCCGACCAGGCACAGCCGCTCGCCGCCGTTACCTGCACACTGGCCCCGTCCCGCTCCGGTCCGAAGAGGTGGGATGAAGAAGCAAGAAAATCGATACAGGTGCTGAACGTGTCAGGGTTCGTGTTGATGGTCACGCGGTAGCTGGTGGCGTAGGCCGCGTCGATGGAGATCTGGAGGTTGTTCTCTGCATCGGTAAATATCTCGCCGACCGTCCACATCGCCCCTTCATCGTTCGGGTCGCCATTGTTGTCCATGTCCACTACCTGGGCCAGCCGGTCTCCCCGCGTGGTATCGACTGTATGGATGACAATCGCTTCGTCCGGGATGCCGTCGTCATAGCCGGCAAACAGCCGCGCCTCGACCGTGTAGAAGTCGGTTGGCGACCTCCCAATGGGAATCTGGGCCATCAGATAGCCCTCTTCGCCCGGCTGGGCCAGCCGGGCGAGGGTAATCGTGCGGGTCGTGTTGGGCCGGGCGACATACTTCCGGTCCGGGGGAATCCAGCCCAGAAAGTCCTTGTGGTAGGCGATGGTATGCACGCCCAGGTAGCCGTAGCCGGGATACGGATCGAGCGATTGCCCGCCACTCATGACATCCCAGTCCGAGTCATAGGTGCTGGGACTAAATGAGGAACCATCCTGACCATAGGGGCCGGAGGAATGCTGTAAGCCCAAGGCATGGCCCATCTCGTGGGCCCAGGTTTCCTGTCTTGCATGCACCCGCTCCGGCAGCCAGGTGATCCCCCAGAAGCGCGTCCGCCTATCCTTTGTCAGCCGCCCACTGCCGCCATAGGCGCGCCGCCCATCAAGGTCCTGGTTAAAGACCAGGTTGATATGCTCAAAATCCGGGAAAAAGACGTCCGCATCGGCCGCCGCAGTACAGTCTTTGGCCGCGCTCTCCAAATCGGCATCTTCCTCTCCATCCCCGTCCGTGTCCGACACGTAATACGCCCGCGGCCGGCGCAGATCATACCAGCCCACCACCACGCTGCCGTTCAGATTGGGCAGGTTCTCGTCAGAGACCTCTCGCCAATAATGCCCCAGGCCGGGATGGGCCGCCCCCATCATCCGCTCATAATGCTCGACCGGATACGGGGTGATATTTCTCGCATCCCCAAACCGACACAGGATGGTCACCCAGGCCTGAGAGCCGCGCACGGAATCGGCCTCCGCGACCGGGAGAGTCGACCTGGGCGCGGCAGGCTCAGCCGGAAACGAGTCGGGGGCGAAGGTCCTCTCCGATGAGTCCGTGGACGGTAACGGGGCCAACTCGATGGAGCGGACCCGGAACCGTAGCGGGTCGTGCTCCCACTCGCCCACGACCGTCACCCGCTTGCGGTTCAACGCCATCGGGCCGCCGAGCGGCCGCATGAGTTCGGTATCGACCAGGAGTTCGTGTCGTTCACCCGAGTCCTCGGTCAACGCATAGGTGATTTCAGAGGCAAGACCGGACTCAGTCGGGTAATCGGCGACCGTGAAGCTGAACCAGCCGGTGAGGGTCTCGTCTTGGGCGGCGGCGGGCGGAGCAGGGACCGCCCATATCCCTAGCAGGAACAGGATGAGACGGATTTTTACGCTCACAGACCGGCTGCCCGTACACATGGGCAGTACCCGTATCACAACTGGCCTTCCCTGAGCAAAAGGGGCAAGAGGGGGACGCTATCCTTGACAAATTGGCGTTTGCATCCTCAAATTGTCAGCATTCCAAAGGAGGGAATCATGACACAGGAAGAACGTAGTCTTGCAGTCGCCCAAGCCTATGAGGATATGTACAACAACGACATTGAACGCTTCGTCTTTGAGGTCTACACGCCTGACTGCGAAGTGAATGGCGGCTTTATTCGCGGACACGAACAGTTCATCGACATTGAACGGCAGGTCCTCCAGGCCGCTCCACAGCGAAAGATGCGGGTTGACCGCAAGCACGCAAGCGGCAACGTGGTCGTGGTTGAGGCCGTACTGCTCGACCCGGACCAGGGCGCGGACTGGAACCTGCCCTTCTGTGCCGTACTCACCTGTCAAGACGGGAAAATCGCTACGGACTGGACCTATGCGGAATTCTCGAAGTGGCCGGGGCTCCAAATCTAGCCGGATGGTGTCGAATTCCGCTTCGCTCATCCGACCTGCAGGACTGCTCCAGGAGGAAACCCGTGCATGATGACACACGAGTAACACGCGCTGGCCTATTGCCAGCCTCTCAAGGAGAGCCTTTCCTGCCCGGTCCCACCTTTGCTGCACCTTACCATGCAGCAGGTGATCCATCCCAGGTCCCACAGACGTATGGCCGTTTCCATAATCCAACCTGGACACGGTTTGAGCAGGCACTCGGCGAGTTGGAAGGCGGAGAGGCGTTTGTCTTCTCTTCTGGTATGGCAGCCGTAACAGCCGTCTTTGGGACTGTTCTCCGACCGGGAGATATCGTTGTTCTGCCTTCGGACAGCTACTACACCACCCGCGTCATTGCCCAGGGCTATTTGAGTGAGATGGGGGTGCGGGTGCGTATGGCACCAACAACGGGGAATGCCCTGGCGGATTGTCTGGACGGAGCAAAACTGCTGTGGCTCGAATCGCCCAGTAACCCCGGACTCGACGTGTGCGACATTGCTGCCCTGGTAGCGCAAGCACACCAGACCGGCGTCCTCGTCGCAGTTGATAATACGACGCCTACGGTCCTTGGACAAAACCCACTTGCGCTTGGCGCAGACTTCTCCGTTGCTTCGGATACAAAAGCACTCACAGGTCACTCTGACTTGCTGCTTGGACATGTTGCCGTACCCGCTGCCGAATGGGCTGAGCGCGTTCATGCCTGGCGCACACAGCACGGGGCTATTGCCGGACCCATGGAAGTCTGGCTGGCGCATCGGTCGCTCGCAACACTCGGCGTCCGGTTGGAGCGCCAATGTCACAATGCCCAGTCGATTGCAGAATATCTTGCCGCACGAACCGAAGTTCTCAGCGTTCGCTATCCAGGCTTACCCAACGATCCAGTCCATGCCATAGCCAAAAAGCAGATGAAACTGTTTGGCCCGGTGGTGAATTTTGTTCTGCCCGACCAAGGTTATGCCGAACATTTTCTCCAGTCGTGCCAACTCGCGTATGAGGCGACAAGTTTTGGTGGGATACATACGACTGCGGAACGCCGAGCGCGCTGGGGCGGCGACGTCATCCCAGAGGGATTTATTCGTTTGAGTGCAGGCTGTGAGCATACGGAAGATTTATTGAGCGATCTTGGCCAAGCGCTTGATACGTCCTCCATTGCTTCATAAGGAAGTGTGCATGGATTCCAGTACCCGCTATGTCGTCGTCGGCCAGAACGGCTCGCCCTATTCCATGAAACTCCGCGCCGTCATGCGCTATCGGCGTTTGCCCTTTGACTGGGTTCTGCGGACCGAACGGAATATGGGCGAGTTCGCTGCGGTGCAGCCCCTCCTCATGCCCATGATTCGCTTTCCCGGCGAAGAGCATTGGCGGATTGACTCAACCCCGATTATCGATGCCCTGGAGCAGCGCCATCCTGGCCAGCGGTCTGTCATCCCCGATGCGCCCGGCCGGGCCTTCCTGGCCTACCTCATTGAAGACTTTGCCGACGAGTGGCTGACCAAGGCCATGTTTCATTATCGCTGGGCCTATGACGCTGACATTCGGTACGCCTCGTTGTGGATTGCCGATGACTTCTTTCCCGATCAAAAGGGAGAGGCGCGCGCCGCCGCGGCTCGGCGTTTTGCCCAGCGTCAGATCGAACGCATGCCGCTCGTGGGCTGTACTCCGCAAAACGTGCCGATTATCGAGGCGACCTATACCCGCAGCCTGGACCTGCTCGAAAGCCACGTCGGCCTGCACGACCACCTCTTTGGCAGTCGCCCGTCCATTGCCGACTTCGGCCTGCTGGGCCAGCTCAAAACACTAGCCACCGATCCGACGCCCCTGGCGATCATGCGTGAGCGGGCTCAACGCACCGAAAGCTGGACGCGCCAACTCGACGATGCCTCCGGTCTGGAAGGCGAGTGGTATCCCGACCACGTCGCACTGCCCGAGGCGACGCTCGGCCTGCTGCGCCTGGCGGCGGAAACGTATCTGCCGTTTCTGGTGGCCAATGCGGCGGCGATAGAGAGAGGCGACGAGAAAGTTGAACTCACCCTGCTCGGTCAGACGTATACTCAAGCGCCCTTCGGCTATCAGAGAAAATGTCTCATCGCGCTTCGGAAGCGATTTGCCGCGCTGAATGCTGCCGGTCTGGACGAGATTGGTCCGCTCTTGGAAGAGACGGGCTGCCTACCATACTTCAGTCGCTGAGGGAGCCCCCAGCGCGACTTACTCTTTATCACACTGACAGATGACATAGTGACACTTTTCACACAGCTTCATCGGGCGCAGACCGGGATGGGAGATGCTCTGTCGGCTGTCCACAAAAGTCGTCGCCGCCTCCAGGTCTATGTCCATCAGCGGTCGCTTGGCGCACTGGACGCAGCCCTTGGTCCGGGTGTTGTTTTCGATACACCAGCGAAGCAGGACAGTGGAGCGACAGCCAATGGTCCGGGACGACTCCATCCCGAAAAAATGAAACCCGGTGCCCTGACGATTAGTCACATAATCCAGCCGCGTTCCTTGTAGGTGCTGGGCGCTGGGCGGGTCGAGAAAGGCTTTGACCCCGTCCTGCACGACCACCGCATCGTCCGCCTGCGCGGTCTGCTCCAGGTTCAGGCTGTACTGGAATCCCTTGCAGCCACCGCCCGCGACCGTCATCCGAATACCGCCGTCCCGGACGCCCTTCAGTCGCATGGCGTGCCTAATCATCTCGACCGCTTTGGCGGTAAAGGCGAGCACCGGCGCTGCTGTCTGGTCCGGGCTTTCATTGCATAGACCCTGCTCCATATTCCCCCCTTTGCGTGCAGCCTCTCTGCAAGCCCTTAGCGTGCTAACGCGCCGGCTGTCAATCTTCGGGCAAGGCGGTGGAGAGTTTGACAAGCTCAGAGTAATCGACAAAAGATATTCCAATCAGGACACGACGCAACATCTTTCGACAGACCGGCTGGAAATGGGAGGACCGCTGATGCGATTTCCAATCGTCATCCATAAAGATCGCAACAGCGGCTACGGCGTCATTGTACCCGATCTGCCCGGCTGCTTTTCGGCTGGCGACAGCCTGGACGACGCCATTGACTCGGCGCACGAAGCCATTGCCTGTCATCTTGAAGGGCTGCTGATGGACGGGGAAACGATTCCCGAGCAGGTACCGCTCGAAGCCCACCGCGCCCACAAGGAACACCGAGGCGGAACCTGGGCACTGGTGTCGATTGATATCTCGAAGCTGTCGAGCAAGGCCAACCGCGCGACATCGCACGCGCCAAGGAGATAGCGAAAGACTGGGGATAAGCCATGGCAGAAACATTCACCCGCTGGGACATCAACGAACACCTGCGTACCAAGGAAGATGCCCGTCTCTACCTTGAAGCGTGCGCAGAGGAAGACCCGGGCGACGGCAGTCTGATTCGCGCCGCGCTGAACGATATTGCCCACGCCCAAAACATGAGCCAATTGGCCCGCGACATTGGTATGACCCGCGAAGGGCTCTACAAGGCGTTGTCTGAGAACGGCAACCCGACTTTCAGCACGGTCATGAAAATTACCCGCGCCTTGGGGATGCAGGTACGCATCGCCGTGTAAGGTGTCACGCGCCAGCCCCCCGCCCGGCCTCACTCGCTCAGCGGCCCCTCGGCGGCGAAGCGGCGCAGGACGTTGTCGGTAATGCGTGAGACGGTGTTTTCATACTGGTTGTGAGACAAGGCTCCGTCCCAGGCGATCGAGCTGGCCGAAAAGACCGCCCCGCCCTGGGGATATTCAAAATACAGCATGTCGGCCCGGACCTTGGGATTGACCGTGCCGCCCTGCTGCGAATCGCTCAGCAAGACCTCTTCAATCACGTGCTGATAGGAGTCCGAATGGCCGGACGAAGAGGCCACCACCAAGGCGTGGGCCGGTGTCCCCAGGGAACGTTCGGCGCGGTCCAACTCAAAACCGGCCGCCCCGTAGTTGAGGACCAGGGACTCAAAGTCGCCGATGGCTTCTTCGGCTCCGATCCCCTCAAAGATAAACGCCGCCCGCGGATCAAGGCTGTCGGACTTGCGCTGGTAGGGCGCGCTGTTATCAAAGCCCTGGGTGGTGAAGCCGACGCCGACCAGGCGCTGGGGCGTTCGGCCCCGGTCGCGCCATAAGCCGCCGGGTTCTCCGGTGGTGCTGTGATGATATTCGCCGGGTTTGGCATGCCAGCTTCGGGTGCCGACCCGGCGTCGCACCTCAACCACGTGGGGCCGGCCGGGAGCAAACGAGGTGATCCAGTAAAAACCGTTGCCGCCCAAATACATCAGCCGCCCGCCGGTGTTCAGATAGGTTTCCAGAGCGTCCAGCATCGGCCCGGACCAGTATTCGGGATGACTGCCGGTGATGATGACCTTGTACGGGGCGAGCAGGTCCAGACCCTCGGCGTGCAGATTTTCATCGGTAATCACGTCATAGGCGTGGCCCTTGGCTTCGAGCCAGTCGATCAGGTGCAGATCGGCGGGAAGCTGATGGGGGCAGTTGAGCGCCCGCATGTGGTAGCGTGGGCGCATATTGAGGATGGGCCGCAGCCGGCTGGAATAGCACACCCCGCTGCCGTCGGCATGACTGTCGTACAGGCTCAGCAAACGGTTCTCTCTGATGTAGCGGTCGTCCGGCGCAAGCTCGCCCTGCTTTCGATTGGGAAACAGTGCCGGCGGCAGGCTGGTGAGTTGCTCGTTGGCATAGGCCAGATAACTATTGGTCGGGGCCAGAAAGGCAATATCCGCGCTGGCCCGGCCTTTTGGCGGACGGACAAAAAACGGAATATGGTCTTCGCCCCCCTCGGTCCGCAGGCGCGCGGCATACACCCCGCTTTGACACTCGGTCGGCAGCGTCCAACTGAAATCGACCTGCCAGCCGGCGTCTTCCAGGTCGTCGTCATGAAAATGAATCGCGCCGTACTCGTGCGGAGCGTTGCGGAAATCCGTCTCTTGTCCGCTCCAGTTATAGCCGGTCATGGCCCGGGCGGGCATGTTGACCGTTCGGCCGTGGAGACCGTGGGGTGAGGTGTCGATGATGGTGTCGGAGGCAACCTCGGCCGAGAAATCCCAGGCCGCGACCAGATCGTCGCCAAAGGCCAGCGGCGAGGCTCCACGCTGGAGCGAGATCAGCTCGTCCCGACTCAGGGCGCGCCGGAACACTCCTGGGCGGTCGAGCTTGCCGTTAAAGTGTCGGCCAACGCGGGACTCGCCGTCATCGCCCGCCTGCCACAGGCCGGCCAGCACGCAATCGACCTGGGTCGTGGGAATGGCCTGGAGCTGGGTCGTGGCCGTCGCGGTCGCCCTGGTCTGGTCCTGTGGCCACGTGCGCAGCGGCTCCTGATACACGGCGAGCTGACCGCTCTGAGCGTCAAAAGTGGCCGCCACAAAATACCATTCCGCAGCGCGGAGCGGGGTATTGATCCGCACCTGCTGCGTGCGGCCTGCCGGGTCGGTCAGCCACGCGGCCAGGACACCGCCCTGGTCGAGCACCAGACCATAGCCGCCCTCCACCTCGGACCATTTGCCGAGAATGCCCTGCACACCTTTTTGCGGCGTGGTGGCATATATCCAGGCGTACAGGGTGAAGCCGTCGGCCAGACGCAGCGGCGGCGCGTCGGGCACGATAATGTGTGAGCCGGTATGGATATCCTGGCGCCGGCCCGGATACTCGCCACTGACCGGCGTTGCAACGAGTTCCTCCTTGAAGCCCGGGCCCTTGGGGTTGGGGTCGCCATGGATCAAACGCACGATGTCGGCCTGATAGCTGGGCTGTTTGCAGCTTACATGGAATCGAACGGTTTCCTCCGGCGCGACACTGAACCGATCAGCATAGCCAACAACTTCCATAGCTCCCCTCCTTACTATTTATACGGAACGGACAAGCTAATGCCCGAGTCCCGGAATTTCTTCCAAATGCGGCAAGGGACGGCCCAGCACATCGGAGAACAGAGTCAGCACACGCAAGGTGATACCCCAGATCATCTGGTCCTGAAAACGGATGGCTGGATAGTACAGCGACTTGCCGTCCGCAGACAACGTCAGGTGGGTGGCGTTCTCGGCCTGCCAGGGATGCGCCAACGGCATCCAGTAGGCTTCGGCGACCTCGTGATTGAGCGTTAATGTCGGGATGGCCGGCCCCAGGTAATAGACCGCCGCAAAAAGGTCCAAGGGCCGGTCCCGTCCGCTCAGCCGGATGGATACCGGGGCGAGCGAACCCAGACGGTGGGCCGGGTCCAGGCGCAGGCCCACTTCTTCGTGGGTTTCGCGCTCGGCCGTAACCTGAAGATCGGTATCCTCGGGAGAAAAACGCCCGCCCGGCAGGGCCATATGGCCCGACCACGGATCGCCCGATTTTTCGGCCCGTCGAATCATACACAGTTTCAGGCGGTCTTCCGGTCCCACGAGTATCATGGCTACAGCGGCACAACCGCGCTGGGCATTGAGACGACTCAGAGCAGGCTGATGGGCGGTCAGGGCGTTCCGGATTGCTTCAACGCTCAACACAATCGACCTCCGTGGCTGTGCATCACCAGCAGACCTCAACTTAAAACATCATCAACCTAAAACAGGGCCAGCGGATTGAGCGGCGAGCCCGTTCCGCCGGGGACGCGCAGGGGCGCGGCCACAAACAGGAAGGTCCAGCGCTTGCGCGCCTGCGCTTCGCGGGCCAGGTCTTCGAGGTTCAGATTATCCAACAGCGGCATGCCCAGGGCGACCACGGCCAGCCGGTGAATCGGAAACGGCATGCCCTCGATCCCGGACGGGAAGACTTCATTCGTGCCGTCAGAACCAACCGTCGCCACGTCGTGCGCCTTGAGCCAGGGGACGACCGCGGCGTGCAGGCCCGCGGCCCGCTGGGTGAAATTCCAGGAGCCGACCTCCTGGTATCGTTTGTACAGCCCGGTGCGCACCAACAGCACATCGCCGCTTGCTATACGTATGCCGGTTTTTTGCTCCCAGGCCTCCAGGTCTTCGACCCGCACCGCGGTGCCCGGTTCGAGATAGGGCACGTCCTTTAACCAGGGCATATCCACCAGGATGCCGCGGGTAAAAATACCCTGGTGCATGGCCTGCACGCCGAGCTGCTCCGCGCCGTCGGGTTTCACCGCCGAGCGCGGGAAACCGTTATACATCTTGCCTTGATGGAAAATATGACACAGCGCGTCCACATGCGAATGGGCAAAGCCGTGATAGCGGATCGTATAGGTATCCTCGGCAAAGACGCCGCCGTCATTTTCATGCACCCGGAGGCTGTGCTCAAGCGGAAACTCATTATTCGTGCTGGCCTCTTTCGCCAGGTCAAAGGCCAGAGAAACCGAGACGCCCTCGGTCACCAGCGCAGCCGCCTGACGCCGCTTCTCGGGGGTAATCAGATTGAGCGTGCCGAGTTCGTCGTCCGCTCCCCAGCGCCCCCAGTTAGAGAGGCTGGCCATCCACTGCTCCAGCGTCGCTGGCGTGAGCGGGGGGAGGGCGTCTGCCGCCCGAGCGACGTGAGGACGGTCCAGCATGAGAGCAATCACCAGGAACATACTCACCGGCAATGCCACGGCTCGATATTTCATCACTCCCCTCCTCGCTGGCATGTGTACTCGGGATGAGGCTGAAGAGCAAGCCAAGACAGGAACGCGCGCGGCGGATTCCGCCGCCGCTGGAGTCTTTTGCAGCGGCCCGGCCACAGGTAAGCTGTCCCGGTATGGACGGGACGGATAAGAGGGACAAAAGGAGCCACAACACATGCCACGCCTGAGCAAGCTGAGTCGGTCAATCACCGGGAAAATCGCGCTGGTGACCGGGGCCGCCAGCGGCATGGGACGGGCAACCGCCCATCTCTTCGCCGACGAAGAGGCCCAGGTTGCCGTGCTGGACAGAAATGCGGACGGCGTTGCCCGCGTCGTCGAGGAGATTACCCAAGCCGGCGGGACGGCCACAGGCTGGAGCCTGGACCTGGCCAACGCTGCGGAGATCGAACCGACGCTCAGTCAGATCGTCGAACATTTCGGCGGGCTCGACATTCTGGTCAATAATGCCGGGATCGATGCCTCCGCCCGTATTCAGAGCAGCAAATACGAAGAGGTCTGGGAGCGCTGTTTCAGCGTGAATCTGACGGCCCACCAGCGTCTCATCCGCGCGGCTCTGCCTCATCTCACGCAAAGCGGGGCCGGACGAATCGTGAATATCGCCTCGACCGAAGCGGTCGGCGGCAGCGCCTTTGCCAGCCCCTATACCGCAGCCAAGCACGGCGTTATGGGCCTCACCCGGGCGCTGGCGGTGGAGCTGGCCACCCAGGGGGTCACCGTCAACTGTATTTGTCCGGGCGCGATTCACACCGGCCTGACCGCCACCATCCCGGACAAAGCAAAAAACATCTTTGCCCGGCGACGCGTGCCGCTCAAACGCTACGGCGACCCGGAAGAAGTCGCCCACGCGACGCTGAGCCTCGTCCTGCCGGCCGCGTCGTATATCAACGGCGCCACGCTGGTCGTTGACGGCGGCTTTACGATTCAAAATAACGGCGGGGCGTTGAGTCGTTGAAGCGCATTGCTTGTGGCTGCAAGAGCTGCACGACGGGTCAAGTGAGGTGGTCTATGTCCCAACGGAAACCAACCTGCCCATTTTAGAGGCTGGCCAGAGAAGGTAAGATGCACGAGGAGCTCCACACGAATCCTTGCGCCGCACGGTGTGAAACCGCCATGGAAACGAGAAGGGAAAGATATACCCCACAGGTGACGGACTCGCTCCTGAGTGACATGGTCCGAGCCATTGTGGCCGAAGTCGATCCCGAGCAGGTCATCCTGTTTGGCTCACGGGCGCGAGGCGACGCCCGCGAAGACTCGGACGTGGACTTGCTCGTCATTGAGTCCACGCCCTTCGGCAACGGCAGGAGCCGCCGCCAAGAGGCTGTCCGCCTATGGAGAGCCGTATCGGGCCTCGGTGTTGCAAAGGACATTCTGGTGTACAGCCGTGATGAAGTCGAACACTGGCGTGGCTCTCTTAACCATGTCCTGGCGCGGGCACTGCGTGAGGGACGGGTGCTGTATGAGCGACCTTAAAGAGGCCGGTACTCTTATCGAGGCAGCGGAACGCGACATATCGGCACTGCGGGGGATGCACGATGAGGTACGAGTTTTTACGCCCCTTCATTTTTGAGAAGTCATAATGGTCTCTCATGTGTGTCGCCTCCAATAATCCCGCTCCTCGGCTCTGTCAGCCTTTCTTGCAGAGCAGGAGCGTTTGTCTCCCCCAGGCCCGGCTTCTGCTATTCCGCCAGAGCCCGCCGCGCCGCCAGGCGCTCCACCTGGCCAGCCACCACGCGCACCTTGCGCGGACCGGCCAGCCACATGCTGCCTATGGAGACGAAGGCAAACGCCAGCGCAATCCAGAAGGCAGCCGTATAACTGCCGGTGCGGTCAAAGAGCAGGCCGGTCACCCAGGGGCCGGTCCCGCCGCCCAGACTGCCGGCAATGCTCAGCGTGCCGTAGATACGGCCATACTGTTTGCCCTGAAAAATCTCCGCCGGGATGGCGCCGAACACCGAGACCGTGCCGTAGCCCAACATGCCCTGGGCCGCAACCATGGCGTATAACAGCACCAGACTGGGCTGCTCGGGCATGCCGAGCAGGATGACGTAACACAAGACAAAGCCCATCATGCTGATGGTCCAGACCCACTCGCGTCCAATCCGGTCGGAAAGCATGCCCAGCCCAATCTGGCCGCCGCAGGCGGTCAGCCCAACCAACCCGAGGGCAAAGGCCGCCACCTCGGGTGAAAAGCCGCTATCGGTCAGGTATTTGGTCTGATGCACCTGGATGGCGTACCAGGCGTACAGGCTGCTGAAAAAAGAGAGGCCCAACCACCAGAAACGGGAGGTCCGCATGGCGCGCGCCAGGGTCCAGTCGGTCGCGGCCCAGGCGTGGTCCACGACATTGTCGGCCGGGCGCTGCCCCCTGTGAGCGCTGCTTGGGGCGAGGTCTCCGTCGGGCGCCAAGCCGAGGTCCTCGGGCCGCCGGCGTTGCAGGATCGCGTTCAACGGCAACACGATCACTACCAAGGTCCCAGCCACCACCCAACACGCCTCCCGCCAGCCGGCCTGGTCAATAATGCTTTGGATCCACGGAAAGAGCAGGATGGAGCCGACGCCCACACCGGAAAAGGCGAGCCCCAGGGCCAGCCCGCGGCGGCGCACAAACCAGTAGGGTAAAAACAGGGAGTGACCGAGATAGCTGATGGAGGTGCTCGCGCCGCCGACCAGGATGCCGAAGGTGACATACAGATGCCACGGCTGAGAGACCAGGGTAATCGAGACCATGCCGGTGCTGACCAGCACCGCGCCCAGCGGGATGACCACGCGTGGCCCCCAGCGATCCATGAGCATGCCGACCAAGGGGGCGTACACGGTTGCCGCCAGAAAACCGCAAGAAAAGGCCGCGGCCGTACTGCCCCGGTCCCAACCGAATTCCGCCAGAATAGGCGGAAACAACAAGGAGAAGGTTGTGCGCGTGTTTACGCCGATAGCCAGGGTGACAAAGGCCACGGCCACGACCGCCCAGCCATAATAAAAGGGGAATTCTTTTTGCCGCATCGGATAGCGTCGTGACGGAAGAGTAGAGGCGCACCTTACACAAAGTCGGCGGCTTTGTCTGTGGCCGACCCGCCCATTGTCTTCCGCCCCCGGAGCGATTACCCTCGCCCCATCAGGCTGCTGTTCACCTGAGCGGCCGCACACAAGGAGGGAGCGTATGGAATTTGAAACCTTGGCCAGCGGCTACGGACTCGTCGAGGGGCCCCGGACCGACGAGCAGAATCGGCTCTATTATAGCGATGTGCGCGGCGGCGGGGTCTTCCGGCGCAGCCCCGACGGGGAGATCGAGACCTTGCTGGCGGACCGCAAGTTTGTTGGCGGCATCGGCTTGAATGCCGGCGGCGGCATCTTGGTGACGGGCCTGTCGCTGGCGTACTGGGATGAGGCGTCCGGCGCGCTGCGGGATATCTTCGCCGAATGGCAGGGGAAGCCCCTGTTCGGCCTGAACGACCTCACCATGGACGACCAGGGTAGCATTTGGGTCGGTTCGTTCGGCTGTAACATCCATGAGTTCGATTTTAAGAGCACGCCGCCGCCGGGCTCGCTCTTCCGCATTGACCCACCGGGCCAGGTGACGCACCTCTGGGAGGGGGTAGAGGTGACCAACGGCCTGGGCTTCAGCCCGGACCGAAAACTGCTTTACCACTGCGATTCAACCACCCGGGCCGTCTGGGCCTATGGGGTGCGGGCCGACCGCACGGTCAGTGACCGTCAACTGTTCGCGCAGTTACCCGAGGGCATGCCCGACGGCATGACCGTTGATGTCGAAGGCGGGGTGTGGGTCGCCACGGTAGCCGGGCGGGGTGAAATCGTGCGTTTCAAGCCAGACGGCACGGTCGACCGGCGCATTAAGGTGCCGGCCAAAACGGTCACCAGCGTGGCCTTTGGCGGGCCCGACATGTCGGACCTGTACGTGGTCACCGCCAACAACGATCAGCGCGAGCTCAAGGGCAGCGTCTTTCGGGCGCGTTCGGATATCCCTGGGCTGCCGGTGCCCCAGGCGCGCTTCTAAGGAGGAAGCCATGTTAAAGTTTATGGCCGCCGTTCGGCGTCTGGAGCATGTTTCGCACGACGAGTTGGTCCACGCCTGGGAACACATTCACGCCCCGCATGTCGTTTCGCTGGTCAAGCCGGAACGCTACCGCATCACCTTCTTTGACCCGCCCTCGGACAGCGCCGATGCGGACAGCCGTCCACCGGACGGTATGGCCGAGCTGTGGTTTCGGGACAGGGAGCATTTTGAGACCACGATCGGACGACAGGCCCCGCCCAATATCGACGCCGACAAATTCAGCACCTACGCCGCCATCCAACCGGGCTGTAATCTGTTTGTGACCGAGCATCTGAATGTGGACGGGCCGACGACGCGCGACACCACCAAGCTCGTCTTCTTTATCAAGAGGCGCCAGGGAATCGAGCGCGCCCACCTGGACGACTACTGGCTGAAGGTCCACGTGCCGAACGTTGTTGCGGCCATCAATAATACGCCTGACGCGGTGCGCTATTCCGTGGACCTGGTGGACCTGGCCGAGTCCGAGCGAGAGCGCACCTACGACGGGGTAGCGCAAATCTGCATCGACCACCCCAACGCCACCTTCGCCGACATCCAGGGCTATGAGCCGGACGGTTTCGGCGAGTTGGTCGAACCCATGCTGGTGGTTAGTGGGCACGAGGTGCGTATTGTGGACTGATATGGAGGAGCGGCAGGTGTCGGGTGCAGCGTCGACGCCCTATGCGGAATGACCGTTATCCGCTTCTCCAGAGGTCCAGAAAGCTTGCCGGCGTCAAAATCGGAATAGCGTGAAACGGGGACATCTCCAGAAGGTCCCGGTCGCCCGTGATAAGACAATCCGCTTCTCCCATCAGCGCCGTTTCGAGCAGCTTGTCGTCATCCGGGTCGCGACACCCGAGCTTTGCGTCCGTTATCGAAACCCATTCCGAGACCGCTTCGAGTTGGGCCAAGTAGACCGCTCTGCCCTCTTGGCCGATGTAACGATCAAACTTCGGACGATGGAAACGGCTGCGAAGCTCGTCGAACGTCTCATCCGAGAATAGCAGCACACCGTTCTCCGACCGCACCACGTCGATAACCGTGCGCGGCGACCCGTCCGGGCTAAGCGCTGCACTAATCAGGACGTTGGTGTCGAGAACGACACGCTCAGCTTTCATCCGCGAGAAGCGCCTTGAGCTTGGCTTCCGTCAGTCCTTTTGTGGATGCCTCCTCGCCCAAAGCGTCCATCGTCATTGTCAGACGTTCCCAGGCAGCGCCACGAAGCCGCTCATAGTGTTGCACCGACATCATCACGCCGACCGCCCGGCCTTTCTTGGTCACACGCACGGGCGCACTCTGCACGACATCAAGTAAATAGCCGAAGCGATTCTTAGCCTCCCTGGCGGCAATTTCTTTCATGCGAGCTATAATAGCTACTATGGCCTTTTCTCACAATGAGGAATCACATTCTCCTATTATAATTTGTATGTATAATGCGAAGCCAATGAACGGGAACGAACGCTCTATACCCCAAGATTTTGATCCGGATACAGCACCGGACCTGTCCGGGGACGGCTGGCCGGAGAAATTCGCCAAGGCGACTGTCCGCCGTGGCAGGCCGCCGGTCGCCAAACCGAAGGTGTCAACGACTATCCGTTTGTCGCAGGACGTGATCGATCACTTCAAGGCTGGCGGCCGCGGATGGCAGACGCGGATCGACAAGGCGCTCCGCGAGTGGATCGGGAAACATGACACCGCGTGGACATATCCAGAATAGATTTTGCTCTTGTTCATACAATTGATCCCTTGCTCACCAACTTTCAACAAGGACGACCTCATTGGGCTGGGGTGTTTACGGCATAAAAAAGCCCGGCATGAAGCCGGGCTCTCTATTCCCTAAAGATGTCGGAATGGGTTCCGGTACGCAAGAACTTTACTCGCTCGGGGTCCTCGTCATTCCAGATAAGAAGCCAGTCAGGCTCGACATGACATTCCCATGATGGCTTCCATTGTCCATGAAGGCGGTGTTGCTTGTGATGCGGCTCAAGCGGTGTCCCGTCAATGATTTTTTCCAGCATCACATCAAGTTTTGTTATATTCTTTCCTCGTCTTTTTTCCCGTTGGTAGTCTTTTTTGAACTGTGCCGTATAGTGTGGCTTACTCATCGTTCAGGGAGGCGATCATTTCTTCCGCGCTGTCGTACCCCACCAATCCTTCTCCAGTTCGTGCCTGATGAATAGCCTCAAGACTTTCAGCGTTGGGGATTTTTGACTCATAGGGTCGGCGTGCTGTCTTTCTCCGAGCCTGCCCGTGAACTCGACTCAGCATACTCATTGCATACCGACCTTCAGCGCCAGTGGGGCGTTCATCAGCCATAAGTGTACTCCTTCAATATGACTCCACCATTTTGGTTCCCTACCTATGTTACACGCCGTGCCACTGTCAAGCGAGCGTAGCAATTTTTTGCAGACGGCCTAGCAACCATTAGGAGGGTCATCACCAGATCAATGCCCAAAGAAAATTGAGTATGGAGAAAGGGCCTCGTTCATGGTCGATTTTTCCGAATCCCCGGACTGGATGAAAGAATTTGCCAAGGAATTTATTTCGGATAAACCCATAAAGACACTTCGGGCGTAAACACACACATCGGTCGGTCATACCGAAGATGCAGAGTTGCAAGGAGCGTGTGTCAGCTCGAAATAGCTTGGGTAATATCTATGTTTGGCTTCGGGTTACGAGCCGGACGGTTTTTGCGAGATAGTCGAACCCAGGCTGATATGCAGTGGGCGTGAGGTGCGTATCGTGGGCTGATTGGTGTCGGGAACGACAATGAACGGGAACGAACGCTCTATACCCCGAGATTTTGATCCAGATACGGCACCGGACCTGTCCGGGGACGGCTGGCCTGAGAAGTTCGCCAAGACGACTGTCCGCCGTGGCCGGCCAACCGGAAAACACCTTAACTGAGCCGCCAGACTGCCCGAAAAGGCGGGGCCACCTCAGGGAACGATTCCCGGCGTCAGGGATATTCAAAGTGCGACGAGCCGGTCGTGCCCAACAGCTTCACTGGTCGCCCTCGCCCGAATCACGCTCTCCCGCTGCTCCACCAAGCACGGCCCCGGATATCTTTCCTTGGCGTGCCTACTTCTCTTCGTGATTGACCTCCAGGCCACTGCCCTCTCCATCCGGGAACGTCTTCAGAACCGCACCGCAACACGGGATAATCTTGACCGCGCCCCCGCTCTCAGAGACGGGCTAGGACCAGCAATTCCCCTCTCCAACGCGCCGAGACCCGGCACAGATAGACTTTCGGCAACCTACGGTGAAGGCCATGCGCACAACTCCACGGATTTAATCTCGCTATGGGTGGGCAACTTTTCATCCGAAAGCCGCCCTGTCAGATCCCTGGACCGGGACGGCCAAATATTGAGGTAGAATTGCATTGGAAGATGCGGAATTGGGGTTGGCCCCCAATTGACCCGTTCATGCACTAGTCGTCCGTCCACAAACCATCGAATAGCGGTCGCGCACCATTCGATCGAGTATCGATGAAAATCTTCTGACGCATCGAACCCTAACTCAATAAGTGCCGGTGTACCCCTATATCCATAATCGAATTTCGCGCCCTCTTCTCCGGGGTTATAGTACACATTTACCAACAGTCTTTTTCTATCCTTTCCGAGAAACTCAATATCGATTTCCTGTCGTGGAGAACTCCTATGCAAAAACATACCTGTTATTACACCTGGCACTCCGGCGGGTTTAATCACTGCCTCAAATTTGCCGTATAGATACCCGTTCCGACTGCATATTGACGCAGCCGTATAGTTCCTGACATATGCTTCCTCCTTTCGAAGACTCAGAACTGCACAATCGTCGTTTCCCATTGAAAGGTTTGCCGGTCTGAACAACGCTAGATTGCTCGGAAAAGTATCATCGAGCAACTTCCAGTGCGAGCAGTCGAAATCTGACACCCTTTCAGGCACACCTTTACCTGTACACGCCTGGCACGAATGAATTTCGATCTCCTCCAGTGGAATGCCCCGCCACTCTCCCATCCGACTAGCAACCCAGGGAGACCTATCGAACTTCAATCTCTTGAAACCAGCGCCGACCCAGCCCGTCCTTGATTTCTGACCAATCAGTCGCCGTTGCTGACGATCCGGAAACCTTGGATACTCGCCAACTGGCGGGAGGCATTTGAGAAATTGGCATAGCACCCCCCACTTATTTCTCTCGGTCGATGCCAATATCAGATACCTCACCGAAAGCCGTTGTAGCTCGTTGATAAGTCCCGCCGTCTTACTCAACCCGTCGTCTTCTCTGACCAACCCGGATCTCGCCCCACCGCTCTGATTTTTGTAATCTTGTCCGTCTTCATACAATTCTCCGTCGTCATTGACCGTTATGATGACCCTACAATTCGGGTGTTGTTTCGCCAGTTCAATGCATGATACCGCCACCGAACTTACGTTAACGTACGCGTCAAAGACCCTCTCTTTCCCGCTTTGGAAAAGTTTGCGCTGTTCCGTACTAGGCAATTCATTTATGTCGCTACAGCATCGATAACCCAGCATCGATAGCGCCATAGCAAGCGACGTCAAACCAGTGTCCGGTCTTCCAATACCAATTACAGGGCCTGGCAACTTTCTTTGCTCGAATGTCGCTGGCCCTTCTTCGGTCAATACACCCAGCTTCGATAGCACTGGCAAAATTGAGTAAGAATTGCTTGATTGATAGTCTCTCCGTTGCTCGATGAGCGAGGTAGATGTTGCGAACACGCTAAGCTTGTCAAATTGGTGATTCATCCAAAGATCCACTGGCCCATACACAGGCAAGAGAGCAAGGAGCTTGTTTGCGCCTTCCTTGGAAAGAATGTATCCAGAAAGGTTCCATAGACCACGACGGGGTCTAAACAGATATTCGGAAACGTGTTCCTTTTCTGCCTTCCCCTTGGCTTCCTCATAAGACAGGTAAAGCAAATCAATGTTCCCTGGCCGACTCACACTATGCACCAGATCAGCCCAGGCTTCATCCATTACTGGGGCAAAATCGCGGGTAAAGTATACATCATCCTCAACAATCAACACATACGAGCAATCACCATTGGCGACCAACTCCCAAACTGCCATATGGGAGAGTGCAATGGCAATTTCTTGTCGTGACATTTCTATGCGCTGGTTGATATTAATACCGCTGGACGCCAAGAGTGGTTGCGGTTCTACAAGTAGCTGATCTCCAAGAGTATACGAGAACGTAAGATCCGAACGGCAAGAATTCGTAATGTCGTACTTTGCGTCTACAGCAGAGAATCGCTTGGTCCTTTCTATCAGCGGTCTATCTTCTTGGTCTGTAAGACAGGCCAGTTCACGCTTCATTTGTATCCATCTCTGAATTTGTCTGTCTAAATTAATGACGACGATTTCGCCTATATTTTGCATATAGTCATCCTTCGTGTCGCCAAATGCGTTACACCTTGGCCTACCAGTCAACCGCCTACGGGCTAGCATCAGTCGATACGCTAACCGGGACAGCGGCCCCAGATGCTTCCTACGATTCATGTGTCGAAACTTTCTGTTTGTAGACTTTGTTAAATGGAACAGCGCTCATGCACTTGGCGATAACACGACGCAATCTACCCTGGGTTCTCGGTATAAGTACGCACGATGGTCTTTACCGTCTGTCGCGATCTATGGTTTTGACACATGACTTCTAATCGTGCCCTTCTACCGTGGTAAGAGGGGGTTTCTTTGTCACAACGGTCGTCAGCCCTTTGGTTTCTCAACTCAACGCCGGTCATTAGTCGGAGGCATCGAAACAATGCTCAGAATTGGATAATCTCCAATTTCTACCGTCGTTTCGATAACTCAGCGGCCATACACTGATTGATATAGCTTCCCAATCGGGGAGAATCACAAAATCGCGTCCGCGACCGGAACGCATACAGGAAAGCGCATGGTTTACCAGACTCGCGGTAAAATTTCCTGGACCTGTTGTAGACTGTATTTCAGGCCGTTCCGGACACTTGAGAAGGATACGAGTTGCCCTCTCAAGCGCTAGTCCTATTACTGGATGGTGAGGAGGAGCTATTATTGGATTGTTATTTATATAGAATATCCAACTTGGAGAAGATTGACGCCCTTTCACAAAGGAATCAGGACTAATCATATTTCCAGATGTCGTATCGTAGCACAGAGGTTGCACCTTTAGTCTGTCGTCGCAAAAAAACTGACTGCATTCTCCGCCTAGATATACATCATCGGCATCTACGTAGAAGCCACCATTGAGCAAGATATAACAGAGCCGGAAGTAGTCGCAGCGCATTGCCGGGTGGTAACAAAGCTTGAATGCCCGCAGGTGACGCTCGCCAAGTCTGTTAGAAATGAAAGAGCCTGCCTGTCCATCGTCAAACAACACCTTCATAAAGCCATGACTTTTAAGACTAGACCAAGTGTCGAGGCAGTCTCGAACATCCTCAGGAATTTGTTTCAGGTCGTGCCAGTACTGTACAATCACTTTGGGTATGGTGGTTTCACAGAATTGAGTAGCCGTTGGCTTTGGAATAGGTTTTTGGACGAGTTCTTGAACATAGCGCGACCGAAATTCGTGGTCCTCGGCGAGGACAGCGGGTGGGTCAAGAGGGTTCATTTCTTCTTGCCTAGCGACCGAAGAAATGTTTTCGTCGTCTGGAACTTAGATTTCAGATGTGGACAGTTAGTTTCGCCTAGTACAATTAGTAGGCTTGGGGTGGGCCTCGGCCCATTGACAAACCCTAGCATCTGATTTCTTGGCCGATTACCTTTCCGGGATTCAGAGGGAGATCTCTCAAGCGTCTAGCACTAAGTTCCCACTTGACGCGCTTACATATTTTGATTCGGTCCGTAACGCAAGACCACTTGATCCGAGTCTATTCATACAGTCCCCCTCAAGAAGAGACGATCAGGAAAGCTCCTGCCCCTGTCTCTTCCTCTTGCCTCAGCCGCCCGTCTCTTATATTTCTGGTTTTTTCACAGCAGGAGGGAGAGACTATGCATTTCATGTGGTTTACGGAACGCGCGTATCACTACGACCCGGAAGAACATCCGGAGCAGTACCGCGACCTCGAAAACGAGATCATTCGCAAACGCAGCTTTTTCGGGACGCCGAACCGCTATTTTGATCGCCAGCACGGCGCGCGGCTGCTTAACCAGTATCTCGACGAGAAGATCTATACCGACCAGGAGCTGATGAACTTCGACGGCATCATGCTCAACGAGCACCATGCCAACCCCTTCTGCCTGGGTGCGGTCATGGATGTCGAAGCCTCGGTCCTGGCCAAGGCGACCAGCCGGGTCAGGATGGCGCTGCTGGGCAATCCGGTTCCGACCGTCTCGAATGCGCTCCGACTGGCCGAAGAGCTGGCCATGATCGACCTGATTTCCAACGGACGCCTGATCTCCGGCTGGGTGCGTGGCGCGGGCAGCGAACAGCTCGCCAATAATGCCAACCCGGCTTTTAATCGCGAATACTTTGAAGAGGGCATCGACTTTATCATCAAGTCGTGGACCAAACCCGGCCCGTTTCGGTATGAGGGCAAGCACTTCCACTTCCGGCACGTCAATCCCTGGGTGCTGCCCGTCCAGGAGCCGCATCCTCCCTTCTGGATTCCCGGTCTCATCAGCCCCGAGACGGTCGCGTGGTGCGCCAAGAACCGCTACCCCTATGTGGCCCTGGCTACCCGACTCGAACCGACCTTGGAACTGTGGGATTTCTACAATACAGCCGCAGCCCGTGAAGGCTATCAGGCCGGGCCGGAGAATTTTGGCTATCTGCAACCCGTCATGGTCGCGGATACGCAGGAACGCGCGGAAGAAATGGGCAAGCGCATTCTGTACGGCGGAGCCTTTGCGCATTTCGCCCGGCCCGAATGGATGTTCCCGCCGGGCTATAACTCGAAGGCGGCGACCCGCCGGCTGGCCCGGACGAACTTCGGCGTCAATGCCGCTGCCGGGCCTCTGTACGGTGAGGGCGGGGAAACGACGGTCGAAGAGATCGAGGCCGTCAAAAAGACCATTTATGATAGCTATCCCGGTGTCCTCAAGGAAATGGTCATGATCGCGGGTACGCCGGACAACGTGATTCCCAAGCTCAAGAAAATCCAGGATATCCTGCGTCCGGGCATCTTCTCCTTCTGGCTGGACGGCCCGGTGCCGGCCAAGGACCGGATGCGCTGTCTGGAACTGCTCAACCGCGACGTCATTCCGGTCATGCGCGAGCACGGCAAGACGCTGGGGCTGGTTGACCCGTTTGAGCAAAAACCAGGCTCACGGCCGCTGGCCAACGGCCGGCCCGAGCCCGTCAGCGATGCCGAGGCTTTGGCCGAACTGATGGCCGCCTAACCCTTCGACTAGGCTCAGGGCAGGGATTCATCTTGCTGACCGGCTCCTGCAAGCGGGAGCCGGTCAGTCGATACTCCCAACCCCAACTGCATCCTTCCGCGATGAGGGGAGAACAGCAATGAGTGATATCGATCCAACCCAGCGCGGCTTTGTCAGCTATATCGACAAATCGCGCGAATTCTACTTGGCGAAGGGCTACGGCAATCCCTACCGCTGGGCGTCCAACCCGGACGCGCCGTTCACGCCGCTGACCAAACCGCTCGCTGAAAGCCGGGTCGCTCTGGTCACCACCGCGGCCCCGGATTTGCAGGGCGGGCGGAAGCGCAGCCGCTATGCCGCGGCCACCCGACCTGCCCCCGAGGCGCTCTACACCCGCCACCTGTCGTGGCACAAAACGGCCACCCATACCGACGATGTCGAAACCTTTCTGCCGGTCCGCCGCTTAAATGAGTACGTGGCCGAAGGCCGGCTGGGCAGCCTGTCGCCGCGCTTTTACGGCGTACCCACGGTCTATAGTGTGCGCCAGACTGTGCACGAGGATGCCCCGGCCGTGCTCGACTTCTGTCGTAAGGATGGAGTCGATATTGCCCTGCTGGTCGCCCTGTGACCGGTGTGTCACCAGACCGTGAGTCTGGTCGCCCGACATCTTGAGACCCAGGGTATTCCCACGGTCGTCCTCGGCTCGGCGCGCGATATTGTCGAGCAGTGCGGCGTGCCGCGCTTTGTCTTTACCGACTTCCCGCTCGGTAATCCGTGCGGCAAGCCCGACGATACGGATATGCAGCGGGCTATCGTCGGGATGGCGCTCGACCTGCTTGAGACCGCGCGCTATCCGCGCACGACGCTGCAAACGCCCTTTCAGTGGGACGAAACCGGCGAGTGGCGGGCAACGTATATGGAGCTTGCTGAGGACACGCAGGCGGCGTAGGGCAATTCATGATTCTGTATAGCCGTGTAGGTCAGGTTAGCCGTAGGCGTAACCCGACAGCCCGTACTTGTCGGATTACGCTCCGCTAATCCGACCTACTGACTCTAGCCGCACAGATGCTCCCGCAGGGTCGTGCCCGTGTAGTCGTCCCGATACACCCCGCGTTTCTGGAGTTCAGGGACGAGGAGATTCACCAGGTCTTCATAATAGTCGGGCGCATAAAACGGCGGCGTGATCTGAAAGCCGTTGCCGCCGCCCGCTTCGAGGAAGTGCTGCATGGCGTCCGCCACCTGCGACGGGGTGCCGACCAAGGGGTTGGTGTCGCTGCCGGCCAGATAGGTTTTGGCGATATCACGCAGCGTGATGTTGTCGTCGTATTTTTGATACATCTCGAACAGGCCCCTGGTGCCGGGCACGTCCAAGTCCTGGACCGGTACATCAAGGTCAAACCGAGACAGGTCGAGATTGAAGTGCATCGACATCTGGGCCAAGGAGGCTTCGAGCGGAATCCGGGCACGAATGGCGGCAAAGCGTTCGCGCGCCTCGGACGCGCTCTCGGCCACGAGCGGCTGGCCGGCCCACATGATGGGGATGTCGTCCGGATTGCGGCCCAGGCGTTCCGCCCGGCTGGCAATATCCTCACAAAATGCGCGCATCTGCTTGACGCCGCGGGCGGCGCTGAAGATACCCTCGGCGTGTTGGGCGGCAAAGGCCCGACCCCGGTCCGACTGGCCGGCCTGAAACAGAAACGGCCGGCGGCGAACCGAGGGCATGACCGTAAACGGCCCCTGGACTTGGTACCACTGGCCCTGAAAATCGACGCGGTGAACCTTGGCCGGGTCGGCAAAGACCTTGTGCTCCATGTCCATCCGGACGGCGTCCGCCTCCCAACTATTCCACAGGCCGTAACAGACCTGCATATACTCGTCGGCGCGCTCATAGCGGTCGTCGTGGGCCAGCAGATTATCCAGCCCGAAATTTCTTGCTTCAGCCGTCGAGGTCGAAGACACGATATTCCAGCCAATCCGACCCTGGGTGAGATGATCGAGCGTCGATAGGGTCCGGGCCAGCAGAAACGGCGGGTAAAAGGTCGTGGACATGGTGACGGCAAAGCCGAGTTTTTTGGCTATCGCCGAGAGATAGGTTATCAGCGCGACCGGGTCGTGGCTGGGGAATTGGATCGCGTAGCGCACCTGGTCGGGCTGGGTGCCGCCCGCCAGGCTGTCCGCGAAGAACAGCATGTCGAACTTGCCGCGCTCCAGGGTGCGGACCACGGCTTCCCAGTACTCGCCCTCGTACCATTTGTGGCGAATTTTCTCGCGCGGATAGATCCACGATAGCGGCATATGCGGAGCCGGGGTAAAGAGGGCGAAGCCGGCGAGATGAATTTGCTTGGACATGGCCGTATCCTTATGAACGATACACAAATGCACACACCGCACCTAGCCTACTGCGTTCAGGGCCGCCTTGTCGAGCGTCTGTCAACGCTTGCTCTGAACCCCGGACCGTCTTATGCTGAGCGCATGGCACGTAAAAGACACCCAAGGCGCATTCAACGCAAACGCACCAAAGACTGGAAGATGCCGAAAAACGCCGTCTATGTCGGACGGCCCGGCAAGTGGGGCAATCCGTTCTTTCGGCTCAAGGAAAACCCCAATATGGCTGTTGACCGGGGTTTTCTGGTTGCGGTGTACAAGCTGTGGCTGAATGACCAACTGGTCCCAGGGCTGGCCGCGCTTTTTGCGGGCGGCGACACGCTCCCGCCTCCGCCCTCAGCCGAGACTATTCAGGAACACTTCAAAGGAAAGAACCTGGCCTGCTGGTGTCCGCTGGATGACGACTGTCATGCGGATGTGTTGCTCACAATCGCCAACGAAGCGGGTCAGGCAGGGTAGGAGTCCTCCCGCAGGCTGACCTACCACCAGCCCAGCTCAAACGTGTGTAGCGCGCGGCGCTTATAGTCGTACAGAGAGGTGCCGCAAAACCCGCAGCGGAGCGAAGACCACACCGAGCGCGGGCGAATCGCGGCGTGGAGCGGCTTCATATAGTGCTGGTTATCCTCCAGCAAATCCTGGGTGAGCGCCCAGCGCGTGATCTCGTACAGCGCATAGCCGCAGGTCGGCTCCGGGCAGGTCAGGACCATCCCGGCGATAAAGGGTCGATTCGATATGGCGCGGGCCACTTAGCGCACCCCCCTGGTCACAAAGAGTAAACGTGTCCAGCATCTGCCTGTGTATTGGAGGACACGTTTACTCTTTGGCATCGCGCTGAGTCCAGCGACCTAATTGTGACATATGGACCTCGTCCGGCCCGTCGGCGATGCGACAGAAGCGGCTGGTCAAAAACACGTGCTGGATCGGCGTGTCCTGACTGACCCCCTTACCGCCGAACGCCTGCGTGGCCCGGTCGGCCACGGTCTGGCACATCTGCGGGGCGACGATTTTGACCATGGAAATGAAATCGCGCGCGCCCTTCGGTCCTTCGCGGTCCATCTTGTCCGCCGCCGCCAGCACCAGCAGCCGGCACTGCTCGATGTCACACCGGGAGCGGGCGATGTCATGCTGGATGCTGGTCTTCTTGCTGAGGGTCTCGCCAAATGCCACCCGGTCGCCCACCCGCTGGCACATGAGCTCAAGACAGCGCTGGGCCATGCCGACAAACATCATGGCGTACTGAAAGCGGCCCGGCCCCAGCCGGCCCTGGGCAATCTCGAACCCGCGGCCTTCGCCCAGAATGAGGTTCTCTGTGGGGACGCGGACATCCTCAAACACGAGTTCGCCTTCTCCGCCGGGAGAGTGATAGCTGCCAAAGGCTTTGAGTGGCCGAACAATCCGAAAGCCCGGCGTGTCAACCGGGACCAGGATGGTTGAGTGCTGGGAGTGGCGCTCCGCCTCGGGATTCGACCTGCCCATGACCAGCATGACCTGGCAGCGCTCGCTCAATATCCCGGTGATCCACCACTTGCGCCCGTTGAGCACATAGTGGTCCCCATCGCGCACGATGGCCAGCTCCATATTCGTCGCGTCCGAGGAGGCAACCTGGGGTTCGGTCATGGCGTAGGCCGACCGAATCTCCCCGTTCAGTAAGGGCTTGAGCCACTGCTCCTGCTGGGCCGGCGTCCCGTATTTTGCCAGGACCTCCATATTGCCCCGGTCCGGCGCGCTACAGTTGAAGACTTCCTGCGCCCAGAATACCTTGGCCATCACCTCCATGAGCGGCGCGAACTCCAGGTTGGACAGGCCCGGACTCCAGGGCTCATATTCACGCGGCAGGAACCAATTCCAAATACCGGCCGCTCTTGCCTTGCGCTTGAGGTCTTCAAAGAAGGGCGGATATTTCCACAGATTGTTCTGGTCCTCGACAAACTCGTAATAGGCGGGCTCGACCGGATAGATATGCTCAGCCATGAAGCGCTCAAGTTGCGCTCGCATGGCCAGGACCTTGTCGCTCGGGGCAAAGCTCATGGCAGGCCCTGCTCGTCCTTGGCCGCACCCAGGCGTTCCTGCAAACGGTTCATGCCCCTCAGCCAGCGGTCATAGTCGCCGGTTTTGCGTTGCATATACTCCAGGACCTGAGGGTGGGGCAAGATCAGGAAACGCTCGGCCCGCAGGCCCTCGACGACCACCTCGGCCAACTCCTCCGGCTCCATCAAGCCGTCAACACTCGCCGCGCGGCTGCTCTCGTTATCCACCAGCATGGGGGTTCTGACCGCTTGGGGACACAGCAGGGAGACCTTGATACCCTGATGCGCGTGCGTCAGCGCCAACCACTCCCCAAAACCGACCGCGGCGTGTTTGGTCACGCCATAGGAGGCCGAGCCGATCTGATTGAGCAAGCCCGCGGCCGAGGCGGTGTTTAGCAGATAGCCGCCGCCGCGGGCAATCATGCGCGGCACCAGCGTGCGGGCGGCATAGATATGCGACATGACGTTCACATCCCAGCTCTTCTGCCAGTCCGCATCCGAGGTTTCTACGCCACCGGTCACGGCAATGCCGGCGTTGGAACAGAACAGATCAATCGGGCCGATGTCGCGCTCGGTCTGGTCAATCACCCGCACCACATCGGCCTCTTTGGACACATCCGCCGTCATGGCGACCGAGCCAATCTCGGCCGCGACCTCCGCCGCCCCGGTCGCGTTCATATCCACCACCACGACCGACCGCGCGCCCTCGGCCGTAAAGCGCCGACACAACGCTCTGCCGATGCCACTCGCCCCACCGGTGACAACGATGATTTTCTCCTTGAGTTCCACCCTCAGCCTCCCCTGCGGCCTTAGCCCAGTTGATACACCCGGGCGGCATTACCGCCGACAATCTTGGCCCACTCTTCCTCGGTACAGTCGGCCAGCAGGTCGCCCAGAAATTCCTGGCTCTTGGGAAAGGTCGATTCGAAATGGGGGTAGTCGGAACCCCACAACAGGCTGTCCACGCCAATGATCTCCCGGTCACGAATCCCCAGCCCGTCTTCCTGAAAACTCAAAAAGACGTGGCGATGAAAGAACTCGCTCGGCATAATGTCTTCTTTGAAGCGTTCCCCGGCAATCTCCCGTGCGCGCTGGGTGTAGTTATAGTCCAGACGGTCCAGGAAGTGGGGCACCCAGGACAGTTCCATTTCGACCGAACCGACCTGGAGTTTGGGATAGCGTTCAAACACGCCGCTGAAAATCATGTCGGTCAGACACACCCGCGGCCAGTGATCCAGGTTGACAAAGAAGGACGGCTTGGCCGCATCCAGCAGGAGGGCGCTCGGGTCGTCCGGGTCGGGCCGGTTGGTGGTGACATGCAGGCTGACGGGCAGGGCCAAATCCTGGGCCGCGGCCCACACGGGATCGTATTCCGGTCTGTCGTAGCTCATGCCGCCCAAGGGCTGAATGGTAATCATAATGCCGCGATGCCCCAGTGTGGCACAGTGTTCCATCTCCTCGATCCCCGACGGGATATCGTCAAGGTTGATCATGGCGATACCCCGCAGACGATCCGGAAAGGTGTCGCAGAACTCGGCCAGCCAGTCGTTATAGACCCGGAACAGGACGGTCAGCAACTCGCTGTCCTGAATGCGCTGGTAGAGTTGCAGCCCGACGGTCGGATACACCAGACCCATGTCTATGCCGTCGGCATCCATGTCCTTGATATGCTCTTCCGGGATGTAGGCGCCGGGCCGGATATTCTCCACCTTATCCTGAAAGCTCAGTCTGTCCGGATCCTCGAAGCGCAGGCCGGCCTGGGCGGCGGCGGCCGCGGTCTGGACTTTAATGCCCTCGCAATACCACCAGTCGCCGTCCTCAGCCGGGATCACTCGCGGGGCGCGGTCGCGAAATTTTTTATCCAGCCGCGTCGTCCACAGGTCGAGCGGTTCAAAAATATGATCGTCCGACGAAATAACTTTGTGCTTTTGCATACGATCCCCTCCTATGGGAAGCCCTGTCTTATGGAAAGAACGGTTATGCCCGCATTATCCGTCTGGAGGCGCAATCTTGTCAATCGAAACCGAGGAATTCTTCCGATTTTTGCATTGACCCGTCCGTTCTTTGGCGCTACAGGGAATCTCAGGCATTAACACTATTGGCAGGAGGGACGATATGGAACTCAAAGTAACCCGTTGGAACAGGCCCGAACCACCCACCCAGTCGGAGCTGGTCCGCGCCCTGGAGGCCGAAGGGTTGGCCGCCTATATCGAAGACGACGAACCCAACCATTCCTATGAGGCGCATACCCACCCGAACGACGAGGTGCTGGTTGCCGTCCTGGGAGAGATCACCCTGGGCGTCGGCGACCAGAAGTGGGTGCTCAAACCCGGCGACCGGCTCGACCTGCCGGCCAATACGCTGCACTGGGCCGAAACCCCCTCGACCGGTCCCATCCGGCTGCTGGGCGTAAGCATCGGGGATGAATACGATCCGACCCGCGCAGACCGCTCCGAAGAAACCCGCGCACATCCGTAGGGCGACGCGCAGAAAGAACGCCTATGCCGGCCCGAACCCCCAAGGAAGTAGAAGACCTCTTCCCCAAGGCGATGAACACCCGCGATATTGACGCGATGCTGGCGCTCTACGAGCCGGACACGGTGTTCGTGCCCGAACCGGGACAGGCCCCGGTCCAGGGAGAGCAGGCTCTCCGCGCGCACTTGCGCACGTTTACCGATGCGCAGCCTGAGCTCTCGACTGAGGTCAGACACGTTGTGCAGGCTGGAGATATCGCCCTGTCCTGGATTCCCTGGAGTATGAAGCGCACGCGAGCCGACGGCACCCAGGAAACCATCTCCGGCCGGGCCGTCAACGTCGTGCGCCGCCAGCCCGACGGCACCTGGCGCACGCTGATCGACAATCCGTTCTTCGAGGAATACTGGGAAACCCCACCGGAGTCGTAGATAGCCGGGCTACTTCATCGGCGGCGGAATCTCGTGCGGGTCGAGGTCCAGTTCTAGCGACCCGAGACTCGATAAACAAAAGTCGCTGGGCGGAAACTGAATGGCGCCGACCGTACCATCCCGGAACAGCCGTTCCAGCGGCGAAGTCTTAAACAGGGTGTGCGCACCACCGAGGGTCAGGGCGTTGCGCCCGATGCGCGCCGCGGCTTCCCCGACCAGATATTTGGCCCGATACAGGGCCGCGATGGCATTCTGCGTCGGGCCTTCGGTGTCGCTCAACCAGGCCGAGTGATACACGCTCAGCCGTGCCGATTCGAGGTCGGCGTTCATCTCCGCAATCTTTCGGCGCACGTCGGGATGATAGGCCATGGCTTGGGTAAAGCCCTTCGGCACCCGCGCCTGAACGACCTTCAGGATTTCGGCGTAAATCGCCGCGGCCACGCCCAAATAGACCGCCGTATACGAGGCCCAGAACCAGTTTGCCCCGCGGGCAATGGAAGGAAAGAAATTGTCGGTGTCAAATACGACCGATTCTTCAGGCACAAAGCAGTCTTCCAAGAGCAGGCAGTCGCTCCGGGTACCGCGCATCCCCAGGACATCCCAGACCTCCTCAATCGTCTGACCGGGGGCGTCCCGCGGAACCAGAAAAACGATCGCCGCGCCGGGAGTGGTGGCGTCCTCACGACGGGCCGGGACGGCCCGGAAATCCGCCGCCCCAACCATGGACGAAAAAAACTTCTTGCCGTCTATGACATAGCCGCCGTCCACCGGTCTCGCCTGGGTGGCCGGGGCGTACGACGCCAGCAGGGCCGAGGTGCTCGCCTCGGACGTCGAGCCGGCAACAAGATTGTTGCCCTTGACCACCCAGTCTGCCACGCGCCGCTTCACGTCGGGTTCAATCTCGATATTTTCCATCAGATAGCCGACCCAGGCCAGGTGCATATTGAAGGACAGCGCGGTGGCCGGGCAGCCCAGGGCGAGTTGCTCAAGCGCGAGCGAGTGGCCGAACAGTTGTTCTCCCCAGCCGCCCAACTCCGTGGGGATGTTGAGCGTGTGAAACCCGGCCTCGCGCAGCAGGGCATAGTTCTCAACCGGATTGCTCGCCTCGCGGTCGTGCTCGGCCGCCCTGGTGGCAAAGTCTGTGGCCAGTTCCCGGCACTGGGCCTGAATGCGCTTGTGTTGGGTCGTCAGCTCGAAATTCATACCGCCCCCTTTGCTCTGCCCGGATGCTAGTCTTCGTCAGGCCGCAGAGTCAAGAGAAAAATGCTTTGGCTCTCATCCCCAGTCGTGGTAAGAGACAGGAACGCAGGCGATGATCGCACAGGAGGAGCGTATGGCTATCGTTGATTTTTCTTTGGATGGCAAAGTCGCCATTGTGACCGGTGGCTCCAAAGGCATCGGCCGGGCGATTGCGCTGGCCTTTGCCGAGCATGGCGCGGACTTGGTGCTGGCCGCGCGCCGACCGGAAGCCCTGGAGCGGGCCAAACAGGATGTCGCGGCGACGGGCCGCCGGGTTTTGACGGTACAGGCCGACATGTCGGTCAGCGCAGACTGCGACAGGCTGTATCAGGCAACGATCGAGGAGTTCGGCGGTGTCGATATCTTGGTCAATAACGCCGCCGGGGTTTCACTGGTGACCCTGGCCGAGGAAAACGAAGAGGATTTCCTCAGAGTCATGAAGACCAATGTCTGGTCGCCGCTGCATTTGGCACGGCTGTGTCGGGAGTCCATGCGCCAGCGCGGCGGCGGCGCGGTGATTAACATCACCTCGAATGAGGGCGTCCGGCCGTCCATGGGTATCGGCACCTATGCCCTGTCCAAGGCGGCCCTGATCAATATGGCGCAGCTCTTGGGCAAGGAGTGGGCGGCCGATAAAATTCGGGTGACCTGTATCGCGCCGGGTCTGATCCGGACCGACCTGGCAAAGGACTTGGTCGAGGCGGTTGAGACCAGTGGCTCGCCGATCAATCCGCAGAAGCGGGTGGGCGAACCCTACGAAATCGCCGGTCTGGCCTTATTCCTGGCCAGCCCGGCCGGGACGTTTGCGACCAGCATGACCTATGTGGTCGACGGTGGCGAGGTCAGCGCCGGGCCGGGCGACGTGGTGGTCCTGACCGCCGAGGAAACGGTCCAGGCGCAGAAGCAGGACTGAAGAACGGATAGTATTTCTAGCGTCGTTGTGACCCGCGCTCCCTAACCGTAGGGTGCATCCCATGCACCGTCTTCTTGGTGCGCAGGGCACACCCTACAGGCCGCTGTTGTATAAGGGCTGGCGGCTAATGTTGTGACCCGCGATCCCTACCGTAGGGTGCATCCCATGCACTATCTTCTCGGTGCGCAGGTCCCTGTTGTATAAAGGCCGCCGGCTAACCCAGCGCCTGCCGGATGATACCGGCCACCCGCTCCTGTTCCTGCGGCACGTCCGGGGGTTCGACCGGGATGGGCAAACGATCCAGCTCGTCCTTGACGACGCCGGTGAGCACCTCTGCCTCGTGGGTTGAGAGCTGCCACTGGGCAACGATGTCTTCGGGGCTCCACTGCACGATCTGCCGAAAGCCGTAATCCGCCACGGCCTTATTGGTAATCTCGATGAGCTTTTCCATACTCCCCCCTTAGAGCCGACTGGCAACCGACCACGCGCCTCCGTCCACAATAAAGGTCGAACCGCTGATATAGGACGATTCGTCGGAGGCCAGAAAGAGAATCGTGTTCGCAATCTCCTCGGGCCGGCCAATCCGGCCCAGGGGATGGTAGCGGGCCGCTTTCTCGATGGCTTCCGTACTCTGGGTGCTGCCGCGCGCCTGCGGCGTATCCACAAAACCGGGGGCAATGCAGTTCAGTCGAATACCCTGAGACGTATATTGGCTGGCGGCCACCGAGTTGAGATGGATGATGCCGGCCTTACTGACCGCATACGGCAGGGACTGGCCGTAGGCCTGGACACCGGCCATGGAGGCAATATTGACGATGGAGCCGCCGCCGTTTTGCAGCATGGCCGGGATGGCGGCTTTGCAGCAAAAGAAGAGCCCTTTGAGGTTGGTGGACATCATCAGGTCCCAGAGCCGTTCGTCCACTTCGGCCAGCGGCGGCGTCAGAATCAGGACCCCGGCCGCGTTGACCAGGACGTCCAGGCGACCGAAACGCTCAACCGTAGCGTCAACCATCTGCGTGACTTGGTCCAGCTTGGATACGTCTACGGTCACGGTCTCGATATCCGGGCCGATCTTTTGCACCAGGCTTTTGGTCTGCTCCAGACCGCCCGGGTTCCGGTCGGCGGCCATGACCGCAGCCCCCTCTTCGGCGAAGCGGAGCACCGTGGCGCGTCCGATACCCGAAGCGCCACCGGTCACAAGAGCGATTTTATCCGTCAGTCTACCGGCCATATTTTGCCTCCTCTCGCAAAGGGCAGGTATTGCCTCAATATTCGTGAAGATGTTCCCGCACGATCATCTTCAACATGGTCTGATAGCCGATCCCTCGCTTTGCTGCCTTGACGCGGCGCTGCTGAATAAGATCCGCATCAAGCAGAATTGAGGTCGGTCGGGTTTTTGGACGGACTATAACCGGCCTCACTACAGAAGTCCGAATGTCCTCACCCAGGTCCTGGGTTTCAAATTCTTCGAGTTGTGCGTCCTGCCGCTGGTGGGGTGTCCGGGTCTTGGAGGATGTCTTCATATAGCTTCCTTTCGATAGCTATAAAATTTGTTTTGTGTACGAAAGAACCAGAAGAACAGGCGGGTTGTCCGAGAGATGTCTAGCTACACCGGCGCGCCCCAGGTCAGCACCCGACGTGGATTCTCTACGATCAAGGTGTCGATCTGTTCGGCACTCAGGCCGCTGCGACTCAGCATGGGGACGACGTTCTTGACCAGGTGGGCGTAGCCCCAGCCGCCGTAGCGGGTGAGTTGGACCTTCATCGCAATATCGTGGGACAGCAGCAGGCGCTCCGAACAGCCCGCGTCGATCAGGCGTTTCAGCGCGACGACACTCCCGGCATCCGAGCCCGTGTAGCGGCCAACGCTGTCCACGTAGTATTCCATGCCAAAGAAGTCGTACTCAACATACGCGCCGCGTTTGGCCAGAGTCGTATGATATTCCAGGTCGTCGCTGGTCGGGCTGAGATGGCACAATATGACCTGATGTGGATTTGCGCCTGCGCCTTCGAGAATATCGAGGACTTCGATGCCGTTTTTCTGCCACGGCAGCAGATGGACACTGATCGGCGCGCCGGTGCGTCGCTGCGCACGAGCGGCGGCGCACAAGACCTTCTGCTCGTTCTCGCGCACCTTGAAGCTGGTGCCGATCTCACCGATGAGGCCGGAGCGCACCCCGGTATCAGCAACGCCCTGCATGAGATCGGATTCAATCTCGGCGGCGATCATTTCAACGGACCGATCGACCATGTCGTAGGGGTGGGAACGGCCGATATAATAGCCTGAGCCCATAACGATGTTGATCTCGGTCGCCTGGGCAATATCTGCCAGGGCCAGCGGCGTGCGTCCCAGGCCGTTATTCGTACAGTCCACTACGCTGCCGCCGCCGGCAGTCTTAAACTGGCGCAATTCCTCAATCGCCAGGGCGGTGTCATCCAAGACGCAGTTATCCAGGTTGCCAAACGGTTCGCGGCGAATGGCGCCGAGCGTCGCCATTTCTACCGGGGCGTGCACGAACGCCTTTTGCTCCTCGTCTTCGGACTCTTCGCACCATACGCGGAGATCGATGAGCAGGTGTTCATGCGTCAGGGTAATCCCCAGGGCGTCAGGCTCGATCGGGCCGAGAACGGTCATCACTTTGCCTTGCATTGCTCTTCCTCCGCCGGAGTCATATTGAGGGCATACGCTATCGAGGTAGATGCAGGCTATACCAACTCTCATTTCAAAGAAAAGAGTGCCGAGCAAATTCTCGCTGTCTTATTTGGAGGGAGGACTGATCGCGCTCGAATGACAGGAGGCAGGCGGCATGGCGAACAGCACGCGACGCATCGTGACCGGACACGACCCACACGGGCGGGCAACCGTCTTGTCCGACACTCCAGCGCCGGTATTCCACCCAAAGAACCGGCCGGGGGTTGAGGTCACCAATCTATGGGTCACAACCGAGACGCCCGCGAGCCTGACCGACGCAACCGACCGGACACAGGGTCCGGTCGCCCTGATTCCTCCCGCGCAGGGTACGGTCTTGCGGATTGTCGAGTTTTCGCCGGAAAAGGACTGGATCGAGCAGCTAGACCGCAAGGCCGCGCGGGAGAGCTTCGCCTCATTCGGGGCGGAGCAGGCCCTGGATGACTCCGAGCAGCCCCGACATCCGCTTATGCACAAGACCGAAACGATTGATTACGCGATTGTGCTTTCGGGTGAATGCCATATGGTCCTGGACGACTCGGAGGTACTGGTCACAGCCGGTGACGTGATTATCCAACGCGGCACCAATCACGCCTGGAGCAACCGCTCGGACCGGCCGTGTCGGATTGCCTTTGTGCTGATCGACGGAACAGGGGAGCAAGCGGAGCCGGGCTAACGCAGTAAGCCTCTCTACACTTTAGAGCGTTTCTCGCTAGGCTCTCGTCATGCCGGACTTGATCCGGCATCCAGCGGCCAAGGGCTGGGAGCCTGGATTCCGGCTTGCGCCGGCATGACGAAAGGGACCGGCTGGCTATACGGAATCGTGAATTGCGCTAGTGACGCAGCAGTTGCCAGAAGCCGGTACCAAAGACAGCAAAGATACCAACTCCGATACATGTGGCGATGATTTCCAGGGTAGTCATTGGTTCGACTGTATTTATTCGATGACTGAAAAAAGCTAGGGAGATCCAACAGAGTAAAAACCTATCGATGTCTTACGCCACGTGCTCAATGCGTTCGATCTTTGTTCCGACCAGTCGAGAGGCTCTATCGAGGGCAAGTCGTTTGATGCTCACATACACAACGGGTTGCCCTTCTTCCCGTTGTTTCTTGGCCGTTCTCATATTGAAGTGCTTGAGCTTTTCATCATACTCAGGCAGCAGCACGACTTGCGCTCCTTTTGGGATACGGTCTTCAAGCTCCGGATGGTCTAAGAGGTAGCGGGTGAACTCAAAACTCAGCTCGATATTTTTTTCGACTAAGGTAGCGTTCCTCATTGTCGTCTCTCCTTGAGAAATCGTTCTCGATATAGTTGCCAATTTGCCCTCAGGTCTGACTCTGCAAATGTCAGTGCCTGATTATAGCTCAGAATAACCAAGGGAGTCTTCACCGTTTCGCCTCGGACATTATAGAGGTCTCGATGAGCAAATCCGTGAGCCGTATCATAACGCACCACCGGAGCCCATTTCTCGTTCCAGCGTGTTTCATATTGTACGGCGAAATCAAGAACCCGTCCCCTTTCTCTCACATGGGTTTCTCGTAGACGGTCGTCCGGTCCGAGCTGTATTGTAAATTCAACTTCTTTCATCCGTCTCCCTCGTACATCCTCTTGCCGTAACTCTGCAAGTTGCTTAGGCTTACGCCTCAGATGAAGAAACGCCTGCCATTTATTCTGCTCGGCCTGATCGCCATTGGGGCCGGTCTGTTCCTGTACACGAGAGCCGAGAAGAGCGAACAACTCTCGTTCACCGGTTTCGTTGAGGGCGAGGAGAAGGTCATCAAGAGTGAGATTAGCGGCCGGGTTGAGACCGTGGCGTTTACCGACGGCAGCCAGATGCAACAGGGCGACCTGCTGGCCGAGATAGACGCGCGGGAATATCGCTCGCAGGTGGTCCAACAGGAACTCAGCCTGGAACTCCGCAAAGCGAAAATCCGTCAGTTGGAGACCCAACTCGCCCTTGCCCGGGACACCCATCCGATCCAGCTTCGGACGGCCAGAGCAAATATTGCCAAGGCACGCTCGGACGTCAGCTTTGCCGAAAAAGAACTGACGCGCCGGCAGGACCTGCTCGATACGGAATATCTGAGCCAACAGTCCTACGACCGAGCCGAAAATCAACTGGAGACGGCCCAGGCCGTGCTGGCCCGTGAGCAGGCCGCCCTGGCGCGGGCGGAAGCCAATCTGCGTCAGATAGAACTGGCTGAAAATGCGCTCGAAGTCCAAAAACACGAATTGGCCGTGGATACCGAAAAGCTTGGGCAAATGCGCATCATCCTGGACAAATATACGATTCGCGCTCCGTGTGCCTGTACGGTGCAGACCCGTTTGATTCGCGCCGGCGAGTACGTCAATCCGGGCACGGGCGTTGCGACCCTGCTGGACCCGCTCGATAAATATGTCCGCGTCTACGTCCCCGTGCCCGACCTGGGCAAAGTCCATATTGGCGATACGGTCAGCGTTGAACCCGACGCCCTGCCGGGTGTGTTGATTCCCGGTGAGATCAGCTTCATCCAAGACATCGCCCAGTTCACGCCCAAGAATATTGAAATCAAGAGCGACCGCATGACCCAGGTGTTTGCGACCAAAGTGCGCATTTTAGACCAGCTCGAACGCCTGAAACCGGGCATGGAAGGCACCGTGTACCTGAACGGCGCGCGTCAGCCCGCGCAGCGGGCGGAGCGTCCCCAAGCGGCGCAGTCCTCGCCATGACAGCACCGGTTGTCAGCCTGACACAACTCCATAAGCAGTTCGATGCCACCGTCGCTCTGGACGGGATCGATCTCGTCATTGAGCGGCCGTGCATCTTTGGTGTGGTCGGCCCGGATGGCGCGGGCAAGACCACCCTGTTGCGCTCTCTGGTTGGGCTGCTGGAGTTTGAGGCCGCCCAGGCCGAGGTCCTGGGCTATGATGTCGTGCGCGAACCGCACCGCATCCGAGAACGTCTCGGCTATGTGCCGCAGGCGTTTGGGCTCTACCCTGAACTCAGCGTGCTGCATAACCTCAGGTTCTTTGCCGATATCCACGGCCTTGCGGCTGCCACGTTTCGGCAGCGCGCGGACGAGCTGCTGACGATTGCCGGGCTCAAGGATTTTCACACCCGCCTGACCGGCGATCTGTCGGGCGGGATGAAACAAAAGCTGGCGGTGATCTGTGCGCTGATCCATCGCCCTCAGCTCCTGATTTTAGACGAGCCGAATAACGGCGTGGATGTCATCGCCCGGGCTGAGGTGTGGGAGATTCTGCGCCACTTGCCGGACGTGACCATTATCATGTCCACCGGCTATCTCGACGAGGCCGAGCGGTGTGACGAGCTGATCTATCTGTATGAGGGCCGTATCCGCACCCGTGGCACGCCGGATGCCATTCGGTCGAACTACCCGTATCGGGCCTATCGGCTGGTCGGCAGAAACGTGGAGGCGGCGCTCGCCGCCCTCCAGCCCGCGGCCTGGCTCGTCCGAACGCAAACGCTGGCCGGCAGTGTGGTGCTGGAGGCAACGGCCGATATTGCCCAGGTCCGCGCCGGGCTGCACGAGCTGGGCACGGCGGAGGTGTGGGTCGAGCCGCTACCGCCGACCCTGGAGTTAGTCTTCACGCATCTGACCCACGAGGCCCAGGCCGATGACGCAGGCGGCCACTAGCGCAGACGCGGTTCTTGTCGCTGAAGACCTGACGCGGCGCTTTGGCGATTTTACGGCGGTCGATCATGTCAGCTTTCAGGTGCGGCGGGGTGAGGTTTTCGGCTTCCTGGGCTCCAACGGTGGCGGTAAGTCCACCACGATTCGGATGTTCTGCGGCTTATTGGCCCCAACCGAGGGGACGGCCCGGGTTGCGGGTCTGGATATTCAGACCCAGGCCGAAGCGGTGCGCGCGCGCATCGGCTATATGTCCCAGAAAGTTTCTCTCTATGCCAATCTGACCGTGGCGGAAAATCTCCGGTTTTTTTCCGGCCTGTACGGTGTGCCGAGTCAAAAAGTCGAACACCAGAAGCAGCACTTCTATCCTCGTCTGGGTCTTGAGGGACTCGACCGGTCTTTTGTGCACTCCCTGCCGAGCGGCATCAAGCATCGGGTCGCCCTGGTCTGCTCTCTCTTGCACGACCCGGACATCATCTTTCTGGACGAGCCGACGGCCGGGGTGGACGTTGTCAATCGCCAGGTCTTCTGGCGGTTGATCCGCGAGCTGGCCCAGGAAGGCCGGACGCTGTTTGTCACCACCCATTACCTGGACGAGATGGAGTACACCGACCGGATGGGCTTTATTGATCGCGGCGAGTTGATCGGTCTGGATACCCCGACCGGCCTCAAAATTCAGTTCGCCGGCGGCTACCGGGTCCGCCTGGTCCATACGGATCAAACCGTTGCGCACAACGCGGCCCAACGCCTGGCCGAAACCCATCATATTCGGCGGCCTGAGGCGCAGGCCGCCTTGCTCCTCCTGCCGGATGACGCGGCGCAGACGCTTCAACAACTCCGCCAGGCGTTGACAGCGATCGATCCCGCCCTGGGCTTCGCCCCGGCCCTGCCCTCGATTGAAGAGGTCTTTGCCGGCATGATACGCCAACGCCAGGAGACGCACTCATGAGCCGCCTGCGGGCCAAGCTGGCACGCCTGCTGACCCTGCTGTGGCGCGAGTCGCTGGAGCTGCGCCGCGACCGCTTTACGCTGGGCGTCCTGTTTCTGATGCCGGTCCTGCAACTGGTGTTGTTCTCCTACATCATTACCACCGACTTCGATCATCTGCCCCTGGGCGTCCTGGACCAGTCCCATACCCGTCACAGTCGAGCTTTGCTGGAAGCCATCGAATCCACCGGATACTTCACCGTTTTGCCGCTACGTGACCTGGACGAAGTCCATCACATGTTCGGCCGGGAACAGAGCCGCGCCGCTTTGGTCATCCCGTCGAACTTCAGCGAGACCATCGTCAACGGCAAAGAGGTCCGACTGGGGCTCCTGCTGGACGGCTCAGACACCACCCTGAGTACCAGTACCGAAGGGTTTCTGACGGCTATTGCGACGACCTATTACACCCGGAGCCGGCTGGAGCGCAGCCCGCCCACGGAACGCAATCTCCGACCGGTCGGGCAGGTGACGACGACCCGGCGGGTGCTGTTCAACCCGAGCCTGTCGGGCACGGCCTATATGATCCCCGGCCTGCTGGGTTTGATCACGCTTTTTGTGACGGTGCTCAATACCACCCTGGCCATGGTCCGTGAGCGCGATGCCGGTACGCTCGAACAACTCCTGGTCACCCCGGTGACGTCAGCCGAGGTGGTGTTCGGGAAGATTCTGCCCTTTGGCGGGGTGGCCCTGGTGGCGGCGATGCTCATCGTGGTGGTGGGCTGGCTGTTCTTTGGCGTGATTCCCAAGGGGAGCCTGCTGCTGCTGCTCGCGGTGACCCCCATCTTTTTGTTGATCGGCCTGTCCATCGGCCTGCTCATCTCAAACTCGGCCACCTCGTCCGGGGAAGCCGTCGAACGCTCGGTCTTAACCATGGTGCCTCAGTTGATGCTCTCAGACGCCATTTTTCCGCTTTCGCTCATGGCGACGCCCTTCCAAATCATTGGGGAGATCATCCCGCTGACCCACTATATACGGATTACGCGGGGGATTTATCTCAAGGGCCAGGGGCTGGATGAACTCTGGATCGAAATCGCCTTTTTGGTCGGCTTTCTGGTGTTGCTGCTCGTCCGCGCGGCCAAGGGGATTCAGAAACAGACGGCATAAGGATTGAGGCGCATGCGTTTCCGCAATGTTTTGGCCATGGTCCGCAAAGAGGGACGGACCATGTTGCACGATCATGCCTTACTGGCCGCCATCCTGGCCCAGCCGGTGCTGTATCTCATCCTGTTTGGTCTGGCGATTACCAACGACGTCAATGATGCCCCCTGGATCGTGTACGACCAGTCGCAGTCGGTCATCTCGCGCCGGCTCATTCGTGACCTGTCTTCCATGACGGCTCTCCAGCCACCGGCGTTGGCCTCAAGCGAGGACGCGGTCGTCGACTTCCTGCGTCGGCAGGACGGTATGGTCGGCGTGGTGGTTCCCTGGAACTTCGACGACAAACTCCAGCGCGGCGAACCCGCTCCCATCCAGGTCTTGATTAACGGCGCCAAGCCCACCAGCGCCCTGCGCCTGACCAATTATATCAACCAGGCGGCCGGCGCGTTTTCTCTCAGCCAGCTCCCCAGCCGCGACCGCGCCGAACGGCGCGTGACGAACGCCGCCATCTCTATCGAAAAACGCTATTGGTATAACCCCGGTATTCAGGACCGCTACGGATTCCTGTCCGCCATGCCGGCCAATATGCTGACCCAGATTCTGTTTATGATCGCCGCGATTTCGCTGGTCCGCGAACGCGAACGCGGCACCTTTGAGCAGCTTTTGTCCACGCCACTGTCGCTCACCGAGATTATGGTCGGCAAGATGTTGCCCTACGTGGGCGTGGGCTATCTCGGCTTGAGTATTATGCTGACCGGCAGCTATCTCAGCTTCGGCATCAGCGTGCAGGGCAGTCTGCTCCTGCTGTTTGCCGTCGCGCTGGTGTTTATGCTGGCGACACTCGCGTTTGGGATTTTTTGCTCGGCGTGGGCGGATAACCAGCAGCAGGCGATTTTTCTGAGCTTCTTTGTGATGTTTCCCTCAGTGATTATCACCGGCATCCTGGTCCCGACCGAGAATTTCCCCCCCTTCGTCAGCTTCCTGTCCCACTGTCTGCCCGCCCGCTATTTCGCCCATGCGCTGCGCTCCATTATTCTGAAAGGGGCCGACTTTACCGCCGTCGCGCAGGATTTCGTTTTTCTGACGATCTTTTTCCTGGTCGCGTTGTGGGCCGCGGTCAAGGTCACCAAGTCCAAGCTGGGCTGATCTTTAACCCTTAATTACCGCTAGGCAGTAGTCTTCAGGAGGCGCTATAATGTCTATTGATATCTATGTTTTGTCCTGTTGTATTAGGTAGCCTAATTCCGATTAGATGGACAGGACAGGGTAGACATACAGTTGGAGATGAGGCCACAACGCAAATGGCGCTCCAAGGAATACAGTATTTATTCAGTTCTACCGGAAACTGGATCGCGTTCAGGAAGGGAAAGTACGTCTATAACACTAGTGGGCAATGGATCGGTTGGCTGCCTTGGGGAGACGACGATGTCGTTGATGTGGCCGGTAGGTATCTAGGCACGATCGTGCGAGGCCGGCGCCGCGATCGGTTCTACAGGTTCATAAATCGCCCCTATAGAGGCTATCCGGGCTATCCGGGCTATCCGGGCTATCCGGGCTATCCGGGCTATCCAGGCTATCCAGGTCCAGATCATTTGCCTCCTCTTGCCCAAGATATGGGAGAATTAGAGGAAGCTTAGATGGCCTCTCTATTCTCTCATATGCCAGAAGAGCCTCGGAATCAGCACTGTCAATTGGCTTATACTATTCTGTGCAAAGCGCACGATGCCTCAAGTTCGTTCTTGGATACCTTTAACACTGTACGGAGAGAACGAAACGCCCGCGGTACTGCAACAGACGAGGAGCAAGACCTACTTCGGGCTATGCTGGTCTTCGCCAGTGCTGGCCTAGATTCCCTGGTAAAACAGCTCGTTAAGGACGCCCTACCCGCGTTGCTCCAGGCGAATCAAGGAGCAATAACGATGTTTAAAACGTTTGTCGAGCGCAGAATAAGAAGCAGGGAAGAAATAGACCACCGCCTCTTAGCCGACGTTTTAGCTGACAAAAACCCCAAAGATCGACTCGTATTTCTATTAGTCGAAGATCTCACATCAAGAAGCCTCCAGTCGACCGAGGAAATCCTTAAGATTGCAGCATATTTTGACATACCTTCTCAGGAGATTGCATCTGATCCTAGAAAATTGACTGAGCTATTCTCCGTCAGGAATCAAATTGCCCACGAAATGGATGTTGACTTCTTACAATCAAATAGGAATCGGCGACCACGTGCACGAAACACCATGAAGAAGCATACGAATGAAGTATTCAGACTCTCAAAGGCACTTCTTGAAGGAGTCGATTCACGCATTCCTTCTAACCAATACGATCAGGCTGGATAAGACAGCTATTTATTAGCGCTGGTACCCGTGTCTTGTAAGGCACACAAAGACTGGAGTAATGCCATGTCGTTTAAGCTGGAAGAAACGACTATTGCACAGATTCACACCGCCCTGCGCGCCGGCGAAACAAGCTGTGTCGATCTTGTAAACGGCTATCTGGATCGGATTGAGGCCTACGACCGGAGCGGCCCGACGCTTAATTCCATCGTAACCGTGAATCCGCACGCTCGGGACGAGGCCGCCCGGCTTGATGCTCAGCTCGCAACGTCCGGCCAGTTGTCAGGCCCGTTGCACGGCATTCCCGTTGTGGTGAAGGATCAGGCGGAAACGGCCGGGATTATGACCTGCTTTGGCTCGATAGCCCTGGACGGTTATATTCCCACCAAAGATGCGACCGCTATAGCCAAGCTCCATGCCGCCGGGGCGATCATTCTGGCCAAGACGGCCATGCCGGACTTTGCCACCTCCTGGTTCGGCTACTCGTCCAAGTCCGGCACGACCAGGAACCCGTATGATCTGGGCCACGATCCGGGCGGCTCCAGCGGTGGCACCGGTGCGGCGGTGGCCGCTAATCTGGGTGCTATTGGGTTGGGTGAGGACACCGGCGGTTCGATCCGGTTGCCGTCTTCGTTCGATAATCTGGTCGGCCTCAAGGTCACGCCCGGCCTCATCAGTCGGGCCGGCATGTCGCCGCTGGTGGTCTTCCAGGACTCTGCCGGACCCATGTGTCGCACGGTGACGGATACGGCAAAAATGCTTGAGGTATTAGTTGGATTTGATCCGGCCGACCCATACACGGCGACGGCTGCTATTGCGGGCGCAGTCAAATATTCGGAACGGCTCGACAAGGCCGCCCTCTCGGGTGCCCGGATCGGTGTGGTCCGCCAGGTATTTGGGGATGCTTCCGACCCGCAGGCCGCCGAGGTCAATGCGGTCATCGAAGCGGCACTGGCCGCGATGGTCACCGCCGGCGCAACTCCGGTTGATATCGCGATCCCCGATCTACAGCACTATATCGAATTATCTTCGATGTATGTCACGCATTCGCGCCACGATATCGACGGCTTTTTGGCAGCCCGCCCTCAACTGCCGCTGAAAACGTTGAAAGACATCGTCGAGGCTAAAAAATACCACCCTAAATGCGACCTCATTGATGCCCTGGTCGAAGGCCCCGAAGACCCCTACTCCGACCCTGAGTACTATCAGCGCTATACCGCCCGCGAACAGTTCCAGCGGGTGGTGATCAACGCAATGGCAAAGGTAGGAGCAACAGCGCTCGCCTTTCCCACCACGCAAGTGCCCTCGCCGTCGAGGGCCGAGCTTGACGCAGGTAAATGGCCCCTGCTGGATTTTCCGACCAATACGCTCATAGCGGCCCAGACCTGGATGCCGGCCGTGAGCGTGCCGGCGGGCTTTACCCCTGGCGGTCTGCCCGTGGGTCTGGAGATCGTCGGCCTGCCGTATCGTGAAGCCGAGCTCCTTTCGTTAGCCTACGCGTATGAACAGCTCAGCCGGCATCGCACACCGTCCGTCCACGTTCCCGAGCTGGTGGGGTAGGCGAGCGGCGGCCCGAGTCCGTTGGTGAGGGATCACCAGTCAGTAGGTCGGATTAGCGCAGCGTAATCCGACACGGACGGGCTGTCGGGTTACGCCTGCGGCTAACCCGACCTACAAGGCTACACATAATGGTGAATTGCTCTCAACCGGAGAGAGGAGGTCTGCCTCGCGTCGATAGCCCACACTGCCAAGCAGGTCTGGCGGCTCAACGGAATCGAGCGGAACAAGTTTCGCCAGCGGCTTCCCTCGTTTGGTCACCACCAGCGGCAGACCTGTTTCCGCAACCTCGTCAAGAATCGCCAGGCAGTGGGCTTTGAAATACGAGGCAGATACATTCTTTGCTGTTTCAGCCATATTTGTCCTCACGATTCTTTCGATGTGCAAAGCATTACTATGGTCATGGAGACATGGTCAAGATAAAGATGCCCCAAGGTTCAGACCCGCTCCGTGTCAAAGAAGCGCAGCAATATCCGGCTCAGATGAAACGCGTCGGCGGTGCCCGCGACTTCCCGGATGGAATGCATCGCCCACTGTGGGACGCCGACGTCTATGGTGCGCACCCCAATCTCGGCCGCGGTCAGGGGTCCGATGGTACTGCCGCAGACCATGTCGCTGCGCACGACAAAGGTCTGGAGCGGTACGTCCGTGTCCGCGGCTAGTTTGTGCAGGATGGCGCTGGTCTCGCTGTTGCTGGCATAGCGTTGGTTGGCGTTGAGTTTAATGACCACGCCGTGGTTGAGGCGGGGGCCGTGGTTGTCGTCGTGCCGGTCGGAAAAGTTCGGATGCACGCCGTGGGCGTTGTCGGTCGAGATCAGCAGGGAGCGGGCCAGGGCGCGTCCGCGCTCTTCCGCGTCCGGCATGACGCGTTCCAGCATATGTTTCAGCATGGGCCCACACGCCCCGGACGCCGACGTGCTGCCGACCTCTTCGTGATCGTTGCACACCAGCAACGCGCCGTGTTCGCTAGCGCTCGTCGTGAGGGCCTGGAGGCCGACAAAACAGCTCAACAGGTTGTCCAGGCGGGCCGAGGTGATGAACTCGTTTGCCAGGCCGACGAGCTGCGGCGGCTGGGTGTCATAGAAAAACAGCTCGTAGTCCAGCACCCGACGGATATCCGTGACCCCGCCCGCTTCGAGTCGTTTCTGCAGCAGCGCTTTGAAATCCGGCTTTTCGTCAGCTTGACCGACGATGGGCGGCAGATAGGTCTGGGCGTTGATTGAGCGGCTCTTATTTGCCTCGCGGTCGAGATGAATGGCCAGGCTGGGAATGACGGCCAGCGCTTGAGCGAAATCGAGCAGCGCGTGGGCCACCTCGTTCCGCTGGGTCAGATAACTGACCCGCCCGGCAATCGATAAATCACGATCGAACCAGGGATTGAGCAGCGCGCCGCCATAGACCTCGACCCCGAGTTGCACATAGCCGTGGCGATGCAGTTCGGGCTGGGGCTTGACCTTCAGGCCCGGCGAATCCGTGTGGGCGCCGACCAGGCGAAAGCCACTCTCGGCCAGGGGGCAGCGCGCCGGCATCCTCCAGGCAATAAGGGCCGAGTCGTTGCGGCTGAGCCAATAGCGGCCGCCTGGGACGAGCTGCCACGCCTCGGCCTCGTCCAGGCGCTCAAAGCCCGCGTCCGACAGCCGCGCGGCCATCTGGGCGACCGCGTGGAACGGAGTTGGCGATGATGCTAAGAATTCGATCAGGGCCTGGTTGAACTGGTGTTGATCCATTGCTCCCTCCGCTCGTCACCAGATGTATAGATACGGACGATTTTCCAATACCACGAAGCGCCCAATGCGAGCCACGGCCATGAACGGAACGGCTATGAAAAGAAAACTGGGCGCGGGGAGGCTGTCATGTACGGCATAACACTGGCATTGATCGCCTGGGCGCTTTTCCTTCCGTGTCTGCTGCCGTCCTGGGCTTATGCTCATAGGGGCTTCGGACCGGCAGAATTGGGCCTGCCGCTCGGGGCGACGGTCGGGCTCGGCGTGGTGTGCTATTGGGTCGTGATGCTCTGGCCCGCGTCGAAGAAGAAAGGCCCCTCGGCGCCTGAGGACACTGTCGGGAGTTAATCAAGAAGAACCCTCACCCTGACCCTCTCCCTGAGGGATAGGGGATCGGACAGGGAGGGCAGATCCCAGGGGGGTGAGGACCGAAGCGGAATCCTGCAAAATCCTAATCAATCCCGATCAATCCTGGTCAATCCTGGTCAATCCTGGTCAATGAAACGTGCCGCCCTCGGCGGCCAATTTCTTGAGCAGCGGCGCCGGCTGCCAGGATGAGGGATCATGCTCGGCAAAGGCGCAGACGCGCTCATACACCGCTTTGAGCCCAACGCTGTCGGCGTAAAACATGGGGCCGCCCAGATAGGCTGGAAAGCCATAGCCATAGACGTAGATGACATCAATATCGCTGGCGCGCTGGGCAATGCCTTCTTCGAGAATCTTGGCCCCCTCGTTCACCAGGGCGTACATCAAGCGCTCGACGATTTCCTCACGACTGATGGGCCGCCGTTCGATACCCCTTTCTTTGGAGTACTGAACGATCAGTTCCTCGATAACCGGGTCGGGATGGGCCGTACGATCCCCCGGCTCGTATCTGTAATAGCCGGCGCCGGTCTTTTGGCCGTAGCGTCCCTGCTCACAGATACGGTCGGGAATCGCGCAGTAGCGCTCGCCTTCGGGCAGGCTGTTCGGCAACCCTTTCCCCTGTCGAATGCGCCAGCCCACGTCGAGACCGGCCAAGTCGCCCATGGCAAAGGGCCCCATGGCCAGACCCAAGTCGTAGACCGCGCCATCCACATCCTGGGGCAAGCTGCCCTCTTCCAGCAGGTATTGGGCTTGCGCGCCGTATTTGTGCAGCATGCGGTTACCGACAAAACCGTCGCACACTCCAACCACCACGCCGATTTTTTGAATGGCCTTGCCGACCGCCTGGGCCGTGGCCAGGGTCTCAAAGCTCGTCTCGGCGCCGCGGACGATTTCGAGCAGACGCATGACATTGGCCGGGCTGAAGAAATGGGTGCCGATGACCTTGTCCGGGCGTGCGGTCACCGAAGCGATTTCATCCACGTTGAGGGTGGACGTATTGGTCGCCAGGATACACTCGGGCCTGGTGGCCGTATCCAATTGGGCGAAGACTTCCTTTTTGACCTCCATGTTCTCGAACACGGCTTCCACAACCAGGTCCACCTCGCCGAGCGCCGCGTAGTCCAGGGTCGGTGTAATGAGACCCAGGCGCTCTTCGACCTGTTCCGGCGTGAAGCGGCCTCTCTTGGCGCTGCGGTCATAGTTGGCCCGTACTACTGCCAGGCCCTTGTCCAGAAACTCCTGGCCGGTTTCGAGCAGGGTGACCGGGATACCGACATTGACGAAGTTCATGGCAATGCCGCCGCCCATCGTGCCGGCGCCGATGATCCCGACCTTTTGAATGGCGCGGGTCGGGGTGTCTTTCGGCATGTCGCCGACTTTTGCCGCGGCCCGCTCGGCAAAGAAAATATGACGTTGGGCAGCCGATTGCTGGCTGGTCAGGACCTGGCGGAAGAGTTCCTGCTCTTTGGCCAGGCCGGCGTCAAACGGCAGGGTGCAGGCCGCTTCGACACAGTCGATGCAACGCTGGGGTGCCTCAAAGCCGCGCCGCGTCTTGCTGGCCTGTTTGCGGGCAGCGTCAAAGATGGCCAGGTCCACGCCGGTGACCTTGTCGCTCAGGTCGCGCACTTTTTTGAGGGCGGCCCCGTCCGCGACGAGCTGACGGGCAAAGGCTATTGCCCCGTCGAGCAGATCGCCCTCGGTCACGATCGCGTCGATCACGCCCAGGCGCTGCGCCTGGCCGGCCTGCAGCGGTATACCCGAGGTGATGACCTCAAGGGCGGCCTCGGGACCGATCAGGCGCGGCAGGCGCTGGGTCCCGCCGCCACCCGGTAACAGCCCGAGGCTGACCTCAGGCAGCCCAACCCGCGCGGACGGCACGGCCACGCGATAGTGGCAGCACAGTGCCGTTTCGAGGCCGCCGCCCAGGGCGGTGCCGTGAATGGCCGCCACCACCGGCTTGGAGAGGTTCTCAATGATCTCCATGGTGTCGAGAAAATTCGGCGGCTGGAGCGGTTTGCCGAACTCGGTAATGTCCGCACCGGCGATAAAGGTCCGGCCGGCGCAGATGAGAACCGTGGCGATGGTGTCGTCTTTGTCGGCTTCGGCAAAGCTCTCCGATAGGCCCTGGCGCACATGCTGGCTCAGCGCGTTCACAGGTGGATTGTTGACGGTAATGATGCCGAGGTCGTCCTCTTTGGTATAGCTAACCGAATGACTCATAGTACAACCTTCCTTCACTCCTGGTTCTCTCTTCTTCTGGGTCGAATGTCGAGTTCCTGCGTGCTGGCAAATGCGAGTCCTATAGTGCGCGACCACATTGCTCACCGTCAAAAATGGCCGCCGTCACATCTCGCGGGGCGGCCACATCACCGATTCTGACGACTTCCGGGAAGGCGTCTTTGGCCGCAACATAGAGTTCGTCGTTGGGTACGCGAAGAATCGACATCACCACGCTATCGATCCGCTCTCGGATTTCCAGCACTGCCGGCCCGGCCCAGATATCATACACGTCGACTTCGTCAGGCCGGATCGCTTCGACAAAATATTGCTGGGTAATCCGCACGCCCAGCTTCTTCAGCCTGGGGAAGATATACATGATATCCAGGTTGCGAAAGAGGCGTTCGCCGGCAAACATGCGCGGGCTGAGGATCTCGACCTCGACCCCTGCTTTGGCCAGCACCTGGGCCAGAGCAAAAGGCAAATGGCTGCCCGTTTCATCCAGGATGAGTACGCGTGAGCCGAGCGCCTGGGCATCCCCGAGGGCCTGCCTGGTTGCCGTGCCGACATCAAGCACGTGGGGTAACTCCGTGCCGGGGATTGCTTCGCGTTCGGGACGATAGAGGCTCAGGCCGGTACGTTCGTAAGCGGCGCCGGTTGCAACCACAACACTGGAGGCCTCGATATGCCGCAGGGATTGCCGGGTGACCTCAAGGCCGCAGCGGACCTCGACCCCCGCATTTTCGACCTCTCGCTCCAGGTTGTCGATCGCAATCGACCAGTCTGTCATTCCTGGCAGTTGTTCCAGCACCCGCAAATGGCCGCCTAGCTTGTCGGCGCGTTCAAACAAGGTGACCGCGTGACCGCGCCGGGCCGCAACCGCAGCGGCCTTCATACCGGCGGGTCCGCCCCCGATGACCACAATATGCTTTTGGTCGGCCTCCGGGACGCTCTTCAGCGAACCCTCTCCCCAGTAGGCTTCTCTGCCGCTGACCGGATTCAGGGTGCAGACGAGTTCACGGTGTTCAAACAGCCGCGCCCCGCATTCATTACATCGGTTGCAGCGGATGATTTCGTGTTCGCGGCCTTCGCGCGTCTTTTTTACCGTAAAGGGATCGGTCAGGAGCTGTCTGGCCAGGGCGACCATGTCTGCCGCGTCGCTTGCCAAGATGGCTTCCGCCGTGTGGAGATCACGGACCTTGCCCACCACAAAGACCCTGCCCCGGTCGCCCACGATCTCTTTGGCGCGTTTACTGAACGGCGCCAGCCAGCCGTCCGGCTCTTCGCCTTCCATACTGGGCAGCGCCAGATGGAGGGTGTGGTAGCCACCGGCCGAGATGTTGAAGAAGTCAAACAAGCCGGTCGCCGCCAGCACCTCGACCTGTTCTTCCGCCTGCTCCGGGGTAATCCCGCCCGCGGGGCCCAGGAATTCATCCCATGACAGCCGCACCCCCGCCACAAAATCAGCCCCAACCCGCTTCCGCACCTGCTCGGCGCATTCGATGAGCAGTTGACAGCGCTTGGCCGGTGTCCCGCCGTAGGCGTCGTCGCGTTTATTGTAGGTCGGGCTCATAAACTGGCCCAGGCCGTAGCTATGCGCCCCGTGCAACTCGACCCCGTCAAGCCCGGCGCGCTTGACGTTGGCCGCCGACTGTCCGAAGTCACGGGTTAATTCTCTGATCTCGTCGGTCCCCATCACCAGGGGAATTTCGTTGTGCACGACCGAGGGGATACGCGACGCGCCCCAGATGGGTTTGTTGCGGTCGATGAACATCCGGCCGCGATCGTGGACGCCCATGGAGGCGAGCTGGACAAAGATGCTGGTATCATGCTGATGGACAGCGTCGGCCAGTTGACTCATGGATGGAATACAACCCTCATTCCAGACATCAACGATATGGAAAAACGAACCCAGCGCGCTCCGGGCTGCCGCCACGGTTTCGGTAATGCACAGCGCCACGCCACCCTTGGCGCGCTCGCGAAAATAGGCGATCTGTCGATCAGAGAAAACATGGTCGCGCGGGTCGCCGTGCTGCGAGCTATGGGCCGGTTGCAGAATACGATTCCGCAGGGTGAGAGTGCCGAGTTGCAGCGGCTCCCACACGCGTGACAGCTCGCTACTTTTTGCTCCACTCTGCTGTGCCGACGTGCTCATCTGCTTCCTCCTTTTTGGGACAACGGCTCAGGGGCGTCTCTCTGCTCAGGCTACCCGGATTCAGGTGGAGCGAAGGGCAGGGGATCGGCAAAGCGGCGCACCACATTGGCCGTAATCTGAGCGATATCGTTGTCATAGCCGTTACGAGCAAGCGCCCCAAACCACGAAATCGAGCCAACTGAAAACACGGCCCCACCGGCCGGTGTCTCAAAAAACACCAGGTCCGCCCGGACCACCGGGTCAGGGGAGGGCACGACGGTCGATGCCTGGAGCTCTTCCTTGGTCCGGGTCATGTCAGGCCCAAACTCGGTTGCGGAAGCGAGGATAAGCGCGTGGGCGGGGGAACCGAGCGTTTGGCTATAGCGATCAACCTCCTGACCGGCAGCCCCGCCACCGAGTCCTGAGGTGCCAATCTCTTCAGCCGTCACCCCTTCAAATATCCAGGCGGCACGAGAGGTAGAGCTTGCCGCACTACGCTGATAGCCGATGGCCCGTTCAAAGCCCTGAGCGGCAAACCCCACTCCCACGAGGGTATTCGGCGCCCGACCCAAGCGCCGCCACAAGCCGCCGTACTCACCCGTAAAGGCATGGTAAGACTCTCCCGACTCGGTTTGCCAGTTGCGCACGCCGTCCTCGGCCCGCCGTAATTCGACTGCCCCAGGCCAGGCATCGCTCAGCGCCACACGCCAATAAAATCCGTTGCCGCCGAGATACATCAACCGCCCACCCCGCCGCAGCCAGGCTTCAAGAGTGTCGAGCATCCGGGTTGACCAATACTCCGGATGGGTACCGGTCACAATGACACGGTACGGAGCCAGCGCGGCTATCCCTTCGGCGTGGACATCTTCGTCGGCGAGAATATCGTGACCAACCCGGAGATGGTCGAGGAAGGCGTTCAGGTCCGTGTCCGGGGTGAAATTCCAACCGTCAGCCCCCGGCTGGAGTTGGAGCACCGGGCGGCGTCGAGAGCTGAACATGACGCCACTGCCATCCGCGTGTTTCTCGTACGTGGATCGACCCACTTCGGGATGGCGGCGCAGATATTCGTGCTCGGGACGCAGTCGGGAGCGCGTGGCGATAAAGTCTGCGCCTTCAAATAGCATGCGGTGATTGGCGTAGGCCATATAGGTGCAGGAGGACATGAGCAGGGCGACGTCGGCCGTTGGTGCCTGCCGGGCGGGACGAACGAAAAACGGCACCCGATCCTGGCCCTGAGCGGTTCGGAGGCGAAAGGCATAGATGCCGCTGGCAAGATCGGCAGGCAAGGTCAGCTCTGCGATGGCCGGCCAGCCGGCGTCATAGACATCGTCAGTATGAAAATGAACGGCGTCATAATGTGACGGCATCGCTGTCCAGGCTTGATGGCTGCCGTCCCAATCGGGACCGGTGACCGCCCGAGCGGGAAGCTGGTGGAGGAGGCCGTGGCGTTCATGGCCGCTGACCTCAACGATCTGCCTGCCGCCCATGTCTTTAGAGAAGTCCCATTCCAGGGTCGTCGCATCAAGTGTCAGCGCGGGTCTGGCAAGGCGACCGTCGAAGTGATCGCCGTCAGCGGAAGCCGCGAACAAACAACACTGGAGCGGTCCCGTTGGGATTTCGCTGAGTGAGATGCGAGCGATGTGGGGCTCGAATCGCTCAAAGACGTCCTGGCCAGGTGAACGGCTGGGCTGTGGGGTGAGGGTTCCGGTAACAACTCCGTCCTTCAGGTCTGCCGTGATTTCGACCTGGTACCAGCGCTTGGCCTGGAGGGGTTGCTCTCGGAGCAGCAGCTCGGTTTGCCCAATGCGCGTAACAAGACGCCTCTTTGACAGCGTAAGTACCAGCAGCGGTCCGGATTCAGCGACGACCGAAAACAGGGTCTGATCTTGATCTGGTCGCGTCGCAAAGACGTGCACCTTGAATTTTATCTGTCGGGTGACCGAGAAACCCGACAAATCGACTACGCCGTAAGAGCCGGGCTGTACACCCTGCTCATGTAGCACGACCTCGGCGGGCAGATCGCTCGGTACTTCGAGTTCTTTGAAACCAGGCCCGCTCCGGGTCGGGTCGCCACAGATAATACGGACGAGATCGAGTCGGGCAGGACCGGGCGTGTGGCTGGAGGCCATACAGCGGATTGACTCCCCGGCGCGGAGCGAGAGGGGTTCGCAGTAGCCGGTAATGGTCTTTGTGTTCTTGGGATCGTCCATTTACCGAACTTTGCCCGCTTGCGTTGCTTCGGGCAGCTCTTCAAGCCGGCCCGTTTTGACGTCGTAGATATAACCGTAAATGGGGATATCGCCGGGAACCAGGGGATGATTGCGGATGCGCGTCACATCTTCGACAACGCTCTGGGCGTTATCGGCGATCGTCAGCCAATCGATATAACTCCCCTCTGTCGAACCGGGCCCCTGACCCGAGTCCTGCCAGCCGGAATCGCCTATACTGGCGGTCCGCAGGCTGCTGGCGAGGAGACGGCGCATCACCTCATCGGTGAAGGTTTCCATGCCGCACTGGGTGTGATGAATCACAAACCACTCCCGCGTCCCCAGGAGTTTATACGAAATCACGAGGGAGCGGATGGCGTCATCACTCGCCCGTCCACCCGCGTTGCGGATCACGTGCGCGTCGCCCTCCGCCAAGCCGGCGTATTGGGCGGGATCGAGCCGGGCGTCCATACAGGTCAGAATGGCAAAACGTCTGCCGGGCGGGACTGGCAGGTCGGCCTTCTGGCCAAAACCTTTCGCGTAGGCGGCGTTGGCCGCCATGACTTCATCTCGAATCTGACTCATCGATCGTCTCCTTTGCTGACAGTCGGTATACCGGATTGTCGGGTCGCTGCCGTAGGTCCGCGCCCTGGCCCTGCCACCGGGCAGACCTTGGCCGAATAACATGATATGCCTCGACGAAAAGTAACGGAAAGGAAATCACTCATGGCAAAACCTAAGCTATACGGAATTTCGGGCTCGCGGGCGATACGTTCGCTCTGGGCGATTGAGGAAGTGGGCATTGAGTATGAGCACGTCTCGGTCAATTTCATGGACGAGTCGAAAAAGCCGGAGTATCTGGCAGTGAATCCGAACGGTCGTATTCCGGCCCTACAAGACGACGAGGTGACCCTGTTTGAGTCCATGGCGATCAATCTCTACCTGGCCAAAACCTACGGCGGTGATCTCTATCCCCGTAATCCTGCCAATGAAGCCCTGGTTTGGCAATGGAGTGTGTGGGTCATGACCGAGATCGAGCCGGCGCAGATGGACATCGTGGTCCAAAAGTTTTTTACGCCCGAGGAAAAGCGGAACGCGGCGGTCCTCGCCGCTGCCGAGAAAACCCTGGCCCGACCCCTGAAGGTGCTTGACGATACCCTGGTCAATAAAGACTGGCTGGTTGGTGACGCCTTCAGCATCGCCGATCTCAACGTCTCCGGGGTGATGCTGCTTTTAGCGATGGTGAAATTCGATTCCTCGGCCTACGCCAACGTGCAGCGCTGGACAGAGGCGTGTTATGCCCGGCCCTCGCTTGAGCGGGCCAAGGCGGTGGGCAAGTAGGCTGCCGGAGACGCGCCGTTTCCCTTTTTACAGGCCGCGTAAAAAGCGTAGGATGCAGGCGGTTGTTTCCTGCGGCTTTTCCGCCTGCACCCAATGCCCGGCGCCGTCAATGATTTCGAGCATGCGCAGGTCTTCAAACGCAGCCGGAAACGTGGCGCGCCAGTCGGGGTCGTAGAGCAGGACATCATCCGCCGCCCCGGCCACAAAGGCCGCCGGCTGGGAGAATTTTTTGCCTTCGAGTTCAGGCGTAATGGCGTTATTCGTCGGGATGTTGCGGTACCAATTCACCGGTCCTCTGAAACTGCTCGTCCGGTACTGCTCGACGTAATAGTCAAGGTCTTCCCGTGTGAGCCAGCTTGGAAGTTGTTTTGGCTCGGGCAGCGCATCCAGCAGGCCGCTCGACCTGGGGTGCTCCAGTTGCTTCATCCAACTCTGCGTCGGCGCGTCGGCGCACAGCCCGTAGTAGAGAATGCGCAGGCTGCGTTCCAGGTCTTTTTCAAGCTCGGCTTCAACCCGGCCTTCTTCTTGAAAGTAGCGCATATACCAGAACTGATCGTCCATGCCCGGCGGATTCAGCGCGGCATCCGTCATGCGCCAAAAGGGAACGGACAGGCCCATCACGGCCGTGCAGCTCGCCTCGTGGAGCAGAGCGGTATTCCAGGCCACCACACAGCCCCAATCATGGCCGATGAGAGTGAATTCATCATAGCCCAGGGCCGGAGCAATACCGGCCACATCCGCGGCCAGCGTGCGAATATTGTAATCCGAAATATTGGAAGGACACTCACTGCCGCCATAGCCGCGTTGGTCGGGCACGGCGACGCGATAGCCCGCCGCCACGAGCGGGTCAATCTGATGTCGCCACAGATACCAGCACTGCGGCCAGCCGTGGAGCAGAATCACCAGCGGTCCGTCACCCTCCACGACGGTGCGCAGCCGGACTCCGTTGGTTTGAATCATTTCAAAATTGCGATCGATCATGCGTCGCTCCTCAAGGTTGATGAGTCAGTATCAAAGGGTTCGTTCTATTTACCCACAGGGGTACGGCTCTACAGGTCCGGCATGCCTGGAGATAGATGTCTCCTCATGATTGCATGGAACTCGTTTGCGGTAACTGGCACGTCAATCAGACCTTACTATAGGTCGCGTTTTGGATTTCCTGGCGTAGCTCCGCGCTGCCCAGGCCCTCTCCGTCTTCCTCTCGGCCCAGGGCATATTGCGGGCCGATGGACTCGGGCCCTTCTCCCGCTGGCAGCGGCGGCGTGTAATAGCCCAGGGCGTAACTCCCCAGCGTATAGCCGAGCAGGTCCTGCAATTCTGTTGATAAAGTTTTGGCAATCTCGGGCGGACAGGAAAGATACTGGTTTTCCTCCTGGCGCAGCCAGGCCAGCGAGTAGGTGATATTCAGGCCGATCCGGTCGTCGGCCGAGTCATTCGTGCCTGCGGCGTGCAGGACCGAGCCGGTATACAGCAGCACCGAGCCGCGCGTCATCTCGGCCTGGGTCATTTCATCCTTGTCCGCCCGGCGGCCGTCCGGCCAGTCCATACTACCCGGAACCACCCGCGTAGCTCCGTTTTTACGGGTAAAATCCGTCAGCGCCCACATGGTGTTGAACTGGGGCTCGACATCTTTCAGATACGTTCCCCAGGCCCAGCGGTCACGGTGAATCGCCTGCTTGGGTTGGCCGGGTCGAATGCGAATAATCTGGCCGAGATGGAGTTGAATGCGGGAGCAGTAGGGCGCCAGAAAGGTCCGGGCGGCTCCGAGCACTGATTGATTGGTCACCAGGTCACGGCAGGCCGGCGAGCGGGCCACCAGCGCACCCGTGCGTGTGGTCCGGAGGCCGACGAACGGGTCCTGGCCGTTGCGCGTGGCATCAATATACGGCCCGGTCTCGCTCAGCACCCGATCGACCCCGGCAGGGGTGAGCATGTCCTTCAGGATAACCGCTCCGTCTCTTTCAATGATTGGGAGAATATCCGCGCTATCCGCCGTTGCCGGCAGGGTTGTCAGATGTGCCATTGCTCTCTCCTTCTGTATTTCTCCTGATCTCGGATTCCTTCAAGTCCAGAAGTCGCATGTTCACGTATTATTCTCCAAACGCCGCTTCCTTAAGCGCCCGTACCTGCGCCTTCACAAATGCGTCCGGGAGGTTAGCCGCATCGTCGTACCGGGCACACCGATTTTTCCCGTTGACGTACGAGAAACACGCAGCCTGCCCATCGTTTCCTACCAGGATCAGAACAGAAGACGCCGCGCCCGGTGACTTGAAATACAGCGCGACCTCGCCATCCGTCGTGGGGTAGACGGTCGGTGCGATGGGCTGGTTTTCGAGTGCGAGAATCATTCGCCGAGCATGTTTCTTGGTATCGGCATGAATCTCCGGCAGGGCTTCCTCGGTCACCTCGTCGTCTATGTCCTCCAATTCCTCTATCGCGTCCGTAATCGACTGTGCGCCTGGGCTGTCAGCCGGAAGTGTGGTGAACTGTGCCATTCTTTTCTCCTGATCCATCGTCACGAGCTGCACGACAGCATGGAACAGCCGGGGCCGTCCAGAATTGTCACTCACCCTCTAGGCAGCCCCCGGCGCAGATGGTGGTTGAGATGCCCAAGGCTCATAGTGCAACACCATGATCTGATCCGGGCGGAGGCCAACCGACTCGTATGTCCGGCCCTCTCGATCATAAAATTCGACCTCAAACGCTGCACCATCCGCCAGAATTTCTACAATCGTCCCAACCTGCCCACGCCACAGCTTATAGCCAGGCAAGTCAACCGTGAGAGCCACTACGTCGAGCAGTTTCATAGGGATTGTCATCGTCCACCTCGCCGTCGCACGGCAGGTCATAGGCTTGATCGTACAGTTCTTCGATGGATGGTATGGCTGGCTCTCCTTACGGCACGGATGTGTGCAATAAAAATTCTTCCGCGCTAGGACACACCGCTTCCAGTGGACACTCTCCGCAGTTGGGGTCGTGTTTGTCGCACCACTTCCGGCCAATATCGAATGCTGGCCAGTCCAGTTCCCCGGGAAAAGTGGGGTTTAGCATCCGTGCGGCATTCCTGGCGTCGTCCTCCGACTCGGAAGGGGTCAGCCCCGTGCGCTTAAACACGCGCATCACATGCACGTCGGGTTTGACGTCTATCTGCTGTTCCTGTCCCCTGAACATCCCACAGTCGTCATGCAGTATGCGGGTGACCATAGAGGCGATGCCGGGGCCGACACCCTTGATGCTCTGAAGCCACTTTTCGACTTCTGCTGGTGAGGCATTTCGCCAGACTGCGGCTACGTCACCAGCAGAGTCCCTCACCACAAGCATGGCGGCGTCCTTTAGTGTCTCTGCTCCACGCTTGCTGCCGTACCGAGGCTTTACAGGGAGGCTCTCCAGAAGGCTTATAAGGTCGGGCTCTGACAGTGCAGCGATCTTGGAGGCGTCCAACATCCCCTTCTGGTCAATCTGGTAGGGGATTTCCCACGCCTTCTCCCAGCGCATACCCCGGTCGAAAATAGCTCCAACAAGGAAGGCGAACGGATTGGTATCGACAAGATTTCTTCCGTCTCGGAGCATCTGTTTCCTGTCGGATCTTTGGTTCCCTTTCTGATACCTGCCATGCGAGAGCTTTCTGATGGAGTGTAACTTATACCAGTGGTCTGCCTTCCTATACTCCTTCTTCCGGTACTCCTTCAGCTTTTTGACGATAGTCATGGTTATCTCTTTTCCCATCACTTTTATTCGGATTTAGCTGAGGCTCACGAGCTGCACGACAGCATGGAACAGCCGGGGCGCTGGCGGGCCCAGTCGGGCCGTTTCTGGGCGTAGGCTTCTTTGTCGGGTTGTTCATCATAGGGATGGCGGAGGAGTTCCAGCAATTCGTGCACCAGGGAGGGGTCGCCCTGCTCGGCCTTGTCGATAGCGAGCTGGGCGAGATAGTTACGCAGCACATATTTGGGGTTGACGGCGTTCATGCGTGTCCGGCGCGTCTCGTTATCCGTCCCGTCTTCCCGCAGCCGGTCGTGATAGCGGCGTAGCCACGCGGCGAGGCGGGCCGTTGTCTCCGGGGTCAACTGTTCGGGGACGTAATAGGCGTCCAGAAGTGGTTCTATCAAGGTGACATCGTCGATATGGTCTCCAGGTGTGGCGTCGAGATCAAGGCGCGCCAGCCGCCGGTAGAAGATGGTCATGTCGGTCTCGGCCAGTTGCAAGATTTCCAGCAGGCCGCCGACCAGGCTGTCGTCCAGGTCGGGTGTGAAGGATTGGAGCCCCAGCTTGTGGGCCATCATGGATTGCCAACACGACTCGAATTCCTGGACATAGCTGGTCAGCGCCTTTTCCAGGGGTTCCGTCTGTTCGATCAGGGGGTAGAGCGCGTTGGCAAGCTGGACCAGATTCCAATGGGCAATCTGGGGTTGTTTGCCAAAGGCGTAGCGATGACTCGCGGCATCGGTGGTATTGGGCGTCCAGTTGGAGTCATAGTCTTCCAGCCAGCCGTACGGGCCGTAGTCTATCGTCAACCCCAGGATGGACATATTATCCGTGTTCATCACTCCGTGGACAAAGCCGACCCGCAGCCAGTGCACAACCATCCGGGCGGTCGTCCGACAGACTTCCTCAAACCAGGCCAGATAGGTCGCGCGGGAGGGTTCACCCAAATGGGGAAAGTCAGTGTGGATGGTGTAATCCACCAACTGCTGTAAGACGTCGATTTCTCCGCGCGCGGCGAATATCTGAAAATTGCCAAAGCGCACAAAAGACGGCGCGACCCGGCACACCACGGCTCCCGGCTCGGGTTTGGGGTTGCCATTATAAAACATGTCGCGGACGACGTGTTCACCCGTCGAGACCAGGCTGAGGGCGCGGGTGGTCGGGACACCGAGATGATGCATGGCCTCGCTGCACAGGAACTCGCGGATGGACGAGCGCAGGACGGCCAGTCCGTCCGCGCTACGCGAATAGGGCGTCAGGCCAGCCCCCTTGAGCTGGACCACCCAGCGCTTTCCGGTCGGACCGATGAGTTCGCCCAGGTTAATGGCCCGGCCGTCCCCGAGTTGCCCGGCCCAGTTGCCGAACTGATGCCCGCCGTAACACGTCGCGTAGGGGTCCATGCCGTCCAAAACCCGATTCCCCGAGAAGATATGCGGAAAATCGTCCGACTCGCAAAACGTGCGGGAAAGACCCAATTCCTCGGCCACTTCCCAGGCGTAGGCAACCAACTGCGGTTGAGCGACCTGCGTCGGCTGGACACGGGAATAACACGCCCGCGTGACCTGACGGCGGGCGTTTCCGGTTTCAGGGTCGGCGGGCAATTCCCGCGTAAAGCGATTATCGAAGGTGAGGGTTTCTTGCGGCTGGTATTCTTGTTGGGCGTTCATGCCGACACGTTAGCCCAGCGTGGGGGAGCGCTCAAGGCGTAGCCTCGTCAGAATATCCTCTGCTTTATGCCGAAAGACCCGCTCAACCGCAGTCTGCACAGCCATCCGTGGCACCTGATAAAGAATGATTCACAACTATTAAGGAGGAGGTTATAGTCAAAGACAGTAGTGTGTAACATCCGTGAGGAGGAGACGACCATGCCGGAGACAAGCCTGGAAGAGCGCGTCGTAAAGTTGGAGCAGCTTGTAGATACATTATGGCAACAAGTCGGTCTCTCCGCGCGCAAAAAAGATTGGCGCCGGACCGCAGGCATGTTTGACGACGACCCGCTTATGAAAGAGATCATTGAGGAAGGTCAGCGCGTCCGTGCGGCGGATAGGCGCAAGACGGGTGTATGATCGTCCTTGATACCGACCATATCTCTGCTCTTCAGTATCGAGATGGGCCGAAAGCATTTACTTTGCAGTCACGCTTAGACTCCCTTGCCCTTGATGAAATCGCAACGACCGCGATTACTATCGAAGAGCAAATGCGGGGATGGTTGGGGTTGATCCGTCGCTATACCGATGTCCACCGGCAAGTGGCCTATTACGAACGTCTCGTAAGAATTTTTGATTTTTTTGCTGAATGGCAGATTCTGCCTTTCGACGAACATGCGGCAGACGAGTTCAAGCGACTGAGGCGGGAAGGAGTCCGTATCGGTACGATGGACCTCAAGATCGCCTCAATTGCTCTGGTAAACAGAGGGACGCTACTCTCAGGAAACAGTCGAGATTTTCAACGAGTTCCAGGCGTGCAGGTGGAAGACTGGCTACAGTCGTGATTGACTGCGCCTCCGCACTCGCTCGGCCTCTGCTTCTTCGTTCTGACTGAAATCCTATACGCCCCATATCAAGTCAAGAGAGGTACTTTCAGCAAGCCTGACACCGTGAGCAACAGCGTCACGTCAGCATGTCCCAGTCATCGGTCGAGTCAGTCCGGACGAGGTCGGCGTGAATAGCCATCTTGCCCTTCAGTCCGCCGAGTTGTTTGCCCGAAGGGAGTGCTGCGAGGGGCTGGATAGTCACAAGGGGTTTCCCTCGCAGAGTCACGATCATGGGCTCGCGGGAGCGATGGACTTCCTTGAGTACGGCTATGCACTTTGCCTTGAATTCAGACACCAGCATTGTCTTCATGGGGAAATTTTAACCAGGTCAAGTGATCTGGTCAAATTGAAGTGAAATATCAACAAGCGTCAGTCTTTATCCGGGGATGGATTTTTGATTTTTCGCTCTTCTTCCATGAAATACGTATTTATGTATGATCCGTATCCATGCAAACCAAGGTCAGCGCAACGGAGTTAGCCCGGAAGCTGGGAGACGTCCTGGGCAAGGTTCGATACCGCAGGGACGTTTTCGTCGTTGAACGAAACGGAGAGGCCGTGGCCAAGCTCTCGCCGCTGCCGTCGCATTCAGACACAACCTTGCGTGAAGCGTTTAGCGCCTGGATAGAAACCGAGCCAAGCGATGACCGTTTCGCGGATGATCTCAAGCGAGTCAATCGAGCCGACCGCCCTCCAACCAATCCATGAGCCTAGCCATCGAAATGAGAGACACTTCCGCCGAATCGAAGGGCTGCGCTGCGAGCGTGTTTCGCTGTGAGCCTCAGGCTTTTTAGCGCGTCTCTATTTCTCCATAGAGCGGTTCCGCCACTGGCTCGGTGTCATACTTGCGCATCAACTCAAGCAGAGCGCGTTGGTCCGGCGGTTTTCCGTCTTTGGTGAGTTCGGCCAGACCCTCGAAGTATTTCTCGCGCGAGTCGGCCGGACAAAACATAACCAACAACACTGAGCGTTGTGCACCTGGGTTGGAGAAGGCGTGTATCGCTTCCTTGGGGACGAGGGCGGTCGTTCCGGCCCGGGCCGTCATCTTCTCGTCTCCGACGAGGAGTTCGATGGCGCCCTCGACCACGTAGAATATTTCCGCCATCTGGCGGTGAATATGGCGGCGCGGTCCCTCGGTCCCAGGTTCCATCGTATACTCGAACAGACCGAAATGGCCCTCGGTGTCTTTTCCCCTGATCTTAAAGGTACAGCGGGTGCCAGTCCCAATGGCGACCGAGTCACCCTCTCCACGCTGAAGCACGATTGCAGAATCAGGCAGCGTCATCCCGCTCTCCTTATACGACCCCAAAGACCTGCTCGACCGCAGTCTGAATGGGCTTGAAGGCCAGGGTGGGATTATGGATCATGCGGTTGTGACAGATCGCCACCGCCAGGCGCGCGTCCGGGTCGGCCCAGGCAATCGCGCCGCCGGCACCCGGATGAAACACCGTGCGCGGATTCAAACCCGCCAGGCGGAACGGGTATTTGGAATCTTTCACCCCACCGACCCACAGCCCGGCGGTCCCCATGCGGATCGCCATGCCCAGCACCGTGTCCGGCTGATCGGTATCGGGACGCGGAGTGCTGAACGTCTTCACCCGCTCTTCGGACAGCAAGCGCACGCCGTCCAGTTCTCCACCATTGGCCAGCATGGCAAACAGCCGGGCTGAGCTGCGGGCGTTCATAATGCCGTGTGCACCCGGAATGCAGCCGCGTCGCATATCGGAACGGCCGAAGACCTCCTCGGTCGCTCCGACCTGAGGCGGCATGGCGCGCAGGATCGGTGCATCTGCCGGTAAGGGCAGTGGCGGCGCGTTCTTCAGCCGGGCCACGCGCGGCTCGGCTTCTTCAGGAATCCCGATCCAGAGATCCGTCATGCCGAGGGGCGCACAGATCTCTTCCTGCACGAAGGTGCTGTAGGGCCGCTGTTTGGGATCGGTCCGGCGCACGCACTCGGCAATCACCCAGCCGAAAGTGTAACACATATAGGCGTTCCGCGTGCCGGCCGCAAAGAGAGGCTTCATGTTTGCCAGTTGATCGACCATCCAGTCATAATTGCTCATGAGTTCGGGCGTGACGCCCTCGGGCATATACGGAATGCCCAGGCGGTGGCTCAGCGCATCCCGGACGGTTGCGGTGTCTTTGCCGTGCGCCGCGAACTCGGGCCAGTAGTGCGCAATCGGCGTGTCATACTCAATCAAGCCCCGTTCGGCCTGGAGATGGAGCGCGGTTGACGTGGTCGCCTTGATGACAGAGAAGGAGGGGAAGAGCGTATCCCCGTCTACTGCCCGCCCGATGGTCTCGTCGGCAATACCACCCCAGACATCCACGACTTGCTCGCCATCGAGATACACGGCGACTTGCATCCCAAGCTCGCCGTTCTCCCGGAGCGTGGTGTCAACCGCCTGTTGAAAAATGCTGTTTGCCTCTGGTTTACGTTCCGCCGTCGCTGGCATGGATTGTTCCCCCTTTTCTCTGATTTACACGTCTTGCTGCTGGTTTGACTCTTCCTCCTGAGCGGCCTCGTCTCGTATCCGGTCCGCCCGTTGGGCGAGCAGGCCGACCAGAACCAAAGCGATAAGAAAGAACGCGGTTATCGCAAGGATGGTAGTCATGAAACCCTCCTTCACTCAGTCTCTTCTTCCCTGTCTACTCCTTCTCAATACTGGAAATCAACGCTTTCGAGCGAGTTTTGTCACGGCCGCGCGGCATCTCCGCCATGCCGGTTGGGATCGAGGACTTCGGTTTTGATCGTCACGATCGAGGTGAACCACCGCTCCATGCTGGTCGCGTCCATATGCGACCAGTCGGGAATTTCCAGGACGAGCGCCCGCCCGAGCTGATTGCCAAATCTCACCAAGTCGTTGTTGGTGTCGGTCCGGGTTGTGTTCCACTGGCTGAGGGCAGCTTCCAATGAGCTATGAGTCGTGAGCGCTTCGCCTAGGGCGATGGCGTCATTAATGCCTTTGAGCGCGCCGGCGGCCGTGTGCGGGCGGGCGAAGGCCCCGGCGTCGCCGACCAAACAGACCCGGCCCTTGCGGTAGGCCGGGACTTCACAATCATAAATGGCGTAGGCAAATGTGTCCTGACATCTATCGACGATCTCGGCGTAATAGTCGGGTAGCCGTTCGGAGGCGCGCCGTTTCAACTCGGCTTCGGTGCCGAGTGGCATTCCGCCGGGGGGGAGCGAGCCCGAGTGCACCTTGCCGTCTTTGTCGGTCAGAAAATCCGTCAGCCGGGAGGCGGCAATCGGGACATACATCCCCCAATTTACCAGACGCTTGCCCGGCGCAACCGCTCCGTCCAAGCCCGGCACAAAGTAAAAAATACCGTGCCCGCCCGGATAGCCCAAACAGCGCACGCCGCTTGCGAGCGGCTGTGATTCCTCAAGTTCCTCTTCAGGCAGGAAGCCCCGCCACAAGACATAGCCGGCATAGCTCAGGGCGATATCGGGGAAGAGGGTGCGCCGGCCCAGCGAGGTGTAGCCATCCGCACAGACCACCAGGTCAAATACAGACGTGGACCCATCGGCCAACTCCACCCGGACCGTTCCATCGGGTCGCTGGTGTAAGGCCACGGCCTGCTGCCCTGAGCGATACACCCTATCCGGAACGCGTTGGCGCAGGTTTCTATACAGCCCGCCCCAGTTGAGCAAAGCCAGATTTGCGGGCTGGTCCCAGGCAAGATAGCCGTAGCGGCGCTCTTTTTCCGTACGCCAGATACGCGTGAAGGCATGACCGGCGAAGAAGGGGGTATCCGCATCGACCAGGTCACGCTCAATGAAGGTGTCCATGACCGAGGGCGGAACGCCGATGCCCGCCCCTCTATCCTTCAAGGTGTCGCCCGTGCGCTCTAAAAGCGTGACCTCGCAGCCTGACCGCAGCAGTTCGATCGCCGCAGTACAGCCGGCAATTGACCCGCCGATGATGCCGACTCGGAGTCCCTGTGTGAGTGTACCGTTCGTTGGCATAGCCCTCCTCCAGTGCGTTGTGTGGCTGTCCCCCCCTACCACAAGTCCCTCTGGAAATCACCGTTTCTCCTGTATTCCTTGAAAAGCGGCCGCTGTTTCCGTACTCTGGGCCGCATATGTAATCCCCAAACTGATCGGAACAGTAAACGGAGAGCAACAGGATGATGCAAGAGATACCGGCAGGGATCATTTCAGCCGACGGCCATGTATGTGAGCCGGCCAATTGTTATATCGACTATATCGAACCGAAATACCGCGACGTCGCGCCGCGCATCGTGGAACAACCCGATGGCACGGACGCCTTTGTCGTCCACGGCATGAAGCGGCCGATTCCCCTGGGATTCATTGATGGCGCCGGCTTCACGGTCACGGAGCGCAACAACCGGGCGGCAAAAATCAGGTTCCCGGATATTCGCGAGGGGGCCTATGGCGGTCGGGCGCGAATTCCGTATATGGACCAGGACGGGATTGCGGCTGAAGCCATCTACGCCTCCATTGGGATGGGCCTGTGCATGCACCGCGACCCCGATTATAAAAACGCCTGCATGCTGGCCTATAACCGTTGGTTACAGGCCATGTGCAGCGAAGCGCCGAACCGCATCCTGGGTCTGGCCCAGACGGCGGTCTTGAGCGTGGACAGCGCGATTGAGGATTTCCGGCGCGCCAAGGACATGGGCATGGTCGGCATGATGATGCCGGGCCGGCCCATCTATGAGGACTATGACCACGCCGACTACGACGCCCTGTGGGAGTGCGCCACCGACCTGGGGCTGCCGATCTGCTTTCATATTCTGACCTCGCGCGACGGTAGCCTGAACATGCCGCATCGCGGCCATGAGATGAATAATTTTCTGGGCATCATCCGGGCGGTCCAGGATGTTGTCGGCCTCCTGGTCCTGGGTGGCGTCTTCGAGCGTCATCCGCGTCTGAAACTGGTGTGTGCCGAGGGCGACGCCGGCTGGATGCCACACTATATGTACCGCATGGACCACGCCGCCAGGATTAACGCCGAGGGCGGGATTATTGACGGTCTGTCAAAACTGCCCAGCGCATACATCAAGCGCAATGTCTGGATGACCTTCCAGGACGACCCGACCGCGTTTCATGCGGCCGATATCATGCCGCACCAGCAACTGCTGTGGGCCAGTGATTTTCCGCATACGGATTCCACCTGGCCGCACTCCCAGCAATTACTGGCCGACCACGCCGCCCATATCACAGAAGAGCAGCGCCAGGACATCATGCGCGAGAATGCCGCGAAGTTGTTTAATCTGCCGGCGGGAAAGAAGTCGTGGCGGATGCATGAGGCCCCGGTGTAGGGGGAACGACCTGCGGTCATGAAGGGCCTTGGAGCATTTGGAGATGCTGAATGCAATCGACGAGGGCACGTAGGGGGAGACGTGCTCATCGCCCGGCGCAGCCTCCCCGTCGCTCGCCTCGTTCCGACCGTAAGCCGTTGTACGGTTCAGGAGGGTTCCAGGTCGTAGACGGGCATGGCCATGGCGCGGGCGGCGGCGGTCATCCGGCGGTCGTAGCTGGCAAGCGAGACCGACTGACCTTGGTTGCGCAGATAGTCGCATGACGCCAGATGCAGGGCGTCGAGTGTGCGGACGGGTACGGGAAAGGCGTCCAGGGCGCGCGTGAGCACCGGTGGGGATAGCTCCAGCAACGCGACCCGTCCAATGAGCCCGTGCGCGGCCTCGCCGTGCGACTCCGCAAGTCGGCGCGCATGCAGCCGGGTCCAGACCTCGTATTCCATCAACCGGCTGGCCACCAGGGTCTCGTCCCAAAGCGAGGCGGGTGGGCGGTGGTCTTCCGCCAGGAGTTGGGCGAGCACGACAGAGGTATCGAGATAGATCACCGTTCGCTTCTATCGGCGTCCAATTCGTCGAGAAGATGGCTGAGCGGCGCAACTGGTGCCGGCCTCTGAGGCTCCCCCGTGGCGGGCAGCGTTGGCGGCGTCAGCCATCCCTTGCGCACCGCCTCGGCCAGCAGGGCATCGGCGAGAATCGGGCTTCTGGTTTCTCTCGGGGGGCCGATTTCCGCGACGACACGGTCGTGGTCCGTGACCAGAACGGTCTCGCCCGATGCAGCCAGCCGCACGTACTCGCTCAACCGGCTGTTCAGTACCTTTATTCCGACCGATCTCATGCACAGCAAAGTAGCGACTAGAAGCGACCTCGTCAAACCGTATCCACAAGAGGACCCCTCACCCTGGCCCTCTCCCAGCGGGAGAGGGGATAAAAGGTAGGGGCAACCCCCTGTGGTTGCCCGGTCCCCCGTCGGTGAGGGAAAAGCCACTCTACGAATTCGGTTGCAGGCCAAGGGCCTTCAACGGTGTGCGGTCCACGATCGGCAGGCGGCGTGTCCCCGGCGTGAGTTTGACCGAGCCCGGTACGCGGCTGAACTGATCGACCAGGTCGATTTCCTTGGCGTATTCTTTGACCGCGGGAATGACCTCCTGGCCCATCAGGCGGATGCTGTTCAGCCGGTCTTCGTTGCCGACTGGCCCCTGAACCTGGAAGCAGGCGAACGTCCCCGGCCGCAGCACACGGATCATGGTCTTGATCTTTTCAATCACCGTCTTGGGCGAGCCGACGATCATCAGGTAGTCGTCCTGGGCGCGCTTATACGACTTCTCCAGCTTGCGGCGGACCTCACCCAGGTCGGTACTCTTCTTTTTCCGGCCCTGCTGGGCCTCCTTGAGCCGGTCCGAATCGACGCCGACCCAGCCGCCGCTCGGACGCTGGGCCAGCAGGCGAATGGCGTTTTTGGAATTATAGCCCGGCGGTAAGGTGTGTTCCGGTCTGGAGAAGGAACTCGCTCCACCGCCCCACACAAACCCTTTGCCCAGCTCCTGAGCCTTTTCATCCGTGTCCGCGCAGAACACGCCAATCAAATAGGCAAAATTTTCCGTGCCGGCCTGATAGCCGTTTTCGGCCGCGGTATCGGCGTAATAGTCCAGCAGGTCGCAGGTCGGACTCAGGGCGGTCACCAGGGCCAGATAGGGATAGTTATGCTGGGCCGCCCAGTGCACCGTCTCCGGGCTCAACACGCCGGGAATCCACATTTGCGGATGCGGCTTCTGGTAGGGCAGCGCCCACGGATTGACGTGGCGGTAGTGAAAATGCTTGCCCTCGTAGCGCCACGGACCGGGCTTGGTCCAGGCCTGGATAATGAAGTCGTGGGCTTCGTTGAACATCTCGCGGTTATAGGCCGGGTTGGCATTGTTGAAGAACTGCTCGCTGCCCGCCCCGCGCACCCAGCCGGTGACGAGACGCCCGCGCGAGATCAGATCGATCTCGGCCAGCTCTTCGGCCATGCGCAGCGGATGCTTCAGTACCGGCAAGGGATTGCCGATCAGGACGATCTTGGCCTTGCTGGTAATACGCGCCAGGATGGCGGCTTCGACATTCATGACGCTGCCCATGCAGAAGGGGTTGCCGTGGTGCTCGTTCAGCATGAGCGCATCAAAGCCGACCTCCTCGGCATAGCAATATTCGTCCAGAAAAAAGTTATAATCGTCGGCCGCCTTTTCGCGGTCAAAGCGCGAGTTGGGCAGGGCAAAGAAACCCCGGTGTTCAAGCACCTCGTCTTCGTTGATCCAGCGATACGGCCGCTCCGTAAAATAGCCAAACAGCATACCCGTCTCTCCTTTTTGTCAGTGTCCTGAAATGAGTAAACGTGCCAACATCTGCCTATCTATGAAGCGCGCGTTGACTCATTTGAATACAGGCTTCCGTTTTTCCACAAACGCCCGGGCCGCCTCTTTGGCGTCATCGCTCCCCGTCAGCTCGTGCGTCATATTTTGCTCAAAGCGATAGCCATCGCGCAGGTCCATGAATTCAATCGCATTCATGGCATGTTTGGCAAGCCGGATGGCCAGCGGACTCTTGTCGGCAATCACTTGGGCCTGAGCGCGGGCTTCGTCCATGAGTTGCTCCGGCGGAACAACTTTTTCAACAATGCCCCGACGGTATAGCTCATGCGCGTCGAGCCGTTCTCCCGTGTACATCATCTTGCGGGCTTTATAGACACCAAAGAGGCGCTGGGTATGACGACCGCCGCCCAACAGACCAACGTCGATTTCGGGCAGACCGAGCAGAGCCCGTTCCGACGCAATCAGCATATCGCACGATGCCACCAGGGCCAGCCCGCCACCCAGAGCCGGGCCATTGATCGCGCCGATGACCGGGACGGAACATTCCAGAATAGAATGAAAAGCTTCGCGGGCGGCCCGCGAGTGGGCCCACATGGCGCCGTGACGCGGCTGTTGTGGGCCGTCATCCAGTGAACGCGAACGCGCCTTCATATCCGCGCCGGCACAAAAACATTTCCCCGCCCCGGTAAAGATGGCCACCCGGACATCGGCACGATTATTCAGGGCATCGAAGGCGGCTTGAATCTCGTCAAACATCTGCCGGTTCATGGCATTCACGGGCGGGCGATCAATCGTGACCGTGGCAATATAGTCTCTGATATCGGTTGTAATGCTTGCGGCGTCCATACCCACCTCTTTTGCCCGAGTCTTGAAGCGCACTGTACTGGAAGTTCGGGGAGATGTCGATAATTCCCAGGCCGGCTATCGAGGTGTTCTTTCACTCTGCTCGTTTGCTTTCCGGGTCTGCCGGGGCAGGGAAAAGAGATCGACCCACCACCATACCCCGATAACGGGCAGGGCCAGCAGCCCGACCACCAGGGGCAGGCTTGGGGAGGGGATGGTGAACACAAGATTCTGCCACAGCCTCGGCAGCGCCAGACCAATGACCAGCGGGATACTCGGTGACGGAAGAATGAGCACCTGTGTGAGGGCCCAGAGTCCGGCCCAGGTCGCAAGCAAAAAAAAGACCCCCTTCCGTGGCTTTCCCAAGTAGATCGTATGCAGGCCAGCAAGGCCAACAAGACTCAAAGCAAAGAAGAGGTAGGCCCAGCCAAGCGATTTCTTCATCTTTTTCGTCCAGAAACGGATAGCGAACCCATCGTAATCGGTCGGAGGATAAAGGCCAAGGCGTAGCCGCGTGTGGTGCTTCTCGCCGGGTTCTGTTAGAGCACAATTCTGTTAGAGAGCAGGGCAGTCGCGTTTGCGCACAGAGTCAGTCGAATGAGGAGAGGTGCTTATGCCAGAACGACTAGCGGATAAGGTCGCATTAATTACAGGCTCCGGCGGTGGACAGGGACGCGCCGCCGCGGTGATGTTTGCCCAAGAAGGCGCAAAAGTCGTTGTCACAGACATTAAAGTCGAGGGCGGCAACGAGACGGTAGAGCTGGTCAAAGCGGCCGGGGGAGAGGCGGTGTTTCAAGAGACCGACGTCTCAAATGCAGCCGATATCAAAACGGCTGTTGACCGGGCGGTCGAGGCGTACGGTGGTTTACACATCATGTATAACAACGCGGCTGTCCTGCATAAGCACGACACGACCGTCACCAACCTTGAAGAGGAGATGTGGGATTTCGTTCTGAATGTGAATCTCAAGAGCGTCTACTTGGGCTGTAAATATGCGATTCCCGAAATGACCAAGGTCGGGGGTGGGTCGATTATCAACGTTTCTTCGTTGGCCGGGATCCTGGGCGTTGGTAATGTCCATGCGTATACTGCGGCCAAAGGGGGCGTGGTTTCGCTGACCAAGGCGATTGCGACGGCCTATGCCTCCAAGAACATTCGTTGCAATGTCATGTGTCCCGGCGCTGTGGATACGCCGATGATGGCCCACGTTCTGCATAGTTCCAATCCCAAACGCCTGGAACGCGTGGCCAAGAGCCACCCACTTGGCCGTGTGGGCACACCAGAAGATGTTGCATCCATGGGGCTCTTTCTGGCCTCGGATGAGTCGTCATGGGTCACTGGTTCGGTGTTCACGGTTGACGGGGGATATGCAGCCCAATAGGTCATGAGCGTGACGAAAGCGAAAGGAGAGACTGGATGCGGAGTAAGCCCGGACGGCCTGAATATCTTGGACACTTAATCGGCCTGAGCGTAGGACTCATCGGCCTGCTTGGTTGCAGCCTCGTTTTTTACGCGCAGCCCCTCTGGGCCGCGGAAGACCAGAACGGGCGGCCGGAGAGAACCTGGAAGACGCTGGCCGAGCTTTCTGAAGAAGAGCGGATTGCTATCGATATGGCGCAGGACACGCCGCGCGATGCGACCATCCCGTATCTGCCGGCCGAAGCCTATCCGTTTCGCGCTCCCTATACGGCTGAGGAAATGGGCTTTCGCGCTATGGAATTTCCGCATATGCCGCGCTGGAACTGCGTCCAGGTCGAAGACATGGGGCTGCTGACTCCCAGCGGCTCCCTGTCCAGTTCGCAAATTCTCGTCCTGATTCATTATCGGAAACCCGAGGGCCTGGTGGGTCACCTGACCGCCCAACCGGGAGAACTGTTGACTCACTGGCTGACGCAGGATTTATCCCCACCTGAAAATTACGGCAATCAAATGCTCTTTATGACCTACCGGACCGACCGGGAAAAGCGCACCAAGGCCGACCTGTTCGGCTATTCGCCCGCCATCCGTCGGGTGCGTCGCTTCCCGCAACCTCAGCGCGAAGACAAAATGGCCACCTGGCCGATGACGTTTGATGACTCGCTCGGGCGCGACGCCTGGGAGTTTTCGTGGCGCGTACTCGGAACCGATACCCTGACCGAGACGGTCCGCTTTCCGAAAACGCGCCCGATCATCACCCTGGCGACCGCGGCGGGAAGCTTTAGCGACGTTCCGGTCCAAGACCTGAAAATCATGGGGGACGACTATCCGCACTATCAGCCGGACGGGGGCGTGCGCACCTACGTCCTGGAATCCCGTCCAAAGTCGGACTGGCTGCCGGATTATTACGCCACTAAGGTCCTGTATTGGTTAGAGCAGCACTATTTCTATCCGCTGCGGATAGAGGTCTACGGGCGGCAGGATGAGCTTATCTTTGTTGAGGAGCGGATGACCCAAATGATGAATCCGAACCTCGGGGAGCGTGGCTATCACAACCTGATTGCGGTCTGGTGGGACGCCCAGGCCGACTATTATGGCTACACCCTGCACGATGCCATGCAGGTCAAAGAATGGTCACAGAAAGATGTGGACGTGTTCTTCTCGCCGGACTTCATGCGGCGCGGCTGGTTCCCCGCGCCCTTAAAGACCCAGGCGGTGATCCGGACTCCGGAAGAATTCTTTTTGCGTCCGCACTTATACCAGGACAAATTTCCGCAAGAGCGAAACTTGCAGCTGTCGCCTGTCATTGAAGCGCGCATTCGCGCCCAGGATGCCGCCGGGCAGATTGTCTTTGGAGAAGAGCAGGAACTCGTCAAGACGAGTATCGCACCGAACTGAAGCGCTCTCTAATCCGCCAGGGGCTTGAAGCCGCCAAAAATCGCAAAATTCAGAAACTTCCAATAGCAGTCCACAATCGTGAAGCCGGCCTCTCGCCACCAGTGCAGCTGAGGCTCCAGCGGAGCGATGTGGCTGCTGTGTCCCTTGGGACGCTGCATGGTAATCCGTACCTGGCGAATTTCTTCAAGCGAGTGCAGCTCCCCGGTTTGCTCCTGGACTTGCTGCTGAATCACTCGATCCGCCAAGGGCGTGAACTGGTCGCGTAAGGCAGGATCTCCAGCAACCACGTCATTGTTGAGAAACAGGCCGCCGGGCTGGAGTAGATTGAACACCTCGGCACAAAGCGTTCGCTTGCGCTCATCGGTCAGGTGATGCAGCGCAATAGCCGAGACTGCGGCCTGAAACGGTCCGGACAGGTCGGCGTGCCAGCTGGGATCGGCCAGATCACGGAGAAATAGCTCGACGTGCGAGCCATATTTGTTGAGGCGGGGCTCAGCATGCTCCTGCATAGCGGTCGAGCCGTCCACCCAGGTGACTGTTGCGTGTGGATAATGAGAGAGAATCGTTTCTGTCACCGCCCCGTAGCCCGCGCCTAAATCGAGCACCCGAATCGGCTCATCGGCTGGCCAGGGAAAGAGATCGACCAGCGTGCTGAGCTGCTCAAAGCGCTTTGGAATCAGGAGCGCACTCCGCTGTACAAAATAATCAACTTTGTCTTGGTCTCCCCAGCCACACAGGGTATCAGGCTCGGCCATTGGTCTCCCTCCCGTACAATCTCGATTCTGTCATCAATGCGTAAGAACGGTCTAGCTCCTCCCTCATAAAGGCTCCGGTGCTCCGGGGTCAATCCTCCAGCTAATGTATCGCGTGAATCATTGAAGTGGTATGACGCATACCAAGGAGGCAGCCATGATCGTCCCAGCGCGTAAACAATATAAAGTCACCACCGAAGAAAACGTACCGATGAAGACCCGGGATGGGATCACGCTGTATGCCGACGTGGTCCGGCCGGACGCGGACGAGCGTTTTCCCGTCCTGCTGAGCCGCACCCCGTATGGCAAAAAGGGCTCCGCCGACCCCAACGGTCTCAACGCCTCGTATGCGCAGTATGGCTATGTCTGTATGACCCAGGACTGTCGTGGCCGTTTCGAGTCCGAAGGAGAATACGACACCATCTTTCAGGAAGCGGCCGACGGCTACGACGCCGTCGAATGGGCCGCCCGCCTGCCGTGGTCGAACGGCCGGGTAGGGACGACCGGCCAGTCCTATTTGGGGCTGACGCAGTATCTGATTGCCTGTAACGACCCCATGCCGCCGTCCCTCCAGTGCATGGCGCCGGTTTCATCCTCAGCTGACTATCATGCCAGTTGGATCTATCAGACCGGCGGGGTGTCAAAGTGGGGCTGGATGGTGCCGTATGCCATCTTCAAGGGCCTCGACACACTCAAGCGCCAGGGTCGCAGAGACCTGATGGAAAAGATGAAGGAGTATGTCGAAGGCGGCGAGTTAGCCGGCGTGCGGACGACCCGCTGGGGCCTGAACGCCTTCACCCCCCTGACCGACGAGTGGTATCGCCACCTGCCGATCAAAGACTGGGGTGAACTGCTCAAAGAAACCGCGCCGTATATGGCCGATCACATCGCCCATGCTGACGATGGCGAGTATTGGCACCGGGCCAATGTGAACCGTTTTGCCGAGACGATCAGCACGCCAATGCTCCACGTGACCTCGTGGTACGATACGTTTGCCGAGGGTGGGCCGGCCGCCTATCGGAGCATCACTGCGCGGAGTCAGTTTGCAGTCGCCCGCACCGGTCAACGGCTGATCATCGGACCGTGGGGCCATCTCTTACCCTATACGACGCCGACTTCGCGCGGTGCGGGCGATATTGATTTTGGCCCGAATGCCTTGATCGACCTGAGTGAGACCTTGCTGCGCTGGTTTGATTATTGGCTCAAAGACGTAGCCAACGGGATTATGGACGAGCCGCCGGTCAGCATCTTCACTCTGGGTGAAAACCGCTGGCAACACTTGTCCGATTGGCCACCGCCCAACATGCGCCAGGTGCGTTATTTCCTGCATAGTGGCGGTGAGGCGAATACGCTGAACGGGAACGGGACATTATCAACTGTCCCGCCCAGCCAGGAACAAGTAGACACCTATGTCTATGATCCCGATAATCCGGTTCCGTCACTGGGCGGCAATAACCTGGCCGTAGATATAGGCGTGCAGGACCAGCGCCCGGTCGAAGAACGTAATGATGTCCTGGTCTATACCTCCGAACCGCTTTCTCAGCCGCTGGAAATCACCGGACCAGTGACAGTCACACTGTGGGCATCATCTTCAGCCGTTGATACGGACTTTACGGCCAAACTCGTTGACGTCCATCCGGACGGCTATGCGCAGAATCTGCTCAACGGCATCATCCGCGCCCGCTATCGGGACTCTGCGTCTACGCCCGAGTTGATGGAAGCGGGTAAGCCGTATGAGTTTACGATTGATTTATGGGCAACGAGCAATGTCTTCCTGCCGGGCCATCGCCTCCGCCTGGAAATCAGCTCCAGCCACTTCCCGGAGTTCGACCGCAACCTGAATACCGACGAGCCGTTTGGCGAGGGAACGCAGGGGGTGGCAGCTCAGCAGACCGTGTTTCACCAGGAGGACCGGGCTTCGTACGTCTTATTGCCAGTCATTCCGAGGTAACAATGCGGGCCTTGGTTATCGGCGGGACCGGACCGACCGGTCACTTTGTCGTGAATGGATTGATTGCACGCGGATTCGAGGTGTCCATCCTGCACACGGGTAAGCACGAAGTGGCTGAGATTCCCGCATCCGTGGTCCACATTCATACCAACCCGTTCGATGAGCAGGCGTTGATTGACGCTCTCGGAAATTCCCATTTTGATGTCACCCTGGCCATGTACGGCCGCTTACGGCGGGTGGCTGAGATTATGGTCGGTCGGACGGAGCGATTTATTTCGGTCGGGGGCGGCCCTGCCTACCGGGGCTTTATGAACGCGGATATGGTCCATCCGCCGGGACTGCCCGTCCCTGTCGGGGAGGACGCGGTCAAGACGACGAGCGAAGCGGAAGACGGCAAAGGCTACCGGGTGTATCGCTCGGAAGAAGTGGTTTTCAAACACCACCCGAACGCCACGCATTTTCGGTATCCCCAAATCTATGGTGCCTATCAAGTCGTTCCGCGCGAATGGCCCATTGTGCGCCGCATCCTGGACCAGCGGCCTTTCATCATCCTCCCGGACGACGGCTTATCGCTGAATCACTCCGGCGCGGCGGCCAACGCCGCTCACGCCCTGCTGTTGGCCGTGGACCGACCCGAGGTTGCCGCCGGGCAGGTGTATAACTGTGGCGACGATCAGGTCTTAACCTTAAAGCAGGTCGTGCAACTGTGTGCCGAAGCGCTCGGTCACGAGTGGGAGATTATTTCGATGCCGTATGAGCTGGCCGTCAGTGCCAGACCGTTAATCTCACAACCCTGGACGACCCACCGGATGTTTGATCTGACCAAAATCAAATCGGAGCTCGGCTATCGGGATAGTGTCTCGCCAGTTGAGGGCATCAAACAGGCGGCGGTCTGGTTACGTGACCATCCATTAGCATATGGGGGGCGGGCGGAAGTGATGCTGCAAGATCCGTTTGACTATGCGGCTGAGGATCGCCTGGTCGCCGCCTGGAAGCGGGCGGTGCACTCGATTCCGAAAGATCTGTTCCGGCAGGAGCCGGGCTATACCGCATCCTATAGCGGACCGGGCGGCTCTCAGCGCAAAGGCGGTTGGTGAGAACGTGCGGGCACGGCCTAACTTCCTATTCCGAGTCCGGGAGTGACCAGGGCACGTCGGCCCAGGTGGGATGGGTCCAGCCGTCGAGATCGTAGTGACTCATGCACTCGTCGACCATGGCCTTCATCGAGGCATTCAGCCCGGAATGCTCGGCCGCCTGATAGGTCTCGACCCGATTGGCTTCATACCCGCCGGCGAAGTTACGCTCGTGGGCCTCGGTGCGACCGGCGAACTCGGTCAGAAACAAATCCCAGATGACACGTAACAGTTTCACCCGTTCCTCCGCTGTGGCGGTGGCGCCTTTCCAGTAACGGTCGAGTAAGGGACGAGTGGCCGGGTTCTTAAAATCCCGGGCCGAGGAGGGGATCTGGATCAGGTTGCCGGACAGCAGGTTCTGGAATATGGTCCGCGCCTTAGTGAAAGTGTCGCCGTAAATATTCCGCCATTGGAGCGCATACTCGGTCTTTGGCAGCAGATAGCCTCCCGGCCCCGGCTCGGCATCCGCCGCCATTGCCGTGGACAGCGCCCAGATATTGTGCCGCATCCCGAGCAACTCACCGATCACCGATTGTACCTCGCGGAAGCCGGTCTTCTGCTGCATTTCGGTCGCCTGGAGGAGTAAGCCACAGATGAAGTCGAGCTTGACCGCCGTCCGGGCCGCGGCGTGGAAGGCAAACCGCTGGGCAAAGCCACGCGGGAAGAGGCCGTTCACAACCGCAGGATTGCGGTACACGGTCACGTCTTCCCAGGGGATAAACACATCGTCGAGCACGATGCTCAGGTCGGACTCGTCAAACCGGCTGGAGAGCGGATAGTCAAAGGGGGAGCCGATCTTTTTGGCCAGATGTTCGTAAGAGTATCGGCCCATGAAGGTCAGGCCGGGCGCATTGAAGGGCACGAAGAATCCGATCGCAAAGTCCTCTTCGCCCTCAACCAGCCCAGCCGGCTGGACATATTGACTCAGATAGGTGACATGGCTGAAGGCGGCGCCGGTGGAGACCATGCGCGCCCCACGCACGACAATGCCATCGTCGCGCTCCTTGACGACGTGCATATAGACATCGCGCTGCTCGGCCGGCGGTTTTGAACGGTCGCCGGCCGGATTGACCAGGCTCAGATTGACGAACATGACTTCGTCGGCGATCTTCTCATACCAACGCTGCACGTTCGGACCGTACTCGCCATAAAAGTCCACATCGCCGGCCAAAGTTCCGACCAGCGCCGCCTTATAGTCGGGGCCGCGCGACAGGGTGCCCCAACTCAGGCGGGCCCACTCGGCAATGGCATCCCGGGCTTCGAACAGGTCTTGATGGGTACGGGGGAGTTTGTAGAACTTGTGTGAACGCGCCCCCCGCTCCGTCACATAGGTCAAGAGATCATGCTTGTCCGGGTCGTGGAGCGTGTCGTACATGCGGGCGTACGAGCGGGCACTGGTGGCAAAGGCCGGGTGGGTGGTGACATCCTTGACCAATTCGCCATCGAAATAGATGACCCGCCCGTCACGCAGTCCGGCGAGGAATTCCTCGCCGGTTGGCGGCTCGCGGACGACTTTCGGCTGTGTGTCATTGGACTGCGATAGTGCTTGGCCATTGCCGCTGGGATTGTCCTGCGGTGTCGAGTGGGGTTCCTCGTGTGTCGCTTCTTGCATTGGTTTCCCCTTTTTTGCCTTTTGAATCTATGGATGAACGGATGACGGCTCAGAAGTCGGCCCGCAGGGCTCGTAAGTCACCCATGGTTTCCCCGTCCCAATTTTTCCGACACTCAATCAGTGGCAACACCCGCTCGCCAAGGGGCTGAATCCTTCCCTCTGCCCCCATAGCACCCTGTTTGGCCCTGTCAACATTGCGGATAAGCACCCAGGCGAGATTCTCTTACTCACGCCTCTCCTCTGCTATCGTATCGTTATTCACTCCACATCGGTGATCACAAAATTCTGGCTATTCTGTTGCCATTCTAGGGTGACGGTCTGGCCCATGCCGGGGAAGTGCTCTGCCGTACACTCCCCCTCAACCCCCCGTAGAAACTCCTGCCCCAGGGCTGTCACCCGCACCGTGGCCCGGCCAAGTTCTACGTTATCGACAAACGCGACGACTTCATGCTCTCCATCCCCCAGCAGGTTCCAGTTGAAGAGCAACCCAAACCCATTGTCACTGTCCCCACATTCCCCGACCGTGTCCAAGCGTTCGGTCCCATACGCGGCCACCTGCCGCCCGGTGTCCCCAATCGCGATCTCGATCCGATCCGCCTCACACACCCAGCCCGAGAGGACGCCAATGCCGCTCTGAAAGGCGTTGTGGCCCGGATTCTCCAGAAACCCGGTCAGCCCACTCGGCCGGCCCGCAGTGGCCCCGGCCGGGGGACTTCCTCTCGCAATCACAAAATTTTGACTGTTCTGTTGCCATACCAAGGTCACGCTCTCTCCCAGGTATGGAAAGTCTTCCACCATACACTCCCCCTCGACCCCCCGCAGAAACTCCTCGCCCAAGGTCGTCACGGTCACGGTCGCCTGGCCCAATTCGACCCCATCGACCAGCGCCACCACGGTATGCTCTCCATCGCCCAGCAGGTTCCAGTTGAACAAGAGCCCAAACCCGTTGTCCGTATCCCCACACACGCCGGCAGTGTCCCGCCGCTCCGTCCCATATGCCGCCACTTGCATGGATAGGTCTCCGATTTCGAGCTCAACCCGGTCGGCGTCACACACCCAGCCCGACAGTACCCCCACCCCGCTCTGAAACGAGAGATCGCCGGGGTTCTCCAGATAGCCCACCACCAGGTGCGTCTCCAACGTATAGTCCCCGGTCCGACTGCTATTGCCCTCCACGGCCACCACGACCGTCCCCGCCGCCACGCGGGTGCTCAGCCGAAAGTTCCGCCGCACCCCGCCAGTATCCGCGCTCGCCAGTTCCTCGCCGTCCTGCCAGACTGTCCCAACGGTATCGGTCGAGCCAGTCGTCTCGACCACCAACACGCCGGCCTGGGGCAGGGTAAATCGGAAATAATCGACATCGTTCGCTGTATTGATCTGCCCGACGGTGGAGGACACCCAGGGAGCGATGCTACCCAGCCGGACGCGAGTCGCTTGGGCGGGGGTGTTGCCATGCAGATCCTGGCTGTCCCCGCCGCCCCCACCGCCGCCGCCGGGACCGGGTGGAGGAGGTGGAGGGGGCGGTGGGGGTGGCGGTCGCCTACGTGCGGTCACTGTCACCGGAGCACTCCACATCGCTTCACTACCCGCGACTACCGCCGCTACCTGGTACGTGTACGTCGCCCCGGTAGTGACGCTGGTATCGGTGTACTGCACGTCGTCGAGTTCTTCGACAAGGGTTTCCATGGTGGCTCCCTCTGCACGAAAGAGCGTGTAGCGGACCGTCGGCGCCTGGGTCCAATAGCTCGTATTCACCGCAGTCCAGGTCAGGGACACCTGGGTCGGCTGACCCGACGCCCTCAGGCGTGGCCCGGCGCGGAACTGGTAGCCGAATTTCTTCCAGTCACCGGCCGCTCGGAGTGCAGGATACTGACTGCTCGTGCCGAAGTGCCAGGGATTATCCCTCGTGCCATTGCCGTCCAGGTCGACGTTCCAGGCCGTGTAAATGCCGCTGTAGCTCCTGGGCGATTGCAACTGGGAGGTTGTCTTGGCTGTCCCGGAGGAGCCGGACCCGTGACCCGTCGTGTCCGAATCCCAGTAGCTGGCGGTAATGGTCCTCCCCCTGTCAAACCCGACCAATCCCCCGACATGGGAATCACCTGACGCCGGACCCGTGGCGTAGCTGGCGGTGATCGTGCCTCGGTTGTACCCAACCAACCCACCGATGGTCTGGTCGCCCGTTACCCTGCCCGTCGCGTAGCTGGCCGAAACGTCTCCAGACCAGTTCTCCCCGATCAGCCCACCGACTCGATCTCCACCTGAGACGCGCGCGGCGGAATAGCTGCCGCGGATCACGCTAGTGAAACTCTTCTCTCCGACCAAGCCGCCGACTCCCCTACCGGTGCCGGACACGCTGCCCGTCACGTAGCTGCCGATGACCGCGCCATGATAATCCATCCTCCCGACCAGGCCGCCGACATCGCCCAGGCCCGTGACCTGGACGTCGGTTACCCCGACACGGCGGATGACGCTTGGCTCCCAGGTCACGCCGAACAGTCCTACATCGTCGTCACGATCAATGAACAGATTCCGGACGGTGTGCCCGTTCCCCTCGAAGATCGCCCTGAACGAATCCCGTTGGTGACCCAACGGCTCCCAACCGGACCCAGCATTCCAGTAGTCGTCGCCGGAGTCGACAGCGCCGCTGTTGTCGGTATCGAAGTCCAGGTCGTTGACCAACTCATACCCGAAGCAGCCGTCGACGCTGCAACCCATCCGATCGAGCGGCGCGGAAAACGCGGTGGTGTAGGCTGACGGATCGCTCGCCGTCCCGTTCCCATCCATGTCATAGCGCACGGCATTGAGCTGGTTCAGCGTGCGAATCTCGATCAAGCCATCATCGTCGGCGTCGTAGTCATGCCCCACCGTCACCGTGAAGCGTCGCGTCGCGCTCGTCATCGACCCACCGGCGTCGCTCGCCGTGACGGTGATGATCGTCCGGCCCGCTGCCACCGGCGTGATCGTCAGTACCGATCCCGACCGGCTGACAGTGGCGACGGAGACTGCGGACGAATCCTCCGTGTAGGTCAGCATATCGCCGTCCGAATCATGAAACGTCCCCGCGATGTCCACTGCCACCGCCGTGCTCCCCGACACCAGCCTACGGTCCTCCAACACCCCAACCGCCACCGGCGGCTGGTTGGAAGCGCCCGCGGTCACGGGCACATGCGTGCTACGGCCCACCTCCCCACCCTCGACCATCGCCGCCACCTGATAGGTGTAGGTGGCATTAAGAGTCACGTCGGTGTCGGTGTGGCTCCGCCCGGTGAGATCCTCGGCGACGGCCTCGACGGTGGTCCCGTCGTCTCGGTAGAGCGTGTAGGTGACGCTTGGTGCTGGGCTCCGCGAGCCCATGTCCGCTGCTGTCCAGGTCAGCGCCACCTGTGCTTGGCCGTTCGTCGTTGTTGCCGTCAGGCGCGGCCCGGTTCGCAACTGGTAGCCGAACTCCTGCCAGGTCGCACGGCCATTACCGTCCAGGTCCACCGACAGGACTGGATATTGCGTGGTGCTCCCGAAGTCCCAGGGATCGTCGCCCTGACGGACGCTCAACGGCAGTGCGTTCAGGGGCCGTTCGTCCAGATCCACGTTCCATGACCGGTAGATGCCGGTATAGTCCGTGGGCGCCTGCAGGACAGAGGTGCTTCGCCCTGCCTCTGGGATCGACTGCGACTCCCCGCTGTCGATCAGGCCGTTGTCATTCGCGTCGTCCGAACCGACCCCCACGCGGACCCCGGAGGTCTCCACGTCCCAATAACTGCTGAAATACGCCGCTTCGTAATCGCTGTTGCCGACCAAGCCGCCGACCTCTCCTGTCCCCGACACGCTGCCCGTGGCGTAGCTGGCAACGATGGTGCCCGTACTGTTGTAGCCAGCCAAGCCGCCGACATAGTCTTGCCCCGTGACGGCCCCGGTGGCATAGCTGGCGGTGATCGTGCCGCCTGTGCGTCCGTTGAGAATAATGAAGTTCCCGTTTCTCCCGACCAAGCCGCCGACTGCCTCAACTCCCGATACGCGGGCGGCGGCATAACTGCCGCCGATCCAGTTGAAGTTTCTTCCGGCGAGACCGCCGACACCCCAGCTGTCCGTCCCCTCGCCCGACACGGACCCCGCCGCGTAACTACGCGTGATCACCCCTGGGTTATATCCAACCAGTCCCCCAACAGTGCTTTCGCCGGAAACGGAGCCGATGGCGTAGCTGAGTTCCACCGTGCCCCAGTTGGATCCTACCAGCGCACCCACGGCGTAGTCCCCGGTCACGTCCGCGTCGATCATGCCCACGCGCCGTACGATGCTCTCACTCCCAAACCTGGTCCGTCCAAACAACCCAACGAGACCGGTGTCTTCTCGGTTAATAAATAAGTTGGCTACCGTATGTCTGTTACCGTCGAAAGTAGCCGCAAACGGATCATCCTCGTCTCCCAGAGGTATCCAACCGTCGCCGTCGTTCCAGTACTCGTCGTCTGAGTCGACATCTCCATCATCGTCGGTGTCGAAATCGAGGTTCGCGGTCAGCTCGTAGCCCACGCACCCGTCGGGACACCCCATCCCCAGCACCCCCATGGGATAGGCGCGGTAATACGGCATCCACGTTGTACCATCCACGAAGCCGTCGCCGTTCAGGTCGTACCGTATGGCGTCGAGCTGCGCGAGAGTGGATACGTCGATGAGGTTGTCGTTATCGACATCGTAGTCTTGATTCCCGGCGGTCACAGAGACCGAGAAAGTTTGCGGCGTGGTCAGGCCGTCGGGATCGCTCGCCCGCACCGTTACCACAACCGGGAGCATCGGTCCCGCCGGCGTCAGCGTCAGCATCGACCCGGCCAACGTCACCGTCGAGGTGTCGGGGCGCACCTGCATGGTGTAGGTCAGGGTGTCGTCGTTCGGATCGTCGAAGACGTCCTCCAGGTCGATCGTTACCGCGTCGGCCCCAGACGCGAACGTCCGGTCGGCCAGCGTACTCGTCATGGTCGGCGCCAGGTTACGGTCCGCCACGGCGACATCCACGGCATCGACTGCACCGGGCGCCATCACGATGCCGGCGCCGGAATCCCGATCAACGCCTGTCTCCTCAATATCGAGCGCCGCCCCGGTCATGGCCGTGCGCAGTTCGTCTTGCGTAACGTTTTCCGGGCCGCCGGCCGCTTCCAGCATTAAGGCCGCAATCGCCGCGGCATGCGGCGCGGCCGCCGAGGTACCGTGGAAATCCGAAAAGCCAGGCGTCGAGGTCGAGACCCCGGCGGCTGCGGTCAGGTCCGGCTTATTCAGCACTCGCCCGCCGGTGGACGAGAAATTGCCCGCCGTGATCGGCGTGCCGTCGGCCTCGAAGAACATCCGGCGCGGCCCGTCCGAGCTGAACGTCTCGACCGACTCCGTACCGTCGAAGACGCCGCCCGCGCCACGAGCCGCCCGCGCATCGACCGCAGCTACGCCGATCGCATCCTGCGCGGCCGAATGGCCGAAGGTCTGACCGGCCGTCGCGATTGTCAGCTCGCCTCCCGTGTTGAGACGCAGATAGCGATCTGCCGCGCCCGCGTCCTTGACAATGACGAGGCGAGCGTCCTGGTAGGCGTTCGAGCACGAACCGACGATGTACTCGATGGGGTCCTGGGTCCCGTCCTGTGTATTCGTTGAGCTGGCCAGCACGTTGTTGGTCGCGTCGATCAGGAACAGATCGTAGTCGTTGGCCGACCCACCGACTGGATCGGCCCATTGGAGGGAGATGGGGAGGGGGCTGTCCTTCTCGATCCGGTTTCCGGTCACGCCGCTGGCGAATTCGTGGTAAACGGCACCGACACCGGTGAGGTTCAGGGATATTCCCGCGGCAAAGTCGCCTTCCCACACGCCAGCCGTGCCGTCGTTCAGGTTGCCGCCGTTGCCGGCCGACGAGAAGTAGTAGCAGCCGTTGGCGACCACTGTGCTGACCGCCTGGGCGATAACGCCGTCCTGGAAGGCCGGCGCCAGCAGATAGCCGATGTCGTCAACGATGATATCGGCGCCGGCCGCGCACAGGTCTTCAATGTTCTGCGCCATTTGCGCCGACCCGGCGCCGCCAGTGGCGAAAAACAGCTCGGCACCCGGCGCCAGATCGTGCACGATCTCGAACATGGCCGTCCCCTCTCTTCCGGCGCCCTCAGGCACGTAGCCGCAGATCGGTCCGAGCGAGCCGCCCGCCTGGCCGGGCAGAATCGTGACCTGGGCCGGCACGTCGCCCGTTGCCTGCTGGTCGGCAAGCCCGACGACGCCGTCCGAAAGTACGCCGATGCTGATACCCGAGCCGTCCACGCTGTGTGTCTGGCGCGCCACGTTCGCCTGGTGGGCCACATCACCTTCGGTCGTGTTGCGCCTCGCCGTCACGACGGCCTGGGCCACGGCTGTGCGCGACAGCATCTGGTGCGTGATTGGCTGTTCGGCGGGGCGGATGAACTGGACGGCATGCAAGTGTAGCCAGCGGTTCCAGGGCGGAGAGAGGCAGCCGTGCCCGGATGGCTCGGTACTTGGGGACGCTGCTCAGCACCGTGCCACCCAGGGACTGGATGCGTTCCAGCACGGTGTCCGTGACGTCTGCCCGGATATCGACGGTGACGACCTCGTTCTCGACATCCGATATCGGAGGCAGCTCGTCCGTGACCAGTGCAGACTGTGGACGCGCCGGCACCGCTGGCGCCACGTCGGCCTGGACGCCGCCCGTGCCGCCCGTGTCCGGGACGGGTGCAGCCGGTGTCTGCTGGCCTGTGCCGCTGTCCGGCGGCTGGGCACTCTCTGTCACGCTCAGGAACTGGGAACTCAGCTTCCGTTGGGCCGCCGTCCGCTGCGCTTTGGCCTCCAGGATGGCTTCAATCGACTGGGCGTGGATGAGACCGGCCCATACCAGGACCGCGCCGCCCGCGACCACTGCCCCAAGAAGCCTTACGCCACCGGCCAGCGTCCTGAGTCCTGTCATACCCAACCGTTTCATCCCCGCGCCACGTCGGCTCGCTCAATTTGTTGGACGTGTACCGTGCGTCTGCGCCCGGTCGGCGTGGCGGATCGACTGCACGGCATCAAGCGTAGCGAGCGGCTCCAGGGCGGTGGGCAATGGGTCGCAGGTCTTTCCGTTCTTGGGGCGTGGCCGGAATGGACGGCAGACAAAAATACATGAACTTCATACGAAATCTCCTTGACGGCTGTCTTCTTACTTACAGGATTACTCTGACACTCGGAATATGCTTGAGGCCGCTGAATATGGCCTGCCGCTCTGCTTCGCTCTTGACCTGAACGGAGAGATTGAAGGAGGTGTATTTGCCTGTCCGACTGTGGCGCGATTCACTCAGCTGATACGCGAAAGCCTCAAGCATAGCGACTACGGACTCCGTTATCTGGGCCGTATCGGAACCGATGATCTTGAACGACCAGGTGCAAGGGTACTCAATTTTTGGCGAGTCCAAGGCGTCCTCCTCTTCATGCTGACCCCCGCTCCAGGCCTGTCCACCGGGTTTTGCGCCCGCACTGATCCTGCCGGCCGCACCGATAGGCCCTCATCCTTGTCGATCACGTCGATGTAAGCTAAGACGCTAGCAAGTCCGGCTGGCTCAAGTGCTTGATCCTGACCGTGCTCGAAAGTTTACACAAGGGGGGACTCGGATGACACAACCGCTGCATACCGTTCGTCAGTTAGCCTATGTGGTCAGAGACATGGACGCCGCGCTCAAATACTGGGTAGACGTGCTGAAAGTGGGACCGTTTTATTTGTTTGAACACTGTCCGCTCAAAAATCAGCGCTACCGGGGCAACCCCTCCAATGTGGATGTGACCCTGGCCCTGGGCAATAGTGGCGCCCTCCAGATCGAACTGATTGTGCAACATAACGCCGAGCCTTCCGTCTATAAAGAATTTCTGGATGCCGGTCGGGTTGGCGTCCATCATTTCGGCCTGATGCCCGAAGACTACAAAGCGACCTATGCCCAGTATAAGGAACTGGGCCATGAGGCCGCGTTCGAGTGCACGGTCGGCAATGCCGAACTGGTGTATTTTGACACGGTCAACACCATCGGCCATTATACCGAACTGTGGGACAATCACGCTGTCTTCAAGGATTTGTTTATGCTAGTTGAGAACGCGGCCAAAGACTGGGACGGCAAAGACCCGGTCCGACCGGGACCGTTATAGAGCGAGGCAAAGGACCCTCTCCCAGGCGGAGAGGGGAAAAAACCGAGCAAGACAAATGTCAGAACAATAGGAGAACAGGAGGAATATTATGCATTGGCAGATAGGTGATACTAAAATCACGAAGATTGAGGAAATCGTATATCCGGAATTTTCGGATGTGCTGCCGACCGCAACCCCCGAGGTTGTGAAACAGGTCGAGTGGCTCTTTCCCCACTTCGTTACGCCCGAAGGCGCGCTGTCTCTGAGCATTCATTCGCTGATCGTGGACACGCCCGGTGCGACCGTGGTGGTGGACACCTGCATCGGCAACGACCGCAACCGTTCCCCGATGGACATCATGAGTAATCTGTCCACCTCCTTCCTGGACGACATGAAGGCGGCCGGTTACGACCCGGACGGCATTGACTACGTCATGTGCACCCACCTGCATCTTGACCATGTCGGCTGGAACACGCAGCAGGTTGACGGCAAATGGGTCCCGACCTTTCCGAAGGCGTCCTATCTGATGGATCAGAAAGAGCTGGAGCTGTTTGGCAATATTGATGATGATATGATCGCCAGCCTGCCGGCCGATGCGGTGGACTTCTTCACCATTCAACGCCGCGTTTTTGAGGACTCCATGCAACCCGTTTTCGATGCCGGTCTGGCCAAGTCGATCAGCGCGCCGACGACGATTTGCGAAGGAGTCCGGCTGATTCCGACGCCGGGTCATACGCCCGGCCACTGCTCGGTCGTGGTTGAGTCCAAGGGCGAGGCGGCCATGATTACCGGGGACTTCATCCACCATCCGATCCAGTTCCACGACCCGAATATCTGCACGCCGTTCGATATCGACAACACTATGGCGCTGGCAACCCGCTGGCGGACCTTTGAACAGTTTGCGGATACGCCGACGCTGGTTATCGGCACCCATTTTGCCGGACCAAGCGCCGGCAAGCTGGTCCGAGACGGCGCCGGCTATCGTCTGGACGTTTAATCAGGATTAAAGGATTACAGGATTGTCCTGATAATCCCGGTCGAAGCGGGGTGGGTCCTCCCGGACCCACCTTACGCCCAGGCCACGGCTCGGCTCGCCGGGCAGCCTGCCGTGTTGAGCTTACTCCAGGAAAGCGGGAGCCTCCCGTTTCAGCATGCGCTTGATGGCGTCCAGATGGAGGACGGCTTGCTGGCGGCCCGTTTCAAGCTGCTCATGCGTGTGACGACACACCTGGTCAGGAATCTTTTTGAGCGGCAAGCCTGTTGAGTGGGCCAGCACCTGAACCATGCACGCCCGCTCCAGGTAGTATAAATCGTCGAATGCGGTTGCCACGTCCGGCCCGGTCACAATCACGCCGTGGTTGGCGAGAAAGACAACCTTCCCCTTGGTCAGCTTGTCCCTGAGCCGCTGCCCTTCGGCCTCGTCCAGGGCGAGGCCGTTATACGCCTCTTCGTACGCCACACCGTCATAGAAGCGCAGCGCATTCTGACTGATCCATTCGAGACGCCCGCCGTCGAGTGCGCACAGGGCGGTCGCGTACGGCATATGGGTATGCAGCACGCACCGGGCGGACGGGTTGCCGAGATGAATCTGGGAGTGGATGAAGAAGGCCGTGGGCTCAACCTGCCATTTGCCGTCGATCACGTTCCCGTCCGGGTCGACGACAAGCAGGTCGCTCGTCCGCAACTCGGACCAATGCAGGCCCTGCGGATTGAGCAGAAACCGATCCGTCGTACCTGGGACGACCAGGCTGAAGTGATTACAGATGCCCTCACTCAGGCCGAGCCGGTCTGCCCAGCGCAGTATGGCCGTGAGATCAATGCGTGCTTGCCGGATGGCTTCGGTATCCATAGTGCTCCTCGCAACGTTCGTATGACAAGATATTGTCACCATACGACGACCAACCAATAAAGACCAGACAGAGCCTTGGCATTCAGTCCTCTCTCGTACCTGCCATGACAATTCTAAGGCCCAAATTTTGACAGTACATTCTATTAAAAGGATTGAAATATTGTACTTATCATTATATTATAAATACTTATGATCGAAAGAGAGATGGCTCCGGCTTTACGTAGGGCAGCGCAAGGTTATCCTGTCATCGCCATAACCGGGCCTCGTCAATCGGGGAAAACAACGCTGTCGCGGGCGGTTTTTCCAGACAAAGCCTACATCAGCTTGGAAGACCCGGACCAATTGGACTTTGCCCTGTCTGACCCGAGACGATTTCTCGGAGGCTTCCCCAGGGGCGCTATTCTGGACGAGGTCCAACGGGTGCCTGACCTTTTCTCCTACATCCAAGGGATTGTGGATGAACGTCAAGAGCCCGGATTTTTCGTCCTCACCGGCTCTCAGCACTTTGGTCTTCTGGGCGGGGTTTCGCAAACGCTGGCTGGGCGAGTGGCGCTGTTCGATTTATTGCCCTTTTCCTTCGCCGAGTTGCAGGCCGCCGATGTCCAGATTCCGTCGCTCGATCACTTTCTCTTCACCGGACAGTATCCCCCCCTGTTCGACCGCGACCTCGATCCGCTCGACTGGTATGGGGATTACATCCGCACCTATGTCGAACGGGATGTCCGCCAGATTACGGCTGTCCAGAATCTCCATGTGTTTCAAACCTTCGTGCGGCTTTGTGCGGGACGAATCGGGCAGGTGCTCGACCTGAGCGGGCTCGCGAACGATGCCGGCATCACCCATAATACCGCCAGTGCCTGGCTTTCCGTTCTGGAAGCGAGCTATATCGCGTATCGTCTCACACCCCACCATCGCAATTTCTCGAAACGCTTGATCAAGCGACCGAAGCTCTACTTCTACGATACCGGACTCGCGAGCCGACTGCTCGGTATCCGTTCAGCCGATGAACTACGCCTGCACGCCCTCCGGGGCAGCCTGTTTGAGTGCTGGGTCGTCAGCGAGCTGTACAAATGGAACGCCCACCACCGCAAGCAGTTGCCGCTCCATTTCTGGCGGGATCACAAGGGCGAGGAGGTCGATGTGCTCATCGACTATGGCGATCAAGTGACCGCGCTCGAAATCAAATCCGGTGCCACCCTGAACGCCGATTTTTTTCAGGGGCTCGAATACTATCAGCACCTGGCAAAAGAGCAGGTGCGACAGTCTTATCTCGTCTATGGCGGGGACCAATATCAGACCCGCGAAGTCGGGCCTGCCCTGCCGTGGCGTATGATCACAAACCTTATGCGCAGTCTGGAAATATAGGGCCTGAAAAGGGAAAAGGAGCATGTCGAAGCTTAGGCGCCGCTAATTGTGTTAGTCCGGCGGAGCATAGTGCAACGCACAGCTGGTTTTCCAGGCTCCTTGTGTAGCCATAACTCAATTGGCTCTAACTCAAACTTTTGAGCTTTCTCTGCAATAGTTTTCACCCGCTTTGCGACGTCAACAGCCTTGTCTCCGTCTCCGTAGATGAGATAGATGGCGCGTTTATAGCCAACCTTGCGCTTGAATAGCGATAAGTTCTTTAAGTCCTTATATATGCCATCGTTATCGGTGTTAGGGGATTTAACCTCAATAATTGCGTAGTTGCCCTTTCCGTAGCCGGGCTGGTGAACGAGCAAATCAGGTTTTACATGATCCGCCTTCGCTTCTAATTTTTTCAATTCCGGATGACCGGCTTTGTCGACCTCGCCGTTGAGGTAGAACTTCGTATCCGCCGGCCAGCACAGGCGCATTTGATGATAAAGCTCGTAGCAATAGACTCGCTCACGATATATGGGATCACCCCCATCTATATCGAGGAGGAAATATTCGCGATCAACTTTAGTAGTGGCTTTCTTAATGACTGATGTTAGCTTCTTCATCACGCATTACACACAAATTTAATCCCATCACCCGTGGCAGCTCCATTATGGGGCGTGTTTCACCAAGACGGTTCGTGCTCGGGCCTTGAGAATGCCCATGAGGTCAATGCCTTCAACAAACTCCCCGTACTCCTGTCGCTCATCGTCGGTCAAATGTCCCTCATTGGCTTTAGCAGCGAGCTCATCAAGCCGAGCTTGAGAGCGTGGGTCGATTTCAAGGTCTACGATACGCTGGGCGACTTCTGGTGTCAGGCATTCAGCGAACGGCCTCAGAAAATGATCAAGAACAGCATGTTTCATGTTTGCTCTGTATCACGGTCTGTAAGGGAAAAGGAGAATGACAATCCGAAACATGCAGTCCCTGGATTTCGCTACACTTCATTGACAAAAAGTCATCTCACTATTTCCCCTTTATCACCCTTTGACAACCTGACGAATTCAGTCCTAACAGACTGTAACGCTTCAACTTTTTCTTTGTCCCAAAGGTCGTCAATGTCCTTTTTTGACTCGATACGCTTTCCATTTATTGCAATAGAAAATTCGTCTATTCGCAGTAAGTAGCCCCAATAAGCCGAGGGGCCCTCTACGATTGGCTCGAAGTAGTGTTTTGAGAACGTAGTCTTAATCTGCGCATCAATCGAGGAAGCATTGACAATCTCTTTAACTAGAGACAGTTTTTCCTTACTTAGGTCAACCGTTAGTATTGGGTCTATATCCTCGAAGATACTTTTCAGCCAGTCACGACCCGAATATGCAAGATACTTTGAAGGATGTTTGTCAAAGATCAGCAGAACATATCGTCCATTCTGCCGAATACGACCCTGCAACTCTTCTGGTAGTAAACATAGCCTCAGAATGTCTTTAATAATTCTTCCTATATTCTGCGTAGTGGGTGGTGCTGATCCCCTTCGTGAAAAAAAACTCTTTACCTCAACCCATTGTTTTTCTTTATAACCATATTGATCCAGTCTATAGTTGGAGGGCATGCCACTTCCGCGATCTTCAAAAAGCAAATCGGCCCGTAAAATCGCTCCTGTTTTATCCTGATTCGGATAGGGACTCTCAACGGTGACGTGGTTATATGCGAAAGGGACTGATCGACAATTGAGTTCCATCTGCAAGCCATTTGCCAAGTATTGGACGACCAGGGCTTCAACGTTACCGCTATTGAGGTTCGAAACCATCAACTCTGGAATCTTTAGAAATGCACTCTCCATCAACATTGTGCCTCTCCATCATCTTTTGAAACCGGTTCTGGCATAATTCCCATATAAATCTTTTAGATTGCTGATATGGGTCAAGCTATGGGGCGGGCTTCTACCCTCTCCCGGAGTGTCCCGAGGGAGAGGGCAGGATGGAGAGTTTTATGTAAGGAAATTACGGATCGACCCGAGCCGAGGCGTAGCCGCTGACGACCTCGACCCCGTCTTGGTTGACGGTCGAGACATCCAGATCGACGATGGGACCGCCTTCTTCCTGGCGGATGGCTTTCACCGTGGCTTTGGCGGTCAGGGAGTCGCCGGGCCAGACCTGGCGGGTAAAGCGCACGCCGTATTGGGTGAGACGACCGTCGCCGACATAGTTGGTCAACATCTTGCCGGTCATGCCCATCGACAGCATGCCGTGGGCAAAGACGGACGGATAACCCGCCACTTTGGTGACAAAGATTTCATCCGTATGAACCGGATTATAGTCGCCCGATGCTCCGGCGTATTGGACGAGCTGGGTGCGTTTGAGGTCTTCGACTACCTGTTCTTCGTAGGTATCTCCGACTGTGAGTTTACTCGCTGATAATGCCATGCTTTCCCTCCTACTGATCCACAGGACGCTCGGTGTGGACGCCAACGCTGCGGGCGGTGACAACGAGTTCGCCGTTCTGATCGCGATACTCGGTAATGGTCTCGGAAAAGAGCAGCTTACCCGAGCGCTTGCCCTGCTTCTCCCATTTCTTGCCCGGTTTTACCGTGGCGGTCAGGACATCGCCCGGTTTGGGATGGCGGTGGTATTCATAGTGCTGCTCGGCGTGCAGGCCGCCCCCACCGCCTCCGCCCCCGCCGCTACCTTCCTTTTTCACGCCCGTGGGCTCTTTGCCCGAACCGAACCACGGCGTGCCCGGTTTGGGCCGCAGAAAATAGTCGGGATCAAACTGGGCGCTCGCCTGGACAAAGGTCGGTGGGGCAATAATGGACCCAGGCTCGGTGGTCTGGGCATACCCTTCATCCGCATAAATCTCATTATAGTCGCCCACGGAACGAGCAAACATGAGGATATGGCTCGCTTCGACGGGGAATTTCTCTACTGCCATGGGTAGGTCTCCTTTTGTGCGTATGGATGAGCAGGCCGTAGTCCGCAAAAGCCCCTCACCCCGGCCCTCTCCCAGAGGGAGAGGGCGATGATACGCTAGTTGCTGAGATGTTTGGCGTAGAACAGCAGCACGCGGTGCCACATATCCTGGGCGGCTACCGGGCGATAGCTCTCCCGATAGTCGGCGAAAAAGGCATGGCCGGCATTAGGATACATACGCATCTCATACGTCTTGCCGTGCTTGTCGAGTTCCGCTGTGAGGCGCTCGGCGTGTTCCGGCGAAGGGTTGGGGTCCTCTTCGCCAAATAAGCCCAGCAGGGGGCAGGACAGGTCCTTGACCAGGTCAATCGGCGAGGTCGGGCGGGTCGGCGGAAAATCGTCCTGAATGATAAAACCGCCGGCCGAATCTACCGCGGCATCCAGGTTTTGACTCGTGCAGCCGAACATCAGGGTGTAGCGCCCGCCGGAACAAAAGCCGATGGCGCCGACTTTCCCGTTGGAGTCAGCCCGGCCCTTGATATGCCGGGCGGCGGCGTCCAGGTCGGCCATGGCCTGAGAGTCGGGCACGGAGAACATGACCTTGATCACATCGTTGATATCGCTCGGGTCGGGATTGCCCTCGCGCGTATACATATCCGGTGCCAGCGCAATATAGCCTTCGCGGGCAAAACGGTCGGCCACGTCTTTAATATGATCGTTTAAGCCAAAGGCTTCCATGATGACGATCACACCGGGGTGCGGCCCCTCCGTGGTCGGCTGGCTCAGATAGGCGTTGACCGGCGTATCGCCCTGGCCGGGATACTGCATCATACTGGATTGAACTTCTGGCGGTCTCATGACGTCGCTCCTCCTTTAGAGATAGGAAAATTGTTACCGGGAGCATATGTCCTGCCCCGCCAGGTTTCAAGTCGTCTGGGCGCAATGACAGCAAGCTTGTACCCATACAGGGAAGGTGGTAGGACGCAAGGCAACGCGTTGTGAAAAGAGTAAACGTGTCCTCCAATAGACATGCAGATGTTGACACGTTTACTCTTTTTGAGCAGGGAGGGACGCCAATGAGTCGCATGTATAATATTATTGATTCGGACGGCCATGTGTTGGAACCACCCGATTTCTGGGCCGACTATATTGACCCGGCCTACCGGGAGCGCGTGCCCGAACTGATTGTCGATACGGACGGCAAGGAGCGCCTGCGGATTGAAGGCCGCGTGCTGGGAGGACAAAAAGGGCTGGGCTTTGCCGGTGCCATTGGCGCGCGGGACGGTCGGGCTTCGACCGATATTAAATACACCGAGGGCCGCAAAGGCGGTTTTGATCCGCACGCGCGGATGCCGGACATGGAACTGGACGGCATAGACGCCGTTTTTCTGTATCCCACCCTGGGCCTTTTTTCCGGGGCGATAGAAGACCCCCAACTCGCCGCGGCCACCTGCCGGGCGTATAACCGCTGGCTGGCCGACTATTGTCGGCCCTATCCTGACCGGCTGTTCGGTGTGGCCATGCTGCCGATGCAGTCCATCGAGTTGGCTATCGAAGAAATGCGCTACGCTCGGAATGCACTCGGGATGCGGAGCGGCTTTCTGCGTCCCAACCCGTATAACGACCGCATGCTGGGGCATCGCGATTACGACGTCTTCTGGGCCGCAGCCCAAGAGCTCGACTTTGCCATCGGCGTTCACGAGGGCACGGGCGGGATGCCGGCGGCGGGGGCCGACCGCTTTGAGGAGCTGGCCCCGCGCCATATTGTTTCTCATACCGTGGAAATGATGCTGGCGAGTTTGAGTATCATCTGGGACGGCGTGTGCGAGCGTTTTCCGAAGTTGCGCATCGCGTTTCTGGAGTCGGGCGGCGGCTGGATTGCCCCCTGGCTGGATCGCATGGACCGCCACTGCGACGACCATGGGGTGTTCACGGATTCGCCCCTGACGCTGCTCCCGAGCGAGTATTTCAAGCGCCAGTGCTGGATCTCGTACGAACCGGTTGAGGGCAGCCTGGCCTACCTGGTGGACTATGTTGGCGCGGAAAAGATTCTGTGGGCGACCGATTATCCCCACCCGGACGGCTTCTTTCCCGGGGCTCCGCAAATGATTGCCGAGAAGCTCTCGGCTGAGAACAAACACAAGGTGTTAGCCGAGAGCGCGAAGCAGTTTTATGGGCTGAGTTAGCACGTTTCACGCTCAGCTCTAGCCGTACATGGGGCTCCCGTCATGCCGGACATGATCCGGCATCCAGCGGGTGGAGGGGGCTGGGGGCCTGGATTCCTGCTTCCGCAGGAATGACGGGCGGCTACACAGCATCGTAATTTGCTCTAGTTGCTGTCGGGTGCAGCGGACGCATCCGACGCTGTTCTTTGCTGTCTCTTCACTCCGTGTGTTCATTCCGATCTAGTCTCGGCCCAAGTGCGCGTTGCTTCCCGACGTGTATCAATCTGCGCGCGGTTCTTGGTGCAGCCCGGCTTATTGCGGTAAGGGGGCAAAGTGCATGCTCATCATCAGCCAGGCGCCATCGACCTGCACATAGGTCAGCATATACTGGCCGGGAGTCATAGCGACGGGCTCTCCCTTGAGTCTCCGGGTAAGCTGATAATGGCCCCACGCCACCCCGGTGGCCCCGGTCAGGCGATATCTCGGATGGACGATTGCGAGCGTGGCGTGTTCCTGTTCATCGAAGTATTCCCGAACGGCCTGTCGAAATGCCTGCTTGCCCTCGATAGGAAACGGCGAGTACAGCCCATACAGGACGATCTTGTCGTGGGCAGTCACAACCGCCGCGTTCAGGTCTCCGCTATTGAGGGCTTCAATCTCGGCATTAAAAGCGGCAATGAGGGCCTCGCGGTCCGATTGCCCGAGGGCCGGAGACAGCCCACCCAGCATGAGGACCCAGGCGCACACAAGGCCGATACGTAGTAGCAGCATCATATTCCCTCACCGTATTCTCATCGCGTTCGCGCGTTTTTGTCGGCTCAGGCTTATCTGCATTACAGCGGCGAGAAGTCCAAGGCAACGACCAGCCATTTGCCCTCCTCCTTGGCATAGGTGAAGGTGTAGCGCCCATGCAGTATTCTCCGCGGCCCAACCCGCGGCTGCTCTCGCACGGTATAATGCCCCCACGCCAGCCCGCTCGTTTCAATCACCAGGAATTTCGCGTTTGCCGACTGCCATTTGACGTAATCGTGGTTCGTAAAATACTCCTGCACGAGCTGTTGAATGGCGGCTTTGCCCTCGACCGCAAAGGGAGACAAGGTCCCGAATAAGACGACATGCTCGTGGGCTGTGGCCGTGAACGTCGTTGGGTCTTGTCCGTTGAACAATCGGATATCCGCCTCAAATGCCTGTTGGATGTCAGTCAGATCATCCGCCCGGACAGACTTCCCCCCCATACCGGCCAGCAGGCCGATGCCCAACAGACTGACTCCTATAAAGAGATGACGGCGTATCCGACTCATATGACTGCTCCAGCTCTCTACTGCGAAGTGTCCCTTCCGGATTGACCTCAAAGAGTAAACGTGTACAACGGCTTGGAATCAGGGAAGGACATGTTTACTCTTTCAACCCGTGGACAGGAATACTATCCCAGGTCCTAGCAAGAGAGCAAATCGCGAGTCAGGATAGAACCAAGAAAAACAGTAGGCAATTCGTTCGATGAGTGTTAGAAACGTTTGCGCTGATCGATACTGGGAACGGCGGCGGAGTGTCTGAGCCGCTCTGGCAAAGGAGGGAGTTTATGCAGGGTCTCGAAGGTGTCAAAGTACTGGAACTCGGCCATCTTGCTCCGGCGGCATACGCGACAAAACTCATGGCCGACCTTGGCGCGAATGTGGTCAAAGCCGAAGAACCGGGCGGCGACCAGTCCCGTTGGCGCGGGCCTTTTCCGGACGGCAAGGCAGACCCCGAGCAGAGTGGTCTCTTTTTATCCCTCAATACCAATAAGCGCGGTGTCAGGCTTGATGTGACCCAGGAGCAAGACCACCTCTCTCGACTCGTGCAGTGGGCCGACATCCTGGTCCACGATTACGCGCCGCCGCGTATGGCCGAGCTGGGCCTTGATTATCCGACCTTTCGTGCCCTCAACCCGCGGCTGGTGATGTGTTCGCTTACGCCCTTTGGCCTGACCGGTCCGTATACACACTATAAGGCGTATGACCTTACCGTCGCCAATGCCGGCGGCTGGGCGTGGTTGAGCCCTGGGGCCTCCGACTATCCGGACCTGCCGCCCCTCAAAGCCTACGGCCAGCAGACGGGCTTCCAGGGTGGGCTGGCTGCCACGGTCGCGACGCTGGGTGCCTATTATCGAGCCTTGGAAACCGGGCGCGGAGAACATATTGATCTCGCCGTTCAAGCCTATGTGTCCTCTTTCATGGAACAGAGCTTCGTCCATTATACCTACGCCGAGAGGGTCGCTTCACGCCTGGGCAAACGGCTGCTGTACCCGTGGGGTATTTATGAGTGTCAGGACGGTCTCATCTTCCTGGTGGTTGCGGAGGAAGACCAATGGGAACGCCTGGTTGACCTCATGGGGAATCCCGAGTGGGCGAGCTGGGAGATTTTTCAAGGGGGGATAGACCGGGCCAAGAACCAGGACGTGCTCAAGATGTATCTGGACGAGTGGTTCCAGCAGCAGCAGGTGCACGAACTGTTTCGGATGGGCCAGGAGCGGAGGATCTGTTTTGCGCCGGTGCAGACCATGGCCCAGCTTGCCGAAGACAAGCATCTCCGCGCGCGCGGGTTTTTTGTGGATGTCGAACATCCCAAGGCGGGCAAGCTGACCCATCTCGGCGCCCCGTACCGACTGCGCGAGCCGTGGTGGCAGATTCGTCGTCCCGCCCCACAACTGGGCGAGCATAACGCCGAAGTCTTCGCCGAACTCCAAAGCACTTCCCCAACCCCCAACCCCCAACCCCCAACCCCCAATCCCCGTCTGCCCCTGGCCGGCGTGCGGGTGACGGATTTTACCTGGGTCTGGGCCGGTCCGTTTGGCACTATGCATCTGGCTCACCTGGGGGCTGAGGTGATTAAGGTTGAATCCAACGCCCGGGTGGATATTACCCGCCGGCTGCCTATTTATCCGAAGGATATGAAAGGCGGGGTGAATCGCTCCGGTATTTTCAACGAGTGGAGCATGGGCAAGAAGAGTCTGCTCCTCAACGTCGCCAAACCGCAGGGCATGGAGATCGTCAAAGAACTCATCAAGCAGAGCGATGTGGTGGTGGATAATTTTGCGACCGGCGTGATGGACAACCTGGGGCTCAGTTACGACGATCTCAAGCAGATCAAGCCGGATATCATTGTGGCCTCGATCTCGGGTTTTGGCCATTCCGGCCCACAGAAAAAATATATGGGCTATGGCCCGGCTATGGCTCCGGTCAGCGGTTTATCTTCCCTCACCGGCTATCAGGGCGGCTCACCGCAAGAGGTCGGGATTTCGTATGGCGACCCGAATAGCGGCATACACGCCGCAGCGGCAGTCTGCGCCGCGCTGGTCGCCCGGCAACGCACCGGCCAGGGCCAGTATATCGATGTGTCGCTGTTTGAGGCCGTGGCGGCCCTGGTGTCCGAAGGCTGGATGGATTACGTCATGAACGGCACCCAGCCGGAGCGTGACGGCAACCACGACCCCATCATGGCCCCGCATAACTGTTTTCGTTGCGCGGGAGAGGATGCCTGGGTCTCGATCGCGTGCGGCTCGGACGCAGAATGGCAGGCCCTGTGTCAGGCTATGGGCGCGCCGCAACTCGCCCGTGACCCACGCTTTGCTACCGCCCCGGATCGGAAAGCGAACGAAGACGAGCTGGAAAAACTGCTGACCGCGTGGACCAGCCAGCGCGACCGCTGGGCAATAACGCAGCTTCTCCAGGAGACAGGTGTTGCCGCCTTTCCGGCGATGAGTGCGTCTGACCTTGCGGAGGATAAGAATCTGGAAGCCCGCGGGGCGTTTTCGCGCCTGCCTCATCCGGAAGTCGGTGCCCGGCTGCATATGGGTATCCCCTGGTTACTGGCCGAATCGCCCAACGGCGTCCGCGCGCCCGCGCCGCTGCTCGGCCAGCATACGGACGAGGTCATGCGGGACGTGCTGGGCTATACGCCGGAAGAGATCGCGCGGCTCAAAGACGAGAAGGTCTTGGATTAAGAGGCAGGTGCAGGCGGTCTGCTCAGGACAGATAAAGGAAGATTGCGATGTCTCCATCCGAACTCTTTCACGCCGACCACCTGAAAAGCGCGGTCATCCCGGGCTCGGTTCCGCTGGAAACGACTCCGCCCGATTTCGAGCCTTGTGAGGTCCTGGGCGTCGATCATCTGGACCTGACGGTGACGGATTTGAGCCGCTCGCTGCCCTTTTATGAAAAAATTCTGGGCGTGCTGGGCTTTCGCCAGCTCGTCCATCCGCATTACAACGGTTTCCATAACGCCCACCTGATTATCGGTATCAAGGCAGCCGCGGCCGAAGAAAAAGCCACCGGCCATAACCGCTTTCGGGCCGGCCTGCACCACCTGGCGCTCAAGGCCAGGCATAAGGTCGATGTGGACCGTTTCCACGATTTTCTGCTGGCCGAGGGCATAACCGTGCTTGACCCGCCCGCCGATTATCCCGAGTACGGCCCGCAGTATTACGCCGTGTTCTTTGCCGACCCGGACGGTATCAAGTTGGAACTGGTACACTATCCCGTGCCGTGGAGCTATTGGCGAGACACGCAAACGGCAGGCAACGGATAGGCCCCTCACGAGGACCGCCATGACCAAGGTGAGTATTTCGTTTGCCGGCGCGTCCGGGCTGGACGGCTTTCCGGATTTTCCCCTCGCCCTCGCCCGGCAACTGCAAGAAGCATTTCCGCAGGCGCATATCAATCTGATCCAGGACCCGGACCAACGGCGTGCCGAACTGGCCGATACGGAGGTGCTGTGTGCCGTCCGCTTCAGCAAAAAGGACCTGGCTGCCGCCCCACAGCTCAAATGGCTCCACCTCACCTCGGCCGGGGCGACGCACGTCTTGTTTCCGGAGTTGATCGAGAGCGATGTCTTGGTCACCAACTCGCGCGGCCTCTACGGCGTACCGATTGCCGAGCACGTGCTGGGCGTGATGCTCATGTTTGCGCGCCGCCTGCACGACGCCTATCGCCTCCAGGCAGAAGGCAGGTGGGCGCGTCAGGAAATGCTCAGCCGCTTTCCGCTGATTGCCGAGCTGCACGGCCGGACCGTTGGCATTATCGGGCTGGGCAGTATTGGCCTGGCCGTGGCCGAACGCTGTCAGGCGCTCGGCATGCGGGTGGTCGCCAACAAACGCCGAGGTGGCGACAAGCCGGCCTGTGTTGATGAATTATTCGGGCCGGACGACCTGCCCCAGCTCCTGGCGCAGTCGGACTATGTGGTGGTTGCCGCGCCGCTGACGCCGGAAACCCGGGGCATGATCGGAGAGCCCGAACTGCGGCTGATGAAGCCGGGGGCTTTTATTCTGAATGTCGGTCGCGGCGCGATCATTCAGGAAGCGGCCTTGATCCAGGCCCTCAAAGCAGACCGCCTCGGCGGCGCCGGGCTGGACGTCACCGACCCCGAGCCGCCGGAGGCCGACAGCGAGCTCTTCCACCTGCCGAATGTCATTCTCACCCCGCATTACTCCGGCATTCGCTCGCACTACTGGGAGCATGCGGTGGCGTTGTTCCAACCGATTCTCGGCCAGTATTTACGCGGCGAGCCGATGGATAATGTCGTGGACAAGCGCGGCGGATATTAGGATGAGCGCGCCCGCAATCCCCTCTTGGGACGTGTGATGCATATTGTGTCATTAGAGCAAATCACGCTGCTGTGTAGCGCGTCTCTCTCCTCCTGGAGGAGGGCGGGCTTCCAGCCCGCATGGCGGCCAGGATGGCCGCCCTCCCAGGCGGGGAGCCCCCCCCCATCCCCTCCCCGGCCGCTTGGGGCCAGCCCTTGTCTTTCCCGACGAGCGCGGACGGGCACGGCGACAACGTATCGTGAAACGCGCTAGCCCCCTACGAGGGTCCGTTGCCCCCTCACCCGGCCTTCGGCCCCCCTCTCCCTCCAGGGGAGAGGGAAAGAAAAGAGCCCCTCTCCCTCTGGGAGAGGGGGTAGGGTGAGGGAAAAATAGTCCGCTGGCCGCCAGACAAGTTAATTTGCATCACCCCTCCCAAGAGGGGATGGGAATATCGGATGAAGTCATGAAGATATTTCGGGTACACTGAAGGGGCATATACAGGAGGTCGAGATGCGGAAACAAACAATCGAATACACCTCACCCCTTGACGCATTGGTAGCAGTGACGAAACGGCTAAGCACTTATGAGAGCCAGCAGCAGATGGACTCGGAGGAGTTCTTTGATCGGTACAGCCGGGGCAAACTGTCGGATGACATTGTGTTTGTGGAGTGGGCGAATGATTACCGCCATTATTTGGAACTTCGTCAGAAATTAGAGAAAAGCCTCTTCTCTTGCGGAGCGTGAGCAGCTTGCTTACCCTAGAGGAACTATGGACTGGAAAGAGCGCATCTCTATTGACCCAAAGGTGCTTGTTGGAAAGCCGGTGATTAAAGGGACCCGGATTGCTGTAGAGTTCCTTGTTGAGCTCCTCGCTGAAGGCTGGACGCACGCCCAAATCCTGCAAAACTACCCGCATCTCACCGAGGCCGACATCCAGGCAGCTCTGCACTACGCCAGTGAGGTGGTGAAACAGGAGAAAGTGTACCCACTGACGTTGTGAGCGGTGCAAAGTTTTTAGCGAACGAGAATGTCCCTGGAGATGCGGTTCAGGCGGCTCGCCAAGAGGGCATTGACCTTGCCTGGGTCAAAGAGATAGCGGCTGGTGCTGACGATGACACAGTACTGGCGATGTCGGTAGCGGAGAATCGCGTGTTAGTCACATTTGATAAAGACTTTGGCGAAATAGCCTTTCGTCAGGGCCGGGACGCAACATGTGGCATCATCCTGTTAAGGCCACGACTGCATTCGGCGACCTTCCTGGCCCGCTTTCTTATGTCTGTTCTGAGCCAACAAATCGACTGGACAAACCATTTCGCTGTCGCACAGGAAAGCAGTATTCGGGTTATTCCCCTGCCATAGTGCATCAAAGTTTCGCTTGCAAACCGCTCAGGCGGCGAACGCGTCCTGTCCCTTCTGATAGGCAAAAATGCTCTGGCCGGCGTTGCGGTTCACCAATTCCCGCTCGTACATGGGGTGAAACAGGCTGCGGACCTCGTGCTCAAGCTCGCATAACAGCTTGCCGGTTTTGGGATGGACGATGGCCTGAAAGCGATACTGATGATCGTCGCTCTCCTGGGTGATCAGTTTGTGACGTTTCAGGAAGGCATGCGGGACCGAGAAGTTGGCCACGTAGACGGCGATATGATGCCCATCATAGGCGGGAATGGCCTTCGAGGTTTCCCGAAAACGTAAGACCTGAGCACGCCCGACCTGGACCTGGGCGACCGCCGTGCCGCGCTCCTGGAGGACGCTGGCCGGGGTGTGCATCACCTCCTGGTAGAATTGGCAAATCCCGCGCGCCGTGCGGGGGGCGACCGGCATCTCAATATAGGGCAGGCCCAGCGTCATGTTCCCGAATTGCGGACGCGGGGCGTAACAGCGCAACTGATTCCCCCACGGACAGGTGACCGCGACATAGCCCTTTTTAGCCGACCAGCGAAAGGCCGTATCGGCGAGGCGTTTTTGGACCCGCTCAAGGCGCGTCTGCAAGGCATTCAAGTCCGGAACCACCAGCCCGATGTGGCCCCTGAACACCTGCGGGTCACTCGCCGGGAGGTGAAACTGCTGCTGGCCAATGTTCACCCACATATTGCCCGGTCCGACCATCATATATGGGTCGCGGGTAAACCCGAGACCCGAGACATAGAAGGTCGAGGCAATCGCCTGGTCCGGAACGGTGACATTCACATGCTCCATCCCAATGATATTCCCGACATCCTGCGTGGCACGATCGTATGTTTTTTTGTTCTGCATAGCCTGCCGTCCCTCCCTGATAGAAAGTCTGCGCTTTGATTATCTCCTGCCGCTCTCCATTTGACAAGCTTGGCAGAGACGCGACCCAGGTGGTAGGGTATCAGGTTCTGAGAAAAAAGGAGAAAATCGATGCTCGCTCTCGATCATGTGCGTATTCTCGATTTGTCGCATTTTGAGGCCGGTCCGTCGTGTACGGAGTTATTGGCCTTTCTCGGTGCGGATGTGATTAAGGTCGAACCACCCCGCAGCGGCGAGTCGGGGCGGAACTTTCTGACCAACCAGCCGGGGCTCGATTCGCATTTTTTCATTCTGCTGAATGCCAATAAACGCAGCATCACGCTCAACCTAAAGACCGAGCAGGGCCGCGACCTCTTCCGTTCCCTGATCCCCCAGGTGGATGTGGTGTTGGAGAATTTCTCTCCGGGCACTATGGAAAGGCTGGGGCTCGGCTACGCAGACCTTCAGCAACTCGACCCGCGGCTGATCTATGCCACGATCAAGGGCTTTGGCACGTCCGGCCCGTGGAGCGGGTATAAGAGTTTCAACTCGATTGCCCTGTCAACCGGCGGGGCCATGAGCATTACCGGCTTGCCCGGCTCGCCGCCGCTCAAACCCGGCCCGACTATTGGTGATACCGGCACAGGCATCCACTGCGCCGTCGGCATTCTGGCCGCCCTGTTGCAACGCGGCAAAACCGGCACGGGGCAGCAGGTGGAAGTGTCCATGCAGGACGCGGTGGTCAACTACATGCGGGTGCCCATGCGCCACCATCTCCAGGCCGACGCCGTGGTGCAGCGCACCGGTAACCGCCTCAGCCATGCCGCCCCCACAGACACCTATCCCTGCGCGCCGGGCGGCCTCAACGACTATGTCTATCTCATGTCTACGACGCCACGGATGTGGGAGAGTCTGCTGCGCACGATTGAGCGTGCAGATTTGATCGGCGACCCGCGCTATACGGCCACGTCCGAGCGTAATGCCCGCTTTGACGAGGTGTATGACATCATTCGCGCCTGGACCACCCAGTACACCAAGTTCGAGGTCATGGAGCGATTCGGAGAGGCCGGCGTGCCGTGCGGGGCGGTCTTTGACTCACACGATATCTTCACCCACCCGCAACTGCGTGAACGCGGTATGGTCGCCACCGTTGAACATCCGACCCGAGGTAGCATCACCATGCCCGGCTGCGCGGTCCAGCTCGACGACTCCCCGGTCGAAGTCACCCCGGCCCCGCTGCTCGGTCAGCACAACGGCGAGGTCTACCGGGGCTTGCTGAGCCTTTCCGCAGAGAAGCTGCACGAGCTGGAAAAAGCGGGCGTTGTCTGACGTAGGAGCAGTACGGCCGTGTTCACCGTTGGGAACCCCCTCACCCTAGCCCTCTCCCTCCAGGGGAGAGGGAACCGAAGGAAGGCGGCAGCAGCTTGTTTCGATCTTGAGCGGTTTTCAACTGTCTGCGCTAGCGAGTTCTTCCATCTTCCCGGCCAGGGTAAAGTCCAGCTCGGTAATGCCCCCGGCGTCGTGGGTGGCCAGGTCAACCCTGACCGTGCTGTAGACGTTGAACCACTCGGGATGGTGATTCATGGATTCCGCCACCAGGGCCGCGCTGGCCATAAAACCAAAGGCGTGCACAAAGTCCTTGAACGCATACTCCCGGTGCAACTTCCCGTCGGCCACGCTCCAGCCCGGAATACTGCCCAGTCTGGCCTGAATGTCCGCATCCGAGAGTTTCTGTCGGTCTGCCATAGTATCCTCCTGTCTGTTGCTGTTGTCTTTCCGTAGATACTCACGAACCACTTTGCGCTGTGTCCGCCGGCGCAACATCGTCTAATTCGATTTTTTTGATCTTGACCACAAATAAGATGAGGGCACTGACGGCTCCAACCCCGGTCGCGACAAACAGCGGGATGGTCCAATCTCCTCCGCTGCGCTCAATCATCTGCCCGGCCGACCAGGGACCCAGAATCCCGGCGAAGGTCCCGAGCGTATTCATCATGCCGAAGATAGCGCCGGACTGGTGCGGATTAAACTCCAGGGCAACCGTGGTAAAGACGCCTATGCCCATACTGAACAGCCCGTAAAAAAGAACCAGAAAAACGGCACAGGTCAGCGGCGAGGAGGTCTGGGCCGCCAGAACCAGGCAGGGCAGGGCCAGGGTGAGACCGAACGCACCAAAGCGCACGCGGGCGAACTGCGCACTCCAGCCGTTGCGCAGCAGCCAGTCTGACAGCATCCCGGCACCGACAACGCCGAGAAACGACGCACCGTGCATAAAAATGCCGACCGTGCCCATGACCCCCAGAGACATGCCGCGCGCCTCGACCAAATAGGTCGGAAACCAGAACAGAAACATCCACAGCACGTAGGCAAAACACATAAAGGCCAGGGTCACGGTCAGCAGCGACGCGCTGGAAAAAACGGTCCGCAACGGCAGCGAGGTAGCCGGACGGGCGGGCAGGTTCGATTCAATATAGCGGCGTTCTTCTTCCCCGATTTGAGGATGCTCACCGGGCGTATCTGTGGCAAACCATAGCCACAGCGCTGCCCAGACAAAGCCGAGCAGAGCGTTAAAATAGAAGACCAGTTGCCAGGAAAAATTAAGGATAATCCAGGTGGTGAGTGGGTAGGCAATCATTTGACCGACCGTCACGCCGGACACGCTCAGGGTCTGCGCCCGGCCAAACTCGGCCCGCGGAATCCAGCGGGCATTGACGGAAGTCAGCGCCGGAATGGTGACGGACTCAAACATGCCGACCAGAAAACGGGCGCTGAGCAGCAGCCAAAAGGCGGAAACGGCCGGCGGGGTCAGGGCGGTGAACAGCGAGAAGCCACAAAAGGCGATGGCCAACACTTTCCGCGCGCTCCAGCGGTCGGCTACCAGGCCGCCCGGCAACTGGAGCACGGCGTAGCCAACCAGGAAGGCCGAGAAGACCATCCCAAACTCACTCTTGCTCCAGCCGGAATCGGCCATGATAACCGGCGCCGCAACAGAGATATTCACCCGGTCGATGTAGTTAATGACGGTGCCGGAGAACAGCAGTCCAACGATCCTATACCTGACCGGCCTCGCCATAGACCCTCCTTGTGTGCTGACCGGTGTCTGCGCCCCGTGCGGTCGAATCTGCCATGCGAGTGCCATGTATGATAGATGCGTGCCTGTGGGTCAAGCGCGTTTACTCATTTGAGGAGGGCACCCAATGCAACCGACCGGTGTGGTGATTAACCGAGAAAGCTGGCTGCTCCTAATGGAAGAACCCCTGTATTCCGTCCGGTTTATTGACCGTGAGGGCAGCCAAGAACTGGCCGTTGTCAGCCGGGTCGAAGACCTCGACTGGTTTATCCAAGCGCCCCTGCCGCTTACCCTGAGCCTGTCTACGTGGCAGAGTCCCGAGCAGGTGTGGGTGGTCGCCATCGGCTACCAACTGCACCCGACGTTTGGGGGGAGCAAGGGCGGCGTGTTCTATCTCAATCCGAGGCAGGCGAGCGATGCCGCACTGCTGCGCAAGCTCGTCCAACAGGATAAGCTGGCGGTTATCCTGCTGAGTGAAGATACCCAACTGCATTACACCCTGTCCGTTCCCCTGTCCCCGCCGCAATTGGCGCGCTGGCAGGCGGCGGTGGCGCGGCTGGGTCTGCCCGCGGCGGACGCGCTGCCCGATGCGGAAGAAGACCCGGCCTTCAACCGTGCGCTTCAGGCGTTTCAGGTGCAGTATGGTCCGGGCGATGTACTCGCAGAAAATTAGTGTTCCCAGTCGCTGGTGCGCTTCTCGGGCTGAAGGTCGGGGGCAACGTCGTCTGCGCGGGGCGTCCTGAGCGAGCGCAGAAAGGCCAGGAGGGTTTCCTTTTCCTGGGCGTCAAGTGTATTGATAAACGCATCGCGCGCCTCTTGCGCCTCCCCGCCGTGGAGCACAATCGCCTCGGTGAGGGTCAGCGCTCGTCCGTCGTGGAGGTAGGGGGCGGTATCGGCCACGAAGAGTAAACGTGTCCAGCATCTCCATGCTGATTGGAGGACACGTTTACTCTTTGCCCCACAGCCGGGCGGTGGTGAACTGCGCGGCCAGTTCTTCCCCGAATGATTCGGCCAACTCCGCTCCCATGTCATGCCGTTTGAGGTCGGCGAACAGCGGGACCACCAGGCCGCCCTGCTCTGCCTCCTCAAAAAACGCGGGATAGGCGGTCAGATCGACACTATAGAAGACGTTGGCGGTCGGGTCGGTCGGCACCTCAGGAAAACTATAGGTCAGAATCGGACTGGTGGTTGTCAGGGCCGGGATATGACAATCCGCACAACCGATTTGCTCAAACAGCTCCTGTCCTTCCTGGGCATTCCGGCTGAGGTCCATGAGCGGCGGTGTGAGGGTGGTATTAAAAATATGTAAGGCGGATATCTGGCCGATACTGACCTCGTTGATTACGCCGTCGCCATCCCGGTCTACGCCTTCTCCAACCAGCTCCACGGGTTCCATGCCAAAGTGGAACTCCATCGCTCCCACGTCGAACGCACGCACGGTTGCAAACTCGCCTTTGCGGCCAAAGGGGCGGACCACCAGGTCGGCATCCACCCCTTCGACCTGCGAGGTATCGCACGTCCCGTCTTGTTGGCAGGATATGCTGCCGAAAGAGACTCCTTTGGTGACCAGGGTGACGTGTGTTCCGGGGCTTTGCTGGGCCTGCGTTTTGAGCTGCTGCAAATCCAGGGTCATTTCTTTTGCCAACAGCTCCACCCCACCCGAGCCGAACAAAAAGGGAGGATTAATGAACCGGCCGGTGAAATTTTCTTTGCCGTCGTCCGTTGGGTCTATCCACAGCGGCTTAAACATCGCATTCGAGCTGGCTGATCCAACCCCACCGACGCCAAACCGGAAGGGCACGACCGCATTGCTCAGGACCGAATGACATTCCATGCAGGTCTGGGCATCGAGCCCGTTGACGCGCAAAAAAGTCCCATTCCCCTGGAGAGTGGGTCGTGTTTCAAGCAGGTCGGGCTGGTGCGCGCTAACAGGCCCATGACCGTGCCCATCGAGTTTGGTAAACGGGGTTGAGAATACCAGGCCACCCATACGGCGCAGCATAGAGGGCGAGATGCGATCGTTGGCAATATCGTCTTGGCTCATCTGGAGATCGCTCATTGCGGAGCGTTCCCCAGGCGGGTTTTGTGCAAAGCTTCCTACGGGCAGAGCGAAGAGGAGAGCAAGTTGCAGGATAATAAGAGACTGGGAGAGATGGAGCATGGATAAGGAATCTGTCTATATTTCTGAGAACTCTGCCCCCTTGCGGTAGTGTGCCAGTTTGAATCCTCTGGGTTTCAATCTTAGGGTACATGAGGAAATTGGACTCCACAGGCATTGGCGTCTGGGGCTCTCAGAAAAGAGACTTCCGTATCACATTCTGTCGCCCCCTGTCCCTCCCAAATGGGAGGAATTATCACCAAAAATGACGCGGGACTCAGGATTCCCAGCCAAGCGGTACGAACCGGTAAGATAGACAACATACCCTCCATCCCTGTTCCCTTGTGGGGCTCTGCGTGGGGTTGATTCGATGATGGATAAATACGCAATGCATTTAGATGTCAAGTGCACCATATTTCCTAAGTAAATATAGATAGTTATGTGGGTATTAGAGTTAAAGGAACAGCATCACTTGTTTCCTTTTCCGATTCGCTTTACTTCGTCCGTCTTGTCCAACGATTTCTTCAGCGCTACACAGACGGGCATATGAGTGACACCGTTATTGCAGCAGGCTTGGCATTCCCGGAAGGTCCTGTCTGTGACCCGGACGGTTGACAGCTGTACAGCAGGGGTGAAAGGCTGGGCGGGCTTGGAGGGGAGACATGGCGGACGCGGCCGTATTCCATTCACAACCCATCGATATTCAGGAGAACGACCCTTTTGAAGCCCTCTTTTCAAGTGGGCTCACCGATGGGCTGCCGGTTGTTCCGCCAACCGCAGAGCGCGTCATGGCTCTACTCGCCGCAGTGGACCGCGACCCACAAGAGGTCTTGGGGACGGTGGGACCCAACTATGGACCGGCCAGCCTTGAAAAAGTTGCGATTAATGCGGTCATGGCGGGATGTCAGGCGTCGTATTTTCCGGTTGTCGTTGCCGCGGTGGAAGCCTTGTGTGAGGAACAGTTTGCGGCCCACGCTATTAACGTCACCACATTCTCGGCAACCCCACTGACGATTATTAACGGTCCCATTCGCCACACCATTGGGGTGAATTGTGGGCATAACGCCCTGGGACATGGATTTCGGGCGAATGCCACCATCGGTCGCGCGCTGCGCCTGATTATTCTCAACATTGGCGGAGCAAAGCCCCAAGAGATTTGCAAAGCAACCCTGGGCCATCCAGCCCAATTCACGTTCTGTATTGGCGAGGCCGAGGAGGAGAGTCCGTGGGAGCCGCTGCACGTAGAGAAAGGTTTTCGTCCGGAACAGAGTACCGTCACCCTGTTCGGTGGTCACTCCCCGCTTCAGATAAATGACCATGCCAGTCGCAGTGCAGAGCAGTTGGCTCTCTCGCTTGGCTGGACTATGGCCTCGGTCTGGAATCACAAGAATTTTCCGGTGTTCTCGGATACGGCGCTGATTGTCGGACCGGAGCATGCCAAGACCTTTGCCCAGGATGGGTGGTCTAAAAATGATGTTCGTCAATTTTTATTTGAACACATCCGTCGCCCTCTGCGTGAACTACGGCCTGGGGTCAACGGCGGAGAGGGTGTTGGAGTGAGTATGTTGGCTGGCGTCAACGTCCAGGCTGAGCCGCCGACTGATGACACGCTCTATCCGAAGTTTCCCGCACCGGAGAGTATTCTTATTGTTGTCGCGGGTGGAACGGCAGGCCGTTTTTCTGCTGCTGTTCCAGGCTTGGTCCGGGGGAGCTCCGGGAGTACCATCACCACAAAAGAGATTCATTCATAAAAAAGGAGAAGTGTATGGGAACCGTATTACTAGACCCGACCTCGCGGGCCGACCAATCGCCCAAAGCCTTCGCGACTCGGCTGGACACACTGTCCGGTACCACGATCGGTCTCTTGGATATTAACAAGGCAAAAGGCGTATTCTTCCTGGACCGCCTGGAGGAAATCCTGCGCGAGCAGTACGGCGTCACAGAGGTGCTGCGGCGTACGAAACTGACCCCAGGTCGGCCTGCGGCTGAAGACATTCAGCGGGAACTGCAAGAAAAGTGTGACGCGGTCATTGAAGCGCTCAGCGATTGAGGCGGCTGTATATCGTGCAGTTCGCACGATGTCATCGCGCTCGAAGAAAAAGGTGTCCCGACTGCAAACATCACGACCACGGAGTTCCTGAGTGCTGCGCACGCCCAATGTGCGGCCCTTGGCATGCCTCAGTATGAGCCCATTCTGGTCCCGCATCCTATTCAGCCCAAGCTGGAGGATGAAGTCCGCGTGCTGGCCGACCAGATTATTGACCAGATTGCTGGCAAGTTGCTGAAACACAAAGAGCAACAAGCGGCCTGAACTTTTGAGCGTACGCCGGGTACGCTCGCCCTTATGAGTGACACCGTTATTGCAGCCGGCTTGGCATTCCCGGAAGGTCCGGTGTGTGACCCGGACGGCAGTGTGTATTGTGTGGAAATCCGTGGGGGCCGCGTGCGGAAAATTGCGCCTGACGGCACCCTCTCCACCTTCGCCCAGCCGGGCGGTGGTCCGAACGGAGCCGCCCGGGGGCCGGACGGAGCCCTCTACGTCACGAATAATGGCGGTTTTCGCTGGCGCAAGGAGTTGCCCATTGGGCCGGCTGCGGACTACGAGACCGGACGCCTCGAGCGGATTGACGCCGAGGGTAAGGTCGAGCGGTTGTACACCTCGTGTGACGGCGTGCAACTCAGCGCGCCAAACGATTTGGTGTTTGATGCTGAGGGAAATTGTTATTTTACCGATCCGCTCCAGCGTGATCCCACGCGGCCTGAACCAATGAATGCGCCAACTCGGCGCCCAGGCAGTGTCTATTACGCCAGCCCGGATGGGACACGGATTCGGCGGGTCGCCACCAAGCTGCAACATCCAAACGGTATCGGCCTCACCCCGGACGGCAAAACTCTGCTTGTAGCGGAAACCTTTGCCGCCGCCCTGTGTGCCTTTCCCATTCTTGCCCCAGGCGAACTCGGCCAACGCCGGCCATTCTGTCAACTGCCGGCCGGCCATTACCCTGACGGCTTTTGTCTGGATGAAGCCGGCTACGTTCTGGTCTGCGGTGTGCTGGGAGGGGGCATTGTTGTCTTTGACCCGCACGGGCGGCAGGTCGACCGGATTCCGAGTGAAGACCGAGCGGTCACCAACATCGCCTTTGGCGGTGTCGATTCGAAGACCTTGTATATTACGGAGTCGGGCTTGGGCCGGGTTGTGGCGATGGAATGGGAGCGGAGGGGGTTGGAGTTGTTGTAAGAAAAACAGACCCCCTCACCCTAACCCTCTCCCAGAGGGAGAGGGAATTTAAGAGGAGCGGAAGGAGCCTACAGATTGGTCCGATAGTCCTGTTCGACAAATTCATCAATCTTGTTGGCCATGGTCGTGTCGCCGCCCATCTTGGCCGCCAGAATCTTGCCGAACGAGATCTTGAGGCGCTCCTCCCAGGTATCGGGCTTCCAGAGTTGGGACCGAATAAACGCCTTGGCGCAGTGGTAGAACACCTCTTTGATATGGACCCGAATGGCAACCATCGCGGGTTTTCCCCGCGCGGACAGACGCTCCAGCACTTCAGGGTCGGTCGTGAGTTCAGCCCGGCCGTTGACCCGCATGGTCTCCGGCGTGCCCGGCAGCAGGAAAATCAGGCCGATATGGGGGTTCTCGATGATATTGGTCAGCCCGAAGATCAGCTTGTTGCCCGCCCGGTCCGGGATGAGCAGCGTGTGTGCATCCTCGATACTGACAAACCCGGGCCCATCCCCCTTGGGCGAGACATCCTGATTCCCCTCGACGTCTGCCGTGGCGAGTAAGAGAAACGGCGAGCGTTTGATGAAGTCCATGCACGACTCATCCAGCTCGGTCCAGAGCTTGTGCGGGACGAGCTCACTCGGCGAGCCGATGCGTTCGCGAAGCTGTTCCACACTCGTAATTCGATGCGGGTCTGCGGTTGCCGTCATAGTGTCGTCTCCTTTTGCGGTGGCCTTGTCCCTTCCTTTCTACGCAAAACGCGATAAAGTGCAAGCTTCATTCACACGGAAATAAGGAGGAAGACAGATGGCTGATCTCAATATCGAAGTCACAAACCGGGTCGGCATTCTGACCCTGAATCGTCCCGATAAGCTCAACGCGCTCACCAGAGACATGAACCGGACGGCGGTCTCGGCCCTGCGTGAGATGTCGGAAGACCCCGATATCGGCGCGGTTGTGCTGACGGGCGCCGGTCGGGGTTTTTGCGCGGGCGGCGATGTGTCAGCCATGCAGAAGGGCGAGGAAATCGGCACTCGGGATTCCACTCTTGAGCAGCAGATCGACGAACTCCGCGAAGGCCACACCTGGCCCTGGCTGCTGCACCATATGCCCAAGGTCACGATCGCGGTCATTAACGGCCCGGCCGCCGGCGCCGGCCTGGGCATCGCCCTGTCGTGCGACCTGCGCTTTGCCTCCGACCGGGCGCGGCTCGGGACGGCCTATGCGCGGGTGGGCTACGGCGGCGACTACGGCACGACCTGGCAGCTCAGCCGTCTGGTCGGCCAAGCCAAGGCCAAGGAGTTGTTCTTTTTGCCGGACATGCTGAACGCGGCTGAAGCGCTGCGGATCGGCCTGGTCAATCGCGTCTTTGCCCACGACCAGCTTATGAACGACGCGCTGGAACTGGCCGAACGTATCGCCTCCGGCCCTCTGGTCAGCTACCGCTATATGAAAGCCAACGTCAATGCGTCGGGTGGGGTGGATTTTCGCACTATGCTTGACCGGGAGGCGGAAACGCATCTGCGCTGCGGCCAGACGGAAGATCATCAAGAAGGCGTCAACGCCTTTATGGACAAACGGCAACCGGTCTTCCGGGGCCGCTAAGCATGAAAGGGGGACAGCATGGCTACTCAGCTCCTCGCCGACGGATTCATTTTTCTTGAAGGCCCGCGCTGGCACGACGGCAAACTCTGGGTTTCGGACATGTTTGCCGAGAAAGTGCTCAAGGTGGACACCCAGGGCAACACCGAGTTGGTCGCAACGGTCCCGCAGCGCCCGTCGGGGCTGGGCTTCCTGCCGGACGACCGGCTGCTCATCGTCTCCATGCACGATAAAAAACTGCTCCGGCAGGACCCGAATGGCCTGGCAGAAGTCGCGGATGTCTCTGCCCTCGTCCGGGGCGATATCAACGATATGGTCGTCGATGCCCAGGGCCGGTCCTATATCGGGAGCTTTGGCTACGACCTGATGGGCGGTGAAGACGCCCAGCCGGCGAACATTGTCATGGTCACGCCGGACGGCCAGGCGCGTGTGGTCGCGGACGGTCTGGGCTTCCCGAACGGCAGCGTGATCAGTCCGGACGGCAGCACCTTCATCGTTGCCGAAACATTTGCGAACTGTTTGACCGCCTTCAGTATTGCAGACGATGGTTCGTTGTCGGACCGGCGCGTGTTTGCCCAACTGGGCGAAGCGACGCCGGACGGGATTTGTCTGGATGCCGAAGGGGCGGTCTGGGTGAGTTCGTTCGTGACGGGTGAGTTTATTCGGGTCAAAGACGGCGGGGAGGTCACGCAGCGTATTCCTGTCCCGGACAAGCGTGCCGTTGCCTGCATGTTGGGCGGGGAAGGGCGTCACACACTCTTCATGCTGACCGCGGCCACAACCGTGGAGGAGTTGGCCCAGGGGAAGTCCGCGGCGTGTATTGAAACGGTCCAGGTTGAGGTGCCCGGCGCCGGACTGCCATAAGCCGGAGCCGTACTGTACTCTGCTCCCCCCGCAGATGTGTGATGCCTATATATGTGGGGCATCCATAGTCCCGTAGGTCGGGTTAGCCGCAGGCGTAACCCGACAGCCCACGTCTTTCCCCCGTCGGATTACGCTCCGCTAATCCGACCTACGGACTGTCGCCGTGCCGTTCCGCCCCCGTCATGCCGGACTTGATCCGGCATCCAGAGGCCGGGGGCAGGGAGTCTGGATGCCGGCTTTGGCCGGAATGACGGCAGGGACCGTCTGGCTATATGGAATCGTGAATTACCCTAGCCGCCCATCTTGTCATACGCTACGCTCGGGGCATGGCAGAGACAATCTTTCTGAAAATCATTGCCGGCGAGATTCCGTGCCACAAAATCTATGAAGACGACCAGGTCTTCGCCTTTCTCGATATTGGTCCGCTGAGTGCCGGCCATACCCTGCTCATCCCCAAAGAGCCGGTAGAAACGCTCGATCAACTGTCGGATGAATCCGCAGCGGCCCTTGGCCGGGTTTTACCTCGGCTGAGCCGAGCCGTCCTCAAAGCCAGCGGGGCCACGGCGTTCAACATCCTGCAAAATAACGGCGCCAGCGCGCATCAGGCCGTGATGCACGTCCACTTCCATATTATTCCCAGATTCCCGGAGTCGGCTGAGGGCGCGGGGCTCGGCATTGAATGGCCGGCAGGAACGCTGGAAAATGAGGCAGGCCAGCGGCTGGCGACAGATATCGCAGCGGCACTGGCTGAGGAGTAGATTGACGGACTTGGTTGACGCGCTGGCAGGGCGGTCATACACTCCGACATGTTTGTCCGACTTGCGTACCAATGAGAGAAAGAGGAGGAGACAGCGTGCCAGCCTCTGAAACAGTCACCCGAGGGATTCGCATCAGCGTGGAAACCCAATACGATCCGACCCGCTCTTCTCCTCAGCAGAGCCAGTGGTTCTTCCTGTATACCATCCGCATCACCAACGAAGGGCCGGTCACCGCCCAGCTCATGACCCGCCACTGGATTATTACCGACGCCACCGGCCATGTGGAAGAAGTCAAAGGACCGGGCGTGGTGGGTGAGCAGCCCGTCCTGGCCCAGGGCCAATCTTTTGAGTACACCTCGGGCTGTCCGCTGGCCACACCTTTTGGCTCCATGCGTGGCAGCTATCAAATGACCACGGCGGACGGAGAGCGGTTTGATGCGGAAGTCGCCGAATTTATTCTGCGCGAACCGCACGCCATGCACTGATGCGCAGGACGTACTCATCGGATAGAACCCCCAGATCCATGACCACACACAAGAGTACTGTCCCCCTCACCCCAACCCTCTCCCTCCAGGGGAGAGGGAGCAGAAGAATAGCGATTTTACTATGACTCCCTCGATTGGCTTTATTGGACTGGGCCGGATGGGCCTGCCCATGGCGCAGCATCTGCTGGATGCCGATTTTCCCCTCACGGTTTTTAATCGCACGGCCTCACGCGCCGACCCCTTACGCCAAAACGGCGCGCAGTGGGCCAATTCCCCCCGCGAGCTGGCCGCACACTCCGACATTGTGATCAGCATTATTGCCGACGACGCCGCGTTGCGGGCCGTTGCGCTGGGCGCGGACGGCATTCTGGCCGGCCTCAAACCGGACGGGATTCACGTTGATATGAGTACCGTCTCACCCGATGTGACCAGAGAGCTGACGCCGCTGTATCGCGACCGGGGGGCGCATTTGGTGGCCGCGCCGGTCTTCGGCCGTCCGGAGGCCGCGGCCGCAGCAAAACTGTGGGTTTGTCCGGCTGGCTCAGCCGCGGCCATTGATCGCTGCCGACCCGCGTTCGAGGCCATGGGGCAGGGTGTGATCGTGGTGGGTGAAGAGCCTCACCTGGCCAATGTCCTCAAGCTGGTGGGGAACTTTTTTGTGATTGCCGCCATCGAAACCCTCGGCGAGGCGCTGACCCTGGCCGAGAAGGGCGGCCTGCAAAACGAGACCGTTCTGGAACTCATCCGGGCGCTGCTGCCCGTGCCGCTGTTTCAAGGTTACGGCAGCCGGATCGCCAAGCAGGAGTTTGCTCCTGCGGGCTTTGCGCTGGCGCTGGGATTGAAAGACGTCGGGCTGATGCAAAAGCTGGCCAAAGATGTTGTCGCGCCCCTGCCGCTGGCCGACCTGGCCGACAATCATTTGCGGGCCGCCTTTGCCCGAGGACGGGGCGACCTCGACTGGGGCGCGCTGGCGACCGTTCTGCGAGAGATGGCCGGTCTCCCGTCCGGAGCCCCTGAATAGCCGGTACGCAACAGGCCCAGGACACGCACCCGGACAAGAGAGCGATTGCTTGCACCCCGTACCGCCTTTCCTCCGTCCACTGCTCCCGAGAGAAATCCAGACCTGTAGGGGCAATTCATGAATTGCCCCTACAAACTTGGCGCCGCCTTGCTCGGACTCAGCCTGCTGGGGGTTCTCTTCTGGAAGGTCGGCATTACCGAGGTCGGCCAGCACCTGTATCACATTGGCTGGCTCGCCCCTCTGGTCCTTGTCCCCCAGAGCTTTGTGGCCCTGTTTGACGCCAAGGGCTGGGGCTATACCATGGGCGGCTCGGCGGCCGCCAGACAACTCTCCGTTCTTCGGCTCTCGTTGACCCGGCTGGCCGGTGAGGCCATCAATAATCTGACGCCAACCGCGAATGTCGGTGGCGAGGCCGTCAAGGTCTATCTGCTGCGACAATACGGTGTGACCTCCGATGTTGGCACGGCATCGGTGGTGGCTGCCAAGACGGCCCTGACCGTCTCTCAGGTTGCCTTTATCGTTCTGGGCTTGCCGTTTTTTCTGTATCGTATGGATATCGGCTATCATGCCTGGTGGATATTCGGTGCCGTTTTCGTCATGGCGTACGGATTTGTGATGATTATCGTGCGCTGGCAGCAGCGGGGCCTTGTTGAAAAATGTGTCGGCTGGCTGCGGCGTCGATTTCCCGGTTGGAGCCGCCTGGCGCACTGGCAGGAACGGGCCAAACACGTCGATACGCATCTTTTTCATCTGTATGACGGCGACGCCAAAGATTTTCTTGCGGCCAGCCTGTATCACTTTCTGGGCTGGGCGGTGGGGGCGGTGGAAGTCTATGTATTTTTGATCCTGATCGGCGCACCGGCCAGTTGGATGGACGCCCTCATTATTGAAACCATGATTCAACCTGTCACGGCCGCGGCGCTAATCATCCCTGGCGCGCTGGGGGTACGTGAGGCGGGTGGAGTATTCCTGTGCCGTCTGCTCGGTATCGAGGAGGGCGCCGGCCTGACGCTCATGCTCCTCAAACGCGCGCGCGAGGCCGTCTATAACCTGGTCGGTCTGACCGTTCTGGCCCGCGCCGGCTACGCCTTTTTCCCGGAGAAAGCCCCGCCGGCCTGATCCGCGTCCGACCCGTCGTCAGGCTAGAGCGTTTCACGCTAAGCCCTAGCCGTGCAGCGGGCCGCCGTCATGCCGGACGTGATCCGGCCTCCAGCGGGCGGCGGGGGCGGGGGGTCTGGATTCCTGCTTCCGCAGGAATGACGGGCGGCTACACAGCATCGTCATTTGCTTTAGAACTCAAAGCTGGCTCTCAGATAGTAGAAGCCGCCGTTGAAGCCGTAAGGCGAATTGGGCGGATATTTATTGCCGAGCACAGGTGCCCAGCGGCTCTTGCGCGGATACTGGTCGAACACGTTTTCCGCGCCGAAGGCAAAGGTCGCCATCTGCATGAACGGCAGGTCCCTGAAGGTGTAGGAGAGTTCCATGTCGGTCAGCCAGCGTTCCCCGTTTATGGAGGTCAAGCCGGCCTCTACGATATCCTCAAAAAACGGGTCGTAGTAATGCACGCGAGTCAGGAAGCGCCACGGCCCCCAGGTGTGGTCGGCCGTCAGCGAGAAGCGAAACTCCGGCAGGGCGTCCTCATACTGTCGCCGCCGCCTCGAATTGATGATGTTCGGATTAAAGCTATCCACCTGAGTGTCGGTCCAGTTTCCCACAAAGGTCAGCAGGGTGTGACCGGCGAAGGTGTGGAGCGGATAGGTGGCCACGAGGTCGACGCCTTGGGTGGTCGTGTCGAAATCATTGGTGAAGAAGTTCACCCCCGAGAAACTGCGTGCGTCTGTCACACCCTGGGCCAGCAGCGCGTCGATATCCATCTGTGTCAGTTTGAGATTGCTCGTCAGGGCCAGGCGGCCCTGCACCTTGATGCGGTAATAGTCGACGGTCACGTCGAGGTCGCCCAGGCTGAAGACCGTGCCCACGGAATAGTTGACCGATTTTTCCGGCTCCAGTTGCTTACCGCCTTTGCGGACCGCGGCCGGATGGTCCGGTGGCAGGATGGCATTGTCCACCAGCCGGTTGCCTTCCAGGGAGGTCGAGGTCTTGCGGTAGTTGGTCTGCCCCACGGTCGGGGCGCGAAAGCCCGAGCTGACCGAGCCGCGCAGGGCAATCGCCTCCAGGAACTGCCAGCGGGCCGACACCTTGCCGTCCAGGGTATCCGCTATGCCCTCATACGCCTCATAGCGCCCGGCGAGGCCGACGGTCAGGTTTTTGATCAGCTCGGCTTCCAGGTCCAGATAGCCGGCATAACTGCCCCGGTTGAACGTACCGGCTATCTCCGGCCCGAAGCCCTGAAAGCCGTTGGAGCCGATGCCGAAGCCCTGAGCGGCCAGGCCGCCCGGACTGTTGTCAACATACCAGGAGTTCTTGTCCCCAGCCTTGATCTCAAACTCTTCCTCGCGGTACTCCAGCCCAAAGGCGAAGTTCAACGCCGAGTAGAACAGCCCCACATCGAACGGTCGGGAGATGTCCAGGTTGAAGGTCTTGTCGAACTCCCGGTAGCCGCCGGGTTTGTACGAGGTCGGAATGTTCGTGCGCATGGCCGCGAGCTGGGGGTTGATGGTGTTGTGCATGAAGAAGTTGACGCTGTTATGGCCAAAACTGGCGCTGGCGTCATAGAACCAGCCGTTGAGCAGCGCCGACGTGCTCTCGACCTCGCCACGCAGGCCAAAGGTGATGCTCCAGTCCTCGACAACCCCGCCGTAACGCGGTGTGAACCCACCCGGAAAGCGCTCGTTGAAGGCGAAGCAGTGGTCGGGCAAGCCTGCCAATGCCGCGGTGTAGTCGGCCGCGGGGTTCTTCGCAATTGGCGGACAGCCCTGCCGGTCGTCCGACAGGTCGGCGACCAGGAGATTCTCGCCAGCATCGAAGATGCCGCCGCGGGTATTGGGATTACGAAAGAAGAAGCCGCCCTCGACCTTGCGCTCCGCATAGTTGCCAAAGGCATACACGCGACTGTTGAGTTCCTCCAGGTCCAGGCCCAGATTGCCGAAAAACTTGTAGTCGTAGCGCACCTCCGGCGCTCCCCATATCTGCGTCGCCGGGCGGCGGACATGTTCGTTGCCGGCCTCAATCAAGCCCCGCGCGTCGGCCCGCTGGGCACTCCGGCTGGTCTCGTCGGCATTGGTGAACTCAAAGCTGAAGTTGGCAAAACCGTTGTCGGTCAACGGCAGGCCGAGATTGGCGGCTACATTCACCTTGTCGCCGTCGCCGTGGTAATTCTGACCGTAGCCGGTCTGTACGGTCAGGCCCTCGCGGTCCTCGCGCAGCCTGAAGTTCAGGATGCCGGCGATGGCGTCCGAACCGTACTGGGCCGCGGCGCCGTCGCGCAACACTTCCACCCGGTCCAAGGCAATGGCCGGGATCGCGGAAATATCGGCCCCATGCGACCCGTTTGAAATGCCGCCGAATTCGGGGATGACGGATGCCCGGTGGCGGCGTTTGCCGTTGACCAGCACCAGGGTGGAGTCGGACGGCAACCCGCGCAGATTGGCCGGGCGAATCAGCGTGCCCGCATCACTGATGGGCTGCTGGTTGACGTTATAGGAGGGCACGCTGGCGGACAGCAGCGAATCCATATCCCGGATGCCGTAGGTCTGGAGGTCTTCGCCCCGAATGATGTCCACCGGCACCACCGAGTCCTGGGCCGAGCGGCCCGCCACGCGGGAGCCGATCACCTTGAGCTCGTCGAGCCCTACGACCGACGCTTGTGGTTCGGTGGCCGGCTCCGGCTGGCCGGCCTCTTGGGCCGAGACCGTCAGCGCGCTCATCAGGACCAAGAGCCCTGACAATATCACAGGTTGCCACTGCTTAGCCTTCATCTCTGGCATCTCCGGGTCTCCTTTATATGTGCGTTTGAACCCATCCCTCCAGTCTAACAAATTGCCGTCTTTTTTTTCAAGAAAAGCGTCCGTTCTCACGCTTAAAACTCGAAGCTGGCCCGCAGGTAGTAGAACCCGCCGCCAAAGCCGTAGGGCGACGATGCCGGGTATTTCGCGCCGGCCAGGCGGGCATACGGATTTCTGGCCGGGTACTGATCGAACAGGTTCTCGGCGCCGGAGGCGAGGGTCAGCATCCCCATGAGCGGCAGGTTCATAAACGTGTACGAGAGTTCCGCGTCCACGAGCCAGCGTTCGCCCGCTTCTATAGGCAAGTCCCTCAGATAGGCCGCATAAAAACCGTCGTAGAAATGCAGCCGGGTCAGGAGCCGCCACGGCCCGTAGGTGTGGTCGCTGGTGAGTGAGAAACGAAACTCCGGCAGATTGTCTTCAAGCTGACGCACGCGCGTATCGTCAATGATGGTCGGGTTGCGGCTGTCAACTTTGGTGGTGTTCCAGTTACCCACAAAGGTGAACAGCGTGCTGCCGGCGAAGGTCTCCAGTGGGTAGGTCGCGACGAGATCGACGCCCTGCGTGGTGGTGTCGAAGTCGTTGGTAAAATAGCGCACCCCGGTGAAACTGCTGGCGTCCATAACGCCGCGGGCCAGGAGTGCCGCAATATCCGGCCCGGTCAGCGTCAGCGTCTTCGTCAACCCGATGCGGTCTTGCATCTTGATGCGGTAATAGTCGAGGGTGACGTCCAGCTTGCCCAGGCTGAAGACCGTGCCCACGGAATAGTTGACCGATTTTTCCGGCTCCAGCTCCTTGCCACCCTTCTGTCGCGCAATTGGGTCGGTCGGGGAGAGAGTGGCTTCATCCGCCAGTCTGCCGTTGATGAGCGATGTCGTGACGTTGCGAACGTTGGCCTGGCCCACAGTCGGGGCACGAAAGCCGGAACCGACCGAGCCGCGCACGGCCAGAGCGGCCAGGAATTGCCAGCGGGCGGCGACCTTGCCGTCCAGAGTGTCCGCTATGCCCTCGTAGGCCTCGTACCGTCCGGCGAGGCCGACGGTCAGGTTTTTCACCACCTCGGCTTCCAGGTCGAGATAGCCGGCATAGCTGCCCCGACTGAACGTCCCGGCATGCGTGGGGCTGAGGCCGGGAAAGCCGTTGGAGCCGATGCCAAGACCCTGACGGGCCAGGCTTTCTTCGATTTTCCAGGAATTCGGCTCACCGGCGTGTGCCCCGAATTCCTCCTCTCGATACTCCAGCCCAAAGGCAAAATTCAGCCCGGAATAGAACAGGCCCAGGTCGAACGGCCTGGAGACGTCAAAGTTGAATACTTTGTCGAACTCGCTATAGCTGCCAGGTTTATACGAGGTCGGAATGGCGGTCTGCAGATGGGCGAGCTGGGGGTTAATGGTGTTGTGCATGAAGAAATCAATGCTGTTCCGACCGAAGCTGGCGCTCAGGTCGTAGTGCCAACCGTCCAGCCTGTCAGATAGTTCGCCGCGCAGGCCGAAGGCGACGCTCCAGTCCTGCATGGAGCCGCCGAAGCGCGGCGCAAAGCCGCCCGGAAAGCGCTGATTGAAGGCAAAGCAGTGCGGATTGGCGGCCACCGCGGCCAGCCCACCCGGGTCCGGTGCGTTGTCCACGATAGGGACCGTGGGACAGTCACCGGTCAGGTCGGGGGTCAGGTCGGCCACCAGCAGCGTGGGCCGGCTATCCACAAGCGGGCCTTTGAACACCCCGCTGCGGGTGTTGGGGTTGCGGAAAAAGAAGTTGCCTTCGGCCTTGCGCTCGGCATAGTTCCCGAAGGCATAGAGGCTGTGCCCAGCACCCAGGTCGAGGCCCAGGTTGCCGAAGAATTTATAGTTGTACTGCACCTCCGGAGTACTGAAAATCTGCGCCGCCGGCCGCCGGACCTGATCATTACCGGCGGCAATCAGTTCCAGCGCATCGTTACGCTGCACGCTACGGCTGGTCTCGTCGGCGTTCGTAAACTCGAAGCTGAAGTTGGCAAAACCATTCTCGGTCAACGGCAGGCCGAGGTTGCCGGCAAGGCTCACCTTGTCGCCGTCGCCGTGGTAGTTCTGGCCCCAGCGAGCTTCCAGCATGGCCCCCTCGGGGTCGTCGCGCAGCACGAAATTCAACGCACCGGCAATGGCGTCGGAACCGTACTGAGACGAAGCACCGTCTCGCAACACTTCCAGCCGCTTGAGCGCAATGGCCGGAATCACCGAAATATCGGCTCCCTGCGCCCCATCCGAAATGCCGTTGCCCAGGAAGGAAATCACTGCGGCGCGATGCCGGCGCTTGCCGTTGACCAGCACCAGGGTGGAGTCGGGCGGCAGCCCGCGCAGATTGGCCGGGCGGACCAGCATGGCCGCGTCGCCGGCTCGCCGGTTGACGTTATAGGACGGCACGCTCGCCGCCAGCAGGGTATCCATGTCCCGGATGCCGTAGGTCTGCAAGTCTTCTCTGCGGATCACGTCTACCGGCACCAGCGAATCCCGGGCTGAGCGCGCTTCATTCCGGGAGCCCAGCACCCTGACGCCTTCCAGTTCGACGACCCCGGCCTGTTCTTGCGGTGCATCCTGTGGGGGCGCCGCGTCCTGGGCTTCGACCGGCGTGCCTCCCAGGCTGAGGACCAGAGCGATCAGCAGGCCGTATGTCCTCATTCCTGATCTCTTTATTCCCGTCCTCTCGGTGCCGGCACTTTCGTCAGACCCTGCTCAGAACTCCAGGCTGGCGCGCAGATAGTAGAAGCCGCCGTTGAAGCCGTACGGCGAGGATTCCGGGTACTTCGCACCGACGAGCTGGGCGTACGGATTTCGGCGCGGGTATTGGTCGAACAAATTTTCTGCGCCGAAGGCAATGGTCGCCGCCTGCATGAACGGCAGGTTGAGGAAGGTGTACGAGAGTTCCGCATCCATCAGGAAGCGGTCGCCGACGGTAATGGGCAGGTTGCTCCCCACATGATCCTCGAAAAAACCGTCGTAGTAGTGCAGCCGCGTCAGGAAGCGCCACGGTCCCCAGGTGTGGTCGGCCATGAGGGAGAAACGGAACTCCGGCAGGCTGCCCTCGATCATGCGCTGCTTATTGATGTTGATGATATCAGGGTTGAAGCTGTCGATCTCGCTGTCGTTCCAGTTGCCCACCAGGGTGAACACGGTGTGACCGACCGCCGTCTCCAGCGGATAGGTCGCCACCACGTCCACACCCTGGGTGGTGGTATCGAAATCGTTGGTGAAGAAGGTCACAAACGAGTAACTGCTGGCATCCGCAATACCCTGGTGTTGCAGGGTGGCAATATCCTGCGCAGTCAATCTCAGCGGACTGCCCTGCCCGATACGATCCTGCACCTTGATGCGGTAATAGTCGACGGTGACGCTCAGGTCGCCCAGGCTGAAGACCATACCCACGGAATAATTGACCGATTTTTCCGGCTTCAGCCCCTTGCCGCCTTTCAGGACGGATATGGGATGGTCCGGCGGCAGGGTAGCCCGGTCCGCCAGCTCGCCGCCGTCAAACGCGGTCGTGACGTTGCGGACGTTGGCCTGTCCCACGGTCGGGGCGCGAAACCCCGAGCTGACCGAACCGCGCAGGGCAATCGCTTCCAGCAACTGCCAGCGGGCGGACGCCTTGCCGTTCAGCGTGTCGCCGACTTTTTCGTGATCCTCATACCGGCCGGCCAGGCCGATAGTCAGGTTTTTGATCACTTCGGCTTCCAGGTCCAGATAGCCGGCATAGCTGCCCCGGTTGAACGTCCCGGCGATGTCCGGTCTGAAACCGGGAAAGCCGTTGGAGGCGACGCCGAAGCCCTGTCGGGCCAGACCGTTGGGGCTGTCGTCTATAGACCAGGAGTTCTTGCCGCCGGCTTCGATCTCAAACTCTTCCTCGCGGTACTCCAGCCCAAAGGCAAAGTTCAACGCCGAGTGGAATAACCCCACATCGAACGGCCGAGAGATATCGAAGTTGAATACCTTGTCGAACTCCCGATAGCCGCCCGGTTTGTACGAGGTCGGAATGTTCGTGCGCATAGCCGCGAGCTGGGGGTTGATGGTGTTATGCATGAAGAAGTTGACACTGTTGTGGCCGAAGCTGGCGCTGGCGTCATAGAACCAGCCGTTGAGCAGCGCCGACGTGCTCTCGACCTCCCCGCGCAGGCCGAAGGCGATGCTCCAGTCCTCGACGACCCCGCCGAAGCGTGGTGTGAACCCACCCGGAAAGCGCTCGTTGAAGGCAAAGCAGTGGTCGGGTAAGCCCGCCAATGCCGCCGTGTAGTCGGCCGCCGGGTTCGCCGCCAGCGCAGGACAACCACGGCCTGTGCCTGACAGGTCGGCGACCCGGATCGTCGGCGTGCCGTCTTCAAGTGGGTCGCCCCTGAATACCCCGCCGCGGGTATTGGGGTTGCGAAAGAAGAAGCCGCCCTCGACCTTGCGCTCCGCATAGTTGCCAAAGGCATACACGCGACTGTTGAGTTCCTCCAGGTCCAGGCCCAGATTGCCGAAAAACTTGTAGTCGTAGCGCACCTCGGGTGATCCCCATATCTGCGCCGCCGGGCGGCGGACATGCTCGTTGCCGGCCTCGATCAGGCCGCGGGCATCATTGCGCTGTACACTCCGGCTGGTTTCGTCCGCGTTGGTGAACTCGAAGCTGAAGTTGGCAAAGCCGTTGTCGGTCAACGGCAGGCCGAGGTTGGCGGCCACATTCACCTTGTCGCCGTCACCGTGGTAGTTCTGACCGTAGCTGGTCTGTACGGTCAGGCCCTCGCGGTCCTCGCGCAGCCTGAAGTTCAGGATGCCGGCGATGGCGTCCGAACCGTACTGGGCCGCGGCGCCGTCGCGCAGCACTTCCACCCGGTCGAGGGCAATGGCCGGGATGACGGAAACGTCGGGGGCCTGAGAGCCGTCCGAAACACCGCCTCCCAGGAAGGTAATCACCGAGGCGCGGTGGCGACGTTTGCCGTTGACCAGCACCAGGGTGGAGTCGGACGGCAGCCCACGCAGGCTGGCCGGGCGAACCAGGGTAGCGGCGTCGCTGATGGGCTGCTGATTGACGTTGTAGGAGGGCACGCTGGCGGACAGCAGCGAGTCCATGTCCCGGATGCCGTAGGTCTGGAGGTCTTCGCCCTGAATGATGTCCACCGGCACCAGCGACTCCTGGGCCGAACGACCCGCCACGCGGGAGCCGACTACCTGGAGGTCGCCGAGTTCTACGACTTGCTCTTGTTGTTCGGTGTCTTGGGCAGTGGCTGACTCTTGGGCCGAGACTGTCAGTGTGCCGATGAAGACCAAGAGACTCGCCAATGCTCCGTATTGCCACTTCTTGGTCTTCATCTCCGGCCCTCTTATATGTGTTTATAGATGAGTTTGAATCAGTTCCTATGTCCTAGCGGATGTCATCTCTATTTTCCAGGAAAAGCGTCCGTTCCCACACTTAAAACTCGAATCCGGCCCGCAGATAGTAGAACCCACCGTTGAAGCCGTAGGGTGAGGTTTCCGGGTATTTCAGGCCGGCGCCAGTCGCTTGCGGGTTCCTGCGTGGATATTGGTCGAACAGGTTTTCCGCGCCGAATGCGAAGGTGGCGGCCTCCATGAACGGCAGGTTCAGGAGGGTATACGAGAGTTCCATATCTACCAGAAAGCGCTCGCCGGCAGTAAGGCCGAAACTGCCATCGGTCGGGTAGTCGCGGAAGTCGTCGTAGTAGTACAGCCGGGACAGAAAGCGCCACGGCCCCCAGTTGTGGTCGGCCGTCAGCGAGAAGCGGAACTGTGGCAGGCCATCTTCGATTTGCCGTACAAGCTTATCACTGATGAACTCCGGGGTACGGCTGTCCACCTCGGTCTTGTTCCAGTTCCCGACCAGCGTGAATTGGGTGAAGCCGGCAACCGATTGCAGCGGATAGGTCGCCACGACGTCGACACCCTGGGTGGTGGTGTCGAAATCGTTGGTATAGAAGCGGAGCACCGAGATCTGATTCGGCCCAACTGCCGCGTCGAATTCCGCCCGGGTAATGCCCCGCTTGGCGAGTTCTTCCGCAACATTAAATCGGCTGCTACGGACGATGCGATCCTGCATCTTGATACGGTAGTAGTCGACGGTGACATCGACCTCGGCCACGTTGAAGACAATGCCCGCCGAGTAGTTGACGGATTTTTCTGGAGTCAAATCGCTGGCGCCGAAGAAGGCCGAAGCGGGATGGTAGCCAGGAAAGGTTGCGTCGTCTATCAACATGCCGTCTTGAAACGAAGTGGTGATTTTGTTCACGTTGGCCTGGCCAGGGGTCGGTGCGCGGAAACCCGAACTGACCGCACCGCGCATGGCCAGCATCCCCAGCACTTGCCACCTGGCCGACACCTTACCGTTGACGGACTCGCCGATCGGCTTGTCAAAGTTTTCGTACCGCCCGGCCACGCCGAGGGTCACATTTTTAATCACCTCGGCTTCCAGGTCCATATACAGGGCGTAGTTGTTCCGTTGGTAGTCGCCGACGATGTTGGGTCCGAATCCGGTAAACCCGTTCGAGCCGACTCCCAGTCCCTGAGGTCCGAACCGGTCGAAATCGGAAGACCAGGAGTTTTCGCCGCCGAGTTTCACCTCGTACTCTTCGATGTGGTACTCGAACCCGAATGCCATGTTCAGGTCGGAGTAGAAGATACCGACATCAAACGGCTTGGAAATATCCAGGTTGAACGTCTTCTCAGACTGGGAGACGCCGCCGGGCCGGTACTCGGTCGGGATGGCGGTCCGCATGTCGGCCAACTGCGGGTTGATGGTATTGAGCATGAAGTAGTCAACGCTGTTCTCGCCGAAGTAGGCGCTCACGTCGTAGTACCAGCCGTTGAGCAGCGAGTATTCGCTCTCCAGGTCTCCGGTCAGGCCAAAGGCGATGCTCCAGTCCTGCACATAGCCGCCGAAGCGGGGCGTAAAGCCACCCGGAAAGCGCTCTATGAACGAAAAGCAGTCCGGGCCGTTACCGGCGACTTCCCCAAACCGGGGCACGTTACCGCGAATAGGAATGTCACGGCAGCCGCCGACCTGCCGTCGTTCGACAGGTCGATCACCTTGACGGTGGGCGTGCCATCCTCAAGAGCGTCGCCTCTGAACACGCCAGACCGGGTATGGGGATTGCGGAAGTAGAAGCCGCCCTCGACCTTGCGCTCGGCATAGTTGCCAAACGCGTACAGCCGGGCGTTGATCTCCTCCAGGTCAAAACCCAGGTTGCCGAAAAATTTGTAGTCGTACTGGACTTCGGGCGCCCCCCAAATCTGGGCTGCCGGTCGGCGCACATGCTCGTTGCCGGCCTCGATCAAGCCCCGCGCATCGCTGCGCTGCACGCTGCGGCTGGTCTCGTCCACGTTGGTGAACTCAAAGCTGAAGTTGGCAAAGCCGCGATCGCTCAACGGCAGGCCGAGGTTGGCGGCCACGTTCACCTTGTCGCCGTCGCCGTGGTAGTTCTGACCATAGCTGGTCTGGACCGTCAGGCCCTCGGTGTCTTCCCTGAGCTTGAAGTTCAGCACGCCGGCAATGGCGTCCGAACCGTACTGGGCCGCGGCCCCGTCGCGCAGCACCTCGATGCGCTCCAAGGCAATGGACGGGATGGTGGAAATGTCGGCTCCCTGTGATCCTCTGGAATTCGGAGAACCCAGGAAATTGATCACCGACCCACGGTGGCGGCGTTTACCGTTGACCAGGACCAAGGTGGAGTCCGGCGGCAGACCGCGTAGCGTGGCCGGCCGGACGAAGGTGGCCTCGTCGCTGATGGGCTCTTGGCCGACATTATAGGACGGGACGGTCGCGGACAGCAGCGAGTCCATGTCCCGGATGCCGTAGGTCTGTAAGTCTTCCCCCTGAATGACGTCGACCGGCACCGGCGACTCCTGGGCCGAACGACCCGCCACGCGGGAGCCGATCACCCTGAGTTCTCCGAGGTCTATGACCTGCTCTTGCGGCTGCGCGTCTTGCGCTCCGACCGGTTCTTGCGGCTGCGCGTCTTGCGCGCCGACCGCAGATGCTCCCGTCAAGGCTAATACACTTGCGAAAAGATAGGGCTGCCACCACTTCAGCTTACGCATATTGCTTCTCCCTTCAGAAGTTTTTCTTCATCCATAACATGCAGGTATAATATGCGGATATAACATGCAAATATAACATGCAAATATAACATGAAAGATACATACAGAGTGTATGTATCTTTCATGAGTTCGGACCATACACCGAATATTCATGTTTGAGAGAGTAGGGCGAGGGTACTTCGGTTTGCAATCCCCTCGCAGGTGTCTCGGTCTGTCTCCCGGCCTTCCTGCGGAACCCGGTCGGAGGCAGTCACCCGGATTCCTGACTGGGGGAAGGATCAATGTTTGCCCCTTTCCCCAATGCACAGAAAGGTGTCGTGTGAAACACTACTCGCTTTCCTTCTTTTCCTGTGTATAATACCATGCCTTCGGCAGAACCGGCGCGCTCATGAAGGCCGCGGCGGGGAAGGAGAGATGCACGCATGCGTACATTGTTTTTGAATCCGCCCGCATATGAAAATTTCGATGGGGGAGCAGGCTCACGCTATCAGGCGACTCGTGAGGTCTGGTCGTTCTGGTATCCGACCTGGCTGTGTTATCCGGCCGGTATGATCGAGAACAGCCGCGTGCTGGACGCCCCGCCCGAAGGACTGAATCAGACGCAGACCGTTGATATCGCTAAGGAATACGACTTTGTTGTGCTGCATACGAGTACGCCGTCGGTCAAACTGGACGCCCAGACCGCGGAGTTGATCAAAGAAAAAAATCCGGACTGTCGCATTGCGTTTGTGGGCGGCCAAGCCACGGCTGAGCCGGAGCGGACCTTACAGATCTCGGAAGCCATCGATATTGTCGCCCGCAAAGAGTTTGACTACGCCATGAAAGAGGTTGCCGAGGGACGGGACTGGCAGGACATCCGCGGCATTAGCTATCGCCAGGACGGACAGCTCCATCATAATCTCGAACGTCCGACGCTCACCAACCAAGAACTCGACCAGTTGCCCTTTGTCACCCGGATTTATGACCGGGATTTGAACTTCCGTAAGTATAACAGTCCGTATTGCCAGTATCCGTATGTGTCGTTGTACACCGGACGGGGGTGTCCGGCGCGCTGCACGTTTTGTCTGTGGCCGCAGGTGACCACCGGCCATTCCTACCGCACTCGCTCGGTGGGCAACGTGATTGAGGAAGTGCAGGAAATGAAGCGTCTCTTTCCCGGCATGAAAGAGGTCTTTTTTGATGACGATACGTTTACCGCCGACCCGAAACGGGCGCGTGAAATCGCCAAAAAAATGGGTGCCCTGGGCCTGTGCTGGTCCACCAACGCGCGCGGCAATGTTGACTACGAAACCCTCAAGGTGCTGAAAGACGGCGGGCTGCGGCTGTTTGTGGTCGGCTATGAGTCGGGCAATGCGGCCATTCTCAAGAATATCAAAAAAGGCGTCGCCCTCGAAACCTCGCGGCGTTTCACTCAGGACTGCCACAAGCTCGGCATCCTGATCCACGGCACCTTTATTCTGGGCCTGCCGGGAGAAACCCGTGAGACCATGCAGGAGACCATGCGTTTCGCTCGGGAGATGAATCCGGAAACCATTCAGGTCTCCTTGGCTTCGCCCTATCCTGGCACCGCTTTTTACGATTTCGCCCTCGACCACGGCTATATCAAGGCCGAGGATCTGGTGGGTGAGTCGGGCTATCAGCAATGCGTGATCAACTACCCGAACCTGTCCGGGGAAGAAATTTTTGAGACGGTTGAAAAATTCTACCGCTCGTATTACCTGCGTCCGCGCTACATTTTCAAAGCCGTCAAAAAGATGGCACGTGACCCGGAGGAGCGGAAACGGATGTGGCAGGAGGGCAAGGATTTTTTCCGCACCATGCGCAAACGGCGGGAGATGAGCGTCACGTCTTCTCCGGCTGCCTAACGCGTCTCCTCCCGGCCGGGAGGAGACCGTGTCTGACGCCATGCCCCTGCTCGTACTCTGGTTCCTGGCTGGCCTGCTGTGTATTGCCCTGGTTTATTACCTTTTCAGCGTCTATGCGGCCTGGCGTTTTTTCCGGCCGCGTCCGACCCCTGGCACGGCCCTGCCCCCGGTCACGATTCTCAAGCCGCTCAAAGGCGCACCGCCCGATCTGTACGACAGTCTGGCCAGCTTTTGTCGGCTCGATTACCCGACCTTTCAAATCCTGTGTGGCGTCCGCGACCCGGATGACCCGGCGGTGGCCGTTGTCAAGAAAGTGCAGCACGACTTTCCCCAGTGCGATATGACGCTGGTTGTTGCATCCGCTGTGATCGGGACCAATTACAAGGTCAGCAGCCTGCACCATCTGACGCCACAGATGAAGTATGACTATCTCGTCATCACCGACAGTGATGTCTGTGTTGAGCCGGATTACCTGCGAGCGATTATCCCGCCCTTAACCCAGCCGGAAACAGGGCTGGTCACCTGTGTGTATCGCGGCGGCTCCAGACGGCCCCTGCCGGCCCTGCTGGAATCGCTCATGATCAACACGACGTTTACCACCCAGGTCGTGATTGGCAGCCAAGTCGAACAGCCCGCGTATGCCTTTGGCGCAACCATGGCGCTCAAACGCGCCTGCCTCGACGCGATTGGGGGATTTGCCCGGCTGTCCGATTATCTGGCGGATGACTATTACCTGGGGTATCTCATCAGTCAGGCCGGCTATCGGCTGCGCGTCCTGCCCACCGTGGTTGAAACCCGCCCCGATGCGGGCTCGCTACGCGGCTTGTTTTCCCATCAGTTGCGCTGGGCGCGGACGCAACGTAACTGTCGTCCCGGTGCTTATATCAGTACGGTGGTGACGTTTGGTACGGTCTGGGCCTATGTGAGCCTGCTCTGTTTTTGGTCGTCGGTCGAGCTGACGCTGCTCGCCCTCAGTGTCATCGGGGTACGCCTCCTGACCGCCGCGCTGATGAACACTGTCTTTTTACAATCGACACTGCCACGCTCCGCCATCCTGCTGATCCTCCTTACGGACCTGCTCTCTTTTATTGTCTGGTGCGCCAGCCTGCGGGGCAACACCGTTCGCTGGCGGGAGTATACCTTCCGGCTCCAGAAAGACGGCCGGATGGTTCGCGTCGGTCAATCCCCCACGCCTACACGAAGCGATGGGAGATCACGGTAATTCACGAACCGAATATGCTCCTCAGCGGCCACCGCCCGCACCGCCGGGCTGGTGAGCGCCGCAAGCTCGACATCTCTGCGATACCGCGGTGTCCAGCGTTCGACCTCGGGGCAGGGCAGGAAGGACGGGTGGCAGTACAACTCGGTGACGCCGGCCTGGAGTCGTGGGAACAGACCCAGCAGGTAGGCTTCATTCAACGCTCCGCTTTGATGCAGGCCAAACAGATGATCCGGGTAGGGAATACGAGCACGCCGCAGCTTTTTTTCTGTCGTCCGGGCAAGGGGTGTCAAGACAGCGGACTCCCAGCGTTTTCTCAGGGCCTGGCGCGGATCGAGCGCCAGGCTGGTCGTCAGGTCTTCTCGGGTCAGGCGTATGGCCGGAATAGGGTATTCCTGTGCGAGCGCCAGGAGAGTGTCCATGACGACCGGATGCATATGGATGTTGAGATGTCCGTCAATATGGGACAGGGCTAAGCCCGTTTCCAGAAAACGCTCAAGCTGAGCCCGGCACTCAGCCCGGACTTCTTCCCGCGCACGCCGGGAAAAATAATACTGCAACCCGGCCCGGGCTGGATCGTGGCCAAAATTCCCCTCGCTATCGATGATCGCCCGCAGGTGCTGTTTGGAGAGAACAGCCCGCCCCTGGACTAAGGTCACATGCAGTCCAACCCCGAGGCTATGCTTCGAGCGGGCAAGCTCGACCGCTGCCTCCCAGGCCGGTGCCGTGACCATGAGGCTGGTATTGGTCAGAATGCCCTGCTGGTGGGCGTGCAATATGCCGGCATTGACCTGAGGGGACAGGCCGAAGTCGTCCCCGTTGACGATTAGATAGCGGGCGGAAGTGGTGGCAGGCCCGTCCCATTCCTTTAACGGCACGGAAGCCCCCTCACCCTAGAGCGTTTCACGATAAGTTGTAGCCGTGCCAGTCCGCGCTCGTCGGGAAAGACAAGGGCTGGCACCAAGCGGCCAGGGAGGGGATGGGGGGGGCGCCCCGCCTGGGAGGGCGGCCATCCTGGCCGCCATGCGGGCTGGAAGCCCGCACTCCTCAAGGAGGAGAGAGACGCGCTACACAGCATCGTGATTTGCTCTAGCCCTCTCCCTCCAGGGGAGAGGGAATAAAAGGAGAGCGCACTCCCAATCCCTAATCCCTCATCCCTCGTCAAGCGCGTCGAGCCGTTCGATAGCGGGCAGGATGTCGCGTTCGGCGTGTTCGAGGTCTTGCGGAAAATCGATTTCCGTCCAGGGCAGGTCATCAACCCGCTCGAAGCCGACATGGTGCTGAGCCAGAAACACCGGGAAGGCTTCTTCGTGCTCGATCGTGTCTCGGCCCTGGGCCACACAGTCGTCGAGAACAGAGCGCAGCAGCAGAGCGGCGTCTCGCGCGACCTTGAGAAAACCGACCGACTCGCCTACCAGATCGTAGTCGCCCGCGCCGCCCCGGATAATCGTCAGCACCCGCCCGGCGCGGGTGAGCAGCATTTGTTCTTCGCCGGTATTCTCGGAACTCGCGTCAAGTAAAAAACAGCTTGCGTGTCCGGATTGGACCAAGCGTTTCAGCAAACGGACCGGGAACAGCACATCGGCATCCATAATCAGCAGGCCGGTGTCAAACTCGTTGCGCGCGCTCCAGAGCGACAGGATGGCGCCCTTTTCGTACTGCGCGTTGCGGATATAGCGCACGGCCACCCCGCCGCAGCGCTCACCGATTGCTTCGATAATCATGTCCCCACGATAGCCGATCACGATGACCGCCTCGCTGACCCCGGCAGCGCCTAAAGCCGTGAGGGTACGTTCGAGCAGGGTTTTGCCGCCGACCTGAATCAAACACTTGGGCCGCTGGTCGGTGAGGGCCTGAAATCGTTTGCCCACACCGGCCGCGAGGATAATCGCCTTCATAGCTTCCCGCCTGACAGCACATCTGTGAGAGTGTCGAGAAAACGCCGAAAATCGTCTGAGGTCAGATGCCCCATATTGGCGACCCGGAAAATATCGGTGCGGAGTTTCCCCTGTCCCTCGTAAATGACAAAGCCACGTTGTTTGAGACCGTCATGTAAGCCTGGATACGAAACACCCTGGGGCAGGACCAGCGAGGTCAGGGAGTTGGAGCGCAATTCCGGGGGCAGGAGGCAGGCGAGTCCGATCTCCGTAAAGCCGGCGCGCAGGAGCTGGGCGGCCTGACGATAGCGTGCGACCCGTCCCGCCGGTGTTTCCTCCAGGAGTTCATCAAGGGCGGCATCCAGCGCATACCAGGCCGGGACGGCTGGCGTAAATGGAATACTGCGGCGTTCCTGCGCCTCCCAGTGCAGCGGCAGGTGGAGGTATAACGACCGGCGGGGATAGTCCTGCATGGCCGTCATGACTTCGTTCCGCACCAGTACAAAGGCCACACCCGGCTGGCCCTGGATGCATTTGTTGGCCGTACAGGCACACAGGTCTACGCTAGCGCGCACCACATCGAGGTCTTCACCGCCCAGTGCGCTCACCGCGTCGAGCAGAAACAGCCGGCCCGCCTGACGCACGACACGGCCAATTTCCGTCACCGGGTTGAGCAGGCCGGTGGTGGTCTCATGCTGGACCAGGGCCACGGCTGCGATAGCGGGGTCATTCCTCAGGGCGGACGCAATCCGCTCCGGCTGCGGCGCTTCGGTCCAGGCATAGCTCAATTCTACGCTCGGAATACGGTGGGCTTCAGCCATCTGGCGCATGCGGTCGCCATAGACACCGTTGTTAATGACTAAAAGCTTGCCGCCCTCCGTCAGGGCCGACGAGACCATGGCTTCAACCGCCAGGGTGCCCGAGCCGCTGACCACCACCGCGCTATAGCCGTGCGGGGCAAACGCCTGTAGCAGCTTGGCGCGCACCGCAACCAGCAGATCGGAAAACTCTTCTTCCCGATGACAGAGGTCTCCACGCAGCAGGGCCTGCCGGACACGCGGGGAAACGTTGACCGGGCCGGGATTCAGAAGAATGTATTGCTGCATAGCTTTAGCCGGGCAAGATAGAGACGCTATCTCCCCTCTCTATCTCCCTTCTGTATCGCCTCCATAAAGCGTCTGACGATGTGCTGGGGCTCGTGCGTAATCCGACCAATGTGACGCTCTTGCCGGTCCGGCTCGATCTTAATCAGCAGAAATGAAGGTCCCTCTTGCGCCAGCAGCTCCTGCGCCGCGGCGCGCAGTTGGTCGGCATCCTCGGCGCGGCGCGTGTCAACATAGCCGCTCGCCCGCGCCACTTCGTCCAGCGCAACGCGACCGGAAATCGTCGGCTGGTTGCCCGTCGAGCCGTAGACTTCGTTATCAAAAACGAGGTGGACCAGATTGCGGGGCTGCTGGGCGCCGATTAGAGCCAGCGAGCCCATATTCATGAGGACATTGCCGTCCCCGTCAAAGACGACCACACGCCGCTCGGGTTTGCTCAGGGCCAGGCCGAGCGCAATGGACGAGGCCAGGCCCATCGAGCCGATCATATAGAAATTGCCGAGCCGATCCTCAAGGTTGAAGGACTCACGCGAGATAAACCCATTGGCATGGACAACCAGGGCGTCCTGTAAGGCCGGCACGACCACACTCAGGGCCTGGGCCAGGTTCATGCCGCAACTCCCGGCGGGAGGACCAGCGCCGTCGGGCGACTCGTCTGCCTCAGGATCGCGACCGCCCAGCCAATAGCGTCCTCAAGGGTCGGTTCTTCCAGCACCCGATACGGAATCTTCAGGGTGGCTAACAGCTCGGGCAGAATGTCGCCCATAATGAGATGCTCCGGCGCGTCCTTGCCCCGATAGCCGCGCCAGGTGATCAGCAGCAGGCAGGGCAGGGCATAGATCAGACTGAGCGAAGACAGCGCGTTCAGGCAGACCCCCAGGCCTGAATTCTGCATGATGACAACAGGTTGTTTGCCGGCCATATAGGCCCCCGCCGCCAGGCCGACCGCCGCATCTTCGCGCGTCTCGGCAATATAGCCGCCCCGTTCTTCAAGCGTGGCAATCACACTCTTGACCAAAGAGCAGGGCACGCCGGTGAAAAAGTCGAAGCCGGCATTGCTGAGGTGTTGTACAAACTGGGGTCCGCTGACCATGAGGGGATGAGTCTCCTTCTTGGTCTATTGGGTTTGTTGGGTCTGTTGGGTTTGTTGGGTCTATTGGGTTTGTTGGGTCGGACTCAAAGGACTCAAAGGACTCAAAGGACTCAATAGACTCCTCCTATGACAGATCGCCTTGAGCCGAGTCCTGCACGGAGAGTTCCGGCGCGCCGCCCCCCGCCTCCTGACTGCTCCTTTCCGGTGGGTATAAGAGCAGCGGCAGGACCACAATGGAGGCGACCAAGACACTCCCGACCGCCAGGCTCAGCAGCAGGCCCATACTGAAAATACCATAGTAGCGGGCGACCATGAGGCTGCCAAACCCGACCATGGTCGTCAGTGAGAACAGCACGACCGCCTGGCCGGTACTGCCGGCAATCAGGCTGACGACCGAGCCGTCCCGGCCTTCTCGGAAACGATGGACGAGATGGATGCCGTTCTCCACGCCGATGCCGATAATCAGGGGGGCGGCAACCATATTGGCGAGATTAAACTGCACGTCCCACAGCCACATCAGGCCCGCGGTCCAGATCATACCCAGACCGAGCGGCAGGATGGCCAGCAGGGCATAGCGGGCACGTCGGAGAGCCACAAAGGTGACGACCAGGATGGCCAGGAAGGCATACCCGGCCGCCTCGACATAGCCGTTCTGCATCGCCCCAATGGACTCGTAGCCGATAATCGGAGAGCCGGTGACATCCGGGTCAACCGTGCGGAGCTGCCGAATGAACTCCGTCAGCGGCTCGCGCTCCCAGATATTTTCCTTGGGATAGACCTGCAACAGAAACCGCTGGCCGTCCCGGCTGACAAAGCGGCTGCGCAACTGCGGCGGGACATCGGCAAAGGTGATCGGGCCAGCCGGCGACAGGTTATTGCTGAGCAGCGACCATTTATCCTGAAAGTCGAGAAACAGGGCGTCCTGAAAAAGGGCCAGGCGCTGTTGGAGGTTCTGTACGGGCAGCGTGCGGAGCGCTTCAAAAACGGCCAGCAGATGCCGGCGCGCCTGATGCAGCAGGGTCTCGCTGCCGTTTTCCTGAGCGCGAATTTTGAGCCGGAGTTTATCCAGGGTGTGTTCGAGCTGCTTGACCTCTACCGCCTGGGGGTCGTTGCGGAGCGGCGGCAGCTCGCTCAGCAGCGGGCGGATGGCGTCAAGGATAGGGAAGCGTTCCTGTTGTCCGTCAGGAATCAGTGAGGCGACGCTCTCGACGGTCTCCACGCTGGGCAGCGCCGCAAACGCCTGGGCCTTTTGGCGTGCCGCTTCCGGCGTCGGCGCCGTCGCCAAGGCGTTCCAGGACGAGCGTTCGGAGTTTTCAATAATGCGCTTTTCCCACTCAACCGACTCGGTGCCGTGGGCTTGAAGGTTCAGCAAATTATAGTCAAAGGAGACCCACGGCAGCGCCAGGAGTCCGGCCGCCGTTCCCAGTCCGACGAGCCCGAAAAGGAGGCTTCTCTTCCGTTCGACATATCTGCCCAACCCCGAAAAAGCCGTGTGTAAGAGCGTCTGCTGTCCCACGGAAACCCGCCAGGGCCAGAACGCGTCCATCCCGACGATCAGGGCCGGCAGGAAAGTCAGGACCGCCAGAACGCACAGCAGGATGCCCCCGCTCGAAATGATGCCGAGTTCCTGAACCCCGCGAAAGTCCGCCAGTATGACCGCAAAAAAGGCGAGCGCGGTGGTCAACGCCCCCGCAATAATACTGGGCACAGTCTGTTCAAACACGATGGTAATGGCTTCGGCCTGGTCTTTGCCCTTGCCGCGCTCTTCCTCATAGCGGGTCATGAAGTGGACGCCGAAGTCGTCGGCCAAGCCGAGCAGCATCGGGGCGATGAAGACGGTAATAATTGTCAGATGACCGACCGCGAGCGTGACAAAACCCAGCGTCCAGCTCAGGCCGACCATGAGCGCTGAGACAATGAAGAGCGGATGCCGAATACGTCGGAAAAAGAGCAGGTAGAGGAGGGCAATACCCGACAGGGACACCACCGTTGCCACGGCCGTGTCGTGCTGGGCGCTGAGCATTTCGTCATTGCCCAGCGCCTTTGTGCCGGTGACGCCGGCATCCAGACCCGGAAACTCCACCTTGAGGTCGCCAATCGCCTGCCGAATAGCCGCCATCGACTCCCGAAGGTCGTTGAAACCCGCGCTGGCGTCTTCTTTCGCCTCGACCATGAGGAAGATGTATTTGCGGTTCTCGGCAATGAGGAAGCCGTCATCATCGAGCTGGGCCGTCCCGCCAAAAAACTCGGCCCAGGGAGAACGGTAGCGATAGTCCTGTCCGTGTAGCGCCCGCCCGATCTCTTGCAACAAGGCATTGAGAAAGGATAACTGGGCGTCGGAGAACTCGCCGGAGTCTTCATCGGTTGCGATGTCCAGCCCCAGCAGGTCGCCAACCAGATGCGAAACCACGGCGCTGCTGACTTGGGTGTTAATCGCCTCGAACAGCGTATTCAGACCGGGCTGCGTCAGCAGCTCATGAATAATCTCCTGAGAGTCCTCAAGACTCCGGCGTAAATCACGCAAGTCCTCAGCCGGCAGGTAGAGCAGCTTCTTGCCCTCTAAGGAGGAAACATCGACCCGGTAAAAAATCTCGGCAATATGCTCCCGCTCCAGGGCGAGGCGTTCAGCCAGGCGCGTCACAAAGGCCTTGCCCTGCGGGATGTCTCGCGGCTCAACCACAACCGCTACCTGGTCCACGCCGATAAACTCTTCGGAATATTCCTCATCGAGTTGCAGATAGCGCTTTTCGGTCGAGATCAAATCATTCCGGCCGGTGACGAGTTCGAGATGCCGGGCGGTGTAGAGTGAGGCTGCAACCGAAAGAAGGAGGCAGACCGCCAGGGCCGTCTTGGCGTACGAAACGATCCCGTAGGCGCAAGCCCGCAGGGCTCGTTTTTCCAGGGCAACGAGGCGTTGTTTAAGAGACAGGGGGATTGCCTGCACGGATGGTGTCTCCACTCACACAGTACGCTGGAACGGACAGGATGCAGAACGTCGGTATGCTAGGGGGGTGAGTTGCGATATCTGCCACCGCCCAAGGTCCCATACCCGGCGCAGGTCCTGCTCGTTCTCTTTTGAGCCGGACAACCTATCCTAGCCACGGCGGTTACTCAAGCGGAGGAGAAGGTCCGAGAGGTCGGCGGTTATCCGGCCTCTTCGGTTTTGGCGTCCGTAATTTTCTGCTGCATGCGCTTCGCCAACTCCTCATAGGACTGTTTGGACATCAGTGATTGGACTTGTTTGCGCAGGTTGCTCGCCATACTGACCCCGTCAAGCCGGACATCCCAAATCTTCCACACGCCCTCCGACTGATTGAGCCGAAAACCGATGGTCACACGCCCTTCGTCGGGATTCACGACCGAGACCTCGGTCAGGGCCTCATTTCCCTGCAACTGCGTGTCACCGTACTCGAACTGCGTGTCGGCCAGAAATTCCGAGGCTTTCGGATAGGCCAGCTCGCGCAGCAGGCGCGTGAGGAGGCCGATGAAATCGTCCTGCTTGTCTTGGCCGAGGGCGTCCCAGTGCGGCCCCATCAGCCAGCGCGACAGTTGAACAATGGCCAGGTTTTTTTCGATCTCTGCACCGGTGCACTGCGCGGGGGCTGAGGGAGAACCAAATTCCTGACCGCACGATTGCATAGTAGAAATCAGCCGTTTGGTCACCTCCGCCGGAGAATCCGCCCAGCCGAGTTGAGGAAAAAGAAGACCCATCACCAAAAGGAGAGTTCTGACCACGATCAAGCTCCTCGACACTCCAGTCGCCGTCTTGCTGAGGTTTTCAAGCGGCGGGTGGCTTATTCTGCGATTTGCCTTTCCCGATTTTGCAGATAGAAGTCCTGCACCGCGCTATACATATCCAGGGAAAAGCGATCCACACTCTCGAAGAGTCCAAGATTGAGGGAGCGCTCGTTGACCGCACTGCCTATCAGCGTGCCCGCATCCGTGGACGTGATTTCGACCGTGGATAAAAAATATGTTTTCGGGTCCATGGCTCCGTCGGCGACCCGGCCAATAGCGTCACGCACCGTGGACGGGCCGACAAAGGGCAGCACCAGATACGGGCCCGGTCCCACGCCGTATTTTCCAAGCGTTTGGCCAAAATCTTCTACGCTCCTTTCGAGCCCAAACTGATTTTTGGCAACATCGAAAAAGCCCAGACCGCCAATCGTCGAATTGATCACAAAGCGTCCGGCTTCCCGCGCCGCCCCGTCCAGCTTGAGCTGAAAGAGACTATTGGCGAAGCGCGGCACGACACCGATATTGTCGAAAAAGCGGCGCACCCCGCGCCGCGCCTTCTCCGGCACGGCCCCGGCATAGGAACGGGCGACCGGTCGGAGGATATGTTCGTCCATCCAGATGTTGAAGGAAAACATCTTCTCGTTAAAGGGCTCAAAAACCGACGGTTCGTACGCGGGGGCGGAGCTGTCCAGGGTGTCCAGCGAGTCATCCAGCCCCTGCTGCATGGCTCCATTCTGAGCAAGGGCTGTTGGCCCGTACGGGCCAAGCCCGAGCAGACTGACCAAACACAGAACCATGACACCGCCAAGTCGTCTTTTTTGCATTGTTCTACTCTCTGAATATGGCTCTCTAGGAGTTCCTGGTTGGCAACACAACCGTTGCCGTTCCAATGACCCAGCGTTCTCCATCGTCGTTCTCCATCCAGATATCGCACTCCGCCGTATGCTGCTCCGCATCCTTTTGGGTGACAAAGCCCAGCAGGTGAATACGACAGTCAGGCAGGACCGGGCTGCGAAACGTCGTGCCGATCCGGGTAATCTGCGCCGCCTGGTTCCACTCGCCGATCAGTCGGGCCAGCAGCCCCATGCTTAAGACCCCGGGCGCAATCATGCCCGGCAGGCCCTCCTGGCGCGCGCCTGCGTCGTCGGTGAAACGTGGAAAATCCATGCCGGCCGTCCTGGCGTAGGTGCGGACAAAGTCTTTGGTCAGCAGCAGGTCGATAGGGGGCAGCTCATCACCTTCTTCGACCTCTTCAAAATAGAGTGTCTTCATCGCTGCATAATCCTATGGTCCACAATGGCAACCTGCTGGCCGTCCTGGTTGGTGATCTCATTCCGCAGAACGATAAAATACATGGAGCCACTGCGCCCGGTTTTCTCGTAAATATCGTGGATGGTGCTGACCATTTTCAGCCTGTCGCCGGGCCGAACCGGGGCGAAAATTTCAACATCGCGCCCGCCGTCAAAGCCGACCTTGCCAAAGCGTGGCATATGCTCGGGCGTCATTTTTTTGGGTCGGAGCCGGGTCACATAGGTCGGGGCCGCAACGAGGCCGCCATACGGTCCGGTCGCCGCTCCTGCTTCATCGGTGTAGAGCGGGTTGGTCTCTCCCAGCGCAGCCGCAAATCGTAACAGGTCGGCTTTCTCAACCGGCGGAAAGTCCGTCTCGTCAAACACCTGGCCCAAGATGGACCGATCAAATTCAAGCGCCATCCGCGTCTCCTCTACGAGCCACTGGCTGCCGGCCGGGCCGGGGTGCGCCGCACCCGAAAATCAACCGGACGGTAGCCGCCCGCCCGCAGCGTCTCAACCAGCTCTTCGGTATTCGTAATTTCTTTTTCAAACTCGGTAGCGCAAATCCCGACAAAGCTCACCAGATGGGCATCGCTCCCCCCAAACGCATGGTAGCCATACGTATCGATCAGCGCGGCGACGCGCTCATTCTCGCCCTTTTTGCTGCCGCCGTTCAGGGCCTCGACGCCAACCACCCCCTCAAGCGGAGGACGGTTCTCATAGTGCTCGATCAAGCCAATAGTGGGCCGACCCGGGTGACACGGCATGGCCACACCGCCCATGCGCGCCACCTCGTCAATCACCTCTTGGGCGCGCAGCCGGACGTTGGAGAAGTCGAAGCGGTGCAGCATGGCGTCATTGACCCCATACACCAGCACGTGACCGTACTCGGTCTCGACCTCGGAGGCTTTGAGGATCAGCAGGCCGTACTTATCTTCGAGTGCCCGGTAGTCACTCCGGGTGTCGAACTGGCGGTGTTCGGTCAGCACGATGCCATCCAGCGGCCGTTCGTCGCGTTTACGAGCCAGCCATTTGAGGTAGGCCTCAACCGGTGCGCGGCTGTCGTCCGAGACTTCAGAATGAAGATGGAGGTCAATTACTCGTGCCATGGGCTGTCCGAGGGCCGGCAGTCGGAGCCGGCTTTTCAAAGAGTAAAGGTGTCTTTCAATAGATACAAAGCTGCTGACACGTTTACTCTTTTGTCTCCTTTTATCGAAGAAGTTTTTCTGGTTGCGAATTGCTTATAGTGCCAGAAGCGAACGATTTGAGTCAATTGGGTCTATTGAGTCCTAGAGTCTATTGGGTCGGACCCAACGGACCCAATAGACCCAACAGACTATGAGGCAGGCTTGAACAGCGGCACCGAGACCTCCGGCGTCACGTCCTCGAAGGTGACTTCGACCGGCATGCCGATGGCGACGCTGTCCGGGTCACAGTCTACGATATTGGTCAGCAGCCGCACGCCTTCTTCCAACTCGACATAGGCCATGACGTAGGGCACTTTGTTGCGAAAGCCTGCACTTTGATTCTGGCGGGTAATCGTAAAGGTGTAGACCGTCCCCCTGCCGCTACAGCGCAGCCACTCAAAGTCCTGCGACAGGTCTTCCGGGCAAAAGGCGCGTGGATAGTAAAAGACCGTGCCACAGGTGCGACATTGCTGCACATACAGCTCGTGCCGGGCGCAGGCCTCCCAGAACGGGCGCGACTCTTCATCCACTCGTGGGACCGGGCGGTTCGATTTCTTTTTCTCATCAGCCATAATCACTTCCCCGTTACCGGACCGCGGCTAGACGCCGAGGACCAGAGAAGCTCCGCTGTGTCGGAGCCCGAGCGTTCCGCCCGTTCCATGGCAAAAGGCGAGTGCGCAATCCTTGACCTGGCGCTCTCCACACTCGCCCCGCAACTGCTTGACCGCCTCGATTACCAGAAAAATCCCGCGCATGCCGGGGTGATTGGAGGACAGCCCGCCGCCGTCGGTATTGATCGGGAGTTCACCACCCAGACCGATACGACCGTCCTGGACGTACGCCCCGCCTTCCCCTTTTTGACAAAACCCCAGGCTTTCGAGGGTGATGCACACCGTAATAGTGAAAGAGTCGTAAATCATGGCCATGTCAAAGTCGCCATGACTCACCCCGGCTCGTTCCATGGCCTTGGGGCCGGACTGCTTGGCGGCCGCGTCGGTAATATCGCGCATCCCGGCGCTGGTATGCGTGCAGGCCTCGGCCGCACTCAGGATGTAGACGGGCTTCTGCTTGAGATCGCGTGCCCGCTCAGCCGAGGTGACAACCAGGGCACCCCCGCCGTCGGAGATCATGCAGCAGTCCAGCAGGTGCAGCGGCGAAGACACCTCGCGCGAGGCAAGCACGTCGTCAACGCTAATCAGATCACGAAACTTTGCGTGCGGATTCAGCGCGGCGTGTTTGCGCGTGGTCACGGCGATCTCGGCCAGTTGCTCACTGGTCGTGCCGAATTCGTACATATGCCGCTGCGCGGCCAGGGCGTAGTCGCCCACGGTTGTCGGGCCGTAGCAGCCCTCGAACTGTTCGGGCGGATCGCCGCTCCCGCCGCCTCCGGTGCCGACAGCAAAACGGTCCGAGGACCATTTGCTGCCGTACAGGATCAGGGCGACATCGCAGTAGCCGGCGGCAATCGCCGCCGCGGCGTGGGCCGTATGCGACACAAAGGACGAGCCGCCGATCGAGTTGGAGTCCAGGAAATCGGGGTTGAGATTCAGGTGCTCGGCCAGGGCGATAATCCCCATGCCACCCACCCCCGAGGTAAACAGGCCATCCACGTCTTTTATGCCTAGTCCGGCATCGTCCAGGGCGCCGCGCGCACTCTCGGCCATGATCTGGTATTGGGTTTTATGCGGTGCCCAACGCAGCGGGTGCTCGTACACGCCAGCCAGCGCCGCTTTTCGACTGATACTCATACTATTCCTCTCTGGTTGAAGAGGCCTCTTTAGTTGAAGAACGCCTGGATGGCGTCGCAGGCGGCCTGCGGTTTTTCGAGCGGCAGCCAGTGCCCGGCCTCGGGAATCACACTCAGCTGTGCGTTCGGGATATGGTCGCGCAACTCTTCTGCCTGAGCGACTGGCGTGGTGGCGTCATCCGCTCCGGCCAGCACCAGCGTGGGCAGATCGAGCTGTCCAAGCTGCGCCCTCAGGTCAACCTGTTGGCAGGCCAGCAAATCAAAGCAGCGGACGCGCGGGTCGGTTTTGATCTGCTCCATCCAGCCCTCTTGGATGATCTCCTGCGGCGTCTGAGGTGAGCATGAAACCTTGGTAAACGGCTGTCCCCGGCGGCCTTTCATCACCGCCTGCCAAGTGTCGATCAGTTCGTCCGGGATGTTGAACTTCGCCGCCGTACAGGTCAGCGCCAAGCCTTCAACCATATCCGCGTGGCGCAGGGCCAGGTCCAGGGCGATAGCTCCGCCCATGGAATGGCCAATAAGGACCACCGGGCGCACACCTAACGCCTGCCACAGCTTATAGGTGAAGTCGCTATAGGCGGTCACGCTTTTGAGGCTTTCCGTCCCGCTCGAACGCCCATGACCCGGAAAGTCGAAGGCGAGCGGACTGTGGGCAGCCGAGAGCATATCCAGCATCTTGTGGGCGAAATGGCCGTTACTGCCCGCCCCGTGGACGTATAAAAAGAGCCTGCCCTGGCTGACATCCGGCACAACCGGTGGCAGCGTCGTCTGGCCGGTGTGAAAATAATTCACCGCATAGCCGTCAACATCAACATACTTGGTTGGCATATCCCCTCGCTTTGAAAAAACTGCCACTTGACTAATCGGGCGGGGCCGAGTTTGTCAAGGGTGAGACGAGAGAGGAATGCAGACAGAGTTCACACGTCCAGCCACGCTCCAAGGAAAACCACCTGATTTCGTAAGTCATCGGGTGTAGCAAGAAAAAGGAGATTGAGCAGGCGGCGGAAAGTTCGCTTTGGATTGAATTGGGACGCGAGAATAATACTCGCATGGGCTTTGTCCTGTTGGCCCCACTTGTGATGAATCTCGAAGAAGTCGCTCGTATTATAACTCAATAGGGTCCATTGCCGATCTGTGGCAAAGGCTAACTGTGCGTCGTCAGGTAGCAACTGGTTATTGAACTCTTGAGTGCTGTGCGCCTCATATCCATGACGTTCAAGAGCAGCGGCGAAGTAGAGATGGACATCATGGTCCAGATACTAGAGTGGGTTTTGTCATTCCTGAGCAGCCTCAGAGCAGGGTCCCGGCTCATCTGCCGCTCTCTGTGCCGGATGTGGGCCACTTCAGCCTCAACCTCTGTCTGATGGTCGAAATAGTAGGCGAGTGCTCCGTAGACCTGAGGTGGAGACAACTGGGGATAGTCCCGAAGAATATCTTCAGCCGAGAGCCCGCGTTGATACTGAATCGCAATCGAACTCACCGGAAAACGTGTCCCCCTAATAACAGGCCGACCACCGCATACCCCTTTTCTCCGTTCTATATAGGAATGTGAAGTGGATTTTTTTCTTATCGCTGGCATGGTGAGGTTTCAGCGCCTCCTTTAGTGCTGGCCTTTCCAGATTTCTCCTGAAACGATCCTAGCCGACTCTGAACGTTTATCAAGACTCAGCCTTATGACTGACTCCTCTCCGAAACCCTCACCACTCCAGACTACCAGACCTTCCTATCTGTTCGATCCGACCCTTCAGACCCATGCCAGTTCGCGCACCAAGACCTGCAAGGATTGGGCGTTATACGCCGGCAAAAAATGGTCAATATAGGGCAGGGCGGCCTTCATGCCCTGGGCGCGCGGTTCAAAGCTGGCGGCGCCGTACATGGGGTTGATCCAGACCACGCTGCGCACGCGGCGGCGCAGGGCGCGCATTTCGCGGGCAATGACTTCGGTGCGGCCGCTGTCATAGCCGTCGCTGATAATGATGGCCACCGTTGAGCGGGCCGAGCCTTCCCGCAGGACACTCCGGTTCAGCCTGGTGAGCGCCCCGCCGATATCCGTGCCACCGGACCAGTGGCGGACCGTCTCGCCGACCTGCTGCAAGGTGTGTTGTACCGAGCGGCGGCGCAGCACGGACGTGATCTCGGTGACGGCCGTGCTGAAAACCAGTGTGCGGGCATTCTTGAGTTCTTTCTGAATCCCCAGCATGAGCTGCAAAAGAAACGGGTTAAACGCATCCATGGAGCCACTCACGTCGCACAGCAAGACGAGGCGGGTCTTGCGCACGCGGCGCCGGACGCGGGCGAGTTCCAGCATATCCATGCCGTGCCGCATATTACGCCGGAGTGAGCGGCGCAGGTCTATCCGCTGGCCGCGTGGGGACGGCTTGAGCCGCCGGCTGGGGCGGGTGGCGAGACGCCTGGCCAGGGCACGGACGGTGTGTTCGATGGGCGGCGCTGCCTCATCCCAGCGCGCCGTCAGGTTCAGGTCGCGCTGGGTCTCCTGTGCACTGGTATCTTCAAGCTGGCCGATAATGTCCTGGTGCGCCTCCTGCAAGCCCTGCTCGAAGTCGCCCCGGAGCAACTCGGTCTGCACGCCTATGCGGTAGCCTGCGTTCTCCGCTTCTCCGTACCAGTAGGCCTTGAACAGCCGGTCAAATCGCTGCTCTTCCGCTCGACTACTGGCCAGATTCGTCCGCAGGGCGAGACGGAAGTCGTCCTCGTTGACAAACTGAATGCTGCGCAGGGCACGGGCGACATCGATGACGCGGCCTGGGGTCACACCGAGTTGCGCCGCCTTGGCTAAGCGACACAGCTCCAGCGTGCGTGTGAGCAGCGTCTCGGGTAGCTCGCTCAGAGCGGCGGAGGCTTCTTTGGGTGGGTTTTCCGCCGGAGGCATGGCCCTCCTTACTCCGTGGCGCCCTTCAGGATGGTCTCCGCCCCAATGGTGTGTAAGCGCTCAATATCGTCATGGTATTTCAGAATCACCCCGGCGGTGTCCGCCAGGGTCTCAGCCCGGAGTTCGTCAATCTCCAGGCCGAGCAGGGCTCGACCCCAGTCCACACTCTCGGCCACGCCCGGCCGTTTGTAGAAATCTATGTGACGCAGCGTCTGCATCACGCCGACGATGCGTTCGGCCAAGGCCGCTCGAATCCCCGGCACCCGGCGCAGGATGATCTCACGCTCTTTGTCCGGCGCCGGGTAGTCGATCCACAGGTATAGACAGCGCCGTTTGAGGGCCTCGTGCAGCTCGCGGGTGCGGTTTGAGGTCAGGACAACATAGGGCGGCTGCCTGGCGCTAAAAGTCCCGATCTCGGGCACGCTGACCTGAAAGTCGGACAGGATTTCCAGGAGAAAGGCCTCAAACTCCTCGTCGGCACGATCGACCTCATCGATGAGGAGGACGACCGGCCGCGGACCCGGATGACGAATGGCTTCAAGCAGGGGGCGATTCAGCATAAATTCATCCCCGAAGATGGTCCGCTCAAGCAGCGGGCGCTCCTACGGCTGCTGTTCAGCCATGCGAATATGCAGGATTTGCCGGGCATAATTCCATTCGTATAGCGTCGTCTGGGCATCCAGCCCTTCGTAGCACTGTAAGCGGATCAGCGGCGTATCGAGCACGCCGGCCAGCACCTTGGCCACTTCCGTCTTGCCCACACCGGCTTCGCCTTCGAGCAACAGCGGTTTTTCCAGATCGGCGGCCAGCTTGACGCTCAGGGCGAGCGTCCGCCCGGCGATATAATTCCGCTGGGCAAATTGTGCCTGGACGGCCTCAACCGATTGAAAGACTGGACGATGGACTTCAGACATTATGACTCCCTGGTTTTCTTTCCGACGCTTGTCACGAGTAGGGGCGAAAAATCTTTCGCCCCGGCTACAGCGCCGCCACGCCGAGCTCGAAAGCGGCCAGCTCATCATCCAGGATGTTGAAGTATTTGGCTTGGGGATGATGGAAGACCAGGGCCGAGACCGAGGCTTCCGGCTCCATCATATAGCCCTCGGTCAACTCGACGCCGATAGAGGCGGTGACTGGCAGCAACTGAAACAAGCGCTCCTGGTCTTCGAGGCGCGGACAGGCCGGATAGCCGAAACTGACCCGGACCCCGCGATAGCGGGCCTTGAAGCGCTCCCGCAGGCTCAGCTCGGGCGGGTCGGCAAAGCCCCACATCTCCCGCAGACGCTGATGGAGCAGTTCGGCAAACGCCTCCGCGCCCTCAATGGCCAGGGCTTGCAGGATATGGGACTGGAGGTAGCGGCCGGCCGCGCGGTACTGCTCGGCGAGTGCTCGGACCCCGTGGCCACAGGTCACGGCGAACAGCGCAATATAGTCCTGTGTGCCGGCGCTTGTCGGAGCCACAAAGTCACTCAGACACCGGCCCTCGCCATGCTGCTGGCGGGGAAAGAGAAACGTGGCGGCAAGGTCTTTGCCGTTGGCACGATACAGCCGCAGGCTATCGCCCTCGGCCTGGGCCGGAAAGAATTGATACACCGCCCGAGCACGCAGCAATTTTTTGGCAATGACCTCATCCATCACGGCTGCGACCTGCCGGTGTAGCTCGACCGCTTTTTCGTTGCCCTGGGTTAATAAAGTCTCAAGATTCCCCTTGAGCCCCAGGTGCTTGCCGTACAACATGCTCGGGTTGAGATAGGCGAAGACCGTGTCCAGGTCATAATCGTCGAGCGTATGCAGTCGCAGGTCGGGCGGACGCGGGACGGGCTGGTCGTGTGAGAGCACGGCGGGCCGGGCCGGCCGCGCCGCGGCTGTTGCTTGTTTCGGCGCGCGTTCCTGTCGAGCCAGACGTTCCCGCTCTTTCTCAAGGTCCAGCCGCAGCGCCGCGCGTTTGTCGGCATCCACAAGCCGGTTGGCCAGGTCAAGACCGCGCATGGCATCGTTGGCGTAACAGACCAGGCCGGCGTACTCGGGGGCAATTTTATTGGCGGTAAAACGCGGCGTCAGCGCGGCCCCGCCAACCAGCAGGGGGCAGCTCACCTGGGCGGTGGTGAGGTCCTGGGCCGTCACCACCATCTGTTGGGCCGATTTGACCAGCAAACCGGACAGACCCACGATATCCGGCTGATGTTCACGCACGGCTTGTATGAGTGTTTCCGGCGCGACTTTAATGCCGAGGTTCACCACCCGGTAGCCGTTGTTGGACAGGATGATCTCCACCAGATTTTTGCCGATATCGTGTACATCGCCCTTGACGGTGGCCAGGATGACCTTGCCTTTGAGCCCGCCGTCCGTTTTCTCCATAAAGGGTTCGAGATGTCCGACCGCCGCCTTCATGGATTCCGCACTTTGCAGGACCTCGGCCACAATGAGTTCGTTGTTGTTAAACAGGCGGCCGACCTCATCCATCCCCGCCATGAGCGGGCCGTTGATGATGTCCAGAGGGGGGCGTTCGTGGAGGGCGGTGTCGAGGTCGTCAATCAGCCCGTCTTTGGAGCCCTCTATGATAGAGCGCGCCAGCCGTTCATCCAGCGGCAGGTCGGCGCGCGTATCCTGAATCGGGCTCTCTTTCTTTTGTCGAAAATGGGCGGCAAAAGCGGCCACCGGGTCTGCACCGCGCCAATAGATCAGATCGTCGGCGAGGCGTTTTTCTTCTGCGGCAATCGAGGCGTAACGTTCCACCTTTTCGGTGTTCACGATAGCCAGGTCGAGACCCGCCTTGACACAGTGGTAGAGAAACACGGAGTTCAGCACCTCGCGCCCGGCCGGCGGCAGGCCAAAGGACACATTGCTGATGCCCAGGATGGTCTTGCAGGCCGGCAGCGCGTGTTTAATCAGCCGGACTCCTTCGATCGTCTCTTCGCCGGCGCCGATATAATTGCGGTCCCCGGTTCCGAGGGGAAACACCAGCGGGTCGAAAATAATGTCTTCAGCGTCCAGGCCGTATTTCTGGGTGAGCAGGGCATGGCTCCGTTTGGCCACGGCGAGCTTTCGCTGCCGGGTGACCGCCATGCCCTGTTCCGGGTCTTCATCGATACAGCCCACCACCACCGCCGCACCGTAGCGTTTGATGAGCGGCACGATCTGGGCAAACCGTTCCTCGCCGTCTTCCAGGTTGATCGAGTTGATGACCGCCTTGCCCTGGGAGCGTTCCAGCGCGGCTTCAATGACCAGGGCGTCGGTCGAGTCGATCATCAGCGGGACTTTGATCTTGCGCACCAGAATATCCAGGAAGGTGGTCATGTCGCCGAGTTCTTCACGGTCCGGGTCGGCCAGACACACATCCACGATGTGGGCGCCGCCGCGTACCTGCCGGCGGCCGATTTCCGCGCCTTCTTCAAACGCGCCGTCGCGGATGAGCCGCTTGAATTTGCGTGAGCCGATGACGTTGGTGCGCTCCCCGACCAGCACCGGGCGTTTGTCTTCGTCGATCACCAGGGGTTCGAGGCCCGAGACCACGCTGCGTTTCGTCGTCGGCAGCGTGCGCGGCCGTTTGCCCGCCAGCATCTGACTGAGCAGGGCGATATGCGCGGGTGTCGTGCCACAGCAGCCGCCCAGCATATTGAGCCAGCCGGCATCGACGAAACGTTCGAGCTTGGCCACGATCATCTCGGGCGATTCGTTGTAGTGGCCTTCTTCGTCCGGCAAGCCGGCGTTCGGAATACACAAGGCCGGAAAGCGGGAGAACTCCGCCAGGGTACGGAGATGATCGGTCATGAAATCGGGTCCGGTCGCACAGTTCAGTCCGAGCGCGAACAGGTCGCGATGGGCCACGGCGGCAGAGAGCGCCTCCACCCCCTGTCCGGCCAACATCGTGCCCATCGTTTCAATCGTGATGGAGACGGCGACCGGCACGCGCTGCCCGACCGCCCGAAACGCGTCGTCGATCCCCAAGAGGCCCGCTTTCAGGTTGAGCGTGTCCTGGGTCGTTTCCATCAGCAGCAGGTCCACGCCCCCCCGCAGCAGGCCCTCTGCCTGTTCCGCATAGGCCTGCCGCAGTTGGCTGAAGGTCACGCCGCCGGTGACCGCAATCGTTTTGGTCGTCGGCCCCATGGAGCCGGCCACAAAGCGCGGCCGCTGGGGGGAGCTATGGCGGTGGGCACAGGCCCGGGCGAGCTGGGCCGCAGCCTGGTTGATGGCGCCCGTCTGCGCGTGCAGGCCATACTCGGCCAGGACGATACTCGTCGCGCCAAAGGTATTCGTTTCAATAATATCCGAACCGGCCTGCAAGAAGCCGTCGTGAATCTGGGTGATCGCCTCGGGGCAGGTCAATACCAAATGTTCATTACAGCCTTCGTAGGCCAGGCCACCGAAATCTTCCGGGCTCAGATCTTGGGCCTGGATGGACGTCCCCATGGCGCCATCAAAGAGCAGTACCCGCTCAAACAGGAAGGCACGCAGGTCACTGGCCCGAGCCGATAACGAAGGCAGTCTGTCGTTCACATTTCCCACCGAAATCCTTAAAGAGCAAACGTGTCAACGTCTGTGTATCGATTGTTGGAGGCCACGTTTACTCTTTTCATCATACGGAGGCTGACGTGGAGAATAAAGAGACTGGCGACGGTCGTCTCAAACGACTGTACTCTCGGCGTCTGACGCTGCGCGGTGTCTCTTATATACGCCGGGAATTTGCTTGTCTAATAGGCCGTGACGGGGCTCCGGGCGAGGCAGCCCTCAACGGGAAAATGTCGGAAAGACCTCAACCGGGATTGCCACAACCCAGTCGAGGCGCTAGGGGGAGAGAAGCGAGGGCCTGCGGATGCCGCCTTGTGTGAAAGAATCTGTTGAAGAATCGTTAGCCGAACATCTGGCGCGTATCGAACATTATATGCGGGGGTGCGAGTTGCTGGATTTCCCGCGCGAAGCCAGCGCCCTGCGGACCGAGCTTGCCGCGTTCATGCGCGCCCACGCCACCGCCGTGGTCCAGGAATGGGTCGGGCTGATTGCGCCGACCTTCCCGCTGCCCCCCGAGCGCGTCCTGAGTGTCAGGCGCGATATGCGGGCGGCCCTCCTGCGCTGGGCCCAGCATATCGAGGACCCCCAGGATACGCAGACTTACGAATACCTGCGCGCCCATGCCTGGCAAGGGTTTATCTCGCTGTTCCCGGCCTCCCGTTTTCTGGCCAGCCAGATGAAAATCCGCCTCCTGCTCGTGGAGCGTTTGCGGCACGCCTATGCGAAAAATCGGAAGCAACTCGTTGCGCTGCTGACCCTGCTGGACCAGGAGTTTTCCGAACGGCTTTTGCATATTACGGATTTCTTTGTTGAAGCCCGAGAAGAAGCGCTGCGGGATGAAGAGGAGCGCCACCGCAAGGTGGTTGATTACGCGCCGGCGCCGATCTTTCAGATCAGCGGTCGTGACGGCACGATTCAGCAGGCCAATCGAGAAGCGGAGAGAGTCACCGGCATGGCCCGGGCTGAGCTGGCCGGCCAGGCCATTTGGGACCTGCATCCCGCAGAGGAAAAAGCCCACGTCCGCCGACTCTATCAGGAGACCTTGAAGCGGGGTTATCTGGGCTGGGAAGACCTGCGTCTCTTGACGAAAAAGGGTGGGGAGGCGGTGCCCGTCTCGGTCTATTTCGGGGCGATCGAGCACCGCGCCGAAAAAACCATCCAGGGGATTTATGTCGATATTTCCGACCGGCGCCAGTTGGAGAGCCAGCTCATCCAATCCGAAAAAATGGCGGCCATCGGCCAGTTGGCGGCGGGGATTGCCCACGAAATCCGCAATCCCCTCGGTATTATTCTGAATGCCTTATACGATCTGGACCATATTGCCGACACCACCAGCCCGGACTTTCAGGAGGACCTGCATATCGCCAAGGGAGAAATGGCCCGCGCCCAGGAAATCATCACCAATCTGCTCGAGTTCTCCCGTGAGGGCGGGACCGATATGGAAGAGGTTGACCTTGACGACCTGCTGGGGAAAACGCTCCAACTCATGCGCAAGTATTTGGAGACGCATCAGATTCGGGTCGCGACCCGTTTTGGTGATGTGGGCCGCTGTCTGACCAACCAAAACGCGCTGCGCCAGGTCTTTCTGAATCTCATCACCAATGCGGTCCAGGCCATGCCGCAGGGGGGCGAGTTGCGCTTGCAGACCAGCCGGAATGCCGACAATCACATCTCGATTGAATTCAGCGATACCGGGGTCGGGATTCCCGCACACCAGTTGAACAGCATCTTCAACCCCTTTTTTACGACCAAGGAGCCGGGACAGGGGACCGGCCTCGGCCTCTCGATCGTGCATTCGGTGATCAAACGCTACCAGGGCAGCATTGCCGTGCACAGCGACGTGAACCAGGGCACGACCTTCCTCATTGAGTTGCCCTGCCCGTGTGCGGAGGAAGCCCCTGGGCTGGAAGCGGCCTCGACCGCAACAACCCGGCCGACCGTTTCCTGAGCGACGCGGTTGAGACTGCCATCATGCCTGGACATCTGCTGCTGGTCGAAGACGAAGCCAATATGGCCAAGATGCAGGCCAGGATTCTGCAACGCCACGGCTATACGGTCGAAGCCGCCAGTCATGGACAGGACGCCCTCCGCTTGCTGGGCCGGACCAGTTTTGACGTTGTCATTACCGACCTCAGGATGCCGGTCATGGACGGCATGCAACTCCTGTCCGAAATGCGGACGCGCGCCTATGCCTGTCCGGTCATTGTCCTGACCGGATACGGCACCATCGAGAGTGCGGTTGCCGCCATGCAGTCCGGGGCGGCGGATTATCTGACCAAACCCTGCAACCCGGACGAGCTGCTGCTGAAGGTCGAGAAGCTGGTTGAAACCCACCGTCTCCGCCAGGAGGTCACGCAGCTCCGTCACGAGGTCCGGCGCTATAAGCGCTTTGGGGAACTCATCGGACACAGTGCGGCCATGCGTCGCCTGTACGCGACGATTGGGTCAATCAGCGGCAATAAAAGTACGGTGCTCATTACCGGCGAGAGCGGAACGGGCAAGGAACTGGTGGCTCGTACCATCCATCTCAAAGGGCCGTGGGCCGCTCAGCCCTTTCTCGCCCTCAACTGTGGGGCCATGTCCGAGACGCTGCTTGACAGCCAACTGTTCGGCCATAAGCGGGGCGCTTTTACCGGAGCCATTGCGGATCACGACGGCGTGTTCCAGGCGGCCAACGGCGGCACCCTGTTCCTGGATGAAGTGGCAGAAATTCCGCTGCCGCTCCAGGTCAAATTTCTGCGCGCCGTTCAAGAGCGGGAAGTCACGCCGTTGGGGGCCAGCCGCCCCATCAAGGTCGATGTCCGCATCATTGCGGCCAGCAATACCAATCTCGAACAGGCCCTTGCCGCAGGAACGTTTCGGAAAGATTTGTTCTATCGCCTGAATGTAGTCCCCATCCATCTCCCACCGCTCAAGGAACGGCGGGATGACATCCCCTTACTGGTCGAGCATCTGGTGGCCGTGTTCAGCGCGGCCTACAAGGTGCAGCCCAAGCGCTTGACCGCCGAGGCGCTGGACAAGCTGGTCGCGTATGCGTGGCCGGGAAATGTGCGTGAGTTGCAAAATGTGATTGAGCGCCTGTTCGCCCTGCGCCACGGGCAAGAGATTACCGCTGCCGATCTGCCGTCCCCTATCGGCGAGCTTGCCCAAGCCGAACCACATTTTGATGCGTGGACGGACCTGCCTGCCCTGGCGTCTATGGAGCGCTCGCTCATCTCGGCGGCTCTGCGGCGGGCAGGCGGCAACAAAAACGGAGCCGCCCGCCTGCTCAAGATTGATCGCCAGCGCCTGTATCGGAAGATAGAGAAGTATCGGCTCGATAGCGGCGACTGATCCGCCGTCTTCCGATTATTCAGGCCGTGCGGGCTGACCCGACGCAAAGAAGTCTACCATGCAGACCTACTGGACTCCCGGAGTGAATAACCACGGCCAGTATGGCCGCTGGGCTTTCGCCGAGTTCACGGAGGTCTACCAGATTGAGGCCGACTTTCAGGCTCCGCTCAGAGCTCGCTTCGATAGGCTCATTGCCCGTTCCAGTGAGTAACCTGTCCCATTGCGGCTTCTTCCGAGATTATCTATTATCATAAAAAAGTGATAATTGATGTGTGGGAATTTAGAGAGTATCAGAGCGCCAGGGGGACGCTTCCCGTGTCAAAATGGTATAGAGCGCTGTCACCAGGGAACCAGGCGAGAGCGGGCAGGTTCATGCGCATCGCCCGGAGGCTGGAGCGACTTGAGATGCCGGACTTTCGGAAATTTCGAGAATTGCTTGAAGCGCGGTGGAGCGGTGAAAACAAGGTCCCGCATCGGATATTCTGTTACGTCCCATCTGGCAGGCAAGTGATATTTCTGTGTGGCTGCATCCACAAGGACAAGCGGTATAATCCGACAAACGCATACGCTACGGCCGTAAAACGCCGTAAAGAAATACAGGACGGGAGGGCAAGCACACGTGAGTTCGATTTCTAAACTCTGGTGGAAACTGCGCAACAAAGCATACCGGGACGGTTACACGGAAGCCCAGCTTTCCATTGAGGTCCCATTCCAGATTCGGGCGCTCCGAAAAGCGCGCGGCTGGACACAAGCCCAACTCGCCGAGCGCTGCGGCATTCCGCAAGCCCGGATATCCCACATCGAACAGCCGGGCCGCGACCCGCTCTCGTTGCGGACACTGTATCGTTTGTCGTCGGCCTTTGATGTGGGCTTGCTGGTACAGTTTATCCCGTTTAGCGAGTTGGTACGCCGTGAAGCGGCCTTTGATCCCAAGACCTTTCAGGCCTCCAGCTTCGAGGAGGACCAACCAGAGAGGGCGGTACAGAGCACTGCTACGCCGTTGACGGTAGCGCCTCTCAAATCGGATACGACCCAGAAGCCCCCTCACCCTGACCCTCTCCCCTAGGGGGGAGGGAACGCCTGCGGACGCTGAAGCATAGCCCATCCGCTACACCCCCGGAAAAGCCGAAAAGTCATTGACGGCCCGTGCACAATGACCTGTTTTCACCTTATCCGCCCCTTGAGAGTACGCCCTAGCGATTATCCCCAAACGCGGCGTCGCGTTCCTTGGCGCGCTTCGACCCGGCAAAGGTGTTCTCATCGGAAAGGTTGGAGAATTATAGGGGCGAAAGGGCCGAGAGGGAAATATCGGTTCAACACAGGCGGGTAGAGGAGCCTTGTGGAGACTGGTACATACAGGGGGAAAACCGGCCCACAGCATAGAGCGGAACCCCCATTATGGACAACCGATTCTTCGAACAGCCGATCTTGAACTCACCCTACGAGTATCCCAGACAACACTGGGAGCTTGATGACCAGGGTCAGCCAACACAGCAGATCATCGAAAGCCGTCGCTGAGCTGAGTTTATTACGCCCATTCCAAAGCCGAGAAAACGCAAAGGCTCATCGCAGCAGCAGCAACTCGTCTTGGATGAGGGCAAGGGACTCTCAACCGCTGAGCAGCAGTACGACTCCACATCAATTATTACCGCGCTGCGTCGTCAGGTGGACCAGTGGCGCAGCCGACCAAATCCGGCTGACTGGCAGGTTGCACCCGAAACCGCTCGTCTGCTGCAACACTGGCGACAGCATGCGTTTAACACTATCCGGCCCTTCTTCTGTCAGGTGGAAGCAGTTGAAACCGCTATCTGGCTGACCGAGGTCGCCCCGAGCGCAGGCAAGGCTGGCAAAGACTTCCTTGACCATCTCACGAATGCCAATAACGACGCCAATCCGGGCTTGCCGCGTCTGGCGCTCAAGCTCGCCACCGGCGCGGGCAAGACCACCGTTATGGCCATGCTGATTGCCTGGCAGACTATCAACGCGGTACGTCGCCCAACGAGCAGAAGATTCACCCGAGGCTTTCTGGTCGTCACGCCTGGCTTAACGATCCACGACCGGCTGCGCGTCCTGCAACCGAACGACCCGGACAGCTATTACGCCAGCCGGGAGCTGGTGCCGGGCGACATGCTCGGCGACCTCGACCGGGCCAAGATTGTCATTACCAACTACCACGCCTTTAAGCTGCGTGAGCGCCTGGAGCTTTCAAAGGGTGGTCGCTCGCTGCTTCAAGGTCGAGGCGCGGAGTTGGACACCCTGGAGACTGAAGGACAGATGATCCAGCGTGTCATGCCCGACCTCATGGGCATGAAAAATATCGTGGTGATGAACGACGAGGCCCACCACTGCTACCGTGAGAAGCCGGAGAAAGACGACGAAGGGACTCTGAAAGGCGACGAGCGAAAAGAAGCCGAGAAAAACAATGAGGCCGCTCGGCTCTGGATTTCCGGCCTGGAAGCCGTACATCGCAAGTTGGGCCTTGCGCGGATCATGGACTTATCGGCCACCCCGTTCTTCCTGCGCGGCTCAGGCTATGCCGAGGGGACACTTTTTCCTTGGACGATGAGTGATTTTTCACTCATGGACGCCATCGAATGCGGTATTGTCAAGCTGCCCCGTGTGCCGGTGGCAGACAATATCCCTGGCGGCGAGATGCCCAAGTTCCGTAACTTATGGGAACATATTCGGTCTCGAATGCCGAAAAAGGGCCGGGGCAAGGCCAAGACCCTCGACCCGCTCAGCCTGCCGGTTGAACTCCAGACCGCCCTGGAAGCCCTGTACGGCCATTACCAAAAGACCTTCGAGCTCTGGCAGCGGGAAGGCATTCGGGTGCCGCCCTGTTTTATCGTGGTGTGCAATAACACCTCGACATCAAAGCTGGTCTATGACTATATCTCGGGCTTTTGGCGGGACAATGAAGACGGTTCAAAGACGTTTGAGAATGGCCGCTTGCCGCTGTTCCGAAACTATGATGGGGACGGGACTCAACTGGCGCGTCCACGTACCTTACTCATCGACAGCCAACAGCTCGAATCCGGCGATGCCCTGGACACCAATTTTCGGGCTATGGCGGCAGATGAGATCGCACGCTTCCGCCGCGAGATTATCGAACGTACCGGCGACCGTCGCCAGGCCGAGAATCTTTCCGACCAGGAATTGCTTCGAGAGGTGATGAACACGGTCGGCAAACCGGACCGGTTGGGCGAGTCGATCCGCTGTGTTGTATCGGTCTCCATGCTGACCGAAGGCTGGGACGCCAATACGGTCACGCATGTGTTGGGCGTGCGCGCCTTTGGCACTCAACTGCTGTGCGAACAGGTCATCGGGCGCGCCTTGCGTCGGCAATCCTACGCTTTGAATGAAGCCAGTCTGTTCAATGTGGAATACGCCGATATCCTGGGGATTCCGTTTGACTTCACCGCCAAACCGGTCGTCGCCCCACCCCAACCGCCCCGCGAGACCGTTCAGGTTCGAGCGATGCGGCCTGACCGCGATCATCTGGCCATTCAGTTTCCCCGTGTCGAGGGCTATCGTGTCGAACTGCCGGAGGAACGACTCAGTGCCGAGTTCAACGACGATTCCATTCTGGAGTTGACACCGGACCTGGTTGGCCCCTCGATCACCCGGAACGCGGGCATTATTGGAGAAGACGTTGACCTGAGCCTGGAACACCTGGAAGACCTGCGCCGCTCAACCGTGTTGTTCCACGTTGCCAAGCGTTTGCTCTACACCAAATGGCGCGACCCTGGCGAAGAACCGAAGCTCCACCTATTCGGCCAGTTGAAACGCCTCACCACACAATGGCTCGACACCTGTTTGATCTGCAAAGGCAGCACCTACCCTGCCCAGCTCATGTACCAGGAACTGGCCGATATGGCCTGTGAACGCATTACTGCCGGCATCACCCGCTCCTTCATAGGCGACCGACCCGTGAAGGCGGTATTGGACCCCTACAACCCCACCGGCTCGACCATGCACGTGAACTTCAACACCTCAAAAGCGCACCGCTGGGAGACGGATGCGCGGCGGTGTCATATCAACTGGGCTATTCTCGACAGCGACTGGGAGGCCGAGTTCTGCCGTGTGGTCGAGTCGCATCCTGCCGTACAGGCATACGTGAAGAATCACAACCTCGGCCTGGAGGTGCCTTACCGTTACGGCTCAACCCTGCGTACCTATATCCCTGACTTCATCGTCCTGCTGAATGATGGCCATGACGATCCCTTGCACCTGATTGTTGAGATCAAGGGCTATCGAGGTGAAGACGCCAAGGAAAAGAAGTCTACCATGGAGACCTACTGGGTCCCTGGGGTGAATCGTCATGGGCAATATGGGCGTTGGGCGTTTGCCGAGTTCACGGAGGTGTATCAGATCGAGGCCGACTTTCAGGCCACACTCGAAGCGCGTTTCGACAGGCTCATCAATCGACCCCCTAGCCACTCCCCACTGAACAGAGGAGAAGATCATGAAATTGAAGGTAGTCGTCCATGAAGCGGAGGAAGGTGGGTATTGGGCAGAGGTGCCCGCTATCCCCGGATGCGCGACGCAGGGAGAATCTTTTGAAGAACTGCTGAGCAATCTCTACGAAGCGATTGAAGGGTGTCTGTCCGTGGATGTCCAGGAGATTCCCGCGTCGGATAAGGGCAAAATCATCGAAATCGCGGTATGAAGAGCGTCAGCGGGAAGCGGTTCTGCCAAGTGCTGGAATCGCGAGGGTGGCAGTTAATGCGCATTCGCGGCAGCCACCACGTCTATGCCCAAGGGCATACCCCCGTTCGTATCTCGGTTCCGGTTCACGGTGGTACCCCTCTCAAACGTGGTCTACCACTAGCCGCGATGTGAAAGACGGCAACGCCGGCCACATCACCCGCGAGCCCGAACAGGTCAAGGCGTTCCGAGATACGTGGCGGGATGGGATTCATTCGTATCTGACGTATCTGCGGGATCGACTGACCGTTGTGCGGGATTTGCTGACGGAGAGCGGTTCAGTATTTGTGCAGATTGGGGATGAGAATGTGCATCGGGTTCGGGCGCTGATGGATGAGATATTTGGGAAAGAGAACAACATTGCGCAGATTTTTTTCAAGACTACATCCAATCTCGGAGGCTTATTCATCGGCGGCAGCGGAGACTATCTGCTTTGGTACGCCAAGCGGAAACAGGTATCCAAGTATCGGCAGATATTCCAGGAAAGTGGTCTGGAACAAGATACAGGCAATCGGTTTACTCGGGTCCAAACAGAGGGCTACACAAGAAGGCCGATGCTTCCACCTGAACGTTCTCGAGAACGGACGGCATTGGCGAAGGTGCGTGTGTATCGTCACGACAATCTCAAGTCCCAGAACGGTGGCGAGACCACTGGTTTCGATTACGTTTATGAAGGAAATTGCTTCAAACGCGGACGTGGATTCTGGAAGACAAACTTCACCGGCATGAACCGCCTCGCACGAGCATGGCGACTAGGATATCCCACGCCGAATTCCCTTTCGTATGTAAGGTTCATTGACGACTTTGCAGTGAGTCCGATTACAGACCTGTGGACCGATACTCAAACTGGGGCGTTCACCGACGAAAAGACGTATGTCGTTCAAACCAACGCGAAGGTCATCGAACGTTGCATCCTCATGGCCACCGACCCCGGCGACCTCGTCCTCGACCCGACCTGCGGCTCTGGCACCACTGCCTACGTCGCCGAACAATGGGGCCGGCGGTGGATTACAACTGACACGTCGCGTGTTGCTCTGGCGCTGGCCCGTGCCCGTATCATGGGTGCGCGCTATCCATACTATCTGCTGGCCGATAGTCGTGAGGGACGGAAGAAGAGTGGAGAGTGGCAAGTGGCGAGTGGAGAGCAAGAAAAACTATCCACTCATCACTCTCCACTCACCACTACTCTCAGGTCAAGATCAACGGCGTGGATGTGTTCCATCCGAACACCGGTGAAATCCGTAGCGACAACGCCGACGGCATCGCCTGCTGGTTTATCGACACCGACTACAACGAAGAGAGCTTCTTCGTTCGCCACGCCTATTTCCTCGGGGCCAACGATCCCTACAAAGCCCTCAAGACCACCCTCAAGGCCGAGATCAACGCAGACGCCTGGGCGACCCTCAACAGCGACACCTCCCGCCCGTTCGACAAACCCGCGTCCGGTCGGATTGCGATCAAGGTCATCAACCATCTGGGGGATGAGGTGATGAAGGTGTTTCGGGTGTGAGGTCAGCGTGATGTCAGGGGCACAGCGCCTGTCATTCTTGCGGAATCCAGAGACCCTCGGTGCGCCACCCCCCCCTGGCTGCCCCCTGGATTCCGGGTCAAGCCCGGAATGACGGATGGGAGCGCCTAGTCATGTTGCCGGCTGCGCCCGTGGCGAAGGTATTTCGGGTTTGACAACAGCATTTATTTTCTAATATACCCAATTATATCTGTTTTAAGGTATAATTGGGTATAAATAGGTATAATTGGATAGATTGTTCTGACAGGCTATATGGACCCTTTACTGAACCCATTTTCCCCTGGCGCGGGCGCTCCTCCGCCTGAACTTGTCGGACGGGACCCGATTCTTGAACAAGCTCGTATCCTGCTTGGCCGAGTCCGCCGAAAACGGCCCGAAAAGAGTCTTCTTCTCACCGGGCTTCGAGGGGTTGGGAAAACCGTATTGCTGAATAGAATTGAACGGATTGCGGAAGAGACAGGATACCGGACAGTATTTATTGAGGCACATGAAGCAAAGGCGTTAGGCCCGCTGCTCGCCCCGTATCTCAAGCAGTTGTTGTACGAGTTGGACCGCTTGGCCGGTGTTGGCAACAAAGTAGTGCGTGGACTGGCTACGCTCAGCAGTTTTGTCCGGGGCCTGAAGGTTACGGCAGGAGAACTGACGATAGGTCTGGATATCGAGCCACAAAAGGGCGCCGCCGACAGTGGCGATTTGGAAATTGATCTGCCGAATCTTTTTACCGCCGTTGCCGAGGCAGCCGGCGAGAGGAAAGCAGCGCTGGCCATTTTTATTGACGAAATCCAGTATTTCAACAAAAATGAACTGGGCGCTCTCATAAAAAGCATGCACAGAATACAACAGCGGCAACTCCCCCTGGTGCTCCTTGGAGCGGGCCTCCCCGTCCTACCCGGTCTCGCAGGAGAGTCAAAATCTTATGCCGAGCGGTTGTTCAGCTTTCCCGATGTTGGGACCTTATCGGAAGACGACGCAACCAAGGCACTGCGCGAGCCCGCGCGATCTCAGGAAGTGATTTTTCACTCTGACGCCTTGCAGGAAGTGTATCATCATACCAGGGGCTATCCTTACTTTATCCAGGAGTGGGGATACCAGGCCTGGAACGTCGCGCAGGACAACCGTATCTCATTGAGCGATATTCGGGCCGCCACCGCACGCGTGAGGCCAAGGCTGGACGAAAACTTTTTTCGAGTGCGTTTCGACCGTCTGACTCCCAGTGAAAAGAATTTTCTCCGCGCGATGGCCGAACTCGGGCCGGGTCCGCACCGGACCGGAGATATTGCTGACAGATTAGGAGTCCGAGTCACGAGTGTCGGACCTGTACGCGCAAAGCTGATGAAAAAGGGAATGGTCTTCAGTCCGACACACGGGGATATGGCCTTTACAGTCCCATTGTTTGACGAGTTTATGAGGCGCGCAATTCCAGTGTTTCCAATGAGGTAATGAAGGTGTTCCAGGTATGACAATACCAGCGCCGAAACAAGTCTTTGACGATCCGACAGAGCATTGGGCCTTTCTCACCCAAAGCTCCGATGACGATTGATTCCAATCACGATGACCAGAATTTATCTTTCTGGCCGGTTCGCTTGGCTCGACGTAGAAGGACACTCTTGGGCCGAATCGGAGGGCGGCTGTACGCAGGCAGCCGACGAGGGATGGAAGGCGGCCGACCTAGCATCAAAAGTCTTGAGTCGAGGTCATCGAGGTGTTTCGGATATGAGAACACCCGCTAGCGATTATCCCCAAACGCGGCGTCGCGGTCCTTGGCCCGCTTCGACCCGGCAAAGGTGTTCTCGCCTTTTTCCAGCCGGTACATGCGGGTGAGGGCATACGACTGAAAGGCGCCGGTGACACCGGTCCGAAAGCCGGCTTCGTCCTGCATCTGGTTCATCGAGAATTTGGCAATCCGCAGCGCGTAGGCGTCCTGCAGGGCAATCCGCTGGGCGAGCTGCATGGTCTCCGCTTCGAGTTGGTCACGCGGCACCACCTCGTTGACCAGCCCCAGCCGTTCGGCCTCCGCGGCCGTGATCCAGTCGCCGGTAAAGAGGTATTGCTTGGCCTTGCGAAAGCCGATGTCCCAGGCCAGGCTGGCATACTGGACATAGGCGCCCGCCCAGCGCACGGTGCGATCACAAAACTTGGCATCGTCCGCAGCAATGATGAGATCACAGGCCGAGGCCAACATCAGCCCACCCATGATGCAGTAGCCCTGGACCTGGGCAATGGTCGGTTTGGGGCAGTCCCGCCAGCGCAGGGTGCAGTCGAGATACAGGTCTCGGCCACGTTTATATTCACCCGGCATGCCCTTCGGGTAGGGGCGTTTCTTCCAGTCCGCCCGTTCCTGCGGCGTGCCGATGTCATGGCCGGCGGAAAAATGCTTGCCCGCCCCGGCCACGATAATGACTTTGACCGACTCGTCTTCCGCCGCGGCTGCCAGGGCCTGATCAAACTCTTCCAGCATCAAGCGGCTCTGGGCATTGAGTGCCTCGGGTCGATTGACGCTGATAGTCAGAACCGCCTCGTCCTGTTTCTGGGTCAGGGTTTCATAGCTCATGCGTCCCTCCTTGTTTGCGGCAGGTCGCTTTTCAGCCCGCCGCGCTGCCCTGGGGCTTTACGGTCTGACGGTCAGTTCTTCTTTTGCTTCTTTGCGGGCGCGTCTCCCCAAATAGCCCCCGTGGTGGAACTTGGCGTAGTCGGCCTTGGTAAAGCGTCTGCGGGTCATGAGGACCAGGGTCAAGGCATCGCCCAGGGCCAGGATGGCGGTGGTGCTGGCCGTGGGCGTCAGGCCGATCGGGCAGGGTTCCTTAATGGCCCCGACGCTGAGAACGAGGTCGCTCTTGCGGGCAATGGGCGAGCGCGGATGGCCGGTCACGGCGATGAGCGGTATGTCGTACAACTGTTTGGCCCGGTGGATGGTTTCCAGGACCTCCCGCGTTCTGCCGCTATTGGAAAACGTCATGATAACGTCGTTCTCGCTGACCAGCCCGAGGTCGCCGTGCGCCGCCTCGCCGGGGTGCAGAAAACAGGCCGGCGTGCCGGTTGAGGACAGCGTGGTCGCAATCTTCATGGCGACAATCCCGACTTTTCCCATGCCGGTAAGAATCACTTTGCCGCGACAGTTCTCCAGCATATCCACCGCGCGCAGAAAATCGGTGTTGAGACGAATAGAACGGATCGCCTCGGCTTCGGCCTCGAGAACGGCTCGGGCGTGCGTCAGCTCATCCGAGTGTTTGGTGTGGGCTGTGCGGTCTTTTGACATGGAGCGTCCTTCACGGCTGGGTCTGGCTGTCCGCTTTTAGCAGTTTGCGAGCGGAGAGACAGGCCCCTGCCAGCCTCCGAGGGAACCAGCCTGGCGGAAAGCGGCGCAAGCGTCTCGCCGTCTCCGCTCAGCGTTGCCAGCGCGCGCGGCGGCCGCGGGCCTGGGCCGTGCGTGCAGTCTGCGCTACGGGCTTTTTCCGGCGACCGCGCGCGGCCGGTTGCCGGGCGGTCGATGCAGGGGGGTCCGCCGTAGCGCGCGGTGAGGCGACTGCCTCGCCGGGCAGACCCAGGGCGCGCCGTTCCAAGTCCTGCACGCGGTCGCGGAGTTCTGCGGCCTGTTCAAAATCCAGGGCCGCGGCCGCAGCCTTCATTTCCGTACGGGCCTGTTCGATCAGCTTGGGCAGGTCTCGGGCGGCAATATAGTCTGGGCTGTCCTCAGAAACGACGGGGACCGTCACATGGTCGGCTTCATAGACCTTCACCAGGGGCGAGGACAGGGCTTTGCGGATACTCTCGGGGGTGATGCCGTGCTTCTTGTTATATTTGGACTGGACGCGCCGCCGCCGCAGGGTTTCGTCAATGGCCCGCTGCATCGAATCGGTCATTTTATCGGCGTACAGCAGGACGGTCCCATGCACGTTCCGAGCGGCGCGGCCAATGGTCTGGATCAGGGAACGCTCGGAGCGCAGATAGCCCTCTTTGTCCGCATCGAGGATGGCCACCAGAGAGACCTCGGGAATATCGAGCCCCTCGCGCAGGAGGTTGATGCCGATCAGGACGTCGAAGCGACCCTGGCGCAGCGCGCGAATGATTTCCACCCGCTCAAGCGTGTCGATATCCGAGTGGAGATAGCGCACCCGGACGCCTATTTCCTGGTAGTAATCGGTCAGGTCTTCAGCCAATCGTTTGGTCAGGGTGGTAGCCAGCACCCGCTCGCCTTTTTCAGCCCGCAGCCGGATTTCCTCCAGCAGGTCATCCACCTGCTCCCCGGCCGGCCGGACCGCAATTTCGGGGTCCAGCAGGCCGGTGGGACGAATGAGCTGTTCCACAATGCGGCCTGTGCTCTGTTCGCGTTCATAGTTGCCCGGCGTCGCCGAGACGTAGATCGTCTGGCCGGCACGCCGCTCGAATTCATGAAAGCTGAGGGGACGGTTGTCCAGGGCGGAAGGCAGACGAAAGCCATACTCCACCAGGGTGGTCTTGCGCGAGCGGTCGCCGCGATACATGCCGCCAATCTGGGGAACGGTGACATGGCTCTCATCGATAAAGACGAGGTAGTCGTCCGGGAAATAATTGAGCAGCGTATGGGGCGGTTCGCCCGGCTGGCGGCCGTCCAGATGGCGCGAGTAATTCTCGATGCCCGGACAAAAGCCCATTTCGCGCAAGAGCGCCAGGTCGTACAGGGTGCGCTGCTCCAGGCGCTGGCTCTCAAGGAGTTTGTCTTCCCGCTGCAACTCTGTGAGCCGCTCTGCCAACTCCTCTTGGATCGCCTGGGTGGCGTGCTTCAGCCGGCCGGAGGTGGTGACATAGTGGCTGGCCGGATAAATGGCGATTTTATCCAGCCGCCGCAGGACCTTGCCTCTGAGCGGATCAATCTCGGCAATCGCATCAATCGTATCGCCAAAGAACTCGATCCGCACCGCCCGGCTCTCCTCATAGGCCGGAAAGACCTCGACCACATCGCCCCGAACCCGAAACGTGCCGCGATGAAAGTCAAAATCGTTGCGCTGGTACTGGATATCGACCAGCTTGCGGAGCAGCGCGTCGCGGTCCACCTCGCCGCCCTCTTCGACAAAGAGGATGAGATCAAAATACGATGCGGGCGACCCGAGCCCATAGATACACGAGACGCTGGCGACGATAATGGTATCGCGTCGCTCCAGCAGCGCCTTGGTTGCGGAGTGGCGCATCTTGTCGATTTCCTCGTTAATCGAGGCGTCCTTCTCCACATAGGTATCGCTCTGGGGGACGTAGGCTTCGGGCTGGTAGTAGTCGTAATAGCTGACGAAGTAGCGCACCGCATTGTCGGGGAAGAGTTCTTTGAATTCGCTGTAGAGCTGGGCTGCCAGGGTTTTATTGGGCGCCATCACCAGCGCCGGCCGGTTCAGCCGGGCAATGACATGCGCCATGGAAAAGGTTTTGCCCGAGCCGGTCACGCCCAGCAAAACCTGCCGGTCCAGACCGTCTTGCAAGCCTTGGGTGAGTTGCTCGATCGCCTGGGGCTGGTCGCCCTGGGGCTGAAAGTCCGAGACGAGTTTGAAGGCGGCGTGGGCGGGCATGTCGGCGCATCATAGCAAGGAAGAGCAGGAGGGTCAGCCCTGGAAGCGAATGCACGGGCGGTCCCGTTGCAATCCGTGCAGGGTTGTGGCTCATTACACGTATCCTAGCGGAGTGAAGGAGAAGGGTATGATCCAGCAGTGGTGGAGAATCTTACGAACAACGCTGAGCCTGCTCGCCCTCGGAGCGGTGACGGTCACGCCCGCGGCCTGGGCCGACCAGCACGCTGAGGGCGAGATGGCGGCGACTCGGAAATTCACGGTGGTGAACGTCTTATACGAAGGCGCAAAAATGTTTGTTCCGTCCGTACTGATTGCCGAGCAAGGCGAGCAGGTCCAGATCAAAGTGGTGAATAAGATTCCCGGTGACCCGCCCAACCACGGTTTTTCCATTCCGGCCTTTGGCGTCGAAGAGGTGGTCAACAGCGGCGAGACCAAGACGGTCGAGTTTGTGGCAGACAAAGCCGGTCTGTTTGACGTGAAGTGTCAGTTGCACCCCGCCCACGTCTCGGCTCAACTGATTGTGCATGCGGGCGGGAAGAAAGAATAACGCTCGGTTTGGCCGCTGCTCTATTTGACCGCTGCTCTAAGGGCATCCCTGTGGGCTCGTGCCCTGGAGCAGCGTCGTTTTGTGCTACGACGCCCCGCCCACTAAGGGCACAAAGCGGACCAGCCCCAGGTTTTCCTCAACAATCCGACCGTTCTGTTTGCGCAGTCTCAGCAGGTGTTGCTCTTCGCCTCTGACGACCGGCAGCACCAGACGGCCACCCTCGGCGAGCTGTTCAATCAGTGCCGGCGGGACGCGCGGGGCCGCCGCGGTGACGATAATCGCGTCATACGGACTGTCTTTCTCCCAGCCAAGATTCCCGTCTCCGAGCAGAAGCGTAATATTGTCATAGCCGAGTTGGGCCAGCAGCTCACGCGCGCCAGACATCAGCTGGGGCACAATCTCTATGGAATACACCTGTTTCGCCAGCAGGCTCAGAACCGCGGCCTGATAGCCCGAGCCGGTGCCGATTTCCAACACGCGCTCCTCGCCGCTGAGTTCCAGCCGCTCGCTCATGAGCGCCACGATGTAGGGCTGGGAGATGGTCTGTCCCTGACCAATGGGCAGCGGGCCGTCGTCGTAGGCCTGGTCGCGGTAGGCGGGCGGGATAAACAGGTGACGCGGGACCGTGGTGAGCGCGTGTAAGACGCGTTCGTCGTGGATGCCCCGTTGTCGTATCTGCTCTGTTACCATGCGATTTCGAGCGGCGGTGTAAGCCGCGTCTATTTGGTCCGTGTCAGGATTCGCCGTACAGCCCGTGTGCAGCGGCAGACCACACCCGAGCCAGCATAGAATAGGTAGCAGCCTGATAACAGCGTAGCGCGTGTTAATTTTTCTTCTCCTTTTCCCGTCCATACCGAGAGACTCAGCCCTGATTGCGCCAGGCAAAGACGCCGGCCAGCAGCGTCGCGCTGAGTGCCGGTCCCCAACCGGCCAGGGTGGGCGACAGGCTGCCGCCATAGCCGAGTGAGGCACACACCCCGGTCAACAGGACATAGCCGACGCCCAGGACGCTGCTCACCAGCAAGGTCACGGCCGGGCCCGGAAACGGTGGGCCGTGCAGGGCGAAGAACAGCACGATGGCCGGCAGGAGAACGCAGGCCAGGGGCGCGGCGTATTTGACGTTGAGATCAACCCGATAGGTGGTGACGTCGTAGCCGGCCAGTTCCGTCCCGATGATTTCCTGGGCCAACTGCCAGACGCTCAGATGCATGGTGTCAAGCTGTACGTCCGGGGCCTCCCCTAACTGGATCAGCGACTCGGCCGGCTCGCGCTGGAGGCCGTTTTCCGAGATGCGAATCCGCACCGGATCGTCGAGCTCCCACAGCCCATTACCGATGTGCCTGGCCCGGCGCGCATCGGTGCGGCTGAGGGGTAAGCCCTGGTCGCCAAGTTCGTAGATCGACAGGTCGGTGGCTTCTTCCAGGGCCGGGTCGAGTTGGTTTGCCTGGGACACATGGCTGCCGGCGCGGTACCAGACTATTTTCTGTAAGGCACCGGTGTGGAGGGCGCGGTCCTTGATTTCTGTCTCCTTGAGGCGATCCGCCAGGGCGTTTGAGCGCGGCACGACGGATTCGTTCAGGACAAAGGACAGGGGTGTGATGAGGCCGGCCACGAGGAGCATGCAGGACAGCGTGCGGGTGGCAGAAATCCCGCATGCCCGCATCCCAATCAGTTCCCGGTGGAAAGACAGCAGGCTGACGGTCAGGGCGGTGGCCAGCAGCAGGGCCATCGGAACGATGCGTGAGGCCAGCAGGGGGGTGCGGGCGCTGTAGAAGCGCAGGGCTTCGACCGGCGTGGCCTTGTGGCGGGCAAACCAGTCGAGTCGTTCCAGAATATCAACCAGGAGGTAGCCCACGAGCAAAAAGCCGAAGGCCAGGCCCAACATGAGGAGATAGTGTTGCAGCACGTAGCGCGGCAGGAGGGCCTGTCGCGTTCGGACAGCAGTCGGAGGCGCTGCCTGGGCGGGGTCCTGGACCGGCTGTTTATCGAGGCTGCGCCGTTTCACCCAGGGCCGGTCTTGTAGCCAAATGAGGAGGACGGCGAGCCCGCCGACAAATATATTGGGCAGCCAGACTCCCAGCCCGACCGTCAGCGCGCCGGCCTGGGCAAGGCCGTCGCCGAGTTGGGTGAAACCGTAATACACCACGGTCAGAACCAGCCCGAGGACGCCCCCCGACGCGCGCGAGAAGCGCGATCCCAGATAGACCAGGGGCAGGGCCAACAGGCTGAAGACGATACCGGCTGCCGGGGCCGCGAAACGGCGATGCAGTTCGGTACGCGCGCGGCGCGCTGCCGGGCTCTCGCCTGCCGGGGCGGTTGCTCGGACGTGGTCCATGAGCGCCGGAAACGAGAGACGGGTGAGCGGCTGGGCGGGCCAGGTCTGGGTGGGCGGCGTTTCCCGGATTACGGTCTCAAAGGTTTGGAAACGGGTCTCCCCACCGCCTTCCTGGGGAGAGAGGAGAATAACCCCATCGTATAAAACCAGCCGAGCGCTCCCCTGCGCCAGGGGCTGGACAGTCCCGCGTTCGGCAAAAAGGGTCTGCCCGGCGAAATACTCCTGGCTGGTATCGGACAGCCATAACAGCACGCCGCGCAGGCTATCGCCCCGCGCCGAAATTTCTCGGGCAACCATGCGGGCATCACCGAACTCATGCACGCTGCCGGGCCGGAGCGCCACGCCGGGATTTTGCTGGATCATGCTGCGTAAGGCGTGGTCCAGTGAGCGGAGGGCGGCCGGCGCGGTAAACAGCGAAAAGCCGAGCCCGAAGAGTGTCATGACCGTGGCAAAGCTCAGAATCGGCAGCACCAAATGCCGCCGGGCGAGACCGGCGGCCTCAATGGCCAGCAGCTCCCGGTCGGCCCTGAGTCGGCCCAGCCCGACCAGCGTGCCCACCAGCACGGCGAAGGGCAGGGTGCGAGACAGGAGCGGGACCAACTCATAAAAGGCGATCCAGCTCACCGCGGCAAGGCCCAGACCCCGATTGATCACCAGGTCAGAGAAGCCCAGCAGGTCTTTTGTCAGCACCAGCGCGGTCAGCCCGAACAAGGCCCACAGGGTTGGGGCAAACAACTCGGCGACAATATAAAAGCCGAGCGGTTGGCCGAGTCGTCGTTGTGAGAAAAAAGGGCGGGCGCGCATTGCTGGAAGTCCATCCGTGAGTGCCGACAGCCTCATCCTGCTTGATTCGTGGCTGGTTTTCTCTTATACCGGGCAGACGAATTCGGCTACCGTGCAGCAACCCATGAAGGCTATCATTTTGAGCGCGGGGCAGGGCAAGCGCCTCCTGCCCCTGACCGCAGCAACCCCCAAATGCCTGTTACCGGTTGATGGCAGTCGGCCCGCTCTGGAAATCCAACTCCGCACGCTGGCCGCCTGCGGCATTCAGCGCGCAACGGTCATGGTCGGCTTTGGGGCCGACAAGGTGGAACATTTTCTCGCCCGCTGCCCGCTGCCGGAGATCGAGGTGACCACCCGTTTTAATCCTTTTTTTACGCTCTCGAATAATCTGGCCACCTGCTGGACCGCCATCCCGGAGATGACCGAGGATTTTGTGCTGCTGAACGGCGATACCTTGTTCGAGCCGGCGGTGTTGGAGCGTCTCCTGCTCGCCCCGTTCGCGGCGGTCAGTCTGGCGATTGATCGCAAGCCCAGCTATGACGAGGATGACATGAAGGTCTCGATTCGGCCCGAGCGCACCCTGGCCGCGGTGGGGAAAACACTGTCGCCGGCGGTCGTGCATGGCGAATCCATCGGGCTGATGACTTTTCGTGCCAGTGGCGTGCCGGCCTTTCGGGTTGCCTTGGAGAAGGCCATGCGCGACCCGACCGCGCTCCAGCGCTGGTATTTGTCCGTCATTGATGCCCTGGCCCACTCATCCCTGGTCGAAGTGACCTCCATCGAAGGGCTGTGGTGGGCCGAGACGGACACGCCGGAAGACCTGGCGGAGGTGCGGGCCTATTTTTCCTCTCAACAGGCTGCGCTCTCCGCTTTTGCAACAGCCGCGCCAGTCGGTGAGCCGTAATCGCGGCTCACCGACTCTTCTGTTCTCAGTTTCCATGCCTAATAAGACAGGCGAATTCTCCTCCCGATAACGCCCGTCGCTTGTGTGATCTGTCAGGTCAACGCAGCAGAACGGGCAGTGTTCGTCGGAGATGGGAGCCGATGCCCTTACGCAGGGGTGAACGGAAGAATCTGCGCCATGCGGTCCATCCCAGGCGTTGTGAGGCGATCTGGCAGGTGTATGCCCACTTCGCGCTCACGGTGCGCTGAAGAACGGAGGCTGGATAACACCGGGTTTTGCTGTTCGCCTCCAGGATTCCTTGCAGCCAAGCGTCTGCCCAGTCGAGGTAGGCCTGGTCTGGAATGACCCGAAATTTTCGCATCCGAGAGAGCGTGAGATGAGCAGAGAGGTCTTGCGGACGACAGGTGACGCCTAAATCCGTAAGCTGTTGGCCTATGATTTCTTCTTTTTTGGCATCGCCGAGTTGTTGTGTCTGGGCGGTAATCTGAGCGGAATGCACGCGAGCATGGGTGAGGATGTGGGGGATATTGGCCATTTTGTGGCGTTTGGCGAGGCGCACATGAAGATCATAATCCTCACAGACCGGAAAGCTGTTCCGGTAGCCATACTCTCGCAGCACTGCGGTCCGGCCCATGAGGGTGGTATTGGTGAGGCTACACCGAAACAAGAGTTGGGCTTGGATATCCGCCGGCGCGGTCGGCTGACGCTTTCTTTTTTTCAGCAGACGGCCGTGTTCGTCCATGGCCTGTTTCCAGCCACCAACTTGGACATGGTCCGGATGGTGATCCAAAAAAGCCACCTGCTTTCGCAGCCGGTCCGGCTGGGCGGTGTCGTCACTGTCGAGTAAAGCAATATACTCACCCCGCGCCAGTTCGAGGCCGCGATTGCGCGTGTACGGAATGCCACGATTGCTCTCATTGCAGACGACCCGAATGCGGGGGTCGTCATACGAGCGGAGCACTTCAACGCTGTGGTCCGTTGAGCCGTCATCCACCAGGAGTAATTCAAACTGGGGAAAACTCTGCCTAAGAATACTTTCAATAGCCGTACCAATATATGCCTCACGGTTATAGACTGGGATAAAGACGGTGACTTTGGGCGGATCGTTTGCTGTCATAATCGTATGGATGGCTGTCTTGCTTTCCGTCTCATGTCTTGGATATACAACACGCGTCTTCTTACGAGTAACAAGAGCGGAGCGGCCTCTCATGCAACAGCGGATTCTCTACTGGCTGAGCCGTATGCTAACGCGTTTCCCCACTCTCTATGGCCTTCGCTTACGTAAAGCAAAAAGCCTGCATTTTGTAACCGTAAACGGACAGCGCTTCAAGCGGCTACAGGTTGCCGACTCAGCCATTGCCAGAGGCATAGAGCGCAACCTGGAAGTCTTCCAGGCTGATGACCTCTTCCCACGATTAGCTACCCGTTACGAACATGAGATCTGGGTTGACTTTATTTATGGGGAGCAACCCAAGCGAGTGACGGAACAGGTCGTGTGTCAGGTCGCAGAATTCTATGCGACCATTTATAATAGGCGTCCAATGCTGACAGACACCACCAAGACCGCCTTTCCTGCCCGTCTTGTCCAAGACCTGCGTTTTTTGCATCAAGTAGGTGTCCTGTCAGACCCCCTGTATGCACAGCTTCAATGCGTCGTTGAGCAACTCGCGCCACCCCGGGTCTGGATAGGATTTGACTACACCGACCCGGTGCTCAAGAATTTTGTTCTCAGTCACGAGAACGGCAGGCTCTACGCTATTGACGTTGAAGGGATTACTGACAACCAGTTGATTGGAATGGGCACGGTCAAGGCGGTCGTACGCTGGCTTGGGGAGTTCCGCTCACTTTTTTACAGCCACATTGCCGAACTCGGCGCTCCTGACTTTCAGTCCTATTTGCCGTTCGTGGAGTTGTGTTTTCTAGCCAAATGGACCAAGCGAAATTTTTTTGAAGGAAAAAAGAAGAAGATCGACCCAGGGCTGTTTGAGCGCTTTTGCGAGACGCGTTGAACTCTCCAAACGTGACTGGACTACTGGCGCTCGGGAGCCTGGGCTAGAGGACAAAGGGGGAAGACTATGTATATCGACTATATGCTCATGCTGACGCTTGCCGTTGGCATAGGTATCTTCTCGATCGTGTTGATCTTTTTTGTCACCTCAATTCGTTTCCAAGACAAAATGACTGATTCGCTGAAGCAGATCACCCTGTCCACTGAACGCGTTGCCGAGATTGCCCGACAGGTGGCAGAAACAACCAGCCGTACAGAGCGCATGACGGCCAGTATTTACACTCAGATTACCGCCGGCTCAGATCAACAGCATTAGGAATCCGTCTGGATGATATCATTCCCGTTACTGAACGGTCACATCTCCGGGAGAGGCAAAGCAGCGTCCGGGAAAATCCCTCACCCAAGGTCAACGCCATACTCTTTGAGCAGTGTGCGGCTGATCACAATGTTCTGAATTTCCGTTGCGCCGTCCATATAGTGAGTCATCTTGGCCATGGCCAAGTGCCGACCAAGCGGGTGGGTAGTGCGTAAGCCTTCTGCGCCCATGACCTGCATACACTGCGAGACGCCGCTGAACGCCACGCGGCTGGCGAATTTCTTGGCATGGGCGGCCTCCGCAACGGCGCTCTCTCCCCGGTCCAGGGCCAGCGCGGCACGATAGGTCAGCAGGCGTGCGGCCTCAAGCTCCGTCGCCACATCCGCCAGTTCCCATTGCAGGCCCTGAAAGTGCAGAAGCGGCTGGCCAAAGGCGTGTCGCTTTGCGCCGTACGTCAGGGCGGTTTTGAGACTGGCCTGCAGCAGGCCGCAACAGCCCGCCCCAACGAACGTCCGGGCCATATTGATGCCCCGCATGGCGGCCTTGAATCCGTCTCCTGGGCCGAACAACAGATCGGTCTCGGGAACCGGACAGTTGGTCAGCCTGAGCCCCGTGACTCCCAGCGCCTGTCCACCCAGCATGGTGTACTGAGGGCTGCGTTCAAGCCCTGGGGTAGCGCCGGCCAGCAGAAAGCCGGCAATCCCGCGCCAGCCCAAGGCTGGTTCGGTCTGGGCATACACGCCAAACACATCCGCACTGAGGCCATTGGTGACCCAGGCCTTCTCTCCGCTCAGCCGCCAGCCGTCGGATGAGGTCTCGGCCAGGGTGGTAATCGCGGCGGCATCGCTGCCGGCACCGGGCTCCGTCAGGCAAAACGCCCCGATTCTCTCTCCTGCCAACATGGGTGGAATATAGCGGGCGATTTGATCCGGAGTGCCGTTGCGCGCAATGGTGTTGAGCATGTTGTTGTGCACCCATAAGCCAAAGGTAAAGGCAAAGCAGGCTCCGGCCAGCTCTTCCAGTACCTTGGCAGCCGCCAGGAAACTGGCGCCTTGTCCCCCGATTGATGTGGGCGCCAGCACGCCGGTGAGGCCCACGTCCGCCGCCTCCCGGAAGGCCGAGATCGGCACGGTCCGGTTGAGTTCCCAGTCCGCGGCACGAGGCGCAATCTTTTCGACCGCAAATGTCCTCGCCGTCTCAACCAATTGCGTTTCTGCGGGGCTTAACTCATGATCCATGGCTGTCCTCGTGTTCGATACCGTAGGGCCGAAAAATTTTTCGGCCCTACCCGATCTCTGCGCACGGGTGAGGGACGGCTACCATTTTTCTCCGAACGGGCGTAACTCGACCAGAAACGACCAGGCCGACCTGGGCTGCTGGGCGGTATGAAAAACCGTTTCCGCTAAATCCGCTGGCTGGGCAAAGAAATCCTTGGGCTTGTCGGGGAGGCGCCGGCGGGCAAACGGCATATCGATCATGGCATCGACCACAATATAGGCGACATGAATCCCGTCCGGCCCCAACTCGCGGGCCAGGCTTTCGGCCAGGATGCGTTGCCCGGCTTTGGTTGGTGACCAGCCGACAAAGTTCGGCGTGCCCCGCTGGGCGCCCGTATTCCCGGTCACCATGAGAGCACCGGAGCCGCGTGCGACCATCGCCGGAGCCAGCTCCTGGGCCAGGATCAAGAGGCCGGCGGTATTCGTGCGAAAATTGAGGCTAAAGTCCTCCATGCTGATATCGGTATAATGTCCCAGCGTCGCCCGCGCCGCATTGTACACGACGACTTCCGGGAGTCCGCGCTCGGCGACAATGTGGTTGAGCGTCTGACGGAATGCCCCCTCGTCGGCGACATCGACGGGAAATCCCGCACTGCCACTGATTTCGGCGGTCCAGGACGCCAGCCGCCCGGCATGCCGGGCGATCATCGACACCCGGTAGCCACCGGCCGTAAAGCGCCGCACACAGCCCAGGCCTAAACCGGGCCCAACGCCGACAACTAAACAATGCGGGGTGGTCGTCATCGAGAACTCCTCTGCTGAGCGAAAAAACAGGTCGGCATTATTTCTGGAAGGTTCTCCCGGCGCAAGGCTGCGACGCTTGTTTGAGGCGGCGTTTTTCTCCTTCCAATCCTTACCCACTCCTGTACACTGAAAAGGCCATGTCGGAACTGGACAAGCTCAAGGAGGCCATTAACCAGATGAGGCTATGGCTGTTATAGTCGGCTTAGCGGGCGCTATTCTGGCTCTCAATAGAAGAATCGAAGCAGCCATTGAGCGCCTGGGAGATCTGTAACATGGAATTCTTTTTAGCCGCCGTCTTCATTGTCTTCATTGGCGGACTGCTCTATTGCGTCTTCGATACGATACGGCACGCCAACAAGCTCCTTCCGCCGAAATAAAATGAACTCGCGTTTGCGCGAGGGCTCCTGTGCCTGGAAGACTGCCGGATCGATAGTGTTGAGCCGGTTGAGGTCAAGATAACGCATGGGGCCTATTCTACCTCATCCATTGCCGCTGCCAAGCTCGATGGTTCATAAGGGCCGGAGTGTCTATCCCACCCCTGGACGGTCCCTTGGCTGCGGCCTCATCTGTTCGAGTTTTTTCTTTATCCGGCGTCGCAGTTTTGGAGCCCGGCGGAGGTAATAGTGCCGGAGTGGGACGGCGTTCCGGTCAAACTCGTACACAAAGGGCTCGCCTGTCAGGGGGCGCTTCACCTGTGGGACATCTGCTTCTGTAATCCCGTCCAGATACGTGGTGAGGGCGCGCAGGCTGTTGCCATGCGCAACAACTAAAATTTGTTGACCGTTCTTGATCGCAGGGGCAATGACGTCGTGCCAGTACGGCAGAACACGGGCACGAACCGCTCTGAGCGTTTCGGTGCGTGGCAGCTCAACGTCTGTGAGGCCGGTGTAGCGCGGGTCATGTCCGGGAAAACAAGTATCTGTCGGGTCCAATGCCGGCGGAGCAATATCAAAATGCTGCTGCCAAATCTCCACCTGTTCGTGGCCGTACTGCTGGGCAATGTCTTGTCGGCTAAGTCCCTGGAGCGCCCCGTAATGCCGCTCGTTTAACCGCCAACTCGTGTGGATAGTGGACTGCTCAAGGTCGAGGGCTTTAAGGACAATCTGAAGCGTGTCTGTAGAACGCTGCAAACACGAGGTAAAACAGACATCAAAGGTAAATCCGCCGGCCTGGAGGAGTTGAGCGGCCTGCCTGGCTTGCTCTCTCCCGTGTGGACTGAGCGGAACGTCGGCCCAGCCTGTGAAACGACGAGCCTGATTCCAGACGCTTTGGCCGTGACGCAGGAAAACGACTGGAGTCATGGTTGTGGTCAGCCGGTCCTGCCGGTCAAAGTTGAAAAACCCGAAGCGTCCATAGAGTGATAGCTCCGCCTCTTACGCAATTTTCTGTACGTAGTGGGGTGAAACGGCCGCGTCAACCGGGCTGAGATGCCCGTCCTCCAGTCGATAGACGTGGTCGGCAATGTCCAACAGGGCCGGCTGGTGGGAGATCGCCAGGATAGTCATGGTGCCGCGCAGGCGCTGAACGGTTTGGCAAATGGCGGCCTCGCTCTCCGGGTCAAGCGCGGTGGTGGCTTCATCCAGAATGAGGAGTTGCGGCGCATGCACTAGGGCGCGGGCAATGGCAATCCGCTGCCGCTGGCCGCCGGACAGACGGGCGCCCCGCTCTCCGACCCGCGTCGCCATGCCGTCCGGCAGGCTGTGCACGAACTCCCACGCCCCGGCTGCGCGCAAGGCGGCTTTGACCGCCGTCTCTGTCAGTGCGGTATCGCCCAGCGTCACGTTGGCAAGGACACTTTCGTGCAGCAGTAACATTTCCTGCGGGACATACCCGATGGCCTGCCGCCAGGCTGTGAGATCAATTGAGGTGAGCGGCACTCCATCAATACAGACGGCGCCACTCTGGGGCTGGAGCAAGCCGGCAATCAGGTCAACCGTAGAGGTTTTCCCCGTTCCCGAAGGGCCGATAAGGAGCGTCACTTCTCCTGCCGGAATGACGCACGAGGCCCGTTCAAGGATGGCTTGCTCGGCATAGGCGAAGCTGACTTCTTGCAGGCTAATGCCCTGGGTGAGTCGAGGTTGGCGGGTACCGGCGTTGGGTTCTTGGGCGGCCTCCGACTGTCGCAGGGTGTCTTGCAGGGACCAATAGGCGCTCTCGCGGGCGACCATGCGTTGGTATTGGCGCTGGGCCTTGTTGAGGCTGCTCAAGGTCCGACCGAGCAGGATAACGAGCATAATCACCGCGTCAAGAGATAACGCCCAGCGGGTTAATGCAATATACAGTCCTCCGACCAGACAGGCGATCAGCAGCGGGTCCTGCAGGGCACGCAAGGCCTCTTTACTCAAGACTTCGCGCTGGAGAGCGCGTTGTAAGCGTTGGGTGCCGCGTTCGAGGAGGGGGCCGACCTGGGTCTCGCGTGCCATGGCCTTGAGCGGCTTGACCGTGTACAGCACATCGGTCAGTTGTCCGAGCATGCCCTTTAATAGCGCGGTTTGGCGGGCTCCGGCTCGCCGTGCCAGCCGCACGAGGCGATGTAATCCAAAGACGATCAGCACACCAAAGAGCGCGGCCGCCAGGGTGGCTTGCCAGGAGACGGACAGCGCCAGGGCAACATAGAGGACAGTTTGGATACTGAAGGCAATAATCGTGACCGCGTACAGATAGGCTTCGGAGGCGCGGCCGGCTTCGGTCGCAAACGCATTGGCAAAGCCGCCGACTGGTTGACGGACATAGTATTCCCAGCGGGCGGCCAGGAGTGAGCGCAACAGGGAGAGGCGCAGGTCGGTGGCGACATGGGCGACCGTATAGCCAACCTGCTTTTGGGCGAGCAGGACAAACCCGGCTTTGAGGACCATACCCGCGACGATGATCAGACACAGCAGGCCGATACTCGGCTGGAGCCCAAAGGCCGCCAGCGCATCGCGGCTAACCTGTTCCAAGCCGGTTGGTGCCGTGTCCGGTGACAGCGCGCTACTGTGGGCTCGGGTGGCGAGACCCAAGAGCGGCAAGAGGCTGGAGAAGCTGACGCCTTCCGCAAAGGTGGCGAAGATGAGACAGGTGAGCGTGAGGGCACTCCGGCCGGGATAGGCACGGGCAAAGGCGAGCAGGAGACGCATAGCGAGAAGAGATAGAGAACGGAGACAGAGAAGAACCTATCCTGCTCCCTGTTCTCTCTCCTTTCTGTTCCAGAACTGCACCAGGCGGAGCGCATGAAGGCCGAGAGAGACGACCTGCCACACGACGATTACGCCAAAGGCCGCCACGGGGAAGCCCAGCAGCAAACCGACCATAAAGAACGGCACGTTGATATTGCGCCGCGAGATCCACGTCCGCATACGTTCGTCAAACGGCGTACAGCCATGAATGGACCGGCCGACCCGCGCACTGAACAGCCCGGCCACAAGACGGTCCAAAACATAAAAGACAGCCATCCAGACGGCAAGCTGCATGACCGGGGCGGCGATATCTCCCGCCCCTAATGCCCACGCCCAGGCAAAATACCACAACGGCGGATGGATGATGTCCAAGCCGTGGTCCAGAATATTGCCCAGCTTGGAGGCGCTGAAGGTCAGGCGGGCGAGCTTACCGTCAACGGAATCGAGCACGCTCATCGTATACGCCAGGGTAAAGCCCGTCAGCCAATAGCCCTGGGCGAAGAGGGGCACGGCCAGGAAGGTAATGCAGACATTAAAGAGGGAAACCACGTTCGGGTGAACCCGCCAACGCGCCAGCGGACGGACGGCCCGCCAGACTAAGGGGGGGTAGACGTATTTGGTAAAGAAATCGGTTGAGCCTTTATAGTTGGACCAAAACAGAAAACGTTCCGCTCGGTCTCGGCTGGCCGGGTCTGCAACCCGAAACAGATAGACGGGCAAGTCGCGCCGCAGCTTGCGAATATGGGATGGAATGTCACTCAGGAGCAACTCCTGCGCACTGCCCTGCCGGAGGATTTTTTGCGCCAACTCCGGCAGGGAGCAAACGGAGGCATCGACTGAATTGAGCGGCGGACCGTCTCCTTCCAGGCGCAAGACCGCGGTCTGCTCCGCTCCCATTTCTCCACATGCCGCCCAGGAACCGGTCAGGCCGGCAAGATGGCAGAGGAGCCGACTGTCAATAACTGCACTGGCCTCCAGGACGAGCAACGGGTCGTCTTGGGCATCATTGGGTAGACTGGTCCGATATTCCCCGAGCGTCCGAGAGACATGACCCCACTGGAGCGGAAGTTGCCGGACAAGAGGCGCGGGGAGAAGCGAGGGCAAATTGGTCGTCTCAGCGGCAAGCTGAACGTAGACCTCTGCCGGGTCCAGACCGGCCTCAAGCAGCGTATGGAGCTGTCGTTCGAGCAGCGTCATGCCGAAGAGGCGGAGCTCGCTCCTCGGATTCGTTGCGTCAATCCAGATACGCAAAAGATATCCTCCCTCTGAATGGGGTGTAGTCTAGCTGGGTGGCGATCAAGGGGAAAGGGAGGGAAAGCCTTGTCCATGAACTGTCGGAGCCAGGATATGAACTCTACAAAACAGGAATTGCATCCTTCCCCACGCTGTCTACAATGCCGACGTGACCAGCGCAGCAGCTCAGCAGACTAAGGAGAGCGCCCGGCTTCCTGTCACGGCATTGGTTCTTGCCGGACGACGCGGGCCGAAGGATAGCCTGGCCCACGCCGCGGGTCAGAGTCACAAGGCCTGTATCGCGGTGGCCGGCGTTCCCATGCTCGTGCGGGTGCTCACCGGCCTGCGGACGGCCAGGCCGGTGCAGGACATTGTGGTCAGTATCGACGATGCGTCAGTCTTGGCCGACTGTGCGGCAGCGGGGGATATCATGTTTCACGCCAGTCTCTCCTCTCCGGCGGCCAGCGTGCTGGATTATTTTGAGGCGCCCGGGGCCCGGTGCCCGGTGCTGGTGACAACGGCTGACCATGCGCTGCTCTCTCCCGGCATGGTCGAGTATTTCTGTACGGCGGCCCAACACAGCGAGGCCGATGTCGTTATTGGGGTGGTCTCCGCGGCCCTCTTTCACGCGTCGTACCCCGAGTCACGGCGCACGTTTCTCCCCCTGGCGGATGGGAGCTGGGGCGGAACGAATCTCTTTCTCCTGCGGACCCCCCAGGCGGCTCGGGCGGTGCGGTTCTGGGTGCGAGCCGGACAGTTTCGGAAGCGGCCCTGGCGGCTGGTGAGTACGTTCGGATTGGGGAATCTGCTACGCTTCCTGTTTCGTCGGCTCGACCGTCCCACGGCTCTGGTCCAGGCGTCTCGTGTACTGGGGGCACGGGTCGGCCTGGTCGAGATGCCGTTTGCCGAGGCGGCCATTGATGTGGACACCCCCGCTGACCTGGTGACGGTTGAACGGATTCTGGCAACCCGTGAATCAGACTCCCGAACGGGCAGCTGAAGCAGACAAGGAAACAGCCTATGGCCAAGAAGCACGACCTCGAAACCATGCTGGAGCAGACGCAGCAGCCGTTCAGCTCCCCGGCGTTTGATACCTTTACCGCGGCCTGGGCGGTCTCACAACGTAAAAAGAAAGCGGCACAAACGACGGACCGGGCTGGAACACAGTCCACTTCGGACCCTCGGCTTGACCAGACCCAGGCCGTGGAGAATGACCCGGAAGTCTTACGCCGAAAAACGGAAAATCTGTTTCACGGCCCCGTGCTCGATACCTTTACCGCGGCCTGGGCGATCTCAAAGGACAAGATCAAAACCCGCCCGGCACCCAAGCCGGACAATGCGTATATTGTCCGCCAGATCTATACCCATCTCCGCATGGCCGGGGTGCAGGGCGACGTTACGCCCATCCTCCAGCCGCTGTCGGACGATGTGGAATGGCAGTCGCCTGGACCCGAGGCGATTCCCTGGGCCGGCACCGTTCGCGGGCGTGGGCAGGTTATGGAGTGGTTTGCCAGGCGCGGAAGGGCGATAGAGGTCGAACAACTTGTGCCTAAGGAATTCATTGCCCAGGGCAACCGGGTGATCGTGCTGTGTGAGGAACGCAGCCGGGTGAGGGCCACCGGAAAAAGCTACGAGGTGGCCGTCATGGCCGCCTGGACCCTGCTGCATGGGGTGGTCACCCATTATCGTGAGGCGTATGACACGGCCGCGGTGCTGGCCGCCTTCCGGAACGATTAGGAGTATGGTGTGCGCGTGAGCCGAACGCGAACGATACTTCCAGTAGTATTCCAAGCCACAGAGGGAGACCCAAGGCGTACCACCGATCGCCAACAAGCGAAGCGGTTATTTCCATTTTCCTGATTTTTAGTCGGGTTGTGCCGGCCGAGCGCATGGTGCTATTTTCGGCGCATGGGCGATATGTCACAGCAGCAAGACATTTATGGGGGGAAAGACCCCAGGGATATTGCTGCGTATACCGTGGCTGAAACGGCTCGATACTTACGCATTCCTCCACAAACCCTACGCTCGTGGGTGGCAGGACGGTCATATTCCAAGCAATCGGGCCGTCCCCCCTTTCAGCCACTCATTACCGCGCCGGAATATGACCCGCCCCGTCTTTCTTTCAATAATTTAGTTGAAGCCTACACCCTACGCGCCCTCAGAACAAAGCACGCTGTCTCTATTGAGGCTGCGCGTAACGCCATCGACCTTGCAGAGGAAGAATACGGCATAGATTGCCTGCTTCTCCGTCCGGAATTACGGGCCGGCGCGGGGGAGTTGTTTCTTGCGAAGTATGGCGAGTATGTCAATCTTAATAGGTCCGGCCAACTTGTTATTGCCCAGCTCCTTAAAGATCATCTGGACCGGATTAAGCTGGACAGGTTGCATATTCCGGCCCGCCTTTTCCCCGCTACGCATCCTACGACTATTGTTATTGATCCGCGTATCGCCTTTGGTCGCCCCTGCGTGGCCCGACGGGGAATAACAACCGCTGCCATCGTCGATCGGATAGATGCAGGGGAAGACCTTGACGTCATTGCTGAGGACTATGGCCTCAGCACGCCCGAGATCCATGAAGCGATAGCCTACGAGGCCGCTTAGACGTGATATTCTTCACGGATCGTGATCTCGGAGCATTATTCCCTCAAATATTACTCGACGCCGGCCTGCAGGTCCAAAAGCATGATGACCATTTCCCCCCTAACACGCCTGATGAGGAATGGTTATCTGAAATTGGACGTAGAGGGTAGGTAGCGATATCGAAGGATAGACGGATGCGGTACCGGCCGAATGAAATAGCTGCGGTGATGCGTTCCGGGGTGCCGCTTTTTCTCGTGGTTGGCAATGCCAGCCATCAAGAGTTGGCTAAAAATTTCGTGGCGTGCATCAACAAAGTTGAGCGATTTCTGTCCAAACACTCCGCCCCTTTTATTGCAAAAGTCTATCAACCGTCCTCCGAGCAAAAACTACGTGGAAGTCTCAAGAAGGGACGAGTGGAACTCTGGCGCCCATATCAGGATTGGCTTGATAGAGCATGAGAAAAGTTCCAATTGTCCCCTTCTTTTACCAGCATTCACCTCAGCAGGGTCCTGCTTAGATATGAGAGCAGGGGCGCCGGCCGGGCGCGGTCTCTAGGTCGCCTGGAGGGCTTCTGCGGTGTCCGGCTTTTGCGGGGTGGGGGCCGTGTGAAAGTACTGCTCCCTGTCCGAGGAGCGCACCGTAATGTCTGTGATCTCGGTCCCGTGGAGGAGGGTGAGGGTGATATCGGCACCCGCCTGCCCGATCGCCCACATCTTTCGATAGAAGTCGGCCTGATCTGTGACCGGCTGACCGGCAACCTTGAGGACCAAATCGTTGACCTGCACCCCGGCTTGTTCCGCCGGGCCGTCCGGTGCCACGAACATGATAATCAGCTTATCGCGGAATTCCTCGGTAAAGAGTCCGAGCCAGGGCCGCGGGGCGGCCTTGGTGCGGCCGGTGCGAATCAGGTCGGTGAGAATGGGTTTGAGATGGTCAATGGGCACAAACATATTCCCGGCCAGAGACTCCCGGCCGGGCAGGGCGTCGTTGACCATCAGCGAGCCGATGCCCAGCAGCTTGCCGTCCGGTCCGATCAGCGCGGCGCCGGCATAGCGGGGGTGCGGCGGCGCGGTAAAAATGGCGTCTTCGAGCAGGTATTCCCAATAGCCGGCAAATTCCCGTCGCGAGGTCACCAAAGTCGGGCGCACCGAAGCCGCGTTGCTGTCGCTGGCAATAATGACTTCCGTCCGTTCAGCCAGGTCAGCGGACGTGCCGAACGGCATGGGGGTGGCGTTGAGCGGTTCGTTGGCGCGTAAGAGCCCAAAACCGGTTTGGGTGTCATGGGCAACAACGCTGGCCGGGGTACGTTTCCCGTCTATCCCCGTGACCTCAACCCGGTGGGCTTCCATGACCAGATAGCCGATGGTCAGAATATGGCCCTGGGTATCGATGACCACGCCGCTCCCGCTACGTTGTTCCCCGAGAAACTGGGCCGTGCGCGCACTGGACGGGACCTCGGCATGGACCGTCACCATGGCCGAGAGGACATCGCTGGCGACGGGTGCCGGAGCGGCCGGCTGTGGGCTGAACACCGGGCTCAGGAGGCCAACAAAGAACAGCAGCAACGAGGATGGGCGCTTCTTCATAATCAGACTCTCTGTGCAGACTGCTTTGCTTCTAGCTCCAGGCTTGCGCCAGAGTCAAGAGTGAGGCCATGCGAGAGCTCCTGCTCGGCAGCCGGGTGGAAACTGGCCGTTCTCGGGTCATACGCGCGCGAGGTGAGAGTGATCTGAAAACGTATCCGTCCGTTCACCGCGCCGTGCGGCTCGATCCGATACAAGTGGTAGCGTGAGCGCCGCTGCGGCCGCCGGCCAATCGCCGCGGAGGCCGGGACCCCGACAACCGGAATTGGCCCCCAGGGTCCGGGGATACTCGCCGTGACGGTGCGGTGCATATGGCCGTGCAGAATAAGCTCCGCGCCGGTTTTGGCCAGCACGGCCCGAAAGGCCGCCGCGTCGGTGAGTCGGCGGCGGGCCGATATGGCGATGGGTTGGGGGGGATGGTGAATGAGCACGACCCGACCCAAGGGCGTGTGTGCCAATGCGCCGAGGAGCCGCTCCAGGCGGTCGAGTTGCGTTCGGCCTATCGTTCCTGAGGCGTAGAAGGGGGCCGTTGCCCGCGCGGTTGAGACGCCGACGAGCGCGACTGGTCCAGAGGTCCGCAGGGTTGGGAACTCGGTTGGCGGAAAGTCTGAAGGCCGTAGCGCCGGGTCTGGCAGCGTATCCGGCGGGATATGCGAGCGCATATAGTCGGCCCAGTACGTCCACGGCAAAGACTCGCTCCCGCGCGTATAGGTGTCATGGTTGCCTGGGATCACGGAAACCTGCTGCGGACCGCCCAGTTTTTGCAACCACGGCAGGGAGGCGGAGAACTCGTCTTCGAGTGCAATATTGGTCAGGTCGCCGGTAATGACCACATGGTCCGGCCCTTGCGTGTGCAGGTCGCTGACCAGCGCGGCCAGGACTTCGGGTCGATATTCCCTGCGACGTCGCAGGGACCACGACAGGGCGCCCAAGAAGCGCTTGTTCAGAAAGTCGAGCGGCCGCCGGACTCGGACCGGGGTGACGTGCAGATCTGATAAATGGGCAAGCGTAAAGGCTGGCATGGTGTTTGGCTCCGGCTCTCTCCAACCTATACCACCTCCCTGGCGTATGATAAAACCGCTCACTGTCAAGCTGTGATCCGGGCAGAGCCGGAGCGTGACGAGAAGGAGCGATATGAAGCCGGTGGCAGGAGCCGAGCGTGTTCGGGTGTGGCTTGCCGATTCTGCAGCGCAGGCTGCAAGCGGTCCCACCGCTCCGGTTGAAGTGTGGGGCCTCTCGCCGGCAGAACGTCTGGGCCGTACCCTTCGCGCCGCGGGTGTGCCTGCTGCGCGGATTGCAACGGGCACCTCCCGTCCGCCTGTTCCCCCTGACGGTCCGCTCCTGGTGTTCCGCACCGATTATGTTTTTGACGAGCGCGTAATCCGCGCCTTGCTTGAGCAGAGTCTTGAGCGCAGCGGCGTCCGTAGCCTGGCGCTGGTCGATCCGGATACCCCCGCAGCCATTGTCGCGCTCGTCACAACCGGGAGTCAGCTAGCGGCGCTGCTCCCCTGCCGCACCGCTCCGCTGAGTGAGGTGCAGCGGGCACACCTGCCCTGCCGGGTTCCCGCTGACCTTGTTCCCGCCTATTCCTCGGCACTGCGCAAACACGACCCGCCCTATCTGCTCCGGGTGGGTGCGGACTCGCTGACCCAGGTTGAGAATCGCATGTTTCGGGCGTCGTATAAGGGCATTACCGACGTGGTCACCAAGTGGGTCTGGCCGTTGCCCGCCCGAGCCGTTACGCGCTTGCTGGCGCGCGCCCATGTTGCGCCCAATAGCGTGACCGGGCTCAGCTGGATGCTGGTGGGCGTGGTCACCTGGCTCTTTCTCCAGGGGCAATTCGGGCTTGGGTTAGCAGGAGCCTGGCTCATGACCTTTTTGGACACCGTGGACGGCAAGCTGGCCCGCGTCACCTGTACCGCAAGTCGCATGGGCCATGGGCTGGACCACGGCCTGGATCTCGTCCACCCGCCCTTCTGGTATGTCGCTTGGGCGATGGGCCTGGCCGGCAGCTTTGCTCCGGCCTTGGTCTGGCAGGACCCGATCGTGGCGATTATCATTGGCGGGTATATCCTCGGACGGCTGCTCGAAGGGCTCTTTCTGCTGGCTTTTCACCTGGAAATCCACTCGTGGCGGCCGATTGATTCATTTTTTCGGACCATTACCGCCCGCCGGAATCCGAATCTGATCTTATTAACGCTCGGGACCCTGGCCGGTCGTCCCGAGCAGGGCTTCTGGCTCGTTGCGGTCTGGACCATCTGTTCTGTGGGGTTTCATACGCTGCGCCTGGGCCAGGCCGGTATCCAACGCTGGCGCGGCCGGCCGATTCAGACCTGGCAGGAAGTGGGGACACCGGCATGAGGACCAGGGGGGTGGTGCGTGGGCTGCGGCGCCGGCCGTATTGGTTGGCGATGCTGCTGACCGGCTGCCTGCTGCTCGTGGACGGGCTGCACTGGCGCGGGCTGGCAGGGTCTCCCTCTGCCGCTCCCGAGCGTGGCAGCCCGGCCGCCCGTCTCCTGCCAGGCGAGTTTGCGTACGAACGCTGGGAGCTGACGGCGCGCTTCGACTCGGGCCATTTCTTTTTTACGGAATTTTTGATCACGAATTTCGGCTTTGGAGATCGGAACGCGGCGCTGATCGGGCATGTCGTTCAACCCGACGGCACGAGCCGGCGCTTTCGAACCGGACGGCGTGAGAGCCGCTGGGCACTCTCCGCGGACCGACTCCGGATGGAGATCGGCGCCAGTTGGCTCGACCAGCGTGGCCCCAAAAATACGCTCCAGGTCAAAAAAAAGCGCACCCATGTGGCGCTGGATTTCTATCCGCGCGGACCGGCCCTGTGGTCCGCCGACTTTCCCCCGGCCGGGTATGCCATTGATCTGCTCGATCCCGCGGCGCGGGCGGAAGGGGCGGTATGGGTCAAAGGCATGGCTGAGCCCGCCCCCATCCAGGGCGCTGTCGGACTCACCCATAGCTGGACAAATGAAGCCGAGTCCAACCTCGTCCTGCGCCGCCTGGAATTCTTCTCGCTGCCGCAGACCCCCCAGGCGATGTCGCTCTATCTGGCCGATCTGACAACACCGCATAGGACGCAGCGTCGCTGGCTGGTTGTGCAAGACGGTCAACACGTGGTCCATCAGACGCATGAGGTTGCGTATAGCTTTGATGGAGCAGTGCAGCACATAGGGAATTACCATATCCCCCAACAGCTTCATTTTGAGAGTGCGGGGCTCAGCGGCGCGATCCAACTCGATCGGGTTCTCCTCCGCCATGATCCCTTGGACGATGTCCCGCAGCCCTTCCGCTTCCTGATGGCACTCAAGCTGAAACCACGCCGCGTCTGGTTACTCTCCCCTTTTCGTATCACCGTCCGATCCGACCCCGCGAGCGAGCCTATTCAATTCACCGGGACTGGGGTGACAAAAGTCTCATTTTTGAATCCTCTCCCCCCGCCGCGACCGGAGGTTGCCTTTTCGCTCTTCTCGGGATTACGGGACTTTCGTGCGACTGGGTCTTTTCAGTAATGGCCAGGCCGGTCTGAGCCGCGCTTCCCCGGCCGCGCTCAGGCAGGCCCTCGGGAACGCGCCCGAGGTCGTGCAGGTGACGACGCGGTCGAGTGCCGACGTACCCGCGGCTCTGGCCTGCCTCGCTCGCCAGGGCGTGACCCTGCTGGCGGTGAATGGCGGAGACGGCACGCTGCAACGCGTCCTGACTGAAGTCCTGGCCGGCTCCATCTTTGAGCCGCTGCCGGCCATTGCGCCTCTGCCTGGCGGACGAACGAATATGAGCGCTACGGATATTGGCAGTACGGCTCCGCCGGCCGCCGGCCTAGTTGCGCTGCTCCGCGCGCTACGGACCGATACGCTGGAGCGGCGCGTCGTGCAGCGGCCGGTGTTGCGCGTCGACTCCGGCCCGGGCACGAGTCCTCAATATGGTATGTTTTTCGGGGCCGGTGTGATCCAGCGGGCGCTCGCCTTTAAGCATCAGCTCTATCCCCAGCGGCGTTTGCAGGGCCTGTTCGGCGCCGGCCTCTTTCTAGGTGGAGCCCTCCTACGGGTAGCGAGCGGTTCCCCCGACGGCATTTTTGCTCCGGACGACATTGGGCTGGCGTTCAATCGTCCGGCCCTGGCAGAGGAAACGCCCGGAGAGCAGCTTGCAAAAAAGCCGTTTCAACTCGTGATGGCGACCACGCTGGAACGGCTCTTGCTGCGTATCCGTCCGTTTTGGGGAACCGAACAGGCCCCGCTCCGTTTTACCGCCATTGCGGCCGGTGCCGTGCGCAGCCCGGTTGCGGCCTGGAAGGTCTTACGCGGGCTTCCCCCGCCGCCGGCTGCGCTGGACTCGGGCTATTGCAGCCACAATGTTGAGCGCCTGACCATGCAGCTGGACTGTGGTTTTACCCTTGACGGGGAACTCTTTGAGCCGCAGCCGGGTCGAACCCTGCATCTTGCCACGGACCATCGACTCCGTTTTATTCGAGCCTGAGTATGCGAGACGATGTGCAAGCACCGCTGCCCGCCCTGACGGCTCTCTTGGCCCAAGAGTGGACCCAGCCGGCGCCTGAGGCCGCCCAGGTGATGGCCGCGGAAATCCAGCGGCGCCACGCCGGGGCGGTTGACGCCGTACTGTTTTACGGTTCCTGCCTGCGCACCCAGCAGACGGCTGAGGCGGTGCTCGACTTTTACGTGCTCGTCCGCTCGTACCGGTCCTGCTATGACCGGCGGCTGCTCAGATGGCTGAACGCGCTGCTGCCGCCGAATGTGTTCTATATTGAGGTCGGGCAGGGTACGCGGACGCTGCGGGCGAAGTATGCGGTTATCTCGACCGCGGATTTTGAGCGCGCGACCACTCCGGCCGTTGTGCCCGCCATTATCTGGGCCCGCTTCTGTCAGCCGACGCGGCTCGTGTTTGCGCGCAGTGAGGAGGTGCAGGGCCGCGTCATCCACGCCGCGACCCAAGCCACGCTCACCTTTCTCTCTCGCGTTATTCCGTTTTTCGCGCGGAATAATTTTACCCGGTCTTTTCACTTGGCCGACCTCTGGCAGCGGGGGTTTCGAGAAACGTATCGGACTGAGCTGCGGACCGAACGGCCGGAAACCATCCGGGCATTATACGCAGCGTCTCCTGAGCGCTACGACCACGTCGCGCGGTTAGGGCTCCAATACCTGGAGCGGCAGGGGCGGTGCGTTTGCCGAGAAAAAGACGGGCAGTGGTCGGTCGCCATGCCACGGCGTACGCGCTGGACAGGACGGGTCAGTTGGGCAGTCCGGGCGACCGGAGCAAAATGCCTGTATGCCGTGCGCCTGTTCAAAACCGCGCTGACCTTTGACGATTGGCTGCCCTATGTCTTATGGAAGCTGGGCAGGCATAGCGGGGTGTGGGTTGAGCTCTCGGAGCGACAGCGGCGCTACCCACTGCTCTTCGGCTGGCCGGTGTTGTTTAAGCTTCTTCGCCAACGTGCTCTTCGCTAAGCGGTGCGGAGCCGTGACTCCGGCCCAGCCGATCGACCAGACTCCGGATGGCGGAAAGAATACCGCGCTCACTGGTCTGCCGATAGACCCCGGCGGGAGATCCTTCCTCTTGTAATTGACGCTGGAGCCGACCGAGACTGTGGTAGGGGACGTTGGGTAAGAGATGATGAAGCGCGTGATAGCGCAGACCCACCGGGGCGGCCAGAACGGTCAACCCCGGCCAGCCGCACAGATTGACGGAATCGAGCAGTTGCTCGGTCACACTCAACCGCCGCCCGGTATTGTCATACCGATGCGCCGCTAAGGTGCGGACCTGGTTCACGATCAACATGCCGGCCGTCACGACATACCACTGCATGAGCCAGACACCAGGAATCTGGCCTGCGTACCAGCCTGCGCATACCAGCCAGGCGACCAGCATGGCCGCCCATTCCTGACCGAGCCAGCGTAACCGCTGCTGCTTTCCCGGCGGCGGGCGGCGATACGCCGGGTTGATCGCCAGGGTGGAAGCCCGCTGCATGACGAGCTTGCGCAACGGGGGGATGAGCGACGAAAGCGGACCGATGATTCCCCAGCGCAGCGGCAACAGGACGGGAACCATGCCGACGCTCAGAACAAACCAGACCAGGCCGAGGAGCGTGCCGTGAGCGAGCGGCGTATACTCGGGGTCGTTGGTTGTCCCGAAGGTGTGAGGCCGGTGATGGTCCCCATGTGAGCCCACATACATGAGACTGGGCAGCATGAACGGCAGACCGACCAGGGCGTGCCAGGCGACTTCAAAACCGGGCAGGCTGCCCCGCTTCTGGTGGGCAAGTTCATGAATGAATAAGGCGGCGCGGAGGAGGGCGAGGAGAGCCGTACTCGTTGTTGCGAGATAGGCCAGAGAGCCGAATGGTTGCTGGACACTCAACCCAAAGGCAGTCCAGCCCACAAGAGCAGACAGCAAGAGATCAAGCCAATAGATGTGCGCCTTGGGCCGGAACGCGGAGGCAAAGCGCTTCCGCACCCGCGCGGTGAACTGCTCGTCCGATGTCTCGCCAAGAAATTCGTTTTGGGACGCCACAGATGAAAGCTCCGGTTGTTTGCCTCGGGCTCTGCCGCCTCATCATCACAGGAGCCTCTATAAGAGCGACCGGAGCAGCGTTGTCAAGAGAGTGTTATGAAACGACAGGAAGCGGCATCTTTAAGAACAGCGTTATTCCAGCTAAACCTATGCGGTGGTTACGTTACCCCTTGGTTAAATTGGGGAAATCTGTTATCTAGCGTCCGACTTTACGTGATTCGAGCTACTGTGAGTACCCGAGGGATAACACCACGTACCCCGCTGGTGAAGGCAGGCAGCCGTGTCCTTGTGACCGGAGGAACTGGCTTTATTGGCTCGCATCTTGTTGATGCGCTCATCGAACACGGCGTCCGGCCGCGCGTGCTCGTTCGCCCGACGAGTGATGTCGCGCGACTGGCCCGCGATCAGGCTGACAAGGTCGAACTGGTCCGGGGTGCGCTGGAAGACCACGACAGCCTGCGGCAAGCGGTCTCTCAGGTCGATACTGTCTTTCATCTGGCCGCCGTGACAAAAGCCCACACCGAGGAGGCGTATCTGGGCGCGAATGCCGCGGGAACGCAGCGACTCGTTCAGGCCATGCGGGCCGCGCAGCCGCGTCCACGGCGACTGGTCTATCTGAGTTCACTCGCCGCGGCGGGTCCGGCGCGAGACGGGCGGCCGGTTGAACCGCGCGACGAGCCACACCCGATTACTGCCTATGGGCGGAGTAAGCTCGTCGGAGAACAGGCCTGCTTCGCTGCGACCGACGCCTTCGAGGTCCTTATTCTCCGCGCGCCGGTGGTCTACGGCCCACGAGAGAAAGATTTCTTTTTGCTCTTTCGTCTCGCCGCCCGGGGTGTTTTGCCGCTGCCGGCAGGCCCGGAGAGCGTTTTGCAACTTGTCCATGTGACCGACCTGGTCCGGGCGCTGCTCTGCGCGGCTACTATGCCGGAAGCGCGTGGGGTCTATCATGTGGCGGAATCACGCTCCTACGCCTGGAGCGAAATTGCCATGTGCCTCAGCCGGGCCGTTGGGCGTTCGGTCCATATGGTCCGTATCCCACGCTTGCTCGTGCAACTGGCGGCAACTGTGAGCGAGGGAGGAGCCGCCCTCATCGGACGAGCAACGATATTCAATCGCGAAAAAGTCAAGGAACTCCTGGCCCCCGGTTGGCTATGCGAAACCGCGCTGGCCAAGCGGGAGTTGGGATTCGAGGCGCAGGTTCCGCTGGCAACCGGATGTGTTGAAACCGCAGCATGGTATAGACAACAGACATGGTTATAGCAGACACCGTCATGAGGGAGACTGTGATCAAACCGGAACCGCGACATGCCACCCAAACCGATCATCGGGGATGTCAGGCAGAGAGGGGAACGGGATGAACCTTTTCGAGAAATGTTCTCGCTTTACCCGTGCTCGAGAGGCTCAAGCGACTGGGTATTATCCGTTTTTCACACCGATAGAATCGTCTGAAGGAACTGAAGTCGTCGTGCGCGGTGAGTCCAAGGTGATGATGGGCTCCAATAACTATCTCGGCCTCACCCATCATCCCAAGGTGCTGGCGGCAGCCGAGGCCGCTCTCAGACGCTATGGCAGTGGGTGTACCGGCAGTCGCTTCTTAAACGGAACGCTGGATTTGCACGATGAGCTCGAAGCGCGCTTGGCCCGTTTTCTTAACAAAGAGGCCGCGCTCGTTTTCAGCACAGGCTATCAGACAAATTTAGGTATCCTGGCAACCCTGATCGGAAAGAAAGATTATCTCTATCTGGATAAGCTCGATCACGCCAGCGCGGTAGACGGCTCTCAGCTTGCCCACGGGACGGTGCTGCGCTATCCGCATGGAGACCTGGAAACACTGCAACAGCAGTTGCAGAAGACCCCGCCCAAGGCCGGCAAGCTGATTGTTACCGACGGTATCTTTTCCATGGAAGGGGATATTGCCGACCTGCCGGGTTTGGTTGCCCTGGCCGAGCAGTACCAGGCCGAGATCATGGTGGACGATGCCCACGCCTTTGGGGTGTTGGGCAAGAACGGGGGTGGGACGGCGCAGCACTTCGATGTCGAGGACCGGATCGCTCTCATTATGTCCTCATTCTCCAAGTCTCTCGCCGCGATTGGCGGTGTGGTGGCTGGTCCGGAGCCGGTTATTCACTATCTGAAACACCACGCCCGCTCTTTGATTTTCAGCGCCAGCATGCCGCCGCCGTCGGTGGCCACGGTATTAACCGCCCTGCAACTGATTGAAGACGAACCCGAACGACGGACAGCCTTGTGGCGCAATACCCGCCGCATGCAGGCCGGGCTCAAGAGTCTGGGCTATGACATCGGGACGAGTGATACGCCGGTGATTCCCATCATCGTCGGCGATATGTGGCTCATGGGTATGATCTGGAAGGAATTGTTTGACTCCGGCGTCTTTACCAATCCGGTTATCCCGCCGGCCGTGCCCGAGAATTCGTGTCGGATTCGGATTTCCATGATGGCCACCCACACCGATGAACAGATTGACTTTGTCCTAGATGTCTTTGCCCGTATCCGGCCCCACATCCAGGTGGAGAAGGTTGCGGTGTAGGAGTGTTTTTGCTCGTGCCGTGCCTGTTTCAGCGAGTGCCGAGCAGCCCTACGACGCTGTGCCACGCTATAGATGTCCAGAGATGTCCAGATAGCCCCGGTCCGTAACCGGCAAGACCTTCAGCATTTCACCCAACTGCCGTGGCAACTGTATAGCGACGACCCGGCTTGGGTCCCACCGCTGCTTTTTGATCTGAAAAACCTCCTCTCTCCAAAAAAGCATCCCTTCCACAAACACGCCGAGGTCCAATATTTTCTTGCCCGCCTGAAGGGGCAGGTCGTGGGACGGATTGCGGCCATCGTCAATCATCGGCATATCCAATTTCACACTGAGTCGGTCGGCTTCTTCGGTTTTTTTGAGAGTATTGACGACCAGGAGGTTGCCCAGGCCTTACTGGCCGCCGCGGAACAGTGGGTCGGTCAGCGCGGAGTGCGGAGCATGCGGGGGCCGATGAGCTTCTCGACCAACGAGGAATGTGGGCTGTTGGTCGATGGTTTCCACGCGGCTCCCATGGTGATGATGCCCCACCATCGTCCTTACTATGCCCGGCTGCTCCGCCTCGCGGGCTATGCCAAGGCCAAGGATCTGTGGGCGTATCTCATTGATCTGCGTGAGGATGCGACTATCCCTGAGCGGCTGGTGCAGGGGGTCGAACGCCTGCGGAAGAAACAAGCCATCACTATCAGGTCCATCGACCTCCGACACTTCACGGAAGAAATCCGGGTGTTGCACGCCGTCTACCATAGAGCTTGGTCGCAAAACTGGGGCTTCGTGCCGATGACTGAGGCCGAGGTGGACCTGCTTGCCCACACGCTGCGCCGCGTCGCCGACCCCAGGCTGTGTCTTATCGCCGAACTGGAGAACCGGCCGGTTGGCTTTGCCCTCGCGCTGCCGGACTACAACCAGGCTCTGCGGCATATGAACGGCAGACTCTTCCCGTTGGGCTTCCTCAAGTTTCTGTGGTATCGGCGCCGGATTGATGCCCTCCGCATTCTCTTGCTCGGCACCAATCCGGACGTGCGGGTGCGTGGTCTGGACGCCATGCTGTATCTCAAACTCTGGCAAGACGTCCCGGCCTACGGCTATCGTCTGGTTGAATGTTCGTGGATTCTTGAAGATAACTGGGCCATGCAGCGCGGTCTCGAACGCATGGGCGCTCAGGTATACAAAACCTACCGGATATTCGAGAAAACCTTGTAGGGCTGGGGGCCGCCTGCCCGAGCCGACCGCCGGACGGGCGGCGGCTTAGCCCTTATCCGCGTTGGCGTCCAGCAGGTGTTGCATCTGGGGGTCAAGCGCGACGCCCAACCCGTCGGCGAGTCGATTCATAAAATTGAACACGCAGGTGATGAGGACAATATCGACGACATTCTCCTCGCTGAAACCGTACTGTTGTAAGAACTCGAGGTCTTCCCGTTTCACTGTGTCCGGGGCGCGGGTTAGCTTGAGCGCAAAATCGATCATGGCCCGATCTTGCGCCCCGAGCAGGGCCTTTTCCGGGTCGGTCTTCAGGTGCCGAACCAGGCTGTGATCGCCCGATTCCATACGCAGCAACTCTGCGTGAGAAGAGCGTCAATAATGGCAACGGTTGAGGGCGGAAACCGAGGTGGCAAGCATTTCTTCGCGCGTACGGCCCAGGGTTGAGGCACCAAACGTGATGCCCATATTCATCTGCCACACCCCGAGCAGGGCCTCCGGACGCAGTCCCATACAGGCGATGACATTGGCCACTCGCCCGCCGCTCAGCGGATGTTTGAGGACCCCTTCGTACACCTCGGCGAGCCGTCCGGTCGCCTCGTCTTCGGCAAATGTTGTCACCCACGTCATATCGTCCTCCTGCTTGGCAATGTTCTGGTTTATAAAGTAAAGCTGCCCTGGCAGAAAGATGGGGCGACAGGTTCGTCAAAAGCACGCTTGTCAGACGGCCCAGGTCCCCCTAGACTGCCAGCCAGACAGTGGAGCACACGTGGCAATAGGCACTCAGTTTGGTGGAAGCAGGCGCTTCCTGTATCATTGGTTCCGACGGGAGACGGTGTGGCGCGCCCTGAAGGTGGCCGGCATCGTGGGCCCCATCCTGACCGTGATCAATCAGTACGACCTGCTCTTGAATCTCGACTTCTCTCCTCGGCTGTGTTTCAAGGTCGCCCTGACCTTCCTGGTCCCGTATAGTGTTTCGTCCTATTCTTCCGCCAGGACCTATATGGACCAGGAGAACCCTCCGGTGAAGCCGAGAGCGTCCGCCATTCCATAGCGTACCGCCTCAGATTCGCTCCGGCTGACACAGGTCTTCGATTCAGGGATAATGGGATGCAGGGTCGTTATCAACAAGGAGGCTGCGATGGTCCGATTTACCGGCGTGAATCACTTGGCGTTTGTCACTGGCGATATGGATAAGACGGTCCGTTTCTGGCGCGACCTGCTCGGCATGCGCCTGGTCGCCACGATTGGCGAACAGGGCTTTCGGCATTATTTCTTTGAGCTGTCCGAGACCGACACGGTGGCCTTTTTTGAATGGGACGGAGCACAGCCCGTCCCGCAGAAACGGCATGGCGTCGCCTTCCGTGGGCCGATTGCCTTTGACCATGTCGCGTTTGGCGTTGAGTCCGCCGATGAGTTATGGGAACTCCGAGATAAATTGGTGGCCGCCGACTGTGAGGTCTCGGGTCCGATAGATCATGGCTTTATCCATTCGATCTATGCCTTTGATCCGAACGGGATTCCGGTTGAGTTCAGCTATAACGTCGCGGGCATCGACATCCGCCGCAGGCCGGTCTTTGGCGACAGCGTGCCCGCCGCCACAGCCCAAGAGGGACCGGAACCACAACCCGACAAATGGCCGGCCGTTCTCCGACCCACTCCGCCCGCACAGCGGACACTCAAGAAGGGAGCGGGCAGTGCGCTGGGATCATACCGAGAGAAGGCTGCCCGCTAGGACTCGCCCGGCTGTTGAGCCCTAGCGCCGGAGCAGGGCGCCTGCGTCAGGGTCTCGGAACGGGGAACCGGGCTAGAGCGCCGCAAGGGGCGTTATCAGCTCCTGCTCGGCCTGGGGATTCACGATAGGGTCGGCGCTGAGATCAATATCCTTGGCCGTCCACATGGTGCCGATGACCCAGTCTGCCAATACGTTCACCACGTTGAGGTTCTGGTAGGGATACCGATGGTGAATATAGTGATGGGTCTGCACGAATTGAAAGGCCTGGGTGCGTTCAATCCAGCGGTTGCTCGGGACGTGCATACAATAGTGAACGTATTCATACAGGACATAATCGGCTGCCAGGGCAAGGATCCCGCCAACACACACGGACCAGCCAAACGCCCAGCCGAGGCCGAGCAGGAGGGGCAGATGCAGCCCGATGAGCAGGGGCGCATTCCACCACGCAAAGGTGACCTTTTTGGGATCGACCCCAGGCTGGATATAGTAGGTGGCGTCAGCCCGGAAGAGCCCATGGTGGACGAGAGCGTGGGCTTGGAATGAATAGGGTAAGGTCAGGGTGTGCATCAAATACTTATGCAGCGCCCATTCAAAAAAGCTGGAATACAGAATGAGTCCAATAAATCCGGCCGTGCCTTTTGCGAGTCCCCAGAGTATCAGTTCAAGCGTCAATATGTGCTACCTTTCCTACGTTTCTCTCCCCCACCTCAGCTCTACGTCTCTCTACACCTCGGGTAGAGAAAAGACTCTTTGGGGATAGCGTGGTCTGTTTGTGTAATCTCTCAAGAAGGTCCTGACTGTATAGAGAAAAGCGCTCTGCCTGGCAATAGCCTCTGTGTTGGAGAGGACCCTGATTGTCACTGCCGCCCCTGGCCGATTCCTGTCGGCGGCCGGCCTGGTCATACTTGACGCTCGGGGAGAACTTACCTAAAGGGTGGAGACGCCTCAGACCGATTGCGCACAGCCGGGGGAGGGCCCGATGTCCACACCGTCCGCGATTCCCATGCAGGACTATTTTGTCGTTTCCGCAGACTGCCATGTGCTGGAGCCGCCCGACCTGTGGGAGAAGCGGATTGAGGCCAAATTCCGCCACCGGATTCCGCGTTTGACGCTCGATGCCAACGGGCGGAAATGGCTGGTCGTTGAGGGCCAGGAAAAAAAGCGTATTCGGGACTTCACTCTGAGCGGAGAAGATTTGGAGCGGGCCAAGGGCGGGAGTTTTGACCTTGAGCGACGTCGGCAGGATTTGGCCCGGGACGGGATTAACGCCGAGGTCATTTACCCCAATCGCGGGCTGCTGATGTGGACCTCGCCCGACCCCGCCATGCAAACCGCCATGTGTCGGGTGTGGAATGACTGGGCCATTGAAGTGTTCAGCCCAACCCAAACACATTCCCTGCCCACCGCCGCCATTGCCCCGCAAGACGTTGACGCCGCCGTGCAGGAAGTTCAGCGTGTTGCCAGGCTCGGTTATAAAACCGTTTTCCTGCCCGTCACTGTCCCGGACCAGCCCTATAATCTCACGCTGTACGATCCGTTGTGGGCGGCCATTCAAGAAACCGGCCTGCCGATGAGCTTCCACGTGGGAACGGGCAAAGACCCGCGGACCGCCTCGGGCAATGGCGGTGCGATTATCAACTATGTGGTCCATGCCTTATCGACGGCGATTGATCCGGTGGTCCATCTGTGTGCGTCCGGGGTGCTGGAGCGTTTTCCCGCGCTCAAGTTTGTGACCGTCGAAGCCGGGATAGGCTGGCTGGCCTGGACCCTCTGGGTCATGGACGAAGGCTTTCACAAACACCACTTCTGGATTGCGCCCAAGCTGCCGATGCCGCCGAGCGAATATTTTCGCCGCCAGGGCTATGCCACCTTTCAGGACGACCCGGTCGGACTGGAAACGCGCAAATGGATCGGTATCGATCGGCTCTTATGGGGGGATGATTATCCGCATCACGAGGGCACCTGGCCGCGTTCGCAGGAAGCCATTGACCGGACTATGGGCGATCTCACCGAGTCCGAACGGCGTCAGGTCCTGGGGCTCAACGCGGCCCAACTGTACGGCTTTGAGCCGCCCGCGGTTCAGCCCGACGCCGAGGAGAGCCGGGTATGAGCGCCGCCCGACCCGAGACGCTGAGCCTGGACTGGGGGGAGGCCGAGAAAGCGCCCGCAGACCGGAAGCGCTGGCTGGGCGCCTGGCTGGTCAGTCGAGAAGGAGAAGAAGGCGAATATTTTTACGACGGCCCTGGCGGGCGGCACACCACGCATCGCGTTCCGCCCGAAGCCATCGGCTTTCGCCTGCGCTGGTATCCGAGTGAGAGTGAGGTCAGCGTCAACCTTGAACTCGGTCCTATGGCCAGTGTGGTCGACGACTACTTCTTTGCCGAGCCGGCCGGCTCGGAGTTGAGGCTGGCCGTGCTGGAGCTATTGCCCGAGGCGCGCTGACACTCCATAGTGCTCTTCTCCGGCGGTCATACCGGGCAGGCCGGGAATGGGGTCTGAGTGCCAGCGAGTTCCGATGTGGATGCCCCTGGTTGGCGAAGATAGGGTTGGAAATTCACGGGAGGGGAGCGATGTCGAGTAGACCGAAGTTTGGAGAGCTACCGCACGTTGGAGAGACGCAAGAGCGCCACGCCTGGGAGGTCTTTGGGCCGGCAGACCAACTGGGATCGGTGAATTTGCTGACGCCGGAAAAAGTCAGGCAGGCGGCAGGACTGATTCGGACCGGCCAGGTGTTCAACCTCAGCCTGCCGTTGAATTTTCCTATCACATTGTACGGCGGGTTTCGGAGCAAAGGCTATCGACACCATATTGAAGTCGGTCGCGGCGGGCGTGACGACTATGTCGATAATTTTGCGATGCAGGGCTCAAGCCAGTGGGACAGCCTGCGCCATATACGCTTTCGTGAGTATGGCTATTACGGCGGCCGGCAGGACGGCGATCTGGACGAAAAGGGTGAACTCGGTATTGAGCACTGGGCTCAGCACGGCATAGTCGGACGCGCTGTTGTGCTGGATGGCGCGCGCTATATGGAACAGCAGCAGACGCCGCTCGACATGACGCAAAAGTTCGAGATGGATGGAGCCTTTCTCGAAAAAGTCGCGCGCGCGCAACAGGTGCAACTCGAACCGGGCGATATCCTGATTGTGCGAACCGGCTGGCTGGAATGGTATAAGGGCTTGGACGAAACGGGACGGGAGGCGTTGCGAGACACTCTGGGAGTTGGCGAAGCGCCGCATGCCTGTCCGGGGCTGGCCGCCTCGCAAGAGACCGCCGCCTGGCTGTGGGACCGCCAGATTGCCGCTATTGCCGCGGATAATGTCGCGGTCGAAGCCTTGCCCGTAGACCCGGCGGTTGGCTTTCAGCATCGTCGGCTCATTGCGCTGCAAGGCATGCCCCTTGGAGAGCTGCTGGATGTCGAGGAACTGGCTCAGGCCTGCGCCCAGGACGGGAGCTATGAATGTATGCTGGTTGCGATTCCGCTCAACCTGCCCGGTGGGGTCGGCTCCCCGGCCAATGCCTATGCGATAAAATAAAAGCCGCCCGGCGCGGTTGCCCTGAGAGGACAGTGACGACGTGAATCGGCCGCCCTTCCCCTGCGCTCCTCCGACCTTCCTGCTCTGCCTTGTCTGCGTTGACTTTCTGGCGGTCTTGCTGGCCCTCGGTCTTGGCTTTGCCTGGCATCAGAACCCGACTGCGTATACCGGCGAGGGCGATCCGATCACGTGGCTGTCGTTTGCGCATCTGCTCGCGGTCAGCGGCCTGGCCGGCGGCGTCTTCTATTGTCGGACGGGTGGCAGCCCAGATCGGGCGGTGTGGCGTAACCCGGCTTTTGTCTGGCTGCTGATTGCCCTGGGGTTTCTTTTCCTGGCGGTAGACGAAGTCGCCAAGATCCATGAATCCCTGGACCGTTTCACGCACCGGCTCTTGCAGCGCCCGGAGACCGGGCTGACCGACCGGTTGGATGACGCGATTCTGCTGGGGTATGGGTTGAGCGGTGCGCTCGTCCTGTATGTCTACCGCTCCGAACTGCTCTCTTACCGAGCGGTCCTCCCCCTGGTGACGTGTGGATTTATGCTGTTCATCTTCATGGGGCTGCTTGACGCCCTGGTGAATCGCCCCGATGTATTTCTCTTCATGGGTATCGGTCAGGAGGGCAGTGAGAGCCTGGGGAAATGGCTCGGCGGCGTTGAGGAGGGCCTGAAAATTTTGGCCGAAGCGGCCTTCCTTGGAGCGGCCTATACCTGTGTCTGCCTGACAGCGCAGGCCGCTTGCGGCAGGCCGCGCGATTGACAAAGCCAGCCTTCCCAGAGTAGCTTTCTCTGGGTGGGCGGGGCTTCACCAACGCGCTCTTCAGCAGAGCGAGCGGGGGTGGCCCCGGAGATTGGGCCAGCGTTTCAGATTCCCGCAGAGTACGCAAAGGAGGGTAGTATGAATACAAGCTTCGTCACAAGAGTTGCTGTTGGGGGGCGGACGGGACTGCTCGTTGCCGGACTGTTGCTCTTGCCTCTTTTTTCTCAGCGCGGGCAGGCTTCGCAGGAACTGCTCGACATGCAGAAAACCCCTGGCCAGTGGGCGACCTCAGGCCGAGACTATGCCCTCACTCGCTACAGCAGCCTGGACCAGGTCTCCACGCAGAATGTGAAGGGCCTGAAGGTCGCCTGGACGTTTTCGACCGGCGTCCTGCGTGGACACGAAGGCACGCCGCTGGTTATCGGCGACACCATGTATATTGTGACCCCCTTTCCCAATATTGTGTATGCCATTGATCTGGCCGACCCGGGCTATGCCATTAAATGGAAATATGCACCCGTCCAGAGCGAGGACGCCATTCCGATTGCCTGCTGCGATGTGGTGAATCGGGGCGCGGCCTATGCGGCTGGTAAGATCTTTTTTAATCAGCTCGACGCCCACACCGTCGCCCTTGATGCCGAGACCGGCAAAGAGCTGTGGAAGGTCAAGCAGGGTGACATCAAACAGGGCCAGACCATTACCATGGTGCCGCTGGTCGTGCGTGACAAAGTCATCACGGGCGTGAGTGGGGGTGAGTTCGGCGTGCGCGGGTTTGTCACGGCGAATCATGTCGATACCGGTGAGCAGGTCTGGCGGGCGTATAGCACCGGCCCGGACTCCGAAGTCTTGATCGGTGACGACTTTTCGTCTCCGTACGAGTCGCACCAGGGCAAAGACCTTGGCGTGTCCACCTGGAAAGGTGAGGAGTGGAAGCGCGGCGGTGGCACGACCTGGGGCTGGTATAGCTACGACCCCGAACTTGACCTGTTCTACTATGGCACCGGGAATCCGGGCGCCTGGAATCCGGACCAGCGGCCGGGTGACAACAAGTGGTCGATGACGCTGTTTGCCCGCAACCCGGATACGGGCCAGGCCAAGTGGGCGTATCAGATGACCCCACACGATGCCTGGGATTATGACGGCATCAACGAAAGCGTCTTGATTGACCTGCCGGCTAATGGAGATGGAAAGGCCCACAAGGTCCTGGTTCACTTTGACCGCAACGGCTTCGCCTACAAGGTTGACCGGACTTCGGGCAAGGTGTTGGCCGCGGATAAATTCGGTCACGTGAACTGGGCCAAAGAGATTAACCTCGAGACCGGTCGCCCGGTTGAGAATGCCGAAAAGCGGACGAAAGAGGGAACGAATGTGGAAGGCATCTGCCCCGGCGCCATGGGAACCAAGGACCAACAGCCAGTCTCATATTCGCCCCGGACCAAGCTCTTTTACGTGCCCACCAACCATCTGTGTATGGATTACGAGGGGATAAAAGTCCGCTATATCGCCGGTGTACCCTATGTCGGCGCGATTGTAAAAATGTTCCCCGGCCCGGGCGGGCACCGCGGTGAATTCATTGCCTGGGACCCGGTGGCGGGTGAAAAAAAATGGGGCATTAAGGAAAAATGGTCGGCCTGGAGCGGGGTGCTTTCGACCGGCGGCGATGTGGTGTTCTACGGGACCATGGACGGCTGGTTCAAAGCGGTCCACGCCTCGACCGGCGAAGAACTGTGGAAGTTCAAAGCCGGCTCTGGCATTATTGGCGCGCCCATGACCTATCTCGGACCGGATGGCAAGCAGTACGTGGCGATCATGTCCGGGATCGGTGGCTGGTCCGGCCTGGTCGTCGCCGCCGACCTGTCAACGGACGATCCCACCGCGGCCCTTGGCGCGGTCGGCGCTTTTGCCGATCTCGGAAAAGATACGAATAAAGGCGGGATGTTATACGTCTTTGCGCTTGAGTAAACGGCCGCGCTCGACCCGGTGTACGGTCTCTTCATCTTTTAGGCATGCGTAATCACACTGAGGGGGTACGACGAGTAGTCCCCCTTTCTTCCGCCTGTCTGGCTCTCCTGCTGCTCCTGCCTGGCCCTCTCCTCCGGGATGCCGCGGCAACCGAGACCGCGGCGGCCAAACCGTTCCGTGTCTGCGCCGACCCCAATAATCTGCCGTTTTCCAATCGGCAACAACAAGGATTCGAGAATAAAATCGCCGAGGTCCTGGCGCGTGGGTTGGGCCAGGCAGTCGCCTATACATGGTGGCCCCAGCGACGGGGCTTCCTGCGCGGCACGCTCAACGCCGGCAGGTGCGATGTGGTCATGGGTCTGCCGGCCGCTATTGATACGGTCCTGACGACGCAGCCGTATTACCGTTCGGTCTACGCTTTTGTCTATCCCGAAGACGCGCCCTACGACCTGTCCTCCTTCGATGATCCCGTCCTCAAAGAGCTGAAAATCGGGGTACACCTGATCGGTGATGACTACACCAACAGCCCGCCGGCGCATGCCCTGAGCGGGCGTGGGATAGTGGATAATGTGGTCGGCTACAGCGTCTTCGGCAATTACGCCGACCCGAGTCCACCGGGAAAAATTATTGAAGCCGTGGCCAACAAAGAGATCGATGTGGCTATTGTGTGGGGGCCGATTGGCGGCTATTTCGCTCAACAGCAAGCCGTCTCACTGCGGGTGGTGCCCGTGTCGTCCGAGGCCGAATCAGCCTCCCTGCTGTTTGCCTATGACATTGCGCTCGGCGTTCGGAAGGGTGATGAAGCGTTAAAAAAGACGCTCAACGGCCTGTTGACGCGGCACGCAGCAGAAATCCAGCAGCTCTTGGTCGACTACGGTGTCCCCGGCGTTGCCCCCCAACCGACCGGGTCTCCCGATCCTCAACAGGACACGGCAGCGTCCAACCCACACGCGTCTCAAGCTTCCAACGAGCAGCCGCCTGCGTCCCGGGGTGAGGCTGGGCCAGCAGTGGCCGACGGACTGGCAAAGCTTAACCCGTATACGGGCAATCCAGCGGCGATCGGCGAGGGCGAAGAACTCTACAAACTCCTGAACTGCTATAGTTGCCACGGCTTACGCGGCGGGGGAGGCATGGGACCCGACTTGACGGATGAGGAGTGGAAAGAGGGCACGGGCGATGATACCCGAGTGATGGACCAGCTCATGACCGGGCGCAATAAAATGCCCGGTTACGATGGGGTGATCACCGAGGAGGAAGCCTGGAAGGTCATCGCCTATGTGCGGACCTTGTATAAGGGAGCTCCGGCGACCATCGAGTGGTAAAGGAGACCGAGGCTGCCTCAGTCTCCCTGGATAAATCAGAATAAGCTGGGGACAGGGGAGCCGGCCTATGCCGTGCCCGAATTGTGGGCAAGCCAACCGTACGGACGCAAAGTTCTGTGACGAATGTGGAACGCCTCTTCCGGTCCGCCCGCTTGGTGAAACTGCGCCGGTGTCGTCGGTGCAGTCAAAACCTGAGCCACTTCAGCACAATCGGCCACCCGCGCCCGACCCGCTGCCTGCGCCGACCGGACGACGCCAGTTGACGGTCATGTTCTGCGACATTGTGGAATCAATGGCCCTCGCCGGCCAGCTTGACCCCGAGGAGTGGCGGGACATCGTTCGGACGTATCAGGAGACCTGTGCCGGCGTTATTCAACGTTTCGGCGGCTATATCGCCCAGTATCTTGGCGACGGGATTCTGGTCTATTTCGGCTATCCGATTGCCCACGAAGACGCCGCTGTACGGGCCGTGAAAACGGGCTTGGGCATTCTTGCTGAGCTGCATCAGATGAATAGCCAGCTCCGGCAGGCCGAGCGTTTGCAGTCTCCCCGTCAGGGTATAAAAGATGCGCCGCGGATTCGGCTGCGGATCGGTATTCACACCGGACAGGTCGTGGTCGGCGACATGGGCGTCGGCGAGCGGCACGAGCAGCTCGCGCTCGGCGACACCCCCAATATTGCCGCCCGCCTCCAGGCTATTGCCAAGGCCGATACGGTCGTGATGAGTGCCGCAGTCTATCGACTCGTCGAAGGCTTTTTTGCGTGCCATACGCTGGGGCCGCATGGGCTCAAGGGCAAGACGACGCCCATCTCGGTCTACCAGGTCATCGCAGAAGCAGGCGCGCAAAGCCGGTTTGAGGTGGCGCTTGAAGCGGGATTGCCTCCCCTGGTTGGCCGGGCGGAAGAACTCGCATTCCTGCGGCAGCGGTGGGAGACGGCCAAGGTCCGAGAGGGACAAGTCGTGCTGCTGGGGGGAGAGCCGGGCATTGGCAAGTCCCGCCTGGTCCAGGAACTCAAAGAGCAGGTCGCCAAAGCGGGCGAGGCACGCCGAGAATTCCGCTGTTCGTCCTATGCGCGCAACACGGCCTTTTACTCGGTGGTCGACCATCTCCAAGGCTGGTTGCAGTTCCAGGGCGACGAACCCGAGGATGAAAAGTTTCGCCGTTTGGAGACCGCCCTGGAAGGCTATCGCCATCTGCCGCAGGAGAGTGTGGCCCTGTTTGCGTCCTTATTGTCCTTGGCGCTGCCCGACCGCTACGCTCCGCTCAAGCTGAGTCCGGAGCGACAGCGACAAAAGACGCAGGAAGCCCTGGTGGCGTGGCTGGCTGAAGAATCGGAAGAGCGACCCCTTCTCATTGTGTGGGAAGACCTGCATTGGGTCGATCCTTCGACGCTCGATCTGGTGCAGATACTCATCGAGCGGGCCGCGGCGCTGCATCTCTTTGTCCTGCTGGTTTTTCGCTCGTCGGAATTTACGCCCCCGTGGCCGCCGCGGCCGCCTGTTCACCTGTTGACCCTGAGCCGTCTGGAGCGTCGGCCGGTTGAAGACCTCATTGCCCATGTCGCCCACGGCCAGCGACTGCCCCAGCACCTGGTAGAACATATCGCGGCTCAGACCGATGGCGTCCCGCTCTTTGTTGAAGAGCTGACCAGAACCGTTATCGAGGCCGGCCTGCCCGAAGACGGCGCGGAAGAGACGCCCAGCGCTATTCCTGCCACGCTCCAGGATTCACTCATGGCCCGGCTTGACCAGCTCAGCCGGACCGCCCGGGAGGTTGCCCAAATCGGCGCCGTACTCGGCCGGGCCTTTTCGTATGCCCTGATCCGGGCGGTCTGGCCGGCTGACGAGCAGCGGCTGGCGCGGGGGCTGGCTCAGCTCGTGGAGGCCGAGTTGGTCTTTCAAAAAGGTCTGCTCCCCCAGGCGCGCTGGGTCTTTAAGCATGCCCTGCTGCAAGACACGGCCTATCAGTCCTTGCTCAAGAGCAAACGTCAGCAGATTCATCACCACGTCGCCGCTGTGCTCGTCAAGCAGTTCCCCGATATCAGGCACCACCAACCGGAATTAGTCGCCCAGCATTACACCGAAGCCGGCCTGCTCGATCAGGCTATTGGATTCTGGCAATACGCCGGAGAGCAGGCCGTGCAACGCTCGGCCCACCGTGAGGGCATCGGCCATTTTCTCAAGGGGCTGGCGCTTCTCGGCGCACTGCCGGAGACCCCCGACCGGACCCAGCGGGAGCTGACCATCCAGACCCGCCTGGGTCCAAGTCTCATGGCGACCAGGGGCTACGCCGCCCCGGAGGTGGAACGCGCCTATGCCCGTGCCCAGGAACTGTGTCAGCAGCTTGGGGAAACCCCGCAGTCCTTTCAGGTGCTGCGCGGTCTGTGGGTCGTCCACGAGATGCGGGCCGAGCTCAGAACGGCGCGGAAACTGGGTGAGCAATTACTCGCCTTGGCCCAACACCTGAACGATCCGGACCTGCTCATAGAGGTGCATCGCGCCTTAGGCAACACCTTGCTGTGGATCGGTGAGTTTGCCCACGCGCGCGAGCATCTGCAAAAAGCCCTTGCCCTGCATAATCCGGAACAGCATACAGCCCTGGCGTTTCAATACGGCACAGACCCCCGCACCGTCTGCCTGTTATACGAGACGCTGGCCCTCTGGGTCCTGGGCTATCCGGAACAGGCCCTGCGGAAGAGCCGGGAGGCGCTGGCCCGGGCCGAAGCGGGGGCCCGCCAGCATAGTCTCAGTCTGGCGGCTGCCCTGAACTGGACGGGCCTGCTACATCAGCTCCGGGGTGAAGCAGAGCTGACCTCTGAGCGGGCCGCGGCCGGGATTGCCCTCGCGCAACAGTGCGGCTTCCCCGATTGGGAGATGATCGGGACGATTTTCCGGGAGTGGGCGTCGGCCGCGCAGTCGCCCGACGAAGCGTCTGTTGCCCAATTGCAAAAGGTGATTGTCGCCTGGTGTGCCACCGGAGCGGAACTCCTCCGACCCTACTTCCTCGGGCTTCTGGCCGAGCAGTATGGCAAGCTCGGGCGGATTGAAAAAGGCTTGGCCCTGCTGGATGAGGCGCTGGCGGTTGTCAACACCAGTACGGAGCGTTTCTCGGAAGCGGAGCTGTACAGATTGCGGGGGGAGTTGCTGCTGGTGCGGGATGCAAACCGGCTCTCAGCCCAGACCAGCACTCCCAGACTCAACAGTGAGGCAGAAGGTTGTTTTCAGAAGGCCCTTTTTGTTGCGCGCCAACAAGGCGCCAAGTCGTGGGAGCTGCGCGCTGCGACGAGCTTGGCCCAGCAGTGGTTCAAACAGGGCAAACGAGAGAGTGCCCGGCGGGTGCTGACAGAGACCGCCGATTGGTTTACTGAAGGGCGTGAGACGCGGGACTTTCAAGCGGCCCAAGCCCTGCTGGCCGAGTTGATATAGCGATTGAGAGGCGATGCACCATAATGCAAAAGACACTGGCTATACTGAGCATACTGTTGATGGGAGTCGGGGTTGCAACTCACGTCGTCATGGCGCAGGCAATCAAAGAGGTAGACCTGGGAGCGCAGGAAATCCAAGAAAGCCAAGTAGCAGCGGAAGGCATGCCACAGGCTGAGTCGGAAGCGCCTGCTGAAACTTTTAGCGCCAAAGTGTATACGCAATTACCCGATACCCCCGAGGGAATCGGAGTGGACACCCAAGGCAACCTGTATGCCTCGCTGTTCAACACCGGTGAGGTGGTGCAACTCAAAGAGGACGGGCAATACGTCCACATTGCCTGGGTTCCCGCCGAAGCCGACAGCGGGAAGGGCCACGTCCTTGGTCTGGCCTCGGACAAGGATGACAACCTATACGTGGCGTATAAGGCCCGCTCCAAGTACGACCGGGTCGGCGACCCGCGCCACCCCGCCTGCCGGGATGCGACTGATGTGACGAGTGGGGTCTACCGGATTGATGCTGAGACGCGCGAGGTCACGCCGGTAGCCACCCGCGGAGATGGCTGGCCCTTTTGCTTTCCCGACGATGTTGCCATCGACGATGTGGGGAATATCTATTTGGCCGATTTGACCTATGCCGGGATTTGGAAAATTACGCTGGACGGCAGGGTCACCCTGTGGTCAGAGCATCCGCTGCTCCACTGGTCGGCGACGCCCTATTCCGGTTTTCCGCTTGGGGTGAATGTCATCGCCCTTGATGCCGGGCAGCGGAATATCTATGCGGCCACCAGCGGCGACCCGCTCGTGCTGCGGATTTCCATTCAGCCGGATGGCAGTGCCGGCGAGCCGATTGTCGTATCCCGCGGCCATAGCCTGCTCGACGGTCTTGCCCTGGACGAGGAGGGCAATATCTACGTTTCGGAAATTTTTCGGAACGAAATTATTGGTCTGTCGCCCGACGGCAGCCGGCGGGTGGTGGTCGCGAATAAGCACTCCGCACCGCTGGACGGCAATGCCAGCCTGGTGATTCATGCCGGCATCCTCTATGTGGCCAACCTGGGTTTTGCCCACTCGCGTTGGCAGGACGCGGACAGGACGGTGGTTGCGATTCAGGGGTTTCCGCGGCCGTCTCAGTCGCAGGATTAGTAGAGTGAGTGGAAAGTCAAAATAAAAAGGGGCAGGATTTCTCCCGCCCCTTTTTGGTTAGTCCGTTACTGGTATGTGAGGCTTAGTCTCTGCCGTGGCGCAGCAGGTGGCCCGGGGTCGCGCCGGTGCAGTTGCCGTCTTCAAAGGTGACGTCGCCATTCACCATGATCCAGCGATAGCCCTCGGCGTACTGGACGCGCCGCCATTCGCCACCTGGGAAGTCGTGGACGACCTTCGGCTTCTCCGGGGTGAGCTTCAGGTTCTCAAGATCGTAGACGACCACATCTGCTCGGGCACCTTCTTGCAGGACGCCACGATCTTGGAAGCCGGCGCACTGGGCAGGCATGGCGCTCAGGCGATAGTGGGCTTCTTCGAGGCTCATAAAGCCGGCGTCGCGCACCATCCAACTCAACATATCGGTCGGATAGGCTCCAATGGTGATGAACTTGGTGTGCGCACCACCGTCTGACACCCCAGCCATACTGTACGGGGAAGACATCAGCTCGGACACATAGTCCTCACGGACGTTGCGAGCGGGAGTATAGAATTCGGTTTCCAGATTCTCCTCAATCGCAATATCGAACATCGCGTCTATGACATGCTTGTTCTCCATCTTGGCGACTTCTTCGACCGTCTTGCCGATGAACTTTTCGAACTTCTTGTCCTTCACGGTTTCAACCGTGAAGTCTTTGAGCGATCCGGTCACGACCGGCGTATGGCCGGTATCATATTCGGCGATCAAAGCCTGGCGTATGGCCGGGTTTTTGAGCTTTTCAAGTCGTTCGGCTGGCGTGCCCATGGTCACTTCACGCAGGACATCATTTCCGTCGAACAATCCTGACATATCGGCAAAACTGAAGTACAACCCTTGACGAAATGTCGCGGTCTGGTTGTAGATCTTGCGCCCGGCTTTGTTGGTCTTTTCCATCCAACGCAGGATACGGCGATGGATACTCGGTCGGTCGTCACGCGTGGCCGTGGCATTAAACAGAATCGGTCGGCCACACTCGTCGGCCAAACGATCGTAGAATCTCATATCGGCTTCAAAGTCGGGGCTGGATTGGGTGAGCTGGATAAAGCCTTCTCCCCGTTCCTTTAACACCCGACCAAAGGATAGCACGTCTTCGTCCGCCATGGTGTCCGTCACCATCGGGGTGCCGTCGTAGTCGCGCTGGACAGACACAAAGCCATCCCCCAAGCGCTGGGCCGAGAATCCACAACCACCGGCGTCCAGGGATTCACTCAGAATCTGGCGCATGGTCTGTTTCTCTTTGTCTGTGGCCGGACGACTCTTGGCCGCTTCGAGCCCCATGGTCCAGATCATAATCGGGGCAATGGGAACAAAGCTCAGGACGTTTACCCCTTTGGGAGTCTGGTCAAGGAAGTCCAGCCACTCCGGGAAAGTGACCCAGTCCCACTTCATGCCGGCTTTCATGGACTCGTATGGAATAGCTTCGACCCGTGACATGGTCAGCATGGCGCGCTCGCGCATCTCGGGTTTCATCGGAGCGAAACCAAAGCCACAGTTGCCGAGCACAATCGAGGTGACCCCGTGCCAGCCAGACAGCGTGACGTAGGGGTCCCAGTTAATCTGGGCATCGTAGTGGGTATGGAGATCAATAAAGCCCGGCGCGACGACCAACCCGTTCGCGTCCAGCGTTTTTTTGGCATCGCTCGGATTGAGCTTACCATTCGGTTCGATCTTCGCGATCTTGCCATCTTTGATCCCAACGTCACCTATAAAGCGTGGGGTGCGGGAACCATCGACGACGGTACCACCTTGGATGAGTACGTCATATTCAGCCATATCTGTCCTCCCTTATAGGTCGAAAAAATTGAACGCTCACTCAGTCTTTCCCGAACCATGCCACAGGCCGACTATTGCTGTCAACACGACAGTGCCTATATCTTTTGAGGGGGGTATGCCAAGTGCGAGCACGGGAGAGCAGCCCGGCAATAAGACCGGCAAAACAGGACAGACGCTCCCTTACTCTCCTGCTGCGGCTGCCTTTTTTCCTGCTGGCGAGGAGCGGGATGTTTGACTGCCGTATTGCTTATTAAGCGGAAGGGTTGATAGTATAAATATTTAGGCTTGTTACCGTGCGATGTGGAAGGAGGGGTAGAGATGGGTAAAGTGGATGCACGAAGGGTCGGCGTTGTTCTGGGTCTGATGCTGAGTATGGGCCTGACGACCATCTGGGTTCAGGCACAAGAACAAACACCAGGAGACGCCCCGGCGGCGGCTGAGGCTGTCGAACTGGCGTCTGGCCAAGAGGCGGCAGAAGCCGCTGAACAGACGGGGCAACAACTGCCAACCCTGACGCTGGCCCTGGCCGAGCAGTTTCTTAAAGCAGCCAAGGCAGAGGCCATAAAACAAGGCTGGGCCATGAGCTTTGCCGTCGTCGATGCGACCGGTCGCCAGGTGGCGCTGATCCGTATGGACGGCGCCCGCTGGATGACGACCAGGGTAGCCCAGGCAAAAGCCTTTACTGCGGCAACGTTCCGGCGCCCTTCGGCGGCAGTGGAAGAGCTAGCCGAGCAACGCCCGGACTTATTTCAGAGTCTGACTCAGCTGATCGATGAACCCATGCTCCTCGCCGGCGGAGGACTGCCGATTATTGTTGAGGGCAGGTTGCTCGGCGGTGTTGGGGCGAGTGGCGGCTCTGAGGCTGAGGACATAGACTGCGCCCAAGCTGGTCTGGACGCCATAGGGGCGGAGTAAGGGTTATGAGGAGCGGACTTTCACGCCTGCCCGTTCCTCTTGCAATAGAAACACCGAGGTCGAGTCGCGCTCGCCCCAGCCGCGGGCCAGGGCCTCGATGAATTCCTGCTCCAACAGGTTGGCCATTTTCATCGGCACCTCAAACTCCCGTCCCAAGCCTGTGGCGAGCCCGACATCTTTGCGGGCGAGACGTAAGGCAAAGCGGACGGTATCGAAATCGCCTGTGAATATGCGTTGCGGCAGAGTGTGGTTCAGGGTGAGTCCCTGACCCATAGCGCCGTCTGCAATGGCGCGGCGGAGCGCCTCGGGTTCAACCCCGGCCTTAACGCCGACAGTCAGTCCCTCCGCCAGGAGGGCGCGAAACCCGTTGCTGACCATATTATGGACAATCTTGGCAATCAGACCACAGCCAATCCCACCGACGTAGGAAACCTTATTGCCAATCGCGTCGAGGACCGGTTTGACCCGCTCATAGATGGCGGGGTCACCGCCGACCATGACCGCCAGCGTGGCGGCTTGGGCTCCGACCGGCCCACCGCTGACGGGTGCGTCCAATACATGCACGTTTTGCTCTTGGTAGGCGGCGTGAATCTCTCGAATGAGTGTCGGCGCGCTGGTCGAGAGATCGATATAGACGGAGTTGGGGTACGACCCGTGTAGGATTCCTGCTTCTCCTAAAGCGACCGCTTCAACCTCAGTCGGGCCGGGCAGCGAGGTGAAGGTGATCTCACTCGCCGCCGCAACGGCCTGGGGACTGTCGGCCCACGTGGCCCCGTGTTCAAGCTGGGTCTGCGCGGCTTCTTGACGCAGGTCGTGGACGGTCACCTCGTGTCCAGCCGCAATGATGTGTGAGGCTATCGGGCCGCCCATATTCCCCAAGCCGATACATCCCACTCGCATGTCCTTGCCTCCGTTTGCAATTCTCAGACTAGGCTTTCGGTGCTCGTACGGTTACGCCAGCCCGTTCTTCTTGCAGCGCGAACGGAGCGGTCGAGTCGCGTTCTGCCCAGCCACGCGCCAGACCTTCGATGAATTCCTGCTCCACGATACTGGCGACTTTGAGCGGCACCTCACACTCACGACCCAGTTCGGTGGCCAGCCCCAAGTCTTTGCGCGCCCCCCGCAGCGCGAAGCGAACAGTGTCGTAGTCGCCTTTGAAAATGACTTCGGGAAGCATGTAGTTCAGCATCAACCCCTGACCCACTGCCCCATCGGCAACGGCCTTGAGTAAGGCCTCGGGTTCAACCCCAGCTTTGACCCCAAGGGTGAACCCCTCGGCGAGGAGAGACTGAAAGCAGATGCCAATCATATTGTGAACGATTTTGGCAATCTCACCGCAGCCGATTCCGCCCAGGTAAGAGACCTTGTTGCCAATCGCGTCGAGGACCGGTTTGACCCGCTCATAGATGGCGGGGTCACCGCCGACCATGACCGCCAGTGTGGCGGCTTGAGCTCCGACCGGCCCACCGCTGACGGGCGCGTCTAACACGTGTACTTTTTTCTCTTGGTAGGCGGCTTGGATTGCTCGGATGAGGGTCGGTGAGCTCGTTGACAGGTCGATGTAGACCGAGTCCGGTTGTGCGCCTTGGAGAATGCCGCCCTCGCCCAGTGCCACCGCCTCGACCTCTTTCGGGCCTGGCAGAGAAGTGAAAGTAATTTCACTGCTGGCGGCAACCGCGCGGGGACTATCGACCCACTCGGCACCGTGCTGTAAGTGGGGTTGAGCGGCTTCGCGACGGACATCATAAACGGTGACGTCATGTCCGGCCGCGATGATATGCGAGGCCATCGGGCCGCCCATATTGCCGAGTCCAATAAATCCTATGCGCATCTGATTCCTCCTTTTGGCAAACGTCTAGGCTTGCTGCGTCCCTACGAGGCGAAACTTTGGGAGCGTGACCTCAGAAGTGACCTCATCAAACGCAACTTCAACTGCCAGGCCACACTCAAGCTCGTCATTCTCACACTCAACGACTTGGCTCATAATCTGGAGCCCTTCGTCCAGATCGATAAGCGCGACGTTGTAGGGGATGTCGTCGGCAAAGCCGGGGTGCCATTGCTGGTGGTAAATGCCATACGAATAAATTGTGCCCTTGCCGCTCAACTGAACCCAGTCCTGGTCCGGGCTGAGGCAGTTCGTACAGGCCGGTCCGGGTGGCAGGTGGATATAGCCGCAGGCTGTGCAGCGTTGGGCAACGAACTCATGACGTTTGGCGGCTTGCCAATACGGTTCGTTCCATTTTTCGATCACGGGCAGGGGTTTGTTGTAGTCGGGCATGGGTCTTTCTCCGGTTTAGCTTCGTAAAATCAATGCGCCGGCATGCTCGCGCAAGCCGCCGGTGTATGTACACAGGAGGCGTTCCACATCCCTGATCTGCCGCGCGCCGCATTCTCCTCGCAACTGCCGGACGGCGTCACAGGTGTTTTGCCAGCCGACCATATAGGTTTCAGACAATTGCCCCCCGTTGACGTTCAACGGCAGTTCGCCGCCCAGAGCGATCCGCCCGTCTTGAATCCAACGACCGGATTCACCCCGTAGACAAAAGCCGTAATTTTCCAAGGCTGCGATCACGGCCGGGCTGTACGCGTCCTGGACATATAAGGCTTGCATGTCCTGTGGCGTGCAGCCAGCCATATCAAAGACCATCTTGGCGACCGCTTCCTGCTGAAAACTCTGCATCACCAGGTCGGGCGTTTCATACGCGCGAAAAGCCTCCTGGCGACCCATCCCCCGGATATAGACTGGTGGCTTTTTCAGATCCGCAGCGCGGTCCGCCGTTGTCAGGATAAAGGCGTGCCCGCCGTCGGTGATATAGCAATAGTCAAATAATCTGAGGGGCTCCACGATGTAACGGGCGCTCATATAATCGTCGAGCGTGAGCGGTGTTTGCTGGACGGCTTTGGGATTCAGCCTGGCATGCGCGCGCTGATTAATCGCAATCGTGGCGAGCTGCTCTTCGGTTGTGCCGTATAAATGCATGTGACGCCGAAAGGCAAACGCAAACGGTCCGGATGGATTAAAGGCGCCGTAGGGTGCGTGTTCTTCGAGCAGGGCCCCACCGAATCTATTCCGATTCGTCTTCTGGTTCGTGCCGTATACCAGCAGGATGTACTGAGCCATACCGGCGTTGAGCAGCAGGGCGGCGTGCTGAATCATATAACAGCCGGTTGCTCCCGAGGCCTCGACCGCGCCACCGACCTTTGGATTCAAGCCGAGCATCAGCCCCACTTTGAGATAATCGCCTTGCCTGCCGTAGCTGGGCTGAACGAATAAGCCGTCAATATCGTCTTTTTTCAGACCGCAATCCTCTAACGCGGCCCTGGCGGCATCAATGGCCAGTTCGTCGCCAGTCTTGTCCGGGACTGCGCCTTGTCTGGTATCGCCCACACCAACAATGCAGACGGTATCACACAGCTCCTGAAGCCCCATACCTTGGCCCTCCGGCTCGGAGCGTAGTCGAAGCCTGGGGGAGAGTGCAAGGCGTGCGACGCTCGGACGCTTGACGAGAGCGGACACGGAGAGATAAGGCAGGAGAGCCAATCAGGAGGACTTGCTCATGAAAACAATGATTCAAATGGTTCCCTCAATGCCGGTGCGCTCCAACGCAGAACGACGTGAGTTGCGACCCGTCGGACGTAACGTCGAGCGCTACGCTGAGATGATTGACGGCATGGTCGATATCGTGAAAGCCGCAGACGCGCTCGGCTATTGGGGCATGAGCTTTATTGAGCACCATTTCCACTCTGAGGGATTTGAAATGCTGCCCACTCCCGGACTGATGAACGCCTGGTTGGGCCCGTATGCCAAACAGATGCGGATGGGTCAGTTGGGCTATGTCATGGGCACGCAAAATCCGTTGCGCGTGGCGGAAGAGACGGCGGTGCTGGATCATATTCTCAAAGGCCGGTTCTTTGTCGGCTTTGCCCGCGGCTATCAGGCGCGTTGGGTCAGAACGCTGGGGCAGCAGTACAAAACCTTACCAACCTTGTCGAACCGAGAGTCTGCGCAACAGGCCACCGCGGACGATGTCAACCAGCAGATCTTTCGCGAGATGGTCACCATCGTCAAAAAAGCCTGGACCGAACCGAGCTTTTCGTACAACGGCGAGTTCTTCAAAGTGCCGTTTCCGCACGAAGGCATCGAAGACTATCCGGCCTATCCGTGTGCGCAGGAATACGGCGCGCCCGGAGAAATAGACGAGCAGAATCGGGTACGCCAGATCAGCGTGGTGCCGGCGCCCTACCAACGGCCGCATCCACCCGTCTTCATCAGCTCATCGGGTAGCGCGGACTCGGCGCGCTGGTCGGGGGAGCAGGGCTTTACCTGTTGTTATTTTGCGCCCATGGCTGGGGCGCGAGTGCAAGATGTCGCCTACCGGGAAGGCGCAGCCCAGCGTGGGCAGAGACTCAGCCCAGGACAGGGGCAGGGATTGTTGCGCTTCTTGTATGTCGGGAAGACGCGAGAAGCGGCCTACGAAAAAGTGGAAAAATGCATCGTGCCGTTTTTCTCGGAATTTGCCTCGCACTTCTTCCCGGTTTTACTCAGCGCAGGCAGTGGGTCCCTGCTGGAGCGGGTGCTCAACACGGGGCTGATCGTGGCCGGCACAGTCGACGATGTCAAACGCCAGGTGGCCGAGGTGTATGAAGAGATTCCGTTCGAGTACTTTTCCCTGGTCGCCTACAACGGTCTCGAACCACAAGACCAACTCCTCGAAGACATCGAGCTGTTTGCCACCAAGGTCGCACCGGAGTTTGCGTAATACCCTGTCGGGTCTCTTCGCTTTCAGTGCAGTGAAGAAGGAAAAGGCGCCATCATGAGACCTGTTTTTCGGCTTCTCATCTGTATCGCCCTGTTGTGGGCCTGTGTGGGGGTCCGTCCCGTTACGGCGGAAGACGTTGATGGTGCGGACTGCTTCAAGACTGGTCTGACGCCCGTAGCTCGATTCGTTGCCTGCCGGGTGGCCGCTGAAGCCGGACTCGTGGATGCGCAATTCAATCTCGGCGGCATGTATGACGTGGGCCTGGGGGTACCGCAGGACTATGCCGAAGCGGCGAAATGGTATGGCCGCGCTGCCGAACAGGGCGATGCGAGAGCGCAGCTCAATCTCGGCCATATGTACCGCGACGGCCAAGGCATGCCGCAGGACTATGCCGAAGCGGCGAAATGGTATGGCCGCGCTGCTGAAAGCGGAGACGTTCGCGCACAGAGCATTCTCGGCTTCATGTACGCCCAGGGTGAGGGCGTCCCGCAGGATGATGCCGAGGCAGTGAAATGGTATGGCCGCGCCGCCGAAGCCGGAGACGTGACCGCGCAGAATAATCTCGGTACCATGCACTATGAGGGCCGAGGTGTCCCGCGAGATTATGCGGAGGCGCTGGTATGGTTCCGGCGCGCCGCCGAACAGGGAGAGCCGGCCGCACAGGCCAATCTCGGCCGTATCTACGGGAATGGTCAGGGAGTTCCGCAGGACTATATCCTGGCCCATATGTGGTTCAATCTCGCCGGGGTGAGTGGTGACGAACATGCGCGTGAATCGCGTGACAACGTTGCAAAGCAAATGACTACGACCCAGATCGTCGAAGCTCAGCGCTTGGCACGCGAGTGGATGGCGGCGCATCGGGCAGGGGTGAGATAGGAGAGAAGGGGTGCTAATACCCATTTCTCGCGGCAACATGGATTACATAATGAGGAACCCTTAATGGCAGACCGTAGAACCGATATCGACGAAGGTATCAAGAAATTACGCCGTCGCATTGAGGAGGTGAAGGACCTCAATCCGAGCAAAGTCCAGTGGAACGATTCTTCGGTCCGACAGGTTGCGTCGGACATTGGTGCCACCCTCAGTGCTGTGTTTGGGGAAGGTTCCCAAGAATATAAAAAGAACCGGCTTCTTCTGTTTCCACCTGGGCTGGGCAACATGAGAGATGATACTGAACGCCAAGAGACATTCCCTGGAAGGATTGGTCATACAATCAAGAGGCTGGAGGAGCTTAGCGAGAGTCTTGAAGAGAAACGCGAGGAGCCGGAGGCTGGGCAGCCGGGTACACCTCCCTTAGCTAAGTCAACTCCGAACAGTCGTCGAGTCTTCGTGGTCCATGGGCGGGACGTGGCAGCGAAGGAGCAAGTTCGCACGTTTCTAAGTAAGTTAGCTCTTGAGCCCGTTATCCTTGATGAGCAGCCGAACCAAGGGCAGACGGTTATTGAGAAATTCGAGGGGAACGCGGATGTGGACTTCGTGGTGGTTCTTTTTACGCCCGACGACACGGGTAACCTTGCTAACTCGTCTAGTGAGCCTCGACCACGAGTCCGGCAGAATGTAATCTTCGAGCTCGGATTCTTCGTCGGTAAGCTCGGCAGAAAAAAGGTCTGTGTCCTGCATAAGAGTAGTATCGAGATCATGAGCGATTATCACGGCATCGCGTATGTTGAGATGGATAACGCTGAGGGCTGGCAATTGAAGCTTGCAAAGGAGATTCGGAGCACTGGCATCAATGTGGATCTGAATCGACTATCACAGTAGCGCAGTATTTCATGTCGGAAGGAACGACCGGAACTAGCAATATGGCAAAGGCAGAAGAATGGAGGGAAGCACGTCCGAAAGGGTTATGGCGTTACGGGCTCGAATTCACAACGGTCTCGAACCACAAGACCAAATCCTCGAAGACATCGAGTTGTTTGCCACCAAGGTCGCACCGGAGTTTGCGTAATTCCCCTTCGGGGCTCTTCGCTTTCAGTGCAGTGAAGAAGGAAAAAGCGTCATCATGAGACCTATTTTTCGGCTTCTCATCTGTATCGCCTTGTTGTGGGTCTGTGTAGGGGTACGCCCCGTTACGGCGGAAGACGTTGATGTTGCGGACTGCTTCAAGACTGATTTGGCCGCCGGAGCTCGGTTTGCTCCCTGCCGAACGGCCGCTGAACAGGGGGACATGATCGCGCAGTTCAATCTCGGCTTTATGTATGCCCAGGGCCTTGGCGTGTCGAAGGATTATTCCGAGGCGATGGTATGGTGGCGTCGGGCCGCTGAGCAGGGAGAGGCTACAGCGCAGTACAATCTCGGCATCATGTACCATAATGGCCAGGGGGTGCCACAGGACTATGCTGAGGCAGTGAAATGGTGGCGTCGGGCCGCTGAGCAGGGAGAGGCTAGTGCGCAGAACAATCTCGGCGTCGTATACTACAATGGTGAGGGGGTGACGCAGGATTATACTCTGGCTCACATGTGGTTCAATCTCGCCGGGGCGGGTGGTCTTGAAGAGGCACGTGGGACCCGCGACACGGTTGCCAAGCTCATGACCCCGGTACAGATCGCCGAAGCACAGCGCCTGGCGCGGGAGTGGACGGCGGCGCATAGGACGAGGACGAAATAGTACAGGCTCGACTATCCAGCCAGAAGGAGAAGGTAAATGGGAATCGATAAGGAGATAGTAGAAAAAGTAAATAAGATAATCAAAGAGCAAAATATTTTGGGACCAGGGGCCGACAGCGTTATTCCTGATAATAAGGAGTTGGAAGAAGTAACCGTTGCCTGTAGATTCGCCGACGCCTATGACAGACAATGTGGAAAGAACATCACCAATATCCATAGTAACGCTCAGGACCCCCCGGACTGTTTAGCAGAGGAAAACGGGAACATCCTCGGCATTGAAATCACTCGGATAGTAAAATCCGAGGTTTGGGAAGACAACAAGAAGGAATACTACAAAGCTAAGCGAAAGGGTGAGGGCAGGGAACTAACGAAAGAGGAATTTTTACAGCTTCAACAGGATAATCACCGCAGAAATTATGAGAAGTCACAATGGTCGAAAGATGAGCTAATTAACCGGTTACAGGAGGCAATAGGGAAAAAGGACCGAAAATTAGCACGATGTGCTACAGTCATGCGCGTGATACTTGTCATTTACACCGATGACCAAAACCTGCCGAAGACTGACCTAACAAGCTGGCTTGCCGATGCTGTTTTTTCAGCACAAAACCTCAAGGCGGTTTTCTTACTGGGACCGCACCAAGCTCAAAGCAATAAGCATATACGTCCCGACCCCGACGACCCCAATGCCTGGGAGAGAGCAGCCTGGGTAACACCAGATTATCCACTTTTTCGACTTCGACTCACTGATAATATCCGAGCTTCATAGCCCAGGCGTCTCCTTTGCCATATCCATATGTACGAATTGTTACTCCTGTGGTCACGTACTGCGGCGGAGCAGCTCTGCTAACGCCTCACCCTGGCGTTCGAGGGCCCGGCCGACCTCAGACAGTGTTTGGACCTGCCGCTCTGTGCTTTCCCGCAACGTCTCCGTCATGACGTCAATCTCCCTATCCCGCCGCCGGCCAGCCTGCTGCATCTGGGCCAGTCCCCATAGAATAGCGAGAACCCCAATGAGGCCGGTCATCGTCTGAATGAGGGTCAGCGTGTCGCCTAACTCCATTGTGTTCTCCTTCTATCCCTATCGCGATTAGCAGTATATATAATTTTTTGCACAAACGTTGGGAGTTGAAAATCTTAAAAACAGGGAGGATCAGACTATGGTGTATGAGATGCGTGTGTATACGCTGCAACCGGGGAAGGTGCCGGAGTTTCAGGCGCTCATAGAAAAAGAAGGACTGCCGGTCATCAGCAAATACTCCAAACTGGTCGGCTGGTGGTCAACCGAGGTCGGTCCGTTAAACGAGGTCGTCCACATTTGGGCCTATGAGGATATGAATCATCGAGCGCAAGCCCGTGCAGCCCAGGCAGCAGACCCTCAGCTGCAAGCCTTCCGTCCCAAGGCCCAAGGCATGATTGTCAGCCAGTACAATAAAATCCTGACCCCGGCCAGCTTCTCGCCCCTGCAGTAGCCTTGAGAGCGGCCAGGGCATACCCTGGCCGCCTTGCATATAGCGCTGGAGAGCGTGTGGCAGACGGCCGCCTGTCAGCACAGGGAGAAAAGCGTTCAATCAGTCAGGCTTGCAATAAATCTGAGCGTTGCCTCGACACATTCTTCCGGCAGAGCCGCCGCCAGATGATAGGCCGCGCTGGGTAAAACCAAAAGCTGAGAGTTGGGAATACGCGTCTGCCAGTCACGCACGGTTTCGACCGAAGCCAGCGCACTCCGGTCGCTGGTGATCACCAGGGTCGGGGCCTGAATCTGGGGGAGTAGGGCGGTAATGTCCATATTCCCGACATAGCGAAATATCCCGGCCATCACCTGGGGTGAGGCTTTACCCATGGCGCTAATCCACCACTCCTTCATCGCCGGGCTCACCGCGCCCAGACGACGCTCCATCGTGCTGCGCGCCCAGGCTTCGACCCCGTCCTGTTGGACCTGGGTGAGCCAGGCATCCGGGTTGAGCGCACTCTTGGAGAGCGTCGCCGGTCCGCCAATGACGGTCAGGCTTGTGACACGCTCGGGATAGTCATGCGCAAATTGCATGGCGACGCTGCCGCCCACACGCTGTCCCACCACGTGAACGGTCGAAAGCTCCAGTTGATCGAGCAGAGCCCGGAGGTCTTGGGCAAAGCCAGACAGAGACCAGCCATAGTCTGCGGGCGGAACGGAAGAGTGGCCAAAACCCCTCAGGTCCGGCCGTAGCACCCGGAACCGTCGGGCCAGACGAGGCACCCAGGCGAACCAGGCTAGGCTCGTATCGGCAACGCCGTGTACGAGCAGAATGGTTTCCGAGGCGGTCCAGGGATCGGTAAAATCGTCGAGTTCGTAGTGCAGATCGAGGGACTCATCGATGCGTAGCGTGGGCATGCTTTCCTCACCAGAGCAGGCTCATCGGGTCGATTGCTTCTACAGATTCTTGACCGACTCTTCAATCATGGTATCCAACTCCGCGGCTTTTCTTTTTTCCATCGCTGTCCGTTGGGCCAGGATGACACCCCACGAGTCGCCCTCGTAGGTGTGAAATTTATCCGCATTCCACAGCTCGGCGCGTTTGAACGACTTGGGGCAGTGGAAGTAGCATTCTTCGACGCTGACTTCGATGGCAAGCTGGGCCGGACGGCCCCGAGCGCTGAGTTTTTCCAGGAGCTGAGGTTCGTCGGCAACCCGGGCGCGGCCGTTGATACGCATGGTCCATTCCTCGCCGGGAATGAGAAAGAGCAAACCGACGTGCGGGTTCTCCAGAATATTGCTGATGCTCTGGAACATTTTGTTACCGGCCCGGTCCGGGAGGTAGAGGGTGTGTTTGTCTGCGATTTTGATAAACCCCGGCGGATCGCCCTTGGGTGAGGCGTCGCACCGCCCTTGCGTGTCTGCGGTTGAGACTATCACAAACGGACACTGCTCAAGAAACCGCGCGGCAGCCTCATCGATATAGGGCAGCTTATGCTTGACGGCGAGTTGGTCCGGGTCGCCAAAACGCTCGGCTAACTCATGCGTACTCTGCGGGACACTCTGGGCTATTGCTGTGCTCATAATCCCCTCCTTAACTGTCCTGGGTACGATAGGGCAATTTGCAAGCGGATGCAAAGGATTGTACAAAGGCGGCGCGTACGAGGAAAGAAGCAGGAGGAGAGACGCGAAAAGGGGGTCAGGGGGAGCATGATGAGCCAGGAACAGTACCAGGAGTCTATTCGGCCGCTGGAAGAAAAAATCCTGCTCTTTTTACGGACGTTTGAAGACATCCAAGAGAATATGCACTTCGGGAAGATCCCGGAGGCGCAAGGACGGCTACGGGACATTCTTGGTGATTTTTTTGAAACCGCACTCTCCCGCGCTGCCAGCCTCGAACCACCCGAAGAATTCACTGGGTTTCACGCCGCCTTCGCTGCCGCGCTGACGCATCTCAACAATGCCGGCGCCGCTTTTCTCGGCGGGGCGCCCGGACCGAATTTTGGCGGGGCGTTTGTCAACAGCCGTTTCTCGCTGTGTCGAGGCCTGGATTTGCTGTACAACCAACGCGCGCATCTCCCGACGCTCTCCCAATACTGGCTGCTGCCGGAGGCCGCGTCCCAGCGCGACGCCTTGGAGACGCGGGCTGACGATGTGGCGGTGCCGGTCGGCATGCTCCATCAGCAACAGACTCAGGAACAGGCCGAGTACTCGCTGTATGTCCCGGAATACTACAGCCCGGACACAGACTGGCCGCTCATCGTCTGCCTCCACGGTGGGTATGGCCGGGGCGATGATTACATCTGGACCTGGTTGCGGCCCGCCAAGAGCAAGGGCTATCTGCTGCTGTCGCCAAAGTCCTTGGGTCCGACGTGGTCCGTGCTGCAACCGCCGCTTGACAGCCGGTCCATCCGGGCCATGTTTGACAGCGTGTGTGAGACCTATCGGGTTGATCGTTCGCGGGTGTATCTGTCCGGTCTGTCTGATGGTGGGACCTATACCTATCTGCTGGGACTGGACCAGGCCGAACTCTTTGCTGGCATAGCGCCCATCGCGGGCGAACTGAGCCCCGCCACGGATGCCATGCTGCGCCAGAAGCGAGGCATCGAGCTGCCGATCCATGTGATTCACGGTGTGCATGACTTCATCTTTCCGGTTGAAGCCATTCGCTCATCGAATGAACTGCTCGAACACATCGGCTATAAGGTGAAATACACCGAGCTGCCCGACTGGAGCCACGCCTTGACCTACACCATCAATGAAACCCTGGTGCTGCCGTGGTTTGAAGGTTTGGAACCGAAAGAACACAGCTAAAAGGGAGGAAACAATGTCTCAGGATATCGAAGCCCGTTTGCAGGCGCTGGAAGAAAAGATTCAGGATTTGAGTGACCGCGAAGCCATTCGTTCGCTACGGTTTCGTTATCACGAATGCATTAATGGTGAGCTGTTAGACGCCATCCCCGATCTGTTTACCGAAGATGCAGAGTTGGACTTCGATTATCTGGGCAAAGCCACCGGTCGGGCCGAGCTGACGAAGTTTTTTCAAGGAGTCGAAAGTCTGTTGTCTTTTGTCAAACAGTTTATGCATAACCATGCGGTCGATGTGCAGGGGGATACGGGCAAGGGCTATGCCTACCTCGAAGCAAAGACTATCTCAAAAGGGGAGGCGTATTTCGTGGCCGCCCGCTATGACGACGAGTATGTCAGACAGAACGGCGAGTGGAAGTTTAAGAAGATGTCGCTCACCCCATATTTTACCGTGCCTTTCAAGGAAGGCTGGGCACAGGAGAATCGGCTCAAGATGGGCAGATAGCAATCCCTGTCTGTCACGAGTACTACATCCCTCAGGAGGCGAACCATGACCTACCAACAGCTCAGTCTGGACCAAGTGGAAACGGCGGCGACTGGATTCAAAGGTCCGGAGGGCGTTGTCGTTGACCGTGCAGGGAACGTCTATGGCGGGGGAACGGACGGTGTGATCCGCAAGCTTGCGCCGGATGGAAGCGTCACGGAATGCGCGCGTACGGGCGGCCGACCAGCGGGGATGGCACTCGACCAACAGGGTAACCTCTTCGTGTGTGACCCTGGCAAGGCCGCGGTGCTCAAAGTGACGCCGGACGGCCAGGTCGGTCTGTTTGCCGATCAGGTGGGAGATATCAAACTCACTCTCCCGAATTTTCCGGTTTTTGACGCCGAGGGAAACCTGTATGTGTCCAACTCGACCGATCTGACATTCGGCAACTTTGACAAGCTGATGGAAGAACTGCGTCATCCATCAGCGAAAGGGGCTCTGGTCCGCTTGCGACCGGATGGCCGCGGGGAAGTCGTGACGACCGGCATCTACTTCGCGAACGGGACGGCGATCGACCCCCAGGAACAGGCCGTGTACGTGCTGCAATCAAGTCAGAATAACTGCATCCGAGTTGCCATGCATAAGGACGGGACACACGGCAGCCCCGAGGTGTTTGGTGAAGACTTGGGGGCGCTGCCCGATGGGATGGCCTTTGATGCCGAAGCGCATCTTATTATTACCCTACCCATGGTGAACCGCCTGGTGGTGCTTGATCCGAATGGTCAGCTGTCCGTTCTTGTTGATGATCCGGACGGGACAAAAACTCAGGGGCCGACCAACTGCGCCTTTGGTGGGCCGAATTTTGACGATCTGTATATCGCCCATCTTGAAGCTGACCATGTCGCGAAAGTGCACCTCGGGAGAAAAGGGCACCCGTTATACGACCGACGCTAAGGGACGCGTTGTCGCCTCCCGACCGTATTCCTATACGTCCAAATCACCGGCCCAGAGCTTTTGACAAAAGATCAGCCACGGATACACCGTAATGCCGTAGTGAATGAAATCTGCTGAACCACACTGAACGAACCCTCATTCGGCAACAGGCAGTAACCGGCGGAAGAAAAAAGTAAAATTGGCTTTGAATAATTCCTCCGCTTCTGCTAGGCCGTCTGTAATAGGAGGGGTCATATGAAATTTGGTCTGTTAATGCCGTTCTGGAATCCGGCTCGCTGGGAGCGGCCCTTTCCCGAGCTGTATCAGAACCTGCTGGACCAAATCGTCAGAGTCGAGGAACTTGGCTACCATAATATCTGGCTGACCGAGCACCACTTCGACGCCGACGGCTGGTCGCCTGCGCTGCTGCCCCTGGCCGCCGGTATTGCCACTCGTACGACCCGCATCCGGATTGGCACATTTATTTTGATTCTGCCCTTTCAACACGCCTTACGCGTGGCCGAGGATGCCGTCAGCGCGGATATTCTGTCCAACGGCCGGTTCGATCTGGGTGTGGGCAAAGGCTATCGCACTAAGGAATTTACTGCCTTCGGTTTTCCCCGTGAGCAGCGCGATGCGCGTCTGGAAGAAGACCTGGCTGTTCTGCAGGGACTCTGGACAAACGAGTCCTTCTCTTTTGACGGCAACTATTATCATCTCAAAGATGTCCGTCTCACGCCCCGCCCCGTCCAGCAGCCCCATCCGCCGATCTGGATCGGTGCCCGTGGCAAGAAAGCGGTCGAGCGAGCGGCACGAATGGGGTTTCATCTGATGGGCACGGGGGAGGTTGCCCAGCAGCGCGCCTACGATGATGAGTTAGAACGGAATGGCCGGAATCCGAAAGATTACTACCTGGCCCAACTGCGCTGGGTGTATGTGGCAGAGAGTCGGGACAAAGCCTGGGACATCGTTGGCGAGCATATGCATTATCTCTTCTCCTCTGCCTTTCCGTTGCTCAAGGAAGCCGGGGACCTGCGGGCCGACCGAGCCATGGAGCGGGTGCCCAGCATTGAGGAACTGCGCAACATTGATCCCACCATTCCGGGCGGGGCGCCCATTGTGGGCACACCCGACGATTGTATCCAGGCCCTACAGCGCTACCAGGACGAAACGCGGGTGACCCATTTGGCCATGGGCATGCATCTGCCCGGACTCGCCCTGGAGAAGGTGACCGAGTGCCTCGAACTATTTGCTCGGGAAGTCATGCCGCATTTTCACTCATGAGGAGATCCATAAGTACGTGAAACCTACTGGGAAGGTGAAAGAGATGGCCAACGACCGCCACGACAGAGCCCCTCCGGGCAGGGACATTATTTTTTCCGCCTGAAGGTTGACAGCGGATTTTTCCAAGAGTATGCCGACGATAGAGCGTCTGTAAAACCATAAGTGTCTGTAAAACCATATAAGGAGGGGAGTATGCCACAATTCGATACAGTGATTAAAAACGGTACGATCGTCGACGGAACGAAAGTGCCGCGTTACCAGGCCGACCTTGGTATCAAGGACGGAAAAGTTGCTGAGATTGGAAAAATCAGCAGCAGTGACGCCAAAAAAGAGGTCGATGCCAGCGGGCAGATCGTTGCTCCGGGATTCATCGATCTGCATACCCACTATGATGCCCAGTTGCACTGGGACCCGTACTGCACGATCGGTAGTTGGCACGGTGTGACCACCGTCACCATTGGTAACTGCGGGTTTGGTTTTGCTCCGCTGCGACCGCAAGACGCCGACCGGGCCATGCTGGCCTTGTCCCGTACCGAAGCGATTCCGCTGGAGCCCATGCGGGTGTCGATGAAGGTTGACTGGGAAACCTTCCCGCAATACATGGACCGTCTGTCCCGCATGCCGTTGGGTGTTAATGTTTCCCATCTCTTCCCGCTCGCCCCGGCCGTGGCGTATGTGATGGGCGGCTTTGACGACGCCAAGAAGCGCTTCCCCAATACAGAAGAAATGGCAACGATCACCGGCCTGTACAAGGAAGCCGTGAAGGCTGGAGCCGCGGGTTGGTCAGCCCAGCGTCTGGTGCCCGAGAGTCGAGTGTCCGTGCAGCGCGACTATGACGGCACGCCGATGATCACCGACATCCTGCCGGATGAGTTCTATATGGACATGGCCAAAGCCATGAACGAAGTCGGTGAGGGCTGTATCCAGTTTACCCAGTCCGGTGCAAGTGAAAGTTCTTTTGGTGTTGAGGATGATTTCAAATTCCTCGAAAAGATGACCAAGACAGCCGGCCGGCCGCTGCTGTACAACGCCATGTTAATCAGTGACAAGCATCCTGAGTCCCACCAGGCCCAGCTGAATTGGGTCAATGCGGCGAACGAACGCGGCGCGCGCGTGTTCGGACAGGGCGTCACCGCTCGGGCCCCAGTACGGATGACCCTGGAAGACTGGAACCTGTTTGATGGTATGCCGGCCTGGAAGGAAGCCACGCTCGGAACGGTCGAAGAGCGCAAAGCCAAACTGTCGAAGCCTGAGCTGCGCAAGGAAATGCGCGAAGACTACGACACTGGCGGCATGGACACTATGAATGTCGTCTTTGGTGAGTTCCACAAGTTCATCGCGCGCAAGGTTCGCAATACCGACCTCAAACTCCAATACGAAGGCCTGTCGGTGGAGCAAATTGCCGAAAAGGAAGGCAAGCATGTCATCGACGCTATGCTCGACCTGTCCGTGGCCGATGATCTGCGCACCGAGTGGGCCGGTCCGGTGGCCAATGCCAACATCGAGGGCTACAAGGAGCTGATGGGCTCGCCGTACACGCTGCCCGGCGTGTCGGATGGTGGCGCGCACGTGAAGTTCATTACGCCTGCCATCTACCCGACCGAAGTCCTGTCCTGGCTGGTGCGGGAGCAGGGCATCATGAGCCTGGAAGAAGCCCACTTCCGCCTGAGTGGGATTATGGCCTGGGCGGCGGGTATCACGGACCGAGGGACGCTACGTGAAGGCCAAGCGGCCGACATCGTGGTCTACGACGCCGATACCGTTAAGGCTCTGCCGGGCGAGATTGCGCACGATCTGCCGGCTAACGAATGGCGGCGGGTCCAAAAAGCCGAAGGCTATAAGCACATCCTGGTCAACGGTGAAGAGACTTTCCAGAATGGTGAATGCACTGGGAATATCTCGGGCGCGCTACTCCGCAACGGTGCGGCCCGCTAGGCACCCCGCTTAGCGCGTTCCCCCGAGTATCGGAACCAACTGACGGGGAACCGGAGAGCAATTCTTCGGCTCCCCGTTTTTTTTCGTGTGCTCTATATCCATAAAGGAGGGATTCGAGATGGAAATAAGCACGAAGGGGTATGTTTCTGCCGATGGTCACGTGGTTGAGCCGGCAGACCTCTGGACAACCCGGATGGACAAACGCTTTCGTGAGCGCGCCCCGCGGGTCGAATCACGACCAGAGGCTGACTACTACATCATAGAAGGGCTGACCGAATTCCCGGTGGGCCTCGAAGGCGTGACCATCGAGGAGAAAATTCAGGGCCAAGTCACCACCCCCAAAGGCCGCCGACATGCCGAAACGCGACCCGGCGCGTGGGACCCGCAGCCGCGTCTGGTCGATCAGGAGCGGGATCATCTACGGGCCGAGGTGATTTATCCGGGCGGGTTCGGCCTGCAGTTTTTCCACGTTCAGGACGCCGAATACCAGCGAGAGATCATTCGGGTCTATAACGACTGGATCAGTGAGTTTTGCTCGGCCGCCCCGGACCGCCTGCTGGGATCAGCCTTACTGCCCATGCGGGGACCGGTCGAGTGGGCGGTTGAAGAAGCCGAGCGTATAGCCGGGATGGAGGGCATTCGCACGGTCCTTATCCCGGCCGAGGTGGAGCGCTCGTATGCCCACGCCGATTATAACCCCATGTGGGATGCCTTGCAGGACATCGGGCTCCCGGTTTCCACCCACTCCGGGACGGGAACGGGTGAGGCCATTTTTGCCAAGATGGAGCGTCTCGGCACAGGGCTCGGCGTGACCGACAACAAGGTCTTTCAGCCCATGCGCGCCATGGCCGATCTGATCTGGGGGGCCGTACCGCAACGCTACCCGCAACTGCGGTTTGTGGTGGTCGAAGGCGGGGTCGGCTGGGTGGCCTCGCTGCTCGGCTTCATGGATCACTGGTGGAACGATCACCGCCACTGGATGGAGCCCAAGCTGGATGAAGCACCGAGCACGTATTTCAAGCGCCAGTTCTGGGCGACGTTCGAGGATGATCGGGCGGGCATTCTGACCCGTGAACTAGTCGGTGTTGACCGTCTCATGTGGGGCTCGGACTATCCGCATACCGAGGGAACATTTCCGTACTCCCAAGAGCAGATCATGCGGGATTTTATGGGCGTGCCGGAAGCGGAGGTGTACCAGATGGTGACGGGCAATGCGGCGCAGTTGTATGGACTAGATCAATAGACGGATAGGACGCATATGGCAGGCTGTCTCGACGGAATCAAAGTCCTCGATCTCGGACGCTATCAGGCCGGTCCACGCTGTGCGATGGTGCTCGGCGATCTGGGGGCAGAGGTCATTAAAGTCGAAGCGCCGGGGGGGGATGAGTCGCGCGGCCTGGGCCGCGTCTACTGGTCCGCCTACAACCGCGGCAAGAAGAGCATTACGCTGAATCTGCGCAGCAAGCAGGGCCTTGCTCTCCTCAAGGCCCTGGTGCCCAAGGTTGACATGCTGCTCCAGAATTTTCGGCCGGGGGTCATGGACAAGATGGGCCTGGGCTATGAGACGCTCAAGCATCTCAACCCTGGGCTTATTCTCATCAACGTCTCCGGCTTTGGCCAGTCAGGACCATACCGGGACCGACCCGCCTACGATCCGATTGGCCAAGCCATGTCCGGTCTCATGGGCTTTACCGGATTTCCCGACGGTCCACCGGTCATGACCAACTCGCCCATCATTGATCGGATCACGGCCCTGCACGCCACTATTGGGGCGTTGGGTGCCCTCCACCACCGAGATGTCACCGGAAAGGGACAGTCCCTTGACGTGTGTCTGCTCGACACCGGCTACACGCTGATGGAGATCCCGATTGCCCAGTATCTTCTCACCGGCAAGGAACCCCAGCGACGGGGCAATACCCCCGGTGGTATCGCCCCGTGTAACACCTACCAGGCGAAAGACGGCTGGGTCTATATCCTGGCCGTACCCCAGCATATGTGGGGGCGATTCTGTCGCGGAATCGGCCGAGAGGAGCTCACGGACGACGAGCGTTTCTCCAGTATCCCAGGGCGGGCGTCTCATGCGGACGAGGTCAACGCGCTGGTTGAGGCGTGGGTGCGGGACAAGACGGTGGCCGAGGTGGTGCAAGTCCTGGAGCAGGCCGAGGTCCCGGTCGGGCCGGTGCATACCATTCCGCAAGCAGCCCACGATCCTCACCTGTGGCAGCGGAAAATGCTGGTTGAAATCGAGGATCACGAACAAGGGCAGACGTATGTGCCGGGGTTGACCGTCAAGTTCTCAGACACGCCCGGAAAAATCGGACCGATTCCACAGCCCGGAGAGCATAACAGCGAGGTGTATTGCGAGTGGTTAGGGCATACGGAAGCGGCTCTGACACGTTGGAAAGAAGAGGGGATTGTTTAAACCGATAGCCACAAAGGAGGCGCCATGGCAAACGGACAAGAAAGCATGAGCACGAGCGTTGCCCGGTTTGGAGAGCTGAAACCGATTGACTACGCGAGCTTTATCAAGAACTACAAACCCGACGGCACCCAGGGCTATGCGCTGATTGGTCGGGCGGGAAAGACCAGTCCGGCGATCAAGGGTGACCACGGCTTTACCATGGCCATCAATAAGGTCAGTCCGGGGAAAGGCGCCCCGTTGCATAGCCATCCGAAGCCCGAGGTATTTGTGGTGCTGTCCGGCAGCTGCGCCTTTTTCTGGGGAGACAAGGGCGAAAATGAGGTCGTCCTCGGGCCGTGGGACACGATTTCCTTTCCGGCGGGAACCTCGGAAGGGTTTCGGAATATAGGCGACCAGGAGGCCAATCTTCTGGTTGTCCTGAGCGGCTCGGAAGTTGGTAAGGTGACGTTTACGAAACAGAGCGAGACGGCCGAGACGGCCAGCGTCGAGGCCTAGTGTCCCGACCGAGAAAAAGGAGGACTTCCCATGGCAACATTTTCAGTTGATCAGGTTGATGTTTTTGGCAAGGGTGTACTACAGGCCGAGGGGGTGGTGGTGGACAAGGAGGGCAACGTCTTCGGCGGTGGCCGCAACGGCATTATGTATAAGGTCACACCCGACGGCACGGTGAGTGAACTCGTCACCCTGCCCGAGGGTTCCATTCCCAATGGGGTGACCATGGACCGCAATGGCGATCTGGTCTACTGCGATCTGGGCAAGCAGGCCATGATGCGCGTGACCCAGGGCGGAGAGGTGTCGCTGATTGCCGACCAGGTCGGCGCACTCAAACTGACGCTCCCGAATTTCGCCAGCTATGACGCCGAGGGCAATCTCTACGTCTCGAACTCGAGTACGTCGAGTATCGAGAATGTCCTGGCCGAGTTGGCTACCCCCTCAGCCAAAGGGGCGCTGGTCGTCATCCGCCCGAACGGGAAGAGTGAAATCGTGGCCGAGGGCATTTATCTGGCTAACGGTACCGCTATCGACCCGCAAGAAGACGCGGTCTACGTGCTGGAAAGCACCCGCAATGACTGTCTGCGCATTCAGATCAAGAAAGATGGCACGTTCGGCAAGCCCGAGGTCTACTCCAAGGATTTTCCGTCTCTGCCGGATGGCATGGCTTTTGATGTGGACGGTAATATGTACGTCACGCTGCCGGCGGTGGTGACGGGCGGCGAGATGGTGCCGGCCCACCAGGTCATCGCCGTTGATACCAACGGCAACTGGAGCATGCTGATCGATGATTCGGCTGAAGGCAAGAAACTCAACTTCCCGACGAACTGTGCTTTTGGCGGACCGGACTTGCAGACGCTGTATATCGCCAATCTCGAAGGCGATCACTTCAGTTGCGTCAAGACGCCCTACACCGGCCATCCGCTCTACCATCAGCGCTAACAGGAGAAGGTGGGCTATGAAGGCAATGCGAGCGCATCAAGCTGGGGGACCGGAGCAACTCCGCTATGAGGATGCCCCCGACCCTGAGTTGGGGGAGGCGCAGGTCCTCATGCGGGTCCGGGCGATTGGGATCAACCCGGCCGATTTGGTCCGGCTGTCCGGCAAGCTTGCCCCGCTGAAACTCCCCTATATCACTGGTACGGACGTGTCTGGTGAGGTCGAAGCCGTGAGTCCGGGCGTTACCCAGGTTCAGGTCGGCGACCGCGTATTTGGCCGCGCGATCAGTGCCGGCTATGCAGAAAAGACGTGTCTGCTCGCCCAAGAGGCCATACCCCTGCCGTCCGCGCTCTCTTTTGCTGAGGGGGCCGCGATCCCGATACCGTTTTATACGGCCTATTATGCCTTGCATCATAAAGCAGGGCTGCAGGCGGGAGAAACGGTCCTGATTTCTGCCGGTGGCGGTGGCGTTGGCGTCGCGGCCATTCAGCTGGCCAAAGCCGCGGGCGCGCGGGTGATTACGACCGTTGGGTCACAGGAAAAGGCAGACCGGACGCGCGAGCTGGGTGCTGAGGTCGCGCTGAATTATAAACAGCAGGATTTTGCGGCAGAGGTTCTCAAGCTGACCGAGGGCAAGGGCGTGGATGTCATCATTGAGAATGTCGTCACAGATAATTTGGCTGCCGACTGCTCAGCCGTTGCCAAGTCCGGCCGCATTGTCTTAATCGGCACGGGCACCGGCAAAGCTCCGGACGCGACGTTCGGCGTGCTGCCGGCCCTCATCAAAGATATCACCTTCTATGGCATGAGCCTCATTAACGCCGCCCAGGTCATCCCGGAGATGGCGGCCGCACTCACCCCGCTGTTTGCCGATGGCACACTCAAAGCCTTGGTGAGTAAGACGTATCCGTTGGCTGAGGCGGCTCAAGCCCTGAATGACCTGCTTGCGAGTAAAGTTTTCGGCAAGCTGGTGCTGACGCCATAGAAGAGTCCACTCAGCAAAAAGGAAAGGAAGACGATGGCACTCACATTAGCGCTGGCAGAACAATTTATCGCCGCCGCCAAACAAAAGGCCCAAGAGAAAGGCTGGGACATGAGCTTTGCGGTCACAGACTCGGCCGGGAATCTGGTCGCGCTGGCCCGTATGGATGATGCCCGCTGGCTGACGACCGGGGTGGCCCAGAGCAAGGCGTTTACCGCAGCGACTTTCCGGCGCACCTCGCGCGAGGTGGCCGAACTGGCGGCATCCCGCTCGCAGTTGTTCACGAGTGTGGCCGAGATTATCGGCCGGCCGTTGCTCTTGGCCGGCGGTGGTTTGCCGCTCGCGCTGAACGGCGAATTTCTCGGTGGCGTCGGAGCCAGCGGCGGAACGGAAGATGAAGACATCGAATGCGCCCGCGCGGCGCTCGATGCCCTCGGCGCCGAGTAAGACAGACTGACAGTAAGCTGAATGGCGCAGCCTCTCAACATCCTGCTCCTCGGTGCGGTGGGAGACGCCGTCATAGAGAAGATCGAGGCTGTTGATGCCCGCATTCGGGTGGTCGATGCACGCGGGAAGTTCGAGGTCGAGTACGCCCAGACCTGGCCGGCGGAATCCGTTCGTCGCTACGTCCCACAATCGCTCGTCGCGGCAAACACCTCGACCCGCACCGAGCGGGATGCCCTGCTGGCTGAAGCCGAGGTTATCTGCATACGCTTCCCTTTCCCGCTCGATCTGCGTGCTCGGACGCCCCGTCTCAAGTGGCTCCACCAAACACCGGCGGGTGCCTCGAATCTGCGCATGTGCGATATCTGGGGCAGCGATGTCGTTGTGACCACGTCGCGCGGACTGAATAACTCTTTGCCTATTGCAGAATATGTATTGTCCACGATCTTTCTCTTTGCGAAGTCGCTCCCTCAGGCCTTTCACGATCAGACCAAGCAGGCGTTCGAACGTCGAGCCTATCGTCCCGTACTGGTCCAGGGAAAAACCGTCGGCATTATCGGCCTGGGTGGTATTGGGAGAGCTGTCGCGCGTCTCGCCAAAGCCGTCGGGATGCGGGTCGTGGCAACCCGGCGCTCGGCAGCCACCTCGCAGAGTCAGACGCAGGGCATCGACCAACTCCTGCCGCCCTCAGAACTCGCGGTTTTGCTTGAGCAGAGTGATTTCGTCGTGGTGAGTAGCCAATGGACACCGGAAACGGACGGACTCATTGGTGAAGCCGAGCTGCGTCGGATGAAACCGAGCGCGTATCTCATCAACGTGGCCCGAGGTGAAATCATTGATCAATCCGCACTCATCAAGGCGTTGCAGGCCGGCTGGATCGCCGGGGCTGGTCTGGACGTCTACACCGGAGAATTCACCGGGCCGCCACCGGCGGAAATCTGGCAATTGCCGAATGTCGTCATTACTCCGCATACGTCAGGGGGAACGGATGTGCAGCAGGCCAAGGGCCTGGAGTTGTTCTGCGAGAATCTACAGCGCTACGTCAGCGGCCAAGCTCTGCTGAATGTATTGGACTGGGAACGAGGCTACTGAAGCGGGGCAGTGGTACCGATTCGTCGGGAAATGGGCCAGTTCCCGTCGAAGTGCGTTTTTAGCTCCCTGCTTTGCTACGGCAAGTTAAGCGGAGAAGGCCGCCTAACCCCTACGCAACACACCGCTTTTGCATTGTCCAGGCAATCCTGCTCCGTGAACTAGACGGGCTGTCGGACGAGGGGTCTGTATTCCCCCATAGTGATAGATAAAGAGGGTAAGTGCTTAATTAAGCGACCGAATTTGCGATTGCAAGCGCTATAATTGATAACGTTCCATTTCTACCCCGAGTGCTTCCCAGTCATTGGCGGGGATCGCTTGGGGATGACTAAATTCAGGAATAACATATTTCCCGAACATCTCGATACTGCGCATGTTCGCTTGGTGACCGTAACCGTCGATTTTCAGGATCACCTCATCGATACCCATCTTTTCGAGTTGCTTGCACCGTTCGATGCATAGGTCGGGATCGCCGATCAGTAACGACGGGCTTTTGTCGATCATATAGTCAATGTCGTTTTTATGCTCGTCGAGATCTTCCATGCGGTGTAAGTAAGAATAACCGGAGCCACCGGCGGCCGCTTCGCCGCGCGCCATTTCCAAATAAAGTTTACCGACGCCGTTAAACAATCCTAGGACGGTCGTCCGCGACTCGGAGATGGCCTGCTCGCGGGTCGCGGCGCAATGGGCGGGAAAGGTCAGCAGCGATGAGGTTGGATTAACCTCGTACAAACCGCCGATGGGTTGTGCGTTCTCGAGGCCTTTGCGGTACTTGCCAACGCAGGTCTCGAGATACTCCCAGCCAAACCAGTTATCAAAGGTCATCGCGCCGATGCCGAGAAGACCCGCGCCGTGGTGGGTCTCATAGCTCGATGACGAAACAAACACGGGCGGACATTTGGGCCGATAGAGCTTCGGCACGACATCCACGGGATCAAAGTCGTAATGCTCGCCGTGGAATTCGAACGGGGATTCCATTAGCGCGCGGAGCGTCGCTTCGAGAGTCTCTCGCCACTCAGAGCGTGTGGTCGTGGGATCGACGCCGAATGTATTCAGGTACTGGATGTTGTTGGAACGGGCGGTGCCAAACTCGACTCTGCCGCGCGACACGATATCGAGCGTGGCGAGTCGTTCTGCGATGCGGATAGGGTGGTTAAATTTTAGTGCGACCACCGACATGTGACGTAGTTTGATCGTCGACGTTAGCGAGGCAATGGCGCCGTAGAGAACCTCAGGCGCGGAGACGGTATAGCCGGTTGGAACAAAATGTTGTTCAGAGGATCCGAAGAATTCCAAACCCATTTCTTCGGCGAAGATCGCCTCTTTGATCACCTCATGATACCGCACGCTGTATGGCATACCTTTTGACACACAAGCCTCGCTGATCATTCCAAAGCGCATGGCGGAACCCTTGTTGTTTTTTCGGTGAACTCAATTGGCGAACAGGAAAGCCAAATCAACGTCGAATTTATGTTTCGCTACGATGCCAAGTATAGGTCGGGCGTGTTCGAAATGCTATGCCACGAAGCGCCCGAAATTTTTTGTACACAGCAATCGGCTCTCGTTCGCGCGATGACTATCCAGCTGGGTAAACACGGATATAAACGCGCTGTTTGGAAGACGGGAAGATATTAAATCCGGTGAGCGAACAACTACGCGGAACGACGCGCTCGGAACAACGATTGAAATTGGGATCACATGAACATTATTCGATGTGCGGCGCCTCGGCCGGGAAAAATGTTCATCCGCCTCCAAATTGTGGAAACCTATGCTGAACACTTTGGGCAGTGGTACCGATTCGTCGGGAAATAGGCCCCTTTCTGTCGAAGTGCGTTTTCAGCAGTCCGGTCTCATACTCAACGCTTAACGGCAACCGCAGTCTCACCAAATGAATGCATCAGCCAGGCGTCTGGAGCAGTGAGGAGATCGTCCGCGTTGTGAGGGCCGAGCGTCAGATTCGCACATACCAGAACACCGCCAGGCCGTAGCCGTTGATGTAGACCGGTGACCAACTGAGGTGTTGGCGCGAATCCGTCGAAGAAGGCAAGGTCGTAGACGTTAGAGCCAAGGCCGTTGAGGACTGTCAGGGCATCACCGTGGTGGACGTGGACGCGGTCGCTCATCTGATAGTCAATGCAGTGTTGACGGGCGATACGAACATGCTCGGGATCACTCTCAATAGTATCGACCTGAGCATTCGAAGCGCCGTGGGCCAGCCAGAGGGCACTGTAACCGAGGGCGGTCCCCACCTCGATAATCCGAGTGGCCTTGACTGCCGCCGCAAGGACTCCAAGTAATGTGCCCTTATCATACGGGTAGGCCCCGCAGCCGTGCTGGGCACGGTGTGTGTTCGTGGTACTCAAGATATTCGCAAACGGATCAGTCGTAGGGGAAGGTGACATTTGAGAAATCCTCTGGCTCTTTCTTACTGTCACTGGGCACTATATGCCAGGGGGAGAGATCGCTCGACTATAGCACTAGCGGACGTAAGTTTTGTATCGCCTGGCTTGTGCATCCCCCTAGCGACTGATGCACAGGCATAGTACAGTGCGCGCAGGCGTCCCACGGGTCTCCTGTTAGCCTCGGAGGGTCGAAATCCAAAACATGTGCAGAGGTCATACACTCCCTTTTCAACGCTCCTGTTCGTGGCTGCTCCTTGGCCTGCTGCTCGTTGGGGGTCTGGTTGGATGTGGCCCTGTGACTGATGACGGCGTATGGCTGACGGAACTATTGCGCCGTGTACAGCGCCCCCCGAAAGTCCACCCCGTCGGCGTTGGATATATTCCGAGATTGACGCGGCGGAGACCCCCTGTGCTCCCACCGCTGTATGTGCTCGTCTTACGGCCGCTTGATCGTCGTCCGTCCGTGCGTATCCACGAGACTCGACAGAAAAACAGTCCGCTGCCTGATGACCGAAGCGCTCTCATCGGATTCTCCGGTCTGAATTTTGAGGAAGGACAGGTGACCATCGCCCCCCCCGGAAGTGTCACCGGTCTCGGAACATTGCGTCACATGGACGCGGGGATGCCGCAGCTCCCGGATATCCCCAAGACCTTCTTTACCCTCGCCCGGCTTCCCGAGACCGTACAATACGCCCTGACCTTGCACTTTCGCGAGGCTGGCATTGAAACGGAAATGCTGCCGTTTCCGTTTCCGGAGCCGCTGGCGGCAGAGAATCAGCGGGCGACCTATGCCCTGGGCTGTACGATAGACGAATTTTCTCTATTCAGCCTGCGCCGCTACCAACAGGTCCGGGTCGGGTCACGTCGGCTCGAATTGCCGGTACGCGGACCTACGCGGGCCGCGGTCTCACTCAGCCTTTCTCTGTATCAGCTGCCGGCTGGTCGGGTCGTGTGGCAAGAGCGGGTCTGGGACGTTATCCACGACCCGCCGCGAGGGGGCACGCAACACCGCTATCATACGGCTGATGATGCGCTCACCCTGGCCCTCAGCCGCACGGTTGGGCGTATTCTGTCGATCCCGAAATTTCAGGCTGCCCTGCGTCTCCCTCGTCCTGATGCGGCTCTCGCGCGGGAGTCACACGGATTACGGTTCAGCCGTCCGCAGTCGAGCGATCTGCTGACGTACCTCGTCGCCAAAGGGCGCTCGGGGGTCTAATCGAAGAGCCCGCTCATAGGCGGCTAGGGCCTCGCCCGTCTGGCCTGCTTGCCCCAGGGCCCGCCCGAGGCTCACATAGGCATAGGCATAATCGGGCTGAAGCTGTATCGTCTGTCGCCACGCCTGCATGGCCCCCATCAGATTGCCTTCGGCCGCGAGTAAGTGTCCAACGCGATGATGCACATGGGCTGAAGTCGGGACCAACTGCAAGGCCTTGCGATAGGCTGCCAGCGCGTCTTGGGTGCTCCCTGCGGCCTCACATGCCCGGGCAAGGTGGATATGGATGGTCGCATCAGCCGGATTGAGACGCGCGGCTTCGCGAAACGCCGTAATTGCCTGGGCCAACTCTCCGCGTTCTTGCAGGGCCACTCCTATCCGGTAATGCGCCTCAGCATGCGTGGGAGCCTGGTGTATGGCTTTGCGCCATTGGCGAATCGCCCCATCTAAATTCCCTTGATTATAGAGGGTGTAGCCTTGCCTGAGATGTTGCGAGGCGGTAGGTGACACGGGCGACGGTTGCGGGGTGTCCTGAGATGAGATGGCCGGGGCGGGCGCTGGCGGCAGGGGGGCTGAGGGTGGGGGGTCCTTGAGCGGGACAGCCGCTCTCAGCTCCTTGGAGGGCGACGGTAAGGGGGTGGCCTGCGCCGACCCTGCTGTGTCCGGCGTCCCATGTGGTGCGGCGGCCGGGGGCGTTGCTCGACGGAGTGGGGCCGGGGGAGACTGTTGGGTCACTTTTTTGGCCAGGACCGTGGGAGCGGGAGATACGGGCGCCTGGGTTGGTCTAGGGGGAACGTGCTGAGAGCCGGCCTCTGGGACACGGGCCAAGAGAAGTGGGGGGTCCTTGAGCGGGACAGCCGCTCTCAGCTCCTTGGAGGGCGACGGTAAGGGGGTGGCCTGCGCCGGCCCTGCTGTGTCCGGCGTCCCATGTGGTGTGGGGGTGGGAGGACTTACCCGGGGGGGCGGGAGAGCTTTTTTTGCCACGTTTTTCTCTAAGACCGTGGGAGCGGGAGACACGGGCGCCTGGGTTGGGGGAACGTGCTGAGAGCTGGCCTCTGGGACACGGGCCAAGAGAAGTGGGGGGTCCTTGAGCGGGACAGCCGCTCTCAGCTCCTTGGAGGGCGACGGTAAGGGGGTGGCCTGCGCCGGCCCTGCTGTGTCCGGCGTCCCATGTGGTGCGGCGGCCGGGGGCGTTGCTCGACGGAGTGGGGCCGGGGGAGACTGCTGGGTCACTTTTTTGGCCAGGACCGTGGGAGCCGGAGATACGGGCGCCTGGGTTGGTCTAGGGGGAACGTGCTGAGAGCCGGCCTCTGGGACACGGGCCAAGAGAAGTGGGGGGTCCTTGAGCGGGACAGCCGCTCTCAGCTCCTTGGAGGGCGACGGTAAGGGGGTGGCCTGCGCCGGCCCTGCTGTGTCCGGCGTCCCATGTGGTGCGGCGGCCGGGGGCGTTGCTCGACGGAGTGGGGCCGGGGGAGACTGTTGGGTCACTTTTTTGGCCAGGACCGTGGGAGCGGGAGACACGGGCGCCTGGGTTGGTCTAGGGGGAACGTGCGGAGAGCCGGCCTCTGGGACGTGGGCCAAGAGAAGTGGGGGGTCCTTGAGCGGGACAGCCGCTCTCAACTCCTTGGAGGGCGACGGTAAGGGGGTGGCCTGCGCCGGCCCTGCTGTGTCCGGCGTCCCATGTGGTGCGGCGGCCGGGGGCGTTGCTCGACGGAGTGGGGCCGGGGGAGACTGTTGGGTCACTTTTTTGGCCAGGACCGTGGGAGCGGGAGACACGGGCGCCTGGGTTGGTCTAGGGGGAACGTGCGGAGAGCCGGCCTCTGGGACGCGGGCCAAGAGCACCTGAGCGTCGCCCTGTTGAGGGCCATCAGCTTGTTCAGCGTCGTCATTGGGGTCGTCCGGTTCGTCCGGTTCACTCAGGACAGCGGTCACCATCTGCGCCTGCTGCGCGACTGAAAAAGGCGGGAGTTGGCTCGTTTTGAGGTCAAGCACGAAACGGGTGTGGTGGGGGTGGGAGCCAACCCGGACCCGCCTAATCAGCGCGTCGGATGCGGTATACGTGGCCGAGGCTGAGCGCTCGACTTCTCCTCTGACATCAATGACCAGGCGGGCCGGTGAGCGTAAGGCAAAGGCGTGGACGGAATCCGGCGACTGGGAAAAGTGCAGGCTGAGGGTCCGTTGGTTTCTGCCCTGAGCGAGCTGTATCTGCTGCACATACAACCCCGAGGGCCGGGCAAGAGATTGCGCGACGCTCTGCCCAGGAGCTACCAGACTCAGCCCGGTCCACGTCACGACGAGTAAGAGGAAAGCGGCCTTGTTCTTCATCGCTGCCATCTTCTCGCTACGACCCTCGTAAACGCGTCACACGTTTGCGTATCTCCGCGCACAGGGCCTCGGCCTTGCTTTTTTTTCGACGCTCCTCAAAGGCCTGCGTAAAGCGAACACAGACTGGTACGGCGTTCTTGTATGTAGACAAGGCGTCTTTCTGCCTGCCCATCTTTTCGAGCGCTTCGCCGTAGTTGGCATAGGCATAGGCGTAATGAGGCGCCAGCTGTATGGTCTGGTACCACTCATTTGCCGCTCCCTGCCAATCCTCTCTCCCGGCTAATATATATCCCAGCCGATTGTGGACGTAGGGTGCGGAGGGAACCAACTGTAAGGCTTTTTGGTAGGTGTCAAACGCCTCTTGCTCCTTCCCCAGCGCTTCAAACGCGCGGGCAAGATGGACGTGCGCCGTGGCATTATCCGGCTCAAGCCGGAGCGCCTGCTGGAAGGCGGCCGCGGCTTGGGTGTGATCTTTTTGGTCGCGGAATGCAAGCCCTAACAGATGATGTGCCCGGGCGGCCTGCGGAGCTAAGCGCAGGGCCTCTCGCCACTCGACGATGGCCTCGTCAGTCTTGCCGGCATCATAGAGAATTTGTCCCTGTTCAAGATGATAACGGGCTTGTTGTGATAAGGGTTCTGAAGAAGGGACTGGCTCCAGGTCAACCGGCGGGGAAGGGGGAGACGGAGTTGGGACCGCAGCCAAGATCGGACCTGGACTCTTGCGTCCGGGCTGGGAGGCCGGCGTTGTCTGAGACCGCGAAAAGAGCAGATGTGTCCTGGCCGGTGGAGAGCCGCCGTCTTGCTCTCTGCCCGGTTTTCCAAGTTTGGCAAGAACCGTGGTCTCATGGTGTTCAACCGAATGCATGGGCACTGTTTGGCCGCTGAGGTCCAGGACAAGGCGCAGGCGTTGCGGATGCGAGCCGGCGCGGACTTGGGTAAGAAGTGTATCCTCTGCCCGATAGGTACGGGACGGCACGTTTTGCACCGGACCGTGCACATCAATGACGATGCGTGAGGGCGATGAGAGGGAGAACGACCGGATGGAGTCGGGCGGATGAGAAAACTGAAACAGAACCAGCCGCGTCTCCCCCTCAGCCGTCAGGCGTATTTCTTGTAAGTGGAGAGGGAGAGCGGCGGACTGAGCAAAGGCAGGGGACAGCCATAAGACGAGCGCGACGATCCCCATCCTGATCTGCACGGCAGCGAAGACCTTGAAGCCGGTTCGTTTTCTTTGCATGGCGCTGCTTGCCCGGATATCCAGCCTGCCTATGGGCGTGAGGGATCGTGGCCGAGACGAAGCTGATGAGAGACGGTTGCCAGTTCCTGCTGCACGTCAGTGAGATGGGTTTCTACGTGTCGCAGCGAGCGCATAATCGCGCCACTGTCCGCCCGCGCTTCGGGCGTGAGCCCGCCGGATTCGAGCAGACGGCTGAAGACCCGAACGATTTCCTCGGGCGTAATCTCACCCCCAGGCTGATACCAACGGTATAACCAGTTGCACATGCCGGTAAAGGCGTGCATCAGCAGCCGGGGGTTTTCATTGATGACCTCGCCTCTCTCGATCCCGTTCCGAATTTCATCCTCGATGAGCCGGTCAATCTTTTGTTGCATTTTTTCAACGACTCGGACCGTTTCCGGCGGGAGGTTTGCTTCCTCGCGAAACAGGAGGCGAAAGAGCGGCTGGTCTGTCGTGAGCGAGGCGATCTGATGCGCCATCACCTGTCGAATCTTCTCCGGACGCGAGAGCGGGCGGGCCAAGAGTTCCTCCAATGTTGCCCGATAGTTTTTGAGGGAACGGGTAAAGATCGCGGTGAGCAGAGCGGCCTTGCTCTCAAAATAGGTGTAGAACGTCACCCTGGAAATGCCGACCAGAGAGACGATGTCATCGAGCGTTGTTTCGTGGTAACCACGCTGCGTAAAGCAGTCGGTGGCGATGCGGAGGAGTTCTGCTTCAACGAGTTGACGCTTTTTTGCCATCCCTGCCTCTTCAATGCCGATAAAAAATTATCCCTTGACGGCAAAGAATATGTACAATACTTACTAGGAGTAAAGAAATCTACACAAAAGTAAAGTTCTCTTTGCTTTCAGACAAGAGAGGCGCATATATGGAGAAGCGAGCGCTACAGAGGCCCGTCTGTTTTTTATCGTATTTCACGGTGGCCGTCTTGGCGCTGATGCTCAGCAGCCTCTGGCTGACTCCCACGACAGCGCTTGCCAACCAGGACCAGAGCTATGACACGCTGCGGAACTGGATCGAGCACGCCGGTCCGAAGACCGCGCCGACACCCGGACAGCATCTCACCCTCAAAGACCGCACCAGCCTTGAGCCGCTCATCCCTCAGCCGGCCTGGGAATACTACTTCTTTGACGGCATGGACATGGAGCTTGCGGAAACCGGGACCTACCCGCCCCCGGCAGACTGGGGCAAGAATGTCCCGTCCGGCTACCAACTGGATGAGCGGGGCGTGCTGACCGGCTTTGCCGGCGGAGGCTTTCCCTTCCCGGATATCGACGCCGACGACCCGCAAGCCGCTCGGAAAGTCATTTGGAATATGTTGTGGCGACCCGGGGCCGAGGACTATGTCATGCCCATGGTGGCTTGGTCGCGGAGTCCGAACGGACAGTTGGACCGACAGTTTGAGTTTACCGCGGTCACTTCCCGTTATGCCCAGGGGGACCACTGTCTGGTGCCGGGCTATGAAGAAGTGAAAACCAAGCAGCTGATGGAATTCCGCTCGCCACGTGACCTGGCCGGGGCGAAAATGCTGACCAAAACCTATGTCGACCACTACAAAGAGGACGACGGCTGGATGTATATGCCCGCCCAGCGCAAGCCGCGGCGGACGCTGGCCTCCGAGCGCACCAGCGAGGTCATGGGCATGGATTACACCATGGAAGACGCCATGGGCTTCGGCGGCAAGGTGTATGAGCACACCTGGAGCTATCTGGGAAAGAGGCGAGTGATCGCCACGATCAATGTCGAGACCAACCCGGAAGCCGGCGGCCCGCACCTGTGGGTGCCGCACAACGCCCGCTGGGAGGTGCGCGAGGCGCATGTGCTCTTGATTGATCCCAAAGCCGCCAACCACCCGTATAGTCATAAGATCCTCTTTGTCGACACCGAGACGTTCTGGACGCTGTGGATGTTCGGCTTCGACCGGCAGGACGATCACCTCTTGCGTATGAACCAGCACTTTCTCAAGTATTCCGAGAGCTATGCCCACGAGACCGCCGCCCAATCGCCCTATATGAAACTGGATTACGCCAATAATGTCGGGGAGCGGTTATTCTACCATCTGGGAGAAACCGATATTAACCCCAAAAAGCCGCACGCGACTTTCTCGCACTGTTATGTCATGACGAGACATTTCTCTCCGGGTCGGGCGAAGCAATTCTATTCCGTCCGCAATATGGTCAGTGGGCGGCGCTAGACCCCTCAGGATAGTATCATATGCACCTTCGTATCTGTTTCGCCTCGTGTGTCCTCTTCCTCGCCTTGGCGCTGATGCTCAGCGGCCTCTGGCTGCCACCCACAACCGCGCTTGCCAACCAGGACCAGAGCTATGACACGCTGCGGAACTGGATTGAGCACTCTCGTCCAGAGGTCGAGCTGACCCCCGGACAGCATCTCACCCTCAAAGACCGCGCCATACTGGAGCCGCTCATTCCCCAGCCGGCCTGGGAATACTACTTCTATGACGGTATGGATATGGAGCTTGCAGAAACCGGGACTTACCCGCCCCCGGAAGATTGGGGCAAGCATGTTCCGTCCGGCTACCAACTGGATGAGCAGGGCGTGCTGACCGGCTTTAAAGGCGGAGGCTTTCCTTTCCCGAACATCGACGCCGACGACCCGCAGGCGGCGCAGAAAGTTGTCTGGAATATGTTGTGGCGACCCGGAGCCGAAGATTATGTCATGCCCATGGTGGCCTGGTCGCGGAGTCCGAACGGACAGTTGGACCGACAGTTTGAGTTTACCGCGGTCGCTTCCCGTTATGCCCAGGGGGACCACTGTCTGGTGCCGGGCTATGAAGAAGTGAAAACCAAGCAGCTGATGGAATTCCGCTCGCCACGTGACATGGCCGGGGCGAAAATGCTGACCAAAACCTATGTGGATCACTACAAAGAGGACAATGGTTGGATGTATATGCCCGCCCAGCGCAAGCCGCGGCGGACGCTGGCCTCCGAGCGCACCAGCGAGGTCATGGGCATGGATTTCACCATGGAAGACTTCATAGGCTTCGGCGGCAAGGTGTATGAGCACACCTGGAGCTATCTGGGAAAGAGGCGAGTGATCGCCACGATCAATGTCGAGACCAACCCAGAAGCCGGCGGTCCGCACTTATGGGTACCGAAGAACGCCCGCTGGGAGGTACGCGAGGCGCATGTGCTCTTGATTGATCCCAAAGCCGCCAACCACCCGTATAGTCATAAGATCATCTTTGTCGACACCGAGACGTTCTGGACGCTGTGGATGTTCGGCTTCGACCGGCAGGACGATCACCTCTTGCGCATGAACCAGCACTTTCTCAAGTATTCCGAAAGCTTTGCCCACGAGACCGCCGCCCAATCGCCCTATATGAAACTGGATTACTCGAATAATGTTGGGCAACGGATATTCTACCATCTTGGAGAGACCGATATTAACGCCAAAAAGCCGCACGCTACGTATATGCACTGTTATGTCATGACGAGACATTTCTCCTCGGGGCGGGCGAAGCAATTCTATTCCGTCCGCAATATGGTCAGTGGGCGGCGCTAGACCCCTCAGGATAGTATCATATGCGCCTTCGTATCTGTTTCGCCTCGTGTGTCCTCTTCCTCGGCTTGGCCGTGCTGCCTGTACCGTCGTGGGGCATTATTAATGTCACCGACGACATTGAGCTCGAGGGGTTTGTCAAAACCCAAAACACTCTCCGCACCCCGATGTTTCGGGATGCGGAACTCATCATGCAGCGCAATACGGCGCAACTGGAGGGCAAGTATTATTTTTTGCGGGAGAGTCTGGCCTTTGGTCGTTTCGGCACCGGCCCGCTCGAAGAGGCCACGCTGACCCTCATCGGTCGCGGCGTGTACGACTCGATTTATGACATTCGGCACACCTATAGCGAGGCGTTCGGCAAGGACGAGCGGCTCAACCGGCAGTTCGAGTACAAACTCCGCGAGGCCTTTGTCGATATGGTGCTGCCCCCGTTTACCCTGCGGCTGGGTCGCCAGCAAGTCGTGTGGGGAGAGACCGATAATTTTCGGGCGCTGGATGTCATCAATCCGCTCGATCTGCGCTGGCACGCCAACTGGGAGCCCTGGGAGGATATCCGCATTCCGCTATGGATGGCACGGGCGATTTATGACATCGGCAAATTCGGCCCGCTCGAAGAGTCCTTTGTCGAGGCCGTCTGGATTCCGTGGGATTTCCAGCCCAATAAGGTGGCTGCGGACCCCCGCCGGCCGTGGGGGTTTATTGGCGACGGCCTGTCCGCCGTTGCGAATTCCGCCCTGATTGGGGGGGAACTCCGTGATCTCGACCTCACGGTCAGAGACGGCAAGCCGAGCAAAAAACTCAAGAATGGCCAGGCCGGGGTGCGCCTCAAGGCCATCTGGGGCGGAATCGATTTCAGCCTCAACTATTTCTACGGCTTTTCCGCCGACCCCGGCTTCAAGTTTCGCTCAGCCCGTCTTGAGGGCAATACTTTGCGTGCCGTGCTCGAAACCGAGCATCCGCGCTCCCACGTGGTCGGCGTTGCGGCCAATTATTCGGAGGAAAAATATACGCAGTCGGTTTTCCGGGTGGAAACGACTTTTACGACGGGCGTGCCGGTTACGATTGCCCCGGGCGCATCGACCCGGATCGACCCGGACCAGAATCAATTCGACACGGCTAACCGCTCGGTTGTCATGCTGGCTATTGACCGCCCGACCTGGATACGCCCGCTGAATGATATACGGACGTTTTTTCTTTCCGCGCAGTTCTTCTGGCGGCGCTATCTGGATTACAGCCGGCTCTACCGCGGCATTCCGTCCGTCCGGCGTGCTCATATGGATGGTGAGGTCGTACCGGGCCGGTTCATCAGCGAGAATAGAGACAAAATCGATCAGAACGAGTTCGTGATTACCTTTTCTGCTTCCACCAGCTATGGGCCAGCCGGGCTCTGGCAGCCGTTGTTCGTGTTTGCGCTCGATCCGCTCTCCACGGGGGCGTATAATAAATTCGCTATGGACTACCTGTGGTCAAACTATTTTGTCTTGCGGTTCGAGCAGAATTTCTTCTGGCGGGTGCGCTCGCACGACCCAGGGCCCTGGGCCATTGGCGACCTGTACGGTCGTCCCCGTGACAGCCGTCACGAGAGTGTTTTCAGCGCCATCTTTCAATTTTAGCCGTGCCATTTTAAGCCGGCGATATCCGCCCTACGATTCCGCGGCGCGGAGCCGGCTAATCCGCTTCTTGACCTCGGACGCAAAAGACGCCTGCGGGTCCAACTCGACCGCGCGCTCGTAGGCGGCCAGCGCCTGGGCCTTTTGCCCCAGGCTTTCAAACGCCTCACCCAGATTGGCATGGGTATAGGCATAGTCCGGGTCTAAGGCGATCGCCTGTTGCCACTCGTCCGCCGCGGCTTGGTGCTTGCCCTGAGCCGCAAAAATATGGCCCAAGCGATCGTGGATATACGACGAGGTCGGAACGAGTTGGAGCGCTTTACGATACGCGGCCACAGCCTCTTGGACAGTGCCGTTGGATTCGAGTGTGCGGGCAAGATGAACCTGGGCCATGGCATTATACGGATCGAGCCGCAGCGACGTCCGTAACATGTCGATCGACTCGTCACGCGCGCCATGATCCCCAAGCGCCAACCCGAGCAGGTGATGGGCCTTGGCATTGGTCGGAGCGAGGCGAACGGTTTCGCGCCACTCGGCGATTGCTTTTTTTAGCTCCCCGTTATCGTAAAACTCTTGCCCCTGCCGCAAGTGGAGCAGGGCCTGGGATGATAAAGACCGCTGGGGTAACGGGTCGGATGGTTGCGCGGCTGGCTCGGCCGCAGGCTGCGGAGCGGGGGCCGGCAGCGGGAGCGGCACGGATGGGGGTACGGGCGTGGCTGGACGGGGAGGGCGAGCGCGGGCCATTTGGGGCTTGGGCGGCGCTTTTTCCGTCTTATTGGGCTGCGAAAAAAGGGTCTGAGAGTAGGCTGCTCCTCCAGTTCCGTTTTCGTGGACAAAGACAATAACAACCCGGTCGGTGCGTTGTTCTACGGTAAAGGGCGGGATCTTGGCCGCTTTGAGGTCCAGGACAAGCCGGAGATGGTCCGGATGCGCGCCGAGGCGCACCTGGGCCAGGAGTTCGTCATCCGCCGGGTAGGCGGCGGTTGGTACGCCCCGAAGCGGACCGCGAACGTCAATGACCAAACGCGAGGGGGACGCGAGGGCAAACGAGTTGACGGCATCCGGGGGACGCGAGAACTGAAAGAGGACGGAGCGTCGATTGCCTTGGACTGAGAGTTGGACTTTCTGGAGACCCAGCAACTCGGACTGGGCGAGGGCTGGGGTCCACCCTATGCCGAGCCAGACATATATTGCACCGAAAAAGATCCACGCCTTGTGCACTGTTCTTCTCTCTCGTCTGGTCTTAATTTACTATAGCCGGCTCTTTTTCAACAGCTCGCCCGGCCTGAAGGAGTTCGTCAGAGTCATGGGTGAAGTAATAACAGGCTACTGTACACACGACACTGAGTAGGCCCGCGCTATAGAACATACTGCTCAAATCATAATAATCGACCACGATACCGAAAACGGGCGGAGCGATGGTCATTCCAAAGCTATGGACCGTCAAGAGCGCACTCATCACCGTTCCCATATTCGAGCCCGGCGTGTGCTCCATGGCCAGCGCCATATGGGCCGGATAGGCCAGCCCAAACCCCGCGCCGACCAGGGCATTCAGGCCGAGTAAATGCCAGAACGTTGAGGCCAGGGGAAAACCGGCCAGGGAAACGGCGCTGATCAGGCCACCAATACCGATCAGGACCGCTTTATTCATGTGATCGGACAGCCGTCCGCACGGCGCCTGGAGGACGGCGCTGATCAAGACATTCAGGGAAATCAGCGCTCCCACCTGCGAGGTGGTCAGCGGCAGCAGGGAGGCCGACAGCAGGGGCACAAAGACCCAAATGAGGGTGCTGGACAAGGCATACGCCACCCGAAAGAGGGAGACACCCAGAATGGGTCGCGAGGATAAAATCGTGCGCCAGGAGGCCTCCTCTTTTTTTTCTGCCAGGTGCTGTTTCTGGACTTCGGGTAAGAAGAAGAGCAGCAGGAGTAAAGACAACAGGCTCAGCACCCCCAAGAGAATAAAGCTGGCCTGCATATTGAACAGGTCTTTGATCACCCCGCCCAAGATCGGTCCCCCGGCCACGCCGCCCAGAAAGGCCGTGTTGACATAGCCGGCATACGCTCCCTCCTTGCCTTTGGGGGTCAGGTCGCCGACATAGGCCATCGAAACCGGCTGGACCATGGCGGTGGCTATCCCCTGGAGAGCCATAATCACGATGAGCGTCAACAGGCTGTCGGCGAGCAGGTAGGCAACCGAGCTGAGGGCGTAGCCGAACAGCCCCCAGAGTAAAAACACCTTGCGGCCATGTCGGTCCGAGGCCCGACCGATGAGGGGCAGCAGAAAAGTTCGAGAGGCCGAGTGCGCCCCAAACAGAATGCCGACGGCCACGCCGCTCGCTCCGAACTCCTGGGCGTAGATGGGGATAAAGGGAATCACCACCCCGTTGCCGAGCATAGTAGCAAACAGTGCCACCGACAGCACAAAAAGCGGCCCGCTCATAACGCCCTCCGGGCTATCAGCCGCCTGTGGGAAAAGGTCGGTCGCTTACCAGGAGGCTCAACGCTCCCGACCGGGGAATAGAATCTCTGATTAGTGCGGACCAAGTGTTGCTTACTCTGCCCGCACCGAGGGCCACTGCTCCGCCCAGGGCTTGGCCTGCTCAAGCTGTGAGGCCAGGCGAAACAGGATGTCCTCTCGGCCATAGGCGGCCACGAGTTGGACGCCGATCGGCAACCCCGCGCCGTTCCAGTGCAGCGGCAGCGAGATGGCCGGTTGGCCGGTGACGTTGAACGGCACGGTAAACGGCATGAGGGTGGCCGAACGCCGCGCCCCACCCAGGGGGTTCGCCGGTGTGGAGACAAACTCGCCCAAGCGGGGCGGGGGCTCGGCGATGGTTGGGGTGACGAGGATGTCAAAGCCGGCTGAGCCGTCTTCGGGCTGCCACCAGCGGGCGAGCCGGCGCGTGTCGGCCTGGAGCCACTCAATGGCTTCGATATAGCGCGTCGCGGTGCGCGCCCGACCGATTTCCACCATGGCCCAGGTGTGAATCTCCACATCATCCTGGGTGACGGCTTTGCCTGTCTGTTTGCCCAAGGTGTCGATATGAGAGGCGATGGCGCTCGTCAAGATCGCCCACACCTGCCGCCGGCGTTCTTGCTCGTCGTTCAGCGCGCTGGGACAGGATTCCTCAACCGTGTGGCCGAGCGCACTCAGAAGCTGGGCCGTGGCGTGGACGGCGGCGACGCAGTCCGGGTGCAGCGGAGCTGCCTGTCCGGGAAAATCCGCCAGGAAGCCAATCCGCAATACCCCCGGAGCGGTACCGACCTCTGCGAGAAAAGGGCGCGTCGGCGGGGTGGCAAAATACGGATCGCCCGGCATGGGGCCGGCAATCGCATCCAGAATAGCGGCCGTGTCGCGGACACTCCGCGTCACCACGTGTTCGTTGACCAGACCCTGCCAGACCTCGCCGTATTCCGGCCCCAGGGAGACGCGCGAACGGGTGGATTTGAGTCCGACCAGACCGCACTCGCTGGCCGGTACGCGGGTCGAACCACCCCCGTCGTTGGCATGGGCCGCCGGGACCATACCCGAGGCCACGGCCGCGCCGGCGCCCCCGCTGGAGCCGCCGGTGGAATGCTCCGTATTCCAGGGATTCCGACTCGGGCCGTAGGCGTCCGGTTCGGTCGTCGGCATGGTCGCAAACTCGGGCGTATTGGTCTTGCCTAGAAAGATGAAGCCCGCGGCTCTGAGTTTGGCGGCCATATAGGTGTCTTCTTTTGCCGTCCAGCCGAGCTCTTTCAGAAAGCGGCTGCCTTGATGATAAGGGTCGCCGGCGGAATGACAGCCAAAGTCCTTGAGGAGAAACGGGACGCCGCTGAACGGCCCGTCGGGCAACTGGGGCGATGTAGCCTGATCGCGGGCTTGCTCAAAGAGAGGCGTGATCACGGCGTTGAGCCGTGGGTTGACGTGCTCAATGCGGGCAATGGCGGCGTCGAGCAGTTCGAGCGGCGTTGCTTCCCCCGTGCGTACCAGGGCGGCCTGGGCCAGGGCGTCGAGGTGGGCGAGTTGGTCAGCCATAATACATCCCTCCTGATACGTTCTCGTAACAAAGGCAGCGACAAATGAGAAGGGAGACGCGTGCCAATTCGGCTTTCCCCTATCTTTCCGTCTCCTTGCCTGGTATGCGAAGGCGCAGGGAGGGAACGGCCTATGTCCACACGTACCGATATTACCCCAGCAGCAATGCAGAATATCAGAGAACGCTTCCGCTACTCTCCGGGTGTGAGGGCCGGGAATTTCTTGTATATCGCCGGGCAGGTCGGCCGGGATGAGAACTTGCAGGTCGTGGCGGATAAGGAAGCGCAGTTCGTGCAGGCGTTTGAAAACGTGAAAAAAGTGCTGACCGAAGCCGGTGCGACATTTGACGATGTCGTAGAGATGGTTACCTACCATACCGACCTGCGTGACCTGGAACTCTTCATTGCCGTCAAAGATCGCTACATTACGAATCTTGACCGACTCCCGACCTGGACGGGGATCGGCACTCCCGCCCTGGCGATGCCTGGGCTCTTTGTCGAGATCAAATGTACCGCCTATCTGGAATAGGCTCTCCCCTTCATCGAAGAAAGTAGGGTGCATGCCGCAAGCCGAACGAGTGGAACAAGAACAATCCTCCTACGGCTGGGTCATCGTTTTTGCCGGCCTTGTCATCAGCCTGTGCATGTATGGCGTGATCGAATCTTTCGCCATTATGTTCAAACCTATTGCCGCGCAGTTTGAATGGGATCGTGGCACGGTGTCGATCGCGTCGATGATAAGCTGGATCAGTTTTGGCCTCTCCAGCCTGATCTGTGGTCGCCTGAGCGATCATTTTGGTTCCAAGTGGGTGATTATTGCTGGCGGTCTGTTCTTTGTGGCGGGTACGTTTTTGATGAGCCAGGTGCAATCCCTGTGGCAACTCTATGTGTATTTTGGGGTGGTGTTGGCGATCGGCCGCTCGGCGACGGGTGTCCCGATGGTGGCCCTGGTGACCAAGTGGTTCGTGAGGCGCCAGGGGTTGGCGCTGGCTATTGCCCAGTCACAGAATGTGGGCTCGGCCGTGTTTGCCCCGCTGGCCGTCTTCCTGCTCGCCCATAATGACTGGCGCTGGTCGTATATCTGGCTCGGGCTTATCACCCTGGTGGTCCTGCCCCTTTCTCTGCTCATGCGGGATAAGCAGGTCGCATCGACTGGGGCTCAGAAGTCAGGCTCAGCACTCAAGCATGATCCAGTATACGTCTCAGCCCCTGTCTCAGCCCCCGGTATGACACTGGGTGAAGCTATGCGGACGCGCGCCTTTTGGACGCTCAATTTTATGGTGCTGGGCTGCTGCATGTGTCACTCGTGCATTTTGTTGCACGGCTTCAACCATATGACTGATGTGGGCATGTTGGAATCGGTGGCGGCCCGCGTCGTCATGCTGATGGCCGTGTTTGGCATGGTCGGGAAGATCATCAACGGTCTGTTAGCCGACCGGATTGGCGCCAAGTGGGCGATTGCGTTCTTTCTCGGCCTCCAGGCGGTGATGATCCCGTTTTTTATCGAGGCCCGCCAGGCGCCCTCTTTCTACTCGTGGGCCATCCTGTTCGGGCTGGGTTTTGGGGGACCCATGCCGGTCTATGCCATGCTCTTCCGGGAATATTTCGGCACGCGGGCGATTGGGACCATCTTGGGCGCTTTCTTTATGGTTGCGTCCATCGGTATGGGATCGGGTGGGATGATAGGTGGCCTCCTGCATACCCAGTTTGGGGATTATGTCGTGCCGTTTCTGACGAGTACGAGTACCGGTGTACTCGCGGCCTTGCTCGCCCTCACCCTGCCCGCTCCGAAACGGGAAGCTCGCCTGCCGGTGCCGCAGGTCGCCCTCCAGACGAGCTAGACGAGCGCACGTCCATGACCAAGCTTGTGACCTGTCTCGCAGAAAAGCAGTAATGCACAGGGACGCGCAATGATTGCGGAAAACCTGCCCCGGTGTGATAGGGCAGCTGTGTAAAGGAGGATGCGTGTATGCAGTTCTTTAACTTTCATCTGATGCCGTGGCCGCACGTTCCCGAAGACTTTGACGATACCTCGAAATATCCCTCGGCCTGGGTCACCTTCTCGAATGCGCACTATGATCCGGCAAAAGGCCGTGACCTCTATAATCGCTATCTCGACGAGCTGGAGTATTCAGAAACCCTCGGTTTCGACGGCGTGTGTGTGAACGAGCACCATCAAAACACCTATGGCACCATGCCCTCGCCGAATATCATCGGCGCGCTGCTGGCGCGGCGCACCAACCGCGTCAAAATTGCCATGGTCGGCAATGGGCTGCCGCTGCGGGATCACCCCATCCGGGTTGCCGAAGAAATCGCCATGCTGGATGTGGTCAGTGGCGGACGTATCATCTCCGGCTTCGTGCGCGGCATTGGCTGTGAGTATTATTCGATGGGGGTCAATCCGACCCATTCGCTGGCGCGCTTCCGCGAGGCGCATGATCTGATTATTCGCGCCTGGACGGAGACGGGACCGTTTTATTTTGACGGGGAGCACTATCAAGTCCGCTATGTGAACGTGTGGCCCCGCCCGTATCAGAAACCGCACCCGCAAATCTGGATTCCCGGCTTTGGAAGTAAGGAGACGCTGGGCTGGTGCGCCGACCCGGCCCGCAAGTATCCCTATCTGGCCGTGTATATGTCTGACGATCTGGTCAAGATGTATTTTGATCAGTATCGCGCCGCGACGGAAGAATCCGGCTATACCGCCTCGCCCTACCAGATGGGTCATTTACTGCCCATCTATGTGGCGGAAACGGACGAACGCGCCCGCGAAGAAGCTGCCGAGCATGTGCTCTGGCTCTATCACAAAGGGCTGCGTATCCCGCTCAATATGCTGTTCCCACCGGGCTATGTCACCCATCAATCCATGCGGCATATTCTCAGTATTGCGGACGAGCTTGATTATGCGAAGCTGTCTTTTGACGATTTGAACGCGCGGGGCTATTGCGTGGTGGGCAGTGTCGAGACGGTCAAGCAACGACTGGCCGAATCCATCGGTAAGCTGGGCTATGGCATTTTGCTGTCCCTACTGCAAATTGGCGATATGCCCCACCACCGGACAATCAAAAATATGGAACTCTTTGCGACTGAAGTCATGCCCTATTTGAAAAAAGAGTTTCAGGACATGCCGGAGAAGTGGGCGCGGGCCGCGTAAAGCCGTCTCGCCGCACACGCCACACGGGCGCATGTCTCAATGTGAGGTGTGGCGTTCTTCTCGGAATCCGGCGACCCCTATAACGAGAGGTTCAACCCGGGGTGTCGTTGCGATTTACGCCGCAGCCTGAGGCGGGTCCAGCCTAAGAGCCAACCCATAAGCAGCACGCCCGCCCCGGCAAGAAAGCTCGATATCCTGGTGTTCTGCTGCAGTTGATTCCGCTCTATCGTAATGGTCTCGAGCTGTACCTTTTGTTCCGTCGCGTTGCGTTGTGTTTCTTCCCGTGCGACTTGCAGCAGGCTGTTTTCCTCTCGAAGATGGGCTAACTCCTGGTTCTGTCTGGCGACCTGATCCTCAAGAAGCTGCACCCGATGTGCCGTTGGGATTTGCTCGGTCAAATACGCTTTGGCAACATAGCCCTGACGGCCGTCAGGCAGGGCGACCAGGGAATAGTCTTCTTCGGTTTCACGGATCAATGTCACCGCATCACCGGTCTTGAGTACGGCCACGATTTTATTGGACTGATGCGGTCCGGTTCGCAGCATGAGCTTACGCTCGCCACTCACGTATAGATCTTGCGCGTGACAGAAGGCCGGAAAGAGGAGAAGGATAAGTATTGGTAACTGCCTCATCACTACGTACCGCGCAAGGATTTCTGTATCGATAACTCGCCTGTTCATTGAGTACAACCCCACGCCGGTGTTGTGTCCGCTTCTACCCTCAGAAGAGGCTACTTCAAGACGGGCTGCCTGGGAGTTGCTTGAGAACATCTAGCATCGCCTCATGCAGGTGACCATTTGAGGCCAGGGTTTGTTCACCCTGCAGATCGAACGCCTGGCCGGAGAAATCGCTGGTCCTTCCCCCGGCCTCTTCGACAATCAGCGAGCCGGCGGCAATATCCCACGGATGAAGGCGCCATTCCCAAAAGGCATCGGCTCGACCACAGGCCACATAACACAGGTCCAGCGCAGCCGACCCGCTCCGTCTGACTCCATGGGTGCGCAGCATAAAAGCTTCATAGTATTGCAGATAAAAGGCGCTGTGTTGACGGCGGTCGTAGGGGAATCCGGTCAGCAGCAGACTCTGATCCAGCCGGGAAGCCGTGGAAACATGAATCGGACTACCATTGAGCTGCGCTCCCCCCCCGCGCCGCGCGCTAAAGGTCTCGTTCCGCACGGGATCATGCACAACGCCGACGATGGCTGTGGATTCGTGGGTGAGGGCCAGAGAGACGGCAAAGTGCGGGTAGGTATGTGCGAAGTTTGTTGTGCCGTCCAAGGGGTCAATATACCAGCAATATGGGCTCTGAGGACCAGATTGAGCAGACTCTTCGGCGATAATGGTGTGGGTGGGGAAGTGGGTGCGGAGCTGCTCAGTAATCAGACGATCGGCCGCTTTATCCACATTCGTGACTAAATCGACCATGTCTGTTTTCACACTGACCTGTTTTGTCGTAAACCGATTTTCCTGGAGAAACTCTCCAGCTTGGTGCGCAATAGCCTGCGCAACTTCTTGGGCGGCTGTCATGATGTCGTGCACCTTGGTATTGTGGCAAGTGGAGCGCCGGTCTGCAAGGTATGAGAGGAAGCCACACAGGAAAAACCATGCGTGTTCTTGCTCCCGCAAAGGTCAATCTTTTCTTGCGCATCATTGGCCAACGGCCCGATGGCTATCACTTGCTCGACTCCCTGATGGCTCCCGTCAGCCTGTATGACGAAATTGAAATTACAACAGACAGGACGGTGGGTACGGAGCCACACATCTGGGTGCAGTGTAACGATCCGACAATTCCTACCGACCAGTCGAATCTCGCCTACCGGGCGGCGGCCTTACTCTGTCAGGAAGCCGGTATCGGTGCGCATATCACTATTACTTTGCACAAGAACATCCCTGCTGGTGCGGGGCTAGGCGGCGGGAGCAGCGATGCTGCGGCTGTGCTCAAGGCGCTCAACCGAGCATTCTCACTCGGACTGAACACTGACCGTTTGTGTCGGCTGGCCGCCCGGCTTGGTGCAGATATTCCTTTTTTTGTTCCGTGTCAGCTGGCTCGGGTGGGCGGGATAGGGGAAATTTTAACGCCACTTCCCGCTCTTCCGCAACGCTGGCTCGTCATAGTCGTCCCGGCCTTTCCTGTTTCAACTCCGTGGGCGTATCAACGTTTTGATGCGCTTCGGCCGGACTTGCCGGAGCCGGAGCCTCAGGCCATCGACCCGACTCCACCACTTGACCCGCAGCAGTGGCCAACTGCCGCCCGCTGCGTTAATGACCTTGAACAGGCTGTCCTGCCGGCGTATCCCCCGATTGCGGACAGAAAAAGGCAACTCTCCGCCCTTGGTGCGGAAGTGGCCCTGATGTCTGGGAGTGGCTCCGCCGTCTTTGGCATCTTCACGACGCAGCAGGCCGCCACGCACGCTGCGGCCGCTTTGGCTGGCTCGGAAAGCGTCTTTGTGGTGACGCCGTTGGAGCCAGCTTCCGCTCAGATAGCGGCTGATCCCTAAGCGCAGGAGCAGGTAGACTTTTCTCGCGAAAGGTGCTAATGGCTATGGCCTCAAGGAAGCCCGGATAGATTCTATAATCTATTGATTTCATTAAACAATCGAATCGCTTAAAGCTTGTCCAATACGGTCAGCAGCCAGAGTGTGGCATACCGACGTTCGAGAAGAGAAAGAGGGGCTGAGCGGCCGAGCGCAATACGACTGTCACTGCCATCCTGTTGGGGAGTCGCCAAGTCCGGCAAGGCACCGGGTTTTGGTCCCGGCATTCGCAGGTTCGAATCCTGCCTCCCCAGCTCCCTCTCTTCCGGGCAGGAGCAGAAAATGGTACCGCTAACTACCTCTACCCATGTGAGACACCCTGCCGTGCTAAAAATATTTTCCGGGAATTCAAATCGTCCGCTTGCACAAGAAATGTGTGTCTATTTGGGAACCTCGCTCGGCGCGGCCGATATCCGCACGTTCAGCGATGGCGAGATTGCGGTTGAGATCACCGAGAATGTGCGGGGCGGGGATATCTTCGTTGTCCAGTCCATCTGCACGCCAGGCAACGATAATCTGATGGAACTGCTGCTGATGATCGACGCCTTTAAGCGGGCGTCCGCCAATCGCATCACGGCAGTGATTCCGTACTACGGCTACGCCCGCCAGGACCGGAAGGTTGCGCCGCGGGTTCCTATTAGTGCCAAACTGGTCGCCGATCTGTTGACCACGGCGGGAGCCTCACGCGTGCTCACGGCCGAGCTCCATGCCGGACAAATCCAGGGCTTTTTCAATATTCCTGTGGACAATCTTTTTTCCGCCCCGGTGCTGTTGCCGTATTTGCGCTCCCGCATTGGCAACGAACCGGTCAGCGTCGTGTCGCCGGATGCCGGGGGGGTGGAGCGCGCCCGCGCATTTGCGAAGCGTATGGGGGCCTCACTCGCCATTATTGATAAGCGCCGCGCGCAGGAGGATGAAAGCGAGATTGCGGGCAAGGCGAATCGTGATGTGATTGAGATGAATGTGATCGGTGACGTCGACGGCCGTATCGCTATTCTGGTTGATGATATGGTGGACACCGCCGGAACGTTGACGGCAGCGGCAAAAGGGCTTCAAGATGCGGGGGCCCAGACCGTGATTGCCTGCTGCACGCATGCCGTGCTGTCTGGCCCGGCTATAGAGCGGGTGCGGGCTTCGACGCTTGAAGAGTTGGTTGTCACCAATTCCATCCCCATTACGCCCGAGGCGCAAGAGACCGGAAAAGTCCGGGTCCTCTCCCTTGCCACCCTGATCGGAGAGTCCATCCGCCGGATTCACAACGAAGAATCCATTAGCTCCTTATTCGTGTAAGCCGTTGGATAGAGAAGGGAAAGCATGGAAACCATCAAACTGAGTGTGGAACAGCGACAAGAAAAAGGCAAAGGGGAAATGGGCCGGCTCCGACGGAGCGGCAGAGTTCCTGGCATCTTCTATGGTCCAGGCCAGGAGACCGTTTCCGTCTGCGTCAATACACGGGAATTCCAGTATAAAGTCGAAAGCTTAGAGGGGTCTCATCTGATTGAGTTTCTCTCACAGACAACAGACCTCAATGGGAGAATTGCACTCCTCAAGGATGTTCAGCACCACCCGGTGACCACGGAACCGCTGCACATCGACTTCTATGAGATTGATGTGCAGGTGCCGATTCAGGTCGGTGTCCCTGTCCATCTTGTCGGCAAAGCGGAGGGCGTGACCGCCGGCGGATTCTTACATCACTTCCGCCGCGAAATCATGGTGGAATGCCTCCCGCTTAATATCCCCGAGAGTCTTGAGATCGATGTGACGCCTCTTGAGATCAACGACGTTATCCGGGTTGAGGATGTGACATTGGCGTCCGGGGTCTCAGCGCTTGAGGACGCTCAGCTCGTGCTTGTCTCCGTCGTTGCTCCGACTGTGGAGGCAGAGCCGGAAGAAGAAGCAGACGAAGCTGCGGCCGAGGACGGCGCTGCAGCGGCAGATGGAGAAACTCCGAGTGGGGAGACCCCGAGCGAGTGATGGCGGGCTGTGTGGCCGCAGATACGCTGCCTGTGGCACTCCTCGTATAGGCTTATGTCTGCGATCATCGGGCTCGGAAACCCCGGCCGGGACTACGAAAAAACCCGTCACAATATCGGCTTTGGGGTCATTGATATCTTAGCCCAACGCTGGGGGACTGGTCTGTCTCCGTCGGTCTGCTCCTGCCGAGTGGCCTGGACGCGCCGGAACGGAAAAAAGATTGGCCTTATTCAGCCGCAGACCTTTATGAATCACAGTGGGCAGGCGGTTGTGTGCGTGTGTGAGCACTATCAATTGCAGTCAACGGATTGTATTGTCGTGCATGATGATGTAGACATTCCGCTCGGCCACCTGCGTATTAAACGGACTGGTGGTTCAGGTGGACATCGTGGCCTGGCCTCGATTATTGCCGCTCTGGACAGCCCGGACTTTATCCGGGTAAAGGTTGGCATTGGCCGTCCTGCTGTCGGGCTTGATATTGCCGACTTTGTGCTTCAGCCCTTTACTCGGGAGGAAGAAGCCTTTATTCTCCCGGCGGCACAGCGCGCAGCGAGCGTGATTGAGCGCATTCTTGCAGACGGGCTCGAGCAGGCTATGGCGGTCTGGAATGGCGCGGCGGCTGCGACGCTCGCACACCGCGCGCAGGAGGAGTGCTGAATGATCTCGCCGCAGCCGCGCGGCGCGAGAGGACGAAGACTGAGAGAGACCCATCGGAGGAGTTCATGCCGATTTATGAAACCGTATGCATTCTCCACCCGGAACTGTCTGAGGCACGGGTGAAGGATGTGATTGAAGGGATGCAAAAGACTCTGGAGCAGAGTCAGGCCAGTCTGCTGCAGGTTGAAGAGTGGGGGATGCGGAATTTAGCCTACGACATTCAAAAGCAGAGACGCGGCTACTATGTGCGTTTAGAGTATGATTCTCCTCCTCAAGCGGTCAAGGATTTTGAGCGTGGCTTACGGCTGAGTGAAGACGCCATGCGCTTTTTATCCGTCGCGCGCTCTGCTCCCTCGGACGGACAGTCTCCCATTCCTCCGGGTGGCTTAACCGACCGCTCTGCGGGTCACCCACCTGGGGCGCATGCAGGGCCTAGGCCGGCGGAGGCCCCGCCCGCCCCGCGTGCTCCTGTAGAAAATTCGGAGGCGACGCCGACCGAAGTTCAGGCGGAGGCTCCGGCCGGGTCGGAAGTAACCGCAGCGGCTGAGGCGCAGCCTGGGGCGGAGGGAGAGACGAACGAGGGGTGAGTTGCTTGAGTGAGGCAGGGCTATAATAAGGTTATTTTTGCCGGACGGATTGAGAGCAGTCCGGAACTGCGGCGCACGCCACGGGGCGCGGCCATTGGGGCGTTTTCCCTATGTGTGCCGAAAAGTCGAGCGCAAGAAGAGGATGTACTCGTTGACGTTGTTGCTTTTCGGAGGCTGGCAGAGGAGTACTGTCCGCTGCTGACAGTTGGACGAACCGTCTTGGTAGAAGGGGTGCTTGCGCCATATCGGTGGCACAAGGCGGAAGGCGCAAGACAAAGAGCGTATGAGGTGCACGCGACGACGATTCGCATTCTTGAGGAATAGAGCATCACTGAATACAGTTGATCACGAGTGAAAGAAGAGTAGAGGAAAGAGCTATGGCAAGACCACCCAGGGGGGGATTCAACCGACGAGGCGGCGATGACCGCTACCCGCGACGTATGCGGCGTAAAGTCTGCCGTTTCTGTGTCGATAAGCGGGACTCCATTGACTACAAAGAGACCGGCGTACTCAAGGATTTTATCACCGAGCGTGGCAAGATTATCCCAAGTCGCATCACCGGCACCTGTGTATGGCATCAGCGGAAACTGACCTTGGCGATTAAACAGGCGCGGGCGATAGCCCTACTCCCTTACGTGGCGGCACAGGTATAGGGGGAGATATTCTTCAGGCCGGCCGTTGAGTTGCGCTTTAACAGGCGCTCCCGTAGAGTAGGGGCTCATATGGAAATTATCTTACAGGAAGACGTCGAGAACCTGGGAGAAATTGGCGATATTGTCAAAGTCAAGGATGGATACGCTCGGAATTATCTGCTCCCACGCGGCCTTGCGCTGACGGCCAGCCGACGCAACGTGCGCGTCTTGGAGCACCAGAAACGTCTTGCCGCCGGGAAAAGAGAACGCGCGCAGCACAACGCCAACGCCGTCCGCGACCGGCTGTCCGGCCTCACCCTGGCCATTACGGCGCGTGCCGGAGAAGAAGACAAGCTCTTTGGCTCTGTGACGAACATCGATATTGAAAAGGCGCTTCAGGAGCAGGACGTGACCATCGACCGCCGGAAAATTATTCTTGCCGAGCCCATTAAACAGCTGGGCACCTATACCGTACCGATTCGTCTCAGTCGGGACGTTGAAGCGAGTGTCACCGTTCAGGTCCGTCCGGAAAGTGCGGCATAGCCATTTTCTTGACACACCACAGGAAAGTTGGTACGCACCAAGCCACTATTGAACAGCGGAGCGACCCGCAGGCACGTAGCTCAGTGGGAGAGCACTTCCTTGACGCGGAAGGGGTCGGCGGTTCAATCCCGCCCGTGCCTATGTCCGATACGATATGTACAATTCAGGGCATATACCTCATCTTATGACAACGGAGTAAAGCGACCCCTCTGCAGGCGCGAATAGGGGGGAAAGAGGCATCATCAAGCTTGGATGCCTCTTTTCTTTTTCATATGAACGACATTGTCCAACACAGCATCTCCAGCACCGGCGAGCGTCCCACTGACACCAGGACGAGTGCTGGCACGCCAGCAGGCCTCGGCCGGCGTTTCTCAAAAGCCATCGCCGCCCGAGTGGATGGAAAAGTCGTGGATGTGTCCTCCCCCTTGGTTACTGAGGAGGCCGAGCCCATTCTGCCTGCCTCCCCCGAAGGACTCGAAGTCTTGCGTCATTCGACCGCCCATCTCATGGCGCAAGCGGTGAAACGCCTCTTTCCTGAGGTCCAGATAACGATAGGCCCCGTTATCGAGAGTGGATTCTACTACGATTTTAAGCATGAGCGTTCCTTCACGCCGGAGGATTTGGAACGCATCGAAGCGGAGATGCAGACCATCGTCAAAGAAAACCTGCCGGTCAGCCGCGAAGAAGTGCCGCGCAATGACGCCGTGCGCTTTTTCACCCAGATGGGCGAAGCGTATAAGGCTGAGATTATCGCCAGCATCCCGGAGGATGAAATCGTCTCGCTCTACCGGCAAGGTGAGTTTGTTGACCTGTGCCGCGGCCCACACGTCCCGTCAACCGGCAGCATCCCGGCGTTTAAACTCACCAGCGTGGCTGGCGCGTATTGGCGGGGAGACGAAAAAAACGAGATGCTCCAACGCATCTACGGGACGGCCTTTGCGACCCCCAAAGAACTCCGTCAACACCTCGCATTGCTTGAGGAAGCCAAACGGCGTGACCACCGTCGCCTGGGCAGGGAGCTTGATCTGTTCAGCTTCAATCCGGTTGCGCCGGGGAGTCCCTTTTTTCACCCCAAAGGAGCCTTGATCTATAATGAGCTGGTCGCATATATCCGGGGGCTCTACCAGCGCTATGGCTACCAGGAAGTGCTGACGCCGCAGATCTTTGATGTTGATCTCTGGCACCGTTCCGGCCACTACGAGAACTACAAAGAAAATATCTTTTTTACCGAGGTCGAGGGGCGCGACTTTGGCGTCAAGCCCATGAATTGCCCCGGTCACACCTATATCTATGCGGCCAAGAAGCGCTCATACCGGGACCTGCCGCTGCGCTATGCGGACTTTGCCCGCCTGCATCGCTTCGAGCGCTCGGGCGTCTTAGCCGGCTTGACCCGGGTGCGTTCGTTTTCTCAGGACGATGCCCATATTTTTTGCACGCCGGAACAAATCGAGGCTGAAGTCAGTGGCGTCCTGCGCATGATTAACGAAGTGTATCGGACTTTCGGCTTTGAGGAGGTACATTTCTATCTTGCGACGCGGCCAGAAAAACGGCTGGGCGACGATGCAACCTGGGATAGAGCGGAAGCGGCCCTGGCCGGAGCGCTCAAGGCGAATGGGGTGAGCTACGAAGTCAACGCCTCGGATGGCGCCTTTTACGGGCCTAAAATTGACTTCATCGTCCTGGATGCCCTCCGTCGTGAATGGCAACTGGCGACGATTCAGCTCGACTTTATGCTGCCCGAACGCTTTGATCTGAGCTATGTGACCGCCCACGGGGACGAAGCCCGGCCGGTGATGATCCATCGCGCCGTCCTCGGTTCCATCGAACGCTTTATGGGCATCCTGATCGAACACTGTGGTGGGGATTTCCCGTTATGGCTGGCTCCGGTCCAGGTGAAGATTGTGACGGTGACAAATAATCAAGACGCCTATGCGCGGCAGGTCGACGAACAGCTCAGACAGGCCGGGATTCGGTGTGAGCTGGACCTGCGGAACGAGAAGCTGGGCTATAAAATCCGAGAAGCGGAAATGCAGAAAATCCCGTACACCGTCGTCATTGGGGATAAAGAGGTGCAAGCCGGGACAGTCGCCCCACGGGTGCGCAAGCGAGAAAAGGTCGCCCCGCTGTCCGTGCACGCTCTTATTGAGCGCTTGCACCCTGAATGTATCCCGGGAGGTGCATCATAGCCAGAGAAACAGGCACGCGGATCAACCAGCAGATTCGTGCGCGAGAAGTCCGGGTCATTGACGCAGACGGGGAGCAGGTTGGAATTCAGCCGCTGGGCGAGGCCTTCCGGACCGCGCTGGGCCAAGAGCTTGACCTGGTTGAAATTGCGCCAAACTCCTCTCCGCCGGTCTGCCGTATCATGGATTACGGCAAGTTCCGCTATCTGCAGAAAAAGAAGGTGCAGGAGTCCAAGAAGCATCAGACCCAGGTGATGGTTAAAGAAGTCAAGCTTGGGGCGCGTACCAGCGAGCACGACGTTGACTTCAAGATTAACCATATCCGCCGCTTTATCGACAAAAAGCACCGGGTCAAGGTTTCTGTCTTTTTCCGAGGACGGGAGATCACCCACCCGGAGATTGGGAAAGAATTGCTCAACCGTGTCTATGAAAAGGTCGAAGATGTCGCCTCTCTTGAGACACCCCAGCCTCGTATGGAGGGGCGAAACATGTCAATTCTGGTTGTTCCGAGGTAACTATGCCCAAGATTAAAACCCGCCGTGGAGCGGCAAAGCGGTTCAAGATCACAGGCAGCGGCAAGGTGCGACGGCGCCGCGCCTACCTGCGTCATATCCTGTCAACGAAAACACGTAAACAGAAACGGAATCTCCGCCAGCCGGCGCTCGTCGCAGCCTCCGAGGCCAAGGCGATCAAAAAACTGATTCCCTACTTATAGAAAGAGTAAACGTGTCCTCCAATAGATATGAGATGCTGGACACGTTTACTCTTTGAGACGGAGAGGAGGAGTTCGGATGCCACGTGTAAAACGCGGCTTTAAGGCCCGCCGGCGCAGAAAGCGGATTCTCAAACTGGCCAAAGGGTTTACCGGCGGACGCCGGCGCCAGTATCGTCAGGCGCGTGAAACCGTCGAACGGGGCCTCGTCTACGCCTACCGCGACCGACGGAATAAAAAGCGTGACTTCCGGCGTTTATGGACGGTCCGGATCAATGCGGCCGCACGACTGAACGGGCTGAGTTACAGCCGACTCATTCATGGGCTGTCTCAGGCCGGTGTCGAAATCGACCGGAAGATCCTGGCCGCCCTGGCCATGCAGGACCCGCAAGCCTTTGCCGCCGTCACCGACCTGGCAAAGCAGCGTCTGGCCGCCTAGGAGGAGGTGTGCCGCCTGTGGCTCTTGAAGCATCGGCAGGATGCCGCCTGCGGTGTCCTGCCTGTCCCTAACGGAGGCGCAGACCTTTCGACTCCAGGAAGGTGATATACTCCTGCTGGAAGGCTTCTATCTGCTCTCCGGTGAGGGTGCTGGCCTGAGACTCAATCCAGTAACGGAAGGTATAGCTGGCCGTCCCTTCCGCCAGCCCCTTGCCCTGATACAGAGCCATAAACTCTCTCTTTTTCAGCAGGTCGTGAGAAAATTCGTCGAGCGTGCGGACCAACTCGGCAAAACCCGCTTGGGCGCTGGCCAGGATAGAGAAGTCAAACCACGAGCCAGGATAGCGAGAGGCCGGGGCATAGCTGCTGGCCGGAAAAATTGGCCCCTCAAGCCGGTCGAAATCCAACTCGAACCAGACCACCTGGGCGGCGGGTGCAATTTTCGCCAAGAGGGGGTCGGACAAAAAGCCAAGCCGGCCGACCCCCGCACCGTTGAGGCTGATATCAACATACCCGCCGGGCGTGTGCCACGGCGCGGTCGTCGTCGTGGCGGGCGCAAACGCCAGCGCGCCCAGGCTTAACTGTTCGGCCAGCGCCTCCAGGGCACCTTTGATCTGGCGAAAATGCTCTTCCAGGCTCCCGCGTTCGTGCTGACAGCTTGCCCCGGCCAGCATATTCTTCTCTATGCGATCCTGTTCGCCAGCGGGCAGATAGACCCGTCCCAACTCAAAGATGCGGAAATGCTCCCGCAGGGCGGTGTTTTTTTTCACAACGGCAAAAATACTGGGCAGCAGCGTGGTCTGGAGCCGGACGTTGTGCTCGGCGCTGGGATTGGCCATCTCCAGCGTTGCTTCGGGTTCGTAGCCGAGTGTCTTGAGCCAGGTTTCGTCAAACCAGCTATAGTTGTGGACCTCCGAGAAGCCGTGCGCCTGAGCGAGAATCCGCCGCGCTTTATGCTGGGTCCGCAGCCGATCATTAAAGGCCACCCGCTCGACCGAGAAGTGTGGCATCTGTGGTTCGAGGTTGTCATAGCCCTGAATGCGGGTGACTTCTTCCAGAATATCAACCGGTAGGGAGATGTCTTTCTCGCTCCGAAACGGGGGGATGCCAACCGAGAGGGTATTGTTTGTCATGCTGGCTTCAAAACCGAGCGCGGTCAGTATGGACACCATCTTGTCCGGGGCAATCGGGTTGCCTATGCGTCGGTCAAAGAAGTTGGTTGGAATATCGAGATAGCGGGTGTGCTCTTGCAACCTTCCCTGAGCGGTGAACCGAGAACGCACCTGAGGCTGCAGGCCAGCTTCGAGCAGCAGGGAGAGAAAGCGCTGGGTTGCAATTTTTGCATTCACGGGCGGCTGTTGCTTCTCAAAACGTTGACTCGCATCGGTATGAATACCGAGCCGGGTGGCGGTCCGGCGAATGCGGGCATCCTTAAAATTTGCACTCTCAAGCAGCAGGCTGGTGGTCGTCTCGCCGACCTCACTATTCAGCCCACCCATAATACCGGCTAAAGCAATCGGCTCGTGCTCATTCCAGATCATCAGATCTTCCGGGAGCAGAGGCCGCACTTGGCCGTCCAGCGTCGTAAACCGGCCGGTTGTCCCAAACGGGGCGACACGGACGGCCTGGAGGCGGCCCGCGTCGAAGGCGTGCATGGGCTGACCGAGTTCAAGCATGATATAATTGGTCAGATCGACCAGAATATTGAAGGTGCGCTGTCCCAGGGCGTGCAGCCGGTATTGCAGCGTCAGGGGCGAGGGCAGGGCGGCTACCCCGTCCAGCTCGATACAGCAATAACAGGGACAATTTTCGGGATCGTCGAGGGTCAGCGGATAGGCGGGCAAGTCGTTGTACCGGGCCACATCGACCAGTTGGAGGGGACGTAAGGGTCGCTCAAAAATGGCCGCAACTTCACGGGCGATGCCGTAGTGGCCCCACAGGTCGGGGCGGTGGGTCAGGCTCTTATTGTCGATTTCAAGCAGGGTGTCCGCAGCCGGCATGCAGTCGGCCAGAGCCGCCCCGCTCTCAAGAGAGGCGGGGAGGTCAAGGATGCCGAAATGTCCGCCGCCCATGCCCAATTCCTCGGACGAGCACAAGATGCCCTGACTCGTTTTCCCGCCAAGCCGCTTTTCGGTAATCGTCTGCCCCCCGGCAAGCGTCACGCCAGCGGAGGCAAAGGCCGATTGCATCCCCGCCCGCACATTGGGCGCCCCACAGACTGTCGTAAACTGCTCCGTTCCGCACTGAACGGAAACGAAGGTGTGCTGATCGCCCAGCGGTTCAACCGATATCACCTGACCGATGCGGACCCCATCGAGAGAGCGAACCAGGGTTGCCAGCCCTTCTACCTCAGCCGTCGCCATGGTGAGCCGGTGCGCGATGGTTTGGGGCGAGAGACCTGACAGGTCTACATACTGGGCGATCCAGTCAAGGGAGATATGCATGCCCGACTCCTACTCAGACGGCTGCCGGAAACTGCTCGCAGAAACGAAGATCGCCCGAGTTCAGAAGCCGAATATCCGGAATATTATATTTCATCATGGCCAGGCGGGTGAGACCCAAGCCAAAGGCGAAGCCGCTATAGCGATCCGGATCGACCTGACCAAACTCAAGTACCCGGGGGTGGACCAGGCCGCACGGCAGCAATTCAATCCAGCCGGATTTTTTGCAGGTTGAACAGCCCTCGCCAGCACAGATCAGACACTGGATATCGAGCTCAAAGCCGGGTTCGACAAAAGGGAAATAGCCTGGCCGTAAGCGCACCGTGACCTCGCGGTGAAAGATCGCGGTCAGCACAGTACGCATAACCGCAATCAGATTGGCAACGGAAATCTCTGTGTCCACCATCAAGCCTTCGAGCTGGTAGAATGTATTCTCATGGCTGGGATCAATGGCCTCATTCCGAAAACAGCGGCCCGGAAAGACGGCCCGAACGGGTACGCCATAGCGTTCCAACGCACGGACCTGATTGGCCGATGTATGCGTCCGGAGCAGCAAGCCATTCTTGAGCCAGTACGTATCCTGCATGTCTCGGGCCGGGTGGTCAGGCGGGATGTTCAGGCTCTCAAAATTATAAAAGTCCGTCTCCACGTGGTAGCCATCAAGGATCATAAATCCCAGCGATTGAAAGATTTCTTCGAGCTCCAGTTGGACCAGAGAAATCGGATGAAGGTGGCCGAGGTGGCTGTTGAGGCCCGGAAGCGTCATATCGATGCTCGGCGGGGCGAGGGCCGTACTTTTCTGGTGGGCCTGGGCGGCGGCGATCTGTTGCTCGGCGAAGCGTTTCAATTCGTTGAACTGTTGTCCAAAGCGTTTCTTTTCAGCCGCTGACATTGCTGAGAAATCGGCGTTTTTTCGCAGCAGGGTGATCGCCCCTTTCCGTCCGAGATAGCGAACGCGGACAGCTTCGAGGTCTGGGCCTGTTGTCGCGGCGGTCAGGTCTTCACTCAACTGGGTACGGATCTCCTGCAAGGCATGTCCTCCTTCACTTTCTTTGTTCTGTATCCTAGCCTTGGAGCTTCTTTGCTGAAAGCCCTCCCGGGAAGAAGGGAGGAGAGACTCAAGTCCGAGCCTGCCTTTCAAAGCGCGCCCAAACTTGACTTCACAGCGCGGCTCCACTATGCTCGCAAATTGTTATTTATAATATTGTCGTGGTATTACACAATCTTGCGCTTCTTATCGGCCGCCTGGGGAGCGACGTATGCGCTTGGTGAACACCGCTGGGCTCCCGCCCGTGTGGGTATGAGCTGAAAGCTTCCGTGCCTCCTGCTGATGGAGGATTCTGGTGAGGCCCTGTATGACAAAGGCAGACATTGTTGAGCATATCTATGAGAAGGTCGGCTTTTCAAAAAAAGAAGCGACCGATGTGGTTGAGTCGATCTTCGAAATCATCAAGGGCCATCTCGAAAAGGGAGAAAAGGTCAAAATCTCCAGCTTTGGGAATTTCGTCATTAACGAGAAACATCCGCGTAAAGGACGGAATCCACAAACAGGAGAAGAAATTATTATATCCGGCCGTCGTGTGTTGTCGTTTAAACCGAGCCCTGTCTTGAAAAAGGCAATTAACCCACTCCTCCAAGACTGAGCTTGTCGTGGACCAGGTTGAGATCTCGAATAAGCTCTATTTCCGCATCGGCGAGGTCGCCAAGATTGTTGGCGTGAAGCCCTATGTGTTGCGGTATTGGGAGACGGAGTTTCCCATTCTCAAGCCTGGGAAAACTCCGTCGCGCCATCGATTATATCGCCGGCGCGATGTCGAGACCCTGCTTGATATCAAGCGTCTCTTGTATGAAGAGGGATTCACGATTGCCGGAGCGAAAAAACGGTTGAAAGACGGGCAGAGATTATCGGATGAGGCTCCTCCTCTTTCTCAGGCTGAGCCCGCAGTGTCCCTTCCCATCCGACCGGACCGACAGCAACGAAAAATTCTGACAGCCATTCATAGAGATATTCTCTCTCTCCACAAGCTCTTGAGTGATGAAACTCGCTAGGTACAAGATATTGTGGGCCGAAGTCCACGCCAGCCTCCTCATGAAGCCGGCATATGATGAATAAAAAAGTCCTTTATTGACAAGCATTTAGATATGCTGTTATCATGGGTTACTGGAAATTTTTCATAGTCCATACAGGACCATATCCCCATGTCCTACTCGGGCTATGCGCAGGGGGTGAGGAGGGGTGGATGCAATCATACACGTGGGCACGGGGTCTTATTGTCTGCATTATTGCTGGCAGTTTCCTGAGTGGCTCTCTACAGCAAGCCTTCGCAGCCAGCGGGAGCGAATACTTTCCCCAACCGCCAGAGCTGCCGGCTTTCAAACATTTTGAAGCCGCGCTCTTACAAGACGCTCAGACCGGTCAGGTGCTCTTTGCCCACAGGAGCCAAAAGATATGGCCCCAAGCCTCTCTCACCAAGATGATGTTGGGGCTCATCGTCTTTGAAGACATCGAAAGAGGGCGGGTCAACCTGGAGACCCAGGTGACTATTAGCCGGCGGGCGAGTCACACAAAAGGACGAACGATCTCTCTGCGACCTGGGCAAGTTTTTCGACTGGCAGAGCTGCTCCGAGCCGTTCTCGTCACCTCTGCAAACGATGCGGCTGTTGCCATTGCCGAACACGTCTGCGGCTCCGTCAGCCAATGTGTACAGCGGATGAACGCCCGCGCCCGACAGTTAGGCATGGAGCAGACACGCTACCGCACGGTCAATGGCATGCCGACCAAAACCGACCGGGCGCCAGATAAAGCCTCGGCTGACGACATCGCCCTGCTTACTCGGGCACTTTTACGTCATCACCATGTTTTAGCCTGGACTGCGCAGCCGTCTATGCCCTTCGGTCACCGCCGTAGGCATCTGCCGAATACCAATCGACTGGTTGGGCGCACCCATGGGGTTGATGGGCTCAAGACCGGCTTTACGAGAAAGGCGGGCTTTAATCTTGTCACGACCGCTCAACGGGGCTCGCTGCGTCTGATTGCTATCGTCTTCGGCGGGAAAACGAGCAGGATGCGCTTCCGTGTTGCCGAGGACTTGCTCGAGTGGGGGTTCGACAACTTTACGCGACTGCCGCTGATCGAAGGCGGCTCTCTTTTATGGGTTGAGGTTCGGGTTGAGAACGGCAACCTATCCGCTTTTCAGCCCGTTGCCGCGGCAACGGCGGCGCCATTGGTCCCCAAAGGCGATGTTGGTGCCGTTTCCATTTCTCTCCAACTGCCCACCCATGTGGCAGCCCCGGTTCTGCGTAACCAAGTCCTTGGCGAGGTCGTTGTCCGCCGTGGGAAAAAGACTTTGGCGACAATCCCGGCGGTCAGCCCGAATGACATCCCCCAGGCTCGCTGGGCACATGTCCGTCGATAACGGGCTAGGCCCCGTCCGCGCTTGCATTTCGAGGAAAGATGCTTAAGTTGCCTCTGGGCGACAATACATATTGGCCACGAGATGCATGAAAGGAGATCAGTTGTATGGCGAGTAAGGTAGTCCATTTACATGAGGAATCTCGGGACGGGATTCTTAAAGGTGTAAATATCATAGCGGATGCAGCGCAGGTGACCCTTGGCCCCCGAGGCCGCAATGTCCTCTTAGAGAAAAGCTTTGGTGCTCCGGTTGTCACCAAAGACGGTGTGACGGTTGTCAAAGAGATTGAACTCGAGGACAAATTCGAAAATATGGGTGCCAAGATGATCCGTGAGGTCGCAACGAAAACCGCGGACGTGGCCGGGGACGGGACAACCACGGCAACCATCCTGTCCCGGGCCATCCTGACCGAAGGGCTGCGGCTCCAGGTCGCCGGCTTCGACCCGATGTCACTCAAGCGCGGCATCGATGCCGCGGTCGAAAAGGTGGTCGAGGGCGTACACGGACAGAGCCGTAAGGTCCGCAGCAAGGAGCAAGTCGCTCAGGTCGGAACGATTGCGGCCAATGGTGACGCCCAAATAGGAGACAATATGGCCGAAGCCATGGAGCGCGTCGGCCAGGAAGGCGTGATTACCATTGAAGAGGGCAAGGGATTAGAAACCGTGCTGGACGTTGTGGAGGGGATGCAGTTTGATCGCGGCTTTCTCTCCCCGTATTTTGTGACCGACCCGGAGCGGATGGTGGCCGAGATCGAGCAGCCCTATATTCTCCTGCATGAGAAAAAAATCTCGAATATGCAGGAACTCGTCCCTCTGCTGGAGAGAATTGCACAGAGCGGCAGACCGTTGCTGATTATTGCCGAAGACGTTGACGGGGAAGCCCTGGCGGCCCTGGTCGTGAACAAGCTCCGCGGCACCCTGAACTGCACTGCGGTGAAAGCCCCAGGCTTCGGGGATCGGCGCAAAGCCATGCTGGAGGATATCGCCATTCTGATCGGCGGCCGGGTGGTTGCCGAAGAGCTCGGCATGAAGCTCGAACATATTGATCTGGCAGACCTGGGGAGCTGCCAGCGGGTGATTATGGACAAGGACAACACCACCATTGTGGATGGGGCCGGCAAGAAGAAAGACATCGCCGGGCGGGCGGATCAAATTCGGGCCCAAATTGCAGAAACCACCTCAGACTACGATCGGGAAAAGCTCCAGGAGCGCCTGGCCAAGCTGGCCGGCGGGGTAGCGGTGATTAGGGTCGGCGCCGCCACTGAGGTCGAGATGAAAGACCGCAAGGCCCGGGTCGACGACGCCCTGCATGCCACCAAGTCGGCGGCGGAAGAAGGGATCGTACCCGGCGGGGGCGTGGCGCTGATTCGGGCGCAAGCCACGCTGGACGAACTGGTGTTCAACGACGACCGGGATGCGGGCGTGAAGATCGTGCGCAGAGCGATCGAAGAGCCGATTCGACAAATCGTGAGCAATGCCGGCCTGGACGCTCCGGTGGTGCTCGATCAGATCAAAAGGAAGACCGGTGACGCCGGCTTTAACGCGGCCTCGGGCGAGTACGAGAACCTGTTCAAGGCCGGGGTGATTGATTCCACCAAGGTTGTCCGGGTCGCCCTCCAAAATGCGGCGAGCGTGTCCGGCCTGATGTTGACCACGGAAGCGGCGGTGGCCGAGAAACCCGAAAAGCCCCAAGCCGGACCGGACGGTCATAGCCACGACGACGACTTTGATGACTACTAAGCCGGCAGGCTGTCGGGGGAGGCGCTCTCTCGCCGGCTGAAAATGTCTATACCACGGGGGCCGCACGGCCCCCTTTTTTACGCCTTTTTGACGCCGTACGGCCCTCGGGCGGGATAGTATTTCCGACCGGAATCCATTACGAACGAGCGTATGATAGACTTCTCCCCGCCACCGAACGTTGAGCGGACGGTGCGCGATATTCACCGCTTTATTGAAAACGATATTGCTCCCATCGAGCACAGTCTGGCCGCCCACCTCACCAACGAGCACCTCTATCTGCGTGAAGACGGCCGGCTGGCTCCCGAAGTGCTGGCCGCCCAGCAGACGATTCGCAGACGGTCTGCGGAGCAGGGACTGTACGCGCTGCATATGCCCAAAGAGGTCGGTGGCGGTGGGTTTAGTCTGACCGATATGTTTTTCGTGCATGAGGCCGTCTATCAGCACGGCATCGGGGTTGCGCAGTGGATGTTGTCCTGGACGGAGGGGCCCAATCACATGCTGATGTTTCTGACTGAGGAGCAGCGGCAGAAATACCTCTTGCCCCTGGTCCGGGGTGAAACAACCGGTGCCTATGCCATCACCGAATACCGCGGCGGCTCTGACGTGCTCGGCATGCAGACTCGGGCCGAAAAACATGGCGACACCTGGGTGGTGAACGGCACCAAGGCATATATTACCAATGCCCAGTACGCCGACCTGATCTTTGTCTGTGCGCTGCACGACCCGAGCAAAGGGGGGGCCGGCGCAACGGCCTTTATCGTTGAACGAGACAACCCTGGGCTGACCAGCGGCCGGACGTATCGGACCATTATGGATGACGGCATGACCGGTGAACTTCGGTTCGAGAACTGCCAGCTCTCAGCGGACCAGATGTGGGGGGAGGAAGGCCAGGGCTTTTACCTCAGCATGGGGATGATCAACTGGATTCGCGTCCGGCGTGGGGGCATGTGTACCGGCCTGGGACAATACCTGCTCGACCGCTGTAGTGACTATATCAAGAACCGGCGCGCGTTCGGTGGACCGCTGAGTCGGTTTCAAGCCTTACAGTGGATGGTGGTCGATTCCTATCTGGACGTCCAAGCCATGCGCAGCCTGTCGCTCCAAAGCCTGTGGCAGGCCGACCAGGGAAATTTGTGGGCACTCAAGGTCGACCCCGACCTCATCAAAACGGTGTGTGGGCTCAAAGTCTTCTGCGACGAAGCGCTGTATCGGGTGGCCGATAGAGCCGTCCAACTGCACGGGGCGCACGGACTGATGAAAGAGTCCGGGATCGAAAAAATATTCCGCATTGCGCGCAATCTGCGCATTCCCGGTGGCACGGATGAAATTCAGCGCGTCAACATTGCCAAGGCCTTAGGGTTGTAATCGGCCGGTCGTCCCTGTCTGTCAGATTGCCTCGCGGCCCGGCGCTGGCGGACGCTCTCTTGACCCAGTGTCGCCCGCCCCGGATACTGCAAAGAGTAAACGTGTCCAGCATCTGCATGTCTATTGGAGGATACGTTTACTCTTTGGGACAATGCGTGTCATTGAACCGGTGAAGCTCTCATCCGACCGCGTGCCGGCCGGTCAGCCGCCATTCTTCTACGGCTGGGTGATTGTCGGCTGTTCGTTCACGGTATTGTCCGCCGCGTACGGGATTCAGTTTTCCTACGGGGTGTTCATGCCGGAAATTTCGGCGGAGATGGGCTGGGGGCGGACGAGTTTGTCCCTCGCCTATTCGGTGTACGTCTTTGTGTATAGCGGCCTCGGGATTGTGGCTGGCCTGTATACGGACCGCTGGGGCCCGCGTCTGGTGGTAGGAGTCGGTGGCGTCTTATTGGGCAGCGGGGTCATGCTGCTGAGTCAGGTGCAGGCTCTGTGGCAACTCTACCTCTTTCTCGGCGGTATTGCCGCGCTCGGCATGAGTGCCGCCTTTGTGCCGTGTAACGCGACTGTGGTGCGTTGGTTTATCCGGCGGCGCGGTCTCGCCCTCAGCATGAGCACGAGTGGCTCCAGCTTCGGTAACTTCTTCGTTCCGCCGCTGGCCGCCCTGCTCATTACGAGCTATGGCTGGCGCACCTCCTACCTGCTCCTGGGCCTGGGTGGACTGGTGCTCATTACGCTGTGTGCCTGCTTCATCGTGCGTGGCCCCGAACGTCTGGGTCTCCGCCCGGACGGCAGCCAGCCCGTTTTATTATCAGAAGAGGCTCTCGCCGGACCGTACGTCTCTCCCGACCGGCGCGATGCCTGGACCCTCGCGTCCGCGCGTCGGACGGTTGCCTTCTGGATGCTGGTTGCCGCTTTTACGCTGACCTGGTTGGTGGTGTTCATGCCGCTGGTCCATATCGTGCCCTTTGCCCTAGACCTGGGCGTATCGCAGGTGACCGCCGCAACCTTGATCAGCGTGATCGGCTTGGCCGGTTTCGCCGGTCGCCTGATTACCGGCCCGCTGTCCGATCGTTGTGGCCGCCTGCTGACCTTGGGCACCTGTCTGACTCTGGAAGCCGCGGCGTTCTTTGGTCTGGCAGTCAGTTCCGACCTCTCCCTGCTCTACCCGTCGGCAGCGCTATTCGGTTTTTCGTATGGCGGGACCACCGCCCTGTTCCCGGCGATCGTCGGCGACTTCTATGGACGGCTGGCGGTTGGGGCGATCGTGGGTTTCATTTTTTCCCTGGCCGGCTCCATGGCGGCCTTCGGGCCCATGGCCGCGGGCTATTTATACGATGTATACGGGAGTTACGACCTCGCCTTTTTTATGAGTGCGTTTTGCAATCTTTTCGGCGCGGTGCTGTTATGTTTTGTGAAGAAACCGGCGGCGCTGCCCCAGGCGGTCTAGTCGGATAATCAGGAGGTGGTATGCCCTCTGCACGGGTCAATGGTGTCAACTTAGCCTACGAACTCCACGGGACGGGCGACCCGCTTGTGCTCATCCACGGGGCGCAAAGCGACCGGAGTATCTTTGCCAATCTGCTGCCGGATTTCGTAGATCAATTCCGGGTCCTCATCTTCGATCAACGCGGCTCCGGCCAGAGCGAAAAGCCGGACATCGCATACACGATAGGTATGATTGCCGATGATACCGCCGCACTCATGGAGCATGTCGGCTTCTCGTCGGCGCAGGTGTATGGCGTCTCAATGGGGGGGATGATTGCCCAGGAACTGGCTATTCGGCACGGGGCTGCCGTCCGCTCCCTGGTGTTGGGCTGCACTACTCCCGGCGGCCCGCACGCCGTCAGCCTGGAGGGCGAGGCTCTCCGGAGTTCCCATTCAACAGCCGCACTCTCCGCGGCAGAGCGCGGTCGGGCGCTGGCCGAAACCGCCTTTACCAAAGGCTACATCGAACAGCATCCCGAGCTGATCCCGGCACTGATTGAAGCCCGCAAAAAGCAGCCCCTCGACCCTATCGGTTTCGCTCACAGAATGCGGGCGGCCTATGCGCACGATACGTTCGGCCGGCTCTCCCGGATTAGCTGCCCGACCCTGGTCATTACGGGAAAGGACGATGCCCTGATCGCCTGGCAGAACTCACAACTCCTGGCCGACCATATTGCCGCTGCCGAACTCGTGGTCCTGGAACCGGCCGGCCATGTGTTTTGGGTCGAGCAACCGACACGATCAAGACAGGCGATCCGCACATTTTTACAGAAACACAAGAACTGAGGAACAGCTATGCCCAACAGAGAAATAACAAAAAACAGTCAGGCCCGGATGGTACGCAGCTGGATGCTCGGCCTGCATGCGACACATATTACCGACATTGGCGGGCGGCTGGGCTATTTTGCCGAGCTGCGGCGCTGCGGTGGAACAGCCTCGGCTGAAGCCTTGGCCGCAGCCCTGGAACTCGACCCCTGGCGGACAAAGGTCTGGTGTCAGGCCGCGTGTGCGGTTGGCATCCTCCAAGCCGACGGAGATACGCAGTTCACCTTTGCGCCGTTTATGGACGAATTGCTCGGCGACGACGCTCCCGAGTTGCTGACCAGCCATGTCCTGGCCAGCCTGTCGCGGGACTTTCCGGCCTATCCCGACGCCTTTCGGACCGGAGCGCTCAAAACCTTTCACGACCACGATGAAGATTTCTTTCACCAGCAGGGCAAAGTCTCGGCCCTGCGGGCCCCGGTCGTGGTGGCGGCGGCCCGCAAGCTGCCCGGGATGGAAGAGCGACTCGCGGCTGGTGGGCGTGTCATGGATATCGGCTCCGGGAGTGGGACCGTGATCGCGCGCTTTGCCCAGGAATTCGCACACTGTCGCGTGACCGGCATCGAGCCTCTGCCCTATTTTGTGCAAGCCTCCCGGAAGATGCTTCAGGCGCACGGGCTCGGCGACCGGGTAGACGTGCGTTCAGTTGGTGGGGAGGAACTGCCTTTTGAGAATGAATGTGATCTCGTCACCATGGTCCAGGTCTTTCACGAGCTCCCCGACGCAAAAAAAACCGACATCCTGCGGGGCTGCCAGCGCGCCCTCAAGCCCGGCGGCAGCCTGCTGCTGGTCGATCGGTGTGCCCCGGAAACGGGTGCCGATTTGCACGACCGCCGCTTTAGCATGAGCATTCTGGAGCAGTGGTTCGAGGTCACCTGGGGGAATATCGTCAACACCCGGAGTGATATTCTCGCCATGCTGCGCGAGACCGGCTTCCGCGTCACCCAGGAGAATCCGGATATCGTGCCGACGTATTGGACGTTTGTCGCCCAGAAGCAAGCCTAGAACGGAGCGGATTATGAGTCGATCAGGTCTCGTCCTCTACCACGGTATCGAGAGTGGCCCCGAACTGAAGCAGTACGGACAGCTCGCCGAAAACGCCGGCTATGAGTCCCTGTGGGTCACGGAGCGCTACTTCCACGAAGAGATTTTCTCGCTGCTGGGCTATCTCGGGGCGGTGACCGAGCGGATCAAGCTCGGCGTTGGTGTCACAAACCCGTACACCCGCAATCCCGCCTTACTCGCCATGGCAACGGCCACGCTGGACCGGCTGACGGGCGGCCGCTTCGTGTTGGGGCTGGGGCGTAGCGAACGCGCGGTGGTCCAGGCCAAGATGGGCATGGCCTACGGTAATGCCCATCTTGCCCTGCGGGGCAGCGTCTCCCTGCTGAGACGGCTGCTGTCCGGGGAACGGGTGTCCGACACGGCCGGACCGTTTACGCTCAGGAACGCCCGGCTGGCCACCACGCCGATTCAGCAAAACCTACCCATCTATCTTGCGGCGATTGGAAAAAAAGGGCTACGGCTGGCCGGAGCGATTGCCGACGGCGTGGTGTTGAACGCCTATGTTCCCCCGTCCTATATCACCTACGCGGTGGAAGAGATCCGCAGCGCCGCCCAAGAGGCCGGGCGTGACCCCCGGTCGATCGATATTGCCTGCATGCTGGTCATTCGCCTGAGCGATGATCCGCAGCGCCTGCTGCCGACCCTCAAGAAGCGTATCGTCCGCCTCCTTGACGAGGCCCACGTCGGGGAGATCCTGCTCGAAAAGGGGGGCTTTGATCCGTCCATCCTTGGGCCGTTACGAGAGTCGTATGCCAAAGACGAAGGTAAAGAGGCGGTCAAGCTCATCACCGACGAGATGGTCGAGTCTTTCTATGTCATCGGCTCGGCAGAACAGTGCCGACAACGCATTGCCGCGTATCGAGCGGCCGGGGTGGACCTGCCGCTCATCCTGCCGCGGCTCGAAGACTATGGGCGCGTGGCGGACGCCTTTCGACCGGGAAGGTGAACCCCCGGTGTGCCGCTTGCTCCCCTCCCCGAGTAGCCGCACGTCCGGCAGTTCGATATAAACAGTCCCCTGAAGGAAGGAGTCCTTATGAAACTTGCCATAGGCATTGGGTATTCCGGTGGCCGGGTCGAGCTGCCCCTGGAGATGATCCTCGAAGCGGAAAAATTGGGCTATGACTCGGTCTGGAGCGCGGAGGCGTACGGCTCCGACGCGGTGACGCCGCTGGCCTATCTGGCGGCCAAGACCTCACGGATAAAACTCGGCACCGGTATTCTCCAGATTCCGGCCCGCACGCCGGCGATGTGCGCCATGACCATGTCAACCCTGGATGCCCTGTCGAACGGACGGGTGATTGTCGGCCTGGGAATGTCCGGCCCGCAGGTCATCGAAGGCTGGCACGGCATGCCCTACAGCCGACCGGCCGCCCGCATTCGCGAATACGTTGAAATCCTGCACAAGATCTGGGACCGTCAGGAGCCGGTTTCCTTAGACGGTAAAGTGTATCAACTGCCCTATCAGGGCGAAGACGCCAGCGGGCTGGGCAAACCCCTCAAGTCCATCCTGCACTCACGCCGCCTGCCCGTTTACCTGGCAACCATGAAGCCGCTCAGCATTCGCATCACGGCCGAACTCGCCGACGGCTGGCTGCCGATCTGGTTTTCGCCTTATCGCATGGATATGTTTACGCCCGACCTGGAGAAAGGTTTTGCGAAGGCCGGCAACGGTAAGTCGCTGGAGAACTTCGAGGTTCTGGCCGGTTGTACCGTGGTGATCGGAGACGATGTCAAAGCCTGCCTGGCCCAACTCAAGCCGACCCTGGCGCTCTACGTCGGCGGCATGGGAGCCAAAGGCCGGAATTTCCACAACGAGATGGTCTCGAAGTACGGCTATGCCGACGTGGCGGCTGAGATCCAGGACCTCTATCTGTCCGGCCGGAAAAAAGAGGCGACCGAGTTGGTCCCAGATGAGCTGTGCGACGAAATTTCGTTGTGCGGTCCGCCGGAGCGGATTCGCGCGCGTTTCAAGGTCTGGGAATCCGCCGGGGTTTCAACCATGATGGTGCAGTCGGGTCAGCCTGAGGCGTTGGCCTTGATGGCGGATATTGCGGGGACAAGCTAAGTCGGAATCCCCTTCACCTTGCCCCTCTTCCTCCGGGGGAGAGGGGACTTTCGAGGAGAGCAGCATGAGTCAGTCTATTTCAGCCAACGATCCGTATGAACGGAAACGGGTGTCCGTGCTCGATAGTGAGCTGGCCTATGTCGATACCGGCAGCGGCGACCCGGTTGTGTTTCTGCACGGCAACCCGACCTCTTCGTATCTCTGGCGCAATATTATTGCCGAGGTCGAAGGCGGCGCGTGTTGCCTGGCGCCCGACCTGATCGGCATGGGCGATTCGGGCAAGAATCCCGCCGGCTCCTACCGTTTTGTTGACCACGCCCGCTATCTGGATGCCTGGTTTGAGGCCGTTGGGCTCGATCAGCGCTCGAAAAGCGTCACCCTGGTGGTCCACGACTGGGGCTCAGCCCTGGGTTTCCACTGGGCCTACCGGCATCAGGACAGCATCAAGGCGCTGGTCTATATGGAGGCCATCGTCTGTCCCCTGACCTGGCAGACCTTCCCCGAGGCGGCGCGCAAGGTCTTTCAGGGCTTTCGTTCGCCTGCCGGCGAGGAGATGGTGCTCCAGCACAACGTCTTTGTCGAGCGGGTGCTGCCCGGCAGCGTGGTGCGCACCCTGACCGAAGAGGAAATGGCCGTCTACCGCAAGCCGTACACCGAGCCGGGCGAGTCGCGCCGACCGACGCTGACCTGGCCGCGTCAGATTCCGATCGAGGGCGAACCGGCCGATGTGGTCGAGATCGTCGAACACTATGGGCAATGGTTGTCAGGCAGCGAGCTGCCCAAACTCTTTGTGAACGCCGACCCCGGAGCGATCCTGACCGGCCCGCAACGCGAGTATTGCCGGACCTGGCCGAATCAAAAAGAAATCACCGTCACCGGCTCGCACTTTATTCAGGAAGACGCGCCGCAGGAGATCGGTCGCGCCATCGTCGATCTTCTCGCGCTCTAGCATCGCATCGTCAGACGGAGGATCGCATGAGCTACACCGCCCTGCAATTTGAAAAAAAAGACAAGATCGCCCTCATCAGGCTGAACCGGCCGGATTCCGCCAACGCGCTCAATATCGATCTGGCACGTGATTTGATGCAGGTTGCACTCGAATGTGACGAAGACGCGGATATCCGGGCCGCTGTGCTGACCGGCAACGGCCGCATGTTCTGCGCCGGTGGAGACCTGAAGAGCTTTGCCGCCCAGGGTGACCAACTGCCCGCCCATATGAAGGAAGTGACCACCTATCTGCACGGCGCAGTGTCGCGTTTCGCTCGGATGGACGCCCCGTTGATCGGAGCGGTGAACGGTACGGCCGCCGGAGCGGGCATGAGTATTGCGTGTTCGTGTGACATTGTTTTTGCCGGCGCGTCGGCGAAATTCACCATGGCCTATACGCGCGCCGGGCTGACCCCGGACGGCTCGTCAACCTATTTCCTGCCGCGCATCGTCGGCATGAAGCGGGCCTTCGAGTTGGCGGTCACCAACCGGCTGCTGTCCGCTCAGGAAGCCGAAGCCTGGGGCATCGTGAACCGTGTTGTCCCGGACGCGGATTTGTTGGCTGAAGCAGAAAAACTCGCCACCGAGCTCGCTTCGGGAGCAACCGGCGCGTTCGGGGGAGCCAAACGACTCCTCCACAGCGGTTGGACGGAAACGCTCGAAACCCAGATGGAAAATGAGACCCAGTCCATTGCCGCGCGCTCCAAGACCGTAGACGGCAAAGAAGGTATTGCCGCCTTCCTGGAGAAACGCGCGCCTCATTTTAACGGGCAATAGACGGGTCTCAATCAGGTCCCAGTCAGGATTACGCTTATGTCCCAAGCCTACCGTCTGTTTGGTGTTGAGCTGTCGCCCTATTCGTTAAAAGTCCGGGCCTATTTTCGCTACAAGCAGATTCCGCACGAATGGATTGCGCGTGATTCCACCAATCAGGAAGAATTCGCGCGCTACGCCAAGCTGCCCCTCGTGCCGCTGGTCGTCACCCCGGACGGACAGGGCAGGCAGGATTCCACGCCTATTATGGAGCATTTTGAGGAACTCCAGCCCGAGCCGTCCATTCAGCCGCGCGACCCGACTTTGGCCTTCCTGTCGGCCCTGATCGAAGAGTATGGCGACGAGTGGGGCAATAAGCAGATGTTCCACTATCGCTGGACGTACGCGCCTGACCAGCAAGCCACGGCTGAGCGCATTGCGCGTCTGACCCGGCCGGGGCTGAGTGAGGAAGAATACGCGGAGGCGACGGAGCAAATTCGGACGCGGATGGTCCCGCGTCTGTCTTTTGTCGGCTCAAGCGAGCAGACCCGCGAGCATATCGAGTCTTCCTTCGACCGTCTGTTGGCCCGGCTCGAACCCCACCTCGCGCAACGCATGTATCTGTTCGGTGGCCGGCCCACGTTCGGTGATTTTGGTCTGGCCGCGCAGCTCCACCAATGCTCCACCGATCCCTCGGCCGGGACGATCATGCGAGCGGTTGCCCCGAACGTCTTGTCCTGGGCGGTGCAGATGCTGGACCCCAAGGATGAGGGCGTCCTGGAGACCTGGGACGACCTGGCCCCGACGCTGAAGCCCATCCTCAAAGAAATCGGTCAGACCTTTCTGCCCTGGACCGCCGCCAACGCCCAGGCCCTGGCTGCCGGCCAGGAGACGTTTTCGGTCATGCTGGGTGGCACGGAGTACTCGCAGGGGACGCAGAAATACCACGCCCGGTCGTTTCGCGTTCTGCGGGAACGCTACGCCAAAGTTGAAGAGAAGGCGGCTGTAGACCCCATTCTGGAAGAGGCCGGCTGTTTAGCCTGGTTACAATAATGCGCGCTGTCGTGCGTTGATTATTCACAGAGAAGAAGGAGAACCCACCGTGTACGGCTTTGAACTGACCCCGGAACAACACCAACTCAAAGACACGGTCCACAAATTTGCCGTCGAGGAAATGATTCCGGTTGCGGCAAAGTATGACAAAGAGCAGGCCTTCCCCGACGATGTCTGTCGCAAAGCCTGGGAACTGGGCATCCTCAATCCGCTTGTGCCGACCGAATACGGCGGTCTGGGGCTGGAGGTGTTCGATACCTGCCTGATTGATGAAGAAATTGTCTATGGCTGCGCGGGTATGGCGCTCAATATGGTGGCCAATAATCTGGCGACCACGCCCTTGCTGGTGGCCGGCAGCGATGCGCAGAAAAAAGCCTACCTCGGCCAGCTCGTCGCCGAGCCGGTCTACGCCGCCTTCGCCCTGACCGAGCCGGGTGCCGGCTCTGACGCCGCGGCGATCTCGACAAGCTATCGCAAGGTCGGCGATGATTTTGTCCTCAACGGCACGAAGCACTTTATCTCCAACGGCTCGGTGGCGCATTGGTATGTGACCTTTGCGACCGAAGATAGAAGCCAGGGTCATCGGGCCGTGTCGTGCTTTGTGTTGCCGGCCGATTCCCCCGGCGTGACGGCCAACCGCATGCACGACAAGATGGGCCAGCGGGCGTCCGACACCGCGGAGATCGTGTTTGAGGATGTCAAAGTGCCGCGCGCCGGCCTGGTCGGGGCGGAAGGCCAGGGCTTCAAGATCGCCATGCGGACGTTTGACCGCAGCCGGCCCGAGGTGGGCGCCTTTGCCATCGGTATCTCCCAACGTGCGCTGGATGAGTCGGTCAAATACGCCCAGCAGCGTGAAGCCTTTGGTCAGGCCATCGCCAATTTTCAGGCCGTCCAGTTCATGCTGGCCGATATGGCGATTGAGCTCGAAGCCATGCGCCTCCTGACCTATAAAGCCGCCTGGCTGCTCGACCAGGGCGCGGCCTCGTCCATTGTGTCCAGCTATGCCAAGGCGTTCGGTGCCGACCGGACCATGCAGATCACCACCAACGCGGTGCAGATTTTCGGCGGCTATGGCTATTTTAGCGAGTATCCGGTGGAAAAGCTGATGCGTGACGCCAAGCTGCTCCAGATTTATGAGGGCACGTCTCAGATTCAGCGCGTGGTCATTGCCAAACACTTACTCAGAGGGGCGTAGCGGCCCTGAACCGAAAAGGAGGAATACGATGGCTGAAGAACCGGGAGTCTTTGAAACCATACATTCGATGCGGGCGATGCGCCGGCTCAAACCCGACCCCATCCCGACCGAGATGATTCGGAAAATTCTCGATGCCGGGATACGGGCACCCAGCGGCCAGAATCTTCAGGCCTGGGCGTTTGTGGTGCTCCAGGACGCGGGCAACAAGAAGTTTTTCCAGGAACGCTACCATCAGGCCATGCTGGACCGTTTCGGTAATGCGCTCCGGCCCAAAAAAGACGATACCTCCTCCTTTGCCAAGACCGCTCGGGCGGCGATGCACCTGGCCGAACACATGCACCAAGCCCCGATTTTACTTCTCATCTGCGGCAAACGGGATTGGCCGTTTTCCGTGCCCGCGGAAAAACGCGAGGGCAAGGCCCCGCCCTCCTACGGCTCCATCTACCCCTGCGTGCAGAACATTCTACTCGCCTGTCGCGCCCTTGGCCTGGGGGCGAGCCTGACGACCATGCACCAGATGTTTGAAGACGAGTTACAAGAGCGCCTGGGCATTCCGTTCGAGTATGGTGTGGTGGCAACCATTCCGATCGGTTTTCCTGCGGGAAAATTCGGACCGGTCAGCCGTCGCCCCGCACCCGAAGTGACCCACTTTGATCAGTGGGGACAGCACGAACCGCCTGCGTAGGCCCTTGTAGGGACGCACCTTTCCCTGGGAGCGCGGGCATCCTGCCCGCGACCTCTTGGGCTCCTGCCTTTGCCCTTGTCTTTTGTAAAAGGAACCAACGCATGAAATACTCCATGTTTCTCGCCGCCGCCGCCCACGACGAAATGGTCGGCTGGGTAAAGAAATACGAAGCCGCGGGGTTTGATTCACTCTGGCAGGCCGAGTTGACCAATTCCGCGCTCATTCCCCTGGCCGGCATCGCACCCAATATCCAGACCATCAAAATCGGCGCGGGCGTGGTGCTGGCCTTTAATCATAGTCCGGTGATGCTGGCCTTTCAGGCCCTGGACCTCGACCTGTTGAGTCAGGGCCGGTTCACGCTCGGCCTGGGAGTCGCCCACCAACACCGCAATAACAACTGGTACGCCGGACGGGACGCGGGCAAACCGGTCAGTCAAATGCGGGAGTATATCGAGGTCCTGCACCTCATTATGGACAAGGCCGAGACGGGTGGCGAGGTGAACTACGAAGGCAAGTTCTATAACATTCGCGCCCGTAATTTCTTCCCGCGTCCGAATCCGAAGCCACGGCCGCGGGTGCCTATCTACGTCGCTGCGGTCAAACCGCGTATGGCCGCCCTCACGGGTGAGCTGGGTGACGGCCTCATCGGGAATCCGATGTTCTCGCCGCAGCATGTCCGCGATAACATTCTGCCGCCGCTCAAAACCGGGCTCGACCGGGCCGGTCGCAGCCGCTCTGACGTCGAGGTCCTGGGCCAATGCTTTGTGGTCATTGACGACGACTTGGCAACCGCCCACCGGGTCGGCGCAGGGGCCATGCTGTTCAGTATCTGGGCTCGGATTTACGACAATATCTTTGCCGCGCATGGCTTTACCGAAACGGTTGAACAGGTCAGAGCGCTCCAGAGCACGCCGGACAAAGACAAGGGCTTTGATCTTATTCCGAACGAAATGGTCGATGCCTTTGGCGCGGTCGGCCCGCTTGACCGCGTCCGCGCCAAGCTGAACGAGCGCGAAGGACTGCTCGACACGACCATCCTCGCCGTCCCCAATACCGGTACAACCCAAGAACAACGCGACCACTATCGGGATAAAATCCTGGAGTCCTTCTCAGCGTAGAGGGGCGTCCTCAATCTCCTCGGAGTGGGGCAACACCGGGGGAGGGCAACCACAGGGGGTTGCCCCTACATAAATTATTCCCTCTCCCCTGGAGGGAGAGGGCTAGGGTGAGGGGGTTCTACGGGATAGGTTTCCCCCCCCGGCCCACACGTAAAGGAGAAAGCCCATGAGCACACACACCAAGGTCGCCCTCATCACCGGGGCAGGCACCGGAATCGGGAAAGCGAGTGCCCTGGCGCTCGTTCGGGAAGGCTACGCCGTTGTCCTGGCCGGGCGGCGGGCCGAACTGTTGGAAGCAACGGCAAAAGAGGCCGGCAGTAAGGCACAGACGCTCATTGCGCCCACCGATGTCAGCGATCCCGACGCTATTCGTACCCTGTTTGCCACAACCCAAGCGACCTTTGGCCGGCTCGACGTGTTATTCAACAACGCCGGCATCGGTGCCCCGCCCGTCCCCTTGGAAGAATTGCCGTATGAACAGTGGAAAGCCGTTGTAGACCTGAATCTGACCGGCGCGTTTATCTGCACCCAGGAAGCCTTCAAGATCATGAAAGACCAGAATCCACGGGGCGGTCGCATCATCAACAACGGCTCTATCTCGGCCCATGTGCCGCGGCCCAATTCCGCCCCCTACACCTCGACCAAGCATGCCATGACCGGCCTGACTAGATCGACCTCGCTCGACGGGCGTAAATACGACATTGCCTGTGGCCAGATCGACATCGGCAACGCCGCGACCGACATGACCGCGGTCATGCAACGCGGCGTGCCGCAGCCGAACGGCACGGTCGCCGCCGAGCCGACCTTCGATGTCGAACACGTCGCCCAGGCGGTCGTATATATGGCCAACCTGCCGCTCGATGCCAACGTGCAGTTCATGACCGTCATGGCCACCAAAATGCCGTTTATCGGGCGGGGGTAGGCCGAATTCCCTGGCATCGGCGCTGCAACCATTCCCCTCCCTGGAGGGGTGCCGCGCAGCGGTGGGGTGGGTTTCTCTGAGCACGGTATAAAGATGCAGAATCCTATCACTCCCGGCAAAATTCTTCTGGAGGAATACCTCAAGCCAATGGGCATTTCGCAGAACACCATGGCTCGTGCGATCAGGGTTGCCCCGCGGGCCATCAACGAAATCGTTCACGGCAAACGCTCCATTACGCCCGCGATGTCCATACGCTTTGGCGCGTTCTTCGAGCAGTCCGACCAGTTCTGGCACGGCCTCCAGGTCGAATGTGACTTTCGTGCTCTAGCCAAGAAAGGGAAAAATCTGATTGCCTGCATCCAGCCGGCGTCAGCCGTGAGTCATGTATCCTGACTCTCGTGGCGGGTTTATTTTAGCTGTAGATGGGAACAAGAAAGATCGATTAGTCATAGGTGAGTGAATGGTGTACAAGACCCACTGTGGCTCAGTATAATGTCATTCTCTCCCGGATACTCAGCGGTACGTCCGACGCGAATATCTCTTTTGGCGAGATTTGTCGGGTATTACACTCTTTGGGCTTTCACGAACGAGTCTGAGGCAGCCACCATATTTTTACCAGGGAAGGTGTAGAGGAAATTTTGAATCTTCAGCCAAAGGGGAGTAAGGCGAAACCGTATCAGGTCAAACAGGTCCGTGGAGTAATAGTGAAATATCGTCTGGCCGGAGGAGATAATGGACCGTAAGTGGAAATATGAAATCCTCCTGTATTGGAGCGAAGAAGACCATGCCTACCTTGCAGAAGTCCCTGAGTTGCCCGGTTGCATGGCTGATGGACCGACCTACAAGAAAGCGCTCGCCAATGTCGAGGTGATAATTCAGGAGTGGCTAGAAACGGCGGAAGAACAAGGTCGCCCGATTCCAGAGCCAAAAGGCCGACTGTTGTACGCTTAATTTTGAACACGAGTCGGGCGCTGTGGCCGGTGTAAAATTTCTCCTAGGACGGGAGCAATGATGAAACCGAATCATTCCTTCCGTATCGTTCTGTCAGAGGCGAGCAGCGACCCGAAGGATCAACTCGAACTCTTCTCCTTGCTGAATCTGGGCCTCATGCAGTCCTTAGCCAGCGGGGTCTTGAGTCCTACTGACGCCATTCAGCGTTTTTACCACGCCGACAACTGTCTCTACGTCCGCAAGTACCTACGGAACAGGTAAGCCAACGCGATTATGAGTCACAGTGTACAGTTGCCCGATCTTTTTGAGAGCCTGGAAGCGGAAGAAGCGCAACGTGAATTTTTCCACGAGCTTGAGAATACGCGGGCTGTGTTTGAAGCTCTTGGAAACCGAGACGCGGCTCAGTAATAAGTAAGTAGATGGCTCCTACAATCCACAGAGAACACGGTTATCGGTATTTTTTCTTCTCGCGGGAAGAGTTGCGTATGCATGTACATGTCTCAGGCGGTGACGGAGAAGCCAAATTCTGGCTCAGCCCTGAGGTGACGCTGGCCCGGAGTTATCGGTTGTCCGAGTCACAACTCCGTGAAGTCGAAAAGGTAATACGGAGGCAAAAAGATGAATTCAGAACCGCGTGGTATCGGCACTTCAACGGTTGAAGTCACCAACATCTCCGGGCATGGGATTTGGCTCTTGGCGGGTGACCAGGAACTGTTTCTGTCCTACGAGGATTTTCCGTGGTTTCGGGACGTATCCATCAGCCAGATCGTCAACGTAGAAGAACCAACGCCGGGGCATTTCCATTGGCCTGATTTGGATGTGGACCTTGGCTTGCAGACGATTGAGCAGCCTGAAAAATTCCCCTTGAAAGCTGAGCGAGGGACTTAGAGAAGAACGGATCAAAGTTTCATGTCTATTTTTGAGGTGACGCCCGACTCGCTGAAAGCCCTTGCACGCACGGACTTTGCCAGCCAGGGACTCCGAGAACGAGCCGACTTACAGCCCCTCATTCGGGATCAAATCGAGGCGCTTGACCCCGACCTATTGGTCATTAGTGAAGAGTTTGGCGATTGGGAGGAGTCGAAACGGCGTATAGACCTGCTTGCTGTTGACCGAGAGGCAAATCTAGTTGTGATCGAGCTGAAGCGGACCGAGAGCGGTGGACATATGGAACTGCAAGCACTCCGATATGCCGCGATGGTCTCAACCATGACGTTCGATAAAGCGGTAAATATCTACCGTGATTTTCTCCAGAAAATGGGCCGTGACGATGATCCTGAGAGCAGTCTGCTCGAATTCCTCGAATGGGATGAGCCGGATGAGGAGCATTTTGCCCAAGACGTTCGAGTGATACTGGCCTCCGCCGACTTTTCCAAGGAACTCACAACAGCCGTCATGTGGCTGAATCAGCGTGACCTCGATATTCGGTGCATTCGCCTTCAACCATATGCCGATGGTGAGCGAGTGTTCTTGGATGTTCAACAGGTTATTCCGCTACCAGAGGCAGAGGAGTTTCAAGTTCAGGTCAGAGAGAAGGTCAAGCGAGAGAGGCAGACGAGAAGTTCTGGCCGAGATATGACCCGTTTCGACGTTGAGGTCCTTGGGGAAAAGTATCCAAACTTGCCGAAAAGGATTGCTATTTTGCGGGTTGTTCAAGCCTTGGTGCAGTCCGGTCACGCGCCTGAAGAGATTGCAAGCGCGGTAGACGATAAATTCTATAACCAAGGCTTTAGAGAAGCGGCGGGAAACCTCAACGGGCAGGACTTTATTGAGGCTGTGCAGCAATCACATAAAACCTTTTCACCCCACAGATGGTTTACCGCGGATGATGAGTTACTGCACCACGGTGGGCAAACATATGCGTTATCGAATCAATGGGGGAAGGATTGGTGGACCCCTGCAATGAAGGCTTTGGCTAAAAACTTCCCAGAGGCGAAAATACAATGGAGCGAGACAGATGCGGCAGACTGATATCCGCTTCATACTATCCCCGTGACCTCCCGCCTGCGCCGGACGCTCAGCCTCGCCCTGCCCATCATGGGCGGCATGATCTCCCAGAACATCATGAATCTGGTGGATACGGCCATGCTGGGCGTACTCGGCGACGAGGCTCTGGCGTCGGTCGGGCTGGCCCAGTTTTCGACCTTTACCTGTGGCGCGTTCATCATCGGTCTGGCAACCGGCGTGCAGGCCACCTCGGCGCGCTGGTTGGGGGCCGGTCGCTTGGGGGAAATCGCGGTGCCGCTGAACGGCGGGCTGTTGCTCGTGCTGTTGCTCGGGCTGCCCGCCTCGTTCCTGCTGATCCGTCTCGCGCCGGGCCTGTTCGCCCTGCTCAGCCCGGATGCCGCGGTCACCGGCCACGGTACGGTCTATTTTCAGGCGCGTCTGGTCGGCCTGCTCGCCATGGGTATCAACTTTGTCTTCCGTGGCTACTGGAACGCGGTCAATCTGTCCAAGTTCTATATGCGCACCATCATTCTGATGAACGTGATCAATATCTTTCTCAATTGGGTCTTGATCTTCGGCAACCTCGGTGCGCCGCGCCTCGGTGTCGTCGGGGCCGGTATCGGCACGACCGCGGCGCTGTATATCGGGTCGGTCACGTATCTGCTCACCGCCCTGCGCCACGCTCGTGACGGCGGCTTTCTGGCCCGTTGGCCGGACAGAGCCACGCTGCTGGCCCTGTTGCGGCTCTCGATTCCGGCCGGCATTCAGCACGTCTTCTTTGCCGCCGGCATGCTGGCCTTCTTCTGGATTCTGGGCAATATCGGCACCGCGGAACTGGCCGCGGGACACGTCCTGTCCAACCTGCTGCTGTTGTGGCTGCTGTTGACGAACGGCTTCGGACTGGCCGCGGCTTCCTTTGTCGGCCAAGCCCTGGGTGCCGGTAAGGTGCCGGAGGCGCGCGCCTGGGGTTGGTATGTGACCCGACTCTCCATGCTGGTGGTCGGCGGCCTGGCCCTGCCGGCCCTGCTCGCCCCCGACCTGTTTCTGCTGCTGTTCCTGCGCGACCCGACGACGCTGGCGCTCGCCCGGCTGCCGCTGCAACTCACCGCCGCCACCATGGCGCTCGAAGCCCTTGGCGTCGTGCTGATGAATGCCCACTATGGAGCCGGGCACAGCCGGCGGGTGATGGTCATCTCCCTGACCATGCAGTGGTGTCTGTTTCTGCCTATTGCCTTTGCCATGCAGGCGCTCTGGGGATTCGGTCTGCTGGCTATTTGGATCGCCAACCTCGTGTATCGTATCCTCCAGTCCGTCACCTTCGTCTGGAGTTGGCAGGCCGGCGGCTGGACCCGGATTCGGGTGTAACGGAAGACCCCCTCACCCTGGCCCTCTCCCACCAGGGGAGAGGGGAAAAGATGAGAAGGTCGCACGCCAAATATGTCTTGTTTTGCCGTTCGGTTCATTCGTAGAATGGAGACATGGCACCAGCCCCCCAACGGGGGAGACGCGCCTCAACCGCGTCCCGGCCGCCTGCGGTTTCTCCCCTGACGCTCCAGCAGCAGTACCTAGCTGCTACACGGCCTCTGAGCCTCCATTTCGCTCAGATTGATGCCTGGCTTGCCGATAACGAACCGGCAGTCTGGCAGCAGCTCCATCAGGCGGATGACGAACTCTTCCAGTTGAGCCAGCTCAAGGTCTCGGAGAGTCGCTATCAGGCTGCGCTTACAGCCTTTGTTGCCCGGTGCGAGGAAGCCGAGCGGCTCTACTACGAAGCGCATCCGTCCGAGTTTCGCCTGCCACCCCTGTCCGAAGGCGAGCGGATTGCCGTCTATTACGAACTGAACGACGGCTCGCTGCACAAGGTCAGCGGAGCGGACACATAGAGCAACCTACCCTTCTGTGTAGCCTTGTAGGTCGGGTTAGCCGTAGGCGTAAGCCGACATCCCGCACTTGTCGGATTACGCTCCGCTAATCCGACCTACTGAACGACGGCTCGCTGCACAAGGTGAGCGGAGCGGACACATAGGGACGCACACTCCATACTCGCTCTCCCCCCTCATGCGTTCGCAAGAGGGAGAGAATCCGGTACAGTAGCCCGACTCATTTGCAGTGCCCGATTGTTGGGCGCAAGATCGACCGCTCGATACAAAAAGGGAAGACCGGAGTATGACGGACCCTGTTGGATTTTCCGGGCTGGCCGCCCTGCGCGACTACTGGCCACGCCGCTTTACGCTGGTTGGCCTGTGCTTTTGCAGCACGTTTATTTGTTACATCGACCGGGTCAATATCTCGGTCGCCATTCTGCCCATGGCCCAGGAGTATGGCTGGTCCCAAACGACCCAGGGCATTGTCCTGTCCTCATTCTTTTACGGCTATCTGGCCACCCAGATTTTCGGCGGCTGGCTGGCGGACCGCTATGGCGGGAAAATAGTCCTTGGCTGGGGCGTATTGCTGTGGTCCTTCTTTACCCTGGTCACGCCGCCCGCGGCAGCGATTTCACTCACTGTGCTCTTTCTGGCCAGGGTTGGCATGGGGTTGGGAGAAGGCGTGGCCTTTCCGGCGATTTACAACCTCTTTGCGCGCTGGGTGCCGGGCCAGGAGCGGGCCCGCTCAGCCGCGCTCAACGTGAGCGGTATTTCCCTCGGGACCGTCGCCGCCCTGCTGCTGACGCCGACCATAGTGGTGACCTGGGGCTGGCCGATGGTGTTCTACCTGTTCGGCGGACTGGGGTTTGTCTGGTATCTCTTCTGGTACTCGCGTGTCTCAGACACGCCGGAAACCCACCCCACCATCGCTCCCAAAGAAGTCGCCCATATCCGGGCGCATATTCCCCCGATTCCGGCCAACACCACAATTCCGTGGCGACACCTGCTGTCCAAAAGCGCGGTCTGGGCGATCGTGATTAACCACTTTTGTTCCAACTGGGGCTTCTACGTTATTCTGACCTGGCTACCGACCTATTTTACCCAGGCGCTTGGGGTCGATCTCCGCCAGGTCGGGCTGTACGCCATCCTGCCCTGGCTGGTCATGTTCGTCATGGCCAATGTCGCCGGCTGGATCGCGGACAGCCTGTTGCAACGCGGTCTGTCCGTCACCTTTGTGCGCAAGCTGATGCAGAGCATCGGCTTTTTCGGTCCGGCGCTGTTCCTCTTTCTGATTGGCGGCGTCACCTCGGCCCCCCAGGCTGTCGGCTATATGTGCTGTGTGCTGGGGCTGGGTGCTTTTGCCCTGTCCGGCTTCGCGGTCAACCACCTCGATATCGGCCCGCGTTATGCCGGTATTCTGCTGGGGCTCTCAAACACGGCCGGAACGATTCCGGGTATTATCGGCGTTACCCTGACCGGCTACATTCTGGATGCCACCGGTTCCTGGAGCCTGGTCTTTTTGATCGCCTCCGGACTATATGTTTTCGGGGCGGTGGTCTGGCTGCTGTTTGCCACCGGCGAGCAGGTGTTCGAGTAAGCAGCCTCGCCCGCCGGCGGTCTTCGGATGGTGCGCAGGGCGCACCCTACTGTGAACAACTCTCGTCATGCCGGAGGGGGAGGGGCCTGGATTCCGGTAGGGGCAATTCATGAATTGCCCCTACTTCGGTTTCTTTGTAATCTCGTAGCCTTCGGCGAACAGGCATGGCTGAGAATGCATAATTAATTCATATTTAAGGTATATTATTAAAGCATAATAAACCGTATAAAAAAGCATATGAGAACAACCATCGAGATTGACGAGCGGTTGCTCCGTGAGGCGATGGCCATCACCGGAGCAAAGAAAAAACGGCAGTGTATCGAATTGGCGCTTCAAGAGGTGGTTCGCCAGAAACGGATCGAACGCCTTATCCAACGCTTAGGAAAGACGCCCCTTACGATTGATACTGACGACTTAGACCGCCTGCGTTCAGATGGCTGAAGACCTCTTCCTGATTGACTCGTCCATCTGGCTCTGGGCGCTCCAGCCTGATGGGCCGCCGGCAATCCGTCACCGTGTCCATGAGGTTTTGTCTGAAAGAAGAGGAGGGACGGGCCCGCTTGTGATGTTGGAACTCCTGAGCGGAGCCCGAGACAAAAAGAGCTATACGGCGCTCCTCGAAGAACTTTCTGCACTCCGGCAATTTCCAATCGATGAGGACATTTGGACAAAGAGTTACCAGCAGGCCTTCGGCCTCAGAAGGCGCGGAGTGACGGTTCCGAATACGGATATGCTCATTGCCACTGTCACGCAGGAGAACCAACTCATTCTCTTACACGCGGCTCACCACTTTGATCTTATTGCGTCAAAGACGGGCTTAAAAGTTGAGAGTTGGGTTGCGTCGGCCTCGGCCCAAAGAAAAAAACAGGGTGTTTGAGTAAGCAGACCGCCCTTAGTCCGGCTTCTTTGTAATCTCGTAGCCCAGCTCTTCGACGGCTAGCAGGATGTCGGCAATGGCCGTGAAATCCTGGATATCGGCATGGCCCATCCGGATGCTGACGGCGTAGTTGGAGCCGTAGGGATGCTTGGTCCGCCGATGCTGAAAAACCGCTTTGGCGAGCCTGAGCAGGTCGAACTTCGGACTATTGTTTGCCATGCTATTTCTCAATCACGATACGCCACTGCTGCAGGATATCCGATGCAGCCGCCGGTGTTATCTCCACAATGGCATAACCTTCCGCTTCTGCGGCCCGAGGAATATCACGCCGGCCTTTGGGGTCGTCGATGACGAGTGCGAGCTGGTCACCCTGGTCGAGGTATTCCAGTCGAACCTTGGCCTTGGCCCAATTTAACGGACATTTGACGCCGCACAGGTTCAGGTGTTCGGTTCTGCCACCCATCGCCTCCTACATACCAGACAGACCGGAGAGTGTCAGTAAAAAAAGTGGTGAGTGGTGAGTGGAGAGTTCAGATTTTTTACTCACCACTCACCACTAGCCACTCACCACTAGCCACTATACAGTACGTGGTGTGGAACGCGACGAGAGCCGCCCTGTCAAATATGTGCTGCGGTCAGATGCGGAAGACAACCGTCCGCGGCGGTTTACGATCGACTACCAGCAAGAATTAAACCCCAGCCAGTACGAGGCCGCCACCACGCGCGACGGTCCGGTGCTGGTGCTGGCCGGAGCCGGCAGCGGCAAGACGCGCACCCTGATATTTCGGGTCGCGCGGATGATTGAAGAAGGCGTTGACCCGGCCTCGCTGCTCCTCCTGACCTTCACCCGCCGCGCCGCGGAAGAAATGATCCAGCGCGCCGAGGCCCTCATGGGCGGTCGCTGTGACAAGGTGACCGGCGGGACGTTTCATTCCTTTGCCAACACCGTCCTGCGGCGTTATGCCTCCCTGCTCGGGTTTGCCAACGCCTTCACGATTCTGGACCGGACCGACTCCGAGGACGCGATCAATCTGATCCGGACGCGCCTCGGCCTGGATAAAAAAGTGCGCCGCTTCCCGCGCAAACAGACCATTGCCGAGATCATCAGCCTGGCGGCCAATAAGACCACCAGCGTGGCGGAAGTGCTCGACTCGCAGTTTCCGCATCTGTTTTCCGAACTCGACGACCTCAGCCGGATTGAAGAATATTACCGGCAGTACAAACATGAGCGCAGTTTGCTGGACTATGACGATCTGCTGACCCATTTGCGCGAACTGCTGCGCACTCACCCCGAGGTCGCGCAGCGGCTCTCGCATACCTATCGCTACATCATGGTCGATGAGTACCAGGATACGAACCGGCTCCAGGCCGAAATCGTGCGTTTGCTGGCCCACGTGCATGACAACGTCATGGCGGTCGGTGATGATGCCCAGTCGATCTATAGTTTTCGCGGCGCCACCGTCCGTAATATCTTTGAATTCCCGGATCTGTTTCCCGACACGAAAATCATTAAGCTCGAAGAAAACTACCGCAGTACTCAGCCAATTCTTGACCTGTCGAACGAGATTATTCTGCAAGCCAAGGAAAGCTATACAAAGAACCTGTTCACCAAAAAAGACAGCGGCTTTCAGCCAGCGCTGATTGAAGCCGACAGTGAGCGCTATCAGTCGCGCTTTGTGGCCCAAAAAATTCTGGAGCTGCGCGAAGAAGGCGTCCCTCTGACCGAGATGGCCGTCCTCTTTCGGTCCAGCTTTCACTCATTTGATCTCGAAATCGAACTGAGCAAGTGTGATCTGCCGTTCGTGAAGCGGGGCGGGTTCAAGTTTATCGAGACCACCCACGTCAAGGACGTCCTGGCCCATCTGCGCATCCTGGCCAATCCGCAGGACGCGGTGTCGTGGCACCGGGTGCTCCTCCTGCTCGAAGGTGTCGGGCCCAAGAGCAGCGACAAGATTCTCAACCACGTGCTGGGCGGGGCAGAGCAGATACCGCGCCTGGCCGACTACCATGGACGCGGCGCGGTCAGGACCGAGGTGCAGAAACTGGCGGCGGCACTCCAGACCGTTGCCGACCCCGACCTCCAGCCGCGCGAGCAGATTGACCTGATCGTGCAGTACTATTTGCCGATTCTCAAACGGAATCAGCGTGACGACTATCCCAAGCGCCAGAAAGACCTGGAGCATTTCTCGATTATCACTGAACGTTATCGCAGTTTGGACCGGCTGCTGTCGGACATGGCCCTGGAGCCGCCCAACAGCAGCGTGGGCGATGTGTTGGCAACCGACCGGGATGAAGAAGGGGTATTGACCCTGTCGACCATACACTCGGCAAAAGGACTGGAATGGCACTCGGTGTTTATCATCTGGGCGGTTGAGGGGCGTTTTCCCTCGCTATACAACAAGGAGGACGACGAACTCGAAGAAGAGCGGCGGCTGATGTATGTTGCCGCCACCCGCGCCAAAGAAAACCTGTTTATTTCGTATCCCATCAATATCTTTGATCGCGCCACCGGCATGGTGCTCAGTAAGCCATCGCGTTTTTTGGAAGACATTCCGCGCCGCATTCTGAAACCGGTTTTTCTCATTGAAGAAGAGGACGAAGACGAGGACGACTGGCGCTCGCGTCGCAGTCGATCGTGGTAAAGAGCCGACCCGGCGGCCGTTGCCCTTAGCCGGTAACGCTCGACGCCCGTCCGGCGTGTTCGTCCAGGAATTTGCCCAAGACCGCATTAAACAGCTCGGGCTTTTCGAGATTCGATAGATGCCCGCAGTCGGGGATGGTCACCAGTGCGGCGCCGGGAATCTGTTTCACCAGGAATTCCGAAGCCGAGGGTGGGGTGACCTGATCTTCTGCCCCGACAATAACCAGGGTCGGCACCCCAATCTGGGGTAGGACCGCGCGGAAATCGGTTGTCACAATGGCGTGCAGGGCCTGTTTATACGCCCCGGTGCGCAGCGCGGACATGGAGGCGATCAGCCGTTCACGCACGGCTGGCCCCGCGCTTTCGGCAACCAGGACTTTGACCACCTCAGGCGCAATGTCCGCCGGGGTAAGACCGCTCTCCAGTGGGTCAAGCCGGCGGGCGAGAAAGTCCTGCCGGACGGCCTCAGGCACCCCGCCGAAACCGGACGAGGTATCCACCAGGGAGAGGCTGGCGACCCGGTCGGCATAGCGTCCATAGAAGTCCTGGATAATCATGCCGCCCATCGACAGCCCGACCAGGTGGGCCTGGTCGGCTTTGAGCCGGTCCAGGAGACGGCACAGGTCGTCGGCAAAATCGCTGAACCGGAGCGTCTGGGGAGAGTCGTCGCTGTCGAGATAGCCCCGCGCGTCCCAGGCTACCGCGCAAAACCGACTTCCAAAATGGGCCAACTGACCCGTCCAGTTCAGCCGATTGCCGCCAATGCCGTGCAGGAAAACAACGACCGGTCCGCTGCCTTCGATATCGTAGGCAATCGAGACCGACTCCTCTGTCCTTCGTGTTTCGGCCATGGGACACTCCTTGGGCTGTTTTGGTTCCTACATTGCTTCCAGAGTTTCAATTCCGAGCAGGTCCAAGCCCGTCTTCAAATACCGCGCCGTAAGGTCGCATAATAACAGCCGCGTGGGCTGCCGGTCCTGCGGGGCCTTGAGCACGGAATGGGCCTGATAGAAAAGATTAAACTGGGTGGCCAATTCGTACAAGAAGTTGGCCAGCAGGTTGGGCTTGTATGAGCGCTCAAGCTCGGCCAGGACATCGCCCAAGCGGAGCATCTGTTTGGCCAGGGCCTGTTCTTCCGCTGCCAGCAGTCGGACCGGCATATCTGGAGTTGGCTGCCAATCGGTGAAACCACCTTTCCGAAAAATCGAACGAATCCGCGCATAGGCATATTGCAGATACGGCGCGGTATTGCCGTCCAGGGCGAGCAGTTTATCCCAACTGAAGCGGTAATCCGCGGTGCGGTTCTGCATCAGGTCGGCATATTTGACCGCGCCAATACCCACGACGCGCGCCACGCGGGCCTGCTCTGCGGCTGACAGACCCGGGTTTTTTTCCTGGACTATTGCCCGCGCCCGCTCCTCGGCTTCATCCAGCAGGGCGGCGAGTTTGATGGGCTGGCCCTCACGGGTTTTGATCGGTTTGCCATCGGTTCCCAGGATGGTGCCGAACCAGACATGTTCCAGGGCCATCGTATGGCCCCAGCCCTGAGCCGCGGCAAAGAGTTGCCGAAAATGGAGCTGCTGGCGGCCGTCCGTCACATAGATGATGCGCTGCGGCCGAAAGGTCTCGGCCCGGTACTGAATCGTGGCCAGGTCCGTCGTGGCGTACAGGAAGGCACCGTCCTGTTTTTGAATCAGGAAGGGGGTCTCCGCCAGCTCCGTATCCTCGTCGTAGAAGATACAGATGGCGCCTTCGCTCGGACGGGCCAGCTTCTTCTCGCACAATTCTTGAACGACACGGGCGAGCATCGGATTGTAAAAGCTCTCTCCCAGCCAGTGGTCGAAGTGCACATTCAGGCGTGTATAGATGCGCTCGAAGGCCTGGCGCGAGACCTGCATGAATTCGTTCCACAGCACGGTATTGGCTGCATCTCCGTGCTGCAGTTTGGCCAGTTCTGCGCGCGCCCGGTCTGCCAGGGCCGCATCCGTTGTGGCTCTGGCTTGGACCTCTTTGTAGATACGTTCCATCTCGGCCAGGGGGTCCTGCTCATACGCCGCTCGGTCCAGGAAAGAGCGATAACCGACAATCAACATGCCAAACTGGGTTCCCCAGTCGCCCAGATGATTGTCCGTCTCTACCGTGTGACCGCGAAAACGCAACACCCGGCTGAGCGCGTCGCCCAGGATGGTGGAACGAATATGGCCGACGTGCATGGATTTGGCCACGTTGGGGGCGCTGAAGTCGATGACGATGGTTTCCGGGTTGGCGGCCGGGTCCACACCCAGATGGTCGTCTCGGGCGATAGCCAGCAGGGTCTGTCCCAGCCAGTCCGGGTCAAGACGGAAATTGATAAAGCCCGGCCCGGCAATCTCCCAGCTTGCGGGAATCTCGTCCGGGTTGAGCCGGGCCACAACGGCTTCGGCTAATTGGCGCGGATTTTGTTTGCGGGCCTTGGCCACCGCCATGATGCCGTTGGCCTGATAGTCGCCGAATTTCGGGTTGGCGGCGGGTTTGACAATCGCCGGGGCGGTTGTCCCACTGGCGGCCTGAATGGCCTGGGTCGTCTTTTCTTCCAAGAATTGTTGTACTGTTGGCATAATAGTTAGGGATTGGGAGTTAGGGGTTAGGGGTTAGGGGTTAGGGATGCGCGTCACGTCCTTTGACTTGTGCCATGATTTTTGAAAATAACCTACCACCCGGCATACTCAGGGTAGCAGAAGATTGTAGCGCACGAAGAGCAACCGTATAGGGCCGTGGCATATGGTGTGGTAAGGTCGAGCAGGGATGGAACGCACAGCGGACCAGGAGACGGCTCAGGCCGACTGGGGGGACTGGATAGCCCTTCGTCTGGTACGGGGGGTCGGAAATGTGACCTACCGACAATTGCTGGACCGTTTTGCGTCCCCGCGCGAGATCTTGCGGACAGTGCCGGCCAGGCTCACCGAGGCGGGTATCAGCGCTCGTATTGCGCAGGCGATTGCCGCGTTTGACCAGTGGCAAGAAGTCGAAGCCGAGTTGGAGCAACTGGCACGGCTGAACGCCCGTCTAGTCACCCAGACCGATGCCGAATACCCGGAACGCCTCAGACAGATTCACGACCCGCCGCCCTTCCTCTATATCCGCGGCCATGTTGAGCCCCAGGATACCTTGGCGATTGCCATCGTAGGAGCGCGGACTGCGAGTACGTACGGGCGTAAGATGGCCCGTGAACTCGCCCAGGAGTTGGCCGGCTGTGGGGTCTGTGTGGTGAGCGGTCTGGCACGCGGGATCGATTCGGAAGCGCATCAGGCCAGCCTCGAAACTGGGGGGAGAACGATTGCGGTTTTAGGCTCGGGGCTTGACGTGGTGTATCCGCGGGAGCATATAGCCTTGGCAGAGCAGATTGCCGCGAGTGGAGCGGTGGTATCGGAGTTTTCCCTTGGCAGCCAGCCTGAGGCGGGGAATTTTCCCTATCGAAACCGGGTCATCAGCGGCATCAGCCTGGGGACGGTTGTGGTGGAAGCAACGGAAAAGAGCGGCTCGCTTATTACCGCCCAATGCGCGCTTGACCAGAATCGTGAGGTGTTTGCCGTGCCCGGCCCGGTCACGGCGAGCAGAAGCCGGGGGCCGCACCGCCTGATTAAGGCTGGCGCAAAGCTTGTCGAAAGCATTGATGATATACTCAGTGAGATTGCCCCGGCTCTGGCGCGGACGGACCGAGCTGAGAAAAACGAGACCAGCGTCCCGGTCGTTCCATTAGAGCCGGATGAGGAGATGGTGGTGCAATTGTTTCCGGAAGAGGCGGTGCAGGTGGATACCCTCATCACGGGCAGTGGACTTGAGCCGGCGCGTGTGCTTGAAGTCCTACTTGGATTAGAATTAAAAGGCGTTGTGACCCAACTGCCCGGAATGTATTTCACCGCCACGAGAGGAAAGTAGAGAGGGGGAGGGAGTATGGCCAAAAACCTCGTCATAGTCGAATCGCCGGCCAAAGCCCGGACGATCAACCGTTACCTGGGCCGTGACTATATTGTGAAGTCCAGTATCGGCCACGTGCGCGACTTGCCGACCGGCGGCAAGTCTGAGCGTGGGACGACTCCAGCGCGCAAGCGCGCCAAGAAAACGCAAAAGGCGACCGGTCGCAAGAACCCGCGCACCCAACTGATCGCACGGATGGGCGTCGATCCCGACAATAACTGGGCGGCAAGTTACGAAGTGCTGCCCGGCAAGGAGAAGGTCGTTGCCGACCTGAAGAAGCTGGCCCACAACGCGGACGCGGTGTATCTGGCGACCGACCGAGACCGCGAGGGCGAGGCGATCGCCTGGCATTTGAAGCAACTCATCGGCGGGACGCCCGAGCGCTTTCGGCGGGTGGTCTTTAACGAAATTACCAAAAGCGCCATTCAAGAAGCGTTCGAGCATCCCGGCGAAATTGACGAAAACCGGGTCAACGCGCAGCAGGCGCGGCGATTTCTCGACCGCGTCGTTGGCTTTGAGCTGTCACCCCTGCTGTGGGCCAAGGTGGCGCGCGGCCTGTCGGCCGGGCGGGTGCAATCGGTCGCGGTGCGGCTCATTGTGGAGCGCGAGCGGGAGATTCGCGCCTTTGTGCCTGAAGAGTACTGGGAAGTCTTTGCCGAGTTGGCCAAAGGCGCCGACGAGCCGGGCTATCGCTTCCAGGTCATAAAGGAGAACGGCACGGACTTTCGTCCGGGGACGAGCGAACGGGCCGAAGCCGCGCTCGCCCGCCTCACCGGCCAGGATTTTTCCATCACCAGTCGTGAGGACAAGCCGACCCAGGCCCGCCCCAGCGCGCCGTTCATCACGTCTACTCTCCAGCAGTCGGCGGCCACCCGGCTGAGCTTTGGGGTGCGGAAGACCATGCGGCTGGCGCAGCAATTGTACGAGGCCGGCCATATTACCTATATGCGGACCGACTCGACCAACCTCTCGCGCGAATCCGTGACCAGGGTGCGGACCTATATCAAGCGCGAACATGGACCGCGCTACTTGCCGGACAGGCCGAACGTCTACGCCAGCAAGGCATCCGCCCAGGAGGCGCACGAGGCGATTCGGCCGACCGACCTGACAGTCGAGCCGACTAACCTCGGCAAGCTGGACGTGGATGCCCGACGGCTGTACGACCTCATCCGCCGCCAGTTCATCGCCTGTCAGATGACGCGCGCCGAATACCTCAGCACCACCATCACTGCTGAGGCCGGCCCGTTCGAGTTGCGTATCCGTGGCCGCATTCTCAAGTTTGACGGTTTTACCAAGGTATTACCGTCCGCCTCGCGCAAGGAAGACGAGGTAGAGCTGCCCGACTTCGGCCCAGGTGAAGTGCTGGTCTGCCTCGATACCGACGCTGTGCAGCATTTTACCAAGCCACCCGCCCGCTATAGCGAAGCGAGTCTGGTGCGTGAGCTTGAGAAGCGCGGTATTGGCCGGCCGTCCACCTATGCCGCTATCATTTCCACTATCCAGGAACGTGGCTATGTCAGTCTCAACAAACGGCGCTTTCAGGCAGAGAAGATCGGCGAACTGGTGACCGACCGGCTGGTAGAGAACTTCGGCCACCTGCTCAATTATTCGTTTACCGCAGACATGGAGCAGGAACTCGACCAGATCGCGCTGGGAGAGCGGGAGTGGCGCAACGTGCTGGATGTCTTCTACGAGGATTTTTCTCAGCGGCTCCAAACCGCTGGGGCCACGGAAGGCATGCGGCCCAATCAGCCCATAACCACGGCGGTCAGGTGCGATGACTGCGAACGCCCGATGCAGGTCCGCACGGCCAGTACGGGTGTGTTTCTGGGCTGTTCGGGATATGCGTTGCCGCCGGCTGAGCGCTGTACGCGCACCATGAATCTCGTGCCCGGAGAGGAAGCGGTTGACACCGATGCGGACGACGAGGGGGAAAGCCGGCGACTGCGGGCCAAGCGGCGCTGCCCCGCCTGTGACTCCGCCATGGATGCCTATCTGATCGACGAAACGCGCAAGCTGTATCTGTGCGGCAACGGTCCGGACTGCGACGGGAACCAAATAGAGTCCGGGGAGTTCCGTCTCAAGGGCTATGACGGGCCGGTATTGGAGTGCGAGAAATGCGGCGCCGAAATGCGGCTGCAAAGCGGCCGGTTCGGCAAGTACTTCCGGTGCGCCAACAGTACGTGTGGCAACACGCGCAAGCTGCTGCGTAACGGTCAGCCGGCTCCGTCGCGGGCCGACCCCGTGCCGATGCCCGAACTCAGGTGCCGGACGGTTGACGATCATTACGTACTGCGTGATGGAGCGGCCGGCATCTTTCTGGCCGCCAGCCAGTTCCCCCGGAACCGCGAGACGCGCCCCCCCCTGGTCGCTGAGTTGAAGCCCCACGCCGACGAGTTGGACCCCAAGTTTCACTTTCTGTTAAGCGCGCCCGAGGCCGACTCGCAGGGCAACCCGGCCGTGATCCGATTCTCGCGCAAGAGTCGCGAGCAGTACGTGGCATCCGAGGCGAAGGACAAGGCCACCGGCTGGAGCGCGCACTACCGGAATGGTGGCTGGGAGGTGCGGGAGCGCCCGCGGACGAAACGCCCGCGGGCGGCCAGGGCCACGACGCCTGACGCCTTGTCCCAGGTCGCATGACCGGGGAGGCTGACGACGCCATGCAGACGGTTACGGTCATCGGCGGCGGCTTGGCCGGCAGTGAGGCGGCCTGGCAGTTGGCCCGGCAGGGCGTCGCCGCCCGCTTGTACGAAATGCGCCCGGTCCGCCCCACCGACGCTCACCAGACGGACAAACTGGCCGAGCTGGTCTGTTCCAACTCCTTTCGGAGTGCCGCCCTGGTGGCTGCGGTCGGCCTGTTGAAAGAAGAAATGCGCGGTCTCGGGTCATTGGTGATGGCCGCGGCCGACGCGGCCCGGGTTCCGGCCGGGCAGGCTCTGGCGGTCGACCGCCACGTCTTTGCCCAGTATATCACCGACGCCTTGGCCGCCCATCCGCTGGTTGAAGTGAGACGGGAGGAAGTCCGAGCCATTCCGTCTGGGCCGACCGTGATTGCCAGCGGTCCGTTGACCTCACCGGCCCTGTCCGAACAACTCAGGACGCTGTTTGGCCGCGAGTATCTGTATTTCTACGACGCCATCTCTCCTGTGGTGACGGCCGACTCAATAGACACGCGGGTGGCGTTTCGGGCCTCGCGTTATGATCACGGCGGCGATGATTATCTCAACTGTCCCCTCTCGCCAGCGGAATATTACCGGCTCGTTGACGACATTCTGGTCGCCGAGAAGGTGCCGGAAAAGGCGTTCGAGCAATGCCGCTACTTCGAGGGTTGTCTGCCGATCGAGGAGATGGCCCGGCGCGGCAAAGACACCCTGGCCTACGGCCCGCTGAAACCGGTCGGCCTGACCGACCCGCGCAGCGGCACCCGCCCCTACGCGGTTGTGCAACTGCGGCAGGACGACCGAGCCGGAACACTGTGGGGGCTGGTCGGATTTCAGACCAAGATGACCTATCCCGAGCAGCGGCGTATTTTCCGCACGATTCCCGGCCTGGCCAACGCGGAGTTCGTGCGCCTGGGCAGCCTGCACCGCAACACCTTTATCGAGTCGCCCCGCCTGCTCAAACCGACCTTGCAGTTTCGGCAGCGCGACGACCTGCTCTTTGCCGGACAGATGATAGGGGTGGAAGGCTATCTGGAGTCGGCCGCGGCCGGCTGGCTGGCCGGAAGAAACGCGGGCCTCCAGGTCAAGGCACAGCCGCTGTTGACGCCGCCGCTCACAACGGCGCTGGGCGCCATGATTGCCTACGTGACCGACCCCGAGCGCAAAGACTTCCAACCCATGAACGTGAACTACGGGCTATTCCCCGGGCTGTCGCGGCGTCTGCGGGGCCGCGAGAAAAAACAGGCCCTGGCCGACCGGGCGCTCTCAGACCTGGCAGCCTGGCAGGCCGAGCACGGCCTGGGTTGAGCGTATTTCGAGGGGCCTGTCTCTCAACACGAACGGGGGGTTCACTCCTGGGAGCGCGGGCATCCTGCCCGCGTCTGCATTGGTCCGTCATTCCTGCGAAAGCAGGAAGCCAGCCGCCTCACGCTCATCTGTAACGTACCGCATCAGGCACTCATTGCCGCCAGCCCTCGAACATTTTCTCGAAAATAGCGAAAGCTGGGAGAAGCGTTGAGATCAACATTCATATGTGGGGTGATTTTCTCCGCCCACGCCGATTTTTCTCTACCGACGACCTGTCCCCCTTTCTTCTTCAGCCCACTTACGCCGCCGCTGAAAACTGCGTCGGCCAGAAGCTCCCACGTACCGCAGATTGAGTCGTTCTCATAACTTCCGAGTACGTTGTCTTTGGCGTTCGGGTACGCTGCTTTGACCGCAGGAATATCACCCAACAGCCACGCCTCACCTTCCTCTATGGCAATGCAGAACCGGGTCTCCGGTTTGGGGTTGCAGGCGTTCAGGACCTCAAAGAGTTCTTGTCGAAATGTCTTCAGGCATTTGTCATCCAAGTCACACACCACAATCACCGCTGCCGGATAGTTGGGGGGATAGCCGGCAAACGTCTTTCCATGCCCCCTGAGCAATCTGGGAAGTTGGTCAAGCAAAATGCGTTTGCGCGCATCGGTACTACTTGTGAGGTTTTTGGGAATGTGGCCGATGCCCTTATAGGCTTTGACTTCAAATGTATGTGGCTTGTCGATGATCTTTTTCAGCAATGTGTCGAGCATTGCCTTGCCGGACTGGTCTTCAACGAGGATCTCAAAGTGCATTCGATTACCTCGCGTCAAGGTAATCGCTGTACCAGAGGCCACCCAACGGCAAGCCTTCCGCGACCATATTATTGACGACTGGATCGTCGCTTGCTCGCCGAATCGTTGAAAAGCCGTCCGCGCCCTTTTCGAGAATCCAGACCTCTTTTGGGTCGAGTGCATTAACGAAGTAGGGCTGGTGGGTTGTGATAAAAACCTGCGAGCCACCTCCTTGTTCGCTTGCGTGTTCACGGAATTCATGGGCAAGTGTCTCCAGGAGCTTGTGATACAAACCGTTTTCCGGCTCTTCGATGCACAGGAACGGAGGGGGAGCCGGATTATTGAGAAGCAAAAGATACGCGAACACCTTTAGCGTTCCGTCCGACATCTGCTGGGCATAAAAGGGGTCCTGAAAGCCCTTATCGTTGAACTTGAGCAGCAGCCGACCGTCCTTGGTTTTTTCCGTATCGATCCTGTCTATACCCGGAATTCTCTTGGCGATTTCCTTTAGAATGGACTGGAAACGTTTCGGATGTTCACGTTGCATAAATTGGACGACATTGCCAAGGTTGTCGCCATGAACGTTAAGGTGTTTCTGTGGCCCGGCCAGCGGCAGGCTGCGCGCCGCGTCCGGGGTGAAGTAGCTGAGATACCAGCCTTCGATGAATTGACGAAAGGTGGCAATTCTCGGGTGTTGTTTCAATGCGCCAAGCGTAGCAATACCAAGCTTGCGCCGGTCTTCCAATTCCATGATTTCGGCATCTTTGGATTCTTCCGGTCTTCCCTCTTCCATTGATTTTACCAACTCACCAAGATCAAATCCCTCTGCATCAACCTGACCACCTGCCCTGTGTCCCTTCCATACTGCGCCTCGGCCTTTTAGGAGAATAAGGAAAAAAAGTGGGGTGTCGTTTTCCCGGTCTTCATGCATTTCTTCGCTTAACACATAGGGACGCCCGGACTCGTCTACCACGATTTTCATTTCATAAGTAATAGGCGGGACGTTGGTACGTGCTTTGTAATACACCTCAAACTCGATTGGACCTGTTTGTCCCTGTGTCCGCAGTTTCTCAAATCCACCGCGCCCGCTCTCGTCGCAAGCTTCCTCAACGCCTAACTTGAGAGCGTCCGCAAGAAATCCGAACGCATCAAACAGGGCGCTTTTCCCCACCCCGTTTTTGCCAATAACTGCGGTCATGGGCGTGAGCGGGTCGTTTTGAGGCTCGCGCCGTAGCCGACCCAGTGTCACGTCCTTGAGCGATTTGAAGTTCTTTACTCTGAAGCCTTCAATCTTCGCCATCTCGTGCCTCTATTTGCATGATTCGAGTTGGTCAGCGATTACGTTTAATCTTCCGACACTTTCCAGCAAGCACTGTATTTTTCCACAATCTTGTGCAGCGCGCTTCCCCCACTATCCTATGCCTTTTAGCTAAAAAGGACCCATCTCATGCTGGGGCCTCCAGGTGAAGTATGGCGAAGGTGGCAAGAATAAATGCGAATTCGACCGCATAAAAAATAACGAGCGTGACAGAAAACACGGCAGACCACCAACTGCATTTGGGTTTGTCCCTGTGCTTCATCACGTCCATCTTGAAATCGGTGTTGGATTGGACTCTGACCTCATCGTAGACCTGTCGAAACAATCTTTCCTGCCAGAGAAAATATCCATCCAGAATCCAAAACCCCAGAACAGGAAACATCACGGCCAGGACAAGACACGGACTTTGCATATCGTATCTGGCTATCAAGACCATGGTGGCGACGATGACCGTCATACTCCAGCCTTTGAGCAGGAAGGAGTTGCTCCCCAAGCGATTGATGACGGCTTGCGTCATTTCCAGATGCTTGATGACTTTTTCAGCGTTATCCATCGATTCATCTCCCATCCCCAATAGTCAGAATCCGGATTTACTCGATTGTTGGATTTGCAGGATGCTTTTTAGCGTTGAATATTCGTTTGTATTCCAAAATTTTTGTTCCACCTCCCGACCAAAATCGATTCCGGCCCGTTCCAACTCAATAGCAAGGCATCTTTGATAAATCACTTCCTTCTTTCCATCCTGCCCATCCTTCCATCCCGATAATCCTGATTCAGACATTGTTCTTCGACATATATGCACCCCGCGCATGAACGCAAGTTCTGTACACTATCACCCCTGCATTTCCGCGTCCGATCCTGCTAGGCTGTCGGGCAGTCTGGTGCGGAAAGGACGCTGTATGGATTTTGAACTGCCCGAAGAATACCGCATGTTGCAGGAGACGGTGCGCCGCTTCGTGCGTCAGGAATTGCTGCCGCTGGAGACAACGGTCCTGGAGCGCGATACGCAAGGCATGACCGGGGAAGACCTGGTGCCGCCCGAGGCCGAAGAACGTTTGCTGTCAGTCGCCCGCGAAGCCGGTCTGTGGGGGCTGGACGTGCCCGAGGAATTCGGCGGGTTGAACCTGGGCGCCTTGCCGAAATGTCTGGCGACCGAGGAATTGTATAAGACCATTACGCCGTTTACCCTTCCGCCTGATGCGCCCAATCTGCATATGCTGATGCAAACCTGTACGCCCGAGCAGCGCGAGAAATACCTCCTGCCGTATGCCGAGGGCAAGGCGCAGTCGGCCATTGCCATTTCCGAACCCGGCGCCGGCTCGGACCCGGCCGGCATGCAGACCTCAGCGGTGAAAAAAGGGGACCAGTGGGTGATCAACGGGCGGAAGATCTGGATTTCACGTGCCCATGTGGCCGACTTCATTATTGTCATGGCGGTGACGGAAAAGGGCAAAGGCGCCCGCGGCGGGATTACGGCCTTCCTGGTGGATAAGGGCACCCCTGGCCTGGTGCTGCAACGCCAGATTCCGGTCATCGGCGGACATGCCCCCTGGGAGCTGGTGTTTGAAGACCTGACCCTCCCGGATTCCCAGGTCCTGGGCGAAATCGGACAGGGCTTTGCGCCTATGCAATTGCGCTTGACCGTCCGACGCGTAGAGATCGGGAGCTGGTGTGTCGGCCTGGCGCAGCGCTGTCTGGACATGATGGTCGAGTATGCCAAACAGCGCGTGACCTTTGGCCAGAAGCTGGCCGACCGTCAGGCCATTCAGTGGTTCATCGCCGACTCGGCAACCGATATCCACGCCTCTCGGCTGATGGTTCATCACGGCGCCTGGAAGTTCGACCAGGGCGACGACGTCCGCCAGGAGGCCTCCATGCTCAAGGTGTTTGCCACGGAAATGGCGACCCGGGTGGCCGACCGGGCCATGCAGATGCACGGTGGTATGGGCATGTCCAAGGAGATGCCGCTTGAGTTTATCTATCGCCGCCTGCGGCCCATGCGGATTTTCGAGGGACCAACCGAGGTGCACCGTTGGGTGATTGCCCGGAAGCTGCTCCGAGACTAGGCCGGAGCACCGGTTCGAGACTTGCGCCCGTACCGGGAGCATTCTATGCTACCGGCCAATATCTCCCAGTCTGCGGGCGATACGAGAAAAGGGGAGCAACGTGCGTACACGATTTTGGTGGTTCGGTGTCGGGCTGATTTTTTTCGCGGGCTGTTTTATGCGTCCGGCAAAACCTGTTGCCATTGAGGAGCGCATTGCCCCCATCTACCCGGAAGCGCGTCCCGTCGATTGCCCGGTGACTATGCTGACCTCTCCCCCGGCACAGCCGTATGATGTCTTTGTCCATATTGTCTCCTATGGGAATGAAATCGACGGGCTGGAAAGCATGAACGCCCTGATCCGCGACAAAGCCTGCGAGGTGGGAGCCGATGCCGTGGTGCTCCTGCCCCCCCAGGAAGTCGCCCATATGAATATGGAAGACTCCTTCCCGGACTGGGTGCAACAACAGAAACAGGGTCAGTTCGGGCGCTACGCTCAATCCGCGGACCGGAAATTTTCATTGGCCCGGCGCGGCTTTGCGGTCGTATTCAAAAGAGACGAGACCACGTACTGACCCGAAAGAGTAAACGTGTCCAGCATCTCCACGCTGTTGGAGGACACGTTTACTCTTTACACCCGCCCGTTCTTTCTACGGGTTGTGCAGACGATAGGCATCGATATCAACCTCTTCGACCCCCGCGGGCAGGTCCAGGCGAAAGAGCGCCGCGGATGGGGCAGGACCGACCGAGACTTCCTGATAGGCGAGCGCAACCTGCTGGGCTCCCTGCGCGTCGGACAGGCTGATGGAAAACGGGAAAAAGATGCCCTGCACCTGCCGATAGTCGCCCAACTCACCCTGAGCCTGAAGCGTACCGACCGCATCCCTGACCGCCCAGCCGGTGAGGCGCAGCGTTTCCGGGTCGAACCGCAGCGTTATGAGGCTGCCATCCGCGCGCCGAAAATCGAGCCGGTAGGCGCCGGCCGGCTCACGGCGCACCGGCGCGCCCGCACCTTCCAGCGGAAAAGGCGGAAGGCCCATCAGCAGGCGCGTGATCTCGCGCGCCGAGAGCAGCACCTGGGTCAAACGGGCGATATTGAACGGGCTGGCAACTCCGCGATAGAGGACCCTATCGCGCGGAAAATAGGCGGCCAGCCGTTGCCCGTCACAGGTATGAATAGCGGCCACCCCAAGCAGTGAGAACAGCTCAAGGCGAAAGCGGTCAGGCGCGGCCAGGGCAACGGCTTGTGTCGCGGAACCCTTTTCGTGCGCGTCCCGGTACGAGACCTTGGCCAGCCCGCGGAGGCCGGTGATGGCCTGCCGCCTGGCATCCAGCCGGGCCAGCAGTTCCTGGGCGGAGGGCAGGGGAGCTGGGGGCGGAGGCAGAGGCGGGGCAGGCCGGCGCGCCGCACAGCCGCTGCCCCAGACGATGAGACCGACAAGAACCAAACGCCAGAATAACGAGAGCGACGTGCGCCGGGGGGACCGGCCCGAGGCGCTGCTACTGGAGCTCACTGCCGCCCGTCTTGTGTATTCCCACCGGGGACAAGGCGTCCAGCTTTGCCCGTAAACGATCGAGTTGTGTCTCTTCGGAGGTATTTTTCATGGCTTCCCGGTAGACGCGAGAGGCGTCTGCGGTGCGCCCGATTTTGGAATACGCATCGCCCAGGTGTTCAATCAGGGTGGGGTCGGTATCCACCAGTTCCACCGCCCGTTCTAGGTGCTGAATGGCCTCCGTATACTCTCCGCGCTGATAATACACCCAACCCAGACTATCGATATAAAAGCCGTCATTGGGTTCGATGGCCAGCGCCCGGAGTATCAGTTGCTCAGCCTCATCCAAGTGGACGCCCTGCTCGGCCCAGGTATAGCCCAGGTAGTTCAGCGCCGCGGCGTTCTCCGGATTGAGGGCAATGGCTCTCTGCATATGCCGGATGCAGCGCTCCTTTTGTTTGAGCTCGTCGTATACCGCCCCCAGCGTGAAATGATATTGATCGTTGTCCGGGGCGAGCTCGATGAGCTGCTCAAGGAGTTCGACGGCTTTGGCGCGGTTATTGTTTTCGCGATGGAGGGAGGCCAGAAAACCAATCAGGTCCGCGTCGTCCTCTTTCACGCTGAGGGCCTGTTCCACTGCGGTGATGGCCTGGGCGATATTACCCTGGCGTTGGTAGATATAACTCAGGTAGACACGCGCGTCCACAAAATACTCGGCCTGCCGAGGAATATGTAACAGCTCGACGGCTGCCTTGTCGTCCTGGTCGGCCTCCGTATACACGACGCCGAGAAAGTAGCGGGCGCGATGATTCTCGGGCTGGGAGGCCAAGACCAGGTTGAGGGCGGTGACGGCCTGTTCGTAATCGCCTTTTTCCCGATAGATCAGGCTGATTTTGAGCCGCGTGTCCTGCGGGTCGGCTTCGATCTTTTCAAGCGCCCGAAACTGGTCCAGCGCATCGTCAAGCTTCTGCTGCCCAAGATAGAAACGGCCGAGCCGTTCCCGCGCCGGCTCGCTGCGCGGATTGAGGCTCAGGGCTTTCTCATACATCTCTATGGCTTGGGTATTTTTCTTCTGCATTTCATACACAAGCGCGAGATCAAGTAGCACCAATTCCGACTGCGGATTGATGCTGAGCGCCTCGTGATAATAGGTTTCCGCCTGCTCCAACTGCTGGGCTGCCGCGTGCGTTTGGCCGAGATAATAATAGCCCAGGACCGATTGGGGGTGACGTCTCACCAGCTTTTTGAGTACATCGATCGCTTCTTGAAACCGCCCCTGCTTGGCATACAGCACGCTGAGGTAGAGATACGGTTCCTGATCGTCCGAACCGTGGGCCAGGAGCGCTTCATACACCTGAGCGGCTTCGTTTTCCTTGCCGGTCGAGGAGAGCAGACCAGCCAGGAGACGCTGGGCAGTAACATTGTCCGGCTCGCTGGCAACGACCTTCCGGCAATGCTCCAGGGCCTCAGCCAGCTTACCTTGACGTAATGCCAGGGTAGCAAGCCGCAGACGCAGGAACGGCGTGTGGGGATCGTGAGAGACGGCGTGTTCAAGCTCGCTGAGCGCGGTGTCATAGTCGCCCGCATTCAGCGCCACCTGGCTTTTGAGGAAATGCCCCAGGGCTCGGTCTTCAGGAGCGAGGACGACCGGCGTGCCTGGGATGGGCAGGACCTGCCGGGGCGCGGTCTGGATTGGGGCGACACGCGCGGGCGCTGGGACGGAGCGAGCCGTGCTGCACGAGGCAAACGGGATGAGGGGGCAAAGAAGCAAAGCCCACACGACGGAAGAAGGGGAGCGCATGGCCGGAGGGTAGCACGCGCTGAAATTGACGGTCAATCCTGGAATACCGAGCAGGCCGCCCGGCCTGCGCAGTGTGGCGAAGTCGTGTATGCTGCCGGGTAAGTCATGTCGCCTGAATTTTACGACCTGTCCCGTTTGTTTGCGCTGCGGGATCGTCTTCAGTCTCTCGATAGTGCTGCACCTCCCGCGGCCTGTCTGCTGTCCGCACCGCTACACCCACCGCCGCAACGGCTGGGTGTCCTGTGCGGCTCATTCAACCCTCTTACCCTGGCACACGCGGCGCTCGCGCAGCACGCCTGCCGCACATTCCACCTGGACCAACTATTGTATACGGTCGCAAAGGTCACCGTGGATAAGGAACGGGTGACGGGGATGGGCCTGGAGGATCGCCTGTTACTGCTCCTCCTGCACGCCCAACGGCAGCAACACCTGGGCGTGGCCGTGGTCAACCGCGGACTCTATTTTGAGCAGGCACAGGCCTTTCAGTCCCTCTTTGACCAGCCGGTCGGACTGTTTTTTATTGTGGGCATGGACAAGCTGGTTCAGATTCTGGACGCGCGCTACTACCAGGATCGGGCGGCGGCTCTGGATCGGCTTTTTGCGCTGACCTCCCTGGTCGTCGCCAACCGAGGCGATATGGCCCGGCGCGCATTTGACGAGCTGTTACAGCGCCCCGCCAACCAACCCTACCGGGCCGCGATTCATTTCCTGTCCCTGCCGGAGACCGTTGCCGAACTCTCCTCAACCGCAATACGGCAGACCGAGAGTGAGGCAGCAAACCTCCCGGCCCACGTTCCGGCCGAGGTAGCGCGGTTTCTGACCGAAGCCCAGCCATACACCGCACCGAGCGGTGCCACCGGGGACGGGCCGGGGGATGCAATCGATGCCTACGCGGTACGCTTGGCGCTCTTTGAACGCCTGGCCACGGTCCGGGACTGGGCCGAGCAGCAGGTGGATTTCCAACGGTTGCTGAGCCAGGCGTGCGCGCCCGACCCGCGCGGCCGGGCACTGCGTGACGCACCGGGCGGTCAGGCGCTACGGGCGCTCATACTCGACGGGTAGCACACAAGGAGGACGGAATGAGTCAGCGGCCGATCACCGACTTTTTGCAGCACCACTTTCGGCATTTCAATGCCGCGACCGTTATCGAGGCGGCCTCCGCTTATCGGCAGCATCTCGACCGGGGTGGCAAGATGCTGCTGGCTATGGCCGGCGCCATGAGTACGGCCGAACTCGGTATCTCTTTGGCCGAAATGATCCGCAATGACTGTATTCATGCCATCTCCTGTACGGGTGCGAATCTGGAAGAAGACCTCTTTAATCTGGTCGCGCATGAGCACTACGAGCGGGTGCCGCACTATCGGGACCTGACCCCCCAGGATGAAACGGCTCTGCTCGAGCGGCATATGAACCGCGTCACCGATACCTGCATTCCAGAGTTTGAGGCCATGCGCCGGGTCGAAGGCGTCCTCCAGGAATTGTGGATGCAGGCCGACCACGCCGGCCAACGGGTTTTCCCGCACGAGACCTTCTACGAAATCCTCCGCACCGGCCTGCTGCAACCCTATTATCAGATTGATCCCAAAGACTCCTGGGTCCACGCCGCCATGGAAAAAAACCTGCCCATTGTTGTGCCGGGCTGGGAGGATTCGACCTGCGGGAATATCTACGCCAGCTATTGCATGACCGGCCTGATCAAAAACGTGCATACCGTGCGGCACGGCGTCGAATACATGACGTTTCTGGCCGACTGGTATAGTACGGTCTCGGACCATCACCCCATCGGATTTTTCCAGATCGGCGGGGGTATTGCCGGAGACTTTGCCATCTGTGCGGTCCCCATGCTGATCCAGGATATGAAACGCGCCCACACCCCGCTGTGGGGCTATTTTTGTCAGATCAGCGATTCGACGACCAGCTACGGCTCCTATTCCGGCGCGGTGCCCAACGAAAAAATCACCTGGGGCAAACTCGGCATAGATACGCCGCGTTACCTGATTGAATCTGACGCCTCAATTGTGGCGCCGCTCATCTTTGCCCAAGTGCTGGGACACTAAATGGAAAAAGAGAAAGACTTGGCCATTGCGGCCGCGCGGGCCGCGGGAGACATTATCCGCACCATCTACGAGACCAACTTCACGGTCGAGTACAAAAGGGGGGATAACAGCCCGGTCACGCTTGCCGACCGGGAGGCCAACCGGAAGATCCACGCCATGCTCCAGGCGGTCTTTCCCGACTATGGCTGGCTGTCTGAGGAGACGGTCGATTCGTCCGCGCGGCTGACCGCGCGCCGCGTCTGGGTGGTTGATCCCATGGATGGGACCCAGGAGTTCATTCAAAAAGTCCCGGAATTCGCCGTCTCCATCGGGCTGATTGAAGCGGGCCGGCCGCTCCTCGGCGTCGTCTATAACCCCATCCTGGACCAGCTCTTCTGGGCGGTCCGCGGACACGGGGCGTGGTGTGGCAGCCGTCCGTTGCGCGTGCCCGAAACGCCGCACCTGGCCGAGGCCACCATTCTCTCCAGTCGTTCGGAGACCAAACGGGGAGAGTGGAAAGACTTCCGGTCTCTTTTTCGGGCCCGCCCCATGGGCAGCATAGCCTACAAGCTGGCCTGTATTGCGAACGGTGAGGCCGACGCCTCGTTTACGCTGATACCCAAGAACGAGTGGGATATCTGTGCGGGGACGCTCCTCGTCGAGGAAGCCGGCGGACGAGTCACCACCCTCAGCGGCAAGCCGGTCCGCTTCAATCAGCCCACGACGCTCTTACAGGGCCTGGTTGCCAGCAACGGCAGGCTCCACCCCCAGCTTTTGGAGCTGGTGAAACCGCGCCTCACCGCGCGCCACCATGCCGAGAATCGCCACTAGGACAGAAAGAGTAAGCGTGTCCAGCATCTGCATGTCTAGTGGAGGACACGTTTACTCTTTACAGACCGGTTGACGTGAACTCTGTCCTCCCGTTAAGGTGAGAGAAAAGAAGGAAGAAACACCGTGCCCCAGTTTGCCACATTTCTGCGCGGACGGCCCAACCCCCGTTGCCCCGCGTGTCATAAATGGAATCGGGTCTATGTGACCGGCGGCTCGTTTCTGTCCGAGTGTGTCCACTGCGGCGCCACCCTGGAGGTCCGTCGCCCACCGATATTCTGGGGCGTCATTGCCATTGGTATCAGCGTACTGCTGCTCGCCGCGGCCATTCCGCTCCTGGCGTGGTAAGCGGGCAGGAGGAGACGCCGTGCCACACGGGGTGCAACTGGCGCAGATCGAGCGTATTTTCGAAATCCTTGACCGGCTTCATATTTCGCGTGAAGCGGTCGTTATCCCGCTGCGGCCGCACGGCAGCGGCAGCCTCAGAATGCTTGAGGGCGGCACCCTCGAAATCGTTGTCCCGGACGCTATTCCATTCGATGAATGGTATGCCTCGCTTGAAGACGCAATTCAAAAACTGCGGGCGGGTGGAACGACTCCGCCCGCCTGAGCTAGAGCGCGCGCGGCTCCGAATGGGTTGATGGCGGCACCGGCGGCTGGTCCGGCTGTCCGTCCAGGTGCACATCCTGTTCGACGGTTTTTTCATCCGGGAGTTCCGTGCGTTCCAGCACGAAGGGTTTCCCCCGTCCGGTCGGATTGGCCACAAAGACATCATAGCTGCCGGTCTCCAGGGAAAAGCGATGTTCCTGGCCGGGCTCGCTGCGGGCAATCTCTTTTTGCGTCCCGGCGGCGTAAATGATGACCTGAGTCAGCGGACTGACATCTTTGCCGGCCAGCCGGGGATGGACCAGGAGTTCACCCTGTACGCGCTCGCGTAGCGTCAGTTCCCGTAGCCCGCCCCGCAGGAGTTCAATATCGCGCCACCACTGGCTCTGGGGCGGAACGGCGACCTTGATATCGACCAGGCCCGGTTGAGCCAGGATGATCTCTCCGCTCAGGAACTCGCCGAGCAGTTGGTTGGACACGCCATCATAGACCTCAACCCCGAGGCCGATGTCCTGTCCCTTTTTATCCAGGACGTTGACCTGGAGGGCCGCGACTTCGCTCAGAATGACCGTGCTGGTCCGACCGGCGCGGACCAGCACGCGCTCGCGCGAAACCGTTCCGCCCAGGATATCGAGTTCAACCCGGTAGGACCCAGGTGGCAGCGAGACGGGCGTGTCCAGGAGTGTTTGGGCAACGAGCGTCTCGGGGGTGAGGCTATAGATTCTGGCCGACAGCCCACCCGGCTGAGCCCGTTCTCCCGGAGTCTGGATGATCAGGCTACCGGGTGGCTCGGGTTCGGCCGCAGGCTGCGCGCCACCGACTTGGCCGGGAAGCAGAAAGCAGATGAGCAGAACGGCCAGGAGCCACAGCGGTTGTCTGTATCCAGCCATATGAGGACGGAGCGTCACCAGGGCCTACTTCTCCAGCGGGAGGTCCTCGCGGTTGCCCCATTCGGCCCAGGAGGCATCGTAATTGCGCACCTTGTCAAAACCGAGCAGCCGCAGGGTGAACAGTCCGTGCGCCGCACGGATGCCACCCTGTCAATAGGTAACGACTTCACACTCGGGTCTGACTCCGGCCTGTTCAAACAGGGGGCGGAGTTCGTCCGCGGGTTTGAACTTTTTTGTCTGGGGGTCCACATAGTTGAGCCATTCGAGATGGACCGCGCCGGGAATCCGTCCGCCCCGCTTGGTACCCCGGGCGTTTTCGCCGCTCCACTCCGCATCCGAGCGCACATCGAGCAGCACACTATCAGAGTCAATGGCCGCCTGGGCCTGCTCCCAGCGGGCGATCAGGTCCTCATTGGCCTGCGGCGTAAAGCTCGCCTTGGCCGGACGGGACGAGGCGTTTGTCACCGGCCGCCCCTCGGCCAGCCAGGTCTCCCAGCCGCCGTTCAACACTCTGACATTGGTATGGCCGTAATAGTGCAGCGCCCACCAGAAGCGGGTCGCGTACAGACCGCTGAAGCCGTCATAGGCCACCACCAGCGTGTCATCCCCAATGCCCATCTCACCCATGGTCTGGGCAAACTGGTCTGGACCCATGATGTGCGGCGCGCCTTCTTTTTCCTTGAGATAGTGATGGCCACGCACGGGAATCGCACCCGGAATATGGGCGCGGCGGTAGGCCTCACGATTATCACAATCGACCAGTCGCAGATTATCATCCTGGAGATGTGCCGCGAGCCATTGAGTCTCTGCCAGCATGTCCGGTCGGGCATAGCCGTGGTCTGTCATTGTCCCGCCTCCTTTTCCTGTCCAGAGTACTCTTACTGTCCTGAGTACTCTTATTTTCCTGAGTACTGGGGCAGCCGTTTTTCCATAAACGCCCGCACCGCCTCTTTGGCATCCTGGGAGCGAACGCAGACCGCCTGACTCTTGGCTTCCAGCAGGAGTCCGTCGCGAACCGAAAGATACTGACTGGCGTCAATCGCCCGCTTGGCAGCGCGCACGGCCAGCGGCGGCTGGCTGGCCAGTTGTTCCGCCAGGCTCGTCACGCTCGCCTCCAATTCTTCGTCGTCAACGAGCTGCTCGGCCAGCCCGATCCGATAGGCCTCTTCGGCCTCAATCTGCTGGGCGGTGAAGATGAGTTCTTTGGCCTTGCCGCTGCCGACCAGCCGGGGCAGACGTTGGGTGCCGCCCAGGTCGGGGATGAGACCGTAGCGATGCTCCAGCAAGCCCAGCCGGCTGCCGCGGGCGACCACCCGGATATCGCAGGCCAGCGCCATCTGCAGGCCAGCGCCTAAGGCATAGCCCCGGACCGCGGCAATGGTGGGATAGGGGGCTTCTTCAAGCCAGGTGAAGGCTTCCTGAAAGCCCTGGATAATGGACACCATGGGATCGTCGTCGGCCACCACCTCGGGTACGGGCTCGCGTTCGTGTCCGCCAAAGGCCGTGCCGCCAAAGGCCGAGGTATCGATGCCGGTTGAGAAGGCGCGGCCTTCGCCAATCACGACCAGCACCCGTAACTGGTTTTCGCGCGCGTGCGTTTCGGTAGACAGGGTATGGCCGAGTTCCTGCAACTCTTGCCACATCTGGGGCGTCATGGCGTTCAGCTTGTCCGCCCGGTTGAGCCGCAGCCAACCTATATGTCCGACCTGTTCATAGCGTACTGCTTCGCCCCGCGTCGTATCCATATTTTGTCCTTCCGAGAGAGTCGCTCTCAACCTAGCGGTTTCAGCCCCTGATTCCAAACCCCTCGGCGGAATCAATGGCCACGCGCTGGGTTACTGGCTGCTGTACGGCTTGATAATCTCTCGGGCGAACTCCACGATACTTTCTTCCACCAGACCCCACGGGGGTGAGACAACCATCTGGGTGAGTCCGGCGGTTTCAAGCTGAGCCAGGCGTTCGAGGATGTCATCGCGCGAGCCGGTCAGGCTCATGGCCCGAATGGCCTCGGGGGTGATGAATTTTTCTTCGCCCGGATGCAGAAAGCGCGAGTGGGTGGCATGAATGTCTTCCCAGCGGTCGTCCAGATAGCGCTGGTAGTCCGGCGTCAGGAAGGGCTGTAAAAAGGGCGGCACGGTTTTGCCCTGTTTGGCGACCTCATAGGCATAGTGCAGGGCGACCGCAATGCGCGGGCCGACCCGCGCCAGCACGCGCGGACTGTTCACGGCCTCGCCGGGTTGCAGCACGCAGGAGATGCCGAGCGTGACCACACCGAAGTCGGCCGGTTTCCCGTCGGCCCGGCCCTCCCAGCCCTGGGCGACTGCCGCCAGATTGCGGCTGAGCGACTCGGGCGCGAGCAGGCTCAGGGTCAACAGGCCGTCGCCCAGCTCACCGGCCAGGGCCTGGGCCTTGGGATGCGAGGCCGCCAGATAGATAGGGATGCGCTCGTGCACGTTGATATAGCCGTGCTCGACATCCATGAACCGAATCCGGCCCTGCCGGCCACGCTCGTGATAGGCGACCGTCTCGCCTCGGAGCAGACCCTGGCAGACCTCAACCGCGTGCCGGAACTCTGCGAGCGAAACCGGCGGCAGGCCCATGGTTCGCCAGGCCGTATGACCGGTACCCAGACCGAGAATCACCCGACTGGGCGCAAGCTGATTGATGGTGGCGATCGCATGCGCAATGACGGGCGGAATCCGCGTCCCGACAATGGTGACGCCGGTTCCGAGTCGAATCGTTGTCGTCTGCGCGGCGGCCAGGGTCATGCAGGCATACACGTCCGAGGTAATCAACTGCGAGTCCACAAACCAGGCATGCGTAAACCCCATCTGCTCGGCCAGCAGGGCGTGTTTCCATCCGTTGTGAATATGCGACTGAAAGCCAACTCCGAAGTCCATAGCTGTCCTTTTACGTTCGTTCCCCTAGCCGGGTTCATTCTTTGACTTTCCCACTTTCGTTCTTGAGGGTGTTGGCGAGGCCGAGCGCTTGCGAGAATATTTGTTCAGCTTGCTCGGTTCGGCTCGCCGCTTTGGTCAGCCCACCCGCAATGTCCACAAAGAGCAAGACTGTCATCCATTTGTCTCGGTAGATCTGGGCCATCTCCAACGCTCGCGAAAGGAGTGGCCCTCCCAACTCGGTTTGGCCCATTCTGGCAAGCGCCTCCGCAATGGCAGACACGACCCTGGATGTACTGTTCTCACCCCCAACAGCGTTGGCGACGGGAAGGACCTGGGCGAATCGGCCTGCTTCGACAAGTCCGATCACAATCTCTGCTAAGTTGGTCTCTTTAATAAAGGACCAGTGGATACCGTCGGATAGGTTAAATGCTTGCAAGAGAAGCGATCCGGCCCGCTCGGTTTGGCCCGCTTTAGTCAGCCCACCCGCAATGTCCACAAAGAGCGAGACTGTGGCACTCCTTGGCTCGAAGTCGCCACAGATAAATTCACCTTCGTGTTCGCATTCGGCCCAACTAGCGTCTTCCAATCGCGGGTAGGTATTGGCAATGTCAAGGGCTTGCGAGAGGAGTGGGCCAGCCTGCTCGGGTTGTCCCAATTCGATAAGCTCACTCGCAATGTCCACGAGGGCACTAGCTTTAGTATATCCGTCCTCGATGGCGTGGAGAGCATGGGCCAAGTCAAGCGCTTGGGAGAGGACCGCCCCGGCCTGTTCGGCCTGCCCCGCTTTGATAAGCACCCGTGCACTGGCCACCATGGCATCAATTCTCTGATACTCCGTAATCTGAACAGCCTGGGCATACAATTCATCAGCTTTTTCGTTCGGGTCGCCTGAGAGCCCTAAAAACAACAAGGCTGAACCGATGACAAGACACCGAAGAGAGTGTATTCATTTGCGCCCTTGCTTTTCCTACCGTGGCTCCAGCGGCATGCCTTCGCGTTTACGCACGTCGTTCAGATAGGCCAGGATGCCGTCCTCGACCGTGTACTTGGGTGTGAAGCCCAACTCGGTGCGGAGGCGGTCGGTTTTGACCAGCGAGGTCATGGCTGTGGGCTTATCACTGACTGAGATGTTGGCGGCGGGCAGCAATTCGCGCAGATAGGCCGTGATCTCGCCCGTCTTGCGGCTGGGGCCGGCCATGTTAAACACGCGGGATTGCGGGCTTTCAATATGATACGCCCGGCGAAAGACCTCGGCGGCATCGGCAACGTACAACCAGTCGGCAATCTGCTCGTCCGGCGGCATGACGACCGGTTTGCCGAGCAGGGCCAACTCCGGGGCCACCATAAAGTGATCTCCCGCCGCTCCCCGCCGTTGGCCGCGCCCCTCGCCAAACACCGAGGTCGGCCGGATCGCAATAAAGTCCAGGCCATAGGCGTGATTGTAATAGTCCGCAGTATGCTCGTTGAATAATTTGCACGCGCCGTACAGGCCGGCCTGGTTGCTGGTGGACGGAGCGGGCGGGTCGTCTTCGCCCAACTCTGGGGCGGTAGTGGCCGTGCGCTCGGGAAACACGGCGACCGAACTCATATACACGACGCGCTTGAGGCCGCTCAGCCGGACGGCCTCAAAGATGTTGGTGGTGCCGATACAGTTCACGTTAATCGACGGCAGCGGATTGCGGATGCCGCCGGTCCCCAGATAGTAGGCGAGGTGAATAACCCCTTCGATTTTATTGCGCTGGATCACGTCTATGAGGGCGGTCACCTCCATGACATCGCCCTGCAAGACCTTCACCTGGTCGGCCACGTCCGCGACCGCCTGTCGGTTCGGGACGGTATCGAGAATGACAACATTCTCTCCCGACTGAACCAGATGTCGTGTCAAATGTCGGCCCAAAAACCCGGTGCCCCCAGTAATCAGAATCGCCATATGTGCAGCCTCCTTAGAGACTGCTGTACGGAATTTCCGACACGACCGCAACACTCCCGTCGCACGCGGTATGTCATCCGCCCTTTCTTTCTGTCTCTTTTTGGGACACCCTGAGCGCAGCAATCTGAAGGCGTGGGGGAGGGAGTGCTATGATACAGGCTGCAACCGTGCGTATGGTCACGGAAGAAGAAGCCAGCGGCAAAGTCGCAGAGATCTATGCTGACATCAAAGCCACCAAGGGCATTCCGGCGGTGCCGAATTTCTGGCGGGTGCTGGCCAGCCATCCGGACAATCTGGAGATGATCTGGACCCGGCTGAAGGCGCTCATGCACCCCGAGGCCAGCGGACGGGAATCGCCTCTCGATCCCCGCACGCGCGAGATTATCGCCCTGGCTGTTTCGGCCACCAACGGCTGTGCCTACTGTATCAACTCCCACACCGCGGCCCTGCGCAAGCTGGGCTGCGACACCGAAACGCTGGGAGAGGTCATGGCCATTGTGGCGCTGTTCAACAGCACCAACTCTCTGGCCGACGGCTATCAGATCACCCCCGACGTATTACCACCGGTTGACGAGGCGTGACCAAGACCAGGCGGGTGACAGGAGCGACTATGCCGACGGTTGCAAAAGCTGCATCTTTGCTTGCTCTCTTCTTGTGTGTCGCCACCTGGCTCTCTCCGCCCCTGGGTCGAGCCGCGGCCGTGCCTCAGCCTAGCGTTCAGGAGGATGGAATGGAAACACTGCGCCTCTCCGGTCTCCGCGAGCCGGTCGAAATCCTGACCGACCGCTGGGGCATCGCCCATATCTATGCCCAGAACCAGCCCGACCTGTTTTTTGCCCAGGGTTATAATGCGGCCCGCGACCGCCTGTTTCAGCTTGAAATCTGGCGCCGGCGCGTCACTGGCACGCTGGCCGAGCTTCAAGGTCCCAAAGCCCTGGAGCGCGACATCGGCGCCCGGCTGCTGCGTTTTCGCGGTGACCTGGACCAGGAATGTCAGTACTATCACCCGGACGGGAAAGAGATCATCACCGCCTTTGTCCAGGGCATGAACGCCTATATTCGGCAGACCCAGGAACAACCGGAGCTGCTGCCGCTTGAGTTCGGTCTGCTCGGTATCACCCCCGAAGCCTGGACCCCGGACATCGTGCTGGCGCGCCTCGGCGGGATATTTCTGAACCTGGAAACCGAAGTGTTGATCGCCCAGGCGCTGCAAACCATGCAGCCCGAAACGATCCGGACGATGCTCCATTTGCACCCCGGAACACCCGACCTGACCGTCCCCGAAGGGCTCGATGTGGCGACTATTCCCGGCGATGTTCTGAAGTATTATCAGGCCGCGCGCGAAGCGGTCGTCTTTGCGCCCGAAGACGTGGTTGATCCACAGCATCGCGCCACGGAAACCCCTGGAGCGACCACCCAGGCGGCCGCACCGACCTTGACCGGGAAGAGCGTGCCACGGGACGAGGGCAGTAATAACTGGGTGGTGGACGGCAGCAAAACGCTCTCTCGGCAGCCGCTCATGGTCAATGACCCGCACCGCTCGATTGCCGCGCCGTCGCTGCGCTACTGGGTACATCTGGTTGCGCCCGGCTGGAACGTGATTGGCGGTGGCGAGCCCCACCTGCCGGGTGTTTCCATCGGGCATAATGAGCAGGGGGCCTGGGGGCTGACGATTTTTCCGACCGACTCCGAAGACCTGTATGTGTACAAGACCAACCCGGAGAACGCGCAGCAGTATTGGTACCGGGGGGAGTGGGAGGATATGCGGGTTCTCCACGAGACGATCCCGGTGAAGGGCCAGGATGCCGTCACGGTCGCACTGAAATACACCCGGCATGGCCCCATCCTGGCCGAAGACCCGGAGCGGCAGCTAGCCTTTGGGCTGCGGGCCGCCTGGCTCGATATCGGCGGGGTGCCCTACCTGGCCAGCCTGCGGATGGACCAGGCCACGACCTGGCAGGAGTTCCGTGCGGCGTGCGTCTATTCTCGCGCCCCGTCGGAGAATATGGTCTGGGCGGACAGGCGCGGCAATATCGGCTGGCAGGCGGTCGGCGTTGTGCCGCTCCGGCCCAACTGGAACGGCCTGGTGCCCGTGCCGGGGGATGGACGCTTTGAGTGGGATGGCTATCTGCCGATACGCGAGCTGCCGCACATCCTGAATCCCCCGCAGGGGTTTATCGCCACCGCAAACCAGGAGAACCTGCCGCCCAACTATCCCTATCCGATCAGCTATTACTGGCTGGAGCCGTACCGGTTTGCCCGGATTGAGGAAGTCCTTGCCGCGGGTAAAAACCTGACGGCCCGAGAGATGATGCAGCTCCAGAGCGATGAATACTCGATTCCGGCGCGTTTGCTGCTGCCGTTTCTGCACGCTCTGGACGAGGAGTCGATGTCGGCAGACCCGCTCGTCCAAGCCGCGGTCACTACGCTGCAAGCCTGGGACTTCGTGCTGGACAAGGACTCGGTTGCCGCCGGGGTCTATGCCGCCTGGCAGCGCCAATTGTGGGAGCAGTTTCGGAACACGCACGTCCCAGCCGCGCTCCAGGAATCGTTTGCCAGCCCGGTGCTCACCCCGCTCATCAACAGCCTCCTCGCTCCAGACGGCAGCTACGGTCCCGACCCGCTCGCCGGACGAGACCGGTTCATCCGTGAGAGTTTCGAGGCCGCCGTCCGCTCCCTCGTCAGCCGCTTTGGCCCGGACATGAACAACTGGACCTATGGCCAAACCGCCTATCACCACATCGTCATCAAACACATGTTGAGCGACGCAGTGAACGCCGAACTCCGAGTCCAACTCGACGTCGGCCCCATTCCGCGCGGTGGGGACAGCTTTACGGTCAATAACACCGGCAGCGAGGACATGCAGACCGTGGGGGCTTCTTTTCGGCTGATTGCCGACCCCAGTAACTGGGACAGGTCCTTGGGCATCAATACGCCCGGACAGGCCGGCGACCCGGCCCAGGCGCATTATCGCGATCTGTCCGACCTGTGGGCCGAGGGGCAGTATTTCCCCGTGCTGTATTCCCGAGACAAGATTGTGGCGGTGACGGAACACACGACGCTGCTCCAGCCGCAGCCATAAATTTTTTCGCCGGGCGACGCTTCCCGTCGATCCTCACCCCCGTAAACACGGCGCCGCTCAGGCTTGCCGGGTTTGCGGCTTCCTTGGTATGTTCGGCCCGTATTCAGGAGGGACATTATGTCAGCAATAGATTCCCAAACCGCATCTCCACGCAATGAATGGCGCAAGCAGACTCCGGGTCATGCCGGCTGGGCGCGGACCGCGCACGCTGATGATCCACACAAATACTATATGGTTTCGGTCGATACGCACGGAATCGAACCGAACGATTATCTGGAAAAGCGCATTGAGAAGAAATATCTCAATCGCATTCCGCGTATGAAGATTGACGAGGACGGCGCGCAGTGGACGATCTGCGAGGGCATGAAGCCCGTGCTGGTCAAACCGGGCCGCAATTATGAAAAACACCTGCCGGCGCTGGAGTCGTTCGAAGATATCGACATGTTTCAGCCCTACTCAAGGCGCTTTGAGGCCGAAGATGTGCGCCGCAACCAGGCCGGCACCGATATCACACGGCGTCTGGCCGACGCGGACGCGGATGGCATTGATGCCGAGATTATTTTCCCGAACAAGGGCCTGTTGGCCTTTGGCACGCCCGACCCGGTTTTCCAGGGCGCCATGTTCCGCGCCTGGAACCGCTGGGCGCTTGAGACCTTTGGCGAGCACTGGACGCGCTTCATGCCCATGGCCATGATTGCCACCGGCGATCTCGAAGGGGCCATGGCTGAGGTGCGGTGGGCCGCGGAGCACGGCTTCAAGGGACTCACCATGCCGAATAAGCCCATCTTTGGTCCGCTCAAGGATGGCGAGTTGCAATACAACGACAAATCGTTTGAGCCCCTCTGGTCGCTGATCGAAGAAGTGGACCTGCCTATGACCTTCCACGTCTCAACCGGACGCGACCCGCGCGCGGTCGGGGGCAATGGCGGGGCGCTGATTAACTATGTTTCGCACTCGATGTCGACCGTCATGGACCCGCTCGTGCACCTGATCTCTTCGGGCGTGTTTGAGCGCCATCCCAGCCTCAAAGCCGGCTCCATCGAGGGCGGTATCGGCTGGGTACCCTGGATGGTCGAAACCCTCGACTACGCCCATAAAGCCCACCATATGTGGGTGCGTCCGGTTCTGCCCGAACCGCCCAGCTTTTATTACCGGCGCAACTGTTTCTCGGCCTTCATGAACGACCGCTCCACGCTGCTCCTGGCCGAAGAACTGAACCTGGTCGATAATTTCATGTGGTCGAACGACTATCCGCACCACGAAGGCAGTTGGCCGTACTCGGCCGCCAGCATCGAACGCCAGATGGATACCTTGTCGGAAGCGAACCGCGAGAAGATTCTCGGCCTCAACGCCGCCCGGGTATTCAAACTGGATGTGCCGGAGTAAGACCGCACCGGAGACGGCCTCTGACATCACGATTCCACTCAAGCCATAAGCAGAACCGAACCGCCGTCGGCTTGTCTGAGGCTGACTGAGATAAGGAAGAAAAGGCAATGGGTCTGACGAATGCGAAGATTCAACTGCGGAATCCAAGACTTCCCGACTTGGAAGCGGTGGAGATCGACGCGCTGGCGGATACCGGCGCGCTGCATATGTGCATTCCGCAACATGTCCAAATACAGTTGCAGCTTGAAGAGATAGACACCAAGGAAGTGACCCTGGCAGACGGCAGCCGAAAACTCGTGCCCTATGTTGGCCCGATCGAGTTGCGTTACGAGAACCGGGTCGGGTTCAGCGGCGCTGTGGTCATGGGAGAGACACCTTTGCTGGGAGCCATCCCCATGGAAGACATGGACTTAGTCGTCGTGCCGAAAACCAGGGAGGTTATCGTCAACCCCCTCAACCCCAATGTTGCGTCTTCTACCGCCAAGTAAAGCGCAGACTTCAACGCTACGTTTTTCAGCTTAAATTGGTTGACGCGGGACGAAGAGGCGAACCGAGATGGCAGTCAACCGAGATAAGCCCGACCGCTGGAAAGACGACATTGCGCGGTCGGTGGATATGTATAACAACTGGTTCATGCGTTTCGCACCGGAGGCGTATCGGACGACGCGAGTCCAGACAACGAAAGATGTCGCGGCCACGCTGAAAGCGACAAAAAACATGACCGACATTGGAGTGGAGTTGTTGAAGGCCACTCCTACCGTACTGCCAACATTACGCATGTCCACCTGTCCCCCGCTCGCCGTAGATAGACTGATCGGACTCGCCAGGATTTCGCCGAACCTGGTCAAGGTCATGGAAAAGCAGGGCAAATTACCGCCGCGCACGTCACAACAGGCTCTCGACACCGACCTTGAGAAAATCGGTCGGACCGTTCGGAAAATGGCTGACCCGGATATTTTTGTCTGGCTGGGACAAGGCAGAAAGCCCTCACGGCAGCAGGTGTATCGGGCCGCGACGATCGTGGCTGATCGTTTATGCGGTGCGGTGGCGAACCCGATCATTCGCAACGCCCAAGAGAAGCGCCAACTTGAAGCGGTCGGCGACTGGCTCACGGCAAGAGGCTACGAGCATCTCCCTGCCGGAGACGGCATAAAATACGATAGCATGCCTCCTGGTACATTCTCGTTTCGGCTCAATGTGCCGGTCGTGCAGGAAGGAACCGGAGCCTCAATCAACCTGCCGGTCGATGCTGTCATCATGCCGAAGAATGCCGAGGCAGGCGCACTGCCGTTACTGGTCGAAGCCAAGTCGGCCGGTGACTTTGCCAACGTCAACAAACGGCGCAAGGAAGAAGCGACCAAGATGAACCAATTGCGCGGGACCTATGGTCAGCAGGTGCGCTACGTCCTATTTTTATGCGGGTACTTCGACAGCGGGTATCTGGGATATGAGGCGGCGGAAGGTATTGACTGGGTGTGGGAGCATCGCATCGAGGATTTTACGCAGTATGGGCTGTAGCTAATGCAGAGCACCGCGGACATGGAAAAGCGTCGCGTGGCGCTTCAGACAGACCTGGACGCCGCCAAAGACCGGGCGGAGCGCAATCGGCTGGGCCAGTTTGCGACACCGATCCGGCTTGCCGTTAACATGCTTGGCTATGCCAGAACGCTCTCGGGGCCACACACGAAGGTGCGGTTTCTCGACCCCGCGCTCGGAACTGGCGCGTTTTATTCTGCGCTGCTAGACGTATTTTCAAAGAACGACATCGAGTCCGCGGTCGGCTATGAGATAGACCCGCAGTACGGTACAGCCGCAGCCGAACTATGGGCAGCGACCGGGCTGGATGTTCGAATTGAGGACTTCAGCTTGGCCTGTTCGCCGGAGACATCCGAACAGTTCAACCTGCTGATCTGCAATCCGCCCTATGTCCGACATCACCACATTGCCAGCGCGGACAAGCAAAGATTGAAGGCTCGGACGCGGCTTGCGTGCGGGGTCGGGATGAACGGGCTGACCGGACTGTATTGCTATTTTTTGGGCATGAGCCATGCCTGGCTGGCGGACCGAGGCGTAGCCGGGTGGCTGATACCGAGCGAATTCATGGACGTGAACTATGGCGCGTCGGTCAAACGCTATCTGCTCGACAGCGTGACCCTGCTGCATATTCACCGCTTCGATCCGCACGAGGTGCAGTTTGGCGACGCCCTGGTATCGTCTGCGGTCGTGTGGTTCCGCAAAGAAAAGCCGCCCCCCAATCACACCGTCCGATTTACCTACGGCGGTTCGCTGCAACATCCGACGCTCGACCGGCGGGTGCCGGTCAGCTCCCTGCGCCGCGACCCGAAATGGACACGCTACCCCATGAAGGGGCAGTACGACGAGATACACGCGCCCGTATTGGCCGATTTTTTCAAGGTTCAGCGCGGTCTGGCGACCGGCAACAACAACTATTTCATTCTGTCATCCGAGGAGATCAAACGCCGCAAGCTGCCCATGCAGGTGTTTCGTCCCATACTGCCGAGCCCGCGCTATATAGCGGACGACGAGATTGCCGCGGACGACGAGGGAAACCCGGTATTGGAGCGACGTCTATTCGTGCTGGACTGCCGGCTGGCAGAGGCCGAAGTCGAGCGGCGTTATCCCACGCTGTGGACCTATCTTGCGGAAGGAAAAGCGCAAGGCATAGCCGAGCGATATTTATGCCGGCACCGGACGCCCTGGTATATGCAGGAAACCCGGCCTCCGGCCCCCTTTGTCTGCACCTATCTCGGCCGGAGTAATACCGCCCGCGCCAGACCGTTCCGCTTTATTCTCAACAATTCTCAAGCCACCGCGGCGAATGTCTATCTGATGCTCTATCCGAAGCGGTCGCTCGATACGGCCATGCGTCAGGATGCAGCCCTGAAACAGCGAATCTGGAAGGTGTTGAACGACATCTGTCCACAGGCGATGCTCGACGAAGGTCGGGTGTATGGCGGCGGGCTGTACAAGCTGGAACCCAAAGAATTGGGCAATATCCCTGCCACCGCCATTGCAGAATTGCTGCCCGACTCGGCTCAGCCCCACCGCGAGAAGCAGCCCGACCTTTTTGAATCCCTCCTTTCTTGAAAGAAGCCGCCCGTCCTATCCCTTCTTCCTCCGGGAGAAGGTGAGAATTCTCTTCGAGACCAGTCCAATTCAGCGCCGGGTTATACGACCAAAAGCTTGGCCAGCAACTGAAACTCATGTGCCCGTGAGGAGGTGGTTCGCCATACTAGACCGATGGTCCGGCTTGGTTCGGGTTTCCGAAAGGGTATAATAACAATCTGTGATCGTTGTGGCGCTTCCACCTCTAGGGAGAGCCGGGGTAGGAGGGTAATCCCGATGCCGCCCGCGACCATTTGGACCAGGGTGTTCAGGCTGCTGGCCCGAAAGTCCCCAACCTCGCTGGCACCGCTGGTGTGGCACACGGCCAGCGCCTGGTCTCGCAAACAGTGTCCATCGTCCAATAACAGCACCTGTTCACCGGCGATATCGGCCTCGGTCAGGCGTCTGCGCTTGGCGAGCCTGTGCTGCGCCGGGACCGCCACCACAAAAGGATCGGTTGTCAGCGCCAGGGTCGCTACGTTGCCGAGGTCGGCTTCGAGCGCGACTAAGATGAGATCGAGCTTACCGTGCGCTAACAGCTCCAGCAGTCGGTGGGTCAGGTCTTCGTGCAGCCGAACCTGGAGCTGTGGATAACGCCGGCGCAGGGTCGGTAGCGTCTTTGGCAGAAGATAGGGGGCTACGGTTGGAATCACCCCGAGCCGCAGGGTTCCGGAAAGCGGCTGGGTCAGGCTGCGGGCCAGGTCAACGAATTCACCGCTTGACGTCAAGATGCCGCGCGCGAGCGGTAACAGGGTCTCTCCGGCGGGGGTGAGAAGCACCGTGCGCTGGCTGCGCTCGAACAACTGGACGCCCAACAGCCGTTCGAGGTCCTTGAGCTGAGCACTCAAGCCGGGCTGAGTGACAAAACAGGCGTCGGCCGCCGCCCGGAAGCTCAGCCATTCGGCCACGGCTGTAAAATATTCCAGTTGTCGAAAGGATATATTCATAAATAGAATTTATCATAATAGTAAAAATTATCAATTTTACTTATTAAGCACCCTGCCTATACTGGCGCTAAGATCACATTGAGGAGAGGAGAAAAACATGTCTGAGAAACGTTGTCCGGTCATGACAACGAGCGCTGGCGCGCCGGTGGCCGATAACCAGAACGCCCTGACCGCCGGTGAGCGCGGCCCGATCCTGTTGCAGGACTACCAACTGCTCGAAAAGCTGGCCCATCAGAATCGCGAACGCATCCCCGAGCGGGTGGTCCACGCCAAGGGCTGGGGGGCGTATGGGACGTTCAGAGTCACGCACGATATCTCTTCGTACACCACGGCCGCCTGTCTCCAGCCGGGTGCGGAATGCGAGGTCATCACCCGATTTTCTACGGTCGCCGGCGAGCTGGGAGCCGCGGACGCCGAGCGCGATGTGCGCGGGTTTGCGGTGAAATTCTACACCGAGGAAGGCAACTGGGACCTGGTCGGGAATAACACCCCGGTGTTCTTTATTCGCGATCCGTATAAATTCCCGGACTTTATCCGTACCCAGAAACGACATCCGCAAACCAACCTGCGCAGTCCGCCCGCGATGTGGGACTTCTGGTCGCAGTCGCCCGAGTCGTTGCATCAGGTCACCATTCTCATGTCCGACCGCGGCTGCCCGACGGCGCCCATGTTTATGAACGGCTACGGTTCACATACGTTCAGCTTCATCAACGCGGACAAGCAGCGTTTCTGGGTGAAATTCCATTTCAAAACCCGACAGGGGCACCGCTACTATACCAACACCCAGAGCGCCGAGGTGATCGGACAGAGCCGGGAATCCTACCAGGAAGCCCTCTTCGGCGCGATCGAACGGGGTGAGTATCCCAAGTGGGAGCTGAAGGTCCAGATCATGCCGGAAGAAGAGGCCGAAAAAACGTCCTATAATCCGTTCGATCTGACCAAGGTGTGGCCGCACGCCGAGTATCCGTTGATTGATGTCGGCGTGCTGGAACTCAACCGCAACCCGGACAATTACTTTGCCGAGATCGAGCAGGCCGCGTTCTCTCCATCCAATATCGTGCCGGGGATCGGCTTTTCCCCAGACAAGGTGTTGCAGGCGCGCATCTTCGCCTATGCGGATGCCCACCGTTACCGGTTAGGCACGCATTATGAGGCGCTCCCGGTCAACGCGCCCAAGTGTCCCGTGCATCACTACCACAAGGATGGGGCGATGCGCTTCTTTGAAACCAAACATGGCAACCCCGATGCCTACTACGAGCCCAACAGCTTTGGCGGGCCACAACAGGACGGCAGTCGGAGCGAGCCGCCACTGAAGATTGCGGGCGACGCCGACCGCTATAATCACCGCGCCGGTAATGACGACTACACCCAGGCCGGGAACCTCTTCCGGTTGTTTGATGACGCCCAGAAACAGCGCCTCTTCAGCAATATTGCCCAGGCAATGCAGGGGGTTCCGCCGGCCATTATCGACAAGCAGCTTGCGCATTTTGACAAGGCCGATCCGGCCTACGGGAACGGAGTACGGAAAGCGCTTGGAGTTGGTTGTCAGCAGGACGCCGCATAGCGTTCGCTCTGTGTCCTCGCTCTATGTGGGGCGAGGACAGCCAGCATCAAGGGCGCAGGAGGGCTCTTTTACGCCCTTGATGTTCAAGTCCAATGGGGACAGGGCGTGCGCGACTCAGCCGGATCATATAAGAATGGCCTTCGTTATCGGCTGGAAAGAGGAGGGTCATTCGATGGATCGAAAATACTGGTCGTTTGTGATTCCGGCGCTCGAGCCGGATTTTGCAACCGCCGTCAAAAGGCTGGAAGACCGCGGCCTTGCCGGGGTCGCCGTTCCCCAGGTATACGGTTCGCCGTTTGCACCCCTGGCGGCCGCGGCAGTCGTGACAACGCGGCTCGAACTCGCCACCGGCATTGCCATCGGCCTGACGCGCAGTCCATTTGAGACCGCAGTGACCGCGCTTGATCTCGACCACCTGTCCAAAGGCCGCTTCATTCTGGGGCTGGGCACCGGACCCAAACACTGGACCAACGGCTATTTCGGGATGCCGTACGACAAGCCGGTGTCGCGGTTGCGCGAGGTTGTGCAGATTCTGCGCCACGTCGAGGACGGCGCCCGCTCCGGGGAGATGCAGCCCTGGGAGGGACAGTTCTATCAGCTCAGTTTTGATTCCTACCAACCCACGCTGCCGCCGTATCGAGAACGGATTCCCGTCTGGATTGCCGCCCTGCGCCAGCGTATGTGCGAATTGACGGGCGAGGTGGCTGACGGCTTGATCGGGCATCCGGTCTGGTCGGTCGAATGGGCCCTGGGCCAGGCCCAGGAGTCCGTAGCCGTCGGCGCGGCGCGTACCGGACGCGACCCCACCGCGATTCATTTTCAGCCCTGGGTGACCGCTTCTATTGATGCCGACGAAAAGGTCGCCTTGCAGGACGCAAAACCCTGGCTGGCCTTCTACTCGGGCTTCAGTCAGTACCACCCCTATTTCGAGGCGCACGGCTTCGGGGCCGAGGCACGCAAAATCAATGAAGCCTCCAAGACGCTGAACTGCGTCCAGGCCGCGCAATACGTGCCGGATGAAATGGTCCGGGCCTTTGGCGCGCACGGCACGCCGGACCAGGTCCGGGAGCGGATTGAGCCCTTGTGGCAACGGGCCAACTCCATGTGTATCGTTCCGCCCAACTGGGGTATGACCCCCGAGAAATTGGTGCAAAAGGTCCAGGCGATTGCCGATACCTTCTGGCCGCAGTAGGCAGGCGCGTCGGTCGCTCTCAGGAGGAAGCCCATGGATTTTCGTTATCTGCTGATTGAACACAACCACGGCATTTGCCGCATCACCCTGAATCGACCCGAACGCCTGAATGCGATTAACATCCGAGTCGGCCTGGAACTGCTCCAGGCGTTTGACACGTGCGATTACGATGACGCGGTCCGAGCTGTGATCCTGACCGGGGCGGGCCGCGCCTTCTGTGCCGGTGACGATCTCAAGGGCATGGCCGAACCCGACCAACCGGAGCGGCGATTCGCGGACACGGTCAAGCACTACGTCCAGGGCGAGGGCCGCTGGCCGCTGGTGGTGGCCAAGATGCGCGCCCTGTCCAAGCCGGTCATTGGCATGATTAACGGGCACGCGCACGGGGCCGGTTTTAATCTTGCCCTGGGCTGTGACCTGCGGGTGATGGCCGATTCGGCAACCCTGTGCATTCCGTTCGTCAAGCGCGGTATCGCGACCGGCACCAGCCTGCTGCAACAGTTCGTCGGTATTGGCAAAGCCATGGAGTGGGCGCTGCTCGGACCCCAGCTCTCCGCCCAGGAAGCGGAACGCTGGGGCCTGGTCAATCGTGTGGTGCCCTTAGAACAACTGGAAGAGGCCACACTGGAACTCGCTGGCGCGTTAGCCCAGGGGCCGACCCAAACCTACGGCTTCACCAAGTCGGCCGTTATTCATGGCTGGGATTCTTCACCCGAACGGGCGTACGAATACCAGGGCCAGGCTTTTCTGCTGTCACATCAAACCGAAGACTTTCAGGAAGGCCGTCAGGCCTTTCTCGAAAAACGTCCGCCGCGTTTTCAGGGACGGTAAAGCTGTTCGTAGGAGATTCATACACGCCGAGACCATGAACCCACCCCGGCGCTACGCGCCACCCCCTTCGACTGGGCTCAGGACAGGCCTCCGAGGAGGGGATGGGAGACTTCATGACCCAACCGACCCCAAGGACCCAATCGACTCAATTGACCCAACGACTCAATAGACTCCATGACTCAATAGACTCAAAGGACCCAACGGACCCAAACGACCCACAGGAGCGTCACATGACGAAACAGAACAGCATCGTTTTTCTTCACTCCCGCGGATTGGTCCCGCCCGAAGTGATTCACATGGTCAATGAGCAACTGCCGGCAGGCTTTCTCATAGATTTTTTGGAGCAAAGCTCTCCAGCCGACACGCGCTTGGGGAAAATAGCGCAGGCAGACTTCATTCTGGCCTATCCGGGCAATCCCACCGCGGACGAACTGAACGCGGCAAAACAGCTCAAGCTGTTTCAGATGTTGAGTGCGGGCTATGAATGGATCGACCTGGGGCTTTTCCAAAAACTCGGGGTACCGGTTGCCAATAACGGCGGAGCCAACGCGCCAACCGTGGCCGAGCATGCCATTCTCCTCATTTTAGCGGTCTTCAAAAAACTTCCCCTCCACCACAACACTCTGCACGAGGGGCAGTGGCTTGGGGCACGAGAAACCCTCCAGATGCGCGAGTTGCGCAACAAGACGGTGGGCATTATTGGCTTCGGTCGCATCGGCCGGGAGTTTGCGCGGATTGCGAAGGGGTTTCAGGCGAATATTCTCTATTACGACACGGTCCGGGCACCGACTGATGTTGAGCAAGAGGTTGGTGCCGAGCGGCTGGCGCTGGACGCTCTGCTGCAACAAGTAGACGTCGTTTCTGTTCACACGCCGCTGACCGCCGAGACCAAGGGGCTCATCAATGCCCGGACGCTCGGCCTGATGAAACCCTCGGCGATTCTGGTCAATACCTCACGTGGGCCGGTGATAGACGAACCCGCCCTCATCGAAGCGCTCCGAAACAAGCGTATCGCCGGGGCCGGACTGGACGTTTTTACTGCCGAGCCGCTGGAAACCGACAGCCCGCTGTTAGCGCTGGACAACGTGGTGCTGACCTCGCATATCGCCGGAGTAACGCTGGATACCTGGAGCCGCCGGATTGCGTTCGGCTTTGCCAATATCGAACGGGTTGCCGCGGGCCAGCCGCCGGAATCGGTGATTGCGGGGTAGGGGAGTCGTTGGGTCGGTTGAGTCTATTGGATCGGTTGGATCGGTTGGATCGGTTGGATCGGTTGGATCGGTTGGATCGGTTGGGTCGGGCGTATCGATGTCGTGGTTGAGCTACATATTTGCCATTCGCTGTATCGTTGGCTTCCTCTCAAGCCTTGGACTCATTGTCTCTGCCGGCATGACTCCTGCGCTGGCAGCCGACCTTGAACACCACGTCCACAGGTTGGTCAACGAGCATCGGACGGCGCAAGGATTGAAGCCTTTAGCGTTCAATCCGGAGATTTCTGCTATTGCTCGCCGCCATAGTCGTGATATGGCGACCGGGCGGGTTGGGTACGGACACGGAGGGTTTGACACTCGCCGTCGGGCAGTTGCTGCAATCATACCGCTTCGCAGTTTCGGCGAGAATGTTGCCTGGTCTCAGGCCTCTGGCGTCGGTGGCATGGCCGGAGAAGAGCCGCAAAGCGGGCGTGAAGGGAAAGTCTCAAGGAGTCAGGCCGCCGTTGCGAATTACATCGTTGAGGGATGGTTATCCAGCCCCCCTCATCGGAAAAATATCGAAAGCTCCGATTATGAACTAGCGGGCGTCGGTGTCGCGCAGGGGCCGGGCGGCGAGTACTACTTTACTCAACTCTTTGTGAGGGCAAAATCTGATTATCCGGGAACCTATGAGAGCGATACGCCGTATACGCGCTCTACGCCCGCGTCACGTGACAGAAAGAGCGAGCCGCGAGCCGTCGAAACCCGGCAGTCGTCCGGTTATAATCGTCCGCCAAGAAAACCGCGCCGCGAAAAAGACCCACGGAAGCGTCCGGGGCGAAAAAGAACCGCGGATGGCTGGGTCCAGACGCTGGATTAAACCCTGTAAGCGAATCCGGCGTTCGCCCGGTCCGCTTACTCTTACGTGAGGCTCAATAGTCCCGCAGCCGTGCCCAGCGGTCTCTATGCCAGGCGGCATCGCCAAAGGTCATCTCCGCGGCGCGGGCGCGTTTCATATACAAGCCGGCATCGTGCTCGTCGGTCATGCCGATGCCGCCGTGCATTTGGACGCCTTCGTTGGTCGCCAGGACAAAGGCGTCGGAGCAGCGAGCCTTGGCCAAGGACACCAGCAGGGGGAGGTCGCCCTCGCCGGTATCCGCAGCAGTGGCCGCGGCCATGACGGTCGAGCGACACAGCTCGATCTCCATAAAAACGTTTGCCGCCCGATGCTTGAGGGCCTGAAATGAGCCGATGACCACCCCGAATTGTTCGCGGGTCTTGAGGTAGGCGAGCGTATCGTCGAAAACCTGACTCATCCCGCCCAGCATCTCGGCACACAGGCCGACCGTGGCGAGATCAACAATATGTGAGAGCGTCTGAAAGCCTTGGCCGACTGTCCCGACAATGGACTCGGCACCGACTTTCACCCCATCGAGATTGAGCAGCGCCGCGGCCCGACCGTCAACCCGGGTTTGGGGAATGAGCGCCACGCCCGGCGTGTCCGGCGCAAGCAGAAAAAGGGTGAGGCCGTCCGGGTCGGTGTCTTCGCCGTTGGTGCGGGTCGAGACAATCAGCGCGTCCGCGTTCTGTCCGTCCAGAACCTGAATCTTTTCGCCCAACAGTCTCCAGGCGTCTCCCTCGGCTGTGGCCCGTGTGGTCACCCGATTCAGGTCATAGCGGCTGCGGGCTTCTTGATAGGCAAGGGCGAGCAGCTTTTCGCCCGTCGCGATGCCCGGCAGCCAGGTCTGTTTTTGTTCAGGGCTGCCGGCGTCCGCAAGCAATTGACCGCTGAGCAGGACGGTTGACAGAAAGGGCTCCGGAGCAAGGTTGCGTCCCGCGGCTTCCAGCACGACCGCGAAATCGGCCAGACCCAGGCCCGCGCCGCCATATTCCTCGGGAATCAGAATGCCGGCCCAGCCGAGTTGGGCCATCTCCTGCCACACCTCCCGTGAAAAGCCCACACTATCTTGGGCGTCACGCAGCGCGCGCAGCCGGCTGAGCGGGGAGTTGGTTCGGACAAAATCACGCGCGGTCTGCGCTAAAAGTTCCTGATCTTCGGTCAGCACCAGTGCCACAATTGAACTCCTTAGTCGGGTAATCCCAGCACCCGCTTGGCAATGATATTGAGCTGGATCTCGCTCGTCCCGCCCTCAATCGTATTGCCCCGGGAACGCAGCCAGTCGCGGGTGAGGGTGAGCTCAACGTCTTCAAAGCCGGCTCCTTCCCAGCCCAGGGCGTGCGGGCCGGCAATCGAGACTAACAATTCAAGACGACGCTGGTTCAGCTCGGTGCCGTAGATCTTGAACATCGAGCTTTCCGACCCTGGGGGCCGACCGGCTTTGGCCGCATCGCGGGCGCGTTCCGTGGTGAGGCGAAAGGCGCGGCTGTCCATTTCGTACTGCGCCATGCGATCCCTGATTGCCGGGTCAGCCACCCGGTCGCCGTCCAGCCCCAGATGCTCCTTGGCCCAGTCGCGCATGGTTCGGCCTTTACCCGCCGTCGTGCCGAATGCCGAGGCAATCATATTGCGCTCATGGTTCAGCAGGGCCTTGGCTACCGTCCAGCCTTTGTTGACCTCGAAGATGACATTCTTGGCCGGGGCGTGCACATCGGTCAAAAACGTCTCGCAGAAAGGTGAGGCGCCGCTAATGAGTTTAATCGGTCGGGTTTCCACGCCGGGGGATTCCATGTCCACCAATAGGAAGGTGATGCCTTCCTGTTTTTTTACCTCGGGGTCGGTCCGGACCAGCATGAACATCCAGTCGGCCAGATTGGCAAACGAGGTCCATACTTTCTGGCCGTTAATCACGTAGTGGTCGCCCTCAAGGACGGCCCGGGTTTTGAGCGAGGCCAGGTCGCTGCCCGAGCCTGGTTCGGAATAGCCCTGACACCAGCGAATCTCGCCCTTGATGATCCCAGGCAGATGTTCGTGTTTTTGTTCTTCGGTGCCGTATTGCAGCAGGGTCGGACCGATCATGGTCAGGCCAAAGCCGATCAACGGCGCCGGCAGGCGCAGGGCGTTCGTCTCCTGCTGCAACACCTTGGCCTCGTCCTTGGAGAGCCCGCCGCCGCCGTACTGGGTTGGCCACTCGGGCGCGGTCCAGCCGCGCTCGGCCATGACCTCCAGCCAGACTTTCATCTCAGGGTTCGGGTATCTGGCCTTGCGTCCGCCCCAGTTCCCGTCCAGCAGGGTGTTCCCGACGCCGCGAACCGAAGCCGGGGCGTGGGCGTCCAGCCACTGATGTGTCTCCGCACGAAACGTTTCGAGATCGGCCATATACACTCCTCCTCAATAGAAAGGGCGACCCAACGGTCGCCCTTATTCGAGCAAGATTCGGCGCTTTGGACAAGCGCCGGGTGATTGGTGCTTAGGCCGCCGCCGCCGGCATGTTCAGCGGTTCCGGTTCCTGGAGCGGAGTCGTATCCCACTTCTTGAGTTCCGGCAGAACATGCTTGGCAAAGCACTTCATGCTGCCCTCGGCCTCGTCGTAGGGCATCCCGGCGTAGCTGAAGTTGCACATAATGGCTTTCATGTCGATCGTGTCGCGGATGAATTCGAGTTTCCGTAGCACCTGATCGGGTGTCCCCCACGGCATGAGTTTGACAAAGTCTCGGGCGGCTCCGTCCATGCCGTGTTGCTCAATATATTTCCCAACGTTGCTGTAGAACTCATAGCCCTTGTTCTGGCCAAAATGTTTGGCCGTCATCTGGTAGTGATTCATGGCCGTGTGATAATAGGCCCCGATCCACTTGGTGGCGTTCTCTTCGGCCCGCTTGGCGTCTTCGTCCACATAGAAGAAACCGCCGCAGAACGGCTGGGGCGGCTTGGTGCCGGGATTCTCTTCCTGCCAGACCTTGTGGTAGACCTCGAAATCGCCTTTGACGACATCCCACGGTTTTTGCGGAATGACCAGCAGGCCGATGCCGAGCCGGGCCATGATCGGCATGGACTCGGGTGAGACCGCCGCGGCATAGGTACGGCCCTTGAACGAGTAGGCCGGATAGGGGCGGATATCGCGGCGAGGCTGCTGGGTCGTCAGGCCGCCCTCGATATAGCCTTTCTCCAGCCCGTTGATGATGAGTTCGGCGTATTCGACAAAGCGTTCACGGCCTTCGTTCTGGTCGATCCGAAAGCCGTCATACTCGACCCGGGCCAGCCCCCGACCAAAGCCCAGAATCATCCGCCCGCCCGACACATGGTCCAGCAGGGAGATTTGCTCGGCGACCCGAATCGGATCGTGCCAGGGCAGCACGATGACCATGGTGCCCAGCTTGGCCGTCTTGGTTCTGCCCGCCATATAGGACAGGAACTGAACCGCGTCGGGACACATGGTGTAATCCGTAAAGTGATGCTCGATAGACCAGATTGAGTCAAACCCGAGGGGTTCGGCCATCTCCGCGATCCGAAGCTCCTCACGGTAGACTTCGGCATCGGAGCGGGCGTTGCCGGGGTTCTGAAATACCGGGGCGTAACCAACGTGCATACTGCCTCCTTTATGATCTTCAATATGAAACTACGAAGTCCATATTATATACAAGCCGGTTCAGGCCGCATAGTCCCTTGTGGCGGGGGAAATGGTCTCACTTTGCGTTGTTGTGTCCCCTCTCCCCTGGAGGGAGAGGGCTAGGGTGAGGGGGCTGGCTGCGTTTGAGCAACACGCCCGGGACTGTGTGGAATACTGCTGAAATGCAACCAGCTTTTATGCAAACGGGCAGCTACCATAATGTTCGGATCGGATGGGCAGGCCGGTGCAGATGTCTATCAGCACATTCATGCCCCGCGGCCCTCGAAAGCCCGCAGTATCTCTTCCGGTAAAGGCTCAAAAAATTCTGGTGGGACGTTGACTTTGCCTTTCGCCGTCCCGAGTCGGCGTGGTGTTTCCCGCTGCTTGGGCCGGCGGCGAATTCGTGCGGCGCGAAGTCCTACCCGCGCCATCCATACCTGGGCAGCAGGGCGACGAGCCAGAAGACGGTCCGAGGCAGCGAGTTCGTCCGCGTCGATTTCATAGGCCCCGGTCTCGATGTCAATGAGCACGAATTTCCCCTCATCCTCAGGGGTGAGATGGGGATGAATATCCCGTTCGTAGATTATATCGCCGCGCTTGGCGAATTCGTCCTTGCTGTAGTGTGGCTTTTTAGTTCTCATAGTCCCTTGTAGCAGTCTCATTCGGCTGAATGATAGAAAATCGGGGCAAACCCACCCCGGCCTGCGGCCACCCCTCCACGGAGGGAATTATATACGATAGTGCTGAAAGGATGGTTCGCCGACAATTCGTTCACCTACCCAAGCTCCGATTCCAGCTTTGTTTTCGGGCTTCTGAAGTCGGCAGCCAGCCTCAAGAGCCTACGTACCCTTCACAGCAATGAACGCTGCCGCGCGTCAGCGTTGCCGCCTTTGCCCTTGCGCTTGACGTCAAACGCGCCGGCGGTGCGCAGGGTGTCGGCGCTGATGAGCGGGCCGTTGCAGATGCGGGTGAGGAGGTCGGCTTGGCGGGGTTCCAGGGCGACCAGGCGGCCCAGGACGTGGAGGACGTTCAGGAGTTCCGTGGTGTATTCAGCGAGCCAGCGGTCCGACTGGATTTTCTCCAGGGGTGACGGGGGCCGCCGTTCGCCGATGACGGTCCGTGTCCGGTCCTTCTTGCGGTAGCTGAACCAGTGAACCAGCACCTGCTTGCCCGAAACTTCGTACTGCCAGACCTCCGGTGGTACGTTGTCGATGAAGCCCTCGCCCACCAGCAGGCGGCGCTTCCCGGCGTCATAGTCGATGCGGTCGGGCATCCGCTCCGGGTCGGAGGGGATGGTGCCGTCCCTGGGAATCAGCGGCCCTTCTCCCTTGGGCATGCGCGGCGCGCCGGCGGGCCGACCGCTGGACGGGTCGGCATATCGTTCACCGAAGGTGTGCAGCCAGATCACCGCTTCGCCCAGGGCGACGGCCTCCTCGAAAAGCCCAGCGGCTCGGGTGAAGGGCAGACGCAAGCCCGGTTGCACCAGATCGTCTTGAAAGCGGCGGGTGTAGCCGGGATGCGCCATGACGGCAGCCAGATAGGCCATGACCTGTTGACCGAAGACCGACGTGCCAAGCTGCCCTGCCAGACAGTCGAGAAAGGCGTCCTTCACGTTGGAAGTGGCGGCTTGGTTGTCGGCCCAAAGCGGAAAGACGCGACCGCCAAACGAGCCTTTGTAGTGGTCGATATCGCAGACCGAGGCGGTAAAGCTAACACCAGGCCCACTGCTCGGCGAGGAGCGGTGCAGGGCCGTCAGGAAAACCTGATTGTTCGAGAAGGTTTCCCAGAGGGTCGGATTTGGCTGATTGATGATGCGGCCGTCCGGGATGATCCACTGCCGGTCAAACGACCGGAAGCCATATCGTGCCGGGGCGATACATTGCCCCGTGTCGGTCGCCACTGAGTTGACGCGAAATGCGTGACCGTAGAGACCGCTCTTCAGCGGCTTGTTCACATGCTTGTCGCCGGGTTTTCCATTCCTGAGGTGAGGGTGAAACAGCGTTTCCTTCTTCGAGGCGCTTGGCTCTTGCACCAGGGCATTCCAGCGTGCTTCGAGCGATTGCCTGTCCGGGGCGATCACCCACACCCTGCCCGGCATCACGCCGGAGCCGTTGTATGTGAAAATGTCCTCTAAAGGTACAAAGTCGCCCCAGGCACCTGACGCCTTGGGCAGAAACGACGCGCGCGGCTCGTCCGGGCATTTGACCCAGCCGTCGTCTTCGAGGGAGATGCCGTCGAAGGCGGTGAATTTGTCCTCGCGGGTCTCGCCGTCCAGGGTCCGGTAGCGAACCCGCGCGGGCTGGGGCGATGCCGTGCGGCTCTTGCGCAGGGCCATGACGATGCACACCGGCTGCTGAACGCCTTGAAAGATGCGGCTGCGAATAGGCGGCTGGTGGCCTTCCGGCGAGCAGTTGATGACCCAGATTTCGTCCGCCTCGGTCCGCAGGTCGGCGCGCATCTTCTGAAAGCCGGGACCGTTCAGGAAGCCGGCCGCGGTGATGAAGCAGATGATGCCCGTCTGGTCGCGTTCCCGGCCTTTGAGCTCGGCGGGGTCGCCGTCGCCGAACACCTTCCAGGCGGCCCAGCGCCAGAAGTACACGTAGAGGTTGCGGAGGTGCTTGGCGTGCACCCCGACGTCCCATTCGAGCGGCGGCATCCAGTCCGTGAGTGGCGCGGGTCGGTTGTCGCTGCTGCCGTTCTCTACCCAGCCGCCCAGCCCCTTGGCTTTGTCCTTGTAGGGCGGATTGCCGATGACGACGGTGATGCGCTCTTGCCGCTTGATCCGGTTCGCCTGACGGTACGATTCACCCAGCGGCATGAGCATTTGCGGGATGTATTCGTCCTCGACGAACGGGTTGCCCAGGGTGTCGGTGACGAACAGGCGCATCGGGTCGGACCTGCCCGCAAACGCTTCGCCCACGAGTTCCTTCAGCTCGGCCAGCAGGCGAAGCTGGGCCACCGCGAAGGGGCCGAGCTGGATCTCGAAACCGATCAGCCGCGCAATGGCGGCCTCGACCACCCCTGGAACCGCCCCTGGCCCTTGGTCTTCTTCCGTCGTTTCGGCGATGCGCCGCAGCACGCCCAGGAGATAGGTGCCGGTGCCAGTGGCCGGGTCCGCCACAGTTACGTCCGGCGAGGCCAAGCCTTCCGTCAGGCCGAAGTAGGCGCTGGATTTCAGCGCTTTATCGACCAGCCGCACCATCGACATGACGACTTCCGGTGGAGTGTAGTACGACCCCGTCTTGCGCCGCAACTTGCTGTCGTAGGTGGTGAGGAACTTTTCGTAGAAGTAGAGCCACGCCTCCGGGTCGCCCTTGCTGATGATGTCCCAGTGCACGGCGTCCAGCACGCGCGTCAGGGTGGCCAACGAGGTTTTCAGGGGTTTCTGGTTTTCGGCGTCGTCGGTCAGGAGGCGCAGCGCGGTGCCGATCAGGGTGTTGGTCTGGCGCAGTTCATGGGCCACGCGGTCGAGGCCGTCGCTGAGGGTGATCTTGCGTGCCCGCGCCATGAGTAGCCCGAAAGTGACGGCCTGAGCGTAGCCGTCGGCAAAGGCTTCGTTCGTCGCGCTGGGGAACAGCAGCCTGCGCCAGTCGGTGGCGAGGTCGGTGAGCGGGCGGGAGCCCTGGGCCAATTGCTCGGTCACTTCCTCACGCAACAACCGGCAGAGCCGGGCCGTCAATTCGGCCAGTGCGGGTGCTGATTTCGGCGGTTGTGGCTGCCATTGGAAGAAGTCGGAGAACAAGCCCGGCAGGCTGGACGGGGCCGTCAGCTTGGCGCCGGCGGTTTCGATATCGCCGTCAAGCGCGATGACCTTGCCTTCGATGTCGCCGTTGCGCCACAGGCTGAAGGCGTTGCCGTCGGTATAGATCAGGTTCGGGAGGGTTTTCAGCTTCTCCCACTGTTCCCGGTCGTGCTTGTCGGTGAAACGCCGGGGGTCGGCGCCCTTGCCCGGCGCTTTGACCTCGATAAAGCCTACCAGCGCCGAGTTGAGCGTGACCGCATAGTCGGGCCGCGTCTTCAGATCGGCCAGCGACGTCTCGCCCACGGCCACGATTTTGTCGCTCGGCAGACCGAGAAATTCGGCGATGTCGAGGATCAACCCTTCAAGCGGCGCTCTGAGCTGATCTTCGGGCGCCCCCGAAACTGCCGCGTTGCTGAGCTTGGCTTTTGCCCTGCTGCCGAAATCCGAGATGATCGCGTCGAGTGTCTTTCTCAAAGCCCTCACCACCAAGTCCTGCTACTTGAGTTGCTTGCCATCCATTCCCTGGGCCACCGTCACTATTTGGCACTATCGTATATAATTCCCTCCACGGAGGGGATAGGAGAGGGGATCTTATCCTGCCCGTAACGCTTCGAGCACTTTGGCCGGATGATCGGCGGCTTTGGCGACCCGCTTCCAGTGTTTTTTTACCTTGCCGTTGGGGCCTATCCAGACCGTCGAGCGAATGACGCCTACGGTCTTTTTGCCGTACATCATCATCTCGCCCCAGGCACCGTATTTTTCTGCTTGACATTGTTGGCATTTTTATATTTATCTACGGAATAGCAGTGTCCGGTAGATTGCCGTACATTGAAAGCGGACAAAGGAGAGGACCATGCTGAGCTTCCATGATAGTACGGCCGCCATCAACGAGCCGAAGACGGCACGGATGGAACAACGCACCAAACCCAGCGTTAAAGCGCAAATTCAGCAGGCAGCGGCTCTACTCGGCATCGACGAGACCACGTTTGTGACCAGCGCGGCACTAGAGCAGGCCAAGAGCACAATTGCCGACCAGGAACGGACGGTCCTCTCTGCGGAGGATCGTGAGGTGGTCCTTGCCGCCCTTGATACGCCTGTGGAGCCGACCGATGCCTTGCGGCAGGCTCTGGCTCTGCACAGAGTAGGCTTCGCATGACGGCGAGGGCCGTTCTCAAGCCGCACAGGATACGCATTGAGCCGCTCGATCCTCAAAAACACGATCGAGCGGCTTTTTCTTGCGGGACGGCCCGGCTCGATAACTTTCTCAAACGGACGGCCAGGAAACATCAAGCTGGAGATTTTACGCGAGTTTGGGTGGCCATGGAGAGCGGACACACCGGCATTCTTGGCTATTATGCGCTGAATGCGCATGCGCTCGAAGGCAACGATCTCCCAGTTCATCTGACGAAGAATGCACCTCGGCTTGGCGGTATCCCAGCCGTCTATCTCTCGATGATTGCGGTCGACCACCGCTATCAGGGCCAAGGGATCGGCCGTATCCTCCTCGCGGATGCCTTGAACCGTGCCGCAGATGCTGCCGATCAGATCGGGTTGAAGGCAGTCGTACTCGACGTGATTGAGGATGGCGGCGCCGAGATCACAGAAAGACGCCGTGCGTTCTATGCGGCCATGGGGTTTCAGTCGTTGCCATCGCGTCCGCTGAGGATGTTTATCAGTATCGAGACAGTGCGCAATGCCAGATCCTAACGGCATGTCCGATAGGGTCTGGCATAACTGCCCCTAACGCTGGGGAACACATGGTACCCTGCCGTACGAAGGAGGAGCCTATGCAACCGGGTACTGGGGTCGCTCATTGGCTTAATCATCAAAACTCAGCATATTTCAATATCTTATGGGAATGAGTGGTGGATGTAGAGGGAATCCTATCCTGCCCGTAACGCTTCGAGCACTTTGGCCGGATGGTCGGCGGCCTTGGCGACGCGCTTCCAGTGCTTTTTGACCTTGCCGTTGGGGCCTATCCAGACCGTCGAGCGAATGGTACCGACGGTCTTTTTGCCGTACATCATCTTCTCGCCCCAGGCGCCGTATTTTTCCATGACCTTTTTGTCCGGGTCGCACAGGAGGGTGAACGGCAGTTGGTATTGGGTGGCGAACTTCTGGTGGGAGGCGGCGCTGTCGGGTGAAACACCGAGGACAATCGCATCCTGTTGTTGGATGTCCTGCCACATATCCCGAAAGCCACAGGCCTCTTTGGTGCAACCGGGCGTATTATCCCTGGGATAGAAATAGACAATCACGTTGCGGCCGCGCAGGTCCCTGAGCGCGACCTTGTTTCCGGCGGCATTCTGTAAGGTAAACGCGGGCGCTGCTTTTCCTTCTTCAATCGGCATGGGCTCCTCCGTAGTGCTGACGTGGGTTTCGCCGGATTTGACTCGCTCGGCGGTATTTCCTAAGGTGGCTCGGCTCTAAAAGAGTGAACGTGTCCAGCATCTCATGTCTATTGGAGGACACGTTTACTCTTTTTCGTATCCAAGACTTTCGTATCCAAGAAGAGTGTGCGACTCAAGGGAAGGAGAGGCAGACATGGATTTTGATTTTTCACCAAGAGTACAGGACCTGAGAAAAAAGGTCTCTCAGTTTATGGAGGACCACGTCCATCCGAACGAACAGACGTTTGAGGACCAACTCAACTCCGGCCCGGATCGCTGGCAGATTCCGCCCATTCTCGAAGAGATAAAAGAAAAGGCCAAGGGGGCCGGGCTGTGGAACCTGTTTCTGCCCGAGAGCGAGTACGGCTATGGTCTGACCAACCTCGAATACGCCCCCCTGTCGGAAATCATGGGCCGGGTGCACTGGGGCTCAGAAGTCTTTAATTGCTCGGCGCCGGATACCGGCAATATGGAAGTGATCTCTCGCTATGGCACGCCCGAGCAGCAACAGGAGTGGCTGACGCCGCTGCTCGAAGGCAAGATTCGTTCCTGCTTTGCCATGACCGAACCGGCCGTGGCCTCGTCCGATGCCACCAATATCGAATCCCGCATCGTGCGCGACGGGGATGAATACGTCATCAACGGCCGCAAGTGGTGGTCGTCGGGCATGGGCGACCCGCGCTGCAAGATTCTCATCTTCATGGGCAAGACCGACCCCGACAATCCGAACCGCTATCTCCAGCAGTCCCAAATCCTGATCCCGCGTGACACGCCGGGGGTGAATATCCTGCGCATGCTGACCGTGTTCGGCTACGACGACGCCCCCCACGGTCATGCCGAGGTCGAGTTCAAGGACGTGCGGGTGCCGGCCTCGAATATGATTCTGGGTGAGGGCCGGGGGTTCGAGATTGCCCAGGGCCGTCTCGGTCCGGGGCGTATTCACCACTGCATGCGCCTGATCGGACAGGCCGAACGCGCGCTGGAGAAGATGTGTACCCGCGCCAAGTCGCGGACCGCGTTCGGTAAGCTGATCTCCGAACGGACGGTGACGCTGGAGCGGATTGCCGAGGCCCGGATTCGGATTGAGCAGGCCCGGCTGCTGACGCTCAAGGCGGCGCATATGATGGACACCGTCGGCAACAAAGCCGCCCGCGCCGAAATTGCCATGATTAAAGTGGCGGCGCCGAATATGGCGCTGCAAGTGATAGACTGGGCCATGCAGGCCCACGGCGGCGGCGGGGTGGCCGAAGACTTCGGGCTGGCGCGCGCCTATGCCTCGGCGCGGACGCTGCGCTTTGCCGACGGGCCGGACGAGGTCCACCGCAATCAGATTGGCCGCCTGGAACTGCGTAAATACGATAAAGAGTAAACGTGTCCTCCACTAGATATGAGATGCTGGACACGTTCACTCTTTTAGGCCCAGAGAGCCCAGGCACCCATGAAGTTTGGCTTGCACTATCAGCTTCCGTGTACGGGCTCTCAGTCGCCCGTCCAGCGCTACCGGGACACGCTCGATCAGGCGATTCACGCCGAAACGCTGGGGTTTGAGTCGGTCTGGCCGGTCGAGCAGCACTTCAACCCCGAGCTGTCGATTCTGCCGTCGCCGTTGCTGCTGCTGTCGGCCCTGGCCGAGCGGACGCAGACCCTCCGTCTGGGGATCGCCATTATCCTCCTGCCCCTGTCGCATCCCATTCGCATCGCAGAAGAGATTGCGACCCTGGACGTGCTGAGTAACGGCCGAGTGGAGTTCGGTATCGGGCGCGGTTCGCTGCCCAACCATTTCAGCGGGTTCGGGGTGGACCAGGCCGAAAGCCGGGAACGGATGCTGGAGGCGCTGGCCATGATTCGCCAGGCCTGGACCCAGGAGCGGTTTTCATTCCAGGGACAATTTTTTCAGGTTGAGGATATCTCGGTCGTGCCGCGGCCCGTTCAGCAGCCCCATCCGCCCATTCGGGTCGCGGCTAATAGTACGGAAACCTTCGAGTTGATGGGTCGTCTGGGCTATCCCATTTTTGTGGCCTCGCAGGTCAATCCGTTCGCCAAAATGCGGGAGTATATTCCGCTCTATCGCGCGACCCGGACCGCGGCCGGGCACCCGGCCGATGAGGGCGAGGACGTGACCCTGCTCGGTCCGCTGTACGTCGGTCCGAGCCAGGCGCAGATCCGCCGCGAGTTGGAACCCAGTGTGCGTCGTTTTCTGGAGTCGGTCGCCGCCATTGCCGCGAGCCAGGGTCCGACCCTGGGCCAACAGTCGCAGCGCGTCCGGGAAGTATTCGAGCGGGTGCGGCGCATGACCTATGACAAGGTGAGTGAGGTGATGGCGATTTTTGAGACGCCGGACGCCTGTGTCGAGCGCCTCAAACAGCTTGAGGAGGAATTCCACATGGGCCGCTTCGTGTGCTGGTTCAATCCCGGCGGCATGGTTCCTCACGCTCAGGTCATGCGCAGCATGGAGCTGTTTGCAGCCGAGGTAATGCCGCATTTTGCGGAATAGCTTGAACTGAGAGAGACGGACAAGTGGACTATAGACGTGAGTTTCTCGATTTTCTGCGCCAAAAGAACGCCCTCAAAATTGCCGGCGACCCAGACTCCTTCTTTCAACTCAAAAGCGGGCGCGTCAGCCCGAGCTTTATCTCGTTGGGCTCGCTGACCGATGGCGCAAGCCTCATCACGCTCAAGAAATGCTATAGCCGGGCGGTTTTGGAAGGCATCGAGCAGGGCGTTCTCCAGGACTTCGCCTATGTGTTTGGTCCGGCCTATAAAGGCATTACCCTGGGAGCGCTGCTGTGTGAGGGACTCCAGGAATATGCGAACAAGTCCGCGTCTCTCCTGTACGACCGCAAAGAAGAGAAAGCCCACGGAGAGGTGAGCCGGGGCCGTTCGGTTGAGAAGATCATTGTCGGGGCCGAAAACTTTGTCCCGGCCAGCGGGATTCTGCTGGTTGACGACGTGGTCACCACCGGCCAGGCAAAATACGAGGCGCTCGAAAAGATACGCCTGCTGGGCGAGCACCGGATCGCCGGGATGGTCGTCGCGGTCGATAGGCAGGAATTGCTGGGCGACGCCCGGCAGGTCGGGCGATACAGCGCCATTCAGGCGCTCGAACAAGAACTCGGCATCCGCACCTTCGCCATTCTCACCATGCAGGAGATTTTCAGCCTGGTGCAAGACAGCCTCTCAGCAGACGTTCGGCAGGCGTGGATTGCGTATTACGAGCGCTATGGGGCCGTCCAACTCGGGTAGGGGCGCGGCGCAAGTAGGCGGGTCTCTACCTGTACGTGGCTGGGCAATGGAGGAGAAAGGGCGCTGATGTAAGCTGGCTCACGTCCCATTTTACAGACGGCACTCGCTCGTCGTCCATGAGAGCCTATACAAACTTCTGCTGACCATTAGCATTTTTCTGTTCTACTTCGCTCTCTTCGACGATTTGAACAACGGGGTCCCCAATCTTCACGTAGCTCTCTCCCTCGGCGAGATCTTCCCAAGTTTTTTCTTCCGTTTTCAATGTCTCGTACTTCGTTACCCACTTGGGCGGCATAAGCATCCTACTAAAATCTCCTATACCCCACTGCCCCCCGACGTTAACCCGCTTTTCTTGAGTGGCGGCTAAAGACAATTTCTCTTTAACCTTCACAATTCGCACTTTGACTTTCGGACGATCAATAGAGCCTAATAATTCGTTCGTATCGGGGTCTCTAATATCTTCCCCTTTGGAATCCACTACCTCAAAGCGCATACCAACAACGACTCCATTTGTAGCTCCCACGTTTATGACGATTTCTCGCGAGTTAAGAACTTGTGCGACTTTTCCGCGAATCGGCTCGGTCATTGTCTGTCCCTCTTTGGGTTGTCGAAAGAGAGTCTTTGGTACAACTCTTCCACATCTTCTGGAACAATGTCTCTCCAATCTTCTAGCGCGTCACCCGCGGTAGTCAATTGCTCGACAACAATTCCCTCAAGCTTGGCGTGCATCACTTCATAGTCCTCACGAGACTCAAAATCTTGCGATGACGCTAGGATGTTCGCTACTCGGGAGAGACTTAGATAGAGAGAGAGGAGGCGTCGAAACGCGGACCGTGCGAGGGGTTTGATGATGTCTCTAGCTGCTTCACGAGCCGACCTGCGCACACAGCGCCTCCACCCCGTCGAGGGTGGCCTGAGAGGGGTCGGCCGGCGTACTCGGCAGCTTATGGACCACCACTCCGCCCCGGTCCTCATCGACATAGATCAGATCGGTAAACGTTCCACCGACATCGACCCCGACACGTTTCATGGCTATGCTGTTTCCTCGAAATACGGATTGCAGCCCTTGTACGGCATTCCGGCCTGACTGGTCAAATGCCCGGCGGCACGCAGGCCCAGGGTTGCGGAAACGAGGCACTATGCTGGGCAGCATCGAACACCTCAACAATCTCGTCAACGCGGTCGTCTGGGGCCCGCCTCTGATGGTCCTGCTTATCGGAACGGGGGTGTATCTCAGCTTTCGTCTGGGATGGGTCCAACTGACGCACTTCCTCTTGATCTGGCGTTCAACCATGGGCCGCCTCTTCTCCGGTCGAACGGAAGCCGATGCCGGCGAGCTGAGTGCGTTTCAGGCCGTCAGTTCGGCCATGGCGGCGACGGTCGGGGTGGGGAATATCGTCGGGGTCAGTACCGCTATGTATTGGGGCGGACCGGGGGCCTTGTTCTGGATGTGGATAACGGCCGGGGTCGGGATGGCGACCAAGTTCAGCGAGGTCGTGCTGGGCATGAAATATCGTCAGGTCAAGGCGGACAGCGGCGAGATTGTCGGCGGTCCGATGTATTATATTGCCGATGGTCTGGGCCGGAAGTGGCTGGCCGGCGTGTACGCCTTTCTGACCGGTGCGGCCGCGCTGGGTATTGGCAATATGGTTCAGGCGAATACGGTCGCAGCGAGTCTGTATGAAACCTTCAGCCTGCCCCGCCCGATCGCCGGGGGATGCGTGGTCGCTCTGGTGGCGGTGGTCATCCTGGGCGGGGTGCGGCGCATTGGCCGGACCACCTCATATCTGGTGCCCTTTATGGCCGTGCTGTATCTGGCCGGCGGTGTGGTGATTCTGCTGCGCTACGCGGCGGCCCTGCCGGACGCGTTGGCGATGATCATTACCTCCGCCTTCACGCCCGCCGCCCCGGTTGGAGCCTGGGGAGGAGCGACCGTGATGCTGGCCCTGCGCTACGGGCTGGCGCGCGGCATTTTTTCCAATGAGGCCGGATTGGGCTCGGCCTCCATTGTGCACGCGCAAGCCAAGAACACGCCGGTCGGGCAGGGCTTTTGGGGCATGTGGGAAGTGTGTGTGGATACCCTGATTGTCGCCAGCGTCACCGGGCTGGTGATTATGGTGACTGGTGTTCTCGGCCAGGCTGACACGTCTCCGGGTCTATTGGCCGCGGCGGCCTTTGCCCAGGGTCTGCCCGGTTTGGGAGACTATCTGGTCTTTATCTGTTTGATCCTGTTTGCCTATAGCACCATGCTGACGTGGAGTTTTTATGGCGGGCAAGCCTGGGAGTATCTGTTCGGCAAGGCGGCGGTAATCCCGTATCGGATCTTGTTTCTGGCCTTTCTGTATATCGGCGCAACCGGTGGCTTACGGCTGGTCTGGGACGTATCCGACACGCTGAACGGCATGATGGCCATCCCGAACCTGATCGCGCTCCTGGTCCTGGCGAAGGTGGTCGTGCGCGAGAAGCAGGACGCCCTCTCGTAAGGGTGCGGCACTCGCTCGACCGGGCTAAATCTCGAAGCGCGCCTGCATCCGCTCCCACCAGCGGGCCAGGGACGGCGCCGCGTCAAACAGCGGCTCGTCGCTCACCCGCATCGCGAAGGTGAACGAGCCGAACAGGCACACGTCGGCATAGGTCAACACCTCAAACAGATACTCATGGCCCAGGGCGACGGCCTCCAGGTCGGCCAGGACGGATGTGAGACGCGGGCGAAACTCGTCGCGTCTGGCGGCGATGTCTTCAAGTGTCGCGCCGAGCCGGGCTTCGCGGTTTTCCCGAAAGTAGGCGCGGTCTACCGGCTCGATCTTCTCAAAGATGTCGTACACCACCACCGGAAAGAGCGCCGGGTGGAGTGTATTGTCGATATACAGATTAAAGAACCGACAGGCCTCTTTCATGCCCGGACCGGGGAAGAGCTTGGCCTGCGGATAGTGGTCTTCCAAATACTCGGCAATCTTCCACGAATCCGAGACCACCGTGCCGTTGTCCCTGATGACCGGCACCCGGTCCTGCTTGGAAAAAGCCAGTTGGTCTTTATCGCAGAAGCGAATCGGGAGCGTGGTATAGTCCAGGCCCTTGTAGCGTAAGACTGCCTTGGTCCGCGAACAGAACGGACTGAAGCGCAAACTGTTCGCGCCGGCCAGGTCGTAGACTTCGATCATGGGGTTCTCCTCTCTGAGTGCGCGGGCGTCTTTCGTCATTTCCAAAAAGAGGAAAGAAGTCAAGGCTCAGGCCCGGTTGGCGGAACGGCCCGCCTGGGATAGGCTGGCGCAAACGTTGGACGAGACCAGGAATAAAGGAGGCCATATTCATGCGAGAAGCCGTTATTGTATCATCCGCCCGGACCGGCATTGGCAAAGCCTTTCGGGGCAGCCTGAATAAAACCAGCGGCGCGACCCTGGGCGCGCATGTCATTAAAAACGCGGTCGAGCGGGCCGGGGTGGAGCCGGCAGAAGTGGAAGATGTGGTCTTCGGCTGTGGGCTGCCGGAGGGTTCGACCGGGCATAATATTGCGCGAACCTCGGCCGTGAAGGCCGGTCTGCCCGTGACCACCTCCGGCATGACTATCAACCGCTACTGCTCCTCCGGTCTACAGGCGATCAGCACCGCCGCCAGCCGGATTATCGTCGATGGGGCCGACGTCATGGTGGCCGGCGGGGTGGAGTCGATCAGCCTGGTCCAAAACAATCTGAACACCAAGAATTTTGTTGACGGCTGGCTCATGGACAACAAACCCGGAATCTATTTCCCGATGTTGAAGACGGCCGAGATTGTCGCCCAGCGCTATCAGGTCTCGCGCGAGTCGCAGGATGAGTATGCCTTGGCCAGCCAGCAGCGGACCGCGGCCGGCCAGGCGGACGGCAAATTCGACGACGAGATCGTGCCTATCACCACGGTCATGGCTGTGACCAACAAGGAAACGGGCGAGGTCACGCAACAAGAGGTCACGCTCTCTCGGGACGAGGGCAATCGGCCCACGACCAATATGGAGGGGCTCTCAGCGCTTCCGTCGGTGACCGAGGGATCGATTACCGCCGGCAATTCCAGCCAGTTGTCCGACGGGGCGGCCGCGGTGGTGTTGATGGAAGCCAAAGCGGCCGAGAAGCGCGGCCTGGAACCCCTGGGTCTGTACAAAGGGCTGGTCGCCTCCGGCTGTGAACCGGATGAAATGGGGATAGGTCCGGTCTTCGCTATTCCCAAGCTGCTTGAGCGCCACGGCCTGACGCTGGACGATATTGATCTGTGGGAACTCAACGAAGCCTTTGCCGTGCAGACGGTCTACTGCCGCGACCGGCTCGGTATTGCCATGGAGAACTACAATGTGAACGGCGGCTCCATCTCGATCGGCCATCCCTACGGCATGACCGGCGCCCGTCAAGTCGGGCACATTCTGCGCGAGGGCAAGCGGCGGGGAGCCAAGAACGTGGTGGTGACCATGTGTGTCGGTGGCGGAATGGGCGTGGCCGGCTTGTTTGAGGTGTTGTAATTGTTTGAGGTGTTGTAGACGCACACCTCACCCGAGTCAGTTGTACTGGCTCCGGCGCAATTAATTCCGCGCCGCAGCCAAAATTACAACAGCCGAAACTGCCGTAAGACCTCGGCTAGCTGTTTGTCACTCTGTCCCAGAGCGCGCAGGGCTTCAAGCAGAGCGTGCAGACGCTCCCGGTTCTTGCTCAACTCGTCTTCAACGATTTTCACTTTATCCTCAAAGGGGCGAGTCATCGTCCGGCGGTCCCACAGGGCAAAGCCGATTGTCACCACCACAAGAGCGGTAAAGGCCCCCAGTATCCCGAGCATGAGTTGAGACAGCCGGTCAAACTGGGCGTTCATGTCCTGTCGGAGCTGTTGGCCCAGGGCGTTCATATCCTGCCGGAGTTGTTCGTTCTGAGTATCCATACTCTGTCGGAGTTGTTGGCCCAGGGCGTTCATATCCTGCCGGAGTTGTTCGTTCTGAGTATCTATATTCTGTCGGAGCTGTTGGCCCAGGGCGTTCATATCCTGCCGGAGTTGCTGGCTGCGTGTCTGCACGTCGGCCCTGAGCTGATCGATGGCTGCGGTATTGGCCTCAAGGGCAGCCGTCAGATGGGCTTGGCCGGCTTCCAGCTTGGTCAGACGTTCAACGATCTCCCGGTCGGCGATACGGGGAGCCGTCTCGACCGCTGCCACCCGGCCCGGACATAGCAGGGTCAGGAGCAAGAGCAGCGAAAACATGTTTTCGGACCTTGACACAGGCCCTATGAAACAGAACCGGGATGGTGGAGTCAAGCAGCGTTGGGGCGTATGAATCGGTGGACGGAGGTGGGGGCGAGGTCTTTCCTCACCCCCAGGGAATTGCCGGGAAACTCTGCCGATGCTACGCGGCGGCAGCCTTGGCCGCATTCAGCGCCGCATCATAATCTGGCTCATTGGCGATCTCAGAGACGTATTCGACGTGCTTGAGCGTGCCGTCTTTGCCGACAACGAATACCGCGCGGGCGGTCACGCCGGCCAGCGGTCCGTCTGCGATCAACACGCCGTAGCCTTCGGCAAACGCACGGTCACGAAAATCCGACAGCGTTTTCACCTGCTCCACGCCGGCCGCGCCGCACCAGCGCTTCTGAGCGAACGGCAAATCCATACTCAACGTCCAGATCTCGATCCCCTCGCCGAGCTTGGCCGCTTCTTCATTAAAGCGCCGCGTCTCGGTGTCACACACCGGGGTGTCAACCGACGGGACCGCACTCAGAATAATCACCTTGCCCTGGGCCTCACTCAGTGTGACCGGCTGTAAATCGTTATTGACAACGGTGAAGTCCGGGGCGGCCTGACCGACCGCTACTTCCGATCCGCCCAGGCTCAGAGGATTGCCGCGTAAAGTGACTGATGCCATTCCGACCTCCTTGTCTTGCTCTCAAATACCGTTCCTGAATAATGGAAAGAACATTCTACTCGGACCCATTTGAATTGCAACGTCCCTGGCGCATGGGGCGTGATCGAGTCAAAGCAACTCGCTATGTAAGGGACATCTAGCGAGGAAAAGGAGGGGCATATGTGTGGTCGCTACAGCCTGACGGCAGATGAAAAGCAGCTCCAGGCTCGTTTTGTGGCGCGAACCCTGCCTTCTACGCAGACCGCACGCTACAATATCGCGCCGACCCAGCCGGTGTGGGCGCTGGTGCATGCGCAGGAACCCAGGATTGTGGCGTTGCGTTGGGGGCTGATCCCGTCCTGGGCCAAGGACAAAGCCATCGGCAACCGGATGATTAACGCCCGCGCCGAAGGGATTGCGGAAAAGCCGAGTTTTCGCCGGGCGATGCGGCAGCGGCGCTGTCTGGTTCTGGCCGATGGTTTTTATGAATGGCAAAAGACCGGGCCATCCAAACTGCCCTATTATATCCGGCTGAAATCCGGTGAGCCGTTCGGGTTTGCCGGTTTATGGGAACGCTGGTCTGCGCCGTCCGGCGAAACGATTCAGTCGTGTACCATTATCACCACGACGCCCAACGAACTCATGGCCGACATCCATCACCGCATGCCGGTTATTGTCCCCCGTGAGGCCGAAGAGCGTTGGCTCGACCCAACAATAGAAGACCCGCAAAAAGTGCTGCCTCTCCTCCAGCCATACCCGGCCGGTGAGCTGGAAGCCTATGCGGTCTCGACTCTGGTGAATTCCCCGCGCAACGATGTGGCGGCCTGTATTGAGCCGGCGTAGCAGGCCCGAAACATGCCTTAGTCGCCCGTCTCCTTGGCGTCCGGCTCAAGATCAACTTGGGTCGCTGTGAGGAAACGGACAACCATATTATAGAACGCGGTATTCAGGCTGAGTTCGACGATCTGTTCCTCATTGAGAAAGGCGCGCAGCGCGTCAAAGGTCGTATCCGCAATCTGCACCTGCTGGGTCATCTCGGTTGCGTAGCGAATAACGCTGCGTTCGTGTTCGTTAAAAGCCGGGCTGGTCTCCCAGTCCGCAAGTTTTTCTACTTGTGCAGGGCTCACCCCAACTCGTTGGGCTAAGGCTTTATGGTGGGTATATTCATACTCGCAGTCGGTGAGCCTGCCGACCGTCATAATAGCGAGTTCTCGCAAGCGAGGATCGAGCGTGGTCCGATTCCGCAGCCCATCGCTGAAGTACAGCATTCGACGCAGGAGCAACGGGCTGTGCGCCACGATCCGAAAGATATTGCCAATCGAGCCGCGTTGCTTGAGAAGGTCATCAAAAATATCGCGCTCAAGCTCGGGCAGGTCATCTCGGTCCAGATAGGCTAAACGGGCCATGCTGATTTCCTTTCCAGTGTTATGACTCCGAATTCTTCCCGGAGTTTTCTCCAAATTCAGGCGCACGCTTGTCCAGGAAGGCGCGCATACCCTCGCGCGCGTCGTCGGACAAAAAGGCCGCTTTCTGAGCCCGGTACTCATAGGCCAGGGCTTGTTCGAGCGACGCGCTGGCGCCGAGATAGACGCCTTCTTTGATCCGAGCCAGGGTCTCGGCCGGACCCGTAGCCAGCGTTCGGGCAAAATTGAGAGTCTCTTCCCAAAAGCTTTCGAGCGGATAGACCTGATTCAGCAGGCCCAAACGCAGGGCCTCTGCGGCTCTGACCCGGTCGCCGGTCATCATCAGTTCCATCGCCTTGGCCGTCCCGACCAGGCGGGACAAAAAGAAGAAGCCACCCCAGTCGGGGACCAGGCCAATCTTCACAAAGCTCTCGGAGAAGAGGGCTTTGTCCGAGCCAAGCCGAAAGTCACAGCTCAAGGCCAGGTTGGCGCCCGCGCCGGCCGCGGCGCCGTTCACCGCCGCAATGACGGGCTGGGGCATGCGCCGCAGCAACTGGACGACCTGGCTGCCAAGCGCCATGCGCTGTTCGAGCACCTCGGTAGAGTCGGCGTCCTGGAGCGTGGCCATGCTGGCGATGTCACCGCCGGCGCAGAAGGCTCTGCCCGCTCCGGTAATGATAATGCAGCGGACGTTACGGTCGGTTGCAAACTGTTCGAGCTGGGCGAGGAGCTGAGCGCGCATGGTGTCAGAGAAGGCGTTCATGACCTCGGGTCGATTCAGCGTCAGGATGCCAATATGATCGCTCAGTGTGGTGAGTACCTGGTCTTCGCTCATACGGTCCTCCGGGAAGGTTCGTTGATGATTTCAACCAATCAAAGCCATAAGCTGGGCAATCTGAGAGGCTTCCAGGGTTTCCAGCCGTTCGACAAGCCGAATACAGTGCTGTGTCTGTTCTGCGGTCAGGTGGACGCCGAGGCAGTCCCGAATTTTGACCATATGGTCGTCTCGCGGCAGGGCCGGCCGGCCCCAAAAGCCTTGCGGGCCGTCACACCGAGCCGTCAGGCGCTGGCCGTCCTGGAGTTCTACTGCAAGGTCTACCCACATTTTTTCCAAAACGCCGGGGATCGTCTCGTCCTGGACCAGGCGAGTCCGAGACAGGAGGGCGGCCAGCGCGGGCCGGGCGCAGTAGTCATCCGAGAAGGTCCGAATCGACACCTCGCCGTCGAGCAGGGCGGCGGCAACCGTATACTGAAAGCTGAATTTCCCGTCCAGACCACTGTGCGGAGCCGGCCGATCGACATAGGGCATGACCGGAGCGGTAATATGAATGGCCCGAATGGAGTCGGGACTGGCGATTTGCCGGCGGAGTTCCAGCGCGGCCAAGATGCCGAAATGCGTGCCGTACTGACACGGAAACATCTTCATCACAAAGCCCGGATCGACCATGCGATACGACTGCCCCAGGCGCAGCAGTTCCTCATACTGAAACCGCTCGCCAAAGAAGTGCTCGACGTACCCGTTGGGCGCTTCAAAAACCGTGGGGTTGCCGGTAAATCCGCGGGACGCCAATAAGGCCGCGTCCAGACCGGATAAGGCTGCCCAGCCACAGTGGGTCGCCTTGGCCATGGTCCCGACATTGGCCATCAGCCCACCGGCACGGGACGCGCTGATACCGAGGGCGTGTTGCAACTGCTCTTGATCGAGTTCCAGCAGGTGGGCGGCGGCGGCCGCCGCACCCATGAGGCCGACGCTGCTGGGCGGATGGACGCTAAACTCTGCGGGCGCGTATTGGTGGGAGGCCAGCCGAATATGTCCCTGGAGCTCACAGCCTTTGACAAATGCGGTGATGATCTCTCGGCCTGAGCTGTGCCGTTCTTCGGCCAGGGCGAGAATGGCCGGCAGCGTTGGTGACGTGGCGTGGGTGGGCGGACTCCACATCGGCTCATAGTCCAGGACGTGCATGGCGATGCCGTTGGCATACGCCGCCAAAACCGGCGAGGTGCGAAAGCCCCGGCCAATCACCGTCGCCGTCTCTTTTCCGCCCTGACTGTTGACATGCGCGGCGGCAATGGTCGGCCCCGACTCTTTGGCCCCGGCCACTGCAACGGCAAGGCCGTCGAGGATGACCCGCTTGGCAACCGCAATAACCTCGTCCGAAAGCGACGCAAAGGTCATCCGGGTCAGGCTATGACACACGGCTGCTGTTATTTGAGGAATCGTCTTATCCATGTTCCTGCTATTCAGATGGAAATTCTTTGATCTCCGATTGGGGAATTGTCCCTGTGGACTCTTTCAGAATCTGATGCGAATGTTTTCTCTCTTCGTCCTGGCCCTTCAGAAAGCGGTGCTGCAAGGCTTGCGCCTCAGCCAGGCCAATCAGCTCTTCGCGTTCGGCAAAAGAGACCATGTCTTGCGCCATTGCTGCCGTATGGCCGTGGGTGCGGATTTCGGCGGCGGCGCGCTGCATGGCCCGAATCGCGGCGCGTTGCAGGTCTGACGGAACAAGCATGACCCGGTACCCGAGGGCGGCGAGCTGCTCGGCCGGAATCAGCGGCGTTTTGCCGCCCCAGAACATATTGATCAAAAGTGGAGCATGGACTTCCAGGGCTATGCGTTCGATCTCTGCAAGCGATTGCGGCGCTTCCACAAAAATCAGGTCCGCCCCAGCCTCGGCATAGACATTCCCGCGTTCAATCGCCGCGTCCAGCCCAAGAACGGCCCGAGCGTCTGTCCGGGCGATAATGACCAGTCCGCTGTCACCGCCCGCCTCCACCGCGGCCTGAATTTTCTGGGTCATCTCGGTGCTGCCGACCACCTGTTTGCCGTCATAATGGCCGCAGCGTTTGGGTTCTACCTGGTCCTCAAGATGCAGGGCCGCCGCGCCGGAGCGCGCATACGCCCGAATCGTCCGAATGACGTTCAGCGCATTGCCATAGCCCGTGTCGGCATCCACAATAAGCGGCAGGGCGGTGACCGCGCGAATCTCTTCCAGCCGCTTCTGCATCTCCGTGAGTGTCACCAGGCCCATATCGGGATAGCCCATGCTGCGCGCAATGGCGCCACCGCTCACGTATAACACCGCAACGCCGGCGGCTTCGGCAATCCTGGCCGACAGGCCGTCGTACACGCCCGGAGCCGTGAGCAGTTCCTCCTGGGCGAGCAGCGCTCTGAGCTGGGTCGGACCTTGGGTCGTTTGCAGCATCGCGCTATTCTCCCCGTGCCCAGCGGGCGGCGTGCGTACCGGCCAGCCGGCCGAAGACCGCGCCGCGCATCAGCCCGGAGCCACCCGGATAGTTGCGATAGAAAAAGCCGCCGGTCATTTCTCCGGTTGCGAACAGGCCGGGGATGGGCCGGTCCAAATGATCGACGACAGCCGCCTCGGGGTTGATCCGCAGGCCGCCAAAGGTGAAGGTGATGCCGAGAGAGACCGGATAGGCGTAAAAGGGCGGCTGGTCGAGCCGGGTCGCCCAGTTGGTTTTTTCCGGTCGCAGCCCGCGCGTCCGCTTGCCATCTTTTCGGTCGGGATCGAAGGGGCCGTCCTGGACCGCGGCGTTATAGGCCTCAAGCGTAGCCCGGAAGGCGTCCCGGCGAAAATCCAAAGCCGCGTAGCGTTCCTCGATTTGATCTGCCAACTCGGTCAGACTGTCGGCTACGATGGGCGTACCGGTATTATAGCGCGTCTCCAGCATCGAGACCGTCTGTTGGTCAAAGACCTGAAAGATGGTTGCGCTACGTTGCTGTAAAATATCGCGCCCCATTCTGGCGTAGGTGTACAAATTAAAATCCTCGCCCTCGTCGACAAACCGCTCGCCATCCAGATTGACCATGACCGAGAACGGATAGGACAGCCGGTTGGTTTTATCTGTGAGCCGCAGGTCGCCATAGGCCGGAGCGTCGGCGTCAATCGGCGTGGCGTGACAGCCGGCCCATTCGCCATAACTTTGGGCGCCGACCGACAGGGCCGCGCGCGTCATCTCGCCGGTATTAAAACGGCTGCCCCTGACCTTGACCACGCTCCAGCTCGGACCGAGATAGGCCGTCCGCATTTCCGGGTTGGCCTGGAAGCCGCCGCTGGCCAGAACCAGCGCTTTGCAGTGGACGGTCCGCAGGCCGTTGGGATCACGGATGGCAAGACCCGTCACGCGGCCGTCCGCAGCCATGAGAATGCGCTGGGCCTGGGTTTCGTACCAGACCGGAATGTCCGCTTCAGTTGCCAAACGAAACAGGCTGCCGGACAGCAGGACGCCTTCGCCTTTGGCGCGGAGCGCGCCCCCGCGGGCGAGTGTGATCTTTTTGGCGCCGGCAATCCTGACCGGACCAACGGCGCGGTTAAACTCCCAGGCCACGCCCAGAGCGGCCATCCAGCGCACCGTATCATACGAACGGGTGATCAGGGTGTGGGTCAGCGCCGGGTCGGCCCGTCCGCCGGTGACGCGGTCGAGGTCGTGCTGAAAGTCCTCGGGTGTATAGGCATCGACCACTACATCGCTCGGGTCATCGTTGTCCCCTATCAGCGCCATCAAATCGTCGATACCGTTATAGGTACAGCGGAACAGGCCGCCGGTAAAACGGGTATTGCCGCCGCGTAATTTTTGGGTGGCCTTTTCGAGGACAAGGACCCGGGCGCCCTCAGCCCGAGCGGCCAGCGCGGCAGTAAAAGCGGCGTTGCCTGCCCCGACCACGATCACGTCAAACATTTCTGGTGTCTGCTGCGCCGAGTCTGCCACTGAGCTGTCCTCCCTGTGGCCGTCACTATAGCGTTTCTGGCCGGAGGGTGAATCCCCTTACTTTTTTACGGTTGTCCCTTGACCCCGGGATTCCTCCTGACATAGACAGGAAGAAAACAACACCGGCCGTGCCGCTCTGCGGGACACGGCCAAAGAGGAGGGATGGTATGAACCCACGTGGGATGTCCCATGTTGCGCTGTGCACCAATGATTTTGAGCGTTCCATGCATTTCTATCGGGATTTGCTTGGCTTCAAGGTGGCCCAGCAGGGCACCACTGTTGAAGAGGGAGAATATCAACAGGGGATTTACAAGAAGAAAAACCAGCAGGTGAAGTTTGCCATCCTGCGCCACGGCAAGAAGAAAGCCACCCCGTACGGGCTGAATGAAGACGCCCCGGTTATTGCCCTGCTCGCTCCTACTCAGGGCAAAGCGACCGGAAAGTCGATCCTGGTGGACCAGATCGGCATTTCCCACTTCGGGATATGGGTCAAGGGTTTGAACAAGGTCCACAAAGACCTGGAGAGCAAAGGGGTGGAATTTGTCGCCCCGCCGCACGTCTTGGCCAAGACCAAAGAAGGCACAATCCGTAGCGCCTTTGTCAAAGACCCGGATGGAATCATTATTCAGTTGGACGAAATGGTCCCGGCCCGGACATAGACTTTCGCTTCCCTCTCCCTCTGGGAGAGGGCTCTCTCCCCTAATGCCCGACCGCTGTCGGCTGCGGCTGAGCTTGTTTGGTACGGATGGTCTCGGCCCGAGCGGCGATCTCTCCGGCCTCAGCCTCGCGACTGAGCTTTTGCAGCAAATCGGCATATTTTTCGAGCAGGACGGCCACTGCCGGATGGTCCGCGCCGAGTTTCTCCTGGCGGATCTCCAGCGCGCGCTGAAAGAGCGGCTCGGCCTCGGCATACTTGCCCTGGGCAATGGCCAGCTCGGCCAGTCCGCTCAGGCTGGTTGAGACGGCGGGGTGCGTCGGCCCCAGTGCCTGCTGTCGTATTGTCAGCGAGCGCTGAAAATACGACTCCGCCTCGGCGTAGCGTTCTTGGCTCATATAGACGGCGGCCAGATTGTTCAGACAATTGGTGATGCGGTAATGCGTCGGGCCCACCAGGGCTTCGGCGATTTTCAGGGCGCGCTGGAGGAAGGTCTCGGCTTCGGCGTAGCGGCCGAGTTCCCGGTACAGCGAGGCCAGGTTATTCAGACTCTGCGCCACCCACGGATGGTGGGGACCATAGTGCGCCTCTCGGATAGACAAGGCCCGCTCATAATAGCCGGTGGCTTCAGCTCGCTTGCCCTGATTATGCGATAAGCTCCCCAGGTTGTTCAGGACAACGGCGACGCGGGAGTCCTGCGGGCCAAATTTTTCTGCCGCCTGGAGGGCCGCCCGGAGTTGTTGCTCGGCTTCGACATAATGCCCCTTTTGATACAGCCGTGCGCCCGCTTCGTTTGCCGTCTCCCAGTTGGTGTCACTCATAGCGTCCCCTTTTGTCCCGCGGTCTGAACGCAACAACTGCCCATCTGTAGCAGCCATTATGAAAAACTGCGAGGCGTTGAGGGAGGCTTACACGGATGAAACCATTCTGATGACTGGCAGCAGCACCTCGTTCCTGCGGACTGTTGATCGTTCAAGCTCGACAAATCCGGCCTTTTTATAGAAGCCCTGGGCATTGAGGGTAGCTTCCAAATAGACATCTCCTTGAGACCCGGCTCGTGCGGCTGTCAGTGCCTGTTCAAGGAGTAAAATGCCAACGCCTTGTTTGGCGTATTCGGGCGCAACAAAGATAGCGTGGATCTCTCCGGGGATAGCCTGCCCGAAACCGAGGACAGAGATGCCGTCCGTGGCGACAAACATTTCTCCTCTTCCAATGCCCGGAAGATACCCTTGTGGAGAACGATTTTTCAGCCAGCCCGCAATCTGCTCAGATGAGTAATGTCCTTTGCACAGGGTTCTGACCGACTGGGTGTGAATTTCATGAATTCGACCAGCATCATCAGCCGTTGCCTGCCGGATGTCCACTATTTTCTGCACGAGACACTCCGTAGATAACCGGGCCTACGCCGCTTCCCGAATCACCGGCATGCCGTCAGATGGAGCGAACGTAATACTCCGCCGGACAACGCGCACGGTATGTCCCGGCACTGGCCGGAGGGAGACCCGAGACAACATCTGGGCGAGAACGATTTTCATCTCATACGTGGCAAAGGCTGCACCCAAACAGTGACGGACTCCTCCGCCAAAAGGGAAAAAGGTGTAGGGATCAACGCGTTTTCCAATAAACCGGTCGGGATTAAACGTCTCAGGCTCGGGCCACAATTCCGGCCGCCGGTGGGTGAGGTAAATACACGGCGCGGCCACACAGTCCGCAGGTATTTCATACGCCCCGATCTGGGTTGGCTGTTCGAGATATCGAACCACGGCCGGAATAATAGGACTGAGTCGGGCCGTCTCTTTGATGGTCGCATCAAGATACTCAAGTTCAGAAACGTGCTCGACTCGTATGGGACCCCCTCCGACCACGCGCTGTAGCTCGGCTCGAACTTTTTCGAGAACGACCGGGTTTTGTAACAAGCGGTGAACAACCCAAGACAGCGAAGTGGCGGTGGTCTCGTGCCCGGCCAACAGCATGGTGATCATCTCATCTCGCAGCTCTTGATCGCTCATGGGCCGGCCGTCTTCGTCTCGGGCTTCGACCAGCATGGCCATGATATCGGTACGTCCGTTTTGGGCCGCGGCTTTACGTTGGGCAATCTGCTCGGACAACACTGTATCGATTTCGTGGCCGAGTTTCCTGATACGTTGCCACGAGGTGAGCGGTCCCAGGTTAATTTGCAGCCAATGGATGAGAAGGAAAGGGCTACTCCCGACGAGGTTGAGAAACTCAATCAGCAAAGACCGCAGTTTCTGGAGCAGCGGGCCTTCGTCCACGCCAAAGACGGTCCGCAGAATGATGTCCAGCGTGATCGCCTGCATGCGTTCGTGAATGGGGAAGGGCTGTTCCACCGGCCAGCTGTCAATCGACCGATCCGCGATCTCACGCATGATGTCGCCATAGAGACGCATGCGTTCACCATGAAACGGCGGCATGAGCAATTTGCGCTCCCGTTTATGGCGCGCGCCGTCAAGCAACAGTATTGAGTTCTCACCCAGGATCGGTTTGAGAACCACATTCGCCTTGCCCGCTTGGGCGTGCTCAGGAGCGGCGGTAAATATCTGTTTAATGGCAACCGGATCACTAAAGAACGAGAACGGTGGCGTGCCGACCAAACGTACAGTGAAACACTCCCCATACTCCTTGGCGCAGGCCTGCATGAAAGGGATGGGTTTGCGGACCCAGTTCAGGGTTTGGAATAGCCGAGAGCTCTTTGGGCCGGGGGGGAGGGAACTCATAGAAAAAATCTACGAGACTATGGGGCGAAGGGCAAGGCGGGAACAGAGTGTTTCCTGGATGAGAAGATGATTCCGCGTTGTGCCTCAATACACTTGGCGTTTATAATATGTTTCTGGCTAAACCAGAGGCCGGAGAGGTGATTTCTTTTTCGATAGGAACTCTTTCTGGCGGAGTCCTCTTATCGGTTGGCTACCTTCTCGACGGAATGGAGGTTCAGACATGAGCCCGGCACAGGCACTCACCGCCGTCTTTTTAGTTTTCCTCGCAATGGGGCTGATCGGTTTGTTTATCGTTTTTACCGACAGAGGGCTGAGGTGGAAGAAATAATGCTCTTCTAGGTGGCCGCTCACGCGACTCCTGTCTCATCCCTCAAGAACGCGGGACCTTCGATGAAGTAGGATGGGCAAAGTGACATCCTAAATCACCCCGTCTGCTTCCAACTGACGAATCTCGGCCTCAGACAAGCCCAGCAAGGTGCTATACACCAGTTCATTATGCTCGCCCAGATTCGGACTCGGTGCGTCGTTGGGCGGCTGCTGGCCGTTGAAGCGCCAGGGTGCACCCAGCACGGTGACAGGACCGGCGGTGGGGTGGTCGATATCTTTGAGGATGCCGCGTTCGCGCAGGTGGGGGTCATTGAGGACTTCTTCGACGGTCTGGACCGCCCCACAGGTGATATCCGCCTCGCCACACAGACGCATGATTTCGTGTTTTGGCTGGTGTGTGGTCCAGGCGCTGACAATCTCATCCACCTCATCCGCGTGTTTGGAACGGGCTCTATTGGTCGCGAATTTTTCGTCTTGGGCAATATCTTCACGTCCCATGAGCGTACACAACGCCTGCCAGCGCTGATTGTCCGAGGTCAGGAGTAAGACATAGCCGTCACTGGCCGGATAACAGTTATACGGAGAGAAGGCGCGGTTTGGAGCCCGGTTGCCGGCGCGCTCATAGCTGCCGCCTTGGGCGCGGTAGGCTGAGATTTGAGCGGTCATCGGCCCAATGGCCGACTCAAACAGCGAGGTCTCTACTTCGAGCCCCTCTCCGGTGCGATCGCGCTGATGCAGGGCGGCCAGTATGCCGGCCGCAAAATGGATGCCTGCCATAATGTCCATAATCGGGGGCCCGGCCTTCATCGGCGGGCCGGCCGGATCGCCCGTTGTGCTCATGACGCCGGACAATGCCTGGACAATAGAATCAAACGCGGGATAGGCGCTGTACGGGCCGGTCTTGCCATAGCCCGAGCTCGACGCGTAAATAATGCGCGGGTTGATGAGCTTTAGGTCCTGATAGCCCAGCCCCAGCTTGTCCATGGTCCCGGCGGTAAAGTTCTCGACGACGATGTCAGAATGCGTCACAAACTGTTTGAACAGCTCCTTGCCGCGCTCGGATTTGAGATTGAGCGTAATGCCTTTTTTGTTCGAGTTGAGCATCACAAAGGGATAGCTCTGCTTTTCGGCGTCCGGGATGGGGAAAATGCTGCGCGCGCGCTCGCCGTAGGGCAGCGGCTCGATTTTAATGACCTCAGCCCCAAGTAGGCCTAACACCTGGGTGGCATAGGGACCGTTAAAGACGTGGGTGAGATCAAGAACGCGGATATCATCGAGTGCTCGCATAGACGGTTCCCCTCATCAGCGGTCAGCTATCAGTCGGGGCGGGGAAAGGCAAGCAAGCCGGGGGATCTTCCGATCCATTCCTCCCGGATTCCGTGACCCCGCAGCCGGCCTCCCCCGCTCGCCTCAGTCGGCCTGGGGTAAGAACACCTCCTTGAGCTGCGAGAGCCCGTTTTTCAGCGGCAGAACATACAGGCCAAGACACGTGGTATAGACCGCCTCCTGGTTGCCGCCAAGTCCGAATTTTACCTGGCTATTATCGTTTGGTAGACAGAACGTCCCGAACAAGACATCCCAGACAGGAAAGAGAAAGGCAAGATTTTTATCGATGTGTTCGGGATAACAACTATGGTGGATGTGGTGATGCGCCGGACAGCCGAACACATAAACCCATTTGCCGGGCCATCTGAGCCAGATATGCGAGTGGCGCAGATTATAGCCTAAGGAGTTGAACAGGAAAGCGGAAAGCGCCAGGCCGCAGATCGTCGGCGTTTCCGGGACATAGCCGAGACAATACGAAATCAAGCCAGCCAAGAGTCCGACGGTGAGGCCATTGCCGAGCGCGTAGAAGATATTATCTATACACCTCTTGGGGAAACAGGAAACGCAGGAAAGCGCTCAGGGCGCTGGTGTTCTTCGTGCTCGCTCTGGAGTAAGCCTGGGAAAAGACGAACAGCGCGAACAAGAGAGAAGTGAAGAGCCAGACGACAAAAATTCTCTGTTCCGCATGAAACGGATAGCTGAGGACCTGAAAAAACTGCTGGAGAAAAATTTGGCCCAGGGCAAGGCCGACGTGAAGAACGTCAGCCATCATCTCATTCACGGCGAACGACCTGCTTTCGTCAAGGGGAATGCTACTGGGAGCCCATTCCTTGAACAGCCGCTTACTGTAAGCGCGAAAGAAGTAAAAAGAGAGTCCGGTCTGCGTTACTCACCCTGACCGCTTGTTTTCTATGACTACCTGGGACCCGCAACAATACCAGCGCTTTCAAAAGGAACGCGCCCAGCCTTTCTTCGACTTATTGAGCCGTATTCCAGACGGAGAGGTAACAACGGCTGCCGATTTGGGCTGCGGACCGGGTACGCTCACAGTGACCCTGGCCGACCGCTGGCCCCACGCAACCGTGTGGGGGGTGGATAATTCGCCCCAGATGTTGGCCACGGCCAGGGCGCAGCCGGCTCAGTCCCGGCTGCATTTTGTGGAAGCGGACATTGCCGAGTGGTCCCCGCCGCAGCGGCTGGACCGCATCATCTCGAACGCGGCGCTGCACTGGGTGCCCGAGCATCGGGCGGTCTTGGCGCGCTTGGTCAGCCTGCTGACTCCCCACGGCGTGCTGGCGGTGCAGATGCCGAACAATCAGGCAGAGGCCGCGCACCGGATTCTACGTGAGTCAGTGCAGCAAGAGCCGTGGGGGTCGCTGCTGGCCGGCTCGGAAGAGCGTTTTTTCATGCAGACCCCCGACTGGTATGCCGACACGCTCCACACTCTCGGGTGTACAGTCCAGGTGTGGGAGACGATTTATTATCAGCTCTTGTCGGGTGAGAACGCGGTGTTGGAATGGATGAAAGGCACGGCCCTGCGACCGACGCTTGAGCGCTTGGGCCAACGCCTCGGTCGGGACGGGCAGACCGCATTTCTGGATATGTACGGTCAGCAGCTCGCCCAGGCTTATCCGGCCGGCCCGAATGGGACGCTGTTTCCTTTTCGCCGGCTGTTCTTTATTGCGCAGCGCGCCGAGCCCTGATACCACTCCGGGCCACCTTGCCGCTTACTTGGATATCACGGAGTCGGCTGAGCCCAGCGTAAGCCGACGGGCGGGTCAGCCGCCACCCGCGGTGTTGAGAGGGTAGTGTGTCAGACAGCACGCACAAACGCGCAATCTTCATTCTGGCCGGGGCGGTGTTTGCCACTATGCTGGGAAACGGCATGGTGATGCCCTTCATTCCGATGTATGTCGGTCAGTTCGGGCTGGGCGGCCTGGGAGCGGGCCTGCTGTTCAGCGTCCATGCCGCAACCCGGACCGTATTGCTGCCGTTCATCGGACGCGCGTCCGACCGCTGGGGCAGGCGTGGCTTTCTGCTGGTTGGGGTGCTGTTCTACGCCTTGGCCTCCCTGGCCTATCCCCTGGCCGACCGGGTCGCGGCCTTTGTCGGCATTATGGCCGTCCACGGCACGGCCATGGCCATCGTCCATCTGGTTTCCATGGCCTATGTCGGCGACCTGGCACCGCGGGGTGAGGAGGGCCGCTATAGTGGCTATATGAATACCGCCCTCCTGGGCGGAATTGCCAGCGGGCCTGTCCTGGGGGGAGTCATCCGCGACCTGTCTTCCATGTCGGTCAATTTTCTGGTGATGAGCATCCTGAGCGGGATGTCCTTTTTCTTGCTGTCGGTCCTATTGCCTCCTGTCGAATCAATCCAGACCGGACCGAAAAAACCCAAGCCAGCCTCCACCTCGCCCTGGACATTGCTCTCCTGCCGTCCGGTCGTCGGGGTGGCGAGCTTTCGGCTCGCCTATGCGTGTACGAATGCCTTGATCTGGATATTCCTGCCGGTTCTGGCCGCCCAGCTGTGGACCTTATCCACGACGCAGATCGGGGTGTTAATCTCCGTCAATGTGATGGTCAGCACCGTGCTGCAAGCCCCCTGCGGCCGGCTGGCCGACCGCAAGCGGAAGGCTGTGCTGATTGGCCTGGGTGGGGTCGGCAGCGCGCTGGCTCTGGCGGCCGTTCCGTTTGCGACCGTGTTCTGGCAGGTGCTGGCCCTCAATGTCTGCATAGGTGCCTGCTACGGCTTGGCCTTCCCGGCCCATACCGCGGTCGGCATGGAGAACGCCGGTTCATACGGCATGGCCACCGTCATGAGCCTGCTCATGATGTCACATAGTGCCGGCATGATGATCGGGCCGCTGCTGTTCGGTGCCATTGCCGATCAACTCAGCCTGGCCTGGGCGTTCTGGGCCGGGGGGCTGATCAACCTCGGCCTGATCATCGCCTGCTGGCTATTGCTGGAGGGAACGCCGACCAAGCCGGAAGTCGAACCGCTCCGGCCGGTGAACACCGATGCCGTCGAGGCGGAGTGAAGTCTTTCCAGAGGCGTCCTGCACGAGAGCGGAAGTTATGGACAGAGGTCTTTCCTAAGAAACTCTGCATCGTTCTTAGTTTTATAGATTTTTCCCCCAGGAATGATTCTCTCGAAGTCGGCAATTGGCCGCTGTCTGAGCCACCGCAAGTCTTCAAACTGCTTGTTCCGAAAAATCTCGTACCAGATCTTCTTCTCCGCTTCTGTCATGTTTTTTCGGAGTTCTTTGGCGCAGGGTACGAGGGCTTTATTATACGGCAGGAAGCAATCCCCCCGCCCTGCGGGCTGCCCCCCTTGATAAGGGGGGTTAGGGGGGATCCTCTGCCTGTGGTTCATAGCCTGACCTGGGACCGGGCTAAAAGAACTTGATGACGCTCCGGGCCACTCCGCTACCCGTTTTCAGCAGATCGTAGGCTTCGTTGACCTGTTCGAGCGCAAACGTCTTGGAGACCAACTCGTCGATCTTGATCTTTTTATCCACATACATGTCGAGCAGGCGGGGCATGTCGACGCGGGGGCGGGTCGAACCGTAGTACGAGCCCTGAATCCGTTTTTCCATCAAACAGAAGATGTTCGGGTTGAGCGAGATGCGCGCGCCGGCGGGCGACACGCCGACCACCGTGCACACGCCCCCACGGCCCGTCATCTTGAACGCCAGCTCAATCGTCTTGGCCGTGCTGATGACCTCGAAGGCATAGTCGGCGCCGCGTCCGCCGGTCAGTTCCATGACCGCCTTGAAGGCGTCGTCCTGGCCGGGGTTGATGGTATGGGTCGCGCCAAAGGTCTTGGCAAACTCCAGTTTCGAGTCGAGCAGATCGACCGCGATAACCTGCCGCGCCCCTGCCAGGGCACAGCCCTGAATGACGTTGAGACCCACGCCGCCACAACCGATAACAACCGTGGATGAGCCGGGCTGGACGTTGGCGGTATTGATTGCCGCGCCCACGCCGGTCATGGTTCCGCAGCCCACAAAACACGCCCGGTCAAGCGGAATATCTTCCCGGATTTTAATGGCGCAGCTCTCGTGGACAATAGCCTCTTCCGCGAATGAGGCCGTGTACGCAAAGTGAAAAATCTCGTCATTGTTCTTGCGCAGGCGGGTTGTGCCGTCCAGGAGCGTGCCGAGGGCCCTGGGCCGGGTCTCACACAGATGCGGTTTGCCCTGGGTACAATAATAGCAGGTGCCACAGACCGGGTTGAAAGACAGCACGACATGGTCGCCTTCTTTGACCGAGGTCACGCCGGCGCCAACCTCGGCCACCACCCCGGCGCCCTCATGACCCAGCACCATGGGCAGCGGCATCCGCATATCGCCGGTCATGACGTGTAGATCACTATGACAGGCTCCGTTGGCCGCCACCTTGACCTTGACCTCTCCGGCCTTTGGCGGGTCGATGTGTAAATCCTCAATCACGAGTGGTGTGTTCGGCTCATATAACACAGCAGCTTTCATGGACCTTCCCTCCTGTTGATACAAAATACCCCGTAGGAAGCTGGAATGATAAACGGCTTGAGGGGAGCTGTCCAGAAAGCCTCACTCGGTTCGATATCCTGTTCCCACAAGGGCAAGCTAAGGAGGCATGCGGGGCTTTCCTTCTCCCGAGAAAAAATGAATAACCCTGGGTATGAAATTCCACCGAAGTCGGCGCGGAGGGGTGTTGCCTTGGGTGGTGCTGCTGTACGCCGCCATGCTGCCGCCGTCTCTCGCGCTCGCTCAGCCGCAGCACACACTCGAAGATATTACCGTCACCGCCCGCAAGCAGGAGCAACGCGCCTTCGACGTGCCGCTGTCGTTGTCCGTGCTCCAGGGCGAAGGGCTCGACCGGTTGCGCGCCTCGGGCATGGACGTGCGTTTTCTGACCAACCGGACGCCCAGCCTCCAGGTCATGTCGGGCTTCGGACGCATCTATCCGTATTTCTTTATCCGTGGTCTGGGCAATACGGACTTCGACATGAATGCCTCCCAGCCGGTGTCGGTCATGCACGACGGCATCGTGCTGGAAAATCCGTGGCTCAAGGGACACCCCATCTTTGATGTCGAGCGGGTCGAGGTGCTGCGCGGGCCACAGGGTACGCTCTTCGGGCGGAATACGCCGGCCGGCATCGTGAAGGTCGAATCGGCCCGCCCGACCTGGGACTTCGAAGGCTACGGTCGGTTATCCTACGGACGGTTCGACAGCGTCAATTTCGAGGGAGCGCTGTCCGGTCCGCTGATTCCGTCCGTCCTGGCGGCGCGCGCTTCTCTGTTGGTACAGCGCCGGAGCGACTGGATAGACAATACCTATACCGGCAAGACCTATACCCGCAAGAACAAGGCCCTGGGTGGCTACGATGATATTGCCGGGCGCGTCCAGTTTGTGTGGACACCGGTGGAGCATTTTTCCGGGCGGTTCAAGGTTCACGTCCGGGACTTTGACAGCAATGCACGGGTCTTCCGGGCGAATATATTCAGGTCGGGCCGGACTGGCTTACGCTCGGGCTTACGGCGCGACAAAACTGCCCAGGACGCTGGCAATCCGCAGTACCTGGCGAGCCACGGATTTGCCACCGAGCTGCACTATACCCTGGGTGAGTTCCGCCTGATTTCGCTGACCGGTGGAGACTGGCTGGACGGCAGATCGCGCGGCGACGTGGACGGTGGCTTTGGCGCGGTCTGGAGCCCGCCCAGCGGGCCGGGTCTGATTCCGTTTCCAACCGAGACGGCCGACGGCCTTTCGGCCCTGCGCCAGTTGAGTCAGGAATTCCGCCTGGAACACACAGCCTGGCAGCGCCTGGACTGGCGGGTGGGCGTCTTCTACTTCCACGAGGAACTCGACATCGAGGGCTTCAGTTATGATACCCTGGCCGGGAGTGTACAGAATGGCCGCATCCGCCAGGAGCAACGCACCGAGGCCTGGGCGGTGTTTGCCGCCGCGACCTTCACCCTGACCGAGAACATCGAAATCGCCGCCGGCGTGCGCGTCTCCGAGGACGACAAGGAGTACGCGAGCGAGCGTCTTCAGTCGCCCATCGGCGCCGGTCCGCTCGGTCCCATCCGTAAGGCTCCCCGCGACCTGGTGCCGAGCTGGGACCTGAGCCTGCGTTACGAGGTAGTGCCTGGCGTTCAGCCCTATGTACGGATTGCCAGCAGCTTTCGCGCTCCCAGCATCCAGGGCCGGTTGCTGTTCGGCGACGAGGTGACCGTGGCCGACACCGAGGACATCATCTCGGTCGAGGTCGGCCTGAAGCTACGCTTGTGGCAGCAGCGGCTCCATCTGGATTTGGCGGCCTATCACTTCTGGATGCACGATCAGCAACTCACCGCGGGCAGCGGGGTGGACAACGCCAACCGGCTGCTGAACGCCGACCGCACCCTCGGACGGGGCATCGAGGCGGAGGGGGCGGTGGCTCTGGGCCATGGCCTGCACCTGACGGCCGGCCTGAGTTATAATTATACCCGGCTCGACGATACCGGTCTGTTCGTTCAGCCGTGCGGCGCGGACTGTACGGTCCTCGACCCGCCCGGCCCGGTGCCGGGTACGGTCTCCATTGACGGCAACCGTTTGCCTCAAGCCCCGCGCTGGATCGCTAACCTGAACCTGAGCTATACGCGCGTGTTACCCGGCGGCGCGGCGCTGGTCCTGGCGACCGACTGGGCGTATCGTAGCCGCATCAACTTTTTTTTGTACGAGTCGCGCGAGTTCCGCGACAATCATCTGCTTGAGGGCGGCCTGCGCCTGTCTTGGCTGTCGGCCTCCGGTGGTCTGGAAGTGGCCGCCTTTGGGCGCAACATCCTGAACGACGTCTCGCCCACCGGTGGTCTCGACTTCAACAATCTGGCCGGCTTCGTCAACGAGCCGCCGGTGTGGGGCATCGAAGTGGCGCTGCGCTTGTGACGGGTGGTTCGGCCCGGCTTTGCGGTGTTGCCAAACGGTCTGGGCTCAGGCAAAACGAAGAATATCTTACGCAGGGAAAAGGAGGCAAAGCATGATTGCATTGGTCGCAAAGCTGACGGTTCGCGAAGGCAAGGAGCAGGATTTTATTGACGCCATGAAGGACGTCGTCCCGGCGGTGCGTGATGAGCCCGGCAACAGCGCCTATGTGATGAACCGTTCAAAGGAAAATCCGAGCATGTTCGTGTTCTACGAAGAGTATACGGATCAGGCCGCCTTTGATGCCCATCGCAAGCATCTGGGCGAACTCGGGGTGGACCTGAGGGCCATCCTGGCGGGCGCGCCGGCGCTCGAATTCTATGAGAAGATTTACTAAGGGGCATTCCCCGTTGGCGTAGCGTACTCACCGAAAAGGGGCACGGTTCAGCGTGTCCCTTTTTTCGTTTGCGCGTATGGGCCGTGAATATTTCCTCATCCTGTGCTCCCTGGTCGGACTGTCGGTGCTGGCCTGGATTGTCACGGTCCGGCATATGGGCGGAGCCGGGCCTGCGTTGATGATGGGCAGCATGACCATGGGCATGCCTTTCTCGGTCGCCAATATGCTGCTGTATATCGCCCTGTGGGGAGTCATGATGGTGGCCATGATGTTTCCCGCGATCGTCCCTGTGGCCGGGATATTCGCCACCCTGGCCAGACGGAAACGGGAACAACAGTTGCCGTCCACGCCGGTCTGGGTATTTGTGTCGGGCTATGCGCTGCTGTGGACCCTGACCGGCAGCGTTGGCTATGCCGCCGACCTGACGATGCAGACCTTGCCGGCTCGCTTTCCCATGCTGAAGACCTATAGTATGCTCATCAGCGGTGCCCTGCTGGTTGTTGCCGGCCTCTATCAACTGACCCCGCTCAAAGACCGCTGTCTATCGCACTGCCGCTCCCCTTTTGCGTTTCTGATGGCGCATTGGCGCGACGGCTATGGGGGAGCCTTTCAGATGGGGGTAGCCCACGGTCTGTATTGCCTGGCGTGTTGCTGGAGTCTGATGATGGTCATGTTTATCATGGGGACGATGAATCTGGTGTGGATGGGGGCTTTGGCCATTGCCATCTTGCTTGAGAAGAGTCTGCCCGCGGGTCCGACGTTCGGGCGCGGGATCGGGGTTGCCTTGATCGTGCTGGGTATTGCGTTGAGTATGGGAATGCTTACGTAGTGTTGGGATGAAAAGCCACACCAAGAATGAGGGACCCTCATGCTACTCGAAATTGACTCGAAGGCGAAACAGGGTGTCCAACTCGGTCCGGTGACGGTGACCGCCGCGGATATTCAAGCCTTTGCCGAGGCGCTGGGCGATCTCAACCCGCTCTACCTTGATCCAGAGACGGCGCGGGCCGCCGGTTACCCGGACGTTATTGCGCCCCCGATGTTTTGTATGTGGATGCGCGGCGGCAAACTTCTGCCCGAGGTCGCGCTCCCGGCAGGCTTCATGAGTCTGCACGCGGGACAGGAACTCGAATTCCACGACGAGATTCTTGCCGGGCAAACGTATACCATGACCGCGCGGGTGGCCGATGTGTATGAAAAAACAGGCCGGAGCGGTCCCATGGAGATTATTGTTCGGGAGTCAACGATTACGGATAGCGAGGGGCGAACCATCGTGACGATCCGCGAGCGACAAATCGTGCGCTCGCCGGAAAAGAAAATCTAGCCAATGCGTATCAGTTTAGACCCTTGGGGGGGCGATTACGGCAGCCAGATTTCGGCCCCGCAGGCGGTCGATGCGGAGCAGCCCTCCGCTCAAGTGACCGGGCAGCAGGTTGAAGCCGGTCCGTGGCAGCCCAGGACACCGACCCCTGAGAGCATGCCGAATATGACCGCCGTGATTGACGGTGTCATGCGGGTCGATGCGCCCGCGGTCCTGAGTGACGCCGAATCCCGCTTCCTGGCGCTGTTCGGATCGTATGCAGCCGGAGCGGTTGTCATTGATCGCCGCGTCGAGATTATCGAGGAACAGCTCGACCGCCTTTTTATTGTTGGCGGGCGGCAATCCGGACCGGAGGTGGTCGTTGCGGCAGGGACGGGCGGAAAGATTCCGATGCGCTACCGCAGTGTGAGCGCGTCGGATCTGACCCCGGACTCCTTACGTGAAAGCCTCATGACCGCAATGCGTCAGGCCGAGGTCGATTTGGCCCGAAAGCTGTCCGGGAATGAACGTCTCATTCTTGCCGACGGCAATCTGACCTTTCTGGGCGATAGCTCCTCCGTGGTCGGGGTCATCAAGACGATCCAGCGGATGTATCTTGCGCCCAAAGAGGCAAAGATTCTCGAACAGCTTCAGCCGGGGGAACGGACGCCACTGTTTCAATTCTCCGGCAGCAGCAAACGAAAGAGTTTTGAGGTGTTCACCTGTTATCTGCGCTTGGCGAACCCGCGCCCGATCGAGCATCCCTTTACCGGACTGGTGCGCTTGGAAGTGAAGCTTGGGCTGGGTATTCAGCAGGCGGTGATATTATTAGATCAAGCCGCCCATGCTGTTTCAGCGCTGGCCTCCCGCGCGCCAAAAGACCCCCGCGCGCCCCAGAACCTGATTCCCATCGGTGGACTAGAGCGGCGGCTGCGGCACCGCCTGGGCGACCCCAAGCTGGTCCGGCGCTGTATTGAGAAGGCCCTGTTAAACCAGATATAGCCGAACCACAGGAAAAGGAGGACGCATGGGGAGAGTCATCGGCACACAAGACGCCACCCCACTCGAATTCTGGGTGTGGCTCGAAGCAGGCGAAGCGATCCAGGTTGATGATGCCATCGTGGTGGAGACCGACTCGCCCAACGGCCCGCTGAAATTATTCGGCATGGTCGATATCGTCCGGGCGCGTCATCAGGGCTCGACGTTTGACTCCGACGTGGTTGAGGCGGAACGGGGTCTGCCGGTTGAGCTCTCTATCGCCGCGCATGTCAGAGTGACCCGTTTGATGCCGGAGTATTATTATCCGCCGATGCCGGGCGATACGGTCCGCGCGGTCACGGACAAGGAGTTTGCTCAGGCCCTGTTCATGGACACAATGGAGCGCAAGTTTCCGATTGGCCTGTCTTTGTCCGGCAAGGAAGTCGTCTACGGCAACCTTGACTTTTTGAACGGCCGCAAGGGCGCGCATATGAATATCAGCGGCGTGTCGGGTATCGCGACCAAGACGACCTACGCGACTTTCTTGCTGCACAGCCTGCTGCACTGCGGGCAACTGACCGACGCGAAAAACACCCATGCCATTATCTTTAATGTCAAAGGCGAGGACCTGCTGTTCCTGGACAAGGCCAGCAATGCCATCGGTATCGAAGACGAAGCCCTGTACGCCCAACTGGGCCTGCCGGCAGAGCCGTTTGATTCGGTTCAGTTCTACGTCCCGCCCACGGAAAACGCGCGCGGACCGATCATGCCCAAGGTCAGCTCCCGCAAGGCGGATGAAGTCACGCCCTACTTCTGGACGGTCCGGGATTTCTGCCAGCAGCGTCTGTTGCGCTATCTGTTTTCCGAAGGCGGGGAAGATGCCTCATTGCTGTCAGCCCTGACCTACCAGGTGGAACGCAAACTCCTTGAAGCAGCCGAAGACGCCGAGAAAGACGGTCCGGGTCCGGGCGTGTTGCTGCCCTTGGGAGAGGGCCTGGCAGAGGACGACAGTCCAACCCCTCCGACCGAGATTCGGGATTTTCCGACCCTCCTCCGAGCGATGGAGACGCTTGCGAGTTCAACCAACCATTCGCCAGGCACGGTGGGCGCGTTCATGCGTCGTCTGTACAGCGCGGAAGACAAGGTCTCGTATCTTATCCGCGACCCGGTAGACTCCGACGCGACCCGGCACGCGATCAACTGGCGCAACAAGCAGGTGACCGTGGTCAGCCTGAGCGGACTGTACGAGGTCGGTAAGAGCTTTGTGGTCGGCTCTGTGCTGCAACAGATCCAGGCAGAAAAAGAAGCAACCGGGTCGGCCGAGCCGCTGTGCTTTATCGTTGTGGATGAACTGAATCGCTATGCGCCCCGCGATGGCTGGTCGCCGATTCGAGAGCGGCTGCTTGAGATTGCCGAACGGGGGCGGTCCAGCGGAACGATTCTGATCGGTGCGCAGCAGACCGCTTCCGAAGTGGAAAGGCGGATTGTGGCCAACCCCGCGTTTCGGATCGTCGGCCGGCTGGACGCTGCCGAAGCCGAGCGGGCTGAATACGGTTTTTTGCCGCCAACCCTGCGCAAGCGGGCCGCTATTTTAACCTCAGGACGGATGATCGTGTCTCAACCCGACATTCCCACCCCGGTCCCGATTCTGTTCCCCATGCCGGCCTGGGCGACCCGGTCGGACGAACAGAAACTGCCGCCCCCGGCCTTGAAGCTGTCCCGCGTCCGAGAGAGCGAGTATTAAGGGCGCGGGCATGAAGTTTCTCCACACCTCAGACTGGCACGTGGGCCGGACTATCCGCAATCGCTCGCGGCTGGACGAGCACCGGGCGGTGTTTGACGAGATCGTTGATATTGCCCGGCGCGAACAGGTCGATGCCGTCCTGGTGACCGGCGACGTCTTTCACGAGCGGCGCCCGCCGCTGGCTGCCGAGGAACTGGTGGCACACACCCTGGCGCAACTCGCCCGTGACAATATCGTCTCGGTCGTCATTCCCGGCAATCACGATGACGCCGCCCGCCTGCGCACCCTGAAACCGCTGGGCGATTTGCTCCAGGTGCATATGATGACGGACGTGAGTGAAACCCCGGCGGACCTCATCGTTTCCATTTCCCAGCGGACTGGCGGGGAGCGGGCGCTGGTGAGTTGTCTGCCCTATCTGCATCCCCACCGAGTCCTGCCTGCGGCCGAGGGCACCGACAAAAGTGAGAACGAGCGGCTGAGTGTGTACCAGAGTATGGTGCAGGACTATCTGCGCGCCCTGGAAGAATCGATGCGGCAAATGGACCCCAATGCGGTGTCCATTGTGCTCGCTCACGCCCATGTGTCCGGGACGGAGTTTGGCGGAGGCGAATGGCGCTCAAGCGTCTTTCCCGTCGATCCGGGGATATTCCCCGGTCGGGTGCACTATGTGGCCCTGGGGCATATGCATCAGCCCCAGAAAGTGGGCGGGACACAGGCGCAGGCACGCTATGCCGGATCGATCCTGCAAATGGACTTTGGTGAGCGGGGCCAGGACAAAAGTGTCTGCCTGATTGAGGCCCATCCGGGCAAGCCGGCGGAAATCTCGCCGATTGCGCTGACAGCGGGCAAAGCCCTGCTACGCCGGACGGGAACCGCCGAAGAAATATTGTCGCAGGCGGAAGAATTCACCAATGCCTGGGTTGAAGTCGTCCTGAAGCCGGAGGGTCAAACCTCTGAGTTGATCGAACAAATCCGAGCGTTGCCGGGCGTGGTCTCGCTCCGATTTGAAGAGACGTCGGCCAGCGACTCCGCCAGCGTAGCGGTCCACAACCCGAAGGAGCGACCCGCGGCAGAGCTTTTTAGCGACTATTACAAGTCAAAACGCGGCGCCGAGCCCGAGCCTCAACTCGTGGCCTTGTTTGAGCGGCTGTATCAGGAGGTCAGCACCGCGCGGGACGAACCGGTCTAAGTGCCTGCCTCGCCCCAACCCCGAACCCCTAATCCCCCATCAAAGCCATGCGTCCACAACAACTCAGCCTCAAGAATTTCATGCCCTTTCGGGTCACAGGCGATCAGGTCCATGAGGTCGATTTTTCGCAACTCGACCTGTTCTCCATTACCGGCCCGATGGCCAGCGGCAAGTCGGCGCTCATCGACGCGATGGTCTGGTGCCTGTATGGCCGCACCGCCCGCTACGGTGCGGACTCAAAAGGGGTGATCTCGACCGGTGAGCAAACGTGTGAGGTCGCGCTCGACTTTACGCTTGGACCGCGTTGGTTTCGGGCCGTCAGACGAACGGGCAAGATCACCGACTCCGGTCTCAGCGAACGCGAAGGGGAAGAGTGGATACAGGACACCTCCGGGTCCGCGCTGCTCACCAAGCGAATTGAAGAACTCCTGGGCCTCGATTTTGACAGCTTCACCAAAACCGTCATCCTGCCCCAGGGCCGCTATGCCGAGTTCCTGACCAGTGAGCCGAAGAAGCGGCGTGAGTTGCTGGCGAAAATACTCGAACTGGGTGTGTACGCGCGCGTGGCCGCCCAGGCCAAACTGGTTGCCGGTCAGGCCAAAACCAGGGCGGACACGCTGCGTGAAACCCTGGCCCAATACGCCGGCCTGAGTCCAGAGCATATTGCCCTTCAGAAAGACGGGCTTGCCAAGCTCGACCAACACATAGAACAGGTTGCTCAGCAAGAAAAACGCCTGCACAGTGTGGCCCAATACGTCGATCAAATAGCAAACCTGCGCAGTCGGGTGACCGAGCTTCAGACCGAAGTGGAATCGCGCACTCAGGAGAAAGAACTGGCGCAAGAGAGAGCTGAGACGGCGACCACCCAGCTTGCCGCCCAGGCGGATGAACTATCAAAGATCGGTCAAGAACGAGACGCGCTGGGATATGATGCCGAGCGACACGAGGTGGTCAAACGCGCTGTTGTCCATCTCAAGGAATGGGCGGTCGCCCGAAAGGAGGCCGAGCAGAAAAACGCCGCACAGACTCGTGTCCGGGGGGAAGTTGAGGCGCTTGCTCAACAGATCGTAGTGCATACCCAGCAAGTCGAGCAGGCGCGGTCTCAGTATCAGGACCGCACCGCCACGTTTGAGCAGCTTATCGCCGAAGCCGGCGACGCGGCCGCCCTGACGGAAAAGCTCGGCGCGGCAAGACGCTGGAAAGGGCTGCAACACGAACAACAACAACTGACCGCCCGGATAGATACCTTGGATCAAAAACACACCGCGACCCAACACGCTCTGGACGACCTGAAGCGACAAGACGTGAGCCACGAGCGGACCGTCCGAGAATGGCAAGCAAGACTCGAACGAGCAAAAGAAGAGGAGCGGCAGAGGCGCCAGTTGATCGCTGAAGCCGAACGCTTGGGCCGAGAACTGCAAGAGGTGGCTGAGACGGAAGAACGAGCCAAGGCTGAACTTGAGACTGCCCGTGCTGAACTGACCAGGGCAGAACGCGCCGCCCAGCGGGCTCGGCAGGTGCTCGCTCAAGCCGAAGAGCAGGAGCAAGCGGCCCGCACCACGCTTGAAGACAACCAACGCCAGCACGAAGCCGCCCATCTGCGGGATACGCTTCACGTTGGCGATACCTGCCCGGTGTGTCAGACAACCGTCAGCGACATTCCTACGGCGCAAGAAGCCGGGGACGACCTGAAGATGCTTCAGGCTCAAATGGAACGTGCCACACAGACCGCTCAACAAAAACGTACAGAAGCGCAAGAAGCAAACACCACGCTTGCTACACGCCAGGCGAGGCTTGATGCTGCGGAGCAGAGACTGAAAGAACGCGAGCGCCTCAGGCAAGAAGTCCGGCAGAACTTTGTGTCCCGTTTCCCTCGCTATGCCTCCCCTTCCGAAGCGTTCGAGGCTGTAGAGACGCAACAAAAAGAACTGAACGCAGCGCTCAAGGACACGGAAGCTCAGGTCGTATCCGCCGAGCAGGAAAAAGCGCAACTGTTACGCCAACGCGAAACCGTGCAACAAGAAGAGGCAAAGCTGGCTGAAGCGCTGCGTGGGACAGCCGAAAGGCTGGAGGCCGATACGCGCGAGTTGGCGGTGCTCGGACGTGAGATTGCGGCATTTCTCACGACGAGTGGAGACCCTGAGCAGAGTATTGAGCAACGCCGGACTACGGTCGTGCAGGCTGAGCAACAGATGAAGGCGGCGGAGAAAGCCTTGCGTCGGCTCGAAGCGGGGCTCAACTCCTTGCACACAACCCAGGTCCAAAAAGATGGCGACCTCAAATTGCTCGCCGCCGAGTCCGAAGGCGCGCTGCTCCGCGCCGCGCGCGAAGCGCAGGCCGTGCGCGCCGACCTTGGTCTGGCAGAAGACGTGCTGTTGCCACAGACCGAAGACGTAGAAAGTGAACTCAACGCGCTGTCGGACAAGCAAGCCCGGTACGCAGACTTGTCGCTACGCGAAGAGAACGCCCAGGCCAGACGAGCACAGGTCGAACGTCAGGCCGCCGAGTCGCAGGCTGACCTGCAAGCCCGGCTGCGCATGGTCAAAGAATCCCAGGAGAAGCAACAACAGTCTCGGAACCGGCTCGAAAAAGAACGGGAAAAGCTTCAGACGGCGGTTGCCCAATACAACCTCACCGACGCCGGCGAGGACGGAGCACAGCTCAAACCCCAACTCGAAACGGTCCGTGGACAGATGCTGTCTCTCCAAGAACAACGTGGGCGTTTGGAGGCGGAACACGCCGAAGCCGAACGTCGTTGGCAGGAGAAAGAGCAGGAAGAAGAAAAGTTGCACGCCGCACAGAGTGAAGAACGTCTGGCCTCGGACCTGCGTAAGCTCCTGGGCTCGGAATTTACCGACTTCCTCTCGCGCGGAGCCATACAAGCCCTGATGCGCGATGCGTCCGTCCACCTGCAACGTCTGACCCACGGGCGGTATGTGTTTGATATTGCGTATCGGGGACGGGCGATTACGCTCCAAATCGTTGACCACGAAGATCAGCGTCGTGCCCGGCCCACCCATTCGCTGTCGGGCGGAGAAACGTTTCTGGCCTCGCTGGCTATTGCGCTCGCGCTGTCGCAAGGGTTTCGGACCGTTGCGACCGGCCGGGCGGCCCAGACCTCAACCGAATGTCTGATCTTGGATGAAGGCTTCGGGACGCTGGACCGGGAAGGGGTACAAATGGTCACGGAAACCCTGCAAGAGTTGCGGGGTGAGGAAGGCCGGATGGTGGGTATCATCACCCATGTCGAAGAGGTCGCCGCGGCCATGCCCAGGCGCATAGAAGTGCGCAAAGGTGGCAGGACGAGCGAGATTACGGTATCAGGCTAGGCATTCACTACCCGGAAGAGAACGTTAAGGAGGAAGGTCATGGCACTGCATTCAGAAACGGTCGGCCTTGTCGGACAACCCGTTGTCAGCGAAATCGATCCCCGCTGGGTCATGTCGTACGCGGCCGGACTCGACGATTATTTACCCTGTTATATGGACACCTGTCGGCCGGACGGGATCGTTGCCCATCCGCTCTTTCCGGTCTGTATTGAATGGCCGGTCATGCTCGCCATGCGCGATAGCGCCCTGAAACGGGAAGAGGCCCTGCGGGGCGTGCATGCCACGCACGACCTGGTGATTCACCGTCTGATCCGGGCGGGCGAAAAGCTGACGACGCAGGCGACCGTGGCCGGCGTTGAACAGCGTAAGCCGGGGGCCTACCAGACCGTCCGTTTTGATACCCGAGACGCCGCCGGCCAGCCGGTCTGTTCGACCTGGTACGGAACGCTCTTTCGGGGGGTTGACGTCGAGGGGGAGGACATCCCGGTCTCCGACCTGCCGGCCCCATTGGAAGCCCTTAACGAATCCAGCCCAGCGCAGGCGGAAATTCCGGTGTCGATTTCGGCCGGGGCGGCCCATGTCTACACCGAGTGCGCGCGCATCTGGAACCCGGTTCATACCGACCCGGCGGTCGCCGAGCAGTACGGATTGCCGGGGCTGATCCTGCACGGAACCGCAACGCTGGCGCATGGCATCTCCCGTGTCATTGCCCAGGAAACCGACGGCCACCCGGAACGGGTCAAACGGATAGCCGGGCGCTTCGGGGCCATGGTGTTCATGCCCTCACGCCTGACCGTTCGGGTCGTGTCGCGGGAGGCGAGCACGGAGGGCGACGTGGTGCGGTTTGAGATACGGACCGAGGAGGGCAAACCCGCGGTTCGGGACGGGGCGGTTCTTTTGGGGAAATAAGGGCTGTGGGTAAATAAGGGTGCAGTCACTCAGGACACGGACAAGGAGAGGCGTATGCAACGCGGACTGATTTTCCCCGGAGGCGGGATGTCGCAGCGCGACATGATGGTCGTGGCCAAAGAAGCCGAAGCGGCCGGTTTTGATTCTCTGTATGTCACCGAAGCCTGGCGCAGCGCCTTCGTGCCGTTGACCGCGCTCGCCCTGGCAACCGAACGGGTGCGTATCGGTTCCTATGTGCTGAACGCCTACGGCCGCAGCCCTTTTATTGCCGGCATGAGCGCGGTTGATGTGGACGAGATTTCCGGCGGGCGGCTGCTGCTCGGGGTCGGCAGCGGCAACCGGCATATTAACGCCGAGTGGCAGGGCGTCCCACACGAAAAGCCCTATCAGAAAATGACCGAATATATCGAAAACCTCAAACAAATCGTTCGTACTCCGGCCGGCTCGCGCGTCTCGTATCAAGGCGAAATTCATAGCATGGACTGGGTGCCGGCCGTGACCCCCGTTCGCGAGAGCATTCCCATCTACATTTCCGCCATTTTTCCACGCATGGTCCGCGTTGCCGGCCGGGTCGCGGATGGCATCGCCATGGGCGCGATATTATCCGCGCCGTACGCGCGTGATGTGATTCAGCCCGCAGCCCGAAAATCTGCGGAAGAGGCGGACCGCGACCCGCACGCCCTCGGTTTTCTGATGGGCTCGTTCGTCTCGGTGCATGAAGAGCGTGAGGTCGCCCGTCAGGCCGCACGGGAAGCGGTCTGCCGTCTCTTCTCCCCCCTGCCGCATCCGTATTACGAGTACATGCTGCGAGAGCAGGGTTTCTCGTCCGCCGCGGACGCAGCGTTGAAGCACGTCCCTGAGGGGAATATCCAAAAGGCGGCGGAGGCCATGACCGACGAAATAATCGACACCGTCACCATCGCCGGGACACCCGAGGAGTGCCGCCGCCGTCTGGCCGAGTATGAGGGCGTGGTGGATGAAGTACTTTTTGTCAACGTGTCCTACTCGTCGCGGGAGGGTACGAGCATGCTGGAGGGGTATCGGAAGTTATTGCAGCTGTAGGGGCGGTTCGCGAACCGCCCCTACTCCGAACTCGCGCTTTTGAGAAGCGTGACGGTTTTTTCATCGGGTGCATCTTATTCGCGTCCGTCGCTTGATGCGCTGCTTACGGCCTAACGCAGTCAGTGCATGGCGACCGAGTCTTCGAGGTCGGCCACATGGATCATACGCTTCGCTACTTCCATCTCGTTTCGAGCATTGGTCGGACGGATTTTCTGTGGTGTTTCAGTCCAGATGCGTGTGGATTTACACATCCGCTGCCAGGCGGGCCAAAGAACCGTCGCAGGGGAGGGCGATCCAACCTTCCCGTTTGGCGGCCGCCATATGCTCCTGTGGAATGGGTTCGATCCGGTCCGTGGCGGCGGCCCGAGCGATAAGAGCGGCCACGAGCGCATCGAGCGCATCGTCGCTTTTCTCGCACGTGCGTTGTGCCTCAACCGGCCAATCCAGCCAGGTTTTTGTGGCCGCAATCAAACGGCGCGTCAACACCCGTCGTTTTTCCTCGCCGGGCTTCTTCTTATAGCCGGTGGAAGGGAAACCCCAGATATGCAGAGCGGCGGCGGGATACACCTCGACGAAACGACCACGGCCACTGCGATCGATCTGTCCGTTCTCGGACAGTAATCGGGCGGCGCGCATGGCCGTGACACCGATCAGGTCCGATGACACGCTCAGCGGCCAGCGTTTGATGCGCTCACGCACGATGTGGTCCGTCACCCGGTATCTGAGCGAGGCGGTACCGACCGCCGGCCACACGTTCCGACGCTGGTGCGTGTAAACGGCGGTGGCGAATGCGGTCGGCCAGCCAAACGGGGCGTCGATGCCGATCTTGTTCGAGCGGCCAAACATCTCCAGCAGCATCGCGTCGTCCGCTCCACACCGAAGCTCACGGATGCGGGCTTTTGGCTTGACCCACTCGATGAGGCAATATGCCGTGTTCTCCGGCTGCGCCGCCAAATCGACGCCGAGCGTCGTGTGTGGCATTCGGACACCTTTGCGCGACGCTGTATCATCTCTGCCGCGTCGCTTCGATGTTCCGGGCTACTCGCTCTTAGCCCTTTTCCTGTCGATACTGTCAAATACCTCTTTGGCCTGCCGCAGGCCGTTGACGCCGACCGGCCAGCCGCCGTAGTGGGCGAGGTGGATCATGATCTCGTTGATCTTGTCGCGGCTGATGCCGATGTTGAGCGCGCCGCGGATGTGGACCTTGAGTTCCGGGTCGCGGCCCAGCACGGTCAGGGCGGCCATGGTAATCATCGAGCGCTCTTGGATGGCCAGGCCGTCCCGGCCCCAAACATCGCCGAACAGATTTTTCACCGTGATGTCCAGAAAATCTTCGTGCATGCTGCCCGGTCGGGGTTCCACGCCGAAGAGTTCTTTCATTTTTGCCGCACCCTTTTGATAACGTTCGGACTCTGCCATATTCGCCTCCTTCTATGTTGTGAGATACGGAATACCCTTGCCTGGCAGGGGTCCGTTGTCTAGTATCAGACCGGCTGTTCTGTCGTCAAAACCGAAAAAAGAGTGTCTGATGTCTCTCGAAATCACCGTTCACGAACTCCAGGCCAAACGAACCGCGGGTGAAGACCTGGTGCTGCTCGATGTCCGCGAGGCCGAAGAAGTGGCGCTGGTGCAGCTCCCACACTCGGTCCATATGCCGATGGGCGATATCCCCAGCCGTTTGCACGAACTCGACCCTGAAGCTGAGATTGTGGTCTATTGCCACCACGGGGTACGCAGCCTGCGGGTTGCCCACTTCCTGCATCAGCACGACTTTGCTCGGGTCGTCAGTCTTGCGGGTGGAATAGACGCCTGGGCCACCGCGATCGAACCCGGTATGGCCCGCTACTAAATCCGTATTGAGATAGGAACGCTATGAGTGAACTGCCTGATCCCCAGACTCCGGGGCCTCTGCACGGTATTCGCGTGGTTGAATGTGGTCACATGGTTGCGGCGGCGTATGCGGGTAAGCTGATGGCCGACCTGGGTGCGGAGGTGCTCAAAGTCGAAGAACCGGGCGGAGATCGTGCCCGGCAGCGCGGGCCCTATCCGGGCAATATCCCCCATCCCGAGAAGAGTGGGCTGTTTCTGTATCTGAATACGAATAAGCGTGGGGTGACGCTGGACTTGGGGACGGCAAAAGGCCGGGAGTTATTCCAGCGACTGGTCAAAGACGCGGACGTCGTGGTCCATAATTATCATCCCACCCAGCTCTCCTCCCTGGGTTTGGAGTATGAAACCCTGGCCCAGCATAATCCCAACTTGGTGATGACCTCGATTTCCCCCTTCGGCCAGACCGGCCCGCGCCGGGAGTACACCGCGCACGACTTAACCCTGTGGAGTGCGGGCGGCCTTGTCTTTCTGGGTGGAGCGGGCGGACGACCGGACCTGCCGCCCCTCAAGGCCGCCGGTCAACAGGCCGGCTTCCAGGCCGGGGTCAACGCCGGCCTTGCCTCTCTGGGGGCCCTGTACGCCCGACTCGGGACTGGCAGGGGCCAGCACATCGACATCTCGGTCCAAGAGTGTCTGGTCGCCATTATGGAGAATAACTATATTGCCTGGCCGTACGACCAGACGACGCCGTCGCGGCTGGGCTTTCGGTTGATTCCCCAGGACGTCCTGCCCTGCCGCGACGGCTATATTTATGTGCTCGCGGTCGAAGAGCACCAGTGGCAGAACGCGGTTGAGCTGATGGGCAATCCGGACTGGGCGGATACCGAACTCTTCCAGGATTTTTTGTCCCGCTCGGTCAACTGGGACGCGCTGAAAGCGCTGCTGGAAGACTGGTTGCAGGACAAGTCGGCCGACGAGGTCTACCACGGGGCGCAGCAACGGCGCGTGCCCTTTGCGCCGGTTTCGACCATGGGCGATCTGCTCAAATCCGAGCATCTCAACGCGCGCGGATTTTTTGCCGAGATCGGGCATCCCGAAGCCGGCGCCCTCCGCTATCCGGGTGCGCCGTTCAAGTTTGCCGCCTCGCCGTGGACCCTGCGTAGTCCGGCCCCGTGCCTGGGCCAGCACAACGCGGAAGTCTACTGCGGGCAGCTTGGGCTCGCGCCGGAAGAATTGCAGGCGTTGCAGGCAACGAGGGTGATTTGAGAGTAGGGACTAGGGGCTGGGGATAGTGGGCTGGGGGTGCCAACCCCTCATCCCGAACCCCCAACCCCCCATCAGAAAAAGGTGTAATGATGTCCGAGCAGTTACCGTTATCAGGCGTTCGTGTCGCCGATTTTACCTGGGTCTGGGCCGGGCCGTTCTGTACCTTGCAACTGGCCCATCTGGGAGCCGAGGTCATTCGAGTCGAGTCGGAGAGCCGCCTGTGTGTCACGCGGCGTATTCCACCGGTTGCCGATGGGCAAGCCGGGCCGAATCGTTGTGGGTATTTTAATCAGTATAACCAGGGCAAACACTCCATCTGCCTCGATCTGAAGAAGCCGGAAGGGCTGGATATCGCAAAAAAGCTGGTTGCGGCCAGCGATATCGTTGCTGAGAATTTTGCCGCGGGCGTGATGGACAAGATGGGCCTGGGCTATGACAGCCTGAAGGCCCTGAAGCCCGACATCATCATGATTGCGCTCTCCGGCTATGGGGCGACCGGGCCGGAAAGTCCGTATGTGTCCTACGGCCCGGCCCAGGTGCCGATGAGCGGGCTGGCTTCTATGACGGGCTTTCCTGACTTCCCCCCGATGAGCGTCGGGTTTTCCTATGGCGACCCGAACGGTGGGCTGCACGGTGCTTTTGCGGTGCTGGCCGCGCTGATGCACCGTGCCCGCACCGGAGAGGGACAGTATATCGACTTGTCGCAGTGGGAGACCTCGGTGGCTCTGGTCGGCGAGGGGCTCATGGCCCAGGAAATGAACGGCGCGGCGCCGCAGCGGATGGGCAACCGTGACCCGCATATGGCTCCGCACGGCCTGTTCCGCTGTCAGGGGGAAGACCGCTGGGTCAGTATTGTAGTGGCAAACGATGACGAGTGGCAACAGCTGTGCACCGTCATGGGGAAAACAGACCTGGCCACGGATGCCCGTTTTGCGACCCTGGCAAACCGGAAGCACAATGAAGACGCCCTCGAAGCCGCGCTCACGGCCTGGACGACAACATTGTCCGCGGAAGAGGTCACCCGCACGCTCCAGGCCGCGGGGTTGGCCGCCTTTCCGGCCATCACCAATAAGGAATTGGCCGAAGACGAGCACCTGCGCTCGCGGCCCTTCTTTGCCCGGCTGGAGCATCCGGAGGTCGGCGTGCGGCAACATGCCGGCGTGCCGTGGAACTTCTCGGACACCCCGTGTCAGGTGCGCCGGCCCGCGCCCTGTCTGGGTCAGGATACCGAGGACGTTTTACAGCGCGTGCTGGGCTATTCGGCAGACGAAGTCGCCACCCTCAAGGACAACGAGGTCTTAACGTAGGATTTGATTTCCCCCTCACCCTAGCCCTCTCCCTCCAGGGGAGAGGGGATTTCAAGGCATCCCATGCGATTATCTCTCCGCTCTCCCTTTTTGCTTGCCGGGCTGCTCCTGCTGCAATGCGTTATAGTCCGCCCGGTCCACGCCCAGCTCGGCGGCATGGTCATGGAGATATATGGGACGGTCAGCCTGGCGCCGGGCAGTCAGGTCGTGACGCTGGGCGTGAGCAAGGGAGAGACGCTACGCTTTCGGGTCCGGGATGTGGAGAGCCGCCATGCTGATTTCTCGGTGGTCAACTTTCTGTCCGAAATTCGCTATCACCAGCCGAGTCTGTATATCAAGGGTCCGGCGCATTATGTGGACCTGTTGCGCAAGGAAGAGCCCGAAAAACGTCTGCTCCGGCTCACCGGTTTATACTATCCGAGTGCCCGCAATTTTGTGCTGAGCCGGGTGCGGCCGGTCCGGCCGGGCGAGCAAAACGAGCGACGCTTCTAACTCCCGGTATCAGAGGGCTACCCGATGTCAGCGAGATACCGAAGCTGTCTGCTGTGCCGCTGCTGAAGGAGGGCGGTAGGATGAGCGAAAAAAAGAAAGCGATTGTGGTCGGCGTCGGCGCCGAGGTCGGGGTTGGCGGGGCCGTCTGCCATCGTCTGGCGCGTGAGGGCCTGCACGTGTTTATTGCCGGGCGCACCCAGGCCAGGCTGGAGCATCTCGTGCAGAGCATTCAGACCAAGGGCGGAACCGCGACCGGGGTGGTGACGGATACCACGCGCGAGCCGGATGTGCTCCGCTTGTTTGATAGCGCGGAAAACGAGGGCGACGGCGGGTTGGACTGCGTGGTGTATAACGCGGGCAATAACTTTCCCAAGCCGCTGCTGGAGACCGAAGCCGAGTTCTTTGAGCAGGTCTGGCGGGTGGGCTGTCTGGGCGGCTTTCTGGTCGGGCGGGAAGCGGGCCGGCGCATGATTCCCCGCGGCCGGGGGACCATTATCTTCAGCGGCGCGACCGCCTCGATTAAGGGCCGCCCGCCGTTCGGCTCGTTTGCTTCGGCCAAGGCGGCCCTGCGCTCCCTGTCGCAGACCATGGCGCGCGACTGGGGACCGCAGGGGATACACGTGGCGCATGTGATTATCGACGGCGGCATTAACGGCGACCTGCTGAATACGCGCGCTCCGCAGTTGAAGGCGCAGCGCGGGGAAGACGGTCTGTTGGACGTTGATGCCATTGCCGATACCTATTGGCATCTCTATACCCAGGATAAAACCGCCTGGGCCCAGGAAATCGATCTGCGACCGTATAAAGAAACGTTTTAATCGTGGGTCCGGGAGGAACCGAAAGAAGAGGGACGTATGGATTTTGGCTTACTGTTGCCGTTTCGGAATCCGAAACAATGGGAAGTGCCGTTTCCGCAGCTCTACCGGCAGCATATCGAGCAGGCGGTCCGGGCCGAGGAGTTGGGCTACGATCATGTCTGGACGACCGAGCACCATTTTGCGGACGACGCCTGGTCGCCCTCCCTGCTGCCGCTCCTGTCCGCCATGGCCATGAAAACCAGCCGGATTCGACTCGGGACCTATATCATCATCCTGCCCCTGCATAACCCGGTGCGGGTCGCGGAAGATGCCGCCACCGTTGACATCCTCTCCAACGGTCGGCTCGACCTGGGCCTCGGCCAGGGCTATTGGCTGAGCGAATTCGCCAGTTTTGGGATTTCGCGCAAAGAGCGCGCCGCGCGGCTCGAAGAAGGAACCGAGATTATCCGGCGCTGCTTTACCGAGGACAGCTTCTCTTTTGAGGGCAAGCACTACAATCTGCGCGAGGTTGTCCTGGCTCCCAAGCCCGTCCAAAAACCGCACCCGCCGATCTGGATCGCGGCGATGGCGGAAAAATCGGTCGCCCGGGCCGCGCGGCTGGGCTATCACCTGGGCGGCAGCGGCGGGGCTGACTTGCAGCAGATGTATGATGCCGGGCTCCAGCAGTATGGCCGCAATACGGACGACTATCATATTGCCCAACTGCGGGCGGTCTATGTGGCCGACAGCCGAGAGCAAGCCTGGGACGACGTGGAAGCGCATCTGCACTATATGATGAGTTCCTATGACCGGCGCTTCAAGGAGGCGGACGACCTGCCCTGGAGCGATTCGGTCATGTCCACCCCGACGGTGCCACCGGTGGGCGAGCTGCGCCACGTCAAGGATCTGTCTTTTTTTCAAGCGCCGCTCATTATCGGCACCCCGGACGACGCCATTCAGGAGATCGAGCGCTACCGCGCGGAAACGCGCGTCACCCACCTGGTGATGTGGATGCAGATGGCCGGACTCGATCCGCAAAAATCCCAGCGGTCAATGGAGCTGTTTGCCAAACAGGTCATGCCGCATTTTCGGTAGGAGGAGGCCCTCTTATGTCGTCCACCCCGCGTGTTGCCGGTGTCTGTGATCCGGCCTTCAAGGCCGTCCGCGAAGCGCTTGAGCAAAACCTGGCCGAGGGCAAAGAGATTGGCGAGTGTGTTGCCGTTGTTGTGAACGGCAACACGGTTGTTGATCTGTGGGGCGGGTATAAGGACAGGGCACGGACGCAGCCCTGGGAGCGCGATACGCTCGTATGCATGTTCTCGGTCGGAAAGCCGCTCTCCATCCTGCCGGTGTTGATCCTCGCCGACCGGGGTCGGATTGACCTTGACCGCCCCGTCTCTCGCTACTGGCCGGAGTTTGGTCAAGCCGGAAAGGAGCACATTACGGTCAGCCAGGTGATTTCTCATCTGGCGGCTATTCCCGGTGCGCTCAAGGCTCAAAAGGGCGATGCCTACCATTGGGGAAGGATGGTTCGGGCTATCGAGGAACAAGAGCCATTGTGGGAGCCTGGAACGAACGGCTGCTATCATACGGTGAGCCTGGGCTATCTGACCGGAGAGCTGGTGCGCCGCGTCACCGGCAGGACCCTCGGCCAATTCTGGCGCGAAGAAATAGGCCGGCCGCTCAACATCGACTATCATTTTGGTCTGTCCGCGGCGGATCAGCAGCGTTGTGCGGAAATCTACGAAGCGCCGCACGGACCGTTTATGGATGCGATCCGGGATACGCGCACCCTCCTCGGCAAATGCTGGGTTCCATTGCCGTTACAGGACCACGAAGAGGATTTTAACAGCGAACTCTATCGGGCTGCGGAGATGCCGTCTTTTAACGGCCAGGGTGTCGCCCGTGGCGTTGCCCGGTTATTTTGCATCTTAGCCTGTGGAGGTGAACTTGAGGGTACACGTCTGCTCAGCCAGACTCTGGTTGACCACGCCCTGACCGAGGCGTGGTATCAGACCGACGCGCTGGGGCTCACCTGCCGGATGTCTCACGGTGGCTTTATGCTGCGTAACCCCGAATTGACCTCGTATAATCACAATCCCGGATCGTTCGGGCATCTGGGTCTGGGCGGTGCCATCGCCTTTGGCGACCCGGACGCCAAACTGGGCTTTAGCTTTTGTGGCAATCGCATGGCGCCCGTGGGCGACCTTGGGCCGTATGCGAGCCGGCTGCTCCAGGCGACGGAGGCCTCGCTGTGGGGCTGAAGTCGTTATGTCGTCAGGGAGGAGCGGGGGAAATGGGTAGGCATCAGAGCCGTCCCTTGGTAGCCTGTATTTGACTGACCTGGAGTTTCCGATGACGAGCGTTCCAGCATATGAGCCGAGTCTACCGCTGGTGTTGCATACGCGACCGGCGATCGACCTGAGCCCTGAGCAGTTCTATGAGTTCTGTTTGATTAACCATGAGTGGCGTATCGAGCGGACCGCTGAGGGAGACCTGCGGATTATGGCACTGGCCGGAGGAGGAACGGGCAGTTGGAACGCGATTATCACCTTAATGCTCACAACCTGGGCGTTGCAAGACGGAACGGGCGTCGCCTTTGACTCTTCTACCGGATTTACCCTGCCGAACGGGGCAACCCGTTCCCCCGATGCCGCCTGGGTGCAGCGCGCCCGCCTGGCGGTATTAACCGCCGACCAAAAGGAAAAATTCCTGCCGCTCTGCCCCGACTTCGTGCTTGAATTACGCTCCCCGTCCGATGACCTCGGGAGTGTGCAGGAGAAGATGCAGGAATACCTGGACAACGGTGCGCGGTTGGGTTGGCTGATTGATCCCTCCGCGCGACAGGTCTACGTCTACCGTCCGTCTGTCACGGCTGAGCGGGTGGACGATCCGCCCTCTGTGTACGGAGACCCGGAGCTACCCGGCTTTGTGCTGGAGCTGACGCATATCTGGGAACCACCGTTTTGAGACAGAGCGCGTCCACGAGCCCCACCTTTTTCAGCCGTCTATAGCTCCGGATGCTGCTTGTGCCAGTCGGTGGCCTGCTCATACGCATAGCCAACCTGACAGATCGTCTGCTCGTCAAACGGCTTGCCGGCAATCTGAAGACCGACGGGCAGACCGTCCGTGTCAAAGCCGCACGGCACCTGAATGGCCGGCAGGCCGGTGAAATTGAAAATCGGCGTATAGACGCTGAAGTCTGCGGAAACGATACTCAAGCCGGGCGAGCCTTCGGCAATGGGGTTCACCTGAAAGCCGGCGGTGGGCAGCATCAGGACATCGACGCTGGTGTCGAGGGCCTTGAGGAGGTCGTCCCGCACCTGGGCGCGGACCTGGGCGCCCATCAGGTATTGGGCTCCGCTGACCAGAAGACCGTAGGCCACAAAGAGCTTGGCGTGGGGATTATACTTATCCCCACAGTTGCGCACATTGTCCACGTGGATGGTGGCGCATTCGGCAAATAAACCCGGCCACTCAATGGCCTGGAGTTGGCTCAGCGTGATGGAAGGGACATCAACGATTTCCGCCCCGAGGCGCTCGAATTGCTGCACCGCCTGGTTATACGGTCCGAGCAGCTTGGGGTCACAGTTGTCTTCATAGATGGAACGCAGCAGCCCGATCCGCAGGCCCGTAATGTCCTGACCGATTTTCTGGGTAAAGTCCGGCACAGGCGTATTTGCCGAGGCCGGGTCCAACGGGTCATAGCCGGCACAGCCTTGCAGCATGAGGGCCGCGTCGGTCACGGTTCGGGCGAGCGGGCCGGTATGGTCGAGGCTCCACGAGAGCGGATATACGCCCGCTCGACTGACGCGCCCATAGGTCGCCTTGAGTCCGACAATGCCGCAGCACTGGGCCGGCCAGCGGATAGAGCCGCCCGTACACGATCCCATGCCGGCGTAGGCCATCCCGGCGGCCGTAGACGCCGCGGTGCCGCTGCTCGACCCGCCGGCGTCATGGGCCAGGTTCCAGGGATTATGGGTGGGCTGGTAATAAGACTGCTTGGTGGGAAAACCATAGGCAAACTCATAGGTCGCGGTCTTGCCCAGGACCAGTGCGCCGGCTTCCTTGAGCTTGGCAACCGAGGTGCAGTCTTTCTCGGCCACATAATGTTCCAGCGATTGGGAGCCGCAGGTGGTTGGCCCGCATTCGTAGATGTCTTTGATACCAATGGGGACGCCGTGCAGGGGGCCACGATAGGCCCCGCGCTGAATCTCGGCCTCGGCCGCCCGGGCCGCTTCCAGCACCTCGTCTCTGAAAAGCGTGTTAAAGGCGTGGAGCTGGGGTTCGAGTTGCTCCACGCGATCCAGCATGGCCTGGGTGACCTCGACCGGGGAGACGTCTTTGCGCTGAATTTTACCCGCGAGTTCCTCGATCGACAGATACGCGAGTTCTTGGGCGGCTGTCATTGCGCACCCCCTTTCTTGCTGAGATCATGCACCAGCAGTGGCTCGCTCTCCGGCATGCTCATGCCCTCAACCAGTTGGCGGGACTGCCGCATGTCTTCCACGACCCGCTGCCAACGTAAGAGGTTTTCGTAGGGTACAATAAGCTTATCGAGTTCGGCATCGGTCAGCTCAAGGTCCCACTCGGCGAGTTTGGCTGCAATACGGGCTTTTGCGTCCATGCTATTCTCCTATTTCAGCTCTGTTTCCACAAAGACAAACTCGTAGTCATTGGCGTTAATCACATCGTGTTCGACCCCTACATTCCGAAAATAGGGGACGCCCTGGGTCAACTCGGCTTCGTGGTCGCCGTCCGGGGCTTTGAGTAATAACTTGCCCGTTGTCATAGGCACGACAACATAGTCGTACTCGTGCCGATGGTAGCTGGTCGCTGCCCGGGGGGCGAAACGCCATTCCGTCACGCGCACGCGTTCATTATCGATGAGAATAGTTGAACGGGCCTTCTCTTGCGACATACACCCTCCTTCCTGCCGACCTGGAAGAGCCTAGCGCAAGAATCGTAAGATGCAACTCTTTTCGTGGTGACAGGGCAGAAAAGAGCGCCTGGAAGGACGTCCAGACGGGAGAGCCGTAGGCTTCGTCAATCGAGATCGTGAGTCCAGCCAGGTGGATTGCAGATTTTGGCCGGGAGCTAGGAATGCTCAGCAGCGACCCACTCACGCTGCATCCGGTCCGGGTGGAGGCCCATGCGCGGCTTGCGTTCGGGGATAATCTGGAAACAGGTGGACTGCACGCTTCCGAGTCCACTGAGCGCCTCATACCCGGCCGACTGCTGCCAGCGTCGGCAATCCACGCTGCTGCCCCAGGAGCTGAGCAGGACGTAGTGCACGGGGGCTTGCTGCGGAACAATGCCGCCGAGTTGGGTAAAGACATAGGGGGTATGGATATGCTCGTCTTTGAGCGCCTCATAGGGCAGGATACCAAAGCGCGCAATGTCCGCGAGTGCAACGGTGACCTGACCGGACTCTTCGTCTGAAAGCGGTGCATCCCGGAGCAGCATGGCTTCGTTCAAGATGATGCCGGTCGCCGCTTCGTCGTCGGCCAATATCCGGCCCTTGCGGAGGTAATAGGCGGTCCACCATTTTTCTCGGGCTTCATCCTGAATCTTCACATGGGCATGGTCGCGCTGCCAGTCTTCCATGGCTTCAAGCGTGTCAAACTTGGCAAAGAAGAGCCACCAGGAAGTGCCCGCAATCGGCCCGCCATAGGTTTCCCGAAAGCCCGCCTGGGCCACGGCATGGGGCATGAACTGTTCATGGCGTTTGATGTAGGCGTCCAATAGTTCCGGGCGTGGACGAAAGCCGCCTTCGGCAATATGCAGGGTCGAGGGGGAATCTTCAGCCATGGCGTTCTCCCTTTTTCAGCATTTGCATCACGTCTTGTTCTTCAGTACGTTTCTCTTCTGTACCAATGCGCAAACGGTCCGTGAGTCGGGCTGTCTGCTCAATACAAAAGCTGCGCAAGGTGCGGGAGTAGCTACCCGCGCTGTAGCGAATAGGCAGAACATTCATAACAACCGTTTGCTGTGATTGGTACACGGCCCGGCGCTCCGCCGGAGCACAGTATCACAGGGGGTATTGTAATGCAGAATTGGTGGATCAGTGGGTTCATAGTGGCAAGCCTGTTGATGAGCGGAACGGGGCACGCGGCTACACTGGGCATCCCCGGCCCGCATACCACCCTGTCTGGGATTGGGGTCGTTTCTGGCTGGAAGTGTGATGCAGGCGAGTTGACGGTTCGTTTCAACGGGGGCGAGCCCCTGCCTTTGTCGTATGGCAGCGAGCGGAAAGACGTGCTTGACGCCGGGGCCTGCGACCATGCCGAGGTCGGGTTTGTCTCCATCATGAACTGGGGAAATCTTGGCCACGGACAACACACCGCTGTGGTCTACGATGACGGCGTGGAGTTCGACCGGAGCACCTTCAACGTCGTCACAACGGGCGAGGCGTTCTTAGAGGGCGCGGTCGGGCAATGTGTCGTTGATGATTTTCCTGTCCCTGGTGAAGACGCACGCTTTCTCTGGCATCAGTCCACGCAACACTTGGAGTTGGTGGAGGTGCGGAATAGCCCGTCCGTGTCCCCACCCACCGCCCAGGACCGGCCAGACCTCTATGAGATTGTCCAGGGTGCGCGCCATATGACGCAAGTTGAGTGGTACTGGAACACCTGTTGTGGAGCACAACCCCCTGATGCCATCGAGATAGACTTCACGATTCACAACAACGTGACCGACTGGTCGGACCGCAACGGCCTGTATCTGATGCTTGCCATCTCCAGAATCGGGGACACCCAATTTTACTTTGGCCCGCAAACCGATGTGTCCCGTCCAGGCGTGGGCAGAACCGGCAAGGGGGTGATCTTCTCCCGTTGGGGCACCCGCGATCTCGCGCATGCACGCCTGGCGCCGAACGGCTTTGCGGAATCTGCCGGGCATGAAGGCGACTTTATCGGTGTCCGCCGCCCCTATGCCTGGTCTGCCGGGGCGTATCGCGCACGACTCGCCCGCTACGACAGCGACCATATTGGTGACTGGTTCGGATTGTGGCTCACCGAACAGGCAAGCGGGCGCACAACGTGGATCGGGGCGCTCCGGTTCCCGCACGGGGCCGAGATTGCTTACTTGCTCTCTTCGATCGTCGAGGTATACGGGCAGTCCATCCGCCCGATCGACATTCCGGTGTGGCATGTGAGTATAGCGCCGCCCCTGGGCGATTGGGATTCCCTGCCAGGTACCGCGAGGACTATTTACCGACACGACGACGAAATCCGCAATACGGAGATGTGGTACCAGGCGGATGAGAACCGGGTACATATGAAAGTGGGGGGTGGGACGCAACGCCAGACCATCCAGACCGGCGCGTACACTCGCTACCTGCTCCCGGCGGTGGAGTGAGCCGCGTGGGGATGTCTTCATCGTATACGAAGACGAGACCACCTCTAGGAGTCCCAGTTTGTTCAGAGATTGCTTGAGAACAAAGGACAGTTGCGCTGTCTACTGAGGTATACAATTCCCAAAGCAAGGCTTTTGTCCGGCTCGGCAAAGTGCTATGGCGGCAGGGGAGGAGGACCCTATGCCAACATCAAAATCTGCCGCAATCCGAGCCAAGCTGGATCATCCGGTTATTGATTCAGACGGCCATATGATCGAATTTGAGCCCGGCTTTCTCGACTATCTCAAGCGCGAGGGCGGCGCCTCCATGGTCAAGCGCTTTCTCTCGCCCGAGCGCAACTCCGGGGGCTGGGGCCGCTTGTTCCGCTGGTATGGGCTGTCGCCCGAAGAGCGGCTGGACCAACGCGCGACGCGCTCGCCGTGGTGGCCGCTGCCGACCAAGAACACCTTGGATCGTGCAACCGCCATGCTGCCCAAGCTGCTGTCCGAACGGATGGACGCCATCGGCCTGGATTTTACGGTTCTGTATCCGACGCTGGGCTTGCAGTTCCCGCATATCGAAAACACCGAAATACGCCGGGCAAGCTGCCGGGCGCTGAATACCTTTCATGCCGAGTATTTCCGCGAGTATGCCAGCCGGATGACCCCGGCGGCCGCCATTCCCATGCACACGCCGCAGGAGGCGATTGAAGAGCTTGAGTTTGTGGTCAACGAACTCGGTCTCAAGGCGGTGATGATGGCCGGGCATGTGCAGCGTCCCATTCCGGTTGTCGAACGTGCCGCCCCGCAGGTGGCCGAGCATGCGTTTTGGCTGGATACGTTTTGTTTGGACAGCGCGTATGACTACGACCCGGTCTGGACGCGCTGTGTCGAGCTGAAGATCGCGCCGACCTTTCACTCGCCGGCCATGGGCTGGGGCAGCCGGACTTCAATCTCGAACTATATGTATAATCACATCGGACATTTTGCCGCCTCGGGCGAGGCGCTGTGTAAAGCCATGTTCATGGGTGGCGTTACGCGGCGATTTCCGACGCTCAAGTTCGGCTTCCTGGAAAGTGGGGTCGGCTGGGCGTGTAATCTGTACGCCGACATGATCGGCCACTGGGAGAAGCGCAACGGCAAAAAGATGGACAACTACGATCCGGCCAATCTGAACCCCGAGCAGTTGCTCGACCTGTATCAGCGCTACGGCGGCAAATGGGCCGAGGCGTATCCCGGTCGTCTGATCGACGAAAAAAACCTGATGGGCGGCACACGGGAAGATCGCAACACGCTGGACGACTGGGCGCGCTGCGGGATTGAAACAGCCGCAGACATCAAAGACCTGTTTGTCCATAATTTCTATTTCGGTTGTGAGGCCGACGATCCCATGAATGCCATCGCGTTTAATGCCGGGCTGAATCCGTTCGGTGCTCGCCTCAAGGCCATTTTCAGTTCGGACATCGGCCATTGGGACGTACCCGACATGGAAGAAGTCCTGGAAGAAGCCCACGAGCTGGTCGAGCACGACGTGATCAGCGCGGAGGACTTTCGGGATTTTGTCTTTACCAACCCGACCACGCTGTGGACGGGGACTAATCCCGACTTTTTCAAAGGCACGGTGGTGGAGGCGGCGGTGGACAAATTGCTGGCTCAAGAGGCGGCGTAACCGCGCGGGATAATGAGGAGCACCATGGCCTACGAGCTGTTGATCAAAAACGGAACCGTGGTGGATGGCACGGGCGCGGCCCGCTATCAGGCCGATATCGGGGTGGCGCAGGGTCGGATCGTCGAGATTGCCCAAACCGGAACGCTCAGTGGGAGCGCCACCCGCGTTATTGACGCGTCCGACCTGATTGTCGCTCCCGGCTTTATTGACCCCCATACCCACTACGACGCCCAGGTCTGCTGGGACCCGCTGATCTCCTGTTCTTCGTGGAACGGGGTGACGAGTGTGGTGATGGGCAATTGCGGGGTGGGGCTCGCACCGTGTCTGCCCGAGAAGCGTGAGGTGCTGGCCTGGGATTTGGTCAATGTGGAGGGCATGTCCTTTGAGGTATTGTCACAGGGCGTGACCTGGGCATGGGAGAGTCTGGCGGATTTCATGGCCGCTCCGTTCCGCACGGGGATGGGTATCAATCTCGGTTTCTTGGTGCCGCTGTCGCCGATTCGATCCTACGTCATCGGGGACGCCGCCCAGGAACGCGCGGCAACGCCTGAAGAGACCCGGCGGATTGCGGCCCTCCTGCGCGAAGGCGTCCAGGCCGGGGCGCTCGGCTTTTCCACCACCGTGGCCACGCAACACGTGGGCTTCAAGGGTCGCCCCCTGGCGTGTCGCCTGGCCAGTCGGGACGAACTGCGGGCGTATGCTCAGGTGCTGCGCGACCTCGGGCGGGGCGCGATCGAGGTGAACCTAGGTGGTGCCGGGTCATCCATCCTGCCCGCCGGCAGTCCCGAGTTGATTGATTTTCTGCTGGTCGAAAGCCAGCGTCCGGTCACCTGGCTGTCGGTGCAAACGCGCAGCGACCAGCCGACCGCCCACCGCGAACTGCTGACCAACACCGACGGGCTGATTAAACGCGGAGGCATTCCCCAGGCGAGCTGCCAACCCACCGAGTTGCAGTTCAATCTGCGCAACCCCTTCATCCTGGGCGCGTATGACGTGTGTCACTCCTTGTTTAATTGCAGCGCTGAGGAACAGGCGCGCATCTATGCCGACCCGACCTTCCGGGCCGAGTTCCGGGCGGCGTGTGCGGCAACGCCCAAGGCCTTCAGCGGCCAGTGGCAGCAGACGCAGGTGTGCAAGGTCGGCAAAGCGGCGCATCGGGCCTGGCTGGGGAAAAGCATTGCGGAGCTGAGTCGGCAGGCCGGCACGGAACCCTTTGACACTTTTTTCGATCTGGCCCTGGCCGACGATTTGGCGACCGAGTTCTCCCTGGCCATGCTGAATTTCGATCTCGACCTGGTTGAGGAAGTCATTACGGACCCGCGCGTGTTGATCGGCCTGTCGGACGGCGGGGCGCATGTCGATATGCTGTGTAACGCCGGCTATCCGACCTATCTGCTCGGGACCTGGGTGCGCAGGCGGCAGGCCATGAGTCTGGAACGGGCGGTGCAGCGCATCACCTCCGAACCGGCCCGGTTTTTCGGGGTATCGGATCGAGGCGTGATCGCAACCGGCAAGGCCGCGGACTTGGTGGTCTTCGATCCCGATACGGTTGATGCCGGCGAAAAAGTGATGCTGAACGATCTGCCGGGCGGGGAGCGCCGCTTCGTGCAACGCGCCGAGGGCATACACGCTGTCGTCGTGAACGGGCAGATCGTGCTCACCCACGGCGAACACTCCGGAGCCCTGCCGGGGCAGATGCTGCGCGTAGGTTGAGAATACCCTTTTTCTTTCCCCTCGCCCTTTTAGGGAGAGGGCCGGGGTGAGGGTCGTTGAAGAAAAGGAGGGCGTATGAAATTCGCTATTCTCTACAACACCGACTATTACCCGGACATCCACGGCTCGGCCGAGCAGTATTACAACCGGATTCTGGAACAGGTCGAACTGGAAGAAGAACTCGGCTTTGACGCGGTCTGGTTTGGCGAGCACCACTACTCGGGCTACTCGTTCGGCTCGCCGCCCGTCATCGCTATGGCGGCCGCCGGCCGGACCAAGCGCATTCGACTCGGGACCGGCATCTCTCTGGTGCCGCTCAATAATCCGATCCGGCTGGCCGAAGAGTATGCCATGCTGGATGTGCTCTCCGGCGGACGCCTGGAGTACGGCATCGGCAGGGGCTTTCTGAAATACTCGCATCAAATTTTTGGGGTGGACGAAGCGGAAAACACCGAGCGCTATTACGAGGGGACGGATATTATCTGTACAGCCTGGACGAGTGCGCAGCCCTTCTCGTATCGCGGTAAGTTCTGGGAACTCGAAGACTACACGTTTTTCCCCAGCCCGCTGCAAAAGCCCCACCCGCCCATCTATGCTTCCGGGGCGATTACGCCCGAGAGTTACCAGTGGGCCGGTCAGCGCGGCTTTCATCTGGCGACCGCTTTTTTCCTACCCAATCAGGAGCACGTCCAGGAGTGCATCGGCCTCTACCGGCAGGCGCTTCGGGAAAACGGCCATGAGCCGGCAGACCGCGATGTCGCCGGCGTGTATCAGATGTACTGCGGTGAATCGAACGCAGAAGCCCGGCGCAACGGCGGTCAGCATGCGCTGAAGTATTACGCCTTCTTTGGGGCCTTGGCCCAGCGTGGCGCCTTAACCTCCAAGTCGTTTACCTACCACAAAGGGACGATTTCGCATCTCTTTGCCGGGCTGACCTTCGAGGACCTGGACCAGCGTAACCTGGTCCTGGTCGGTGACCCGGAGAATCTGATTGAGCGCATCCGCTGGGCCAAAGAGTTCTACGGCACAAACTATCTGATTCTTGAAATCGCCCAGGGCGGTATGAAGCACGAACACGTCGTGCCCTCGCTCGAACGCTTTGCCAAATATGTCATGCCCGCATTTCGGGATGAAGCGTGAGGTGTCCGTCTCTTGCTATCTGCCCCTAAAATATGAAAGAGTTGGCGTACCGGCCTGCCGTCGGTGACAGGCGGGTTAATCTCAAACCGTAGCACGAGGAAAAAGGGAGGACTGCATATGCATATTATGTCTTTCTCGGAACGTGAATACGTCGATGTCTCCGAGGACGCGATTATCGAAAACGGGAGTAGCTATTTTGGCCTCCCGAATACGATGTTTGACCCCGATAGGGGCGGCCAGCTCATGAATGAGTATCTGGACGAGCGGGTCTATGCCGAAGAGCTGGGCTTTGATGGGATCATGCTCAACGAGCACCACCAGACACCGTTTTGTGGTGGTGGGGTCATGGACGTGGAAGCCGCCATTCTGGCCCGGATTACCAAGCGGGTGAAAATTGTCCTGCTCGGCAACCCCCTCCCGGTGGGCGATCCGCTGCGACTGGCCGAAGAGCTGGCCACGATTGATATGATTTCCGGTGGACGACTGGTACCGGGCTGGGTGCGTGGTGCGGGCACGGAACAACTCGCCAATAACATCAACCCGGCCTACAACCGGGAGCGCTTCAACGAAGCCCATGAGTTTATTCAACAGGCCTGGACGAAACCGGGACCGTGGCGCTATGAGGGCAAACACTACCATTACCGGAATGTGAATCCCTGGCAGTTGCCGGTCCAAAAGCCGGTGCCGCAACAATGGATTCCGGGGCTGATCAGCCCGGAAACCGTCATCTGGTGTGCCAAACACCGCTATCCCTATGTGGCGCTGGGTACCAATGTCGAATCCACGGTCGAGATGGTGAATCTGTACGCCGATGTCGCCGAGCAGGAGGGCTATCAGGCCGGGCCGGAGAACTTCGGCTATCTGCAGAACGTGTGTGTGGCCGAGACGGAGGAGAAGGCGCACGAGTTGGCCAGGGGCTTTGTCTTTGGCGGCGGATTCGGCTCGTTTGCCCGCGCCGAATGGATGTTCCCGCCGGGCTATAACTCCAAGGCCGCGACCAAGCGTCTGGCGCAAGCCCTGACCGACCCGCGTACCGGCGCCGAAATCATCAAGCACACCCAGGGTGAGATCGACGTCGAAGAAATCAAGCGGAGTATTGAATCGGGTTTCCAGGCCTCGCTGGACAGCGATCTGATTATGGCCGGCACGCCGGAGACGGTAATGAAGAAGCTGCGGAAGATGTGCGAAACCCTTCGACCCGGCATCATGGGCCTGTGGTATCACCACGGCCCGATGGACTTCGCGCAGCGCAAAACCTGCCTGCGGCTGCTCGGCCAGGAAGTCCTGCCGGCCATGCGTGAAATGGCCAAGGAACTCGACCTGCCCGGGCCGTTTGAGTTGACGCCGGGTTCGCGCCCGCTGCCGGCATCCGGCAAACGCGAACAGATTGTGCCCGATATCGCCGCGGCCTAAGGCGTGGCTCAGGCTCAGCAACGAAACAGGGGCGGCCCAACGGACCGCCCCTGTCTTTTTTCAGGACAGCGTTGGTAGCCGGGCTTTTAGTCAAAGCCCATGACGTCGTGATAATAGCCCCAATAGCCACGGATGGCGCTCTCGGTTAAAAGATTTTCCTGATCCTCTCTGCCCGTACCACCGAAGGCGAGCAGGGAGCATTCGTCCCGTTCGTGGGTAATAGCCTGCTGGACCAATTCGGTGGCATAGCCGTCTTCCATGGAAATATAGCCGGCCGGACCGACCAGATTGGCCTGTTTGATGCGGATGTTACGGATTTCTTCGTCATCATCTTCATAGCCAAAAAACGTAAACAGCAGTTCAAACTGATCCGGTCCCTTGGGTAGAATATGGCGGGTCGCCAGCGTGTTTTGAATCTGCTGGACGACCAGGCAGGGAAAGATCATCTGGATGTGGTTGGTTAATTCCAGCTCGAATTCCTTGCGTGAGGTGAGGAGCGAGGGGTCGGCGAGGGTGTAGTCCGTCTGGTAACTGCGGATGTTCTTGCCGGTGTAGGCGGCCCGCTCTTCCTGCTCCGTCTTTTTATACGCGCGCAGCATGCTGTGTCGGCCCGCCTCGTCCATAATAACCCCGCCCCCTTGGGATGAGCGATAGATACCAAAAGTGGTGTGAAACAGGTGCAGCAGACTGGCGTGATAGGGGTCCTTGACGTTCTCCGAGTAGAGTTTCCAGTTGGCATGAATGAATTGCCGGGCGTAGCCTAACACCCGGAGCGGTCGGTTGAAGACGCGGTCCAGCCAGGGTCGCATGGCCGGACCCAGATAGTCGGCCAGCGGCTCAACCTCAGGTGAGAAGGACGCGAAGATCAGCCCCTTATAGGTATCCAGGCGCAGTTTCCGGAGGGAGTGCTGGGCGAGATCAAAGTCGGCGGGGTAACCGCCCTGACGGCGAATACCGGTGCGAAACGGGACGCCAATCAGATCGCCCCGCTGGTTATAACTCCACTGATGATAGATACAGGTATGGGTTGCCCGGTTACCCCGAGACTGGCGACACACCAGTGCCCCGCGATGCGCACAGCGATTCACAAAGGCGTGCAGCGTGCCCGCTTTGTCGCGTGACACCACGACGGGCGTGTCGCCCACAAAGGTTGACCGAAAATCGCCTGGGTTGGCGACCTCCGCTTCGAGGCCCACATAGCTCCAGGCCGAACCTCTGAAGATGCGTTCTTGTTCACGATGGTACACGGCAGGGTCGCAAAAGACCTGATATGGGACCGAGGTCCGGCCTGCTGTCGTCGGCCAGTCCAAGGCGGCGACAGCATTGTCCGTGGATGAAAGACTCATCGTGGCACCTCCCTTATCAGTGCGCTTCTCCTTCCACCGTTTCTGCCTGTGTGCTGTGCTTGCTCCAGTAGACACCGGTTTGTTTTGATTGACAAGCCATGTTTGAGGCGCGTATACGAGGGAGCAGGGACGTTGCCCCAACCGGCGCTGAGAGAAAAGGGAGGACCTATGAGTGCGCAAAGCTTGAACATCATGCTGGTTGACCTGTTTCGATCCGAGACGGAGTTGGCCCAGTACCGGCAAGACCCCGAGGGGATTCTGGCGAACTACGATGTCACGGACGAAGAGCGGGCGCGACTCAAAGACCCGGACTGGGGGTGGCTGTATACGCACGGGATTCATCCCTACATTCTGGTCCAGTTTGCCTTAGCCATGGGGGTGGAGATCCCGCAGTATGTGCAGCAGGTGAAAGAAGCGGCAGGCTAGGAAAGTTCCTGTTAGGGTGCTTGCCAAAGGCCCTATTCCCCCTCACCCTAGCCCTCTCCCACCAGGGGAGAGGGAATAGAAGGAAAAAGGAGAACCAAATGGCGAATATCGTTGCAGCCATGTCGTCAGTTCACAGTCCCCTGATGATGAGCGCGCCCCAGATGGCGGATGAGGCCACCTGGGGGAGGATCAATACTGGATTCGATACCCTCCGGGAAACCTTTACCTCTGCCGGAGCCGATACGATCGTCGTTATCTCAGACGAACATTTTAATGCGCTCGACCCGCGCCGCTATCCGTCGTTTGGCGTGGTGACGGCTGAGACCAGCGTTGGTCCGGTAGAAAACTGGCTCGGCGTTCCCTGCAATAGCATCTCGGTCAGGTTTGAGCCGGAGCTGGCCGAGGCGGTCCTTGACGAAGGGGTGCGCCAAGGCTTCGATTTGACACGGATTGGCGAGGTCGGCTTAGACCATGGATTTCTCACCTGTCTGAATTTTCTGACGCCGCAGTGGGACATGTCCTATTTGTGGCTGATTCAGAACTGTGTCCTGCCACCCCTGCCGAGCCTGAAGCGGTGTTATGATTTCGGGCGGATGGTGGGGCAAGCCATCCGGTCATGGGACAGCTCCCGCCGCGTGGCCCTGCTCGGCACGGGTGGCTTGTCCCATGCGGTTGGCACGCCGGACATGGGCAAGGTTGACCCGCAATTCGATCAAAAATTCCTCGACCTGCTGTGTAAACAGGACCCGGCCATGTTCGACATCACGGATGCCGAGCTGGATACGATCGGCAACGGCACGCACGAGATCCGCAACTGGATTGCGGTGGCTGGGGCGGTCGAGGGCGCCCAAGGCGAAGTCGTCATGTATGAAGAAGGAACCATGGTCGTGGGCTTCGGCATGATGCAATTTCAGTTGTAAGGCCCGCCTCATTCCGGAGGGCGGATGAGTGGAGCCAGACCGCGCGGAACGCTGGCTGTCCTGGGGGTGGGTATCCTCGCCATCTCGACTGCCGCGCCACTGATAAAGCTCGTGCCCGACGTCCCGCCGCTCGTGGTGGCCGCTTTCCGGCTGGGTCTCGCCGCGCTGATATTCACTCCGCTGAGCCTCGTCCGGCTCCGAACCGCGGGTGGCTCGCTATCGGCCCCCGACCTGTGGGTGGTAGGTGCGGCCGGCCTGTGTCTGGCCCTCCATTTTGCCGCCTGGATTGCCTCGCTGCGCTACACCTCTGTCGCGAGTTCCGTGGCACTGGTGACCATGAATCCGCTCCTGCTCGCCATCGCCGGCTATCTCATCTGGCGAGAGCGACTCGTCCGGCGTCAATGGTGTGGGATAGGCTTGGCGTTACTGGGCAGCCTGTGTATAGGCTGGAACGATTTTCAGCAGGCCGGGCCGGCCATAGCGTCCGCGCTGTATGGCGATGCCTTGGCCGTGGGTGGCGCAGTCATGATATCTGCCTATCTGCTGTGTGGACGCCTGGCCCGACCGCGCCTCGGCCTGCGCGTGTATGTCGGGCTGGTCTACGGCTGTGCGGCCGTCATCGTCCTGGCCGGCTGTTTTGTCTTCCAACTGCCGCTGCTGGGCTATGCTCCACAGGCCTACCTGGTCCTGGTCCTGCTGGCCCTTATCCCCCAGGTGTTGGGCCATACCATTCTGAACTGGGCGCTGGCCTATATGTCTCCGACGCTGGTGGCCCTGGCGATTCTGGGCGAACCGCTCGGAGCCGCCCTGCTGGCCTGGATATTTCTCAACGAGTCGGTGGGTATGCTCCAGGGGATAGGCGCGCTGGGCCTGCTAACGGGGATTGTGCTGGGACAGCAACGCTGACGGAATGGCGATGCTGAGGAAGCGGCCCGACCCAGGGCAACGGTTGCCCTGGCTTGCTAGGGCGTGTCATCAGTTAGGAAGAATCCTTGGGGTTTTCCTCCCCTGCTGAGCTATACTTCTCGCGGTAGCCAGAGCGAGGAGGGTTTTGAGAATGACGAGACGGTATGCCCTACGGGATGACCAGTGGGAGCGGATTCAGGATCTCTTGCCAGGGCGAGAGGGCCATGTGGGGGGCACGGCGAAGGATAACCGCCGGTTTGTGGAAGCGGTCCTGTACCGCTATCGCGCTGGCATTCCCTGGCGTGACCTCCCCCTGCGGGTTGGGGATTTCCGCGTGGTGCATACTCGGCATATGCGCTGGAGTAAGAGCGGGGTGTGGGAGAAGGTGTTCAGGCACCTTGCGGCCGACGCCGACAACGAATACGCCATGATCGATGCCACGATTATCCGCGCCCATCAACACGCCGCCGGGGCAAAAGGGGGGACCCAGAGACGGAATGCCTTGGCCGCTCCCGAGGGGGGTTGAGTACCAAACTCCACGCGACCTGTGATGCCCTGGGCAATCCGACCAGCTTTCATCTCACGCCGGGCCAAGCCTCGGACCTCGCTGGCGCGGATGCGCTGCTCCCAGATTTGGTGAAGCACATCCAGGCCTTGCTCGCGGATACCGCGTATGATGCCCAAGAGCGCGTCCTTGACGTGTTGGAGAAGGCGGAGGTGACGATTGTTATTCCCCCCAAAACGAATCGGCGCCAGCCGCGCTCCTATGATACGCACCTCTATCAGGCGCGCCATCTGATTGAAAACTTCTTCGCGAAACTGAAACAATATCGTGCGCTTGCCACCCGCTATGACAAACGCGCGGTCAGCTTTCTGGGAGCTATCTATCTAGCCGCCTCGGTGATCCTCCTTAACTGATGACACCCCCTAGTCATCATGCGCCAGGGCAAGCAGAATTTGCAGAATATACCAGAACATCAGGGCCACACCGGCAAACAGCGCCAGCGAGGCGGCGACGTGCTGGTCGGGCCGATAGTGGTGAATAATATTCGAGGTCGTGTACAGAATAGACCCGGCGGCAAAGGCGACCATAATGGTGGAGAAGAATAGCCCCAGGCTAAAGCCAAACATCATGCTGGCCAAAATCACCCCCAGGGCGACAAATCCGCCCACGGAGAGAATACCCCGCAGAAAAGAGAAGTCTTTGCGGGTGGTGAAAGCCGTGAACGTCAACCCGCCAAACAGCAGCAAGGTCATCAGTCCCGCCGTAGGAATCACATCCGGCGAGCTATAGTGCGTCGCAATATACAGCATAGGCAGAAAGATGACGGCCTCGGCCACGATATACAGACCCAGTCCCAGGTATTGCATCTGCGGCGAGGCATCCGACTGCGCCCAGCGGTCGGCCAGCCAGGACACGCCCATGAACGCGACCAGCACGACGAACCAGCCGTAACCACCAACCATGGTCTGAACCAGAGCGGGCGCAAACGACGACTGCAACAGGAGATTTTCGACCAGGATAAAGGCCAGTATTGCCAGCGCGAGGTGGGTGTAGGTGCGGCGAATAAACTCCGCTCGCGCCACCTCGGATGCATAGGCCGCGGGACGGGAATACGTCATAGTTGAAGCCATACCTACCTCCGTGGAGTTGACTATCCTCCTTTCAGGCTAATGCCCTGACCGGGGACAGTCAATGCCGAGGGGGATGGGGCAAAAAGAAGGGGCAGCCGCACCGGGCCGCCCCTCTACACTGGATGGAAAGAAATAGGCACGCAGCCCTCGCGCGTTTATTGAGCGAACGCCGCCTTCAGTCCCTCAGCCGCTTCCGCCAGGGCTTTCTTCTGGGCGTCGAGATGGAAGAAGCTGAAGAAGCCGTGAATCGTTCCGTCGTAGCGGGATATGGTGATATCAGCGCCGGCGTCCCGGAGCTTTTTGCCGTAGGCTTCGCCCTCGTCGCGCAGGGGATCAAACTCGGCCGTGATGACCAGCCCCGGTGGCGGACTGTTCACGTATTTGGCCAGGAGCGGGGAGGCATACGGATTCTTGCCCGCCTCGTCGTTTTCGAGATAATGGTCCCAGAACCACACCATGGAGTCTTTGGTCAGCAGATAGCCTTCCCCGTTCTGCTTACACGACTCGGTATCAAAGGCATGGTTGGTGACCGGATAGAGCAGGAGCTGGTAGGCGAACGAAGGGGCACCCCGATCACCCGACATGAGCGCCACTGCTGCGGCCAGGTTGCCACCGGCACTATCGCCGCCAACTGCCACCCGGTGCGGGTCTCCGCCCAGAGAAGCGACATTGAGCACCGCCCACTTGGTCGCTTCGTAACAATCCTCAGGTGCCGCGGGAAATTTGTGCTCCGGAGCGAGGCGGTAATCGACCGCGATCGTGATGCAGCCAACGGCGTTGGTCAGGGCACGACAGGTTGCGTCGTGGCTTTCGAGGTTGCCGACCACCCAGCCGCCCCCGTGAAAAAAGACCAGAACGGGCAGCGGACCGTCTCCCTCGGGCGTATAGATCCGAATCGGCAGGTCGCCGTTCGGGCTCGGAATGGTCCGATCTTCAACCCCGGCAACCGGCTCCGGATTTTCAACCTGGAAGAGCTGCACAATGGCCTGGCGGGCTTCCGCCACCTCCATTTCGTTAAAGCCGCGGCCGCCGGCGGCCACGAGTTGATCAATAAAGGCTTGTTCTTGCTGACCTAGGGGCATACTTCCCTCCTTGCTGTGATTCGTGTTGGGCTGGGTCGATAGGCCATGACCGGAATGAGATGTTTATCTGGGGTGGGTGGTGTTTTTCAAGAGGGCAGGCTGCGGAGATATGCGGACACGTATCAAGGAGCTGGGGCACCGGCGCCGCTGACCCCCGGCGGACCGGAAGAAGAGAGCCAGACGGTTGAGACTGCCCCAGGTTCCCTTTTTTCAGCCCGAGACCGTGCGGCGATTAGCGCCTGCTCGCCTGCCCGTTCATCCACTGGGCAAATTTGTCCGTTTCATTCCGGGCCTGCCGCCACAGGAGTTGAACCGCTCGGTCCGGGTTCCAGCTACCGGGCCGCTCAATAAAGTCAAAGCCCAGTTTATCCGGCGAGTCTTTAATGCTCGAACGGAGAAACGGATATTTATCCACCCAGGCGGTAACCGGCGAGTCATAAAAATAAGGAACGGCTTCAGACCTAAAGCTTGCGGCTCGGCCCTGCCGGAGGTCTTTCCGTTCGCTGCTGAGGTAGTCATGCTTATACTGCCGAATCGCGCGGGCCGTCTCATAATAACCGAACAGGACTCGGGCGCCGGCCACCACGCGTTTTTCTGCCTCGCCCTGGCTTTGGCGGCTCAGGGTGCGGATACGATTCCTGGCTTCTCGTACGCTCTTCTCGTAGACCGGTAGCGGACCGGAAAGCACGGCCAGCGTCTCCAGCCCGCGCAAGGTAGCCAGGGCCTGGTCGCCGATGGCCTCCGTTCTCGCTTGCACGCCTTCCGGTAACGGTGCCGTCAACATGGTTTGCAGGCTGGCGACCGCCTGTTTCTCCTCTTTCTTCTCTTCTATCCGCTGCCAGATTTCGGGCTCAAAGAAGATCGGGCGCCGTTTTCCCTTGCGGGCGACTAACAGCAGGACGGCCTTTTGCTTTTTCCGAGCATCACGGACCGCGTTGCGGTAACTCTTACAGTCCTGAATAGGCCAGCTATTCACCTGCTCGAGGACATCGCCCGTGCGCAACCCGACGCGTGAGCCTGGGGTGAGTTGGGCGATCTCCGCAATGGGGAGACCGGGGGCATCCGCCTGCCTGGTTGGATGGAGGGTGAGCCCCAGATACTCGTGGGCTTCCTGACAGGGGTTTGCTGCGGCGGGGGATGGCTGAAAAAAGAAACTCAGTGTGACTGCGGTCACAAGAATACAAGTAGAATATTGCACGGTGATCTTCCTTCTCTCTGGGCTGCCCGCCTTGTATATATGGGAGCCTGTCGAGTCCGGTCAAGGCATAGACCGGATGGAGCGTGGCCGCAAGCGAGCCGGGGCAGCCGCTGGTGTCCGCGGGATTTGCGCCGGAGCCCGAGACCGGCCGGGCGGCGGAGCTATCTCTCCCCCCAGCGGAGTTTGCTGCGCAGGACCTCAAAGAAGGTCCGATTGGGGGAGATGATCAGCGGTACGGTCACGCGGGAACGTTGAATACACACGGTGTCCCCACTCTTGAGCGGATGTCCTTCCTGGCCGTCCAGGGTCAGGGTGACGTCCTCGTCCGGCGTCTGGACCACCACTTTGATATCGGCTTGGTCGGGGAGAATAACCGGGCGGTTTGTCAAGGTATGCGGACAGATGGGCGTCAGCACGACAACGCCCAGCGTGGCATCGATAATCGGCCCGCCCGCCGCCAGGGAATAGGCGGTCGAGCCGGTTGGGGTGGCGACAATGAGCCCGTCCGCTTTATAGGTACACAGATGTTTGCCATCCACCCAGGTGGCCAGGTCCATAATACGAGCCAGGGCGCCTTTGTTGATGACCGCGTCATTCAGCGCCTGAAACGTGCCGATCGGCTGCCGGTCGCGGACCAGCGTGGTGGCGAGCAGGCTGCGCCGCTCGATGGCATAATCGCCTGCGAGGATACGGGTGAGCGTGGGAAACAGCTCTTCGGTCGTTGTTTCGGTCAGAAAGCCCAGCCCGCCAAGATTGACACCCAGAAGAGGGACTTCCCGCGTCGTGGCCCGCCGGGCGACGCTGAGCAGCGTCCCGTCACCGCCCAGCACGACCACCAGGTCGGCCTGGGCCATGATCTCGACTTTACGCCGCCCCCGCCCCAGACCGAGCTCTTCACTGGTGCGGTCCTCCGGCAGAATGGTCTTGCCGCGTTCTTGCAGCCACGCAACCAGATCGCGACCCAGCGCAATCGCCGTCGGCGTATTGACCTTGATGACCAGACCGATTGTCTGCATATATCGGGCGGAGCGGTGAGGGCGCTCCCTTTTCTCCGTGCCTAGCGTATAATGGTGGACCTATGGCAATCCGTCAGCCTCATCTGAAGGACCAGCACAGTTTATTTGCTCATACTGCCGAAAAGGAAGCGGCCAAGAAAGCCCCTCTGGCCGAGCGGATGCGACCCCAGACGCTGGATAGCTATGTTGGTCAGACGCATCTCCTCGGGCCTGGTCGCCTCCTGCGGCAAATGATTGAGCAGAAAACGCTGACCTCTCTGATCTTATGGGGGCCGCCCGGCAGCGGCAAAACGACCCTGGCGCGGGTGCTCGCCCAGGCCGTCGAGCTGCCCTGGGTGAGCTTTTCGGCCGTGCTGACCGGGGTCAAAGAGCTGCGTCTCATCCTGGCGGACGCGCAGCGGCAGCAGCAGCAAACGGGCCAAGCGACCGTTTTATTTGTGGACGAGATTCATCGTTTCAATAAAGCCCAACAGGACGCTTTTCTGCCGCATGTAGAGCAGGGTCTGATTATCCTGATTGGCGCAACAACGGAAAACCCGTCTTTTGAGGTGATTGCGCCCCTCTTGTCGCGCTCTCGCGTGGTGGTGCTGGAAGCGATGGAAGCCGAGCAGTTGGTCCAGATTCTGTCTCGCGCCCTGCAAGACACCGACCGCGGCCTGGGGCAGTATCGGCTTGGAGCGGACGAAGCCGTGCTGCGGACCATCGCCGAGGCCGCGCAGGGAGATGCCCGGGTTGCCCTAAACACCCTTGAGGTCGCGACGACCCTGGCGGTCCAAAAAAAAGCCAGCCAGCTTGACCTGGCCCTGGTGCAAGAAGCAGCCCAGCAGAAGGCCCTCCTGTACGATAAGGCCGGGGAGGAACATTATAATGTCATCTCCGCCTTCATTAAGAGCTTGCGCGGGAGTGATCCCGACGCGGCCCTGTACTGGATGCTGCGCATGCTGGAGGCTGGGGAAGATATTCTCTTCATTGCCAGACGGATGGTCATCTTTGCCGCCGAGGACATCGGCAATGCCGACCCGCAGGCCTTGTCTCTGGCTATCGCGACCAAGGAAGCGGTGCATTTCGTCGGGCTGCCGGAGGCGCGTATTCCATTAGCCCAAGCCGTCACCTATCTGGCGGCCGCACCCAAATCGAACGCCGCATACACAGCCATGAAAGCCGCCCAGGCCGATGTGCACACCTATGGTCCCTTGCCCGTTCCGCTCCATTTGCGCAACGCGCCGACAAAACTGATGAAAAACCTGGGCTATGGCAAGGGATATGAGTATGCGCACGATTACGAGGATGCCGTTGTGACCCAGACCCATTTGCCCGAGAAGCTGACCCAACGCCGGTATTATCAGCCCGGTGAGCGCGGCCATGAAAAAGTCATGGGCGAGAGGCTGAAGGCGCGGCGAAAAAGGCGGGCGGACACGCAAGACTGAAACGAAGTGGACACCCGATGCCTGTCGGGGCAGCGTCTGCATCCGCGCTGCAATACGGAAGGAGAAATATACATGGCATACCCACCACCGGAACCTTTTACGATTGCCATTCCGGATGCGGTGCTGGACGATCTGGAAAATCGGCTCAGCCGCGTTCGCTGGCCGGGCGAACTACCCGATTCAGGCTGGGACTACGGGGCGAATCTCGCCTATATTCGGCAACTCGTCGAATACTGGCGCACTCAGTATGACTGGCGTGCCCAGGAACGGGCGATGAATCGCTGGGCGCATTTCAAGACCACTATAGACGGCCAGGGGATACATTTTATCCATGCGCGGGGGAAAGGTCCCGCGCCGCTGCCGTTGATTATTTCGCACGGTTGGCCCGGCTCGTTTTATGAGTTTATGGAGGCGATCGGGCCGTTGACCGATCCCGCCGCCCACGGCGGTGACCCGGCCGACGCCTTCGATGTGGTGGTACCGTCTCTGCCGGGCTATGGGTTTTCCGCCCTGCCCCAAGAACGCAAAGTCAACATCAGTCGTATGGCCGAGTGGTTCGCCGTCTTGATGAGCGAGGTTCTCGGCTATGAGCGCTACGGCGCCCAGGGGGGTGATTGGGGTTCCATGATTTCGTCCCGGCTGGGCTATGCCTACCCTGAACAGCTGATCGGTGTGCATCTCAATATGGTCGGGATTGCGCCCCATCCCGCCAACCGCCAAAACCTGAGTCCTGCGGAGGAGGCATTTCTGAAAGGGATGAGAACCTGGCAACGAGAGGAACGCGGCTACCAGGAAATTCAGGGCACCAAGCCGCAGACCTTGGGCTTTGCGCTCAACGACTCGCCGGTTGGCGTCTGCGCCTGGATCGTTGAAAAGTTTCGGACCTGGAGTGACTGTGGCGGGAATCCTGAAAACTCCTATACCAAAGACCAACTGCTGACCAACGTCATGCTCTACTGGGTCACGCAAACCTTCCATTCGGCCTCACGCATTTATTACGAAGAGCGCCACCACCCGTGGCGGCTCGGAAAGGACGAAAAAGTGAGCGTGCCCACCGGGATCGCCGCCTTTCCAAAAGAGATAGCCTGCCCGCCGCGGGAGTGGGCCGAGCGGGCGTATAATGTCCAGCACTGGACTGTCATGCCGGCCGGCGGCCATTTTGCGGCCATGGAACAGCCGGCCTTGCTGGTCGAGGATATTCGGGCCTTCTTCCGCGGTCTGCGCTAAGGTCGATGGCCGACCAGCATAGAATTATTCTGCACGGCTCACGGCGCTCACCTTTTGTGGAGAAGGTCTATCGGGGCCTGATGCTCAAACGACTGCCGTTTGAGATCCATGAGCCCCACACGTTTCAGGACCTGCGGCGGCATAATCCCACGACGGGCAAGATGCCGGCGCTTGAGTTGGATGGGCGGCTGCTCTTTGATTCGACCCTTATCCTGCGCGCGCTTGACGCCTATCAGCCGAGCCCGCCACTACTGTCGGCCGATCCCCTGATTGCGGCGCAACAACGCCTGATTGAGGATTGGGCCGACGAGTCCCTGTACTGGTATGGCCTGGCCCTGCGCTGGACGATCCCGGCCAATGCCAAACGCGCGCTCCACCTTTTTGTATCCGCGGCGCCGCCACTGCTGCGTCCCCTGGTCAAGCTTATGGCGCCACGCCTGATGCGGTCACAGGTTCGGGCGCAGGGGACGGGCCGTTTGCCCGCAGAGATACTGGTGCGCGAACTCGACGGGCACTTAGCGGCCCTGGTCAAGATGGTCGGGCGGGGTCCCTTCTTCTTTGGTCTGGACCAGCCCAGCGTTGCCGACCTGGCGGTCTACGGACAATTATTCTTCTTGTACGACAAGGTCATCCCCGAAGGCCAGGCAACCGTTGAAAACCATCCCGCGCTGACCGAGCTGTGTCTGCGCTTGGATGTAATGACCGACTAGGGAGAGGACACTCAGGTGAGCCTGCCTGCACAAACCGATTTCGGTCCTGTCCGTAAAAGCAGTGTCAGCCCCGAGCTTGCTGTGGGCTGATCTCAAAGGCGAAGGCCTCTTGATACCAGCCGATCCAGCGAAAGAGGCGGGCGCGGAAATATTTGCGAAAGAAGAGCGGGAAAACAGTCTCCCGTACCCGTCTCTCCTCCAACCAGACCGCGACTCCTTGGAAGCGGGTCGCTCCTATCCGACAGGTGACGCTCGGCGTCTGTTTCAGGTTCTTGACCCACTGCGAGTTCGAGCCTCGACCGGACGAGACATAAATCTTGTCCGGGGTTGCCACAAACCAGATTGTGACTGTACGTGGTGTACCCGTCTTTCTACCCACGACTGTCAGTTCAAGCAGAGATGCACGATTGAGGCTAGCCAGGTCCTGCGGGTCGTTTGCGCCGGCCATAGCGTTGGCATCATTTCAGCGGACCGAAGTGCCCCGCCGTGCCCTTGAGGTTCCGAGGCTCGATGATGATCGTTCGCTCTGGGGAGACGACCGTCGTGCCGAGACGCCAGGCTTGGACGCCATGAGCGGCGGCGATCTGCATCACGCGCTCAGCCTCAGCCTCAGCCACCACGACACAGAAGCCGATCCCCATATTATAGACCTGGTACATCTCCGCGTCGGTCAGCCGTCCAACATCCTGCAACACCGTGAAGACCGGAGGAGGCGGAGGCAGGCTATGAATATGGTAGCCCACTACGGCCTCGATCCGAGTGAGATTGAAGAAGCCGTCCCCGGTGATGTGGATCAGGGCTTTGAGTTGAACGTCGGCCGCAAACATGGCGGTGATTTCCGGCACATAAATATGGGTGGGTTCCAGCAGTTCTTCTCCGACGCTGCGTCCCAGTTCCGGTAGATAGCTATCGACCTTGAGTCGGGCGTCCTTGAGCAGGACCTGGCGGGCCAGGGTTAAGCCGTTACTGTGGATGCCACTGCTGGCCAGCCCGATCAACGTATCGCCCGGCTCGACCTCGGTACCGATAATGACCCGGTCAAGCGGAACCGTCCCGATGGCGGTACCGGCAAGGTCCAGGCCACCGCCGTCCCGCACGCCGTGAACCATCTCCCTGAGTTGCGCAATTTCTCCACCGGCAATATTGACGCTGGCCTGCTCCGCACCACGATACAGGCCCTGACCCAAGGCGTCGAGCACATCCGGTTGCAAGCTCTCGACCGCGACATAATCAACAAACGAGATCGGGGTCGCGCCGACGCACAACAGGTCGTTGACGTTCATGGCGATGCAGTCAATGCCAACCGTATCGTATTTCCCCAGGAGTTCTGCCACCAGGAGTTTGGTCCCAACCCCATCGGTGGTAATGCCAATGCCGAGGTTGAGTGCGTCGAGACGAATGATATTGGCAAAATATCCAAGGGGCAGATGGGGCCGCGCGGTCGGATTAAAGGAGAAGGTTTGTTCGACCCAGGCACGCAGTCGATTTAAGCCGGCTTCGGCCTGGGTACTATCGACGCCTGAGGCAGCATAGCGTGGGTCTCGCGCGTGATCCATGATGCCGCTCCACTCTACCGAATCTCTTCTCCGAAGGCAATTGTCTGGCTTCGCTCTTGACTCCATACTGAGCCACGCTCAGTATGAAAGGGAGTCCACAGACACGTTTCAAAAGAGTGAACGTGTCCAGCTTTGGCGATGTGAGGGAGGACACGTTTACTCTTTTCAGTCCCGCGAGGCTGTATATCAGACGCCTATGTATGAAGCCTTTTACGGTTTTCAGGAAAATCCGTTCCGCCTCACCCCAGACCCACGTTACCTCTTTCTGAGCGCCAATCACCAGGAAGCCCTTGGTCATCTCCTGTTTGGGGTGCATGAAGGCAATGGCGTGGTTGTCCTGACCGGAGAAATTGGTGCAGGGAAAACGACGCTCCTGCGGACCCTGGCAAGCGATCTGGATGCGTCTACCACGCTGGCGTATCTCTTTAATCCCGCGCTGTCCGATGTCGAGCTGTTGCAAGCAATCAATGCCGACCTCGGACTAGCCGCCGACTCGACGAGCAAAAAAGAGTTAACCGACGAACTCAACCATTTTCTGCTCGCCCAACAGGCTGCGGGCCGACGGGTGGTGGTGGTTATGGATGAAGCCCAGAACCTGGCAGCGTCGGTTTTGGAACAGCTCCGTCTCCTCTCTAACCTTGAGACCGAACAAGAAAAATTGCTGCACATCATTCTTGCCGGGCAACCGGAGCTGCGTGAAATCCTGGCCCAGCCCACACTTGCCCAGCTCGACCAGCGCGTGACCATACGCTGGCACCTTGAGCCCTTGGGCGTAAAAGAAACCGCGGCCTATGTCCGCCACCGGCTCAGCGTTGCCGCAGATGGACGAGCAGCGTCGCTTTTTTCGCCCGTGGGCCTGCGGCAAGTGTACCGTTTTTCGGGCGGCATCCCGCGACTCATCAATATCCTGTGCCACCGTGCGCTGTTGGTTGGCTATACTCGAGAAGAGACGCGCATACGGCCACAGACGATTCGGCAAGCGATCAAGGAATTACGTCGGCATACGCCTCGCCGCCCGCACTGGCGCTGGTTATCGGCCACGGCGGCAACCGCCCTCGTCGTTGGCGGATTCCTGCTGGCCTGGGGAAGCTTTGATATTCCTGCGGCGTGGAATCAACTGGATAGGTGGGCATCCCACCAAGACGCCCCCCTCTCTCCTCCAGCGGCCGCTCCGCCCGTAGCGGCAATGCCGCAAGGCGTTTCTCAGGAAGAACAGCCAGGCGCGGAAACACCGCCCTCCGCTCCGGAGCCGCAGGGCGCAGACCTTGCTGCTGCACCCTCCACCCCGCAGGAATTATTTCGCGCGCTCCAGCAGGATGAGATGCTCTCCAGCGCCGTGCGCGCCACACGCGCGCTTCTTGCCACGTGGCAGGCAGCGCCTTTGGACGAAATGGAGTGGCAGGGCGACCAGCTCGACCTGGCCGCCATTGCCGCCGCTCGTCGGCTTGAGTATCTGCCGGTGCGGAGCGATATCCGCCTCCTGACCCTGCTGGACCTGCCGGTGATGGTCGGTCTGGCCGTTCCGCCCTCTCAGCAGACGCGCTTTGCTGTGGTCCGCCAGCTGACAGCTACCCACGGCCTTATCCGGCTGGAGAGAGATTACGTCGTGCCCCTCGAAGCGCTTACGCAGCGCTGGTTTCGAGAAGCGCACGTCTTTTGGAAAAACTACGCAGAGATCCGAACGACCCTGGCTCTGGGCAGCAACGGCCCGGCGGTCGAGAAATTGCAGACCTTATTGGCCACGGTCTCCACGCCGTCTCATACGGGGCCCCTGCTCGTCCATCAGGCGGGCAAGCCGGCGCCGTTTTTTGGGCCACTCACCCAAGACGCGGTCGCGCAATTCCAGAAAAGGCAAGGCCTCGTACCCGACGGGATCGTCGGACCGCAGACCCTGATTCTCTTGTATCGTCGCCTGCCCGAGTATACGCCGCCGAGTCTGAGTCGAAGCGAGCGGGTGGAGGGTGCATTGGCCGCTCAGCGTCCAACGCGGAGGCGGCACGGGGCAGGGCTTGCTCCCCGTGGAGAGCGGGTCGAGCCCAGCGAGCAACTGGGACCAATCGGGAAGGACACATGAGCACCATCCTTGACGCCCTCAGAAAGATTGAAGGAGAAGGACACGGGCAGAATGACCAGGGCCGGTCCCGCGTACTGGTCTACCCGCCTCGCCCTCTCTCTCCTCCTCCGCCCCACCGGTCTCTGCCGTGGGTGGCGGGGGTGAGTTTTCTTCTGGTCGGAGTCGCCGTAGGGATATGGCTGACCCGTCAGGAAGAAATCCCTCCGGAAGAAAGTGGAACGCTTCTACAGCGTCTCTCAAAAGAAGCTGGCCTCCGCCTGCCGCCCCCGCCTGTGCCTGAAAGTTTTGAAGCTCCCGAGAAGACCGACTCCGCCGTCACGGGGCGGCAAGCCCAAGAAGAACAGCAAAGAACAGGGCGCGTTCCGAGCCCCTTGACGCCTGAGCAGCCTCTTGCCCTCTCAGAGCCGCCCCCGCTCCAGGATTCCCCCTTTGCCTCCTCGCCCCAAGTGGCTCTGCGCACCTCGCTTGTGGAGGCCACCCCGCGGGGGTTTTCTGAGCCGGGTGGAGAGGAAGCCCGCCAGAAACCGGAGGAACCTCAAAGGCGCGAGGACAGCGTCCCACACATTGAGGCGCAGGCTGGCAAGGCGGAGCGCTCCGAACAAGCACAGCCGCTTGCGTCAGGGGGACCGGCAGACAGAGCGGAGCCGGACGAAGCGGAAGAGGTGTATGCTGCCGTCCCGGCCAATTCGGCGATCAGCTTTCTTCAGTGGTCACCCGAGTCTGCACGGCGAAAAGCCCTCGTCAGGGTCGAGGGGAGCCCGTTGACCCTTGTCCACGAAGGCGATGCTGTTAATGGCTATACGGTTGTTGAAATCCGGCCAGACGCGGTTGCCCTTCGGTCTGGCGTAACCCGCTTTCAACTCCGCGTTCGCTAAGGTCCTGGTGTCTTTCTGTAGAGAGCTGACGCAGGGGAAGAATTACGAAGCTGCGGACTTTCTTGTCTTCGCCTCGGCCTTGATTTCCTTGATGCGGCGTTTGAGTGCCTTTTCGCGACGTTTGCGGCGTCGACGGATCTCCTGATCTCTTTCTCTATGCATGGGCTGGTCTCTCCTGCTCCTCTCTCCGATTACTCTTACGGGTGTTTCCTGAAACGTGAAGCGGTACTATATCTGGCGAAACACGGCCTGAAAACAGGGGCTAACCTTCTCGGTGGGAAAAATGCGAGCTACTAGATATTGTAGACCACATATTTTTCTGCTACAGGAAGTTGTGGGCGGTCTGGGATAAACCAGATCCGCATCCAAATGAACGAGTGGGTGGAGTTGGTCGTGTCACAGGGGGGAACCTCGTTATTTTCCATAAAAGGGCTCAAGGAAGGCCCCACCCTTCTCTTTGATGACCATGCCCCATTTGCCGATGTCATCGCAGCGGTCGAGGAAGAATTAGCCCGGGCGAACGGTTTCTTTCGTGACTCCCCTATCGTACTGCACTTTGGGGGCCGTCTCCTGCAAAAAGAAGACTGGTGGTATCTGAAGGAGACCCTCCACCGAGAAGGGGTGCTGCTGCGCTATGCGGTTTCAAGCAATGCTGCCAGCAGGAAGATGTTATACAAGGAAGGATTGTCTGTCCGGGAGAGTATACCGCCGCCCCGGAAGCAGAAAACGGATCAGGATACCATGCCGCCCGAAGGACAGCGGGCCTCCTACCTGCGCCACGGGCTGCGGGGCGGACAGAAGGAAGTTTTTGATGGCGATGTGATCCTGGCCGGTGATGTGAACCAGGGGGCGGAAATCATCGCGGGAGGGGATGTGGTTGTGATAGGAACGCTGCGCGGAGTCGTCCACGCTGGCTATCCCGATAACCAGCGGGCCGTGGTTATCGCGCTCAACCTGACACCGTTACAGCTTAGGATTGGACCTCTGATCGCTATTCCAGAAGAAGGGCAAAACCACCGCGGTGTCCGCCACCCGGAAGTCGCTCGGGTGCTGGATGACCAGATTGTGATTGAACCGTATAACGGGAAGTTATAGGAGAGGTGAGCCATGAGTGGACGAGCAATCGTCGTTACCTCAGGCAAGGGGGGGGTCGGGAAAACGACCGCGACCGCGAATATCGGCCTTGGTCTTGCCAGCCAGGGGAAAAAGGTTGTGCTGATTGACGGGGATATCGGGCTGCGCAATCTTGACCTTATTCTGGGAGTCGAAAACCGGGTCGTATATAATATCGTTGACATTGTGAGCGGTCGCTGTCAGCCGAGACAGGCGCTGGTCAAGGACAAGCGGATTTCGAGTCTCTTTCTGATTCCAGCCTCACAGGTTGACCAGAAGGAGGCGATTAATGCCGACCAGATGCGGGATTTGTCTACGCAGCTGAAAGAAGAATTCGATTTTGTCTTAATAGACTGTCCGGCCGGGATTGAGCAGGGGTTCCGAAACGCAGTCGCCGCGGCCGATGAAGCGATTGTCGTCACCACTCCGGACGTCTCTCCGGTCCGCGACGCGGACCGCGTCATTGGTCTGCTACAGAGCTCGCTCGGCGAACCTCAACTCGTTATTAATCGTATGTCCATGGCCATGGTCAAGCGAGGGGACATGCTCGACCAACAAGATGTGCTCGACATCTTGGCTGTCCGCCTCCTCGGCATTGTCCCCGAAGACGAAGCAGTCGTGATTGCCGGTAACAAGGGTGTCCCGGTCGTCCTGAATGGCGGCTCGCCGTCTGGTGATGCCTACGGGCGTATCGCGCGCCGGATTCTTGGGGAAGACGTTCCGATCCCCGAGTTGAACGGCCATAATAGTCTCGCCAAGCGGCTCGGCAAAATCCTCTTTGGGAGATAAGCTATGACATTAACGGAACGTATCCAGCATTTTTTTGGTAAGGGGGGCAGTAAGGACGCTGCAAAGAGTCGCCTCCTCCTGGTCGTACAAGACGACCGTCTTGGCCTGACCGCGGAAAAGAAGGAGGCGTTGCGTAAAGACATCCTCGAGGCAATTCGGAAGCACCTCGATATCGACGCGGAGGGCTTTACCATGGAGTTTGTATCCAGCCCCACAGATCAGAACAAAATGCATGTCTCAGCCCCCGTACAGGTGGGCCGAGGGAGCGTGAATTTCTCAAAATAAGTGTTGTTGAAAGCCGACTGGGGCAACGGGATGGACTGAAAAGGGCGGCCGGAGCCGCCCTTTTTGCTTGTGTCCACCAGCGGTTCTGCACTGCCTAGAGAATATATCGGGACAAGTCTTGGTCTTTGACAATCGCGTCCAGCTTGTCCCGGACATAATTGGCATCAATCGGCAACTCTCGTCCGCTCAATTCCGGAGCGTCAAAGGACAGGTCTTCGACCAGCCGTTCGACTACCGTATGCAGCCGCCGCGCGCCGATATTTTCGGTCCGTTCATTCACGGTGGCGGCAATCTGAGCAATCTGTTCTACGGCGTCAGGCGTAAAGTTAAGCCTGACGTCTTCCGTATCGAGTAAGGCGACATACTGGGTCAGTAACGCATTCTTGGGTTCCGTCAGGATGCGCACAAAGTCGCCGTGCGTCAGAGATTCCAGCTCCACCCGGATGGGGAAACGCCCCTGAAATTCTGGAATCAGGTCCGAGGGTTTGGCGGTATGGAATGCCCCCGACGCGACGAAAAGGACGTGGTCGGTGCGGACCATGCCATATTTGGTGTTGACGGTACAGCCTTCGACCAGCGGCAGCAGGTCGCGCTGCACCCCTTGGCGAGAGACATCTGCGCCGTGGGTGCTCTCTCGACCGGCAATTTTATCGATTTCGTCAATAAAGATGATGCCGGTCTGCTCAACCCGACGCACGGCCTCCTGGACGACCGCTTCCATATCAACCAGCTTATCGGCCTCTTCTGCCGCCAGAATCTCGAGCGCTTCCAGAACCTTTACCCGACGTTTCCTGGTTTGCTTGGGCATCATATTGGAGAACATCTCTTTGAGCTGATTCTCCATTTCTTCCATGCCCTGAGGGGCCATGACTTCGACAAAGGGAGCGGCCGAGCGGGTAATTTCAAGCTCAACCTCCCGCTCGTCCAGCTTCCCTTCGTGGAGCATGCGTCGCATTTTTTCCCGTGTACTGTGTCTGGCGCTGGGGGCTCCCTCCTCACTCAGATTCGAGGCTGACGGAGTTGGCGGCAGCAGGAGGTCAAGCAACTGCTCTTCCGCCTGGGCGTGGGCCTTGACGTGAATACGTTCCTTTTCTTCCTGCTTGACCAGGCCGACGGCCAGTTCCGCCAGGTCCCGCACCATAGACTCGACATCGCGCCCCACATAGCCGACTTCGGTAAACTTTGAGGCCTCGACTTTGATAAACGGCGCCTGGGCCAGGCGCGCCAAACGGCGGGCGATCTCGGTTTTGCCAACCCCGGTCGGACCGATCATCAAAATGTTTTTGGGGGCAATCTCGTCCCGCAAATCTTCCGGGACTTGCTGCCGTCTCCAGCGATTCCGCAGCGCAATCGCAACGGAACGTTTGGCCTTGGCCTGGCCAATAATATACCGGTCCAGCTCGGAGACGATTTCTCGCGGGGTCATAACCGGGGAGCCCGCGTCTTGAACGACTACGGCTGCCCCGTCGACGACATCCGTCATCTTATAATTCCTCCACTACAATCTGATCGTTGGTGTACACGCAAATAGCTCCGGCGATGCGCATGGCCTCCTCAACAATCCGGGCCGCATCCAGAGGTGTGTGGGCGACTAAGGCGCGGGCTGCTGCCAGGGCATAATTGCCGCCCGACCCGATAGCGAGAACCCCGTCGTCGGGTTCCAGCACATCTCCGCTCCCGGAGATCAGCAGGGATGACTCGTGATCAACGACAGCCATCAGCGCCTCAAGACGCCGCAGGACCCGATCCGCCCGCCAGTCCCGGGCCAGTTCGACTGCGGCTCGCCGGAGGTTGCCATTATATTCTTCCAGTTTGCCCTCGAATTTTTCGCACAGGGTAATGGCATCCGCCGTCCCGCCCGCAAAGCCGGCCAGAATGCAGTCCTTGTGCAAACGGCGGATTTTCCGGGCGGCGTGCTTGACGACGGTGTCTCCCAGGCTGACCTGCCCGTCTCCCGCCATAGCGACCTTGCCGTCGCGCCGGACGGTGAGAATAGTTGTCCCATGCATGACTGCGTTCACCGTATGTCCTCCAACTACCGGATCATCGTATACCCTTCATAGCATAGAGTATTGTCTGGCAATGCACTATTGCCGGCGACGCTATAGAAGATGTGGAGGCTGAACCACAAGCGGGTCAGCTCAGGCCCGCGGGTGGGCCTTGTCATACACTTGGGTCAGCCGGTCCAAATTGACGTGGGTGTAGCGCTGTGTGGTGGACAGGCTGGAATGTCCCAACAGCTCCTGAATAGCCCGGAGGTCAGCTCCTGCGTCAAGCAAATGCGTCGCAAAGGTGTGGCGCAGGGCGTGGGGACTGATCTTGTGGGCCAGCCCGCACTGTTTGGCATAGCCGGTCACCAGTCGGGCCACACTCCGGGGCGTGAGGCGGCCGCCGCGTTGGTTGAGAAAAACCGGTCCGGCGTCACCGGCCGACCCGCCGCGGGACACGGGCTGATAATTATTGCCGAGCAAGGCCGGAATCTCTGCCCGATAGCGCTGTAGGGCGTCAAGCGCCGTGCGGCCAATCGGTACGATCCGTTCCTTCTGCCCCTTGCCCTTCACCCGCAGGACTTCAAGGTTGGGGTCGATATCTCCCCAGTTCAGGCCGGTTAATTCACTGACGCGGAGCCCGCACGAATAGAGCACTTCGAGTATGGCCTGGTCACGCAGTTCGGCGGGGGTCTCCGGCGCAGGAGCGTCTAAGAGCCGAAACATGTCGTCAACCGGGAGATAGGTCGGAAGCGGGTGGTCTTGCTTGGGCGAACTCAGGTGCAGGGTCGGGTCCTGGTCAATGACCGCCTCGCGCAGCAAGAAGCGAAAAAAACTCTTGAGGGCCGAGAGCTTTCGACTGATCGAGCTTTTCGTATGCTGTCGATACAGGCTGGATAAAAAAGCCTGAATGACGTGGTGGCTGATCCGGCTGACCTCGACCTGACCAGGCTCGGCCTGTTCGGTCGGCTTTTCAACAAAAGAGAAGAATTGGTGCAGATCGCTGCAGTAGTTCCGCAGCGTATGGGTAGAGACATTTTTCTCTACCTCCAGATATACCCTATAGCGGTCAAACAATTCGGGGAGTTCCGGTGTCATTGGAATTTCAATTTCCCGTTTTCAATGGTATCAACAAGTCCGGTTTGAAGAAAGTGACCAGGGAGAGACGGCCGGCGATGAAAAAACGAATCGCGGGCCGGGTATGGCCGGGTATGATAGCGCAGGAGCCGAATGGGGGCGGTTGTGCGAGTCTGTTATCAGTGCCACCAGGAAATATCCCTCGAAGAGCCCATTGGACGACGCGACACATGTGTGGGCTGCGGGGCGGAGGTGCGCTGCTGTCTCAACTGTGCCTTTTACGATGTGCGGGCCGCTGCCGCCTGCCGGGAACCACAGGCCGACCTCGTCCAGCATAAGGACGTCGCCAATTTTTGCGACTTTTTTGCGCTCAAGCATATGCAGCCGGGCCAGGCCCGCCCCTCCGGGGGAGAGGCGCGGGCGCAATTGGACGCCTTATTCAAAAAGAAATCCTGATGGAGTTTCTGCCATGACCGCTCGGCGCTTCCCCGTGGGCTTTGTCTGGCTGCTGCTGCTGAGTACCTGTCAGCCCGATGCCCACACGGCCCAGGGGACGGCCGAACTCTTTCTTGATGCGCATTATGTGCGTATTGACCTGCCGACCGCCAAAGCCTATTGCGCCGGCTTTGCCCGCAGTCGGGTAGAGGAGGAAATTCGGCTGACCGAGGGCCTGGCGATCGATGCAACAACGCGGCAACCGCGGGTCTACTATGAGCTGCTTGAAGAAACACCCCGCGACGAAGCGAGCGTGTCCTTCCGGTATCAGGCGGATTTTGACGTTGACGGCGCCGGACGATTTACCAAGAATATCGTGTTGACCCTGCGGCAGCAGGCCGAGGGCTGGCGTGTGGTCAACTACCGCGAGTATGACTAAGGGCCGCCTGTGGTTGACAGGCGGACAGCAGGGGCAAAGGATAGTGGGGAGGCAAAAAGCAGGTGAGGCAGAACAAGACCAGATGACGAGGGTCGGAAAGGAGGAAGCGATATGCAGGATAAAACCTATGTCATTACCGAGATCGTGGGCACCTCGGAGCAGTCGATCTCGGCGGCGGTGAGCAATGCGGTTGAGCGCGCCAACAAGACGCTCAAGGCGCTCGACTGGTTTGAGGTCAAGGCGCTCCGCGGGACAGTCGTGGAGGGCAAAGTTGGGCAGTATCAGGTCACGCTTGATGTCGGCTTTCGCTATTTGAGCGATGCAGAGATGAAAGCCTGGGCAGAAGGCTGAGCCCGAGCTGTAGAGCCGGAAGGGGGGAGTCATGTCAGACAAAACGTATAAGCTCATTGAATTGGTTGGGGTCTCGGAGAATTCGATTGAAGAAGCCATCCAGAATGCGATCGCCCGGGCCAATCAAACCCTCAAGAATCTGGACTGGTTTGAGGTCGTTGAAGCGCGCGGTATGATTCAGGATGGCACAGTCAATCAGTTCCAGGTCAAGATCAAGGTGGGGTTTCGGCTGAATATATAAAGAGGGACAAGCGCGACCGGAGAGAGGCGAGCAAAGGGCAATCCGAACGCTCTGGCTTGTGTGTCAGAGAGCCGGCAGAGCGGCTTCCGCTCCTCCGTGCAAGGCGCTATAAACGAATCGATCCGTGGACGGAGCGGCAACTGTGAGCAGCACGATTATTGAAGGAGATGCATGATGGCGTTACACATTGGTGAGGAAGCTCCCAATTTTACGGCGGAGACAACAGAGGGAACGATCAACTTTCATGAGTGGATCGGAGATGGCTGGGCCATTTTGTTTTCACATCCCAAGGATTTTACTCCGGTGTGTACCACCGAGCTGGGCTATATGGCCGGCCTCAAGCCGGAATTCGATAAGCGCAACTGTAAGATCATCGGCCTGAGCATAGACCCGGTATCCGATCACACGGAGTGGGTCAAAGACATTGAAGAAACGCAGGGACATGCCGTCACGTATCCGTTGATTGGCGATACGGACCTCGCCGCGGCCAAGCTGTACGACATGATCCACCCGAATGCGAGCGGGACCGCCAAGGGCCGCACCGCGGTCGACAACGCAACCGTCCGCTCAGTCTTTATCGTTGGTCCGGATAAGAAGATCAAGCTCATGATTACCTATCCGATGAGCACCGGGCGGAACTTCGACGAGATCCTCCGGGTGTTGGATTCCTGTCAATTGACCGCCCAACACAAAGTCGCCACCCCGGTGAACTGGAAACACGGCGAGGACGTGATCATTGTTCCTTCGGTTTCGGACGAGGAAGCCAAGGAGAAATTCCCCGGCGGTTGGAAGGCGCCCAAGCCGTATCTGCGGATCGTACCCCAGCCGCAATAAGATCGCCCGGGCGCACCACGAGATATGAGAAAGAGTAAACGTGTCCTCCAATAGACATGCAGATGCTGGACACGTTTACTCTTTGGGCCGCTACTCAGCGGCCCCTCTGTTTATGTCGGCGATTAATACGTCTTCAAAATTCGGCCGTAGGGCAGGTGCGCGTTAAAAAGCCACAGCGGCCCTGTGACTACGCATCCATGCCGTAGCACTTCAGCACATTCTTTCCCAATATGCCCTCTCGGGCCGACTCGGTCATCAGATTTGTGAGCGTAATCAAATTGGGAATATATTCGGGTGGATGGTCGGCATGCGGAAAATCGCTGGCCCAGAAAAATCGATCTTCTCCAACAAAGGGGATCACCCCGGCGAGGGCCCGCTCATCCGGGTCGCCCGAGATCCAACACTGTCGGCGGAAATACGCACTCGGTTTGTCTTTCAGCCGCACACTCTTGCCCAGCGGCGAGTCGTAGACCGCGTCCATGCGTTCCAGCCAGTACCCGATCCAGCCCGCGCCTACTTCCAGGACGATGACTTTGAGCTGCGGGAATTTGTCGAACACCCCATACTGAAAGAGCGAGACAAACCCCCCTCGAATGGCGTCGCCACCGGCGATGTTTTGGTAAAACGCGGTCGAGAAGCTCGTCATCCGACCAAAGCGGGTTGGGGCCGCCCAGTGTGGCTCAAACGACGGGTGAATGCCGAACGGCAGGCCGAGTTCCTGGGCCGCGGCAAACACGCGGTCATGGTCGGGATGGCCGTGGGCCTTGCGGCTCCAGATATACGGAGCCACAAAAAAGCCTTTCATCCCATCCTGGGCCGCCCGACGCAGTTCTGCTTCGGCAAGCTCGGGGATGCTAATGGGGATATGGGCAATGGGGAGCAGGCGTCCGTCCGAATCTGAGCAGAAGTCCACCAGCCAGCGATTATACGCCCGGGCATAGGCCATCGACAGCTCGAGGTCTTCACATTCGGGTTCCCATAACAGGCCAAGCGTGGGGTAGAGAAACACCTTCTCAATATGCTCGATGTCCAGGCGTTGCAGTCGCTCTTTGGGGTCCATAGAGCCAAACGAGGCGTTATCGACATAGCCCGACCCGGTCGGCTCGCGGGTATACTCAATACCCCCAAGCTGATCCATCACACCCAGCCCCGAAGGGGCGCCCTTGCGCGTCATCTTGGAGGGTTGGCCGTTGACCTCAAGATATTCCAGGCCGTCGTCGTCCTTGCGAATACGCACCGCGCGGTCGCGGTATTTGGGTTCCAGATATTTTTCCCAGAGATCGGGCGCTTCGAGTATATGACCGTCGGCATCGATCACACCCGACATGGGGAGACTGGGTAAGGCTTCAGGGCCGGGCATACATTCCTCCTTCTTGAGCAGGTGGCCGGATCATATCACTGCGCCTGGGCGGTGCCAGCGAAGTCCGGGCGTCCCTCCGCCTCAGGGCTTCGGACGCCACTTGCGCAGGAGCTCTTCTCCCTCCTCAATCTGTTCGGGTTCCATAAGCGCAACAATATACTCATGTACTTTGAGCACTGCGTCCTTGTGCTCGCCCGAGGCATTCGTGGCCGCCAGACTGATCCACACATAGGCCTGGCCATAGTCCAGCGGCGTCCCCTGGCCCCTGGCGTAGCGTAGCGCCAGATTATAGCGTGCCTGGGCATCGCCCTGATTGGCCGCCCGGCGATACCAATTCGCCGCTTGGGTGTCGTTGTGTTCGATCCCTTGCCCGGTCGCATACATGAATCCCAGATTGATCTGGGCTTGGGCATGGCCCTGGTCGGCGGCTTGGCGATACCACTTGGCGGCCTCGGCCGCATCTTGGGCCACGCCCTGGCCGGTGCGATGCATGAGCCCCAAATTCCACTGCGCATCGGCATGGCCCTGGTCGGCGGCCTGGCGATACCACTTGGCGGCCTCGGCCACATCTTGGGTCACACCCTGGCCGGTATAGTAGTGGAGCCCCATAAAATAGAGCGACGGCGGATGGCCCTGTTCGGCGGCTTGGCGATGCCATTTCAGCGCTTGGGTCGCATCCTGGGCAGCGCCTTGGCCCAGACCGTAGAGCACGCCCAGTTCTGCCTGGGCCAGCATGACTCCCCGCTCGGCCGCTTGGGTGAGCTGGGCGAGCGTCATACGCCCAATCAGATTATCGCGCGCCCCCGCGTATTTCGCGGCGGTGGCTTTGGAGGCATTAAACGAATCACGGTCGCCTTTATAGACCGCCAGCTTGGCCGCACTATCGGCTGCCCGGTTGATTAAGAGCAGGGCCTGGACGTCGTCTCGCTCAACGCCCTTGCCCGATGAGTACAGAATGCCCAGGTCGTACTGGGCCGTCACATGGCCCTGCTCGACGGCCTGGCGATACCAGGCTATCGCCGTTGCCATATCCGCGGCGACGCCAAGACCGTTGGCGTACATGACCCCCAGGTTCCACTGCGCCGTCGCATGGCCCTGTTCGGCGGCCTGGCGATACCATACCCCGGCCTCGGTGTAGTCTTGCGCGACGCCGTAGCCATTATCATAGAGGAAGGCGAGGTCGTACTGCGCCTCCACGTCACCGGTCTCGGCCCGGGCGCGCAGTTCGGCAATTCTGTCCGCATGCGCCAGGCTGACTCCACAAAGACATACTCCGACACTCACGAGTATCCAGCGTGCTATTGTCTGCATATTCGTTTTCCTACCGCACTCCTTCTTAAATGAGAAGAGCGGGCAGTGCCCGCCCGCCTTCCTCCTCGAAGCAGGTGCTGTGTGACAAGAGCACTCAGAACCGTTCCGAGTCTGGCGCCGGTCCCGGACGCCGTGTTGCTAGCGGTCTTCCTGTCTTGCTGTGAACTGGCGACAAGCGCACAGACTGATGCGACACCGGCCGCTCCAGGTGTGTTCGTGCACCAGAGCCGGGTGGCCACAGGCGCACCGGGAGATACCCGTCATCGTCGGGCGCGGCGGACCGTCGAGCTGTGCCCACTGCCGCTCCAAATCCTGCCGAATCTCTTCATCCCGCGTCATTGCTAGGCGCTCTCTTTCCGGCCTGCGTCGAGACTCCCCGGCCGGGCTGGCGCTCAGCGTATCCTGTTTTTGCCCGCTGTATAGAGAATGGCAGGAGTCGTATCATGGGTGCAGGGCATCGATCCAGTCAGGTAAGGGTTGATCTGGCACGTCAGCGCTCTCGGGTAAGAGTTCAAGCACGTCGAGCGACATCCGGTAGCGAATGCGTCCGCGCCACAAATACGGTGTTTTCACCGAATTGTTCACCATGCCGCCGTGGAGGGCCGGGCAGGCACCCTGCGGGGGGGTGGCCTCCACCCATAGTTCTGTCCCACGATGCTGACGAACCCAGGCGTGCGAGTCCGGGTGGATACGCTCCCAGCTGTCCGGCTCCACGATTCGGGCTTTTTGGCAATACATGCTTCTTCCCCGTCTCCTTATAGCTCAAGATGTAGGCGTGAGAAAAGATTGCCCGGTGTTCTTGATCGGACGCGCCCGTTCGGGTTATCCAGAGTCGTCGAACCTTATCTTCGAGGACGCCGGAAAAAACGCAACCTATCGGGAGGAAGTGATATGGATACCTTTCAGTATGAAACCGTTCTGAGCAGGCTGGGCGACAGCGGGGTGCGCACCATAGCCCTGAACCGGCCGGAGCGCCTCAACGCCATGAACCAGCAACTCATGGTCGATATTGCGCGCGCCTTTGACGAAGCCAATGCCGATCCGGAGACCCGCGCCATCATCTTTACCGGTCAGGGCCGCGCCTTTTGCGCGGGCGATGACCGTAAGGCACATCGCCAGCCGGCAAACGAAGTGCAGGCCAGAGAGGCCGTGGACGCGGTCCAGCGGGCGACCCTGGCGATTGTCTTTGGCGGGAAGCCGGTGGTGGGAGCCATCAACGGCTGGGCCGTCGGGGGCGGGTTCGAGTTGGCGCTCAACTGTGATTTCCCGATCTGGGCGGAAAGCGCCCGAGGGTTTTTCCCCGAAGTGTCGCTCAACGCCTTTGTGACGGGGGCCGTTTCCTCGCTCCTACCGGCCCTGGTCGGGCTGAACAAAGCCCGAGAAATGCTGTTTCTGGGCGAGCAGTATGACGCCCGCACTCTGCTGGACTTGGGCGTGGCGTGGCGCGTGGTCGGCGATGATCGTCTGCTCGCCGAGGCGCACAGTGTGGCGGAGAAACTGAGTAGCCTGCCGCCGCTGGCCGTCCGCGCGATGAAGCGCGTGCTCAATCAGTGCGCGGCCAGTGACATCCACACCGCCCTGCGACTGGAAACAGAGGCGACCGTGGCCAGTTTTCTCGACCCGGAAACAACCGAACGGCTCAAGAATTTCTAGCCTGGGGCGTGACGGCAGCCGCCCGCCGGCTACGGATGGCGAAGTCAGGGCTCCTCACCCGGACCTCGGGTCAGACGCCTCTCCTGGAGTTCGACTCAAGCCTGCGTGGGACGCACCCACAAGCCCCTGGAGCAGTTTTCAGTGGCGTAGCGGGGCGCCACAGGACCGGAGACCAGCCCGTAGGGTACGCCCTGCGCACCAAGAAGCTGGTGCATGGGATGCACCCTTCGGTTCTGGAGCGCAGCTCACCCCCTGAGCGCCGTGTGCAGAGTGGCGGAGCGAGCGGGCGCCACAGGACCGGAGCCCAGGGGCGCACGCCGCCGGCGGAAGCCCAGGCGGGGAGCCCCCCATCCCCTCCCTGGCCGCTTGGTGCCAGCCCTTGTCTTTCCCGACGAGCGCGGACTGGCACGGCTACAATTTATCGTGAAACGCTCTAGCTCGACTATCCCCTAGTCCTTTGCCTTCTCCCCCTAGTCCTTTGCCTTCTCAGGGTTGGGCACCATTTTGCCATGACCGGGGATAATCCAGTCGGCGAGTTGCAGAACCTTTGCTCGACTCGCGTTGAGCGCCTCCTGATTCCAGGTCAGCGGGGCGTCTCCGGGCGTGATGTCCGGGAATGCCCAGGTATGGGTCAGGACGTAGGTCCCCTGAGCCGTCTCGACGACCAGCGACGCGTCTTCTTCGGTATGGCCTGGGGTTTGCAGCACCCGGATGCCGGGCGCAATGGCATACTCATCGCCATGATCTTCCCACAGGTCGCCTGTATACGTCGCCCAAAAATCGACCAGTCGGGCGTTGGGGAAGAGGGCAATATTTACGGTATGGTCGGGATGGTGATGGCTGATAAAGACATGGGTGACGTCCTCGGCGGAGACCCCTTCTTTTTTCAGCGCGTCAAGAATGAGCGATCGCTCCGCAACCATGCCAGGGTCGGCGACCAGCGTGACCCCCGCGCCCCGGACCAGGGCAACCGTCCCCGCCACATGTCTGGCGCCGTCATCAGCCACACCGGGCATGGGCTGGCGGCCTTCTATCGGCTTGACATAGCCCTCAAGCAGAACGGTGACGGTGTTCGTGTTTTGTGTTTCTTGTGCCGGTACTCCGAGGGGTGTGCAAACAAATACTGTCCCCATGAGTCCGGCCAGGGCAACGAATCGGCATCTTGTGGTGTGCAGCATATCTCCCTCCTGCTTGCTCCCTGACATAGCACTCCGGTCTGTGGGGAACCAGTCGTCTCGTTTCTCGCTTTTTTTACTCGGTGTGGCTATTATCACCGGCATGGGGACGGTGGTGAGTATAACGCCTTGGGCAGACACAGACTGGAGACGCAGATGAGCACTCTCTCCTCTGACGAGATTTTACGCCTGACTCGTGAGTACGGCCTGTACGAATGGGCTGCGCAGCAAGCGGTGAAGCCCCTCAGCGTTGACCGTGCTCGGGGCGTCTACTTCTGGACGGTCGACGGCAAACGTTTTCTCGACTTCAACTCGCAACTGATGTGTGTCAATATCGGCCACGGTGATGAGCGTGTCCTGACTGCCATTCGGGAGCAGGCGGAGAAGCTGACCTATGTGATGCCGCATCTCACGACCGAGCCGCGTGCCAGGCTGCATCAACTCCTGGCCGAGGTCAGCCCCGGCGCCCTCAGACGCTCCTTTCTGACGCTCAGCGGAGCCGAGGCCAATGAACATGCCGTCAGGATCGCCCGCTTGGTCACGCAGCGTCAGAAAATCCTGGTCCGGTATCGTTCCTATCACGGCGCGACGGCCGGTGCCGTCAGCCTGACCGGCGAGCCGCGCCGTTGGGGAGCCGAGCCAGGCATCCCCGGTGTCGTGCGGGCCATGGACCCCTACCGCTATCGCTGCCGCTGGTGTCAGGAGCAGCCGGCCTGCAACCTCAACTGCCTGAATCACGTTGAAGACGTCATCCGGTTTGAGGGGGCGCACACGATTGCCGCCGTGCTGATTGAGACCGTGACCGGCACGAATGGCATCATCATTCCACCCGACGGCTATCTGCCGGGGCTGCGCACCTTGTGCGATAAATATGGCATCCTGCTGATCGCCGATGAGGTCATGAGCGGCTTTGGCCGGACGGGGGAGTGGTTTGCGGTCAATCACTGGGATGTCGTGCCTGACATCATGACGCTGGCCAAGGGCTTAACCAGCGCCTATCTGCCGCTTGGCGCCATTATGGTAAACGACGAAATCGCGGCCCATTTTGAAGACAAGGTCCTGTACGCCGGGTTGACCTATGGGGCGCATCCGGTCTCCTGTGCCGCCGCGGTCGCCACCATCAAGGTCTACCAGGAAGACGGCCTGATTGAGCATGCCAAAAAGATGGGGGCCATTCTGGCGCACGAAATGGAACGTTTACGGAATAAGCATCCCTCCGTTGGAGAAACCCGTTCCATCGGCCTGTTTGGCCTGTTCGAGTTGGTCAAAAACCGCCAGACGCGCGAGCCCCTAGCCCCCTTTAATGCCACGCCTGCCGAGCTGGGACCCATGGCTCAGCTCGGCGCGTTTTTCCGAGAAAACGGGCTTTTTACTCTCGTTCGCTGGAACACTTTTTTTGTGAATCCGCCGCTGTGTATTAGTGAGGCGCAACTCCGCGAGGGATTAGCGATTATTGACCAGGCGCTCGACATTACCGATGCGGCCGTCTCGGTCTGATGGTTCTTCTCGGGAGCAGATGCGTATCAACACCAAGCGTGATATCCGGAGTAGGTCGGACCTGACCGCAGTCCTGGCTGCCGGCGCGCTACCGGCCGGAGCGTCTCCAGCAAAAAAAGCAGGAGTTGAACGCCTGCCGGAGTGTGGTCTCTTGGCCCTGCGACCGAGAACTCTTATAGTGGGACCGGTGTTGTCCGACTGCCATGTGGTGCCATCTTCTTCTGTACCGATTGCAAGCTGAGCAAAAAACGAGGAGGGCATGAGAACAATAACGAGGAGAGCGCTGCTCCGTTCCGGTCTCACCTGGTGCACGGTCGCTCCCTGGTTACCACCCCTGCGGGCGATCGCTGACACGGACGCCAGCCCGCCAGCCCCGCAGATGGCGCCCGGCGTAACCGACACCGAGATTGTGCTCGGTGTGTCTGCGGCCTTCTCCGGCCCATCCCGGGGTTTGGGTATCGAACTGTACCGCGGCGCCAGCGCCTACTTCGATCATGTGAATGAGCAGGGCGGGATCGCCGGTCGCAAGGTGATGCTCAAAACGTATGACGATGGCTACCAGCCCGCCCCCTCTGTCAAGAACACCCTGAAGCTGATGCTGCAAGACCAGGTGTTTCTGCTCTTCGGTTATGTTGGAACACCAACGGTCACGCGTGTCCTGCCCATGCTCAAGAAGTTCCAGGACAGGAATATCCTTTTGTTTTTTCCCTTCACCGGTGCCCAGCCGCAGCGGGAACCGCCCTATGGCGACTTTGCGTTCAATCTGCGTTCCTCCTATCGCCAGGAAACCGCCGGTCTCGTCGATAATTTCGTGCGCATCAACCGAAAACGCATCGCCGTGTTCTATCAAGTCGATGCCTATGGGCGCAGCGGCTGGGCGGGCGTCAGGCGCGCCCTGAAGCACTACGGAAGACGGATCGTGGGCGAGGCGACCTACCGCCGCGGCACAAGGTTCACCGCCAGCCTGCGCAGACAGGTCGAAATCCTCAAGGCGTCCCAGCCCGAAGCCGTGATCTGTATCGGTTCCTACGCGGCCTGTGCGGCCTTTGTCCGCGATGCCGTCAACCTCGGCCTGCAAGTCCCGATTGCCAACCTGTCCTTTGTTGGCAGCGAGAACCTGTTGAAACTCCTCACGCACTGGACGCTGACTGAGGGGCGAGGCGACATCGAGCCGTATACGCGACTGCTCGTCAACTCCCAAGTGGTCCCGAGTTACGAAGAGGCTTCCATGCCAGCCGTCAAGGAGTATCGTGACTTGATGCGGCGCTACAATCCGCAGCCGCCCATAGAACTGCTGAGAGAACCCTACCTGCCCTCCGAGCACAGCTTCGTCAGTCTCGAGGGATTTATTAATGCCAAGTTGATGGTTGAAATCCTGCGTCGGCTGGGCGACCGGCCGCAACGGAGCCAGCTCGAGCGTGTCGTCTACACCGTTCGGGATTTCGATTTGGGCATCGGCGAACGGGCTTCCTTTGGTCCCGACCGGCGCCAGGGGCTCCAGCAAGTCTACTATACCGTTGTTGACCAGGGCCGTTTTGTCATGCTGGACAACTGGGAAGACAGGTTTGCCTGACATGAAAATCCAAAAACTCTTTCAGAAAACATTGTTCGGCGTTTTCTCTCTGTTCGGGGTGATTAGCTTGTCCACCTCCGTGCTGTGTATTTATACCGTCGATACGCACTTGTCCGAGGAATACGAGAGCAATAGCAAAGACATCGCCAAGACCATTGCCGATTCCAGTGTGGACATTCTCTTGAATCGGGACCTGTCGGCACTGCAATCGCTCATCGATCAGTTTGTTGAGATTCAGAGCATACGCTATATCTACATCACGGATGAAGAGGGCGAGTTTGTCGCCCATACTTTCGTTCCCGGTGTGCCCGAAGAAATTCGGACCGGAGACCGGAATAACACGGCGACTGTGGAGCGCAGCCTGCCAAGGATGGGTGATTTTGTGGAAGTGGGCAGTCCGATTCTGGCCGGCGTTGCCGGCACTGTTCATGTCGGTATGGACACCGATCTGATTGCGTTGAAGATTCAGACAGCAATCGGTCGCCAAGTCTATCTCATCTCCATCATCCTCGTGATTGGCGTCCTGGCCGCCGTCTGGTTCGTCAACCTGGCGGCGAAGCCCCTGGGCGACCTGCTCGCCTATGCCGTTGCCCTGGCGCGCGACCGCGACAGCGGAGCGGACGACCAACTCCTGGCACGCGACGATGAGGTCGGCCAACTCGCTCGATTCTTTCTCTATTTTTCAGAAGGGGTGCAAGCCGAAGGGGAGCAGCGCGTATCGTCTGGAAACGATAGCTAGGGTGTGACCGCGGAGGGTTTCCGCACAGGGTCCGGACAGTATTTCGCGAGGGGTTGGGGTTGAGGATTCTTGGGAATGGCGCAACAGAGACAGATGCCGCGGGCGATGATCGCCCTGTTGTGTACGGTCCTGCAGATCTGCTTCGGGACCGTATACGCGTGGAGTTTCTTTCAAACCCTGCTGGTCAGGCAGCTTGGCTGGTCGTTCACGGAAACGGCCTGGGCCTTCAGCCTGGCGATCTTTTCGCTGGGGACCGCGGCGGCCTGGGCCGGCACCATGCTGCCGCGGTTCGGCCCGCGCAAATTGGCCGTGGCCGGCAGCCTCATGTTCTCGGGCGGCTATGTGCTCGCCAGCCTCGCCCTGCGCCTGGATGTTATCGAACTCTTTTATCTCGGCTACGGGGTGATCGGCGGGGCCGGCATCGGGTTTGGCTATGTGACGCCGGTCGCCACCGTGGCGAAATGGTTTCCGGACCACAAGGGTTTAATGACCGGGATCGTGGTGATGGGTTTTGGGGTGGGCGCGTTTCTTTTGAGCAAGGTGTTGGCACCGCTGCTCGTGCTGCAGGCCGAGGGCGACCTGGCGCTCGTTTTCTTGTGGCTCGGGGTTGTCTTTGCCTGTATCTTATTGCCTTCCAGCTTTGCCCTGAGCGATCCTCCGACCGCCGTGGCCGCCGTGGCCGACGGCCAGCGCAGTGACGACCCCGACTCTGCGGCCCCCTACCTCCGGTCTTCTGCATTCATCTTCATGTGGGTTGTCTTTTTCTTCAATATCGCCGCGGGCATCTCCGTTATCAGTTTTCAGTCGGAACTCATGCAGGAGGTGTGGGGAATTGCCGACCCGTCCTTGGAGCCGGCAACGCTGGTCGAATACGGGGCGACCCTGATCGCCGTCAGTTCGCTGTGTAATGGTGTCGGACGGCTGTTCTGGGGGCTCCTCTCGGACCGCATCGGTCGCGTCCGGGTCTTCCGCATTCTGCTCGCCAGCCAGATGATCGTCTTCGGTATCCTGATGACAGAACGCAATCCCTGGATATTCGCGGCCCTGGTTTGCTACGTCCTCTTATGCTTCGGGGGTGGCTTTGCCACCATGCCTTCCTTCGTGCTCGACGTTTTTGGGACGAAAAAGATGTCCACGATCTACGGCACCATTCTGACCGCGTGGGCCGCGGCGGGGATCTGCGGTCCGCTCTACGTGGGCCATTTGAAAGACCAATATCCCGACCGGGCGGTCATGTATTGCTTTTTGATCGGGATTCTGATGCTGGGCCTCGGCTATGTCTTCTCGTATTTGCTGAACGATGATCGCATTCGCCTGCATCGTCCGACCCTGGAAGGGACGCTGCGGCAGTATGGTATTGCGTATCCCCGGCGCGCATAGAGCCCGTTCTCCAATACGGCAAGGAGGCGAGTGGACAGCGCTGCCGTTCGTTCAGTACACTATAATGTATGGTATATACGTGTTCGCCCGACGATGGGTTTGACGATGAGGATGAGGAGGACGAACGCTGTCCGTGTGTCATCCTCATTCGCTGGCCGCGGCCGCCCGGCGTGCAGTCATTCCGACCAAAATAATCACGCCTCCGGCCGGCCTGACCCTGGCACAAATCACCTGCCAGGCTTGCCTTCCGGGCCTGTTCTCTCTATAGAAAGGCGAGGGCGATGGCCCAGGCGGCCAGGAGTCACGCCGGCGGGGTGTGACCAGATCGTATAGACGTGTCGTGCAAATAAAGGAGAGACGCTATGGCTGAGTTCGATGTCCATATTAAAGGAGGAATGGTTGTTGACGGGACCCGCGTCCCGCGCTTTCAGGCTGATGTCTGGATTAAAGATAGAAAGATCGCCCAGATTGGCGGTCGGGCGCCTGGCGGGGCGAAAAAAGTCATTGATGCCGACGGGCTGATCGTTGCGCCTGGGTTTGTTGACCTGCATACCCATTATGACGCGCAGATTCGCTGGGACCCGTGGTGCACGATCTCCGGCTGGCACGGCGTGACCTCGGTGGTGCTCGGCAACTGCGGCTTTGGCTTCGCCCCGGTCAAACCCGAGTTTCAGGAACGCTCCATGCTGACCATGACGCGCACCGAAGCCATCCCGTACGATTCCATGAAAGAGGGCATGAGCTGGGACTGGGAAACCATTCCTGAATATCTGGACTCGCTGGACCGCTCGGCCAAGGGCGTCAACTGTATCCAGTATATGCCCACCGCGTCGCTCATGACGTATGTGATGGGGCTGGAGGCCGCCAAGTCCCGCGCGGCCACACCCGCCGAAAAAAAGGAGATGCAGCGGCTCCTGGACGAAGGCATGAATGCCGGACTGTGTGGCTTCTCCATTCAGCGGCTCGGTCCCGACTCGACCCAGGCCGATTACGACGGCTCGCCGATGGTGACGGACATCATGGCGGACGAGGACATTCTGAACCTGGCCGCGGTCCTGCGGGAGCGAGACGAGGGGTTTATCCAAATCACCCAATCCACCGGACAGATTAAGGCCGACCTGGCCTTTTTGGAAAGGCTGGCGGAAACCGCCCGCCGACCCATTCTGCACAACGTCATTGTCGCGGCCCGCAAGGACCCGAAAGTCCATCGCCGGAGTCTGGACTGGCTGGAGCGCTGCCGGGAGAGAGACCTGCCGATCTATGGCCAGACCGGAACGCATCGGACGGGTTTTGCGTTCACGCTGGAACACTGGAATCTGTACGACGCCAGTCCGGCCTGGCGTGAGCTGACGACCGGAACCAAAACCGACAAGCTGGCCAAGATGAAAAACCCGGCCCTGCGCGCCGCCGTCAAACGCGAGACCGAAGACGCGGACCGGAAGCTGCAAGTCATCCAGGCCGGGGTTGGCGGCCCGATTCCCAGACTGATCGTCCAGACGGCCAATAATCAGGCCGAGCTGGAACCCTATGTGGGCAAATCCCTTGGTCAGATTGCAGACGAAGAGGGCAAAGATCCCATCGACGTCATGCTCGACCTGTCGCTTGCCGGTGAGCTGAATGTCGAATTCCTGGGACCGGACCGTGGTTTTAATGCCGAGCATACGGCGGAGATGATCAACGATTCGTCCTTTACCGTTCCGGGAGCCTCGGACGGTGGGGCGCACACCAAGTTCTTCACCGGCGGCGCGTTTACGACCGACTTCCTGCGCTGGTTAGTCCGGGACGAACAACTGATCAGCCTGGAAGAAGCCCATTACCGGCTCTCCGCCCTGCCGGCCCATGCGGCCGGCTTCCGTGATCGTGGCGTGTTGCGTGAGGGCGCGGCCGCCGATGTGGTCGTCTATAACCTGGACGAGTTGGACATTGAGCCGAATTGGATCGGCGAGATTGTACATGACTTCCCAGGCAATGAATGGCGCCGGATTCAGCGGGCCAAGGGCTATCATGCGATCCTGGTGAACGGAGTCCAGACGTTTGAAGATGGCGAGTGCAGCGGAGAAACGCCGGGCCGGCTGCTCCGCAACGGGAGGGGCTAAGCGTCGTTGCCCGTGCGTTTCTCAGAGCGACGACGTGGTCGTGCGCTGTCTTCCCGTGATGCATAGCCTTCCCGTGATGCATAGCGGGGTCGGGGCGGGGTTCAAACCCGCCCCGACTCTGTTCAGCCCGCGCTCTGCCTGGTATACTTGAGTCACCTTCATAAAAAACGTATCCAGGCGAAGGAGGCAGAGAGCCGTGAGAGATGAGGCGCTGAGTTCGCTTCCCGCAGTTGTTCGACCGACGGCCGAGCCGCTTCCCCCTGTCCCTTCCTACTTCTTGTGTCCGGCCTGTTTCTGGAGCGGTCTGCCGCAGCCCCGCCCAGGCGGTTCCCTCGTCGTTGAAAGCCTCTTGTGGGCCCTCGGCGTGACAAGCATGGGGCTGCTGCTGTGGGCGGGACAGCTCTCTCAGCTCCCGCTTGCGCTGCCGTGTCTGCCCGGTCTGGGATACTCGGTCTGGAGACGCTATCACCGTGCTGTCGCCTGTCCTCAGTGCGGGAAGCGTCCGCTGCTGCCCGAAGAGGCGATATATCCCCCGGCCTGCTCTCATTTTCTTTTTAGTACGGAGCCACGGCGGGCGCCGGATGAAAACCGTGGATGGTCGTCTGCTGGCAAAGCCGCCGCTCTTCCTCAAAGAGTAAGCGTGTCCCCCAAACAGACAAAAAAGCCGGGCAGGTTTACTCTTTCTGCCGGTGACCGAGGGGAAGACTGACCTGCTCCGGGCGTTGGATGAACACCTTGTTTCCTACGGCCCGCGCCCGGCTGTCTGAGGACCCGGCCGTGACGCATTGTATCCGGCTGCCCAAGCCGCACCCGCAACGCCGTTCTTTGCACGCCATTGCCTTTGATCTCGACAGCACGCTCACCCGCCCCTATCTGGACTTCACACGGCTCAGAGCCCAACTTGGTCTGCCCGAGGGCGATATCCTCCACTGGGCCGACTCACTCCCGCCGCGCCAACGGGCCGCAGCCTTTGCCACCATTGCGGCCTTTGAACAGGACGGGGTTGAGCATGTCGCCTGGAACGACGGCGCCCAGGAAACCTTAGCCGCGCTCCAAGCCGGTGGTCTGCCGATCGCCATTATTACCCGCAACAGCCGGACCTCGCTCACCGCCGTCTGTGCCCACCTGGACATCCGCGTCGACGTGCTCATCGCCCGAGAGGATGCCACTCCCAAGCCGGACCCGGCCTGTATCCGGCTGGCCAGCGCGCGCCTGGGTGTGCGCGTGGAGACGCTACTCATGGTAGGAGACTTTCGGCACGATACGGAGGCCGGACGTGCGGCCGGGGCCATGACGGTCCTGCTGACCAATGGGAAAACGCCCCCCTGGACGGCTGAGGCCGACCTGGTGATTCAGCGTCTGCCTGAGCTATTGTCCTATCTGGAATCTGTGACACAAACATGAAGGAGGACACCCATGGAATTCGCCATTGCCTACCCGGCTAAACCAGATGCGTGGAAAGACCTTGTTGTGGCTGAAGACAACGGCTTCAGCCATGCCTGGCTGTACGACTCCCAGATGCTCTATAGCGATGTGTATGCGTGCCTGGCGCTTGCCGCGGAGCACACCACCACGATTGTTTTGGGGACCGGCGTCGCCATCCCGAGCAATCGTATCGCGCCGGTGACCGCCCACTCCATTGCCACCATCAATCAACTCGCGCCCGGTCGGGTCATCCTCGGTCTGGGAACCGGATTCACCGGACGCAATACCATGGGTCTCCCGCCGGTCTCGCTCACCAGCGTTCGCCACTATATCGAGCAGTGCCGCAGCCTGCTCAAGGGAGAAGAGGTGCTCTTTCAAGACACCGAAGGCGACGGTACTCGCCAACGCTGGATTCGCTTCCTGCATCAAGACCGCGGCTATATTAATCTGAAAGACCCGATTCCGATTCATTTTGCGGCCAACGGGCCGAAAGCCCTGGAACTGACCGGAGAGATCGCCGATGGCTGGATTACGACCATTTCCAGCCCGGCCACCCTGCGCAAAAACCTGGCGGTGGTCGAACAGGGGGCGACTCGGGTTGGGCGCTCAGCCCACGACCTGCCCAATGTCGCCCTGACAACCGCCTGTGTGCTGCAACCGGGTGAGGCGGCAACCGCGCCGCGCGTCATGGACCGGGTTGGCCCCTTTGCCATGGTGGCCCTCCACGCCTTGTGGGAGCAGTCCGCGGTCTCGGCCAATATACCGCCCGCCATGGAGCCACTCTATCAGGGCTTTGCCGACTATGTCGCGCAGATGCCCACGCCTGAAGATCGTCGCTATCTCGAAGTCCACGCCGGCCATCTGATCTACCTCAAGCCGGGGGAAGAGCGCTACTGCAACGAAGACCTGATTCGCGGTATGACGCTGACCGGGACCGGAGAGGAGATCATTGCCCGGCTCAAGGCGCTCGAAGCGGCCGGCCTCCAACAGGTGGCCGTTCAGGTGGTGAACAACGGCCGAGAAATGATCGAAGAATTCAGCCGCGCGGTCATTGCAAAATACTAGGGGGAGTATGACACCAGACTCTATCACGCTTGGGATCGCCATTTCTCTGAGCGGCCGCTATGCCCTGCTCGGGCGTCAGGTCCTGGAAGGCCTGGAGTGCTATGTCCGCGATGTGAACGCCGCCGGTGGGATGCGGTTGCGGGCCGAGGATCGACAACTGCCCGTCTCTCTGATTGTCGAAGACGACGCCAGCGACGAGACCAAGGTCCGCAGCCTGATCGAGAAGTTAATCAGCCACGACCAGGTTGATCTGCTGATGGGACCCTACGGCAGCGGGCTGACCCTGGCCGCTGCGGAGACGGCCGAGGCCGCCCGGCAGGTGCTGTGGAACCATAGTGGGTCGGCCGACGAAATCTTCGAGTGCAACCTCTCCTGGGTCGTGGGCCTGTTGAGTCCGGCGTCCCAATACCTGTGCGCCATCCTCGAACTGCTGCGCACGCTCGACCCCGAGGCCAAACGGGTGGCCTTATTGAGCGCCAAAACCGGCTTTGCCACCGATATGGCCGGTGGCGCCCTGGCCTGGATTCAAGGCCACGGCCTGACGCTCGCCAGCCACCAACTGTACCGGTCCGGTCTGGACGATTTCAGCCCGTTGCTCAGCCCGCTCAGGGACGACCCGCCGGATTGGCTGCTCAGCGTTGGCCGCGTCGAGGACGACCTGCGGCTGGGCCGGCAGTTGTGTGAACTCCGGCCCCGGCTCAAAGCCGCCGGGCTGGTCGTCGCGGCCATCAGTCGCTTCAAGGCCGAGCTGGGTGAGCGGGCGGACGGGTTTCTGGCGCCGAGCCAGTGGGAGCCGCAAGTGGAGTACGGGGTGGACTGCGGCCCGTCAGAAAACGAGTTTTTGACCCATTATCTCAAAGGCGCAACCGTACCGATCGACTATCCGGCCGCCCAGGGGTACGTCGCCGGCGTCATTGCCCAGCGCTGCGTCGAAGAAGTCGGCGGCGTGGACCAAAACGGACTGCGCACGGCGGCGAGTCGCCTGCGGTGTACGACCTTCTACGGCCCGTATGCCATCGAAGCGCAGACCGGCCGTCAGACCGCTCACCCCATGCTGGTCACCCAGTGGCAGAAGGGCCGCAAAGAAATCGTGTGGCCGCGCACGGTGGCCGAAGCCCAGCCGGTCTATCCCGGACCGTTGTGGGAGTAGGGAGAATGCGCAGTCGTAAGACGGTCGCAAAAGGCGATGGTGACGAACTATGAGTACTCCCCAAACCGAGCAGCAGGGGGCAGGCGACTACCGTCTTGAGGTCACCGATTTCGGGCCAATCGTCAAAGCCAGCGTGGATTTCGCCCGCTTACGGTGTTCATCGGTCCGAGCAATACCGGCAAATCCTACCTGGCGATTTTGATGTATGCGCTGCACCAATTTTTCAGCCTGAAAGATATCCGACCTTACCGTTGGGGATTCCCGCGTCTCAGAGGATGGCCCGTTCGTTTGTACGGCGAAGCTGCTCGACCGAGAGCTTCAATTCGGAGAAGTCTGCAACGCTGGCTCTCGAAGGCAGCATCAGGGGACTCGTTGCCTGCGTTACCGACGGATGTGTCTGAGTATATTCGCTCTGCCCTGAAACGAGCCAGAGATCTTGATCGTAACCTCGCGCAAGAAATACGCCGATGCTTTGGAGTTGACCATCTCAATGAATTGGTTCGGCACCAGGGATCTCATACCAACATAAATATATGCCTCGATGTTCCCCAAGACGGAACGGAGTCGGTTCGGTATCAGCTCGAATTCGGTCAGAAAGACGCTCACCTGCATGGAAAATTTTCCGAGATGATTTCGCCTACAACTGCAGTTCTCGACAAGACTGCAAGAGATCGAGTGAAACAATGGGTGCTCGAAGAAGTCGATATGGAAAAGATGGAAGGTGACGAACTAGACGACCTATTCACATTACTAGCGCAACCGATATACGCTTCCTTGTTTCAGCCGAGACGCCGAGACGCCTATTATCTGCCGGCGTAGCGCCGCCCCCCTCCCTCGCCCTCCCCTCCAGGGGGAGGGAATGTTCGCTCCCTCTCCCCTGGAGGGAGAGGGCTGGGGTGAGGGGGAATAAGCAAACTGAACCACTACCGACAATTGAACTTGCGTTTCGCCTTGGTTACACTCCAGTGGGGTTGGGATAGGAAAGACACATCACTAGACAGTTCCCTGTTTCAGCGAGAACATCTTTCAGAAAGGGGCAAGTGAAATGAGTCACATCAGAGCCGAGTATATCTGGATAGACGGCAACAAACCGACTGCCACCCTGCATCCAAAGCCGGTCAAAGGCGACTGGAACGGCGCCGGTGCCCACACGAATTTCAGCCCCAAAGCCATGCGCGAGGAGGGCGGCCTACGGGTGGTGAGAGCCGCCTGCGAGGCGCTGGAGAAAAGGCACGAGGAACACATTGCGGTGTACGGCGCCCACAACGAAGAACGCCTCACCGGCCTGCATGAGACGTGCAGCATCCACGAGTTCCGCTACGGCCTCAGTGACCGCGGTGCCTCGGTCCGTATTCCGATGGCCACGGCCAACGAGGGACGCGGCTATTTGGAAGACCGTCGCCCCGCCGCCAATATGGACCCCTACCAGGTGTGTGCCGCGCTGCTCGAAACCACCTGCGGCTGAGCCTGGAGATAACCCCCCTACGTTCTCGCTCGCTCGGAGGGCCGCTATGCTATACACCCCAGTCTGCCAGGACCTCGGAATCACCTCTCCAATTTTCTCCGTGGGTATGGGTGGTGGGATGGCCGGGCCGCACCTCACGGCCGCGGTGTCCAACGCCGGCGGGTGCGGCGTCCTGGGCATGGGCGGTCTGCCCGCGCCTTTTATCCAGGAGCAAATCCGGCAGGTCCGCACGCTGACCGACCGACCCTTTGGGGTTAATATCATTCTGCCCCTGCTACAGGAGGGACAGATTGAAACCTGTCTGGCCGAAGCCGTTCCCCTGCTCGTCCTCTTCTGGGGCGACCCCGAACCCTATATGAAAGAAGCCCATCGCGCCGGGACCAAGGTCTTCCTCCAGGTTGGCTCGGTTGAAGAAGCCCTGACCGCAGTGAACGCCGGGGTGGACGGCATCATCGCCCAAGGGGTTGAAGCGGGCGGGCATGTCAAAAGCACAACCTCACTCTCGACGCTCGTCCCGGCCATGGTCGAAGCCGTTGGTCCCGTACCGGTTATTGCCGCGGGCGGCATTGCCACCGGGCGCGGGGTTGTGGCGGCCTTAACCCTGGGCGCTCAGGCCGTGTCCATGGGCACGCGCTTTGTGGCCAGTGAAGAAGTCCAGGTCATCCAGGCATACAAACAGCGCATTGTCGACAGCACGGCCGAAGATACGGTCTACACCACCCTCTTTGACGTGGGCTGGCCGGAGGCCGCTCACCGGGTGTTACGCAATACAGCGATGGACGAATGGGAAGACGCCGGCCGCCCGGCCAGCGGTCAGCGGCCCGGAGAAGGCCGCGTCATCGGGACGATGCCCATGGCCGGCACGCCCGTGGAGCTGCCCAAATACGGCATCTTCCCGCCCATGCCCGGCTTTGCGGGCGACCTGGAACAAACCGCCTTGTACGCGGGCGAATCGTGTCGGTTGATCCATGACATCAAGCCGGCCGGTCAGATCGTGCGCGATATCATGGCCGAAGCCGAAGAGATCGTACAAGGTCTGCACGCCTGAGAATCGCACCGCAGACACCCCACGACTTGGCCCTCACCGGCAGTTCTGGCTTGGGCTACGCCGCCGGTCTGCGGCGGGCCATTCGGCCCTCATTATTGACGGGAGATAGACGGCACGCTAGTGGAGACGGCATGAAAGAATCCTTTATCCTCCTGCTGTGGTGGGTGCTGTTCGGGGGCTCACATATGCTCATGTCCGCGCCCGGTTGGCGACCGAAACTGGTTGCCTGGCTCGGTGAGCGGGGCTTCTTCGGAGTCTATTCCCTGATTGCCATCGTCACCATCGTGCCGCTGTGCCTATACTACGGCGCGCACAAGCACACCGGCCCGCAGCTCTGGGTCACGCTGCTGCCCTACCTGCTGGCGCGGGATGTGAATATCCTGCTCATGGGGCTGGCCTTTGTCCTCTTGGTCGGCGGCCTGGCAGCCATTGCGTCCAGCTCCATATTGGCCAGCGGAGCGCCCCAGGCGTATGGTATCACCCGGATTACCCGCCACCCGGTGTTTGCCTCGTTCTTTTTGTTCGGCCTGGCCCACTGCCTGATGAATGGTGCCCTGAGCGACCTCGTCTTCTTTGGCGGTTTCGTCGTCTACTCCTGGCTTGGCGCGCGCCGTCAGGACCAGCGCAAAACAGCCGAGCTGCCCGGCTATGCGGAATTTCGACTGTCCACCTCCTTCCTGCCCTTCGGAGCCATTGCCAGCCAACGCCAGCCGTTTCCTATCGGAGAGTTGCGGTGGGGGGCGATCGTCCTGGGCGTGCTTGTCTTTTACCTCGTGCGCACCTTTCACCCCAGCATATTTGGCGGGATGCTGATGACGCTCTAGGATATTCACACCATGCTCCCGGAGATGTTTACCCAGACCTGGAACTGGCTGCTCGATCTGTCCAAGGTCCAATTGATTCTTTTGGGCGGCGGTATCGCCCTGCTCGTTGCGCTCAGCAAAGTGCTCCGCCTGCTGTTTCTGGTGATGGTCCTGCTCCTCTTTCTGGTCGTGTTTCTGCCGCGACTGCTCACCCGCTATGCCGACTATCCCCGCCCGGAACGAACGCCGTGCGAGAGCGCTGTCCCTCAAGCCGACCCACAAGACGAATGTGCGAAAGGAGACGCTAATGGAAGCTGAAAAGAAACTCGAAGAACTCGGGCTGAGCCTGCCGCCCATTCCCACGCCGGTGGCCAACTATCTGCCCCTGGTGCGAACCGGCAATCTCCTGTTTGTCTCCGGCCACGGACCGGGTGTGCTCAAGGACGGCAGCGTGTCGTTTATCCAGGGCAAGCTCGGCAAAGACCTGGATGTTGAGCAGGGCTATGGGGCGGCCAAACAGGTCATGCTCAATATCCTGCAATCCCTGAAGCAGGAGCTGGGCGACCTGGACAAAGTCCGCAAAGTGGTCAAGCTGCTGGGCTTTGTCAATTGTACGCCCGACTTCCCCGACCAACCCAAGGTGATTAACGGCGCGTCCGACCTGCTGGTCGCCCTGTTTGGCGAGCGCGGCCGTCACGCCCGCTCGGCCGTGGGGATGAATCAACTCCCGTTCGGCATCGCGGTTGAAATCGAGATGGTCGTGGAAGTCGCGGACTGAGGCGGAGACTCGCGAGTATCTCTGGGCAGGGGGCTGGGGGCCTGGATTCCTGCTTGCGCAGGAATGACGGGTGGCTACACAGCATCGTAATTTGCCCTAGACCGCCGCAAACTGGGCCACCAGCGCGGCGTTGGATTCCGCTTTCTCAAAGGCGGCCAACACCGCCTGGGTAGCCTCCACGGTCGCCATCGCCGCAACCTGACGGCGCAGCAGGCGGGCCATTTTGAGCGTATCGGGGTCGAGCAGTTGTTCCTCTTTGCGGGTGCCCGAGGCCGCAATATCAATGGCCGGGAACAGGCGTCGGTCGGCCAGGCGTCGGTCGAGCAGCAACTCCATATTGCCCGTCCCCTTGAATTCCTGGGCAATGACCTCGTCCATGCGACTGCCCGTATCAACCAGGCAGGTGGCCACGATGGTCAGCGAGCCGCTCTCTTCAAGCTGCCGGGCGGCCCCAAACAAGCGTTTGGGGATTTCCAGCGCATTGGCGTCAATACCGCCGCTCATCGTCCGTCCGGTGGCCGTATTGAGATTGTGGGCGCGGCCCAGACGGGTCAGCGAGTCCAGGACAACGATCACATCCTTATCCTGCAAAGCGTTTTCCACCGCTCGCTCCAGACACACCGCGGCGGTCTCCAGATGTTCTTCCAGCGAACGATCATTCGAGGACGCAAACACCTCGGCCGGGACGGCCCGGCGAAAGTCGGTCACCTCCTCGGGCCGTTCGTCAACCAGCAAGCTGTACAGGACCGCTTGCGGAGCCCCGACCGCGGCCGCCACGCACAAGTCTTTTAAGAAGGTCGTCTTCCCCGTTTTGGGCGGCGCGAGGATAATGGCCCGCTGGCCGAATCCAATCGGACAGAACACGTCCAGAATACGAATCGTCAGGGGCGTATCCGGCCCGACAAGCTCAATCTTCCGGTTGGGTGCGATGGGGACCCGACTCTGAAATTCCTGCAGCGCGGCTGACGGCGGGGGTGGGCCGTTCCGCCGTCCCCGCTGCCGCTGGTGGTCCTGATGATTCCGCCCCCCGGGTTGTGCTCTCCCGCCTCTGCCCCGCTGCCGCCTGTTCTTACGCATGATGCTTCTATTGTTCCTGATCTCCACGCTATCTACAAGCTCGACCTGACCGCAAAACAGAGGCCACAATCGGCTGATTGAGTGGGCGGACTAGCGCGTCCCCGCCCGTCGGCGTAGCCATTCTACACTCAGCATGAACAGCAGGGAGAAGGCGGTCAGCAGGGTCGCTACGGCCAGAATCGCCGGGCTGATCTGCTCACGGATGCCGGTCCACATCTGGCGCGCTGCTGCTGGCCGCCCGGCAACTCGGTGGGCCGGCGGTCCTCGAGGCCCTCCAGGCGCACGAGTTGCAGCGCCCGCCGGACGCGCTCCCGACGCTGCTGCGGGTCGATCCCGCGCACTTCGAGCGGAAACGCCAGATTGCCGCCCACCGTCATGTGCGGAAACAGCGCATAGTTCTGAAAAACCACGCCAATGCCGCGCTTGCGCGGCGGCAGGTCGTGCACCGAGCGGCCGCGGATACGGATGGTGCCCGAGGTGGGCGCTTCAAAGCCGGCCGGCATCATCAGGCAGGTGGTCTTGCCCGAGCCGGAGGCCCCCAGCAGGGTCAGAAACTCTCCTTCGTGCACGGACAGGTCCAGGGCACGCACGACCTGGACCTGTCCGTCGTAGCTCTTACACACGCGCTCGAATTCGACGTGGGCGTTATGGGTTGAAGCCATGTTGATCCTATGTGGCTGTCCGGGCCTGCGGATACGGACGACCAGTCTCTTCCAAATGGCAGGTATCCTGACGTATTCGAGCGCGTGGTGTCAAGTTCGGTAGGCTGCGGTTTCGCCGGGGAGTTCCATCTGCTGGCCCGTTCTGATGCCGCGCCGCTCGTCCACCGTCAGCAGCAGCAAGCCGCCCACGACAAAAAAACCGACCACCGTTGCCACGCCCAGACGTTGACTACCCGTCGCCTCGGTTACTATGCCCAGCAGCAGGGGCCCGGCGAAGGTGGTGATCTTGCCGGAAAAGGCGAACAGGCCGAAAAAGCTGGCCGAGTGCTGCTCCGGCACAAAGCGGGCCATCAGCGCGCGGCTGGCCGACTGATTCGGCCCCACGAACAGCCCCAGGACCAGACCGGCCAGCCACAGCCAGCCGACGCTGGGCGCCCATACCGCCAGCAGGCTGCACGCCGTCAGCGCTACCAGCGTAACCAGGATGGTGCGCTTACCGCCCAGCCGGTCGTCCACAAAGCCGAACACGCCGGCGCCGATGCCGGCCGTGACGTTGAGGGCAATGCCGAACTGGATGACCTCCGGCAGGCTCATCCCGAACGTGCCGGCCGCGTAGATGCCGCCGAACGCGAAAATGGTGACCAGCCCGTCGTTATACAAGAGCCGGGCGGCCAGTAGCCGGGCGACGTCCGGATAATGACGCAGCCGTCCGAAGGTGCGTCTCAACTCGTCGTAAGCCCCAGTACGAAGTCGTAGGGGCAATTCATGAATTGCCCCTACGGACGGCTGGCGCGGGGCGAACACGAACAGCGGCAGGCTGAACAGCGCGAACCAGCCGGCCGCCAGCAGGCAGACCGCCCGGTAGTTGAAACCAGCCTCGGTACTGATGCCGAACAAGGGCTGCTCGCGCGCCAGCACGGCCAGGGCCAGGACCAGGCTCAGCAGGCCGCCGGCATAGCCCAGCCCCCAGGCCCAGCCCGACAGCCGGCCGACCCGCTCGGCCGGGGCCAGTTCGGGCAGAAAGGCGTTGTAGAATACCGTGCTCAACTCGAATCCGACGTTGGCGATCACGAACAGCGACAGCGCCGTCAGCACGGCCCAGGGCAGGTCCGGGTGAACGCCGGTCAGCCCCGCGCTGGCGACGCAGCACACCAGGCTGCACACCCCCAGACAGGTCAGCCGCCGGCCGCTGCGGTCGGCCAGCGCGCCGAGCGGCGGGGCCAGCACCGCTACCAGTATGCCGCTCAGGCCAACCGCGCGTGACCACTGCGCCGTACCGGTCACCTCGTCCGCGGCAATGGCGGTCGTGAAATAGGTGGCGTAGACAAAAGTCACCACCAGGGTGGCGAACGCCGAGTTGGCCCAGTCGAACAGCGCCCAGGCGGCCAATGTCCTACGGGGTGGGGGCTGGGCGATGTTGGCTCGCATGACCGGTCACATAGCAGGCAGGCGGCGCTGTGACGAGAGGCGGTGACGCGGGGTCATGGTTTGAATCCTCACCGGCCCGTTCAAGCCGGTGCTTCGTGGCTCCGTAGTGGGCCGTCATGGGAACGACGGTAAGTTAGACAGATATAGTTTCAATGTCGGCGATCCAACTCGCGGGCACGACGGAGGTAAACACCAATCCGCAGTCAGTTTCGAGGGATTCACAATCAAAATTTGGGTGTGCCAAGCCATAGCTCCAGGCCTCAAGGAATTGATTGACCAGATTGGGTGCTTGTCCTTTCGCGAGACGTTCGTCGACGGTGAAATAAGGATTTGCTTTGTTCAATGCTACTTTCCCCGGTACGGCGACCCGAATTACTCTGGCCCGGCCGTCCCTTTGAAGTAGTTCCATTCCATCGTCCTCGAGAAGCGCGTGTGCCACGCGTTGGTCGAATTCTGACCCATAAGTTAGATAGTGATTGAAGCCGTTGACTAATCCACATCGGGAGAGCGTCAAATGAACCTGCCCCTCTCGGCCCCCGGCTCTGCGGCCCGGTCCATGCTCTCGCAGAGTCTTATCGAGGCGGCTTCTCACCACGCTCCATCGGAGACGGGGCGAAAGCGCTCTGTCGAGCCGGAGGCGGCGAGAGCTGGCATCCAACGGCAACAGGCCGTGCGTTCGGACCGAATTCACCTCGGCATCGGTCAGACGGGTGCCATGATAGACAGTGAGCGTCGCGGATCGAATCCACGCGAGCGTTGCGTTAATGATTCTGTTCCGGTCCGTAAGGTCAAAAAGCAGCGCGAGCGCGTCTTCGATAAACTGAGGCGTGGCTTCCACAAGCCGACCCATGACTGGCGCGGAGATCAGGCTTGCAAGTTCGGCGGAGAGGAGCGGTGACCAGGCACGATTTTCGTCAAAATTCAGCACAGCGCCATCTTATTTGCAGGGGCTCAGCGCGGCAACTGCCGGACGACGTGGGTTGAGGTGAGCCCTCTCCCCCAAGGGGAGAGGGGATAATCAGGACAGGAACGAGGGAGACATATAACGGGCCGCCGGACAGTCGCCCGTCCAGGCCGGCGGCGTATCAGGCTCCCGGAGGCCGGTAGGGCACGCTTTTGCCGACCGCCTCGTCCACGGTTTCGGGTGTCACGAGCACGGTGATGCCGATGTTGAGGGCACCGGCGGCGCCGATCGTCAGGGACACGGCCGATGCTGTGGCGTCGTCGGGAAGATCGGCAATGATGTACAGGTCGGGCTCTCCGAAGGCGTAGTACAGTACCTCCACACTGCCGCCCATGCCCTCAATGGTCGCGGTCAATGCCTCCCGCCGCCGCGTGCCGCCTTCCTTCAGCAAACCGGTCAGCCCCGACTGCGTATACGTTGCGTGAAACATGTATTTGCCCATTGGCTTCCCTCCGAATGTCGTATCCTGTGATAATCCCGCTGCTGTCGCCTGTTTCAATCCCCACCGGCCCGTTCAGGCCGGTGCTTCCGCTGGGCGGATTGTACGCCAGTCGTATCCAGTGTTTCAATCCTCACCGGCCCGTTTGAGGAGGGACTGAGGGAGCCCTGAATGCATGAATCGTCGCGTCTCATTTGCATTCGCGGGCTGGGCTGACGTATGATCCCGCAAAAAGAAGGAGGCTACCCATGCCTGTGCGGATGCCCGCCCCTCAGGACTTGCGCGACGCCGGTCGGCGCTTCGGTTTTGATGTGAATGACGAAGAGGTTGACGGCTTCTCGGAGTATATCCGCGAGATGCTGCCGGCCTACCAGCGCCTTGACGAACTGGTTGCGCCCACCGTTCCGGTCACGTATCCGCGGCGGGATTTCGGGGCGCGGCCGGCGACCGAGGACAATCGGGACAACGGCTGGGCGTGGCGCTGCTCCATCCCCGGCGCGCCCGACGGCCCGCTGGCCGGCAAGACGGTCGGGCTGAAGGATCACGTGCGCGTTGCGGGCGTTCCGATGCTGAACAGCTCCAGCGTCATGGAAGGCTATGTGCCGACCGAAGACGCCACGATTGTCACCCGTCTGCTCGATGCCGGCGCCGAGATCATCGGCAAGGTGGTGAACGGCTCGCACTGTTTCGACGCGATCGGGCTCAGCATCTACCCTGGGCCGCAGCCGATTAATCCGGCCACGGGCCGTCACTGCGCCGGTGGATCGTCAAACGGCAGCGCGGTCGTGGTCGCCAACGGCGACGCGGATATCACCATGGGCGGTGACCAGGGCGGCTCGATTCGCTGCCCGGCGGCCTGGTGCGGCATCGTCGGACTCAAGCCGACCTTCGGCCTGGTGCCGCATACCGGCCTGGCCGGTCTCGATCATACGGTCGATCATACCGGGCCGATGACGAAAACGGTGCGCGACTGCGCGCTCGCCTTACAGGCCGTGGCCGGCGCGGACGGCCTGGACCCGCGCCAGAAAGACGTCCGGGTCAAGGATTATACCGCCCAACTCGAAGCGGGCGTCGGCGGCCTGCGGATAGGCGTCCTCGCCCAGGGTTTCGGTCATGCCCAGTCGATGCCCGCGGTGGACGCGGCCGTACGCGAGGCGGCGCAGGTGCTGGAGCGGGCCGGGGCGACCCTGAGCGAGGTGTCGGTCCCGATGCACCTGGACGGCAACGCGATCCTGTGGCCGCTCATGATTCAGGGCGGGAACGAGACCAATAAGCAGGATGGCTGCGGACACGGCTGGTCGGGCCACTACGCCCTGGACCACGTGAACTTCATGCACCGGGCCGTCAAGGCGCGCGCAAACGATCTGCCGCTGGGTCTGAAGCTCGTGCTGCTGCTGGGCGAATATACCTACCAGCGCTACGGTATGCACTATTATGCCAAGGCGCAGAACCTCACCCGCACGCTGCGGGCCGCCTACGAGCAGGCCTTCAACAACGTCGATGTGCTGCTCATGCCGACCGTCCCGTTCACCGCGCCGGCCATGCCCCAAGAGGAACTCTCGACGTATGAGTTTTTGTCGATTTTTGCCAATATGATCCACAATACCGGGTCGTTCAACGCGACCGGCCATCCGGCGCTGAGCGTCCCCTGCGGTGAGCACGAGGGGCTGCCGATCGGCCTGCAACTGGTCGGCCGGCACTTCGACGACGACGTGCTGCTGCGGGCCGCGTATGCCTATGAGCAGAGCTGAGACCCCGGCGGCGAATCAGGCGGGGTCTGGCTGAGCGACGAGTTCTCGGGCGAGCCAGCGGTAGAACTGGGCAATGGTCTGCTCGAACGGGCTCAGCGGCCCGCGCGTGGCCTTGCTCGAATGCATCGCCTTGGCGAGTTCGGTGGTCGCCAGCCGGTCCTGTTCGTTGACGCGCTCCATGATATCACGCCGCTGCTGGCCGATATCCGGGGCGGCTTCGAGCAGGTCCGGCGACACCAGATAGCCGCCCAGGATGCCGGTGCGCTCGGCTGCCTGCGGGTGGAAGCTCAACCAGTTGTTGCCGTTGGGCCGCATCGCCATGGTAAACGCCGGCCAGATATAGACCATATAGCCGGTGGTGAGGTCTTCTTCGCTGAAGGTGTCCAGGCGTCCCCTGGGTGTCATGGTATGGCCGCCGGACTTGAACGCCTCGTTCATGCGGCAGCGCATATGGGTGAAGGATAAATCCGCGGGCGGCGGCGGGGTATACGAATTCTGGCCCGGCATAGCGTCCTGCACCGTGTCGCTGTGCAGCCCGATGTGGTGGTAATACTCCATCGAATTCTCGGCCGAGAGCTTCCAGTTACCGTTCCAGACGGATTCGTAATGAAAAATCTCCTTCTGCTCGGCCACGCGATAGTTGGCGATATAGCCTTCGAGGGTTCGCATCCGGGCGGCGAGCGGGGGCGCGTCTGCGCTCAGGTTGACGAACAGGAAGCCGAACCATTCTTCGAGCCGGTAGCGCGGCAGGCCGCACTGCTCGCGCTCGAAGCGGCCCGCGCCTGCCATATACGGCGCGGACAGCAGGCGGCCGTCGGTCGCATACGTCCAGGCATGATAGGGGCAGACGAAGCGGCGCGTGCTGCCCGAGTCCTGCACCAGCGGCATGCAACGGTGGCGGCAGATGTTGGACAACGCACGAACCTCACCATCGTCGCCGCGCACGATGATGAGCAGCTCACCCAGGACCTCGCAGGCATAATAGTCGCCCGGATTGGGGATGTATTCCGCGCGTCCGACGCACAGCCAGGCGGTCTTGAAAATTTTCTCGATCTCCAGGGCATACAGCTCGGACGAGCGGTAGGCGGCGGGCGGCAGGCTGAGGCAGTCGGTATCGTCGAGGGCGAGATACTCGCCGAGCACCGCGAGCAGTTGAGCCAACGTCGGCTGGGGCGACAAAGAGTAAACGTGTCCTCCAATAGACCTGAGATGCTGGACACGTTTACTCTTCACATCGACCATGCCGGCATTCAAGCACGAAACCGGACCCAGGTGAAGGTCTTGGGGGCTCGGCGGGTCAGCGGCTGCGCCGATAGAAAAACAGCAGCGCGGCCAGCCCGGCCACAACACTCAGCCCGGTTTGGAGTCCGTCCGGCAGGCCAAGACCGAGGCGGCTGAAACCCAGGCTGGCGGCCAGCGCAATGCCGACGCCGGTCAGGGCTTCGCCGGCAATGGCACCCGAGGCCAGCAACACGCCGGGCTGAGAGGCGGTGGCGTCTGAGGCTGTGGGCCGCCTGCGGTGCAGCAGGGCCGACAGCAGGCCGCCCAGAAAAATCGGAACGCTCAGCCCGAAGGGCAGATACATGCCGACCGCAACCGGCATGAGGTGGAGCCGGAACGCCGCACCCCGTTGGGCGAGCAGCCGGTCCGCTCCAACCAACGCGAGGCCGATCCCGGCCCCGGTCCCGACCAGATGCCACGGCAGTTGACCGTCCCCGAAAAAGCCGCGCGCCAGACTGGCAAACAGTTGCGCCTGGGGGGCGGCGAGTTCCTTGCCGCCAATGCCGCCGGGCGTGTAATCGTGCAGCAGTTGCAGGACGGGCGCCATGATCAGCGCGGCCACGGCCACGCCGCCGATCTGCATGATTTGTTGGCGGCGGGGCGAGGCGCCGACCAACTGGCCGGTCTTGAGATCGTTGCACACATCACCGGCTGTGCAGGCCGTACAGCACACCACCGCAGCCACGCCCAGGATGGCCAGCATGCCGGTCGTGCCCGTAAAGCCAAACAGGACCAGCAGCAGCCCGGTCGCCAGCACGGTGGTGATGGTCATGCCCGAGACCGGGCTGTTGGAGTTGCCGACCAGGCCGACGATATAACTGGCCACCGCGGTAAAAAAGAGCGCCATGACGAACATGATCGCGGTGGCCGTCAGGCTCACGTCCAGCCGCCCGGTAAACAGAAAATAGACACTGCCGGTCAGGACCAGGCAGCCCAGAGTCAGGGCGCCGATCCAGGCCAGCGGCAGATCCTGAGACGCGTCCTGGGTCGCTGCCGGCCCTGTCCGGGCAGTCGGCAGCAGCGCCCGGACGGCCTCTCCCAAGCCACTCCAGACCTGCCCGATGGCCACCACGCCGCCCACGACCATGGCGCCGACCCCGATATAGCGTACCTGCTGTGACCACACCGCATAGGCGCGTTCAACCGGGTTTTCGGGGCTGGCGATGCCCGCACTCAAAATGGGCAGGCTCAGCAGCCAACCCAGCCCGCCTCCCAGAAAGACGAGGGCGGCGATATTGAGCCGGACGATCAGGCCCACACCCAACAGGGCGACCGACAGGTCGCTGCCCAGATAGACTACGCTCCTGCCCACCAACCAGGCTCCTTCGAGCGTCCCCTTGAGGACGCCGACGAAGCTCACCAGCGCCTTGAAGACAAAACCGAACAGGGCGCCCTGAATAACCTGGCGGGCGTCCCGGTCGCCGGCCTGTTGTCCGGTCCGCAGCACCGCGGCACAGGCCACACCTTCGGGAAAGGGCAGGCTGTCGGCGGTCACAAACACCCGGCGCAGCGGAATCATGAGCACAATCCCCAGCAGGCCACCGGCCAGGGCAACCAACGTGGTCAACACCAGGTCAAACTCGTGCCAGACGCCGACCAGGACCAGAGCCGGCATGGTAAAAATAATCCCGGCGGCCAGAGACTCGCCCGCGGACGCCGCGGTCTGGGCCTGGTTGGCCTCCAGCACCGACTGTCTGCCCAGCAGGCCGCGCAAGAGCAGCATGGAGACCACCGCGGCCGGGATGGAGGCCGACACCGTCATGCCGACTTTCAGGCCCAGATAGACGTTGGCCGCACCCATGATAACGGCCAGGGCCAGCCCGATGGATACGGAGTAGACCGTCAGTTCCTGCCGCATATGCTGTCACTTAGCCTGTTCTTGGCAATGTCGAAAGACTGGCCGTGTTCTCCTCCCTTGCCCCTTGGGGGGGTGATGCAGATTGTGTCGTGAGTCTTCCGTAGACGGTCCGGCTGCCCCCGCCTCGGGCCGCACCCCGCGCGACCTGGGAGAGCGGCCATCTTGGCCGCTTGCGGGCTGGAAGCCCGCACTCCTGGAGGGAGAGGGGGGGGAGGCCAACCCGCCTGACGGTCGCCGGGTAATGTAATTTGCAGCACACGTCTTGGGGGAGAGCCTGTCCTGAGCGAAGTCGAAGGGGGCCGGGGTGAGGGGGAATATCCCAACTGAGACCCCCCCCGCCCCGTCGAACGTCTTGCCAGCGCCGGGCAAAGCTTCTACAAGCATTTCCAGGGAGCACCGGCCCGTTATGGCCGGTGAGGATGGAAGTCTGATGTCCTACCGGCTTGGTGTAGACGTGGGCGGCACCTTTACCGACTGCCTGCTGATTGACGAAGAACGCGGCGGGGCCGTCACGGCCAAAGTGCCGTCAACGCCGGCCGACCCGTCTCTGGGCGTACTCAACGGGATTGCGCTGGTGTGCGAACGGGCCGGGGCGGACACCAGCAATATCGCCCACGTGCTGCACGGTACGACCGTTGCGACCAACGCCATCCTGACCGGCAGCGGAGCCCGGGTCGGCCTGGTGACAACCCAGGGCTACCGCCAGGTGTTACAGATTGCACGCTCTTTTGTGCCCGGCGCGCTGAGCGGCTGGGTGCTGTATAACAAAAGCGACCCCCTGGCCGCGCTGGAATGTACGGTCGAGGTGTCCGAACGCATCAGTGCCACGGGCGAGGTCGTGGACCCCCTGGATGAGACTCAAGCCCGCCAGGCCCTGCGCAGCCTGCGCGCCCGGCGGATCGAAGCCCTGACCATTTCCCTCATCAACGCCTATGCCAACGGCAGGCACGAACAACGCCTGCGTGCGTTGGCGGCGGAAGAACTGCCCGGCCTGCCGGTTTCCCTGTCGTCCGAGGTCATTCCGGAAATGCAGGAGTATGAGCGGACCATTACCACGGTGGCGAATTCCTACGTCCGGCCAGTGGTTGAGACCTATGTGCGCAACCTCAAGACCGAGCTGGCCAGGACCATGCGGGAGCCCAAGCTCCACATCCTGCGCTCGGACGGCGGACTGGCCTCGGCCCAGGCCGCCGGCCACTACCCTGTGAATCTGCTGATGAGCGGACCCGCGGGCGGGGTCTCGGGAGCCATCTGGGTGGCCGGCCAGGCCGGCTATCGGAACCTGCTGACGTTTGATATGGGCGGCACCTCGACCGACGTTGCCCTAGTGCAAGACGGCAAAGCCCAGCTCCGGCGTGAGACCACGGTCGGCGATGTGACGGTCCGGGCGTCCTCGGTTGACGTGCGCTCGGTCGGGGCCGGCGGTGGCTCGATTGCCCATGTACCGGAGCTGACCGCCGCGTTGCGGGTGGGGCCGCACAGCGCCGGCGCCGACCCCGGCCCGGCCTGCTATGGCCAAGGCGGCGCTGAGCCCACGGTCACGGACGCCAACCTGGTGCTGGGCTATTTGCCGGCGGCGACCCGCCTGGGTGGAGAAATGGCCCTCGACCAGGCCGCGGCCGAGCAGGCCGTCGGTACAGTCGCGCGCGGTCTGGGCCTGTCGGTCAAACAGGCCGCGGCCGGCATCATTGATATTGTGAATGAAAAAATGTTCAGCGCCCTGCGGCTGATCTCGGTCCAGCAGGGTATTGATCCGCGCGACTACGCGCTGATCGCCTTTGGTGGGGCGGGTCCTTTGCACGCCAACGCCCTGGCCCGGCTGTTGGGTGCGTGGCCGGTGATTATTCCCAGGGGGCCGGGCGTGCTGTGCGCCTATGGGGACGCCACCACGCGCTTGCGCAACGAAACCTCCCGCACCCTGCTGCGCCCGTTCTCACGGCTTGAGACGGCCGAGGTGGTTGGGGTGTGCGACGAACTCGCCCTGGACGCGGCGCGCGCCCTTGACGCCGAAAACGTGCCGCGCACAGACCAGACGACCAGCTTTGAGGTCGATGTCCGCTACCACGGCCAGGGCACGCTGCTCACCCTGGAGCTGGAGCGGCAGGAATTGCAGCGCGAGGGTTTGCCGGCAGTCGGGCAGCGGTTTGATCGCCTGCACGAGCAGTTATACACCTTTGCGCTCGACTCCGACCGCGAGTTGGTCAATATCCGGGCCGTTGTGCAGGGCAGGGCCACCACGGTGAGGCCCTATCGCGCCGAGCCGGGAGACGGCGATCCGGCCCGCGCGGCACTGGGGGAACAGCCGGTGTTTCTCAACAATACGGATCGGTCGGCCGTGATCTATGACCGGACACAGTTGCGCGCCCAGGACGTCATCCACGGTCCGGCCATTGTCATGGAAATGGACTCGACCAGCCTGATTCTGTCCGACCATACCGGCCGGGTCGATGCGTATGGCAATATCCTGATTACACCGGACGCCTGAGGGGAGTAGCGAGCAAGGGAAGACAACCCCCTCCCCCTGGCCCCCTCCCTCCAGGGGAGGGGGGAATTCCAGGAGAGGGACAGTAGGTGAAATGTAGAAACAGTAGGGGCGAAAAATTTTTCGCCCTCACGACCCAACAAGGAGCACCCTCATGCCGGCCACGATTATTGAGACCCGCCCTCAATCGCCGACCCCGCCCGCGCGCGTCCCGGTCGATCCGATTACGCTCGACCTGATTGAAAACGGCCTGGTGGCCGCGCGGGAGCAGATGGACGCCCTGCTGTTTCGGACCGCCATGTCGCCCATCATCCGCGACCAGCGCGACGGCTTTCCGGTCATTACCGACCGGGACGGCAAACTGCTGGCCGGACAGTTTGGCTCGCCCGTGCACGGCTTTACCGAGGGGTATGACGGCACGATTGAGGAGGGCGATATCTTCCTGACCTCAGACCCGTATTCCTGCGACGGCGCCATCAGCCACGCCAACGACTGGCTGGTGTGCATGCCCGTGTTCAAGCAGGGCCGGCTGATCAACTGGTCGGCCATGTTCGGGCATATGGCCGATATTGGCGGCAAGGTGCCGGGCAGCATGCCGACCGATTCCGAACAAATCTTTGAAGAGGGGATCTGTATTCCGCCGGTCAAAATTTTCAGCAGAGGCGTCCTCCAGGAAGAGATCCTGCGCGTCATCCTGCATAACTGCCGCATTCCCGAGTGGAACCGGGGTGATTTTCATTCCATTGTGGCGGCCTGTCGGATAGCCGCCAGCCGCTGTGTTGAAATGGCCGAGCGGTTTGGCGAAGGGGTGTATGTCTCGGCCCTGCACGACCTGCTGGAGCGCAACCGGCGCGCCATGCAGAAGCTCATCAACGAGACCATTACCGAAGAGAAGCGCTATTTCGAGGACTATATCTGCGATGACGGCATGGGCATGGGGCCGTATAAAATCGCCTGTCGCCTGTGGCGTGAGGGCGAGCGGATCGTTTTCGACTTCAGCGGCACCGACCCGCAGTCGGTCGGCTCGATTAATTTTCTCCTGAGCGAGCAGATGTTTCGGATGTTCTGCGGTCAGTTCATGATCAATTTTTTCGATCCCCAGATTCTCCTCAACGACGGGTTTTTCGACTTGGTCGATGTCCGTATTCCCGAGGGCTGTCTGCTCAAGCCGCTCAAGCCCGCGGCCCTGACGAGCCGTACTCACGCCCTGGCCCGCATCTTCGACGTGCTGAGCGGTCTGTTGGGCCAGTCCAACCCCGACTATATGTGTGCGGCCGGCTTCTCGGACAGCCCGCATCTGATGTATTCGGGCTACGACCGGGACGGGAAATGGTTCCTGCTCTTCCAGATCGGCTTTGGCGGCATTCCCGGCAAGCCGGGCGGCGACGGACCGGACGGGCACTCCTTATGGCCGAAGTTCATGAACGTCCCGAACGAATTTATCGAGAGCTATTTCCCGGTACGGATCGAGTGTTATGAGACCATCCCGGACAGTGGCGGTCCGGGCCTGCACCGGGGCGGCAACGCCATGAACGTGGGCTATCGGTTCCTGGCTCCCGGTGTGATTTCCGTGCACGATGACCGCTGGTTGACCTATCCGTGGGGGGTGCGGGGCGGCCTGCCGGGCGGTCGGAGCACGAAAATCATAGAGCGCACGGACGGCCGACGTGAGCTGCTGCCGTCCAAATGTGACCGGGTGCGGGTCGAGGTTGGAGACAAGCTGCTGTTCAAGACCTGGGGCGGCGGCGGCTGGGGCAATCCGCTGGAACGTCCGGCCCACACAGTCGCGACCGACGTGGACCGGGGACTGGTGACGCGGGAAGGGGCCAAACGCTACGGCGTGGTCCTGCGGGACGACCTGAGCGTGGACAAGCCGGCCACAACCGCGCTGCGCGCCGAGCTGGCCCAGCAGCGCGGTCCGGCCCGGCTGTTCGATTTCGGTGGCGGCATTGCCGAGCTGAAAGCGCGCTGCAAAGCCGAGACCGGCTTCGACCCCCCTCAGCCGCCAACCTTTGCCGCCTGGGTCCGGGCGCGGCAGGGGCAGACCGAGGCGGTGAGCCGTCCCAACGGCAGACAGCCGTCGCCCGCGTCAACGCAAACGGAATATGTCGGCGAGACCTTTTTGTCAGAGCAGCGAGCGAAGTAGCGAGAGTTCCCGGTTTTCTGGACTCTGCTGAAAATGGGTTGATTACGGGAGATAATAGCGGGGAAAGGGGTCAAGACGATGGCAATAACAACAGTCGAAATACCCGATGAGCGCCTGCCGGATCTGGAGGCGTATAAGGATAGATTGGGGGAACTGCTTTTACTCGGTCTGTCGCAGATGAAGATTCAGGAAGCGCTCATGCTTTATCAGCGCGGGCTTGTCTCATTTGGGCGAGCGGCAGAGCTTGCGGGCTTGTCCCAACACGAGATGCAACAACAGACCCAGGCGTTCGGCGTGTCTCCACGCTGGACGGAAAAGATGGTGGAAGAAGAACTCGGGTGAATGTCGTTACGAACTCCGGGCCGCTGATAGCGCTTGGGAAGCTCGGACTCCTCGACGTATTATCCTTTTACATCACTGATGCACGTATGAAGGTTGGTTGATGTTAAGAATAAAATACTGCTAGGACGAAAAAAGAATTAAAATTACTATCCCAATATTACCTCTTAGCGCGGAAGGTGAACTATGCGTATTGCGACGTTCGAGAGGAAAATAAAGCATCTCGATCAGGGTCAGATTCTAACGGGTGCGATAAGTTCGCTGAATAAAGTTCTTATCGAACAAGGGAGAATTCAAGACCTCAATGAAACTGAGGCACTGACCGGTGCAATCAGTTCGTTGAATAAAATTCTTGTTGAGCAAGGGATCGTGAAGGAAAGGGAGCTACAAGAGGGCTTCTTAACTTGGATGGAAGACAGTGGGCTGGTGAAGAAGAGGACAACCCGGAGCAGGAGACCTCAATAGCTTTCGTTACGTAGATTTTGGGTGAGTTTTTATTGGTATTGAGAAAGCTAGAAGGAATTGGGAAGGTCAGAAGGAGAACGGAGGGGGAATATGGATGTGCAAGTCTCTCGCAGTGTGAACGACACACTGAGCCATAGCTTTACACATATAGAAGGGGACGGGAAGCTTCTAGTTGGTCCAGAAATTCGCTCGTTTATCTCAAATTTTATACGCGAGTCGTTCCTTTTCCGTGGTGACGAATGGCGAGAAAGAGGGATGGACCCAGATAAAGCTGAGTCTGCGGAAGCAGCAGCAAATTTAGTCTTTGAATCTGTCACGAAAATCCTTAAAACGGAGGGGAATGACAACCCGGAAATAGGTCAACAGCGCCTTCTTTTGATCGATGTTGTGCAAAATATCCAAACGGATTGGTGCAAGGTTTTTCCATTTTGCCGATAGTCTTTATTGGGAAAGAGTCATGGAAACAACGGAAGCAGAACTGAGACTCAAGGCATTTGATACTGTCCTAGAGTGGTCGAAACAAATCCTTACCCTTACAACGGCTATCCTTGTTCTGACTGCCACGTTTATAAAGAGTCTTATTCCTGCTTCTCAGTCAATGGTGTGTAAATCGTTGCTGTGGTGGTCTTGGTTTTCTTTGGGATTGTCGATCTTTGCTGGTCTATGTGTTCTGGGATCGATAGCAGCAGACTATAATTCTGCGAAAAATGGCACAAAATTAGATATATTTGACGGTCGGGCAAGCTGGTTTGGTATAGCACAAGTGCTTTTATTTATGGCAGGTGTTGGGCTCTTTCTCTCGTTTGCAGGAGCTAACATGTCTGTAGTATCGCCCTCTCAGTCCGTAGCCGAAACCGTTCGCACGCCGAGCATCCACGACCACGCCGCAAGCAGACCCGGAAAATAGACCATCACTCAGGCGCGTATGCAGGCTGGTTGAGATTCCAGTCGTACTCGTAGTCTACCGACCCGGCAAAGTCCTTGAGACGGGCGGCGAGTTCTGCCTCGGCGTGCTGTATAAGATGGGCCAGCACGCCCGCTTGGCTGTTGCCGAAGTCCTCTCCATACCAGTCATAGATGCTCGAAATCATAAGGAAATCGTCGTCCACGAAATCCACCCCGCGCGGGTGATTGACATAGGCGCGCGCGGCGGCGTCGAGCAGCGCCTCGGTGTTGGCTGCGCTAAAGACGGTTGGCGACTGATTCGGACAGCCGTAGCTGGCGCAGTTCACCGCGTAGTGAATCCGGTTGTCGCCCCAGATGGGCCGCAGGATGCCGTGTTCGATATGGTTGAGCGTCAGCTCCTGGCCGGCGACCTGGGCATGGACGTCGTCCCAGGGGCCGGATAGGGGAATCCAGCTCTCGTGGATGTCGCGGATGGAATCCACCGGATAGGCGCTGACGACCACCTGCACGGTGAGTGCGTTATAGAAGTTGATCCAGTAGGCTTTCTGTTCGGCCCGGGCATAGGCTCGCGGGTCATGGGCCTGCAAATGGGCTAAATAGCCGGCCAGCTTGGCACTATCCTCGGCATTCGCCTTGAGCGCGGCATAGTCGAAGCGGCTGACGCCCGACGGATGGGAGCTGAGGTAGGCGGTCAGCAGGTTCTGCCAGGCGCTGTGGTCGATGGTTTCGGTATTGGTCTCGTCGCTCGCGTTCCAGAAATCGAGCAGGGTCGATGTGGGCGCGGCCAGGGCAAAGCCGGGAGTGACGACGAGCAGGACCGCGGCGATCAGACTCAGCCAGCCGTGGCGTCCCGCCCGTTCGGTGGGTTGGGCGTGCTTCATAGTCATTTCTCTCCTTAAACACGCATGTACTATCTGATTCTTTGCAGAACGAAAGGCCCGTGGCCCAGCTTCGACATTGGTGACCCCGGATTCTCTCCGATCGGAAATGTTTTTCCCGAACTGAAAGAGGAGATGGAACTCATCGGTGGCGGGTTCAATGTGGCGGTCACGGACAGCATCAACCTCGGGTTTCAGTACGCGTCGGTCATCGAAGGCCGGAATACCGCCGCGTCCGACGTTTTCAGCATGTCGCTCGGCTACTCGTTCGACGCCTATTGAGCCGTACGGCGGCCGCGCCCAAACACGGGCCAGACCAGCGCCAGCCCAATCAGTCCGAATTCCAGCAGACGCGCCCACAGCGGCTGTTGATAGGGCTGCAACTCGTAGTCATTCACATTGAGTCCGGTGATGTACGAAATGAGAACCGCGATGGAGGCTGTCCAGGCCCACACGCTGGGAAAAATCGCCGCAAAGGGCAGCACCCAGAGCAGATACCACGGATTGATGACCGGCGAGGCCGCCAGCAGCACGCCGTAGACCCAGTCCCCGCGCGGAACGGGCCGCCCCTCGTCCCGATGATACTGCTGATAGTACCAAACCCAGAACAGGGCGCAGACCAGCCCCAAAACGAGCTTGGCCTCGAAGGCCGGCAGCACCGTTGTCAACAGCCCAAAGGCCGCGGCATTGAACTCCCACTCCCGGGCGAAGACCAGCAGCGAGTACAGGTCGGTGCCGCCGCCCAGGGCGAACGGCGCGTATAACCCTGCCAGCGTAGCGCCGAACACGACCCAGTGCCGGATGGTGGCGCCGACCAGCACGAACGGCACCAGCACCAGGGCGAATATCTTGGCCCCACAGGCAAGACCCAGATACACCGCGGCGCTCCGCCAGCGCCGGCCCTGGGCTAGCACGAGCGCGGCCAGCAGCAGGCCGACGCCGAGGCCGTCCGGGTGGGCGGTGAAGGCGATTTCCTTGACCACCAGCGGACACCAGGCGTACAGCATGACGTTCCGCGCCGGCGCCAGGCGCAGCAGCAGGATCACCGTGGCGAGATCAACGACACTCAGCAAACACTGCAAAGCCGCGATGCTGCCCGGCCGCAGCCAGTAGCCCAGCAGGAAGACGAACTGCGTTGTCGGGCCGTAGATGGTCGGCAACTCGGGATGGTTGATCCCGTCCAGCACGGCATGAAACGCGGCGGGGACAGTCGGGTCGGTGAAGAACGCTTCCGGCACGGCGGCGTAGGGCGTGCCGGTGGTGGCAAAACGATAGCCGTCCCACAGGTAGCGATAGAAGTCGTCTTCGAGCAGCGGCCCGCCGACCAGCCCGCAGATTCTGAAGGCCACGGCCCAGAAGAGCAGGCGGTCGAGCGGGACCGCTTCGTCGCGCCGCTGGCAGTACAGGAAGAGGCCGAATACCGGCAGGCCGGTCCAGGCCATCAGGCTGAAGAAGGCGACCAGGTCGGGTTCGCCGGGCGGTCGCGCCACAAAGGCCAGGGCGGCGTAGCCCAGGCTACAGCTCAGGCCGACCGCGTCCACCAGCCGGCGCGTCTTCGTGCTCGGTCGCCGCCCTCCGTTTGCGCCGGCTATAGTCTCAAGCATCCGCGCTGTCTATCCCGCCCGGCCTATTCCGCCCGGCAGTGCGCCGCCAGGCCGTTACGGCCCGCCGCGTTTCTGTCCCCAGGTGTCCCAGTGGGTCAGTTGGGTGGCCGGAATACGCCGGGCCGCTTTGAAATCCGTGCCCGTATAATAGGCCACCGGCAAAAGCACGCACTGCGTCACGCTATCGGGGATATTGAGCAGCTTGGCCGCTTCGTCGGCGTGTTTGAGGTGCACGCTGGTCCAACAGCAGCCCAGACCCCGCGCGCGGGCGGCCGGCATAAACGACCAGGCCGCCGGCAGAATGGAGCCATAAGCCGTGGCCTGAGCGAAAAGCGGCACGTCGCGGACCTGGTCCTCGATGCAGAACAGCACCTGGACCGGCACCTCGTGCAGATGATCGACCAGATAGACGGCGGAGTCGATCATGCGTTGGGCCTCGGTCGAGGCGGGTCCCGTGGTGCCATAGGTCGCCTCATCGGCCCGCTCCCAGTAGGACTCAAAGGCCCGTTTGTAGAGCTGTGCGATACCGGCCCGTTTTTCCGCATCGCGAATGACCATAAAGCGCCATTTCTGGGTATTGGTGGCCGAGGGGCTCTGCACTGCCACTTCCAGACATTCTTCGATCAGCTCCGGTGGGACGGGACGGCTCAGGTCGAGGTGCTTTCGTATGGAGCGCGTGGTGGTCAGGAGTTTGTCACATATATTCAGGTCCAAATCCGTATTCATATTGCACCTCTAGGGCAATTCACGATTCCGCATAGCCAGCCGTTCCCTGTCGTCATTCCGGCGAAAGCCGGAATCCAGGCTCCCGGCCTCCCGGCCTCTGGATGCCGGAGCACGTCCGGCATGACAGCGAAACGACATGGCCACAGCCTAGCGTAAAACGCTGTAGTCCGAAAAGAAACACAAAGCACGCACAAGAACAACTCGCACTCCGACTGATGTGCCAGTGGTATTGACAAATGAAATTGATAATGATTCTCAATTTCAATAAAATAAAATTGACCAGGAGGAGGCGAGGCAGCAGAAGACTTGTCGGCAATCGATATGAAACACACACCAGCGGCCCGAGGACCCGATCCCAGCGCCCATCACCTGACACAGAGGAGGAAGACCTACCATGATGCGGAAAAGCATATGGATTTTGGGCGCGCTGGCCCTCGTGCTGGGCATTACCACGGACGGCCATGCTGCGGATGAATCACGGATGCAGCAACTTGAACAGCAATTACAGGGCATGCAGAAGGCGATGATGTCGATGCAGGGCGAGCTGCAAAGCCTGCGAGCCGAACAAAAGCAGGAACAGGAGGCGGAGGAGGAACAGACCCGCCGCCAGGACGTGCTGGCCGAGGAAGTGGACAATCTGCGTACCAGCCTGACCGTGCCCGACTTCGAACCCCTGAGCATGGAAGACAGCAAGTACGGCCTGGGACCGTCGGCCTCCAAAATTTACGGCGTCGAGCAGGGCTTGTCGATCGGCGGCTACGGCGAGGCCTATTACCGCAAAGATGTGAGCGACAAGACGCGTAGCGACCGCGACTTCGCGGACAACCTGCGTTTTGTGCTGTACACCGGCTATAAGTTCACCGACCGCATCATCCTCAACGCCGAGTTGGAGTTCGAGCACGCCGGGACGGGCGCCGGCGGCTCGGTGTCGGTCGAGTTCGCCTACCTCGATTTCCTGATGTGGGACTGGGCCAATTTCCGAGCCGGCATGTTGCTCGCCCCACTGGGTATCGTCAACGAGTTGCACGAGCCCGTGTTCTTCAACGGTGTGGAGCGACCCGAGGTTGAGCGGCGCATCATCCCTTCGACTTGGCGCGAGAACGGTATCGGCCTGTTCGGCGAGCTACTGCCGGGCCTCGAATACCGCATCTACGGCATGAACGCGCTCGAGGGCGCAGCGAGCAATACCTCGTCGTGTAATCCTAACGATGACGGCAACTGCGTGACCAAGCCCTCGCTCAAACTGAAGGAGCACTTCCGCAGCACGCGCCAGAAGGGCGGTAATGCTATGGCCGAGGATATCGCGCTTGCGGCGCGGCTGGACTACACGCCTATGCTGAACCTCAAGTTCGGCGGCTCGGTGTACACTGGCAAGACCACCCACGATAGTCAGTACTTCGAGTGCGTGGACGGGAGCTGCGGCAAGGTCAATCTGCCCGGCGCGCGGCTGACCATCTGGGACCTGCACGCCCTGTACAGTTGGCAAGGGCTGGATGTGCGAGCGCTGTTCGCCATGTCCCATCTCAAGGATTCGGACGAACTCAACCGGATCGGGGGCGGCGGCAAGATCGCCAAGGAGATGTACGGCTTCTACACCGAGGTGGCCTACGACATCATGCCCTGGGTGCTGGGGAATACCCAACAGCAATTGTCGCCCTTTGTGCGTTTTTCCTATATTGACCAGCACGCCGAGATGGCTGGTGACTGGGACGCCAAGGGTCGGTACGAGCACCGCATCTGGACCACCGGCGTCAGCTATAAACCCCACCCGAACGTGGTGCTCAAGGTGGATTATCGCAACTTCGATACCGTGGATAACGACCACGAGCGCGAAGACGAGGTCAACTTTGGTATTGGCTTTGTTTTCTAGAGCTCAAAGAGTAAACGTGCCGGCATCTGTATGTCTGTTGGAGGGCACGTTTACTCTTCACGTCGTTCAGTACGTTCTGGGCATGGTGGCACTGCTGGGCAGTGCCACCATTATTGAGGCCCAGGTTTTTTATTCCAAGGCAGAGGCATTACAGGTGGCATTCCCCCAGGCAGACCGCGTCGAGACGCAAACCTTCTTCCTCACCCCGCAGCAGGTCGAGCGGGTTGAGGCCCTGGCGCAGACCTCGGTCGATTCCAAGCTGGCCACTTTTCACGTCGGCCATACGGCTGACACCGTGCAGGGTTACGCCTTTATTGAGACGCATATTGTGCGCACCTTTCCGGAAACGTTTCTGATGGTGGTGTCCCCCGACGGTACACTACAGAAACTTCTGGTGCTGGCCTTTTACGAGCCAGCCGAATACCTGCCGTCGGAGCGCTGGCTGGAGCAGTTTGACCGGAAGCGCTTGACGCCCTCGTTGCGCCTGCGGCGCGATATCCACGGCATCATGGGTTCCACGCTGACCGCCCAGGCCGCGACCCAAGGCGTGCGCAAGGTCCTGGCCCTGTTTCAGATTTTAATTCAGGAGAAACAATAGCGTGCGCTTTGTGGTTACCGGCGAGTGGTCCAGAAACCGGCTGCTCCAACTCATCATCGTCATCTTCGTCATCTATGTCATCGGCCTGTGGCTGACGAACGCCCTGCTGTATTTCCAGAAGATGGGCCTGAGCTATGTCTCGGTGACGGAATACTATCTGGGCTCGGAAGAGCGTTTTCTCCAGCCGCGCAGCTATCAGGGCATGCTGGAGGTGTCGCATTTCCATTTATTCGCCATGGGGCTGCTGCTGCTGACGCTGACGCATCTGATGCTGTTCGTGCCCATCTCGCCAAACCTGAAAGCCTGGCTGATTATCATTCCTTTTTTCTCCGCCCTGACCGATGAGGGCAGCGGCTGGCTGGTGCGCTTTGTCCACCCCGGCTTTGCCTATCTGAAAATTGCCGGTTTTCTCGCCCTGGAGATCAGCCTGGCCGTACTGGTCGTGATCTGCCTGTGGTCTATCTTTCGTGGCTCGCCAGAGCACTACCGACAGTCGAAGCCGACCGCCGGGCGAGGGGGCACGGCCGATGAGGAAAATGTCGGCCTGGGGGCGGCAGGGGAGTTGATGGAATGAAGAGGGCAGGGGGTTGGGGATTAGGGCTTGGGGGTTGGGGGTTAGGGCTTGGGGCTTGGACGGTCGGCCTGAGCCTCCTGGTCCTGGTGGGTCCTGTCCGGGCGTGTGAGACCGATGGCCGCTATATTATGGGCACGGTTTTTCAGGCGACGCTGTGCCGGGCGGAACCCGCTGCCCAACCGCAGCGGCAGATGGACGCGGTGTGGCAGGAGGTTTTTGCCGCTGCGCGGCGGTTTGACGAGCTTTTTACCACCTATGCGCCGCACAGCCCGCTCAGCCATGTGAACGCCCAGGCCGGACGAGGACTCCGGGCGGTTCCGTCCGAGGTGAGTGATATTCTGCGGCTCTCGCAGCGCTACGCCGACCTGACCAATGGGGCGTTCGACATTACGGTGCGGCCGCTCCTGGGCTTATGGCGGCAGGCGGCAACAACCCACACCCGGCCAACCGCAGAAGCTATTCGCCACACCCTGCGCTTCATCGGGAGTCACAAGCTGCACTTTGCCGCGCCCGATCGCGTCGGTCTGCCGGCGCGGGGCATGGCGCTGGACCTGGGGGGTATCGGCAAAGGCTATGCGCTCGACCGGATCGCCCGACAACTCCGCGCCCAGCGGCTGACAAACGCCTTGCTCAACTTTGGGCAGAGCAGCCTGTGGGCGCTTGGTCGCCCGCCCGATGGGGAGGGCTGGCGCCTATTGTTACGCCAGCCGAATGGAGAGATCGTCGGCGTGGCCACGTTTTCAGACCAGGCTATTTCCATCTCCGGGAGTCTGGGCCAGAGCATGCAGGTCGAAGGCCGGCGCTACGGCCACATTATTGATCCCCGGACCGGTCGGCCGGTGCAGCGCGACCTCTTGGCCTGCGTGGTGGCTTCGAGCGCGGCCCAAGCCGAGGCCCTGAGCACGGCGCTCTTGATTTTAGGGGAAGATAAAGGACTCGCACTCATTGAGCGACTCGATGGCGTCGAAGGATTCTTACATGAAGCACCCGGCACACACTGGATGACAACGGGTTGGCAGCGGGCCAGCCGTTTTGTCGCATTATAGTTCTGTCGGCGTGCACAGGAGGGACACAGACATGCGCACCAACGAAATAGTGACAACCATTCCAAACGGGGCATCTGCCACCGCCCGGCCCGACACCGCGCTGGAGATCGCCGTGGAACTCCCCGCGGATGAGCCCAACGGACAGCCAGATGGACAACCAGCCGAGCAGCCGAGCATTGCTTTCCGGCGTCTGACCTGGGGCTCGGGCCTGGGCTGGTGTCGGCAGCAGACCCTGACCCTGACGCCGGCCGAAGCCGAGGCCGTGCTCAAGGCATTACAGAAGAGCCGGCGCAAATGGCGCGGGGCATCGGCCAGCCCCCACGGCAAAGTCATTCCTTTTCCGGGTAGTCCCTCAATCTGACTTGCCCCCCTCACCCCAGCCCTCTCCCCCCAGGGAGAGGGAGTCGTCGCTCTTTGCCGGGCTCCAGGCTCCTGGAGAGCACGGGCCTTGCCCATCCTGCTCTCCGTGGCCGTGTTGCTTTGTCGGCCTGGGCGTGCTCTGAAGGTCGAAAATCACGGCGACCGGGTGAATAGCCCGGTTGTGATTATTGGCACGTACTCATGTCCGAACCCAGGTTTGGCCCTATTCCAGGCTATCCGCCTGGCAGTCACTTCGCCTCTCGCCAGGCGCTCTCCAGGGCCGGGGTGCACCGGCCCCGCATTGCCGGTATTGCCGGTAGTGGGCGGGCGGGCGCCGATTCGGTGGTCCTGGCCGGCGGCTATCAAGATGGCGAGGATTACGGGGATATGATCTTCTATACCGGCCACGGCGGGCGCGACCCCCAGACGCATGAGCAGATACGCCACCAGGTCCTCACCCGTGGCAATCGGGCTCTGGCCCAGAACCGATTGCACGGCCTGCCCGTCCGCGTTATCCGTGGGGCCGGCTTCCGTTCGCCTTATGCGCCCGCTTCCGGCTATCGGTATGACGGCCTGTACACGGTTGACGACTACTGGCGGGGCGTTGGGCGCGCAGGATTTTTCATCTGGCGTTTTCGGTTGGTCAAAATGGAGGCAGACAAGGAACGAGTCGTCCAGGAAAGACTCCACGCTCAGGAGCTCAAGCAGCTCTACCACTATCGCTGTCAGATGTGTCGCGTTCGACTCAAAGGCTCTGTCGGGCCGTACGCCGAAGCGGTGCATATCCGGCCCCTCGAAGTCCCGCACAACGGCCCCGATACTCCCGAGAATATGCTATGTCTGTGTCCGAACTGTCATATCCTGCTGAGCATCGGCGGGGTGAGTATTGCCGACGATTTTACGTTGATCGGCAGACCGGGGAGTTTATACGTTGATTTTCGGCACCGGATTAACCCCGAGCATGTGCGCTATCGGCGGCAACATTACCCGGTTGACTCTGAGATGCTGTAGGAGTGCGGGCTTCCAGCCCGCAAAGAGTCGCGGCCTGGAAGGCCGCGCTCCCAGGAAGAGAAAAAGGAAGAGAAAAGGGAGAGACTCATGATGCAGGGCAATCTACGCAAGATGAGAACGCAGCCGGGTCCGCCCGTGGAGTATCGCTTGCCGGTCGGCGAGGGGGAGGTCGCCGTAAACCCCCTGCTGGGCAAAACCGTGCGCCTCAGATTTTCCGGGGAGATTCACTGTGTTGCCTGCGGCCGCAAGACCAACAAGAGCTTCAATCAGGGCTATTGTTATCCCTGCTTTCAGAGTCTGGCCCAGTGTGACCTGTGCATCGTGAAACCCGAGCTGTGTCATTATGAACAGGGCACCTGTCGTGAGCCGGCCTGGGGCGAGGCCCACTGCATGCAGCCCCACTATGTCTACCTCGCCAACTCATCCGGCCTGAAAGTCGGCATTACGCGCGGGAGTCAGATTCCGACCCGCTGGATGGACCAAGGCGCGGTACAGGCCCTGCCGATTTTTCGGGTGCAGAGCCGTTATCAGGCCGGGCTGCTTGAGGTCATATTCAAGCAGCATATCGCCGATCGCACCAACTGGCAGCGTATGCTCAAGGGCGAGCCCGAATTGGCGGATTTGGCGGCCAAGCGGGACGAGTTGCTCGGGCTGTGTCAGGCTGAGTTGCACGACCACACCCAGGCCGCCGGGGAAGGCGCGCTCACCCTGCTTGAGGAGGAGTCCAGCCGGTCTTTTACCTATCCCGTGCTGGAGTATCCGACCAAGGTCAAGTCGCGCAATTTTGAGAAGACGCCCGAGATCGAAGGCACGCTGCTGGGCATCAAGGGGCAGTATCTCATGTTTGATACCGGCGTGCTGAACGTGCGCAAGTTTGGCGGATATGCGGTCCGGTTCGAGTCACCAGACTCTCCCGCCTGAAAAGCGAGGTGTTTTGCAAGACCCGATACAGCGTAGCTGAGACATCCGGAGGATTATTCTCCCAAGACCCGGAGCCCGGCCTCGGCACAGGAAATGTCTTGTTCGACCGTCCCGCCCCCGACGCCAATTCCTCCAACGACTTCGCCGTCTATTGTAATGGGCAGCCCGCCACCAACCACGGTTGCTCCCTCAAAATGGGACAATCCCACTAACAGGGCCGGATTGTCTTTGATGGCATCATAAAAATCAGCCGTGCCAAATCCGAATAGCGCGGTATACGCCTTGCGTTGACTGCCTTCGATGCCGAGGAGTGGAGCACCGTCCATACGGGCGAAAGCTTTCAGATTCCCGCCGTCATCAACAACCGCCACATTTTGCTTGACGCCAAGTTCTTTTGCGTGGGCGATAGCCGCTTCGACCATCCGCGCCGCCAGGGCATGGGTAATCGTTTTTTTGGTATAGGTTGTCTGCGTGCTCTGTTTTGCGTCTTCAGCACTGCCGACCGTAGGCGTCAGCGCGATGGAGGCAGAAACGGCAGCACACAAGAGCAGAAAGAACCCTCCAGAAAAGACATTCCTAAGTTGAGTCATGGGGTGTCTCACCTTTCTCGTCGCACAGCGCGTCGCGCGCCAGCTTCGTATCTCACCATTATGAGCGAACCTCCCTAGCGCGTCCAGGCCAGCCACCTGGTGAAGAGCGATTTGACCCGGGGGGTCAGCCGGGTGCGATTATAGGCGTCTGCGGCGCGTTTTATGGCTTCGGCCTGGGTGGGATAGGCATGAATGGTCCGGGCCAGGGTGCCGAGTCCCAGGCCGCCGACCATGGCCAGGGTCAGCTCCGAGATCATTTCGCCGGCGTGCCGGGTCACCAGCGTTGCGCCCAGAATGGTATCCTTACCGGCCTGGGTGTGGATTTTCACGAAACCGTCGGTATCGCCTTCGAGCACGGCCCGGTCGACCTGCCCCATCTCCTGCTGAAAGGTTTGAATGGCAGTGCCCTGTTTTTCGGCCTCATGTTCATACAGCCCGACATGCGCGATTTCAGGGTCGGTATAGGTACACCACGGCACGGTTAAAGCGCTCGCCTTTGCCCGCCCGACGAACAGGGTGTTCTGGATCACAATGCGGGCCAGGGCATCCGCCATATGGGTAAACTTATACGGCGAGCAAATATCACCCGCGGCATAAATACGCGGGTTGGTCGTCTGGAGGCGGTCATCGACCTTCACGCCTTGTCTGGTATCAAAATCCACGTCGACGGCCTCCAGGTTCATCCCTTCGACGTTGGGCGCGCGGCCTACTCCGAGCAGGATGGCATCCACGCTGATATCCTGCCGCTGCCCATCCTTTTCAACCTGAAGCACTGTCTCCTGACCCCCTCGTGTCACCCCGCTGATCTGACAGCCGAGGACGAGCGAGACGCCGTCCCGAATCAGCGCGTCTTGAATGAGCGCAGCGGCGTCCTTGTCCTCGCGGATGAGGATCTGGGGCATCACTTCCAGGAGGGTGACCTGCGAGCCGAAGCGGGCAAACGCCTGGGCCATTTCACAGCCGATCGGGCCGGCGCCGATGATGGCCAGCCGTTTGGGCAGCTCGGTTAAGGAAAAGACGGTTTCGTTGGTCAGATAGCCGGCTTCCGCCAGACCGGGAATCGGCAGGGGCATGGCCCGCGCGCCCGTGGCGATGACCGCCCGACGGAAGCGCAACTGCTGGCCGTCGACTTCTACGCTGTCCGAATCGACAAAACGTCCTTCGCCCAGAAAGATATCCACGCCGAGTTCGTCACGATAGCGCTGTGCCGAGTCGTGCGGACTGATTTCCGAGCGGAGCCGGCGCATGCGTTCCATGACCGCCGGAAAATTCACTCGGGTGCCGGACGGCACTTCGACGCCATACTGGCCCGCGTCCCGGACATCCGCGGCGACGCGGGCCGCTCGGAGCAGAGCTTTGGACGGCACGCAGCCGACGTTCAGGCAGTCGCCGCCCAGATGTTCCCGTTCCACCAGGGCCACCTTCGCCCCCAGGCCGGCCGCGCCGGCCGCCGTAATCAGGCCGGCCGTGCCGCCACCCAGGACGACCAGGTTGTAACTCGGGGCGGGCTGCGGGTTCGTCCAGTCACGCGGGTGGACGTTGGCAACGAGGGTCTGGTTATAGGCGTCTTCAGGGAAGGCAATGGTCGTCATGCGGCTCCTCCTGCCGTGCTCCGGGCTCCTCAGAATAGGGTACGCGGGATAGGACGCTTTACAAGGAGGGGAGGGCGGTGAAAGGGCCACACTCGACTCTGACCTTCCCCTCCAGGCAGGGGGTATGGGCCGGCTGCCCCGTCGTGCCTGAGCCGGTTTCTACTTGGCCCAGCCGTCTTTGAGCGGCACAAAATAATAGGCGTTGAATTTTCGTGAGCGGAACTTCCAGGCTCCGTCGATTTTGGCATACACGTCATCGTAATGCCCGGCGGCAATCACACTCTGGCCATCCTGCGTGGCGCGCAGCTCCAGATAACACGTTCCCGTGGCCCGGTCGCCCTCAAGGTCGATGACGTGATTGTGGATAAAAGGACGTGGATCAAGAGCGGCCAGCCCCTGCGTGTAGGCTGCCAATAAGGCCTCGCTCCCCTTTGCCGTAGGCTGTGCCCCACCGGCATCAAACTCACCATCTGGGGTAAAGAGGCTGACCACGGCAGGAACGTCCTGCTGCCACACATAATGGCAGTACCGCTGTGGAAGGTCTCGAATCGCCTCTCGGTCCAACATCTCCTGCACCTGTGTTTCCAGACTTTTGTCGGCCATGGCTTTCTCCTTTTTCGGTTCGTTGTGTGGCCGTCTTACCAAAAGTCAGGCGCTCGGGATATGGCAGGATAGAGCTGGGTAGGGCCAAGAGCATGGGTTGCGCGCAGACAACGAGAGCTTATAGGATGCGCCGGTGATATGGCCGGCGCTCAGGAGGGGGTATGGCCCACACAGCGGATGTCGTGATTATCGGTGCGGGTGTGACCGGAGCGAGCATTGCGTTCAATCTCGCCACACGGGGCATCAGCAATGTCGTCGTCCTGGAGAAAAATTTCATTGCCTCCGGGGCAACCGGCAAAAGCTCGGCCTGTATTCGCCAACACTATTCAACCGAGGTGACCGCCCGCATGGTGCGGCGCAGCCTGGACGTGTTTGAGCACTTCGGTGATGTAATCGGCGGGTCGGCCGGTTTCAGGCGAACGGGCTATCTGATGGGCGTACCCGAGCGGGACCTCGCAGCGCTCAAAAAGGTGGTGGCCATGCAACGCCGCGTGGGAATCAACACCCGTTTGATCTCTCCCGAAGAAATCCGCGAAATCGAGCCGCGCACGCGCGTGGAAGACCTGGCCGGCGGGGCCTGGGAGCCGGACTCCGGCTACGCCGACCCGTCCGACACCACCTCGTCCTTCATCCGCCGGGCCCGCGAGCTGGGCGTGCGGGTCCATCAAGGCACCGAGGTCACCGGCATCCAACTGGTAGGCGGCGCGGTGGCCGAGGTGGTCACCAATCAGGGTCGCTTTTCCGCGCCGACGGTCATTGACGCGGCCGGCGCCTGGGGCGACCGGATTGCGGCCATGGTGGAAGTGGCGATTCCCCTGACCGTTTGCCGCCACAATATCTGTTTTGTCAAACGGCCGGCCGAGGCGGCCGAGCGGCATCCCCTGTTTTACGACTTCGTCAGCCAGGTCTACACCCGGCCCGAGGGCGCAGACCTGACCCTGGTCGGCTCGCTCGACCCGATTGAACTCAACGACCGGGTCGATCCCGACCGCTACGACCACGGCGTCAGCTATGACAAAACGGTTGAGATGACCGGCCATGTCACGCATCGCTTTCCCCGCTTTGAGACCGGCTATTTTCACAGCGGCTACTCGGGCTTTTTTGATGTCATGCCCGACTGGCATCCCATTCTGGACGCCGTGCCGGGGGTTGGCGGCTTGTATATGGCCGTCGGCTTCAGCGGCCACGGCTTCAAGCTGGCCCCGGCGGTGGGCGAGATGATGGCCGAGCTGATTATCAACGGCAAGCAGCCGGGCACGGATATCGACGCCTTTCGCTTTAGCCGATTTGCGGAGAAACAACCCATTCGGGGTATGTATGATGAGGGCCTGATGGGCTGAAGGAGTGCGGGCATCTTGCCCGCGGTTATTTGCGGGCAAGATGCCCGCACTCCCAGTGAAGAGAAAAGAGAGAGAAAGAAAGAGCGATGACACAACTATCTCAACCCGTCCGTGAGGGAGCCGACCGGACCCAGCAGCCGCTGTCCCAGGCGCGGCATATGCCGGCCCATTTTTACACCTCGCCCGAGATTTATGCGCGCGAGAAAGAACGCCTCTTTCAAAAAGAATGGCTGTGCATGGGGCGGGTCGAAGAGCTGGACCAGCCGGGCAGCTATCTGACCTTTCGGGTGGCGGGCGAGCCGGTTGTCATCTGCAAAGACCGCCAGGGAGAGATTCGAGCCTTCTCCAATGTGTGTCGCCACCGGGGGACGCAGATTGCATTTGGCGAGCCCGACAACGGCACCCCGTTTGGCAAAGGCTGTGACAAGGCGCTGTCGTGTCCCTACCACGGCTGGACGTATGACCTGGACGGGCGGCTGCTCAACGCGCCCCACTCCGCAGAAATGGAGGGCTTCGACCCCAAGGATTTCGGCCTGATTCCCTTACGGGTCGATACCTGGGCGGGCTTTCTGTTTATCAATTTCGACCCGGCGGCACGGAGCTTGATGGATGTCCTGAACGAGATGGACTTTCCCCGGACCTATCAGCCCTACCGCTATGAGGACTTTCGTCTGGCGAGTAAATTCTCGTTCGAGCTGGACTGTAACTGGAAGTTCGTGAACGAGAACCTGACCGATATCTACCATATTGCCGTGCTCCACGTGAACACCTTCGGCCCCTGGCAGCCGCTCGAGTCCTACGAGTTTCGGCCGGTGCGGGGTGGCTATCACGGCTATTTCAAGGGCAAGACCCTGGCCCCGAACGGCGACTCGCTGTTCGGCACGATTCCCTGGCTTTCGGGCAAACTGGCCGAGGGCGGCTATTCCAGTCATCTGCGGCCGAATATCCCCTGGTTTCCGCGGCATGACTTCCTGTGCTTTATGTCGGTCTGGCCGGGCGAGGGCGTCGATAAAACGGTCGGCGTTTCGTATCAGCTCTTTCCCCAGCAGCATTTTGAGCAGCCCGATTTTCGGGACAAGGTGCGGGTCTATGACGACTTTCTCAAGGAGTTCCTGGCCGAAGACATTCTGATGATCAAGTCGCTCCAGCAGGGCATGGATTCCAAGTATTTCAAACCCGGACCCATGTCCCGTTTTGAGGTCGCCATTCATAGTATCGCCAACTATTACCTCGAACGCCTCGAAGCCGAGTAGGTTGGGAGTGCCGGCTTCCGGCCCGCCAGAAAACCCTCTCCCTGAGGGAGAGGGCCAGGGTGAGGGGGAGCGTAACAGCCGCTCAGTCTGAGAAAGCTGGCCGGTTCCCCAGGAAACAGGAGGACAAGATGTTGATTACCAATCTCGGACCGGAACTCACCCAAGCCGTGGACGCCATGATCCGCGAGGTCCTGCTGGTCCAGTCGGGCGAAACGGTGCTGATCACCGCGGATACGGCCTCGGATATGCAGACGGTTGAGGCCATCCAGAACGCGGCCCGCAATCTTGATACGCCGGTGGCTCTGCTCATTGCTCCGCAACTGCCCTTTCAGGGCGCGCTGGGCGATCCCTATATCTCCGACCCGGTCCGGGCGGCAGTCACGAATTGTGACGTATGGATAGACCTGACCTTCCCCTATATGGCCGGCTCGAATGCCTTTGACGCCGCCATGCAGAATAAGCGCACTCGCTATTATCTGGCCGCGGGTCTGAACGCCGAGTCCACGGTCCGGCTGTTTGGCAAGGTCAACCTGGATACCCTGTTTGCCGTCACCGCAGCCTTTGACGCCTTGCTGGTCGAGAAAAAAGGCGCCCAGGGCCGGATTACCAATCCGGTCGGGACGGATGTCAGCTTCACCATTGGTGAACCCATGGCCATGGGCACGGCTCGCGCCAACGGACCGGGCGCCCTGTTTGTCCCCGGCACGGTCATGATTATGCCCAAGGAAGACTCGGTCAAAGGCGTGGTCAAGTTCGACACCGTCTTCCACGAGTATTATACCCCGTTGGAAGAGCCGATCAGTCTGACCATAGACGGCACGGTGCAGGACGTGTCGGGCGGTGTGGCCGAGGGAACCGTGTTGGAACGCTCACTGCGGCGGGCCAGCGGCGAGGGGCTGGGCTATATCATCCACTTCACCTGCGGTATTCATCCGGCCGCGCGCTACACGGGCAACTGTTTTCTTGAGGACCAGCGCGTCCTGGGCTATAACGCGGTCGGCCTGGGCCTGCCGTTCTGGATGCCCGGCGGCGGCGAGAACCATCCCGACGCCGTGCTGTCCAAGCAATCGCTCTGGCTCGACGGCGAGCAGATCGTCAAAGACGGCATCATCGTCGGCCCGCCCGCCCTGGCCGAACTCGCCCAGGACCTGCAACCGCTGTACCGTTAGGGCCGGCCGTCTCAAGAAGTGTGGGCTTCCAGCCTGATAGCACTGCCGCTACGGCGTGGGCATGGGTTTGAAGGAATCAGCGAGCCGGCCGATGCCAACCGATCCGAAAGATCTAACTCAGGCTATGTTTCGACAAGTAGGCCGGGGGACCTTGATTAAGAAAAATTCTGAGGGAAAAGGGGGGTTAGGCTTAGTTATCGTCTTCAAAACTCTCGTCAATTCCAGACGATGAGATTATTGTCACTGTTTGGGTAATCTGAGGGGGCGGAAATGGCATGGTGGTGTTCTTCATAGCGTCGGCAAGATTGCCATATACCGTCGATGAATTCATGCGGGCAACATCCGCCGTCGCGTTTTCATGATAGTAGACACTAGCATCAGCATTTTTTTCCTGAGCTGTCATATAATTTTCTCCAGCCTTCAAAGACTCGTTCGTCCTTAACGCCTTCCTGTGGCACAGGAGCGTTTGGTATCTGAACACGCACCCGCATGAGAGTCCCCTCCGACACGAAACCATAGCACCCGCCCGCTGTTCCCTCAACCAAGGCTCTAAGAATAGAGAACTGAACCGGAGTATCTGGGTCGGCATCATGAAGGACGGCCTGTGGTGTATAAGGCTCAAGCAGCTTTAGTTCTTCAGCATAGCTTAGATGGATTTTTCTTAACAACTTGTAAAGCGCGACAGATGGCTTCTCAATTTTAAGCCCAAGCTCCGAAGCTTCTCGTCGATTGATTGTATAGTCATGACTTCCCGAATCTGCACAAAGAAAGTCGATGATCGATGCAATTTTTTCTTCCTCGTTGACCTGCCGGATGAGTAATTTTTTTGCCAAGAACCGGATTTGTGTTTGTGTCCTAAATATCTCGCCAAGAACCAAGGGGTGAACATGGTTGGTCAAATTCACAAGAACTGATGTCAGGGCTTCCTCGCCTTTAATTTTAAGCTCTTCTCGAACTGCATCAAGATAACCACGAACGCTCTCAACACTAACTGGGACTTGCTTGGATTGACCGCCAATACTGGCTTGTGGATTTAGGGGATTGTTCACGCTTGGGTCTATGGGACCTAGGGCTGCTTGCTTTGTCATGATCACTCTATCTGCGCCTATGGAGATCAATGTACCCGCACTGAGCGCTTTCGATGGGATCATGACCTCAAGCTCGTCACAAAACATATGTATAAGGTTCACTAACCGCCAGGCCGCTAGAGTTTGTCCTCCGTTAGTGTGAAGAATTAGGGATATGCGCTTAGTTGGCCCTATCTTTTCGAGCAGATCAACGAATGGATCAATACAATCCTGGGCAATGACGGTTTCCATACCTTGGCGTTCACTCGTTATGAACGACAAAACTTTGGTTTCTCGGTCTCGTTCGATACGGCGGTAGAGCTTTTTGCGCTCGGGATAGCTCATCAAGCCTCCAGTTTGATTTTGAAGAAAAACGATGGAGTGGGGAGCTCTTGCTGAGACGATAGGAAAGAACTGGCCCCAAGGAAACCTAGGACTGAGAGGAATGCAAAAATTCCGCGTGAGTACTAGTTCGCAGAAACTTCACGCTTTCCGACTCCTCCTTAAATGTTTAATAGGCAAGTGGAGTTATGATTACCCTAAGGCACTTGGGCGTAAGCATATATGGAAATATCCAGAAAAATGCAAGGGTCCCTTCTGGGCTCAATGAAGATAATGAGGCTACCCGCATATTGACCACGTCATCCACGGGAGAGTACTTTATGCATCTTGGTGTATGGGGAGTCACACCATGGCCACAAACCTGGCGATAGACCCGCAACTGCTCGACAAGGCGTTCAAAGTCGGCGGCGAGAAAACGAAGACGGCGACCGTTAACAGGGCTTTGCGGGAGTTTATTGCGCGGCGAGAGCAGGAACGGCTGCTCGAGCTGTTCGGCAAACTCGACTGGGACGACGGACACGATCACAAGCGTGAACGGATGCGCCGGTGATGAAACCTATGATTCAGCGCGGTCTGACGCAAAAGTTAGTTGCGGACAAATGGTGGGTGAATGTGGAGGGCACAGAGTTGACTGACTTTTCCGACTATATCGTCTAGCGCATTTCCCGTTAGGCTGTAGCCCTGCCGTTCCGCTCTCGTCATGCCGGACTTGATCCGGCATCCAGAGGCCGGGGGCCGGGGGCCTGGATTCCGGCTTGCGCCGGAATGACGGAAGGGACCGGCTGGCTATACTGCATCGTGAAACGCGCTGGCGAAGCCGGAAAAACAAAAGGGCTCCGGAATTTCCAGAGCCCCTTTGTCGATCGGGTAATTCCCGGTCCTTTTTTAAATCCATAGTCTTGAAGCTTCTGAGTGTCAAGACGAATCGAGCGAATATTGCACATACCAGTTGACCCCCTGGCGGGTAGCACCTCATGAGCTTCGCTCCTTCCGAAAAACACCCGTCCCAGGTCTCGGCCCTGAAGCAGCAGCTCGGGCCGTTTCAGTTTTTCGCCATAGCCTTTGGCTCGATTATTGGCGTGGGCTGGATGATTGTGGTCGGGGACTGGCTCCAGAGTGCCGGGCCGCTGGGGGTGAGTCTGGCCTTTGTGGGCAGTGCCGGCATGATCGTTCTGGTTGGGCTGTGCTACGCCGAGCTGGCAACCATGCTGCCGGTTGCCGGCGGGGAGATTGCCTATACCTATCTGACTTCGGGACCGTTTCTGGCCTACGGGGTGGGCTGGTTTCTGGTGCTGGGCTATGTGGCGATTTGCGCGTTTGAAGCGGTCTCGCTCGGCCGGATACTCGGGTTTCTCTTTCCTGCTCTCAATACCCTGACGGCTGAGGTCTCGGGCGTCTCCATCCCCGTCGGCCATGTTGGTGTCGGTCTGGGTGGGACCGTGCTGATTGGGGTGGTGAATTGGCGCGGGGTGCAGTTAGCCAGCCAGCTCCAGACGGTCCTGACCTGCCTCCTCTTTCTCCTCACAGCCCTCTTTGTGGGAGCCGCGGTGTGGAAAGGGCAGCTCAGCCATCTCACTCCGCTGTTGACCGCGCAGCAGGGGCAGTCGGCGCTGAGTGGGATGTTCTGGATATTTGTGACCGCGCCCCTGTGGTATATGGGCTTTGACATCATTCCGCAGATGGTCGAGGAGGCCGCCCCGACCTTTTCGCTCAAACGGCTCAGTCTGATTATTCCGCTTTCCATCGCCGCCGCGGCCTTGTTTTACGTGTTTGTCGTGGTGGCTACCGCCATTGTCCTGCCCTGGCCTGAGGTGGCGGGTCAGGAACTACCGGCCGCCTATGCCCTGCGCCAGGCATTTCGGAACTCCTGGCTGAGCCATTGCGTCCTGTCCGCGGGGGCGGTGGGTTTGCTGACGACCTGGAACGGCTTCTGCCTGGGGGCGTCGCGTTTGCTGTACGCCCTTGGCCGGGCGCGTTTATTACCCGCCTTTTTTGCCGCCGTGCACCTGCGTCATGCCACGCCCCACAAGGCGCTGCTGTTTGTGAGCGGGCTGAGCGTCGGGAGTGTGTTTCTGGGTCGGGATGTCCTCATTCCGCTGGTGAATGTATCGTCATTCGGCATCGCGGTCGCCTTCCTGGGTGTGACCCTGTCTGTGCCGGCGCTACGGCGGCGTTTCCCCGACCTCGCCCGCCCGTACCGGGTGCCGTTTGGCACTCTCGTCTCGCGCCTGGCGTCCGGTGGCGCGTGCATGACCCTGTTGGCCTTTGTTGTGCCCATGAGTCCGGTCGCTTTCGGCTGGCCGGTCGAGTGGGGCCTCCTCTTATTCTGGATACTGCTCGGCGGGGTGCTGTGGGTCGGCAGCCAAGCGTATCGCACCAGTATTTCCGAGCAAGAGCGCCGGACCGTCCTGCTGCAAGGCAGGCTGGATCATCTGGCGTAACGCCTTTTTCCCTTGACCGGGTTCGGCTGGGCGCGCTAACGTCCATAGCGTCCAGTCAGGCGCTTTCCAGGCTCACGCTGAATAGCTCACGTTGAAGAACAGGGGAGACGCATGCAATACGGCATACATGTCAATAGTGGGGCGGCTGTGACCGATCCCGCCGTGCTGCGGGATATGGCTCAGTTGGCGGAAGAACTGGGCTGTGAGTCCATCCTGATTGGCGACCACCTCCTGCCGCCGCAAAAAATTCAGACCCCGTTCCCGGTCAAGATGGACAATCCGCCGTGGCATGTGTATCAGGAGCACGACTGGCCGGACTGTTTCACCACCTTGGCGTTTCTGGCCGCCATCACGACGCGCGTCCGCTTGGGGGTGAGCGTGGTTATCCTGCCCTATCGCCATCCCGTGGCCGTCACCAAGATGCTCACCACGCTGGATCGTTTGTCGGGCGGACGGATCATCTGTGGGGTCGGCATCGGCTGGCTGAAGGATGAGTTTGCGTTTCTTGGGGTGCCGTTCGCAGATCGGGCGGCGCTGAGCGAGGACTGTCTCAGGCTGATGAAAACCTTGTGGACGGACCCGCATCCGCGTCTCACCACCGCCTATGGCAGGATCGATGCGGATGTGAATTTCGGGCCGCCGCCCGTTCAGCAGCCGCATCCGCCGATCTGGATCGGTGGCAATAGCCTGCCCGCCCTGCGCCGCGTGGCGCGCTGGGGAGACGGCTGGCAGCCGGTTTTTCTCTCGCCCGAGACGATTCGGCACAAGACGGAGACCCTACACACCCTGATGCAGGAGGCCGGACGCGATACGGCGCAGTTGGAGATTACCACCCTGGTCGGAGCGGATGTTTCCGTCGCCCAGGCGCAGGCCTACCGAGCGGCCGGCGTGCAGGCCTTATACATGCTGACCACAACGGACCAGCCGGATGAACTCTTTACCCAGATGCAACAGTTTGTGGCGACCATGCGAGCAGTCGGAAACGGCTAAAGGAGAGACGACATGACGCGTATTATTGATGCCGACAGCCACTTTATGGAACCGCTCGATCTGTGGGAGCAGTATATTGATCCCCGCTATCGCCCGCGCTGCCTGCGGTTTGAACACAACCCCGAAAACAACCGCTATGCGATGGCGGTTGAAGATGTGCGGATCGATCATTCCGGGGATCTCAGCATCGAAGAACTCCTGGGTGTCGCCGTCGGCTATGGCCAAAAAGAATCCGGCCAGGGGCTCAAGTCCTTCGATCCGACCCAGGCCTTCAGTCACTCGCTTGAGGACATGGAGCAGCGCCTCCGATTCCTCGATGTCGAAGGGATAGCGGGCCAGTTTATCTACCCCACCCTGGGCCTGCTGTGGGAGGACCTGGTGGAAGACCCGCAACTCGCCGCGGCCCACTGCCAAGCCTATAACCGGTGGGCGGTTGAAACCTGTCAGGGGCGTCTGGACCGTCTCTACCCCCTGGGCCATATTTCGTTGCGCAACCCGGCCGCCGCAGTTGAGGAGATTCGGCGCTTGGCCAAAGCCGGCGTGCACGGCGTCTTTGTCGGCGCCCTGCCGATCGATGGCAAGAGCTTTGGCCATCCGGACTTCGATCCCGTCTGGGCCACGGCCCAGGAGTGCGACATTGCCGTCGGGCTGCACCTGGTGGTCCACGCAAAATACATCGGCAACGAGTGGTATAGCGACCGTGATCCGGGCTTTATGTTTCTCAGCATGAATGTCATTCAAGACCCGCGTATGGCCCTCACCACCATGATCTATGACGGCGTGTTCGAGCGTTTCCCGCGCCTGCGGGTGGCCACGATCGAGTCTGCCAGCGGCTGGGTTGCCGAGTGGCTCGACCGGCTGGACTATCGCTTCAGCTATATGGGTCACACCTGTCAGATGAAGCGGCCGGCCAGTGAGTATTTTGCGCGCAACATCTGGATTTCCGCCGACCCGAGCGAACGCACCCTGCCGTATATGGTTGAGCTGGTTGGGGACGATAAGTTTTTTGTGGGCTCGGACTACCCCCATGCCGAGGGCTTTACCGAGCCGGTCAAGAAAACGCGCGCATCGCTGGCCCGTCTGCCCGAAGCCTCGGTCAACAAAATCCTGGGAGAGAACGCGGCCACCTTCTTCGGCCTGTAGTCTGAGGAACTGATTCCAGCCAGCGCCTTTCTATGAGAACTGTGATGAGACCAGCCGCATGAAACCGCACGCCGTGGCCGATACGCAGCCGTCCGCCCGCGTCCGCCGGTGGGACCTGTACGACCTGGACATGCTTGAGCGCATCCAGCGGCGTGTCCTGTGGCTGTCAACCTATATCGTGCATTATGCGAACTTTGTGCGGCCCAACCCGGACGGCCTCAAAGTCGGCGGGCATGAGGCCAGCTCGGCCTCGGTGGTGACGCTGCTGACCGCGCTGTATTTTTATTTTGTGCGGCCGGGCGACCGCGTGTCCATCAAGCCCCACGCCTCGCCGGTTTTTCATGCGATTCAGTTTTTACGTGGCCTCCTGCCCCAGGAGAAGCTCAAAGCCTTCCGCCAGTACGGCGGCCTGCAAGCCTACCCGTCCCGGACCAAAGACCCGGACCAGGTCGATTTTTCAACCGGCTCGGTCGGCCTGGGCGCGGTGGCGCCGCTCTTCGGCGCCCTGGTGCGTGACTATCTGGGCGACCACGCCGACGGCGCGACCCAGGAGGCCGCTCCACCTGCGGACGGGCCGTCCGCGGGCTGGCATATTGCCCTGGTGGGTGATGCCGAGCTGGATGAGGGCAATATCTGGGAGGCGCTGGGTGAAGCCTATACCCAGCGCATGTCGCGTGTGCTGTGGATCGTGGACCTGAACCGGCAGAGCCTCGACCGCGTCGTCCCGGACGGCCGCGCCCAGCAGTTGCGGGAAATGTTTGCCGCCAACGGCTGGCATATCATCGACCTCAAATACGGCCAGCGGCTCGAAAACGTCTTCCGTCAACCCTACGGGCTCAAGCTCAGAGCCCGGATCGATGAGATGAGCAATGAGGAATACCAGAGCCTGTTGCTCCAGGACGGGCTCACTATCCGGGATCGTTTCATTCAGCACAACGGGGAAAAAGACGCGGCCATGGCCGAGCTGCTGGCCGGCTATGAGCCGGATGAGGTCAAGGAGCTGCTGGCCAATCTGGGTGGGCACGACCTGGGGCGGGTGCTCGAAGCCTTTGCCGCGGCGTTCGCCATCGAGACCCAACCGATTGTGATCTTTGCCTATACGATCAAGGGCTGGAACCTGCCCCTGGCCGGCAATCCCGCCAACCATGCGCGGCTGCTCAAGCCTGGGGAGATCGACAGGGTCCGCCGCCGGCTGGGCGTGGCCGAGGGCGAGGAATTTGCCGCCTTTCCCCCGGACAGCGAAGAGGCGCGCTATATTACCGCGCGGCTGGAGGAGGGAGAGGGGCCGGCCGAGGAAACGCAGCGTTCCGCTCCGGCCGAAAAGGGCGTAACGCCGGCGATTGAGATTCCGGCCGGTTTGGGCGGAACGTATCACGGCGTCCTGTCGACGCAGGCCATCCTGGGCCGTATTTTTCTGGCGCTGAGTCGTCAGCCCGAGATTGCGCGCTATCTGGTCACGATCTCGCCCGACGTCGCCATGTCAACCAATCTGGGCGGCTGGATTCACAAGGTCGGCGTGTACTCGCGGCGTCAGATGAGGAATTACTTTGGGGAGTCCGATATTTCGCTGCTGATCGACTGGCGCGAGAACCCGACCGGCAAACACATCGAACTGGGCATCTCCGAGAATAATCTGTTTCTGGCCCTGGGGGCGTTTGGCCTGGCTGACGAGCTGTACGGGCAGTCCTTGCTGCCGATAGGCACGGTCTACGATCCGTTCGTGTGTCGGGCGCTCGACGCCTTTATTTACGCGGCCTACTCGCAGGCCAAATTCATTGTCATCGGTACCCCCTCGGGCATCAGCCTCAGCCCCGAGGGCGGGGCGCACCAGTCTCTCATTACGCCGGGCATCGGCGTCCAACTGCCTGGGGTCACGTATTACGAACCGGCCTATGCGCTTGAGCTGGAATGGATCCTCCTGGCCGCGCTGGCCGAACTCCAGGACCGGGACACCGGCAAGAGCGCCTATTTGCGGCTCTCGACCAAGCCGCTGGACCAGGCCGTCTTCAATCTGGTGCTGGAACGGGAAGGCGAAGAAGACCTGCGACAGCAGGTACTTCATGGAGGCTATCGGCTGCTGGACTGGCAGTCCGAGGAAGCCTATCAACCCGGCCTGAACGTCGTCCACGTTTTTGTGACGGGCGCCATGCTGCCGGAAGCCGTCGAGGCCGCCCAACTCCTCAGGCCGCACGGGGTTTTTGCCAATGTGTTCAACGTGACCAGCGCGGACGTGTTGTTCCACGATTATCTGGAGACCCAGCAGCACAACATGCAGGGCCGGCGGCAGGCAAGCTGGGTGGAGGCCCTTGTGCCGCCCGAAGAGCGCAGCGCCCCGATTGTGACCCTCCACGACGCCCATCCGCATACCCTGGCGTTTATTGGTGGAGCGTTGGCCACGCGGATGGTCTGTCTTGGGGTGACCGAGTTCGGACAGTCCGGCACCCAGGCCGAGCTGTATCGGCGCTACGGGATTGCGCCCGAGAATATTGTCGCGGCCGCCCGCTGGATCGTGGGGCAGCAACAATAACTGATTTTCCTCTTCCTCGTCCCGGAAGCATGTTCGTGCTTGAATGGGAAGAAAGTTCGCAGAATTTTGTGATTCGCGAGGTGCGGTAGGTGGGAGAAGGACTTGACTCTCCATTGCCACTGAGGAAAGAGGGATGCTTATGAAACGCCAATTCTCACTTGAATATTGGATGGACGACGGGTGGTATGTCGGAAGACTGAAAGAAATTCCTGGGATTTTCAGCCAAGGAGAGACCCTCGAAGAGTTAGAGGAGAATATACGGGATGCCTATACAATGGTGATCGAAGAGGAAGCCCCGCCTCGGCACTCAGGAGCACAAACGAAAGATATTTCTGTGGATGTCGTGTGAAGAGAGGACATTTTATTCGGGAATGAGTTGACGCGGGTTGCTCCCTCAAACGTCATGGGAAGCGGCATGATATTTATGAAAATCCGAAAGCCGGCAAACGCGCTCCCGTCCCCAGACACTCAGAAATAAAGGAGAGTCTCTGTAGCCTGATTCGGAAGCAGCTAGGATTAAGGCCTTGACTCTCAACTCTCTTGTCCCCGGAGCAAAGACAACGAATGCGTATCGGTCTGGTTACTGACACCCACCTGCCGAGTACGATCCGCGAGCTGTGGGACGAGGTCAGAGTCGCTTTTGCCGGCGCGGACCTGATTCTCCACGGCGGGGATATCGTCACTCCGCGCGTGCTGGACTGGCTGGAAGCGATCGCGCCGACGCTGGCGGCCCGCGGCAATAATGACAGCGGCTGGGACGACCCGCGGGTGGAAGACGTGCAGCGGCTGCACCTCGCAGGCTGGCGGATAGCCATGGTCCACGACATGGAGCCTGAAGAGCGACCGATTGCCGACCTGACCCGGCAGTATCTGCGCGGTGAGCCCGCCGACATTATCATCACCGGGCATACCCACTTCGAGCGCCTGGAGTATCGAGACGGGGTCTTGCAGATCAACTCGGGTAGCGCCACCCATCCCCATCTGTGGTCCACCCGGCTGGGAACGGTGGGCGTGCTCGATATCGCCCCCGGAAACCTCACCGCCCGGATTCTCCGGCTGGGCGAGAGCCCCGACCTGAAGAATCCGGGCCGGGAATTGTTTTTTGACCTGGAAGCCCAGCAGCAGAATCCGACCGCCCCGTAAGCGCTATTTCCCCAGCGCCTGCAATATTTCGAGCGACGGGGCAAAGAAGTGCGCGCCGGATACGGCCTGGGTGTAGTCCATGAGATGATCGTGCCGCCCGTCGCCGCCGGCTCCCAGCATGCGCCGCAGCATCTTGTCGGTAATGTCGAGGTCTTTGGTATAGGCAATGAAGAACAGGCCCGCCTCCGAGGTGGTGCCATAGGGGAAGCTGTGGCGCAGGATTTCAAGCTCTTGCCCGTTTTCCTCTATGACCACCCGGCTGATGTGGGCGGTTGGAGGTTTGACCTCGTCGGGCAGCTCTTCGCTGTCCGCCTTGCGGCGGCCGACGGCTCTTTCCTGCTCGTCTTGTGGGGTGGCGTGCCACTTGGGGAAATTATGCACATAGCGTTGGGTGAAGACGTAACTGCCGCCGGCGAAGTCGGGCTCTTCGGCACCGATCAGGGCCACCTCCGCCCGCTCCTCAGCGCCGCTGGGGTTTTCCGTGCCGTCGATAAACCCGGTCAGATCGCGTGAGTCCAGATAGCGAAAGCCGTGGACCTCGTCCAGCACGTCTATCGCCTCTCCGAGCCGGCCCCGAATCTGTTTGGCCAGCTCGAAATTGAGGTCCAGCCGTTTTGAGATGAGGTGAAACAGGATGTCGCCGCCCGTGCTCGGCGCGCTCTTACCGGGCAGGTCAATGGCGCTGAAGGGTCGCAGCCCGCTGGGCCGCCGGCCTGGGGAGAGCGCATCCCAAAAGCCCGAGCCAAAACTGACCGTACACACCAGAGCGGCCTGCGGATCGTGTTGGCCAACCGCCGTCACCAACTCGGGAATACCCGCGACCACCCCGGCGACCGCTCCGCGGCTGGTGGTTGGATTATTGACTCTGGTGACCAGAAAGAGGGCGTGCTGATTCGGCTCTGGAATGATGCCTGCCTGCGGAGTCTGTGCTGCCATTTTTTCCTCCCTCCTGACGTGTCCTGGATTACGCCTCCGATACCCCTTAACTGTAATTGAGGGCGGGGCTCCATGCCAGCCAGGTTGCGGCTCGGAACGAAAAAAAGACGCCCGTTCGGCACGTCTTTTTTTAACTCAACTCGTTGAGGGTGAGACGGCTACACGATGCCTTGAAGAAATCCAGGGCCGTGTTACAGTCGCGCGGCCAGACTGTGCTCAATAGGGAGAGGATGTAAGGAGGGATGCTTGTGGTCCAATCTCAAAATCTCAGGGAGAAGACCCGTTTCAGGATCTCCGGTCCGGTTATCTTCTTTCTCGCTCTCGCTGTGCTGATTTGCAACAGCACCACTTGGGCACAGAATATCGACGAGGCCACCGATGTGGCCACGCCGATTCTCCTGAGGGACAATAACGACTGCCCCGTGAATCGCGATCCGTTCACCTTAGTCCGGCTAGAATCTGCCACTTGGACATCGTCAACCGCCGGGGAGATCGACTCGGCATACGATATTGATTGTTTCCATATTGTGATTCCCCATGACGGACAGTTGATTGTCGAGACCACCGGCCAAACCGACACTGTGGGCACAGTATGGCGGGGGTGGGAGGAACTGGCTACGGGTGCTACGGGAGGCGCTGGACGGAACTTTCGGCTGAGCACCCGTGTTGCGGCTGGCTGGGTCCTAGTGGCCGTCGAAAGCAGGGGAAGCCAGACGGGGACCTACACCTTGGAGGTAAGCCTACTGGTCGGATTTTTGGAGAACCCGGGGCCAAGCTCCTTCCAGAGTGGCATTGGGGTCCTCTCCGGCTGGATATGTGACGCAGTCGTGGTGGAGATCGTGCTGGATGATCTCCCACTGCAGGAGGCGGGCTATGGCACGGAGCGGCTTGACACAGTCGGGGTCTGTGGAGACGAAGACAATGGCTTTGGATTGTTATTCAATTGGAACCGGTTGGGCGATGGAGAACACACGGTCCGGGTCTTAGCGGATGGGGATGAATTTGGACGGGCGACGTTCACGGTAAAGACCTTGGGGGTGGAGTTTTTACGAGGCGTTCACGGAGAGTGGATTGTCCATGATTTTCCGAGTCCTGGGGAGGAGGTACGATTGGTATGGCAGGAGGCCCTCCAGAACTTTGTCATTGCCCCGCCGCGCAGCCGTCCTACGGAGAGTGAGCCCGAATTCGGTGACGGCCCAGTGGGGATGTTAGGCAATCCAGGGCAAGCATCCTGGCGGAGCGGTATTGGGGTGATTTCAGGCTGGGTGTGTGACGCGGAGGTGGTCGAACTGGAGATCAACGGCACGCAGCGACTGGAAGCGGCGTATGGCACTGAGCGGGCCGACACCGAGACTGTCTGTGGGGATCGGTATAATGGCTTTGGATTGCTGTTCAACTGGAACCGGCTGGGTGACGGGGACCATACGATACGAGCTTTGGCCGATGGGGAGGAGTTCGGACGGGCGACCTTTACGGTGACGACCTTGGGAGAAGAGTTTCTGCGGGGAGTGCAGCGAGAGGTTGTCGTCCCGAATTTCCCGGATGCCCTCAGTGAGGTACAGGTGGTGTGGCAGGAGGCTCTACAGAATTTTGTGATTCAGCGCGATCTTTAGCCGAACAGAACCTTGTTATTGCTGCTTTTTAACCCAACTCGTCGAGAGTGAGGCGGAAACTCGGGACAAAGGTCTCCAGAAAATAGCGCACCTCCGGGAGGTCGGTCTGCTCAACCGCCTGCTTGAGCGCCTGTTCGGCCTGGGAGAACTCCTGATTGCCGGCGCTGACCTCTTCCAGGCATTTGAGATAGGCGCATAGTTTGTCCGCGGCTTTTATCAACTCGTGAAGGTCGCGGTCGGTGTCAGCCGGCTCAAAGAACGGCCGGTAGTCGTCCCTGAGTTCTGCGGGCAGCATGCCGAACAGCTTGTGCACCGCGGTCTTCTCAATAGTCTGATAGGCGGTCTTGATCTCCGGGTTAAAATACTTGACGGGGGTGGGCAGGTCGCCGATCAGGACCTCGCCCACATCGTGATACAGGGCCAGGGTTGCGGCCCGCTCCGGGTTGACCCTGCCGGAGAAAAGACGATTCCGAATAACGGCCAATATATGGGTCACCAGCGCGACCTGAAGACTGTGTTCCTGGACGTTTTCCGGATAGGTGCTGTGCATCAAGCTCCAGCGCCGAATGAATTTCATCCGAGAAAGATAGGCAAATAAATGGCTCATACGAGACTCCGCAGGCGTTCCGCTCCGATCGAGGTTGAGATCGTATCAGGTTGGGATCACTCCCCATACGCGAAAGAATTGAAAGACGCCCAGGCCCGTCACAATCAGCACAACCGCGCCGCCCGCCGTATTGGCCAGGGCTCCGTTTGTGTACGAACCGAGGAGCTTGTGTTTATTCATGACAAACAGGAGACAGCCGGCCAGGAGGGGCAGTAAGCAGGCGTTGACGGCCTGGGCCAGCAGGATAGCCAGCAGCGGCTGCCGCCCAAAAAAGGCCAGCCCTGTCCCGATCAGGATGACCGCACCCCACACCAGTCTGACCTTCCCGGTATCGCTGTCTACTGACCAGCCCAGCACCCCGGCCGTGGCATAGGCGGCGGCAAGCGGGGCGGTGATGGCACTGGTCAAGCCGGCGGCAAACAGGCCGGTCGCAAACAGGAGACGCGCGTGTGAGCCGACCAGGGGCTCAAGCTGTTTGGCCAGGGAGGCGGCATTTTCCAGTGCTATCCCGTGGCGAAAAAAAGCCGCGGCCGCGGTTGCGACCAGGGCCAGGGTGAGGACACCACCCAGGCTGATCGAGAGAAAGGTATCGGCCCGGGCCTCACGCAGGGCTTGGGAAGCGGGCAGGGTCGCCGGCCACTTGGCTTGGACCGTACTGGCGTGCAGAAACAGATTGTACGGAACGACCGTGGTGCCGACCAGCGCCAGCACGGTCACCAATGACCCGGCGGGGAGGGTCGGGCTGAAGCCGGCCAAGATGTCCGAGAGTGAGGGTTGGACGAGCAGAGCCGTCAACAGAAAGACCCCACTCATGAGCAGAACCAGCAGAACCAGCACGCGCTCGATAGCCGCATACGTCCCGGACCACAGCAACCCAAACGCCAGGCCGCCAATGACCAGGGTCCAGGCTGAGGTCGGCAGCCCGGAGACCTCAGCCAAGGCCAGCGCTGCGCCAAGGATATTGCCCATCTCAAAGGCGGCGTTGCCACCGCCAATGCCGATGACGACCAGGGGCGGGAGCAGGAGACGGAGGAGCGGAGTTTGAATAGCCGTCCGCAGCGCTTCGCCCAGTCCGCTGCGCGCAATAATACCGAGTCGGGCCGCCATTTCCTGCAGGACGAGGGTGGCCAAAACGGAAAACCCGACCGCCCACACCAGGGCAAACCCAAACTGCGCTCCGGCGACACTGGCGGTCGTGACCGTCCCAGGGCCGATAAAAGCGGCCGCAACGAGCAAGCCGGGACCAAAGGGTCTCTTCCGCTTCATGCCTGAGTTCATAGCATGTTTATGCGGGCTCAGCCGAGAAGCGTAGCGGTGCGGAGGCGGGTGCTAGGGCAAATTGCGATGCTGTGTAGCCGCCCGTCATTCCGGCGGAGGCATCCAGGCCCCCAGCCCCCTCTGCTCGCTGGATGCCGGAGCACGTCCGGCATGACGGCAGCCCCCTGCACGGCGAGAGCAGTTTTCAGATGGGCGGAGCGGGAGGGCGCCCAAGGACCGGAGACCAGCCCGTAGGGTGTGCCCTGCGCACCAGGAAGATGGTGCATGGGATGCACCCTACGGTTCTGGAGCGCCGGGCACCACATGAGAGCCGTGTTCAGATGGGCGGAGCGGGCGGACGCCCAAGGACCGGAGACCAGGGGCGCACGCCGCGGGAGGAAGCCCAAGAGGGCTGATCGACGGCCCCCCTCGGACGCTACCCTACGGTGTAAATTGCGCTAGTAGCGCGCCATGACCTGCTCGGCGAAATCTTTGAACACCGTGCGCGCCGCGGCCATGGGGGGTAAGAGCGTGACTTCCTTCAGACCGGCCTTTTCGACCGCCCGGAGCTGATCGATGATGGCCGCCGGCTCACCAATCAGACACGTCGCCTGGATTGCTTCGGGGGTGACAAAGCGGCGCTCTTCGGGCACGAGAAAGGTGCAGTGGCCGTTGTGAAGCTGGAGGTAGCGCTTGTCCGGCGGCGTCTGCATCCGCTCGACGTGGGCGCAGTATTCGTCCCAAATGCCTCTATAGCCGGCGGGGATGACCTCCTCACTGCCGGTTTGTTGATAGATTTCGTACACAAAGTGGATGATGGCGGCGACCTGAGAGCCGCACATCTCGATGACCCGCTCCGAGGCCAGTGACTCGCCGGGTTGCAGCACGACGGCCGTGGTAAAAGCCGCGGTATGGAAGCTGCCGGGCAGGCTCCGACCCGCCTGTTCCGCCCCGGCCCGGACCTGCTGCCAGTCGCCGAGAAAGGCTTCCGGTCCGGGTTTCACCCCTGCGACCCAGCCATCCCCGAACTCGCCCGCGGTTTTCAGGGCGCGGGGACCGTTGGCGGCGACTATCAGCGGAATCGGATCGTCCAGATTCAGGAAGTGTAAGTCCTGATGCAGAAAACGGATCGTGCGCGTGGTGTCGTTATAGGTGTATTCGACTTCTTCCCCCCGCAGGAGGGTTCTGACCACCCGGAGGTATTCGCGGAAGTCTCGAATCCGCATCGGCTGCATACCCATGACCCGCATGGCCGTATGTCCGGTGCCAATCCCCAAAAAGACGCGGCCCGGCGCCAGGCGGTTAATGGAAGCAATGGAGTGGACGGTGACCGGGGCGAGCCGCGTCCCAGGGATGGCCACGCCCGTCCCGATACGGATACGTGAGGTGTGCTGGGCGGCCAGGGCCAGGGTGGCGTAGCAGTCCGACCAGATCATCTGCGAGTCGGGAATCCAGGCCCGGTCATAGCCCAACTCTTCAGCATACTGGATCAACTGCCAGTCGTCGATTTTCGTGGCTACACACACACCGAACTGCATGGTCTGTCCTCCTTCTAGTCGGGTGTCCCGGCTGTGTTTCTCGCCCGTTCGATACCGGCCAACACCCGCTCCGGCGTAAGCGGGATGTCGTTCACCTGGGCGCCGAACGGGGAGAGCGCATCGGCGACCGCGTTCGCAATCGCCGCCGGCGGCGCAATGGCCCCGCCTTCGCCTATACCTTTGATTCCTCCCTGGCTGTCGGGTGAGGGCGTTTCAAAGTGACCGATCTCGACGCGCGGAACGTCTACCGCTGTAGGGACGAGATAATCCATCAGCGTGCCGGTCAAGAACTGCCCATTCTCGTCGTAGATGGCATGTTCATACATGGCCGTGCCGATACCCTGGGCGACCCCGCCCTGAATTTGCCCATCGACAATGATGGGGTTAATAATCCGGCCGCAGTCCTCAACAACGATATAGCGCAGCAGGCTGATCTGCCCGGTTTCAACATCCACCTCGACCGTTGCCAGGTGAGTCGCATTGGAATGCGTTGCCGGTGGCGGCTCATAATGCGAGGTTGCTTCGAGACCGGGCTCTTCGTCTGCCGGAAGCTTGCTTGGGGCGACAAGCGCCTGATAGGCAATAGCCTTGATCGGCATTAAGGGAGTGCCGTCTTGCGTACGGCGGATCATGCCGCCCGCCAATTCGAGGTCGTCTGGAGGAATTTCGCTGAGCCATGAGGCCGCACGCAGAATCTTCTCCCGGATTTTCGTCGCTGCTCTGATAATAGCCCCACCACTGGTCACCGCCGTTCGGCTGCCCCAGGTTCCCCAGCCATAGGGAACAAGAGCGGTGTCGCTTTGAACGATTTTCACATCGGCCACGGCAACGCCTAATTCGTCGGCTGCCACTTGGGCGAGGGTCGTTTGATGACCCTGACCATGTGAAGAAGAGCCGGTCAAAACGGTGACTTTCCCATCGACATCCATCCGGACGGTGGCCGACTCATAGCCGCCAACCTGTATCCCCATGAGGTTAAAAAACGAAGAGCCGGGGGCCGTGCCTTCTATGTAACAGCCCAGGCCCACGCCAAGATAGCGGCCTGCCTTTCGACCTTGTTCCTGCTCCGCTCGGAAGTTGTCATATCCCAGCATATCGAGCGCCTTTTGTAAGGACTCCTGATGGCTACCGCTTTCGATCCTTGCTCCGGCTATCGTGGTGTAGGGATGCTCGTCCTGGCGGATCATATTCCGCAGGCGGATCTCTGCCGGATCAAGCCCCAGCCGCTGCGCGCCAAGATTCAGCAAGCGTTCCATGACCAGGATGGCAATCGGCAGGCCCACGCCGCGGTAGGCACCCAGGGTGACCTTATTGGTGACAATGGAGACGGCCTCGTAGCGATAGGCCGGGAGCTTATACGGACCGGGCAGCCCTGATGCTGCGTGCCCGGCTTCCAGGGCAGAACTGAACGGAAAGCAGGAATACGCACCAACGTCGTTCAGAAAGCGCGCTTTCACACCGAGGATGGTACCGTCGTTTTTCAGGGCGAGCTCGGCCTCGACAATTTGATGCTTGGCGTGCATGGCGGCGGCCAGATTTTCGCGCCGATCTTCAATCCACTTGATCGGGCAGCCAAACCGACGGGCGAAGAAGGCGGTCAGGACTTCCTCGGGAAACACATGCGCCTTGGGTCCAAAACCGCCGCCCACGTCCGGGGCGATAGCCCGGATATGGTGTTCGGGAAAGTCTAATAAGAGCGCCAGGTTTGAACGGAGGACATGCGGCACTTGGGTCGAGGACCAGATCGTCAGCGAGTCCGTCACTGGATCAAAAGTAGCCAGACAGCCACGCGTCTCCATGGGCAGGGACATGTGACGACCTGTTGTAAAACGTTCAGCCACAACACAGTCAGCCGCCCGAAACGCGCTATCGACCTCGCCCATGCTGGCTTCCAGGGTCTGCATGACGTTGTCGCCCCAGTCTTCATGTGCCAGGGGAGCGTCCGGCTCCAGCGCCTGTTCCATGTCCCAGAGAGTGTCGAGCGGATCGTACTCGACCTCGACCAGCGCGGCTGCATCCTCGGCTATATAGCGATCGGTGGCAATAACGGCTACCAGCATCTCACCCACAAAGCGGACTTTTCCCCGAGCCAGGACCGGCCAGTCGCAGGATTTGTGCGTGGGCGCATTTGTTGGGTCAAACTCGACCCGTAGCGGCGGTATGGCATCTGCGACATCCTCACCGGTGATGACCGCCCGGACGCCGGGGTGGGCCGTGGCCGCACTCGTATCAATGCTGAGAATCCGCGCGTGAGCATACGGGCTGCGGACAAAGGCGACCGCCAGGGTATCGGGCAGATGGATATCGTCCACATACTGACTCTTGCCCAGGAGCATACGCGGGTCTTCAACCCGCTTGACCTCCGCCCCGACCATCTTGCCCGTGCCAGCCAGACTGGTTGCCATAGTGTGTTCCTTCATCATTCCCCGTTAGAGAGAGGACCGGGGGGGAAAATCTCTACGGCGTGAGTCTGGCAGTGTGGGAAAAAGGTGTCAAGACTTTTGCTTGACAGCTCACAAGAGAACGGTATACGCCACATTAAAAGGGGGCTGTCCATCTATGACCCTGTCTTCTCAAGAGAACGGTACGAAAGGGAGCGGATCACAGTTCGCGTCTCGTATTATCGGGACTCAAGCGCCTTTGCACCAAGCCCGACATCTCCCGGGTGATTTTTACACCTCGCACGAGACCTATGAATTAGAAAAGGAACGCATCTTCCAAAAAGATTGGCTGTGCGTCGGCCGGGTGGAAGAGTTTGAAAAGCCGGGTGACTACCTCAGCCTGTGTATTGCGGATGAGCCGATTGTGGTCGTCCGCGATGAAGAGAGCCAACTCAGGGCCTTTTATAACGTCTGTCGTCATCGCGGGACCGAGGTAGCGGCTGGTCAGGGCAATACCAAACGGTTTGCGTGTCCGTATCATGGCTGGACGTATGACCTGTGCGGACGGCTCCGCGGCGCGGCCTATACACAAGAGATCGAGAATTTCGATATGCGGCAGTACAGCCTGGTGCCGCTCAAGCTGGACACCTGGGGCGGGTTTATTTTTATCAATTTCAACCCGGATAGTGAAAATCTGCTGGAATTCTTAGGCGATTTTCCTGAGATCTTTGGGCCATACCAACCCGAAGATCTCCGTCTAGCCATTAAGTTCGTCGTCGAATATGAGTGTAACTGGAAAGCCACGGCTGAAAATCTGGTTGATATTTATCATCTGGCAACGCTGCATGCTTCTTCGTTCGGTCCGAACCAGCCGCTTGAGTCGTACGAATTTCAGCTCAAACCGTGGGGCTACTGCGGTCGCTTTATAGGGGTGAGTCCGATGACGCCGGATGGCCGGCCTCGTTTTGATTTTATGCCTTGGCTGTCGGGCGAACATCTTGAGAAGGGCTATTCCAGCCACCTCCAGCCCAACATGGGGTTTTATGCCAGGCAGGATAATATTCACTATATTACCGAGTGGCCGATTGGCGCGAATCGCAGCAGGGCTCTCGTCCATATGCTCTTCCCCAAGCAGCGTTTTGGTCTGCCGGATTTTAAGGAACGCGTCAAAGTCTATGAGGACTTTTTGCACCTTGCCCTAGAGGAAGACATGAGCATGGTGCAGTCTTTACAACGCGGCTTTCGGTCCCGAGCCTATCAGCCAGGGCCGATGTCGAAGTACGAGGTCGCCGTGCATCATGTGATGAATTATTATCTGGACAAAGTCTTTGGTGAGCAACGATAATTGGCAGGTAGACAAGGAGCAATACCATGGCACTCTCAATCAGTCAGACCAATACGATGGTGAGTCTGTTTCGGCAGGAGTTGGAACTCTGCAAGGTGAAGCCGGGAGAAACCGTTGCGGTTTTGTCGGAGGCGGAACAAGCGCTTGAGTATGCGTCGGCGTTTATGATTGCGGCGCGTGAGCTGGGGGTGGATGTGTTCAACGTCAACCTGCCGGCGCGGGGCGCGGGCGGGTCGCAAAACGTGGCCGGTGAGGTGGGTCAAAACGCCCTGGCCGAGAATAGGCCGGCGATTGAGGCCCTCAAAAGTGCGGACCTGGTCGTGGACCTTATTTTTCTGCTGTTTTCAAAAGAACAACTGGAGATTCAGGCCGCGGACACTCGCATCCTGCTGGTGGTTGAACCCTTTGAGGTCTTGTCGCGTCTCTTCCCCACCCAGGACCTGCGCGCGCGGGTCGAGGCCGCGGAAGCGCGTCTGGCCACAGCCCAAAACCTGCGCTTTACCAACCCGGCCGGAACGGACGTGCGCTACGAGTTGGGGCAATTCCCGATTCTGACCGAATACGGTTTTACGGACACTCCCGGTCGCTGGGACCACTGGCCGGGTGGATTTCTGGCGACCCAGGGCAGCGAAACCGGGGTCAACGGCACGGTCGTCATGGACCGCGGCGACATCCTGTTTCCGTTCAATAAATACGTCCAGGAGCCGGTCACGTTCACCATTCGAGACGGCATGATCGTCGATATCAGCGGTGGTTTTGACGCCATGCTGGTCAAGAATTATATGGATGGCTTTCACGATCCCAGGGCGTTTGCCATCTCGCACATCGGTTGGGGCCTGAACGATCTCGCGCGCTGGGACTACCTCGCCACCGGCGCGCCCTCGGTCGGCATGGACGGGCGGGCCTTTTACGGCAACGTCCTGTTCTCAACCGGCCCCAACGTCGAGCTCGGCGGGAGCAACGACACCGCCTGTCATATGGACCTGCCCATGAAAGGCTGTACGCTGTATCTTGATGACGAACTCATTGTGCAAGACGGTGACGTGGTCCCCGAAGAGATGCGGGCCGTGGCCAGCCAGTAAGGAGAGAGTCGCATGCAAACCGTAGTTGCGGACAAACGCTGGGCGGAGAAATACCCGGACATCGGCACCGGCCCGGTTGCGGCCGAGCCGCTGATTTCACCGGAACATTTTGAACTCGAACGGGAGAAAATTTTTCGGCGCACCTGGCTGAATATCGGACGGGTCGAGGAGATTCCGAACTCCGGCGATTATATTGCCAAAGACCTGGTTGTGTGTCGCGCCTCGGTCCTGATCATCCGGGGCAAAGACGGAGAGGTCCGCGGCTTTCACAACGTGTGCTCGCACCGCGGCAATAAGCTCGTCTGGGACGACAAGGGCACGTGTAAAGGCACGCTCACCTGCGGCTTTCACGCCTGGTCATATAACACCAAAGGCAAACTGACCTGGGTGCCGGATGAGGAGAACTTTTTCGACCTGCCCAAGTGCGACCTGGGCCTGACCCCGATTCATACCGAGGTGTTCGAGGGCTTTATCTTCATTCATCTGGCCGAGCGTCCGCCCGAGAGCCTGCGGGAATATCTGGGCGGGGTGGCCGACCAGCTTGAGGGCGGCGGCTTTAGCCAACTGGCGCTGACCGGACGCTATAAAGTAGACGAGCACGCCAACTGGAAAATCGCCCTGGACGCCCAGAACGAACTGTATCATCTGCCGTTTCAGCACCGCCGGACCATTCCCGAGTTCTGCGTGTTGAAGGATGGGAAATACACCCGGCTGCTCGACGTGCGCCTGTTCAACCATCACAGCGTGTATTCGTCGGAATCGCACGAGGGTCGCGTCGGTCCGGCCACCGAAGGGCTGGCCGCCCAGTTCAGCCTTGCCGAGACCGAATATCGCTTGCCCCGTATCGGCCCCTTTGATTTCTATACGATCTTTCCCAATATGGCGCTGCTGCTCTTTCGCGGCGTCTCGCACGACTTCTATATGACGTATAATTTCTGGCCCCAGGCGGTCGACCGGACCGACTGGGATATCCGGCTCTATTTTCGCCCGGCCGAAAACGCCGGCCAGCGCGTCGGCCAGGAGTATTTCAAATGCCTGCTCCGGGATATCCTGCAAGAGGACGCCACCGCCCACGAACAGATTCATATCGGGCTGGCCTCGCGGGCCAAGAAAAAGCTGTATTTTCAGGACGAGGAAATGCAGATTCGGTATTTCCACACCGTCCTGGAGCGCTTTTACGCCGAGGCGTAGCCCCCCTTCCCTTGGGGGGCCGACCGAGCGGAGCGAGGGAGAGGGGGTAAAACAGACCGTGAGCGTACAGACACTACCCGCCGAGTTTGCCGATCTTGAGCCCTTTGTCGGCTGGGCGCTCGCCACCGAACACGCGCGGACCGGCAAGCGGCTGGCCAGCAGCATGGAGGATATCCGGGCCTTCTATGACCGTATGTCGGCGCGGCTGGAAGCCGTGATGGCCTATCTGAACGCCTTGCCGCTCGACGCCCTGCCGCCCGAGGCGGAGCGGCTGTTTCAGATGAGCCTGTCCTTAATGGAAGTGGCCAACGCCGTGGAAATGTTCCAAAACCCAGCCGTAATTAACGGCTTTGACGTCAAACGCTTTGTTCCGGTCGAGGGCTAGGACAACGCGGAGTAGTGTACCGAGGTTCCCTCTCCCTAGAAAAATTTTTGATTCCCCTCACCTGATTCCTCTCCCCTCAGGGGAGAGGAGCTTGAAGGACCAACGGAGTCCCTTTTCGTTTCGTTCCTACGCCAAGTAGGGACAAAGGAGGATGTATGAAGGTTGAGTGCCCGATTCAGTTTCACGGTATCGATCATGTCGTGCTGCAAGTCACGGATGTCGAAAAAACCCTGCATTTCTACACCACGGTCCTGGGCCTGAGCGTCGAGCGGGTCATCGAGGATATGGGGCTGTACCAGGTGCGGTGCGGTCGCAATCTGATTGACCTGCGGGTCCTGCCGGAAGGCAGCACCCTGGCGGACAAAGACCAGCGCGGGGTCGATCATGTCTGCCTGCATATGCACGGCGATTTTGACGCCATTGTCCAGTATCTGAAGGACAACGCCGTGCCGATTACCTTCGGACCCGTCGAGCTGTACGGCGCAACCGGCTATGGCACCTCGGTCTATATCACCGACCCGAACGGCCATACCCTTGAACTGAAGGCGGACTATTCCCAATACCCGCTCAAGACGACCGTCAAGGGCGCCATGGCCGGGGTATCACGACCGGCCGCCAACTAGGCCGCCAGGGGACGCTATCGCCCCCTGGCCCGGCTGCGTTTTCAGAGTGTATTCCGAGGAGGGCCGGCCGCATGTTGCAACCCAATCCTGCTTTGACATCGTTGTTCGCTCAGGAGTTTGCCTGGTGCCAGGTGCAGGCCGGCCAGACCGCGGCGATTCTGACCGAACCGGACTCCTCGGCGCAGTATCTGGCAACGAGTCTGGCCAGTCTGAGCGCCTGCGGGGCGCGGCCGTTTCAGCTCATGCTACCGATTGACCCGACGCAGCAAAACGACACCGCGGTGAACCGCGGCAATGCCTGCTCCACGCTGCTGCACGGATTTCCCGAGGTGGTGGAGATGCTGAAGCAGGTGGACTTCATCGTTGACCTTTCGGTCGAAGGGCTGATCCACTCCGAGGAACGCGGCGAGATTCTCAAGCACGGCCCGCGTATGCTGTACATCCGAGAACCCGCGGACGCCCTGGCCCGGCTGCTGCCCACCGCGGAGCGGGCACAGCGCATTGACCGCGCGGTCACACTCGCCAAAGCCGCAAAAACGATGAGGGTGACCTCGCCGGCGGGTACGGATTTGCGCGTGGACCTGACGGGCAGTCTGGTGACGGGCTCGCGCGGGTTTTGTGCCGAGCCGGGCAGTTGGGCCAACTGGGGGCAGGGGTTGATCGCCGTTTTTCCGGCCTCACTGGATGTGAACGGGTCGGCGGTGCTGGCCCCCGGCGATATTGTCTTTCCCTTTTATAAATATGTCGAAAGCCCGGTGCATCTGTACTTCAGCGACGGATTCGTGACCGGGGTGGAAGGTGCCGGCGTCGATGCGGCGCTGATGCGGGATTACCTGGACCGCTGGGAAGACCGGGCCGCCCGCGGGATTTCTCACGTGGGCTGGGGGATGCACGAGAAAGCGTTGTGGCACGCCCTCAGCCTGTACGGCAAAGACGAGGCGATCGGCGTTGACGGACGCGCGTTTGCGGGCAACTTCCTGTTGTCCACGGGTCCGAACCCGGCGGCGGGCCGGCACACGCTATGCCATTTCGATATCCCGATGCGTAACTGTAGCGTGTTTCTTGATGGGCAACCGATTGTGGAAAACGGCGCTATTGTCGAGCCGACGCTGAAGCCGAATGCCTGAGAGCGGCTGGGCCGACAGGCGGAGCGCTGACGCAGCGCCCGACAGGAGGAGACGAGCATGGACTTCTCGTTTTTTATTATCAACCAAACGCCGGCCGGCTCTTCCATGAAACAGACCTACGACGAGGGCCTGGAGCAGATCGAGTGGGGCGACCGGCTCGGCTACGATACCGTCTTCCTGGCCGAGCACGCCTTTTATCATCACGGCAAACCGTCACCGCACGTGCTGCTGGGCAATATCGCGGCGCGGACCAAACGGATTCGCCTGGGCACGGCGGTCAGCGTCCTGCCGTGGCACAACCCGATCGAGGTCGCCCAGGATTACGCCACGGTCGATCTGCTGTCCGACGGCCGGCTGGATTTTGGGGTGGGCCGGGGCTTGTTCAAAGGCGAGTTCGACGGCTACGGCATCCCCTGGGGCGAGGCCGAGGAGCGCTTTAACGAGAGCCTGGATATTATTCTCAAAGCCTGGACCGGCGAGCCCTTTTCGTATGAGGGCAAGTTTTTCAGCATCCCGGAAGTGAGCGTGATGCCCAAACCGCTCCAGGAACCGCACCCGCCCCTGTGGCAGCCCTGCCTGAGTCCCTCGACCATGGAAAAAGCCCTGCGGCGGGGGATTACGCCTATTCTGGGAGCCTCACTCACGCCCTTGGCCGACCTCAAGCAGTTGTTTGGGCGGCTTGACACGGCCATGAAAAAGACGGGTCGGACCGACCTGCCGCGGGTCGGCCACCCCTTCATCTACGTGAGCGATACGACCAAAAAAGCACAGGAAGAAGCCCGCCAGGGCATGCAGTGGTTTCTGGACGACTTTGCCACGATGTTTACCCTGCCCGAGGGAGAGACCTGGCCGGAGACGTATCAGTTCTTCGAGCCGTGGGCCGAGTATATTCGCTCGCTGAGCTACGACAAAGTGATTGCCGAGGACCTGGTCTGGTTTGGCGATCCCGAAACCATCCGGGCCAGAATCCGTTGGCTGCGAGACGAGTGCAAGGTCTCACACGTGCTGTTGTTCATGCACTTTGGCGGCCTGGAGCATGAGAAGGTCATGAAGTCGATGGAGCTGTTCGCGACCCAGGTCATGCCCGAGTTCCGGTAGCAAAGGGTAGGTATTATTCCGTTCAGCCCATGGGGCTAAAAGAACTCGTGTAGGACTGATTGAGGCGCTACGGCTTTAATCGGAGAGTGTGTATAGTCACGAATATTCCTCGTGACTATGATCTCGGCCTCGCAGGCGACCGCCGCAGCGACCTGTAAAGCGTCTTCGAAATCTTTCATCCGCAGCCGAGCGGCGAAAAGGAAACTTTTGGTTGTCGTCTGCGCAACGTTGACAAATTGGGCAAGATCAACCAGGAAGTTTTTGGTATCGTCCCGCCCCCGGGTTGGGGAAACAAGATAATGAAAGTTCGACAAGGTATGCCAGGCAACCCAGGCAGTGCCTGGGCGTTGTTCGAGTAGGTCTAAAAGTTTGCCAGCCGCCGTAGCCTGGGGCATTCTCTTCAGGGCGACATCAATAAGAATATCCGTATCGAGTAAGAAAATCATAGATACTTATTCACCAACGCACGATAGCGTTCGTCGTCCCGGTCCGCCGGACGAAACTTTCCACCCCACCGCTGTGAAAAAGATGGACCGGGGTTCGAACTGAGTTCCCTCAGCGTTGTTTCGATCAGGTGAGACAATGAGACGCCCTGGGAGCGGGCGTATTGTTTGACCCGCGGGATGAGGTCTTTATCAATGCTGACAGTGAGTTTCGCCTTCACCATACCCTCCCTATACGTATATTAAAGGTTAGTATACGTATCTTGTCCGCCTTTTGGCAAGGGAAGAACAGGGGTATCTCCGTGCTCAACACAAATCCCGTAGGTCGGCTGGGAAGAGCATAATCTCATGTTCTTATATGCTTATTTGACACTTAGGGTTAGATTAGGTAATTTTTTGTTACTTTTTTCTCAAAGGACATCATGCCCGAAACCCTGCTGAGCACGCGCGAAGTAGCCGCCTACCTGCATATCAACGACAAGCAGGTCTACCGCTTGATCCGAAACGGCACGATTCCGTGTACGCGCGTCACCGGCAAATGGCTGTTTCCCCAAAGCCTGGTGGAGGATTGGGTGAAACGGAGCGCACGGGCAGGCGGACCAGGAGTCGCGTCGTCAGAAGCGGGGCAGTTCGAGCCTGAACGGGGGCTCTTAATCGCGGGCAGCAACGATCTCTTGCTTGATACCCTGATCGACTTAGCCGGACGGCGTTTCCCCGAACACCTTTTTTACACGACCAACCTGGGCAGTTTTGGTGGTCTGGAAGCCCTCAAGCAGTCGAAGACCCATGTGGCTCTGGCCCATCTGTTGGACCCCGAGACCGGCGAATACAATGCGCCGTTTGTGTCGCAAGCCGGACGGCCCGACCTGGTGGCGGTGACCCTCTGGCACCGCCGGCTCGGATTGATTGCCCGGCCCGACAGCCGGCCCATACGCTCGCTGGCCGAACTGCCGCGTCAGAAGAAACGCCTGGTGAACCGTCAGGCCGGGTCCGGGGTGCGCTGGTTCCTCGATCAGCAGCTCCGGCAGGCCCGGATCAAGCCGGAACGGATCGCGGGCTATGACGTCGAAGCCCGGACGCACTGGGAGGTCGGCTTACACGTGCTCCAGGGGCGGGCGGATGTCGGGCTGGCCGTCCAGTCGGTGGCCGAGCTTTTGGGCCTTTCATTTACCGAAATAGTCGAGGAGCGGTTTGATCTGCTGGTCTCCAAAGAGCTGTATTTTGCCAAACCGGTCCAGGCCCTGCTGGACGTCGTGACCTCGCCCGAATTAAAAGAACGCGCGGCCTCACTCGGGGGGTATGAGGTGCGCGAGGCCGGTAAAGTCGCGTTCGTCATATAGCAATCTCATGCAGGATTTCGGACAAGCCTTCAGTCTGGCCTTTCAACTCATCGTCTCGGCGGATCCCATGCTGAGTGAAATCGTTCTGCTTTCACTGAGAGTGAGTATCAGCGCGGTCGTGCTGGCGAGTGGGCTGGGGCTGTGCATTGGCGCCAGCCTCGGCCTGGCCCGTTTTCCCGGTCGGAGTGTGGTCATCGTCTTCTTCAATGCCTTGATGGGCCTCCCCCCGGTTGTGGTCGGCCTGCTGGTCTATATGGCGCTGTCTCACGCGGGACCGCTCGGCTGGCTCCACCTCTTGTATTCTCCGACCGCGATGATCATTGCCCAGACCATTCTGGTCACGCCCATTATCGCCAGCCTGTCACGCCAGGTGATAGAGGACTTCTACGTCGAATACCGAGAGCAATTCGTATCGCTGGGTGTTCCGCCGAAGACGGCCGTTGCCGCCCTGGTGTGGGACGCCCGGTATAGTCTGCTGACCGTGGCCCTGGCCGGCTTCGGGCGGGCCGTTGCCGAAGTGGGCGCGGTCATCATCGTGGGCGGAAATATCAAACACGTCACGCGGGTGATGACGACCGCCATTGCGCTGGAAACCTCGAAAGGGGACTTGGCCCTGGCCCTGGCCCTGGGTCTGATTCTCATCCTGATTGCGCTGAGCGTCAATGCCACCGTGTCGCTCCTGCACTTCAGCGCATCCAACCGAGCCTATGCCTAGCGCCGTCGAGACCCTGCAACGAGAGCGCGCAGCGACCGAGACCGCTCAGTCCCTGTTCCCGCTCAGGGTGCGCCGGCTCGTGTATAGCGTGGGCAAACAACGCCTCATTGATGGTATCGATCTGACCATCGAGCAGGGCAGCCGCACGATCATCATGGGTCCCAACGGAGCCGGCAAGAGCCTGCTGCTGCGCCTTCTGCACGGCCTGCTGACCCCAACCGCAGGGGAAGTCTGCTGGGGAGAAACCCCACGGGTAGACCAGGCTCGGCGGCGACAAGCGCTGGTGTTCCAGCACCCGGTTTTACTGCGGCGGTCCGTGGCAGCCAACCTGCGCTTCGTGCTCAAGCTGCGCAAGTACGCGCGGGCTGAAAGAGAGGAGCGCCTGCGGCACAGCCTGGAACTTGCCAGCCTCTCCCACCTCGTGGACCGCCCGGCCCGGGTTCTCTCCCAAGGCGAGCAACAACGGGTCGCCCTGGCGCGCGCCCTGGTCCTTGAGCCGGAGGTATTATTGCTCGACGAACCGACCGTCAGTCTGGACCCGGTCTCCGTCGCAGCGATTGAAGAGCTGCTGCTTGCCGCGCATCGGCGGGGCACGAAGATTATCCTGGTGACCCACGATGTGGCTCAGGCCCGTCGTCTGGCCGACGAAGTGGTTCTTCTCCAGCAGGGGCGGGTCGTTGAGCATGCGGCTGCGCTCCAGTTTTTCCAGCAGTCCACATCTATGGCGGCAGCCCGCATCTATGGCGGCGGTCGGATCATCCCGTAAAGGAAGAAAATTCGTATGCTGACACTGCGATTGTGGCGTGTGTGGGCCGTCCTCGGCCTGACGCTGGGGCTGCCCTTCAGCGGGACAGGACAGGCCGAGGAGCGTTTTATTATTCTCCAGTCAACGACCTCGACCCAGAACTCCGGCTTGTTCGACGCTATCCTGCCCCGGTTTCAGGCCAAGACGGGAATTGCAGTGCGCGTGGTCGCGGTCGGGACGGGTCAGGCGCTCAAGAACGCCCGCAACGGCGACGGCGACGTGCTGCTGGTACATGCCAAACCTGAGGAAGAAGCCTTTGTGGCTGCGGGCTGGGGAGTGAAACGCTACGATGTCATGTCCAACGATTTTGTGATTATTGGACCGGCGCACGACCCGGCAGACATTGGTGGTCTACAGCAGGCCGGCGCAGCGCTCGGAAAAATTGCCCAAACCCAGGCCGCATTTGTCTCGCGCGGAGATGAAAGCGGCACCCATAAAAAAGAGCGGGCGTTATGGAAAGTCGCCGCGGTTGATCCGCTGGAGACCGGCGGGACGTGGTATCGGGAGGCCGGCGCCGGCATGGGGGCAACCCTGAACACCGCGGTCGGGATGCGCGCCTACACGCTGACCGACCGCGGCACCTGGTTGAGTTTTCGGAACAAGGGCGACTACACTATCCTGGTGGAAGGTGACCCACAGCTTTTCAATCGATACGGGGTGATCCTGGTGAATCCGGCCAAACACCCGCATGTGAAAGCCGGCCTGGGTCAGCAGTTCATCGACTGGCTGGTCGGGCCGGAAGGCCAAAGCCTGATTGCCGGCTATGCCATCGCCGGCCAGCCGCTCTTTTTTCCCAACGCTCCAGGAGGAGAGTAAGCCGGAGGGGTAGATATGGTCACAGGAAGCTGTCACTGCCAGACCGTTCGATTTGAAATCACCGCGGAGATTCGTGGCTTCATGCACTGCCATTGTCATACGTGTCGCAAGATCAATGGCACGCTGTATGGGTCGAGTGCGCTGGTGACGAGGGCGGGGTTCAGTATTATTGCCGGCCAAGACGCGCTGACCGCCTATGAGTCGTCGCCCGGAAAAAGGCGCTGTTTTTGTTCTCGCTGCGGCTCGCACGTGTATGCGTATTTTGACCGTGATCCACAGACCATACTCCTTCGTATCGGAACCTTGGACGCTGATCCGGGCGTACGCCCCACGGGCCATATATGGGTGAGTCATAAAGCGCCCTGGTATGAGATCCGGGATGACCTGCCCCGCTTTGACGAGGGTCCCGACAAACGCTGAGCATACACGGCCTTTCCGCTCACTTATGGGCTGGCCGCCCTGGTGCGCCGGTCGCCTCACCTCTTCATCCCTCACTCCCGGCGTGATATAGGCGGCGCATAGCAAAGACAGGAGGTATTCACATGTCAGAGATCGTGGGCGGCTGTCTGTGCGGCAATATCCGTTATCGCTGCGATGAGGAACCGATGCTGGTCGGGGTCTGCCACTGCAAAAATTGCCAAAAGCAAACCAGCACATCCTTCTCGATTCTGGTTGCGGTGCCGAAGGGGTCGCTCAAAATTGAGGGCGCGCTGTCAGCCTATAATAACCGGGGATCGAGCGGCCAGGCGGTGATGCGGAAATTCTGCGGTCGGTGCGGCTCACCGATCATGTCTGACGTGGCAGCCATACCCAACATGGATTTTCTCAAGGCCGGCACGCTCGACGATACCTCCTGGCTCAAACCCGAAGTCCAGTTCTGGTGCGACAGCGCCCAGTCCTGGCTCAAGCTGGACGACGACATCGCGCAACTAGCCCAAAACCCGCCGATGGACTAGACAGGATTGTTGATTCGCGCTTCAAATCAGCCTTCCTCCAATATCTACAAGACATTGAAGCAGATGGGAAAAGTCTCGTTGGCGTGGGTTGTACGGGATGCAGCCGAAGAATATATCAACGCGCTGGAAAAACGGTGGGAGCGGGCATGAAGACTGACGGGAAAGTGTTGACGGAGAGCAGCATATGGTGGGTATGACGACAAGTTCGGCTCGCTCCTTATCGGAGCCCATACAAGCGGCGCTGAAACTTCCCGATGGCGCGCGCTTCTATCGCTGTGCCTTGCAGGTCAATCCCTTTGCCTACCTCGGCAGGTACCGCAAGAAGACATCTTTTCAGTCAGCAGCCGACTACAATGAGGCAATCATAGAGGCCTGCCTTGAAATTGGCATAGAGGTAATCGGGGTTACCGATCACTATCACGTACAGGAGTCATGGAGCTTGGTGCGAGCCGCCCGCGACGCGGGTTTATGGGCCTTCGGCGGCGTCGAAGCTGTCTCGAAGGAAGGTGTCCATTTCCTGTGCCTGTTCGATCCTGAAAAGGACAAAGATGTAGAACGGTTCATCGGCAGCTGTGGTGTTCGCAATAGCGCTCAAGCGTCTCCAATAGGCAGTTTGGACTCCACCAAACTTCTGGAACATGCAAGGGAATGGGGCGCTGTGTGTATTGCCGCGCATGTTGCGTCCGACGGGGGGCTGCTGAGAACCCTGAAGGGACAAGCCCGGATCAGTGTATGGCAATCGCCGCATTTGCTTGCCTGTGTACTTGCTGGACCTGTTGATGACGCACCAGAGGACTTCAAACCGATCCTGCAGAACAAGAACGCTGACTACCGACGCGCGAGCGCCCTGGCGATACTCAATGCAGCGGATGTCAACGGCCCCGGAGACTTGAAAAAAGATGGGGCGTCATGCTTCATCAAGATGTCGGCCGTCTCGGTTGAAGGGTTTCGTCAGGCGTTTCTGGATCCAGAGTCCCGCATCCGACTGCACAGTGATCCGCAACCGGAGCCCCATGTTGAGTTCCTCGCCATGACATGGGAAGGCGGGTTTCTGCGCGATACCGCCGTGCATTTCAACGGGAATCTCAACGCGGTGGTCGGTGGACGCGGTACCGGCAAATCGACGCTGATCGAGAGTATACGCTATGCACTTGGGCTTGATCCCCTTGGCGACGAGGCACGAAAGGCACATGAAGGAGTGATCCGACACGTCCTGAAATCAGGAACGAAAGTCTCGCTGCTCGTGCGGTCGCGCAGCCCATCCGAGCGCTGCTACACGCTCGAGCGCTCGGTGCCGAACCCGCCGACCGTTAAGGACGAAACTGGCGAGGTCCTGCCCATTGCACCGCGAGATGTAGTGCCCGGCGTGCAAGTGTTCGGTCAGCATGAAATCTCCGAGCTCGCCAAGAGCCCAGAGAAACTCACCTTGCTCCTCGAACGGTTCGTAGACCGTGATCCATCGCTGTCCGGACGGAAGGTAGGGCTCCAATTAGAGCTTGAGCGGTCTCGCGGCCGCATCGTGGATGTGCAACGCGAGATGAAAATGCTTGAGGAGCGTCTCGCGGCCTTGCCTGGTCTCGAAGAGACGCAGAAGCGCTTTCAGCAGGCCGGACTCGAAGAACGGCTCAAGGAAAAAAGCCTACTGGTCAGAGAAGAGCGTCTGTTTTCGACTCTGGACGAACGGTTGGACCCATTTCGGGCGCTTCACAATGAGCTGACTGAAGGTCTTCCGATCGATGCAGCATTTGTGTCCAGCAAAGCGATTGACGGACTGCCGAACGCAGAGACTCTGGGGGAGGTAGAGGGTATTTTCGCAACTCTGAGCACACGGCTCCACGCGGTTGGCGAGCAGTTTGCCGATGCCTTGTCCGAGGCTGATACTGCGCTCTCGGACACTAGGACACGATGGAATCAACAGCGCGAGGCGATTGAAGAAACCTACGAGAATTTGTTGCGGGAGCTTCAGTCATCGAAGGTCGACGGCGCGGAGTTTATTCAACTCCGCCAGCAGATCGAAGAACTGCGCCCGCTGAAGGACCGCATGGAAAGTCTCAACCGCGATCTGGTCATACATGAGACGCACCGCCGCCAACTGCTCTCGGAATGGGAGGACCTCCAGGCGAGCGAATATCGCCAATTTGCGGACGCCGCCAGGACGGTTTCAAAGAAGCTCCACGGCCGAGTGCGGGTCTCAGTCACGATGGCCGGGGATCGCGACCCGCTGGAACAGGTGTTGCGGGAGATCGGTGGAAACCTCGCCGCTGCGCTCAAACGGCTTCAAGAACTGGACCAACTGTCGCTGCCCGAGTTCGCGCAGCGGTGCCGGGAAGGCAAAGAGTCCCTGAGGAAACATTATGACCTCCCCCCCGTCTCGGCGGAGCGGATTGCCCAAGCCGGTCACGACTTCTTCATGAGAATCGAAGAGTTGGAACTTCCCGCAACGACCCGGATCGAGTTGAACACGGCCGCGGAAGGGAGTCCGGCAGCGTGGCAGTCGCTGGAATCCCTTTCCAGCGGACAAAAAGCGACGGCCGTCCTGCTGCTCCTGCTGCTGGAATCCGAGGCTCCGCTTGTGGTCGATCAACCCGAAGATGACCTCGACAACCGCTTTATCACCGAAGGGATCGTTCCAATCATGCGGCAAGAGAAACGACGGCGGCAGTTCGTCTTCTCGACACACAACGCCAACATCCCGGTTCTTGGCGATGCCGAATTGATTCTGGGGCTGACCGCGTCCGGCGAGGCCGCAGAAGGCCGTGCGGAGATAGCGTCCAAACATATGGGCTCTATTGACTCGCGGCCCGTGCGGGAACTGGCCGAAGAAATACTGGAAGGCGGCAAGGACGCGTTCGAGATGCGTCGCTCCAAGTACGGGTTCTGACAATGACGACACGGACGGAACTGCTGGAGATCATCTCGCACGGCGAAAATTCGGGAGTCGAGTTCAAACGCGACGTACTGCAAAACTACGAACTCGCCAAGGAGTTGGTTGCCTTCTCGAATCTCGACGGTGGTATGGTGTTGCTGGGGGTGGAGGACGATGGGACGATCTCTGGACTCACACGGGAGCGTCTGGAAGAGTGGGTGATGACTGCGTGTCGGGACAAGATCAGGCCGGGCATCATTCCGTTTTTTGAGACGATCAGGAACGTGGAGTCGGAGAAGGATGTAGCTATCGTACGTGTGCCGCGCGGCGCTGATGTCCACAGCCAGTGGCATAACAACCGGCATATCTATCGCATCCGGGTGGGCACGCAAAGCCGAGAGGCGACGCCACAGGAACTTAGTCGGCTTTTCCAGCAACGCGGCACGTTTCGCGCCGATCTGCGGCCGGTTTCCGGGGCGACGGTTGCCGACTTGGACCGCCGCCGGCTCTCGGATTACTTCGGGCGGATTCGCCAGCAGAACGTGCCGGAAGACGCCGACGGTGCGGGCTGGCAGACCTTGTTAGTGAACACGGAGATCATGGTCGAAGAAGGCGTGAGCCTTTCAGGCTTGCTACTTTTCGGCATGGCGCCGAACCGATTCCTGCCACAGGCGGGTATTGATGCGGTGGCGTTTCCGGGAACGGAGAAAGACTATGCGGCACAGGAGCGTAGGACGACCCGCGGTCCGATGACGCCACTCATGGGCCAGGATGGCAATGTGTTGGAGACGGGACTTGTTGACCAAGCACTGGAATTTGTCAGGCGCAATACCCCTATGACCGCTGTCCTTGACGACGGTGGGCGGCGTGTGGAACGGCCGACCTATCCGGTCGAGGCCGTCCGTGAGGCCGTAGTCAATGCCCTGATCCACCGGGATTACCTCCTAGCGCATACTGACATTGAGCTGGCGATATATCAGGATCGACTGGAAATCATCTCCCCAGGCAAGCTTCCGAACGGCATTACACCAGAACGGATGCGTGCGGGAACACGAGCCGCACGAAACCAACTCCTGAAAGACGTGATGCGGGACTACGGCTATCTGGAACACATGGGTCTGGGCGTCCCGAGAAAAATTGTCCGTGGGATGCTGGAACATAATCAGACGGATCCCGATCTCGTCGAACAGGACGAGCGATTCATCGTGCGGCTGTTTGCCGGGACACGAGCGGAAAATATATAGATACTTCGCGCCGAGTCGTGTGGACGTATCTGATCACGGTGAAACTGTGGCGAATGCGACTGACGTGGCAAAGGATATTGAACGTATCCTGTTCACCGAGACAGATATCCGAGTCGGCCTGAGCCGCGTTGCCCAGGAAGTCGCGGCCTATTACCGGGACGCGCCCTGTACGGTGGTGTCGGTGCTCAAAGGCGGCTGTCTCTTTACGGCCGATATCATCCGCCAGCTTCCCGTTCCGCTCCGTCTGAGCTTTGCCGCGGTATCGAGCTATCGAGACGGGACAACGGGTGGCAGGCTGAGCCTGGACTATTTCCCAACCGAACAAGAGATTCGGGGGCAGCGCATTCTCCTGGTCGATGACATTCTTGATACGGGCCGGACGCTCGCGTTCCTCCGGGGAGAGCTTTTGAAACAAGGAGCCCGTGAAGTCAAAACCTGTGTGCTGCTCGACAAGCCCACCCGGCGGACAGTCACGTATGAAGCCGACTTTCGCGCGTTTGTCATCGAAGACGTGTTTGTGGTGGGTTATGGGCTCGACTTTGCCGGCCGTTATCGCAACCTGCCGTATATTGCTGTCTTACGGCCCGAGGTCTACGCTGAGTAAGAAGGGCTGACATTGATGAAGGAGAAAAGGGCATGGGTCTCATATATGTCCGTGCCACGGTAGCCAAACCCAGCGGACGAGGTCGCTCCATACATGTCCACTTCCTGGTTGATACCGGGGCGGTGTATACCGTGCTGCCTCTCCATATATGGCGTGCCCTGAAACTGAAGCCTCAACGAAGCGTCGAATTCACCCTTGCCGATGGCACGACGATCAGCCGGGGAGTGTCCGAGTGTCGTTTTACTCTTGAGGGACAAAGCGCGACTTCTCCGGTTGTGCTTGGAGAAGCCGACGATGGTCCGCTGCTAGGAGCAGTCACGCTTGAGACCGTTGGCCTGATGGTCAATCCCTTGAGCCGAACACTCTCCCCGATGCGCTTGATGCTCGCCCAAGTGGGCCAGGCGAAAAAATAAACGCCCTTTCCCAAATCCTCGAGATATAGGAAGGGGGACGAGCCATACGGCTCGTCCCCCTTTTGACGCGAAAATCCGGACAATGGTTACGATAGCGCGGCGTCGAGCGTTTCCACCGACGGGGCAAAATAGAACGAACCGGAAGCCGGGTTGCTGTACGAGGTGAGCCGGTCGCGTTCCTGACCGTCCATGCCATACATGGCCCGCATCCGCTCGCGTAGCGGCGCTTGGCTCTTACAGAAGGCCATGAAGTACAGGCCAACCATCCCATCGTGGAAGGCGTACGGGGTCGAACGGCGCGAAATCTCATCCCGCTTGGGGGTGCTGTCATTGCCGGTTCTGCCCTCGCGCAGTTCGACGTGCGAGAGGTGAGAAGGCGAGGGCTGGGGAGACAGGCGAGTTGAGTCCGCCTTGGTCCGGCCAAAGACTTTTTCCTGTTCCACGACGGGCAGGAGATTGAAGGCTTCCAGGTCATGAATCCAACGCTGGGCGATAATGAAGCTCCCGCCCGCGCCCGACTCGCCATCCGGAACGACGACGACTTCAACATCCCGCTCGGGCTCGGGGTTGCCGGTGCCATCTTTGAAGCCGGACAGGTCGAGCGAGTCGCCAAAGATGAAGGTCATGGTTTCGCGGGCCACCCGCATATGCCCTTTCAGGGCTTCCCGGGCATCCCACTGGGCTTTCCAGACCTCGTCCTTTTTCTCGCTGTTCAGCCAGAACAGCAACTCTTCCTGGGTGCCCTTGGCTTCCTTGCCACTGCCGTCAATCGACTTGAACGTTTCGTAGGGCTGGAAATCGTTGGGCACGTCGTCCGTGAGGTCCGAGATGAGCGATGGTCCGAGGCCGATGGTCAGATTGATGCCCTTGTCGGCACAGTCTTTGCGCAACTGCTGGACCGCCGATTTGATCACGCCCATATCAGCGCCATCCAGGCGGCTGAGGTGGACATACCACTGGTGCTGGCCCATGTTTCTATTGAGAACTGCTGGTTGGGGTGTTGCCATAAGGCCCTCCTTGCCTCCAAATTATTAGGAATGAATATGCAGCCGTCTTATCTGAGAGCACTCAGGGCTGTCAAGAGATCAGACACTTCTCAAGTCTACCTCTTGCGTGTGAGGCGGCGAGTCTCTACAAGAAAATGAACATTCACTCAGGATAGGGGGCCGCATGCGAATAAGAAACCGGAGCGTTCTTTCCTTTACCGGTATACTGAGCCTGGTTGGGCTGTTGTCAGCAGGCGGGTATGCCCAGGACGGAGACCCGCAACTGCTGGACGGCTTTCTGCCGTACCGCAACGGCAGTCTCCAGATTGAGGGCATCACGCCCGGCATGACGCTGACCAAGGAGAATGTCCAGCTTGCCGAAAAGGTGTTGCCGCCGGAGATCGTCCGCGTTGTCCAGGCCGGAGAGTTTGAGATTCCCGTGCAGGCGACCACGGATTTTCCTATCCTGGAGGCCTATATGCAGGCATCGATTAAACATGCCGGCCAAGTCCAACTCGGCGCGGATGGAGAACTCCAGAACTACACTCTTGGCCAGCCTTTCCCCCTGATCGATCCGGCCGACCCGCAGGCCGGGCTCAAAGCCGCCTGGAATTATCGCATGCGCTATATGGGTGATACCATGACAACCCAGGGCGTACTGCGCACGGTCAACAGCTCTGGTAATACCGAACGGGCGGTGGACACCCGCTATTCGCGTATGTACGGCATGTTCCGTCCGAATCCCGAGCACAACGTATCGAAGTGGGCGAAGGAAGGCACCTGGTGGCGAGAACACTCGATAGTCATGAGCCCCCAGGACCTTGAGGGAGCCCAGAGTCTCACCTTTCACTACGCGGCGGACACCGCCAACCAGAAGGGCTGGGCCTACGATCCGCAGAGCCGCCGCACGCGGAGCATCGTCGTCAACCATCAGTCGTCCTCATTCGAGGCAAATTTTCTCATCGAAGATCATGCCGGTTTTCAGGGTTATCTCCACAACTACACCTGGAAGTATGTGGGCGAGCAGGTGATGCTGATGCCGGGCTTCGTTGGCGGAACGCCCCCGGAGTATGGGGGCAAAGGCGGCTGGTATCCCCAGTCGCCGTGGGAGTTGCGTAAGGTCGTCGTTCTGGAAGCCACCTCCAACGATGACGGCCATCCGTACGGCATGCGGCGCCTTTATATTGACCGGCAGATTTATTCGGTCTTTTGCGTCGTGGTGTATGACCGTGAGGGCCAGCATTGGCGGACCTTGCTGCACACCTTTGGCGACCCGGCCGACGATCCGGACAACGCCGAGATAAAGGGTACGCATCTCCACCTCGGCAATGTCTGGATAGACTACAAAAGCAATCGCGCCGCCCTGTGGACCGCCGACGAGGTCCTGGTCAACAAACCGCTCAAACCCAAAAAGTTTACGGTCAAAGAGATGGTCCGGCTGGGGAAGTGAAGGCGAGCTGACGGCCAGGGGGAACAGCGTGCAGGGCAGACAAGTGACGACGCATGAGCGCGCTGCGGCGCGTCTGAGACAGGCTGGGCTGTCATGCCTGGCTGGCCTGGTCGCGGGCGTCCTGCTCTGGCCGGCCCTGCTGCACGCCCGCTTTCTGGACGAGGCCCAAACGCTGCGCTTTAACGGCCGGGTGTATAACCGGACGGCGCTGGCGGTGGAGAACGCGGGCGGGAACACCCGTCTCCAGACGCCGTATAATTCCTTCAATATGCTCCAGAACCGGACCTTCGTCCAAGTCGAAATGCGGCACGATCTGGTGGACCTGGTTGAGGGCAGCTATGAGGGCCCTCTCAGCGTGCTGGCGCCGCTGCTCAAGCCACTGCAGTGGCTCCAGCTTGAAGACATCAGTTACTTCATGACCTACCGGGGGGAGTACGACGGCGTCTGGGACTATGGACCCGACGTGTTCAGCGAGCGCTTTCCGCTGCTCTCCAACTGCGGGCAGCCCAGCCAACAAAAACGGACCAGCCCGCGTCGGTTCGCCGACTGCTCGCGCACCAACCCGCGCCGTTCGTTGCGTAAACGCCATCGGCTGTTTGAGGCCTATGTTGACCTGTCGTGGGCGTCGCTCTTTTTGCGCGTCGGACGCCAAAACCTGTCCTGGGGAGAGACCGACGCCTTTCGGCTGCTGGATCAGATCAATCCGCTCGACGCCAGCTTTGGCGGCTTCCTGGTTTCCCTGGATGACCGCCGCGTGCCCCTGGACATGGTCCGGGCCGTGTACAGCTTCGAGGATATCGGGCCCTTCTCCGAACTCAACTTTGAGGGCTACGGCGCCTTTGACAAGAATATCTCCAGCCCGACTCCGGCCGGCTCACCCTGGTCAGCCCCGAACCCGCCGGGGATGCGGAGTGTCGTCAAAAAGCCGGCGCAGAATTTCAAGGACACCCGGGGCGGCTTTCGCGTCACCGCCAGAATGGGTGAGCTGACGCTCTCCGCGGCGCATTACTACACCTTTCTGGATACGCCCGAGGTGCGTATTGTCACGCCCGGAAAAAATCCCCGGATCAACCTGGCGGCGTTTGAGCAGGCGGTCAACGCCGGGTTGGCCTCTCAATTCATCGTCGATAACTTCCAGGCCAATGTGCTGTATCCGAAAATTGCGATCTCCGGTCTGACCGCCTCTTTTCCCATGCCGAAGTGGTACGCGATCATCCGTAGTGAGGCGGCGGTTTTCTGGGACGAGCCGTTCTTCAAGAACTCGGGCGCTACGCAGCTCCTCGGACCGGTTCTGTCCGGCGGTCAGCTCACACCCGGTTACCGCCAGGTCGGGACCGATCCCGCCAGCGGCTCGCCGCTGCTGGCGTATGAGAACGATATCGCCCACTCACACGTTGTGCGCTGGGTGCTGGGGGTCGATATCAATCGCTATATTCGTGCCCTCAACCCCCAGCAGTCTTTTATTATCAGCGGGCAGATGTTCGGCACGCATATCGTCGATTTTAACGACACCTCGCTGGCGTCGGCCGGGCCGTACGGCTTTGGCCATTTTGCGATTCCGGTCAGCGAGCCGAGCCGCCAGAACAGCTCCCTGGTCAATATCGATCAACACCAGTTCGTGAATACGCTGAGTATCTCGACCTCCTTCCGCTCCGGGGTGATTAAACCCCAGTTGGTCTTCTTCTACGACTGGCAGGGTTCCTGGCTGGTCCAACCGGGCATTACCCTGACGCGCGACCCGTTTCGACTGACGCTCCAGTACAACTACCTCGACGGCCAGTACAACGGCATCGGCCTGCTGCGGGACCGGGACAATCTGATTACGCAGCTTGAGGTGGTGTTCTAGAGTGTTTCACGTGAGGCCCGAGCCGTGTCGGGGGCTCCCGTCATGCCGGACGTGATCCGGCATCCAGCGGACGGCGGGGGCTGGAGGCCTGGATTCCTGCCTCCGCCGGAATGACGGGCGGCTACCCAGCCTTGTAGGTCGGGTTAGCCGTAGGCGTAACCCGACCTCCCGGACTTGTCTAATCCGACCTACTGACTCAGGGGGTGAGCGGCGCTCCAGAACCGTAGGGTGCATCCCATGCACCATCTTCCTGGTGCGCAGGGCACACCCTACTGATTACGCAGCTTGAGGTGGTGTTTTAGGCCGGAGCGCGGCGATGAGATCGTCTTCACCCAGCGCTTGCTGCTGCCCGGTTGCCAGGTCCTTCAGGGTATAGAGCCGGCGTTCGACTTCGTCGGGTCCGAGAATGAGGGCATAGGGAATCTGCTGGGCGTCGGCGGCCGAGAGCTGGCGCTTGAGCCTGCTCTGTTCCGGATAGATCTCAACCGTAATGCCGGCCTGACGCAGGCGCGAGGCCAGTCCGACCGCCGGCGGCAGCGGGGTATCGGACAGGACGCACACCATCACCTGGGCGGTCAGTTGCAGCGCCGGAAACATCTTCCGCTCTTCCATCAAGAGCAGGATACGTTCCAAACCCAGGGAAAAGCCGACCGCCGGCACCTGCTTGTTGCTGAACATGCCGACCAGGTTGTCGTAGCGTCCGCCGCCGCCCAAGGAGCCGCTGAAGTCGGTGGAGACGACCTCGAAGATGGGGCCGGTATAATAGCTCAGACCCCGGGCCAGCGCCGGGGCCAGGCGGATATGCGAACCCGCCGGGGCCTCCCCCGTCAAGGATAGCAGCGTTTCAAGCTCACCGAGCGCCTGCTGTGCCTCGGGCTGTAATAATTGTCCGCGCAAGGTTTGTAATACGCCGGGATTGTCGGCCGCTGTTGAGGTCAGAGCGAGCAGGCCTTGGGCCGACTCCTCGGCAATGCCGCGTTGCGTGAGTTCCGCCTGCACGCCGTCAACGCCGATTTTGTCCAGCTTATCGATGGCGATCAGGGCGGAAGCCTCGAGGCCGGGGTCAATGCCGGCCGCCACTATCATGCTGCGCAGAATCACCCGGTGGTTGAGCGCGATGGAGAAGTTTGAAAAACCGAGCTCAAGCAGCGCGCTGCTGACCGCGTTCATCACCTCTGCCTCGGCCAGCAGCGAGGTGGTGCCGGTCAGGTCAACATCGCACTGATAAAACTCACGAAAGCGACCCTTCGCCGGTCGGTCCGCCCGCCAGACGGGTTGAATCTGGTAGCGCTTGAACACCCTGGGCAGGCTGTTGCCGTATTGGGCCACGACGCGCGCCAGCGGAACGGTGAGATCGTAGCGCAGGCCCAGCTCGGCCAGGTCCTCGGCTTCGGGGGCCGGCTTTTCCAGGGCGCGGGTGAGTTTGTCGCCCCGGTGGAGAAGCCGAAAGAGGAGCTGGTCGCCCTCCTCGCCATACTTGCCCAACAGCGTGGTCAGGTTTTCGATGGCCGGCGTTTCGAGCGGCAGAAACCCATAACGCTGAAAGACATTCTCTATCTTCGCCACAACGTAGCGTCGTTTTGCCACGCTCTCGGGTAAATAATCTCGGGTGCCGCTCGGCGGCTTGGTACTCGGCATACAGTAACCTCGAACAGAAGTGATACCGGAGTGTATCCGTTCCGAAGAGCACTGTCAGGGCCGGAGGTCGAATGCGCGCAGCGGTTTAGCTCCGGGCCGCCCGGAGGGCTGCGCGGCCCGTGTCGGACAAGACCAGACGCCGCTCCCAGATGCCGTGGCTGTGTACCTGGCCACGCCGTTCCAGGCGACTGACGACCACGCCGAGCGTCGCGGCGTTGGCCTCAATCGCTCGCTCCAGGCTGCGCAGGGTCTGCGGGCCGCTCTCAAGCTGTGTGAGGATGTGGCGCTCAAGTGTGTAGACCGAAGAGGGGAAAGGTATAGCCGCTCCGGGTTCATCCTTCTTCTCCCAGCGTTGGGCGGCTTGGGGTGTGAGTGAAAGGGTAAAAAAGTCCGGGCCTGATTGCGCCTGGCGTTGGACCAGGCCCGCGGCTATCAGTTCTTCGATCAGGCGGTTCCCGTGGGCGGTGTCCAGCCCGAGAAAATCGGTCAGCTCAACCATCTGGCCATAGCCGTGATATAGCAGCTCCAGGAACTGTTCATGCTCGGCGGTGAGGGTGGAGGGCTCATGCTCAAGCCCGGCGCGCCCGTCCCGTTGGTTTACCGGCGGTGAGGTTGCCAGCGAGATCAGCACGATCAGGGGCAGGGTGACGAGGGTGCCGATAAGAACCGTATGGGTTGACCAAGCGGTCACGCCGGTTAGCTGTAAGCCCTCGTAGACCAGCATGACCAGCATGCCGATGAGCGTCCCCCAAAACGCTCCGGCGGCGCTGATGCGTGACCAGCGATGCCCGAGTAAAAAGATCAGCGCCGCCGGGCCCAGCATCGCGCAGCTAATGGCCAGCAGAAAATAGGGCCCGCCGGGGTAGAAACTGAGCAACCAGATGCCGCCGCCGGTGACGACGGTCAGAACCCGGCTGATATGCAAGACCTGCTCGCGGGTGGCCTCCGGATGCAGAAAGCGTTGGTACAGGTCGCGCACCAGGGTTGAGGTAATCCCCAGGTGGGCGTTGCTGGTGGTTGAGATGGTGGCCGCCAAGGCCGCCACCAGGCCGAAAAGCGCCACCCCCGAGGGCAGGTCGCGCATCAGCAGGCCATACGCACTCATCGGGTTGGCCCCATCGAGAAAGTCCTGCCGATACAGGCTGCCCGCGTACAGTCCGAGCAGGCCCAAGGCCCCGTGGACGATCACGACGACCACGATTCCGCCAATCAGATATTGCCAGCGGGCGACAAACTCGGTGCGGGCCGCCGCGGCGCGCAGCCAGTAGTAGTTGCCGCCCCACTGAATGAACATGCCGACCACCAGGGAGACGGTGATAATGCTGGGATAGCTCAGGCGCAACCACGGAAACGTGCCGGCCGTGCCCTGGGTCAACGGAGCCGAGGACACAAACTGGGCCTGAATCATCTCCCAGCCGCCAAAGGTCCACGCGCAGTAGCCGACCAGCGCCGGCAGCAGGATGAAACCCAGGATGACCTGCACGACATCGGTCAGGGTCAAGGCCCACAGGCCGCCGAGCAGGAGAAACATGATGTGGCCGCCGAGAATCAGCGTCACCATCAGCCACAGCGGCGCCTCAAGAAAGCCGGTCATAATCAGCGCCATGGCGATGACATTCATGGCGACCAGGCCGGTCACGCCGAGCAGGGTGGCAATGCTGACGACTAGGCGGGTGCGTGCATCAAAGCGCATTTCCAGCCACTCCGGCAGGGTGTAGGCACCCGAGCGGCGAATATACGGACAGGCCAGCAGACCGTATATCCAATAGCCGATGACCGCCGGCAGACTAATGCCCCACACCCAGCCAAAAAAACCGTACTGAATGGTCAGGCCCGGAATAATGCTGGTCACGCTGCCGGCAAACGCGATTCCACAGATGCCGGCAATACCGGGTAGCAGACTGACCTGGCGGCCGGCCAGCAAATAATCGGCATCGGTCGAAACCCAGCGTTTGGCATACCAGCCCAGAGACCACAGCAGGGCGATCAGGATGAGAACGGACAGAACGGATATCAGCATGGCTGGCCTTGCTCCTTGCGTTCGTTAGCGCGCCGCTGCCGTCGTGAGAACCCGAGATGCGTGTGTCACATATCCTCCTGTGCTTGTCCTGATAGCCTAAGACAGCCGGTGGAGACAAGGCAGGTGTTGACCGCTCGCCCTGAAGATTGTGCGGTTTGGGTTGAATATTTGCCCCTGACCCAATAAGGAGACTCTAGCGCGAAAGAGAAGGGAGAAAACCATGGCTCAGTATGTCTACGCCGGGGCGTCGCAGTTTTCCAAGAACGGACACACCGACCCAAGCAGCGGCCTGTGTCGGCAAGGAGTCGGAGAAACGGAGTGGCAGATTTTGAGCCAGGGCCTCCCGGAGCGGGCCGAGATACGGGCCATTCTTGTCCACCCCGACAATCCGCAGTTGCTGTATGTCGGCACCCAGCACGGGCCGTACCGCAGTACGGATGGCGGGGCGCACTGGGAGGGGCTGGATTTCCCGGATACCGGGATGGCGGTCTGGTCCTTGCTGTTTCGCCTGGATAATCCCCAGGTCGTGTATTGCGGCACCGCACCGGCGGCCATCTATCGAAGCGAGAACGGCGGCGACAGTTGGAAACGCCTGACCCTTGCCCAGCCGGCCGGCATGGTTGAAATGGGTTTTCCGTGCCGCATTATCGGCATGGCGGCCGACCCGAACGACCCGGCTGCGGTCTATGCCGGCCTGGAGGTCGGCGGAGTCATCCGCAGTCAAGACGGCGGCGACACCTGGCAGGACTGTACCGTGGCGCTGCTGCGGTTTGCCGAGCAGGATTATTTGAAGAGCCGTATTCTGAGCAATACCGACGCCGAGGGCATGATGGACACCCACGCCCTGGTGCTGAGTGCCGCCCAGCCGGGCAGCGTCTTTCTGGCCACGCGCATGGGTCTGTTCCACGGCACGGACCAGGGCCAATCCTGGGCGGATATGGAAATCTGGCGTTCTTCGCCCTTGGCGTACGCGCGTGATATCCAGGTCGCTCCCAGTGACCCCCAGACGCTCTACGCCGCGCTGAGTCCGGGGGCGCTCAGCCTGAACGGCTCGGTTTATCGCAGCCCGGACCTGGGCCAGACCTGGCGGCGCTTTGATCGGGGCATCACCCCCCGGAGTACCATGATGACCGTCGCCCTCAGTCGCCAGGACCCGCAGCTCGTGTACTGTGGCACGCGGGAAGGCCAGGTGTTCGGTACCCAGGACGGCGGCACGACCTGGAGCGAATCTACGTTGCCGGACGGCTGTCAGAACGTCTACACCCTGGCCTGCGGATAACAAACGCTGGGCGGGGATTGAAACGTCCCGCTACGCTCCCCCTGGGAAGGGTGCCGCGCAGCAGTGAAGTGGTTTTTTAGATCGGGGAGCGGGAACCCGAACCGCTCCCTTCCAGAGTAGGAATGGGATATCGATCAGTCGGGACAAGAGCCTCAAAACTCTTGCCGAAGCGAACCGGGTAGGTTAGAAGTAATACTTTCACGTCTCAACTCACACCACACAAAAACGGAGGGAATGGATAATGGCCGCAAACGGACAGTTTCCCTATAGCGGGGCGGTTGACGCCGACGGACACATCCTTGAGCCACCTGATACCTGGGAGAAGTATATTGACCCAAGATATAAGGACCGGGCAATCCGCCTGCATACCAATGAAGACGGGCTTGAGGTCCTGGAACTGGATGGACGACCCGCGAAGTATTCCCAGCCGGGACAACTCGCCCAGTTCGGGGCGATGGGAAAAAAATCGGAAGCAGAAACCGCACCCCATCCGGACCGGACCTATGTGGGCGAAGCGCCCTTTGGCTCGATGTATCCCAAAGAGCGGCTGGCACGCATGGACCAGGAGGGCTTGGAGAAAGCCATTATCTACCCCAGCATCGGCCTCTTATGGGAAACCGAAGAGCTGGAAAGCCTTGAACTCCAGGCGGCCTACGCCGAGGCGTATAACCGCTGGGTGGTTGATTTCTGTTCCGATTCCGATGGCCGGCTGATTCCGATTGCCCATATCTCAATGGGGGATGGGCAGGTGGCGGCCCTGGAATTGGAGCGGGCGGTGCGTGCCGGAGCCAAGGGCGCCTTCTTCGTGCCGTTTACGCCGACCAATAAATCTCACGCTCATCCGGACTACGACCCGTTCTGGGCCAAGGCTCAGGAACTCGATGTGCCGGTCGGCATCCACCCGAGCGGTGAGCCGCCGTCAAAGCGGGTGCACCAACGCTTCAAGGATATGCAGAAATGGGCGCGGTGGCATTATAATGTGCACGGCGCCCAGGGGCCGCTCCAGGCCTTTACGGCGATGTTCCAGTACGGCCTGTTTGAGCGTTTCCCCAAGATCAAGGTGGTCGTGCTGGAATCCGGTGCGGGCTGGGCCGGCTATCTGCTCAACCGCATGGACGCGGTGTTTGACAGCCCCCTGGGCGACACCGTCCGGCTCAAAGAAAAACCCAGCTATTATTTTTATCGCAACTGCTGGATTTCCGGCGACCCGGACGAAAAAGCCTTCGGGCATGTGGTGGACTTTGTGGGCGCGGACAAATTCTTCTGGGCCTCCGACTTCCCGCACCCCGACCATCCGGACAACTATATGACCGAGCTGGCCGAACTGGTTGAGCCCATGTCCGACACCACGCGGCAGAAGGTCATCGGCCAGAACGCGGCGCAGGTCTACGGTCTGTAGGGAGCCGGCGATGAAACTCGAGTATCTGTGCGATTACACCGCCACCTTCGTCACCCCGATCAGCGTCGGCAGAGGGCCGCTCGGCGAGCGCATTGTGGCCGACCTGACCGGCGGTCACTTCGAGGGCCCGCGCATGAAGGGTAAGGTCCGGGCCAGCGGAGCCGACTGGGCGCTGGTCGGCCCGGACGGTAATCTGCGTCTCGACGTGCGGGCGGTCTTTGAAAGCGACGATGGGGCGGCGATCTATGTCACCTACCGGGCGCGTATGGAAGCCACCCAGGGGATTCGGAAAGCGCTTGAGGGCGGCGGCTCGACCAATTTCGGGGATAATTATTTTATCTCACAGATACAGTTCGAGACCGGCGACGAGCGCTATGCCTGGCTCAATAATCTGATGGCGGTGGGCGAGGGCAAACTCAAGCCCAACGAAGTGACCTATCGGGTATACGCCGTCGTGCCGGATTAACTTGTGACCTCCCCACCTCCTACGTAGGGGCAACCCCCTGTGGTTGCCCTTTTCTGGACCCGTTATCCCCCTCACCCCCGGCCGTTATCCCCCTCACCCCAGCCCTCTCCCCCAAGGGGCGAGGGGGCAAGAGGGAATCAGACTTTCACCCACACGCCTGCTGCCCCAGATGCTCTCTGAGCGTCTGCCCGGTATATTCCGTGCGGTGCAGGCCGCGTTTTTGTAACACCGGCACGACCGTGTCAACAAATTCCGTGAGTGAGCCCGGCATGGTCGAGGGGGTGATATTAAAGCCATGCCCGCCGGTCTCATCCAGGATGGCATCCATCTGGTCGGCGACCTGCTCCGGTGTGCCGACCAGTTGCGGGCAGCCAATGGTTGCACCGTAGATTTTGCCGACCTCGCGCATGGTGAGTCGGTCGCGGCCCAGGTCGCCGGATTGATACATCTTGGTGAATATCTCGAACAGCCCACGTATGCCTTCAACCTCAATATCTTCAACCGGCTGGTCCAGGTCATACTGGGACAGGTCGTGGTTGGTGTGACCCGACAGCAGGGCCAAGCCGCCTTCGACCGGAACGCGCTCGTTGATGTCTTGCTGTTTCCGGCGCGCCTCTTCCTCCGTTCCACCGACAATGGCCTGAATACCCCAAATAAATTTGAGACTGGCGGGGTCTCTGCCCAGGTTTTTCACCCGCCCGCGCATATCGTCCGCATAGGCTTTCATCGCCCGTGGCGTGAGTTGCACCCCGAACGCCGCTTCGGCGTGCTTGGCACAGAAATCGCGCCCCGAGCCTGAGGCGCCGGCCTGAAAAAGAACCGGATAGCCCTGGGGCGAAGGGGAAACGGGCGAGATGCCCGGACAAGAGAACCACTTGCCCGTGTGGTTGATAGGGTGGACTTTGCTGGGGTCAACATACACCCCGGACGTTTTATCCGCCACAACCGCATCAGCCTCCCAACTCTGCCACAGTTTGTGACACACCTGCATATATTCGTCGGCGCGCTCATAGCGCGCATCGTGCGCAATCATGTTCTCCCAGCCCATATTGTGCGCCTCCCCAATATGGACGGAGGTGACAATATTCCAGCCGATCCGTCCCTTGGTCAGATGATCGAGCGTCGAAAGTTTACGCACCGCCATATACGGCGGGTAATAGGTGGCGGACAGGGTGACGGCAAAGCCGAGCCTTTCGGTTACCGCGGCCAGCATGGGAATCAGGAGAACCGGGTCGTGAACCGGAAACTGAACGGCATGGATGAGGGCTTCGTCGGTGCGGGCGCGGTAGTTGCCATAGGTGGCAAGCTGGTCCGCAAAAAACATGGCGTCAAACCTGCCCCGCTCCAGCGTTCTGGCAATGTCCTGCCACAGTTCGGGTTGAGCAAAGGAGGAGCCGACCGTGCTGTCCGGATGGGTCCACGACCCGACCGTATGATTCATCGGGCTGTGAATCAAAAAGGCGTTCAGGTGCATAATGTTTTTCATGCTGCGGCTCCCCCTGCGTTTTTATGCGCCCAGCATTTCTGTGGCTAATCCCTCTAACTCCGCAATGACTTCCTCTTCCTGCAACTTGTTGAGCCAAATAATGGCGTGTTCCGCGCCGGCCTCTTCCAATGCCTGGGCCTGGTCCCGGCTGTGCAACTGCCCCGGCTGCCCAAAGGCGAGAACGGAGATGGACTTGGGATCGCGCCCGGCCTGGGCGGCCAGCTCGTTCAAGGTCTCGCGTCCGCGTCGAATCTCATCGGGCGAGGTGCTGACCGGCATCCAGCCGTCCCCCCACTCAACCGTCCGTTTGAACACATTCTTGGCCGAGCCGCCCAGAATAACGGGCGGATGCGGATTTTGGGCCGGCTTGGGAAAGCATTTAACCGCGGGAAAGTCATAATACCTGCCGTGATATTCGGACTCGTCCGCAGTCCACAGCTCTTTCATGGCCAGAATCGAATCCCGGGTCTGAGTCCAGCGGTGCGGAAAGTCGCCGCCCATGATCTCACACTCTTCTTTTTGCCAGCCGGCCCCAATACCAAACAGAAAACGCCCGCCCGAATAGTGATCCAGCGTGGATATCTCTTTGGCCAGTAATAACGGGTTGCGTTCCGGCACGAGACAAATCCCTGTGCCCAGCTTGATCTTCGTGGTCGTGGCCGAGGCCCGAGCCAGTGCCACAAACGGGTCGGAAATAATTCCGATTGTTCTCGGAATCGGCTGATCCGGAGCCATGGGATAGCCCACAGTGGTATGCACCGGCAGAATCGGGTGTTCCGGGACCCAGAACGAGGCAAAGCCCAGCTCTTCGGCCTTTTTCGCCACAACCGCAGGGTCCGCCGACTCGCCGGACGTGAAACAGAATACGCCAATATCCATATACTCTCCTCCTTATTCTGAAATGCTCACTCCTGTGTATCTGTCCTATTCCACTATCTGCAAGATGTTGGGCTGCCTCTTCTACGGGAATACCAGACCGTATTGTGTCATACCTGCGAAAGCAGGTATCCAGGCTTCAGGCATACGACGAAGTTTTGTGCGGGGCTCTTACGTCTGATCTGCTAGAGAGCCTATGCTTTGCCAGTCGGGGAGGCGACATGAAATCTCAATCGAAGAATGAGTTTGGAGTTGCGGAGGCCCACGCCGCATTATCGACGGGCGAGGTGCTGCGTATGCTTCGCGAACTGAAAGGGTGGACGCAGAAGGAATTAGCCCGGCGGTCCAAGATCAGTGCAACGAACATCAGCCTGTTGGAAAACGAAAAAATTGAGATAGGGAAACGCCGGGCCGAGCAGCTCGCCCAGGCGTTTGGAGTCCACCCTGCCATCATTATGTTCCCGGAATATGAAGCCAAGGAGATTCGGCGCGCCGCCTGAGATATACAAATGGACCACAGCGGACACAATAAACTCGTCTCTTTTATCTGGTCGATTGCCGATGACTGTTTGCGCGATGTCTATGTGCGGGGCAAATACCGCGATGTCATTTTGCCTATGTTCGTGCTGCGTCGCCTTGACTGTTTGTTGGAAGACTCCAAAGACGCGGTCCTCGAAGAAGTCCGCTTTCAGCGTGAGGTGGCCAGGTTTACCGATTTGGACCCGGAGGGCCTGCGCGAGGCAGCGGGCTGTGTGTTTTACAATACGTCTGAGTGGACGCTCAAAAAGCTGATTAAGACGGCATCCAACAACCGTCAGATTCTGGAAGCAAACTTCCGAGCCTATCTGGACGCCTTTAGTGACAACGTCAAGGAAATTATCGACAAGTTTGAGCTACGCAATCAGATCAAGCGCATGGTCGAGGCTGATGTGCTGCTGGACGTGCTGGAAAAATTCACCTCCGAGCGTATCAACCTGAGTGCGCATGACGCCGTAGATCCGGACGGCCGTAAACTCGTCCCCCTGACCAACCTCGGCATGGGCTATGTGTTTGAAGAGCTGATTCGTAAATTCAACGAAGAAAACAACGAAGAGGCAGGCGAGCACTTCACCCCGCGCGAAGTCATTCAGCTCATGACCCATCTCTTATTCGAGCCGGTTAAAGACCAACTGCCGCCGGTCATCACCGTCTACGACGGTGCCTGCGGGTCCGGCGGTATGCTGACCGAGTCGCAGGGTTTTATTACCGACCCCGGCGGCCGGATTCGCTCGACCGCTCCGGTGTACCTATACGGCAAAGAGGTCAACGGCGAGACCTACGCGATTTGTAAATCCGACATGATGATCAAGGGCAACAATCCCGAGAACATCAAATACGGCTCGACCCTGGCCACGGATGAGTTTGCGGACCTGCGCTTTGATTTCATGCTGTCCAACCCGCCGTATGGGAAGTCATGGAAAGCGGATCAGAAATTCATTCTCGACGGTAAAGACGTCCTCGACCCACGCTTTGAGGTTGAACTGACGAATTTCAAAGGCGAAGAGAAAACCGAACCCGCCATCCCGCGTTCCTCAGACGGGCAGCTCTTATTTCTGATGGATATGGTCAGCAAAATGAAGCGGCTGAAGGATAGCCCGCTTGGGTCGCGCCTTGCCTCGGTCCACAACGGCTCATCTTTGTTCACCGGCGATGCCGGCAGCGGGGAGAGCAATATCCGTCGCTATATTATCGAGAACGACTGGCTGGAGGCCATTATCCAATTGCCTAATAATTTGTTTTACAACACCGGCATCACGACCTACATCTGGCTGCTGTCCAACAACAAGCCGCCCTATCGAAAAGGCAAGGTCCAACTGATTGACGCCTCCGATCTCTACCGCAAACTGCGCAAAAACCTGGGTGCGAAAAACTGCGAATTCGCTCCCGACCACATCGCCCACATCACCCAACTCTACCTCAACATGTCGCATCCCGCGAAAGAAAATCCCCTCTCCCTTGAGGGAGAGGGAAAGGGTGAGGGTGCCTCCCTACCCATCTCCAAAACCTTCGACAACAGCGACTTCGGCTACTATAAAGTCACTGTCGAACGCCCCCTGCGCCTCGCCGCCCAATTCACGCCGGAACGCCTCGCCACCCTGCGCTTCGTCCCTGCGCTGAGCGAAGTCATGGAATGGGTCTACGAACGCTGGGGCGATGTAATCTATGCCGAACTCGCCGCTCATCAAAAGGCAATAGAAGATCACATCGAACGTGAAGAACTCAGCCTGTCACCCAAAAACCGCAAAGCCCTCTTTACGGTCAAAATCTGGACCGCACAAAAGGCGCTCATGGAAATCGGTCAGCGACTGATGGCAGAGGTCGGCCAAGACCTGTGTTTGGACTTCAACCAGTTCAAAGCCGACGTAGACGCCGCGCTGAAAAAATTGAACATCAAACTCAGCAGTTCCGAAAAAAGCCAAATCCTCAACGCCGTGAGCTGGCACGATGAAAACGCGGCCAAGGTCATCAAAAAAGTCCACAAGCTCTCAGGCGAAAAACTCGTCCAACTCTTGAATGCCCTGGGAACCTCGGTAGACCACTTACCCGACTATGGCTTTTTTCTTCTTCCTCTCCCTCTGGGAGAGGGCCGGGGTGAGGGTAATCCCTGGATCGAATACGAACCCGACTCCGAGCTGCGCGACACTGAAAATGTGCCTTTGAAAGACAACATCCACGCCTACTTCCTGCGCGAAGTCCGCCCGCATGTTGCAGACGCCTGGCTGAACATCGACAAAACCCAAATCGGCTATGAAATCAGCTTCAACAAATACTTCTACCAGCACACCCGGCTTCGTTCGTTGGAAGAAGTGACAGCGGAAATCCTGACGCTTGAGCGGGAAACAGAAGGCTTGTTGAAAAAGCTGGTCAGTTTTGGGGAGGCAGGCTGAGTCTATTTGAGATCAACTCGGCTGATCTTTACCAAGCGATGCCCAAGCAGATCAACAGCAGCCTGGGCTTGCTCAAGGGGAATATAGCCAATCAATGGTTCATATTGCCCATCCGCCGGTTCCATCTCAATGAATAACACCTCGGTCAGGACTGGTCGGAAATGTTCCATGCGGAGGAGAACCGGACCGCAAATGTCTCCGCTGGCAACGGTTTGAGTTGCCGTTTCTCCCTCCACTGTATCAAGCCTGGTTAACTGCCCTAAACGGGCTTGCCACGCCTTTGGTAAGGTCAGGTACGCTGCTCCCGTATCAACCAAGGCGTCACAATGGATGCGGCAGGTCGAGTCAGTTCCATTTTCTATCTGTGCTTCAACAACAATCCGTCCCATAAAGACGCTCCTGTCGGCATCGAACCGAGCAACTCGGCTATGAGAGAAACAGCCGTTTCAACGCAGTCTAGCAAGTATGCCGGCGCTGAACAGGCTCGCTTTTTATCGCTGAATGAGATTATCGGCGGATAGCAGGGGTAATACCGTAATGAAACGCTGCTTTGTGTGATTATTCCGATTCCCTTGCGGTAGCCCTCTTCATTATTTAATCTTTAGCCTATAATATTTAATAACAATAGCGGATATTTAAAAACTTTTAATTAAATAGTGAAAGGGACACCAGTATTTAATCTTCAGGCTATAAAGTTTAATAATAATAGCGGATGTTTAGAAACCTTTAATAAGTAGTAGTAGTAAAGGGATACCCGTTATGCAGCGTGGGGAAATAGGTAGATACGAGGTTACGAGCATTGGAGGCGAGCGAGTCAGAGCCTTTGTGCCGGAACCGCTCCCGCCAAACCCCGCGCTGGTTCTGGACGGCCCGTTGCAGCAGGCGCTTGAATCAGCGGTGCTCGCCCTGGGCCGGCTCGACGGCGTCTCGACTCTCCTGCCGGACAAGGCGCTTTTTCTCTACGCCTATGTACGCAAGGAAGCGGTGCTCTCCTCTCAGATTGAGGGAACGCAGTCGTCGCTGTCCGACCTCTTGCTTTTCGAACTGGACGAAGCGCCCGGAGTTCCGTTCGATGATGTGGTTGAAGTCTCGAACTACGTAGCGGCGCTTGACCACGGTTTGCACCGCCTGCGAGAGAACTTCCCGCTGTCGAATCGCTTGCTCCGCGAGATTCACGGCGTGCTGTTATCACGCGGGCGGGGGAGCGGCAAAACTCCTGGTGAGTTCCGCCGTTCACAGAACTGGATTGGCGGTACCCGGCCTGGCAACGCCGTCTTTGTCCCGCCTCCGCATACAGCCGTACCTGACTGCATGGCCGCGTTCGAGCGCTTTCTTCACGCCAAGGACGACGGGCTCCCTGTGCTGCTTCGGGCGGGACTCGCGCATGTGCAGTTCGAGACCATTCATCCTTTCCTCGACGGCAACGGGCGCGTGGGAAGATTGCTCGTAACTTTCCTGCTGTGTCAGGCCGGAGTGCTGCACGAGCCGCTTTTGTATCTGAGCCTGTACTTCAAGCAACACCGCGCTACCTACTACGAACTGCTGAATCATGTGCGCCGTACCGGTGATATAGAGTCATGGCTCAGCTTTTTCCTCGAAGGGGTGCATCTGACTGCCACGGATGCGGTCTCGACTGCCCAACGGCTCGCCCAAATGTTCCAGAACGACCGTAACCGAGTTGAAACAACCGAAGGCCGGCGGGCCGGCTCGGTCCTGCGTGTACATGAGGTGCTGAAGGAGCGACCGGTTCTGTCTCTGTCTGAGGTCCGCAACCGCACAACGCTTTCCTTTCCTGCCGCTTCCTCGGCGATGGTACGACTTGTCGAATACGGGATTGCGCGTGAGATCACCGGCAAACGCCGCGGCCGAGTGTTCGTTTATGATGGGTATCTTTCTATCCTCAACGAAGGGCTAGAGGCATCGTGAAGTCTGATAGGCGCTGAACGGCTGGTATATGGATGAGAGCGTCAGTGTGGAAGATTTGACCGATTTGGAACTGACCGAAAGAGACTAACAATGCCTCAAACCCCGAGACACAAAGTGTTCATCAGTTTTCATCATGATGACCAAAAGTATAAAGACCGATTTGTTAGAATGATGAAAGGCAATGTTGTGGATAAATCTGTCGAAGACGGAGACATAGATGACCAGAATATGAAAACGACAACGATTCGCCAGAAAATCCGCGACGAATTTATTGCTGACGCAACCGTGACCGTTGTGCTGATAGGTCCCTGTACCTGGCAAAGAAAGCATGTGGACTGGGAGATTGGTTCCAGTTTGAGGAAGACTAAGAAGAATCCCAGATGCGGCCTGCTGGGTATCCTGATCCCCAATCACCCGAATTTTAAGAAACAAAAGTATAATCCTCGCCTGATACCGCCGAGATTGGCAGACAACTGCAAAGGAGATGACCCCTACGCGTGCATATATCGTTGGTCAGGAAGTACGAATGAGGTGAATCGTGTTCGCCAGTGGATTCATCAATCGTTTCAGAGAAGAGACGGAACTCCACCGAACAACAGCCGAGAGCAATTTAGCGACAATAGAAGCAGTGATTGTTCAAAAGGCTGGCAGGATTAGGGAGGGCGAAAGGTTTTTCGCCCCTACCATGACGGGGCATCATGCCTACAAGGCTTCGGGGGTGGAGTGACTAAGGGGGATTCACACCGGCGGCGTTCGCTCCGTTTAGCCGGGTTTGATTACGGTCGGGAAGGTGCGTATTTCGTGACCATCTGTACCCACAACCGGGCCAGCCTGTTCGGCGAAATCGTGAACGGAGAGATGCGGTTGAACGATGTCGGGCGGATGATCGCTACACAGTGGCGTTCTTTGTCCAAACGATTTCCAAGTGTTCAACCGGATGCGTTCGTCGTGATGCCGAATCACATGCACGGCATTATCGCGTTGATCGATGTAGGGGCGGCCCTTGTGGCCGCCCAGGGTATGGCACGCAGGATCAACCCCCCAAGACGGGCAACCACAAGGGTTGCCCCTACGAGATCATTGGGCACGGTGATAGGCGCATACAAATCATTGACAACGGTTGAATATGCGCGTGGGGTGAAAATGTTGGGTTGGTCACCGTTCGCTGGTAAATTATGGCAACGGAATTATTATGAACATATCATCCGCAACGAGACGGCCCTGAACCGGGTCCGTCAATACATCAAGGACAACCCGGCCCGCTGGGCCGAAGACCCGGAGAATCCAGCCCGAACAACCCATTTGTAGGGATACCTGTAGCGGACCGGACGACCGGGAACCCTTGTAGGGGCGGCCCTTGTGGCCGCCTGGGGTATAGTGGATATGATCAACCTCCCAAGATGGACAACCACAAGGGTTGCTCCTACCGCGAACAATCTATGACCCACAACTTCAAATCCCACCCCGCCTACAAACCCTCTAGCGTCGAATGGCTGGGCGATGTGTCTACGGACCGGGCCTGCGTTGCGCATACACAATACGATCAAGACGCGCCCGATTCTGCCACTGTCTACGGTGGGCCACAGTACGCAGCTTCCCTCTGCACCAGCTTCCACGGCAATGGAATTGCTTGTCAAACACGGGATTGCGCGTGAGATCACCGGCAAACGCCGCGGTCGAGTGTTCGTTTATGACGGATATCTTTCTATTCTTAACGAAGGGATCGAGGTGCCATGATGTCTTGGTATGTTGAGAACAGTGTCAAGACCGGCTACGAAACCAGCTTCACCCCTTACTTCCACAGGCCACAGCCATTCCGTATCCTGGACGAAATCCGGGCCGATATTGTGGTCTGGAGTAGGAGACTGATGGGCTGTTGGGCGAGATTATCAGGAGAAGCATGTTATGAGCGAGCGTAACGACCTGCTGACATCCATTGCTAACACGATTAAGGACTATAGAGCAGGCGAACGGCCTGTGTCCGGGACTGATCATGTCGAAAAGTGGATCAGTCAGTTCGATGCTAGCGTGCGACTTCCAATGCTACGAGAGATGGATTACGTCCTCAAACGTACTTACTTCTCTCTTCAGAAGGTAACTGCGTTTTTGGAGAGTTTGGTCAAAACGAAGAAGCTGGTTGGGGAAGACCCGTGCTCCTTTTGGCGCAGTGTGCAATTCCTCGACATCCAGCAAGGCGGGAACAGCCAGACCGATATGTTGGCCTTGTTTAGCGAGGTGCTTAAAAGACAATACGGTTTCGGCATTGATGGGTGCGGTGATAAAAGCGAGGTCTACGTGTATCTTGACGACGGTATCTTCACAGGAAACCGGGTGCGTCGTGACCTTGAAGCGTGGATAAAGGATGCAGCACCAAGCAAGGCAACATTGCACATAGTATCTATTGCGCTTCACAGCGGTGGCCAGTACTACGCCAAGAAACATATTGACAAGACAGCCGCTGCTGTCAGTAAAACGATTGGTTCCACTTGGTGGCGCGCAATTGAGTTGGAGGATCGAAAAAAATACAGCGATACAGCCGACGTGCTTCGACCCATCATTATTCCCGACGATGATGCTGTACAGAAATATATCGCTACAATGGAATACGAGCCAACGCTTCGACGCTCAGGAAATGTTGGCGCAAACGCGTTGTTCTCAAGCGACGAAGGAAAGAACCTGCTTGAGCAAGAGTTCCTAAAAGTAGGAGCCCAAATTCGTCAGAGGTGCCCCAACTTAGGGGACACGCAACGGCCCTTGGGCCACATGACGCTAGACACGCTTGGATTCGGGTCACTTATCGTCACCTTTCGTAACTGCCCTAACAATGCGCCGCTGGCGCTTTGGGTTGGTGATCCCTGGTATCCGCTGTTCTCGCGGACCACAAACAGCCAAACAGAGATCGAGCGTTTGTTTGAAGGTTCGGGGGTAGATGACTTCTTATGAGCCACGATCAAACAAGGATTTATAACCGTGCTGATAGCGTAGTCTTCTTCAAGACCAACGAGTTATTCGGGGGGTTATCCAACATGGCCGGCGGCTTTCCCCTGCATGTGAATGGTATCCGTATCCGTACCTCCGAGGCCCTCTATCAGGCATGCCGCTTTCCGCATTTGCCGCAAGTGCAACGGCTTATCATCGGACAAAAGAGCCCAATGACAGCCAAGATGAAAAGCAAGCCATGCCGGCAGAATTCGCGACCGGACTGGTATCAGGTTCGGGTCAAAATCATGCGCTGGTGTCTGCGGATAAAGCTTACCCAAAACTGGGGGGCGTTCAGCAAACTCCTACTCGAAACCGGGCACCGACCGATTGTCGAACAATCCTGGAAGGATGATTTCTGGGGTGCCAGCCCTGTGGATAAGCACACGCTTATAGGCATGAACGTGCTCGGACGTTTGCTGATGGAACTGAGAGAAGCTGTCAAAATCGAGGAGCGGAGATCATTCTTGCGGGTGGAGCCTCTCGGTATTCGGGATTTTCAACTCGACGGTCGTCCCATTGAGACAGTTGCTGTACCAAACGATGAAACGGGCGTCGAGGGCGCGTATCCAGTAGAACATCCATCGTACGCTGATATAGGCAGACCGATGGCGATACAACATGCACTTTTTGACTCGCAAGTAGCCAAAGACGCCCCGTTACCCGGATATACAGGAGAAAAATCGAAAAGCGCTGGTCTCTCCAATATAAAATTCTATCCCGACATGAAGAATTCAGGCGTCGAATGGCTGGGTGATGTGCCAGCGCATTGGAAGAAGTTACCGGGTCGAGCCTGTTTCAGCGAGAAAAAAATACCAAATACCGGGATGAAAGAGACGACCGTACTTTCTTTGAGTTACGGCCAGATCGTAGTCAAACCCGTTGAGAAACTTCACGGCCTAGTTCCCGCCTCTTTTGAGACGTACCAAGTCATTGAGCCAGGCGATATTGTGGTCCGCCCGACGGATTTACAAAACGACTGGAATAGTCTTCGGTTCGGGCTGAACCGGCATCGTGGAATCATCACTTCCGCTTATATGTGTCTTAATTCGGATGGGGTGATGTCGCGTGATTATGGATACTTGTTGCTTCATACTTATGACCTTAAAAAAGTATTCTATGGTCTAGGTTCCGGCCTCCGGCAAAACTTGAATTGGAGCGACTTTAAGTATCTTCCTTGCCTTGTCCCACCCCTCCCCGAACAACACCGCATCGCCACCTTCCTCGACCAAAAAACCGCCGAGATCGACGAGGCCATCAGCAAAAAGCAGCGCTTAATCGAACTGCTCAAAGAGCAAAAAGCCATTCTGATCAATCAGGCCGTCACCAAAGGGCTGAACCCGAACGTCCCGATGCGAGACAGCGGTGTGGAGTGGATTGGGGAGGTGCCGGCGCATTGGGAAGTGAAGCGGATCAAATATTTTAGCAGTGTCCAAGGTGGAATAACATTGGGAAGGTCATATTCAGGGAATAATCTCGAAAGCTACCCGTATCTACGCGTTGCGAATGTTCAAGATGGTTACTTCGATCTAGACGAAATAACGGAACTTTCTTTGCCAAAACGGGAAGCTGAGCATTATTTTGTAAAAGCCGGAGATATTTTAGTGACAGAAGGCGGCGACATTGACAAACTTGGAAGAGGTGCGGTTTGGGAGGGGCAGATTGAGAATTGCCTTCACCAGAATCATATATTCGCAGTACGGATTAGTCGGAGAGCCGCAACAGCATACTTCGTTGCTTTAGCGATGGCTTGTAATTATGGGCGACGCTATTTCACTACAACAGCCAACAAGACCACAAACCTTGCTTCCACTAATCGAACAAAGCTTGGGAATTTCCCGATAGCACTTCCTCCCCTCGATGAGCAAAAGGAATTGGTTAATCATTCAAAAAGAATGGGTAGAGAGTATGAGAAGGTAATAGAGATTGTATCTAAAGAACTGGAACGATTGAATGAATTCAGATGTAGCTTAATAGCGAGCGCCGTCACCGGAAAAATAAAAGTCTAAGGCAACCCCAATGGTCAGCAAAACCACCGAACAAGCCCTCGAAGCCTATATTGAAAAAGCGCTGACTGGTACGTGCAAAGAGGAGCGGGGGCGGGCGGCGACGGCGCGAGGTGAACTCCCAATAGGCCGGAGGACACAGGATGAAACCGAGTGAAGTAATCTTTGAAGTCACCGAAGCCGTGGAGGGCGGCTATAACGCCAGGGCGCTGGGCTATAGCATCTTCACCCAAGGGGAAGACTGGGCCGACTTGAAGTCGATGGTCAAGGACGCGGTACTCTGTCACTTCGGTGACGACGGCGAGGCCAGGGTAATCAGACTGCATCTCGTCAAGGACGAAATTATCGCAGTATGAGACTCCCTCGTGACCTGTCCGGTGATGACTTGGCCGGGCTGCTACGCCGTCACTACGGCTATCGACTCGTTCGGCAAAGGGGCAGCCACATGACGTTGATTGCCGTCGCCCAAGGCATGGAGCATAGCGTGACTGTCCCTCGTCACCGCCAAGTGCATGTGGGTACACTAGGTGCGATAATGTCCGACGTTGCTGCGCATTTCGGTTTGACACAAGATGAGGTGCGTCGAACACTGTTCGGGAACTAGCCTTGGATTGCCGACGTAGTGACGGGCAAGCTCGACGTGCGGGAGGACGCCTACCATGAGATCTGATTCCGTATACTTCAAGGGATATCTTTGTTTCCAAAAAGAGTGGGCTGGCTTCGATACTATCAAGCCGATCAACGTCATCATCGGACGGAATAACTCTGGAAAATCACATCTACTGGATTTGGTTGAAGCATTAAGCCAAGGCGAACTCGGCAATCGTGGCTGGCAATATCGATGTCGTGGCGTGTTAGACGAGGTGTCACTGAGAAGGAGATTTCACGAGAACACAAGCAGAGGCGAACTTGGCGGGAATCACTGGCACGATCACGGCAGATATTTTGTCGGTGCTGAGATAACGTGGGAGGTTGACGCAAATGGGAATACATCGAACGTGGATTTCCCCGACGGTTTCACATTAGAGTCCCGTTCTGGGCCTCGTTCGACCGAGGCTAGGCTTTCAGAAATTAAAGGAGTCGTGAGTAAACCAACTCACGAACTCAATGGAACGTCATTCCGCAGACTTCTTGCCGACCGCGACATTCAGCCTGAGAAGGAGATAAACGAACTAACGCTCGAATCTGACGGCAGAGGAGCTTCAAACATTATTAGGCGTTTCATAAACACTGCTAATCCTCGGTACCCAAGTGAGGTTATCCAACACGAGCTTCTGAATGGACTGAGTTCGATTTTTGGAGGTGACGGGCAGTTTTCGGGAATTTGGATAAAATCGCATGACGATGAAGAAGCGCCTGGACCAAGAGGTCATTGGGAGGTCTACCTTGATGAGGAGAAAAAGGGATCGATCCCCCTCAGCAAATCAGGAAGCGGTCTGAAGACCGTTCTTTTAGTGTTGCTGAACCTACTGGTTATTCCCAAAATTGAGGACAAGGAGAAGTCTCAATTTGTATTCGCGTTTGAAGAACTTGAAAACAATCTTCACCCAGCACTCTTACGACGCCTTTTTCAGTATCTTGAAAAGTACGCCCTTGACGAACAAGCCACGATCTTCCTGACAACTCATTCAAGCACGGCCCTCGACTTTTTCGGGGTGTCAGAGAACGCGCAGATCATCCACGTTACTCATGATGGTGAGACAGCTCGTACAACAACGGTCTCTGCGCATTTTGCTCACCTTGAGGTGCTCTCTGAGTTGGGTGCGAAGCCATCGGATTTGCTTCAGGCAAACGGCATAGTGTGGGTAGAGGGGCCTTCGGACCGCATATATCTCAATCGCTGGATTCAGCTCTATAGCGAAGGTGCTCTTCGAGAGGGCCGTGACTATCAGTGCGCCTTCTATGGAGGAGCGCTTTTGGCGCGGGTCGAATTTCAACCTGCCGAGGAAGAAACTGAAGAACTTGTGAATTTGTTCCGGGTTAATTCGAACATCATTGTCATGTGTGACGGGGACCGTGCTTCAGAGAATTTTCCTATAAAGGACAGGGTGGAGAGGATTCGCAAGGAAGTCGAGAACATACCCGGTGCGCATATTTGGATAACCGCCGCCAGGGAAATTGAGAATTACCTTCCCGGTTCTGTCCTTGAGAAAGCCTTAGACTTGCCGTCGCTTCCTGATCCTGAGCGGTATGCCCCCTTCTTTCCTCGAACTGAAGCGCCGGACAAGTCATACCTCGAAGCGAACATGAGTCGAAAGCATTTTGATAAGATGCATTTGGCTACTCGGAGCGTTCCGTACATGACTAAGGACATAATGGCGGGTCGATTTGATTGGGAAGACCAGATGAAGGCAATCGTTTGCCGTATAAAATCCTGGAATACCTGAAGGACCTGAACTGCATAGCCACAGAGTTGGAAGAGTACTCCGAGCCCGAACTAAGGATGATGGAAACTATGAGAGCCAACACTTACAGATAACATTACAGCCCGAGGTGCTGCGGAGAAATATCCAACCGAGCGGAGGATTGTTGTGGCCCTGACAAAAATAGAACTGGAACACTTTACTGCGTTCTCAAACCTGAAATTAAAGCTTTCGCCCGGCGTCAATGTTCTTGTGGGCGCAAATGGCACAGGCAAAACCCACCTCATGAAGGTCTGCTATGCCGCTTGCGACGCTGCTAAAACGGGTGTCCCCTTTGCAGAAAAGCTGGTCCGGGTATTTCTTCCATCACGTCGTGCCCTCGGACGCTTGGTCAAACGACAGCGGGGAAGAGTCCGTGGAGCGGTAGAGGTATATCGTGGCAACCGAAAATTGCGAGCCTCGTTCTCAACCCTAACCGAGCAGCCGACTTCCGCCACCATAACAGGCGCCAAGTCCTGGGCAGACTCAGGACTGGAAAGCGTTTATATCCCGGTGAAGGAGATGCTTTCCAATGCGCCGGGGTTCCTGTCGTTGTATGGTGCCCGTGAAATTCACTTTGAAGAGGTCTATGTGGATATCCTTAGCCGGGCCTATCTCCCCGTACTGCGCGGCCCTATGGAAAGAGAGCGTAAGCGTTTGCTCACCAAACTGCAAAAGGCGATTGACGGGAAAATTACTGTCAGGAATGAAGAATTTTTCCTGCGTAACAGACAGGGCAATCTCGAATTCACTCTGCTTGCCGAAGGAATGCGCAAACTTGGGCTGTTGTGGCTTTTGATACAGAACGGCACTTTGCAGAACGGCTCCGTCCTGTTCTGGGATGAGCCTGAGACCAACCTGAACCCGAAGCTGTTCAGCGTATTGATAGACATTCTGCTGGAATTGCAGCGCGACGGTGTTCAGATATTCCTGGCGACGCATGATTATGTCATCCTCGAGGAGCTTGATCTTCAAAAGAAGAGCAGCGACAAGGTGGCTTTCCATTCGCTTTATCGAGAAGAGACGGGCGAAGTAGTCTGCAACACGGCCAACAGCTATCTTGACATCCATCCGAACGCGATTGCGGAAGCGTTCACCGACCTTTACGACCGAGAGATTGAGCGCAGCCTGAAAGGTCTCGGTCGATGACGGTTCTCACAGAAGGTAACCTGCAAATCACCATCGATAATGCGATAGAGGCGCGAAAGTTCGATGACGATGCCGGCCACGGGCTGAGCCACTGTATGAAGGCGGTGGATTTCGTTGTTGAGCTTCCCGACCGTTATCTGTTTATCGAAGTCAAGGACCCTCAAGCCCCTCAGGCTCCTTCGGAGGCTGGGAATCAGTTTATTCAGCGATTCCAAAGCGGTCAGATTGACGAGGATTTCAAATATAAGTATCGGGACTCTTTTCTCTATGAATGGGCAGCGGGACGAGCCGACAAGCCCGTTTATTATCTGATCCTGATTGCCCTGGACATCTTGACCGAACCTCTTTTACTACGCAGGAAAAGAGATATGGAACGAAAGCTACCTTTGCAGGGACCAGCGTCGGTCCCGTGGCCTCGCCCGATTGTCCAGTACTGCGGCGTGTTCACTATAGATTCGTGGAACAGGAACCTCCCGGAATATCCGGTCAGCCGCCTAACGCCGTAAATGAAAATTAACGAGCAACCGAAGAGAAAGTTCACATGACCTCCCAAACCACCGAACAAGCCCTCGAAGCCTGCATTGAAAAAGCGCTGACTGGTACGTGCAAAGAGGAACGAGGGGAGGGGATGATTGGTGAGGAGGAGCGGGAACCGATTTATGGGCCGCATGCCGGCTATGAGGCCGGGTTTGCGGCTGACTTTGACCGGGAGTTCGCTATTGATGGAGCCAAGTTCTGGCGGTTTTTGGAAGAGACCCAAGCGGAAGAACTGGTCAAACTCAGCGACCGGCCGAACTGGCAACGCCTGGTTCTGGAACGCCTCAACCGCAAAATCCAAAAAGACGGCATTCTGTCAGTCCTGAAAAAAGGACTGGCGATTGACGACGCGCACCTGACCTTGCTGTACAGCCTGCCGTATAACGACACCAACCCGACCGTCCGGGCCAACTTCTACAAAAATATTTTCTCCGTCACCCGTCAGATCCACTACTCGGACAGCAACCCCAACCTGTCCATAGACATGGTCGTGTTTCTGAACGGTCTGGCAATTGCCACGCTTGAGCTCAAAAACGCCTGGTCCGGCCAGACCGTCTACCACGCCAAAAAACAGTACCGCGAAGACCGCGACCCCAAAGAACCTTTGCTCCAATTTGCTCGGTGCATCGTCCACTTTGCCGTGGATACCGACGAAGTGTATATGACCACCCGGCTGGCAGGCAAAAAAACCTTCTTCCTGCCGTTTAACAAAGGCTTCAATTTCGGGCGGGGCAATCCGCCTAATCCTGGCGGGCATAAGTCTGCCTATTTGTGGGACGAAGTACTGACCCGAGAGAGCTTGGCCCGGATCATTCAGCATTTTGCCAAGATCGTTGAAGAAAAGGACAGAGACAGCGGCACGGTCAGTAAGACCCTCTTCTTTCCGCGTTACCACCAACTCGACGTGGTACGTCGCCTGCTCGCCCATGCCGGAGAGCACGGGGTAGGGCAGACGTATTTGATTCAGCACTCGGCAGGCTCGGGCAAGTCGCACTCGATTACATGGACGGCGTATCAGTTGATTGAGTTGTATGGCAGCCCGGCAAAGGAGTCCTCACCCGGAAGGAATGATGTGCCAGTGTTTGATTCCGTAGTGGTGGTGACTGACCGCCGCGTGTTGGACAAGCAGTTGCGGGATAACATCAAGCAGTTCTCCGAAGTCAAAAACATTGTCGCGCCCGCGTTTAATTCTCAGGACCTCAAACACGCGCTGGAGAACGGCAAAAAGATTATTATCACCACCATCCAGAAATTCCCGTTTATCGTCGATGGCATTGAAGATATGTCCGACCGGAACTTTGCCGTGATTATCGACGAAGCCCACTCATCGCAAGGCGGCCAGGCCGCAGACAAACTCAACATGACCTTGGGTATGGACGAAGGCGGGCAGGAAGAACCCGAGGATGTACAGGATAAAATCCTCAACTACATGGAAGGTCGCAAGCTCGGCAGGAATGCCTCGTATTTCGCCTTTACGGCTACGCCCAAAAACGCCACCTTGGAAAAGTTTGGCCGGCAGACGGCAGACGGCCAGTTTGTTCCCTTCCATCTGTATTCGATGAAACAGGCCATTGAGGAAGGCTTTATCCTCGATGTGTTGGCCAACTACACCACATATCGAAGCTATTACGAAATCCAGAAATCCATCCGGGACAATCCATTATTTGATACGGCCAAAGCCCAGAAAAAACTGCGCGTCTACGTCGAAGGTCACAAGGAAACCATTGCCACCAAGGCCGACATCATGCTCGGCCACTTTATTGACCAGGTCTGGAAGCCTAAAAAACTCAAAGGCAAAGCCAAGGCCATGGTGGTCACGCGGAATATCGAAAACGCGATTCGCTACTTCTTTGCGATCCGCGTTGCGCTCACTGCCGCAAACGATCCTTTTCAAGCTATCGTCGCCTTTTCCGGTAAGAAAACCGTGGATGGGATCGAGTACACCGAAGACAGTCTGAATAACTTTCCCGGCAAGGACATTCCGGAAGAATTCAAAAAGGACGAATATAAAATTCTGGTTGTGGCCAATAAATTCCTGACCGGCTTTAATGAACCGCTGCTGCACACCATGTATGTGGACAAAAAGCTGCAATCCGTCCTGGCCGTGCAGACCGTATCGCGCCTGAACCGCTGCAACGAGAAGCTGGGCAAGAATGATACCTTTGTCCTCGACTTCTTTAACAGCGCCACTGATATGCAGGCCGCTTTCGACCCGTTCTACACCGCCACCTCGCTGAGTGAAGCGACGGATGTCAATGTGTTGCACGATGTCAAAGAGGCGTTGGACGATGTCGGCGTCTACGAATGGCACGAAGTCGAAGCATTTAACGCCTTGTTTTTCAACAATGCTGAAGCAGACCAACTCAGTCCCTTGATTGATACCGCGGCTGCACGTTTTGCGCATGAACTTGAACTCGAAGACGAAGCAAAGATTGACTTTAAGATCAAAGCCAAACAGTTCGTCAAAATCTATGGTCAGGTAGCCTGCATCATTTCCTACAACAACGTCCAATGGGAAATGCTGTATTGGTTCCTCAAATTCCTCATACCCAAGCTACAGGTCAAAGACCCCAATCAAGATCAACTCGATGAACTGCTCGACAGTGTAGACCTGTCTACCTATGGGCTGGAGCGGGTTGCGATTAATCAGAAGATTGATTTGGAAGCAGGCGAATCCAGGCTTGAACCTCAAAACCCAAACCCGCGTGGCCATCACGGTGAAGTTGAAAAAGACCTGCTCGATGAGATCATCAAGGCGTTTAACCAGCGCTTTTTCGCCGGTTGGGAGGCGACGCCGGAAGAACAGCGGGTCAAGTTCATCAATATTGCCCGACATGTGGTGAACAATCCGGCTTATGCAGCCCAGGTAGTCAATAACCAGGACGAGCAAAACCGCCTCATCGCCTTGGAAAAGATGATTCAACAGGCAATTGGCTTGGAACGAAAACGCGAACTCGATCTTTACAAACGCTACGCCAATGACCCGGAGTTCAAGCGCACCTTCAACGCCAGCATTGGCCGCTTTCTCCAGAGCGCCGTCCTCTCGCAGTATTTTGAGGATGTTGCCGAGAGACGGGAAGAGGGAGCCGCCTGAAAGACCCCCCGTCTTTCTGCGGGTGAGCGGCCGTTACGTGCCCATCAGGTTCGCGAAATTCCGCATATGGAACCGACCCAATATGAATCATCTGCCGGACTTTGACGTATCAATCGGTTGTGGAGTAGATTGGGAAAGCGCGAGGAAGGAAACAGCCTGCGGGGAGTGAATGACACAAACAGGGAGGGACGACATGGACCCACAGCAGTGTATCGTAGAACCCTCAGCCGTGCCTTGGAAAATCCTCCCTCTTGATGGGGGCGGGGAAGCCCAACTCCAGCTTTATCTCACCGGCAGAGACGCTGGGCCCGAAGCCATCCGGGCGCAAATCTCGGAAGACTATACGGTGGAGCCGCATTTTCATTATGCGGCGCAATTCCAGGTCCTGCTCGAAGGTGCAATGGCCTTCCCGCTGGTCCGGCTGGAGGCGCCGGCCGTGCACTATACGGAACATAACACGCCCTACGGTCCGTTCACGGTCAGCGCGGGGCACGATATGCTGGTGCTGCATACCCGGCCGGGCGGCGTGGCCGTCATGCGCGACAAAAAACGGCGCTGGCGGGCAAACGTGCGTGGACGCGAGCTGACGCGCTGCGCCCATGAGGTCGAGTGGCAGCCCATGCCCGGCTATCCGCACGCGCGACGCAAGCTGCTGATCCCGCCGAGCTTCGGCCCTACTGCGGAGCTGGTCGCGTTTCCGGCGGGCGTCGAGTTCACTCCTCCGGTGCCGGAGTATGGCCGGTATGAAGTGGTCTATGCCGGTTCGGCCGCTCTGCTCGGCAGGCGGCTGGAACCGAAAGCGCTGCGTTTCATTCCGGCTGGAGAACAGGCCGCTTCGTTCACCGCCGGTCCCGAAGGGGTGAGCATGATTTTCGTGAGCTTTGACCAAGACGCCAACTATAGTGACGCCGGCAGTACGCAAGACGCGCTGGCCCGCATGGAGCAGTAAACGGCAAGAAGGAGAACGATGACCATGAAAGCAGAAGAACTCCGCACCCTCCAGGCACCCCTCAAGCAGGCCTATAAGGACGCGCCCGAAAAGGCGGTGGTGACGCTGAATGCCGAAGGACGCATTGGCGCAGGCATTACCTGCCGCGTCGAAACGGGCAAGGCATTGGTCGAAGCCGGGCTGCACCCGGCGACCGGCGGGGACGGGCTGGCGACCTGCTCCGGCGATATGTTGCTGGAGGCGCTGGTGGCGTGTGCCGGCGTGACCCTGCAAGCCGTGTCTACGGCGATCGGAGTGGAGCTTCGAGACGGCAAGGTGAGCGCGGAAGGCGACCTGGATTTCAGGGGGACCCTCGGCGTTTCAAAAGAAGCCCCGGTCGGCTTTCGCGACATTCGTCTCCGGTTTGATCTGGACACGGATGCCGATGCGGAACAGTTGGCAACCCTGATTCGTCTGACCGAACGTTACTGTGTCGTCTTCCAGACCATCAGCAACAGACCGGATATGAACGTCTCGTATAGCGTTGTGTCATAGGAGACGTCGGCCAGCGCTCTCATGGATACCATCCGCTATAACCTAGCTCTCCTCACGCTGGTGACCTTTATTCCAGGTATCTTGTTCTGGCCGTTTGCCCACGGCTTGGTCCGTCGCTGGCGACAACTTGGGATTATGATCTCATACTCCGTGCTGGGGACGATACTCATTGCCATCGGCGTGGGCGTCTTTGTGCTGCGGCAGACACTCCTGGCCGTCGAGTTCGGCCCGCCCGGCTGGTTAGGCTGGCCGGTCTTGCTGTGCTTTGTCGCCGCCGTAGTGGTCGAGGTGCAGTGTCGGAAACATCTGAGCCTGCGCACTCTGGTCGGCATTCCCGAACTGTCACCCACGCCGGCCGGTCAGCCGCTCTTGGACCAGGGTATCTATGCGCGGTTGCGGCATCCCCGTTATGTCGTCGTGATGCTGAGTGTCTGCGCGCTTGCGTTTTTTACGAATTACCTGGCCGTGTATCTCTTGTGTCCTCTCGCCTGCCTGGTGCTGTATGGCATCACGCTGATGGAAGAACGTGAACTGGTCGAGCGCTTTGGGCAGGCCTACGAACAGTATCAACAGCGGGTGCCGCGTTTTGTCCCCAGGATGCCCAAACGCTAAGGGGAGGAGTATGGAAAAGTCGGTTCAATTCTACAGTGAAAGTGTCCCCATGGCGGGCGTCCTTTTTCTGCCTGAGGACAGCCCTTCCGACAGGCCAAGACCCGGCATTGTCATATGCCACGGTTTTACCGCGGTGAAAGAAGTCCTGTTGCCCGATATTGCCCGGCGCGTGGCTCAGGCCGGGTATGTCGTCCTGACGTTTGACTACCGCTTCCTGGGTGCGAGTGGCGGAGAACCCCGTCGCCAGATCATCCCTATGCGGCAGATCGAAGATATCCAAAATGCGGTCACGTTCATGCAGCAACAGCCCGAGGTCGCCCCGGACCGGATTGGACTGCTCGGCGTCAGTCTCGGTGGGGCCAACGTCAGTTATGCTGCCGGGGTAGAAGAGCGGGTCAAGGCCACGGTGAGCGTCTGTGGCATCGGCGACTGTGGGCGTTGGACGCGTGACGCCTGTCATTTCTGGGAATGGCAGGCATTACTCCGACGCCTGGCAGACAACCGACGCGAGCGCGTCCTGAGCGGGCAGGAGCAGTATGTTCAAGCCAGTGAGATTGTGCCCGAGCCGGAGAGTACGACCGCCCTGTTTGCGCAGATTCTCGACCAGCATCCGCAGTGGAGCCGAGAGATCACGCTGACCTCGGGTGAGGCCTTGATTGCGTATCGACCCGAGTCCGTCGTGCATCAGATATCACCCCGGGCGATGCTATGGCTGCACGGCGACGCGGATGAGCGCGTATCCATGGAAGAGTCCCAGTCCATGTATGAAAAGGCGGGAGAGCCCAAGAAGATTGTAATTCTGCCCGGTCTTGGCCATAGCGATATCCTCTCTGGGCCCGGGCTTGACCAGAGTCTGCCGCTCATCAAAGAATGGTTTGAAACACATCTCTAACGAGGAAACCGTATGCGTCAGGTCCGGTGGGATATCATATTCTTCCTCATGCTCGGCTTTTGCCTTGTCCCGCTGTGCACGCAGGTGTCGTCTCAGGAGTGGGGTAAGGTTTTTAATCCGTATACGGGCCAGTGGGAAGACCTGAACCCACCAGCTCCCGAGCAGTCAAACCGGAAGTCAGATGAGGTCCCTGCGGAAGCAGCACAAGAAGTGCTGAAGCGAGCCGTGGACCCGGCGGGAGCGGCAGCGGAAGCACCGCAGCCAGAGCCCACGAGCAAGGAAGCGGCGCTGCAAATCCTGCAACACGAAACCGACGAGGCCGCCAAGTGGGTGTATGAACAGCCGGACTGCCCGCGCATGCACTATCTCAACTCGCTGACCGGGAGGGACGTGTGCTCAAATCCCTTCGGAGACGATGTTGCGGTCAGTTGCCCGGCTGGAGCGTCGCTCGTCACCGACCACCATCCGGCCGGCAGCGACGCCTGCCGCAGTGAGCGGTCTTTTTGAGGCGCTATCCGTTAGCCCTGCTGCGCACTGGTAGCGGCGGCGGTTCGCAGGGCTTGTAAGGCGCTGTGAGAGAAGAGCTTGCCACCGACAACCACTGCCGCAATTTTCCGGGTGTTGGTGATATCCTCCAAGGGATTCGCTTCGAGAAGGACGAGATCGGCCAGCTTGCCCACTTCGATGGTGCCCAGCTGGTCTTGTTGGTCAAGGTATAGGGCCGGATTGCGGGTCGCGGTCTGTAAGGCTTCCAGGGGTGTCAGGCCCGCCTCGACCAGGAGGGCTAATTCTTCGTGTAAGGATGAGCCGGGGAAGACATACGGGGCGGGCGTATCTGTTCCGGCCAGGAAGGGCACGCCTGCCCCGTGCGCCGTCTTGATCAAGTCAAACAGCGTCCGGAAATACTGCTTGCCCGCTGCAATATCCTCGGCAGAGCGGCCTGCGAGCAAGCGTTCTTCCTTTATCACGCGCCAAGCCGCAACCCACGAGGGGGGAATATAGTCCAGGCGCGGGTCAGCCGGAAATGTGTTTTCGTCAATATGCGATAGGCCCCGCATCCACACGATCGTTGGGCACTGCCACATGCCCTTGTGCGCCAGGCGTGCAAACAGCGCTTCTTCTTTCTCTTTACTCTGGGTAGCGAGGAGGCGTTGAACGGGTTCTTTTTTTTGGAACAGATCAAAAATCGATACCGTCCGGATCAGTTCTTCCTCCACTGTTGAGCTGCTTTTGAGCCAGCCAATGAAGTGTTCCATGCTGTGTTGCCCGGCCTCGGACGCCTCCGTGGCAGTGATCCGATCCGGCAGATGGCCGGCAACGCGCAAGCCGTGCTGGCGGGCCTCGTGTATGACGGCGAAATAGGCATCGCGCGAAATGAGCGACTGGACTTTGATGAAGTCTGCCCCTTGCTGCTTGAGCTCTACCACGGTCTGGCGCCCTTCGGTTGCAGTGTTCACACTGACCGATTGGGGGAAGGGCGGATTGGGACCATCCAGCATGGGACCAGAGGCGACAATGCGGGGACCGACCCGCTCGCCGGCCGTAATCTCCTCACGCCACTGGGTGAGGGCCGCCAGGTCGCCGCCCATATCACGGATGCCCGTGACTCCGTGGGCGACGAGCAGCGGCAGAAAAATATCCTTGCTTCCCGGATACGTCTCAATATAGGCGATATGGGTATGCATATCCCACAGGCCGGGTATGAGAAAATGACCCGCGGCCTCGAAAACGTGGGCACCCGAGGGGATGGCGACCGTCCCGGTTTCCCCCAGGGCGCTAATACGATCCTGAGTGAGCACAACGGTCATGTCGGGCCGGGCTGGCGTCCCGGTCGCATCTATCACCGTTACGTTGGTAAAGACGACAGGAGCGAGGGGGGAAGGATCGTCCTGCTTGGCTTGAAGAGCGTGTATACTCACCGCTAACAGGAATGGGATGAGTGCAAGCGAGTGTTTCATTCCAGCCTCCTCTAAACCCTCTCATTTGTGGTGACTCTTTTCTCTTTACTCCTACACTTCTTTCCTCCTATACTCCAGAGAAAACAACACCAGGAGGACGCAATGGCCCAGACTTTTGAAAAACAGAGTGTGACAGACGAACTCGCGCAACAGATGGTGGCCGCGGCTGTTGCCAAAGCAAAGGAACTCGGGGTACCCCAAGTTGTGGCCGTACTGGACGAGAGTGGGCTGCTCAAGGCGTTTTGCCGGATGGATGGAACGCCGTTAGTCAGTATCGAGGTGTCTCAGAACAAAGCCTACACCGCCCTTTTTGGGATGCCGTCGCACGAGTTTTTTAACTTTATTAAGGATGATCCGGCGCTCTTGGCAGGGGTGCCGCATATTCCGCGCATCGTGACCTTTGGCGGCGGCTTGCCGATCCGCATTGGGGATAGGGTGGTCGGAGCAATCGGTGTCAGTGGCGGTTCGGTTGAACAAGATATCGAATGCGCCCAAGCCGGACTCGGCGCGCTGGCGTAGCAGCGGGTGACAACTCTTGCAATTGGGGCGCATTCCGGTGCAGGATGGGGAGACTCGTCAACATCTTGTACCGAGGGTATGAACCGGGTGGCTATGGGGAGGATGGTATGTAACCGTAACTGGCTCCCATGAGCCAAAGGAGGGATCATATGGCAGAGTACGATCTGCTTATCAAAAACGGCACGATCATCGACGGATTGCAGGTTCCCCGCTATCGGGGCGATGTTGCAATTCGTGACGGCAGGATCGTTGCCATGGGGAATATTCAAGGCTCGGCCACGCGGGTGCTCGATGCGACCGGCATGATCGTCGCCCCGGGGTTTATGGATATCCATACCCATTACGACGCCGCGCTCAGCGGCGGCACGGCCTGGGACCCGTATGCCACCCTGTCCGGCTGGCACGGCGTGACCACGGTCGCGATCGGCAACTGTGGCTTTGGTTTTGCGCCGGTGCGACCGGAAGACCGCGACCGGGCGATGCGCCGTATGGAGCGCACCGAGTCCATTCCGCTGTCCTGCATGCAGGCCGGCATGCGCTGGGACTGGGAGACCTTCCCCGAATATCTGGACAGCCTGGACCGTGGCGGGCTGGGTATCAATGCCGCCTCACTCGTGCCCTACTCTCCGCTGCGCGCCTGGGTATTGGGCAACGACGCGGCGCGCGACCCGGACTATAAGACCAACCCGGACCAGATTGCGGAGCTGAAACATCTGCTGCGGGAGGGCTTGCAGGCCGGCGGCTTTGGTTTTTCCGCCAGCTTCAGTATGGCCAACCGCGACTATGACGGCGGCTATCTCCCGACCCATGTGGCGCCGCGTGAAGAGTTTCTCGAAATGGCGTCCGTCATGCGCGAGTTCAACCGCGGCTCTATCGAGTGGACGATGGGCCATGCCCTACAGGGGCTGGGGATGGACTTCTTATTGGAGTTGGCCAAGACGAGCGGCCGGCCGGTGAACTGGAACGCGATTATCCACGATCCGTCCTCACCCGATACCTGGCGCGAGCAATTGGCCTGGACCGAACGGGCAAATAAAGAGGCGCCGGTCCTGCCGGTCAACATCTGCATGCCGATTGAGTTTGAGTTTACGCTGGAAACCATGGGGCTGTTTGACCAGTTGCCGGCGTGGAACGAGGCCACGGTCGGCAGCCTGGAAGAGCGCCGCATGAAGTTGGCCGACCCCGGTCGGCGGGCAGCGCTCAAAGCCGATATGGAGAAGGCGCCGACCGTCATGCCGGGCGAGCATCCCGACGGGGAGCAGGGCCAACTGCGGATGTTCCGCTGGGAGGAGACGTTTATCGATGATGTCCACCTGGAGAAGAACGCCCATCTCAAGGGCCGCACCGTCGCAGAAGTGGCGCAGGAGCAGGGCAAACATCCGGTCGACGCGCTGCTCGACCTGTCCGTAGAAGAAGAGCTCAAAACCGAGTTCGCCATGCAGGGCTTCATCAATAACGATGAAGAAGCGCTGAGCACCATTCTCAAACATCCGCTGTGCCTGGTCGGAGCCTCGGATGGCGGCGCGCATACCAAGTTCCTGACCCTGGGCCGCTATCCGACCCACTTCCTGACCCACTGGGTGCGCGACAAGCAGATCATGACCCTGGAAGAGGCGCACTGGCGGCTGTCGACCATGGTTGGCTGGGCGATAGGCATCCGGGACCGAGGCTGGCTGCGCGAGGGCATGCCCGCGGACATCGTGGTGTACGACCTGGAAAAGCTGGCCGTGCGACCGATGGAGACGATCAGCGACCTGCCCGACGGCGACTGGCGGCGGGTGCAGAAGGCCGACGGCTATCGGTATTCGATTATCAATGGCCAGATTACGTTTGAAGACGGTGAGTGCAGCGGCGCCCTGCCGGGCAAGATGCTGCGCAGTTATGATATGGTCGCCGGATAACGCATAAAGAAGTCAGCGACTCACCCTCGGTTTGCACCGAGAACAAAACGCCGGGTTTCGACCCGGCGTTTTGGTGTGAAGCTGCCGTGTCTCTCCATGCGGACAACCCCCACCCATACCCGCTGGCGCATCGTTGGCCTGGTCTTCGTCATCTATGTGTTGATGTTTATTGACCGGGTGAACATCTCGATTGCGGCCAAATACATCATGCCCGAGTACGGCCTGACCGATGTCCAGTTCGGCTGGATCTTCAGCGCCTTTGTCCTGGGCTATGCCCTGGTCCAAATCCCTGGGGGTTGGCTGGGGGACCGCTTCGGCCCCAGACGAGTCTTGACCTGGGCCATTGTGTGGTGGTCGGTTTTTACCGCGGTGACGGCTCTTGCGGGTGAGCTGTTTTTGACCTCTCTGGTCGGTGTTGTCGGGTCGTTCGCCGTCGTGCGGGTGTTGATCGGCGTGGGTGAGGCCGCCGCCCCGCCGAACGGCAACCGCGTCATTGCCAATTGGGTCGCTCCCCAGGAACGGGCCCGCGCACACGGCATTGTGATTAGCGGCAGTTCTCTTGGCGCGGCCCTCACGCCTCCGCTGATCGTGTGGATTATGCTGGCCTGGGGCTGGCGGGCGGCGTTCTACCTGGCCGGCGGCATTGGCGTTGTCATCGCGCTGGTCTGGTACGGGCTGGCGGCTGACCATCCGAAAGAACATCGTGGGGTCAACCCGGCAGAGCTCCGACATATCACCCAAGAGTCGGGTGCTGATCCAAGTCCGGCCTCAGCCGCTGTTCCGTGGCAGGTGCTCTTGAGCCGGGCCGACCTGTGGTGCCTGACGGCGGCCTATTTTGTTCTGGGCTATATCTTTTACATCTATTTTTCGTGGTTCTATCTCTATCTGGTCAACGTGCGTGGCTTTTCGGTGTTGGACGGCGGCCTGTATACGACCGCGCCGTTTTTGGCCAGCGCCACGGCGTCTCCGCTCGGCGGCTGGCTGAGTGACCATCTGAGTGGGCGCTTCGGGAAGCGGCTGGGGCGCTGTAGTATCGGCGGTATCAGTTTGCTGTGCACCGCGGGCTGTATCTATGCCGGGGCAGCCGCAGCAGATCCGTATCTTGCCATCCTATGGCTTTCGCTCGGGGCGGGCGCGCTCTCCCTGAGCGCCTCGTCGTATTGGGCGGTGACGATAGACCTGGCCAAACCCTACGCCGGCACGGTATCGGGTTTTATGAATATGGGCGGTAACCTGGGTGGCGCGATTTCTCCGACGCTGACTCCATTCCTGGCCCAGTCGATGGGCTGGGAGGGGGCCCTGTATACCACTGCGGCCCTGGCTGTGTGTGGGGCCTTCTTCTGGTTGGGGGTCCACCCGGAACACGAGATTGACCTGGAGGGGGTGCCAGCCAGCCAACCGCCGGTGACCCGGACCATGGGTGTAGAAGCTGCCGAATAAGGAGGATGGTGGAGCATGACGTCTTCGGAACAACGAGTGATTGACGCGCTTGAAAACCTTGGGTTGCCCTTTGAACGGATACGCATAGACCCGGCCCATGCCGATACGGCCGTGTTTTGCGCGCAGTATGGCTATCCGCCGGAGACGTCCGGCAACACGATCATTGTGGCCTCCAAGAAAGAGCCCAAGCGATTTGTGGCCTGTGTGGTCCTGGCCACAACCCAGCTCGATGTGAACAAACGGGTGCGCAAACTCATGGGCGTGTCCAAGTCGTCGTTTGCCTCGGCCGAGGAGATGAACGCGCTGACGGGGATGGAGGTCGGCGGCGTGACGCCGTTTGCGTTGCCCGCGGATATGCCCTTATACGTTGATACGCGGGTGATGGAGCTGGAAACTATTATCCTGGGTGGTGGCGGGCGCGGTCTCAAGATCGGGATTTCACCGGAAGTTTTCCACAAGCTGGGGGCTGAAGTTGTCGCGGATTTAGCTATGCGGCGACCTGGGGGAGAGACGGAAGCATAGACGTGCGGGCTCCAGCCGTATACCAGAACAAGAGGAGGAAGAGCATGAGTATTTTTCATATGTATACCGGGGACGACGGACAATCGCATATTGAGGAGCCGGCCTTGAGCGCCCAACCGAGTCAGGAAACGCCCCAAGCGACCCAGGAGATTTTCTTTCGGGAACTTCCGGCCGGAACCGCCATGGATTGGCATAATGCCCCCCGACGACAGTATGTGATCGTCTTTAAGGGCCAGATGGAAATCGGCTTTAAGGACGGTTCGGTCCAGCGCTGTGGAGCGGGGGATGCCGTGCTGGCCGCAGACCTGACCGGTAGCGGGCATACCACCCGTGTAGTCGGAGACAGTCCGGCGGTGGTCGGGGTCGTGCCGCTGGCCGACTGACTTCTAGGCAGACATGGAACACGACAGCACCCTGCGCATCTTTGACGGTGCGGTGGCGATTATGACCGGTGGGGCCTCGGGTATTGGCCGCGCGCTGAGTGAGGCGCTGGCCCGGCGCGGGGCGTCTATTGTCTTAGCCGACCGCCAGGTGGCACTTGCCCAGGAGGTCGCGGCCGGCATCCGGGAAAGCGGCGGCAAGGCGTCCGCGGTCGAACTGGACGTCACGGACTTCTCCGCAGTGGACCAGTTCGTCCGGGCGACGGCCCAGGCGCAGGGCCGGCTGGACTATATGTTCAACAACGCCGGTATTGGGATTGGGGGCGAGGTGCGGCTGTGTCAGATTGAGGACTGGGACGCCGTCCTGAGTGTGAATCTGCACGGTGTGGTCCACGGGGTGCAGGCGGCCTATCCGGTTATGCTCAGCCAGGGCTACGGCCATATTGTCAATACCGCTTCCATGGCCGGTCTGCTGCCCATGCCAGCGGCCGTCAGCTATGCGACCACAAAACATGCGGTGGTCGGTCTTTCCAAATCCCTCCGGGTTGAAGCCGTACCGTATGGTGTCCGCGTCAGCGTGCTCTGCCCTGGGTTTATTCGGACGCCCATCCTGTACGGCGGAAAATACGGCAAGCAGTTGCAGCCCATGCCGCCGGAGGTCCAGGAAAAATTCATCCGGCAATACCGGCCCATGGACCCGGCTGTGTTTGCTGAAAAAGTGCTGGCCGCACTTGCCCGGAACAAAGCGCTGATTATCGTGCCGGGCTGGTGGAGGCTGTTGTGGTGGCTCAGTCGCCTCTCCCCAGCCTTGGAATTTTCTCTCGCCCAACGCGCCTATCGGTCGATGCGCAGGGCGATGCAGCCTGAGACAGACGCCTAGCGTGAGCTGTGAGCCCGAGTCAGGCGACGTGCTCAGCCCCGTTGGTATGCGCCTCCGACAGCGGACACACGCCGCCTCTCTCTAAGCCGAGCGCGCGAATAAAACGCCCATAGCCGACAAAAGCCGTAATCCGAAACCCGAGGTCTATGATCTCCGGCTCGGTAAAGTGCTGGCGCAGTTCGTCAAAAAGCTCTGGTGACGCCTGGGTATGATCTCCGGCTAACACGTCGGCATAGCGGACGGCCGCCCTTTCGCGCGGAGTGAGAATCGTGCTGTCCTGATAGATTGACAGTTCGCCGATTTGTTCTTCCGTCAGACCTTGTTGCTTTGCCAAAGCAACGCGCCCGTTGATTCACAGGGCGCAGTCATTACGCTCCGCAACCTTCAAGCGCACCAGCTCGGTCAGTTGCATATCGATGCTGCCGCGGGTCTCGAAGATGAGCGGGAAGTAATAGTTGGCGAAAGACTTGAAGACCTCGGGAGCATGGGCGAATGCCTGCAAGAAGGCCGAGCCGCCATACTCCTTGTCATAGGTCTGCATGATCTGCTGAACCTCAGGGTCGATATGCTCAAACGGAACCGGACTGACATGCGCCATAACACGCCCTCCTTCTCAGCCTGTGTGTACTCCTTCCGGGGGTGGGGAAGCAAGGGGAAGATCGGCTCTTTTTTCTGTAAGAAACGCCCCAACTCGTGACGTCAAAGTCGAAATAGTTTATATTGCCTTTCTCAAAGCCAAAAGAAATCTGGGATGGTTCAGATCATTTGAGTCCTCAAGAACTCCTCAACCAAAAACGCGAAGAAGTTCTCCGCATTGCGGCCAAACACTGCGCGTATAACGTCCGGGTCTTCGGCTCGGTTGCGCGGGGTGAGGCCGGGCCGGAGAGCGATATTGATCTCCTGATCGAGCGGGGACTGAAGACGAGTGCTTGGTTTCCTGCGGGCTTAGTCCTGGAGCTGGAAGAACTCCTGGAGCGTCGGGTTGCGGTTGTGACCGAGAAGGCGCTGAATTGGCCTCTCCGTCGCCGTGTCCTTCAGGAAGCCATTCCTTTATAAAAGACGATGCCGTCTACCTGAATCATATACTGGATTGTGTTCATCGAATTGAGGAGGATGTCGCGGCAGGGCGTACCCGCTTCATGGCGTCGCATACCATTCAAGATGCGGTGCTACGCAATCTGCAAGTACTGGCAGAGTCGGCAGGCCGTCTCTCCGATGCGATACAGGCAACACAGCCGGACATCGAGGGCCAGTAGGGTGTGCCCTGCGCACCAAGAAGATGGTGCATGGGATGCACCCTACGGTTCTGGAGCGCCGGTCACCCCCTGAGCGCTGTGTGCAGAGTGGCGGAGCGGGCGGGCGCCACAGGACCGGAGACCAGGGGCGCACGCCGCAGGCGGAAGCCCAGGGGGGCTGAGCGCCGGCCCTCCTCGGACGCTACCCTCCGGTGGAATTTGCGCTAGCGCGGCGGCAGGAGCCGGGCGTCCTGGAAGCGTTTGAAGCACGCCCGGAAATTATCCTCGGTATCCAGGCATTCGTGAAAGCCGGCTTGGCGCAGTTTGATGGTACTCACCAGCATGGGCGGTGGCGACTGATTCCGGCTGCCATAGCCGAAGGTAAAATCGGCCAGAATAAAGGACTGGCCCACAAACTCCTGTAAGCTGGTTGGCGCCCGCAGATCGTATTTCTTCACAATCGCCGCCCACTCGGCTTCGCGCTTGGGCATCTCTGCCGCCAGGGACAGCGGCTCCGCTGGGCCGACCTCCATGCCCAGGGCAGCTGCAATAGCGGGCCACACATTTTGCCACACAAAGACATCGCCGTTCGTGATATTAAAAATTTCGTTCCGCGCGGTCTCAGCCATCCCGGCCCACTCGCACGCTCGGGCTATCATGCCGGCATCAATCGCCTCGACAACAAAAGGCGGGCCGCCGGGGAAGGACAAGGGCAGCCCGGCCTCATGGCGTAGTGCCGCATATACTCCCAGGGCGGGAATGACGTTCATATGGCTGCCCAGCGATTGTCCCAGGATGAGCTGCGGTCGCCATACCGTCCAGTGCCAGTTCTTACCCGGCTGACGTGCGCGCAAATAATCTTCTTGCAGCCAGTAGAAGTTTTCGTGTTGGTGGCGCGGCCAGCGTTCGCGGGCCGGAACGGGAAAGGGTTCAATATGGACGCCGTAGGCTTTGGTGCCCTGGAGTAAGGACACATGCTGAAGGTCCTGGGCGACGGCTTCGAGTGGCGAGAAGAGATTATCCAGCATGGCCAGATTGGTTGCCATCTGGTCTTGCTGAAACCAGCCGTCCACCAAGCCCGGCTTTTCGTATAGCGCCGCATAGATCAGATGGGTCACGTCTGACATACGGCCAAAGACTTCGGCACAGCGCGCCGTATCAGTCAGATCGACCGAAATAACCTCAGCGCCTGCGAGCCCGTCGGGGATACGACGCGAAACCCCAACCACATCCCAATCGTCCTGCTGCGCGAAGTGCTCGACCGCGGCGTAGCCAACCAAGCCGGACGCGCCCGCTACCAACATCTTTTTCCTGGGCATCCTGCTTCCTCCTGGAGAGAGGACAAGCCTACTCCGGTGCGGGTATATGCCGCGAGCGGAGTTTTTTCTCCTCAAGTTTTCTGCCATGTTAGCAAGCAATGAAAGATCACACAGCCGCACGTTCTTTTGCGACAAAAGGCGGAGTGCCGGGGCAGCGGATGTCCGGGAGGCCATTGTCGAGACTGTTTGTCCTCAGTCTGTTGCTGTGCTCGCCCGTTCTCGCTCCAGCCGAGGAACCGCCGCGTGAGCCGATCGGCGCAGTACTGGGACAGCCTGTGTACAGAGACCAACTCACGGCCACCGGGGGCGTCGCGCTCTCAAATGAACTGCACAATCTGTTCAGCCACCCGGTGATGCAGCAGTATCGCGCTGCCCACAGGGATGAGCTCCAACCCACAGAGCGCGAGGTCTCGACGGCGACGGCGCATTTTGACGGCTGGCATAATGAACGCCTCAAGGCCCGGGACCATCCGCTCACAGACCGCCGGGCGGAGGTTGAACAGGCGCTGGCCCAGCCGGGGCTGGCGGCGGAGGAGAAACAACGGCTTGAGGACGAACGCCAGGCGATTGATAGCCAGCTCAAACCGCCCGGACGACGTTTTGCCGGCTGGATGGTCGCCAACTGGAAACTCCAGCGCCATTTATACCAGGAGTACGGCGGTGGGCGGGTCTTATGGCAACAAGCCGGGCTTGAGGCCTTTGACGCCATGCACGCCTGGCTGAAGCAGAGTGAGAAGAGGGGGGATTTCAGCATCTCCGACCCGCTCCTGCACGCGCAGTTCTATGCCTACTGGACCACGGTGAACCACGGTCCGTCGCTGAGCGACGATCCGCGTTTTATTGAACAGGAGTTTCTCAATCCGTACTGGTTGCGCCCGTTTATCGGCGATTCCCTGCAGAAGAACCTGGAGGCCGACCAGCGCTGACGATAGCGCCCCGCCCGCTCCGCCACTCTGAACACGGCGCTAGGCCAACACCTCGTTCTGAACGATCTGGTCCAGCGTCTGCCGCTTGCGGATGAGCACGGGCTCTTGGTCCGGCCCGCGGTAGAGCACCTCCGGCGCTTCCGGAAACGAGTTGTAGTTTTTGGAACTCATGCCGGAGCAATACGCGCCCGCGCCTTCAATGACCAGATAGTCGCCGATGGCGGAGTCACGCAGGGCGCGGGGTTCCAGCGCTTCCGGGTCGCCGGCCGAGGGCGTGAGGATATCGCCAGACTCACAGCAGTGGCCGGCAACAATGGCGTCCAGGGTAGGCCGTTGCTCCTGCTCGGCTGCCGCTGTTGCCGGGACGACAACGAGCGGATGCTGGGCGCCATACATGCTGGGGCGCAGCACCTCGGTCATGCCGCTGTCGATCTTGAGAAAGTCATAGCCGTCCTGCCCCGTGCGGGTCCGGTCCTGAATCGTGGTAATCACGCAGCCGGCGTTGGCGACCAGATACGTCCCCGGCTCGACCTCCAGTCGGATTCTTCTGCCCGTGGCTTCCCCAAAGGCCACAAAAGTCCGGACCACGGGCTGGCCGACCTCCTGCAGGTCGGTTGAGGTTTCGTGGCGCATGCGTCCCACCTTATACCCACCGCCCAGGTTGAGGGTATGCGCGTCCGGAAAATGTTCCAACAAGCCGATACTCATACCGGCCACGTGCTGCCACACCTCGGGGTCTGAGCCTGAGCCAATATGGGTATGAATCCGGACGACCTTGAGCCCATGCTTTTGCACGATGGCCTGGACGGCGGCTCTGTCCTCGTGCCAAATACCAAAACTGGCCGCCGGGCCACCCACATTGGTCCGGTTCGTCCCGCCCGAGCCCAGACCGGGGTTGAAACGAATGCCGAGTTCCCGGCCCGGAGAATGTTCGCCAAAATAACGCAACTGCGCCAGCGAACAAGCGTTGAACAAGACGCCGGCGGTGTGTAAAGCCTGAAAGTTCTGCGGCAGCTCTTGGGCGGTCAGGGCAATCTTATGCGCGGCGATGCCGGCCTGCATGGCCCGTTCGACCTCAAAGCCGGAGCTGGCGTCAAAATGGAGGCCCAGACGGTCAAACAAACGTAAGATATTGCCGTTGGGCAGGGCCTTCATGGCGTAGCGCGCGGTCAGGCCGAAGGCGTTTGGAAAGTGTAACACCTCTTGGGCTGCCTGCGTGAGCCGCGCCTCGTCGTAGACATATACCGGTGTCCCGAACTGCTGGGCGATTTTCCGTACCGCGTTGTGGGAAAGAAAGCGGGTGGTCTCAATTGACTGCGTTGACATTATGCTCCTCGTATTCCTCTATTTCGCTGCTTCTTTTGGACGAGGAAAGTCTGGCTCTTCTCCGGCGGCCGGAATAGTATGGGTTTTTCTTCGTTGTCAAAAGAGGGGCAATGGAGCGTTCGGTAGGAGATTTGTACACAGTTGAGGAAGATAAAAATTCGTCTAGCGGTCTATAGTATGGCTGCGGAGTTCGCTGGCAGCCTCTATTCAAATGGGATAATTCTCATAATGCCAGTTCGCGAGAAGGGAGAAAATCGGGAGGGGCGTATGACCGAGCCGCAGTCACGTTACAGCAAAGAGGAGTTCGCTCGCCGAGGGACTGAACTATACGAAAGACAAATCCGACAACTGGTCGAAGCAGATCACAGCGGGGAAGTCGTCGCGATAGACATTGAAACGGGTGCATTCGAAGTTGGTGAGGATACTCTCCTCGCATCCAGACGTTTGCGTGCGCGTCATCCTCACGCTCAAACATGGTTCGTCCGCGTTGGATATCGAGGAGTACACCGCTTAATTAGGGCTAACCTCACCGCGAAAAAGGAGACAGCACTATGAGTAATTCTCAATCCGTTCGCGTACACTTGATTACCGGCGGATTCCCGATTGGCTCTCCGGCCGGACACGATATGGACTACGCCCGGCTGCGGCTGCTTCAGCTTTTACACGAGTGGCCCCATGTCACGGCCTCGGTCAGCGGCGACTTCAGCGACATCGACAAATGGCTGCCGGGGTGTCAATTGCTGCTGACCTATGTCGCCGGCCCGTTCCCCAACGCAGAACAAAACATCTTCCTCCGACAGTGGCTCGAAGACGGCGGGCGTTGGCTGGGGCTGCACGGCACGAGTGGCGGGAAGGCGGCGCCGGTCGGCGCTGACCGGCGCGTGCGCAAAATGGTCAAGGCCGACCACCACGCGACCCTGGGCGGCTTCTTTCTGAACCATCCGCCGCTACGCAAGTTCCGGGTTGATGTGGTCAATCGGCAGCATAGCCTGACCAAGGGTCTGCCCGCCTCGTTTGAGGTCATGGACGAGCTGTATCTGATTGAACTCCAGGAGCCGGCGGCTTCAGACATCCTGTTGACCACCGAGCTGGCAAAAGACCCGTCCCCGCCGGGCTTTGGCTTTGTGTACGATGCAGACACCGCTCTGCAAGCGGATGGCAAAACGCGGGTGCTGGGCTTTACCCGCGCGTTAGGCCGGGGAGGGGTCGCCTATATTGCCCTGGGACACTGCCATTCAACGACCAGCAATATGCAGCCGTTTGTTGATACGAGCGTCGATGCTGCCAGCACGACGCCTCAGGTCTTTCGCGGCTCGTGGGATACCCGGCCGTTTGAACAACTGCTCCGCAACGGCATCGAGTGGGGCTGTGGTCACAGCGCCTGATGCCGACGGTCGTGACACCCGCCGCCTTTTCGCTTGAGGGAAAAATCGCGCTGATTACCGGCGGGGGCCGCGGGCTGGGCCTGGAAATTGGCCGGGCCTTTGGGCGGCAGGGCGCCCTGGTGCTCGTCAACGGTCGCAACCGGGGTCAGCTTGAGCCGGCGCTGGCCGCCATTACTGCTGAGGGTGGCCGGGCCGAGGCGCTGGTTTGCGATATTGCCGACGAAGATGCCGTGTCGGCCGCCTTTCAACACATTCGAGCTACCTACGGTCGGCTCGATATTCTGGTGAACAACGTTGGTCGGCGCGACCGCCGCAAACTCTTTGACTTCGAGCTGAATACGGTCCGCCAGATGATCGACGTGAACCTGCTGGCGCCCTTCAATCTGAGCCGGGAAGCGGGCCGCCTGATGATCGAACAAGGTAGTGGGCGCATTATTAATATCACCTCAATCGCCGGCCCGATTGCCAATAGCGGGGATACCGCCTATACCGCGACCAAGGGTGGCCTCGAAGCGCTGACGCGCGCCTTGGCGGCTGAGCTGGGACCATTTGGCATTACCGTCAACGCCATCGCGCCGGGATTTTTTGCCACAGAGACAAACAGCGCGCTTGTCGCGGACCGGAAAATTGCCAATATGCTGAAACGACGAACATCTCTCGGACGCTGGGGCGAGCCTGCGGAAATCGCGGGGGCGGCAGTCTTCCTGGCCTCGCCGGCGGCCTCGTATATCACCGGACAGGTGCTGGCGGTTGACGGTGGCTTCCTGGCTCATTTCTGATGCTTGATTTTTTTCTCGTCCGCCTGGCATAAAGAGGAGACGAACGCCTGAGCCGCGGCCAAACGGTCCGGCGCTGTAGGAGGAAGAGCGATGACGCTGCATATTCGTCCGTTAAGTGATGCCCTCGGGGCTGAGGTAGCCGGTGTCGATTGGACCCAGCCGCTCAGCGACACGACGGTCGCGGCCATTAAAGACGCCTTTTTGACCTATCACCTGTTGTGTTTGCGCTCAGCGCCGCTGCCGCCGGCGGCCTTTGCCCAGGTCGGCCGGTATTTTGGAGAGCCGCAAATCCAACTGCTGCGGAATATGCGGGTTGAGGAGGCCCCCGAGGTCTCGGTCTTTAACAGCACGTATAAAAAAGCGGAAGACAAACCAGCCGACCTGCTCCTCGACCGGCGTTCGGGTTGGCACACGGATGATTCCTATTTTGCGGTTCCGGCAAAAGTGACGCTCTTGCAGGCGCTGGAAATCCCTGAACATGGTGGAGAGACCCGCTTTTGCAATGCGCGCGCGGCCTACGAAGATTTATCCGCAGAGCTGAAGGCCCGTCTCGACGGACTGCGGGCCATTCACAGCTATGACACCCTGCGTGCTCCGGCCCGCGCGGTGAAGCGTACCAGGGAAGAAGCGGCTGAGACGCCGGATGTCGTGCATCCCCTGATTCGCACCCATGATGAGACGGGGGGAAGAGCGCTCTATTTCAACTCGAACCGGACCGACCGCATCCCGGATATGGAACGGGAAGAAAGTGACGCGCTGCTCGACCAAATCCATGCCCATATGACCCAGCCACACTATCAGTATCATCATGCCTGGCGGGTCGGGGACGTGCTCATGTGGGATAACCGCAGCGTGACGCATTCGGTCAATATGGACTTCCCGCCGGGCCAACGCCGTATCCATCAGCGTATCCTGCTCAAGGGCTCGGCGCCGGTCTAGGGAGACGGCGGCTACTCCAGGCTCCCTCTTTCTGGTGCCGTTATCCTCGGAGGGTGGGTCCGTCTGACCCACCTTTTTTTTGTGGGGGTATATGGGGTAGGCTGACGACGCGAAAGGCTGGAGTACAAACTGTATGAAATTTCACGCGATTGCCTATTGTACGGTAGGGACCCGAAAAGAGCTCGAACGCGGTATGGCCGGCAAGCGGCCCGAGCTCTATCAGCGCATGCTCAAAGACCTCAAGGAATACGTCACGGTGTGTGATCAAGCCGGCTTTGAGGGCTTCGGCCACCCCGAGCATCACCTCCAGATTGAGGGTATGGAAGCTACCGGCAGCCCCGGTTTGCTGAGCATGTTTATCGGCCAGCACTCTAAGCGCTTAAAGGTTGACGTGCTGGGCTATGTCCTCAACACCCACAACCCCCTGCGCGTGGCTGAAGATGTGGCCATGATGGATCATATGCTGGAGGGCCGCCTGAACGTGGCCTTCGTGCGTGGCTATCAGGCGCGCTGGGTCCAGAATTACGGCAGCCTGCCCGGCGTCGAAGCCGTCGGCCATTGGAACAAGAAACAGGCGTCCGATCTGAAAAACCGCCGGGCGTTTGAAGAAGCGGTCGCGGTCATCAAGAAAGCCTGGAGCACCGATACGTTCTCCCATCGCGGCGAGTTCTGGCAGTTTCCACCCGAGGGCGCAAAAAATCCGCATCCCATGGAAGCCTATACGCAGTTCGGCGCCGGGGTGAAGGACGATATGAGCATAGAAGAGATCGGCATCGCGCCGCGACCGTACCAGAAGCCACACCCGCCGCTGTATGCCGGCTTTACTCATAATACGGAATCCATTCGCTATTGGGGCCGAGAAGGCGGGAAGCCGATTATCATTCTTCTGCACGAGGAGTTATGTGCCCGCTTACAGAGTGTCTATCGGGAGGAGGCGGAAAAGGCGGGCCGGACGGTGCAACCCGGTACCGAGCTGGCCTTGGGCGGCCAACTCGTACTCACGGAAAACCCCTCGGAAACGCCCCAGATCATGGCGGACACCCGCTGGTTCTGGGAAAAGTGGGGCATTCCGTTCGGACTGGGGGTTGCCGAGCCCTTGATTGGCGACCCGGACAGCGTGTCGCGCAAGATCGAGCTGGCCCAGAAAATCGGGACGGACGAAATGTTTTTTCTGCTGGGCGATGGACTCCTGCCGCGTGATACCATTCTGCGCAGCTTCGAGCTCTTTGCCACCAAGGTGATGCCGCGCTTTAGCTGATAGTGACGGAGAGGAAGCCGGATGCAGCAGCCTGATCGAGACGGAGAAGCAGACGGGCCGCGTACGGCGTTTGCGCGTATTTACGAGATTGCCCGGCAAATTCCCTATGGACGTGTCGCCACCTACGGCCAGATCGCCCAAGTCATGGGACCGCCGATGACCGCCCGGGAGGTTGGTGACGCCATGGCCGCCCTGCGGGATGGACAGCCGGACCCGCCCGTTCCGTGGCAGCGGGTGATTAATGCGCAGGGCAGAGTGAGTACCGGCCAACGTCAGCAGACCTTACTCGAACAGGAAGGGGTCACTTTTAGTGTCAAAGGCGTGACCGACCTCGGGCGTTTTGGTTGGCAGGGCCCCGACCCGGAATGGGCCGTAGCACAGGGTTTCCATCCCCTGAAAAACGCGAGTGAAGAGAAGCAACAGCTTGACCTGTTCTGAGCATTGCAAGAGGAGGCCTATGAGCACATTCAACGTCGATTTGCTGCGCGAGTCGTCTGACGACGGCCCGGTCACCATGATTAATCTGATCAAGTATCGCACGCAGTCGCTGGACGGGGACGGAACGGGCCGGGAAGCCTACGCTCGGTACACCAAACCGGTCCAGAAGCTGGTTGAGGAGCGCGGCGGGCGGGTGCTGTGGGCCGGGCCGGTAGCCGAAGCAGCCTTGCACGAAGGTGGCGATGTGGACTGGGACTGGGCGATCCTCGTCTATTATCCAAGCCGCGTAGCGTTTATTGATATGGTGGAAAGCAAGGAGTTTTTAGCGGCCAATGAACACCGGCGGAACGGGGTCGAAAAGCATGTCATCATGGCGGCGCGAACCCTGCTATTGGAAGACCTGCCGGAACAGTGAGTTTCAGTGTGTCAGATAGTTAATCAGAGGAAAAGGAGAACGTTATGAGTGAGGTCAAAATACCGGATAATCTGCCAAGCTGGATTGCAGACCATTTACAGCGCTACCTCGATACGGATGGCGCCGACGGACATATGTGGGATTCCGCGTCGGTTGGCGGCCCAGGGCTCCTCCCGACGCTGTTGCTGACCACAACTGGTCGTCGGTCGGGCAAGACGGGCATCATGCCCTTAATTTACGGCGAGGCTGATGGAAACTATATTATCGTCGCCTCCAAAGGCGGCGCCCCCAAACATCCCGGCTGGTATCTGAACCTGGCCGCCAACGCGGAGGTTGAGGTGCAGGTGCTGGACAGACGTTTTAAGGCCAAGGCACGAACCGCCAGTGGAGAAGAGCGGGCTGCGCTGTGGGGGAAAATGGCGGTCATTTATCCACCCTATAACGACTATCAGGCCAAGACCGAGCGCGAGATTCCGGTGGTAGTGCTGGAGCCGGTGTCGTAAGGAGCATTAGAATTCGTATCACTATGAACATCCAATCTGAACAACTTGCCTATTGGTATTTGCGACTCAACGGCCTTCTGACCATTCCGAACTTCGTCGTACATCCAGACACAGGTAGCGATCAGAAAACCGAAGTAGATGTGTTGGGGGTTCGGTTTCCATACCGTGCGGAAAACTTAGAGAATCCGATGGAAGACGACGATTATTTCGCCACGGTTCGTGATAAACCTTTTGTTGTTATTGCAGAGGTAAAGAGGACGCTATGCGATTTGAATGGACCATGGACGAATCCTGAGCGCCAGAACATGCTCCGAGTATTACGTGCGATCGGTACTTTTCCAGAATCTGAATGTGAATTGGTAGCAAAGGCCCTCTATAAACACGGGTGTTATGATAACGAGCTCTACCGCGTGTCATTGCTGTGTCTGGGCCGACGGTCCAACAATGAAGTAGCTAAGCGTTACCCTAATGTTCGTCAAATTTTGTGGTCGGAAGTGCTTGAGTTCATATACCGTCGTTTCCATAAGTATGAAAATCAGAAGGAGCTGCATGATCAGTGGGACGAATCCGGAAAGGAGCTGTGGCGCACTTACAAACAATCATGCGATGAAGGTCAATTCAAAGAAGAATGCTTACGTGCGCTATAACCAAGGAGGCAAGCCAATGAGTGACGAAATGCGTCGGGTCGTGGACGAAGCTGCAATCCGCCGGGTGATTGATCGCTACTGTCATGCGGTCGATCGCGGCAGCGCGGATGATGTGGCCGCGCTCTTTCATCCTAACGGGCGGCTAGTGGTCAGCCTTGAAGAGAATGATGGCTATAACGGTCGCGAGGCCGTGCGCGAATGGTATGCGGACTACCATAAGCACTTCCGGGCGCGACTGACCCACCTCCGCCACAAGATTTCCAACATCCAGATTGATCTGAACGGAGACGAGGCGCGGGTGGTGTCCTATATGGACGCCGACCTCATCGCCAAAGACGAAACCTCACCGCGCCAGGCAATCGGTCGCTATGACGACCGCTTTGTCCGTGATGGCGGGAAGTGGTACTTCGCCGAACGCGCGATTGTCGTGTACTACGCCGATGAGCGTTTGGCCGAATTGTTGAGTGCTGACTCGTAGGCATTAAAAGGAAGATGGGTCTCTGGGCCCATCTTGTTCTTTCTGGAAGCCCCTCCGGTCAAGCCTCCCCCAAACCATACAGGCGCATACAATTCTCCGCGACAATCGGCCGGGCCTCATCTGCGGGGACAGCGGCCAGATGCTTCTCCAGGAAGCGCCGAGATTCGGGCCAACTGCTGTCGAGGTGGGGAAAGTCCGACGACCACATGATGCGCTCCACCCCGATGAACTCGCGCAGCATGACGCCTGGCAGGTCATCAATAAACGTCAGGTAACAGTGCTCGTGCCAATACTCGCTGGGTAAACGTTTGCACCTGACCATGGGGTCTTTGGCCATGGTGCGGCGATGATAGCCCCAGTCCAGGCGACCCAGAAAATTGGCGGCCCACGACAGTTCGTTCTCGGCTGAAATCAGCTTCAGGCCCGGATGGCGGTCAAACACCCCCTCCAGGATAAAAGTGCCGAACGCCCGCGCCATGCGAACCGGCAGGACGGCATAGCCGACCGCCGCACTTTCTTCGCCGGTCTCGTCTCGCGTCCAATTGGTGTTGGCATGGCCGGAGGCAATAATATGCAGACTGAGCGGCATACCGAGTTCGGTCAGCGTCGCCCACAACGGGTCCCATTGGGCCGCCGAGTAGCGTGAGCCGTCGGGGGTATCCTGCGGCAACAGCACCCCAACCAGCCCCTTTTCCTTGGCTCGACGACATTCCCGTATCGCCCGGTCAACCTCAAAGACCGGTATGACGGCAATGCCGAATAAGTCCTGTGGATGGCTACCGCAAAAATCGCTCAGCCAGTCATTATACGCCTGGCAGACGGCCTGTTGCAGGTCCGGGTCGGGGATGCCAAAGGCCCGCATAGCGTAATTCGGATACAGCACCTCGGCATCCACCCCGTCCTGACGCATATACTGTACCCGAGCATCCGGGTTCCAGTCGTTCGCGTCCGTGGCGTAGCGTTTATCGCCTTGTGCTGCCGCGGCGTAGGCCCTCTCTCTGTTTTTTGCCACCGCGCCCATCGGACGTTTTGCGACATGCGACTGCATACCCTCACACACCCAGATATCTCCCGTGGATTCCGCAATGACACGCGGCCCACGGTCTGTATAGGCTTGGGGCAGATAGCGTTGCCACAGGTCCGGGGGTTCGATGGCGTGCGAGTCGGCCGAGATGACGCGATACTGTTTCATTGTCCGTTCCTTCCTTCGCCTGGAAAATGAGGGACTATCGATCTATTGAGGACCACTCTACCCCATTGCCGTATGCCCATGTCAAGCGTCCGGCCCGAGTCGGAGCCGGGCGCAACTTGCAAAGGGTGCCGGAAGTTTCTATCCTCCGATAAAAAAGTGAAGGGAAACAGCTATGCCGATATTCGAACGTGGCGAGACCAAGTTGTATTACGAAGAGCGGGGCGCCGGATTTCCGATCTTGCTCATCGCACCGGGCGGGATGCGTTCGTCCGTGTCTTTTTGGGAGAAAACCCCCTGGAACCCGATTGAGCAGCTTGCGCCCAACTATCGCGTTATCGCCATGGACCAGCGCAACGCCGGCCAATCAACCGCCCCGGTCAGTGCCGCGGATAGCTGGCAGACCTACACGCAAGACCAGTTGGCGTTGATGGATCATTTGGGAGTTGACACTTTCCATGTGGCCGGCATGTGCATTGGCGGACCCTACTGCATGGGCCTCATCCAGGCTGCGCCGCAGCGGGTTGCGTCGGCCATTCTCTTTCAGACGATAGGTCTGTCCGATAACCGTCAGGCATTTTTTGATATGTTTGACGGCTGGGCCGCCGAGCTGAAACCCGGTCGGCCCGACGTTGATGCCGAGGCGTGGGAGTCGTTCAAAACAAATATGTATAGCGGCGACTTTCTCTTCAACGTCTCGAAAGAATTTGTTGCACAGTGTCAAACGCCGCTCTTAGTTCTCCTGGGGGACGATCTCTATCACCCCCAAGCGACCTCCCGAGAGATTGCCGCGCTCGCCCCCAAGGCCACGCTGGTTGAGCACTGGAAAGAGCCCGAGCATATCCCGACTGCCAAGCAGGCCGTCGAGCGCTTTCTGGCCGAGCACACACCGGCATAGGTCGGCGGAAGATGAAGTAAGTAGGTCGGATTAGCGGAGCGTAATCCGACAAGTACGTGATGTCGGGTTACGCCTGCGGCTAACCCGACCTACAAGGCTAACGATCTAGCTATGCCAACAGAGCAATGTGAATTCGCCATTTGCGTGACCAATGAAAGCGACGAAGACCTGGAGGTATGGAAGGTCTATCAAATCCTTCCCGACCAGAAGGCCGCAGAAGTCGATTGCTTACGCGTAGTTGATGAATCAGGGGAAGACTATCTCTATCCGATGAGTCGTTTCGTCCGAGTAATATTTCCCGATGACGTGCGCACTCGACTGCTCGCGGTGGTAGGCGAGGAATCGGTCTAACCTGACCTCTCTATAGGTGAGACGGAGAACAACTTTTCATCAGAGCAGCGGGATTAACTCGCCCCGTGCCGCGGTGGCTGCACGCCGTTCAGCCAATAGTTCCCAATGGCGTGATATTTCCAGCGCACGGGATCGTGCAGGGTATGGGTGCGGGCGTTGCGCCAGTGCCGGTCCAGGTTGTACTCCTCCAGGGTTGAGCGGGTGCCGGCCAGCTCAAACAACTTGTTTGTTGTCAACAGGGAGACTTCGGTGGCCAGGGCTTTTGCCTCAGCCACGGCAATCGAGGCTTGAGCGATGTGCTCCTGGGTGGGTGAGGCGACCGCCGTATCCACAAAACGACCCGCCCGTTCGAGCAGGGCGTCCGAGGCATGCACCCGGACCTCAAGCTCGCCAATCTGATGGATAGTGTACGGGTCCTCATAGCCGTGCTCCTGGCCGCTATCGATCCACGGGCGCGTATACTGACGGACAAAGGCGAGCGTCTCGGCCAGGGCTGCGCGGGCAATGCCGGCATCGACCGCGGTATGAAAAATCTGGGCAACGGCGCCCATCGGGGTGGGGCGATCAAACGCGGCCTGGTGGTCGATAATATAAAAAGGCTCGACCACCACATTCTCGAACAGGGCGGTCCCGCTGGCCGTGGTCCGCTGGCCGAAGCCCGACCAGTCGTCGATGATGGTGACCCCCGGCGCATCCCGCCTGACAAAGACGATGGCGATACGCCCCTGGTCGTCCTTGGCCACAGCCGGTACCCAGTGGGCAAACACCGCACCCGTGGAATAGAACTTTTTGCCGTTCAGGAGGAAAGTGTCGCCGGAGGCCGTGAGACGCGCCTGAAAGTCGAAGACGGTTTTGGTGCCCCGCTCGACAAAGGCGTTCCCAAAGCGATCGCCCTCCAGCACCCGCTTGAAAAAGAATTGCTTTTGCTCCTCGCTGCCATCCAGCCGGACGGCTTCAACCATATAGTAATGGTTCTGTGGAATCTGGCCTAAAGAGGAATCTGCGGCGGAGATGATGGCCGCGACTTCGGCCGCGGTCGAGAAGGACACTCCCGCCCCACCGTAGGCTTTCGGGATGGTGATGCCCCATAAGCCGCTCTGCGAGAACTCGTCCAACTCTTGGCGCGGCGGGCGGCGCTCCCGATCGCGCTCGGCCGACTCCTGCTGAAAACGCTCGGCCAGACGCTGGGCCACTGCCAGGGCTTCCTGAGCGTCACGAATAATGTGGGCCGGAGCCTCAACCCGCGCCATTGGCGCGGCGACTCGAATACCGTGGTCCGCTGGAGCGGTGGCTTGCGAGGACGCCTGACTCATATCGTCTCCTTGGCCTGTTTCTTTATATCCACGCGTGGCGTGGCGGCTTGATATTATTCAGATAGTAATTGCCGATTGCCTGAAACTTCCAGCGGACGGGATCGTGCAGGGTATGGGTGCGGGCATTCCGCCAGTGACGGTCCAGGTTGTACTCCTCTAATGTCGAGCGAGTGCCGGCGAGTTCAAACAATTTATTGGTCGCCTGAATGGCGATCTCCGTGGTCACGACTTTTGCTTCGGCCACGGCAATCGAGGCCGCGGCCACGCTGTCTTCATTCGGGTTGGCAATGGCGGCATCGACCGCACGGCCGGAACGCTCCAGGAGGGCCTCTGCCGCGTGCAGGCGCATTTTCAGGTCTCCTATTTGGGCGATGGAGTACATGTCTTCATAGCCGTGCTCCTGGCCGCTATCGATCCACGGCCGGGTATAGCTGCGGACAAAGTGGATGGTTTCATCAATGGCGGCCTGGGCAATACCGAGATCGATTCCGGCATGAATAATCTGTAAGACTGCCCCGTTCGCGGTTGGTCTGTCGTACGCCTCATGCGCCGGGACAACATGGCTAGCCGGCACAAATGCGTCCTCCAGCAGAACCGTCCCGCTGGCCGTGGTACGTTGGCCGAAACTCGACCAGTCATCGATAATGCGCATCCCCGGCGCGACACGCTCCACAAAGGCAAGCTGCGCTTTGCCGCGCTCATCGGTCGCTGCGACCGGCACCAGGTGGGCGAGCAGCGCGCCGCTGCAATAAAACTTCTGGCCGTTTACGACATAGCCGTCCCCGTGGGGACGTATTTGCGTTTCAAAATGGCCGACGGTTTTACTGCCCTTTTCGGAAAAAGCATTGCCGAGCCGCATACCTTTCAAGACCTCGCCAAAGAAAAAACGCTTCTGCTCCTCACTGGCGCACAGACGAATGATATCCAGGATGCCAAGATGGTTTTGCGGGATCTGCCCGAGCGACGGGTCGGCCGCGGAGATAATTGTAATCACCTCGCCCACCGTGACATAGGAGACCTCAGCGCCGCCATAGGCTTTGGGTATGGTCATGCCCCACAAGCCGCTCTGCGAGAATGCGTCCAGTTCGGCGACCGGCAGGCGGCGTTCCCGGTCCCGTAGCGCCGCTTCTTGGGCAAAGCCTTTAGCTAAACGCTGCGCAATATCAATCGCCTCCCGGTCGTCCTGAATAATATGGGCGGGTGTGGTTGGACGCGGCGGGCCTGAGGCCTCCAGGTCCTTTATCCGGGGCGCTCCATTCGCTCCTGGATGGTCTGTTTGTGTACCAGTATTTTCCATGCTCATAGCCGTTCCAGCTCCTTTGCATAGCCCTTAAAGAGAGCTTCGTAACCTATCGTTCCCCCTGCTGAGCGTCAACGCGCTTCGTTAGCGTATTGCTTGACTTTGGCCGTGCGGGGTGTCATGACAGGCGCAGAGTGCCAACGCCTGAAGGAGGGTCAGATGAAACTTGGTATCGAGATGTTTGCCACGGATTATGCGCTCCGGCCGGATGAACTGGCGGTTGCCTGCGAAGAACGCGGCTTTGAGTCCGTATGGTACCCGGAACACACCCATATTCCGGCCAGCCGCCGTACCCCCTTTCCCCTTGGGGGCGATCTGCCCAAGGAGTATTGGCATACGCACGACTTGTTTGTGGCGCTCACCGCCGCCGCCGCAGTCACCACCCACATCAAAATCGGGAGCGGGATTTGTCTCGCCATGGAGCGCGACCCGATTACGATGGCCAACGCGGTCGCCTCCGTTGATCAGCTCTCCAACGGTCGCCTGCTCTTTGGGATCGGTGGCGGCTGGAACGCCGAAGAAATGGAAAATCACGGCACGCCGTTCAAACGCCGCTGGAAGGTCTTACGTGAGAAAATTGAGGCGATGAAAGCCATCTGGACCGAAGAGGAAGCCGAGTATCACGGCGAGTTCGTCGACTTTGATCCGATCTGGTCCTACCCGAAGCCGGTGCAGAAACCCCATCCGCCCATCATCCTGGGCTCACACACCTCAAACGGCCTCGACCGGGTGGTGCGCTATTGTGACGGCTGGTTTCCCAACGCTCAAGCCTATAAGGACCTGCCAGCAATCGTGAACGACCTCCGGACCCGGACAGAAAAGGCCGGCCGTCGACCGGATGAAATCTCGATCTCTTTCCTGGGCGCTCCGGACGATGAGGCGGTGCTGCAACAATACCGCGAGTTGGGAGCGGAGCGGGCGGTGTTTTTTGTGCCGTCGGAAGGGAAAGAGGCGGTCTTCCCGTTGTTGGACAAATACGCCGCGTTTATCCCCAAGGTTGCGTAACCGCGGCCCCTGAACGCTGTCAGGGCTGGAGGGCCACCATGCCATTTGCTGCTGTGCGTGACATTCAGATGTATTACGAGATACGCGGGGCCGGACCGCGCCTGCTGTACATCAGCGGCACGGGTGGGGATCTGCGGCGTTCGCCGAATGCCTTTGACTCGCCGCTCACCGAGCATTTTGAGGTGCTGGCCTATGACCAGCGGGGCCTGGGCCAAACGGACAAGCCCGACGTGGCCTACACCATGGCGGACTATGCGGCCGATGCGGACGAGCTGCTCCACGCGCTCGGCTGGGACGAATGCCTGGTCATGGGCATCTCTTTCGGCGGCATGGTCGCGCAGGAGGTTGCCCTGCGTTACCCGAACCGGGTGACGCGCCTGGTGCTCGGCTGTACCAGCAGCGGCGGGCAGGGCGGAGCCTCGTACCCCCTGCACGAACTGGCGCAGCTCTCTCCGCAGGACTGGGCGCGGCGGGTGGTCGAGCTGAGCGACCTGCGACGGGACGCGGCCTGGCAAGCCGCCAACGGCCAGGAGTTCCAAACCCTAATCGATGAGATGCTGGCCATCCGCACAGGGAGTGCGGCCGAGCCTAGTGCGGCCGTTGGGGCGCGCCGCCAGATCGAAGCCCGCCAAAAACACGACACCTATAGCCGCCTGCCGCAACTCGGGATGCCGGTATTGATCTGTGGCGGACGGTATGACGGGGTCGCCCCGGTCGCCAATCAGGAAGCGCTACGCCGACAGATTACGACCGCCCGGCTAGCCCTGTTTGAAGGCGGCCATCTGTTCTTTACGCAGGACCCCCGAGCGTTTGAGGACATTACTGTTTTTCTGGGCGGGGGAGCGGCGGCCTGATGCGGGTTGCGGTGGAGCGCTTCTTTTTTTCAACCAGGACTGCCATATCTTCAGCCGCCTTGGCGACCGTCGCCGTCCGGGTGCACATATCGGTTTTCAAATCGCCTTCTGGACTGTGGTAGGCATACACGAAGTATTCTTTTCCGGCCTGAAACGGTATCCCGCACTGTTCTTGGGAGGCGAGCGTTTCGAGAATCAGTGGAGATTCATCGGCCGCCTTAAGCGGGGTTGTGACCTCCAGCGTCACCCGTATGGTCTCAAACTCGTACATCTGCTCTGAGCCCATCATCTGCTTGAAGGCGCCATACAACCAGCCATCCGCTTCTATCGTTTCCACGTCGGTCGCTTTGCCGACAAAGACGACGTCTGACTTTTCCAGCCCAAAATTTGGCGACGGAGGGGGCAGACAGCGGCAGGCCAGAGCCGCTGCGGGAAGCAGACAAGAAAGGGTTATTCCTCCAATGAGCGCGGGCAACATCCTTCCCGAATGAGACATAGACTCTCCTCTTGTACTGGCCGAAACCGCACGTTTCAAATGACTCAGACCTTTCTAGCGAAGAAAAACAAAAGGGTCAGGGAAGACTCCCCGACCCCTTGCGCTTGGCCCGAATCAGCGGTTCTGACTAATCCAGATCCATCCGGTAGGCCTTGATCGCATTCTCAAAGACGATCTTGCGGGTGACCTCCTCCGGCACGCCGTTGAAGTCCTTTTTGATCCACTGGCGGGATTCCGGCCAGGTCGAGTCGGTATGCGGGAAGTCGGACGCCCACATATAATTGTCCTCGCCAAAGATCTTATAGGTCGCCGGACCGACCGGGTCGTCCTGGAAGGTCGCCCAGACCTGCCGCCGGACATATTCGCTCGGCTTCATCGGCAGGGGCTCTTTTTCCATGGCGTGGAATTTATCGTAGGCATGGTCCATGCGATACATGAAGTGTGGGAACCAGCCCGTGTCATTTTCGGCGGACACGATTTTGAGTTCGGGAAAACGTTCCAACACGCCGCCAAAAACGAGCGTCGACAGGGAACGCTGCACCTCGTGGATCACGTTCATATAGAACAGGCTGATCTGCGAAAAATCGACTTTGCTCTCCTTACTCTTGCCGGTAATCACGTGGAGTGAGAGCGGCATATGGAGTTCGGCGGCGGCCTGCCAGAAGGGGTCGTACTCGTGGCTGCTATACGGCTTGTCCTCGGGTGGCGAACCCCAGATCATGGCCCCACGCATCCCCTGCTTATGGGTTCGTTCCAGTTCTTTGACTCCGGCATCAATATCTTCGAGAGAGACCAGGCTGATGCCGTACAGGCGTTTGGGACTATGCGAACAGAACTCCGCCACCCAGTCGTTATAGGCGCCGAAGCAGGCCCGTTGCAGGTCGGCATTCGGCAGCCCGAAGAGGGGCATCCCGAGCGTGGTGTAGAGTACCTCGGCTTCTACGCCGTCGATCTCCTGGTCTTTGATGCGTTCGACCGGGTCCCAGCCGCTCGGACGGGCGGCTTCGTAGCCTTTGCTCATATGGTCTTTCAGCTCTTCGCCGGACCGTCCGGCCCCGAACCCACCGGCGACCGGAAAGGGGTCGATGCCATCCGCCACAAAGATAAAGCCCGGCTTCTTCGGGTTTTCGACCACTTTCGGCGCCTGGTCGCGGAATTTATTGTCCAGACGTTGCTGCCACAGATCGGCCGGCTCCATCATATGCGAGTCTGCCGAGATCACGCGTAACTTTGCCATAATACCCTCCTCTTCACAGGAAGCCTTGCCTCCTGATGATGGTGCATTTACGAATGCCTCATCTGTGGCATACTCCGAAGCAATCTGTCAAGCGATAGGGCCGGATACGTTGAGTGAGCGTTCAGTTTTTCATTCTCTCGCCTGGGCCGAGGCGAGGAGTGGTCCGCGTTGCCCCAGCAGGATGGCCTAGTATAATAAAACCGGAGAACGGAAAGAAGGCGAGGACCATGCCCCCGAAAGTCTATATCGACGGTCATGTCGGCACGACCGGACTGCGTATCCGGGAATGGCTGGCGGGACGAAACGACATCGAGTTATTGACCTTGGCCGAAGCGCAGCGCAAGAGTGATGCCGCACGGCGGGCGGTGTTGGACGAAGCGGACGTGGCCATTCTGTGCCTGCCCGATGCGGCGTCACGCGAGGCCGCGGGCTGGGCCGCGCACACAGACACCCGTTTGATTGACGCGAGTACGGCGCACCGGGTCGAGGACGACTGGGTATACGGTCTGCCGGAACTCCGGCCCGCCCAACGCGAGGCCATTCGGCAGGCAAAATATGTTGCCAATCCCGGCTGCTATCCCTCGGCTTTTCTGCTGTTGGTCCGGCCCTTGCTTGAGGCCGGCCTGATCGAGAAACATACGCCGGTCTCCATTCATGCGCTGTCCGGTTATTCGGGCGGCGGCCGGCCGCTGATTGAAAAATGGCAGGACGCCGAACTGGGCTTAGGCTCGTTGGTGTACGAAGCGCCCTACGCCCTGGAGCGGGTGCATAAGCACGTTCCGGAAATGACGAAGTACAGTCTGCTCGACTATGCCCCTTACTTCGTGCCGGCGGTCGGTCCGTTCCGCTGCGGCATGCGGGTCCAGGTGCCGATTCATACCAGTCTGTTACCACCTGGAGCGAACGAGACGATCCGGGAGGTCTTACGGGAGCGCTATCGGCACGAGCCGTTTGTGCGGGTGCTGCCCAACGAGCCGCCCCCGGAAACCAACGAACGCAGCCTCGACCCGCAGGCCTGTAACGACACCAACCGCATCGACCTCCACGTCGCCCCCCATCCCGCCGGTCATGTCCTGCTGATCGCGATTCTCGACAATCTGGGGAAAGGTGCCTGCGGCGTCGCCATTCAGAATTTGAACTTGATGTTAGACCTGCCCGAGACAACCGGGCTGCCAGCGTAGGAGAATCTCCCTCCAAAGCCGACCGGAGCCTGAACGCATTTTGCGTCCACGCCCTCGAAAAAGAGATCAATCGCTAGTGTTTTCCTCTAAGCCGGCCTCCCGAAAGGCGGCCAGGATACGTTCGAGGTCGGCGGGGTCTTTATACGGAAGCACCTGGGTCATGGTTGTGAACGAGAAGTTGGGGCTGAGGCGGAGAATCTCCGTTGCCAGCGCCCGGGCTTCTTCAAGACGGCCCAAATCAACCGAGGCCAGGAGCAGATTATAATAGGCCGGCAGAAAATCCGGGTTGTGGGCGAGCGCGCGCTTTAAGACGGCTATGGACTCTTCAGTCTGACCGAGCAGGCGGTAGGTATGTCCCAGGAAGTACAGGTAGATAAACGGATAGCGGGGGTTGAGGCGGATGGCTTGCCGGATGAGCCGCAGCGCCTCTTGTGGCCGCCCCACGAAAGTGAGCGCGTTCCCGAACCAGGCGTAATTGTCCGCGTCGTTCGGGTCGAGTGCCACCGCCCGCTCAAGCTCGCTAATCGCCCGCTCGTACTGTTTCTCGAACAGATAGATATAGCCCAATAAGCGATGCGCGACGGGCAAGGAGTCGTCCAGGGCCACGGCCTGCTGCACGCGCGCATGCGCGCGCCGTGAGACCTGGGGGTCCTGCTCCCACTGCATCACCACGCCGATGAAGTCTGCCCAGCCCAGCCAGGCATAGGCGGCGGCATACTGCGCGTCCAGGGCGATGGCCTGCTCAAACAGGTGGCGGGCCTGGACCAGCGACTCCTGCGTGGTGCGCCAGAGATAGCTCTCCCCGCGCAAGACGAAATCATATGCCTGGAGGTTGTCGGTCGATTTTTGGGCCAGACGGGTCTGCTCGTCCGCGGTCAGGGTGATCTGGAGGGCCTGGACAATTTGCTGCGTGACCTGATCCTGGAGAGCAAAGATATCCTGCATTTCGCCGTCGTAGCGCTCCGCCCAGACATGGCCGCCGGTGGTGGCGTCCAATAACTGGGCATTAATGCGCACCCGTTCATCGGCCCGGCGCACACTCCCCTCCAAAACATAGCGGACGCCCAGGTCGTGTCCGACCTGCTCAACATCGACCGTTCGACCCCTATAGCTAAACGAGGAATTGCGGGCGATGACAAACAGGCCCGAGATTTTTGACAGGTCGGTAATAATGTCTTCGGTTATGCCGTCGCTGAAATACTCCTGCTCCGGTTCGCCGCTCATATTCGTAAAGGGCAGCACGGCAATCGAGGGCTTGTCGGGCAGCGCCAGGCGGGGCGGATTCCAGAAGGCCGGCGATGATAAGAGCGGGTACCAGTCTTTGAGGGCGAAGGCGCCCAGGCCGAGAATCACGAGGACGACCAGACCGAGGGTGATCAGCGACCCGGGTCCTGGGCGGGGCGGTTCCAGGGAAAGGAGGTCGCCGTCGAGTGTGGGTGGCGCGAGGTCTGCGGCCTCCCAGCGCACCTGATAGACCTGAATGGGCTGGGCGATATTCTTCACCCGCTGCTCGCCCTGATACGTAAACGCCAGGTCGAGCTTGTTTGCTATCTGCTCGTGGACGGCGCCCGAGATGCAGATGCCCCCGCCTTCAGCCAGGCTTTCCAAACGAGCCGCGATGTTGACCCCATCTCCGTAAATCCGTTCATCTTCAACCACCACGTCACCGACATTAATGCCCAGGCGATAGTGCATCTGGCGCTCTGCCGGAAGCTCGGCGTTCCGCACGGCCAGCGCCGTCTGAACCTCAACCGCGCACTGCACCGCGTCGACTACGCTCGAAAACTCGGCCAGGAGATTATCGCCGGGAGAATCGACCACCCGGCCGGCATGGTGCTGAATAAGCCGCGCCATCAGTTCCCGATACGCGGTCAGCGTCCGAATCGTGGCGACTTCGTCATCGCCCATGAGGCGACTATAGCCCTGGACATCGGCGCTCAGGATGGCGGCGAGTTTGCGCCTGACGGCGGCTGGGTCTCTTCCTGACATAAGTGGCTGTCGCGTTTCGAGTTGGATTGATCCTGCCGAACTGGCAAAAGCCCCTGCCAAGGGATAGCATAGCCGCAGGCAGGACTGAAGGCAGCAAGGGGAACAGCATGGCAACCTATCTGATCGTTGGAGCCGACCGAGGCATTGCAAACGCGCTGTGTCTGCAATTATGCGCGCGCGGGGAGAACGTGATTGCCGCCTGTCTGGGCGACTCGCCCGCCTTGGCCGCAAAGGGCGCACGCGTCGAGACGGGCGTCGATGTGACCTCCGACTCGGCGGTTCACGCCCTGGCCCAGCGCCTGATCGGCACACATGTGGACGTGCTTATCCATGTGGCTGGAATCTATCTGGACGACAGCCTTGAAGACGTCAATATGGCCGACGTGCAACGCCAGATTGAGGTAAACGCGCTGGGACCCTTGCGCGTTGTCCACGCCCTCCGGTCGTGTCTCGACCACGGCGCAAAAATAGGCATTGTGACCAGCCGGATGGGCTCAATCACCGACAATACCTCGGGCCGGCTGTACGGCTACCGGATGTCCAAGGCTGCGGCCAATATGTTGGGGGTGTCGCTCGCCCAGGACCTCAAGGGGCGTGGCATCGCGGTGGCCTTGCTCCACCCCGGCATGGTCAATACCCAACTGGTGCCCAATCTGCCCGAGAGCGCTCGCAGCCAACTGATTGAGCCCGAGGCGGCCGCGCGTGGCCTGCTCGCCCGTATGGATGCGCTCAGCCTGGAAACAACCGGAAAGTTTTGGCACGCCAACGGCGAGCTGCTGCCCTGGTAGGGGCGGCGGGGCCGGGCAGATTGAGCTGCCCCTTGCGAAGTACTAGAGCGTTTCACGCTAAGCTCTAACCATGCAGGAGGCTGCCGTCATGCCGGACGTGATCCGGCATCCAGCGGCAGAGGAGGTTGGGGGTCTGGATTCCTGCTTTCGCCGGAATGACGGGCGGCTACACAGAATCGTGATTTGCTCTAGCCCACCCGCCACGGCCGTTATGCAAACGTCGCGGACACGCTGCCGAACGTGGAAAAGGTGGTTTCCCAGGTGTCGCCTTTTTCGATGGGTGTCGGCTTGGTCATCGAACCGGTCATAATGCACTGGCCCGCCTCCAAAGACAGATCGAATTGCGCCAGGTGGTTGGCCAGCCAGGCAACTGTCTGAAGCTGATCGTCGATTGCATCCTTGCCCTGCACGCTGGCTACCAGCTCGCCGTTTCGCCTGGTCTCCGCAGTCATGGCTCCGAGGTCCACCTCCGCCGGGTAGGGCCTGACCTCAGGACCCGTCACAAACCCCCACTGCGCCACCCCGTCGGCCACGCCAAGTGGGAGGTCCGCGCCGATATTCAGCCGCATGTCCACCAACTCCAGCGCCGGCGCGGCACCAGCCACGGCCGCCAAAGCTTGTTCGCGGGTCACGCCAGGGCCTTTTAATGCCTGCCCCATAATGATGCACAACTCGGATTCAATAATCGGCTTGCGAAAGTCGGCACAGTTGAAGCTGCCGCCGCTCTGGAACCGACGGCTGGCCAGCAGATAGGCGCTGATCGGGGCGTCCAGGCCAAACATCTGACGGGTGGCGTCGGACGAGAGACCGACCTTCCAGCCCGCGAGTTGTTCGCCCGCGTTCCGGTGGCGTTCCAGAATCGCCAATTGAATCTGATAGGCATCCGCAAACTGCAAGACCTTCTCCAATCCGGGGGGAGGATACTGCCCGCTCTGGATGGTGTGCCACAGGGTTTCCACCGCTTCGTTGATATTCATCGGCCGCTCCTTTTTTGGACAGTCTGTGAGACTCAGCGTACAGGTTACGTGATAAACTCGGCTGACGGATGCGCGCGCGGATAGTCACGGAGGTACTGGAAGAATTTGCTCAGGGCTTTATCACTCTTTGTCAGTGTGCCGGGCTGAAAGTGAATGGTCTGCATAATAGGCACGTCTTCCCCCACAACCTTTTTTTCGAGATCCATGGCAAATTGGAGGAAGGCTTTGGTTGAGGCAGCGTCGCTGTCCGACTTGCGAGCAACGATAATCATATAGGTTGTGGTCCGACCCGGACGCGGCAGACCAAAAGGGGCTAAAAAGCCAAACCAGCGTCCGTCAAAGATGCTGCTTTGATAGAAGATGCTGGTGCCATAAATCCCAACCCGGTATGCAATTGGCTCGCCGTTGGCGTGGCGGCCTTTGAAATCATACAGCATGGAGTGGGGCGTCCATTCGATATCCTCATCCGGGTCTTCCTGGTCAAACGTGACGCCATGCAGGGCTTTAATATGCTGCATGTCAGGCGTGTTGCAGCACAAGACCCACGGATCGACCGGCAGAACGCCCTCAAATGCCTCAACCTGTATGGCGAGTTCGTCTTCGGGATAAGGGAAGTCCGGCAGCTCAAAGAGGGCTGTTTCGCCATTAAAGGCCCAGATCAGGCCATATTTTTCGGCGGTCGGAAAGTTGAACAAACAGGCGCCGGGGGGTGGCGGGTCGCCGATACCGGTTTTGACACAGACGCCGCGTTGGTCGTACTGCCAGTGATGAAAAGCGCAGCGAAGCGTATTGCCCTGCACTTCGCCTACGGAGAGGTCCGCGCCGACGTGGGGACAGTAGGCGCTCAGCACCTGGGCCCGACCGTTCTCTCCGCGAAAAATAACGATCCGTCCGTCCAGAAAATCCACGCCCCGGACCTGCCCCTCAGCTATCTGGCTTGAGCGGCACAGGGGGAACCAGGATTGCGTGAACAGCCCGTTTGCCCCCTCAGCCGGAAGCGGACGCCCAAGAAAGCGCCGGCGCGGTTCAAGCGGCGCACCGATGGAAGCAGTGGCCATAAGGACCTCCTCCCTTACGCCGGTCCGCCAAAGAGCGGGTGCAACAGGACCGGCGTGACCTCAAACTCCAGATAGCGTGCCAGGGGCAGACTGGAGAAAATCCGGTGGACCTCTTCGTTTGAGTCCACATCGACAATGAAGAACGAGCCGCCACCGCCCAGCCGGCGATAGGCCGCCAGGATTTTCTTTTGCTCAATAAACTGACGCGCATGGGCCATTTCTTTCTGGATCAGTTCGGCGGCCTGCTCTTCGAGAATCTGTGACCGAAGAATTTTGGTTGTCACAATATAGAGCATGGATGGTCTCCTTTTCTGTCAAGTCTAAAAAAATACGGCGGCTCTTTAGCGGAATGTCGCCATGATGTCCCGGGCAAAATGACGCAGGAGCTGGGGCTCGGTTGACGGGGAGACCGAGAAGACAATATGGGTCACGCCCACGGCAAGATAGCCCTCAATCAGCTTGCGCATATTCGAGTCGGAGGAGAAGGTCGTCGAGATCAGGACGGACTTCTCGATCTCGTCCGGGTCGCGGTCGATATGCGAGCAGTGGTCGGCCAGGACCTCGATTTTATGCCGGAAGGTCTCCGGCGGGCCGAAGCTGTTCCACATGTCCGCGTGGCGCGCCACAATGCCCAAGGCCACCTTCTCCCCGCCGGCGCCAACCAGAATCGGCGGATGCGGTTGCTGGATCGGCTTGGGCTCAAAGGGCGCATCGTGCAGGTGGTGATGGCGTCCGGTAAAGTTTGCCCGCTGCTGGGTCCAGAGTTGTTTAATCAGGGTGATGGACTCGTCCAGACTGATCAGCCGCTCCCCGGTGGTGGGAAAGGGGATGTCATAGGCCTCGTGCTCCAGCGCAAACCAGCCGCTGCCGATACCGAAAATCAGCCGGCCGTTGCTGATGATATCGACCGTGGTCGCCATCTTGGCCAGGACGGCCGGGTGGCGGTAGGTATTGCCCGTCACCATGACGCCCAGGCGCACCCGCTGGGTTGCCATGGCCAGAGCCGACAAGGCAGTCCAGCCTTCCAGGCAGGGGCCGCTTGGATCGGAAAAAATCGGCAGAAAGTGATCGAAGACCCAGGCCGTATCAAATCCCAGACGGTCTGCTTCTTGCCACAGCCTGAGCATATCGTTCCAGTCCCCGTTCTGTTGTGGAACCTGAATGCCGAAGCGGACCGGGTGTGACATGAGGGGCCTCTTTCTTACAGTTTCTTGAGGGCGCGGATCGTGTCTTCATCGTACATGGCTATGCCGAAGGCGGTCTTGCCCAGGAGTTCCAGAGTCTCGTCGCTGTCAAAGGGATGGAACAGGCCGGCCCGCACATCACGATAATAGCGTTCTAAGGGCAAGCGCTTAAAATATGAGACGCCGCCCACGGTTCGCAGGGCGAGGTCAACCACGCGAGCGGAGTTTTCCATGGCGACCATCCTGGCGGCCACACTCTTGCGCAGCCAGGTCCGGGGCGCTTCCCGGTCGGCCTCGGCCGCGGCTTTCCACAGGACGGCCCGGGCCGCTTCCAGCAGCGTGTCCATCTCGCCGACTTTGGTGTAGACGCTCGGCAGATGACTCATCGGCTTATTGAGCGGGAAACGCGGCCGGTCGCGCATGAACTCCACCACAAAGTCACGGGCCGCGGTGGCAATGCCGATATACACGCTGCCGATGGTGAACGGCGCGCGCGGGAACAGATTGGTTATCCCGCCGCGGGTGAACACCGGCCGCTCCAGGAAGACCGCGGCTTCCGGAATAAAGGCGTCTTTGAGTTCGGTACTTCTCGATTCGGTGGAGCGCATGCCCATGGTGTGCCAGTCGTCCTTGATGATGAAACCCGGCGTGTCGTGCGGAATCAGGAAGGAAATAATCGTACCGGCCTGCTGCCCGTCGTGGACGCCCTCCTTCCAGGTCGCTTCGGCAAAATAGCGATCGAGCGCAATGGACTGGGTGCTGAAGATCTTGCGTCCGTTCGCCCGCCAGCCGCCGTCCACCCGCTCGGCCGTGGTCCGGGGACGCAGGATGGAAACCGCGTTGTCCGGCTCGGAACCCGAGCCGCCGATAATGAGCCGCTCGGCGGCGATCTGACGCAGCATGGCCTCGACGCGAGACGGGCGCTCCCGCTGCCAGAGGTTGATGAGGAGGCTCATCACATTGAAATGCATATTGATGGCGAGCGCCGTCGGACCGCAGCCCTGGGCCAGCCGCTCCTGGGCCTTGATCCGTTCCAACAGGCTGGCGCCCAGCCCGCCCAACTCTTCGGGGACGGTCAGCACGCTGTAGCCGGTCTCTTTCAGCCGCTCGTAATTCTCGTACGGAAACGAGCCCTCTTCATCGTGCCGGGCCGCGCGCGTGGCAAAATCGTCGGCCAGGGTGGCCGCGAGGTCTATGAAACGCTGCTCCCGCTCGGTGTGGAACTGCTGCATGCGCCCCCTCCTGTGTTCCCTGGCTACGGTCACTATCATTCCGGGCGAGGCAGGGTAAGCCGGGCTGCCTGCATTGACAGTCCGTATAGGCGTATCATACCAAGACTCGGACAGGAGGCAGCATGTCCACATTTGTCCTGATTCATGGCTCATGGCATGACGGCTCGGCCTGGGAGCCGGTGCGGACCCATTTAGCAGAAAAAGGCCATCAGGCCTTCAGCCCGACCATAGCCGGACACGGCAAAGGCGTTGATAAAAACGTCAATCATGCCCAGTGCACGCAGTCGATTATCGACTTCATCCTGGAAAAGGACCTGCGCGACATTGTCCTGCTCGGCCATAGCTTTGGCGGGACGATTCTCTCCCAGGTCGCTCCGGCCCTGCCCGAGCGGATTCGGCGGCTGATCTTTTGGAACGCGTTTGTGTGCGAGGACGGCAATAGTCTGCTGGATGAGGTTCCGGGCTACTACCAGGCCCTGTTTGACGAGTTGGTGACGCAGTCGAGCGACGGGACCGTGACCCTGCCGTTCCCGATTTGGCGTGAGGCATTCATCAACGACGCCGACCTGGAGCTGGCCCAGTCGGCCTATGCCCGGCTCTCGCCCGAACCGTATCAGCCGTTTCGCGACAAACTCGACATGAAGCCGTTCTACGCCCTGGACCTACCCAAGAGTTTCTTGAACTGCACCGAAGACATTGCGCTGCCGCCCGGAGAGTGGGGCTGGCATCCGCGCATGTCAAGCCGCCTGGGGCTGTATCGGCTGGTACAAATGCCCGGCAGCCACGAGGTGATTTTCACCAACCCGATTGGCCTGGCGGACAAGATCATTGAGGCCGGACGGGATTAGGGGGGAGCTGTCTACCGACAGGTTCGGTCTCACGTATTGTCCTTGCGCGTGATACACTCCACCCCGAAACCAAACCGAAAGAATCCACCAATGGCCGCGAACGATCATTTGAGTTTGTTTGATACCGACGCGGGTTCTGCTTTCCCCTTATCCTCGGACGTAGAAAAGGCCCTGAATGAGCTTGCCCGAGCTGATGGGGCCGAATCGCGCGGGGCGGTCTTTACTCGGGTTGAGGTGGTGGAGTTCATGCTCGACGTGGTGGGCTATGTTGCGGACGCGCCCCTGCACCGGAAAACCATGCTCGAACCTGCGTGCGGCGGTGGGGACTTTCTGCTGCCGATGATTGACCGGCTCGTTGCAGCCTGGCAACGCTCGCAACCAGAGAAAGACAATGTAGTGACCGATCTGGGCGATGCCCTGCGAGCCGTGGAACTCCACCTGGCAACATTTACGGCTACGCAACAAAAAGTGATCGAACACCTCACCGATAAAGAGATTGACCCCGCCTCGGCGGAAGCGCTTGCCTCACGTTGGCTGCGGCAGGGAGACTTTCTGCTTGAACCCTTTGCGCAGCGTTTTGATTTCATCGTTGGCAATCCGCCTTATGTCCGCCAAGAGTGCATTCCAGCGCCGCTGTTGTTGGCATACAGACGGCGCTACGCCACGCTCTACGACCGGGCCGACCTCTATATTCCGTTTATCGAGCGGGCTTTGACGCTGCTGAGCCAACACGGAAGCCTGGGGTTTATCTGTTCCGATCGCTGGATGAAGAATCGCTACGGAGGGCCGTTGCGGTCGATGGTTGCCAGCGATTACCATTTGCGCATCCATATCGATATGGTTGGAACCAGCGCCTTCCTTGACGAAGTCAGCGCGTACCCCGCGATTACGGTCTTTGAGCGTTCGCAATCCGTCCCGCCCTCACAATCTCCTTTGACCCGCCTCGTCCGCAAGCCGAAAATAGACAGGGAGTCGCTTAATACATTGGTGCAGGACCTGCGCTCCAATCATGTTGCGAAAAGTTCCGAAGTCCAAGAGGCTGCAATTCAAACCAACGGGATGTCGCCCTGGATACTGGAATCGAACGACCGGATCGCCCTGCTTAGGCGGATTGAACGGGACTATCCGACCCTTGAGGAAGCCGGCTGCAAGGTCGGAATCGGCGTGGCCACCGGGGCGGATACAGCCTTTATCGGTCGGTACGCCGATCTCGATGTTGAGGCTGACCGCAAGCTCCCGCTCGTTACCACCAAGGACATTCAAAGCGGTGCAGTCCAATGGCAGGGAAACGGCGTCATCAATCCCTTCGCGGATGACGGCAGGTTGGTTGACCTCGATGGCTATCCCAAACTGAGAGGCTATCTGGAACAGAGAAAAGACCGCATTGCCGGGCGGCACTGTGCCCGGAAGAATCCCGCAAACTGGTATCGCACGATTGACAGAATATGGCCCTCGCTTGCGAAGCGACCCAAGCTGCTCATCCCCGACATCAAGGGTGAGGCGCATATTGTGTATGAACCGGGACATTTCTACCCGCATCACAATCTGTATTACGTTGTTTCCGATGAGTGGGATTTGCGCGCGTTACAGGCGGTCCTCCTGTCGAGCATCACCAATCTGTTCATTGCTACCTATTCTACCCATATGCGTGGTGGCTACCTGAGATTCCAGGCGCAATACCTGAGACGTCTCCGCCTGCCGAAATGGGCCGACGTGAATCGGAAGCTCCGCACACGCCTCGTGGAAGCCGGACGTGCAAGAGCGATAGCTACCTGCAACCAGGCCGCTTTCGATCTGTACGAAATTTCAGGTATCGAGCGTCACGTCATTGGAATGGACGGCGCGTAGATATGGCACTGGATCTGGCGAACTACGAGCGAAAAGCGCGGGAAGCCGTCAGGGCATTCTGGAGAAACAGAGACGCCGCTCGGCTCAAACAACAGGAGTCGGGTAAAACCGACCTTGGTGAACGCGCCGGTGTGACGGCGGGGAAGAATATGGATGGCTTCATCGATCTAATCGTCGATGTTGTTCGAGCAAACGGGCTTGAAGACGCGGAGATTCATCAAGCCCGTGCCATGCTCACCTTGCCGGGGTTCTTTCGACCAACAAAACTGTGGGACCTGCTTGTCCTGTACAAAAAAGAACTCGTTGCGGCCGTTGAACTCAAAAGCCAAATCGGCCCGTCGTTTGGCAATAATTTTAACAACAGAGCCGAAGAGGCTATCGGGACAGCCCATGATTTCTGGACCGCGTATCGCGAAGGCGCCTTTGGGAACCAGCCCCGGCCCTTCGTCGGCTGGCTGATACTAGTCGAAGACGCGGACAAGTCGAGAACACCCATAAGAACAGACTCTCCGCATTTCGCAGTTTTCGACAACTTTGTCGGTGCGTCGTATGTCGAACGCTACGACCTGCTGTGCAGAAAGCTGGTCAGGGAGCGTCTTTACACAACCGCGTCTATCATCGCATCGCCACGTAATGCGGTGGAAACCGGGGACTATACGGATATTTCGTCGCTGACCGGTTTGAAAACATTGGTCACAACACTAGCCGGCCACGTTGCCGCGGAAGCGGCTCGGCTCTCTTAGGGGCAGTATGAAAATCGGCGTTGGAACGCTTGTAGGCTCAGGCATTGAGGCTGGACGGGATTAGGGTCTCAGGTGGGAAAACGGTATGCAATCTCCATGATCCCCGAGTTTCGCTCGCTCAGGGAACCTTGAGAATATCCAGCACATTCTCAATCATGCGCTGGGTCGCGCCCCAGATTTTATAGCCCCGATAGCGGTAGGTCTGAATGGGAATGGTTGCGCCGTCGTACAGCCAGGTTTCCGCATTCAGGTTGCTGAGGTCTTCGAGAAAGGCGAACGGCACGGAGAAAATCTCGGCCACCTCCCAGGCGTTCGGCTGAAAATCGTACGGGTAGGGAATCACCCCAACATAGGGCGTGACGATATAGTCTGTGGCGTGTGTTCGTAAGTCGTCCAAGGGGCCAATCGGGCGGACATCCGCCGGGCGTAAGCCCAGCTCTTCTTCGGACTCTCGCAGGGCGGTGTGCAGGAGTGAGGCATCCTCTTTGTCCGCCCGTCCGCCCGGAAAGGAGACATCGCCCTTATGGGTCGGCATATTGGACGTGCGGAGCGTAAACAGGAGGTGGTAGTCGCCCTCCCGCTCGAAGAAGGGGACCAACACCGCGGCGCGTGTGGCGGATTGGTCGGCGTCCACGACACGGGTTCGATTCTGAAGACGAGTTCCGAGGACAGTGAGCAGGTCTGTGTGCACCTTTGCTAGCCCATCACATCTTTGGGGCTCAGACAAGGATATACATGTGTTCGATTATATAGGGGACTCCGGGTTGGCGCTGATATCGCTCTTTTCTCAGTTGCTGACTCAAACCCTCTGGCGAAAGAGCTGGAACGCTTTGGAGCGCAATTAGTCCGTGTCCTTGGACGTAAACAATGAGAGCTTAATCCCACCGAAATAGTCTTCATAAAAAACCCGTTGATATTGTCCTTCGGTCCGTTTGAGAACCGGTTCGTCCGGTTGGTAGCCGTCGCACGACACGAGCCAGATTCTGGGCAGAGCGGACCGCACGGTTCGCTCCGCGCGCCCTCGCTCCAGATAGGTCGAAAGCGCACGGCGGACAACTGTCGGTCGTTGCGAGTAATACTCAAACGGCCCCCGGCAAGAATCGGGATAGAAAAGGATCATATCTGTCGCCCGTGCTTGGCCGTCCACCGTGCCCGCTACCTCGCGCCACTGCTGCCGCGTGGGCTTGGCGTAATACTGAAAGACATTCACCACGGAAAACACGCTAATCAGTCCGACCAGAAACAACTAGGCAAATTTATACTCTCTGACACTGTCAGCGCCTTTTGCCAGCATGAGATAAAAGGCACAGGATGCACCGATTGTGCCTCTGGTGAGGTAGATAGGCTGGATGAACTGAGACAGGATGAAGGGGACGAGAATAGGCGTTGCCAGCCAGAGCCCGATAAGCAGGAGTGGTCTCTCAGGCGAGGTTGGATGTCCCTCAGCAGGGTTTTCAATACGGGACCTCAGTATGACCGGGAGAGCGATAGTGAGCAGGAATAGGACAAGTGAAAGATCTGACCCGGAATAGGTCGAGAAGGTTGTGACAAGCGAAGAGAGAGTCGGGCTTGTAATCCAATAGCCTCGCTGAATGTGATTGACCTGGTCAACAAGAACGCCCAGCCACGGGAGAAAGAGGAGAAACAGCAGACCCTGCACGCTGAGCCATACGATTATTTTGCTCTTATCGGCTGTATTCACTCTATGAGAAAAGAAATAGGTGGAAAGGACATAGAGATTTTGCGCCGTAAGGCTGAAGAGACTATACACATGCGTGTACAGCAACAGCGCTGTTGATAAAACGTAGCCACTCACTCCCCTGAGTGAGCGCTGCTGCAAGAAAACAAGAAGAAAATAAAAAGAGCAAAGATCGAGGAGGGCGAATAAGGCATAGCCCTTGACCTCTTGGGCATAGTGCACCTGAAACTCGGCCAGAGCAAAAATAAGAGCACCGAGCAGACCAAGCCGCACGCTGAATAAATACGCGCCGATTCGATAGAACAGCAGGATGGCCACAGTGCCGCACAGGGCTGAAAAGAGACGGGCGGCAAATGCGGAGCTGCCGAGCAGCTTCAACCAATAGTGCAAGAGGAAATAATACAAAGGGGGGTGAAAGTTTGCCGCTCGGTTAGCGCTGATTTGACTCGGGTCAAGCTGGGCGACCTGGAGAGAGATGATTTCGTCACGCCATAAACTTTCCGTTCCAAGGTCGTATAGGCGGAGCAAAAGGCCAATGAGGACAATGGCGAACAGGGGGCTCGGATACCGGCCTTTCAATGTTTGAGAAAAACGCCTCACGGCTCGTCCTCTTTTTATTCGCTCGACTCGGCGCGAATCGGCAGCGCCAGCGGACGAATCGGCGAGCCGGTTGCGCCGCGCATTTTGATCGGCGCGGCGATAAAGGCGAATTCATACACCTGGTCCTTGGCCAAATCCTCCAGCCACAGCAGCTCCAGCAGGCACACCCCCCGTTCCGCAAACAGGTAGACGTGCACGCTGTCTTCCGCCATGGGGAATTTCTCGACCCCCATATTGTCCGCGCCGATAATGACCGCGCCGTTATCGACCAGCCAGGTGGCACTTGCTTTGGTAATGCCCGGATCGTTATGCACAAACTTTTTGGGGTCCGGCCAGACCGTCATGCGTCCGGTGCGGATGAGGACGGCGTCGTTTTTCTGAAGCCGAACCCCCTGTTTTTTCAGACCGCGCCGGAGGTCCTCGACGCTAATCTCATACGAGGGCGGCAGCATGGCGACGCCTTTCTCGCCGGCCACGTCAATCAGAATCCCGCGGGTGATAATGGGCGGGACCGTATCCGCTCCGGCTTTGGTCCAGCCCTTGTCGCTCAAATAGGTCGAGGCGGCGTAGCCATTAAAAATCTTCTCGCCCCGCCCCAGGTGATTCAGCGCGTCGATATGCGTGCCCGTGTGAGCGGACAGGGTATAGGCGTCGTCGTATAAGGCGAGGTTGGGCGGACCGCCGGCCGGGGACAACTGCTCGACCCGCATCCCGCGCGGCGTATGCGTCAGCCACATATGAAACGGCGGGTCGCCCATGCCGAGGTCGGCCAGACCGGGCATGCCCACGAAGTTCTCAACGCTGAGGTCGTAGGTTTTGCCGCTGTTGACCCGCTGCAAGACGGCCAGGGTATTCGCCTGGGTTAATTCGTTCAGGACGCCGATCTCATCATCCGGGCCATACGGGCTGGTGGCCACCTCGTCGGCTTGCGCGCTAGACCAGGTGAGGAAAAAGACAAGTACGCTCGACAACAATTTTGCCTGAAGACAGGCCCACCAGAATTTTTCCGTGTCCATTTTCTGTCCTCCTTTTCCTTCATAGTGCTGGCTCATGAGAGCGTATGCCAGCTCGTATACCCCGACAAGCAACGTTTTCCTTGACACTCCACACACGACAGAGCTAGGGTCCGGCTCAGGGGACGCCCATCCGAGTCGAAAGGAGACTGGCATGACTAGCGTGATGACTGGAGATGATTTGAGGGCAGCGCGGCTACCGCTGTCCCAAGCCTCGATGCTCCCACCTGCCTGCTACACCTCGCCTGAATTTTATGCGCAAGAAGTCGAGCGTATTTTCTTGAAAGAATGGCTGTGCGTCGGACGGACGGACCAAGTGGAGAAGCCGGGAGATTTTTTTACGCTGACGCTGCTGGGCGAGCGCCTGATTGTCGTTCGAGATGAGGACAATCAGGTTCGGGTGCTCTCGAATGTCTGTCGGCATCGCGCAACGAAAGTCGTAGAAGGGCAGGGTAATCGGCGTACTTTTGAGTGCCCCTACCACGGCTGGACCTACTCTCTGAAAGGCGAACTCATTGGCGCGCCCGAGATGCAACGCACTGACAACTTTGACAAAAAACAGTGCCAATTAGCCTCGCCACGGGTCGAGACGTGGGAGGGGTTCATCTTTGTCAATTTTGATCAGCAGGCACAGCCGCTTGGGCCCAAGCTGGCTCCCCTCTCCGAGCGATTACAACACTATCATCTGAGTGAGATGCGAACCGTGAAAACGATTGTCCATGAGGGCAACTGGAACTGGAAAATCATGGTTGAGAACTATATGGAGGCCTACCACGTTCTTGGTCTGCATAAGGGACCGCACGATGTGATGCCCGTCCATTCCGTCCATAATGCTTCGCAGCAGGCTTACAATATTACCAACGCGGCGTATAACGGCGCGTTTGGGATCATCTGGGGAGATTTTGCGACACCAGGGGCAACATTTTATTCACCTGGAGTGACGGAGGCTACGCCAGGCAAGACGGAATGGCTTCCTTCTCCATTTCCGTTGATTGAAAGCCTCTCTGCAGAAGAGCGCCTGCGCGGAGACTTCATCAACGTCTACCCCAGCCATCTCTTCACCCCGTTGCCGGATGGTATGTTTTACGGACAGATCCTGCCCCAAGCCGCTGATCGCATTACGTGGAGCCTGTCCCTGTGCTTCCCGCCAGAGACTTTAGAAATGCCCGACTTCGAGCAACACCTGGCCCCCGCGGTCGAGGGGCTCGAGTTTATCAACTCACAGGATATGTGGGCGTGCGAGTCGGTCCAGCGCGGGTTTGCCTCCCGTCTAGCGCGACCCGGGCGCTACTGTCACCTCGAAGAATGTATCCACCAACTAGCGCAATACGTCGTGGATAAAGTCTTGGACACAGACCAGGACCGAGCCTGAAACAGGCGCAGGAGAAGGAGGACATATGGCCACAAAGGACATCAAGCTCGCCTATGGCATCGACGTGGACGCGGTCGGTGGCTGGCTGGGATCGTATGGCGGCGAAGACTCGCCGGATGATATTTCGCGTGGTCTGTTTGCCGGTGAAATCGGCGTGCCGCGTTTGCTCAGGCTGTTCGAGAAGTATGGCATCAAAACAAGCTGGTTTATTCCCGGTCACTCAATCGAGACGTTTCCCGAGCAAACCCAAATGATTGTGGAAGCCGGCCACGAGATCGGCGCGCACGGCTACTCGCACGAGAACCCGATTGCCATGACACCCAAGCAGGAAGAAGATGTGCTGGTCAAAACCATAGGTCTGATCGAGGAAACGTCGGGCCGACGTCCGTCCGGCTATGTGGCGCCGTGGTGGGAGTTCTCGAACGTGACCAACGAACTCCTGCTCAAACACGGCTTTCGCTATGACCACAGTCTGATGCATAACGACTTCCATCCCTACTACGTCCGGGTCGGAGATACCTGGACCAATATCGACTACTCCAAGCCGGCCGAAGAATGGATGAAGCCGCTCATGCGCGGTGCAGAAACCGACCTGGTCGAGATTCCGGCCAACTGGTATCTCGACGACCTGCCGCCTATGATGTTCATCAAGAAATCGCCCAACAGCCACGGTTTTGTGAACCCGCGCGACATCGAGCAAATGTGGCGGGATCAGTTCGACTGGATTTATCGCGAGTACGACTACGCCGTATTCACCATGACCATCCATCCGGACGTGAGCGGCCGCCCGCAGGTGCTGATGATGCACGAACGCCTGATTGAATATTTCAATAGTCACGCCGGAGTGAGCTGGGCCCCGTTCTCGGAGATCGCAGACGACTTCGCCCAGCGGCAACCACGTCAATAGGGTCCAATATTGGAGGAAGTATGCAGTTTACCAAGCTTGGCAACACTGGAATGACCGTGTCACGGCTCTGTCTCGGCTGCATGAGCTATGGCGGCGGTCCGCAGCCCGCATGGGCGATGCCGCGTGACTGGGCTCTGGATCAAAACGAAGCCCGCGAGCACTTTGTGGTGTCGCTCGAAGCCGGCGTAAACTTTTTCGATACCGCCGATGTCTACTCGATTGGGCTGAGCGAAGAGATTACCGGACACTGGTTGGGGGAGTTGGCCTCACGCGACGACCTTGTCGTTGCCACCAAAGTATGGGGCAAGATGGGGCCTGGGCCTAATCGTGGCGGCCTGAGTCGCAAGCATATTATTGAGGCGTGTGAAAATTCTTTGCGTAGACTCAAAATGGATTATATCGACCTGTATCAGATCCACCGCTGGGATTTTTCCACTCCGATTGAAGAAACTCTTGAAGCGTTTGATGCGCTCGTCCGCGCCGGCAAGGTGCGCTATGTCGGCGCGAGCAGCATGGCAGCCTGGCAGTTTTCCAAGGCGCTCTCTCTCGCCAAGGAACACGGCTGGCACCGCTTCGTGACCATGCAGAACCACTACAACCTGATCTATCGTGAGGAAGAGCGGGAGATGAATCCGCTGTGCATCGACCAAGGCGTGGCGCTCATTCCGTGGAGCCCGCTAGCCCGCGGCTTCTTCGCCGGCAACCGTCAGCCCGAGGCTGGCACGGCCCTGACCAAGCGCGCAGAAACCGATGCGTTTGCGCATAACAATTATTTTCGTGAGAACGATTTCGTTGTTGCCGCGACGGTGGAAAAGGTCGCCGAACAGCGGGGTGTCACACCGACCCAGATTGCCTTTGCCTGGGTCCTCCAGGCGCCGGGCGTTACCGCGCCCATAATCGGAGCCACGAAGATCCGTCATTTGGAAGAGCTTTTCGCCGCCGTTGATATGGAACTGAGCGCTGAGGAAGTTGCGACGCTCGAAGCGCCGTATCAGCCCCATCCCATCCTGGGGCATGAGCAACCGAACCCGGCCAAGATGATGTAAGGAGGTGGCCCGTGCAACTTATCGATAAAGACGTGCCCGGTCCGAAGCGCGACTTCGTCGGCTATGGTCGGCGGCCACCGAAGGCGGTCTGGCCGCATAACGCCAAGGTCGCCGTCAATTTGGTGGTGAATTATGAAGAGGGCTCTGAATATGCAAAGCCGGCTGGCGATGAGCGCAACGAAGGGCTAGCCGAGATCAACTATGCGCTTGATAAAAAATATCGGGACCTCGCGACCGAGTCCGTCTACGAATACGGCAGTCGGGCCGGAATCTGGCGACTCATGCGCCTCTTCGACGAATATAAAATTCAGGTGACGTTTTTTGCCTGCGCGGTCGCCCTGGAGCGGAATCCTGAAGTTGGCGAGTGGATAGCTGAGAGTGGCCACGAGCCGTGTTCCCACGGCTGGCGCTGGAGCGAGCACTGGCGACTGAGTCGGGAAGAAGAGCAACAACATATGCAGTGGGCTATCGAGTCGATTCAGAAGACGTGCGGCGAGCGCCCGCTGGGCTGGTACTGTCGTTACGGGCCGAGCGTCCATACCCGAGAACTCATCGTCGCCGAGGGCGGCTTTGTGTATGACGCGGACGCCTATAACGACGACCTGCCGTACTTAACCCAAGTCGGAGACACCCGACATCTGATTGTGCCGTACTCTTTCACCTATAACGACGCGCGCTATGTTCTGCCCCAGGGCTATGGCAGCCCAGCGGATTTCTTTGAGTCGTGTAAGCGCGGCCTAGACGAGCTCTGGGCCGAGGGCGAGGCCGGCTATCCCAAGATGATGTCCATCGGACTCCATCCGCGTATCGCCGGCCAGGCCGGTCGGACGTCGGGACTCCGCGAATTTATCGAATACGCCCAGGCCAAAGGTGATGTGTGGATTACGCGACGCATCGATATCGCACGCTGGTGGTTGGCCCATCATCAGGAATTCCAACGCTAGCGCGCCCCATTTCCGTAAAGGAGGGATCGAATGGACAACGAATGGATGGAAAAACTGGCGATCCAGGAACTCTTCGCCCGCTATGCCCACGCCATTGACGACCTCAAGCCTGAAGCCTGGGTCGAATGCTTCACGTCGGACGGTATTTTTCAGGTCGGCACGCGCGCCCTGCGTGGCCAGGCTGCCCTGCGTGGCTATGCCGATGTTCATATCGAAGAAATCCGCTGCCGGCATATGATGGCCAACTTTCTCTATACGGTAAACGGAGACGAGGCCACCGGCCAGTGCAGTATGCTGGCAACCCTGGCAACCGCCGGCGGGTATAAAATTTTTGCCCAGGGCCGCTATGTTGACCGCCTGGTCAAACACGCGGGCGCCTGGCGCATTGCCCACCGGAAAGTCGAAACTGACCAGCTTGCTTCCAATCCCACCGGGATTACGAGCATTGCTGATCCCGACGTTGCCGCATTGGTCCAACCGTTGGTGGACGCGGCCCGCAAACTCGGGGAAAGAGTGCAGGGGTAAGCCGTAACATGTCCAGTCTAAAAGCGAGCACTTTAGGCCGCCTGGGCCACAAACCGTTCGGTCTGGGCGTAGCGGGAGCGAAGTCGAAGACTCAAGCCGGGAGTGCCCTTCGACTTTGCCGCTTACGCGGCGACGCTCAGGACGAACGCGGACGTTTTACTCTGTTTCATCAGAGACGAGATCGTGGTTTCTTTATAAGGAGGGACGTATGGAACTCGTGATTCGGAACGGCACGGTTGTGACTGCCAGTGATATTGCACCGGCCGATGTTGGTATTGAGGGCGGCAAGATCACCCACATCGGCCAGGGTCTGGGGCCAGCGGCAAAGGAAATAGACGCAAGCGGAAAATATCTCTTCCCCGGCGGGGTTGATGTCCACACCCATGTGGATATCGAACTGATGGGCTACCGCTCGGTTGACGACTTTTACTCTGGGACTGTGGCCGCGGCGTGTGGCGGTGTGACCACCATCGTCGATTATGCCTTGCCCGAAACCGGCCAGTCGATTCAGGCCAGTGTCGAAGCCTGGGAGGAGAAAGCCAAGGACAAAGCCATTATCGACTACGGTATCCACCCGGTCATTCTGGAGCCGACCCCGCAGATTATTGATGAGATGGCCGACGCGATTGCCGAAGGCCATACCAGCTTTAAGCTGTTCATGATCGGCATGGCCCGTTTTGACGAGTTGGCCGGCGACTACCTCAAGGTCATGGCCCAGGCCGGCAAGCACGGCGCGCTGACCAATATCCACGCCGAAGATCAGTGTTTGATCGGCTATCTATGCGAACAAATGACGGCCGAGGGCAAGCTCGGACCCAAGTATTTCCCCGACTCGCGGCCGCGTGAGTCCGAAGGCCTGGCGGTCCAGCGCGCCATCAGCATGGCCAAGTACGCCGAGGCCCCCATCTATTTAGTCCATCTGTCGTGTGAGGAAGCCCTGGCGCCGATTCGTCAGGCGCGCGCCCACGGCCAGATCATCTACGGCGAAACCCGGCCGCTGTATCTGCATCTCTCGCGCGAACGCTTTGAGGAGCCGGACGGCGAACGCTACGTTGGCTGGCCGCCCCTCCGAGAGGCGTCCCAGATGCAGGTCATGTGGGACGGTTTGCGCCACGATAATCTGCAAACCGTGGCCACCGACCACTGCGGCTGGAACCTGGCCCAGAAAAAAGCGGGCAAGACCGTAGACGAATTGCTGCCCGGCATGTCCAACCTCGAAACCCTGCTCCCGATGCTCTACTCCGAAGGCGTCGGCCAGGGGAAACTGTCGCTCAACCGCTTTGTCGAAGTGAGCGCGACCAACCCGGCCAAGCTGTTTGGTCTCTACCCCCAAAAGGGCACGCTCGCGGTGGGGTCGGACGCCGACATCGTGATCTTTGATCCGAAGAAAGACGTGACCATTCGTCATCGTGATATGCACTCCCGCGCAGACTACGAATTATACGAAGGCTTTGAGATCACCGGCTGGCCAACCCATACCCTCTCGCGGGGGGAGGTGATTGTGGAAAACGGGACGGTCTTAGGCAACGCGGGCAGGGGGCAACTGCTGAAAAGGAAACGCTTCGAGCCGCTGTAGGAGGGGAACGCCTAGTTAATCACGCCGGAGAGAGCAGGGAGGGTCTGCATAAGTGCAAACGGGGAGCCTTGTAGGTCGGGTTAGCCGTAGGCGTAACCCGACAGTCCGTACTGGGGGAGGTGTAGGCATGGATATTCTTTCTACTATCGTTTTGCTCGCCGTTGTGTTCGCTTTCGCGTATATGGCTCTGGATGCCGGGCGCCGCGCAAAATAAATGCAAACGGGGAGGGCGGATGATCGTGTCTGAGTTCGTCTTTTCCCCCTCTCCCTCCAGGGGAGAGGGAATGAGACCAGGGGAAAGGGGGCAAGTATTGATTACTTTGCTACCTGGCGCTCGGCCTGAGCGTTCACGCCGACCTCGGCGCCACCTTTTGCCAAGACCGCGGCGGCAGTATCTTCGACCGCCGTACCTTTGAAAAAGTCCGGATTGGTCCCACCCAAAAACCGAATCGGGTTATCGCAGGTGAAATCGCGGAAGTTCTCCGCAGTCATCAGGCCGTCCTCGACGAACTCATAGGTTTCGGGCAGGACGTGGGCCATATTCGGCACATCGAAATGACCGATGTCGGACCCGAACAGGGCGTGCAACTGGGCGCCAAACGGATTGTTCTGGCGGTTGAAGGCCAGGGTATTCATCCGATCGTCCGCCTCGCAGCCAAAATAGAAATTCGTGGCAAACAAATCCTTGATGTCCTCGGCCTTGGTGATGCCGCAGGCCGAGTAGTCGTCCAGATTTTCAATGCCGCCGGTATCGACCGAACCCTTGGGCGGCATGGCGGTATCGAGGGCGGCTTCTCGTTTGCGTAGCGCCTCAACCATGGTGGCGTTGCCGTATTGCTCGGCCAGCTCACGGAACAGCGTATGGTCGAGGTTGGCCGGATCAACTTCGGCCAGGGCATCGATATTGCGCTTTTCCCAGTGTTCGATCAGATCGACGTAGAGCTGACACGCCCAGCCGACCCCGCCTTCGAGAAAGGCGAACTTGAGCTGCGGGAAGCGGCGCGTCACCCCACCCAGGAACAGCGCCTTACACACCGCCTCGTTGGCGGCCGCGAAATGACCGATGTGATTATAGGTGAAATTGCTGGGCGACATGCGCATGGCAAACCCGCGTCCGCCGGAATGAAACGAAGGCGCGACCTTGAGCTCAACGCATTTGGCCCAGACCGGGTCGTAGTTATAGTCACTGTCGAGACCCAGGACATCCCGATAGGCGGTAAATTTCGCCGCGTCGGGGTGAATCTCAGTCGCGGCCGGAACATCGCGCCGGATCAGGCTGCCCAACATGACGACCTTCAAACCGAGTTGCGTGACCGCGTATTCCAGCTCGGCAACGGCCTCGTCCGGGGTGTGCATGGGAATCACTCCCGCGGGTGTCAGCCGATCTGCGTATTTACCAAAATACTCGGCGCTAAAGGTATTGAACGCCCGGCAGGCCGCCTGGCGTTGCTCTGCATCAGGAATCAGCGGCAGGCCCAGGCCGGCCGTGGGATACATGACGCTGAAGTCGAAGCCGAATTCGTCCAGCCGTTCATACAAGAGCCGCGGCATGACGGCGGTCGCCCGGTCGCGCGTATTCTTGGTCGGCAGCGCCCAAAACGCCTGCTGCCCGGTCCCGTTAGCCCGGCGTTCGGCCACGGACATGGCCAGTTCCTTTTGCACCAGCGTGGGGAAAAAAGAGAAGCCTGCGACGGCTTTATCGCCGCCGATTTTTCGCATTTCCTCTCTGACCAAGGGGCCGAATTCCAGCCAGTGTCCATCCGCGTCGATAATGGGATGATCGAGCCGTGCGCGTGTCTCCGATTTTACTGCGTGTCCGTTACTGCTCATTTTTCCCCTCCTTGGCTTGGCTACATACCCTTTACCGGTCTGCCAGGCCATATGATTGTACTCATCAGTATGAAGACCATAGGAAGTTTCTTGATGCTTTTCAATGCGTAGTTTGTGCGCCTCAGCCACCACAGACATACTCGTCAATCGCCGGAAGCGAGTGCATCGACTTGCGTGACGTCTTCCGCCGAGAGCTTCCAGTTCGTTGCCGCCGCATTGGCCCGCACCTGGGCCGGCGTCGTTGCACCGGCGATCACCGAGGCGACGCACGGCTGGGCCGCCAGCCACGACATGGCGAGTTCAAGCAGGCTGTGGCCGCGCCGTCCGGCAAAGTCTTGCAGGACCTCAACCTTGGCAAAATTCTCATCAGAGGCCATACGCTGAGTGAAGGGCAGAACGGCCAGCCGCGTGCCGGGTGCAAAGTCTTCACCGCGTCGATATTTGCCGGTCAGCATGCCGCTGGCCAAAGGAAAATAGGGCAACTGGCCGAGCCCATGCTGATCGCAGGCCGGGATGGCATCCGCCTCAACCGCACGATTCAACAGGCTCCAGTCATTCTGCGCGCTGACAAAGTGAGCGCAATCGTGCGCGGTGGCTTGTTCGACCGCTGCATGAATCTGCTCGGCGGAAAAATTTGAATGCCCGATGGCACGCACCTTGCCCTGTTGGACCAGGGTGTGCAGCGTCTCCAGGGTCTCTTCAATCGGCGTGTTCGGATCAGGATAGTGCATTTGATACAGATCGATCCAGTCGGTTTGTAAGCGGCGCAGGCTGTCCTCGACACACCGGAGAATGTATTCGCGGGAGCCCCAGCGTTCGCCCGATTCGGCCAGCTTGGCGACCCCGCCGAATTTTGTAGCCAGCACGATATCCTTGCGACGCGGGCCTAACACCTTACCCAGGAACTCCTCGGACTGGCCTTTGCCGTACATATCTGCGGTATCAAGGCAGGTAATGCCTGCGTCCAGAGCCGTGTCGATCACGGCCCGGCTGGCTTCCAGATCAATCTTCATCCCAAAGTTATTACACCCCAGACCCACCAGACTGGCCTGGATTCCCGATGCACCCAGCGGACGTGTTTCCATAGGCGGTTTCTCCTCAGAACGGATTGGGTTTCTTCACCCAGCAGCGGGGAGCAGGCTCTCCCAATCTACCGCACGCTGATACGCCGCCGCGACCCTGAGCAATTGGTCCTCACGGAAATGCGGCGCGACCAGCATCAGGCCGATTGGCAGGCCGGCGACCTTGCCGCAGGGCACACTGAGCGCGGGATGGCCGGTCAGATTAAACGGTCCCATGTTGCGAATGACCAGGCCGAGGTCCAGCCCCAGTTGCCCGCCGAAGAGAGTGTGCTCAATCGCTTCCTCGTAATTCTCGGGCTGGCGATACCGCGGCGCCTTGATCGGCACAGTCGGCATGGCCAGGACATCGACCTCGGTAAAGGCCCGGTTATAGTGTTTGATGAAAGTGGGCCGGACGTTATGCGCCTTGGCGTGCAGCCGTCCGTGCGTAAAGCGCGCCAGGTAGGTGCCGAGGATCAAGTGGAGTTTGTAGTTCAGGGGGAGTTCGTGGCCGTGGCTGCGCTTGAAGCGGCCAAAGGTGGAGATCAACGAGCTCGGATAATAGGTCTTTGTCCCGGCGCCGCCCAGATTGGTATCGAACATATACTTGCCACCCTCGAAGTAAATGGGCAGCAGGGCCAGGGTGGCTTTGTCGTGCAGCGGAATGGACACCCGCTCAAGCTGAGCCCCGGCTTGCTCCAGAGTGGTGAGCGCGTCTAGGACGGTCTGGTCAACCTCGGGTTCGCTGCCGGGAAAACCAAAACCCTCAGATAAAATACCGACCCGGACGCCCTCGATATCCTGAGCCAAGGCTTGGGTATAGCTCGGCAGTTGGACCGGCAGGGCGGCCTGCCTGGGATCATAGCCGTCCGCACCCGCCACACACTCCAGGACGAGCGCGATATCTTCGACCGTTCGGGCGAGGGGACCCACGTAATCGATCGTCGGGTCCAGGCCAAACACACCCGTATGGGGAACCAGCCCGTGGGTGGGCATCAGGCCGACTGTGCCCGACCACGCCGCCGGCAGCCGGACCGAGCCGCCTTGGTCTCCGCCAAAGGCCACGTCAACCAGACCTGCGGCGACGGCGGCAGCAGACCCTGAAGACGAGCCGCCCGTGACATGGGCCGTATTATGCGGGTTGAGCGGCCGCCCAAAGTCGCCCACGCCGCTGAGCCCTGGGCCGCCAAAGGAGAAGTCTTCCATGTTCATTTTACCCACGATGGTGGCTCCGGCGTCGAGCAGTCGGGTGACCAGCGACGCGTCAAAGTCCGGGGTATAGCCGTCCATGAAATGGCAGCCGAGCGTGAGGGGTACGCCCGCCACGCTGATGTGATCTTTCAGGCCGATGGTCTTGCCGGCCAGCGGCCCGTCTTTTGCGCCCTCGACCCGGCATTTCCGAATGAAAACGTTCAGCGGGTCTTCTTCCTCCGTCGGTCGATAGCCGGGGTCGCGGTCGGTATAACGGAGGGGCAGACGCTGCTCCTCGATTCTCAGCTCCTGAAAGGTTTCGAACGTGGCGATATGCTCAAGCAGGCGAGAATGCATGCTGTGCATCTCCGCCGGGGTGAGTTCCAGGCCGAGTTCCTGACTGTATTGGGCGAGGTCTTGGATACCGAGTCGAGGCAGCATGCTTAGCCCTCCTGGGCTGCAAAGTGAGGTATGACCTCTGTGGCAAATAAACGCATGGAATGCTCCGCTCGGCGGGGGTCGATGCCGCCGATCTGCATCCACATGACCAGATGGGTTACGCCGGCTTCCTGTTGCGAGCGCGTAATCTCTCGAATCGCATCCTCCGGGGTGCCGATGATGGGCGGCGCGCCAAAGAAATGGAGTCCCTGGGCATTGCCCAACTCTTTGGCGGGCGGTAAGGGCTGTACGCCAAAATAGCCGCCGGGGATTTGAAAATCGCCGGCCTCGTCGAGCTTTTGGGTATAGACGGCCATGCGATGCCGCACGTGCGGTGCGCATTCTTCCCAGGCGCGTGCGCGCGTGTCGGATACGTAGACCAGGCGCAGCGCGGCTTTATGAAAATTTTTGGGATCGTGACCGTGGCGGCGCAGACTGTCTTCGTACAGTTGCGTGGTAGCGGCACTGCCCGCGCCCGCAAAATGACAGCCGTAGCGTGCCACCCGATCGATCGATTTCGGTGTCAGCCCGGCAACCCACAAGGGCGGGGTGGTTTGCACCGGTCGGGGGCGGAGAGAAATGGGCCCGATCGTGAAATGCTTGCCGGTGTAGGCAAACTCCTCCTGGGTCCACAACCCGCTAATAATCGCCAGGCCGTCTTCCATCCGCGCCGGACGCTGGCTCCGGGGGATGTTATAGGCGGCGTATTCGTCCAGCACATAGCCCTGGCCCAGACCCAAGTCGAAACGGCCATCTGACAGGGCATCGAGCGTGGCCGCTTCCTCTGCGACCTGAAGCGGATGGTAGAGCGGCAGGATGACGATATAGGTGCCGAGTCGAATGCGGCTGGTCTGGGTCGCCATTGCGGCCAGCAGCGGGAACTGGGCCGGGAAATAGTCGTCGGTGCCGTGGTGCTCTGCCGTCCAGATATGGTCGTAGCCCAACTCCTCGGCCAAAACTGCCTGGCTGACCATACTCCGGCACAGTTGCGCCGACGACACCTGCCAGGGCCGTGGGTTCTCAAACGCGAACAGCAGTCCGAAGTCCATCTCTGCCTCCTTGTGGGACACGCCGGGAAGTCCCTCCTGATCCCAAACCTTGTCCTCCCGGAGCGCGCGTGGTTTAACCGAAGGCAGAAGGGAGGCCGCTATGGCAACATTCGACGAGTACCGCGATCAGTATAAGCACGTTCAGATGGAGCGGCGCAACGGAATTCTGCAACTCACGCTCCACACGGACGGGAAAACCCTGCACTGGGGAGAAGGCCCGCACTCGGAGTTGGGCAAATGTTTCTACGACGTGGGCAGCGACCCGGAGAACAGAGCCGTCATCATTACCGGTACGGAGGACAAGTTCATTGCCCGCTACGCCCGAGAGGGCCAATGGGAGATCACGCCCCAGTTGTGGGATCATATTTACTGGGATGCCAAAAAGCTGCTCATGAATCACCTGGACATCGAAGTGCCCATGATTGCCGCGGTCAACGGTCCGGCCACCATTCACGCCGAGCTGGCGGTTCTGTGTGATATTGTCATTGCCTCGGACGACGCGGTGTTCCAGGACGCGCCGCATTTCCCCAACGGGATTGTGCCGGGCGACGGGGTGCATATTGTCTGGCCGCTCCTCCTGGGCGCGAATCGGGGGCGCTACTTCCTGCTCACCGGTCAGAAACTCTCGGCTCAAGAGGCGCTGACGCTCGGGGTGGTCAACGAGGTCATGCCGCGTGAACAACTGCTTGAGCGGGCCTGGGAGCTGGCAGAGATGGTCTCCAAGCAACCGCCGCTGACCGTGCGTTACGCCCGCGTCGCCCTGACCCAGCAACTCAAGAAGCTGATGCTCGACAACCTCGGCTACGGCCTGGCGCTCGAAGGTCTGGGCGCGCAGGAATACTGGCCGGGTGGGAAGAAGAAAAAATAGTTCCCGTAGGGTGCGCCCTGCGCACCATTGTCATTTGTTTGCCGGGGTGAAACAGTATAATTCTTACAAGTAAGATTGAACGAGGGACACGCATGTCAACGCTCGCAACAACCAGAATGTCGTCCAAAGGGCAGGTCGTTATTCCCGAGGAAATCCGCGCCCGGCTCCGGCTTGAGCCGGGAACCCAATTTGTTGCGGTTGGGGAGGGCGATGTGGTCATTCTCAAGAAAATTGCCCTCCCCACGCTGGCCGACTTTGACGCGCTCATGACCGAAGCGCGACGGCGGGCACGCAGTGCCGGAATGAGGCGCTCAGACATTAGGGCTGCGCTCAAGGGGGTCCGAGGTGCCAAGTGAGAATCGTACTCGACACGAATGTTTTTGTGTCGGGAAGCAGGTGCGTGGGACGCACCCTATATGAGGGAATAGCATTGTAGGGTGCGTCCCACGCACCACCCCACAGAACATGTCCAATTATCGGAGAGCCTTTGTTCCTGGTGGGACCTATTTCTTTACCGTAACGACGGCCTATCGCCGCCCACTACTTACCCAACCTGAAATCCGATCTGCCTTACAGGCTGGGATTGCCCAGGCCAGACAGACCTTGCCCTTTAGCATAGACGCCTGGGTTCTCCTCCCCGACCATCTCCATTGTATCTGGACTTTGCCTCCGGAAGACGCGAACTTCTCTGCCCGGTGGGCGATTATTAAACGACAGGTGAGTCGTGCATACGAACAGCGGAGCAGGTGCGTGGGACGCACCCTACGGGAGCGGAGCGCCTCGCAACAAAAACGGAGAGAAAGCGGGTTCTGGCAGCGGCGGTTCTGGGAGCACCTGATTCAGGATGAGGAAGACTTGCGCCGTCACATCGAATATGTCCACTGGAACCCCATGAAGCACGGATATGTCAAAACTCTTGCCGATTGGCCCTATTCGACATTCCAGCGTTTCGTACAGAGAGGACTCTACCCAGCGAACTGGGGAGGCCAAGGGGTGCAGGACCTCAGCGGTGAAGCGTTTGGTGAGTAATATTGTAGGGAGCAGGTGCGTGGGACGCACCCTACGGGAGGGAGTAAGGTTGTAGGGTACGCCCTGCGCACCATCCCACAGAATATGTCGAATTACCGCTATCAGGAAACGCAGCGCTACTTTGCCCAGGTGGCGGACGATATCAAGGACATTGCCGAGCAGGAACTCCGCACGCTCGGCGCCCGAGAGACCAGCCCGACGTACCGGGGAATTTATTTCAGCGCCGCACCAAAGGCGCTCTACACTATTAACTTTTACGCCCGCCTGATTACCCGCGTGCTCGCTCCGCTCACCTCGTTCCGGTGCCACTCCGACCGCTATCTGTACAAAAAGGCGAGGGAGGTCGAATGGCAGGACTTTCTTGACCCGTCGCAGACCTTTGCCGTTTTTGCCACCGTGGCCAACAGCGCGATTCGGCACTCACAATTTGCCGCCCTGCGCCTGAAAGACGCCGTGGTCGACTCTTTTCGCGCCGCCACCGGGGTGCGTCCGTCCATAGACACGAAGGAACCCGATGTCTGGCTGAATCTGTACATCCATAATAATGAGGCTACGCTCAGCCTCGATACGTCCGGGGGCTCTCTGCATCGACGCGGCTACCGGAAAAAAAGCGTCCGGGCACCCCTGGTCGAGACCCTGGCCGCGGCCATTATTCAGCACGCCGAATGGGATGGCCGCCGGCCGCTGTACGACCCGTTGTGTGGCTCCGGCACACTGTTGTGCGAAGCCTATATGTCGGCCGCCCGGATGCCGGCAGCGCTGTTTCGGAGGCGGTTTGGTTTTGAGTCTCTACCCGACTTCGACGCCGCGCTCTGGAAGCGAGTGCAAGCAGACGGACAGGCAGCGCTGCGTTCTCCTCCGCCGGGCCTCATCTCCGGCAGCGATATTGACCCCGAGGCCGTCCGCGCCGCGCGGGCCAACTGCGCCGCCTTTCCCGCCGGCAGCGCCATCACGGTCGAGCAACACGACGCCTTTCAGATTCGGCGGATCGACAACGCCGTCATTGTATGTAATCCACCCTATGGTATCCGCCTGGGCAAACAGGCCAATCTGGACGATTTCTATGCCCGCCTGGGCGATTTCCTCAAACAGCGCTGTCAGGGTTCGACGGCCTTCATTTATTGTGGAGACCGTCAGTACCTGAAGCGGATTGGCCTCAAACCCGCCTGGAAAAAACCGCTCGTCAACGGCGGACTGGACGGACGCCTGGCAAAGTATGAACTGTATTAACTCCCTTCCGGTGCGCTTCCTCACCTGATACGTGGACGATTTCGCGTGCGACATGGTAGACTGAGCGCTACTCAACGAAGGAGGGTGCAACGATGCTGTCCCTGAACGAATATGCAAAGTATGACGGCCTTGGGCTGGCCGAGCTGGTGGCGCGCAAAGAAGTCAGCGCCGCAGAACTGGTGGCTACTGCCGTCCAGGCCATTGAAAAGGTCAACCCGCAACTGAACGCCGTCCTCCAGGTGCTGTCAGACCAGGCCCGGGCCGAGATTCGGGGCGGGCTGCCGCCCGGCCCCTTCAGCGGCGTGCCGTTTCTGATCAAAGAACTGGTCCTGCACGCCAAGGGCGTCCGCCTCGATATGGGCTCACGGCTGGCCCAGGGCTATGTCGCCGCCGAGGATTCCGAGCTCATGGCGCGCTTTCGGCGGGCCGGGTTCGTGCTGACCGGAACAACCCAAACGCCGGAGCTGGGCTATAACCCGACGACCGAGACCGTCCTGTTCGGGCCGGTCCACAACCCGTGGAAGGCCGGCCACAGCGCCGGCGGTTCGAGCGGCGGGTCCGGGGCATCGGTCGCCGCCGGCATTGTGCCGGTTGCGCATGCCAACGACGGCGGCGGCTCTATTCGTATTCCGGCCTCGTGTAACGGTCTGGTTGGCCTCAAGCCGTCGCGCGACCTGGTGCCCACCGGGCCGGACTATTCTGATCCGCTATGCGGCCTGGCGTGTGAATTTGTTGTCTCACGCAGCGTGCGCGACTCCGCGACCCTGCTCGACATCGTGGCCGGGGCCGATGCCGGTGCGCCCGGCCTGCCGGTCCCGCCGGTCCGTCCCTACCGTGAGGAAGCGGGTGCGCCGCCGGGCAAGCTGCGCATTGCCTGGACCACTATGCCCGCCTCGGGCGAGCAGGTTGACCCCGAATGCGAGCAGGCGGTCCACGACACGGTGCGGCTGCTGGAGGAACTCGGCCACACGGTGTACGAAGCCCGACCGGAGTATGACTGGGAGGAGTTCCTTGAAAATATTCACGTGATCTGGACGGCGTATAATGCCATGGCGGTTGAGGACCTGGCTGCGGAAATGGGTCGTTCGCCGAGCCCGGATACGCTCGAAGCCGTGACGCTGGCCTGCTGGGAAGACGGCAAGAAGTATAGCGCGGTTGATCTGCTAAAATCCCTGGACCACGGTGGCCGCCTGTCCCGTATTGTCGGTCGTTTCTTTGAAGACCTGGATGTCTTTGTGACGCCGACCATTGCCACGCCGCCCGCGCCGCACGGAGAAGTGAACCAGAACCGGGCCGGTATGACGGCGATGGAGTGGACCCGCCAGGTCTTCTCCTATGTCCCTTTTACGCCGCTTTTTAATACAACCGGCCAGCCGGCGATTTCCCTGCCGCTGCACTGGAGCGCCGACGGCCTGCCGGTCGGTGTCCAGTTTGTTGGGCATTTCGGGGACGAAGCAGGGCTGCTGCGCTTGGCGGCTCAGTTGGAAGAGGCAAAGCCGTGGGCGGACAAGCGTCCTGCCGTGCATGTGGCCGCCTAGCCTCTGCTCGTAAGTTGGACTTGGCCATAGAATAGCCGCGCACTGCTGAGGAGTCCGCGCATGACCGCTACGCATACAGCCCCCCGCCTCATCCTGTGGGGCGCAGGAACAACCCGTACCATCCGGCCGCACTGGGTGTTGCACGAACTCGGTCTGGAGTATGAAAAACACCCGATCGGCTCGCGGACGGGAGAAACCCAGACCGCCGCGTTTCGGGCGCTCAACCCGCGCGGCAAGATTCCCGTGCTCCAGGATGGCGAGCTGGTCCTGGCCGAGAGTGCCGCGATTATCAACTATCTGGTTGAAAACTACGGGCCGGAATCCGGACTGGTCCCTCGTCCGGGCACCCCGCAGCGCGGACTATACGACCAGTGGTGTTTTTTCATTATGACCGAGCTTGACGCCCACACCCTATATATCCTGCGGCGGCACGATGATTTGGCCCATCTGTATGGCGCGGCACCGAACGCGGTCCAAGCCGCAAAGGAAGGTTTTGCGCGTCAGATTGCCGTTGCGACGCAGAGCCTGCGTTCCGGCGGGCCGTATCTATTGGGCGAGACCTTTACCTGTGCCGATGTCCTGCTGACCACCTGTCTGACCTGGGCGCGCTACTGTAAAATCCCTTTAGCCAATGCGCTGATCGACTATGCCCAGCGCCTGACGGCGCGGTCGGCCTATCGTCAGGCCGCGGCTATTAACGGCGGACCGATGGTTGGACTCACATGACACACTCCGCCTCGGACTCCCAGCTACGGACGATCAACGGCGACCTGTCACAACGTGCCGTTGCCGACACGCGTACACTGGCCTGGCAGCCCAGCCCGAGCGGGACGGTCTGGCGTAAACGGCTCCATCTGGTCGGCCCGCCAGAGGCGGGACAGGTGACTTCTCTTGTGCGCTATGAACCGGGCGCGACCTTCCCCGCTCACGATCATCCGCACGGAGAAGAAATTTTTGTGCTGGCGGGAACCTTCTCTGATGAGCATGGTGATTGGCCGGCCGGAACCTATCTGCTCAATCCTGAGGGTTTTCGACACGCCCCATTCTCCAGGGACGGATGTGTGCTGTTTGTGAAGCTGCGGCAGTATAGTGGCTCGGGCCGGTCGCACGTGGTGTGGTCCGTAGACGACCTGGATTGGCAGGTCACGGCGCATGATGGGATTCGGACGAAGATTCTCTATTCGGACCCGGCCTTTCCGGATCACACCCAACTAGAGCAATGGCGGGCCGGTACGGCTCCCGGCGTCTGGTCGTACGCCGGCGGTGTTGAGCTGTTTGTCCTCAAGGGGAGTTGTGAGGATGAATATGGAGTCTATGCGGCACACACCTGGCTGCGGATGCCTGCCGGGGGCAGGCATAGGCCAAGCTCGGCGCAGGGCTGTGAGCTATACGTGAAAACCGACGCGCTCCCGGCGTTGCAGTCGATGGCTGAACAATGACCAAACACCTGCTGCTTTTTCGGCATGCCAAGTCTGATTGGGACACGGCGGCCGAGAACGATCATGCGCGCCCGCTGACAAAACGGGGGGTCTCGGCAGCACGGGCAATGGGGCGGATTCTGGCCGCTTCCGGGCAGGTGCCGGACCGGGTTGTGACCTCCTCGGCGGTCCGGGCCAAGACGACGGCAGAGGTGGCCCGGACCGCCGGCAAATGGAAATGCTCGACTGAAATAACCGACGCCCTGTATGACACCGATGCGACCGCGGTGCTGGAAGAAATACGCGCCCTGCCCAAGAGTGCCACGACGGTCTTGTTGGTTGGGCATGAACCGACCTGGTCGGAGTTGGCGAGCTTCCTCATCGGCGGGGGCAATCTGCGTTTTCCGACCGCGGCGCTGGCCCGTATCGACCTGGCCGTCCCCGGCTGGCAGGCGGTGACCTTTGGCCGGGGAGAACTCGTCTGGCTCCTCCAGCCCAAGTTTTTCACCAAAGGAAAATTTCCGCTGGACAAGCCAAATACGGCAACCTAGCATGCGCGGGCATGCAAAAGAAAAGAATGCGAACACCACACAAGGAGGGGGATTATGATTAAAGGCATCCATCACACGGCCATCTCAACTGGGGATATCGAGCGCTCGCTGCGCTTCTACAAAGACCTGCTCGGTTTTGAAGAAGTCTTTGCGTTTGACTGGAAAGCGGGGACAAAATCAATTGATCAAATTGTCGGACTCAAAGATTCTTCGTCGCGGGTCGTCATGCTCAAGGCCGGCAACGCCTGCGTGGAGCTGTTCCAATACGCCACGCCGACGCCCAAACCTGGAGACCCCAATCGTCCGGTATGTGACCACGGCATTACCCATCTGTGTCTGCAAGTTGAGGATATTGACGCTGAATACGAACGGCTCAAAGCCGCGGGCATGACGTTCCACTGCGCACCGCAGAAAGCGGGCAAGGGGTTGCGGGCGACATACGGACGTGATCCCGACGGCAATGTTGTTGAGCTGTTGGAAGTGGAAGACCCGGACGATACGCTCTCGGTGGCGGCCTAGCAAGAGAATGGAATTTCCATCTTTATCAGGAGAGGCATATGACACGGCAGACCCCCGACCCGAAAGAACCCTATGTTGGCAAAGAGCTCGGCAGTGTCTCCTTCACTGTCACCGAAGCCGTCTTACACGATTACTACGACGGTCTGAACCTGTCGCATCCGCCGGCCGCTGCCGTCCCCTCCATGATCGCCAGCGGACCGGACAACGCCTATTTCGCCCAGTCGTCGTTCAGCAATCATTTTGGCCATCTGTGGATGCGCCAGGAGTGGGAATTGTTCAGGCCGCTGACACCGGGGCAGGCTTACACCGCGACCGCCCGGATCACGGACATTTATCCCAAGCGCAATCGTTCGGTGGTGCGCTACGAGGTCGAGCTGCGTGCCGACTCGGGAGAACTGGCCGTACGCACACGCCACCACCAGAGCTATCTGCTCGACCAGCAGGATGGGCAACTCACCTTTCGCGACCCAAAGGCCAAACAGGGTGCGCGGCGCTTCGTCGTCCCGCAGGGCGAGCCGTTTGGGCCGCTTGAGCGCGTCATCAGTCTGGAGATGTGCGACCGTTTTTTTCACGGGGACGCCAACTACCACACCAACCGCGAGGAATCGAAAAAGCTCGGTTTCGGCGATGTCGTCATCGGCGGGCGGATGACCATGGCCTATGCGGCCCATATTCTCGAAGAACGCTTTGGCCCCGCCTGGTGGACGAGTGGCCGGCTGGATACGAAGTTTACCAACCCGGTGTGGCCCAATGAGACCGTCATTGCCCAGGGCGTCATGACCGGCCCGCTCACCGAGGAACCGGAACGGACGGGCGCTTTCGTGTGGCTGGCGAAACCGGACCAGACCGTGGTGCTGGTTGCCCAGGCGAGCGTCGGGTCAATATGAAGAATGAAGACGGGACATCTGAATCGTATGGCAAACCAGCGCAAGCCCCCGCAGTTTTTTACGCCTCCCGACAGCCCGTTTCGGGTGCCGTGCGACGGGACCTTCCTGGTGAAGGACGCGCCGACCGGCCCTGGGAAGAACGCACCGAGTACGGCCGGGTGTCGGAAGCAGTTGGAGCAGTTGACCGCTCGCCTCGACGAGCGGCAGCGCGTGCTGTACGCCCAGACCCAGTATGCCGTCCTGTGTATCTTCCAGGCCATGGATGCCGCGGGTAAGGACTCAACCATTCGGGCGGTCATGCGGGGGCTGAACCCGGCCGGGTTTCAGGTCTTCTCGTTCCAGGCACCATCGGTAGAAGAATACGCCCACGACTTCCTGTGGCGGGCGACGCTCCGCCTGCCTGAGCGTGGGCGGATCGGCATCTTTAACCGCAGCTATTATGAAGAGGTGCTGATCGCGCGGGTCCACCCCGAATTTCTGACCCGCCAGCACCTGCCCTGGTCGAAGGATCACGACCATCTCTGGGAATACCGCTTTGAGTCCATCCAGGACTATGAGAAGCACCTGGTTCGGAACGGCACGATTGTGCTCAAGTTCTGGCTCAACGTCTCCAGGGCAGAACAACGCCGACGCTTCCTGGATCGGCTGAAGAAAAAGAAAAAGAACTGGAAGTTCTCGGAGGCCGATACGGCCGAGCGGGCGTATTGGGACACGTATATGCGGGCCTACGAAGACTGTCTGAATAAGACCTCGGCTCCGTGGGCGCCGTGGTATGCGATTCCGGCGGACAACAAACCCTATATGCGTTTGGCTGTCGCCCAGATCCTGGCGCAGGCGCTTGAGCAACTGGACCTGCACTATCCGACCCTGACCTCGAAACAGCAGGCCGGTCTGGTCGCCAGTCGCAAGCGGCTCGAAAAGGAAGGTTAGCGCGGATTGTGCGGGCGAGCGGCCTCGTTGGCTCAGGTCGTACTCATCGCTCGCCGGATCATTGCCCGGACCTGCGTGTTCTCATTGATTGGAACAAGATGAACAGTGGGATGGGCGCGGGCAAAGACCCGGAACACTTCGTCGGCGAACCCTTGTCCGACTTGTTCAACGCCTTTGAAGTCGAGAATAACGGTCCGAAAGCGATCAAATCTTGTCAAGAGTCGTTTGGCCTGCGAGCGAGATATTAACGATTCGTCTCCGTACTGAACAAGATCGACAGGAACTACAGTTTTTGAAAAACCGTAGTCTGCCTCTGCGGTAAATTGGTCAAATATTTCTTTGGCCGTCCTCTGAGTGTCATTATGTAGTTGAAGGAAGACGGTAGTACCGGATTCCTCATCACTATGTCCGAGAATCCAATCTTCGTCTCCGGGGCTTTCATGTGAGAAATAAACGTTTCCGGAAAGTATGACGAACCTGTCAAACATACGCGAGGTAAAGAAAATACCTTCTCCCGTATGATTGTCGGGGTCAGTCGTAAACTTCCCTTTGGCTAATTCGAGAACTGCGTGGCGTTCATCCCCAAGCCCCAAGGTTTTTTGTATCTTCCGAAAGATGCCTTCTCCATCATCCGCAAGCATAATCCTGACTGCGCGAACTGTGCGCCTAAGCTGTATAATCACACGCGTTCCCGAAGAGTGGTCAATCGCATTATTCAGCATTTCCGTAAAGCCATAATGCCAGATGTCGAATGCCGTCTTGGGTACATCCGATAGTAGAGGCGCGACCTCCGTTCGCCATACAATATCCTCGGCCGTCTCGTCGGTAAGCGGAACATCGATGAGCCTTTCATCCAGGATAGCGAGTGAATACTGGCGGTTGCGAGTCGTTCCCCGCGCCGTCAGGAGACCGTCTTTGACAAGGCGACTGAGATGTTTGTTGACCGCCTGACGGGAGATTCCGAATTGGAAAGCTGCGGAACGGACAATGTTTTGTGGATTGGAATCAATGTTTTCCAAGATATAACGGCGAACGAGCCGTCCCTGCTCTCGTATTCCTGCCATGGTTTTAGTGCTTTTTAATGGTTTGGTCTGTCAACCTTATTGATTATTATTGTCAACCTTATGAAGCTGTCGTGTCTGTTTCGGAGCGGTGTGTTTCGAGACTATATTTATAAGTATGTTATATTACAGGGAATATTATTGAACCCTGACATTTCTATTGTCAACCTTATAAGCCGCCTTCTTGGGGGGTCAAGCCTTCCGGCTTCGTTCCCCGGTCCGGGTAGCCGCGAGGGCTGCCCCCAAGGAACACCGAGGTGGGCAGGAGGCCCGCGCTCCCAGAGCAGTTTTCAGATGGGCGTAGCGGGCGGGCGCCCAAGGACCGGAGACCAGCCCGTAGGGTGCGCCCTGCGCACCAGGAAGCTGGTGCATGGGATGCACGGTTCCGGAGCGCCGCTCACCCCCTGAGCGCCGGGTGCAGATGGGCGGAGCGAGCGGGCGCCACAGGACCGGAGACCAGGGGCGCCCTCCGCAGGCGGAAGCCCAGGCGGGCTGAGCGCCGGCCCCCCTCGGACGCTACACTACGGTGTAATTTGCGCTAGGGATGGGTTCATTCCTCCGTTCGTGCTGAGCGTAGCCGCGTAAGCGGCGAAGTCGAAGTACGCGCAGGGCGAACACACAGGTTCGCCCCTACAGCGAATGGAGGGAGGCTCGTGTGTCTTTATGGCGTGGACGGTTATGCGCCGCCGGCGCGCATGGCTGCCCGCAGGGCCCGGGTGGCCGCTTCGTCAACAGTCCTGGTTGCGGTGTCCACCACCACGCCATAGGTGCTGCGTGCTTTCTCCACCGAGATATACTCGTCCAGCGTATCGTCGAGGACCTCTTGCAGCGGCCGGTCGAGCGGCTTGCCCCAGCCCCCGCCGCCGGTGGTTTCAAACCAGAAGGTGTCGCCATAGGAGAGCTTGTGGCCGCGCAGCAAGGGATTGAGCCAGCGCTTGTCCTCGGTCAGACCGCCGACAACTTTTTGCGTGCCATCCGAAGAGAGGTGCCACAACCGTTGCGGCAAACCCCGCTGCCCACCGTTCACGCCTGGGGCACCCTCACGCGTGCGGGCCGTTTCCACGCTCATGGCGCCTTCGCATAAAAAGCGGATTTTGAGACTGGAGCCGAATCCGCCCCGATGGTGGCCGTCCCCGGCCGAGTCTTGCCGAATATCAAAGGCCTCATACGCAATCGGGAACATCAGCTCCGCGGTCTCCGCTTCCATATTCATGCAGTTGCCCAGCGGGTCCATGGTGACATTCATGCCGTCACCGAACGGCGTCCCGCCCCAGCCGCCGGCCGGCAGGTCCGAGAAAACGTCGGTTTTTCCGTCCGCATCACGCACGCCGCACACAAACCAGTTACAGTCGCCACACGCGGAACCGACCGCGCGCTCGGGCAGGGCGTTGGCAATCGCCTGCCATACTGCGCTGGCCACTTTCGGGGCGGCCAGTACCGTACAGCCGATGGTCGGCGCCGGCCATTTGGGGTTCAGCCAGCAGTCGTCGGGCAGGACCACGCTGATCGGGTTGAACATACCCTCGTTTTGCGGCGCGCTGGGTTCCAGGAAAAACTGGAGTGAGTAGAAGACCGCGGAATAGGTATTGGCCTTGGGCGAGTTGATGGCGCCCAGACATTGGGGGTCGGAGCCGGTCAGGTCTACGGTGATATCCGAGTCTTTGACCGTCAGGGTCACCTTGACCTTGACGGGATCATCGGTCTGGCCGTCGGTATCGGCATAATCTTCGCCGGTATACACCCCGTCCGGGATGGTCTCGATTTTCTTGCGGACTATCCGCTCGGTATAGGCGATCAACTCGGCCATGGCGGCCCTGACCGTCTCCAGACCATAGCGCTCGGCCGCGGACTGCATCTCCTCTTCCGCGGCTTTGAGACAGCCGACATGGGCCTGGAGGTCACCCTGGATAAAATGCGGGGTGCGCGTATTAGCCAGCAGAATCTTGAGGATTTCCGGTTTGATCTCATTGTTTTCAAAGGCCTTGATGGGCGGAATGCGGAGTCCCTCTTCCGCAATATGCGTCCCCCACGACTGGCCGCCCGGCGCCCCGCCGCCAAAGTCCATCCAGTGACCCCGGCTGACCGCAAAGCCCAGCAGTTCCGTGCCCTTGTAAAAAATCGGCTTGATCCAGGAGATGTCATTAATATGGGTGCCGCCCCGGTAGGGGTCGTTCACCACATAGATGTCGCCCTCCTGCATGTTTTCGATGCCGAACTCGTCGCGCACGGCATGGGCCGAAAACTTCATGGCCGCCAGATGGACGGGGACGTTGGCAGCCTGGCTCAGCAGCCGCATCTCCGGATCATAAATGGCATTGGAGAAATCAACCATATCGGACAGAATGGGCGAGAACGACGCCCGTTGGAGCACCGTGGTCATCCGGTCACAGGTGTATTCAAACAGATTCCGCAAGACCTCGAAGGTAATATGGTCGAGTCCGGTCCGGTTTTTAATGCTGTCGCCTGCCTGTTCGAGTGCGCCTGATTGCATGACCATCCTCCTGTAAATGCAAAACTGATTCCGCCCGATTATCGTCCTACCTGTATAATAAGATTGCCCTGGGTATCAACCGTTGCCTGCGCGCCGGGCGGCAGCACGGCGACCGAATCCAGATATTCCAGAATCGTCGGTCCCTGCAGCCCTGTACCCGGCTGGAGAATCTGGCCGTTGTAAATCGGACAGTCGATCCATTCTCCGGAAAAGTATACCGAGCGCGAATTCTTCATGGCCACCACGTTTTCGGTGGCGACACTTCTATAGGGCGGCAGGGCTGCGGTCGGCGCGGTCGCCGCGACACTGAGAGAGACCAGCGCCGGGTCAAAGATGTCCGAGCTGACGCCGTGCTCCTGCTTGTGTACGGCGTGAAAGGTGTCGGCAATGCTGGCGAGGGCGTCATCGGTCAGCGCGCCATCCGGAATGGGCGTCTCAATTTCATACGTCTGGCCCACATAACGCATCTGGGCGGTACGGCTGAGCAGCACATTCTCTGCCGAGACATTGTCGCGAGCGAGCAGGCTGCGGGCGGTCCGTTCGAGTTCGGCATACACGCTATTCAGCCGGTTCAGGTCCACCTCGCCAAGCGGGGCGTACATGAACTGCTCGACGTCCTGGCGGACATCCATGACGGTTGCGCCAAAGGCCGAGGCCACCCCGGCGGCGGCCGGGACGATGACTTTCGGAATATTCATCGCCCGGGCCACAAAGCAGGCGTGCATGGGCCCGGCTCCACCAAAACTGGTCAGCACAAAGTCGCGCGGGTCACGGCCTCTGTTGATAACGACCTTTTTGACGGCCTGGGCCATGATCTCACAGCTGATCTGGATCATAGAGTCCGCGGTTTCGACCGCCGACAGGCCCACTTGCTCAGCAATAGTACTCACCGCTCGTTCCGCCGCTGGCCGGTCCAGATTGATCTTCCCCCCCAGGGTCGGCTCCAGGCGGCCGAGCAACAGGTTGGCGTCCGTGATCGTCGGCTCGGTCCCGCCGTTACCATAACAGGCCGGCCCCGGTTGCGAGCCGGCGCTGCGCGGCCCTACTCTCAGCGAGCCGCCGCTATCCACCCAGCCGATCGAGCCCCCGCCGGCACCCACGCTGTGGATATCGAGCATGGGCAGAATAATCGGCAGCTCGAATTCGAGTTCATACTCACGGGTGACGAGTCCCTTGCCGTCTTCGACAATCGAGGCATCAAAACTCGTACCGCCCATGTCGGCGCAAATAATGTTGGGCTCGTGGATGGCATCGGCCAGATAGCCGGCATAGGCCACCCCGCCGGCCGGCCCGGACTCCAGCAATTCTTCCGGGTGTTCCTTGGCCAGATCGACGCCCATCACCCCGCCGCTGCTTTTGAGAATCAGCAGCGAGCCGTCAAAGCCCTGTTGGGTGAGGCGCTCCAGCAGATGATCGAAATAGGCGCCCATCACCGGCTTGAGCGCGGCGCTCACCGCGGTGGTCACAAAGCGGCCGTGCTCGCGGAACAGGGGCCGCGTCTCGCCCGACAGCATGATATGCGCATCAGGGATGTGTTCCAGCAGGATGTCGCGCATCTGCCGCTCATGGGCGGCGTTGACATAGGAGTTGATGAAACACACGGCAATCGAGCGGAGCCCTTCCGCCTTGATTTGCCCGGCCACCTGCTGCGCGGCCGCGGTATCGAGCGGGCGTTCTTCTTCGCCTTTGACGTTCGTGCGTTGCGGGACCGTATAGCGATAGCGACGCCGAATGAGCGGTTTGGGTTTGACCTGATAGGGGTCGTACAGTTCCTTCCGATGCTGACGACCGATTTCGATGGTGTCACGAAAGCCCTGGGTGGTGACCAGGGCCGGGTCCGGGTAGGAGCGTTCAATCAGGGCATTGGTGGCGGTGGTCGTGCCGTGGACCAGGCAGGAGATCTGGTCAAACGGAATGCCCGATTGCTCGACCGCTTCGAGCGAATCCCGGGCGGCCTTTTTGACGGCCTCAATGACGCCCACGGAGCGGTCCCAGGGCGTGGTCAGAACCTTGGCCGTAACGCGCTCGCCGGTCGTTTCCTCCCAGCCAAACAGGTCGGTAAATGTTCCGCCAACATCGACGCCTACCCGCCACATATGCCGACATACTCCTTTCGGTGATTCCTTCGCGCCATGGTCAGGCGAGCATCAGGCGTTCACCCTTGGGCTGCGGCACAGGATCGCCGTATTCCCGCGCCGTATCAATCCATAATTGCATGGCTTCATTGATGTGTTGAAGCGCGGCTTCCTGACTGTCGCCATGCGCCATACAGCCCGGCAGTTCAGGCACTTCGGCAACGAACACCTGATCCTCATTACTCCAGTAGAGAATGATCTCAAACTTATGCATCAGGCGTCCTCTCCCAGGTGATATTTCAGGATCAAGCGACGGATTTGCCGGACCTGGTAGGGCTTGGCCTGGCTGCCGTCCCGTTGCAAGTTGGGTTTCTCCATGAGTCCCTGCTTTCGGTAGATATAATGACTGCCGCGTATGCGTTCGTCAAATCCCATCGCCTTCAACAGGGCGCAGAGCTCATCGAATCGGATATTCGCATCCGGCCTGTAACATCGCTGTCGTGCTGCTTCGCCTCCCCAATTAAATTAATTTAACGCGTCTTCCATCTTGGCCTTGAAATCGCGCATGACCTGACACACGCTCTCGGGCTTGGGCGCGGCGCAGGTGACGTGCAGCCCGTGCAGGCCCGCGTCGCGGTAGGCGCGGATTTCGGTCGCGGTCACGCTGGGGTCCACCATTGAGGTGATTTCCAACTCGGCATAATCCCGCCCGCCGGCTTCCATGAGCTGGCGCAATTCATCAAAGCGGTGCCGAATATCACTCAGGGGCAGCGGGCCGATATGCCAACCCTGACCGAATTCCACCACCCGTTTCAGCGCCGGGGTGGATTCGCCCCCGACCCAGATGGGCGGGTGCGGTTTTTGAGTCGGCTTGGGCGCAAAATGCAGGTCGCGATTGATCTGGACGAACTTGCCCGCAAAGCGGGGCGTTTCGTTCGTCCAGACCTCTTTCATGACGGCAATATATTCCCGCGTGCGGGGGCCCCGTTCTTTGTACGGCACACCGAGCAACTCGAACTCATCCGCCATCCAGCCCACGCCGGCGCCAAAGATCACCCGTCCGCCTGAAGCCACGTCAAGCGAGGCCACCACCCGCGCCATCTCCAAGGGATGACGGTAGGGGACGATCGTCACGCTGGTCCCCAGCCTGACCGTTTTCGTAACCGGAATGAGTAGGGCCAGGACGGTGAAGGCGTCCATCCATTCCATTGAGGTAAACACCGAATAGGGGTCCTGGCCGCGCGCCTGGGCGGCCTCAACATAGGGATAGGTCGAGTCGATCTTTTTGGGGATGGTGATATGGTCGCCGGTCACAATACTGTCATAACCGAGTTCTTCCGCGGTCTCGCCGATTTTGCGTGCCCCATCGACCTCGCGCAGCGCCGCCCCGCCACCCACGTGTAGTCCGCAATACATCGCCATAGAAAATCCCTCCTGTTTTGTCGGACGCGGCTACTGGGCCACGATACCGCCGTCAACGGCCATGGCGTGACCGGTCACGAACGAGGCCGCGTCGGAACACAGCCAGACCGCGGCTTCGGCAATTTCTTCCGGCTGACCCATACGGCCAATGGGTTCGCCGGCTTCGATCTTCTCGAACATTCTGGGCCGGCGTTCTTTGAGCCGGCCGACCATGGACGTATCAATAATGCCCGGACAGACGGCATTCACCCGGATGCCGGATTTGGCGTATTCCAGGGCCGCGGTTTTGGTCAGGCCGACCACGCCGTGCTTGCTGGCCACATAGGCCGGCATCCGCGGCGCCCCGAGCAGCCCGGCGGCGGAGGACGTGTTGACGATGGCCCCCCCGCCGTTTTTGAGCATCTGTGGAATCTCATACTTCATGCACAACCACACGCCGGTCAGATTAATCGCAATCACCGGCGCCCAGTCCGCCTCGGTATAATCCGCGGTCGAGGCCAGCGCGCCCTCAATACCGGCGTTGTTATAGGCACAATCCAGCCGTCCGTAGGTCTCGACCACCGCGCCAACCATGGCCTCGACTTCCGCGGCCTGGGAGACGTCGGCTTTGATGCAGAACGCCTCGCCACCGGCGTCCTGAATCATCTTCACGGTTTCCTCGGCGCCGGCCACATTGATATCGGCCACTGCGACCTTGGCCCCTTCACGGGCAAATATCCGGGCTGCGGCCCGCCCGATACCCGAGCCGGCCCCGGTAACCAGGGCGACTTTACCGCTTGTCAGTGTTCCCATGCTGTCATCCTCCTTTATCCCTGCAAAAGGACAGTGTCATAGGGGATGGATATACCTGGCCGTTCCCCCAAATACTAGAAGCAGCGTGGCTATCATATTCCTGTTTTTTCCTGCGTTTGCCCGAGGGGTCCGTGTGAGGTATGGGGAAGGAGGAGAAAGACATGACCGAATATGAGACAGCCATTATTGCCCTGAGAGAAACAGGCAATCTTATTGCCCTGGGGGTTGGGTTGACTCAGGCCGCGCTTATTGCCGGTGGGTTGTTGGTCATGCGAAAAGCCGCCAGTCAGCGTGACAATATGCATGATGAAGTCATGGCTGCATTCAAAGAGCAGCGGCAAGACGCGACAGAGCAGCACCGCGAAACTATGCGGGCGCTAGAAGCCCTGATAGAACGGACCGCCCGACCCGCATCATAGCAGCATTATGCCGCGGGCCGGGATGGTCTCAAGCTGACGGAAAAAAAGGCTCCATCGAGACCTCAACGTCCTTTTTTTGTACGACCTTGGACGCATCAAGGATTTCAATCTCCAGCGGTCGTCCTTTTGCGGAAAGGTGAAGGATGATCCCTTCACCAACATCCTTGGAGTCCGTAGGGGTTCCTTTGCGGAATTGGATAATCATGACATCCGCATCAGGAGAGTATGCGATCTTCATAGATTCCTCGCCCTTGAAAGTAGCGTCTTTATTGCGCAACCAGGCCGCCATCGACGGACATGGCATGGCCGGTGACGAACGAGGCCGCGTCCGAACACAGCCACACCACCGACTCGGCGATCTCCTGGGGGCTGCCCATGCGACCAACCGGTTCAAAGGAGACCATCTTTTCGGCTCGGTGGGGACGGTGGTCGGTCAGCCGGCCCATCATGGGCGTATCAATCGCGCCGGGGCAGACGGCATTCACCCGAACACCGGACTTGGCATACTCCAGGGCCGCGGTCTTGGTCAGGCCGAGCACGCCATGTTTGCTGGCCACATAGGCCGAGCCCCTGCGAAATCCGAGCAGTCCGGCGGCTGAAGACGTGTTGACGATCGCCCCCCCGCCCTGGCTGAGCATGTGCGGAATCTCGTACTTCATGCACAGCCACACGCCGGTCAGATTGATGGCAATCACCTGGTCCCAATCCGCTTCCGTATAGTCGGTTGTCATCATCGAGCTGCCCTCAACCCCCGCGTTGTTATGGGCCGCGTCCAGCCGCCCAAAGGTCTCGACTGTTTTGGCAACGAGGGCTTCGACCTGGGCGGCCTGTGATACATCCGCGCTGACGAAGAGCGCCTCGCCACCGGCCTCCCGTATGAGGCTGGCCGTTTCTTGTCCGCCTTCAAGCGCAACATCGGACACCACGACTTTGGCCCCCTCTCGGGCAAACGTCAGTGCCGTGGCGCGGCCAATACCCGAGCTACCACCGGTAACCAGAGCGACTTTGTCCTGCATCAAATTTGCCATAAATATGCTCCTTTATCCGTCGTACTCATCCCTCACAGCACTTCCAATCTCTACTCCGGTCTGCTGTATCAGGCATGCGTCGGTGTGTAAAAGGAGGGAAGCGGGGGAGCGCGCTCTACTCGTCTCAGCCGACACTTGCTAAGACAACAGACAAGGAGGGAGACACCTATGCCGAAATGGAACTATACCAAAGGACTCCACGATGTAGGGAATGGCCTGTTTGCCTATCTCCTGCCCGACGGTTCGTGGGGCTGGAGTAACGCCGGGCTGGTGGTGGATGGGGAGCAGTCTCTGTTGGTCGATACGCTCTTTGACCTGGCCCTCACGCGGGAGATGCTGGCTGCCATGCGAGACGCAACCGGCGCCGCGCGGTCGATCGATACGCTGGTGAATACCCACGCCAACGGCGACCATTGGTTCGGTAATCAGCTTGTACACGGCGCGCAAATCATTGCCTCCAAGGCGTGCGCGCAAGAGATGCAAGAACTCCCGCCCAGCCGGATTGCCGATATGATGAAAGCGGCTCCCAATATGGGCGAACTGGGCGAGTATCTCACCCGGATTCTCGGCGCGTTTCGCTTTGACGATATTATCCCCACCCCTCCCTCGCGCACGTTTGAGAACCGACTCGACCTCAAGGTGGGAGACAAAGACGTCCAACTCATTGAGGTCGGTCCGGCCCACACCCGAGGGGATGTCCTGGTCTATGTGCCCGGCGAGCGGACGATTTTCACCGGTGACATTCTTTTTATTGACGGCACACCCCTGATGTGGAACGGACCGATAGCCAACTGGATCAGGGCGTGTGAGCTGATGCTCGAACTCGAGGTTGAAACCGTCGTGCCGGGGCATGGGCCGATCACCGACAAGCGCGGCGTCGAGTCGGTCAGGGGCTATCTGCAATATATCGAAGTGGAAGCTCGCAAGCGCTTTGACGCCGGCCTGTCCGAGACCGAGGCGGCCAATGATATCGCGCTGAACGATTACTCTGCGTGGGGGGATGCCGAGCGCATTGTCGTGAACATCAACACGCTCTACCGCGAGTTCAGCGGCGAAACCGCGGCCCCGAGTTTTGCCGATTTGTTCGGGGGCATGGCGGCCTGGGCAAAGAGTCACAAAAATGAGGATTCCCATGCCTAATCAAGCGGAAAAAAAGGGGCTCTACAAGAAGATTTGGAAGCGCCTCAAAAAAGAGTATCTTACCGGATTCTGTGTGTCGGAGCGCGGACTTCAGGCGGCACTGTATACGGAATTTCGTAAGACATTGCCGACCGTCAGTGTCGTCGCCGAACCGAAATGGACAGTAGGTAGCAAACCGATGACCCCCGATCTCGTCATAGTGGAAAAGGGGAGAATTACCGATATCTTCGAGCTCAAATTCAAACCTCACTACTATGTACCGTAGAAGAAAGACATCGAAAAATTGTGCTGCTATGTCAAAAAGTCCGATGAGCGGTATCCAGTGCGTTTGGACCCAGAGACCGGACAATGGAAAGAGGATCTTCCAGTACAGAAGGGCTGTCTTCTGCATTTCGTTGAGGTTGGGAAGAGGCGGAGGCCGAGAGACCCTCTTCCTACCGATAAAAATTTGTACCATTGGTTTGGGTGTACCAGCAAAGATGATGACGAGTGGGACATCAAGTTGGCACGAGCTCAATAAATTGGCTGGCGAGATTATCCTGCGAAATGACAGGGGTGTCAAAGTGCCTCTTGGAAGGACGGGCGCAACTTGATACGGCTCTGGAGTACGCTCGGGTGCGGCTGAGGTTGGCGGAGCGTCTTGTTTGAAAAAGGAGGGGAACGATGAGCAAGCGTCATCGCCTCATTGATAGTGACTCCCATATTCTGGAGCCGTCGGACCTGTTTGAAAAATACCTGGAACCTAAGTTTCGCTCGCATATGCCGCGCGCCTGGGTTGACTATCAAGGCGACCCGCTCGGTTTTGGCATTTCCGTCACCGTTCCGTCGGCCCACGACAAAGAATACGTCATGCCCTTTGGGAGCGATCCCGTCCGAGAGGGCCGGCCCACTTTTGGTGATGCTGGCACCCGCATCGTCTTGCCAGAGAATGACGAAGCCTATGCGAGCTTTGCGCGTGAGGGTTTCCCGCCTGAGCACTACGACCTGGCCTTGGAGCGGGCGGGCATCGATTATATGGTCCTGTATCCCACGGTCGGTCTGTACATGACTGCGGTGCCGGAACTCGACGCCGACACCGCGGCCGCCTATCGCCGGGCGTATAACAACTGGCTGCACGACTTTTGTTCCGCGGCCGGTACGCGGGTTGTAGGGGTGGCTTCGGTTGACTTGCGCGATCCTCTTGAAGCGGCAAAGGAGGCCCGCCGTTGCGTCAAAGAGTTCGACTTCAAGGCGGTTCACATCAATCCGACCCCGGTCGGGAAGCATCGTTTATACGATGAGTTTTACGATCCGCTGTGGACCGCGCTGGAAGACCTCGATGTCCCGCTGGGCATCCATGTCGGAGCGGGCAACGCCGCGGACGAGCTGCTGTATTACTACCTGCCCGAACTCCGCGTTGCCCAAGCCACGGTGGCGTTCACCATTGGCAATATGCTGGCCAGCACGGCGTTGATTATGGGAGGCGTATTAGAGCGCCATCCCAGGCTGCGGGTGGTCCATCTTGAGTCAGGCGCGGGCTGGGTGGCCTTTTGGTTGGACCGTCTCGGGGCTGGCGTCCAGGGCGGCTTTCGGGGGCTTGCCATCGACGGGCTGAGCATGGCGCCGCTCGATTATTTTCAGCGCCAGTGCTATATCGCCGCCGACCAGGACGACCCCGGTATCGCCCAGGTGATTGCTACCCTGGGCGACGATAATATTGTCACCGCTACCGATTTTGGCCATCCGGAAGGACGCTTGTATGCGCGCGCGACCGAGGAGTTGCTCGGTCTGCCCGATGTCTCGGACGAGAGCAAGCACAAGATCATGTGGGATAACGCACTCAAACTGTATCCGATTCAGCCGGAGTAGGAGAGAGACGCAATGGGACTGTATCGACTGTATAGCGGCGACGACGGCCAATCGCATTTTGAGGATCAAAGCCTGGCCTCGCATCCAGGCCTGACCGAGCCGCAGGCCACGTCGCATATCTCTTTTGTCGAAGTGCCGGTCGGGACTTTTATGGACTGGCATCCTGCGCCGCGCCGGCAATACGTGATTCTTGTCTCCGGTCAACTGGAAATCGGCCTGGGCGACGGCACCACCCGGCGCTTTGGCCCCGGCGACGCCCGCCTGGTCGAAGACACGACCGGTCAGGGTCACACCACCCGAGTGGTGAGTGATGAAGCGGTGGTGATGGGTATTATCCCGCTGGCCGGGTAATTGATTTGACCGTAGGGGTCATTCATGCATGACCCCTACCGATAGTTGGGTCTGCCGAAATCAGGAGCCCGCCTGTCCCGTCACCTTTTCAACTATCTGCCCGAACACCGCCTCGGCCCGTCCGTGGACTTCTTCCGGGGTGAGGGGTTGGATGGGATGTTCTACTAATATGACCTTGAAATCCGGCAGGCCGAGCGCCTTGGCCTGGGCGAGCGCGGCATTGGAAAACTCGGTCGTGGCAAACACCGCCGAAGGGATACCGGCTTTTTCAAAAAAGATGCCGTCGTGCACACTGCACGTTGTACACGAGCCTCAATCGGCCAGGGCTTCAATCAGAAAATCACACTTTTGCGCCAGCTCCTGGCGGATGTCTTCCGGGGCCGGACGGGCAAACGTGGGCTTCATGCGCCGGATGATTGCGCGCGGCTGGAATTGCGCAGTCAGCATCTCCTCCACACGGTCCAGGAAAAAATTGCCCTTGGCCTTGCTGATGTCGAGCAGACCGACGGTCTTGTCGTGTAAGTCCGGTAAGCGGGCCGCGAGCGCCGCGGTGGCCTGTTTTGGGGCTGCGGTCGGGTCATAGAGTTTTGGCATGTCGTTCTCCTCTTCTTTATGTCTGTATGGCTACGGTCACGAGTTCACTCTGCCCGGCGCCACCACCCCAGCCGCACATATGCACGGAAAAGCGTCCGGCTGTCCCGCCGGCCACGACAAGAATAATGCCGTCCGGTGAGGACACCTTTGGAATCAGGCTGAAGTCGTCGGCGGCGTTCAGCCAGCCGGGCAGGCGCTCTCGCCTCAGGCCCTCACTGCCGTCCGGTCCGGGCAGGAGTTCGTGCAGCGGCCGCCGGACGTTTTCGTACAGATAGCGCTTGACGTCCTGTTTGCTCAGGCCATCCGCGGCAATGCTGTTGGCGTGTTCCGGGCCGAGCACGACAATATAATTGCCGGCCAGATAGGTCTTATCGCTCCAGCCGACGGCCAGGCTGGCCCCGAGGGTGTCCAGAATACCGCGCGCCGTGCGGCTGCCGTGATTGCTGACGCACTGTGGGGCGTCGCAGCAATAGACGCTGATGGTGCTCTGCTCCGGCTCGTAGCCGTGCTCGACATGAAGCGGCTGCCACGGATTCTGTTCTTCGTATTCGCCTATGCAATAGGTGTATTTGCCGGGATGGCCCATGGTTGATTTATCGATCTCGCCCGGATGCGCGCCGCCGATATTAATCATGATCAGGCGCAGCGCCCGGCCGATGGTCGCGTTGGCCCGCCAGCCCGAACCAAACACGCCGGCGGCACAATTGATATCGAGCTGCTGGCGGATCGGGCCGTTGATGATAAACAGCGGCGTGGCCGTGTGGGTGGTGCCCTGCACGCCGTGCAGATTGGCCCGTTCGTCGCACATGGCTCGCACACCGGCAATAACGACCGGCAGGAATTCCGGCTTGCAGCCGGCCATGACCGCATTCACGGCGATCTTCTCGACCGAGGCCGCACCAAAATTGGGCGGTACGAGCGCGACCACTTCGTCTGCGGCCTGGGAGGTGGCGGCCAGCATGGATTGCATCCGCTCTTCCGTTGGCGGGACAACGGGCAGCCCGTCGGTGACACCCTGCTCGAAGTAGTATTCTATGGCGTCGAGGTCCGCGTTCAGACCGTCTGTGGATGTGTCGTGTGGCATAGTCTGGGTCTCAGGCTTACTGCTCCCTTTCCCTCTGCCGGCGAAGCACCCCCTCCCTCACTGGAAGAGGGGATTTTTTGCTCCCTCTCCTCTGGGGGGTGAGGGGGGAAATTCAAAGTGAGACACTCCCTCTCTCTTGTACTTCTCTTGGGCTTTCCGTCCGAATCAGCTATACCCCAACCGGGCGGCTGATTCAAACACACGCTCAGCAGACAAGGAGACGCAGCATGGCCAGCGTATTCAACGACTATTATTCGCACGAGAACCACGGGCCGTTTGAGTTGTTCGATCTCGGCAATTTTCCCCTGGAAGAAGGCGGGGCGCTGCATGACGGCCAGCTCGCCTATACCACCCAGGGAACGCTGAGCGCCCACAAGGACAATGCCATTCTCCTGCCAACCTGGTACTCGGGAACCAGTAAGATCATGGCTGACGTCCATGTGGGCAAAGGCCGGGCAATCGACCCGGACAAGTATTTCGTCATTATCGCCAACCAACTCGGCAATGGTCTGTCGAGTTCGCCGTCCAATACGCCCGCCCCGTTCAATATGGCGCGTTTCCCGCGGATACGGATCGGCGACGACGTCCGCGCCCAGCATAAGCTGGTGACCGAACAGTTCGGCATTGAACGTCTGGAACTGGTGTGCGGCGGCTCCATGGGCGCGCAGCAAACCTATGAGTGGGCGGTGCGCTATCCCGACATGGTCAAACGCGCCGCCCCGCTGGCCGGTACGGCCAAGAACACGCCGCACGACTTTCTGTACGTCGAGACCCTGAACGAGGCCATCACCTCGGACCCGGCCTGGCATAACGGCTGGTATACCGACCCGCACGCGGTCCAGGTCGGATTGCGCCGCCAGGCCCGCCTGTGGTCGGTGATGGGCTTCTGTACCGAGCTGTTCAAGCAGGCAGCCTGGCGGGAGTTGGGCTTCTCTTCCACCGAAGACTTTGTGGTCGGTTTTGTCGAAAACTATTTTCTGCCCATGGACCCGAACAATCTGCTGTGCATGGCCTGGAAGTGGCAGCGAGGGGATGTCAGTCGGCATACCGGTGGTGATCTCAAGCGGGCGCTTGAGCGGATTCGGGCCAAAGTGTTTGTCCTGCCGATTGACGAGGACATGTTTTTCCCGCCGCGCGATTGTGAGGCCGAGCAGCAGCTCATTCCCAACAGCGAGTTCCGCGTGATTCACAGCATCTACGGCCACCTCGGGCTGTTCGGTATCGAGCCGGACTATCTGAAACAGATCGACCAACACCTGGGCGAGTTGCTGGCGATACCGGTCTAGGGCGTTTCACGATTCCGTATAGCCCCCCGCCGCTGGCTGGATGCCGGATCACGTCCGGCATGACGGCAGCCCCCTGCACGGCGAGAGCTTAGTGGCGAGTAGATCGTATGAGAACCGTAGGGTGCATCCCATGCACCATCTTCCTGGTGCGCAGGGCGCACCCTACGGGCTGGTCTCCGGCCCTTGGGCGCCCTCCCGCTACGCCAATCTGAACACTGCTCTAGTGGCGGGTAGGTCGGATGAGCACAGCGTAATCCGACAAGCGTGGCCGTGTCGGCTTACGCCTTCGGCTAAGCCGACCTACAAGACTGAAACAGGCCCTTGGCTCCCTTTTGGCAGTGGAGTATGCAAGGTGTATGTCGCGCACGAACGTGAATATCGACGATGAGGCCTGCGCCGAAATCATGCGGCGTTACCGCCTGACCTCGAAGCGCGAGGCGATCAACTTGGCGCTCCGCGCACTTGCAGCAGAACCTCTTGATGTTAATGAAGCCAAACAGCTTCGCGGGTCGGGTTGGGACGGTGACCTCGACGAAATGCGGTCTGGTCGCTCAACGTGATTCTGATCGATACATCCGCGTGGATCGAGTTCCTTCGAGACACCGGCTCCGCTGTCTGCAATCGAGTCGAGGCCCTGCTCGAAAGCGAAATCGCGATCTGCGATGCGATCCGGCTGTAGCGCGGCAACTCAAGAGCCTAGCCGTAGAGGAAGATACGACCGTGCAGGAGCTTGTAGCCGAAGCGCTAGACCTACTCTTTCAGAGCCGGGGCAAGCCGATGATTGCGCGACAGCCCGACTAAGGTTGACGTTATAATAGAAGCAACGAATACACACCCCTCAAAAGAAAGTCGTTAGAAAATACGGCTTTAGCTCTGTTATTTGGGACTGAGCTGGAATGAAGAGCCAGACAAGGACGGGAAGATATGCTATATGTCGTCCAGGATGACAAAGGATAGGAGAGAGGAGGTAGATATGTCGAAAATTGATAAATTGAACAAGGAAATGGAGGCACTACTGAAGGCGGAAATAGAGAGAATACGGAGTTTTCAGGCCGCCGCGAAAGAGATGGTGCCATTTTTTTTGCAACCAATGCTAGGTCTTCAGGATATCGCGAAGGAAGAAGCGAAGAGAATACGGAGTTTTCAGGCCACCGCGAAGGCCGCCGCGAAGGAAATGGAGTTATTTTTGAAACCAATGCAAGATATACAGGGCATCGCGAAGGAAGAAGTGAAGAGAATGCAGAGTCTCCAGGCCGCCGCGAAGGAGATGGAGTTATTTTTGAAACCAATGCGAGATATGCAGGCCGCCGCGAAGGAGATGGAGCCATTTTTGAAACCAATGCGGAGTCTTCAGGACATTGTGAAGGAAATGGAAACCGAGAGACCGAAACTAAACTTTCACACTTGGGAGCCGCCGCCGATTACTCCCCTTCCCAATCTGAGAGCAGCGATAAAGCAGGAATTGAAAAAGGAACTGAAAGAGGAATTGAAAAAGGAACTGAAAGAGGAATTGAAAAAGGAAGACGACTAAATATGAGAATCGGGCAGTATGAGCACCGGATTAAGGTCGCGTGCGACATGGCGGGCATTACGTTTTTGAGTGTTCCCTAGACCCGCCAGCCCGAGCAAGTTTGACACATACCATCTTATCGGACGTAACGGGTCGGGCGGGATGTCAAGAAAATCACGGACTTACCGCGCTCGACTTTTTCCCCTCTGAATAAATCGTGGGTGGGCCGGCCCTCTGGCCTAAAAATCCACAAATCTTTCTTGTCGATAAAATGGGGGAGGTTTTCCCTCATAAACCTCCTTAGTAGGACACCGACTTCGAGGCGTCGGCACGCCATGCGCCTCTGAAAATCGATGCATGAACCGATAGGGCTTTACTCCCCCAGGCCCAGAAACGCCTTGACCCGATCCGTACACCGCGCGGTGTCGAAATCCCGATATAGGCTGGCCGTAATCATACTGGGGTCGCCGACGTAGAACATTTCGTACAGCTCGTGGCGTGAGCCAAAATCGGAGCCAACCAGGTCCCAGGCCAGCTTAAAGAGCCGGACCTTGTCCTGGGCCGGGATGCGAGCGCCGCGGTAGTATTTTTCCAGGTCCGGGCCGGTTGGTCCGTCAAAGGCAGAAAACGTCGCCGGCAACTGCATCAGCCCGCCCGCGCCAATCCGGCGCAGCATGGCCATCAAGCGCGGGTAGATGCGCGGTCCCCAAGCCCGTCCGACTTGCAGGGGCGTGAGGGCAGGGTAGATCGCCCCGTTGGACGGGTCAATTTCGGCTTCTTGTTCCGCTGCAAGGAGAATGGATTTGATGATTTCCACATAGCTGGCCGCCTCGCCCAGGGTCTCCTGGACAACGGGTTTGTCCTGGACCCCGATGGCTTCGGCCATCAGGCTGAGCGTGCCGTAGACAAACTCGAGTTTTGACAACAGCCGCGTATTGGTCTGGTGGGCCGTCCATTCTCGGATGCGGGTGCCGGTGTACATCTGGCCGACCAAGTTGACATCTTTATGCAAAAAAACGCGCGGCCAGGGGACGACCACATCGTCAAAAACCGCGACCGCATCCATCTCGTCAAAGCGGGCGCTCAGCGGATGATCTTCGACCGCACCCGGTCGGGTAAAGGACTCACGACACAGGATCTTCAGCCCCGGCGAGGCCACCGGGATGATAAAGACAATGGCGTAGGCCGACTCTGCTGCGGTCAGCGTCGGCGGAAAGGGCCAGGCCAGAATCTCATCGGCGAACGGCGCGGCCGTGGCTATCATTTTCGCGCCCCGAATCACCAGCCCCTCAGCCGTCTCGTCCACAATACCGAGGCACTGATGTGGGTCGTCCTGCTCGGCCCGGTTCCTGGAGCGGTCTACCTGCGGATCGACCAGGGTATGGGTGAGAAACAGGTCGTTCTCGCGGCAGTGCTCATAATAGTCCAGAACACGTTCCCGGCACTCCGGACTCTGCCGGGCAAAATAGTCGGCCTTGGCCGCCCAGGCGGTGAGCATGGCATTGAGAAAATCCGCACTGCGGCCCATCATGCCGCAGGTCGCGTCCGCCCAGACCTTGCTCATGGCCCGCCGCCGCACCAGGTCGTCCCGCGTGCGCGGGATCAGAAACGACAGCCCGACCGGCTTGCCGCTCGTCGGCGAGGGGTAGCACAGCGTATCCCGATAGGCCGGGTCGTGCTGCATGTCATATAACTGGGCAATGCTCTCGACCGCGGCGCGAAAGGCCGGATGGGTGGTCACATCTTCGACGCGCTCATTACCCAGCCAGACCTCACGCTGGTCGCGCAGGCCCGCGGTAAACTCTGCTCCGGTGCGTGCTCCCATGCTCTATCCTTATACCCGCTCCTCTATAGAACAGTCCGGGCCTGTCAGACAAGACAGGCTCTTCCCTCCACCGCCAGCCGTTCGACTCGACTAGAGCAAATCACGATGCTGTGTAGCGCGTCTCTCTCCTCCTTGAGGAGTGCGGGCTTCCAGCCCGCATGGCGGCCAGGATGGCCGCCCTCCCAGGCGGGGAGCCCCTCCCATCCCCTCCCTGGCCGCTTGGGGCCAGCTCTTGTCTTTCCCGACGAGCGCGGACTGGCACGGCTACAACTTATCGTGAAACGCTCTAGGATTCGGCATAGCGGCCCGCAGCCGCCGCCGAAAGGTGTCCAGCCGGGGTTGACGCGGGAAGAAATACAGATGGGTCGGACACGCGCAGTCGGATGCGCCAAAGCCGGGTAGAGGAATCGATGCGTCCGGCAGGTGCGCAAAAATATCCGCCCAGGCATGTTCCCGGCGAACGGAGTCGTAGGAATACCAGACGTGTTGGAGCGCGGCCGCCCGGCGGAGATAATCGATATGCCAATGCGGACGCTGGGTAATATGGACGTGATGACCGACCCGCGCCCGCACTCCGCCCGGTCCCAGGGCACTGCCGACGTAGACGTAGCAGCCCGGCTGAACGGCAAGCTGGCCCAGCCGCCCAATCCGGACGGTCCGCCGCCGGTTGGCTCGCAAGAGGAGGGCATAGCCGCCGGGCTGTGCGTTCATTCCGGGGGCTCCCTTTATTAGTCCTGACAGGTCTCTATACTACGGGCATGGTCAGGGGCCTGTCTCATAACACAGAAGAATCGGACATGCGTGTGCGGACCCGCTATAGCTTGCCAGAGCACCTCACCCAGGACCAGTTCCTGCGCCAATTACAGGTGCGTTTTCCTGTTGAGCCCACCTCTTTGGGAACCCAGACGCGGCGCTATTTCGACACCTTTGACTGGCGCCTGTTTCGGCGCGAGCGGGCCTTGTGTCAAACGCACGATACGGTTGCGCTCTGGTCGCTGGACCACCGTCCGGTTAGCGAACGCACGCCCTGTTTGGCGCTCCTGCCCCGTGTCAGCGAGTGGCTGGAGAGTCCCCTCAAGGCGCACCTCCTGCCGCTGGTCTCAATCCGCGCGCTGATGGAGCGGGCGGTCGTGCACGCCTCGTATCTTACGTTGGCGGAGCGGGCGGCCCCCCAGCGACCCGTGGCGAATATTGTCTTTGAAGAGAGCGCGGCCAAGGACTACGGACGGCTCGTCCCGTTTCCAACCCAGATCGAGGTCTCGGCTTATGCCGGGTCGGCCGTGGCGGGTGAACTGCGGATATGGCTGGACTCCTTGGGCCTGACAGCGGTTTGCCCGAGCGGTCCGCTGGCGACCCTGTACACCGTCCAACAGGCCAGGGCGTATTCCGCGAAACTCGCCTTCGGATTCGAGCCCGATATGCGGGCGGATAGCGCGGTGCGCACGATTCTGGCCTTTCTGCTCGGCATCGTCAGACAGAACAGGTCGGGTATCCTGCACGATATCGATACCGAGTTTTTGCACGACTCGCGCGTGGCCGTGCGGCGCGCCCGGTCCTTGCTCGGCCAACTGCCCAAGGTGCTTCCGGCTCGCTCGACCAAACAACTGCGCACGGAGCTGTCTCTTTTGGGCAGCCTGACCAACCATCTGCGAGACCTGGACGTGTTGCTGCTCCAGCAAGCGGACTATCTGGCCGCGCTGCCGCCGGAACTGCGCCCGGATATGGAGCCGCTTTTTCTAGCCGTTCGGCATAAACGCAGCGCCGCGCAGCACCGTCTGGTGGAGGCGCTGAACACCCGGCAGCATGAGGCCATTCTTGAGCGCTGGGAAAGCGCGGCGACAGATACGAGAGCCAGGGGGCCGCAGGCAGCACACAAGCTGGCCAAGCTGGTCCGAAAATCCATTCGCCGACAGTGTCAGCGCGTCCTCACCTGCATACCGCCCGACGCCCTCAAGGACAGCACCCCCCAGCAACTCCACAGACTGCGCATCGCCTGTAAGAAACTCCGCTATCTGTTCGAGTTTTTTGCCAGTGCGTTCCCCGAGGAGATGACGACTGAACCGATTCGGCGTCTGCGCACCCTCCAGGACGTGTTAGGTCAGCTCAACGACCTCGATGTCCAGCAGCATATGCTGCGAGCACTCGCCCGCGCAGTACCGGGCCCGCCCGACCAGAGGCACCGGACTGATCGAGCAATCGACCTGTTGACTCAGACATTCGAAAATCAGCAGGAGCAACTGCGCGCGGAAGTCCATACGACCTTTACGGACTTTAGCGCCACGGTCGCCCCGTGGTCGTAAAACGGAACGGTGAGGAGGACGGTAGACCTCACACGCCTGACTGTGGCGGGCTGGCGTAGGGGACTTTCCACACGCCTGGGCCGTATAAGAGGGCGAGGCCGCGATGCAGCTTATTGTCGCGTGACGGGTGTAGGGGGAAACGCTCCTGGAGAAAATGGCTGATACGTCTCAGCTCATCCTGCGTACCGGCCTCCAACTCGACCTCGACCTCATAAAACGTGGCAAAGGCGCGCGCGGGCGCTTTGGGATCACGATAGCAGGCCGTATCGAGCGCCACCTCTGCCAGCGCCGCTTCCTGGGGTTCGGCGCTCCGCTTGATGGCCAGGCGTTGCCGCTCCACCTCGGAAACCAGAATCGGGGCCAGCGTCCGGCCGCTCGCGGCGGTCGGCAAACCATCGGCTAATTCTTCTGGTGGCACAAAGGGAAAGGTCGGCGCACCGGGCAGCACCAGCGTCCGTTCCGGGCGAGCGTGAATAGCCCCTGTGACCTGTCCCTGGCCCTTGGTTGAAACTTCCCAGCCGTCGTCCCCGATGCGCCGCAGACGCAGGGCCAGCGCATGCCGGGTGATGAAGAAGTCGGCCGTATCCAGATATGTTGTCTGCAACTGTAAGGTCGGACGGCGCTCAAGGCGAAAAGGGCCGAGCCGGGAGCGGGTCGCAAGCTGATCGAAGACCGTCATGTCCTCGGTGAGGAGTTTGACTTCGACTTCCTGGAGGACTGTGCTCGGGGTTGTCATCGCTCTGAGGGTCCTTTCTCCGGCGTGTCGCCTCCCCTCGGTATGGGGCTGCGGGCCGTATGACGAAGGAGAGGAATTGTCAGCTTTCTCCGGCCCGTGTGTCAAGTCCTCCGACAGGAGAGGCGCATGGGATCGACGCTTGACCCTGCCCGAGGGAACAGGATAGGACGATACGGCATGCCGAAAAAACGAGGGATTACACAGGAAGGGGAGAAGCATGTCCTATGAACTGTTGATTAAGAATGGCACGGTAGTTGACGGGAGCGGCGCACCGCCGGTCCGGGCTGATATCGCGGTCGCCCAGGGGAAGATCGCCGAAATTGGGAAAATCACCGCCGGCGCAAAAAAGATCATTGATGCCTCCGACCTGACGGTCAGCCCCGGCTTTATCGACCACCACACCCACTATGACGCCCAGATCTGTTGGGACCCGGTCATCTCGCCGTCGTCCTGGCACGGCGTGACCAGCGTCATCATGGGCAACTGCGGCGTGGGCCTGGCTCCGTGCAAACCCGCGGTACGCGAGATCGCGGCCTGGGATCTGGTCAATGTTGAGGCCATTCCTTTTGACGTATTGTCACAGGGCGTGACCTGGGATTGGGAGACCTTCCCCGAATATATGGACGCCGCCGCCAGGCGTGGCTCGGGGATCAACCTGGGGTTTATGGCGCCGCTGACGCCGTTTCGTCATTACGTGATGGGTGAAGAATCCATGGAGCGCGCCGCCACGCCAGAGGAAACAAGCCAGATCGCCGCCCTGCTGCGCGAGGCCATGCAGGCCGGGGCGTTCGGCTTCTCGACCACCAACGGCCCGCAGCATATCGGCTATCAGGGCCGTCCGCTCGCCTGCCGCCTGGCCAGCTTTGACGAACTGGCCGCCTACGCCGGTGTTCTCAAGTCCCTGGGCAGAGGCACGATCGAGCTGGCCCTGAACGACCAGCCGGGGGTCGTAACAGAAAGTGACTATGCTCTGCTCGACCATTTGGGCACCCAGAGTAATCGTCCGGTGACCTGGCTGGCCATGCTGTCACGCGACGACCAGCCCGATGTCTGTATGGAAACGCTCCGCCAGACCGAGTCCTTGATCCGGCGCGGGATCGTCCCGCAGGTCACCTGTCGGCCGCTCAGCGTGCAGGTCAACCTGCGCAACCCGTTCATCTTTGCCAATCTGGAGTGCTGGAACCCGGCCTTTAATAAATCGGCAGAGGAGCAGAGCGCGCTCTACCGTGACCCCGAATTCCGCCGCGCCTGGCGCAAGACGTTTGAGCAGCCGCGGGTCTTTCCGGGCAAGTGGGATCGGGTTGATATCCAGGAAGTCAGTAATCCAAGCCTCAAAAAATACGAGGGCAAAACGGTCGACGAGGTGGCCCGCGAGCGGGGGAAAGACGGACTGGACACCTTCCTCGACTTGGCCATTGAGGACAACCTGAACATCCAGTACGTCATGGCCCTGTTCAATGCGGACGAAAAGCGTGTGGCCGAACTCATTACCCATCCCAACACGATGATTGGCCTGTCGGACGGCGGCGCCCACGTGGATATGCTGTGCGACGCCGGCTACTGCACCTATCTGCTCGGCACCTGGGTGCGTGAAAAACAGCTCATGCCGATTGAGCGAGCGGTCCAGCGCATCACCTCCGAGCCGGCCCAATTCTTTGGCGTACCCAATCGGGGCGTGCTGGCTGAAGGCATGGCTGCCGATATCGCCATTTTTGATGCCACCACGATAGGTTCGCCCAAGCGACCCGAGATGCGCTACGACCTGCCCGGCGGTGGGCGGCGTCTGGTCGTCCCGGCTCAGGGAGTGATGCATACGGTCGTGAACGGTGAGGTCTTATACGCAGACCAGCAGCACACCGGCGACCTGCCCGGTCAGGTGCTACGCGCCGGAGCCGCCTAGTCCGCTTCTCCAGCTACGCTCCCCTCCGAGCGAGGGGAGCAAAACACATCCCCTCCTCGGAGGGGTGCCGCGAAGCGGCGGGGTGGGTTTCCCCCTTCTGCACGGTACAAATACTCCGGCTCATCCAAAACCAGAATAACAACAAGACGCCTCGGACATGGCCAGAGCCAATCAGACCCCGGAACAAGCTGCGCGCGAACATATTGATAGCTTACTCACCCAGGCGGGTTGGGCGGTCCAAGACAAAAGGAGCATGAATCCCAACGCGAACCTCGGGGTTGCCATACGCGAATACCAGACAGATACCGGCCCGGCCGACTACGTTCTCTTTATCGACAAGAAACCCGTCGGTGTGGTCGAGGCCAAGCCGGAACATTGGGGCCAGAGGATCACGACGGTCGAGGAGCAATCCGGGCGTTATGCGTCCGCAAAACTCAAGTGGGTGAGTAAGAGCAAGCCCCTGCCCTTCGTTTACGAAAGCACCGGGGTGCTCACGCGCTTCACCGACGGACGCGATCCGAGACCGCGCTCCCGGGAGGTGTTCAATTTCCCCCGGCCGGAGACGATGCAGGGCTGGCATTCCCAGTCGGCCTCGCTCCGTTCGCGACTCCAGGGGCTTCCGAGCCTGGACCCTACGGGATTGAGAGCGTGCCAGATTAACGCCATCGAGAAGCTGGAGGCATCCTTCAAAGATGACCGCCCGCGCGCCCTCATTCAGATGGCTACCGGTTCGGGCAAGACCTACACCGCTATTACCTCGATTTATCGGCTGCTCAAGCACGCGGACGCCAAGCGCATCCTCTTTCTCGTCGATACCAAGAACCTGGGCGAACAGGCCGAGCAGGAATTCATGGCCTACGTGCCCAGTGACGACAACCGCAAGTTCACCGAGCTGTACAACGTCCAGCGCCTCAAATCGTCCTTCGTCGCCAAGGATAGCCAGGTCTGCATCAGCACCATCCAGCGCATGTACTCGCTGCTGAAGGACCAGGAGATGGATGAAGCCGCCGAGCAGATCAACCCGGCGGAGATGGTGCAGCCCAGACAACCGATGCCGGTTGTCTATAACGAGAAGATTCCGCCTGAGTTCTTTGACTTCATCATCATCGACGAATGCCACCGTTCAATTTACAATCTCTGGCGCCAGGTCCTGGAATACTTCGATGCCTATCTCATCGGCCTGACCGCCACGCCGGACAACCGCACCTATGGATTCTTCAAAACGAACGTCGTCAGCGAATACGACCATGAGCAAGCCGTCGCCGACGGTGTCAATGTCGGCAATGAAGTCTACGTCATTGACACGGAAAGGACGCAGCAAGGTGGCCAGCTCAAGGCGGACCTGCAGGTCGAGAAGCGCGAACGTCTGACGCGCCGCAAGCGCTGGGAGATTCAGGACGCGGACGTCACCTATGCCGCCCAGGAACTTGACCATGCCGTGGTCAACCCCGACCAGATTCGCACCGTCGTGCGCACCTTCCGCGACAAGCTGCCGGAGATATTTCCCGGCCGCACCGAAGTTCCCAAGACACTTGTTTTTGCCAAGACCGACAGTCACGCCGACGACATCATCCAGACCGTGCGCGAGGAATTCGCCCAAGGCAACGCATTCTGCAAGAAGGTCACCTACAAAGCTGAAGAAGATCCCAAGTCTGTCCTCGCCCAGTTCCGAAACGACTACTACCCGCGCATCGCCGTGACCGTGGATATGATCGCCACGGGCACCGACGTCAAGCCGCTCGAATGCCTGCTCTTCATGCGCGACGTGAAGAGCCGCAACTATTTCGAGCAGATGAAGGGTCGTGGCTCCCGCACCCTCGACCACGACGATCTCAAAAAAGTCTCGCCCTCCGCTGTCAGCGGCAAGACCCACTATGTGATCGTGGACGCCATCGGCGTCACGAAATCACTCAAGACTGCCAGCCAGCCGCTTGTCACCAAACCCTCTGTGCCACTCAAGGACCTCGCTATGGGCGTGATGATGGGCGTCCACGACGAAGACACGGTGAGTTCGCTCGCTGGTCGCCTCGCGCGGCTTAATCAGCAACTCGATCCCGCCGAGAAGGAGCGGATCAAGGCGCAGGCCGGCGGTATCGAACTCACCCAAATCGTCGGCAATCTACTGGTGGCCATTGACCCTGACCGCATTCAGGAAAAGGCGCGTGAAATCGAGCCCGTACCCGACGGTGCCGAGCCGTCGCCGACCGCACGCGAAAAGGCTCAGGAGCAGTTGGTCCGTGACGCTGCCGGCGTGTTCAATGGCGAGCTGATCGAGCTGATCGACTCGATTCGCCGCGACAAGGAACAGACCATCGACCATGACAGCCTGGACACCGTGCTCCGCGCCGAATGGGAAGGCGACGCGTACGAGAACGCCGAAGCCATGGCGCAGGATTTCCGACAGTATCTGGAAGCCAACCGCGACGAGATCGAAGCGCTGACCATCTTCTACGCTCAACCGCACCGTCGCCGCGAGTTGACCTACGCCATGATCCGCGAGGTGTTCGACAGACTGAAGAACGACAAACCGCTCTTGGCCCCATTGCGAGTTTGGCAGGCTTATGCCCTGCTCGATGAATACAAGGGGCAGCAGCCCACTACTGAACTATCGGCGCTTGTGGCCCTGATCCGCCGCGTCTGTGGCATCGACGCGAGGGTCTCGCCCTATTCGGAAACCGTGCGCCGAAACTTCCAGAATTGGATCATGACGCGCCACAGCGGCGGTGGGGAGAAGTTCAACGAGGAGCAGATGGACTGGCTGCGCATGATCCGTGACCACATCATCAACTCTTTTCATCTGGAGCGAGACGACCTGGAGATGGCTCCGTTCGATGGCAAGGGCGGCATGGGGCAGATGTACAAACTCTTTGGCGGTCGGATGGATGATGTGATTGACGAGTTGAACGAGGCGTTGGCCGCATGAAGGCAAAAAGTAGAAGGAAAAAGGATGAAGTCGCGGATCTTCGGACTCGGACAAAGGAGTTTGCACTACGGATCATTCAGCAGTCTGGCAGCGCCTGGGGATGTCTCGCTCATCTTCGAGCGGACGAGACAGTCTCCGATGAGCAGTCGCGTCAAGGCGCAATTGAAGGCAAAAGGCAGCAGGCAAAATGAGGAAAGACCGACTCTGCGGCCCATCCCTGGGAGCGCGGGCATCTTGCCCGCCTGATTATCCTTTGCGGGCTGGAAGCCCGCGCTCCCAGGAAGACGATGTACACGCTCTTCGGAGAGCGGATGGATAGTGTCATTGATGAGTTGAATGAGGCATTGGCAGCGTGAAACCGGACCAAAACGCCGAAAACGGATTGCCAAAAGGCTGGGTCGAATGTTCCATCGGGCAAGTGACTCTTCCCGTCTCAAAGATCGATCCCAAGGAGGAGCCGAACCGAGAGATCGGCTATATCGACATCGCTAGCATTGACAACACTCGGCAGGTCATCGGGAAGGTCAAGCAGTATCAATTAAAGGATGCACCATCGCGAGCGCGACAAATCGTACGATCAGGTGATGTCCTTTTCGCCACAGTAAGACCCTACTTACGCAACATCGCCTCTGTGCCGAAGGACTACGACCAACAGATTGCCTCTACGGGATTCTCGGTATTGAGGCCAGCGGAGGGTATCTGCTCAGCTTTTCTATTTTACAAGGCTATCTCCAGGGACTTTGTGAATGCCCTCGTAGGGATGCAGTACGGCGTAAGCTATCCAGCGGTTAAAGATGAACAAGTACGCGACCAACTTCTATGGCTTCCGCCATTACGTGAGCAACACCGCATCGTCACCAAAATAGAAGAACTCTTCTCTGCGTTGGACAAAGGCGTCGAGAGCCTGAAGACCGCTCAGGCGCAACTCAACGTCTACCGCCAGGTTGTGCTCAAGCACGCCTTCGAAGGCAAGCTTACGGCTCAGTGGCGCGAGGCGAACAAAGACAAACTTGAGAAGCCCGAGCACTTGCTCGCCCGCATCAAGCAGGAACGGGAAGCGCGTTACGAGCGGCAACTCAAGGAGTGGAAGGCCGCCGTCAAGAAGTGGGATGCAGAAGGGAGGCCCGGAAAGAAGCCATCGAAACCTAAGAAGTTGGCCCAATTCCCTCCGCTAGCCGCTGAGGACGTGTTAGCCCTCCCCAAACTTCCAGAGGACTGGTCTTGGTTCTCACTTTCTGCAATCGCGGGTAATATTCAGATTGGTCCGTTCGGATCACTCCTGCACAAGGCGGACTACCTCGTAGGGGGAACACCGCTCGTTAACCCTAGCCATATCCGCTCTCAAAGGATCGAGCCGGACCGAACCCTGACGGTAAGTACCGATAAGCTCCATCAACTGGGCAAATACGTTATGCATGAGAACGATATTGTCATTGGACGCAGAGGCGAGATGGGGAGGTGTGCCGTTGTAACCGCAGAGGAAGCAGGGTGGCTGTGTGGCACCGGTAGTCTCTTTGTACGACTTCTCTCCTCAATGAATCCGCATTTCTATTCGTGGGTTCTTGGTTCCCAACGTGTCAAGGACTTCTTAGCAGCATCCAGCATTGGCACAACCATGCAGAACCTAAATGAAGACATACTGCATCGAGTTCCAGTTCCTGTCTGTTCGCGTTACGAGCAGGATGAGGTGTTCGGAGAGATTGAAAGGCAATATTCAACGCTGAATCATATCGAAGCAGTAATCGACTCTGAGATTGCGAAATCAGCCATCCTTCGCCAATCAATCCTAAAAAAAGCGTTCTCCGGTCAGCTCGTCCCGCAGGACCCACGCGACGAACCAGCCTCGGTTCTGCTAGACCGAATCAGGACCGAAAGGGAGAGGGCGGCGAAGAACAACCACTCCAAGAAAACAAAAAGGAAGAAGGCCGCCGCATGAACACCGCGCCCATCGTCTCCAAAGTCTGGAGCTTCTGCACCAACCAGCGCTTGCGGCCATCTTCCGAATACTGATATCGTTTTCTCAATATACTGATATCGGGGGAGTCCATGAGAAAAGGGCTTATCAGAACAGTAATCAGCCTGGATGACGAACAGAAGGCGTGGCTGGACCGGCAGGCCGCGTTGCGCCGCGTGTCCATGGCCTCGCTGATTCGCCAAGCGGTCAGCGAATTTCAGATCCGGGAACGGCGCGGCTCGGCTGCGTCGTTTCAAGAGGTGCTCAAGCAGACGGCGGGCATCTGGCAGGCCGGGGACGGACTCGAGTATCAGGAGCGTATTCGCAAGGAATGGCTTTGAGGGATGGCCAGATATCTGCTCGACTCGGTCATCGTCATCGACCACTTTAATGGTGTTGAGGCGGCGACGGAGTTTCTTGCCGCCCACGGGCGCGATTGCGTGATTTCCGTCATCACCCGTGCGGAGACACCTGCTGGATTCCCTGCGGCATCGGAATCCTTGGCCCGCGAGCTATTGGACACGTTTGCGACGCTGCCCGTAACCGTCGAAGTCGCCGATGCAGCCGCGCGGTTGAGGCGCACCCAGCGCTGGAAACTTCCAGATGCGATTCAGGCGGCCATCGCCATTCAGGAAGGTCTGACATTGGTCACGCGAAACACCCGGGACTTCAAGGCTGGCAGCCCGGTCGCGGTGGAGACTCCGTATCAAATACCCAATCCGCCCAAAAGGAAGAATACCACCCGATGAATACCGCGCCCATTGTCTCCAAAGTCTGGAGTTTCTGCACCACCCTACGCGACGACGGGGTGAGCTATGACGACTACCTGGAGCAGCTCACCTATCTGATCTTCCTCAAGATGGCCGACGAGTACGCCAAACCGCCGCACAACCGGGATGTCGGCATCCCTATCGAATACAACTGGCAGAACCTGAAGTCGAAGCGAGGCGCGGAACTGGAAAGCCACTACGTCACCCTGCTTCGCCAACTCGGCACCAAGGCGGACATGCTGGGGCAGATTTTTACCAAAGCTCAGAACAAGGTCCAGGACCCGGCGAAGCTGTTCCGCCTCATAGACATGGTGGACGACACCGAGTGGGTCACCATGGGGGCCGACGTAAAAGGTGATATTTACGAAGGGCTCCTGGAGAAGAATGCTGAGGACACCAAGTCAGGCGCGGGCCAGTATTTCACGCCGCGCGCCCTCATCCGCGCTATCGTCGAGTGTATACGTCCCGAACCCGGTAGGCTCATCGCCGACCCGGCCTGCGGTACGGGCGGTTTCTTTCTGGCCGCCTACGACTTCATCAACAACTCGGACAACTTCCACCTCGACAAGCAGCAGAAAGCCTTCCTGAAGCACGAGGCGTTTCACGGCAACGAGATCGTCGCCAACACGCGCCGGCTGTGCCTGATGAACATGTTTTTGCACAACATCGGTGAGATCGATGGCGGCGCGCCCATATCATCAAACGATTCGCTCGTGGCCGATGCCGGCCAGCGCTTTGACTATGTGCTGGCGAACCCACCTTTCGGCAAGAAGAGTTCCATGAGTTTCACCAACGAAGAGGGCGAACAGGAAAAGGACGACCTGACCTACAACCGGCAGGACTTCTGGGCGACCACCTCGAATAAACAGCTCAATTTCGTGCAGCATATTCGCACCATGCTCAAGACCACTGGCCGTGCTGCCGTCGTCGTGCCGGACAATGTGCTGTTTGAAGGCGGTGCCGGCGAGACGATTCGCAAGAAGCTGCTGGACAACACCGACCTGCACACCATCCTACGCCTGCCGACCGGCGTGTTCTACGCCCAAGGGGTCAAGGCCAATGTGATCTTCTTCGATAACCACGAAGCCAGCCCGAATCCCTGGACGAAGCAGGTCTGGTACTACGACTATCGCACCAATATTCACCATACTCTGAAGAAGAAGCCGCTGCGCTTTGAAGACCTGCAAGATTTTATCCAGTGCTATCACCCACAAAACCGTTGGGAACGTACAGAAACCTGGGATGCGGAAGCGAATCCTGAGGGGCGGTGGCGGGTGTTCTCGCATGACGAGATTCTCGCTCGGGATAAAACCAGCTTGGACATTTTTTGGCTCAAAGACAAAAGTCTGACTGATCTTGATAATCTGCCTGAACCAGACGAACTGGCAGCCGAAATCATCGAAAACCTGGAGTCCGGGCTTGCTCGTTTTAGAGAGATTGTGGTGGCGTTGGAGCGATAAGAATACAGCCCTGAGAAGGAGGGCCGGACGTTTTAAGGGGGCAGGGAACCCACCCCGCCGCTTCGCGGCACCCCTCCAGGGAGGGGAGAGTGGGGATCCCGGCACTATGTGTTACCCCTCTGAGTGAGGGGAGTTGTGGTTAATGCGTGGGTAAAGGAGAAAAATGGGCGCTGACGATTTTCCACTGGCTGCCTTCTTTGCCGAAGACGAGGGTGGTCCGTCCGTGTAAGGTGCTGACCTGACCGTCCTTGCCCACCCCGGTAAATGTGTCATAGGCGTTTGCCACCCCGGCACTCCTTCCAATGGTCCGGCAGGACAGTTGGCGCAGGCCGGAGTTGGCCGAGGTAATGCCTGCCATCGCACCCCGCAAAAAATCGGCGAACTCCGCTTTGCTGTCAAACCGATAGGGAACGTGATCAATCACCTCAAGGTCCTCGGACAGCATGTCTATCGCCTTTTCCACGTCCAATTGTGTAAAGGCGTCAAAGAACCCTCTGGCCGCGGCTTCGATTTCCCGGACACTCATAGCTTGCTTCCTCCTGTGTGGATTATACTTGTCCGTCTGCTTAGCGGGACTGGGAAAGAGATGCAAGCCGGCTCGGCGGTTCAGAAGTAGCGGTTGCGGAATTGTGCTTTCTCAGGCAGAAAGATGCTCGGTAACGAAGACCCGTAGTATCCCGGCTCCAGAGGGGATGTTGGGCTGGGGTTTTCTCAGGGGAGACAGCGTGACAAGTATTTTTCGTGGAGGGGGTTTCCTCCTAGGCTGGTTCGTGTCCTGTGTCGTTTTCGGAGCTTTTGCCTCGGTTGCCCAGGCTCAAGAGAACGGACGGGAACGCATTCTTGAGGATTTTTCCCCCTACCGAGAAGGGTCACCACAGGTGGAGGGCATCCAGCCCGGCCTGAAAATTGATGCCACGAATGCCGCGGTCGCCTCTGCGGTCTTGCCGCCGGAGATTCTGACCTATCTGGCGGCAGGCGACTTTTCGGTCAGCGTGCAGGAGACCACGGACCTGCAACTCCGACAGGCCTTTATTGACGCCACGCTCGCCCATCATGGCGGAGTGGTGGTCGGGGAGGGCGAACTCCAGAATTATGTGGCCGGCCGACCTTTTCCCGTGCTTCAGGCGGACGACCCGCAGGCCGGGCTGAAAGCGGTCTGGAACCTGCGCTACCGCGACCAGGGCGATGATGCGCAAATGTGGGCGACGAACAGCCTGGTTAATAGCAATGGCAATACAGAACGCTCGCAGAGCTTCGCGTTTTTCTCGCTGTACGGCATGCATCGGCCCGACAGCGCAAAGAATGTCCCGCAGTGGGAGAAGCAGGGCATCTACACCAAACAATACACCCGCATGCTGGCGCCGTCCGACAGCGAGGGGAATCAAATCCTGAGCGTACAGCCCGACAGCGATCTCCTGCCGCACGACCAGTGGGCCTACGATCCCAAGACGCGCCGTACCCGTAAAATCGTCTACACCCCCTACATCTCGCCCGGCCGGGGCGTGGTGCTGATTGAGGACCGCTCCGGCTTCCTCGGCCATATTCATGCCTATGACTGGAAATATGTGCGCGAGCAAACCGTCCTGGCACCCGGCCCGATCCGAGCCAGCGCGCCCACCTGGGGCGGGCGGGGTAATTGGTATCTGGTCGATCCGTGGGAGCTGCGCCGGGCCGTAGTGGTTGAGGCAACGCCAAAAATCGCCCATCCTCTGTACAGCCGGCGTATCCTCTATATCGATGTCCAGACCTCCCTGCCCTTATTTTCCTTCACGTATGACCATGCCGGGGAGCATAAACGCAGTTTTCTCATGGTCGCCCGGCATCCTGAATTCAATCCGTGGGGCAATACGGAAGGAGCGGCACAGATTGCCGCGCAGGCATCAATCGACTATCAGCTTGAGCGGGCCAATAATTTTCAGATCACCAAGATCTTGCTCAATCGGGCCCTCCCCCCGAGTCAGTTCACGGTCATGACGCTCATGTTGCGCGGGAAGTAAGACAGGGGCAATCCAGATGCCACAGAACGTGAAGATGCCTATCTGTCTGCCGGGGAAAAAGCTGTGGGTCGGCCTGCTGCTTGGCCTGCTGCTGAGTGTGCCGTCCGGTCCGGCCTGGGCGGTTTTTCTGGATCAGGACGAAAGCCTGCGTTTCAGCGGCCGGGTGTACAACCGGACCGCCTTTTCGGTCGAGCGATCGGAGGCGAATACGCGCCTCCAGACCCCGTATAACGACTGGAATATGCTCCAGAACCGGACGTTTATTCAGGGCGAGCTGAGTCATGACCTGACCGGTCTGGTGGCGGGGAACACGACCGGGCTGCTGGCACCGCTGCGCGCGCTCTTCGCTCCCTTGCGGTTGCTGAGAGCGGACACCCTCGACTATTTTGTGACCTACCGAGGGGAATACGACGGGGTGTGGGATTATGGCCCGGCCGTTTTTCGGGAGCGCTTTCCGCTGTTTGCGGACTGCGGTGCGCCGACCAAAGCCAAACGGGCCCATCCCCGGCGCGTTGGCTGTCGTCACGCCGACCCGCGCCAACGCCTGCGACATCGGCATCGTCTGTTTGAAGCCTATGTGAACTATGCCTATGGGCCGTTCTTCCTGCGGGTCGGGCGCCAGAACCTGTCGTGGGGCGAGACCGATGTGTTTCGCCTGCTGGATCAGATCAACCCGCTCGATGCCGGCTTCGGGGGCTTTCTGGTGTCGCTCGACGAGCGCCGGGTTCCGCTCGATATGGCGCGGGTCGTGTATGGGTTTGGCGGTGTGGGTCCGCTGTCCGAGCTCAACCTCGAAGGCTTTATGGTCTTTGACGATAAAATTGCCGCCCCGGTTCCGACCGGCTCTCCCTGGTCCACGCCCAATCCGCCGGGCGTCACCGGTCAAATCAAAAAACCCTCAAAGAATTTTGCGGACGCGCGTGGCGGCGGGCGTATTGTCGGCGTGTGGGGCGAGGTCATGTTCAGCCTGGCCCACTACGCCACCTATCTGGACACGCCGGTGCTGCGCATCGTCACGCCGACCAACCGACCCGTCGGCCTGGGTGCCTTTGAGTCCGCGGTGCAGGCCGGTGACACCGGCCGCTTCCTGACCGAGCATTTTCAGGCCAAGGCGCTGTATCCGAAAATACAGATCAGCGGCGGCTCACTCACCTTCAGCGTTCCCCGCCTCTCGTCCATTCTTCGCAGCGAGTTCGCCTATTTTCACTCCGAGCCGTTTTTTCACAATTCTTCCTCGGACCAGCTTTTGGGGCCGGCCTTAACCGGCGCGCTTACGCCCGGCTACCAACAGGTTGGCACCGACCCGGAAACGGGCCGCCCCCTTATGCGCTACCGGAATAAGATCAGCCGGTCCGATGTGGTGCGCTGGTCTCTCGGGATAGATATGACCCGCTATATCAGCCTGCTGAACCCGAACGAGTCCTTTCTCATCAGCAGCCAGATTTTTGGGCGGCACATTCTGGACTTCAACGACACGCCGGTCTCGGCGGTGTCGGATTCGTATGGCTTCGGCCATTTTGCCGTTCCGGTGTTTGAGCCCAACCGGGACAATCAGAGCTTTGTCAATATCGACCAGCATCAACTGATTCAAACCCTGTTGATCTCAACCGCCTATTTCTCGGGCGCGGTCGAGCCCAAGCTGATCTTTTTGTACGACTGGCAGGGGTCCTGGCTGGTCCAGCCCGAAATCACGTTTATCCGCGACCCGTTTCGCTTGAGCGTGCAGTATAATTATCTGGACGGTCAGTATAACGGCATTGGTTTTCTGCGCGACCGCGACAACGTCATCATCCAGTTAGAGGCGGTCATTTAACCCCTCTGCCTCGGATAGTCCCCCGACTTGGGGTGTTCCCCTCTGGCGCGATTTGTGAGCGCGCCATACTGCCCGCTCACCGGCTGTTAGGCATCGAAATGATACATGTCTTGGTCGAACCGGTCGCAGGTGAGGCTGAATACGAAAACCAGCGGCTCGGTGCCGGCAGCGGATGGTATGCTTGGCGTTAGACGGGATGTAGACGGCTGAGCCCGGGCCGAGGGATGCCTCGGCATCGTCAATCGCAACGTGACCGCAGCCGCTGACGACATAATAGGTTTCCTCGGGTTCGTGGTGGGTGATGGAGGGGAAGCGACACGCCGGGCGGCAGTTCCGCTATACCGCTGACGAGTCCGCTACTTGCATCGCGTTCGCCGGTGACGAGCAGCCTCCAGCGACACGGACTCTTCGCGGCAAGATCAGGATCCGTCCAGCCTTCCCAGTCCAGTTCGTCTTGATGGCGAATAACCGGTTTCTGTCTGGGCATAATGGCTCCTGACTACGCGTCTGCTCCGGGAGAAATCCGCGCGGGGCAGTCCCCCTGGGGTCGGAGAACGAGCACTCGTTGGAATGAGGCACGTCAGGAAAGTCGCCTTCTTATCTGAGCCCTTACGCTTCAAGGTCCAGTGGGTCGAGGGCGTTGGCATCTCCGCGCCGCATGCGCTCCAGACCATCCGCGCCAACATCGTAGTACAGCTCGAACTGATTGCCTTCGGGATCAAGAAAATAGATGCTCTTGGTAATGCCGTGATCGATCGTGGCGGTGATCTTCACGTCGTGGGCTTTGAGCGTCTGATAGCCCTCTTTTAACTCGTCAAAGTTCTCGACCTGGAGGGCGACGTGGTGCAGGCCGACCTGCTTGTTTTTCACCGGCTCGGCTTCCGGCGGCACTTCCAGGACGGCCAGGTCGTGATGCTGCTCGCCCAGGCTGAAGAACACGCCCCGGGGCCGTTTGAGCCGAATGACAACCTCGAAGCCCAGCACCTCGGTATAAAACTGCTCGGCGCGGACGAGGTCACACGCTTTGAGCACGACATGGCCGACTTTTTTGGGGCGAATCATGGCAGGTCCTCCTTTCCTCCATACGCCCCCATACCACGGCTATCCCAATACCGTAAAGCTAGGGCAAATTGCGATTCTGTGTCGCCGCCCGCTGGATGCCGGATCACGTCCGGCATGACGGAAGCCTCCTGCACGGCGAGAGCTGTGTTCAGATGGGCGGAGCGGGCGGGTTCCAAAGTAGCGGAGACCAGCCCGTAGGGTGTGCCCTGCGCACCAGGAAGCTGGTGCATGGGATGCACCCTACGGTTCTGGAGCGCCGGTCACCCCCTGAGCGCCGTGTTCAGATGGGCGTGGCGGGCGCCGCCACAGGACCGAAGCCCAGGGGCGCCCTCCGCAGGCGGAAGCCCAGGCGGGCTGAGCGCCGGCCCCCTCGGACGCTATACTACGGTGTAAATTGCTCTGGTATCGGAGGCTGCGGTTGACACAGGACAAAACCCCACGGTATGCCCAGTGCAGAAGGAGGGAATACGCATGGAAATAAATGTCACTGGTGGATATGTGTCGGCTGACGGCCATGTGGTCGAGCCCGCAGACTTATGGACAACCCGGATGGATAAGCGCTTTCGTGACCGGGCGCCGCGCGTAGAGTCCAAACCGGAAGCCGACTTTTACATCATAGACGGGCTGGAACCCTTACCCGTAGGGCTCGAAGGCGTCTCGATGGAAGACAAGATTGCCGGGGAGATCCTCTCGCCGCAGGGCCGCCGGCATGCGGACACGCGGCCTGGGGCGTGGGACCCGCAGGCCCGCTTGACCGACCAGGAGATGGATCATCTGCGGGCTGAGGTCATGTACCCTGGAGTGGGGCTCTTTCTGAGCGCTGCGCCGGATGCCGCATACCAACGCGAGTGTTTTCGGGTGTATAACGACTGGCTGAGTGAGTTCTGTGCGGCTGCCCCGGACCGCTTCCTGGGTGTTGGCCTGCTGCCCCTGCGCGGGCCTGTTGAATGGGCGATTGAGGAGGCTGGGCGCATTGCCCAAAAGGGTCTCCGGTCGATTTCGATTCCGGCTGAGATTGCCGCTCGCCCCTATCGGTCAACCGAATACGATCCCTTATGGGAGGTGCTCCAGGATATTGGTCTCCCGATTTCGATGCACGTCGGCACGGATGAGCCCTTCTATATGAAGGCGGACCGGATGGGAGTTGGCAAAGCCTTTGTGGACACCAAAATTTGCGCCATGGAGCGGGCCATGGCCGAGATCATCTGGGCCGCTATCCCGCAGCGCTATCCCAGGCTGCGCTTTGTCCTGGCCGAGGGCGGCATTGGCTGGATCGCCTCGGTGCTGCGCAGCATGGACCACTGGTGGGCCGACCATCGGCACTGGATGGAACCGCGGGTCGATGCAGCGCCCAGCTTTTATTTTCAGCGCCAGTTCTGGGCCACGTTTGAGGATGACCGGGCGGGCATTCTGACGCGGGAACTCGTTGGTGTTGATCGTTTGATGTGGGGCTCTGATTATCCGCACACCGAGGGCACGTTTCCGTATTCTCAGGAGCAGATCATGAAAGACTTGCTCGGCGTGCCTGAAGACGAAGCCTATAAGATGGTGGTCGGCAATGCGGCGAGTCTATACGGTTTGAGTGCCTAGCGATGGGGGCGGGAATGCTCCCCATCTGGGCGGGGTGTCCCTCAGGGAACGTAGAGAGGAGAGCGTGATGGCAGAAGCAGCAGAAGCCGGAATTTTTGAAGTTATGTACTCGACCCGCGCGATGCGGCGACTCAAACCCGACCCCATTCCGGAAGCAACCCTCAAGAAGATTGTTGACGCCGGCATCCGCGCGCCCAGCGGCGGCAATATGCAGGACTGGGCGTTTATCCTGGTGAGAGACACCGAGCGAAAGCGTTTTATCCGCGACTATTACTGGAATACCTGGCAAAAGCTCATGGGCGAGCGCGGTATCCCGGACGATATGCCCCCCGCGCAGCAACGCATGCTGAACGCCGCCGCGCATTTGGCCGCGCATCTGGACGAAGCGCCGGTGCTGCTGCTGGCCTGCGCGAAAACGGAATATCCGCCGCTGGCCGCCATGCAGAATGAGCGCGCCAATGCCGCGGTCATCCACGGCACGATCTATCCGGCGGTCCAGAATATTCTGCTCGCCTGCCGCGCCCTGGGGGTTGGGGCCACGCTGACGACCATTCATTGTTTCTTTGAAGCAGAGCTGAAACAGCGCTTCGATATCCCGGAGGACATGGAGGTCTCGGCGCTGATTCCGATGGGCTATCCGCAGGGCAATTTCGGACCGGTCTCACGAGCGCCGGTCGAAGACGTCATCCATTGGGATGCCTGGGAGAACAAGCAGAGTGCCTGACACCCGGAAGGTGAGAAAAGGAGGAGCGTATGGGAGCTGCTGAAAACAAAAAGTTGATCCAGGCTGCCTTTGATGCCTGGGCTGATGGAGACGCTGCGGCGTTCTTTAATATTTTAGCCGAGGATGTTCAATGGACGGTCATTGGCTCCGGTCCCGTCTCGCGGGCCTACACCAGCCGCCAGGCATTCCTGGACGGGGCGGCCAAGCCGCTGAACGCCAAGCTGGCCGGGCCCATTCAGCCGACGGTGGTGGATATCATTGCCGAAGGAGACAACGTCGTCCTGCAATGGGAAGGCAAGGCCACGACCAAAGCCGGCAAACCCTATAACAACAGCTATTGTTGGGTGATGCGGGTCGCGGACGGCAAAGTACGAGAAGGTACGGCCTATATTGATACGGCGCTGGTGGCTGACTTGTGGCAGTCGTAGCTATCATGTTTGAAGTAGGGGCAATGCATGAATTGCCCCTACGTTAGAGGTAGGGCGTTCAGGCCCAAATCGCGTCGTCATCCATCAGCGGGATGCCAAAGGCCGCCTTGCCCAGCAGCTCTAAGGTCTGGTCTGTACCAACGGGATGAAACAGGGCGGCCCGTACGTCGCGGTAATACCGCTCCAAAGGGAAACGCTTAAAATACGAGGCTCCCCCAACGGCTCGTAAGGCCAGATCGACTACCCGGACCGCATTCTCCATCGCAACGGTGCGCGCCGCTACGCTTTTGCGCGCCCACGTCTGCGGGTCTTCGATGTCCGCCTCGGCTGCGGCCTTCCACATCATGGCGCGGGCGCTCTCAATCAGCAGGTCCATCTCTCCGACCTTGTTATACACGCTGGGCAGATGGCTCATGGGGGTTTTGAGCGGAAAGCGAGGACGGTCACGCATGAATTCGACCACGAAATCTCGCGCGGCAACGGCAATGCCGAGGTAGGGCGCGGCAATGGTAAACGGTGCCCTGAGAAAAAGATTCGTAATTCCGCCACGGGTAAAAGCTGGCCGTTGCAGTGTCACGGCCGACTCTGGAACAAATGCCTGGGTGAGGCTGGTACTCCGTGACGCCGTTGCGCGCATCCCCAGGGTATACCAGTCGTCCTTGAAGATGAGACCCGGCGTGTCAGGCAGGATGAGGAAGGAGATAATGGTTTCCCCTTCAGGACCGTCTTGCCACAAGGCTTCGCTGAAATAGCGGTCCAGCGCAATACTCTGGGTACCAAAGATTTTCCGGCCACTGACCTGCCAGCCACCGTCTACCCGTTCGGCAACAGCCCGAGGTCGTAAAACAGGAATGGCATTATCCGGCTCAGACGCCGAACCACCGCAGATCAACCGCTCACGGGCAATGCCCCGCAGGATATCGGCCCGTTTGGAATCGTGGAACCTGCGCCATAAATCGACCAGCAGGCCAATAACATTAAAGTGCATGTTAATAGCCAGGGCAGTCGGCGCACAGCCTTGGCCCAGGCGTTCCTGGGCCTTGATCCGTTCCAACAGACTCGCGCCACCTCCTCCCAGCTCTTCGGGGATAGTCATGATGGTGTAGCCGCTCTCCTTGAGACGCGCGTAGTTTTCGTACGGAAAAGACCCCTCCTCATCATGCTGGGCCGCACGTTGGGCAAAGTCATCGGCCAGTGGTGCCGCAAGGTCAATAAATCGTTGCTCGCGTGGTGTATGGAACTGATTCATGGCTGTCCCCTTCCGTATGGCGGTCTGAGCGAATCTGTGTGTTCGGTGCCACACTCTACCAGCCTCAGTCCCGGCTTTGCCATATGTGACCACCTCTTGTATTCTTGGCAATTCTCACGGAAAAGGTCTCAAAAGAGGAATATTGCACCGGAGAGAAAAGGAGGCGGGATAATGAAACTCTACCGTTCGACCATGTTTGTGCCGGGGAATCGGCCCGACTGGATAGACAAGGCGCCCAAATATGGCCCGGATGCACTGCTGCTGGACCTTGAGGACGCGGTGCCGATTGCCAACAAGGTTGAGGCGCGCCACATCGTCCGCACCGGGATTGAAGGCCTGCGCGGCAGAGGTGTGGGTGTTTTTGTGCGCCTCAACGGTGTGGATACCGGTCTGACCGGCGAGGACATCGAAGCCATTGTGACGGCAGGCCTCGACGCGGTGGCCGTGCCCAAGCTGGAGACGGTCGAGGAGGTCCTCAAGGTTGACGCCTGGCTGGAGTTGTTTGAACGCAAGGCCGGCCTGCCCATCGGCACGGTCGAGATCATGGCCCTACCCGAAACCGCACGCGGCATCATGGACGCCTACAAGCTGGCCACGGCCTGTTCGCGGGTCGGGAATATCATCGGTGGCGTCGGCGCCCGGTCCGGGGACGTGACCAGGGCCGTCGGCTATAAGTGGACGCGCCAGGGCCTGGAAACGCTGTATATGGCCTCGCATATTCTCCTGGCCGCGCGGGCCGCGGGCATTGAATATCCGATTGGCGGCGGCTCGCTCGAAGTCGGTGATATCGAGCTGGTGCGGGCGCAAATCCAGCGCGGGCGGGAGGTGGGCTTTCGGGGCTGTCTGCTGATCCATCCGTCTGCCGTGCCCATTGCCAACGAGATTTTTTCGCCCTCTCAGGAAGAGATCGAGTGGAATAAGGGCGTGATGCAGGCCATGGCTGACGCCGAAAAAGCGGGCAAAGCGGCAGTCACCTATGACGGCATGATGATCGACTACGCCCACGTCCGCAACGCCCTGGAATTGCTCCAGCAGGCGGAATCGTTCGGGATTGAGGTCGGCGAATATGCCGATGTGAAGGCGCTGTAGGGGTAAGCGTGCGCTTTGCGGGAAGAATGTATAAAGCCGGGAAGTTCTGGCTCGCGGAAATCCCTATCCTTGATGCCATGACTCAGGGATATACACGCAAAGAAACGTTCGAGATGGTCGCAGATTTAGTCGAGACCTTGGCCGACCAAGACGGATTTTCCGTGACCGTCCACGCGGGAAAAAACGGCACCTTTGAGGTGAGTTCCTCAGACACCCGAACCCTGGTCGGCTTACTCCTTCAGCGCCAGCGAGTAGGTCGGATTAGCGTAGCGTAATCCGACAGGCGCGACCGCGTCGGCTTACGCCTGCGGCTAAGCCGACCTACAAGACTTCGGCCAGACGAAGCCGCTCTATCCCTCGGCCAAATACGTCCGTGCTCTTCCCAGCGCCATGAGCGGAAAGTAGTGCCGGTACAGATTGTAGTTGATCATAAACCCACGCTGGAGTTCGGTGCCCTGCATGAAGCGTCTCTTCATCTCCTGGACGTGCAGGTTGGCGCGCGCGCCCGTGCCGTAGCCGGGAAAGCCGGTGCCGGTGTAATAGGGCTCGTCCCAGGTGCCGTCCTGTTGCGTGCGGAGCAGGTAGTCGAGTCCGGCGTGCATCGCGTCGTCAAAACGATGACCCGCAATGGACAGCAGGGCCAGTAAGGCCCAGGCCGTCTGCGAGGCCGTACTTGGGCCTATGCCGCGCAAGCGGTCGTCCATATAGGACGCGCAGGTCTCCCCCCATCCCCCGTCGGCGTTTTGATGCGCGGCCAGCCACTGACCGGCCTTATGCACATAGGCCGCGCTCATGTCTTCCCCGATGGCTCTCAAGGCCGGCAGGACTGCGGCGGTGCCATAGATATGATTGACTCCCCAGCGGCCGAACCAACTGCCTTCCGGCTCCTGCTCGGCCAGGACATAATCGAGCGCGCGGCGCAGGGCCGGGTGGGAGGCGTCATACCCGAGGACGCCAAAGGCTTCGAGCACGTGGGCGGTAACATCGACGCTGGGCGGGTCGAGCGCCTCGCCAAAATCGCAGAACGGAATCTTGGTCAGCAGGTCTCTATCATTGTCCTTGTCAAACGCGCCCCAGCCGCCGTTGTCCGACTGCATGGCCAGCACCCAGGCTTTTGCGCGTTCAATGGGTGCGTCAAAACGGCTATCGCCTGGATTTTGTGCACGTAAATGGGCCAGTACGATCAGGGCCAGCGCGGTGTCGTCCACGTCCGGGTAGGCGGCGTTGGCACGCTCGAACGCCCAGCCGCCGGGACGGGCGGTGGGGACTTTAATCTGCCAGTCGCCAAGCGTGTCCACTTCCTTGCTCAACACCCAGCGGAGCGCCTGTTGCATGGGTTCCGACTGCCGCACCTGGAAGCCACAATCGGTCAGAGCCAGCAGGACCAGCAGGGTATCCCAAATGGGGGATTCGCTGGCCTGAATATGCAGGCTGCCGTCGCGTTCATAGGACCAGTGGTCATCGAGGGCAGACAGCCCCTTGGCCATGACCGGATGCGACAAATGATAGCCCTCGACATGGAGGGCCATCAGGCTGTAAATCCACGGCGGCTGAATCCCACCCCAGGCCCCGTCCGCGTCCTGGTGGCGAATAATCCATTCCACACTCTGCCGAATGGCGACCTCGCGACCGGGCAGGACCCCAAGATTCTGATAGGCGTGCAGGAATTTGTCAGCCGCAAAAAAGAACGACTGCCACACACCGCTCCGGGCCGGCAGGTCGTAGTTCATGTGCTCACGACCCTCGGGAAACAGTTCGTCCAAACGACAGTCCGGTGGCAGGGGGCGGACCACGTGCCGGGCGGACAGAATGGTCAGGGGCAGAATCGTCGCCCGCGCCCAGGAGGCAAAATTATAGATATTGAACGGAAACCAGGTGGGGAAGAATATGACCTCGGGCGACAGGTTGGGCGTTTTCTGCCACGGCCACTCGCCGAGCAGCGCAAACCAGTAGCGGGTAAACACCCGCACCGCACTCAGCCCACCATGGGCAAAGATCCATTCGCGGGCCTTACGCAGACGCGCGTCATCCGGGGCAAAGCCGTTCGCGCGCAGGGCGGCATAGCATTCAACCGTGGTATTAATGTCCCCATCCGGGGCGTCGTAGTAAATCTCCCACGAGCCGTCCTCGCGTTGGGCGTTGAGCAGGGTCTGCACAATCTGCTGCTTGCGCGGGTGCGCATAGCCCAGGAAGTGCATGGCCAAAAGCCACTGGGCTTCCATGCAGCAGTTGGATTCCAGCATCCCCGCCCAGTATCCGTCTTCCGCCTGATCCCGATACAGCCACGCCGTTGCGGCGTTAATAGCCTCATCGAGACGCGGCGCGATATCGGGCTCAACAGCGACAGCAGGCATCGTGATTCCACCCTCCAATTTTCTCGGTCAGTAAGAACGGGAATTATGACATAGCAGTCTGAAGGCTGCCAGCGCTCAAGAAAAGCTTCACCCCTGTGTCCGAAGACGCTGACGACTCTTTATCCTTAGTCTTGAAAAGGAAGACAAACGTCCATACTATTAAACGGCAAAGGATGCGTTATGAAGAAGACCGTAGCTGAGCCGTACCGGGATATCGATTTCACCCCTGCTAAGCGTGGTGCGGTTATCCCACCTGAGTCAAAAAAGACGAAGATATCCATTCGTCTTGACACTGCCGTTCTGGACTATTTCCGAAACCAAGTAGAAAAGGCTGGATGCGGGAATTATCAAACTCTCATTAATGAGGCGTTGGTTTCGTATATGCACCAGGAGTCAATGCTGGAGGCGGTACGGCAAGTCGTACGCGAAGAGCTCAGAGGTAAGAGTCCAAAGCCTACCAGCGCAATCCAGCCTCCTATGCCAAGCGCTACACCTAGACACAGGGGGACGCTATGACCCAAGTCGCACGAGAAGCATTTGAGCCGTATCGGTTTCAGACGCGCAATATTAACGAAGGCGAGAATAAGGCGCACACCAAAGAAGGCGCTCAGGCGCTTGGGTTTCGTGGCTCCATCGTTGGTGGGGCGATTGTGTATGGCCAGATGATCCGCCCCCTCATTGAACGCTATGGCGAAGCCTGGCTGGGCTGCCACTGGTTTGATTTACGCTTCACATCACCGGCTTTTGACGAGGATTGGGTCACGTCTCACATTACGTCAGATGCGAACAGCGAACAGCCGCACGCCTTCTCTGTCCTGTCCAGAAATGAAGCGGGCCAGGAGCTGATTGCCATGCGGACGCATATTCCTGACACACCTCCGCCGGTCGATATACTGGCGTCAATGGAGCCTGTTGATTGGGAGGGTGAGCGTGAGTTGGGGACCTGGGAGCGCGTGGAACTTCACACCCCGTTTCGTCGTTTTCGCTGGCGGCTCACTCTGTCTCAGCATCTCTCGTACTGCGACAAAACACACGAAGAGCTGGAGATCTTTCGCCAGGGCGATACGCCACCCGTCCACCCCGGCCTGGTGATGGCCCACGGCAGCTTTGCTGTCCAGAACCAGTTCAAGATGCCGTTTTGGATACACACCGGAAGCACAATGTTGACCCGTGGACTGATCCGGGTGGGCGATGAGGTGGAACTACGCTGCATGCCGGTTGAAAAATGGAAACGTGGAGAAAACGAGTGGGTCAAGTTTTATCAAGTGTATAGCGTCAACGATTACCCCGTAGTCGAGGTCTGGAAGTCCTCGATCATTAAATTCGTACCGCGTGGCTGAGTCTTGTTGAGTAAATCTCTTGGCGCGTTACGGCGTCTGTCGGGATACACCTGTCTGGATTGAGCCAGCGCAAAAGTGCAACCCGTTATCATCCCTCCGTCTTCCTTTCATCGTCCTGACCGGCCTGGACGATGTGCAGGCCAACCAGGCGCGCGATCAGGATGGCAATATACAACTGGCCCATGACCGCCTCGAAGGCCGCCAGGTTCCGCGCCAGCGGCGTCACCGGCGTAATGTCCCCGTATCCGAGCGTGGTGAGCGTGACCAGGCTGTAATACATGAAGACGGACAGGCGACGGACCTCCATGGCCGCGAGGTCAATAGGATCGGCCGAGAGCTCGGGCAGATTGAACGACCCAGGTTGGAGCACCTCAAGCAGGGAAAACAGGAAGGCCCAGGCCAGGCCGACCAGCATATACACACACACCGCGCCGTTGACGATGTCTCCCGTCACGCGGACCGGACGCAGCACGTTGAGGAGAATCGCCCCAGCCGTAAAAGCCAGAAAGAGGAAGCCGAAAAAGTGGCTGAAGATGGACAGCCAGTCGCTATAGATCGCGTATGAGGCCCACCGCCCGGCTATGGCCGGAACGGCAAAGACCGCCGCAACGAGTAGCACCCTCTTGCTGCGATGCACATCATAGGTGACGACCAACAGGGTTGTGGAGACCAGCAGGTCGAGCAGAATCAGACCCGGACGACTCGAAAAGAAGGCCTGGACGAACGGATTGATGATGTAGAGCGAGAGCAGCGTGACCAGCAGCACCGCATGCCGGGGCTCTCTCGTCGCTGATCTATTCGATAGGATAAGCGGCTCTGGCATCTTACATTGCCTGCCTGGAATCCACGCTCTTCCGCGCAGCCCGCTCTGCGCGATGTCGGCCCTCCACGCTGAAAGACGGTTGCATCTCTGGCATCGAATATACCGATCCTTTAGGCTATGACATTGCCAGCAAAAAAGACAACAAAAAAATAAAAGACGAGGAGCCGAACCGTGCAGTGTCCAAAATGTCCGAACAGTCCCCTGGTTGCAACGCGGGTGCAAGATATTGAAGTGGACCGTTGCCAGACGTGTGGGGGAATCTGGTTTGACAATCACGAACTCATCCCGCTCCTGCACGAAAGGATAGCAGACCTCGCCGCCCTGCGGGGGAAGGGCACTCCACCGGGAGCCAACCAGAAACACGGCCAGTGCCCACGCGACAGCGCCGGGCTCATCCGCGTGTCGAGTGCGCTCGGCCGCTCGGTCATCCTCGATACCTGTCCCGAGTGCCGGGGAATCTGGCTGGACGGCGGAGAATTTGACACCCTGCTCGGAAGCGTGGCTCGATAAAAAGGGGGAGATATGGTTTTTCTGGTCATCGCCTTCGGTGGTCTGCTCATCGGTTTCGGGGTGTGGGGCATTATTGCACCAGCCACACTCCTGGCCGTTTTTTCACGCTGGCAAACCCGTGAGGGGCTCTGGGCCGGTGCGGCCATCCGGCTCATATTCGGGCTGGCTCTGTGGTTTGCTGCCCCCTTCTCACGCATCCCGACCACCTTGCAGGTAGTAGGCGTGATATTCGTCGTGGGGGGAATGGCACTGCCGTTTATCGGGTTGGCCCGTTTCAAAAGCATGGTTGCCTGGTGGCTCAAGAAACCGCCCTCCTTCACACGTATCTGGTCGGTGGCTACGCTTGCCCTGGGAGTGTTTTTCGTCTGGGCCGTGACCGGGTGACGGCTGGCCTAGTCTGACCTATAGTCGTGTGTCTCACTTCAACAGGGGAGGGGCGGGCGCGTGCAGAACGACCTGGAGATAATGTCTCCCTTTGCACTATTCCCCTCACCCCAGCCCCCTTCGACTTCGCTCCGCTCTGCTCAGGACAGGCTCTCCCCTCGGGGGAGAGGGAGTAGAAGATTCCCTCCCCCTCACAGGGGGTCAGGGTGGGGGTAGTGCGAAACTGAGACGCGACCGACCTGGGAACGGGCTTGCCAGAACGCTGGATTGAAAGGTAAGATTCCGCACGGTTCCTCAGTCATTGATACCCCCCTATGCCGGGATGGCGGAATTGGCAGACGCAGTGGACTCAAAATCCACCGCTGGCGACAGCGTGCGAGTTCGAGTCTCGCTCCCGGCATATTCTCCTGAGTTTTCCCCCTCACCCCAGCCCCCTTCGACTTCGCTCCGCTCTGCTCAGGACAGGCTCTCCCCCCAGGGGCGAGGGGGCAGAAAATTCCCTCCCCCTAATAGGGAGAGGGTTAGGGTGGGGGTCCTATGACACCGAGCACGCCCGGAATGAGGGTTGTCTCTGCGCCGGTTTTACTGTAGGCAAAGAGCCTGTTTTTCTGCCGATTTGAGGGTGCGTTATGAGGAAGGCAAATACGGTCACAACAGCCCGGCAGGCCTGGGAAGACTCCGTTCTCAAGAAAGCTCTGGCGCGGTCTGCGGAACGCAAAGAGCGTTTTGAGACCACGTCGGGCATAGAAATCAAGCGGGTGTATACCCGCGAGGATACCCAGGATGGCGACTACCAGGACAAGCTCGACTTTCCCGGCCAGTATCCCTTTACCCGCGGCGTTCAGCCGACCATGTATCGGGGTCGTTTCTGGACCATGCGTCAGTACGCCGGTTTTGGCACGGCCGAGGAGTCCAACCAGCGCTACCGCTACCTGCTGGAGCAGGGCCAGACCGGCCTGTCGGTGGCCTTTGATTTACCCACGCAGATGGGCCGGGATTCCGACCACGCCATGGCCGCCGGAGAAGTCGGCCGGGCCGGTGTGGCCATCGACTCGCTGGCGGACATGGAAACCCTGCTGGCCGGCATTCCGCTGGACAAAGTCAGCACATCGATGACCATCAACGCCACCGCGTCCATCCTGCTGGCGCTCTACCTGGTGGTGGCGGAAAAACAGGGTGTGGCCTGGGATCAGGTCAACGGCACCATCCAGAACGACCTGCTCAAGGAGTATATCGCCCGTGGCACGTATATTTATCCGCCCGGCCCGTCCCTGCGGATCATCACGGATATTTTCGGATTTTGCGCCGACCAGGTGCCGAACTGGAACACGATTTCGATCTCCGGCTACCACATCCGTGAGGCCGGCTCGACCGCGGCCCAGGAAATTGCGTTCACCCTGGCCGACGGGATCGCCTATGTTGAGGCCGCGCAGTCGGTTGGCCTCGACGTCGATCAGTTTGCGTCCCGGCTGTCGTTCTTTTTCAATGTGCATAATAATTTCTTTGAGGAAGTGGCCAAGTTCCGGGCGGCCCGGCGGTTGTGGGCCAAAATCATGAAGGAGCGCTTTCAGGCCAAAAATCCGCGCTCGTGGATGCTGCGTACCCATGCCCAAACGGCAGGCTCGACGCTGACCGCCCAGCAGCCGGACAATAATATCATCCGCGTGACTCTTCAGGCGCTGGCCGCGGCCCTGGGCGGGACCAACTCGCTGCATACCAACTCGAAAGACGAGGCCCTGGCTCTGCCCACGGAAGACGCCGTGCGGGTTGCGCTGCGTACCCAACAGGTCATCGCCCACGAGTCCGGGGCCGCGGACACCATTGATCCCCTGGCCGGGTCGTATTTTATCGAATCCCTGACGGACGAACTGGAGGCCAAGGCGGTCGAGTATATCGAGCGGATCGACACGCTGGGCGGAGCCGTCAAAGGGATTGAGAACGGCTATCAGCAACGCGAGATTCACGACGCGGCGTTTCGTTATCAGCAGGCGATTGAAGCCAGGCAGCAGATCATTGTGGGGGTGAATGAGTTCACGGTCGAGGAAGACCACCACGACGACCTGCTGAAAGTCGATCTGGCCCTGGAAGAACGCCAGAAGGAACGGGTGGCCGGGGTGCGAGCCGAACGCAATCAGGCCGCGGCCCAGGCCGCGTGTGACCGGGTCGGCCAGGTGGCGCGGGATGGGGGCAATCTGATGCCAGCCATTATCGATGCCGTGCGGGCCTATGTCACCCTGGGCGAAATCTCGGATGCGTTGCGCAACGAGTTTGGCGAATATCGCCCGCCGACATTCTGAATCCCCCCCAGTGAGGGGGGATACGAACAGGAGGAGTATCATGAAGGGGACCGTCAGTTTTATTCCCAAGGCGCGAACGATTGAGTTTTTTGAGTACGACCTGCCCGAGGTCGCCGAGGGCGCCATTCTGGCCGAAGTGAGTCGCACGAATGTGTGCGGCTCCGAGGTCCATATGTGGCGCGGCGAGTTCGGCAAGCGGGGCGTCATGCCCGGCCATGAGATGGTGGGTCGGGTGTATAAGCTGGGCAAGGGCGTCACCCACGATACGGCCGGCCAGCCCTTAAAAGAGGGCGACCGGATTGCGCCGGTCTATTACGAGACCTGTGGCAAATGTGTGAACTGTCGGGCCGGAAACGCGGCGGCGTGCGTCGTGCTGGGCATTCGCGCCCGGCGCGTCGGTCCGCACGATCCGCCACATTTCCACACGCCGTTTGCCACGCATTACTACATCCAGCCCGGCCAGCACGTCTACAAAGTGCCGGACAACGTGCCCGACCATGCCGCCTCGGCGGCCAACTGCGCCTTGTCCGAGGTCTTTTTTGGGCTGGATCAGGCCCAGCTCAGCTATGAAGAAACCCTGGTGGTGCAGGGTGCCGGCGGGCTGGGCCTGCACGCCATGGCCGTGGCCAAAGCCCGCGGCGCGCGGGTCATTGCCATCGACGGGGTGGACCTGCGTCTCCAGCGGGCCAAAGCCTTTGGCGCGGACGAGATCGTTGACATGCGCGAGTATACCGACACCAGAGCGCGGGTCGGGCGGGTGCGGGAGCTGACCGACGGCCTGGGCGCGGATGTGGTCCTGGAGGTTGCCGGCGTACCCCAGGCGTTTCTGGAGGCGATCAATCTGGTACGAAACGGCGGGCGGGTCATTGAGATCGGAAATATCTCGCTGGGGCTGACCGTCGAGGTCCCGCCGGCGCTGATTACCTTCAAGTCACTCCATATGATCGGCGTAGCGACCTATAACCCCCACTATCTGCATAAATCGCTGAATTTCCTGTCCGCGCATATGGACACCTATCCCTATCACGAGCTGGTTGACGCCGAGTTTCCGCTTTCTCAAGCGGGCGAGGCCATGGAGAAATCAGACCGCAAAGAGGTCACCCGCGCCTCGCTGCTGCCCTAGGGAGCATCCTTCGACTTCGCCGGCGCTACGCTCAGGATGAACGGCGGGCCGTCGGTCCTGAGCGTAAGGCGCAACGCGCCTGAAGTCGAAGGGCGCTCAGGATGAACGGAGTTGATGAAAGGAAGACTCGTTCGTCCCGAGCCTGTCGAAGCAGACAAAGAACTGGAGGAACGCATGAAAGACTCACTCAAAGCCGGCATGACCTTTGAGCAGACCATTACGACCACCCCCGAGATGGGCATCGTGCATCTCGGGCCGGACGCGCCGCGCATGTATTCCACGCCGGCCATGATTCAGCTCATGGAAGGCACCTGCGTGCAGTTTCTCACTCCCCACATGGACGCGGACGAACAGACGGTCGGCTTCCACGTCGATGTCAGACATCTGGCGCCCACCCAGATTGGCCAGCAGGTGACCGGCAAGGTCAGTCTGGAGGAAATCAAGGGCCGGCGGCTCAAGTTCACGGTTGAGGCTTATAACGAGGAGGGCACCAAGATTGGTGAGGGCCTGCACGAGCGCGCGGTGATTGATATCAGCCGTTTTTCCGAGTCCTAATCTTCATCCCCTCTCGGGAGGGGATGAAAGAACTGTTATCCTCAGATGAAAGGCCGGCTGAGTAATCAGCCGGCCTTATTTTACGGCAGAGAAATGAGGCCGGCGCAGGTCTGCCCCGCTCGCTTGGAATATGCTATAGTCCCGCCCCATGTCCGAAGCGATTGCCTTTGACACCCATCGGTTCGTCAAGCATTTGACCGAGAACGGCTTTACCGAGCAGCAGGCCGAAGTCCTGGCCGACGAGCAGGTCCACCTGCTCAACACCAACCTTGCCACCCAAGCCGATGTTGCCACAATCCAACGAGATATCGCCGGGGTCCAGCGGGAGATTGAGGTCCTGCGCCAGGAGACCAAGACCAGTATCGTCGGGGTCCAGCGGGATATTGAAGCCCTGCGCCTGGGGAACAAGGCCGAGATTGAAGCCCTGCGCCTAGGGACCAAGGCTGATATGGCCGAGGTCAAATCCGATCTGCTCAAGTGGATGACGGGAGCGCTGATTGCCCAGGGTGGGGTGGTTGTGGCTCTGCTCAAATTGCTACAGGGCTGAGGCTGACAGAAGCCCGGTCCTGTGATTGCCTCAGTTGTTCATCACCCACGACGCAATGGGCATCACACGTCCCAAGGAGGGGTGCCGCGCAGCGGCGGGGTGGGTTTCGTCGTACCGCTGCACCGGGTCATGCCAACAGCTTCCCTCTCTACCGGACTTGCGAGCCGACCCGGACTCTTTTCTCCGGTCGTAAGACAATGACCTGCTCGCCGTCCGAGGCGGCCAGGAGCATGCCCTGGCTCTCGACCCCGCGCAGTTTTGCCGGCTGAAGATTGGCGACCACCACAATCTGCCGCCCGACGAGTTCCGCCGGGCTGTAATGCGCCCGGATACCCGCCACGAGCTGGCGTTCGGTCTCTTCGCCGATATCGACACTGAGGACCAGCAGGCGGTCGGCATTCGGGTGGGGTTTTGCCGACGTGACTGTTCCCACCCGCAATTCCATTTTGCTGAACTCTTCAATCGTGACCATACGACTCCGCTCCTGTTTGAAATGCGTGTCACTATAGCTGGGTCGGAAAAAAGAGCAACGACGGGAACCCCTCACCCCAGCCCCCTTCGACTTCGCTCCGCTACGCTCAGGGTGAACGGAGCCATTTCCGTTCGTGCTGAGCGGAGCCCCAGAGGGGCGCAGTCGAAGTACGCTCCGCTCTGCTCAGGACAGGCCCTCCCCTCAGGGGCGAGGGGGCAGAAAATCCCCTCCTTGGAGGGGATTGGGGAGGGGCTTACGCTGTAGAACGGAAGTTACGGCTCAGGTTTCGCTCAGTCGAAGGGTAGCGCTACTGTTCATCGAATATCTTATTGAAGGTTTCAGACAATGTTGTCAGCACCTCAGGGTTCCCTTTATAGCGGATTTTCTTGTAAGTCCTTGATCCATCTTTTTCTACTTTTTCTGTCACCATCTCCAGATCCGCACTTCCTCCTTTAGCTCCCTTAAAAAGGCCCGTTAAATAATTAGCCAATAGACTATGAGCCAGCGAGAGGATGTGAGGATTTTCTGATAAGAGAACGGCAGAAACAAAGAATGTCGGCCCGACCCCTGTAAACCATTCGGATGAGGCGGTGTAAGTATGTGGGAGATTTTGTCCTTCCTTTTTTATTACCGAAACCGGTATGTGGTTATCCTCAAACAGTTTCACTACAGCGCGTGTCCGAGATAGTTGGGCGAATTCGTCCGTGGATGTGCAAGTGTCAAATCGTTCGGGCAGGATGCCAATACCTTCGGGCGGGGAACAGCCCAACTTTTCCAGTTTGCGCGAAACATTGATGTAATCGGAGACCTCTATACGAGGGTCCCCTAGTTGCTCCAGGCGAAAGAGAAGGGCGTCAACCGGGTCCGGGGCTGCAATGGGGTGTTCTCTGGCCTCGTAAGCATCCACTAAGGTTGCGAGGGCCTCAAGCCGCTCAAACGCCTCGCTGCCGGGTTCGGCGCCCATCAGCGTCTCAATTTCGGCGACGGCGGCATTTTGACTTTTCTACGGGAGCCAGCCATAATTCGGGGGTTACGCGACGAGAAGGAAACGCCAGGGTGGTACAGCTCACGTCCGAGACACACGCAGCCCTGAGTCAGCACGCGCGGGAGACTTTTCCGGAGGAGTGCTGTGGGGCCGTTGTGCGGGTTAAAGGACGTGAGGAAGTCCGGCGCATTACCAATATCCAGAACGCCATGCACGCCAAGGACCCGCACACCTATCCGCGGGATGCCACGATTGCGTATCTCATGCAGCCAAAAGAGCTGCTGGCCGTGCTCAAAGCGGTCGATGCCGGGGCCGAGCTGACAGCTTTCTACCATTCCCATCCCAACCATGACGCCTATTTTTCCGCTGAAGATAAAGCCCAAGCCATGTTCGGTGATGAACCGTCCTATCCCGATGCCTCGTATGTGGTGATCTCAATTTATGAGCGGGAGGTCAGAACCATCAAGGCGTTCGGGTGGGACGAGACCAGACAGGATTTTGTTGAAACAGAGTGTGAGGTCTTGGTGGACTAGGAATATGACCGAGTATGAAACGGCAAGCCTGACGCTCCAAGGGTATGCCTTGATTGCTCAAGTACTGATCGGTGCGATCCAGTGCGGGCTGATCGCCGGCGGGTTGTGGACCATGAAAAAGACGTTAAGCGCCTGGGACGACCAACACCAGGAAGCAAAAGACCGGCATCAGGAAACGATGGAAGTTTTGCAGCAGCAAGGGGTAGCTTTGCGCGCCTTGGGCGAGTCCATGCAACAGCAAGGGGTAGCCTTGCGCGCCTTGATACAGCGGACGGCCCCAGCAGCCTGAATGTCTGGCAGTTCGTCAGTCTCTGAGAGCGGCAAGGCGTGCCACAGTGCAAAAAGGAGATGCAAGCATGACGAAAAAACAGGTGAAACGCGGGCTGCGAATCATAGTCGCGGTGGGCGGGCTGCTGGGTCTCGTGAGTTCCGCTGTCTGGGCGAACGATTTACCCAAGGCGGGTACGTGGTCGCTCGGGATGCAGTCCGGCTATACCATCAGCGCGGACTCCGGGTCGCGGAAAATTGAAAAAGTCCCGATACATTTACGCATTGGCTATACCGCCTTTCAGGGCTCAAAATGGTTTCTGCCCAAAGGCGCGCTCGAAATCGCCACCGAGCCGTTTGGCTCCCTGATAACCCAAAAATCTCGGGGCCGAGGGCTTGAGCGCCACAAAGGCTCTTTTGAGGTCGGCCTGATGCTGCCGGTGCTGACCTATCACTTTGATCTCGGCATCCCGTTCTACCCCTATATCGAGGGCGGCCTGGGCGTCATGTATCACAACCTTCAGGGCTATGACCTTGGAGGCGGACTCAATTTTGCCGAAATGGTGGGCGGTGGTGGCACCTATTTTCTTGACGACAATCTGGCTATCAGTTTTGGCTATCGTTTTCGGCACGCCTCGAACGCCAGCCTGTATGACGAAAACCGCGGCCTCAATACGCATACCTTTACGGCAGGATTCTCGTATCTGCTGCCGGCCCAATAACGGCCGGCGCCGATGGGTTCGGAAAGAAGTACGTGATGGCGGAGCGAAAGAAAAAAACGTCCAGGGAAAACCAGTGGTGGGTGGAGGAGCAAAAAAGCCGTGAGCGGGCAAAGCAGTCCGAACGGCAGGCTCCGGTTGGGGCCTCGTTTTTCAAGACCGTCGAGGACTACGACCAGGTCCAGGCCGAAAAGAATCTGACCGACCTGAACGCCCAACTGTTGGCCCAGGCCGACCCAGCGCCCGGTGCGTGGGGCTATGTATCCCTGCTCGAAAAAAAATCCTCCCAACGCGAGATCGAGAAGGTCAAGCGCGCCATGCCCCTCCCGCCCAATCTGCGCGGTGCCATTGTGGACTCCGGTCTGTCGCTGCGCGCCATAGTGGTGGATACCCAGGAGTTGGGGCTCTTGATGGAGTTCAATTTCATTCAGGAGGCCTCGTTCGACTGTTGGATACGCAACGAATGGGTGAGCGAACAAGTCTTTCGAGGGAAAAACGAACTGCTCAAGCGTTCCGAGCGGCTGCTCAAGCGCTATCTGCGCCGTGCGACGCAGGCCGGCCATGAGTTCTTTGACGCCCCCAGTCCGAGTGGAGCCCTACCGCCGGCGCGGACCGAATGGTAAGCGCCAGGTGCCGCCACGCCGCGCTGAAAAACGCACTCCCAAGGGACGTATGATGCAAATACCATGTGGTGTCGCAAGTCGAAAACGGGGACGAGGTATGCCAGAGTCGGCGGAACCCACCCCGGCCCTGCGAGCCACCCCTCCCAAGAGGGGAGCTTTTTTTATCCCCTCCCTGGGGGCCTGTCCTGAGCCCAGTCGAAGGGCCTGTCCTGAGCGGAGCGTACTTCGACTTCGCCCCTCTGGGACTACGCTCAGCACGAACGGAAATGGCTCCGTTCACCCTGAGCGTAGCGGAGCGAAGTCGAAGGGGGTGCTGCGGAGCGCCTGTCCAGAGCCTAGTCGAAGCGGCGGGGTGGGTTTTCCCCTGCCAGCGGTAACAGCAAGTCATATATAAGGAGGAAGCCATGCCGAGTACTGCATCCCGTTTGCGTGCCATGCTTAATAGCCCCGAGATGGTCCTTGCGCCGTTCATCTTTGATGCGTTTCAGGCCAAGATTGCCCAAGACGTGGGGTTTGAGGCCGTGTATATGACCGGGTTCGGGACGGCCGCCTCGCGCGGCTTCCCGGATGTGGGGCTGCTGACCATGGCCGAGATGGTCGAGAATGTGCGCGCTATTGCGAACGCCATTGATATTCCCCTAGTGTGCGATGCGGACACCGGCTATGGCAACCCGGTGAATGTCTACCGGACCGTCCGCGAATATGAAGCGGCCGGAGCGGCGGCGCTGCACATGGAAGACCAGGTGTGGCCCAAGCGGTGCGGATTCTTATCCGGGAAGCAGGTCATCCCCATGGCCGAGATGGTCCCGAAAGTCAAAGCCGCGTGCGATGCCCGCCACAGTCAGGACTTCGTGATTATTGCCCGCACCGATGCCCTGGCGGTCAATGGCTGGGACGATGTTATCCAGCGTTCCAGGGCGTATAGAGAGGCGGGCGCCGACCTTATTTTTGTGGACGGGATTAAAACGCAGGCCGATATCAAGCGCTACGTCCAGGAACTCGGCGACCTGCCGCTGCTGTACAATGGACAACTGCTGCCCGTGCAGGAACTCGCCAAGTTCGGCTTCAAGCTGACGATTTATTCCGCCACCCTGATGGCCGCCTACCTTCGCATGCGTGACGCCATGCAGGAACTCAAAACAACGGGCAGCATTGCCCAGGATGCAGGCTGGGCGTCGTTTGAGGAGCTGACGGCCCTGCTCGGCGTGCCGGAAGCCATGGAACTGGGGAAAAGGTACGAGCAGTAGGGCTCGGCCTCGGAGAGAAATCTTCCCCTCTTGGGAGGGGATGGGGCTGCGTTTTCTCTCTGTGTTCTAGAGCAACTTACACCGTAGTGTAGCGTCCGAGGGGGCCGGCGCTCAGCCCGCTTGGGCTTCCCCCTACGGAGTGCGCCCCTGGTCTCCGGTCCTGTGGCGCCCGTCCGCTCCGCCCATCTGAAAACTGGTCTAGCCCACCCGCTGAAAGCCGAACATCGACAGCCGCCGGTGGGTCCTGCCGGCCGGCTTCGCCTTGGCAACCACCTGCTTGAGGGTTGCGGAGAAATTCTCAAGGTCCACCTGCTTCCGCTCCTCAAATTCCTCAAGCTCGCGCTGCCGCTTTGCCTGAAACGCCTCGAAGTCGCCGGCCCACCGCGCGTAGAAACTATCCAGCGCCGTGGCGACATCCTTGAACATGGAGGAGTTGACCACGAGCGAGCCGCCGCAATGGGTACAGTAGAAGACCACGCCAATCCGAAAATGCCGAAAAGGCGCGCTGTATTCTCCGTCGCAACGATGACAGTTAATCGGCACCTGCCATTCGTCTACGCTCGGAATGGAGAGTGAGACAAGGTCCGCAACCGAGGTCGGCGCGACAGCCGGTGTCGGGACAGCCGCCGGCGCTGGCGCGGCCGCCGGTGCAGGCGCGGCCGCCGGAGCCGCTTCGGGTGTTGCCGCGGCCTCAGCCGGTGCTGGGGTAGATTCTCCGCCTTCACCCTTGAAGCGGGAGGGGAAATCGTCCCCAAACGTCTGCTCGGGATGCAACTCCTTGGCCCGCGCCAACAACGCCTCTTCGGTCTCCACAATGTCCGGGTTGGGCAGACAGCAGTCCACCGGACACACGGCTGCACACGCCTCTTGGTCGAAAAAGCCGACGCACTCCGTGCACTTGTCCGGCACGATATAGAAAATGTCGTCATCGATGGCCGGATTGACCGCGCCGTTGAAGTCCCACTCCACGCCCCCCTGATAGATCGCGGTATTGGGACACTCGGGCTCACACGCCGCGCAGTTAATGCAGTCCTCGGTGATTATCGTCGCCATTGCCGGTCACTCCCTTTGCCCGTCCGCTCTTGCTGGTGTTGGTTTCAGTAGGGGTAGCGACCAGTCCGGTGGCTGTCAATAACCCGGACCCGGATATCTTTATCCCCTCTCGGGAGGGGTGGCCGAAGGCCGGGGTGGGTTTCCCCTTATACGGTCCAGCCGCAGAACCCACCCCGCCGCTACGCGGCACCCCTCCCGAGAGGGGATTTTTTGCTCCCTCTCCCCCGGAGGGAGAGGGCTGGGGTGAGGGGGAATATGAAAAGGAAACATGACCGCCTACGGATTCCAGACTACCGTGTCACGCCGGTCCGTCCCGCCTTGCAAACCGGAGAGACACAACGGATAATATCACTCACGGTTTAACCTCAGAGCATCAAAAAGTCTGCCGCACGCTATGAATCCCGCTTTTGTCCCCCGTCTGATAAACGGGCCGTTTGGCGACCCTGGGCTGTATATCCAACTGCGCTGGGAAGGCCGGGCGGTCCTGTTCGACCTCGGTCAGAATGACAGTTTTCCCGCCGGAGACCTGTGCCGGGTCAGCCACGTGTGTGTCTCGCACTGCCATATGGATCACTTCATCGGGTTTGACCGGCTGCTGCGTGTGTTTCTGGGTCGGGACCAGACCCTGTGGCTGTGTGGTCCGCCCGGCATCCTGGACTGTGTTGAGGGCAAGCTGCGCGGCTATACCTGGAATCTGGTTGACGGTTATGGGTTCTCGCTTGAGGTGGCAGAGGTCTGGCCGGATTCGATCCGGCGGGCCGTCTTTCAGGCGGCCAGCGGTTTTCGGCGCGAATCGTTGCCCACACAGCCTTTTCACGGCCTGGTGGTGGATGAGCCGGCATTCTGTATTCGCGCGACCCATCTTGACCATCGCATCTATTCCATGGCGTTTGCGCTGGAAGAGAAGAGTCACCTGAATGTGGATGCCGCCTACCTGGTGCGGCTTGGCGTTCCGCCTGGTCCGTGGCTGTCGGCACTCAAAAGCGCCCTGCGCGGGGGAGAGCCGGATAGCGCTATGGTCACTGCCACCTGGCAGGAGAACGGACTCGACCGTTCCCGGAATTTCAGTCTGGGCGAGGTGCGGGGCTCGCTGATAAAGGAAACACAAGGACAGAAATTTGCCTATGTCGTAGACACGCTCTTCAGCCCGGAGAATACGGAACGCATCGCGGCCCTGGCCCAGGCCGCGGATGTCTTTTTCTGTGAATCTCCGTTTCTGGATGCCGACGAAGAGCAAGCCACCAAGCGTTACCATCTCACCGCAAAACAGGCCGGCCTGCTCGGGCGTTCCGCCCAGGTGCGGGAGCTGCGGGTCTTCCATTTTTCTCCGCGCTACGCCGGGCGGGCCGAGGAATTATACCGTGAGGCCCAGGCGTCTTTTTGTGGCGAATCGCCCCCGGCTGCTCCGCCAGCCGAGCGGAACGAAGCCGGCGCGCTGACACCGGCAGGAAAGTGACCCTACCGTATGCCTGTCGTTATTTCCGAGCCGGTTCAACGCTTCATCAATACCCACGTGGTGGCCCGTCTGGCGACCGCCGATGCCGCGGGCCAGCCGCATGTGATTCCGTTCTGTTATGCGTTTGATGGCGAGCACGTCTATTTCGTGGTGGACCACAAGCCCAAGCGCCAAACCGGCAAACCCCTCAAGCGTATTCGCAATATGTTGGAAAACCCGCAGGCCGCCATCGTGATTGACGACTATGCCGACGACTGGACCCAGCTTGCCTATGTCTTGATAACCGGCACGACCGCGCTGGTTGATGACGAAGCCGAATACGTCCGTATGCTGGCCCGGCTGCGCGAACGCTATCCCCAGTATCGAGCCATGGACCTCACCTTCGCCAATAACGCCATGGTCCGCATCTCGCCAACCAAGGTGCACGCCTGGGGTAAGATCGAACCGTAGGCTGCGCCCCACCTGCTCCTATAAACGTTCCAGCACCTGCCGCATGATCGAAACCGCACGATCAATCTCTGCCGAAGAAATCACGAGCGGTGGGGCCAGACGGACAACCGTGTCCTCGTGCAGCGTCCAGCCCAGGACGAGACCCTGGGCAAAGCAATCCTGAACAAATCGCTGCGTCATCTGCGGGCTGATAAAGTCCAGGCCGATCAGCAAGCCGCGTCCCCGCACGGCAGTACACCGGCCGGTCTCGACCAGGGTTTCCAGCCTTCGACAGAACTCTTTTCCTCTGTCCTGAGCGCGCTGCACGAGGCGGTCTTGCAGCAGAACGTCGAGCGCGGCCAGACCCGCGGCACAGCACACCGGATGCCCGCCGAACGTCGTGACATGGGCCAGGGCGGGGTCGTGCGACAGGGTCGCCATAATCTGCGGGGTGCTGATAAACGCCCCGAGGGGCATACCGCCGCCCAGGGCCTTGGCCACCACCAGGATGTCGGGTGTCACCCGCCAGTGCTCGCCGGCAAACATTCTGCCGGTTCGCCCGAAGCCGGTAATCACCTCATCAAAAATAAGCAGGGCGCCGACCTCGGAGCAGCGCTGCCGGAGTGCCGGCAGATAGTCGTCGTCCGGGATACGCACACCACCCTCGCCCTGGATGGGTTCGATAATAACGGCGGCGACGGTCTCGTCGATGGTGTGCAAAGCCGGGCGGTCGTTAAAGGGCAGAAAGGTCGTGCCTGGCAGCAGGGGTTCAAACGGGTCGCGATAGACCGGATTGCCCCCGACCGACACGGAGCCGAACGTGTCGCCGTGAAAGCTGCCGACAAAACTGACAAAACCGGACCGGCCGGTATACTTCCGGGCCGTCTTGAGTGCACCCTCGACCGCCTCCGTACCGCTGTTTGTGAAATAGGTCACCGACAGCTCGCCGGGGGCCAGTTCGGCCAGCCGTCGCGCCAGATCGACCTGTGGCTGCTGGATGTACTCACCGTAGACCATGGCGTGCAGATAGCGCTCGGCCTGGGTCTGAACGGCCTGGACTACCGCCGGATGGGTATGGCCGATGCCGGTCACGCCGATGCCGGACAGCAGGTCGAGATATTCCCTGCCGCTGGTGTCTACCACAACGCAGCCGTGCGAGTGCGCGACTTCCACACCCATAGGCGCGGGCGAGGTCTGGCTCACGTAGCGCAGAAAATCGTCACGAAGAGAAGCCATAGCCGGCAGCATACGTGAGGGAGGTTCGCTCAGCAAGAAATGGCCTCTTGACCCTGACCGACAAATTGGTAGCGTGCGCCCTGGGCATATCAAGGAGGGCAAGGAGGGAATGATGGCCAGGAAGAAAGTCTTAGTTGCGGGGGCATCCGGCCTGGTCGGGTTTGCGGCCGTGCGCCACTTTGCCAGCCTGGACGAGTGGGATGTCGTGGGCGTATCGCGCCGTATTCCCGACGGCCTTGAGGGTGCCACGCTTCTATCCGTTGACCTGCAAGACCCGGCGCGCTGTACCGAGGTCTTCGGCCAGATGCAGGATGTGACCCATCTGGTCTATACCGCGCTGTACGAAAAGCCTGGGGTGGTCCAGGGCTGGCGTGAGCGCGACCAGATGGAAACAAATCTGAGGATGCTGGAGAATCTGTTTGAGCCGCTCAAGGCCGCGGCGACCCAGCTCCAGCACGTGTCGCTGTTGCAGGGCACCAAAGCCTACGGGGCGCATATCGAACCGTTTCCCGCACCGGCGCGCGAACGCTGGCCGCGCCATCAGCACGAGAATTTTTATTTTCTGCAAGAGGACTATTTGCGCCAACAACAGCAGGGCAAGGACTGGTCCTGGTCAATCTTCCGACCCCAGCTCATTTTTGGTGAAGCGCTCAAGGGCAACCTCAACGTGCTGCCCGCCATTTGCGTTTACGCCGCGCTGCGCAAGGAAGCCGGTCTGCCGCTCTCGTTTCCCGGCGGCCCGCCCTACGTCTTTGAAGCAGTAGACGCCGACCTGCTGGCGCGTTCCTTAGCCTGGGCCGCCACCAGCCCGAACGCCCGTAACGAGACGTTTAACAGCACCAATGGCGATGTGTTTGTGTGGCAAAACGTCTGGCCGACGATTGCCGCTGCCCTGGGCATGGAAGTCGGTCCGCCCGAGCCGCTGTGTCTCACGCAAGAGATGCCCAAGCGCGCTGCCGACTGGGCCGCGATTGTTGACAAGTATCAACTCAGGGCTCCGCGAAACATGCTGGACTTTGTAGGCGGATCGTTCGAGCTGACCGACCTGTCCTTTGCCTACGGCGCGTCGGAGCCTCCCCCGCCCATCATCGTCAGTACGATTAAAATCAGGCAGGCCGGTTTCCACGAGTGTCTGGATACGGAGGATATGTTGCGCAACTTGATTAAGCGCTACCAGGAGCTGGGCTGGATACCGCCGGTGTAGGTGGGACTAAGCTGCTATCACTCGCTGTTTCGTCTTCGATCCCCTCTCCCCTTGGGAGAGGGCCAGGGTGAGGGGCTTTTTTCTAAACTTTCTGCACGCCTCTCCGTTGTCTGAGCTTCCAACTCACCCCGTCACGGCTATTTCCGCTGGATGCAAGGATAAATATTCCCGCACTTCTAACTGCATGCGGTCGATTTCAGCCAGAAAGCCGGACGCCGAGGCAGGGTAGTTCGCCGGATTCGTTTCGACTTGACGTAAACGGGCGACCTGGTCTTCAAAACGTGCAATCCGCTCCCGAGTGATTTGTAAGTCCCGATCATTTTGTATCATTGTGACTCTCCAATAATCTCAACAAGGCCTCTTTGTCCACCATCCCGTTTGGCTTACCAACCCTTTCTGGAGAACCCTAGCGGAGGTATCGTCTTACAGTTCCTCCAGGCGGACACCCTTACCCGCTCGAATACTGCTGCGGGCGGCCTCAATACGATCAAGGAATCGAGGATCATTTTCCATCTGGAGGGCCTGCTGACGATGTTCGTCTTCAAGTAGCTCCCGGATAGCTTCGTAGTCCACCTCTGGAACAAGGACATAAGTGGTGTGAGTCCGAGGATCGATAACACGCGGTGGATTGTCCTCTTGGGTGTCCAGGACTTTCTGCTGCTGTGGGGTCAGTTGGATACTCATAGTAACCTCCTTTTCCACGCCTCTCGCTTGTGCGGCCTGGCGACTGCCTCTGGCCTACGTTCAAAGACAGGTTCTGAGACTTCTTCTAGTTGGTCCTCGAACTCAGTAAGGTCGTGAGTATCCCAAAAGTGCGCCAGTTCTTCTATTGAATCTGTCTGGGGTATCTTTATTTTCTTCATTGAGGATTTGAGGGGTCTCTAGCTATGGAATACGTTGCTGCATTTCTCTTGATCGCCGTTCCCGCCCTGTTTGTCTATCTCGCATTTGATGCGGCGCGGCGTTCTAAGTAGACAGGTCGCCAACCATTTTTGAAGGTCAGGCATTGTCTCCGATGAGGGCTTTAACAAAGGCAGATGCACTTCGTAGCGTCTGCAAACGAAACTCTTGCGGCTCCATCTTCGAAATATTGAAACATGCCAAGCGACCACGATTAATGAAGACGAGGGTGCCACGTGTGACTGTTCGTGGTAGCCGACGTACGGCTACAAACTTTGGTGAGATACCATCCCTATCAGTAGCCTTGAGTACAATCAGCGTTCCTGACCGGGTTGGATAGCGACCCTTGACTTGGTATGGCCTCCAGGGATTAGTGCCGTATTGACGCCTGAAATCAGATTGTGGATCGAGATTTAATATGGCTAGCAATTCAGCTACTGAATCTCGTCCAATCGAGCTTCTCAGGGTGGGGAGAATTCTAGGGTTACGGCCAGAACCTGTATTGCTTGGTGTAAGCCCTTGATCTGTGCAGGGGTGTTTAGGCCACGGTGGGCCCAGTTCGTCAAAGAAAACGCGGCTTCCAAATTCGTTCTGATAATAGAAGACTGGTTCACCACATTCCCGACATTTTGCATTGGGATTGATATAGCAAGCGGTGGCACCACGCGCGGCTCGGAGTTCCTGAAGTCTGCTGGTATAATAAGATGGGTAGTCGCTACGGTCCCAATCGTCGCGTTCCACATCATGGCCTGAAACCCAATGGATATTCCCGCGTCTACTCGTACGATAGTGTCCCCCTCTATAGAATCTCGTCATCGGACTGTACTCCTAACTACCATCTTCACATCCCAACCCACCGCACCAAATCACCAATCCTCGGCCTTCCGCCATGCCTCCAACTCAACGGCGGACGCTGCATGGTCCCGATGGGACACACGCGGCTGACACCCAGCGCTCCTAATGTATCTGTAAGAGTCGCCATCTGTTCGGGACCTGCTGCCACACCCACGGCTTCGAGATAGGGCCGCCACGCATCAATAATCCCGCCAAGCTGTGTAATGTCCAGTAACGGCTTCACCCGAACAGTCCGATATAAAGGGGATTGGACGAAGGTCGGGTCGGCGTCGTACATCACGGTCCAGTCCGTTCCCTGCGGACTCGCGTGCAGGATAACGTCTTTGCCGGCCAGGGCCTGCCATTCGGCTGCGTCTCTCACTTTTCGGATGGCGGTGTTGACTTCTGGCGGGACCGGACCGCGAGGTAGCTCGGTTTGCCAATGGGCCAGGCCTGTGGCGAGAAGAGCCGCGAACTCTCTTGGGCTGACGGCACCACCTTCCTCAATATAGACAAGCTGGGGAGACAGACAGCCCTGCTGATCGTATAACGCCACGTCATAGGCCGCTTTGTGAGTGGTCGCTTCCGCATCAACTAGCCCCTCTTTGGTTACCAGACTGAAACTCACCTTGTGTCCGTAGCCGATGAATGTGCCGCGCGTTCGTTTCCGGATTGCCGCCAGGCTCGCATCCGAGCCGGAGGCAACAACAATGTCCGCGCGTCCATACGCCAGGTCTTCAAGGTTCGCGTTTCCCCCAGGCCAGGAAACGACGCTGAGACATGCGCCAAGGCCAGGGTCGATGTCCTGAATCGAACGGGCGAACAGGACGGGCAGGACGGGCTCCGCGGACGAGGTTTTGACCAGGGTGGCGGATTTCACCAGCAGAGAGAAGATGACGCTGTCGAGCCCCGCTCCGGGCAGGTTGCCGGCTAAGACATGCGTGCTCAGGGGCGGGCCGTAGGCTTTCCTGCGACCGAGAGAAGACGGGATAAAACGATCCAGGACTTCAAGGCCGCCCAGCTCGGCAACGCAGAGCGCTTCTAGCGTGTCCGCTCGATATTCCCGAAAAATCAAGGGCAGTACGTGCCGGAGCATGGCCGCAGAGAGGCCGGTCGTTTCCGGGAGACGGGCTGCGGCTTCCCGGCGTTCTGGTGAGTTCGAGTCGAGCCAGCGTTGAACGGCCTGGTCTATGGAACGTAAGATGTCGCGGACGGGTCGGCGGGCGAGACTTTGGGATTGATTGGCTCTGAGGGTAGCGATGATGGTACCGAGTTCGGTCGGGGAGGAGAGAGGCATTTTTTACCTTCATTCCAGCGTTTTCGGTGCGCTACGGGAAGAGGGCTTGCGGTGCGCAGGGCGCACCCTACGGGAAGAGAGTTCTTTCACTGGGCGGATAACAACTCGTCCAGGACCAGCGCGCAGCCGCGTGCCTCCGCGCCGGGGATGCGGCCGATAATCTCAAAACCGTCGCCCGTCAGATAGCCTACATCATCGGTCTGAATCGCCATGACCGAGCCGCAGTTGGCCAGGTCAAAGTGACGCAGGATGCCGTGCTCGCCCGGCGGCACTTCTTCCAGGGTTTCGGGATGGACGACCAGCGTGCGCGTCCAGGCCGGGCCGATTTTATAGCGCGGTTCGTTGCTCTTGCGAAAGCGGTTGTACAAGACGTGGTCGTAAAACTGCGAGGCCATCTCGGTCATGCCGTATTCGTTCACACAGTAATAGCCGGCGACCTTGAGATATTTCCAGCACGATTGCAGATAACCCTTGCGCGACAGCGGCCGGCCTTTGCCCTTATTGCCGCCCGTATCCATAATGCGGCTGCTGGAGGGGAGCGCAAAGGTTTTCCGATTGGCGGCGCACCAGTCGAAAAAGGCGACCAGGGCCGAGGTAATCGCCAGGACGCACACCGGTTCGCTCGTCTCCTGGGCGTGGGTGAGTGCCGCGCTAAAGGCGTCCAGATGAATGCCGTCCGCATCAATAAAAGAACGGCTGTCAGGGGTTCCCAGCTCGCGCATCACCCATTCAGCCATTTGGGTCAGCGAGGAGTGCGGCTGGGTCTCAGGATCGGGAATCAGGCTCAAGACCCGCAGTGGACGTTTTTCGGGCAGGAGGCACTGCGAAAAGTGGGCCAGCGCCGAGGCGTGGTATAACTGAAGATCGGGGACAAGATGCCGGCCACGCTTTTCCTGTCCGCGTGTGGTGCCGCTGGTCAGAAAAATCTTTTCCGGGGGGCCGCAGCTCAGCTCAAGCTCTTTGAAGGCGACGGTGGGCACGGCGGGAATAGCCTGCCAGGTCCGAACGGTCTCCGGGGTCTTGTCTCTGGCCAGACAGAAGCGCCGATACGGAAGATTATGCTCGAATTGATAGGCGAAGACTGCCAGGGCCAGGCTTCCGAAGTCCTGTCCGTCGGGCGCGGCGATGAAATCCAGGACGCGGGCGTCTATGTGGTTCCGTGGGGTATTCACAGGAAAAAGAGCATAGGAAGTCGCCAAAACCCTGTCAACGAGAGGCTGATATGGGGTTGGAGCTGTGCCCGAAATCCGCTAGGCTGTCCGCACCAAGGAGAACGGCCATGCCATCCATCCCAGCCCTGTACGATGAAGCCTACGATTTCCTGTGTGACGGCGAGACCGAGCAGGCCATTGCCAGCTATAAGGCGATTCTGGAGCTTGACCCGAACCATGTCGAAGCCGTGCATGACCTGGCCCATGCCTACGCCGATAATGAACAGCTCGATGAAGCCATTGAAATGGCAAAAAAGTTGACCGAGCTGAGCCCCGGCGACGAGATGAGTTTTACCGTATTATCCCGCCTGTACCAGCAGAAAGGCATGGTCCCGGAGGCCGAAGCCGTGGCCGCCCAGGCGCGCATGCTCGACTGGAAGCGCCAATTGCAGGAGCAGAAAGAGAACGGCTAGCGGGCTGAGAACGAGCGGGGAGTGCGAGTTGCCATGCCAGAGCGTAGCGATGAAGAAATGGTCTTGCGGCTGATCAAGCAGACCAAACTGCTGATCGCCATCAACGATGAAATTCCGATTGAGACCAAGCTGCAATCGCAGGGCCTGCTCAAAGAATTTGAGGCGCACTTCAGGCATCCTCAGGACGAACAGGACCCGGAGGCGGTCCGCGGCCAGTATAACGATCTGTATATCGAACTGAGCGAATATGCCGACCTTGAAGCTCTCCTGCTCGCCATGCGGAATTTCAGCCCGTATATCGATTAACCTCAACTTCGGACAGTTCGTTGAGATTAGGTAGGGGCAACCCCAGGTGGTTGCCCTTTTGTATGTTGCACAACCAAAACGTAGGGAGAAGGAGAAACCATCTATGCCGCATATCGAATCAAACGGTATTGAGCTGTACTACGAAGAACAGGGCCAGGGCGAACCCCTGCTGCTCATCATGGGCTTCACCGTCAGCTCGATCGGCTGGCACTGGAATGTGGACGGCTTTGCCCGGACCTTCAGGACGATTGCCTTTGACAACCGGGGGGTGGGCCAAAGCGACAAGCCGGACGCCCCCTATTCCATGCCGATGTTTGCGGATGATGCCGCCGGGGTGCTGGACCATCTCGGAATCGAGCAGGCCAATGTTTTCGGTATCTCGATGGGCGGCATGATCGCCCAGGAGTTTGCCCTGCGTCATCCGCAGCGGGTCAAAAGCCTGATCCTGGGCTGCACCAACTGCGGCGGAGAAAAGACGCTGTTGTCACAAGACCCCGAAGTGCTGGACATGCTGAACAATATTGCCGACTTCGACGTGGAACAAGCCGCCCTGGCCATGACCAAGGTCGCCGTCACCCCGTGGTTTATCCAAAAGCATATGAACACCCTGCTCGAACTCAACCAACTCTCCAGCCAACACCCGACCCCCAAGCACGGCATGATCAACCAGATGGCCGCGATTCAGGGGCATGATACGTATGAGCGTCTGCCGGATATCGGCGTGCCCACGCTGGTGGTGACCGGCAAAGAGGACGGCCTGGTTCCGCCGGAGAACTCCGTCACCCTGGCCCAGCGGATTCCCAACGCCGACCTGACCATTCTGTCCAATGCCAGCCATTTGTTTAATATCGAATTAGCCCAGACCACCGTTGATGTGGTGACGGAATTTATCCAGCGCCAACACGCCTGGCAGTAGACGTTCAGCACAGAAGTCTTACCGCTCGGGTGAGCCGGAGGCGTAACGCTGGCATCCCGGCTGTCGGATTACGCTACGCTCATCCGACCTGCTGAGCTTCCTGACAAAGAAGAGGGGCGTCCGGTCAGACGCCCCTCTTATGATGGTAGGGTATGACGGCAGGGTATACAGAGTTCAAAAGACGCCTGGCAAGCGTGTCAATTTGCCTCCGGCATACTCGCCTTGATCGTTTTCAACTCGGCGTTAATCTCTCTATTCTCGGCTTGACAATAGTCAAGCGCTTCTGCCGTCGCCCGCTCGCGGCCAATCAGGCCGTCCAGGCGTTGCTTGGCGTCTTTCAGTTCGCGTACCTGTTCGTTGAGTGAGGCGTTCTCGGCCCGCAGGGTGTTGACGGCGCCCGGCAGGAGGCTGGTGAGATAACCGCTGGTCAGGTCCAAGCGCTCAAGTGCCATGCCCGATATGATCAGAGAGAGCCATAGCACGCCCACGCCAATATAGCCCCAGGTTGCTTTTTTTAATTCCTCTTCGGCTGACAGTTGTTCTTCTGGCATTCATGTCCTCCTGAAAATTTGCGACACCCTAACAGAAAAGCCCCAGTAAAAAAAGTTGGGCCGGTGTCAGGCCGGGTGTGACTTCCCAACCCGTGAGAGGTACTCGGTCAGCGCGTCTGTCGTGCTGGGAAAGGCCAGTTCCGACCAGGGAATGTCTGCCGGAGCAAAGAGCTTGACCGCCAGCGTTTCGTCCAGGGCCTGGGGCGCACCGGCGAGCACGGTTGCCGGATACACCAGCACCACGACCGGATAGCCGGGGTAGGAGTAGGCACCCAGCAGATGGCCCACTTCCACCGTGAGACCGGTCTCTTCCCTGGTCTCGCGAATGGCAGCGTCTTCGACCCGCTCGCCTCGGTCCAGGAAGCCGCCGGGAAAGACCCATTTGCCATAGCCGGGCTCAATCCCGCGTTGCAGCAGGAGAATCTTGCCCTGTATGACCGGAATGGTGCAGGCCGCGACTTTGGGATCGTCATAGAAAATAAACGCACAACTCCCGCACACCAGCCGTTTGGGTTCGTTGGGCTTGAGCAGTTGGCGGCTTAACGTGCCGCCACACTTCGGGCAGAATCGAAAATGCGGCCCGTGATGATCGTGATGATGCTGGTGCTGAGTGTGACTCTCGGCCATACCGCGACCTCCTCTTGGGGCGTATCTATCATGCGGGCTGCGGTGAAAAAACCGCGCGGGAGAAGAACGGCGTAGACACATGACGACCTGGCAAACCTTTCTCTTTGCTATCAGCCTCGGACTCGGCGCCGGCATCACGCCCGGCCCGCTGTCCAGTCTGGTGATTCATGAGAGCTTGCGCAACGGCTGGAAGAGCGGGGCGTGTGTGGCCCTGGCTCCGCCGGTTGCGGACGTGCTGATCGTCGGCCTGGTGCTCATGGTGCTGCATCAACTCCCGCCTGCGAGCTTTTCGGTCCTCAGCCTCATCGGTGGATGCTATGTGTGTTTCCTCGGGGGGGAGACCCTGCGGACACCGGCGCCCACGGGGCTGGCGGAGGAAGGAACGGGCAGCGTGTGGCTGAGTTTCCGCAAGGGTTTGCTGGTCAACCTGCTGAATCCCCATCCGTATATCTTTTGGCTGACGGTTGGGGGACCGCTCGTCACGGACAACGCGCGCCACGATGCCTGGCTCCCGATTGGTGCCTTTCTGCTGGGCTTCTACGGCTGTCTGGTCGGCTCGAAGGTCCTGATTGCCGTGCTTGTTCACGGCGGACGGGCGCGTTTGCAAGGGACTGGCTACCGGATAGCTCTCCGATTGAGCGGAGTCGCTCTCCTCCTGTTCGGGCTGCTGCTGATATGGGACGGGGTGTCCGCGCTGGTTAGCTGAGCGGGCCGCGTGCGCCCGCGTCGGACCTCGTTTCGACAATCTGCTGCGCCAATTGAAGAATGGACAGCGGCGCACAGCCCTCGGCTTTATTGTTCACAATCACATAGCTTGGCTGGCGTCGAAGGCTGCTGTCGAGGCATAGCTCGGCAATAGTCTGGCGCGCCGTAGGGTCGGCGTCGACAATCCGGTTAAACGGTGCGTATTTGTGTTTTGCGGCCTGATAGCTCAGATGGCGAGCCTGCATCCAGCGGATGACAAGCGCCCGACTGCGTTCCGGTTGAACCAGGCCGGCTTGCTCACGGACCGGCGGCATACTGGGATGGCCGTTAATGCAGTGACAGGCGCCGACCGCGGATAGGGCATCGACATACTCGGGGGTAAAGAGTGCGGAGTTCCGCATCTCGACCGCGTAGAGCGGGCCGCGCGGCAGCCGATCCAAAAACTGATACAGCCGTTCGACAAAAGAGCCCGGCCCGGCGAGGCTGGCATAGTCCTGGGGAGAGAACTGGAAGAGCAGCGGGCCGGCTTTGTCCTTGAGCCCGTCCGTGAACGGCCCGATGACTTCCTGGGTGGCGTAGTGTGGATCGAGAAACAGGCTGTTGGGCTGCCCGCGCCGCGTGCCATACCGAGGATGATCGCCAAAGCCGGCCAGCGTGCAGTATTCGTGCGCTTTGACCAGAAAGCGGAAGCTCTCCGGCACCTGGGCTGCGTAGGCGGCGAATTGGGCCGCGGTCATTGGGCGATAATACGTTCGGTCAACCCCGACCGTCCGCAGGAGCGGATGTTGGGAGTATAGCGGCAAGCCTTCGCGCGACAGTTTTGTCTGTGGGGCCGGGCGGTCATACACTAAACCTTCCCAACCGGGGAAAGACCAGGAAGAGGTCCCGAGCCGAATCGTTTCCGGCAGGGCAGCGGCCAGCGACTCCACCTCAGGCAGGCGGGGGGCGGGATTGAGCTGTTGCGTTCGCTCGGTCGGCGCGTCGGCAGAAGAGGGCGGAGCGAATAAATGGAGTTGCTCATCCTCGGCCGGTCGTTTTCCTGCTCTGGCCATGGGGAGCTATGCTAGCAGGTGAGGCGCGAGAGGTAACGGACGGCGCTTGACGTCGGCTTTACGTCCTTGCCGTCATGCCGCCGTCAACCATATACACGCCGCCGCTACAGTAGGAGCTTTCGTCACTGGCCAGAAAGAGCATGATCCTGGCGACCTCTACGGGCTCGGCGTAGCGTTGCAGAGGCACCATGGCCGACATCATCTCCTTGGCCTGACCCGGATCGTCCGGCTGAAAGCCTGCTTCCAGCGAGCGCATCATGCGGGTATCCACCGGGGCGGGATTGACCGTATTGACCCGAATCTTCTTGGCGGCCATTTCCAGGGCTGCGGTGCGCATCAGCCCGATCACGGCGTGTTTGCTGGCAATATAGGCCGACACACCGGCAGCACCGCGCACGCCGGCAACCGACGAGGTGATCACAATGCTGCCGCCGCCCCGCTTGGCAATCTCCGGTGCGGCGTACTTGAGCCCCAACCACACGCCCCGCACATTGACGGCCATGACCTTATCAAAGGTGTCGATCGCGTAGTCGGTAATCGGTTGGACCTCGCCTTCAATACCGGCGTTGGCAAGCAGGATATCGACCCCGCCGAACTGCTCGACCGCAGCCTGAATATAGCGCTGGGTATGGTCGGGCTGGGTGACATCGGCGGCACAATAGCGCACCGCCTCGCTCCCGATGGTCTGGGCGGCGTCTTCGAGCGCGTCCTCGTGCAAATCAACCAACAGGACTTTTGCGCCTTCCTGAGCAAACAGTTTCCCGGCCTGGACACCGATGCCGCCCGCGCCGCCGGTGATGATGGCAACTTTATTGTCTAAGCGTCCCATGCCGTGCCTCCCGATGTCTCTTTTTTTAGTGGGCCTCGTCTTATGTGGTTTCGTGCACCTTGGCAAGGGAAAGGCACTGCGCTATCTCACCAATGAAAAGGAGGACAGTATGCCCGTACAATTACCGACGCTGGATGAGATTGCCGATATTGCTGACGGATTTGGACTGAGCTTGGACGGAAACGACATTAAATCGTTTCAGGGACTGATGCGTGGAATTGTTGAATCGTACGCGCACCTTGACGAACTGACCGAACCAACCCTGCCGGTGAAGTATCCGCGAACGCCTGGCCTTCGCCCGCAACCGGAAGAGAATCCATACAACGCCTGGTATTGGCGAACCGAAATAACGGGCGCGCCGTCAGGGCCGCTCATAGGAAAAACGCTGGCGATTAAGGACAACGTCTGCGTGGCGGGGGTACCGATGATGAACGGTAGCAGTGTGTTAGAGGGCTACACCCCGGAGATCGATGCAACCGTTGTTACGCGTATCCTGGATACGGGCGGTACCATTCTCGGAAAAGCGGTGTGTGAGCATTTCTGTTGGTCAGGGGGAAGCCACACCAGCGATACAGGACCAGTGCAAAATCCACACGATCCGAGTCGGATGGCCGGTGGCTCCTCAAGCGGCAGTGCGGCGCTTGTTGCGGCGAGCAAAGTCGATATGGCGATTGGCGGCGATCAGGGCGGCTCGATTCGGATGCCGAGTTGCTGGTGTGGGATTTATGGCATTAAACCCACCTATGGATTGGTTCCCTACACCGGAATTGCTCCCATCGAACTCACCATAGACCATGCCGGACCCATGGCACGGACAGTGGCTGACGTGGCCTTGTTGCTAGAAGTAATTGCTGGGCCGGACGGTCTCGACCCGCGTCAGTAGGCCGCTCTGCAAGGCCAAGCGTATACGCAAGCCCTGTCCGGAAAAATCGATGGTCTGCGCCTCGGGATTGTCCCGGAGGGTTTTGGCTGGGAGGACGTGTCTGAGGCGGATGTGGATGAGAGTGTAGAACAATCCGCCCATGCGTTTGAGAAACTCGGCGCTCGTGTCGAAACCGTTTCCATACCATGGCACCGTCACGGCCGACACATCCTCTTTGCCATATTTCAAGAGGGTGCAACCGTACTGATGGTGCAGGGCAACGGCATGGGCACGAACTGGAAAGGCCACTACACGACAAGTTTGCTTGATGCCATGGCCCGCGGTCTCCTGACTAAACCAGACGATTTATCAGAGAACGTCAAGCTGACTATGTTGGCCGGCCGGTATATGCAGGAGCGCTACCACGGACGCTATTATGCCAAAGCCCAAAATTTGGCCCGTTCGTTATCTGCGGCCTACGATGCCGCTTTAGAGGAGTGCGATCTCTTAGTCATGCCTACGCTACCGTTCATGGCGCCCAAGATTCCACCCGCGGATGTGAGTCGGGAAGAGTGTGTGCAGCTGGCGTTTGAACACTTGGTTAACACCTCCCCGTTTGACGCCACCGGCCATCCGGCCATGAACGTGCCCTGCGGCATGTCGAACGGCCTGCCAATCGGCATGATGCTGATCGGACGCAGAGGCGATGACGCCACGGTCCTGCGGGCGGCAGATGCGTTCCAGCGTGAAATATTCGATGCCCCGCGCCCACCTGCTTTGTAGCAGAGGTAGGATGAAAACGAATGGGCGGGAGGGGCGAGGTGTTTCTATCGCCTCTACGCTCTCGTCATGCCGGACTTGATCCGGCATCCAGAGGCCAGGGGCTGGGAGCCTGGATGCCGGCTTTCGCCGGAATGACGGAAGGGACCGACTGGCTATACGGAATCGTGAATTGCGCTAGGGTGAGGGTCGTTCAAAGGTGGCTATTTATGAGAACGATGGGTGCGGACGTATGTCACTGAAGCCCCGACCCAGGCGATAACCGCAATCCACAACAATATCCAATCAAACATTGTCATTTTTGGTCCTCCTCCAGTCTTCCTTCGAGCCAATAGGCCCACAGAAAGACTCCGAGCGTGCCCAGTCCGCCAAGGATCACCGTAAGCCAGGATTCCTGACCCCTGACCCACGGGTTGATGACAGTCAGCAGTGCTATGCCTTTTGCTAAATCATAGAGGAACTTGGCTGCGCTTTCTCGCTGTCGCGGTGTCATGCTTGGTGAGAGTCTACTACAACAAGCCGTGCCCTGACCAGTAACCGAGTTGGGGGAGGGCGGAGACGACCCAGCCTTGTAGGTCGGGTTGGCCGAAGGCGTAACCCGAGACGTCCGCTCGTCGGATTACGCTACGCTAATCCGACCTACTTACTGCGGCATGTCGAACGGCCTGCCGGTCGGCATGATGCTGATCGGACGCAAGGGCGACGATGCGACGGTCCTGCGGGCGGCCGATGCGTTCCAGCGTAAAATCTTCGACGCCCCGCGACCACCGGCTATGTAGGAAGGGTGCGGTGGGAGCGAATGGTGGTATATTTCTGTCGCCGCCCTAGAGCCAGGTTCCCTCTCCCTGGCCAGGGAGAAGGCTAGAACATTTTATACCGTTGTGTAGCGTTTAGGAGGAGGCGAGTTTCAATATTTTCGCTAACCTGAAGAACCATGCAACGTCTCCATGTCTAAGGAGGCGGTGGTTTTGTCGCGCCCCTCTTAGGCGCCTTGTTCCATTCTATGCAATTGGCATAAATGGCCCAGTTGCTGTGAATAACCATGATGAAGGATGGTCACAAAGAATTTTATGCCTCCGATCTCTGAAATCCATCCACCCCTTCATCAATCCACCAATCGTGGCAAGCCCTGCAATTGGTTCCAAGGTAAATGCGGCTGTAGCAGCCAGGACCGAGAATCCGAACTTTTTCGAAAGTAACATTGAGGTACCAGAGCGCCCTAATGCCCGTTTCAATTCTTTAAGATCCTTCTCCATTGTGTCATTGAAGTCATCAATCAAATCTCGCACCGTGTTCGGATTCTCAGCATGCAAGCAGATGTCTGATACCGTCTGGTCCACCACATTAAGAAATTTTCGGCGTAAATCCTGAAGCAACTTGTCTTCGTTCTTGCGGACATCCATCAATTTTCTGAGTGGCACTTCAGCGAAATCTGGACCGTTAAGGCGCAATGCAATTAACCTTTCATACCAGTCTTCTTGTACATTTTTAACTTGGCTATCAGAATCGACGAGTATGTTAGCGAGTGTGCGGTAGGGGTCGTTCTCGTCTGTCACTAGGCGCTTGCGTCCTTGCGAGCAGCAGACTGCAAGAATTGACATCATGTAATAACCGAATAGAGGTCCCGTAGATGCTTGGTGCACATGATTTGTATCGCTGACGATCCTTGCGAGTTTTGACTCGGCAAGCATTTCCCATGTTTCGGGTAGTAATTTTTGAGGATAAAAATCATACGCTTGTTCAGGTTTCTCAAGCTCAAAGTTTAGCCTACCCGGCAAAGGACCCTTACAGAGGTCTTCTAGCTCCTTATGAGCGTTTTTCTTGTCTCTTTCTGTTGGAACGTAGCTTCTGCCGATTATTTCAAGTGCCTCTTTTGAATCATCTGTATTTCCATGAGGGGGAAAATCAGCGTGAGGTACGATGAAATCAACATTGTCCCACAGAAACAATGCTGTCTTCAAAAACGACTCTCGTTTAGGGCCGGTAAATGGATAATACAGCGCAGATTGCATTTTGCTTTCTCCTTGTATCACGTTGATTCTCAAATGATCTCAACTATGCCTTTTCGTCCCCCATCTCGTTTGGCCCGTCAATCTTTCATCACTTTTTCCTCCCATCAAGGGCAGCCAAGGGCAGCCCCTACGTTGAGGACGATCCCTCAGAACGCAGCAAAGAAATCATCAACCAGCACAGGGCGGTGAACGCGGCACTGATACAGACCAAGGGGACAAAGCCGGTTTGATCGTAGAGCCAGCCGCCCAGCGCCTGAGAGCCGCTGCGCCCGATGTTCAGGGCCGACATCAGGAGGGCGAAGACCGTTCCCTCAACGCGGGCCGGACAGGAGCGGGCCGCGAGATCGAGCACGGCCAGATGCGTAATCTGCGAAATCAGGCCGTAGCCGAGAAAAATGACGACCGCAGACCGCGGACCGCTTAAGCCCAGGAAACCGAGCGTTGACACCACGCCCAGAGTCACCGCGATATACAGCAGGCGGCGGAGGGAAACGTTCCGAAAAAAGAAAAAGAAGATGACCGCACCAACCATGCCGGCCGCGTTGGTCAGAGCGCCGAGGGTACCGATGTAGATTTTTGAAAATTGGAGAATATCGCGCTCGTAATACAGGAGCGGCGTGCCGAACAGCGGGCTGAAATTCCACACAAACAGAAAGCCGGCCACGACCCAGACCGCGCGCGACCGGGCGGCGGTTCTAAGCGCCTGCGCTGTCTCTCGCAACTGCGCCGGTCCCAGTGGCTGCGGCGCTTCCCGCACAAAGCAGAGCGTCGCCAGCAAGGTGGCGAGCGGAAAGAAGCCACACACGAAAAAAGCGGTGTGCGGAGTCGCGTATTCCGAGAGATAGCCGCCACCCAGATGGGCCAGGGTCAAGGCCAGGCCCATGGCCGCCCATTGAATCGATTGAAAACTCCCGGTGAGACCCAGGGGCCGCCCGGTCTCTACCATGAGCGCATCGGTCATGACGTCGGCAAAGGCCAGAGTGAACGAACACGCCATGAGCAGCACCAAGACCGTTGTATACGCCACCGGCGCAACGGCCAGCGCCAGCCAGCTTGCCAGACCCAGCGCGCTCATCAACACGAGATATCCCTTGCGCCGTGAGCCGCCCAAGGGCAGGAAGTCGGACAACAGGCCGTAGACCGGCTTGATGGTCCAACCCAGACCAATCATGGCCCACACAAAGCCGGCCTGACCGGCACTCAGGTGCAGGTCTTCTTTGAGCAGATACTGAATGGGTTGATAGGGCAGACCGCTTGAGAGATCAATTGTGCCCTGAACAAAATAGAGCGCCGCGAAGAACAGCGCCGAACGCCGAACCCCCTCACGGCGTAACGGTTGGATTGCCTGCCGGAATGAATCGGAGAGAGAAGCGATGGGTTGCGGTCTCCTTCATGGAGCAAAATTCCCTCTCCCTGGCCAGGGAGAGGGCTAGGGTGAGGGTCGCTCAGTTTAGATTCCCCTTGGGATTCCCCTCACCTTTATCCTCTCCCCTGAGGGGCGAGGAGAGCAGTCCGCTTGTCGGATTACGCTACGCTAATCCGACCTACTGAATTATAGGGAGTACGGCGTCCTCACGCCGACGCACTCGGTCGCGCCTTCATCGCCGCATACCAGCGGGATAGATTGTTCCAGGCCGGGTCGAGGTGAAACGTCCCACGGTGATGCGCGGTCTCCAGGCCGATAAACAGCATGATGTCGGCAATCGAAAAATTCCCGGCCAGCCAGTCCTTGCCTTCCAGGCCGGCGTTGACCAGCGGGAGGCGATGCGTCAGGATGCGGCGCGCCTGGTCGGACACGTCGCCCTTGGACAGCACCATGCGCGAGGCCGTCAAATACACCCCGATCTCACAGCGCCGTTCCCAGGAGCGCACGAGAGCCCGGCTGACGGGGTCGCTGCCGATCAGGGGCGGGTCGGGATAGAGTTCCTCCAGATACTCCATAATCGGCAGCGTTTCGATCAGGACCGTGCCGTCATCGAGCTCCAGGATGGGCACACCGGCAAACGGATTCTTGGCCAGAAACTCCGGTGTCTTCTGCTCGCCGGCGTACAGGTCGATCTCCTTGATCGGAATATCCAGGTTTTTTTCCGCCAGATAGATGCGGACCTTGCGCGGGTTGGGCGCGCGTTTTGTGTCGAGATAGAGCAGCATGGAGTCCTCCTTTAATTGTGCGACTGCTGTTGACAGGAGTGTACAAGACCTAGGTCAATTCTTCTTTCCGAGCGTGAGTAATCCAGACCGTGGGCGTCCAGGTCCGTTCCCGTCTGGCAAGACGGATGTCCGGTGTTTCCCCGTCAAAATTGGTTATGCAGGTGGTGAAATCGGCCGGGTCGATGTGCTCGAACGTATGGACGTTGACCACGGCATAATCACGCTCGGCAATCCGACTTACCGCAAAGGTGAGTACCCCGCAGCGTGAACAGACGTAGAAGTCGGCCGTCTCATGGCCAAAGCGATAGGCGGGAACGCGCTTGGTATCCGTGATCGTTGCGTGGAGTTCCGCTTGGGGATGCGACGTGTAGGTACCCTGGTGCTTCATGCAGAAGCTGCAACTGCACGCCCGAACAAGAATCTCCGCTTCATCAGGCGGCCACAGAAATTCATAACGGATCGTCCCGCAGTGGCATCCGCCCTCAATTCGTTGCATGCTGACTCCTTGTCCGTCACCGGAACGCTTGATATGCTCGCCGCCTTGAGCAATACCACAATAATAGAGGAGACGATGTATGGCAGCCACACCCTCTACCCGCCACTTTGATGATCGCAATATCCGGTGGCAGAGCCTGGGCGATTTTGAACACCTCGAGGTCACCCTGCTCGGCGTGGATGAAGAAAACAATATTGGAGACCTGATGGTCAAATTCGCGCCCAACGAGAAGATATTTCTGCACCGCCATCTGGCCCTGACCAACACCTTGGTTGCTGGCCCTGACCAACACCTTGGTTGTGGATGGCGAGCATATTATCTACGAAGCCGACGGGAGTGCGGTGAAGGATGTGCGCCCGGTTGGAAAATATACCTCCAGCCCCGCCGGGGACGCGCATCTCGAAGGTGGTGGCGCCGCCGGGGCGATCGTGCACTACAGCGTGCGCGGCGATAGTGACGCCCTGTTCGATGTTCTGAACGACGATATGAGTGTGGCTGCAACGCTGCGCACCGCCGACTTTAAGGCCGTGCTTGAGGAACAAAAACAGGCTGCCTGATTCCGCCATGAGGCCCCCTGTCAGTACATGTGTGGATGGACCAGGAGAGTAAAGAAGGGGAGTGGTGGACGTTCTGATTCCGTGCCCGTCGCAACGGGACCGCAACGCCCTGGCGGGTATGTCCGAGCATACGTTTCATATGCTCGACGCGCCACTCAATCCGCGCACGCCCTCCCCGGAATTGGACCTGCTGGCCTACACCGACCAGTGCCGCGACTATATCAAGTCACACCCCATCGACGCCGTCTTCTATTCCCGGGACGTGGCCGATCTGGTGGCCGCGGTCCTGTGCCAGGAGTTCGGCTTTCCGGGGCCGAGTGTGGAGTCCGTCTTTCTGTGCCTGCATAAATACTACGGGCGTCAGTATGAACCCCAGCCGGTCCGGTGTGACCCGATCGATCTGGCGGACGAGCAGCCGGCGATCCGGCGCTACCCGTGTTATCTCAAACCGCCCTGGCTGAACCTCGGGATTCTCGGTTTTAAGCTCGACTCGGCCGCCGACCTCCAGCGGGCGCTGGCGGTTGCCCGCCGCGAGTATCCCGCCTGGTCACCGCTCTATTTGCCTTTTTTCGAGCGCTATATCGACTGTGAGAAATTTCCCCTGGCCGCCCGAGAGATCATGCTGGTCGAAGACTTTGTGGAGGGTCCGCAGGTGACGGTCGAGGGCTGGGTCGCCAATGCTCGGCCGGCGCTCTGGGCGATTACGGATACCAATACCTATCCGGGCAGCCGGATTATTGACAATTTCTCGCTACCGTCCCGGCAGCCGGTCCACATCCAGGAAATGCTGGCTCAGCAGGCCCTGGAAGCGATTAGCAATATCGGACTGGACAACGGCTTTTTCAACATCGAGTTCTGGTGCCATGACAACTCGGTCACCCTGACGGAGGTCAACGGACGGGCGGCAACCTGTTTCTATAATCTGTATCGTCGCTGTCTCGGAGCCTGTATATACGAAGCCGGACTGAGGCTGGCCGGCGGACAGTCGCCCCCGCCCCCGCCGCGGCCGACCGCTGTCGTGGGCGGCCAGTTTAATTTCATCACTTTTGGTGAAGATGTGGCCGACAATCTGTTTGATTTCAGGCAGGCGCAGGAAGTGGGCGAGCTGACGGTCTATGCCGAGCCGGGGCAGGAAATTCGCCCGGTGAGCGAATTTGGGGTGGTGCTGGCCCAAATCGATCTGTTCGGCCCCAGTTATGCGGCGATTCACACGGAAGCCGAGGCCCTACGCCGCCGGCTGCTGAAACAGCCGGCCCATTCGCCGTGGTAAGCGCCTGAGCCGAAGAGTCTGGACCACCTATGTGCCGTTTTGTTGCGTATCGCGGAAAGCCGGTCCCGCTCGCTCAGGTCATCAGCGCGCCTGAGCATTCCCTGATAGAGCAGAGTTACCAACCCAAAGAGATGACCGCCGGAACGGTGAATGTGGATGGGTTTGGGGTCGGGTGGTATAACCGCGGGCTTGAATCCACGCCGTGTATCTACACCAATATTGTCCCGATCTGGAATGATCGCAATCTGCCCGGCTTGAGCCGCCATATTGTCTCGGACTGCATTGTCGCCAACGTCCGCAGTGCCACGCCCGGTTTCGGACTCGACCAGAGCAACTGTCAGCCGTTTGCCCATGGTCGTCTGGCGTTCATGCATAACGGTTTTATTGAAAAGGCACGCGACGGCCTGCTGCGCACGATACGCGAGGCCCTGCGCGATGAATACTATCGTCTCATTCGGGGCTCGACCGACTCTGAGCACATCTTTGCCCTGCTGCTGAATTTTCTGCACGGTCAGGAGCAGACGCCGCAGGCATATGCGACCGCCATTCGGCGCACGGTTGCCCAGTTATTGGCCTGGACAGAAGGTCAGGCGGTCCATATGGCACTGAATCTGGTGCTGTCCGACGGGCTGCATATGGTCGCCCTCCGCTTCGCGAACACCTCGCCGGCGCCGTCGCTGTATTATTTGTGTAACGGGGCGGATTTCCCCGATGGGGTGGTCATTGCGTCGGAAAAACTCTGTGCCGACCCGGGCTGGCAGGCGGTCCCGGAGGGCCATATGGTGACCTGCCGGAACGCCACGGGTATTGATCTTATTGCCCTCAACGGCTAGGAGGCGGCATGATTGATATCGTGGACTTCCGGCAGCGGATGGTCGAGACGCGCGCCTATACGGAGGCGTTGTTCGCGGCTATCGAGCCGGCAGACTTCTGTCGCCAGGTACACGCCGAGTTCAGTCCGCTCGGCTGGCACCTCGGCCATATCGGGGTGACCGAAGGCTTCTGGGTTCTGCAGCAGTGTCAGCACGCCGCCTCGCTGTCGGCTGGGTATGACGCGGTTTTCTCTCCGCTTGATAATCCGAAAGCGAATCGGGTCAATCTCCCCGTCGCGCCCGAGATCTTTGCCTATATAGATACAGTCCGCGCCCGCGTCTTTGCCTTTTTGGAGCGGGGCGATTGGCCGGACAGCCATCCCTTGCTGGGTGAAGGCCGCCTGCTGAACATGCTCCTCCAACACGAAGAACAACATACCGAGACCATCCTGCTGATTCTCAATTTGCTTGCCGCCCGGCGCTTCGATGCCGGAGACCGCGCGGCGTTCTCTTCCCCAGCCGTGCCGTGTCGGCGGCCTGCTGCGCAGCCCAGCCGCACGACCATGGTCCGGATTCCCGCCGGAGCCTACAGCATGGGCAGCGATGACAGCGCGCGCACGCTGGACAATGAACGGCCCGCGCGGCAGGTCCGGCTTGAGGAATTCTGGATAGATCAAACGCCGGTCACAAACGCCGATTTTCTGGAGTTTCTGGATGATGGCGGGTATCTGAACTCTGCCTGGTGGAGTCAGCCGGGGTGGCGCTGGCGCGTGGAGAACCAGATTGCCCATCCCCTGCACTGGCGTTCCGGGAGTAGCCAGGGGCACTGGCTGGAGATCGACCCGTGGGGTGTTTCGTCCTTGGACCCGGCCCAACCGGTGCGGTGCGTGAGTTGGTATGAGGCCGAGGCGTACGCCCACTCTGTTGGGAAACGGCTGCCGACCGAGGCCGAATGGGAAAAGGCGGCCTGGTGGGAGGCGGAACAGCCCGCCGCCGCTGCGCCATCAGACCTGCTCGCGCCCCGGCTCGGTCTGCTTGGCGGGGTCTGGGAGTGGACCCGCACCTGGTTCCACCCCTATCCGGGTTTTCGGGCTTTTCCGTACGATGGCTATTCCGTGCCGTATTTTGGCCAACACCACCGCGTCTTGCGCGGCGGATCGTGGGCAACGCGGCGACATGTCCTACGCGCAACGTTCCGGAATTGGTATCATCCCGGAATGCGCGCCGTCTTTGCCGGTTTTCGGTGTGCAAAGGACGCCGTGTCGTAGCGCGGCGGGAGGCGTTGAATCGACCGAGTAAGGTGGGTTGTTTTGTATGTCAACACTGCTTCAAGAGACTGACCGGCTGCACATTTCTACGGTGGACACGGTGCGTTCGCAGTTGCGGACGGATGTTGCCTTTGGCTTGCGGCAAGGCCAGAAGACCCTGCCGCCCAAGTATTTTTATGATGCCTACGGTTCGCGCCTGTTTGAGGCTATCTGCCAGCAACCGGAATACTACCTCACCCGGACCGAAGCGTGGATTCTGCGCACGCATGCGGCGGCTATCGTGCGCCAGACGGCCGGCTCCTCGTTGGTCGAACTGGGAAGCGGCAGTTCGGTGAAAACCCGGCTGCTGTTTGACGAATATCAACGCCAGGACCACCACCTGCACTATGTGCCGATCGATATCAGCGCTTCGATGCTCGAAGAGACCGCGCGGGGCTTGCTGACCGACTACCCAAGCATGTCGATTGAGGCCCTGGCGACCGACTATCTGGACGGACTCACCGCCCTGCCCAACACCCGGCCGCGCCTCGTCCTCTTTTTGGGCAGCAATCTGGGCAATTTCAGTCCGACGGAACAGACCGAACTGTTTCAGCGTCTGGCGGCATCCCTCCATCCCGGCGACCAATTCTTATTGGGGCTCGACCTGCGGAAGTCTGTTGAGATTTTAGAAGCCGCATATAATGACGCGGCTGGGGTCACGGCCGACTTCAACCTCAACATCCTGCGGCATATCAACCGCGAGCTCCAGGCGGATTTTCAGCTCGCCCAGTTTTCTCATCTGGCCTTTTATAATCGGGAACTGCATCAGATCGAAATGCACCTCAAGAGCGAGGTCGCCCAGAAAGTGACCATCGCCGCCTCGGACCTGACCGTCTCGTTCCGAACGGGTGAGACCATCCACACCGAGATATCCAGAAAGTTCGACGCCCAGGAAGTCAAAGAACAACTGGCTGGCCACGGCTTCCAATTCCAATCCCAATGGACCGACCCCGATAATCTCTTTCTGCTGAGCCTCTTCCGCTATACGGGCTGAGCGGACCGCAGGCATATATGCCGCAGGCAGGAAACCGGAGAGAACTGCTCCTCATCGCCACCGGCGGGACGATCAGTCAGGGCCGCAGCGAGCCGGGCGGAGAGCCGCGTTCCGTACTGTCGGCCGCCGATTTGCTGGCCCGGACCGCAATCGAGACCGACCAGCTCCACTGTCTGGACCTGCCGTATCCCGACGGCGTAATCTCCTCAGGGGATGAGTTGCTCACGCTTGCCCGGACGATTGAGCGGGCGGCCAAAGAGGGCATGGACGGTATCGTGGTGACGCACGGAACCGATGCCCTCGAAGAGGTAGCGTACGCTATCGATGAGATGCTCGCCGGGACCGTACCGCTTGTCTTTACCGGGGCGATGCGGCCCAGTTGGGCGGCGGATTATGATGGGGTACGGAACCTGGAGCGGGCCGTGCGGGTCGCCTCGCGCCTGTTGCCCGAATACGGGACGCTGGTCACGCTGCACGGTGACATCTTCGAGGCCTGGAGCGTGTATAAAGGCGATACCGTCGCCCTGGACGCCTTTACGGCGCGGCGCGGGGCTCCGTCCGGACGCGTGAACGAACAGCAGGTTGAACTCGACTGGCAGCCCACGCGCTGGAATCGTCTGGGGCGTCTGCCGCAGGCTGTCCCAGGCTCAGTTCCCATCCTCACGCTCGGGGTTGGCGATGACGCCGCACTCCTCAAGCTGGTAGGCGAACGGGCTGAGCGGCCCATAGACGGCTTGGTGGTCGCGAGCCTGGGTGCCGGCAGCATTCCCCCAGCAGCGCTCGGGCAACTCCGCCGTCTCGCGGACGCAGGGCTGCCGGTGGTGTGTTGCTCCAGCGCGCCGAGCGGACCCACCGCGGCGGTGCAGTATTACCCCGGCGCCTACGCTGCACTCAGCGCTACGGGCATCCAGCTTGAGAACGCACTCTCCCCGCGCAAAGCCCGCCTGCGCCTGATGCTGAGCCTCGGGCTGGACGTGCCGTATCGTCCGTTTGAGCCTGAGGTGTGACTCCGGCTAGCGCAAATGACACCGTAAGGTAGCGTCCGAGGGGGGCCGTCGCTCAGCCCGCCTAGGCTTCCGCCTGCGGCGTGTGCCCCTGGTCTCCGGTCCTGTGACACCCGCTCGCTACGCCACTCTGCACACGGAGCTCAGGGGGTGAGAACCGTAGGGTGCATCCCATGCCCCAGCTTCCTGGTGCGCAGGGCGCACCCTACGGGCTGGTCTCCGGTCCTGTGGCGCCCTCCCGCTACGCCACTCTGAAAACTGCTCTAGGACACCCTGGGCAAGACCTCTTTGCCAAACCGCTCCAGCGAGGCCATGATTTTGTCGTGCTCCAACCCGCCGAAATTTGCCAGCAGGCTGACGTTGGTGATGCCCATCGCCCGGATTTCCTGGATGCGCTCGACGCACTGGTCCGGGTCGCCAAATATGACTTTATGCGGGTACATATAGCCGTCATAGTCAAAGGTCTTGAAGGCGTCACTGAGGCCCTTGTACGACCGGTACTGATCGGAGTAGGCGTCTTCCGGGTTGGAGGCGACCACTGCGTTCAGATAGCGCAGCATGGCCTCGCGGGGCTCTTCTTTGGCCTTGTGGGCGGTCTCGCCGCAATAAAAATGGTAGACCCCGAGGACTTCCGGAGCGTCCGTATGGCCGTGTGCCTGTCGGGTCTGACTGAAGAGTTGGATGCGGCCCACCAGGGCTTCCGGATTGGGCTGGGCATAGGGGACGACCATCAGATGATAGCCCATCTTGCCGGTCCACTCGAACGATTCCCGCGTAAAAATACAGGCCACATAGACGGGCGGTGGTTGCTGGACGGGTTTAGGAATGACCTGGAGATTGCGCACCGTACGGAATTTGCCGTCGTGGGAGACCCGTTTTTCAGTCCAGGCTTTCATGATGATGGCGTGGGCTTCCTCGAACAGCGCCCGGCTGTCAGCCATATCGCGCTCAAAGGCGTCGTACTCGCCCTTTTGAAATCCCCGTCCAATCCCGAACTCCAAGCGTCCGCCCGATAAGCAGTCGAGCATGGCGTATTCTTCTGCCAGCCGAATCGGGTCCTGGAGCGTCAGCAGGGCAATCCCGGAGCCAATGCGGATGTTCTGCGTGCGCTGGGCAACTGCGGCCCCAATCACCGGAACGGAGGGCAGATGGCCGCCGTAATGATAAAAATGATGCTCCGCAAACCAGACGGAGTGAAAGCCGAGCGCCTCGGCCTGATCGGTCTCGCTGAGCATGTCAAGGTAGAATTGTTCGTCGCTGGTGTGAAATTCCGGGAAAAAGCTGGGCAAATGAAAGAGTGAGATGCGCATACCGCCTCCTATTGTCCCTTTTCATAACCGACTTTCCCCCTGGAAAGAAGGCGGGAGAGGCGGAATCTGCCCGTGGGTACGTTGAACTGGGCGCGGGTGTTTGCTAGTTGGAGAATTCGTTTACTATGGATAGAAAAAAGCGCGGAGCTGCATAAGGGCCGGTCGGTGTTATAGCAGGAGGGGATGGTAATGCAGGGAAAATGCCTGGGGTGGCGCGCAGCGCTCCTGCTCGTCGTCTTATTCGTCGGAGTTGGGTCCGGCTCTGCGCTTGGGACCGCTGACGCGCAGGCGAGCCCCGCGTCCGCTCCGCTGCCCTATCCACCAGCCCTTCAACCCCAGGTCGAGTTTTGGACCAGGATTTTCGGCACCTACTCGGAATACCAGGTCGTGATTCACGACGCGGTCTATTTGGACAAGGTGTATGCCGTCCTCGACTTTCGGCCGCTCTTAAAAAAGCATAGCGAGGCCACAGTCCGTAAGCTGAAAGCCAAGCGGACCAAGCAGGAACTCAGAAAAATCCGGGCCGCCCTGCGCAAACTCCACAAACACGGCGCAAAAGGGCGGACGCTGAGTAGCCGTGAGAGAAAAATCCGGGCGCTCTTCAGAGATGTCAAGGAACGCCACAAATTCCGCAAGGCCGCGGCCAAAGGGCGACTGCGGGCACAGTCCGGGATACGGGAGCGCTTTCAAGAGAGCCTGCGCCTGTCCGGCCGCTATCTGCCCAGAATGGAAAGGATATTTCGTCAAAAAGGACTCCCGGTTGTCCTGACCCGCCTGCCGCTGATCGAGTCTTCTTTCAATATCGAGGCCTATTCAAAGGTCGGCGCGGCCGGCATCTGGCAATTCATGCCCGCGACCGGGCGCTTGTTTCTGACCATGAACCACGAGGTTGACGAGCGTCTTGACCCGCTCATTGCCACCCGGGCCGCCGCCGACTTGCTCAAGTCGAATTACGACAGGCTGCAAACCTGGCCGCTGGCGGTCACGGCCTATAACCACGGTCCGGCCGGGATGGCGCGCGCCGTTCGGAAGGTCGGTACGCGCGATATTGCCACAATCATCCGTCGCTACAAAAGCCGGACGTTCGGTTTTGCTTCACGAAATTTTTATGTCGAACTGCTGGCGGCCATTGAGGTCGAGAAGAACAGCGCCACATACTTCGGTCCCCTCAAACGCGACCCCCTCCTCCGGTATGACGAAGTCAAGCTCACGCATTTTGTCTCACTCAAGAATCTGGCCAGAGCCGCCGACACCAGTTCCGAGCGCTTATTGACCCTCAACCCGTCCTTTGGGCGACTGATTCGGAACGGGAAACTCCACGTCCCACGCGGCCACCGTTTGCGTATCCCGGCCGGCGCGCGGAAAGACTTCACCCGGCGTTACGCCGCACTCAGCCCCAAGGCCAAGGCTGACCGACAGGTCGCTGCCTTTGCTTTTCATAGGGTCCGGCGCGGGCAGACGCTGGGCGGCATTGCGCGGCGCTATGGGACGAGCGTTCGGACCCTGCAACGCCTGAACGGACTCAGGAGCGCCCATCTCATTCGTATCGGACAACGCCTGCGCGTTCCCTTGAGGGGGAAGGGCCGGCGACCGGCGACCCGGTCCGTCCGGGTGGCGCGGGCAGCTTCGCAGGACGGGACGCATATCGTGCGTCCGGGAGAATCGCTCGGAAAGATCGCCCGACGCTATAAAACAACCGTGGCGGCGCTCCAGCGGCTCAACGGCATCAAGAACGCCGCGCTGATCCAGGTCGGGGAAAAACTGCGCATCTCGGCCCAGCCACCCGGCAAGGCCAAAGCCCAGTATGTCAAACACCGGGTTCGCCCCGGCCAGACGCTGGGCAGCATCGCCCGGTACTACGGCACAAAGGTGTCGATCCTCAAGCGTCTGAATGGCGTGAAAAACGTCAAACGCCTGCAAATCGGCCAGGTGTTGCGCATTCCCACGGGCTGAAGAGCGGTACTGCTGTCCTCCTATAATTCTGATAGTCTAGTGTTGATCAGACCTAGTAATAGACAGGGAGTATGGAGCATGGCTTATTCAAGAATTCAGAATTTTCCGGATAAGGATTTGGGGTCGTCCGAGGTACAAGCTCTTGGAGTCGTCTGGGAGGAAAAAAGAGAGGAATTAGAAGAAACAGGGGTCTTTCAAGAGTTCATTAAGAAAATGCAGCGCGAATGGGCCATTGAGACCGGAATTATTGAGCGGTTGTATACATGGGACCGCGGAGTGACAGAAGTTCTCATTGAGCAAGGAATTGATTCAAGCTTGATTGCACATCAAGGAGGGATACGAAAGGACGAAGCCGACCATATAAAGAGTATGATTGACGATCAATTATCAATTGTTGAAGGTTTGTTCTCGTTTGTGAAAGGAGAACAGCCATTGACCGAGCATTTTATTCGAAACATGCAAGCTCGGTTTACAAATAACCAAGATACCACCGAAGCGATGACACATGACGGTACGTTAATTAAAGTTAAATTGGAAAAGGGGGTATACAAAAAACTCCCGAACAACCCACGTAGACCAGATGGAGAAGTACACGAATATTGCCCTCCTGAATTGACGCAAGAGGAAATGACTAGACTCGTCGATTGGTACAGAGATAGTGAAACAAGACCAGAAGTAAGGGCAGCGTGGCTCCATCATAGATTTACACAAATTCATCCGTTTCAGGATGGTAATGGCAGAGTAGCTAGAGCGCTTGCCTCTCTTGTGTTTTTGAAAGCTGGTTTGTTCCCATTGGTAGTTCGGGACTCTGATAGGAAGGAGTATATTACTGCCTTGGAGTTGGCTGATAAAGAAGATCTCAAGCCATTGGTTGACCTATTTGTACGAAGACAAAAGGAGGCCATACTCCACGCACTAGGTTTACAACAGCAAGTGCAACAAAGTGGATATGCGGATCAAATCATTAGCTCTGCATTAGAAATACTGAAGCGGAACATTGCTAAGGAGAAGAGCGAACTCGCTCAAGTTTACAAGTATGCAGAGGAGTTGGTCGCATTCACAAAGGATAGGCTTAAGGCCATTGAAGATTTACTGAATCCTCAATTGAGACAGCTCACTTCGTCGTATCAGGCTAGATTATCATGGGCCGATAATCATTCTGAGAAAAAGCACTATTTCTACAATCAAATAATTGATGTGGCGAATAAGTTCAATTATTTTGCCAACCTTGACAGATATCGGGCATGGGTTCGGCTATCAATATATACCGAGGAGAATTTTGAGTTTATTGTGAGCATTCATGGTTATGGTCACGGTGACAGTGGCGTAATGGCTGCGTCTGCGCTAACCACGAGGAGAGTTAAAAAGGAGGACGGTATCACCGAGCCAATCAATGTGCAGCCAGCAGCTACTGATCTGTTTCAATTCAATTACGCAGAGCCCTTAGATAGCGCTAAAGAGCGATACGCTGAGTGGCTCGAGAGTACGTTAGCTATAGCACTAGCTGAGTGGAAGATGCAGATCCCAGGCTAATATTAGCGCCAACTCAGGCGTCTAGGAGGGGGCACCAGAAAATCGTCTAATTTCCACTGATTCCTTCCTCTTGAGCCAGCTTGTGTAAGTGTTGCTGGAGGGCAGGGTCGAATCCACGAATCGTTAATTGTTTTATTGCGTATGCCCTCTGCTGTTTTGCCTCGAAGATGACTCATTCCGAGCCAGATTATGAGTCATCTTCACCTTCGTCAAGTTCGCCGACGGTACTCCAATTTCCCCACTCCTCACCAGGATGCTACGATGTGAGCCGCATACGAAAGGGAGGGCCGGGTGGGCTATTACCCTGTTTTTCTCGATTTGGACCGGACGCGCTGTCTGGTCATTGGCGGGGGGACGATTGCCGAGCGCAAGGTGGAGGCCTTGCTAGCGGCCGGCGGGGAGGTGACGCTTATCAGTCCTGAGCTGACAGCCGCTCTGCACGCCCTTGAAGCCGCCGGTCGGCTGACGGTTCAGCAACGCTCCTATCAACGCGGAGACCTTGAGGCTGTTGCGCTGGTGATCGCCGCCACGGATGATCCCGCCTTGCAGCGGCAGATTGCCGTGGATGCCCAACAGGCCAATATTTTATGTAATATCGTCGATCAGCCGGCGTTGTGCTCGTTTATTGTGCCGGCTGTGATGCAACAGGGCGACCTGACGATTGCGGTTTCCACCAATGGGGCAAGTCCGGCCCTGGCAAAAAAGATTGGGCAAGACCTGGCCGAACAATTCGGGCCGGAATATGCGCTGGCACTCCGGCTGTTGCGCCGGATTCGTGAACGCCTGAGGCAGGAACAACGCAGTGCGCAAGACCGCCAGCGTCTGTTGACCGGTCTGGCCGCATCCCCCCTGCTGGACTATCTTCGGGACCGCCAAACCGATAAATTAAACACGCTTTTACAACAGACGCTGGGGGAGGCATATACCCTGGAGCGTCTCGCCTTTTCGTGGTGAGTGACCGTATGGAAGTCTGGCTGCTGACACTGACACTGCTGTTTTACCTGCTCAGCACGGCGAGCTTTATTGTCGGGCTGCTCTCCGCTCGGCCCGTCGTGCGAACGTTAGCCCCGAGTTGCTTGCTGGCCGCCTGTGTGTGTCATGCCGGCGCTATTGCGGTCCGGTCTCTCACGGTGGGCTATTTTGCGGTCACGGACATGTATGAAGCCCTCTCCTTTTTTGCCTGTCTCACGGCGGCAATGGGCTTACTGGTCCAGTGGCGGCTGCCGGTTTCCATTTTAGGCGCTATTGTGAGTCCCATCGGGTTCATCCTGACCCTGGGCGTGTACGTCTTTTACACCCAGGCGCGGGCGCTGCCGCCGACGCTGCAAAGCGCCTGGCTGCCCATTCATGTCACTGCGGCCTTTCTTGGGTATGCCGTCTTTGTCGTCGCCTGTAGTGCCAGCCTGGTCTACCTGGTCCAGGAAAAGCACCTCAAACAGAAAAAAGCCTCTTCATTTCTCCGCCGTCTGCCCTCCCTGGAAACCCTGGATCATTTGAACTACCGTTCCCTGGCCTGGGGCTTTCTCCTCTTGACCCTCGGGCTGTTAAGCGGTGCGGTCTGGGCCGAGTATGCCTGGGGACACTTCTGGATATGGGAGCCGCGGCTCATTTTGTCCGTAGTGACCTGGATTCTCTACGCGCTGCTGCTCCACTACCGAAGTGTCGGCTGGCGTGGCCGGCGGGCGGCCACGCTGACGATTGTGTGCTTTGCCGTGCTGGTGGTTTCCTATGTGGGGGTCCAGTTTTTCCCCGGACGACACGGAGGTCAGTTTGGCTAGTCTTGTCCGGCCAGCCTCCTCTCTCATGGTAGTTGGCCTCAACCACCACACCACGCCGGTCGAACTCCGGGAGCAGCTCGCTTTCAACGACGGCGCGTTGGATGCGTCCTTACCCCGGCTGGTGGATACGCAGACCATCCGAGAGGGGGCGATCCTCTCCACCTGTAACCGGGTTGAGGTGGTTGCCCATACCCCAAATCTGGATGCGGCCAATGAGAAGATTCGGGCGTTTTTGGCCGAAGAACAGCGTGTGGCGCTGCCCCGTTTTGCGCCCTACCTCTACACTCATGTCAATCAGGCGGCGGTCAGCCATCTGTTTCGGGTGGCCGCGAGTCTCGATTCTCTGGTGGTCGGTGAGCCCCAGATTTTGGGGCAGGTGAAAGACGCCTATCACGCCTCTTCCGCGCTCGGTACCTTGGGAACGGTGTTGCACCGCTGTTTCCACAAGTCGTTCTCGGTTGCCAAGCGGGTGCGAACCGAGACCAGTATTGCGGCCAAGGCGGTGTCGGTCAGCTCGGCGGCGGTTGATCTGGCCTGTACGATTTTCGACCGGCTGGAAGACAAGACCGCCATGGTCATTGGTGTGGGCGAGATGGGCGAACAAGCCGTCCGGCATCTGCGCGGACGCGGGATCGGCACCATCATGGTGACCAATCGCACCTTTCGCCGCGCGGTTGAACTCGCCCGGACCTGCAACGGGACAGTCGTGCCGTTTGATCAACTGGATAAACATCTCCACCTCACCGACGTGGTGATAGGTTCTGCCGGCAGCCCACACTATGTACTGCATTCCGGCATGGTCGAAGAGGCGCTACAAGAGCGCAAACGCAGTCCCATGTTTCTGATCGACCTAGGGGTGCCGCGCAACTTCGATCCGCGTCTGAACAATCTTGACAATATCTTTTTGTATGACATCGATGATCTGGAGCAGGTGGTTGAAGATCATAAAGGCGAGCGCCAAGTTGAGGCCGTTAAAGCCGAAGCCATTGTGGCCGAGGAGGTGAAAAAATTCTGGCGCTGGTTTGTCAACCAAGAGGTGACTCCCACGATTGTGGCGCTCCGGGAACAGGCCGAGACGATCCGCACGCGCGAAGTGGAAAAAACCCTGGCCGGGCTTGCCGATCTCTCCCCGCAGGAAAAGGAAGCGGTCGAAGCCCTGACCCGTTCCCTGACGAATAAGCTGCTCCATCCACCTCTGGCGTATCTCAAACAGCGTCACCACAACGACGTCAAGCGTGAAGCCGAATACGCCCCAGAGGCGGCTTCGCCTCATGTCATCCGACAAATATTCGGTCTTGATACCTACGAAGACTAGGCCGCCGTCCCTCGCAGCTTATGCGCACAATCATCCGCATCGGAACGCGAAGCAGCCCTCTGGCGCTGTGGCAGGCACACTGGGTGAAAGACCGCTTGGAGCAGCACTGGCCGGCCCTCAGAGTCGAGCTGGTTCCGGTCAAAACCTCCGGTGATCGGTTCCAGAACATCTCTTTGTCCCGGATTGGTGGCAAAGGGCTGTTCGTGAAGGAAATCGAAGAGGCGCTCCAGGCGGGCCGAGTCGATCTGGCGGTCCACTCGGTCAAAGACGTGCCGGCCGTCCTGCCCCCCGGATTCACACTGAGTGTTATTCCGCAGCGGGAAGATCCGCGGGATGTCTTGATCTCACCCAATGGGGAAACCCTGGATGAGCTGCCCGAGGGCAGCCGAGTCGGGACGAGTAGCCTGCGCCGTCAGGCTTTAGTGCTCCATCTCCGGCCCGATCTCGACATCGCCATGCTGCGCGGTAATGTCGAGACTCGCTTGCGCAAACAGCGCGATGGGGAGGTCGATGCGACGATTCTGGCCGCGGCCGGTCTCAAGCGGCTCGGTCTCATGCCGGCGCGGAGCCATATCCTGGATGAGCGGGTCTTTGTCCCGGCTGTCGGACAGGGGGCGCTCGGCATTGAAACACGCACCGAAGCCGATGTTGAAGAACTCCTCCGACCGCTGCATCATGTTGAAACCGCGCTGGCCGTCACGGCCGAGCGGGCCTTCTTGGGTCGGATGGGTGGCAGTTGTCGCACGCCACTCGCGGCCCAGGCCACCGCCCGGACTGAGGACGTCAGGCTTGTGGCTCTGATCGCCAGTCCCGATGGGAAAATCGTGCTGCGTGGGCATGAACACGGCCCTCCCGGAACTGCCGAGCAGCTTGGTATCAGGCTGGCTGAGCGTCTATTGGTTCAGGGCGGGAACGAGATCCTGGCTCGGCTGGAGCAGGAAGGCTGATATGCCGACTGGGAAGGTCTACTTGGTTGGAGCCGGGCCGGGTGACCCCGGACTGCTGACCCTCAAGGGCAAACGCTGCCTCGAACAGGCGGATGTTATTATTTACGACTATCTGGTCGATGTTCGCCTGCTGGATTATGTCCGGCCCGAAGCCAGCCTGCTCTACGCCGGAAAACGGGGTGGGGGCCGAGCCGTTCCGCAGCAGACCATTCATGCCCTCATGCGTGAGCATGCCGCGAACGGTAAAGTCGTCACCCGGCTCGAGGGTGGTGACCCTCTGCTGTTCGGCAGAGGAGGCGAGGAGGCGGAGGAGCTGGTAGCGGCCAATATCCCGTTTGAAATTGTTCCTGGGGTCTCCTCGGCCACGGCCGTGCCGGCCTATGCCGGCATTCCCTTGACCCACCGCGATCACGCCTCCGCAGTGGCGATCGTTTCCGGGCATAAAGAGGTGTGGGAAACCGCGCCCCACCTGAATTGGGCCACCCTGGCCGGGGTGGGTGGCACCCTGGTTTTCCTGATGGGCACGCGCCAACTGCAAAACAATATGCAACGTCTCATGGAGTTCGGCCTGCCGGCCGAGACCCCGATTGCGCTGATCCGGTGGGGGACAAAGGCCGACCAGGAAGTGCTCACCGGAACGGTGGGCAGCATTGCCGAGCGGGCGGCTGCACGCGGCTTTGAACCCCCTGCGGTGATTGTCGTTGGCGAGGTGGTCCGACTCCGCGACCGGCTGCACTGGTTTGAGTCACAACCCCTCTTTGGCAAACGCATTGTGGTTACCCGTCCTCGGACTCAGGCGAGCCGCTTTGCCGACCTGCTCGAACAGCACGGGGCAGAGGTCTTTCGTTTTCCGCTGATCGAAACGGTGCCGCTGGACTCCTCCGCCGCCCTGGACGCGGCTCTTGATGACCTGGCACGCTATGACTGGCTCGTCTTTACCAGCGTGAATGGCGTGCGCTATTTTTTTGAGCGCCTGCAAGCCCGGCAGCGAGACATCCGTAGCCTGGGAGACCTCCGTATTGCGGCGATTGGGCCGGAAACCGCGCGTTCGATACAGGCCCGCCATCTCCGGGTTGATGCCCTGCCCCGCGAATATCAGGCAGAAGCCCTCATCCAGGTGCTCAAAGCAGAAAAGGCGCAGCGCATCCTGTTGCCCCGCGCTGCTGAGGCCCGGGCCATTTTGCCCCAGGAACTGCGTGCGTCCGGCGTCCAGGTTGACGAGATCGCAATCTATCGCACCATCCGACCCCGGAACCGAGACGAAACGCTGCGTGATATGCTGCGCGCCGGGCGGGTTGATCTGCTGACGTTTACCAGTTCCAGCACGGTCCGAAACTTTATGGAGTGCCTGTCCGGAGAGGATAGCCCGGCCTTGCTGGGTCAGGCCCGGATCGGCTGTATCGGACCGATCACCGCCGCGACCGCCCAAGCATACGGCTTGACCGTAGCGGTCCAGCCGTCCGCCTATACGATTCCGGCTTTTGTTGAGGCCATCCTTGCATATTTCCGTACAGCCAATAATACAATGACAAGCTAAAGTGATTGGAGTTCCCATGTCTTTTCCCATCCACCGGCCACGCCGCCTGCGACGCAGCGAGAACCTGCGTCGGATGACGAGAGAAACCCATGTGCGGGTCGATGACCTGATTATGCCGTTGTTCATCGTGCCCGGCACACAGGTGGAAAACCCGATTGGGTCCATGCCCGGTATTGCCCAGCTCTCGGTTGACCGGGCCGTAGAAGAGTGCAAGCAGATTCGAGACCTTGGGATTCCCGGCGTGATCTTATTCGGTATCCCGGATGAAAAGGACGCGGTCGGCTCTGATGCCTATAACGATAACGGTATTATCCAACGCGCCCTGCGCGCGCTCAAAGAAGAAGTGCCCGGACTCACCCTGATCACCGACGTCTGCTTGTGCGAGTACACCGACCACGGGCATTGCGGCCTGGTCAAAGGCAACGATGTCGATAATGACGCTACGCTTGAACTCCTGGTGAAAGAGTCGCTCTCGCATGTCCGAGCCGGGGCAGACATGGTCGCGCCGTCTGACATGATGGACGGCCGGGTCGGGGCTATTCGTCAGGCGCTCGACCAGCAGGGCTTCCCGCATCTTCCGATTATGGCCTATGCGGCCAAATTTGCGTCCGGCTTTTATGGTCCCTTCCGCGAGGCGGCAGAATCGACGCCGCAGTTTGGGGATCGACGCTCCTATCAGATGGACCCGGCCAATGGAGACGAAGCGCTCCGGGAAGTTGCCCTCGATATTGAAGAAGGGGCGGACCTGGTGATGGTCAAACCCGCCTTGCCGTATCTCGATATTATCCGCCGGGTCAAGGAGCAATTCGGCTGCCCGCTCGCCGCCTATAACGTGAGTGGGGAATACGCTATGCTCAAAGCCGCAGCCCTGAACGGCTGGCTGGATGAGGAGCGCGTCATGCTCGAAGCCCTGACGAGCATAAAGCGCGCCGGGGCGGATATCATTTTGACGTATTTTGCCAAGGACGCGGCGCGGATACTGGAGAAGGGCCGGACGATATAACGTCATAGAGAGTATCCCTTTCGTGCGATCTCAGCGCTCATTGAGAAGAGTCCGTCATGCCCCAAAAGAAAAAGAAACCGGCTGTCGTGTCTGCGCTCGACGCGCTCCGCCGGGTGCGGAAAGAACTCCCGCCACCGGCCCGTTCTCAAGAGGATGAAAAGAAATATCATCGTCCGGTTGCTCGGCGGGAGGTGAGAAAAGAGATTGAGCGCTCAACCCAAGAAGAGTAGGGTACACATAGCGGAGACGGATATGCGCAAGAGGAGGCAGTCTCTCATGACGTGGAAGAAAAAAGCGGTCGTGACGGTAGCAGCCGTGTTGTTACTGGCCCCTATGGCGGTCGCCGGCGACAACTATGATGATTTTGAGGATACCCATCCGCTGCGGATTGTATCCTACCCGGTCCACGCGGTCGGTTATATGCTTGAGTGGCTGGTCGCGCGGCCTCTGCACGCACTCGTATCGCAGCCGAAGCTGGAGCCGATATTCGGCCATGATAAGCACCCGTTTGATTTTGATGACCAACTCCGGGAAGCGCCGGCTCCGACCGAGTATAACCCCGGCTGATGCCGACGCAGCCCGTCGAACGCTCGGGGAGGCCCAGGCGGCAGTCGCTCAGGCACAAGCGGCGGCAGAAAGCGCTCGGCTAGAGCGTTTTACACTGTCGTATAGGGTATAGGAGGAGGGCGTGGTACGCTGCGAGCGACAAGGGGGGCGTCTGCTCTCTCTGCCCTCCTACAGCCCCGACTTCAATCCCATTGAGCAAGTCTTTGCCAAGCTCAAAGCCCGCCTGCGCGCCACCCCGCCGCGCACGGTCGCCCGCTTGTGGGTCGCCGTTGGCCACGCCCTCTCGGCCTTCTCCCCTGCCGAGTGTGCCCACTACTTCCGCCACGCTGGCTATCGCCTCGCTACACCACCATGAAAACTGCTCTAGCGGCTGAGGACGCGGCTCGTTCTGTTGAGATTGCGGACCGGGTGGCTAAGAAACAAGTCAAGTCATTTGAAGAATCGATGAAAAAGTAGCCTGTAGGGGCGAGGTGATCCCGCCCCTATGTCTCTTCTGCCCATTCCCCCCCATTTCGCCACATCGGTGACAGCAACGTTGGCTTTGTCCAACCGTTCAAATCGGAGTCGCTAAGACAACCTTACTACCATCTGGGCGAGATAGTCCTGGTCTCCAGAGACCTGGGCCGAGAGATAGGTCTCAACCTTTATACTTTCTAGAGGGCCGGCGTAGTTCCGTTCGGACAATTCGTGACACCCACCAAACTCGCTACCGATCGCCTCCCAACTCTTCCGCAGGCTTTCCAAATATGCAGCTCCATTCATAGGGAGGCTGGGAGTTGGTTTTTCGGTCTGGGCCATCGCCACGAGGTGCCCTTCTTATTCCTCGGTGCTTTCAGTCAACTGTAGAACTACACTCTCAGGTGAGTTTCTGTGTCAATGTTATTGTGGTTGGACTCAATATCGTGTTTATTCTGGATGCTCGGGTGTTCGGATACTTATTGCATTTCCCTGATATAGGAAAGAAAGATGGAAGCACAATTCAGAGCATGGACGATTGTTTCTCTCAGTGGTCTTTATCTGCTCACCCTCCTTGGCGGCTGTTCGCCTCTACAACAACAGGAGTTCGTCGATGCAACGATTGGCAGAGCGTTGGGCAGAGGACGAACCAAGAGCCAATCGACGCCAGCCCAGGTAGCCCGACCGCGTTCTTCTGCTCCTGCGCCGGCTTCGTCGGCAAGTGTGATTCCTGCGTCAGAATCTGAGGAGCTTGTACTGGTCTGGCAAAAAACCATGACCGAACATTCTCAGATATATCTGGATTGCCTTCAAGATTCTCAGTGCGGACCGGCGTTAAAGGGATACCTGTCGCGGCTGCAACAGCAAGCTGCCCGTTCTTTGGAGTTGCCACCAGCGTACAACTCCTACAGCTTGCCCTACGATCGGAAGAAACCCTGAGCAGGCGCTATGGGGGTACCACCCGCTCCCTCTATCACGGTGTGACGCGGGTGCTTCATCCTCAATTCTCTGCCTGGAGTAAGGAAGAGATGTCTCTCTATCTTGTGTTCGGGATATTAGCGCTGCATTATAGCGGCTATGATTGAGGTTGATAACGTCAGTAAGCGTTTCGGGTCTGTTCTTGCTGTTGATCAGGCTTCTTTTCAGGTGGCCCGGGGTGAGGTAGTAGGTTTTCTTGGCCCGAATGGCGCTGGCAAGAGCACGGTGATGCGCATTCTGGCTTGCTTCTTTCCACCCATGTCTGGAAAAGTGCGGGTCGGAGGGTATGATGTCATTTCTCATTCACTTGAGGTGAGACGGATGCTTGGGTATTTCCCAGAAAAGGCGTCGGTCTATCTGGACCTATCGGTGCGGGCCTTTCTCCGTTTTGCGGCTGAAGCCAAGGATGTCCCACGAGGGCGACGGACAAAAGAAGTTGAGCGGGTTATTGAGAACTGTGGTTTACAAGACGTACAAAACCGTATTATCGGCCATCTTTCCAAGGGCTTTCGCCAGCGGGTGGGTATCGCCCAGACGCTGATCCACGAGCCTGAGGTCTTGATTTTAGACGAGCCCACGATCGGTTTGGACCCAGAGCAGGTCGTCGAGATCCGTCATCTGATCCGGGAGCTGGGAGAAGAGCGAACCGTTATCCTGTCCACCCATATCTTGCCTGAGGTGAGCACGGTGTGTGACCGTGTCATCCTCATCAACCGCGGTCGGATTCTGGCGTCAGAGCCGCTGGATGCATTACGGGCCCAGCTCGAGCGTACCCGCCGGGTACGGGTGGAAGTTGATGGGCCAAGGGATGAAGCGATGCATATGTTTTCCCAGCTGCCAGGCGTGATACGGGTGGAGAAAGATGAAAGTCAGAGGATAGGGGGCAGAGACCAAGAAGAACGAAAAACGGCGTCGTTGGTCCTGGAATATGATGGGGCGGAAATCGGTCCGGAGGTGAGTCGGACGGTTCTGCAACACGGCTGGGGACTGATCGAGATGCGCCGTTTGGAGCCCACGCTGGAGGACCTGTATCTGAAACTGATCCATGAATCAGACGGAGGCCGAGCAGAGTGAAGTTGGATAAGGCGGCCAATTTCCAGTGGATGGGAGGAGTTGGCATGAAGTGGTGGTGTGTTTTTAAGAAGGAGCTCCTTGTCTACTTTGGGTCCTTTCTCGCATATGCCCTCATAGCGGCATTTCTTGTGCTGTCCGGGTATTTTTTTTACACTGATCTGATTTTTTCTGATCTCTTTGGTACCTTTTCGAGTATTACCTCGACGCTTTGGCAGTATTATTTCCTGGACTTACGCTTTGTGACCCTGCTCATAATTCCGCTGCTAACTATGCGGCTTTTTGCTGAGGAAAAGAAGCTGGGGACCATCGAGCTGCTGGGGACCTATCCGCTCAGGGACTCCTCTATCATCCTTGGAAAATTTCTTAGTTGCTTTTTTATCTTTGGGATAATGGTTGCCTGCACCCTTGTCTATCCGCTGCTACTGGTCTCAACCTATCCGCTTGCCTGGGGGCCGCCACTGGTGGGATATCTGGGAGTGCTGCTTTTGGGCGCGGCGTTTATTGCCTGTGGGACTTTTCTCTCTTCACTGACAGAAAACCAAGTGGTGAGCGCCTTTTCCACCTATGGTCTGCTGGTTTTGCTCTGGTTTGTCAACTGGAACGAGGAGGCATTCGGACCCGAGCTGATTGCGGTCGTGAGCCGCCTGTCGCTGTTTGACCGTTTTGAGAATTTTGCCAAAGGCGTGATCAACACCCATGACATAACATTCTTTGTGGTGGCGACGCTGGTGTTTCTCTATTTCACCGTGCAGTCGCTTGAGTCACGGAAGTGGAGGGGAATGCGGTGAGTCGTTGAGCTGGATCTGCTCAAACACCCGCTACTGAGGATGACTATGCTAAAAGCATACCCGAGGGGCTTGGCCTATCTTTCCGAGAGGCTTGGCAGTGAGTCTGTCAGGCGTTCCTGCCTTCTTGGGGTAGAAATCGTCCTCATCCTTGTTGTTGCTGTTTCGTTGGATACCCTTTCGGAGCGGGCAAACCTTCGCTTTGACCTCACCCCGACCAAGGAATACAGTCTCTCACCCCTGATGCAAAAGGTGGTGCAGGCCCTGGACCGAGAGATGCGGATCACGGTCTTCTACCAGCGGGGGGAGCGGGACAAGCATGACGACCTTTTGAGTCTGATGGCTCAAGAGAATCCTCTTTTCAGCTACCGGCTGTTTGATCTCGATCGGACGCCGGGGCTGGCGCAGGAGTATGAAGTCTCCCACTATGGGGAGGCGGTTGTGGAGACCAAAGGGGACCGGATCATTCTCTCTAACACTGCTCAGCCGGAGGTTCTGAATGCTCTTTTACGCTTAAGCCAGCCGGTCAAAACCGTCTACTTTGTGTCTGGGCATGGGGAGAGAAGCCTCAGGGACCGACAGGGGCGGACGGGGTTTGGGTTGCTAAAAATGATGCTGGAAACAGAGAACTACCGAGTCCTCCCTCTGTCGCTCTACCGAAACGCGCAGATACCCAGAGATGCTCACTTAGTAGTGGTGGGCGGTCCTCGAGAGGAATTCTTGCCTGGTGAACTAGAACCCATCTCGGCCTATCTTACTTCTGGCGGAAGAGCAATTTTTATGATCGACCCGTACACGGTACCAGAACTCTGCCAGCATCTGGCCCGTTTTGGTTTTGTATTAGAGGATGGCGTGGTGGTGGACACGCAAGCCCGGCTGACTGGGGGAGATCCGTTGATGCCGGTTATTCCCAACTCTGTCGAAGAGGTGTTCCCCAGAGAACTTAAGGGGCCAGTACTGATGCCGCTGGTGCGGCCGGTAGAGGCACAGGGGGGAAAGGCTCAAGCCTTTGCCTTTTCCAGCCCGGACAGCTGGACCCAGCGCAGTCGGGAGCGGATAAGGCAGGGGGATCTCCAGTATCGGGCTGGAGAAGATACACACGGGCCGGTGCCCGTGGCGGCCGTGGCTACGGTTGGTGGCGCGCAGGAGGGAGAGGGGAAAGTGGTTGTTTTAGGAGATTCGGACTTTGTGACAAACTTCTATGCTCGGATACCGGGCAACATGGATTTTTTTATGACTACGGTGGGATGGCTTGTAGGCAGGGAGGAACTGGTGGCGACTGGGCGCGCAGAGGATGTGCCCGTCGCAGGGCGGACCGCAGTGCAGAGCCTGTATATTACGCAGGCCCAGGCGCGGATGTTCTTTTGGATCATGGTTATCCTAGAGCCTGGTCTGATCTTTGTGGTGGGAACGAGTGTGTTCTTGTATCGGAGACGGCGGGGATGACGCTTTCGGCCGAAGCGCGTCGTGTTATCCTGCTTGCGGTAGGGGCGCTGGTCCTTGGGGGCTATACCTATCTCACCACTCCTGGGACTAATGAGGCTGCCCGAGAAGAGGTCCGCCAGCGCCGGGTGCTGCAGTTTAATCCGGAGGAGGTGGTGAGGGTAGAAGTTGTGTACGAGGGAGAGAGTCTCATCTGCCAACGTACGCCAGAGGGGTGGAAGGTAGAGCCCGAGATGCAGGAACTCCGTACGGGAGGGATGACAGATTTTCTGCAAAGCCTTGAGAAGCTTATGGAAATCGGGGAAGTCGCGGAGGGCTTAGCAGGGCTTCTGGAGTATGGCCTGGATAGTCCAACCACCAGCATCTCACTCCTCTTTGAGGAGGGAAACTCACGTACCCTGGCACTTGGTAGTCACAATCCAGGGCGTACCAGTGTGTATGCCTTGGTGGACGATGCTCCACGGGTTGTCCTAGTAGGATCGGTGATCCGCTGGGAGGTGCGCAAGCTGTTTTTCGCGGCAAGAAGCTAAAGAGAGCAGCCTTGGTATGAGATTCTTCGTTTCCGCTGCGTTCTCGCTCAGCATGACACCCGACATTTTCTCTGCGGTCATAGACTAAGTACAGTCACAGAAGCAGACTGGCAGCAAAGTGTTGACATTGTAGTTAGTCTATGAGACGGCTTGGCAAGTTGCCTAAATACCACCTGCGTGAAGCGAATGTAGAATAGTCATCTAAGAAAAAAGCAAACCTTATCCTGTCGGGGTAAACGGAGTTCAACATGCTGAAGGCACATCTTGCAGAGTTTGCAGGTCGCGCCGGTAAGTTGGAAGACCTACTGAAAGGATCTTTACGGCATACCCCTAACCTCAGTCCTCCACCCTTCCAAAATCAGACGGCCCATAATCCTTACCTCTCATCTCTTCACAGCCAAACAACTCACTCACCAGCCGCTAGCTTCGGCAAATCTCAGTCTCAAGAGCGGCGAGAAGCCAGCATGGGCTCCCCGAGCTACGGAAGAGCACTGTTTGTGACTTCTAATCAACAGAAGAACACGGCGGCTTTTAGCTTTTAGCAGGTTTTTTCGCGTAACTCGATAATCAATTAACTCCGTAATCAAGGGGGAGACTTATGGCAGAGTTTGATACGCTGATCAAAGGCGGCACCATAATTGATGGAACCCGGGTACCGCGTTACCGTGCCGACCTTGGCATCAAGAACGGCAAGGTCGCCAAAACCGGTCGGCTGAAGACCAGTGAGGCGGCCCAGGTGATCGATGCCACGGGACTCATTGTGGCCCCAGGCGTCATTGACCTGCATACTCACTATGATGCCCAGGTGCACTGGGATCCCTACTGTACCATGGGCAGTTGGCATGGCGTGACCTCGGTGACTATCGGCAACTGTGGATTTGGGTTTGCCCCGGTGCGCGCCAAGGATGTGGAGCGGGCTATGCTGTCCCTGGCACGCAACGAGGCGATCCCCGTGGAGTCGATGCGGGCATCTATGAAGGTCGACTGGGAGACCTTCCCACAATACATGGATCGTCTGGAGCGCCTGCCGCTGGGGATCAACATCTCGCATATGTTTCCGATTGGGCCAGCCGTAGCCTATGTGATGGGCGGGTTTGACGAGGCGAAGCAGCGCTTTCCGAACGAGCAGGAGATGGGGGAGATTTTGCAGCACTTCCATGGCGCGATGGATGCGGGCGCCGTGGGCTGGTCAACCCAACGCCTGATTCCCGAAAGCCCTGAGGGCAGAGGCTCGTTTCAGCGGGACTATGATGGCACCCCGATGATTACGGATCTCCTGCCCGATGAGTTCTATTTGACGATGGCGCGGGCGTTAGGGGAGAGGACTGAAGGCGGCTTCATTGAGCTGATGCACGCCACCGCTGCGGCGGAAGAGGGTGGTGGCAAGTTTGGAACATCGCGCGACCTCGATTTCTGTGCGCAGATGGCTGAGCTTAGTGGCCGTCCGGTGGTATTCGCTTCCGTCGTGGTCAATGACCGTCTGCTTGAAATCCAACAGTCACAGCTGCAGCAGATCACCGAGTTCAATGCCAAGGGGATTCAGGTGCTCGGACATGGTTTGACGGCGCGCATGCCGGCGCGGATGACGTTGGAGGACTGGAACCTGTTTGACGATAGTCCGGCCTGGCGGGCAGCCACCGTGGGCACCCTGGAGGAGAAAAAGGCTAAGCTGTCTGACCCCAAAATCCGCCAGGCGATGCGGGAGGAATACGAGACGAGTACCAAAGCCAGCGATTTTATCTTTGGGGACCTTCCTCGGTACATCGCCAGAAAAGTGCGTCAGGAGGATCTCAAGGCACAGTATGAGGGGTTATCGGTCGGGCAGATTGCCGAGCAGGAGAACAAGCACATTATTGATGCCATGCTGGATCTGTCGGTGGCAGATAATCTGAGGACGGAATGGACCGGACCAGCGGTCGGCGCCGAGGTGGAGAACTACAGGCAGATGATGAATTCGCCCTATATTCTGACTGGGCTGTCGGATGGGGGGGCGCACGTCAAATTCCTCACTGCGGGCATCTACCCCACGGAGGTGCTGGCCTGGATGGCGCGGGATGGAGGCCTCCTCTCCTTGGAGGAAGCCCATTTTCGCCTGAGTGGACTGATGGCCTGGGCAGGAGGTTTTAAGGATCGGGGCACGCTGCGTGAGGGGTTGGCGGCCGATATTATCATCTACGATCTGGACAGGCTGGAGGCCTTACCCGACGAGGTTGTCTACGATCTGCCGGCTGGCGAGTGGCGGCGGGTCCAGCGGGCTGAGGGGTATCGGCACATCTTGGTCAACGGGCAGACGATCTTTGAGGATGGGAAGTGTACTGGGGCCACTCCAGGCAAACTGCTGCGTCACGGTCAGCCTAGTTAATCGAAGGATTTCTCAGGAAGGAGGGAGAAAAATGCGTAGAGGGAGAAAATGGTATGCGTTGCTCGGTCTTGTGGGGTGGCTTGTCGTAGGTTTCCTCGGTGTCCGGCCTGCGAGTGCGCTCTATCTGAACGATGATCAAACGATGATTTTTACGGCGACGTTTTATAACCAATGGAGGATTCGTCTCAATGACGCGCGAGGCGCCAACACCTCAGCCGCAGCGGGCAGCACATTCCAGCACCGCTACTTCATCGACCCGCAGATCCGGGTTACCGTGACGCCGTGGTTCGACCGTTTCCCCGGCGGCGAGCTCATTCAGGAAGCGCTCAGTATCAATGAGGCGCGGTTCTTGTTTAATCCTCGCTTTGAATACGATGGTGTCTACGATTACGGACCCGTTGGTTATCGGGCAGACCTCAGCCCGAGCCGGCAGCAGGGAAACCGCTTGCAGATTTTCGAGGCGTACGGGGAGACGTCGCACTTCGGCGGCCGACTCAACATCCGGGCGGGTCGGCAAAACCTGTCCTGGGGAGAAACCGACATCTTTCGTGTGATCGACCAGATCAACCCGCTAGATAACGGCTTCGGTGGGTTCTTGCTGCCCCTGGACGAACGCCGTCGGCCGCTCACGATGCTCCGATTCTCGCTGGGCTTGGCGGAATTACCCGAGTGGGACGTCTACAATATTACCCTGCAGGCTTTCATCGCGACCGACAATCGTAACCCCATAGAAGCGCACGGTGGCCAGCCCTGGGATGTTGTAGGAGCACCCTGGGATAGAAATGTCGCGCCGACGTTCAACGCGTCTTGCGAGGCGTATGGTTGTGATAATCTCATTGTCCAGAATCCTCGCCCGGACCGGAACCTCGGAGACAGTCGCGCGGGCGTGCGGCTATTGTCGACGATAGGCGACACGACCGTGACCCTGCAGTGGATGTCGACCTATAATGCCGAGGATATCGGTACGATTGTCAACCTTCAAGAGAGGTCAGATGGTGAAGGCCTCGTCCTCCAAGTTAAAAACAACAACAACTACCATCTTGTCGGTGCGACGGCGTCCGCCCCGCTGTCCCAGTTCAACGTGCCCATCCTGAGGGGCCTCACCTATACCGTCTTCCGCGCGGAGATGGCGGGCGCTTTCGGTCAGGCGTTCTTTAAGGAGGACGAGAACTTTGTCGTGGGAACCCGGGTCCCCAAGCGTGACGTGATCCGCTGGGCGCTGGGCATCGACCACACGCAGTGGCTCCGGTTTCTGAACCCCGCCAACACCTTCTTCTTATCGGCACAGCACTTTCACCGCAGCATCCAGGGTAGTGTGTCCGGGCTCAGAATCCCGCTGTCTCTGACGCACCACAACGGTGGGTCTAGGAACCGCTTCGCGAACATCTTCAGAAATTCCCACTACAGCACCTTCATCGCGACCACGCTGTATAACGCTTCGTACTTTTTCGGCCTGGCCCAGGTCCAGCCGCAGTTCGTCGTCATCTACGACTGGGCCGGCTCGTGGCTCATGCAGCCGCAGGTGACCTTTATCAACGACCCCTGGCGTTTGCGCTTCGAATACAATTTGATCGAGGGCCGCTACGACGGTCCCACGGGTGTGGGGCTGACGAAGGACTGGGACAATTTCGCCATCCGGCTGGACTATTTGCTGTTCTGAACAAGGAGGATCGTATGTACACGTGGATGCAACATTTTGTCAGAGGTACCATGCTGAGTGCTCTTCTGTTCGGTTGGGCCGGCGCAGAGGAGTACGCCACCCCGCAGGAGCAGGGGAGCTGTTGTCCACCCTCGACGGAGTTCGGCTGGGGAACAAACGACGCGCCACGGCTGCCGAATCAGGCCGAGCTGATGGAAAAACACGGCCTGAGCCCGGGTCTGCAGATCACCGCGGAGAACGCCGATTTGATCAAGGATCTCGTCCCCGAGCCAGTGTACCAGCGCACCAAGAACGGTGATTACGTCTTTACGATCGGGCAGTTTGATCCGCCCGATCTCCTGAATAGGATTTGGGACCCGACGTTCTACGAGTCCACCAAAAATAACATCGGCAAATACGGCATGGATGATATTTACGGTATCGTCGATGCCTCTGGGAAGCGGCCCTTTCCCATGCCTCTGGGCTACCCGTATCCTGAGCTCGACTTTACAGAGGACAACAACAAGATAGCGGCTAAGATCATCTGGAATGCCCAGGCTTCCGCCAACTCAACCTGTAATGAGGTCGATGACCCTGGGGCCAAGATGTTTACCGGTCCGCGCGAAGGCGGGTATGAGCGCCTTTTGGACTTGCATGTGATCCGGCAGCTCATCGAGTTTCGCCGCGCACCCATTCAGATCAAACGGCCGGTCATTTTTCAGGAAATCTTCTACTTCCTGGCTCCGTCCGATGTCTTTGGTACGGCTCAGCTGAGCTGGCGCTGGGCCGACCCCACAAAGAACGACAGCGTGTGGATATACTCCCCGGCTGTCCGACGGATGCGGCGGCTGACCGCTGCAAACCGTTCTGAAGGCATATTGGGCACCGAATTCGCCTTAGACGATGCGGAGCCCATTTACGCCGGCAAGGTCGAAATGATGGACTGGAAGTTTTTGGGTGTCAAAGCGTCGCTGCTGCCCGTGTCTCGCAAAATAGGCCAAGCGCCCGACGACTATGTGGCCCGCATTACCAACCAGGGCCTACCGTCGACGCACTATACGTACAAAAAAGTCCCCGGTTCCTACATGCCGCCATACCAAGACTTGTATTTTGGCTATCAGGATGAGTCGAATGACTATGCGGCGTGGTGGACGGTCAACATGCTGTGGGTTCCTGTCCCCATGTATGTTATCGAGGCCACCCCGAAGGACCCCTATTACAACTACGGGAAGCAAATCTACGAGTTTGAGCCGCACCTGTTCATCCCGGGCTGGAAGCAGGCGTACAATCGGGCTGGCGAGTACTGGCGGACCATTCTGCTGTGGATCGAATACACCCGCTTTCTGCGGGAGGGGAAGCTGAATGTGTGTAGTGACGCCCGGGCAGCCATCGCTGTTGATGACAAGGTCAATCGAGGAACGGTGATTATGGCCGACGGCGGCCTGGCGGCAGGCAGGGGCCAGCACCTGGACACGCACTACGTTCCAGTGGGCCTCGTTCCGGCTACACAATTTGATCTATCGAGATTCCTGGAGCTTGGGAAATAGGCCACCGTGCGGTAGGGGCGAGGTTATCTCGCTCCTCCGCTCTCTTTTGCTCCAATCCATAAGGAGTCCGTTGTGATGACCTGTGGGAGAGGTATTGCTCTGTCTCGTCGACGAGAGTCAAGACTCTTTGTTTTGCTCTCATTCTTTTTCTTCTTCGGCGGGAGCGAGGGATTGCTGCTCTCCCCAGCCCCAGCCACAGCTCAAGAGAAATTGGCCCGCCTTCCGGCGCTGAATCTGCACGGAGTGTTCTTTCTCGATAAAGACGAGGGCTGGGTGGTCGGTCATCTGGGGGGCATTTTTCATACCACTGACGGGGGAAAGAGCTGGGAAGCGCAGCAGAGCGGAGTCAGTACCTTGCTGAGTGCGGTCAATTTTGTCGATCGCACGCACGGCTGGGCGGTCGGAGAAGGCGGTGTGATCCTGCACACCCAAGATGGCGGATCAACCTGGAAACGGCAGCAGAGCGGCTTTGAACAGCGAGCAGGTCCCCCTCCGGCTGAGACTCGTGGGCTCCGATTGAAGAAAGGCGTCGTCACGTCGCACATTGGCAGCCTACCACTCTTCGATGTCGCATTTATTGACCGGACTACCGGCTGGGTGGTTGGGCATTTGGGCGCTATCCTTTTCACCCAAGACGGAGGAAGGCATTGGGTTGATCGGTCGTTGTCAATCGGCCTGGAGGAACGGCAACGGGTCATCCAGGCTGCGGCCCTGCACGATGTGGTTGATCCTGGGACTGGAGAGATCGTAGCCGAGACGGGACAACTGCTGGACGATCTGCTCATCGCGGAGATCCGCCAAAGTGGTGTGAGAGATGTGCGGGTCCGGGAAGACACGGTACTGAACGCCGTCTTTTTTCTTGACCAGGCGCATGGCTGGATCGGTGGAGAGCACGGGTTGGTGCTGCGCACGCAAGATGCAGGGAAGACCTGGGAGAGGGCGGTACTTCCTCGCCATCCCGTGCATGAACAAGAAACCGTAGACGCAGAGTTCAGTGCAGAAGAACTCGAGGCGTTTGGTGTTGAGGTTCCCCCGCCCAGTGTGTACGGTCTTCGCTTTGTTTCTCCGCTCCGAGGCTGGGTGGTCGGTCAGGATGGGACCATTGCGTATACCCAGGATGGGGGGCGCCAGTGGGAGTTTCAACCCATCGATGTTCGGCAAGCCCTGTATGGGGTTCATGTTATAGGAGACCGGGGATGGGTTGTGGGAGATCGAGGCACCGTGTTGGTCTCTACGAACGGTGGAATGGGATGGGAACAGGTAGAGCTAGATCCGGAGTACCGCCTGTCCTGGATAAGACGACTATCCGTGGTCCCTGGAAATCACTCTTTTCTGGTCGGTGCCTATGGGCTTTTCCTTGTCAGTGGCAGCTCGCCGGATAAGGGCGTTTGGGTCCGGAGGCCTGACGAACGTTAAGAGGGAGGAAGTATGCTCTCGACTGTGTGGGCAAAATTTGATCGCCGCTACCTGACGCAGCAATACCTCTATTTTCTCCTTCGTCACCGGATCGGGACACTCGTATTCATCCTGCTGAGCACCGTGCTGTTCGGGTATCTGGCGGTCAAGTATACTCGCGTCCACACGGACTTTTTCGAGCTCTATCCCCCCAACCATCCCTATATTCAGCTGTATCAAGAGTATCGCCACATGTTCGGCACAGCCAACGTGATGATGATCGTTCTAGAGGTGGAGAAAGGGGATATCTATACGATCGAGACGGTCAAGAAAATCGACGGCATTACCCGAGCCATCATGGATACCAAAGGCGTCAATCCTTTTCAGGTCTCGTCACTGACACACCCAAGTGTCAAGAACATCACCGTCACTGCTGGCGGCATTTCCACCCTGCCCATTGTCATGGAGTTGCCTGATTCGGAAGAGGATTTGCAATTCCTCCGCGAGAAGGTCTACACGTCCAGCGGCATGCGGGGATCACTTGTGTCCATGGACGACAAGGCAGTCCTCATCACAGCCGGACTCTGGGAAGAGGGCACGAATTTTGATTATCTCTGGGCGCGGATCAATGAACTGCGAGAGACATACGAGGACGACAATACCCGTCTTCACATCACCGGCTATCCCATGCTGTATACGTGGGTGCACCACTATCGCCCTCACCTCCTGCTCGTTGTTACCGTCACTGGCGTCGTCATGTGCGTGCTTTTGTACACGTATTTCCACACGCTGATAGGCGTCCTGGTGCCCCTCTTTTCTGGGCTCTTGAGCGCGCTGTGGGCGATTGGCTTTGCGGGCGTGGCTGGCTTTAAGCTCGATCCGCTGGTGATGGTGGTGTTCGTGCTGATTACGGCCCGAGCGCTCTCGCACTCGGTGCAGTCCATGGAGCGCTATCATGAAGAATATGCCCGCTTGGGCAATAAAGATCAGGCCATTATTGCCTCTTACGTGAGCCTGTTTGACCCGGCCATGGTGTCCATCGCTTCAGACGCCCTGGCCATTTTCACACTGGCGGTGGCCCGGATCCCCGTTATTCAAAACATCGCCTTTGTGGCGAGCTTTTGGATCGTTACCATTGTGGTGAGTGTGATCACCCTGCACCCGGTTCTGCTCTCTTTTATTCCGCCGCCCCGCCATGATCCCAAGGCCGGCAGCTATCTTAGCGATCGCTTTTATATGGGCGCGACTCGCTTCATGGTGTGGATGAGCCAGGACTCCGGGAGGCGTTACGTGAGCGTGACTGCGATGGTGCTGTTACTGACGCTGGGAATTTATTTCTCCCGGCAGCTGCAGGTGAGTACCGTTTCGATTGAGGATGCGCTGATGTACCCGGACCATCCGTACAACGTGGCTTCGCGCAAGGTTAACGACAATTTCTTGGGCGCCAGTCAGATGATGGTGGTGGTAGAGGGGAAGGTCAAGGAAGCGGTCAAGAATGAGGATGTATTGCGGGCGATGGAAGAGTTTCAGTGGCACATGGAGCAAGAAGGCGGAGCGACCGGCTCGGACAGTTCTACGTCACTCCTCAAGCGGGTGTTCCGTATGTTTCATGAGGGCGATCCGAACTGGGAGGTGCTCCCCCTGAACCGCTCGGACATCGGCTCGACGTTTTTCGTTGTCACAACCTTCATGGCGTCCAACGAGGTGGGACGGCTCTATAGCCATGACTATCAGAATGCCATTGTGACCCTCTATTACCAGGACTATTCCAACACAATGGCCAAACACGCCTTGTCTTCCGCAAAGGATTTTATTGACGCCAACCCCCAGGAGAAGGTCGACTTTCGCCTGGCAGGCGGCCTGATCGGCGTCCTAGCGGCAATGAACGAGGAGATAGCAGCCTCTTATAAGATCAACCTCATGCTGATCCTTGTCGCTATCTTCGCCCTCAGCCTTCTGACGTATCGGTCGATTATCGGCGCACTCATTGTGATGCAGCCGCCTATTGTTGCCCAGCCGATCATCGAGACGATCATGTACTTCTCTGGCATCGATATGAATATTAACTCTCTCCCCGTGGCGGCGGTGGGGATCGGCATCGGCATCGACTATGCCTACTACGTGCTCAGCCGCATTGTGGAGGAGTATGGCAAGTGCGAGGATTTTGACGAGGCCAACCGACGGGCGCTCTCGACGACTGGGCGGGCAGTCTTCTTTACCGGGTTCACGTTGATTGGGAGTGTTGTGCTGTGGATTCTCTTTCCCATGAAGTTTCAGGCCGAGATGGCCTTCCTCCTTGGTACCGTTCTGGTTTTCCACGTTATTGGATCGTTGATCTTCATTCCGGCTTTGGTACGGCTCATAAAGCCGCGTTTTGTGGTTACTTTAGGCAAGCGGATCGCGGCGGAGGCCACACGGGGAGGAGCGGCTCCACAGCCTGCTGGTGCCTGAGGCCAACGCGCTCAAGCGGGTGTATATGTGAGGATTTCGAGCCGCCGAGCAACGCCGTTATCCCAAGTGCAGTCGTCTTTGGGCCTCGGGCTCCGCTCTCAGCCGCCTTTGGAGCTGCTGCCGGCTTTCGGTAATCACAGGGAGTGCCTTATTCATATCCCCCCATCCTGGCCCCTTAATGGATAACTATCAACCAGAAATGATATTCTCACAGCCCGACACACCCCAAGCAATGAGCCGGATGACGCTGCTCCCCCTACGAGTAAAAAACTTTATAGGCTGCTGGCTCTTGTAGTCTGCTGGGGTGTGGCTGTGTGCATGGTATCTGCTCAAACCAGTCACGATGAAAGGAAGTCTTTTATCAGCAACTACCTATCTGACTATGAACCCACGCTGAGGCGTTTTCTTTTCTCGCCGACACGAGCCGAATCTGGTAGAGAGCACGAGACCCGAGACAGTAAGAAAAATCGCCCTATCAGGGGTGACGTAGGTCGTCCACTGGCGGGTTGGGTCTCTTTCGGGGTTTCTCGGACCAAGTCGGGCTTGACTGGTTGAGACTGTACAGAATTTCGGCTTTTTTTTGCTCATACTCCTCTGCGGTGATCAACCCTTGCGCGTGTCGTGACTGGAGCTCATCGAGTTGGACTTTGGCTTCTTTCGCGGCAAACGTCGACCCCAACACTGATCGCATCTTTGCTCGAGTCGCTTCGTGGTATGGCGTCCGACAACCAGTCAGCCCAATGAGGACGAGACAAAGAAGCAGAAGTTTCACGGCGCTTTCCTATCTCTTTTTGTACAATTCCTTCTATTTTCCATCATCACTGAGGTTTTTGGGTCTGCCAGCTGAAGTCCCAAATCATATCTTTGTCCCCCGAAAAGATAAAAAAGTCGCTTATCGCCATCACCATATATTTGCTCTGATACAGATAGTGTTCTATAAAAAAGTCACCCATGAATGGATCCTTATATTCCGGCAGGGAGCTTTGCCCCCATCTGATCATAAACCGATACCAGCCGGTCTTATCTGGGGAGAGCTTGAACCGACCTTCTTTGTCGGATTTGAGGGGTGACAGATCCTGAGCACATTCTGCGTATTGTCCTTTTTCAGTCGAATTAAGTTGCATTTCATTCTTTGCAAGTCTCACGCACTCGGCATCCTTGTAAAACGTGAAAAAGACTTCTGCGTCTGCGATGGGGCCCGCCGGCCCAGTGAGTGCTCCAGAGACGGTATGGGACCCGCTTAGTGCTGCCTGCTGTTGGGCTTCAATATCGAAAGAAAAAGTGAAACAGAACAACACAACAATGACGAACTGAGCCACGTGCTTCACGACACCCTCCTTATCGGTGAGACACATGCAGTTGGCTACGCTTTAACCCTATTGGCGCAAGCTATATAGCGGCCCAGATGCATCGAGAAATAAAAACTATAACCTATGGCCCGTCCAGCGCCAACCCCGCCGATCGTGTCAATACTTCCCACAAAGACTAGATGCTCGGGGCCGAACATCTAGGGCGTGTTCACACTTCTGAGCGCCTCAATGATGAGTGCGAAGTGGATGAAGAAGGCGAACACCACATCGAGCTGGTCGAACCGAGAAAAGATACGGCGGAAGCCCTTCAGTCGGCGAAAGAGCCGCTCCACTTCATTGCGTTTCTTATACTTTGCTCGGTCGTACGGCCACGGTCCCCTGCGATTGCTCTTCGGCGGCACGACCGGAGTCGCTCCTAAATCGCGCACGCATTGCCGGGTCGCCTCGCCCTCATCGGCCCGGTCCAGCCCCCCGTACTCGGCCTCCAACGAAGTCTCGGCCAGCAACTTCCGGCCCTCAGGCGCATCGCCGGCTTGGCCCGGCGACAACGAAACGCTCACGACCGTGCCAGCATCCGCGGCAACCAGATGAATCTTGGTCGTCCAGCCGCCGCGAGACTTCCCGCTGGCTTGCGGCCCGTTTTTTTCGAGCGCCTGTCCCGTCCGGATGCACTTGCACCACGGTACTATCCAGCGATACCACTTCGACCCGCACGCGGATGAGCTGCGGCTGCTGTAAAGCCACGAATATCCGGTCCAGCACGCCAGTCTTCGCCCAGCGATTCATGCGCGTATGATCGTATGCCAATTGCCGAAATGCGCCGGCAGGCCCCGCCTTACAGCCCTGCTACCACGTCCAGAATCGCTGCCAGCACGCGCCGATTGTCTCCCTTGACGTTCCCGCGCTGACGCGGGAGCAAGTCCTTGAGGTGCTCATGCTGCTGTTGGGTAAGCTCCATCCCCCAACTATAACCCATAAGTGTGAACACGCCCTAGGCAACGAGCTGATACGATACCGTTCAACTCTTGACACAGTAGGTATAATGGAACAGAACTAGAGGGAGAGAGGGCGAAAAGAGACAAGCATAACTAAAGGGAGGTGAACTATGGCCAAAAGGAAAGATAAAGTCAACTGGGAATATATTGAGGAGTGGAAAAAGAAGGAAGAATTTAAAACCATCTGGAACCCCTACGGGCTCCCAGAAATCGTTGATCCCTTTACCTCTAAGTATGGGGATATTGAGGTTCAGCCCAAATGGAAAATTCCGGATAAAGTCGTCATCTCACAGACCGTTAACGGCGCTTTTTATAGCAAGCGGTCCAACCCCAACTTGCCCGTCTCTCCGGATGAGATTCTTACTTCAGCGCGTGAATGCGCTGAGGCCGGGGCAACCACCGTCCATGTGCATGTGCGTGATAAGGAAGGCTATAACGTTCTCGATCCAGAACTCTTCCATCGGGTGATTGACCCTGTTCGCAAAGAGTTTCCAGACCCGGTGTATGATGGCTGCATGGTGCCGTTTCTGGAAGGGGAGTGGGATAACATGGTCTCGGTGTTGAGCGACCGCTTGCTTGAGGTCACACCCATTAACACAACCGCTTCCTTCTGTGGAGACACCCTTTTTGCTAAACCTCCACATGTCGTCATAGAAAAAACCCGGCTATGCCAGGAGCTCGGCGTCAAGCCGCAGATCGCCGTATACTCTGATGGCGATGTGGACAATGCGGACCGCTATTTGATTAAAACCGGCTTACTGGAAAAGCCTTACTTCTGGATTATTCTCCCAACGCTGCCCGGGGGCAGCCCCATGAACAATCCCAGACAGATGGTCAGGGGCGTCATGCACTTGACTGACCTGATCTATGACATTGACCGCGACTCGGAAATTGTTGTCTGTGCTGCTGGCCGGGCGTCGAGCTACCTGGCTATCCAAGCCATGATCTTAGGCCTTCACGTCCGGGTTGGCATGGAAGACACCGTCTGGCGACACCCTCACCAGGACACCATAATCCAATCAAATGCCGACCATTTCCGTATGTTCAAGTCGATTGCCGAGCTCATGGGCCGTGAGGTCGCGACCGGAGATGAGTACCGGCGCTTAGTCGGCGTGCCCACGCGCGGTGATAGTGCTCCGGTGAATGCGTAAGGCAGGCGGTCAGCAGCTGGGTACTCGCTTCAGACTTTCGTAACACTGACCGCCAGTAGCCGAACGCGTGTCACAGTGATTTGGACCGATTATGCAAGAACTCTACTCTCGTGTGGTACATCACTTCATTGGCAGGCGTCACGAAACGCGGATGATTTTGGCGGCTTTGTTGGGTGGGCGACATGTGATGCTTGAGGGCCCCCCTGGCACCTCAAAATCGACCATCCTCAAAAGCGTCGTACAGGAAATGGGTATCCCTTTTACCCAGGTGACAGGGAATAGCGATTTGACCTCGACAAAGCTTCTCGGTCACTTCGACCCTGCCCAAGTGCTGTCAAAAGGATACAAGCCGGAACATTTCGAGTATGGTCCTCTCACGCAGGCCATGAAAGAAGGGGCGATTCTGTATGTGGAGGAATTTAACCGGCTGCCGGACGATACCACCAATGTCTTTATTACTGCCACCTCAGAGCGTGAGCTGACCCTCCCCTATCTTGGCTGTGTGGTGGCGAAACCTGAGTTCCGTGTGGTTGCCGCATTAAACCCCTATGACGATGCAGGCACGGCGAGGGTGAGCCGGGCGCTCAGAGATCGTTTCTGCTCGATGCGGATGGACTATCAGAACCGAGACGAAGAGATCGATATTGTCAAACGGCACACAGGCCACGATAACCTGGGCCTGGTAGCCACGGCAATGGAAATGGCCCGACGCACGAGAACCCACAAGGATATTCGGCTGGGTGCTTCGGTTCGAGGAGCCATTGATCTGGTTCTTATTGCCTGCCAGCTGCTCGACTCTCCAGACGGAGCGGGGACGGAACGCACCCAGCTGGTTTTTTCTTCTGCGTTAATGGCGCTCCGGGATAAAATTTGGCTGAATGAAACCACGAGCCGGACGCCAGAGGAAATTATTCAGGAGATATGGCAGAGTCTGGCCGAAGAATGGCAGACTTCGGATGGTGAATTTTGGGAATTAGGTGATCCCAACGAGTTAAAAAAAAAGCCTACAGCTCAACAGGCCTCATAGCCCCGGGCCCGTTACATCTGGAAGATGAAGTCGAAGAGGGGGTAGCCCAGCGGCCGGCCCCCCGACGCATTCTGAGCGAGAGCGAGCACAGGCTGCTTGCCCATCATCCGGGCACTCCCGAGGATCACCACCACTACCTCGATGCCCCGCTTGATCGTGAGGCGGACGAGTTGCTCAGCCAGGGTGCGCTTGATGACGTCGTTTCCCTGGCTGAGGTGGCCCCCACCCGCGTTGCGCAGATCATGGGCCGGCATCGTCTTGTCCTCAATCGTCTTTCACATCATCACTCCTATGAAAAACTGTTCACCCTGACCTGGGATAATCTCGATGCAGAGACCCGGGAGCAACACCTGGACCGTATAGTCCGCCTCCTTTTAAAAATGGCGCGTGTGGCAGTCCCCAGGAGGTTCCGCCGCGATGGGAAGCTTGAATCTGCTCAGTATCGATTTCACTCCGATGAACTTGACCTTGAGGCCTCTTTGGATCGGATGCTCTCCTCGCCATTCGCCTTACACCACTCAGGACCGGCAGATTATGCAGATCTGGTAGTCAAGGAACGCACCCTTCGCCGTCGGGCTTATATGGTGATGCTGGACAAGAGCCGCTCAATGCGTGGCTCCAAAGCCGTATCGGCAGCGCTGGTGACAGCCACATTGTTGCTGAATCTTCTACCTGAAGATGAATGGGGGGCGGTTGCTTTTTCGGACGAGGGGTATGTGGTCCGGGCAGTTGGCACGCGGATGGTTCAAGAGGAAATCATCCAGGAAATCTTGGGCATGCAATCAGAAGGATGTACTGATGTGGCCTGCGGGCTAGAAACAGGACTGGAAGAGCTTACCAGAACACAGGTCCATAACCACATTGGTATTCTGGTCACTGATGGCTGGCTGAACACTGGCCCCGACCCTCTCTCCCTTGCCCGACAATTCACTTGTTTACACGTTATTGAGCTTCCTGGCGGTGATCCAGCGCTGTGCACCCGCATGGCGCAAGTCGGTCGGGGAACCGTCGTTCGGGTACGCGAGCTAGAGGAAATTCCCCGTGCCGTGCGGCGGTGTTTGTCGTGGTAGTACCATTATCTTGCCCGTGGCTGCCAGCGGGAATACGGTCAGTGGCGGTTTGCTGTAACACCAGGGGAGCTAGCGAAAGGCGGTCAATGCGCTAGGGTCAGGACTCATAACCAATAGAGGACGAGGGCGGCGAGCGCGACAGAGGCGAGGTAGTTGTGGGCGAGTTTATCGTAGCGGGTGGCGATGCGGCGCCAGTCCTTGAGGCGACAGAAAGTGCGTTCGATGACATTCCGGGTCCGATAAGCGATTTTGTCAAAGGGATGTTTGCGCTTGCGGGTCGGGTGGGTGGGGATGACCGGCTGGCAGCCGCGGTGCCGCAGCCAGGCGCGCAGGGCAGCGCTGTCGTAGGTCGTATCGGCCAGGCAGCGGGCCGGCGTCAGGTCGGCCACCAGGGCCGTCCCGACCAGGACATCCCCACGAGGGCCTGGGCCGAGGATCAGCCGCCGGGGGCGGCCGGCTTCATCGACCGCGGCCTGGATTTTCGTGGTCCGCCCCCCACGGGACCGCCCAATCGCCTGCTGCGGCGCCCCCCTTTTCCGCCCGCCGCCGCCCGATGCGCTTTGACGTGGGTCGCATCCAGCATCCGCGTCCCGGGCGGGCCGCCGCAAGCTCCGTGCACACGGGCGCCCAGACGCCCTTCCGCGCCCAGCGCACGAACCGGTTGTACAGGGTCTTGGCCGGCCCATAGACACGCGGCGCAGCACGCCACCGCCACCCGCTCTGCCACACCTGGACGATCCCCGAGAGCACCCGCCGGTCGGCCACCCGTGGCACCCCGCGCGTGTCCGTCGGCAACAGCGGCTGGAGCCGGGCGAATTGCGCTACGGAAAGCCAAAAATGATTGCTCCTCGCTTCTTCCCTCCCCGGCGGAGAGAGCATCCTGACTCCCTGGCCAAGAAAACCCCGTTTATAGGTCCTGACCCTAGAGGGTGTACTCATAAAGGGGCTCCCTATCGGGGAGGGAGTGTGATTCAAGCGTCTGGCCGAAGGGAGGTAGCTGATGCGCGGGCGCTACGATCTAACGGAGGAGGAATGGAGGGTGATTGCGCCGGTGTTGCCGCACAAGCCGTGCGGCGTCCCGCAGGTGGATGACCGGCGGGTCATGAGCGGGATTTTCTGGGTATTGCGCACGGGGGCGCCGTGGCGGGATCTGCCCCCCCGCTACGGGCCGTACACCACCTGCGACAACCGGTTCAATCGCTGGCGCCAGGCGGGCGTGTGGGATCGGCTGATGGCCGCCGTGGTGGACACCTTGGCGGGGGAGGTGCAAATGATTGACAGCTCAATCGTGCGGGTGCATCAACATGCGGCCACGTCAAAAAAAACACAGGAGAGCGGTGTATGGGGCGAGGGCGCGGGGGACTAACGACCAAGATTAACGCCCACGTGGATGGGCGCGGGCGTGCGCTGGCGTTTGTGTTGTCGCCGGGGCAGACGCACGACGTGCAGGCTGCGGCGGAACTGCTCGGTCCCCTCGGCGCGGGCTGTACGGTGGTGGCCGACAAGGCCTACGATAGTGATGCAGTCAGAGCCCAGATTGCCAAGGCGGGGGCCACCGCCAATATCCCGCCCAAGGCCCATCGGCGCCAGCGCCCGCCCTTCGACCCCGTGCTGTACAAACGGCGCAACCTCATTGAGCGGTTCTTCAACAAACTCAAACACTATCGCCGGATCGCCACCCGCTATGAAAAAACCGCCTCCAACTTCTTGGCGTTCATTAAACTCGCTACCGTCCGCCTGTGGCTACGGACTTATGAGTATACAACCTAGGTCAACGACCATGGTCCAAGCTGTGTCGACGATACCAATTTTTTGAAAACTCAAACGCTCGTACAGGCGTAGGGCTGGGTTTTCAAACTCCATACTCAGACTTACGTGCCGAAGCTGCTGGCGTTGGGCTTCTTTAAGCAAGGCTTTCAACAGCCTTGTGCCAATCCCCCGACCCCGTTGCTCTGGACAAACTCCGACCCCAAGCTCTGGCGTTTCACTATCAACAAATTCATACGAGTGGTCTTCCGGGGTCCAGAGCCGATACCAGACCGCTCTAATAGATTCCTTTTGCCCTGTTGACGGTGACAACAGCAGCATCCCCCTTGCGCCCCCAGTTGTGCAGGAGCTTTGCCAACTCTGGTGGGGCAAAGCCTGCTTCCAGAGTCGGGCGCTCGCGATGAGGATTCCAATATGCCGCCTCGAATAACATTTCCCTGAAGAGGGGCAGATCGCGATTCGTCGCGAGGCGAATAGTGTCGCCAGGGTCGGTCTGTTTCACTTGTACATCGTCACGGAGCACGCCACGACGGACGTTTGCTGGGATGGCTTATCGTCCCTTCGGGAAAACGCGGCAGCTTATCCGTGGTGTCAAAATATGAAGCCTTGGAGGTACACCAGATGTGGATTGTTGGCCGGACGGCCTCGGAATTGTCAAGAATATAAGGGTTAAAAGAGACGAAGCCGTGTTGGCCCGTTGGAGCCACGCTATAGCGACCGAACAGGCCACAGCCGCAGGTTGAACAGAAATAGCGCTCCCAGTTCTCGGACGAACGGAACATAGACGGCGAACCCTGAGTAAGACGAAAGGAGCGAGTAGGGGCACTCGCTCAAACGATGGTCGGCGCTCCGCTGAGTTGGCGACACACCGAGCAGTGACAATACCCCGCATCAAAAATGTCTGAGACCTCAAACCGGATATCGCCACAGTAACAGTCACCCTGAAACATATCGTCCATAGCGTCTCTTCTTTACCAGAGTGGGCGCAGGTCTAACACGAACGCCGGTAATACAGGCTCGCCACTGAGCGTGGCTGGATTATCTTTCGATTCGACCGGTTGACCGGGGCGGTAGATGTGGACACGCTTCTCAAGGGGATCAATGAGCCAGCCGAGCTGTACGCCATTGTCGCTATATTCCTGCATCTTTTCCTGTAAGGGAGCAAGCTGGTCGCTTGGGGAGCGGAGTTCCACCACAAAATAAGGGCTGAGAGGGGCAAAGCCTGCTCGTTGCTCTGGGGTGAGCGCCCGCCACTGCTCTCGCCCCACCCACGCAGCATCCGGAGAGCGAACCGCTCCATTGGGGAGGGTGAAGCCGGTTGACGAATCAAAAGACAGTCCGCTGCCATCTTTCTTTGCCCAAGCTGTGAGAGCGAAAAATATTTCGCCGCTACGCCATCCGCTCTCCGAGCCTGTTGGCGGCATAATCACTAATTCCTTTTGGGCTGTGAGTTCAAATCGTAGATCTCGATTCTCCTGGCATAGGTGGACAAACTGCTCACTCGTCAATCGGGTGGTCCGCACCTTGAGCTTGAATGGTGCGCTGAGTGATGTCTCAACATCTGTGTGCGGCATCGGTGCTCCTCGCTCTGGTATGAGCCTAAGACCTTACCCTCGGCTTTTCAACGGGGCGGTGTTGTGGTCTGTTTTTTTGAAAGACTCCGCGTGCATTCTCGCAGAACTGCTCGACGGCGGCCCGATTGGGAATCTCACCAGTTTGCAACATTACTGCCTGGAGATACGGTCCTGGCTTGTCGGAAATATTCTTAAGGTTCTCCCAGCTCGGCTGTACAACGAAATGTAAATGTTGTGGCTGCCATCCGGCATGAGACCATAAGCAAACGTATACTTGGCTTGGTTGGAGAAGTTCAGAAACGACTTGCGACACCTCGTGGAGCAGCGGCCCCATCTCTTCTGTCTCTTGGTTGGTGAGTTCCCATAAATGCAGGCAGTGCCGTATGGGTTTGACGATAAGCGTCCCAACGCCGAGTGGCCCAGTACAGTGTTCGACAACCCAGTGCTGCGTACGATGAACGCATCCGCCTGGGAGGTCTTTTTGACCCTGAGTCAGTTGACACGCGTAGCAGTCCATACAAAGCTCTCCTTTTGCATCGGGTGTATATGTATTTGATCTTACGGATAACTGACCTTATCTGAATCTGACTGAGGATAAACGGGAGACTGTATGAACCGCGCCGAACGCCGACGGCAAGCCAAGGCCACACAGAAGAAACCGATTGCAGAAGAGCAGACCTCCGTTCCACGGCTGGATATTGCCCGGATCAAGAGCCAACTCCAACAGGCGGCCTCGCCTCAGGAAGTGCAACAGTTTGTCGGGCAACTGCTCGAACGTGGGCTGCCGCCGGCCGGCGGCGAAGAGTTGATTGCCTACGCTGCGCAGTATCATGAGGCGCTCGCTGCCCTGAACAGTGATGATAAGGCGACGTCCGTAGCACTCCTGGTGAACTCTGCGCACGCCTGGGCGGACGACCGGATTGCCCAATCGCCCGAGCGTGAGCGACGCGCGTGTAAAGCGGGCTGCGCCTTTTGTTGCTATCTGCCGGTTGTGTTGGCCAGCGCCGCTGAGGTGGTCCATCTGGCGGACTGGCTGAGGGCCAACTGTACGCCTGATGAGTTGGCGGCCGTGGGGAAACGACTGAAAGCGCGGTGCGAGCAGGGCGCGACCGGCTCGCCAGACCGGAAGCGACTCCCCTGTGCCTTACTTCAAGATGATACCTGTATGGCCTATGAAGCCCGCCCGTTCAAATGTCGCGGCTGGAACTCCGTTCGTCTTGAAGCGTGCGAACAGGCCTATGGGCAAAGCCAGACCACAACGGAAGTGCCGGTTGATACCTTCGCTTTTGTCATGGGAAATGCAGTGTTGAACGGTCTGAGTGACGCCACGCAGCATGCCGAGCTTGATGGCGGCGCGTATGAACTCAACGTGGCCTTACTCCGCGCGCTCGACCTGCCGGACGCAACCCTGCGCTGGCGAAACGGTGAGCGACTTTTTGATGCAAACCGTTGAACGCTACTCCCGAACCGCGAACACCCACAGCACTCCGCCTTGCGGGACATGCGTCTTGGTGCCGTAGAAGGTGTTCAGCATGTCCTGTTTCCGCTCTGCATCCACACCCCAGCCCGACAGCACGGCCACATACTGCACCCCATCGACTTGATACGTTGTGGGGACGCCGGTCACCCCGGAATTTGTGCGTTGTTTCCATAAGACCCGGCCGGTCTTGGCATCAAAGGCGCGAAAATAACGATCGTTGGTACCACCCATAAAGACAAGACCGCCACCGGTAGTGAGCACCGGCCCCCAATTATGGCTCTTAAAAGTTGAGGTCCAGACTTTCTTGCCCGCGTTCAAATCCCAGGCCTGGAGTTCGCCGATATGGTCTTTGGCCTCCGGCTGGGGCAGCAGTTCAAAATCGTCCGGAAACGCGACCCCCATATAGAGCTGGCCGGGTCGATAGGTTTCTTTGCGGCCAGTCAGTGCACCACACAGATTCTCGTTGGCCGGGACATACAGCAGGCCGGTCTTGGGATTATAGGCTGCCGGCGGCCAGTCCTTGCCTCCCCACGAGGAAGGGCAGTACTCGGCGCGTCGGCCGATACCGGGAATTTTTGTGGTATCGTATTCGGGTCGGCCCGTTTCAGGGTCGACACTTTTGAAGACGTTCTGGCGGACAAAAGGCCGGGCTTCCACAAAATTGATCCTGTCCGCACCGCGCTCCAGCGTCCACAGATAGCCGTTGCGCGCGGGATGCACCAAGCCCTTAAAGGTCCGGTCGCCCTTTTTGACATCGATCAACAGCGGTGCGGACACCTCATCCCAATCCCATGAACCGTTCCAGTGGTATTGATGGTGGGCCTTCAGCTCGCCGCTGTCTGCGTCCAGGGCGATGACCGAAGTCGAGTACAGATTATTCCCCGGTCGGGCCTCGCCCATAAACGGGCCGGCATTCCCGGTGCCCCAGAAGGTGAGGTTGAGGTCCGGGTCGTAACTGCCGGTCACCCAAATCGACACCCCGCCGGTCTTCCAGCTCTCGCCCGCCCAACTGTCGTGGCCGGGCTCTCCCGGGCCGGGAATGGTATGGGTCTTCCAGACGGACTGCCCGCTCTCGGCGTCCAGGGCCTGGATAAAACCGCGGATACCAAACTCCCCACCCGACATGCCGACAATGATTTTGCCATTCACCGCTAAGGGCGCCAGGGTCATATAATAGCCGGACAAATAGTCCTCGAGCTCTTCCTCCCACACCACTGCGCCCGTTTTGGCATCCAGGGCGATCACACAGGTATCGACCGTACCGAAATAGACTTTGTCACCGTACAGGGCGACGCCGCGATTGGTCGGATGCAACTGGAACAGGTCTTCGGGCAACTCCCGCTCATAGCGCCACAACAGGTCGCCCGTCTTGGCATTAAAGGCAAAGACCCGGTTTTCGGGAGACGTCACGAACATGACACCGTTGTTCACAATCGGTGGGGCCTGATGGCCCTCCGTCACGCCGGTCGAAAAGGTCCAGACCGGAACGAGCTTGCCCACATTGGCCGGAGTAATCTGATCCAGGGGACTATAGCCCCAGCTATCATACGTCCCGCGATACATGAGCCAGTTTTCAGGCTCGGGCTGTAACAGCCGTTGGGCGGTCACGGGCGTATAGGGCTGCTGCTGTGCGCTCACCGAAACAGGCGCAAACCCGAAGCGGCTGACGAGGAGACTCATCAGCAGGCCGAACATAATGACTGGGCTGCATCGCATCTGACGTATCCTCATTTCTGTTTCTTAAAACCGACTTTGCCGATAAACGCTCCCTTGACCGTCAGGAGCCCGTCTCTCACCTCTACTGGCAGGGTCGCCAGTGGCCGGGGGGCCGGACCGCCAACCACGCGGCCCTGGTTTTTCGGATCGAAGAATGAGGCATGACACGGACAGACAAGTTGCTGCGTCGGTCCTATCCATTCGGACACATCACAACCCGTGTGGGTACACACCGCCGAATAGCATACCAGTCCATCCACTGAGCGCGCACGCGTCTTCTCGCTCAACGCTTCCGGTTTCAGCCGCATCAGGAGAACCTGATTGAGCCGAAACCGGCTGCGCACGGTGTCGGTTGCCGGGTCCTTGGGATAGGCGAACTCCGGGCGTGCGCCTAATGAGATATCTTGTGGGGTGATGGCCTGTCCGGCCCGGTCTCCAAAGGCGAAAACCAGTTGATCTCCTGGCGTCAGCCGCGAACGGCGCGGGTCTTTTTTTCTCGCCGCGTCTGTCCCTCGGTCAAAAACCGGCAGGCCCAGACCCAGACCGAACAGGCAGGTCAGCAGGGCTCGACGAGTGAGACTCCGAAAGTCCGTTTTGGGTGCGGCCCGGTGTAACGAATGCCGACAATTGACGCGCGCCATCACTGTTCCTCGCCGCAACCTTCTACTGGCGCGGAACGGTGCAGTCAACGGGCTGGAGGAGCGGGTGGGGTAGGGAGCTGCCCGCTCTCCTGTCCCCTCCCTGGACGTATGATGCAAATACCGTGTGGCGTCGCACGTCGAAAACGAGATCGGGAGGGGTCGGAGCCAGCGGAACCTACCCCGGCCCTGCGGGCCACCCCCTCCGACTAGGCTCAGGACAGGCCTCCAGGGAGGGGAGTTTTTCCTATCCCCTCTTGGGAGGGGTGTCGCGTAGCGGCGGGGTGGGTTCCTTCTCCGGCCCTACACCCCCCTCCGCTCTCAGGCGGGGAAATACAGTGTCTACTGAATTTTATCCGTAAAATTGGGCAGGACCTTATCGGTCAGCAACTCGAAGCTGTGCATGACGTTCTTGTGCGGCACGAGCTCATTATAGGTGTAGAGCCAGAAGTACTCGGCCGGTAACTTTTTGAAGATCGCCTCAAATTTGCGGTTCACCGTATCCGGGCTGCCACAAATAGTGAGACCCCGCTCGACCATAGACTCGAACGTGTTCGGGATCGTACGGTAATCCTCATCAACCCGCATCAGGGCAGCGTTAAAGCCGAACGGCTCAAAGAACTTGGTCCAGATAAAACAGCCGCTCTCTCTGCCCAGGGCCAGAGCCTCTTCGTCCGTGTCGGCCACGATCACCTCGCGCACCAGGCCGACGCCCTGACCGAAGTCCAGGCTCTTACCGACTTCAGCCGCCCCTTCCTGGCAGGCACGAAACTGGCCGGAACAGATATCCGGGTCGCAGACGACGGTCAGCGGGACCACATTGTTCTGGGCCGCCCAGCGGACCGAGGACTCCGAAAAGCTGAAGGGCTGGAAGAGGGGCGGGTGCGGCTTCTGGTACGGTTCGGGCACTGTGCCTATCTCGGTCAGAATACCCTTGTCATCCACGCCCTGACCAAATTCGCGGGTGACATTGTGCGCCGGCCAGAAAACATCCTTGGGCGGAATCTGCCAGTGCTTGCCCGAATGACTGAAGGTCGGGTTGGTCCAGGCCTTCATGATAATCTCGAAATGCTCCTGGTAGAGTTCTCTCTTCAACTCCTCGTAGCGTTCCGGGTCGGTGTTGTTGTCAGCCAGGGTATCGTAGTGTTGCCCCAGGGTATTGACCCAGCGCGGCTGATAGCCGCGGGCAAAGCCGACAAAGGCCCGGCCTTGGGTGACCTGGTCGAGAATGGCGGTGTCTTCAGCCACGCGAATGGGGTTCTGGCAGGGCAGGACCAAGCCGAGTTGTCCCAAGCGGATGTTCTCGGTCTGCATACCGAGGTACATATCGAGCATGAGGGGATTGGTCGAAACCTCCTCGCCCTCAATATGGAAGTGGTGCTCGGTGAAGCCGATGCCATAATAGCCGTGCGCATCGAGATACTGGGCCTGTTCGGACAGGTTGCGCAGCATGCGTTGATACAGGTCTGTCCGCCGACCAGCCATGCCGGCTTGCAGTTCGCCCTTGTTACCAATCGCGGGAAGGTAGAAAACACCGAATTCCATAGAGTCCTCCTTGCTGTGAAATGGTTTGTCGTGTCTGCGGAGAAATTTGAGAAGAGGAGGCTGAAAAAAGTGAGGGGACCAGAAGGCCCCCTGTTATGTTCGCCAATTACTTTACTATGCTTCGGCTGGAAAGAAAACCAATGTCCGCGTCTCAATGCTCTCCCGCGCCGGCGCGTCCGGCGGAGAGGTCGGGTCTTCAAACGCCGAATGCGCGGTGAAGCGCGCCCGACCATCGGTGGCCGAGTCGTAGCACTTGAGCAACATGGCCTCGTTGCGCTCCATATGCGGGAAATAAAACCAGCAATGGTTGGGGTTATGGGAGACCGAATAGACCTCACCGGTCCGGTCTTCGTATTTCAGGTCGGTTTCGTTAAAGTCGTCCTGCGTCATGCTGGCGGCGTCACACACGGCCAGCGGGGCGTCCTGCACCGGGCCGCGAATCGGCCGCCAGACATTGATGACGGCGAAGCGCTGTTGCAAGCGCTCTTCGGCTTCTTCGGTCGGCAGCAGGTCGCGCACCCGCTGCGGACCGGACTTGAGGGTATAATCGTTGTGGGCGAACTTGACCGGCTCGCGGGCGCCATTCTCGCCCCGGGCGCACATCGGGGCGCAGCGCACGTTGTGATCAAAGACGTGGACCTTCTCGGCGCCGGTCATTTTTTTAATCAGCTCGACCACCTCAGGATAATAGACCGCTTTGACTTCTTCGGCGTCATAAAAGTTTTTGACCGCGGTTTCATGCGGCGTAAAGGTGATGCCCTGTTTGTCGAGTGAGATTTCGTCCAGGTGCTCGCGGGCATTCTGAATCGCCATGGTGTGTTTGACCTGGGTGGTATTCCGCTGGGGGACGCCGGCCGGCGGGGTACATAGGTAATAGGTCGGTTTTTTTTGCATGCCCTCGACATGGAGATAATTCATTGGAGCGTTGACGTGCGCTGCGGTTTTCATAGCGGCCTCCTGCCTCGCTTGCTTCTCGGTAACGTGAGGACACGATTATAGCCGTCTCGTTGCTCTTGTATAGTCGGCTTTCACCACAAAAACGCGCAAGCGGTTTATCGCGGCAGCCCGTACGCCTCGCCGCGGGCCAGGAATTCAGTCACATCATTGGCCATGAGCAGAATATCGTGCGTTTTGCCAGCCCGGTCTTTGACTTCGTCGCGTAAGATCGCCTCTGCCCGAAAGCCCAGCTCCTCGAACACGGTGCGGGCTCCGGTTTGATCCAGCGTCATGCGCGCGGCGACTTTTTGGATACCCAAAGACAGGGCGACGTTGAACGCCTCGCGGGTCAACAAGCGGCCCAGACCCATCTTGCGCGCGTCCGGGGCAATCAGCACCCGGATTTCCGCCACATGGCGCGACCAGTCAAAATCGTTCCGATACAGGGTGGCATAGCCCAGGAGTCGGGTCTCGCTCTCGGCCAGCAGGGTATGCATCTTTTCACTGGCGATATCCTGTAGCCAGCGGTCTATGGCTGATTGCTGGGTAATGTCCCGGCGCAAAAACATCAGGTCGTGATAGGGAAGCCGTTGGGCAAAATCCAACATCAGCGGCCCATCGTCCGCGCCCATCATCCGCAGTCTCAGGGCCGTGTCTCTGACCTCAACGGTTTTGGGAAAACCTTCCACGCTCTTCTCCTCTTGTTGGCTTTAGTGTGTGATCGCTCTTTCAGACTGAACGGTGAGACAGCCAGGTATCCAGCTTTGGCCACAGCCGATAGATGGCATTCCCCCCGGCGACCAGGCTGACATGGCCGCCTTTGAGAACAATCTCCGACTTATCCGGACTGCCTACCAGCTTGACTAGGTCCTGCGAGGCGGCCGCGGGAACAATATGGTCGTATTGGGCCGCCACGTGCAGAAAGGGAATGGTGATGTTCCCCAGATCGACGGTACGGCCGTCTAACTCCAGCGTCTTGCGCACGAGTTTATTCTCGCGCATAAAGTCGTAGACCAACTGGCGGGCGGTCTCTCCCGGAAAGGGAATATGATCCGCCGCCCAGCGATCAAAGCGCAGGTGAGCGGTGACAAAGGCTTCGTCCTGGACGTTGTCGAGCAGCTTCATCTGACCGGCACTCTTCTGAAACGGCCGCAGCATCTGGATCGAGGCGTCCATCAGTTCCGAGGGGATATTGCCCAGACTATCGATCAGCCGGTCGAGATCAAAGTGGGCCGGATCGGTCCAGGTGCGGTAGAGCGACATGCCGTCCGAGTTCACCGGCGTGGTGAAACACACCAGATTTTTGAGCGGACCGTCGGGGTACAGCGCCGCGTACAGCGCCGCCAGAAACCCGCCCAGGCAATAGCCGATGATGGACACATCGGGCTCGCCCGCATCTTCGCCCACCACCGCCACGCACTCGGGGATGAAATCGGTCACATAGTCGTCCAGCCTGAGATGTTTATGTTCACGGCGCGGGACGCCCCAGTCGATCTGATACACGTCAAAACCCTGCAGCAGCAGATATTCGACAAAACTCTGGCCTTTGGCCAGATCGAGAATATAGGGCCGGCTGACCAGGGACATGACGATCAATATCGGAACCCGGTACACCTCAGGGCTGAGGGGACGATAGTGATACAGCTTCATTGTGCCGCGTGTATGCAGGATGTCTTTCGGGGTCGGCCCAACCTCAACGTCGAGTTCGACTGGGGTCGGCAGGTCCGGGACGTTCCGCTGAAGGGCGCGGTCAACCGTTTCCCGCGCCTTTGCCGCAACGTCTTCGGGTGTCAGTTGTTGTGCCTGCTGCATGGGCTAATCCTCTTGGGCGGACTCTTTGGGCTTTTTGGTACGCTTCGGACGGCTGGGCGCGTCATCACCAGCTCCGCCCTCATATTCCGCCAGCAAGCGGCGCAGATGCCGGGTCTCCACCTGGAGTCCGGCCACGGTATCCTCGAGTTCGCCGACCCGGTCGCTCAGGGCGATAATGTCTGTCCGGGACGGGAGGTTGAGTGCGGACAAGTATTGGGCCATGGATTCGGTAAACATGCGGTGCAGGTGGACCGCTTCCTGGACATACTTGCCCGTGGTTTGGGCAAACTGATCATTGCCCAGGATGCCCGATAGCGTGTCGCTCCATTGCTTTTCTGACTTTTGGTACCATTCGCGCCAGGTCCGGAGCAGATCGAAATTCTGTGTGCCTTCAGTTTTGTCCATGCGAACGCTCTCCTTTATGAGCCGGTCCCGACGACAGGGTGGGGAAAGAGAAGTGTAGGTGAGTATCGATTTCAGCGGCCACGATAGGAGGCGTGACGAGGATGTACAAGGTGGCAGGTGTCACATAGGTGACGGAAAGCGGTGTTTTTTCAAGACAATCCGGCATTTTTGTTACCTGCGTGACAAGAAATGCCTGCTCATTCGAGCCGTGCTGTCCCTGACGTTCGGGCAGGTTGAGGGGCCGCAACATGCGGACGACGAGTGTGGGAACATATGGTAGAGTCGAGTGCCCGCTTCGAGAGTAGGACCGGCGGACGCAATGGCAAAAAAGACTCCCTCTCCTCCTTCTCCATCTGCCGCACGCACGGCAACCGACATGATGGCGCAGTACTGGCAGGTCAAGGAACAGTACAAAGAGGAACTGCTGTTCTACCGTTTCGGCGACTTCTACGAGATGTTTTTTGACGATGCGGCAGTGGCGGCGCGTGAGTTGGACATCGTGCTGACCGCCCGCGCGCACGGCAAAGGCAGCCCAAAGGTGCCCATGTGTGGGGTGCCGCACTATCGCCTGGAGCCGTATCTCACCCGACTGGTCGAGAAGGGCTACAAGGTTGCGGTGTGTGAACAGCTTGAGGAGTCCCACAAGGGAAAAGGGATTATTCCGCGCGACGTGGTGCGCGTTGTCACACCGGGGACCTTGTTTGAATCCGAGAGCCAGGATCGCACGCTGGTGGCCGTATTATCTGAGAAAGAGGCGGTCGGTGTCGCCAGTCTGAGCCTGGCGACGGCTGAGTTTCTGGTTGCCGAAACAAACGTCTCTGATTTGCCCGGCCTGCTGGAGAAGCTCCAACCGCAAGAACTGGTCTGTATGGCCGGCGAGTCGTGTGACACGGGCTGGAGTCGTCAGGTGTGTCGCACCGAGCGTCCGGCCGAGGCGTTTCGTTTTGAGCGAGCGCGTGCACTACTCGGCAAGCAGTTCAGCCGCAAACGCATTGACGCCCTCGTTTTCTCCCATCGGCATGCCCTGTGCGCAGCCGGGGCCTTATTTGCCTACGCGCGGGAAACGCAGCGTGCGTTTCTGCCCCATGTCCGTGCGCCCGAGCCGTATCGTCACGATGCCTTTGTCGTGCTCGACCCGCAGACGCAGCGCAACCTCGAACTGGTGGAGAACGTGTTCGAGGGCTCGTCCGAGGGAAGCGTGCTGGCCGTGCTGGACCACACCACCACCCGCATGGGCAAGCGGCGCTTGCGACACTGGGTGCTGCACCCTCTGCGCGCGGTCGATGCTATTCGCACCCGCCAGGAGGCGATTGCCGAACTGAGCCGCCGCCATGAGCTGCGGGCAGAGCTGCGGCGGGTCCTCTCCGGCCTGCCGGACCTCGAACGTCTGACCTCGCGCATTACGTCCGCGATTGCCAACCCGCGAGACCTGGCGGGGCTGAAATCCGCCCTGGTTCGCCTGCCGGAACTCCACGCCGCCCTGACTGGAGCCGAGAGCCGTCTGCTGACGACGTCTTGTGAAGAAATCGACCTGCTGGACGATGTAACCACCGAGATTGCCCACACGCTTGTTGACGAGCCGAAACCCACGGCCAAAGAGGGTGGGCTGATTCGGGCCGGCGTCTCCGCCGACCTGGATGAACTGCGGGCAATTCAGACCGACGGAACGGGCTGGCTGGCCGAGTATGAACAACACGAGCGGGAACGCTCGCAGATTCCCAACCTCAAGGTCGGTTTCAACAGGGTCTTTGGGTATTACGTGGAAGTCACCAGGTCTGCGCTCGGCCGTGTTCCCAAGAACTACATCCGCCGCCAAACCCTGGTCAACGCCGAACGTTTTGTCACGGATGAACTGCGCGCCTTTGAATCCACAGTGTTGTCCGCCACGGACCGGGGCAATCAATTGGAATATGCCCTCTTCACCCAACTCAGACAGCAGGTCGCCGCCCAGGCCGAGCGGCTTCGATGCACCGCGACCATTATTGGCACCCTCGACGCGCTGGGTTCCCTGGCGGAGTTAGCCGCCAAGCAGGGTTGGATTCGACCTGAGGTCAGCGACGCGTACGAGCTGCTCATAGAAGAGGGCCGGCATCCGGTCCTTGACACGCGCGCTGCGCAATTCGTGCCGAACGACCTGCGTTTGGATGCCAGCCGGCACGTCCTGATTATCACCGGCCCCAATGCCGCCGGAAAAAGTACCTATGCGCGTCAGGCGGCTCTGCTCGTGCTGTTGGCCCAAATGGGGAGTTTCATTCCCGCCCGGTCTGCCACTATTGGGGCCGTAGACCGTATTTTCACCCGGGTTGGCGCGGCCGATTTTCTGGCGCAAGGATTATCGACTTTTATGGTCGAGATGATGGAGACGGCGAACATCCTGAAACATGCAACCGAGCGGAGTCTGGTCATTCTCGACGAGGTCGGCCGGGGAACCGGTACAACGGATGGCCGCGCCCTGGCTCAGGCGGTGGCCGAAAAGCTGGCCACCCAGGTCCGGGCCAAGACCCTGTTTACCACCCATTATCACGAGCTGGCGCCGATCGCGGACGCGCTGCCCGGAGTAGCTAATGCCCGGCTTGAGGTCCGCGAGACTCGGGACGAGGTGAGCTTTCTCTATAAGGTCGTGCCGGGGGCAGCCCAAAAGAGTTACGGCCTCTATGTCGCCAGGCTGGCCGGACTGCCGCCCGAGGTGGTCGAGCGGGCCAAGGCGTTGTTAGCCGAATTTGAGGCGGGGCCACCCCCGGCCGATGATCGGCAACCGACAGCGGAGCCGCCCCCGCCGCCCAGCGGCCGGGCCCTTGTGGACCGTCTCGCCCAGGTGGACCCGCTGCGGACAACGCCGATTGAGGCGCTGCTGTTGATTGCCGAATTAAAGCGGCTGGCGGAGGCTGGGCAAGAAGGCGAGTAGGCTCCATACGCTAGCCGGCTCTTGTGTCGGGCGCATCCCAGGCACCATTTTGGCACCATGTTGATTGGTGTACAGGGCGCACCCTACAATGAGAGCCTCAATTTGTAGAGCCATAGCCATGCCCATCCGTATCCTTCCCCCTGACGTCCAGCAAAAGATCGCCGCCGGTGAGGTGGTGGAACGACCGGCCAGCGTGGTCAAGGAACTCATGGAGAACGCCCTGGATGCCGGGGCGCAGACCATCAGGGTGGCGGTCGAGGAGGCCGGCCGGCGGCTGATCCGCGTCACCGACGACGGCGCCGGCCTGGCCGCGGACGAGGTCGCGCTCGCGTGTGAACGCTTTGCGACCAGTAAAATTCAGCACGACCGTGACCTGACCCGCGTCCAGACCTTTGGCTTTCGCGGGGAGGCCTTACCCAGTATTGCCGCGATCTCACGGCTGCGGATTCTGAGTCGGCCAGCGCGCGCTCCATTCGGGGTGGAAGTCAAGAGTGAAGGCGGAGAACTGAGCCCGGTTCAGGAGGCCGGCGCACCGGTCGGGACCCGTGTCGAGGTGGCTGACCTGTTTTACAATACGCCGGCGCGCTTGCAGTTTATGCGTAGTTTGCGGACTGAGTACGGCCATATCATGGGCGCGTTCACGCGCTTTGCCCTGGCGTTCCCGGAGAAAACCCTCTCGCTGTCGTTTGACGGACGCGAGGTCTACGATTTTCCGTCTGTTTCGTTCCAGGAGCGGGTTGCCGCCTGCTTTGGCAGTGAGACCGCCTCCCGCCTGGAGGCGTTTGAGAACACGGGCCTGAACGGCCGCGTGTGGGGATTTCTGGTGACGCAGGAGGAAGCCTGGCGCCGACGCTACTACTTCTTTGTGAATCGGCGGGCCGTCCGCAATGCTACCCTGTATCGGGTCGTGCGTGACACCCTCGGCAACGCTGGCGGCATGGTATGTCTGTTCGTCGAACTGCACCCCTCCCAACTGAATGTGAACATCCATCCCGCCAAGACCGAGGTGCGCTTTCGAGACGATCCGAGTGTGTATGATCTGGTCCGGGGCGGTCTCCAACGCCGTTCCGCGCCACGCTGGCTTGCGGCCACGCAAGTGGCCGAAGCCGGAGTGCCGTATGGAGAACAGAACACCGGCTTCTCTCTGGTCGGCCAGGTGGAAGCCACGTTTCTGCTGACTTTATCCCAAGGACATTTGTATCTGCTGGACCAACACGCCGCCGAAGAGCGCGTGCTATACGAACAGCTCCAAAACGGTGAGGTTCAGGGCCGCCACCTCATCTCGCCTCAGGTCGTCCAGCTCTCAGCCGAAGAACATGCCTTCTTTGATGCGCAGGCTGAAGTATTTGCGGCGTGCGGGTTCAGCGCCGAACTCTTTGGCCCGCATGTGCTGGCCCTCCGCGCGATTCCCGACTTCCTCGATCCCCGAACATCCGGGCTGACCTTTTCCCGACTTGTCACGCGCGTGCGCACGCACAAAGAAGACCTGCATCAAGCCCTCTCCTGTCTCGGAGCGATCAAAGCCGGCCAGGTCCTCGACCGCGAAGCGCAAGGCCGTCTCCTCAACGCCTGGACCCAAACCGACAATCCCCACGCCTGCGCCCATAACCGCCCGGTGTATTTCCGCCTGTCGCTCGACGAAGTCCGCCGTAAGGTTGGCAGGACAGGCTTGGGCTGCGGGTTTGAGCAGGACGGAGATTAACTTGAACCCTACGAGGAACTGATATTGTTAACGATTGGAATAAAACTCGACTGCAAACAGGCTGCGTAGCTGCTCGAAATCTCGGGTATTCCTCGTCAGTAACGTTCGTTCGGTCAGCTCGGCGCTGGCGGCAATCACCGTATCCGGTAACGATAAGCGGTCAAGTCCAAACTGCCGTCTCAACTGCCCAGCTCGCCGTGCGATAGCACCGTCTACAGGGATACGCTCCAGCAACGAAAAAATTGCTTCATGCCTTTCTTCCTCCCCCGGACGTGGTCCCTGCCATAGTTCAACTTCGCTGATAGTGGAAAACCCTCCGCGCACTGTCCCGCTCACGATGGGCTGAATATATTGGGCGACACTACGACGCCCGCAATACCAGTCGATCAGAACGACGCTGTCAAGAATCCAAGCCGGCATCTCTGATTTCACGGTCCCGGTCTTTCAGCCGCGCCCGACTGTCTTGGAGAAATTGATCCGGGTCTCGATCTTGCCACATCCCGTACGTACTCAGTGCTTTCTCAACAATGCTCTGAGGGGAATCGTTTCCTCCCTCCCCGGAGGGAGAAGGCGCAATCCAATCAGTCAGCAATCGACGCAAGACATCGGAGAGGGTCGTCCCTTCCGTCGTCGCTTTCTGCTTCACCTGTTGAAAAAGCTCCTCTGGAAAATTAATGGTCGTTCGGTGCATATCCGCGCCTCCGTTCGCGCCGAACCTGTCGAAGCGCGAGCTGCCAACACTACTTCATTACCCCATCCGCTTGGGGTCGGGCTGCTGATGGCCCAGAATCGGGTGCGGCCGATAGGGTTCTTCCAGGCTGGCCACTTCTTCCGGGCTGAGTGTGAGATCGACCGTCTCGAAGATTTCCTTGAGGTGATGCGTCTTGGTCGCGCCGATGATGGGGGCGACCACCCCCGGTGCCTGAAGCACCCAGGCGCAGGCGACCTGAGTCGGTGACACGCCCCGCTCTTGGGCGACTTTCTGCACCGCGGCGGCCACTTCTTCGTCGCTGTCGTTGAAATACATCCGGCGTGTCATCGGGTCGGTTTGCGCCCGCTTGGTCGGGCCTTCGCCCTCCACTTTTGTGCGGTTGCCGGCAAAATAGCCGCGCGCGAGTGGGCTCCACGGAATGAGCGCGACACCCTGGTCTATACACAGCGGATTCATTTCGCGCTCTTCTTCGCGGTAGATCAGGTTGTAGTGGTTCTGCATCGAGACGAAACGATGCCAGCCGTGCTCTTTGGCCGCGTAGAGCGCCTGGGAGAACTGCCAGGCGGCCATGCTGCTGGCTCCGAGGTAGCGCACCTTGCCGGCGCGGACGAGGCTATCGAGCGCTTCCAGCGTTTCTTCAATCGGCGTGGAAAAATCCCAGCGATGAATCTGATACAGGTCGATATAGTCCATTTTGAGGCGGCGCAGGGAATACTCGCAGGCCTCGATGATATGTTTGCGGCTCAGCCCCCGTCGGTTCGGGCCCTCGCCCATGGGCCCGTTGACCTTGGTCGCCAGGACGATATCGTCGCGCGCAGCCATCTCGCCCAGCCATTTGCCGGTAATCTCCTCGCTCGCGCCAATCGAATAGACATCCGCGGTATCGAAAAAGGTAATGCCCGATTCAAGGGCGAGGGCGAAGTGTTCACGCGCCTCGTCTTCCCCGATGGTCCACTTGCGCCATTTGCCGTCTCCGTAGCTCATGCATCCCATGCAGATGCGCGAAACCGTCATGCCCGTATTGCCAAGTTTTGCGTACTCCATGTCTTCTCCAATCTGGTTTTGACTCCCGTTACACTTGTCCACGGCGTACCGTCTGTCAAGCGGACGGAAGAGTTGGGGGAGCGGTAAGGATTTGCAAGAAGCCCATATGCTGTTAGAAAAATGATCGAGATGGCCGTTGAACCGAAAAGCATCAAGGAGTTGACCGCTCGAATTGTGCGGGAATTCCAGCCCGAACGAGTGATCTTATTTGGATCGCACGCGTACGGAACCCCCATGGCTCAGTCAGACGTGGACCTGCTCGTCGTCCTCTGCCACGAGGGTAAAGGGACTCGCAAGGCAGTGGAGATACTCAACACGGTCAATCCGACGATCCCCGTCGACCTACTCGTCCATACTCCGCAGCAGCTTGCCCGACGTTTGGCTCAGCACGACTTTTTTCTCCGGGAGGTGGTGGAGAAAGGGTGCATTCTGTATGAAGCCCCTCACCCGTGAATGGGTGCAGAAAGCGGAAGGGGATTTTGCGACAGCTTCCCGTGAGCTACAAGCACGGCAGTCTCCAAACTATGATGCCGCGTGCTTTTCATGCCCAACAATGTATCGAGAAATATCTCAAGGCCCGTCTCCAAGAGGCGGATATCGCCTTTGGGAGAACCCACAATCTCGTTGCGCTTTTAGACTTCTTGAGACCGCTTGAGCCGACTTGGGAAATGCTTCGCCCCCATCTCCGCGCGTTAACCGCTTTTGCTGTCGCCTTTCGATATCCGGGAGAGTCGGCGGATAAAGAAGGCGCCCGTGAAGCGTTGACTTTATGCCGGACGCTACGCCGTTGAATGCGGCATGATTTGGGGATTGATCCATAGATGTTGTCATTGCATTCCACTCAATCCAGATTCTACTATCTTTTCAACCGTAGGATTCTCATCGACACATCAAGGAGAGCAGACATGACCATCACCGAGCATACCGTCAAAACCGACCGGCATACGACTTTTTATCTGGCTGTCGGCCCGGAAGAGGGGCCGCTTGTCATCTTCGCCCACGGCTGGCCCGAGCTCTCGATAAGCTGGCGACATCAACTGCCCGCTCTGGCGGCGCTGGGGTTCCGGGCCATAGCGCCGGATATGCGCGGCTATGGCCGTTCGTCCGTGTATGCGCAACACGGCGACTATGCCCAAGAGCATATCGTCCGTGACCTGCTGGAACTGCTAGACGCGCTGGGGCGGGAAAAAGCCGTCTGGGTCGGTCATGATTGGGGCAGTCCGGTGGTGTGGAACATGGCCAGTCACCACCCGGACCGGTGTCATGCGGTCGCCAATCTGTGTGTCCCCTACTACACCCTTGAGCGCGGGCTTGAGCACACGCTGACCCTGGTGGACCGCGACCTCTATCCCGAGGCTACCTATCCTGCCGGTCAGTGGGATTACATGCGCTACTACGAAGAGAGTTTTGCCGAGGCCATCGCCCCGATGGATGCCCAGGCCCACCGCTTCGTCAAACTGCTGTTTCGGAAAGGCAACCCCGAAGGCGAGGGCCAGCCGGCCATCACTTCAACCGCCCGTCGCGATCATAGTATGCTCGGCATGGCCGAGATCCCCGATCTGCCGCGCGATGCCGATGTGGTCACCGAAGAGGACCTGCGTATCTATGCCTCTGCGCTCGAACGCAACGGCTTCTTCGGTCCCTCCTCGTGGTATATGAATCACACGGTCAATACGGCCTACGCCGAGACCGCCCACAACGACGGCTATCTCGATATGCCGGTGTTGTTTCTGACCGCCCAGTATGACTTCGTGTGTGAGTGCGTCCACTCGCGCCTGGCCGAGCCCATGCGCAGCTACTGCCGGAATCTGTCCGAAGAGACGATCCGCTCCGGCCACTGGATGGCCCAGGAAAAACCGACGGAAGTCAACGCTGCCTTAGTGAAATGGCTTGCGACCGCGGTCCCGAGCATCTGGCCGCAGCCGCGGTGAGGGCCATAACGATGACGATACCTATTACCATTACGGCCATAGCGGTGTCCATTGCCGCAGCGACTTTTATCTGGCGTGTCTGTCAGAGCGAGCGGTCAGAGCGCAGGAGACGGCGGAAGCTCGTCAACGCGGTCTAGCACCACGTTGACAGGGCTGTAAACAGCTTGGAAGGACAAGCAGAGAAGAATGAAACGATCCGACAAAAAATCAACGCGGACGAATCTTATACTCCATACGTGGCGCGTTCATCGTCTGACGACCTCACCTATGAGCAGATCATAGAAGTGATGGAATGGTTGGACGAGGAGGAAGAGAAGTCAGTGGCGTCCTATTTCCATTCTCAGTCATCGCTTCACGCGATTGCGGAGAGCCTGGAGTTGGAGTTCGTTAGAAGTTGGCCTTCGGATAGGAAACTGCAGTTGTGGAAAACGTACGAAAAGTATGAAGAGAATACGCTCACATACGCCCGAGAGACAAGAGAAGTCCTGAAGAACAAGAGATTTCCCAAACGGCGGGAATAGCTCTTTGGAGTCCTCCGGAAATGAATATTTATCCTTACTCAAAGGATGGGATCGGTGCCCGGACCGAGATACATCATCGTCTTGTCCTTGTTTGAGTCACAGTCAAAGCCGCAGGCTGGCCTATTGGTGAACCGTGAGAAGGGTAACATCTTTTTTTATTTAAGCAAGAATCTGCCCTTGTTTCACATCCCGAGCCCAACGAACAAACACGGCGGTCCCGAGCATCTGGCCGCGACCGCCGTGAAGCCGGACTATTCCTGCCGTTCAAAAACATCGTTGGCAATGCCGGCGGCGGTCATGGCGGTTGGCCAGCCGGAGTAAAACGCCAGGTGCGTAATGAGTTCTCCGATTTCTTCCTGGGTGACTCCGTTGTCCAGGGCACGCTGGAGGTGCGGCCGGAGTTGCTCGGGGCGGTAGGTGGACATGAGGGCCGCCACGGTGATGAGGCTGCGGTCGCGCTTGGATAAGCCTGGGCGCTCCCAGACATCGCCAAACAAGACTTTCTCGGTCAGGTCAATCAGCTTGGGCGCCACTTTCCGGGCTTTTTCTCGCATGCTTGCAACTGGTGCGTTTGGCATAACGTCCTCCTTGGCTGAGTAGAGTACAATCCCCTCCGAGGAGGGGATCAGAAGCGTCTGGGGCTTACGCGACCTCAAACAGTCCGGCCGCGCCCATGCCGCCACCAACACACATGGTGATGACCACGTTCTTGACGCCCCGCCGTTTGCCCTCGATCAGCGCATGGCCGACCATGCGTGAGCCACTCATGCCGTAGGGATGGCCAATCGAGATGGCCCCGCCGTTCACGTTCAGCCGTTCGTTCGGAATACCGAGCCGATCACGGCAGTAGATGACCTGGCAGGCGAAGGCTTCGTTCAGCTCCCACAGGTCGATATCGTCCATGGTCAAGCCGTTGCGTTCGAGTAGCTTGGGAACGGCAAAGACCGGACCAATGCCCATCTCGTCCGGTTCGCAGCCGGCAACGGCCATACCCCGATACACCCCCAGGGGCTGGAGCCCGCGTTGTTCGGCCTGCTTGCGCTCCATCAGCACGCAGACCGAGACGCCGTCCGACAACTGGCTGGCATTACCGGCGGTAATGAAGCCGCCTTCTCCCATCACCGGCCGCAGCGCGGCCAAACCGGCCGCATTCGTGCTCGGACGGTTACACTCGTCCCGCTCAAGGGTCATTTCCTGGCGCGTGGTCTCGCCCGTCTCTTTATCGGTGAACAGCTTGGTGACGCTGCACGGAATGAGCTCGTCGTCGAACCGTCCGGCCTGCTGGGCCGCGGCGGTGCGCTGCTGACTCTGGAACGCGTACTCATCCTGGGCTTCGCGGGAGATGTTGTAACGCTTCGAGACCACCTCCGCGGTATCGATCATGGCCATATACAGGTCCGGGGCCTTCTCCAGAGCCTGGGCGTCTTCACTGCGATATTCGTTCTGATGGTCGTTCTGAACCAGACTGATCGACTCCAAACCGCCGGCCAGCACGGTCTGCATGCCATCGGCCACAATCTGTTTGGCCGCCATGGAAATACTCATCAGCCCTGAGGAACATTGCCGATCAATGGTCTGGCCGGAGACGCTCACCGGCAAGCCCGCGGCGATGCCACACTGCCGCGCCACATTATAGCCCTGGGTGCCTTCCTGGAGCGCGGCGCCCATAATCAGGTCGTCGATTTCGCCCGCCTCTACCTTGGCCCGACTGATGGCCGCCTGGATAACCGGCGTGGCCATGGTCGGGGTCGTGGTGTCATTAAACGCGCCACGATAGGCCTTGCCAATCGGTGTCCGGGCAGTCGATACGATGACAGCTTCTCTCATAGCAATCTCCTCCTCGGTATTTTACGCTATCGGCAAGTCTTAGCAGTTCATACCCCTTCCTCCAACTGGCGTCTCGTCTTTTCTCCTATGGGAGGGGCACGCGGCAAGGAGGCCCACGATGTCTGATGTCGGGCTGACGCATATCGCCCTTCCGGTTACCAATATGGAGGTGAGTCTGGCCTTCTATGCGACCTATGCCCATATGCGGGTCGTCCACCGCCGGACTGACCCGGATGGGACACAGGTCGTGTGGCTGAGTGACCGCACCCGTCCCTTTGTGATTGTCCTCATCCGGTCGTCTCGGGTAGATGCTCCCCTGCTGCCCCTGGCTCATCTCGGCGTCGGCTGTGTTACCCGCCAGGAAGTCGAGCGTCTGTGCGGACACGCCCGGCAGGCCGGCTGTTTACGTATGGGGCCGACAGATTCGGGCTATCCGATCGGCTATTGGGCCTTTCTGTCCGACCCGGACGGGCACACCCTTGAAATCGCCCATGGACAAGAGGTTGCCCTCACCGTCGCTAAGCCTGAACAAGATACATAGTCTGGGGAAGGCATCTCTGCGCTTCTATTGGCGGGTCTTCTGGTGGATAGAGCCCCCTGGAATCAATCTCATCGGGGCTTTACACCAATACCCTTCGGTATGTTCTTATAGTTCCAAGCGATCGGCGATACTATATTGAGGAATGCGTAGTCAAGGTCGCTCGGTTCTGGTTTGCCAAGAATCAGTTGGCTTCTGTTCAGGCAGAACGCCGCGAGATCCGCTAATTGTATAGGTTGTATCGTATCGGAACGCGCAAAACAGACCAGGCCGTCAACGAAGCAACGATTAAAATTATCCATTTTTATTGCGATACCGTTCTTTTTGAAACCTTCGTCAACAAAAACTCTTGCCCTGACCCTATGCTCTATTCCTATTTCTTTCAGAAGCCATTCCACGCGAAACAACAGGGTCAGGAGCGCCATGTCTTCTATCTTGGTCAGGTTAAACGGACCCAATTGTTGAGGAAAGGGTGCCCGGGAGCGAATATCTGCAATACTGTCAGGATCAAACGTTTGAACAATTACTGGAAATCTGTAGACAGAGAAGATATGGGCCATGAAACGAAAAATCTCTAAACGAACATTGAGGTCAACGTTCCCGAATGTCTTTCTGCCAGCGTAGATGTCAGAAAAATGGAACTCCATGGCTCCAGTTCTACTTCTTAGTTCCCCCACTGCCTTTGGTAGTTCGCACAATACTCCAGAGATTTGATGCCTTGGAACCACGACAGCAACATACGATTTACGCTCGGGATGAGGATATGTCGTATGCAATCCCGGAGAGCCCGTATCGTCAATAAATACACCATGATGAAGACCTGCTCGCAGCTCTTTCAGAAAATTTTCATACCGATACTTGGGCATAGCTGCTCCAATTAACTCTGTTGTCCTCTTACTTCGTGTCATCCGGCGGCCCAAAACCGCCCCCGCCCGGCGTTTGCATGACAAACACGTCGTCCGGCTGCATCAGCGTTTCCGCGTTGCCGGCGAGTTCTTCAACGCTCCCATCTGCACGTTCGACCGTATCACGACCCCGCTCCCCGGCCTGACCGCCGGCCAGGCCATACGGTTCGGTCAGGCGATGGCTGCATAAGGTGGTGACGGTCATGGACTCCAAAAACCGCAGCCGCCGGGTAATCCCCGCACCGCCCGGCTGCCGTCCCGCGCCGCCTGAACCGTGGCGGATGGCAAAACTCTCAACGCGCACCGGGAAGCGCCACTCCAACACCTCGGGGTCGGTCATGCGCGTGTTGGTCATATGGCTGTGGACCGCGTCGCAGCCCGGATGGTCAGGGCCAGCCCCGGTGCCGCCGCATATGGTTTCGTAGTTTTGATACTGCTCGTTGCCATACACAAAATTATTGACCGTGCCCTGTGACGAGGCGAGTACCCCGAGCGCGCCATACAGGGCGTCCGTTACGCATTGAGAGACTTCCGTATTGCCGGCGATCACTGCGGCCGGGTATTCCGGGCTGATGATGGAGCGTGGCGGGATGATGATATCGAGCGGTTTCAGACAGCCCTCGTTCAGTGGGATGGCGTCATCCACCAGGGTCCGAAAAACGTATAGGACCGCTGCCTTGCACACCGCCGCGGGGGCGTTGTAGTTGCCGCTGTGTTGAGGAGAAGTCCCGCGAAAATCGATGCTGGCGCGGCGGGCCGCTTTGTCCATCCGGATACTGACCCGAATCTGACAGCCGTTGTCCAGCGGGTAGGTGAACGCGCCATCGGTCAGGACGTCGAGCACGCGGCGCACCGACTCTTCGGCATTGTCCTGGACGTGCTGCATATAGGCGTGCACGACCTCGATCCCAAAGTGCTCGACCATTTTCCTGAGTTCCCGCAGCCCGGTTTCATTGGCCGCGAGTTGGGCGCGCAGGTCCGCCATGTTCTGTTCAACATTCCGGCAGGGATACCTGCCGGAACCCAGCAGTTGCCGCATCTCCGGTTCGCGCAGTCGGCCCTGGCGAACGAAGAGGAAGTTGTCGATCAGCACGCCCTCCTGGTGAATGGTCGTACTGTCCGGTGGAGCCGAGCCGGGCGTGCGTCCGCCGATATCGGCATGATGCCCGCGCGCGCCCACATAAAACAGAACGCGGTCTGCACCGGTTGTATCAAACACGGGCGTAATCACCGTCACATCGGGTAAATGCGTGCCGCCGTTATAGGGGGCATTCAGGACATAGGCATCCCCCGGCCGCATTGTGCCCTGATTGGCCTTGATGACGGTTTTAATCGACTCGCCCATAGAGCCCAGATGGACCGGGACGTGCGGGGCATTGGCGACCAGGCTGCCGTCCGGGGCGAAGATGGCGCACGAGAAATCCAGCCGTTCTTTGATATTCACCGAGTAGGCCGTATTGGCCAGCGTCGCCCCCATCTGCTCGGCGATCGACATGAAGAGGTTGTTAAACACCTCCAGCATGACCGGGTCGGCCCCTTCGCCTGTGCTCAGGGCAGGCTTAGTGCCGATCGCCGCCCGGTGTGTTTTCGGTTTCAGACGGGTGAGGAGCAGGTGGCCGTAGCGGTTCAGCTCGGCTTGCCACTCCGGCTCAACCAGCGTGGTTGCCGTGGGCTCACAAATAATGGCCGGGCCGGGAATACGCTGGCCCGGTTGGAGCTGCGCGCGCTGGAATACCGGCGTGTCCCGCCACGCGCCGTCCGTATAGGCCCGAACCTGTTGGAGCGGCTGCGCGGCGTTTCCCTCAGCCGCCGGCAGCTCGGCGTCATCAACCGGCTCCGTTGTCCCGACCGCCTCGACCGAGACCGCCTCGGCGACCAGTTGTCGGTCTGTGACGATAAAGCCAAAGCGCTGCTTGTGGCTGGCCTCAAACGCGACCCGCATGCCACCGAGGTCAGACAGGTCCACCTGGAGGGCGGTGTCAGTTCCCTGGTAGCGCAGATGGACCCGTTTATGCAGGCTGAGTTGAGCGCTAGACACCCCTTGGGCAAGAATCTCACGGCTGGCTTCGTCGCCGAGTTCCGCGCAGGCCGTTTCCAATACGGGCAGGGCGGTGGCCGAGAGCGGCTGTTCGATCTGACGCTCGCGCAGTGCCCGCACGTCTGCCAGACCCATCCCATAGGCCGACAACACCCCGGCAAACGGATGCAGAAAGACGGTCTTCATGCCCAGCGCGTCCGCGACCAGACAGGCGTGCTGGCCGGCGGCGCCGCCGAAACAGTTCAGGGTATACTCCGTCACATCGTAGCCACGTTGAACAGAGATTTTTTTGATAGCATTCGCCATGTTTTCTACGGCGATGCGCAGAAAGCCGGCGGCCACGGCCTCAGGCGACTGGATCGCGTTGTCCGTGGCGCTGGCGATTTTTGCGGCTAGGGACGCAAACTTGTCTCGAACGATGTGCACGTCCAAAGCCTGGTCTGCGTTCGGGCCGAACACCGCGGGAAAGAAGGCCGCTTGCAGCTTGCCCAGCATGACGTTGCAGTCGGTCACGGTGAGTGGCCCGCCGCGCTGATAGCAGGCCGGCCCGGGGTCTGCACCGGCCGAGTCCGGACCCACCCGAAAACGAGCGCCATCAAAGTGCAGGATAGACCCCCCGCCCGCGGCGACGGTGTGGATATGCATCATCGGCGCACGCATGCGGACGCCGGCGACCAGGGTTTCAAATGTTCGCTCATATACGCCGTCATAGTGTGACACATCGGTCGAGGTGCCGCCCATATCGAAGCCGATGACTTTGCGAAAGCCCGCCATCGACGCGGTCCGGACCATGCCGATCACCCCACCGGCCGGCCCGGATAAAATACTGTCCTTGCCCTGAAACAGGTGGGCATCGGTCAGACCGCCGTTCGACTGCATGAACATCAGCTTGGGACCGGACTGGCGCTCGGCCTCCAATTCTCCCGCGACCCGGTCGACATAGCGCCGCAGCAGGGGTGACAGATAGGCATCGACCACCGTGGTGTCGCCGCGTGAGACCAGCTTCATCAACGGGCTGACCGCGTGTGAGACCGAGACCTGCTGAAAGCCGATCTCGGTGGCAATGGCGGCGACCCGGGCTTCATGCGCCGCGTACCGATAGCCATGCACAAAGGCAATGGCTACGGCGCGAATGCCGGCAGCATAGGCGGCCTGCAGGCCGCGCCGCGCGCCGTCTTCATCCAGGGGGGTGACGAGCGCGCCCTGGGCGTCAATCCGCTCTCTGACCTCGATCACCCGCTCAAACAGCATTTCCGGCAGGACAATATGCCGGGCAAACAGGTCGGGGCGGTTCTGATAGCCGATCCGCAGGGTATCCCCAAACCCCTGGGTGGTCACGAACACGGTCCGGTCGCCCGTGCGTTCCAGCAGGGCATTGGTCGCGACCGTGGTGCCCATCTTCACCAGAGCAATCGTATCGGCTGGGATAGCTGCGTCGCCAGCCACTCCGAGCAAATCGCGAATGCCCTGGACGGCCGCATCCTGATAGCGCTCAGGATTGGCCGACAGCAATTTATGCGTGACCAGGCTGCCGTCGGGACGACGCGCCACCAGATCGGTAAAAGTCCCGCCGCGGTCGATCCAAATCTGCCACCTGTGGTCGTGCGGAGTTGTAGCCTGCGCGTTCATGATCCGGGTGCCTCCACGCGTCTTCTAGTCAATCGTACGGACGCTATAGCCAAAGCGGGGAAAATGTACCGTGACAGGCCCGCTGCGCGCGTTCCGGTGCTGAAGCGCCATACGCTGGGCGTCGATAGAGACGAGCCTGCCGACACTGGGGTTGGCCCGGCCATAGTCGGTGGGCGTAATGGAGACCGTCTCGCCGAGGGCAGGGTCTCCGTCCAGCGTCTGACTTGGGAGGGCTGGCAAAGGGTCGCTGGAAGCCGCGACGTCGAGCGCTGCGGGCGCGGTCATCGAGGTCGGATTGCCATGGCCGTGCGCGGCCACGCGCTCCATCCACTCACGGATGCCGTCTGGAATAACGGTCGCGCGCTCGCCGGCAAGCTGATCCATGACCCACAGCGGATGGTAGATTACGCAATCGGCCAGGGACATGGCCTCGCCATAGATATAGGTCCGGCCGTCGTGCAGGATGTCGCTGATCCAACTCAACTGCGGGCGCAACTGGGTGAGGTTTTTGATTGCGGCGGCCTGCCGGTGGGCGAGACCCGGTTCGGGTTTGCCGAGTAAGGCGGCCCGGTCGGCCAGGAATGCTGACGTGAAACGAGCGGCGTCGGCGTGTTCGCAGGAAATATAGTTGATCGTATTGCGCGTCAGGGTGGCGTCCGTCCAGCGCTCCAGGCCGGCAATGAATGCCCGTTGGGCGACCGGGTCCGGTCCCGGATACAGCGTGGGGTCCGGAAAACGACGCTCAAGTTCTTCGATAATCCGGGCGGTATCACAAAAAACGTCGGCGCCAATCTGGAGGGCCGGCGCGCGGCGGTAGCCGCCGGTGAGGGGAATATAGTCCGGCTTGGGCAGGGTCGGGGGAATCTCGACCGAGCGCCAGGACAGACGCTTGAGACCCAGGACGAGCCGAACTTTTTCAGAGTAATTGGAGAAATCGTAGTGATGCAGAATGAGTTCCGAGGACATGGGTTTCCTTATTTTCTTCCTCACCCGCCGGCGGGCGAGAGTCGGACCGAGGGTGGATACACTTTCATTTGCCTTGATCTGAACCCCATAAAGTGGCAAGGAGTGGAGGGGAATTCAAGAGAGGAAGCCGCAAAGATAGAATTCAGGAGGGGAAGCCGTATGCCAGCCGCACATTTTTTTGCCCAGAATCTTGAAGAGGCCGGTTTCGACCCGGAAAAAGTCCAGGCCCTGTTTGAGCGGGCCGAACGGGAAGTCAAATCCGGCCTGCTGCCGGCCAGCCAGGTTGCGATTGCGCGTAACGGAAAAATCGGTGCCATGCAGACCTTTGGCAAGGCGGTCCAGGGCGGGACGGAAAAACCGGCGACGGATGACACCCGATTTGTCATTATGTCTTCGACCAAGGCGTTCACCTCAGCCTCGGCCTGGATTCTGATGCAAGAGGGCCAATTACGTCCGGAAGATCGTGTGGTCGAGTATATCCCCGAGTTTGGGACGAACGGCAAAGACGTGGTGACGGTCGAGCAGTTGCTCATTCACACATCAGCCATTCCCTACGCCCCGCACTGGCAAAAAGAATGGGCCGACCCCGACAGACGCCTCGCCCGCTTTGCCCAGTGGAAGCCGGACCATACGCCGGGCGAGAAGTTCGTCTATCACGTGTCGGCGAATTTCTGGCCGGTCGCCGCTATTATCGAGCACCTCAGCGGACAGCGCCTGAGCGATTTTGTGCGGACGCGAATCGCCGAGCCGCTGGGCCTGCCCGATTTGCGCTTCGGGCTGCCGCCTTCGGGGAACGCCGACGTCGCCGATGTGGAGTGGGTGGGCGCAGCCCCGACCGCCGCAGAGTACGAAAAAATGGGGGTCAAAGGCTTTAACGCCACGACCAACGCCATCAATGAAGACGGGGTCTTGGAGTTGAACGAAACGGTCACCCGAGAAGCCGGCTCGCCGTCGGCCGGCTGCATCACCACGGCGGGCGATATCGCCTTATTCTATCAGGCCCTGCTGAACGACGGCCGCGCCTACGACGGGACGCCGGTCTGGCAGCCCGACATGCTGCAAGAGGCGCGGCGCGTCCGCACCGGAGAGCTGCGCGATCCCTTTCTTGGCCACCGGGCCAATCGGGCCCTGGGGATTGCCGTTGCCGGCGGAGACGGCAAGGCCAATATGCGCGGCTTCGGGCGCACCAATTCCGCGCAGTCGTTCGGCCATCCGGGCTTTGGTGGTCAGAGCGGCTGGGCCGACCCGGCAACGGGCATCTCGTTCGGCTTTCTGACCAACGGATTCGACCGGCACGACATCCGTGAAGCCCGCCGGCGGGTGGCCCTGTCGAGCCTGGCCGCTGCGTGTGCGGCGGAGTAAGTTGTGACGAACGACTTGAGCGGCATTATGGCGAGGTGACGTTTGCCAACCATAAGTCGATTCCACGGAATCGCTGTCTTTATGAATTATAATGACCATCCGCCCTCCCACTTCCACGCACGCTATCAGGAGCAAGAAGTCCTTGTAGAAATTGAGACGGGCATTGTCCAAGGGAAGATGTCACGACAGGCGTTGCGGCTGATATTCGAGTGGTCGGAGAAATACCAACAGGAGTTGCTGAAAAACTGGGAGTTGGCAAGAGAAAGGAAGCCTCTTGTCCCGATTCCTCCCTTAGCCTGAGAGAAACTATGTTTTTACACGTCACAGTCGTCAGCTACCTCGAAGCGTATAGAATTCGTGTCGAGTTCAGTGACGGGGTGGCCAAAGAGGTGGACCTGCGAGCAGAACTTTATGGTGAGGTGTTTGAGCCGCTCAAGGATGTGGAGTTTTTCAAACGGGTCAGGGTCAACAGCGAGACGAACACGATTGAGTGGCCGAACGGAGCGGACTTTGCTCCGGAATTCTTGTATGAGATCGGACAAGAGAGCAAGTGCGCCCCATTAGGAATATCACGAATAGCGAGAGAAGTGGGCGTTATGGCAAACGACGCTAAAGTCTGTCGCCCGAATATATTTCGCTACGCTACAAAGGAACTGTCCCAGGATGCGATGATCTGTTGGCTGATCGCCTGGGCAGGCCAGAATGAGAATACTTGCGTCAATGAGGATCAGGCAGCCCTGCGCGCCCGCAGTCGCCATTTTGTACAAGCGCTACTCAATCACAAAAGGGCTGAGCGGGTACAGTTTGACGGAGACATCAAGACCGAGATTCATCAGCAGGAGCAAAGTATCGATATTCTCGTCCGGATCACTGATACAATCACCGGCAAACAATATGTTCTTCTGATCGAGGACAAGACAGGGGCTGGAGATCATGGCGACCAACTGGAGCGGTACTATGAGGCGGTAGTCGGTGGAGAGACGAAACTTGGTCCAATCAACAGGAATAATGTCTATCTGGTTTATCTCAAGACAGGCAACCAATCCCTCGATGATGACAAGAGAATCGAATGTAAGGTTGAGGGTCAGGAATGCGAGTATAAGGTCTTCCACAGAAGAGATTTTCTGGAGGTTTTGAATAGCTACAGCGGCTCTCACTCTATTCTTGTAGATTTCCGCGAACACCTGCGGGAAATTGAAGAACGCACTGAGAGCTACCGCAACTGGACGCGAGAAGAAAACAGAGGCGAGTACTTCGCCTGGGAAGGTTTGTATCGGAGGCTCGAGTATGAGCTACGTAAGGGAGTCAACGAGGCCCAGTACCAGTGGATGGGCTGGGGGGATGTCTCCAATCCTTCCGGTGGTTTTATAGGCTTTTGGTGGCAACCGCGGGGTATGAACGAAAAATGTCCCCTCTACCTTCAATTGGAGGTCTCCTGGTGGAAAGGCCAAGGAAATCTCTGCTTCAAGGTGGACGCTGGAGGCAAATCTTCCGAAGAGCAGAGTGAGATGAAATGGAAGTGGCATAAACGAGTTTGCGATGCCGGCGAGCAATATGTTGTCAGACCTAAGAAGATGAGGATAGGTGAAACTATAACCGTAGCCGAGTGGGCAGGGGAGTGGCTGGCTTTCGATGAGGATAGCGAACTCCTGGACATTGATGAGACCGTTAAGAATCTGAAACAAGCGGAGGTGGTGCTGACGCAAGCGGTGGAGGATCGATAGGTTTGTATGCCTTTAATCCGCATCCTGTCGCTGCTTGGCGAAGTGCTCGTTTACCGACCGGAGCAGTTCGGGCCGGTCGCTCTGGAAGGGACAGCGGCCTAAACGCTCGGCGACATGGGCTGCCACGTAGCTGGCAAAGAGGTGGTAGAGCAGGGGTGAGAACTCCTCATGTACCTCGCCGTGGACGGGTAACACCATGTGCGCATGGCGGGCGACCTGGGTATCGTCCTTGTGCGTCACGGCAATGACCCGGCGGCCCAAGCCGCGCGCCGTTGCCGCCACGCTCTCCGCCCGCCAATGCGAGCGGCCCGGCGGGGCGATGACAAAAACCGGCATATCCAGCGGGTAGGCAAACCGTTCAACGTGCCACCACTCTTCCAAGTCCTGCCCCAGCGCAAAAACACCCGCGGCTTCGACCAGCTTTGCCGCGCTGTAGAGGGCTGTGCCATAACTCGGCCCACTGCCCAGCATGACCACAACGGGGCTGGCGGCAATCAGGTCCGCCACCTCCCGACAGCCTGCCCGAATCGCGTTCGTGGTCGCGTCCACGACCTCGGCGAGAGCGACTAACTCTTGGCGCCGACGGTCGGCTTCTTCTTGAGCATACCTGCCTTGCCGTTCACCCAACTGCATCGCCACCAGCAGCATGCCCACCAGGCTGGCCTGGTAGGTGCGAATCCCCGGAGAGCGTTCTTTATGGGGCAGTTCGACCACGACGCTCCGGTTCGCCACCTGAGTGACCGCACTGTCGGGTGTGCCGGTGAGAGCCAGGGTCAATGCGCCGTGCTCTTTGGCCCGTTCAATCGCCTGCACGACGCGCTCGGTGCCGCCTGAGGCCGAGGTGGCAATCACCAGGGTCTGCGACGGTGCAACGGGGCGCATCCAAGCCGCCCCATAATCCAGAAAACGCTGCGCGCTCAGCGGCTCGCAGTCCACGTCGGCAATGACCTGAAAGGCCATCTCAGCGGCACACGAGGCATGATAGGAATCCCCGTCTCCGGTGAGATAGACTTTTTTCACCGCCTGCCATTCCGATGGCGTGAGGGCTGCCCGCACCTGCTGCTCAAATGGGCGGGTCAACTGGCGTATATCGCCGGCTAAGCCTGCGACCTGCCCAAACATCACCTCCGGCTTGAGTGGTTCCATGGCTCTATCCCTTTCCTTCCAGTCCCCGCACGATGGCGACATAGGCCTTCACCCGCTCGACATCAATGTGTCCACCCCAACCGCCGCGTTCGAGACAGGTGCCGACAAACGCCCCGTCCGCTGCGGCCAGCAACCGCTCCGCGTTATCGTGGTTGGTGTAGCCCGCCAAAATGATGGGCAGGCCCGGCACGGTTTTCCGTACCGAGGCGATCATCTCCAGCGTTCTCTCTTCGTCGGGAGCGCCTAACGACACCGCGTCCGCCCCCACATATTTTGCGCCCCGGGCGACCTCCGCGGTCGGCTTAGGCTCGCCAAACCATTTGAATTGCATGGAGTCGACTTCGGCAATGACCTTGACATCCCAGGCGTTGATCTTTTTGCGATACTCCATCACGTCGAGCGGATTCGCTTCGACCATGCCATGCGCGGTCAGCGTCGTGCCCACCAGCGCGCCGGCCCGAATAAAGCTGCCCTCCGCCACCTTGGCTACCGCCAGCGAGGCTTTGAGCGCATTCCGCATCAACTGCACCCCGACCTGGAAGTCTGCGCCCGTAGCCTGGACAATGGCGCGCACAATCAGGCCCATGGCGGTCGTACGCGCCGGGTCGGACTCGTCTTTCACGCTGTAAATACGATCGACGGTCTGCACCAGACACCCGTCCGCCCCGCCGTGGTAGAGCGCCCGGGCCGATTCGACCGCCGTCTCAAGGGTCCGGTTGAAACTGTCGTCCGTGTAAAACACGGTGCCCGGCAGCGGTTGCAGGTGAATCATGCCCAACACGGCCTTGCGTTTGCCCAGGGTTAGAAAATCTCGCATGGTCAGTCCTCCCCACTCTCTGCTCCGAATACACGCCCCGCAGGGCGTAGCCCCAACTGTGGAATGCTTATCGTGCCGCTGTCAAGCCACGCAGGCGAACAGGCAGTGCCGCCTCTGGACAATCCGCCGTTGGGCGCTATGTATGGTCTTCAACCGTACAAAACGAGGAAAGGAGCTTCCTATGGGTTTCGAGGCGCTCAACGCCTGGCTGGATGCCTACGGCAAGGCCTGGGAGAACCAGGACCCGGATGCCGCGGCCGCGCTCTTCACCGAGGACGGGACCTACGTCTGGGGTCCGTTCGCCGAGCCGATCACAGGGCGGCCGGCGATCCGACGCGCCTGGGAGACGGCTACCCAGGGGAACCAGGCCGGGATTACGTTTGGTTCCGAACCCCTGGCCATGACCGAAGACGGACGCTACCTCGCGCGCTGGTGGGCCTCGATGCAATCCGTGCAGACGGGTCAATCCGTCAGAATGGAAGGGATCTTTCTGATCACCCTGACCGAGACTGGCCGGTGTCGAGTATTCCGGGAGTGGTGGAACGAATATCCACCCGCAACCGGTGCGTCGGAGTTCGAGTGACCTCTGGCCGAGCGGCGTAGCGAGTGCGGGCAGGTGTTCCAAAACGGAACGTCCGATTTTTCTCAGACGGGTGAGGAGGTTTGAGCATGAGCACCACGAGAACTTGGATTGATCTCAACAGCGATGTGGGTGAATCCTTTGGGAACTATATGCTGGGACGGCCTGAGGAGGTGATGCAGGGGATTAGTCACGCCAACATTGCGTGTGGCTTTCACGCCGGTGATCCAAGCTGGGTCCGTCGCTCTGTCGAGAGTGCCAAGAAGTACGGTGTGACAGTCGGGGGCCATCCGGGCTTTCCCGACATGCTGGGTTTCGGCCGGAGACTCATGCATATCACTCCCCAAGAGGGCAAGGATTATGGTGTGTATCAACTCGGGGCGCTGAAAGCCTTTGCCGAAGCAGCAGGATTGCGGCTTGAGGCGGCCAAGCCGCATAGTGCGTTTTACGTGTGGGCGCAGCTCAGCGAGGAGAATGCCCGAGCGATGCTTGAGGGATTTCAAGCGGTGAACCCGGACATCGTGGCCTACCTGCCAGCGCTTCCGCGCTATCCCGTCCTGGAAGTCGCCGAGCAACTGGGGATGCGGGTCGTCAAAGAGTTCTACCCAGGGTTAGGATACAAGGATGACGGAGACCTGACGTACGGGCACGGCGAGGACAGTGTGGAAGAAGCAGTACGACTCGTCATGAGAGTTGTCACCGAGGGGAAGGTCACGACCACGGGTGGCAAAGAACTCACGCTTGATGCAGAAAGCATTGCCATATCGGGCGAGTTGATGCAGGCTCCGGAGATACTGCAGACACTTCGAGAGGCCCTGACCCGTGAGGGGGTGATAATCCGCAGTGCGCTTCATGCTGCGAACGGCCGGTAATAGGGCTGAGCTATGACGCCTCCCACCGCTGGGCGGGGTAATGACTGGAAGACTATGCTCATCACCACGTTTGGTGAGATGGGCAGGATGCGGGTGAAGATTCCGGGCATCCCGGTGCCACGGGGAGAGGTCTAGGGACGTCGGGCGGATGAGCGCGGCAGAATTCGATACTCATGAATACCATACAGATCGTCGAACGAGTATACGCGGAACTATCTGCGAGGATAATACAAGGAGTTATCCCAATTTCCCTACGGCCTCCCGCATTGGTCGGCACGGTTCAGGATGACCCATTCGACTCTTGGGTAGGGGAGGCGATCAGGTATACTCTTCCAGATATTGAAGTTTTTCATGCTGGAAAATTGACAACACCCGATATCGTGTTGCGACATAGACCGAGCAACTCAATTCTGGGACTTGAGGTAAAGAAGCTGATTCAGCAGGCCAACGGGAAAGATCCCAGGGGACTAACAATCGATTACAATAGCTGTCTTCCCTGTGGGAAGGCCCTTATCAAAGTTGGACGAGATACCGTGGAGGTCCCCTGCTTCTACCTCTTTGCCTTACTGAGCAATGATAGCTCCTCGATAGTCACCTCTATCCTCATGGATGGTGATTTCCTCAATTACGATTTCGATCTGCACAAGGACGCAAAGTACGCAAATCAAAGCGAGTACGACCACGGTCCATACGGAGAAGGCTCCGTCCGGCACCGAAGAATGTATACCTATCCGAATCCGCTCAATTACAAACTGAACTTCTTTCACCTCCGCCATATACTCGTCGTCAAGCAGCACGATGTGGCTGCCCTCGCTGCACGGGATGCCCTCTGTACGGACCTTATTGTCAGAGATGATAAGTATCAGAATTCTTTCCACTACATCGTGATTGACAACTCTACGAGACGCTCCCTCCCTCTCGATCAACTGCCGGTTCGACGGGATATCTTTCAAACCTGTAAGTCCCGACGGCCACGAGAGCGGACAGCATCCATGCCCCAACTCTCAGAATAATTTCATGCTAAAACTTATAGAGAACGACTTTCCGTTTGCAGAACTCTCGCTCGTAGCCGAGCGGGAATCCTGGCGTAAAGAGGTCTATCGCCCTGTCTACTATCTCCATAAGTGGTGGGCTCGAAGGCTCGGCTCGGTCTTTCGTGGAATACTGCTCGGCGCGTGTTTAGAGGACGGTGAGGATTTCTGGGGGCGCTTCTACAAGAAGAATGCTTTCGAGCATACCGTTGTCTTCGATCCTTTTATGGGGAGTGGGGTCACTGTCGGCGAAGCCGTCAAACTTGGCTGCAAAGCCGTGGGGCGTGACGTCAACCCGGTCGCATATCTCGCCTGCCGCGCCGCACTTTCCCGATACACCGATGCTGAGGTTCTCTCTACCTACCGGGATTTGGAACGGACCCTTGCCCCGAGACTTCTCAGCTACTTCCAAACCAGAACGAAGGTCGGCCAGACCGCCACCGTTTTATACTACTTCCTCGTTAAAGTGGTCCCTTGTCCGGAATGTGGGAAAGAGATTGACCTCTTCAAAACACGAGTCTTCTCCAAAAACGCAATTCCTCAGAAGGACTCTTCGGCGCGTGCCCTCTGTCCTGGCTGTGGCGCCGTGAACTTTACCGTTTACGATACCGAGCGCGTCAGTTGTCCAAGATGTTTGTTGACGTATAACCCTCAGCACGGGAATATCAGCGGAGCGGAAGTCCGTTGTGACGGCTGTCAATATGCTTTCCGCCTGACCGATAGGATGAAGTCTCTTGAGGGGCCTTTACCCTTTCGGCGCTATGCAAAGCTGATTCTGACAGAGGACGGGGAGAAACTATATGAACCGATGAACGAATTCGATGGGGAGATTGAGCGCCAAATAGCAGAAGAGTTTGCTACGACCTCAAGCAGTTTCCCCGTTGTGGACATCAAGCCCGGCTACAACACCAACCAGATGCTAAACCACAACTACCGGTATTGGCATGAGCTATTCTCCGATAGGCAACTCGTCTGTATCAGGTATCTTATTGAGGCAATCAAAGGTATCGAAGACCCAGACTTGAAGCTCCTTTTTTCCTGCCTCTTTTCTGGCACATTAGAATTCAACAACCTGTTCACCTCTTTTAAGGGTGAAGGTACAGGGGCCGTACGGCATATGTTCTCTCACCATGTCTTAAAGCCAGAGATGATGCCGCTTGAGGCGAATATCTGGGGAACGACCAAATCTTCCGGAGCATTTTCAGGCTTGTTCCGGTCTCGCGTTGAAAAGGCCCTTGCCTACAAGGCCGACCCGTCTGAACTCAGGCTTCATTCATCAAAGAGTATGAAGGTTGGCAATATCAATCAGCCTATCTCTGTAGAGATAACGGATAGCTTTGCGCAGTTTGCCTCACAGCCGAAAACAGCCTATCTCACCCTGGGAGATTCCAGTTGTATCGATATCCCTGATAAGAGCATTGATATAGTCGTTACGGACCCGCCTTTTTTTGACAATGTTCATTATTCTCAGCTTGCCGATTTCTTTTACTATTGGCTCAATCAAGCCCTGGAATTTTCTGCCGCGACGACTACGAGATGTACGGAGGAAGTCCAAGACACCGACCCTGAACTCTTCACCGGAAAACTCACCTCAGTTTTCGCCGAGTGCAGCCGTGTCCTCAATGATAAGGGCTTGCTTGTTTTTACCTATCATCACGCCCGCCACGAAGGCTGGACCGCTGTCCACCGCGCAATCAGACATGCCGGACTTGTCTGTACGCGAGGATATCCGATAAAGGCCGAGATGTCCGTTTCAATGCCCCTGCAACAGGCTACATCACCAATCCACTTAGACCTCATTCTTGTCTGTCGTAAGGAGAAGCAAGCAAGGAGAAATAGTCGAGTTAGCCACCCGCTACGTCCGGCGATCGATGTGGCGAAGGAACAGGTATCCAGACTGAAATCGGCTGGCATAAAGGTATCGCTTGGTGACGCAAAAGTGATCCTCATGGGTTGCTTGCTGTGCGAAGCCCACAAGATGAAGAATCTTGACCGAGAAGAGAGATTTCTGGAGGAACTGGAGCAGAACCTCGCCACTTACGTTGCTCAGGTCATTTCTGCAAAAGGGGAAGTACTCTACAAAGCCAAGGAACCCGAACAACTCCGGCTGTTTGAAGAAATGGAGAAATACTTGGCGAATAAAGAGAGAGGTGACATCTTAACCCCGGTGGCTCGCCCCCAGTCAGTGTAGGTCGGATGAGCGTAGCGTCATCCGACACCGCCAAACAGGGAAACTATGGTTCGTATCCCAACCCATCGCATCCCAACCCATCCGGGAGAAATGCTCCTGGAGGAATTCCTACGCCCTATGGGCTTAACCCAGCGTGAGCTTGCAGCCAAGCTCCATGTGCCATACCAGCGGATTAACGAGTTCATACGAGGACGACGTGGAATGAGTCCGGGGACGGCCCTGCGCTTAGCGAAGTTCTTCGGCACTTCTGCCGCTTTCTGGCTTAACCTTCAACTCCGCCGGGACCTGTATCATGCCCAGCGTTCAGAGGCCAAGGAACTGAAGAGAATTCGGCAGCACCGTAGTAATCCGACATCTCTGCTAGCGGTATCCCCTCACCCTGGCCCTCTCCCCCAAGGGGCGAGGGAAGCAGACGTAGGGCGGATGAGCGTAGCGTAATCCGCCACCGTGCCTTCACCGGCGCACGCCCGGTGCCTCTACCGGCAAGCCGCGGCCGCGCCAGGCCACATACAATTCAAGATTCACGTAGTCGTCCGCCCCGTAGGCCAGGGGTTGGGCGCGAATCGCGGTATTGCACCAGGCAAACATGCGGTGGGTCGATCCCAGCGTTTGCCAGCCCAGCCGATAGACGGGGAAGCCGTTGGTCTGCCCCTGGCTGACGACTTCCCCGCGTAGACGTTGCCCAGCGTACTCGTCGTGGCACTGGCTGCACGCCATGTCGAGTTGGCCGCGGCGGCGCATGAAGAGCGCTTTGCCCGCCTCGAAAAACGGTCTGGCCGGCCCCGTGATGTCCACGTTCAGCGGCAGCCCGCGGGACTGAAAGCTCACAAAGGCGCTGAGCGCCAACAGGGCTTCGGATTCATACGGGTAGGCTTCGGCCTGGAGTTGCTCGGTGCGACAGCGGTTAATCCGTTGCTCCAGATTGATGAGTTTCCCGCTGCGGGGGTCGAATTGCGGATAGCGTGTCCGTACCCCGCGCATACTTGTTGCCGCGTCCCCATGACAACTGGCGCACGCCTGTTGGCCGCCGCCCTGGGGCTGGTCCCATAACGCGCGACCGCGTTCGACCCATAACATCCCCGGATTGCCAAACGCGTCATCTTGTAACTGTCTGTGTTCCTCCGACAGATAGGTATAGCCGGAGCGACGGTCTGCGACGCTGTATGGAAGAGTCTCGCGCTGTGGACTGATCGGGGTTTGGAGAGCCTCCGCAGCCTGTGGAGCGTCCTGACGCAGCGTTAAGAGATACACCACAACATCTTCGATTTCCTGGGCGGCGAGAATCGGCCTGCCCCGGTAGGCTTTGAGTACGGAATGCAGACCTTCCACCGTATGATATGCCGGCATGATGGAGCGGGGGTTCAGCGCTTTGGGGTCCAGCAGCCGCAGGCGCAACTCAGCGGCAGTATAGCGATTCCCGACGTTATCCAAAGGCAGTCCGACCGTGCCGTGGAAGCGGCGTGTGGGCAGTGGCAGGGCGTGACACACTACACAATCGCCGCGCTCCCGGTCGAGCACGATACGCCGTCCCCGCTCCGCATCACCGGGCCGGTCGGTCAACGGGGCGGGAAGCCCTTCGTTCAGAATCCGGCTGCTGGCCAGCTGCTCATCGGCCTGAGAGGTATACAGGGGAACGCCGCATACGAAGATTCCACCCAGGACGCTCAGCATGAGCGTCCTCTTCAGTGCCTGCCGACCGCCACGGGCGCGGCCTTTCCTGTCTGCCCCCTCGCCCGCTGGCGGGAGAGGGTCGGGGTGAGGGTGGTTCACGGTTTGCGTACCGATTCCGACCCCCTCACCCTAGCCCTCTCCCTGAGGGAGAGGGGACTGAGGCATATCGAGCGTCTGCTGTTAAGTGCATAGCCTGCGGCCATTCTTTTACCCAAATGTATCGGCGGTAATATTGGCGTACCACGAGCGGGCGTAGGCGGCTTCCAGGGCGCGGGTTGTCTCCGGCGCGTCGAGCGGACTCGTGCCGCTCGACCCTGGGACAACCTGAATCGTGTCGTTTTCAACGGCATACACGGCACTAATGGAGATGCCGTAGTCGGGCGCAACAAGGCTGTAGCAGGTATTCATCAACGCCGGCGGTGCGACCGGCTCGCCCCGGAGCAGGGCCACAACGGCCGCGGCGCAGACCTTGGCCTGAGTATTGGCGCTAAAGGCGGATTTGGGCATGGGGCTGGCGATTGCCGCGTCGCCAATAATATGCACGTTGGGGTGCACGCGGGATTCGAATGTGCCGCCGTATACGGGGCACCAGCCCGTGCCAGCATCGAGGCCGTCCGCCCGCGCAATCGCCGCCGCGCGCTGCGGGGCAACGATATTGGCCACCGCCGGTGTATACTCGTCAAACTCCGTGCGGACGAGGCCAGCCTGCGTATCGACCTGGGTGACCCGCCCGCCCTGCGCGCCCGGTACCCATTCGAGCAGGCCCGGATACAGTCGTTTCCACGCGGCCAGAAACAGCCTGTCCTTGGTAAAACTGTCCTTGGCATCCAGCAGCAAGACTTTCGATTTTGGCTTGTGGGTTTTGAGGTAGTGGGCGATCAAACTGGCTCGCTCATACGGTCCTGGCGGACAGCGGTATGGTGTTTCCGGCGCACTGATCACTACCAGCCCGCCATCCTGCATAGATTCCAGTTGGCGGCGTAGTAGCAGCGTTTGTGAACCAGCCTGCCAGGCGTGCGGGAACACGCTACTCGCGGCAACGTCGTAGCCCGCTATTGCGTCCCAGCGCAGCTCGATGCCAGGTGATAAAACAAGTTTGTCATAGGTGAGAGTATGTCCATCACTGAGTGTGAGACGCTGCGCGACTGGATCAAGATTTTCTGCTTGAGCCTGGACAATCTGTACGCCATAGCCTTCCCGGAGCCGGTGATAGCTATAGGCCAAGGAGGCGAGCGGGCGGAGACCGACCAGGGCGGCGTTGCTGAACGGACAGGTCATAAACTGAGGCTGCGGGGTCACCAGCGTGACCTCCAGGCTCAGGTCGGCCAAGCGTAAATACTTTGCGCAGGTCGCTCCGCCAAAACCACCGCCGACAACGACGACCCTGGCGTGGGTGTTTGCCCGCGCTCTGCCGGTCGGCACACGGGCAAAAGGCAGGCTCGCGGCCAGGCTGAAGAATTGACGGCGGGTTACATACCGAGACATATATTTTTGCTCCCTCTCCCTGGCTAGGGAGAGGGGCGGGGTGAGGGTCGTTGTTCGATACGAAGATTCCCCCTCACCCTAGCCCTCTCCCCCAAGGGGGCGAGGGGAAAAAGGATATGAACACAAGTCCTCATTTCAACGTGCCTGCACCCTTGCAAAATACGCCGCCACGGCCTCAACATCCGCCTCACTCAGCCCCTTGGCAATATGATTCATCACGGTTCCCCGACGCGCTTCGGTCCGAAAGGCTTGCATGGCCGCCCTGAAGTCCTCGGGTGACAGCCGGTCAAGCGCGGGAATGGCACCCTGACTCCGCCCGTCGGGACCATGACAGGCCGCGCACGCCTGGGCCCAGGCCGTACCGCGCTCAGAGATAGAGGCCGCGTTCGCGAGGGCCGGAACCGCCAGCAGGCTGGCAAGCAGGACAACAAAACGTTTCATTCGCTGACCGTGAGCGCCACGCGCTCGGATGTGGTGACTCCGGCGTCGTCTGTCCAGACGCACTCCAACTCGCCCGACGCCTCCGCGGTAGTAAAAAACGAGAAATACGGGTTGGCGGCAATACCGGAAAATAACTCCGCGTGGAAAACCTCGGCCCCGTTGTACACACACCGGACGGTATGCACGATGTTTTTGGGAATCTTCTGGCCCACGTTGTTATACCGGAAGCCGGTTTCCATGGGATGACGGATGAGCAAACGCACCTCAAAGACCGCTCCGCGTGTGACCACCTCAGGGACTTTGATTCTCGCCTTGGCCATACCGCCTGCCGTCCGGTCAGCTTCCCTCAACACAGGCCGCGGCCGTGACCACGACCTGCGCGCTTGCCATCCAGGCCGTGCCGTCGTTCATGACCGCCACCGCCACAACCTGCTGGGTGCCGGCTAACCGAATCCGGGTGTGCACTTCGGCCCGTCCGGCCCGTGGCCCCAGTGAGAAGCGGGCAATAACCGGTCTGGGGTTCTTTTCCGAAAAAATATGAATCCGCTTGACATGGGCCTGGGGCGTCATCGGACTCTCGACCCGCACCCGTAGCCGGACGGAATGGCCGCTCTCGGCCAGGGTTGGCAGACTGAGTGTGACACGGCCGAGCTGGGGTATGGCCCCTCCGGTTGCCTGGCGAATGAGCGGCACGAGCTTCTCGGGAAGCGCGTCTGCCGAACGCGCCTTCCTGAGCGGCACGAGCAGGCAGCCCAGGCAGCCAAGCAGACCGACGAGCAGGTGCCGCCGTGACAGGCGATTAGGCCGGGCGTAAATCATGGTTCTTTAACGGCAACGAACGAATGCGTTTGCCGGTTGCCGCAAAGATGGCATTACACAGCGCCGGTGCGAGTGGGGCCATGCCGGGCTCGCCCGCGCCGCCCCAAAAACCGCCAGTCGGCTTGAGGATCACCTCAACCGTGGGCATCTCGGCTATCCGCATCATTTGGTAGTCATGGAAATTCGACTGTTCAACCCGACCTTCCTTAATGGTGATCTCTCCGTACAACGCGGCCGTCAGGCCGTAGACGACGCTGCCTTCGAGCTGAGCCCGGACCGAATCGGGGTTGGCTACATAGCCGCAATCAATACCAATAACCACGCGGTGGATAGTCAACTCACCTGTGCTATTGACCGAGGCCTCAATCACCGCCGCGGTATAGCTCCCGTAGGAATCCTGCACGGCAATCCCGCGCTGGACGCCTGCCGGCAGCGGGCTATCCCAGCCGGCGGCCTCGGCGACCGCGTCCAGAATGGCCAGGTCCTTCGACGCCTGGGGACCCTGCAGGAGGGTGCGGCGAAATTGGTACGGGTCCTGCCCGGCCGCGTGGGCTAACTCATCAATGAAACTCTCCCGAAAGAACGGATTATGAGTATGCGCCACCGCCCGCCACGGTCCCGGCGGCACGTGGGTGTTGCGCATGGCGTATTCCATCTGCAGGTTCGGAAAGGCATACGGCGCGTCGGCAAAGGTCCGCACCCCGACGACATCAACCCCGTCCCGAATCAGATGGGGGCGGACTTCACTGAAAATCGACTGCTCGGCCTGTCGCACGGACCAGGCGGTTGGTTCCCCGGAGGCGTTGAGCGCGGCCCTCATGCGGACCAGGGCCACCGGCCGATAGCGGCCGTGCTGGATATCCTCTTCTCTGGACCAGATCAACTGCACCGGGGTGCCGGGCATGGTCTTGGCAATCCTGACAGCCTGGCGCACAAACTCAATATACAGCCCGCGCCGCCCGAATCCTCCCCCCAGATGGACCTTGTGGACCTCGACCCGACTCACCGGCACGTCCGCGGTCTCAGCGGTCACGGCCGCGGTCGCCTCGCTATTCTGGGCCGGCGCCCAGACGTCAACCCGCTGCTGCGTATACAGCGCCGTACAGTTCTGCGGCTCCATGGTGGCGTGCTCAAGATAGGGGGCATAATAGTCGGCTTCGATTGTTGTGGCCGCGCTGGCAAATGCGCCGTCGATATCGCCTTCCTGACGTGAGACCGGCGCCTTTTCGAGTTGTATGCCCTCGCGCAGAAACTCCAGGATGCTGTCGCTGCTGACCTGAGCGTGCTCCCCAAAATCCCACTCAATCGGCAGCGCACGGAGCGCCTGCTGCGCGTTCCACCAGCTTTCTTTGGCAACGACGACGACCGCGTCTTCCAGGGGAAGGACCTTGACCACCCCGCGCATGTCGGCAATTTTTTTGGCGTCCACGCTTTTCAGGCTGCCGCCGAACACCGGGCACTGGGCAATCGCGGCATAGACCATGCCGGGCAGTCGGGTATCAATCGCAAAGGCGGTCTTGCCCGTGACCTTATCCGGGATGTCGAACCGCTGGGCCGGTTGGCCCAAAATGGTCCAGGCGGCGGGGTCTTTGAGCGGCGGATTTTCGGGGATGTCGAGCGCGGCCGCCTCGGCCGCCAGCGCTCCAAAGCTGAGTTGTCGTTGGGTTGGGGTGTGGGTGATGAGGCTGTTCGCGGCGACGCATTCCGCGACCGGCACGTTCCAGCGCCGCGCGGCCGCGCTGGTCAGCATCAGGCGGGCCGCGGCCCCTGCCGTGCGTAAATACTCCTGGCTGTCACGAATCGACCGGCTGCCGCCGGTGAGCATGGTGCGAAAAATCCGATTACGTCTCAGGTGCTCGCTGGTTGATGCATACTCGGCCTGCACCTTGCTCCAGTCACAGCCCAGCTCTTCGGCCACCAGCATGGGCAGACCGGTAAAACTGCCCTGGCCCATTTCTACCCGCGCCACGCGGATGATGATGGTGTCATCCGGCCGAATCAGGACCCAGGCGGTCACCTCAGGACTGGTGTCCGCCTGGGGACTCGCCTGCTCCGCTGCGGCCACCGGAGACCTGGGCAGCGTCACTTCCAGTAACAGTCCGCCCCCGACCGCGGCCGAGCGCAACAAAAACGAACGACGGGACATGTTCGATCTCTGTTTCATGGCGCGTCCTTATCCCTTCGTCCCGTTGTGCGAGCCGGATTTTTGAGCGGCAGTATGAATGGCGGCCCGAATCCGCGCATACGTTCCGCAGCGACAGATATTCGTCACGGCGGCGTTGATGTCGGTGTCGCTTGGCTGGGGATTTTTCTTGAGCAGCGCTGCGGCCGACATAATCATGCCGGTCTGACAATACCCGCACTGCGGCACCTGATGTTCAATCCAGGCTTGCTGTAGGGGATGGCCGCCGTCCGCGGAGAGCCCTTCTATGGTCGTGATTTTTTTGCCCGCGGCAATGGAGACCGGCATGACGCACGAGCGCACCGGTTCGCCATCCAGATGGACCGTGCAGGCCCCACACAGGGACATGCCACAGCCGAATTTCGTCCCGGTCAGCCCCAGGATGTCGCGCAACACCCACAGCAGCCGCATGTCCGAGCCGACATCAACACGGTGTTCCGTTCCGTTCACGCTCAGCGCAATCATGCTATCCCCTTTTTCCTTATCAGGCCCTCTTTCCCCCACAGCTTGAAAGACCACAACGCGTCTGTCAAGCTGTGGAGTGTGACGGGTGAGGCTGAATAAGGAACAGCGGTCCGGCTCCCGCCCCTTCACGCCGGAGGTCTTGTCTCCGACGGGGAGAAAGGCTCAAACCATGCAGACAAGACACGTGAGGTTCAGCCCCGTGTTGTGGCTTCTCATCCTGAGCGCTGGACTCGGCCTGTTCAGCCCGGCCTTTGCTGCCTCGGATAATCAGCGCGCCCGGCAGATTGTCGATCAGGTCGATCGCCTGCTGCGCGGAGATTCAAGCCGGGGAACCATCACCATGCAAATTGTGACCGAAAATTGGCAACGCAGCCTGACCATGCGGGTCTGGTCCCAGGGTACCGAGAACGTCCTGGTTCGGATCGAGAAACCCAGGAAAGAGGCCGGTATGGCCACCCTGAAAGTCGCCAACAATATCTGGAATTATTTGCCCAAGGTCAACCGCACGATCAAACTTCCGAGCTCGATGATGATGGCCTCGTGGATGGGGAGTCATTTCACCAATGACGATCTGGTCAAAGAGAGCCGTCTCGTTCGGGATTATTTTCTTGACATCACTTTTGAGGGCGACCGAGACGGAACCGCGGTGTATGAATTTTCGCTCACCCCCCGGCCGGAAGCGCCGGTGGTGTGGGGAAAGATCGAACTCGAAGTGCGCCAGGACGACCTGATGCCAACTTGGCAGCGCTATTATGATGAAGACGGCGCGCTGATGCGCGAGCTGAGGTTCTCGGCCTACACCACGATGGACGGCCGTCTGGTACCGGCCCGTATGGTCATGCAGCCCCAGGATAAACCCAACGAACAGACCCGGATTATATATAACGACCTCGCATTCGACATTCCGCTGGCGGCTGATACTTTTTCCTTACGCAATCTGGAAAGATAATGGTGGCCGCACGACTCTTGCAGTTGGCCTGGCGCAACCTGTGGCGCAACCCGCGTCGCACCTTCATCAGCGTCACCGCCATTGCGCTGGGCTATGCCATGCTGCTGCTGTTCGCCTGCTTGTTATACGGCTTGAGCCAGCAGATGATTGACAGCGGCACCCGCCTGGGACTGTCGCATATGCAGGTCCATGCGCCGGACTATTACCCGGACCGCTCGCTCTACCATACACTGGGGGGACGGACGGGAATCGCGTATGATGAGTTGCTGACGACTCTGACCGCCTCTCCCCAGGTCCTGGCCGCGGCTCCGCGGGTGTACGGCTACGGCCTGGTGAGCGGAAGAAACTATGCGGCCGGGGCTGATCTGCTCGGCATTGACCCGGCCCGCGAGCGGCAGATTTCGAGTTTTCACACCCGTCTTGTCGGGGGTCGTTTTCTCAATCAGCATACTGCCGACGGCGCCAATGAAGTCGTGCTCGGCGAGAAGCTGGCCCACACCATCGCCGCCGAGCTTGGAACCGAGATTATTCTGATCGCCCAAGCCGCGGACGGCTCACTGGGGAGCGGTCTGTACACCGTGGTGGGCATTCTGCGGACCGGGTCTGAGGCAATCGACCGTGGGACCGTGCTGATGCCCCTGACCGCAACACAGCAGATCCTGAGCCTGGCGGCAAACCGGATTCACGAAATCGGCGTGCTGACGACCGCCGCGGATGTGGCAACAGGGCTGGCCGGTGGACTCGAAAGGCAGCTCGGCGGGACGCTTGCGGTCCGGGTTCGGGCGTGGCCCGAACTGTCCCCAGCCTTAGCCGAATATGTCCAACTCAGCCACAGCTCAAACACTTTTCTTTTCTCGATTATCTTTCTCGTTGCCGTCATCGGAGTGATGAACACCATGCTGATGGCAGTATTTGAACGGACCCGTGAGTGTGGCGTCCTTATGGCGCTGGGTCTGCGGCCGGTGCATATGGTCCTGCTGATCCTGCTCGAAGCCAGCCTGCTGGCCGGGGTGAGCATCGCCCTTGGGGCCAGCCTGGGCGCGCCGCTGGTGTGGTATCTCCAGGTCTATGGGCTTGATTTACGCAATGTTATGGGAGAGCTGTCCATGGCCGGCGTCGTCATTGACCCCATCTGGTATGGCCGTCACGACTTCTCCAGCTACGCCCAGGCCGCCCTGGGGCTGGCGCTTGTGGCGGTGGTCTCGGCCCTCTATCCGGCCGTGCGAGCGGCGCGTTTTCGGCCGGTTGAGGCCATGCGACGGGTATAGCGGCCATGACACGAACGCGATTGCTTTTGGGCCTGGCCTGGCGCAACCTGTGGCGACACTCGCGTCGAACCCTGCTGACCGTCCTGGCGCTCGGCCTGGGGCTGGGTTTATTACTCCTGTCGCTGGGTCTGGGCGATGGCAGCCATGAACAGATGATTGAGAATGGCATCAAGCTGGGTGGGGGCCATGTGGTGGTTCAGGCCGAAGGCTATCAACACAGCCAGTCCCAGGACCTGCTCCTGCCCGCCCAGGTCCTCTCCACAGTTGATCAAGTGCTGGGCGCCGACCGCGCGCTCCACAGCATCAACCCCCGCCTGCTGGCCTCCGGTCTGCTCAGTTCTGCGGCCAATGCGTCCGGAGTAGGGATTGTCGGGGTGCAGCCCCACGCCGAGCACGCTGTTTCTTTGATTCCGCAGCGCATGATCGCAGGCTCGTATCTGGACGGCGAGCAGTCGTCAGGGCTGGTGATTGGCGCTGAGCTGGCCCAAAAGCTCAAGATACGGGTTGGCTCAAGAGTCGTCCTCATGGCCCAAGCCGTCCGCCCCGAGGCAGACAAGGCGAACGATGACGCTCATCCGCCGACACAGCAGCGCGCATCGTCCACCTTGCAGAACGGAACGGCAGGAGAGATTCAGAGCGGCCTGTTCCGGGTCGTCGGCATCTTCCACACTGGTCTGCGCGAGGTGGACGCCTACTTGGTCCATCTCCTTTTATCCGAAACCCAGACCTTTCTTGGGGCGGGTGGTCGGGTCGGCCAGATCGCCCTCTTCTTGCGTGACGCCAGCGCTAGCGCACCAACGGCAGAGGCCTTACGGACCCGGTTCAGTTCCATCGAGGTTGAAGTCCTCACTTGGCGCCAAGCTCTGGCCGAGCTGGCCCGATTTGTGTGGCTCGACGACGCCTTTAACTATGTCATGAACGGCATGATCCTGGTCATGGTTGCCCTGGGCGTGCTGAACACCATGTTGATGTCGGTCCTGGAGCGGCGGTACGAACTCGGCGTGTGCGCCGCCGTGGGTGTACAACCGGTTCAACTGTTGACTCTGGTCCTGTACGAGTCAGTGTTTTTGATCCTTCTCAGCCTGATTCTGGGACTGATCCTGGGACTCGGCGGCCACTGGTATTTTGCGACCTACGGCCTGGATATGCGCACCCTCGTTGAGACCGATATGCCGATTGCGGGAACCGTCTTTGACCCTATCCTGTACTCTTCGCTGAGTGGCACCCGGATCCTCTGGGCGGTAAGTGTGGTTGGCGCACTCGCCCTGCTGATGGCCGCCTACCCGGCTTGGAAAGCCGCCCGAATCGAGCTGCCCGGGGCACTCCGGACCATGTAGGAGCGGGAATGAGCGACTGGGCAGTCGAACTCAAAGACGTGACCAAAACCTACCAGACCGACGGCCTCGCCGTGCCGGCTTTACGCGGTCTTGACCTCTCCATCAAACCGGATGAATTCTTGGCCATCGCCGGTCCATCCGGTTCGGGCAAAACCACCCTGCTGAACGTCATGGGTGGACTCGACCGGGCTGACAGCGGCCAGATCCGAGTGGCCGGCCACGATCTCCAGGCCCTCTCCAACGGCCAATTGGCCCGTTTACGACTCCAACATATCGGCTTTGTGTTTCAGGCGTATAATCTCATTCCAGTCTTGACCGCCCGCGAAAACGCCGAGTTCACCCTGCTGTTGCAGGGGGTTCCCGAACCGCAACGGCGCGCGCGAATTGAGCGGCTGTTTGCCGAGGTTGGGCTGACCGGTCTCGAAGAGCGGCGGCCCACGCAATTATCCGGTGGCCAGCAGCAGCGGGTGGCCGTTGCCAGAGCCATGGCAACCCAACCGGCCCTTATCCTGGCCGATGAGCCAACCGCCAATCTCGACTCATCCACAGCCTCGGCCCTCCTGGACGTTATGGCCCAGCTCAACCACACGCACGGCACTACGTTCATCTTTTCCACCCACGACCCGCAGGTCATGGATCGCTCCCGACGGCTGATCCGTTTACGGGACGGCCAGATTATCAGCGATGAGCGCCAGGCTACGGTGAGGAGCGCCTGAGTCATGATCTTCCGCGTGGCCCTTTGCCTGCTCGTGTGTCTGGTCCTCCACCTGAGCATCCCTCCCCGAGCCTGTGCCCTGTGGCAGGGTCGCTCGGCTGACGGCAGGCTATCCGCTCGCCTGACCGGCTATGTGAAAACCCTGGCTCTGGGTCAGGAGCCATCCCTGCCCGGCGTTTCAGATACGGCCACCGACCTTACCCGCGCGCGGGTGATGCTTGAGGGTGATGTTGGGAGCTGGCTGCGCTGGACGGTGCACTACGAACATTTTGTTGCCATCAATCCGAGTTCAGAAACAAACGTGGGCCTGTTCTCCGGCGACCATCAGGCCCAGACGACCTCCCTGTTGCCCTTTGAGTGGACGGCCAGGCAAAACAGCGGCTTTCTGTGGCGGCACGAGTTGGACCGCGTGAACCTGCGGGTGAGCCTGCCCGTGGCCGATATCGTTATTGGCCGTCAAGCTATCTCGTGGGGGGTTGGCCGGCTGTGGACGCCGGCCGACCTGTTTGTTGCCTTTTCCCCGGTCGAAATTGACCAAGAGTTCAAGCCCGGGGTAGACGCCATCCGAGCCAAGCTGCCCCTGGGCCAGTTTTCCCAGCTCGAAGCCGTGTATGCCGCGTTTGATGAGGACTTTCGTCGCCATACGATCGGGCTGCGCGGCCAGACCAGCGTGCGCGATTTTGACCTCGGTCTGATGGCCGGAAAGTTTTTTCACGACCTTGTGCTCGGCCCCTTCTTTGACGGTCAGGTGCGGGGGGTCGGCGTCCGGGGTGAGTTCACCTTTACGCACAACAGTGCGGGGCGTGTCCAAGACCGCCGGACGTTTTTTCGCGCTGTCAGCAGTATGGACTACCGTTTTCTCAACGGCGTGTACGGACTCCTCGAATACTATTACAACGGCTTTGGCCAGGCTGCGACTGACTCCTACCCGCGTCTGTTCGCCTCTCAACGACTCGCCCGGGGCGAAATCTTCAACCTCGGCCAGCACTACCTCGGTGGCCTGCTCGACTATGAATTCCACCCGCTTGTCCAGGGCGCCCTGTTTGGCCAGTGGAATCTGCTCGATCTGAGCGGTCTGGTCGGCCCTCTCATCAGCGTGTCGGTCAGCGATGAGGCCGACCTGCGGCTGGGCGCCTATTTCCCGTGGGGGGCCCGGATTCGGGGCGCACGCCTCCGCAGCGAGTACGGCTTGTATCCCCGGATTTACTACGCGCAGCTCCGGCTATATTTCTGACCTCACCCTTGTCTCCTCTCTCGCCACGCGGAGACGCAGCAGAGAGGAAAAGGACAAGGAGGGAAGAGAGAGCACGCGGCCGGCGCCTACTGATCCATGATATCGGTGACGACAAATCCCTGCGCCTCTTTCGACCACATGAGAGAAATCGTCTGCATCTTTTTCATGTCGGTCTGGTCGTCGGAGGCCTTCACGCCGTCGATGACGAGTGTTTCTCCGTCTAAGCGCACTATAGCTCCAGACAGCATGACATATGTTTTCCCTCCTTGAGCGCTCTGCCGAAACCATTCCCACAGCAGAGTCAACCTGTGCACCTTGAACCGACAGCCGGGTACTTGATTGAGAGCGATAGCAGAGCCTCTCGATGCTAGCCAGATTGACACGCGTGCGGGCTGGGCGGCACGTCCAGGGCGGGGTTGCGTTCAAAAAAGCCCACCGGCATCAGGCTGAAGCCAGCATACTCGACCGGCATGACCGGCCAATCTTCAGGCCGCGGAATATGCGTGAGGCCAAAGGTATGCCAGACAACGAGGTCGGTGTTCTCGATATTTCGGTCACCTGAATAGCTCAGCAGGCCCTCACCGCCGGGGCTCTGGAGCGTGAGGTCGCCAGCAGCGCTGAGTTCATCCGGCGCAAACACGGTGACCCACAGATTATGCTGGCCAAACCCGGCCCGTTGCCCAACGTAGGAGTCCGCCTGGGCAAACAGCGTCGGCGTTGCACCGGCAAGCAGCTTATAGCCGACCGGCACCCCCAGCCGGTTGGTCCGCCCTGGGTTGACGATCTTCCAGCTCCGGCCGGCCTGCGGGTTAATGTCCCGCCGGGCGGTATCTTCGGATGCCAAGAGGGTCGTCTTGGCGCGGAACTGGGTGCCGTGCGGATTGTCCGACCCGGGCGGAACGGGTTCGACATCGACCTCGTAGACCGAGTTATTCTCACCGTCCACATCAAAATCGAGCCGAAAACAGAACAGATGCTGGTGAATCGGGGAGGCCAGGTTGGGCGCAATGAGCGGGGCGAACTCGGGCTGCTCGGCTCCGGTTTCCACCGCGCTGACGCCGACGATACCGGTCAGCTTGACCTCCATCTGAATCGTGCCGTCCAGGTATAAATACCAGAAGAAGCCGTACTCATAATTCCCGACCGTAAAGAACGAACTGACCACCAAACGCCGCGAGCGCCGGACTTCCGTGGTCGCGGACAGCAGGTCGTGGTGCTTCCACAGCACACCGTAATCTTCCTCATGCATGCAGATGGCGTTCTCAATCGTATACACGGACCCGTCGGCCAGCAGCGTGGGCATATCAAAATAATGGATTTCGCCCAGACAATCGCAGCCCAGGCTGAGCGAATTGGCCAGATTGCCCACACTCGCCTCGCTGGCATCCAGCACGTGTTTCCAGGTGTGCATGGGGTCGCGGTCGCCGTAGGGTACTACCATGTCCGCCAGCGAGGCGCGATACAGGATGGACCGCCGCTCTCCGGCATCGTCATAACTCAGGGTATGCAGGACCAGGCCGTGCTGGGGATGCATGCCGACCCGGAACGACCACTTCTGCCATTCCACGGCATGTCCATCGACCCGGAAACTCGGCCCCTCGGGCTGGGTAATGGCAATCGGTTTCAGATCGGTCCGCAGCGCCGGCTGATGAGCGGCCTCGTACCGTCCGCTCTCCGGTGGTATAGCGGTCACGCCATGATCTTCCAGATGAGCAACTCGTCCTTCGGTCAAATCCACATGGGCAATCAGACCCTGGAGCGGGCGGGCATAGCCGTTGTCGGTCTTGTCTTCGCGCACAAAAGCAATCGTCCGGGCCAGGCGATGGGTGGCGTCCACACCGTCGGGCAGGGGACCGCTGCCCGGCCACATATCGATTTGCACCCGGCTCATATCCTCGACGCCGCGCCGTCTGACCGCGGCCTGCCAGGCCGGGTCGGCTTTGGTGAGTTTGATCGATTGCATCAGGTCTCGCCCCCCAAAGGGCACCTGTCCGCCGCTGAGGCGCTGCACCCCAAGCAGCTCTCCGGTCGTGATATTGACCCGTGCGTCAAAATTGCCGGCCTGCCGCCCGTTGGCGGATTCATCCACCCCCAGAAAGCGCAGCACCCGAGCAAACGGCGCGCCTGAGGCAAAAGTCTTGACCTCATCTTTGGGCGGCTCGACCAGACTGACGCTGGAGAAGGCGAGCGGGCCGCTCAGCTCGGCCGAGGCGGTGAGGATGGCCACGCCGCGCTCAATCTCGCTCCGGCTCAGCGGCTCCAGGGGATGCGTCGGGAGGGTCTGGTCGTGGTCTGCCTGTATGTCCTGTATGGCGCTGGTCATGCTGGTTTCTCCTTTAACAACATTCCATCAGGGCGACCCGTTCAGCGTCCGCCTGAAATATCGTAGATCGTGGTGGTGACGTACGAGGCCTCATCCGTGCAGATCCAGACCACCAGGTTGGCCACCTCTTCGGGTTCGCAGATGCGTCCCAGGACCGTCTGCGCCTTGGCGATGGCTTCGGCGCGTTCAATGCCGATACTCGCCTCAAAAATTTCCGTCCGGGTAATCCCAGGGCGCACGCAACAGACTCGAATCCCCTCCGGCCCGACTTCCCTGGACAGACCCAGGGTAAAGGAATCGAGCGCGCCCTTGCTGGAGGCGTAGACCACATCGCCCGGCAGCCCGCCGTAACGCGAGGAAACGGAGCCGACGTTGACAATCACGCCGCCGCCACCACCGCGTTTGGTAGACATGCGTTTGATGGCCTCGCGGGCGCTCACGAACACGCCAAAGATATTGAGGTTGAAAACCCCCCGGACGTGCTCCAGCTCGGCGTCGACGACCGCGGTCTCATAATCGATCGCGGCGTTATTAACCAGGGCGGTAACCGGGCCGAGCTCGGCGTCGGTTCGGCGAAACAGCTCAACCACACCGGCTTCCGTTCCCGCGTCGGCCTGCACGGCAATCGCCCGTTGCCCGGCCTGCGTCACGTCGTGGACCACCTCTTCGGCCCGGTCTTTGGCGCGCGCATAATTGACGCACACGTCAAACCCGACCCGCGCCGCTCGGCGTGCAATAGCGGCTCCAATGCCGCGACTGCCTCCCGTCACGATCATGACACCCGACATGCAGGCTCTCCTTTTGTTAGCAGGCAATTGTTAGAGGGCAATCGTCAGCAGCGCACTGCCGTCGGCCTGGACGGTCAGCCGGTCATCCGGGTTGACGACCACCGTGGTTGTGGCGAACTCAACGATGGCCGGGCCGGTCAGCCGGTTACCCGCGGCCAGCGCGTCGCCCTGATAAATCTCGGTTTCTACCTCGGCATTCACCCCGGCCATATAGGCCCTGCGCCGGCTGGTCGGTTGTGGTCGGCCCGCGGACTGGGTGGCCAGCCGTCCCTCGGGGGCGGGCCGGTTGCCCGTGGCGGCGACGCGCCAGTGCAGGCACTCGATAGGCTGGTCGCGCATCGAATAGGTAAAGCGCCGCTCGTGCTCGGCATGAAAGTCGGCTTCGAGCCGTCGCAAGAGATCGGTGTCGATCGGTCCGTCGGGCAGCGGCACCGTCAGGTTGTGAACCTGGCCCGGATAGCGCCCCTCAAGATGCCGGGCAAAACGAATCTCCTCGGGCTTGAAGCCCTCGGCCTCAAGATGGGAGCCACCCTCGGCGATCAGCTCGTCAAACACCTGAGCGATGCCCGTGGCCGCGTCCGACCGATCCGTATAGCAGTGGTGCAGGCGCACGTAGTCGTGGCGCACCGGGGTGACCGCCATGCCGAACGCGCACAGACCGCCCGCGGAACGCGGAATCAGCACCTCGCCGATCTCAAGCATGCGGGCCAGCTCGGCCGCGTGCAGGCCGCCGGCTCCGCCGCCCGCGACCATGACATAGTCGCGGGGATCGATGCCGCGCTCAATCGAGACCGCCCGGATGGCCGAGGCCATATTCGAGTTCACAATAGTGAGAATGCCGGCCGCGGCCTCGCGGACCGACAGACCCAGCGGCGTGGCAATATGCTCGGCAATGGCTCGCTGCGCCAGGTGCTCGCTGAGAGAACGCCGGCCGCCCAGAAACGCCCCGGACGACATCCGCCCGACGGCCAGGTTGGCGTCGGTGACCGCGGGCGCGCGACCACCCCGGCCGTAACAGGCCGGCCCCGGCTGGGAACCCGCGCTGTGCGGCCCGACTCGCAGCGCCTTGCCGCTGTCGAGCCAGGCAATCGAGCCGCCGCCGGCGCCGATCGACAGCACCTCGACCCCGTTCACTCCGATGGGCTGATAGGCGACCCGAATATCGGTTGACATGACCGGTTCGCTGTCGCGCAGCATACAGACGTCGAAGCTGGTTCCGCCCATGTCGATGATGATCAGTCGGTCGGGGGCTTTGGTATCCGAGGCGTAGTGCGCACCCGCCGCGGGGCCGGCCGCGGGGCCCGAGGCTACCGCGTTGACGGGCCGCGCCAAAAGGTCCTGCACCGACGCGCAGCCGCCGTTGACCTGCATGATCTGGGGCGGATGGGGCAGGCCGCCGGCCGCCATCTCTTTTTCAAAGGCGCGCAGATAGTCGCCGATGATGGGCGCGATATAGGCCGACAGCACGGTTGACGAGGTGCGCTCCCACTCCCGAATCTCGGGCAGGACATCACAGGAGCACAGCACATCGACGCCGGGCAGCTCCTCGCGCAAGATCTCGGCGGTGCGCTTTTCGTGGCGCGGATCGACGATAGACCACAGATAGGCCACCGCCACCGCCTTGACACTGTGGGCGCCGAAGCGCCGCGCCGCGCCGCGGACGGCCTCTTCGTCGAGCGGCAGGACCTCGGAGCCGTCCGCGCCGATACGCTCGGGAATGCCGAGGCGCAAATAGCGCGGCACAAAGTCCTCGGGTTTCTGGAGATGGATGTTGAACCGTTCGGGCTTCCCGCCCCGGCCCAGGTACATGATGTCGCGGAAGCCCTGGGTGCACAGCAGGCCGATGACCGGACCGTTGCGCTGGATCAGGGCATTGGTCGCCATGGTCTGGCCGTGAACCAGAAACTCCGTCTCGCGCAAAAGCTCTGCGACCGTGGTTCCGGCCTCCTCGGCCAGCCCGCCGAGGCCCCGCGTAATGGCCAGCAGGGGTTGGTCTGGAGTCGAGTCTTCCTTGTAGACGTGGAACCTGCCGTCGTCGCGCAGCAGGACCACGTCGGTGAAGGTGCCGCCGATATCGATGCCGACTCGATGCCCCATGTTTACGTCTCCTGCGGCGCAGGGCTGAAGTTTCGGGCGATGGTCGGGGCTTCGAGATAGCGGTCGCCGGGGCGCATATTCTCCTTGGTCCACGTCCCCGCAGCCGGGGTGGTGGGTTCGATCATCGGGCGCTCGTTTTTACGCAGTTCGGCTCGGAGTTGCTCGGTTGCGGCCAGGTCGAGGCTGCGCTCAAGATCGTCCTTGACGACTATGCCGAACACATTGCGGGCCGTCTCTTCGCTGATCCACTCGTCCCGCAGGTCACGGCGCACCTGTTCCGGGTCGCGGTCGAGCGGGTTGCCCCAGCCGCCGCCGCCCGCGGACACGCCGTTCCAGGTTTCGCCCTCGCGAATCAGCAGTTGTCCCGCGGAAGAGGTAAACGTCCGCCGGCCGTCCGCGTGCTCGATATAAATGCCGCCGCCTGGGCTCATGCTGCCGCCGTTCACCCCGTGGGGCGGGTTCTTCAGGCCCTCGCCAAAGCCGACGCACTCCATATCGCCGGCAATCGGCCGATAGCATGTGCGCAGCCCTGGGCCGCCGATCCATTTCCCCAGGCCCAGGGCGTCGGTCTCGATTTCGTTCTGATCGACGCGGAGCGGATACAGCAACTCCAACTGCTCGACCGAGGCCGAGGTGAGCCCGCCCATGCCGGCAATGGTGCATAGGACCGGCCAGCCGTCGGCGTCCTTTGCCGCGCCCTGGCCGCCGCCGCTGTTGAACAGCATGCAGCCCCACTCCTTGCCGGTTCTCGAATCCACCCCGTTAAAGTTCGGGATGTGGGCGGTGTGCGCCCCGCCGGCGGGCACGCGCTCGGGAATGGCCTCGGCCATGGCGATGTTGATGACATCGTGCATAGGGTCGGCCGGATTCTGGGTGGCGCCGGCAACCGCGGCCGGCCATTTGGCCAGGCAGATGGTGTTGTCGTCGGCGTCGGCGCTGATGTGTTGCAGCACGCCGTGGTTATGCGGAATGTCTGAGTCAATATAGTACAGGAAGGGGATGGTTGAGGTCGCCATCATGACCGCATAGGTGGCGTTGAACGAGCCGGTGGACGGCGGCCCGCCGCTGTAGTGGACGTGGATATCGGCGCCCTTCTTGGTGATGGTGGCCCGAATCGGAATATCGGTCGCCCCGTTGCCGTCGGTGTCGGTCCAGGTCTCGCCGTGGTAGACGCCGTCGGGAATTTTCAGAAACTCCTCTGTCGCGCGCTGGTCGGCGTAGTCCATGAGACCGTCGCTATAGCGCACCACCTCGTCGCGGCCATACTGCTGGCACAGCTCGATCAGGCCCTTGCGGGCCACGCCGCAGGCGCCGAGCTGGGCGCGCAGGTCGCCGTGCAGGGCGTCCCGATAGCGCACGTTGGCGAGATACAGCTCGACGATATCGTGGCGTTCGACTCCGCGGTCGATCAGCTTGGTGGGCGGAATGACGATACCCTCCTGGAAGATGGTCTTGGCCGCGGGCACGATGCTCGACGCCTCGATGGCGCCGGTATCGAGCTGATGGCCGCGCGCCACCGTCCAGAACACCTGTTTGCCGTCCACGAAGACCGGCTGGGCCGTCACCAGGTCCGGGATGTGGGTGTTGCCCCGGTAGGGATCGTTCGACATATACACGTCGCCGTCGTGGATATCGTCCTTGAACACGGCGACGATTTCCATCAGCAGGGTCCGAATGCTGTTGCAGTGGATGGGCAGGCAGTCGGCCATGGTGACCTGCCGCGGCCCGCTGGCATGGGCGTCGTAGATCATACACGAGTAGTCGCGCGCCAGGGCGATGACCGAGGTCCAGGCCGTCTGCTCCATCGCCAGGGTCATCTCCTGACCGATGGCCTCAAAGCGGTTGCGGATCACACTGAAAGTGATGGGATCGAACGCCGCCTGCGCGGGCGGCAGGGGGATGGCATCAATCTTACTGGCCGTTGCCATGGGTTCACTCCTTTTTTACGAAACGGTTCTACACACAGACCGGGCGACCGCAGAAAAACTGTCCGAATCGTAAACGCTGAGGCGGGAAGAATCAATGCGTTGCGCCGGATACGCGTGGCTTGCCTGCCGGGTTAATCCGGGAATGACGCCTTCCACGTCCCCCAGAAGATTGCCCCCCGGCCACTTTTTCTGCATTTTTTTGCACTTTTCCCCAATTTTTTCGGAAAACCTCATAACCTTACTAGGGCGTGTTCACACTATATTTGTTATACTTTCTCAATGGAGCTTACCCAACAGCAGTACGAGCACCTCAAGGATCTGCTTCCGCGGCAGCGCGGGAATGTGAAGGGAGACAATCGGCCAGTGCTGGCCGCGCTTCTGTACATTGTGGAGCAGGGGTGTAAGTGGCGGGGCTTACCGGAGCACTTTGGGAATTGGCATACGCTCTATACGCGCCTGAATCGTTGGGCGAAGAACGGGGTCCTGGACCGGGTCTTTGCCGCGTTACAGCAGCAGCAGATCATCCGCGTGCGGGTCGAAGTGGTCTCGCTGGATAGTACGGTGATCAAAGTTCATCCGGACGGGACGGGGGCGCGAAAAAAAACGGGCCGCAAGCCCTCGGGAAGTCTCGCGGCGGCTGGACGACCAAGATTCATCTGGTTGCCGCGGATGCTTGCACCGCCGTGAGGTTTTCGCTGTCGCCGGGCCAAGCTGGCGCTGCGCCTGAGGGACGGAAATTGCTGAGTGAAACGGCCCTGTGGGCCGACTACGTCGTGATGGATCGTGCCTATGAGGGGGAGGAGACACGTCAGTGTGTGCGTGATTTAGGGGCCACGCCGGTCGTGCCTCCCAAGAGCAATCGTACCGCGCCGTGGCCGTACGACCGCGAGAAATATAAGAAACGCAATGAAGTAGAACGGCTCTTTCGCCGCCTCAAGGGCTTCCGCCGTATCTTTTCCCGGTTCGACAAATTGGATGTGGTGTTCGCCTTCTTCATCCACTTCGCGCTCATCATCGAAGCCCTCAGAAGTGTGAACACGCCCTAGGGTCAAACGCGGCGAGATGTCGTATGAGCAGTGCCTACAGGGAGGCCGTTCGCACCCATAAGGCGGACCATCCGGCTGCCACGGAGGCGGGTAGCCTCATCAACCGGCAAGGGAAGAGGAGGAACGGAACATGTTCGTGCCACATCTACGGAGCATAGTCGCGGCCACGGTTGCCGTGCTGATGGCGCTGGCCGCGCCGGTCGCCGCCCAGAGTACCGACCTGTTTACGCCGGTCGATGCAACACCCCCGTCCGGCCCGCTCGACGACATCACGCTACGTAGCCGGGTGGTGCTGATCGACCTCGGGCAACTCGGCCGCGCCCAGGCTGCGGTAGCCGCGCCCCCGACCCCGCAGCCCAAAGACACGCCCTCGGGTGCTGACAAGCGCAGGGCAGCACCCGCTCCCGCACGGGATCCATTCCGGTGGGGGTTAGCGGAGGGGCGGGAGTGAGTCCCCGGAGCGGACGGAGTGCAACGATGAATGTCCCACTTGAAGTTTCGCCTTTCAGCGGCAGGGTCAAACGCACGAGCCTCGGTCTCGATACCCGACCCGGCTCTTTCGGGAGCGCGGCGCGAAGCCGGTGAACGGCCGCACCCGGTGTTGCCGGTACGCACCGCCGCCGCATGCGCACCGCCATCGCGTCGGGTTTGCTGGCGGCGGCATGCCACGCGGGCATGGCGGACGCCACCCCGTCGGACAGTACGCTTTTGGAGTTTCGGGACGAAAGCTATGCCCTGAATCCGGTGGTACGAGTCAATCGCCGCGACCGCGATGAGCCCGCGTACCTCGACTACACCTGGGAGGTCGACAATCCCGTGTCGAGGCATGAACGACATATCGCCCGGGTTCGCGTCGTCGGGCACGAGGCATCCGGCGAATCCCTGCGCTTCAAGGTGGAGGCCCAGCCGGACAGGACGATCTACGAACTCTGCTATTGCCCGCTACACGAGACCGACACGGCGTGCAGATCGCGCGGGACGATCTGCCGCGAGGTGAGCCTCGGCATCACAGAGCAGAGCGGGGTGCTGTATCTGGTTGCGCCGGCGGACGCGCCGCGGACCGTGTTCCACTACTTCCGGGACTTCACACGCCAACGGGTGGAGCTGTCCGTGACGGAGGGCGATCGCAAGGTCTACCGGGAGATACTCATCGAACCGCCCGAGGGGACGCCGGACTGTAGCGACTATCCGGACACTGACGTTGACCGGTACGCCTGTCTATACCTAGGGGAAACGATGACACCGGCACCCGCGCCCGACCAGGCCCTCCTGGCCGCGTTGCCTGATAAACTGGTGCAACCCAAGGAGCACTACGAGTTGGTCTTTGCCGAGGAGTTCGAGGGCAACACGGGCCGCTACCCGGCGGGAGATTGCGAGGGCGGCCTGTCCAACCTCGACGGTGACAAGTGGAACTTTCGCGAGGGGTGGTGCAGGAGCGTGGACGCGGAAAACGAGCCGTGCGAGAACATGCGGGACGGGCACTACGAAATGTCCTTCACTGAGCAATGCGGATCGGGCATCGGCACGGAAGGCAAGTTCAGCTACAAGTACGGCTACCTTGAGACCCGGTACACGGTCAATCTCGATGAGACCTTCCCGCAGAATATGGCCTTCGTGATTGGGGATCCCTGGCGGTCGTTGAAATATGCGGCCGCAAAGTATGGCGTGCCGATGCGGAACTACGAGGAGATGTCAAAGGCCCTCCCGCTCGAAATCAATCTGTTCGAGTACTTTCCGGAACGCAAGCGAGAGCTGACGAACTACTTCTACAACTATCACCCCTACCTCCACTATCCGCATACGGAGCCGCGGTACGCGTCCAACTGGACGCGATTCTGCAACGATTCGGGACAGGGCGTGCGCCAGCTCAACTTCTTTACCGTGGCGCAGTGCGAGGCGCGGGAGTCGCTGACGGTCACGAAGGGCCTGGAGTGGACGCCGCGCGGCTACCGGATGCTCGTCAAGGTGCAGGATCTGCACGACGATTTCATCGTCGTCAGCAAGGGCAGCACGCCCGTTCAGCGACGGCGCGCGCGATCCAGCAACACGCCCACCCAGTTTGCGTCCGGCGTGACGCCTTACACAGGAACGACGCGCGACGGGTTCTTCGAGTTTCTCGAGCCGGGAAATCCGGAATCGGTGCTCACCAACTTCGCCGTTGGCCACACGCCAATGCACGTTTGGCTTGATGCCTGGCGGGGATTCGGTAACGAGGAAACGGACGAGAACGACCGCACGACGGTCAGGATGAAAATCGACTACGTGCGGGTGTTCCAGCCGCGGGACCGGTATGCCGACATGGAGCCGGTCTACGAGTAGCCTCGGGAGTGCTCACGCGTGGTTTCGCGTCGTCCACCTCTGGACCCACAGCAGGACAGCAACGACACACACAACGGAATTGACCGTTGGCTCCATCCGGGTGTTTTAGCCGCGCAACCGGTATACGGGCATGGAGCCACAGTATCAGTGAGCGGGGCGGCTCCGATTCGTTTTTCGCCATCGGCCCGTATCCAAGCCGTCTGGCAAGATATGCCGATACGTCTTCTACTCGCCTTCCTGTTTGTCATGATGGGCTCGTCGGCCCTGGGACAAGGCATGGCGCCCGGCCTGGTCTTCTCGTCAAATACCGTCACCGTGGCCGAAGGCGGTGCCGCGCAAACTTACACGGTGAAACTGAGCACACAGCCGACCGACGAGGTGACGGTGCGGGTGTGGAGTCAGGATACGGGAGCAGTGACGGTGTCGCCGCTCCGTCTGACGTTCACAACCGATACTTGGAACACCGCGCAGACCGTGACCGTGACCGGGGTCACAGACCCGGACAGGGCAGCCAAGACGGTGACCCTGAAACACAGCGCCGCGGGGGGCGACTACGACGATGTCACCGACGAGGTGACGGCCTCCGTGACCGACAATATCGGCTTCACCCTGACCTGCGGCAGCACGGTTGCCGAAGGCGCAACGCTGACCTGCACCTTGACGAATCCCGGCACCAGCGCGGTACCGTGGCCGGGAGTCGCCATTTTTCATCGGTCCGACGACAACCCCGCCCTGGTCCGGGGCGGGGCCGTTGATGTGGAATTCGGCACCCTGACGCCGACCGCCAGTGTTGAAGGGGGCGTATGGTGGGCTGGGCAGATCCTTGTCGCCTATGAGCGCTTCGACTGGTCCGGGAATGCCGCGGCCAACGCATCGCGGTCGATCCCCATCACGGCCTTGAATGACGAGTTGTATGAGGGCGACGAACAGTTCTACATCACCCTGACGCCCAACGGCAGTCGCAACACCACGGCCCTGTACTACGACACCCATAAGCAGACGATCACGGTGACCGACGCTGATACCGCCAGCACCGACACCTCGCTGGCAAGTCTGGCCGTGCGGGCCGTAGGGGCCGAGACGGCGTTATCGACAAGTCTGTCGGGAACGTCGTACACGGCGAGCGTGGCCTATGAGGTGAGCGAGGTCGTGATCACGCCTACGGCGACCCATCCCGGTGCGACCATTGTCGTCGGCAGTGATGCAGAGGAGGTGGAGAGCGGCGAGACCAGCCGCATTTTTCAGTTGGCAGCCGAGGCCACCACCAGCATTCCGGTCACGGTGACCGCTGAGAACGGCATCAGCACGCAGACCTACACCATTGCGCTGACCCGTGCCGCTAGGTCGGCAACCGTTACCGTGGAGACCGATTCCTTCAGCTTGGCGTGTCCTTCCAGGGGCGTGGAGGGAACATCCCTCTCCTGTACCCTCACCAACACCGGATCAAGTACCGAAAAGTTTCCGGTCGTGGCGCTGATCCACAGCTCCCTTGACAGCGATCTCGCCACGGTGGCGGAGGACTCGATCCTGCCCGCCTCGGACCCCTCTTACCAGGATGACGTCAGCTTCCCGGTAACGGTCGAGACCTCCAGTGACTCCGAGTACACGTATGGCTACGGAGAATTGTTCTCCGGCGGCTCCGAGGAGTATCTGACCTACGGCTACGAGAAGTACACCAAAACGGATGACGAGACCACGACGACAACAAAAGAAGACGAAGTTGCCGCGGGCGCAACGCAGACGATCTCCATCGTGCCGCAGACCGATACGGTCGAAGAAGACGTAGAACGGTTTTACGTGGGCTTGGCCCCGGCGGGCTATACGGGACTGAAGCAACTCGTGGCCAACAAGGTCCCGCTCCTCATTATCCCTCCCGGCCCCACCGTACCGGAATTCGCGGCCTCGACCGTACCGCGCAGGGTGGCGGAGAATACGCCAGCCGAGCAAAACATCGGCGAGCAGGTGGCGGCCACGGACCTGGACGGCGATACGCTGACCTACCGGCTGGGCGGGACAGATGTCGCGTCCTTCACCCTTGACGCTTCCCCCGGGCAATTGCAGACCAAGGCCGCGCTGAACTACGAGACGAAGTCTACCTACCACGTCACCGTCCACGTGTACGACGGAGAGAATGAGGCCGGCGAGGAAGAGACGACTGAGAACGAAGACGACTCCATCGCTGTAACCATCACCGTCACCGACGTGAACGAGCCGCCGGAGGTGAGCGGAGACAGTAGTGTGGCTGTGAATTACGCCGAGCACGACACGCGCGATGTGGCCGCCTTCAGCGCCACCGACCCGGAGAGCGATACCCTCCGCTGGACCCGGACCAGGGCCGACGCCAATGACTTCGTGATTACGGACGGCGTCCTCAGCTTCCGCACTGCGCCCGATTTCGAGGCGCCGGCGGATACCGACATGAACAACGTCTACGCGCTCACCGTGAACGTGTCCGACGGCAAGGATATCGCCGGCAATACCGACGCGGCCGCCGATGCTACCATCGCCGTGACCATTACCGTGCGCGACGTCGATGAAGCCGGGAGTATCACGCTCCCGCCCCAGCCGCTGGTGAATGTCCCCTTCACCGCCACGCTGAACGAGCCCGACCGGCTCACCGGTGTCCTCACGTGGCAGTGGGCCCGGTCGCTAACCCCAGGCAATTGGGCCGACATCGCCAGAGCCACGGCCGCGACGTACACGCCGGGAGCCGATGATAAGGACTATTATTTACGGGTCCAGGCCACCTACCGGGATGTCCACGTCGTGTCTGCCCAGCCGCCGAAGCAGCTCGAAGCAGTCTCCGGCCAAGTGGACAAGAGGGACACGAACGAACCGCCCGAGTTTGACACAGACGGTCCCATCAGGTGGACCGTGCCCGAGAACACGGCCGCCGGGGAGGCCATCGGCGATCGGGTGACGGCCACGGACGGGGACGACCGTCTCGAGGACCTGACCTACGCCCTGACCGGTGATGATGCCGCCCGGTTCACCTTCGACGCTCCCGGCTGGCTCCGGCCCGTGGGGGACCTCAACTACGAGGAACCGCAGGACCGGAATAGAGACAATGTCTACGAGGTCACCCTCACCGTCACCGATGCGCCAGGCACCGTGACTCTGTCGCCGGCCCAGCCGCGGATAGATACGGAACTCACCGCGACACTGAGTGATCCGGACGAGGTGGGCTCGGTCTCCACGTGGGTCTGGGAGCGGTCGGCGGATAGGAGCGTGTGGAGCCTGATTGCTGGGGCCACTACAGGGGTCTATACCCCGAGGGCTGCGGATGTGGGCCACTCTCTGCGGGTCACGGCGACCTATACCGACGGCGATGAGACGCCGGGGAAAGAAGCGCTGGGGGTCGCGGCGGCGTTGGTTTCGGACCGGCCCCAGTCGCTCCCGCCTCGTCCCCCCGGGGGCGGTCCCCCCAGTGGTGGTGGACCCCCAGGTGGGGGCGGTGCGGCCTGCACGCAGGAGGACGTGCACGGTAACACCGCGACGCAAGCCACCGAGATTACGCTGGCCACGGTGACCGCCGGGGCGATCTGTCCAGCCGGGGACGTGGATTATTTGACCGTCACCGCTCCCGGCCGGGGTCTCCTCTTTGTGGACACCACCGGCGGCGTCAATATCAGAGGGACCCTCTGGCAGCACGACGTGGTCTTGGCGTCCGGCTCCACGAGCAGGCAGCCGGACGACCGGCTGGGAGCCCGCGTGCAGGCCGGCCCGGTGGTCGTCGCCCTACAAGGTCAAGGGGGAGCGACGGGGCCGTATGCCGTCGAGATCACCTTCGTGCGGGGCTATCTGGAGAACCCCGGCGCCGAGTCCTTCCAGAGTGGGGTGGGCGTGTTCTCGGGCTGGGTGTGTGCGGCGGACCTAGTGGAGATCGAGTTGAACGGGGTGCCGCAGCAGGCGGCGTATGGCACCGAGCGGCTGGACACGCTCCGGGTCTGTGGGGACACGGACAATGGCTTTGGGCTGTTGTTCAACTGGAACCTGTTGGGGGTGGGGGAGCATGAAGTGGTCGCGCTCGTCGATGGCGTAGAACTCGGCCGGGCCACGGTGACGGTGACGACCCTGGGGCAGGAGTTTCTGCGGGATGTGACGGGGACGTGTGAGGCCGCAGACTTCCCGACGCAGGGCGAGCACGTGACACTGGTGTGGCAGCAAAATAGCCAGAACTTCGTCATTGCGGGGGGAAGTCCCCCGGCCGGGGCTAACACGGGCCGGACGAGCGCCCTGCCGGGGTTTCTGGAGAATCCGGGGCATAACTCCTTTCAGAGTGGGGTCCGGGTGCTCTCGGGCTGGGTGTGTGCCGCCGACACGGTCGAGCTTGCGCTTGGGCATCTCGGGCGGCAGGAGGCGGGGTATGGGACGGAGCGGCTGGATACGCTCGATGCCTGCGGGGACACGGACAATGGCTTTGGATTGTTGTTCAACTGGAACCGGCTGGGGGAGGGGGAGCATGACGTCGTAGCATTCGTGGATGGGGTGGAGTTAGGCCAGGCGACGGTACAGGTGACGACCTTGGGGCAGGAGTTTCTGCGGGGGGCCGAGGGCGAGTGTGTGGTGGAGGACTTCCCGACGCTGGGGCAGAGCGTGTTGTTGGAGTGGCAGCAAAACAGCCAGAATTTTGTGATTACGAATGTTCAGTAGGGGCGACGCCTGCGTCGCCCTGTTTGGGTCCCACAGGGCCGCTTCCCAAATCGATCTCGGGCGGGCATACTCGACCTGGTCGGGCAAAAGACGGCCCCGGACTCCACCAGGCAGGGCCGCGTGTTCTTCAGTAGGGGGGAAATCCCATGCACACCCTCACCCCGTCTCCATTGCATCCGGTGTTCGTTGCTGAAGTCCAAGGGATTGATCTGCGGCAACCAACTGATGCAGATCTAGCAGCCGAGATAGAGGCTGCCATGGATGAGTTCGCCGTGCTGGTCTTCCGCGACCAGGTTCTGGACGAATCTCAGCAGATGGCGTTTACCCGCGCGCTCGGTCCCGTTGACATGGGGCTGCTCAAGGTGTTGCAGCGGCGGAGTCGATTCAAAGAGGCCGGGATGATCGACATCTCCAACGTCGATCTCGAAAGCAATATCCTGGCGCGGGACGACCCTCGCCTGATTACCATGCTGGCCAACCAACTCTGGCACAGCGACAGCTCGTTCAAGCAACCGTCCGCGAAGTATTCACTCTTGTTGGCTTGTATCCTCCCCGAACAAGGAGGGGAAACCGAGTTCGCGGATATGCGCGCGGCCTACGCTGCGCTGCCGGACGAGGCCAGGGCGGAGATCGAAGGGCTGGTGGCCGAACACTCGGCCTTTCATTCGCGTATGCAGCTCGGCGACCGGCAATACACGCCGAAAGATTTGGCCAAGTATCCGAGCGTGGAATGGCCCGTCGTCCGTACTCATCCGGGCTCCCGGCGGAAGACGCTCTTTATCGGGGCGCATGTCACGCGCATTGTGGAACGGCCCGTCCCGGAAGGGCGGCTCCTGCTCGCCGAGTTGTTGGAGCATGCGACGCAACGTCGGTTTGTGTACCGCCATACCTGGCGTCCGGGCGATTTGGTGATCTGGGACAACCGTGCTGTGCTGCATCGTGGCCGCCGCTACGATCTTTCCCAGCGACGTGAGTTGCGCCGCAGCACGGTCGAAGACGTCCGGGTGTAAGCGACGGCTATCGACCGTATCGCAACGGCTGAAGGCTAGCGATATAGGGAAAATCCTTATAGTCCGAACCCACAGGAGGGAGTGCGATGCGACTCGGATTAGTCACCGGATACTCAGGCCCGAAGATGCAGCACACCCTGGAGGTGATCCTTGAAGCCGAACGCCTGGGGTTTGACTCGGTCTGGACCGGTGAGGCCTGGGGGTCGGACGTGGTCTCTTTTCTGGCCTTTGTTGGCGCACGCACGTCAACAATCAGGCTGGGAGCGGGCATCTTGCAGATGCAGGCGCGCACCCCGGCCATGACGGCCATGACCGCCATGACGCTGGATGGTTTGACCGAGGGGCGCTTTCTGATCGGCTTGGGGCCATCGAATCCGCAGGTCATCGAGGGCTGGCACGGCGTGCCCTATGGCAAGCCGCTCCAACGCTATCGGGAGTATGTCGAAATTTTGCGCAAAATCCTGGCTCGCAAGGAACGGCTTGAGTTTGACGGCCAGGAGTATCAGATTCCGTACGCCGGACCGGATGCCAGCGGGCTGGGCAAGCCGCTGAAGAGCATTCTCCACGGCCGGCCCGATATGAAAATCTACACCGCCTCAATCGGTCCCAAGGGCATCGCGCTCGCGGCGGAAATTGCCGACGGCCTGCTGCCGGTGTGGATGAGCCCGGATTGGTGCGACTCGTATTATCGCCCCCACCTCGAAGCCGGATTTGCCACAGCCGGGAACGGCAAAAGCCGACAGGATTTTGATCTCGCCCCGTATGTGACGTGTGTGCTGGGAGACGACCTGGACCAATGCCGTGCCCCGGTCAAAGCCAGCCTGGCCTTGTATATCGGCGGCATGGGGGCGCGTACCAAGAATTTCTATAACCGCTATGTGCGGAACTTCGGGTATGAGGGGCTGGCCACCACCTTGCAGGATTTATACCTCTCGGGCCAGAAAGCCGCCGCCCAGGCGGCCGTGCCCGATGAGCTGGTTGATGCCGTCGCCCTGGTCGGTCCCAAGGAACGCATCGCCGAGCAGCTCACGCGCTGGAAGGCGTCGCCCGTCACGACCCTGATTATTGGCACGAATCAGGTCAAAGCCCTGCGCGCTCTGGCGGAGTTGTGTCTGTAGCATTCAGCATGAAGAGCCCTCTCTCTATGAAACTCTATATGGTTCCCGCTGCACCCAACCCCGTCGTCCTTTTTCATCTACGCAGGGGCTGAATGAGTAGGAGAAAATTCATGAGGATCGGGATTTCACTGCCGGTGAGAGAGCTTCAGGGCGATATGGGAGCGATCAGGGCCTTTGCCCAGACCGCCGACGAGTTGGGCTACACCCATTTGCGCGTCCCGGATCAGGTTCTCCGGCCCGATAGCGGCTATGTGCACGAGCCGCTGACGCTGCTGGCCTATGTTGCGGCCATCACGCAGAGGATAGAACTGGTGCCGTCGGTCATCGTCCTGCCCTCGCGCCAGACCGTGCTGGTCGCCAAGCAGGCCGCAGAACTGGATGTGCTGTCCGGCGGCCGTCTGCGTCTGGGAATAGGCGTTGGTCCCAGCGCTGAAGAGTACCGTGCCCTGGGTGCGGACTTTCAGACGCGGGGAGATCGCTGCGAGGAACAGATGAGCCTGCTCAAGCAACTCTGGACGCAGCCCACGATCGAATTTGACGGACGCTGGGACCGGGTGTCAGGAGCCGGTCTGAATCCGCTGCCGGTCCAAAGGCCGATCCCGCTCTGGATAGGCGCGCAGAGTGTGCCTATCCCGCGCATTCGGCGTCGGGTCGGACATCTGTCAGACGGTTGGTTTGTGCTGTGTACGCCGCAAGAGTTCCCGGCGATACAGGCCGATATTCTGCACGCAGCCGAAGCGGCCGGTCGGAGTCCGCAGGATATCGGCACCGAAGCCGGCGTGGCTGTGGTCGGTCCCCGCGAAGCGGAATGGCGTGACCGGGTGTCCGGGTGGCGGCGGACCGGCCTGAGCCATATATGCTTACGCACGCTCGGGGGCGGTCTGGATGCCCAGGGTCATCTGGACACCATGCAGCGCGTGTATGCTGAAGTGCCCAGAGACTGAACTGCCGATTCCGCTAGCGCGTTTCACGATAAGTTGTAGCCGTGCCCGTCCGCGCTCGTCGGGAAAGACAAGGGCTGGCACCAAGCGGCCAGGGAGGGGATGGGGGGGGCTCCCCGCCTGGGAGGGCGGCCCTCCTGGCCGCCATGCGGGCTGGAAGCCCGCACTCCTCCAGGAGGAGAGAGACGCGCTACATAGCATCGTGATTCGCTCTAGGCGGCGTCCTTGGGTCCAAAGGAATCGGTCGTGATCCGGCGCGACTTGAACTTCCACTCGCCGTCAACTTTGGCGTACTCGTCGTTATACCAGCCCTTCATTTCCCACTTTTTGCCCTCGCGGTTCATGTGGACTTCCACATAGCACATCCCCGTGGCCTGATCCGGCCCGCTCAGTTCGATGACGTGGTTATGGATGAAGGGCCGGGGCTGCATCGCCAGGCCACCCTTAATCATCGTGCGCAAGCCCTCGTGTCCCTGTGCGCCCGGCAGGCTGGGGTCGTCGGTCGAGAACGAGCCGTCTGCGGTAAAGAGATTGACGTATCCGTCCAAATCCTGCTGCCACACACAGTGACAATACTGCAAAGGCAGGTTGCGAATCGCCTCGCGGTCTATCATGTCCTGCATCTGCGCCTCAATACTCTTGTCTGCCATGTTGTCCTCCTTTTTGGTCATACCTATCGTCGGTCGGATTAGCGCGGCGTAATCCGACCCGACCCCCCGATTTGTACCGCGTCCGCCGCCCTTTACTTCTTCCCTGGGAGCGTGGGCATCTTGCCCGCCGCCTCCCGGTGCGGGCTGGAAGCCCGCGTCCCCGGATTAGAAACCCGTACTTGCATATCACTCCGGCAGAAACGACAGGCTACCCGTTTTGGCGGTCTGGCCGCCGTCGGCGACAAACGCCGCGCCCGTCACAAACGAAGCCAGATCGGAAGCCAGAAACAGGATCACATTGGCCATTTCTTCCGGCCTGCCCAGCCGCCCCATGGGGATGACCTCGTCGAATTTCTCGGCAAACCCCGGCTGCTCCAGGGCCGGTGCGATCAGCGGTGTGTCGATGGCCCCCGGACAGATGCAGTTGGCCCGAATGCCGGAGCGGGCATACTCAACCGCAACCACCCGGGTGAGATTAATCACCCCGGCCTTGGCGGCATTATACGCGGCAATGCCGTAATCGGCCCGCAGACCCGAAATGGAGGCGGTGTTGACGATGGCCCCGCCGCCGTTCTGGCGCATGACCGGAATTGCCTTCTTCATGGCGTGAAAGACCGACGACAAACCCAGGTCGATGGTATTGTCCCAGACGTGATCTTCCAGGTCGGCGGTGCGGGCCATGACCGTACTGTCGGGCCGGGCTGCGGGCAGCCCAAAGGCATTATTATGCAGAAAATCGAGCCGGCCAAAGGTATCCGTCGTGGTCGCAATCATCCGGTCGAGGTCCATCTGTTGGGTCACATCGGCGATAACCGCAAGGGCTTTCCCGCCCGCGGCCGTGATCTCGGCGACCACCGCGTTGGCGTTCTCGGCGTTGATGTCGGCGACCGCAACCGCCCCGCCGCGCTGGGCAAATCCCAGTGCGGTGGCGCGGCCAATGCCCGAGGCCGCGCCCGTCACCAGGCCGACTTTCCCGCTAAAATCCATGTGTGTGTCTCCTCAGCAGCCGCGGCTATTCCAAATTAAAAATACGCGCCCCGTTATCCCAGAACAGCTTGCGTTTCGACTCTGCCGGTATGGGCTGGTCGAGCATGGCCTGTACGCCCCAGGGATAGGTGCCGTCCGGGTGCGGATAGTCGGAGTCCCAGGTAAAATTATCGTCACCGACCAGCTCGACCGCGGCTTTCATGGTGGGCTCGTCGCCCCGGAAGCCCACACACACATTGCTGCGAAAATATTCCGTTGGCGGCCGGGTGAGATATTCATGTTCGGCGTTGCCGCTGAATTCCCAGTGCTGCTCCATGCGTTGCAGCCAGTACGGGGTCCAGCCGCCGTCGCCCTCGACGTGGATGACCTTGAGCTGAGGGAATTTTTCAAAGATGCCAAACCAGATCAGGCCGGCCATGGCCGCCATGGCTTCAAACGGATGGGATAAAATATGACCGCTGGTATGCGTGTCCATGCGGTCGCCGAACGAGGGCACCGAGGCCGAGGCCGAGTCATGGGTCGAGAGCGGGCGGCCCAGCTTTTCGATGGTCGCCCACAGCGGATGATAGTCCTCGTGCCACAGGGTGCGGCCGCCGACCGGGTTGGGCCGCATATAATAACTGACGCAGCCGTTTGCCGCGGCGCGTTCGGCCTCTTTGATCGCCTCCTCCGGCTCCTGCATGGGCAGGGCCGCGGCCCAGCGCAGGCGCTCTGGCGCTTCTGAGGTGTAGTCGGCGGCCCAGTTGTTATAGGCGCGGCAGCAGGCCGCCAACAGTTTGGTGTCACGGAACTCGCGGCCGAGCATCTGGCCGGTATAGGTCGGGTAGAGAATCTGGACATCCACGCCTTGCTCGTCCATGTCCATGATCCGGCTTTTGGCACTAAAGCCGGTGTCTTTGGCCCGCTCAAAGCGATCCATGGCCTTATACGCGGCCTTCAGAAACGCCTTGGCGGCCATCGGGTATTTCCCCTTTTCGCGCGTAAACGACTCGCCCTCGACCAGAAAGGTGCGGCGGCCCGACCCCGGCGCATCACCCATTCGGGGCGCTTCGGCCTTATACGCGTCTTCCATATGTCGCTCCCACAGCCAGTCCGGCTCCATCATATGAGAATCGGTATCAACAATTTTGAATCCGTCACGCATGGTCGTGTTCCTCCATTTTGCGCAGTGGGCCTCCATTCATACGCGCTTTGCGGGTGGTTTGTCATCACCGCTGCGAAGCTTCCAAAACTGTCACTCCAACCAAGTCTTTGCCTGTGTAGTCAAGGACCACGCCATCGTGTCGTAGCTCACTATGGGTCGAGCCTGGTTTTTCAACAAAATGAACGTATAGGACATCCGCCTCTTCGTCGTAATCCAGCCACATCCGCCGTTTGGGTAAGTGCACCAGGTGGGCAACCGCTTTAAGCAGGTGCCCAATATTTTTCTCCGCTATGGCTTCTTCGGCCATACTCTCTTCCTCCTACTGGCCCTGCGGGCAATAAAGGCCGTTATGATAAACCCATCTGCTCGGCTGAGTTCTCGATACACCACATGTAGATAGTGCCGCCTTCCGAGTGTGAGGATAGCAACACGACTGCCTGCGTATCCTTGTTCAATCCATGTTGGCCGCTCGACCGCCTCAATGACTTTCTCATAATAGGATTCCATATACGGTTTATTGCCGACAATGTGCTCCCATCGCTCCTCCGTCAGACGAATTGGAATATCGTTGACTGAATACGCAATATCCACATCTTTTCTCCACCAGTGTCTCCCTCAATTCCTCCACGTCCAATGGCTTGATCTATCCTTTAGGCAGCCCGAGTACCCGCTCGCCGATGATGTTGTGCTGGATCTCGTTGGTCCCGGCCGCGATGGTAGCGCGCCGCGCCGCCAGCATGCGATGCGACCATTTGCCGCGGTCAATCGCCCCGCTGGCCTGATATTCGAACTGGCTATAGGGACCCAGCAGCTCCATGGCAAAGTCCTGCATGCGCAGGTTCAGGCCGCTCGTGCCGAGCTTCATCATCGAGCCTTCCGGCCCGGGCGGCAGCCCTTTGAGCTGGCTGGTGAGCTGCCGGAAACTGGTGTATTTGAGCGCCGCGGCCTCGCACGCGAAGCCGGCCAGGCGTTGCCGCACATAGCTGTCCTGCCAGGCCGGACGACCGCCCCGGTCCACTTTTTTTGCCAATTCGGCGAGCTGTCTGACCTCGACCATCATATCGGTGCGCCCGCCGTGTATCGTGCGCTCGAACATCATATTGGTCATGGCGACCATCCAGCCCCGGTTCTTCTCTCCGACAAGATTGGCCAGGGGGACCTGGACATCATCAAAAAATACCTGGTTGAAGCCGCTCTCGCCGGTCATCTGGACCAGCGGTCGCACGGTGATGCCGGGGCTTTTCATATCGACCAGCAGATAGCTGAGGCCCTTATGCTTGGGCGCGTCGGGGTCGGTCCGACACAGCAGGGTGGTGAAGTCGGCGCGGTGAGCGTTGGAGGTCCAGACCTTGGAACCGTTGACCAGGAAGTGGTCGCCCCGGTCAACCGCCCGCGTCTCTACTGCGGCCAGGTCGGAGCCGTGGTCGGGCTCGGACAGACCCTGGCACCAGATCTCCTCAGCCGGCGGAATCTTGGGAATATAGCGCTGCTTCTGTTCCGGCGTGCCCCATTGCATCAGTGTCGGTCCCACCCGCGCGATGCCCTGAAAATTGACCGTGGGTGGCGCCTTGGCGCGGTCGAGTTCCTGCTGGTAGATGACCTGCTGGATCAGGCTGGCGCCGCGGCCGCCATACTCCTGGGGCCAGTGGATGCACATCCAGCCGCCGTCGTACAAGCGGCGATGCCAGGCGCGGCGGCGCTCGAACTCTTCCAGGGTGTCGGGGTCGTGCAGTTCGTCTTCCCGCCAGTCGCGGGGGATATTGTGTTCCAGCCAGCTTCTGCATTCCTGCCGAAAGGCTTCGTCTTCCGGGCTGAATTTGAAATCCATGCCTAGACCCCTTCTTCCAACTCGGCCAGTAAGGCGTCCAGGTCTATCTTCCCGCGGCCGGCCTGAATATTGCCCTGCGCGTCGCGGGACCAAGTCTCGGGCGGCCGGTCAACCGACAGCTCCACTCCGTTGCCGTCCGGGTCGGCCAGGTAGACGGACTCGGATACACCATGGTCGGAGGTGTTCTGCAAAGGGTAGTCCGCCTGCCGTAGCGCCTTTACCGCCCGGGCCAGTTCCCGGCGGCTGGGGTAGAGAATGGCGAAGTGGTACAGCCCGGTATGTCCGGGCGGGGGCGGGCTGGCCTCCGGTCCGGCCCAGGTATTCAGCGCCAGGTGATGATGGTAGCCACCCGCGGACAGAAACACGGCCGAATCCTTGTAACGCATGGTCTCCTCAAAGCCCAACAGATCGCGGTAAAAGGCCAGCGAGCGCTCCAGGTCGGTCACCGTCAGATGAATATGGCCGATGCGGGTCTGGGGGTGAATCGGCTCGGACGGTGCTGTCACTGCTTGTGCCATAGGACTCCCTCCTTCCCTAGCCGTTTGTAAAGGCGCCTTCGCTATCGAGTTGGGTGAGGATTTGCATCCACAGGCCCAGGGTGATCCCGCCGCCGGGAATGGCCGCGGATTGGCCGGCCTCGAACAGCTCACGCTTTGTGGCTCCATGTTCGATAGCCCGTTTGAGATGGGCCACGGCTCCTTCCTTCCGACCGGCAAACACCAGAATAGCGGTCATGACCATTTCACGGTATTTGACCGCAAGCGCCTGACCCTCGCCGGTGCCCTTCTCGCCATAGGCTCGGAACGTCTTGGCATAGTCGGGGTCTTGTTGCTCCATCCAATCGAGAAAGGCGTATAGTTGCGGGTCGGCTTCGGCGTAGGAACTCGTTGCCACTCGTGCCGCTGAGGCCGCGTCAGATGCGCTCATACAGTATCCTCCTTTTTCTTGGGCCATAGCATCTTGGGCCGTTGGGGCCAAGAGAGAATCTTGTTCCGCACGCTTGATAGGAGGTAGTATTGACGTATTCGTGATAATGAAACCGAGTGATCGATATCACAAGTGGATTGAGTGGAGTGAAAAGGATGGGGTCTATTTGGGCCACTGCCCTGACGTTATTACGGGGATTCACGGCAGCGATCCTATCGTGCTTTATAAAGAACTCTACGAAGTCATGGACGAGGTTTTAACAGCACTCCAAGCCTCGGGGCAGGCTCTTCCAAAACCTAGAATACGTCCAATGCAAGAAGTCGCTTAGAAGGGGGATGTGTTTTAAGGAGTGTGGGCTTCCAGCCCGCAATAATCGCGGCCATCTTGGCCGCGCTCCTAGAGATATGGAGACACCACCATGAAGTTCATATTCAAAAACCTCGGTCCCATACACGAAGCCGAACTGGAATTGGGCGACCTGACGCTCATCGCCGGTCGGAATAATACGGGTAAGACGTATGTGGCGTATACGTTGTATGGGTTTCTGAAAATGTGGGAATTGCTATCCATCCCGCCCTCACCAGAGGTGGAAGATGGTATTGTGGAAATTGATAAAGCAGTCGTGTCGGCAGTGTTTAATTCTTCGTTAGAGGACTTTGAAGACGTGTCTGTTCAAGTCGAGGTCGTAGGGGATGACTTTACGCCTTCCCCTCTCAGGCCATTTATTCTTTCTGCTGAGCGTTTCGGTATTTCGCTCTTTTTACAAGGAACTCGACTTTACAAAGAGCCGCCTAGTGGAGATTGTTCAGGAATTCGTAAAGGAAGCCGACTTTACAAAGAACCGATTGGTGCAGGCTCTTCAGGAAGTTGGAAAGGACAGAGAGAAGGACAGAGAGAAGGAGATGCAAAGCTTCTTTCCATTCCTGTTTATCGACAAAATGGCTAGTCGGTATGCGATTCCCATCAGAGACAACATTGACTACACCAGAAGCATTCCCGATTTGCAGAAGCGCCGAAGCGAAATATACGACTCTAAATTGTTTAACGATATCAGAGATATAATGGGCGGCTCTTATACGGCTTCCGGTGACGATATCCGCTTCATATCAAAGGCGCGGAAAGCACGCCTTTCGACATTCCTCTACATACCGCCTCTTCTTCGGTCCGAGGCTTGTCCGACCTGTACTTTTTCCTACGCCACAGGGCACAAAAGAATCAGCTTCTCATCATTGACGAGCCGGAAAGCCACCTTGATACGGCCAACCAAATTCAGTTTGCGCGTCTGCTGGCGCGGACCGTAAACGCCGGGCTGAAAGTTCTGATTACGACCCACAGCGACTACATCGTCAAGGAAATCAACAATCTGCTCATGCTGAGCGAGCCCTTCAATGACAAACCCAAGGTCCTGAAAAAATACAAGTATTCGGAGCACGACTTTCTGAAACCCGATTCGGTTCGAGCCTATGTGGCGGAAAAAAACGGCCTGACCCGGTGTCCGATTGAAAAATACGGCATCGATATGCCGGTCTTTGACACAACCATCGACACCATCAATCGGGTTTCCAGTGAACTTGGGTCCCGATTGGCATATGAAGGGGAAGAATGAGGTGGAGTTGATTTCTCAATTGGAGTCTATTTTGAAGCCAGAATTTTTTCAAGAATTGGGAACGGGCGATTCATGCATCCTTGAGGAGCCCCAGAAAGAGCAAGAAGACACGAAGATTGATCTTATCGGTATTTCACCACCTTTTCTGGCTGTACGCATGAACAAGTTCAAGCATCTGTCAGCCTTGAAGCGCGAGGGAAAGAAGTGGAACCAAATCTGTGACTATTTGTTGATTGGTCAATCGAACGGTAGGGATTACGCTATTCTTGTCGAGTTAAAGGCGACATTGGGGGAAATGAACGAGGCCAAGGGTAAAGAGCAGCTAGCGCGCTCGCTACCGATTCTGAAATATCTACTTTCTGTCTGTACGGCCGAATACGGCAGTAGCGAGGAATTCAATCCGACGATACGCTGTGTCCTGATTGCCGAGAAATTACATGAACACCTTAATAAGCAAGGGTTGCGAGCTGGCAGTGGAAGAAGATTGAAACAAGAGCCGTACAAGTCAATACAGGTAGCGACCTTCGTGGAACCAACAGTACACTTTGCGGCTTTGGCCCAGGGCTGAAGCTCAGGGGAATAATTTGAATTTTCCCCCTCACCCTAGCCCCCTTCGACTTCGCTTCGCTCTGCTCAGGACAGGCTCTCCCTCCAGGGGCGAGGGAACAGGAAAAGCGTAATCCGATACTCGCCTGACGTTCCCCGTCGTTCGCAGTTGGGACAACCCCATGGCCCTCCCCTCCCTTACTGTAATCTCTGCACTTCTTGGGTTTCTGTACAGCTATTGATAACGTGTCCCATATATGGGACATTCAGTTCCGTGAAACCGGCTCTTTTCCATCCGAAAGCTCGGGACGAGATTCGAGCTTTTCCAGACTCAGAAAACATCGCTGCAAGATATCGGACTTGGCCGGAAGCGGATAAAGGAAATGCTTGATGAAAAAGTCTAAACCGATTGTCGTAAAAGATGCCGCTGAGCTTGCCAGGGTGCTTGGTCTTTCTCCAGCCACTGGCGTGGAAATACAGCTCAGGAGTGATCTGAACGACAAGATCATTGATGCTGTCCTGAAGGCAGGACTCACTCATGTTCAGGTCGCTAAGCTGGCGCGGACGTCTCGTTCGCGGATGACTGCTATCCTTAACCGTCATACCAAAGACGTTTCTACGGATTTGATGTTGCGTGTCCTGGCAAGCTTAGGATACCGGGCCAAGGTGACCTTCTCTCGGGCAGCGTAGAGCCGCATAGAGTAGCAGGAGCCCACTGCAATCAGGGAGAAGCGTGAAAGGATTGTTGCCTAACCAGCGGAGAACAAGACTCTCTCGCTACCCATCCCCCCGCCACTCCAGCCAACGCCCGTGGGCATGGGCGGCGGCCAGGTGGCGTTTGGTAGAGCCGCCGTTTTTGAAGTCTCTGATGAGGAGCTGTGCCCAGCCTTCCGGGACGCCGTCCAGAATGATGACGGAGACGGGCCGAGTCGCCGAGAACGCGGCCAACATCCTCCACAAATCCTTGCGGGTTTCGGGCGAGAATTGGTAGAGGACCATGGAGGCGTAGAGACACAGGTGGGAGTTCTGCGGGGCTTGGGACAACAGGTCGGGCAAATAGGTGAGCGCGTCGCCGGTCACAATCGGGACCGGATGAGTGCGGGCGATGCGGGCCGCGGCTTCGGTTTCCTGGTGGCGCTCCAGATGTTCGGGAAAGATGAGCGCGCGCAGCCAGCGCATGGCATCCGCGTCAGTCACCTCGATCGGGTTGAGGTCGATCCCCGCGCGCCAGGCGATACGAAACTCCTCGGGCAGGGGCGGGAGGGGGGCGCTCCCTCTGACCTGGGTTGAAAGCCGGACGGCGGCGTCCTTGTCGCCCCACGTGCTGCTTGCCCCGGACGGATACTCGTAGCGGTGGTAATAACGATCCCAATGCAGGTTCAGGCCGGCACTGCTGCCAACCTCGATCAGCGAGAGGGGCTGGCTCCCGGCCTCTCGCGCAAGCTGGGCAAAGACCGGCAGGAGACAGGTCGTGCGGCGGACGACGTTGGTTTGGACCAAACGGGTTGTGATGAGCCGTCTGATTGTCTCGGTGTGCTGCCGGACAAAGTCTTGAAACAGTGGATAGGTCTCCTGAGAGGGCGGGCGCGGCGCTTTTTCTGAGGCAACCACGTCCGGGTAGAAATTGCACAAGGGATGCTGGGCTCCACCCAGGAGGAGATAATGCACCGCGCCGAACAGCAGGTTGGCCGACGGTTGCGAGGGCGGACAGCTTGCGGCGAGGCGCAGCATGTCGGGGTCGTTCAGCACGCCCAACGATAAGGCGTGGTACAGGGGCGAGCCGTTTTCCGGTGCCTGTTTCAGGCCGAAGTTGCGGAAGTAGGTGCGGACCTGGTCGAGATCGCTGCGTGGCTGGGAGGACATGGCTGAGGGCTACTCTCTGGGCCTGCCGTGCTGAACGGCGGGCTGAGCGGTTGCCGCGATGTGCAGCGCAACCGCTCAGAGCGAGACTTAGCCGCCAAAATAGCTCTTGGGATTTTCGACCATCATGGTGTGAATGGTGCCTTCGCTCACACCGGCCTTGGCCAGGGTGGGAATGATGTTTTTCAGGATATGGGAGTAATTATTGTTCGGGCAGGCTTCGACAAACTGCTCCCAGGCTTTGCTTGGGCGGCCCATCAGACAATGGACGGCGTCGTGCGAGAGCATAATCCGGTCATAGCCGACGGCCAGCAGGCCAATCAGCGAGGCCAGACGCATTTTATCCGGGGCAATGATGTCAATGCCGAAGCGGTCAAAACCGATCCACGCGCCGCGCTCCAAAACGTCAAAATAATAGCGCATGTCTCCCACACCACAGGCGTGGCCGATGAGCACGCGGTTGAAATCCACGCCTTCGTCTTCAAACACGTCCAGGGTCTCACGGCCGAACGGCCCCAACTCGTCGTTGTGGCATAAGATGGGCATCCCTGTAGCTTTGTGGGCGCGGGCGGCCGCCCGCAGACAGGTTTCTTCGTGCGGGCCGATCGCTGTCGCGGTCTCGGTCATGCCCGGAATCCCGCCGGTGGCGGTTTTGATGATACCGGCTTTGATGCCGGTTTTATCAATGCCGTCCGTAATCTCCCGCACATAGATCTCGGCGATATCGTCCGCGGGCAGGCTCCGGAAGTGGGGCGGAATGCCGAGCGCTTCGTTGTATAAGCCGGTGGCGACCACGACATTCAGGCCGGATTTGTCTGCGCATTCTGCGGCAAATTCCGGGTCGCGACCCAATTCCATCGGACAGGGATCAACAAACGAGGTGACGCCCAGCTCTTTGATCTCCTTGAGTTTTTCCACGGCGCCGGCGATTTCTTTTTTGCGGTCAAAACTGGTGTTGTCCCATTCATAGCCGGGGAAGCCGACGGTTAAATGCTCGTGGATCAGGGTGAACCCCAAATCGTCAGTGGAACGGTCGCCGAGTACGGTCTGGACATTGGCCATGGGTGAGTCTCCTTTCCTCTCTCCTTAGTTTATAGCTTAGTGATGGGCGGCTTCAGCCTGCTCGATAGCGTGATCGACGTCAAGCGTCGTCACCCGTCGCAGCTCGCGGCGGTATTGCGTGTCTGCATACGGCCGGGCGCGGTGCATGGTCGCCCGGTTGTCGTAGATCACCAGGTCTCCGACTTGCCAGGAGTGGCGGTAGACAAACTCTGCTTGGGTGGCGTGTTCAATCAGGTCGAGCAATAGCAGCCGCCCTTCGGGGACCGGCCAGTCGATGATTTTGGAGGCATGCGCCGCGATGTAGAGCGACTTGCGGCCCGTGCGCGGCAGGCTGCGGATCAGCGGCTGAATCGCACCCTTGAGAATATCCTGTTCTTCTTCGGAAAACTCGAAACCCAGAATCTCGCGCGAGTGGGCAATCGAGTGATGCACGCGCAACCCCTCAAGCCGGACTTTCATCTCGTCCGATAAACGGTCATAGGCGGCTCGCATGTCGGCGTATTCCGTGTCCGCGCTGACCGGCGGGACGACTCGGGCAAACAGCATGGAGTAGCGTCCGGGCGGGTCCTGGAAAGAGGCGTCGGTGTGCCACAACCGATTGCCCAGGCCGTACATGCGCTTGCGGTCATCGGCCTGATAAACCTCCCCGCTCGCGTTGAGGTTGGAGACATCGGCCAATGCCTCGTTGCCCAGGCGGCTCTTTTGGAACGCGCTGATACCGGTCTTGGTGTGCAAGCGTCCGTCCAGGCGCTGGGCAAAGGCCAACTGCTCCTCGTCCGTGAAATGCTGATTGCGGAAGACGAGCAGGGCGTACTCGTCCATGCCGGCGCGGATATCCAGCAGCGTCTCGGGGTCCGTCGCCTGGCGCAGGTCAATGCGGCCGACCTCGGCCACGAAATAGGGATGCAATGTGCGGAACGTCAGAGACATGGGCAGCGGTCCTCCCTTAAAGAAGCCTAGGACATAAATGCGTTCGCGGCTTCTTCCAACTGTGCCAGCGTCTTATCCGTGTCCAGGGTTGCCATAAATAACACCATCTCTTGGACGCCGAGTTCACCGAGTGCGGCCAGCGTATCGGGATTTTCCTGAAGAGCTTTTACATCGCCCAGCATGGAGATTGACAACTGCGAAAAATCTCGGCCACGTTCGGCCATAAGCTCTCTCAGTTGCCCCATACGTTCTCTCAAGGTTTCGAGCGGGACCGGACCGGGCTGCCAGCCGTCGCCCAGGTCGGCTACGCGCTTGAGGGCCGGCATACTCTCGCCACCAAAGATGATGGGCGGGTGAGGCTTTTGGACCGGCAGCGGCAGGGCGTACAGGTCGGGAAAGGAGAAATACTTGCCTTCAAAGCTGGCGGCCTCTTCCTGCCAGACGGCTTTCATGACCTGTAGATACTCTCTGGTGCGGCTGCCCCGTTCAGAGAACTTCTCTCCCAACGCCTCAAACTCTTCCGCCAGCCAGCCCACTCCAACGCCAAAAAGATAGCGGCCACTGGTCGCCATATCGACCGTCGCCACCGCCTTGGCCACCGGGAGCGGATTGCGGTACGGAACAACGATAACGCTGGTGCCGAGCTTGATGGTTTGGGTATGAGCGCCCAGGGCTGCCAGGACGACAAAGGTATCCGGAAAGGGCAAGCGCCGCGGAAAGCTGGCTGAGCCATCGGGCGTATACGGATAGGTAGATTCAATTTTTTCCGGGATGACAACGTGGTCGCCCAACCAGGCGGAGTGATAGCCGAGTTCTTCGGCCTTTACCGCCACGCGCACATAATCGTCCATGCTGGGATTCATACCAACGCCCAGAGAATAATGGATACCGAATTTCATGGCTGCCTCCTTCTTTGTCCAGCGAGATTTCTCCTGCCTGCTGCTATACCACATCCGAGCGCGTCTTGACGAGGGAGAGCGGGGCTCAAGCGGCTCCAGATTGACAGCCCAATAACGCCCGGCATATGGTGCGGTTCGTTGCAAATACGAGATTTTGCCCGAGGAGGTTTGTATGGATATCGGAAAAGTAGGGGTGTGGTTTTTTCTGGACGGTATGACGGCTCCGGAAAGCGCCCAGTTTGCCCAGACGGTTGAGAAATCCGGCTATAAGACCCTATGGATACCCGAAGCGGTCGGGCGTGAGCCGTTCGCCCATGCCGCCTATCTGCTGAACAATACCGAGCAGTTGTCTATCGCGACCGGGATTGCCAATATCTGGGCGCGAGACGCCTATACCATGGCCACGGCAACCAACACGGTGGCCGAGCTGTCGGGCGGTCGTTTTGTGCTCGGCATCGGCGTCAGCCACAAGCCGATTGTGTCCAATCTGCGCGGCCACGACTACAACAAGCCGTACAGCTATATGAAGGAGTACCTGCCGAAGCTGAAAGACGTCTTTTATCAAGCGCCCAAACCCAAAGAGCCGGCCCCCATCGTCATTGCCGCCCTGCATCCCAAGATGCTGGCCCTGTCCGCCGAACAGGCTCAGGGGACGCATACCTATTTCGTGCCGCCGGAACATACGGCCAAGGTGCGTGAGCAGATCGGCCCCGACGCCTGGATCTGCGCCGCCCAAGCGGTCATCCTCGAAAAGGACGCGACCAAGGCCCGCGCCGCCGCGCGACAGTATATGAAGACCTATGTCCCCCGCCTGCCTAATTACACCAATAACCTGAAGAACCTGGGCTGGCAGGACGCGGACTTTGAAGATGGGTGCAGCGATGCCCTGGTGGACGCCATTGTTGCCTGGGGCAGCGAAGAGCAGATTCAGGACCGGATCGACGCCCATCTCAAAGCCGGTGCCACGCATGTCTGCTTTCTGCCGGTCAAGGCCGACGACGAGTCCCTACCCGATATGCGCGCGGTAGAAGCGTTCGCGCCCGGTACGTAGGTCTAACGGAAAAAGCCGGAGCGGCCGGTCGGAACGCGATGCCGGTCGCTCCTGAACAGACTCCATGCGCGGTTCGGTCAGTGTTGCCTTTCAGACGGATAAGTCCCTCTCGGCCTACGGGCCGCTGGCGAAAACCGTTGAAGACTGCGGTTTTGCCGGCGTGAGCGTCTATAATGACATGCTGTATCAGCCCGCCTGGCTGCCGTTGCTGGAAATCGCGCGACACACGAGCCGCGTCCGTATCGGCCCCGCGGCGGTCAATCCGTTTACCTGTCACCCGATCAATATCGCCGGCAATATCGCCCTTCTGGATGAAGCTTCACAGGGGCGGGCCTATTTGGGCTTGGCGCGTGGGGCATGGCTGGATTTTGTGGGTCTGCACCCCCAGCGACCCATCGCTGCGCTTCGGGAGGCGTTTGGTTGTATTCGACATCTGCTCAGCCAATCGACCGAGCCTTATCAGGGACGGGTGTTCTCCTTAGCCGGCGGTGAGGCCCTGCGCTGGAAGGTCCACCGGCCCGGGCTGCCTTTTTTGTTGGGAACGTGGGGACCGAAGACGTTGGCCGCGTGTATTGAAGAGATCGCGGAGGTCAAACTTGGCGGAACAACGAATCCGACCGCAGTGTCCCAGATGCGTACTGCCATAGCCGAGAGCGCCGTGCAGGCCGGACGGCAGCCTGACGAAATTGGCTTGGTAGTCGGCGCGGTCACGGTGGTCGATACGGACGGCAAAGCCGCCCGTGATCTGGCGCGACGAGAAGCCGCGCTCTATCTGCCGATTATCGCCGCGCTGGACCATAGCCTGGCCATTGAGCCGGAGTTGTTGACGCGTCTCAGGGCAGCGACCGACGCCTACGATTTTGAGCGGGCCGGGAGTTATATCTCTGACGACTTGCTCCAGCGGCTGGCTTTTGCCGGAACGCCGGACCAGGTGGCCAACCAGGCCGCGGCTCTGTTTGAAGCCGGCGCCCGACGGGTCGAGTTCGGCACCCCCCACGGCCTGACAACCGCGGAGGGCCTACGCTTATTGGGCGAGCGGGTATTACCGGCGCTGCGAGAGTATGTTGATGAAAGCTGACGACACTTATAGAGGGCATCAGATTCATTTTTCTCAGCATCCAGAGTGGCTTTCTGGGCATTGTAAACAAGAATTCTTTGCTGAATAATTGAGCCGAAATGAGAACTTGCTCTGATAAGTACCTGACAATTGTTTATCCTCCATGATCTATATTCTGAGCTACTTTGTAGAATTTTAGCTTATGGCCGCGAGTAATGAAAAAATAAGTGCTCCCCGCAGCTTAACGCCACTGTGGGTGATTTCATTATTTGTATCGCTCTCAGAAGCAACACTTGGCGTGGCTGCGACTCAAACGGCTGGGGCCATTCAGATAACACTTACGATTTTTGTCGTCCTTTTCCCCGTTCTGATCGCTGTAGGGTTTTTCGCGGTGCTTTGGTGGAAGCCGTATGCCTTCTACCCTCCGAGTGAATACGGTAGACATGTGGGTGTGGACCAGTACATTCAAGCAATGAGCGGGGCTTCTCATCCGATCGTGAAGGAAACGAAGGACATGCAGGCTGAAGACGTGGAAACCTTTGGTAACCCAGATCGCCTCACACTTTTGTTCAAGGCCAAAGGTCCGACGTGGATTCGGAGCACAAAGGCGATGGAAGTACAGGGAGGCTGCGTCGTTCAATTTTCAACGAAATCTCTTATGTCAGATGGCTCATGGAATCTCGCCGAAGCCGCAACCTATGTACCGGGTGTTGC